>OY969891.1:0-5046666 GCA_963704355.1 uncultured Acidimicrobiaceae bacterium | reverse complement strand
CGGGCTCGGCGAAGATCTCCGTCGAGATGACGTGGGGGCCTTCTGAGTCCTCCACCACACGTACCGAAGAGACGTAGCGCCGGGCCAGGCCCGAGGCGTCAGGGCGTTTGCGCACGAAGATGACCAGATCGAGTGCCTGGGCGCTGAGTTGGGCTGCCGCCTGGTCGCTCAGGTGCTTGGGCGACTGGGAGGCATACGTCTTGATCTTGCCGAATGTGCCTTCGGTCGAATCGGCGTGGATGGTGCACATCGAGCCCGACTTGCCGGCTGTCATGGCGTTGAGCATGGGCACGATCTCGTCGCCGAGTACTTCGCCGACGATGACCCGGTCGGCGTCGTGGCGGTTGACGCGTTGGACCAGGTAGTCCATGGAGACCGCCCCTTGGCCTTCGGTTTTGGCTTCGCGGGTCTCCCAGGCCACACAGTCTGGATGGCGATGGACCAGCTCGTGCAGACCGAGCTCGTAGGACAATTCGATGGTGACGATGCGATCGGCTGGGTCCGCCTCCGCGGTGAGAGCTCGCAAGAGCGTGGTCTTGCCGGCATCGGTGCCGCCCGAGATGATCATGTTCAGCCTTGCCTGCACCGCGGCACGCAAGAAACGGGCCAGTTCGTCGCTGAGCGAATCGGCCAGGTCGTCGAGGGTGGCGTCAATGAGGCGGTGCCGCCGGATGGACACACACGGTCGGTTGGAGACCTCGATCATGGCCGAGAGTCGGTGCCCACCGGCGAGATGGAGATCGACGACGGGCTTGGCGCTGTCGATGCGGCGCTCTCCGCCGGTATGGTGCGCCCGGGCGGCACGTTGGACCAGTTCGATCAGGTCTTCGTCGCTGTCCGCAATGGCTTCGACACGTTCTTTGACGCCGTCGGCGGTTTGACCCAGACGTGGTCGGCGCCATTGATGTTGATGTTCTCGATGTCGTCCTCGTCCAAGAGGAGCTGCAGGCGACCGAGACCCAGCTGGGTGGCCACCAAGCGGCGAACAATCTGGTCCTCTTCTTCGGGGCTCGGCTGGTGACACCGCGGTGGACCATGGAGCGTGCCGCTTCGTCGATGGCCTCGCGGGCCAGCTTTTCCACGAAAGAGCGGCGATCGAACTCACTCATTCGGCGGTCCCGTAGTGGATATTCCCCTCGGCCACGTGCTCGGTGGCATCGCGCTCGAGTTGGCGGCGCTCGGCGTCGTTCATTGTTGCGCCTTTCCGTTCGATCCGTTCCCACAGCCAGCGCGGCATCGCCGTGATCCCACACCGAGTCCTCTAACGAGCCCGGGTTATCCAACACGGACGCGGGGTCCTCGAGGTGGTTCGGCGGCGCCTGTTCGCTGCTCGGCGCGGAGGCACGCTCTTTGTCGTCTGCCGGGAGGCGAAGCTCGGTTTGGTCAAGGGTTTCGGTCGGGTCATCGCCTTGGACCTCACCCTCCTCGCGGTCGGCTGTTTCAGTGCCAAGTGCCTCGATGTCGACTGGTTCGCTGTCGGGCGCCTCGATTCCCAGCTCTGCGACGATGGCGTTGGCCCACTTCAAGAGTGCGGTCCGCTCGAGTCGCGACACAGTGCGCCTGTTGGCCAACGCTTCGGCGGCCTTGCGATCGTCGGGCAAAGCGGGCCCCACGCCGACCCCGAGAGTCGCCGCGATCCAGAACCGCCATAGGTCCCAGACGCTGTGGGGACGATCAGGAGTCGGCGGTCTTGGATTTCGGCCACGAGGGACGGCAGGGCGGCTCGGAGGTGGACGATCCCTTCGAGCGTCGGATCGCACACGACGAGGAGGACGTCGCTCTGCTCAAGCAGTTGGCGGGTGCCGCCGGCAAAGTTCGGCAGGAGCCGGCCGGCGTCGATCACCACGTCGGCGTCGAGACCCCCCAGCGCTGCGGCCACCACCGGCCAGGCCTTCTCATTGGCGGTGGCACCTTGGACGCCCGAGAGGCCGAAGAGTACGGGCAGACCACCGGGGAGATGGTCGACGTGGTCCCAGACGGCATCGGGGGCGAGCGAGCGCCTGGCCGCGGCGAAGAGTGACGGGAGACCGGCGGTAATGGTCGAGCCGTGGCGCGGGGCCAGGTCGCCCCCGAAGGGATCTGCTTCGACCAAAAGGACCTTCCGACTGCTCGGCCACGCGGCGGCGAGGGCGAGGGCGGCCGTGGTGACGCCGGGCGATCCCTTGATCGATGCCAGCGTGACGACGCTCACCTTTGTCCCTCACCGACGAGCGCCAAACCGAGCTGATCGGCGGCGGCATAAGCGGTGACCGTGTCGGCATCGGAGCTCGGGACTTCGAGCGAGACCGACGCCTGATATTGGGTCTGGTTCGGTGGGGGCGCGCCCACCGCATAGACGGTGGCTCTGGCCACGAGCGTCGAGCCGATGGTTCCGCCGATCGTCGAGCCCTGACCGGGCTGGGGGACGGCGATGACCTGCACGGTGTCGCCTGCCACCAGTGCCACCCCGGGCATCTGGTCACCTTTGAGCAACATGCCGACGACCTGTTCACCGGCTCCCAACTGGGGCGTGCCCGAGAGCATTTGGCGGACCATGACCTGACCGGCGTAGACGGGGCTGTTGAGCTGCTGGCCGACGAGGGCCGAAGAACCCGACGCCGACATGGCTGTGATGTGCCCTGAGGCCGGGATGCTCGCCGCACCGAGGTCGCCCGGAGTCAAGACGGTCCCTGCTGCCAAGGTCTTGGTCGCCACCACGACGTTCACCCGTTTGGCCGAGGACTGGAACAGTGCTCCGGCCACCGCTGCGCAGACAAGCACCAGAGCGATGCCGAGGCCGATCTGCCACGGCCGCCGCTGATGGTTCCCGGTGATGAGGCGCAGACCGCTCCGGGGCTCATTGTCCGGCGCGGACACGAGGGTGGGTCGGGTGGGTGCCGTGGTGACCATCGGACCTCCAGTTCTCAGTCGTTCACGGATTCGATCTGGGCGACCTTGAGGGAGGACGTGCCCTCGGTGGTCAGGCTGGGAAGCGGCCCGGCTGAGCCATCGGGACCCGTCCACGCGACGGTCCACGTCACTGTGGCGGTTACCCCGAAGGCGGCGTGGTTGGGATTGCCGTCAGGGCTGGGCTGTCCTGCCGAGGTCACCGTGTAGGTGTGCGTGCAGGCGCTCGACTGGGCGTCAGCGGGAAGGGCGGTGTTGTACACGATGCCGGGGCCATTACAAGTCAGCGTCGACCCGTCGCCGGTGTTCCAGGTCACGTACACCGGGGTGGCGGTAGCCGTCGCGGCCGTGCACCCCCCTGCATTACAGGCCTGCGCGGTGGTGCTGAGGGTGTGCCAGATCGACGCGTCGATCCACAGCCATTCGGCGAGGTTTACGTAGCCGTTATTCGACGGGCTGAGTACGAGCGACGGGCTGGAGAGTCGAAGCTCACTGGCCGCCTCCGCACCAACGACGGCCGGATCGGGCGGCGGGATGTTCGGCACTGCTCCCGTGGCAAACCACTCGACTCCCGTCGCCATGCCTTGGACGCCACCTTGGGCGCAGAGGTTCACGTACCAAGCACCAGGCTGGGTTGCTCCGGCCGGGGGCGGACCGCCATCGCCGCCACCGGGAATGGCAACCGAGTAGGGAACGTAGTCGGGGCACTGCGGAGCGGTGCTCCCACCGCCGTCGCTCACCGGCGTCGCATCACCGCCCGTTCCACCGCTCGAACCCGTCTGACCGGCGACACCACTACCGCAATCCACGGTCTGACCCGAGTCGGTGCAGGTACCGCCTCCACCGACGGCTGCATCGGCGTGCTGCGTCGGAAGAACGATCAAAGTGATTGCGCACAAGGCAATGACCCCGAGGCCCGTCAATTTCCACCAACTCAGCACTTCGCCACCGTGGACGTCCGAAAACGGGCGATCTTCCAGGAGCCATCGATCAGCTGAAGTTGCCACGTCCCCTGGGAGTAGCCGGCGCCTCCGCCGAGCGTTGCTGGACCAGGCTTTCCCGAGCTCGATGTCGTGCCCGAGTCGTAGATGCAGCCCGTGACCATCGCAGACGTCGGGGATGTAAGAGTGACACTCGGATGACCAAGGTTGTAGGTGGTCGGTCCGTTCAGTTGACCCATCTTCACCCCGACGAGGAATTCGTCTTCCGACTGGAGCGCCGGGCTGGTGAAATAGTTGGCGAGGTTGGGCCAGAGGTCAGCACTCGTCTCACCACCAACCAGGTCAGCCCGATCTTGCTGCCAGGGCCGCTGCAGATAGGTGTAGAGCGCCTGCAGGGCGGATTGCCACGCGTTCAGGATCGCCGTCTCTGTTGCGTTGGCTGGACTCGTACTGCCCGTGGTTGCGGTGGTAGCGCTCGTCGACGCAGTGGAGCTGTTGACTGAGGTCGATGTCTCAGCGTGAGTGGTGGGACTGGAGGAGCAGCTCGCGAAAAGGATGGCGAGGGCCGCAGCCGACAAGGCGAAGACCGACATCCGCAACGCCGCCCTGGACGGTCCCATCGATGAGGTCACCCTCTTATTCCTCCTCTCTGCCGCCTCACGCAGTCAGCGCCTGATCGGGTGCGGATCGACCAATCCAGGTCGATCCACCGGGAGACGTTGCCTGACGGACGTCACCTGCGACGTCACCCTGTGCAAGTGACAAGCAAGGAGGACCAAGAGTTGCCTTGCTCATTACACCGCTGGAGGGCGGTGCAAACGCCAGAACCGTCCCTCTGATCCATGACGAGACCGGCGGGAACGGCACGGGGAAGGTGACGTTGCGTTGAGTGTCACCTTCCCAGTTCAGAGCGTCATTCTGAGCGAGTGGACCATCTGTAGGTGTCGCCGAGCTGCTCTGCTCGGATGTTCCAGCCCCTGGCCCAGGGTGACGGTCCAGAGGCACAAGCGCTTGCAGTGGCACGCTCAGGCTGGCGACTTCCGGTAGAGGTGCTACGGCGGGTCGTCGACTGCTCGACGCAGAGCTTGGGCGATGAATTGCGTAATGCTCAGCGCCCGCGCTTTGGCTGCTTCTCGGACCTCCTCGCGCAATGCCCGCTCGAGCCAGAACGTCACGCGGATGTGACGTTGCTCCCAAGACTCGCCCTCGACGTCTGAACCGTTCCCGCCCTCGGCTCCACGACCGTCGGGCCGACGCCCCGTCGTGTTGGCCATATCCCCTCCTTGTTGTGTGACGTGCTGGGCGGTAGCTGGCTCCCGGCTTCGTCTGCCTCACACTGTCCACTGTAGCAAAATTGCACACGGTGTGCTGCATACCGTGTGCGTATCCAAGCGGCGGCGGATTTCGCAGTCCGAGCTCACGAAAGAGAGCGGCGACCCTCCTGGTCGGAAGGGTGGTATTCCGTCCGAGTTTCAATCGAGGAGGCGTGCCAACGAAGCGATATCCGTCTGGACTGAAAGCTGTCGCCTGTCGCTCGCGGATCCGAAGTCGGCTGGCAGGTTCGCCCGTGACTCCCTACGACGCGGCCCGTTGGAGATTTGCGGCCGTCGACCTGATTACGCTTCGCGGAAGTCCACAGCTCGCCGACGGGACTGCATCCCGACGTCCCTGACCGGCTCCCAGGGACTCGGGGATTCCCCTGCGATACAGATCAGACGCGGTGGAACAGGGTTCGGTGCCGAAGTGAAGCGGCACCTCCGAGACGCACCCGGAGGTGCGATCCCGCAACTGGTGGTTTGAAACCAATAAGTGGCGGATGTTGATCGTTGAGGTGGAGACCAGGCATCGCTCTCCGTTCTCGGCCGCTCGGCACCTAACAGGGAGACCGGTTATTCCTCTCACATTTAGAACTACGTGCAGCCATTCCTCCAGCTATTCACGACGATTCAGCGGATGGTCAGGCGCGCCCGCCATGGTTACGGAAAATCGCCTCTGCCTCAAAGCGGTTCTCAACTCGAATACCGATGCCGATAGGAAGCGGCTCTTGTGTCTGCGCACTGCGCCGCTCACATTGTGGGCACCGCACTTCATATCGTCCGTCCGTGTGTTTGATAAGACTCGGGCGATGATCTGTCTGCACAGTGAGTCAGAGTAGTTGAGAGCCTTCTGAACTACTCGCAATGGCCACGTAGACGAGGCCGTCTACGTGGGTGCCAAGTTGCCGATTCTGCGGCCGCCCTTGGCGCGTCCGGTGGCCAGCTCGGAGATTTATCAATTTGGCTACAGCGGCGGGATCTTTGCACTGCCAGGACACGGCGTAGTGGACACTCTCTGAATGAGTAGGGGGTGACGAGCGCCGCGGAAATGATCCACGAAGGTGACGGCATCGGCACCTGGTACTTCGCCGGGATGACATCGCATCCGATCGGGAGATGACGCTCAAGGTGACGTCCATTCGGAGGATCAACTGCGACCACGACGCACGTCCTGGCACGAGACGAGACAGGTGAATCCCAATGGGTACCAATCCGAACAACAAATCTCCACGATCCCTCTTGAGCGTGGAAGAGGCATCCGTGCTTCTCGGCGTGACGCGCTCCACGCTCTATAGAGCGATTAAGGCCGGCACATTTCCTCTCCCCGTTTTCCGAATCGGCCAACGGACACGAATCCCGCGCAGATCGGTCGACCGTTTGATAGCCGGATTACCGCTGCCGCCCCCGGAAGAGCTTTCCCCGGACGACCCCTCATCGAGTAGCGCGACCGACGCTCACCCGACCTTCGCCCCGGCGCTGGGCTTATCGGTAGACGGCGAGAGCAGGTTGCCAACGTGATCTGCGGCCCGGCGATCCTCTTCCGGCACTGAATCTGTGTAGTGGCGAGCCATCTTCACGGTCGACCAACCGAGGCGCGCCTGTTTCTGGGCCTCAGAGATCACCGGATCCAGCGCGGTGGCGTGGAAATGGCGCAGGGAGTGCATATGGATATCGGGAGCGACCTTCGCCTTGGCACGAATGGAGGCGAAGGTGTGACTCAGGGCATCGGGGTGGGGAGGGGTCATCGCTCCAGGCTCGTTCGAAAAGAGGAATGCCTCCGGAGCAAGCTTCAACCCGCACGCCTCGGCGAGCACTATCTGCTCCCACCTGACGACTCCGAGCACGGACAGTGTGTCGGAATCGATGGCCACCGTGCGGATACTCGCCCGCGTCTTCGGTGCTTTGACGATCGCCCCGCCTATGGCGGCGACCACACTCTCATTTACCCTCACGACACCGTGATCGAAGTCCACATCTCGCCACCGCAACGCACACACTTCACCACGCCGCATCCCGGTGGCGGCGACTACCCGCAGAACAGCGGCGAAACTCGCGTCGGCTTTTTGGGCAGCAGCAATCAAGGAACGTACTTCCTCGAGGGTAGGCGCCCGAACTTCGCCCTGCTCATCGAGAGCCCAGGCGGGCAACTCGGTGTCGGCGATCGGATTGGGCAGCACGCCGCCACTCCACTTTCGAGCCAACCGGCACGCCCGATGCATCAGCGCCCGGATTTGACGAACGGTCGCTTCGGCTAGACCACCGGCCTTCAGGCGCCGAAAATACTTCTCGACGTCGTACGGGCTAAGCGTTGCAAGCCTCTCCATGCCGATCGATCCGTGCACATGTTTCATCCACATGTTTTCGTAGCGCCGAACTGTGGACGGCGAGAGATCCTCCCATCCGTTCTCTTTCCAACCCGCAATCGCCTCATTGATCGTCGTCTGGTCGCCCCATCGCAGGGGTTCGTCGATCGGAGGAGGAGTAGGAAGAACCGGCCCGTTCTCCGCTTCCATCACCAATCGCGACAATTCCCGGCCGGCGGCTCGCTTGCCGCCTCGGAAGGTCACACCGCGGTGTCTGGTTTTGCCGGCGGCGTCGCGTCCAAGGAACACACGAAGCTCCCAAACGCCTGGCTGACGCTCTCGCATGCTTCCTGGCATTCCGATCCTCCAAACCGTTCCCGATTGTTGGGAAAACTGTTGGGATAGACCCTACCGAGAGGTTGTGCCAGAAGCATTTATGCCCTCTGACCTGGTGGGCCGCCCGGGTCTCGATCCCGGCACCTTGGGATTAAAAGTCCCCTGCTCTTCCGGATGAGCTAGCGGCCCGCACGTGCAAGATAACGGACGAGAAAACGCGTGGGGACAATCTATGGTGGCGGCGATGGGCGCCGTACCCGACCTCGATCTGCTCAAGATCCGGAAGTACTGCGAGGAGAAGACACCGCGGGAGTTCCGTAGCGAGGTGCGGGTTGAGGTCGGGGTGCGGGGCAAATCGGTCACCATCTTCGAATGTCGTCCGCCTTGGGATAACCAGGGCACGGACTGGTCTCGACGTCCTATCGGTCAACTCCGCTACGACCCTGCAGCCGCATGGTGGACCCTGTTTTGGGCGGACCGCAATAGCCGCTGGCACCTTTACGACCTCATCGATCCGGGAACGGTTGAGGAGCTCCTCGGCGAGATCGAGAAAGACCCCACCTGCATCTTCTGGGGCTAACTCCCGGGGTTCAATCGGGATCACGTCTTGATACTGAAACATGCGGACTGAATGCTGTTCGTGGCCTCACCGACGACCCAGCGTGAGCGACGGAGTGGCCAGACCACCGGACAGGCCTCGCTGGCGAACTACGAAGTAACCAGCTCGACCGGTTCTATCCGCAGCTTCGCGACGAGGGAGACATGGTGGCGGACCACTCTCGCCGGCAGCGGTGAGACAGACCCGGACCTCCTTGGACTGAGTCGGGTCACCGTTGGTGCTCCGAGTCGTTCGGCGTGAGGTTGCAGACCCGATGGCGTCGGCAGGGAAAGGAACGGGGCACCGTCGCTAGACTGCTCCACCGAGAGGTGAGAGGTGACGATGATCGAGGCATTCGCTTCGTGGGGGTCGTTTGACCTCGACGGCCCGTTCCCACTCTTCGCGGAGGCCCGCAAGCTTGGCGCGGTGCATCCTGTGACCTTGTCCGATGGTCACGATGCATGGCTCGTCGTCCGATTCGAAGAGGCCATGGCCGCGCTCAACGACTTGCGCCTTTCCAAGGACATGGACGCTGCCTTGGCAAAGAGTTCGGAAGTCGTTGCCGAGGGGCTGCCGGGACCGGATTTCGCCCGGCACATGCTCACCGTGGACCCGCCCGACCACACTCGGCTTCGCAGACTCGTCTCTAGTGCCTTCACCCCGAGACGCGTCGAGGCCTTGCGCCCACGGGTACAGACCATCACCGACGATCTCCTCGATGCGATCGCAAAGAGCAGGCCTGACAGCAGTGTCGATCTTGTTTCAGCTTTTGCGTTCCCCCTGCCGTTCACGGTCATCTGCGAACTTCTCGGCGTGCCCCATGCGGACAGGGCTCGGCTTGGCCAAGAGTTCACCAAGCTGCTCGTGCCGACCTCGACTGCTTCCGAGTACGCCGAGGCAAAGGCCGCCTCGGATGCGGTCGTGGCGATGCTCCAAGACTTGGTCGCTGGCAAGGAGACCTCTCCCGGCGACGATCTCGTCAGTGCGCTCATCAGAGCCCGAGACGGCAATGACAGCCTCGACAGCAGGGAACTGCTCTCGACCATCTTCCAGTTGATGGTCGCCGGCCACGACACCACCGCCAGCCTCATCGGCAACAGCGTTGTCGCGCTCCTCCGCAACCCAGAGCAGCTCTCGAAGCTCCGAAGCGAACCCGATGCGATTCCAGCTGCGGTCGAAGAATTCCTCCGGTATGACGCGCCGGTTCCCCATTCGACCTTTCGCTATGCGTCCGAGACGCTCACCCTTGGCGACGCGACGATCCCGGAGGGGGCACAAGTCATCATCTGCTTGGCGGCTGCGAACCACGACCATGGCAGGTATGCGAAACCGGAGTCCCTCGACGTAGACCGTGCCCCAACCCGTCATTTGGCGTTCGGGTACGGCATCCATCATTGCCTTGGCGCCCCTCTGGCGCGCATGGAGGGTTGTCTCGCTCTCGGCACGTTGTTGCGACGTTTTCCAGAGCTCACCCTGGCCGTTCCTTCGGAGGATCTGCACTGGAGCCATGGTGACGGTCTCGTGCTGCGAGGGCTTTCCGAACTGCCGGTCATCCCCGGTCCCGGCCTTCCTCGGACCGACCCGGCCCGGTCGCACCAGGCGGCGTCTCGACCGTGACGAATCCGACGAACGCCTCCCGGGACGAGGAGCAATGGCGAGTCGTCGATGAAGGCTGGGGTCGGAAGGCCGTGGAGTTCGCCACTCTCAGCGAACCGACAAACACTCGTGAATACGTCACCATGCACCACCGCTTAGGTGTCGGGGCAGGTGACCGGCTTCTCGACCTCGCCTGCGGAGCGGGCCTTGCCCTCGAACTCGCGGCGTTGCGAGGTGCAAGCTGCGCTGGCATCGATGCGTCGCCGCGCCTCATTGCCGTCGCCCAGGACCGGAGCCCCGAGGCTGACTTGCGGGTCGGCGACATGAACGCGCTGCCGTGGGACGACGCTTCCTTCGATATCGTCACCTCCTTCCGCGGTATCTGGGGCACGACTCCGAAGGCTGTCGCTGAGGCGTACCGTGTCCTCGTCCCCGGGGGGCGCATCGGGCTCACGGTCTGGGGGCACATCAAGGCGTCACGCGGCGCGTGGGCATTCGCGCCGTTCACTCTGGCGGCCGAGGCAAAGGTTCAGAACCAGGCGGCCATGGTCGCGCTCGGCAGACCAGGTGTCGGCGAAGCGTTCCTTTCGGAGGCGGGCTTCATAGAGCTCGAACGGGTCGACGTCCCGTTCGTCTTCGAATTTGCCGATCCGGATGCCTACGCCCGCGCCCTTGCTTCCACAGGTCCGGCATTCGAAGCGATCCAGGCAGTCGGCGAAGAGTCGTTCTTCAACTCGGCGAGGGAATTGGGGCGACAGCAGATCCGCGAGGGGCTCCCCCTTCGTGCCCCGATCGCGCTCGTCGGGCTCCTCGCCGCGAAGCCGCTTCGGGCCGAGCTCCGTAGCCGGGGCGGTGCGACTCCCGACGCAGTGCAGTCCCGTTCGGGCTTCCTCAGCGCCCCGCCGCACTCACCTGCGGCCCAGCGGCTCTTCGACGAGGACCTCCAAGGCACTGGCTACGTGACGAACGTGTCGCACCTTTGGGCGCATCTGCCATCAGCCCTGAACGGCCTCTCTGACCTCATGGGGGAGACGACCCGCGCCGCATCCCTCTCCTCGACCCACCGTGCGGTGCTCGTGACGGCTGCTGCGTCCGCTCTGGGCGACTCGTACTGTTCAATGGCGTGGGGCAAAAGACTCTCGGAGGCAACGACTCCCGAGATCGCCGCCGCAGTCATCCGGGGCGGCACCGAGGGTCTGGACGATACGGGCCAGGCGTTGGCCCGGTGGGCTCGACTGGTGGCAACGAGCCCGAACTCCATCTCGGCCGAAGATGTTCAGTCGCTGCGCGACGTCGGCTTCGATGATCCGCAGATATTCGCTCTCACCGCGTTCGTGGCTCTCCGGCTGGCGTTCTCCACCGTCAATGACGCGCTGGGGTCGGAACCTGATAGTGAGCTGAGGAATACCACGCCCGAACCGGTTCGCTCGGCAATCGAGTTCGGCCGTCTCGGGGGCGACCGCGAGGAGTAGGCGGCCCCTTTCGGTGCACTGGCACCAGAAGGCGCGAATGCCCCCTTTTCAACGTGGGTTACAAGGAGTACCTTCAGGTTGGGAAACCGGTTGTAACCGGTTCCGTGAACGACGCAGTGCGCGAGGTGGTCGCCGGGAACCGAGTCTCGACGTTGGTGACCGGCGACCGTGCTCGACGCGTGCTCTGCCCGAATTGACCGAGGAGCTGATGAGATGACGGCTACCGACACACCCGTGAACAACGGCGTAAACGTGGAGGCCCTGCTCGGAGCGCGAGGTGCGCTCATCGAGACGCCGGAGGCCGCGAAATTCCAGTGGCGGGCGACGTGCGAGTGGCAAAACGGGACGCACAGTCGATCCACGGTGGAGGGCTTCTTCGGGCTTGGTGAAGAGCAGAGCCACCGCACCAAGTATTCCTTTGAAGCCGACCACCCTGAGATTTTCGCGTCCGAGGACAACGGCGCCACGCCTGTCGAGTACGTCCTCGTGGCCCTCGCCAGCTGCCTGACGGCCGGTGTCGCTGCCGTTGCGCAGAACCGAGAGATCCAGCTGAACAGCGTGTCGGCCACGATTGAGGGCGGGATGGACGTGCGAGGCATCCTGGGCGCAGACAGCGACGTTCGTAATGGCTTCAGCGACATACGGGTGACCTACAAGATCGACGCTGACGCGACGCCTGACGACATCAAGGCGCTGGTCGCACAATCGCAGAAGCGCTCGGCCGTGTACGACATCATCACGAATCCCACCAACGTGAGCGTCGAGGTCGGCTGACACTGAGTGTCACCGACCTAGCACGGAAGGTTTCGTGCGTACCACGACCGTCGTTGTAGGCGCGGGGCAGAGCGGCCTCGCAATGAGCCGGTGTCTCTCCGAACGATCGATCGACCACGTCGTTCTCGAGAGGAACGAGGTCGCCAACTCGTGGAGACGCGAGAGGTGGGATTCACTCCGATTGCTCACGCCCAATTGGCAGTGCCGACTACCCGGCTACGCGTATTCCGGCGATGATCCAGATGGCTTCATGGGCGCGCTGGAGGTCGTCGACTTCATCACCGAGTATGCCAAGTTGATCGACGCGCCAGTGATGTGTGGCACCACGGTGTCATCGGTGCGTCGTGCCGACGGGGGGTTTCTGGTACTGACGGACCAGGGCGAGTGGCATTGCACGACCGTTGTCCTGGCTTCCGGAGCGTTCAACGCTCCCAGCGTGCCGGCCTTCGCTGGAGCAGTCCCACCGCAAGTCACGACGATGACGCCGATGGAGTACCGAAACCCCGGTCAACTCTCTGAAGGCGCCGTCATGGTGGTCGGGGCATCCGCCACCGGAGTGCAGATCGCGAGTGAGATACGCCGCACCGGCCGCGAGGTCGTCCTCGCCGTCGGCGAGCACGTGCGCGGTCCCCGTCTATACCGGGACAGGGACATCCACTGGTGGATGGAAGCGGCGGGCGTACTGGACGAGCGTTACGACGAGGTGGACGACATCGTGCGAGCGCGGCGCGTCCCGTCCATGCAGCTCGCTGGCTCGCAGGAACGGGCTACGTTCGACCTCAATGCGCTGACGAGCATCGGGGTGAACGTCGTTGGCCGACTCGCCGGCATCAACGATGGTCGCGCGCAGTTCTCCGGCTCGTTGCGCAACAAATGCGAGTTGGCCGACCTCAAGCTCGGTCGCCTCCTCACTACCATCGACGAATGGGCCACGGCCAATGGACTGGACGATTCGGTTCCACCGCCGCACCGGTTCGAACCGACTGAAGTGGATTCGTCGCCGCGTCTGGACTTCGATCTCAAGAGTGGAGAAATCGAGACCATCATCTGGGCAACAGGCTTTCGCCCCGACTACTCCTGGCTCGATGTCGATGTGCTGGACGGCAAGGGCATGGTCAGGCACGATGGAGGGATCGTTGAGTCACCGGGTATGTACCTGATCGGCCTACCCTTTCTCAGGCGACGCAAGTCGAGCTTCATCGATGGTGCGCGTGTCGATGCCGAAGACCTCATCCGCGAATTGACGTCGCACCTCGATCACCGTGCATCTGCGGGAGATTGAACCCGTGATGACGAACCGCACCTGCGCCTGTCGTCCAGATGAAGAGCCGGTCGCTTCCATCGTTGGGGGTGCGTGATGGCTGCATCGGATGAGCTCGTCGCTGCCTGCATGGAGGCAAATGGGGACCCAGATCCCAGAGGGGCTGTTCGAGACGTCCTCTCTCGGGTCGTCACCGACGGGACCCTGACCGAAGGTGGGCCTGAGTCCACGGCGGGGTTGCACATCCTTTACCGGTCGGAGGACCTCACAGTCCTCAACGTCATCTGGCCCCCCCTGATGACCCTCTTCCCCCACGACCACCGTATGTGGGCAGTCATCGGCATTTACAGCGGCCGTGAAGACAACGCCTTCTACCGCCGAGACGGCGACCACGTCATCCCGTCGGGGGGTAAGGAGCTCGCGGATGGCGCTGTGCTTCTGCTCGGTGACGACGTCATCCATTCGGTCCATAATCCGGCCCGGTCGTCGTATACGGGCGCCATCCACGTCTACGGAGGAGATTTCGTCGGAACCCCGCGAAGTCAGTGGGACCCGACGACACTGACGGAGCAGCCATACGATCTCGGGCTTGTCCGGGGCGAGTTCGACAGGGCCGAACGGGCTTTCCGAGCGACGGACTGACTTCCCCAGGCCGGAGCAGACGACGAGAACGGAGCGAACTGAGTTGCTACTGACGTGCTACCGAACCCGACGGACTTGGCCGTTTCGCATTCGATCCCTCGCCAACGTACGGAGCGTCGGTCCAGGCGCGCCACGGCCACCAATTCCAGGAACCGAGGAGCACCACGGTCGACGGCACGAGCAGCGTCCGCACCAGAAAGGTGTCGAGCAGGATACCCAGCGCCAGGCCGGTCCCGATCTGGCGCACCTGCCCGGTCGTCGTCAGAGCGAGTACGCCGAATGTGCCGGCCAGAATGAGTCCGGCCGTCGTGACCGTCGTCCCGGTGGTGGCCAGTGCACGAGGGACCGCAGCCCGGAGGGGGAGTCCGGCCGCCTCCTCCTTGATCCTGCTCATGACGAGGATGTTGTAGTCCTCTCCGAGGGCCATGATGAAGACGAACATGAAGAACGGCAACGTGAAGTTGATCCCGAGCTGCCCGCCGATCGTCACGAAGATGAGCACGGCGAGACCGAGCGACGCGGTATAGGAGAGCAACACGCTGGCAACGAGGTAGAGCGGTGCCACCACGCTGCGCAACAACAGGCCGAGCAGCAAGGCGAGCACGAGTGCCACGACCGGGAGGATGTGCACCACGTCCCGGCCCGAGATGGTGCTCACGTCGGCGGCACCGGGAGCCTGTCCTGCCACTCCCCACTGTGTCGCCCCGACGGACCGACCGACCTGGGACACCGCGGCGCGCACGGACGGGATCACCTGCATCGCCGCCGTGCTGCCGGCCGAGCCCGCCCGCAGCGACGTCTGGTAGAGCACGGTGCGGCCGTTTTCCGTCACGTACTGTGCCGCGGCCCGGTAGGCGGCGTAGAGGGAGGTCGGCAGGCCGTCCCGCGCCTTGGCGTCGACCAGTGGCAGGCGCTGCGGCGGACCCAGAGTGGTGTAGAGGCGGGCCACTGCCTGCGGGGGGAGGTCGCGACCGCCGGCGTCGAGGGGGCTCCTCACCGAAGAGAAGTGCCCCGAGGACCACAGCTCGTCTTGGACTTGGCCGAGCAGAGAGGGGTCGGACCACACCGATGAGGGGAACCGGAACACGATGTCTGTCGCCCCGACGGCGATCTCACCGAAGTGGTCCTCCAGCACCACCTGCCCCAGGCTCGAGTCCGAGCCGGCGATGGCACCCCCGGGGTTGAAGCCCGAGGGCGCGTACCCGACCAAGAAGGCTGAGAGCGCGCCGAGGACGAGCACCCCGCCGACGAGGGCGCGCACCGGCTGGCGCACGACGCGGCTGGCGATTCGCCCCCAGACGCCGGGGCCCGAGTCAGAGCGCACGCGCGACGGCCAGAACAGCCGGGGGCCGACGATCGAAAGCAGGGCCGGGAGGAGAGTGAGCTCGACGAGCAGCACGACTCCGATGCCGATGGCCAGCCCCGGGCCCACCCCGCGGTAGAGGCCGAAGCTCGCGAGGAGGAGGCTGAGGAGCGCGCAGACGACGGTCAATGCGGAGAAGGTGATGGACGTCCCCACCCGGGACCCCGCAGCCACGATGGCCTCGTCGGTGGGCATGCCGGCCGCCGAAATTCTCCCGGTAGCGGAACAGCAGGAAGAGGCCGTAGTCGGTGCCCGCGCCGAGCACCAACGCCGTCAGAAGAAGCTGCAACAAAGAAGAGATCTCGACACCGACGTGGGTCGACTCGGCGATGAGCGGTCCCGCGAGTGCTAACGCCAGGCCGGCGGGCGCCAGTGCGACAAGTGGTGCCAGGACGGCACGGAACGCGAGCGCGAGCAGGACGATGATGAGCAGGATCGTTCCCAGGATGGCGGCGGCCTCGGTGCGCACGGCCGCCGCCTGCTGATCGACCAGGATCGGCAGCGAGCCGGTGAGGTACAGCGAGAGCCGTGGGTCCCGCAGCGCACCGAACGCGTCGCGGACGGCGCTCACCGCGTCGCGCCCTGCGCTGCCGCCGCCTGCGGTGGCCGGAGTGAAGCGCACCTGGGCCGAGTACGCCTCTCCATCGACGGAGACAGCGCCCCCGCGAACGGAGACGACTAGTGGCGATCGGAGGGCGCGGTCCTCAATCACCTTGATCGCGGACAGGTCCGCGGGGGTCAGAGGTCCAACGGTGTCCGTCGCAACGAGGACGCCGGTCGCGCCGCTCGGGGCCAGAAAGGGGGCGGCCAACCTCGCCGCCCTGACGCTCGGCGCGTTGGCCGGGAGGAACGATTCCGTGTCGTTGCGCACCACGCTCGCCAGCGAGGGCAACAATGCAACGGAGGCAACAGTGGCAGTCACCCAAAACGCGACAACGGCCCAGCGGTACCGGACCACGGTGCGCAGCATCGCCGACAGCACAGGCGAACCCTAGGGTCGCGTGACGCGGCGGAAGCAGCGGGACGCCTGGCTGTGGCCGCCCTCGGAGACGAGAACGCCAACGTCAACGCGATCGGCCCGTCCGAGATCGAATCGGTCACCCCCGATCGGGTCTGGCTGATTCCGAGCCGCCTCCAGCTCATCGCGGGGTTGCGACGGTTGTTACTGAAATGTAGGGACCGGTGCGATCCGGACGGTTTCACGCGACGCCCCAACGATCTGACGGGCCTCGACGGACCAGGTGGACCCGGGACACGCTTGGACCTCACCTTCATCCAAGGTGCCGGGATCGAGAGACCCGTTCGGCCCACGCGAGATTCCAGATTCGGAACCCTCTTCAGGTGAAGTGGACCAGCGTCCCCTCCAGCGCCGGCTTGGGTGGAATAGCGGTGGCTCAGGAGCTTCCGAAAATGAGCCGGCTGACGGCGTCGGCGTGCGCTTCAATCACGTCATTGTCCGAGGGATCGAGGGAGCTGAGTCGCCTGCACTCGGGCGCGAGCACGAACATTGTCGGGCCCGCGCCGGTGAGGATGTAGTAGAGGTGCACGGCTGGGACGTTCGGCACTGAGCCCTGGCGCGCCAAGGACTCGAAGATCTCGGTCGTTCGTTCGTAGATCGGACGCACATGGTGGTCGACGAGGTAGTCCATCCGCGAGCTGTCGGCCTTGGACTCCTGCATGATGATCCGATGCAGCTGCGGGTTCCGAGCCGAGAAGGTGATGAACTCGTGCACGAGCAGCTTCGCAGTGGTGAGCTCGTCGACTCCGCGCAACCCGGTGGCTCGCTCGTCCATCGTCTGATTCAAGCGCTCGAAGATCGAATCGACCGCGGCCCGCCACAGCTCTTCTTTCGAGTGGAAGTGGTAGGTCAAGAGGGGCTGGGTGACTCCCGCCCGCGCGGCGATGTCGCGTGTCGTCGCACCGTCGAAGGAGCGTTCCGAGAACTGGTCGACGGCCGCGGCGACGATCCGATCGCGCGTGGCCTTCGCCGACGGCCGTGCGACCCGCGCGCTGGGGGTCGTGGACACTTTCGCCATGCCGGCAGACTAATCAACTGATCAGGGTCTTGACATATTCCTGATCGAGCGAACAAAGTAGCGGCGATGACCGATTACCGTGCTCGGTTCGGCCCCCACGATGCCGCCGAGACCTACGTCCCCCACGAAATCGCCGAGCACCTAGTCGACCTCGGCGAAATCGAAATGAACTACGCGACTGTGGGCCACGCCGGGTCACCCGCGCTGCTTCTCATCCCGGGCCAGACGGAGTCCTGGTGGGGTTACGAGGCCGCCATGCCCCGGCTCGCCGAGCATTTCGAGGTGTTCGCCGTCGACCTCCGGGGCCAGGGGCGGAGCACCCGGACACCTGGCCGCTACACACTCGACAACATGGGCAACGACCTCGTCCGCTTCATCGACGTGGTGGTTGGCCGGCCCACAGTCGTGAGCGGCCTCTCTTCCGGAGGTGTCCTCTCCGCCTGGCTGTCGGCGTACGCCAAGCCCAGCCAGATCGTCGCCGCCTGCTACGAGGACCCTCCGCTGTTCGCGTCGGAGGTGCGACCGGCGACGGGGCCCGGGATTCGCCAGTCCATCGGACCGATGTTCGACCTCTGGAACACGTACCTCGGCGACCAGTGGTCCATCGGGGCGTGGGACGCAATGCGCGCCGCCGCGCCCGACCTCCTGCCGCAATGGATGCGAGGGTTCCCGATCGGTGACGAGCCGCCGCAGAACATGAAGGAATACGATCCCGAATGGGGCCGCGCGTTCTGGGCCGGCGCGGTGGGGGCCTCATGCGATCACGAGCGGATGTTGCGGAGCGTCAAGGTGCAGCATGTGCTGCTCACCCACCACTTCCGCGTGGTCGACGAGAAGACCGGGACCCTCCTGGGTGCGCTGGCCGACGTGCAGGCCGCCCGGGTGCTGGAACTCTTGCGGGAGGCCGGCGTCGCGGTCGAGTACCGGTCCTTCCCGGCCGTCGGTCACTCGATGCACGGCACCGAGCCGGACCTTTACGTCGACACCCTGCTCGAGTGGGTTACCACCGTCGGCGAATGAAGATCGACGTGCACGCCCACTACGTCCCCGACGGCTATCGCGCCGCGCTCCAGCGGGCGGGCCACGACCAGCCCGACGGCATGCCCTGGATTCCGGAGTGGTCGGCCGCAAATCACGTGGAGGTGATGGACCGCCTCGGCATTGCCACGTCGCTGCTGTCGGTTTCCTCGCCCGGCGTGTACCTCGGCGACGGGTCCGCCATCGACCTCGCACGCGAGGTGAACGAAGACGGTCGTCGCGCGGTGGTCGACCACCCTGGACGTTTCGGCCTGCTCGCCTCGCTTCCGCTGCCCGACGTCGACGCTGCCATTGCCGAGATCGCACACTGCTGCGACCACCTCGACGTCGATGGTTTCGTGTTGCTCACCAATATCTGCGGCACCTACGTGAGCGACACGGCGTTCGAACCAGTGTTCCGCGAGCTCAACCGCCGCGGCGCATGCGTGCTCCTGCACCCGACGTCGCCGGCGTGCTGGGAACACACATCGTTCGATCGGCCGCGACCGATGCTCGAGTTCTTTTTCGACACCACCCGCACCGTGGTGGACCTCGTGCTTCACGGGACCATTGCCCTCAATCCCGAACTCAAGCTGATCATTCCGCACGCCGGTTCGACGCTCCCGCTGGTTGCCGACCGCGTGAACGCGTTTGCGCGCTTGCTCGCTCCCGAGGTCGACGTGCTCCGAGACCTCGGCCGGCTCCACTTCGACCTCGCCGGCTTCGTCGTGCCGCGCCAGCTCGAAGCGCTGCTCACCCTGACGGCCCTCGACAATCTGCATTACGGGAGCGATTTCCCGTTTACGCCCGAGTCGGTCGTGGTCGCTGCGGCCGAAGGCATCGACGCCGTCGACTCGCTCGTCGAGGCGCTCCACTCCAACACGGCTCGGCTCTTCGCCGCGCACGCCTGACATCACGGGAGGACGACACAATGAAACACCAGATCGAACTCGGATACCTGGTGCTCGAGGTGCCCGACCCCGACGCCCTCGCGCCAGTGTTCGCCAACGTCGTCGGCCTCGTGCCCGGTGAGCGGACGGCGGCCGGCGCCGGGACGTGGCGCAACGACCAGCGCGCAAACCGGCTGATTGTGCAGAGCGGACCGGCGAACGACGCGGTCGCAATCGGTGTCGAGGCCCTGGACGCCGCCGCCTTCGACGCGGCCATCGCACGGCTGCAGGTGATAGGCGCCGACGTCGCCGAGGTTGACGACAGCGACAGACGCGTGCAACGCCTTGTTCGGACGACCGCACCGTGGGGCATCGACGTCGAGGTCGTGCTGCAGCTCGCCGACGCGCCGACCCCGTTCTCTTCGGCGTTGGTTCCGGGCGGCTTCCTCACCGACGGCGTTGGCTTTGGGCACGCGGTCTTCGTCACGACCGCGTTCGAGGAGTCCGAGGTGTTCCTCACTGACGGACTCGGCTTCGTCCAATCTGACTGGCTCGAGACCGAGCTCGCACCTGGCATCGACCTCGAGGTCCGCTTCTACCACTGCAACCGGCGGCACCATACGATCGCGCTCGCGCGGGCGCCGTTCGACCTCCCGCAGCGCCTGCACCACATCATGTTCGAACTCAACGAGCGCGACGACGTCGGCGCCGCCTTCGACCGGGCCTGGGCGACTGACCTCCCCATCCCGAACGGGCTCGGCCGTCACGACAACGACGGCATGTTCAGCTTCTATCTGCAGACGCCGGCCGGCTTCCAGATCGAGGTCGGCCACGGCGCGCGGGTGATCACCGACGGGTGGAACGACAACCGCCGCTACGGCCAGATCAGCTTATGGGGACACCAGCCTCTGCGATCGGCATGAGCGAAGATACGGATGCGGACGTCGCGATCGTCGGGTACGGTCCCGTCGGGAACGCGCTCGCGATCCTGCTTGCCCAGCTCGGGCGCACCGTCACGGTGCTCGAGCGGTGGACCGAGCCCTACCCGCTCCCTCGAGCGGTGCATTTCGACCACGAGGTGGGGCGGATTCTCCAATCGTGCGGCGTCGGTGACGAGTTGCGGACGATGAGCGAGCCCGCTGACGTTTACGAGTGGCGCAACGCGGCGGGCACGACGCTGCTGCGGTTCGGCCAGGCGGGCGACGGGCCATCCGGGTGGCCGGCGTCATCCATGTTCAATCAGCCCATGGTCGAGCAGCTGCTCGACCGTCGTGCGCGCCAGCTCGGCGCCGACGTCCGCCGCGGCGTCGAGGTCACCGGTCTCGAGCAACGAGACAACCGCGTTGTCGTGACCGGTGGCGAAGGCACGAGCGTCTCGGCTCGCTACGTCGTCGGGTGTGACGGGGCCAACAGCACCGTGCGGACGCTGGCCGGGCTGCCGGTGACCGATCTGGGGTTCTTCTACGACTGGCTCATCGTTGACGTCATCCTTGACGACCCACGCGTGTTCTCCCCGATCAACCTGCAGATCTGCGATCCCGCGCGGCCGACGACCGCAGTGTCAGGAGGCCCTGGTCGACGACGCTGGGAGTTCATGCGCCTGCCGCATGAGTCGCTCCATGAGCTCAACGAGGAGGCACGCGCGTGGGAGCTGCTGGCGCCGTGGGACGTGCACCCCGGCAACGCCCGGCTCGAGCGCCACGCCGTCTACACCTTCAACGCCCGCTACGCCGAGAAGTGGCGCGCCGAGCGGGTTTTCCTCGCTGGTGATGCCGCCCACCTCATGCCCCCCTTCGCGGGCCAAGGCATGTGCTCTGGCCTGCGCGACGCCGCCAACCTGGCTTGGAAGCTCGACCTCGTGCTCAGCGACATCGCCGACGACGAGCTGCTCGATAGCTACCAGTCCGAGCGGTTGCCGAGCGCGAGGGCGGCGATCGACTTCTCCATGGACCTCGGCAAGATTATCTGCGTGCCAGACCCTGCTGAGGCCTCGTCGCGCGACGAGGTGATGGCAGCCGGCGTGGGCGACGAACCGGCACCGGCGCCAGGGCTTCCTGGCATCACGTCGGGATTCATCCACCCGGCCGCACCCCACGCCGGCACGCAGCTCGTGCAGGGCAAGGACGGCGGCAGACTGTGTGACGAGGTGCACGGCAACGGCTGGCGACTCGTGGTCCTCGGCGGCGATGTCGAAGGCATCGGTCGGAACGAGCGCGCCTGGTTCGAGTCGATCGGTGGTCGTGTTGTCGTGCTCGTTGATCCCGATGCCCCTTTTGTCCAATGGTTCGCGGAGCACGAGACGACGTGTGCGTTGCAGCGACCGGACTTCTATCTGTACGGGACGGCGCGGGTGGCGGGGGAGGCGACGACGCTGCTCGCTGACCTCCGCCTGCAGCTCGCGTGTGGGGCCACCCCATGAAGCTCGCGAACCACGCCGGACGCGCCGCGCTCGTCCTTGGCGAGGCGATCGCCGACGTCCACCACGTATCCGGCGGGCGGTTCGGCCCCGACCCGATGAACATCTATGAGGACTGGCCCGCGTTCGTCGACTTCGCGGCTGGCGTCACCGCCGGTACGGTGCCGTTCATCGAGGCCCACCTCCGCTCTCCGGTGCCCGCGCCACGGCAAGTCTTCGCCATCGGCTTGAACTACCGGAGCCACGCCGAGGAGTCGGGCATGGCGGTGCCGAGCGTACCGGCCACGTTCACGAAGTTCCCGGCCTCGCTGTCGGGCCCGTTTGACGAGATCGAGATCGTCGGCGGCACGGTCGACTGGGAGGTCGAACTCGTGGCCGTGATCGGCACCCGCGCCGACCGGGTCGACGAAGCGGAAGCGTGGTCGCACGTTGCCGGGCTCACCGTCGGCCAGGACATCAGCGACCGCACCCTCCAGTTCGCCGCAGGATCGCAGTTCTCGCTCGGGAAGTCCCGTCGGGGCTACGGGCCGATGGGCCCGTGGCTCGTCTCGCTGGACGAGGTGCCCGACCCGGACGACCTCGCGCTTGGCTGCTCGGTCGACGGTGAGACGATGCAGGACGCGCGCACCTCCGACCTCATCTTCAGCGTGCCACGCTTGATCGCCGAGCTCTCCGCGGTCCTCCCGCTACTCCCCGGCGATGTGCTCTTTACGGGCACTCCAGCCGGCATCGGCGCCACGCGGCAGCCACCGCGGTTCTTGCAGGCGGGCCAGATCCTCGAGACCTGGATCGAAGGGATCGGCGCGATCCGGAACCGGTGTGTGTGATCGCGCAGACGCCATGATCATCCCTCGGTACGCTGCCGACCTCTTCACCGACGAGGCCCTCGACGATCCGTACCCACATCTCCGAGCGCTGCGCGACGCCGGGCCGCTCGTCTGGCTCGAGGCCCATGGCGTGTACGCGGCGACCCGGTTCGCCGAGGTGCGGAGCATCCTCGGTGATCACGCCACGTTCATCTCGGGTGAGGGCGTTGCCTTGAACGATGTCATCAACACGTTGGGTCGCGGCACCACGCTCATGAGCGATGGCGACGAGCACCGGGCGCAGCGGGAGGTCATCGGTCGACCGCTCACGCCACGAGCGCTGGCCGATCTGCGTCCCGACGTCCAGGCCATCGCCGATGCGCTCGTCGACCGGCTCCTCGAAAGGCGGCGCTTCGACGCCGTCACCGATCTCGCCGAGATCGTGCCGACGACCTGGGTCCCCGACCTCCTCGGTTGGCCCGCCGACGGCCGTGAGCACCTCGTCGACTGGGCTGCGGCGCAGTTCGACGGACTCGGTCCGCTGAACGATCGTGCCGTCGCGGCCAGTGACGGCATCCTCGCCATGAGCGCCTACGCACAGCGTCTCGCCGGGATGGAGCTGCCCGAGCATTGCTTCGGCGCTCGCATCCAACGCGCGGCCGACCAGGGTGAGATCGAGCGCCGACGGTGTCCGATGCTGTTCATCGACTACTTGGCTCCGTCGCTCGACACGACGATCAGCGCAATCGGTAACGCGGTCTGGCTCTTCGCCACCCATCCGGACCAGTGGCAGCGCCTGCGGGAGGAGCCGGATCGCGTCAAGGCCGCCTTCAACGAGGTGCTCCGCATCGAGAGCCCGATCAGCTGCTTCACGAGAGTCGCCAAGGTGGCTTCCCGCGTCGGCGGATTCGACCTCGCTGCCGGTTCAAGGGTATTGGTCAGCTTCGCGTCCGCCAATCGCGACGAGCGGCGGTGGGACCAGCCTGACCGCTTTGACATCACGCGGGAGAGCGCCGGCCAGCTCGCCTTCGGGCACGGCGAGCACGCATGCGTCGGGATGGGACTGGCCCGCCTTGAAGGCGCGGCGGTGCTCGCGGCGCTCGTCGAGCGGGTCGGGACGATCGAGCTCGACGGATCGCCGGTCCGCAAGTGCAACAACCTCATCCGGTCGTTCCGGTCGTTGCCGGTAGCCGTCGGTCCATAGATGCTGGCATGACCGGCGAATGACGATCGAAGCCATCTTCACCGGAGCGGGAGTGCACACCGTCGGCCTGGCCACGCCGCAGCCGACCACACCGAGCGCGTTCACGGGTGGCGCGGATCGTCCTTCGGGTCCAGGTACTCGAGTCCGAGCGGCCCGATCGCCGTCACCTGGGTGACGTACTCGCCCGACTTGGCCCAGTGGAAGTGCGGGGTGTCGCCGGGCAGGACGATGACGGCCCCCGGCGGATAGGCCACCAGTTTCTCTTCGTCGAACTGTTCGCCCAAACCGATGTAGAACACACCGGACATCACCGTGTACACACGATCTTCGGGATGCCGGTGCGGCATCAACTTGACGCCCGAAGGCACCTTGACCCTGATCACGTACGGCCCGGGTTCGGTGGGATGACCGACCACCACCGCCAGGCGGGCCGGACGCGGGAAGGCGGCGAACGGCTCCCAGTCGATGGCGTCGGGAAGGACCGACCTGAAGACGGCCTGGTCGGGCTGATGGGCACGCATGGTTGGAGACCTTCCACTCGGTGACGATCTGACGCCGCCCCTCTGACGTCCACGATCTCATTCCGGCCAGTTCGTGGCACCCGTCGGACACCCTGGTCCGGCTCTCCCGCGGGCCTCAGGTCCTCACACCGTGACCGGCTCGGGGTTGGCGTCGAGGAGCAGATCGCCGGCCACGCGCTGAGCCGGCGCCTTCCCGCCGCGGGTCCACGACGCCGCGGCGCCCACGAGGCACATGACGATGCCGAAGTTGAACGCTGCGTGCAGGCCGTCACGGAAGGCGTCGGTGATGAGGCCGGGGAAGAACCGCTCGCCGGTGATGGTCGCCCGCTGGCTCGCCGAGAGCTGCGACAGCACGTGCGGGCCGAGGAGGTGGCTGGCCGGGTTGTAGCCGAGGAACGCCGCGAACAGCGTCGAGACCGGAGGGAGATGGGAGATGGAGACCGCCGTGTCAGCCGGCACGCCGTGCGCGGTGAGCCCGCGGACCAGGGCCGCCGGGAGGGTGTCGGACAGCCCCACGAGGATCAGCGTGAAGAAGATGCCGATCGACAGGACCTGGGCCGAGTTCTGGAAGGTCGTGTTCATGCCCGACCCCGCCCCGCGGTCGGCCGCCGGGAGGCTGTTCATCACCCCGGTGCGGTTGGAGGCCCCGAACGACGACATGCACACGCCGGTGATGAACAGCAGCACGGCGAACTCGGTGTAGCCGAAGTCGACCGGGAGCTGTTCGAGCAGCAGGAAGCACACCGCCGTCCCGAGCATGCCGGAGGTGGCGAAGGGTCGGGAGCCGTAGCGGTCGGACAGGATGCCCGACACCGGTCCGGCGATCATGAACCCCGCGGTCAGGGGGATCAGGAAGATCCCGGCCCACAGCGGCGTGACGGCGAAGGTGTAGCCGTGTTGCGGCAACCAGATGCCCTGCAGCCAGATGATGAGTATGAACATGAGGCCGCCGCGCCCGAGTGCACCGAGGAAGCTGGCGAACACGCCGGCCGAGAAGGCCCTGATCTTGAACAGCTGCAGGCGGAACATCGGTTCCGCCGAGTGCAGCTCGATCCAGCAGAACAGCCCGAGGAATGCCAGCCCTGCGCCGAGCTCGCCCAGGACCACCGGATTGGTCCAGCCCATCGGATCGTGCCCGTAGGGCTCTATCCCGTAGGTGATCCCGACCATCACCAGGACCAATCCGATGGCAAAGGTGACGTTGCCGCCCCAGTCGATCCCTCCTTTCGAACCCCGCTCAATCTCGTGCAGCGAGAAGTACCCCCAGACCGTGGCGAAGAGGCCGATGGGGACCGACACGAGGAAGATCAGACGCCAGTTGATGGGCGCGAGGATGCCGCCGAGGAGCAGGCCGATGAAGGTCCCGCTGATGGCTGCCGCCTGGTTGATGCCGAGAGCGAAGCCGCGGCGGTCCGGCGGGAAGGCGTCGGTCAGGATGGCGGCCGAGTTGGCCATCAGCAGCGCGGCGCCGACACCTTGGAAGATGCGCATCACGATCAGCCAGATGCCGCCGGCGGTGCCGGTCAGCCAGGTGATGCTGAGCAGCAGCGAGAAGAACGTGAAGACGGCGAAGCCCAGGTTGTACATGCGCACCCGGCCGTAGAGGTCGCCGAGCTTGCCCAGGCTGACGACCAGCACGCTGGTCACGATCAGGAACCCGAGGATCATCCACAGCAGGAAGAACGAGTTGCCGGGTAGCAGGGGGTCGAGCTTGATGCCGCGGAAGATGGCCGGGAGCGCGATCAGGACGATGGAGCCGTCGATCGCCGCCATCAACATCCCGAGCGTCGTGATGAACAGGGCGACCCATTTGTGGCGCTCGTTGACCGCCGCGGGCGAGACGAGGCCGGGCGCCCTCACCGCGACGAAGAGGAGGTGCGGAAGAGGGTCACCCAGCCAGTGTCGCGCGTGCGCCTCGCGAGGGCGGACGTCGGAGGGCGCGCCAGCGTCGACGATGTGGTGGGCCGGTCAGCAGGGCAGAGGAGCCGCCCGAGCAGCGCATCACGCCGAACCGGTGGGGCCGAATCTGGGCAGCGGAGCACTGATCTGCGTCGCACGCCGCGGGGCCGGTAGCGTACGCAGCGCGCCGTCGCGCAACACCCTGGGGAGGCACCGTGGAGACCGAAGCCGCCGTCTTGTGGGAGCGTCACGCTGATTGGAGCGTGGAGCCCATCGAGCTCGATCCGCCCAAGGACGGGGAGGTCCTGATCCGGCTCGCCGCGTCGGGCATGTGCCACTCGGACGAGCACCTCGTTACCGGCGACATGCCCGTGCCGCTCCCGGTCATCGGCGGCCACGAGGGGGCCGGCGTGGTGGAGGAGGTGGGACCGGGCGTGACCGGCCTCAAGCCCGGTGATCACGTCGTGCTGGGCTTCGTGCCGGCCTGCGGGAAGTGTCCCTCGTGTGCCACCGGCCACTCCAACCTCTGCGACACCGGCGCCGTCTTGATGGCCGGCCGCCAGATGGACGGCACCATTCGCCACCACGCGCGTGGGCAGGACGTCACCACCATGGTCTGCCTCGGCACGTTCGCGCCCTACACCGTCGTGAACCAGGCGTCGTGCGTGAAGATCCTCGAGGACATTCCCTTGGACAAGGCCTGCCTCGTCGGCTGCGGCGTCACCACGGGGTGGGGCTCGGCTGTCTACGCCGCCGAGGTCAAGCCAGGTGACAACGTCGCCGTGATCGGCATCGGTGGCATCGGCGCCTCGGCGCTGCAGGGCGCACGGCTGGCCGGGGCCGAAATGATCTTCGCCATCGATCCGGTGGAGCTCAAGCGCAAGCTGGCCCCCTCTTTCGGGGCCACCCACGTGGCTCCCTCGGTCGAGGAGGCGTTCGCATTGATCGAGCAGGCGACCTGGGGCCACATGTGCGACAAGGTCATCTGCGCCATGGGCATCGGGCAGGGATCGATGATGGATTCGATCCTCGGCCTGACCGCCAAGCGTGGGCGCGTCGTCGTCACCAACATCCACCCCATGGGGGAGATGGATGTGACCATGAACCTGATGTACCTGACGATCATGGAGAAGCAGGTCGTCGGGAGCATCTTCGGCTCGGCCAACATCCACTCCGACATCCCGAAACTGCTCAAGCTGTACCGGGACGGCCAGCTCGATCTCGACTCGATGATCACCACCACCTACAAGCTGGGTGACATCAACCAGGGCTACCAGGACATGCGCGACGGCAAGAACATCCGGGGTGTCCTGGTCTACGACAGCTAGCGGCGCGCCGGCTCAGGCGGCTACGCCCCGTGCCGTCGCCCAGATGTCGTTGCAGCGCTCGCAGACCTCCTCGGGGATGACGCCGGCCCGCATGAGCACGGCGAAGGCGGCGCAACCCAGGCAGATCCCGAAAGCCGATTCGAGCACCGCGGCGCAGCCGAGCAGGGCCAGCACCGCCTCGGCCCCGGTCCAGAAGCCGAGCACGGCGAGGAGCAGGGCGGTCCCGGAGAAGACGACGCCGATCGCCTGGGCGAAGCGCTTCGGTGGCCCGGCCACCGGCCGCGCCGCCAATCCGAGTCGCGGCGTGATGACGCGGGTCACCAGCTGCCCCAGCGGGCTCAGTGTCGGCCCGGTCAGCACCCGAGCCACAAAGCCGTAGGCGATCACGGCTGTCGCCCATTCGAGGCCGAAGGCCAGCGTCACGACGACCATGAGCACCACGCCGGCGGCCACCAGGCGGGCCGACACCTCGTTGACCGGGTTGGGGAACGAGAAGAACCCCCGCGCCCGGCTGGACCGGCCTGCGGAGACGCCTGGGCCCATGACCTGCTCCTTTCCAGACAGCAAACCCTGACCAGATTAGTCGGGTTTCTCCGGAATCGGGCGGGTCGGCGCGGAGTCCGGCCGGTCGCGCCGCAGCGCCGCCGCTGCTCCGGGGCGTCAGGCCGCGGGCGGCACCGGCTGTGGCGGCGGGGGGCCGACGTAGCGGGCGGCGGGGCGGATCAGACGGTTGTGGGCGGCCTGCTCGAGCACGTGCGTGCACCAGCCGATGGTCCGCCCGGCCGCGAAGGTCGGGGTGAACATCTCGCGGGGGATCCCACAGGAGTGCATGACCACGCCGGCGTAGAACTCGACGTTCGTGTAGAGCTGGCGCCCGGGCTTCAGCTCGGCCAGCACGTCCACCGTCGTCCGCTCCACCGACTGGGAGAACTCGACGAGGGGCCCGCCGAGACGCTCGGTGACCGACCGCAGCAGCAGCGAGCGCGGGTCGTCGGTCTTGTAGACGCGGTGGCCGAAGCCCATGATCCGTTCCCCGCTCTCCACCGCGTGCCGGACGTAGGCGTCGGCGCGGTCGGCGGTGCCGATGGCGTCGAGCATGTCGAGGGCCCGGCTCGGTGCGCCACCGTGGAGAGGTCCGGACAACGCGCCGATAGCAGCCACGATCGCGGCCGCCAGGTCGGCGCCGGTCGACGTGACCACCCGCGCCGTGAAGGTCGACGCGTTGAAGCCATGGTCGATCGTGAGGATCATGTACTGCTCGACGGCTCGGGCGTGCTCCGCGCTCGGCTCCACCCCGGTCAGCATGAAGAGATAGTTCGCCGCGAAGCCGAGGTCGGCGCGGGGCTCGACCGGCTCGTTGCCCTCCCGGAGCCGGTAGGCGGCCGCCAGGATCGTCGGCACCACCGCGCACAACCCGAGGGCCTGGTCGGCCAGCTCCCCGGGGCCGATGTCGTGCGTGGGCCGCCAGCCGAGCTCCGCCCCGAGGAGGGACACCGCCGTGCGCAGCACGTCGAGGGGCGCGCCCCGCCGGGACAATGCCGGCAACAGCGTGGCGAGGCCCGGGGGCATCGTGCGCCGCTGTCGCACCTCGGCCGCGAAGGCGGCGGACGCCGCCGCGTCGGGCAACGCGCCGCGGAAGAGGAGATGCCAGACGTCCTCGAGCGAGCGCGTCTCGGCCAGTTCGACGGCCGAGTACTGGCGGTAGTGGTAGAAGCCCTCCTGGCCGCGGACGTCGCCGATGGTCGTCTCGGCCACGACGACGCCCTCCAAGCCGGCCGGCACGTCGCCGCTCGTCTCGGCCGCCGGGCGGATGCGCGCCACCCCCAGGAGGTCGCGCAGCGAGACGACGCCGATGCACCGCTCGCCGTCGACGACGGGCAGGTGCCGGTAGTGGTGCGAGGTGAGGCTGGCCCACGCCGCGTCGGCCCGCTCGTCGGGCCTGAGCACGTCGGGGTGCGCGGTCATCCACAGCCGCACCCGCTCGGCTTCGGGATCGCCGGCCGCGGCCGCCGCTCGCAGGAGGTCGCGTTCGGTCAGGATGCCGACGACCTTGCCGTCGTCGGTCACGACGACCGAGCCGGTGTCGGCCGTCCGCATGGCCTGCGCCGCCGAGGCCAGGGTGTCGTCGGCCGCGCAGGTGACGGCCGGGGAGGTCATGAGGTCCCGCACGATCGTTTCCATCAGCCCACTATGCCTGTCTGCCCCCGTCCTGTAAACGTTGATCAACTCAATATAACATCCCGGCATGGATCGCATGCTCACCACCGAAGAGGCCGCCCGCCGCCTCGGCGTCAAGGTGCCGACGCTCTACGCCTACGTCAGCCGCGGCCTCCTGCGATCGCACCGTGACCCCAACGGGCGCGGCAGCCTCTTCGACCTGGCCGACATCGAGGGCCTGGCGGCTCGGAGCCGGGGCGGGAAGGAGACGGCGAGCCGCCTCGCCACCATCACGACCGGCGTGACCCAGCTCGACCAGCAGCTCGGGCCGCTGTACCGCGGCCGGTTGGCCACCGAGCTCGCCGCGACGTCGAGCTTCGAGGACGTCGCCGAGCTGCTCTGGCAGTCCGAGGACGCCGGCGACCGCGACTGGTCGGCGCCCGACCTCGGCCCCTGCCCACTCACCCACACCCTGGACCGCATGCGCTGGGCGCTGGTGGTGTGCGGGGCGAGCGACCCGCTGCGCGCCGACCTGCGCCCGCCCGCCGTTGCCCGCGCCGCCCGCCGGGCCGCCGCCGCGCTGACCGACGTCGTCGGCCCGCCCCCGCCCGGCGAGGACCCGCGTGCCTCCGTCGCGACGCGTCTGACCGGCCGTCTCACTGAAAATGCCGCCGTGGCGCCCACCGCCCTGAACGCCGCCCTCGTCCTCCTGGCGGACCACGAGCTCGCCACCTCCACCATGGCCGTCCGCGTGGCGGCGTCGGTGCGGGCCGATCCCTACGACGCGCTCCTCGCCGGACTGGCCACACTCGCCGGCCCCTTGCACGGCGGGGCGAGCCAGCTGGCCTACGAGCTGTTGGTCGTGGCCGAACGCGACGGGGCGGCGCGTGCCCTGAACGACGTGCTGCGTGAGCAGGGGCGGCTGCCGGGCTTCGGCCACTCCGTCTACAAGAGCGGCGACCCCCGCTTCGCCGCGCTGTACCGGCTCGCCGAACCGCTGCTCAGCGACGAGCGGCGCGCCCTCGTGCGCGAGGTGATGGCGCTCGCCGCCGCCCACGACGTGCCGCTCGCGAACTGTGACCTCGCGCTCGCTGCGTTGAGCTGGGGCACCGGCATGCCGCCCGATACCGGCCGCACGATCTTCGCCGTTGCCCGGGTGGCCGGGTGGGCCGCCCACTACATGGAGGAACTGACCGAGCGCCCTCTGCGCTTCCGTGCCCGCGCCGTCTACAGCGTGTGAGGCAAAGCTCGGCGCCGGCTCACCCCGCACCGATGACGATGGCCGAGGGGTGCCCGCCCATGCGGATGGGCCGGCCGGGCTTCCCGGTCGCCAGCGTGACCGGGATGAGCGTGCCCGCCTGTTGGCTCACCCACGCCGTGGACCCGTCCGGGCTCAGGGCGATGCCCTGGGCCACGTCGGGCAGGCCGATCTCGTTGCCGACGGCGAGGGCGATGCCCGCCGTCGTGACGGGCACCAGGCCCGCGCCGCCGCACACGTAGACCATCGTCCCGGCCGGGTTCGCCGCCATCGCGGTCGGATTGACGGGCAGGTTGATCGGGGTACCCGGCTTCTGCGACGCCGCGTTGATCGGCGTGAGGGTGCGGTTGCCGAAGTTACCCACGAGGACCTGTCCGGACGCGACCGCGAGCGCCTCGGGACCCGGTCCGACGGCGATGGGCGCCCCCGCCTGCAGCGTGGAGACGTCGATCGGCGTGACCTCGTTGCTGCCGAAGTCTGCCACGAACGCCGTGGCGGCCCCGGTGGGCGCGACCGAGACGGCGATGGCCACCGGCTGGGTGCCGACGGGGACCGGCCGGCCGGCGCGCCACGTCTTGAGGTCGACCGGCGTGACATTGTCGGAATCGAGATTCGCCACGAGCGCGACGCCTTTGCCGTCCGTTCCCCCGGGCGCGACCGCCACCGCGTCGGGCTCGATCCCCACCCCCGCCGCACGCACGACGTCGTGCGTGGCCGGGTCGATCTCGTGCAGCGTGTCGTCGCCGAGGGTCACGACGAGTAGTCCCTTGTCGCCGGCGGTGTAGGCGAGCGCCGAGGGCTGGCTCCCGACCGGGACCTTGGCCCCGATCCGGCGGGTCGCGAGGTCGACGGGCGTGACGTCGGTGCCCGGCAAGGCGACCGAAGCACCCAAGGTGACCCAGGCGACGGTGTGGAGCGGTGTGCTGCCGACAGGGGTGGAGCACGCCGCCAGCGCGGGCGCGCCCAGGGCCAGCGCTAGCAGTACCCCGAGCCGAGCTCGCATTGGGGTCAGCCGCGAGCGCACGCGGCCCCGGCCGGGCGGTCGACCGTCTCCCAGCCGGGAGCGTCGCCCTCCGGCCAGAAGTCGCCGGTCACGTTGTCCTGCACGTAGGTCACCGGCGCGGGAAGGCCGTCGGCCAGCGCGCCGAGCGCTTCGAGCAATGCGTCGACGTCTTGGGCCATCGTGCCGAGCCCGCAGCTGGCCCGCACCGCGCCGGGGATGGCGCTGCGGTCGCCGCGCCGCACCGCCTCCCTGGCCTGGTCCACGCCCTCCCGGCCGACGCCGAGCAGACGGATCAGGTACGGATGCGCGCAGAAGCACCCGTGGCGGACCCCGATCCCGAACTCCGCGCTGAGGCGTGCGGCGACGAGCGCGTGGTGCATGCCCTCGACGGTGAACGTGGCGACGGCCAAAGTGTCGATCTCACCGCCGCTCCCACCCGGCGCCGGGCCCGGGCCCAACACGCGGACGCCGTCGATGGCGCGCAGTCCGCGGTGGAGACGCTCTGACAAGGCGGCCTCGTGCGCCCCGATGGTCTCCCAGCCGATCCTCTCCAGCTCGCCCATGGCCGTCCCGAACGCGACCGCGCCGACGACGTTGGGCGACCCCGCCTCCTCGCGTTCGGGCGGCTCGGTCCAGATGACCTCGTCCAGGTCGACGAGATCGACGGCGCCGCCGCCGGCCAGGAACGGATCGCCCTCCTCGAACGTCCGCCGCGGCCCGATCAGCGCACCCGCGCCGTACGGCGCGTAGAGCTTGTGCCCGCTGAAGGCGACGAAGTCGGGCTCCGGCGGCAGCGACCGGTGGGGCGCCAGTTGCGCGGCGTCGAGCAAGACCGGGATCCCGCGTGCGTGTGCCTCGGCACAGATCTCCTCGACCGGCGGCCGCCAACCGGTGACGTTGGACGCTCCGGTCAGGGCGAGCAGTGCGGGCGGGCGCCCGTCCTCCAGCACCTTGACGACGTCCTCGGTGCCGAAGGTGCCTTCGGGACCGCACTCGACCCAGCGGCGGCTCGCCACCCGGGCCCAGGGGAGCAGGTTGGCGTGGTGTTCGACCACCGTCGTCGCCACGACGTCGTCCGGACCCAGGCGCAGTCGGTAGGCCAGGTGGTTGATGGCTTCGGTCGTGTTGCGGACGAGCACGACCACGTCGTCGCCGCCCGCCCGGCGGTGGGCGAAGCGCTGCGCGATGTCGCGGGCCGCCTCGTACTCGGCCGTGGCCCGCCGCGACTTGTAGCCCGCCCCACGATGCACGCTCGAGTACCACGGCAGGAATTCCGCCACCGCCTCGGCCACGACCTCCATGGCCGGCGTCGAGGCGGCGCAGTCGAGGTCCCGGTACGGCCGTTCGGTGCCGTCGAGACAGGGCACCAGGGCATGGGCCCCGACCAGCGCCGCAATGGGGGCCTCGGTTTTCACGCCGTCACATTAGGAAGCCGTGGACCCCACAGCGGACCACAGGCCTAAACAGGTCCGCTCCCCGTTTTTCGGGGACATCACCGCCCGACCGCGGAGTTTATCCGAGGAGATGCTCTCCCAGCGCTGCACGCTCGCCGATCTTCGGCCCAGCGGTCCTAATATCGCTCGTCGTCGTGTCGTCGCGCCGCCAGGACGACGATGTCGTCGGTGCGACGCGCGTCCGCCGTCATTGCCTCGATCACGAAGTCGGCGACGGTGACCGGATCCGTCCGCGGGGCCGAGCGCAGCGACGCCTCGAGCTGAGCCAGGCGGTCGTCGAGGTAGGCCCCCCGGCGCTCGACCAGCCCGTCGGTGAACATGACGAGGCAGCCCTCACCGAGGCGGAACTCGTAGTCCTTGTAGTGACACGGCTGGACGTCGAGCGGCGGCCCGGGTGGCACCGGCAGCTCCACCGCGTGGCCCGCGGTGATCTCCACCGGGGAGTGATGGCCGGCGGAAGAGAAGGTGATCGCGCCCGTGGCCACGTCGAGCACGCCGACCAGCGCGGTGGCCAATCGCGGCTGCACCCCCGAGAGCGAAACCCGATTCAGGCGTTCGAGCGCCATACCGGGAGCCTGCTCCTCGAGCACGAGCAGTCCGAGTGTGTGGCGCATCCGACTCATGATGCGCGCTGCCTCGAGATCGTGGCCCTCCACGTCGCCGACCACGAACGCCACCAGCCGCTCGGTGATCGGCACCACGTCGTACCAGTCGCCGCCCACCTCGACACCGACGGCGGCGGGCAGGTAGCGCGCCGCCACATCCCAACCGGCGATGTGCGGGATCGCGTCGGGTAGGAGGTTGCGCTGCAGTTCGTGCGAGATCTCGCGCTCGCGCGCGTAGGCCCGGGCCCGGCTGACGACGGAGCTCACCTGCGTCGCCAGCTGCTCGGCCAAGCCCAGGTCCTTCTCGGAGAAGCGCCGTCCCGATCCAGCCGAGATGAGCGTGACCGTGCCGAGGACGCGCTCGTCCAGGCGGCCGAGCGGCACCGTCATGTACGACGTGAACCCGAGCTGCTTGATGATCTGGTAGTGCCGATCGTCAATGCTCGTGAGGCGCAGGAACTCGTCGTCCATGTGAGAGCTCCACATGGAGCGACGCGTGCGCATGACCTCGACGGTCGGATGGTGGCCCGTCGGATCCGGTGGGTACGACCGCCGCAGCTCCTCGGTGAGGGAGCGCTTCACCGGGTCGGCGTGCCGGGCTGCCATCCGCCGGATCTGACCGTCCTCCTCGGCGATGTCGATGACGCAGAGGTCGGCCAGGACGGGGACCGACACCTCGGCCAGGCGCTCGATCATCTCGTGGTAGTCCACGACCTCGGAGAGCACCTGGGCGGCGAGGAGCAGGAATTCGTTGCGGCGTCGCGCCTCGAGCAGATCTTCGACGAGCTGCTCGCGCTCTGCTCTCTGGGCCGACGCGTGGAGCAACTCACCGAGATTGCCACCCACGGCGTCCATGAGCTCGACGGCCGCCGGATCACGTTCGCGTGGTTGGGTGCTGAGCATCTTGACGACCCCGACGCAGGCACCGTGATAGCGGATCGGGAAGGCGTAGGCGCTCTGCAGCCCGTCTCGGGCCAGTGCGTCCGTCATGAACCGACGGTCGTCCATCAGGTCTGGCACCCAAAGCGGCTCTCCGTGCTCGACGACCCACCGCGGCAGTCCCTCGCTGCCGCTCGTCGGGTCGGCCGCCTTCTCCTGGGCGAAGGCGGGAGCCACGTCGGGCGTCCGCGTCCACACGTGACGGCACACCAGGTCCCCTTTGGCCCCCACGGCCCACAATGTCGTGGCGTCCCAGCCGAGTCGCCGACCCAGCGTCGAGAGCAACCGTTCGGCCGGCGGGTCGTCGATCGGCGCATCGGCCAGGATCTCGAGCAGTTCGCTCGTCAGCTGGGACCAGCGTTGGAGCTTCTTGTCGTCCTTGGCGCGAAAGATGCCGACCACGACGCGTCCGGCATACGGGTGGTCGAAGATGCTGACGACGAGATCCGCGTGCACCTCGGACCCGTCGGGGCGCTTGAACACGGCAGGCAGGCGCCGACCCTGGAGCCGTTCGACCCGTGTATTGACGAAGTGCTCGAAGCCCTCGCGGAGCGGTTCCAGCGCCGATTCGGGCACCAGGTCGAGTGCGGAGCGACCCATCAGCGACCCGTGCGGCCATCCCATGACCTCCTCGGCCGCGACATTCGCATAGTGGATCTCGCCGTGCTCGTCGGTGGCGACGATCGCGTCGCGCAGCCCGTCGAGGACGGCGCGCACGCCGGGCACGGGCCATGGCCCGGCACCGGCGCCGGCGCCGGCGGCCAAGGCGCCCGCCGCCATCGCCGCCGTCGCGGCCACCTCTTCGCCCGCGTCCACGTCGGTCCCGGTCTTCTCCCAGCCGGTAACGAGCGACGAGAACCACACCGTCTTGCCCGGACGCCCGCGCTGGACTTCGGTCCCCCAGGTGTCGGCCAGAGACTCCACGATGCGCAGGCCCCTCCCGTGTGGCGCGTCGGCCGCAGGCTCTTGGGGGGTGGGATACCCCGCAGCCTCGTCCCGGACCCCCACTCGCACTCGGCGCGCGTCGTCGCGACCGTCGCCGGCCGCCGACACTGTGATGGTGACCTCGAAGTCGGTAGCCGCATGCTGCACCGCGTTCGTCGCCAGCTCCGAGACCATGAGGGCGAGGAGGTCTGGCCCGTCGCGGCAACCGTCCGGGAGGCGCGAGAGCACGAACCGTCGGGCGCGCCCAACCGAGCCGGCGGCCGCCGGGAAACGACGCGTCACCGTCTCCCCGGCGCCCCCCTCTGCCTGCACCGCGCCCGCACCGCTGACGTCGTCGGCCACCAGGGGCTGGGAGCCCTCACCGCCAGTCCCGCGCGCCACCGGGCCGGCCCCGCGGGCCGCCGGACCGGGCTCACGCCCTGGAAGCGTTTGGCTTCGCATAGCGGTTGCGCTAGTTCTGCCCGATCGGCGCAACCCCTAAACGACCGAGGGCTGACCTGGCCGAAATCGCCCGGACCTCACCGGGGGAACCGGCGGACGGGTACCCTGCCCTCGTGGAGGAACGATACGAATCGGAGCTGACCCGGGCAGCCGCCGTCCTCGACGGCGTCGACGACGCCCTGAGTCGGCTGAGTGCCGGCGCGTACGGCACGTGCGCCACCTGCGGCACGCCGCTCCTCGATGCGGACCTTGAGCGCGACCCCGCGCAGCGTCACTGCGAACAGCACCTGGCGCTCGGGTAGGGGTTCGACGCCGTCTCGCTCAGGCGGCCGAACTTCAGCCAGCCGAAGTCTGCGTCAGCCGGCGATCTTCAGTCCCCTGGCCGCGTCGAGCCGGGCCGACACGTCGGGCCAGTTGACGACGTTCCACAGGGCGGCGAAGAAGTCGGCCTTCACGTTCTTGTACTGGAGGTAGAAGGCGTGCTCCCAGGCGTCGAAGACGAGGAGCGGGACGGAGCCCTGACCGATGTTGCTCTGGTGGTCGTAGACCTGCTCGACGATCAGCCGGCCGGCGAGCGGCTCGTAGGCCAGGACACCCCAGCCCGAACCCTGGATGGTGGAGGTCGCCTGGGTGAACTGCGCCTTGAACTTGTCGAAGGAGCCGAAGTTCTCGTCGATCGCCGCGCCCAGCGTGCCGTCGGGCTTGTCGCCCCCGTCGGGGCTCTGGTTCTTCCAGAAGATGGAGTGCAGCACGTGACCCGAGAGGTGGAAGGCCAACGCCTTCTCGAGCCCGACGATGGCGCCGAAGTCGTCCTTGTCGCGCGCCCCGGCCAACTTCTCGAGCGTCTGGTTGGCGCCGGCCACGTAGGCCGCGTGGTGCTTGTCGTGGTGAAGCTCCATGATCTGGCCCGACACGTACGGCTCGAGTGCGGCGTAGTCGTAAGGCAGATCGGGGAGGGTGTACTCAGCCATCGGGCCTCCTCAGTCGTCGTCAGGGTTTGGTGCGTGCTGGACCATACCCGAAGGCAACGGAATTCCAACCGGGGATCCAACGACCGTGCTGCTCCCGTCCGAGGCTCGTTCGCAGTCTGGCCGACGGTCGTCGGCCGGCCCCGGCCGGGCGCGGCGGCAACCGCCCTGGGCCCCGGACCGGCGGTACGCTTGCAGAAGTGAGCACCGAGCCGGAGCCCGAGGTCAAAGAGCCCAAGGACCGCTGGCACGAACTCGGGTCCTTCATCCGCGAGCAGCGCGGCTCGGCTCGGCTCTCGCTCCGCCGGCTGTCCGAGCTCGCCGGGATCTCGAACCCGTATCTGAGCCAGATCGAACGCGGGCTGCGGAGACCCTCGGCCGAGATCCTCCAACAGATCGCCAAGGCCCTGCGCATCTCTGCCGAGACGCTCTACGTGCAGGCGGGGATCCTGGAGGCGCCGGTCGGATCGCCCGACCTCACCCGCGCCATCCTGGCCGACCAGACGATCAGCGAGGAGCAGAAGCAGGCGCTGGTGCGCATCTACCTCTCGTTCCGCCGCGACTACGAGGATGAGGATGGCCGCAGTGAAGCGGGCACCCGTGGGCCGTCGAAGCCGTCGACGCCGTCGAACCCGTCGAACCCTGGTGCCCCGATGGCCCCGTCCCAGGACGGCGCGGCGGCGCCCTCGGGTTCGCCTGATCCGGTCGTGACCGCCTGACGCCAGGGCGACCCCGGACCATGTCGCTCACGATCGCGGTGCCTGCCCGGAGCCGAATTCGGCCTCGCCGGTAGGCTCACACCGCCATGCGCCGTCTCGCCGTCCTCTCCCTGCACACCTCGCCACTGGCCCAGCCGGGCACCGGTGACGGCGGAGGCATGAATGTCTACGTGCGCGAGCTGACCGCCGCCCTGGCCCGCACCGGGGTCGCGTGCGACGTCTTCACCCGGGCCTGGTCTCCTGACCTCGCACCCGTGGTGCACCTCGAACCCGGATTGCGGGTCCACCACGTGCCGGCGGGCCCGCTGGAGTGTCTCCCCAAGGAGTCGCTCTCCGGGGTGGTCGAGGAGTTCACGGGCCGGGTGCTCGAGCGCATGGCCGCCGCGTCCGGGCCCGGCGGCGCCGACGGCGGTGGGCTGCCCTACACGTCGGTGCACGCGAACTACTGGTTGTCGGGGTTGTCGGGGCACGTGATCAAGCACGAGCTCAACCTGCCGCTCGTGTGCACGTTCCACACGCTCGACCGGGTGAAGGCCGAGTCGATGCCCGAAGAGGTCGAGGCCGACATGCCGCACCGGCGGGCCGAGGCCGAGGCGTCCATCATCGAGTGCTCCGACGCCGTGCTCGCGTCGTGCTCGGTCGAGGCGGAGCAGATCGCGTCGCTCTACGGAGGCGAGCCCGGGCGCATCAGGATCGTGCCGCCCGGCGTCGACCACGCCTTCTTCGGTCCCGGGCACCGGCCCCAGGCGCGGCGCGCGCTGGGCCTGCCGCTCGATGGGCGGCTGCTGCTCTTCGTGGGGCGCATCCAGCCACTCAAGTGCGCCGACGTCGCCATCGAGACGCTGGCCGCGCTGCTCGAGTCCGGGGGCGAGCCCTACCGGTTGGTCGTCGTGGGTGGACCGAGCGGGCCGCACGGCGAGAAGTCGCTGCGCGGCCTCTACGACGCGGCCGACGCGCGGGGGGTGCGGGACCACGTCCACTTCATCGAGCCGCAGCCCCACGAGCTGCTGTCGTCGTATTACCGCGCCGCCGACGTGTGCCTCGTCCCGAGCCGCTCGGAGTCCTTCGGCCTCGTGGCGTTGGAGGCGGCCGCGTGCGGGACCCCCGTGGTGGCCTCGGCCGTGGGCGGGCTCACCACGCTGGTCGACCACGGCCGCACCGGCTTCCTGGTCGACGACGGGTCGCCGTCCTCGTACGCCGAGGCCGTGCGCCGGGTCTTCGACGAGCCGCTGGCGGCCGAGCGGTTCTCGACCGCCTCGGTGCTGCGGGCCCGCCGCTACACCTGGCGGGCCGCCGCCCGCACGCTCGTGGAGCTGCACGACGAGCTGGCGGCCGGCCAACTCGTCGAGTGCAGCTGAGCCGCCGGGTCCGGCTGGGCCCTCGGTTCGGCCCGGCCGGCGGGGACTGAGCCGGGCCCGTGCCGGTCGTCGACCTGCCCGAGGAGGAGGAGATGGCGGCGGCGGTCGCGTGCATCGACGCCTGGGCGGCGCGCGAGCTCGCCGCCGGCGGGAACCTGGTGGCGGCCGAGCGCCAGGAGGTGACGGACCGCACCGCTTCGTTCCGCTGGTATCTCCGCTTCACGGGCGACGAGAAGGACTACATCACCGTGTGGTTCACGCTGAAGCAGCGCACGCTGCATCACGAGGCCCAGTTCATGCCGGCGCCCGAGACCAATCAGGCCGAGGTGTACGCCTATCTGCTGCGGCGCAACGCCCACCTCTACGGCATGTGGTTCGCGCTCGGTCCCGAGGACGCGGTGTACCTCGTGGGCCGGGTCCCGGCCGGGTTGATCGACGACGACGAGCTGGACCGCATCGCCGGGGCGTCCGTCGTCTACACCGACGACCATTTCCCGACGGCCATGTCGCTGGCGCATCCGTCGACGTACCGGAGGCGCCCCCGGCGTTGAGCGGGGTGGCGTTGCGGTGGCGTTGCGGTGGCGTTGGGTGCCCTCGGAGAGCGCCGTTGATGTCTCCCAAAACTATAAACAGGTCTGCTTATACCTGTTCCGGGCGCCGGCTCGGAGCGGTGTGAGGCCCGGCTCAGTATCGTCGCGCGGGTGTCGAGCCTGCTGATCGTCGGCGGCGGGAAGATGGGTAGCGCCCTGCTCGGAGGCTTGCTCCGCTCGGGCTGGATCAGGACCGACGATGTCGTCGTTGTCGAGCCGCTGGCGGACAGGCGAGAGGAGCTCGCGGCCGAACATCCCGGCTTGCGCGTCGTCTCCGCGCCCGAGGCCGGACTGCTCGGCGAGGCCGGCGAGCGGCTGCCTGGCGCCGTGCTGGCCGTGAAGCCCGACCAGGCCGAGGGGGCCTGCCGCGCCCTCGGGGTCACCGGGGTGACCCGAGTCCTCTCGATCGTGGCCGGCGTGCCTTCGGCGCGGCTCGAGTCCGCGCTGGGGGGCCAGCCCGTCGTCGTCCGGGCCATGCCCAACACGCCCGCTCTCGTCGGCGCCGGGGTGACGGTGATCTCGGGCGGGGCCTTTGCGACCTCTCACGACCTGGCCTGGGCCGACGAGGTGCTCTCGGCGGTGGGCAGCGTGGTCCGTCTGCCTGAGCGCATGCTCGATGCGGTCACCGGGCTGTCCGGTTCGGGACCGGCCTACTTCTTCTTGGTGGCCGAGTCGCTCGTCGAGGCCGGGGTGCAGATGGGACTCCCCCGTGACGTGAGCCGGACCCTGGTGGTCGAGACCATGTTGGGCTCGGCCACACTCCTCAAGGAGACGGGGCGCGATCCAGAGGCGTTGCGGGCCGAGGTGACCTCGCCGGCCGGCACGACGGCCGCAGGCATCAGGACCCTCGAGTCCCGCGCCGTGCGGTCCGCCTTCATGGAAGCTGTGGCGTCCGCCACCGAACGCTCGCGCCACCTGCAGCGCTGAGCCCGCCATGCCCGCGCCGACCCCGCCCATGCCGAGCCAGCCGGTGCCGACCGTCTTCTTCCTCTCGGACTTCGGCACGGAGGACGAGTTTGTCGGCGTCGTCCATGCGGTCATCGCCGCCCACGCGCCGGGGACGACGGTCATCGACATCACCCACCACATCCCGCCCTTCGACGTCCGCGCCGGTAGCCACACCCTGGTGCGGGCGGTGCCCCACCTCGGACCGGGCGTCGTCGTGGGCGTGGTCGACCCCGGCGTCGGAACGGTGCGGCGCGGTGTCGGGATCGAGGTGGAGCTGCCCGCCGGCGGCACGTTGCAGTTCGTCGGGCCCGACAACGGCCTGCTCGTGGCCGGGGCCGAGTCGGTCGGCGAAGCGCCGATCGGTCAGGCGGTCGAGTTGTACCGGGATCAGACGCCGCCCGACCGGGGCGCCACCTTCGACGGTCGCGACGTCTTCGCGCCCGTGGCCGCGGCGCTGTGCACCGGCACGCCGTTGGCCAAGCTGGGCGAGCCGATCGAGCCGGCATCCTTGGTGCGCCTCGCTGGTGGCGTGGTCGAGCGAGGGCGCCTGCACGACGGCCGGGCCTGCCTGCGGACCGAGGTGACCTGGGTCGACCACTTCGGCAACCTGCAGCTGGCCGCGACCGTGGTCGACGCCAGGGTGGCAGGGATCCCCGCGGCCGGGACGATCGAGCTGGCGGCCCGAGTCGAAACAGGCCGGGAATACCTCGACGGGCTGCCTCACTCGTTGGTCCCCGATGGGGTGCGGCTGCGGTGCGTCGATGCGTTCGGTGATCTCGAGCACGGGGAGTTCGGTCTGTTGGTCGACGCCAACGGGCATCTGGCCGTCGTGGCCGGCGAGGCGTCGGCGGCCCGTTGGCTCAACGTCGTGGCCGGGGAGCTGCTGATCCTGGCGTGGTGAGAACACCGCAACCGCGGTGAGCGGTTTGGTGCCGGCGGGACCCTCCTCAGTACCATCACACCGCAGTGAGCGACGACCAGACCGCATCGGACAGCAGCGACGCGCCCGACGCGCCGGCCGGGGGGGTGGTCCCGAAGCGGATCCCCGAGGCCACCGTGCTTCGGCTGCCCGTCTACCAGCGCATTCTGGCCGAGCTGGCCCGCGGTGGAGTACGGACGGTTTCCTCCGAACAGTTGGCCGAGCTCGCCCGGGTCAACGCGGCGAAGGTGCGCAAGGACCTGTCCTTGCTCGGTTCGTTCGGGACCCGGGGCTCGGGCTACGAGCCGGACTTCCTCATCGCGCAGATCGACCGGGCGCTCGGGATCGACGAGAACTGGTCGGTCGCCATCGTCGGCATCGGGAACCTCGGGCGGGCCCTCACCAACTCGGCCGGGTTCGCGTCACGCGGATGCCAGATCGCCATGCTCTTCGACGTCGACCCTGCCGTCGTGGGGGAGGAGATCCGCGGCATGCAGGTACGGCACATGGACGAGATCGCGACGCTGCGTCCCGCCGAGTGCCCGGACATCGGCGTCATCACGACGCCGGGCTGGGCCGCTCAGGGCGTAGCCGACCTGCTGGTGCGGGCCGGCGTCACGTCGTTGCTCAATTTCGCACCGCGCGTCCTGAACGTCCCGTCCAACGTCCATCTCCGCTACGTCGACCTCTCGATCGAGCTGCAGGTCCTCGGGTTCTACCGGGCGCGCCAGGAGGACGTCGAGCGGGTCGGGGCGACCGGCGACGAGCGGGGAGCGCTCATCCGCGCCGTGGGGATGTCGCACCGGACCGAGCTGGCCTGACGCTGGCCGGTCCACCTCCCCAAGGCTCCGGTGGAGGCCGGGCCGCGCCCGGCCGGCCGGCGTCGCCGCCGTGACTGGCAAGCTGGGAGGAGGGACCGGCACAATTGTGGGTCGATCCAGGAGGAAATCTGAGTGTCCGTCGTCGTCATAGGGCTTGAGCACACCCAGGCTCCGCTGCCGCTTCTCGAGGCGACGGCCGTGACGGATGCCGACCTTCACAAGGCACTCCGCGCGCTGGGCCACTGCCGCAACGTCCAGGAGGCCGTCGTGCTCTCGACCTGCCTGCGGACCGAGGTCTACGCGGTGGTGGACCGCTTCCACGACGCGGTCGCCGAGATCTACGACGTCGTCTCCGACCATTCGGGCGTCTCGGTGGAGGAGCTGTCGCTCCACGCCACCGTGCGCTTCGATGACGACGTCACGACACACCTCTTCTTGGTTGCCTCGGGGCTCGAGTCCGTCGTGACGGGAGAGACCGAGGTGGTGGGCCAGGTCCGGCGGGCCTTCGAGCGCGCCCGGGAGGAGGGCACCTGCGGGCCCGTCCTCTCCGCGCTGTTCCGCCATGCGCTCCAGACCGGGAAGCGCGTCCGCACCGAGACGGGCATCAGCCAGGGCACGACGTCGTTTGCCTATGCCGCGGTGACCGTCGCCCGCGACCAAGGGGACGCCGGGTTGCGCGACGCACGGGTGGTGGTCGTGGGCGCCGGCGAGATGGGCCTCGGGCTCTGTCGTGCCCTCTCCGGCCTGCCACCGGTCGATGCGCCCCGCCGCGTCGTCGTGGTGAACCGCTCGCTGAAGCGGGCGAGGGACCTCGTACGCGACGCGGGCGATGCGCCGTTCGAACTGCGGGCGGCGCCGCTCGAGCGGGTGACGGCCGAGCTGACCGAGGCCGACGTGGTGCTGACCGCCGTGGGGGCGGAGTCCCACGTGCTGGACCTGAAGGACTTCGCGGGCGTGGCCGGGCCCCTCCTCGTCATCGACCTCGGGCTGCCGCGCAACGTCGACCCCGCCGTGGCCGGGCTCCCCGGCGTCGCCCTGCTCGACATGGACACGTTGCGCGCGTCGGTGTCCCGGGCCCTGGGCGATCGCCAGGAGGAGGCGGTGGCGGCACGAGCCATCGTGGCGGCCGAGGTCGAGCGCTTCCGCACCGCGAGCCGGCAGCGCGGCGCTGCCCCGATCATCTCGTCGTTGCGCGCCCGGCTCGAGGCCCTTCGCGTCTCCGAGCTCGAGCGCCACCGCGCCCAGTTGGCCGACCTCAGCGAGGAGGAGTGGGAGCACGTGGACCAGGCGACGCGTGCCGCCTTGGCCAAGATGCTCCACGAGCCGACGATGCTGCTCAGAGAAACCGCCGGCACGCCGCGCGGCGAGCGGCTCGTGGAGGCGCTGCGCATCCTCTTCGACCTCTAGGCGCGGCGATGGGTGCCGACCGGAGCGTCCGCGCCGCGGGCGCGATCCGCCTGGCCACCCGCGGCTCGCCGCTCGCCCTGCGGCAAACCGAGATCGTCACCGAGCTCCTCCGGGCTGCGCACCCCGGGGTGGAGGTGGTGCCGGTCGTCGTGCGCACCCGCGGCGACCGGGACGTCGCCGCCCCGCTCGACGAGATCGGGGGCCAGGGGGTGTTCGTGACCGAAGTGGAGGCGGCGGTGACGGACGGGCGCGCCGACGCCGCCGTGCACTCGGCGAAGGACATGACGTCGACCATGCCGGCGCATCTGGTCCTGGGCGCGGTGCCCCCGCGGGGCGACCCGCGCGACGGCCTGGTCGGCTGCACGCTCGCCGGCCTGCCCGCTGGCGCGCTCGTGGCTACCGGCTCGGCGCGGCGGCGGGCCCAACTCGCCTACCTGCGCCCCGACCTCGGCTTCGGCGACCTGCGCGGGAACATGGCGCGCCGGGTGGCTGCGGCCGGGACGGGCGGGGTGTCCGCGGTCGTCGTGGCCGTTGCCGCCCTCGAGCGGCTGGGCTGGGCCGACCGGCTGAGCGACGTGCTCGATCCGATGGACGTATTGCCCCAGGCGGGGCAGGGCGCCATCGCGGTGCAATGCCGGGCGGACGACGCAGCCACGCGCGCCCTGTTGGACGCCATCGACCACGAGCCGACCCACCGGGCCCTGCGGGTGGAGCGGGCGGTGCTGGCCGCGCTGGGCGGCGACTGCACGGTGCCGGTCGGGGCGTACGCGACGGCGGAGGGGCCGGACGCGGGCTGTGCGCTGTGGGCGCACGGCTTGGTGGCCAGTGCGGACGGCCACACGCTCATCCGCCTGTCCCGGCGCGGCGAGGATCCCGAAGCGCTGGGTGTCGAATTGGCGCAGGCGCTGCTCGAGGGCGGCGCCGCGGCGATCGACGGCTTCGAACGGGCACGCACATGACCGTGTACCTGGTGGGGGCGGGGCCGGGGGACCCGGGCCTCCTCACCCGGCGGGGGGCGAAGCTCTTGGGTCGGGCGGATGTCGTCCTGCACGACCGCCTTGTCAGCCCGGCGGTCCTCGACCTGGTGTCGCCGTCGGCGCAGCTGATCGACGTCGGCAAGAATCCCGACGCGCCCGCGGGGGGCGGGGCGGTGCGCCAGGAGGAGATCGGGCGCCTGCTCGTCGAACACGGGCGCCGCTCGGCCGTCGTGGTCCGCCTCAAGGGGGGCGACCCCTTCGTCTTCGGCCGGGGCGGCGAGGAGACGGAGGCGCTGGCGCAGGCCGGCATCCCCTTCGAGGTCGTCCCTGGCGTCACGTCGGCCTTCGCCGCTCCGGCGGCGGCCGGTATCCCGGTCACCCAGCGCGGCGTGGCCTCGTCAGTGACGGTCGTGACGGGCCGGGTGGGCGAGCCGGGAGGCGAGGGCGTGCCCGACTGGGACGCGCTGGCGCGGGCGGGAGGCACTCTCGTCGTCCTCATGGGCATGACGACGCGCGCCGCCATCGCCGAAGCGCTCATCCGCGGGGGTCGGGCGGCCGAGACGCCGGCGGCCGTGATCGAGCGCGCCACGACCGGATCCCAACGCGTGGCGCGTACGACGCTCGCCGGACTGGCCGCCGTCGACCTGGGGTCGCCCGCGGTGATCGTCGTCGGCCGGGTCGCCGCGCTCGGCGCGTCGTCGCCCGGCGCCGAGGCCGGTCCTGGCGGCCCCTTGGCGGGCTGCTCCGTCGTGGTGACGCGGTCGGGGGCGCGGGCACGTGGACTCGTCGGCGCCCTGGAACAGGTGGGGGCGACCGTCGTGGAGCTCCCGCTCACCCGCCAGGTCGACCCCGCTGACGGCGGGGCGGCCCTGCGGGCCGCGGCCGCGGCCGTGCGCGACGACTCGTGGGTGGTGCTCACGTCACGCAACGCGGTCGATCGGTTCATGGGCGAGCTGCGAGACGCGCGCGCACTCGCCGGCGTCCTCGTGGCCGCGGTGGGACCGGCCACGGCCGACGCGCTGCGCCTGGCCGGCATTGAGCCCGACCTGGTCCCCGCCGAGCACAGTGCTCGTGGGCTCGTCGAGGAGTTCCCCGACGCGCCGATCGGGGAGCGCCGCCTGGTGCTCTTCCCATGCGCAGAACTGGCCTCCGACGCCATCGTGGAGGGGCTGGCGCAGAAGGGTTGGGACGTGGCGCGCGTGGAGGCGTACCGGACGGTGCCGGTGTCGGCGCCCGAGCTGGCGGCGGTGGCCCGGGTTGCCGGGTCGGACGCGCTCGTGCTCACCGCGTCCTCGTCGGTGCAGGCCTTCACCGCGTTGCGCACGGCCGAGGGCGCGCCGGTCGTGGTGCCCCCGCACGTGGTCTGCATCGGTCCGACGACGGCGGCCGCGGCGCGGGCGGCGGGGATGGCGGGCGTGCACGAGGCCTGGGGCGCGTCTGCCGAGGGGATCGTGGCGGAGCTGGTCGATCACTTCGCCCGGGGCGAGGGCACCGGCCCCGGCTCGTAGGCTGGCGTTCATGGCCGAGGTCGACGCCGCCGCCCCGGAGCAGGGCTTCCCCACCCGACGGCTGCGCCGGTTGCGCCGGACGCCGGCCCTGCGCCGCCTGGTCGCGGAGACCCGCCTCGGGGTGGACGACCTGGTCGCCCCGCTGTTCGTGCGGGAGGGGGTGGACGGGCCCGTCCCCATCGCGTCCATGCCCGGCGAGGTGCAGCACACACTCGACTCGCTCGTCGTGGAGGCGAAGCGGCTGGTGACGCTCGGCCTGCCCGGGCTCATCCTCTTCGGTGTGCCGGCGCGCAAGGACGCGCAGGGGAGCGGCGCCTGGGACCCCGGCGGGGTCGTGCAGGTCGCGCTCCGCGCCGTGCGTGACGCCGTGGGCGAGCAGCTCGTGCTGATGGCCGACCTCTGCCTGGACGAGTACACCGACCACGGGCACTGCGGCGTGCTCGGTCCGCACGGCGAGGTGCTCAACGACGCGACGCTCGAGCTGTACCAGCGCGTCGCGCTGGCGCAGGCCGCGGCGGGCGCCGACATCGTGGCGCCCAGCGGGATGATGGACGGCCAGGTGCGCGCCATCCGCGCCGCGCTGGACGGGGCGGGCCACGACCAGGTAGCGGTGCTCGCCTACGCCGCCAAGTACGCGTCGGCGCTCTACGGCCCGTTCCGCGACGCGGTGGACGTTCGCATCGCCGGCGGGGGCGACCGCCGGGCCTACCAGCAGGACCCGCGCAACCGAGCGCGAGGCACTCGCCGAGATCGCGCTCGACGTGGCCGAGGGGGCCGACATGGTCATGGTCAAGCCGGCCATGACCTCACTCGACGTCCTGAGCGAAGCGCGGCGCACGGTCGACGTGCCGCTGGCGGCGTACCACGTGAGCGGGGAGTTCGCCATGGTGAAGGCGGCTGCCGCCTCCGGATGGATCGACGGGCCGGCGGTGGCGCTCGAACAGCTGACCGTCGTCAAGCGAGCGGGCGCCGACTTCATCCTCACCTACTTCGCCGCCGACGTCGCCGAGGCCCTCGGTGGCTGAGCCGCCGGCGTCGCCGAGGCCCTCGGTGGCTGAGCCGCCGGCGTCGAACGCCGAGTGGTTCGCGCGGGCGGGCCGCGTCATCCCCGGCGGCGTCGACTCCCCGGTCCGCTCCTTCGCCTCGGTCGGCGGCACGCCCTACACGGTCGTCGCCGGCGAGGGACCGTACGTCGTCGATGCCGAGGGCCGCCGCTACATCGACCTGGTGCAGTCCTACGGCGCGGTCCTGCTCGGGCACGCGCACCCGGTCGTGACCGGAGCCGTGGCCGCGTCCGCCGCCCGGGGCACCACGTTCGGGGCCCCGACGCCGGGCGAGGTCCTCCTGGCCGAGGCGATCTGCGCGCGGGTGCCCGGTTGCGAACAGGTCCGGCTGGTGTCGTCGGGGACCGAGGCCGCCATGAGCGCCGTCCGCCTCGCGCGCGGCGCCACGGGCCGCGACCGGGTGGTGAAGTTCGACGGTTGCTACCACGGGCACTCCGACGGACTGTTGGCCGGCGGGGGCAGCGGGGTGGCCATGCTCGGCCTGCCGGGTTCGGCCGGCGTCTCCGCCGGTGCCGTGGCCGACACCGAGGTGGTTCCCTACAACGTCGTGCCCGCGTTGGACGACCGAGTCGCGTGCGTGATCGTCGAGCCGGTAGCCGCGAACATGAACCTCGTCCCGCCGGCGCCGGGCTTCCTCGAGGGCCTGCGCGCCGCGTGTGACGAGACGGGGGCGCTGCTGATCTTCGACGAGGTGATCACGGGCTTCCGTCTGGGTGCGGACGGGGCGACCGGGTGGTCGGGCGTGACGCCCGACCTGTGGTGCTTCGGCAAGGTGATCGGCGGCGGGCTGCCGCTCGCCGCGTTCGCGGGACGACGCGACCTGATGGCCGAGCTCGCCCCCGGCGGGCCGGTGTACCAGGCGGGCACCCTCTCGGGGAATCCGCTCGCCACCGCGGCGGGGCGGGCCGTGCTCGACGCAGTGGGCCCCGCCGACTACGAGGCGTTGACAGCGCGGGTCTCCGTCTTCGCCAAGGACCTGGAATCTGCGCTGGCGTCGGGGGGCCTGGCGGCGGCGGTCCCGACGGTGGGGCCCCTGGTCGGGCTGTTCGTGGCCCCGGCCGCGGCGGGGCCGCTCGAGCCGCCGCGGGACTACGAGGGGTCCCGCGCTCTGGCCGGCCACGGGACCCACGCCCCGTTCTTCCACGCCATGCTGCGCCGCGGCGTGGCGCTGGCGCCGGGGCCCTACGAGGTGTTGTTCCCTGGCCTGGCCCACGACGAGGACGTGCTGGCCCGCGTCGTCGACGCCGCGGCCGACGCGGCGGCCGAGGTGGCGGGCGCGGTCGGCTGAACCGGTCTGGGCGAGGGGCGCGGGCGATGGCGATGTCGCTGGCGTCGCTGGAAACTATAAACAGGATCGTTTGCAGTTTTCAGAGGCACACGGCCGCCTTGTGGAACATCGTGAAGCGGCGGCCGCCTTGTGGAACATCGTGGAACGCCGCCGGCGCCTGGAGCACGCCGTGGCTCCTCGTTGGCAGACTGCGTTGCATGGACGAGCACTGCTGGCCCCAGAACTTCGAGGCCCTTCGCCGCGGCGACGGCTGTCCCATGTGCGCCCCCCGAGCCGACGAGACGCCGTTCGGCGTGCGGGTCCACGACGGTCGCTGGGCCGACGCGTACCTGGGGCGCTACCCGGTGCGGCCCGGCTACGCCTTCGTCATCTGGAAGGGCCGCCACGTGGCCGAGCCCAACGAGCTGTCCGTCGAGGAGAGCGCGGGCTTCTGGCGGGAGGTCGGCCTGGTGGCGGCAGCGGTGGACGGGCACTACCGCCCCGTCAAGATGAACTGGCTCAGCCTGGGCAACGGGGTGCCGCACCTGCACGTCCACCTGGTGCCCCGCCCCGCGGACGACGTCCGCGCCGGCGGCCCCCTCGAGCCAGAGGCATTCGACCAAACCGCAACCCCACCCGTGCCCGACGAGGTGCTGCGCCAGGAGGCGGCGGCGTTGCGCGCCGCGCTGGGCCGCTGACGTGCCGAGGTCAGGCGGCGGGACTCTCGAGCAGGTCGGGGTCGGGCAGCAAGCGCGACACCAGCTCCATGGCGCGGTAGCCGATCTCGGCCGGCCCCGCGGCGTCGGGGCGCATCAAGTTGGCCATGATGCGGAGCAGCTGGTTCATCAACACCTCCGACCGCATCCCGAGGTTGACGCAGACGCGCATTGCCTCGGGGTGCGAGATGAGGTGGACGAAGGCGCGGGCCACCTTGTAGTAAGGCCCGTACGCCGCCGTGAGCTCGCGGTCGTACTCGCGCAACGCCGCCTCACCCGCTCCGGTCATGGCGTGTCCGAGGGAGGCGGCGGCGAGGCGTCCCGTCTCGTACCCGTAGCCGATGCCCTCCCCGTTGAACGGGTTGATCGCGCCGCTCGCGTCGCCGACGATCAGGACGTTGCCGCCGGCCCGCGGCCCGACCGACAACCCCATGGGCAGCTTGCCCCCGGTCGGGGGACCGAGGCTCGTCTCGGGGCTCAGGCCCCACGACACCGGCGCGTAGCCGACGAAGGTGTCCATCAGCGTGGAGGTGTTGATGCCCTTCCAGCGTTGTTCGGTCGAGAGCAGGCCGACCCCGACGTTCACGCGCCCGTCGCCCATGGGGAAGATCCAGCCGTAGCCGGGGACGACGTTGCCCTCGGTGTCGCGAATGTCGAGGTGCGACTCAATGAACGGGTCGTCGTGGCGCTCGGAGCGGTAGTAGCCGCGCAATGCCATACCCAACGGCAGGTCGCGCCGGCGCGTCGTCCCCAGCAGCCGCCCGATCCGTGAGTTCGACCCGTCCGCCACCACGACGTAGCGCGCTCTGATGGTGTGCGTGCCGGACGCCCCCTTCTCCTTGACGGTCACGCCGGCCAGGGTGGGCAGTGGCGTCGCTGCGGCGCCCCCCTCGTCGCGCACGACGTCCACCACTTCGGTGCCCTGCAACAGAGTCGCCCCGGCCTCGGCGGCCCGCCCGGCCACCAGTCCGTCGAGATCGTGCCGCGTGATCGTGTAGCCGTAGTCGGGGAAGTGCGGGTGCTCGGGCCAGCGCAACTCGATGGATTGCCCAAAGCCGAAGGCGCGCAGGCCTGTGTAGCGGTGCGAGCCTGCCAGCGCCCCCTCGAGCCCCATGTCCGCGAGCTGGCGAACCGCACGCGGAGTGAGCCCGTCGCCGCAGGTCTTCTCGCGAGGGAACTCCTTCTTCTCCACAACCACCACGTCCCACCCGGCGTCGGCCAGCCAGTAGGCGCACGAGGATCCTGCAGGTCCGGCGCCGACGACGACGACGTCGTGCACGCGGTCGGGGTCCTCGCGCGGCGGTGCGGCCGCACGGTCCGATGCGCCCCGGGCCTTCGCCCCCGCGCCCCCGATCGGCTTGGCGGAGCCGGGGGTTGCGCCCGCGGCCGCCTTCTTGCCGCCGGCGGCCTTCTTGGCCGCTGCCTTCTTGGCCGCTGCCTTCTTGCTCGTCCCCGGCGTGGCCCCCGCCTTCGTCGTCCCCGGTGAAGCCGCCGCCTTCTTCGACGCTCCCTTTGTCGCCGCCCGCTTCGCGGGCGCCTTGCCCGCTCGCCGCGCCTTCTTGGGCGAGTCGGCGGGCGGGGTCGCGTCGGGTGGCGTCACGAGGGGCATCGTAGGTCTGTCGCCGGGGCCTCTGACCAGCGCTGCGGATGTGCCCTGAGAAGGGGTCGCATGGTAGAACGACGCCCGGTGGTCCAGTACCTTCCCATCCTGCTCGTGGGGCTGCTCGGCCTCCTTTTCACGGTCGGGTCGCTGGTGTCCTCGCAGATGCTGGCGCCGAAGAAGAAGCCGAGTGCGGCCAAGCTGGCGCCGTACGAGTGCGGCATCGTGCCCAACGTCGAGCCGCCCCAGCGTTTCCCGGTGCGCTTCTACCTGGTGTCGATGATCTTCATCATCTTCGACATCGAGATCGTGTTTCTCTATCCCTGGGCCGTGGTGTTCCACCAGATCGCGACGTTCGGTCTCATCGAGGTGATCGTCTTCGCCGCTGTCGTGTTCGTGTCGTTCGTCTACCTGATCTCCAACGGGGCCCTGACGTGGGGTCCGCCCAAGACCCTGCAGTCGGGCATGCCGAGCCGCAGCTCGGAGTCGACCATCTCGCGGATCAGCGCGGCCCGTCCGACCCCGGGTGAGGCGGCCTAGGGATGGGGATCGAGGACCTCCAGCACAACTTCCTGACCGGCCGCCTCGAGGACCTGGTCAAGTGGGCCCGGCGCAACAGCGTGTGGCCGGCGACGTTCGGGCTCGCCTGCTGCGCGATTGAGATGATGTCGGTCGGCGCGGCCGACTACGACATCAGCCGGCTCGGCATGGAGGTCTTCCGGTCCTCACCTCGTCAGGCCGACCTCATGATCGTGGCGGGCCGGGTCTCACAGAAGATGGCGCCGGTCCTGCGCCAGGTCTACGACCAGATGATGGAGCCCAAGTGGGTCATCTCCATGGGCGTGTGCGCGTCGACCGGCGGGATGTTCAACAACTACGCCATCGTGCAGGGCGTCGATCAGATCGTGCCGGTCGACGTCTACGCACCCGGGTGTCCGCCGTCGCCCGAGACGCTGCTGCACGCCATCCTCACGCTGCACGAGAAGATCCGCACCGGCGAGATCACGCGCCGCCCCGGGAGCTCAGTGCCCGCCGGCGAGCAGGCGACGGGTGGCTGGGTGCCGACGGTGCCCGACGCGGTGCGGGTGGCCACGCCGCGGTGAGCGACGCCAGCCCTAGTGCCGCTCCGGCGAGTGCCCCGGGGGCATCGCCCGCGAGCGTCCTGCCCGATGTGCCCCGCCTGCCCGACCGCCTGGTCGACCAGCTCGCCTTCCCCAGTCGCGACACGTACAAGCGGATGGTGGCGGCCTTCCGCTCCGCCGGCTTCGAGATGTGCGTCGACGTCTGCGCCGTCGACTACCTCACCCATCCGGGGCGGTCGTTGCCCGAAGGCGTCGGGCACGAGCGCTTCGAGGTCGTGGTGAACCTGCTGTCGCTCAGCCTGCACCAGCGCGTCCGGGTCCGGGTCCAGGTGCCCGAGTCCGACCCCGTGGTCGACAGTGTCTTCGAGGTGTACCCGGGCACCGAGGCGATGGAGCGCGAGGCCTACGACCTGATGGGCATCCTCTTTGCCGGGCACCCCGACCTCACCCGCATCCTGATGCCCGAGGACTGGGAGGGCCACCCGCTGCGCAAGGACTACGGCGTGGGGCGCGTGCCGGTCCAGTTCAAGGACGCCCCGGGGCCACGATGAGCGACGAGCACCCGCCCGACGGGGACGAGTCCGGGACCGGCCCCGACGGGGGGGACAGCGAGCCATTCGGCCTCGAACAGAGCGAGCGCGCCCACCGCGAAGCCGAGGAAAAGCGCTACTTCGTGGGCGAGACCTCCGAGGGCGCGCAGGAGCTCATGTCCCGCGGCACGACGTCGGCGGGCGAGCTGCGCAGCGAGGTGGGCGCCGTCCTGCGCCTCCCCGAGGGCGGCTTCGTCAACGCCGGCGACATCGACGTCGAGCGCCGCGACGACCAGACGATGATCATCAACATGGGCCCCCAGCACCCGTCGACCCACGGGGTGCTCCGGCTCATGCTCGAGCTCGACGGCGAGACCGTGCTGCGCACCAAGCCCGTCATCGGCTACCTCCACACCGGCATGGAGAAGACCGGCGAGGAGCTCACCTACGTGACGGGCGGCACCAACACCACCCGCATGGACTACCTGGCGCCGCTCCACAACGAGCTGGTGTTCTCCCTGGCCACCGAGGCGCTGCTGGGCGTCGAGCTGCCGCCGCGGGCGACCTGGATCCGCATGCTCATGGTCGAGCTGAACCGGGTGTCCTCCCACCTCATCTGGATGGGCACCAACGGCATGGACCTCGGCTCGACGTCCATGATGATCTACGGCTTCCGTGAGCGCGAAATGGTCCTCAACTTCTTCGAGAAGACCACCGGTCAGCGCATGAACCACAACTTCATCCGCCCCGGCGGCGTGGCGGCCGACCTGCCCGACGGGTGGGAGGACGACCTCGACGTCGTCTGCGAGACGATCCTCGCCCGCACCTTCGAGTACGACGAGTTGCTGACCGGGCAGCCCATCTTCCGGGAGCGGACCGAGGCAGTGGGCAACATCTCGGCGGAGGAGGCGCTCGCGCTGGGGGTGACCGGTCCCATCCTGCGCTCGACCGGCGTGCCCTGGGACTTGCGCCGGACCATGCCGTACCTGGCCTACGACAAGCTCGACTTCGACATCATCGTGGGCAGCTACGGCGACAACTTCGATCGCTACTCCGTCCGCCTCAACGAAATCCGCGAGTCGATCAAGATCGTCCGCCAGATCGTCGAGATGATGCCGCCCGGCGACTACCGGGTGCAGGACCGCAAGGTGACGCCGCCGCCACGCGCCCGCATCGACGAGAGCATGGAGGCTCTCATCCACCACTTCAAGATCTTCACCGAGGGTTTCCGGGTCCCCGAGGGCGAGGTGTACGTCGCCATCGAGTCCCCCCGCGGCGAGCTCGGCTGCTACATGGTGTCCGACGGCACGTCGAAGCCGTACCGCATGCACATCCGGGCCCCCAGCTTCGTCAACCTGCAGTGCCTGCCGTTGCTGCTCCGCGGCGGCCTCATGGCCGACGCCGTCGCCGTGATCTCGTCGGTCGACCCCATCATGGGCGAGGTGGACCGGTGAGCCATCTCCGCCCGGAGGTGCGCGAGCGGGCGGAGGCGCTCATCGCGCTCTACCCCCACCCGCGCTCGGCGCTCATCCCGCTCTGCCACCTGGCCCAGGAGCAGGACGGCTGGTTGCATCCCGGGGCCATGGCCGAGATCGGCGAGCTGTGCGGGGTGACGGCCGCCGAGGTCCGGGGCACGGCGTCGTTCTACGACATGCTGCACACCGAGCCCGTCGGGACCTACGTGCTCTCGCTCTGCACCAACATCGCCTGCCTGCTCGGCGGTGCCCTCGAGTTGCTCGCGCACGCCGAGTCGGTGCTCGGCGTGCGCGCCGGGGGGACCACCCTCGACGGCGTGTTCACACTGCACGAGGCCGAGTGCCTGGCCGACTGCGACCAGACCGTGTGCGTGCAGGTCAACCACCGCTACGTCGGGGCGCAAACGCCCGAGAGCTTCGACTCGCTGCTCGAGGACCTGCGGGCCGGCCGGCTCGCGGACACCGTGCCGCCGCACGGCACGCTCGTGCGGGTGCGCCGCAGCACCGGGCTCCAGGCCGACCGGTCCGTCATCGTCGCCGAGCGGGCCCAGATGGCCGAGGCGCAGGCCGCCCGCGCCACCGCCAAGGACGGGGGGCAGGGCTGATGGCCATCACCGACGCGCCCAAGATCATCACGTCGCGCCTCGGCTTCCCCGACTCGTACACGCTCGAGCGCTACCTGGCCACCGGCGGTTACACCGCCCTGCGCAAGGCGCTCGCCATGACCCCCGAGGCGGTGGCGGCTGAGGTCGATGCCGCCAGCCTGCTCGGCCGCGGCGGCGCCGGGTTCCCGGCGGGGCGCAAGTGGTCGATGATGCGCAAGAACCCGGTGACCTACCTCGTGATCAACGGGGACGAGTCCGAGCCGGCGACGTTCAAGGACCACATGCTCATTGAGGGCGACCCTCACGAGATCCTCGAGGGCGTCCTCATCTCCGCCTACGCGCTGCAGGTCAGCCTCGCCTTCATCTACGTGCGCGGCGAGTTCGCGCTCGGGCTCGAGCGCCTGCAGCAGGCGCTCAACGAGGCCTACGACTACGGCGCCGTCGGTGCGGACATCTTCGGGTCGGGGTTCGCGCTCGACGTCGTCGTCCACCCGGGTGCCGGTGCCTACATCTGCGGCGAGGAGACGGCGCTGCTCGAGTCGCTCGAGGGCAAGCGCGGCTTCCCGAGGATCAAGCCGCCGTTTTTCCCGGCCGCCATCGGCCTCTACGGCGAGCCGACCGTGGTGAACAACGTCGAGACGATGGCCAACATCCCCTGGATCGTGAACAACGGGGGCGCCGCCTTCGCCGCCCTCGGGTCCGGCCGCTCCACCGGCACGCGACTGTTCGCCCTCGCCGGCCACGTGCGCAAGCCCGGCAACTACGAGCTCGAGATGGTCAAGACCACCTTCCGCGACCTCATCTACGCCCCGCTGCTGGGCGGCGGAATTCGCGGCTCCAACACGCTGAAGGCCTTCATCCCCGGCGGTGTCTCGGCGCCGTGGTTCGGGCCGGACCAGGTGGACCTGGCGCTCGGCCAGGACGAGGTGGGGGACGCCGGCTCCATGCTGGGCTCGGGCTCAGTGGTCGTCATGGACTCGGCCACCTGCATGGTGCGCGCCGCCTGGCGCATCACCAAGTTCTTCGCGCGCGAGTCGTGCGGCCAGTGCACTCCGTGCCGGGAGGGCTCGGGCTGGTTGGAGCGCATCCTCTACCGAATTGAGAACGGGGACGGCCGCGAGGAAGATCTGGACCTCCTCATGGACCTGTGCGACAACATCTCCCCCGGCGTGCACTGGCCGCCGCAGCAGACGACCATCTGCGTGCTCGGCCCCTCCATCCCGTCGTCCATCGCGTCGGGTATCCGGATGTTCCGCGACGAATTCCTCGTGCACATCAAGGATGGGGGGTGCCCCTTTGACTGACACGGCCAAGACCGACTCGCCGGCGGTGCAAGGACAGCTCACCTTCACGCTGGACGGCCGGCCCATGACCGCGACCAAGGGCGAGCTGATCATCGCGGCGGCCGAGCGCGCCGGCACCTACATCCCGCGCTTCTGCTACCACCCGCGCATGGATCCGGTCGGCATGTGCCGCATGTGCCTGGTCGATGTCGTGGGCCCGCGCGGCGCCACGCTCACGCCGGCCTGCTTCGTCGAGGTGACCGAGGGCATGGTGGTCGACACCGCCAACGACCGGGTCAAGAAGGCCCAGGACGGGGTGCTCGAGTTCCTGCTGGCCAACCACCCGCTGGACTGCCCGGTGTGCGACAAGGGCGGCGAGTGCCCGCTCCAGGACCAGACGCTCGCGTACGGCCCGGGGGAGAGCCGATTCATTGAGGAGAAGCGCCACTTCGAGAAGCCCATCGCCATCTCGGACCTGGTGCTGCTCGACCGCGAGCGCTGCATACAGTGCGCCCGCTGCACCCGGTTCGCGGCCGAGGTGGCCGGGGAGGCGCAGATCGACTTCGCCGGGCGCGGCGAGAACGTCGAGGTGGCGACGTTTCCCACCGAGCCCTTCGAGTCGTACTTCAGCGGCAATACGGTGCAGATCTGCCCGGTCGGCGCGCTGACCGCGACGCCCTACCGCTTCACGGCGCGCCCCTGGGACCTCGATCAGGTCGAGTCCACGTGCACCACCTGCGCCGTCGGCTGCCGGGTAGCCGTGCAGTCGTCACAGAACCGCCTGACCCGGCTGCTCGGCATCGACAGCGAGCCGGTCAACCACGGATGGCTGTGCGACAAAGGCCGCTTCGCCTACGAGTCGGTCAACGGCGACGAGGTCGATGCCGGCCCGCTCCCGACCGAGCTGGCCGACGAGGCGGTCGACGTCGCGCCGGCGACGGCGTCGCAGGTCGTCAGCCTCGGCGTCAGCCGCGGCCAGTTCATGGGCGAGGCCAGCGAGACCGGGCGCTTCGAGCACGGCCGCCTGACCGAACCTCGGATCCGCAAGGAGGGCGAGCTCGTCCCGGTCAGCTGGGGCGAGGCACTGGCGGCCGCCGCCGCGGGCATCCGTGCCGCCAAGGACACGGGCGGGCCGGGCGCGGTGGCGTTGATCGGCGGCGCCCGCCTGACCAACGAGTCGGCCTACGCCTGGGCCAAGCTGGCCAAGGGCGTCATCGGCACCGACTCGGTGGACGCACAGCTGGGCGACGGGCTGCCGGCCGAGCTGGTGCTCGGGCTGCCTCGGGCCACCATCGCTGACGCGGCGTCGGCGCCCCTCCTCGTCACACTGGCCGGCGACCTGCGCGAGGAGCTGCCGGTGCTGTTCTTGCGCCTGCGCGCCGGCATCGTGGCCGGCACGACGACGTTGGTCGAGATCGGGACGGGATCCAGCGCGCTGACGCCGCACGCGGCGGTCGTCCTGCGCACCCGCCCAGGCGAGCAGCCGGCGCTGGCGAAGGCGCTGGCGGGGGACGAGGCCGCGGCGAGCGCGCTGGGCACCCACCACGAGGGCGCCGCGCTGGCCCCGGGCTCGCTCAGGGCGGCACGCCAATTGCTCGATGCGCACCCCGGCGGCGAAGGCGTGGTCATCGTGGTCGGGCGAGCCTCGTACGCCGAGTCGGGCGCGGTGACGGCCGAGGCAGCGCGCACGCTGGCCGCCGCGTTCCCCAAGGCGACGTTCCTCCCGGCGCTCCGACGCGGCAACGTGTTCGGTGCGCTCGACATGGGCCTGGCCCCGGGGATCCTTCCCGGCCGGATCGGCCTCGATGCGGGCCGGGACCGGTTCACCGCGGCCTGGGGGTCGGTCCCCGCGGCCTGGGGGCGCTCGACCGCCGACATCCTGGCGTCCATGGCCGGCCAGGAGCCCGGCCCCGAGGCGGGCGCGACGCCCGGCCCGGCCGTCGGCGCGCTCGTCCTGCTCGGCGCCGACCCGCTGAGCGACTTCCCCGACCACGCCGTGGCGAAGCAGGCCCTCTCCGCCGGCCACTTCGTCGTGGCCGTGACGGGCCACCCGTCGCAGTCGGTCGACGCGCACGCCGACGTCGTGCTGCCGTGCGCGGTGACCCACGAGCGGCCGGGCACGACGACCAACCTGGAGGGCCGGGTCAGCCGGCTCGCGCCCAAGCTCTCGGCGCCCGGCTTCGCCTGGCCCGACTGGATGATCGCCGTCGAGCTCGCGGCGGCGCTCGGGGCGGACCTGGGCGTGGCGAGCGTCGACGACCTGGCCGACGAGGTGGCCGCGGTGGCCCCCGCCTACGCCGGCCTGACCCAGGACGTGCTGCACTCCGACGCGGCGCACGACGGGATCTTGCTGCCGCTGACCGACGGCGTGACGCAGCCCGACGTGACCCCGATCGACCCGGTGGCCCTGCCCGGCGTCGAGTCGGTCGAGCAGCAGGGCGCCCCGCCCCGCATCGGCACCGGCTCCAGCGGCCGGGCGCCGGCGCGGCCCGAGCAATTGGGCAGCCCGCCGCCCCTGCTCACCGCGGCCGGTACCGGCGGCGCCGAGCCCGTCGCCATCCCCAAGGCCGACAACTACACCATGCGCCTCGTCGCGGGCCGCCGCCTCTACGACGCCGGCAGCGCCATGACCGGCTCGCCGTCGCTCACGCCGCTCGTGCCCGAGCTGGTGGCGCGCGCCAACCCGTACGACCTCGACCGCCTCGGGGCGGCGACGGGCGACCGTGTCAAGGTGCGTTCGGCGCGGGGCGAGCTGATCCTGGCCGCCGAGTCCGACGAGGGCGTGCCCCGCGGCGTCGTCGCCATCGACTTCAACGTGCCCGGCGGCGAGAGCGCCCCCGGCAACGCCGTCGCCACACTCATCGACAGCCGTCAGGTGGTGACCGACGTGCGGCTGGAGTCGGTGTGATCGCCCGGGTGCTCGCCAGCACACCGGGGGCCGGGTCAGCCGTCCACGCCGCCGCCGCCAACCTCGGGCCGACCGTGCTCACGCACAGCGCCGACAACGGCAACGGCGATCCGCTCCTCTACTTCGGCCTCAACTGGGAGGTCTGGGTCATCATCATCGTGAAATGCCTCGTCGCGTTCGTGGCGCTGCTGGTGGCGACCGCGCTGATGATCTGGTTCGAGCGCAAGGTGATCTCAGACATGCAGAGCCGCGTCGGGCCCAACCGGGCCGGGCCGTGGGGCCTGCTGCAGACCCTGGCGGACGGGACAAAGCTCGTCTTCAAGGAGGACCTGCTGCCGGACCGGGCGGACGCCTTCGTGTTCAAGCTCGCGCCCTACCTCTCGGTCATCCCGGCCGTGCTGATCTTCACGGTGGTGCCGGTCGGCGGCGTGATCACCATCGGCAGCCACACGTTCGAGCTGCAGGTGGCCGACCCGCCTGTCGGCATCTTGCTGGTGCTCGCCATGTCGGGCATCGCGGTGTACGGCGTCATGCTGGCCGGCTGGTCGTCCGGCTCGAAGTACCCGCTGCTCGGCTCGGTGCGCGCCTCGGCCCAGGTGATCTCGTACGAGGCCGCGCTCGGCCTGACGACGGTCATGGTGGTGCTGGTGAGCCACTCGCTGTCCACGCGGGCCATCGTGGCGTCCCAGTCCGACGGGTTCTGGAACTGGAACCTGATCCGGCTGGGGATCTTCCCGTTCATCTTCTTCATGATCGCCATCACCGCCGAGCTCACCCGTCCCCCCTTCGACCTCACCGAGGCCGAGCAGGAACTCGTCGGCGGCTTCCACACCGAGTACTCCTCCATCCGCTTCGGCCTTTTCTTCCTCGCGGAGTTCATGAACACCATCACGATGTCGGCCATCGTGGTGACCCTGTTCTTCGGCGGCCCCAACGGCTACATCTTCCACATCCCCGGTGCGACCATCTACATGCCTGTCATCTACTTCTTGCTCAAGACGGTGGCGTTCTGCTTCATCTACGTGTGGTTCCGCGCCGCCCTGCCGCGCCTGCGCTACGACCAGCTGATGGACCTGGGGTGGAAGCGCCTCATCCCGCTCACCCTGGGCTGGCTGCTGCTGGTGGCGGCGATCGTCAACTGGGGCTGGGGCGGCCTCGTGCTCGTGCCGGTCTTGCTGGCGGCCACCTTGCTCCTGGTCCGGGCCACGTCGCTCGGGGCGGTGCGCAGCGAGGAGGACGTGATCATCCCGGCCGTCGGGCGCCGGGTCACGCGGCCGACGCGGTTGGTGCCGGTCGATCGGACACCGGGAGGTGACGCGTAATGGGCGTGGGCGACGAGGTCAAGGACCAGCTCTCGTTCCTGGGCGGGTTCAAACTCACCTTCCAGCACCTGACGCGCCCGCGTGTCACCACGATGTACCCGGAGGAGAAGAAGCCCAAGCAGCCGCGCCAGCACGGGCGTCACGTCCTCAACCGCTACGAGGACGGCATGGAGAAGTGCATCGGCTGCGAGCTGTGCGCCGGGGTCTGCCCCGCCGACTGCATCTACGTGCGCGGGCTCGACAACCCGCCCGACCACCCGGTGTCGCCCGGGGAGCGCTACGGCTACGTCTACGAGATCAATTACCTGCGCTGCATCCACTGCGACATGTGTGTCGAGGCCTGCCCGACCGAGGCCATCACCGAGTCGAAGCTCTTCGAGTTTTCCTTCACCAATCGCTCCGACGCCATCTACACCAAGAACGAACTCGTGGTGAACGACGACGGCACCCCCAAGAAGCTGCCGTGGGAGGACTGGCGCGAGGGGGACGACCTGATGACGTCGGGCTGGATGCGCGCCACGTCGCCGTCGGGCAACGCCGCCTACGAGGGCGAGGTCCAGTGGGCGGGCGAGCTTGGCTACGGCGTGCGGGCGCCCGAGGGCGGGCAATCGGGGCGGCGCGACGACGCGGCGACCGGCATGAAGCCGCTGCGCGAGGTGCTCGAGGCCCACCTGCTCGACGAGGACATCCCGCTGGCCCACCGCGGCAATCGGGGCCGTATCTGGCGGGCCCAGAAAGGCGCGGAGCGCCACAAGAAGAAGTTCGAGGACACCCGGGCCCGGATGAAGGAGCTGCGCGCCGGCCGCAAGGCGGCCAAGGCCGACGCCAAGGCGCACGAGGCCGACGCCCGTGCGCACGAGGCGCAGGTCGAGGCGCACGAGGTGGCCGAAAAGACGTACGGGGAGAGCGCCGAACCGACATACGGGGAGAGCGACTGACCCATGCTCCACGCTTCCTTGCTGGTGGCTTCCGCGCGCCCGACCTGGCCCGACATCTTGGTCTTCGCTGCCTCGGCCGCCGTGATCCTCGTGGGCTCCGTCGGCGTCGTCACCTCGCGCAACCCGGTGCACGCCGCGCTCAGCCTCGTCATGACGCTCTTCGGTGTGGCGGTGCTCTTCATTGAGCAGGAGGCCGACTTCCTGGCCGCGGTGCAGATCATCGTCTACGCCGGCGCCATCGTCGTCCTCTTCCTCTTCGTCATCATGTTCCTCGGCGTCGACCGGGCCGAGGACATCAACGTCGAACCGCTGATCGGCCAGCGGCCGCTCGCGTTCATCTTCTCGGCCATCACCCTGGCCGGCATCCTCGCCATGGCCGCCACCGCCCACTGGGTAACCGGGGCGCGGCAGGTGGTGGGGCCGATCGAGGGGCACGTCACCCACAACCTGTCGTCGCCTGCCGGCGAACCGGCCCAGCTGGGCAAGCAGCTCTTCACCACCTACCTCTTCGCCTTCGAGGCCACGGCCGCCCTCCTGGTGATCGCCGTGGTCGGAGCCGTCGTGCTGGCGCGCCGCCCGCCGAGCGTGCACGCGGGGCACGACGACGAGGCCGAGAGCGAGCTGCCGGCATGAGCCTCTCGGGAGCCTGGTATCTCGGCCTGGCCGCCATCGTCTTCACCATCGGCGCTATCGGCCTGCTGGTGCGGCGCAACGTCCTGATCATGTTCATGTGCATCGAGCTGATGCTCAACGCCGCCAACCTCACCTTCGTCACCTTCGCCCGCATGCTGCACGACATCGGGGGCCAGGCGGTGGTCTTCTTCGTGCTCGTCGTGGCCGCGGCCGAGGTCGTGGTGGGCCTCGGGATCGTGGTCACCAACTATCGCCGGCGGGCCACCACGGTGGCCGACGACCTGGACTCGTTGAAGGGCTGAGTCGTGGTCAACGTCGCCTATCTCATGCTCCTGCTGCCTCTGGCCGGCTTCCTCGTTCTCCTCGCGTTCGGGCGTCGCCTCGGCGACCCCCTGGCCGGCTGGATCGGGACCGTCGCCGTGGGCGGCGCGTTCGTGGTGGCCTGCGTGGTGCTGGCCGGCCTCCTCGGCCTGCCGGCGGACCACCGGGTCGTCGTGCACGACTACTTCACGTGGTTCAGCTCGGGCGGGCTCACGGTGCCCGTGGGCACCCTGGTCGATCCGCTGTCCATGACGATGTGCATGTTCGTCACGTTCGTCAGCGCGTTCATCCACCTGTACTCCATCGGGTACATGAAGGACGACCGGGACTACACGAAGTTCTTCGTGTACCTGAACCTGTTCGTCTTCTCCATGCTCCTCTTGGTGCTGGCGAACAACCTGCTGCTCACGTTCGTCGGCTGGGAGGGCGTGGGCGTCTGCTCCTATTTCCTCGTCGCCTTCTGGTTCGAGCGCGAGTCCGCGGCGTCGGCCGGGAAGAAGGCCTTCATCTACAACCGGATCGGCGACGCCGGGTTCCTGCTCGCCATCTTCTTGATCTTCGAGAAGACCGGTACCGTACAGTACGAGAGCGGGCCCGGCGGCGGCATCTTCGGGCAGCTCTCGCACCTCGGCGGCGGCACGGCGACGGCGGTGGTGTTGCTGCTCTTCCTGGCCGCGACGGGCAAGTCGGCGCAGATCCCGCTGTTCAACTGGCTGCCCGACGCCATGGAGGGCCCCACGCCGGTCTCGGCCCTCATCCACGCCGCGACCATGGTCACGGCCGGGGTCTACCTGCTGTGCCGGATGAATCCGGTGCTGCACCTCACGTCCTCGGGCACCGAGGTCATCGCCACCATCGGCGCGGTGACTGCCTTGGTGGCGGCCACGATCGCCTGCGCGCAACAGGACATCAAGAAGGTCCTGGCCTTCTCGACGGTGTCCCAGATCGGCTACATGATCCTGGCCGTGGGATCCGGCGCGTACATCGCGGCGGTCTTCCTCATGGTGATGCACGCCTTCTTCAAGGGACTGCTCTTCCTCGGTGCGGGCTCGGTGATCCACGGGCTCGACGACGAGCAGGACCTCAAGCGCATGGGCGCCCTGCGTCGCTTCATGAAGTGGACGACGGTCACCTTCACGATCGGCTTCCTGGCCATCGCCGGGATCCCGCCGCTGTCGGGCTTCTGGGCCAAGGGCGACGTCCTCGACAACACGTTCGCCCACTACAAGCCGCTGTGGGTCATCGGCCTGATCACGGCCGTCCTGACCGCGTACTACATGAGCCGGCTCGAGATCCTGGCCTTCGGCGGCGTGCCGCGCTTCGAACAGGCGGGGCCGCACGGTGAGCCACCGCACCACACGCCACACGAGTCGCCCTGGGTCATGCGGCTGCCCCTCGTCGTGCTCGCGTTCTTCGCGTTCGTCGGTGGCGCGCTGGACCTCCCGTGGGTGCACACGCACGACCTCCAGAGCTTCCTGGCCCCCGTGTTCACCGGCACCCTGTACAACGACCAACTCGGGGATGGGCCACTGTGGTACCTCGCCATCGCCGACATTGCGGCCGCGTTCGCCGGCGTGATCGTGGCCGTGTGGCTGTGGCGCGGCGCCGAGGTGAACAAGCCGGCCCTCGAGCCCCAGTTCCTCCAGCGCGTCTGGTACTGGGACGACTTCTACGACACGATCATCGGGCGGCCCGGCCAGCGCCTGGCCACCTTCTGCGCCTGGGTGGTCGACGCCCGGATCATCGACGGGGCGGTCAACGGCGTGGGGCACCTGGCCCGGGTCACCGGGACGGCGGCGCGGCGCCTGCAGACCGGCTACGTCCGCAACTACGCGCTGGGGATCGCGCTGGGGCTGGCCCTCCTGGTGGCGTTCATGGTGAGCCGGACGTGGTGGGGGGGATGAGCCGATGAGACACACCATCCCCTTCCTCACGCTGCTGATCCTGGTGCCCGCCATCGGCGCGGCGGCGCTCGCGGTGCTGGGCCTCGACCGCCGGGGGCTGCCCCGCGAGGTCCCGTACGCGCTGGCGCTGATCACCTCGCTGGTGACGCTCGGCATCGCCATCGCCGCCCTCGTCGCCATGAAGGTGGCCGACGGCGGCTTCCAGCTCGTCTCGAACCACCAGTACACCGGCGCCAGCCTGGGGGTCCGTTGGTACCTCGGGATGGACGGGATCTCGGTCTTCTTGGTGCTGCTCACCGCAATCCTGTTCCCGCTCGCCATCATCCTCGGCCGCAACCGAAAGAACAGCCGCGTCTACTTCGCGTGGATCCTCCTGCTCGAGGCGTCGGTGATGGGGAGCTTTCTTTCGCTCGACCTCATCGTGTTCTTCTTCATGTTCGAGCTGACCCTGGTGCCCTCGTACTTCATCATCGCCGGGTGGGGCCACCAGCGACGGGCCTACGCCGCCATCAAGTTCTTCCTCTACACCTTCCTCGGCTCGGCCTTCCTGCTGGTCGGGATCCTCGCCCTGGCCTTCATCCACGAGTCGCAGTTCCACTACCTGACGTTCTCCCTCGGCCCGCTCATGCAGACGCACCTGACCGGGACCCAGGGCGTGCTCCTCTTCCTCGCCTTCACCGCCGCCTTCGCGGTCAAGGCCCCCCTGTTCCCGTTGCACACCTGGTCTCCCGACGCCTACACCGAGGCGCCCGAGGAGGGCTCGGTCGTGATCGCGGGCGTGCTGGCCAAGCTGGGCACCTACGGCATCATCCGCTTCGACCTCAACCTCTTCCCCCAGGCGACGCGCACACTGGCGCCGCTCGTGCTCACGCTGGCCGTCATCGGCATCGTCTACGGGGCGATCGTGGCCTGTGCGCAGCGCGACCTGAAGCGCCTGGTGACGTACTCGTCGCTGGCCCAGATCGGCTTCATCGCGCTGGGCACCGTCGCCCTCAGCACGCAGGGTCTGGCGGGCGGCGTGCTGCTCATGCTCAACCACGGCCTGATCGTGGGCGCGCTGTTCATCCTGATCGGCTTCATCTACCAGCGCCGCGGCACCTGGCAGACCGGCGAGATGCGCGGCTTGCAGAAGGCGGCCCCGGTCCTGGCGGCGGTCTTCACCGTGGTCATGCTGGCGTCGGTCGGCGTGCCCGGGCTGAACGGCTTCGTGAGCGAGTTCCTGGTGCTGTCGGGCACCTTCATCACCCATCGCTGGTGGGCCGTCGTGGCAGTCGTTGGTGTGATCCTCGCGGTCGTCTACCTGCTCTGGGCCTACCAGCAGGTGTTCCACGGCCCGCCCCGCGAGGCCGACGAGAAGACCCGCGACCTGGCGCTGCTCGAGCGCGCCGTGATGGCGCCGCTGATCATTTTGATCGTGTTCCTGGGCGTCTACCCCAAGCCGGTGCTCGACCGCATCAACCCGTCGGTCAACCAGCTGATCGCTCACGTGGAACAGACGACCGGCCACTCGCAGCCGTCGGTCGCGGTCAAGGGCGTGGCGGGGCTGAAGTGATCGCGTCCCTGCTGGCCACCACGCACGCGGCGTCGGACACCATCGCCGTCCCGTCCATCCGCTGGCTGGCGATCCTGCCGCCCATCATCATGATCGGCGGCGCGGTGCTCCTCCTCGGGCTGGCCTCGCTGGTGGCGCGCCCGCTGCGGGTCGCCGTGTCGACCGTGGGGACGGTGGTGATCTCGGGCGGCGCGCTCGGCGTGGCGCTCTGGCAGTGGGCCGACGTGCAGCAGCACGGAGCCCATACCTACGTGAAGCAGGCGGTCGTGATGGACGGGTTCAGCGTGCTGATCACCATCACCGTGGCCATCGCCATGCTGCTCACCGCGCTGGTGGCCGACGGCTATCTCCGCCGCGAGGGGGTGCAGGGCGCGGAGTTCCACGTCCTGGCTCTGCTCTCTGCGTCGGGCGCCATGTTGATGGGGATGGCCAACGACCTCATCATCGTCTTCCTCGGCCTCGAAATCCTCTCCATCGCGCTCTACGTGCTGACGGCGTTCAACTACCGCCGGGCCTCCTCGGGCGAGGCGGCGCTGAAGTACTTCATCCTCGGCAGCTTCTCGTCGGCCATCTTCGTGTACGGCATCGCCCTGACCTACGGAGCCACCGGCTCGACCAACCTGACCCAGATCGCCGACTTCCTCTCCAAGAACGTCGTCCTGTCCAACGGCCTCCTGCTGGCCGGGCTCGCCCTGCTGCTCGTCGGCTTCGCGTTCAAGGTGGCGGCGGTGCCGTTCCACATGTGGACGCCCGACGTCTACCAGGGTGCGCCGTCACCAGTGACCGGGTTCATGTCCGCCGTGGCCAAGGCGGGGGCGTTCGCCGCCATGTTGCGGGTGCTGTTCTCGTCGTTCGGGGTGGTGTCGACCGACTGGCGTCCCATCATCTACGGCCTGGCCGTGCTGTCGCTCGTGCTGGGCGCGTTCGTGGCGCTGCGCCGAGCGCGACGTGAAGCGCATGCTGGCCTACTCCTCCATAAATCACGCCGGGTTCATCCTGCTCGGCGTGGCGGCGGGCACGGTCCGCGGGGTGAGCTCGGCCCTCTACTACCTCTTCGTGTACATGTTCATGACGATCGGCAGCTTCGCCGTCGTCACCGTGCTCGGGCGGGAGGGCGACTCCGACCACGATCTCGAGCGTTACCGCGGCCTGGCCGCCCGCCAGCCGATCCTGGCCCTGACCTTCGCCGTGCTCCTGCTGGCCCAGGCGGGGGCGCCCTTCACCACGGGCCTGTGGGCCAAACTGCAGGTCGTCTTCGCGGCCATTGAGGCGGGCGACGTGCCTCTCGGCGCCATCGCCATGGTCAGCGCGGTCGTGGCGGCCTACTTCTACCTACGGGTGGCGGTGCTCATGTACGCGGCCGGCGGCCTCGGCGAGGCCGAGGGCGGCGTCACCGGCTCGGGCCAACTGACCGAGGAGACCGGCATGACCGGCGGGAGCCTCATTGAGTTGGCGGACGCCAACGGCGACGCTGGGGCAGGCGCGGGCAACGGCGCGGCGGCGGGCCAGGCCGACTGGGCATCGCCGGCCGCGGTCTCCGCGTCGGTCACCACGATCAACGAGCAGATCCTGCTGTCCGAGGACGTCGAGGCTGAGGCCGAGGGCGACGAAGTGCAGCCCGAGGCGGTGCCCGTGCCGGCGCTCGGCGCGCTGGCCATTGCCCTGTGCACGGGCGTCACCGTGCTGTTCGGCGTGTGGCCCCAGCCGCTCATCGACTTCGCCGACAAGGCCACGCTGCTCTTCCTGCCGCTGCCGCACTAATGCGTCTGGTCCGTTCGGGCGGGCGGGGCGCGGGAATGCCCGTGTGAGAAGGGCCGCAGGCGGCGGTGAGGACGTCCGGGTGCCATCGCCGTAAGCTGTGTAGCCCTTAGCGGTTGTCCCTCAGGTGGGCGCCGGCGGCTCGCCGGCGGACGAGGAACGGATCGACAATGAACGACAAGAGGGCCGGGCCCGACCCCGGCGAGGCGACACGGCCGGAGGTCTCCGGCATGGCGGAGCGTCTCATTCGCGACGAGTTCGCCCCCCCGGTCGCCGAGGATCCCGTCCCGCCGCCGGCCACCGAGCCGACCCCGGCCGTGGCTGCGGCCACAGTCGGCGACGGCGCCCAGGACCATATCCACGACGAGTTCTCGGAGGAGGAGCCGGGGCTGGCGCCTGACACCCCGGGCCCGCGCTCGCGCTCGCACCGCACGGGCATGCTGGCCGGCCTCGCCGTCGTCGGCGCCCTCCTCGCCTTGCTCGTGATCGTCGCACCGGGGGGATCGGGGCCCAAGCTGCCACCCCAGACGGTGCACGACGTGAACTCGAGCAGCAACGGGCCACGGACCGCGGCGGGGAGCGTCCCCACTTCCGCATCGGGCGCGACGTCCACCACCACCTCGAACACACCCGCCAGCACGACGACGACCACACCGAACGGCGCCGGGACGACGACGCAGCACGAGACAATCACCTACGTCGAGGTGCCTGGGACAACGACGCCGACCACGGCACCGGCCGCCACCCCGACGCAGACGACGACCGCGACGCAGCCGGCCACGCCGACGACGACCACGACCTCCCCGCCGTCGACGACCACGACGACCGCGCCGCACCACTGCATCCTCGGCATCCTCTGCTGAACGGACGCGTCCCGCCGACCCGTCCGTCGCGGAGCGGCCTCACGGTCCGCCTTTGCATAGACGGAGCCGGTAACAGCGCCTCCGAAGTCAGGCTTTATGGTTCGAACCGGGTTTGCAACGCCCATCTCCGTGGATGCCTCTGATGTGATGAAAACCATAAACGAGGTTGTGTACAGTTTCTGGTGACATCACCGGGGTCGGCGGCCTCTTCGTCTCAGAGGCGAATCCCTGCTCGTCAGGGGCCGCGGATTCCCTTGAAATCGCCTTGCCTCTCCAAAAACCATAAACGAGGTTGTGTACAGTTTCTGGTGACATCACCGGGGTCGGCAGCCTCTTCGTCTCAGAGGCGAATCCCCTGCTTGTCAGAGGATCCCTGGGGTCATCGTCTAGCCGAACTGCTTGGAGAAGTCGGTGGCGCGCCAGCGCTCGGGCGACATGCGGAACGTCACGCTGTCCGGGGCGTCCGCGGCGGTCGCGGCGAGGTAGGCGTCGCCGAACTCGGCCCCGAGATACCGGTGCGCCATGGCGCGGCGCTCTTGGTCGCCGGCGGGGTCGGTGACTGACACGATCGGGCCCTCGACGCTCACGTAGGAGTAGGGCGGGGTCTCCGTCTGCGCGCACAGGGAGAAGCGGCCGGCGGCGCGCAGGAGCCGGCCCTTGTGACTGTCTCGTCCGGTGATGACGTCGAGCGTCGCCGCGGGTTCGTACGCGTACCAGACGGGCACGGTCAGCGGGCCCCGCCCGGGGTCGTCCACGCTGAGGATGCCCACGTGCACACCGGCGAGGAAGATGTCGCGCTCGGCAGGGGTCATGCCCAGCGTCACGGGCGCACCGTCTCGTGATGGGGCGGCCGCTCCCGCCGTTGTTGCTCGGCCCAACACTGGTCGCAGCCGTCGCAGGTGCCACCCTCGCCGCGGGTGTCGTGCTGGCCGGGATGCCCGCAGTGCGGGCAGCGCGCCGCGGGCGGGTCGGGGGGCCCCGTGGTCTCGGCCGCCCCGGCGTCCGCCGAGCCGTTGGTCCCGCCCATCGCGGTGAGGACCTCTTCGGGCACCGCGGGCCCGGCGCGCTTGGCCGTGCCGGTGGTGAGGAGCCGGCCGATGACGGGCACCTCGGTCAGTGACTCCGCCCGCATGATTTGCACCGCCACCGGCACGAACTGCTCGGCCGAGTCGAACACGATGTAGCGGGGCAACCACTTCGGCTCGTACTTGGCGTTGAAGCGCCAGAGCGTCTCAATCTGCAAAACGCCGGACAGGCGGCGCAGGGCCCAGCGCTCCACCCGCTGGGTCACCCCGTCGCCCGACTCGCCCTCGAGGATCGACCGCATGGCGGCGAAGTTGAGGCTGAGCCCTTTCATGCCCTGCTCCTTCACGTGGCTGATCGTCGAGCAGAGGGCGAAGTCGAGCAGGCCATTGGGGTGGTCCCCCGGGTCGCGGCGCATCAGGTCGAGCGAATAGCCGCCGATGGCGGGCGAGGGGACGAACTGGCACATGGCCACCGGGGACCCGTCGGGGCCCTCGACGAGGGTGAGCAGCAGGCCGGTGTCCCGGGGGTCGAAGAGCCGGCCGAGCATCATGGAGAAGCCCCGCTCCTGCTCCCCACGGCGGCTCTTGGCCATCAGCTCGGCCATGCGGGCGGCGTCGTCGGCGTCGAGTTGGGCCGGGTCCAAGAAGCGGACGGTGTAGCCGTAGCGGGCGACCCGGTTGACCGCCTGGCGCAGCCCCTTCATCTTCCCGCCCTCGAGCGAGAATTCGCGCGGGTCGACGACCGCCTCGTCCCCGATGTAGACGAAGCGCATCCCCGAGGCCTGATAGGTCGGGAGCCACTCCTCGCCGGCGCCCATCACGCCGAGGCCCCAGCCCTGGCGGTCCACGTAGCGGCGGAACGAGTCCCAGACGTGGGCCCGCTCCGAGAAGGGGCCGATGGGGTCGGGCGACACGAGGCAGACGCCTCCGAACACGGCATAGGCGACGAGCGAGTCGCGGTGGAAGTACCACTGCTTGTCGTCGCGCAGCGCGAAGTAGTCGAGCGTGCCCGTGCCGTGCCGGCGCACGATGTCCCGGGCGCGCAACTCGGCAGCGCGCCGCCCGACGGCGGCCCGGCCCGCCGACAGGCTCCGGTCGACCACCGGCCGGGTGAGGAGGTAGAGAGCCACGACGATGAGGCTGATGCCGACCGCGAGCAGGCTGACGGAGGCGTAGCGGTCGATGGTCGAGGGGAAGGTGACCCAGTGGATCCCCACGAGGCGCTCGGCCGAGCCGAGGAGCACGTCGGGCCATCCGGGCAGCGGGTGGTGGTGCACGTGTCCGGCCACCTCGACGCCGAGGAAGCCCCCGAGTGTGGCGAACAGCCCGCCGACGGCCAGGATGGCGAACGCGCCGACCAGGGTGGCGGGCTCCGTCTGCGCCCGGAACAGGTCCCGCTGCACGACCAGCAGCACCAGCACGGCCGCGCACACGAGCAGCGTGACGACGTCGGCGGCGTGGACGAGGTGCAGGGCGAGGGACGCCGTGAGCAGCGCGATCGCGACGAGCCAGGACCGGCGCTGTCCCTTCAGGATGCCCCGCGACAGCATGATCATCCCGATGCCCGCGATGGCCACGAGGGCGCCCGCCGCTTGGACCAGCGCGATCGGGAGGTACTGCGCGATCAGGTGAAGGTGGGTGCGCAGCGGCGCGGTGACCACAGAGAGCAGGTCGACGGCGCCGGCGACGAAGAGCGACACGGCGGCGAGGCGCCGGATGCGCCGCACCCGGATCCGGTCCGCCGCCACCTCGGGCGCGGGGGGCCATGAGGCGCCGCTCGGCCAGCTGGCGGCCAGCTCGGCGTGCACCTCGGCCGCCCGGTTCTTGCCCTTGATGACCGAGTCGGCGGTCACCAGCCGCTCGCCCAGCGTGGCGAGGGGGAGGTCGGCTTCGGCGAGGATCAGGCGGACGTGCAGCTCGGCGCCGGTCTCGATCTCGATGGTCGACTCCTGGCGGTGGTGGAGGAAAGTCGGCGGCAGGCCGAGTCGCCCGCGGTGCTCGCGCACGACTTCCGCGGTGGCGCCGGGGCAGGCGAAGAAGCCGGCGTCGAGGTGTGTGAGCTCGGGTACCAGCGCCCCGCCCGCGATCACGCCCGACGCGCCGGCCTCCACCGCCGCCCTCGTCGCGTCGAGGGCGTTCTCCCCACCGATCTCGAGCTGGACGTGCGCGATCGGCCGCGTGCCCGCTCCGCTGCGGGCCCAGGGTGCCGGGAGGCCCTCCCCGCCCAGCGCGCGCCAGATGCCGCGCGACGTGACGGCCACGATGACGGCGAGCACGACGAGGAGTGCCACCGCGATGAGCACGGTGACGAGGAACCGGGAGAACCACGACGCGTTGTAGGCGCGCTGCAACGCGATCTGCTGGCGCGGCGACCGGAAGACGTGGCCGAGGCCGTTGTCGACCCACTCGATCCGCAGCAACAACGCGATGGCGGCCAGCACGAGCGGGGGGGCCCATAGGTAGCGGCGCAGCCGCCGGTAGAGCAGCCGCGAGGTCACGAAGCGCCGCGCCAGCAGCGGGTCGTCGAGCCGTTCGATACCGGCCAGCCACGGGCGTTGGTCGTTGGGTGACGCGTCGATGGGCGGGTTGGCGTCCGGGGGCATGGTGCCGGCGCGCACCAGGACGGTCCGCGGGCCCGCGCCGGTCTCGCAATGCAGGTCGACCCGGTCCTGCACGCTCACCCCACAGCGAGTCAGCGTGACGGCCAGCTCGGGGTCCTCGTCGGGGGAGAGCACGGCGATGACCTGAGAGTCCGGCCGGGTGGCGAAGGCGGCGAGGGCGTCCGTGAGCCCGGGGTGGCGCTGCAGCGCCGCGGGCCCGGCAGTGTCGGGACAGCCGGGAGCCACCAGGCGCCCGCAGAGGACCACGATGCCGGGGCCCTGCCACTCCTCGAAGCGGCGCGCGATGTCCCGGCAGGCGGCGCGCGAGCTTGCGCTCGGCTCGGGCGGCAGCAGCAGGTCGCCGATGACCTCGACGCGCCGGCCGAGGGCGACCCGCACCCGGGCCTCCGTCTCGTTGACCGGGTCCTCGATGCCCTCAACCCGGATGTCGACCTCACTGCTCATGCAGCGTCCATCGTGTCACCTCCGGGTGCCTCTGCCCTCGGGAAACGCTCAGCCCATCGGCGGAGCACCTCCACCGAAGGGAGGAAGGCACGCCGTTAGGCTGGCATTTCGTGCCCGGTACCCGCCTCTCCCGCGAACGGACCAACTGGACGTGGCGCGAGGAATCAGCCGCCCGGCACGGCGGCCCTGCCGTCGTCTTCGACATCGACGGGGTGCTCTCCGACGCCGCCGGGCGCCAGCACTTCTTGGAGCGCGGGCGCCGGGACTGGGAGGCCTTCTTCGAGGCCTGCGGCGACGATCCGGTCATTGAGGAGATCGCCCGGCTGCTCGAGCTGCTCGACGCCTCCCTCAATGTGATCCTGCTCACCGGACGGCCTCAGCGCGTCCAGCCGCAGACGGTGGCCTGGCTCCGTCGTTACGGCCTGCGCTGGGACCTCCTGGTCATGCGCGCCAAGGGTGAGTACGCGCAGGTGACCGCGTTCAAACAGGCGGCCGTGGAGGACCTGCGCTACCACGGGTTCGACCTCCGGCTCGCCTTCGAGGACGATCCGTCCAACCACGCCATGTACGTGGCGGCCGGGATCCCGTGTGTGTACATCCACTCGGGCTACTACGCGTAACGGAGCTGGCGGGCCCATCCACCGACGAGCGCGAGCGCGGCGAGGATCAGCACGGGGAGGTCGCCCCAGTGGTCGTAGGGCGTCATGCCGCGGCGGAGGGAGACCGTCGCGGTGAGGACCTGGCGCCGTCCGAGGGTGCTGCGGCCGAGCACCACGCCCCGCTGCGTCACGACCGTGCTGTAGCCGGTCGGCGCGGACTGCACGAGGTCGCGGCCCGTCTCGACCGCCTGCACGACGTCCGCCGCCACCTCTTGGGTCGGGACCTGCGACGTGCTGTACGAGGAGGTGTTGGTCGGGACGGCGAGCAGCTCGGCGCCGGCGCGCACGGACTCGTGGCTACGCCCCGCGTAGAAGACCTCGAAGGACACCATGAGACCGAGCGGGCCGGCCGGCGTGCGCATCAGGCCGGTGCTGTGTCCCGGGATCGCATCGGTGGGCACGCCCGACAGGTCGGCAAAGTGCGCGAAGAACGAGCGATCGGGCACGTACTCGCCGAAGGGCACCCGGTGCACCTTCTCGAAGACGCCGACGACCCGTCCGGAGGGTCCCCACGCCACCACCATGTTGCGGAACGTCGTCGCGGACGCTGGCTCTGTCACTCCGACGACGAGCGTGGTGTGGAGCTCCTGGGCCAGGTTGCTCAGCAGGGCCGCCTCGGGCGAGCCCGCCAGCGGCCGGTCGAGGGCGACCACGTCCTCGGGCCAGAGGACGAGCGCGGGCCGCGGGTGGGCCGACGTCACGCCGTAGGTGGCGCCGACCTGCGCGTTGTAGACGGTCGTGGGCGAGACCTGTTCCTCACTCACCCCGCGCCGGCCCCCACCCTGCACGACCGCGACGCGCACCGAGCCCACCGGGGCACCCCCGTCGGGGGCCGCCGCCCCGACGAGGATCAGCGCAACCAGTCCGGCGCCCGCGATGGCGGCGCCGAGGACGCCGGGACCGCGCGCGCCACGCCGCAGGGCGGCCAGGCGAGCGGCGACGGTGGCGACGACCACTCCGCCGGCCCACACGCCGGCCGTGATGAGGAGCGGCCCGCCGAGTCGCGCCAGCTGGACCAGGGGGCCGCCCGCCTGGCCCAAGAAGACGCCGCCCAGCGGGAGCCCGCCGAAGGGCCAGCTCATCCGGAGCGCCTCGGCCAGAGTGTTGGCGGCGACGAAGGCCGGGGCACGCCCGCGCCTCGGCGGCGTGAGGGCGGCCGCGGCGGCCACGAAGAGAGCCTCGACGAGGACGAGCACGACGGCGCCGTACCAATTGAAGGCACGGGACCAGAAGAGGCCGATGGCATAACAGCCCAGGCCGGTCAGCCAGCCCGACCACACCCGCGTCCGCAGCGGCAACCCGCCCAGCCGCCAGTAGAGGATCGCCGCGCCCACCAGGCCGAGCGGCCACCACCCCCAGGGCGGGAGCGAGAGCGCCAGGACCACGCCCGCCGCCAGGGAGGGGACGGCGATGCGGCCCCGGCGCGGCAGCGCCCTCACCGCAGCGCGCGCGCCGCCGCCCGGCCGCTCGCGATGCAGGCCGGGATGCCGACGCCGTGATACGCCGCGCCGGCGACGGCCAGCCCGCCCAGGCGCGCCACCGCCGCTTCGACCCCGGCCACGCGCAAGGGATGATGGACGCGGTACTGAGGAAAGGCCCGCGGGAAGCGCGTCACTGCGTGCTCCACGGGTTGGCCCGTCACCCCGCACAGCGCCGCGAGATCATCCCAGGCGCGTGCGGCCACCTCGGCGTCGGTCCACTCGTCGGTGCGGGTGTCGTCGACGCGCCCCAGCGAGGCGCGCAGGAGGACCTCGCCCGGCCGCGCCAGGTGCGGCCACTTGCGGTCGAGGTACGTGCAGGCCGTCACGGCCCAGGGGTCGCGCCCGGCCGGGGTGCTGCGCCGGGGCACGAGGAAGCCGGTGCCGAAGGGTTCGCCCGGGAGGCAATCCGCCCCGGTCCGGAACGTCACGACGACGACCGACGCGGAGTCGATCGCGTCGAGCAGGTCCGCCGTCTCGTCGTCGAGCGGCCGGAACAGCGGGGCAGTCGCCCCGGCCGGCGTGGCGAGCACGACTCCGTCCATTTGGCCCGACCACCCGCCGGCGGTGACGCGCCACCCTTGGCCGGCCGGCTCGAGCCCGTCGGCCGCGCTGGACAGCCGGAAGTCGACACCCCGGGCGCGCAGCTGGGAGACGAGCGCCTGCACCAGCGAGGCCATGCCGCTCTCGAGCGACCAGAAGAGCGGCGAGCCGTCGGGGTCGGGTGCCGGAACTTCGGCGCGCAGGGCGCGCATGAGGCTGCCCCTCCGCTGTGCCGCCGCCAGCAGTGGGGGATAGACGGCGGCGGCGGACATGTCGTCCACCGACCCCGCGTGGATGCCCCCGATCAGTGGGTCCACGAGGGTGTCGACGACCTGGCGGCCCAGCTTGCGTGCCACCAGGGGACCGATGGCACGGTCGCCGATCGGGCCCCGCACGTCGGGCCGGGGCAACAGGGCGTCACGGGCCAGCCCCGCCACGCCGGCGAACCCCAGGATGCCGGTGCGGGCCGTGGACCAGAAGCGGGTCGGGATCCCGAGCGCGTGGCCGGGGGGAAGCGCCCGCAGCCGGCCCCGCGCCCACACCGACGCGCCCCGTGCCGCGATCGGGACGAGCGCGTCGCCGAGGCCGACCTCCCGGCAGAGCTGCACCGCTTCGGGCCGTCGGCCGAGGAACCCGTCCGGGCCCATGTCGACGACGCGGCCACCGAAGACGTCGCTGCGCAGCGCGCCTCCGAGCGCGTCCGCCGCCTCGAGCACCACGACCTCGAGCGCGCCGTCGGCCGCCGCGCCGCTCGTGAGCTCCCAGGCCGCGGCGAGGCCGCTGATGCCGCCGCCGACGACACAGACCCGTTTCCCGGACAGGTCAGGTCCCGGTGTCCGCGGCCACCACCAGGTCGGCCAGCACGCGCAGGAAGGCGGGGTCGTCGTTGAGCGACGCCGTGCGCGCGTACACCAGGCCGCCCGCCGCGGCCACTTCGGCCAGCTCGAGGTCGAGGTCGTAGAGGATCTCGAGGTGGTCGGCCACGAACCCGATCGGGCACACGACGACGGCGTCTGTCGCTCCCTCGTCGGCCAGGCGGCGGACCACGTCCCGGACGTCCGGCCCCAGCCACGGCTCGGGTGTCCTGCCCGCGCTCTGCCACGCCACCTGCCACTCGTCCAGGCCGGCCGCCGCCGCGACCAGCCGCGCCGACTCCTCCAGCTGCTCCGGATAGGTGTCACCCGAGGCGCGGATGCGTTCGGGTAGCGAGTGCGCGGTGAAGATGACGCGCCGACGGCCCGAGACGGTGGCCAGCGCCTCCGTGACACGCGCTCCCAGCAGGTCGACCAGCCGCGGGTCCGCGTACCACGGGGCCACCGCGACGAACGGCGTCTCGCCCACAGCCGCGCCAGCGCGGTCGAGGTATTCCTGCGATCCCATGGACGATCCGTGCGGCGTCAGCACCAACCCGATGACCCGTTCGTGGCCGGCCGCGCCGAGCGCGGCCGCGGCCTCCTCAATGAGCGGGTCAGTGTGCTTGGCACCGAAGGCGACGACGTAGCGCCCCGGCGCGTCGCGCTCGAGCGCGGCGCGCACGCCGTCGACCTGGGCACGGGTGCGCTCGGTGAGGGGTGACAGGCCGCCGATGGCGCGATACCGGGACTCGAGGTCGGCCAGCTGTTCGGGCGTCGGTGGCCGCCCGTGGCGGATGCGCGTAAAGAAAGGACCGATCTCGTCGGGGCTCGACGGCGTGCCGTGAGCCATGAGGAGCACCCCGACGGTCACCGTCGCTGCGTCTCGTGGTGCACGAGGTCCACGACGGCGGCCAGGATCCCCGGATCCGTCTCGGGCAGCACGCCGTGGCCGAGGTTGAAGACGTGGCCCGTGCCCGTCCCGTCGTCCGCGCGCGCCAGCACGGCGCGTGTCGCGTCCTCGACGACGGCCCACGGGGCGAGGCACAACGCGGGATCGAGGTTGCCCTGCAGCGCGTGGCCGGCGCCCACGCGTCGGCGCGCGTCGTCGAGCGGCACACGCCAATCGACCCCGACGACCTCGGAACCGGCGCTCCCCATCAGCCCGAGCAGCTCGCCCGTGCCCACGCCGAAGAGGATGGCCGGGACGCCGAGGTCCGCGACGCCCGCCAGCACGGCACGGGTGGCGGGCAGGGCGAAGCGTGCGTACTCGTCCGGCGCCAGAGACCCGGCCCAGCTGTCGAAGAGCTGGACGGCCTGGGCGCCCGCCTCGACCTGGGCGCGCAGCGACGCCACGGCGTCCGCGGCCAGCCGGTCCGTCAGCCGTTGCCAGAGCGCCGGATCGGCGTACATCAGCGCCTTGACCTTGGCGAAGGTGCGAGAGGGACCACCCTCGACGAGGTAGCTGGCCACGGTGAAGGGGGCCCCGGCGAACCCGATGAGGGCGACCCCGCTGCCGGCGAGCTCCTTGGCCACGAGGCGCACGGCGTCGGCGACGTACGGGGCGTCGGCCTCCGGGACGAACGGGCGCAGACGCGCCAGGTCGTCCGCACTGCGGAAGGGGCGGGCGACCACCGGGCCGCGGCCCGGCTCGATCTCGACCCCGAACCCGGTTGCGTGCAGCGGCACGACGATGTCGGAGAACAGGACCGCCGCATCCACGCCGTAGCGCCGCACGGGTTGCAGCGTCAGCTCCGCCGACAGGTCGGCGTCCTCGATCGCCGCCAGGATGGAGCCCTCGCCGCGCGCCCGTCGGTATTCGGGTAGCGACCGGCCGGCCTGCCGCATGAACCACACCGGCGTGCGGGCCACCGGTTCCCGTCGGCAGGCCCGCACCAGGTCGGGCACGGCGTCTGCCGCAGGGCTCACCCGAGCGGCTCGATGACGACCGCCGTCCCGTAGGCGCAGATCTCGGTCCAGTTCCCGCCCATCTCCGAGGTGTCGAAGCGCATGGCCAGCACGGCGTTGCCCCCGCGGGCCTCCGCCTCCTCCACCATGCGGCCCACCACGTCCTCCCGGCTCAGCTGGAGGTTCTTGGTCATGCCCTTCAGCTCTCCCCCGGCCAGGGACTTGAACGCGGCGCCGAACTGGGAGCCGACGTTGCGCGAGCGCACGGTCAGGCCGAAGACCTCGCCGAGCACCGAGGTGACCTTGTAGCCCGGGATGTCGTTCATGGTCGAGATGAGCATGCCAATCCTTTCGGTCCGCCTTCCCGTCCGGCTCATCGTAGGCGTGACCACCCTGGCCTCCGGGGCGCTGCCGGCCGTCTAAAATCAACCGTTTCCCCGCAGGCACGGGGGAGAAAGGGGAGAGGTGCCGGTCGATCCCGATCTGCAGGATGAGCAGGAGTTCCTGGACCGTGCCTACGACGGGTTGGAGTTCATGCGGGGCGAGGCTCGCCAGATGCTCCAAGGCGTCCTGGACCTCGGCCGGGGGGGCACCTTCCAGTCCCGCACCGAGCGCGACATCGTGGTGCGCACCAGCCTGGCCAGGCTCGACCAGCTCGACATCGGCGACCAGGCGCTGTACTTCGGGCGCATCGACCGCCTGCCCGAGCCGGGCGACGGCGCGGACGCCGACGGGCCGTTCGGCGAGTCGTTCCACATCGGGCGCCTGGCCGTTTCCGGCCCCGACCACGAGCCCCTGGTGGTCGACTGGCGAGCCCCGGTGGCGGAGCCCTTCTATCGGGCCACCGGGCTCGACCCCCAGGGCCTGGCGCGGCGGCGGCACCTGGCCGTGCGCGGCCGCACCGTCCTCGGGCTCGAGGACGAGTACTTCGTCGACCCGGGCAACGGCACGGCGCCGCGGGTCACCGCCGCGACCTCGGAGGACGACGCCGGGGGCGAGCGCCTGCTCTCCGACGGGATGGTCCTCGGCGGTCCCGGCGCGCTGCTCTCGGCCCTCGGCCAGGCCCGGACCGGGCACATGGGCGACATCATCTCGACCATCCAGCGCGAGCAGGACGAGATCATCCGCTCTCCGCTCGCAGGCGTCCTCGTCGTGCAGGGGGGACCCGGGACGGGGAAGACCGCGGTCGCGCTGCACCGGGCGGCCTACCTCCTCTACACGCATCGCTTCCCGTTGGAACGCCAAGGCGTGCTCGTCGTGGGGCCGAACCCCTTGTTCCTCCGCTACATCGAACAAGTGTTGCCGTCGTTGGGCGAGACGGGCGTGAGCCTGTCGACGGTGGCGGGCCTCGTTTCCGAGGTGCGCGTGCGTGGCGTCGACGACCCCTTTGTCGCCACGCTGAAAGGCGATGTGCGGATGGTGAAGGTGTTGGCGAGGGCGGTGCGCACCCGTCAGAGGCCGCTGCGAGACGACGTCGAGATCCCCTTCGGGGCGGGCGTCCTCCGCCTGCGCGCGCACACGACCGAGGAGATCGTCGCGGCGGCACGCCGACGCCCGGGCACCCACAACTCGCGCCGCCGCTACGTCGAGGCCCAGGTGGTGCGCGCGCTGTCGGACGCCTACCGGGAACGCATGACGCGGGGAGCGGGGGCGGCATCCGAGGAGGCGCCGAGCCAGGAGGAGCAGAACGACCTGGCCCAGCGGCTGCGCCGCGTGCCCGAGGTGGTCGAGGCGCTCGACCGGATGTGGCCGCGTCTGTCGCCGCACGAGTTCCTGCACGACCTGCTCGGCGCGCGGCCGCTGCTCGCCGCCGCCGCCAAAGGCATCCTCGACCCGGCCGACGCGCTGCGGCTCTACCGGCCACGCAGCGCCTCGCTGGAGGCCGTGCCGTGGACCCTCGCCGATACCGCACTCATCGACGAAGCGCGCACGCTGCTCGGCCCCCGGCGCGGGGTGCGACAGCAGCGCGCCCGCGTCCTGCGCAACGACGACGCGCTGGCGCAAGAGGTGGGGTTCTGGCCCCAGGGCCTCGCGCCGTCTCCGCTGCCCGTGGCGAGCTCCGCCAACGGCTCGGACGAAGAGATCCGCTCCTTCGGCCACATCGTCGTCGACGAGGTCCAGGATCTTTCGCCCATGCAGCTCCGCATGCTGGCGCGGCGCTCACTCTCCGGTTCCATGACCGTGGTGGGCGACATCGCGCAGGCCACCGGACCGTGGGCGCCGCAGGGCTGGGACGACATCACCCGCCACCTGAGCCCGCAGCGCCCGCCGCGACTGGTCGAGCTCACGGTGAGCTACCGGACGCCCGCAGAGGTGGTGGCGCTGGCGGCCAAGGTTCTGGCGGTCGCGGCGCCGGCCATCTCGCCCCCCCGGCCGGTGCGCCAGTCCGGCTTCGCCCCGCGTCTCGTCCCGATCTCGCGCGCCGGCCTGCCGGCGCGGCTGGTCGAGTTGGCGCGGCAAGAGGTTGCTGCCGTCGCGCCCGGCAGGGTGGCCGTCCTCGGGCCTGCGGTCATGCTGCCGGAGCTCAGCCGCGCCCTCGACGACGCCGGCCTCGAGCCGGTCGACCCGCGCGACCCTGCCGGTGAGGGGCTGGCCGCGGGCCTGGTCGTGCTCCCGGCCGACGAAACGAACGGCCTCGAGTTCGACTCGGTCATCGTCGTGGAGCCGGCGCGCATCACCGCCGTAGGGGTCGACGGCGCCGGCGAGGGCCCGCCGGTTCCGACCACGCGGGGGCTGCGGACCCTCTACGTGGCCATGACCAGACCGACGAAACGGCTCGCCCTCCTGCACGCGGACCCGTTGCCGGTCGCACTCGTCTGACCTGGGAATTCACCCCCTCGACCCGGGACGGGACTGCCCCACCCCCTAGTTGGCGCCCTCCGGACCCGGTCGACTAGAAATTGCGCTGTGACGCAGGCAGTTTCGGCGGAGGTCCCCGCGCCTCAGGGCAGAATCATTCACGACCGTCCGCCCATGTTGGCCGTGGGGGTCATGATCTGGCTCGGGTCCGAGCTGATGTTCTTCAGCGGGCTCTTCGCGGCGTTCTTCACGATCCGCGCCAACACGGTGGGGCCGTGGCCGCCGGCGGGCACAAGTCTCGACACGCTCCGGGCGGGCTTCTTCACCCTCATCCTCGTGTCGTCCAGCTTCACCATGCAGTACGCCGTCTTCCAGACGGAGTGGCGGCGCCGGCGTTCGGCGCGCATCTGGATCGGGGCGACGATCATCCTCGGCGTCGCCTTCTTGGGGAACCAGGCATACGAGTGGCTGTTCAGCCCGACGCGCTGGTACACGAACTCGTACGGCTCGCTCTTCTACATCATGTCCGGACTGCACGGCCTGCACGTCTTCATCGGCCTGGTGGCCATGGTGTTCCTGCTGGGACGCATGCGCGGGGACGTCGGCGGCGACCCCGGTGAGCTCTCCGCGATGCAAGGGGTCTCCTACTACTGGCACTTCGTCGACATCGTCTGGGTTGGTCTCTACAGTTGCCTGTTCCTTCTCAAGTAGGCATGCGAGGCGTGCGCGCACACCAGAAGAGGACATTTCGCGCCCGGTTCCTCCTGCCGGCCGGGCTCCTCGGAGTCGCGGCCATGGCGTCGTTGGCCGTGTTCTTCCCAGGGACCACCGCCGGAGCGAGCGGTCACGCGGACACGACACGGGTCTCCACGAATCCGAGGACGCTGCTCAAGGCGTGCGGGCCCGTCAACACGAAGGGCGTCAGCCCGGTCCCCAACACGGGTAACCCGTTCACCAGCACGAACCTGATCTGCCAAGGCGGGCACCTGGTGGCGTACGGCAACAACTCCATCACCTACGCCAATCCGCCGCGGTCCTACATCGCCGCCGGGCGCCAGCTGTTCGCCCAGACCTGCTCGAGCTGCCACGGCAACGAGGCCAACGGCGTCGGCCCGTTGGGCCAGGCCACCATCGGCCCCAACCTCCAGGGGGTGGGCGCCGCCACGGTCGACTTCTGGGTGAGCTCGGGCCGGATGCCGGCGGCCGACGTCAAGGCCGTCGAGGCGGAGCGCCGGCCGACCCGCCTCACGCCTCTGCAGGCACTCGAGCTCGCGGCCTGGGTCAACTCGCTCGACCCCGCGGTGCCGGCGGTGCCGTCCCCCCACCTGGCCGGCGCCGACCAGTCCGTCGGGGCCGACTTGTTCTCCTTGAACTGCGCCGCCTGCCACACCATCACCGGGGCAGGTGACGCGTTGGCCTTCGGCACCAACGCGCCCACCCTGCAGAACCGCTCGATCACCGCGCAACAGGTGGTGGAGGCCATCCGGACCGGACCGGCGAACATGCCGCGCTTCTCGGGCAATTTGTCCGACGCCCAGGTGCGTGACATCACCTCCTACGTGACGGGCCGGCTGCAGCACCCGACCAACCCGGGCGGCTTCTCCCTCGGCGGCGTGGGTCCGGTGGCCGAGGGCTTCGTGGCGCTGCTGATCGGGGTGGGTGGCCTGGCTCTCATCTGCTTCTGGATCGGAGAACGCGCGTGAGCGACGACGACCACCAGGCCTCCCGGACCCGGGTGCCGATGCCGGTCGCCGCGCTGAGCGACCCGCACATGGGCGACGCCGCGCGCCACCCCAAACGGGTCGAGAACATCATCGCCTTGATCTTCGTCGTGGCCATCGTTCTCTTCGCCGTGGCCGGTGCCGCCTACTGGCAGAACTGGAACGCGTGGACGTTCGGTGGAGCGCTCGGGGGCGGATTGTTCGCCCTCGGTTTCGGGGTCACCGCCTGGGGCAAGTACCTCATGCCGCAGGGACCTTTCGTCGAGGAGCGCCATCTCTTGGCTTCGACGCCCGAAGAGCGTGACTCGATGTCCGCTGCCCTGGTCGAGCGTACGGCGGTGGTCGTGAGGCGGCGCAAGGTGCTGGGCGGCCTGTTCGCCGCCGGCGCCGGGATCTTCGGGATCGTGCTGGCGTTCCCGCTGATCCGCTCTCTCGGCCCGCTCCCCAAGGATGAGCTCGACGTGACCGACTGGACCGCTGGCAGCGTCCTGGTCGACTCCAACGGGCGCCCTGTCCGCCGGGACACCTTGGTACCCGGCGGCATCATGACCGTGTACCCACGCAACCAGATGCGCGTGGATGCGAACGGAGGGGTGACCTTCACCGACTCGGGCCTGGCCACGGACCAGACCGTGCTGATCAGGGTCTCGGACCAACCGCTCGTCCCTCCCACCATGCCCGGTCGAGAGAACTGGACCCCCGACGGCTACGTCGCCTATTCCAAGGTCTGCACACACCTCGGGTGTCCGGTCGGGCTCTACGAGCAGGAACTCGAGCTGCTGGTCTGCCCATGCCACCAGTCGATGTTCAACGTCCGCAACGGCGCCGTGCCCCAGTTCGGGCCGGCCCCACGACCGCTACCCCAGCTACCCCTCGGCTACAACGAGCAGGGGTACCTCATCGCTACGGCGCCCTATGATCAACCGATCGGACCGGGCTTCTTCGAGCGGACCACATGAGCGACGCCGCCACCAGGACGAAGCGCAGCACCAAGCAGGCGATGGGCCCTTATGGCCGCGTCAGCAAGGTCGTCGACGAACTCGACGAGCGGTTTGGCGTGGCCAAGGGCGGGCGCGTCTTTCTCGACAAGATCTTTCCGGACCACTGGTCGTTCATGCTGGGCGAGATCGCCCTGTACTCCTTCGTCGTCCTGCTGGCCACAGGCATCTTCCTCTCGCTCTATTTCGTGCCGTCGGCCAGCCAGGTCCTCTACCACGGCTCCTACGCTCCATTGCGTGGGCAGCGTGTCTCGGAGGCCTACCAGTCGACCGTCAACATCTCGTTCGGCGTGCGCGGTGGTTTGCTCATCCGCCAGATGCACCACTGGGCGGCGGACATCTTCGTCGGTTCCATCATCGTGCACATGGCCCGCATCTTCTTCACCGGGGCGTTCCGCAAGCCGCGCGAGCTCAACTGGACCATCGGGATCATCATGCTGGTCCTGGCGGTGCTCGAAGGTTTCATCGGTTACTCGCTGCCGGACGACCTCATTTCGGGCACCGGTCTCCGGATCGGCTACTCCATCGCCGAGTCCCAACCCTTCATCGGCAGCTATTTCGTCTCGTTCCTCTGGGGTGGCCAGTTCCCGGGCAACGGCACCATCATCCCGCGGCTTTTCATCGTCCACGTCTTGCTCATCCCGCTGGTTCTGCTGGGCCTGATCACCGTCCACCTCGCACTCCTGGTGCGCCAGAAGCACACGCAGTTCAAGGGCGAGGGCCGGACCGAGCGCAACGTGGTCGGCTCGCCGATGTTCCCGACCTTCATGGCGAAGACGACGGGGTTCCTCTTCATGGTGACCGGCGTCACCGCGCTGCTCGGCGCCTTCGCCCAGATCAACCCGATCTGGCAGTTCGGGTCCTACGACCCATCCAAGATCTCGTACGCTTCGCAGCCGGACTGGTACATGGGCATGTTGGACGGCGCCCTCCGAATCATGCCGTCGTGGGAGTTCTCCGGCTTTGGTCACACCGTGCCGCTCGAAGTGTTCCTACCCGCAGTCCTGTTCCCGACGCTGCTGATCACTCTCTGGCTCCTCTATCCGGGTTTGGAACGCAGAATTACCGGTGACCACAACATGCACAACCTGCTCGATCGGCCTCGTGACCGCCCCAAGCGCACGGCGGCCGGTGTCGCCATGTTCTCGTTCATGTTCACGTTGTTCGCGGCCAGCTCGACCGACATTTTGGCTAATTTCTTCCACGTCTCTCTGAACGCCACCCTTTGGTTCTTCCGAATTGCGACGTTCGTGGTCCCGATCGTCGCGGCGTTCGTGAGCTACCAGCTCTGCAGGGAGATGCAGGGCGTCCACGGCATCGGCAAGCGCAAGAGAGCCGTGATCGTGCGGCGGTCCGCCGAGGGCGAGTACTCCACCGTTCCGGCGGCCCCCCGTCCCGACGACGAGCGGACCGAGCTGGATCCCGAGTACGTGCCGGAGTTCATCGACATTGAGCCGCTCGAGAACGGCGACCGCGAGCGCCAGCCGGAGAGCTCGCCCACGGGCGTGCGCCAGGTCACGCGCTGAGCCAGCGCCCGGCCCGCCCTGGGGCTCGGGACCTGTGGGTCGCGTTCGAGACGATCCACGCCGTCACCTACTTCGACGACGGGTGCCGCACCTCGCTCCGCGAGGCGGGGCTGCGGGGGTTCTGGTCGGGGTACTTCGCCGCCCGGGCTGCTCCTTTGGGGCGGGCCGGAGCCGGCCTGGTCGCCGGCGCCTTCTACAACTTCCACCCCGCCATGGTGGCGAAGGCGGTCCCGGGCTGTTGGGACGTGGTGGAACCGACCACGCTGTGCCGGGTGCGCGCCATCGCCGCTGCCGAGGCGCTCGCCGAGCGGTGCGGCGTCGAGGCCAGGTCCGCGCTGGTGGCCGCTCTGCCGCTGCTGCGCCGGGCGGTAGCCGGCTGTGACGGCTCGGGCCGGGTCATGGCGGGGCCCAACCGCGAGCTGTGGCCGGTGATCGCCCCCGCGCTCGGCACCGGAGGCCTGGCCGAGGCCTGGCAGGCCTGCACGACCCTGCGCGAGCACCGGGGTGACGGCCACGTGGCGGCGCTGGTGGCCCACGGTGTCGACGCCATCGGCGCTCACCTGCTGGCGGCGGGCACCAAGGCCGTCCCGGTCGAGGTCCTGCGGGACAACCGCGGCTGGAGCGCAGAAGAGTGGGAGGCCGCCACGGCCGCGCTGGCCGCGCGCGGACTGCTCCACGGGGACGGGCGCGCCACCGATGCCGGCCGCACCCTCCACGGCGAGGTCGAGGAGCTGACCGACCGGCTGGCCGCACCGGCCTTCCGAGACCTGAGCGACGGGGCGCTAGCCGAGCTCCACGGCGCGTTGGCGGCGTGCGCGGCCGACGTCGCAGACTCGGGCGTCCTGCCGTTCCCTAATCCGATGGGCCTGCCCCGGGCCGGTCGGAATCCCTAGCCGGCTCGGCGCGCCTCGGCGGAGGCCAGCCCTCGACCAGGCCGAGCTCCTTGCAGAGCGACCGCGACGAGACCATCTGGCCCGCGTACGGCCCCGCGTCCGGGTCGTCGCCGAGCCAAGCGGCCACCTCGCCGGCCACGTCGGGTGGCGCGGGGACGTGGCCGGCGGCCACGAGCACCTTGTCCGTGCCCGAGGCGCGCATCGACTCGGTGAGCGTCAGGCCGGGCGCGATCGAGAAGGCCCAGATGCCCTGGGACGCGAACTCGACGTGGCACATGTCGGTCACCCGGTGGAACGCGGCCTTGGCCGCGGCGTAGGCGACGCCCCAGCCGCCCGACCCCGCCGGCGCGGGTGGGGTGGTGAAGGCGGCCTCGGAGAGCATGTTGACCAGGCGACCCCGGCCACGCTCGAGCATCTGGGGGAGGAGGAGCTGGGTGAGGAGGAGCGGGTGCAGGTAGTCGCCGACCAGACAGCGCTCGGCCAGCTCGAGGGGGAGGTCGAGGATGCGGTCCATCGTCCCGGGCCCCTGGTAGATGGCGTTGTTCACCAGAACGTCGACCCGGCCCCACGTGGCGAGCGCCTCGTGGGCCACCCCCTCGACCGACGATCGCTCCATCAGGTCCATGCGCACGGGCAGGCACCGCCGCCCCAGCGCCTCGATCTCCGCGGCCGTCGTGTCGAGGCTGCCGGCGATGGGCACCGGGTCGTCCGGGGCGAGCGCGCTCGAGGCGTGGGCCAGGCCGTCGCCCTCGTGCACGGTGCGCGCCGTGATGACCACGTCGAAGCCCCGACGGGCCAGGGCCACGGCGGCACAGCGCCCGATGCCGCGACTGGCACCGGTGACGAGGGCGACCGGGGTCGGCTCAGCCACGACGCACCTACATCATCCCCGCGATCTGATGCCCGCCGTCCACGTGGATCACCTGGCCGTTGACGTAGGAGGAGGCGTCGCTGCAGAGGAACACCACCACCCGGGCGATGTCCTCGGGCGTCCCCAGCCGCCGCAGCGGGTTGGCGCCGGCCAGGCGGTCCTGGATGTTCGCCGGCACGTTGGCCGCGGCCGTCGCGGTGAGGACGAAGCCCGGTGCGATGGCGTTGGCCCGGATGCCGTCGACGCCGTAGCGGGTGGCGAGGTGGCGGGTGAGTTGGTTGAGGGCGGCCTTGGCCACCCCGTAGGCGACGCGGGTCGACTCGCCGATGGTGCTGGTCCCCGACGAGATCGTGACGATCGACCCGCCACCGCGCGCCCCCATGGCCGGAATGGCGTGGCGCGCCAACAACAGCGCGCCGCGCGTCGTGATCTCGATGGCGCGCTCCCACACCCCGAGGTCCACGCCGACCGCGTCGGTGTCGAGGCGTGGGTGGCTCCAGGCGGCGTTGTGGTCCACGCAGTCGATGCCGCCGAAGCGGCCCGTGGCGAGATCGACGAACGCCGCGACGGACTCCTCCTCGCGCACGTCGCAGCGCACACCGACGGCCCGCCCGCCGGCGGCGGCGACCTCCTCGGCCACCGCCCGGGCACCGTCGAGGGCGACGTCGCCCACGGCGACGGCCGCACCCTCCGCCGCAACGAGCCGGACGGTGGCCCGGCCTATGTCGGAGGCGCCGCCGCTGACCAGGACGACCTTGCCATCGAGCTGGCCCACCTCAGACCCCTGACCGCGCGGTCGCCACCCGTGGAGACGTCATCAGGCCATCGTAGGAGCCGGCGCCCGAACCGTCGTGCCCACGACCGCAGCCAATTGGGCGCAGAACGGGGGTGCATGGCAGCATCAGGTCGTGCGGGTGCATCGCAGCTTCGCCTTCATCGACGTCTCGGGGTTTACCGCGCTGACCGAGACCGAGGGCGACGAGCGCGCCGTCGACGTGTTGACCGCCTTCCGGGCCTTGCTCCGGGACATCTGCGCGCGACGAGGCGTCCGCATCGCGAAGTGGCTCGGCGACGGCGTCATGCTCGTGTGCGTCGACACTCGCCCATTGCTCGAGACGGTCCTGGAGCTGCACTACGTCGTCGGCGAGGTCGCCGGTCCGGTCGAGACTGTCTCCATCCGCTCGGGCATCACGTCGGGGGACGTCATCCTCATGGAGGGAGACGACTACGTCGGCCACTGCGTGAACGTCGCCTCACGCTTGTGCGACCTAGCCGCTCCGGGAGAGGCGCTGACTGCGCCGGCCGTCCTCGACCACCTGCCCAGCTGGGGCCTCGTCACCGCGCAGACCCAAGTCGCCTTGCGCGGGGTGGAGAACCCGGTGCCGGCCTCGAGCATCCGGATGGCCTGCGACTCCAACGACAGCTCGCGCGATCCGATCTGCGGGCTGCCCCTGACCGACGACACCGCCGAGGAGATCGCCCACGACGTCCGCGGGGCGGTCGTGCTGTTCTGCTCGCCCGGCTGCGTGGACACGTGGCGGCGCCGGCCGGCGGTCGTGGCCAGAACAGCCGGTTAAGTCCGGCCGGCCGAGGACCAGAGGACCTCCCGTCGGGCGACTCGCCCGACCACGACATCGCCCCATAGGAGGCCCGGGCCCGGCCGACGTCGGCCACACCGAGGTGATCAGCGGACCACGCTGTCCATCGGGCCGGTCGTAACTCCTGGCTGTGGCCCTGATCCCCCTCCGGCCTTGCCTGTTCACATGAAGGTACATAAATTGTGTGTATGTACCGGAACGGCAGCCACGCAGGGCGCACGCCCGACGGCGACCGTCTGGAGCTGGGCCCCGACTCGCTGCTGTGGCGTTGGGCCGGCGACACGCGTATCGCCTTCCTCGGGGCCACCATCGGTGTCCTCCAGCTCCTGCACCCGGCCATCGGCGCGGGGGTGCTCGAGCACTCGGACTTCTTCGGGGATCCCTACGGGCGCGTGTTCCGCTCGTTGCCGCGCATTTTGGGCGCGCTGTACGACGGACCGGACGCCGTGACGGCGGGCCGCGAGGTCCGGGACTTCCACCGCACGATCAAGGGGCAGGACGAGCAGGGGCGCCGCTACCACGCCCTCGACCCCGAGACGTTTTGGTGGGCACACGCCACGTTCCAGTACATGGCCGAGCAGGTGGCCGACCGCTTCGACGAGCACCGATTGAGCCCTGACGAGCGCGAGCAGCTGTACCAGGAGGGTGTCGAGTGGTACCGCCGCTACGGCGTGAGCGACCGTGCCGTCCCGCCGGACCGGGCCGCGTTCCAGGAGAAGTGGGACCACTACTGCGCCGAGGTGCTCGAGCTCAACGAGGCAGCGGCGTGGGTGCTCGACACGCTGCGCCATCCGCAGCTGAGCGCCGAGCCTTTGTTGCCGCCGCAACTGGCACTTCTGCGGCCGCTGGTGCGGACAGCCCCGGTGCGGCTGTCGGTGTTACGGGTGGTCCGGCTCTCGGCTTTCGGCGGTCTGCCGCCCGTCGTGCGGGATCGCTTCGACATCCCGTGGTCGGGCGTCGACGCGGTGACGCTCAGCGCAGTGGAGCTCGCGGTGCGGCGCGTCTGGCCCCTGGTGCCGGCGTCGGTCCGATGGCAGCCTCGGGCGCTGGCGGGTTGGCAGCGCGAGCGGGCCCTGACGCAAAAGGCGGCCTGAGCGTTGGCGCGGCGCAGGGTGACCCTCGAGTTCGAGCCCGTGTTGGGCGCGTTCGCCGCGGTGGCGGTCGCCGGGTCGGCTGACGAGCGGATCCTCGATGCGGCCAGCGACCTCATGCTGACCTACGGCTTGAAGCGCTGGAGCATGGAGGACGTCGCTGAGCGCGCCGCCATCGGACGCACCAGCGTCTACCGTGTCTTCTCGTCGCGTGACGATCTCGTTCACGCCGTGTTGGCGCGTGAGCTGCGGGGCACCATCGGACGGATCACCGAGGCGGCCGCCGCCGCGGCGTCGGTGGAGGACGGGATCGTCGAGGCGGCGCTCGCGGGCCTGGCCGCGTTGCGCAGCTCCCTGGTCGAGCAGCTGCTGCGCACCGACCCGGCGACGATCCTCCCGTTCCTCACGACGAAAGCGGGACCCCTGGTCGCCCTCACCCGTCAGTCGTTGGCGGCCCAGGCGAGCGCCGTCGGCGCCGACCTCGATCCGCAACACGCCCAAGAGCTGGCCGAGATCGCCGCACGGCTCGGGCTCTCGTTCATCCTCACCCGCGACACGGTGTTTCCCGTCGAGGACGACGACGCGCTGCGCGCGTCTTTGCGCCGGGTGCTGCGACCGGTCCTGGCGCCGATATTCGCGGTGCCTCCGGCCGGAGTCTGACGCGCAAACTCCCGCTTACGACTTCTCGGTGAAGGTGTCGCCCCGCGGACACTGCAGCCACAGCCGCACCGTGCCGTCCGCGTCGGTCGTGGCCTCGTGGGCAAACGCCCCTTCACGCCACTGGAAGGCGATCTTCTTGTTGGCGTCGAGCGCACCGCGGAGCGACGCCATGAACGCTGCGTCGACGTCGGCAGGGAGTGCCTCGAGCACAGCGAGCACTTCCCGTCGCTGGTGCTCCTCGAAACCGTCGAGGAAGTTGGAGATCTCGACGGCCTCTTTGAGGGAGCCAGCCCGACCCGCCACGCTTTGCGCTTCGCGGTAGCTGCCCGACTCGGAATTGCCCACGACCCGCTCGGTCTTCGTTTTGATTGGTTCGGCCATTGGCATGCTCGGCACGTTACTGCAATGCGCATGTGACAGGCTGGAAAATGCAAGTTGGTGATCGGCAGGCCTTTCGCGTCCCAACGCGGGGTGCAACACTGCAAGGGTGCCGTGGCCACCGCCGTTCAGTGAGTGAGGGAGCGGATGCTCACTTCTCCTGACATCAAGTTCGCCCGCCGCGGCCCCATCAATCTCGCCTTCCAAGAGGCCGGCGCCGGCCCACCCGACATCGTCTTTGTCGGGGGGTCCGTCGCAACCACCCAGTTCTGGGAGGAGGCGTCGATCAGCCGGGGCCTGCGGAGGCTGGCCAGCTTTTCGCGGCTCATCACGTACGACCAACGCGGCATGGGTTATTCCGATCCGATCGATCCCTCCGCGGTGCCGTCGCTCGACGACCTGGTGGCCGACCTCGAGTCCGTCATCGCCGCAGCGGATGTGCGGGATCCGGTGCTCTTCGGGTCCCACAACGGCGGCGCCGTGGCCGCTGTCTACGCCGCACGGCATCCTGTGCAACGGCTGGTTCTCTGCAACACGTGGGCTCGCCTCGAACGCGCCGACGACTATCCCATCGGTTTCACGGACGACATCCTCAACCACCTCGAGGAGCGCTACCGCGAGAACTGGGGGGAGGGGAGAATCACGAACTTTTGGGCTCGCCCGAGGCCCGAGATGAAGACCCCACGGTTCGAGCTGGGGTCGACCAGCCGGAGCCAGGCCGTCACCCTCTTCAACCTGAACCGGCACTACGACATCCGCGACGTCCTGCCGACGATCACGGCGCCCACGCTGGTCGTGCACCTCGAGGAGAACTTTATGATTCCGGTGGTCTTCGGCCGTTACATCGCCGAGTCCATTCCCGGAGCACGTCTGGCCCTGGTTCCGGGGAGGGACCAGAACTTCCTGCTGAATTACTCCGACGCGGTCATCGACGCCGTCGAGCCGTTCATCACCGGGACCCGGACCGTCTTCGTCGACCGCACGACCACGACCATGCTGTTCACCGACATCGTCGACTCGACGCCCGTGGCCGCTTCGCTCGGTGACGAACGTTGGAGCGCGCTCATCGACCAGCACAACGAACGGATGCGCAAGCACATGGACAAGTGTGGCGGCCACGAGATCAAGTGCACCGGCGACGGCTTCCTCGTCGCCTTCGACGAGAGCGAGGCTGCCATTCTCTGCGCGCTGGCCGCCATGGAGTCGATGACGGGCCTCGGCCTGGAGATACGGGCCGGCGTGCACGTCGGTGAGGTGTCGCGGATGGGCAACGACCTGTCCGGGCTGGCGGTGCACTTCGCCCAGCGCCTGTCTGCGCACGCAGAAGGGTGTCAGGTGCTCGTGTCCGACGCCGTCCGCCGGGAGTGCGCCGCCAGCTCCATTCGCTTCGAACAGCGGGGGAAGGCCGAGTTCAAGGGGATCCCAGGCGAGTGGGAGGTCTTCGAGGCTCGGCGGTAGGAGTTTGGCGGCGGGAAGGGCAGCAGCAGGCCGAGATAAGGTCTTGACATGTGACTAAAAGGTCACATATAGTCCTTGAAGTGGATGAAGTGTTCAAGGCACTGGCCGATCCCACCCGGCGGGAGCTGCTCGACGAGCTGTTCCGAGGGGACGGGCAGACCCTGGGCACGTTGGAAGAGAAGTTCTCCATGACCCGTTTCGGCGTCATGAAGCACCTCAAGCAGCTCGAGGGGGCCGGCCTGGTCGTCACGCGCCGGCGGGGCCGGGAGAAGCTCCATTTCCTCAACCCGGTGCCGATCCGGCTCATCCACGACCGCTGGGTCAGCAAGTACTCCGAGCCCTGGGTGGCAGGGCTCAGCGAGATCAAGGACAGATTGGAGAGGCAGATGGAAAAGGTGTACGAGATCTTCATCAAGACGACGCCCGAACAGCTCTGGGACGCCATCACCAACCCCGAGATCCGGGCCAAGTACAACTTCGGCGCCGCGTGCAACTCGGAGTGGAAGGTGGGCTCGCCGATCAGCGTGGACGTGGAGAAGCACAGTGTGCATCTCGGCGAGGGCGAGGTGCTCGAGGTCGACCCGCCGCGCCGACTGGTCCACACCATGGCCTGCTCGTGGGACGACGACGTGCGGGCCGAGGGCCTGACCCGGGTCACGTGGGAGATCGAAGAGGTCGGCGACTCGTGTCATGTGAGCCTGACGCACGACCAGATGCGCGAGGGTGCCAACTCCCAGATCTACGGGGGCTGGCCGATGATCCTCTCGGGCCTCAAGACCTGGCTCGAGTCGGGTGAGCTGCTGACCACGCCCGGCTCGCAACGGTACGCCTGAGCCTGGGCGCGACCGGGACGGCGAAGGGCGCCCCCACGATGGGTCGCTCTACGACTGGGATCAGGAGGCGGCGGCGGCTTCCGCCGCCGCCCCGGCGGCATCCTTTAGGGCCTCGGGAGTCGCCGGAGTGCGGCCGACCGGGGGACGTACCCGGTCGTAGGCGGACATGGCCAGCGTGAGCACGCCGAAGCCGGTGCCGAGCAGGCAGACTCCCGCCCACCCGTGCGAGGCGTACAGGCTTCCCGCGCTGACCGAGCCGATGGCGCCGCCGATGAAGTAGCAGACCATGTAGGCGCTGGTGATGCGGCTGCGCGCGTCCGGCCGCAGCGCGTAGATCACGGCCTGGTTGGTGATCTGCATTCCTTGCGTGCCCATATCGAGCACGACGATGCCCACGATGAGCGCGGCGAGCGACGTGCGGCCGGCCCACAGGAGGGCGAAGGACGCGGTCAGGAGCAGGCCCGCCGCGACGGTAGTGGCGGTGACCCGCGCCGAGTCGGCCAGCTTGCCGGCCACGTTGGCGGCAACGATCCCGCCCGCGCCGACGAGGCCGAACAGCCCGATGAGGATGGCGGAGTAGTGATACGGGCTCCCCGAGAGCAGGAAGGCCAGGGTGGTCCACAGCGAGCTGAAAGCACCGAACGCGACCGCCCCGTGCCAGGCGCGGCGGCGCAGCACCGGCTCGGTGACGAGCAGTGAGAGGGACGAGCCGACCAGGGTGCGGTAGCTGCGATGCGGACGCGCGCCCTCCGAGGGGAGCGCCCGCCACAGCACCAGGGCGAAGCCCACCATGAGAGCGGCGGAAAGCCAGTAGATGGCCCGCCACCCTCCGGTCGCCTGAGCCACCACGCCCGACAGGGTGCGGGCGAGCAGGATGCCGAGCAGGAGCCCGGTCATGATCCGCGCCACCACCCGGCCCCGGCGCTCCTCAGGCGCGAGGTCGGCGGCGAAGGGGATCATCACCTGACCGGCTACCGAGGCACCCCCGACCGCAAGCGAGGCGAGGGTGAAGAACCACAGGCTTGGGGCGAGCGCACTGGCAACGAGGGCCACGGCGGCGACGCAATAGAGCCGGACCACGAGGCCCCGCCGCGGGTGCAGGTCGCCCAGGGGGACGACGAGCAGAAGCCCCGCGGCGTAGCCGACCTGGGTGGCGGTGATGACCCAGGACGTCGGGCCCGGTCCGCTGTGGAACGTGCCGGCCACCCGGTGCAGCAGCGGTTGCGCATAGTAGAGGTTGGCCACCACGGCACCGGTGGCGACAGCCATGAGCGTGACGAGGGCACGGGAAAGCTGACCTGGTGCCCGGTGCATCGGTTCAGGGTACCGGCGACCTCTTCGCGCCGAGGCTGGTCAATACGTGCAGGCGGGAGGTCCCGCACCCTTCCTGGTGCCTGAACCCCGAGGATGACTCTGGAAACTACGCATGGGCCTGTTTATAAACGGGATGGTTGGCAGTTTCTGCGGACATCCACGGGAAAGCTGACGTTCCGGCACTCTTCGGGGTGCGGGAAACCCGTCGATGCCTCTCGAAACTACGCATGGGCCTGTTTATAAACAGGATGGTTGGCAGTTTCTGGGGACATCCACCGGAAAGCTCCTTACAGCGGCACCCGCAGCACCCTTCTTGGTGCCCGAACCCCGTGGATGTCTAGACGTTCCCGCCGCGGCGGCTCTCGGCCGTCACCCCGGTCAGCGCCGTGATGATCAGCGGGACCCCGATGAAGAAGAGCCAGGAGCCGAAGACCAGCGCCAGCACAGTCATGAAGGCGCCCATGCCCATCACGAAGGGCCAGATGGACGAGCCGGGGAACGAGTCGATGGTGCCGGCACCGTCGGCCAGCTCGGCATCCGAGCGGTCCTCGGGCCGGTCACCCGCCGCGTGCACCTTGCCCCAGAAGAAGTACGCGTGCCCGTGGAAGCGCCGGTGCCAGAAGAAATAGTAGAGGCCGGGCAGGAACCCGAGCAGTGTGGCGCCGAGCAACATGATGCCGCCACCATCCTCGTAGCCCCAGAACCAGTACACGAGCCCGACGATGCCGAAGAAGACGCCCAGGAAGAGCAGGAAGATTGACTCGACCTTCATACCGTTTCCTTGGCCCTTCCGTTGCCCTGCCCGTTCCCTCCGTGCCCGTTGCCGCCGTGCCCGTTGGTACCGGCCGCCTTGCCGTGGGGGACCACGATGTGGTCCGGGTGGTTGTAGTCCCACGTCGGGCGCTCGGAGCGGATCGGCGGGAGGTGGGTGTAGTTGTGGTGCGGCGGCGGCGAGGTGGTGAACCACTCGAGCGTTTGGGCGTCCCACGGGTTGTTGCCGGCCGGGATGGGCTTGCGCCACGAGACGACGAAGTTCACGAGCAGGAAGGCGAACGATATTCCGATGATGAAGGCGCCGACCGTCGACACGATGTTGTAGCTCTGCCAGCCCAGATCGGACGGGTACGACGCCACCCGGCGCGGCATGCCGAGCAGGCCCACGACGTACTGGGGCATGAAGCAGATCCAGAAGCCGATGAACATCAGCCAGAAGTGCCACTTGCCGAGGTTGTCCCGCAACATCCGTCCGAAGAACTTCGGGTACCAGTAATAGAGCCCGGCGAACCCGGCGAAGACGGCCGTGCCGAAGAGCACCTGGTGGAAGTGGGCCACGACGAAATAGGTGTCGTGCGTGGCGAAGTCGATCGGGGGCGAGGCGAGCATGACCCCGGTCACGCCGCCCATGAGGAACGCGAAGAGGAACCCGATGCTGAACAACATCGGTGTCTTGAAACTAAGCTGCCCGTGCCACATGGTGCCGATCCAGTTGAAGAACTTGATGCCGGTGGGCACCGCGATCAGCAGGCTGAGGAACGAGAAGAACGGCAGCAGTACGGCGCCGGTCGTGAACATGTGGTGCGCCCACACGCCCGTCGACAGCGCGGCGATGGCCATGGTGGCGAAGACCATGCCCTTGTACCCGAACACCGGCCGGCGCGAGAAGACGGGCAGGACCTCGGTCACGATGCCGAAGAACGGCAGGGCGAGGATGTAGACCTCGGGATGGCCGAAGAACCAGAAGAGGTTCTGCCATAACAACGGTGACCCGCACGAGGGCGCGGGGGCGCCACTGACGAGATGACAGCCGACCGCCGTGAAGATGTGGGTGCCGAAGTGGCGGTCGCAGAACAGCATGATCAGCGCCGAGGTGAGCACCGGGAACGCGATCAGGATCAGGATCCCGGTCACCAGCATGTTCCAGGTGAAGATCGGCATGCGGAACATGGTCATGCCGGGTGCGCGCAGGTAGAAGATCGTCCCGCAGAGGTTGACGCCGGTGAAGATCGCCGAGAACCCGGTCAGCACGAGCGCCATGATCCAGACGTCGGGCCCGGCTCCGGGAGAGCTCGTCGCGCTCGAGAGCGGGGCGTAGGCGACCCAGCCGAACTGCGCGGCGCCACCGGCCACGAAGAAGCCCAGCAGCATGGTGATGGAGCCGGTCAGGTAGAGCCAGTAGCTCAGTGCGTTGAGCCGGGGGAAGGCCATGTCCGGCGCGCCGATCTGCAGCGGCACGATGTAGTTGGCCAGGCCGCCGAACGCGAAGGGGCCGGCAAACAGGTAGAGCATCAGGCTGCCGTGCATCGTGAACAGCTGGTTGTACTGCGAGAAGCTGAGCAGCGACGAGTGCGGCGAGGCGAGCTGCAACCGCATGACCAGCGCCATGATCCCCGCGATGTAGAAGATCACGATCGAAGTGATCATGTAGCTGAGGCCGATGACCTTGTGGTCGGTCGAGGTCAGCCACTTCAGGACGCCGGTCGGGCCGTGGTCCTCGTGCGCGCCGTGCGGTTCGTGACCGTCGCCGCCCGGGACCTGGGGTGGGAGTTCGAGTGCTGAGGGCTCTTGTGCGCCGGGTGGGGCGATGACGTCAGTCACCGTAGAACGCACCTCCTGTATTGCCGGTGTTCCCGCTGCCCGAGTTGCCCGAATTCCCTGAGGAGATCGGCACGGTTCCGTTGATGTTGGGGTGCAGGCTGGCCGGCAGCTGGCCGACGGAGTTCGGGTGGTTGCGCTGGAACGTCCCGGTGGTCTGCAGCCAGGCCTGATAGGCGGGGGCGGACACAGAGCGGACGTTGAAGAACATCAAGGAATGGTAGAGGCCGCAGAGCTGGGTGCACTGCCCGCGGTAGACGCCGTTGTGCAGGACATTGAGATCGAACGACGTCCAATACCCGGGGCTGGCGTAGCGGCTGAAGTTGAACTCCGGTACGTAGAAACCGTGCAGGACGTCGTAGGAGCGCAGGTAGACGCGCACCGTCTTGTCGGTGGGGATGACCATGGTGGGCGCGTCGGTGGTCTGCCCGATCACCTTGACCCCGTTGTCGTACTGGAACTCCCAGCCCCACTGGAAGGCGTAGACGTGCACGGTCGTGTATGGCTTGGGCGACACGGCGTCGACCGTGTTCTCCACGATCACGGTGGCGGCGAAGAGCCCGAACACAATAAGGATCGGCACCACGGTGTAGAGGATCTCGGTGAGCGTGTGGTACTGGGACTGGCGTGGGATCTCGTCGGACCGGCGCCGGTAACGGAAGACCGCCCACACGATGAGGATGAACACGAACCCGCCGACGATGAGGCCGGCGATGAAGAAGCCCTGCCACAGGTGGAAGGTGGAGCGGGCCTGGCTGGTGGCTCCCTTGTAGGCCCCGAAGGTCGGCAGCTGGCACCCGGTGAGCAGGAGCGCCCCCAGGACCACGCCCGCCAGCGCGACACGACGACGACGGCGGGGACTCTTGGGGCTGTGACCTGGGTTTTCAGACGTGCTCGCAGAAGGGCCGGTCAGCGACGAGTCCACCGCGGTGACATTAGCGAAAGCCGCCAAAAAACACGAAATGACCAGCCCGCCTGCCCCCGGGCCGGCTCGTCAGTGCGGATGCGGGTGCGACGGGTCCGGCAGCGCGGTCACCGACTCGTTGGAGGCCCAGTTGAAGACGCCGCGGGCCATGGTCGAGGTCGCCCGCTGCGCCCGCGCCGCGAACACCTGCTGGCGGGCCCGCTGCACCTCCTGGTCGCCCGGCGCGGCGAGCCAGGCGTATTCGGCCAGGTGGGCTGCCAGGCGCAGGGCGCCGTCGGCCCCGTCAGGATCGCCGGAGGTGGGAGCGGGGGCGTCGCCCGCCGCCGCCAGCAGCTCGAGAGCGCGCTCGGCCAGCGCACCCGGGCCGCCCGCCAGCTCGGCCAGCTCGCCCGCGAGCGCCCGCTCCGGGGCGGGCTTCAAGGTGGCGGGGTTCCCGTCCCACCACCCCCCGTACTGGCGCCAGACCGTGTGCACAATGAATTCGGGCTCGTCGTACACCGGCCGCAGGTACGGCCGCGCCGCGAGCTCGGCCGGTGGTCGCACGCTGTGGATGGCGTCGTCCAGCCGTCCGCCCGCGTTCATCACGGCGAGGGTCTGGTCGACCAGGGAGTCGAGCAGGTCCGCCGTGTCGGTGAGGGCATGGCGGACGCGGTCGGCCCCCACGATCGGGAACCCGTGCCCGGGGAGGAGGAACTCGGCGTCGAGCTCGAGCATGCGGCGCAGCGCGTCGGCCCATTCGCGCGGGTAGCGCTGCACCTTCTGCGGGTTCCCGGCGTTGGGCGAGGCCCAGATGAACAGGTCGCCGCAGCAGAGCACACGCGTGTCGGCCTGCCAGGTGATGGTGTGGTCGTCCGTCTCGCCCTTCTCGTGGCGGAGCGAGAAGCCGACGCCGCCGACGGAGAGGTCGAGGGTGTCGTGGTAGGTGCGGTCGGGGTAGCGGTACTCGGTGGGCCAGTTCAGGTCGGTGAACCCGAACTGCCGGCGGTTGATGATGGTGTTGTAGCCCGCCGTGAAGATGTACCGGTCGAAGCGGGCGGGCAGGGCGTGGTGCGCGATGACCTCGGGGGCGGCCCAGCCCCGTGCCTCCGCCTCGGCCTCCCAGACCGGTACGCCGAAGACGTGGTCGATGTGGCCGTGCGAGTAGACGGCGGTGTCGAGGCGGGCAGCGCTCCAGGTGCGGATGTCGTCGTGGACGACTTGGGCCAGCGGGGCGCTGCCGGTATCGACGAGCACGAGGCCGTCCTCGGTGGCGAACGCCGAGACGTTGGCGAAAGAGGGACAGAAACCCACCCCGTCGGTGATCTCGACGAAGCCGCCGATGTGGTCGACAGGGTGGAAGGTGGACGTCGAGATCTCGCCGTTCCAGAGGCGGTCGGCGACGGTCAGGACGTCAGATGGCATTGCTCAATGCATTGCCCGGTGACAGTGCTCCCCCCGTGTGCGCTCGTGCGGCGAGATGTGGTCGTCCGGGCTTCGCGCCACGGCTCCGGGTGTCGGGGGCGCCGCCGGTGTGGCCGGTGCGGTCGGTGCGACCGGCGGTCAACCGGTCTGGGACGTGCCCTCGACGGGGGGCGCCGGGGCCGGGGTGGGGGTGGGGGTGTCTGCGGCTGCCGAGGTGCCGCTGGCCGCTTCCGCCCCTTCGGCCTTGCCGTCCTTCATGCCCTCTTCGAACTGGTTCTTCGCCGAGCCGAGGTTGCGGGCCAGCTTGGGGATCGCCGCTCCACCGAAGAGGACCACGACGAGGACGATGGCAACGATGAGCAGGTCGGGACCGAAGAGGTCAGCCAGCATGAGAATCTCCTTCACCTGAGCCCACGAGTGGGTGGTGTACTCGCACTTAGGTTAGACCCATTCCAACCGGATGGTGCCCGCACGCAGACACGCGCACCTTGGTGTTCGGAGTCATCCGGCCAGCAGGATGCCCATGACGAGAGCGACGACACTGGCGGTGCCGCCCACCGACCCCCACAGCGCGAGCTGGCCCTTGGTCTTTGCCCGCTGGTGGAGGGCGGTGCCGACCCCGGCCACGACCACGACCAGGATCTTGGCCATCAGCACCGCCTTCCAGGCCGAGTCCTGGGACGAGTAGTGGACCGCGGCCACGTTCCAGATGCCTGTGGCCACGAGCACGACGAAGGCGGGCCAGGCCATCCGGGCGAAGGCCCGCGCCAGGACCTTCGGAGCGTCGCCGCCCAGCGAGCGTGCGGGGCCGACCAGGCCCAACATCACGATCTGGCCACCCACCCAGACGGTGGCGGCCAGGACGTGGAGGGTCAGGCGGACGGTATCGAGCGCCGGCGCCAGCACCGTGGCGCTATTTGCCCTGCCACCTGGGCGGGCGTTTCTCGGCGAATGCGATCGGGCCTTCCATGGCGTCGGCCGAGGAGAACACGACGCCGACCGCCTCGGTGTTGATGGCCCAGCCGTCGGACTCGGGCAGCTCTGCGGCCCGCTTCATCACGCTCTTCGAGTAGCGCACGGCGAGCGGCGCGTTGGCGGCGATGCGCTCGGCCAGCTCGACCGCCTCGGCCAGCAGCTCGCCCGACGGCACGACCTTGTTGACGAGGCCGAGCGCGTAGGCCCGCTCGGCATCGATCGGGTCGCCGGTCATGGCCAGCTCCAGCGCGATGGCCATGGGAAGACGCTTGGGCATCCGGATGAGGCCGCCCGCCCCGGCGATGAGGCCGCGCTTGGCCTCGGGGATGCCGAAGGTGGCGTGGTCGGCTGCCACCACGAGGTCGCACGACAGCATGATCTCGAAGCCGCCCGCCAGCGCGGACCCGTTCACCGCCGCGATGATCGGCTTGGCGAAGTCGCGTTGGGTCAGCCCGCCGAAGCCACCGCTGGCTCCAATGATGTCGCCGCCCTCGCCGCTGCTGAAGGCCTTCAGGTCCATGCCGGCGCTGAACGCCTTGTCCCCGCTGCCGGTGATGACGACCACCCAGCACTCGGGGTCCTGGGCCAACTCGTCCATGGCCGCGGACATGGCGCGGCTGACGGCGCCGTTGATGGCATTGCGCGCTTCGGGGCGATTGATGGTGAGGATCTCCACGTTGCCGCGGCGCTCGCGCAGCACTTCGTCTGCCATGGTGCTCCCTTCGCTGTGCCCTCGCCGCTCGGCCGGCGCCGGTGCGCCGCCGAGGATAGATGCGCGGGCTAGGACAGGGGAATCTGAGGGGAACCGTCGGCGTCCGCCACCGGCTCGGCCACGGCATCGGCGCCGCCGGCCGCGCCGCCGGCCGCGCCGCCGGCCGCGCCGCCGGCCTCACCCATGAGCGCGGCCGCCTCGAGCTGCGCCCGTCTCGTGTACGCGACCGTGAATGCGAAGAGGCCCCCGATCACCGTCGCGGTGATGAACGGGGACACCGCGAGGAACGTGGCGGTGTGCAGCTGCTCGGCCAGCACCATGCGGGAAGTGGCCTCGACGACCAGCCCGATGCCCCACACGACCGAGAGCACCCGGAAGGTGTGGCGCCCGATCTCGATGTCGTGCAGCTGGTTGAACGCGGACACCTTGGACGGGTCGCTGCCCGCAGAGAGATACCGGCCGACGTAGAAGAGCGCCGGGCGGTCGTGGGTGTAGATGGTGACGATGCAGGCGATCCCGAAGAGGGCGGTGAAGAACGCGTCCCTGACCTTGAGGACGTAGGAGTTGCCGCCGAGGAGCGTGGAGCTGATCACGCCCACCGCGAAGCCGAAGAGGACGATGGCGCCCACGAAGTCGAGCCGGCGCTTCCGCACGAACTCGATGAGGATCCAGGCCACCGAGAAGCTGCCGGCGATGATGAGCGCCTGGGCGTCGGTGTGCACGTGGCTGCGCACGGCGAAGTACACCCCGATGGGCAGGGCGGCACCGAACACGAGGCTGGGCAGGTGCTCACGGACCGAGGGGACCCCGGGTGTCCACCCGTCGGGCGGCGGCGAGGGGGGCGGGTCCGTCTCCGTCCCCGCCTCCGTCTCCGACCCGCCAGCACCAGGCACCGAGGCCGGTTCCATGCCACGAAGGGTACCGCCGGAATTCCGGTGCCCCGCCGCGTAGGCTTGGACCGTGAGCTTCCTGGTCCATGCGGTCGAGTTCCTGCTCATCGTGGGCTTGGTGGGTGCCGTGTCGCTGGCCGTCGCCTTCGTGGTGGCGCGGCGCTACGTGCGCCGCCGCTGGCACCTGGTGCGCGGGCACGTGGCCACGCGTGGCCTCCTGGCCGGCCTCACGCTCGCCTCCGCCGGACGGGAGCGCTACTGGGCCCGGGCCACGCCAGAGCAACTGAGCGCCGGCACAGCGGCCCGGGTCCGCCGCCGCATGTGGGTGGCGGTGGAGGATGCCGAGACGGCCGTGTCCCACGCCTCCACGCACGATGCGCCGGTGGCCGACCTGCCGGCGGTGTGCCGCTCGTTGCGAGGCGTCGCCGGCGACCTGGACGGATTGCTCCGCCTGGAGCGGCGCCTGCCCCGTGGCGTGGCGCGGACAGACGCGTTGCGCGTGCAGGTGGCCGACCTGATCGGCGCGGCGAGGGACGTGCAGGCGGCCGCGCTGCGGGCCGGGAGCGAGGCGGCCGAGCCGCAGGTGCGTGCGCTCGTGCGCCAGGCGAGCGACGAAGTGGACATCTTGTCGACCGGGCTGGCCCGGCTGCGCTCCATGCCCCAGCCCCGCTGACGCCAGCACCCCGACCCGGCGCCGGGCGGGCGCGCCTGCGCCTGCCAAGCTGAACGGATGCCCGACTCCCCGCCGCGCCGCAAGACCGCGCACCCGCCGGCGCGGGCGCGGGCGCGGTCACGGCCCCGGGCGCGGGCGGCCGCACCGCAAGGGGAGCGAGCCAGCCTGCTCGGGCAAGGCTTTCTCGCCGGCGTGGCGACGTCGGGCTACCAGATTGAGGGCGGGTTCAACGGGCCGGGCGAGCCCCACAACAACTGGGCGGGCTGGGAGGACTGTGGACGGGCGGCGCGGTCCGGTCTGGCCTGCGACTTCTGGCGTCATCCCGAAGAGGCACTGGACCGGGCCGCGGCCGCCGGCTCCAATGCGTTCCGGCTCTCGGTCGAGTGGGCCCGCCTCGAGCCCAGGCCCGATGCCTTCGACCCGTCCGCGCTCGAGCGCTACGCCGGGATCCTCTCGTCATGCACCGACCGAGGCATGGAGCCCATCGTCACGCTGCACCACTTCACCCACCCCTGGTGGCTGGGCGAGGAGTTCTGGCTCCGGCCCGGCTCGCCCGACGTCTTCGCCCGTCACGTCGGCCGTGTCGTGCCCGCGCTGGCGCCGTACTGCCGGCGCTGGGTGACGGTCAACGAGCCCAACATCGTGATGCTGATGGGCTGGGTGGAGGGCACCCACCCCCCCGGACGCCGCATGGCCCTCTCGGACGCCTACTGCGTCCTCGACAACCTGTTGACCGCGCACGTGCTCGCGGCGGACGTGGTGACCGCCGTCCAGCCGGACGCCGAGGTCACGATCAACACGAGCTCCTCGTCCGTCTACGAGCAGGACCGCATGCTGCTCGACCTCCTGCAGTTGCGCGACGCCGGGATCGATCCGAGCGACGTCGACCGCTACCTCGACGAGCGCCGAGCGGTGCACGACGCCGCGTTCCCGCCGCAGCACGCCGGCGAGGCGTGGATCCGGCGCTTCTTCGCCGAGGTGTCGCCGTACGGCGCCGATCATGCGCCCGGCCGCGGCGGGACCTGGGCTTCGCTGCGCGGCCGCACGCGGCGTGACGCACCCCGTCGCGTCGTCGACGCCGTCCATGCCTCGAGCCGGGCGCGCGTCCTCGACGCCGTCGGATTCGACTGGTACGACCCGGTGGCGAGCCATGCCCTGCGCCTCCCGGGTCGCCGCGTCGCCGGCGGAGCCCGCGACTGGTCGGTGGGGCGCGCCCTGTGGGACGTCGAATCCCACCCGGCGGCGCTGTCCTCGTGGTGCGCCACCGAGGCCGCGCTGCGCCCCGGGCTCGCGCTGTGGGTCGTGGAAAACGGGATGGCGACGCGGGTCGGGGCCGACGGGCGCGCGTGGCCGAGGGCGGACGGCATGGATCGCCCCCGCTACCTGCGCGAGCACCTGGGCGCCGTGGCCGCCGCGGTGGCGTCGGGGGTGCGGGTCCGGGCCTACCTGCACTGGTCGCTGGTCGACAATTACGAGTGGGGGAGCTACGAGCCGCGCTTCGGCCTCTTCGGGCTGGACCGCAGCGACCCCGCCGTGGTGCGGTGGCTGGAGACCGATGCCCAAGGTGACGACGCCGCCGGCGAGTTCGCCCGTGTGCTCGGCGGGCTGCGCACCGGGGACCGCTCGGTCCTCGACCCGCCCGGCTGAGCTGGCCGCTCAGCCCGGGGCGTCGGTCCCAGGGTCGGACATCGAGTGCTCGGACGGCCCGATCTCCTCCTTGCTCTTGCGCCGGTGGCGGATGACCAGCACGACGATGACGAGCGCGATCACCGCAAGGAGGACGTCGGAGGCGATGCCCGTCGCCTTCTCCACCCGCTCACCGAGGAAGTACCCGAGCAGGACGTAGAGCACCCCCCAGACGGCGCCCCCCGCCGCGTTGGCGGGGAGGAAGATGCGGTAGCGCATCTTGGACAGGCCGGCCATGCCCGGGATGACGGCGCGCAGGAATGCGGTGAAGCGCCCGAGGAAGACGGCCAGCGCGCCGCGCCGGCGCAGCTGGGCGAGTGCGGCATCGAGACCCTTCTGGCGCTTGCGTAGCGGCGGCAGCCGCAAGAACCACGGGCCCCACTTGTCGCCGACCAAGTAGCCGACCGAGTCCCCCACGATGGCGCACGCCACGACGGTGACGGTGATGCCGGCCAGGCTCACGCCCCCCTTGGAGGCCAGGACGCCGCCGAGTATGGCGGCCGTCTCGCCCGGGAAGACGAAGCCCAGCAGGACCGCCGCTTCGGCGAACACCAGCACGCCGACGAGCAGATAGGCGGGCCAGCCGTGCAGTGACAGCAGCGGCTGGAGGAGCTTGTCGATCACGGGGCTCCCCTCGGATGGCCCGAGAGGCCGTGGCGCCCGGCCGGGGGGATGCCCGCCGTCAGTTGACGGCGCGCAGGGTGTACTCGCGGGGGTTGAGCTGGCGCCAGCGTGTCTCCATCTTGGCCAGGAATTCTTCGCCCTGCGTCAGGTGGATGAGGATGTCGGCCTGGCCCTGCGGCCGGGCCAACATCCAGCTGTGCCCGCCCGGCACCCACACCACGGGCGCGCGCGCGATGGCGGCGAACTCGAGCGCAGTGTGCCCGGGCGTGATGCGGTCGAAGCAGCCCCACTCGTTGAGGATAGGGATCTGCTGGGCCACCAGGTGACGAACCTCGCTGCGCTGGTCGACGGCCATGAGCATGCTGCCGATGGGAAGGGTCTGCGACACGGTCTGGATGTTCTGGCGCACGTCGGGGAGGACGGCCCGGACCGTGGAGTACATGCGGCCGATGGCCAGGTCGGGCAAGTCGAAGATGACCGCGGCGATCATGTCGACCATGGGCGCGATGTCAGGCAGGATCGGCGTCAGGAGGAAGGGGATGATGCCGGCGCGCTCCTTCCACGCCGGCGTGCTCACCCCGTCGCGATAGATGACGCCGAGGGTGCGGCGGGGGTGGTCGTGCGCGAACTGCACAGCGACGGCGCCGCCCATGGAGTGTCCGAGCAGGACGACCGGTCCGGCCTCGACCTTGTGCACGATCGCCATGACCTGGTTGGCCAGGTTCTCCATGGAGACGTCCTGCCACTCGAGCGGATCGCTGCCGCCGAAGCCGGGGAGGCTGGGGTTGATGACGCGCCAGCCCAGCTGCTCGGCCAGTCGCGCGCTCTCGCGCCAGTACATGCCGCCGCCGGCGAAGTAGCCGTGGATGTTGACGGCCCACACCGGCGGAGAGCCCGGACCGTCGGGGCCGTGCGCGTCCACGTTGTCCGACACGGCAAAGCGGAGGCGACGGCCCTCCACCATGATGGAGCTGGGGACCATGCGGATGGTCGGGGATTTGCGGATCTTCCGGAAGTACTGGTCGCGCACCACGCCGAGACCGTGCGGGGCGTGGCCGGCGTCGACGAGCTCGACCGGGGACGGGCCGTCGGACGGAGCCACGATGGCGCCCGCGATCTGCAGGCTGTCATCGGTCTGTGCCGGCTTCTGCTTGAAAAACGGAACCGCCATCGTGACTACTCCAGTCTTGCGCCGGCTCGGCGCACCGTCCCCTCCCCACGGAACGACGCGGGGCCTCGGGACCCACGGTACCCGAGCCGTGCCGCAGGTCGGCACCCCGCGCGTGCACGGCGCCCAAATGACTGCGACGATGAGGGCATGAGCGCCGACATCGTCATCCGGGGGGGCACGGTGGTCGACGGGACGGGGTCGGCGGGCCGGGCCGCCGACATCGCGATCACCGGAGGGAGGATCAGTGACATCGGCTCCCGTCTGGAGGGACGGCGCGTGCTCGACGCGTCCGGTCAGGTCGTGTGCCCCGGCTTCGTCGATATCCATACCCACTACGACGCGCAGGTGTTCTGGGACCCCGACCTGACGCCCTCCTCGTTCCACGGGGTGACGACCGTGATCGCAGGCAACTGCGGGTTCTCCATCGCTCCGATTCGCTCCCACGGTGTCGCCCTGCTGGCCCGCACTCTCCAGCACGTCGAAGACATGAGCTTCGACACGCTCTCGGCGGGGGTGCCCTGGGACGAGTTCGAAACGTTTCCCCAGTATCTCGACGCGGTGGCGGCGCGGGGGACGTCGCTCAACTACGGCTGCTACGTCGGGCACACCGCGGTCCGCCTCTACGTCATGGGTGAGGACGCCTACGAGCGTCCCGCCACCGACGACGAGATCGCCCGGATGCAAGCGGTCGTCGCGGAGGCCATGGCCGGGGGTGCCGCCGGGTTCGCCTCGAGCGCCTCGCCCACCCACAACGGGGACCGCGGCCGCCCCGTCCCGTCACGGGTTGCGGACCTGGCCGAGCTGCGCGCCCTGCTCGAGCCGGTCAAGCAGTCCGGGCGCGGTGTCGTCGCGTTGCTCCCCGGGGGCATCTTCTCCAACCAGGATGTCTTCCGCCTGCAGCGCGAGGTCGGCCGGCCCTTCACGTGGACGGCTCTGCTCACCGTCAAGGGTTACCCGTACCACGAGAAGGTGATCGCCGAACACGACGCCGCCTGGGCCGACGGGGTCGAGGTGTGGCCGCAGGTCTCGTGCCGGCCGCTGGTATTCCAGATGAACCTGTCGGAGCCGTTCACGCTCAACATGCGACCCACCTTCGCTGCGCTGATGGGCAAGTCGAAGGAGGAGCGCCTCGCGTCCTACCGCGACCCCTCGTGGCGGGCCTTGGCCTGGGAAGACGTCAGTGGCCGGGCGGGGAGCTTCCCGCTCAACTGGGCCTCGATTTCGGTGGCCGAGTCCCGCTCACACCCAGAACTGACCGACCGCGCGGTGGCCGTGCTGGCGGAGGAGCGAGGGTGCACCCCCCTCGACGTGATGCTCGACGTCTCGCTCGACGACGACCTGGAGTCGCGGTTCTGGTCGGTGCTGGCCAACGACGACCCCGACGCGATCGCCTGGCTCCTGCCGCGGGACAACGTCCTCCTCGGCCTGGCCGACTCGGGCGCGCACGTGTCCCAGCTCTGCGACGCGTGCTTCTCGACCGATCTGCTCGGCAACTGGGTGCGCGAGCGGGGCGTCATGCCGCTCGAGCGCGCCGTCCACAAGCTGACCGGCGAGCCGGCCGCCGTCTACGGGCTGGACGACCGGGGCACGGTCGAGGTGGGCAAGGCGGCGGACGTCTGCGTCTTCGATCCCGAGACGGTGGCCCCCGGGCCACTGCGCCGCCTGCGCGACTTCCCCGCCAACGGCGAGCGGCTCACCGCCGACGCGCCGGTGGGCATGACGCACACCCTCGTGAACGGCGTGCCCATCCGGGTGGACGGAGCGCCGGCCGCAGAAGGTCTGGCCGCGCGACCCGGCGTGCTCCTGCGGGACTGAGGGAGTCCGCGCCCCGTCGGGTGCAGCGAGGGGTGAGCCCACGCTGTGGGCGACTGGAAATTTCCTTTTGCTTGCGGTTTTGGGACTTCCGGGGCGATGCTCTTCGCTCTTCGCCCGGTGATGTCTGGCGGGCTCACCCTCTCCCGGTGATGTCTCCCGAAACTATGCACAAGGCCGTTTACGGTTTCCAGAGAGAGGCGGCGGGCTCACGCTCTCCCGGTGATGTCTGGCGGGCTCACGCTCTCCCGGTGATGTCTGGCGGGCTCACCCTCTTCCGGTGATGTCTGGCGGGCTCACCCTCTCCCGGTGATGTCTCCCGAAACTATGCACAAGGCCGTTTAGGGTTTCCAGAGAGAGACGGCGGGCTCACCGACCGGTGGTCGGCCGCTGCGCCGGCAATTCGCAGTCCGGAACGGCCTCAGCAAGGCGAAGAATTAGGTGACGTCCTTGCGAAACGTCGTGTAGTAGCCCAGGGCCAGGGGCACCAATCCCCACGCCAGCAGGACCAGGCCGCCCTCCCACCAGGTGAGCAGTCGGGCGGTGACGTCGTTGGCCCCACCGAAGCCGCGGGCGATGTCGCCCGCCAGCGCGCCTCCGGCACCGTTCGGCAACCAGTTGAGGTTGTAGTGGAAGACGTTGCGGGCCAACGCCACCAGGAGGCTCTCGAGGATGAAGGTCCCGCCGATCGTGACGAGGATTGCCGCGACCTGGTTCTTCACCAACGTGCCGAAGCCGAGCCCAAAGAGCCCGAGCAAAATGGCGCCGACGACCAGCCCGGGTATCACCGCCCCGACCTGGTCGGTGATCTGCGAGGTGGTACCGCCGAGCGCCGCGTTCCACGGCAGGCCCACCACCAGCACGGCGACGAGGGAGAGGACCGCGATCAGGAGCGCCCACACCGCCGTCGCCACCACCTTGGACTCGAGGACACGTGTGCGCAATGGCGTGAGCACGAGCGTGGTGGTGATGGTCTTGTGCCGGTACTCGCCGGTGATGCAGAGCACGCCGATGATGGGCGCCAGCACCTGGATCGACATGTAGCCCGCGCCCAGCAGCTGCCGGCGCTGGTGGAGGTTGTGCGGGAAGTACAGCGTGTGACCCGGGAACCCCCCGGCCACGGCGAAGATCGTGAGGCAGCCGAGCACGGTGAGCGGGAAGGTGAGCCCGAAGGTCACCCAGACGCCCGGCATGGAGCGCATCTTGATGAGCTCGGAGCGGATCGCATCGATCACGTGTGCCCCGCCACCTCCCCGAAGCCGAGCCCGGAGGTCAGCGAAAGGAAGATCGACTCGAGGTCGCCGCCCTCCTGGATCAGCTCGTAGAGGACGATCTGGTTCGAGGCCAGCAGCGGTCCTACCTGCTCGGGTGTGACGCCGTCCATGGCCACCTCGTCGTTGGTGATGCGGCGGAAGGCGATGCCGGCCTGCGTGAGCACGGTGGCGAGCCGGTCGGCTTCGGGCGTGCGGGCGCGCATGACGATTCCGTGCAGGCCGGCGGTGATCGACTCGAGCGTGCCCTGCGCCTTCAACTGGCCGAACGAGACGATCACCGCGTCGTCGATGGTCTGTGCCATCTCTGCCAACAGGTGCGACGACACCAGGACGGTGCGACCCTCTCCGGCGAGGTAGCGCATGAAGTCGCGAAGCCACGCGATCCCCTGGGGGTCGAGGCCGTTCGAGGGCTCGTCGAGGATGAGGACGTTGGGGTCGCCGAGCAGCGCGGTGGCCAACTCGAGGCGCTGGCGCATCCCCATGGAGAACCCGCCGACCTTGCGCTTGGCGTCGACGGTGAGCCCGACCAGTTCGAGCACCTCGTCGACCCGCTTCTCGTCGTGCCCGCCGGCGCGGGCCGCCATGAGCAGGTGCGTGCGGGCCCGGCGTGCCGGGTGGAAGCTCGTCGCCTCGAGCACGGCACCGACCGTGCCCGAGGGGTCCTCCAGATCCTGGTAGCGGAGCCCGTTGATGGTGGCCGTGCCCTCGGAGGGGTGGACCAGTCCGAGCAGCATGCGCAGGGTGGTCGTCTTGCCCGATCCGTTAGGCCCGAGGAACCCGGTGACGCGCCCCGGCTCGACCGTGAAACTGAGGTGATCGACCGCGAGGATGGGACCGAAGTGCTTGGTCAGGCCGCTGAACTCGATACTGAGGCCCCGGGTCGCGGCGCCGGCGGTCACGGCGGCGACGTTAGCGCGGGGCCGCGGAGGGGCCGGGGCCCGCTCAGGCGGACGACCGGCGCTCGACCAGCTCGTCGGGGAGCAGGAGCCGCACCGAGACGGCGAGCTCGTCGTAGACCCGCGCCATCGTCGACCACCCGTTGATCCAACCGACGAGCGCGGAGTACCACACGTGGCCGATCATGCGCGCCCGGTCCGACATGTCGGGTACCTCGCGCTCGCCCATCGCCCGCGAGATGATCCCCTCCATGAGCAGCGTGATCTGCTGCTGGCATCCGACCGCGGCCGGGTCGGGCGAGGACAGCGACGTGAACACGGCGGCCACGAGCTTGGGCTGGCGACCCATGGCGCGCAGGGCGCGGTCGAGGACGTCGAGGACGTTGTCGGCGGGATGCTCGCCGCGGGGCGGGTGCTGCCCGATGCGCGTGTCGAGCATCTCGACCCAGTGCACGAGCGTCGCCGCCAGGAGATGGTCCTTGCTCGTGAAGTAGCGGTACACCGTGCCCATGGCAACGTCGGCCCGGGCCGCGACGTCGCGCATCTGCACCGCCTCGTAGCCACCCTCGAGGCCCAGCGCCATGGCCGCGTCGATGACGCGTTGACGTCGTGCCTGCTGAGCGCGGGTGAGCGGGCGGGTCAGCGTCTGCTCCATCCCGACAGCGTATCCGCACCGTCACCTGGGTCTTCGGGAACACGGCCACTACGCTGGCCTGTCATGCCAGCAGAGCGGTCCCGGCCCGATGCCGAGGTCGTCGCGTTGGGCGACTACGCCGAGCCGGTGGCGACGACCGATGGGCGCGTGCCGGGCGAGCGGGGCCGCCAGACGCGGCAGCGCCTCCTCGACGCGACGGTCGAGTTGCTCACGACGACGTCGTGGCGTTCCGTGAAGGTCACCGACATCGCGCGGCAGGCCCGGACGTCCCCCGCCACCTTTTATCAGTACTTCGGGAACGTCGAGCAGGCGATCCGGGTTCTGGCGGAGGGCATGGTGGACCAGGCCGCGCAGCTGGCGGAGCTCGTAGGCGGCGACTGGTCCGAGGAAGAGAGCTGGGACACCGCGCGCACGGTGACCGAGGGTTTCCTCTCGTACTGGGAGGACAACCGCGCCGTCTTCCGGGTCGTCGACCTCGCCACCGAGGAGGGAGACGCGCAGCTCCGCGGCCTTCGGGTGCGTGCCCTCAACGCCGTCACCGTCGCGTTGGCACAGGTCATCTCCGCCGCGTCACCGTCACCGTCACCGGAGGGGCCGCCCGGGACGCGGACGTGCTCGCCCGCCGGCGGCGATCCAATGGCGGTGGCAGGCTCCCTGGTCGCCATGTTCGCCAGCGTGTCGGCGCACCGCTATGGCTTCGAGTTCTGGGGCATCCGCACCCGGCACCTCATCGACACCCAGGCCCGCATGTTGCACTGGGCCGTCACGGGCCGCCCGGCCCCGCCGGCCGAGGCCGCGCCGCGCGAGTCCACGCGGCCGCGCACGGGCCCGGTGCTCGGGGGCGCGACGGCGCGCCGCCGCAGCGGCGCTACTTGAGCGCGACCGGGTTGAGTGGGGATCCCAGGCCCTGCGTGAGGGGCAGCGGGGTGGCGTCGAGCAGGAAGGTGTAGCGGCCGTCCTCCGCGCAGTCGTCGGCCAGCTCGTCGAGCACCCAGTTCTGGCCCTGCGTCAGCCCCATCTCCACCAGGTGGAGCACGTGCACCGGCAGGTAGGCGTCCTCGTACTGGCAGGGGTAGACCTCGAACACGAAGGTGTCGGTGGCCACCGCGGCGACGTCGTGGGCATGAAACCATTCGGCCGTCTCGATGGTGAGCCCGGGCGAGGGCCAGGTGTAGGCGACGAGGTCGCGTCGCTCGGGCGCCAGGTGCACCATCTGGCCAGTTCGCACGAGCACGATGTCGCCCGCCTCGACGGCGACGCCGGCGAGGTCGCTCGCCGCGTCGAGGTCCCCCGGCGTGATCGGGTGGCCGGGCACGAGCACTTCGCGGCCGAGAGCGCGCGCCACGTCGAGCAGGACGCCCCGGCTGACCACCGCCCCGAGGCGATGGATGCCGCAGCGGGCCGCGCCGCCGGCCGAGATCTCCGATGCCGGATAGCCGTTGTAGACGACGCCGGCGTAGCTGCAGTGTGCCAGCGCGTCCCAGTGCGTCGCCGCCTGGGTGGCGAGGGTGAGGACGTCCTCGCTGAAGCAGACCGACCCGGGGTCCGGGCTCTGCGGCTCGTTCACCGTGACCATGGTGCGGCTCGGGTTCACCCGCCCCTCGACGAACCCGGCCTGGATCCCCTCTGACTCCGAGAGCGGGAGGCCGAGGGGGAGGGCACGGCCGGAGACGACGGAGCGCGCCGCCCGCCGGCGCACGTCGTCGTCCACGAAGTTGAGCGTGCCGATCTCGTCGTCGGGACCCCACCGGCCCCAGTTGCGCACCTTGGCTGCCACCTCGGCGAACGGGGAGGCGACGGGCACGCGGGCACATTACCGCCGAGCCTCGGGCGCGCCTGCCCCCGGCCGGCGGATCGTCCCGGTTGTGGGCGCCCGGGCGGGGGGCGATACTGAGGGCGCGAACACGTTCTCGGATTCCTCAGGGAGGGACTTTCAATGACGACAACGCGTGCGGCGGTGTGCACGGGGCTCAACGAGCCGTGGAAGACCGAGGAGATCGAGATCGACCCCCCGGGCAACCGTGAGATCCGGGTGAAGATGGTCTATTCGGGCATGTGCCACTCCGACGAGCACCTCCGGACCGGCGACATCAGCGCCCCGCCCGAGGTCCTCCAGATGATCGGGGTCAGCTCGATGTTCCCCGTCGTCGGGGGGCACGAGGGCTCCGGCATCGTCACGGAGGTGGGGACGAACGTGACGCAGGTCGCGCTGGGCGACCACGTGGCCGTGGCCTTCATCCCCTCGTGCGGCGTCTGCCACTGGTGCGCCTCCGGCCGCCAGAACCTGTGCGACCTCGGGATGATGACCCTCGCCGGGGGGATGATCAGCGACGGGACGTACCGCTACCACCTCGGCGAGGAGAACCTGAACCGCATGGCGCAACTGGGCACGTTCGCCGACGAGATGGTGTGCCACGAGAACTCGGTCGTCCGCATCAACGGGTGGGACAACATGAAGGCAGCCGCCCTGATCAGCTGCGGCATCGCCACGGGTTTCGGCTCGGCCGTCGACCGCGCCAAGGTGAAGCCTGGTGAGACCGTCGTCGTCGCGGGCTGCGGCGGCGTCGGCTCCGGCGCGATCCAGGGTGCACGCATCGCCGGGGCGCGCCACATCATCGCCGTGGACCCCGTGCCCTACAAGCTCGAGAAGGCCAAGGAGATCGGCGCCACCCACACCGCGGCGTCGCTCTTCGACGCACAGATGATGCTGCCTGAGCTCACGATGGGCCGCAACGCCGACGTGGTCATCCTCACCCCGGGCGTGCTCCAGGGCGAGATGATCGCGCAGGCCGCCTCGTGCGGCTCGAAGGACGCCCGGATCGTGGTGACGGCGATCTCGCCGTTCAGCGCCATGGACGTCCAGCTCAACCTGTTCAACCTGGCCATGTTCAACCAGTCGGTGCTCGGCACGGTCTTCGGCTCGCAGAGCCCGCGGGTCCAGGTCCCGAACCTGTTGAACCTCTTCGAGGCTGGCCAGCTCAAGATCGACGAGCTGATCACCCAGGAGTACTCGCTCGACCAGGTGCAACAGGGCTACGACGACCAGGCCGCGGGCACCATCATCCGCGGCGTCGTCACGTTCGACTGACGCACTGACGCACTGACGCCCGGCTGCAGGCGGACCGCCTCGCGCCGCCCGCCGGACAGCTACCCGAGGTGTCGAGTGAAGCCCTCCGGGACGACCAGGTCGTCGCGGTGGAGCTGGTGGATCGAGGCGTGCCCCAGACCCAGGAGCGCCGACTCGATCCCGCCGCGCAGGATGTCGAGCACGTTCTCGACCCCGGCCTGCCCGTTGGCCGCGAGGCCCCATAAGGAGGCGCGGCCGACCATCACCGCCTTTGCGCCGAGCGCCACGGCCTTGACGACGTCGCTGCCGCGGCGGATCCCGCCGTCGAGCACCACCTCGACCTGGTCGGCTACCGCGTCGACAACGGCTGGCAAGGCACGGATCGTGGCGGGTGTCCCGTCGAGGTTGTTGCCGCCGTGGTTCGATACCGAGATTGCGGTCACTCCCGCCTCGACGGCCCGCTTGGCGTCGTCGACCCGGGTCACGCCCTTGAGCATGAACGGCCCGCCCCACTGCTCGCGCAACCAGCTGACGTCGTCCCAGCTCGGAGGAGGCGTCTGCATCCACTCGCCGTACGCCCCGAAGAACGTCGGCCCCTTCTCGCCCCGAGCGACCATGTTGGGCGTGGTGAGGTCGGGGCGCTTGCCCGTTCGGGCGAACGAGAGGAACCAGCGCGGATGGGTCAGAGCCTCCGGCGCGAAGCGCAGCATCGCCTTCAGGTTCACCGTCTCGGGGATGGTGGGGCTGCCCCAATCTCGGCCGTGGGAGAAGGACCAGTCCAACGTGGCGATGAGGCCGACGGCCCCCGCGGCGCGGGCGCGCTCGACCCGTGCCGCGATCTGCTCGCGGCTACCGATCCAGTACAGCTGGAAGAACGTCTGGGGATTGGCCGCCACGACGTCCTCGACGGGCATGCTGGCGAAAGAGCTGAGACCCATCGCGGTGCCCCGCGCCGCAGCGGCCCGCGCCATGGCCACCTCGCCCCCGGGATGGACGGCCTGGACGCCGGTGGGCGAGATCAGCACGGGAAACGAGATGTCCTGGCCCATCACCGTGGTGGCGAGGTCCCGCTTCTCGGAGAGCCCGGCCACGTGGGGGGCGAAGCCCAGCTCGCCGTAGGCGGCGACGTTGTCCTCGACGGTGATGCCGCGCTCCGACCCGGCGACGAGGGCGCCGTAGACCGACTTGGGCAGCCGCTTCTTGGCCCGCCGCTGCGCCTCGGCGACCGTCTCGAACCACTTGTCTGCCATGCCGACCCTCTCTGACGACCCGTCCGCCTGCCGGCTGGACGCGCCGGTGTGACCGGGAGACTCTACGCGTCGCGCCCCTCAGGGCCCCAGACCGGGGCGGACGCTCCGGCTGTCCGCGTTGTTAGGGTGCCCGGCATGACCGACGCCGCGCCTGACCCGCCGACGCTCACGCCCGAGCAGAAGGCGGAGCGTGCCGCGAGCTTCGGCGGCGTGGCGGCGCACTACGAGCGCTACCGTCCCGGCCCCCCGGCCGAGGCCGTCGACTGGATCCTGCCGACCGGGGCGCGGACCGTCGTGGACCTCGGAGCCGGGACCGGTGGGCTCACCCGGGTCTTGGTGGGCCGGGTCGACGAGGTCGTCGCCATTGAGCCCGACGACCGGATGCGGGCGGTGCTCGCGGACGCGGTCCCCGAGGCGCGGGCGCTCGCCGGGCGGGGCGAGTCGATCCCCCTGCCGGACGCGAGCGTGGACGCCGTCGTCGCGTCCTCCTCGTGGCACTGGATGGACCTCGTCCCGACGCTCAAGGAGGTAGGCCGGGTGCTGGTGCCCGGCGGGACGCTCGGCGTGGTGTGGTCCGGGCCCGACCGGGATTCGGCTCTGCTCGAGCAGGCGCAAGCCCTGCTGGGGGGCGACGGGACATCGGGGCTCGGAGACGACGCCGAGGCGGCGCTCGCCAACGCAGTCAACGATCCCGGCGCACCGGCCCAGGTGCTCGAGATCCCCGATGGCGTCCCGTTCGACCAGCCGGAATTGACCGCGATCACGTGGGACGTCGACCTGACGGCGGACGATCTGATCGGCCTGCTCGGCACGTTCAGCTGGGTCATCCTCATGGACGAGGACGCCCGCACGCGCCTCTTCGAGACGGCCCGCAGGTTTCTGCGGGACTCGATGGCGGTGGACGGGGCGTCCACGATCGAGGTGCCCTACCGCGCCGAAGTGTGGAGGGCGCGCCGCCGCTGAGGCAGGCGTCTCGGCTGCAACTACGACCAGGGCGGCCTGTTCGTACCATGTCCCGATGCGTATCGAGATCCGCCCGGCCGAGGCCCGTGACGTGCCGGCCGTCCTGGAACTGTGGGAGCGGGCGGCCGAGCCCACCTCCACCGATAGCGCCGGCGCCGTGACCGTGCTGCTCACCCGCGACCCGGGCGCGCTGCTCGTCGCCGAGGAGTCCGGGGAGATGGTGGGATCGGTGATTGCGGCCTGGGACGGGTGGCGGGGCTCGATCTACCGGCTCGCCGTCGCGCCGGCACAGCGCCGGCAGGGACTCGGACGCCGGTTGCTCGGTGCCGCCGAAGAGCGGCTGCAAACGTTGGGCGTGCCCCGCATGCACGCCATCGTGGTCGGGGACGACGGACGGGCCGTCGCGTTCTGGCAGGCGTCAGATTGGGTGCACCAGGAGGGGCAGCTCCGGTTCGTACGCAACGGGTCTCCCTGAGGTCGCTCGGAGGGTTCTTCGGAGATCTGTCTTCGTCCGCCCCGTGGACGACTCCAGAAACCATGCACCGACCTGTTGATAGTTCTCGGGGACATCATCGGGGTTCCCTCGGGTGACCCTCCGTCCCCGCCCCGCCCCGCCCCGTCCCCGTCCCCGTCCCCGTCCCCGTCCCCGGCATGACTCCAGAAACCATGCACCGACCTGTTGATAGTTTTCGGGGACACCGACGGGCCTCACCGCCCCGCCCCGCCGCCTTTTGACCGCCCACCTCCACCGTTCCCCAACCCCTCGTGTAGCGAGCGCGAGGACCACACCCTCGACCGAAGCGACACGCGTGGGAGTAGCGGCACGACCGTCCTGGCGCGCGCGCATCCTGCCCATACCCCGATGCCGTACGAGACGTCGTCGGCCAGATGCAGGGCTGTGTAACGCAGCGGGTCGAGGGTCTCGCGGTCGTCCGCCCAGTCGCAGACCGCGGGCACGACGAGAGCGAAAGCGGCCGCCCGTCGCGTCCGCCGCGACAGGAGCCCGACGAGCAGCGCGGGGGACCAGGTGCGAGCGATCCCGGCCAGGGCGGGCCGTGCGGCGCGCACGGTTCCGCCTCCCGCGATCCGGAACGCCACCGCCACCGGGTCGCGCACCAGACCGAGGAGCCGGTTGGCCAGGATCGTCACTGACGCCGCCAGCGCGGCCCACGCCAGCAGCGGCTGGCGCGCCAGCGCGAGCGCCCAGACGGCCAACGACCACGCCGAGACGTTGAGCGGGGCCATGGCCGCCGGGTGGCGGAGAGCCAGAGGCCCCGCCGTCGAGCCGTAGAACACGCGCCGCGCCAGGAACGACCCGACGGTCGCCGGTCCGTCGTGTTCGACCGCGCTGGACGGGACGTAGCGCACGTCCCACCCGGCGTCGACCAGGCGCCAGACGAGGTCGACGTCCTCGCCGCCTCGGAGCGCCGGGTCGAACAGCTCGGCACCTGTCGCGACGGCGGCGCGCACCACCAGGGCCGCGCTCGGCACGTAGGGGATCGGGCTGCCCGGTCGCACCGGGCCTTCGTGAGGCCCCCGGTCGAGCGACGACCGCACCGCCTCGTAGCGTTCGAGCGCGCCGTCCGGACCCTTTTGAGCGGGTACGACGCGCGGGGCGACCGCACCGACCATCGGGTCGTCGAAGTGGCCGAGGAGCGCTTCGAGCCACCCCGCCGACGGGACACAATCGGAGTCGATGAACGCCACCAGCTCTCGCCCCGCTGCTTCCATTCCGGCGTTGCGGGCACCGGCGGGCCCGCCGTTCACAGTCAGGCCGACGAAGCGCGCGCCGTGGCGTTCGGCCACCTCCTTCGTGGCGCCGGCGTCGGACGACGCGTCGTCGACCACCACGCAGTCGAGGTCCCCGAGCGCGCTCAGCAGACGGTCGAGTTGCGCGCGCCGGTCCCGCACCGGGACGACGACCGTGACGTCGCCGCGCCCGAAGCCCGCGCCCGTCGGCCGTGCGACGAACGCTCCGGAAGATACCAGCCGGCGGGCCAGCATCTGGGCGGCGCGGCTCTCGCCGACCGCCCCGCCGATCCTCCAGCGGGCCAGCATGCGTTGGCCGCGTTCGGACACACGGAACAACCGCAGCGGACTCCCTCCGAGCAGCACCGACCCGCCGTCGAGATGCTCCGTCGACGGGTTCTCGCTCAGAGTGAAGGTGCCGGGGAGCGGCGTCGACGCCCGGGGCGGCGCGGCCCGCAGCGCCGCCGGCCCACCGGGTGCGCGCTGGGCGTCCACGGTCCAATCTTGGCAGCCCGAGGACGGCGATAGGCTGGGGCGTTGCCCAGAGGAGGTCGGGATGCTGGCTGAGGAGCAGGACGCAGTCGACGTCGAGGAGCCGTCCGAGGAGGACGTCGACGAGCTCCTGGTCGAAGAGGTCTCCATCGACGGGATGTGCGGCGTCTATTGAGCGTCACCGACGCGCCGCCCCACCAGGCGGCGTTCTCACTGGAACGGGCATGGCGGCTCAACCCGCAGGTCGCGCTGCGCGACGAGTCGTTCGGCGCGTTGGCGTATCACTACGGCAACCGCCGCCTGGTGTTCCTCAAGTCGCGCCTGCTCGTGACGCTGGTGTCGTCGCTGGCCCAGTACCCGAGCGCGGCCGAGGCCATCGCCGCGTGTGTTCCCGAGACGTCGCGCGGTGCCTACGGACGGGCGCTCGCCCGCCTGGCCGCCTCCGAGGTGATCGATGCCCGCTGACGCCGCCCCGCTCTCGCTCAAGGACCAATTCAGCCGGGGACTCGACGCGCCGATCTGCCTGACCTGGGAGCTGACCTACGCCTGCAACCTCGCGTGCGTCCACTGCCTCAGTTCCTCGGGTCGCCGCGACCCGGCCGAGCTCACGCCGTCGGAGGCCCGGGGCATCGTCGACGAGCTGGTCGACATGCGGGTCTTCTACGTGAACATCGGTGGCGGGGAACCGATGCTGCGCCCCGACTTCTTCGATCTCGTCGGGTACGCCACGGAGCGGCGCATCGGTGTGAAATTCTCGACCAACGGCACCCGGCTCACGCCCGAACGGGCGCGCCAGCTGGCGGCGCTGGACTACCTCGACGTCCAGATCAGCATCGACGGCGCCACCGCCGCGACCAACGACGCCGTGCGCGGCGCGGGCTCGTTCGTCGCGGCTCGCCAGGCCATGGACAACCTCGCCGCGGCGGGGTTCGGCCCGTTCAAAATCAGCGTCGTCGTCACGCGCCAGAACGTCGGACAACTCGACGCGTTTGCGGCCATCGCGGGTTCCTACGGCGCCCAGCTCCGGTTGACGCGCCTGCGGCCCTCCGGCCGCGCCGTCGATACCTGGGACACACTGCACCCGACCGCGGCACAACAGCGAGAGCTCTACCACTGGCTGGTCGAGCGCCCCGGCGTGCTGACCGGAGACTCGTTTTTCCACCTCTCCGCGCTGGGCGAGCCGCTGGACGGGCTGAACCTCTGCGGCGCCGGGCGGGTCGTGTGCCTCATCGACCCGGTGGGCGACGTCTACGCGTGCCCCTTCGTCATCGACCGCCAGTTCCTGGCCGGCAACGCGCGCGGGCCAGGCGGCTTCGCGGCCGTTTGGCGCGGGTCCGAGCTCTTCGTGTCCCTGCGCGAGCCGCAGAGTGCGGGTCCCTGCGCGTCGTGCGGGTCGTTCGACGCGTGCCGCGGCGGGTGCATGGCGGCCAAGTTCTTCACCGGCCTCCCGCTCGACGGGCCGGACCCTGAGTGCGTGCACGGTCATGGCGAGGCGGCACTGGCCACGCTGGGCCAGCGCCCGCGGGCGACGCTCGGCCACTCCAAGGTCGGGCGGGACGGTACTCAGCTCCCGGTGCCCATGCCGGTGCGCTTCCGCTCACCGGCTCGCGCCTGATCAGGGTGCAGCTGGGGCGCGCCACCTGGCCCCAGGTGGAGGCGACCGGAGGACACGCGGTTCTCGCCCTTCCGCTGGGTTCGCTCGAACAGCACGGTCCCCACCTCCCCCTCGACACCGACACCCGCATCGCGGTCGCTGTCGCGGCGGGCGCGGCGGATCGCGTGCCCGCGCTGGCGGTGGCCCCACCCGTCGCCTACGGAGCCAGCGGCGAGCACGCCGGGTTCCCAGGCACGCTGCTCGTCGGCCACGAGGCGTTGGCCGCGCTGCTCGTCGAGCTGGTGCGGTCGGCCCGCAGCTCCTTCGCCGGCGTGGTGCTGGTCAGCACACACGGGGGGAACGAGCCGGCGCTGTCCGCCGTCTCCGCGCGCTGTGCCGCCGAAGGCGATGACGTGGTGGTGTGGCGGGCTTCGTCCCCGGGGGGCGACGCGCACGCCGGCCGGACCGAGACGTCGGTGATGTTGGCACTCGAGCCCCGTGCGGTCCGGCTGGAGCTGGCCGCACCCGGGTGTACCGAACCGATCGAGCGCCTCCTGCCGCGTCTGCGCGCTGAAGGGGTCCGGCCGGTATCGTCCAACGGCGTGCTGGGAGACCCCACGGGCGCGAGCGCCGAGGAGGGCCGCGCCGTGCTCGACCGTCTCGTCACCGATCTCGCCGCCACCGTCCTGACGCGCTGGACTGTGCTGTGAGCCCGGCTGCGGTCGTCACCGGAGCCGCCCGCGGTATCGGGGCCGCGACGGTCGACGCCCTGGTGAAGTGGGGCTGGAACGTGGTCGCCGTGGACCGGGTCGCCGACGACCCCGCGCTGGGCTACGCCCTGGCGTCGAAGTCCGACCTCGAGGAGGTGGGGGCGCGTCACGGCGACGCGGTGCGCACCCTGGTGGGCGACGTCCGCAATCCGGCCGACCTGCGCGCCGCGGTGGACGAGGCGGTGGACCACTTCGGTGGCCTCCGAGCGGCGGTCGCGGCCGCGGGGGTCATCAGCGGCGGGCCGCCCCTGTGGGAAATCCCCGACGCGCAGTGGGACGTGCTCTTCGACGTGAACGTCAACGGCGTGCGCCACCTCGCTGCGGCCGCGGTTCCGGTGCTGCTGCGGGAGCCGGCCCCGCGTCAGGGGCGCTTCGTCGCGGTGGCCTCCGCCGCCGGGTTGTTGGGGCTGCGCCGTCTCGGCGCATACAGCGCGTCGAAGCACGCCGTGATCGGGCTCATGCGATCGCTCGCCGCCGATCTCGCCGGCACCGGGATCACCGCCAACGCGGTGGCGCCGGGCTCGACACGCGGGCCCATGCTCGATGCGTCGGCCGACGTCTACGGCCTCGACTCGGCGGAGGCGTTCGCCGCGCAGCAGCTGGTCGAGCGCCTGCTCGAACCGGCCGAACCGGCTGCCCTCATCGCGTGGCTGTGCAGCCCCGAGGCCGGCGGCGTCACCGGGGCCGCGCTCCCGGTAGACGGGGGCATGACGTCCTGAGGGGCGGAGTGAGGAGTTGACGATGGCCGAGTGCACCCATCTGGACCAGATCAACGACGTGGAGCCGCTCACCGCGGGCTGCGGCCAGTGCCTCAAGATCCACGGCACCTGGGTCCACCTGCGGCTCTGCCTGACCTGCGGCGAGGTCAACTGTTGCGACTCCTCACCCAACCGGCACGCGACCAAGCACTTCCACGGGTCCGGCCATCCCCTCGTGCAGTCCGCGCAGCCGGGCGAGGACTGGATCTGGTGCTACGTCGACGAGCTGGTGATGGAGCCCGGCTAAACGCTCTGCCCGTACGTGGTGTCCCGACGTGCGGCGCGGGAGGAGCCGACGGTGCGCACCGCGTGACCGAGGTCGCGTACCAGCGCGGCCACCGTCGCCGCACTTCCCGCGTGCACCGTTGCATGGAGCGAATCGGGGCGGTTCTGGCGGTCCAGGTACCAGCCCTCGGCGGCCAGTCGCTCACCCACGGCAAAGATGTCGAGGGCATCCGGGTCGCGTGCCCCGAAGGCCAGCACCGTGGCTGGCGGGTCGCCGCGCACCTCGAGGGCGTCGATCGACTCGATGCCTTCCCGCAGCTCGCGCGCCGCGTCGTGCGCCGTGCGGGTCAGCTCCAGATAGCCCTGGTGGCCGATGTGCATGATGGCCGCCCAGCCCGCCGCAATCGGGCCGGCCGGCCGCGTCCCGGCCATGGCCGTTGACGCGTACAGGCCGCCCAGCCAGTCGGTCGTCACGAACAGTTGGTGCCGGGCCAGCTCGTGGGTCCGGTACAGGATCACCGAGACGCCCTTGGAGGCGTACCCGTACTTGTGGACGTCCGCCGACATGGAGGTGACCCCCGGCACCGTGAAATCGAACGGCTCGTCCACGCGACCGAGCTCGCGGAGGAACGGGAGCAGGAAGCCGCCCATGCAGGCGTCGACGTGGCAGAGGATGTCCCGGTCGAGGGCGAGTGCGGCAATGTCGCCGATGGGATCGATCACACCCTGGGGATAGGTCGGCGCCGAGCCCACGACCATGATCGTGCTGTCCGAACATGCGCTGGCGAGCGCATCCGCGCTGACCCGGTAGTCGGCGTCGACTGGCACCCGGATGAGGTCCACGTCGAAGTAGTCCGCCGCCTTGGTGAACGCGGCGTGCGCGCTCTGTGCGGCCACGACGCTCGGCCGCGCCATGCCGCGGGCACGCCCGACGTCGCGTGCGGTCTTGACCGCCTGCAGCAGGCTCTCGGTGCCCCCCGAGGTGAGGTAGCCCTCGACCTCCCCGCCGGCAGCGGGGTCGTCTGCGCCGAGCAGGGTCGCCGTGTTGCACACGATGTCGTGTTGCATCACGCCGATGCTCGGGAAGGCCAGCACGTTGAGCCCGTTCTCGGCGCTGAAGAGCGACAGGGCATCGGAGAGCAGCTCGTGCACGTCGTCGCCGGCCGAGTACACCAGGCTGAACACGCGCCCGCCCCGCCAGTCCTGGTCGCCCTGCTTCATCGTGATCAGCTGCTGCATGACCTCCGATCTCGGCAGGCCGAGCTCAGGCATCGGCGTGTGCGGGAACGCGGCCATGGTCCGTTCTTAGCGCAGCCCGTCCGGTTCTCGTGCGGTCGGGAGGCGCCGGGTGGCTTTCACCACGGCGCGCTTCGTCCGGGCGGCCGCCTGAACCCGCCGTCCCGGGCGGCTACGAGCTCCAGATGATCGCCTGGGGCTCGGTGTAGGCGAGAAGTCCGTAGTCGCCGCCATCCCTGCCGACCCCCGACATCTTGAAGCCTCCGAACGGTGCGTCATGGTTGCGCTGCGCTGTGTTGACGCCGACGTGGCCCGCCTGGAGCCGTTTGGCCGCGCGCAGCGCCCGGGCGCCGTCCTTGGAGAAGACGTAGTCGTAGAGCCCGAAGTCCGAGTCGTTGGCGATCGCGATCCCCTCCTCCTCGTCGTCGAACGGGATCATCGTGACGACGGGACCGAAGATCTCCTCGCGGGCGACACGCATGTCGTTGCTGCCCGTGATGAGCGTCGGCGCCACGTAGAAACCCTTCGGCAGGCCGGCCGGCCGCTCGCCGCCGATCACGACCTCGCCCCCGTCTTCTTTTGCGGTGGCGATGAGGGCCTCGATCCGATCCCGCTGCGCCGCCGAGATCACCGGCCCGATGATGGTGGATGTGTCCGTCGGGTCGCCGACCTTCAGGAAGCCGGCCATCTGCACGAGGCCTTCGCGCACCTGGTCGAACACGCTGCGGTGGACGACGGCGCGGGTCGGTGCGGTGCAGATCTGGCCAGAGTGGAAGGACCACGTCGAGCCGATGCAGCCGACCGCACCTTTGATGTCCGCGTCTTCGAAGACGACGCAGGCGCCTTTGCCCCCGAGCTCGAGCAGCGTCCGCTTCATCGTCCGGGCCGCCTTCTCCGCGATGGTCACCCCGACCTGGGTCGAGCCGGTGAAGCTCACGCAGTCCACCTCGTCGGCGTCGACGAGCGCGGCGGCGGCGGCCGGGCCCTGCCCGTTGACCAGGTTGACGACACCGGGTGGGAAGCCGACGTCGTTGAGGATGCGCACCAGCTCCACGATGGCGAGGGGATCCTGGGGTGCCGGTTTCACGACGACGGTGTTGCCGGAGGCCAGGGCCGGTGCGACCTTGCCGGCCATGTTCACCATCGGGAAGTTGTAGGAGGTGATGCACGCCACCACGCCGAGCGGCTGGCGGTTCACCATCCCGCCGATGATCCCGCCCGGCGCCAGCGGCGTCGCCTGGGCCGGCTGGGGAAGCAGCGGCGTCTGGAGCACTTGGCGCGGGTCTCGTGCGTAGCGCTCGAAGCGGTCGGCGGCCACCGGGACCTGCATCCGCGAGCCGACGGTGGCGGTCGCACCGGTCTCGGCGATCACCAGGGGCAACAACTCGGACGATTTGGCGCGGATGGCCGCCGCCGCTTCTCGCATCAGGGCGCTCCGTTCCTCGACCGCCCAGGCGGCCCAGCCCGGCTGGGCCTCCTTGGCTGCCGCGGCCGCGGCGCGGGCGTCCTCGCCGCTCGCGTTCGGCGCCCGTCCGACCAGTTCCTCGGTGGCGGGGTTGACGATCTCGTAGGTCCCCTCGGACGCGTCGACCCACTTGCCCCCGATCAGAAGCTGGTGCTCGTCGCGCGTGGTGGTCTCGGCCATGTGTGCTCCCTGGTCCGACGGTGTCAGCGGATCTGACGCCGCGTCACATTCAAGTCGGACTCGCCTCGCGCCGCCAAAGCGCCAGTTCGGGCGCGGTACCCCGGTCCTCCCGGCTGACGCGGCATACACGCCTTTCCCTGTCACCACGGTCACCTTGGGAGAGAAGCCCAGCTTGCGCACGGTGGCCAACCCGGTCAGGGGACCCTCGGCGACGTCGACTGCGTGGAGCTCGCCACCATCGTGGTCGGTGAGGCGGTGCGGGCCGTGTTGACAGGCCGCGCCCGCGGCCGGACGGGACTCTCGACATCGTTTATCAACGGGTGCGCAATTCGCCGCAAAAGGGCGGGGTGTTCCGGCTTTTCGTGACCTTTGTCACTTCGCAAGGTCACGGGAGCGGCGCGATTCTCTAAATTAGTAAACGTCCTCGGGGGATGAACGGAGTCTGGTCATGAGTCGGCCTGCCGATTTGGTCCCTGCCGCCGCGCGCCCCGACACCCGCGAAGGGCACGAGGCCGTGTCGGGCATCGTCGGCGACACCATCTTGGGGAGCGCCGACGTGGCCAGGGCGCGGGAGCGCCGCCGGCAGATCCGGCTGCGGCGACTGGTGGCCGCGTGCGCGCTGGTGTTTGGGTGGGTGGTCATCCGGGAGTTGAGCGGCCGCAGCATCGTCCCGTCTCTCCCGATGCCGCACTGGTTGGGCGGCGCTCTTCCCATCCTTCTCATCGTCCTGATGCTGGGGGCGGTCATGGCCGCACCCCTTCTCGGCGCCGGACGTTCGCCCCACACGCTCATCCGCCCCGGCGAGACCGAGGTGGGACTGGACGACCTGGTCGGCATCGACGGCATCAAGGCCGAGGTCGTCCGCTCCATCAACCTCTTCCTCGCGCACCAGACGTTCCGCGACACCATGGGTGGCTCGGCGCGCCGCGGCGTCCTCTTCGAGGGCCCGCCGGGCACAGGCAAGACCTTCGTGGCCAAGGCCATGGCGAAGGAGGCCAACGTCCCCTTCCTGTTCGTCTCGGCGTCGGCTTTCCAATCGATGTACTACGGGCAGACGAACCGCAAGATCCGCTCGTTCTTCAAGCAGCTGCGCAAGCACGCCCGCCGGGAGGGCGGCGCCATCGGGTTCATCGAGGAGATCGACGCCATCGGCGCCACTCGCCGCGGCATGGGCGGCAGCGGGGGTACCGAAGGCGTGTCCGGGGTGGTGAACGAACTGCTCGTCCAGCTGCAGTCGTTCGACCAGCCGACACGCGGCCAGCGCTTCGCCTCCATGTGGATCGATGTCGTCAACCGGTACGTTCCCGACAGCGCCAAGCTCAAGAAGCCCGCCGTCGTCCCGGCCAACGTCCTGGTCGTCGGCGCAACCAACCGAAAGGACGACCTCGACCCGGCGCTGATCCGGCCCGGCCGCTTCGACCGGACCATCTATTTCGGCTTGCCCGGGCGGCGGGCCCGCGCCGACATCATCGCCTACTACCTGGGCAAGAAGGCGCACGGGGCCGACCTCGACGAGCACGGCGCCGTGGACGTGGTCGCCGGCATGACCTTCAGCTACTCGCCGGCCGCGCTCGAGCGCCTGATGGACGAGGCCCTGGTGATCGCCCTGACACACGGTCGCTCCGCCATGACCATGCCGGACGTGGCCGAGGCCAAGATGCTGGTCGAGCTGGGAGTGACCGACGAGACCATCTACACGCCCGACGAGCGAGACCGCGTCGCCACCCATGAGGCGGGCCATGCCACGGTGGCGTACTTCGTCGGTCAGACCCGCCAGCTCGACGTGCTCTCCATCGTCAAGCGGCGCGACTCGCTCGGACTGCTCCAGCACTCCGACACTGAGGAGCGCTTCACGAAGAGCAGCGAGGAGTTGCATGCGCTGCTGCAGATCGCGATGGGGGGCATGGTTGCCGAGGAGCATTGGTTCGACGAGGTCTCGACGGGCCCGGCGTCCGACCTGGCCGCTGCGACGAGCATCGGCGCGCAGATGATCGGTGCCTGCGGCATGGGCAACTCCCTGATCTCGGTGGCCGCTGCGGGCAACGGATATCGCGAGGGCAGCCTGGTCGACAAGGTGCTGGGCGACAAGGACGCCCGCGCCGAGCTCGACACGCTCCTCATGGGCTCCTGCGACGAGGCCAAGGCCATCGTCGAGTCGCACCCCGAGGTGGTGGAGGCGCTCCGCGATGCCCTGCTGCAACGGGACGAGCTCGTCGGTTCCGAGATCACCGACGTGATCGAATCCGCTCTCGGCGAGGCCCCTGACCAGGCGGTCGTGCGGCCCCTGCGCCCAGCCCGCGGCGTGAGCGCCGGCGGAGGCTGAGTAGGGCGTCACCGGATCCGGCTGGCGACGGGTGCCGCGCCGGGCCGATGTGCAATATCCGTTAAGAAACTGATTCGCGAACTGGGACGTCGTCCCGACCCGCGCCATGGCGCGGCGTACCGGCCGTTACCCTCATGGACCGCCCAGTCGCCGATCGGGAGAGGAGCATGACCGCAAACCAGCAGGGACGGCCGCGCACATCTCGCCTGGTCGCCGCCTCCGTCGTCACGGCGGCCGCCTTACTCGGCCTCCTCACGGTCGCTCCTGCGACCGGCGGGGCGGCTCCGCCCCGCGCCGCCTCGGCGGCCGCGCCCGGGGCGACGACGACCACGACGACCGTGCCGGCCAGTCCCTCGGCCGGGTGTGCCCAGGCCGCGCCCGCGCGGCCGGGCACGACGTTGCAACTGCTCAAGGCAGGGGGTGAGGCGGGTGGCTACGTGCGCGAGCTGCCGTCGTCCTACAACGGGCGGGTGCCCATGCCCGTCGTCGTCGACCTCCACGGCTACGACGTCTCTGCGGCCGATCAGGTGCGGCTCACCCAGTTGGGCTACTACGGCAACAGGGACGGGTTCATCACGATCACGCCGCAGGTGGCGAGCTCGGTGCCGATGTGGCAGGACGGGTTCAAGAGCAAGGACGTGGCGTTCGTCGGCGGCGTGCTGAGCAACCTCGACTCCACGCTTTGCGTGGACCGCAACCGCGTCTTCATCACGGGTTACTCGAACGGCGCCATCTTGGCCTCGGTGATCGCGTGTGTCGACGCCAGCCAGGTCGCGGCGATCGCACCAGTGGCGGGCATTGTGAACCCGGCCCACTGCCGGCCGTCGCGCCCCGTACCGGTCGTGGCGTTTCACGGGACGGCCGACCAGTTCGTCTCCTACAACGGCGGACTCGGTCCGGACGCGTCCAAGCTCCCGCTGCCCCAGGGGGTGACCGAGACGCTGAGCCAGCTGCTCGGGAGTAACACGCCGTCGTCGAACGGCGGCCCCTCCATCCCCACGATCACCGCCGCCTGGGCCAAGCGCGACGGCTGCGCGCGGAAGGCGAGCAGTCACAGCGTGGCCAGCGGCGTGACGCTCATTTCGTACTCGTGCCCCGGAGGCAACGCGGTCGAGCTCTATCGCGTCACCGGTGGCGGGCACACCTGGCCGGGCAGCATCCTCGGCGCCAAGTCGTCCAAGGCCCTGGGCTACACGACGCTGGCCGTCTCGGCGGACAAGATCATGTGGAGCTTCTTCACCGCTCACCCTCTGCGCGACTGAGCCGGGCCCGCATCCGGGTGGTGCGGCGAGCCCTGTCACACCGTATGGCGCGAGATCGTCACGAAACGACAACACAATTCTGACGGCGCCTTTATATCCAGTGGGCACACTCATGGTGTGACCACGGTGGTTTTCGAGTCCTGCAACAGCACCTGGGTGTTCGACGCCGACCACATGCGGTTCCGCCGGATCCTCAAGGGCGTCGAGGTCGAGGATCGCGCCGTCGTGACCGAGTGGCGGCCCTACTTCGGGCTGGAGGCGGCCGACGACTCTGAGGCCTTCACGGTGCTGCTGAATCCGGAGGGGACGCGCCTGATCCGGTCCTGGCGCCACACCGGTCCAGGCGACTGCGCCCAGTGCGGCGGCCACGCCACCGCCGAGTTGTCCCTCGACGACATCGAGGCGGCGCAGTCCTGAGTTCGTCGCCGCACCAACGGCGTCTCGGGACTACGGGGGCGGCGCGTTCTTGCCGCCGCCCAGGACCCGCAGCACGAAGCGGCCGATTCGGCCGGGCGGGCGCTTGCGCTGGGCGGCGAGGGCCTCGACCTCATGGTCGCGGGTGAGCGGTCCTCCCAGGCGCCAGTAGCGCCGCCCGCCGCCCGTGTAGCGCACGTAGTCGGGCACCGGGGGCAGCGGGTGCCTGGGCTTGCGCCGCCTCTTGCCCGAACGAGCCACCGGACGGCGCCTCAGCCCGACAGGTGGGCGGTGTCGTTGTAGCCGCGCAGGACCCAGCGGTCGGGACCCACGACGATCCGCGAGATCGACGCGTTGTCCGCGCCCAAGAACGCGAACGGTGCCGAGCCCGTCGTCTGGGCCAGCAGCTCTCCGATGGCCGCCCCGTGGCTGAACACCACGACCCGCCCCCCCCGGTGCGCCGCGGCGATGCGCTCGACCGCCCGGCGCAGCCGCCCCCCGAACTCGTCACGTGACTCCGCGCCCGGGACCAGGTCCCAGCGCTGCTCGGCCATCACCCGCTCGAACAGCGGATCCCGGTCGACCGCTCTCTGGCGTAGGAGGCCGCCCTCCCACTCACCGAGAAACACCTCGCGCAGGTCGGCGTCGACCACCGGGGCGATGCCGGTGCGGTCGATCAGGGGCGCGGCTGTCTGCGCCGTTCGGCGCAGCGTGCTGGCGTACATGCCGTCGAAGAGCTCGTGACCCAGGCGCTGGGCGACCAGCTCCGCCTGATGGCGCCCGACCTCGGAGAGGGGAGGATCACCCTGCCCCTCCACCAGCTCGAAGGACTCGCCCTCGACAGAGTCGGCGGACGCGCCGTGGCGGACGAGCAACAGCTCGGTGGAGCCGGGTGGGCCCACATAGGGTCGCTGGCTGAAGGTGCGCGGCGCCGTCACGGCCGCCGAGTGTAGGAACGATCAGCGCGGCGCGTGCAGTTCCGGTGGGCCGTGGTACTCGTCGTCCTCCACGACCTCGGCGTCGATGATGTCGCCGTCGCCACCCCGGCCCGGGTCGGCACCCCACCCGGGCGGAGCCTGGCCGTCCGGGTGGAACGTGGTGAAGAAGGTGCCGGGGCCCTGCATGAAGTTCACCTGCAGCGGCCGGCCCGCGTTCGGGCCGAGCTGCGCCCACAGCGGCTGCGCCCGGAGGTGCACGACGTAGTACTGCGCGGCCAGGGTGAGCCCGAGGTAGAGGAGGAAGCTGGCACCGACCAGGCCGGCCGCCCCGGCGTGGTGTCCCCCGGCATCTCCCGCGAAGTGGACGACCAAGGAGGCCAGCCACAGCGCCATCGTGAGCGCGGTGCCCTGGCGCACCACCCAGCCGTTGCTGGGCCAGACGCGCATGGTCAATCCACGCAGCGCACCGATGCCCAGGGCCCCGACCACCAGGGTGCCGAGGACCCAAGCCCACGCGGCGGCGGAGATGTGGTGGTCGCCGGCGTACGACGACACGGTGAACAGCCCGATGATGCCGAGGACCAGCGGCAGCCGGGGCCGGAAAACGCGGGCCACCGGCACCACCCGGAGTTGCCGCAACAGCACCAGGATCAGGAGCAGCACGCCCACAACGTAAGAGAACACAACCATCCCACCAGCTTAAGGCTGAGGGTCGTTCAGCGGTTCAGCAGGGGCCCCACCTGGGTGCCGAAACGCGCCGTCTGCTCGCAGAATTCCTCGGCGCTGCGGGCCATGAAGCGCACTTGGAGGTGGTTGACGCCCATCCCGACGAGCTCGCGCAACGACGCCGCGATCTCGTCGGGGTTTCCGGCCAGCACCCAGCCCGGCAGGTCCCAGCCCGACCCCCCCGACGTCAAGTAGATCGGCTCGACGATGGTGCCGATGTCGATCGGCGCCCCGCCGCGCAGTTGGGCGCGCAGCTCGCGCAGCCGCGCGATCTGTCCGGGCAGGTCGCGCCGGCGCGTCCCCTGCGGCAGCCAGCCGTCGCCGAAGGCGGCGGTCCGGCGGATGGCCGCCGGCGAGGACCCCCCGATCCAGATCGGTGGCCGGGGCTGGCGCACCGGGCGCGGTGCGATCCCCATGTCGCGGGCGGGGAACCGCGGCCCGGGAAGTTCGGGGAACTCGTCGGTGAAGCAGCGGGCCAGGGCGGAGACCGCCTCGTCGGTGTGCCGGCCCCGCTCGCCGAAGTCGCCGGTGAACAGCTCGTACTCCTCCGGCACGTGGCCTGCGCCCACCCCGACGATAAGCCGGCCCCCCGAGAGCGCATCGAGCGTGGAGAGCTCCTTGGCCGCCCGCAGCGGGTGGCGCTGCGCCAGGATCAGCACGTGGGAGAGCAGGTGGGTGCGCATCGTCACCCCGGCCAGCCAGCCCAGCGTGGCCGTCGTGTCGTACCAGATGGTGCCCATGGCGTTGGCCAGTCGGCGGGGGATCGCGGTGTGGTCGCACACGCCGATGTAGAAGAACCCCGACTCGTCGGCCACCCGCGCAATCCTCGCCAGCTCGGCCGGACCCGACTCCTTCTCCCAGTCCGCGACGTAGAGCGTCGACTGCGACTGGATCGGCAGCTGCATCCCGTAGACGACCTCGCCCTCGGGCACGGCGCGCACCACGTCGGCGGGGAGTACAGCGGGATCGGTCATAGCAGGGTCTCCGTTCGAACGCGCCGGCGCACAGTCGCTCAGGCGTAGGCGGCCAGGTCGGCCGACAACTCGGCGGGCGTGCCGAAGCTCGTCGAGAGCACCCGGGCCCGCTTCAGGTGGAGGTGCAGCGGGACCTCCCAGGTGAAGCCCATGCCGCCGTGCATCTGGATGGAACCGCGCGCGTTGGTGAGCGCCGCCTCGTCGGCCAGCAGTTTGGCTCCGGCGAGCGCGCGTGCGACCAGCTGGCGCGGCGTGCACCCCGTCGCCTCCGCCTCCGAGCGCGCGACGTCGGGTGCGTCGGCCAGGCAGGCCGCCGCGTGCAGCGCGGCCCGCGCCACTTCGGCGCGCACGAGCATGTCGGCGCACATGTGCTTGACGGCCTGGAAGCTGCCGATCGGCTTGCCGAACTGGTGACGCTCCTTGGCGTACGTCACTGCCAGGTCGAGCGCGGCGGCGGCGTGGCCGACCTGCAGCGCCGCGGTGAGCAGGGCGCCGTCGCGCCACAGGGTGCCGTGGTCGGGCAGGGACCCTCCGAACGGGAGCGCGCCGAGCTGCCACAGTGGCGTCAGCGGGTCGAGCGGCTGCTCCATGCGGCGGGCCCCCCCGGTGGGCGCGGGCACGAGCAGCTGGGCGGAGGTATCGGGCGCCAGCACGAGCAGCGCGTCGAGCGAGCCCAGGTGTTCGACCAGCACCGGCCCCGGCCCGCCGGTACAGAGCACGCCGACCTGGGCCTGTCCTGCCGCCGAGCCCTCGACGAGACCGGACGAGGCGGCGAGGAAGGTGCCGACAAGCGGGCCCGGCACGAGCGCCCGCCCGAGCTCTTCGTAGACCACCACCGCGTCGGCCAACCCCAGGCCCGTCCCCTCCGGCTCAGGCAGGGTGAGTGCGAACACCCCGGTCTCGCCGAGTGCGACCCACTCCTTCTCGCCGATGACCCGTTCGTCTCCCTCGCGGGCGCGGACCTGCTCGAGTGGGAGGCGCCCGGCCACCATGGCCCGGATGCCCTGCGCCAGTTCGCGCTGGTCGTCGCCCACCCGGAAGTCCATCAGCGAGCCTTCGGCAGGCCGAGGATGCGCTCGGCCACGATATTGCGCTGCACCTGCGACGTCCCGGCCGCGATGGTCAGCGAAACCGACTTGAACCAGTTGTGCAGCTGCTCGCCGTTGCCCAGCGCGGCCCCGTCGGGACCCTCGAGCGGGTCGGCGCACAGCGCGGCCCGGTCCAGCACCTCGACCGCCAGGTCGCCGAGGGCCTGCGCGTGCTCGGAGAACGAGAGCTTGAAGACGGAGCCGCCGATGCCGGGGATACCGGTCACGGTGGCCTCGGACACGTTGCGTTTGGTGAGAGCCCACAGCGCGTCGAAGGCGGCGACGAGGTGGCCGAACCGTCGGGCCAGGCCGTCGTCGGACAGGAGGCCGAGCCGGCCGGCCACGCCGCGCAGCTGCCCGAGGAGCCGCATGCACTCGAGCAGATCGCCGACGAACGCGGTACCCCGCTCGAACGACAGCGTCACCATGGTCACCCGCCAGCCGTCGTTCTCCTCGCCCACACGGTTGGCCACCGGCACCCGGACCTCGTTGAGGAAGAGCTCGGCGAACTCGGCCGTACCCTCGATCGTTCGCAGCGGGCGGATCTCGATCCCCGGCGCCGCCATCGGCATGATCAGCCAGCTGATGCCGCGGTTGCCCTCGTCGCCCGTGCGCACGAGCAGCTCGCAGAAGTCGGCGACCTCGGCGTGGGACGTCCAGATCTTCGATCCGGTGACGACGTAGTCGTCGCCGTCGCGCGTCGCCCGCGTGCGCAGCGAGGCCAGGTCGCTGCCCGCGTCGGGCTCGCTGAAGCCCTGGCACCACACCTCCTCGCCGCGCAGGATGGGCGGCAGGTAGCGCTCCTTCTGGTCGGGCGTCCCCTCGGCGATGATGGTCGGGCCGGCGTGCAGCAGGCCCACGAAGCCGACGCCGACGTAGGGCGCACCGGCGCGCTCGCACTCCTCCTTGAAGATGAGCTGCTCGACGGGCGAGGCGCCGCGGCCGCCACCCTCGGTCGGCCAGTCGACGCCCGCGTAGCCGGCGTCGAAGAGCAGGCGCTGCCAGTGCAGGTCGTAGGCGCGCCGGGCCGGCCAGTCGTCGTGAGGCGGCGGCGCGCCCACCGAGGGCAGCGTGGCCGACAGCCAGCTCCGCAGGCCGGAGCGGAAGGCCTGTTCGGACGCGGTGTAGCGGAGGTCCATCCGTCAGGTGCCGCGCCGGCGGTCGGTCAGGCGGCCAGGTCGAGGCCGAACAGCTTGATCGCGTTGCCCCGCACGATCTTGCGCCGCTGCTCGTCGGTGAGATCGGCCATCTGCTGCTCGGCGATCTGGCGCGTGCGGGGCCAGGTCGAGTCCGAGTGCGGGTAGTCGGACTCGTAGGTGATGTTGTCCTCGCCGATCTCGTCCACCGAGCGCAGGCCGTGCGCGTCGTCGAAGAAGCAGCCGTAGACGTGGTCCTTGAAGTAGCTGCTGGGCTTCTCCGGCACGATGTCGGCTACGCCGCCCCAGCCGCGGTTGTCCTCCCACACGCGGTCGGCTCGCTCCAAGATGTAGGGGATCCACCCGATCTGTCCCTCCGAGTAGGCCACCTTGAGGTCGGCGAAGCGGACGAACACGCCGCTGAAGAGGAAGTCGACGAGGGAGAAGGTGGCGTTGGTGTGCGTCAGCGTCGAGCCCACCGCGGGGGCGCGTCGGACGAGGTCGACGGCATCTTGGACGAGCTGCCGATGTGCATGTTGACGACGGTGCTGGTCTCGGCGCAGGCGCGGAAGAACGGGTCCCAGTAGTGGTCCGGATCGTGCACGCTCGGCAGCCCGAGGAACGGCGGGATCTCGCTGAAGCACACGGCCCGGACGCCGCGGTCAGCGTTGCGGCGCACCTCGGCGGCCGCCAGGTCGGCGTCCCACAGCGGGATCAGACACAGCGGGATGAGCCGGCCGCCCGAGTCGCCGCACCACTCCTCGACCATCCAGTCGTTGTAGGCCCGCACGCAGAGCAGCCCGAGCTCCTTGTCGGCGGCCTCGGTGAAGGTCTGCCCGCAGAAGCGCGGGAAGGTGGGGAAGCAGAGGGCCGCCTCAATGTGGTTGGCGTCCATGTCGTCGAGGCGCGGCTTCAGCTCGTAGGAGCCCGGCCGCATGTCCTCGTAGGTCACGCCCTTCATGGTCACTTCGTCGCGCGGCACGCCCACGGCGGAGTCGACGCGCAGCAGGGGGCGCTTGAGGTCCTCGTAGTGCCACCAGTCGACCGGCTCGCCCTTCGACCCGGGCTTCACCTTGAGCGAGCCGCCCCGGAATTCCACCTCGGGCATGGGCGCCCGCACCACCCGCGGCCCGACCTCGGCGTACTTGGAGGGGAGGCGGTCCTGCCACACGTTGGGCGGCTCGACGACGTGGTCGTCGACCGAGATGATCTTCGGCAGGGGCTCAGGCATGGGCCACGAGCGTAGCCCGCACCTGACGGGGCGTCAGATACGGCTGCGGCCGCCGGATCAGCCGAACACCTCGTCGAACAGGTCGAGCAGCGCGCGCCACGACCGCCGCGCCGTGGACTCGTCGTAGCGGATGCCGGGGAGGCCGAGGGCGTCGGCGCCGGGCCGGGTGAAGGAGTGCTCGGCGCCCCCGTAGACGGTCAGGACCCAGTCGACACCACCCGCCGTCATCTCCTCCTCGAAGGCGCGTCGCTGGGCATGGTCGACGATGGGGTCGTCGGCGCCGATCAGCGCGAGCACCTTGCCCGCGATGTTGGAGGCGTCCTCGGGACGCGCCGTGCCCAGCCCCGCGTGGAAGCCCACGACCGCCTTGAGGTCGGCACCGCCGCGTGCCAACTCGAGCGCGAGCGTGCCGCCGAAGCAGTATCCGATGGCGGCCAACCGGTCGGGGTCGGTGCGCGGCTCGGCCACGAGCACGTCGAGGCCGGCCGTGCCGATCGCCCGCGTGCGCAGCGGGTCGGCCATCAGCTCGCCGATGCGCGCCATCATCTGCTCGCGGTCGGGCAGCCACTGGCCCCCGCCGTGGTAGTCGAGGGCGAACGCGACGTAGCCGAGCTCGGCCAGGATCGCGGCGCGTTCCCGCGCGTAGTCGTCGAGGCCCGGTCCCTCGTGGCACACGAGCACGCCGGGGCGCCGGTCGTTGCCCTCGGGCAGGGCGAGCGTGCCGATCATGGTGCGTCCGTCGGTGTCGTAGGAGATGTCGCGGGTGGTGACCATGGGGCCGCACCGTACCTGGCGCTGGGCCGACGCCATACTGGCCCGATGCACGGGGAGCCCAGCCGGCGTCTGCAATTGGGATTCAGCCTCGCGGGCGCCGCGGTGCTGCTCGCGGCGTGCGGGTCGACCCCGTCGACACCGACCGCGGGGTCGAGCACGCAGCGCGGCGGCGCGACGACCTCGGCGCCCTCGACAGCCGTCACCACGACACCGCCCTCCACGCTGCCACCCCTGCCGTCGTCGGGACCATTGCAGGTGGGGGCGCCCATTGCGCTGCCGTTCGCCGCCGACCGCGTCACCGCGGCGGAGAGCCCCGACGGCGCGGTGTTCGCCGCGCCGCAGGACCCCACGAGCCCCGCGCCCTCCATCGCCTGGGTGGTCGACGGGAACGGGCCCGCCGCCATCGCTGAGCACGTGGCGATCGGCATCGCCGCCCTGGCTGCCGACGCCACGAACTTCTACGTCGCCACGTACGCCGACCTCTACGCGTACAACCGCTCGAGCGGCAACCAGGACGGCCAGTGGAACATGCCCCACGTCGACGCGAAGAACAGCTCGGACCAGGATCTCGTGTCGCTCGCCGCCGCGGGTGGCGTCGTGGACATCTTGGTCACCCAGGGCAACACGGTGAGCATCTACCGCGTCAACCCGTTGTCGTCCGGCGGGCCGCGGTTGGTGGTGCGCGGCCTCGGCGCCGCCGTCGGCGCCGACGGGTCCGTCTACTACGAGCGCGACGACCACGCCCTGGTCGCCCTGCACCCCGACGGTTCGACGACCGTCGGTCCCGCGCTGGCCGACCGGCCCAACGGGCTGGGCGGCGGCGTCCAATACGTCGACGTCGTCGCCGCCGGCGCCGTGTGGGTCAGCGAGCCGGCGGGCCAGGGGCTCGATTCCGCCTACACGACCTACGACGCCACCACCCTCGCCGAGGTGGGGGCCTACAGCGGGTCGGTGACCAGCAGCGTCGTCGACACCGCGGCCGGGCCGCTCGTCCTCGAGCCCGGCAACCCCGCGGCCTGCGCCGCGGCCGCTCCCGCGTCGTGCGTGCAACGCGTCGACCAACACGGCGCGACGAGTGACCCCGTCGCCGTCGGGGCAGCCGTCACGATGCTGGGACCCGCCCCCGCCGTGGTCGAGTCCGACACCTCAACCGGCCAGTTCGACCTCGTCCGGCTCTCGTGACGACGGACGAGACCGTCACGACGGCTGTCGTCCGGCCACGCGCGGGGCTCAATAGTGCATGGAGACGCCGCCGTTGGGGCTGATCAATTGCCCCGTGACGAAGCCGCTGGCGTCGGACGCGAGATACAGGACGCAGTACGCCACATCGGACGTCATCCCGACGCGCCGCAGGGGCGCGTAGCGCGCCATCGGCGCCAGCACGGTCGCCTTGATCTCCTCGTTCACCGACCCGTCTGGGTTCGAGTAGTAGCGCGCCGTCATGTTGGTGGGGATGAACCCCGGCGCAATCGTGTTGACTCGTACGCCGCGGTCGCCGACCTCGACCGCCATCGACTGCGTGAGCTGCGCGACGCCGGCCTTGCAGATGGCGTAGGGCCCGATGCCGGGCGCGGGGGTGAGCACCGCCGCCGAGGACATGTTGATGATGGAACCGCCGCCCTGCGCCACCATCACCTTTCCGGCGGCCTGACACCCGTAGAGCACACCCTTGAGGTTCACGCTCAGGATCCGCTCGAACTCGTCGGGGTCGACGTCGATGATGGAGCTGTCGATCATGACGCCGGCGATGTTGCACATGATGTCCAAGCGCCCGTGCCGCGCCGCGATGTGCCCCACGAGGGTCGACGCGGCGCCGCGCGCCGACACGTCGAGCTCGGCGCTCTCCGCCTTGCCACCCTGGGCGATGATGCCGCGTGCCGTCTCGGCCACGCCGACCACGTTGAGGTCGCCGCAGACCACGGTGGCCCCGGCTCCCGCCAGCACCTCGGCGGTCGTGCGCCCGATACCGCTGGCGGCACCGGTCACAAGCGCCACGCGGCCGGTCAGGTCGAATGCGGTACGGACGGTCTGGGCGGATTCCACCGGCGCACCCTATGCGCGCCGGCGCTCGCCGATCAGGCGGTCACGCCCTCCAGGGCCAGGAGCGCACGCTTCACTTTCAGGCCGCCGCCGTAGCCCCCGATGCCGTTGCTCGCGAGCACGCGGTGGCACGGCACGATGATCGGGACCGGGTTGCGGCCGTTGGCCTGGCCCACGGCGCGCGGCCCGTTCGGGCGCCCGACCCGGCGGGCCAGCTCCCCGTAACTGATGGTCTCGCCGTAGGGGATGCGGGAGAGCTCGGCCCAGACCTCACGCTGGAACGCGGTGCCGTCGAGCTCCATCGGGAGGTCGAAGTCGGTGCGCTCGCCCGCGAAGTACTCCTCGAGCTGGGACGCGGTCTCCTTCAAGACCGGCGGAATGTCCTCGGTGTCCCGGCGGCCGTGGCGGTGTTCCTTCGGGAGCCAGACGCCGATCAGGACGTCGCCGTCGCACTCCAACACGAGGCGGCCGATCGGGGTGTCGAGGGGCATGGTGGTGGCGGTCGTCATGCGGCACGTCCTTTCGCGGGTCGGGTGGGGATCTCGGCCGGCGGCGTGGGCAGGGACCACAAGTGGACCATGGCGTAGCTACGCCATGGCCGCCAGCTCTCGGTGACGGCAACGAGGTGGGCCGGGTCGTCGGGCAGGCCGACGGCGCGTGCGGCGCGGCGGATGCCGAGGTCGGTCGGCATGAAGGCGTCCGGGTCGCGCAAGGCGCGCATGGCCACGTACTCCGCGGTCCACGGACCGATACCCGGCAGCTTGACCAGCGAGCGGCGGAGCTCGGCCGGGTCGGCCCCGGGGTCGATGACGACGTCATCGCCTGCAACGGCCTCGGCCAGTGCGACGAGCGCCTGGCGCCGACCGGCCGGCATGGCGAAGGCCGCCGGGTCGCGCTCGGCCAGGGCGAGGAGCGCCTCCGGCGTCGGGAAGAGGTGGGTCAGCGTGCCGTCGGGCTCGGGCAGCGGGTCGCCTGCCGCCGCGGCCAGCCGCCCGGCGACGGTGCGCGCACCGGCCACCGACACCTGTTGGCCGATCACGGCCCGCACGGCCAGCTCGAAGCCGTCGGCCGCCCCCGGCACGCGGCGTCCGGGGTCACGGTCGACGACCGGCCCGACGAGCGGGTCGCCCCTGAGTGCCTCCCAGATCGCGACGGGATCCGCGTCGAGGTCGAGCAGCTGCCGGCAGCGCGACACCGCCGTGGTCAGGTCGCGCAGGTCGGAGAGCACGAGGTCGCCCTCGACGTAAGCCGGGCCGGTCCGGTCGCCCGCCTCCTCTGTCGCGGGTGCGGCGAGGGTCACGACGCCATGTCCGTGGGGCAGCCGCAGGGTGCGCCGGTACGACGTGCCCTCGAGCGACTCCACCCCGGGCAAGGCGCGGGCCCCGAGGAAGTCGAGCACCGATGCCGGGTTGAAGGGACGCCGGCAGGGGAGACGCAGCCTGATCGCTTGGGGCGTGCCGTCGCGGCGCGCCCGCCGGCCCGCGGTCTTGGCGGCACGCGCCCGCAGGCCGCTCGGCGTGTCGGCGAAGATCTGGCGGATCGTGTCGTTGCACTGGCGCACGCTGGCGAAGCCGGCCGCGAACGCAATGTGGGCGATGGGAAGTTCGGTCGTCTCGAGGAGGATGCGCGCCGTCTGGCTCCGCTGGGCCCGGGCGATGGCGAGCGGCCCTGTCCCGACCTCCGCCGTGATGAGGCGGTTCAACTGGCGCGCGCTGTAGCCGAGCCGTCCGGCCAGGCCCTCGACGCCCTCGAGGTCCACGACGCCGTCGCGGATGAGCCGCATCGCGCGCGCGGCGACGTCGGCGCGCACGTTCCACTCCGGTGAGCCCGGCGTCGCGTCGGGCCGGCAGCGCAGGCAGGCCCGGAACCCGGCCTGTTGCGCGGCGGCGGCCGAAAGGTAGAAACGCATGTTCTCGCGCTTGGGGGTACGGGCCGGGCAACTGGGCCGGCAGTAGATCCCGGTCGACGTGACGGCACAGAAGAAAACGCCGTCGAAGCGGGCGTCCTTGCTCTTGGCCGCCTCGTAGCAGCGGTCCGGGTCCTCAATCACAGCTGCCAGCGTGGCACGCCGCTGTGACGATTACTGGCGGGAATCGGACATTGCCACTCCTCGGGGGATGTGTAACTTTGCGAACCCGATCCGATGGTCACCGGTTCAGCGGTCAGGTGCCAGGCCGACGGGTGGTCGACGAGCGAGTTATTGGAGAGATCTACATGGCTGAGAGGCAATCGGAAATAAGGGCTTCACTTGAAGAGATCGACCGGCAAATGAGCGTGATCGACGAGAGGACCGAGAATGGGACGGACATGAACCTCGTGGTCCACGCCATTCACGACCTCGTCCGCATCGTCGACAACATCGTGATCGAGGTCTACGAGTAGAAGCCTGGGGCGGTCTTCGACCCTTCCCGGGGACGAGCGGGGACCGTCAGCGTGCCCATGACCATCCCAGGCCAGCGCGCTGGACCGAGCCCGGGACGGTGGGAAGAGTCAGCGCGCCAGCAGCTGGCCCAGCACGAGACGGCGGTGGGTCGGCGCCTCCCCCCACGCTCTCGAGAGCGCCCACGTGCGCTTCAGGAAGAAGTGGAGGTCGCACTCCCAGGTGTAGCCGATGGCCCCGTGGACCTGCAGCGCCACCCGCGCCGCCAGGTCGGCCGCGTCGGACGCCATCGCCTTGGCCATGGACGCGTCGTGCGACAGCGTCGGCTGTGCGGTGGCGAGCGACCAAGCGGCCCGGTAGGTGGCGGGGCGGGCGAACTCCAGTGCCACCCTGGCGTTGGCCAACAGGTGCTTCACCGCCTGGAAGCTCCCGATCGGCTTCGCGAATTGGTGCCGTTCCTTGGCGTAGGCGGCGGTCATGGTCACCATGCGGTCGGTCAGCCCGATCAACATCGCAGCGGTGCCGGCAGCGGCGCGGTCGGCCAGCAACGAGACGGCAGCCTCGGCAGCCACGCCGTAGGCGAGAAGCGTGTCGGAGGACAGCGGCCAGTGCACCGTCGCAAGGTCGCGGGTGGCGCTGAGGGCCGGCGTGGGGTGCGCCGTGCACGATGCGGCCGGCACTGCGTGCAACTGCCAACCGGACTCATCGTCCCGGACGGCCAACACCAAGAGGTCCGCGTCGCGGACACCGACGACCCGGGGCGTGCGCAGCATGCCGTCCGCGGCCACCTCGGTCGGTGACGTGATCCCGCCGGAGGTGATTTCGATGCCCCCGACGGCGACCACCGCGTCGTCCTCCACCAGCGCGGCGAGCGCAGCGGCCGCGACAGGGTCGGGCAACAGCGCGGCCAGCATGGGCGCGGCCAGGGCGGCCGTCTCGAGCAAGGGCTCGGGGAGGCACGCGTAACCGGCCTCCTCGAGCACGCCGACCAGGTCGACATCGCCGAGACCAAGGCCGTTGGCCGACTCGGGGACGATGAGGGCCGGGGCGCCCAGCTCGGCCAGCACGGCCCAGCGGTTCGCCGCCAGGTCGGCGCGGGCCGCCTCGTCCGCCACTTCGAACGCGCGCAGCTCGTCGGGACTGCACTCGGCGTCGAGCACGGTGCGCACGCCCCGGCGCAGCTCGTCCTGTTCCTCGGTGAACGCGAAGTCCATCGTTGCCCTGCGTCCTGACCGTCGCCCGTTCAGCGGCGCGGCAGCCCGAGCAGGCGCTCGGCCACCACGTTGCGCTGGATCTCGTTTGTGCCGGCGTAGATGGGCCCCGCGAGCGAGAAGAGGTACCCGTCGAGCCACGCGCCCGGCGCGCCCGCCGTGAGCAGCTCGGCCTCGGGGCCAAGCAGGTCGAGGGCGGTCGTGTGGATGGCGACGTCCGTCTCGGACCAGAAGATCTTGTTGGCACTGGCCTCGGGCCCGACGGCCTGGCCGCGCGCCACCTTGCTCGCGGTCCAGTAGGTGTGCAGCTTGTAGGCCTCCGCGTCCATGTGGGCCTGCGCCACCGCGTCGGCGAAGGCGGGTGGGCCGCCGCGGCCGGCGTAGAGCTGGAGGAGGCGGTCGGCTGCCTCGGTGTAGCGCGCCGGGCTGCGCAGCGAGAGCCCACGCTCGGAGCCCGCCGTCGCCATGGCGACGGACCATCCCTGGCCGACCTCGCCCAGGATCTGGTCCTCGGGCACCTCGACGTTGTCGAAGAAGATCTCCGCGAAGCCGGTCTCGCCGTCGATCTGCGGGATCGGCCGCACGGTCACGCCGGGCGAGTCCATGGCGACGAGGAAGTAGGTGAGGCCGCGGTGGCGCTCGGCGTCGGGGTCGGTGCGGAAGATCCCGAAGCACCACTCGGCGAACGCGCCCCGGCTGGCCCAGGTCTTCTGACCGTTCAGGATCCAAGTGGGGCCGTCCGTGCGCGACGCCCGCGAGCGGATGCCGGCGAGGTCGCTGCCGGCGTCGGGCTCGGACCAGCCCTGGCACCAGATCTCGTCGCCCGACGCCATCGGAGGCAAGAAGCGCTCCTTCTGCGCCTCGGTGCCGTACTCGAGCATCGTGGGCGCGAGGAGGAAGATGCCGTTCTGGCTCACGCGCGTGGGGGCGCCGGCACGGTAGTACTCCTCCTCGAACACGAGCCACTCGAAGATCCCGACGTCTCGCCCGCCGTACTCGACGGGCCAGCTCACGACCGACCAGCGGTCCTCGTACATCGTGCGCTCCCAGGCGCGGTGGGCCTCGAAGCCCTCCGCCGTATCGAGGGAGGGGAGGGGCTCGGCCGGCACGTGCGCGGCCAGCCAGGCGCGCGCCTCGGCGCGGAAGGCCTCGTCCTCGGCGCTGAAGGTCAGGTCCATGGCGCAGCGAATCTGGCACAGCCACCCACCCGGCGCCAACGTGGCGCGCGTCGGGCCGGCCCGCCGTGGGCGGCTCGTCGCCGGGTCAATTACCCGTGATCGGCTCGTGGAAGACAAGGGCGCGTACGAAGAACTGGACGACGGTGCGAGCGATGCCGGCCTCCGACGGCTTCTCCCCGGCGTTGTCGAACTCGTGGCCGCCCCCGTTCACCATGACGAGCTGGTGCGGGACCCCGTTCGCCGCGAGGTCCCACGCCATCTCGCGCGATTGCTGGGGGTAGACGATCTCGTCGTCGGTCGAGTGCATCAAGAGGAACGGCGGGTCGCCGGGCGCGATGTAGGTCACCGGGCTGGCGGCGCGCAGGTCGGCGCCCAGCCGGCGGTGCGAGACCTGGCCCAGCAGCGAGACGAAGCTCTCGGTCACCCCGAAGGCGTCGCCCTGGTTCCCCATGGTGAGGAGGTCGCTGGGGCCGGCCATGTCGACGACCGCCTGGACCGCGCTCGACTCGTCCGGATACGCGCCGATGTCCCATCCCGCCGACGGTCCCGCGGTACCGAGCAGGGCGACGAGGTGCCCGCCCGCGCTCTGGCCCCAGGCGCCGATCTCGCGGGGGTCGATGTTGAGCTGGTGCGCGTTGGCGCGCAGGTAGCGGATGGCGCACTTCACGTCGACGATCTGGTCGGGCCAGCGTTCCGCCGGCCCGAGCCGGTAGTCCAGGCTGACCACGACGAACCCATTGGCCTCGAGCTGGCGGCCGATGCTGTCGATGATGAAGCCCCCGGTGTCATAGTTCCCCGAGATCCACGAGCCCCCGTGGACGTAGACGGCGGTCGGGGCGGGCCCGTGCAGGGTGGGCGGTTCGGCGACGGTGGCCTTCTCGTGGTTGCAATAGGTGACCGTGGCCCGCTGGCCTGCCACGAGTACGGGGGCCGGGGCGGTGCCCGGCGGGGTCGCCGCGGGCGGCGTCGGGCTGGCCGACGAGCATCCGGCGAGTGTGACAAGGGTGAACGCGCAGACGGCCACCGTGGTCAGGCGTCTGCGCATGGGCTCTTATGTTGGCTGATCTGGGGGCGGATCTGGTCCCGCCCACGTCTGGCACCAAATCTGATTCGGAGTCAGAATTGGCTCCTATGCCCAACGCCGTGATCGTCGACGCCGTCCGGACCCCGGTCGGCCGCCGTGGTGGCCGCCTCTCCGGCTGGCACGCCACCGACTTGGCCGCCCAGCCGCTGGCCGCCCTTCTCGCCCGCAACGACCTGGACCCGGCCCTGGTCGAGGATGTCGTGATGGGCTGCACCATGACCGTGGGCGAGCAGGCGATGAACATCGCCCGCAACGCGGCACTGGCGGCCGGGTACCCCGAGTCGGTGCCCGGCACCACGGTCGACCGCCAATGCGGCTCCGCCCAGCAAGCCATCCACTTCGCCGCCCAGGCCGTCATGGCGGGAGCGATGGACGTGGCGATCGGGGCCGGGGTGGAGTCGATGAGCCGGGTGCCGATCGGCTCGACCACCGAGCCCGGGCCGGGTGAGGCCTACGGCCCCCTCTACCTGGAGCGCTTCGAGCTCATCCACCAGGGCGAGTGTGCCGAGGAGATCGCGCGCCGCTGGCAGATCGGCCGGGAGGAGATGGACGAGTTCGCGCTGCGCTCGCACCAGCGGGCGGCGCGGGCGACCGACGACGGGCGCTTCGCCAACGAGATCGTGGCACTCGAGGCCCGGATGCACCCCGACGTGCCCGGCGCAGCCGACGTGCAGGGGCTGCTCGAGTTCGACGAGGGCGTGCGCCGCGACACGTCGCTCGAAAAGCTCGCCGGGTTGAAGGGCGCGTTCTCCGAAACCGGGACGGTGACCGCGGGTACGTCGTCGCAGATCTCCGACGGGGCGGCCGCCGTCCTGATCATGAGCGAGGAGCGCGCCTCGTCACTCGGCCTGCGGCCCCGGGCCCGCTTCCACACGTTCGCGGTGGCGGCCAACGACCCGCAGATCATGTTGACCGCTCCCATCCCCGCCACCGAGCTCGTGCTGGCCAAGGCGAAGCTGAAGCTCGACGACATCGGCGTCATTGAGATCAACGAGGCGTTCGCGTCCGTCGTCCTGGCCTGGGAGCGCGAGTACCGCCCCGATATGGAGAAGGTCAACGTGAACGGGGGCGCCATCGCCATCGGGCACCCGACCGGGTGCTCGGGCGCCCGCCTGATGGCGACCCTGCTGAACGAGATGGAGCGCACCGGCGCCCGCTACGGGCTCCAGACCATGTGCGAGGGGGGCGGGCAGGCGAACGCGACCATTCTGGAGCGGCTCGGCTGATGGCGACACGGGTTCCCGCCATGGAGGGCTGGTTCACCACGGGCGAGGACGGCGCGGCACCGGCGTTGCTCGGGTCGCGCTGTGCGGGGTGCGCCACGTTCGCCTTTCCCGCCGAGACCAAGGGGTGCCGAAACCCCGACTGCGCGTCGAGCTCGTTCGAATTGGTCGAGCTCTCGCGTCGGGGGTGCATCTGGTCGTACACCGACGCCCGCTACCAGCCTCCGGTGCCGTACGTGGCCGCCGATCCCTACGTGCCGTTCTGCCTGGCCGCCGTCGAGCTGGCGGCCGAGAAGCTCGTCGTGATGGGCCAGGTCGTGGGCGGGGTGACGGTCGACGACCTCGCGGTCGGCGACGAGGTCGAGCTCGTCGTCGACACGCTGTACTCGGAGGACGGCACCGACTACCTGGTCTGGAAGTGGCGACCGCTGGCGGCCCGGGCGACCGGTGGGAAGGGTTGACGATGGCCGACGACAAGAAGGTTGCGGTGCTCGGTGCCGGCATGCACGAGTGGGGCAAGTGGGGGCGGCCCTTCGTCGAGTACGGCGTGGCCGCGGCACGCGACGCGCTGGCCGATGCCGGGCTGGCGTGGCGTGACGTGCAGTTCATCTCGGGCGCGGACACCATCCGCAACGGGTACCCGGGGTTCGTCTCGGCCGCGACGTTCGCGCAGGCGCTCGGGTGGACCGGTGCTCGGGTCTCGAGCGTGTACGCCGCATGTGCATCGGGCGCGGTCGCCGTCGCCAACGCCCGGGCACAGATTTTGGCGGGGCTCTGCGACGTCGCGCTGGTCGTGGGGGCCGACACGACGCCGAAGGGCTTCTTCGCACCCGTGGGCGGCGAGCGCAAGGACGACCCGGACTGGCTGCGGTTCCATCTGCTGGGTGCCACGAATCCGACCTACTTCGCCCTCTACGCCCGGCGGCGCATGGACCGCTTCGGGGCGACCGAGGAGGACTTCGCACAGGTCAAGGTGAAGAACGCCCGCCACGGACTGGCCAACCCCTACGCGCGCTACCGCAAGGAGGTCACGGTCGACGAGGTGCTGGCGTCCCCCATGGTGGCCGATCCCCTGCGGCTGCTCGAGATCTGTGCCACGTCCGACGGCGGCGCGGCCCTCGTGCTCTGCAGCATGGACTTCGCCCGCCGCCACGCCGGCGGCGCCGAGCCGCTCGTCACGATCGATGCCGTGTCGACGGTGACGCCGACGTTCCCCAACACCGTGATCGAGATGCCGAACTTCGCCACCGACTCGGCCGTCGCCTCCGGCGCCGGCTCGGGACCCGACAGCGGGGCCGGCTTCCGCCCGTCCATCACCGCGGCGGCCTACGCCGAGGCCGGGATCGGCCCCGAGGACGTGAGCCTGGCCGAGGTCTACGACCTGTCCTCGGCACTCGAGCTCGACTGGTACGAGGACATCGGGCTGTGCGGAGAGGGGGAGGCGGAGAAGCTGTTGCGCGACGGCGTCACCGCGCTCGGCGGACGCGTCCCGGTCAACCCGTCCGGCGGACTCTCGTGCTTCGGCGAGGCGATCCCGGCCCAGGCGATCGCGCAGGTTTGCGAGTGCGTCTGGCAGCTGCGTGGTCTGGCCTCGGGCCACCAGGTGGAGGCGGCGAAGGTGGCGGTGACGGCGAACCAGGGCTTGTTCGGACATGGGTCGTCGGTCGTTCTCAGTCGCTAAAACCCTGGTAGCAGACCTCTTTCCTCCTCGTGAGAAGGGCCGCGCCGCCGGCCGTGTGTGATACCGGCCCTTTGGGGTATTGGCCTAATGACGTCAAACGAGTGCGTTGCTTTGCTTAGGCTGGCGAGTACGCGTGAGTCGTTAATCGGGGTCGATGGGAAGCGACGCTGCGATGAGAACGACGCTGCGATTGGAGGAACCAATACATGTTGGCGACTGATGTGAGTGAGTTGCGCCAAGATGAGCAGCAGCAAAGGGGAGTAAGGAACGGAATGCCGGACCAGATCGACGACAGCACCGGGTCCGATGACGTCCTGAAGGCGTTGGAGGAGCTGGAAGTGGTGCTGCGAGAGAACGCCGAGAGCGAGCGCCTCCTGTCGAAGCGGATCGCCGACGTTCGCCGGGCCCGGGAGAACGGGCGCGAGTGGAAGGCCATCCTCGGTGACGAGGACGAGCCCGGCACCGTGCAGCTCGTGAGCACGATCTTGCGCCGGCAGTCCGAGGCCAGCGGGTACCTGCGGCGGTCCCTGGTGGTCGCGCTGCGGGCCGAGGGCCAGAGCATCCCCAGCATTGCCCACCTCTTCGGGGTCACCCACCAGCGGGTGTCGAACCTGCTGCGGCGTGTGGCCCAGGGCCATGCCAACGGCAACACCGACTAGGGACGGGCGCTAGGGGCTCCAGCCCCGTAACACGGCGTCGGCCTCGGCCATGATGCGGCCGATGATGTCGGCCACCGACGGCAACGAATCGAGGACGCCCACGACCTGACCGGTCGGGAGCACGCCCACGTCGGTTCGTCCCTCCACCAGCGCCGCCTTCGTCATAACGGGTGCGTTGGCGGCCATCACGACCTGCGCCCACGTGAGCTCGTTGCCCTCCTTCATGGCGCGCCCCTCGCGCAGCAACGAGCGCATGCTGGCGCCGGTCTCCTGACGGAAGCGGTAGGCGTTGCGCAGCGCGCGGGGGAGGGAGCGCAACCAAGACTGCGTCTCCAGGTGGTCGACCAGTTCGGTGCGCACGACACGCTGGGGCGCCCCGTCGACCCTGGTCGTGACGACGGTGCCGGTCACCGGCGTGCCGAGGTAGAGCGCCTTGACGGCGTCGGGCACCCGGCTCTCGGCCGAGAGGAGGAACCGGGTGCCCATGGCCACTCCGGCCGCGCCGTAGGCCAGTGCGGCGACCAGGCCCCGTCCGCTGTAGAAGCCGCCGGCGCCGAGGACCAGGACCCGGTCACCCACGGCCTCGACGACCTGCGGCAACAAGAGCGTCGTGGGCACGCTGCCCGTGTGCCCGCCACCCTCGGCGCCCTGGGCAATGACGGCGTCGACACCCCATTCGGCCACCTTCTCGGCGTGGCGCCGCGCCCCGACGGTCGGCATCACGAAGAGACCCGCTTCCTTGCAGCGGGCCACCAGAGCGGCGTTGGGCGCCTGGGCGAAGCTCGCCACCTTGGCGCCGGTCTCGATCATCAGCTCGATGCGCTCGCCCACGTCGGCCACGTCCGTGCGCAGGTTGACGCCGAAGGGGGCGCTCGTCCGGCTGCGCACCTCCGCGATGGCGTCCGCCAGCTGCTCCAGCGTCATGGTGGCCGAGGCCAGGATGCCGAGGCCACCGGCCTCGCAGCTCGCGGCGACCAGCCGCGGCCCGGCGACCCATCCCATGCCGGTCTGCACGAGCGGGACGCGCAGGCCGATCCGTTCACACAGCTCCGTGTGCAGGGCAGGGTGGAACGGCGCGGCGGCGGCGGTCAGCGCTTCATCTCGCGGTCGCGCCGGGACCCCGGATCGAGCACCCTCCGGAGGATGTCGAGCTCCTCGGGGGTCGGGAGGCGGGTCGCGTCGACGTCGTCGGGGACGGTGAGCGCGAACCCGGTGGCGGCGACGATGTCCTCGACGGCGACGCCGGGATGAAAGGAGCGCACGCGCATGGTGCGGTCGGCCGTCTCGAAGTCGAAGACGCCGAGGTTCGAGACAACCCGGCGCACGTCGTGGAACCGCGTCGCCCCGGGGCCGGCGGCCGCGGCGCGCGCATAGCCGACGCCGCACACCACGTCGACCTGTTCGACGAACGTGCGCACGCTGTGGTCCGGCACCCAGTAGCTGGTGGGGTGGTTGACCGAGTTGCCCGGGGCGCCACGCACACCGACCAGCTGCACCTTGGGCTTGTCGTGCGGACCGACGGCCGAGATGTTCTGGTTCCCGGACCGGTCGATCTGGCTCGCCATCATCATGATGTGGCGCCGGCCTGACCAGACCACGTCGAACACGCTGCGATAGGTCATGGCCGCCTCACGCACGAGCTCGGAGGGTGGGGTGGCGACGGCAGGCGCACCCACCATCAGCGCAGCCTCGCCGTCGGTGAGGACGAGGTCGGGCGCGAAGGTGAGCTTGGCCAGCCGGGCGCCGAGTGAGGGGATGGTGCCGAAGGGGCTGGCCATGACTTCGCCGGCGCCGCGCCAGGCGTCGGCGCACGCGACGACACAGAACTCGGCGCGGGTGACGCCGGGCCCGCTCATCATGACTGACGCCCCCGCACGCGTGCCTGGTACTCCTCCTCGGGCACCAGGACGTAGCGCCGCGCGAACGCCTCCCATTCGGCCGGGTCGGCCGCCGCCACGGCGTACTCCTTCTGGAAGGCCTCGTCTCGCCCGTAGTCGGGGGGATTGGCCGTGAAGTGCGCCCCGCCGCGGGCCTCGGCCACGGCGTCGGTCAGCATCCGGTGGATGGACACGGTCGAGAGTGGATGGGCCTCGTCGGCGAGGGTGCCGTTCTCGACGAAGCGCTCCGTGGTGAGGAACCGGCGGTCCGCGGCACCGAGGAACAGCGCGTCGAAAAAGGGGTCGGGGCTCAGCACCTGGCCGTTGCCCGTCGCGTCGGCCCGGTTGACGTGCACGACGGCGGCGTCGAGATGGAGGGCCGGCATGGCAACGAGCTCGACGTCGGCGTCGGCCGCGTCGCGGCAGAAGGGGCTCGCCGACCCGTAGGGCGAGCGGACCAGCCGCAGGTCAGGGTTGATGGAGAGCACGTCGGAGCCGAGCCCGGCCCTCGTGGGCAGGAACGGCACCCGCCATGCCGCCGCCTGAAGGCCGAGGAAGAACATCCCCTCGTCCACCTCCATCACCTCGACCTTCCCGTGCTGGCGGGCGGCGCGCCAGTGCGGATCGAGCGCGATGGAGTCGAGGGTGACGAAGCCGCACACCACCTTGCGCACCTTGTCCGTGGCGCACAGCAGGCCCACGTCGGGGCCGCCGTAGGCGACGATGGTCAGATCGGTGAGGTCGGAGCGGCAGATGGCGCGCACGACGGCCATGGGCTTGCGGCGGGAGCCCCAGCCGCCGATCCCGATCGTCATGCCCGAGCGGAGCTCGCCGACGATGTCGTCGACGCCGGCGCGCTTGTCCGCCATCAGGCTCGCGCCCTCACGTGGACGTGTCGGCGTCGCGCTTCTCGACGAACGCCGCCCGCTGCTCGTCGGCCACCCCGCGCACGTGGAGTTCGTAGGTGAACCCCTGCTCGTAGCGATAGCTGCGCTTCACGTCGACGGGGTCGATCCCGTTGAGCGACTCCTTGGCCCGCCGGATGATGGTCGGGCTTTTGGCGGCGATGTCCGTGGCCAACGCGAGCGCGGCGTCGTGGAGCCGCTCGGGCGGCACGACCGCGGCGACGGAGCCGTAGGTCGCAAGCTCGGCGGCCGTGATGGGCTTGGCCGTGTACACCATCTTCCGCATGGCGTGCTGCGGGACGAGGCGGGCCAGGTGGGTGGCGGCGCCGAGGGCGCCCCGGTCCACCTCGGGCAGGCCGAACGTGGCGTCTTCGGCGACGACGATCATGTCGGCGTTGCCGGCGAGGCCGATGCCACCGCCCAGGCAGAAGCCCTGGACGGCCGCGATCACCGGGACCTCGCAGTCGTAGACCGCGGCGAACGCCGCGAAGCAGCCGCGGTTGACCCCGACGAGCGCCTCGTCGCCCTTCGCATTGATCTCCTTGATGTCGACGCCGGCACAAAAGCCCCGCCCTGTGGCGCGGAGGACCACGACCCGGTTGGTCGGAACGCGGCCGGCGGCGGTGAGCGCGTCGGCCAGCGCGAACCACCCCGCGACGTCGAGCGCGTTGACCGGCGGGTGGTCGATCACGACCTCGGCGATCCCGTCGTGCTCCTGGATCACGTCGATGGGCATGCGGTGCCGGCTCTCCCCGGTCGCTGGTCCTGACGCGGCGTCAGAAACCGGTGCGGAACTTAGGCGAGCGCCGTCGGGCGGGCCAGCCCACGGGCCTGGGCTCGGGCGGCCCGTGGGGGGGTCCCCGACCCCAGGCCGTCGGCTCCTGGGCTGATACCCCGCCTGGTCCGCCTCGCCTACGGGCCCTCGGCGCTGCGACGGCGGGCTGCCGTAGGGTTTCGCTCGTGACGCAGCCCACATACGACTTCAGTGAGCGCGTCGTCGTCGTGACCGGGGGATCGCGCGGGGTGGGCGCCGGGATCGTGGCCGCGTTCGCCGACGCGGGTGCGCACGTGGTGACGTGCGGCCGGCATGACGCGGTGGTCGAGGGGGCTGTCTTCACGGCGGCCGACGTCCGCAAGCCGGCGGACGCCGAGCGGGTGATCGCGAAGGCGGTCGAGCAGTTCGGCCGGCTCGACGTCCTGGTGAACAACGCAGGCGGCGCCCCCTACGCGCTGGCGGCCGACATGTCGCCCCGCTTCGTCGAGGCGGTCATCGGCTTGAACCTGCTGGCCCCGCTGTGGTGCGCGCAGTCGGCGCACAAGGTGATGGCGGTGCAGGAGGACGGGGGCTGCATCGTCAACGTCTCGAGCGTCTCGGGGATCCGCCCCTCGCCCGGCGCCTCCGCCTACGGAGCGGCCAAGGCGGGACTGATCAACCTCACCGCGACGCTGGCCGTGGAGTGGGCCCCCGAGGTCCGCGTGAACTCCGTGACCGGGGGGCTCCTCGACGCCGGGGGCGGCGACGAGTTCTACGGCGGCCCCGAGGGCCTCGAGCGAGTGGCGGCGACTGTCCCGCTGGGGCGCATGGGCACGCCCGATGACGTGGCGGCCGCCTGTCTGTTCCTGGCGAGTGACGCCGCCTCCTATGTGAGCGGGGCCAACCTGGTGCTCCACGGCGGAGGGGAGTGGCCCGCGTACCTGCGCGCGGCCGAGGGACCGTAGGTCCTTCGGGGCAACGGGCGTTGGGCGACGTGGCGACGTGGCGACGGGCGGCGCACTGAAGGCTGGGCGAGAGTCCCGTGGGTTCCTCCAAAAACTATCCACCGAGTGGTTTATAGTTTTGAGCGACATCACAGGGGGACCGCTCCGGTCCGTTCGGCCGTAAGGATGCAGCGTGGCCGGGCAGGGGAAAGAGCAGCGAAATCCCCTGTTGACCTCGTCGATTAGGGGCCGGACGCGGCCCAGGTGCTAAACAGAGCGACCGTGAAATTGGCGGTCCCCACGGAGACCCGTCGCGGAGAGCGCCGTGTGGCCCTCGTGCCCGACGTGGTCAAGAAGCTGGTCGGCACAGGCTGGGAGGTCAGCGTGCAGGCGGGCGCCGGCATGGCGGCCGAGTTCCCCGATGCGACCTTCGCGGACGCAGGAGCGACCGTCGCTCCCGATGTCGCGGCTGTCCTCTCCGGCGCCGGACTCGTCGTGCAGGTGAACGCGCCGAGCCCGGAGGAGGCGCAGACGTTCCCGCAGGGCGCGGCGCTGATGAGCTTCTTTTCGGTGGGCCAGTCCGAAGACACCGTGCGCGCGCTCGCGGCCAAAGGGGCCACCGTCTTCAGTTTCGATCTGCTGCCGCGTATCAGCCGCGCGCAGAGCATGGACGCGCTGAGCTCGCAGGCCACGGTCTCGGGCTATCGGGCCGGCCTGACGGCGGCCGAGCATCTGGCCAAGTTCTTTCCCATGTTCATGACGGCGGCGGGGACGGTGCCCCCGGCCAAGGTGCTGGTCATGGGGGTCGGGGTCGCCGGCCTGCAGTCGATCGCCACGGCGCGGCGACTCGGCGCCGTGGTCAAGGCCTACGACGTGCGCGCCGCTGCCAAGGAAGAGGCTGAGAGCCTCGGCGCGACCTTCGTCGACACCGGGGTCTCGGCAGAGGGCACGGGCGGCTATGCCCGCGAGCTCACGCCCGAAGAGCTCGACCGCCAACGCGCCGCGCTGGCCGAGGAGGTCGGTCGCTCCGACGTCGTCATCACGACGGCCGCCGTCCCGGGCCGCAAGGCGCCGGTCCTGCTCACCACATCCATGGTCGAGGGCATGGCGCCCGGCGCGGTCGTGGTCGACATGGCGGCCGATCAGGGGGGCAACTGCGAGCTGACCAAAGCGGGCGAAGTGGTCGACCACAATGACGTGCACATCGTCGGCATGGCGAACCCTCCGTCCGGCATGCCGACGCACGCCAGCTTCCTCTACGCCCGCAACGTGGCGAATGTGCTCGCGCTGATGGGCCCCGAGGGGACGCTCGCGCCCGATTGGGACGACGAGATCGTCGCCGGCATGTGCGTGCTCCGTGACGGGAGCGCCCAGGCACCCGCCGCGGTCGAATTGTTGGGCGGGGGAACAGGAGGTGCGCCGTCGTGATCGCCCTGATCCTGCAGTCGACCCCGACCACCACCGGCGGGTCGGGCACGGGCATCGTCGCCTACCTGACGATCTTCGTCCTCGCCGCGTTCGTGGGGATCGAGGTCGTCTCGAAGGTGCCCAGCATCTTGCACACCCCGCTCATGTCGGGCTCCAACGCCATCCACGGAATCGTGCTGGTGGGTGCCCTGACCGTCATGGGTGAGGCGCACGGCACCGGCCAGCTCGTCCTCGGGTTCCTCGCCGTCTTCCTGGCCACGCTGAACGTGGTGGGCGGGTTCGTGGTGACGGACCGCATGCTCGAAATGTTCAAGGCGAGGCCCGGCGACCGGGCCAAGGCGCAGGCGGCCCCGTCAGAGGACGGCTCCACGGGCTCCACCGGCTCCACGGGCTCCACCGGGGGCGCCGCCTGATGCTTGCCGCATCCTTCACCCTGGCGACCGCGCGCGACCTGGCCTACCTCGTCGCCATCGCCGGGTTCATCTTCGCCCTCAAGGGACTGAGCTCCCCGAAGCACGCCCGCCTCGGCAACTGGGTCGGCGCCGCGGCGGCGACGCTCGCCATCGGCATGACCTTCACGTTGCCCAGCCTGCGCGACTCGGGCAAGAACCTCGTCCTCGCCCTCATCGCCATGGTGCTCGGTGCCGCCATCGCCGTGCCGGTGGCCCGCTTCGTGAAGATGACCGCGATGCCCCAGCTGGTGGCCATCTTCAACGGCGTGGGCGGCGGAGCGGCCGCGCTGATCTCCATCGTGGAGCTGCTCCACCTGCACTCGCTCGGGCTGCAGCCGGCCGTGTACGTCACCGCGGAGGTGTTGCTGGGCGTCCTCATCGGCTCGGTCTCATTCTCGGGCAGCGCCATCGCCTTCATCAAGCTGCAGGAGCTGATCACGGGCCGTCCGATCACCTACGCGGGTCAGCAGGTCATCAACGCCTTGGTCGGCGCGGCCATCGTCGTGATGGTCCTGTTGGCGCTCGTCACCGGCAACATCGCCTTCGTCTGGATCATCCTCGGGCTGTCCCTCGTGCTGGGTGTGATCTTCGTCCTACCCATCGGCGGCGCGGACGTGCCGGTCCTGATCTCGCTGCTCAACTCCTTCACCGGCCTCGCGGTCGCCGCCTCGGGCTTCGTGCTCGACAACGCGTTGTTGATCGTGGCGGGCACTCTGGTCGGTGCCTCGGGCATCATCCTGACCCGGCTCATGAGCGGGGCCATGGGCCGCTCGCTGCCCAACATCCTCTTCAGTGCGTTCGGTTCGGTCATCACGGCGACCGGCGGCGAAGAGGGCGACGCCACGCGTCCCGTCCGGGCGGGCACGCCCGAGGATGTCGGCGTCCTGCTGGCCTACGCCCGCAAGGTCGTCATCATCCCCGGCTATGGCCTGGCGGTGGCGCAGGCGCAGCACACGGCCCGTGAGCTGGAGGAGGCGCTCAAGGCGCGCGGCGTCGAGACCTTCTTCGCCATCCACCCCGTGGCCGGCCGCATGCCCGGCCACATGAACGTGCTGCTCGCCGAGGCCAACGTCCCCTACGAGGACCTCAAGGAGATGGACGAGGCCAACCCCGAGATGAGCACGGCGGACGTGGCCCTCGTCGTGGGTGCGAACGACACGGTCAACCCGGCGGCCAAGTCGACGCCGGGCAGCCCGATCTACGGCATGCCCATCATCAACGCGGACCAAGCCGAGAACATCGTCTTCCTCAAGCGCTCCATGCGCCCGGGCTTCGCCGGCATCGACAACGACCTCCTCTACGACCCCAAGACGACCATGCTCTTCGGAGACGCCAAGGACACCCTGCAGAAGCTGGTCACGGCCGTCAACCACGCCTAGGCCGGCCCCGCCCAGGCGGGTCGCCGGCGTCGGTCACGCGTCGGGCGGCGCCACCACGTTCCCGAACCGGTGCAGGGTGCGCGACACCGTCTGCTCGCGCAGGTACCGCAGCAGCTCCACCCGCCCGAGGAGCACGGGCCGCCGCGCGTCGACGTGGGCCCGTGGCTCCAGCGCTTCGAGCCCCGGCTCCGACCCGACGAGCCGGACTCGCGCCTCCGCCATGTCCGCCACGCGCGCCGCGAGGTCGGCGAGAGTCTCCTCGACGATGGGGACCCCCGCCCGCCGGGCGAGCATCGCGGGTCGATCGTCCGCGCCGGCACAATCGGGGTGCAGGCTGACCGTGGGCGCCGCGCCTGCGACGGCGGCGCCGACGAGGACACGCGCCACGTGGAGCGGGGTCGCTCCCGGCGCGACGCGCACCGTCAGGCCTGGCACGGGCCGATAGCGCAGCACGTTCGACTCGCAGAAGAGCCCCGCCTCGTCGTGGTCCACGCCGAACTCGGCGGCCCACCAGTAGGCGTCGCTGCGCGCTGCCGTGTGCACGGCGGCGCGCTCGAGGGGATCGAGCTCGTCCGCCCACGCGGCGAGCATCGAGGTCACGGCGGCCGCCGCAGGCTCGGCGCCCAAGGCCGGCGGCGTTCCGTCGTCGTCGATGCGGCAGAGTTGGAGCACGTAGTTGGGCCCACCCGCCTTGGCTCCGGGGCCGACGATCGACCGCTTGTAGCCGCCGAAGGGCTGGCGGCCCACGATGGCGCCGGTCGTCGGGCGGTTCACGTAGGCGTTGCCCGCGTCCACCCGGTCGGCCCACCGCGCGCCGTCGCCCGGGTCGAGCGACCAGATGCCGGCCGTCAGGCCGTAGGGCACGGCGTTCTGGATGGCGAGGGCGTCCTCGAGGTCCAGCGCCGCCATCAGACCCAGCACGGGGCCGAAGCACTCGGTGGACGCGAACCAGTCGCCCGGCTCGACGCCCTCGACGATGCCGGGAGACCACAGGTTGGTCTCCGGGTCCACCAGCTTCGGCTCGAGGAGCCATCGCTGGCGGCCCTCGAGCGTGGTCAGGGCCCGCGCCAGCTTGGGCGACGGCGCTTCGATCAACGGCGCCATGGTGGTGTGCGGGGCCGTCGCCAGGCCGAGCTCGACGGAATGCGCCGCGTCGACGAGCTGCGCTCGGAACCGGACGGACCTGGCCACGTCGCCGACGAGGATGCCGAGCGACGCCGCCGAGCACTTCTGGCCCGAGTGGCTGAATGCGGAGTGCACCAGGTCGGCGGCCGCCTGGTCGAGGTCCGCCTCGGGCATGATCACCAGGGCGTTCTTGCCGGACGTCTCCGCCATCAGCGGCGTGTGTGGGGCCAGCCGTGCGAAGAGCTCGGCGGTGTCGTAGGACCCGGTCAGCACCACGCCCGCCAGGTCGGGGTGGGCGATCAGCCGCGAGCCGACCGGCCCGTCCGCGCACCGGGCGTAGCCCAGCGCGTCCGGCGGGAGCCCCGCGTTGCGGCACGCGCGTACGGCGGCCCACGCCACTGCCGGCGTCTGCGGCGCCGGCTTGAGCACGACGGCGTTCCCCGCCGCCAGTGCGGCCAGCGCCCCGCCCAACGGAATAGCGAGCGGGAAGTTCCACGGACCGGCCACGACGACGACGCCGCGCGGGCGGGCCATCGCGCCGTCGAGGTGATCGAGCGCTCGCGCCGCAGCCGCGTACCAGCGTGCGAAGTCGATGGCCTCGGACACCTCGGAGTCGGCTTCGGCGAGGGTCTTCTTCCCCTCGGCGGCCATGACGGCGATCAGCTCGGGGCGGCGCGCGGCGAGCGCGTCGGCGCAGCGCTCGAGGACGGCCGCCCGGTCAGCAGGTGGGACCTCTCCCCACGACGAGGCGGCGGATACGGCCACGGCAACGACCTCCTCGACTCCTGCCGCGTCGAGCTCGGCGGGTGCGTCCACGCGCACCACGGCCGCGGCGTGCGTCACGCCGTCGCGAGCACGCGGATCGGTCGGATCGGTGTCGGGTTCGTTGGCGAACGCCCCGGCCGCGCCAGCTTCTCGAAGCAGGGTCCTCCCTCCGGGCGCGGCACGGCGTGACGAAACGGTCCGCACCCGTGCTCGCCCCGAGACCGCGGTCGCGAACCGATCGCACTCGCGGGCGAAGGCCGCGGCGGGGTGGGGCCTCGTCGGTCCGCCCAGCGCGGCCAGGTAATTGTCCCCGCCGGCGTTCTCCTCGAGCCGGCGGAAGAGGTAGGCCAGCGCATGGTCGAAGTCCGACGGGTCGACGACCGGGGTGTAGAGCACGACGCGGCCGGTCGTCGCCAGGACGGCGCGCGCGGCGGCCGGCGCCATGCCCTGGAGCATCTCGAACGAGACCGACCGGCCAACCCCGCGCGACTCGGCCAGCAGGTAGGCCCAGGCCACGTCGAAGAGGTTGTGCCCGGCGACCCCGACCGCCAGGGCATCGGCGTGCTCGGGCCGCAGCGCGTACTCGACCATCGCCTTGTGATTGGCGTCGGTCTCCGCCTTCGTGGCGTACGGGGCCAGCGGCCAGCCATGGAGGACGGCGTCGACCCGCTCCGCCGCCAGGTTGGCGCCCTTGACGATCCGCACCCGGGCAGCGGCACCGCCGCGTCGGCGCCGTTCGATCGCCCACGCGGTCAGCCGTTCCAGCGCGGACAGGGAGTCCGGCAGGTAGGCCTGGAGCGCGATCCCGGCCTCGAGCCCGACGAGCGAGGGCTCGTCGAGCAACCCGCTGAACGCGTCGAGGGTGAGCTCCAGGTCGCGGTACTCCTCCATGTCGAGGTTCACGAAGGTCGGGGGAGAGCGGGAGGCCGCCGCCGCCAATACCTCGCGCAATGCGTCCTTGGCGCGCGCCAGCGTCTCGTCGTAACTCCACAGGTTGAGCTGCGCGCAGACCGAGGAGACCTTGACCGAGACGTAGTCGACGTCGTCCCGCTCCATCAGCTCGATGATCGCGGCGCGCCGCTGCGCCGCCTCGGCATGTCCGAGCACGGCCTCGCCGAGCAGGTTCACGTTCACGCGGAAGCCATCGGCGCGCAGCCGTTGGAGGTGACGGGCCAGACCTGGATCCGTCGCGTCGGCGACGAGGTCGCCCACCATGACGCGCAGCCGCCGGCGGACCAGCGGCATCACCGCGCCGGGCAGGGCCGCGGAGACCGCCGCACCGCTGCGCAACAGCGTCCCGTCGACGGCGTTGAGAAAACGCGGATGTCCTCCGCGGACGATACGGCGCAACTGGCGCGCTGCCACCCGGGGCGACTCGGGCCGGAGGACCCGGTCGCAGAACGCCATTGCGAACGAGAGGGAACCCGGATCGGCGGTCAACTCGTGCAGACGCCGATCCCGGGCCTTTTCAGCTCGGCTGAGCGACGAGTCGCCCTCCGCCAACCAACGCGAGGCGAGCTCGACCGCGGGATCCACGAGGCTGTCCGGGTCGGCCGCCGGTGGGAGCGCTCGCGCTCTGGGCGAGAGGTCGGGCTGATCGGCCAGATGCTGACCGGGCCCACGAGGAGTGCCGGCGATGCTCGTACCCGCAGTCAACCACCCCACCGCCTCTCGGAAGGTCATGGCGGCTCTGGTGGATTCACCCGCGCTCTTTCAGGTCGACAACTCAGAGCGGAATGACGTCCCCGCACCTCCCAGGCACCAAAAGAAGGCGCTCGAGGAGCCCTCACGAAGACAGCACGGGGGTTTCGTCAGATGAACACCGTGAGAAATGCCCCATCGCGGGTGTTTCCGGAGGCATATGGAGCTGGCTCGGAGGAAGCTGGCCCACCACGCCAGGCGGCGGAACCTGCTGGAGGTGGGGAGGGGAGCGGCGAGCACGCTGCTGCACTGGCGACCGTCCCGCGCCCGCCACGACCGTCCCGCGCACGGCGCCCACGCCGTGTCCGACGCCCGGCACGCCGCACCTGCCGCCCGGCACGCCGCCCATGCCGCACCCGACGCACTCGACGCAATCGACGCACTCGACGCCTGGCCACCCCTTCGGACGGGCGCCCGAGGCGCGATCATCGCGTTCGCACGAGCCAAGCGGTCGGCGTCCATGATCGGGCTGTCCGTCTTCCTCCTCGCCATGCTGACGTTCGGCTTCCTGCTGGGCGTGGCCCCGTCCGGCTCCCAACAAGCGGGCGGGCCGCACCGCTCCGCGCACACAACCCGCCACGGCCACCGCGGGCACGATGCCGGCGCGACGTTCACCGACGCGAGCGGCAATGCCGGCTTCCGCCAGCTCGGCGCGAGCGCCGCCGACCTCAAGCTGGCACCCGCCGCCGCACCGCCGGCTGCGGCGCCTGCCGCGCTCGTGGACCAGCCGCCGCTGGCGGGCCGGGAGAATTTTGCTTTCGCGCCGTACTGGACACTCCCGCAGTCGTCCAGCTTCAGCATCACGGGACTGTCGACCCTCGCGTACTTCTCCATCGACGTGAACGCGAACGGCACGCTCGATGAGAGCGGGCCCGGCTGGACCGGATTCCAGAGCCAGGACCTGGCCAGCCTGATCTCACGGGCGCACGCGGCGGGTGAGCGGGTCGTGCTCACCGTGACCGACTTCGACCAGGGGTCCCTCAATGCGATCACGTCGTCGCCGACGGCGGCGAGCACGCTGGCGAGCGCGCTGATCCCACAGTTGCAGGCCAAGTCGCTCGACGGGGTCAACTTCGACTTCGAGGGCGAGGGCAGCGGCGACCAGGCCGGGCTGACCAACCTCATCGCCGGCGTGTCGGGCGCCCTGCGCGCGGCGAACCCCCACTGGCAGATCACCATGGACACCTACGCCTCTTCCGCGGGCGACTCCAACGGCTTCTACAACATCGCCGCGTTGGGCCAGACCGTGGACGCCTTCTTCGTGATGGACTACGAGCTGAACCTGCAGGGCACGCCGAGCCCGGCATCGCCGCTGACGAGCACCGAGTTCAGCAGCCTCACCACGCTCCAGCAGTACACGTCCGCCGTGCCCGCCTCCAAAGTGATCCTGGGCTTGCCCTTCTTCGGCATCGACTGGCCGACGAACAACGGGACGATGGCGGCTGGCGCGGCGGGTGGCGCGGCCGACATCCCGGATTCGCAAGCGGCGGCCAACGGTCCCGAATACTGGGACTCGGTCACCGATACGGCGTGGACGAGCTACCAGGTCGGCAGCCAGTGGCACGAGTCCTACTACGAGGGCGAGTACGGGCTCTACGAGGCGGCGCAGCTGGCCTCGCACTACGGCGCGCGTGGCGTGGGCATCTGGGCCCTCGGCATGGAGAACGACGGCCCGCAGATGATCGCGGCGCTCGACGGCATCTCGCCCGGAGGTCCGCCCGGCGCCGGTCCGCAGTCCACCTCGTCCAGCCCGGCCGCCGGCGCGCCCGCCGCGGGCGCACCCGGCCCCCCGACCCCGCCGCCGGCCGTCGCGGCACCGCCCACCACCGCTGCGCACCCCGGTGCCCCCAGCTCCGGCGGGGCGTCGGCCCCGCCGCCCCCCTCGACGACTTCGACCACCGCCCCGCCCAGCATCACGGCGGTCCGGTCGGGGGCGACCGTGAACCTCACCCCGGTGGCCGCCGACCAGGTGACCCGGCTGACCACTGACGGCACCGTGAGCAACTTCCAAACCAACGTCCCGTCGTTCGCATGCCTCAACGGCGCGACTCTCACTGTCTTCCTGAACTTGACGGGCCATCCGGTCGCGGTGGCGGCCACGCCGACCGACTGCGTCACCCAGGATTTCCTGCTGCCCTCTTGACGCGTCCCGCCGCGTCCTGACCTCTCTCGACCCCTCCTGACCTGCGCCGCCGCGGTCGCCGTCGTTCCCCGCCGGCCGTACCGAGCGACCCAAAGGGAGGGAATCCGGCCGGTAGCGTGGCCCGTACAGCCATGGACGTGGACCACGTGGGCACAACTCTGGCGGAGTCGGACCCCTCCGACGGCCGCGCCCGCAGCGCTGACGCCGACGCCGACGACGGCTTCGACGCCGACACGACCTTGGACGACGACGGCGGCGGCCACGGCGACGGTGACGGCGATGACGACGGCGATGACGACGGAGGCGGCGGCGAAAGCCACGACGCCCACGACGCCAGCCACCGCGGCGACCGAGACCTCCCCCCGATCATTAAGACCCAGCGGACGCTCCAGGTCGTCCTGGGCTGCCTCTGGATCCTCGATGCGGCGCTGCAGTTCCAGCCCTACATGTTCGGCCAGGGCTTCATCACCACGTTCGTCCTCAACAATGCGAACGGCCAACCCTTCGTCATCGGCGACCTCATCACGCACGTGGGCCACTTCCTGTCGCCCGACATCGCGGTCTGGAACACGTTCTTCGCGCTGATCCAGCTGTTCATCGGCATCGGGTTGCTGTTCCGGCGCACCGTGCGCCCCGCCCTCGCGGTGTCGTTCGTGTGGGCGCTCGGCGTCTGGGTCATCGGCGAGGGCCTGGGCATGATCCTGACCGGGACGGCCAGTGCGCTCACCGGCGCACCGGGTTCGGTCCTCGTGTACGCCCTGCTCGGCCTGATGGCCTGGCCCCGGCCGCGCCGCCGCTACGTCGACTGGAGCGACCGGCCCGTCGGCGTCGCGTCCTCGGCCGCCGCCCAGGGCATCGGCCGCTCCATCACCCCGCTCGCGGTGTGGGCGGGGTACTGGTGGCTGGCCGCGGTCCTCTTCGTGCTGCCGGACAACCGCACGACGACCTCAATCCAGAGCGCCATCGTCGGCATGGCCCCGGGCCAGCCCGGCTGGTACGCGCACTTCCTGACCGACCTGGGCAACGTGTTCTCGACGACGGGCACCCAGACGGCGTGGATCCTCGCCATCGTCGCCGTGGCCATCGGCTTCGGACCGCTCGTCGCCCGTCGCCCCGGCATCGTCCTGGCCGCCGGCGGGGTCGTCGCGTTCTTGCTGTGGATCGCCGGCCAGGGCCTCGTCGGCAACCTGTTCACCGGGTCGGACACCGACCCCAACACGGGGCCGATCGTGATCCTCCTGGCCGCGGCGATGGTGCCGACCGTGGTTGCGTCGAGGGAGGCCTGGCATTCCCCCGCCGGCGAGCTCCTTCGGCGCAGCCCGGCGGCCGTCGGCCTCGGCGTGGCGGCCCTCGCCGCTGCCCTCGCGCTCAGCGCCAGCTACCCCGCGGCCACCGCAGAATCGACGAGCTCCGCCATGGCCGGCATGGCGATGGGGGGCACGGCCGGCGGCACGACGGCCTCGCCCAACGAGTCGATCACGGCCGACAGCTGCCACCCGCACCAGACCGGGCTCCAGATCGCCGGGCTCGATCTGGCCAACACCCCCTACATGATCATGAGCGGCAGCAACGGCATGGACATGAACGGGGCGGATGCCGAGCGCGGCGGCGGGCTTCAACACGACGAAGCCGGATTGGCACTACACCGGCGCCGCGTTGCCCCAAGCGGAGGCGCAAGCGCTCCTCGCCGACGGCAACAACGGTCCCGTCGACATCCACATGGCGCAGAGCGGCTGCGCGGCGCGGCTCACCTCGGCGCAGGACATCGGTGCCGAGCAGTACGTCCAGGCGACGAGCGCCGCAGTGTCCCAGTACGCGAACCCGTCCGACGCGGTCGCGGCGGGCTACATCCCCGTCTCGCCCACCGACTACCCCGTCGTGTACTACGTGAACCCGCAGATCGTGGCGGCCAACGCGGCGGCGAAGCGGACGCTGAGCCCCCAGCACGTCGACGGCCTCGTCTACGCGAGCACGCCGTCGGGCCACGAGGTCCTCGCGGGGGCGTTCTACGTCCTACCCGCCACGGTGAAATCCGCGCCGATGCCCTACGGTGCGCTCGTCCAGTGGCACCAGCGCACCCAGGTCTGCGGCACCGGCTCCGCGACGTCCTCCACGCCGCTGGAGATCAGCGGCTTCCCGCCGTGTGCGAGCGGCTCGAACGTGGGGCCGACCCCCTACCTCTCCATGGTCTGGCAGGTCCCCGTCGCCGGGGGACCGCTGGCGATCCAGCCGCCGGACATCCAGATCGTCGAGGCGGCGATCATGCAGGCCAACGGGTCGTGACCCGGCGTCCGGCCGTGTGTCCGGGCGGGTGCGCCGGTCCCTGAGGATGAGAGGCCCACCGCCCGATTCCGACTCAGGGATGATCCGGCGGGGCCACCGGCTTCTCTACCCTTGATCCGTGGCCACTTCGCCCGATGTGATCGAACGCGTGCTGGCCTGGGCCCACGTGGATTTCTCGCCCGAGCACCGCCTGCCCGAGTGGTGGCGCGTGGCGCTGGCCACCGTCCTGGCCATCGCCCTGTCGTTGGCCGCCGACGCCGCCCTGGTCGCCATCGGCACGCACCTGTTCCCGTCGACGAAGGGCTACGTGCACTTCCAGTTCGCCGACTACGCCAAGCTCACGGTGCTCGGCGTCATCATCGGCGGCGCGGCGTGGCCGATCGTCGCCCGCTGCAGCTCGGCGCCCCGCTGGTTGTTCTTCCGCCTCGCCATCGCGGTGACGCTGGTCTTGTGGCTCCCCGACCTGTGGATCCTGCACAAGGGCCAGCCGGCCCGGGCGGTGGCCGTGCTCATGGTGATGCACCTGGCCATCGCGCTCATCACCTACAACCTGCTGGTGCACCTGGCGCCGGTCCGGGCGCGGGTGGCCCGCCGCGCCGCGCACGCACCGTCGCGTGGCGAGGTGACGGCGCCCTAACCGGCTCGGCGAGGCGCCACGGCGTCGACCTCGGCCAGCACGTCGTCGCCGAGCCGCCACTCGCCGGCGGCGACATTGGCCGTGACCTGCTCGGGCCTCGTCGCGCCGGCGATGACCGACGCCACCTCGGGGCGCGCCAGCAGCCATGCGAAGGCCAGGTCGAGCACGCTGTGCCCGTCGCGGTGGGCCAGCTCGTCGAGGGCGGCCACCTGGGCCAGCCGCTCGTCGCTCAACTGGCTCTTCGCCCGGTCACCCATGGTGGCCAACCGGGCGCCCTCGGGGGCCGGCTCGCCCGCCCGGTACTTGCCGCTCAGCAGCCCGCTGGCCAGCGGGAAATAGGGCAAGAAGGCCATCCCGAGGCTCTCGCACTCCTTGAGCACACCGTCCTCGGGGTCACGGTGGAGCATGTTGTACTGGTTCTGCACGCTGACGAAGCCGGGCCCGCTCGTCGGCGTGGCCGCCGCCGCCTCGGCCAGCATGGCCGCGGTGAAGTTGGAGCAGCCGAACTCGCGGATCTTGCCCTCGGCCACCAACTCGGCCAGCGCCCCGATCGTCTCGGCGATCGGGGTCTTCTGGTCGGGAACGTGCTGCTGGTACAGGTCGATGCGGTCCGTCCCGAGCCGGCCGAGGCTGTCCTCCACGGCGCGGCGGATGTAGGCCGCGGACGCGCCGCCCTCGTGACCGTCGTAAGGAGCCCCGAACTTGGTGGCCACGACAACGTCGTCCCGGCGCGCGCCGAGCGCGGCACCGAGATACGTCTCGCTCTTCGTCCCGCCGTAGATGTCGGCGGTGTCGAAGAGTGTGATGCCCGCATCGAGGGCGGCACCCACGACGGCCGCCGTCTGCTGCTCCCCGATGCGCCCCCCGAAGTTGTTGCAACCCAGCCCGACGACGCTGACCTTGAGCGAGCCGATCGTGCGCGTTTCCACCGTGCGCTCCCTCCCTCAGTGGCCGGTCCCTGCGCCGGAACGACCTCCGCTGTACTGTACCGGCGACTTCGGGTTGGGGGACCTTAGAAGTATGAGGAGGCAGACGATGGCAGAGGGCGCGGTGGATGTGACGGTGGTGGCCGCACCGGACGAGGTCTGGAGGCGGGTCGGCGACTTCGGGGCGGTGAAGGACTTCTTCCCCGGCATCGACTCGTTCCGTCTCGAGGGTGACGACCGCATCATCGGCATGTTCGGCATGGAGATCCGCGAGCGCCTGGTCTCGCGCGACGACGAAACCCGGACCATCACCTACTCGGTGGTCGGCGGGGTGCCGATCGACAGCCACCAGGCCAGCATCACGGTGGAGCCCGACGGCGAGGGCTCCAAGGTCACGTGGGCCTACGCCGTGAGCCCGGACGAAATGGCCCCGATCTTCGGCGACACCTACAAGGCGGCGCTGGTCTCGCTCCAGAACACGTTCTCGTAGCGCCGACCAGGGGAATGGGTGAGCCGGCGGGCGGCTCGCCTACCCTGAGCCGGTGACCCCACGCGTGGCCGACGCACCGGCTGACCACGCCGTCCCGTCCGGCCGCATCGCGCCCATGCCCCACGGCTCGGGTCCCGCGCCGCGCCCGCTGACCGAGGACGTGCCGCGCATCTACCCGCGCCGCCTACCCGACCCGACCCGGCGCGCGCTGCTGCGCCGGAGCCGGACCATCGCCAAGGTGGTGGCGATCCACTTCACGCCGACCGCACTGCGGCAGCTGCGGACGATCCGCCACGGGGCCCTGCCGGCGGCCCAACTGGCCCGGCCGCTGCGCAAGAGCTTCCAGGACCTGGGCGGCACGTTCATGAAGTTCGGGCAGATCATCGCGTCGTCGCCCGGCATGTTCGGCGACGACGTGGCCGACGAGTTCCGGGCCTGCCTCGATACCGGGCCGGCCGTGCCCTTCGCCGACGTCCGCCAGCGGGTCGAAGAAGACCTCGGCCTCTCGCTGCGCGACGCGTTCGCCGAGTTCGACCCCCAGCCGGTCGGCACCGCCTCCATCGCGGTGGTGCACCGGGCCCGCCTGCTCGACGGCCGGGTGGTCGCGGTCAAGGTGCTGCGCCCCGACGTCGAGCACATCGTGGCGACGGACCTCGATCTCATGCAGCCACTGCTCGAGATCCTGGTGCGCCAGACGGGCGACCAGATGGCGGGCAACGTCCTGCAATTGCTCGACGGGTTCCGGGTGCAGATCGGCGAGGAGATGGACCTGCGCAACGAGGCGCGCTCGCTGGTGCACTTCCGGCGCCTGCAGAACGAGTTCGACCTGAAGCTGATGGCCGTGCCCGAGCCCTACGTCGAACTGTCGGGGCGCAACGTGCTCACCATGGAGTTCTTCGACGGCGTGCCGATCGACGACCTCGGCCAGGTGGCCGACCTCGGGTTCGACCCGACCCCGCTCGTACAGGAGGTGATGCGCGCCTTCTTCCTCACGACGGTGCGCTGGGGCGCCTTCCACGGCGACGTGCACGCCGGCAACATGATGCTGCTGCGCGACGGGCGCATCGGGGTGATCGACTGGGGCATCGTCGGGCGGCTCGACCCCTCTACCCACCGCTTCTTCATTGCGCTGCTGTCGGCGGCCATGGGTAACGAGGCGGCCTGGCCCGTGGTGACCAAGCACATCACCGACGTCTACGGCCCGGCCATCGGCATGGCCGTCGGGCTCTCGGGCGACGACCTCACCGCGTTCTTCCGCTCCGTCCTCGAGCCGGCCCTGACGCGGCCCTTCGGCGAGGTGAGCCTGGCCGGCATCTTGCAGACGATCCAGATGCAGATGGCCAAGGCCCAGGGCGTCGAGGCGCACCAGCGCAGCGTGCGCGCCGTCATGCGGCGTCTCCGGACCCAGCGCCGGGTCAGGAGGCTGGCCGACGAGTCGGGCGGCCTGATGTCGGACTTCGACCGCGGCACCTTCCTGCTGGCCAAGCAGCTCATGTACTTCGAGCGCTACGGGCGGATGTTCGTCTCCGAGGTCCCCATTCTCAACGACCGCGCCTTCCTGGAGCAGCTGCTGGCGGGGGTCGACGTCACCGCCCTCGACAGCTGACGCCTCCCGCCACCTGGCAACCTGGCAAAGAACTGGAATCTGTTCTAGTTTCACCCGGGCCCGGTGCGCCTCCGGGCACTCGGGGAGGTGAGATGGGAGACGAGTCGGAGATCTACACGGCCGACCACGTGCTCGAGTACCCCTACGTGCGCTCGGTCGGACCGGTGATCGGGGCCTTCCTGACCGCCCTGCGCGACGGCAAGGTCGTCGGGATCACGGGCACCGGGGGCCGCGTCATCGTGCCGCCGACCGAGTACGACCCCGAGACCGGCGAGGAGACCTCGGGGATCGTGGAGGTCGGGCCCGAGGGCACCGTGACCTCGTGGTCCTGGGTGCCCCGCCCGAGAGCCAAGCAGCCGCTCGACCAGCCCTTCGCCTGGGTGCTGGTGCGCTTCGACGGCGCCGACACGTCGTTCCTGCACGTGCTGCCGGCCGCGTCGCCCGACGACGTCACCACCGGCATGCGCGTGCGGCCCGAGTTCGCCCCCGAGGCCGAGCGCGTGGGCCACGTCAAGGACATCCGCCACTTCGTGGCCGTGGGAGGTGGGTCGTGAGCGAGCCCGTGACGATGATGGACGCGAACACCCGCCTGGACTACGTGTTCACCGCCGGCGTGGCCATGAGCAAGAACCTGCTCGGGTACGAGCAGGGCAAGTTCATCGGGCAGCGCTGCCCCAAGTGCAAGAAGGTCTACGTCCCCTCACGGGGCTCCTGCCCGACAGACGGCCTGCCCACCGACGAGATCGTCGAGCTCCCGAACACCGGCACCGTGACGACCTACTGCGTGGTCAACGTACCCTTCGCCGGCCAGTCGATCGAGATCCCGTACATCTGCGGCCAGATCCTTCTCGACGGGGCCAACCTCTCGTTCATGGGGTTGATCCAGGAGATCCCGACCGACGAGGTGCGCATGGGCCTGCGGGTGGAGGCGGTCTGGGTGCCACCCGAGGAGCTGGGGCCGACGTTGGCCTCGGTCAAGTACTTCCGTCCCACCGGCGAGCCCGACGCCGACTACGAGACCTACAAGGAGTACCTGTGAGCGGGTTCCCCGAGCTCGTCTCGGGCCGCCGACCGGTCGGCGTGGTGTCCTTCGCCCAGTACGACAACGTGCGGCGCGAAGACGCGCGCAACGAAGTGGAGATGCTCCAGCCGGTGGTGGCCGAGGTGTTCGGCAACATCGGCATCACCAAGGACGACGTCGGCTTCATCTGCTCGGGCTCGACCGACTACCTAATCGGTGGGCCGTTCTCCTTCGTCGCCGCCCTCGACGCCGTGGGTGTGTGGCCGCCCCGGGCCGAGTCGCACGTCGAGATGGACGGCGCCTGGGCGCTCTACGAGGCCTGGGTGCTGCTCCAGGAGGGGGAGATCGACGCCGCCCTGATCTACTCGTTCGGACGTTCGTCGATGGGCGACCTCAGCCAGATCCTGGCCGTGCAGCTCGACCCCTATTACCTGGCGCCGCTGTGGCCGGACCCCACTTCGCTGGCTGCCCTGCAGGCCCAGGCCATGATCGACGCCGGCACGGCCACGGAGGCGGACTTCGCGGCGGTGGCCAGCCGCTCGCGCCGTTCGGCGCTGTCGAATCCCAAGGCGCAGGTGGCCTACGACCGCTCGCCGGACCAGCTGCTGGCCGAGGAATACGAGGTCGCACCGCTGCGGCGCCACGCGCTGCCCCCGTTGACCGACGGCTGCGCCGCCGTCGTGCTCGCCGCCGGGGACAAGGCCTATGAGTGGTGCGAGCGTCCGGCGTTCATCACCGGCATCGACCACCGGATTGAGACACACTCGGTCGGCGCCCGCGACCTGACGGTGTCCCCCTCCACCAAGACGGCGGGGGCGAAGGCCGGGGTGGGCGCGAAGAAGGTGGACGTGGCCGAGCTGCACGCACCCTACGCCCACCAGGAGTTGATCTTGAGCGAGGCGCTCGGGCTGGGTGACGGCGTGTCGCTCAACCCGTCGGGGGGCGCGCTGGCGGCCAACCCGATGATGTCGGCCGGGCTCATCCGCATCGGCGAGGCGGCCCGGGCCATCTGGTCGGGCGAGGCCGACCGCGCCGTGGCCCATGCCACGTCGGGCCCGTGCTTGCAGCAGAACCTGGTCTGTGTCCTGGAGGGAGTGTGATGGCTGAGCGCACCGCGGTCATCGGAGTGGGCCAGACGGTCTGCAAGTCCAAGCGGGAGGACGTCTCCATCGCGGGGCTCGTGCGCGAGGCCGCGGTGGCCGCGCTCGAGGACTCCGGGCTCTCGTTCGCCGACATCGACGCCGTCGTGGTCGGCAAGGCGCCTGACATGTTCGAGGGCGTCATGATGCCCGAGCTCTACCTGGCGCCCGCGCTCGGCGCGGTGGGCAAGCCCATGTTCCGCGTGCACACGGCCGGGTCGGTCGGAGGGTCGACCGCCATCGTGGCGTCGCACCTGGTCGCCTCGGGCATCCACGAGCGGGTGCTGACCGTGGCCTTCGAGAAGCAGAGCGACTCCGACGCCATGTGGGCGCTGTCGGTGCCCCAGCCGTTCTCGGCGCCGCTGCTGGCCGGAGCGGGCGGGTACTTCGCCCCGATCATCCGCGCCTACATGTACCGCTCCGGCGCGCCGAGCGACGTCGGCATGATGGTGGCGGTCAAGGACCGTCTGCACGCGCTGATGAACCCGTACGCGCACCTGCACCTCCCGGACATCTCCATGAAGATGGTGGAGGAGTCGATCATGCTGTGGGACCCGTTGCACTACCTCGAGTCGTGCCCGTCCTCCGACGGCGCCGCCGCCATGGTCATCGGATCGGAGAAGGCCGCCGGGACGGCGCAGGCGGAGACGGGGCGGCCACCCGCCTGGATCCACGGCATGGCCATGCGCTCGGAGCCGACGATGTTCGCCGGGCGCGACCAGGTGAACCCTCGGGCCAGCCGCGAGTGTGCGGCCGACCTGTACCGCCAGGCCGGCATCACCAACCCGCGCGCTGACTTCGACATGGCCGAGGTCTACGTGCCGTTCAGCTGGTACGAGCCCATGTGGCTCGAGAGCCTCGGCTTCTGCGACGAAGGCGACGGGTGGAAGCTCACCAAGGAGGGGGCGACGTCCATGATCGAGGGCGGCGACATCCCGTGGAACTGCTCGGGGGGCGTGCTGTCGTCGAACCCGATCGGCGCGTCGGGCATGCTCCGCTTTCTCGAGACGGCGCTGCAGGTGCGCGGGCTGGCCGGCGAACACCAGGTGCCCGACGCCCGCCGGGCGCTCGGCCAAGCCTACGGTGGGGGCTCTCAGTTCTTCGCCATGTGGGTGGTCGCCGCCGACAAGCCCTGAGCGCCCTGGTGGCCAGAGGCCCGGCCGATATGCTCGGCGGAACCAAGCCAGCCCTGACCAGCCAACTCCCGATCTGGAGGTCCTTGTGAAGGTCGTCGTGGACTTCGACGAGTGTGCCAGCAACGCCGTGTGCATGGGCATCTTGCCCGAGGTCTTCGAGGTGCGCGACGACGGCTACCTCTACGTGCTCAACGAGAACCCGCCCGAGGAGTATCGAGAGCGGCTGCGCGAGGCGGTCAACGGCTGCCCGACCGGCGCCATCTCGATTGAGGACGACTGACGCCCGGCCCGAACCTTCGACACCCGGCGGCGCCGTGGCGCGCCGCCCACCGGCATGACTGACACCACCGCACCACGGGCGCGCTTCGCGCCGTCGCCGACCGGATATTTCCATGTCGGCAGCGCGCGGGCGGCGCTGTTCAACTGGCTCTTCGTGCGGGGGGCCGGGGGCACCTTCATTTTGCGGATCGAGGACACCGACGCGGCGCGCAACCGGCCCGAGTGGACCGAAGGGATCATCTCGGCGCTGGACTGGCTCGGGATGGCGCCCGACGAGGGGCCCTACTTCCAATCGGCGCAGGGGGAGGCGCACCAGGCGGCCATCGAGGCGCTGTGGTCGAGTGGCGCGCTCTACGCCTGTGCGTGCACGCGCGAGGAGATCGACGCCCGCACCAAGGCGCGCGCGGCGGCCGGCGATCCCACCCCCGGCTACGACGGCTTCTGCCGCGATCTCGGCCTGCCACGCGGGGATGGCCGCGCCCTGCGCTTCCGCACCCCCGACGAGGGCACGGTGACCGTGCACGACCTGGTGCGCGGCGACGTCGAGTTCCCGCTGCGGGCGCTCGAGGACTTCATCTGCGTCAAGAGCGACGGCAAGCCGCTCTTCGTCCTCGCCAACGCGGTCGACGACCGCACCATGGCCATCAGCCATGTCATCCGCGGCGAGGACCAGCTCCCGACGACGCCGCGGCAGATCCTGCTGTGGGACGCGCTCAACGGCGCCGAGGGGCGTGTCCTGGCGCTCCCGGCCTACGCGCACCTGCCGCTTCTCGTCAACGAGCAGGGCAAGAAGCTGTCCAAGCGGCGCGACCCGGTGGCGGTGGAGATGTACCGGGAACGCGGCTACCTGCCCGCCGCGTTCCGCAACTACCTGGCCCTGCTCGGATGGAACCCGGGCGGCGAGGAGATCGTGCCGCTCGAGACGATCATCGAGCGGTTCCGTCTGGAGGACGTGCAGCGCTCACCGGCCTTCTTCGACATCAAGAAGCTGGACCACTTCAACGGCGTCTACATCCGCGCGTTGTCGGCGGACGGCTTCGTCGAGGCGGCGCGGCCGTGGGTCGACCCGGTGCCGGGGGCGTGGGCGCCCGGCGGCTGGCTCGACCCCGACACCGGTGCCCCGGTCGTCGCACCGGTGCCCTGGCCGCCCGAACGCTTCGACCTCGCGACGTTCGCCGCGCTCGCGGCGGTGACCCGGGAGCGGGTGGCGACGCTGGGCGAGGTACCGGCGCTCGTCGACTTCTTGTTCCTGGAGGACGCGCCCGAGGACGCGGCCAGTTGGGAGAGGGCGATCGCCGGCGACGAGCTGGCGCCGGTGATCCTGGCCGCCGCGCTGGCGGCCTACGAGAGCTGCCCGTGGGAAAAGGACTCGCTCCACGAGGTGACGCTCGCCCTGGCGGAGTCGGTGGGCCGCAAGCTCGGCAAGGCCCAGGCGCCCATCCGGGTGGCCGTCATGGGCCGGACGGCGGGGCTGCCGCTGTTCGACTCGCTGGCCGTGCTGGGCCGCGGCGAGACGTGCCGGCGCATCGAGGTGGCGCTGGCGCGGCTGGCCGCGGCCGCCTGATGCTCCTCGCGCCGCTGCGGTGGGCGCTGCGCATCGTCCTCCTGGTCGTGGCGGCCCTCGTCCTCTACTTCGCGGTCACCCTGGTGCAGGTGTGGCTGACGTCGCGCCAGTACAACCCGCGCCCGGCGGGCGCGATCCTCGTCATGGGCGCGGCGCAGTACAACTGCACGCCCTCGCCTGACCTGGCGGCGCGGCTCGATCAGGCGCTGACCCTCTACCACCAGGGGTACACGCACCTGATCATGGTCACGGGCAACAAGGAGCCGGGTGACCGCTGCACGGAGGCCCAGTCGGGCGCGCTGTACCTCGAGAGCAAGGGCGTGCCGCCCCAGGACATTTTGCAGGCGGGCGGCGACGACAGTTACGAGAACATCGCCGACGCGGCACCGGCGCTGGAACGCCACGGCGCCAAGGTCGTGCTCGTGACGACGGACCCCTTCCACGAGGACCGTTCCATGGCCATCGCCTCGGACCTCTCGCTGACGCCCTCGGCGACGCCGACGCAGTCGTCGCCCATCACGGGCTGGTCGACCGTCCCGTACTTCTTGAAGGAGACCGTCGGCGTCGGGCTGGGGAGGATCATCGGCTACAACCACCTGGAGTGGCTGCACGACGCGTAGCGGCGAGGCGCCGTGCTGATCGCAGCGCTCAGCCAGCGGCGCCGCTGTGGGCCGGGGACGCGAACGTGATCTTGACGACGGTGCCGAGCCCCTGGGCGGTCCCGATGCCGATCACGCAGCTCGGGTGCCCAACCGTGCCGCAATACCCGTCGCCGATGATCCCGGTGCGCACGTGGAAGCGGGTGGCGAAGGAACCGTTGCGGGCGACGCGGATGCCCTGCGCGTCGGTGATGTTGCAGTGCGGGGTGTCGGCGTCGGTGCTCATGCGCCCGTGGACGGCGGCGGTGCACTCGGCGGCGAACCAGGTCTCGGCGGTGCCGTCGTAGGACCGGGTCAGCCCGTGGCCGCTCACGGTCACGACCTGCCCGTTGACCAGGCCATGATTCGGCGACACCTTCGCGGAGACGCCGGAGGCCCCGGCCGGGAGCGCCTCGGCCCCGAGCGCAGCGCCCGCCCCGAGGGCGACGAGCGCGGCGGCCTGCCACCGGCTCCTCGACCACCGGGACATGCCCCACCTCCGAAACCGCCAACGTTCCCCCGGGGGATCCCGGGGCGCTGCATCATGGCATCGCGCCGGACCCGATACAACGCGGCCCTCCTGGTCAGGGCGGGAGTGGCCCGCCGTCGCGGCTGGCCCCGGGGGGGCGCTCGGCTAATCTGAACGTCCACCCATTCGGGGGTGGTGTAATCGGCAACACGGCTGGTTCTGGTCCAGTTATTGAGGGTTCGAGTCCTTCCCCCCGAGCAGGCGGCATCCATCACAGTGATGGAACGCTCGCTCGGCCCCATCGTCTAGAGGCCTAGGACACCACCCTCTCAAGGTGGCGACACGGGTTCGAATCCCGTTGGGGCTGCTTCAATTTTGCTGGTCACGGCCTTTCCGGCCGCGACTTGATTCCGTCCTGCCCATCCAGTTGCCCCACTTTCCTCCGAGTAGTTGGTCAACGGCTCCCCATTTCTCCTGGCGAAACGCCCGGGGCTATTCGCAATGTCTCCACCCAGAATGAGTGGCGACAGAGTTCTTAGATCGCCCGCTCACCAGGGCGACGGCGGAGGAGGCGAAGGTGGGTCGAACCTCGTGAGATCGAGAGGCGCTTCTGCGCGCCGAGCCGGTCAAGATGCTGAGACCACGATGCCTCGGAGCACGTCGACCGCGACGGCCGCCAGTCTCGAAAGCAGGATGAATTCGAGATCGCAAACCGATGCGAGCCTTTTCGTCCGCACAATCACGCTTTGCGAGGAACGTCGGCCCTATGAAGAGGCATGGATGTAGCGTCGCGGCACCGGCGCACCCGGGACCATCCCGGCGGCAACCGGAGGATCCGATGCCAGCGCGACGCAAATCGAACGACGATTCAGCCACACGAACGGCCTTTCTCGACGCCGCCGAAGCGCTCATGATCGAAGAGGGATACGCGGCGGTCACCTCTCGTCGGATCGCCAGCAAGGCGGGGCTTCCGAATGCGATCCACTACTACTTCGAGACGATGGACGAGTTGTTCATCGAGTTGTTCCGACGCGGCGCCAGCCGCAGCTTGGCGCGGCAGGAACAGGTGCTGGGGTCGGCGCAACCGCTCTGGGCCTTCTGGGACCTGCTGATGGACCGCGGGAACGGAGACCTCAACACAGAGTTTGTGGCGCTCGCCAACCACCGCAAAGCGATCCGATCCGAGATTGCCGAGTCGTCCCGGACCTTTCGGCAGGCGCAGCTTGCGGCGCTGGGGCGCGTCATCGAGACGTCCAAGTCGGCCACCCCGTTCACGTCTCCTGAAGCAATCGTCCTCTTGCTCAGCGCCGTGTCACGCTTTCTGACCACCGAAGACGCCTTCGACCTCGACATCGGCCATTCGGCCGTGATCGAGTTCGTCGAGCACTGCATCCGCGAAATCGAGGGTGAGCGCTCCCAGGCCTGATTCTGAGGAGAAAACCCACCGGATGACGTCGGGTTGTATTTCGTCAGTTGACGAAATAATCTGCTGCCGGGTTCTACGGCGAGTAGTCCCGACGCATGCGGCGTCCGTAGTTGGGGGGGCGGGAGAGAAGCCGGGGATGGTCACGCGTGAGGAGAACGAGCTGATCACCCGGGTCGAAGGCGACGCCCCAATGGGGAAACTCATCCGGGAGAACAGCTGGATCCCCTTCGCCCTCTCTGACAACCTCGTCGCAGGGGAACCGCCGACCCCGGTCCGGCTCCTCGGTGTGAACTTCGTGTCGTGGCGTGCCCCCGACGGCCGTGTCGGATTCGTTGCGGAGGCGTGCCCGCATCGTCAGGCGTCGCTCCTCTTAGCGCGCGTCGAAGGCGACGGGCTTCGCTGCATCTACCACGGCTGGAAGACCGACGTGTCGGGCGCCGTGGTCGAGGCACCCACGCAGGTCATCCGGCACGATCGGTTCTGCGCCAGCATCGTGGTCACCCACTTCCCGGTGCACGAGGCGGGGAACATCGCCTGGGTGTGGTTGGGTGGGACCGCATCACCGTCTTTCCCCGATCTTCCCTTCACTACGGAGCACGGGAACAAGACGGCGCTGACGTTTTCAGCCCTCCCGTGCAACTGGCTCCAGGCGCTCGAAGGTGGTCTGGACTCCGTGCACGCCGGGATCCTCCACCAGAGCTGGACCCGCGACGTGATCAACGACAAGAGCGACTCGATGGACGAGGGGAAGGCGACGGTCGCGTTCACCAAGATCCCCACGTACGAGGTCGGCGAGGCCAGCTTCGGCATGAAGGCGGCATCGCTCCGCAAGCAGGACGACGGGAAGACCTACGCCCGCGTGACCAATTTCCTCTTCCCGCTCGTGATCGTCGCGGCGACCGGATTCGTCGATAGGTACCACCTGTTCGCGTTCGGGCCGGTCGACGATACCAACCATCTCCTGTTCTTCGGCAGCTACGGCACGTCGCCGCAATCCCAGAAGGAGTTTGGTGCAGTGCGGGAGGATTTCGATCCCGACCCGCGCAACTTCTCTACCGTCACCGGAGATCGGTCCAACCGTTGGGGACAGGACCGTGCGCTGATGGACGCCGGTCATTACTCGGGCTTCAACCGCAGCGTGGTCGACGAGGACTCGGTGGTCCAGGTGAGCATGGGCTCGATCGTCGACCGGTCGAAGGACAACCTGTCCGGAAGCGACGGTGCGGTCGCCAACGCTCGGCTCCTGCTGCTCGAGGCGCTGTCCGCCTACGAGAGAGGACAGCTACCCCCAGGCAGCGCCCGCGGTTCCGGCACCGTGTCTCTGCCGGATCCGTACGACGCCATTCTCGGTCCGGACGAGTCGTGGCATGACGCCGCGCCCGAGGGTTGAACGTGTCGATCAGCATCACGCAGACAACGGAGACGATCGGTGCCGAGGTCTCAGGCATCTGCCCACAGGATTTGCTCAACGACGCCTCGGTCATCGACATCATCGCGAACGCGCTCGAAGCCCACGGCGTCCTCGTGTTTCGTGGGCTCGATCTCGACCCCGAGACCCAGGTGGCGTTCTGCGGGCGACTTGGCGAGGTGGACTATTCGGAAGGCCACCATCCCGTTCCGGGCATCTATCGGGTGACCCGGGACGCCGCCAAGAGCACAGCGGCGGAGTACATGAAGGGAACCTTCCACTGGCACATCGATGGCTGCACGCCGCTCCACGGAGAACCGCCTCAGAAGGCGACCGTGTTGAGCGCCAAGGCTGTGGCGGACTCCGGTGGCGAGACGGAGTTCGCCAGCACCTACGCCGCGTACAACTCGCTCACCGACGAAGAGAAGCAGTTGTTCGGCACTTTGCGGGTCCTTCATTCGCTGGAGGCGTCGCAGCGCCTGGTCTATCCGGACCCGACGCCTGAGCAGGTCGCCAGCTGGCGAGCCCGGCCGACGTCGGTGCACCCGCTGGTCTGGACGCATCGGTCGGGTCGCAAATCGCTCCTGATCAGCGCGCACGCGGAGAGGATTCTGGAGATGGAAACGGCGGAGAGCCGAGCGCTGCTCGACGAGCTGATTGAGAGGGCAACGAGGAGAGATCTCGTGTACACGCATTGGTGGTCCGTCGGCGACACCGTCATGTGGGACAACACGGGCGTCATGCATCGCGCCGCCCCGTACCCGGAAGGTTCACCTCGCGAGATGCTCCGAACTGCCATCTTCGGGACCGAGCCGATCCAATAGGCGGACTCGAAGCCAACGCTGACCGCCCGATACGGGGGAGAGGAGCACTGTGCCCAGGGGCTACGTGATCATGACCGAGGTGATCCACGATGACGCGGGGATGGCCGCGCACGGAGCCGTTACCTACGAGTCTCTTGTCGAACACGGCGCCAAGATGCTCGTCGTCGACGGCGATTACGAGGTGCGCGAGGGCACCTGGGCTGAAGGCAGCCGGCTCGCCATCATGGAATTCGAGTCGCCCGAGGTCGCCCGGCAATGGTACGAATCAGACGCGGGCGAACGGGCGCACCTGCTGCGGAGGGAAGCCGCTGAGTGCAACGTGCTCATTGCCTCGGGCTTCGTGCCCCAGAATCCGGGTAACCAGTTGGCGCTCGACGATTCGCCCCGAACCGGCCAGCCGCATAAGCCGCTCGGCGAGGCTTCGGTTGCGGTGGCCAAAGACCTGCCCGAGGAGGCGCACGGCCTGGCTCCGGGCCGGGGTCGGATGCTGAACCGGCGGGTCGTGGTCGTAGGCGGCGGCCAGACGGACTTCCACCTCCAGGGAGGCCAGCCCATAGGGAACGGTCGGGCGCTCGCCGTGCTCCTCGCGCGCGAAGGCGCGCGAGTGGCCGTGGTGGACTGGGACGAAGCGTCCGCCGACGAGACGGTCCAGCTGATCAGGTCGACCGGCGGTGTTGCGGAGACCCTGGTGGCCGACGTATCGGTGCCCGAACAGATCGAAAGCATGATCACCGACTCCCGGCGCCTGCTCGGCGCCATCGACGGATTGGTCTACAACGTCGGCGTCCCCGGACCGGTGGGTTTCGAGCAGAACGATCCGGAGGCCTGGGATGCCACGTTGGCGGTCAATCTCCGCGGCGCGATGTTGACGGCTCGCGCCGCCCTGCCGGTCCTGGAGCCGGGGTCGTCGATCGTGTTCGTCTCATCGATCGGCGCTGTGCGGGGCATCGGACGCATGATCGCCTACGACGCGTCGAAGGCGGGGCTCTCTTCTCTTGTCCGGGCCACCGCCATTGCCCGCCAGGGCGACGCGGTGCGGGCGAACATCGTCATGCTTGGCATGATCGACACCGGTATCGGACGAGATGGCGACCGCAACATGCCGGGGCGGGACCGCATCCCAGTCCCTCTGGGACGACGGGGGACGGCATGGGAGGCGGCGTACGCCTCCCTCTTCCTTCTCTCGCACGAATCCACGTTCATCACTGGCCAGACGCTGGCGGTCGACGGCGGCCGCACAACCTTGTCGTGACTAGCTCCCTCTCCGGGGCACCCTCCGACGAGTGTCCTGCGATCCTGGCTGCCGGCCGGACGGACGTCACCACCATCTACATGTCGTTCGCCAAGCGACATGCCGACGGTCTCGACGCGCAGTACCTCGAGTGGCACACACTCGACCACCGGCCCGAACAGCACCGACTGCCGCAGCTCAGGGCATCCTTTCGGGTGGTCTCGACACCGGAGTGCCGGAAGTTGCGGGCGGCCAGCGACGGACGCTTCGACGAAGCCGACCATCTCCAGAGCTACTTCTTTACGGGTCTGGCGGCCATGGAGGGATTCCAAGCGCTGAATGGCGCACTGCACGAGGCCGGTCGCTCCCCCTACTCGCTCCCTCTAGTCGAGCGCGGCGTCTATCGGGTTGACGGCATGGCCGCCGCGCCTCGGATCAAGGTCGGCGCCGATGTCCTCTTGTGGTGGGCGGCAAAGGGCGTCTACATCTTGATCGAACGTGGCGGGGCCCCGGTCGCTGATCTGCTCGAGGTCCCGGGCATCGGGGGTGCGTGGTGGGGGCGGGCAGTGCCCCTCGAACCACCCTTCACCACGCGAGACAACTCGGGCCTCCACCTCAGCTATCTCTTCCTTGACGAGGACCCGACCAGTGTCGCTCGGTTGCTTCGCCCCAGCCTCGAGCAGCGCTGGTCGGGTTCGGGTTGCGAGCCGCTGCTCGCCGCACCCTTCTACGGAGTGGTGGCTTACGAGTGGGATCGATACCTGCCCTGAGTAGTGCCGGTACTCCGACCATCGTTGCCCATCAGTTGCCCAACTATCGGGCCGTTCTTGGAAGGAGCGGGTGGACGGTTTGGACGCTACCAACTCACTGAACTGGGAAAATCTGACGGTTCAGGTCTCCATGGATAAAGCGACTCGCACTCTCAAGGTGGCGACACGGGTTCGAATCCCGTTGGGGCTGCTTGGGGTCAGTGACAAAACTGACCCCTCCGCAGCGACAGAACTCGCCATAAGGCATCACCATTTTGCAGCAAGGGTGTCTCACATCCCCGATGCGGTGCTGCGAAGGGTCACTGAGCTGAAGCGGGGGTGCGATGGAGCGGTCGCGGACGCGCCTGTCAGGGCTCGTGTGCGCGGCGGTCAGGTTCAGTCGGCCACAGCTGGGGGTGGTCGGTAGTCGGTGATGCTCATGCGCCGTCGTCGAGCCCGCTCGGCCACCTTGGGCTCTTCGCCAGCCCCCACGAGGTTCCGGAAGGCGGCGATCTTGCGGAAGTTGGCCGCCATGAGGAGCAGGCCCACAAAGAGACTCTGGGCGGCGATGCCGCGGACACGGCGGCGTCCCGGTGTTTGGAGGGACTCGTGCGCGGGGTCCTTCACGTAGCCGTTCGTGCCCTCGATGGTGTTGCGGTAGGTGGCATAGACACCAGCCCATTCGGGCGATCCGAAGGCGAGGTCCTGGCGGTGCCGGGCTCCGACGTCAGGGGCGATGGTGACCGCGCTTTGGGTGCACACCTTGGGCGGATCCGCCGGAGGGTCGAGCACGGGGACCTTGCCGAGGGCCAGGGGCGCCGCCTCCGGACGAAGCGCACAGCACAGGCGCGGGTGCTCGCCGCGGGCCGGACAGGCGAAGCGCTCATAACCGTCGTCGTCGGGTCCCTCCTTGCGCACCAAGCGCCATGATCTCCTGGCCTCGATGCGTGCCGCATAGGTGGGCGCGTCGATGGTCCCCGCGCGTAACTGCGTGCTGGCCTGGACCAAGTCGGTGGGCATGGCGGGGCAGTAGAAGGTCCCCTCGACCATGACCGCGCCCGCGCTATTGGCCCCGCGCCCGAGCTCGGTCTCCTTGTAGTCCATGACGAGTGAGTACCCGAGCGCGCGCACCGGCAGGTGGAAGGACTCGGGACGGGCTTGGCTATAACCACGGTCGGCCCCCAAGAAGCCCGCCGGGTAGCCCCTCTCGCGCACAGACGTGAGCAGGCGCACGGCGGTGCCGCCGGGATCCTCGCCGGGGCGCCCGAGGCAGGCGCCGAGCACCAAGTTGGGATGCGTGGGCACCGCGCCAGGTGGACGTCCCATGGTCACGATGGTGGCTTCTTGGGCCCAGAACAGCTTGCGCAGCTTCTTTCCTGTCGGGCCGACCATCTCGCGGTGGTCGCCCTCGCGCACATACCAGCCTCCGTCGGGATCACTCGCAGACGTGCCCGCCCGTGCCGAAGGGCCGCGGCTGAAGAGCGGGACGACGGTGGCGTCGAGACCGGCCGAGCCGTCGAAGGTCCCGAGCTCGGCACTCGAGCACGCCATGAGCGAGGCCTCGATCAGATCGTTCACAACCGACTCGAGGCGTGCTCGTCGCAACGCGACCTCGGCCTCGGTGAGCTCGACGGCCAACGCGTCGAGGACGTCTTGGTCGATGACGCGGTTCTTCACCTGGCGCGAGGGGTCCATGACGCCCACCATCAGGTGGAACAAGTAGCGCACACAGCGATAGCGGGCGAGCAGGCTCTTCTTGGTGTTGGCCTCGCCGCGCACGCCCAGCTCGGCGCGCCGGTGCGCCGAGAGGGTGCGATAGAGCAGCTTGGTCGCCGCGCTCAGATGCAGCGCCCGATCGTCGATGGCCAAGCAGAGCAGCGCGACCAACAGGGCGCGCACCGGCAGGGTCCGCGGTCGACCGGTCTGACGCACGAGCAGGGCCTCGAGGCGATCGGGGATCCCCGACGCATCGATCACGTCGATGGCGAAGCCAACGGCTTCGTCGCTCATGTGCGAGGAGACCGCCGGGATCGCCCGGCCCGAGCTCATAGGTGCTCCGCAGCCAGAGCGGCGCGCAGGGCGGCCTTGGACCGAGCGGCACCGTCGACATGGCGGGCATAGCGCAAGAGCGACTCGACCTCGGCAATGCCGGTCATCTCGAGCAGCCGCCGCAATGGCGCCCGCGCCACGAGATGGTCGCAGATGAAGCTCGAACGCGCCCGCGCCACCGAGAGCCTCGGCGCGCCCGGGTCGGCCACCAGGGTCCGGCAAAAGTCGTTGACGAAGTTGGGATAGGAGCGATCCGCCTCTCCGGGGCGAAAGACATAGGCGTCATGGGCGACGCCGAGTTCTTCTACAAGACGCGCTTCGTGAGGGCGCATCTCGATCACGCGGGCCGTGGGAGGGCCGACACTTATGAGGACTCGGTCATGTCCCGCCTCGACGTCGCTCCCTCTGAGAGCCACCAGCTCTCCTGAGCGCACTCCGGCCCCGAGGCACAGAGCCAAGAGGGCGAGGGCCGAGCGCACCCGCCAGGCGCGGCGCTGGGCCCGGGCGATGGCGAAGAGCTCGGCCCGTTCGGCCGCGCTATAGGGGGCCGGGGCGGACGAGCCGGCGAAACGCGGCGCGCCCTTGGGCGTCTCGACGCCCCCGACTGAGCGCAGCACCGAGTGGTAGGTGCCCTTCGTCGAAGGAGCGCGGCCCTCGAGCCCGGTGCACAAGTACGCCGCGATCAAAAGATCGGCCAGCGCGGGTGAGCCCAGTCCCTGGTTCGCACAGAAGCGCTCGAGTCCGGCGAGCACCGAACGCTCCCGGCTGACCCGACGCTCGGGGGGCATGGACTTGAATAGTATCTACGTCAAGTCCATCGATCGGGGATGCTATGGAGATGAAAGGCACCAGCGAAGGGCGCCGGGCGGCGATCCTGGCCGAAATCGAGGCTCTCGGCCCGGTGCTCCCCGGTTCCATCGTCGAACGCTCGACGCGTTGCCAGCGCTCAGGGTGCCACTGCCGCGCCGAGCCGCCCCAGCTGCACGGTCCCTATGCCACCTGGATGCACCAAGAGAGCGGCCGTCAGGTGACCAAGACCCTCAGCGCCCAAGAAGCGCAGCATCTGCGTCCCATGCTGGCCGCCGATCGCCGTCTACGTGCACTGGTCGCCGAGCTCGAGTCCTTGACGGTGACCGAACTGGCCAACGAGGGACTCGACGCATCCACTGCCGTGGGAAAGCCAAAGCGCAAAGCCGGGAAGTGACCAGCGCAGAGCTGCCGTCGCACCTGGTTAGCGAGTTTTGTCGCTGACCCACTTGCTTCCAGAAATCCTGGTCGGCGAGTTGGAACTCTCGGGGTGTCATCAGCCGCCGATGACATGCACGATGCCAAGACGTGCGTCGCTACCGAGGAAGGGTGGCGACATCTGCGACAGCCGCGGTTCGGGATCCTCAATGGGGGTACGAAAAGCGGCTTGCGAACCGCCCTCCTCCGCGCGCAAGATCTAAACGAGAATTGCGTTCTCTCTCCAGAGAGAAGCACATTCCGATTCGTGATCGGCCCGGTGGGGGGCAGCGACATGAGGACGATTGAGCAGCGGGGCGGGTTTGCGCCATACGGATGGCGGCGGGTGTCTCGCGGCGCGACGACCAAAACACGAGGACGGCGCGCCATCCTCGTTGCGCTCGTGCTCGCGTCCGCCGCTCTCCTGTGCACGGGGTGCGGCAATCGACTCAGCCAAGAGGCGATCGCTTCGGCGGCAAGGCGGCCGATCATCGCGGGAGCCCGCCACGACAGTGCCGCGAATGCCGGCAACACCGACCTCACAGCATCGCCGACCGGATCGACTGGCGACGCCGGGCCGAGTTCCTCGTCACCTTCCGGTGCGGACGTCGGGAGGTCAGGCGATTCCGTTGCCACATCGGATTCGTCCGGCGGTAGCGCTGGAACGGGCTCGGGATCAACAACTCATTCCAGCCAAGCGGCCGAATCGACCATCAACTTGGGCAACGTCGGCAGCTACAGTGGCGTCATCGGGGCCGTCTTCGCCGGAGCTGAGCCCGCACTTGGAGTGTGGGAAAACTACATCAACGCGCATGGTGGCCTGAATGGGCACCCGGTGCACATCTACTTCGGGGACGACGGCGGTGATCCTTCGACCAGCGTGTCGGTGGTCGAACAAGAGGTGACGCAAGACCACGTCGTTGCCTTCGTGGGCAACTTCTACCCCCTGACGGTGAGTGCCAGCGTTCCGTATCTTCAGCAGCAGGGCCTCCCCGTCATAGGGGGAGACTCCAACGCCAACGCCTGGTGGCAGAGTCCGATGCTGTTCCCGCAGGGATCTGGTGCCCTCGACCCGTCCACCGAGGCCGAGTTCACGATCGCGGCCGCCGTCGCCCGCGGCTACACCAAGATGGCGGTGCTCTATTGCGTCGAAGACCCCGGATGCGCCACGACCGTGAACGCCTTCGAGAACCCCGGATCCACCGTCGACGGGGCAACCACGGTCTACACCTCTTCCATAAGCCTCACGCAGCCGGATTTCACGGCGCAGTGCCTCGCCGCCAAACAGGCTGGCGCGACGTTCGTCTATTTCGCCGGCGACTCAGACAGCCTGCTTCGCATGGCCAATGACTGCGTCGCACAGGGATACAACCCGATTTATGACATCGACAGCCTTGCCGTCACGGCAAGCCTCATCACGGATCCGCATCTCAACGGCTTATTGGCAGGTCAATCCGACTTCCCGTGGATTGACAGTTACACACCCGCACAGGCGACCTATCAGCAAGCGATGAAGACGTATGCCCCGAGTTTGCAAGGATCCGCCTCAACGGCTGCGGAATGGACGGCCGGAATGTTGGCTGTCGCAGCCGACCGGTACCTCACCGCCAATCCGACTTCGGCAGAGTTTCTCCAAGGCCTTTGGAGTATCAAGAACAACAACCTTGGCGGACTGGCTCCGCCGCTAACGTTCACCCAAAATGCCGCAGCGCCCCCGTCATATTGCTTCTTCTTGATGACGATCCGAAACGGGCAATTCGTCGACCTGAACAACGGCAATTACCAATGTGTCTCGTGAAGTACGGGCATATTGCGGAACGGAGGAACACATGGCCCAAGATCCCGAAATCGCGCAGACCGAGCGGCAGGTCAAGACTGACAACGAAAGCCGAATAGGTCCAGACAGTTTGACGCATGTGCCAGTCGAGAAGGCGGCGGCCGTGGCAAACGCGCTGGTCGATTTCGAGATCGACCCGAACTTCAAGAAGTGGCCCGTTCTCGAGCCTGACGTTCACTACCGCCGTGAGAAGCTCGACATTCGTCAGGAACTGGCGGTCGACGTCGACGTCAACCTTCCGGACTACAGCGGTCCCTTCAAGTCAGACCTGCGCTTCACCGACTTCTCTCGTGAGCAGCTGGTGCGGATGTTGACGATGTGCGACGAATACAGACAGGTCTGGGTAGGTGCTTGGCTGGACGAGGTCGAGAGCTATTTCGGACGGAGGGAACGTCGAACGATCGAGTGGATCGCCTGGCGAGACGTGTTGGCCCCGAGTCTGGAGGGGATGCTGCGCGAGTTCCTGCCCGAATCGCTTGTCGATCGGCGGCTCGCGGCTGCCAACCTCGGCCGTTTCGAAGGAGAACCTCCCGAAGGTGATGCAGACCTCGGCATCGACTACTCGGTGCCGTTCGCTCCCCAGGCCGATTTCGCGGAGTTGCCCAAGGAACAGCTCGTCACGATGCTGCTCGGCAGTCACGAGTACATCCTGGCTTGCAATCAGGCGGTGGCGATGCAGGTCGTGATTCGCCACAGTCTCGATGAGATGTTCAGCATTTCATGGGACATCTGGAGTGCAAAGGTTCTCCCTGCGGTCATGCAAATAAAAGAGCGACACATGGGCATCGGGGGTAACGACGTCGCTGCATTCATGAAGGATCTGCAGATCGACCCATCCGCATTCCCTGGCAAGAAGTTCGACCTCGTGTTCGAAATGCCCGAGCCCGACGTCGGGATCATGATGTTCAACAAGTGCGCCGCGCCCACCATGTGGGAAGCGCTGGGGCGCGAGGACATTCTCGAGAAGGGCTGCCACATGACATGTCCGGCGTCGATCGAAGAGACGGCGAAGCTCTATAACCCGAACATGAAGATGGATGTGCTCGCTATCCCACCTCGGGTCGACGAGGACCACGTGTGCTGTCGCTGGCGGCTGAGCATGCGAACGCCTGATGATCCCGAGTACGTGCACGTCTCGCTTTCGCGCAAGCCCACCAAGGACTGATGTGGAACGGCTTGTCAAGGGCCCCGAATAGATCTGCTTTTCACCCGGTTTTGGCCGCGCCGAACCAAGGGGGTTCGGCGCATGGTCGACGGTGAGCAGGCGACGGGGCCCCGGGGTCAAGACGGAGCGCCCGGAGCGAAGCGAGGACGAACGGTCTTGACGCCGGGGTGGCGGCTGCTACGCAGCTCCCCGCGGGTGGGGCGGCGGGCGGGCAAGGGCTCGACCGTGCGCCGGGGCGAGACAAGCGGGCTTGCCGCCAGACTGATGTACGCGGGTTGGGACCGCAGGAGAGCGTTGCGCAGGGAGTTGCCCCAAACTGATCGCGTCCGGGTGTGGCCCGGTCATAGTCCTCACGGGGGTCGGTCCTGCTGCGGCGGTGCCCCGGCGCACGGTGGAGGCCTCGCTCACGCCGAGCCCTCGGCGAGAGGCGAGCTGGACAAGGTGGTCACCTCAGGCTGGCGTCATCTCGGCCCACACGAAGCAGGCGAGCTCGCGGGCGATGGCGGTGACGACGGTCTTGCGAGACGACTTGCGAGCGTCGAGGCGCTTGAAGCGCCCGCAGAGCCTGAGCTGGGCGGCCCAGGCCCGGGCGACGACCTCGGGATCGAGCCCCTCGTGGCGCCGGCGCAATGTAGGGCCGACCTGGGCCCTGTTCATGTAGGCCCAGGCGGACTCGACGAGCTGGGTGCGCAGGTGCGTGTTGCCGGCATGAGTAATGCCGCCGCGCCGGGTGCGCTCCCCGCTCGAGTCCTCGCTCGGGACCAGTCCGCAGAACGCAGTGAAGCTAGCGGCCGTCGGGAACCGTCTCCAATCGCAGACCTCGCTGGCGAGGGTGAGCGCTCCGAGCTCGGTCACGCCCCGGTAGGCGCACAGACGGCGCACGGCGTCACAGAAGGGCTCGCGCTCGAAGTAGGTGCACAGCTCGGTGTCGATGGCGTCGACGGCCGCCTCACGCGCGGTCAGCGTGGCCTGGTAGTGCGAGAGGGTGGCGTCGAGAGCCGGCTCGTCGAAGCGCTGGGCGCTGATCCAGGCCTGGTGCTTCATCGTCCAGGCCCCGTCGCGCCAGACGCGGCCGTGACGCAAGAGGAACTTGCCCAGACGATGGCGGGCCCGGGTGCGGTCGATCACCATGTCGGCCCGGGCCCGGCACAGGTCGCGCACCGCCTCTTCGGCAACGTCGGGCACCCGCACGGCGCTGAGCTGACCGCCGCGGAGGAGCAGGGCCAGGCGCCGGGCGTCACGCTTGTCGGTCTTGACCCGGTTGCCCGGCGCCACCGGGATCAACGACGGTGCCACCACCTCGGTGCGCACCCCCATCGAGCGCAGCTGGCGGGCCAGCTCGTAACCCGTCGGACCGGCTTCGTAACAGGCCACCAGGGAACCGGGAGTCTCGAAGCGGCCGATGAGGCGTCGGACGGCGTCGGGATCCGAGGAGATCTTGTCGACCACCGCCACGTCAGAGCCCGGCGCCAGGACCGCGGCGGAGATGGTCAACTTATGGACATCGAGACCGAGGAGGGTCGAGTTTTGCGGCACACTGATCATGACGGCTGGCTCCATTCGTATGGTGGCTCGGTCCGCTCACATGGGCGGGCAACCCACGTCATATGCGAATCGGGCCAGCCGTTCCATACTCACTGAGCGGCTCGAATCTGATACTTGACGGATACCACGTACTCTGAAACAGTAGAATCATGCTCTACCTGGCTGGCCTGGTTGGTCATCTTGGCTGAGGGGGGGATCCTCACCGAGCGTCGATCTTTCGTCGCGGGGCAGTGGGTCGAAGGCCCCCTCTTCCCGGTCGAGAACCCAGCCGACGAGTCGCGGGTCGCCGAGCTCGCCGCCACTCCGCTCGACGAGGTGCAGCGGGCTATCAGGGAAGCGCGACGGAGCTTCGACGAGGGGATATGGGCTGACCTCGCGGCCAGCGAGCGAGCGCGCGTTCTGCATCGCCTCCTCGACCACCTCGAATCGCTCCATCAGCCGCTGGTGGCATCGATGGTCGCCGAAGCGGGTCAACCGGTCCTCTTCGCGGAGATGGCGCAGTACGCCGCGGGCCTGATGCTCGCACGCAACACCATCGACCTGTACCTCTCCTTGCGGCACGAAGAGGCGAACCCCGTCCCAGCCGACGAGCTCGTGCGAGGGAGGGTGGCACTGAGCCTGCGGCGCTACGAGCCGGTGGGCGTCGTCGTCGCGATCACCCCCTACAACGGGGCGATCATCATGGCCTTCCAAAAGCTGATCGCGGCATTGATGGCCGGAAACTCCGTCATTCTGCGGCCGAGCCCGCTCACGCCCATCTCGTCGCTCGCCTTCGGGTTGGCCGCCGAGGCGGCGAACCTGCCGGCCGGCGTGCTCAGTGTGGTAATCGAGCCTGGAGCGGAGGGCGCCGGACTCCTCACGACCGATCCGGCTGTGGACATGGTCTCCTTCACCGGCTCGACCGTGGTCGGCAGGCAGATCCTCGCCCAGGCGGCCCCGACGGTGAAGCGCGTCGCCCTCGAGCTCGGCGGCAAGTCGGCGCAGATCTACCTCGCCGATGCGGTGCACCGCGCCCCGGCAGGTGCGGCGCAGGTCGTGGCGATGACTGCAGGGCAAGCCTGTGTGGCGGCCACGAGAATGCTGGTTCCACAGGACACAAAGGAAGAGGTTCTCGAGGCGGTGAGCGCTGCGTACGCCGCCATGACGGTCGGCCCGCCCACCGACCAGGCCGCCATCATGGGTCCCCTGATCACGGCCGCCCAGCGGGAACGCTGCGAACGCTTCGTGGCGCTGGCCGAAGAGAACGGGGGCAAGGTCGTCGTGGGGGGCGGGCGGCCTCCAGGACTCGAGCGCGGCTACTACTTCGAACCGACCGTGCTCGATCTTCCCGACAACGCATCCCCGGACCGCGCAGGAGGAGATCTTCGGGCCTGTTCTCGCCGTGATCGGCTACCGAGACGTCGACGACGCCGTCCGGATCGCCAACGACAGCATCTACGGGCTTTCGGGTCAGGTGTACGGCGCCGATGTCGCGGCCGCCGTGGCGGTGGCGCGGCGCATCCGCAGCGGCGCGGTCAACGTCAACACTTCGATGTTCAGCGCGTACGCCCCCAGCGGGGGCTACAAACAGAGTGGGCTCGGACGTGAGCGGGGCGTCGAGGGCATTCGGGCCTTCCAAGAGGTCAAGCATCTCTGCGTCGGTGAAGTCCCCGGTTGAGTTGCGAGGAAGGAATGTCAGTATGACGACGACCGACCTGAACCTCGATTGGCTGATCTCGGTGGATGACCACATCCTCGAACCAGCGCACCTATGGGTGGATCGCGTGGCCGCCCAGGATCGTGATCGGGCGCCGCACATGGAGACGGTCGACGGCATGGACTATTGGGTGTACGACGGCAAGCGCTACCCGAGCTCCGGTCTGAGCGCCGTGGCCGGGAAGTCCAAGGAGGAGTTCAGCCCCGAGCCCCTGCCCTACTCCGAGATGCGACCAGGCTGCTACGACCCCGTGGCGCGGATAGAGGACATGGACCGGGCGGGCATTTTGGCCTCGCTGTGCTTCCCGACCATCACGCGTTTCTGTGGCCAGCTGTTCATGGACGCGAGCGACCGCGAGTTCGGCTTCGAGTGCCTGCAGCACTACAACGACTGGATCGTCGACGAGTGGTGCGCGGCGGCGCCTGGGCGTTACATCCCGCTGATGTTGATCCCGATGTGGGATCCGGCATTGGCGGCCAAGGAGATGGAGCGAATGGCGGGGAAGGGCGTGACCGCCTTCGCATTCTCGGAGAATCCTGCGCCCCTCGGCCTCCCCACCATCCACAATGTGAATCGTTACTGGGATCCGGTCATGGCAGCGGCCAACGAGATTGGCATGGTGGCGTCGATGCATGTCGGTTCGTCGTCGCAGATCCCCCAGATCGCGCCGGACTCTCCTTTTATGGCCAACCTGGCCTGGGGGGCCATCCGCACTTCGGGAGCCATGCTGTCCTGGCTCTTCAGCGGGATGTTTCAGCGTTTCCCGAACCTCAGGATCGCGCTGTCAGAGGGCGAAATCGGATGGATGCCCTACTTCTTGGAACGGGCCGAGCAGGTCATTGACAAGCAGCGTTACTGGGTCATGCGTGGACAAAAATTCATGGACCACGCCACGACCGACGTCGACCTCGACACACTCAACGTCCGCGAGTTGTTCCGGGAGCACGTGTTCGGCTGTTTCATCGAGGATCATCACGGGATTGCCAGCCTCGACGAGCTGGGTGACGACAACATCATGTGCGAAACGGACTACCCGCACTCCGATTCGACCTGGCCCAACTGCATGACCTCTGTCAAGAAGGTAATCGGGCATCTCCCTCCGGAGACCCAATACAAGCTTCTCCGAGGGAACGCGGAACGGCTGTATCGCTTTACGCCGGCCGAGCCGCCGTCGGTGAGTGCCTGATCGGAGTGGTCGGCCGTCGATCGCGGTCGACCGTGAGCTCTGCATCGGGAGCGGTGTGTGTATCGCATTCGCGCCGGCAACCGTTGTCCATGACCACGAGACGAAGCCGGTCGTCTTCGACCCTGCGGGTGACGTCGTGGCCGATGTCCGTTCGGCCGCGGAGGGATGTCCGCCTGGGGCGATCGAGCTGAACGGGCACGAAGGAGCGTGACGAGGGTGTTGCTGCAAGACAAAGTGGCCGTGATCATGGGCGCTGGCTCCGGGGTGGGTCGGGCTTCGGCAAAGCGTTTTGTCCAGGAAGGTGCCGTGGTCGTGTGTGGCGACATCGACCTGGACCGGGCCAAGGAGACTGCGGCCCAGCTGGAGGCCGCCGGCGGGCAAGCGGTCGCCGAGCGATGTGACGTTGCCGACGATGCCGATGTGGCTGCGGCCATCGCGAGTGCGGTGGGACACTTCGGCCGCCTCGACATCATGTTCAACAACGTGGGCATTCCGACGCCTCGGCTCGGGATGAGCTTCGAGGACCACTCCCTCGAGGACTTCGAGCGTCTCACATCCGTCAACTTTCGCGGGGTCTTCCTCGGCTGCAGACACGCAGTAATCCGGTTCAAGGAGCAGGGCCACGGCGGCGTCATCTTGAACACGGGCTCGGTCGCCGGCCTCGTCGGCTGGGGCGGGACGGTGTATGGCGCGACCAAGGGCGCAGTCCACCAACTCACCCGGGCGGTGGCCGTCGAGGTGGCACCGTTCGGCATCCGGGTCAACGCCATCTGCCCGGCCGGAATGCCCTACACCGGCTTCATGGCTGCCGGGGGGGTGGCGGTCTCGGGCGCCGAACTCGACGCCGTGGCCGCGCACGCCGGGTCGATGCATCCCCTGGGCCGGCCCATCACGGCCGAGGACTGCGCCGAGGCCGCCGTCTATCTGTGCTCTGACCGGGCCACCAATATCACGGGCATCCTGCTCCCCATCGACGGTGGGTACGTCGCGAAATGACCGAGGCGCAGCAACTCCTCGATCCGGATCGCGTCCGCCGGCTCTTCGACTTGGCCGGCAACTTCCAAGGCTGGAACGGCGGCCACTACCATGCCGACCCCTACCCGGTCTGGCACGAAATCCGCGAGCGCGGTCCGGTCCACGAAGGCACGGTCCACGAGCTTTCAGGTATCGCGGATGACTTGCTGTTCCATGGCCTGCCGTACCCCGACCGACCGCACTTCTCTGCGTTCACCTGGGCGGCGTGCGACGCCGCCTATCGCAACCCGGAGGCCTTCGCATCGTCCGCCGAGGCCGTCGATCTGGAAGAGGGCGCGCCCGGTCCCACAAACAGCATGCTCTCGATGGGGGGTACCCAGCATCGCCGTTACCGGGCGCTCGTGCAGCCATCCTTCTCGCCCACCAGGGTCAGGTGGTGGGTGGAGCATTGGATCGAGTCCACCGCGCACGCCCTCATCGACTCCTTCGAGACGCACGGCCGGGCCGAGCTGAACGTCGAGTTCTGCGCGGCCATCCCAGTCCTCACCATCACGGGCAGCTTCGGGCTCCCGGTCGAGCAGGCCCTCGACGTTCGAGAGTCGTTGAGTCAGCCCGAGCGCATCATGGAAATGCTCGCTCCGATTGTGGCCGCCCGCCGCGAACACCCGGCGGACGACCTCATTAGCGTCCTCGTCGCGGCGGAGATCACAGATGAGGACGGCGAAACTCACCGGCTTACTGACCCAGAGATCTACTCGTTCTCCCTCCTCCTCCTTGCTGCCGGCTCGGGCACGACCTGGAAGCAGATGGGCATCACCCTCGCTGCCCTACTCCAACGGCCAGAAGTGTTTGACGCCGTACGGGCCGACAGGAGTCTGCTGCGCCCGGTGATCGAGGAGTCGCTCCGATGGGCACCGACGGATCCGATGTTCTCGCGCTGGGTCACCGAGGACATCGATTTCTTCGGCACCCAGCTCCCGAAGGGATCGGTGCTCCACATCTGCCTGGGCGCAGCCAACCGCGATCCGGATCGCTGGGAGCACCCGGACGAATTCGACCCGTATCGGCCTGCCAGACCGACGTTGGGCTTCGGCGGGGGCCCGCACGCGTGCTTGGGGCAACACGTGGCGAGGGCGGAAATGACCGTCGCCATCAACGCGCTGCTCGACCGGCTCCCCAATCTCAGGCTCGATCCCGACGCCGAACCTCCCAGGTACATCGGCTTCTACGAACGGGGGGCGACCGCTATCCCGGTCCGATTTGATTGAACGGCGAAAGTGAAGAGTCCAACATGAGCGAAGCGACATATCGGCAACCCGACTTCACCCTGCTCGGGGAGGAGCACGTCCAGCGCTATCAGGAGACCGACGGCGAAGTCGGGTACATCTGGAACGGTGTCCCGATCCTGTTGCTGACCACGACCGGGCGGCGGAGCGGCGCTCCCCGCACCACCCCGCTCATCCACGGCAGGGACGGCGACGACTACCTCGTGGTCGCCTCGATGGGCGGGGCACCACGGCACCCCTACTGGTACGAGAACCTTCTGGCCGATCCCTCGGCGACGATCCAGGTGCTGGCCGAGCACATCGACGTCACGGCGCGGACGGCGAACGATGCCGAGAAACCCCGACTCTGGAAGATCGTGACCGATCAGTGGCCCAACTACGACGTGTACCAAACTCGCACCGATCGTGTAATCCCGCTCGTCGTCCTCTCGCCGTCGCCCCGGGCCTGAGGGCGAGCCGCCGTGTCCGAGCAGGCCTTCGATGGAGTCCGGGTCGTCGAGCTCGCCCAATGGGTCTTCGTACCGGTCGCTGGGGCGCTTTTGGCCGACTGGGGCGCGGACGTGGTCCACATCGAGCCCACCGAGGGGGATCCCTATCGAGGCCTCGCGACGCAGGGGATCGGGTCGGAACGAGGGGGCGTGAACCTGTCACTGGCGCTGGCCAACAGGGGGAAGCGGTCCATGGCGCTCGACATCCGCAACGAAGACGGATTGGCGATCCTGCACAAGTTGCTCGAGTCGGCCGACGTCTTCCTGACCAACATGCGGCCGCGGGCATTAGCGCGCGCCGGCCTCGATGCCGACGAGGTGACGCGTCGCTATCCCCGATTGGTCTTCGCGAGAGGGCTCGGATACGGGGTGAGGGGCCCGGACGCCGACCAGGCCGGCTATGACGCGACGGCCTTCTGGGCCCGCGGCGGCATGGCGCACATCTTGTCGCCGCCCGAAAGGGAGTACCCGATCGGGCAGCGGGGTGCGCTGGGGGATCGCAGCGGAGCGATGGCCCTTGCGTTCGGCGTGGCAGCCGCCTTGCTCAAGCGGTCGCGGACCGGCACCGGCTCGGTCGTCGACGTCTCTCTGCTCTCGACGGCGATGTGGACCCTGTCCTCGGATTTGCTGGCAGCGCTGGGCGGGGACGAGCCCAAAGCGTCGAGCGGACGAGGGCCCCTGGTGAACCCTCTCGTTGGCGTCTACCGGACGAAGGACGGACGACACATCAGCTTGGTCTTCCTCCAGCCAGACCGCTATTGGCCCGACTTCTGCCGGATCATCGGACGCCCCGAACTCCTTGAGGACGCCCGCTTTGCGGACATGGCCGCCCGTCGGGACAATGCGGCGGCATGCATCAACGAACTGGACCGTGAGTTCGTCACGCGCACATTCGACGAGTGGAAGTCCATCCTCAGCCGACTCGACGCACCGTGGGCTCCCGTCCAGTCCGTGACCGAGCTGCTCGACGACCCGCAGGTGGAGGCCAACGGATACATCGGTGACGTGGTCGTCGACGGTGAGACCGCTTACCGCTTGCCGGCCGTGCCGGTGCAGTTCGACGGCAGCGCACCGCCAATGCGCCGAGCACCCGAACACGGCGAGGACACGGAGACCCTGCTGCTCGAGCTGGGCTACGGATGGGACGACATCGCCACGCTCAAAGAGGCAGGGGTCATCCTGTGAGCGAGACCGGTCGTCCGGTCCCGATCCCCGACGACCGTTCCCGAGAGTTCTGGGAGGCGGCGGCGGCACACACCTTGGTGCTGGCGCGCTGTGCGCGATGCGCCAAGTTTTGCCATCCGCCGGATGGACTCTGCCCTCACTGCGGAGCTTCTGATCCGACTTTTTCCTTCATCCCGGTCGACGGGTCGGGATCAGTTCGGTCGTGGACCATCATCCGACAGTCGTTTCTTCCCGGATTCGACGTGCCCTTCGTCTTGGTTGACGTCGAGTTGGCAGTGCAAACCGATCTGCGCCTGATAGGACGGTTGGTCGACGGTCCCCTCGCGCCGGTTCGCCTTGGCGCGCCCGTCCGCTCTGTGTTCGAGGACGTCGCTCCGGGCGTCGCAGTACCCGCCTTTGCCTTGGATTCCGGCTCGTGAGCGGTCGAATGGCCTCGAGCAGCCGGGTGGCCGTCGTCGGCTACGCGCAGAGCCAGGTGGCGCGCCACGCCAGCATGACCCTGGGTGCGCTCGCCGTGCAGACCGCACATCAGGCCGTGGTGGACGCCGGACTGACCGCGCACGACGTGGACGGGTTCGTCACGGCCAGCCTCTTCCCGACCGCCGGCGCCCATGCTGCCGTCGACGGTATCAGCCTGGTGTCGGCCAATTGGTTGGCCACCCACCTCGGAGTGAACCCCCGATATGCGGCCGGCTTCCAAGGATTCGGGCAACTGCCGGGAGCGGTTGCTCTCGCGGTCAATGCGATCGTGAGCGGCGCGGCCGACTACGTGCTCCTCCACCGGGCGCTCCACAACCCGCAGGGCAGCTATCACGCGAACGCAATGACCGAGGCGCGTGGCGACCAGCAATGGACGGTTCCCCAGGGCTATTTCGGCCCGCTGGCGATGATCGCCATGCCGTACAACGAGTACGTTCAGCGCTACGGCGCCACGCGCGAGGCGATGGCCGAAGTGGTCACGGAGGCCCGCAAGAACGGTGCGCGGATCCCCTGGTCGTACTGGAGAGAGAGGCCGCTCCGGACGGAGGACTATCTCGCAGAGCCCATGATCAACGACCCCATCTGCCGACTCGACTGTGACATTCCCGTCGACGGGGTGGCGTGCTTCGTCCTCACGTCCGCAGAGCGTGCTCGAGACCTTCCTCACCATCCGGTCTATGTGGCGGGGTACGCGACCGGTGCTCCGTTCCGGCACCGTCTTCCGTTGCATTGGCCACTCGATGACATCATGGAGATCGGTGTCGAGACGGCGCGTCGACTCTGGGAGCGTTCTGGCATCGGTCCCGCGGAGGTCGACCTCCCGCTCGTCTACGACGGGTTCTCGCCGTTCGTCTACCTATGGATGGAATCGCTTTGCCTGGCTCCGGTCGGAGAGGCGCACCGCATGGTGCTCGACGGCGGCATCGACAGTGATCTGCCCGCCGCGTTGCCGGTGCTCTCGGGTGGAGGGGCGCTCGGCAACGGACGCATGCACGGAGTTCCCCAGATGCTGGAGTGCTATCTGCAACTGTCTGGTCGGGCGGGGGAGCGACAACGACCCGGCGCGTCCGTCGGCGTGGCCTGCCACTCCTCGCCGCACTATGGAGGCGCCGTTGCCTACTGCGCCGAGCCCTCCTGACGCCGATGGCGAGTACAACGACCCCGGGGAACCGTGAGGCAGGCGCGACGTCTGGCGAGCGTGTGACGTGGGCCGATCGGGCGGCCGAGCGGTCACCCGTCGTCCAGCGATCGCGAGACCGAAGCGTCGAACAGGCACGGTCAATCGTCGCCGCGGCGCGGCGGCTTATAGAGACAAGGGGCCCGAGTTTCACTACGCAGGAGCTCATCAAGGAAGCCGGGATCGCCCTGCAGACTTTCTATCGCTACTTCTCGGGCAAGGATCAGCTGCTCCTTGCCGTGATCGAAGACATCATCGACGAGAACTGTGGAGTGTTCAGGGAACAGGCTTACAAGTTGTCGGATCCCGTGGAGCGGCTGCGCTATTACGTCGACGCCACCGTGCACGCGCTGGAAACGCCCGGCGGGGGTCCCAGCTTCATGACGTCGGAGCATTTTCGGCTCCAGACGCTCTACCCGGCCGAAGTTGCCCGTGCCACGCAGCCCTACACGAATCTTCTCGTCGAGGAGATCCGAATCGCGCATGCAGCCGGACTCGTGCACCCGCATGATCCGGACTACGCCGCGTGGCTCATCACTCAACTGTCCATGGCCGTGTTCCACCATTACGACGGCGCCGGCCTGGAACAACCAGTCGATCAGATCGCGGAAAAACTCTGGGCGTTCTGCTACGCGGCTCTCAATGGCAACGCACCCGACCCGACTGGGACGAAGGTGGCCGGAAAACCGGCCAAGTCCCGCCGCAGCCGTGGCTAGTAGGGCGACACGCGCGCTGGTGTCGACGGAGGCGGGTCAAGGGGAGAGTCAACCGCGCTGATGAAAGACCTGGCTTGGACGTTGCGCGAGGTTGATCCGGAGGTCCGCCGTCGGTTCATCACCGAAGGCTGGTGGCCGGATGACAGCGTGGGTCAGCGCATGGCTGACGGGCTGGCGGCCAACAGCCGTTCGCCCTTCGTCATCCACTCCCATACCCACCCTTGGCAAGGCACCTTCGGCGACGTCCTGGATCTGGCCCGTCGGGCCGCCTCGGGACTGGTCGAGCGGGGCGTGCGTCCGGGTGATGTGGTCACGTTCCAAACGCCGAACTGGCTCGAGGGGGCGGTCACCTTTTACGCCGCCGCGCTCGCGGGGGCGGTGGTCGCACCGATCGTGCACATCTATGGGAGCCGCGAGACTTCGTACATTCTGCGTGAGTGCCGCCCGAGGGTCCACGTCACGGCTTCGCAGTTCGGGCATCAGGATTTCCTGGCCAATCTGGAAGCGATGCAAGATCTCCCGGAGATGCAGGTGGTCGTCCTCGAAGGCGCTGGCCCCTCGGGCAGCATCGGTTTCAGCGAGCTGCTCTCGGCCGCTCCGATCGAATCGCCGGTTCGCGTGGACCCCGGCACCCCCGCCCTGGTCGGATGGACGTCGGGCACGACGGCCCGCCCGAAGGGTGTCATCCACTCGCATCAGACGGTAAGCGCGGAGATCTCACAACTCGGTGCGACCCAGCCACCGACCGAGCGGCCAAACCTGATCGCGAACCCGATCAGTCACGCGATCGGAATGCTCGGCGCGCTGTTGATCCCGGTGGACCGTGGCCGGGCCGTCCACCTCATCGACCAGTGGGAACCCGGAGAGGTGCTGGACCTGATCGATTCGGAGGACTTGAGCGCGGGCGGTGGCGCGCCGTACTTCCTGACCAGCCTGCTCGATCATCCGCGTTGCGCCGAGGAGCATCTGGAGCGGCTGCACTTCCAAGGAATGGGAGGTGCTCCGATACCCCGTGCTGTCATGGATCGGGCCACGCAGGTCGGCTTGCTGATCTACTCGATGTACGGGTCTACCGAGCAACCTTCCATCACGGGATGTACCTACGCCGACTCGCTGGAGAAGCGACTGTCGACGGCCGGCTCGCCGCTGCCGGGATGCGAAATCAGGCTGGTTGACCCCGAAGGACGCGAAGTGGAACCAGGGGAGGCTGGCGAGATTCTCTCACGCGGACCCGAATGCTTCTTGGGGTACACCGACGCGTCTCTGACGGCGAAAGTGTTCGATAGTCAGAGCTGGTACCACACGGGGGACATCGGCGTGCTGGACCCGGACGGTTACCTGTCCATCACCGACCGGATCTCCGACGTCATCATCCGCGGCGGAGAGAACATCAGCGCCGCCGAGGTGGAGGAGGTCCTCATGACGTTTTCGGGCGTGGCCGAGGTGGCCGTGGTCGCGGCACCCGACGCACGCATGGGCGAGCACGCGGCGGCATTCTTCCGCATGGTCGGGGGACGTCCGGCGCCCGAACTGGCCGAAATACGACGTCACTTGGAGGTGGCCGGCGTGGCCCGCCAGAAATGGCCGGAGGACCTCGTCCCCGTTGACGACTTCCCTCGCACTTCCTCGGGCAAGGTCCAGAAGTACGTGCTTCGAGACCGGCTTCGCGACGGTTCGGCCTGAGGCGGAACGAATGACGATGTCGCCGTCAGTGCCGGACACGCTCGAGGACGTGATGAAGCCGGCGTGGCTGAGCAATGCGCTCGGCCGCCGCTTTCCCGGCATCGCCGTGGCTTCCGTGGTCCCCGGGCCGATCGTGTCGCGTGTGTCCACCAACGCTCGCTTCCACGCGGAGTATCGAGGAGACGTACCCGTCGGGTTGCCGAGCGACCTCTGCGTGAAGGGGTACTTCGCCGACTGCTCCGAGACGGCGGCGGCAAGCCGGACGGCAGGAGTACCTGAAGCGCTCTTCTACCGTCATCTCGCTGGTGGCACAGGCGTGCGAACCCTGGACTGCGTCTACGCCGAGGTCGATCCCGTCACCCAACATGGCGTCATCATCACCGGGGACGTCGCGGCACAGGGTGCGAAGTTCCTCGATGCGCTCAGTCCGTATACCGCTGACCAGGTGGCCGAAAGCCTGGATCAGTACGCCATCTTGCACGCGCGTTCATGGGCGCAAGGCGGCGCCGACGAGCCCTGGCTGGCGCCACGGCTGAGGGCAACGATGCGGGCCCGTGGGCTCCCGGAGGTCAGAGGGAATTTCGAAGGTCCGATCGGGTCCCGGGTGCCTCAGGAAGTGCGCGACGCCGAGCGCCTCTTGGACGCCGTGGGCCGGCTGGCGGAATTGGTCGACACTGCGGAGCCACGATGCCTCCTCCACGGCGATGCGCACATCGGGAACCTGTACCTCAATGCGGCCGGACAGCCGTGCCTCGTGGACTGGCAGCTCGTCCAGCGTGGCCCCTGGTATCTCGACGTGGGCTACCACATCGGCTGCACCTTGAGCCCCGGGGAGCGCCGCCGCACCGAATGGGATCTCCTGGCGCACTACCTGGAGCGGCTCGGCGCCGAGGGCGCCGACGCGCCGTCGTGGGACGACGCGCGGCATCTGATCGGTCTCGGATTGGCTTATGGCTTCTTCCTCTGGGCCATCACGCTGAAAGTCGCACCACCGATTACCACGGCGATGCTGGGACGGCTCGGCAGTGCGGTCGCCGATCACGACGCCTATGCCTCGGTTTCGACCCTGTGAGCAGGCAGAAGGGTTCCGGATCTGGGACCCGCGGTCCGGTGGAGGTCACCAACCGCTATTTTTCGGCGACCCACAGATCTGAAGGGCCAACGAACAACCCGAGCGAATTGGCTCGCACGTCACCTGACCGAGGGTCGGGGGGAGGAACATATTTGATGCCACCACTACGAAACAGGATGCGGGGGGCAATCGTCGGTACGGCGCTACTGGTCGTGACGGCCAGTCTCCCGCTTGCCTTGGCGGTGGCGACCCCCACCCCGGCGAGCGCCGCTCCCGCCCCCATCACCATCGCCTATGTCACGTCCATTACCGGGCCGGGCGCAGCGGAGGATGCCAGCTCGCCGGCCGGGTTCGACGCCCGCATTGCCATGCAGAACGCGGAGGGAGGCGTCGATGGGCACAAGCTCGTCCCGATGGTGATCGACGACCAGACGAGTCCCACAGAGATCGCCACGGCGGTACAAGACGCCGACTCGAAGGCGTTCGGGATCGTTTCGCAGAGCCCGCTCTTCTTCCTGGCCGCCAAGTACCCCCAGCAGCAGGGCATCCCCGTGACGGGCTCGTACAGTGACGGGCCCGAGTGGGGAGAGCAGCCCTATACCAACATGTTTGCCGCGGACGCCGGGAGCGTGGACCCGAAGTACCCCGTCAATACGCAGGCAGGGGCTTTCTTCAAGTCGCACGGGGCGACGGTGCTCGGTACATATGGCTACGGGATCTCGCCCTCGTCGAGCCGGGCCGCCGAACAGACGGCACAGTCGTTCCAACACGAGGGCGGCAAGGTCGGCGTCGTCGATACGTCCATTCCGTTCGGGAGTGTCGCCTTCAGCGCTATCGCGTTGACAGCCAAGCAGGACCACGTCAACGCCTACGCGCCAGAGATGGACTCGAACTCGAACTACGCACTCGCCACGGCGCTCAAGCAGGCGGGGATACATGCCAAAGGGCTCTTCGCAACCGGCTACGAGCCGGACGTGATCAACTCTCCGGCCTGGAGTTCGTTGCAGGGCGACTACTTCGCTTCGCTCTACCGCCCGTGGGTGCTCGCCGACGCCGGCACCGAGCAGATGCAGGCGGCCATGGAGAAGTACGCACACTTCACGAAGAGCGATTTCCCGACCTTCAGCCAGTACGAGGCATGGGCCGGGGCGGACCTCATGATCAAGGGACTGGAGCTTGCAGGCCCCAACCCGACTAGGGCCGCCGTGATCAAGGACCTTCGGGGCGTGAAGTCCTACAACGCCAATGGCATTTTGCCCAATCCCATCGATTTCGCCACGGTCTTCGGACACGACGAGCCGCACCAGTGCACCTGGGTGATGCAGGCGGAGAAAACGGGCTTCACGCCTGTCTCGTCGAAGCCGTTCTGCGGGACGGACATCCCGGGCACCTCGACAGCAAGCGCGTCGTAGCTGGAGTTACCGGGGTGCCAAGGCCGAGGCAATCCATTCGTGACAAGTCCGGCGGACGGTGTGCATGTCCGCCGGGCCGGCGTCGGAGAGGAAAAGGGCGGCCACCCCCCGCATGAGACCGTGCAGGAGCACCGCGCTGGCCATGGGGTCGACGTCTGCCCGCACCGAGCCGTCATCCTGGCCCGACGCGATCAGTTGGGAGAGGCCCTCGTAGCTGCGTCGCTCCGCGTCGGCCATGCCGTCGACCGAAGCGTTCGACGGGAAAGTCGAGCCCCACATCACCAGGAGAGCTCGTTGGTCCGGTCCCGGGTCGTTGAACAGCTCGAGGTACGTGTCGACGGTGACGAGGATTTCATCGAGGGCGGACAGGTCACCGCACAGTTGCGCCTGGCGCCGCTGCGCCTCGAACATCGCGAGTCCGATCCTGGTCTGCGCCCGCTCCGCCAGCTGAGTGACGAGCGCGTCCTTTGAACCGAAGTGGTGGGTCGGGAGGCCCCGGCTGACTCCGGCACGCCCGCCGATGCTCGCGAGCGAGGTGCCCTGAATCCCGCGTTCGGCGACGAGCTCGGCGGCCGCCTCCAACAGGGCGTCTTCAGACCGGCTCCGCCGCTCGGCCTGGCTTCGTCGCGCCAACGCCTCACTCACCTGTCGCAACTTACTTGCTTGTTGACTAGCAAGCAAGTAAGTTGCGCTCATCGGGTCGGGCTCACGCACAGGCAGCGAGGCCGAGCCAGGACGAACTCGGGTCGTCGAAAGGGAGGGCATGTCGAAGTTCGATGTGGTGATCAAGGGCGGGACCGTGATCGACGGTCTGCGGACACCGCGCTACAAGGCGGACGTCGCCATCGCCGGCGGCCGCGTCGCCGCGATCGGTCGGGTGGACGCGTCGGACGGCCGCGAGGTCGTCGACGCCTCGCACAAGGTGGTGGCCCCCGGATTCGTCGACCTCCACACGCACTACGACAGCCAGGTGTTCTGGGACCCGTGGTGCACCATGTCGGGCTGGCACGGCGTCACCAGCGTCGTCATCGGCAACTGCGGATTCGGTTTCGCTCCGTGCCGGCCCGAGGATCGAGAGCGCGCCATGCTCACGGTCTCGCGCAACGAAGCGGTGCCGCTCAAGACGATGCGAGTTGGCATGCCATGGGACTGGGTTACGTACCCCGAGTTCCTCGACAGCGTGGATCGCACACCCAAGGGCGTCAACGTGATGTCCTTCGTTCCCTTGGCGCCGCTCTATGCCTATGTGGCGGGCGTCGACAACGCCAAGGCGTACCGGGTCACCGACGAACAGCTCGACGAGATGTGCCGGCTCTTGGTGCAAGGGATGGCCGCCGGCGGCTGCGGCTTCAGCGCACAGGTCTCCGGAGAGGTGGGCAACGTGCAGCTCGACTTCGACGGCACGCCCATGGTGACCGACCTCATGACCGACAAGGAAGTGATCGCCTTTTCCCGGGCCATGGGCTCGCTCGGTCGTGGGACCGCACAGCTGACGGGCACGCTAGAAACGGCTGCCCTGATGGCGCGCGAGAGCGGGCGGCCCATCATCTGGAACGCGCTGCTGGCGGACGGGGCCCTCAACCAGCACGGCGGAGCCAAGTACAGCCACAAAGACGCCCTCAAGCAGCTGGCCTACCTGAACGAGGAGGAGGGTCTCCGAGTCTTCGCCCAGGCGCTGACGACCAACTTCGTCTCCGAGTTCACCCTGGAGGACTACAACCTGGCAGACACGATCCCGTGTTGGCGGGAGGCGTGCCTCGGCACCGTCAACGAGAAGGTCGTCAAGTTCGCCGACCCCGAACGCCGGACCGCCATGAAGGAGATCCACGAAGATCGCGGCGGCCTGTTCGGCGCGGGCTACGACCTCACCGAGATCAAGATCCATTGGATCTCGAGTGACGTTCCTGGTGCGCAAAAGCTCAAGGAGACTTACGAGGGATTCACCGTCGGAGAGGTCGCAGCTCGAGAAGGCAAGCACGAGATCGACGCCTTCTTGGACGTGGCGGTCGCTGGCCAGCTACGGGTCGGCTTCGCCACGCCGATGTTGGTGACGCCGCCCGAGGCCATGAAGGAAATCGCCACGTCGCCGGTCGCGTTGCCCGGTGTGAGCGACGGCGGCGCCCACACCAAGTTCGTGACCACGGCGCGCTATCCCACCGAGATGCTCGGCTACTGGGTGCGCGAGCACGAGATCATGTCGCTGGAGGAGGCGCACTGGCGGCTCTCGTACTACCCGGCCGTCGCGGCCGGCCTGAAGTGCCGCGGCTTCCTGGCCGAGGGAGCACCGGCCGACGTCGTCGTCTACGACCCTGAAACGGTCGACAGCACGCCACAGGAACGCGTGTGGGACTATCCGGCCGGGGAATGGCGCCTGATCCAAAAGGCGATCGGCTATGACAGGACCATCGTAAACGGCGTGACGACCTTCGTGGACGGCGAGTGCACCGGGGACACACCCGGCAAGCTGCTCCGCCACGGCAATGACTGAGGAGGCATTCGTGCGCACAGCCGAGTCCGAGATAGGGACGGTCTTCGATGCCGACAACCACTACTGGGAGGTGAGCGACTCCTTCACCCGGTACCGCGACGCGAAGTTCGCCGAGCGAGGTGTCGTCTTGAAGGAGGTCCACGGCAAGCCGCACTACTTCTTCGGGGAGCGGCCGCATCCGATTATTCCTGGTCCGGGCGACGTCCACCCGCGCCCGCGTCCGGGCGCGCTCTACGACTACTTCGCCGGGAAGAGCAGCAAGGAGCGGGTCGGCAACGAACTCGCCTGCGAAGAACCCGCCGCGCACCCCGAGTGGTTCGATCATGACGCTCGCCTGGCGTGCATGGATGCCCAAGGGGTCGAGGCGGCGTGGCTGTTCCCCTCGCAGGGTGTCTGCATGGAGGGACCGATGCAGCCCGACATCGAGGCCGCCATCGAGGTTCTCCGGGCGTTCAACCGCTGGCTCGACGACGACTGGGGCTTCGCGTATCAGAACCGGATCTTCGCCGTCCCGTTCCTCACCCTGTCGGACCTCGACCGTGCCGTGAGTGAGCTCGAATGGTGCCTCGCTCGTGGCGCCCGCATCATCACGATTCGCAACGGTCCGGTCTTCACCCGCGCAGGGTTGCGGTCTCCAGCCGATCAGTCCTTCGACCCCTTCTGGGCCCGGGCTCAGGAAGCCGGCATCGTCGTGACCACCCACGCCGGATTCGAAGACGGCTATACCGACGTCGCATCGGACATTGCCCGGACCTGGGGGATGACTTCGCCTCCGGAGAGCGAGCGACGACCCGACGCGTCCGTGGTTCAGTCCGCCTCGTTGGTGGCCCAGCTCATGAAGCACCGGCTGATCGAGGACTTCGCCACCGTGTTGGTCGCCCACAGGCTCTTCGAGCGCTTTCCACGTCTGCGGGTGGCCTATATCGAGAACGGAGCGGACTGGGTGCCACGGTGCCTCCACACCTTGCGCATGCTGGCGGGTCAGAACCCCGGCATGTTCGCGTCGGACCCGGCCGGGCAGTTCATTCAGCACTGCTGGGTGGCGCCGTTCGTCGAGGATAACGTCGAGGACCTGGCCCGGCACCTGCCGGTCGAGCGGATCCTGTTCGGCTCGGACTGGCCGCACGCGGAGGGCCTGGCGCAGCCACGCGACTTCTTTGCCAACGTGGCGTCCTTCTCGTTGGACGATCAGCGCAAGATCATGGTCGAGAACGCCCGGTCGCTGACCTTCGCGTAAGTGCTGGCGCGGTGGGCGTTCCGGCTACGTTGCATCGGCCGCCCTGGCAGACGATGACATCAGCCACATGCCGCTAGAGATCGGCCTCGTCGCGCCCTCCTCCACCGAAGCGGTGCGGCAGGTCGAGGATCTCGGTGTCGACTCACTCTGGGTGGGTGGCCATTTGGCGTCGCCCAACCCGTCTCCTGAACCGATGGTCTGGCTGGCGCGCCTCGTCGAGCAGGCGCGGCGGACCGCCGTGGGTACGGCCACGCTGGTCCTCCCCTGGTACACGCCCGCCGTCGCCGCGAAGCAGCTGGCCGACATCGACCGCGCGTCCGGTGGCCGCCTGATCGTGGGGGTGGGGGCCGGCGGCGAGTATCCCGACGACTTTGCGGCGGCCCGTGTACCGATCGCGGAGCGTTGGACGCGCCTCGACGAGTCGATCGGCCTGTTACGCCGCTTCTGGAGCGCTGAGCCCATCACTCACGTCGGTCGACACTTTCGTTACGAGGGATTGCGTATTCACCCTCCTCCTGCGCAGCACGGCGGACCCCCGATCGTCGTGACCGGTCGACAGGTGGGAGCGATGCGCCGGGCGGGACGCCTGGGCGATGGTTGGATGCCGTATCTCTACTCGGCGGAGCGCTATGCGCGCTCCGTGGCGACCATCAAGGAGGTGGCGGCCCAAAGCGGTCGCAACCTCGACGACTTTCGATGGATGACGTACGTGATGGTTGCGGTGGACGACGATCCGCGGGCAGCGCGGCGAGCGGCGGCCGACTTCCTCGGGAGCACCTATGAGCAGGATTTCACCAGGTTTGTTGACCGCGTCGCCGTGACGGGGAATCTGGATCAGGTGGTCCAAGGCCTCCGTGCTTTTGCGGACGCCGGGGCGGAGCACATGGTGTTGCTGCCTTGCTTCGCCACTTACTCGCACGCGATGGTTCCGTGGCTTCCGGATCTCATAGCAGAGCTCCAGCGTGTGAACGTCGCTGATCGTTGAGGTCCCCCTGAGCTGTCCAAGCGGGATTAGCGTTCCGGCTGTCGAGACTTTCCATCCTTAAGACCAGAACCTGCCCCCCCTCCGCGTCGCCGAAGATTGAAGCCACGAGCACACAGATCAGCTCCGGATGGGCGCTGAGCAGCGTGCGAAGTCGGGATGGGGGCCGACCCACGTCGGTGGATGGCCAAGACTCGACAGAGCCATCCGTCACCGGGTGCTGAAGCTGTCCAGGCGAATAGAGGAATCAGGGTTCGGTCCACCCTTTTCCGCGCCAACAAGAAGGTCATCGACACAATGACCGATCGCCACGGGCCATAGGTCGCTCGCCGCCGCTGGGGTCCAAGTCCCGGCAACCGACGGTCAATCGTCCTCCCTGGTCAGCACCCTGCCGACCCTTGACTGTTTATTAATAGGAAACATGTTTTCCTAGAGGGCGAGATCTGTTAACATGGAGGAAACAAATGGTCGATGTCGCGCAATGCGGCAAGGAAGGAGGCCTGCGATGTTCCGCCGAGTCCTTCTGGCAGTAGACGGCACCAAGTCCGGAGACGTGGCGGTCGACTTCGCCTCTGCAATGGCCCGCGACCTGGGCGCCACCGTCCGCGTCGTGCACGTGAACGAGAGGATCGTCGGAGGCAGGGGCGTCGCCTATGAGAGCGAATCCGAGGCCAAAGAGATCGTCGATCGGGCCGTCGCTGCGCTCCGCGGCGCTGGTGTCGGCGCCGACGGCGTGCACTATTTGGCCAATTGCTTTACCGTCGGCGAACGCATTGCGGATGCAGCCGGGGATTGCGGCGCCGACGCGATCGTCTTCGGCTCGAGGCGGCGCCGGCGCTGGAGCCGCCTGCGTGGCGCCGGCCTGCGTGAGCGAGTGACCGCCCTTACCGGCTTGCCGGTCCTTACCGCACCCGCCCCGCTGAAGGTGGCGCGGGGGGTGCAGGGCGACTCGCTCGACCGCGAGCTGGCTCAGCTGGTGGCCGCTTCAGCCGGCCACTGATTACTCCGGCGCTCAAGTAGAAGCGAGCGCGCTGGCTAAACCGACAATTTCGTCAGGCGCGGTCCCCCGCGTAGATCGTGATGGAAAGGAACCGGATCGGCAGCTTGATCAGCATGGTCGGACCGTGCGGGATGTCGCCTTCGAACTGCAGCGTGTCGCCGCGCTCCATCTTGTAGCGCTGGCGGCCGTAGCCGTACTCCATCACCCCGCTCAACATGTAGAGGACCTCGATGCCGCTGTGCTGGAAGAGCGGGAATACCTCGGTCTCCTCGTCGAGCGAGACAAGGAGCGGCTCGACGCGCTTGTAGGGACCACGAAGGCTGCCGAGGAGCTCGTAGGTGTGCCCGGACCGCGTGCCCTTGCGCACGATCTCGGGTCCGCTGCCCGCCTTGACGAACACGGCGTCGCGTTCTTCGGCCAGGCCGCGGAAGAGCGAGGTGACCGGCATGTCGAGGGCGCCGGCCAGCCGTTCGAGCGTGCTCAGGCTCGGGGAGGTCTGCGCATTCTCAATCTTGGACAGCATCCCCTTCGAGATGCCGGTGCGTTCGGCCAACTGGCCGACATTGAGCCCGATCTCGAGGCGCCGGGACCGCACGTGGTTGGCGATGACCTGCCCGAGCGTGCCGTCACCGTCGGGACCTGTTGCGTTATCGATGGCCACGGCGTCCGCTGACTTGGCTCGTGCCGGCTTGGGGGAGCGGGAGCGCGTTTGCTTGCTGGTGCGCGTCGGGGCGGAACGCTTCGCAGTCCCCTTGGACCGAGATCCCCCACGTGCAGCCGGGGCGGCTGCGGTCCGGCGAGTGGCCACGGTCGTTCAGCCTAGGCAAGCCCCGTAGGTTGCGGTGAGAGGCCACGGCTCAGCGCATCTGGCCGGCGCCCGCGTAAGGGTGCCCGCTGACCAGGGGGTCCTTCTCGCCGAAGCGCTCCCAGCGGAAGTCACGATGGTCGACGTCGGCGTGTCGGCTCTGGCCGTGGACGACGAGGTCGGCCACGAGCTCGCCCACCGAAGGCGAGATCTTGTACCCGTGCCCGGAGAAGCCGGCGCAGAGCCAGAGCCCTTCGATCGGGGTGGACGAGATGATCGGGTTGTAGTCGGGGGTGACGTCGTAGCACCCGGCGTAGGAGGAGGAGAGCGCCGCACCGTCGAAAGCGGGGAAGCGGTGGCTGAACTTGGGGACCAGCGCAGCCAGCTCCTCGACACCGGCGCGCTCGCGGTAGTCGTCCGGGTCGGCCCATTCGGGCGTTGAGTGGTCGCTGTCGCCCAGCAGCAGAGTGGCCGCGCCTTCAGTGCGCACGTACTGGAGCGACACCAGGTCGGAGAAAACCGGAATGCGTCCGAGCGGTTGCCCCGGGTCGACGAGGAGGATCTGGGCGCGCTGGGCGCGCACGGGAACGTCGAGGCCGAGCGGCGTGGCCAGACCGGCGGACCAGGGGCCGGCCGCCAGGACGACGTGGGCGGCACCGACCCGGTCTCCGTCCACCAGGCGAACCCCCGTCACGCTGTCGCCCGTCGTCTCGATGGCGGCGGCCCCCTGATGTTGGCGTAGTTGCGCGCCGCCGCGGCGGGCAGCGACCGCAAACGCCATGGCGGTCTGGTGCCCGTCGCCATAGCCGCCGCGGGGCTCGTAGGCGAACCCCGCGAAATCGTCGAGCCGCGCCGCCGGCGACAGGAGCCGGGCCTCGTCGTGGCCGATCAGCTCGACCTCGATGCCGAGCGCCCGCTGCATGGCAACGTTGGCCCGGAGCGCCCCGAGGTTTTCGGGGCCGACGCCGACCAAGTAACCGGTGTTGGTGTAGCCGGATGGGGCGCCGAGGAGTTCCTCCGCCTGCTCGAGCACAGGCAGCGCATGCCACGCCATGGCGGCCAGCGAAGGGATGCCGTAGTGGCAGCGCACGATGCCGCTGGACTTGCCGGTGCCGCCCGAGCCGACGGTGGCGCGTTCGAGGACGAGCACGTCGGTCACCCCGAGCTCGACGAGTGCGTGGGCCGTCGAAAGTCCGGCCACGCCGCCACCGATCACCACAACCTCCGCCGAGCGGAGAGCGGGCACGGCGGTCAGGTGGGCCAGCCCGGGATCCAGCCGGTGCCGGCCAGTGGGACCCGGGCCATGGCGGCGGCCTCCACCGTGAGCGCGGCCAGGTCCTCGGGCTCCAGGTGATGCACGCTGGATTTCCCGCAGGCCCGGGCCAAGGCCGTCACCTCCATGGTCACGGCGCGCAGGTAGTTGGCCACCGCGGTGGCGGCGTGGACGGGATCGAGCCGCTTCTCGAGCGCGGCGTCCTGGGTCGCGATGCCGACGGGACAGCGGCCCGTGTGGCAGTGGGCGCAGTGACCCGCCGCCGTGCCGAGCGCGACGTAGTCGGGGCTCGCGTCATGGCTGGCGCCGTTGAAGTCGCGATAGGAGGGACGGTTGCAGCCGAGAGCGAGGAGGGCGGCGACGCCGAGGGACACGGCGTCCGCCCCGAGCGCCAGTGCCTTCGCCACGTCGGCTCCCGAGCGGATCCCGCCGGAAACGATCAGCTGCACCTCCTCGCGCGCCCCGACGGCGCGGAGGGCCTCGGCCGCCATGCGCACGGCCGGCAGGGTCGGGATGCCCGCATGCTCGATGAACACGTCCTGGGTCGCCGCGGTGCCGCCCTGCATGCCGTCGACCACGACCACGTCGGCCCCGGCGGCGACGGCCAGCTGCACGTCGTGGTCGACGCGGGTGGCGCCGACCTTCACGTAGACCGGGATCTGCCAGGCGGTGGCTTCGCGGAGCTCTTCGATCTTGATGCGCAGGTCGTCGGGGCCTATCCAGTCGGGGTGCCGGCTGGCCGAGCGCTGGTCGATGCCGGGAGGGAGGGTGCGCATGGCGGCGACGCGCTCGTTGACCTTCTGTCCGAGCAGGAGACCGCCGCCGCCCGGCTTGGCGCCCTGGCCGATCACGATCTCGACGGCGTCGGCCTGGCGCAGGTCGGCCGGGTCGAAGCCGTAGCGCGACGGGAGCACCTGGTACACGAGCAGCGAGGAGGCCTTGCGCTCCTCGGGCGTCATGCCGCCGTCGCCGGTCGTGGTCGACGTGCCGACCTCGGTCGCGGCGCGGCCGAGCGCCTCCTTCGCGCTGGCCGACAGCGCGCCGAACGACATGCCGGCGATGGTGATGGGGATATCGAGGTGCAGCGGTTTGGCGGCGTGGCGGGTGCCGAGGACGGTCGTCGTGTCGCAGCGCTCGCGATACCCCTCGAGGGGATAGCGCGACGTCGACGCCGTCAGGAAGACGAGGTCGTCGAAGGAAGGGAGCTTCCGCCGGGCGCCGAGGCCACGGATCGGGTAGTGGCCGGTCTCGGCCATCTCGTGGACGCGAGCGATCGCGTCAGGCGGGAAGGTATGGCTCTCGGCGGGGGTCATCGGGAGTGGGTGGCACGCGGGCTCAGTACGCGCCCTGGTGGTGGGTGGAGAAGTGGTACAGCTGGCGGCCCGAGACCACCTTGGTCACGCGGTCGGGGTCGACGTGGTCGAAACCGCTCTGCCCGACCAGGCGGTTGACCGCGAGGACGTCCTCCTCGGTCATGTCCTCGACCACCGCGTCGGCCCCGAGCGAGGCGATGGCGCCCTGGACGTAGATGACCGCCTCGTAGAGGGAGTCGCCCAGGGCGTGGCCGGCGTCGCCGCCGATGAGAATGATGCCGGCCTGCGCCATGAAGCCGGTCATGGCGCCGGCGTTGCCCGCAATGGCCACCGTGCCACCCTTGAGCGAGATCCCCGCCCGCAGGGACGCATGGCCCTCGACGAAGATCTTGCCACCCCGGGCGCTCGAGCCGGCGCTCTGTGACGCGCTGCCCTTCACTCGAATCGTGCCGCCCATCAAGTTCTCGCCGACCGACCAGCCGACGAAGCCGTTCACGACGATGTCGGGCCCGGTGCCCTCACGCTCGCCGCAGAGGCCGCCGACGAAGTAGCCGGCGTTGCCGTCGATGACGACGGACAGCGCGTGCGGGAGACCGACGGCCAAGTTGTGGCGGCCGCGCGGGCTGACAACGGTCGCGTCGGTGCCGTCGGGCAGGGCGCGCAGTGCGGTGTTGACCTCGCGTGTCCCGAGCTGGTCGCAGTCGAAGATGCGGAGCGAGGTGTGCCTGTGCGTCTCGGGGTCGATGGTCAGCGGCTCCATGAGTAGACCTCCTCGGGATTGGGCTCGAACACGATGGCGTCTGCGATGCCCGGTAGCTCGGCCAGGGCGCGGTACTCCGAGGCCACGGCGACGTAGGCGGGTGTCTCGGCCACCACGGCTGGTTTGCAGGCGAAGGCGTCGCGGGCGACCGACATGCCTTGGGTGCCCGCGATCACCAACGTGAAGAAGCCGTCCATCTCCTTCATGACCCAGCGCGTCGCCTCTTCGAGATCGTCGCCGAACTCGAGCCTCGACGCCAGGAAGCGGGCCGCCACCTCGGAGTCGTTGTCGGAGTCGAAGGACACGCCGTCGTCCTCGAGGCGCCGGCGCAACGTTGCATAGTTGGAGAAGGATCCGTTGTGCACCACGCAAAGGTCGCGTGCCGGGACGAAGGGGTGCGAATGCAGCAGGGTCACCGCTGACTCGGTCGCCATCCGTGTGTGGGCCACGGCCAGGTAGCCCTCCCAGCGGCGGATGCCGTAACGGGCGCACGTGTCGGCGGGCCGGCCCGTGTCCTTCAGGACGCGCACGTTGGTGCCCGTGCCGAGCACACGCACCTGGGGCCACTCGGTGGCGAGCAGAGTGTGCGCGTCGGGCAGCGTGTCCTCGGGCACATCGACGACGAGCCCGGCGCCGAAACGCTGGAGATCGGCACCGGTCCCGCACAAGTCGAGTAACCCGCAGCCGACGCCCATCCAGTCCACATCGACATCGGCCCCGAGGGAGAGCCGGAGCATCACCGGGGCGCCGTCAGCCTGATCGGTTCCGCCCGCAGGCTCGGCGTAGACGGCGATGCCCGACGAATCCGGGCCGCGCTCATCGAGCGCTTCGATCATCGGCACGAGGAGCTCGCCCAGCTGTGGCTCGAGATCGGGGTCGTGGAGGAGGAGGCCGACGACGCCGCACATGTTCAGTCGGTCCTTCCGTTGGCTGCGACGGACGCCGCGGCTCGAGCAACCGGGCGCCGGTAGTGCGCCACGTACTCCGGCAGCGCGGCGTCGACGCGCAGGCCCGGGTCGACCTCTGCGGGCTCGATCACCGTGCGCAAGGGGATGACGCCGGCCCAGATGGGGAGGTCGTAGTCCGCCTCGTCGTCGAGCGGCCAACCAGTGCGGACCTTGGCCGAGCATTCTCCGAGCGGCAGCCGCAGCAGCATGGTGCTGCGCAACTCCTTCTCCGTGGGGCGCCGGGCGTCGCGGCTGCGGCCGGGGATGATGTGGTCCACCATCAGGTCAAGCCCGGCACGCTTCTCGTTTAGGTCGATCACCTCGCTGGCCGGGCCGATGACCACGACCGAGCGGTAGTTGATGTCGGTGTTGTAGGTGGAGCGGGCCACCACGAGCCCATCGACGAGGGTCACCGTCATACAGATTTCGACCGCGGGCGTGCGGGCGCGGCGGAAAAGGCGGCTGGCCGCCGAACCGTGCAGGTAGACGACGTCGCGGTCGCGGCCGTACCCGAGGGGGATCACGACCGGGAAACCGTCCGCGGTGGTGAGCCCCACGTGGCAGACGAAGCCCTCGTCGAGGATGGCGTCGATCGTGGCGCGGTCGTAGGCGGCACGGTGCGCGTAGCGGTGCAGCGTGGTGCGCTCGGAGACCGGATCGCTCATGTGGTCTCTCATTATGACCCCGGGCTGTTGCCTGTCAAGAAACGATGTAGAACAAAATGCAACGACCAGGACATCTGACGCCCGCGCACGGGCAGCGTTCACACTCCCGTCATCTGTGCCTGCGGCCGAGGGGTTTCAGTTAACGAGCACGCAACACTTCGCAATAGTCCGGTAACCATCAGCTGTTTCCCGTAGGGCAACATCGTTGCATTCGACACGAACCCACCCAGCGGGAGGTGGCACCACCCCGATGAGCGACGGAGCCGGGCGAGCGAGTCTCACGAGCGCGGCGGAGCTGAAGGAGGCCGTGGCCGCGGACGGCGTCGAATTCCTTTTCGCCATGTTCGTGGACATGCACGGCAAGCCCTGCGCCAAGATGGTGCCGGTCAGCGCGATCGACGCCCTCGTCGAGGGTGGCGCCGGCTTCGCCGGGTTCGCTGCCGGGGCCATGGGACAGTCCCCGTCGTCACCCGACATCCTGGCCATGCCGGACCTGGCCTCGTACATGCCGGCGCCGTGGCGACCGGGGCTGGGCATCATCCAGTGCGACCCGTGCGTCGAAGGCGAGCCCTGGCCGTATGCGCCGCGCGTGATCCTGCGCCGTCAGATCGAGCGCCTCGCCGCGGCGGGTTGCACGCTCGGCGTCGGCGCCGAGGTGGAGTACTTCCTCGTCCGCCGGGAGCCGGACGGGTCATTCGCCGTGGCCGACGCCCAGGACAGTGCGGCGGCGCCGTGCTACGACGCCCGCGCCCTTACCCGGATGTACGACCACTTGACCGCCGTCTCGCGGCACATGAACGCGCTCGGCTGGGCGAACTACGCCAACGACCACGAAGACGCCAACGGGCAGTTCGAGCAGAACTTCCGCTACGCCGACCCGCTCACTACCGCCGACCGGGTCATCGTCTTCCGCTACCTCGTGCACTCGTTGGCGGCCGAGGCGGGCATGGTCGCGACCTTCATGCCGAAGCCGTTCTCTCATCTCACGGGGAACGGGTTGCACATGCACTTGAGCCTCTGGGGCGAGGACGGCACGGAGCTCTTTGCCGACATGGCCGACGCCAGGGGGCTCGGCGTGTCGGCCATGGGCTATTCGTTCATCGCCGGTCTGCTCGACCACGCGGAGGCGCTGGCGGCCGTGGCGTGCCCCACGGTGAACTCGTACAAGCGCCTGGCCAGTGCGCCGCCGAATTCGGGTGCGGCCTGGTCGCCGGTCTACGCCACCTACGGGGGCAACGACCGCACGCATATGTTGCGGGTGCCCGAGCCCGGCCGGGTCGAGGACCGTTGCATCGACGGCTCAGCCAACCCCTATCTCGCCATCAGCGCGTTGATCGCCGCGGGCCTCGACGGCATGTCCCGCGACGCCGATCCGGGGGATCCGTGCGAGTTGAACCTGCTCGAGCTCAGTGAGGCCGAGGCGTCGGCGCTCGGCCTCCGTGCCATGCCGATGACCTTGTGGCACGCGCTCGAGCGCCTCGAGACCGACGCCGTGTTGCGCGAGGGCCTTGGCAAGACCTCCGACGGGGACTACGTCGACTACTTCGTCGCCACCAAGCGGGCGGAGGTCCGGTCCTCCCACGCCGAAGTCACGCCCTGGGAGCTCGATCGCTACCTGACTGCCTTCTGACCGTTCTATGTCCCCTCTTCAACCGCATCGAAGCACCCACACCGCTGCTGCAGTCCCCCCACCCCCAACCGTTCACGGGAGATGAACCCATGACCACCGAAGCAAGCATCAGCGCAGGACCACCCGGAGAGGTGGCCACGTCCCTCGAGCGAAGTATCAACTGGCGGGGTGCCTTCGTGATGGGGCTGGCCGGGGTCATCCTGGTCACCGGCATTGTCCCCTTTGCCGTCCAGGCCATGGGGGCGGCCGCCATTCCGTGTCTCATCGGGATCCAGATCATCGCCCTGGTGGTCTGCCTGTGCATGGGGGAGTTGGCCGCCCTGTGGCCGCACCGCACGGGAGGGACGCCCTCGTACGCCTACGAGGCCTTCCGGCCTTTGGGCGAGTCCACGGCGCGTCATATCGGTGGCGTGGCCGGGTGGAGCTACTGGCTGGGGTGGTTCCCCGTGGCGCCGATCAACATGATCCTGGCCGCCAGCTACATCGCCGTGCTGTTCCACGTGCCACTGGGAAGGACCGTGGACCCGCTCGGGGGTCTCGGCTCGCCCGAAGGTATCGGCGTGCTCATCATCACGCTGGTCGGACTGGTCGGTCTGTTTATTCCTTGCTACTTGGGTGTCCGCCTCGGGACCGGCTTCGCCACCCTCCTCGGCATTGTCTCTATGGTGCCGATCACCCTGCTGATCTTCCTGCCGGTGTTCAAGCCCAGCTCCTTCCACTGGTCCAATGTCTCGGGCTTCCACTTCTCAGATCCGAAGACGGCGGGTTTCCTCTTCGTCATGAGTTGGCTCTTCGTCATGAGTTGGAACGGGATCGGCGTCGAAGGGGCGGCGTGTTACGTGGCCGAATGCCGCAACCCGCATCGAGACGCCAAGATCGCGATGACGGCGGAGGGTCTGTACGGGTTGTTCATCTACGCCGCCACCGCCATCGTGTTCGTGGCTGTGCTCGGCGCATCGCTCAAATCATCGGACCCGTTGACCGCGTACACCGACTTCGCCGACCACATCTTCGGCTCGGCCGGCTGGGTGAAGTACCTGATCGGCCTCCCGCTGATCTTCGCCCTGATGCTGTCGGTACTCAACGCCATCATGGGTGTGGGTCGCTCGCTGTTCCAGGCCTCCGAAGACCGCCTGATCCCCAAGTTCTTCTCCCACAAGAACAAGCACCACTCTCCGGATCGCGCCATGTTCTTCAACCTGGGCTGTGCCCTGGTCGTGGGCCTGTTCGGGTCGCCGGTGCGCATCTACATCTTCTCCAACGTGGGCTACCTCATTGCCATCGTGGCGGCGCTCGTGGGGTATTTCGTGGTGCGCCAATTCCAACACGACAAGGTGAGCCCGTTCCGCCTCCCCGGCTACGTCCGCTGGATCGCCTTGGCCATGGGGCTCTTCCTCACCTTCGTCTACTTCGTGGGTGGCTGGGGATCGCCGGACATCGTGGTCGGCCCGGGGCAGGGGCACACCCTCTACCTCTTGGGCTTCGCCGTGGTCGCGCTCTACGTGCCCTTGCACCTGTGGCGCAGGATGACCGACCGGCGCGATGGCGTGGCGCCATTGAGCAGGTTGCCCATCGTGGTGGGGTCACCCGGCGGCATCGACCTCGGCGACATGAAGGAGCCGCACGTCTTGGACCCGTCCCACATGGACGCCATCGACATGGAGGCCGCCGGTGTCAGCCCGGCGCAGAGCAACGCTCCCGATGCCGGCTGAGGCGGTGAGCGCCCGGTCGCCGAGCGCCGTGGATGAGCCGCCGCCCCGGCCGTCCCGAACCCTCTTCAAGCGGTCGAAATGGGACAGGCAGCCGACACAGTCCTCCGCCGTCCTCATCGCGACCGTGGGCATCGCCATCCCGCCCGCGGTCATCCGGAGGGCCGTCCAGCTCAGTGAAGGTCGTCCCGTGGCCGTTGTCGCCATCGCCCGGATCTACGGATCGTCGTTCGGGTTGCCCAGCCCCGGGCTCATGCCCACCCGGAAGGAAATGGAGGCGCAGCTGGCCTTCGTCAACCAGGCCATGGCGCGTTTGGAGCGAGCCGGCGTCGAAGCCTGGGGCCAGGTGGCCTCGACTCGCCGCTACGCCACGACGATCGCGCAGGTCGGGCGGGCCCGGGGCGTGTCCAGCGTGCTGGTGATCACGCCCGAGGCACCCCGTTGGCGGCGGCTGATGGAAGGCGACACGGCTCGCGACGTCCGGCGTCGCGTAGGCAAGCAGATGCTGGTGGAGGGCGTCACGGTCTGAAGCCCAGTCGTGCCCAGTCAGTTACTGCCGGTCGTCGATCCGGCCCGTTGCATGAGCGACTACGAGTCGAAAGGAGCAGCGCAACATCATGGCCGTCTACCTCAGCATGCAGAGAGTTCGCTTTTCGAGCACCGATGCCTACGACAAGTTCCGCACCGTCTTCAACGACGTCCGGCACCACTTGATGACCAAACCGGGATTTCTCCACCTCACATGGTGGGAGCACCCCGACGAGCCCGGCTGGTTCAACGAGGTGAGCATGTGGGCGAGCAAGGAAGCCCTCAACGATTGGCATATGGACACGTACCACAAGCACGCCAAGGCATGGGCGGCCAACGGAGCCATCATGGAGGACATCATCAACAACTTCGAACTCGTCGGCACGAGGCTGCTGCGCATCTGCCCGACGTGTGGCAAGTTCGAGGACCGCGCGTATGAGTTGGAGTACGAGCAGAAGACCCTGTCCGAGCCGTGCCCCGTCTGCGGATTTCACTTTCCGGTGGCCGCGGAGACCCCCACCAGCACCTCGGTGTTCAAGGATCTGGCGAGCTAGCGTCCTGAGCCCGTTGGCCGCTCGCTGCCGGGAGACCTCGGACACCGATGCACAAGCGAGTCGTTGGACATGGACGAATCGGCAATTCGCGAGACACTGAGAGCGGAGCGGGCGGCGGCCGTGCTACGCATGACCGCGATCACGTGCGAGTTTGACGGCATCGTCGCGGACTCGCAGCACGCGAACGCGGATGACGAGCACGACCCCGAGGGATCGACCATCGCCTATGAGAGGGCACGGGTAGCCGCCCTCATCGCCGGGGCGCAGTCGACCCTGGAAGACCTGGACCGCGCGCTCGATCGGCTCTCCGCAGGTTGTTATTCGGTGTGTGAAGGGTGCGGCGGACGGATATCTCCCGAAAGGCTGGCGGCCCTCCCTGCCGGTCGTACCTGCTTCGCATGCGCCGCGGCGGCACGTCCTGGATGAAGTTCGCCGCGTGCAATCGCGTCTTTTCTTCGAAAGGTCCCCTCGGGCTGGCGGCGGACACCGCACGATCATCGTCGACGGGCGACCGTTCGGCGCTCTCGGGAATCAACCGAGGTGGTGCAAGCGCGTCAGAATGTCACGAACTGGTTCAAGTTGTCACCAACCCGCAGCTCATGGACCAAGGCGCTGGATAGGACAGTCAGCGTCCATGACGCGAGCCGGGCTGTAGCGGTCTGAGTTCCGGCCCCTTACTCGTGGCGCGGTGATACTTGGAAGCATGGCCGATTCGTTCGCCGCCCGATTCGGTGAAGTTCGTACACGATTTGGGCCGCTGGCCTGGGGTCTCGATCCGTCCGGTGCGATTCTCGAGGCCTGGGGGTTGGGAGACACGCCGGAAGGTCTCGACCGCTTCGCTGAGATCACCCTGGAAGCAGCCAGTGGGACGGTTGGCCTGGTCAAGCTCCAATCGGCTTTCTACGAGCGCCACGGCTGGCAGGGGCTGCGGACGCTCCAACGCCTGATCAACGATGCGCAGAGCGCGGGTTTACTCGTCATCGTTGACGCCAAACGAGGTGACGTTGGGACCACCAACGACGCCTACGCCGAGGCCTACCTGGGGGCTGATGCCCCATTCGGAGCCGACGCCCTCACTGTCCATCCATATCTGGGCCTGGGCGCAATGGGCGCCTTCGTTTCCCGCGCCCATGAGGCCCGAAGCTGTCTACTCGTGGTGGTCCACTCTTCCAATGCCGAAGGCCGGTCAATACAGTCCGCCGCCACCGTCAGTGGTCGCAGTGTCGAAGAGGATTTGCTGGTCGCCATAGGAGAGCTGAATTCTCACCTGGCGCCGGGCGAGATCGGACCGATCGGAGCCGTCATTGGCCCCCCATTGGAGGACCGTGCAGTCGACCTCGCGGCCGCCAACGGCATCTTTCTCGCCCCTGGTGTTGGCATGCAGGGCGCCACTCCGGCCGATGTCGCCAAGGACTTTGCCGCCTGCCCCCAACGAGTGATTCCCAGCGCATCACGGTCCCTACTCGTCAACGGACCAGACGTCGCTCGGCTCGGTGACGCCGCCAGCGTGCTCGGGAGCGAATTTTGCGAACTTCTCCGCGGGGGGTGAACCAAAGAACCATGGATTGAGCACGCATCAACCCCAGTCTCGGCTAGCCGTGACCGTCGTGCCGGTCGCCCCCACGGGCGCGTCTTCGGCAACTGTCAGAAAGCAATCGGACGGTTTTGCCATCCGTTGCCAAACGATCGAGCCATATTCGGTGTGTCTCAGCAGACGGACTGGACGGTCGGTGCGCCTTGGAGCTGCGCGGCAAATGCTCCGATTACGACGTATTTGACGCCAAACTTGTTGAGGACGGCCACGATGGTTTGGCCATCGAGCTCCTCTCCTGAGAACGGATCGCTCACCGGATCCGTTCGAGACGCTCGCGAGCAGCTTGGACACGTTCGTTTTGATAGCGCCGCCAGCGCTCTTGATCTTCCGGCGAGCGCAGTCTTTCGAGAGAGTCGAGCACCCGATCGTGGTCGTCGAGAGGGACAAGTGCCATATGCAGGTCAAATCCGGCGGCGGTCAGCCATCGCATCAGGGTCGGAAGGGTCGGTTGTCTTCGGCCAGACTCGTATGCCGCGACAGTGGGCTGAGAGACGCCGAGGCGGTCGGCAAGTTCTCGTTGGGTTAGGCCGGCCTTGAGACGCGCTGAGAGAATCAGGCTTCCAGCGACGGTTGGGCTGCTTTGGAGCTTCGGGGCCATATCGTCGAGTATAGACGATCGTATATTCAGTGATCAACGATCGTCTATGAGATAGTTTCCTGCACAGAGCAAGTTCTTCAGACGCCCTTGTCCACACCAGTTGTCCCATCTATTCCGGTCGACGGATGGGATTCAGCGCGACGTTGTGGATTTACAGGTCGACTCCCACGGGCTGGGTCCGACCAAGTAGACACCGTGAACCATCCGACTGCCTGGCACTCTCAAGGTGGCGACACCGGTTCGAATGCCATTGGGGCAATGAAATGTTGGGGCTGCAAACTGGCACGAGTTCTTCGAAGTTTGTGGGATTCCTGGCCACAGCCTGGCAAAAGCGGTGCTCACGGCTTCCGAGAGGAGAACGCGCCGCGACCGATGGGCCCCAGCCAGTCGTCGTAGGACTCACCCATGATCTCGCTGAGCAGCCCAAGATCGTCGCGGAACCGCTCGACGAGGACCAGTCGGTGTTCGGGGTCAAGCGGTGGTCTCGGCTTGTTCCCGCGATGCAATGCGGACAGCAATGGCTTGCTCGCCGTCCGCCACACACTCGCGGGCATGTGGGCCCCGGCGGAGACCCCGCCGCGAATAGTTCGTTGCAAGGCACGGTTGAGAACCGTCGGTTCGACCCAGTGAGAGATCTTCGACCGCGGCACGTTTGACAGAACACCCTCGGCGATACCCAGGAACTTGCAAATCCGATCCAGGGTGCGGGCCGGTTCATCGACAAGATCACGATAGCGAAGGACAAGCACCTGATCTCTCGGAAATAGCCCGAAGAGATGTTGCAGTTGCTCGCCGTAGAGGCCGAGCTGCACGTACCTCCAGAACGGAGCCCATCCCGCTGCGATCCGACCTTCCTCGGATTCGCAAGCGGACAAGAAGTCCGCCTCAGGCTCCAGCCCGTCGCACCAGAGGTATGTCCAGTTGGAGTAAGCACGCTCGACAGGGTCGCGGATGACAGCGATGAGCTTGGCCGTGGGGTTGGCATCAGCGATGCGCCGCTGGGCGTCACGGCTCCACAGATACAACGACGTGCTCTCGCCGGTCAGCAGGAACTCCCCACCCAACGTGAAGAGCTTCCCGTAATCCTGCGGACTCCAGACCCACTCCCGGAGATCGTGAGAGTCGCCGGGGCCGCTGAGTCCAGTGGGCCGCCCGTCACAGAGAAAGAACTTCGGCTCCATGATTCGGCTCAGGTGGACCTCGGGATGCGGATCGAGAGCCTCGTGAAGGGCGGTGGTGCCCGCCCTGGGGGCCCCGACAATGAAGAAGTCGGGCGCCGCGTCCAAGGACGCGCCGGCCGCGTTTTTCTGCCCCGATGGCACGCTCGACGATAGACCCGCTGGCGACGTCTGCCCTGGAACGATGATCTCGTTGTGCGTCGTCGCGGACCCTCCGTTGGTGCTGACCAAAGCAGGCGGCGACACCATTCGCCCCCTCTCCGTGCAAACCCATAAATCCGACCTAATTTGTCAGCATAACCATCTCGCGTGCTTGGAATCAACCCGGCGGGTCCCCTTCCCGCTACGCCGAAAGCGGGGTGAGGGCTCCTGATACGATATTTATGTGCTGAAAGCAACTATTGAGCCTGATCCTGCGTCGGGCCCGGCGGCCCTTCACGTCGACCGGTTCGACGAGGCGTTGCAAACCGTCGCCCGGTCGATCACCCAGGTCCGCTTGCATGAGCGGCTCCTGCGATTGGCGGGGGTGCGGCTGGACCGGGCCGGAGCCACGCTGCTTTTCAAGCTCTCCGCAAAGGGCGACTCGCTCCGAGTCACCGACCTCGCCGAGATACTGGGAGTCGACACCCCGACGGTGACCCGTAAGGTCCAACAGCTCGAGCGCGACGGAATGGTCCTTCGCCAGACCGACCCCGAGGACCGCCGAGCCTCGAGGATCCGCCTCACTCCGGCCGGTCGCCGGACGATCGAACGCGTGCGGCGGGCTCGCCGGGCTTGGCTCGAGCAGATCTTGCGGGATTGGGACGACGACGACTTGTCTGCCTTGGCCGACCTGCTCGCTCGTTTCGCGGAGGACCTCGAGGCAGACCTGGACGAATCCCGTGACTGAGCTGACGACGGCCCCGGCCGATCAAGCCGAAGAAGAAGCCGCTGGTGCCGAGCACCGCCGGATCTTGGTGATCCTCGGGGCTCTCATGATGGGAATGGCGCTAGCCGCGCTCGATCAGACCATTGTGGCCACGGCACTCCCCACAATCGCCGGCGACCTGCACGGGCTCAACCACCTGTCATGGGTGGTGACGGCCTACCTCCTGACCACCTGCATCTCCACGCCGCTGTGGGGAAAGCTGGGCGACCTCTACGGGCGCAAATCCCTCTTCCAGCTGGCCATCGTCATCTTCCTGGCCGGCTCCATGCTCTCGGGGCTGTCCCAGTCCATGGCCGAACTCATCGCCTTCCGAGCGATCCAGGGGATCGGGGCCGGTGGGCTGATGGTCGGCTCCCAGTCGATCATGGGCGACGTCGTGTCGGCCCGGCAGCGGGGCAAGTACATGGGTTACTTCGGCGTCGTCTTCGGCGTCACCAACGTGGCGGGCCCGCTGCTCGGCGGCTTCTTCACCGAGCACCTGTCGTGGCGCTGGATCTTCTACATCAACCTGCCGCTCGGTATCGTGGCGTTGTTCGTCGTGGCCGCGGTGCTGCATCTCCCGGTCAAGCGGGTGCCGCACAAGATCGACTGGGCCGGCACGGCCTTCCTCTCGGTCGGCGTCACGTGCATCATCTTGCTCACGACCTGGGCGGGCTCCGAATATGCCTGGGGTTCGCCCGTCATCATCGCCACCGGGCTGGTCGCCCTGGTGACGCTCGGCATCTTCTGCTTCATCGAGACAAAGGCGTCGGAGCCGATCATCCCGCTCTGGCTCTTCAAGAACCGGACCTTCACCGCCACCTCGGGCGTCGGGTTCATCATCGGCTTCTCCATGTTCGGGGCCATCATCTACCTGCCCCTGTACCTCCAGGTCGTCCACGGAGCTTCGCCGACCCTTTCGGGCCTGGAGCTCCTCCCCCTGATCGGCGGAATGCTGATCACCTTCGTCTGGAGCGGGCGGGTCGTGACCCGCACGGGGCGCTACAAGGTGTTCCCGATCGTGGGCACCGGTGTCCTCTCTCTTGGGCTGCTCTCTCTCACCCAGCTCGGACCGCATACCACGTACGGAGAAGTCGCGGTCTTCATGTTCATCACCGGGCTCGGCATCGGGCTCGTGATGCAGGTGCTGGTCGTCGCCGTGCAAAACGCGGTGCCGTACTCAGCGCTGGGAGTGGCCACAGCAACCGCGACGTTCTTCCGGACCATCGGCGGAGCGTTCGGCGTGGCTGTCCTCGGTGCCGTCTTTGCCAACCGCCTGATCTCACAACTCAAACTGCACGCGTCGTCGGCCGAGCTGAAGTTGGTCAACGGCTCGAACGTGACGGCCAACCCAGCCCAGATCGAGCACCTTCCCGCCGCCCAGCGCACCTTCGTCGTCAGCGCCTTCAGTCACTCGGTCGAGACGGCTTTCTTGGTCGCTGTGCCTTTTGTCGTCCTCGGCTTCATGCTGAGCTGGCTCATCAAGGAGATCCCGCTCCGCACGACTGCGTTCGTCGCCACTCGTCGGCCCGACGATTCACAACCCCCGGGAAGCGATGGGAGCGGGGCTGCGGTTGACGGATCTGCGACACCAACGCCGGTGGCCAGCCCCGGCTGGGAGAGCCTCTAGCGGAGCCCACTCCTTCCGAGCGCAAGTTCTGGCAGGACGGAGTACCGGACTTCAACCCAGAGCGCTGATTTGGCAGAACAGCAGGGCCCAAAATCAGTCGACGAAGCTAACTTCCTCGGAAGGTAGCGACACGGTTTCGACTCCCATTGGGCCTGCTCAGAATTCCTCATCAGGGTCCGCAGCCGGAGGCCGACGCGCCTCCATGTCTGCCCGGGCCGTCTGGCATGTGTCGAGGCGAGTATGTACTGATAACAATGAGCCACTTCGGCTACGGCAAGTCGATTCCGATCCGCCAGAGGATCACTCGTCCAGCAAGGGGGGAAGTCCATTGTCCACAGGACAGCGCACACTGCATCCGACGATCGGGGTGATCGGACTTGGCACCATCGGCCACGGTATCGCCACCAACCTCCGCGCCGCCGGATTCCCGCTGGTGGTCTGCGACGTCCGTGCCGAGGCGACCTCCCGCCACGCCGACTACGCCACCGTGGCCGTTTCGCCGGCCGACGTGGCACGAGCATCCGACGTCGTCGTGGTGGCCGTGGTGAACGACGAGCAGGTCCATGCCGTGCTGTCAGGCCCCGATGGCGCGCTGGTCGCCGGCGCTCCCGGCACGACCGTCGTCGTGGTCAGCACCATCACGACAGCGTGCGTGGCTGCCATCGGCGCCGAGGCGGAGGGGCTCGGTGTGCCCATCGTCGATTGCGGCGTCAGCGGAGGGCCGTCGGCGGCAGCCTCCGGCAAGCTCGTGTGCATGTGCGGGGGCGACCCCGACGTCATCGCCGGCCTCGCCCCGCTGTTCGACGCCGTGGGCTCGCTTACGGTGACGATGGGCCCGTTCGGTACCGGATTGGCGGCCAAGCTTGCTCGCAACCTGGTGCAGTACGGGGGGTGGCTCGCCGCCTACGAGGGGCAGGTCCTCGCCGAGGCCTCCGGTATAGAGCTGGCCAAGCTGGCCCAGGTTGTCCGAGCCAGCGACGCCCAGTCCGGCGGCGCCGCCACCCTGATGTTCCGGACCACGGTGGCGCCCTTCTCCGAGGCGGACGACCGGGGCCTGGTCCAGGCCATGCAGGCCGCTGCTGCTTTGGCGCACAAGGACGTGCAGGCCGCGTTGGCCTTCGCGCAGGAGCTGGGCATCGAGCTGCCGCTGGCGGCTATGACCGAAGCCCGTTGCGACGACATCTTCGGCGTCGGCGTGCCGCCGATTGAGACTCCCCGGGCGTAGAGGCGCTGGAACACTCGCGAACGACGAGGGGACGCCCGAATGCGAGGTTCAGCGATTGGTCGTAGACGAGTCCGGTCAGGATCTCCATCGATTCGACCGAGGCGGTCGGGTTGTTCTACTCCGACGCTGCTCCTGGCGACAGCGCGGCTGGAGCGCGATCCATCAGCTCTGAACTCTCCTCAAGCGCCAACGGTTCCGGCCGGTCAGGGCACGTGTGAGATACCGGTCCATTCGTTCCATCTCCCGTGCGCCCCACGACGGTGGACCTGACCCTGGACATCATCGCTGATGACCGTTTCCGATTTCTTGTCCGGTGCGTGGGACAGCTGAATGCCATTTGCCCCGCATCTGTCGAATCAGATCGACGATCGACGCGCCGGCATGGCTGAACCGAGTGATGGCGGGTCGAGGCGGCATTTTGGAACCCGCGCCGGCAATCTCCGAGTCACGGGATCGTCACCGCCACTTCCAGCAACGCTTTTGCAGCCCAACCGACCTAGGGTCACCAAGGTATTGCTGGCGCCACTGAGGACGCGGCCCACGGAAGAGGAGGAGGCGAATGGATCTCGGACTTGCGGAGGCGCGCGTGCTGGTGGTGGGTGGCTCGCGGGGCATGGGCCGGGCCGCCGCAGAGACGTTTGCCCGGGAGGGTGCCCGAGTGGCGGTGCTCGCCCGCGCCAGCGCTGCGCTCGATGACACCGTTGCCACGCTGAACTCCGTCGGGAGCCCCGAGGGCATCGCGCTGGTGGCGGACCTCACGAGTCTGGCTGAGGTCAATGCGGCCATCGACCGTCTCGGCGAGCGGTGGGGCGCGATCGAGGTCCTCGTGAACGCGGCGGGACCGGTCGACGTCGGGATCGGTGGCTTCGAGGGCCTCGATGACGACGAATGGCGGGCAACGTTCGACATCGGGGTGCTGAGCGCCGTCCGAACGGTTCGCCGTACGCTACCGTTGCTCCGCCGCGGCTCGTTCTCGAGGATCGTGAACATCTCGGCCCACTCCACCCGGCGCCAGAGCCCGGACCTGGTGGCGTACACGGCGGCCAAGGCGGCCCTCACCAGTCTTACGAAGAACCTGTCGCAGGCGTTGGCCCCTGACGGCATCCTCGTGAACACCGTCTCGCCGGGATCGTTCCTCTCGGAGGGGTTGCAGGGATACCTGAGGTCCCTCCCTTCGGAACGAGGAGTGGACTGCAACAGCCTGACTGACGCAATGCGCGTCATCGCGGAGGACTTCGGCCACCCGGCATTCCTCGCGTGGGCGGGGAGTCCGGCCGAGATCGGACCCGTCATCGCCTTTCTCGGCTCCCGCACGAACAGCTACATGACGGGAGCCGATGTGAACGTGGACGGCGGCTCAGACTTCACCTGAGTCCGTCCGCTGAGGAGTTGGCCGGGCGTCGCCGGCCAGCCTTGACCTTGCGCAGCCGGCTGGCGACGCACATCTCCTCTGTGCGCCCCGCCGTGAGGCCGATCTGGCAGCTTTTGATATGTTCAGCCGATGAACAGCCTGGTCATTCCGGATGATCTCAGTACGATCACGTACGCCGTTCGTGACCATGTCGCCCATGTGACGTTGAATCGGCCGGAGGTCCACAACGCGTTCAACGAGCGAATGCAAGATGAGCTCGCTGGCCTGTGGCGTCACATTCGTGTCGATGATGAGGTAAGGGTCGTTGTGTTGACTGGCGCAGGGAATCAAGCGTTCTGCACAGGGATTGATCGTGGCGATATTCCGACGGAGGAATTCGACCCCTTCACGTATGACGACCCGGGGCAAAAGATCGGGCCAAAGAGCCAGGGCTTGTGGAAGCCCGTTGTTGCTGCGGTGAATGGCATGGCCTGTGGTGGTGCGTTCTACCTTTTGGGTGAAAGCGACATCATCATCGCGGCGGCGAGCGCCACCTTTTTTGACCCGCACGTGAGCTATGGGATGACGGCCTCATACGAGCCCATCCTTCTGACCGACAGGATGGCGTTCGGGGACCTGGTACGAATGAGCCTCGTTGGGGTTCATGAGCGCCTTTCCGCGCAGACAGCCCGCGAGGCAGGACTGGTGTGCGAAGTCGTCGCGGCGGAGGAGCTCCTCGAAACCAGTCGAGCACTCGCAGAGGTCATCGCGTCACAACCGCCGACGAGCGTCCAGGCGACCCTGCGGACTCTGTGGGCGGCGCGGAGCCTTTCACCGGACCAAGCTCGTGGCCTGGGAAATGTCTTCCTTCAGCTCGGCACGAGTGCCCGGGCACTGCGAGAAGGCCAAGAACTCTTCGCACAGCAGAAGCGAAGGGAGTGGAAGGTTCGGTAACAGTCTCTCGGGCGGACCAGGAAGCCGCGGACGCCGGTCCGCTCAGCGATTACGTCAGACGCGACCGCAGATCTTGCTTGAGGACCTTGCCCATCGCGTTCCTGGGGAGCGCGTCGACGACCTCCAATTGTTCGGGGCACTTTTGGACAGCGAGGCCCTGAAGGCGGCAATGCTCGCGGATTTCGGTCAGCTCAAGTTCGCGTCCGTCGCGCAGAACGACAACAGCCACGACCCGCTCTCCGGTACGTGTGTCGGGTATTCCGAGGACGGCCGCATCGGCGACCGCAGGATGGCGGTAGAGCAATTCCTCGACCTCGACGACGGAGATATTCTCGGCGTTCCGGATGATGATGTCCTTGATGCGACCCGTGATGCGGACATTCCCTGCCGCGTCGATCGTGCCGAGGTCCCCGGTGTGGAACCATCCACCGGCATCGATCGAAGCCTCGTCGAGCGTCGGATCGACGTAGCCGGAGAAGCCCTGGGGGCCTCGAAGTTGGAGCTCCCCCTCTTGCCCCGTTCCGCACACGTTGCCTCTTGCATCGACCGCGCGCACCGAGACGCCGGGCGCTGGCCGGCCGACCGACGTCGAAACGATCTCCATGGCGTCAGTCGGTGCCGCAGACGTGGCGTTGGGGAACTCGGTGAGGCCCCAGCTGCCGACGAGGGGCACATTGAATACCGCCCGCATCTCATCGTGTATCTCAGTGGGAACAGGGGCACCACCGAAGCACCCGAACCGCAGCGAGGGAAAGAGCGACTGCTTGGTGTGTCTACGCGCGGCGTCGAGGTACGCCCGGAAGAACGGGACAGCGGTGCCCAGCACCGTCGGCTTGTACCGAGCCATCCGGCTGGGCGTCTCCGCGGGGTCGAAGGTCTCGAAGAGGACGAGGTGGACTCCGCCGCGAAGGCTTGAGGCAAGGACTGAAGCGCCACCAATATGTGTGATCGGCCAGGGGATCGGATAGATGTCCCCCTCGCGTAACCCCATCAAGTCGAGCAACGCGTTCGCCGAGGCCATGATGCTGGTGTCCGTATGGCGGGCACCCTTGGGATCGGCAGTTGTGCCTGAGGAGTAGTAGATCCATCGGGGACCGTCGAGCGAAGGTGTTGGCGCGAGCGTGTCCGGGTCCGCAACCGGCAAGTTGAGCTCGTCCCGTGATCCTGGAGCGTCGAGCTCGCACAGATCGATCTCCATGACGTCAAAGCCACCCGTCCGTGCGAGCTCTCGTCCCATGGCGCCATGTCCGAAGCCTCGCCACTGCTGCGGCATGACGACCAGCTCTGTGCCGATCTGCTCGGTTATGAACGACACCTCCCGCTCGCGCAGGAGTGGGATCAACGGATTCTGCACGGCACCGATCCGCGCCAATGCCACGAGGAGCACCACGGCCTCAATCGTCGTTGGCAGCTGCCAGGATACGACGGTGCCGCTTCTGACTCCCCGCGCTCGAGAGCGCGGCGGCCGTTGCCTCAGCCGCATCTCGCAGTTGGGCTCGGGTCAACGACCGGCCGTGGTCGTCGGATACGACAAGGGCCCCTGGTCGTTCCTCGGCCGCTCGGACGACGAGGGCCCAGAACGTCAATGGCAGCGTCGCCCCCATCGTCATGTTCAGCGGGCGCGTCGAAGGCTGCGGTTTCGTGGCGTCTCAAGCATGATGGCATCTCGGGTCAATCGGGGCACCGTCGTCCGGCCGTAGCGAACGTCTGCGGCCCAAAGTAATGACAAGGTGACAATCGGCATCGTCAGTGAGGGGTGACTGAAGGAGTGATGGTCCAGCGAGTGACGCATCTGAGGCAGAGGAGCAGCTCAGCCGACGCCATCCCCGCGGAGACTGGAGACCTCACGGGGACGGTGCGTCTCGGTGTTCTGAAACTCGTGATTCTCTCCGAAGATGAGATCGATACTCTCGGTCAGGTAGTCGTAGACGCCTGTGATCGGCAGTCGGCCGGCAGACCATGCACGCAACTGACTGTCGAGGACTGCATCCATTGTTCGGACGATCGTACGCGCGAGGCCAGGCTCTACACCGTCGAGCAGCTCCATGTAAACGCTGCTCGTCGTCTGGTCCAGCCTCTCGAGAATTTCCGTCGCGAACGGGTCCGACGATAACTCCAGGGACGCGATGAGCCGGGCCAGCTGAGGCTGGTTCTGGAAGGCGCGAACAGATCGGTGAAGTGCCGCGGTGAGCTTCTCCCGTGGTGTCAGACCATTTGGGGGATGACGAGCAAGGCTGGCCCTCAGCGTGGCCGCCCATTTCACCAGCACCTCCGCGAACAGGTGCTCCTTCGACGAGAAGTAGTGGTACAGCGTTCCAAGGGCAACGTCGGCTTCCTCGGCCACATCCTTGATCTGAATCCGCTCGTACTCGTTGCGCTCGAGCAGGACCAAGCCCGCGTCGATGATGCGTTGACGGCGTGCCAGTTGATCTCCGGTCAAGAGGGTCGGCGATACCGGTTCTGCCATGTCAGCTTCCTCTTGCCTACGTCCGTGCCGCCCGGCGGTGGCTCGGGTCAATGTGAGGGCAGGGACGTGTCACTAGAAGTACACTCTAGATCTTCTTGGTTTGCCGGTCTCTGGATCTTGTGACAAGTTTCAGGCTGCGATCCCGAGTCGAGCGTTGGTGAGGTAGTCGCGCAGGAGGTGCTCGATAGTCCCGAGAGCCTGGCGGAGCTCGATTGGGGCCGGGGGTTGGTCGGCCTCGAGGAGCGGGCCGAGGAGACGCGCTCGGACCTTCGTGTAGAAGACGGCGACGCGAATGCCCTCGGGCGTGAGGGTGTAGGTGTTCGTTCCCGCTACTCGCTCGATCAGGCCGTGGAGACGAAGACGGCGCAGGTCATAACTCATCTGCGAAGAGCTGTAGTCACAGCCGAGGAGTCCGGCAACACGCCCGCGAAGGCTCTTGTTGGTGAAGCCGGTGACGGCGTGGACGACGAGGCAGAGTGCACCGGCCAGGGCCATGGCGCGTTGATCCCCGAAGCGCAAGGCCCCGGTTCGTTGGCCCTCCCGTACGTAGGGCTGGTGGATGCGCTCGAAGAGCGCAGAGCCGATGGCACAACCCTGGCCGGCACGTTCGATGATAAGCAGACGGTCGTTGACCGCGCGAGCCCGCTCGACCAGCTCGGGCAGGTGCTCGAGCCGGGCCAGGATCCCGATGTCTTTGGGCTTGTTGATGACGGTCTCGATACGCAAGGCCCTCCCTTCCTTGAGATATTGCTTGACCCGGCTGTGCTTGAAGGAGAAGTCGACCCTCACCTCGGTGCCGGGGGAGAACACCCGGGTGCGGAAGGGTCCTTTGGTGGGGCGCGAGCCGCGGGTGCGGATCTGGGCGTCGAAGACGGCGGCGACCTGCTCGGGACGACCGACCCCGATGTTGTCTTGGACCAAGGACTCGAAGAAGCCACGGGCCCGGCGCGGATCGTCGAAGACCAAGGTGCGCGAGACCTCGACCTGGCGCATGGAGAGCTCCCAGAAGTAACCAGCTTCTCGGTCGGCCTCGGTGAAGGGGGTTGGGATCACCTCGGTCCAGCGGTCGAAGAAGCCCTGGACGTCGGCGGGGCCGAAGCGGTCGCAGATGGCCTGAAGACGGGCGGGATCAGCACAAGAGGCGAAACCGTTGGCCAGCTCGGTGAAGTCGATGCCCGCTCGGGCGGCCTGGCGCTTGGCCCATTCGTGGCCATTGACCCACACGCGCGAGGGATAGGGAAAGTAGGTGCAGACCTTGATGAAGCCGGGCCCGAACTCGGGGTCGAGCACGTAGAAGTAGTACATCCCGACCCGTCGCTCCTCCTTGACGAAGTCGAAACTGACCATGTCGGGAGTGGACGAGCGGTTCTTGGCGCTAAAGACCCAGGCGAACTCCTGGGCCGCCACGATGGCGACGATCCCGAAGCGCCCTTGGGCCTCGGCCGCCTCGAGGTAGGGCCCGACGTGGTCGAGCTTGCGGTCGTCCCACCGGGTCCGGTCAGGCTTCTTGAGCGAGAGGATTGGGATGTCATGCTCGGCGGCGAAGGCCTTCACGTCACGGCGGAAGCGATTCCCAATCCTTTGGAGCAGTGCGGGTGAGGGGATCGGAAAGCCCAGGTGCGCGGTCAAGAAGGTCACCACCTGTCCGCTCACCTGGAGGTTGGGAACGTAGGCGTTCAAGAAGAGCCGATCGATACAGGCGAGGTCGAGACCTACATGGCCGTCGAGCACGTCATTGATATTCACCACACTGGTCATCGACACATCGTGGCCGCCCGAGGGACGGCTTTGCCGGCCCGACAATCTCAACGTGCACCAGGTCGCGCCGGGAGGAGGCCGGGAGGGGGGCCTGCCCCCCTCCCGCTAATATTTGGGGTCATAGCCGCTAGTGTTTCGCCATGGATGGCTCTTGAAACAAGGTTCTACTAGGGGAGCTCGTGACGATCGAGGGAGCGGGGACTGGGGAGCCAGGGCGATGACACACCACGACCATGACGGGCTCATCGAAGCTTCTCTCCTCGGGCGCAGCACGCCATCGACGACGAGTAGGCCATGTCTGTGCCGGCACCGAGCGAAAATCCGATCACAACTTTTCGAAGTCGGTTTCAACAATTCTACGTCTAGTCAGCAGAGACAGGATTTCACGGAATAGCGAGCGCCGGAGGTGAGAGAGAATGAGCGGCATGCCCAGTCAGCCTGACGACTTGCGCTGGGACCCATTCGACGAGTCACTCAAGGATGATCCTCATCCGGTGTGGAAGCGGCTTCGCGACGAGGCGCCGGCGTACTACAACGAGGAATACGACTTTTGGGCACTCAGCCGGTTTGAGGATGTGGAGCGAGCTCACCGAGACCCACATCGTTACAGCTCGGCGCATTCCACCGTCCTGGAGGCCATGACCGAGGAGCCCCAGAGCGAGGGCATGATGATCTTCCTCGATCCACCTGAGCACACGGCCCTGCGTCGATTGGTGTCGAAGGCCTTCACGCCGCGCCGCGTCGCAGAGCTCGAGCACGAGATCCGAACCCTCTGCGCCGGTCTCCTTGATGCTCAGCAGGGTCAGGAGAGCTTCGATTACGTGCAAGACTTCGGGGCCCGGCTTCCGGCCACCGTCATTGCCATGCTGCTCGGCGTACCGCCTTCTGACCGCGAGGACGTCCGCCACCACATCGACGGCCTGTTTCATGTGGAGCCCGGGGTTGGCATGGCCAATGCTGCGTCTCTCGAGTCTGGGGCTTGGCTCTTTGATTACCTCGGCCGCCAGATTGAGGAACGGGAACTGAATCCGCGGGACGACATGTTCACCGATCTGGTGCAGGCCGAGATCCAGGGCAGCGACGGTGTCCTGCGGCGCCTCACTCCCCCGGAGTGCACTGCGTTTGGGATCCTTCTCGTGAGCGCCGGCACGGAAACGGTGGCCCGTTTGCTGGGTTGGGCTGGACTCATCCTGGCGGAAAATCCTGAGCAGTTGACCGCGTTGGCGCAAGATGCTGACCTGATACCCAATGCCATCGAGGAGCTCCTCCGCTATGAATCTCCGTCCCCCGTGCAAGGCCGGTGGCTGACCGAAGAGGTCGAACTCCATGGCCATCGCATACCGGCGAACTCGAAGGTTCTCTTGCTGACAGGCTCGGCAGGACGCGATGAACGTGTCTATCCCCAAGCGGATCAGTTCGATATTCGACGCGAGTTTCGACTTCACGTTGCATTCGGATACGGAATCCACTTCTGTCTCGGGGCCGCGCTGGCCCGCATGGAAGGCAAGATCGCGCTGGAAGAGACGTTCAAGCGCTACAAGAGTTGGACGGTGGACAAGGAGCGCGCCGTTCCGCTCCACACCAGCACCGTGCGCGGCTATCAGCGGTTGCCTATTCGCGTCTAGTAGGCCAGGGGTCGCTCGGATGCGGCACCCGAAGCCGGTCACATCCTGCGGACGGTCTTCGCCGGCGTCACGGCGCGGGACGGGGCCTTTCGGCCGGGCGCGCTGATTGGATATAATATATGCAATGGCCGCCGCGTGGGAAGCAGATGTCGGAAAGATCCCTTGGATCGTGGACCTCGATGCGCACGTCGTCGAGCCGCCGGACGTGTGGGCCAGCCGCCTGCCAGCCCAATTCCGGGACTCGGGCCCCCGGATCGAGTACATGCCCGGAGGAGTGCCCCGGCTCGAAGGGGCGTCGTACGTAGAGGCTCCCGGAACCGACGGCCCCTCGGTCGCCTGGTGGTGCTACGAAGATCACCGGGCTTCGGTGAAACGCACGATCGCCGCGGCCGGGTTCCCGGCCGACGAAGTGCTGCTCAAAGGAGTCACCTACGACGAGATGCGCCCCGGCTGTTGGCAACCCGAGGCGCGTCTGGAGGACATGAGCCTCAACGGAGTGCAGGCTCAGCTCTGCTTCCCGAACTACCCCCGATTCTGTGGGCAGCAATTTCTGTGGGGCAAGGACCGGACTCTCGCACTGCTGTGCGTCGAGGCTTACAACGACTGGATGGTAGAGGAATGGTGCGGTCCGAGCGATGGCCGGCTACTCCCGCTGTGCCTCATCCCGCTCTGGGACATCGATCTCGCCGTGGCCGAGATCGCTCGTAACGCGTCGCGCGGTGTACGGGCTGTGGCATTCAGCGAACTTCCGACCTTCCTGGGCCTGCCCAGCATCTACTCGGGGTATTGGGATCCGTTGTTCCGCGCGTGCCAGGAGACGGGGACCGTGATCTGCATGCACGTGGGTTCGGGCACCAAGACTCCCCAGACGTCGCCCGACGCTCCGGATGCAGTGCCCGCCACCATCCTGTTTGGGAACAGTATCGGCGGGATGTCTGACTTTATGTTCTCCGGTGTTCTCGAGCGCTTCCCGCTGCTCAAGCTGCTTTTCGCAGAATGTCAGATCGGCTGGATTCCCTACCTTCTCGAGCGGGCGGATGACGTGTGGTCGACCCATCGCGCCTGGAGCAACTCCCAGCTGTACTGTCCCGAACCACCATCCACGTACTACTACCGGCAGATCTTCAGTTGCTTCTTCAAGGATTCAGTTGGCATAGCGCTTCTCGACCGCGTCGGCCCCCGCAACGTGGTCTTCGAGACCGACTATCCCCATCAAGATGGGACGTGGCCGTATTCTGTCGAAGCCGCAGCCGAGCAGTTTGGCCACAAACCACAAGAGGTCGTGAACCGCTTGGCACGGGGGAACGCCATAGAGTTGCTTGGACTCGACCTCCCGCTGCAGGCGCCGCGATTGAGTTCTTAGGCGGTTGCCTTGGCCGCGATTGTTGCGAGATCCACACCCTTACCGGTTCGCTCGAATCGGCCCCGATCGTAGGACCGAATGGACACGTCGTGCCCGACCGCTTCAGATCGGAGCGCCCTCACCGTGCACCGCTCCCGTGACCGATGAGTCAGCGGATCAAAGGAGTACCAGCGGCAGGCATTGGCCCAGGTGATCTTCTCCAATTCGTCGTCCGGTACCGAGTTCGCCACGTGAGCCAACTCTTCGGGAGCATTGGGCCATGAAGAGTCGGAGTGGGGGTAGTCGCACTCCCACGCAATGTTGTCGATCCCGATCTGGTGACGAAGCTGGATTCCTATCGGATCCGAAATGAAACAGGTCAGGAAATGCTCGCGAAAGACTTCGCTGGGTAATTTGCCGCCGAAGTCCTGTCCCGTCCATTTGCGATGCATCTCATAGGTGCGGTCCACCCGGTCAAGAAAGTAAGGAATCCAACCCGTTCCCCCCTCCGAAAGGGCGATGCGAATATCGGGGAACGTCTTGATGACGCGAGACCACAGCAGGTCTGACGCGGCACTGCAGATGTTCATGGGCTGCAGGGTGATCATCACGTCAACCGGGGCATCAGGAGCCGTGAGGGCAAGTTGTCCAGATGAGCCGAGATGGATCGACAAGACGAATTGCTCGTCACAAAGCGACTGCCAGAGCGGGTCCCACGAGGCGTCATGAAAGCTTGGATAGCCGAGCGCGGCAGGGTTCTCGGTGAAGGTCAGCGAGTGGCAGCCCTTGGCTGCCACTCGGCGCACCTCTTCCGCGCAAAGCTCGGGATCCCAGAGGACTGGCAGGGCCATCGGGATGAAGCGGCCGGGGTACGAGCCGCACCACTCGTCGATGTGCCAGTCGTTATAGGCACGGAGGACGGCGAGTGCCAGTTCCTTGTCACGACAGGCGGCGAAGAGGCGAGCACTGAAGCCGGGAAAGGAGGGAAAATTCATCGAGCCGAGGACTCCTCCGGCGTTCATGTCTTTGATGCGCTCATGGACGTCGAAACATCCGGGCCGCATCTCCTCGAACGCCGTGGGTTCGATGCCGTACTCCTCACGAGGCCTGCCAGCCACGGCGTTCAAACCGATGTTGGGGATGGTGTGCCCGTTGAACTCCCATACGTCGCTGCCGTCGGGGAGTCGCTTCACGCTGGGGGCCTTGTCCTGAAACCGGGCGGGCAATCGGCCCTCGAAAAGGTTGGGCGGCTCGACCAGATGGTCGTCCACACTGACCATGATCAAGTCGTCGGCGTGCATAACGACCTCTTCCTGCTCAGGTGATGAATTGACGTGAAGGGTGGCTTGGATTATTCAACCACAGTGATTGTGGTCACTCCGCGGGTTCAAAGAGGCCCTCGAACTCGAGTCTTGCGTCGCGCACCCGACCGTACAGCAGCCAATCTCCTCGGAACATCCCATGCTCGTGGGGCGCGGCAGCTATGTGCGTGCGTGGCCCACCGGTGCTGCTCGGCATGAATCGGATTCTTTCCAGCCCGTCTTTGAGCCCCGGTCCCGAGAGTGTGGGTGCCCGGAAGAGTCCCTCAGCCAGCACGCGTGCGGTGTCGTACGCCAAGACGGGGATGGCGTTGGGCCACATCGGGGGGTCCTCTCCGTGTCGCTCGACAAACCGACGATGGAATCCCTCGACCAGCGGATTGTTCGGGTCGAACTGATCGATTCCCACCCAGCCCTCGAACTTGTCGAAGCCCATCAAATAGAACATGAATGCCGTACCCATGATCCGCGGCGGATCCCACGCCAATTCGTCCAGCGCCTTGCGCAGCAGTCCCTGTGCCGCCAGCATGCCGTAACCCATGTAGCAGAGGGCATCTGGATTCGACTGCCGAAGGCTGTCCAGGTTTTCCGTCAGGTTCGCTGGGTGTTGGCTGACCGTCTCGAGCGCGACAATTTTCAGGTTGTGCCTGCGACATTCCTGTCGGAAGAAGCGAAAGTACTCTTCGCCGTTAGGTGAGACCTCGCTCAACACCGCGACACGCTCGTATCCGTGGCGCGCAAGCCAGGCTACGCAGAGCGCAGCATCACCCCCACAGTCCCCATTTCCGAGCCGAAAGCAGTACTCGCCGGACAATCGCTCCGTGCCCGCCCAGCTGATAAGGGGGATCTTGAGCTCATTGGCGAGCGGGGCGGCGATGATCGCATTGTCGGAGCTATACGCACCAGCAATGCCGATGCAGCCTTGGTCGACAAGGTACTTGAACCCATCCGCCGTGTTGCGCGCTGATCCGCGCGGCAAGCCGTTTTCCGCGTGGAGCACGAACTCGACGGGGCGATCGAGCAAGCCCTGTTCGAGCGCTTCATCGAAGGCCATCCGGTGGATTTTGTCGTAGCCGCCCCCCGGACCGTCCAGCGCCGAGCCGAGCCAACCGATCTTGATCGGGTCGGGGGACCCGGACCAACCACTCTCACTGTCTGCCATCACGGGACTCCTCACTCTCGCGTGCGGGCATGCCAACCCGCACTCGTTCTCTCGTCATCGTCAACACCACCCTGAGCCATGCATCAGCCGGCCGCACCCGTCGACAGGGTCACCGGACCGACCCCCCAGGTCCTCGGCGACATCGGTTGGCGAGGACGGGACAAATATAATGTATACAATTGCGTTTTGCCGAGAGCCAGGACGGTGAGAAGCCCTCGGAAAGGATGTCCTCGTGTCTGAGCCGCTGGCCCACCTCCTGACCGTCGGCGAACGCCGCAGCGGGGAGGGACGATTGGCTCCATCCGCTCGCCGCGGGCGCCCATCGGGCGGAGTGGCCCTGTCGTGACGGGCGCCACCGGCAATCTGGCCGACCTGTTGACCACCCATCCCTTTTCCGATCGCGAGGACCTGATCAGCACCGTGGATCGGACCGTCTCTGCCGGCACCGCGCGCCTCGAAGCCGCGAGGACCGGCACACAGTTACGGTCCGCCGGGGTCCAGCCGGGCCAGGCGGTGGTCGTGCAGCTGCCCAATGGACCTGAGTTCGTCCTTGCCATGTTCGGAGTCTGGCTGGCGGGGGCGGTGTTCGTGCCGGCCAACCCGCGACAGCCACAGACCGAGTTGGACCACGTCCTTTCGTCAACTGCTCCCGCCGCCGTGATCGGCGCAGCCGGAGTACGCCTCACGGGTGTGGCGCCCACCCGCTACGAACAGGACACGGCCTTTGTGACCTGGACGTCGGGAACCACTGGGCGGCCGAAGCCGATCCTCCAGACGCACGGCGGATACCTGGAGCTGCTCGACCGTGTCCTCGGCCCGTTACGGGGCCGGCCGGCAGATCCGGCTCGTCGTCCATCACCGAACCTCGTACCAGTGTCCCTGGCGCTCAATGCGGGCATCTACAACGTCCTGTTCGGATTGCGGGCCGGAGCTTCGGTCGTCCTCATGGATCGGTTCAGCACCTTGGAGTTCGCCACACTGGTCGGACGTTTCTCCATTCGCTCCACCGTCTTGCCACCTGCCGCCATGGTGATGCTCGCCGACGATCTCCATGTCACCGATCTGACGCCGCTGCGCTACGTGAGGAGCATCACCGCGCCGCTCTCGCCCCTTGCGGCCCGTCGATTCTCTGACAAGTTCGGCGTGACGGTGCTGAATGGCTACGGCCAGGCCGAAATCGGAGAAGTCATCGGATGGACCGCGGCCGATGCCCGGGATCACCCCGAAAAGATCGGAGCCGTGGGCCGTCCTCACCCCGGGGTGGCGATCAAGGTGGTGGGGGAGGACGGGTTCGTGGCTCCGGCCGATACCGTAGGGGAGTTGCTGGTCAAGCCACCGCGGATGGCCTCTGGGTACGCAGACGGCGAAAGCCTCGATGATCGATTGGATCCGGAGGGATACGTCCGCACCGGGGACTTCGCCCGGATTGACGATGATGGCTTTGTCTGGCTCGAAGGTCGCGTTGGCGACGTCATCAATCGTGGCGGGAACAAGGTGTTTCCAGGTCAGGTCGAGGAGGTCCTGCTCCTCTCGCCCGGCGTGAGCGAGGTGGCGGTCGTCGGTCTGCCCGATGAACGCCTGGGTGAGGTGCCGGTGGCCTTCGTCGTCGGTGACGCGCCCGACGTGGAGCTGGATCGTCTCTGCCGGGACCACCTTCTGGCCTACAAAATCCCCGTTGCGTTCCGGCACGTGAACGAGTTACCGAAGAGCGAGGTCGGCAAGGTGCTGCGCCGGCAACTGGTGGCCAAGGGAACAACCGGCGATTCTGGCGTCGAGATCGACGCGTCCCTTCGGGGTCGATAGGTCAGAGGTTCGCCCGCGGCGGTTTCAGCCGTCCCATGCCTCGGTTCGGTCGGCCCGAGACGGCTGGCGACCCAGGCGCATCGGTGAGAGCGCCGCCTCCACCAGCAGGATTCGGCTCGTGCGCTCAGTTGACGCCAAGTTCTGCGCCTCCAGCTCGACCAGTCCCTTGTGGTCACGCCGCGCCCTTTCGCGGTCGGCCCAGTCCTGCCATGTGGGGACGGCCCACAGTAGAAAGCACTCGCTGTCGTCGGCCAGCGCCGTCTCCCAGGCTCCCGCCAGCTTCCACCCGAATTCACTCATCACAGGGATCGTGTCGCGCTGGACAAAGTCCAAGTAGCGAGCCGAGCTTCCTCTCGCCACCTTGATCTGCTCGTGGGCGTAGACATCACCCCGGATGCCGGCCGCGCAGGCCTGCTCAATGGTCGGCATCCATGGCGCCGGCGTGAGCAGGCGATCCACGCCTCCCGCCCTCAGCTCTGCGGCCGCCGCCCACCACGCCGCCAGCTTTGGGTCTTGCAGATCCTGATGCCCAAGTTCGTGGCCGAAGGACCGAGCCAGGCCGCCGAACCCGTCCTCCTCCCAGAGGTTGACCACCTGCGGCCAGCTACCGGTGCTGCCCACGACGCCCCACACGCCGTAGCAGAGCTGGTGACGCTCCTCCTGTGCCGTCGGGCTCCAATTCGCGGTCATGTGGTACATGTAGCGCCCTCGGTTGTGCCCGATGATGTCGATGTACTCGTGGATGTAGACCTTCTCGTTCACGGGGACCACCTCGTCGGTCACTCCTGACCCCCCGTGGCGGGAGCGAAATACGGAAGGGTGATCTCGTCGGATGCCGCATGGAATTCGACGACGAGCCGCATGTCCTCGTGCAGTGCGTCCGGCTCGCAACCGATGACGGCACTCATCATCCAGACTCCTTCGTCCAGTCGGACGACGGCCGGGGCGTACGGTACGCCGAACGACGGATTGGGAGGGTGCCACACCACTGTCCAGCTGTAGAGGCTGCCCCGGCCGGCACTGGCGACCCAGATTGGTGACGTCGCATGGCACTGGGCGCAGACGGTGAAGGCACCGAGGCCCCGATAGCCGCAGTCGGCGCACTGTTGGTAGAGCAGGCGGTGTCGGCGACATCCCTCCCAGTAGGCCTCGCTGCGACGGCTCGGGCGAGGGGCGGGGATGCCCTTCGCTTGCGGAATCAAGAGGCTCATGGGCGCTCTCGGCCCAGGAGCAACACGTCACAGAACAAGGCGCCGGCACCCCCGTTCGAGCAGAGAGCGACCTCCGCTCCGGCGACCTGGTTGGTGGCGCACAGGCCGCGCAGCTGCAGAGCCGCCCGAATGACCCGCTGCAACTGCTGCGCACTGATTCCCGGATGACTGAACGACATGGTCCCGCCGTCCGTGGTGACGGGAAGCACGGAGCCGGGCGCGATGTTGCCGTCCTGGACGAACGGTCCACCCTCGCCGGGAGGGCAGAAGCCGAATGCTTCCAGCTGCCTGATGACCTCGAACGAGAACGGGTCGTACAGTTCGGCGACATCCACTTGAGCCGGCGTGAGTCCGGCCATCGCGAAAGTCCGCCTGGCAGCGCGAGCGCCCACCATCCCGGCGGGATCGGAGTCGGGTCGGGGTCGGAAGTCCCATACCGGTGCGACCGTGTACGCGGGTCCGAAGGAGTCACTGGCTCCGCCGAGGATCCAGACCGGTGTCTCGCATTCCGCCGCCCGCTCGGCGGCTACGAGCACGATGCCGCAGCCACCCTCTGAGGTCATGGCGCAGTCAAGCAGGTGAAATGGGTCGGCGATCATACGCGAAGCAAGGATGTCGGCGGGTGTGAACGGGCCCCGGTTGTAGTACACGGCATCGGGGTTCGAGTGCCCATTGGTGCGAACTGTGGCCGCGACGGCGGCCAGCTGTTCGGGCGTGGTGCCGTACGTGAGCATGTGACGGCGTGCCATCAAGGCGAATTCGGCAGCCGTGAAGAGCCCGTAACCCACGACCAGCTCGTTTGCCGGCCGCGTCCAGGGAGCGGTCGAGCTCCGGTCGACGTGGATCCCGGCACCCCCTGCAGCGATCACCACGACGTCGCACTGGCCGGTTGTGATCAGTGCGGCCGCGTCGAGAACCGTCGGGATCCCCAGTGAGCCGGGTCGCCGGGTACAGGGACCGAGACCGAGCTCGAGAGCGATCTGTGCGCAGTCAGGTCCGACGATACCGTCGACCTCGCGCGGTGAGATGCCGGCGTCGCTGAGCGCGCCCAGTGCCCCAGCCAGCGCGATCGAGGTCGAGTCGTGGTCCGGAAGCCGGCGCGCCTGCACCGTGTTGTGGACGCCGGCGATGGCGACACCGCGAAAAGGGTGCGTGAGCACGTGGCGGAAGGGCGCTCGACTTCTCGACCGTCAGGCCGTGATTTCTGCCGACTCGAACAGGGAGCGCTCCCGGAAGAGCTGTGCCACCTTGTTTCCTACGTTTCGCATCATCTTGACGTACTCGGCGGATGCCTTGTCCCCGTCTCCCTGCTTCATCGCCCGGGTGATCGCTGCCAGCCCCCGACTCTCTACTTCCACCGCCTCGGGCACTTCCTCGAAGAAATTACCGGGAACCAGCGCGGACATGGCTCGAAGTGCGACGTTGATGCGGGGCGATGCCGCGCCTTTCACTATGAGGCTGTGAAATGCGATCGAGAGGTCGTAGTGTTCGTCCGCCGTCGTGGCCCGCGCGAACTGCGTCTGGATGGCGCCGAGTTGACGGGGGAGGTCGTCGCCGGCACGTGCCAGGGCACGCTTTGCTGCAAACCCATAGATCAAACCGAACAATTCGTAGTGATCGTGAACGGTCGGTTCATCGAGGCTGTTGATGAAGGCACCTCGGTGCATCTCGTTGGTCACCCAGCCCTCGCGCTCCAGCACGATGAGCGCCTCGCGTACCGGTATCCGGCTCACGCCGAGCTCCTGAGCAATGGCATCCTGTGGGACCCGCATGCCGGGGCGCAGCTCCCCTTCGAAGATCAACCTCCGGATGTGTGAGGCGATGTGCTCCCCACTCGGTGTGCGGATGATCTTTGCCTCACGAGTTCCGTTCGATCGACCCGCGGCTGCAGTGCCGGTACGAGGAGTCCGCGATGGCATACGTATATCTTATGCGACCTTGCAGTCCAGACCGGCGCTTTCGCTGCTGCGCTGGCACGCCAGGATGGCGCCGCGAGGAACGCGACCGGCGAATGCCTCCCGCTGCAGAACGGACGACATGATAAAATATACAATCTGACGAGTGGGACACTTGGCCGAGGTGTTCGTGTGCAATGACCGCAGGGCGGGTCGACCAGGTGGGCGACCTCCGAGAGGGACAGGTGGTGCTGTCATGGCGCGCTCACGGGCCGAATGAGCCGATGACGGAGCAGCTCATTGTGACCCCGACCAGAGACGACACCGGAGGGCTTCTGTCGGTATCCCCCAACGCCTCCGTCGACGAGGTCGTCGAGGCGGTGCGGTCCTGGATTCCGTCGGCGCTTCCCGCGGCCTGGGTCGAAGCCGGTCGTCGGGGCGGACCGGCCGCGGTCCGGGAAGTCAGATCGAGGGCCGATTACGAGGAGTGGTACCCCGCTTTTGGAAGGTCCGGGCTGGTCGCTGCGACCTGGCCTCGCGTGTACGGCGGACTGGATCTCACCCCGGATGCCGCCCGACGGGTCGAACAGGAGCTCAGCCCGTTCAACCTGGGTCGTCTCAACCCGCTTGGACTCAACTTGGCTGCACCCGCCCTCTTCGCGGACGGGACCGAGGAGCAGAGGCTTCGTTTTCTCCCTCCGATCGTTCGCAACGAAGAGGCCTGGTGCCAGCTCTTCAGTGAGCCGGGTGCCGGCTCGGACCTCGCATCCCTGGCTACCAGGGCAGAGCGAGACGGGGACGACTGGACGATCACCGGTCAGAAGGTGTGGACCACATGGGCGCACCTCTCGGACTGGGCCGTGTTGCTTGCCCGCACCGACGTCGAAGTCCCCAAGCGCCAGGGGCTGACGTACTTCCTCATCGATCTGCACCAACCCGGGGTCGAGGTTCGCCCATTACGTCACATGGGCGGTGAGGTCGATTTCAACGAGGTCTTCCTCAACGCGGCCCGGGTCCCCGACACGTGTCGAGTGGGCGACGTGGGTGCCGGGTGGAAGGTCGCCAACTCCACCCTGTCTGGGGAGCGTCAGATGGTGTCGGGCGCCGGCTCGGGTGGTGTGGACCGCATCGGAGGGTCGGGTGTTGGCTATCTCATCCGGCTGGCAAAGCGCCGGAGTGCTGAATCGGGAACGGGTGGGTGGGACGACGCCGTGCTCCGGGACGAGGTCATGCGCCTCTACTGCGAGGAGCGTGTCCGGGAATGGACGAATCAGCGGGTACGCAGCCAGGCCCGCGCCGGACGCCCTCCCGGTCCGGAGAGCTCGGTCGGCAAGGTTCATCAGGGTGAGCTGAACCAGCGCATCCAGCTTGCGGTCACTTCGGTACTGGGCATGACGGCGACCGCCTGGGTGGGGGACTTGGGTGACTATGCCGCATCGTTGCCCTACGAAGTCCGGGGGATGCTGCGCAGCCGGGCCAATACCATCGAGGGAGGGACGACCGAGATCAACAAGAACATTCTCGGCGAGCGTGTTCTCGGGTTGCCCCGCGAGCCGGACCCGTATGCCTCGCTGCCGTGGCGGGAGGTGCCGCGCAGTTGAACGAGTACTCCACACTTCTGATCGAACGCGAGGGTCCCGTCGGATGGCTCATCTTCAATCGCCCCAAGTCCGGCAACGCCATGGATGCCGTCATGCTCGACGAGCTCGAGGCAGCCTGGCGCGAGCTGGACGAAGATCGGCACGTACGGGTGATCGTGAACACGGGACAGGGCGGGGTGTTCCAGACCGGCTTGGACGTGGTTCAGCTCAGCCGAAATCCCGAAGCGCTTCGCAAGCAGTCCGGGCGCACGCGCCGTGCCGAGTTGCGCTTGACGTCCTGGCAGAACTCAGTGTGGAAGCCCGTCATCGCGGCGGTGAACGGGACGTGCGTCGGCGGCGGGCTGCATTTCGTAGCCGACGCCGACATCGTGCTGGCGGCGTCCAACGCCACGTTTCTCGACACGCACGTGTCGGTGGGCCAGGTGGCCGCCTACGAGCTGATCGGCTTGGCCCGGCGCATGCCCTTCGAGGCGGTGCTGCGCATGGCCCTGGTCGGACGGCACGAGCGCATGTCGGCCGAGCGCGCGCTCGCGCTGGGCATGATCAGCCAGGTTGTCGAACCGCCCGAACGCCTGCGCGAGGAGGCCCAGGAGCTGGCCGAGAAGATCGCCCGCAATTCGCCCGCCGCCATGGCGGCCACGAAGCGCGCGCTGTGGGGTGCCCTCGAGCGGGGGCTCACCGACGCCTGCAGGGCGGGCGCCACCGAGCTGGTCTCCATGTGGGGCCATCCCGACCAGGTCGAGGGCCCCCTGGCCTTCGCCGAGAAGCGGGAGCCGCAGTGGATCGCGCCGACGACCGCAGGATCCCCCCTCCAGGGTGACGACGAGAACAACGAGAGGGACTCGCAATGGCGTATGAAACCCTGAAGCTCGAGCGCCACGGCCCGGTTGGCTGGTTGATCAACAATCGACCTGAGCGCCTCAATGCCATGAACAATGCCATGCGCGATGAGTTCGCCGAGGCTTGGAAGGAGTTGGATGCTGATCCGGCGGTGCGCGTCATCGTGCACACCGGAGAGGGCAAGGCCTTTCAGACGGGCGTGGACGTGATCGAGATCGCATCCGACGGCATCGGGTTCGAGCGCTATCGCGAGTCGAGCGAGAAGTTCGACTTCCACTTCACGTCCTGGCACAACGACGTGTGGAAGCCGGTGATCACGGCGGTGAACGGGATCTGCGCCGGTGGGGGATTCCACTGGATCGCCGACGCCGACATCGTGCTGGCGGCGTCCGACGCCACATTCTTCGACCCCCACGTGTCGGTGGGCCAGGTGGCCGCCTACGAGCTGATCGGCTTGGCCCGGCGCATGCCCTTCGAGGCGGTGCTGCGCATGGCCCTGGTCGGACGGCACGAGCGCATGTCGGCCGAGCGCGCGCTCGCGCTGGGCATGATCAGCCAGGTCGTCGAACCGCCCGAACGCCTGCGCGAGGAGGCCCAGGAGCTGGCCGAGAAGATCGCCCGCAATTCGCCCGCCGCCATGGCGGCCACGAAGCGCGCGCTGTGGGGTGCCCTCGAGCGGGGGCTCACCGACGCCTGCAGGGCGGGCGCCACCGAGCTGGTCTCCATGTGGGGCCATCCCGACCAGGTCGAGGGCCCCCTGGCCTTCGCCGAGAAGCGGGAGCCGCAGTGGGCCACGATTGAAGGGTCCGGGGCGGGTTGACGCGGCGCTCCGCCGCGGCCGAGTTCACCACGTGACCGTCGTCCCGGTGGCCGAGCTGTGGCGACGGGTGGCGCGTGTGTCGGGCATCGACGCCACGTACGGAGCACCTTTCGGAGCGCTCGAAGTGGTACCGGTGGCCGGCGCTGCGGCACCGCTGTTCGCCGCCGCCCACCAAAGAGTGCACGGGGTCCGCGCCGCGGCTCACCGAGGCGACGGCGTGTTCTGGATGCCCGGACTCGATGCCGGGCCCTGCCTCAGCTTTGTGGTGGCCTCGCCAGACGCGCTGGTGGCCGCGGTTCCCGCCTTGTCGTCCCTCGGGGAGGTGGAGCTCCGCATCACCCTCGACCCGGATCAGCCGGTCGAGGGCTCGATGCCGCCGCCCCGTGCACGCGACGACAATTGGATCGAGCCGGCCGACGAAATGATCGAGGCCGCGAGCGCCGCCGCCGCCCTGGTCGTGTTGGCCGGTCCCGGCGTCATCCGCGACGGTGCCGTCCCTGGCTTGCACGATCTGGCGGTCTCGGCCGGGGTCGGCGTCTTGAACACCTGGGGAGCGAAGGGTGTGTTCGACTGGAGGAGCCGGCACCATCTGGCGACGGTCGGGCTGCAGGCCGACGACTTCTTGCTCAGCGAACTCGATCGCGCCGACCTGATCATCGCGACGGGCCTGGACCTAGCTGAGTCGCCCGAGGAGCGATGGCGGCTGGCTCCCGCGCTCACCGTTCCACCGGCTGCCCTGGCTCCGCTTGCCGAACGGTGCAGTCCCGGCCGTCGCCCACCGTTGACCATGCCACCGCTGCGGGCGCGCCTGGCCGAGGTGACCCAACGGGGTTGGCGTGTCGCCGCGAGTCCGCTGCCACCCAGCCGGGCGACGTTGCACTACGCGGAATGTGTCACCGCCGGTGCGTTGGTTGCGGCCGACGCCGGCGACGCCGGCTTCTGGGTGGCACGCACGCTCGGCACGACCCGGCTCGGGGCGGTGATCGTCCCGCCGGCCTCAGTCAGGGGGTTCGCCGCGGCTTGCGTCGCCGTCTCGCTGCTCCGCCACCCCGGCCGTCCGGCATTGGCCGTGATCGATAACGCCGACGCGGAGGCAACCGCTTCGGTCGTGGACGCGGCGGCCGCGCTCGGAATCGCTGTCCCGGTCGAGGCGTGGGATCCCGATGGCGATCGCCTCGATGCCGAGGCCCACCTGGAACGGCTGCGCCGGCTGGTGCTCGGCGGACAACCGGCAGGCCCACCTTTCACCCTGGCCACCGACCCGAGTCAGCTGTCGGAAATGATCGAGGTGGCCGGGCCGATCGTGGCGTGGACCTGAACCAGACGATCGACGACGACGTCCGCCCGACGGAGCCCGAGGTCATCCGGCGAGCTGGGCGCGCAGCTCGAACTTCATGACTTTGCCCGTGGGATTCAGCGGGAGCGAGTCGACGATCCGTACAGACCGCGGGACTTTGAAATTCGCCATGTGGTCACGGCACCATGCCACGAGCTCGTCGGGGTCGACCCTCTGACCGGGACGCGGCACGACGAAGGCGACTCCGACCTCCCCCAGCCGAACATCAGGCATGCCCACCACCGCGACCTGGCCCACTTGTGGATGGCGGATGATGATGCCTTCGATCTCCGCGGGATAGGCGTTGAAACCGCCGACGATGTACATGTCCTTCTTGCGGTCCGTAATCCGCAGGTTGCCGTCCGTGCCGACGAAGCCGATGTCCCCGGTGCGGAGCCATCCATCCTCGTCAATCGCCTCTTTCGTCGCCGCCGGATCTTCGAAATACTCCTTCATGACATTGAACCCGCGGACAAGGATCTCACCGGGCTCGCCCGACCCGACGGGCTGGCCGGTGTCGTCAGCGATGCGCACGCTGACCCCAGGCAGGGGGCGACCCACCGTGGTGGCGATCAATTCGGGCGCGTCGTCGTGGCGGCACATGCTGACCGTGCCCGTCGTCTCGGTCAGGCCATAGCCGGTGACGACGGTCTCGAAACGCAGCTCGTCGCGCATCCGGCGAATCACGTCCACCGGGACGGTGGCGGCCCCGGTCACCGAGAGGCGCAAGGAGGACAGGTCGAACGACGCAAAGTCGGGATGATTGAGGATGGATTGAAAGACCGTCGGAGGCCCGGGCAACGTGGTGATCCGTTCCGACGCCACGCGCTCCATCACCGGCAGGACGTCGAACACGGCGTGGGGCAGGATGGTCGCACCACGCAGGACGCAGGCCAGAACGCCGGACTTCAACCCGGCCGTGTGGAAGAACGGATAGACCACGAGGTAGCGGTCGCCTCTCTGCAGACCGACCAGTTCTGACCACGCCAAGTACGTGCGGACACTGGCGCCGTGCCCCAACACCGCGCCTTTGGGCTTGCCGGTCGTGCCCGAGGTGAAGATGATGTCGGATGCGTCGTCCTCGGCCACGGCGGCCCGGCGGCGTTCCACCTCGGGGCCGTGCGCATCGGTGGCCCGGGCGCTGAACTCGGTGAGCGTCGTGCACCCCGGCCGCGGCGGTCCTTCCAGCACCACGATCTCCTCGAGGGCATCGAGTACGGGCTCGTCGGCCAGCAACGCCACGAGGTCGGAGCCGAGTAAGTCGGTCACGGCGAAGAGGAGGCGCGCCCGCGAGGTGCGCAGCACGTGGCCCGCTTCCTCGCCGCGGTATCGGGTGTTGAGAGGCACCAGCACCGCGCCGATCGTGTACACGGCGAAACTCGTGATCACCCATGCGGCGCTATTGGGTGCCCACAGGGCCACGCGATCGCCGCGCTCGATGCCGCTCGCCACCAGCGCACGCGCCGCGAGGTCGACGCGTTCGGCCAAGTCCCGAAACGAGAGCCGGGTCGTCGCGTCTACAAGGGCCTCGTCGTCCCCGTAGACGTCAGCTGCCTGCTGCAGAGTCTCGGGGATCGTCCGAGGTCGTCGATCGTCCGGCACTCGGTCGGCCTCGGTGTCTTCTGGCACGGTCAACCGGAGCCGCCTAGGCGACCACTGCAGACGACCGCAGGCTCTTGATCGCGGCGTCGGTCAGCCCGAGCTCTTCGCGCAAGACCTCGTCCGTGTGTTCTCCGAGCCACGGGATCCGCTGGTCACGATGGTCGCCGCGGTCGACGATCAGCGCGGGGTTGCCGGGGACCAGGACTGGTTGGTCGACGCCATCCGTCCGTTTGATGCCTACGAGCATCCGACGAGCGGTGACGTGAGGATCGGCAACCAACTCCTCGGCCCGGGCGCAGGGGCCGGCGGCAATGCCGGCCTCGCTCAGGGCTTCGCACACGGCCTGTCGGCTCCGCCCGGCCGCCCATTTCTCGATGGCGGGGCGGATGGTCTCGTCGAGGTGTTGGACCCAGCCGTACGGAGTCGCGAAACGCTCGTCGGTGATCCATTCGGGATGTCCGATGAGGTGAGCGAGACGCTCGAAGACGTGGACGCGGCCCACCTGCATGACGAACCAGCCGTCGGCGGCACGAAAGCCATGGTTGATGACGGTACCGGAGTCGCCATCATCGATACCCATCGACCAGTAGTTCGTGACGATATCGGTCATGGCCATGACCGCGTCGAGCATCGCGACGTCAACGTATGCGGGTCGTCCTGTCCGGTCTCGGTCCCGGAGAGCCGCGAGGATCCCGATGGAGGTGTACAGCGCCGCCCCGATGTCACCGAGCGCACCGACGGGCGACACCACCGGCGGGAGGTCGTCTCTACGCTTCATCTCGTAGACACCCGACATGGCCTCGACGATCGGAGCGAAGGCGGGCCAGTCACGGTAGGGGCTGGGCACGGAGTTGCCGAAGCCCGAGACCGACACGTAAATGACCTGCGGATGGACCGCCACGAGGTCGTCGTAGCCGAGTCCCATGCGATCCATCGCCCCCGCCTTGAAGTTCTCTGCAAAGATGTCGAAGCGCGGGGCCAGGTCGAGTACGAGTTGACGTCCCTCGGCCTGCTTGAGGTCGACGCACATACTTCGTTTGTTGAAGTTGTTGCGCAGGAAGGTCGCCCCGACGGAGCGCCCTCCAGGGTCCGACATTGCCGGTAGCGACGCCCGGCCGAGCTCGCCGGCCAGCGGTTCGATCTTGACGACGTCAGCACCGAGGCGCGCCAAAAGCTGGGTGGCGTACGGGAGTGCCTGCATCTGCTCGACAGCCAGCACGCGGACACCTTCGAGGGGCCGTCCTGCCGCGGATACCGCTCCCGACTCTGCCGCCGCGAATTCCATCTTGAATATTATATCCGAACGGCCCCGCCTGGTTTTGCGGGTGCGCTCGGCCCGCGGCGGTGGGTTATCGCCCCGTGAAGCGGGGTGCGCGCTTCTCCTTGGTCGCTTGCCCGTACTCGCGGAAGTCCTCCGAGCGGCTGGCAACCTCCATCGCCCACGCCTCATCGGCCAGGTGGCCGTTGAGTTCGGAGGTGAGCGCGCGGTGCAGCAACAGCTTGGTGAGGCCGACTGCGACCGTTGGTGCGGCAGCGAGGCGATCGACGAGCTCCTGGGAGACGGCGTCCAGGTCGCCCGCCGGCACGGCGCGGTGGACCAGCCCCCACGATGCGGCATCCGCTCCCGAGACCTTCTCGCCCAACATGAGCATCTCGCGGGCGCGGGCTACGCCCGCGAGACGAGGCAACAGCCAGCTGGCGCCACTGTCGGGTGTGAACGCGAAGGTCGTGAAGGGAGCCCAGAGCCGGGCGTCGTCCGCCACCACGGCGAAGTCCGTGGCGAGCAGGATGTCGAGACCCAGGCCGATGACCCAGCCGCGGGCGGTGCAGACGATGGGTGTCTGGCACGTCAGCATGGCAGGGATGAGCCGATTGACTTGCCCGTTCATGCGCCGGTGCACCGAGCCCACCCGGGGACGGTCGGGACCGGGTGTCCGCTCCGCCAGATCGAAGCCAGAGGAGAAGTGCTCGCCCTCACCTCCCAGGTGGATGACCCGTACGGACTCGTCACTGGCGGCGGCGTCCACCGTGTCGGTCAGCGCATAGACGATGGCGTCGGTGAGGCTGTTGCGACGCTCCGGCCGGTTGAGCTGCAACCGAAGGACCGGTCCGTCATGTTGGAGCGTGAGCCCGCTCGGCATGTCGGGGTACGGCTTCACTGCTGTTCCTCCGCGGCGAATCGCTCGGCCAAGGCGTCGAGGGCATCCTGGCAGGAGGTGGCTCCGCCCGGCGGCTGCGGGAGACGTACCTCCCCGTGCTCCCGGGAAGGCAGGAGGATGGTCGCGTGTCCCGGCGTCGTCGTCTCGCCGCGCTGGTTCTCTCCCCAGACGTCGAGGTCGACGGCCGGCCGATCTCCTTCCCCGAGGAACTTCCGTGTGACCGTCCCGTGCATCCAATGGGTGTCGCCCACGTAGTTGAACTTGCGGAACTGGCAGTCCAGCTTCCACAGCCAGGCGTCGTCACCCATCCAATCGGTGCATAGATGGATCAGCCAGGTCTCGCGCATGCGGCCGTAGTCGTAACAGGCGGGGTTGCCCGCCCTGTGGGCCCATTCGGGGTCCCAGTGCACGCGCTGCTGCACGTCAGGGATGTTGAGGTCATCGGGTACGAAGAACCGAGGCATGCGTTGCAGCTGGTCGTAACCAAGACGCAGTGCCGCCACGCCATAGAGCCCCATGCCCATTCCGGTGTGCCACACGACCATGTCGGTGACCCGCATCGGTCCCTTGACGAGTGGCGGGAGCTCGTCACCCTCGTTCACGTCCTCCCACCAGCGCGGGTCGGCGCCGCGCCGGCGGTCTCTCTCTCCTGCAATGGCCTCGCCGATGGCGGCGATCTCGTCGTCGGTGTAGGCGCGGATCTCAACCTCGTCGTTCTTCTTCCGCTCGGTCGCCTTCTCTCGCTCGGCCCGGATCATCAGGCGGTACTGCCCGGAGAGGACGGGACCGTCGGCTGCGGCGAAGACTTCGGCCAGCCACTCGTGGACGGTGCGACCAGCGAACTCACCGATCTTGTCGTGCACCCCGACCAGGGCGTTGCGGCGGGTCACCCGCATGGCCGGGCGGAGCGGGTTCCACCACTCCCGGAACGATCCCGAATAGAAGGCGTGGACACCTCCGAGCGGGTCACCCTTCATCAGGGCCTTCGTCTCGCCTTCGAGAGCGGAGATCTCGTCCTCCCCGATGAGGGTGTCCCCACCCACGAGATGAGGGGGCGCGATGGGACCGGCCCACCTGGTTCCGGCGCCGTAGGACGGATCGCACCACAGGGGGTTGTTGTCGCCGTAGGCCTCGGCGACGTGCCGGAAGGCGTCCTCGTTGGGACTGCGGTAGTGGGGCGGATTCGTGTGCGGACGCGCAATTCCGATGCGCTGCCGGAGCCGGGCGACCCCCTCGTCGGTGATGGCGTCAGGCACGCCGCGTCCGCGTCTCAGTGCCTTCGGAAGGGGTGTACGGGATGGCCGCGTTCCAAAGGCGATGCACTGTGTCTGCCCTTCCGAACCGAGAACTCCCAGATATATGGCGCATGCCAAGGGTCATGTGTATCCAATCCCCCGTGACAGCTTGCAGCGCCTGAGAATACGGTACCGGATTTCAAATATAGTATACGAATGTATGAACCAGGGGGAAATCAGATCCACGCACGCGGATCTCGATTCACCTCACGAAGGACTGTACCTTCGCCCTGGGGACCGCAACCTGAGCCGTCAGCTCACATTCGGCGATCCGCCTCCGTCTGAGAGGAGGCAGCCGCGGCGGCGGTCGCCTTGCTCGCCGAGTCTTATGTGGGAGGCAGCCATGAATCTTGACGACCCGGGGAGGACGCCGACTTCCGGCGTTCGTCATCGGCGAAGGAAGGGAGCGTGATGACAGACAAGGTGTTGCTCGAGGTGAACGGTCCAGTCGCCGCGATCACCAACAACAATCCGGACAAACGCAATGCGTTCGATGACGATATGGACGCCCGCTTGTTCGAGATCCTCAGCGAACTCAAGGGCCGTCCTGAAGTGCGCGCCATCATCTGGCGAGGCGAGGGGAAGGCGTGGTCGTCAGGCCGGGACGTGTCCGTCATCGGGAACAACGCCACGTCCCTCAGTCATCACGAGCTGATGAGCCGTGGCCATCGGGGCATCCTGCAGGTCTTCGAATTGGATGCGCCGATCATCGTGGCCATCCACGGATGGGCTATCGGCGGATCCTTCCAGCGCTCCCTGTTGTGCGACATCAGGATCGCGGCAGAGGGGACTCGGTTCATGCTGCCTGAAGTCGGCCATGGTGTCATACCTGACACCGGCGGCATGGGGCGGCTCTACGAGATCTGTGGGAGCGGCGTGACCAGCGACCTCGTGCTGACGGGGCGCGCTATGAGTGCCGAGGAGGCCTACGGCCACGGGATCGTCTCGCGTATCGTGCCACCCGAGGCACTCGACGAAACGGCATGGGAGATTGCCAACAAGATCGCGGCCTCGCCGAAGGTCACGGTCAAGATGGCCCGCCGCGTTTTGCGACACCTGAGTGAACCCGGGATACGGTCCTCCATGGAGGACGAGCTGATCTACCAGACCTTCATCAACAAGTCGTCTGACTTCGCCGAATTCCGAGCGGCCGGCGCCGAAGGACGCGAGCCGCACTACACGGGGAGCTGATCATGACCCAACAGAGCGGACTTCCCGAGCCGCCACCCGTGGGAACGCTGGCCTTGCCCGCAGGAACCTACGTCGGGAGCTGTGTCTTCGTCACCGGCGGCGGGACGGGGCTCGGCAAGGCCATTGCCACCGAGTTTGCGCGGCTGGGGGCCGACCTGGTCATCGCCAGTCGGAAAGCCGAGCATCTCGGCGCCGGCCGGGAAGCGATCGAGGCACTCGGGGCACGCGTGCTCGGGGTGGCGTGCGACATCCGTGACGCCGATCAGGTCGGCGCCGCCTTCGACGAGGCCACCGCAACATTTGGCCTCCCCGGCGTGCTCATCAACAATGCGGCAGCGAACTTTCCGGTGCCCGCGGAGGACATGTCCCCCAACGCTTGGCGGACCGTCGTCGACATCACCCTCAACGGCACCTTCTTTTGCTCGCGTGAGTTCGCCCGGCGTCATATCGAAGCTGGAACGGCCGGGTCCATCGTCAACGTCGGGGCCTCCTACGCCTGGACGGGAGGTCCCGGGTTCGCTCACTCAGCCGCGGCGAAAGCGGGCGTGAAGAACATGGTGGAGACGCTCGCTGTGGAATGGGGCCCCTATGGGATCCAGGTGAACGGATTGGTGCCCGGCCTCTTCCCTCACCAGGACATGACGGCTGACATCAAGGGCAACCTTGACCGGACCAACGAAAAGGACGCCTGCCAGCCGGCGCTTCGGGTGGGGCGACTTCAAGAGCTCGGCTGGGCCGCCACCTTCCTCGCCTCGCCCTTCGCCCGGTTCATCTCCGGTCACACCCTCGTCGTCGACGGCGCGAATTGGCAGCGCCGAACGCTGACGAATGCTCCGGTGATCACGGTGCGCGACCAGATGGGGCGTGGGTCGTTCGACCCCGCTCCGGCTCGGTAGAGGGCCGAAATCCTCCTGCCTCTTGAAGCAATGCCGTCGTCGAGACCTGGGTTCCTACTGGGCTCCCGCTCCCGTGTCGGTGTGATCCGACGTCCCGTTGTGTGCGGGCGAACCGGCCGGCGCTGGTTGAACGGGTCCAAGATAGGCAGAGTGGAGCACCGACTCCACGTCGCTTGCCGCCCCGGTGTGGACGATCCGTCCGTTCGCCATCACCATGGCCGAGGTTGCAACCGAGAGCGCGGTACGTGCGAATTGTTCCACCACCACGACGGTGATGCCCTCCGCGGCCAGCTGGACGACATGGTTGTAGAGCTCGTCGACGACGATGGGCGCAAGACCCATAGAGAGCTCGTCCAGCATGAGCAACCGGGGGCTGGTCGCCACGGCGCGAGCTAGCGCCAGCATCTGCTGCTCGCCGCCCGACAGCGTCCCTGCCGGTTGGTCAGCGCGATCCGCCAGGCGCGGGAACCGTTCGAACGCGCAACGTTCGACGTGTCGCCGCCCCGAACCGCTGTGCGTCATGACCCAGAGGTTCTCCCGCACGGTCAGGTTCGGGAACACACCGCGACCCTCGGGAATCAGGCAGAGCCCACGGCGGGCCAACGAAGATGTCGATCCCACGCGTACTTTTTGGCCGGCGAACCGGACCTCACCCTCAGTCGGTCCCATGATGCCGGCCGCCAGTGCGAGGAGGGTCGACTTTCCGGCACCGTTTGCCCCGAGGACCGCAGTCACGACACCCTCTTCGAACGTCGCGTCGATCCCGTGGATCACTTCGACTTCCTCGTAGGCCGCCCGCACTCCCCGGAACTCCAAGAGGGATTCAGGCATCGGCCACCGCTGTCGATACGGTGCCGAGATACGCGGACTGGACCATGGGGTCGGCCCGGACCTCGGCTGGCGTGCCGGTGCAGATGACGCGGCCATAATCGAGGACCACGACGGTGTGACAGACGTTCATGACCAGTTCCATATCGTGTTCGACCAGGAGTATGGCGAGTCCGTCGTTCGCCAGGTGGCGCAGAACCTCCGAGAAGCGCTCGGTTTCATCTGTGTCCTGGCCGGCCGCCGGTTCGTCGAGGAGGAGGACCTTGGGCTTGGTGGCAAGAGCGCGCGCCAGCTCAACGATGCGACCGGTCCCCGTCGGCAGGGTGTCGGCTCGGTCATTGGCCACCGGCGTCAGCCCGAGCCGCTCCAACAGCTCCTCGCGGATTTCGTGGATCGTCTTCGACCGGCCCTTCACCACTCCCCGCTGCGCGATGGATGCGGCGACCCCGATGTTCTCGGCGACGGTAAGGGTCCCGAAGAGCTCCAAACGTTGGAAGGTGCGGCCGAGTCCGAGCCGGGCTCGGCGATAGGACGACAGCCCGCGCAAGTCCCGACCTTCGAGATGCACCGTCCCCGCATTGGGACGCTGCATCCCCGTCACCACGTTGAACAGGGTCGTCTTGCCCGCTCCGTTCGGCCCGATCAATCCGGTGATCGCACCCTCAGCGGCGCCGAGCGACACGTCGGACAGCGCGGCCAAGCCCCCGAAGCGAACCGAGACCCCATCGATTTCAAGCCCCACTACTGCCTCCGGCCCCCGACAGCGCCCCGAGCGGGTCGGCCGAGCCGACGGGACCCTCGTCGGACACCGCCTCGGCGAACCAGGCGTCCCGCTTCTCCTTCGAACGGCGCTCGGGCAGGCCGAATGCAGGCGGTGCGTTCCTCGCCCGGTAGTCGGCGACGTAGGCCGGGACTGGGAACAGCGCGAGGTCGACCACCAGGATGATCGCCATCGTCCAGTTGCCGATAACCCCGCTCAGGCGAAGCGCCCAGGCTGCCCCGACCACCGCCACGATCAGGGCCACCAGCCAGCGACGTCGCGCCACCGACAGATAGACCGGGCGGATGCTGCCCGGGATGGTCCCGTTGGGCGTGGTCCCCACGAAGACGCCGCCGAGACCGACGAGGAGGAGTGGCAACTGGGTGAGGGAAGGGAAGAGATTGGTGAAGAGCGGCGAACCCTGGTACACGCCGTTCAATCCCGCCGCACCGAACGAGGTGATACCAAAGACGACCATCACCAAGAGCACGGAGAGCCCGCTAAAGAACTGGAAGACGTCGGACGCGGCGCTGCCGAGCTCCATGCCGTAGATTCCGCCACCGACCCCCGCCAGGGCGGCCGAGAAGGCGAAGACTCCGATGAGCGACGCACGGCCGTTCATCCCGAGCGTCGCACACGCGGCGGGGCTGTCCTTCATGGCCAGGAGGCGTTGCCCGAACTCAGATCGCCGCAGGGCGACAACGAGCACGACGAGGATCACGAAAGCCACCGACCCCGCGATGAACTGCGACGTCTTGGAGTTGAGCGCGAGCGAACCGATGCGGAAGGGAGCGAAGACGAGCGACCCCGAGCCGAAGGGCGCGTAGGGATGCCCGAACAAGTTGAAGGATGGGAGTACGAAGACCCAGCTGTCCATCGTGATGGCGAAGGCCGCAGTGGCCAGTGCGAAATAGATGCCTGAGAGTCGCAAGGCGGGAATGGCGACGATGACGCCGATCACTGCGCACACGCCGGCCGCAGCCAGTAGAGAGAGGGGGTTCCCCTGGGCCCCCAGATGCCCCACCATGGTGGCACCGATGCCGGCGAAGGTCATCTGGCACAACGACAGTCGCCCGGCGTACCCGACGATGGGGATGATCGAGAGCCCGACGATGGCCAGCCCCCACATGCGATTGAGGCTGAACAAGTCCGGTGTCGAGACGGTAGTGGCCAAGAAGACGGCGGCGACGATCGTCCCGGCGCAGAACAGGCCGGTTCCGTTCCACGTCGGGCGGAAGGCGAGCTCGCGGCTCCGAACCTGCCGGTGTCCGCGTAGGCGTGACTGGGGCAGGACCAAGAGGGCAATGAAGAGGATGATCGCGGGCACCGCGTTCTCGAACCCTTGGACGTAGGGATTCTGGGGCAGATAGGCCACCGAGTACGCGATGGAGAGGCCCAAGATGATCGCGCCCACGAAGGTCATCGGGATGGAGCGCAGGCGCCCAATGACCGACGCCGCGTAGGCGTTGACGATGAGCAGCGTCAGCGCGGAGGCCGACAGGGTGAGGGTGGGTGCGATGAGGATCCCCGCCAGTGCGGCCAGCATGGAGCCGATGATCCAGGCGTTGCGGGCATTGGCAATGGCGCTCGACCCGTTGAGCGAGGTCAGCGTCCGGTCGTCGACGCTGGCGCGCATGGTGACGCCCGTCCTGGTGCGGTAGAGGAACAGCCGCAACCCGATGGCGACGACCAGGGCCAGGATCAAGACGGTCACGTCGTTGTAGGAGATCCTGATCGACCCCAGGACCAAGGTGTCGTTGTTGAAGAGGGGGGGCAGTGCCCGATAGGTCGTGGGGTCCCAGATCCACTGCGCGAGACCCAGCAGCATGAGCGCGATGGCGAGAGTGACGACCAGTTTTGATGCGTCCGAGACCCCTTCGAGCCGGCGCATCACCGCCGCTTCGATCACGATGCCGATCACCGGCGCCAGCACGAAGAGGCAGACGAGCATGGAGACGAGCACCGGCCAGCCCCAGCCGATGCTCATTTGCCAGTAGGCGAAGGCGCAGACCATCCCGATAGCGCCGTGCGCCCAATTGAAGATCCCGGTCGTCGTGTAGGTGAGGGTCAGGCCGCTCGCCGTTATCGCGTAGATACCCGCTGCTGCCAGTCCGCCGATGGTGAAGATGATGAAGTCATGCACGGCTGTCCCCCGACAGAATGATCAGTCACCTGCCCGGGCAAGACTATGCAGATTGGACCAGCCCCCGCCGGTCGAATCCATGCTCACAAGGAATTCAGTTGTTGCTGCTGCTGCGCAGTCAGTTGTACGACGTTCTTAGGATCGCAGTTCCAGATGGACTGCGTGGGCTTGGTGATCGCCTTGTCGTAGACGATCCCCTTGGCCTCGAGCTTCAGGATGGCGAAGCACGGCGAGGGCTGGGGGTTCTTGTTGGAGAGTGTCAAGGTGGGAATCGGAGCCTCGATGCCGCCGGCGTCCCAGTTCTTCACCGCAGCCGCGTGGTTCAACACGCACGTCACCGTGAGGCTGGCGCCACAGGCCGAGGCCGCCTTCGCCCATAGGAGCCACGCCTCGGCCCCCTCCTCGTCGTCGAAGTCAATGGTGTCGCCCTTGGCGTAGGTGTGCATGGTGTTGACCAGCTGCTCGGTCGAGGGGTTCTGCGAGGCCATCACGAGCGGCCACCACGACGTCTCGACGTACACCGGCGGCAGACTGGGGTTGGCGGCCACCGCTTGCTGCGTCTGGGTGTTGGCGAACTGGGTCCCCAGCAAGACGAAGGCGGGGTGATAACCGGCGGTCGTCATCGCCTGGGCGAACGGGGTGAAGTCGGCGGTGTCGGCGGGCCACAGTGCTTCGGCCCCCTTGGTCTGGTACTGCTCGACGTAGGGCGCCCAGTTCTCCACCGTGACCCCCGGCTCAAGGAACTCGACGACCTTCCACCCCTGAGCCTCTGCGCCGAACTCGTACTTCGTCTCGGGCTGGAGGACGGACGGCGTGTCGGCCCCACCCATGCCGGCCTGCTTGACCGCCTGCGGGTAGGCCTTGGCCAGCGCCCCGAACCATCCCGCCGTCACCGAGTCCGTGTTGATGCCGCTCGGGTCGACTTGGTCGGTGGCCAGATCGGAGGCGTTCGAGACGACGTAGCCGCTGATCTGCCCCAGCCCGCACTTCTCACGGATGGGGACCGACGGCTGGTCGAGGGCCATTCCGCCGCCGACCGCCATGAAGTCGCTCTGGCAGGCCGCCGTCGCCTGCTGCGCTGCGTTGAACAGCGCGGCGTCACGGTTGTCGATCACGATGTGGCGACCGTTGATGCCCCCTGAGGCGTTGCACCAGGCCGCGAACGCCGTGGCCTGCTGGGGGAACTCGGCCTCGAGTCCCGGCTCAACGGTGTTGGCGGCGTCGTTGAACACGGCGATGTGGATGGTCTTCGAGCCCACGCCCCGCACCGAGGAGGCGCCGCCGGGTCCCGGTTCGCAGATCTTGCCGACCCCGGGCCAGACGCCGTTGGTGGCGGCGCTGGACGACAACGTCGCGCTGGCCGACGTCGCCGCCGAAGCGGACGTCGACGCGAGCGCGACATACGTCCCGGCGACCATCATGGTCGCCAGCGCCAGCGGTAGCGCCGACCTTCGAAATTTGCCTGGTCCCTTGTCGAACATCGTCACACCCTCCCCAGAGCCGTTTGCGATCGGGTTCATTCAATCAGCACTGCGGCGGAAGCGGGCATCGGGCCGCGGAGGCGAGGGAAGACGGACAAAACCGACCCTCGGTTGCCGTCGCCCCGCCGGAACGTTCGATCAATTTCCCTCCCTGAACCGAGGGGCGATCCCCCTGGTCTGATGACGCATATGAGGGCGACGCGATTGCGTACGACCCGCATCCATCTCAGCTGCGGTCACGGACATCCACGGCGCCCGAATATCGAATATAGTATACGAACGAATCTTTTGGGGGAAAGTGGCGGTCCTGGGCGGCCGGCGTGGTGGCTTCAGCCTGAAGCCCGATCGGGCCCGCCTCCTCTCGCGGCACCAGGGTGTCGCATGGCGTCACAGACCCGTGGGGAGCTCGCCAACGAGGCCGGATTGCCGCAAGCCCTCGATCCTTGCCGCCGAGTAGCCGAGGTCCTCGAGGACGGCGTCGTTGTCTCGGCCGAGGGTCGGCGCCGACAGTCTGAGCCAGCGGTCCACCCGCGAAAAGCGAAACGGCAGCGTCGGGATCTCATGGGCTCCGGTCACGGCGTGGTGTTCCATCTCGAAGAGGCCGCGATATCGGAGTTGCGCGTTGTCCGCGATGTCACGCGGAGCAACCACCACGGCCGACGGTATGCCCACGCCGAGAAGCATCTTGGTGGACTCGTCGGCCGAGCGCTGCCGGGTCCACAAAGACAGTTCACGGTCGATGTGGTCGTGCGCACCGCGCCGACCGACGGAGTGCGTCAAGTCGTCACTCTGCGCCCACGGCGGGTCACCCAGCAAGGACCGCAGAGACCGCCACTGGTCGTCACGGGCAACGGCGATGGCGACCCACTCGTCTTTGCCAGCGCACGGATAGACCCCTTGGGGGGCGGCCTGCGGACCCCGGTTCCCGTCCCGGCGGAGCAACGTCCCACTCGAGCCGTACTCGACCACTTGCTCTGCGGCGGCATTGAGCACGGACTCGACCATGGCTGCCTCGACCAACATGCCCACGCCACATTGCTCGCGCTCCATCAGGGCGAGCATGAGGGCAATGACTGCATGCATACCGGCCAAGGGGTCGCAAGCCCCCCGTACCAACACCGGGGGCCCGTCGGCGAACCCCGTCAACCAGGACATGCCGGTCAGGCACTCCATGGTCTGGGCGAAGCCGGTCCGGTCCCGCCACGGCCCATCGAGACCGAACGCCGGCATCCGCACCATGATGAGTTGGTCGTTCAGCCCGTGAACGCGATCCCAGCCGAAGCCGAACTGCTCCATAACCCGGGGAGTGAAGTTCTCCACCAGGACATCGGCGGTCTGTAAGAGGCGCTCGAACATTTCGCACCCCTCTGGACGGGACAGATCGAAAGTCACACCGCGCTTTCCCGCGTTGGCGGCATGGAAAATCGGGCTCCACTCCCACCAGCGGTCATGTGTCGGTGGCCGGGTACTGGCAAACCGCATGTTGTCCGGTCTCGTCACCGATTCAACCTTGATGACGTCTGCTCCCAGAGCGGCCAGGGCAGCCGTAGCCACCGGACCGGCCCACCAGGCGGTGCAGTCGACGACGCGAATGTCGGCAAGCGGGAGCTGCCAGTCCTTGGCCGCGGCTTCACATTCTGAGTCGGCGGTACCGCCGGCCCGGGCAGCAGTGCTCCGTTTGGGCCAGTCGATCGAGCCGACATGTTGGCCTATCCCCGGGGCAGAAGCGAACGGTCGCGGCGACACTCCCGAGATTCGGTAGGGAACACGCGGTTGTAGGAATCGACCGGAGGGGTTCGGCACGAAGACACCACGGGCCACGAACTGTTCGAACTCCGTCATGGTCGAGCCGTTGAGGATGGGACCCGCTGGGATCCGGAACAAGGCGGCCGCCTGCAGGATCTCCTGTGTGGTGTGCCGCGTGGTGAAGTGGTGGACGGCGGACAGGAACTCCTCACGGCGGCGGAATCGCTTGGTGACCTGAGGAAGGTCGGGGTCAGCCACCAAGTCGGGCCGCTCGATCATGAGCAAGAAGTCCTGGAACTGTTGGGCGCTGTTCGTGGTGACGACGAAGTATCCGTCCCGCGTGGGCTCGATGGAGGGAACCTCGATCGTCCGTCCCGTCCCCACCACCTCGGGCCACCCGGCGAACGAGGCGAATACAGAGGGGTACGTGACCATGGTGACGGCCATACAGTCGAGCATCGCCACGTCGACCAGCTCCCCACAGCCGGAGCGATGGGCCTCGCGAAGCGCAGCGATCGCCCCCAGCGCGGCATAGGTGCCCGACGTCCACTCGCCGAGCCGACCGCCGGCGGACAGAGGCGGGTATTCCGGGAGTCCCCGCTGCCCGATGGACCCGCATGCGGCCTGCAGCGTGAACTCTGTGCTCGGCCGACCAGCCCAAGGCCCATCGCCACCGAACGGCGTAATGGTGACGACCACCAATGACGGGTTCTCCGCCCAGAGCGCGCCGGCGTCGACGGGTTCGTTGGTGACGAAGACGTCCGCGGCTGTCAGCAAATCGCCAGTGTCACCGAGAACCGAGCGCTTCGAGGTGTTGAGGTATTCGAAGAGAGCGCCCGAGCCCCAGTGCCGCAATGGGTCACCCTCGGGTGGCTCCACCTTGACCACGTCCGCACCCGCATCAGCCAGCAGTTTGGAACAATAGGGGCCGGCAATTTCGGTGGTGCAGTCGAGCACGCTGACGCCGTTGAGCATCAGGGTGCATCCCGTCGCGTCGCCGTCGAGCAGAGGGTGCAGGCCACCGGACGGCGCATGAGAGACTGAATATAATATGGACGATGGCGACGGGCACACTTGCCGGTTGCCTCAGTCCAAAGGGCACCAATGAACGCGAATGACATGATCCTCATCAGCGTGGACGATCACATCGCGGAGCCCGCCGACATGTTCCGCGGTCACGTGCCTGCGAAATACCAACACCTGGCGCCCCGTGTCGAAACGGACGAGCACGGATTCCAGCAATGGTGGTATGGCGACAAGAAGGGTCGGAATCTCGGGCTGAACGCAGTGGCCGGCAAGCCCCCCGAGATGTTCAATGTCAACCCGACCAGCTACAGCGAGATGCGAGCGGGCTGTTACGACGTGCACGAGCGAGTGCGTGACATGTCCGCTGGAGGCACCCTCGCGGGACTCAACTTCCCCAACTGGACCGGCTTCTCGGGTCAGGTCCTCAACGAGGGCCCGGATCCGGTGGTCAACGACGTCATGATCAGGGCATACAACGACTGGCATGTCGACGAATGGTGCGCCAGTTATCCCGATCGGTTCATCCCGTGCGGCATTCTGCCGCTCTTCGACGTGCACAAGGCGGCGGACGAAGTCCATCGGCTGGCCGGCAAGGGGTGCCACGCCGTGACATTCTCGGAAAATCCGGCGGCCCTCCGCATGCCGTCGGTCCACTCGGGTCACTGGGACCCCCTCTTTGCGGCGTGTTCGGACGTCGGCACCGTCCTGTGCCTGCATGTCGGTTCGTCGTCCAAAGCCGCGGCAACCTCCGCTGACGCACCAGCCTCGGTGGCCATGGGGCTCTCGTCGGTGATGTCGATCTACTCGTTGGGCGATCTGTTATGGGCCGATTTTTGGTGGCGCTTTCCCGGCCTGATGTTCTCGCTCACGGAGGGTGACATCGGGTGGATCCCATATTTCCTCCAGCGGGCTGAGCACATTCAACAACGTCACTCAGGTTGGACGGAGCAGAGGTTCCCCGACGGCATGGGGCCCGCCGATGTGTTCAAACAGCGGGTTCTCTGCTGCTTCATCAACGACCCCGTCGGAGTGAGCCTCCTCGACCAGTTCAATATCGACAACGTCTGTTGGGAGTCGGACTTCCCGCACTCAGACAGCTCGTGGCCTCAGGGGCCCGAGGTCAACGAGCTGCAGTTTGCTGCACTCTCCGACGAACAGATCAACAAGATCACCCATGAGAACGCGATGCGGCACTTCTCGTTCGACCCGTTTGCGACCCGTCCGAAGGAGAAGGCGACCGTTCGCGTGCTCAGGGCCGAAGCGAGGGACGTGGACACCGTGACCAGGGTGGGTCGAGCGCCTGATCAGAGTGACCGTGACTACTTCAGGAGTTTGGGACCTCGCCCGCCGGCGACCCTTCCTTGATTCAACGGTAGTGCGTCAGCCTTGAAAGCACAGATGGCCACGCGGTCGTGTGTGCCGTGTGGTGGATTCGACACGTAACCGGCGGCACTCGGGATACCGCGCTCGTTCGAAGCGAAGGTTTAGTTCGACCAGGTCTGCAGGCCTCGGCCCCGCGTGCCGAAGATCCGTGTCGCCATGACATCACCAACTCGGGAGGCGTCCCAACGCTTGCCGTCGTTCGACGCCGAGGCGCCCTCTTGCCAGCCCTGCATCAGGTGAATCTTGTCGCCGATCACCCGGATGACCTGCCCGGTGACGTACTGCGCCTCGTCCGAGGCCAACCAGGCGACCACGGGAGAGCTCCCGGCGGGATCCAAGGGATGGAAGGAGTCGTCGGGTATCTCATCCGGTTCGACGACGGCAGGGGCGTTGGGCATGGTACCCGTGATGCGTGTCGCTCCGGCCGGTCCAATAGCGTTCACCGTGACGCCGAGACGTTGCAGCTCTAGAGCCAGGGTCAGCGTCAGCCCCACGACGGCTGCTTTTGCGGTCGCGTAGCTCGTCTGGCCGAAGTTGCCAACCAGCCCGGCCCCCGACGTCGTGTTGATGATGCGACCGCGGCTGTCCTGGCCGGCCTTGTCGAGCGATCGCCAATGACGGGCTGCGGCGCGTGACGTCAACCACGGTCCTCTGACGTGGACTCCCATGACGGCGTCCCAGGCCTCTGTCGTGAGATTCCAAATGGCTCCGTCGCGCACGATGCCGGCGTTGTTGACCAGAATGTCGAGCCGCCCCCATTCGCCGATCGCATGTTGGACCATGGCCTCAGCGTCAGCTTCGTCGGCAACGTTTCCGTAATTCGCCATGGCCGTTCCCCCGCGCAGCGATCAGCTCGACCGTGAGGTCCGCGTCCTTGCTGGAACCTTCACCCGTCACCGAACTACCCAAATCATTGACCACGACCCGTGCACCGTGCCGGGCCAACTCCAGGGCATGACCGCGACCGATGCCATGGCCGGCCCCCGTGACGACGGCAATCTTTCCATCAAGCATTTTGCTCATGCGTCCTCGGCCTCGGCAGCGGTTGGGAATACGATCGGATGGGGAGGGCGACAACGGATCGGCCGTCGCTCACTTCCCGAATATTATATACAAGCTGCCTCTGGCAGCACCAAGGCGCATCGGCCGGAGCGTGGCAGCAGACGAAGCAGTGCTTCGCACGTGCTTGCTGAACCCAGATCGCCTAATGGGCGGCCCGGCGCGTCAGCGTCCAGCCGTTCTGGGCCATGACGGTATGGATTTCGTCCTCGCTGTATCCATGGCGTCGGAGGTCCAACGCGAAGTTACGTGGTTCGGCTAGCCCTTCGGCGTGTGGCCAGTCGGAACCAAACAAAACGTGTTCGGTACCGATGAACTCTTTCAGCTGAGCCAGGTTGTCCTCGTAAAAGGGAGCGACCCATACGTGTTGGCGCAGCTTTTCGACCGGGTCCGATTGGAACGATCCGGGCATCTGGCTGTATGCCTTCTTCAGTTTCTTGATCAGTACGGACACCCAACCCGCGCCGGCTTCGATGCTCGCCACTCGCACCCTCGGGAAGCGGTCAAAAAGGCCCTGGCACAGGAATGCTGCCATCGTCTCAAATGGCGGGCGGTCCGAACTGAGGACCGTACGAAGGGGAGAGTAGCGGAAGGCTTCAAAGCCGCCGGACGGCTCCCAGTCGTTTAGGTAGCGGCTGTAGCCGGCGTCACCCGAATGGATTCCGACCGTGACGCCCGACTCGTTGGCCAGGCCCCAGAAGGGGTCGAACCGGGTGTCGGATGGGGAAATGAGACCGGTTGCCGTGTGTGCGGGTCCACCCTTGATGCAGACGATCCGCGCGTCGGCCTCGAGGACACGACGGAGCTCGCTTACCGCGGCATCGACATCGATGAGGGTGATCATTGGTGCGGCGAAGATCCGTTCTTTGTAGGCATAACCCCAGTCGTCCTCGAGCCAGCGGTTGAATGCTTCGAAGGCGGCCACCAGTGCAGCAGGATCATCCGCGAGCGCTTCTTCCATGCCGACGCCGAGCGTCGGGAACAAAAAGCAACCGTCAAGGCCTTGGCGGTCCATGACGGAGAGACGAGCATCTCGATCTCGGTATTCGGGACGGATGGGCTCGAGGTCGCCGAAGAGAGACCGGATGTCCCGCGCTTCTGGGTTCTTGCCTCGGAAGTATTCGTCGAGGCTTCCCGGCTTTGCCACGGGGTCAAACAGAGGATTGGGGATGAACCTGTTCACCCTGCCGCCGACGAGGAGCCGTTGCCGGCCATTGATCTCGGCCCATTGCATGGCGCGCTTCGCCATCGGCTTGTCAATGTGACGGGTATACGCGTCAGTGGCCTCGTAATAATGGTTGTCGGCGTCGAACGTCGTGTAATCGACGGCGGCACTCGAAGTAGAAGCGGTGTCGGTGGTGGTGGTGGTGATCGTCATGTCGTTCCTCTGATCGGACGTGTTTACGGAGTGCTACCTGGTGTGGGCCTACTGAAGCCCGAGAACCCTGAGGGCATTGGTACGGAGGAACTTCGGCCACACCTCGTCCTTGAATCCGACATGGGCCATCTCCGTCATGATCCGCTCCAGGGAGAGTCCCATGGGGAAATACCCGGCATAGATGATCTTGTCGGCGCCGCGGCTGTTGGCATAGTCGATGATGTCCCGCGGGTAGTACTTGGGAGCGAAGGCGCTCGTCGAATAATGCAGGCCGGGCCACTTCAGCATCAGTTTCACTGCTAATTCGGTCCATGGCTCGCAGCCGTGGCGGGTTACGAAGACCAAGTCCGGAAAGTCGTACATGACCTCATCGATGAGCTCGACATGTTGGCAGGATGCCTTCAGCCGGGGGCCCGGTATGCCGGCACAGCAGAAGATTGGTATGCCGAGTTCCACGCATTTGGCATAGATGGGATACATCTTCTTGTCGTTAATTGGGACCTGGGGGAATGTTCCCGCGGGAAACACGCCGACGGCCCGGGTCCCGAAGGTCTCATGTTCGCGGACGAGGCGATTGATCCCCGCCATGCCTTCATTGGGATCGGCGCCCGACGACGGGATGAACCGATCGGGGAACCGCTTCAGCGCCTGAGCACCCGTGCCGGCCGGGTCACCGATGCCGATCAGCCCCTTCTCGATTCCCCAGAGGTCCATCTCTCGCACAGTCACGGCAATCGGGTCGTCGACGTTCTGCAAAGCCTTCTCGGGAACGTCTTTGAACATGTACTCGACCGGGAAGTCGAACGCCTCCTTGGACTCGGTGTCCTTGGTCTGTCGGGTGATGAACCGATAGACGTCCTTCATGTCTCGATGGGGGAATCCCAACATGGTGTCGATCGCGCCTATGTCCTGGGGCAGGACCATCCGAGGTGAGCCTCCTATCGTCCGCCGTCCGCTCGTGTCGGGACCGGCAAGGAGCAAATACTAGAATAAGGTTTCAATTGGGTCCAGCCACCTGAGGCCCCCACTTCACTGGGCCCAATGAAGTTCACCTCCTTCGTGAGAAGCACCAGGGTAGAATGATGTTGTAGCCACCGAGCAGGCATCTGGTCTCTCTTTTAGCGGGGAACCCCCCAGTTTGCTTTCGGCTCCCATCAGCTCTTCGCGTCGATCGGCTTGGACGTCATCAGGTTGGCTTCGAGAAGGTACTCGGGTGGGCTGCCATCGATCTGTGATGCGGCGCGATCCCGGATCTTTTGCTGTTGCAGGGCGTGAGGGACAGCGATCCAAAACGTGTCGTTGACGATCCCGTCGAAGCAGATGTCAGCCACTTCCGACAAGGGCGCGAACTGCACCTCCAATCCGGCGTCCTCCATGCGCTGAAGGTAGGCGCCCAGCGCGTCCCGCCCTTCCTTCGGCGGCGCACCCGGCCGGTCGTAGCGTTCGGGGCGATTGGCCCCTGGCCGCCAGATGCCGGTGTTGAGCATCCCCGGGGAGAACGTGGACGGATAGAGCAACGATGCGCTGACCTTCGCGCCGACCTCGCGGAGCTGGCCCCAGAGGCACTCGGTGATAGTGGTGACCGCCGCCTTCGTGGTCGCGTAGACCGCGCTGTTGATCAATGGGGTGAAGCCGCCGTTGCTGGACGTGGTGTTCACGACATGCCCATCTTCACCCTGCGCCAGGAGGGTGGGCACGAATGCGTGGATTCCGTTCACCACACCCATCACATTGACGTCGAGGGACCAGCGCCAGTCGTTGACATGGTGTTCCCACACCTGGCCCTCGGATCCCGCGCCGATCCCCGCGTTGTTGCAAACGAGGTGAACTGCCCCATATCGCTCCAGCGTCGCGTCGCGCAATGCCTCGACCGATTCCAATGAAGTCACGTCAGTGACCACGCCAGTCACTTCGAGGCCACGGTCCGTCAATTCACTCGTTGTCGTTTCGACCAACACGGGAACAATGTCCGCGAGCACGACCTTCATCCCCTCGGCACCGAAGCGCTCCACCAACGCCCGCCCGATGCCCTGCCCTCCACCGGTGACGACCGCGACCTTGCCGACGACGTCCCTCACGACGACCTCCCCTTGTCTGACATGCGGACTTGTGGACCGTTCACGTCAACGTCTCGGCTGACGTTTCCCTTTCCCGGACGGGCAGGAAGACGAACGATTGCATATCATCTGTGTTTGCACTATAACGCTGTCATAGGCCCTGGGGGTATGAGATGCAGCCACTCGCCGATGATCGCTACACGGTGATCTCCTCCGACGGCCACGCTGGCGCGGAGATGCTGGACTACCGCGGCTACCTCGAACGCCGCTATCTCGACGAGTTCGACGTCTGGGCGAAGTCCTATGTGAACCCGTACGCCGACCTCCAGGGGGAGACGGCCTACCGCAATTGGGATTCCGCCGCGCGTCTCACAGAGCTCGAGGATGATGGAGTCGTCGCGGAAGTCCTGTTCCCGAACACGATTCCGCCCTTCTTCCCATCCGGCAATCTCCTCGCACGCCCGCCCACGCCTGATACCTACGAGCTCCGCTGGGCCGGCCTTCGGGCGCACAATCGCTGGTTGGCCGACTTCTGTGCCGACGCCCCGGGCCGGCGTGCAGGCCTGGCCCAAGTCTTCCTCAACAACGTTGACGACGCGGTCGCGGAGATCACCTGGGCGCGAGAACATGACCTTTTCGGCGGAGTCCTGCTGCCGGGGGTACCACCTGACTCGGGACTCCCTGCGCTCTGCGCCCCTGACTACGACCCGATCTGGGCCGCTTGCCAGGACCTCGACATGCCGGTGAACAACCACTCCGGAGCGGCGGGCCCCGAGATGGGTGAACACCTGGCCTCAATGGCCATCTTCATGGTGGAGCTGGGGTGGTTCTCCCATCGGGTCTTCTGGCATATGGCCTTTGGGGGCGTCTTCGCTCGCTATCCCCGCCTCAAGTTGGTGCTCACAGAACAGTCATCGGGTTGGATACCTGCCACGCTCAGCATGCTCGACTACCAGTACAGCCGCTTCACCGATGAAGGCAACGCGGAGGCGCATTTCGGTGCCGAGCTGGTCAAGGAGATCCCCGAGCCGCCTAGCTTCTACTGGACGAACAATTGCTTTGTCGGCGCCAGCTTTCTACGTCCGAACGAGGCACCCCTCCGCTACGACATCGGCATCGACAAGATCATGTGGGGCCAGGACTATCCCCACATCGAAGGAACGTACCCCTATACCACCGAAGCCTTGCGGTACACCTTTGCCGGGATCGACACCGATGAGGTGAGGCCGATGCTCGGAGGCAATGCGGCCAGCGTCTACGGCTTCGATCTCGAAGATCTTGCTGCTGTCGCCGCTCGGGTTGGCCCCCGCGTTGGCGAAGTGAACGTGCCGCTCGAACGTGTGCCCGCTGACTCCCATTCGCTTGCCTTCGCCGGAGGAGACGTGAAGCCGTGGTGACCGAGAACTACCTGATCATTTCGTCCGACACCCATGCGGGTCTCCCCGATGCCCAGTACAAGGAGTATCTCGATCCCCGGTATCGGGAAGCCTTCGACGAAGACCTGGTGCAGCGCGCCGCGCTCCGCGCCCCGATGAACGCGCAGGTGGAGAAGCTCGAGTTCGTGAAGGAGTGGTACGACGAGAACGAGGAGGGACTCCGGGGGGGATGGGATGCGGCTCGCCGAGATGCTGAGCTCGAAGAAGACGGCGTGGTCGGCGAGGTCATCTTTCCCGACGCCGACGCAGTCCTGGGAGGCGCGTCGGCCCCGTTCGGCGCCGGCCTCGGTGCGAGCGGGGAGTACGATCCGACGCTGCTGATGGCCGGGGCCCAGGCGCACAACCGCTGGCTGGCCGAACTGTGCAGCGATAGCCCGGCTCGGCGGTGCGGCCTGGCGATCGTGCCCATCCTCCACGACATCGACGCCGCCGTCGCCGAGATCCGGAGGGCCAAGACTTCTGGCTTGGGGGGCGTCCTCATTCCTGCGATGTGGCGCCCGTACCCGCCGTACAACGACCTCCGATACGAGCCCATCTGGAGCGTGTGCGAGGAGCTGGAGATGGTCGTCCACACCCACACCGGACCCGCACCGCGCGAGGAGATCGGCGCTGATCTCGGCATCTATGCCAACGAGACGATCTTCTGGACGATGCGGCCGATGTGGTTCCTGCTCTGGTCCGGTGCTTTCGAACGCCACCCCGGCCTGAAATTCGCGATCACCGAAGGGGGATCGTGGTGGGCGGCCGATCTCCTGTGGAGATCCGACATCGCGTACATGAACGAGCACGCCACCAAGAAAATGGGGGACATCGCCCCGAAGTTGAAGATGCTGCCGAGCGAGTACTTCGACCGCAACGTCTTCATCGGGTCGTCCAACACCCGGCGACGCGAGATCGCTCGACGGTTCGAGATCGGTGTCGGGAACATCATGTGGGGCAACGACTTCCCTCACCCGGAAGGTACGTGGCCCCACACGCGTCAGTGGCTCCGCGACACCTTCTGGGATTGTCCGGTTGACGATGCACGACGGATACTCGGGCTCAATGCCGCAGAGGTCTACAACTTCGACGTTGCCAAGCTGCAGTCTCTCGCTGACCGTGTCGGGCCCACCCCGGAGGATCTCGGTCAGACCGGCGGGGTCGACCTCCAGAAGTGGAACGACGTCGAAGCGGCCGGTCGACCGTGGTTGACCGGCGTGGAGGCCATTCCCGTGACCGTCTCCGAGTAGCAGAGAGCCTTGCGTCCGTCTGCGCGCTGTACGCCGTCGGTCTCCAGCGCCCTTGCGCGATCGGAGCCGAGGATCTCGCAAGAGGATGATGGTTGGCTTGTGACCCGATCGTACGGCAGGAGGTAGAGCAATGGTATCGATCCTTTCCCAGTACTGCATCAACGTCAGTGATCTCGATCGCGCCATCGAGTTCTGGGAGGGCGTGATTGGGATTCCGGTGCAGAGCCGAACCGACATCCCCAATGTCAAGGAAGCGGTGCTGCAATCCCATGCCGGCGGCAGTCGCATGCAGCTCGCTCAACACCTCGACCGGGAGGGTCCGATCGACATGGGCACCGCCATGTGGAAGCTCTACGTCAACACCGACGATTGCGTGGCGCTGTACGACAAGGCGATCGCCGCGGGGTGCGAATCGATTTCACCACCCAGTCGGCTCGAGCGTTGGCCTGTGACGATGGCCTACGTGAAGGACTTTGACGACTATCTGGTGGAGTTCGTGGAGTACCACGAGGGCACACCGCCTGGCGTGCCGGACCCCAAGAACGTCAAATAGCGCTGTGCTCGCGGCGGGTTAGCTCCAGGAACCGAGGTACGAACTCGTGGCGCAGAAGGAAAAGGCGGGCCCAGCTGGAGCAGCCAGCGCCGGTCCTTCGATCACGGTCGACAAGGTGCTTGCGACAGCCATGAAGATGATCGAGGAGAGCGGAGTCGATGCTTTCAGCATGCGCAAGCTCGCAGCTGAGCTCGGCGTCGGGACCCCGACCGTGTACTGGCACGTCGGTAACCGGGACGAGCTCTTTAACAGGCTGATCGAGGAGATCACCGATCAGTTCGGCAGGATCTCGCCCCGTGGCCGTACACCGGCCGAACGCATTGCATCGATTTCGAATGCTCTTCTGCGAGAGGTACGGGCCCGCCCCCAACTCATCGCCCTATCGAAGACACAGGGCCGCGGTGAGGCCATCTTCACCAAGGCCCAAGCGGTGCTGGCACACGAGCTGACCGCCAGCGGCCTGCATGGTGAAGAGGCGGCCTTTGCCGTGGCGACCATCCTGTTCCATCTGGGTGGGTTCATCCTCCTTGTAGATGCGCTCTCTCCCGACTACCGGGTGCGCGGGGCACAGGTATGGGCCGAACGGGACACAGAGATCGACGAGACCATGAGCACCACGCTTCAGCAAGAGGTCGACCTCGACCGGATCTTTCGGTTCACGCTCGATGCGATTCTCCAGTCCATTCTCGGGAATCCGAGCGGGCGCGAATGATCGACCGATTGAGCGGCAGAGAATTCGGTACGGGCATCGCCGTCACGGAACATGGCCAGAACGATCCCACGGTGTCCAGGGTGGTGTTGGTGCATGGTGCCATGGATCGAGCCAAGAGCTTTCTGCCGGTCGTGGAACACCTGGCCGATCTCAGGGTCATTGAGTATGACCGCCGGGGCTACGGCGAATCGGTCCCGGCGGGTTCAGCCGCATTACTGGCGCTCCACGTGGACGACCTGCTGGACGTCATGGGCGACGAACCCAGCACGGTCGTCGCGCACAGTTTTGGGTGTGTGGTGGCTGTCTCGGCGGCGATCAATCATCCCGACCGGTTCCGGGGCCTCGGACTGTGGGAGCCGCAGGTGCCCTGGATGGAATTCTGGCCCAGATCCGTGCGGCGGGGGCTCGAGGCAATGGCGGCCGAGGCCGACACTGATGCCCTCGCGGAGCGGGTGTACGCATCCATGGTCGGGGACGAGGCGTGGCAGCGTCTTCCCGAAGACCTCAAGGCGCACCGGCGAGCTGAGGGCGCCGCCTTTCAGAGGGACGTCGTCCTAGGGCTCAGTCCACCTTTTCGGTGGGAGGATCTGAAGGTGCCCACGCTGTTCGGCGTCGGCCTCCGGTCATGGCCCTTCTCTCAGGAGGCCGCCACCAGGCTGGCGGAGTCGCAGGGCGCGGAGTTGTTCACGATCGCGGGCGCCACCCACAGCGCGCATGTCAGCCACCCCCGGCAATTCGCGGAGTTCGTGCGCCGCAGCGTGAGGCCCCCACCCGACCACTGAGGTATACAAGGCCTGACGAGCTATCGAGGTATTCACCCGACGGGCAGTCGCGAAGCCGTGGTTGCCAGGTAACTGCTCGTGCGAGAGCACCCTTACCCCCTCGCAACGGGATGCGATGGCGTCAGATGCCAGCGATCGGATGGGCTTCGATCGCTAGAAGGTTGCGCGCACTCCAGTTCTCGGTGCTCTTCACTATCTCGTGACCGGAAGCGTCGCAGACGGTGTCCCACCGTTCCATCAGAAGCTCTGGGCTCACGTCCAGACCGTCATGGACGTAGCCGTCGGTCTCGGCCATGAACAGTCGACTGTAGCGGCGCATTCCCGCCACGAGGATCTCGCCCTGGACCGGGCAGGTCTCGTGCGCCAGGACTGCGGCCATGGGCGCAACCAGCGCCGGGTGGCGTTCCGGTTCGGGCACGGGGTCCGCCCCGCCCAGGCTCCGGGCTACCATCATGCGCGTTTCGGCCATAGGGGCCAGCGCGTTGATCTTGATATCGGCGCTGTGACCGGCAAGGACTGCAGAAAGAGCCCGAGTCAGGCCGATTACCGCTGCCTTCGCAGTTCCGTAGGCCGTGAGACTGCGCATCCCCAAGGCGGCGGTGGAAGTGGTGAGCACAATCCGTCCGTAGCCGCTCGCCACCATATGAGGCCAACAGGCCTGGACCGTCAAGAAACTGCCGAACACATGCGTGTCCAGATGGTCTTGCAGGTCTGAAACGTCGCCGTCGGGGAACTCGTCGGTGGTGTAGATACCTGCATTGTTGATCAGCACATCCAGACGCCCGAACGCCTCAATCGCCAGTTCCGTCAGCCGCCTCGCTCCATCTGCGGTCGAGATGTCAGAGGTGTCAGCTACAGCCGACCCGCCGGCGGCAGTTATCGCCTCGGCCGCCTCCCGGGCCGGGCCGGCATCTCCACCGGTGCCGTCCATCGCGACGCCCAGATCGTTGATAACCAGACGCGCGCCGCGCGATGCCAGCAAGCGGGCATGCTCTAAACCGATTCCGCGGCCACCCCCGGTCACAATCACCACCCGACCGTCGAATCTCAAATCATCCAATGTCCCTTCCTCCACCTCGATCCGCCCATTGCGTGGCGGTATCGATTGACCGGAATCCACGGTCCCGAACAGGAACCCACGGAGCACCGCGGGCACGATGAATCAAGCGGCAAACGCATATGGTATTCATGTCTTTAGTCCGAGGAGCATCGCCCGCTTGCTTTGCCGCAGCTGACACGACTGCCAAAAGGAGGCAGCAATGACTCGGAACCCTCACAGCGCCGAGCCGTTCACCGATGACGACCGGCAGATCGCGGCGGCGCTTCAAGAGGTCAGCGTCCCTGCGCTCTTGTGCTCTTTGGTGCACATGACGGGCGATCCCGGATGGATCCGTGGCGATGTTCATCCACGGGTCGCAGTGCCCTTGGACATCCAGAGCGGGATCCCGCCCGATGAGCAAGCGGAGGCTCGTCGCCGTGCCCTACCGGCAATCGGTGCATACCGCGACGGCGGCTGTGTGCCTCGTGACCTGCCCCGTGAGCTCCTTCAGGAAATGATGTCGTTTCTCGGCTGCCGGACAGTTGAGGGTCGTCTCGCCGGACTCTTCTTCGACGACCTGCAGTTCGAGGGCGCCGATACGGGCGCCGTCGATTGGGGCCGCAACGTCCCAGAGGAGGTCAATGCGACCTCGCCGGTCGTTGTCGTCGGTTGCGGGATGGCCGGGATTCTTGCCGGCATCCGCCTCAAGCAGGCGGGACTGCCATTCGTGATCGTCGACAAAAACGCTGGTCCCGGTGGCACGTGGTGGGAGAACCGCTACCCGGGGGCGCGGGTCGATATCGGGAGCCACCAGTACTGCTACTCCTTTGAGCCTCTTCACCACTGGAACGAGTTCTACTGTCGACAGCCTGAGCTGCTGAGCTATTTCACCACCATCCTCGACAAGTACGGTCTGCGACCGCACTGCCGCTTCGACACGGCCGTCACAGAGATGCGGTGGGACGACGAACACGCTCGGTGGAGCATCCGCGCTCGCGGGCCCGACGGCACAGAAGACGTTCTCGTCGCCCGATTCGTCGTCAGCGCCGTTGGGTCATTGAACATCCCGAAACTGCCCGCCATTCCCGGGATCGATTCGTTCACCGGACCGTCGTTTCACTCGGCCCGGTGGCCAGACGGTCTCGACCTGAGCGGTAAGCGGTTTGCCTTGATCGGTGCCGGTGCGAGTGGCTTCCAGATCGGTCCCGCCATCGCCAGCGACGTTGAGCTGCTTACGATCTTCCAGCGCACTGCGCAGTGGATCATCCCCAATCCGCTGTACCACGCGTCGGTGCCGCCGGGAGACAGATGGGCGCTGCGCCATCTCCCGTTCTATGGACGGTGGTACAGGTTCATCATGACCTTCGGCGGCATCGCCGCGGGCGTCGACCCCTATCGTGTCGATCCCGAGCACGACGATCAAAGCGGCCGGTCGGTCAACAAAGTAAACGCCACTCGGGCGGATGCACTGCTCGCCTGGATGACTTCGATTGTTGCCGATCGACCCGATCTGATGCCGAAGGTCGTGCCCGACTATCCGGCCCTCGGTAAGCGTGTCCTGCAGGACAACGGATCGTGGTTGCGCTGCTTGCAGCGTCCGAACGTCGAGCTAGTCCGTACTGCGATCGCGCGCGTCGTGTCCGACGGTGTCGTCACCGTTGACGGCACTCACCATGCCGCCGACATCATCTGCTTCGCGTGCGGCTTCCGGCACAACGACTTCCTCGCCTCCATGGACGTGACCGGTCGCGATGGAGCGTCCCTCCGCGAGCAATGGGGTGACGAGCCGACCGCCTACCTCGGCATCACCATCGCGAATTTCCCAAACCTGTTCTGCATCTACGGACCCGGCACGAACCTTGCGGCCGGGGCCAGCCTCTTCTATCACTCGGAGTTCCAGGTCCACTACGCCATGGAAGCGATTCGTGAGACCCTGACCTCGGGGGCGCGGACGTGCGAGGTAACGACTGAGGCGCACGAACGCTACGCCGAGCGCTACCAGTCGGAGATCGGCCAGATGGTGTGGTCGCATCCCTCGATCGAACACAGTCACTACAAGAATCCCTCAGGAAAGGTCTTCACGCTGTCCCCATGGCCTCTCGACCTCTACTGGGAGTGGACCCGCCATTTGGAACGCAGCGATTATCTCTTCGTTTGACCTGTGCCCAACCTGCCTGGCGGTGATTGCGACATAGTAGATACTATGGTTGGCCATCGGAATCTGAAGGGGTGGAGTCGTATGACTGGAGCACTCGAAGATCTTCGCGTCCTCGACCTGTCGTGGGGCATGGCCGGGCCCATGACCACCATGTTCCTTGCCGACAACGGTGCCGACGTCGTACGGATCGAGTCGCCCCGGGGCGATCCTTTCGCGCGGCAGACCGGGTACCGGGTCTGGAATCGAGGCAAGCGCAGTGCCCGCCTAGATCTGCAAAGCGAGGAGGGAGGGCGGCAGTTCGAAGAGCTGGTCCGGATGTCCGATGTCGTCGTCGACAGCTTCTCGTTTGGGACGACGACGCGTCTTGGCATCGACCACGACTCCCTCATCGGACTCAATCCCCGTCTCATCACGTGTTCGATCACCGCCTACGGGGAGCACCCGGCGCACCGTGACCGTCCCGGTTACGACGGCCTGGTGGCGGCCCGGACTGGCCTTCTCTATGACCAGAAGGGAAGGCGGGGGACAGCCATGGAGTTCATCAATGGCCGCCCCGGTCCGTACCCCGAGTTCAGTGCGCCCGAAGGACTGGTCCGCGGCGCCGATCGAGACGGTCCGATCTTCCCGCGCACCCCGTGGCCGAGCATCGGCGCGACCTACTTCGCCACACTGGGGATCGCTGCGGCAGTGCGCGCTCGGCAGGTCAGTGGTCTGGGTCAGCGCGTCACCACATCGTTGTTGCAGGGCGCCCTCGCCGCGTCGTGTCTGAACTGGCAACGGGTCGAGGATCCAGATGCGCCGCTGTACTGGATGTGGCCCGTCGACTCGAGGTCGATCGAGGGCCTCTACGAATGTGCGGACGGCAAATGGGTCCATCACTGGACACTCCGCCCCCGGTGGGTCCTGGCTGCGGCCGAAGGAGACAAGCTCTCAGCCGTGGGGCTCGACACGTCGTACCGGGACGATCCTGATCGTGTGTCGATGGAGCCCGATGGGATGTTGGTGGGCATCTTTCTCCACGAACAACTGGCGGAGGCATTCAAGAAATTCCCCGCCGACGAGTGGGTCCGCGCGGCCGAGGAGGCGGGACTTGGAATTACCACTGTGCGGCCCCCGGGCGAGGCGCTAGCCGACAAGTCGTTCCTCGCCGATGGTTGCGTGGTCGAGATCGACGATCCGGAGGAGGGGTCGATTTACCATGCGGGGCCGTTGCTTGAGTTCTCGGAGACACCAGGATCGGTTGCCGGACCGGCGCCGCGCTCCGGCCAGCACACGGAGGAAGTGCTCGCTGCGGTCGATTCAAGCCTTGGGCGCTCCGGTCCGGCCCCGGGCCCTTCGGAGCCGCTTGCGCATCCCTTGGCAGGAATTCGCGTCCTCGACCTAGGGCTCGGTGTCGCAGGGCCGTTCATAGGACGAGCTCTCGCCGATCTCGGGGCTGACGTGATCAAGATCAACACGCTGTACGACAAATACTGGAATGGGACGCACATGGGTCTCGGCGTGAACCGTGGGAAGCGCAGCATCGCGCTGAACCTCAAGGACCCCGGAGGCAGGGAAGTGCTGGAGAAACTGTTGCAGCGCTCTGACGTGATCACGCTGAACTGGAGGCCCGGAGCGGCCGCCCGGTTGGGGCTCGACTACGAGACCCTCCGGGCCCGCTACCCCAAGCTGGTCTACTGCAATACTCGTGGATACGAGAAGGGTCCGCGATCAGATCTGCCGGGCACCGACCAGAACGCGGCGGCGATGACCGGGACGGAATGGGAGGACGGAGCCTGTGGTGCCGGTAATCCTCCGCTGTGGAGCCGGTCCAACATGGGAGACACTGGCAACGCCCTGCTTGCGGCCATCGCGATCGCCATGGCGCTCTACCACCGAGACAAGACCGGGGAAGGCCAGGCCGTCAGCACCTCAATCGTCAACGCAGGGCTGCTGCACACTTCCTACGCCTGGATCCACTCTGACGGGTCGGAACCGGACTGGGGTCACGTGGACGGCGATCAACTCGGGTTCTCCCCGTACTACCGGCTCTATCAGTGCGCGCTCGGTGAATGGGTCTTCCTGGCGGCGATCACGACAAAAGAACAGGCCAAGCTGCGGGCACTGCTTCCCGGCACCCCGGCAGCCGACGACGACGAGTCGGTGGCTGCGTGGCTCACCGCGTACTTCGAGAGCACAGTGGCGGCTGAGGCGTTCGGCGTCATCGACGATGGGGGCGTGCCGATCGAAGTGGTCGACGAACACTTCTGCAGAGACTTGTTTAACGATCCCGAGGCCAGGCGCTTGAGTTTGGTGACTGAAACGCATTCGAGCAGCGTCGGTCGATTCGAGGATGCGGGCCTCCTTGTCAACATCAGCCCCGCTGAGCCCGTCATCCAACGCGGTCCCTGCGCCTGCGGGGAGCACACCAGGGACATCCTGAAGGAACTTGAATACGCCGACGCTGAGATCGACGCGATGGTGGAGAGTCGCGCCGTTCTGGATGGAGCCAATGACCGAAGTGGATGAGGTCTCGCGCCCAGCTCCGCTTCTCAACGACGACAACCACGTCTATTGGGACGCGGCCCGGGAGGGCCGGCTGGTCACACAGAAGTGCCAGCGATGCGGCCGGTTGCGTCACCCGCCCCGCCCCATGTGCCCGGTATGCCACTCGCTCGACTTCGAGTTCATCGACCTTTCGGGGGACGGCGTCGTCTACAGCTACGCCATCCTTCACCACCCTCAGAACCCGGCGTTCGAGTACCCCGTGCTGGCCGCGCTCATCGACCTCGACGAGGGCGTCCGGGTGTTGTCGAATCTGGTCGATATCGACCCACGCGACATCAACATCGGGATGCCCGTGACCGTCGACTTCCGGCCAACCCGTCACGACGGCGCAGTCCCTGTCTTCAAGCCCAAGGCCACGGTCGATGGATAGCCGGCTCCGCGAACGCGACCGCAATCGTGGGCATCGGACAGACGGAGTTCTCGAAAGCAGCCCGTCGCAGCGAGACACAACTCGCCGCCGAAGCCATCGTGGCTGCGCTCGCCGATGCGGGACTCACCACGGCCGACGTGGACGGGCTGGTCAGCTACACGATCGATCCGGTGGAAGAGACCGAGCTCGTCCGGGCCCTCGGCATCGAGGAGATCCGCTTTTCCAGCCGCGTCCCTTATGGAGGCGGCGGATCGCAGGGCGTACTCCTGCACGCTGCGGCCGCGGTGGTGGCGGGCATCGCCGACGTGGTGGTCGCCTACCGGGCGATCAAGGCGAGATCGGGTGAGCGATTTGGCCGAGCGGCCGTCGGGGGTCGAGGATCTTCATCACATTCCGGCTCGACGGCCATGCAATGGTGCACGCCGTACGGCGTACTCACGCCCGCATCGTGGATGTCGCTCAATTCGGTCCGTTACATGCACACCTATGGCGTGTCGAGCGAAGACTTTGGTGGTGCCGTCGTGCAATTCCGGGATTACGCCGCGAACAATCCAAATGCCCACTTCCACAAGAAGCCGATCACCTTGGACGAGCACCAGGCCTCTCGCTGGATCGCCGAACCGGCCATCCGGCTCTTCGACTGCTGCCAGGAGACCGATGGCTCCGTCGCCCTCGTGATCACCGCCGCCGAGCGTGCCGCGGCGAGTGATCAGCCGGTGCTCATCGGGGCCGCCGCAAACGCTGGACTGTTCGAAGAGGAGATCGCCAGCAACCACTACACGAAGGACATCGCGTTCATGGAAGGCTGCGCGGCAATGGCGGAGCGCCTGTTCGGCGGCTATGGATTCAAGCGCTCTGATATCGACGTCGCGATGATCTACGACGCGTTCTCCCCCATGTTTTTCATGCAGCTCGAGGCTCTCGGCTTTTGCGGCCCTGGGGAGGCCAAGGACTTCATCGCAGACGGCAAGATAGGCCCGCACGGCAGCCTCCCCTGCAACACGAACGGAGGTTTGATCGGTGAGGGCTACATCCACGGACTGAACCTCACCACCGAAGCCGTGCGACAACTCCGTGGCACGTCACCGAATCAATTGGTCGATCCCACGACTGCGCTCATCTGTGCCAGTCGAACCGGCGTGATTCTCAGACGACCGTGAGCGTACGTCTTGAGCAACGTCCCTCATGGCACGTGTGAATGACGTCTTCGGTGGCCTCGGCGGTCCTATCGACTGGACGGTTTGCAGATGGCCGCTGACCTCCCAGCCCTGGTGGACGACCTCGTGGCCGAGTCCGCTGCCCTCGATGCCGTGCTCGACGGGCTTCGGCCCACGCAGTGGTCCCTCGCCACCCCCGCCGCGGGCTGGACGGTTCGCGACCAGGTCAGCCACCTCGCCTACTTCGACGGGACGACTCTGCAGTCCCTAGTGGATCCCGAGCGGTTCCGCCTGGACGCCGATGCGCTGAAGGCCGGCGGCGACGGCTTCTCCGAACGTATCGCCGCTGAGTACCACGGTCGTCCATGGGCGGAGCTGCTCAGCTGGTTCCGGGCTGCCCGCGCGGCACTGGTGAACGCCTACCGTGCGGTCGACCCAGGAAAACGACTGCCGTGGTACGGGCCGGACATGACGCCAGCCTCGTCGGTCTCCGCGCGCCTGATGGAGACCTGGGCGCACGGCCAGGACATCGTCGACGCGGTCGGCGCCGAGCTGGTTGCGACCCGGAGGTTGCGACATGTCGCCGATCTGGGCATCCGCGCCATGCCCTACAGCTATGCCGTCAACCATCTCTTGCCGCCCACCGAGCCCATCAGGGTCGAGCTGAACGCGCCCGGAGGGGGCCGGTGGAGCTGGGGGGCCGCAGACGCGGTCAATCGTGTGAGCGGTGACGCGCTGGACTTCTGTCTTGTTGTCACGCAGCGGCGGCACCCCGACGACACCGCCATCGTCGTTACCGGTCCGACTGCCCAGCAGTGGATCTCTCTTGCACAGGCCTTCGCCGGCCCGGCAGGGCCTGGTCGGCCCCGGGTGCGGTCCACTGGACGACCAACGGGGTCCGCGTAGCTGGTCGAGCGAGGCGGGTCGGGGCGGCGACGACGGGTCGACGCCCCCACCACTCGAGAGATAAGCCGTCACTCTCAACCGACGCAGTGACCTCTGGTCGGCCGCGCTCTTCCAGGATCGATAGGGCCAGGAGCCATCCGCCTGACGCGAGTATTGTCAGTGTGCCATAGTAGTGACTATGGAGGCCGGAGGAGGGGTGCTGGACGGCCGGCATCGCAGTCCAGCCCCCCGTGGGGCCGATATGAGAAAGAGCTCGACCAACTGCGAGCCGTCACATCGAACGAAGGAGGAGCGATGACCGTTCTGGATGTCCGGGAAGGCTCGTCGGGCGACGAACAGCTGATTTCAGCGGACAGTCACGTCGCCATCACCCACGCTCAGGTGAGGGGGCATCTCGCTTCGGCCTTCCACCCCGACTACGACGCAGCCGTTGCCGCCTTTACCAAGCGCATGGCGCGTGGTACGGCGGCTGCCAATCAGGCCGGAATGAAGATGAAGCGGAACGACAACGACGCCCACATCGGGTCGAATGCCGTCTTCAAGCGGCCCGGCTACGGAGATCCCCGGGAACGACTGGCGGACATGGATCTCGATGGCGTCGAGGTGGAGGTGCTGTACTCAGAGGTCAGCGCCTTCCGGTACATCCCGGACCTGAAGACCGGCGCCAGCGAGGCCACCCGGGCCTTCAACGACGCGCTGGACGAGTTCGCCTCGGCCAATCGCGAACGGCTCTGTGTGTCGTACCAGATACCGATCCATGACATCGACTTCGCTGTGTCCGAGGTGAAGCGCACGGCTGAACGGGGAGGGAAGTCGCTCCAGCTTCCGGTCTTCCCGGCAGAATTCGGACTTCCTGACTACTACGACGAACGGTACGACCGCCTCCTTTCGGCCATCGAGGAGACCGGTTTGCCCGTTTGCTGCCATATCGGCCTGAACACGAGCCTCGATGACCTGAGTCGACGGGACCCGACGCCGCAGAAGGGCGTCATGGTGGCGATGACGCCTCTCACGACGGGGGAGGCTTTCGGCATGTGGATCCTCACCGGGGTGCTGGCCCGACACCCCCGGCTCAACCTGGTGTTCGTGGAGCCCGGATTGGCCTGGGTCGCGTGGTGGTTGCACGTGACCGATGACATGGTCCTCCGCCAGGGGTACGAGTTCCCGGGAACGAGCGAACTGCCCAGTTTCTACTTTCACCAGAACGTGCATCTGACATTCATAGAGGAAGACTTCTCGTTGGAGCTCCTCCGTGACCGGATCGGTGTTCGCAACATGATGTGGTCCTCCGACTACCCGCATCCGGTGACGTCATGGCCCCAATCACGACAGGTGGTGCAGAAGCAGTTCCATTCGATACCGTCGGAGGAACGGGAGCTCATTCTTTCTGGGAACGCCAAACGGGTCTGGAACCTGTCGGACTGAGCCGCATGGAGAGATCCGGGCTGATAGCTCGCGCGCAGAGCGGCGTTGCGAGCATGGGCGTGCGCCGGTTGACCGTCGATGTGGACGTCGCTGCTGTCGCGCCGGCGGGCTGCACCCGCATTTCCGCCGACATATTCGTGCCCCGGAGCCTTGGTCCAAGGCCCCTGCTCTGGGTGTGCATCCCGGGCGGCGGGATCAGCCGTCAGTATTTCGACCTCGAAGTCGCGGGTCAAGAAGGGGCCTTCAGCATGGCCCGGCACCTGGCCTCACGAGGCGATCTCGTTGTGACGGTCGATCCGCCGGCTGTCGGAGGGAGTGATACACCTGACGACGGATATGCCCTCACGCCCCCTGTGGTCGCTGACGTCCTTGCCGCTGCGGTCGAAACGCTGCAGGAGGCCTTTGGGTGTGACGCAATAGCGGGAGCAGAACTCGGCGCAGTCACCCCCAGAGCTATGGTTGGTCTCGGACATTCAGCCGGGGCTCTCCTTGTGGCATTCCAGCAGGCACACCACCGTTCGTATGACGTGCTCGCGCTGCTCGGATTCTCGGCGTCGGGCCTCCCAGGCGTCCTCAACAAAGACGAGCTGGGCTATGCGGGCAGGCCCAAAGAATTCGCCGAGGTTGTCGGGGTCCTGACCGAGGCGCGCTTTGGTGACCCCCTTCCCCCATCGTCGAACAACAGCGCCGGGGAACTCGAGCCCAACGCCTTGTCCACGGAGGTCGACGTGGCCCTGGTAGGAGCGAGCTCAAGACTTTTGGCGCTGGTGGGTATGAGCGCCATCATGCCCGGATCGGTGCAGCCCCAGCTCGACGAAATTCAGGTCCCTATCTTTGCGGCGCTGGGTGAGCATGATCTCGCCGGCACGTTGGACGTCCTGCCGAGCCAGCTCCCTGCGTGCGGCGATCTGACACTCTTCCTTCTGGAAGGCGCTGGACACAACCACAACGTGGCGGTCAACCGCCAGCTTCTCTGGGATCGCGTCGCACGCTGGGCGGCATCCGTCACGGCCTCAGATTGATGAGCTCCCGGTGTGGGTCGCCTCTACACGCGAACGTTGCAGCGCCTGGTCGCATGGAGAGGATCCTGCGCTTCGACGACCAGTCACCACCAGTCCCGGGACACGACGGCTCCGATCGAACGCTACCGACAAGGGCCTCTAGGTGGTTGGTGTCTTTTGACCGGTAGCACCGAACCCCTCGATTCGCGATCGGGGCCCAAGTCTGGGAGAATTACAACGCTGTAGTTCGCAGACGAGAGGACCTCGATGACCCTCGGTGTGGCTGATAAGCAGGGTGACTTGTTCGACGACGCGGCCAGGTTCTGTGACGAGGCGTTGCCTGAGCACTCGATCTACAGCTTCTTGCACCGTGAGCGCGACCGGCTCTTCCCCGACGAGTCCTTCGCCGACCTCTTCGATGAGCGCAAGGGGCGGCGCTCGGTGCCTCCCTCGGTGGTGGCCGTGGTGATGGTGCTCCAGCGCCTGGAGGGCCTGTCTGACCGAGAAGCGGTCGAGCGCTACTGCTTCGACGCTCGCTGGCGCTACGCGGCCGGTGCTGGCGGCTACGACGCGAAGGGCTGGACGAGCTTCGCGCACACGGTGCTCGTCGACATGCGTGAGCGCCTGCGTCGCTCAGAAAGTCCCGACCGCATTTTCGCCGCCGCACTCGACGCCGCCGCAGAGGCGGGCCTCGTCGGTCGCAAGCGGGCGCTCGACTCGACCCCCCTCTACGACGCGGTGGCCACCATGGACACCGTCACCCTCATCCGCTCAGCCATCCGAGGACTGCTCAAGATCGCCGACGCGGCGCGTGCCGCCGAGCTGCGCGCGGTCATCACGAGCGGGGACGACTACGCGTCGGCAGCGAAGCCCCAGATCGACTGGGACGACCGGCCAGCACGCGAGGCCCTCGTCGACTCGCGGGCCAAGGACGCCTACGCCTGCTTGGCCCTCCTCGACGGCGCCGAGCTCGCTCCCGCGCTCGACCAGGCCGCCCGCCTGCTCGCCACCGTGGTCGGCCAGGACCTCGAGGTGGACGACCACGGCACCTTTCGCATCGCTCGCAAAGTGGCCAAGGACCGGGTGATCTCGACGGTCGACCCCGAAGCCCGCCACGGGCACAAGACCCAGGTCAGGGGGTTCGACGGCTACAAGGGCCACGTGGCGCTCGATCCCGACTCCGAGATCATCACTGACACCGCGGTCAGCGCCGCCAATGTCGGCGATGCCACGGTGGCCGAGGACCTCATCGCCGACCTGCTCGGCGACACGGCGGGCGCACCCGACGAGGGCCTCGAGACGCCGGCATCCGGAGAGCAGGTGTCGCACCCCGACGCGCCGGCGCCGAGCGAGGGGCGTGACGAGCGCGACGAAGATGCACCCGCGACCGTCTACGGCGACAACGCCTACGGCACGGGGGACTTCCAGTCCCGCCTCGAAGATGCGGGCATCGAATCGCGCGCCAAGACCCAGGAGCCCACGACGACCAAGGGCCTCTTCTCCAAGGACCGCTTCGTGGTCGACCTCGAAGAGGACCTCGTGACCTGTCCGGCCGGTGTCACCGTCTCGATCCGTCGGGGCAAGGACGGCTCGGGACTGGCGCGCTTCGCCGACGCCTGCGCGTCGTGCCCCCTGCGCGCGCAGTGCACCGACGCCAATGGAGGCCGCAACATCAGCGTCGGTCCGAACGAAGCGACGCTGGCGCGCGCCCGCAGCCGCCAGCGCGACCCTGAGTGGATCGCCGACTACCGCGCCACCCGGCCAAAGGTCGAGCGCAAGATCGCTCATCTCATGCGACGCAAGCACGGAGGGCGACGTGCCCGGGTGCGCGGCCGGGTCAAGGTCGCCGCCGACTTCACCCTCCTCGCTGCCGCCGCCAACTTGGCGCGCCTGGCGACGCTCGGAGCGCACTCGGCACCCGCCGGATGGACCGTGGCAGGGGCGTGAGGAACTTCCAATGACGCACGAGAACCCACCACCCCCCCTCGAACGTCACGCGCGCCGCGACAAGGCAGGTCCCCACTCATAAAAGGTCGTTACTTCACCGTGCGACTCCGGAACTGGCCCTTGGTCCCACGCAGATCAACGGCCGATCAGCTGCCCGAACACCCCACAAGACACCAGCCACCTAGAGTTCCATTGTGACAACCAAGCCAGACCGGATTACGCCTTCCGCTAACGGACGACGTCGCGCGCAGACGACTGCGAGTGCCGAGATCGATACCCGTGCCCGAGTGATCAAAGCGGCGGTCGAGTGCATCATTGAACTCGGCTTCTACCGAGGGTCAAGTACCAACGAGATCGCCCGCCGGGCTGGGGTGACCTGGGGGGTGATCCAGTGGTACTTCGGCAATCGAGAGGGTCTCATGCTCGCCGTCCTCGAGGACGGAGCGAGTCACATGGTCGAGACCGTCGAAGACGCGCGCATCGACGGAACGACCGTCGTGGATCGGATGTCGCAGCTCATCGACGTGTTCTCTACGCACTACGCGAGGCCTGACTATCTTGCCAGCCTGCAAGTGCTCCTCAATATGGACCATGACCCGCGCACCAGCTCCGAAGTTCGCAAGACGATGGTGGAGGTGGCGGAGCGCTCCCACGCGCACGTCCGCCGGCTGTTGCGGGAAGCCCTCGGGCCGGCCGCGAACAAACCCGATCTTTCGACGGCAATCTTCGTAGTCATTCGCGGCTTCGCCTTCAGCCAACAGCTGCTGGACTCCATGGCATACGACACTTTGGCGCCGAAACGCGATCGTGGGCAGCAACATCGACGACTACTGGCCGAGATGCTGGCTCCCTACGTCGAAATGGCGGCAAAAGCGGAGCGTTAACCGTGCGCGCCGCGACGCTGACCGAGGTCCCGTCGATATGCGCCGTGCGGCTTCGTCGAGGAGACTCACCGAGGTGATCCTCCAGTGCTTCCGACATCGGAACGGCTCAGCAGCAAATGTGCCCCGCGGCGACCACAGGGGGGCCAAGTCCCCGGTTGGCTGGCGTCCCCTCGGCCGGGCGACGTCGCTGCTGTCTGCGACAATGACGTCGACGCAGCTGCATTTTACGACAAGACTGGCGTTGACTGCTCGCTCGGCACCGACCCGAAACGACAGGTGGAGCCATGGAGATCTTGGACGAAGTATGTGAGAAGGGCGTCATTGAGCGGCGCTTCAATCTGACGGTCGACGGAGAGATTGTGCCCGGGATCCACTGGTTGCCCGAGGCGGTCACCGTCCCTCACCCCACCGTGCTCGTTGGTCATGGGGGGACACAGCACAAGCGAGTGCCAAATGTCCTTGGTCTAGCCAGAAAACTGGTGAGGCACGGCGGATTCGGGGTTGTCGCCCTCGATGCTCCCGGACACGGCGACCGGATGACCGAGGAGCAAAAACAGCAGCGGGCCGAGCTTCTCGCCCGTCGGAGCGGCGATCGTCTTGCGCCCTTGTCAGCGCGAAGGATCCGGGCGATGAGCGAGGTCGCGTCGCAAGCAGTTGCTGAATGGAAGGCTCTACTCGATGTCTTGGCCACCAATCCGCAATGGGCCTCGGGGCCATTCGGCTACTGGGGCGTGTCGATGGGAACGGCCTTCGGGATCCCGCTGCTGGCCAGCGAACCGCGAATCGTCGCCGGGGTGCTTGGTCTTGGCGCGCTCAGGGACGGCAATGACCAGCAGGGTCGACAGGCGGCCCAAATCACGATCCCCCTGCTGTTTCTCTTCCAATGGGACGACGAACTGATGACGCGAGAGGGTGGTCTTGCACTCTGGGACGCCTTTGGTGCCGAGGAAAAGACGATCCACATCAATCCGGGGCCGCATGTGGGTATCCCGCTCTTCGAACGAGATGCCGCCCTTGCGTTTTACCAGTGTCATCTTGTGGGTTGAGGGCGTGGGACAGACCTAATCCCGTCGAAAGCCTCGCTAGGCCACGTTCCACCGACTTGCGCTAGCTGAGAACCACAGACGGCTGAGCACGTGACGCGCCACAGCGGTCTTCGCTTCATTGTTCAAAAGCTCGATCCGGTGGATCCGAGTCCGCGTCCTCCTCGAGGCTCAATTCAGCCAGCCTACGGCCCAGTTGTATGCGGATTCGTTCCGTCACGTCATCAATCTCACCGGTGCCGTCCACTGTGATGAGGATCCCGCGTTCTCGGTAATAGGTCAGGAGTTCGTGTGCATCGCGATCAAAGATTTTCAATCGATGGAGGACGGTTTCTTTCGTGTCATCAGACCGAGAGGAGTAAGCTCCACGCCGAGTCAGGCGATTCACCAGCTCCTCGCGCGGCACCTCCAGCTCGATCGCTGCCTGCAGCCGCCGTCCAGCGCGGACAGTCCATTCGTCCAGGGCGATGGCCTGAGCCAGGTTGCGAGGGAATCCGTCGAGGACGAATCCCTCAGCAGCCTCCGCGAGCTGGTCCAAGACCGCTCTGGTCACGATGGCGTCCTCCACCAGCTCGCCCTTGTCGAGAACGGCGGCGACCAGCATGCCCGTTGGCGTGTGTCGTGCGACATGCATACGCAGGATGTCACCAGCAGAGATATGAGGTACGCCGTAGGCAGCAGCCAACCGCTCTCCCTGTGTTCCCTTCCCGGCCCCCGGCGGAGCAACCAAGACGGCACGTAACATGCGAAGCAGATACTCGACCGAATTGACGTGTTGGCGCTACTCGTCGGCGAAGCAGTGATCTGAGGATTTGCCTCGATGCGCTCAACGAGGTGGCCGACATGCGCTCTTCCAGCTCTGATCCCGGCACTGGACGAACCTGTGCACCCTGCCTCGAGAACGTCCTGACGCTGGAGCGGACGGCTGGCTCAGACAGCCGACCGGATATTCTGGAAATGGCCAAATACTCGTCCGCCCACTCCCCGTTCCTATCCGAATGTCCAGGGCATTCGAGGGACTCAGGCGAGCTGACGTGGGCGCGGCGACGCCCTCGATGGGCCCTTACTGACTGGCCATCGGGTCTGACCTAGGGAGCGAGAACAAGGAGGGTTAAATGAGCGACGATTATCGCAAGGACCCAGAGATGGTTGCGAAGCTCGACGATCGCCAGTACGCCGTGACCCAGGAAGGTGCCACCGAACCGGCCTTCGACAACGAGTTCTGGGACAAGAAGGAGGCGGGCATCTACGTTGACATCGTCTCCGGAGAGCCCCTGTTCGCTTCGACCAAGAAGTTCGACAGCGGTTGCGGCTGGCCCAGCTTCACCGTCCCCCTCGATCCGGCCAATGTCCTCGAGAAGTCAGACCGGAGCCACGGCATGATCCGCACCGAAGTTCGTTCGAGCCATGGGGACAGCCATCTCGGTCATGTGTTCGACGACGGCCCCCCCGAGGAGGGAGGCTTGCGCTACTGCATCAACTCGGCCGCCCTGCGTTTCGTGCCCTACGAAGACCTCGAAGCCGAAGGCTACGGACAGTACAAGAAGGTCTTTGACGGACCCGAGAAGGCAGAGGAGGCAGCCCGATGAGCGAGCGCACCGAAAAGGCGATCCTGGCCGGGGGCTGCTTTTGGGGGATGCAGGACCTGATCCGCAAGCTTCCCGGAGTGTTGTCCACCCGAGTGGGCTACACCGGCGGCGACGTGCCTCATGCCACCTATCGAAACCACGGGACCCACGCCGAGGCAATCGAGATCACCTTTGATCCCGAGAAGACCTCCTATCGTGACCTCCTCGAGTTCTTCTTCCAGATCCACGACCCCACGACGCCCAACCGCCAGGGCAACGACATGGGAGCGAGCTACCGCTCGGCAATCTTCTATCTCGACGACGAGCAACGTCGGGTGGCCGAGGACACGATCGCAGATGTGGAGGCCTCCGGACTATGGCCCGGCAAGGTCGTCACAGAAGTCACCCCTGCGGGACCTTTTTGGGAGGCTGAACCGGAGCACCAGGACTACCTGGAGCGCTACCCCAACGGCTACACGTGTCACTTCCCGCGTCCGGGATGGGTGTTGCCCCACCGAAGTGACGTTGTCACGTGAGGGCACAGGCTTCCGAGTCCTGAAGAACGCCAGCACGGCTGCATAGCAATCCCGAATCAGCTGGTTGTTGTGGGACATCGGAGACAGCTGCGTCAAGACGCAGGCCTGTCCTCGGCGGACTGGGCTGCATAAGCTCAGCCCCAAGAATCTCTTTCTTCCGTCAAAAGGGACCGTACGTCAACCTCCCCTCCACCACCGCACGACGCAATCGCCGCTCTCAATGGCGTCTTGAGCGACGTCATCGACGCGGTGCAGGACGTCAAGCAGGCCGACAGGAAGGTCCCGCGCAATCACGAGCTGCACGAGCAGCTCGACGAGCTGTTCGAGGACCTACGGAGATGGGCGAGTCAACTCATGGCCGAGGATGACGAGCTCGGGGTATCGCCCCTTGGGAGCATCCCGAGCGTTGCCGGCCGAACCCCGCCGAACCTCTGGCCGGGAAACCCCACGGACGACGAGGTCCGCCGAACGATACTGGGTCATCTTGAGACGCTTTCGGCCCACGTGTCGGCTGCGCAAGAAGCCCAAGACGATGAAGGAGCACGGTCCCTACTGGGGAGCATTCAACAAGAGCTGACGAGCCGCGTCCTGGCTTTGAGTGATCACTGAACTCTGAATTGGCTCGCTCCTAGGCGCGAAGTCGGGCCTCGAACTCCCGCCTGTCGAAGAGGACATTCGGATCGATCGGACTGCCGTTCAACCACGCGGCCGGGGTTCCCTGCGGGTCCTGCGCCTGGTAGGCCGCCTCTCGACTCAGCACCCACTTCTCATATCGGGCCTGTCGCACACCCGAGACGAAGTCCGGATCGGTCAGCCCGACCTGTGCACCGAGGCCTAAAAGGTCCTTGGTCGTGAAACCCCCAGTTCCCTCGGGCGGCTGTGCCGCGAAAAGCGCTCGGCGGAGCTCGTCAAAACGACTTGCCTCTGCGGCGAGAGCGAGAGCGTTATCTGCCCTCACCGACTCTGGGCCCAGGAAGCAGCGCATGCGGTATTCGACGGCCAGTTGTCCGGCGTCCAAGGCAGCCGTGACGAGAGGTCCGTTCAGCTCTTCGAACTGTCGACAGTATGGACATTGTGGATCCTCAAAGAGGACCATGCCCTTGGACGCGTTGGCCTTGCCGACAAGGACGCCACCTTCCTTGGTGTGACCGGAGGGCGTGACCATTGGATCCGTCGTGTTCATAGGTCGTTCTACCTCATCGGGACGTTGGCATGGTCAGTCGCGTGCAGGCTGTGCCGTCGGAACCGAACGGCCGTTGGCCTTCAGGCTCACTGCAACGTTGCCACGGGTTGCGTTGGAGTAAGGGCAGACCTCGTGCGCTGCGGCCACGATGGCGATGGCGCGCTCGGGATCGCTTATTCCCGGAAGCGACACGTCCAATCCCACGGCTACGTTGAACCCGCGATTCTCGGTGGTGATCAGGCTGACTTCCGAATCTATGGAGACGTCCCCGAGATCCACTCGCTCTCGACGCCCGACAACTCCGAGCGCCCCCTCAAAACACGCGGCGTAGCCAACCGCGAACAGCTGCTCAGGGTTCGTACCTCCACCGTCTCCACCCATCTCGACGGGGGTGCGTAGGTGGACATCCAGCGCCCCGTCGCTGGTCACTCCGTGCCCCTGTTCTCGGCCGCCCGTCACATGGGCCCGGGCGGTGTAGAGCGATTTGGCCATTTCGACTCCTCTCAAGCGCACCGTTGTTTCGACGATATCGGCTTGCGTCTCCCGAAACCCCAGTTCCGACGCAAGAACAAGCCGACGTCGCGAGCGAACTCAGCGAGGGGAGCTGCTCAGGTCATGCGATTCTGTGCCGCGGAACCACCCGCGTGAACCGTGGCCTCACGTCTGGGTGCCGCCACGTCGAAGAGCAGGCACGTCGTCGTGGCGTGTGCAAACAGCGTGTCGTCTGGACCGAGGAGGCGAGCCGATGCGGTGGCGACCCGATGGCCGGCGCTGAGCACATCACCCACCGCGGTGACCGTCCGTGTGTGCACGGTGAGCGCCTTGACGAGGTTGACCTTGAACTCGAGCGTCGTGTAGGCCCGTCCCGCGGGCAACGTGGAGTGGACGGCGCACCCCATGGCCGAGTCGAGCAGCGTGGCGAAGACGCCGCCGTGGACCGAGCCAATCGGGTTGTAGAGATGTTCGCCCACGTCGAGTGTGAACGTGACTCTGCCGGGGTCGACAAGGCCCAGGCCCATCCCGAGCAGAGCGGCAACCGGAGGACGGGGGATACGGCCGTCTGCCATCGCCCGCAGATACTCCAGTCCGCTCATCTCGCGGGCCAGAGCCGCACCCGCCAGGGGGTCCTGCCAACTGACTTCCCGCCTGCGGACCGGCCCCACGTCCGGTGGAGCCGCCGCAACAAGTTCCGTCACGAAACTCACCGTAACCTATTGAGTTCTATGATGCAACCCATTAACTTTGACAGCACATGGAGCGCAAGGGTTTCTCGGACATGCACTGTTCGGTGGCGCAGTGCCTCGAGGTGGTGGGTGAGTGGTGGACGATCCTGATCGTGCGTGATGCCTTCCTCGGGGTGAGCCGGTTCGATCAATTTCACGAGCGTCTGGGTATCTCTCGCAACGTGCTCAACCAGCGCCTCGCCCACCTCGTCGACCTCGGCGTCCTCGAGAAGAGGCCCTACAGCGAGCGCCCTCTGCGCCATGACTACCGCCTCACCCCAAAGGGCAAGGGCTTGTGGCCGGTGCTGACGGCAATGCGGCAATGGGGAGACGCCTACGCGGCACCGGACGGTCCGCCGCTCCTGTTGGTCCATCGCACGTGCGGGCAGGTCATCGACGCAGTGATGACCTGCTCAGTGTGCGGGGCGCCGATCGGGGCTGGGGACGTCATGGCACGGCCCGGGCCCGGTTCGGTCGAGGAGCTGATCCCCCCACCAAGGCGGCTCACTGCGCCGACCAGCGCGAGGGAGCAATCACCTGATGACGCAAGGAGGATCAGCAGATGACCGACGCGTACATCCTGGGCGGCGTGCGAACGCCGGTCGGTCGCTACGGCGGCTCGTTGTCCCATATACGCACCGATGACCTCTTGGGGCAGACCATGGTGGCCGCGTGCGAACGCGTGCATGTCCCGCTCGAGAGGATCGAGGACATCAGCGCCGGGTGCGTGAACGTCGCTCACGAGGGCATGGGTGACATTGCGCGCTCGGGCGCGCTTGCCGCCGGATTTCCCGATTCGGTGCCCGCCATCACGGTCAACCGCTTCTGCGCGTCGTCGCTGTCGGGTGCAATCTCCATCGCTCACGCGATCCGAAGTAACGAGCTCACCATCGGGCTCGCGGCAGGTGTCGAGTCGATGTCCCGTTCCGGCTGGGCCAACATGAAGGGCGATGCGCCGTTCAGCCCCCGGGGGCCGGTCCTCCTGCTCGACACCATGTGGGCGGGAGCAGGTGGGCCGCCCAATCCCGCGTTGCTCGCCCGCAACGCCTACGTGGAGATGATCAAGACGGCACAGAACGTTGCGGACCGGTACCACCTGAGCCGTGAGGAGATCGACGCCTTCGCCCTGCGCTCCCAGCAGCACGCGTCGGCGGCCCGCGACTCGGGGCGGTTCGCCGCGGAGATTCACCCAGTCGAGATCCCCGGCAGCCGCAAGGAACCGGGCCGGACGTTCGAGAACGACGAGATGATCCGGGGGGACACGACTGCCGAAAAGCTGGCCGCCCTCCCGCCCCAACCGAACACGACCCAGATGACGGCGGGAAACTCCTCCCCGCTCAGTGACGGCGCGAGCGCCGTCGTCCTCGCCGGCCTGGAGTCGGCTCGGGAGCTCCGGATCGAGCCACTGGCACGCGTGGTGGCGTCGGCGACCTACGCCCTCGATCCTCAGTTCATGGGGATCGCCCCGGCTTTTGCCATCGTCTCGGCGCTTGCACGAGCCGGACTGTCCCCCGGCGACATCGACGTTTGGGAGGTCCACGAGGCCTTCGCCGCGCAAGCACTCGGTGTGCTCCGAGAATTGAAAGTCCAGCTGGATGGCTTCGAGGTCCCCGACGACCGTCTCAACCCCAACGGTGGGGCAGTGGCGATCGGTCACCCGTTTGGCGCGTCGGGCACTCGCTACGTCCTCACCCTGGCGACGGAGCTTCACCTCCGCTCGGTCCGTTACGGCGTGCTTGGCGTGTGCGTGGGCTCGGGGCAGGGCGTCGCCCTCGTGCTGGAGAACCCTCAACACTCGTAGCAGCGAGAGGCCACACGGAAACGGTGCCGGGAATTGGGATTGGAAGCAGTTGCATCAGGTGTATTGACGGAGATCGTCGTCGAGCTCCACACCGAACGTCCGCAGCGCCATGGCGAAGATCTCGTAGGCGCCCACGGTGAACACGACATCCATGATCTGCGGGACCTCGAGCGCCGCGGCGAGGACGGCATACGTGTCGTCCGCGATGCGGGCATCGGCCACCAGCTCGTCCGCGGCTGAGAGCAGGGCGCTCTCGAGGGGATCCCACCCAGGTGCCTCGGGCCCCTCGCGGACCCGCGTCACCTCGTCGGTGCTGATCCCCGCCACGCCAGCCTGGTACACGTGCTGCGCCCATTCGTACGTCGCGTCGCGTACGTGGGCGACCCGGAGCACCAGCAGCTCTCTTTGGCGAGGCGTGATCGTCGTGAAGTAGAGCGCGTGACGGATCAGCTGGTTGTAGGCGGTCGCCAACTCTGGGTGGTGCGCGAGTACCCCCATCGCGTTGAGACCCTTCGGGCTCGAGGCTTCGCGAGGAGGAAGCGGGTGACGCGGATTGTCCGGCCGGTAGGCCGCGGCGAGCGCCTCGGCCATGCCCTGCGGCCATTCGCGTGGCGAGAGCGGAGAGACCCGGTCCGCGGTCACGGAATCGGTGCGTCGCCGGCGAACGTGGTGCGATGCATGCGGTGACGCGACGAGGGATCGAAGGGCGCGGCCCGGGTCGGCAGCGCCTGCAGCATCTGCTCTCGGTCCACCCCGTCGACCAGCGCCCCCACGGTCGGGGTCAGCCTCTCAGCGGTGATGGCGGTCAACCAAATGCCTCCTTCGTGCGTGGGGGAGATCGAACAACTGAGGGCGAACTCGAGGAGGACCGGCCGCTCACACCTCGGGCCGCGCGTCGAGCAACCGCACGCCAGGCGCCGGCGCCCAACAAATCCCCGAGCCATCCGCGTATCCGGCCTATGCGCTGAGCTCGACGACCCGGCTGTGGAAACGCCAGACTTCGGCGTACCGGTGGAGCACGTCGTGGTAGCGGCCGACCGCCCGCACGGTCCACGCGTGCTCACCTCGGAACAGAAAAACGAAATCACTCGTCGCGGACGCCTCGCGGCCATCCCACTCGGTGACGAGGGTATTCACGACGAGATGACGTTGGGGACGGGCCGGGACCAGGTGGCCGTAAGCCTGCCGAAGCGCGTCGTGGCCCTGGTGCCGGCCCAGGCCCGGTATCTCTGAAGAGCCTTCGGGACAGAAGGTGGCGACCAGGTCGTCGGTCCGTCCGTCATCGAGCGCGTGGGCGTACGCGGCGATGGCGGCGCGGACGCCCTCGGCCACGTCGGTGAAGGTGCAGTCCGAGGTCACCTCCGGTCAGGCCGCCATCTCGACACTCGGCGTCCCGAGGCGGTCGTCTCCACAATCGTCATACTGTCGTCCCCGGCCGCTCGATGACTCGGTTTAGACTAACCGGTCGGTACAAAAATCTCTGATGGTGCTCTCGGGGTCGTCGGCCCCAGCCCACCCGGCGACGACAAGGCCCGCCTCCTCATGAACGTCCATCCCGACCAGGCAGCCGACGAGAGCCTGTCCGTTGCGGGCCCCGACGTGCTCGTGGTCGGGGCAGGCATCACGGGGATCTATCAGCTGTACCGCGCGCGGCAAGCCGGCTTCTCCGTGCTGCTTCTCGAGGCCGGCGACGGGGTCGGCGGCACCTGGTACTGGAACCGGTATCCCGGGGCCCGATTCGACTCGGAGAGCTACACCTATGGCTATCTCTTCTCCCGGGACCTCTTCGACGAGTGGGAGTGGCAGGAGCGATTCGCTCCCCAGCCCGAGACGGAGCGCTACCTGAACCACGTCGTGGACCGTTTCGACCTGCGGCGGTTCATCCGCTTCGGGGCCCGCGTCACCTCTGCGGCGTACGACGACGGGACTCGTTCCTGGCGGGTTGGCACGGCCGACGGAACCGAGGTCAGTGCCCGTTTCGTGATCGCCTCCACCGGCGTTCTCTCCGTGCCCTACACGCCCGACGTCCCGGGTCGCGACGCCTTCCGCGGTGAGGCGTACCACACGGGCCTGTGGCCGGCGGAGCCCGTCGACTTCCGCGGCAAGCGCGTGGCCGTCGTCGGGACGTCGTCGAGTGGAGTCCAGGTGGTGCCCGCCATCGTGGACGAGGTCGCTTCGCTGACCGTCTACCAGAGGACCCCCAACTGGTGCACCCCGCTGAACAACGCGCCAATCACCCCCGAGGAGCAGGTCCGGCTGAGAACGGACTTCGAGCAGCTGCGCGAGACCCTGAACACCTCGGTGCACGGGTTTCACCACATGCCGCACGACCGGACCGCCTTCGAGGACCCCGCGGACGTGCGGCAGCGATTCTACGAGACGATGTGGAACAGCCCCGGCTTCACCAAGTTGACGAGTAACTACACCGACCTGCTTGCCAACCGAGACGCGAACGCCGAGTGGTGCGAGTTCATCGCCGGGAAGATTCGAGGCATCGTCGCCGACCCGGCAACGGCGGAACGGCTGATCCCGAAGGATCAGCGTTTCGGGGAGAAGCGGCCGCCCTTCGTCCACGGATACTTCGAGGCCTTCAACCGGCCGCACGTCTCCCTGGTCGACCTGCGGGAGACGCCGATCGTTCGGGTCACGGCGAGCGGGATCGAGACGACCGACGAGGTGCGCGACTTCGACGTCATTGTGTGGGCCACTGGGTTCGATTTCGGGACCGGAGCCCTGGCCCGAATGGGGATTCGTGGTCGGGAGGGCCTGGGGCTGACCGAGTACTGGGCGGACGGCCCGCGCACGTTTCTCGGCGTCCAGACGCACGGCTTCCCCAATCTGTTCTTCCCGGGCGGGCCCCACGCGGCGGCGGGCAACAACCCGCGCTACAACGGCGACCAGGTCGACTTCATCACCGACCTGCTGCTGTACGCGCGCGAGCACGGCTTCGGGGTGATCGAAGTGACGGCGCGCGCCGAGGAGCGGTGGACGAACATGGTCAACCGGGGCGCCACCTCCCCGCTTTCGTTCGGGGAGAGCAGCTACTACTTCGGAACCAACATCCCGGGGAAGCCGGTCCGGTACCTCCTCAACTCCGGGGGCCGCCCGAAGCTCTTCTCGGTCATCGCCGACGTCGTCGCGAACGACTACGACGCGTTCATGCTGTCGCGCTCGACCACGCCGGCCGGCACGGCGGGTTGAGGTCGTTGACCCTCGTCACACGGTCGCGATCGGCGTCACCGGCGAGCCGACCACCCCGGGCATGCGCAGCGGTGGCGCCGTGAGGAGGAAGCGGCTGCGGCCGTGTTCGCGGAGCCATGTGGCGAGCTCGTCGAGGTACCACATCTCCCCGAGTGGCACGCCGAGCTTGAACAGGCACAAATGGTGGAGGGGGAGGAACGAGTGCCGGCTCGCGTCGCGATCCTTGCCGAGGAGCCCCTCCACGGCGTAATTGTCGGCCACCAGGGCCGAGATCTGCGCGTCGGCGATCCATTCGAGCAGCGAGGGATCCCGGGCGTCGAGGTAGGCGCACGTCGTGTGGATCTTCACCGGGTCGGGGTTCCGCTCCCACGCCAAGACCTTGGTGGCGAATCCCGTGTGCAGCAACAGCATGTCGCCCGGCTCAACCACCACGCCGTCCGCCGCGAGGATGCCCTCGAGCGTCGTGCGATCCACACCCTGCCACTTGTCACCCAGGTGGCGGGCGAGGTCGACCAGGACGCCGCGTCCCTGGACGCCGTGCTGCGCCATGTGTTCGAGCCCGAGATGGTGCGCGAACGCAGTGTGGGACCCGCCATCACCGCGCGCGTCGGGCTTGGGTCCGACGAGGTCCACGCCGGCGCGGTAGCCGTTGTAGTAGACCGCCTCCTCCACCCCGTCAGCGTCCGCGTCGAACTCCGCCCCCACGTGCGCGAGCGAGTCCCACTGCGTCGAGTACTGCAACGAGAGCGTCACGACGTCGTCCGCCCACACGTCCACGTACTTTGGATCCCCCAGTCCTGCATGTCGCTCATGCGGACGTTGTAGAAGGTGGCCGGCACCCCGTTCATGTCCTCGGTGGGGGCAACGACCGGCGGGTGGCGGCGTTGATTCAGCGCGGTGCCGCCCGGGTAGTCGAGCGGCAGGCTCAGGCAGAAGCTGATCCCCGCTTGGACCTCGCGGACACCCTGGAGCACCTTGTCCGGCGTGACGAGGTTGACCCGTCCGAGCTCGTCGTCGTCACCCCAGTCACCCCAGGTCGAGCCGTCCGGACGCTGCTTCCACCGTCTGGTCACGCTCTCTCCTTCTTCTCGTCGCCGTTGTGATGTACCGACCGGTTGGTCTAGTCTCGATTCGCAGCTTCGCACGGGCTGCGGGGCATTCACTAGACCAGGACCGAAGGGACAGCACATGCCCGACAAGCCCTTTGTCGTCTCGGCCGACGGGCACATCCTCGAACCGACCGACCTCTTCGTCACCCGGTTGCCGAAGCACTTGCGCGACCGCGGGGTCTGGGAAGAGGACTTCGAGATCGAGCCGCTGGTCGAGGGCGGGGCCAGGATCTTCCGGCGCCTCCACACGCCCGGGTTCGAGGGATGGACGATCTCGCGTTACCGCCAAACGGGCGGGCGGATGCCCGAGGGCGATCCCGAAATGATCCTCGAGGACCTCGCCCTGGACGGCGTCGACGTCGGGGTGATGCACCCGAATCTCTCGCTGTTCGGCCTCTACTCGGACGATCACGAGCTCTCCATGGCGCACGCACGCGTCTACAACGACTACATCGTCGAGCGGTTCGCCCCGTACTTCTCGCGCCTGGCGCCCACCGCGCCGGTTCCCATCACCGACGTCGACGACGCGGTGGCCGAGATCGAACGGGTCGCCGCCGCCGGCTTCCGGGCGATCCTGTTGCCCGCGGTCCCGCCGATGCCGTATTACTCGCGTGAGCTCGACCCGGTGTGGGCGGCGGCGCAGGCCAACGGCGTCCACGTGTTCGTCCACACGCAGACCGGCGGCGTAAAGGTCAACGACCCGGCGTCCACCACCCTCAAGGTGGTCATGGAGTCTGCCGCGCAGGTGAACCAGCCGATGACCGAGAAGTCGGCCGCCAAGCGGATGATCACGCAGTCGATCTACAGCACGATTGTCCCGCAGCAAGTGATGTGCGAGCTGATCGGGGGTGGCGTCCCGGAACGCTACCCCGATCTCCACTTTGCCCTCATTGAGTTCAACGCGCACTGGTTGGGCTCGCTGGTGGGCGCCATGGACAAATGCTGGGTCACCGGCATCGGCCAGGACGCCGACTGGTGGCTGGGCTATTGGGACGAGACCCGCCCGCCGCAGGAGCAGAGCAGCATGGCGCAGTTGTTCCGGTTGAACGAGAAGTGGCCCTACCCGCTGAAGCCGAGCGAGTACGTGCGGCGTCAGTTCCACGTCTCCTTCCAGGACGATCCGGTGGCCGTCGCCTGCCGCCATTTCACCGGTCTGTCGACGATCGTCTGGGGCAACGACTACCCGCACGCCGAAGGGACGTTCCGGGGCAGCCGCCAACTCATCGCCGAGCAATTCGCCGGGATCCCGGCGGACGAGCGTGACGCCATGGTGGGTGGCACCCTGGGCGGCCTGCTCGGGTTCAAGGCTCCGGTGGCCGCCTGAGCAATCTGGTCCCGAGCGAATATCGCTTCGACGGCCGGGTCGCCGTCGTCACCGGCGCGGGACGCGGGATCGGACGGGCCTACGCGCTGCTCCTCGCCGCCCGCGGGGCCGCGGTGGTGGTCAACGACCTGGGGGGTTCGATGGACGGGACCGGGGCCGACGCGGCACCGGCGGCGTCGGTGGTGGCGGAGATCGCCGCCGCCGGCGGATCGGCGCACGCGGACCGCAGCGACGTGGCGACCCCAGCGGGGGCACGCGCCGTCGTCGACGCCGCGGTCGATGGTTTCGGGCGTCTCGACATCCTGATCAACAACGCCGGGATCATCCGCTGGGCCGGCTTCCCCGACGCGGACGAGGACAACCTCACGAGGCATCTCGCCGTCCACACGGTCGCCTCGTTCAATACGGCCCGGGCCGCGTGGCCGCACATGCGAGGTCAGGGATACGGACGCATCATCATGACGACCTCGAGCGGCGTGTTCGGCCTGCCCAACAACGCCTCGTACGCGACGGCCAAGGCGGCCGTCATCGGTCTCACCCGCAGCCTCGCCGTTGCGGGGAGGAAGGATGGGATCAAGGCCAACCTCATCGCGCCGGCGGCCATGACACGCATGGCCGGAAGCGGGGACGCTCCGGACATGGACCCCGAACTCGTCGCGCCGATGGCGGCCTACCTCGCCCACGAGGCCTGTCCGGTGACAGGCGAGATCTACTCGGCCGGCGCGGGCCGATTCGCCCGGATCTTCATCGCATCGACCCCCGGGTACGTCCACCCGGGTCCGATCGCGACGATCGAGGACGTGGCCGGCCATTGGGCGGCCATCAACGACGAGGGCGGGTACACGGTGCCGGCCGATCTGATGGACTGGTCGGCCACCTTCCTGTCACACCTGCAGCAGAGCGAGGACTGAATGGACTTCTCCCTCGGTGAGCCCGAACGAGAGCTGGTGGCGTTGTGCCGGGACTTCGCCCAGAACGAGATCGCACCGCGTGCGCCGGTCGCCTGGCAGGAGGCCCGCTGCCCGACCGACCTCTTGCGGGAGATGGGCGAGCTCGGCCTGCTCGGGATGCTCGTCCCCGAGCCCTGGGGTGGCATCGGAATGTCGACCGTCGGCTTCGTCGCGGCCATGGAGCAGATCGGGCTGGCAGACCAGTCCGTCGCCGCGGCTTGGCAGGCGCACGTCACCATCGGTTCGCTCCCGCTCTACCTCTTCGGCAACGACGAGCAGCGGGAACGGTGGCTGCGCCCGCTGGCCGAAGGGCGCGCCCTCGGCGCCTTCGGCCTCACCGAGCCCGACGCCGGCTCCGACGCGCGCGCCATCCAGACCAAGGCCGAGCCCCAGGACGGCGGCTGGCTGATCAACGGTCGCAAGACGTTCATCTCGAACGCCGGCACGGACATGTCCTTCGGCGTCACCCTGCTCGCCCGCACCGCACCGCCCGAGAGCGAGGTTCTCCGCTACGCGAGCTTCGTCGTCGAGAAGGACACGCCCGGGTTCACGATGGGTCCGAAGATGCGGGGCATCGGCTGGCGCGGCCTCGACACGCGCGACCTGTACTTCGACGACGTCTGGGTGCCCGACGACCATCTGGTGGGTGATCCGGACCTGGGACTCAGCCAGTTCCTGGCGACGTTGGAGGTCGGCCGCATCTCCATCGCCGCGCTGTCGCTCAGCCTCACGCAGGCCGTGCTCGACCTGGCCACCGAGTACGCGCGCCAGCGGGTGCAGTTCGGCCGGCCCATCGCCAAGTTCCAGGCGGTGCAGTTCAAGTTGGCCGACATCGCCACCGAGCTCGAGGCGGCCCGCTGGCTCACCTACCGGGCCGCGTCACTGCGAGATGCCGGCCAGCCGTTCCAGAAGGAGGCGGCCATGGCCAAGTTGAAGGCCAGCCGGCTGGCCGTCGGGGCGGCCTCGGAGGCGGTCCAGATCCACGGCGGCCTCGGCTACATGCTCGACACCCCGGTCGCGCGGTTCTACTGCGACGCCAAGGTGCTCGAGATCGGTGAGGGGACCAACGAGATCCAGCACCTGGTGATCGCTCGCGCCTTGGGCTGCTGAGGGGGCGAGCGTCCGTCGAGCAGGTCAGACGGCCGCCATGCGGCGGATCGCCGCAGCGATCTCGACGCGACCGGGGAGCCAAGCCCGCTCCAGTTCGGGCGCGTAGGGCGGCGGCGTCGCGGCGGCCCCGAGGCGCTCCACCGGCGCGTCGAGGCTCCAGAAGGCTTCGCGGGCGACCCTGGCCGCGATCTCGGCGCCGATGCCGAAGGGCACGACCGCCTCGTGTGCGATCAGGATCCGGCTCGTCTTGTGCACCGACTCGAGGACCGGTCCCATGTCGAGAGGGGCCACGGTCCGGAGGTCGATGACCTCCACCGAGATGCCGTCCGCCGCCAGCTCGTCGGCCGCGGCCGTGGCCTCGTGCACCATGCGCGAGATCGACACGACGGTGATGTCGGATCCCGGCCGCACCACGGCCGACCGGCCCAGCGGGACGGTGAAGCCGGCGGGGGCGCGGGTCCCTTCATGCCGTACAGCAACCGGTTCTCAATGAACACCACCGGGTTGGGGTCCTGGATGGACGCCCGGAGCAGCCCGTAGGTGTCGGCCGGCGTCGAGGGCATGACGACGGTAAGGCCGGGCACGTGCGCGAGCAGCGCCTCGAGGCTCTGCGAGTGCTGGCTGCCCGAAGAGCGTCCCGCACCGAACTGGGTCCGCACCGTGAGCGCCATCTGCGCCGCCCCGCCGGTCATGAACGGGAGCTTGGCCGCCTGGTTGAGCAGCTGGTCGAAGCAGACCCCGAGGAAGTCGAGGTACATGACCTCGACCACCGGCCGGAGGCCCGCCATGGCTGCCCCGACGCCGAGCCCGACGATGGCTGTCTCGGAGATCGGCGTGTCGCGGACGCGCTCGCCGAAACGCTCACGCAGCCCGCGGGTGAGCCCGAAGACGTTGCCCCCGTCGCCCACGTCGACCCCCGCCAGGAAGACGTCGTCGTCCTCGGTCAACTCCGCTTCCAAGGCGCTGCGGATCGCGTCCATCGTGCGGTAGGTGGAGGCGTCACCCGTCGGGGTCGCGGACTCGACGATCGGCGGTCGCTCCCGTACGACGAAGTCGTACAGCGCGCCTGGGGACGGTGGGTCGAGCGAACGCGCCTTTGCGGCGGCCTCGTCGAGTTGGTCCGCCACTCTGCCCTCGAGCTCTTCGATGTCGGCGCGGCTCACGCCGGCGTCGAGCAGGCGTTGGCGGTGCACGGCCAGCGGGTCGCGTTCCTGCCACTCGTGCAGCTCCTCCGGCGAGCGGTAGCGCTCGGGGTCACCCTCGTAGTGACCGTGCCAGCGATACGTCGTGGCCTCCACGACCGCGGGACCACCCCCGGCGCGCACCGAGTCGACGACGTCCCGCATGGCGGTCGCGACGACGACGACGTCGTTCCCGTCGACCGCGACATAGGGGAGCGCATACCCGCCGGCCCTGCGTTCGAGCGTGGCTGCGTGCTGGGCCGCAGTCGGGGAGAACTCGGAGTAGCCGTTGTTCTCGCAGAAGAACACCGCCGGGACCCGCCACACCGCGGCCAGGTTGAGGGCCTCGTGGAAGGCGCCCTGCGCGGCGGCACCGTCGCCGAAGAAGGCCACGGCAACGGTGTCATCCCCCCGGATCTGCGCGGCCGTCGCCGCCCCGACGGCGATCGGCAGGCCGGCCGCCACGATGCCGTTGGCGCCGAAGATGCCGAGCGCCGGGTCGGCGATGTGCATCGACCCGCCCCGGCCCCGGTTCGTCCCGGCGTCCTTGGCCATCAGCTCGGCGAACATTCCGAGCGGGTCGAGCCCCTTGGCCAGGCAGTGGCCGTGGCCACGGTGCGTGGAGGTGATCACGTCGTCTGATCGCAGGGGCCAGCACGCCCCGACGGCTGCTGCCTCCTGCCCGATCGAGAGGTGGACGAAGCCGGGCACGAGGCCGTCGCGGTAGAGCGCCGCGACGCGTTCTTCGAATCCCCGGATGAGCACCATGCGACGCTGCATCTCCACGAGGTCTTCCCGGGAGGGCCTTCGGCCGGCGTCGGACATGATTCGTGTACTGTACTGATCGGTACAAGCGGAGAGTGATGTCCCACCAGATCGAGATCCCCGATTTCCGGCCTCGGACGCCGCCGCGTGTGTCTCCGGTTCCGTGTTGACCGTTGACGGCGGGCATCTGCTCGTATGACGAGGGATCCGGCGTCGACCCGGGTCGTCGCGATCACCGGGGCGGGAGGGGCGCTCGGCGCGGCGGTGGCGCGGCGGCTCGCCGGCGAACCCGACACCGCGCTCGTCCTGAGCGACGTCTCGGAAGAGTCCTTGGCGGAGACGGTCGCCGGACTGGGAGAGGCAGCAGCCCCGACCGCCACGATGCTCGCCGACGTCAGCGATCCGAGCCAGGTGGAGTCGGTGGCCGGTTTGGCCGTCGAGCGGTTCGGGCGCCTCGATGTGTTCATCAGCAATGCGGGCGTGCTGGCGCCGAACGGTCGCATTCACAACCTGGCCACCGAGGACTGGGAGCGGGCCTTCCGCGTCAACGTTCTCGGCGCGGTGAACGGGATCCGCGCCGCCGTGGGTGTGATGCGGCCCCAGCGATCAGGGTCCATCGTCCTCACGGCTTCGGTTGCCGGAATGACGGCATGGTCGCACTCCGCGCCCTACTGCGCGACCAAGGCGGCGGTCATCCAGCTGGCCAAGGTGGCCGCCGTCGAGTACGCCCGCGACGGCATCCGGGTCAACTGTGTCTGCCCCGGCACGTTCCGTTCGGCCATCCACGCAGGGTTGCCCGAGGAAGCGCTCGACGCCATCGCCGCTCGCCATCCGATGGGCCTCGGCTCGGCCGGCGACCTCGCGGGCGCCTACTCCTACCTGGCCGGCGACGACTCGCGCTGGACGACCGGGTCGGCGTTGGTGGTCGACGGCGGCTACGCCGCGCCGTGACGGCTACAGACCCGGGTCGGCGATGCCGCGCATGAAGATCTCGGCGAAGGGCTTGGCCACGGACTTGGCCGCGAGACGGCCGCCCGGCTTCAGCCACAGGTAGGTGTAGTTGTGCATGCCGAGCCAGGCCCGGGCCGTCAGCCAGGGGTCGATGTCACGAAACTCGCCGGACTCGACGCCGGACCGGAGCACCTCCTCGACCCGGCGCTCGTACTCCCTTCGCCGGGTGCGGAACTGCTCGGCCCTGGCCCCGGTCAGAGCCGGGAACTCGTGCAGGAAGACCCACACGTGATCGGGGTAGCGGTGGATGACGTCGAGCAACTCGTCGCCCAGCATGGCCAGCTGTGGTGTGGGCGAACCGCCCGCGTCGGCGACCCGGTCGGCCCCGAGCATGACCTCGTCCATCACGCGGTCGTGGATGGCGGCCAGGAGCTCCTCCTTCGAACCGATGTAATGGTAGAGAGCTCCCTTGCCGAGGTCGTTGGCGGTGCAGAGCTCCATGATGCCGGTGGCGTGGTAGCCCTGTCGCGCAAAGAGAGACGCGGAGGTGTCGACGATCGCCTGGCGACGCGTCTCCCATTTGGGGCTCCGTCGCGAGTCTCCGTTCGCCTGCGCGTGCACGGAAAGGACGCTACAAGGGATTCGCGCTACCGACGGGGTTCCGAGACACGGAACTGAAGGGCGTCGAGTCCATCATCATGGAGACGGAGAGCGCTGCGGGAGGGAGACACAAATTGAGCGCACACGTGAATTGGTTCGAGGTGCTGGCCCATCACGCCACCCGATCACCGGATCGGCCCATCACCGTGTTCGAAGGACGGGAGACGAGCTACCGCGAGATGTCGGAGGCGGCCATCGCGTTGGCGGGTGGGTTGCAGGACCGAGGCGTCGGCCGGGGCGACGTGGTGGGACTCCTCTCCTACAACAGTCCGGAGTTCCTGCAGACGATGTTCGCCGCGAACTACCTCGGAGCGATCGTGATGCCGATCAATTGGAGGCTGGCGGCGCCAGAGGTGCGTTACATCCTCGAGCACTCCGGGGCGAGCGCGCTGGTCTGCGACGAGGCGCTCGTGCAGCTGGCGAACGAGGCCACGATCGGAATGGAGAATGACGTGTTGCGGTCTTGCATCGGACGGACCGCACGCGACGGGTGGACGGCATGGGCGGAGTTGCACGGGGGTACCGCTCGACCGGCGCGCGTGCGGTCTGACGCGGACGACGTCCATCGGCTCATGTACACGTCGGGCACCACGGGCCGCCCCAAGGGCGTGATGCTGACACACGCCAACCTGGCCTGGAAGAACCTCGCACATCTTGTCGAGTTCGGGTTCACCTCGGACGACCTCGGTCTGGCGTGCGGACCCTTGTACCACGTGGGAGCTCTTGACTTGACGACGACGTCGCTCATCGCCGCCGGCGCCACCATCGTCGTCCACCGGGCCTTCGATGCCGCCGCCGTGGTCGACGAGCTCGAGCGATCACGCGTCACCACCGTGTGGCTGGCCCCCGCCATGGTCAATGCCATCATGGCCCTGCCGGACGTCGAGGGCCGTGATCTCTCGTCGGTCCGGGTGATCATCAACGGTGGGGAGAAGATGCCCGTTCCGCTGATCGAGCGCATCCAGCGGGTCTTTCCGGCGGCGTGGTTCGCCGACGCTTATGGACTCACCGAGACTGTCTCTGGTGACACCTTTCTCGATCGTGACCACATCGTGACCAAACTGGGGAGCGTGGGCCGGCCGAGCCTCCACCTGGAGCTCGAGGTCTGGGACGAAAAGGGCCGAGCGGTTCCTGCCGGGCAACGAGGAGAGATCGTCCTCCGCGGGCCCAAGGTCTTCAAGGGCTACTGGCGGGATCCTGAGGCCACGGCCCAGGCGTTCGCCGGTGGCTGGTTCCACACGGGCGACGTCGGGATCCGCGACGAGGACGGCTACCTCTTCATCGTGGACCGGCTCAAGGACATGATCGTGTCGGGCGGCGAGAACATCGCCGGCTCGGAGGTGGAGCGAGTTCTCTACGAACACGAGGCGGTGCTCGAGGTGGCAGTCGTCGGTCGCCCGGACGACCGGTGGGGTGAGGTACCGGTTGCGTTCGTCGTGCTGCGGCCCGGCCACCAGGCCTCTCGTGACGAGCTGATTGCGCACTGTGACGGTCAATTGGCCCGGTTCAAGGTCCCGAAAGACGTGACCTTCTTGGATGCGTTGCCGCGCAACCCGTCGGGCAAGGTGCTGAAACGGGACCTGCGAGTGGAGGGTTGATCACGGGTCCGGTCCCGCCACTTGGGCCCTGGACCGGCGTCCGGACGATCAGAAATTTGGGGGTGCCGTTCCCAGGATCCTCCGGTTAGCATCCATGGCGTGGGGCTTCGGGTGGAGCATTCCCTGAGCAGGCTCTCTGTATCGTCGGCCGCCCCGGCCGCGATTGCCCGGTCGTTGGTCCACGCGAGGGGAGGTCGTCGTGCCTGCTCGTGAACGCCTCAACGCTCCGTACGATTCGTCGGAATGGCGCGAGCTGACCAAGAAGGCGCAGTGGGATTCGCTCCAGGCCTATGGCGACCTGCTCGCGAGGGTCGTGCCGGACGGTTGGGCACGGGAACTCGCCGATTTGAACGTGCGCTACTACGAGGAGCTCCTCAAGGGGACCCAGGCCCTCACCGACCAATGGCTCGACGAGGTCGAGCGGGTCGTGCCGGCCTGGCCGCGCGACCGTGGCGAGCACGCCGAGAGCGCGGAGAGGCCCCGGCGGGTCATACCCATGTCCCTGCACGCCACGGTGGGCGAGGCAGCGCGGGGTTCGATCAGCCTGCACAACCGGGAGCGGACCGAGACGGAGATCTCGTTTCTGGTTTCGGACTTCACGAGCAGCGACGGCGAGTCGATCCGTCCCTCCATCACGGTGGTCCCCGAGAGGTTCCGGCTGGGGCCCCTCGAGGAACGAGTCGTGGTGATCGAGGTGGCGCTCGAGCCTGAGCAATTTCCGCCCGGCAAGCTCTTCCGCGGGTCGGTGGCAGTGCGCGGCTACGACAACCTGGAGCTTTCGCTCAGCGTCTGGTCCGATGAGTAGGCGGCGGTGAACGAGTCGGTCTGCGCCGTCGTCTGCGATCTCAATCCGAGGGTGGCGCTCGAAGAGGCGCTGCTGCGCAGCGAAGTGTGGTCGCACCTGACCACACTGGCGGCGGAACGTGACGCGGGCGACCTACGGGTCTTCGTTCTCCCCGACTTCAACCTCTTCGAGCCCGACGGCTCAACGGGCACGCAGCCCGCGTTGGTCGAATACCTGGTCGACCTCCTGGCCGAACACGGGTACACATCCGTCACCGTGGGATCGGGCCCTGACGGTGCGGCAGGGGTCCTCGAGAACCGTGACGTCTTCGTCATCGCCGATTTGACCGGCTACCGGTTCGTCACCGAACGGGACAATCCCTACGACGTCGTTGACTTGAGCCAGGACCTGGTGGAGGCACCCTTTCCGCCGGCGAGCGCCCTGCGTGGCACCAGGCTCGCTGAACCGTGGGTCGACGCCGACATCCGGATCAGCTTCGCCAAGAACAAGACCCACGCGGAGGACGGATTCGCGCTCACCGTGCACAACCTTCTCGGCGCGCTGCCCTTGCGGGATCGCGCTTACCACTACCGGACCCGCCTCAAGCCCTGGGATACCTGTGTCGACCTGCTGCGGGCGACCCCGGTGCACGTGGCCATCGTCGATGCCATCGTCAGCAACCACGGCAACATGGGCGACCGGATCCCCCGCCCACTCCGGACCGACACGATCGTGGCCGGGACGGACCCGGTCCTGGTGGACTTCGTGGCTGCGGCCAAAATGAACACGGATCCGTACGCGTCGCCGGTCAACGCGAAGGCACTGCGCGACATCGGTCTCCCGCCGAAGTACAGGATGCTTGGCGACCTCAGCCCTTACGAAGATTGGGAGAACGTCCATCCGTTGCAGACTTCGTCGCTGCAGCGGATCGACGAGTCGCCCCGCCTGGCGGCCCACCTGCTGTCCGCCACCCTCCGCCCGGACGCCGAGCTGTTCCCTTTCAAACGTGACCTGACCGAAAAGGTGAACCGGGTCTCGGCGCCTGTACTGGCCGGCCCGTGGGCGGTGTGGACCTACGCCTGGCTGGCTGCCCTCGTGGACGGCGTCCAGGCCTGGCGCACCCTGTTCGCCAAGGATGCCCTGGCCCGCCTGGACGTACCGCTCGATCTCGATCTGAGCTCGTTCACCAGGGCCGACTACGACGACGTCGTCGACTACCTGGCACCCCTCGAGCAACTTGTCCGCGCCGTGCCGCCGGACGAGAACGGGCTGCGCTGGCGCTACGTCGACGGGTCCGTCCTGTTCCATTACGCCAAGGTGCTCCCGATCGACTTCGACCGGTTCGTCGACGAGGTGCCGGTACGCAACGCCATCACCTGGATGAAGGACTACATCGGTGGGCACACCGTGGCCATCCACCGCGACGCCGACGGGAGGGTCACGCACCAGGCCGAGCGAAACGTGTATCTGCCCCAGCCCAATTGGTTGGTCCTCTACGGCGGTTCCGTGATCGACGTGGCGAAGCTCGAAACGATCCGCTACGACGACGACCAGCACAACATCGTGTGGCGCACGGTCCACAGCAGCAACGACTCGGCCACCCACGACGATGGCAGCGTCACGTTCGCCCGCGTCCGTTCTGGGACCGAAGTCACTGTGGTCGCACGCCAGCAGTTCAAACTCCCACCGTTCTGGCAGATGCTCAACCTCGATCGGCTCCCCGAGATCAAGAACCGATTCGTGGGTGAGGAGTACTACAAGTTCTTCGACGAGACCATTGACAATTTTTCGAGGGCGTACGCGGGTGAGGACGTGCAGATCGGCCGTTCCTGGTCACCGCTCCAGGGCGAAGACGGTGACGAGCGGGACGATGTCGACCTCGTGACCCGGGTGCGTGAGCTCGTGGGCCGCTTCGGCGGCGGCCAGGACGCGGGGGGCACCCTGGACGAGAACGGTTTCCGCCATTTCGAGGGACCGTCTGAAACGGAGGCCGACACCGCCGAGACAGGGCGCTTCCGCGACGGGTTGCGACGGCGGGTGCCTCCCGATGTCACTACTTGGTGGTCGGACCTGGCCCGCCAGGTCGGCAAGGACCTCGGCATGGTGGTCGTCGAGGAGTGAGGGCGCTCGTCACGGGGTCGAACGGCCTCATCGGCTCCAACATCGTTCGCGCCCTTGTGCGCCAGGGTCACGAGGTGCGCGGCCTGGTGCGCACGACGAGCGATCTCCGAGGCCTGCACGGGCTCGATGTGGAGCAGATCCATGGGGACGTGCTGGACCCACCATCCCTCCAGACGGCGATGGAGGGCTGCGATGTCGTGTTTCACGCCGCCGGGGTCTTCACCTACTGGGCCGCGGACCAGCGGCATCTCGAGTCGGTCGTGCTCGAGGGAACGCGCAACGCTTTGGAGGCGTCGGCCCGCGCCGGCGTCGGCAGGTTCGTCCTGACGTCGTCGTCGGTGACCTGCGGCTCCTCTCCGCGTCCAGAGCAGCGTGACGAGCGGGACTCACTGCGTGACCCGGATGCACCGCCCTACTACGTCATGAAGGCCCGGCAGGAGCGAGAGGCCTTGGAGTTGGCGGACGCGCTGGGAGTCGACCTGGTGGCCGTGTGCCCTGCGATCACGGTCGGGGGACCGGACTACCGCCTGCTGCCGAGCAACGCCATCATCATCAACTACCTGAACGATCCCTTCTCCTTTACCTTCCCCGGCGGGTGCAACGTCGTGCATGTCGAGGATGTCGCTCTCGGTCATGTGCTGGTGGCCGAGAGGGGTGAGCGGGGACACCGCTATCTCCTCGGCTCGGAGAACCTGACGTGGGCGGAGATCCACCAGACCGTCGCCGAGCTGTGTGGTGTGCGGGGCCCGACACTGACGGCCACGCTCACCGCCGCCTACCTGGCTGCCTCGGCATTGGAGCTGGCGTCGCGCTGGACGAAGAAGGCGCCGGCCTCGACGCGAGCCGAGGCCAAGGCGCTCGGTCGGTACTACTGGTACCGCAGCGATCGCGCCATGGCCCTCGGTTACCGACCTCGTCCGAGCCGCCGCGCCTTGGCCCAGGCCATTGCGTGGTTGCTCGAGAGCCCCCACGCGACGCCTTCGATGCGGGCCCGTCTCCATCTGAGCGCCGAAGTCACCGGGACCGAATCGACGGAGTGGCGGGTCATCGTGGGGGGAAGGGCGTGAAGCCGTTTCGCACCCTCGCGGTCGTTCGGCAGGACCGCGAAACGGTCTGGACCCTCATGCGCGACCGGCTCGACGAGCTCGTCCCCCACATCGGCGACGTGGACAGCGTGACGGTCTCGTCGCGCACCGAGGATCCCGACGGCACCGTGCGCCTGGTCAACGTGTGGCGAGCCAAGGCCGATGTCCCGGTGCTCCTGCGCTCGGTGGTCAAGCCCGACATGCTGGCCTGGACCGACAGGGCGGAATGGAAGCCCGGCGACTGGATGTGCCACTGGAGGATCGAGCCTCAGGTCTTCACCGACCGGGTGGATTGCGTCGGCGTGACTCGATACGAGGAGGCGATGGGTGGCCGTGGGACCCGCATCGTCCTCGAAGGTGAGCTCGACGTCGCACCCGGAAAACTGCCCGGGGTGAGCTCGCTGATCGGCGGCCCGACCGCCCGGGGGATCGAGGCGTTCGTCACCGGCCTGGTGCCGCGGAATTTCCAGAAGCTGGCGAAGGCCATTTCGGCCCACGCCGCGGCCTAGCCACCTCGCCCTCAGGGGCTCGCCAGGAAGCTGTGGTGGAAGCCGAGCCGGGGGTCGGCGAGGCGGGGCAGGGACGGAACGTACTCCTGGAGGTCGGGCATCTTGACCCGCAGCCGCACGGTGTTCGACGGGTAGTCGTAGATCGTGATGTGGTTCATCCCGCGGTTGGCGGTGAACAGGAGGCTCTGGTCGCCGCTGAGCATCGTGGCGTAAATGGAGTCCAGAACGGTGAACCGGCTGGCGCGTAACGCGCTCAAGAAGTGGTGGCTGCTGGTGAACATGGAGCCCCGTGCCAGCGCGTCGTAGGCCTGGTTGCTGACCTGGCGGGCCACCTTGGCCTGCGTGCGCAGGGTCGGTTTTTCGTCGATGAAGCGCCATTCGGCGAACGAGGCGAGATCGATGCAGACGATGCTCTGGCTGGCCCCGTTGCAGAAGATGAGCTCGCGGTCGGAGATCGTGACGTCCGAATTGAGGTGGGCCGGAGTCTCGCGGCCCACGGCCCAGTGCCGGATCACCTGGCCTGACTCGGCATCGATCTCGAAGGCGTACTCCTTGGCGAACCCGATGGCCCAGTCCTTCCAGTCGCGCCCTTCCTGGGGTGCCACGCGGAACGAGACAGGGTAGAAGAGGTCCTCGGTGGGATGGACGGCCAGGTGCCAGCAGGTGGCCGGCAACTCGACCCTTCTCGCCTCGCCGGTGCGCAGGTCGTAGATGCCGACCTCTTTGGCCTCGCCCGTGACCGGACTGTCCATGCCGCCGTAGACGATGTAGCGCCCTGACGCGGTGCGTTTCATGGCGTGGGGGAGCTTCAAGAGGTGGGGGCCGAGGCGCTCGCCTTTGCCCAGCCGGTTCAGGTCGAAGCGGTAGAAGTAGTCGCCGATCGGGGTGATGAACTCGGTGTCGTCGAGCCAGACCAGGTGGGTGCTGCCGCGCAGCGTGGTGTCGTTGACCTCGAACTGGAGCGTCGAGACCCGGTCCACTTCGTCGAGCGTGGCCGCGTCGTAGAAGAGGAGGTGCTGGCCGGCATTTCCGAGAAACCCGACCGTCCGCCCCGGGTTCACGGTGGTGGCGTGGCCGGCGGCGGCGCCGTCGAAGTAGTGCACCTTGTAGGCGTAGGCGTTGTCCGACGGATCGAAGAGGAAGAGGCAGACGCCCGCCATGCCTTCGAATCCGTTGATCCCGTTGCCGTCGAGGGCCAGATAGAAGCGATACGGATACGTCCTCACGCGCCCTCCCATCCGATCGGGGTTGCGGACGATTCTAGTGGGGCAGAATCCGAGGGGTTCGGGGCGTCGTGTCCTCCCCGGCGGGGCAAAACTGTTGACAGTCGGGCGGCTGGCCGCGAGGATGAAATTGGTTCGCGGAGGAGGTTGTCGTGGGCAAGGGTGGCGGCGGTAGCAGCAGCTCCGAGACCGTCACGGTCACGTCCACCGACACGGGCACGGTCGACATCGTCGGGTTGGACGACGTCAGTGTGACGCTCAGCGTTCCCGATCCGATCACCACGAATTCGACGTACACGACCACGTCCACCCTGCTCGTGCCGGATCCGATCCAGAACGAGGTCACCACCAAGAGTGACATCGGGGTGAACTCGGATCTCACCTTGGACATCAAGCCGCTCGAGGCGACGATCGACGTCAAGCCGCTGGTCGTGGACCTCTGTTACACCGTCAATGTCGGGCGACTCCCCGAGACTCGGATCCGCAACCCGTACCGGCACCACATCGGCCTCACGCTCTTTGGCACCGAGGTGCTCGGCATGACCTTCGAGGGCGAACAGGACACGGTGATCGAGGACCTGCATCGCCAACCCATGGTCGTCGAGGCCAGCGAGTATTTCGAGCACGAGCATCGAGGGGGCTGGCGTCGCGAAGACGGAGACGGCCTCCACATCAGGGTCGGCCCCTAGGTGGGCGCCGTGCGCGATCGCCTTCCCGAGTACGGCATCCTCGTCGAGAGCGGCCAGCCTCTGACCCTGGTGGGAGCGCCCGGTCAGATGCGCCACGAACTGGAATTCCACAACGGTGGCGACCAACGGGCGATCCTGCGGCAGGCGACCTTCGTCTGCCCGGAGCTCGAGGAGGTGACCGGCCGGCGTCCGGGGGTGCTGATGCCCACCGTCGTGCTGCATCCCGGCCACGCGCGCCGTGTCCCCATCCGGATCCTGGTGCCGGACCACTCGCCCCCTGGGCGCTACGACGGCGAGCTCACGGTGGCCGGCCGGGTGCTCGCGGTCGTGCTCCACGTCGTGGAGGAGTACGACCTCGACGTCGCCCCGGCCGAGGTCGTGCTCGAGAACGCTGCCGGTGACCGGACGGTCCGGCAGATCGTCTGTACGAACCGCGGCAACGTCCCCCTGATGGTCGGGGAGATCGGTGCGGTCGTCCTCGATGACGAGCTGACGACGTGCCGGAGCCTGCGCGCCGTGACCGCCGCCTGGCCGGACGAGGGGGGAGAACACGACGCCGTCCATCGCTTCGTCGACCTCTACGTGAAGGAAGGGTGGAAGAAGGTCGTCGAACACTCCGGAGTGCTGCGGGTGCACACCGCGGGGGGCCCGCGCGAGATCGCTCCGGGCGAGACCGAGGTGGTGGACCTCGAGATCACCCTGCCCGACCGGCTCGAGCCCCGGACTCGCTACACGGCCGTCGCACCCCTCTACACCACCGATCTGACGTTCCGGATCGTGCCGGTCCGCGGCCGACCCGTCGCCGCGGACGAGCCCGTGGCGGAGATCGCCACAACATCGCGTGCACCGGCCGAGAAGACGGCGCGAAAGCGGAAGTCGGCCTCCTAAAGGAGAGACACCATGACCATGCCCTACGCTCCGACGGCGTCCACCTGGGTGGACCTCCTGACCCCGACGCAGTGTCCCTGTTGCGGGCAGGCGGTCCTGCCGTCGCCGCAGGACTACCTGAGCGCGTTCACCTCCTCAATGGACGCGTTCACGTCCTCCATGTCGCAGTGGATGGGCGGAGCCCCGAGCTCGACGGCCAGCGCACCCGCTCAGACGCGGGCCGGGACAGTGTCCCAGCCTCGGACGACCCGGCCGGGGACGCCCGCGTACGGCGCGGGATGGCAGCAACCGGCGGGCCGGTACGCCCCTGGTCACCTCCGCGGCCAGCAGCAAGCAGGCTGCGGCTGCGGGAGCAAGCAAGGCTGTGGATGTCCCAAATGCCGCGCGGACGACTGCCACTGTCAATGCTGCATCGGCGACGATCTCGACGTGGTCGTGTACTCGAGACTCGGGGAGCGCCGCATCATCCCGATCACCCTCACCAACGAACGGCGCCGGGATCGCGACGTCACGTTGGCGCTGAGTGCGTTTACCACCAAAGGCGGCCGGGCTGTGCCCGTCACCGGCGAAATCGTCGGCGCCACCACGTTCACTCTGGCTCCCTGCGCGGAGCAAGCGGTGATCATCGAAGTCAGCTCCACGGCGGCCACTGCCCAAGACGTCAACGCCACGGCAGCCACGAACCAAGAAGTCACCGCCACGGTGGCGGCCCCTGCCCAAGACACCGCGGCACCGACAGACGTCGACGACTGCGTCGTCGCCGTGGCTGACCTCACCGTGACCGGATGTGACATCCGTTGTCCGATTGGCATCGGTGTCGTGCTCTTGCCGCGAGACTGCGACACCTTCGATCTCTCGTGCGGCTGCGGTTGTTGCTGAAGCTTCTTCGATCCAGACCCTCTACCTGACTGCGTCAGAAAACAGCGTTCGGCCGGCCCCGCTGTCGAACGTCGCCGGTGCCGCGGCAGGGGGGGGAAGGGCACCGCGGCACCGGAGCGACGTTCAGTCGTTGAGGAACTTCAGCAGCGCGGCGTTCACCTGATCGGCGTGGGTCCAGGCGATGGCGTGCGGGCCGCCCGAAATGACCACCGGGTCGAGGTTGTTCAGGAACGTGGGGAGTCTCGCCCCTGTCTTCTCGTAGGGCAGCACTCTGTCCGCGTCGCCCTGGATGACGAGCATGGGCACGTCGATCTTGGCCAGGTCGGCCCTGAAGTCCGTCTCCCACGTCGGGATGCAGGCCACGGCTGCAAACGCGGAGGCGGTCACCGCGAGATTCCAGTTGGCCTGGTAGGCCTGTTCGCTGACCAGGGTCCCCAGGAGCTGGTCCGCGTTGTAGAAGTTGTCCAGGAACCCCTTCATCCAGGCCGGTGCGTCGCCGCGAGCGGCATCCATGAACCCGTCGAAGAGGCTCGCCGGCAGGCCTTCTGGGTTGTCGGACGTCTCGAGGAGGAACGGAGGGATCGGAGACACGAGGACGCCGCCGCTCACCCGCTCCGAGCCGAACTTTCCCAGGTATCGGGTGACTTCTCCCGTGCCCATCGAGTGACCGACGAGCGTCACGTCACGCAGGTCGAGCTCCTCGAGAAGCACGTGGAGGTCGGCCGCGAAGGTGTCGTAGTCGTACCCGACGGTGGGTTGGCTCGACTTTCCGAAGCCACGCCGGTCGTAGGCCACCACCCGATGGCCGTGGTCCAGCAGGACCGGGACCTGCTTGTCCCAGGCCCGGCTGCTCAGCGGGTAGCCATGGATCAGTACCACGGGACGTCCCGAGCCGTGGTCCTCGTAGTAGATGTCGATACTGGAATCGTTTTCACGACCGACTGACACCGTTGACATGGCAGTTCCTTTCCCTGTTTCGAATCCCAACCTCCATGGCCGGGCGGCCGTGGAGCCCTCCCTCAAGAGTGCGTCCCCCGGTGGGGCGTCGCGCCCGTGGAGGACCCTGGTCGGCGCCGGCCCGACACCCGGGTGGTTGTCGCCGACCAGGGACCCGGCCGGTCAGAGGCGATAGACGCGCGCGGCGTTCGCGGCGAAGAGCTTGTCCCGGGACCCGGCGTCGAGAGCCGCCGTGACCTCGCTGAACGTCGTATAGAGGTCGTCGAAGGTGCCGCACATGGAGTCCACGGGGAAGTTGCTGGCGAACATGCAGCGGTCGACGCCGAAGGCCTCAATGGCGGAGTCGATCCAGGGCGCGAGGGCCTCCGCACCCATGGACCCGAGGGGCATGGCCAGACCCGAGAGCTTGCAGACGACGTTGTCGCCGAGCTGCGCCAGGGCTTCCATGCCGGCCCGCCACAGGGCGATTTCCCCGTCGGACCCGTCGCGGGGCCATCCGGTGTGCTCGACCACGACGACCAGGTCGTCGAAGGGCGCGAGCTGTTCCGCCGCGGGCGCCAACTGATCAGGATGCGTCATCAGCTCGAACACCAGGCCGCGGTCCTGGAGCGCGCCCACCACCTCGGGGTGGGGCACGGCCTTGTCGAGGGGTCCCATGGGGCGCACCCCGCGGAACCGGGAAGCCGTCATCTGGCGATCGATGAGCCCGATTGCCTCGGCCACGGTCTCCGTCGGCGGAAGCCCGCCGACGATCGCGTCGGGCCCCCCGTCCTCCCGAGCACGGGCGTCGAGCTCAATCGTCTCGTCGACTGAGGCGCGTCCCGTCGCCGCCGCGACGTTGACGAATTTCTCCACGTTCCATTCGGCCGCTTCTTCTCGATAGGTCTCGACGTCGTAGCGACGGTTCATCCGCGTTGCGTCACCAGTTCCGTGTCCGGACGGGGCCGACAGGTAGGGGTACCAGTCGGTCCGCGCCGGGTCCCACAGGTGCACGTGCGCGTCGATGACGCGAACGGGCCGGGTGGTCACCGGGACTTCGAGTTCGAGGGCGCTGCGGTGTCGCCGACGATCTCGCGCAAGGTGTCGTCGAGCCACGCCGGGACGGCGGGGCCACCGTAGGTCACGCTGCCGATCGGCCGGGGGTGACTGCGAAGGCCGATCCACCGGGCGTCGACGACCAGCTCGGCGCCGGCCAAGGCGCGGGCTTCCGGATTGGCGAGGAGGTGACCGACGAGGGCGGCAATGGCCGGATCGGCCTGCGCATCGGATGTCTCGACACCCACGGCGAACGCAGTCACCTGCCCCTGCGTCCCGCCGGCCGCGGCCCGCGCCAGCTGGGCGGCGGCCTGGGCGCGGCTGCGCCCGGACGGGGTGGTTGCGTCGGTCAGGGTGACCAGACGCACCGGGCGCGTGGCCGACGCGGCGTAGTCGGCCGAGGCACGGGCCCAGGCGGCGTCGGCGTGCAGCCGCTCGATGATCCCACGGTGGTCCGAGAGGATCCCCTCCCATCCCTCCCTGGAGGTGCCGGCGGGTCGATGGCCCGGCAGCGCCAGCACGACCGCATCGATCGGCCCGGCGGACTCGGCCACCGAACGCAGGGTGCGGGCGGCGTCTTCGAAGCCCTGTCCGGCGTCGACCGGGTGACAGGTGATGGCGCGGCCCTCGAGGTCCGCGACCAATGCCGTCGTGAGCGACGCTCGACCGTCGACGACGGCGCACGACTTCACGTCCGCCGAGCCCCGACTGGAGGCGGCCGGGTCGTCGAAAATCGACCCGAACCGGGGATTGCTGCCACCGTCGCTGGCCTGCGTGGTTTCGGCCCGGGCGAACGCCGGGATCACGGCCTCGAGCACGCCCGCGACCGACCCCGTCGGCTCGGTGCGGACGACCTCCATCAAGCGCGGCCGCTCGACCACCGCCACCTCCGGTCCGCCCGCGAACAACACCTGGCCGGTGCACCACCCGAAGTCCTGGCCGACGACGTGCGCACCCAGCGGGCCCAGGTCCTCCGGGCCCGGCATCGAATTGAGGGACAACCCGCCGCCACCTCCGGCCCGCCCCTCGCTGCGGGCGCGCTCGAGCGCGGCGGCCACCATGCGGGTGCCCGCGATGGGCGACAAGGCGTTGACGGTCACGCCCGGGGGCGCCTGTCGGCCCAGCTGCCAGGTGAGGGAAGCCACCGCCCGTTTGGCGGCGCTGTAGCCGCCGGCGTCGGCGGCGCGCCATCCCGAGCCGGAGGTGACGCCGAGGATGCGCCCGTAGCCGGCAGCGGCCATCAAGGGGAGGGCGGCCTCGAGCACGTTGAGGTAGCCCCCCAGGTGCACGGTGAGCAGGGCCAGCCAGTCCGACTCGGTGCCCCGCGCGAAATACGACTGGCGGGTGATGCCGGCGACGTTGACGACGGCATCGAGTCCCCCGTGCTCTGCCACGAGCTCGTTGAAGAGTTCGCGCACGTCCTCGCCGTCGGTGACCGACGTCGCCGACGCCCTGGCCGAGCCGCCCCCGGCGACGATCCGGCCGGCCGTGGTCTCCTCGGGCTCGGGGAGCCGCTCGGTCCCGTCGAGGGTGACGAGGGGGTCGGCGGTGACGACGTACCAACCGTTGCGGCCGAGCTCCTCGGCGATCGCACCCCCGATGCCGCCCCCGCCACCGGTGACGACGGCCACTCGCCGGCGCGGGCTCACGGCGCGCTCGAACGGACCTCGAGCTCCAGTCCCTCGAAGTCCCCGGCCGCGAGCCACTGCTCGAGGACGTCGCGGTAGCCGAACCAGTCACCCAGACGGCCTCCGTAGTTCCCGAGGAGCGGGCCTCTCTCCTCGGGGTGTCCCTCGTTGTTGATCCGGGACGGCGTGCACGCCGACATGATGCGGTTCGCGTCGATGAACTTGTCGACGATCCCCTGCACCCAGGCGGCCTCGGCTTCTGCGCTCACGTCGAAGACGTCGACTTCCGCTTGCTGCAAGAGGCCCACGGCGGAGCCCACGAACTCGGCGCCGAGCACCGCGAGCTGTGTGTAGTTCACGGTGACCACGCACTGCTGCATGGGCGCCGGCATGACGAACAGGTTCGGGAAGCCGCGGCTCATCATGCCGAACAGGGTCAGCGGGCCGTCGGCCCATCTCTCGGCGATCGTGACACCGTCGCGCCCGACGATCTCGTGCCCGGCCCGACGGAACAGCGGGGTCTGCTCGGGCTCGAACCCCGTCCCGTAAATGATGCAGTCGACTTCGTACTGGCGACCGTTCACCACCGGCCCCTTCTCCGTGATCCGCTCGATGCCGGCGGGGCAGTCGATCAGCGTGACGCCGGTGGCGTTGAAGGCGGGCAGATACTCGTCGTGGAAGCACGGACGCTTGCAGATGTACCGGTAGTACGGCTTGAGGATCGCCGCCATGGCCGGGTCGGACACGAGCTCGTCGACGCGGCGACGATGCGACTCCATGACCTCGTAGTCGAGCTCCTCGGCGCTGCGGGCGATGTCCGCTCGCGTCATACCCGCAGAGACGGGCGGGTTGTTGACAACGGCGAAGTTGTGCGTCCACCCGTCGTCCACCTGGTCGACATCAACGGGGAGGCCCAACATGATGGCCTGGAAATTGTCCATCCGCGACTTCTGCCAACCCGGATGGAGACCCTCGGCGAAGTCGGCGTCGGTGGGCCCGTTGCCGCGGACGCCGATGGCCGAAGGAGTGCGCTGGAAGACGTAGAGGTGCTGCGCGGCCTCGGCCAAGGGCGGCACGCACTGGATGCCGCTCGCGCCGGTGCCGAGGAGCGCCACGCGCTTGTCTCGCAGGCCGGTGAGAGGCTGGTCGGTTGCGCCGCCGGTGTACTCGTAGTCCCAGCGCGCCGTGTGGAACGAGCGGCCGGCGAAGTCCTCCATGCCGGGGATGGCAGGCAGCTTCAACAGGTTGAGGATTCCGACGGCCAGCACGTACCAGCGGCAATCGACTTGATCGCCACGGTTGGTCCCGATGCGCCACCGCCCCAGCTCCTCGTGCCACTCGGCCCGGGTCACCCGGGTGTGGAACAAGGCGTCGTCGGCCAGGCGGAACCGCTCGGCGATCCTGTCGAGGTGGCCCCGGATCTCGTCTCCCGAGGCGTAGCGCCGCTTGGGGACGTAGTCGAATTCCTCGAGCATCGGGATGTAGATGTGGGACTCGACGTCGCACATGACGCCGGGGTAGCGGTTCCAATACCACGTGCCGCCGATCCCTCCGGCCTCGTCGATGATGCGGATGCGCTCGACCCCGGCCTGGCGGAGATTGGCGCCGGCGAGAACCCCTGCGATGCCGCCCCCGACGATCACCACGTCGGCCTCGTCGACGACGGGCTCGCGCTCAGTGGCCGGTCCGAAGGGGTCGTCACGGTAGGAGGCGAAGTACTCGTCCCTCTGCAGGTCACGGATGTCGGAGCGGCCCTCGACCAGCCGCTTGTCCCGTTCGGCGAGGTACTTGGCGTTGACCGACTCCGGGTCGAACGGCGCGGACGTCGGGTCTGTCGGGGGAGACGGCACGGGTGATCAGGCTGTCGGTCGAACCGGCTGCGCGCGCAAGCGGACGACGACAATCGGCGACGTCATGACGGCGAGAGCTCCCAAGAAACGCACATGGATTGCAGGTTGAGGTTTAGCAGATGGAGGCCGCCGCCCGGGTCTGCCGCAGGTCAACGGCGGCGGGCCGGACCAGCGGCGCCATGGAGGCGAAGCGCCCAAATGGCCGGGGCCTTCCCCAGCCCGACAGGCACGATGACGGTTCGGCCGGCCACGGACATCCAGCCGTCGATGCCACCCGGAGCCTGGACACGCCAGACGATCCGGCCCGACGACATCGACAGTCCGATGACCGCACCCTGCAGGGTGGCCGTGAGGACCACGTTGTTCACCAGGGTCACCCCCCCGGTCGGGTCACCCGGGACCGCCGTCTCCCACAACTCGTGGCCGGTCCGTGCGTCAATGGCCACGACGTCACCCGAGATGGTCCCCGTCTTGCCTCCGAAGTATTCGGTCTGATCGGGCTCGAGGGTGTCGGGCGCGTTCAGCGTGGCCACGAAGACCTTGCCGTGGGCTGAGGCCGGTGGCGTGAGCACGCCCCCGAAGGTGCCCGGCAGGACCTCGGTCGGGCCGCGCAGCGCCGAGAGTTTGTCGTTGCGGTGGATCCCCACTGGTGTGCGCCACAACTGCCGGCCGCGGCGCGGGTCCATGCCGATCACGTAGCCGCCCTTGCCCGTGCCGACGACCACCGTGCCGGCGAGGCGCCCGTTGGCGGCCGGCACCGGCACCAGCATGGTGTGCACGAAGTCGCGGTCGAAGAGATCGTGCGGTTGTTCCTGGTGAAACCAGACGAGGCGGCCGCTGGCGATGCGCAGCGCGACCGTGGAGTCCGTGTAGAGATTCGGGCCGGGCCGGCTGGTGCCGTTGGGGAACTGCGTCGTGCCGACGAACGGGGCGGGGTTGGCGATCCCGACGTAGAGCAAACCGGTCCCGGGGGAGAACGACGGGGGGTACCACGAGCCCCCGCCCGAGTTCACCGAAGGGTTCCCCCACAATGTCGGCGACGCGACGGTGTCGAAGCCCCAGACCAACCTCCCGGTGCTCTCGTCGACCGCGTCGACGAAGCCGCGATCACCTCCCTTGTAGATGCCCTTGACACTCACCGGCACCGTGGACGCGATCACCTCGCGCCCGACGACCTGGGGCTGGACGTCGATGCCGTCGGTCGCGGTGTGGGTCAGCCGGGTCGACCACAGCTGGCGGCCCGTCGTCTCGTCGAGGGCGAAGAGCGACGTGGGAGTGACGCCGAACACCTTGCCCCACCCGACGGCGACGCCCTCGGGTCCGACCGAGTAGCCGGTCGGCGGCGTCTTCCAGACCACGTGCCCGCTGGAGAGGTCGAGATCGAAGACCTCGCCGACCTGGTCCTCGACGAAGACGGAGTCGCCGACCACGATCGGCGAGGTGGGGAGGCCTCCGCTGGCGGGCACCATCCAGGCCGTCGTCAGGTTCCGCAGGCTGCCGGCCGTGATGGGCGAACCGGTGGCTAGGCGCGAGTTGGAGGGGTCGTGGTCCGGGTACGGCCACGACGACGCTCCGCTCGCGGCCTCCGGCGGGGTCGCGAGCACGGGCGCGCGAGGGGATGCGGCTTCGCTCGAGCCGGCAGCCGTCAGGAGGAAGAGGACAAGCAGGACGACGCTGACGGCGTTCGTTCTTCCCACGCCCCTCCCTCCGTCGTGATGCGGTCGAGCACTCCGGGCTGACCAAGTGCCGGCGGCGCTTCGCCGGCCAGCACAATAGGGTGCCCGGGCAGGAGACGAACGATGACGACGACATCTCAGGAAATTTTCGGCCTCGGCGGCAAAGTCGCGCTGGTGACGGGCGGCAGCCGGGGCATCGGGCGGGCTCTCGCGGAGGGTCTGGCGCGGGCGGGCGCCGACGTCGTGGTGGCCAGCCGGAAACTGGAAAATTGCGTACGGGCGGCGCGGGAGGTCGAGGCGGCAACGGGTCGGCGCGCGGTGCCCCTCGCGTGCCATGTGGGGCGGTGGGAGGACTGTGACCGCCTCGTCCATGCCGTGTACGCCGAGTTCGGGCGCTGCGACGTGCTGGTGAACAACGCGGGAATGTCGCCCGCCTACGACGGACTGGCCTCGGTGACCGAGGAGCTGTACGACAAGGTCCACGCGGCCAACGTCCGCGGTGCCTTCCGCCTGAGCGTCCTGACCGGAGAGCGGATGGCGACCGGCACCGGCGGGTCGATCATCAACGTCTCGTCGGTCGGGTCGTGGCGTCCCACCGCCGTCGACCTGCCCTACTCCATGGCCAAGGCGGCGCTCAACGCCCTGACGCTCGGTCTGGCCGGCACCTGGGCACCGAAGGTGCGCGCCAACCTGTTGCTGCCGAGCGCCACCGAGACGGACCTGACCAGCGGGTGGCCGCCCGAGACGAAGGAACGGATCGCTGCCCTGAACCCGATGCGGCGCCTCGGACGGCCCGGGGACATGGTGGGCGCCTGCGTCTTCCTGGCCAGCGACGCGGCCAGCTACGTGAACGGGGCCCAGGTGCCGGTCGACGGCGGGCTCTACCGGACCCTCTGATGCGGTCCGAGTCGGGGATTCACGTCGCGGCGAGGTACCGGTCGATCACCCGGTGCATGTGCAGGATGTTGGTCTCCTGGCGGCGGTTGAGCCGGATCCCGGGCCCGCCGCGGGACTTCATCCCGATCTGGACGTGTTCCATGTTTGCGTAGTCCTGGTTGGTGATCTCGCCCCAGTCGCGTTCGGTCCAGTCCGGGAAGAACCGGCGCTTTGCTCGCTTGGGGGGCTCACCGTCCTGGGGCCAGTGCAAGAACCACGTGTCCTTGATGCAGCTGTCCGGATCGGTGCCGTTGGGTCGGACGCGGAAGATGATGGCGATCCCCGGGTAAATGGGCCCGACCATGTTGGGGAAGAAGAAGACGTCGTCGGCACTGGTGAGCTGGTCGTCGGCGAACCCCTCGACATCGACGCCACGGGAGGCCAGCAGCGCGCGCCGGCCTTCCTGGTAGCGGCTGAGCATGGTCTCGCCGTCGAGGCCCGAGGCGCGGATTTCGGCGACCAGGGCAGCCTCGTCTTTGTAGAAGAGGCCGCCCAGTCCGGCAATGAACGCCTCGAGGATCTCCCCTTCGTCGTACTCGCCCTCCCTGAGTCCCAGGCGTGGGCTGGGGCGCAGCTGGCGGCGCGCGTTGGGCAGCCGGCCGTAATGGGAGTGGATCCCGAGCGCTTCGTAGTCGAGACTGACGTCGTCGGTCCACGGGAGGAGCTGCGGATGGGTGCCCTGGACGTGATAGCCCTCGTTGAAGGCGTCGACGGCGACCTTCCAGTTGGCCGGGAGGACAGTCGACAGGTACGTCCGGAGGTGGAGCCGGTCGAGGTGATAGGGGGCGAGCAGCGTCGGCAGGGGATCGAGGTACTCCTGCAGCGCGGGTGCACCCGGATCGAGGCAGATCCACACGAAGCCACCCCATCGGTCGACCTGCACCGTTCGCAGTCCGGTGTCCGTGGGGATGGGATCGAACTCCTCCCGGTCGACGACCTCGACCAGCGTCCCGTCGAGGTCGTAGCGCCAGGCGTGATAGCGGCACCGGATGCAGCCGTCGGGGAAGCGGCCCGTCCCGTCCGCCAGGCGAGTCCCCCGGTGCAGGCAGGTGTTGTGGAACGCCCGGATGGTCTCTTCGTCGGATCGGACCAGGAGGATCGACTGGTCGCCGATGAGGTATTCACAGAAGTCGCCGACGTCGGCAACTTCTTCCTCCCGGCACGCCACCTGCCAGACCCGGCCCCAGAGACGCTCGAACTCCAGGGCGGCGAATTCGGGGCTGGTGTATCGAGCGCGGGGGACGACGTCGTCCTCGCCGATCAGGATGCAGTCGAGGTCCACGAGGTCGATCTCCTTCGATGCCTCACCCTGCCGTCGGGGGTCATCTGCTCGATACCGACATGCTACGGCGCGACGATCGGGGCCGGCGTGGCGACCGCCGCCGCGCCCGTGCGCCCTCGGGTTGCCGGCGGGCCCGGTCCTAGACTTCGCCTCCCCGCCGCCGAAGGACGTGAACGTGACGCAGCCGATGGTCACCGAGACAGTGTGCACGGACGGATCCGCGGTGACCCGTTGACGCCGTGAGTGGAGATCCCCGAGATCACATGGCGCCCGCGGGGGCGTCCACCCCGTTTGCGCCGCCGTTACCCGAGGTGCCCCTGCCGGCGCCGAATGCCGCGTCGTTGCTGCTGCGCAACGTCGAGGTCCATGGGGACCGGCCTGCGCTGCGCTTTGGGGATCGCATCTGGACCCATCGGGAGCTCATCGACGAAGCGCACCGCTTCGCGGCACTCTTCCGCACCCGGCTCGACCCTCGCCGTCCCCACCACGTCGCCGTCCTCTTGGACAACACGCCCGACTACGTCTTCGCGCTGTGCGGCGCTGTCTTCGCAGGTGCGGCCGTGGTCGGCCTCAACTACACCAGGCGCGGCGAGCACCTCGGCCGCGACATCACGCACACCGACGTGCAGCTGGTCATCACGGAGCCACGCCACGAAGGACAGCTCCACGCCGCCCTGGACGGCGTGGAGCTGCCGGGTGGTGTCCTCGTCTCGGGCCGGTTTGCCGACGACGACGATCCCCCGGCCCGTGGCGACTCACTGGAACGGGCGCTCGATTCCGATTCCGTCGGCGCCGAGACCGGAGCCGGCCCCTGGCCGGGGTCCGCCGCACCCGAGGGTGACGTCGACGACCTGTGGGTGTTGCTGTTCACGTCAGGGACGTCGGCCGCCCCCAAAGCCGTCCGCTGCACCCAGCGCCGGCTCCTCACGACTGGAAACCGGATGTCGATGATGCTCGAGCTCGGGCCCGAAGACATCGGGTACTCGGCCACGCCGCTGTTCCACACCAATTCGCTCATGGCGGGCCTCGCTCCGGCGCTGGTTGCCGGAGCGTCCCTGTCGCTCGCCCGGCGCTTCAGCGCCTCAGGGTTCCTGCCGGACGTGCGGCGCTACGGCGCCACCTGGTTCAACTACACGGGCAAGCTGCTCACGTACCTGCTCGCGACGCCGGCGGCGCCGGACGACGCCGCCAACCCCCTGAGGATCGCCTTCGGCAACGAAGGATCGCCGCAGGTCGTCGAAGCAGCAGCGGAGCGCTTTGGGCTCAGGATCGTCGACGTGTTCGGGTCGACGGAGGGTGCGATCGCACTCGACCGAACGGGTAACCGTCCTGTCGGCAGCATCGGACGGTTGCGTCAGGGAATCATGGTCGTGGACGGGCAAGGACGGGAAGCGCCGCGAGCCGAGTTCGACGACCAGGGCCGCCTCCTGAACGCGGGCGAATGCGTGGGCGAAATGGTCAACACGCTCGGCGTCGGGCCGTTCGAGGGTTATTACCGCAACGAGGAAGCCATGCGTCACACCACGCGCCGTGGTTGGTACTGGAGTGGGGACCTCGGCTACGTCGACCCCGACGGATGGGTCTACTTCGCCGGCCGGACGGCCGACTGGTTGCGTGTCGACGGCGAGAGCTTCCCTGCCGCGCCGATCGAGGCGATCATCGGACGTCACCCCGACGTCATGTTGAGCTCGGTCTACGGAGCGCCCGATCCCGACGCCGGCGATCAGGTCATGGTCGCGGTGGTTCTGCGCGAGGGTGTGACCTTCGACGGTTCGTCGTTCGCCACCTGGCTGGACGATCAGCCCGATCTGGGCCCGAAATGGCAGCCCCGATTCGTCCGTCTCTGCCCGGCGCTTCCCACGACGCCGACCAACAAGATCCTGACCCGGACGCTCGTCCACGAGAAGTTCCGCGGCGACCGGGTGGGCGGCGACGCCGTCTACCGGCGCGAGCGCGGCGACGATGCGTTCCACCCCTTCAGCGGTGCAGACGAATCCGCTCTGCGTCGTGCGTTCGAATCGAACGGGCGCAGCGCGGTGTGGGATCTGTGAGGAGACCAGAGACTTCCAACCCGGCGTGACCGGTGGTCCAGGTCAGTTCAATTTCTCTTGCCAGTCTGGGGGCACCCGTCCCTCTGGACCTGGCACCGGCTGATCCAACGGATGGTGCTCGGGCGGTGCAAGCCGGGGACCGTTGGTGTATTCGTTGGTGCGGTAGTCCCAGAACCAGTCTTCTCCGGGCTCGAAGCTGCAGATGACGGGATGCCCCTCTTCTTTGGCGTGTGCGCTGGCGTGTTGGGCCGGCGAGTTGTCACAGCAGCCGATGTGCCCACATTGCGTGCACCGGCGAAGATGCAACCACCACCCACCTGCCTCCAGGCACTCGACGCACCCGGTTCCGCTCGGGGCAATGTTCGGATCAATTGGCGTGTCAGTCACGAGTTCGTGCTCTCCTCTCATGGGGCGATCGACTGCCGCCCACCGTCGATGACCCCTGGTCGGCCCGGGCCATTCCGCACGGAAGCGGAAGCTCAGGTCCTCTTGGCGGAGGGCCCGGCGATCACTCAGGCAGGCTTGCCGGCGTCGATCCAGCGCTGGAACACCTCGACGCGATCTGCGGGCCAAGCTCCGTCACAGGGCATCTTGCCCGAGCGGAGCGCTCCCACGATGCGGTCCGCGTGTGCGCTGACGTCGTCGTAGGACCACAGGTTGAAGGCAGAGGACATCGACTCCTGATCCTTGGCCCGGAACAGCGGTTTGATGTCCTGCTCGTAGCTCAGATCTCCACTCGTGGTCGTCACCGCTGTTCCAACCTCCCTATTCGACGCTACTTTGCGAACGCGAGCGGAGGACGATCCATGGGGTCGTGGCCACGTCAGGAGTACCAACCCTTTTTGCCCACTGCCTCGTCGTCCGTCCAATCCGTCATACCGTCACCCCAAACGCTACAGGCGACGGCCCACTGGATCGGCCGACCTCATCGCGGAGGGCTGCGATGGGCACGCGACCAGAGTCCAGGTCTATGCCCGGGCCGGTCGTCAGAAGCCGACAACCTGTCGGACGATCACGACGTGGATCCGGCCCGGGTCTTCTTCGTGGATCTCGAGGATCTTCCTGACCCGGCTGTTCGTTCCATACGCCGCAAAGGCCCGTGCGTCCTCGAGCACCCAGCTGTATTCGTAGATGCGCCGTCGGGCTGCCACCAGATCGGGCACCAACTTCTGGGCGCCGACCACGAAGATGACCCGATCCGCACCCCAGACGTACGAGGCCATCTGGCTCCCAGAGAATGAAGCGAGGACGAGGATCCCGTGTCGCGTGACTGCCTGCACACTCCCCAACGCGAAGGCAGGCTGGTTGGCCAGGGCCTTCATCTCGCTTGCCTGAGTCTCGAAGTCCAGCTCATTAATTCGCCGGCGGACCGATTCGAACCGATCGTCCTCATTGACCGCATCAGCGATCCCGGTCTCGTCCAACGTCACCGAAGTGTTCGTCATGACCGACGAAGCGTCAGGAATTTGGGCAAGCACCGCATTACGGGCAGTTTCGAAGTCGTCGACCACGTCGACACCAAATCCCCTCTCCTCGAGGGCCGTACTCGTGCTTCGAGCGTGCGTTCGTCAGGCAGGATGTCGAATTGGAGCGGGTTCGTCGTGGTCATGTCTCTCCTTTCGACGAGGTGCAAACTCGTTGACGCCGGCGTCGGCACGCCGTTGGCTCTGCTTCGAGACAGGTATGGGTGCGTCGACATCGCAGTCGACCGCCAACAGGCGGCCGATACCGCTGAACTCGAGGAGACACTCGATCTGCGGCGACGAATTCGTCACCTGCATTGCACCGCCAACTGCATGGACCAATCCGATTGAGCTCATCAGGGCGCCGATCCCATCGGTGTCGATGAAATCAACCATGCCGAGATCCACGACGATGCGGACGTGCGGCAGCAGTGCGCTGCAGACGGCGTCCCGCACGTACACGGCTCCAATCCAATCCAGTCGAGTCGTCCGATCGGCCGGCACTCGACCGTCGAATCCGGGCTGATGTGCGTCTCGATCACTCGGCATCCTCGTTGTTGCCGAACCCCGAGAGTCCACGCCTCCCTCCCCCGACGGGCCGGATTGCGCTCCAGTCCGGACGAAACGGTCCCAACACCAGGTCATCAGCCTCTTCGGTCACGGTCGCTACATGGCGATGCCTTCTCCAGACTCGACAATGCGTCGCGACCGTCAGACGCCAGGACCGGCTCTCCGGCGCGGCCTCCTCCGTCTGGCGCCGTCGCGTGAGCGGGGCCCCACACCGGTAGCAGTAGGACCGGGAGGCGATGTGCTCGTAAGCCCGCTCGATCATGAAGAGTTCGGCGGCAGTGCACGTGTGTGCTGTCTCCGATCGCACCAATTCCTCTTTCTCAGGAACCTTGGATTCCACCTTTTCGGGCTCCGGCCGACCGGATTCACCCGGTTCAAAGAGCCATGGCCATGACAACCACGTCACCGTGTGCTCCTTTCACCAAGCGACGCCACGACGATCTGTCGTGTCTGGTCATGATCCCGCTCGGACCGAACATTCGAGCCAGTGGAGGCCCCTGGTCGGTTCCCTGGGGGCGCGGAAGTCGTGCGAGCGGCCGTGGGGTGGCCGTCAACGACCGGCGATCTGCCCACCGTCGATGTGGAGGATCTCGCCGGTGACGAAGGGAGACGACTCGAGGAAGAGAATGCCCCGCACCACGTCTTCGACGCTGCCCACACGGCCGAGCGGATGAAGCTGGGCCAGGCCTGCGTAGGACTCCGGCGGGTTCATGGGCGTCTCGATCACACCGAGCGAGACGGCGTTGACCCGGATCCCCCGCGAGGCATGCTCGATCGCCAATGACCGTGTGGCCGCGACGACCCCGCCCTTGGTCAGGGACGCCAAGAACGGACGGGATCTTCGAGTTGGCGAAGTCCACCAGCGTCGTCGAGATGTTGACGACGTGACCCCGGCCGGCTTTGAGCATTTCGGTTATCGCCCGCTGGGTGAGCATGAAGAAGCCCGTGAGGTTCACACCCACCACCGTCGCGTAATCCTCCGCTGTGTAGTCGATGAAAGGCTTCTCGATGTAGACGCCGGCGTCGTTCACCAATGTGTCGATCCTCCCGAAGCGACCGATGGTGGCACCGATGACTCGATCGCTCGTCTCGGGATCGGAGATATCTCCTTGGAGGTTCAAGAGGTCACTCGTCTCAGAAGGAGCGACGTGACGAGCAACCGACACCACGGACCATCCCCGTTTCCGGTAACCGTCGACGATGCCCGCTCCGATGCCCTGGGAGCCGCCGGTGACGAGAACCACGTGGCGTTGCCCTTGCCGATGCCGATCCGTCATGATCAGCTCGCTTCGTCTCTCGGCCCAGGATCGTTCGGGTGGGGCTCGAGTGGAAGCACCTCATCGTGTCGCCACACCCGCAGAGGCATGGAGGAAAGCAGGCCTTCGAGCTCCTCGGGGTCCTTCGCCGAGAACAGGCCGAGGGAGCGCCATTCTCCGGGGCGCAGCGGCGGCCGCCACAAGCGAAGCAGATGTCCCTCCTTGGCCAACTGTCTGGACCTGATGGCCTCGCGAGCACGCATGTCCTCCACCTCCGAGGGCGGTGTGCCGTCCGGCACCATCGTGGTCATCGTCACGAGAAATTCCATGGATGTCTTCCGAACCTACTTCCCGAGTCCCCCACACGCCCTCGAGCTCGGCGAGTCACGGAATGGGACTTTGCTCGAGTCAGAGCCGGCGGCGCCTACTACGTGGTCGGCGGTGTACCACCGCCCAGGACAATGGCGTCGTGGTGCGGGCTCTCACTCGATGCGCTCACGGACGGTCGATTCATTGCCACAGCCACAGTGTGGAGTGAGTGACGGGGCATAGCGCCCGTGGGACACACGGGTCCCGCCCGGGTCGGGCTCAAGTCTGGTTGCCCTGCCCGGGCCGATAGACCGGCTCAGCTGCCGCAACGCGCCTCGGCGCAGTCATTTGGGGGGCACGTGGCGCCGATCCCGTGGGCCGGGCTGTACCCGCACGCAGGGACTGGCCGAACGGCCCGGCGACGGACGAACCGGGGACCAGGGCGGTACCAGGGTTCTCCACGGGGGCGAGTCACGCGGCCAAGCGTCAGAGTCAAAGAGGGAAAGGGAGGTCCACCGTGGGCGCCGTCCAAGACACGAGTCAGCCGGCCAGCCCGGACGTCGAGCCCGCGGTGATGAACATGAGGCTCGAGGTCGTGGTGATTCCCGTCTCGGACGTCGACCGTGCGAAGGCCTTCTACTTGACGATGGGCTTCCGGCTGGACGCCGACCTCAAGGTAGGCGATGACTATCGCATCGTGCAGTTCACGCCGCCAGGGTCCGCATGTTCGATCACCTTTGGAGAGGGCCTCACGTCGGGGATCCCGGGATCCGTGGACAACTTGGTCTTGGTCGTGGCCGATGTCGAAGCTGCCCGCAACGAGCTGACCGGGCGCGGTATCGACGTCAGTGACGTGTTCCACGACGAGACCGGCGTATTCCACCACGCGGGTACGACCGCACGTCGTGATGGCCCGGACCCTCAGGGTCGGTCCTACGCCTCGTTCGCCTCGTTCAACGACCCAGACGGCAACGCATGGTTCCTCCAGCAGATCACGACTCGCTTGCCCGGACGATGAGCATCCAGGCGACGGGAGAGGGCTCCTTTGTTGGTGGCGACGATCAAGACAGACTCGAACATAATTCACGGAAGGAGTGGGACACATGGAGACGAGCAAGTTGGCCGAGTTGCTGAAGGAGACTGCCGACCACCACGACCCCTACGAGAAGAGTCATGCGAAGCACAACTGGTGGGATTGGTACGCCCCTTACATGCAGGCACGCCAGCAGGGAAAGTCAACCGAAGAAGCCGAAGCAGAGGCCGGGGCATATGTCGAGCTGGTGCTGCAACACGCCACCGTGGCGTAACGACGGCATCGCCCGGACACAGACGAGGGAAGTGAACGATGCACAGTTCTTGTAGGCGTCGCAGAAGGTATAACTCTGTCGATTGTCGATCACGAGCGGACGGGTATGCAGAGCGAGGCCTTCCTCTGACCGAAGAGACGATGATGCGGTCACTTCGGTTGTCCCGGCTCTCAATGCAGGTGGTGATCGCCTGGCATTCGGGTGCGCTCAGTGCACAAGAGGCCATGATCGCACTGGGCAGAGCCTCGGCACGACCCAGCAACTGGATGGGTGGGGGTCACGGTGTCAGCCGATCCCAGGGATCCCAGCAGACATGACGACGACGGTGTCGGTCGAAGCGGTCACTGAGTCGAAGACTCCGTTCGACCTGAGCATTCAGTCCAATCTCCTCAATGTGTCCCACCTCGACCGGTCGGTGAGCTTCTACAGCCAGGTGCTTGGATTTGCGGTGGTCTCGAACACGAATGGACTCGCAACCCTCAAGGTGGCAGAGGCCGACAGGTGTCAGGTCCTGTTGTTGCGGCAAGTCAGCAGCCGGGCGAGACGGAGCGGCGGGTGGGGCATCGGCATGAGGGTGCTCGGTTTCGAGGTCGGCACGTCAGAGGAGCTGCACGAGGTAGAAGGCAAGCTCGACGAGCACCATGCGATCATCGGGAGACGGAAGGGTGGTACGTGGCAGGCGATTGTGGCCGTCGATCCGGATCGGACCATCCTCACGGTCGGTCTGGGTGCGAGCGGGAAGCCCATGACGGTGAAGGATTGGGAGGTGCTCGACGATTTCATCTATGCCCTCGGCATGTGAGGAGGTCGGCGACTGGCGAAGTGTCGTGGTGATGTCTAGGCAGATGTCCGGGCGCTCAGCTGAGGAAAGGGTTTCCGGAGTTCGCGCCGGGAAGCGATGCCCAACTTGGCGAAGACTTTGCGGAGGTGCCACTCGACCGTCCGCGCGCTGATGAAAAGTTGAGCCCCGATTTCGGTGTTGGTTTGGCCCTCCCTGGCCAGCCGCGCGATGTGGGCTTCTTGTGCGGTGAGTTGGTCGACCGTGTCAGGCGACCTTCTCGGGACCGACTCGCCGGTTGCCAACAGCTCCAGGCCGGCTCGGGCGGCGAACCCGGCGATGCCCATCGTCGTGAGCATTTCGTGCGCCATGCGTAGTTGGCAACGCGCATCGAGTCGTCGACCAACGTGGCGGAGCCACTCACCGTAGACGAGGTGGGATCGCGCCAGCTGCACCTTGATCCGGGTCCGACCCAGTCGCTCTATCGACTCGAGGTAGAGGGCTTCGGCCGCATCTCCGGACGCAAGCATGCCTTGCAATCTGGCGCTGAGGCCGAGGGCCCAGTTGGTGCCGCTGGCCAGCGCCATATCCGACAGCCGATCGGTCGCTTCTCGTGCCTGCACCTCGTTCCCGGACCGGATGGCAGCCTCGGCGAGCTCGCTCAGCGCCATGTTGGAAATGGTGAATCCTTCGGCCTGCGTGTCTTGACAGCCGGTTGCTGCCGTAAGCGCCTCGGAGTATCGGCCGAGTGCGTTGTACAGAACAGCACGGGTGTAATACGCCGTCGCGACTGCGGCGCCTTCCCCGCGGGCCTCCACATCATGAAGAAAGAGCTCTATGAGCCTCGCTGCCTCGGGTTCCCGCCCCCTCCAGGCGGCCACGATCAATGGCCCATACGGCGGGAACGGGCTCCCGATGGCATCGGTCATGGCCTTGAGCTCGCTGATGACCTCATCGGCCGCGTCGAGGTTGCCGGCGTACGCGTGCGCGACGATACGGGCGCTGTAAGCGATCGGGAGTCGGGCGAGTGCGCCTGTCTGACGTCCCAAGCTGATATGGCGGCTCGTGAGGACGTCGAAGGATTCGTCATCCCACAACAGCATCGCCATGGCGCCCGCTTCCCAAAGCCAGCGCAGCTCTTCGTCGACCGTGACGTCGCCGTCCCGGAACGCCCTGACGGCCCGGTGCATTGCCTCCACGCCGGCGGAATACCCCGAGACCAGTGACCGGGCCAAACCGTCCAGCATGATGTCCGCGGCCCGCGCGTGATCGGGTGCCGGCGCAGCGGCCGCGACCTGCGCGATCTCTGCCAATCCACCGCCCTCGGCGAGACGGCCCGCGAGGTGCGCAGCCCACAAAGCGTCGAGGTACGTCTCGCGGGCCAACGCGACATCGAGCGGCTCGAGCCGTCTGGCAGCACGAAGCAAGAGCAGAGGTGCGCCGCTGCCTCGATTCTGGGCGTAGACGACCTCGGCTCGCAACATGTCTGCCCGCGACCGTTCCAATTCGGTCAGTGGTCCCGCTTCGGCCGTCGCCAGCAAGCGGTGGGCCGCATCCGGAGCGCCGGCGAGGTATTTGGCCTGCGCAGCAACCAGCGCGCGCGCCGACCTCCGCTCCGGATTCGACGTCAACGTGACGGCCCGTTCCATGAATGCCGCGGCTGCCGCCAGCCCTCCTCGGTTCTGCGCGCGTCCGGCCGAGCGCTCGAGCTCCGCCGCGATGTCTTCGTCCGGGCCGGCGGCTGCTTGAGCAAGATGCCAGGCGCGTCGGTCGGGGTCGAGGTCGGGATCGATCACGTCGGCCAACGCGACGTGCGCCTTCTGTCTGTCTGCGGCTGATGCGGCCTGGTACACCGCAGATCGAACGAGGGGGTGCCGGAACGTCACGTTTCTGTCGATCTTGAGCAGGCCTTCGGTCTCGGCCGACGCCACCGCCTCCGTGCTCAGGCCAAGCCGAGAGGCGGCGCGCCAGACCAATGTGGGGTCGCCAACGGACTCAGCTGCCGCCAGGAGGAGGAGCAACCGTGTCTCGAGCGGCAGCCGTTCGGCCCGTCGGCGGAAACTCTCCTCTATCCGACCCGAGATGGGGCGTCCCTCGGGGAGGCCAAAGCCGCCGGCCAACTCGGCGGGCGACAATCCTCGTGGGAGCTCGAGCAGGGCCAAGGGGTTGCCCCGCGTCTCCACCACGATGCGCTGGCGAACTTGGGCGTCCAAGGGCCATTGGACAGCTGACCGCAGGAGCTCGTGGGCATCGTGCTCGCGCAAGCCGTCGATGATGAGCTCGTTGATGCCTTCCATGTCTGCCGTGCGTTCACGGGCCGCGAAGGCGAGCAACACGGGATCGGCCTCGAGTCGGCGGGCGGCAAATGCCAGTGCCACCGATGCTCGATCCAGCCACTGGGCGTCATCGACGACACAGAGGAGCGGCCGGGGACCTGCGATCTCAGAAAAGAGGCTCAGGACAGCGAGCCCAACGAGGAACCGATCAGGAGCCGGTCCTTCCTGGAGACCGAAGGCCGTTCGGAGCGCGTCCGCCTGAGGGGGCGGAAGGTCTTCGACGCGGTCGAGCATCGAATCGCAGAGCTGGTGGAGGCCGCCGTACGCCAATTCCATTTCGGATTCCACGCCGGCTGCACGCTCGACCCTGAAGTCAGGTGTCGCTCGCCGCAGGTCGTCGAGCAGTGCCGTCTTGCCGATCCCCGCCTCTCCGCGCAAGAGAACGGCGGCACTGTGCCCACCACGGACGCGCTCGACCAACTCGTTCAGGAACGAGTATTCGCGCTCCCTCCCAGGTAACAATGCGCCCCCTTCAGCAGGGGAAAGTGAGGCTCAGGGGCAAAATCCTAAGATGCCCTCAGAAAGTCCACAACTCGCATAGGGGAGCAGGGAAATCCGGAGCAGGCAGCCTGGTTCCGAATTCTTTCTTCGCAGGTGCGCCAGCAATTTTTGCCGAGAAGATTCACTGGGCCGGGCGGCGGGAGGGTTCCGCCCGGCCCAGCCGTCATGCGGACTCGAGGCAGGTCGCGGCCGCATCCTCGTACGTCCGGATGAGCTCGAGATAACGGTCCGCGATGATCTGCGAGGCCTCCGCGGCAGAGGTCCGTCCGGCGAGGTGGTCGACCAACGCGGCGTTCCACAGGGTCCGTCCTACGGCGAAGCCCTCGAAACCGTCGACGGTTGCGGCGACCTTGATCCATCGAGCGACGTGATCCCAGTCAGCGCCACGCCCGAGGACGATGCACCACACTTCGCTCCGCCCACCTGAGCGAGCTTGTGCCACCAGTGCTTCGGCCTGGCTCGCCTGGTCGAAGCCCTCGACCTTCCAGATGTGCGGCTCGACACCGCCCGCTTGCATCGAAGCAACGGCATCCACGGCGAGCCGCGGCCGCAATTCGGTGTCGTAGTCCTGCTCGTGACCCTTGTAGAGCTCGAGCTGCTTCGGCGTGGCCGGCACCAGCAGTTCGAAGAGGAACGTGCGATTGTGCTCGTGGAGCCAGGCGCTCAGGCGAGCGAGCCGGTCCGTCTGGCGAGAGTTGAGTTCGACATTGCCCTCGGGGTTACAGCGCACCAACACCTTTATGAAGGTCGGGTCGAACGCCTCGATGTGCTCGGCGAACTGGTCCCCGTATTGGAACTCGAACTCCGCCTGCCCTGATCGCTCGACCGGCATAGCCAGAGGGACTTCCAACTCGTTCGCACAGCGCGCGATCGGTGCACCGAACTCTTCGTCGACGAGGATGGCACATTGGGATCGGGCTTCTCCCTGACCGATTGCCAGCTGGTTGGCGTCAAAAATGATCCACTTGGCGCGTGTGATGCCGTCGTGCACAGTGGCGGAGACGGGCGGTTCCGCACCGAACAGACCCCGCTCGAACGAGCTGCGGTGGTCGAACGGGAGCAGATAGAGGGGTTTGTGGTACGTGGCTCCCATGTCAATCGTTCTTTGGTAACTCCCAGAAATGACGGGCCACCCTGCGTCGACACGTCTCGAGAAAACCAAAGATCCCATTGGGGCTCCAGGTCTCACCACGCTCCGGCGCAGGCGTCGGCCCGTCTTGACGGGTTCCGGTCATGAGCCGGTCGAGTGTGTCATTTCGGGCAGCTTGACGAGGCCGAGCTGGGTGAGGATCCCGAGGATGTCGGTACTGCCGTAGCGATCGCTCACCTTGCGGTCCTTGAAATGGTTGATCTGCAGGGACCGAACCTCGAAGTGCTTGCCTGTGGCTGCGAATCCCAAGAACTCGCCCTGGTGCGTCCCGGACAGCCGGTAGGCGAAGGCGATGTTGTCGTCGTCACCGAAGATGATGTCGACGTCGAGCTTGAAATCCGGAAACGCGACCCGCAGCTCTTGCCACCATTGCTTGATCCCCTCGACGCCGGCCGGCGCACCGGGCGCCGCGTCGTGGTCGTCCACGTCCTCGTGAAACACCTCGTTGAATCGGTCAAAGTCCTTGGTGACGCCGAGTTCTCCGGCGATCGCCTGAACAGCCATGTTCTCTTGCAACGACACCTTGACACCTCCTGGTGAGAGACGCGGCAACCGCGTTTTCTTACGGTCGCGCCGCTTACGGGGGGTCGCGCCCGTGTCAGTCCCTGGTCCCCCTGGACGGGATACGGGGCGGCACCCAGATCGGCAATCCCCCGAAAGCTCGCACCTCCATTGCGAACGCCGTGTCGACTCCAATGCCCATTGCCCGCCCGGCACCAGGGTGCCGACCCGGGTCCAGCACGGGGGCGACCAGGCTGGCCCGCCGCGACGCTCGATGACATCAGTTAGTTCGCTGCCGTGGAGACGTCTCAGGTGTCGGAACCGGTGTCGGAGTCGCCTGGTGTCCCGCAAGAAGAGTGACATGCGAGCGCCGGGACGAGACGGGAGCCGGAAGATCTTGCGACGTGGTGCGGCGATCGTGTTCGGAGTGGTTCTCTGGGGTCCTTTCGTGTGGAGCGGGCCCGGAGTCGTCGGTTGACGAAATGAGCACCCGGCTGTTGTCTTCGGGGGTGGCACCTGTCGACGAACCCTGGCTCCACGGCCACCAGCCGGAGATCGTCGTGGTGGGATCGGTGAATCGTGACTACGTCCTACGGGTCGCGGTCCGCCCCAGTCCGGGGGAAACCGTCGGCGGAGCGGAGCTGGTGATGTCGGATGGCGGCAAGGGCGCCAATCAGGCAGTGGCAGCGGCCGGAGCGGGGAGGTCGGTGTGCCTCATGGCGCGAGTGGGCGACGACCCTGAGTCCGAGGGGCTGGTGCGTCGGCTCACCCAGCGGGCCGTCGACACGCGATGGGTGCTCCGATCAGGCGGAGCGCGTTGCGGCGCCGCCTTCGTTACGGTGACTCCCGACGGGGAGAACGAGATCGTGGTCGCACCGGGCGCGAACGCCCTGCTCGGCCGCGCCGACATCCTGGTGCGACCGGCGGCCTCGGCCATAGAGGTCGCGGACGTGCTGGTGCTGCAGCTCGAGATCGGCGTCGACGTCGTTGCCGCGGCGATCGAATCGGCGGGACCCGACACCACGGTCGTCTTGAATGCGGCGCCGGCGATGCTGCTTCCGGAGGCCATGCTCGCCCGAGTCGACGTTCTGGTCGTCAACGAGCACGAGGCGCTGACGTTGCTGGGGTCGGAGCAGACGATGGATCTGACCGCGGCCGCGTTCGAGCTCGCTGCCCGTGGTCCGGACGTCGTGGTCGTGACGCTCGGAGCGAGGGGTTCGATCGTCCTGGTGATGAGCGCGCAAGAGGCGTGGTGCCAGTTGGCGGAGCGGGTCGGCGTGGTGGATACCACGGGCGCAGGCGACGTGTTCATGGGGACCCTGGCGGCCGCCCTCGTCTCCGGTGAACGCCGGCCCTGGGCGGCGCAGGTCCACGAGGCCGTGGGTCTTGCGACGCGTGCCGGCAGTCGGGCCGTGAGCCACGAGGGTGCCCGCCTTCCGGCGTGACCGTGCGCCTGAAGGATGCCGGTCACGGTTCCAGCCCGGCACTGTTGAGCACTACCGCCAGGCACAGGTACCCACCGACAACGAACAGGAGCTCAAGGAGCTGGGCCCGGCCGAGGTGCGCCGCCAGGTCGCCCCACGTCTCGTCGCTCACGGCGTGCCGGTCGATCATTTCGTCAGTGGCCCGCAGGAGCGCGCGCTCCAGAGGCGTCCAGACCGGCGACGCCGGTCCGTCGCCGATGGCGTCGAGCTGCGCGGTGGTGAGCCCCGTGTCTGCGCCCATCCGGCGGTGAGCCCGCCACTCGTAGCCGGACCTCGTGCGCCAGGCGACGCGCAGGATCACGAGCTCGCGCTGGGCGGGGTCGAGCTGGGCCTCCCCGCCGCTCAACATCTCGGTGAACGGCAGCCACGACCGGCTCAGGGCGAGGTGGTTGGCGAACAGTTCGAGCACCGCCGGCATCGGCGGGGCGTCGGGCGCGCCGGACAGGTAGACCTCGGGCCGGCGGAGGAACGGCAACAAGGTGGCCCGGGTGGTCTCGTCCCACTCCGCGAAGGGGCGGAGCGCCAGTCGCAGCTCCGATGCGTCGGTCACCGCGAGCCCCCGCGACCCATGAACGCGGGATCGAGCAGCGAGCGGTCCAATTCGCCGACCGACGACGCTCCCAGAAGTGTCATCGTCCGGACCATGTCGTCGCGGAACCACGACAGCACCAGGTCGACGCCACGCTCGCCCCCAGCCCCCAGGCCGTAGAGATAGGCGCGGCCGGCCATGCAGGCGCTCGCGCCGGCCGCGACGGCCTTCACGATGTCGCTGCCGCGCCGGACCCCACCGTCGCAGATGACGGCGACTCTGTCCCCGACGGCGTCCGCGACGGGTGCCACCAGCGAGAAAGTGGCCGGCGCCCCGTCGAGCTGCCGCCCCCCGTGGTTGGACAGGGCGACGGCGTCGACCCCGGCGTCGGCGGCCAGCTCGGCGTCCTCGACGGTCTGGATGCCCTTGATCACCAGGCCGCCGTCCCATATGGAGCGGAGCCACTCGACGTCCGCCCACGACAGAGCGGGGTCGAACTGCGTATGGATGTAGTCCGAGATCTTCACCGGCGCGCTGGCGTCCCCTACGTCCCGTCCCAGGACGTTGGCGAACCGGATCGGTTCGCTGCGCAGGAATGACAGTGTCCACCGTGGGTGCCGCGCGCCGTCGAGGAAGGTCCGCGGTCCAATGGATGGCGGCAGCGCGAAGCCCCGGCGCACGTCGCGCTCGCGCCGGCCGAGCACGGCCGTGTCGACCGTGAGCACCAGGGCGTCGTACTCCGCCGATGCGGCGCGGCTCACCATCTCCTTGACCAACCCGCGGTCGCGCCACGCGTAGACCTGGAACCACAGCCGGCCGGTGCTCACGGCACGGACGTCCTCGATGGAAACCGTGCTCAGGGTGGAAAGAGTGAACGGCAGGCCGGCCCGGGCCGCGGCGCGGGCCACGGCGAGCTCGCCGTCGGGGTGGACGATGCGGGTGAACCCGGTCGGAGCGAGGACCAACGGGTAGGCGAGCGGCCCGCCGAGGAGCCCCGACGACGTCTCGACGGCACCAACGCCGCGCAGCACGCGGGGCCGGAAACCGGTGCGCGCATACGCCGCCCGGTTCGCCTCCATGGTGAGCTCGTCCTCGGCGCCGCCGTCGACGTAGTCGAAGACGCCCCCCGGCAGATGCCGCCGGGCCAGCGCGCGTAGGTCGTCGACCGAGGCCGCGTGGGCGAGCCGGCGCTCGATCGGGTCGGTCTCGACGCGCTCGACGCGGATGACGGCCCGCAGGTTCTTGATCAGGCTCACTTGGTTTGGCACCCCCGGCCCGTCCGGCCGTCCACGGCGTTGGCGAGGGTCGGCACAGCCGTCGAGGAACTCGGAGAAGTTGCTTCGCTCACGTGGGGTGACATCATACGAACCCCGGTGCGGCCGTCTGGGCGTCGCCCGAGGCGACCGCAGGAGGATGGAGGTCGGCATGGAACGTGGTCGGTATCGGGTGGTCCAGTGGGCGACCGGCAACATCGGCCTGCGCTCCTTGCGCGCGGTGATCGACCATCCCGACCTCGAGCTGGTGGGCCTCTATGTGTACTCGGACGACAAGGCCGGGCGGGACGCCGGCGAGCTGTGCGGCACGGAGAGCACGGGCGTGCGGGCCACCCGCGACGTCGACGAGATCCTGGCGCTCCACCCGGACTGTGTCGTCTACATGGGGGACCGTGCGGACGTGGATGTCCTCTCCCGGCTGCTCGAATCCGGGAGCAACGTTGTCTCGACGCGCAGCGAGTTCCACCATCCGCCCACCATGGACCCCGGGGTGCGAGACCGGATTGAAGCAGCCTGCCGGCGCGGCGGGTCCTCGCTGCACAGCACCGGCTCCAGCCCTGGGTTCATCACCGAGGCGCTGCCTTTCGTCCTGACCTCCCTGCAGCGCCGGCTCGACCGGCTGCTGATCGAGGAGTTCGCCGACATGTCGACGCGCAACTCGCCCGAGCTCATCTTCTCGCTGATGGGCTTCGGGCGCGAGCCCGCCGCGTTCGACCCCATGGGGGTCGAACGGCACGGGGGCGCCTCGTTCGCCGGGTCGCTCCGGATGCTGGCCGATGCGCTGGGACTCCCGCTCGACGACGTGGTCGCCACCGGCCAGGTGGCTGCCGCGCGCCGGACCGTGGAGGTCGCGGCGGGACCGGTCGAGGCCGGTTCCATCGGCGCCCAACGGTTGCAGGTGGAGGGCAGGCGCAACGGCCGGCCGCTCGTCACCTTCAGCGCCAATTGGTACCTGACCGCGGACGTCGAGCCGGCGTGGGAGCTGCGGGAGACGGGATGGCACGTGCTCGTCGAGGGCGACGCGCCGCTCGACGTCGACATCCGGTTCCCGGTGCCCCCGGACGCCTGGGCGGCCACGTCGCCCGGGCTCACGGCGCATCGGCCGGTCAACGCGATCCCCTCGGTCTGCGCGGCCGAGCCCGGGATCAGGACCAGTGCCGATCTGCCCCAGATCATCGCGGCGCTGGGTTGAAGGGCGCGGCGCCGTGACGAGCGTCATCCGTCCGTCGTCGCGATGAGCGCGGTGGCCGTCATCGTCGGCAACCCGAAGCCCCGTTCGCGGACCTTCGAGGTGGCGGACGCCGTGGCGACGGCGGCCGCTCTGACCCTCGGCCTCGGGGTCGAGGACCGGGTGACCGTCGACCTGGCGGACCTCGGTCCGTCTCTGTTCGATTGGTCCTCCACCCAGGTCCGGCAGGCGGTGGACGCCGTGCGGGCCTGTTCGCTGGCCGTCGTGGCCTCGCCAACATACAAGGCCAGCTACACGGGGTTGTTGAAGTCGTTCCTGGACTGGTTCGGCACCACGGACCTCGACGGCGTCGTCGTCGTCCCGGTGATGGTGGGCGCAGGCGCGCAGCATGCCCTGGCGGTCGAGGTCCACCTGCGCCCCGTCCTGGTCGAGCTCGGCGCGAACATGCCGACACGGGGCCTCTACGTCACCGAGGCACAGCTCTCCGAGCTGCCGGCCGCGGTGGCGGAGTGGCTGGTCGAGGCGGGTCCACGCCTGCGCACCGCCCGGCGATCGTCGGGCGACTAGCTGCCCGTCCATTCGGGCGCCCGCCTCTCGGCAAAAGCACGGGCACCTTCCCGTGCGTCCTCGGAGTGAAACACTGCATCGACGAGCGCGCGCTGCTCGGGCCACAGCTCCTCCTCGGACCGACCCGGACGCCGGCGCAGCAGCCGCTTGGCCGCGTCGACGCCGAGGGGCGCGTTGCGAGCGATCGTCCCGGCCAGCTCGAGGGCGCCGTCGAGTGCCGTCCCCGGTTCGCACATCCGGGCGATGAGCCCGTGCCGGAGGGCCGCTTCCGCGCCGATTGGTTCACCGGTCAGCGCCATTTCGGTGACCACGGAAAGCGGCACCAGCTCGGGGAGCCGGAGGAGCGCGCCCCCGCGGGGAAGAGCCCGAACTTCACCTCGGGCGACCCGAACCGGGCGTCGCGCGAGGCGACCATGAGGTCTGCGACGAGAGCGAGCTCCAGGCCACCGCCGACCGCCACGCCCTCCACGGCGGCCACCAGCGGTTTGCGGCAGCGGTGGCGGAAGACGTCGTCGATCCGGGCCGGGAGCCCGGAACGGGCGAACGCCTTGAGGTCCATGCCGGCGCAAAACGTCCCATCCGCACCGGTGAGGATCCCCGCCCGCAGGTCGTCGTCGCCGTCGAGGGTCTCCAGCGCGTCGAGCACACCCAGCGAGAGCTCGGAGTCGATCGCATTCTTGACCTCGGGGCGGTTCAGCGTGATGACGAGGATGTTGCCCTGCGCCGACGTGAGCACGGCCTCAGCCACGGAGGCCACCGCGTCTCACCGAGTACGCACCGGCAGCTTTTCCCAGCCGCGCACGGTGGAGGTCCGCGCCTGCACGGCGTTGGCCTCGTCCACCTCCCATTCAGGGAAACGCGTGAGCACCTCCTCGAGCGCCACCCGTGCTTCGAGGCGCGCCAGGTGCGCGCCCAGGCAGAAGTGCAACCCGTATCCGAAGCTGAGGTGTCGCTGGGCCTTGCGGTGGATGTCGAAGCGGTCGGGCTCGGCGAACTGGCGGTCGTCGCGGTTCGCGGCGGCGTTGAGGAGCAGCATCACGCTGCCCCCGGGGACGGTCTCGCCGTGGTGCTCGACGTCGCGGGTGACGGCGCGGGCCTGCACGGGCGAGGGTGGTTCGTAGCGCAGGCACTCCTCAATGGCGGCCGGGATCAGGCCGGGGTCCTCGACCATGTCCCGGCGCTGGTCCGGGTGCTCAGCCAGCAGCTTGGCGGCCCAACCGATCAGGCGCGTGGTTGTCTCGTTGCCCGCCCCCGAGAGCAGGCCGATGTAGCCGAGGATCTCGTCGCGAGTCAGGGTGCGGGTCGTTCCGTCGCGGTCCGTGAACTCCGCCGTCATCAACTCGGTCATGAGGTCGTCGGAGGGATGCGCGGCCCGCCAGTCGACGTACGCCGCGTAGTCGTCGCTGCCGCCGGCCTGGGCGGCCGCCGGGTCGGGCACCACGCCCTCCTCGAGCCGGAGCCCCTCGTCGATTCGGTCTCTGATCGCCTGCTGGTCCTCCTCGGGGATTCCCAGCAGCATGCCGATCGTGCGCATCGGGATCTCTGCGCCGAGGTCCCCGATGAAGTCGAACCCACCGGCCCCCACCAGCGGGTCGAGCGTGCGGGCGGCGAAGTCGCGGACCTTCGGCTCAATCGCCGCGAGCCGTCTTGGCGTGAACACCCGGCTCAGGAGGCCGCGGTGCAGGTCGTGGTCGGGTGGGTCCTCGAAGATGAACATGCCGGGAGGCAGCTCGATCCCGGCCTTGATGAGCTCGAGGACCGAGCCCTTGGCCGAGCTGTACGTCTCCCACTCGACGAGCCCGCGCTCCACGTCCTCGTAACGGCTCACCGCGTAGAAGTCGTATTTCTCGTTGAAGTAGAGCGGTGCCTCGTCGCGCAGTCGCTTCCAGACCGGGTAGGGGTCGGCGTCGATGGCGAAGTCGTACGGGTCGTAGTACGGGGCGGGCGCAGTCGTGGTCATGTCGTCTCCCTTGCCGCAGCGGAGCGACGAGTGCTCCCCCGGCTCTTGTGAGCACGCCGTCTGAAAGTAACATTATTGTATGACAAGAGCAGCGTTCTCAATTTGGGCCGCCGGCGAGGCCGCCGAGAGGTGGTGACAGCGGCCCAAGCGCCGTGGCCGTCGATCCCCGCCATGCTCAATGGCGCGGCGGATCGCTTCTGTGACCGGTTGGCCACGCGCGACGGCGCCACCGACCTCACTTATCACGAGCTTGACGCGCGGGCCCGCGCCTTCGCGGCCGCGCTGGTCGAGGCGGGCATCGACCCGGGGGACCGGGTCGCGATCTGGTGCTTCAACAGCGCAGCCTGGATCGTCGCCGCCCTCGGGGTCTTCTCGGCCGGTGCCGTCCTCGTCCCCGTGAACACGCGGTTCAAGGGCCCCGAGGCGGCCGACATCCTCGCCCGCAGCGGCGCCCGCGCCCTCGTGAGCGTCACCGACTTCCTGGGGACCGACTACGTGTCGATGCTCGCGGCGACCGAGGTCGCGCTGCCGTCGCTCGAGACCGTCGTCGTCGCGCACGGCCCGGTGACCGCGCCGAACCTGGCCTGGGACGACTTCGTCGGCCGGGCGGGGCGCGACTCGCTCGAGGAGGTGGACCGCCGCCGCGCCGAGCTCGGCCCGGAGGATCCCTCCGACATCCTGTTCACGTCGGGCACCACCGGGTCACCCAAGGGTGTCGTGATGACGCACGGCCGGACGTTGGCCGTCGCCACCGACTGGGTCGCCATGACCGGGCTGTCCGCCGGCGACGTGTACCTCATGGTGAACCCGTACTTCCACATGTTCGGCCTTAAGGCGGGCATCCTCGCCAGCGTGGCCGCGGGCGCCACCATGCTGCCCGAGCCGGTGTTCGACGCCGACCGCGTCCTCGCCCGGGTGGCCGGCGAGCGGGTGACCGTCCTGCCGGGCCCGCCCACCCTCTACCAGTCGATCCTCGACCATCGCGCCCGCGACGACCACGACCTCTCCTCGCTGCGCGTCGCCGTGACCGGGGCGGCCGACATTCCGGTCGAGCTGATCCGCCGCGTTCACGACGAGCTGCCGTTCTCCACGGTCGTCACCGGCTACGGGCTCACCGAAGCAGGCACCGCCAGCGCGACGGGGGAGGGCGACGACGCCGAGGCCATCGCCACCACGGTCGGGCGCGCCCGCCCGGGATTCGCGCTGCGCATCGACGGCCAGAAGCCGGGCGCGGCCGAGTCGGGCGAGATCCTGGTCCGCGGGCCCAGCGTGATGGCGAGGTATCTCGACGACCCGGCGGAGACGGCGAAGGTGCTCTCTGCCGACGGCTGGCTGCGGACGGGCGATCTCGGGATGCTCGACGACGCCGGGCGCCTGCACATCGTGGGCCGGGTCAAGGACATGTTCATCGTGGGAGGGTTCAACGCCTACCCGGCCGAGATCGAGAATGCGCTGCTGCGCCACCCTGCCGTGCGGCAAGCCGCCGTCATCGGCATACCCGACGACCGCCTCGGCGAGGTCGGCATGGCCTTCGTCGTCGTGGGCCAGACGGTGACGGGCGATGAGATCATCGAGTGGAGCCGCGCCCAGATGGCGAACTACAAGGTGCCGCGGGTGGTCGAGATCGTGGACGCACTCCCGGTCAACGCGACCGGCAAGGTGGTCAAGGACAGCTTGCGCGATCGGGCCACGGCGCGCCGGGCGCAGGACGCGCGCGCGTGAGCGCAGGCCCGCCGGACGGCCTGGCTGCGCTGGGAGGGCTCCGGGTCGTCGAGCTGGGCGTGTGGGTGGCCGCGCCCGCCGCAGGCGCGCTGTTGGCGGACTGGGGTGCCGATGTCATCAAGGTGGAGCCGCCCACGGGCGACCCCATGCGCAACGCCTTCGGCTCGCTCGGGATCGGGAAGGACTTCCCCAACCCCGCCTTCGCCCAGGACAACCGGGGCAAGCGCAGCGTCGTGCTGGACCTGCGGCAGGACGAGGCGCGCGAGCGTCTGGAGGAGCTGCTCGCCGCGGCCGACGTCTTCCTCACCAACCTGCGCCCCGACGCCCTCGACGGCCTGGGGCTCGAGCCCCACGCCACGGTGGCCCGCCATCCGCACCTCGTCTACTGCAGCGTCAGCGGGTACGGGCTGCGCGGCCCGGACCGGAACCGCCCCGCGTACGACATCGGCGCCTTCTGGGCGCGGTCGGGGCTTTCGGTCCAGCTGGCCAACAGCGAGGGCGTCCCGCTCAATGCCCGCGGCGGCATCGGCGACCACATCAGCGGGCTGGCCGCATTGGCCGGGGTGCTCGCAGCCGTCTTGGAGCAGCGCCACACCGGACGCGGGCGCGTCGTCGAGACGTCGTTGCTGCGCACGGGGACCTACGTGCTCGGATGGGACCTCAGCCTGCAGGAGACGGTGGGCCGGGTAGCCAAGGCCGAGGCGCGGCAGTCGAACCAGACGCCGCTGATGAACTCGTACCGCGCGAGCGACGGCCGCTGGTTCTTCCTCACCGGCCTCGAGGCGGACCGCCACCTCGAGAAGGTGTACCGGGCCCTCGGGCGCGAGGACCTGCACGACGACCCTCGCTTCGCCGACGCGGCCGCGCTCCGCAAGCACCGCACCGAAGTGATCGCGACGCTCGATGCGATCATCGCCGAGCATCCGCTCGACGTCTGGGCCGAGCGCTTCGACCGCGAGGGCGTGTGGTGGGCGCCCGCCCAGGGCCCGGCCGACGTCCTCGAGGACCCTCAGCTGGCCGCGACCGACGGCTTCCTCGAGTTGCGCGAGGGGGCGGAAGACGCGGGGCGGCGCTCGGTGAACGGTCCTGTCAGCTTCTCGGACCTGCCGGCGCAGCCGGCGGCGTCGGCGCCGCGCCTGGGTGAGCACACCGAAGAGGTGCTGGAAGAGCTGGCCGAGCGGCGCGCCCGGGAACGTCAGGCCTGAGCGCGGGCGCGGGCCAGCAGGCCCCGCGCGATGACGAGACGCTGGATCTCGTTCGTCCCCTCACCGATCACCATCAGGGGTGCGTCGCGGTAGAGCCGCTCCACCGGGAACTCCGTGGTGTAGCCGACCCCGCCGTGGATCCGCATGGCCTCAATGCTGAGCTCGAGCGCCGTCTCGCTGGCGAAGAGTTTCGCCATGCCGGCCTCGACGTCGCAGCGGAGCCCCTTGGCCTTGCGTTCGGCCGCGTTGTAGGTCAACAGACGCGACGCTTCGAGGCGCGTCGCCATGTCCGCCAGCTTGAGCTGGATCGCCTGATGCTCCCCGATGACCTTGCCGAAGGTCTCTCGCTGGGTGGCGTAGAGCAACGACGCGTCGAACGCTGCCCGCGCCACGCCCACGGCCCGCGCCGCGATGTTGATGCGGCCGATCTCGAGCACCCCGAGGATCTGGGGCAGGCCGCGCCCGGCCTCGCCGATCAGGTTGCCGGCAGGGATACGGTGGTCGGCGTACGCCATCTCGACGGTCTCGACGCCGCGGTAGCCGAGCTTGTGCACGTTCTTGCTGACCGAGATCCCCTCGAACGACGGCCCAGGCTCCTTCTCGACGACGAACGCGGAGATGCCCTCCTCCGAGCGTGCCGCCAGGGCGACGATGCCGGCACGCTCGCCGTTGGTGACCCACGCCTTCGTGCCGTTGAGCACGTACTCCTCCCCGTCGCGCTGGGCGCGGCAGGAGAGGTTCCGAGTGTCGCTGCCGGCGTCGGGCTCCGAGAGCGACAGGCAGCCGCGCCGCTCGCCCGTCGCCATGGCGGGAAGCCAGCGTCCCATCTGCTCCTCGGTCCCGTGCGTCATGATCAGCGTCGCCGCCATGGTGTGGGTGTTCACGATGCCCGTCAGGCTCATCCACCCGTAGGCGAGCTCCTCGATCACCCCGACGTAGGTCAGCAGGTCGAGGCCCAGCCCCCCGTAGGCCTCGGGGATCGTGATGCCGAAGAGCCCGAGCTCGCGCATGGTGGCGACGATCTCGTCGGGAAAGGTGTCGGCGTGCTCGAGGTCCGACACCACCGGGACGACGTCACGCTGCACGAACTTGCGCACCGTCTCGATGATCTCGGCGCGTACCGACTCGTCGATCGCGTCGGGCGTCGCGCCGGTCACGCCCGCCCCGTTTTCCTCATGGCGATAACCATACCCTTCAATCCTGTTGACGCTGGATCTCAATTCGGAGAAGAATGTTTCCACTATGACCCGGGCCCTCATGCACCACGGGCTCGCGTCGGCCGCCGGCCAGTTCCCGGACCATCCCGCCATCCTGGCGGGTGACGATCGCTGGACCTATGCCGAGCTGCTGCGGGCGAGCCACGCCGCGGCGCGCCATCTCGCCGTACAGGGCGTCGGGCCGGGTGACCGCCTGGCCCTGATGACCTCCAACCGGCCCGAGTTCGTCGTGGTCGTGCATGCGGCGAGCATGCTCGGCGCCGTGCCGGTCCTGCTCAACTCGGCCTGGAAGGCGATCGAGGTCGACGCCGCGTTGGCGCTGACCGCACCGCGCCACGCCGTCGCCGATGGAGACGGCATCGGTCTGCTGGCCGCGCGTCTCGGGGCCGACCACGTGCTCGACCTCGACGCGGACGCGACGCGCGCCGTCGTCGATCGCACCAGCTCGGCCGAGCCGCCCCGCCACGACGCCGCGGAGGACGACGACGCCGTCTTCGTCTTCAGCTCCGGCACGACCGATCGGCCCAAGGCGGTCCGCCACACCCATCGCTCCATCGCGTTGGCGACGGCGCACTGGCGCCTGGCTCTAGGCCTGGGCCACGACGACCGCTTCCAGGTGGCCACGCCGCCCTCCCACATTCTCGGGCTCTTGAACCTGCTGACCGCAGCCTCGGCGGGGGCGACGGTCCGCCTGCACCGCCGCTTCGACCTCACCACGGAGCTGCGCGCCATTGCGGCGGAGCGGATGACGCTCGAGATGGCGGTCGCGCCAATCGCACTCGCCATGGCCAATCACCCCGACCTCGAGGCGTACGACCTGTCGTCGCTCCGCTACGTCATGTGGGGGGCGACGCCGGTGACGCCTGCGGTGGCCGAGGTCGTTACCGCGCGCTCGGGTGTCCGCTGGCTCCCCGCCTACGGGACCAGCGAGGTGCCGGTGATCGCGGCCAACCCTGTCGACGAGCCGCCCCGGTGGCGCCTCGACTCGGCCGGCCTCCCCGTTGGCGACGTAGAGCTCCGCGTCGTCGACCTCAGCTCCGGCCGCGTGCTGCCGGCGGACGAGACGGGGGAGATCGAGGTCCGGAGCGCCTCCGCCATGGCCGGTTACCTGCCCGACGAGGCGACCGCCTCCGCCTTCGATGACGGCTGGTACCGCACAGGCGATGTCGGCTGGCTCGAGCCCGAGGGCTGGGTCCACCTCACCGACCGGTGCAAGGAGATGATCAAGGTGAGCGGGTTCCAGGTGGCGCCCGCCGAGATCGAGGCTGTGCTTCACGCGCACCCCGGCGTCGTCGACTGTGCGGTGTTCGGCGTGGCCGACGAGCGGGCCGGCGAGATTCCGGTGGCAGCCGTGGAACTGGCCCCCGGAGCCGATGTGACCCCGGACGACCTGCAGCATCTCGTCGGCGAGTCGCTCGCCGGGTACAAGCGTCTGCACCACGTCGTGCTCGTCGACGCCGTGCCGCGGACGCCGTCAGGCAAGGTGCTCCGCCGCACCCTGCGCGACGAGTGGGCGCCCCGCTTCGCGCCGGCGGCCACGGGGACCAACTGAGTGGACGTCCGCCTCTCGCCCGAGCAGATCGCCCTGCGCGACTCGGCCGCGCAGGTCGTCGGGCATCTCGGTCCGGCCACGGTGACCCAACTCGACGACGGCGAGCGCGCCGCCAAGCTCGACGCTGCCGTGGTGGCCGCGGGGTGGCGCGAGCTCCGGACGCCGTCGGACGAGGGGAGCCCGTGGGCCTCGGCCGTAGAGGTCGCGGTGATCGCCGAAGAGCTCGGCCGGGGACTGGCGGACGCGTCGTTCCTCGGCCCGACGTTGGCCGCGGACTGGCGCCGCCGTGCCGGCGCGCCATCGGCCGGCGCGGTCGAGACGGTGGCCCTGGTGCCGGACCTGACGCGGCCGGCCGAGGCGCAGGCCGGAGCAGCCATGCCGGAGGCGGTTGCCGTTGACGCGCGCGGCGCGACGGCGGCGCTGGTCCTCCTTCCCGACGACGCGGGCTGGAGCATCGGCGCAGTCGCGCTCGGCGGCACGATCGGCGGCGCCGATCTGACCCGCCCCGCGGCACGCGGGCAAGCGGACGAACCCGTGACCGTGGTCGCGGGGCAGTCACGAGTCCTCGACGCCGACGACGTCGCGCGCTGGCAGAGCCTCGGCCAGGCCGTGGCCTGCGCCGACCTTGTCGGCGTCATGCGCGGGACGCTCGTCCTCGCCACCGACTACGCCCGGGCGCGCCGGCAATACGGCGCGGCCATCGGATCCTTCCAGGCCGTCCAGCACTTGCTGGCGGACGCCCACGTGGCGATGGAGGGGTCGCGCAGCATCGCGCTGCATGCGGCATGGGCGGTCGACGCGCTGCCGGCGTACGAGGCGCTGGCCGCCGCCTCGGTGGCCAAGGCGTATTGCGCCCGGGCCGCGCGCTCGGTGTGCGAGACGTCGATCCAGGTGCACGCAGGTGTCGGCAACACTTGGGAGTGCCTCGCCCATGTCTATCTGCGCCGGGCGTTGTTCTCGAGCGAGCTCTTCGGCGGCGTCGGCGAGAACCTGCGACGGGTTCTCGCCGCCCGCGGGGTGGGAGGCGACGATGAACTTCGGTGACTCGCCCGAAGAGGCTGCGTTCCGGCTGCGCCTCCGCGAATGGCTGACCCACCACAACCCCGGCCTGCCGCCCTCGTCGACCGCCGACGAGTACTGGGCCGGCCAGGCGGCGTGGCACCAGACGCTGTACGACGCCGGGTTCTTCGGCCTCTCGTGGCCGACTGCCGTCGGCGGGCAGGGGTTGCCCAGCGTCTACGACGTGATCCTCGACGACGAGCTCATCGCCGCCGGTGCGCCCCCGCGGCCGAGCGTCGGCTACCTGGTGCAGGGACTGCTCGAGCACGGAAGCGAGGCGGTGCAGCAGCGCTTCCTCCCCGGGCTGGTCAGCGGGCGTGACCGCTGGTGTCAGGGCTTCAGCGAGCCCGACGCCGGCTCCGACCTCGCCGCGTTGCGCACCAAGGCGGTCCCCGACGGCTCCGAATACGTCATCACCGGCCACAAAGTCTGGACGAGCTACTCGGACGCGGCGGACTGGTGCCTGGTCCTGGCGCGCACCGATCCGGACGTGCCCAAGCACCGCGGCCTCTCCGCCTTCGTCGTGCCCATGCGTCAACCCGCCGTCACCCAGCGGCCGCTCAAGATGATCAACGGCATAACTCGCGAGTTCGGCGAGGTGATCTTCGACGGCGCCCGGGTCGACGCGGCCAACATGATCGGCGCTTCTGGCGAGGGATGGCGCCTGGCCATGACCGTCGTCGGTCACGAACGGGAGCCGGGCGAGCTCGGCTACGTGGCCCGCTACGGCAAGCTCGTCAACGAGCTGGTGCACCTGGTCGAGGCCTCGCCGGCCGCCTTCGGCGCCGAGCAACGGCGCGACCTGGCCTGGGCCATCGTCGAGGCCGAGATGCTGCGTTGCCACGTCAGCCGCCGGTTGTCCGACCGCCTCGACGGGATCGCCCACGGGCCCGACGGCTCGGTCGACAAGCTGCTGATGACCGAGGTCGAGCAGTCGGTCGGTCATGCCGCTTTGTCGGTGGGCGGCAGCGCGCCGGCGGGCGGGGACGACACCTGGCTCCGGGTGTACCTCTACAGCCGGGCGCAGAGCGTCATGGGCGGGACGTCGCAGATCCAACGCAACCTGATCGCCAATCGAATCCTGGAGCTGCCGACGACATGAGCACCTATGACCTCCCCGACGAGATTCAGGTCGCGGCCGACGGCCCGATCCGCGTCGTCACGCTGAACCGGCCCGAGCGCCTCAACGCGACCAACCACGTGCTCCACGCGGGACTGGCTGCGTTGTTCCCGCAGCTGGACGCGGACGACGAGGCCCGGGTGGCCGTGCTCACGGGCGCCGGCCGCGCCTTTTCGGCCGGCGGCGACTTCGACTACCTCGACGAGCTGGCGCGCGATGCGACCTTGCGGGGAACGACGCTCCTGCACGGACGCCAGATCGTGACCGGGATGGTGCGGTGCCGGCTGCCGGTGATCGCCGCTGTGAACGGTCCGGCGGTCGGACTCGGCTGTTCCCTCGTGGCGTTGTCCGACGTCGTGTTCATGGCCGAGAGCGCGCACCTGGCCGACCCGCACGTCGCCCTCGGGCTCGTGGCCGCCGACGGGGGACCGGTGGTGTGGCCGCTCCTGACCAGCCTGCAGCTCGCCAAGGAATACGCGCTGACCGGGGATCGCATTCCGGCGCAACGCGCCGCCGAGATCGGCCTCGTCAACCACGTGTGCCCGGACGATCAGGTGCTGAGCGCAGCGATGGAGTGCGCCCGCCGGATCGCCCGCCTTCCTCAGGGCGCGGTTGAGGACACGAAGCGGGTGCTCAACATCCAGATGGAGCGGGCGGTCCTGGCCGTGCTCGACTACGCGCTGGCGGCGGAGGACCGGTCGTTCACCTCGCCCGAGCTGCGGGCCAACGTCGACCGCATGTTGAAGCGGTCGCCGGACGACGTTGGCGGATAGAGCCGGCGGCGCACGGCGACCACCGCGCCCCTGTGTGGGGTCAGCGTGACGTGGCGGACACGGGTGCGCTCGGGGCGCTTGGTGGTGGTGGCCAGCTCGACCCGGCGGAGGACCTCACCGAGCACGACGCGCATCTCGGTCAGCGCGAACGCCGCACCGATGCAGCGGCGACTGCCGCCGCCGAAGGGGATCCAGACGTTGGGGTCCGGACGCTGGCCGACGAAGCGCTCCGGGCGGAAGTCCAGCGGGCGGGGATAGAGGCGGGGCGATCGCATCACGAGGTAGATGGCCGGGTCGACGAACGTGCCCGCCGGCAGCCGCAGCTCTCGTGACCCGGTCCCGATGGTCACGTCCTGGGCCAGCTTCCGCGTGATGTCGGGCACCACCGGTCGCAACCGCAGGCTCTCGGTGATCACGGCATCGAGGTAGCCGTCGTCGCGTTCGGTGGCTGCTCGCGCCGCCGCCACCAGGATCGCCGGGTGGCGGACCAGCCGCTCGAACGTCCACGACAGCCCGGTGGCCGTCGTCTCGTGCCCGGCGAGGAGCAGCGTCACGAGTTGGTCGCGGATCTCCGACGCCGTCATAGCGGTCCCGTCGTCTTCCCGGTGGCGGACGAGCATCGCGAGCACGTCGGAGCGCGTCGCCAGTCCGGGGTCCGTCCGGCACCGTTCGATCTCGCGGTGCAGCAGGTCGTCCGCCCGGACCTGCAGCGCCCGGTAGCGCGACCACGGCCAGACGCCGGCGAGGGCGGGGAACGCGAACGGCGCCAGACGGAAAAGGTCGAGGTCGACGAGGTCGGCCAGCGTCGTGCGCAGCCGGTCGTGGCGTTCGGGGTCGTCCTTCCCCACGCCAATCACGGCGCGCAGGATCACGTCCATGGTCACGGCGCGCATGTGCGGCAGCAGCGCGAAGGACCGGCCGACGGGCCAGGTCTCGATGTCCTGCGCCGCGACCTGCGTCATCAGCGGGACGAGCGCGGCGATCGAACTTCCGTGGAAGGCCCCGCTCAGGCGGCGGCGTTGTCGCAGGTGCACCTCGTCGTCGGTGATGAGCACCGACGACAGCCCGAGCACGCGCCCGAGGAATGGCGCGTTCGCCTCCCCTGCGTGGAGCGCGGCGTCGTCACCGTGGAACACCGACCGGATGTCCTCGGGGTCGACCAGGTAGACGAACGTGCCGAACCGCCCCAGCCGCACCGTGAACCGGTCCCCGTAGCGCCGGTGGCACGAACTCAGGAATTGGGGGAGCCGACCCATGGACATCGCTTGCCACATGGCCGGGGATTTCGGGCCCGCTGGCAACGAAGTGTCCATACGTGAGAATTATACGCTTGTATAGTACATTTGTATAGAGGAGGAGGGTGGGATGGGCCACAAGGAAGAGCTGCTGGCGGCGGCCCGGCGTTGTCTGGTCACGCGGGGCTACGCCAGGACGACCGCCCGCGACCTGGTCGCCGAGTCCGGCACCAACCTGGCGTCCATCGGTTACCACTTCGGCTCCAAGGACGCCCTGCTCGCGGAGGCGCTCGGTGCCGCCTTCATCGAGTACACGGACAAGGTGGTCGCGTTGGCCGCCACGCTCGGACCCGAGGGGACCGACCCGCATGGAGCGGCGTCCGCCGCATGGTCGGCCATGACCGAGATGCAGGACGAATTCCGGCCGTTGCTCGTTGCCTTCGTGGAGGCGTTGGCGCAGGCCGAGCGCAACGACCCGCTGCGCGCCCAACTCGCGGCCGGCTACGAGGAGATGCGCAGGCGCATCGTCGGCGGGATCCTGGTCATGGTCCCAGACCTGCCGGTGGGCGTCGCCCGGTCGGTGGCGTCGTTCTTCATCGCCGTCTCCGACGGCTACATGGTGCAATGGCTCCTCGATCCCGAGGCGACGCCTGGCGGCGCCGACCTCCTCGAGGGGGCGCGACTCGCGCTGACGGTGTGACGATGCTCCACGAGCGTCGGCTGACCGATTTCATGAGTTCCGCGCGAAAGTCTCAAACGAGAGCGCCGTGGATGAGTCTCCAAAAACTATGCACCGACCAGTTTATGGTTTTCGGAGAGGCGCCGGACCAGGGCGATTTCAACGGGTCCGCGCCGCGCGGGCCCAGTGTGTCAGTGGGGCGCGATCAGGTTCGTCTTTGCGCCCGTGGGCGTCCCCGGCTGCCATCCCTGCCAGCCAGCTGCCGAGCGCCTCGCCGGCGGTGAGGACGTGTGATTCCATGGTGGAGCGCGCCCCGCCGGCGTCGCCGCGCTCCATGGCGCCGAGGAGTGCGGCGTGCTCGTGGCGGCTGCGCTCTTCTTGCTCCGGGAACAGCTCGAAGTAATTGCCGGGCACGACCCGCTGGGCCTGGCGCACGTAGGTGAGGAGCCGGGGTGAGCGGGCGGCCAGGTTGATGGCGCGATGGAAGTGGCGGTTCGCTGCCACCACGTCGTCGGACTCGTCGATGACGGCTGCCAACGCGCCCAGGTCGTGCAACTCTTCGGGCGTGATGCGCAGCGTCGCCATCTCGGCCCCCTTGCCGGCGAGGGCGGCCAGGATGGCGAAGTTGTCGACGGCGTCCTCCGGCGTGATCCCGACCACGGCCATGCCGCTGCGCGGGGTGATGGCGACAAGGCCCTCGTAGGAGAGCTCGAGCAGGGCCTCGCGGATCGGCGTACGGCTGATGCCGAATTCCGCGGTCAGCTGGTCGAGATCGAGGCGGTCGCCCGGCTGCAGGCGCCCGGTCAGGATCCGGTCGCGGATCTCGTTGGCCGCTTGGGCCCGGACTGTTGAGCTGATCAGTTTGATATCTGAAATATTACATATTAGGTTCGGTCGGCCGGCAAATCCGGCGGCTCGTTAATAGGGAGGGCCCATGGCGACCAATTCGAAGCGGCAGATGGCCCTCGTCGGGTTCATGCAGGCGGGGAACGCCACTGTGTACGCCGGGTCCTGGCGGCACCCCGCCACCGAGCACGGCTTCTTGACCGCGGGCTACTACGAGAAGCTGGCCCGGACCCTCGAGCAGGGCTGCTTCGACCTCATGTTCTTCGACGACCGCCTGGCGATGCCGGGTATCTACGGCGGGTCGGTGGCCGAGGCGGTGCGGACTGGTGCCCGCCCGGTGAAACTGGACCTGAGCATCGTCCTCGGCATCTGCGCCGCGGTCACGGACCGGATCGGCCTTGGGGCGACCTACTCGACCACCTACTACACGCCCTTCCACGTCGCCCGCACCTTCGCGACACTCGATCATTTGTCCGGGGGGCGGGCCGCCTGGAACGTCGTCACGTCGGTCAACGACAGCGAGGCGCAGAACTATGGGCTGAAGGAGGCCATTCCGCACGACGTCCGCTACGACCGGGCCGACGAATTTCTCGAGGCGACCACCGGACTGTGGGACACCTGGGACGATGACGCTCTGGTGCTCGACCGCGAGACGCCCCTGTTCGCCGATCCGGCCAAGGTGCGCGAGCTCGACCACGACGGGGAGTGGTTCAGCGTGCGGGGACCGCTCACGGTGCCGCGGTGCCCGCAGGGCCGGCCCGTCCTGCTGCAGGCGGGGTCGTCGGGGCGGGGCCGGGAGTTCGCGGCTCGCTGGGCCGAACTGATCTTCACGGGCGACCCCGGCATCGACATCGCCCGCTCGCACTACAAGGACCAGAAGGAGAAGATCGGGGAGCGGGGCCGGGACCCGAAGTCGGTCAAGATGCTCCCCATGGCCTACACGGTCGTGGGCGAGTCCAAGGCACACGCCGAGGAGCGCGAGCAGATGTTCCTCAACGACCTGGTCGACCCAATGGCGTCGCTCACGCTGCTGTCCGAGCTCATGAACTACGACTTTGCGGGCATCGACCTCGATGCGCCCATCACCGACGAGCTGATTCAGTCCGTTTCGGGCATCCGGGGGTTGGTGCAGAACATCAGGCAGCACATCGGCGGCGAGACCGTGACGCTCGGCGACCTCGCCGGGCATCGCGCCACACTTCTGCAGGGCCCGCGCTTCGTCGGCACCGGACCGGACATCGCCGACCAGATGGAGGCGTGGTTCGACAGCGGCGCCTGTGACGGCTTCGTGATCGCCGCCACGCACAGCCCGGGCGCCTACGAGGACGTCGTCCGGCTCGTCGTGCCCGAGCTGCAGCGCCGTGGCGTGTTCCGGGATCGCTACGCCGGCACGACGCTGCGTGAGCATCTGGGGCTGGCCCGGCCGTGCGACTCCCGCAGCTGAACGAACGAGGATGTCTCGAAAAACCATGCACAAACCTGTTTACGGTTTCCAGAGACATCGCCGGGGTCTGGGGTCGTCACCGGAGCGGACGTGACGCAACCGCCCGAGCTCCCGCTGCGCGGCCTGCGCGTCATCGACGCGGCCACCCTGGCGGCGGGACCGATGGTGGCGACGATGCTCGGCGAGTTCGGGGCCGAGGTCATCAAGGTCGAACAGCCCGAAGTGGGCGACCCGTTGCGCACCTGGGGCGAGAGCAAGGACGGCGTCGGCCTGTTCTGGAAGAGCATGAGCCGCAACAAGCAGTGCGTGACGCTCGACCTGCGCAACGCCGACGGCCAAGAGCTGTTCCACCGCCTGCTCGACGTCAGCGACGTCGTCGTGGCCAACAACCGGCCCAGCGCGCTGGCCAAGTGGGGCCTCGACTACGAGTCCGTGCACGCGGCGCATCCCCGGGTCGTGATGCTGCACGTGAGTGGCTACGGGCTGGGCGGGCCGAAGAGCGACCGACCGGGCTTCGGCACGCTGGCCGAGGCCATGAGCGGGTTCGCCCACGTGACCGGTCAGGCCGACGGCCCGCCGACCCTGCCCCCCTTCTTCCTGGCCGACGGCGTGGCGGCGCAGTCGGCGACGGCCGCCGTGATGCTCGCCCTCTACCACCGCGACGTGCACGGCGCCGGCGGGCAGTTGATCGACGTCAACCTGATCGAACCGCTGGCCCGGCTCATCGAGACGTCGACGCTGGCCTACAGCCACCTGGGCAAGATCCCCGGGCGCGTCGGCAACCTGCTGCCGGCTAGCGCGCCGCGCAACACGTACCAGACTCGTGACGGCAAGTGGCTGGCGATCTCGAGCGCGTCGCCGAACATCGCACTGCGGGTGTTCCGCGCCATCGACCGGCCCGACATGGTGGACGACCCGCGTTACGCCGACCCGGTGCAGCGCCAGGCGCGGGCCGTCGAGGTGGACGGGTTCGTGGCCGATTGGATCGCGACGCGAACACTGGACGAGGTAATGGACACGTTCGATCGGGCCGAAGTGGCGGCGGCACCGATCTACGACGCGCAGCAACTCCTGGCCGACGAGCACCTGCAGGCGCGCGGCTCGTTCATCCGGATCGACGACCCGGACCTTGGGCCCATGACCGTGCAGGCGCCGGTCGCGCGGTTCAGCGACACGCCCGGGGTGGTCGAGCACCTCGGGCGGGGCCTGGGAGCGGACAACGACACGGTCTACGGTGAGCTGCTCGGACTGGACGCCGGGCGCCTGACCGCGCTGCGGGCGGCCGGGACGATCTGAGCGTACGACCGAGCAGAAGACAGGAGACAGCGGTGCGCCCACCCCGAGCCCGGCGATCGGAGTTGGCCACGCCGGCGAGCAGCGAGCGCATGTGCGAGAAGGCGCCCGCGACCGGGGCCGACCTCGTGTTCCTCGACCTCGAGGACGCCTGCGCGCCGTCGGTCAAGGAATCGGCGCGAGGCATCGCGGTCGGCGCTCTGACGGGTCTCGACTGGGGACGCACGGTGCGGGCCGTGCGGATCAACGGGATCGACACTCCGTGGTGCCACGGCGACATCATCGAGATCGTCACGGGGGCACGGGAGGCCGTCGACGTGCTCATCGTCCCAAAGGTGCGCACCGCCCGCGACGTGTGGTGGGTGGACGTGCTGCTGGGCCAGCTCGAGGCCAAGCTCGGACTGCGCAAGCGCATCGGTCTCGAGGTGCTGATCGAGGACGCGGAGGGGTTGGCCCGGGCGCTCGAGATCGCGCAGGCGAGCGACCGGCTCGAGTCGCTCATCTTCGGGGCGGGCGACCTCTCGGCGTCCCTCCACGCACGGGTCGACGGCAACTTCGACCCGGTCGTCGACTACCCGGGCGACTTCTGGCACTTCGCCCGCGCACAGGTGCTCACGGCGGCGCGGGCGGCAATGGTGGACGCGATCGACGCGCCCTACCCGGACTATGCGGACCCCGACGGCTACCGAAGGTCGGCCTCGGCGGCGAGCGCGCTCGGCTTCGACGGCAAGTGGGCCATCCATCCCAGCCAGGTGCCGATCGCCAACGAGGTCTTCTCGCCCACGCCCGAGGAGGTGACCGACGCCCGGGAGGCGATCGCCGCCTATCGCGAGGCGGCGGCGGAGGGCGTCGGCGCCATCGGTCGAGACGGCCGGCTGGTCGACGCCGCGCATATGCGGCTAGCCGAGAACACGCTCCACAAGGCGGCGCTAGCCGGGGTCGAGGGTGCAGGTGAGGCGCGAGCAGACACGGGCGAGGGTCCCTGACGCAGGCCGGAGAGGAGGAGAGCGCCCTGCGGAAACGCCCTTCTCATTATGTGAGAGGCATGATATCCTCTTGATCGTCACCGACCGCAGCGACGAGAGGACCGCTCATGGCACGTTGGCCCAAGCCACCGGAGGGGAGCTGGACCGAGCACTTCCAGCTCGGCACCGAGCCCATCTCCTATGAGGACTCCATCTCCCCCGAGTTCTACGAGCTCGAGCGCGACGCCATATTCAAGCGTGCCTGGCTGAATGTGGGACGGGTGGAGCAGCTCCCGCGCAAGGGCAGCTACTTCACCAAGGAGCTCGCGGTGGCCCGGACATCGGTCGTGATCGTGCGGGGCGCGGACGACGAGGTGCGGGCGTTCTACAACGTGTGCCGCCACCGCGGCAACAAGTTGGTGTGGCGCGACTACCCCAAAGAGGAGACCAGCGGCGTCAGCCGGCAGTTCGTCTGCAAGTACCACGGGTGGCGCTACGACCTCGACGGCGCGTGCACCTTCGTGCAGCAGGAGCAAGAGTTCTTCGACCTGGACAAGGCGGACTACGGTCTCGTCCCCGTCAACTGCGAGGAGTGGGCCGGGTTCATCTTCGTCAACCTGGCGAAGAAGCCGGAGCAGAGTCTGCGCGAATTCCTCGGCCCGGTGGTCACCAAACTCGAGAATTATCCGTTCCACCAGCTGACGGAGCGTTGGTTCTATCGCGCCACGGTGAACGCGAATTGGAAGCTCTACATGGACGCCTTTCAGGAGTTCTACCACGCACCGGTTTTGCACGCGAAGCAGACGCCACCCGACTGGTCGGCCGCCGCGCAGCAGGCCGGCTTCGAGGCCCCGGCGTACACGATCGACGGTCCGCACCGCGTCGTCAGCACGGCCGGAATCCATCCGTGGAACCTGGCGGAGAACATGCTCAAGCCGATCGAGCGCATCACGCGCAGCGGCCTCTTCGGCCCCTGGGACAAGCCCGACCTCGACTACGACCAGACGGAGGCGGGCATCAACCCCGCCGGGTGCGACCCGTGGGGCCTCGACTCCTTCCAGATCTTCCCGAACTTCGTCATCCTGGTCTGGGGGCAGAACTGGTACCTGACCTACCACTACTGGCCGACCGGCCATGGCTCGCACGTGTTCGAGGGAACGCTGTACTTCGTGCCGGCGCAGACGCCACGCGAGCGCGTGGCGCACGAGCTCGCCGCGGTGTCGTTCAAGGAGTACGGGCTGCAGGACGCGAACACGCTCGAGGCCACCCAGACGATGCTCGAGTCGCGGGTGATCGAGCGGTTCCCCTTAAACGATCAGGAAGTCCTTTGCCGCCACCTGCACAAGGTGGCCGCGGAATGGGTGGACGACTACAAGAAGCTCGAGGACGCGGGGGTCTGACGCCGATGACCGAGACCAAGACGATGTTGCCGGCCGACTTCTCCGACCTGGAGCCTTTCGCCGGCACCTGGTGTCTGGCCACCGAGCCCGAGCGCTTCGCCCAGCGCCTGGCCACTCCGATGGACGAGATGCAGGCCTTCTACGACGCCATGACGGCGCGCTACGACGAGGCGATGGCGTACTGCGACACGTTCCCCCTCAATGACATGCCAGAGGACGCCACGAACCTGTTGCACCTCTTGTACTCCATGATCATGGTCTCGTTCCCTGTGGAGTGCTGGGGCCAAGGCCGCGTACCCGACACCGGCGCCGCCTACCTGGACCTGCTGGTCGAGCCCGGGCCCTGAGTTCAATCGGCTGGCGGAGGCGTTTCGGCGCTTGCGACCGCAGAAGATCACCGAGGATGCACGGGCTCACTGCCCGTCGATCTGCTGCTCAGCCGTTCCGATGCAGGAAGCCGTGGAGGATCGCCTGGGTGAGCTCCTCGACGACCGCCTCCCTCGACGGCTGCTTGGCTCCGAAGTAGGCAGAACGCAGGGCAGCCATGCCTGCGATCATGGCCACCGTCGAGTAGGCCGCCAGGTTCGGATGACTCGACCGCATTCCCCGCATGTCCATGCCCTCGGCGCTGATCTGGCCGAGCATCGCGAGGGCCTGCCGGATGTCGGCGATGCCGGCGTCCGCTGTCTCCTCCTCACTCAGACCATCTGACGTCAAGAGCGTCACGACGAGGCCCCGGTGATCTGCGAACACGTCGTAGAGCTGCCCGACGAAATGCCGGGCCAGCTCGTCCTCGTCGGTCTCCTCGGGGACGACCGCTCGCCACGTTCGGCCGAATTCCTCGACGAAGGTCGTGAAGGGAAGGACGAGAGCTTCGCGGAACAGGGCCGCCTTCGACCCGAAGTGGCGGAAGAGCAGGTGTTCGGTGACACCGGCTGCCTCGGCGATTTCACGGGTGGTGGTGCTGCGGTAGTCCTGGCGGGCAAAGAGATCGCGGGCCGCGTCGAGGAGGAGTCTCTGGGGCGCGCCACGGGGCCGGCGAGTCACCCGGGCCGGCGCCTCGGCCGCCATCTGCTTCTTGGTCGGAGGTCGCTGCGGCACGTTCGTTCGCTCTCGAACCCGCCGGCGGTCGACGGGTTGGTTAAGACAGTGTACGCTATCTAAAAGCTCCGGAGCTGGCTTCGAAGGGGTGGGGACATGGGTGCGGTCATCATGCTGGGCACGCTGTTCGGATTGATCGTCCTCATCTTCGGCGGGGTGCTCTGGCTCGACCCCGAAGCACGCCGACCTCAGAGCCAAGAGGGCGACCAATGAGCCACCAGTTGACGCCCTTGCTGAAGGCGTCGATCGGCTTCGCGTACGTCGGGGGGTTCGGCTTCCTCGCAATCGGTGTGTACCTCACGTACCGCCGCCGCCGCCTCCACCCGCTCCTGCTCGTCTGTGTCGCGGCGATCTCGATTTCCTGGATCGAGGCGCCGTACGACTGGGCGATGTACGCGCAATTCGCGCCTGCCATACCCCGCATGCCGTTCTGGTGGCCCTTGGACACGACGTGGGGCGGGCTCCCGGCGTCGGTGCCCGTCGGTTACATCGCCTATTTCGTGACGCCCGCCCTGGTCGGTGCTGCGCTCGGGCGACGGTTGAGCTCGAGGTTCCACTGGCGCAGACCGATCGCCCTGCTCACGGTCGGCCTCGTGGTGGGGTTCCTCTGGGCCTTCCTCTTCAACGGGATCCTGGGGGCCCGGCTCGGCGTCTTCTACTACGGGCGTGTGATCCCCGGGCTGGCGCTGTGGCAGGGGACCAAGCATCAGTACCCGCTCTACGACGCCCTCGCCATGGGCGTAGTGATGATGGTCTTCGCCTACATCCTCGGACGAACGGATCCCGAGGGACGCACCGTCGTCGAAACATGGGCCCACACGAAGTCGCCGAGCGGTCTTTGGTCAACCGTCCTGTCAATCATCGGAGTAGTCGTTGTTGCAAATCTGATTTATGGCGCGGTTTTTGCGCCTCATCTCGTGACGAAGTTGGAGGGTCAGGTGACCGCAGGACCGACGGCTCAGTTGTTCTCTGGCGTGCCGAACCAACCGCTGCAGGGCGCTGCGCACCTCGGTCCCTGACCGATCGATCCAAGGACGGACATGACCCCGACAACCCCCTCCGCACAAGTCCACTACGACCCTTACGACGTCGACATCGATAACGATCCGTATCCGACCTGGCGCCGACTACGGGACGAATCCCCGCTGTACCGGAACGAGGCGCTCGACTTCTACGCGTTGAGTAGATGGGACGACGTCAAGCCCGCGCTCCTCGACTGGGGGACCTATCGCTCCGGCCGAGGCACCGTTCTGGAGATCATCAGCGCCGGTGTAGCGATCCCACCGGGCATCCTGCTTTTTGAAGATCCGCCCATACACGACGCGCACAGGGCCCTGCTCGCCCGCGTCTTCACGCCGAGACGCATGCTCGATCTCGAGCCGCTTGTCCGTGGTTTCTGTGTGAGCGCGCTCGATGCGTTGGTGGAACGGGAAGAGTTCGACGTCATCGGCGAGTTCGGTGTCGAGGTCCCGCTTCGGACCATCGGGTTCCTATTCGGAATCCCCGAGGCCGATCAGCTCACCTACCGCCGGCGAACCGACGAGGCACTCACGACCGATGGCTCGCCGATCGCGTTCGACCAGTCCTCGTTCGACGACGTCCTGTCGGTGCTCGCCGACTACGTCGACTGGCGTTCGCGGAACCCGTCCGATGACCTGATGACCGAGCTGCTGAACGCCGAGGTTGACGAACCCGACGGCTCGCGTCGTCCCCTCACGCGAGACGAGGTGGTCACCTACGCGAGCATGGTTGCCGGCGCCGGCAACGAGACCGCAACGCGCCTGATCGGTTTCACGATGCAGCTGCTCGCTCAGCACCCGCAGCAGCGTCACCTGCTTGTCGAAGACCCTTCGCTTATCCCGAGCGCTATCGAGGAGATCCTTCGCCTCGAGTCGCCATCGCCGGTCCAGGCACGTTGCGTGCAGCATGACGTCGAGGTGAGGGGGATGACGGTGCCCGAGGGGTCGACGATGCTGCTGCTCAACGGCGCCGCCAACCGGGACGAGCGCCACTTCACGAGACCAGACCAGTTCGAGATCCACCGCGACCAGGGACCCCATCTTTCGTTCGGCTTCGGGCTCCACTTCTGCCTCGGAGCCGCTCTGGCCCGGTTGGAGGGCAGGGTCGCCCTGGAAGAGATCCTGCGCCGGTGGACGGTGTGGGAGGTCGATACCGACCAGGGAAAGATGGCCCACACGGCCAGCGTGCGGGGGTGGGGATACCTCCCGATCCGGCCCGAGTAAATGTTCACTCTTCGATTCGACATGCGAGCGCCGAACTGGGGGGCTCCGATCGAGGACCTCTACGCCGCGGCCGTCGAGATGTCGGCATGGGCGGAGTCCCGCGGGGCGGTTGTTGCAGTGCTGTCGGAGCATCACGCCACGGCCGACCGTCATCTGCCGTCGCCGCTGATCCTCGCCACCGCGATCGCCGCTCGAACGGAGCAGCTCCCCATCATGGTGGCCGCGGCTGTGTTGCCGTTCTACGAGCCCGTCCGTCTGGCCGAGGACATCGCAGTCCTCGACATCATCAGCCGGGGCCGGGTGGCGTATGTCCTCGGCGTCGGACATCGGCGAGAGGAGTACGATCATTTCGGGCTCAACTTCCAGGCTCGAGGGATCCAGGCCGACGAACGACTCGCGACGCTGCTCGAGCTCGTGCGGGGCAACGAGGTCACCGCCGGCGGGCGATCGACGCGCATCACCCCGTCACCGACGAGCGGCGGTCCGCAGATGCTCATCGGTGGCGGAAGCCTCGCCGCCGTCCGCCGGGCCGGCCGATTCGGTCTCGGCCTTATCGCCCAGGCGTCGACACCGGGCCTGATGGAGGCCTATCAGCAGGCGTGCCGGGAGGCCGGGCACGAACCTGGTTTCGTGCAAGTGCCGGCCCCGGGCGCAGCGACGGCACTCTTCGTGGCCGACGACGTCGATCGGGCTTGGGCCGAGCTCGGACGCTACCTGCTGCACGACGCCACAACGGCGGCGGCCTACCGGCATGGAGAGACCTCGGTGGCCAGCATCAGCACCGCGACCTCGGTCGACGAGCTCCGTGCCGATAGCTCGTACCGGGTGGTGACGGGGGAGGAGGCCGCCGAGCTCGTTCGGGCCGGGACTCTCCTCCCGCTGCTGCCGCTCTGCGCAGGGCTGCCGCCGGAAGTCGCCTGGCGCTACCTCGAGCGAGCCGCCGAGGCCGTCGTCCGTGCCGGTAACTGAGCGAGTGCAGAAGAGACAACCAATCATGGCAACATCCACGAGGCGGGTCGTCGTCTGGTCCACCGGAGGTGTCGGCTCGAACGCCATTCGCGCCATAGCGCGCCGCCCCGATCTGGACCTGATCGGCGTGTGGGTCCACACGCCCGAGAAGGTAGGGCACGATGCTGGCGCGCTCGCCGACATCGACCCACTCGGCGTGCTCGCCACCGATGACGCAGATGCGCTGATCGCGCTCGAGCCCGACTGCGTTGTCTACGCCGCCAGCGGCCCAGAGCGCGGCGCCGGCGCTCTTCCAGACTATGAACGCCTTCTTGGCGCAGGCATCAACGTGGTTACGACCACATCGACCGAGCTGGTGCATCCGCCATCGGCCGACGAAACGCTCCGCAAACGACTCGACTACGCGGCACAGCGCGGAGGCGCATCGCTCTATGCGTCGGGCATCTTTCCCGGGTTCGCGTCCGACGAGCTTGCGCTGCTGCTCACCACACAGTCACGCAGGATCCGGACCGTTCGCCTGATTGAGATCTCGCTCAACGACCACTACCCCGTGGCGGACGTCATGATGGACGGACTCGGGTTCGCCCGCGACCTGGCGTTCGAACCCTTCATCGCTCTCCCTGGGATCATCCCCATGATCTGGCGAGGCCCGATCGAACTCATCGCTCGCGGACTCGACGTCGAGCTCGACGAGATCCGAGGTCGGCTCGAGCGCCAGCTGACCGAAAACGACATCGACGTGGCGTTCGGGGCCGTCCCCGCTGGGACGGTTGGCGCCGTCCGGACTATCGCGTCCGGCATCGCCGAAGGTCGAGAGGTGATCGTGGTCGATCACGTCATCCGCATGGCCCGCGACATCGCACCCGACTGGCCGACCTCCGAGAACGACGCCACCTACATCGTCGACATCGACGGCGACCCCCTCATCCAATGCCGACTGACGCTCGGGCCACCCGAGGGACACGACGCCGGCAAGGCCGCCATGACCGCGACCGCCATGCGGGTCGTCAACGCCGTGCCCTATGTGATCGAGGCAGCGCCCGGCCTCCTGTCCTCGCTCGATCTACCCGTTACGGTCCCGTGGCACGTGTTCGGATGACTGCCCGCGCGCCGGGACGAGGTTGGCAAAAGTGCAGCGGCGGCCACGTCAAGGGCCGTCGACGCCACCGGTTTCGCGTCGAGGCGAGCCGGGAGTCCGCAGCGCCTCGAATTGGTCCTGACGGTGCCACGACCCTCTCTCCACTTACCATGACCGCCCGTAAGGCAGTTCTGGGGGAACGACTCCGCGAGCCGCGCGGCGCCGCCCGCCGTGTGAACCCGCGACGAGAGAATGAGTAGTCACCCGTCGCGCAATCGATTGGAGCTGAAATTGTTGCATTTGGTGAAGACCGGAATGCTTGTCGCGGCAATCACCATCCTGGCCGCAGCCATGCTGGTCGCAGTCGCAGCGCCGGCACCGTCGTCGGGCACCCCCCTCAACATCACGTACATCTCCTCGCTCACAGGGCCGGCGGCATCCGAGTTCGGCAACTCCCAACAGGGATGTGTGGCACGGGTGGATCTGCAGAACGCCGAGGGCGGGGTCGACGGGCGAAAGATCGACCTCTCTGTCGTCGACGACGAGACGAACCCGACCCTTACCTCGACGGCGGTTCAGGGTGCGATATCGAAAGGAGCGGTCGGGATCGTGGCCAATTCGCCACTCTTCTTTACGGCAGCGAAATACGCGCAGCAGGCTGGGGTTCCGGTCACTGGCAACTCCTCCGACGGTCCAGAATGGGGTGAGCAGCCTTACACCAACATGTTCGACGCATTCAGGGGTAGCGAGAACCCAAGGGTGCCCGTGAACAGCGTCTTCGGTAGTTTCATCAAGTCGCACGGTGGAACGATCATCGGCACCTACGGCTACGGCGTGTCCCCGCTCTCGGCGGACGAAGCGGTCGGTGCTGCCCAATCCTTCCAGCGTGCCGGGGGCAAGGTCGGTGTATTGGACACCTCCGTGCCCTTCGGCAGCGTCGACTTCACCGCCCAGGCGTTAGTCGCCGAAGAGAAGCATGTGAACGCGGTCCTGCCGACGATGGACAACGACTCGAACTTCGCTCTCGTGACGGCGCTGGAGCAAGCAGGCGTGAAGCTCAAGGCGGTTCTGTTGTCGGTGGGCTACGAGCCTGACGTCCTCCATTCACCCGCATGGTCGAGCCTCCAGGGGGCGTATTTCCTGTCCCTGGCCCGTCCGTTCTCGTTGCCTGATGCAGGCACCGAGGAGATGGCCACCGCCCTCACGAAGTACGCACACTTCACCAAGAGCGAGTTCCCTAGTTACGGTCAAGATTTGTCGTGGCTCGGCTGCGACCTCATGATCGAGGGCTTGCAACGCGCGGGACAGAACCCGAGCCGGGCTGGCGTCGTCAGGGCACTCCGCAGCATCAAGTCCTACAACGGCAACGGGTTGCTGCCGATCAACATCGACTACTCGACAGTGTTCGGTCACGACCTCCCCCAGTGCGCCTGGGTCCTGCGAGCCGAGAAGTCGGGTTTCGTGCCGGTCTCGTCAAAGCCTTTCTGTGGCACGGACTACCCGGGCACGAGCACACGGACAAGCTCTTAGGGGAGGTCGAACGTCGCTGAACGCGATTCTCGGTGTCAGGAGGCTCGTCCTCGTCAGCAGGTTAAGGCCTTCTGGTCCGAGGCGAAGGGCAAAATCAGGACGACTGCGGTAAACGTCGCTTTACGCGGAATCTGACTCGACTGGGTCTCGACCCACCTTCAGGAACGGACCTGGACTTCGTTGCGAAACAAGCGTTAGGTTCGATAGCCTCCACGCGTTGGCCGAGCGACCCATCAAGAGGCACCCTGCACCGTGACCCGACACCCAGCCCACCCGCCCCGCACCGCGTGTGCACCTTCGCCGGGGATGAACCGCGGCCAGCGGACCCTGCGGGCGGCCGAGTTTGCTGCGCATGGCAACTGACGGCGTTCGTCGCGCCGAGATCCTCGACACGGCGGCGACGCTGTTCGCATCGGCTGGGCTGCGAACTTCCCTCAAGGAGATTGCTGATGCCTGCGGCATCCTTCCGGGCAGCCTCTATCACCACTTCGAGTCGAAGGAGGCGATCATCCTCGAGCTCGTCCGCGCGTTCGTGGACGAGCTCGACCGCACCGCCGCCACCGCCATGGAGGTATCACGTTCCGCGGGTGCCGGGGACGAAGTCGAGAAGCGGATCGTGGAGTTCGGGCAGGCGATCGCCTGGTGTGGCGTGCGCAATCGCGCTGCCCTCCTTCTGACGCTCTACGACCCTCCGAGCGTCCTCGGAAACGAGCTCGCCGAGCTGGCGGCTCGAGTACCCGTTGCTATCGAGACCTCCATGCTGGAGCTCTTGCGGCTCGGCCGCTCCTCGGGCGCCGTGCGGCCGGGCATCGACCTCACCCTGCTGGCCGGCAGGTTGTGCCAGAGCATGCTGCACATCGGTGTCGGCGTCTCGCACATGAGCTCAGGTGCCGAAGAGGTCCCCGAGCTCCGATTACGCATTCCCTTGCACGGCCTCGCGGTGCGGACGCCTTCGGATGTTGTGCTGGACCGTTCGGCGGCGATCACCGCGGTGCAGTCCGTGATCATGAGTTGGGCAGAGGAGTTCAATGACGACGATCGCACCGGGCATGTCAGGGCGGTCGCCAGGAAGGAATTCGGTCGCCGCGGCTACGAGGCCACCACCATGCGCGATATCGCCGCAGCGGCGGGGCTGAGCACAGGTACCGTCTACCGCGCGTTTGCATCGAAGGACGATCTGCTCTTTTCCATCATGCACTCGTACTCGGAGAAGGTGACACGCGTGTGGGACGCTGCCCTCCGCGCCTCGTCGCCGCCGCTCGAGCGACTCGATGCGCTTATGTGGGGAAACATTCACGTCGTCGACCGCTTCAGCGACGAGTTCAGGATCCAGCTTGCGTGGCTCCGGCAGTCGCCACCCAGCACGCCTGATTTGGGGCTGTCTTTCATGGGCCAGCTGCGCCAGATCAAAGGCCTCCTTGCCGCAGCAGCCAAGACCGGTGAGCTCTTGCTCGACGGATCGACGGCGGACTTGCGGGCGCGCTGCGTGTACGAGGCCGTCATGCTGCCGCCCAGCGTCATTCACGCCGCCGGCCCTCGGGGAGCGCATGCGCTCGCCCGGGACACCGTGCTGCGAGGGGCGTTGACGCGGACCGCGTCCGGCGGTCGCGCCGGAGCGTCGAGCAGCGCGGGCACCTGACCCTCGTGGTCGTTGCCCCGGACGAGCACGGCGCCGGATCTCCACGGGACGGATCTGATGCGGGACCGGCTCGGCTGAACCTCGTGGCCTCCGTCATCGCTGGCCGAACGATCGACGTGGCCCCCGCTCGGTCGGGAGAGCGGCCATGGACGGATGGGGCGACGGTATACATCGATGTCGATGCGAGTCCGGAGGTCCAGCGCAACGCGGTCGCGGTACAGTCGGCGTTGCTCGGTGCGGGGAGCTTCGAAGCGCGGGTGCTCACCTCCCTCGGGCGGCGGCCTGCGCTGGCGCGCCGTTATCTCGCGGTGGAAGCACACCGCGCGCTGTGGGCCCTACGCGAGATCATGCCGGCGCGGTTTTTCCAGCTCGTCGATGTGGGGACCGCCACCAGCTCGGATTCGCCGGAGACGTCGCTCCAGATCGCGCGCGGCCGGACGGCGATCGACGACCCGCCCGCGGCGTTCGGTGTCATACGGCCAGGCCGGATGATTGCCGCGGATTGGGCGCGTCCGGCCCTCGGCGAGGGCGCAGCACTGCACCACCCCCGGTCGGAACCGGCAGTGCTCGAAGAGTTCTCCGATGACGTCGAGGACGACGTGGTGTTTGACGTGCTTTCCAGCCCCGTCGGCGGGGGTGGAGGTCTTGGCAAGCTCCTGAAGCGACTGCTGGGAGACACCCGTTCCTCCGGATCCGGGGAGCCCGGAGCCGATGCGCCCACACGCCAGAGTCGTGTCGCCCGACCGGCGCCCGCTCCGGGGCGGGTCTCGCCGTCCAGAGCGTCGGTCGTGGACGGCGACATTTCAGAGGCGTTCGTGAACAAGGCTGCGTCCTACCCTGAATGGGATTCCGGCAGGCGCTGCTATAAGCCGGACTGGTGCACGGTGCTCGAGACCGACCCGCCGGCGTCCGGATCCGCAGCCTTCTTGAAGCCTGACTCGGATGAGCTTCGGCAGGCGCTGGGTCGAGTTGGCCTGGAATTCGATCGGTGTCATCGCCAGCCGCAGGGAGACGACCTCGACGTGGACGCGGCAGTCGAGGCGCGTGTTGACCTGCGCGCCGGCTGCACTGTCAACGAGGCCGTGTACGTCGACACGCTTCGCCGTCGGCGCGACCTCTCGGCGCTCATCCTGCTGGACGTCTCCGGATCTGCCGGGGAGCCCGGCGTGCGCGGGACCCCCGTCCACCAGATGCAGCGCACGGCGGCGGGGTCCCTGACGAGCGTGCTGTACGGGCTGGGAGACCGCGTGGCCCTGTACGGGTTCCGCTCACAGGGCCGCTCTGCCGTCCATCTGTTGCGGGTGAAGCGCTTCGACGAGGACTTTGATGACGCAGCCGTGCGACGACTTGGCGCACTCACCCCCGGCGCCTACACCCGACTCGGTGCCGCCATCCGGCACGGAACGGCCGTGCTCGGACGTGAGGCCGGGACGGCGCGACGGCTGCTCATCGTCATCTCCGACGGTTTCGCCTACGACAGCGGCTACGAGCGGACGTACGGCGAGGCCGACTCCAGGCGCGCGCTCACCGAGGCGCGCAACCTCGGGATCGGGTGCCTCTGCCTCAGTGTGGGCGCGCGCACGGACGCACCGGCCCTGCGCCGTGTCTTTGGGACCGCGGCACATGCCGCTATCGACGACCCCGGAGAGCTGCCGCCCATCATCGGGAGGCTCTTCACCTATGCCCTCGGCGCGGCAGCGCGCCAGCGTGTGGCCTCTCGGCGCCGAGTCCGTTCAGCGGAGCGTCTCCGTGTCGAAAGGACGACCCCATGAGCAGCAATCGACCCTTCTACATTCCGGTCGGTAACGAGGAGCGCGTCTTCAAAGCGGCCTACCGTCAAGGCCTCGCCGTCCTTCTCAAAGGCCCAACCGGATGTGGCAAGACACGGTTCGTCGAGGCCATGGCACACGACCTCGCCCGTCCGCTCATTACCGTCGCATGCCACGACGACCTGACGACGGCGGACCTCGTCGGGCGCTTCCTGCTGCAGGGCGGCGACACGAACTGGGTCGACGGGCCATTGACGCGGGCGGTGCGCGAGGGTGCGATCTGCTATCTCGACGAAATCGTCGAAGCCCGCCAGGACACGACCGTCGTCCTGCATCCTTTGGCCGATCACCGGCGCCAGATGCCGATCGACCGCCTCGGCGTGACCCTCGACGCGGCGGATGGATTTTGTCTCGTCGTCTCCTACAACCCCGGCTACCAGAGCGTGATGAAGGACCTGAAGGACTCGACCCGCCAGCGGATGGTGGCCATCGAGCTCGATTTCGCGCCCGTGGACGTCGAGGAGAAGGTGGTGGCTGCCGAATCCGGGGTCGACGCGGCCACCGCTGCGCAGCTCGTGGGCGTCGCCCAGGCGATCCGGCGGCTCGACCGTTCCGGTCTGCGTGAAGTGGCCTCGACCCGGGTGCTGATCGCAGCCGGGCGCCTCGTGGCCGAGGGCCTCCCGCTCGCAGAGGCCGCCCGGGCGGCGGTGGCGGGACCGCTGACCGATGACCCCCTGATCACCGTGGGGTTGGTCGAGTTGCTCGACGCGTACCTGGGCGGCCCAGGCGCCAATTGACCTGGTCGAGCAGCCCCGGTATTGTGGAACAAATATCAGGTTTCAGCCAGACCCCCGCCCGGTGGGCCCGGCCAAGGGGGTGGCGTGTCGTACGAAAGCTCAGCTGAACCGATCCGGCTCGGGTACCTGATGGACTTCAAACTTCCCGAGGGCTATCCCGAGGAGGCGCGCCGCGATCTCGTGCTGCCCTTCGAGATTGTGTTCGCCAAGGCGCTGCGCGAGGGGATGATCGACCGTCCCGTCGAACTCGTGTTCCGGGAGGTGGAGGGGCTGCCGAAGGGATCGGTGAAGGCGGTCATCGACGCGTACGGCGAGCTGGTGGACGAGGGCTGCCTCGCGGTGTTCGGTCCGCACATCACCGACAACTGCGTTCCCACCCGCGAGGCGATCGAACGCCGTTTCGAGGTTCCGGCCATCAGTGTGACCGGGAGTGACGACTGGCTTGGTGAGTGGACGTTCTCCCTTCCACAGGGCTCGCTGACCGACGAGCCCATCTTCTGGGCCGACCTGGTGGCCAAGGCAGGCCATGGCGAGGTCGGGGCGCTCGTGGAGCAGTCGCTGGTGGGCGAGACCTACATCAGGAACTTTCGGAAGGCCTGTTCGAGCCACGGCATCCACATCGCAGCGGAGGAATGGATTCCCCAAACCGCCCAGGACGTGACCGAGCAGGTGCGCGCGCTCTTCGACGCCAAGGTTCCCGCGTTCGTCCACTGCGGGTTCGGCTTCGGGCTCGTACACGTCAATCGGGCGTTGGCCGAGCTCGGGTGGGACCCTCCCCGCTATCTCGGGACCGCCTTCCAGAACGCCTGGATCCATCAGGTCATGTGGGATGCCATCCGCGGCTGGACCGGCGTCGACCAGTACGACGAGCGGAATCCGGTCGGGCAAGCCTTTCTCGACGAGTACGAGGAGTACTGCGGACGACGCCCTGAGTACTGCGTCCCCGTCGTGAACCGGGATGTGGCCACGACGCTGTTGCACGGTCTGGCCGCCGCACACCCACTGTCGCCGCGCGCCCTCAAAGAGGCGCTCGAGCGGGTGAAGATGGTGCCGGCAGCGGCGGGGGCCCCCGGCACCCGTCTGTCGTTCGGGAAGTGGACGCGCCGCGGCTGGATGGGCTCCGGCTACCTGGTGGCTCGCACTCTGGAGCCGGAGTTCGGTGTCTCCCGCCTGGTCGAGCAGTTCGGGGCATAGTGGTCATGGCGACCCAGACTCTCGAGCGCGAGTCCACGGCGCCGCCGTTGGGTGGTGCGCCCGCCGACCACGACGACCGGCGTACCGTCCTCATGGCCCTGCTGTCGTGCGCGTTCATCGTCGCCGTGCTCTTCATCGCGCACAACGCGCGCCATGGGGCGGTGGCGGCTCGGATCAAGAACGCCGCGGTCCAGGGCTCGCCGCGTCCCGACCGGCCGCTCTTCGGGTGGACCCACTGGCTCGGGCTCGAGCAGGTCGCCACGATCGTCTCGATGACCGTGGTGGTAGTGGCGTTCGCCGTCCTGTGGCGGCGCTATCCGAAGCACCCGATCCTCTTGATGGCGTTGGCCTGCACGTCGATCGTATGGCAGGACCCGATCATGAACTGGGCGCCCTATGCGGTGTACAACCCGCAACTGTGGCACTGGCCCGAAACCTGGGCGCTGGTCTCGGTTTCGCCCACTGTCGAACCATTCGTCGTGATCGGCTACGTGATGTTCTACCTGGCGCCTTACTTCCCGGCCATCTGGATCCTGCGCCGCCTCCAGCGGGGCCGGTCCGTGGAGTCCGCCGTCTGGCGCCATCCGCTGCTCTGCCTGGGCGCGCTGATCCTGCTGATCGGATTCGTCTTCGACGCGGCCCTGGAGATCACGCTGGTGCGGACCCAGATGTACATCTACGCACAGGTGATCCCGTTCGGATCGATCTTCGCCGGGAAGACCTACCAGTTCCCGCTGTTGTGGGAGTCGATCCTCATCACGACCGTCATGATCCCCGCCGGGGTCCTGCTCTACCGCGACGACACCGGGCGGACCGTCGCGGAGAAGCTGGCGCAGCGCGTGCGGTTCTTCCGGGCCAGACCGGCGCTGGGAACTCTCGCCGTGATGGTCCTCATCCTCAACGCGTGCTACCTCTGCCTGTACGGCGGGCCGTTCGCCATCATCCGGGCGAGCGGTGCGGCGACCTCGGTCGCCTGCCCATACCCCTTCCCGGAGGCGAAGGTCTACGACCCCCAGGGTTACTACGAAGAGGCGGGCCAGCCGGGCCCGTTCTTCGGTGGGATCATGGACGGCTGGGAGACCGGCCAGTCGGGTCGACCTGACGTAACGGCTCCGGTGAACGGCGGACGCTGCGGACCCGCATCGAGCTCGTCCATCGCGTCATTGAACCGATGATCACCGAGCGCTTCAGGCAAACAGCGGGAACGCAGTCGTGATGTCCGTCGATCTGAGCGGCCGGCGCGTCCTCGTGACCGGCGCCTCGAGCGGCATAGGCGCCGACGTGAGTCGATCGGTCGTCGCGGCCGGTGGCGCCGTCGCAATGCTGGCGCGACGTAAAGAACGCCTCGCTGAACTCAGGGACCAACTCGGCGAGAGGTCCGTCGGGATCCAGTGTGACGTCACCGACCTCGGCCGGCTCGACGGGGCCGTCGACGAGGCGGCGCGCGCACTCGGTGGGCTCGACGCCATCGTCGCCGTCGCCGGGCGAGGCATGGTCGGCACCATTCTGTCGGGGAGTCCTGAGCGCTGGCGCGACCTTATGGAGCTCAACCTGCTCGGACCACTTGCCGCCGTCCAAGCGGCTGTAGCCCGCTTTCCGGACAGCGGTCGGCGCGACGTCATTTTGGTGGGATCGACCGGAGCTTTGACCCCGTTGGCCGGTACGGGCATTTACGCAGCGACCAAGCGCGGGTTGCGCGCTGCGTTCGATGCCCTGCGGCTCGAGCTCGCGCCATCGGGGGTGAACGTCAGCTACGTGATGCCCGGCATGTTCGACACCGAGGGTCTCATGGCACCGGACGTCGTCGACGGCGAGGTACCGCCTTTCGACGCACCGATGTTCGTCGACGGCAGCGGGCCGGCGCCATCAGCCGTCCTCGGCGACGTCATCACGATGATGCTGGCGCTGCCATCCGGAGTCTGCATCAACGAGCTCGTCATCCGACCGACTGGGCAGCTCGCCCCGTGATCTCGCAGCACCGGGGCCTGGCCGAGGGCCGAGCGACCGCACGACGAGGACGGGGTCGGGGCAGTCACGCCTCCGATTGACACCCGCTGCGCTACCCCACTACGTTCTGAACGAATATTTGGTCCACAAGCGGGAGGATGGGCTGTTGGCTCCGTCGGAGGAAGCCGAGACCAGCGTGCGCATCGACGGCGACGGAGGTGCCGCGGACGCGGAAGAGGAGTTCGGCCTGTTCGACGACGCGGTTGCCGGCGATGTGCGCGACCCCTACCCAGAGCTCGCCGAGGCACGACGGAACACCCCGGTCCAGTGCCTCGATTCTTCGCTGATGCCGCATGAGGACGCAGCGTCGGTCTTCTTCCTCTACCGCTACGACGACGTAGCCCGCGTGCTACGCGACGGCGAGACGTTCTCGTCCGGGCACATCATCGACCTCATCATGGGGCCGGTGATGGGTGAGCACATCATTCTCGGCATGGACGGCGAACGGCATCGCCGCTACCGGGCCTTGGCCTCGACCGCTTTCCGTCAGAAGATGTTGGCTCGTTGGGAGTCCGAGCTCGTGGAGCAGGTCGCCAATGGCCTGATCGATCGGTTCGCCGGCCAGGGGCACGCCGAGCTCGTCACCGAATTCACCTTTCCCTTCCCGACCCAGATCATCGCGCGGCTGCTCGGGCTCCCGCGCGAGGACTACAAGCAGTTCCAGCGGTGGTCCATCGCCATCTTGAGCTTCCTCAGCCAGCAGGAGCGGGCGATCGCTGCCTCCGAAGAGGTGAAGGAGTACGTCGCGGCCATCCTCGAGGAGCGTCGTCACGACCCCCAGGAAGACCTCATCAGCGACCTGGCCCAGGCCGAGCTCGACGGCGAGCACCTGAGCGACGAGGAGATCTTCTCCTTCGTCCGGCTCCTCCTCCCCGCCGGGGTGGAGACGACGTACCGCTCGACCGGGAACCTGCTGTTGACGCTGCTCTCGCATCCCGAGCAGCTCGAGGCCGTCCGGGACGACCGCAGCCTCGTTCCCCAGGCGATCGAGGAGCTGCTGCGCTACGAGATACCGCTCCTCAACATCACGCGCATCGCCACGAAGGACACCGAGGTGGACGGCGTCCAGGTTCCCGCCGGGTCGACCGTCATGCTCATGCTGGCTGCGGCGAACCGCGATGAGACCCGCTACCCCGATCCTGACCGATTCGACATCTTCCGCAACGACCCCAAGCCGCATATCTCCTTCGGCAACGGGCCACACGCCTGCCTCGGATTGCATCTCGCCCGGATGGAAATGCGGGTCGCCCTGAGCCTGTTGCTGGACCGCCTGCCGAACCTGCGCCTGGACCCCGCCGGCGACGACCCGCACATCCGGGGTCAGGTGTTCCGCTCGCCGACGTCAATTCCGGTCCTCTTCGGCTGACTTCCGAAAGCCCGAGCCAGAGCAGTCACGAAAGCAAGGAAGGGAGCCCGATGCCAGGTCGACTCGAGGGGAAGGTGGCGTTCATCACGGGAGCAGGCCGCGGCCAGGGACGAGCCCACGCGGTGCGCATGGCGGAGGAGGGGGCGGACATCATCGCCGTCGACATCTGCCGCGACATCGGCTCGAACCGCTACCCGCTCGCCTCGCCCGAAGACCTGGCCGAGACTGAACGGCTGGTGAAGGAGCGCGGGCGTCGCATCGTCGCCCACCAGGCGGACGTGCGTGAACGAGCGGAACTGCGCGAAGCGCTGGACGCGGGACTGGCGGACCTCGGCCGTCTCGACGTCGTCGTCGCCAATGCCGGCATCATGCCGATGACCCCCGCCCCGGCGGACGCACAGGACTTCGTGGACGCGACCGACGTCGACCTGCTCGGCGTCATGCACACGGTCGCGGTCTCGCACGGCCACCTCGGTGAGTTCGGCTCCATCGTGCTGACCGGCTCGACCGCTGGGATGATCACGGGAGCGACATCGCACCCAGCGTTCGGTCCCGGGGGTGCGGGCTATCAGTGGTCGAAGCAGGTGCTTCAGCAGTACACCGAGCAAATGGCTCTTCACCTGGCGCACCGCTCCATTCGGGTCAACTGCGTGCATCCGACGAACTGCAACACCCAGCTTCTGCACAATCGGGAGATGTACAAGGTGTTCCGACCCGACCTCGAAGAGCCCACCCGCGAGGACGCGGAGATGACGTTCGCCTTCTTCCACGCCATGCCGATCCCATACGTGGAGCCGGAGGACATCGCAAACCTTGTCGTGTTCCTGGCCTCGGACGAGGCGCGTTACATCACCGGCCAGCAGATCAGGGTCGATGCCGGCGCGCTCCTCAAGTGGGCGGGAGGCCTGCCCTCCTAATCCCGTCTGAGTGCAGCAAATGGATTGGAGAGAGACCTTGGCTTCGGGCGACGAACGCCCGGACCTTTGGTTTTACCGGGAAGGTGCAACACAAGATGATTGAGTTCAGTGGGCAAGCGGTCATCGTGACCGGAGCCGGTCGCGGCCTCGGCCGCCTGTACGCCCTGGACCTCGCCCAACGAGGCGCCTCGGTGGTCGTCAACGACGTCGGCGGCACCATGGCCGGAGTGGGTGCGGACGCGAGCGTCGCCGACCAGGTGGTGAAGGAGATCACCATTCAGGGAGGTACGGCAGTCGCTTCGTACGACTCCGTGGAGAGCGCCCAGGGCGGTGCAGCCATCGTGGAACGCGCGATCACGGAGTTCGGGCGGCTCGATGCGGTAGTGAGCAACGCCGGGATCTTCGACACCCTTCCCTTCGACGAGCTGCCGGTCGAGAACTGGCTCCGAATGCTGAACGTTCACCTCAACGGCAGCTTTTACCTGAGCCAGCCGGCCTACAAGGTGATGAAAGCTCACGGGGGTGGTCGGTTCGTCTTCATCGCCTCGTCAGCCGGGCTGTTCGGCCAACCCAACTCCGCGCACTATGCCGCAGCGAAGGCGGGCATCGTCGGCCTGGCCAACGTCATCGCCATCGACGGCGCTCCCCACGGGATCCTGGCGAACACCGTGCTTCCCTTCGGCTACTCACGCATGGTTACCGAGACCGTCGGCGACCGGGACGAACTCGGGGACGCGGTGCCGTTCCTGCGCGCGATCGAGCCGGAGCTCGTGGTGCCCATGGTCGTCTACCTGGCCAGCCGGGCCTGCACCTTCACACACCAGAACTACTCGGCCTGTGCTGGGCGCTTCGCCCGGGTCTTCGTCGGCCTGGCTCAGGGCTGGGTGGCGTCCCCCGAGTCGCCGCCTACGGCGGAGTCGATCGATGCTCATCTGGCCGAAGTGACGGCCACCGAGCCGTATGCCGTCCCGGAATCCATCTTCGACGAAGTGACCCAGATCTGCTCCCAGCTCGGGATTCCCCTGTAGATCGGAGTGAACCCCGACTTCGCGCAACGAACGTCCGTCGCACCTGGCGAGAGGGAGTCGAGGTCCGCGGACCACTCGCAGCCTTGATGATGAGCGCTTGTGGCCGTACTGCGATGATGGAGCTTCTCGACGGACCAGGGCTGCCGATCCTGCGTGATCGGATGTCTGATTGATAGCCATCCGGCCAGCGGAACCCCCTCCAAACTGCGGACCGACCGGTTCAACTGGCCGACGGGAGGCTTTCCACGAGATTGAGCACGCTGACCGGCTCGGTACCTACTTTCTTGAGCCGGGCCGACGACCGGTACCCGAGGTCGACATCGGTCGCCTGCGCCCGCAGCGCTCCCACCGTGGCCTGCGAAGCCGGGACGTGGGAGAAGGCGTCGAAGGAGAAGAGCCGCAGCGCGTTCTCGTGCGTGATCTTCGTTACCTCGCGGTCGGGCACGCCGGCGAGCGACTCCGACAGCAATTCGGGAGAGAGCGGCCACGAGGAGTCCGAGTGCGGGTAATCGCACTCCCATGTGATCATGTCCAGGTTGAGCCTGCTCCGGCACGCGATGCCGAACGGATCGTCGATGAAGCAGGTGACGATCCGCTCCCGGAAGACCTCGCTCGGCAACTTGTCGCCGAAGTCCTGGTGGGTCCAGGCGCGGTGCTGCTTGTAGACCCGGTCCACTCGCTCGAGGAAGTAGGGGATCCACCCGATTCCTCCCTCACTCAGCGCGACGGTCAGGTCGGGGTATTTGCGGAGCAACGGTGACCACACCAGGTCGGCCGCCGCCTGCACGATGTTGATCGGCTGCAGTGTGATGAGCGTGTCGACCGGCGCCTCAATCGAGGTCACGACCACCTGCGACGACGAGCCGATGTGCAGGCAGACGACGGTGTTCTCCTCGCTGCAGGCCTGCCAGAACGGGTCCCAGTGGTCGTTGTGGATCGAGGGGTAGCCGAGTTTCTCGGGGTTCTCCGAGAACGTCACCGCGCGACAGCCCTTCTTCGCCATGCGATGGACCTCCTCGGCCATCAGAGTCACGTCCCAAATCGGCGGCAGCGCCAGTGGGATCATGCGGCCGGGGTAGGTGCCGCACCACTCGTCGACGTGCCAGTCGTTGTAAGCGCGCAACACCGCCAGCGCCAGGTCCTTGTCGGACGCCCGGGCAAAGTACTGGCCGCAGAACTGCGGATAGGACGGGAAGTTGAGCGAGGCCAGCACCCCGTTGGCGTTCATGTCCCGGACGCGTTCGTGGATGTCGAAGCAGCCCGGCCGCATCTCGCTGAAGCGGGTCGGCTCGGCCCCGTACTCGTCGGGGGGCCGGCCGGCGACCGCGTTGAGCCCCACGTTGGTGGCCTCCTGGCCCTCGAACACCCAGGCGTCGGTCCCGTCGGGCTTGGTGATCACCTTAGGAACCTCGTCCTTGTACCGGTTCGGGATGTGCCCGTCGAACATGTCCGGGGGTTCGACGATGTGGTCGTCGACCGAGACGAGGATCATTTCGTTCATCTGCATGGTGCCCTCCTGCCTCGGGAGCCGGCCGTGTCGATTTCTGGAACGAATATTTGGTACACACCGTACCTTGGCGCACGAACGGGTGCAATCGGGGGCGATCGGGCGGACCGGCCGGGTTACGCGAGGACCTGCAGTACGGCCGATGCCGAGGTGATGGCGCGGTCGGCGTTGCCCTCGTCGTGGACGAGCATGCGCACCCCGACCGATCCGCTCGGTGCGTGGTAGGCCGACCCTTCGACCCGGAAGGGCCCGTCCTTGCCGCGAGCGAGAAACATCACGTGCCAGCTCCTGACCTGAAGGCTCCGGGTCCCCACCACCGCGGCGGCGAGGTCGACGGCCGCGGTCTCGAGGACAACGTGCTGGGGACCGATGTGCAGCGCCGCGTCCGGCGACGCGAACTCGAGCGCGCAGCTCGGGAAGGATCCACCGGCCGTCGTCGCGCCGGGAGGCACCGAAGACCTGCCAGAGCGGGGGGAGGTCGGGGGAGTCCTCGACCACGATCTCGTCGTCCTCGATGTCCATCCGCTCGAGTCCGTCCGGCGGCGTCCCGATGGTGGCGCCCTGCCCGTCGATGAAGGCGATGAGCCGGTCCGGGTCGTCGGCATCGACAATGCGGCAGCGCCCGTAGCCCAGGGTCCTGCCCTGACGGAGGAGCCCGGAGTCTCGTACCTCGAACGTCTGGACGTCCACGGCCGGATCGAGAATCTGGACGGAGGCGATGACCGGGTTCGGGACCGCGACGAGGTCCGCTTGGCAGCCTTCGGGTGAGGCGATGGCCAGCGGGGCGACCATGATCCCCCCGGCTTCGTTGCGCATGTCGTGGCGGATCCGCACGGTGTTGTCCTCGGGCCCGAGGTTCATGGAGGAGTGCCGGCGCCCGATGTAGCGGTAGCTCAGCAGCCCGGACCACCGTCGCTGCAGCTCGGCCCGGTAGGCCTCGGGGTCGCCGGCCAGCTCCCTGATGTCACGCATCCCGTCTGCCATCTCACGCCCTTCACTCTCGCGGAAGTGCCCGCCGAAGCCCTCGCTTACAGAGTCTCGTACTCCACGACGACCGTGTCACCCGAGGGCAGCGACTGGCAGGTGAGGACCCACCCCTCGTCGACCTCCTCGGGCGTCAACGCGTTGTTCGCCCGCATGGTGACGCGACCCTCCTTCAAGAACGCCATGCAGGTGGCGCAGTTTCCGGACTCGCAGGAGAACGGCGGTCGCAACCCGCCGCGGCGCGCCGTCTCGAGGAGCGTGTCGCCGGGCTGGTAGCCGACCGTTACCCGCTTGCCACCCAGGATTACGGTCACCTCGCTTGGAGCTGCGGTGTCCGTGCCGCCCGCGCCCGCGGCGATCGCCGCGGCGTCCTTCTCCTGCTGCTCCACCAGGAATCGCTCTATGAAGACGCGGTCGTCGCGGACGCCCCGCCCCCGCACGGACGACTCGACGAGGTCCATGAACGGGCCGGGACCGCAGATGTAGACGTCCGCGTCGACGTCTCTGCCCACGAAACCGGCGGCGGACTCCTTGGTGACGAACCCGCCGTCGCAGTCGAAGTGCCGGTGCACCTCGAGCCGACCAGGATGGCGTGCGCACAGATCGGCGAGCGCCCCGCCGAAGATCACCGACTCGCGGTCACGGTTGGCGTAGAGCAGCCTGACGGCGCGGCGCGTGGTCGCCAGGACGTGCTTGGTGATCGACATGACGGGCGTGACGCCGCTGCCGCCGCAGAAACCGAGCACGGGTCGCTGGCTCGGCTGCGGACAGAACACCCCGGCGGGACGCGTGACCTCGACTGCGTCGCCCGGACAGACGTGGTCGAGCAGCCAGTTCGAGACCTTCCCCCCCTCCACGCGCTTCACGGTAACGGTCAGGTCGGCGTCGGTCTCGGGTGCGCTCGACATGGAGTACGACCGGAGCTGCTCCTCCCCGTCGACGTGCACCCGGAAGGTGCAGAACTGTCCGGGCCGGTAACGGAACGGCTCGCGCAGCGCACCGGGGACGTCGAGGACCAGGGAGGCGGCGTCCCGAGTCTCCGGCACCACCTGCTTCACGCGGAGCGCGTGATAGCCGTGGTCCCGCAGGACGCTGTCGTGGTCGCCCGTGGCGGCCGCGCCTACTGCGGGGTCGGCCACGCGACCGACTTCGTCTCGAGGTACTGGTCGAATCCGGCCAGGCCGTTCTGCCGCCCGATCCCGCTGTGCTTGTAGCCGCCGAAGGGGATGTCCGCCTGGCCGATCGGCATGCCACCGTTCACGGCGAAGCTCCCCGTCCGGATGCGTTCGGCCATGGCGAGGGCACGGTCGAGGGAACCGGAGAAGACGCCACCCGAGAGCCCGTACACGCTGTCGTTGGCGATGCGCACCGCATCGTCATCGTCCTCGTAGGGAATGGCCACGAGCACCGGACCGAAGATCTCTTCCTGGGCGATCGTCATGGCGTTGTCGACGTCGGTGAACAAGGTGGGCTCGACGAACCATCCCTTGGGCAGATGGAGGGGGCGTCCGCCGCCCAACGCGAGCGTCGCACCTTCCTCGATGCCCTTGGCGATGTAGCCGAGGACACGATCACGCTGCTTGGCCGAGACGACCGGGCCCATCAGGACGTCGGGGCGCTGAGGGTCGCCGTAAGCGACACCGGAAAGGGTCGCCTTGAGGATCTCGACGCCCTCGTCGTAGCGCGTGCGCGGCAGCAGCATCCGGGTCTGAATGGCGCACCCCTGCCCGGCGTGGAAGCACACCGCGATACCGGACGGGACGGACGTGGCGAAGTCGGCGTCGTCGAGGACAATCGTGGCCGACTTCCCTCCGAGCTCGAGGAACACGCGCTTGAGCGTCGGGGCTCCCTTCTCCATGATCCGTTTCCCGACGGCGGTCGACCCCGTGAACGAAATCAGGTCGACCTTGGGCGACAGGGTCAGCTCCTCGCCGACGAGGTGGTCCGAGGAGGTGACGACGTTGAGGACGCCGGCGGGGAACTCGGTCTGCTCGGCCACCAAGCGGCCCAGCCGCGTGGCGTTCCACGGGGTGTCCGGCGCGGGCTTGAGCACGACCGTGTTGCCGGTGGCCAGGGCCTGCCCGAGCTTGTTCAGTGTGACCTCGACCGGGAAGTTCCACGGCACGATGGCGCCGACGACGCCGACCGGTTCCTTCCAGACTTGCCGCGTGTTGGCCGTGCCGCGCCGGTCGACGACCTCGGCGAGACCGGTCCGCCACGGGTATTCGTCGATGAGCTTGACCGGGTAGCGCAGCGCAGCGTCCAGCGGTATGTCGAGCTGGTTGGCGTGCGTGGTCAGGCGCGGGCATCCCACCTCGAGAATCAGCTCCTCGCGCAGCTCCTCCTGTTCGCGCTCGAGCGCGTCCTGGAGTTGGGCCAGGCACTCCTTGCGCCGGTCCCGGTTGGTCGACCAGTCGGTGTCGTCGAAGGCCCGGCGGGCCGCGTCGATGGCGCGGTGCATCTCGTCCGCCGATGCGTCCGCCACCGGGCCGAGCACCTCCTCGGTGGCCGGGTTCACGTTCTCGAAGGTCCGGCCGGAGTCGGACTCGACGAGCTCGCCGTCGACGAGCATCCTCACTTCGTGGCCGGTCGCTGCCGTCATCGTCCACCCCTCTCTGCCCCAGGGTCTCTCACCAGGCGGAAACCTAGTTATCAAAAACTGCAAGAAGCATAATCGACCCGCCTCGGCGTTCGTCGCAAACGGTCCGGACCTAGAGCGGGAACGAGGCGGGCAGCGACCCCGTGGCCAGGACGTCGGCCCCGAGCCGCCGCGTGAGCACGCTGCCCGCGCCGAGGAGCTGGTCGAGCACGATCGTCCGGCGCACGTAGCGGTGCAGGCTGTGCTCGGCCGTGAAGCCGATGCCCGCCAGCACCTGCTGACCGTGGCGCGCCACGGTGCGGGCGGAGCGTCCGGCGAGTGCCTTGGCCATGGCCGTCGTGGCGGGGGACGGCTCGTCCCAGACCGCGACCAGCAGGGCGGCTGCGGCCTCGAGGGCGACGAGGCTGTCGGCCAGGCGGTGCCGCACCGCCTGGAACGAGGAGATCGGCCGCCCGAACTGAATCCGTTCGAGCGCGTGCCTGCGGGCCAGTTCGAGCATCGCCCGCCCTGCGCCCACGAGTTCGTGGCCGAGGGCCAGTTGGGCGATCGCCACCGCGGGATTCCAATCGACGACGACCGGAGCCGCCAGTGAGGGAGTGGCGAGCTCGCACGAGACGCCGGCGAGGCCGAGCGCGGGATCAAGGCCCAGCGCCGGCTCCACCTTCAACGAGGAAGCGGGCACGACGAACGCCTGGCTCTGGCGACCGGCTCCCGCCACGACGATGACGGTCTCGGCGCGCGCCAGCGCGTTGGTCCCGATGCCGCGCACCGTGAGGTGGTTGCCGTCGACCCGGCCCGGGGGCTCGGTGAGCCGGAGCGGTGGCAGGACGACGGCCGCCGGCAGCCGGCCCGGGAGGCCCAGCGCGGCGGCCAGCACCTGGTCGAGCGCCGACGATGTGACGTTGGCCTCACCGGACGCCTCGAAGAGCACGGCGACGGCATTGGCGCGGTCGGCTTCGAGCGCGTCCGCCCAACCCAGCTCGACCAGGGCCGCGTCGAGGGCCTCTCCGGTGCACGCCGCGGTGACCTGGCGGATCGCGTCAGCGAACAGCGCGCGTTCGGCCTCGTTCATCACCTCGCTGCGCTCACGTCGGCGTCCTCACCGGTCTGCGCCGAGGTCGAGAAGGCGACGGGCGATGATGTTGCGTTGGATCTCGGCGCTGCCGCCGTAGATGGTCGCCGCCCGCGAGTAGAGGAACTCGGCGCGCCAACCCTCGCTCACGGGGTCGTCGGCCAGCGCCACCGCGGGCCCCAGTCCCTCCGCCAAGAGGTCGAAGACGGCTTGCTCCGCCGTCGCGACGAGCACCTTGTCGACCGAGGTCTCGGGCCCGAGCGCCTCGCCCGCCGCGAGCCGGCGCACGGTGGCGCGCGAGCGGGCGCGCACGGCCCACACCAGCTGAATCGCCTCGCCCACGGCCGTCGGATCGAGCGAGTTGGGGGCGCGGCTGCGGCGAGTTGGCCGAGCCGCCGCTGCAGGTAGGCGGCGCGGTGCCACAGTGCCGTGCTGCGCTCGTAGGGCAGGAGGTCCATCGCCACGGACCAGCCGCCGTCGACCTGGCCCAGCACTCGGGAGGGCGGCACGAAGACGTCGTCGTAGAAGACCTCGCAGAACTCGGGCACGCCGTGCATCGTCTCGATCGGGCGCACGGTGATGCCGGGGCTGTCCATGTCGACGAAGAAGGCCGTGATGCCGCGGTGCGCGGATTCGGGCGTGCCCGTGCGCGTCAGCAGCACGCAGCGCTGGGCGTACTGGGCCAGGCTTGTCCAGATCTTCTGTCCGTTCACGCGCCAGCCGTCATCGTCCGGCGTGGCGCGGCACGCGAGGGAGGCCAGGTTGCTCCCGGTCCCGGGCTCGGAGAAGCCCTGGCACCAGATCTCCTCGCCGCGCAGGAGGAGCGGCACCATGGCCGCCGCGAGCTCCGGAGGGGCGTAGTCGATCATGGTCGGGGCCAGCACCTCGGGCATGGAGTAGTTCCCCGGCTCGACGAGGTCGTACGCCGTCAGCGCCTCACCCAGGTACGCGCGCAGAAGCGTGGAGCCGCCGAGACCCCCCACCCGTTCGGGCCACCCCATGCGGCTGAACCCTGCGTCGTAGGACAACCGCATCACCTTGCGCAGCTGTGCCATTTGCTGGTCGAGGGTCCCGATGCCCTCGAACTCGCAAGCGAGCTCCGCCTCGTGCTCGTCGAGCCAGCGGTCGACCGCCGCCTTGAACTCAGCCAGCTCCATGGCGCGCCGCCTCGTCAGTCGCCGTGTCCGCGGGCAAGGGGCGACCCGGATCGTGCGCCCTCCCCGAGTCGCGGGCACCGCTGCGCCGCAAGAACGTCATGGCGCGTGTCTGGAGTCGCCAGCCCAGATCCGTCTTGCGGTACGTGTCGGTGTACCAGCCGATGCGCATGTCGTGCGTGGTCTGCTCGACGAAGCACAGCGTCTGCGAGCCGGTGCCGCGGTCGCCGTCGAGGTCGACGACGGGCGTCCCGGTGAGGAAGAGGCCCTTGGGGGCCGCCGCCACTAGGGCGGGGAAGTCCTCGAGCGAGTAGGTCGAGCCAAAGGCGCTGTAGGTGCCGTCGGGCGTGAACACCTCCATGACAGCCTCGACGTCGTCGCGGGTCATGCCGACGGCGTAGCGGGCCAGGACCTGCTCGAGCTCGATGATGTCGGCGGTGCGCGCCGCGTCCATGCCCGCTCACGATAACAGCATTCTCGGAATCTGCAATTGAGCGTGCGAGGCTGACGTGCTCGGAAAATAGGAATGGTGCGTGGGCGCCAGGCGCGAACCAGGTTTGCAGAAATAACTCGCCGTGGCCCCGCCCTGGGGGAGAGTCACGCTCTCAAATAGGGGGAACCCGATACACTCGTGCGATGTCCACCGCCGACGATCCCACCGCCCAGCCGGCGATTGACGCTCCGGTGCGCCGGAGGGACTTGGCGGTCGCCCGCTCTCTCGACTCGGCGCGCGTGCGGAGCGAGGGCCGGGTCCAGCGCTTCCTCGACGCCGGCTTCGAGCTCCTGGCCAGTGCAGAGTCCGGGCGCGACTTCACCGTGCAAGAGGTCGTCGACCGCTCGGGCCAGTCGCTGCGCAGCTTCTACCAGTACTTCGCGGGCAAGCACGAGTTGCTGCTGGCGCTCTTCGACGAGGCGATCCGCTCGACGACGGAGCGACTCGAAGAGCAGCTGGTGAAGGAGCACACGCCGCTCGACCGCCTGCACCGCTTCGTCGTCGAGTACTACCGCATGTGCCTGCCGGCGCCGAGGGGTCGCGCCACGAAGAACAATCCCACGCCGGTCCTGGCGGAATTCTGCCATCAGCTCTTGACGGCCCATCAGGAGGAGGCATCGCGGGCGTTCGTGCCGCTGGTTGCTCTCCTCGACAAGACCTTGGCCGACGCCGTCGAGGCGGGTGAAGTCCAGGCCGCGTATGCCGGCGAGGACATCGCGGGTGGGATCCTCGCCACGATCATGTTCAACGCCGCCTACGCACCGACCATCAGCGGCACCGAGCCGCACGACGCCACGCGGGCCGCCGACGAGATGTGGGAGTTCGTCTCCCACGGCATCGTGTCCGGGTAGAACAGAACTTGATGGCACTCCAAAAACCATAAACCGATCGGTGCATAGTTTCTGGAGAGATCCACGGCGCCGTCTCCACGGCGCTCTCGTGTTGAGCCGTTCGCGGACTCCCTGAAATCGGGCCCAGCTTCAGCTTGCAGCGCGCAACGACGGCGCCACGGCAGCCAGGAAACCCCGGGTCCGCTCGGCCGACGCCTTGATCTCCTCTCGTCCCTCGCCCAAGGGGACGATGCGCGCGTTGAGGTCGGTGACACCGGCATCGGCGAAGCTGCGCATCCGCTTCTCCATGGTGGTCTCGCTGCCGCAAATCAGCACGTCGCCGATGCTGCGGGCGTCGCCGTGTTGCATCAAGCGCGCGTAGTTCGGCGAGTCGACCACCTCGCTCAACGTCCGGTTCGTCCGCTCGACCGCCGCATCGATCTGGTCGTCGCCGCAGAGGCACACCGGGACCCCTGCCATCACACGGGGCGCGGGGCGTCCCGCCTCGGCCGCAGCCTTTGTGATCTGCGGGACGACGTGCGAGCCGATGGTGCGCTCGTCGGCCAACCACAGAACCGTGCCGGCGGCCCGCTCGCCGGCGAGCCGCAGCATGACGGGGCCGAGCGCCGCGATCATGACGGGGGTCGGCGCGAGGTCGGTCACGTCGAGCGGGTTGCGGATGTGGAACAACTCGTTGTCCACCTCCACCAGCCCGGGGCCGGCGAGCGCGCGGTCCAGCACGTCGAGGTAGCACCGCATGGCCGTGGCCGGGCGCTCGTAGGGAAGCCCGAGCATGTCCTGAATGATCCAGTGGTGCGACACGCCGAGGCCGAGGGTGAAACGGCCCGCACAGACGGCCTGGGTCGAGAGCGCCTGCTGGGCCAGCACGATCGGGTGGCGGGGCTGGATCGGCACCACCGACGTGCCGACCTCGATGCGCGACGTGGCCGCACCCAGCAGCGTGGCCGCGGTCATGACGTCGAACTCGTCGGGGATCTGTGGCGTCCAGACCGTGTCGAGCCCGGCCTCGTCAGCCCAGTGCGCGTCGGCCCGCAGCTTCTCCACCTTGGTGGCGTAGCGCCCTCTGTCCGCGCTGACCTGCAGACCCATCCGCATGACCGGGCTCCCCTCGGTGTGGAAATGCCGTTCTCATCTAAGGTATAGCATGCTATCGCTGGACGCTAGGGACGCTTGAGAACGCAATGGGGAGGCGCGACGTGGGAGACCGGCATGGGTGAGGGGCGGTCGGAGACGGGCCGGGTCGCAGTGGTCACCGGCGGCGGGTCGGGCATGGGCAGGGCCATCTGCCGCCGCCTCGCCGCCGGCGGCCATGGGGTCGCCGTGCTCGATATCGATGGGGACGCCACCGAGCAGGTGGCCAAGGAGGTCGAGGCCGACGGTGGGCGTGCCCTCTCCGTCCCTGTCGACGTCAGCGACCGCGTCGCTGTCGACGCGGCGATGGATCAGGCCCGTGCCGCGTTCGGCCCGGTCGGGATTCTGGTCACCAGTGCCGGCATCGAGGGCTTCGTCAACTTCCTCGACATCACCGTCGAGGCGTGGGAGCGCATGATGGCCGTCAACCTCACAGGCACGTTCCACTGTGTCCAGGCCGTGGTGCCCGACATGATCGAAGCCGGGTGGGGGCGCATCGTCACGATCTCGTCGTCGTCGGCACAGTCCGGCACGAAGCGCATGGCCCACTACGTCGCCTCGAAGGGTGGGGTCATCGCGCTCACCAAGGCGCTCGCGCTCGACCTGGCGTCCAAGGGCATCACCGTCAACACGATCCCCCCGGGCGCCATCGACACCCCGATGATGCGGCGACCGGTGGAGTCCGGCGCCATGGCCAGCTTGGATCAGATCGTGGCCCGGGCGCCGCTCGGCCGGCTGGGCACGCCCGAGGACATCGCGGCCGCCTGCGCCTTCCTCTGTTCCGACGACGCGGGCTACATCACGGGCCAGCAGATCAACGTCAACGGGGCGTGGTACCTCTGAGCGCCCTGACGATCGAGCGGGTGGGGACGACGGTCGGCGCCGAGGTCCACGGCATCGATCGGTCGCAACTGGTGGACGACGATGCGCTGCCGGCGCGCTGTATGGACGCGCTCGGCGAGCACGGGGTCCTCGTCTTCCGCGGGCTGCACATCGACGACGAAAGCCAGGTCGCGTTTTCCAAGCGGCTCGACGACGTCGGCAAGTCGGAGCCCGCCGAGGTCCCGCGCATCTTCACGGTGACGCTCGACCCGGCGAAGAACCCGGCCGCCGACTATCTGCGCGGGACCTTCGCCTGGCACATCGACGGCGCGCAGGACGAGGTGCCCACCAAGGCGACCATGCTGAGCGCCAAGGTCGTCGCGACGGAAGGCGGCGAGACCGAGTTCGCCAGCACCTACGCCGCGTACGATCAGCTCGACGACGAGGAGAAGGAGCGCTTCGGGCGGGTGCGCGTCCTCCATTCGTTCGAGGCCTCACAGCGCCTGGTGCATCCCGACCCGACGCCCGAGGAGCTCGCGCGCTGGCGCGAGAAGACGGACCGCGAGCACCCGCTGGTCTGGCGCCACCGCTCGGGACGCTGCTCCCTCGTCATCGGCGCCACGGCCGACCACGTGGTCGGGTTGGACCGCCAGGCCGGGAAGGCCCTGCTCGACAGCCTGCTGGCGAGGGCGACGGCGCCCGAGCGCGTCTACCGGCACACGTGGTCCGTGGGTGACATGGTGATCTGGGACAACACCGGCGTCATGCACCGGGCCTGCGCGTACGACCCCTCGTCGTCCCGCGAGATGCACCGCACCACCATGAGCGGGGACGAGCCGATCCGCTGACGGGACCGTCGGCACCATCCGATCCGAGACATCACGAACACCCGAAAGAGGAGGCGCCATGAGCGACGTGACGGTTCTGAGAGCCGACCGTTGGGTCGATGTCGAAGCCGGCGAGGTGCGCGCCCCGGCTGTGGTGGTCGTCGACGGCAACCGGATCGTGGCGGTCAATCCCAATGAGCTCCCGAGCTCCGCTACCGAGATCGACCTCGGCGACGCCACGCTCCTGCCCGGCCTCATGGACATGGAGCTCAACATGCTCATCGGCGGTCCGGGCGGCCCCGACGGCCTACCCGATCCGATGCACGGCGTGAAGGACTCGCCCGTCTACCGCACCCTCCGCGGCGCGGTGAACTGCGCGACCACGCTCATGGCGGGGTTCACGACCGTCCGCAACCTCGGCCTGATGGTGTACACGGCGGGCTTCCTCCTCGACGTCGACCTGATGAAGGCGGTCGATCAGGGCTGGTTCCCCGGCCCGCGCATCTTCCCGGCCGGCCACGCCATCACGCCCACCGGGGGGCACCTCGACCCGACCATGTTCCAGGGGCTGGCGCCGGGCATCATGCCCCAGAGCGTCGAGCAGGGGATCGCCAACGGCGTGCCCGAGGTGCGCAAGGCGGTGCGCTACCAGATCAAGTACGGCGCCAAGCTGATCAAGATCTCCGCGTCCGGCGGCGTGATGTCGTTTTCGAGCGCCGCCGGCTGCCAGCAGTACTCGGACGAGGAGCTGGCCGCCATCGTCGACGAGGCGCACCGCAACGGCCTGCGCACCGCCGCACACGCCCACGGCGACGCCGGCATCCGGGCCTGCATCCGGGCCGGGGTCGACTGTATTGAGCACGGGTCGCTGGCGACCGACGACACGGTCAAGTTGATGGCCGACACGGGCACCTTCCTCGTCGGCACCACCGCGCTGGCCGACCACATGGCGGTGGACCGCATCCACCCCATCCTGCAGAAGAAGGCGGCCGAGATCTTCCCGCAGGCCCGCCGGATGTTCGGCCGGGCTCTCGAGGCCGGTGTCAAGATCGCCTGCGGCTCGGACGCCCCGGCCATCCCGCACGGAACCCAGGCCGACGAGCTCATCGCCATGGTCGACCGCGGCATGACGCCGATGCAGGCGCTGCAGGCGGCGACCGTGACCAGCGCCGACCTGGTCGAGCGGGCCCACGATCTCGGCCAACTGGCCCCGGGGTATCTGGCCGACATCATCGCCGTGCCCGGCGATCCCTCCGAGGACATCAAAGTGACCAAGGATGTCCGCTTCGTGATGAAGGACGGCGCCGTCTACAAGAGCGCGTGAGCAGAGCGGCGCCCATCAGCCAAGACCTGACCGCCCGACCTGCTCGCCCGCGACCCGAATGGAGGAGCCGATGGCAAGCGACGACTCACTCGACCAGGCGCGCGCCCTGCGTCGAGCCGTGCTCGGTGACGCGTACGTCGACGGCCAGGCCGCCGACCCCAACCCGGTCATGGGCGAGTTCCAGGAGTACCTCACCTCCATGGCGTGGGGGGTGTGGGCCCGGGGCGGTGCCCTCAGCACGCGCGACCGGAGCCTCCTGGTGCTGGCCATGACGGCCGCCCTCGGAAGGATGGAGGAGTTCAAGCTCCATGCCGGCGCAAGCCCGCGCGCCGGGGTGACGCCCGAAGAGCTCGACGAGTTGCTCTTTCAGATCGCCGCCTACTGTGGGGGGCCGGCCGGGCTCTCGGCCAAGCGTGCGCTGCAGGCGGTGCGCGCCGAACAGGACGGGCCGTGACGCTCGAGCGGGCCGGATTCGTCGGCCTCGGCAACATGGGCAGCATCTTGGCCGCCAACCTCGTCGCCTCCGGGTTCGAGGTCGTCAGCCACGACGTCGCCGGCCACGACCGCAGCCCGCCCGGCGCCACCTTCGTGACCACGGTCGAGGAGCTCGCCCGACGGGTCGACGTCGTCGTGTGCAGCCTTCCTGACGGCCCGGCGTCGGAGCAGGTGGCGCGCGCCATCGCGCGCACCGACGATCGGCGCATCACGTCAGTCGTCGACACGTCGACGATCGGGGTGGCCACCGCCCGCCGCATCGACGGGCTCTTCTTGGCGGCGGGGATCGGCTATGTCGACGCCCCGGTGTCCGGTGGTCTTGCCGGCGCGCGGGCCCGCACTCTTTCGGTCATGTACGCCGGGCGCGCGCCGGTGTGCGACGTCGTCGAACCGGTGCTTCGCGGGCTGAGCGACCGGCGCCGTCGGGTCGGCGAGGAGCCCGGCCTGGCGCAGGCGCTCAAGCTGGCCAACAACTTCCTCTCGGCCGTCGCGCTGGTCGCGACGAGCGAGGCGGTGTCGTTCGGCGTGTCGGCGGGACTGGACATGGAGGTCATGCTCGAGGTCCTCAACGCGTCCAGTGGGCAGAGCCAGGCCACCACCGACAAGTTCCCTACCCACGTGCTCACCGGCCGCTACGCCGCCGGGTTTGCCAACACGCTCATGGCCAAGGACCTCCGGCTCTATCTCGACGCCGTCCAGGCACAGCGCGGCACGCCGGGTGCTATCGGCCCGATCACCGCCTCAGTCTGGGACGGCTTTGCGCAGGCAGAGCCGGGTGCAGACTTCACGCGGATCTACCCGTTCGTCGTGGACGGCTGACGCTGCGGACCCGGCTGTCCTTCGTAGGATGGCCGACTGTGATGCTCGCCCGCCGTGCCATGGCGGGTGTCACGGTGGTACTGGCCGGTGCCGGTATCTGGCCGGCCCACCAAGTCGCCGCGGCCTCACCCGATGCGACGGCCCAGGTCTGGTACCAACACGTGGTGAGCGACCTGCGCCCGCTGCAGTCGAGCCTTCTCGGTGCGCTCACTGGCGCGGCGGCGTGGACGAGCGGGTCGGAGTCAGCGGCCACGGCGCGCCGGGAGTTCGCCCGGGAGCTGCCTTCGCTCGAACGGGTACACCGCGAGCTTCAGCACGTGCCGCCACTGAACGATCACGTGACCGCACGTGACGATTACGCCTCGGGGATCGGGCTCTACGCCGCGTCGCTGCAAGTGATCGAGGCGGCCACCGAACTCCCGGCAGGGGCGTTGCGGACGCAGCTCCAGAACAGCTCCCAGCGAATTCGTGAGTTGGGGGACATCGTGTTCGACCAGGGCACCGCCGAGCTGGCTCCACTGCTCGGTTCGGATCTGGCCGGCCCCGACGTGGCCGCCTCGTCGCACGTCCCGGACTGGTCGGACGACGGCCTGGCGCCGGCCGCACCTCTCGTGCCGTCGTGGGGTGCGGGCAGCACGTCGTCGTCGGGGTCCCAGCCGAAGGCGGCGTGGGTGGCGGAGGTGGCGATGGACGGAGCGCCGACGCAGTCGATGGTGCGCGCGGCCTTGGTGGGCGATCCGCGGCAGTCGCGCCTCGCGCGGATGGCCGTCGCGCTCGGCGCCGCCGAGGCCTATGTCAGCTCGGTTCCGTCGCCGGCTGGAGACCAACTTGGATCGAACCGGCTACGGCTCGGCCTGCTCGTGGACGCCGAAGCGGTCTTCGCCGCAGAAGCGGGCCACCTGAGCCACGGCATGGCGGCTCGCGCTCTCGCCACCACGGCGACGAGCCTGGAAATCATCGGCGGCCAGGTGCGCGCCGAGAGCTGACATTCGAGCGCGCTAGTACGAGCAAGCCACGTGGGTCGTCGTAAAGACGTCGACCAACCAGTGGCCTCCCTGCAGGACCAACTGCGCCGACCCCGCGAAGTCGCCTCGTTGGACGAATGGGTCGGGTGTGCCCGCATCGTCGCTGACGAGGTAGAAGTCGTTTTCGTCTTGGCAATCGGCCAGAGCGGCGGAATCCAACCCGGTCATGACGACGGAGACATGATGGTCGCGCAGGGTGCCCACGCCGTGTTCCTGAGCGGCCAGGATGGCGGCCGCCTGCCGGACGCTGGCCTGGGCCAGCCGCGTCGTCGTGACGGCGGCCAGCGGGGCGATGTAGCTCTGACTCAGGTTGTCGTCGAGACCGGACAGTTCGAGGAGGTAGGTCTCGTAGGCGGTCACGATCGCCTTCTCGGTGGGGTCGCTGTTCGATGTGCCCGGCGGGATGGTGGCGGTGGGCACCGTGGCCGTCGCCGGCTTCGAGCCGGCGGGAAGGGTGGGGAGCGTGGGGGTGCTCGACCCCGCCGCGGTGGTGGAGGTCGCAGGCGACCCGCCGCCACCGTTTTCCGACTGGCGACTCGCGGGCGCCGCAGCGTTGCTGGGGAGGTGCGCTCGCCCCCCGCAGGCCGCGAGCAGCAGGGGCGCGGCGATCAGCGCGGCGGCGAGTGGCCACGGGAGCGCCCGCAGCACGTCACGAACCCTCGAAGAAGGTGACGGTGCCCCCGAGCCCGGCGACGGTCGGACCGAACGGCGACAATGAGGGTCCGAACTCGGTACCGGCGGTGCTCAGTGCCGTCGAGAGATCGGCGATCAGCGGGTCGACCGCTGGGTTGAGCAAGCTCAGCGCGCGACTCTGGGTGATTGCCTGCTGCAGGTACGTCCCGCCCTTGGCGGAGAGTTCGGAACACTGACTGTCGAGCTCGGTGACGAGCTTCGAAGTCACCTTCGCTCCTCCTGTCTGGGTCCCGATGATGGAGACGATAGAACCCGCGTCGCTGCAGGCAAGTGGCAAGCCGATCGTGTTACCGAATTCGAACATCTTGAGCAGGGGTGTGACGACCGCCGCCGACGACGAACCGCTGCCCGTGTTCCCCGAGTTCCCGGACGTGGCGGCCGACGCGCCGGCCGAGGAGACGGCCACGACCGAGGCGATGGCGCCGAGTGCGGCGGCCACGACCGCGGAGACCACGCCGGGCCGCCGCCGCCCTGGGCGCGGCTTGCGATTCGATGACGCCATGTGACCTCGCTCCTCCTTCATTCGGTTATTCATAGAACGACGCTCCTCCTCGTACTTTGCACCGTGCGTCCTGGGTTCGATCATGTGCCGCCCCCGCCCAGCGCCAGCCGGACGGCCAGATACCGCACCGCTTGTGAGGCCAGCAGCAACACGAGCGCTCCGAGGACCAGGACGAGGTACACGCTTTCGATCGGTGGTCCCTCCTCAATCGCGAAGGCGGGCCGAGTCGCCAAGGCTCGAGGGCTGCTGCTCCCGGTCGGCGGGGTCGCACTCGCTGGTTGGCTCGAGGTGGGGAGGGCGCCCGTGTTCCCCACCACGGCGCCTGTGTTCCCCACCGTTGAGGCGGGGACGGTCGACGAGCCGGCGACGCTGCTGCCGGTGTTCCCCACGGTGCCTGAGTTGCCGGTGGGGCCGATGCCGGGGGTGTCGGTCGTCGACAGGTAGACGCGCCCGAGGGTGGCGGTCAGGGTGACCTGTCCCTGCGAGGGGATGTTCTGACTGAACTCGACCTGCAGGGCACCTGAGTCGACCGCCTCGAGGGTCTTGGAGGTGTCGGGGCTCGAACCGGTGCTGCTCGTCCCGTCCGTGTAGGTATAGGTCACCGGCAGATACGTCAACTTGAGGCCGGCCTTGGACAGCAGCGCGTTGAGGGGCCCGAGCACCTGTGTGGTGAGGTCGATGGGCACCCCGACCCCGAACGCGCTGACACCGTTGCCGAGCAGTCCGGAGGACTGGCCCAGGAGGGTGATCGTGCCGAGCGTCGTCTGCGACGTGACCTTCGGCGGCTGGTTCGCCTGCTGGGTCATCGACAAGGAGGAGGACACGTTGCCGAGATCGAGGAGCTGTCCGAAGTCGAGCAGGTCCATGCCCGCCGCCGCGGTCAGCGTGACGCTGCCGTCGCCGTTCGCGGCGGTCTGCGCGGTCGCGAAGAAGGTCGAGTTGGGCGAGCCGCTCGGTTGCACTCCCAGGCCCACCGCACCCTTCGCCGTAGTGGCCCCCGCCGTCGCGGCGATGTCATAGCCGGCCTGGCTCTGCAGGTCGGCCGGTGTGCTGGGATAACTGGCCGAGACGTAACCGGGCAGCGGCGGCAGGGGGGGGAAATTGCCGGCCCCCAGTCCGTTGATCGTGCCGGGGAGCGACGCGATCGAAGGAGAGTAGGGCGCACCGGCGTCCGAGATCGACTCGCCCAGGCTGTTGACCGAAGAGGACGCGCCCCACGGGCCGACCTCGTATTGGAGGTCTCCGGACAGCGGCAGGGAAGGGTCAGTGAGTAGGACGTCGAGCGCGTTGGCCTGCGCCGAGAGGTTGAAGGTATTGGTATTGGTGGCCCCGGATCCCGTCGAGCCGGTGTTCCCCGATTCGGCACCCGCACGGGAGGCCGCGGCGATACCCCCGAGACCCGCCACCAGCGCGCCCAGTGCCAGCAGCTGCACCAGACGGAGACGGCGCGAGCGACCCACGCGCGTGATGATCGATCGCGGTCTCATCCGTTCAGTGCTCCCAGATAGGACTCCAGCACTGTCTCGTCCTTTACCTCGCCCGGCTCGCCGGCGAAGCGGATGCGCCCGCGGTTGAGGATGTAGACGTAGTCGGCGAGTTCGAGCGCACGGGCCACGTACTGCTCGACGACGAGCAGCGAGAGACCCTCGGCAGCCAAGCGACGCAGGTAGTCGAAGATCTCGTCGACGATCTTCGGTGCCAGGCCCATGGAGACTTCGTCGAGCAGTACCGTGACGGGCTCGGCCACGTAGGCCCGGGAGAGCGCGAGCATCTGCTGTTCGCCTCCCGAGAGCGTCCCGGCTACCTGGCTGCGCCGCTGCTGGAGCCGCGGGAAGACGGCGGACGCCAACTCGACCGCCCGCCGGTCGACCGAGGGCGGCGCCTGGAGACGGAGGTTGTCCGCCACGCTGAGAGTCGGGAAGATCCCCCGCCCTTCTGGGACGTGGCAGATGCCGGCGCGCGCCAGCTCGTACGGCGTGGCGTCGCTGACGTCGACGCCGTCGAGCAGAACCCGGCCCGACGAGGGCGGGAGCAACCCCGACGCCACCCGGAGCAGCGTCGTCTTGCCCGCACCGTTGGGTCCGAGCAGCGCTACGACTGCGCCGTCGGGCACGACGAGGTTCACGTGCTCGAGGACCGTCCCGGTCCCGTAGCCGGCGCAGACGTCTCGGAGCTCAAGCACGGTTGGCGAGCTCCTCGTTGACGTCGGGCTGCGGCACGAAGTCCGACCCGAGGTACGCCGCACGCACCGTCTCGGAGGACAGGACCTCCGCGCATGGACCCTGGAAGATCAGACTCCCGAAATCGAGCACGTAGGTGTAGCTGCACACGCTTGCGACCAGCGCCATGTCGTGCTCGACGAGGAGAATGCCGACCCCCGTCTCCGCCACGAACTCGGTGATGATGTGTCCGAAGCGCTCGGTTTCGCGGACATCGAGCCCCGACGACGGCTCGTCGAGCAGCAGGAAGTGGAACGGAGTCGCCATGGCGCGGGCCAGCTCGACGAGCCTGCGTTGGCCGGTCGAGAGGTCAACCACACGCAGCCGCGAGAGCGGCTCGATCCCACAGCGCGCCATGGCCCGGCGGGCCCGACCGGCGATGTCGCGGCGCTGGTCGCGTGCACAGGCCAGATGACTCCAGGGACGACGCGCCGCCAGAAAGGCCTCGGGCCCGAGCGCGATGTTCTCGACCACCGTCATGGAGTCGAACAACTCCATGCGTTGGAAGGTACGGCCGAGACCGAGTGCGGCACGCGCGGACGTGGACAGGTGACCCAGGTCGTATTCTCCGAGCCGGATCCGTCCCTCCTGCGAGGAGACCACCCCGGTGCAGGCGTTGAAGATCGTCGTCTTTCCCGCGCCGTTCGGCCCGATGAGCCCGGTGATGGCGCCGGCGGCGGCGGCCAGCGAGACCTGGTTCACGGCGACGAGGCCGCCGAAGCGCACGGTGACCTCGTCGACGCTCAGATCCGGCTGGAGCTCCATCAGGGTCGGGTCCCGCTGGTCAAGACGCGGATCTCGGGAGGCACGGGCTCCTGGGCGCGGCTGGTGACGGGACTCCGCCCATCGCGCGCGGCAGTGCGACGGCCGGCGAAATGCAGGTGCATACCCGGTACCACCGCCACGCCGAGCGCGCCGAGGCCGAAGAAGACCCCCTCGTAGTTGGAGAACCAGGTGCTGGTGAAGGGCCGGTAGATCTTGACCACCTCGAAGAGGAAGGCGGCGATCACCGGGGACAGGATCGGTTGACTGCCGCAGATGGCGAGCACTGCGAGGAGCACGACCGAGTTGAAGTACCCGAACGGGCCGGTGGGCGTCCCACCCGCCGACTGCGTCACCCCGGCGATGATCACACCGCCGACGGCGGCGATGCCGGCTGCCGCGCCGAACACATACAGCCGCATGAGCCGGGTGTTGGCCCCGTGTGCCTCGAGCGCCGTGGGGGAGTCGGACATGCCGCGCAGGAGGCGACCGAGCCGGCTTCGGCGCAGGCCGATGATGAGCCCGGCACATAGTGCCGCCACAACCAGCGCGACGAAGTAGTAGGCGCGGTCGGAACTGGCGTTGAGGCCGAGGAGATGCGGCCGGGGGATGTTGACGAAATCGGACTGGCCGAACATCAGGAACGTCGGGTAGATCAGGTTCTGCAGCAACAATCCGAATCCGAAGGTTGCGACTGCGAGGTAGACACCCGACAGCCGGAACGAGGGAATCGCTGCCAGGCCTCCGGCGGCCACGGCGACCAGCACCGCGACGGCAACGGCGGCCAACCACGGCAGGCCAGCGGCCGTCGCGTGCCCGAAGGTGGAGGCACCGATGGCGGCGAACGCCATTTGGCACAGGGAGATCTGGCCTGAGGTCCAAAGAAGCAGGCCCAGGGAGGCCAGCACGACGGCGAACCCGATGCCGGTCGTGTACTGGTTGATGTACGCCGCTGCGACGACGAACGGGATGGCGATGGCGATCCCAATGCCCACCAGCGCGCCTCCGGCCAGGACGGGCGGTGAGAAGCGGGCGGGCGGACGCAGCTTGCGCACGGCGTCGGCGCCGCGGGTGACCAGTTTCGTCCGGGGAACGAGCAACAGCGCCCCCACCAGGACGAGGAAGGGAATCTGCGTGTAGAGCTCCGCCACCACGAGGTTCGTCTGTCCCGCCAGCTTGTCGCTCATGACGTTCATGGTGATGCCGATGCCCATGGCCGCGAAGAGTGTGATCGGCAAGCTGCTGAAGGCACCGACCGCGGCGGCTCCGAACGCCGCGATGTAGACGAGGAGGTAGATGTTGACATCGATACCGAGCGTCGGGGCCAACAGCATGCCGGAGACCGAGATGAAGCACGACCCGATGGCCCAGGCGTAGCGGCGCACCACAACGGGGTTGGTCGCCTCGAGAGCGAGCAATGTCGGCGAGTCGACGACCGCTTGCATGGAAACGCCGAGCCGGGTCCGCTTGAAGAAGAGATACAGGCCGACCGTGGCGACAATCGCCAGCGCGAACGCAATCAGCTGGCTGCCCAAGATGGTGACGCCGAAGATGTGGATGCCCTTCGTGGGCAGGAACGAACTGAATTGGATGGTGGCCTCGCCGTACGCGCCGGTCAGGATCGACTCGAGCAGCACGATCAGCGCGATGGTGGCCACGACCTTCATGGCCGCCGGCGCACCGGTCAGCCAGTACGCGATGCGCTCCAGCAGCAGCGAGCCCACGAGACCGACCAGCAGCACGGCACACAGCGCGGCGACGGGCCAAGGAAGGCCGAGCGTCACGCGCATGGAGTAGAAGACGTACGCCGAGGCGGCGGCCTGGGCACCGATGGCGAAGTTGAAAATGCCTGATGTCTTGTACGTAAGGACCAGGCCGAGCGCGGCCAGGGCGTAGATCGATCCGTCGGCGATCCCTGTGACGACGTAGGGGCCCACCGAGAAGACAGCGGTCAGGACGATGCCAACGATGACCAAGGCGACAATGCCCCCGGCTCTTACCGTCGTCTGGCGCCATGGTTCCGCGGCGCTCTCGGTGTCGCGCCGCAGGAGAATCGACGTTGAGTTGCTCACGGGCGGCACACCCCGCACGGACGCCGTCCCGCCGCCTCGTGCTCGTGGCGCGGCAGGGCGGACCATCCCGTTCGGCCCGCAGCCAGCACACAGTCGGCACGGTGGAAGCGCTCCATGCCCTCACCTGCGACGAAGAGGGCTTCTTCTGAGGCGGAAGGCACCGAGGTCATCGTCTCGGTCGCCGGTCCCTGGCGACGGCGTGTTGCGACCGGTGCGGCTCGGTCGAGGCTGTCGAGTGTGACGTCGGGCAGGAGGGCTCGTCGCCTTTCGCCGAGGGCGCGGCGACCGTGGAGGAGCCAGGCGACGTTGCCAACGCCCGCCAGCAGCAGCCCGGCGATGGCTGCATCGGTCGGCCCGACCTGTTGGCTGAACTGGAGGTCGCCGGCGCAGACGTACCAGGACACTGCCACCACGATGCCACCCAGGCCGACCGTGATGACCCAACGGAGGAGGTCCTCAGCGCCCCAGAGAACCGACGGGACCGCGGGCCCGGTGCGCCGGCGTGTCTCGAGCGATCTCGTTCTCGCGCCGATCCGCCGGCCCGCCACCACGTCGGTCATCGGTCGAGGGGGATCTCGTCCGGATCGGGTCGGACTTCACGGAGCGCGTCCTCGATGCAGTCGAGCTTTCGCCATTCGTCACGAAGATCCGCCGAGAGCCACAGAGTGGCGCCGACGCCGAGCAGGAAGATCCCCCCGATACCGCCGGAGATGATGTACGGCAGCTGGCCGGCCGCGTAGGCCGAGCCGCTGACGCCGACCCAACCGGCGATGAGCGCGATCGCACCGGCGACGACGAGCGCCCACGCCAACACACGATCCCATTGCAGACGGAGCCACTTACCGACGTCCATCCAACCCTCCTTCTTCTCGAGCGCCGGGAAGGCGCGCACCAATCACGACACGCATTGCGATGCTCCCTTGTTGAGATCGACGAATTGGCCGCCCTGCAGCGTCATCAGGAAGAAGCAGTTGGAGGGTGTTGCCGGCGCGTTGGCGTTGAACGTGAGCGGAGGGGCGATCCCGCCCAGATTGTTGCCCTTGATGCTCCACAACCCTTGGAAGAATTCCCGCGGAGGTGGGTGTCGCGGTGAGATCGCTCGAGGCGGCGACGGCGAGCATACCGGCGGTCCACTCGGCGGCCGTCGTGGCCGAGCTCGCAAGTTGTGGATCGTATTGCTTGACGGCCTGTTGATACGCCGCCTGCGCAGGCGTGTAACTGTCCACCCACGGAAAGTCGGTCTGGCCGGCCAGCAACCCGTTGAGATTTGGATCCGAGGCCAGGTTGGCGGTGATGGCGATGCTGTCGCCGACGAAGAGTGGTTTGTATCCCTGCGCGGCACAGTCGTCCGCCATCCGCCGGAGACTGTCACCGTCTCCCGCGAAGTAGATGAAGTTCGCGCCGGCCTGCTTGGCGTTGAGGCAGTTCGCAGTGAAATCGGGTTGGGTGATGCTGATCGACGACGAGTAGACGGTCGTAACGCCGGCAGCCTGTCCTCCGCCCGGCTGAATCAGGGTCTGGATGCCGTTTGAGCACGTAGGGTCCTCCACGCAATACACGACGCCCATCTTCGTGTCGCCTCGTGCCGCTGCCGCCTTGATGGTGAAGACCGCCTGGTCGTCCCCCAAGTCGCTCCCGCCTTGGGGGAAGAACACAGGGCTCTGCCACCACGTCGCGCTGCTGGCGTCACCGCCGATCACCGGGATGTTCTGCTGCTGGAGGTAGGAGACGCCCGCGCTCGCCGTCAGCGGGACGAGGTTGCCGACGAACGCGATCACGTGGTCCTGGGTCACCTCCTGTTCGATATCGGAGACGCTGGTCGAGGGGTCGGCGCCGTCGTCCTCGATGTAGACGTGGACCGGGTGGCCGTTGAGCCCTCCGTGCGCGTTGACGTAGGCCTGCCAGACCCCCATTGCTTGCTGGGCGCCCGAGAAGACTGCGCCGATGACCCCGCTGTAGGTGCCGACGTTGCCGAGCGCGATCGTCGACCCCCTGGCACCGGCGGCGGCGGCGGCGCTGCCCGTGGCTCCGGTTGATGTTGCGCCGTGCGCCGCCGTCCCGTTGCCGCCGACGCCACTCGAATTCGCGCTGCCAGGGACACCGCTGGCCTCCGCGGTCGAGGAGCAAGGGACGGTGGTCGTCGTCGTGCTCGACGTGGTCGTGGTCGACTTCGGCTTGGTCGTCGACGTGGTCGTGGTCGACGCTGTCGACGAGCAGGGGACGCCGCTCGAGCTCCCGCCCAGCGCCTGGCCCCCCGTGCCTGCGGCGCTGAGCCCGGATCCGATTCCCGTGAGCGAACCCTCGACGATCGGCCGGTGCGCCGCGTCGGCGATGGCTTGGTCCGACCGCCTGCTTCCGCACCCGGCGAAGATCGTGGCAGCGCAGATCAGGGCGACGGCCACGATGCCCGCGCGCCGGCCGGTGCCGGGTCGCTGGGAGAGTCCCGGCCGGATCGTGGTACCGGCGAAAGCACCCCCCTGTCGCATCGTTCTCAAAATGCCGCCCCCCTACACAGGCCCACCCCGGGAGAGAACCGAGCTTCTCTAAGCTAGGAAACGCCCTTCTCCGACCGATCTTTCGGTGTGATTCACCCGTTTGAACTGCACTTTTGGTGTCGGGCTTCGAAGCGTTCCTGCACCCTGACGAGGTCACCCGTTGACGCTGTCAGCGACCACGTGCTAAGCACTCGCTCAGCATACGCGCTGAGCACCTGCTCAGCGCAAGTGGTCGGGGGAGGAGCACCCATGGCGGACTATGAGTCAGTTGACTTCTTCACGGACGAATCGCTGCTCGAGGACCCATACCCGTATTTCGACCACCTGCGATCGCGCTGCCCCGTGCAGCCGACCGCCCACCACGGCGTGGTCGCCGTCTCCGGATACGAAGAGGCGTCGGAGATCTATCTCAACAACGAGGACTTTTCGTCCTGCAACTCGGTGATCGGGCCTTTTGCCAGCTTCCCGGTCCCCCTCGAGGGTGACGACATCAGCGAGATCATCGACAACAACCGCGAGGTGCTGCCGATGTTCGAGCACATGGTGACGATGGACCCGCCGCAGCACACGCAGGAGCGGGCCCTGATCATGCGGTTGTTGACGCCGAAGCGCCTCAAGGAAAACGAAGCCTTCATGTGGCGGCTCGCCGATCGCCAGATCGACGAGTTCGTCGGCGCCGGCCGTTGTGAGTTCATCAGCGCCTACTCGCAGCCGTTCGCGATGCTCGTCGTGGCGGACGTCCTCGGTGTTCCCGAGTCGGACCACGAGCGGTTCCGCGAGGGATTCGGCCTCGGCATGACGCCGGGCAAGCTCGGCGCCGAGAGGAAGGACATGGCGAGCAACGCCCTCGGTTGGTGCGACGACTGGTTCACCCGGTACATCGAGGACCGCCGAAAGAATCCACGAGACGACGTGCTGACGAGCCTCGCACTCGCGACGTATCCCGACGGTTCGGTGCCGGACGTCACCAACGTCGTGCGGACGGCGACCTTCCTCTTCGCCGCTGGGCAGGAGACGACGGCCCGGCTGCTGGCCGTCGCGTTGAAGTACCTGGCCGAGTATCCCGAGCTCCAGGACGAGCTGCGGGCGCACAAGGAACGGATCCCGGGCTTCATCGAGGAGGCCCTGCGCATCGAGAGCCCGGTGAAGGCGGACTTCCGCCTGGCCCGGCGGCACGTCAGCGTTGCGGGCGTCGACATCGCGGCCGGCACGCCGGTGATGCTCCTGAACGGCGCGGCCAACCGCGACCCACGGCTGTTCGAGTGCCCGGAGGAGTTCCGGCTGGACAGGCCCAACGCCAAGGTCCACATCGCCTTCGGGCGGGGCGTTCACGCGTGTCCGGGTGGTCCGTTGGCCCGGGCCGAAGGCCGGGTGAGCATCGAGCGCATTCTCGACCGCATGCGCGACATCCGGCTCGCCGAGGAGCATCACGGTCCGCCGACGGAGCGGCACTTCCAGTACGAGCCGACATGGGTGCTGCGCGGCCTGCACAAGCTTTACCTTGAGTTCACGCCGGCCGAGGTGTCCAAGTGAGCCCCCGGGTGGCGGTGGTCACCGGCGCCGCGTCGGGCATCGGTGAGGGCGTCGCCCGGCGGCTCGCCGGCGATGGGCACGCGGTGGCGCTCCTCGACTTCGATGGCGACGGTGTTCGCCGGGTCATGGCCGAGCTCACGGGCAAAGGTCACACAGCGGTCGCCCACCAGGCCGACGTGGCAGACCGCTCTGCGATGGACCGTGTGTACAAATCGGTCCGTCAGGGTCTCGGACCGGTGACCATCGTCGTCACCAGTGCGGGGATCGAAGCGTTCGACCCGATCGCAGAAATCTCGCCCGAGAAGTGGGACCGGGTCCTGGCGGTGAACCTCACCGGGACGTTTACCTGCCTGCAGCTGGCCGTGCCCGACATGATCGAGGCGGGGTGGGGGCGCATCGTCACCATCTCCTCGTCGAGCGCCCAGTCCGGCGCACCCAACATGGCTCACTATGTTGCGTCCAAGGGCGGCGTGATAGGGCTCACGAAGGCCTTTGCGCGCGAACTCGCCCATCATGGGATCACGGTGAACACGATCCCCCCGACCATCGTCGACACGCCGATGGCCCGAAAGGGAGAAGAGGAAGGGCACGTCCCGAGTGTCGAGATCATGAGCAAGATGATCCCGCTCGGGCGGGCCGGTACCCCTGAGGACATTGCGAGCGCCTGCTCGTACCTGTGCTCCGACGAAGGGGGCTACATCACCGGCCAGATCATCGGGGTCAACGGAGGCATGTACATCTGAGGGGCCGATGATGACTACGACCGCCGAACGCCGGCTGGGCGCCGAGACCTCCAAGACGCGCGTTGTCTTGCTCGACGCAGCCGAGAAGCTCATGCTCGAGGAGGGCTACGCCGCCGTGTCCTCGCGGCGCGTGGCTGCTCGTGCCGGGCTCAAGCCGCAGCTCGTCCACTACTACTTCCGCACGATGGACGACTTGTTCCTGGCGCTGTTCCGCCGCCGTGCCGAGCAGGCTCAAGAGCGCCAGGGACGTGCGCTCTCGTCGGACCAGCCGTTGTGGTCCCTATGGGACCTGCAGCGCGACCCGCGCGGGACCGCACTGACGATGGAATTCGCCGCCTTGGCCAATCATCGCAAGGCGATCCGGGCCGAGATCGGAGCGTCGGCCGAACAGTACCGGGCTGAGCTGCTCGAAGGTCTCCGTACCGTCCTGGCGCGCTATGACATCGATGCGAACGAGTACCCGCCGATCGTGTGCGCTGTGCTGTTGACCAGCATCTCGACCTTCCTCGGTATCGAGCAGGAGATGCTGGGGATGTCGACCGGGCACGCCGAAACGGTGGCCTACATCGAGGATCTGATCCGGCGGGTCGAGGGGGACCGCCGGCCGCGGCAGCCGATCTAACATCGATATGGCTGCTCAATCCAAGAAAGGCAACGTTGATGCGTGTCGTCGTCGATTTCGACCAGTGCGAGAGCAACGCCCTTTGTATGGGCATCCTCCCCCAGGTGTTCGAGGTGCGCGACGACGACTTCCTGTACGTGCTGAACGAGAACCCTCCGGAGGAGCTGCGTGAGCAACTCATGGAAGCGGTGCGTTCCTGCCCGAAGAACGCCATCTCCATCGAGGGTTGACCGGTCCGCGTCCCGAGCGGACCAGCCGAAGTCAGGACTGCACAGTCGTCGTCCCCGGCACGTCCTTGCCACAGACCGGGGTGGTCGAGGAGGGTACGAAGCCGTTCTTCTCGGCGATCATGTACCACCCGCACAGCTTGGGTAGGTCGTGCCCGAAGATCGTTGAGTAGTCGATCGACTCGGGCAGGAGCCCGTTGCCGTTGTAGCTCTTCAGGCTGCGTAGCGCATGGATGACCCCGGCCTGGGTGGGATTCTTGCCGGCAAGCTCCAGTCCCTTGATCATCAGGTCAGCGCCCATCCATGACTCGTACTGGCTGAAGTTCGGGAATTCGCTGCCCGTGAAGTGCTCGTACTTCTCGAGCGCGGATTGCATCTGACGCGTGCCGGCGTCGGGGACCTGGAACGGACGGAACTCCGAGTCGAAGTAGCCGCCCTGGACCGAACTCCAGGCGGGGGACTTGATCAGAGTGGGCTCGAAGCCAGTGGGGAAGACCATGACCTTCGGCTTCACCCCGGCCTGCTTGAGCGCTTCGGCCAGGGCGAAGTTCGAGTTGTCGTCCAGCCCGGCGTAGAAGGCGTTGCACCCCTTCTGCTTGGCGACGAGGGCGGGTGTGGTCATCGCCACCGAACCGAAGGGAATCGTGGTGTCCAGCTGCCCGACCTTGCCGCCGACGCGCTCAAACGAGTCGGCCGTCCCGACGGCCGACCGGGTCGAGGAAGGTGAGATGCCGTAGCCGTACGAGCACACGACGGTTCCGCCGTGCTGCTTCAAGAACGTCCCGATGCCGCTGTTGACCGGGTACTTGGGGTCGACGCTCCCGGCGTCCGAAGCGAACATGTTCGTGTACGGCTGCGTGCCCCACTCCGGTCCGTCAAAGAACCCGCCCGTGACTGGTACGCCCTGCTGTTGTGGGTCCTTGGCCGCCAGGAAGAAGAGCGGGCTGGTGGAGACGATGCCGAAGACGCCCTTGGAGAGGGCATCCTGCACCGCCGTGGCGATCGCGGTGGGGCTGGTCTGGTCGTCGAGGACCATGCCGACGAGCTTGTGTCCGTCGACGCCTCCTTCGGCGTTTTGCAGGGCAATGCGCGCGTTGAACCCCGCGGGAGCTTGGCTGAACTCCGACGAGCCCTCCCCGGTCAGCGAGGTGATCATGGCAAGGGTGATCGGCGCTCCGGAGGTCGCGGCGCCGGCCGTGCCGTCAACCGCGCTCACGCCGACTGCCATGCCACCCAGCGTGACGAGGGCCAGACTCAGCCGGCCCAGGTGGCGCGACGCGCGCCGACTCGAAGTACCCATGTGCCCCTCTGCTCTCATGCTCCACCCCCAACGATCAGCCGGTTGCTTCCCGGCAGACAATGAATACACGACTTGGGCCGCCGGTTCCGGTCACGCCGCGGCCACCTGCAGCAACGCATCGGCCGTCCTCTTTGGTTCGGTGATCATCAGGTCGTGGCCGGTGTCAATATCCCAGAGGTGACCCGCGGCCTTGGCCCGCGCCATTTGCTCGCGGTCACGCGTCGCGAGGGTCGACGCGCAGACCACGTGGAACTGCGGGATTGCCCACAGCGCGTCCTCGTTGCGCAGCGCCAGCGGCTGCTCGAAGCACTTCCAGGGATGGCCCGTCAGCCGCTCCGCCATCCACGCCAGGTCCGACGGGTCGGTCACGCCGTAGAGCAGTCCGGCGTCGGGACCTGGCAATAGCACCAACTCGATGCCGTCGACGACCTGGCCCATCGGTCGCACCGCGTTGATCACCGGTCCGGCCAGGTCGACCAGTGACTCTCCGTTGCGCGGTGTGGCGGCGTCGAGGTACACCAGCCGACCAACCCGCTCGGCGGCACGGTCCGCCGCGCCGGTGATCACCATCCCGCCGTAGCTGTGTCCCACCAGGATCACGTCGTGCAGGTCTTCGAATTGCAGGACGGCCGCGACGTCGGTGACGTGGCGTTCGAGATCGACCCGGTCGTCCAGCAGGTGGGCCCGCTCTCCGAGTCCGGTCAACGTCGGCGTGTACACCTCGTGCCCGTGCGCGCGCAGGATCGGCGCCACTCGCTGGTAGCACCACCCTCCGTGACCCCCGCCGTGGACCAGCACGTAGGTCGCCACTCCTGGACCTCCTTCTCCCGCAAGCCCGTGGCGGGCCGGCGACCAAGCCTCCAACCGGTTTGGCTGCGGCTCCGCACCAGGGTATAATATTGACGTCGATGTTGAAAACTCAGGTGCGCTAGCTGCGCCTGAGGTGACTGCGGAATCACGGAGGTGGCCATGCTCAGGACCGTTGTCGACTTTCCCGTCTTCGATGCGGACAACCACATGTACGAGACGACGGATGCCTTCACCAAGTTCTTGCCTCCGGAGTACGACGGGCTGGTCAAGTACGTCCAGGTGAACGGGCGCACCAAGATCGCGGTCCGCAACGTCATCTCCGACTACATCCCGAATCCGACCTTTGAGGTGGTGGGCCGGCCCGGCGCACAAGAGGCGTACTTCAAGGAAGGCAACCCCGAGGGCAAATCTCGTCGTGAGCTGATCGGCGAGGCGATGCGGTCACCCGAAGGGTTCTTCGCCCCCGAGCCGCGGCTGAAGATCATGGACGAGCTCGGCCTCGACCGAGCGTTGATGTGGCCGACGCTGGCCAGCCTGCTGGAGGAGCGCCTGGCCGACGACCCGAAGGCCACCCACGTCGTGGTGCACGCGCTCAACCAGTGGATGCACGAGCACTGGACCTTCAATTACGAGGGCCGGATCTTCCCGACCCCGGTCATCACCCTGCCCATCGTGAGCGAGGCGATCAAGGAGCTCGAGTGGGTCGTCGAGCGCGGGGCGAAGATCATCCTGGTCCGCCCGGCGCCGGTTCCCGGTTACGAGGGCCGCCGGTCGTTCGCGCTGCCCGAGTTCGACCCCTTCTGGCAGCGCGTCGCCGAGTTCGACATAGCGGTGGGCATGCACGCGTCGGACGACGGGCTCACCCGCTACTACGACCAGTGGGAGGGACGACGGGGTGGCGAGCTCCTGCCCTTCGCGGGCGGCAAGTCGGCCTTCGGAGACATCGCCCACACGCAGAGCCGGGGGATCTTTGACACGGTCGCCTCGCTCATCGGGCACGGGTTGCTCACCCGCTTCCCCACCCTGCGGATCCTGCCCGTCGAGAACGGGTCCGCCTGGGTGCGCCCGATCGTCGACGCGATCACGCATTCCTACGAGCGCGAGCCGCATCTCTACGACGAGGACCCGTTGATGGTGCTCAAACGCAACATCTGGGTCCACCCCTTCCACGAGGACGACTCCATCGGCCTCATTGACCTGATCGGCGCCGACCGGGTCGTGTTCGGGTCCGACTACCCGCACATCGAGGGGATGGCCGAGCCGCTCACCTACGTGAAGGAGCTCGACGGCCTGCCCCACGAGGACGTGGCCAAGGTGATGGGCGGCAACCTGGCCGGCGTGATGAAGCTGCCGTTCGCCGCCTGACCCTCAGGCGGACCTCTAGGTCGACACGATCGCCACGCCGGCCGTGCCGGGCGCGCCGTAGAGCTGGCTGTAGCCGACGCGCGGCGTTCCGCGGACCTGGCGGTCGCCGGCCGCCCCGCGCAGCTGGAACACCAGCTCGTGGATCTGGCGCAGGCCCGAGGCGCCGATCGGCTCGCCATTGGCGATAAGGCCACCGTCGGTATTGACCGGGAGTGACCCACCGATCTCGGTGGCGCCCTCGGTGAGCAGCGCCTCCTGCTCACCGTCCTTGCAGAAGCCGTTCTCGGCCATGTGGATGACTTCGGCCCCGGCGTCGGTGTCCTGGAGCTGGACGACGTCGACGTCCTCAGGCCCGAGGCCTGCCATGTCGTAGGCGGCCCGCGAGGCGTCGACCGTCGGCGAGTCCGCCCGCTCGAGCGGGAGCCACGGGCTGTGCACCTCAAAGGCGCCGAGGCGCCGGGTGCGCACGACCGACGCCTTGAGGTAGAGCGGCTTCGCCGTGTAGCGGTGCGCGATCTCGGCGCGGCACAGGACGACGGCGGCCGCTCCCTCGTCGGGTGAGCAGAACATGTACTGAGTGAGCGGGTCGTTGACCATGGGCGAGGTGAGGATCTGTTCCTCGTTGAGCGGCTGGCGACGGAACGCGTTCGGGTTCAGCGCGCCGTTGCGATAGTTCTTCGCCGCCACTTTGGCCAGGGTCTGCGGAGTGATGCCGAAGTCGTGCATGTAGCGCTGGATCTTCATGGCGAAGAACTTCGGCGTGAGGAAGAGTCCCGTCTCGCCGTACCAGCTCGGCACGCCGTAGTCGACCGGGTCGGCAGCGAAGGCGCCGGGGAGGTGCTTGTCCATGCCGATGGCGATGCCGAGGTCGTGGTCGCCGAGCCGCAGCGTGTTGGCCGCTTGTGTGAGCGCGCTCGCCGCGGTGGCGCAGCCGTTGTACACGTCGGTGAAGGAGAGTCCCGTCGGACCGAGGAAGTTGACGACGGCGTCGGGGTTGTCGACCTCGTAGCTCCCCCCGAAGGCGAACTGGATGTCCTTCCACGTGATGCCGGCGTCCGCAAGAGCGAGGCGGGTCGCCTTGGCCGCCATCTCGATGGCGGACAGCCCCTTGAACCGGCCGAAGGGGTGCAGGCCCACCCCGATGATGGCGACGTCGTCCATGGTGTCAACCCTCCTTCACCGGTCGGAATGCGTACGTGAGCACCTCGGTGCCGTCCGCGTCGGTCGTGAAAGGCACGACCGTGAGCTCCATGGGCATCCCGATGCGGAGCTCCTGGTCGGCGTCTCCGGCGATCCGGGCCTCGATGCGGCCCTCGGGCAACTCGATGAAGCCGACCCCGAACGCCACGAACTCGTCGGCCGGCTCCCGCCCCGCGTAGGGCGGGTTCTTCGGTTGGAAGCGCTGGCGGGTCCAGGTCCACAGCGTGCCCGTCCGCGACAGCAGCGCCGACGTCACGTTGTCGCCCCCGCAGCTGGGGCAGGCATCCTGTGCCGGAAAGGTGACGAAGGCACACGCGTCGCAGCGCGAAGCGTGGACCCGGGGCTCGTCGGACGGCCACTCGAAGATTCCGTCGGCGACGCTGCGTTGAGGTGCCATGGGCGTTCTCCGATCACGAGAATGCTCATCTCGATTTCGCAGCGCAGAGTAGCAGAACGGCTCAGCCGCCCATCTTGCGGAAGTCCCAGCTCACGATCTTGGCCGGCGTCACCCGGAGCCAGGCGTGGCGCCGGTCGTGCCGCACCCGCCCTCCCGCGTACTTGTCCGCGAAGATCCGCTCCGGCGCCTCGAGTTCGGGTACCGGCTCCCCGGTGCGCGGCACCTCACCGACCACCTCGGCCACGCCTCGCAGTTCCACCCCGCGCAGCTCGGTGAACGGGCCACCCGCGTCGACGATCACACTGACCCGGTTGTCGCGCTGCAGGTCGGCCCAGCGCTGGCTCCGCACAATCGAGGTCAGCCACAGCGCCGCGCCGTCCCACGCGAACCACAGGGGCGTGACGTGCGGGGCACCGTCGCGTCCGATGCTCGCCACGCGACAGGTGCGCTCGGACGACAGAAAGGCGTCGCGCTCGGCTGCGCTCATGGCGAGTTTGCCGCCCCGGCGCTGCGCCTCCATCCGCCCCCCCCGTCGCCCCGTTATGAGCCGAAGGTTCGGGTCGTCGCCGCGACGCAGAGACGGTTTTCGTTCCCCTCGTCCCGCACCTCGACGCGTCCGAGTCCGTCCCGCACCTCCGCCGTGGCCACCACGGGTCCGATCCGGGCCGGCTGCAGATAGCGCAGGTCGAGGGACGACAGGCTGGTCCCCGGTGCCAGCGACAGCACCGCCTCCTCGGCGGCCAGCGCGATGAGCCCGCCGTTGACCGTGTTCGACGCGTTGAGCACCTCGTCGGAGTGGGCGAGCACCGCCACGCCGAGCCCGCGCCGCTCGCAGCCGGCGCGGGTGGCGAACGGCACGGTCAACCGCGTGCCCGTCGCGAGCCGGGAGCGGGCGCCGAGCGCCGCAATTCTCAGCCGCTCGTCCGGCGCCGCCATGAAGGACGCGGCGGCGAAGCCGAACGGCTCGCCGTCCTCGCCCGAGAAGTCGACGCCGGCCACGAACACGGAACGGCCCGATTTGATCACCTTCCCCTCGCCGCGGACGACGCCCGCGCCCGGTGCCGGTCGGTACAGGTGCACGTCGAGCTCGAGCGTGACGGGCACCCGTGGGCCCACGGTCGCGACGGCGAGGTAGCCGGCCAGCACGTCGGCCCACGCCGCGAGGATGGACGTGCGCAGATGTGGTGTCCCGGGCGCGTGCATCTCGGGAACGACGAGGGCCGAGCCGGTCATGCGCCCGACCGCGCCCTCTCCGGGCGTCACCTCCCAACCCAGTTCCTGGAGTACGTGGCGTCGTGCCGCCGCCTCCTCGCCCTCAACCGTCGTCGTCATTCCTCTCCTCGGGACCCGGCGCCGCGAGCGCCGGTTCCTACATGCGGCCGAGCAGGAACCCCGCGGCAGCCGACGCCGGCGGATAGGACTCCGTGATACCCGAGCTGATGTAGCCGACGTCGCTGATCAGGGTGATGCCCGAGATTGCCGCGGCAGCGTCGCTACACAGGAACACCAAGGGGTAGGCCTGCTCGAGCGGCGTCGACGCCTCGACGCCCGCCTCCTCGCGGTAGTCGGCGCCGAAACCGAGCCACATTTCCGCATTCGCCTGGGCCAGCGGGGTGTCCGTCGGACCAGGGCAGATGGCATTGATCCGGATACCTTGCTTGAGCAGCGGGAAGGCCTGGCGCGCCACGTAACCGCAGACCGCCTGCTTCGAGTGGAAGTAGTCGGCCCAGCCGTGCTCGATGGCCCAGGCCGAAGCGGAGTCGAAATCGGGAGTGTCCAGGTACTCCTGCACCTGGTCCCAGCTGGCCTCCCAGCCGAGTCCGGCCGCCGAGGAGATGAAGCCGATGGCCGAGCCGCGCGGCAACATCCCGCCGCCGAGCATCCGCTCAATGAGGTGCCGGTGCCCGGCGAAGTTGATCTTCTCGATGTTGGGCGTCCCGTCGGCCACGCCCGCGCACGCCATGAGCGCGTGGACCGGGCCGCCGCACTCGTCGACGCCGGCGTCGATCGAGGCCTTGTCGCCCAGGTTCACGTGGATGGCCTTGGCTCCGGCGAGCTTGACCTCGGCGTAGTCCATCACCACGACCTCGGCGCCGGCGTCGAGGGCCAGCTCGGCGGCGGCGGCCCCCATACCCGTGGCACCGCCGACCACCAGGACCCGCTTGCCGTCGTAACGGAATGCATCGAACAGTGACATGTGCTCTCTCCTGACTGACGCGCGGGCGCGTCCTTACCCGACGACGGAGCGGACCTTGAGGTCCACGATGGTATCCCAGTCGATTCCGATCTCCTCGAGAATGAGGTCGCCGTGCTCGTTGAATGCGGGAGCGCGGTGCGCCGGGGCGGGCGCGCTGCCGAACTGCACCGGCGCGGCCACCATCTGGAACGGCGTGCCCGACGCGGTCTGGCAGTCCTGCATGTAGCCGTTGGCGATGCTCTGCGGGTCGACGGCACATTCGAGTGTGTCCTGCACGACGCACCATTGGCCGGTGAAGTCGGCCAGCCGCTCGCGCCACTCGGCCACCGTGTGCTCGGCGAAGGCGATCTCCATCGCCTCCTGCGCCTCGGTGCTGTGTTCGAGCAGGGCCGCGTGGTCGGCGAAGCGAGTATCGGTCGCGAGTTCGGGACGACCCACCGCCTCGCACAGCTCGCCCCAGTAGCGGCTCGCCTGCAGGCAGCAGAAGGAGAGGGCACGCTCATCCTTGGTCAGGTAGTTGCGCACGAGTGGGTTGAGGCGCGGCGAACCCGACGGCGGGCCCCCCCAGGGCACGTTGGCCACGAGCGAGAGCGCGAAGGCCTGGCCCATGGCCCACATGCCGGTGCCGAGGAGCGAGACGTCGACCGTGGTCGCCTCGCCGGTCCGCTCGCGATGGAACAGCGCCCCCATAATCCCGCCAGCGATCGTCATGGCGCCGATGGAGTCGCCGAATCCCGGTCCGGGTGGGTTGGGGATGTAGTCCGAGTCGGCGGGCTTCACCCCCAGCGCGACGCCCGGCCGGTACCAGAAGGCCAAGGAGTCATAGGAGCCTTTGTCGGAGTCGGGCCCCCGCTCGCCCTGCCCCGTGCCGGCGACGTAGATGATCCGGGGGTTGTGGGCGCGGATGTCCTCGAGCTCGATCTTGAGCTTCTTGCGCACGCGGGGCAGCTTGTTGATGAGGAACACATCGGCTGTTGCCGCCAGCTTGTAGAGGATGTCGAGCCCTTCGGGCGTGCTGAGGTCGAGCGCGAGGCTGCGCTTGCCCCGGTTCGAATGCTCGAGCAGCGCGTGGACGTCGCCGCTGATGGACACGACGCCCGTCGCCGCCAGCCCGCGCATGGCGTCGCCGCGCTCGGTCGGCTCCACCTTGATCACGTCGGCGCCCCAGTCGGCCAGCAGTGCCGAGGCCGCTGGCACGAACGTGTGTTCCGCCACCTCGAGGATGCGGACGCCCTTCATCACTGCGGTCGCGCTCACGGCGCCCCTCCCTCTGCTTCTGACATCGACGTCGATATTAGACCGGTGCCACCTGGAGCACCACCTTGCCGACCGCGTGGCCCTCGGCCACGTGTCGCAGGGCGGACGCCGTCTCGGCCAATTCGAACGTGGCACCGATCACCGGGTGCACCCGGCCCTGGGCCAGGAGCTCGAAGAGTTCGGCTTCGTTCCGGGCCATGTCGTCGGGCCGGTGGGTGGCGAAGTCGCGGAATTGGAATCCGAGGACGTGCACACCCTTCAGGAGCACCAAGTTAAGAGGTATCCGCGGGATCGTCCCCGAGGCAAAGCCGACGGTGACGAAGCGCCCACCCCAGTGCAGCGACCGGAGCGCCGGCTCGGACAGGGCACCACCGACCGGGTCGACGACGACGTCGGCCCCGCCGGGCAGGGCGTCGCGCAGCGCCTGGCGCAGGTCGCCGGCGCGATGGTCGATGAGCCGGGACGCGCCGCAGGACTTCGCGGCGTCGAGTTTCTCCGGCGACGAGGCCACCGCCGTGACCGTGGCGCCGAGCAGCGCGCCCAGCTGCACGGCGGCCGAGCCGACGCCGCCACCGGCGCCCAGCACGACCAGTTCCTCGCCTGGTCGCAACTCGGCCACCGAGCGCAGCACGTGGTACGCGGTGCGGTAGGCCACTCCGAACGCGGCCGCCACCCGCGCCTCGACGCCGGCTGGGATGCGGGCCAGCGAGGATGGCGCGACCACGACTTCTTCGGCGAACGCGCCGATGAAGACGGACCCGCAGACGAGGTCGCCGACGGCCACGGCGTCGACCCCCTCCGCCAGCTCGACGACCTCACCGGCGAACTCGCTGCCGGGAATGAACGGTGTCGGGGCGGACACCTGGTACGTGTTGGCGACGACGAGCACGTCTGGAAAGTTGACCGCGCCGACGTGGACCCGGACCCGCGCTGAACCGGCGGCCAGCTCGGGAGCCGGGACGTCGGTGACCTCCACGACCTCGGGGCCGCCGTAGGAGCGGCACAGGGCGGCGCGCACGTCAGGCCGTAGCGAGCACCGAATAGTCGGTGGATTCGGCCAGGTCGGCTGCGCCCTGCATGAGCTCGAGCACGATCGGACCGAAGGCCTGCAACTTCTCGTCGTCCCCCGCCCGCTGGAAGCCCTGTTCGAGCACGACCGCCAGCTTCCACTTGGCCAGCACGCAGTAGTAGTCGATGTCGTCGACCTGCCGGCCCGAGGTCGCGGCGTAGTGCGCCAGCATGGCGTCGCGCGACGGCATCCCGGTCATGTCGACATAACCACCGGCTCGGTCCTCGTCGTCGGAGGTGTCATCGGGCCACGAGTGCATGACCCAACCGAGGTCGAGCTTCGGGTCGCCGACGGTGCCCATCTCCCAGTCGACGATGGCGGCCAGGCGGGCGGGCGCGCCGTCCATGAACATGACGTTGGCGAACTGGTAGTCGCCGTGCATGATCCCGGGCACGTAGTCGAGTGGCCGGTGCGCCCGCAGCCAGGCGGCGGACTCGTCGAAGCCGGGGAGCTCGCGGCCCTTGATGCGCTCCAAGAACGCGGTCCAGCGGTCCACCTGGCGCTCGTGGAACCCCTCGGGCCGGCCCAGGTCGGCCAGCCCCTTGGCCTGCCAGTCCACCCGCGACAGCAGCCCGATGCCCTCCACCAGCTGGAGCGCCAATCCGCGCCGCGCCTCGAGGTCGTGGTCGAACGGCTCGGGCCACTGCCGGCGCGTCGACATGGGGGACCAGCCGTCGACGAAGCCCATGAGGTAGAAGGTACGGCCCAGCACCGACTGGTCGGTGCAGACCGCGATCGCCTCGGTGTGGGGGACGTTCGTCCCGTTGAGGGCCTCGATGATCCGCCACTCACGCACGATGCCGTCGTCGCGTGGCGCGGGAGCGGTCGGCGGCGGGATGCGCATGGCGCAGTGCAGGTCGCCTCGCCGCAGCTCGTAGATCTCGTTCTGGCTCCCGCCGGAGATGTAGCGGTGCTCGAGCGGGGCCCCGACACCCAGGCCCTCGACGTCGAGCCACGCGCGACAACCCGTCGACGTCGGCGATCACGGGTACGGCCGCCTCGACCGTGGTCTCCCAGGTGCTGCTCACAGGTTGTCGGCCTCCGCCTCGAGGTAGTCCGCAAACTTCTCCCGCGCCGCCGCCTGGCGCTTGGGCAGCCACTGGGTCGGCCACATGTCGTCGTCGCTCGCCTGGTAGTCGCGCAGCACTTGCCGGGCGACGGTCACTTTGTGGACCTCGGTGGGGCCGTCGGCCAGGCCGAGGACGCCGGCACCATGGATCATGCCGAAGAACGGCATCTCGTTGGTCGTCCCCAGCGCACCGTGCACCTGCATGGCGCGCCAGGCGATGTCGTGCAGCACGGTGGGCATGACGACCTTGGACGTCGCGATGTCCTTGCGGACTCGCTTGTAGTCGTTGTACTTGTCGATTTCCCACGCCGTGTAGAGCACGAACAGGCGAAACTGCACCAGCTGTGCATACGAGTCGGCGATGTATCCCTGCACGAACTGCTTGTCGGCCAGGAGACTGCCCTGCGTCTCGCGACTGAGCGCCCTCTCGCACATCATGTCGATCGCCTTCTGCGCCATGCCGATGGTCCGCATCGCATGATGGATGCGCCCCCCACCGAGCCGCGTCTGGGCGATCACGAACGCCTGGCCGTCACCCCCCAGCAGTGCGTCCTCCGGCACGCGCACGTCCTCGTAGTGGATGAGCGCATGGGACCCCTCGTTGAGTGGCTCGCCATAGAGGCCGACGTTGCGCACGATGTTGACGCCGGGGGTGTCGGTCGGGACCAGGAACATCGACATGCCCTTGTAGGGGCTGATATCGGGATTCGTGACGGCCATGACGATCAGGAACGAAGCCGTCTTGGCGTTGGAGGAGAAGAACTTCCAACCGTTGATGACCCACTCGTCGCCGTCCTTGACCGCCCGCGTCTTGAACAGCGTCGGGTCGGCGCCGGCATGGGGCTCGGTCATGGAGTAGCTCGAGAAGCATTCGCCTTCGAGCAAGGGCTGGAGGTAGCGCGCCTTCTGCTCGTCGGTGCCGTAGTGGGCGATGATCTCGGCGTTCCCCGTGTCCGGCGCCTGGCAGCCGAACACGATGGGCGCCCAGGACGAGCGGCCCAGGATCTCGTTCAGCAGGGCGAGCTTCAACTGGCCGAACCCCTGGCCGCCCAGTTCCGGCCCGAGGTGCGTGGCCCACATCCCTTGGCGCCGCACCTCCTGCTTCAGGGGGTCGATGGCCTCGCGGCGCTTGCCCTCGAGCGGCGTGAACTGCAGGTGTGGGAAGGCCAGATCGAGCGGCTCGACCTCCTCGCGGACGAACTGGTCGGCCCAGTCCAGCTTCTTCTGGTACTCGGGATCGGTCTCGAAATCCCACGCCATGGCGGCCTCCCTCGGTCTTGGGTCCAGAATATGATTCTGGCTATCAAGAACGCAATACCGAATCCAGAGGCCGGCATCGCCGACCGGATCGTGCGACGCAGTCTGGCCAAGCGTGAGAGTGAGTACGCCGGCGAGGTGCGGCGCCTGCTCGATGCGGCGCTCGCGCTCATGCGGACGAACGGCACGGCCGCGCGGCCACGCGTGGCCGACATCGTCGCCGCGGCCGGCCTCTCCAATGACGCGTTCTACCGGCACTTTCGATCCAAGGACGACCTCGTCAACGCATTGCTCGAAGACGGCGCCGAGCGCCTGCGCGGCTACCTGGCCCACCAGATGTCCAAGGGGCGCACGCCCGAGGGCCAGGTCCGGCGTTGGGTCGAAGGCGTGCTCGGGCAGGCGGACGGGGACGTCGCCGCCACCACGCTCGCGGTGCTGTGGAACGGGAGCGGCGTCGGCGGCGGGCTGACCGCCGGACGCCACTTCGCCAGCGCGCCGTTGGCGTCCTTGCTCCACGAGCCGTTTGCCACATTGGGCAGCGATGCCCCCGAGCTCGACGCCGCCCTCGCCGCACACGCGACGCTCGGCATGCTCTCGGACTGCTTGTGGCGGCAGGCCGAGCCGACGCGGTCCGAGGTCGACGGCGTCACCGACTTCTGTCTGCGCGCCGTGCGGCCCTGAACCAGCTCAGTCGTTGGGCTCGTTCGGGAACAGACCCTCGGGGACCCAATTCGGTGGGCGCTTCTCCATGAAGGCGAGCATGCCTTCGCGCGGCTCGGGCGACTCCTCGAGCGCCCAGAACATCGTCTGGTAGTCGATGAGGCCGTACCGTTCGTTGAGCATTCGCTTCACGTGCATACGCGCCATGGGTGGCGTCAACAGGATCTCGCGCACCGCGGCGGTGGCGGCCTGGCGTAACTGGTCGTGCGGCACCACGCGCGAGATCACACCGAGACGCACCGCCTCGGCGGCGTCGAATCGCCGGGCCGACAGCAAGAGGTCACGGGCGACGGCGACGCCCACGTGCGCGGGGAGGACCGCGGCGTAGGTCGCGTCGGGGATGCCGCGCAGCAGCTCGGGGACACGAAACGTGGCGCGCTCACTCGCCACGCAGATGTCGGACAGCATGGCGATGAGGAGGCCGCCGGCCTGGCAGATCCCGTTCACCGCCGCCACGACGGGCGCCCGGCTGTCCCGGATGGTGAGAAACGGCAGGATGTCGTGCCCGATGTCCGGCGTTGGCTCGTCACCCGGTTCCCGCCGGCCACCGAGGTCGCCGCCCGGTGCGAAGACGTCGCCAGTCCCGGTGATGACCAGTGCGGCCAGCTCCGGGTCCTGGTTCACGAGACGAACGGCGCGCTTGATGCCGAAGTACATCGCCGGCGTCAGCGCATTGCGCGCCTCGGGCCGGTCGATGATGCACCAGGCGATCGGGCCCTCGCGCTCGAAGCGGAGCCCTGCCGCCCCCAATTCCTCTGCCACGCGTCCCTCCCTCGTGCGAAACCTGCGCCGGAACCCTACTGGGACCCGGCCACCGCGAGACCCGTCGCGTGCCGGGCCACGGCTACTGTCCCCGACGGCATCTCTCGTCGAGAGGTGCGTGTCTCTGAGCAAGAGCTGCCGCGGGGTTGGGCTCGAAAGGGGTAGGTCCGTGTTGGGAGACCTGGTGCACCGCAGAGTGCGGATTCGCCTAGCCCGGATGCACGCGGTGCTGGCCGCCGGCGTGGTGTTCGCGGTCGCCGTGGGAACCGTGACCGGCTCCGCAGCGGTGGCCGGCTCGAGGCCGGCCGGTGCCGCCATGGCGCGGGTGGCGTCGTCCGTCCCGTCGCCGACCGTCGAGGGGCCGATCCTGCCGGCGAGCGGCATCTCGTTCCTGGGTTCGACGCTGTTCTCGTTGTCGCAGGTCGGCTACGAGGAGTCGGAGTACTTCGTCTCGGGGACCGCGACCTCGTACACGAGCACGGCGCCCCTCGCCAAGGACGGGAAGTGGCACGTGACGCCCGCGTCCACCGCCCCGTACACGACCCGCGTCGTGGTCTATCGGCCCATCGATGCCAAGAAGTTCGACGGGACGGTCGCGGTCGAGTGGCTCAACGTCACCGGTGGCGTTGACGCCGCCGCGGCCTGGCTGACCGGCCACGCCGAGATGGTGCGCGCGGGCATGGCCTATGTCGGCGTGGATGCGCAGGCCGGCGGGATCTACGGGGTGCCGGGATCGGTTGCCACCGCCGACGGCGCGGGCGGGATCAAGCAGACCGACCCGACCCGCTACGCCGCGTTGGTACACCCAGGCGACAGCTACTCCTACAGCATCTTCGAGCAGGCGGGCGAGGCCGTCCATGCCTCGGCCGCCAAGCTGCTCGGTGGTCTCACGCCGAAGCGCGTGCTGGCCATCGGGGAATCCCAGTCGGCGTTCTATCTCACGACCTACCTCGACGCCATTCAGCCGCTGTCGGTCGGCGTGTACGACGGCTACCTGGTCTACAGCCGAGGCAGCGACGGGTCCGACCTGTCGCAGTCGCCACAAGCCACCATCTCCACGCCCAACCCGACGTACATCCGCACCGACCTCCACGTCCCGGTCATGCTCTTCGAGACGGAGGCCGACCTTCTCACCTTGGGCTACGTGCACGCGCGGCAGCCCCCCACCGCGTACATCAGGGAGTGGGAGACGGCGGGCACCGCGCACGACGACACCTACGGGCTGCTCTACTCGCGTTCGGACAATCTGAACGGGGCGGCCGACGTCGAGGCCTTCGAGTCGATGCTGAACCCACCCAAGGACCCGATCCCGGGCATCGTCGACTGTGCCGCACCGATCAACGCGGGGTCTCACACCTACGAACTCCGGGCGGCCGTTGCGGCGCTCGAGAACTGGGTGCGCACCGGCAGTCCGCCGCCACAGTCGCCGCGCCTGGAGGTGAACGCGAGCAAGACCGGCTTCGTGCTGAACGCCGACGGCAATGCGATCGGTGGGATCCGCACGCCGCAGGTCGTCGCACCGGTCGCCAAGCTGTCGGGCATCGGGCAACCGGGGAGTACGCCGGCGAGCCAACCCGGCCAGGCGACCACGTCGCACAGCTCGGCGGTGGGCGCCGGGGTCCTGTGCAGCATCTTCGGGACGACCGTTCCGCTGAGCGCGTCGCAGCTGGAGAAGTTGTACCCGACCCACGCCGACTTCGTGAACAAGTGGGATGCCGCGACGGCAGCCGAGGTGCGCGAGGGCTACCTGCTCGAGCCCGATGCGCGGGCGCTGGACAAGGTCGCCGCGGCATCGAAGGTGGGGGGCTGAGCGAACCGTGGGGTTGGGCGCGGGCGGAACCCGTGCGAGTCGAGGAGGATGGGCGCCATGAACGACCGACGGACGCCGGCTGGCGAGGTGGACGTGAGGGATCTCCTCGATCCCGAGTTGCGACCGGCGTTGGCCGGTTTCGAGCTCCCACCTCTGGACGCCGAGGGCATCGCCACGCTCCGCGCGGCGTCGTTCGTGACGCCGGGTCTCTCGGACGCGGTCGTCCGGACGGAGCATGTGGTGCCGGGCGATCCTCCGGTACCCGTGAAGGTGCACCGGGCCCGGTCGGCCGACGGGCGCCAGCCGGCCATCGTCACCATCCACGGTGGCGGCTACGTCATCGGGAGCTATGACCTCGACGACCCGTTGCTCGACGCCTGGTGCCCCGCGCTCGGGGTCGTGGGGGTCTCGGTCGAATACCGCCTCGCGCCAGAACACCCGTACCCGGGCCCCCTCGAAGATTGTTACGCAGCCTTCAAGTGGACCCACGAGCACGCCGAGGAACTCGGCATCGACGCCGACCGCATCGGGGTCTACGGGCTCAGTGCCGGCGGAGGGCTCGCGGCCGCCCTGGCCCTGTTGAGCCGCGACCGCGCCGAGCACCCCCTGGCCTTCCAGCTGCTCGACTGCCCGATGATCGACGACCGTCAGGCGACGCCCTCCATGAATGCGGGCGGCCTGTACGTGTGGGATGCGCACTCGAACGACTTCGGCTGGCGTTCCTACCTCGGCGAGCTGTACGGCTCAGACGACACACCGGAGTACGCCGCCGCGGCGAGGGCGACCGACCTGGCGGGCCTGCCGCCGGCCTGCGTCGTGGTCGGATCGATCGATGGATTCCGCGACGAGGACATTGAGTACGCCCAGCGGCTCAACCAGGCGGGGGTGCCCTGCGAGCTGCACGTCATCGCGGGGCTACCCCACGCCTACCTGCTGGCGCCGGAGGCACGGGGGGTTCGCGAGGCGAACCAGTGCAAGGACGATTGGCTGCGGCGTCAGCTCGTGCCTCCGAACAGTGACGCCTGAAGCAGGGGAGCGAACTGGAGGAGCGCGCTCAGAGCTTGCCGGCACCTCCGCTGCGGGCCCGGATCATGGCGTCCTGTACGAACGACGCGGCGAGCTGGCCGTCGGCGCGGAAGATCTCGCCGCGTCCGTAACTCCGGCCGTGCCCGGCGTAGGTGGCGCGCTGTTCCAGTAGGTGCCACTCGGCGGCCGGGCAGCGCTCGTGATAGGTCAGCGTGTGGCTGAGCACGCCGGTGGAGAGCGTGCGATGGGCCTGGGCCTGGCCGACGCCGGCGTGCGGGCGCATGGCCGTGCCGATCAGGAAGCCGTCGGTCGAGTAGGCGACGAGGGCCTGGTCGGTCGCCGGGTCGTCGGGCGCGCCGGCGAAACGGATCCACACGTCGAGTTCCGGTGGCCCCACCAGCTCGGGGTCGCTCAGGTCGATGTCCCCCACGATCCCGATCTCCCAAGCACCCTCACCTCGGACGTGGCCGGCCACGTCGCCGGGGTCCGACGACGAGCGTCGCGTGTCGGCGTGGCGGATGACGTCGTCCTCGGCGGCGCTCAACAAGACGATGGACCGCGCCACCAGCTGATCAACTTGGCTGATCGTCACCGTGCTGCTCGCCACGGAGCGTCCCGCGTGCATGCGCTCGACCGTGATGTCGAGCGGTACGTCGTGGGACGCGCCGCGGGCGAACACGGTGTGGATGGTCTTGACCGCCTTGCCGTCCTGGCCGGCCAGCCCGGCCATGACCGACTGGGCCAGGAGCTGGCCGCCGAAGACGACGTGGTGCTCGGATCCGAGGTTGGTGGCGCGGTAGCGGTCGTCGCCCGTGGGCTCGAGCGTCAACGCGCCGAGGAATGCCTCCATGGTCGGCATCGGGCCTCCTTGTCCTCCGAGTCTGGACCTGTGGGTCCTTTTCCTCTGTCGTCCCGCGATGCTCGTGCTCGGGGTCGTGCGCCCCATGGGGTCCGGAGGGCGGCGGTCCGCCCTCCGCGCCCCGGGCGTGGCGGCGGGACCAGGCCGGTACCTTGGCTGACAGGCGAAGTTTCCGTCAATTTTGACGGCGACGTCAAAGTCAGATACCCTCCGAAATCGGCGCCCCAGCCACCGTGACCGGCGGCGTGACGGTCCCGGCGGGACAGCCGTGCCCTCGTGGGGTGGGTGGATCAGACATCGAGAGGAAGAGGACCGTGGCCGAGGCAGTGAAGGTCAATCCGGAGCAGCGGATGCTCATCGACGGGAAGTTGGTCGAAGCCGATTCGGGCCAGACCTTCGACAACATCAACCCGGCCAGCGAGGAGGTTCTCGGCCAAGTGGCCGACGCGTCGGCGGCCGAGATGCACCGCGCCATCGACGCGGCCCGCCGGGCCTTCGACGAGACCGACTGGTCGACCAACCACGCCCTCCGGAAGAGCTGCCTCGAGCAGCTGCACGAGGCGCTTCAGGCCGAGCAGGAGGACCTGCGCGAGCAGCTCATCTTGGAGGTGGGCTGTCCCCGCATGACCACCAACGGCCCTCAGCTGGACGCACCGCTCTCCGAGGCCCTGGCTTGGCCGGCCAAGGAGATCGACAGCTTCGAGTGGGAGACCGTGCTGCCCGACGCCATGAGCATCACGGGCTCCGTCGACGCCCGGCGGATCTGGCGCGAGCCCGTCGGCGTCGTGGGAGCGATCGTGCCGTGGAACTTCCCGGTGGAGGTGACGCTGCACAAGGTCGGGCAGGCGTTGGCGACCGGGAACACGGTCATCGTCAAGGCCGCGCCCGACACGCCGTGGAACGCGACGTTCCTCGGGCGGCTGATCGCAGAGAAGACCGACATCCCGGCCGGGGTCATCAACGTGGTGACGTCGTCGGACCACCTGATCGGCGAGGAGCTCACGCTGTCGCCCAAGGTCGACATGATCTCGTTCACCGGCTCGACGGCGGTGGGCCGCCGGATCATGGAGAAGGGCGCCGCCACCATGAAGCGCGTCTTCCTCGAGCTCGGGGGTAAGTCGGCCACCATCGTGCTCGAGGACGCCGACCTGGGCCTGGCCACCATGATGGGCATGGGCGCCTGCTTCCACGCCGGCCAGGGTTGTGCCATTCAGACCCGGATGCTGCTGCCGCGCTCACGCTACGAGGAGGGCGTCGAACTGCTCAAGGGTCTCTTCGCCGTCGTGCCTTACGGCGAGCCGCACCGCGAGGACGTGATCATGGGCCCGCTCATCTCGGCCAAGCAGCGCGAGCGCGTGCTCGGCTATATCGAGAAGGGCAAGGCCGAGGGCGCGACGCTGGCCGTCGGGGGCGGGCGCCCCTCGGGCGACGAGTTCGCCAAGGGCTGGTGGGTCGAGCCCACGCTGTTCACCGACGTCGACAACTCCATGACGATCGCGCAGGAGGAGATCTTCGGCCCGGTGCTCGTCGTGATCCCGTTCGAGGACGAGGAGGAGGCCATCCGCATCGCGAACGACAGCATCTACGGGCTGTCGGGCGGGGTGTTCTCGGGCTCGGTCGAGCACTCGCTCGCCGTGGCCCGGCGCGTCCGCACCGGTGGCCTCAGCATCAACGGCGGCGCCCCCTACGGGCCGGACCTGCCCTTCGGCGGGTTCAAAGCCAGCGGGATCGGGCGCCAGAACGGGAAGCCGGGCTTCGAGCAGTACCTGGAGATCAAGTCGGTCTCCTGGCCGGCGGGGTAGGACGGGAGGCTTTGGCATGACCGTCACCAGCGAGCCCGACGTCTACTACGACCCCTACGACTTCGAGATCGACGCCGACCCCTACCCGGTCTGGAGGCGCCTGCGGGACGAGGCGCCGCTGTACCGGAACGAGAAGTACGACTTCTTCGCGCTGAGCCGGTGGGACGACGTCGACGCCGCCATGCTCGATTGGAAGACGTACATCTCGGGGCGCGGCTCGGTGCTCGAGATGATCAAGGCCGGAGTGGAGATCCCTCCCGGGTCCATCCTCTTCGAGGACCCGCCGACGCACGACGTTCACCGCGGCCTGCTCTCGCGGGTCTTCACGCCGAAGAAAATGCAGGCGCTCGAGCCCCAGGTGCGGGCCTTCTGTGCGCAGGTGCTCGACCCCCTCGTCGGCTCGGGCAGCTTCGACTTCATCGCGAACCTGGGCAAGTTCATGCCGATGCGGGTGATCGGGATGCTGCTCGGCATCCCCGAGCAGGACCAGGAGGCGATCCGGGACCGGCTCGACGAAGGCCTGCGCCTCGAGGAAGGCGTGCCGAACCAGGCCGAGTACCTCGGCGCTTCCCAGTCCGAGATCTTTTCGGACTACGTCACCTGGCGCGCCCAGCACCCCTCCGACGACTTGATGACCGAGTTGCTCAACGCCGAATTCGAGGACGAAAAGGGCACGACGCGCACCCTCAGCCACGAGGAGGTCCTCGGCTACGTCGGCCTGCTGGCGGGGGCGGGGAACGAGACCACGACCCGCCTGATCGGCTTCACGGGCGAGGTCCTCGGGCGCCATCCCGACCAGCGCGCCGAGATCGTGGCGGACCGGTCGCTGATCCCGAACGCGATCGAGGAGCTGTTGCGCTACGAGTCGCCTTCTCCGGTGCAGTCCCGCTACGCGACCCGGGACGTCGAACTCCATGGCCGGACGGTGCCCGAGGGCAGCATCATGGTGCTGCTGAACGGCTCGGCCAACCGGGACGAGCGTCACTTCCCCGATGGGGACAGCTTCGACATCCATCGCGAGCTCGGCCGGCATCAAGCCTTCGGCTACGGCATCCACCTCTGTCTCGGTATGGCGCTGGCCCGTCTGGAAGGGCGCGTGGCGCTCGACGAGGTGCTGAACCGCTTCCCCGACTGGGAGGTCGACTACGACACGGCCCGGCGCGCCCGCACCTCGACGGTGCGCGGCTGGGAGACGCTGCCGGTGCGCACATGACGGTCGCCTCGTTGCCGGTTCGGCCAGGTTGCCTCGGGGAGGACAGGAGGAGGGCGCGATGAACCTCGACGACATGATCCTGGTCAGCATCGACGACCACATGATTGAGCCCCCGCACATGTACGAGAACCATGTGCCGAAGAAGTGGCTGGACGAGGCGCCGAAGGTCGTGCACGAGGACGGCATCGACCAGTGGGTGTTCCAGGGCGAGAAGACCAGCACGTCGTTCGGGATGTCCGCCACGGTCGGATGGCCCAGCGAGGAGTGGGGCTTCAACCCCGGGACGTACTCGGAGCTTCGGCCGGGGTGTTTCGACGTGGACGAGCGGGTGCGCGACATGGACGCCAACGGTGTCCTGGGTTCCATGTGCTTCCCCACCATGGCCGGATGGAACGCACGCACCTTCGCCGAGGCCCGCGACAAAGAGATCGCGCTCGTGATGCTCCAGGCCTACAACGACTGGGCCATCGACGAGTGGTGCGGGGCCTATCCTGGCCGCTTCATCCCGCTCGGCATCGTCCCCATGTGGGACGTCGACGCCGCGGTCGCCGAGGTACACCGCCTGGCCAAGAAGGGTTGCCGGTCGATCAGCTTCCTCGAGACCCCACACGTGCAGGGCTTCCCGAGCTTCCTCTCCGGTTACTGGGACCCTATGCTGGCCGCGCTCTGCGACGAGGGCATGGTGCTGTCGCTCCACATCGGTGCCGGGTTCCAGATCATCCAGCGACCCGCGGAGGCCCCGGTGGACCACCTCATGGTGCTGGCGTGCCAGATCAGCGCCATCACCGCACAGGACCTGCTGTTCGGGCCCACGCTGCGGCGCTTCCCCCAGCTGAAGGTGGCGCTGTCCGAAGGCGGCATCGGGTGGATCCCCTTCTACTTCGACCGCATCGACCGGCATTACGCCAACCAGGAGTGGCTGCACAGCGACTTCGGCGGCAAGCTTCCCTCCGAGGTGTTCCGCGACCACATCCTGGCCTGCTACATCACCGACCCCTCGGGTCTTCTGCTGCGCGACCGCATCGGGATCGACATCATCGCGTGGGAGTGTGACTACCCCCACACGGACACCACGTGGCCGAAGTCGCCCGAATTCACGTGGCGCGAATTCCAGCAGGCCGGCGTCACCGACGACACCGAGATCAACAAGATCACCTGGGAGAACGCCTGCCGCTTCTACAACTGGGACCCGTTCGTGCACACGCGCAAGGACCAGGCGACGGTCGGCGCGCTGCGGGGCCGCGCCCGGGACGTGGACGTCACCCGGATGTCGCGCCACGAGTGGCGGTCGCGCAACGAGGCGGCCGGCATCGGCGCCCTGTGAGGCCGGACCCGACGTTATCTATGCATTCGACCCGAGACGAGAAGGAGGGCCCCGGACCGCGATGCTGATCGCTCCGAGCGAAGACCAGGAGTTCTTCCGCAAGACCACGGAGCGGTTCCTGGTCGAGCAAGCGCCTCCGGACGAAGTACGCCGCCTCCGTGACGATGCGGAGGGATTCGATCGCGCCTACTGGCGCCGCGGCGCCGAGCTGGGGTGGACCTCCCTGTTGGTGGACGACGCGCACGGCGGCGGGAGCATCAGCGGCGCCGGGCTGGTGGACCTGAGCCTGCTGGCGTACGAATTCGGCCACCACGCGGCGCCGGGCCCCCTGAACGCGACCAACATCGTGGCGGGCGCGCTGAGCGAGCACGGCGCGCCCGGTCCGCAGGCCGACGTGCTGGCGGGGCTGCTTTCGGGAGAGGCGATCGGCACCTGGTGCGCCCCCGAGCTCGGCGCCCGACCCGGCGCCTGGCCGACCGACGTGGAGGTCGAGAGCGACGCTGGGGGTGTCGTGGTGCGCGGCACGGTGCGCCCGGTGGAGCACGCGGGGCAGGCCGACCACTTCCTGGTCACGGGGCGCGACGGTGCCGGTGTCACCCAGGTGCTGGTTCCCGCGTCGGCGGACGGAGTCTCCGTGGAGGCCTTGCAGACCGTCGATCTGACCCGGCGATTCGGCGCCGTGAGCTTCGCGGACGTCCGCGTCGGTGCCGGTGCCGTGGTCGGCGCCCGCGGCGAGGCCTCGTCCGACGTCGAGCGGCAGATGCGCTGGGCCCTGACGGTCCTCAACGCGGAGGGGGTCGGATGCATGCAGTCCGCCTTCGACATGACCGTCGAGTGGGCGTTCGACCGCTACACCTTCGGGCGGCCCCTGGCGTCGTACCAGGCGCTCAAGCACCGCTACGCCGACATGATGTCGTGGCTCGAGGCGGGCCACGCCATCAGTGACGTCGCCTGCGCCGCCGTGCAGGAACAGGCAGCCAACGCGGACGAGCTGACCAGCGCGGCCAAGGCGTTCATCGGCCAGTACGGCGCAGAGCTCATTCAGGACTGCGTGCAGCTCCACGGTGGGATCGGCGTGACCTTCGAGCACGACCTGCACCTGTTCCTCCGCCGGCTCACGGTCAACCGGTCGATGGCCGGGACCCCGGCCGAACACCGTCGGCGCCTCGCCACCCTCCTCGACGCCGGGGGAGGGGTGGCGGCGTGAGCGCGCTCAGGGCCGAGGAAGACGAGGGGACCGAGGAGATGGAGGACCTCGAGAGCTTCCGCCTGCGGGCGCGGGCCTTCATCCGCACCAACTTGCGGCTCGTGACGGTCGAGGAGATGCGCCTGGACTACGGCGTCACCGACGAGGAGACCGAGCTCGCCGCGATCGCCCACGACCGTCAGATCCAACGCTCGCTCTTCGACGCCGGGTTGGCCGGCATCTGCTTCCCGCGTGCCTACGGCGGCCAGGGGCTGACGCCGGACTACCAGAAGGTGTTCAACGAGGAGATCGTGGGGCACGAGTACCCGCGCCGCCTCCAGGTGCCGACCCTCGTGCCGTGCGCGGCGGTGATATTGGAGTTCGGGACGGAGGAGCAGAAGCTCCGCCATCTCCCGGCCATCCTGCGCGGCGACGAGCTGTGGATGCAGTTCCTGTCCGAGCCGAGCGGAGGTTCCGACGTCGCCGGCGCGCTTACCACCGCAGTGCGCGACGGCGAGCAGTGGGTCCTCAACGGGTCGAAGGTATGGACCACCGGGGCCTGGTGGTCGGACTGGGGCCTGTGCCTTGCCCGCACGAACTGGGACGTGCCCAAGCACCGCGGCCTGACGGTCTTCATGCTTCCGATCCACCAGCCGAACGTGGAGGTCCACCGCATTGAGATGCTGAACGGGTCGCGCGAGTTCTGCCAGGAGTTCCTGACCGACGTCGTGGTTCCCGACTCCGACCGCGTCGGCGAGGTCGACGACGGCTGGACCGTCGGCACGAGGTGGATGTTCCACGAGCGCATGCTCTTCAACTCGCCCTATGCGACCGACCCGGTCGGAATGCGGCACGGGAGCATGGACGCCAACTCGGTGTATCAGGTCTCACGCGACGCCGGGCTGATGGGCGATTCCGCGACCCAGGAGCGGGTCGGCGAGGCCCGCATGCTCGAGGTGGTGAGCGACGCGCTCGGGAAGCGGATCAACGACAGCATCACTTCGGGCAAGCTGTCCGATCAGGCGGCGGCGATCGTGCGCCTGTTCAAGGGGACCGCCCAGGTGCGCATCAACACCCTCGTCTTCGAGGTTGCCGGCTCAGCCGGCGCCGCGTGGAGCGGGGAGGGCCCGAGAGCCCGGGCCGCGTTGAACTTCATCATGCGCCAGGGCGGCAGCATCGGGGGCGGGACGCTCGAGATGGCGCGGAACGTCATCAGCGAACGGGTCTTGGGCATGCCCCGTGAGCGCACGGTCGACAAGGACGTACCCTTCCGCGAGGTGCCGCGCAGCCGGCCGAGCTCGGGCTGAGCGCGGCCGCACCGGCCAGAGAGGAAGGGGACATCATGGCGACGGCGACCGTCAACGGGCTGACGCTCGGCTACGAGACGATCGGGCGGGGCCGCCCCTGGGTCATCACGCCCGGTGGGCGCTTCACCAAGGAGTCACCGGGCGTGCACCAGCTCGCCGACGAGCTGGCGGCCGGGGGCAACCGGGTGCTGATCTGGGACCGTCCCAACTGCGGCGAGTCGGACGTGTGCTTCGAAGGTTCGTCCGAGTCCGCCATGCAGGCCGACGCGCTGGTCGCACTGCTCGAGCACCTCGAGATGACCCCGGCGGTCATCGCCGGCGGCTCCGGCGGCTCGCGCGTCTCGCTGCTCGCCGCGTCGCGCCATCGGCACGCCGCCGCCGGCGTCGCCATCTGGTGGATCAGCGGCGGGATCTACGGGCTGCTGAGCCTGGCCACCCACTACTGCGGCCCCTCGCTCGCGGCCGCGTGGACCGAGGGGATGGAGGCGGTGGCGGCGCTCCCCGACTGGGAGGAGGTGATCGCGCACAACCCGTCGAACCGCCAGCGGTTCTTGGACCAGGACCGGGCCACCTTCGTGGCCACGATGGAACGCTGGATGCTGGCCTACTGCCCGCGCGACGGCGAGCACGTGCCCGGACTGCCCGACGCGGCCGCACGCCGCGCTCGACCTCCCGGCGATCGTGTTCCAGAGCGGCACCAGCGACCCCAACCACACGCGCGCCACTTCGGAGGCGTTGGCGGAGTTGCTGCCGCAAGCGCGTCTCGCCGGCCCGCCGTGGGGCGATCGCGAGTGGCTCGAGCGCCAGGCGGCGCACGACGAGGGGCTCTTCGTCCGCTGGCCGCTGCTGGCGCCGCAGCTCCTGGAGTGGCAGGCCGAGGCGATCGGCTGAGCGGACGGCTGCCCGCTCAGGCCCCGCGCGCGGCGGAGCCCGACGGGCGTGAGGTACTGGCGCGCGGCAGATCGCGATCGCTCACATCGAGGCCGAGTGCGCGCGCGAAAATGAAAGTGAACTGCTCGACGACGTCGTCGAAGTCGTCGTCGACGATCCGCTCGACCAGCCAGGCTTCGGGAAAGCGCCGGGTCATGGCTCCGAGCGCGGCGGCGGTGATGGTGGGGTCGAGACGCTCGTCGATCAACCCGCGCCGTTGCAGGCTTCGGATGGAGTGGGCGACCTCTTCGAGCCCGACCAGCTGCCTCTCGAAGCGGGAGGCGCCAACCTCTGGATCGAAGCGTGACACCTGCTCGATGACGCCCATGATGCGGGCCTCGTCCCGGTAGGCCTCCAGGTGGATGCGCATCGCCTCTTGGATCCGGTCAAACGGGCTGAGGGGCGAATTCGGGTCGAGGATGATGTTGGTCATGGGTGCGCTGAGGCGCTCGTCCACCTCCGCCACCACTTCGCGGAAGACCTCTTCCTTGGACTCGAAGTAGTGGTAGAAGGATCCGTGCGAGAGCCCGGCCTTCTCGGCGATGTCGGAGATGCGGGCGTCGAGGAAGCCGTCGCGTTCGAAGATCTGCTTGGCCGCCGTGACGAGGCGCGCCCGCGTCTCGACCCCCTTGCGGGACCGGGGTCCGCTGGGCTTGTCGTTGCCGTTCGTTTCCGGCCGCGCCGTCGGCACGCGTTTCTCCTTCCGTGCGGGCTCCCCGGCCGGGGGTCCCATCAATGTACCCGGGCCTCTGCCGCCGGCGGGTGGACGTGTGCTTCGGCTGGGAGCACGTCAGTCGTCCTTCCGCTGGAGGAGGAGGACGCCTGAGGGGGTGCCGCCGCCGGACGTGACCACCGCCGTGCGCGCGTCGCGGACCTGGCGTTCGCCGGCATCGTGACGCAGCTGCTGGACGGCCTCGTACACGAAGCCGAATCCGTGCGTCCGCCCCTCGGAGAGCTGGCCCCCGTGCGGGTTCACGGGGAGGTCGCCGTCGAGCGCGATCCGTCGCCCGGCATCGAGCCAGTCGTAGGCCTCGCCGAAGCCGCAGAACCCCAGCGCCTCGATCCACGAGATGGCGTTGAACGTGAAGCCGTCGTAGACCAGTGCCACGTCGACCTCGGACGGTCGGACGTCCGTCCTTGTCCACAAGTGGGCCGCCTGCCCGATGACCTGGGGCTCGTGGGTGAGCGTGCCTTGGTCCCACGAGACTCGCTCCAGAATCTGCGTGCCGACGGCCTCGATCCGCACGGCGGGGTGCGGCAGGTCGCCCGCCACGTCCGCGGCGGAGACGACGACCGCGATCGACGCGTCGCAGGGCACGTCGCAGTCGTAGAGGCCGAACGGCGACGTGATGGGACGAGCCGAGAGGTAGTCGTCCATCGTCATCGGGTCCCGGTAGATCGCGGCGGGATTCCTTGCCGCGTTGGCGCGCGCGTTGAGCGCGATGAGCCCCAGCATCTCGCGCGGGGCCCCGTAGCGATGGAGGTACTGGTTGGCGTTCATGGCGATCCAGTTGGCGGCGGACAGCGCCCCGAAGGGGGTGCGCCACTCGCGCATTGGGCCCGAAACCCGTGCACCGCCACCCGCGCCATCGGCCTGGTCTCGGGCCGCCAGCGCGGCGAACGTCGACTCCCACACCGTGCGGAAGCACAGCACGTGGCGGCAGAGCCCGGTCGCGACCGCCATGGCCGCGGCGATGATCGACCCGCCGGGTCCGGGCAAGTCGCCGCCGCCGTTGATCCATGTCGGGTGCACCCGGAGCGCCTCTTCGACGGCGGTCGGGCCGCCTTCGCTCATCCCCACGCCCCCGGCGCCCGGGTAGGTCGACAACCCGTCGATGTCCTCGAGCGTCAGCCCGGCATCGGCCACCGCGGCGGTGCAGGCGTCGACGGCCAGCGAGAGCGGGTCGACCATGAGGCGCCGCCCGATCCGGGAGCGCCCGACGCCGCTCAGGACAGCGCGGTGCTCGAAGCGTTCGTCGCTCGGCGGTCGCCGCGGTACCGGTCGCGTGGGCTCGGGTACCCGGTCGACCGGGTCGATCGCGCCCGTCGGCTCGAAGAGCGGCAGCCACACGTCCTCGTGTTGCTCGAACCGCACCGTGACGACCTGGCCCACTGCCACGTCGGCGGGCGCGCAGCCGACCACGTTGGTCGTGAGATGGACGCTCGGATCCTCGGCGAGGGCCACGTTGGCCACGACATAGGGCGGCTCGAACGCAGGGTGCCAGCGGTGCTCGTTGACGGTGAAGCCGACGATGGTGCCGCGGCCGGACACGGCGACCGGCTTGGACGACCGGCTCCGGCACGTCGGGCAGATCGGTACCGGCGGGTGCACGAGCTGGCCGCAGTCCTGGCAACCCTGGACCCGGAGCACGCCGTCGGATCCGGACGTCCAGAACCATTCGTTCGCCGGCGTCAGCTCAGGGAGCGGTCGCACGGTCCTCCAGATCCACATCGAGAAACACTCGTCCACCTGACCCGTCGGCCCGTTGCCGAAAAGCCCAACCTACTCTAATATTGACGTCAATGTTGAAGGATATGCTCGTCATCGACGCCGACTCGCACTGGTGCGAGGCGCCCGACCTCTTCACCAAGCGGGCGCCCGCCGCCTTCAAGGACCGGGTGCCCCGGGTGGAGGAAGTCGACGGCCAGCTGATGTGGGTGTTCGACGGGCATCCGGTCGGCCGTTTCAGCGCCGGCGGCGTGATCGCTCGCGACGGCACGAAGGAGAGCTCGTTCCACGCCCTCATGGAGTGGGACCACGACGAGGTCCACCTCGGGGCGCACGATCCCGAGGTCCGTCTCGGCGTGCTCGACGAGTGCGGTATTGACGCGCAGATCATCTTCCCGAGCACGATCGGGCTCGGCGGACAGGACCTCGGCATGATCGAGGATCCCGCGCTGTGCCGCCTGGCGATCGAGATCTACAACGACGGTATGGCGGAGATCCAGGCCGAGTCCGGCAACCGGCTCCTGCCGCTGCCCCTGATGCCCGCGTGGGACGTCGGTTCTTGCGTGCGAGAGGTGCGGCGCGTGGCCGGCCTCGGCGCGCGTGGCGTGAACATGACGTCCGACCCGCAGGACCTCGGTGCGCCGGACCTGGCCAACCGGGCCTGGGACCCGTTCTGGGAGGTGTGCGCGGAGCTCCGCCTGCCGGTGCACTTCCACATCGGGGCGAGCATGACCGCCATGACGTTCTTCGGGCAGTACCCGTGGGAGTCGCACGCCGAGAACACCAAGCTGGCCATCGGCGGCACGCTCCTCTTCATCGGGAACGCTCGGGTGGTGACGAACGTGATCCTCTCGGGCATCTTCGACCGGTATCCCGAGCTGCAGATGGTCTCGGTCGAGAGCGGGGTTGGCTGGATCCCCTTCATCCTCGAGGCGCTGGACTACGAGATGGCGGAGAACGCGCCGCAGGAGCTCTCCCAGTTGGGCAAGCTTCCCTCGGAGTACTTCAGGACCAACCTGTACGCGACGTTCTGGTTCGAGAACAACCGCAACAAGCTGCCGGACCTGATCGAGGCGGTCGGCGAGGACCGCATCCTCTTCGAGACGGACTTCCCCCACCCGACGTGCCTGTACCCCAACCCGCTGCAGACGGTCGAGGCGAAGATGGAGACGCTCGCTCCCGACGTCCGCCGCAAGATCTTCGGGGAGAACGCCCGCCAGCTCTACCGCCTCTGAGGTCGGGCGCGGGTCGCGGGCATGTGTGTGTGTGTGGTTCCGCGTCGGGGTGTGATATCTCCAAAAACTGCAAACCGGACCGTTTAGCGGGCCAGGAGATTGATATTGACGTCGCAGTCGAAAATGGCTATCCTGCACCCATGGCCACAAGCTTGGATTTCCCCATCTTCGACGCCGACAACCACTTCTACGAGACCAAGGAGTCGTTCACGCGTCACTTGCCGGAGCGCTACAAGAGCGCCATCGACTACGTGGACCTGCACGGGCGCACGAAGATCATGATCCGCGGCACGATCAGCGAGTACATCCCGAACCCGACGTTCGAAGTCGTGGCGCGGCCAGGGGCCCAGGAGGAGTACTTCCGTAACGGGAACCCCGAGGGCAAGTCGTACCGCGAAATCATCGGAGAGCCGATGCGCAGCATCCCGGCCTTCCGCGAACCGGCGCCGCGGCTCGAGCTGATGAACGAGCTCGGAGTCGACCGGGCGCTCATGTTCCCGACTCTGGCCAGCCTGCTCGAAGAGCGAATGCGCGACGAGCCCGAGCTGACCCACGCCGCCATCCACGCGCTGAACGAGTGGATGTACGAGGAGTGGAGCTTCAACTACCAGGACCGCATCTTCGCGACCCCGGTGATCACGCTGCCGATCGTGGAGAAAGCGATCGAGGAGCTCGAATGGGTACTCGAGCGCGGCGCCAAGACCGTCCTGATCCGCCCGGCACCGGTGCCCGGCTTCCGGGGACCGCGGTCGTTCGGATTCCCCGAGTTCGACCCGTTCTGGAAGGCCGTCGAGGAGGCCGACATCCTCGTCTCCATGCACTCGTCCGACAGCGGCTATACGCGGTATCAGAACGACTGGTCGGGTCCGAGCGAGATGCTGCCCTTCCGGCTCGATCCGTTCCGGGCCATGAGCGTCGGCAAGCGCCCGATGGAGGACACCATGGCGGCGTTCCTGTGCCACGGGGTCTTCTCGCGCTTTCCCAGACTGCGCGTCGCATCTATCGAGAGCGGCGGCGACTGGGTGGCCGGATTCCTCGACCACGTCGCGGACACCTACAAGAAGATGCCGCACGCTTTCGACAGCGACCCGGTCGAGCAGTTCAAGACCCACGTATGGATCAGCCCGTTCCACGAGGACAACCTCGGGCTCCTCATCGACACCATCGGGGCGGACCACGTCCTGTTCGGCTCGGACTATCCGCACCCCGAGGGCCTGGCCGAGCCGTGCAGCTACGTCGACCACCTGCCGGCCGGGCTCTCCGATGTGGACATGCGCAACATCATGGGTGGCAACCTGGCCGAGATCATGCGAGCCGAGGTGCCGGTCGGTGCTGCGGGTTAGCACCCCCCAAACCGCAGTGCCCCGGGGTCTGACGATAGGGTCGGCCCGACCACGAAGAACCTGAGCCAACGGAGATCCGGACATGCCCGACTACAAGTACGTGCTCTACGAGACGCTCGATTCCGGCCGGATCGCGCGCATCATGCTGAACCGGCCCGAGGCGCGCAACGCCCAGAACAGAGGATTGCTGGTCGAGCTGCACGACGCCTTCATGCAGGCCGAGGCGGACGACGAAGTGCGCGTGGTGATCCTGGGCGGGACGGGCCCGATGTTCTCGTCGGGCCACGACCTGGGCTCCAAAGCGGCCCGGGAGGAGGGCACGCCCGGCCCCACTCTGCACCCGACCAGGGCGATCAACGGCGCGACGCGCAAGGGCGCGGAATCCTTGATGCTGCAGGAGTGGCACTACTTCTTCGAGAACACGCGCCGGTGGCGGAATCTGCGCAAGATCACGATCGGACAGGCCCACGGCGACGTCTACGCGGCCGGGCTGATGCTGTTGTGGGCGTGCGACCTGATCGTCGCCGCGGAGGGCACGCAGTTTGCAGACGTGGTCGGATCTCGTCTCGGGATGTGCGGCGTCGAGTACTTCGCCCACCCCTGGGAGTTCGGACCGCGCAAGGCGAAGGAGCTCTTGTTGACCGGTGACTCCATCGGTGCCGAGGAGGCTCATCAGCTCGGCATGGTGAGCAAGATCTTCCCGGCCGACGAGCTGGCCGAGCGCACGGTTGAGTTCGCGCAGCGCATCGCGCAGCTGCCGACCATGACGGCCTTGCTCATCAAGGAGTCGGTCAATCAGAGCGTGGACAACATGGGCTTCTACAACGCCCTCAATGCATGCTTCACGCTCCACGAGCTGAATCACTCACACTGGGCCTGGGTCAACGAGGACCGGTTCCCCGTGGCCAAGGAGGACGCGGGGATCCCCAACTGGAAGGAGGCGCCGCCGATCGTGCCGGCGCGCAAGGACAAGGTGCGCGCCGAGGGGTGACCGCCCGGCAGGAAACTGCCGATTCCCAGGTCAGAGCGCTCAACGGCGACCGTGCGCCGGGTGCCCTGCCTCGTTAGTATCAGTATCGACGTCGATGTCAGAAATACCGGTCTGCACGGAGCCGGCCAGAAGGGGTGGGGAACCACACGATGCTGCAATTCGTGATCGCCGGACTGGCGTTGGGTGGCATCTACGCCATCGCCTCAGCCGGCCTGGTCATCACCTACAGCTCGTCAGGCATCCTCAACTTCGCCTTCGGCGCGATGGCCTTCTTCATCGCGCGCTTCTACTACTACCTCCACACCCAACACGGCTGGGGGATCCTGGCCTCCGCGATCCTGTCCGTTTTCGTGGCGGCTCCCGCGCTCGGGGTGGTGCTCTACGCCGCGCTGTTCCGTCACCTGCGGCTGTCGTCACCCTTGATCAAGGTCGTCGCCACGATCGGGCTGCTCGTCGCGCTCCCTTCGGCGGCGGTTCTGATCTTCGGCAACCAGGCGATTCAGCAGGCGCCCGGGCTGGCGCCCGAGCCGGTCGCGGTCTACCAATTCCTGGGCGTGCCGGTCACCTTGGACCAGGTGATCGTGTACGCCTGCGTGGTGGCGACCGTGGTGCTGGGTGCCCTGGTGCTGCGGTACACCGAGATCGGACTCAAGGTCCGCGCCATGGTCGACTCCCCGGCGATGACGGACCTGTCGGGCACCAACCCGACGGCGGTGTCCGTCGGCGTCTGGGCCGTCAGCACCTTCTTCGCCGGCCTGTGCGGTGTCCTCGCCGCGCCCATCATCGGGCTGGACGCCGGGAACTTCACGCTGCTCATCGCCGCCTCCTTCGCGGCGGTCGTCGCGGCAAAGCTGCGCAACTTGCCGGTCGCCGTCGGAGTCGGGCTCTTGATGGGGGTGGCCACATCACTGATCCAGCGGTATCTCCCGCCGGCCAGTCAGTGGACGACCGAGATCATCGACGCGGTGCCGTTCATCGTCATCGCGTTGTTCCTCATCTACAGCCTCGTCCGTCGCGGGCGAGTCGGCGAGTCCGAAGGATGGGGCGGTGCGCTGGACCGAGCGATCGCGCCGCAGGGCGAGAGCCAGCTCGCCGGCTCGACGGCCAGCATGCTCGAGACGAGCTCACTGTCCTTCTTCGGGAAGTACGCCGGGCCGCTGTTGCTGATCGTCGTGGTCGCCGCGCTGCCGATGATCGTCCACGGGTACTGGGTCGGTCTCTTCGCGCAGGCGTTCGCCTATGCGGTGATCTTCTTGTCCTGGACCATCGTCACCGGCGAGGGCGGCATGCTCTGGCTCTGCCAGATCACGTTCGCCGGCGTCGGGGCGCTGACGACGGCACAGCTCGCCACCAACCACGGCTGGCCTGTGCTGGCCGCGGTGGTCACGGGCGGCCTGGTTGCCATGGTGATGGGAGCGATCGTCGGCTTCCTCAGCATTCGCCTGGGCGACCTGTACGTCGCCCTGGTGACCCTGACCTTCGGGCTGTTGATGGAGAACCTGGTGTTCACCCTCCCGAGCTTCGTGAACCAGGGCCTCGGCCTGACCATCAACCGGCCCGAGTTTGCCACCTCGGATCGCGCCTTTACCTACCTCTGCCTCGCCGTGTTCGTGCTCGTCTCGCTCTTCATCGTGAACTTCCGCCGGTCGACGACCGGGCTCGCCCTGAACGCCGCCCGCTGGAGCGACGCTGGGGCGCGGACGTCCGGCATCAGCGTGGTCCAGATGAAGGTGATCGCCGGGTCGCTCGCCGCGTTCGTCGCGGGCATCGGGGGTGCGCTGCTCGTGCTCGCGCAGACGACGTTCCAGCCCGCCGAATTCGCCACGTTCGCCGGGGTCGTCTGGCTGGCCGTCCTGGTGACGATCGGCGTGCGTTCCAACGCGGCGGCGCTGATTGCCGGCCTCGTGTTCGTGTTCCCGCTCGCGCTGGCGCAGTACTACTTCTCCTCGTGGACCTGGGTGCCCAACGCGCTACCGGTGCTCTTCGGCCTGGGCGCGATCTCGGCCGCCAAGTACCCCGAGGGTGCGCTGGCCGAGAACAGCCGGCGGCTGCGCCGGTTGGTGCTCCGCATGCGGCCGGTCCCCGGTGTCGCACCAGCCGAGCCCGGGCTGAGCCTGGGCGGAGCCGAGCTCGGTGCGGTCGATCCCGTGGCGACGATCGTGGAGCGCGTCTCGTGACGAACACCGCGACCGGCGTCGCCACGGACGACACCGAGGTGGACGAGGAATTCGCCCTCGCCGCCCACGGCGTGACCGTCCGGTTCGGAGGGCTCATGGCGCTCTCCGACGTGTCGCTCGAGGTCAAGCCGGGCGCCATCGCCGGCCTCGTGGGTCCCAACGGGGCCGGAAAGTCGACGCTGCTCGCCGTGCTGTCGGGCCTCCGGCGGCCCAACGCCGGGCGCGTGTGGCTGCGCGGCGAGGACGTGACCGGCGCCTCCTGCCGGGCGCGGGCGCAGCGCGGCCTGGCCCGGACGTTCCAGCAACCCGAGCTCTTCATGGGGCTCACCGTGCGCGAGCACCTCGTGGTGGCGCACCGCGCCCGCGAGTGCCGCGCCCGGCTCTGGCGCGACATGTTCGATCCCCGCAGCCTGCTGCCGCCCTCGCGTGAGGAGACCGAGCGGGTCGACGGCCTCCTCGAACTGCTCCGGCTGACCAAGGTGGCCAAGGCGCCGGTGGCCGCGCTGCCGCTCGGCGTCGTCCGCCTGGTCGAGGTGGGACGCGCCCTGGCCAGCGATCCCCACATCCTCCTGCTCGACGAGCCGCTCTCGGGCTTGGACGTGAAGGCGTCGGAGAACCTGCTGTCGGTCTTCCGGCAGATCGTCGACCAGAACGAACATCCGCTGTCCGTCGTCATCGTCGAGCACGACGTGGCGGCGGTCCTCGCTCTCTCCGACACGGTCTTCGTGCTCGATTTCGGCGAGCGCATCGCGGCCGCCAGCCCCGAGGAGATCCGCAACGACCCTGCCGTGCAGGCGGCGTACCTCGGCGACAACACGCCGGCGCCCCGCGGTGCCACGAGAGCGCCGGCCCCGGAGACTCCGGCGCCGTGACGGGACCGATCCTCGAGGTCCGCGATCTCGACGTCCGCTACGGCACGTCCCAGGCGCTCTTCGGCGTGTCGCTCACCGTGCAACCCGGCACCGTCGTCGCGGTGCTCGGTGCCAACGGCGCCGGCAAGAGCACGCTCGCCCGGGCCGTCTCGGGCCTGGTCCCACCGGCCGCCGGGTGCGTGACGTTCGACGGCCACGACGTCACGCGTCTGCCGGCGCACCGTATTCGACGTCTCGGGCTGACCTACATCCCCGAGGGGCGCGGCATTTTTCCGCGCCTGTCGGTGATGGACAACCTCCGCATGGCGGTGGGGCAGGAGCGACGGGCGGACCGGCCCGCCGCCATCGCGCGCGCCGTCGACCGTTTCCCGGTGCTCGGCCAGCGCAGCAACCAGCTGGCGGGGAGTCTGTCGGGGGGCGAGCAACAGATGCTCGCCCTGGCGCGCGCCCTGGCGGTCTCGCCCAAGCTGATCATTGCGGACGAGATGTCCCTCGGCCTGGCGCCGCTCATCGCCGAGTCCGTCTTCGAGGCCCTCGACGAGGCCCGGCGCTCGGGGATCACCATCGTCCTGAGCGAGCAGTTCGTGCACCGCGCCCTCGCCATGGCCGACACCTGCGTGATCCTGACGCGGGGCCATATCGGCTGGTCGGGCTCGGCCGCCGAGGCCGGCCAGGAGGTCATCGACCGCTACCTCGGTGAGGCGGACGCCCCGACCCCCACCGGGGTTACGAACGGGTTACAATAACCTCGCTCACTTTGGGCGAAAATATCGTTCTCAGACTCCGCAAGTCTGACTGTCACAAACCATGGGGATCCTGGCCGGATCCGGGGAGGGAGGTTGTCGACGTGCAACCGGGCATGAACACGAGGGGAAGCACTGTGGGCAGCGGGGACATCGGCCGCCGCGGCCGCCGGCACCGGGGGCGCGCCCTGGGAATGGCCCTCGCCGCCGCGGCGGCGGGCCTGCCGCTCGCAATGGTCGCCACGACCCCGGCACCCGCGGGCGCGTCGGGGTCGCCGATCACCATCGCGTACATCACCGATCTGACGGGTGAGGGAGGCTCGGAGAACGCATCGTCGCCGGCCGGCTTCGAGGCCCGTCTCGACCTGCAGAACGCCGAAGGCGGGGTCAACGGCCACAAGCTCGTGCCGCTCATCATCGACGACCAGACGAGCCCGACCGAGATCGCCACCGCGGTGCAGGAGGCCGACTCGAAAGCCTTCGGCATCGTGTCGCAGAGCCCATTGATGTTCCTCGCCGCCAAGTACCCCCAGCAGGCGGGGGTTCCCGTCACCGGCACCTACGACGACGGTCCCGAATGGGGCACACCGCCCTACACGAACATGTTCGCCTCCGACGAGGGCAGTGTGAACCCCAAGTACCCCGTCAACACCGAGATTGGCAACTTCCTGAAGGCGCACGGGGGCACCGTGCTCGGTTCGTACGGGTACGGGATTTCGCCGTCATCGGCCCGGGCCGCCATCCAGACCGCCGACTCGTTCGAGCACGCGGGGGGCAAGACCGGCGTGCTCGACACCACGGTGCCCTTTGGCAGCGTCGCCTTCACCAGCGCGGCGCTCGTGGCCAAGCAGAAGGACATCAACGCAATGGTGCCGGCCATGGACGCCAACTCGAATTACGCGCTGGCCACGGCGCTGCAGCAGGCCGGGGTCAAGCTGAAGGCCCAGCTCTACGCCACGGGCTACCAGCCCGACGTCATCAACTCGCCGGCCTGGTCTGTCCTGCAGGGCGCTTACTTCCTGTCGCCCTTCCGCCCGTGGTCGCTCCCCAATGCGGGCACCCAGCAGATGCAGTCGGCCATGGAGAAGTACGCGCACTTCACCAAGACCCAGTTCCCCACGTTCGGCCAATACGAGGCGTGGGCGGGTGCCGACCTCATGATCAAGGGGTTGGAGCTGGCGGGCAGCAACCCGACCCAAGCCGCGGTCATCAAGGACCTCCGAGGGCTCAAGTCGTACAACGTCAACGGCCTGCTGCCGCAGTCGATCGACTACGCCACGATCTTCGGGCATGACCTGCCGAAGACGTGCGCCTGGGTCATGCAGGCGGAGAAGACCGGCTTCAAGGCCATTTCGTCTCAGCCGGTGTGCGGCACGGACATCCCGGGGACGGAAACGGCCAACGCGTCGTAGCGCCGGGGCGGCCGGCCGGGTGCCCGCCTGCGTGTGAGGGTGGCCTTTTCGCCACCTGATCGGATCCCCTCGAGAAGGTGATTGACGGAGGATCGGGCGAGTAGTAAGCCGAACTCGTCATGGGGGTCGGGGTCGCAGCGATGCCGTCGGATCGGGCAATGAGCCGATGAGACGTCGCGACGTGGCCCGTGCGACGCGCCTCGTCGCGACGATGGCGCTGGTGCTCGGCGCGCTGGTCGGGATGATGGCGCTGGAGGCGGTCACGGTCACCTCGGCGGCGTCACCGCAGGGGGCGCACGCATCGAGCTCTCCGGCCGGCTACTTCATGGCAGCTTCGGACGGCGGCATATTCGCCGAGGGTGCCGCCCCCTTCGAAGGCTCAATGGGCGGCCAAACCTTGAACGCCCCGATCGTCGGGATGGCCGTCACGCCGTCGAGCACCGGTTACTGGCTCGTCGCGTCCGACGGCGGGGTCTTCAGCTTCGGCGACGCGACGTTCTTCGGGTCCATGGGCGGCCAACCGCTGAACGCCCCCATCGTCGGCATGGCCGCGACACCGGACGGGGGTGGGTACTGGCTGGTGGCGTCCGACGGCGGGGTCTTCAGCTTCGGCGACGCGACGTTCCAGGGCTCCATGGGCGGCAAACGGCTCAACGCAAGTGTCGTCGGTATGGCCGCGTCACCGACGGGCAACGGCTACTGGCTGGTGGCGGCGGACGGCGGGGTCTTCAACTTCGGCGACGCGAACTTTTACGGCTCAATGGGCGGTACGCGGCTGAACAAACCGATCGTGGGAATCAGTGGGACACCGATTGGCGACGGGTACCGACTCGTTGCCTCGGACGGCGGCATCTTCGACTTCGGGTCAGCCTCCTTCGCAGGATCGATGGGCGGCACGCCGCTGAACAAGCCGATCGTGGGCATGGCTGCCACCCGGGACGGCAACAGCTACTGGATGGTGGCGGCCGACGGTGGGATCTTCAGCTTCGGGACCGCTCCGTTCAGTGGGTCGCTCGGCTCGGTGGCGCTCCACAAACCCGTCGTCGCCATGGCCACGGTCGGTCCGGCGATCGGCGGCCACGCCCTGTTGGTCGGGACCTTCGACGGGATCGCCGGGCAGTATCAGACCATCCAAGAGGCCGTGAACGCCGCGCAGCCCGGCGACTGGATCCTCGTCGCGCCCGGCGATTACCACGAGCAGGCCGACCACCTCAACCCGCCCTCCGCGGCCAGCGTGTCACTCGGATGGTACGGCGGCGTCGAGATCCATACCAACGACATCCATCTGCGCGGCATGAACCGGAACTCGGTCGTCGTGGACGGCACGGTGCCCGGAGCGCCGCCATGCAGCAGCAACCCGGCCGATCAGGACCTCGGGGCCTTGAACTCGAGCGGGGTCCCACTCGGGCGGAACGGGATCGACATCTGGGCCAACGGTGTCACGGTCGACAACCTCACGGCGTGCAACTTCCAACTGGCCGAGGACAGCCAGGGCAACCAGGCGGGCAACGGTGGAAACGAGGTCTGGTGGGACGGGGGTGACGGTACCGGCAACATCGGGCTGCAGGGCTACGCGGGCAGCTACCTCACGACGACCGACACCTTCAACGGTGCCGTCACCGGCGGCTCGGCCTTCGGCAACTACGGCATCTTCTCGTCGGGCTCGCAAGGGCCCGGAGTGTGGAACCAGACCTACGCGAACAACTTCGCCGACTCAGGCATGTACATCGGCGCCTGCCAGCAGGTTTGCGACGCGTGGGTCAACAACGCGTGGATGGAGAACAACGCGCTCGGCTATTCGGGCACCAACTCGGGTGGCACGCTGGTGATGGAACACTCCCAGTTCGACAACAACATGGACGGGCTCGACACCAACACACAGAGTGCCGGTGATCCGCCGCCGCCTCAGAACGGAGCCTGCCCGCACGGCGGGACCAGCGGCTTGACCGGTACCCACTCCTGCTGGGTGTTCATGGACAACTGGTCTCACAACAACAACAACCCCCAGGCTCCGGGTGCCGGGCTGTCCGGCGAGCCGCCCGGAACCGGAATGACCGTCTCGGGGGCCACCAACGACACCGTGATGGACAACACCTTCTCCAGCAATGACGCCTGGGGCACCTTGTTCGTCCCCTATCCCGACAGCGATCCCGGCCCGACCGGGCTGTGTGCCGGCTCGGGCGGGGGCCTCACGTTGGGATTCTGCATCTACGACCCCAAGGGTGACGCGCTGCTCAACAACACGTACTCGGGCAACGGTGGCTACGGGAATCCGACGAACGGTGACTTCGGCCAGATCACCCTCTTCGGTGGAGAGCCGCAGAACTGCTACGGCGGCAACATCGCCCCCGCCGGCTCGACGCCCTCCGACCTCCAGCAGACCCAGCCCCCCAGCAGTTGCGGCATGACCACCAGCGCGGCCAACACGGGAGGCCCGCTCCTGACCCAGGTGGCGTGTGCCACCGGATTCGCCTCCAGCCTCGGGATCAGCTGCACCGGGGCCAACTATCCGGCCCCTTCGACGCCTCCGATCATGACGACGCCACCGACGAACCTCCCGACCATGCCCAACCCGTGCCAAGGAGTGCCGGCGAACGCGTGGTGCGCCGGCGGAAAACCGGTCGCCGGCTGAGGACGACTTCCGTCACGGACACGCTCCGGCCGATGTCCCCAGAAACTGTAAGCCAACGCGTTTACGGTTTTCAGAGTCATCACCGGGGTCTGTGCAGCACAGTCACGACCGGGGTGTGCGCACCAGGGTCACCACCGGGGTCTGTGCATACGTTCCGCAGCGACCTCACGTGAACAGCCCCGACAGGCTCATTCGCCCGCCGGCAGGTCGTGCCGCACGGTGACGCGGGTGTCGTAGAAGCTGAGCAAGTGCGCGAGCGGGAGCGACTCGGGCAGCGGCTCCTCGTAGCTCCAGGCCACGTCGGTGAGGAGCCCGTCCCCGATCCGGGCGTTCCAGTAGCTGGCCGTGCCCTTGTACGGGCAGTACGTGGTGGTGGCACTCGGCTCGAGCAGGTCGGTGCGCACGAGCCGGGGATCGACGTACAGCCGAGGGTCGAGCGCCGTCTCGTAGACGGCCAGGGTCGTGGTGGTGTCGACCAGGGTCACGCCGGCGGCCTCGACCACGAGCCGGCGACCGGACCGCAGGCAGTCGACCCGGTGGTACGGGTTGCGCGGATGGCCGAAGACCTCCTCGTCTTCCTCGAGCCAGCTGTCGGCGGCCGCCCAGGGGACCGTGACGTAGCCGGGTGCGTCCGGCTCGGCTGCCGAGGGCAGCTCTTCGACGTCGCCGGCGGGGAAGGCGTAGACGGGCGGGCGCCCCGGACGGTGCACCAACACCACACGCTCGCTGTCGATGACGGTCCGGCCCTCCTTGGTCGCCCGCACGCGCCGCCGGAAGGGCTCGATGTAGCCGACGTCGACGGGGACGGGGGCGGTGAAGCGCCCGGCGGGGCGTGCGCTCAGAGGGCCGCGGCCGGTGGAGAGGCTCATAGCGCGGTGCGCCCGTCGCGCTCGCCGGAGCCGGCAAAGCGACGGACCATGGCATCCACCGTGAAGGACGCCAGGAGCTGGCCGCTCTCGGCGTGCACCCGGCACTCCGCGTGCGTCATCCCGTCACCGGCGAAGGTGGACTCGTGGTGGTAGAGCATCCACCGGTCGGCTCGGACCTCGGCGTGGAGCGAGAGGCTGATGGCGTTGATCCCCATGGAGACGGTCCGGTGGGCTTGCGACTGCCCGATGCCTTCGTGGGCCCGCAGCGCCGCGGCGATCGGCATGTGCCCGGTGAACTGGGCGAGCAGTCCGGCGTGCAGGGCCGGGTCGTCGGGCAGGTCGCGAAACCGGACCCAGCAGTCGAGGACGGGCGGTCCCACCGGCGCCCCGGCATCGTCGGTGTAGGCGCCGTCGACGACCCGGAGGTCGCGCCCGGTCACGCCCATGTCGTACGCGGGACACTCGGACGGACCGGGGACGTCGGGTGGCGCCACGGCGTGAGCGACGAGGTCGGGCGCGGTGGCATCGAGGAGCACGATGCCGGCAGCGCAGCACCGGCCCGCTTGGAGGACCTGGACCGCCAGGCCGCTGAACGTCCGTCCCGCGCTGTGCTCGGCGATCTCGAGGCGCAGTGGGTGGCCCGCGTCCGCGCCACGGAGGAACACCATGCTGGCTGACACGGCGCGGCGCCCGGGGGCGAGCCGGCCCGCCGCCACGATCGCCTGCCCGAGCATCTGGCTCCCCTCGACGACCGGCCGGCGCCCGTCGCTGCGGGGGAGGCCGAGGAAGCATCCGTCCCCGTCGGGGCGCACGTCCATCATGTCCACCAGGTCCGCGGCGTCGCCCCAGGTCGGGAACCGCTTGACCGTGACCTCCTCCGGCGACGTTCCCGAGAGCCCGTCGCGCACGTCGACGCGCACGCGCTCGGTGTCGAAGGTGCCGTATCCGCGCAGTTCGGCGAGGGCCGGCGGGGGCGTCGCGACGATGGAGAGCACGTCCTGTCCGCCGATGCTCCACGGTGTCGACGGGCCCGCGACGCCATCCGCCACCGGTTCGTGCGACGCCTTCTCGAAGCGAGCCAGCTCGATCTCGGACGGCGGGAAGAACAGGACCGCGGGCTGCCCGTCCCGGTCGACGTACAGACACGCCTCGGACTCTGCGACCACCTCTTCACCCCAGAAGGCCCGCGCCAAGTACGGATAGCGGCCGAGCTTCATGGTCGCGGGGTCACGATGGCAGGGAGTCGAGGTCCAGCCTGGGAGGAGGCGGGGCGCCGGGCACCGTACGTGGCGCCACGGTCACCGACGGCATGCTCAGGCTCTCCCCGTGCCGGATGAGCGCGTCGACCACGGTGACCAATTCGTCCACGTCGATCAGGCTGTCGCTCAGGTACCTGCGCTCGGCCCACTGCGTCCCGAAGGCCACGGCCCGATCGGGGTCCCAGTCGTTGGCGAAGCCGGTCATGGCGTCGCCCTCGCCGCCGGCGCAGTCCCCGACGATGAGACGGGTGAAGCCCACGGTCGGATGCTCGGCCCTCCAGGCCTCCACCAGCTTGTCCAAGGCCGCCTTGCTCACCGCGTAGGCACCGAGGCCCGGCCAGGGCGGAGTGAGCGACGCGCTCACCGAGGACAGGTAGACGGCCACGCCGTTGGTCGCCGTGAGATGCGGCAGGGCGGCGGTGGTCACGAGCGCGGCGCCGATGACATTGGTGTCGAAGACCCGGCGCCAGGTCTCGGCGTCGGTGTCGACCAGGCTCGCCAGCGGGCCGATGGCAGGGGTGTAGACGAGCGCGTCGATGCCACCGAGGCGTGCCGCCGCCTCCCCGATGGCCGTCTGGCAGGACTCGGTGTCGGTCACGTCACAGGCGAGCGCCACGGTCCCGGGACCGGCCTCCTTCGCCGCCGCCTCGAGGCGCTCGAGCCGCCGCGCCAGCAGTGCGGTCTGGGCGCCCCGTTTGGCCACGCCGACGCCGATGCAGCGGCCCAGTCCACTCGACGCCCCGACGACAACGGTCCTCATCCCCAGATCCTCCCCTGACGTGTTGGCAACGATGTTAGGCGCGCCACGAAATTGCCGTTTCCGTCGTCCGAACTGGGATGATGACGGACCCGACAACGGAGCGGACCACGGCGCCCCCTCGGATCGGGACGGCGCGAACTGCTACTCTCTTGAAAGAAGAACCTGATTCTCGGTCCGTCTGAGCGCCGCCTCGCGGCACGGCACGAAGGAGTGTGGATGGGGGAGTTCGACGGCATCGATTTCTTCCGGGGCAACGAGTTGGTCGCCGACCCCTATCCCTTCTACGACCACCTGCGCGCCCAGTGCCCGGTGCAGCAGGAGCCCCAGCACGACGTCGTGATGGTGACCGGGTACGACGAGGCGGTGGCCGTCTTCACCAACACGACGACCTTCTCGTCGTGCAACGCCGTGACGGGCCCGTTCCCGGGGTTCCCCGTGCCGCTCGAGGGTGACGACGTGAGCGACCTGATTGAGCAGTATCGAGACGAGCTGCCCTTTAGCGACCAGATCATCGTGATGGACCCGCCCCGGCACAAGGCGCACCGCGGCCTGCTGATGCGGCTGATCACGCCGAAGCGCCTGAAGGAGAACGAGGACTTCATGTGGCGGTACGCCGACCGCCAGATCGACGAGTTCATTGAGCGGGGCGAGTGCGAGTTCATCCGCGACTTCGCCGGGCCGTTCACCCTCTACGTCATCGCCGACCTCATGGGCGTCCCGGAAGAGGACCACGAATGGTTCCGCGAGGAACTCCAGGGGGGAGGCTCACACCGCCCGCAGGGACTGGGGAGCACCGGCTCGGCCTCGCTCAGCCACTCGCCGCTCGAGTTCCTCTACGAGCGGATCACCGCCTACGTCGAGGACCGCCGCCGCGAGCCGCGCGCCGACGTCCTCACCGGGCTGGCGACGGCCACCTTCCCCGACGGGTCCCTGCCCGAGGCGATCGAGGTCGCCCGGGTCGCGGCGAACGTCTTCTCGGCCGGGCAGGAGACGACGGTCCGCTTGCTCGGCACGGCGTTGCAGACCATCGGAGAGCACCGCGACATCCAAGACCGCTTGCGCGCCGACCCCACCCTCGTCGCCGGCTTCGTGGAGGAGTGTCTGCGTTACGAGAGCCCGGTCAAGGGGGACTTCCGCCTGTCCCGCACGCCCGCGACGGTCGGGGGCGTCGACATCCCCGCCGGCACGACGGTCATGGTGCTCAACGGTGCGGCCGGCCGGGACCCGCGTCGCTTCGACCATCCGGAGGAATTTCGCATGGACCGGGCGAACGCCAAGGAGCACCTCGCCTTCGGCCGGGGTCCCCACGCCTGCCCGGGCGGGCCGCTGGCCCGGGCGGAAACCCGCATCAGCCTCGAGCGGCTGCTCGAGCGCATGGCCGACATCCGCATCTCCGAGTCGGCTCACGGCCCCGCCGGCGACCGGCGCTACGACTACGTGCCGACCTATATCTTGCGCGGGCTGACGCGGCTGCAGCTGGAGTTCACGCCCGCGGGCTGAGCTGCTCGATCACCGTCTGGCCGAAGGCCGCCAGCGTCTCGGGCGGGGCGAAGTCGGTGAACCAGGCGTAGACCCGCTCGACACCGCGCTCGCGCAGCGCGCCGAAGTAGTCGACGAGCTCCGGCGCCGTGCCGAGGACGTGGCTGCCCCAGAACCGCCGGCGGGCCGCCTGGTCGATGTCCTCTCGCCGCGCGTCCTGACCGGGCCCCACGAACGCGATCTGGGCCTGGACCGAGCACCGGGCCCGCCCCGCCAGCGGGCGCATCTCGTCGAACTTGTCGATGATGCTGACGTGGACGTTCCACCAATCGGCGTGGGCGGCCACCAGCGCCATGGTCTTGCGGCCGGCGCCGCCGATCACGATCGGGATTCTCCCGTCCACGAGCGGCGGCGGTTGCAGCTGGGCGCCGTGCAGGCGGAAGTGCTCGCCGTCGTAGTCGAGCGTCTCCCCGCGCCACAGCGCGGTCATGATCTCGAGGGACTCCTTCAGCCGGCCCACCCGGAACGTGGGCTCGGTCGAGCCGATGCCGTAGGTCTCGAACTCGGAGGTCACGGAGCCCCACCCGATGCCGAGCTCGAACCGGCCGCCCGAGGCCTGGTCGATCGACACGGCCTCGCGCGCCAGGACGACGGGGTGGCGGAAGGAGTCGCACAACACGAGCGAGCCGACGCGCAGGTCAGTGGTCCGCGCCGCCAGCCAGGCGTTGGTGACCATTGCCTCGAACATCGGCGCCGACTCGGCCCCCGGGGGGGCCAGGTGGTCCATGCCGGCGATGCCGCCGAAGCCGGCACCCTCGGCCGCCTGGGCCCGCTCGACGAGCTGGTCCATGGTCAGGCGCATCTGCGGCAGGTAGAGCCAGAACTCGAGGGGCGTCGTCATGGGCGCCATTAGATCGGACCGCGGATCAGACCGTCACCCGTAGCGGCGGGCGATGGCGGCGGCCTGGGCGCGGTAGCCCCCGCCGAAGAGCACCGCGTGCACGAGCAGCGGGCAGAGCTGGAAGAGCGCGACTCGTTCCTCCCACCCTGCGGCCAAGGGGCGGACCTCTTCGTAGGCGGCCACGAGCCGATCGGGGAGCGGCCCGAACAGGGCGAGCATGGCCAGGTCCTCCTCCGGGTGCCCGCCGTGCACGGACGGGTCGATGACCCAGGACCGCCCGTCGGAGCCGAACAGCACGTTGCCCCACCACAGGTCGCCGTGCAGGAGCGAAGGCTCTCCGGGCGGGAGCAGCTCGGGCAGCCGGGCCACGACGCTCTCGACCGGCCCGACGAGACCGCACCGCGCCGCCAGCTGGCCGAGCCGGGCGCCGTAGAACGACGCGCCGTCAGCCCGGGAACCCGGATCGACCGGGCACGCCCCGACCCACGACGAGCCCCCGCCCCACTGCGGAGTCAGGCCGAGGTGCAGCCCGGCCAGGTCCCGGCCCAGTGACACCTCGTGGCCGGGGGTCCGGGCCGCCTGGTCGACCGCCCTCGTGACGACAAGGTCGCGATCCACGTGGACCACCGGCGGGACAGGTGGCCCCCCGTCGACTGCGGCCAGCGCGCGCAGGCCCGAGGCCTCGTCTGCTGCACCCGGACCGAGCTTGGCGACCATGGCCCGGCCTCCGGCCTCGACCATCCAGGCGCTGCCGCCGATCGCGCGCAGGCTCTCGAGCGGGCCGACGGCGCGAGCGAGGCGGCTGCGCCAGTCCGTCGTGGAGACGACGTGACCGTCACCGGGGACCGGCATGACGCCAACTCTGTCATCCTGCGTGTTGCCTCGGGACGCCCGCGGCTTCGAGCATGATGAGCCCATGACGAAGCCGACCGTCGCCGGTCTCGTGCTGACGCCCGGCGCCAGCGCAGGCCGGGAGCATTCGGGCCTGGTGGCCATCGACCAGGCGGTGACACCGCTGGGCATCGCGGTCGAACGAGTCGAGTTCCCCGGCCAGGCGGCCGGCAAGGCGCGCACCGACCCGCCGGCCGTCTGCATCGAGGTCGTGCGGGAGGCCGCGTCGGCCCTCGCAGCCCGCCTCGCCGTCCCCGTGTCCAGGATCGCCGTCGGCGGCCGGTCCTTCGGGGGGCGCATGTGCTCCATGGCCGTCGCCGAGGGGCTGGACGCGGCGGCCCTCGTCCTGGTGAGCTACCCGCTCCACCCCCCCGGCAAGCCCGACCGCCTCCGCACCGAGCATTTCGCGGGCGTGCACGTGCCCTGCCTCTTCGTGTCCGGCCGGCGCGACGCCTTCGCCAGCCCCGACGAGCTCGAGCGCGAGACGGCAGCCATCCCCGGAGGCGTCACCGTGTCGTTCGTCGACGGCGACCACTCGTTGCGAAAGAGCGAGCGGGAGGCGGCCGGCATCGTTGCCTCCTGGCTGTCGGGCTGATCGCTCTTCCCTCTGAGGAGCCGCGCCCGCCGGCGGCGGAGCCTGCGCTCCGCCGCCGGTCACGCCGCGCGTCAGGCCGTCGACGAGAGGCTCTTGGGCGGGGTCGACGTCGGGCCGGTGTACTTCTTGATCGGTCCCGAGCCCGGGCTCGTGACCTGCACCGGGCCGACGGGCACGCTGCCGATCCAGGTGCCGGTCGGCGTCACCGCCGGCGGCGCCGAGCTCTCCAGCTTCACGACCTCCTCGCCCTCGAAGCCGAAGTGCACCGAGCTCGAGTACGAGAGCGGCACGAAGCCGGGGGTGACGAAGCTCTTGCCGTCGGCGTTGATGGCGCTCATGAGGCTGTTACGGGTGAGGTTCTTCCCGGCCTTCTGCAGCGCCTGCACGAACGTGTACGCCAGCGCCACGCCGTACTGGGTGTTCCCGTCCAGTCCCTGCTTGGCGTACAGCGACGGCGCGTACTGCTCGAGGATCTTCTTCTCGACCTGCACCCACGAGTTGGTCGTGTCCGACTCGGGCGCGAAGTAGGCCGTCGTGATGACCCCGTTGAGCAGGCCACCGGCCGCCGCCGCCTGGGCCGCGGAACCCCCGCCCTTCTGCGTGAAGGAGGAGAGCAGCGGGCCGACGGTCGGTGCGTCCGCGCCGACGCTGTCGACGACGTACTGCGGCGAGTAGCCGATGACCGCCGCGGGCAGCATGGCCAGCGCCGTCGCGGCCGGGATGGTCGCGAGCACCACCACCTGCGCGCCCGCCGCCTTCAGCGCCGCCATCTGGTTCGACAGGGGCCCGGCCAGCGTGGCGGCGTCATAGGTCTGGCGCGACACCACTGACGAGGACGGGATCTCCATGTCGAGACCTTTCACCACGTCTTGGCCGAACTCGTCGTCCTGGGACAGGTAGCCGATCTTCTTCCCGGCGAAATTGGCCTTGATGTAGGAGCCCAGGATCTTCCCGTCGACGGTGTACGGCGGCTGCCAGCCCAGGCTCAACGGGTACTTGGGGTTGTTCCAACAATTGCAGCCGGACTCGATGAACAGCTGCGGGACCTTCTGCTCGTTCAAGAACGCCTGTACCGCGGACTGCGTCGGCGTCCCGAGCGATCCCACGTCGGCGAAGATGTTGTTCTGCAACACGAGCTTGCGGGTGAGCGTGGCCGTGTTGGCCGGGTTGTACGCGTCGTCGTCGTAGACGTAGTGGATCTTGCGTCCATCGACGCCCCCGTGCGCGTTCGCCCAGTCGAAGACCGCGTTCATCGCCGGCGCGATCTCGTCGTAGCCGGGCGCCGCCGGCCCAGTGAGCGGGACCGTGGCGCCGACGGTGATCTCCGACGAGGTCACCCCCGGCGTGCTCTCGGCCTGCGCCGTTGCCGGCAGCAGCGTCACCCCCAGGACGAGCCCCACGGAACCGGCCACCAGGGACCGGGCCCAGCCCGCCCGTCTCGTCGATGCCGTCAATCCTCTTTGTCGTCGTCGCATCATTCCTCCCTTTCTTTGTTTGCCCAAAAGCACTAGTCACCCGCCGACACCGGGAAGGGGGCGGGCGCGCTCCCGCCGCCGCGGCCGAGATGCGGCCGGTGGCCCCACAGCCACCGCAGGCCGCCTTGGATCCCGCTCGGCGCCGCGAGCATCGCCACGATCAGCACCGCGCCGAAGATGATGGTGGCCAGGTACGCGCTGGCCCCGCTGCCCAGGTTGAAGTCCGACGACAGCGAGGTGGACCACTGGGGCAGGTACACGAGCAGGATCCCGCCCCAGACCATCCCGATGAGGGTCCCGGTCCCGCCGAGCACCATGGCCGCCAAGAGCTGGATCGACAGGGTCAGGGGGAACTCCCCGGTGTTCACCACCCCCGTGGAGAGAGCCAGCAACGCGCCACCGAGACCGGCGCACCCCGCGCTGATGGCGAAGGCCATGACCTTGGTGCGCGCGACGTGGATCCCCGCGAGCGACGCCGCGATCTCGTCGTCGCGCACGGCCCGAAAGGACCGCCCGTAGCGGCTCCAGAGCAGGTTGGCCAGCAGCACGAGGACGATCAGCGCGCCGAGCAGCTGGATCTGAGTGAGCCACTCCTCGGGGCCGAGCGACCCCGGGGCGGTCGGCGGGGTCACCGTCAACCCCTGGTCGCCCCCGAAGGTGGCGGGCCACTTGTCGGCGATGGAGGGCACGGCGAGGGCGAAGAGGAGCGTCATGCCGGCCAGGTACGGGCCCTTGAGCCGTGTCGCCGGCAGCCCGATCACGACCCCCGCGGCCGCCGCGACTCCCGCGGCCGCCGCCAGCTCGAGGATGAAGTTCGTCCCGGTGTGAGTCATGAAGAGGCCGAGGGTGTACGCGCCGACCGCCATGAACGCGCCGTGCCCGAGCGAGATCTGCCCGTTCGTTCCCGTGAGCAGGCTCAGGCCGGCGAGGGCGACGACGTACGACGCAATCTCGCCCACCTCGTAGTCGTTGTACGAGCTCAGACGCGCCACGACGACGTAGAGGACGGCGCCGGCCACGACCGCAACGAGCAGATGACGGACCAGGGGTTGGCGCGGCAGCCGAGCCGACCGCATCAGTCCGCCGACCGAGGCCGCGTCCACGTCAGACCCTCCTCGCGGGCGGCCGGGCGAAGATGCCCTCGGGACGGGCCATCAGCGCGACCATGAGGAGGGCGAGCGCGCCGAGCGGCTCGAGGCCCGAGCCCAGGTAGCCCCCGACGTAGGAGATGCACAGCCCGGAGATCAACCCACCGACGAGCGCGCCGACCGGGCTCTCGAGCCCGCCGATCACGGCGGCGGTGAACCCGTACACCAGGATCAGGTCCATGTAGTACGGCCCGAACGAGCTCGTCGGCGCGACGAGGAGGCCGGCCAGCGACCCCGCGATCCCGGCCAGGCCCCAGCCGAGGGTGAGGAGCGGGCCGACGCGGACGCCAAGGAGGCGGGCGATCTCGCGGGAGAAGGCCGTCGCGCGCATGCGCAGGCCGAGCGAGGTGAAGCGGAACAGGACCAGCGTCGCCACCATGAGGGCGAGGACGGCCACCAGGATGAAAACGTCGAAGTGGGAGAACGCGATGGTGGTGCCGCCGATGCGGAGACCGCGCTGGGAGAAGGCGGCCGGGAACCCGCGGCTGGCGTTGCCGTAGATCGCGCCGGCCAGGCCCTCGAAGACGACGAGCAACCCGATGGTCACGATCACGGGGTTGAGCTCCGACTTGCCGTGCAGCGGGCGGATCAGAAGCCGCTCGGTCACCGCACCGATGGCGAAGCCGATGACGAGCACCAGGACGAAGGCCCACCAGTAGCCGAGGCCACGTGACAGGAGGCTGAAGGCGATGAACGTCGTGAGCATGCCAGCCGCTCCCTGCGCGAAGTTGATGATCCGCGTGGCGCGGTAGATCAGCACGAGAGCGAGGGCCAGGGTGGCATAGACCATGCCGTTGGCGATGCCGTCGAGCGTGTAGTCGAAGAACAGGGTCACCGCGCTAGAACCCGAGATAGTGGTGGCGGAGCGCGTCGTCTGACGCCACCGAGGCCGCCGTGTCCGAGACGACCACCTGGCCGAGGTTGAGGATGACGGCGTGATTGGAGACCGAGAGCGCGCTGCGCGCGTTCTGTTCGACGAGCACCACCGTGATGTCCTTGCTCTCGGTCTGCGCCCGCAGGAGCGCCATCAGCTGCGCCGTCACCATCGGCGCCAGCCCCAGGCTCGGCTCGTCCAGTAGCAGCAGCCTTGGGCGCGAGATGAGTGCGCGTCCGAGCACGAGCATCTGGCGTTCGCCCCCCGAGAGGGTCGAGGCGTGGCGGCGGCGGAACGCTCGCAGGCGCGGGAACAGATCGAATGTCCCTTCGATCGCGGCCTGCCGCTCGTGGCGGCGCAGACACCACAGCGTGGCCAGGCGCAGGTTCTCCTCGACGGTGAGCTCCTCAATCACTCCCCGCCCCTCGGGGACGTGCGACACGCCCAATCGCGCGATCCCCTCGACGGTCCGCCCGACCAACCGGTCCCCGTCGAACGACACCGACCCCCCCTGGGGCTTCACCAGACCCGAGATGGTGCGCAACAGCGTGGTCTTGCCCGCGCCGTTGGCGCCCAGGACCGCGGTCACCGCGCCCGGCTCGGCCACGAACGACACCGCGCGCAGCGCCCGGACGGCCCCGAACGACACGCTCAGGTCGCGCACCTCAAGCATCGGGCGTCTCGTCATGCTCGCCGTCCGGCACGACGGTGCCGAGGTACGCGGTCGCCACGTCGGGGTCGGCTCGGATCTCCTGCGGCGTGCCTTCCGCGATGACCTGCCCGAAGTTGAGCACTACGATCCGGTCGCACACCGACATGACGAGGTCCATGTGGTGTTCCACCAGCAGCACCGCCATGCGGCTGGTCAAGGCGCGAATGCGCGACCCGAGCGCGGCCATCTCGGCCTCCGACAGCCCGCTGGCCGGCTCGTCGAGCAGCAGCACCTCCGGCTCGGCCATCAGCGCACGGGCCAGTGCGGTGCGCTTCTGCACGGCGTAGGGCAGGGCCGAAGGCAGCGAATTGATGTAGTCGGAGGCCCCCAACTCCTCGAGGATCTCCCCCGCCCGCGCCGCCACTCGCCGTTCCTCCCGGCTCGAACGCCACAGCCCCAGGAAGGAGGAGCCCAGGTCGCTCCGCAGGACCGGTTCGGCGCCGAGCATCACGTTCTCGCGCACGGTCAGACCGGCGCACAGCCCGACGCCCTGGAGTGTGCGCGCGATGCCGAGCTTGGCCAGGTCGTGCGGATGATGCCGGGACAGCGGGGCGCCGCGGTAGGTCATGCGCCCCGAGCTCGGGTGGACGAACCCGCAGATCACGTTGAAGAGCGTCGTCTTGCCGGCCCCATTCGGCCCGATGACCCCGACGACCTCGCCGCGGTCGACCGACATGGAGACCTCGTCGAGCGCCAGCAGGCCGCCGAAGCCGATGCTGACGTCGGTGACGACCAGAAGCGGCGACCCCTCGCCCGCGTCCTCCCCGGCCAGTGTGGGGGAGGCCTCGACGACCGAGCCCACCGCGGCGTCCTACCCGAGCGCCCAGGCGGTACGCGCCGACAGAGAACGCGCCCCCCGCACGGTCATGCCTACGTGCCCCCCGGCATCGCGAGCGACGTTACAACGTCACCCGGCCAGGCGCTTCGCCATGACGCGCCCAGGCGGCGCGCTTGTGAATCAGATCACTGCCGTTGCGGGGTCACGGAAGTCACTAGTACCGGTTCTCGTTCGCTGCGCTGGGGAAGGGGAGGTACAGCAGGCCGCCCTGGGGGACGAACGGTGCCCCACCCACCGCGAGTTGGGTGACCTCACCCGTCCACGGGTTGATCGACGCGAGGTAGTTCGCCGGCCACAGGGGCGGCGTCGGGCAGGTGGCCGGCGCGCTGTTGGAGCCGCACGGGGTCGCGGCCGCGATCGGGCCGGTCGGGAACGTGCCCGTGATCACGTCGACGTTGTCGTTCGTGGAGTCCGTCGCGTAGAGCACGCCGAGCCCCCCGGGGAACGCCGTGTCGTCGACGGACTGCGACAGCGAGAGCACCGAGAGGGCGTGCGGAGGCCCGTCGGGGTTGCCGAGGAAGATCTGCTTCAGGTCACCCTGGCTGGTCAGCATGAACTCGCCGCCGAAGCGCGGCATCCCGGGCGGGACGATCTCGTTGGAGTCCGGGTCGGTGAGCGCCAGGTGCACGTTCTTTCCGGTGTCCGGCACGTCGATGTTGGCCACACGGGCGAGGGCCTCGTCGTAGAAGGCGGGCTTGATGATTGCCACGGAGCGCGCGGCGTCGAGGCTCACCCAGTACACGGCGGGGAACGTGGGCTGCGGCGCCGGCAGGGTGCCGGTGGTGCCCGGCGCCGACGCGCTGATCAGAAGGCGCCCGTTGAGGACCGAGATGGCGTCCGTGCCGCCGTTGTGCGGCAGCGGCCGGTTGTAGGCATAGTGCTGGATGCCGCCGCCAGGACCCGGGGTGATGGTGTAGAGCGAGGAGTTCGCGTCCTCGTTGACCGTGGCGATCACCTGGCCGGTGTCGGGGTCGGCGGTCACACCGTCCGCCTTGCCCTGAATGTCCCACTGCGCCACCTTCTTCCCGAGCGTGGTCATCTCGACGATGGTGCTGTCGGTGTTGCCGTCCGTGCTGGGCTGGCCCTGGGGGCCGACGCCGTTCTGGAAGCCGACGAAGATGTCAGGCCCGAGGCTCGTAATGTCGTCGGGGCTGGTCAGCGTCTCCGTCGCGGTGATCGTTTTGCCCGAGACGGTGAACGTGTGGTGCAGCGAGCTGCCCGCCAGCACCACCGTCGCCATGAGGCCCGGGGACGGCCGGGCGCCGGCGGTCCCGGCAAGCGCACCCGGCACGAGGGCGGTGCCGACCGTGGCGGCGCCCGACGCGGCGAGGACGCCGAGAGAGCGGAGCGAGAGGAAGGACATGCAGGGGACCTCCTGGGGAGCGGGCGCGTCCGACGGTAGAGGACCGCTCTGAAATGCTGTCGACCAGATCGTGACGGGGGGATGAATTCCGCAGGGCAGCCTCCGGGGCCACGCCGGGTGCATGCACCGGGGCCAGGCCCGCCCGGGGCCGCCGGCGTGGCGGCATCCCGGAGCGCCGCCGCGCCGTATCCCCGTGGACGGGTGTCCCCAGCTGCGGGATGCTCTGTCACCGAGAGCCGGAGCGACACGATGGACGACGCGTGACGACGATCACAGGGCAGGTGACGCCCTTCGACCCGGCGACGCGCCGCACACTCCGCGCGCCGTCGCCGGGGACACTCGGCGTCGGCGCGGCCACGGGGTTGGTCCTTTTCGAGGCCGTCGAGACTCTGGTCGGCACGCATGGGCTCGGCACGACCCTCGCCGCGGGCTGGGCCCAGCTCGTCGCCCCCGCCTTCGTCGCTCTCGTGCTGGCCGCGGTCGTCTGCGAGCGCCTCTGGCCGGCCGAACGCCGGCCCCTGCTCGCCCGCGGCCACGTCCAGGACGCGTGCTACCTCGCGGTCTACGTCCTCGCCATCGCGCCGCTCATGACCTTGCTCAGCGTCGGCAGCGCTGTGATCCTGCGCGGCCACGCGCCGTGGTTGCAGGCGCCGTGGACGGCGAACTGGCCGCGCTGGAGCGTCGTCGTCGTCACGCTGGCGGCCATGGACCTGTGCAATTGGCTGGCCCACGTGGCCGACCACCGCGTCGGGACGCTCTGGCGCATCCACGCGCTGCACCACTCGCAAGAGGAGCTGAGCGTCCTGACCTCGTTCCGCGCCCACCCGCTCATGCACACGACCGGGTTCGTGCTCGCCACCGTGCCCGTGCTCGCCCTCACCGGCGCCCACCCGCTCGCCCCGGTCCTCATCACGATCTATGTGTGCCTCGGCACCCTGCCGCACGCCAACGTCCGCTGGTCCTTCGGTCCGCTCGGCCGGATCGTGGTGAGCCCGTCGTACCACCGGTTGCACCACGCGCTCGAGGGCCGCCAGGAGGTCAACCTGGGCGTCGTGCTCACCGTGTGGGACGTCCTCGCCGGCAAGGCCCGCTTCCCGGCTCGGGGGAGCGCACCGTGCGCAACCGGCCTCGCCGGCCGGCCGGTGCCCGTCGAGCAGCAGGAAACGGCGCTCCGGCCGGTGCAACTGGTGGCGCGTCAGCTGGCCCAGCCCTTCCGGGCGGCGTGAACGCGGCCCGGGCTCGCCGGGTGCGCCGGCCCGTCAGGTTCGGCTGAAGCGAGCCGCCGCTGCGCCCCCGAGACGGCCCGGCGGCAGGAGGCGGCCGCACACCACGAGTGCGAGCGCCTGGGCCGGACCGGTGACCGTTGTCCCCGACCCCCAGGACCACTCCAGGTCGTCCGCCCGCAGCTCCACGCCGGCGAGGTCGACGCCGAACATGTCGGGCGCGCCGGGCCCGGCGAGGATCCCGAGCACCGCGGCGACGCGCTCGTCGGGCACGCGGCGCGCCAGGGGCACCGACTCAGTGATATCGAGGCCGTGGATCACGCAATGGGTCAGCGCGCCCTCCATCCCGCCGCCCGGGGGCTGCCAACCGTGGAGCGCCTCGGCGCGCAGCCCGGCCAGCAGCGCGTCCACCGGCAGTGCGCCGTCGCGCGCCGCCACCGTGTTGGACAGCCGCGTGAAGTCGCCGCCGGCAGCCTCGAGCTCGGCCATGAACGCGGGGCCGTCGTAGCGGACGGGCATCGTCATGTGCGCCACCACCTCGCGGGTGCGCCAGCCCTCGCAGAGCGACGGCGCGTCCCAGACCGCGGCACCGGCCCCCTCGAGCAGGTCGGCCAGGGCGAGATACTCGCCGGCGATGGCGGCGGCCAGCTCGTCACTGTGGGTGGTCAAGGCAGCACGGAACGTCATCGGGGTCCCTCCTCGGGGTCTCTTTTCTCTGTCTCTTCTGCCGTCTCTGCGGCCCGGGCCCGTCCGGGCTGGATCGGGTGTCGATCAGCCGTCCCGGCGAGCGACGTCCGCGAGATACGCCGCAAACCGCTCCAGTGAGCTCGAGAACCCGGCCTGCGCCTCGGGGGCGAGGAACGCTTCGGGCACGAAGCGCTGGTGGATCTGGACCTCGGTGCGGTCCGGCCCGAGGGCCACGAACCGCGTGGTGACCTGCACGCCCGAGTGCGACTCGGTCCACGCCAAGAGCTCGGGTGCGCGCACCTCGTCGTAGACGGCGCGGGTCGGGTACTCGCTGCCGTCGGCGTCGTTCACCATCACGGTCTCGAACACGCCACCCGGCCGGGCGTCGACCGCGATGTGCTCGCGCGGGGCGCTCGTGCCCTGCGGTCCCCAGAAGTGCGTGAGGTGGTCCGGGTCCACCATGCAACGGAAGACGAGCTCGCGCGGCGCCTCGAAGATGCGGGTGTAGCGCAGCTCGCCTGTCGCACCCGCCGCCCCGCTCACGCGCCGCGCCGCCCGGTGCTCCGGTGCGCCGTCTCCGCTGCCCCGCGCCGGCCCCCCGGCGCGCGCTGGAGGTCAGCCAGCAGCGCGTCGAGCTTGTCGAAGCGCTCGTCCCAGATCCGCCGATTGGCGCCGATCCAGTCCAGCGCGCCGTCGAGCGCCTCCACCTCGAGGTAGCACGGCCGGAACTGGGCGTCGCGCCCGCGCGAGATCAGGCCGCTGCGCTCCAACACCTTGAGGTGCTTGGAGATCCCCGGCAGCGAGATGTCGAACGGCGCGGCCAGCTCGTTCACCGTGGCGTCCCCCCGGGCCAGCCGGCTGAGGATGGCCCGCCGGGTCGGGTCGGCCAGGGCGGCGAAGGCCGCGTCGAGTCGCTCCTCGGTCATGGTCACTGTGAGCTATTTAACCCAAGGGTTAGTTAGCTGTCAAGTTAAATACCGCCCGGGTGGCTGCTACATTTCCGTCCCGGCGGGGAGCGTCTGATCGCCGGAGGAGGGCTGGTCGTGCTGGTGCAGGTCATCACGGGCACCACCCGGCAGGGACGGTTCAGCGAGCGAGTCGCGGCGTGGACGATGCTCCGCCTGGCCGGGCACGACGCGTTCGACGTCGAACTGGTCGACCTGCGCGCGCACCCGCTCCCCTTCTTCGACGGCGACGCGCCGGCCCGCACCGGCCGCGACTACGTCAACGAGGAGGTCGCGCGGTTCGGCGCCATCGTCGACCGGGCCGACGGGTACGTCATCCTCACCGGCGAGTACAACCACGGCTACCCCGCCGTGCTCAAGAACGCGCTCGACTCGACGTTCGTGGAGTGGCGGCGCAAGCCGGTGGCCTTCGTCGGGTGGGGCAACGCCGGCGGCGCGCGGGCCATCGAGCAGTTGCGGGAGGTGGCCGTCGAGTTCGAGATGGCGCCGGTCCGCTATGCCGTCCACGTGCTGCCCGACGTGCTCCGCGCCGTCCGTGAGAGCGAGGACCGGGCCGACCTCTCGGCCTTCGCACCACTCGACCCGCGGCTGACCCTGCTGGCCGACGACCTGGCCTGGTGGGTGCGTGCCCTCGCGACGGCGCGCCTCGCCGGCGACTAGACCGGCAAGCGTCCCGAAGCGAGGGAGCCCCACACCCGGTGGGGGACCCTCCAACGAACGCCGACGAAGAGGAGGACAAAGGATGGAAGACCCGGTCGGCCCGCTGCGGGCCTCGGTGGCGCGCCTGCACGAACTGGTCTGGGGCCTCGAGGACGACCAGCTCGAAGGCCCGTCCTACGATGCCGGCTGGACCATCGCCGACGTGCTCTCGCACCTCGGCTCGGGCGCGGTGATCATGGCCCGCCGCCTGGAGGACGCGCTGGCCGGCGTCGAGACGACGGCCGACTTCCAGGCCGTGTGGGACAAGTGGAACGCCAAGTCGCCGCGCGCCCAGGCCGACGACGCGCTGGCCGAGGACGATCGGCTGCTCGAAGCCATCGATGCGGTGAGCGCGGCCGATCGCGACACCATCAGCTTCAGCTTCGGGCCGCTCACCGTCGGGTTCGACGCGGCCGTCGCTCTGCGCCTCAACGAGCACGCGCTCCACACCTGGGACATCGAGGTCATGTTCGACGCTGGGGCGCGCCTGCCGTCCGACGCCGCCGCCGTGGTGGTCGACAACCTCGGCTTCATCGCGCGCTTCACGGCCCAGCCGGCGGGCATCGAGCGCGAGGTCCGGGTGCGAACGACCGAGCCAGTGCGCCATTTCACCGTTCGCCTGACCCCCGACAGCGCCGAGCTCCTCGAGGGCGACGCCGGCGTGCCGCCCGACCTCGAGCTCCCGGCCGAGGCGTTCTGCCGCCTCGTCTACGGCCGCCTCGACCCCGACCACAGCCCCGCCGTCGAGGCGAACGGCGAGTTGCTCGGCACGCTGCGCCGCGTCTTCCCGGGCCCCTGACCGGCTAACCGGTGCCGGCGCCGGGGCGGGCCCCGGCGAAGGCCCGTCGGGGCAGCTCGGCGACGTGGCGGACCCTCTCGCCGATGCGGTGTCCCGACGCGAGGAGCACGAGCAGGATCTTCACGCGTTGGGTGCGCTCGTCAGCCAGCGCGTAGTTGAGCTGATAGCCGGGCAGCTCCAGATGGGTGAGGGGCCAGGTCACCGCGAGCAGTTGGTCCAACGCGGCCCCACGCCAACCCGTGGTCGGCAGGGGGAACAGCTCGGTGGGCGCCTCGACCCCGGCCCAGCGGGCCATGGCCAGCGCCGCCCCCGTCACGGTGACGCAGCGGGTCGACCCGGCGACCGCACGGACCCGGTCCCAGTCGACGGGCGTGCCCCGCCGCGCCGCGTCCCCCACGATCATGGCCACGTCGGCGATCCACATCAGGCGGACGAACCCGTGGTGCGGCTTGCCGGCGTGGGCGGCGAGCACGACGAGCTCCTCGGCCTGGGGCAGTCCGAAGGCCGCGGTGCCGGCGATCTCCATCGGCTGGCGCAGCGCCCAGAGCGTCTCGGGGTCGAGCGCCGTCACGCGCTGCGACGTTGCCTCGAGCCCGTAGTGCAGCTCGAGCGCGAGCGACGGCACGTCGTGGTGGACCAGCACGGTGTCGTACTGGTCACTGTTGGCGTCGCGCGCCACCCGCCAGCCGGCGGCGCGCAACGCGGCCAGGGCGCGGGCGTGGTGGGCGCGCGGCAACAACAGGTCGATGTCCTCCATGGGCCGCAGGCCTGGCTTGGGGTAGCTCGCCGCCACCGCCGGCCCCTTGAACACGACCGGCTCCAGTCCGGCGTCGGTGAGCGGCCGCACGGCAAGGGCGAGCGCGCGCGGGATGAGCAGTACCGCCTCCATGGCGAAGGCGTCGGTGGAGCCGCCGAGCGCGGCCCGGCGCGGGCCGAGGGCGTCGAGGGAGCCCGCCGTCTCGAGCGCCCGCCACAGGAGCGGGCCGATCCGGTGGTCATCGGCCGCGGCGACGGCAAGGTCGACGTCGGCGCCACCGGCGAGGACCCGCCGGACGGCGGCCGGGTCGGGATCAGGGCGGCAGGCTTCCCAGAGCAGGAGCGACGTCGGCTCGAGCGCGTCCCGCGCCACGGTGTCCGCCCTACCTCCCCTCATGCGCTCATCTTGCCGCCCCACCGGGGGGCCGGGCGAGGCTGCTGTGACCCGTTCGGGTGGCATCGAGTGTCATGGCCATTGCAACAAGAAAACCACAACGTGGTAATAAACCGGCTGCTGCACCGTTATCCAGCCACTAAAGGACACGGTGGCCGTTCGGGAGCAACCCGAGGGGTTGCCGGAAATTCACCGAGAAATTGGCATCTAGGTGGGAGAACGGCTGTAAAGTTCTCCTCAGCTAGCTGATCAGGAACGGGCGGTTGACGACATGCAGAGGCAACGGACGCAGAGGGATTTGGGGGAGTCTCCGGCTGCACCGGGCGATGCACGGCGGGGGCGCACCCTGTCGAGGCGTCAGGCCCTCGGGCGGATGTCCGCGGTGGCCACGGCGGGTGCGGCGGCCTGGGTCGTCCCCGAGATCCTGACGGCCAAGCCGGCCGCCGGCGCCACCCTGTCCAGCACGCACACCGGCGGCGGTGGAAGCGGAGGCGCGGCCGGCACGACCAATGGCCCCACGACCACGCCGTCTCAGACTGGGTCTCCGGCAACTGAGGCGAGCACGACGCCGGGGGTGACCACGGCCGCCGCGACGACCCCGGCCAAGACGCTGGCCTTCACCGGGCTCAACATCCAGCGCGATGCCGAGGTCGGTGCGGCGCTGATCGCCGGCGGATGGGCGATGCACCACTGGGCCAGCCGGACGCCGAAGGTGGCGGCCGAGGGGTCCGGCGCTGTGGACGAGGCGGGGAGCGCGGACACTCCCACCTGAGCGGTGGCGCCCCATTCGAGCTGGGCCTACCGCACCCCGAACCTGAAGGCGCTGTCGTACCGGTTCGCGGTGTGCAGTGACGACGCGGCGCTGGGCCGGCGCATCGAGGCGCTGTTCTCGTCGCTGTCCGACGACTCCGAAGATCCCGACAGCTCCGACGTCGCCGCGGCCGAGGCGCCGCACCGCTACGAGTTGACCGCCACCGGTGGCGGCGAGGCGTCCGCCGGATTGGTCGACGTGGTGCGCGACGGCGAGCTGGTGCACACCAGCCTCGTCGCCGGCGACGCCATCGGCTGGCTGGTGTGGGACGTCAACCGCGCCGCGGCCGAGACGAGCGGTGAGCACCTCCTCTTTCACGCCGGTGCCCTCCAGGCCGGCGACGCCGGTGTCTTGGTGCCCGGTGCCTCGGGCTCGGGCAAGTCGACGCTCACGGCCGGCCTGGCACGGGCCGGCCTTGGCTACCTGAGCGACGAGCTCGTCGCACTGGAGGTGGCGACGGGCCGGCTGCTGCCCTACCCGAAGCCGGTCACCCTCAAGCCGGGGAGCTTCGCGGCGTTGCCGGATTTGGCACAGGAGACCGGCGGAGCGGCGCGGCCCGACGGCGCGCCGCGGGAGTGGCACGTCCCGGTTGGCGCGGGCAGGGCGTTGCGTATCGGCGAGCCTTGCGAGCCCGCCTTCGTCGTCGTGCCGCGGTACGACGCGATGGCAGCCACCACGCTTGTCCCGCTCAGCGAGACCGAAGCCTTCTTCGCTCTCGCGCTCAACGCGGTGAACCTCCTGCCCCACGGCGCAGCCGGCACCGAGGCGCTCGGCCGGCTGGCGGCACGCTGCGCGTGCGTCGCGCTGACCATGTCGGATCTGGACGAGGCGTGCGCGCTGGTCCTCGACCTGGTGGGCGCGCCGGTCGGCGCAATGGACGCGACAGAGCGGGGAGGAGCCGGGCATGGACGCTGACTGGCCCGACGCGGAGTCGGTACCGGTGAGCCGGGAGGGAGCCTCCGCCGTGGAGCTGGACGACAACGTCGCGGTCTACGACGACGTGGGCCAGTTCCTGATTTTGTTGAACTCGAGCGCGGCATCGGTCTGGGAGCTGTGCGACGGCGCGACCCCGGTCGACGCGATCGTCGAGACGCTCGCGACGGCGCACCCCGACGACGCCGGCGTGATCGGCGAGGACGTCCGGCAGACGCTCCGCAAGCTGGCCGAGCTCGGGCTCGTGGTCGACGCGTCGGAGTCCGGGGCAGGCGAGACGCCGACGGACTAGGCGCCCGCGGGGCGGCTGTGCCGCGGAGGCGGCTGTGGCGCCGGGCGGCGAAAGTTGCCCTCGACCGGGCCGTTGTGGAGGATGGGGCGTGCCCATCGCCCACCTCGACAGGTCCGCCACCCCGGCGGAGGTGGCGGCGACGATCGGCCGCGACGGCGCCGCCATCGTCGACGGCGTCGCCTCGGCATCGCTGCTCGACGACATCGAGCGCGAGCTGCGCCCGTTCCTCGATGCCACGCCGACAGGCCCCGACGACTTCAGCGGCAACCGCACCCGGCGCACGGGCTCGCTCATCGCCCGCTCGCCGTCCTGCCGGGAGCTGGTCACCCACCCGCTCGCGGTGGGAACGGCGCGCACGTTCCTCGGGCACGCCACCAACATCCAGCTGCACCTGACGCAGGCAATCGCGATCGGCCCGGGAGAGACGGCGCAGCCCATCCACCGCGACCAGTGGGCGTTCGACTTCTTCCCCTTCCCCGCGGGCTACGAGGTGCAGTGCAACACCATTTGGGCGATGACCGACTTCACCGAGGAGAACGGCGCCACCAGGCTCGTGGTGGGGAGCAACCTCGGGGAGGACAGGCGCTCGTACGGGCCCGACGACACCGAAGCGGCCGAGATGGCGCGGGGGTCGCTCCTCTTCTATTCGGGCAGCGTGTATCACGGCGGCGGCCCGAACCGCTCGGAGGCCACCCGCATCGGCCTGAACATCACGTACAACGTGGCCTGGTTGCGCCAGGAGGAGAACCAGTACCTCTCGGTGCCGCGCGAGGTGGCGGTGACGCTGCCGGTGGATCTTCTTCGGCTCATGGGCTACGACCGCGGCGCCTACGCGCTGGGCTACATCGACGACCTGCGCGACCCCATTGAAGCGGTGCGCCCGGGCATCGGGACGACCGGTTTCGCGGCCGGAGCCTGACGCGGGCTCGGCGCGGGGCTGGCGGCGCACGCCGGCCGGCCATCGTCGAGCGGCTCACCCGGATTGCCGGGTTTCGGGGTCAATCTCCGCGTGGGTCGGCGCCGGTACCGTGGGTGGTGTGCCCGTTGACATCCGAGTGGCCTCAGTGGACGACTACGACGACCTCTATGTGGCCTTCAGCCGGATCGTCGGCGCAGGGGAGGGGTTCCCGCAGGCGGCGCCGGTCACGCGCGCCGAGTTCGACGACTACTGGATCGACCATTCCTCGGCGGTCGCCATCGCCAAGTTCGGCGGCTATCTGATCGGGGCGTACTACATCAAGCCCAACTTCGTGGGCCGCGCCGCCCATATCGCCAACGCCGGGTACTTCGTGCTGGCGCCCTACCGGGGCACCGGGGTCGGGCGCACCATGGTCGAGCACTCGCTCGTCGAGGCCCGTCGCCTGGGGTTCGACGCCATGCAGTTCAACCTCGTGTTCGAGTCGAACCCCGCCCGCGCCATGTACAGCCGGCTCGGCTTCACCGAGCTGGGTCGGATCCCCCGGGCGGTGGAGGGAGAGGACGCGCTGATCTACTGGCGCAGCCTGGAAGACATTGACGCGTGAGCGGTGACGACATCTCGGTCGAGCGGCACGAAGAGTACGTGGCCGTGGTGTGCGTGCACCGCCCGCCCAACAACTTCTTCGACTCGGCGCTGATCGACCGGCTCGCCTCCGCATACGAGGAGCTCGCGGCAACGGCGTGGTGCCGCGCCATCGTCCTGGCCGCCGAAGGCAAGCACTTCTGTGCCGGGCTCGACTTCTCCGCCAACGCCGGGCAGGACATCGCCGAGCTCTACCGCCACGCGCTCCGCCTCTTCGGGGCACCGCTGCCGGTGGTGGCGGCGGTGCAGGGGGCGGCTATCGGCGGCGGTTGCGGGCTCGCGCTGTCGGCCGACTTCCGGGTGGCCACGCCCTCGAGCCGCTTCAGCGCCAACTTCGCCCGCCTCGGGTTCCACCACGGGTTCGCGCTCACGGTCACCCTGCCGGCGGCGGTGGGCCCGCAGGCTGCGGCCGACCTCTTGCTCACGGGGCGGCGGGTGCGAGGTTCCGAGGCCCTGGCCCTCGGGCTGTGCGACCGCCTGGCCGGAGACGCCGACGGCGAGCTCATGGGCCAGGCGCTGGCCTACGCCGGTGAGCTGGCGGCCGCTGGGCCGCTGGCCGTGCGCGCCATCCGCTCGACGTTGCGGCGGGGCCTCGTCGAGGCGGCCCGCGCCAGCATGGAGCAAGAGTGCGCCGAGCAGCTGCGCCTGCGCGACAGCGCCGACTTCGCCGAGGGGGTGCGCGCCGCCGCGGAGCGGCGCGAGCCCCGGTTCCGCGGGGCGTGAGCATGGAAGTGGGTGTGCCCCCGCGCCACGAGCTCAACACCGGGTTCACGTGGACCGATCACGACGGGCCGTACCGGGCGGTCACGGCCGAGCAGGCGCGCCACTACGACGAGCACGGCTTCTTCGTGCTGCCCGACGCGTTGGGCCGCGACGAGGTGGAGGCGGTGCGGGCGGAGATCGACCCCTTCGAAGAGCGCCAGGAGGAGGCCCTGCGCGCCATGGAGGGCGGGCGATTCTTCATCGCCCGGGCCGACGAGATCACGTTCACGACGCATCTCGTCGTGCGCTCGGCGCGGCTGCGGCGGTTCACCGCGTCGGCGCTCTTCGCCGACCTGTGCGCCGACCTCATCGGACCCGACGTTCGGCTCTACTGGGACCAGGCGGTCTACAAAAAGCCGGGCACCGAGTCGCCCTTCCCCTGGCACCAGGACAACGGGTACGCGTTCGTCGAGCCCCAGCAGTACCTGACCTGCTGGGTGGCGCTCACCGACGCGACGGAGGACAACGGCTGCCCGTGGGTGGTGCCCGGGCTGCACCGGCGCGGCACGCTCGCGCACGAGTACTCCGACATCGGTTTCGTCTGCCTGCACGACCCGGCGGAGGCCGTGGCGGTGCCGGCGGCGGCCGGCAGCATCGTCGTCTTCTCGTCGCTCACCCCGCACTCGACGGGCCCGAACCGCACCGGCGACGTGCGCAAGGCGTACATCGTGCAGTACGCGCCGACCGGGGCCGAGGTGATCCGCCCTGCTGCCGAGCCGGACGGGGTTCCGATCCGGGTGCCGGCCGACGACCCGGCGCGGCAGTTCGAAGTAGTGCGGGGCGGACGGGGCGTGGAGGGCGCCGTGGAAGGCGCCGGCGTGGAGGGCGCCGGCGTGGAGGGCGCCGGCGTGATGTCTCCCAAATCTATAAACAGTTCTGTTGAGCGATGAAGGAGGGGCCAGCAGGGCGGTGCCAGGCGGGTCCCGCAACCGGCCGGCACTAGTCTGAGCCTTGCGGCCGACGGACCACACCCTGGGGGGTACCGATGACACACACCGCGCCCGTCACGGACTGGGCGACCGACTTCGATGTCATGGACCCGCGCTACCTGACGGACCCCTTCCGGATCTGGGACGAGTTGCGCGCGACCTGCCCGATCCCGCACACCGACCGGCGCAAGAGCAGCTGGATGCCCCTGCGCTACGACGACATCACCGCCATCGCACACGACATCGAGCACTTCAGCTCCCTCAAGGTGGCCGTCATCCCCGGGGACGAAGACGAGGATCCCAACGCCGACTTCGACGGCCCCAACCTCGAGTACGGGCTGCCGCCGATTTCGGCCGACCCGCCGCTGCACACGTGGACCCGGCGTCTGCTCCTGCCGTGGTTCTCGCACAACCGGGTCGAGAGCTACGTGCCGTTGACCCGGGAGTTGTGCCAAACCCTGCTCGACGGGTTCGCCGGGAACGGCGGCGCGGATGCCGCGGCCGACTACGCCCAGCAGATTCCCGTGCGGGTCATCGCTCGCATCCTGGGCGTGTCGACCGAATTGGCCGACACGTTCACAGGCTGGGTGCGTGACGTGCTCGAGTTCGCTGACGACCCGGAGCGCCGCCAGCGCGGCGCCGAGGGCCTCCTCCAATACTTCCTCGAGCAACTCGAGGAGAGGCGGCAACATCCGGGCGACGACCTCTTGAGCGAACTACTGCGCACGGAAGTGGACGGTCAACCGGTGGACGACGGGATCGTGCTGGGCATGGCCGCCCTGGTGCTGATCGCCGGCGTCGACACCACGTGGAGCGCTATCGGCTCCTCGCTGTGGCACCTGGCCACGCACCCCGACGACCGAAGACGTCTGGTCGCTGAGCCGGATCTGATGGCGACCGCCGTCGAAGAACTGCTGCGTGCCTATTCACCCGTGACCATGGCTCGCGAGGTGACCCAGGACATCGACTACGCCGGCTGCCCCATGAAGAAGGGGGACAAGGTGCTGATGAACTTCCCGGCCGCCAACCGCGACCCGGAGGCCTTCGAGCATCCCGAGGAGGTCCAGCTGGACCGGACCCACAACCGGCATGTCGCTTTCGGATCGGGAATCCACCGGTGTGCCGGGTCGAACCTGGCCCGGATGGAGTTGCAGGTGGCGCTCGAGGAATGGCTGGCTCGGATCCCCGAGTTCTCGCTGAGCGAAGGCGAGGAGATCACCTGGGCCGGCGGCCAGGTCCGTGGGCCCCGAGTTCTCCCGGTGGTGTTCCCATGAGAATCAGGGTCGACCCCGACAAGTGCCAGGGTCACGCGCGTTGCTACGGACTGGCGCCAGAGCTCTTCGACGTCGACGACTACGGGCAGTCCACCGTCATCGTCGACGAGGTGCCGCCCGACCTCGAGGACAAGGCGCGCCTGGCGATTGCCAACTGCCCCGAGTACGCCATCGAGATCATCAGCGAGTAAGCGCGGCCGCCGGCTGCGCCGATCCGCGAGATGACGTACCCCGCGACCCTTCCGGACGCGCCGGCGTGGTTCGTCCGCGCCGTTTCGGTGTCCCACGGCGACGCTGTGGTCGAGGTGGAGGGCTGCCCCGTGCACTACCTCACGTGGGGAGAGCGCGGGCGGCGGGGCCTCGTGTTCGTGCACGGCGGTGGCGCCCACGCCTACTGGTGGGCGCCGATTGCGGCGACGTTCGCCGGCCAGTTCAGCGTGGTCGCGATCGACCTCTCGGGCCACGGCGACAGCGGCCACCGCGAGTCGTACGACCCCGAGCAGTGGGCCGACGAGGTGATCGCCGTAGCGGCCGATGCCGCGTTCGACGGCGTGCCAGTGGTCGTGGGCCACTCCATGGGCGGTTTCGTCACCATCGTGACGGCCGCCCGGCACTCCGAGCGCGTCGCCGGCGTGATCGTGTGCGACTCGCCGGTAACCGAGGCCGACCCGGAGATCAGCGCACACGACGCCTTCGGCCGGCCCCGCACCTACCCGACGGCCGACGCGGCAGTCGCCCGGTTCCGTACCGTCCCGCCTCAGGAGCACTACCTTGACTACGTCGTTGACTACGTCGCCCGCCACTCGTTGAAGTACGTCGACGGTGGATGGCAGTGGAAGTTCGACCGTCGCATCTTCGAGCAGTTCGCCCGCGGGGTGCGCGGCGTCGCCGTGCCCTACCTGAGCGAGGTCGACTGCCGCCTGGCCTTGTTGCGCTCCGAGTTCGGTCTCGTCACCCCCGAGATCGGTGCCTTCATGTTTGAGAAGCTGGGACGGGTGACGCCGGTGATCGAAATCCCCGAGGCCGGGCACCACGCCATGCTGGACCAGCCGCTCATCCTGCTCACCGCGTTGCGCACGCTGCTCGCTGACTGGGACCACTCAGAGCCCCATCGGCGCTGAAAGCGCCGATGGGGCTGAGCGTGGTCTGCCCGGCTACACGGGGGCCAGATCGAGCGCCTCGGCCTCAGCCTCCGCCATGGCCACCTCCTCCTGCGCGTCCACCGGCTGCTCCTGGGCCTGCGCCCGCCGGATGAGGGCGAAGGTGGTGACAGCGGCGACCGCAAGCACGATGCCACTGAAGGTGAACGCCGTCGTGTAGCCGTGGATGGCGCCGGCCTCGAGCGCCGCCGGCGAGTGTCCGTGCGTCACCAGGTAGGTGGCGGTCGCCGAAGTGGCGATCGTATTGATCAGCGCGGCGCCCATGGATCCACCGGTCTGCTGCGTCGAATTGACCAGTGCGCTCGCCACGCCGGCGTCCTCGGGGTTCACGCCGATCAAGGCGGTGCTGCTCAGTGAGACGAACGCCATCCCCATGCCGAGGCTGATGATGAGCTCGGCCGGCAGCACGATCGATACGTAGGTCGACTGCACACCGAGCGAGCTGAGGAGGAACAGCCCGCCTGTGCCGAAGACCAGCCCGGTGACCATGACCATCCGAGGCCCAAAGCGAGGCAGGAACCGGCTCGCCACCGTCGCTCCGGCGATGATGCCGAGCGAGAACGGCAGGAAGGCGAACCCACTCTTCAGCGCCGAGTAGTGCAGCGTGCCCTGGAAGTAGTAGGTCAGCGACAGGAACGTGCCGAGCAGGGCGGTCCCAACGAGCAGCGAGGCGAGGAACGAGCCGCCGCGGTCGCGGTGCAGCACGACACGGAGGGGGAGGAGCGGGTGCTTGGCGCGCATCTCGATGACGACGAAGCCGAGCAGCAACACGGCGGCTGCCGTGAAGAGCGCGACCGCAATCGACGAACCCCACCCGTCCGTCCCGGCCTTGGTGAAGCCGTAGACGAGGGCGAGCAAGCCGCCGGTGACGGTCGCTGCTCCAGGGAGGTCGTAGCCGTGGTTGGCCGCACCGCGGCTCTCGCGCACGGTGCGCAGGGCCGCCAGCGCAGCGAAAACGGCAAAGGGCACGTTGATGAGCAGCGTCCAGCGCCACGACGCGTACTGGGTCAGGAAGCCGCCGAGGATGAGTCCGATGGCGGCGCCGCCGCCCGAGATGCCGCCGTAGACGGCAAAGGCGCGGGCCCGCTCCTTGGGCTCGGTGAAGGCCACTGTCAGCAAGGACAAGGCGGCGGGCGCCATGACCGCAGCAAAGGCACCCTGCAGGGCGCGCGCGCTGAAGAGCATGGCCGAGTTCTGGGCCAGCCCGCCGAGCGCCGAGGCCGCGGCGAAGCCGATCAGGCTGATGACGAACATGCGCTTGCGCCCGAAGTAGTCGGCGATGCGGCCCCCCAGCAGCAGCAGCCCGGCGAAGGCCAGGGTGTACGCCGTCAGCATCCACTGCCGGTTGGCCGTCGAGATGTGCAGCGCCCGCTGGGCCGAGGGCAGCGCAATGATCACCACCGAGGCGTCGAGCACCACCATGAGCTGCGCCACCGCAATGATCCCGAGGGCCCGAAAGCGCTTAGGGTCGCCGGTCTGGGCCGGTCCGGCGCCAGCATCCATCGTTACAGTCATCGCGTTCTCCCATCCTGGGGGTTTCTGGTCCGATCGTCCGACCCGCCGGCCGGCCTCCTCACCTGGAGAAGGCCTAGATTCACTGTCCGGTATGGCCTATAATCGGAACCGGAGTTCTGGTTCCAGTTAGACTATACGGAACTTGAGTTCCGTTTGTCAACCGGGAGGAGCAATTTCCGTGGGACCAAAATCGAACGTAGCGGGAGGGTGTGACCAGCCGGCCGGGTTCGAAGAGCGTCCGCTACGTGCCGACGCCGTACGCAACCGGGCCCGCATCCTCGAGGCGGCGGAGGTGGTCTTCGCGGCCGAGGGCATCGAGGCGCCGGTCGACACGATCGCGGAGAAGGCCGGCGTCGGGGTGGGCACGCTCTACCGGCACTTCCCGACCAAGGAGAAGCTCTGCGAGGCGATCTTGCTGGATCGGCTCTCCGACCTCACGGACGACGCGCGGGCGCTCGCCGACGCCAAGGACCCGGCGGCCACCTTCTTCAGCTTTCTTCAGCACATTGTGGCGCAGGGGGCGGCCAAGCGCGACCTCCTCGTCGCCGTGATGGGGGCCGGGCTGGAGTTCGAGCAGTCCGCCGCCGAGGTGAAGGAAGGATTGCACGACGCCATCGGCGTGCTGCTGGCGCGAGCGCAGTCGGTGGGAGCGGTGCGACAGGACGTGACGACCGACACGGTGATGTCGCTGGTATGGGGCACCTGCCAGGCGGCGGCGCATTCGGACGCGGCGCCGGCGTGCGATCTGCTCGCCATCGTGTGCGACGGGCTGCGTGCGTCGGCCTCGGCCTCGGGATCGGCTTCGGGCTAGGGACGCCGGGCCGTCAGGGCGACCGGGCGGCGCTCGGTTGGTTCGGCGGCGTGAGGCCTCGGAAGAACCACTGAACGCCGAACACGTCTACGAGGTGTCCGTAGGTTCCGAACGGCATCGGCCGGAGGTCGTCCAACAGCTCCTCGTCCGCCCCGACCGCGAGCTTGTCGAACAGCGCCCTGAGCTCGTCGTCGGTACCGTCGCGCACGTACAAGCCGACCGTGTTGCCGTACTGCGGGCGGCGCGTCGGGTGCAGCCAGTCCGTGGCGGAGAACTCGATCGCGCCGCTCTTAAGGTACGCGTGCACGACTTTGTCGTGCTGCGTGCCCGGTATCTCCGCCGCCATGGGCGTGCCCCCGAGCTTGGTGATGCTCAGGTCCCCGCCGAGGCACGCGTGGTAGAAGCGCATGGCGACGGCGCAGTTTCCGTCGAAGAGCAGGAAAGGCGTCATGTCCATCGAGTCCGCTCCTTTCGGGCCCTCGGTGTCCGTCAGGCTCCCGCGACTGCCCCGGGCCCGTGACGCGCGCCCAGTCGCTCTGCCTCACCGTAGGGGTCGATCGGGCTTCGCAAGGCCAGACCCCCGTCACATTCGAGGACCTGTCCGGTCACCCAGTCCATGCCGTGCACGGCCAGGACCACCCGCGCCACATCGCCGGCCTCGCCCAGACGCCCCAGCGCGGTGCGCTCGGCCACCCCGGCAAGCCACGGCGAGCCCTCGACGCTGGCCGAGCGTCCGCGCCCGAGCATGGGCGTCCGGGTCACGCCCGGCGCGACCGCGTTGACGCGCAGGCCGAGCGGGCCCCACTCGGCGGCGGCCACTTGTACCAGCATGGAGAGCGCCGCCTTCGACGCGCAGTAGACGCCCATGGAGCGGTCGACCAGGCGCGCGCTGATGCTCGAGACGGCGACGAGTGATCCTGGGTGCCCTTCGGCCAGCAGCACGCGCGCCCAGCCCCGTAGACAGAGCCAGGGCCCTCGCGTGTTGACCGCCATCACGCGGTCGAAGTCCAGCGGTTCGACGTCGAGGAGCAGTCCGTTGTGCCCGACGCCGGCGGTGACGGTGACCCATTGGGGCAGGCCCCAGCGCCGAACCGTTTCCTCCACCGTCCGCTCTATCGCCCCGGGGTCGCTCACGTCGCAGGTCAGATCGTGCTCGCCAGCGATGTCCCAGGTCACGGTTGCGGTGCCCTGGGCCCGGTAGGCCGCGGCCAGGGCGGCACCGATGCCGGACCCTCCCCCGATCACCACCGCTAGCGGCGCCCTGTCCTCCCTCATGTGCCTCCCTTCGGGCCGGTGCAGGCCAGACCGTATCGGGCCGGCGGTGACAGACTCTGGGCCCTCATCCTTCTTCTTCGGAGGCCCAGTGGCCAAGGTGCACCACTCCGCGATCGTGACGCACGACGTCGAGACCAGCCTCGTATTCTGGCGAGACGGCCTCGGGCTCGAGGTCCTCATGGACCACACGTTCGAAGGACCGTGGCCCGACCTTTTCGGCGGGAGCTCGACCGAGCTCCGGTCCCTGTTCTTGGGCGAGCCTGGGGCACCCGAGAGCGGCATCGTGGAACTGGTCGACACCGGCGACCACACTGCGCCGCCGGGCTCCGGACCGTCGGACGGCACGGCCGGCTTCTTCCTGCTGTCTCTCTACGCAGACATCGACGAGGTCCTGCCCCGCCTGGCTGCGCTCGGGGTCGGCGGCGAGCCCAGGGTCCGCTCCATCGGCCCGGTGCGCCTGGCCGTGGTGCATGACCCCAACGGGATCACCGTCGAGCTCATGGACGGCGTCGCCCGGAAGAACCTGGACGCGCTGGCCGGAGGATCGTGGTGAGCGACGCGACGGCGGCGGCCGCCGGCGACGGCCGGCCGCCGCGTTGGAAGGTGGCCATCATCGGGGCCGGCCCGGGCGGGCTCGGCCTGGCCATCCGGCTGGTCGAGTCGGGCCGCCGTGACTTCGTGGTCTTCGAGGCGACGGACGGGGTCGGTGGCACCTGGCGCGTCAACACCTACCCCGGTGCGGCGTGTGACGTGCCGTCGCACCTCTACTCGTACTCCTTCGCGCTCAAGCCCGACTGGACCAAGACCTACGCCAACCAGCCCGAGATCCTGCAGTACTTCGAGGACTGTGCCGAGCGCTTCGGAATCCGCCGCCATCTGCGGCCGCACACGCGCATCACGTCGGCGCGCTGGGACGACGCGAGCCGGTGTTGGCAGCTGCGCGACGACGCCGGCGGCGCCTACGAGGCCGAGGTCGTCGTGAGCGCCATCGGGACCTTCGCGTCGCCGTCGATCCCTGCCATCGAGGGCCTGGAGGACTTCGCCGGGCCGTCGTTCCACTCGGCGCGCTGGGAGCACGAGCACGACCTGAGGGGCCGGCGGATCGCCGTGGTCGGGACCGGCGCGAGCGCGGCCCAGATCGTGCCCGAGCTGGCGAAGACGGCCGAGCAGGTCGACGTCTACCAGCGGACCCCCCAGTGGATCCTGCCCCGTTCCGACAAACCCTTCAGCAACGAGGACAAGCAACGGTTCGCTCGGAGTCGGCGGGCGGCCAAGAAACACCGCGAGGAGATCTTCTGGGCTTTCGAGAACACCATCGCGTTTCGGCACGGCGACGGCGTGGCCGACGGGCTCAAGACGATCGCCCTCAGCCACATCGACTACCGCATTGAGGACGAGGATCTGAAGGCCAAGCTCACGCCGGACTATCCGTTCGGGTGCAAGCGCACGCTGATCTGCAGTGACTTCTACAAGGCGCTCCAGCGCGACAACGTCGAGCTCGTCACCGACCACATCGACCACGTCACCGTGGGTGGCATCGTGGCCGCCGACGGGACGGAGCGGGCGGCCGGAGCCATCGTCCTGGCCACGGGCTTCAAGGCGACGGAGTACCTCGAGGGCATCGAGGTGACCGGCACCGGCGGCCGGCGCCTCCACGACGACTGGTCCGACGTGGCCCACGCCTACATGGGCCTCACCGTGTCGGGCTACCCGAACTTCTTCATGATGTACGGCCCCAACACCAACCAGGGCGGCAACTCGATCATCATCATCCTGGAGGCACAGGCCGCGTACATCGTGAGCGCGTTGCGCGCCATGAGATGGCGCCGGACGCGCGCCGTTGACGTCCGGCGCGACGTGATGGAGGCCTACAACCGCGACCTGACCGCCGCGCTGGCGGGTACGGTGTGGGACGACGGCTGCCGGAGCTACTTCAAGAACGCCAACGGCAAGATCGCCACCCAGCTGCCCCAAACCTCGCAGTGGTATGCGAAGAGGACGAGGCACTTCCGAATGAAGGAGTACGAGCGCGTATGAAGGCTGCCGTGTACTACGAGACCGGCGCTCCTGACGTCTTCCGCTACGAGGACGTCCCCGACCCCGTCACCGGACCGGGTGACATCCTCGTCGAGGTGGAGGCCGTGAGCATCGAGGGCGGCGACACCCTCAGCCGGCTCGGCGGTGACCTGACCCGGGTGCCCCACATTGTGGGCTATCAGTGCGCCGGCACGGTGGCCGAGGTGGGGGACGGCGTGTCGGACTTCGCGGTGGGCGACCGCGTCGTCACGGTCGGGATCGACGGCTCGCACGCCGAGCGGCGCGCGGTCCCTGCCGCTTTCGCCTGGAAGATTCCCGACGGCGTCACCACGGACGAGGCGGCCTGCGTCCCCGTCCCGTTCGGCACCGCCGCCGACTGCCTCTTCGAGTTCGGCCGCCTGCAGGCCGGCGAGACAGCGCTCGTCCACGCCGGCGCCGGCGGGGTGGGGATCGCGGCCATCCAGATGGCCAAGCGCGCCGGTGCCCGCGTCTTCGCGACGGCCTCGAGCGACGATCGGCTCGAACGTCTGAAGGAGCTCGGCCTCGACGAGGGCATCAACTACGTCTCGCACGAATTCGTGGCCGAGTCGCGCCGACTCACCGACGGTCGTGGCGTCGACGTGATCGTGGACTCTGTCGGCGGGGCCACGCTCCAAGGCAGCCTCCGCGCCCTGGCCTATCGCGGCCGCTGCGTGACGGTTGGCGACGCCGGGCGGGCCCCGGCCGAGCAGGTCGACATCTCGAGCCTGCGGCCCAACAACCAGACCCTCTCGGGCTACTTCTTGGGGGCCGAGCTGCTGCTGGCGCCGCGCGCGCACGCCATGATCGCGGGCCTCCTCGACGACATCGCCCGCGGAGAGCTGAAGGTCGTGATCGACCGCTCCTTCCCGCTGGCCGACGCAGCGGCGGCGCATGCGTACATTGAGAGCCGCCAGGCCTTCGGTCGGGTGTTGCTCGTCCCCTGACCCGGTCGGAGGACCGCCTCGGAGGCGGCCCGCCCCTGGGTCGCGACGGCGGTGGTCAGGGCGTGCCGGCGGCCGGCGACGGCCCGGCCAGGGCCCCGAGATCAGTGCCGGGGTCGGCGAGCGCGGCGGGGTCGACGCCACGCCGCGAAACGAGCAGCGTCTCGATCGCCTCACTCTGGTCCCACACGTTCGCGTTCATGGCCGCGCCCACGACCCCGTCCTCGAGCCAGAACGCGAGGAACTCGCCGCCGGCCGGGTCGCCCCGGAAGACGACTTGGTCGGGCGAGGGCGCCCAGCCTCGGTACTCCATGCTCAGGTCGTACTGGTCGGAGTAGAAGAACGGCACCTTCTCGTAGGGCGTCGTCCGGCCGAGCATGTTCTTCGCCGCCACCGGGCCCTGGTTGAGCGCCGCCGACCAGTGCTCGAGGCGGATGCGCACGCCGTAGGCGGGGTGGTACGCGTTGGCCACGTCGCCGGCGGCGTAGATCTGCGGTGCGCTCGTGCCGAGATAGGCGTTGGTGACCACGCCGTTGTCGACCTCGAGTCCGGCGGCGGTCGCCAGGTCAACCCTTGGCAGCACCCCAACCCCCACGACGACCGCTCCGGCCGGGAGCACCGACCCGTCCGAGAGGCGTACCTCCTCGACGCGCCCGGCACCGCCGATCGACTCGATGCCCACGCCGAGACGCAGGTGCACGCCGTGGGCGGAGTGGAGGTCGCGGTACACGGCGCCGACCTCGGGGCCGAGCACTCGTTCCAGGGGCACGGTCACCAGATCGACCATGGTCACGTCGGCCCCCAGCTGGCGGGACGACGCCGCCACTTCGGAGCCGATCCAACCGGCACCGATGACGACGATCGGCTCACCGCTGGTGGCGTCGGCGTGAATGGCGTCCGCATCGGACACCGTGCGCAAGGTGTGGACGCCGGCCAGATCGGCGCCCGGCACCTGGAGCCGGCGGGGCGCCGCGCCGGTGGCCAGGAGGAGACGCTCATAACCGACGCGCTCGCCGCCGGCCAGTACGACTTCGGAGGCGGCCACGTCGACTGCCTCAGCCGCCGTCGAGGTGCGCAGCTCGATGCCGTGCTCGTCGTAGAACCCAGCCTCGTGGACGGCGGCCACGTCGAAGCCGGCCTCGCCGCGCAGGTAGGTCTTCGAGAGTGGTGGTCGCTCGTACGGCCGGACCGATTCGTCGGCCAGCAGCACGATGCGGCCGTCGAAGCCCTCGTCGCGGAGCGTCTCGGCCGCCTTGGCCCCGGCGAGGCCCCCGCCGGCGATGACGAAGGTCTGGTCAGCGGTCACGGCGCACCCACCGTACGGGAGACCGGGACGGCGGTCATACCCGGTCCCCGGTCAAGGAGAGGAACTCCGCTCGCGTCCTCGGGTCGTCGCGCACGAGTCCCTTGAGGGCTGACGTGACCGTGCGCGAGCCGTTGGCCCGCACGCCACGCAGCGACATGCACTGGTGCTCCGCCTCGAGCACCACGCCCACGCCTTTGGGTTGCAGCGTGGTCTCGATGTAGTTCGCCACCTGCGCGGTGAGGCGCTCCTGGACCTGCAGTCGCCGGGAGAAGTGGTCGACGACGCGCGCCAGCTTCGAGAGACCCAGGAGACGCTCGTCGGGGAGGTAGCCGACGTAGGCGAACCCCGAGAAGGGCAGCAGATGGTGCTCGCACAGCGAGGCGAACGGGATGGCGCGGGCCACGACGAGCTCGTCGTACCCCTCGTCGTTGGCGAACGTGGTCACGTGGAAGGGTTCGGGCGTGAGCATCTCGGCGTAGGCCCGGGCCACCCGCGCCGGAGTATCGACCAGCCCGTCGGCGCTGCGATCGATGCCGAGCGCGTCGAGCAGGTCGGCCACGGCTCTCGTCGCCCCGTCGAGGTCGATCTCGCCCACGGTGCGGTCGAGCAGGTGGAGGTGGGAATGGAAGTCCCCGGCCTCCGGGTCGGCCAGCTCACAGCCAACCTCGTCGACTTCGACGTCCCCGGCGTCGTCCTCGCGGGCCGCAGGCATCCGCAGCACGTATGGCTCCTCCGTTGTGGTCATGGTCTACGTCCTCTCTAATACCTATTCTTATCCATTTTAGAAAAGTTTTGCGAGGCCTTTTATCAACATTCTTGTGTTTTAGAATGTTCCCGTGACCGTGAGCGAGCATCGGCTGGCCGCCATGGCCGCGCTGGCCGAGCCGCTGCGCCGGCGCCTGTACCTCCGGGTCGTCGGTTCCACAGAACCGGTGAGCCGCGAGACCGCGGCCGAGGCGCTGGGGATCTCGCGCTCGGTCGCCGCGTTCCACCTCGACAAGCTGGCCGAGGTGGGCGTCCTCGAAGTCGAGTACCGGCGCCCGCCGGGACGGAGCGGTCCAGGCGCAGGCCGCCCGGCCAAGTTGTATCGCCCCGCACATCACGACCTCGAGTTCAGCGTGCCCGAGCGCCGCTACGACCTGGCGGCCGCGATCCTCGCCCGGGCGGTGTCCGATGCCCGGGAGCGATCCATCCCGGTCGACGAGGCGCTTCGCGTCGCAGCTCGCGACTTCGGCCGCGTCATCGGTGGCGGACTCGACGACGCCTCATTGGCGCCGCGCGAGAACGAACTCGCCCGCGCCCTCGACGTCCTGACGGCGTATGGATACGAGCCGTCGCGCCACGGCGAGGTCGTCACCTTGCAGAATTGCCCCTTCCGCGCCCTGGCTGAGGAGCACCGCGACCTCGTCTGCGGCATGAACCTCGAGGTGGTCGCGGGCCTGCTCGAGGGGGCGGCGACACACCTCACGGCGTGCCTCGATCCCGCGCCGGGTCGCTGCTGCGTGACCGTCCTGCCTCAGACCGCGTAGCAGGCCCCGCCGGCGCGACGCCCGCGACCGGCAAGTAAACGAACCTGCTTACGGTTTTTGGAGTCATCGCCGAGCCACCAGCCTCGTGAAACCATCACGCGGCGTGTGACACACACTTCAGACGCCCGTGGCTGGTGTGTCGGCGCAAAACCGTAAACAACCCTGCTTACAGTTTCTGGAGACATTCAGCGGAACGACCCGCCGAAGGAGCGCTCAGCTGGGCTTCGACGACCTCCAGCGGCGCGTGAACGGGAGGCGCCACGTCCGAGGCGCGATGAGGTCGTTGATCGCCGCCGGCCCCCAGGTTCCGCGCTCGTACGGCTGCACCGGGGGTGGGTGCTCGAGCAGCGGCGTCGAGATCTCCCACAGCCGCTCTATTCCCTCGGCCGTGTTGAACAAGGTGTGGTCGCCGACCATGGCGTCGTGCAAAAGCCTCTCGTACGCCTCCAAGACGTCCGCGTCCTGGCCCGTGTCGTGCAGCGCGAATTGGAGGCTCAGCTTTTCGAGCTTCATGCCCGGCCCGGGCTTCTTGCCATAGAAGGAAAGAGACAGCTTGGACGAGTCTGCCAGGTCGAAGGTCAGGTGGTCAGGACCCTGGGTGCCCACGCCCGACCCCTCGGGGAACATCGACTGCGGAGGCTCGCGGAAGGCGATGGAGATGATGCGCTCGCCCCCGCCCAGCTCCTTGCCGGTGCGCAGGAAGAAGGGCACACCTGCCCAGCGCCAGTTGTCGATCTCGCAGCGCAGCGCAATGAACGTCTCGGTTTCCGAATCGGGGGCGACGCCGGGCAAGTCGCGGTAGCCGGCGTACTGGCCCCGCACCACCTGAGTCACGTCGAGTGGCCGCATGGAGCGGAAGACCTTGTCCTTCTCGTCGGCGATCGGGTCCGGAGCGAGGGCGGTGGGCGGCTCCATGGCCATGAAGCCCATGATCTGGAAGAGGTGGGTGACGACCATGTCCTTGAAGGCGCCCGTTGCCTCGTAGAAGCCGACCCGGTCGTCCACCCCGAGCGTCTCGGGCACGTCGATCTGCACGTTGTCGATGTGGTCACGGTTCCAAATCGGTTCGAAGAGGCCGTTGCCGAAGCGGAAGGCCAAGATGTTCTGTACCGCCTCCTTGCCCAGGAAGTGGTCGATCCGGAAGATCTGGTCCTCGTCGAAGTACTGGTGCAGCATGTTGTTGAGGGCGACGGCACTGGCCAGGTCGGTGCCGAAGGGCTTCTCCATCACGACCCGCGACCGCTCTATGAGCTTGGCGTCGGCGATGATCTGGATCACCGAGTCGTCCGCCGCGGGGGGGATGCTCAGATAATGCAGCCGCCGTGCTTCCTCCCCGATCGACTGCTCGGCCGCGCCGACCGCCTCGGCCAGCGCCTGCGCGCCGCCGGACGTCGAGACGAAGGTCAGCTTCTTCTCGAAGCTGGCCCAATCGAGCAGCGAGATCTTGCCCTTGAAGAATTGGTCGCAGGCGTGGCGCGCCAGGTGGCGGAAGTCCTCGTCGCTCATCTGTCGGGTCGAGCTCCCGACGATGCGGTAGTCCGGCAGCATCCCCGAGATGGCGAGGTGCAACAGCCCGGGGAGCAGCTTGCGCGCCGCCAGGTCACCGGTCGCCCCGAAGAGGACGATGACGTGCGGCTCGAGCTGCCCCGGCCCGGTCCGATCAGCCGTCTCGGCGCGGTCCACCACTTCGGTCATGTCGGCCTCCGCTCGTTCAGCTCGGACGTGTTGGCGCCCATGATCTTGGGCACCGACTCCTCGGGCAGCTTCTGCAACTCCGTTACCCAGTCCGTCGGCTCGGGCAACCCCTCGACGTGCGGCCAGTCCGAGCCGAAGATGACCCGATCGTCACCCACCAGGCTCACGATCTCGTCCACGTCGTCCTCCCAGAACGGGTTGATCCACACGTGGCGGCGGAAGGTGTCCACCGGATCCTCGGAGAAGTACCCCGGCATCCGGCGCGCCGTCGTCCGCAGCTTGCGGAAGAGCGGAGCGAGGAACTCGGAGCCGTTCTCGACCGACGCGATGCGCACGTTGGGGAAACGGTCGAAGAGCTTCTCCAAAATCAGCGTAGCCAGCCAGTCGTGCGCCGCCCGCTCGATCGCGAATGCCTTGATGTTCGGCCGACCCTGGCCCCCGCCCTTGAACGACGCGGAGAACCCGTCCGCCGCGTAGCCGTTGGAGGACAGCCCGGCGTCACCGGCGTGCACCACGACCGTGACGCCGGCCTCGTGGACCCGGGCCCAGAAGGGGTCGAAGGCGTCGGCCGCCGGCGAGAGCCGTCCCCCGGCCGTCGTCGGCGCGGCGGCCCGGAGCACCACGGCGCGGGCGTCCTGGTCGAGCGCCCACTCCAGCTCGCGCACGGCCTCGTCGACGTCGGCCAGTGTGATGTACGGGGCGGCGAAGATGCGATCGCGGTACGCCATGCCCCAGTCCTCGGCCAGCCAGCGGTTGAAGGCGCGGAAGAGCAGGACGACCGCCTCGGGGTCGTCCTTGAGGGACTCCTCGTAGAGCATGCCGAGGGTGGGGAAGAGCCAGACCTGCGACAAGCCCTGGGCGTCCATGGTGGCGAGGCGGGCGTCGCGGTCGCGGTACTCGGGGCGGATCGGCTCGGGGGTTCCCATGAGCTGGTGCATCGGCACGCCGTTGGGATTGCCGCGGAAATAGTCGAACAGGGCCCCCGCGGGCGAGATCGGGTTGAACGTCGGGTTGGTCACGGCGCGGCTGACCCGCCCGCCCAGGGCGTGATAGCGCCGGCCGTTGATCTCGACCCACTCGATGACCCGCGGCCCGAGCACGGGGTCGAGATGCCGGGTGAAGGCGTCGAGTGCCTCGTAGTAGTGGTTGTCGGCGTCGAAGACCGGGGCGTCGAGCGTGGGCATGGTCACCCTTCCTGGGTCGGCCTGGGGTGGCGCAACACCCCGACTGTATTAGCTGGCGGTCGGCGGCCCTGCGGCCGTATGCCGCACGCCCGGCGGGTCGACCGCCCATCCGGGCGCCTGCCCCCACTGATCGCCGAACACCGACTCGGGGAGCGGGCGTCGGCGCACCGGACCGTGGCTCCCCTGTGGCCGGCCCAGGGTGATGGTGGCCATCAGCTCCACGTTGTCGGGGATCTTCAACAGCGTGCGCAGCTCCGGCGCCGCCATATGTCCGAGGCCGGTGAGCACGCCGCCGTACCCGAGGGCGCGCGCCGCCAGCAGCAGGTTCTGACACGCGGGGTAGACGGAGGCGCCGTCGACCAGGTGCGTGGTCGGGCGGTAGGGGACATAGCAGGCGAGGACCAGGACGGGCACCGACGCGAACTCGTCGACGTAGTGCTGCATCGTCCGCGCCATCCTCGCCTTCGGCGACGTGGTCTCGGCGCCCGAGCCCTTGTCGTAGCCGTCCTCCGCGCGCTTGGCCGCCCAGAATCTCTTGGCCGAGTCGCCGATCAGGCGCTTCGCCTCGGCGGCCACCGGCCCGTCCGTGAGGACGATGAAGCGGAAGGGTTGCCGGTTCGACCCGCTCGGCGCCCGGGTGGCCGCGAACATGATGTCGCGCAGGGCCTCGTCCGGGATTTTCTCGTCGGTGTACCGCCGGATGGCGCGGGTGGTGAGCAGGCCCTCGTAGAGCGAGACCGGGCTCGTGTCCGCGCTCATCGCCGCGGGCCGCCGCCGCTGACCACGGTGACGCGTCCGGTCAGGTTTGCCTCAGCCATCGGAGGGACCCTACCAACGGCCGCGCGGCAGGCCCGCCGGCGCGGGCGCGTGATGAGTTAACCCGTCGCGACGACGGGGCGGACGAGGTCGGCGTAGAGGCCCGGGTGGCGCTCTTCTTCGAGTAGCGCGCCGACCCCCTCGCGGCGGTGGGCAAGATGCAGGTCGATGCGGTGCACGAGCAGTTCCGCCGGGCTCGGGCGGCCCGGCACGGCCGCGGTGGCCGCGGCCACGACGGTGCCGGTGGGGGCGATGATCCGGCTCGCACCGAGCAGCGTCGACGTCGCGTGCGAGCCCGCCTGGTTGGCCTGCACCCACCACTGGCTGTTCGTCAGGGCCAGCGCCGGGTGCAACAGGTCCCACGCCGGCGCGCCCTCCACCTCGTACGCGGACGGGGCGAGGACCAAGCGGGCGCCGCGCAGCGCCAACGCCCGGGCGACCTCGGGGAAGTCGCCGTCGAACCCCACGATCAGCCCCACGACGCCGAGCGCGGGGTCCTCGAACGTCGTCAGCCGGTCCCCGCGCACGAACACGCGTTGCTCGAGCGTCGGCCCGAACAAATGCGCCTTGCGGTGCCACGCCGCCAGGGCTCCTCGAGGGTCGAACACCAGCGCCGTGTCGTGGACCGACCCGTCCTCGTCCAGCTCGGGGACGCTGCCGGCCACGAAGAGGCCGTGACGGCGCGCCGCTTCCGCCAAGCAGGCCGCCCGCGGCCCGTCGCGGGGCTCGGCGTCGCGCCGGGCGTCCCGGGCCAGCGTCTCGGGATCGTAGCCACAGGACCACAGCTCGGGCAGGACGAGCAGTTCGACGCCGCGCGCTGCGGCGGCCTCGATCATGCCGAGCGCCACGGACAGGTTCTGCCTGGGCTGGCCCGGCGCGGCGAGCCACTGGGCCACCCCGACCAGAAGGTCTCGCTTCACGTCCCCATCAGGTCCACCGACTCTCCCCGCACGGTCGTGCCAGGCACGCTAGGAGCCGAACATTCGGGGACGGTTTCCCGGTTGTGAATGGATTGTTACAGAGACGACGGCGCGTCCGGCGGCCTCTGCGCCTCAGTCGGGCCCGCGAGCCATGAGCGTGACGAGGTCGTAGAGCACGTGCGCCGCCGCGATGGCCGTGATCTCGGCGTGGTCGTAGGCCGGCGAGACCTCGACGACGTCGGCGCCCACAATCCGGGCGGGCTCGAGGCCACGCAGCACGGAGAGGAGCTCGCGGCTGGTCAGCCCTCCCGCCTCTGGTGTCCCGGTGCCGGGCGCGTGGGCCGGGTCGAGGACGTCGATGTCGACGGAGACGTAGAGCGGGGCGTCGCCGACGCGGGCCAGGACGTGGTCGACGATGGCGGCCACGCCGAGCTCGGCCACCTGCTCGGTGGTGATCTGGGCGAACCCCATCCCTGCGTCCTCGACGAGATCGGACTCGCCGTACAGCGGCCCGCGCAGGCCGACGTGCACGCTGCGGTCGGGGCGCAACAACCCCTCCTCCCACGCCCGCCGAAACGGCGTGCCGTGGGTGAAGCGCTGGCCGAAGTAGGTGTCCCAGGTGTCGAGGTGCGCGTCGAAGTGGACGAGGGCGAGGGGACCGTGCCGGCGCGCCGTGGCGCGCAGCAATGGCAGTGCGACCGTGTGGTCGCCGCCGATGGCCACGAGCCGGCCACCGCCCGCGAGGAGGGCGCCGGCGCCGCGCTCTATCTCGGTGACCGCCTCCTCTGCGCTGAAGGGCGTCGCGGCGAGGTCGCCCGCGTCCACCACCTGGGCCAGCTCGAAGGGGAGCGCACCGAGCCCGGGATGGTACGGGCGGAGCAGCCGCGAGCCCTGCCGCACCGCCGCGGGACCGAAGCGAGCCCCCGGGCGATAGGTCGTGCCGCCGTCGAAGGGGATGCCGACCACGGCGATGTCCCAGTGCGGCACCTCCGCGGCCGTGGGGAGCCGGGCGAAGGTGGCGAAGCCGGCGTAGCGCGGGACGACGGTGGCGTCGGCCGGTCCGCGTGGCCGGTCGCCCTCGGGCATCAGTCGTCGATGGCCTGGTACACGAGGGCGCGCAGTTGGGCCCGGAACGGGTACGCGACCGAAGGGAAGAGCTGCGTCATGAACACCACGAAGAGATCCTCGACGGGGTCGACCCAGAACGCCGTGCTCGCGGCGCCGCCCCAGTAGAACTCGCCGCGCGAGCCCGCCGTCGCGGTCGCCGCCGGTCCGAGGCCGACGGCGAAGCCCAGCCCGAAGCCGACGCCCTCGAAGCCCGCCTCACCGAAGCCACCGATCGCCATGTCCTGCAGCGTGGCCCCATGCGGCAAGTGGTTGACGGTCATCAGCTCCAGGGTCTTGCGGCCCAGCACACGCCGGCCGTTGAGATGACCGCCGTTCGCCAGCATCTGGCAGAAGGCGACGTAGTCGTGCGTCGTCGAGACGAGCCCGCCCGCACCAGAGAGGTACGAGCGCGGCTTCAAGTAGCCCATGGCGAAGGGCCCGTCCATCAGCTTGGGCGTGTTCGCCGGGCGGTACTGGTAGCAGGCGGCGAAGCGGGGCACTGAAGCCTCCGGCACGCTGAAGCCCGTGTCGACCATGCCGAGCGGCTCGAAGATCTCGTGCTGGAGGTATTCGTCGAAACCCACACCCGAGAGGATTTCGACCAAGCGGCCCACGATGTCCGTCGACAGCCCGTAGTTCCAGTGGGTCCCGGGGTGGAATTTGAGCGGATGCTGCGCCAGCAGGGCGGTGACGCTCTCGAGCGTCTGCTCGCTCCCGAGGGCCTGCCGGGCCTCGGCGAACGCAGCGTCGATGGGGTTGTCCGGGAAGAGGCCACCGGGTAATCCGGTCATGTGCATGAGGACGTCGCGCATGTTCATCGGGCGTTCCGGCTTGACCAGGGTGACCGTGCCGTCGTCCTGGACCTCACCCACCTGCTGGGTTCGCCACTCGGGGATGTAGCGGTGCACCGGGTCCAGCAGCTGGAACTTGCCGCGCTCGTAGAGCTGCATCAGGGCCACCGAAGCGATGGGCTTGGTCATGGAATAGATGCGGAAGATCGTGTCGTCGGTCATGGGGAGGTCTTGTTCCCGGTCCCGCAGACCGAGCGAGCGGTAGTAGGCGGTGTGCCCGCCGCGCACCACGGTGATCTGGCAGCCGGCGATCTTTCCCGTGCCGACGTAATTGCGGCCGAAATGTTCGGTGATCCGCTCGAGGCGGTCTTCCCGCATGCCCGCGGCGTCGGGTTCGACCTTCACACTCATCTCTGCCATGGGACGTGTCCACCTCCGGCGATCGGCACCAGGGGATCGGACGATCCCCCGCCTTCTAAACGAATTGGTTGACGGTTTTTGGAGACATCACGGGGGCTCGTGGTCCACGCCATGTTCAGCGCCGTGCTCAGCGCTGTGGTCCCCGCAACCCCTCTCGGCCTGGTCCTCTTCACGCCTGCGCCTGCGCCTGCGCCTGCGCCTGCGCCTGCTTCTGCTTCTGGTCCCGCAGATAGGCGGCCGTACCCTCGAGGTACCTACCCACGTCCTGCGCCTTGTTGGCGGCGATGCCGTGGAACCACTCGGGCACGTAGACCTGGGCGGCCCCGGACTCGAGCCCGGACAAAATAGCGTTGACGCACACCGACACCGGTTCGGCCTGGACCGGGAGGTCGGGCACGTCGTTGTCGGGGAGTTGGAAGAGCTCGGTGTCGATGACCCCGGGGTACACCACCATCACCTTGATCCCGGCCTCCCAGAGGTCGACGGCCATCGCCTCGGAGAACGCAGTGAGCGCGGCCTTCGACGCGTCGTATGCGGCCTCGCCCGGCGCGCTGAGCGTGGCGGCGACCGACGAGACGTTCACGATCGTCCCCGAGCCGCGGGTCAGCATCTGGGGCAGCAGCGCCATGGTCAGGCGGATGGGCGACAGGTAGTTGACGTGCATTACCGCCGTGATCGTGTCGATGTCCAGCGCGGTGACGTGGCGCCGCTTCGGGATGCCCGCGTTGTTGATCAGGAGATCCACCCCACCGAAGGCGTCGACGACGTCAACCGCCAGCTGGTCGACTGCGTTGATGTCGGCCAGGTTGACGACCCACATCCGGCTGTCGGGCGAGTGCTTCATGCAGCGACCCACCACCTCGGAGAGTCGGTCGGCCCTCCGGGCGCAGATACCCACGACCGCACCCCGCTCGGCCAGTGCCTCGGCCAGGCCGGCCCCGATGCCCGACGAGCCGCCCGTCACCAGCGTGCGGCACCCCTCCAGGTCCAAGCCCATCATCCACCCCACTTTCGCTCCAGTGACGGTGCTCACCTTAGGCACAGCGAGCCCGCGGCTGGCATTGACCTTCTGTTGACGCACGGCACGGCCGCGTTGACATCGCGTTCACATTGGTGAGACCAGCATTGGGCCCATGGCTGACTTTCTCGCAGTGCTGGGCATCGTGGGCTTCGTCGCGGTGATGTTGGGACTCATCTGGGCTCTGGACCGAGTATGACCTGGACCCAAGGGCTCCTTCTCGCCCTGTCCATCGTGATGTTGCTGTACCTGGGCGTCGCCATGTTCAAGCCCGAGAAGTTCTGACATGGGCTTCACGATCACCATCATCACCCTGGTCATCGCCCTTGGCCTGACTTGGCGGTACCTCGGCTCGTACATGGCCGCCGTCTTCGACGGGCGAGTGCACTTCTTGGGTTGGGCCGAGCGGCCGGTCTACCGGTTGCTCGGGACCGGCCCTGAGAAGGAGCAGAACTGGAAGCGCTACGCCGCCTCCATGGTCATCTTTTCCGCCGTGGCCATGGGCGTCACCTACCTGCTCATCAGGATCCAGGGATCACTCCCACTCAACCCGCAGCACCTGGGTGCCGTGCCCCAAGCGCTGAGCTTCAACACTGCCGCGTCGTTCATGACCAACACCAACTGGCAGAACTACGGCGGCGAGACGACGATGTCGTACTTCTCCCAGATCGGCGCGCTGACCCTGGAGCAGATGTTGAGTCCCGTGATCGGCATCGCGGTAGCGATCGCCATGGTGCGCGGCTTCTCCCGGCGCAATTCCCCGACGATCGGAAACTTCTGGGTCGACATGACCCGTGGACTCCTCTACATCGTGTTTCCGATCGCGTTCGTCGCCGGAATCATCTTCGTCGGCCAGGGCGCCGTGCAGACGCTGGCAGGCACCGCAACCGTCCACGACGCTCTCAACGGGGTCACCCAGGTCATTCCCCGGGGACCCATCGGCTTCATGGAGGCCATCAAGCAGCTAGGCAACAACGGGGGCGGGTTCCTCAATTCCAACTCCGCCACGACATTCGAGAACCCGACTGGGCTCACCAACTGGCTGTCGATCTACCTGCTGCTGGCCATCCCGTTCTCCCTCACCTACACCTTCGGCAAAATGGTGGGCAGCATCCGCCACGGCGCCGCTCTCCTGGCGGCCATGGTCATCATCTTCGGGGTCTGGGTGGCCGGGGCCAGCTACTACGAGCACCAGAACAACCCGGCCGTCGCCGCCGCCGGAGTGCACGCCACCGTAGGCAACACCGTGGGCCACGAGGTGCGCTTCGGCGACACCTCGACGGCGGTGTTCGGGGTGGCCTCGACCAGCACGTCGACCGGCTCGGCCGACGCCAATTACGACTCGTTCACCCCGATGGGCGGGTTCTTCCTCATCAGCGGGATGATGCTGGGTGAGGTGACGCCCGGCGGCGCGGGCAGCGGCCTCTACACGATCCTCATTTACGCCGTCATCGCCGTGTTCATCGGTGGCCTGATGATCGGGCGAACGCCGGAGTACCTGGGGAAGAAGATCCAGGCCAAGGAAGTCAAACTCGCGGGTCTTGGGGCCCTGGTCATGCCGCTCATCGTGCTCATCTTCACGGCCATCGCGGTGTCGATCCAAGCCGGACGCGTCCCCCTCAATGCACTCCCCCACGGATTCACCGAGATCCTCTACGGGCTGACCTCGCAGGGGAACAACAACGGCTCGGCCTTCGCCGGACTCGGCAGCAACAACAACTTCTACAACGTCGTCGGTGCCATCGACATGCTTATCGGCCGTGTCGGCATCATGATCCCGGCGCTAGCCCTGGGAGGTGTGCTGGCCGCCAAACCAGTGGTGGCCGAGGGGCTCGGCACCTTCCGTACCGACAACTCCATGTTCGTGGGTCTCACCATCGGCGTGATCGTCATCATCGGTGGCCTCACTTTCTTCCCTGCCCTTGCCCTCGGACCGATCGTTGAGCAGCTCAGCCACGGATTCTTCCCTCACTGATGTCCAGTCACGGAAAGCTCATTTAATGACCATCACCACTACCCAACCCGAGCAGCCGGCTCCGGCCAACGTGCCGCACGGAGTGGCGGAGGCGAAGAGCCTGTTCGACGGGCCGATCCTGCGCAAGGCCCTAGTCGACGCGTTTCTCAAGTTGACCCCCAACGTGCAGATCCGCAACCCCGTGATGTTCGTCGTGCTGGTGGGCACCATCGTCACATTCGTCGAGGCGATCGCGCATCCGTCGGTCTTCACCTGGTCCATCACCGTCTGGCTCTTCCTGACGGTGATCTTCGCGAACTTCGCCGAAGCCATGGCCGAAGGTCGCGGCAAGGCGCAGGCTGACACCCTGCGCAAGATGCGCTCGGAGACCGAGGCGCGGCGGCTCAAGGCGGACGGGACAGAGGAACTGGTGCCGGCCGCCGAGCTGAACAAGGGGGACATCGTCGTCTGCGAGGCCAACGACCTCATCCCCTCCGACGGCGAGATCATCGAGGGCATCGCCTCGGTCGACGAGTCGGCCATCACCGGTGAGTCCGCCCCCGTCATCCGCGAATCAGGAGGTGACCGCTCGGCCGTCACCGGAGGAACCCGCGTCCTCTCCGACCGGATCGTTGTCCGCATCACAGCCGAGCGCGGTCACACCTTCCTCGACCGGATGATCACCCTCGTCGAGGGGGCCAACAGGCAGAAGACCCCCAACGAGATCGCCCTGACGATCCTGCTGGCCGTCCTGACCATCATCTTCATCCCCGTCGTCGTTTCGCTCGAGGCGTTTGGCATCTACTCCGGCACGGCGGTCTCGGTGGTCATCCTGGTGGCCCTACTGGTCTGCCTGATTCCGACCACCATCGGTGCCCTGCTGTCTGCCATTGGTATCGCCGGCATGGACCGACTCGTCCAGAAGAACGTCCTCGCCATGAGCGGCCGGGCCGTCGAGGCGGCCGGCGACGTGCAGACGTTGCTTTTGGACAAGACGGGAACCATCACCATGGGCAACCGGATGGCGTCGGAGTTCTACCCGGTCGGTGACCACACGGAGCGTGAACTGGCCGATGCGGCTCAGCTGGCCTCACTGGCCGACGAGACGCCGGAGGGTCGCTCTATCGTGGTCCTGGCCAAGCAGCGCTTCGACATCCGGGAGCGCCACCTCGAGGCGGGGCACGTCTTCGTGCCCTTCTCCGCTACCACCCGCATGTCTGGGCTCGACTTCGACGGGCGCCAGATTCGCAAGGGAGCCGCCGACTCGGTGAAGCAATGGGTCGTTGAACAGGGAGGGACTGTACCCGTCGATCTCGACCCGATCGTCGAGCGCGTGTCGCGAGCCGGATCCACGCCGCTCGTCGTGGCCGATGGTCCCGTGATCCTCGGGGTCCTCGAGCTCAAGGACGTGGTGAAGGAGGGCATTCAAGAGAAGTTCGCTGAAATGCGCTCCATGGGCATTCGCACGGTGATGATCACCGGCGACAACCCCCTGACCGCGGCGACCATCGCCCAGGAGGCCGGTGTCGACGACTTCCTGGCTGAGGCGACGCCCGAGGCGAAGTTGGCGCTCATCCGGGACCAGCAAGAGGGCGGCAAGTTGGTCGCCATGACCGGCGACGGGACCAACGACGCGCCGGCGCTGGCCCAGGCGGACGTGGGCGTGGCCATGAACACCGGGACGACGGCGGCCAAGGAGGCCGGCAACATGGTCGACCTCGACTCCAACCCCACCAAGTTGATCGAGGTCGTCGAGATCGGCAAGCAACTGCTCATTACTCGGGGCTCGCTCACGACGTTCTCCATCGCCAATGACGTGGCCAAGTACTTCGCCATCATCCCGGCCCTGTTCATAGCTACCTACCCACAGCTGAACGCGCTCAACATCATGAAACTGCACAGCCCCCAGAGTGCCGTGCTGTCCGCCGTCATCTTCAACGCGCTGGTCATTGTGGCGCTGATCCCCTTGGCGCTCCGGGGAGTGAAGTTCCGCGCCGCCGGCTCTGCGGCCATTTTGCGACGGAACGTGTCGATCTACGGCGTGGGCGGCATCATCGTCCCGTTCATCTTCATCAAGCTCATCGATCTCATCCTCGTCGCGCTGCACGCTTACTGATGGAGTCCATCTGATGCTTGTTCACATACGCCGCTCTGTCGCTCTCGTGGTGGTAGCGCTGGTCCTGACCTTCGCGTTCGCCTTTCTCGGCACCGGTGTCTCCCAGCTGCTCTTCAAGCACCAGGCCGACGGGTCGATCACCGCCAACGGATCGACCCTGATCGGGCAGAACTGGTCTCAGGCCCCATGTCAGGGCCATCCCCTTGGCAGTTGTGTGTTCCAGGGCCGGCCAGATGCCCTCGGCCCCTACGCAGGGTCGCTCAAGCCAGTTGCCGGCGGAGGGGACAACCCGTTGCAGGCCAACAACATCCCCGGCCATCCCGGGGTCTTGAACTCCGGTGAGTCCGGGGGGAGCAACCTCGGGCCGCGCTCCAAGACCCTGTTGCAGAATACGCAGCAGTTAGTGGCCTACTGGAAGGCGAGGGGTGTCAACCCGACGCCCGACCTGGTCACGAACTCGGGGAGCGGGTACGACCCCGACATCAGCCAGCAGGACGCCTTGGTCCAAATCCCGATGGTCTCCAAGGCCACCGGGATCGCCCCGTCGGTACTCAGGCGCCTCGTCATCAACCAGACGCAGGGGACCGAGCTCGGGTTCCTGGGCACCTCGTACATCGACGTGCTCCAACTCAACGAGGCGCTGGCCAAACTGAAGTGAGTGCAGTCGCCATCTCGGCGGTCGTGCCGCGGCGGCGAACCGTGATCGCCGGGGAGGTCCTGTCGGTGGTCGCCTACGAGCGACCCTACGTGCGCACCGAGGCCGAGCTCACCGACGGGACGGGTGCCGTCGTGTTGCGCTTCTTGGGACGCGCTGCCGTCCCCGGCCTCGTTCCCGGGTCCCACGTGGTGGCCGAGGGCACGCCCGGTCCCGAGCGCGGCGCCCTCGTGATCCGCAACCCGCGCTACTGGTTCGGAGTCGGGGAGTGAGCGCCCTCGGCGAGCAGTTGGTAGCCGATGCCAGGGACGGTCTTGAGCATGGAGCCGTCCTCGTCGCCGAGCTTCTTGCGCAGCCGGTGGGTGTAGACCCGGACGTAGTTCGACTCAATTCCGTAGCCCGGCCCCCAGACGTCCTTGAGGATCATGTGGTGGGTGCAGACCTTCCCGGCGTGCCGGGCCAGATAGGCGAGCAGGTCGAACTCCTTGGACGTGAGCTGCAGCGCTTCGCTGCCGAGCGAGGCCATCCGGTGGACCAGGTCCAGATGGAGGTCGCCGACGTCGAGTTCCTGGGCGGTCTCGGCGCCGCCAGCCTGTCGCGCCGCGGCGTGGCGCAGTGCGACACGGAGCCGCGCCTCGAGCTCCGCCATGCCGAAGGGCTTGGTCACGAAGTCGTCCGCCCCTCCGTCGAGGGCCTCCACCTTTCGCCCCTCGTCCCCATAGGCGGAGAGCACGACGACGGGGACAGTCGAGAAGGCGCGGATCCGGCGGCACACCTCGATCCCGTCCATGTCGGGCAGACCGAGGTCGAGGATCACGAGATCGGGCGCGGCCAGCGCCACCTGGTCGATCGCCTCGGTTCCGGTGTGCGCCGTCAGAACCTCCTCGCCGCGGGCGGTGAGGCCGATGCGCAGCGCCTTGAGCAGCGAGGGATCGTCGTCGACGACCAGGATCTTGGTCACGCGTCCGGCTCAGGCACGGGCCGGCACCAGGGCCTCGCTCGGCACGGTGAAGACGACCCGGGTGCCGCTCCCGTTGGCCGGGTCGACCCAGATGTGGCCGCCGTGGGCCTCGACGAAGGATTTCGCAATGGCCAGCCCGAGGCCGGCCCGCCCGCCGCCCCCGTTCTGGCTGAACATCTCGAACACCCGCTCGCGCTCGCCGGCCGCGATCCCGGGTCCGTTGTCGCTCACGGCGATCTCGACGCGATAGCGCGCGCTCGGTGCCGGGCAGGCACTCACCACGATGACGCTCTCGGCGGGGGACAGGCGCGCCGCGTTATCGAGGAGGTTGGCCAGGACCTGGCTGATGAGCACGTGGTCGATCACCAGCAGCGGCAGGTGCGCCGGAGCGTCCACCCGCACCCGGTTGGTCGAGACGATGCCGCCGAGGGAACCGATCGCCTCCTCGACGAGCTCATCGAAGGGCATGGCGGTCGGCCGCAGCTCGAGCGCGCCGGCCTCGATCCGGGTCATGTCGAGCAGGTTGGTCACGAGCCTGGCCAACCGGTCGGACTGCTGTTCGATGAGTTCGAGCAGCTCGGCGCGGTCCTCTGCACTCAGCCGGGCGTCGGCCTGGCGCAGGTTCGACACCGCCGTCTTCACCGACGCCAGCGGGGTGCGCAGATCATGCGATACCGCCCCCATCAGCGCTCTGCGCCAGCGGTCGATCTCCTCGAGGAGGAGCGCCCGCAGCGCCTGCTCGCGCAGGCGTGCGCGGTCGACAGCGAGCGCGGCCTGGTTGGCGAACGTCCCGAGCAGGTTCCGGTCCCCCTCCGCCAGTCGCACCTGTTGAAGCACGAGCATCCCCACGGGCCGATTGTTGACCACGAGCGCCACGGAGACCCGGCGCGGCCCCCCGCCGGTGGTCAGCCCGAGAGACGTGGTCTGCCCCCCGCCCGAAGTCAGCGAGGCCACGTCCTCGTCGCTGAGGGCCTGGCCGGCCGTGGCGGCCACCTCGAGCCGCTCGCCCGGCGTCGGCTCGCTGCCGGCCGGCGGCAGCACGAGCGCGGTCCAGCGCGGCGCGAATACTCCCTGCACGGTCTCGACGATGTGGGTGAGCAGCTGGGGCAGCGACAGGTCCCCGATCAGGGCCTGCGAGAGCTCGTAGAGCCGGCCGGCCTCGTCGGTCCGGCGCAGCGCCGCCTCGCGGGCGCGGCGCAGCTGGACGACGACCTGCGCCACGATCAGCACGACTACCACGTAGACGACGAGTGCGAACCAGTTCTGGGGCGAGCGGACGGTCAGCGTGTCGTATGGCGGGAGGAAGAACCAGTCGAAGGCGAGGAACCCGGCCACCGCGCCCAGCGCGCCGGCCACGAAGCCGCCGATCACGACGCCGACGAGCGCGGGCAGGACGAAGACAAGCGCCGGGATGGCCGTGCTCAGGTTGGCCCGGAACGGGAGGAGGATGGCGAGCAGGACGCCGAGCGAGACGAGCATGGCGACAATGCCGTACGCGGTGCGCTGGTACGTTCGCTCCGTAGCCAGCTTCCCTTGCGTCACGAGTGCCACTGCATCCTGTCCGTCGGTGTCGCGCCGACCCTGCAGTGTACCGACGAGCTGGGATGATGGAACCAGGCGAGGTGGACATGAGCAGTAAAGGTGAGGACGAAGGGGTCAGGCCGACCGGCAAATTCCGTGTGTACCTCGGCGCGGCGGCCGGGGTCGGCAAGACGTGCGCCATGCTCGACGAGGGTTGGCGTCGGTTCCAGCGTGGCGCCGACGTCGTCGTCGGTTTCGTCGAGACGCACAAGAGGACGTACACGATGGAGCAGATCCGCGACCTCCCCGTGGTGCGGCGCAAACAGATCGAGTACCGGGATGCCGTCTGGGAGGAGATGGACCTCGACGCCGTGCTGGCCCGCCAGCCGAAGGTGGCGTTGATCGACGAGCTGGCTCACACCAACGTGCCGGGGTCGGGACGCCACGCGAAACGGTGGGAGGACGTCCTGGAGATCCTCGATGCCGGAATCGCCGTCATCACCACCGTCAACATCCAGCACATCGAGTCCCTCGCCGACCCGGTTGAGAGGATCACCGGCGTGAGTGTGCGCGAACGGGTGCCCGACTGGGTCGTGCGCAAGGCGGATCAGATCGAGCTGATCGACTCTTCCGCCGACCAGCTCCGCCGCCGGATGCTGCACGGCAACATCTATCCCGAGGCGAAGGTCACCTCCGCGTTGAACGGCTTCTTCCGGGCGGAGAACCTCGTGGCCCTACGCGAGCTCTCGCTGCGCTTCGTGGCCGACGAGACGGAGGAGGAGCTCCTCGAATACCTCCGCACGCACGGCGCGGCCGGCGAGCTGTGGGAGACGACCGAGCGGATCATGGTGGCCGTCACGGGCGCGCCGGGGAACGCCTCGGTCATCCGGCGGGCGGCGCGCATTGCGGCCCGGCTCAAGGCGCCGCTCGTCGCCATCCACGTGGTCGCCAGCGACGCAGAGACGAAGAGTTCCAGCACGGCCGAGCTCGAGCAGCTGGTGCAGGCGGTGGGGGGCACGTGGCAGGCGGTGGACGGCGACGATGTGGCCAAGACCATCTTCGCGGCCGCCGTGGACCAGCAGATCACCCAGATCGTGCTCGGGACATCGCGCCTGACCCGCTGGCAGTCGATGACGCGCGGTTCGGTGATCCAGACCATCCTTCGCATGGCATCGGACAACGACATCGACGTGCACGTGATCGCGCGGCGCGACAGTGACGACACCAACGGACTCCCGCCACCCGACGACGACGGTTAGTTGGTGGTGCCAGACGCCGCGTCGCCGGCCGAGAGGTCGGCGAACGCCGCATCTGCCGCCAGGCTCGCGGCCGCCTGCATGCAGCGGTTCAGATGGGCCAGCGCCTTGGCCCGGCGAGGGTCGCGGGCGAGGTACTTGGCCAGCGCGATCGGGTCGGCCGAGCCGTCAGGCTTGCTGAGTGAGAACACGGCCTGGTCGACGATGTGCTCGTCGGGCCGGTCGCTGATGCCGCGATAGACCGACCAGGCGACGCCTGCGGACTCGCAGACCTCAGCCACCCCGGCCGCCTCCATGTCTACGGCGCCGAACCCGCGCTCGAGGATCGGTTGCCAGATGTGATCGGAGTCGAAGAGCCCGTCGGTGGTCATCAGGCCGCCGGCGGCCTCCCGCGGCGGGAGCGGATGTGTGCGGTATTCGGGGCCGTCGGGGTAGAGCTGCACGCGGCTCGGGACGATGAGCGACCCGACCGGGAGGTCGGGGTCCAGCCCGCCCGCAATGCCGACCACCATGACGTGGTCGAAGGGGCCGGCCGCGAGGGCCCGCCGGGTCGCCTGTCGGGCGAGCTCGGGTCCCATCCCCGTCACGAGCGAGACGACCGACCACGTCCCGGCCGTGCCCGTGTGGGTGAACACCGGGTCCTCGGAGGCGGGCCGCAGGTCGAACGACTTCACGATCGCCTTCAGTTCGGGCTGCATGGGGGCGAGCACGACAATCCGCTTGGTCCGCATCGTCACCCCCTCATCTTGGCGCAGCGTTCGATAGCGTGTGCCGCCGGTCGCCCGGAGAGGAGAGCCATGCCAAGCGCCGAACAGGTCGTCCGAGACTTCTGCGCCGCGGCGAGCAGCCGCGACCCCGAGGTGCTGCGCGGCTTCTTCTCGGACGACGTCGTGTACCACAACATCCCGATGGAGCCGGCAGAGGGCATCGAGGCCACCATGGCCGTGATCAACATGTTCGTGACCATGTGCGACGCCCTCGAGTTCGAGGTACACCACCTGGCGAGCGACGGCACGACCGTCCTCACCGAGCGCACGGACACGTTCACGATGAAGGGCAAGACCGCCCCGCTCCCTGTCATGGGTGCCTTCCACGTGGTGGACGGGAAGATCACCGCCTGGCGGGACTACTTCGACATGGCGCAGGTCACCGCTATCTTCGAATTGGGGTAGTAGTGGAAGGAGCGGCTGCGACCCTGGGATCGCAGGCACTTGTCACGCTCAACGATGAACCCTGCTGCTCAATAGCCGTGGCATTGCCCTGGTGCGTCGGGCGGGGATCCGATGTACCTGGCCTCCCACGCCAACTGGACCGACAGGGGCGCGCTGCCGGCGGTCGGGTAGCCGTCGAAGCCGTTCCACTCGAGGATCCCGAAATACCCGGCGGTCGGGTCGTCGCGGCCGCCCTCCTCGCACGTCGCCGTTGCCTGCCACGCAGCCGGCATGGTGTTCGCGGCCACCGCCTTGAGGTAGGCCGCTTCTTCGAGATACATCTCGATCTTGTGGGTTTCGACGGCGTCGGCGAAGGCCACCAGCTTCGATGCCTGCTCGTCGGACGCCAGCTTCATCCTGAGGTGGCGGGCTCGGCCTGGGCTGGACGCGCGGTGGCTGGCCGCCGAGTGGCTCGTCCTCGACGCCGCTCCGGCAGCCGGGGTACTGGTCAAGATCGCGGATAGAAAGAGTGGAATGGTGATGACGGCCATCGCCGTCGCGAGTGCAATGCGGGTCCGCACGGCACCTCCCTTCATTAGGCGCGCCTTGGCGCGTCGGGTTCTGTTTGGTTGGGGTGGGCTCCCGGCCTGGCCGGGACAGTCCGCCGACGGAACGGTCTTCACAACCCGCAGACGAAGCGGGTGCTCCAGGGCTCCCAGCCGCGCTGGGAGTAGAGCTTGAGCGCGGCCGCGTCTTGTACGGCGGGGGGAGAGTCCTCCGCCGGGGTGCCGAGGCCGGTGAGGCCCTCCCACGTGCCCAGCTCGAACTGGTAGGCACCACCGCCACCCTCGCTGTAGTTGTCACCGGACTCGTGCGCACGGATGCAGGCCCAGTCGGGTGTGTCCGCGCTCGTGGCGTCGGAGGCGTTCGCAGCGGCGACGGGCGCGGGGGCTGGCGTCGCCGCCGCCTGCGCACGAGCAGCCGCCGCTGCGGCAGCGGCAGCCTGCTGAGCCGCGGCCTGCTGGGCTGCGGCCTGCTGAGCCGCGGCCTGCTGAGCTGCGGCCTGCTGTGCCGCCCGTTGCGCCGAGACGGCCTTGAGATAGGCAGCTTCCTTGAGGAAGTTCACTTCCTCTTGCTTGGTCACGGCGTTGTAGAAGTTCGCCAACTTCGCGTTCGCGACCTGCTGCGCCCGGGCGACCTTCTGCGCCTGCGAAGACGACGTCAGCCTCGGATTTGACCTCGTCTCACGGTGCCGGGAGCCCGCCTCGTGGCGGACCCGGGCCGGAGCGGCGGGGGTACTGCTGAACAACGCGAAAAGAACTGCTGGAATAACAAGGACGGCCACCGCCGTCGTTAGTGCAATGCGGATCCGCACGGCACCTCCCTTCGTCGGGCGCATCTGTGCGCCTGGCTCTGCTCGGTGTTGGCGGGCTCCGGCCATTGCATTCGCGCCCCGAACGGAGAGCGGGAAGGCGTCGTCCGTTCTGACTCGTTGCCGCAGGGTGTGCGGCCGGTTGTGTACAGCCCAACTAAGTGGATCTGGCTGTCGGTCGTCCTCGTTTCGGTGGTGTGCGGCCGGCCTCGGTCAGGCGCGCCGCGTTATTGGTGATCTCAGTTGATCCTGTTGGCCATCTGTTTCGGGTATGCAGCCGGCACTCGGCTCACGGCTTCTTTCCGAAAGGCCCATCAGGCTTTGCGGTGAACAATGTAGCAGTCAGGTAAACCGAGCCAGCGATCATCCCACGATCAACGCTTTGACCTGCATATTTAGCCAGGGACCTTGTGACGGGAATCACAAAGTCCCTGGTCGGCCGCCTGCTTTTGAATCAATAGTTAGCGTAAATATCTGATCAATTCCGAAAAAAGCGCCTGACCAGTAGCAACGTGAGTTCGCGTAAGGATCCTCCAGCAACTGCGGCGCCGTGCGCTGGGCCGATGCGGATGCGTAGGGTCCTCGGCCACACCGCGAGTCCGGGAGGTCACACGTGTCGTCGAGCACCGTTGTCACCGCACAGGAGCGCTACACCGTGGCGGGCCTGATTCGGCATCTGGCGCGGGTGCAGCCCGATCACGAGATGCTGGTCCTCGGCGACGAACGGCGCACGTGGGGTGAGGAGTACGAGGCCGCCTGTCGGGTGGCGCAGGCTGCAACGCGCGAAGGGATCAGCGTGGGGGATCGCATCGCGTTCTTGGACCGCAACGGGATCGCATACTTCGATTTCCTCTTCGGCGGCTCCCTGATCGGAGCGGTGAACGTGGCGGTGAACTGGCGTCTCTCGCCGGTGGAGATGGCCGCCATCATCGACGACTCCGGCGCAGCCGTCCTCGCCGTGCATGCCGACTACCTCCCGGCCTTGGCGGACATGCCCGGCGCGTTGCCATCGGTTCGGCGCATCGTGATCGTCGGCGGCGGCGATCAATCCGGTGCGGGCGACCCGCGGACGGTCTCGTTCGAGGCCTGGATCGACGGCTGCCCGGCCGAAGACCCCGGGCACGTCGGCGCGGCCGACGAGGTCAGCATGCAGCTCTACACATCTGGGACCACTGGACTGCCCAAGGGCGTCATGCTGACGAACGCCAACTTGTCGACGGCGGTATCGGCGGCGGGCGAGACATTCCACATATCGGACGACACTGTGAGCCTGATCGCGATGCCCTTGTTCCACATCGGTGGTTCCGGATGGGCGCTCTGTGCCATGTCCAGGGGCGGGCGTTCGATCATCCTGCGGGACGTGGATCCGGCACTCCTGCTGGACCTCATCGCTTCAGAGCGCATCACCGAGATGTTCCTCGTGCCCGCCGTCCTCATGATCCTCCTGGCGACACCCGCGCTGGCGACGACCGATCTCTCGAGCGTGCGCTTGATCTTCTACGGCGCGTCGCCGATCTCCGAGGACGTGCTCGTCAAGTGCATGTCGGCCTTCGGCTGCGGCTTCTGCCAGGTCTACGGCATGACCGAGACGACGGGAGCCATCACGTCGCTGCCCTTCGAGGACCACGATCCCGACGGACCGCGGCGGGGCCTGCTCCGTTCCGCCGGCAAGCCGTTCGCGTCGGTGAAGATTCGGGTGGTCGACCCCGAGACGGGGGAGGACGCGGCGCCCGGAGCGGTGGGAGAGGTCTGGACCCGCTCGGGCTACAACATGGCGGGCTACTGGGCCAAGCCCGACGAGACGGCGGCGACGATAGACAGCGACGGGTGGCTGCGCACCGGTGACGCCGCGTACTTCGACGCCGACGGGTACCTCTTCTTGCACGACCGGATCAAGGACATGATTGTCAGCGGGGGCGAGAACATCTATCCCGCCGAGGTCGAGAACGTCCTGCTCTCGCATCCGGCCATCGTGGACGCCGCGGTGATAGGAGTGCCCGACGACAAATGGGGCGAAACCGTCAAGGCGATCGTGGTGATCGGATCGGGTGCCGCTCTCGACGAGGCGGACGTCATGGCCCACTGCCGGAGCAACCTGGCGCACTACAAGTGCCCGACGTCGGTCCAGGCGGTTGACGCCCTGCCTCGCAACCCCTCGGGCAAGATCCTCAAGCGAGAGCTGCGTGCCCCCTACTGGGCCGGCCGGCAGCGCGCCATCAACTGAGGGCCGCCGTACTTAGCCGAACGTGAAGTCGTACGCCTCGATCCCGGGCGACACAGAGAGCGTGAGTACCCCCGTCTGGAGCGGGGTTCCCGACAACAAGGTGTAGAGCTTGGGGACGCCACCGACGTTGACCGTCGTGAGGTGCCGGCCGTTGTAGGAGACGCCGACCGTGCCGTGTCCGCTCATCACCAGGTAGACGTCGTCGGCGGTGAACTGCAGCCCGAGAGTGGCGTTGGGGCCGGCCGTGGCCTCTTCATTGTGAACGGTCCAGGTACCGCCGAAGGCCAGGCTGTTGGCCGGGATGCTCGAAGGCGGGTGGTACACGATCGTCTTGTCCGGGGCCACCGACGTGCCCACCTCGTTGGCAAGGCGGTCGTATCCGACGTAGCTCTCCGGCGTGAGGGCGTCGTTGGTCGGCGTCTTGTCAGGGACGTCTGTGCGCGGCGGCAGGTGGGCGACTCCGTTCGCCGACAACAGCATCCTGATGTTGCTTTCCATGGTGCCGTAGCCGCCCTCGCCGAAGTCGTAGGCCCGCACGACACCGGTGGGGTCGATCAGGTATTCGGCGGGCCAGTATTCGTTGTTGTAGGCGGTCCATGTGGCCAGGTTGTCGTCCACTGCGACGGGGTAGTCGATGCCCAGGCTGCTAGATGCGCTCTCCACGTTCGACACCACGTGTTCGAAGGCGAACTCGGGCGAGGAGACGCCCACGACGACAAGACCGTCCTTTTTGTAATCGTTGTACCAACCCTCGACGTGGGGGAGCGAGCGCTGGCAATTGATGCACGAATAGGTCCAGAAGTCGACGAGCACCACCTTTCCCCGCAGCGCGCTGAGCGAGAGCGGTTGGTTGCCCGGCGTGTTGAACCAGGCGGTGATGCCGGTGAAGTTCGGTGCCCGGCCCAGCGGCGGCAGGTTGGTCTTGCTGGCCATGAAGACCGCCGGTTTCTGCGGGCTGGTGCTCGCGGCGTGCGGCGCCGTCGTCGTGGTTGTGGTCCCGGCCGCCAGATGCCCGCTCTGTGAGTTGCCGGCGTCGGTGGCGGCACAGGTCGCCTTCTTTCCTTCCAGCCGGGCATTGGCGGCGGCGAACTGGTTCTGATGCTCTCCGCTGAGTTGCCGGAGCGCACTGCAGGCCGACCCGGTGGACTCGACGTGGTCCTCGAGCGCCGTCGTATAGCCCGGGACGTCGCGTTGCAGCGCCCCCAGCCAATTGAACGCGATCGCCAGCGTCGTCACGCCCAGCACGACTCCGGCCACACGGCGCACCCCGGGCAGGTGACTCCTCAGCGACGACCACGAGGTCGTCGCTCGTTGGGCCACGACCGCGAGCACGAGCAGGGGGATCGTGACCCCCAGCGCGTAGAACACGGTGACCAGCAGCGAGCTGAAGCCGACGTGGTGGTGGGCGGCCGCCACCGAGATGGCGGTCAGCACGGGCCCGGCGCAGGGCACGAAGACGAGGCCGAGGCTCAGGCCCAGCACGAAGCCGCTGCCCTGTGTCGCGTAGCGCGAGGACCCGAGACGGGCGAAGGGACGCTCGATGATCTCCCCCACTTGTGGGATCAAGAGGCCCAGCGACAGGGCGCCGAGCAGAGCGACGCCGAGCCAGAAGAGAAGGTCCTGGGGGAGATGGAGGAAGCTCAGCAGTGAGCTGGCGAACAGGACCGAGACGCTGAAGCTCAGAACGAGCCCCGCGATGATCACGTACGGGCGCGTCTTGTTGGCGTCGGTCGATCCGCCCGCCACGATGACGGGGATGACGGGAACGATGCACGGCGACAGCCCGGTGATCAGGCCCCCGAGGAAAGCGACGAGGACGAGCTCACCCATGGAGGTCGCTCTGTTGCGGGTGGTCGCTTTGCACCGCGCTACTCCTTCGGAAATGCCCTTGTGGCGAAGCTAGCGGAGGCCGGACCGCCTGAGGCGTCGCCCCGGTCATGACGGCCAGCCCGGCGGGCAGCAGACTATCTACCGGTGATCAACGTCAACTGGGTCTACCTCGGCAGTGCAATCGGGGCACTGGGTACGGCCGTTTACCTGAGGGACACCCTGCGAGGGACGACGAAGCCCAATCGGGTGACGTGGCTCCTCTGGGCCGTCGCGCCCTTGTTGGCGGCCGCCGTCGAGCTCGATGAGGGGGTCGGTCTGCGCACTTTGCCCACCTTCATGATCGGCTTCATGCCGCTGCTGGTCTTCATCGCCTCCTTCCACAACCCGGCTTCGGTCTGGAGGATCCGCCGGATCGACTACGCGTGCGGCGTCATGTCGCTCGTCGGGACCGTGGCGTGGCTGGTGACCCGGAACGGGGTTCTGGCCATCTCCGCCGCCATCGCCGCGGATTTCATGGCCGGCGTCCCGACGCTCATGAAGAGCTGGACTCATCCCGAGACGGAGACCGTGCACACGTACCTCGGTGCCGTGGCCAGCATGGTGATCTTGTTGCTGACGATCGAGCACTGGACCTTCGACGTTGCCGCCTTCCCCTTGTTCATCGTGTGCATCGCTTCGGTCGAGGTCGTCCTCGTCGGCCTCGAGCCCGGGCCCCGGTGGCGCGCACGGCGCGGCGAGCAGCCGTTGGCCGAGCCGGCCGCGTCCGCCTAGAGGCCAAGGCCGGCGCAAGCGCGCGGCGGGGGAGGACTGATAGGAAGGCGGGCGCCAACCGACGCCGAAGGGAGCCTCCCGTGCCCACCGCCCACGTCAACGGGATCGACATCGAATACGTCACCGAGGGTGACCCGGCCGATCCACCCCTGCTGCTGGTCATGGGCCTCGGCGGCCAGCTGATCGCGTGGCCCGAAGGGTTCGTCGACGGGCTGCGCGAGCGCGGCTTCTTCGTGATCCGCTACGACAACCGCGACTGCGGGCTCTCGACCAAGTTCGAGGGGACGCCCGACATCACGCCGCTCTTCGGCGGCGACACCTCGTCTGCTCCGTACCGGATAGAGGACATGGCCGACGACGCGGCGGCTCTCCTCGCCGAATTCGGCATCTCCCAGGCCCACGTCGTCGGCGTGTCGATGGGCGGGATGATCACCCAGGCGCTGGTCATCCACCACCAGGACTACTTCTTGACCGCCTGCTCCATCATGTCGACGACCGGGGACCGCTCCGTCGGTGCGCCCACCCCTGAGGCGATCGCCGCGCTCCTCCGCCCGATCGCGACGAGCCGGGAGGAGGCGGTCGAGGCCAGCCTCGAAGGGAGTCGCGTCATCGGGTCGCCGGGGTATCCCACGGACGAGGCCTTCCTCCGCAAGCGCGCGGAGGACGCCTACGACCGTTCCTACTGCCCCGAGGGCACGGCGCGTCAGCTGGCAGCGGTCCTCGCGTCACCGGACCGCACCGAGGGCCTGCGCGGGGTGCGGCTGCCCTTCTTGGTGATTCACGGGGAGGCCGACCCGTTGGTCACGCTCAGCGGAGGCCAGGCTACGGCGGCTGCGGTGCCCGGTTCGAAGCTGATCACCATTCGCGGCATGGGCCACGACCTGCCTCAGGCGCTCTGGGGCGAGATCACCGAGGCCATCGTGACCAACACGGAGCTGGCGTCCGTCTAGTCGGCCAGGGCGTTTGCCGCCGCGACCGAGGCGAGCCAGGCCGCGCTCGGCTTGGCCGTGCGGGCGAAGGTCTGGCGGTCGACTTCGACCAGGCCGAAGCGCGGCCGGTATCCCAGGGCCCACTCGAAATTGTCGAGGAGCGACCAGTACGTGTAGCCGCGCACGTCGATCCCCTCCGCGAGGGCGTCGAGCACGCCGGCGAGGGCCTGGCGCGTGTACTCGATCCGTTGCTCGTCGTCGGTCGTGCCGATTCCGTTCTCGGTGACCAGCAGCGGGACGGACCCCGAGGTGTAGTCCCAGGCCCGGCGCAGGCAGTTGCGCAGCGACGCGGGGTAGAACTCGTAGCCCATGTCAAGGACGGGTACGCCCTCCTCGTATCCGGCCCATCCGTTCGGCCCGATCAGCATGCGGGTGTAGGTCTGCACGCCGATGAAGTCGTCACCCTTGGTTGCGTCCAGGAACACGTCCTCGCCGTGGTGGCGGATGCTCTCCAGCTTCTCCTCTCCCCCCGGGGCGAGCTGGTAGTCGGTCATGGAGAGCGTGAGGCCCACGGGGACGCCGGGCGCTGTGGCGCGAATGTTCTCGACCGCGAGGCGGTGAGCGTCGACGAAGCGCGCCGCCACCGACCGAGAGAGCTCGACGTTCGTCTTGCCCGGTGGGAACATCCCGGCGTGCCAGCCCATGGTCGCGACGATGTTGGGCTCGTTGATGGTGCAGGCACGGGTCATCACGTCGCCCAGTTCCTCAGCGACCACCGTGCAGAACCGGCCAAAACGCTCGACGGCGATTCCCGACTCCCATCCGCCCCGCTCAGTGAGCCACGTCGGCGTCGTGAAGTGGTGGAAGGTCACCACGGGCTTGACGCCGCGCTCCCCCAACCCGAGGCACTGCCGGCGGTAGTGCGCGAGCGCGGCGCGGGAGAACTCCCCGTCGGCGGGCTCGATGCGGCTCCATTCCACGGAGAAGCGGTAGTTGTCGAGACCGAGCCCGGCAACGAGGTCGGCATCCTGCTCCCAGCGGGCCCACGAGTCGCAGGCGTCGCCCGACGGCTCGGCGCACCCCGAGCCCGGCGCGTGCTCAAAGGCCCACCAGTCGTTGTTGGTGTTGCCACCCTCGATCTGGTGGGCCGCCGTGGCGGTGCCCCAGGTGAAGGCGTCGGGGAAGGCCCGACGCGGTCCCGTCCCACTCATGTGCGCGTCCTCCCCGCTTGGTCGTGGCTACCCGGCAGCACGGTATCGTTACCTGACAATGGCGTCACATTCCTCGCCGATGACTGACGTCCCCGACTCGGAGCGGGAGCGAGCCGAAGAGCCGGCCGGTCACACGCCGGCCGAGGCTGCCGGCGCCCCCATGGTCGAGGCGCGGGGCCTCGTCAAGCGCTTCGGCGAGTTCGTCGCGGTCGACGCCGTCGACTTCACCATCGCCAAGGGCGAGTCGTTCGGGTTCCTCGGCCCGAACGGAGCCGGCAAGACGTCGACGATGCGCATGATCTCGTGCATCAGCCCGATCAGCGGAGGCACCCTGAGGGTGCTCGGGATGGACCCAGCCAGGGACGGCGCGCGCATCCGCGCCCGGATGGGACTCGTGCCCCAGGAGGATTCGCTCGACCTCGAATTGACGGTGCTCGACAACCTGATGATCTACGGGCGCTACTTCGACATGCCCAAGAAGATCATCCGCGAGCGGGCGCTCCAGCTCCTGGAGTTCGCCCAGCTGACCGACCGGGCCAACGACCGGGTCGACCCCCTGTCGGGTGGGATGAAGCGCCGGCTGACGATCGCCCGCGCCCTTATCTCGGACCCCGATCTGCTGGTCCTCGACGAGCCGACGACGGGCCTCGACCCCCAGGCCCGCCACCTGCTGTGGGATCGTCTGTACCGCCTGAAGCAAGAGGGCGTGACGCTCATCATCACGACGCACTACATGGACGAAGCGGAACAGCTGTGCGACCGTCTGGTGGTGATGGACCGGGGCCGGTTCGCCGCCGAAGGCACACCGCGCCAGCTGATCGAGAAGTACTCCACGCGGGAGGTCGTCGAGCTGCGATTCGCTCCGGGCGAGCACGAGGAGTTGGCACCTGCGCTGGCCGCCCTGGCCGAGCGCCAGGAGGTCCTGCCCGACCGCATCCTGCTGTACACAGACGATGGCGATGCCGCCCTGGCCGAGGTCGCCCGCATGGGCCACGTCGCGCAGAGCACCCTCGTGCGGCGCTCGACCCTCGAGGACGTGTTCCTGCATCTCACCGGACGCACCTTGATCGACTGACCGATGACGACGATGAGCGGCGCCAGCGCGCCGGGGGGTGGGGTGCTCTTCCGTCACGGCGAGGAGCTGCCGCGGCGGCGCGTCGCCACGCCGATGTGGCTGCGCGCCGCGAGCTACTGGGGCTACCAGTACCGGCGGACGTGGCGCAGCTCCGTCGTGACCAGCTTCCTCATCCCGGTCCTGTATCTGGCCGCCATGGGGATCGCGCTGGGCTCGCTGATCGACAAGCACTCGCACGGCGTGGACGGCGTGACCTACGTGGCGTACCTGGCCCCGGGTCTTCTCGCCGGCACCTGCATGCAGATCGGGACGAACGACGCCACCTACCCGGTGATGGGCGCCATCAAGTGGATGCGCACCTACCTGGCCCAGCTTGCGGCACCGCTGGGGGTCTACGACGTGCTGCTCGGTCACCTGGCCTGGATTGCCGCCCGCCTCGCCATCGTTGTGTCCATCTACCTGACGGTGATGGCCGCCTTCGGGGTCATCTACTCCCCGTGGGCTCTGCTCGCACTCCCGGCGGGTGTGCTGACCGGCGTCGCCTTCGCCGCTCCGATCAGCGCCTTCGCAGCGACCCAGGACAAGGACGTCGCCTTCTCCACGCTCTATCGCTTCGCGATCATTCCGATGTTCTTGTTCTCGGGCACGTTCTTCCCCGTCTCGCAGCTGCCGGCGTGGCTGCAGGGCGTGGCCTACGTCACACCGCTGTATCACGGGGTGACGTTGTGCCGCGACCTCACACTGGGCCAGGTCGGCTGGGCCGACATCGGCCACGTCGCGTACCTGGCGGGGTTCACCCTTATCGGTTACGCCGCCGGACGCCGGACGTTCGCCCGCCGGTTGGTGGTGTGACGCGGTGGCCGTGAGCACGACGGGCAGCGCCACCGTGGATCGGCGACCGCCGGGCGTCGTGACGCGGATCACCCCGCTCGCGTTCCTGGGCGGGCGCCATGCCTCGCGGGTGCTCGAGCGCAATGTCCTCGTCTACCGGCGGTCCTGGATCTTCGTCGTCTCGGGCTTCTTCGAGCCGCTCTTCTATCTCCTGTCCATCGGCGTCGGCCTGTCCCATCTCGTGGGTCCGATCAACGTCGACGGGGTCATCGTCCCCTACACCGCGTTCGTCGCGCCCGGGCTGCTCGCGTCCTCCGCCATGAACGGCGCCATGCTGGACTCGACGTTCCTGGTCTTCTACAAGCTCAAGATCGCCAAGACCTACGACGCCATGCTCTCCACGCCCCTGGGAGTTGGGGACGTGGCGATCGGCGAGCTGAGCTGGTGCGTCCTGCGGGGGTCGTTGTACTCCGCTGCCTTCTTGACCATCATGGCGATACTCGGCTACGTCGTCTCGCCTTGGGCGGTGCTGTGCTGGCCGGCGGCGATCCTGATCAGCATCGCCTTCTCCGCCGCTGGCATGGCGGGAACGACCTACATGCGGACCTGGCAGGACTTCGACATGGTCTCGCTCGCCTTCATCCCCCTCTTCCTCTTCAGCGCCACCTTCTACCCCCTCAGCGTCTACCCGGGATGGCTCCAGGCGGTGGTGCGCTGCACGCCCCTCTACCAGGGGGTGGTGCTGGTACGCGCCGCCGACCTGGGAATCTGGGCCTGGAGCCTCCTCGGCCACATCGCGTATCTCGTCACGATGGCGGTCGGCGGGGTGGTCATCACCCGGCGCCGGCTGGGACGTCTGCTCCTCCCGTGACCGAACCCCTCGGGCGACCGGTACCGTAGGGCAAATTTTTCGAGCAGCAGAGGACCGGACGCAATGAACATCGTGGTGAGCAACGTCAAGGGTGGGGTCGGGAAGACGACCACCGCCGTCTACCTGGCGGCCGTGGCCGCCGGCCGGGGTCGCGACCCGATCGTGCTCGTCGACGCCGATCCGCAGGGGTCGACGGCGGAGTGGTACGACGCCGACCCCATCGAGGGGGTCGAGCTACTCGAAGGGCCCTCGGTCCGGACCGTGTCGAAGGCGATGAGCCAGGACGGCGGCATCGTGGTCGTCGACACGCCGCCCGGTGAGGGCCCCGTGGTGCAGGCCGCCCTGTCCCGGGCGGACGCGGTGGTCATCCCGACCCGGGCCGGCGGGGTCGAGCCCAGCCGGGTCGTGTCCACCTTGGCCATGACGCCGCGCAACATTCCGGCCGGCGTGGTCATCTGCTCGGCGCGGCTCGGCACGAACGACCTGGACGCGACCATCGAGTGGTGGACGGGCCTCAAGGTCCCGGTGTGGGGGATCGTGCCGGAGCGGGTGTCGATCGCGAGTGGGCCGGCGGCAGGCCTCTCGAGCGAGGGACTCGAGCACTACGGGAAGGTGCTCAAAAAGGCGACCGCAAAGTCCCGCTAAACGCGCACTCGGCGTGCGGGCATCGCCTGCAGGTCAGAATGGAAACGACTCTCCACCCAGGCGACCGGCGCCTTACCGTGCAATTGCCCGATGAGTTCGGAGAGGAACCAGCGGCGGACCGCGACGCTGGTCGCCGAGGCCGGCAGGGTCAGCAGCCGGGCCGAGAGCCCGAACTCGTCGGCCTCGTCGAGCATGGCGTCGTAGAACTCGCATGCCACCACCGCCGACTCCGCCAGGTCGAGCGACCAGTCGTAGTGCTCCACCTTGTTGTCGACCGCCTCCTGCCACATCTCGTCCATTCCTGGGCCAAAACCGTTGAACCGCGTGCCGATCTCCGAGACCAGCACCGAGAGGCGCTCGGGTAGTCCGTGCGCCCCTGGCGTGGTGTCCGCCCGCTCCTTCATGAGCCGGAGCTCGCGGAACAGCGCCTCGTATTCCTCGCTCGCCTTTTGCAGCAGCTGCACGGGTATCCCGACCAGCCGCACCGAGACAATGGCCGACTCGCGCTGCTCCCGGTGCAAGCCGGGATGGGTGAGGCCCATGAGGTCGAAGCGAAAACTCCCGTCGGACATATTGCTCGGTGTGACAGGAAAGTCCACGGGGAGCTCGAACCAGACAATCTTGCCGCCCTCGACGCCCTGGACGCCCCAGTCGGAGGCCAATGTGTTGAACAGTGTGAGGCCGCGTCCTGTCGCAGCCTCGCGTCCGTACTCCTTGATCGACGGGAACGAGGGGTTGCCGTCCGCCACGTCCACCCGGATTCGGTCCGGCAGGACGTGCAGCGTTACGCACATCGGCGTTGCCGCGTGCAATACCGCGTTAGTGACGAGTTCCGAGGTCAAGAGCGCAGCGCAGCCTGAGACGTCTGCGGGAAGGTCTCGCAGGTGTGCGGCGACCCAATGGCGGGCCATCGGCGTGCTCTCCACGACCGGCTCGAGATGCAATGTAGCCATGCCATCTCGTGTCGTACCCACAGGCTGGGCCTTTATGCGTTCCCCGGGGACGCCCAAGTAATTGAGGCACAGAACGACGACGTCGTCGGTGCGCTCTTCGTTGCTCAACATGGACGCGAAGGTCACTGCGGCGTTGTCGGGCCACCCTGAGCGCGCAATCACGGTTGCCGCCGCGCCGAGCCGCTCCATGCCGTCCGTGATGAGCTCCCCGCGCCGCTCGATCAAGCCGTCGGAGTACATGATCAGCGAGTCGCCCCGATCGAGCACGAGCTCGTCGCGGGGCCTCGGCGCGCCGTTCAGCCCAGCCGCGATCAGCAGTGAGTGCTGCATCGGGCAGAACGTGGAGGTGCCGTCCGCGCGCACGACGAGTGGCGGCGGGTGCCCGGCGTTGCTGAGCACGACACGGCCCGTCGAAGGGGTGATGGTCCCGACGACGGCGGTCACGACTCGATCCTCCACCAAAATGTTGAAAAGGCTGTCCAAGGAGGAGAGCACTTCGGTGGGCGACTGCCCGGACACGGCGTAGGCACGGATGGCGCTGCGCACCTGGCCCATAAGGGCGGCCGCCGGTGCCCCCTTGCCCATGACGTCGCCCACGCTGAAGAAGACCGAGTCGTTCGCCAGTTCGAAAACGTCGTACCAGTCGCCGCCTGCGTAGCTGCCGGCCTCGCCGGCTCGGTATTCAGCGTCGAACCGGAGGCCCTCGACCGCCGGCAGCGAGTCGGGCAGCACCGCGCGCTGCAGCACCTCTGCGACGACGTGTTCGCGCTGGAAGCGCGTCGCGTTGGAGAGGGCGACGCCGGCCCGGGACGCCACCTCGGTAGCCAGGGACACGTCGTCCGCCTCGAAGAGCCGGTCGGGGCGGTCGATGAAGGACATGACGCCGATGACCTCACCGTTGGCGGTGAGCGGGACCGCCAACACGGTGGAGGCCCCTGGTGGCTCGTGCCCCTCTCCGTCCCGTCGGAGAGGGGCGAGCTGCGTGCGGCCGGTCCGATAGGCCACGGCCGCCGGCGCGTGGCTGTCGAAGGCCACGTCCTTGAACGCTTCCCGGATCGACAGCGACGATGCCGCATGGGGTTCGCGGACGTCGAGGCGCACCAGGCCGGTGTCTCCTGGCACTTGGACGATGCAGGTGTCGGCCAACCGGCCCTCGACGAGGCTCATCGTCCGCCGGATGACCGTCGTGGGCTCCAGGCTCGAACTGAGCAACCGAGTCACTTCGGACAGGAGTGACAGGCGTTCGCGGCCGGCCTCGGCAGCGCGCAGCGCCTCGCGCTCGTGCTCGAAGACCTGCGCCCGTTCGAGGGCCTGCGCCGTGAGACCGGCCAGGGTCGAAAGGAAGCGCAGATCGGGCTCGCTGAGCTCCGGGTGCTCGACGAAGGCGAGGGTGAGGACACCCAGCGGGCCCACGCTACCGACGAGTGGCTCCGTGACGATCGTGACCGAGTCGCCCAGTTCGTCCAGCACGCGGGGAACGACCTCGGCGGCGACGTCCTCTCCCGGAGCCTCGCCCGCGTCGATCGTGGTGATGGCGGTCGTTCCTCGTGAGAAGGACGTGCCGGCGTGCCCGACCTCCGCCGGGACCGTTCCGCGGGACAACAGTGCCGGGTGACCGCTGCTTGCCAGACACATCAGGCCGCGCTCACCCGTCCCGGGAACCCGCACGACGGCCGAGTGCGCACCCAACGCCCTGCGTCCCCCGGCAATCGCCGCATGGGCGACGTCTCCGGGCGTGGTGGCTGCGGCCAGGGCCGAACTCAATTGGTGGAGGTGTTGGTTCCGCTCGAGGTTCACGAACTCGGTGAGCGTGAGCCGGGCCCGTTCGACTGCTTGCGCAGCCGCTCCCGTGATGGTGAAGAGGAAGCTCCGATCCGGGTCCGAGAGCTCGCGGTCGACGCTCCAGTGCACCACGACCGCACCGATGGTGTGATCCGACACGACGAGCGGCACCACGGCAAGGGCACGGAACCGACCCGTGCCGATGGACGTGTACACGTCTGGTCGTTGCCGCCGCAGGTCCTCGAGGGACTCCGCGAACAGCGCCACGTTGTTCCCGAGCACGGGTCCCTCCGGCCGCAGTGACGCGAGCACTTCGTCCGAGGGATCCGTGGGGTCGTGGCCGAATCGTCGTAGCGTGCGGAGGCGGCCGCGTTCACCCATCACGGCGAAGGTGGCGGCGTCGACGTGGAGCTCGTCTCGCAGGGCGGCGAACACGGCATCGGCCACCTGCGCGGGGTCGGCCGCCGTCGTGAGGGCGCGCGCCATGGCCTGCATGCGTTGCGCCGTCTCCGCAGCCACTCGGCGCCGGCGTTCGTCCCTCGTCGCCGAGCGCGCCGTCCAGAGCTGCTCGTTGCGCTGACCCCGGAGGTAGGAGATCCACATCGCGAGAGCGGTGGCCGCGACCTGGGTCACCACCCGCAGCGAATGGTTCAGCTCGCTATAGCTGTGGGGCGGGGTGCTGATGACGAGCGAGAAGAACGCCGCCAGGATCCCGACCAGCAGCACCCGCGACGGGCGTGCGAAGGCTGCGGCAATGAACGGGCCGATGGCCATGAACCCGACCAGCGAAATGTTGCCTCCGTAGACGGCGAAGAGGATCGCTGTTCCGGAGACCCAGAGCAGGGCGACGAGGGTCGCCACCGCCTCGGCGCGATCGGCTCGATCGCTCCGGGGTGAGGCCTGGAGCTCCTCTTCACCTTGTTCGGGCACGCTGCACTCTCCCACCCGTCCTACGGACTCGTCGTGAAACGCTATTCCCCCACCGGCCGGGCAGCTCCCATACTCCCGCCTGTCACCCGGGTTGCGCGATCCATTCCTACCCCCGTACGGGCAGGTCAAAACGCCCGAAGTGGGTGCACGCCGGTGGTTCCTCGCGAGGCCGGCAAGGTTTAGGTTGTCACTTCGGGGGCTATAGAAAGCGTTGGCCAATCGCCATTGCAGCGCTTCCGGGTGGCGCCCGAGGTCGCTGCGCCCTTTTTGTCGTTGCACAATTGCCGGGAGAGTGCAGGAGTGTCCGGGGAGAGAGCAGGAGTGGATCAAGAGTTCCAAATAGAAGAGAGGGTGGCCGGAACACGTCCGGTCATCGCCGTCAGTGGCGAGATCGACGTCGCAACCGCCCCCCAGCTGCGCGAGTGCTTGCATCGCGTCATTGCGCAAGGCGAGGCGACGATCGTCTTGGACCTGTTGGGCGTGACCTTCCTCGACTCCACGGCCCTCGGGGTGCTGGTGGGCGCGCTCAAGCGGTGCCGGGAGCTGGGCGGAGAATTGCACGTCGTGGTGGCGGACCCGCGGATCATGAAGATCTTCGAGATCACGGGGCTCACGAGCGTGTTCAGGATCACCGACTCGCTGCAGTCAGCCGGAGCGTCGTGAGCGAAGCTGTCGACGTACTCGCGGCCGGCGACCGCATCGAGCTGCGGTTCCCGGCTCGAGGAGACCTCATCGTCCTGGCCCGGCTTGTCACGAGCGCGATCTCGGCGCGCGCCGGCTTCGATATCGAGGAGTTGGAGGATCTCCGGCTGGCCGTGGGCGAACTGTGCCTGCTCACGTTGCAGGGCAACGACACGCGCTATGGGGATCTGTGGCTGGAGCTGACTGTCCTCGGCGATGCGATCGGGGTGGTGTGCACGCTCGAACGGGCCTCCCCGGGCGGTCCGACGGAACCTGAGGCCGACGAGAGCGCGCGATTGAGCGAGCAGATCCTCGATGCGCTGGTGGACGAGCACGGACGCGAAAGCCAGGACGGCTCCGTACGCGCATGGCTACGCAAGCGCCGGGGGGGGCATGCGGAGTGACGGCGGGCCGGGAACGCGATCCCGGGCAGGAGTCCGACAACGGCGCTGAGCATACGCCCCTCGACCCAGCAGCCCGCGAGGAGCTGATCACCTCCAACCTGGGGCTCGCACATCAACTGGCGCGACGGTTCCTGCATCGGGGCGAGCCTTTGGACGACCTCGTGCAGGTGGCGTCCGTTGCCCTGGTCAAGTCCGTCGACCGGTTCGATCCCAGCCGCGGGGTCGACTTTGCGGCCTTCGCGACGCGGACCATCATCGGCGAATTGAAGCGCCACTTCCGTGACAAGGGATGGGCGGTGCGGGCCAGCCGCCGGGTGCAAGAGCTCTACCTCGAGCTGGGCCACGCGACCAACAGCCTCGTGCAACACCTGGGGCGCAACCCCACCGTGGCCGAGCTCGCCGAGGCCACCGGTGCAAGCGAGGAAGCGGTCATCGAGGCGATCGAGGCCGGTCAGGGGTATAGGGCCGCGTCCATTGACGCCACAGAGAGCGAGGACGACCCGCTCTCGGCCCGCCTCGGCGAGCAGGACGGCAACTACGACTCCGTCGAGGACCGCGTCGTTTTGGGTCCAGCGCTGGCGACGTTGCCGGCGCGGGAGCAGTCGATCCTGCGCATGCGGTTCGTGGACGGGCTGACGCAGTCTGAGATCGCCGTGGCGGTCGGCGTGAGCCAGATGCACGTCTCGAGACTGCTCTCCTCCAGCCTCCAGAAGCTGCGGGAGGGGATCGGGACGACCGAGACCGACGAGGAGCAGAACTAGACGACGGATTCGGGCACGAGGTCGAGGACTTTCCCCGGATCGGTGGCCGAATCAGGCGTGCGCAGACGAGATCAGTGAAAATGTCGGGAAATTCCGCCGTCCCTTGAGTAGGGTTCCGCCCAAACCCTTGGGAACGGAAGGGGGGGAGGCCATGGTCCATCTCGATGCGTCACTGGCTCATTCGAAGGAGGCAGGGGACAAAGGCCTGAAGGGCGGCGCCCTCGGCTTCGTCTCGTCGGTGGTAGTGGGGGTCGCCTCGACCGCGCCCGCCTACAGCCTGGCCGCCACCCTGGGCTTCGTGGTGATCGCCATCGCCGGCCTGCAGGCGCCGATCATCACCATCTTGGCCTTCGTGCCGATGCTGCTCATCTCCTACGGCTACAAGGCCCTCAACGCCGCCGACCCCGACTGCGGCACCACGTTCACCTGGGCGACCCGGGCGTTCGGGCCCAAGTCGGGCTGGCTGGGTGGCTGGGGGATCATTGCCGCCGACATCCTCGTGATGGCCAGCCTGGCCCAGATCGCCGGGCAGTACGTGTTCCTGCTCTTCGGCGCCAACGGCATCGGGCACAACGCCAACAGCGGGTGGGTGCTGTTGGTCGGGGTCATGTGGATCGTCGTCATGACCGCCATCTGCTACGTCGGGATCGAGATCTCGGCCAACTTCCAGAAGGTGCTCCTCAGCATCGAGCTGACCATGCTCGCGGTGCTCTCGGCGGTCGCCCTCTACAAGGTGGCCGCGGGCTCAGCTCCCCTCGGCCACCTCACCCCGAGCTGGTCCTGGTTCAACCCCTTCGCCGTGCCGGGCCCCGAGAGCTTCATGGTCGGTCTCACCCTGATGCTCTTCATCTACTGGGGGTGGGACACCGCGGTGTCGGTGAACGAGGAGACCAAGGAGCGCGACAAAATCCCGGGCCGGGCCGCTGTCACCTCCACCTTCATCCTCCTGGCCGTCTACGCCGTCGTGATCATCGCCGCCCAGTCCTACGCGGGCGTCGGGACCAAGGGGATCGGGCTCACCAACCCGAACAATGTCGGCGACGTCCTGTCGGTGCTGGGGTCGTCGGTCTTCGGCACGTCGGGCTTCGGGAGCTTCCTCTCCCACCTGCTCCTCCTCATGGTGCTCAGCTCGGCCGCGGCCTCGACCCAGACCACCATCCTGCCCACCGCCCGCACCACGCTGTCGATGGCCGTGTTCAAGGCCATCCCGGACGCCTTCGGCAGGATCCACCGGCGCTACCTCACGCCGACGGTGTCGACACTCAGCATGGGCGGAATTTCCATCTTGCTCTACGTAGTCCTGAACTACGTGTCCAACGGCAACAGCGTCATCGAGGACTCGGTGTCGGCGCTCGGGGTGTGGATCGCCTTCTACTACGGGCTCACCGGCTTCTCGTCCTTCTGGTACTACCGCAAGACCCTCCTGGAGAGCCCCCGCACGCTGTTGATGAAGGGCATCCTGCCCTTGCTCGGCGGGCTCATCTTGTGGTTCGCCATGTTCTGGTCCTTCTGGTACTACTGGAACCCGGTCAACAGCTACAGCCACTTCACGCTCCCCGGCACCAACCGGGTCATCGGTGGCGTCTTCGCCCTCGATGTCGGCACGGTGATCCTCGGCGTGGTGCTGATGTACGTCTGGATGGCATTCCGTCCGGCCTTCTTCCGGGGCGGGATTCTCAACCGCGACACCCCGACCCGGGTGCCCCAGGACCTCGGCACGCCCGTCGGCCTGTTCGGGATAGAGCCCAACGAAGAGGCGCAGGCGCTGACCGAGTCCAAGCCCGGGTAGCCGCCCGCCGAGGTCGGGGTGACGAGGCAACGTGCGCACGGGAGTTACCGCGCCGCCGTAGCTGCCGTAGCGCCGTCCCATTAGACCGTGGTGACGGTCGCGCCGTGGCCGTGTCGAGACCGAGGCTGGAGGCTCCATGACGAAGAGACTGGAAGGAACGGTCGCCCTCGTGACCGGTGCGAGCAGCGGGATCGGCGAGGCCACGGCCGTCGCGCTGGCCGAGGAGGGCGCCGCGATCTCGTTGGTGGCCCGCCGGCTCGACCGGCTCGAGGCGCTGGCGTCGCAGCTGGCGGGCGTCAAGACGGTGGTCGTCCGGGCTGACATCACGGATCCCGACCAGGCTGCCGGTGCGGTCGCCACCACCGTCGGTGAGCTCGGCCGGCTCGACACGCTGGTCAACAACGCCGGGGTCATGTTGCTGGGGCCGATCGTCGGCGCACCGCTCGAGGAGTGGGAGCGCATGGTCCACCTGAACCTGCTGGGCCTGCTCTATTGCACGCACGCCGCGCTGCCGCACCTCCTGGCCGCGGCGGAGGAGGAGCCGCGCTCGGTCGCCGACGTCGTCAACGTCAGCTCGGTCGCCGGACGCGTCGCGTGGCTCAATAGCGGGGTCTACAACGCCACGAAGCACGGCGTCGGCGCGTTCAGCGAGTCGCTGCGGCAAGAGGTCACGTCGCGGCACGTCCGGGTGACGCTCATCGAGCCCGGTGCGACGGCCACCGAGCTCGCCTTCCAGAACCGGCCGGAGATCCTCGAGGGCATGGCCCAGACCTTCGGCGGCATTGAGATCCTGCAGGCCGAGGACATCGCCGAAAGCATTCGCTACGCCGTGACCCAGCCCCGCCGGGTCGCCGTCAACGAGATCCTGGTGCGCCCGACCGAGCAGGAGCGCTGACATCAGACGAGTCGCCGTCGTCGGGTGCTCTGGGTCGGGCAAGACGACGCTGGCCATCGCGTTGGCTGGCACCTTGGGCGTGCCCCACGTGGAGCTCGACGCCATCTACCACCAGCCGGGATGGACGCCCCTGAGCGACGAGGAGTTCAAGGCACGCGTGGACGCGGCGACCGACGGCCAGGACTGGGTGGTCGACGGCAGTTACTCGGTGGTGCGCGACATCGTCTGGGACAAGACCAACACGGTCGTGTGGTTCGACTTGCCGTACCTGAGAGCGATGGCGCGGACCATCGGGCGCACGCTCCGGCGGACGGTGACGCGCCAGGAGCTGTGGAACGGCAACCGGGAGCCGTTGTCGAACCTATGGTCGTTCAAGCCAGAAAAGTCGATCATCGCCTGGGCCGCCACCCGCCACGGCCTCTACCGGCGGCGGTACAGCGAGGCCGGACAGGACCCGCGTTGGGCGGGCCTGCGCTTCGTCCGCCTGCGCTCGCAGGCGGAGGCGGACCGGTTCGTGGCGGGCGTGCGCGCGGCTGCGGCAAAGGAGGAATGAGGAATGGATCTCGAGCTCGAGGGCAAGGTCGTGTTGATCACCGGCGGAACCGACGGGCTCGGTCTCGCCCTGGCCCGGCAGCTGGCGTTCGAGGGCGCCGCAGTGGCGGTGTGCGGTCGCGACCCCGACCGCCTCGCCACGGCGGAGGCCGCCTTGCACGAGACCGACGGCGACGCGCTGGTCCAGCAGGTCGACGTGACGAACCCGGAGCAGCTCGCCGCGTTCGTCGACGCCGCCCTGGCCCGCTGGGGGCGGGTCGACGGCGTCGTGCACAACGCCGGGCGGGCTGCGGGCGGCTCCATCGAGTCCATCGACGATGCCATGTGGGAGTCCGACTTCCAGCTCAAGTTGATGGCCGCCGTCCGGCTCACCCGGCTCGCCCTCCCCGAGCTCAGAGCCCGCCAGGGCTCCATCCTCTTCACCCTCGCCTTGGCCGCCAAGGCGCCTGGCGGTTCCAGCGAGCCCAGCTCGGTCACCCGGGCCGCCGGGATGGCGCTGATGAAGGCGCTCTCCAAGGAGCTCGCGCCCGACGGCGTGCGGGTCAACGCCGTGCTCATCGGGCTGATCGAGAGCGGGCAGTGGGTGCGGGCGGCGAAGGCCGCCGGCCTGGGGCTCGTCGACTTCTACGCCCGGTTCGCCAAGGACTCGGCCATTCCGCTCGGCCGCTTCGGGCGGGCACGCGAGTTCGCCGACCTCGGGTGCTTCCTCTTGTCCCCCCGCGCGTCGTACCTGACCGGGACGGCGATCAACCTCGATGGAGGCCTGTCGCCGGCGGTTTGAGCATCGCCGGTCACCCGTTGTAGCCGACCGTCTCCATCGCGTCGCCGGTTCCGGCCTGCTCGAGGCCGACTGCGAAGCCGTCGACCATGTCCAGCCGGGTCAGGGCGTCGACGTGGGCACGCCCGTCCCCACCCCACTTGGCCTTGGCGGCCTTCCGCGCCGCGACCACGTCCTCGGCCACCACGAAGACAACCTCGTGGTCCTCGCCCATGCGGCCGGGAGTGAGCTCGCCCCCGAGGAACGCAGCGAAGAGGTGCACGCGGGGCAGCGTAGCGAGTACGAAAGGAGCCCATGAGTCTCGACACGCTGCACGGCACCACGATCGTCATCACCGGAGTGACCGGTCAGGTCGCTCGGCCCCTGGCCGTCGCCCTGGCCCACGCGAACCGCGTCGTGGGCGCGGCCCGGTTCACCGACGCGGCGGCGCGCGCCGAACTCGAGGCCGCCGGCGTCGAATGTGTCCCCGTCGACCTGGTCACGGGCGACGTCGGGGGACTGCCCGATGACGCCGACTACGTCCTCAACTTCGCCGTCGCCAAGACCAACGACTGGGAGCAGGACTTGGCGGCCAACAGCGGCGGCCTGGCCTACCTCATGGAACACCACCGCCGGGCCCGCGCAGTGTTGCACTGCTCTTCGACAGCGGTCTACAAGCCGGCCGGCCACCGCGTCTTCGACGAGGACGGGCCGCTCGGGGACAACCACGGGGTGTGGCCGTTCCTGCGCACGTACAGCATCTGCAAGATCGCGGCGGAGGCGACGGCCCGATGGGGAGCCGAGCGGTTCGGGCTGCCGACGACCATCGCCCGGCTGTCTGTGCCCTACGGCGACAACGGCGGGTGGCCCGCCATCCATCTCCACATGATGTTGTCCGGCCACGCCATCCCGGTGCACGTCGACGCGCCGAGCGTCTACCACCCGCTCCACGGCGACGACATCGTCGCCATGGTGCCCCGCCTGCTCGCCGCCGCCGCCGTCCCAGCTGTGACGGTCAACTGGGGCGGGAGCGAGCCGGTCAGCATCGAGGAGTGGTGCACCTACCTGGCCGGCTTGGTAGGTACCGAGGCGCGGTTCGAGCCGACCGAGCAGACGATCGACAGTGTGCAGATCGACACGACGCGCATGCACGAACTGGCCGGGCGCACCACAGTGCCCTGGCGCGACGGCATGCGGCGCATGGCGCGCGCTCTCCATCCGGACAAGGTGACGTGAGCGATCTCCGCTTCGAGCGGTGCGACCCCGAGCAGCCGCCCGCGTCGGTCCTGTTGGCCGAGATGCGGGCCGAGCTCAACGACGTGTACGACAGCTTCAGCCGGCTCGACAACCCGCCCCTCGAACCCGAGGAGCTGCGACCGCCAGGCGGCGCCTACCTCGTCGGATACGACGGGGAGGATGTGGTCGCCGGCGGAGGGCTCCGGCGCCTGGGCGATGGCGTCGCGGAGATCAAACGGATGTACGTGCGGCCGGCGGTGCGGTCGCGCGGCGTGGCACGGGTGCTCCTCCAGGCACTCGAGGACGCGGCGCGGTGCTTGGGGTACTCGGCGACGCGGCTCGACACTGGGCCCAAACAAGTGCATGGGCTCGCCCTCTACCGTTCGGCAGGGTACGTGGACGTGGCCCCCTACAACGACAACCCGTTCGCCTGCTTCTGGGGAGAGAAGCAGCTCGGGTGAGGTGAACGGTTCGGCGGCGGTACGGCGTAGGGCTCAGTGCGGCTGCGGCATGTCGTCGGCGCGCCGGTCGGAACGTGCCTGGAGGGCCGCCCACACCATCAGCAGCTGGAGCGGCAGCCGGCCCCAGGCCACGACCGGCGAGTCGGAGGGGCCGGGGTTGCGCCCGGTGCCCGCATCGAGCGCCATCTGCACGTTGGCGGGGAAGACGGCCGTCAGCACCATCACGCTGGCCGAGGGTGCCCAGCGGTGGCGGCGCAGGAGCCCGAGGGCGCACGCCAGCTCGGCCACCCCGCTCACGTAGATCAGGTTCGTGTGGTGTCGCTCCGGGATGGCGCGCGGCATGATCGATGCGAAGACCTGTGGGCGCACCAGGTGTACGAGGCCGCTCGACGCGAAGGCCGCGGCGAGGAACAGTGGGGCGCGTCGCCTGAGGCCGCTCACGACGGGGACTGTAACGTGGCGGCCGTGAGCACACACGTGACGATCGTCGGCGGCGGCAGCTACCAGTGGGGGCCTGAGCTGATGGCGGATCTGTTCGGCACGCCGGCCCTCGCCGGCTTGCACCTCGTCCTCGAGGACGTCGATCCCGCACCGCTCCCCAAAATGGAAGCGCTGGCGCACAAGCTCAACGACGCCATGGGCGCCAAGGCCACCGTGGCGACGACGACGGACCTCGGCACAGCGCTCGACGGCGCCGACTTCGTCATCGTGTGCATCTCGACGGGGGGGTTCCGTTCCATGGCGGTGGACCTCGACGTCCCGGCCGTCCACGGAATCACCCAGACCGTGGGCGACACCGTCGGACCCGGTGGCATCAACCGCTCGCTGCGCAACGTCCCCGTCCTCGTCGGCATCGGCAAGGCGATGGAGGAGCACTGCCCCGACGCCTGGCTGTTCAACATCACCAACCCCATGACCTGCCTGACGCGGGCGGTGTGCCGCGAGACGAGCATCAAGACGGTCGGCCTGTGCCACGAGGTGGGGAACTTCTGCATGGACCTCGCCATCGCCTGCGGCCGCCCGGCCGACGCCGTCTCGTGCTCGGTGACCGGCGTCAACCACTTCCCCGTGCTGACCTCGCTCGAGGTCGACGGCGCCGACGGCTTCGACCTGCTGCACGGGCTGGTCGAAGAGGTGGGCGGGCTGGCGTCGCTCCGGCCGTACCCGGGCCGTCCCGAGGCCGACCCCTTCTCCAAGCTCGACTTCGCCCAGCGGCACGTGTTCAAGCTGACGTTGCTCGACCGCTGGGGCACGTTCCCGGCCGCCGGCGACCGGCACATAGCGGAGTTCGTCTCCTTCGCGCTGACCCCGGAGTCCGACTGGGGCGGCGTCTACAACATCGGGCTGAGCCCGATCAGCAGGCGTGAGCAGCACCAGGCCGAGTACGTCGCCGACGTGGACGCCTGGCTGGCGGGCACCAAGGACCTGCAGACCTGGCAGTCCGGCGAGCTGCCGTCGCCGATGATCCAGGCCATGCTCACGGGCGAGCCCTTCGAGGCGCCCGTCAATATCCCCAACGTGGGCCAGGGAGTGGGACTGCCGCCCGACGCGGTGCTCGAGTCGATCTGCGTGATCGACGGCGACGGCATCCGCGGCCGCGACCGCGCGCCACTGCCTCCCCCTTATGACGAGATCGTGCGACGGCATGTCGCCACGCAGGAGCTCACCGTCGAGGCGGCGGTCCGCGGTGACCGCCGGCTCGCCGGCGGGGCCTTCGCCCTCGACCCGCTGGCGGGCCGGGGCGACCTGGCGGACATGGAGGCGATGGTCGACGAGCTGCTCGCCGGCACGGCCGAGTGGCTGCCCCGGTTCGCACCCGTGTCCGCGTAGCACGGCCGAGAGTCGGGAGGGACACGCATGCGCATCGGGTTCATCGGGCTGGGTGCCATGGGGCTGCCGATGGCCGGGCATCTGGTCGCGGCGGGACACGCGGTGACGGTGGCCTCGCGCAGCCACGGGCCCATCGATGCGGTGGTGGCGCAGGGCGCCGCCGACGGGGGCTCGTCCCGGGGGGTGGCCGAGGCGTCGGACCTGATCGTGCTCTGCGTCCCCAATTCGCCCGAGGTGATGGAGGTGGTCGACGACATGTTGCCCGCGCTCGGTGCCGGCCAGACGGTCGTCGACTGTTCCACCATCGATCCCGAGGTGGAGCGGGCCCAGCACCGACGCGTCGGGGAGACCGGCGCGTGCTACCTCGACGCGCCGCTGTCGGGCGGCACCGCTGGTGCGCAGAAGGGGACGCTCACCCTCATGGTCGGCGGCGACGCCGCCGTCCTAGCCGCCACCCAGCCCGCCCTCGAGCCGTTCGCCGGGCTGGTCGTGCACGTGGGCGGGCCAGGCATGGGCCAGGTGGTCAAGCTCTGCAACAACCTGATCTACGCGGCGCAGATGACCGCGACCGCGGAGGCCACGGCCCTCGCGGTGAAGTCCGGCGTCGACATGGCCAAGCTGCTCGAGGTTCTGACCCACGCGACCGGCGACTGCGTCGCCGTGCGGACCCGGCTCCCCGTGCCGGGGGTGGTGCCGGACAGCCCCGCGTCGAACGGCTGGCAGCCCGGCTTCATGACCGACCTGATGGCCAAGGACCTCGACCTGGCGATGGCCTACGCGGCGCGCACGGGCGTGCCGGTGGCGACGACGGCGGCGGCGCGCCAGCTGCTCACGGCGGCCAGCTCCGCCGGGTACGGGCGGGAGGACTTCTCCGCCGTGGCCAAGGTGGTCCTCGCGCTCGCCGGCGCCCCGTTGCCATGACGCCGGAGGGAGCGTTGCCGACCCCGGCCCTCATCTTGGCCGCCGACCACCGCGCCCGGGCCGTCCTCACCACCGAGAACTGGGCCGAGTTCTTCGGGGCCCTGGCCAAGGCGCTGCCGTCGTGCGACGGCATCCTGGCCACCGCCCAGCCCCTCGAGGGACTGGCGGCGGCCGGCCACATCACCGACCGGCACCGGACCTACCTCTCCATCAACAGGACCGGCCTGGCCGGGTCCGCCTTCGAGCTCGACGACCGCCTGGTAGCCAGCGTGGGCCGGGCCGCCTCGGACGGCTGGACGGGTATCAAGCACATGACGCGCATCGACATGGAGGACCCGACGACGGCGTCCGCCCTCGAGCTCCTGGGGCAGGTCCTCGAGCAGGCGCGCGGCGCCGGCTTGGACGCGCTCGTCGAACCGCTGGTCTGGCGCGACGGGCGCATCCGGCGCGACACAGACTCGGTGGTGCTGGCGGCGGTCATCGTGCACGACATGGGCGCACCCGTGATCAAGGTGCCGGTGCCCGCGGTGGCGCCCGGGACCGACCGTCAGCGCGCCGTGGCCCGGGTGGTGGCCAGCGTCAGCGTTCCGGTGCTCTTCCTGGGCGGGCCGCGCACAGAGTCCGGCCGGGAGGACATTCTCGACGAGGTGCGCGACGTCATGGAGGGCGGGGGCGCCGGGATGGCCATCGGCCGCACCATCTACCAGGACCCCGATCCGGCCGAGATGGCCGGACTCTTCGCGGCGCTGGTGCACCCGTCGTGATGATCCTGACCGTCGACTTCGGCACGACCGTGACCAAGGTCGCCCTCTGGGGTGAGGACGGGCTGGTCACCCTGGCCCGCTCGGATCTGGCGACCACCCACCCGCAGGTCGGGTGGGCCGAACAGGACCCGTTGCGCTGGTGGACGACGGTCGTCATCGCCTGCGCCGAGGCCCGGGCCCAGGCGCCGCGCGAATTCGGCCAGGTCGACGTCGTTGCGTGCTCGGGGGCGCGCCAGACGTTCGTCCCGGTCACCGCGCAGGGTGATCCCATCGGCAAGGGGATCCTGTGGTCGGACCACCGGGCGGCCGCGACGGCGCGGGCACTGGCGGAGCGGATGGGGGGTGACGACGTCAACCGGGCCCGCACCGGCATCCCGCTCGACGCCGGGGCAGTGGCGGCGAAGCTGGCCTGGCTGGACGAGCACGAGCCAGAACGCCTCCGGGCCGCGGACGTGATCCTCTCGCCGCGCGACCTCGTGGTCCACCGCTTGACGGACCAGGTGGTCACCGACGCCACGTTCGCCTCGCGCAGCGGGCTCTACGACTTCGACGGCAACGCCGTACGCGAGCTGGCCGGCCCCGCCCTGGGCAAGCTGCCGAGCGTGGTGCCCTCGGACACCGTGGTCGGTGCGCTCAAGCCGGTGCCCGGCGCGGAGCTCGGGCTCAAGCCCGGCATCCCGGTGGTCATCGGCGCCGGCGACCGCCAATGCGAGGTGCTCGGCTCCGGTGCGTCGGAGGACCGGCCGATGGTGAGCTGGGGGACCACGGCGAACGTGTCGGTCCCGGTGCAGAAGCGCCCGGTCCCGTCTCCAGCCGGCGCGGTGGTGACCCGCGGCGCGGACGGGGGATGGGTGCTCGAGGGCGGCCTGTCGACCGCCGGGACCTTCCTGGCCTGGTTGGCCCGGCTGCTCGGCCGCACGCCCGACGAGTTGGCCCGCTTGGCCGGCGAGAGCCCGCCGGGGGCGCGGGGCGTGGTCGCCGTGCCCTGGCTCGACGGCGCCCGTGCGCCGTGGTGGCGCGACGACGCCCACGCCGGATTCATGGGTCTGGGCGCCGCCCACGACGCCAGTGACCTGGCGCGGTCCATTGTGGAGGCGGTGGCCTGGGACGTCCTGCGCGTCATGGAGGTCGTGACGGTCGGCCGGCTCGGCGGCTCCACCGCCGAGGGGGTGACGCTCGGTGGCTCGGGCACCAACCTGCCGGTGTGGGTGGACGTCCTGACCGCGGTGCTCGACCTGCCCGCCACGCGCCACCGCTCGGGCGAGGCGGCCTCGGCGGGCGCCGCCCTGCTGGCCGGCAAGGCGCTCGGCATGGGCCTCACGCTCGACCGGCTCGATCCCGTGGCGGCCGTGATCCAGCCCGACCCCGCGGCGGTCGAGGTCTACCGCGCCCTCCGCCCGCGTATCGACCATGTCGCCCAGTCGGTGCTGGCGGCCACGGCGTCGCTGCCGGGGTCCGACCGGGACTACTGACCAGCGGTGCGCGTCGACCTCGCCTACGGCCGGCTCGGCGCGTCAGTCGAAGTTCCCGACACGGCGGAGGTCGTCCTCCCTCTCGATGCGCCGGCGTTGCCCGACGAACAGGCGGCGGTGCGGGACGCGCTGGCGCGACCGGTGGCCGGCCCGCCGCTGACCGACCTGCTAGGCCGGGGGCCGGGTTTCTCCGGGCAAGTCGCCGTCGTCTTCCCCGACCTGACGCGGCCGATGCCCAACCGCACCGTCCTGCCGCCTCTGCTCGACACCCTCGGTCGCGCCGGCGTGCCCGACGACCGGATCGTCCTCCTGTGCGCGACGGGCACGCATCGGCAGGCGACCGCGACCGAAATGGAGGAGCTCGTGGGCGCGGAAGTCGTGGCCCGCTGCCGCATCGTCGATCACGACGCCCGCGGCGAGGACCACGTGCGGGTGGGCGAGGTGGACGGCGTGGGTGTCTGGCTCCAGCGCGAGTACGTCGAGGCCGACGTGCGCATCGTGTCCGGCTTCGTGGAGCCGCACTTCTTCGCCGGCTTCAGCGGCGGGCCCAAGGCCGTCTGCCCCGGCCTCGCCGCCACCGAGACCATCCTCGAGGCGCACCACCCGCGCCGGATCGCCGACGCGCGCGCCACCTTCCTCACCCGCCAGGGCAACCCCGTACACGACTTCGTGCGGGCCGCCACCGCGCTGGCGCCCCCGCACCTGTCGGTCGACGTCGCCATCAACCGGCAGCGCCGGGTGACCGCCGTCTTCGTGGGGCCGCTGCCGGCGGCCCACGACGCCGCGTGCGCGCACGTCGGTGCGGCGGCGGTGCGCCAGGTGGCGGCTCCGTTCGACCTCGTCGTGTCGACGAACGGCGGGCACCCGCTGGATCGCAACCTGTACCAGGCGGTCAAGGGCATGGCGGCGGCGGACCGGATCCTGCGCGACGGCGGCACGGTCGTCATGGCGGCCGCGTGTGAGGATGGCGTGCCCGACGGCGGGGCGTTCGCCCGCCTGCTCTCCGAGGCGCACCTGCCGGACGACCTCGTCGGCGCGCGCGCCGGCCCCGAGCTCGACCGCTGGCAGGCCCAGGTGCTCGGCCGCGTGCTCGACGCGCGCCGCGGTGTACATCCACAGCGAGGGACTCGAGGAGCAGACCATCCGCACGGCGCAGCTGCTGCCGGCGGTCGACCTCGACGCGACCGTGCGCGACGTGGTGGGTCGGCTGGGGCCCTCGCCGCGCGTGGCGGTGTTGCCAGAGGGGCCGTTGACCGTCGCGACGGTGCACGTCTGAACGATCCCTGACGCGGGCGTCAGGTTAGAGTCCTCCCCCAGTGCCCAGCGAGCCCGTGTTCGACTTCGCGGTTCCGGACGACCTGCTGCGCGAGGCGGTGACGCAGCACAAGGACCCCGACATCGTGGCGGACGTTGCCGTTATGCCGGGTACGGGGGCTGGGAAGCCGCCCCCGCTCATCGGGATCTTGAAGTCGTCCGGCTACGCGCCCCTCGTGCTCATGACGGCGGCGGCACTCGTGCCCGGGACCTTCGGCAACGGCATCACCCTCATCGGGCACAACCTGCAGGTGTCGTTCCACATGTCGAACGCCTCCCTGGGAGCAGTTGCCTTCATCGCGCAGGTCTCCCAGCTGTTGTGGGCGGTGCCCCTCGCGGTGTGGGCCGACCGGGGTAGCCGCAAGGTGGTCGCCGCGGTCGCCCTGCTCATCTTCGCCGGGTTCGGGGCGCTCATGGCGATCTCGCCCAACGTCTGGGCCTTCGCGTTCCTGTACCTGGCGGCGTCCGTCGGCACGGGCGTGAACAACACGGTGCACAACTCCTACCTGGCCGACGCCTACCCCACCGAAGCGCGCGGGCGCATCTTCAGCTGGCACCAACTTTCGGACCCGCTGTCGCAGACAGTCGGGATCCTGATCTTCGGGTACGTCGTGACGATCGCCCACGACTGGCGCTACGGCCTGTTGGTCGCGCTGGCCGGCATCCCCATCGGGTTCGCGCTCTTCACCCTGCGCGAGCCCGAGAAGGGTGCGAACGAGAGCAGCCACATCCTCAAGGCGTCGGGCATGGACCTGCACACCCAGCAGGAGACGGCGCCCCGCGTCCTGCTCGGCTCCGCGGTCACGCGGTTGCTGCGTATCCGCTCGCTCTACTACGAGCTCGTCGCCGTGGCCATCCTCGGGTTCGCCGGCACGGGCGCACCGCTGTTCGGCAACCTGTTCTTCATCGACAAGTTCCACCTCGACACGGCGTCGCGCAGCGAGGTGTACGCCATTATCGGGCTGGCGGCCTTCCTCGGGTTGCCGCTCGCCTACGTGTTCGGAGACCGCTTCTTCCGGCGGGCGCCCCAGCGGCCCCTCGTCATTGCCGGGATCTGCATCACCGCCTACGGCGGGCTTTTCGTCCTCTCGCTCTACGTGCCCCAGCTCTGGTTGGTTGTCACCCTGCAATTCCTGGCCACCGCGGCAGTCTCCCCACTCGCCATCTGCATCTTTCTGACGCTGGCTGCCACCGCTCCGGCGGAGATGCGCACGATCTGCTTCGCCATGTTCGGCGTCTACTCGCTGGTCTTCGGGGGCTTCGCCGGGTCGGTCGTGCTCGGCGCGGTGTCGGACTCCGTCGGGGGGCTGCACGGCATCGTCTTCGCCCTCACGTTGATCGCGCCGGTTTGCGCGGTGGGTGGGTTCCTCCTCGTGCTCGGCTCGCGCAGCGTGCGCCGCGACATCACGCTGGTCATCGAAGACGTGCTCGAGCGCTACACCGAGGGCAAACGGCGCCAGGACGGTGGGGCGATCCCGGCCTTGCAGGTGCACAACCTCGATTTCTTCTACGGGACGAACCAGGTCCTCTTCGACGTCAACCTCGAGGTGGCCGACGGAGAGATGGTGGCCCTGCTCGGCACCAACGGCGCCGGCAAGTCGACGCTGCTGCGCACCGTGTCCGGGCTCGAGCACCCGCACCGGGGCGTCATCCGGCTCTTCGGGGCGAGCTGCACCTACCTCGAGCCCGAGCAGATCATCGACCTGGGCGTCGCGTTGCTTGTGGGGGGCAAGATGACCTTCCCCGGCCTCAGCGTGAGGGACAACCTGCGTATCGGCGGGCACACCATGCGACGCGACCGCGCCCGCGCCGCCCGGGCCATGCACGAGGCGCTCGAGACCTTCCCCGAGCTGGCGGCCCGGCTGGACCAGCCGGCCGGCACGCTGTCGGGCGGCGAGCAGCAGATGCTCGCGCTGTCACGGGTGATGATGACGGGCCCGCGCCTGCTCATGATCGACGAGCTGTCGCTCGGCCTGGCCCCTATGACGGTCGAGCGGCTCATGGGCATGGTGCGGCGCATCAACGAGGCCGGCACGACGGTGATCCTGGTCGAACAGAGCCTCAACCGCGCGCTGAGCCTGGCCGACCGCTGCTTCTTCATGGAGCGCGGCGAGATCCGCTTCGATGGCCCCACCCACGAGCTCATGGAGCGGGACGACCTGCTGCGCCCGGTGTTCCTGGGGACGGCGTCGACGGGCCTGGGCGTCTAGCCGTGCTGGCGCTGTCGGCCCCGAACTTCGTCCTCGTCCAGGGCGTGTTCTACGGGCTGGGCTACGGGCTGCTCGCCCTGGGGCTCGTGCTCGTCTACCGGACCAACCGGGTGCTCAATTTCGCCCAGGGGCAAATCGGTGTCATCGCTGCTGTCTTCCTGGTCAAGCTCACCGCGGACTTCAAGTTCAACTACTGGTTCGCCCTCGTGCTCTCGGTTGGGCTGGCCGCGTTCACTGGCGCGCTGTCCGAGCTTGTCCTGCGCCGGCTCTTCAACCGACCCCGGGTGCTCGTCATGGTTGCCACCATCGGGCTGAGCTACGTGTTGCTCGCGCTCACCGCCCTGCCGTTCATCCGGCCGTCGAACCTCTACAAGCCGGTACCCGTCCCCTTCGACCTCTCGTTCTCGCTCGGTGGCTTTGTCATCACGCCGACCGAGGTGCTGACGCTGATCGTCGCCCCGCTCGTGACGGCGGCGCTGGTGCTGGCCGTGCGGCTGACGCCGTGGGGCCTCTCCATGCGCGCCATGTCAGAGAACGCGGACTCCGCCCGGCTCTCCGGCGTGTGGATCCGCCGCACCTCGACGCTGACCTGGACGGTGGCGGGCGCGCTCTCGGCCTTCACGGCGATCCTCAACGCACCCAATCAGACCAGCGCGCTCACCCAGGCGTTGTCCCCCGATTTGCTGCTCTACGCGTTGGCGGCGGCGCTGATCGGCGCCATGGTCAACCTCACGGTCGCCTTCGTCGCGGGCGTCGGAATGGGCGTCTTCCTCGAGCTGCTGCAGTGGAACGTCGCCTCGCCCGCCAAGCAGCAGCTGATCATCTTCCTCCTCATCATGGGCGTGCTCCTGGTGCGGGTGGGGGCGTTGCGCAAGGGCGTGCGGACGGGCGACCGGAGCACGTGGGAACACGGGGCGGCCACCACGATCCGCGCCAGCGCCGACCTCCTGCGCCGCCGTGTCTCGGTGTCCGGGGTCTGGCTCGTCGTCGCGGGGGCGGCGCTGTTGCCCTTCGTGCTCTCCGTGGGCAACGACGTGCTGATGAGCCAGATTTGCATCTATGCCGTCGTCGCCCTCTCGCTCACGATGCTGACTGGCTGGGCGGGACAAGTCTCGCTGGGGCAGTTCGGGCTGGTGGCGGTGGGGGCGCTCGTCGCCGTGCATCTCGGGACCTCGTTCCCGCTGCCCCTGGTCATGGTCTATGGCGGCGCAGTGACCGCCGTGGTGGCCATCTTGATCGGGTTGCCCGCGCTGCGCATGCCGGGCCTCTTCCTGGCCGTGACGACGCTGGCGTTCGCCATCTTCATGCAGACCGCTGTGCTGGCCACCCCCTGCATCACCATCCCGGGCATCGATAAGACACTGTGCACCGGGTTGCCCAACCCCGCCTACACGGTCGTGACGCGTCCGTCGCTGTTCGGCCTCAGCCTGGCTTCGCAGCGCGCCTTCGCCTGGTTCGCCTTGGCCGTGCTCGTGCTGTCGGTCCTCATGCTCCGGGTGTGGCGCGACAAGGGTGTGGCACGGCGGCTGGTGGCGGTGCGCGACAACGAGCTTGGTGCGGCGGCCATGGGCATCCCGGTCCTGCGCACCAAGCTCCTGGCGTTCGGCCTGTCGGGATTCGTGGCGGGCTACGCCGGGGTCTGCTTCGCCTTCGCCACCCAGCAGCTGAACAACACCGACATCACCTTCGACCCGACCACGTCGTTCGTCATCATCTCCATGGTGGTGATCGGTGGGCTGGGCTCCATCCCCGGCGCCATTCTCGGGGCGCTCTACCTGGAGGGTCTGCCGGCGATCTTCGGTGCCAACCAGACCATCCAATTCATCACCAGCGGGTTTGGGCTGATCGCGTTCATCCTCTACCTGCCGGGGGGCCTGGCTGAGCTGTTGCATCGCTTCGGCGACATCGTGACCATTGGTCTGCGCAACGTGCTTCACGGCGACGCCGGCGACGCAGCCGGGCCTCCGGTCGCGGCGGCGGCCGTATCGCCGCCGGCGTTGGTGAGCAAGGGCGCGGAACCGTGACGGCCCTGGCCGGCACCGAGACCGGGGGCGCCGCGCGGCACCCGGCGCGGCTGGGCGTGGAGGAGCTGAGTGTGCGGTTCGGTGGCGTGCACGCGCTCAACGGCGTGAGCTTCACCGCCGAGCCTGGGGCCATCGTTGGGCTGATCGGCGCCAACGGCTCGGGCAAGACGACGACCCTCGACGTCATCTCCGGTCTGGTGCGGCCGCAGGCGGGCGCCGTGCACCTCGACGGCATCGACCTCGCCGAGTACTTGCCCGAGGAGCGTCTGGGCGTCGGCATGGTGCGCTCGTTCCAAGACTGCCGCCTCTTCCCGGAGCTCTCGGTGCTCGATGTGCTCCAACTGAGCGAGGACGCCCGCCAGGAGGTTGCCGTCTTCTCGACGACGCTGCGCCTGCCGTGGGCCCGGCGCGCCGAGCGACGCAAGCTGGCGGCCGTCAACGAGGTCATCGGCGCCTTCGGGCTCGAGCGCTTCCGGAATCACCGGACCGCCGAGCTCTCGACGGGGACCCGGCGCGTGGTCGACCTGGCCTCCATCGTCCTGGCCCGTCCCCGGCTCCTCCTCCTCGACGAGCCCACGGCCGGGATCGCCCAGCGCGAGGCCGAGGCGTTCATCCCGCTGCTGCGCCGGCTGCACCAGGTGGCGGACACGACGATCGTGCTGGTGGAGCACGACGTCCCGCTCGTCTTTGAGCTCTGCTCCACCGTGGTGGTGATGGAGCTGGGCCGGGTGGTGGCCGCCGGGCCGCCGGCCGAGGTCCGCGCTGATCCGAAGGCGCTGGCCGCCTACCTTGGTGCAAGCGACGAGGCCCTCATGGCGTCGGGCCCGATCGCCGATCCCGGGGGGACGGCACGGATCGCAACGAAGGAGCGTGACGATGGACGCAGCCATGCAAGCGCAGCGGCCGCGGGTGTGGTGGAACCCGCTGGCTCCGCTTGGCCGCTCGTGGCGGCGGTTGCGCCGGCGCCCACGGGCCATGCAGCTCCGCACCGTGTTGATCGTCATCGCCATTGTCGTCGGCCTGGTGGCCTGGCTGGCCTTCGCCCCGTCGGGCACGCCCGGTTCGGGTGCCGCCGGCGCCGCCGAGCCGCGCCTGGACGCGGCCGCCACCGCCACGTCGTCCGCCGGCACCCCGGTGAGCCAGGCCAGCACGAGTGACCGCGGCGTCTCCAAGACGGAGATCAACGTCGTGTTCCCCGTGGTTGCGATCAATAGCCTGTCCGGACAGGAGGGTTTTGCGGAGGACAAGGAGTACAACGAGCAGATCCCGGCCATCAACCTCTACGTCAAGCAGATCAACAACGCGGGCGGGATCAACGGCCGCAAGATCAACCCGATCATCACTCAGTTCGACCCGCTCAACGATGCGAACATGCAGGCGTTGTGCCGCCAATGGACCGAAGGCAGTCCGGCGGCTTTCGCCGTCGTCGACGGCATCGGCACCTGGGAGGAGGACAATCAGCTCTGCGTGACCCAGCAGGGCCAGACGCCGCTCATCAGCGCCTGGTCCACCACGACGAACTGGACGCAGCTGGGCTCGCCGTACCTGTGGTGGACGGGCCCGGACATGGCGCCGATCCTGGAGGCGACCGTGCAGTGGGGCATCAGCTCGGGCCGCCTGGGTCACGGCAAGAAGGTCGGAGTGGTGGTGTCCGACCAGGCGGCCGACCAGGCCGCGCTCAACTCGTACCTCATTCCGGACCTGAAAAAGGTGGGCATCACGCCGATGGTCGAGACCGTGGCCGGAGCAACGGACGAGACGGCTACGACCAACTCCGACGCGCAGCTCGCCGTGGAGAAGTTCAAGGCGGCCGGCGTGCAGTCCGTGTTCCCCCTCATTCCGGAGAACGCGTTCTTCCCGTACATCGGGGCCGAGTCGTCTCAGCAGTACTACCCGCAGCTGCTGCTGAGCGACTACCAGTCGACGATCACGGTCGCGCTCGGCCTGATCCCGGTGCCCTACGAGGCCGCGTTGAACGGCCAGGAAGGCGTGACGACCCAAACGCTCGGCGGCTTCGACGACGCCCGGCCCGAGAGTCAGGGTGGCTACGACCCTGGGGTGCGCTCTTGCTACGGGACCTGGCACGCCTACCACCCCAAGCCCATCACGGGCACGCAGAGCTTCTACATCGAGGAGCAGGGCCCGATCCAGGCCTGGTGCGGGGCGATCCGCCTGTTCGCCGAGGCTGCGAAGAATGCCGGCCCGGATCTCAACCGCCGCACGTTCGTGGAAGCGATGTCCAAGGTCACCAACTACCCCGGCACCCTTTCACCGGTGTGGAGTTTCGGTCGGGACAAGTTCTACGGTCCCACCGAATATCAGGTCGTCAAGATCCACAACAACGTGCCGCCGTCCTCGCAATGCAAGCTGAAGACGAATCACAAGCCGCAGGGCACGTGCTGGGTCACCGTCCAACCTTTCAAGCCACTGCCGGCGGGCTGAGCACGACGGGCCGCCGGGACGCCTGCTTGGCTCGTCGGGGCGGGAGGGCCCGGCTGGCGCGGTTGACCACGTTCTGCGCGACCCTCGGACTGGCACTGGCGGCCTGCGGTGGGGGCCCGTCCGGCCGGGTCTCGTCCAGGACCACGACGACGCGGACGGCGCACGCGACGACGAGCTCGAGCACGCGCCCGGCCCCGACGACCACCACGACGGCCCCCACCGTCGTGGCCAGCCCCGCGCAGCCCTGCGGGGTCATCGCCACGGCGCCCGCCCGCTACCAGCACGTCGTGTGGATCTGGATGGAGAACCACACCTGGAGCGAGGTCTTCGGCAACTCCGAGGCGCCGTTCCTGAACGCCCTGGCGGGCAAGTGCGGCACCGACTCGGCCTACGCCTCGGTCGGGTCGCCCTCGTTGCCCAACTACCTCGGTGCGACGTCGGGCTCGACCCAGGGTGTGGCCGACGACGACGACCCGGCGGCGCATACGTTCACCGCCGACAACCTGTTCCGCCAGGTGCGTGCCGCGGGTGGGACCGAGCGCAGCTTCGCCGAGTCGATGCCCGCGCCGTGCGACCTCGTCTCCGCCGGCTCGTACGCCGCCAAGCACAACCCGGCCGTGTACTACGTCGGCGGCGACGACCGCGCCGAATGCCAGGCCGACGACCTCCCCTTCACCGCCTTCGCGAGCGTGCTGGCGAGGGGCCAGCTGGCGACGTACACCTCCATCACGCCGAACATCTGCGACGACATGCACGACTGCTCGGTCGCCGCCGGCGACCAATGGTTGGCGACGTGGGTCCCGCAGATCCTGGGGACCGCGTCCTACCGCTCGGGCAGCACCGCAGTATTCATCGTCTGGGACGAGCCCACGCCCTTGGCCAACGTCGTCGTGGCGCCCAGCGTCAAACCGGGCACCGTCTCGGGCACGGCCGTGAACCAGTACTCGCTCTTGCGGACCACCGAGGAGATGCTAGGCCTGCCGCTGCTCGGCCAGGCCGCCACCGCGCCCGACCTGCGAACGGTCTTCGGCCTCTGACGTGCGGCGATCGGCTGTCGGGACCGGCTTTCTGGCGCCTTTCCCGGTACGCCAGGTGATGTTCCACACCGCTCCGTGATGTTCCACACCGTTCGGTGATTTTCCGCGAGCGCCGTGATGGCGCCCGGTGTCTCTGAAAACCGTAAACAGGTCTGTGCATAGTTTTTCGAGACATCACCAGGACGGCTGATTTCCCTGACTCGGGGGTCGGATGCCACGCCGTCATTGGAATGATCCTGTTCTCGGTGCGGCGTCGCCCGGGCGTGTCGCTCGGCGCAGCGCCTGGCGTGTCCCTCCAGAAACTACAAACGGATCTGTGCATAGTTTTCGGACATCCGCGGGGTTCTCGACCTCCCTCGGATCCCTGAAGGAAGTCAGCTCATGTAAGACGACGTCGACCAACCGACGCCCCGTCAGGCCACGATCGTCCACGACGGCGGCCGACCCTGCAAAATGTCGTCGAAGCGCGTCTTGATCGCCTCGTTCAGCTCGGGATGGGTGAGGATGTAGAAGGTGTCGGTCCGGACGGCGTCGAGCACCCGCTCGGCCACCACCGCCGGGGGAATACCGCCGTCCACCAGGCTCTGGATGGCGGCGCGCATGTCTCCCGCGCCCTCGACGTCGGGGTCGCGCCCGGGCGCCCAGTCCGGACGGTTGCGGTCGGCCTCGGCGATCCGGGTCTGCACGAAGCCCGGGCACAGGACGGACACGCCCACGCCGCTCACGCCCGCCGTCTGCAGGTCCTTGTAGAGCGTCTCGGAGATGGCCACGACGGCCTGCTTGGTGGCGTTGTAGGGCCCGATGAACGGGGCGGTGGTGAGGCCCGCGATCGACGCGGTGTTCACCACGTGGCCCTCGCCCTGCTCGATGAGCAGCGGCACGAAGGTGGCGACGCCGTGGATGACCCCCCACAGGTTCACCCCCAGGATCCACGTCCAGTCCGCCTCGGGCACCTCCCAGATCGGACCGCCGAGCCCGACGCCGGCGTTGTTGTGGACGAGATGCACGGCCCCGAACTCCTCGAGCGCCCGGTCGCGCAGCTGGCGCACCGAAGCCGCGTCGGCCACGTCGGTGGCGACCGCGAGGGCCTCGGCGCCCTGCTCCGTGAGCTCGCGTTCGGCCTCCTTGAGCGGGCCGTCCTCAATATCGGCGAGAACGACCTTCATCCCTTCGCCGGCGGCGCGGGCGGCCACCGCCTTGCCAATGCCACTGGCCCCGCCGGTGATCACGGCCACCTTGCCCCGAAGGTTCTCCATCGGGCCTCCTTTGCGTCGGCCATTGAGGGACGGGGGCAGTCAAGCACGCGCCGCCCGGGCCCGCCTCGCCGCGCCTGATGGGGTCTAGAGCAGCGAGAACGTCCCGGCGGTCGCCAGGACCAGCACCCCGATGCCGCACAGCAGCAACGGCACGGCGACGGCGCCGAGCCGCCCCACGACGGCGCGCGCCCGGGGATGGCGCCCGCCGGCCAGGACGAGCACAGTCACCACCACCTCGCCCACGGCGAATACGGCGAGGATGGTGGCGAGCCTGGTGGCCCCCCCGCCCACCCGGAAGAGCGGAATGTAGGCGGCCAGGTTGTCGCCGCCGGCGCCGACGGTGACGAGCGCGGCCGCGGTCAGGCTCCGGCCGACGGCCCGGTCCGAGGGCGCGGGGCGTGGGCCGGTCCGCGTGCCGTGCGCCCCCGGTCGCAAGCCGTACAGCCCGCGCAGCCCGATGGCCAGCGGCACGAGGCCGAGCAGCCCCACGACGCGGGCCGAGAACTCGTAGAGCACGGCAGCGCCGGCGAGGGCGACCGCCACCAGCAGCGTGAAGCCCACGACCTGCCCCACCGCGATCCGGCGGGCCCGATCGATGGGCGCGCCGGCCACCATGGCCATGGTCACCAGTGTGTTGTCGACGTTGGTGCCGACAAAGGCGGCGGTCGCGACGCCGACGTCGGCCCACAGGCCGACGGCGGCCAGGAGCGCAGTCAGGTGGCGAGCTGGGGCATCGGCGGCCCGTAGGGCTTGTCGCCCCGCAGGGTCACGCGGTGCGCGTAGCGGGCGGCATCCCCGTAGTCGTCCAGCGCGTAGTGCAGCGTGGCCCGGTTGTCCCAGAAGGCGACGGACCCGGCGCGCCAGCGGAAGCGGCAGGTGTACTCCGGCTTGATGCAGTGGTGGTACAGCATCTCGAGGACGGCGTTGCTCTCGTTGTCCGACAACCCGAAAATCTGCCGAGTGAATTGGCGGTTGACGAAGAGGCCGTTGCGCCCGTTCTCGGGATGCGTCCGCACGACCGGGTGCAGCGCGGGCAGCAGCTTCTCGTGCCACACGCCGTCCCACTCGTAACCACCCCGTTCGGCCGCGTCCGCGGCGAACCACGGGTCGTGGTGGATGGCGATCAGCCGGTCGCACATGGCGCGCACGGGCTCCGCCAGCCCGTCGTAGGCGTCCTGCAGGCTGGCCCACATGGTGTCGCCGCCGACCTCGGGCGCCTCGAGCATGTAGAGGATGGATCCCATCGCCGGCGTCTGCAGGAAGGTCACGTCGGTGTGCCACCAGCTGGCGCGATCGACCTTGCCGTCGATGGCCAACACCTCGGGGCTCTCCTCTATGGAGGGCAGCACCGGGTGCGCCTCGGTAACCGTGCCGAACTGACGCGCGAAGTCGGCCTGCTGCTCCGCGTTCAGGGACTGGTCCCGGAAGAAGATGACGTGATGCGCGGTCCAGGCGTCCCGGATGGCGGCCACCACCTCGGGGGCCAGCGGGACCGAGATGTCCACGCCGGAGATCTCCGCCCCGATGGTGGGCGAGAGCGGGTGGACGCGGACGGAAGTGGCGAGGGTCACCGCCCAATTCTGCCAGGGCCGCTGCGGCCGGGTGCGCCCCGCCTACATTGGCCCTCCACCGACCGCCGTCGCGTCGCGTGAAGGGGGCGTCCGTTGAGTGATGACACCGTTCGTGGGTGATGACACCGCTGGCTCCGAGAGCGGGGACCTCGTGCTGACACCGCCTGCCCGCAACTACTCGCCTTGGTACCAATGGATGGCCCGCCTGGCCGCGACCACCCACGAGGATCCCCTGCCCGAGGGCGATCCCGACCCGGCGGCCCTCGGCGCCTGGGTCGAGCGCTGCCGAGCCCGCCTGCACGAGCTCCTGGGGCCAGAGCCGGCGCCGGTGCCGCGCAACCTCGAGACGCTCGAGGTCGAGACGTGCGACGGCTACCGGCGGCAGAAGATCGTCTTCGACACCGAGGACACGATGTCGGTGCCGGCCTACCTTCTCGTGCCGGACGCCCGCATCAAGGCGTCACCCGGCGCCGCCGTCCTGGCCTGCCACGGCCACGGCCCCGGCAAGGCGCAGGTCGTGGGCCTCGAGCACACCGACATGCCCAACGCCGACTACGCGCTGCAGCTGGTCCGGCGAGGCTACGTCGTGCTCGCACCGGACCTGCGCTGCTTCGGCGAACGCCTGGACTGGATTCCCGAGGACCACTACGCCTGCGACACCAACCTGGTCCACGCGGCCATGGCCGGGTGGAACCCCCTCGCCCAGAACATCTGGGACCTCCGGCGCTGCCTCGACCTGCTGGGCGAGCACCCGCTCGTCGACCCCGGGCGCCTCGGCATGGTCGGGATCAGCTACGGAGGCACGGTCACGCTCTTCACGGCGGCCGTGGACGACCGGGTCGCGGCCGCGGTGGTCAGCGGCTACTTCTCCTCGTGGGCCGAGAGCCACAAGATGCCGTGGAACATGTGCGGCTCGCAGATCCTCTTCGGGATGCTCGGCCGGCTCGAGCACGAGGACCTCGGTGCGCTGGTGGCGCCGCGGCCCCTGCTCATCGAGTCGGGCACCGAGGATCTTCTCTTCCCGGTCGCTGCCGCCACCGAGTCAGTGCGCCGTACCGGCCTGGTCTACGACGCGCTGGGCGCGGGCGACCGCCTGGTGCACGACGTCTTCGAGGGCGGCCACCAGTGGCACGGGTCCGAGGCGCTGCCGTTCCTCGACCGCTGGCTGGGCTACGAGCCTCCGGCGGCTGCCGCGCCCGGCTGAGGTCGCCGTTAGGGGCTGGTCATCCCGCCCCGCCCCTGGTATCCGGGCCGCCCGTGGTGTCGGGTCCGTCGGCGATTTCGGGATCAGGGGCGCGGGGGAGCGCGGCGCGCGCCCCGGCGACGGCGCGGAGGACCTCGTCGAGGGAGGTCGACGCGTCGCCTCGCGCCGGGCTTTGCGGGCTCGCCCCCGGACCCGTTGTCCGGTCGCCGGGCGGGGTGGGTGGCTCAGGCGGTGCGACCACCGGTGCGTCCCAGTCCTCGTACCCCAGCCACCGCAGGGCCGCGCCGAGCCGGTCCCGCCAGCGCCGGGCCGCCGCCCCGGATCTGGGCCCGCGCCCCATTTAGAGGAAGCTGCGCAGGACCGTGTCGAACGCCGATGCGAGGACAACCCGGCCGTGCACGTCCTTGGCGGTGGGGACCGAAAGGGGGCGCGCGGTGGGGACGTGCATCAGGGAGAGGACGGCGGAGACCGGGGTCCCGGGCCCGAGATAGATGTGCGAGGCCACCTGCTCGAGGAGCGACGCGGTGCCGGTCGGGTCCGAAATGAGCGAGGTGACCGCGAGCTTCCCGGTGGCCAGCTGCCCGAGGCTCGAGTTGGGGCTCACCATGTGCAGGTCGACGCCCACGTAGTGGCTGACCGGGATGCCCAGGTGGTCGAGGCCCGCGATGAGGGCGTCCGGCGCATGCAGGCTCAGCGTCTCGATCGGCACGGTGCGCCCGTCCGACGTGGGCAGCTGCAGCGAGCTCGGGATCTTGAGCACGTTGGTGTGGGCGCCCGTGTCGTGAAAGACGAAGATCTGCTCACTGTGGTCCGGGCCCTTGACGATCGCGAGCAGGTCGTTCTTGCCCTGGGCGAGGAGTGCGCTGGGCACCCCCACGTGATGGACGGCGTGGTCGATCCTGTAGAGGCTGATCCCGACCCACGCCGCGACCAGGGCGATCAGCGCCAGCAGCCCGGATCCGGTGACGATGAGGACCCGCCGGATCCGTCGGCGACGCCGGCTCCGGCCCTCACCGTGGCCCCGGCGCGCCGGCGCGTCGGCCTCTGCTGCGGGACGTTCAAGCCCCGTCGCGATTGCGATCGTCACTGACCCCTCCGTCGACCGGCCCGGCCACCGGCCCGGCACCCCCAGATCCCCCCTCGAAAGCTACGGACCCGCCATTGCCCCGCCGTTGCCCGCCGGGTTCGATGTGGTTGCCGTGACCGGCCTGCGCCCCGCCCGCCGGTCGCCGCGCCTCCGCCATGCTGTGGGGCTGGGAGCCGACCCGCGAGGAGGAGCGTGCCCGACGACACCGTCCCGGACGACATCGTGCCCGACGAAAAGGACTGGACCTGGGTGCTCGAGCGCCCCTGTCCCGAGTGTGGCTTCGATGCGTCGTCGTTCCGCCCCGACGCGGTGGCGGAACGCCTGCGCGCCAACGCCGCGGCCTGGGCGCGTCTGCTCGAGCTACCTGCCCCGGTGCTCCGGCGCCGGCCCCGCCCGGACCGGTGGGCACCCCTCGAATACGCCTGCCACGTCCGGGACGTGTGCACGCTCTTTCACCGGCGCCTCGGGTTGATGCTGACCGAGGAGGACCCGCTGTACGCCAACTGGGACCAGGACGCCACGGCGGCGGAGGAGGACTACCTGGCCCAGGACCCGGTCGCCGTCGCCTCGGGGCTCGAAGCTGCGGCGGGGGAGCTGGCCGCGGCCTTCGCGGCCGTACGAGGCGCGCAGTGGCAACGTCGGGGCCGGCGGAGTGACGGCGCGTCCTTCACGGTGGCGTCCTTCGCCCGCTACATGATCCACGACCCCGTGCACCACCTCTACGACGTGACGGGCGAATCGGGGGCCTGACCGACGCTTGAGCAGCAGCGGTGCATCCTCGGCAAGCCTCAGCCGGGGAGTAGGCGCGCCGAGTCCGGCTCGAGGTGGATGCTGGCGTGTGCGATGGTGCGCAAGGCCGAGGCGGGACAGCTCGTCGCCACGGGCCCCGTCAGCGCGTCACGTACCGGCTTCGCCTTGCGCGCTTCGGGGACCACGGCCAGCACCCGCCCCGCACGCAGGAGCGCCGGGATGGTCACCGTGATGGCCTGAGTGGGGACCGCGTCGAGCGCGGGGAAGTGGCCCTCGTTCACCTGCTGGGAGCGGCAGGCGGCGTCGAGCTCCACCACCTTGACGTCGAGGGGGTCGGCGAAGTCCGCCACCGGCGGGTCGTTGAAGGCGAGATGCCCGTTCTCCCCGATGCCGAGGCAGCACAGGTCGAGGGGGTGGTCGCGCAGCACGCGGGAGTAGCGCGCGCATTGCGCGACGGCGTCACCCAGCCCCTCCAGGTAATAGGCGGCCTTCGGGTGCGCCGGCTCGGTGATGCGCTCCCGGATCCAGCGCTGGAAACCGGCCGGATGGTCCGGTCCGACACCGACGTACTCGTCCATGTGGAAGACGACCGTCTCGGCCCACGGCACGTCGGCGGTCTCGAGCACGAGCGCGCGCACGAAGGCGAGCTGTGAGTTCCCGGTCGCGAACATGGCGTGCGCCACGCCTCGTGCCGCCACCGCCGCCCGCAGCACGGCGACGGCCTCGTTGGCGGCCGCCCGCGCCAACGCCGTGGCGTCGGCGTGCACGTGCACGGTGGCGTCGCCGGCCGTGAAGCTCCTTGTTTCCACGGCGTTCAGCATGCCAGGCGAACCTCGGCCAGACTGGGCCGGTGCGGCACGTCGAACAGCCGGGGCCGGCCAACCTGGAGGCCGCATGGAAGGCGGTGCGCCGGTTCCTGCCCGTGACGCCTGTCGTTCCCGCGCCCCAACTCGGGCCGTCGGTCTCCGTCAAGGTCGAGACGGTCCAGCCGACCGGGTCGTTCAAGGTCCGCGGCGGGCTCGCCGCGGTGTCGGCCACGCTCGAGGCCGAGCCAGGGCGCGCTGTTGTCGCCGCGTCCGCCGGCAACCACGGGCTCGGCGTCGCCTACGCCGCGTCCAACCTTGGTGCCCGCGTCACCGTCGTCGTGCCCACCGGCGCCTCAGCGGCCAAGGTCTCGGCCCTCCAGCAGTTCGACGTGCGGCTCGTGCTCCACGGCCACGGCTACCGCGAGGCCGAGACGCACGCCCTGGCGCTGTCCGACCAGGAGGGCAGCCGCTACGTGTCGCCCTACAACGACCCTGACGTGATTGCCGGCCAGTCCACGCTGGCGCGCGAGCTGGCCGAGCAGGTGCCCGACCTCGGCACGGTCGTCGTGCCGTGCGGCGGTGGCGGGCTGCTCTCAGGCGTGATCCTCGGGCTGGAAGGGACCGGTGTCCGCGTCGTCGGCGTGGAGTCCGAGGCGTCGCCGTCGATGAGCACCGCGCTCGCCGCAGGCGCGATCGTCCCGATCACGGTCGAGCCGACGGTGGCCGACGGGCTGGCCGGCAACCTCGAGCCGGGCGCGGTGACCGTCGGCATCGCGCTGGAACACCACGTCGAGGTCCTCACGGTGAGCGAGGCCGACATCCGCTCGGCCATGGCCTTCGCCGCGCACAAGATGGGGTTCGTGCTGGAAGGCGCCGGCGCTGTGGGCGTGGCCGCCTTGCGGGCCGGCGTGGTGCGGCCCGATCCCGACGGCAAGGAATCGGTCGTCATCCTCACCGGGCGCAACGTTGCCCCGAAGCTGTTGTCGGAGGTGCTCCATTCCTGAGGTGGACGCCGACGGTGCGACGTTGAGCTACGAGGTCACGGGTGTGGGCGACCCCCTGATGCTCATCGCGGGATGCGGGGCGCCGGCGCTGGCCTGGCACGTCTCGCTGCTCCCTGCGCTCGTCGCGGGCGGCTACCGCGTCGTCACCTTCGACAACCGGGGCGTGGAGCCCTCGTCCATGCCGCCCGCGCCCTACAGCGTGGACGAGATGGCTGCCGACGCCATCGCCATCCTGGACCACCTGGGCTGGGTCGAGCCGGTCCGCGTCGCCGGCCATTCCATGGGCGGATGGATCGCCGAGACCCTCGTGTTGGACCACCCCGGGCGCGTGCGGTCCGCAGCCTTCATGGGGAGCGCCAACGCGCCGACGGTGTGGGAGATCGCCATCACGACCGTCGAGCGCGACCTCGCCGCACTGGACTACGACCTCCCGCCGCTCTTCTATGCGACCGAGACGTTGCGATACCTCCCGACCAGCGACCTCCAGGACTCCGAGGTGGTCAGCGCCTGGCTGTCGATGATCGGCGACTTGCCCGCCTGGCCCAACCCCGGCCGCCTCGGCCAGTACGAGGCCGCCCTGGCCTGGTCGACCGACCCGGCGCGCACGACCCGCTGGCCCGAGGTGCGGGTGCCTTGCTTGGTGCTGGCTTTCGAGCACGACGTGGACTCTCCGCCCCGCTACGCGCGCGAGGCCGCGGAGGCGATTCCGGGCAGCGCCTACCGCGAGGTGGCGGGGGCGGGGCATCTCGGCTTCGTGACGCACGCCCAGGAGGTCGCCGCCGACCTGATGGAGTTCTTCTCCGCCCACTGAGCGGAGCGCCAGTCCGTCACGGACGCGGCGTGTGGTAGTCGATGACCAGGCCCCCGGCCTCGTCAGGGTGGGTCTTGAGCCACTTCCTGGCGTAGGGGCACCACGGCACGATCGTCAGGTTGTCGGCGCGAGCCCGGCGCAGCGCGGCGCGAACGAGTCGTCCTCCGATGCCGCGCCCTTCCCAGGCTTCGGGCACCTGGGTGTGGACGAGCAGAAGGCGATCCCCCTGGACCGCGTACATCAGTTCGGCCTCAGCGTCCGCCCCCTTGATCACGAAGCGGCTCTCGGCGGGGAGATCGACCACCTCCAGGTCGCTGGCGGGTGTGCTGCTCATGGTGCTGCCTCCGTCTTCGGGGTCGGGCGCCACCTTATGGGTATAGGAAGGGCGTCTATGAGCGGACCGCTGACGACCGAGGATGCAGCACCGTCCGCCGAGCCCGCGGTCACAGCCACCGGGCCGGTGGTCCAGCTCGACGCGGGCCGCGAAACGCAGGTCGGCTCACTCTCCGTGCTGCGGATGCTGCCGCAGCGGCCGCGGCGCACCGTGGGCGCGTGGTGCTTCGCCGACCACGTCGGACCCATCGAGGTGGACAAGGCCTATGCCATCGGCATCGGGCCCCACCCGCACATGGGGCTCCAGACGGTCACCTGGCTGCTCGAAGGCGAGCTGCTGCATCTCGACAGCCTCGGCTCGAACCAGCTGATCCGGCCGGGCGAACTGAACCTGATGACAGCCGGCCATGGGGTGGCGCACGCCGAGGAGGATCCTGGACGCGAAAACACTCTGCACGCCGTGCAGCTCTGGGTGGCCCAGCCCGAGGCGACCCGCGACGGTCCGCCGGCGTTCGAGCACCATCCCGTTCTGCCCCGTGTCGAGCTCGGCGGTGCGACCGCCACCATCTTGGTGGGGGAGTTCGGGGGGAGCGTTTCGCCCGCCCGGCGGGACACCGAGCACGTGGGCGTCGACCTCGCGTTCACGGGTCCTGAGGCCACCGTGCCCCTCCGCCGCGACGACGAACACGCACTGATGGTGCTCGACGGACAAGTGGTCGTGGAGGGCGTCGTCGTCGAGCCCGGCCTGCTCGCCTATCTCGGGACCCAGCGCGACGAGGTCCGCCTCCGGCCGAAAGGGGCGGCGCGGGCCCTGCTCCTGGGTGGTCCCCCCTTCCCCGAGCCGGTCCTCATGTGGTGGAACTTCGTCGCCCGCACCCGCGACGAGATCTCCCAGGCCTGGCGCGAATGGTCCGCCGCTGACGGCCGCTTCGGCGAGGTGCGCTCGAGGCTGGCGCGCATCGAGGTTGGTCCCCCACCCTGGGAGTGACCGGGGTGGCTACCACTCCCCCCAGCCGGACGGGCTGACCGACCCGGTAATGGTGCGAGGGTCGACAGGCAGCCGGGTCTCGCCGGCCTGATAGACGGCGAAGCAGAGCCGGAGCACGTCGATCGCCTCGGCGGCGCTCATCGCGGCCGGCGTCCCGTGGATCAGCGCGTCAACGAAGTGCTGGGACGAGCGGACGAAGCCGGCACCCCAGTCGGCGTCGATCTCTGTGAACTCCGTCGTGGTGCGTTCCTGTGGCGTGCCCGTGAAGAGCATCACGGGCGCCAGGTCGAGCATCTCGCCCGTGGCCCGCGTCACCCAGATCTGGCCCTCGTCGCCGGTGATCTCGAAGAACTCGTCCGCGCCGTAGTACTGCGACCGCATGTAGAAATTCGGTGAGTACTGGACCTCCATCATGCCGAGGACCTCGGGGTTCTCGTACTCGAAGATCACCGCACAGGGCTCGAAGAAGAGGTCGCGCCGGCGGACCACCGCCTGCACCGACGTGATGTCGAGGTCGAGGAGCCAGAGCGCCATGGCGTACTTGTGCACCATGTCGTCGAAGAGGTGCCCGCCCGGGCTGCGCTTGTCCAGCCGCCAGCCGTAGCCCTCTGGGCGTAGCCCCGCCTGGAAGGCCGAGTCGGTCTGCCCGACCAGCGTGCGAATCCGCAACGACGAGGGCTTGCCGATCGCGCCGTCGGCCACCAGGCGCTTGGCCAGCTCGAGCGGCGGGTAGTGCACGAAGCACTCGCTGACGCGCAGCGTGCGCCCCACCCGCTCGGCGACGGCCTGCATCTCCTGCGCGTCCTCGACCGAGTTGGCGACCGGCTTCTGCACCGACACGTGCTTGCCCGCCTCGAGCGCGGCGATCACGTGGTCGTGGTGGAGGTGGGTCGGGGTGAGCACTTCGACCGCATCGATGGACTCGTCAACCAGGAAGCCGTCGAGGTCCGAGTAGCACCGCTCGGCTCCCCATTCCGCGGCCGCCAGCCTGCCCACCGCCTCGTCCGTGTCGCAGACGGCGACCACGTCGCAGCGGGGGTCCTCGAGATAACCCCGGACGTTCATGGCTGCGATGTTGCCTGCGCCCAGCACGCCGAGCCGGACCTTGTCCATCACGCTCTTCCTCTCGCCGGCGACGCCACCTACGCGCCGGCTCCGAATGCCCCCCCGTCCCGGGCGCTAGCGATGCGATTGTCGTCGTAGCCGAGCACCGTGCGCAAGACGTCGTCGGTGTGCTGGCCGACCGTCGGCGCCATCGTCGGGCGGGGCAGCTCCTCGTCAACGAAGTGCAGGGGCGTGAACAACTGGTCGGCGCCCATGTCCGACTGCGGCAGCAGTGGGAATCGGTCGGCGAACTGTGGGTCCTCGAGCACTGTCTTGGGCGTGTTGACCGGGGCGATCGGCGTATTGACCTCCCCGCCGAACTCCAGCCACTCCTGCGCCGTCTTGGTGCGGAAGATTTCGCGCAGCTCGTGCTGGAGCTCGCGGTTGCCCCGGGCGTGGTCGGCGTACCTGGACCCTGGCCAGCGCTCGAAGAGCTCCATGCGGTCCACGCCCTCGCAAAAGTTCTTCCAGAAGGCCTGCTCCGACGCCATGAAGAGGACGTGCTTCTGATCAGCCGTCTCGTAGACCTGGTAGCGCACGCCCTCGACCATGCCCGCCGTGCCCGGGGCGCGCCGTTCGTAGTTGTCCGCCTTGTTGCCGGTGACCTCGTCCTCGGGGCGCTCGTAGGCGCGATAGGACTCCGAGCGGTACCAGTCCATGGCGGCGGCGGCGTCGGACTGGGCGATGTCGATGTAGGAGCCCTCACCCGTGGTGCGGGCGCGGATCACGGCGGCCAGGATGCCCAGCGCCCCGTAGAGCGGTCCGGCGTTGATGCCGATGGACACGTGCTCGGGAATGTACGCGAACCCCTCCTCGTCGGTGGCCACCTTCACGATGCCGGCCCAGGTGTCGTAGGCCACGCCGTGGCTCGGGTAGTCGCGGTAGGGCCCGGTCATGCCGTATCCCGAGATGGTGCAGAAGACGATCTTCGGGTTCGTGACCTTGAGGTCGTCGTAGCCCACGCCGCGCTTGGCCAGTGCGCCGGGGCGCATGGCCTCGACGACGACGTCGGCGGTGGCCGCCAGCTCCTTGAGGATGCCCACCCCGGCTTCGGTGCGCAGGTCGAGGGTGATGGACCGCTTGCCCCGGTTGACGTGGAGATGCATGAGAGAGACGCCCTCGACGATGGGCCAGGTCATCTCGCGGATGTAGTCGCCGGCGGGCGGCTCCACCTTGATCACGTCCGCCCCCAGGTCGACCAGCGCCGTGGTGATCGCCGCCGGCCCAAGGGCCGAGCACTCGATGATCCGCAAACCCTGCAGCGGCGGCGTGGTCGCCATCTGTCCTCCCGTCGTCGAAGGCCGGATCGTAGCGGTCACCGGCCCCGGCGCCGGAGGCCCGGCCTCGCCATACTGGAGCGATGCAGTCGGCGGCCCTCGATGACGCGTTGACCGTGTTCGCCGCCACGGCGCCGACCTACGGCCCGCTCGGCCTGGCCAATCACGGGCCCATGGCGGCCGAGGCGCTCGATCACCTGGGCCGCGACGACGCCATCGCCGGCTGGGTGGAGCGCTACCGTCCGCGCCTCGACGAGGCGCCGGCCCCGGCGCGCCGACCCCTGTCCGAGGAGGAGTGGCCCGCCGCGCTCGGCCGCTCCGAGCGGTTCCCGGAATGGCTCGCCCTCTTCGAGCGCGAGGTCGCCGACCGCCCCGTCGCCGCCGTGGTGGGGGAGTGGGCGCCGCGACTAATGCCCGGCACGATCGGGGCGGCTGCCCACGGCCTGATCCGTACCGGGCACGGCGTGCGCGCCCTGGTCGCGGCCGACACGGCGCCCCGGCGACTCGAGGTGGCGAACGGGCTCGCCTTCTGGGCCTCGAGCTACCAGGAGCTCCCCGGGCCGCCACTGCTGATCGGGCATCAAGGCGTCGCCGAGGCGCTGGCCGACTTGCCCTACCTTCCCGAGGACGCGCCCCGCCAGCTCCTCATCAGCGACATGGTGGCCCAGGTCGACGGGATCGCCGACGAGTTCGAGCAGGGGGTGGCCTCGCTCGGGTGGAGCGGCGGCGCCGTCGAGCTGCTCGACCAGCTGGCCACCGGCGGCGCGCTGGCCTACCTGCGCAACGCCGACGGCGGCGGCGCCATCGGCATGCTGCACTCCGTGACCTCGCCGCTCGCCTGCGAGCTCGTGCTCCCGTGGCTGGCCGCGGAGGACCGCGACGCCGCGCTCGGCTACGTGTGGCAGGCGGCCGCCGCGCTGCACGTCGCCTACGACGTCGACCGCAACGGGCCGTTGCCGGCGCACGGCGAGCGCTGGCCCTCGCGCGAGGAGCTGGTCGACCAGGCGCTGGCGTCGGGTGACGAGCACGCCATCAAGCTCACCGAGGCGGCGCTCCGCAGCTTCGCCCGCAGCGGCCGGCCCGAGGTGTTGTGGGCGGCGGCCGACGCCAGCACCCGCCTCGGCGGCTGAGGCGGGTGCGCGGGGCGGGCTGCCAGGCCCCTGGCTAGCCTCGGCGCCATGGACTACCGCATACTCGGCCGGACCGGCCTCAAGGTGAGCCCCCTGTGCCTCGGGGCGATGATGTTCGGGTCGTTCGGCAACCGTGATCACGACGACTCCATCCGCATCATCCACGCCGCGCTCGACGCCGGCATCAACTTCGTCGACACCGCCGACGTCTACTCGCACGGCGAGTCCGAGGAGATCGTCGGCAAGGCGCTGGCGCAGATCAAGCGGCACCGGATGGTGCTCGCGACCAAGGTGCACGGGGCGATGGGCCGTGATCCGAACGCGCAGGGGAACTCGCGACGCTGGATCATGACCGAGTGCGAGAACAGCCTGCGCCGCCTCGGTGTCGACTACATCGACCTCTACCAGATCCACCGGCCCTCGCCCGAGACCGACATCGACGAGACGCTCGGCGCGCTGACCGACCTGGTGCGCGCGGGCAAGATCCGCTACTTCGGCAGTTCGACCTTCCCCGCCCAAGAGGTGGTGGAGGCGCAGTGGGTGTCCGAGCGCCGGTCGCGCGAGCGCTTCGTCACCGAGCAGCCGCCGTACTCCATCCTCGTACGGAGTATCGAGAAGGACGTGCTGCCGACCTGCCAGAAGTACGGCATGGGCGTGCTGTCGTGGAGCCCGCTGGCGGGCGGATGGTTGTCGGGCGCGTTCGGGCCCGGCAAGGCGAACACGAGCCAGCGGGCCGCGTTCATGCCCGACCGTTACGACACGGAGCTCCCCGGGAACCAGGCCAAGCTCGATGCCGTCGCGAAGCTCACCGATCTGGCGGACTCGGCCGGGCTGTCGCTGATCCTGTTGGCGCTCGGGTTCGTGCTCGAGCACCCGGCCGTCACGTGCCCGATCATCGGGCCGCGCACCATGGAGCACCTCGAGTCGCAGCTGCCCGCGCTCGAGTTGCGCCTGACCCCGGACGTGCTGGACCGCATTGACGAGATCGTGGCGCCGGGGATCGACCTCAACGAGACGGACGTCGGGTGGGTGCCGGCTGCCATCGCGGACGCCTCGCTACGGCGACGTCCGCGCTGACTCGGCTCGGGGCGAGGCTAGGAGATGGCGTGTGGCGGAGAGTCCCGATGATGTCTCCGAAAACTATGCACAGACCGGTTTACGGTTTTTGGGGACATCGGCCAACCACGGCGTCGGGCCGCTCAGGCGCTGAGACCCTGGGCGATGGCCCACCCCGTCGGCCGTGAGTTGAGGTACGGCTCCGGGGCGTGGACCCGGTGCCCGTTGTCGACGAACACCTCCTCGATCCGGGACCCGAACTTGTCGACGAGGGACACGGCCGCCTTGTCCCCGATGGCCCGGATGTTCACCCACCGCTCGATCGAGCCGGGCCACGGGCCGACGCCTCCGGCGGGCGGCCTAGTCAGATCGAACATCTGCGGTACGGCCAGCGGGGAGCCCAGCGTCACGAACGTGCGCACCGGCCACTCGGGGTGGTCGGCCAGGGCCGTGTAGGAGAGCACCGACCCGAACGAGTGCGCGACCAGCACGCGGGTGTCGGGGGTGATGAGCGCGGCCAGCCGGCCGTGCAGCCGCTCCCGCACGTCAGGCTCGGCCGTCATCACGGTGACCATGTCCACGGTGCGCTGGAAGATGGCGTCACTGGCCGCCTGGCTGAGCACGTCCAGCCCCTCGCCACCCTCCAGCCCGGACAGCGCCTCGGCGATGCCGGCCCGTGACTGCGCGAGGAGCTGCTCCTCCTCGGTGCCCGGGTGACGGCGGAACAGGTCGCCGTAGAAGCAGACCGCGATGTCCTCGTCCGCCACCTGGACGCCGTGGTGCCAGAGCCCGTCCTGCACGGCGGGCAGCCACTTGGACTTGAGCTCGTTGGGGCCCCACAGCTCGTTGAAGGCCCCGTGGACGAGGACGATGCGCGCCATTGGCGCGACATCATCGCAAAGTCCGTCGTGTCGCGCGGCTCGCAGGGCTCGCAGGACTCGCAGGGCTTGTAGGGCTCGCAGGGCTCGCAGGCTCGGGCGGGGCGGGCGCCGCTGGGTATCGTGGGCCCGATGGCCCGGCTCGTTCTCCTCGGTGCAACCGTGCTCGACGCCGAGGGCGCACGGCCCCACACCGCAGTAGTCGTCGAGGACCGCCGGATTGCGCTGGTGCGAACCGAAGCGGACGCGGACGGCGACGCCGGAGAGGTTCCAGTGGGCCCCGAGGACCGGGTGGTCGACCTCGCCGGACGGACCGTGATGCCCGGCCTGGTGAGCAGCCACTTCCACGCCACCTACCACGAGCTCGGGTCGAAGACGGCCCCCTTCGGGCTCGAGGAGCCCCCCGCCCTGCAGGCCGTCCGCGCCGCCCACCACCTGCAGATGCTCCTGCGCAGCGGGTTCACGGGTGCGGTGAGCGCCGGCGCGCCGTTCGCCATCGACGCCTCCATGAAGGCCGCCATCGCGGAGGGCCTCTTTCCCGGGCCCCGCCTGATGGCGGGCAGCCGCGACGTGAGCACCACCGGCCACGCCGGGGACAAGAGCTTCCCCTGGTACTGGGACGTGGGCGCCCGCGGCGCCATCAACCGCTCCGACGGTCCCGACGAGTTCCGGCGCGCCGTGCGTGAGGAGATCAAGCAGGGCGCCGAGATCATCAAGATGTTCGTCACCGGCGGCCACGGCACGGTCGCGCCCAGCGAGCAGACCGAGATGTCCGCTGCCGAGCTCGCCGCCGGGATCGACGCCGCGCACGAGCGGGGCGCGCTGGTGCGCGGCCACATCGCCAACCGGGACGCCATTCACCTGGCGCTCGACGCGGGGATCGACGTCGTCGACCACGGGGACGGGCTGGACGAGGAGGCGATCGAGCGCATGGTCGAGCGGGGCACGTTCCTCGTGCCGAGCCAGCTCTTCCCGGCCCGCTTCGCCGAAATGATGGGCGGGGGCGGCCTCGGGTTCACCGCCGCCATGGCGCAGGACATCGAACGGGCGCTCGCCATCCTCCCGGCCGCGAACGCGGCCGGCGTGAAGCTGCTGTGCGGCGACGACTACGGAGCGATCGGGCTGCCGCACGGGCGCTACGCCGACGAGCTCGAGTTCTACGTGAAGGAGGCGGGGATCCCGGCGGTCGACGTCATCCGGTGGGCCACCCGCCACGGCGCCGAGTTGCTCGGGCGGGGCCACGAGCTCGGCGCGGTACGAGAGGGCTTCCTGGCCGACCTGCTCGTCGTCGACGGCGACCCGTTGTCCGACATCGCGGTGTTGCAGGACCCGGCGCGCCTGCTCGCGGTGATGAAGGGCGGGACGCTGGTCAAGGACGACCTCGACGACCTCGAGGGCCCCGCCCACCTGGGGCCGGGGACGGAGGTCGCCCGCTGAAGGCTTGTACTGTCCCGGCCATGATCATCATCGCCGGCTCCATGAGCTTCGACGCCTCCGACCGTGGGGACGTGCTGGCCAGCCTGGCCGCGGTCACCGAGGCGAGCCGTCGCGACGCCGGCTGCGTCGAGTATTGGTGGTCCGAGGACCTCGAGGAGCCGAACACCTTCCGCTTCTTCGAGTGCTGGGAGTCCAAGGACCGCCTCGATGCGCACCTGGCCCAACCCCACGAGACCGCGTTCGGCGAGCGGAACCTGGGCCGCATGACCGGCGCCACGGCGACCATGTTCGACGCCGTCGCCCTCCCCCCGGGCTGAGCCGCTGAGCCGGACCGCCCAGGATTCACCGCCCCGCATGGACCGTTCGGCGCCCGGCGCCCGGCAGCTGGCCGCCCGGGCGGTCGACGCGTTGCCGCCTCCCCTGCGCCGGCGCGTGCGCGCCGCGCTCGGGCATCCCGGCCCGCGCCGGGTGGCCCTCGGCGAGCTCGGCGCCGAGCTGGCCCGAGCGACGGAGCTGATGGCGTCCTCGCCCGACGAGGCGCGGGCACGGCTCGATTCGTTCGAGGTCGTGCTCCCCACCAAGCAGCCCGACGACCCGTTCTCCGACGCGTACCGCGCCTGGACGTGGGACCTCTACCGTCGCATCTCGGGCGCGCGGACTACGACACCGCGTTCGAGGCCTCGCCCTTCGACCTGCCGGCGGCACTGGCGCGGCCGTTCCCGTACCAGACCGGGTCGCTGGGGCTCGTCGGGCGCGACCTCGTCGCCCGCGGCCACCTGCTCGAGTGCCTGTCGGGCGCTCTGCCGCCGCTGGCGTCCTCCCTGCCGCGCGACTCAGCCCGCGTCCGTGTCGTCGAGTTCGGGGCCGGCTGGGGCAACCTCACCGCCGACCTGGTGGCGACCGGGCTCGATGTCACCGTCGTCGAGTTCGACCCCAAGTTCTGCTCGCTCATAGCGCAGCGCTGCGCCGGGCCGGGGGGGCTCACCGTCTCGGAGGGCGACATGCTCGGCTTCGCGACGGACGAGCCCTTCGACGCCGCGATCTTCTTCGAGAGCTTCCACCACTGCGCCGACCACATCGCCATGCTCGGACGCCTCCACGAGATCGTGCGACCCGGCGGCGCGGTCCTCTTCGCCGCCGAACCGATCCAGCGCCTCGAGTACCCGTGGGGCCCGCGCCTCGACGGGTTGTCGGTGTGGTCGAGCCGCACCCACGGCTGGCTCGAGCTCGGTTTCGACGCCGCCTACTTCGACCGCGCGCTCGAGCGCACCGGCTGGATGGGGCGCCGCGTCGGGCTCGGGCCGCGGGCGGGGGAGACCGATGTCATCGTGGCGACGGCACGGGTGGGCTGACCGTGCCTCCGCCGCTGCCTCACGCCGCCGCTCACGCCTCCTGGCGCGGCATCGACTGGTGCGCCGGCACCGGGTAGGGCGGGAGCGACGGCCCCACCTCCAAGATCGTCGCCTCCGAGCACCCGAGCGCCATCACGTCGGCCGTCTGGTCGTGCGCCGTGCTCGGGAGCGCGGGCACCGACGCGTCGGCGTGGCCGACACGCAGGGCCGACGTGAGGTCGCCCGCCGTGCGCCGCCGCCATGCCGAGATGTTGGGGGCCCGCACCCCGAAACGCTCCTCGAGGAAGCGCAGCTGCGACGTGTGGTCGAACACCTCGGAGGCGACGTGCCCGCCCCGGCTGAACGGTGAGAGCACGAGCATCGGCACGCGGAAGCCGAGTCCGACCGGGCCCCGGACGCCCATCGCGTCCGCCGGCAGGTGTGGCGCGCCGAGATACTCGCCCGCCGTCCCGCCCGGCGGCACCGGCGGGGCGACGTGGTCGAAGAAGCCGTCGTTCTCGTCGTACATGTGGAAGAGCACGGTCTTGGACCACACGGCGGCGTTGGCGACGAGCGCGGCCAGCAGCCGGCTGGTGAACCACTCGCCCAGCGCGGGCGGCGAGGAGGGGTGCTCGTCGTAGCCGGCGGGCGGCAGGATCCAGCTCACCGCCGGCAGCTGTCCCGACGCGACGTCGGCGACGAAGTCGTCTGGATACAGCGCCAGGAACGCCTTCTGGTACAGCGCCGACGACGGGTCGCGGTACTGGCGGAAGAACGGGAGGATGGCGTCGGTCGCGCCCAGGCCGTACTTCTCGAAGAAGGCCGGCGCGTAGAGCGTGCCGGTCGGCGTGTAGACCTTCCAGCTCACGCCGGCGTCCTCGAGCACCTCGGGCATGGTGTCCCAGGAGGCGCTGTACACGGCGCCGGGATCGTGGAGCGTCTCGAGCACCGGCCCGCCCGCGTGGCCCGCGGGGTCGAGGGTGCCCGACAGCGACATCAGCCGGTTCGGGTGCGTCGGGCCGAGCACCGAGCAGTGATAGTTGTCACAGATCGTGAACGCGTCGGCGAGCGCGTAATAGAACGGCAAGTCGCTGCGCCGGTAGTACCCCATGGTGAGCGTGCCGTTGTCGGGCCCCTCGAACTCGTTCCGGACGTGCGTGCGCACGAACGCGCTGTTGTCGCCCGGACCCCGGCTCAGGTGCTCGCCCTCCCAGCTGTGGTCGAGGTCCGTGGTGCACTCGCCGATGCCGGTGGCGCTGTCGAGGTGGAACGGCAGCAGCGTCCGCTCACGCCCGCCCGGCCACGCCTGCGCGAACACGCCGAGGTCCCCGGCCGGATGGTCGTCGAAGCCCCGCACCCCGCGATACGAGCCGTAGTAGTGGTCGAACGACCGGTTCTCCTGCATGAGGAAGACGACGTGTTGGATCGCCCCAAGGTCCGAGCCCGCCGCTTTGGTCGAGGCCGCCGCCCGGGTCACCGCCGCCCCGGCCGCGGCAGTGTCACCCCGTGCCGCCGCCGCCAAGACGGCTGCGCCGCCGCTCGCCAGTGCCGCGGCGAGCAGCGTGCGACGGTCGAAGCGCTGAGTCACACGGCCTCGATCACACGGCCTCGATCACACGGCCTCGATCACACGGCCTCGATCACACGGCCTCGATCACACGGCCTCGATGAGGCCGGGGTCGTTGTTGCGCACGTTGCCGATCCGCTGATTGACGGGATGGTGCACGATCGTGCCGGCGGGCAACGGCCGCAGGAGCGCGACGAGCTCTTCGGTGTCCTCGTTGAAGGGGTCGAGCCACGGGTCGAAGGTGGAGGGATCGAGCAGCACGGGCATGCGGTCGTGGATGCCTTCCATGTCCGGCCCTGCGGGCGTGGTGATCACCGTGCAGCTGCGGATGACGGGTGCGTCCTTGGGCGCGTTCTTGTCGCGCCAGCGCTCGGCGAGACCGGCGAACGCCATGGGTGCCCCGTCGGCGCGAGTGAAGAAGTACGGCTGCTTGCCGCCGCTCTTGGTCCGGCGCCACTCGTAGAAGCCGTCGGCGGGGACGATGATCCGCCGCTTCTCGAAGGCCTCGCGAAACGACGCCTTGGTGACGACGGTCTCGCGGCGCGCGTTGATGAGCCGGCTGCCCGACTTGGTGTCCTTGGACCACCACGGGATGAGCCCCCAGCGGAATGTCATGAGGATGCGTTCGACCTCGCGGTCTCCAGCCACCACCCCGTCTCCAGCCGCCCCGTCTCCGGCCGCCGCCCCGTTCCTGACTGGCCGTTCGCGCACCCCGAGCACCTCGTCGGTCGGGGCCACGTTCCAGCTCGGCTTGTGCTCGGAGTCCTTCCCCTCGGCGAGGGTGGCGTGGAAGTACCGGGCGATCTTCGCCGGAGGGGTGTAGAGAGCAAAGCGGCCGCACATGTCGGCTGCATTGTGACGTACTGCGCCGTCCGCCAGCTCAACGCTCTCTGAACTGGACTTTTGCTCCCTTGAAGACGCCCGACGAGAGCTTGAAGGAGGTTTTCGAGGTGGCCTTCGCTCTCGGATGGTCTCTGCTGCACCTGAGGGGCTCAACGACACCGCGGTCGGTCGTTGCGTGATTGATGCGAACCAGGCCGGTGGCACCGACTACCCCGCTGTTCCCGACGCTGGTGGGCTGAACGAGATCGTCTAAGCACGCGTCCACTGGGCGTGGAGAGTGACCGAGGCGGCAACGGTGTAGGGCGAGGTGAGGGCGCTGCCGCCGCTGGGCGCCACGAACCAGCCGTCAAAGGTGTGGCCGGGGTATGTCTGCGCCGCGGGCAGTGTGATCGTCGTGCCCTCCGGGCCGCTCAACGGGCCCATCGCGCTGCCGCCCTCCGAGTTGAACGTGATGGTGTCGGTCGCTGTGGCATTGGCCGTCCAGTGGGCGTAGAGAGTGCGCGAGGCGGTGAGCGTGTAGGGCGACGTGAGCGCAGTGCCGCCCGTGGGCTTCAGGAACCAGCCGTCGAAGGTGTGGCCGGCGTATGTCGGCGCGGCGGGCAAGGTGATCGTCGTGCCGTAGTAGCCGCTGTACCCGGGAACCGAGCTGCCGCCCTCTGAGTTGAAGGTGATGTTCTCGAGGTCTGGCGTCCACTGGGCATAGATCGTGACCGAGGCGGTGAGGGTGTAGGGCGAGGTGAGGATGGTGTAGGAGCCTTGACCGGGTGGTTGGAGGGACCAGCCGTCAAACGTGTTGCCGGTATATTTCGGCGCCGCCGGCAGGGTGATCGTAGAGCCGATGGGGCCGCTCAACGGGCCCACGGCGCTGCCGCCATCGGAGTTGAAGGTGATGGTTATGGTGGGGATCGTCACATAGACGTTGACGATCTGCTGGACCTGACTGGCCGCGACAAAGTTCTTGGTGCCATCGGCATTGGCGTCAATGGTGCACGTGCCCGTGTGCGCGAAGCTCACGTTGCCTGAGGCACCAACCGAACAGCCAGCCGAATCAAGGGCGGTCGGGGTGACGCTGTAGGTGATCACGGCGCTCGGATCGGTGTCGTTGGTCTTGGCACCGACGTTGTATTTGCCGGACTGGCGCAAAGTCGTGTAACCGTTTGCGGCCATCGTGATCACCTGATTGAAGCCTTTGACGCTCACGGTCGGTGACGTGGCGATGTCGGTAAGAGTGCCGCTTGAGGTTGAAGCCGTCGAAGTGGTGAACGTCGAGGCCCCGGTGGAGGTGGGCGCCGTGGCCGTGGTGTCTGTTCCCTCCAAGGGAGCACCGTAGGTGATGGTACAGCTGGCCCCGTCGGTCAGCGTCACGCCGGTCAGTTCGATGGTGTAGCCCTCGCCGTCGCCGACAGTGTCTCCAATGCTCAGGTAGCCACAGGTCGAAGTCGTGTAACCGGCGGATGCACCGGTGGTCTCGAGGATCGGGATCGAGGCCGGCGTCCAGCCGGTGGGTACCGCGACGTCGATGGACCCGTCACTGAGAGCGCCGCCGGAAGCGCTATACGTAAAGGTGAGCGTGTTGGTGGTGGACCCCGCCACTACCGAAGTCGGCGACACCGTCATGGTGCCGGCGCCGTCGGGGGTCGTGACCTTGGGGCTGGTGTTGCGGTAAATGAAGGCACCACCACTGCCGCCGAACGCGCCGATGAGCGCGGTTGTCCCGTCCTTGGAAAGGGCGACCGCCCATCCAAAGCTGCCATCGACGAACTGGCTATTGAACACCGTGGCAGCCGGGATCGAGCTCGTCGACCAGGCACTCTCCGACGAGGCATTGAAGACATAGACGGCACCGGGTAAGCCGGCGGAGCCAGCGCCGTTGCCCCCGATCAACGCCGTCGTCCCGGCGGCGGACAGGGCGACCGACCAGCCGAAGACCGAGTAGTAGTTGGGTCCGGCGTCGGTGAGCGTTGCTGTGGGCTCCGAGGTCGTCGACCAGTGACTCTCGGAGCTCACCTTGAAGACGTAGGCGGAACCGGTATAGGCGGAGATGCCGTCTTCAGAAGCGGGGGCGCCGATCAACGCCATCGTTCCGTCGGCGGAGATGGTGAGCGACCACCCGAACCATCCCGCCGTCGCGTCGCTGAGCGTGGCCTTGGGCTTCGAGGTCGACGACCAGGCACCCTCGGAGGAGGCGCGGAAGACATAGGCAGCACCTGCTTGGCTGTCCGCGCCGTAGGCGCCGATGAGCGCCGTCGTGCCGTCGGCCGAAAGGGCGACGGCGGACCCGAAGCAGTCCCCGACCGAGCCGCCGTCGGCGAGTGTTGCTGCGGGCTTCGAACTCGACTTCCAGGCACCCTCGGAGGAGGCGTGAAAGATGAAGGCGTCTCCGACAACGGCGAGTGCGCAACTGTCGGTGACGCTTCCAAACAGGCCATTGCCGATAAGCGCGGTGGTGCCATCGGCGGAGAGGGAGATTCCCCACCCGAACGAATCGCCTGTCGCGTTGCCGTCGGTAAGGGTAGCGACGAGCGGTGTACTCGACGACCAGGCGCTCTCGGAGGAGGCGTGATACACGTACACGCCTCCGGAATTGTCGTTCACGCCTATGTCGCCGACAAACGCGGTCGTACCGTCCGCAGAGAGCGCGACTGAACTCCCGTACAGCGTATCGTTTGCAACACCGTTGGTGAGAGCGGCGACCGACGTCGCACTCGCCGACCAGCTTGACTCAGAAGAGGCATGAAAGATGTAGACATCGTTGACGTATCCGGCAGCGCTGTCACTGTACGGATGGCCGTAGCCGACCAACGCTGTCGTGCCATCGGCGGAAAGCGCGACCGCGTAGCCCATGTCGCCTCCGGGGTTGCCAGCGTCGGTAATGGTGGCTTCAGGTGTCGAGAGCGACGACCAGGCACTTCCCGATGAAGAGTGATAGACGTAGTCAGCACCGGCGATGTAGGACGAATCAAAGCCGAAGGCACTTATGAGCGCCGTCGTGCCGTCGCGGGAAAGAATCAGCGAAGACCCGAAGGCGTCATCCGTTGCACCGCCACCGTTGGTCAGAGTGGCCTTCGGTGAGGGCGTTGGGTGCGAGGACCACGCACTTTCGGAGGGCACATTGAAGATGTACGCCGCGCCGGTGCTGGTGTTGACTCCGTACGCGCCGATGAGCGCTGTCGTGCCATTCGCAGACAGAGCGACCGAGGACGCGAAGTCGTCATCGGCAAGAACACCATTGGTGAGTGTGGAGACGGGCGTCGGACTCGACAGCCAGCCGGTCCCCGCCGAGGCCCGGAAGACGTACGCGGCCCCTTCTGCGTTGCTCAGGTACGCCGAAGGAGCCCCGACCAGCGCTGTCGTGCCGTCGCCCGAAAGCGCGACGGAGTTACCGAACTGGCCTTCGACTGCACCGTTGCTCAGGGTGGCCGTCGGTGTGGCGGTGCTCGCCCAATCGGTCAAGGACGCGACCTGGAAGACATAGGCGGCGCCGGCATAACGGGACCCGATGAGCGCCGTCGTACCGTTGGTGGAAAGGGCGACGGAGTAACCGAATTCGTCGTCTTCTGTGGCACCGTTGCTCAAGGTGGCCGTCGGCGTGGCGGTGCTCGCCCATTTGGTCTCGGAAGCGACCTGGTAGAGGTACGCGTCGCCGGCGTACGTAGCGGGGACGCCGGAACCGATAGGAGCCCCGATCAGCGCCGTCCTTCCATTTGAAGAGAGAGCAACCGAGTCTCCGAAGCCATCATTCGTGCCGCTGCCGTCATACAGCGTCGCCTTGGGTGTGGCGGTGCTCGCCCAGCTGGCCTCGGAAGCGACCCGGTAGATGTAGGCGGCGCTCCCGTTGGGGGTGTAGCCAGCGGGGGCCCCAATCAGCGCCGTCGTGCCGTCGCCGGAAAGGGAGACGGAGTACCCGAAATTCAAGTCCGTCGTCACGCCGTCGAGACCGCCGTCGGTGAGGGTGGCCGAAGGGGTCGAGGTCGTCGACCAATCCTTGACAGCGGCAACCCGGTAGACATAGACCGCGCCATCTCCGGAGCCGGCAACATCACTCCCGTAGGCACCTACGAGTGCCGTCGTGTCATCGGAGGAGAGAGCTACGGAATACCCGAAATCAGTGGCCACTTCGCCGGCGCTGCTGACAAGGGTCGCGGTCGGCGTGGATGAATTCGTCCAGGTCGGGTCAATCGTGATCGGATAGATGGCCTCGGGTGAGTCAATCACGATCTGTGGACCGGAGTTGGCCACGACGAAGTGCGAGGGAAGCATTCGGCCCGTGGCGTCGGTCGTACGCAGTCCCGCGTAGAGGAGGTTGCTCCCTAGGACCTGGACGGCCGAGCCACCGCGAATGACGCCGAATCGTTCGGACGAGCTCAATGCGAGGGTGAGAGTCTTTGCGGCCACGACCGGCGGATGGGCGATCACGAACTGCTGTTCAAGACCGGCGTTGGTCACCTCTTCCAGGGACTGCACTGCACCGAGGCCTTGGACGAGTCGCCCTTGTGTGAGTGCACTCGAGGTCGCCGACAGCGCGACGCGGGTGGATCCCGCCGTGAGGCTCACCGCCTCGAGTGAGACCGATGCCGAGCCCTCGAGCGACACCGACGTGATCCCGGCCGGGCTGATCTGGGCCGTAACGGACTGGGACGGGGCCTTGACCGACCAGCCCTCGCCGGCGGGAGCGATGCCCGAGACGAGGGGGGCGGTACCGACACCGATCGGGCCCTGCCCCAGCCGGGCGTGGATGGCCCGGGCAAGCCCGGCCGGGACCTTCTGGACCGTCGAATGGGCCGCAGGAGGCGCCGTCTGTGATGCGGCGGCGGCGGGGCGTACCGGCATGAGCGCACTCGCCGCTGCGAGCATCGTCGCCAAAACGGCCCAGCGATAGCTGGTGCCGCGTCGACCCCGAGCACACCGACCGGCGAGCCTGGTGCATCTCCTCAGCTCAGGTCGTTCAATAACTGGTCGTGACAGGTCCTGAGCCGCCAGATTCTCGGTGACCGGGTCAGGTCGCCAGTCGTGGTCGAGCTGGATCAGCGTTGGGTCCATTTTCGCCCCCTCTCTGGCCACCGCCGGCCGAGGAGAACCCGAGATCGCCTCGGACGGTACACGAAGTCATCGGGGTTGCCTAGGGCTCTAGTGCTCTGATTTGCGGCCTTTCGCCCTGATGACGCTCGGGTTGCACGGTCTCGGTTTCCGAATGGCACCGAGACCGCCGTGGAGAAGCGGTCGTGGGCGATCGACGTCCCACAGACGCGTGTCGCCGAGACGGCACCCGTCCCCGACCTGGCCGAGGTGCGCGGCCAGGCTTTCGGCCGTCGAGCCCCTCGAGCGAAGGGCACACGGCGTCGGTAAGGTACGAACATATGTTCGCTTCTCAGCCGGTGGTCCCGTCGTCTCCCCGCTCCCGGGAACCGGTCCGGGAGCTCCCGGCGGGGTTGGCCGACCGGATCCGGCCCACCACGCCGGTGGCCGGCCGGACCCTGCCGGTGCCCCCAGCGCTGGCACCCCTTTTCCCCGGCGGCATCCTTCGTCGCGGGACGGCCGTCACCGTGTCGGGACAGCCGGGCCACGGCGCGACCACGTTGGCGCTGGCGATCCTGGCGGCGGCATCGGCGGCCGGGAGCTGGTGCGCCGCCGTCGGCCTGTCCGACCCCGGGGTGGTGGCGGCCGCCGGGCTCGGGCTCGACCTGCGCCGGGTCGTCTTCGTGCCGCACCCGGGCAGCGGATGGGCCGAGGCGGCCGGGGACCTCCTCTACGGAGTCGACATCGTCCTGGTGCGCCCCCCCGGCCGAGCCCGCCTCACCGCAGCGCGCCATCTCACGGCGCGGGCGCGTGAGCGCCAGGCCGCGCTGGTGGTGCTGCTCGAGGGGGCCGGGAGCTGGCCCGAAGGGGGCGACCTGGCGCTCACGGTGGGGGCGGTCGAGTGGGAGGGCGTCGGTCGCGGCCATGGATACCTGCAAGGCCGGCGGGCCGAGGTGCGGGTCAGCGGGCGCCGGGCTGCCGGCCGGGCCGACGAATGCTCGCTGTGGCTCCCCGCGGGCTCCGGCGCGGTGGCGGCCACCGACCAGGAGACGGGGACAGGCGAACCAGGCGAACCGGGTGGCGACGGACCGGAGGCGGCCTGAGCGAGTGGTGGGCGAAAAGACGTGAACGGAGTGGTGAAGAAGAAAGCAACACGGTGAAGAAGCGGCGGTGGAGAAGTGGAACGGTTGGTCGTCATCTGGTGTCCCGAGCTCCTCGAGGAGGGAGCGAGGGGTGAAGAAGCCCGGCGTTTCGCCCGCGTCGTGGCGCGGGCGGGCGAGCTCTGCCCGTGGGTGCACCCGGTCCGGCTCGGCGTCTGTGCGCTGCCGGCCCGCGGCCCGGCCCGCTTCTTCGGGGGCGAGGAGGCGGTCGCGGCGCTCCTGGCCGAGACCGTGGGCGAGGAGGCCGGTGAGGAGGCCGAGGTCGGCGTGGCCGACGGGCTCTTCGCCGCCGTGCTGGCCGCCCGTGCCGAGCTGATCGTCCCCGCCGGGGGGACAGCGGACTTTCTCGCCCCGTGGTCGGTGGCCACGCTGGCGCGTCCCGACCTGGCCGTCACCCTGCAGCGCCTGGGGATCACCACCCTGGGGCAGCTCGCCGCGTTGCCGGCGGCCAGCATCTCGGACCGCTTCGGGGCGGACGCGGCCGCATGCCACGCGGTGGCGCGAGGGGAGAGCGGGGAGCTGGTGGGGCTGCGCGACCGCGGCATCGAGCGGCGGTTGCGCGTGGCGCGGGGCGAGGACCCCGACCGCGGCCCCGCCCCGCCCCCGCCCTCGCAGCCGGGGTTCTTCGGGGGCACGTCGGAGGCCGACGCGCGCGCCGCCCGTTCCTTCGTCCGGGTGCAGGAGCGGCTGGGCATCGAGGCGGTGCTCATGGGCCGGGTCCAAGGCGGGCGCGATCCGGCCGGTCAGTCGGTGCTGGTGCCGTGGGGCAGCCCCGACGGGGAGACAGGCTCGGGCTCCGGCGCCGCGCCCTGGCCGGGCCGGTTGCCGCCGCCGGCACCGACCGACGTGTTGCGCGCGCCGCCCCGGGCCGAGCTGATCGATGCCGAGGGGAACGCCATGGTCGTGAGCGGGCGCGGGTTGCTCACCGCGCCCATCGACCGGATGTCGGTGGGCGGCGGGCCCTGGGAGGAGGTCGTGGCGTGGGCCGGCCCCTGGCCGGTCACCGAGCGCTGGTGGTCGGTGCGCCGGCGCCGGGCCCGCCTGCAGGTCGTCACGGCGGACGGGGTGGCGCGCCTGTTGTGCACCGAACGAGGGCAGTGGTGGGTCGAGGCGCTCTATGACTGAGTACGCCGAGCTGCACGCGCACTCGGGGTTCAGCTTCCTCGACGGCAGCAGCGACCCGGAGGAATTGGTGGCCGAGGCGGATCGGCTCGGCCTGGCCGCACTGGCGCTGACTGATCACCACGGCTTCTACGGCGTGGTGCGCTTCGCCGAGGCGGCGCGGGCGTGCGGGCTGCCGACGGTCTTCGGGAGCGAGGTGACGCTGGCGCCGGCGAGCCTGCGCACCGGCGAGGCGGACCCGACCGGCGCGCATCTCGTCGTCCTCGCCCGCGACCCCGATGGCTACGCCCGCCTCTCGACGGTGCTGGCCGACGGGCACCTCGAGGGCGGGGAGAAGGGGAAGCCGGTCTTCACGTTCGATGCGCTGGCCCGCGCCGCGGGCGGCCACTGGCTGGTACTCAGTGGGTGCCGGAAGGGGGCGGTCCCCGCCGCGCTGATGGAAGCCGGGCCCAGCGCGGCCTCCCGAGAGGTGGGGCGACTCGTCGACGCGTTCGGTCGCGCCAACGTCGCGCTGGAGCTGTGGGATCACGGCGACCCGGTCGACACGGCGCGGAACGACGCGCTGGCGCGCCTGGCCGTCGAGTGGGGGGTCGACGCCGTGGCCACCAACAACGTGCACTACGCCACGCCGGCCGGGTTCCGGCTGGCCACCACGCTCGCCGCGGTACGGGCGCGCCGCCCCCTGGCCGAGCTCGAGGGCTGGCTGCCCCCGGCCCCGGTGGCCTGCCTGCGCTCCGCGGCCGAACAGTCCCGGCGCTTCGCCCGCTGGCCCGGGGTGGTCGAGCGCGCCGCCGAGCTCGGGCGGGCCTGCGCGTTCGACCTGCGCCTGGTGGCGCCGCGGCTGCCCGACTTCCCCGTCCCCGACGGCATGGACGAGCAGGGATACCTGTGCCAGTTGGTGTACGAGGGCGCGCTGGCCCGGTACGGCCCGCCGGAGTCCTCGCGGGTGCCGGGCGCGTGGAAGCAGATCCGCCACGAGCTCGACGTGATCGGGCATCTCGGCTTCGCCGGCTACTTCCTCGTCGTGTGGGACATCGCGCAGGTGTGCAAGCGGCTGAACATCTACTGCCAGGGGCGGGGATCGGCCGCCAACTCCGCGGTCTGCTACGCGCTGGGCGTCACCAACGTCGACGCCGTCGACCTCGGGCTGATGTTCGAACGGTTCTTGTCGCCGGCGCGTGACGGGCCTCCGGACATCGACGTGGACATCGAGTCGGAGCGGCGCGAAGAGGTGATTCAGTACGTGTACGAGCGCTACGGCCGGCGCCACGCGGCACAGGTGGCCAACGTCATCACGTACCGGCCGCGCTCGGCGGTACGCGACGTGGGCAAGGCGTTCGGGTTCACCCCCGAGCAGGTGGACTCGTGGGCGGCGGGGATCGACGCCGGGCACGGGCGGGGCATGTCGTCGGCGTCGGCGGTGCACGAGGCGCAGGCCGGCGGGGTGCCGCCGCTGGTGACCGAGCTGGCGGCCGAGGTGCTCGACCGGCCGCGCCACCTCGGCATCCATTCGGCCGGCATGGTGCTGTGCGACCGGCCCGTCGTCGAGGTGTGCCCGGTGGAGTGGGGGCGCATGCCGGGGCGCTCGGTGCTGCAGTGGGACAAGGACGACTGCGCGGCCATCGGCCTGGTGAAGTTCGACCTGTTGGGGTTGGGCATGCTCGAGGCGCTGCACCGCATGGTCGACCTTGTGCGTGACTTCCACGGGGTCGAGGTCGACCTGGCCCAGCTGCCCCAGGAGAGCGAGGTCTACGACCTGCTGTGCGCCGCCGACACGGTCGGGGTCTTCCAGGTGGAGAGCCGGGCGCAGATGGGCACCCTGCCCCGGGTGCGGCCGCGCTCGTTCTACGACATCGCCATTGAGGTGGCGCTCATCCGGCCGGGGCCGATTCAGGGGCACGCCGTCAACCCCTACATCCGGCGCCGGCGCGGCGAGGAGCCGGTGACCTACCTGCACCCGTTGCTCGAGCCGATTTTGGAGCGGACCCTCGGCGTGCCGTTGTTCCAGGAGCAGCTGATGGAGATGGCGGTCGCCATCGCCGGGTTCAGCGCGGCCGACGCCGACGAGCTTCGCCAGGCCATGGCGGCCAAGCGCTCCGCCGCGCGCATGGAGAAGATGCGGGTCCGCCTGTACGAGGGGATGGCGGCGCGCGGCGTGACCGACGCGGTGGCCGACCAGGTCTTCGAGGCCCTGGCTGCGTTCGCCAACTTCGGCTTCCCCGAGTCGCACTCGGTGTCGTTCGCGCACCTGGTGTATTCGTCGGCGTGGTTGAAGCTGCACTATGGAGCCGCGTTCACCGCTGGGTTGTTGAACTCACAGCCCATGGGCTTCTGGTCGCCCCAGTCGTTGGTGGCCGACGCGCAGCGCCACGGGGTCAGCGTGCGCCGCCCGCACGTCAACCGCTCCGAGGTGGGGGCGTCGTTGGAGGGGTGCGCCACTGCCGGCGGCGTCGCACCGGTGCTGCGCCTGGGGCTGGGGTCGGTGCGCGGGGTGGGGGAGACGTCGGCGGAGCGCATCGTGGCCGGCCGGCCCTGGCGCGGCGGCGAGGACCTGGTGCGGCGGGCGGGGGTGTCCCAGGCCCAGCTCGAGACGCTGGCGGCGGCGGGGGCGCTCGACCCCGAGGAGGCGGAGGGGGAGGCGGTGGCGGCGGGGGAGGCGGTGGGCTCCATGACGGCGGTGCGGCGCCGGCTGCTGTGGGCGGCCGGGGCGGCGGCCCAGGGGACGCCGGACCGCTTGCCCGGCGTCGTGGTGGGGGCCGAGGCCCCGCCGCTCCCCGAGCCGAGCCTCTACGACTCGGTGGGCGACGACCTGTGGTCGTTGGGGTTGGCGCCCGAGCGGACGGCCATGCACCTGGCGCGGGAACGGCTCGAGGCCATGGGGGCGGTGACGGCGGTGGCGCTGGAGGCGTGTGCCGACGGGGACCGGGTGGTGGTGGCCGGCGTGGTGACGCACCGCCAGCACCCCGAGACAGCGGGGGGCGCGGTGTTCATCAACCTGGAGGACGAGACGGGCCACGTGAACGTTGTCTTCTCGCGGGGCGCCTGGGCGCGCTGGAAGCAGGTGGCGCGGCACGCTCCGGTGCTGCTGATCCGAGGGCGCGTACGCAAGGGGCAGGGCGCGGTGAGCTTCGACGCCGAACGGGTCGAGGCGCTGGTGGTGGGGGCGTCGGTGCCGGCGAGCCGGGACTTCCGCTAGGCACTCGCAGATGTCGGTCGGCGCGGCGGGCGCCTTGTCGAACTGGACCACGCCGGAGATCCGTAAGGCCGACGAAGGAACGTGGAAGGAAGTAAAAAGTAGAAGGAAAGTGAAAGGGGAAGAGCCGCCATGGAGGGTGGAGGCATCGTCACCGATACGACCCGCGACTGGCAGCGGCGGCATCGCCGTCGACTGGGGAGCGTTGCCGCCGTGGTTGTCTTCGGCTTGCTCGTGGCGGGCCTGGCCCTCGAGACCCGAACGATCGTCCACGCGATGAGCGCCGATTCGGCGCACTCGGTCGTGAGCAGCGTTTGGGCAGGGTGGCGTGCGGCCTTCTTGAACCCCTGGTACTGGGGGCTCGTCGCCTGCCTGCTGGTGATCGAGAGGATCTGGCCCGCTCAACCCGGCCGCGGCATGCTGACGGTGGGCGGGGCGCAGGACCTGGTGTGGATCTTGCTCTTCCCGATCACTTCGTTGACGGTGGTGGCGTTGTGGTCGGCGATCCTCGCCGCCATGTACAACAACGTCCTCGGCGGCCACACCATCCACCTGAACGACTACATCGGAGTCTTCTGGACGGCGGTTTTCGCCTTCGTCGTCTCGGACTTCCTCTTCTGGTTCACCCACTGGGCACGCCACAAGGTGCCCACGTTCTGGTACTTCCATGCCGTCCATCACGCTGCGCCGAACCTCAACACGCTGACGGACAACCGGGTCCACTTCGTCGAGGCGATGATCGAGGCGATCATCGTCGTGATCCCCGCCCGCCTGCTGGGCCTGAGCCTTCCGGCGGCCTTCGCCCTGGCGGTGGCAACCACCTATTTCACGGCCTTCACGCATACCGCCGTGCGATCCAACATGGGCCCTTTGCGCTTCATCCTCGTGACCCCGCAATCGCACCGGGTGCACCATTCGCACAAACCCGAGCACATCGACGTCAACTTCGGCACCGTCTTCAGCGTCTGGGACCAGATTTTCGGCACCCAGTACCGAGGGTGGCACGAGTACCCAGACACCGGGATCGCCGACGAGCAGTTCCCGCTCGAGACGCGGCCCTCCCCGGTCCATCTCCTCGTGAGCTACTTCAAGATGGTGGCCTACCCGTTCGAGCAAATGGTCCACGACGTCGGGAAGTTCAGGCGGCGCACCATCGTGCGGCCGGGAACAGCGGCCTCTGGCGCGGCGGCGACGTGAGATCACCCACGCTTCTCTGTTCACCGCCACCGGCGGGCGGCCTACTGGCAGACTGTCCCCGTCCAGACCTGGACTCCAACCCGAACCTTCCGACCGCGTAAGGAGCGTCCCGTGATCCGCCTGTCCGTCCTCTACCCCTCGTCCGAGGGTTCCACGTTCGACCACGACTACTACCGCGACAAGCACGTGCCGCTTGCGCTGCGCACGTGGGGGCTCGGGCTCTCCGATGCCGAGATCGACCAGGGCGTCGACGGCCCCTACGTCGCCGGCGTGCATTTCAAGTTCGACTCGCTCGACGCGATGCAGACGGCGCTGGCCAACGAGGCCACGGGCCAGGTGCTGGCCGACGTTGCCAACTACACCAACATCACGCCCGTCATGCAGACGAGCGAGATCGTCGAGTTGCGCTGACTCACCGCTCTCTGCCGACCCTGAACGCCGAGAGCATCTGGGTGATCAGCGCGAGTACCTGGGTCCGGGCCTCTGCCGGATCGTCGGACTCTGCGATGAACAGGCAGCCCTCGCCGAGCGCGCCGATCAGCAGGAGGGCCAAGGGCCGCAAAGGCTGACGCTCGAGCACGCCGGCGTGCATCGCCTTGCGCAGTGCGCCGCGCAGCGCAACGGCCCCGAAGCGGTTCTCGACGACGCGCACCTCGTCCCAGCCCAGCACGGACCGCGCATCCTCCAGAGCGATGCGCCGGATGGTCGGGTCGAGATGGGCGTCGATCCACAGCGCGCACCCCCGCAGCAGCGACTCCCACGAGTCGGGTCCCAGGAACTCTGCGGCGGCCTGGTCGGTGACTTCACGGTGGACTTGCTCGAACACCGCCCGGAACAGCCCCTCCTTGCCCTGGAAGTGGTGGTACACCGCGCCCTTCGTGAGCCCCGCCCGCGCCACGACCTCGTCGATCGACGTCTCGCCGTAGCCACGCTCGCCGAAGAGCTCACGGGCCGCGACCACCAGGGCCGCTCGCGTCGCGTCGCCCTGGGCGATACGCCGATCCTTGACATCGGCCTTGACATCGGCCTTGACATCGGCCTTGACATCGGCCTTGACATCCATACCTTTAGTATGCAATATTTCATACCAATCGTATGTGAGAGAGATACTCTCAGTATGGTACCAGGCGGTACTGGCTGGAGGTGGCCCAGATGCCCAAGTACGTGATCGAGCGAGAGCTCCCCGGAGCCGGGAAGCTGACCCCGGACGAGTTGCGGGACATCAGCGCCAAGTCCAACAAGGTGATCAGCGACCTGGGGCCGGAGATCAAGTGGCTCCAGAGCTTCGTGACCGACGACAAGATCTACTGCGTCTACGTGGCCCCCGACGAGGACATCATCTTCGAGCACGCCCGCTGCGGCGGGTTCCCGGCCGACTCGGTGTCGTTGGTCTCGACCGTCATCGACCCTTCGACCGGGGACTGACGCCCCGGCCGACAGCGAGGGCGGTCGCCGCTCGCCTGGAGGTCGCCGCCGGAACCAAGTTCTCGACCGGAGGCGGAGATTGTTGGTCGCGGCTTCGCGGGGCGCCCGCTCCAGGGGACGCCGGTGGCGGGAGCAAACTCAGTGGATGGCGACGGTGAGCGTGGCGGTCACCGGGTCGGGCCCGCCACCACCCGGGACCAGTAGCCGGAGGCTGCCCGTGTCGCTGAAGGTCCCGCCACCGCCACCGGACGGTGCGAAGAAGACGGTGAGCGGGTCGCCGACCCTGCCGCAAGAGGGCGGCGCCGCCCCAACCTCGGACGGGTTCCCGGCGACGACGGCGGGCGGGTCAGGGTCGACGCAGAAGCGGGCGCGGGAGAGCTGTGTGGCGTCGAGCCCGGCCACCGACTGCAGCGAGACCGCTGCGGTCCAGCCGACGAGTGAGCCGCGGGCGTCGACCGCCGTGATTGTCGACAGCGACGCCGTGTGGAGACCGCCAAGCCCGTTCGGCTGGCGGAGCTGCAGTGACTCGGTGGACGGGGCGATGGTCAGCGGACCGGGAAGGACCGAGACACCAAACGTCTGTTCGGCCAGGCCCGCGCCCGGGCCGGAGCCCGCTGCGTTCACGGAAACGGCGCGGCCAGCGGGTGGGGTCGTCGTGGCGGTGGCCAGGCCACGCGGGGCGACTGGTTGTCCGTCGGCACCAGTCCACGTGACCGAGACACTGGTCGGTGCGTCCGGCGAGCTCTCGGCGGCGTGCGCCAGCAGACATCCGCAGAGGAGGATCGGCGCGCCGACCGCCGCCCCCGCGGTGATCCGCGCGCGTCGCCCGGCCCTCCCCCTCGGTTTCCCGCCATCGTTCTCCCGCACCCCGCGAGAACGGACCTAACGCAGATTGATCACTACCTTTCGGAAAATTGTACGCGCGTGGATGTCGTGCGCTTGTGCATCGGGTGGGGTGGACAACGGCGTGCGGATGGGTGCGAGCACGGCGCGACGGGGCGTGGTTCCTTCGGTTTGTTTGCGGGGGGTCGTGTGCGGTGTTTCGTCCGTGGGATGTCACAACCGAGTGGTTCGATGGGTTTCGTCATGGGAATCGACGAGCTGGCGCAAGCCATCGACGAACTGATCGCAGAAGGCGTTGATGCACACTGTGACGCGACGTCCATCAAGTCCTTGGTGCGCCAGCACTCGCGGTTGGAGTCGGTGGTTTCGACGGCCGTCGGCGCCTACGACACCTCGGGCGACTGGGCGCTCGACGGAGCACGGAGCGCCCAGGCCTGGCTGGCGCGGTCATGCCGCCTCCCGAAGGCGACGGCAAGGCGGATGGTGCGCCGCAGCCGGCACTTGCACCACCTCCCGGTCGTGGCCCAGGCCTTCGAGGACGGTGAGATCAACGCCGCACACGTCGACGCCGTTGCCACGGTACGCCGGGACGACACGGAGGCGGCCTTGGAGCGCGACGAGCCACTGCTGGTGAAGCAGGCGAAGCGTCTGAGCTTCGAGCATTTCGCCAAGGCGGTCTCCTACTGGGACCAACTCGCCGACCCGGACGGGACCGAAGAGGCGGCCGAGGCGCGGCGGGCCCGGCGCGACGTCTACCTCGAGCCCAGCATCAACGGGATGTACCTGGGGTCGATGACGCTCGACCCGATCTCGGGATCGATCGTGGCGGGGGAGCTCGGCCGGATCGAGGACGAGTTCTTCAAGGCCGATTGGGCCCGCGCCCGGGCCGAGCTCGACCGGGACCCCACGGTCCAGGACCTTTGGCGCACGCCGTCGCAGCGCCGGGCCGACGCACTGGTGGAGATGGCGGGCCGGTCCTCGATGGTGCAGCCCGACGGCGTCGCCCGACCGCCCGCTCCGCTCTTCAGCGTCCTGATCGACTGGCCCACGCTGTCGGGCCGGGTCTGTGAGCTCGCCGAGGGCATCGTCGTCTCCCCTGGCGAGCTCGTCCCGTGGCTCCCCATGGCCGACCTCGAGCGGGCGGTGATGGAGCCGTCCGGACGGGTCGAGGTCTCCAAGACGCGCCGGTTATTCAGCGGTGCCACCCGGCGGGCCCTCGAACTGCGCGACCGTGAGTGCGTCCACCTGTTCTGCGACGTGCCCGCCTCGCGATGCCAGGCGGACCACATCCTTCCGTGGGCACAGAGCGGCCGCACCGCCCAGGACAACGGGCGCTTGCTCTGTGGATTCCACAACCGCCTCCGCAACCAGCGGCCCCCGCCTCAGCGGGAGTAGGTCCGAGGCCGAGAGCCCAAGGGGGAAACGATCGGAAATGGAGCAGGCGTGCCGCTTTGGCGCGCCTGCTTTTGGGTTCGGTCGACTCATTGGGTCCGGATGAGGTACTCGGGGACTGTGATCAATCGAGGGCGGTGGCTTTCAACTCAGGAGACGACGAGCCCTCGGCCCGTGACGAGCGGGAGGTCGAGAGCGGTCACCAGGCCCGGCGGTGCGGCGATCACCGCCGGGACGGCGTTGACCAGGCGCATGGCGGTCGCCTTCAAGCCGGCCGTGTTGTGGTCGCCGTCGGTTCCCATCAGCTGCAGGTCCACCGTGTAGTTGGGTTCGCCCGTGATCTGAACCCGGTAACACCCCTGCCCGGCGGGCTGCGGCCACTCGGCGCCCAGGTCGTCGCGCAGGCGCGTCACGTGCTCGAGCACCACGATCGCCCGGTCGCCTACCATGCCGCGCACCTCGAAGTGCAGCGCGGCCGCCGTGCCCTGCTTGATGGTGCCGGCGTCGACCTCGAAGTCCTCGGGCGCCGCCTCGCGCTCGTACCACTCGGTGACGCCGGTGAGGGCGACACCGAGCCCGGCGGCGATCTGGCGCACGACGCTGCCCCAGGCCATGGTCAGCACGCCGGGTGACAGCAGCATCGGCACGTCGTGCAGGTCGCGGCCGAAGCCCATGATGTCGAAGAGCACCATGGGCTGGTTGTAGGTGTTGTAGTTGAGGACCTCCGAGCAGCGCACCTCCTCGATGCGCTCGCAGATGCCCGAGAGGACCAGGGGCAGGGCGTCGTTGGCGAAACCGGGGTCGACCCCGTTGACGAACAGCGAGACGCCGGCGCGCTCCGCCGCGGCGAGCACCGGCGCCGCGAGGACGTCGTCGGGTGCCGGGAACTGGAGCATGACCGGGCTCGAGGAGACGACGTTGATGCCCGCGTCGAGGAAGCGCTCGAGGTCGGCCAGCGCCTCGAAGATCCGGTCGTCGGCCATCGCGGTGTGCACAATGCAATCCGGTCGCAGCGCGAGGAGGGCCTCGATGTCATTGGTTGCGGTCACGCCAAGCGTCCGGCCCAAGCCTGCCAGCTCGCCGGCGTCCTTGCCCACCTTCGCCGGGTTGGAGACGAACAGGCCGACGAGCTCGAGCTCGGGGTGGGCGTCGATCCCAGCCAACGCGTGGCGCCCGACGTTGCCGGTGCTCCACTGGACGACGCGGTAGGGCATAAGGGGTGCCTCCTTGGGACTCGCTGTGGGTTCTGCGGGGTGGCGATGGATCGCCAGGTGGTTGACCAGGTGGTTAGAGGTCGGGGAGCGGGAACTCGAGGTTGGGCGACTGAAGGCCGCCGTCGACCTCGAGGATTTTGCCCGTGACGTAGGCGCCGGCGGGGGAGACCAAGTAGAGGACGGCAGCGGCGATGTCGTCGACGTGCCCGAGGCGCTTGAGCGGCGTGGCCTCCTCCATCGCCGTCCGCAGCTCGTCACTCGACATGACGATGTCGAGTGCGGAGGTGGCGGTCGAGCCGACCCCGATGGCATTGACCCGGATGCGGGGGGCCAGGTCCCGCGAGGCGAGACGGGTGTACTGCTCCACCGCGCCCTTCACCGTCCCGTAGCCGAGGTAACCGCGCCCGGCGACATGGCCCATCACCGACGAGATGCTGACGATGGCGCCCCCTGGGTGGTCGCCCTCGAGCATGCGGGGCACGGCGGCGCGCAGCAGGGCATGACCGGCCGACACGTTGAAGCGGAAGGCCTCCTCGAGGAACCGGGGCGACGTGTCAAGGAGGGGGCGGGGCATGGTGCCGCCCATGTTGTTGACCACGATGTCGAGGCGGCCGTACTCGTTCCACGCCGTCTCGGCCAACGAGGCCATCAGGTCGAAGTCGGTCAGGTCACCAGGGACGACGACGGCCCGACGGCCGGCCGCCTCCACCTGCTTGGCGATATCTCGCAGCTGGTCCTCGGTGCGGGCGGCCAGGACGACGTCGGCGCCGGCCTGAGCGAGAGCCACGGCGCTGGCGGCCCCGATGCCGCGGCCGCTGGCGGTGACGACCGCGACCTGGTCGGTGACGAGGAAATTGTCGAGGATCATCCGGCGAATGTAGTTGGCGCCGTCCGACGGGTCATTGGGGTGCCGAAGACGACGGGAGGTCGGCCGGGGAGGGCGCAACCACGCAAACGACTCCGCCTGGGCAACTGCCGCCTCTGGGGCCATCGGTATCGCCTCCCAGGCGTGGGGCGAAAGGGGGCTCGGCCCACGTGCTCAGGCCGTGGCGGCGTGTCCCTCGTCGGTCCCGATGCCGTCCTTGGGCAAGGTCGCGCTCTGCATCAACCGCTCGGCCCATCCCTCGTAGTCCTCCAGGATGGGAAAGGCCCTGGGCATGACCTTCTCCTTCACGTCGTCGGGGAGGCTCAGGTCGCCGCCGGTGTGGCCGACGCTGAAGACTCGCTCGGGCCGAGCCCGCCCCACCATGGCGCGGGCCCAGCGCCACACCGTGGTGAACCGGTTGCCGTACCCGTTGAGGAAGGCCAGGTGGACGAACATCCAGACGACCCAGCCGGGGAAGCCGCTGAGACGGACACCTCGCACGCTGACGACCGCCTTGAACCGGCCGATGGAGGCGGCGCTCCCGAGGTCGCGGTACTTGAACGGGACACTGTCCTGACCTTTGCGGCGCCGCTTGATGGTGTTGGCCGCGTGCAGGCCGCCCTGCATGGCGACCTCGCAGACGCCGGGCAGGTCGTTGACGGTGGCCATGTCGCCGATGGCGAACACCTCGGGGTGACCGGGCACGGTCAGGTCGGGGAGCACGGCAATCCGGCCGGACCGGTCGGTCTCCGCCCCGCTGGCCTCGGCCAGCTGGTGGGCCAGTGGCGAGGCCTGGACGCCGGCGGCCCAGATCACGGTGCCGCATTCGATCCGGCCCTTCGTCCCGTCGACGGCCTGCGTGTCCACTCCGAACGGATCCACGCCGACGACCCTGAGGCCCATCTGCAACTCGACGCCCATCTTCTCGAGGTCGCGGCTCGCACGGCCCGAGAGCTGGCCGCCGAAGTTGGCCAGCGGCTCCTTGCCGCCGTCGATGAGCACGACGCGCACGCTGCTCGGGTCGATGGAGCGGAACTCCCCCTTGAGGCTGCGGCAGGCCAGCTCCCGGAACTGCCCGGCCAGCTCGACGCCGGTCGGGCCGGCGCCGACGATGACGTAGGTCATCCAGAAACGTTGCAGCCTGGGGTCCGAGAGCGTCTCTGCGATCTCCAGTGCGCCGTAGACACGGCGGCGCAGCTCCATGGCGTCGTCGATGGTCTTCATTCCCGGGGCGATCAGGGCGTACTCGTCGTGCCCGAAGTACGACTGCCCTGCCCCCGCCGCCACGATCAAGCTGTCGTAGGGGTATTCGTCTGCTGAGCCGGGAACCGTGGCGGCGTGGACGATGCGCCGGTCGAGGTCGAACCCGGTCACCTTGGAGATGACGACGCGCACTCCCTCGTGATCTCGCAGCTTGTGGCGCAGGACGGGTGAGATCGCGCCGGGGGACATGATCCCCGTGGCCACCTGGTACAGCAGCGGCTGAAACAGGTGATGGTTCCGCCGGTCGATGAGCGTGATGTCGAACTCAGGTGAGCGGGCGAGGAGCCGGACGGCCGGCAGGCCGCCGAAGCCACCACCCACGACCACCACACGGTGCCGTGACGTTGGGTCCACGCGTCCCTCCTTCCTCGCCCACCCTGACCACAGTGGCGGTTTCCGCTCGGTTCTGACGACGTCTTCCCCCGTCCCGATACCCAGGGAGCGGGTTCAGCCTTGTGCAGCCCGTCGGTCGCCGTCGCCGGCATCCTCACCGGACGGCCGTCGCGGCCTCCTCCGCCTCGATCAGTCGCCCGACCGCGTCGATCAGGGCCAGGTGCGTGAAGGCCTGGGGGAAGTTGCCGAGATGCTCGCCCGTCGTGGCGTCGATCTCCTCGGCATAGAGCTGCAGCGGCCCGGCGAACGCGAGCAGCTTCGTGCAGAGCGTCCGGGCCCGCTGCAGCTCGCCGATCATGACCAGCGCCGTCACCAGCCAGAAGGAGCAGATGGTGAACGTCCCCTCCTTGCCGCCGAATCCCGTGTCGGTCGTGTCCACCTTGTAACGGAGCACCAGGCCGTCCTCAGTGAGCTCGTCGGCGATCGCCAGGACCGTGGCCCGCACGCGCTCGTCGTCCGGCGGCAGGAACCCGAGGATCGGGATCAACAACAACGACGCGTCGAGTTCGTCGTTGCCGTAGTGCTGACGGAAGCGGCCGCGCGAGTCGACGCCCTTGTCGAGGATCTCGGCCTTCAGCTCGTCGGCCGCCTTGCGCCACGCCTCGGAGCGGTCGTGATCGTGCCGCATCTGCGCCAGGTCGGCGCCCCGGTCCATGGCGACCCAGCACAGGACCTTTGACGCGGTGAAGCGCTGCGGCTCGCCGCGGATCTCCCAGATGCCCTGGTCGGGATCGTCGGAATGGGCGATGGCGCTGTCCACCAGTTTGGCCAGTCCCTCCCAGACGGGGCGGACGATCTGGGAGGCCCCCTCGCGGAGCTGGACGTCGACGGCGTCGAGGATCATCCCCCAGACATCGTTCTGGTGCTGGTCCCAAGCGCCGTTCCCTATTCGGACCGGCCGGGAACCGCGCCAACCCGAGAGATAGTCGAGGGTGTGCTCGGTCAGGTCCTTGCGCCCGTCGATCCCGTACATGATTTGCAGGTTGAAGTCGCCGGCCTCGCCGGCGAGGGCCTCGAGCACGAAGGCGAAGTACTCGATCGCCTCCCATGCGAACCCCAGCCGGTACAGAGACCGCAGCATGAAGGACGAGTCGCGGATCCAGGTGTAGCGGTAGTCCCAGTTGCGCTCGCCGCCGGGAGTCTCGGGCAGTGACGTCGTGGACGCGGCCATGACGGCCCCGGTCGGCGCGTAGCTCAGCCCCTTGAGCGTCAGCGCGCTCCGCTCGATGTAGCTGCGCCAAGGGTGGTCGGGAAAGTTGCCGTTGGCCAGCCAGTTCCTCCAGTGGGAGACGGTGGTCGCGAGCTGCTCCTTCGCCTCTTCGAGGTCCGCCGGCTGGTGGCCCGTCCACGACATCGACACGAAAGCGGCCTGACCCTCCTCGAGGGTCGACCGCCCGTAGCATCGTGCCCCCGCCGAACCCAGTCCGATCGTCGATTTGAAGGTGAGCTCCATGTCGCCGTCGGGCGGCCGGGCCGTCATCACCCCGTAGCCGTCCCCGTCGTAGCTCCACATACCGGTCTGGCGGCCGTAGTCGAAGACCGGGACCACGTTGATCGCGACGTCGGCCCTGCCCTTGACGCAGGTGGCAATGCGAAGGAGCGTGCCCGTCCCGGCCGAGTCGCCCGGCGCCCTGCGGTAGTCGGGCCGGCGCACCCCGCCCGGGACGGGCTCGCGCACCAGCAGGTCCTGCACGACGAGCCAGCCGGTGGGCGTGTGCCAGGTCGTTTCCAGCACCATCGTCCCGGGGATGTAGTGCCGGTGGTGGGGCACGTGCGTCCCGTACGGGCCGAAACGGAAATTGCCGGCGGTGCGATCGAGCAAGGCGCCGAAGACGCTCGGCGAGTCGGGTCTCGGCAGGCACAGCCACTCGACCGAGCCGTCGGGGGCCACGAGGCAGTTGTTCTCGCAGTCCGAAAGGAACCCGTAATCAGCTATCGGGGGGAAGGCTTCTGATGCCGCAGCTGAGGCAGTTGAGGGAGCGTCTTCATCCATTGCAACTGATGCTACGGACTCCGCACGCTCCGTTCCACCGGCGTGCGCGCCGCGTGACGGGACGGTGACACGGGGCCCGCAGCGTGCCGGGAGGCCGGAGCCTCGATAGCGTACGGACCCTCACTCGACGCACGCGTCCGGAGGGCCGCGGCACGGAGGTGCGGCATGGCTGAAGACTTGGACGGCAAGGTTGCCATCGTCACCGGAGGCAACACCGGCATCGGGCGGTCGGTTGTGCTCGCCCTGGCCCAGAAGGGGGCCAAGGTCGTCATCGACTACGTCGCCGACGAGCAGGCCGAAGAGGAGCTCGAGCGCAAGATCGCCGGGCTGGGCGAGGTGGCCGTCGGGATCCAGGCCGACGTCTCCAAGGTCGAGGACGTCCAGCGCATGATCGATGGGGCCGTCTCGAACTTCGGCCGTCTCGACGTCATGGTGAACAACGCGGGGATCGAGACCAGGACCTCGGTGCTCGACACCACCGAGGCGCAATTCGACAAGGTCATGGCGGTGAACCTGAAGAGTGCCTTCTTCGGCACCCAGCTGGCGGCCAAGCAGATGATCGCCCAGGGCGACGGCGGCAGGATCATCAACATGACCTCGGTGCACGAGGACTGGCCCATGCCGGGCAACACCCCCTACTGCCTGTCGAAGGGCGGCATGCGCATGCTGACCCGGACGGCCGGGGTCGAACTGGCCCCCCACGACATCCTCGTGGTCGGGGTCGGGCCGGGTGCCGTCGCCACGCCGATCAACGCGCAGACGCTCAACGACCCCGAGGCTCTGGCCAAGCTCAACAGCGCCATCCCGATCGGCCGCCTGGCCCAACCCGAGGAGATCGCCTCGGTCGTGGCCTTCCTCGCCTCGGACGGAGCGAGCTACATCGCCGCCACGACGATCTTCACCGACGGCGGCATCATGCAGAGCAGCGTGGGGCTCTGATCGACTGCCGCCGATGCGGTCGGCGGCGAGCCGTACGAGCCTCACCCGGCCGCTTGTTCAGGCCTCCCGTGGCGACGCGACCGCCCCCGGCGCTTTCGTCCCGCCATCGCCATCGCCATCGCCATCGCCATCGCCATCGCCATCGCCCCCACTCCCATCCGCCTTCGGCACCGACAGCCGCCGCCGGAACACCCTGTACGTCCAGGCCTGGTAGAGGATCACGATCGGGAGAAAGATGACGCCCACCACCGTCGTGACCTTGAGCGAGTAGGGCGGGCTCGCCGTGTTGTTGACGGTGAGGTTGTAGGCCGTGTTCGTGCTCGAGATCATGACCCTGGGAAAGAGCTCGTTGAAGAGAGAGCCCACCGTTCCCCCGATGCCGACACAGGCGGCCATGAACGCCCACCCCTCAGCGCGCTCGCGTGCCGCCCACGCGGCCACGATGACCGCGAGGAGAGCCAGCGCCTCCAACGGCTCGGGCACGAAGCCAGTGCTCAGCCCGACGTGGACCCATGTCATGAAGCCGAAGGTCACGATCACGGCCACCACGCCGATCACCGTCGCGAAGTTCAGGGCGCGCTGGTGAAGGTCGCCGGTCGTCTTCAACGCCAGGTAGGTCGCGCCCGACAGCAGGGAGAGGACGGTCAGCGTGACCCCGGTCCACAGTCCGAACGGCGTGAGCAACTGCCAGAAGCCTCCGGTGTACTGGTGCTGGCTGTTGATCGGCAGCCCGTGCAAGAGATCGCCGAGCGCCACGCCGATGAGGAAGGGGATCAAGGCGCTGCCGATGGTCAGGCCCCAACGCCAGAAGCTGCGCCACCGGGAATCTTCGAACTTGCGCTGCCACTCGAACGACAGTCCGCGGATGATCAACGCAGCCAGCGCCAGCACCAACGCCAGGTACAACGCGGAGAACATGGTCGCGTACCAGCCCGGGAAGGCGGCGAAGAGAACGGCCCCCGCCACGATCAGCCACACCTCGTTGCCGTCCCAGACCGGCCCGATGGCGTTGACCAGCACGCGCCGCTCCACGTCGTTGCGCCCGAGGAAGGAGTGCAGCATGCCCACGCCGAAGTCGAATCCCTCGAGGACGAAGAAGCCGACCCACAGGATTGTGGCGACGATGAACCAGAAGTCTCCGAGAGTCATGGTGGTGCCTCCTAGTAGACGAGCGCGGGCTCGTCGTCTTCGGGCGAGCCGGTGTCGGCGGACGGGGCGTGCTGGTCGACCAGCTTGGCGATCGGGTCGTGATCGAGTGGCTTGCGGCCGTAACGGATCATGAGCCAGACGTCCGCCACGCCGATCGAGATGAAGATCAGGTAGAAGACCACGAGCGAGATCCAGATGTCGGTGGCCGAGACCGATGGCGACACCCCTTGGGCCGTCTTCATGAGACCCTGGACGATCCAGGGCTGCCGCCCGCTTTCGGTCAACATCCACCCGGCGGTGTTCATCAGGAACGGCACGATGACCGCCCATGGTGCGATGCGCAGGAACCACTTGGCGCCCTCGAGTTTGTGCCGGTACAGGAGCCACGCACCCCAGAGCGCGAACAGCATGACGAGGGTCGCCAGGTAGGCCATCACACGCATCGACCAGTACTGGATGAAGACGTTGGGCACGTAGTTCCCCGGGCCGTACTCCTTCTGGTACTCCGCGTTGAGTTGGTTGAGTCCCTGCACCTCGCCATCGATATGGTTGGTCGAGAGGATGGAGAGCAGGTCGGGGATGTTGATGATCTGGGTCGGGGTCTGGTCGTTGTTCCCTCCGCCGATCTGGAACGCGGAGAACGAACAATGGCTCGGGCAGGTGTTCCACAGCGCCTCGGCCGCTGCGATCTTCATCGGCTGATAGGTCCCTTCGACCACGCCCAACTCGCTGCCGACGAACATGGCGATCGGCGTGGACAGCAGCAACACGACGAGGGAGATCACGGCGGCACGGACGAAGGCGTCGACCTCCTTCTTCTTGCGCAGGTGCCACGCTGAGACGCCGAGCATGATGAGGGCCCCCGTGACGAGTGAGGCCAGGATCACGTGGGTGAACCCCCAGAGGAAGACCGGGTTGGTGAAGAGGGCGAAGAAGTTGGTCAGCTCGGGCTGCTTCGAAGCGTTGAGCTTGTAGCCGACCGGGTGCTGCATCCAGGAGTTGGCGGCCATGATGAACATGGCGGAGAGCACGGACCCGGCCGCCACGAGCCAGATGCAGGCGAGGTGTACCCGCTTGGACAGCCGGTTCCAGCCGAAGATCCAGAGGCCGAGGAACGTCGACTCGAGGAAGAAGGCCACGATGCCTTCGAACGCCAGCGGACCGCCGAACACGTTGCCGACCAGCCGTGAAAAGACCGACCAGTTCATCCCGAACTCGAACTCCTGGATCAGCCCCGTCACGACGCCGATCGCCACGTTGATCAACAGCAACGCTCCGAAGAACCGGGCGAGGCGGAGGTAGGTCGCCTCGCCGTTGCGATACCACCCGGTCTCGAGGAGCGCGACCAGGAACGCCAGGCCGATCGTCACCGGGACGAAGAAGAAGTGGTAGATGCTCGTGCTGGCGAACTGCCAGCGGGCGAGGTCCAGGCTCACGATGTCTCGCTTCCTTCGGTGATGGTGGGCGACGGCGCGTCGGGGTCGAGGGGCCGCGGGTGGGGAATCTTGTCGAGTTGGGCATTCTGCAGTTGGTGGATGTCAACTTGAGGGCTCTCGAGCTGGACAGGCCGGTCGTGCATCCGCTCCTCCCACCACAGGCCGGCGTAGCGCCCGCCGGCGCCGAGCAGCTCGTCGTGGGTGCCGCGTTCGACCACCCGTCCCTCGTCCAGCACCACGATCTCGTCCACGCGTTCGAGCCCGGTCAGGCGGTGGGTGATCAGCAAGGTGGCGCGGCCCCGGGTCACCTCGAGCACGTCCGCCGTCAGGGCGTCAGCCGCCACCGGCTCCAGGTGAGCCGCCGGCTCGTCCAACACGAGGATCGGGAAGTCCGCCAGCAGGGCGCGGGCCACTGCGACCCGCTGGCGTTGTCCGCCCGAGAGACGGGCGCCGTCCTTACCGACCTCGGTGCCCAGGCCGTCGGCCAGCTCGGCGAGCCAGCCCTCCAGGCCGACCCGGGTCAGTACGTCACGGAGCTCGTCGTCGGTGGCCGAGCGCCGGCCGACCCGGAGGTTCTCGGCCAGCGTGGTGTCGAAGAGGTGCGGCCGCTGCTCGACCAGTCCCACCACCCGTCGGATCTCGTCACCGTCGATCTGTTCCATGGCCACCCCGTCGAGGGTGGCGCCGCCGGCGTCGGCAGGCAGGAAGCGGACCAGCACGTCGGCCAGCGTCGACTTGCCCGCTCCGCTCGGCCCCACCAGCGCGGTCCGCCGCCCCGGGAACAGCTCGAGGTCGACCCCGCGCAACGCAGCCCGCCCCGCCCCGGGATAGGTGGCCCACACCGCGTGCAGGGCGACGCTGTGTGGTCCCTCACCCACGTCGACGGGGCGGCGCGGCTCGGTGACCGGCGCCGGCGCGTCCGTCACCTCGAAGACGCGTCCCGCCGCGACCCGGGCGCGCTGGAGGGCCTGGCTGGCGGCGGGCAAGGGGGACACCAGCTCGAAGGCCGCCAACGGGACGAGGGCCAGGACCGCGAGCAGCGCGCCGTTGAGCGACCCCTCGTGGACCGCGCGCACGCCGACGGCCAGGGCGCCCCAGCTGGCGAGCCCGGCCAGCGCCGTCGTGAGCGCGAGCCCGATGCCGGCCGTGCCGGCGCCACGCCGGGCGATGGAGCGCAGGCGCCCGTCGGCCTGCCCGATGCGGGCCAGCTGACCGTCCGTGGCCCCCATGACCACGAGCTCGGGTGCCCCCTCGACCAGGTCGACCACGTTCGCCGCCAGTTCGCCCCGGGCCGCGGCCTGCCTCGACTCCTCACGCCGGGCGAGCCGGCTGGTGAGCCACGGCACCGCTGTCGCGGAGACGCCCAGCGCGACGAGGAGAACGAGTCCGGCCTCGGGGAGGAACCACCACACGACGCCGACCGTGGCCGCGCCCACCACCACGGCGACGGCGAAGGGCTGGATCACGCGCAGGACGACGTCTTGGAGCGAGTCGACGTCGTCGACCACGCGGGCGACGAGATCGCCCCGGCGGAACAGCGGCAAGCCCGCGGGCGCCACCGCCTCGAGGCGCTCGTAGACGCGCACGCGCAGGTCGGCGAGCACGCGCAGCGCGGCGTCGTGCCCCACCAAGCGCTCGCCATACCGGAGGAAGCCCCGTGACAGGCCGAAGAACTGGACGCCCACGATGGCCAGGGTGAGCGATGCCTCCGACGGGTGCTGGGCTGCCCGTGAGATCAGCCAGGCCGACGTGCCCATCAGCGCGACGGAGGCGCCGATCGCACCCGCACCCAGCAGGGAGGCCTCGGCCAGCCGCCGGCTCGCAGCCCGGGCAATCCCGAGCGTCCGGAGGTAGCCGGCCGGGCGCGAGCGCTGTGTCACGGCGCGACCAGAGCGGCGGGCATCTCGACCACCCGGTCGGCCAGCGCCGCCAGGGCGGGACGGTGGGCGACGATCAGCGCGGTCCGCCCGTCGATCAGTTGGCGGATGGCGGCGAGCACGTCGGCCTCGGTCTCGTTGTCCAGGCTGGCCGTCGGTTCGTCCAACAGGAGCAGGGGCGCGTCCCGGACGAAGGCGCGCGCGAGCGCCAGTCGTTGCCGTTCGCCCGCCGACAGGCCGGCACCACCGTCGCCGAGCAGCGTCTCGGCGCCGCGTGGCAGGCGACGCACCACTTCGGCGAGACCCGCGGTCTCGAGTGCGGCGGCCACGTCGCCGTCGGTCGCATCGGGACGCCCGAGCCGGACGTTTTCGGCCACGGTGCGGGCGAAGAGGTGCGGCCGCTGCGGCACCCAGCCGATCCGCCGGCGCCAGTCGGCCAGGTTGAGGTCGGCGAGGTCCACCCCGCCGAGCAGGACGCTGCCCGAGTCAGGGCGGCGCAAACCAAGGACCACCGAGAGCACGGTCGACTTGCCGCAGCCACTCGGGCCGGTGAGGGCGACGATCTCGCCCCGCTCCACCACGAGGTTGAGGTCGTGCACCGCGGGGATGCGCCGTCCGGCGTAGGTCACCTCCAGTCGTCTCAGCACGAGGCCGGTGTCCCGTGCGCGCGTCGTCCCCCCCACGGGTCCGGTGGCGGGGGCCTCGAGCAGCTCGAACACCTCGGCCGCCGCCTGCACGCCGTCCGCGCTGGCGTGGTAGGTGGCGCCGAGGGCCCGCAAGGGCAGGTAGGCCTCGGGGGCGAGGACGAGCACGAAGAGCGCGTCGTGGAAGGACAGGGTGCCCCCGAGGAGGCGCAGTCCGACCGCAACGGCGACCAGGGCGACCGAGACGGTGGCGAGCAGCTCCAATACCAAGGAGGAGAGGAAGGTCAGCCGGAGCGTCGCCATCGTGGCCACCCGATAGCGGTCGGTGACGTCGGCGATGGCGCGAGCCTGCGCCTTGGCCCGCCCGAAGACCTTCAGCGTGGGCAACCCCGCCACGACGTCGAGGAAGTGGCCGGCCAGCCGTTGCAGCGAGCGCATGCGGCGCACCGTCCGGTCCCTCGTGGTGGCGCCGACCAACGCCATGAAGAGGGGGATGAGCGGAAGGCTCACGGCGATCAGCAGGGCGCTGACCCAGTCCGCGCCTGCGACAACGCCGACAATCGCAACCGGCACGATCACGGCCAGGAAGAGCTGCGGCAGGTACCGGGAGAAGTAGCCGTCCAGGGCATCGACGCCGGACGTCATCAGCACGCTGAGCCGGCCGGTGTCCCGCCCCTCGAGCCCGGCCGGCCCCAAGTCGGCCACGCGTTCGGCAGCGGCGAGGCGAAGCTCTGATTTCACCGACGCCGACGAGCGTTGGGCGGCGCGTTCGGCCGCCCAGGCCAGCACGGCGCGGCCGGCGACGACGAGCAGCAACGCGGCGAGCGGGCCGCGGACCGACGCCAACGAACGGTGGTCGACGAAGGCGTCGGCCACGACGGTCGCGATCAGCCAGGCCTGGGCGATCACGAGCAGCGCGGTCGCCGCCCCGACCAAGACGGAGAGGGCGACGAAGCGGTGCGTGGAGCGTGCGAAGTGAAGCAGCCGAGGGTCCAGGGCGCCGGAGCGCCGAGGGAGGCCGCGAGGCGACGCCGAAGGAGGCTGCACCGTCCCCTTCGGCTGTCCGCTCAACCGGTGCCCCTTTCGTCGGTACGAGGTTTTACAGGGCGACGCCGCGACGCGCCAGCGCCGCCGCCGGTTGCGTGACCGCCTCGCCGCTTGGCCCGAGCTGCGACATATGCTCGCAGGGGCATGTCGACCACCACCGCTGGTACGTACACGACCACGGTCGGCAGCCAGGCCGTCGAGCTCCCGCTCGTCGCGCTGTCCGACGAGTTGACCATCGCCCTGCTGATCTGCGTCGACATGGGCGTCGCATTCGCGGAGACGGCCGGCCGTGAGCTGGCCGAGTTGATGCGGCCGGCCGAGCCCGAGATCGTCGTTTCCGTCGCCACCATGGGCATTCCCCTGGCCATCGAGGTGAGCCGCGCCCTAGGGATGGACGACTACGTGATCCTGCACAAGACGCCGAAGATTCATCTCGGCGAGACGTGGGCGGAACCCGTGTACTCCATCACCACCGACAAACCACAACGGTTGCGCATGGACCCGGCTCGGGTCGACGCGGTCCGGGGCCGCCGTGTCGCCGTCGTCGACGACGTCATCTCGACGGGCGCGTCGCTCACCGCGGCCCTCCGACTGGTCCGGCGCATGGACGCCGAGCCCGTCGTGATCGGTTGCCTCATGACCGAAGGAGGCGCCTGGAAGCAGGCGCTCGGTCCTGACGCCGCCCTGGTCCGGACCCTGGGCGCCATGCCGCTGTTCCATCCCGACGGGCAGGGAGGCCTGGTCGAGGACTGGGGCTGAGCCCTCAGGCCAGAACCGAGACCCCGGTACCGGCGGCACACCTGCGGCGACTCGCCGAAAACTGCCAACGATCATGTTTATAAACGGCCCTGTGCGTGGTTTTTGGAGACATCGCCGGGGTTAAGCCCTCCGCCAGGGTTTCGCCCCTCCGCCGGGGTTCAGGCCCTCCGCCGGGGTTCAGGCCCTCCGCCGGGGTTCAGGCCCTCCGCCGGGGTTCAGGCCGCCCCCAACCTCTCCTCCTGGAGCAACAGGTCCTGCGCGTCGGCCTCGCGGCGCACGTGGCGCCCCGCCAGGACCAGGTACACCAGCCCGCCGACCCCCATCCCGAAGAACACGCTGAAGTCGGCGCCGAAGCCGAACGCGTCGCGGGTGTGGTACGTGACGAGATTCAGCCACGTCGGCAGATGGAACGTCGCCGACAGCGCGGAGACGGCGGCGAACATGCCGACCAGCTGCGCCACCCAGGCCGGCCAGTACACGCCGCCTTGGCGCCAGTACAGCGAGTCCCGACCCGTCTTCTGCAATTCGCTCGGCACGTAGCGGAAACGGCGCAGGGCCCAGTCGACGAGGAAGATCGCGCTCCACGGGGCGATCCAGATGATCACGATGTCCACGAAGTCCGAGAGGTACTGGGTGAAGGACGCGCTGAAGATCGCGTACATCGTCACGGCGAGGGCGATGACGCAGTCGACGAGCACGGCCTGGTAGCGCTTCACGGGCACGCCGATCGCCTGCAGCGTCACGCCCGACGAGTACATGTCGAGGCTGTTGATCCCGAAGAGCTGCACGACGGCGAACACCAGGAAGACGACGACGAACCACGCCGGGATCGCGCTCGTGTGCGCGAAGGGCAGGAGCCCGCCCGCCCCGGTCCCGATCTTCAGCACGAACGTCCCGACGACGGCGCCCAGCGTCATGATCAGGATCTCCGGCACCGCCGTCCCGAGGAACACCCACCCGACCAGCGCCTTCTTGGAAGTGTCCGTCGGGCAGTAGCGGGTGTAGTCGTTGCCGTTCTCGGTCCAGCCGAGCCCGCTGAGCGCGATGGTGAAAGCCAGCGCCTCCAAGAAGGTCTGCCAGTCGCCGCTCGCCCTGACCACCTGCAGGTTGGCGTGGGCGACGGAGAAGCCGAGGAGGACCGCGAAGAGGATCACGAAGGGAAGGACCAGCAGGCGGAGCGTCTTGAGGATGGCGGCGTGCCCGAGGAAGGGGAGGATCCCCTGGATCAGCACGGCCACGATCACCAGGACGACCTTCGCCGGGTCGCCCGGTAGGTACCCCGTCTTGATCATCAGCACCAGCCCGGCGCCGACGATCAGGATGAGCCCCTCGACCTCGAAGCCGATCTGCGTGATCCAGTTGAAGAACGAGATCGGCCGCGACCCGTTCGGGCCGAACGGCGCCCGGTTGATGGCGAACACGGTGGTGCCGGCGTTGGGGCCCTGCAACGAGCACAAGCCGAGGAGGAAGTACGAGAGGTTGCCCAACACGATCACGAAGAGCACCTGGGCGAACGTCAGCCCGAACGTCATCAGGATGGCGCCGTAGATGAAGTATTCGATCTGGACGCTCGCCCCCGCCCACATGCCGAAGACGTCCCTCGGCGACGCCCACCGCTCGCTCTCGGGGATGAAGTCGATCCCGTGCTGTTCGACGTGGAACGGGACCTTGAACTCGGGGTCGTGAATGACCGCGAGGTCTTCCGCGAAGTCCTCGGTGACCGTCACCGCGCTGCCTCCCTTGTGGTCGCCTCGAAGGAGCAATCATGGACGGCCCACGCGGCCGACCGAGGGATGGGTTCAGGCCGGACGCCCCCGGCACGCGCCCCGAAGCGTGTCGGCCCCACCATGGGCGCCAGGCCCACCCGAGGTCAAGGGCCCCGCGGCGTGCGACCCCACGCCACCGCCCCACACCGACCGGTGTAGAACACCACCCGTGCGTGGAGCGTTGATGGTCTGCGGGACGACGTCGGATGCCGGCAAGTCCACCGTGACCGCCGGGCTGTGCCGCCTGCTCGCCCGTCGCGGCGTCACGGTGGCCCCCTTCAAGGGGCAGAACATGTCGCTCAACGCCATGGTGACGGCAGGCGGCGGCGAGATAGGCAGGGCCCAGTGGCTCCAGTCCCTCGCCGCCGGGGCCGAGCCCGAGGTCGCCATGAACCCGGTCCTGCTCAAGCCGACGGGCGAACACGCCTCGCAGCTCGTGGTCATGGGCCGCCCCGCCGGGGTCCAACCGGCGGCCGAGTACCTGACGACGAAGCGAGCGCTCGTCGAAGTGGTCGACGCCGCGCTCGCCTCCCTCCGCGCTCGATACGACGTTGTCGTCTGCGAGGGTGCCGGCAGCCCCGCCGAGATCAACCTGCTCGATCACGACTTGGTCAACCTCGGCCTCGCCCGCCGCGCCGGCATCCCTGCCGTCCTTGTCGGCGACATCGAGCGCGGCGGCGTCTTCGCCCACCTCTACGGCACGGTGGCGCTCCTGCCGGACGAACTCGCGGCCACGGTCAAGGCCTTCGTCATCAACCGCTTCCGCGGCGACCGTGCGCTCCTCGGCGGTGCGACGGCGCAGCTGCAGGACCGCTGCGGCATCCCCACCCTCGGCGTCCTGCCTCATCTCGGCGACCTTCACCTCGATGCCGAGGACTCGCTCGCCTTGGACCGGCCCTCCGGGCCGCCGCCGCCCGGTGCCGCCGGACTCGACGTGGCGGTGATCCGCTTCCCCCGCCTCTCCAATTTCACCGATCTGGACCCGCTCGTGGCGGAGCCCGGCGTGCACGTCCGCTGGGTCACGACCGCCGGTGCACTCGGCCACCCCGATCTCGTCGTCCTGCCCGGCACGCGTTCGACCGTCGCCGATCTGCAATGGCTGCGCGCCAGCGGCCTGGCCGACGCCCTCCAGGCCGTATCGCCGCTGATCCTCGGCATCTGCGGCGGCTTCCAGATGCTGGGCGAGCGCATCGAGGATCCGACGTCCGTCGAGTCCCCCGACCCCACGACTCCCGGCCTCGCGTTGCTTCCGGTGCGCACGGTCTTCGAGCCCGAGAAGGTGACCCGCCTCACCGCCGCACGGTGGGCCGACGACCTTCCCGTCGACGGCTACGAGATTCGTCACGGCCGCGTCGTCCCCGCGGCAGCCCACCGACCTTGGCTGCACGGCCCTTTCGAGATCAGCGCCCAGAGTCAGGACGGCACTGTCGCCGGTACGACGCTGCACGGGCTGTTCGAGCAGGACCGCTTTCGCACCGCCTTCCTCTCCGCCCTCGCAGCCCGCCGCGGTCGGGCGTGGCAACCATCTGGTCTTCGTTACGCGGACGCCCGGGAGGCCCAGATCGACCGCGTTGCTGATGCGTGCGAAGAGTTTCTCGACGTCGACGAGCTCTGGCGACTGCTCTCGCTCAGCACCCGAGTTCGCCGCGCATGAACTCCACCGACTTGTCCTGCATGTCGCGGGCCTGGTGCTCGATGAACCGCTCGACGATGGGGCCGGCACCGAAGATCTTCACCCGCGCGTCCAGCGCGAAGGTCTCCACCGTGTTGCCACCGTCGACGTTGAACGCGATGGATCCGTCGATGTGCGTCTTGTCGGCCATGGTGCCCGGGGTCATCACGAAGGTCGTCGTCGACGACGCAGGGTCGAACGTGCTCACCTCCGTCGTCGTCACTTCCTCGCCGAAGATCTTGCGCACCGGGCCGGGCATGTTGGGACGTTGGCCGTAGCGCAAGGTTCGGACGATTCCGCTCGAGAGGTCGCCCTCCTGCGACAGCACCTCGGCCGAGGTCGAACCCAGCGCCTCGAGGTGCAGCCGCACGGCGAATTCGGGGTCGTAGTAAAGCGCCCAGAACGCATCGGGCGAGCAGTCCCAGTTGTAGACGAGTGTGAGTCTCATGCGAGATCGAAAAACATGTGATGTCCCAGGTCTCCTGTGAGGTCGATGATGACGTGCATCGTCGTCACACGCCAGCGACCACCAGCGTGTTCATAGGTGTGCCGGTAGCGGCCGGCGATCACCGGCTGGAGGGCCAGCTCGCCCGGCACCGCCTGCAGCACGGTGAAGTAGGACCGGCTCGCCGCCGTCGCACCGTCGTCGGCGACGTCGACGATGACGTTGGTCATGACGTGCTTGGTGCGCGGCGTCCCGTCCTCGTAGCGCCGGGTCGAGCGCGTGTAAAGGCCCTCGATCGCCTGGCGCCCGCTGACGGCGTCGCCGAACCCTTCGAACGTCAAGGTGGCGTCCCCGAACAGCTCGGCGATGCCGGCGAAATCGCCCGCGTCAATCCGCTCTGCGTACGTGTAGATCAGTTTGGCGACCGCCTCCGCCGGCGTTTCTTGCACGGCCGAGATTGTGGCACCGATCTGTCTCCGATGAGGAGCTCATTGACCGAGAAGGCGCCCCATCGCCCCGGCCAGCCTGCTGGGCCGGCCTCGTCGTGCCTCGCTCCGGTCGGCCAGCTTCATGGTCCACAGACCCGCGTTGACACCGAGCCAGCGGAGCGGCTCGGGTTCCCACCGTGGGGACAAATGGCCGACCCAGGGCAGATGGGTGAGCGGGCTGTCGACCCCGGTGACGAGGTCGGCCAGCGTGCGTCCGGCCAGATTGGTCGTGGCGACCCCGTCCCCGACGTAGCCGCCGGCCCAGGCCAGGCCCGTGGTCCGGTCCAAGCCGACCGACGAGTGCCAGTCGCGCGGGATCCCGAGCGGACCACCCCAGGCGTGCGTGAACTCGGCACGGGCAAGGTGGGGGAACAGGTCGTTGAGCGTCGCGCGCAGCAACGCATGAACCCTCGGTTCCACATCGAAGGCTTCGCGGACCGCCGACCCGTAGTGATACGGCGCGCCGCGTCCGCCGAACGCGATGCGCCCATCCGCGGTGCGCTGTCCGTAGATGATCACGTGGCGATAGTCGGCGAAGGTGGCCCGGCCGTCCAGGCCCGCCTCGGACCAAAAGTCCGCGCCGAGCGGTTCTGTCGCCACCATGAGTGAGTACACCGGCACGATGTCGCGCCGCAGTCCGGGGAGCGTCGGGGTCCAGGCCTCGGTGGCCCGGACGACCACGTCGGCTCGGATGGTGCCACCACCGGTCACAACGGCCGGCCCCGGGTGCGGTCCCGGTCGGATCTCCAGCGCGTCGCTGTGCTCGAACAGGCGCACGCCCCGGCGTTCGACCGCGTCGGCCAGCCCGCGGGCCAGGAGGGCCGGCTGGATGGCGGCGCAGTGCGGTGTGTACGTGGCGCCAAGGACACCGGCGGCCCCGATCATCTCGCGCGTCTCGTCGGGACCGAGCCAGCGGAGGTCCTCCTCGCCGAAGCCGAGCGCTCGAGCCTCGTCCACCTCGGCCATGGCGCGTTGCCGCTGGGCATCGCTGCGTGCGAGATCGACCGTCCCGCCCTTGGCGAAGTGGCAGTCGATGCCTTCGCTCGCTGCGCTGCTCCCGACGATGTCGACGGTCTCCTGCATGGCCCTGCGCATCGCGACCATGGCGTCGCGTCCGTGCTGTCGGGCCAACGCCGCGTCCGAAGTGGCGAACAGTGCCGAGCACCAGCCGCCGTTGCGGCCTGAGGCGCCGAAGCCCGCCACCTCGCGTTCGACGACGGCGATGCGCAGGGTCGCGTCGGCTTGGGCCAGCGCGTGCGCCGTCCAGAGACCGGTGAAGCCCCCGCCCACGATGCAGACGTCCACTTGGAGGTCCTCGGAGAGGGCGGGCCGTGTCGGCAGTGCGCCCGGAACGGCATCCCACCAGAGGGAGAGGCGCTGGTAGCCCGACGCGCTGCCCGGCGCTACACCCGGCGCCACGCCTCGGTCAGCACGTCGCGCAGCGTCGAGGCTATGAAGTCGATCTCCTCCTGACCGCAGATCAGCGGTGGGGAGAGTTGCACGACCGGGTCGCCCCGGTCGTCGGCCCGGCAGATGAGGCCTGCGTCGAAGAGCGCCCCGGACAGGAAACCGCGCAGGAGGCGTTCCGACTCCTCGTCGTCGAAGGAGAGCCGGGTGGCCTTGTCCTTCACCAGCTCGATCCCATAGAAGAACCCAGCCCCGCGCACGTTGCCGACGATGGGCAGGTCGTAGAGGCCTTCGAGCGCGGTCCGGAAGGCACCTTCCGTGGTCTGCACGTGTTGCAGGATTCGCTCACCCTCGAAGACGTCCAGGTTGGCCATTGCGACGGCACAACTGACGGGATGCCCGGCGAACGTGAAGCCGTGGAGGAAGGATGCGCCCGGCTTGAGGAACGGCTCCATGAGACGGTCCGAAGCGATCATCGCCCCCAGCGGCGCGTAGCCCGACGTCAGGCCCTTGGCCACCGTGATGATGTCGGGCTGGAATCCGTACCTGAGCGCGCCGAACCAGTGGCCGAGGCGGCCGAAGGCGCAGATGACTTCGTCGGAGACGAGCAGAACCCCATTTCGGTCGCAGATCTCCCGCACGCGCTCGAAATAGCCGGGCGGAGGCGGGAAGCACCCGCCTGCATTCTGGACCGGCTCGAGGAACACGGCGGCCACGGTGTCAGGCCCCTCCCGCTCTATGGCGCGCTCGATCTCATCTGCCGCCCACTGTCCGAACGCCACCTCGTCGTCGGCGAAGAGGTCGGCACGATAGAAGTTCGTGTTGGCCACCTTGATGGCGCCGGGCACGAGTGGTTCGAACGGGGTCCGGAGCTCCGGGATGCCAGTGATCGACAGGGCGCCCATCGACGTTCCGTGGTAGGCGATGTATCGGCTGATGACCTTCGTGCGCTGCGGTTGACCGGTGATGCGGAAGTACTGCCGTGCCAGCTTCCAGGCCGACTCGACCGCCTCGGAGCCGCCCGACGTGAAGAACACGCGGTTGAGGTCACCGGGAGCGAGGTCCGCCAAGCGATCAGCGAGTTCGACGGCACGGGGGTGGGCGTACGTCCAGAGCGGAAAATAGGCCAGGGTTCCGGCCTGCTTGGCACCGGCCTCGGCCAGCTCGGTACGCCCGTGCCCGATCTGCGTCGTGAACAAGCCGGCGAGACCGTCGAGGTAGCGCTTCCCGTGCTGGTCCCAGACCCAGGCGCCCTCGCCCCGCACGATCACCGGCACCTCGTGGTCCTCGTAGGTGGCCATCCGGCTGAAGTGCAGCCAGAGGTGACGCCGGGCCTGGTCGCTCAGGTCGGAGTTCTCCGGACTGGTGGTGCTCATCGTCCCTCCACTCATCGGGCCGCGTTCACCGCGTGCCCCACGTATAGGTCTGTTTGGCTAGCTTCAAGTACAGGAAGGTCTCGGTCGCACGCACGCCGGGAATGCTGCGCACCGAGTCGTTGAGGACATGGAGCAATCGCTCGTCGTCCTCGCAGACGATCTCCACGAGGATGTCGAAGGAACCGGCACACATCACGACGTAGTCGACTTCCGGCAGGGCCGACAGCTTGTCGGCGACGTGTCGAACGTCCCCCTCGACCGAGACGCCGATCATGGCTTGTCGGGTGAATCCGAGTTGGAGGGGGTCGGTGACGGCGACGATCTGCATGATCCCCGACTCGCGCAGTCGCTGCACGCGACGGCGGACTGCAGCTTCCGAAAGACCGACCTCCTCGGCGATTGCACCGTAGGGCTGGCGCCCGTCGCGCTGCAACGCCTCGATGATGGCCCGGTTGGGTGCGTCGAGCAGCGTCCCCGCTGCCGGCCCCGCATCGTTTTGAGCTCCCGCCTCCGCCTGCCCGTCCGTGTCGGGCATCTCGCACCTCTCTATCGGTCGACCGCGTGAAGTCCAGGTGTTACCTGTGCAGAATTGTGTCACCTTCACCGGTTGAGTCAAGCAGAATCCGTCACATTTGAGTCCCAAAATTGCGAAAACGCTTGTTCGACTCGGGAAGTTCTGTGATCCTGTACCTGGGTCCACATGTGAAGGGAGCGGCATGCGCAGGTTGCAGAATTTCGTCGGTGGCGTTTACTGCGACGCCGAGGACGGGCCTCTCGCACCCCTGATCGACCCCTCGACAGGTGACGCGTTCGCCGAGGCTCCCGTCTCCGGGCCCGCCGACGTGGACCGCGCCGTGCGGTCTGCCGCGGACGCCTTCGTGGCATGGCGCCGGACCACCCCGTCGGAGCGCAGCCTGGCGCTGATCCGGATTGCCGACGCTCTCGAGGCCAGGGCGGAAGACCTGGTCCGAGCCGAATCCGTGAACACGGGGAAGCCGTTCCAGCTCACCATGGACGAAGAGATCCCGCCGATGATCGACCAGATCCGGTTCTTCGCCGGCGCGGCGCGCCATCTTCAGGGCTTGGCCGCCGCCGAGTACATGACGGGGCACACGTCCTATATCCGTCGCGAGCCCATCGGCGTCTGCGGCGCAGTGACGCCTTGGAACTACCCGATGATGATGGCGGTGTGGAAGTTCGCACCCGCTCTGGCGGCAGGCAACACCATGGTCCTGAAACCGTCGGACACCACGCCCGTGACCGCCTTGCTGATGGCCGAGATCATGTCCGACCATCTTCCCCCCGGCGTCTTCAATGTGATCTGCGGCGACCGAGACACCGGTCGGGCACTGGTCGAGCACGAGACGCCGGCCATGGTTTCGGTCACCGGATCCGTCCGGGCTGGCATGGAGGTGGCGGCCGCTGCCGCGCCCACCCTCAAGCGCGTCCACCTCGAGCTCGGCGGCAAGGCACCGGTGATCGTCTTCGACGACGCCGATCCCGCGGCGGCGGCCGTGGGTATTGCAGGGGCCGGCTACTTCAACGCGGGGCAGGACTGCACCGCCGCGACGCGAATCCTGGCCGGACCAAGAGTTCACGAGGCGCTGCTGTCGGCGCTGGTCGAGCAAGCTGAAGGCACGACGGTGGGCGGCATCGACAACGCCGCGGCTGACTACGGCCCGTTGAACAACGCGTCACAGCTCGAGCGCGTCGGCGGCTTCCTAGAACGCGTGCCCGCACACGCCTCGGTGGTGACCGGCGGTTCGCAGGTGGGCGATCGTGGGTTCTGCTTTGCACCGACGGTGGTGGCCGGTTTGCGACAGGACGACGAGATGATCCAGTCCGAGGTCTTCGGGCCGGTGATCACGGTGCAGGAGTTCAGCGACGAAGCCGAAGCACTCCAATGGGCCAATGGGGTGCAGTACGGCCTGGCTTCCTCGGTCTGGACACGTGATCACGGCCGGGCCATGCGCATGGCGCGCGATCTCGACTTCGGTTGTGTGTGGATCAACACCCACATCCCGTTGGTCGCCGAAATGCCACACGGCGGATTCAAACGCTCGGGCTACGGAAAGGACCTGTCGATGTACGGCTTCGAGGACTACACGCGCGTGAAGCACGTGATGAGCAACATCGAGGAGTAACCGATGATTATCGGGGTCCCCACCGAGGTGAAGGAGGACGAGTACCGGGTGGCTATCACGCCGGCAGGGGCACGCGAACTGACCTCCGCCGGCCATCACGTCTACGTCCAAAAAGGCGCCGGCGACGGTTCGGCCATGTCCGACGCGGAGTTCGTTCGGACGGGAGCGACCATCGTGGAGGACGCCGACGACCTCTGGGCGGCTGCCGACCTCGTCTGCAAGGTCAAGGAGCCGCTCCCTGTGGAGTACCACCGGCTCGGCCTGCGCCAGGGGCAGACCCTGTTCACCTACTTGCACCTCGCGGCGTCGAGGGAGTGCACGGATGCTCTGATCGCCGCCGGCAACGTCGCCATCGCCTACGAGACGGTGCGACTCGCCGACAATTCACTCCCACTGCTCGCACCGATGAGCGAGGTGGCGGGACGGATGGCCCCGCTCATGGGCGCGCATCATCTGATGCGACCCGGCGGGGGCCGCGGGGTGCTGGTCAGCGGTGTGCCCGGCGTCCGCTGCGCGCGTGTCGTCATCCTCGGGGCGGGTGTCGCGGGCTTCGCTGCTGCCACCATCGCCGTGGGCATGCATTCGGAGGTCTTCGTCCTCGACCGCAACCTCGACAAGCTGCGAGAGGTGGATCACCACTTTCGAGGTGAGCTCGAGACGATCGCCTCGTCACAGCACGCCATCGAGGAGATTTGCATCGACGCCGACATCGTGATCGGCGCCGTCCTGGTTGTCGGCGCTCGGGCTCCCCATCTTGTCTCTGACGCGCTGGTCGAACAGATGCGGCAGGGTTCGGTCCTGGTCGATATCTCGGTGGATCAAGGAGGGTGTTTCGAGTCGACGCACCCGACGACGCACTCGCATCCGACTTACGAGGCGCACGGGTCGATCTTCTACTGCGTGTCGAACATGCCGGGCGCCGTGCCCCACACCTCAACGCATGCGATGGCCAACGCGACGCTGCCCTACACGCTGAGCATCGCAGATTTAGGGTGGAAGCGGGCCGTTCGCGCCGACCATGCGCTGGGAGAGGGCGTCAACGTGGCCGACGGTCGGGTGGTGTACAAGCCTGTGGCCGACGCACACGGTCTGGAGTACACGCCCCTCGAGATGCTCCTGGACTGACTGCCGGCGGGCCACTGTGGACCCGGGGAAGCTCCATGCTGGCTTTACAGGAAATCGGCGCCTAAATCTTCCACAACAGAGGATCGCTCCCCTAGGACCGCTTCCAAGGCGCAGTCGTTGCTACTACCGGGCGGGCGAAAGTCCTGAGCGGTTCGCTTTCAATTGCGGTACTGAACGCTCGTCCCTAGCCTGTGACAATCCGCTACGGAGGGGTTCACGGCATGCTTCGGACGATCGGGCAACGAAGGTCATCTCACCGCGGGTTTTCGGGAGGGGGCCGCAGGTGTGCCGTACGACGTCGACCCCAACTGTCGACAGGGCGACACTTTGCTGTTGTGCTCGCCGTGACAACCTTCTTGGCAGCGCTGTTCTCCGTTTCGCCGGCATCGGCCTCGCCAACGGTGACCGTCACGAAATTCACCGGCGTTGGCATTTCCGGACCCGAGTACATCACCTCTGGATCTGATGGAGCCATGTGGTTTACCAACTTCAGCAACAACTCGATCGGACGTATCACCACGAGCGGCACGGTCACCAATTACACGGGCTCGGGCATCAGTGGTCCGCGTGGCATCACGAGCGAACCCCACGGAGCCCTCTGGTTCACCAACTACGAGAACAACTCGATCGGACGTATCACAACAGGCGGCACTGTCACCAACCCCACCAGTAGCGGTCTCTGCTACCAAACGACCATTTGCACTCCGTATGGAATCACCTCAGGACCCGATGGTGCCCTTTGGTTTGCCAACTATGACGCCAACAGTTCGACGATAGGCCGCGTCACAACCGGTGGTACCACCACTGACTACTCGGGGACTGGCGTCAACGACCCGATTGACATCGTGACTGGGCCGGACGGCGCTCTGTGGTTCACCAATCTGACCAGCAACTCGATTGGGCGGATCACCACAAGCGGGGTGATCACGAACTACACGGGAACGGGCATCAGCTCACCAGAGGGAATCACCTCGGGACCCGACGGGGCTCTGTGGTTCACGAACGATGGTAACGGCTCAATCGGACGGATCACCACAAGCGGCGTCGTCACCAACTACACAGGAACAGGCATCCTCGGCCCGACCAGCATCACCGTCGGGCCCGACGGCGCTCTATGGTTCACCAACCTCGCCAACGACTCAATCGGCCGCATAACAACCAGCGGCGTGGTCAGCAACTACACCGCTCCCTCGATCAACGCTCCCTTCGACATAACCACAGGACCTGATAACAACCTGTGGTTCACAAATACCGATGGAAACTCCATCGGGCGCATCATCGTCGGTGAGGCGGCACCTACGATCAGTAGCTTCACCCCGACCTCTGGGCCGGTCGGGACGATCGTCACGATCAAAGGCAGCAATCTGGGCGGGGCAACCAAGGTCACCTTCAACGGCGTATCGGCCACAATCACGAGCGATACGGCCACCAAGATCAAGGTAAAGGTCCCGCCTGCAGCCACAACCGGCAAGATCAACGTAAAGACACCCGGAGGGTCAGCGAAGACCGCCACGACGTTCACGGTGACATAAAGGTGCTATTCCCCAGCCCATCGGCTGTCCAGTCGACACCCCTGCGCAGGCGGCCCATCTCTCGTGGATGAAGCCTGGCTCGGGCGTACCCTGGCCGCGGTCAGCCGAGGTGCGACCCCACGACCGAAACGAATGACAACATCTCGCCCGGGTAGCCACCCAGATTGTGTGTCATGGCCAGGCCACGGTCGGTCGTCGCGATCTGGCGCTCCTCGGGTGCCTCGCCGCGCATCTGCAGCCAGCACTCAAAGAACATGCGGAGCCCGGACGCGCCGACCGGGTGGCCGAAGCTCTTGAGGCCACCGTCGGGGTTCACCGGCAGCTCACCATCGAGGCGGAACGTCCCAGCCAGCACCTCTTTCCATGCCGTCCCGCGGGGCGCGAACCCGAGGTCCTCCATCAGCACGAGCTCCGTCGGCGTGAAGCAGTCGTGCACTTCGGCCATCGCCAACTGTCGCCTGGGGTCGGTGATCCCCGCCTGCGCGTAGGCGTCGGCTGCTGCCGCCTCGCACTCCGGAAAGTGGGTGTAGTCGTATCCGGGGTCGATGAGCCCGGACCCACTGCCGGCCGCGAAAGACAGCGCCTTGATGTAGAGCGGCTTGTCCGTGTACCGAAGCGCATCCTCGGCGCGCACGACGATGGCCGCCGCGGCGCCGTCCGCGACGCCAGCACAATCGAACACGCCGAGGGTTCCCGCCAGCCGTGGTGAGGCCAGTACGGCTTCCTTCGTGATCTCCCGCCGGAACTGCGCCCTCGGGTTGCGCGCCCCGTTGTAATGGTTTTTCACCGCGATCGACGCCAGGACCTCGCCCATCGTTTCGTCGTCCACGCCGTACTTCTGCGCGTAGGCGGGCGCCACCATCGAGAACATGGCGGCCGCGGTCAAAGTGCGCGCCGTCCCGTCGTTCGGCGGATTCACGGCGTTGAGGCCCTGATACCCGCTGTCCTTGACCTTCTCGGCGCCGACGGCCATCGCGACGTCGTACGCTCCCGAGGCCACCGCGTAGACCGCGCCGCGCAGCGCCTCGGAGCCGGTCGTGCAGTAGTTCTCGACCCTGGTCACCGGCTTGTTGTGCAACTGCAGCGGCCTGGCCAGAGTGATCCCGCTCATCCCGCTCTGCGCCGTCCCGAACCAATAGGCGTCGACATCGTCCTTGGCGATGCCCGCAGAGGCGAACGTCTCCGTCGACGCATCAACGATGAGATCGTCGAGCCCCTTCTCCCATTGCTCGGCGAATTGGGTGCAGCCCATCCCGACGATGGCCACTTTGTCGCGGATGCCGTGCGAACCCATCAGCCCTCTCCTTCCGTGCGCACCGGACGAGCCTTCCAGAAGTAGTCGTGGATGCCATCGGAGCTGAAGAGCCGTCGAAACGTCATTTCGACCCGGCTCCCGGCGCGGATCTCGTCCGGCTCGGTGTCGGTCAATTCGACGGCGTAACGACCGCCCCCGTCGAAGTCGACGATGGCGAAGACGATGGGTGGGCTCGGCGAGTACGCCAGACGGTCGATGGTGGACGTCACCACGGTGCCCGTGGCTTCGGCCATCGGGACCGGCTCCATGTCGTCGACCGCGCCGCCCTCCATGGAGACCCGGGACGGTGGAAGGTGGACCGCGCCGGAACTGCGGTCCTTCGACCCCACGAACCCGAACTTCCAGTCCTCGTTGCGGTGGGCGGCCGTGCTCGACACGCGCGCCGGCTCGGGCCGTCGGGGCGGCTCTGGTTGAAGCTGTCCCCGCCACGAGAGGAACTTGCCGTAGGCGATCGGACCGCCGTGGGCCAGCTGACTCGCGACAGGGCGGTTCGGCCGCCACTTCGCCAGCGCCTCGGTCGTGCGGAGGACGACGGCATCCGCGCCGTCCGCCAGGTGGACGAGCGCGATCGCCGTTCCCGCAGGAACACCGTCCGCAGCCATCGACTCGAGCGCTGAGGCGAGCACGAGGAGAGGATGCGCGGCGCCGCTCTGGCCGACCGTCGGGGCCAGGTCGTCGGCGACGACCCCCTCACCGAGCGACAACTTCTTCGCCAAGCCCGTCACGGCCCGCCCGTGCATCCCGGTCACGACGAGACGCCCGAGGTCCCCTGGCTCGATGCCGGCGGCCTTCAACGCTCGGGCGAGGGCCTCTTGGCCGAGAGCCAGGTAGCGGTTCTCGCCGAAGCGCTCTTCCCACAGCTTCGAAACCCGCTGGCCGGGTGCGCGCCAGCGATCCGTGAACTCATCCGAAGCCGAGGCGGCCCCGGCGAAGGCGGCCAGGACGTCGGGCCCGTCGCCGACGAGAACAGCGGCGCCGGCGTCCCCTCCCGAAGATTCGTCGGCGCTCGTGGGAAGGCCGTCACGCATGTCCGCGGAGACGACGAGGGTCGTGCCGCCACCCCGGAGCGCGGTGACGAGTGAGCCCATCCCCGATCGCAACGCGCCCCCGAAGTCGTAGGCGGCAACGTCGCCAGGGAGCCGCAGCGCAGCGACCACTGCGGTCGCATTCGTCTTGTCCAGGTACGCCGGCTGCGAGGTGGCGAACCAGACCGAATCAGGCACGTGTCCGGCCGACGCCGCGCCGCGCAACGCCAGCCGCGCCGCCTCGACTCCCAAGGTCGTGGTGTCCTCATCGTGCGACGCCACCGCCCGCGTGCCCTTTCCGCCCCCGCTCCCCATGAAGGCCGCAATGTCCGCCCGGGAGAGGCGCCGGTACGGCACGTACCCCGCCGCGCTGATGATCCCTCGCACGGCGGAGGAGCCTAACGGCTGCCCGGAGAGCGTCTGACGGGGCGTCAGATCTTCCTCTGCCAGGGAAAAACGGGCAAACTGTCGGCAGTGGCCGAACCTCCTCCCCCCGAAGGCGAGCGCCGGCCCCCGCCCCCACCGGGCTCGGAGCTCGCCCAGCGCGTCGCCGACGCGGATCGAGATCGCACGGTGACCTTGTTGCGGGAGCACGTGGCGGCGGGCCGTCTCACCCTCGATGAGTTCTCTGAGCGGATGAGTGCAGCTCTCGAGGCCAAGACGCGGGGCGAACTGGACTCCGTCATGACCGACCTGCCGGCCTCGAACGAGGCGGTGAGAAGGCCGGCCGAGACTCAGTTGGCCCAGGTGGCGACGCCACGCAAGACGAGCCGATGGCACATCGCGGTCATGAGCGGTCATTCGACCAAGGGCCGCTGGCGTATCGGTGGCAAGACCAAGGCCGTTGCCGTCATGGGCGGCTGCGACATGGACCTGCGCAGCGCCGAGATCGAGGGGCCCGAGGTGGAGATCACCGCGTTCGCCTTTTGGGGCGGCATCGAGATCATCGTCCCGGAGGGCTTCGACGTCGACCTGCGGGGGTTCTCGTTCATGGGGGGGCGCAGCCTCCGACTAAAGGACGTGCCGATCGTCCCCGGTTCACCCCGCATCATCATTCGTGGCTTCGCCGTCATGGGCGGTATCGAGGTGAAGAGCCGGCCCATCCGGTCGGCGAAGCAGCTGGGGACGTCGGCATCGAGCATCGTCATGAACGCGTTCGACGCCGCCGCTGCCGTCGCACCCGATGGCCCCGTCGACCTGGCCGCCCTCGGCCGCCAGATACGCCGCGAGCTGCACGCCCAGCGGCACGCGCAGCGCCGCGTCGACCGGGCGCGCTGGGACGAGCCCACCGGCGCCGCCGATCCGGTGACGCCAACCGCACCAGCACCGCCGCCGCCGCCACCGCCACCGACGTCGACGTCGACATCGGCCTCCGCATCGACGCCCACGTCGACCTCAGCCTCACCGTCCACCCCGTCGTCGGAACCGACGCCGCCTGAGGCGTCCGACGACGCAGCCGGGTTGCCGAACGACGGCACTGTCACCATCCTGTTCTGCGACATGGTCGACTACGCCGGCATCACCGAGCGCCTGGGCGACCAGGCCTCGCGCCGGGTCCTGCACGAGCACCACCGCGTCGTGCGCGAGGCCCTCGCTCGCAACGGAGGACGAGAGATCAAGGTCCAGGGCGACGGGTTCATGGTCGCGTTCAGCGGCGTGGCCCGCGCCATGCGATGCGCCATCGACATCCAACGCGCCTTTCGGGAACACGTCTCCTCCGAGGGCGAAAAGATCGCCGTCCACATCGGCATCCACACCGGTGACGCCGTCGTCGAGGACGATGACTATTTGGGCCACACCGTCATCGTCGCCAGCCGTCTGGCGGACGCCGCCGGCCCGGGCGAGATTCTTGTCTCCTCGCTCTCCGAGCAGCTGGTCCAGGGCTCCGGCGAGTTCGCTTTCGACGGCCATCGCGAGACGCGCCTGAAGGGAATGGCGCGGGCCCAGCTCTCGGCGACGCTCACCTGGGCCGTCTGAGCCAGCCGGTGGAGACGGACGCCTGGGAGAGAGCGGGGTTGTACGACCCGGCTGACCCCAACGCGAAGGAGCGGCTCGCGCTGCTCGTGTACCTGAGCGAGCGTGGTGCCACGATCGAACAAATGGTCGCCGCTCACAGCGTCGACAGGCTCCCCGGCCTTGCTGGAGACCTGGTCACCCAAGGCATGACCACCTTGGTCCCGCTTAAGGAGATCGCCCGACGCAGCGGAGTGGAGCTCCCGCGCGTCATGCGCGCCCTCCTCGCCGCAGGAATCCCCGCGACGCCCGAGAGCGAGGTGTCGGCCGACCTCGTCGGCCTGATGGAGGCCTTCGAGGCGGGGTCCGAGCTCATGGGCGATGACGCCATCCTCGCCTTCACCCGGGTGCTCGGCGCCTCGGCGATGAACATTGCGGAGGCCGCAGTGGCGCTCTTCTGGGCGGAGTTCGGCCCGGGTTTGGTCAACGAGGGGCCCAACGAGCTGGCCCGGGCGCGCCTCGCCGAAGCGGCTACCCGGGCCTTCCTCCCTGTCCCCGACGTGATGGCCCGAGCCGTCATAGACCAGTTCGAACGGTCGCAGCGCAGGGTCCAAGCCGGTCGCGGCTGGTCCAACTCCTCCGAGGGCGACACGGTCGAGGGGCCTGGCGGTCCCACCGAGATCGTGGCACTCGGCTTTGTCGACCTGGTCGGATCCACCGCGTGGTCGCAGACCGTGAACCTACGGGACCAGAACCTGGCACTGACACGCTTCGAGTCGGCCGCGTGGTCGAGTGCCGTGCTGGCCGGCGGCCGCGTGGTCAAGACCATCGGAGACGCCGTATTCTTCGCCGCCCCAGATGCGAACGCGGCGTGTCGCATTGGGACCGAGGTATGCCGCGCCGCGAGCGACGACGACGTGCTGCCTCCCGCCCGGGGCGCCGTCGGGGTGGGGCCGGTCACGCCTCGCGAGGGCGACTACTACGGACCGCTTGTCAACCTCCTCGCGCGGTTGGTGAAGGTGGGCGCACCCGGCGAGTTGGTGGCGACCGAGGCGGCGGTCGCTCAGCTCGACGAGGGAGAGTGGTCGGTGCGGCCCCTGGAGCCGGTCGATTTGCGCGGCATCGACGAACCGGTGACTGCGTACGTGGTCGAGCGACGAGATCCCGACGCCTGATCCGACGGCCTTCGGCCAGACCACGGTGCTAAAACTCCCCTGTGAGGGCAGGGACGACGGGGTTCTGCGCTTTCTGGGCGCTCCTCGCGACGGCGCTCCTGTGTACAGGGTGTAGCTCGGCGCCCTCAACTTCGACGTCGTCGGGCCCGCCGCCTGCCCAGGCGTGGCCCTCAATGACCCAGGCTATTAATTGCGCAACCGCCTTCCCAAGCAATTGGATGCACTGCCTCGTCAAGGCTCACCCGTCCTTTGCGCAAGTCCCGCTTTCGTACCTAGCCCTCCCCGGCGCGGAGAACGCCGGGACATTCAACCTCGACCCGGAAGCATTCGTCGACGAGGCCGGCTCCGGGTGCACGTCCGTCCCGGCCGGTCCGCTTCTCGGAGGCACCAAGCTCCAACGCTTCTCGAGCACGCAGGACGAGACGATCACGCGGCAGCTCGACGACGGCGTGCGCTGGATCGACCTCAGCGTTGGGTACAACGGCGGCGGGAACGCAGTTACAGGGTGGCGCGTGACCCAGAACCTCTACAGCAGCTGGCCTCTGTTCGAGTATCTCGACGAAGTGGCCAATTGGGCATCGGCACATCCGGCCGAAGCCGTCGTGGTCGACCTGTCGCAGATCTGTTATGACCACGATCCGTCGTCGGCTGCGGACAAAGGGCTTTGGACGAACTTCGCCACCAAGAGTGTCGTGGGCGCCGGACCCGCCACAATCGTTGACGTCGCTGCGAACCCGTCGTCGTTCGGAGCCGGACTCGGATCAGCACCGCTTGAAGACTTGACTCGGGCACACCGCAACGTGGTCGTGCTGATTCCGTCGACCGCCAAGGACGCGAGCGTCCTCAGTCGGACGTACCACGTGGAGCCCGTCTTGACCTCGCCCCCGGGCCACGTGGAGACTGGAACGACCCCGGTCGAGCACTCCGACCCGAGGATCGCCCCTACCGGCTTCGCACAGTTCGCGCAGGCCAACGCGGCCTTGGCATCGTTCCCGACGAGCGCCCAGCCCTCGCTCGGGTCCTTACACGGCATCGGCTTGTACGTGAGCAAATTGGCGTACGAACTGCGGGGTGCCTCGACGGAGGTGCAGACGGCAGTCTTCAACTCGTTCGTCGGGCTCATTGCGAGCAGTGGGATCTACCCGGCCTGGATGACCGGTCTGTGGGACGGCGCCTACGGAAAGATCCTCTCCGGCTGGGCCGACCGGACGAATGTCGTGCTGGCCGACGGCGTCGAGCACGGTGGTTTCCTGCCCCAGGTCATAGAACGAAACGGCCGCTAATCGAGAGGTCTCGCCGCCAGCTTTAACGCAATTGGGTCGGGGTTGTCCCAAAGGTTGGGTCCGCCTCAGAGCGGCCCGAAATTCTCGCTGAGACCCGGAATCACCCTCCACCCGCGAAAAGTGTGCACCGGCTCTGCACCCTTTACGGGCAGCACGCAACAGAATTCCGTGGGGGTGCAGTGGCACCGCACCAGATGCGTCTGTACGATTTGGCCGCTTGTAGGGACGGTGGCTCGGTGAGGGGGTCCGCCCGGAGTGAGACAGGCAGGCGACCTGTTGGCTCCGAGCGTTTCCCCCAAGGTCCTGTGGCGGGACGGCTAAGGACACTTGGGAGAAACGGGGAGGGCTGGTGGACCGGCTTTCGGGCTGGCACGGACGAGAACGCACTGCTCAGTGTGCAATGTCGTCTGCTGCTATCGCCGTGTTGCGGTGACGCCGATGGATAGCGAGGTCGCGGAAGGCTCGACGCCGTCGATCCCCAAGCGCGAGCGCTCCGCTGGGCGTCGGGCACGGCACGCACGTGCCAGGCGCGGGCCCCAACGCCTCATCGCTGCCTCGGCTGCCGCCGTGATGTCAATCGGCGCCCTCGCCGCCGTCGTCGCGGTCGCGCCCGAGGTCTACTCGCCAACGATCGCGGCGGCTTCGAACGTGTACACCCAGACGATCAGCGGGACGACGGGGGAATGCTCGAGCGGCTGGTTCAACAACGCGACACTCGAAGTGCCGGCCGGCATCGTCTCCACCCAGGTCACTCTGATCGGCGGTGGCGGCGGTGGCTCTGCCGCGAGCGGGACCGGTACGGCGGGCGGCCAGGGTGGCGGGGCGGCGCAGGTTGTTGCGACCATCCCCGCCGCGAACCTGCCCTCGGGGTCAGTGCTCTATTCACATCTCGGCTGTGGCGGCGGCGCGGGGTCGACTGCACCCACCGGTGGCGCGGGTGGCACGGGCGAGGGCGACTCGGGGGTGGGTTCGGCGACAGCAACAGGGAGCGGCGCGGTCGGCGGTACCGCGCAGGGTGACAACGCGGGAGGCGGTGGCGGTGGTGGCACCTCGTTGTGCATCGTGGCGACCGCATCCACCAACTGCGGTGGAGGGACGATTATTGGCGTCGCAGGCGGTGGGGGAGGCGCCGCCGGTGCAGTCTCGAGTGGCCAGACCCCGCCGGCGGTAACGGGCGCGACGGGTGGTGAAGGTGCAGCATCCTCGACGAGCGGCGGAAGTGCCGGAAATGCGACCGGCTGCGCTGGCGCTAGCGGGTCTGGAACGTGCACGGGCGGTGGAGGCGGTTCAAGCACCGCTGCAGGAGCGGCCGGGTCCGGCGCGGTGGACGGTAACGCCGGCTCGGGCAGCACTGGCGGGTCTGCTGAAGACGCCGGGTCAGCGACCCAGGGCGTCGGCAATGCTGCAGGCGGAGGTGGAGGCGGGGGTTACTTCGGTGGCGGTGGAGGCGCCACAGGACAGACAGACAGCAGTGGCAACGGGTCAGCATCGGGCACCGGAGGGGGTGCCGCGTCATCCTTCTGGGACAGCGCCTATGGCGGGTCAGTGGCCGCGGCGTTTTCGAACATCACGACGACGGGGGCCAACTGCGGGGCCGTGAGCACGCAGTGCGCGACGAGCACGTCCGCGAACGGGCAGGGGGGTACTGCGGGCAGCACGGGCGCTTCGGGCTCAGTGGTCATCCAATACACGGTGGGCGGCGTCGCCGCCAACTCGTCGTTCAGCACCGAGCCAAGCACCAGTGCAGCCTCGGGCACGGCCTTCCCGACGCAGCCCGCGGTGACGATCAACGACTACACGGGGGCAGGCGTCAACAACGATCCTGTCCAACTGGCTATCGCCAGCCAGCCGATGGGCCCGACCGCGACGCTCAATTGCGCGACCAACCCTGTGTCATCGAGCAGCGCGGGCATGGTCACGTTCGCCGGCTGCTCGATCAGTGGTCCGGTCGGCAACTACACCTTCTCGGCGACCGACACGGCGGACGGGATTGTTGTGGCCACGTCGTCGACCCTCACTCTCACTCCCGGGCCTGCTACGCAGTTGGCCTTCGTGCAGCAGCCAACTGATTCCCAGTCGGACACTGCCCTCACACCCACGGTGACGGTTGCCGTGGAGGACGCCGCAAGCAACGTCGAGACTGGCGACAGCTCCACGGCGGTAAGCCTTGCCATCGGGTCGAATCCCGGTGGAGGGACGCTGACCGGCGGCGGGCTGGTCACAGTGTCGTCGGGCGTCGCGACCTTCACAGGTCTGTCCATCAACAAGTCCGGAGCCGGCTACACACTGACAGCATCGAGCACGCCGTCGTACACGGCGGCGACCTCGTCGACGTTCAACATTGCGCCAGGAGCGGCCAACGACCTGGTGTTCGTCCAGGGCCCCACCAACACGGCGGCGGGCACGGCCATGACGCCGGCGCTCACGGTGGCCATCGAAGACGCCAACGGCAACGTCGAGACCGGGGACAACTCGACGACAGTGAGCCTGGCGATTGGGGCCAACCCGGGCGGGGGGACGCTCACTGGTGGAGGAGCGGTGACCGTCTCGGCCGGCGTGGCGACCTTCAGCGGGCTCTCGATCGACAAGGCCGGAACCGGCTACACGCTCACGGCATCGAGCACGCCCTCCTACACCGGGGCTACCTCCTCCGCGTTCAACATCGTCCCGGGGGCGCCCACGCAGCTGGCCTTCGTCCACGGGCCGACCGACACGACCGCCGGCTCCAACTTCTCGCCGGCGCTCACCATCGCGGTCCAAGACGCCAATGGCAACGTCGAGACCGGGGACAACTCGACGACGGTCAGCCTCGCGATTGGGACCAACCCGGGCGGGGGGACGCTCACTGGTGGAGGAGCGGTGACCGTCGCGGCCGGCGTGGCGACCTTCAGCGGGCTCTCGATCGACAAGGCCGGAACCGGCTACACGCTGGCAGCGAGCAGTTCGCCCTCCAACACCGGGGCCACCTCGTCCGCGTTCAACATCACCCCGGGGACGCCCACGCAGCTGGCCTTCGTCCAGGGCCCGACCAACACGGCGGCGGGCACGGCCATGACGCCCGGGGTCACCGTCGCTGTCGAAGACGCCAACGGCAACGTCGAGACCGGCGACAACACGACCACCGTGGGCATCGCCATCGGGGCCAATCCGAGTAGCGGCACACTCAGCGGTGGTTCGGCCGTCACGGTTGTCTCAGGTATAGCCACCTTCTCGGGCCTTTCCATCAACACCGCCGGCGCCGGGTACACCCTCATCGCCTCCAGTTCCCCCTCCTACACCCCAGCGACCTCAGCCGCAGTCACGATCAGCCCCGGTACGGCTAATCAGCTGACGTTCGTCCAAGGCCCGACCATCGCCCAAGCCGGCTCGGCGATTGCACCCGCGGTCACAGTGGCGGTGGAGGACGACAATGGCAACATCGAGACGGGGGACAACTCGACTCAAATTAGTCTGTCGATCGGGATCAACGCGGGTGGAGGGACGCTGACCGGCGGCGGGCTGGTCACAGTGTCGTCGGGCGTCGCGACCTTCACAGGTCTGTCCATCAACAAGTCCGGAGCCGGCTACACACTGACAGCATCGAGCACGCCGTCGTACACGGCGGCGACCTCGTCGACGTTCAACATTGCGCCAGGAGCGGCCAACGACCTGGTGTTCGTCCAGGGCCCCACCAACACGGCGGCGGGCACGGCCATGACGCCGGCGCTCACGGTGGCCATCGAAGACGCCAACGGCAACGTCGAGACCGGGGACAACTCGACGACAGTGAGCCTGGCGATTGGGGCCAACCCGGGCGGGGGGACGCTCACTGGTGGAGGAGCGGTGACCGTCTCGGCCGGCGTGGCGACCTTCAGCGGGCTCTCGATCGACAAGGCCGGAACCGGCTACACGCTCACGGCATCGAGCACGCCCTCCTACACCGGGGCTACCTCCTCCGCGTTCAACATCGTCCCGGGGGCGCCCACGCAGCTGGCCTTCGTCCACGGGCCGACCGACACGACCGCCGGCTCCAACTTCTCGCCGGCGCTCACCATCGCGGTCCAAGACGCCAATGGCAACGTCGAGACCGGGGACAACTCGACGACGGTCAGCCTCGCGATTGGGACCAACCCGGGCGGGGGGACGCTCACTGGTGGAGGAGCGGTGACCGTCGCGGCCGGCGTGGCGACCTTCAGCGGGCTCTCGATCGACAAGGCCGGAACCGGCTACACGCTGGCAGCGAGCAGTTCGCCCTCCAACACCGGGGCCACCTCGTCCGCGTTCAAGATCACCCCGGGGACGCCCACGCAGCTGGCCTTCGTCCAGGGCCCGACCAACACGGCGGCGGGCACGGCCATGACGCCCGCGGTCACCGTCGCCGTCGAAGACGCCAACGGCAACGTCGAGACCGGCGACAACACGACCACCGTGGGCATCGCCATCGGGGCCAATCCGAGTAGCGGCACACTCAGCGGTGGTTCGGCCGTCACGGTGTCGGCGGGCGTGGCGACCTTCGCTGGTCTTTCGATTAATCAGGTCGGAACTGGTTACACGCTCGCGGCGTCGAGCACTCCGTCGTATGCTGCCGCCTCGTCGGCCGCCTTCAACATGGAACCGGGGGCTGCGGACCACCTGGCATTCATCCAGGGACCCAGCAACGCCACAGGGGGCTCATCGATCACTCCAGATGTGACGGTGGCCGTAGTCGACGCCTATGGCAACGTCGAGACCGGCGACAACGCCTCCCAGGTGAGTCTGTCGATCGGGACCAACCCGAACGGCGGGACACTGACCGGAGGCTCGGCCGTGACGGTCTCTGCGGGTGTGGCGACCTTCACGGGTCTTTCCATCAACCTGACCGGGGAGGGTTACACGTTGACGGCGTCGAGTTCACCGTCGCTTACTGGCGCCACTTCGGGCTCATTTGATATCTCGGCGGGCGCAGCCAACATGCTGGTCTTCGTTAAGCAACCGACTTCCACCCAATCCGATTCCACCATCGGCCCTGCACTCACCATCGCGGTCGAAGACGCCAATGGCAACGTCGAGACCGGGGACAACTCGACTACCGTCAGCCTCGCGATTGGGACCAACCCGGGCGGGGGGACGCTCACTGGTGGAGGAGCGGTGACCGTCTCGGCCGGCGTGGCGACCTTCAGCGGGCTCTCGATCGACAAGGCCGGAACCGGCTACACGCTGGCAGCGAGCAGTTCGCCCTCTAACACCGGGGCCATCTCGTCCGCGTTCAACATCACTCCCGGTCCTGCGACCCAACTCGCCTTCGTCCAGCAGCCGAGCGACGTGGGAGCGGATACCGCTATGGACCCAGCGGTGACTGTGGTGATTGAGGACGCACAGGGGAACGTCGAGACGGGGGACAGCGCGACGCAAGTGAGTCTGGCCTTTGGCACTAATGCCGGCGGAGGCACGCTGACAGGTGGCTCGGCGGTGACGGTCTCTGCGGGTATCGCGACCTTCAGTAGGCTGTCGATCGACAAGGTCGGGGCCGGCTACACCCTCGCCGCGTCGAGCACTCCGTCGTATTCGCCGGCCACGTCGTCTGCCTTCGAGGTGAACCCCGGGACGCCGACCCAGCTCGTCTTCGTGCAGGGTCCGACCAACGCTGATGCAGGATCAACGATCACCCCGGCTGTGACAGTGGAAGTCGAAGACGCCAACGGCAACGTCGTGACGGGGGACAACGCCACCACCGTGACGCTCGGAATTGGGACGAACCCGGGGGGAGGGACGTTGAGCGGTGGGGGAGCCACCACCGTCTCCGCCGGCGTCGCGACGTTCTCCGGATTGTCCATTAGCTCTACTGGAGCCGGCTACACACTGACAGCATCGAGCACGCCGTCGTACACGGCGGCGACCTCGTCGACGTTCAACATTGCGCCAGGAGCGGCCAACGACCTGGTGTTCGTCCAGGGCCCCACCAACACGGCGGCGGGCACGGCCATGACGCCGGCGCTCACGGTGGCCATCGAAGACGCCAACGGCAACGTCGAGACCGGGGACAACTCGACGACAGTGAGCCTGGCGATTGGGGCCAACCCGGGCGGGGGGACGCTCACTGGTGGAGGAGCGGTGACCGTCTCGGCCGGCGTGGCGACCTTCAGCGGGCTCTCGATCGACAAGGCCGGAACCGGCTACACGCTCACGGCATCGAGCACGCCCTCCTACACCGGGGCTACCTCCTCCGCGTTCAACATCGTCCCGGGGGCGCCCACGCAGCTGGCCTTCGTCCACGGGCCGACCGACACGACCGCCGGCTCCAACTTCTCGCCGGCGCTCACCATCGCGGTCCAAGACGCCAATGGCAACGTCGAGACCGGGGACAACTCGACGACGGTCAGCCTCGCGATTGGGACCAACCCGGGCGGGGGGACGCTCACTGGTGGAGGAGCGGTGACCGTCGCGGCCGGCGTGGCGACCTTCAGCGGGCTCTCGATCGACAAGGCCGGAACCGGCTACACGCTGGCAGCGAGCAGTTCGCCCTCCAACACCGGGGCCACCTCGTCCGCGTTCAACATCACCCCGGGGACGCCCACGCAGCTGGCCTTCGTTCAGGGCCCGACCAACACGGCGGCGGGCACGGCCATGACGCCCGCGGTCACCGTCGCCGTCGAAGACGCCAACGGCAACGTCGAGACCGGCGACAACACGACCACCGTGGGCATCGCATTCGGAACGAATGCCGGCGATGGAACCTTGACCGGGGGTGGGCCGATTGCAGTGTCCTCAGGCGTCGCGACCTTCTCGGCACTGTCAATCGACAAGATCGGTACCGGCTATACACTCATCGCCGCCAGCAGTCCGTCCTACACCGCTGCGACGTCGTCGGCGTTCGCCGTCAGCCCCGGAACGCCGGCGCAGCTCGTCTTCGGGCAGGATCCCGGCGCGACCGACGTTGGCGCCACCATCGCTCCTGCGGTGTCCGTCGCGGTCGAGGACGCCTTTGGCAACGTCGAAAGCGGTGACAACGCCACGCAGGTCACATTGACCCTCGGGGCGAATCCGGGCGGCGGCACGCTGAGTGGAGGTTCAGCCATCACAGTGTCCTCGGGCGTGGCGACGTTCTCCGCGCTCTGGATCAATGAGGTCGGCAACGGCTACACATTGGTGGCCTCGAGCTCGCCCTCCGATCCGGACGTGACGTCGTCGACGTTCGACATCACTCCAGGTCCGGCCACGCAGCTCGCTTTCGTGCAGGACCCGACGGACTCGCAGGCCAGCGCAGCGATCACGCCTGTCCTCACGGTGGCGGTGGAGGACGCCGAGGGCAACATCGAGTCCGGGGACGACACGACGCAGGTGAGCCTCGCCATCGGGACGAATCCGGGGAGCGGGACGCTGACCGGCGGAGCGGCGCAGACAGTGTCGGCCGGCGTGGCGACTTTCAACGGCCTTTCCATCGACAAGGTAGGCACCGGATACACGTTGGTCGCGTCAAGCGCCCCCTCGAACACGGACGCGACCTCGTCGGCGTTCGACATCACGCCAGGCCCGGCCGCACAGCTGGCCTTCTTCCAGGGACCCTCCAACACCGTCGCCGGATCCGACATGACGCCGCCCGTGACCGTGGCGGTCGAGGACGCCGAAGGCAACGTCGAGACGGGCGATAGCGCGACCCAGGTGAGCCTGGCCATTGGGACCAACCCCGGCGGTGGGACGCTCGGTGGCGGCTCGGCTCTTACCGTCTCGGCGGGGGTCGTCACCTTCCCCAACCTGTCGATCAGCGCCGTCGGCACGGGCTACACCTTTGTGGCGTCGAGCTCGCCGTCGTACACGTCGGCGACGTCGTCGTCCTTCTCGGTCACCGGCGGGCAGCTCGCCCTGAGTTGCGCACCGCTTCCGGGACAACCGGCATCGACGTGCCAGAACATCGACCTACCGCCGGCCACCCTGGATGGGGCAGAGCAAACCGTGCAAGCGCCCGGGGCCACGCTTTATGTCTCGGACAACCGCGGCCTCTCCCAGTACGGATGGTCGATGAGCGCCTACTTGGTGCCGACTCCCGGGAACGTGAACGCTGCCTGTAACTCCGTCGCCACCTTCTGCAACGCCGACGTGGGTGCGGCTGCCAGCAACCCACAAGGACAGATCCCCGCCTCGAACTTCTCGGTCGGGAACGTCACGTGCACAGCAGTGAGCGGCAACTCGAATCCCAGCCCGCAGCCGGGACCGGGAGGGGCATTCCCCGCCGGGGGCGGCGCAGTTGCTCTTTGTTCTGCCCCACCTGGGCAGAGCGCAGGGACGTTCAAGGTGGGATCGACGTACAGCCTGACCATCCCCGAGGGCATCTACGCAGGCCATTACATGGCGACGGTCGAGTACCTGGCCTTTTAGGGCTGGCGGATCGGGCATGGCCCGACGCTGGGCACAGCCGTGAGACGCGCCGTCTCGATGACGCGGCGATCGATCATCATGGTCACTCACATGACCAGGATCAGAGTGCAGAGGGTGGCCATGCGTGGGCCAGTCCGGTACCAGATGTTCGTGGTGCTCGCCGTCCTCGGTGTGTCGCTGGGCCTGGTGGCGTCCCCTCCGGCGCGGGCGGCGAGCAACGGCATGTGGTCTGTCTTTCCGACCACCCTGAGGGGGCAGGCGCCTCGAGAGGTGTTCCAGCCGGAACTCACGCCGGGCAAGCCGTACAGCGACTCGGTGACCGTTGCGAACTACACCACGTCGCCGCTGACCTTCCATCTTTACGGCTCGGACGCGTTCAACACGCCGGGCGGCGGCCTGTCTCTGCGCCGCCGCAGCGACGTCCAGGTGGACATCGGGAACTGGATCAAGCTTCCGTTCTCTGACTTGAGAGTGCCGGCTCGGAGCTTCACGGCCGTGCCCTTTACGATCCTTCCGCCCCCGCAGGCGACCCCGGGCGACCACGTCGGCGGGATCGTGGCGGAACAGACGCAAGGGACGACGTCGAACTCCGGCTCAGTCCCCATCACGGTGGTCCTCGCGGTGGGTGTCCGGGTTTATGGACGGGTCGTCGGCCCCCTCGACCCTGCGTTGGCGATCCGGCACATGTCGCTGGCAGTCCACAACTCGGTGGCCAGTGCGTTCGGAGGCAGTGTCGAAGCGCACGTGAACTTCGCCGTGACGAACGGCGGGAACACCGTCCAGTCGCCGCTGGCTCAGGTCGAACTGACGACACCCTTCGGGACGGCCAGCCGACGGACCTTCACCATAAACCAGCTTCTACCAGGGAATACTCTCAGGTATTCGCTCGACTTCCCCGGGATCAGCGCGTTCGGACACTTGCGCGCCACGGTCGAGATCCGCGGCGCGCGCGCCGGACGAACGCGTCTGCGTCGGCCTGGACTGTGCCGTGGGCGCTGCTGGTGGTGATCGTCATCGCGCTCGCCGTGCTGGCCGTCGTGCTTGCCCGGCGCAGACGGCGACGGAAACGGCTGTCGCCCGAGCCCGAGGAGTCGTCCGAGTCGGAACCCGCTGACTCCTGACGGCGAGGGGAGGCGCAAGATAGCCCGGGCGATCAGCCAGCCGCTCGTACGTCAGCCCGAGGGGAATGGCCGTCGGATCGACCGGGCCAACGCGCGTGCGAACGCACGCGGTCGGCGGAACGTTGTCATCAACAGGTAGCCCAGGTCGAGCAGGATGACGGCACCTACAAGGGTCAGCCACACGCCGTGCCCGGCGCCCGTGTAGGCGAGCGACGCTGCGTTCATGTTCGGCGTGCCGGCGCTCGGTGCTGCGGTCGAGGCCACAGCCTGCACAGAGGTCGCCGGCGAGGAACTCGAGGTCACCACTGTTCCCATGATGATCCAGGCTGGGATGGAGTCCACGTGGCCGCTCGTGCTCCCGGTCATTGTCAGCGTGTGGTACCCCACAACCGTGTTCAGGGGAATAGTGACGAACCCGCTCGCGATGCCCTGTCCGCTCGCGAGGAACGACCCCAACTTGATGGGCGTCGAGTAGATGTCGACCGTGACCGCTTCACCCGGCGAGAACCCGGCGCCCTGGATCATCGTGGCCTGACCGGCCACGACCGTGAGAAAGCCGGGCAGCGGCACGGTCGTGGCCGTCGTCGCGGCTGCTGCGGTCGTCGTGGTGGTCGAGGTCGGGCTGGCCTGGTTTTCGAAGGTGATAGGCAGGCTGGCCTTCGCGCCACCGAGGTCGCCAAACGAGATCACACACGAGACGCCGGCGTTCATTTGAGCTTGGGTGGGCGGGCACGGATAGCTGGCGGCGTCGGTCGTGGCGCTCCCGCCGCTGCTGTCGGTACCCGTCCCTGGTGGGCCCACGACTCCTGTCTTGACGGTGAACGACGCAGACAGGTTTCCGCTTGAGTTGGTCGAGGTGAGATTGCTAAGGGGGCTAGTACACGACACCGGGATGTCGTTGCCGAGCACCGACATAGTCGGCTGGCTGGCGTCGTTGTTGCACTCGAGAATCCCGCCCTCGGAGCTCGTGTCGAAGCCGGATCCATTGACGGATACCACCTGGCCGGCGGTCAGACCGGTTGCGGGAGTCACCTGAAGCACGGCACTGGCCGACGCCGGTGTCGTGATCACGAAAGCCGCTGCGAGAGCCGCCAGAAGTACCGCGACGCCAACGGCTTCGGGTAACAGCCGGCCTCGCCTGATCCGTCGCATTGCTCACCCCCAAGGCGCTAATGCGCCCCTCCCTTCGGGACGGCAGTTTTCCCGCATCCTGGGTTGTACGTCAAGCACGAAGCGATGACGGAAGCACTCGTGAACGCGATATCACACCTGTCTCAACTTGTTTTGATTCGAATCAGTGGTTGTACCTAAATGCAACAAACCGCCACGTACTCGGCCCTTTGGATCTGTCTTTCGCGTCGCTCGCTGGAGTTCGCACGAAACCATAGGTCTGCGCTGAGGCGTTTGACCGCTGCGCGAAATCGTGCCGATACCCAACCCTTCCGCGTCAGACGAGATTCCTTCCGGCAGCGATTTTCGCGTAGCACACATTGAGCATCCTTCGCAGGGCAACTCGCATCCCGTTCGATGGATAGGGCAGACACGTGCTGGATACACATGGATTTCCCCTTGCACCGTTGATTGCAAAAAGATTGTAAGAAATGGACTTGACTCAAACGGCGGTTTGACCAATGATCTCGCCGAGCACGCAGCGGGGGTGCTCTTGGAGGATGGAGCCTCGACGGGCTTGACCGGGGAGGTCGGGAGGAACCCGCTGCGGGCAGTACCCGTGCCGGGGGGAAAGGGGGCAACGGGGAACTTCGCGTCGGTTGGGGGGAGCACTCTCGGCCACCGCGTTCGCGTCGATGACTTCAAGTCGTTTTGACGCGCGAGCTTTCGGTGGTTCGTGTCTGTACTTCCTCATCAATAACCCTTTGGGGTCTCTGTGCTGGAGGGGAACAGGGTCACCTGTAATGAGAGGAAACAAACCTTGAGACTCACAAGATTGAGGAGAGCTACGGGCGCTTTTGCTGCAGTGGCTCTCGGTTCAGTCGGGCTTGTGGCGTTCGGCGCGTTTAGCGCCGCACCGCCAGCAGGTGCCGTCAGCAATGCGAACACGACATACGAGGAAGACTGCACGACGTCGCTGCAGCCCGGAGTGGCCGCTCCCTTCGAGTTCATCTCGAACGTGAACACCACCACGGACACAGCGGCGCCGAACGGCGTCCACTTCGGCATTTCTGGTGCGCTGTCGGTCTTCCTCGCGGGACCGTTCCTCGCCGAGTTCGCCGACAACTCCGTCCTAACCCCCGCGGGTGTCGGTCTGACACTTTCAGGCGTGACCTTCGGGTCGACGGACGGCACGGCGACCGGTAGTTACAGCCTAACGTCGACCATCCCGCAAAGTGCGTCGTACTACAGCTCATCCGCACTGACGGGCGTGTCGTTCAGCTCCGGTGACACCACTATCAGCTACACCGGTGGGACGGTGGCAGTCGGTGACGGCATCGCCGGTACCGGCCTCAGCTCCCAGGAGGTCGTGAGCGTCGTGCCCAACACGTCGATCACCCTTTCGGCGCCTACCTCGGCCAATAGCGCCGGCTCCTACACCTCGTACACCGGCGCGGTCCTGACGACGTCTCCGTTCGCCAGCTCAGCCACGGCGTTCGCGACCAACGGCGTCAACGGTGGGACGGCGAATGTCGGGATCACCGGCGTGTCGGGCATCGGTGTGAACATCGCGCTGACGGTCCAATTCGGTGCGGTTAGTGGCGGCAACGGTGTCGGCGCGGCCAACTGCCTCGAGACCGGCTGGGACGCCAGCGAAAACCCGTCGTTCCCCCAGACCAACGAGTCGACCCCCGGCTTCCCGCCGCAAGCGCTCGGTGGCCCGGTCCAGCCGCTCGTTGCAGCGACCGGTGGGTTCATCACGCAGCCTGGTGTTACCGCTGGTGACGGCATCACGCCTCCCACCGCGGCTTACGTCAGCTTGGTGAGCGCTCCACCGACCGCCAACAGCCAGACGGTCAACCTCGGTGAGGGTGGGTCCGCCAACATCACGTTGTCGGCCAACGCCGGCAGTTTCCCGGTGGCCAGCTACAGCCTGGTCGGCGGCAGCCCCCAGACCCTGGGTGGTCGCCTCACGGTGACGCTGACCGACCCCTCCACGGGCGCCGTCAGTCTGTCGGATACCGGTGCCACCGCAGTGGTGTTGACCTTCCAGTTCAACGCCTGCGACGGTGAGTCCCCGCCGGTCTGCACCCCTTCGCCGGGGACGGTCACGGTCGACATCGGCACCCCGCCGGTCATCCAGCCGTTCACGGAGAATGTGTCCGCTGGGCAGCTCGTTCTGAGCTGTGACTCGCCGGCCAACTACATCACGCCGGCCGGCCAGAACCAGAGCCCGGCTCCGACTGGGTCCAACCCGCTCCTGCAGTGCCCCGAGTTCCAGTTCCCGCCGATCACCCTCGACGGCCTGGAGCAGACGGTCACCGGAACGACGGGCGAGACCGGTGGGAACCCGAGTGGATCGAACCCAGGGACGATCTACATCTCGGACAACCGTGGCTCCCCGACGGACAGCTGGACGCTGACAGGGACCTTCATCCCGACGGCGATCGGTGGTGGCAACGGTCAGAACCCGAACGCGAGCTGCGCCGGCGTTGACGCCTTCTGCAACTCCAGCGTCGGGGCCGCGGCCCTCAACACCGCGACCAACGGTGCGCACGACGGGCAGATTGCCCCCAACTACCTCCAGGTCGGCGGCATCGGCTGCACCGCCGACGCCACTGGCGGCACGGGGACCCCGGCGTACAACCCACCGAACCTGAACCCGGACGCGACGCCCACCGCGGGTGGCAACTTCGGGAGTCCGGTGACTCTCTGCTCGGCTTCGGTCGGACAGAGCGGTGGAACGTTCCTCTACAACGCGACCTACACACTGACCATCCCTGAGTCGGTGTACGCGGGGAACTACTACGGAACCGTCCAGTACACCGTGGGCTAGGAGTCCACTGAAGCTGTAGTGGAAACAGAGCAGTAGATGGATGGGCGGCACGCTGAAGGTGCCGCCCATCCGCTACTCTCGGCCTCTACTCTTTGGCGTTCACATCGAGAGGAATGGGGGGACGCGTGAAGACTCGGTTGTTCTTTGGCTTGAGGACGTTGCTAGTCCTCGGGTTGTTCATCCCCCTGTCATTCGTGGCGCTCAACGTGGCGGTCGGGAGCCCGTCAGCTTCGGCCGCAAATAATGGCCGCTACTCGATCTTCCCGGTGACGATTCAGGGTCAGAACCCCCGCATCTGGTTCAACTACCTCGTGAACCCGGGATCCACGGTTTCCGACGCGGTCACGGTGACGAATCAGACTGCTCAGGCCATCGCGTTCAAGCTCTTTCCGGCCGATGCCATTAATGCTCAAGGCGGTGGTTTCGCGCTCAACCCACCAGAGGCTCCGTTGCGGTACGTGGGCTCGTGGATCAAGCTGAGCACATTCGGTTTCACCCTCCCCGCGCACACGCTGGCGAACGTGCCTTTCACCGTTGACATCCCACCCGGAGTGACTCCGGGGGACTACGCCGGCGGGGTCGTTCTGCAGACCGTCAATCCGTCGATCGAGAGACGGGGCAACCTGACCTTTGAGGTGTACCAAAACGTCGCGGCGCGCGTGTACGTTCGACTTCGGGGACCGTTGCACCCCGGCCTTTCCATCACGAAGCTCTCCATCAATCCGTCGGGCTGGGCTGGCATTGTGGGAGGCCCGGTCAGCTCAACCGTGACCTACACGCTGACCAACACAGGGAATGAGATCCTGAACCCCACGGCGAAGCTCAGCGTGTCACCGCTCATCGGCTCAGCATTGACAGTGCCGCCACGGGTGTTCTCGTCGCTGTTGCCGCAGAACTCGGTGACGGTGTCCTACAAGTTCAAGAGCACCGAAGCCTTCCTGCGGCTGACCGCCAGCCTCACCGTGAAATCGGCAGCCGGGACAACGAGCGCGGTCGCGACCGCGTGGATCATTCCGTGGGTAATCATTGTGATCATCCTCGGGCTCATCGGCCTACTATGGTTCCTCCGCCGCCGGCGCGTACCGGTCGCGCCCGGCGAACCCGCAGGGGCCGAACCAGTTGCGGTTCCGTCCGGCGTCTAAGCCGATGCAGAGGCCCGTGCCGCGCCTGTTGGCCGCAATGGGGTTTGTCTGCGTGTTGGTGTCTTCGGTTCCTGCTGCAGCGTCCCAATCGAGTACAACCCCTGGCGTCCCGGGTCTGCCGTCTCTCAGTTTGAGCAGTACGACCGCCACCCCTGGACAAACGGTGACAATCAACGGCGCCCACTGGCCACCAGACCGCGTGCTGCAGGCAGCCGTGTGCGGTCGGGGAGGAGTGGAGGGAAGCCAGGACTGCGACACGACCGGCGCCATCACCTTTGGTCCAGCTGACAACGGCGTGGTCGCGGCGCCGATCGTGGTGACGGTGCCCCCGGTGCCCTGTCCCTGTGTGGTCCTGGTCACGGAGGCGGTTTCGCAGGCGCACGCAAGTGCTGGCGAAACTCTGCCGATCGACATCGCCGGGGCACCCAGTGGGGTGCAGCCCACGGTGCCCTCCCTTGACCTCCCGCGCGTCACGGTGTCTGACGTTCACGTTGTGGCGGACAGCTCGTGGACGGCTTGGTTCGGTGCCGCGGCACCAAGGGAGTTGGTCCTCACGGTGCACAACGCCGGCACGCACCCCGTTCGCCCGCTGGTCATCGCGCACTGGGTGCGAGGGTCCGACGACTACGTCATCTCCAGTCCGCCCGCTCGAAAATTGTTCGTCGGGCAAACCGCACAGCTCACCGCTCCGTTTACGCTTTCGACCTTCGCCCATGGCCAGTTTGCCGTTGTAGGGAAAGTGAGCGGTGCCGGATTCGAAAAGACCTTCGAGACCTCCACCTCGGCGACGCCGTGGGGTCTCTACGCCCTCGCAATAATTCTCGTCGTGGGAGTGATTGCGCTGTTGGTGTTCGCGATTATGCGCCGGCGAGACCAGGGTAGTGGCTATGCCGAATCCGAGGCGCCCAACCACTCCGATGAAGATCCGACGGCGGACCTGCAACAGATAGGAGTGTCGCAGTGAGCCGTTCGATCCGTTCGCACCTGGCGATGGGGCTCATGGTGATCATGTGTGTCGTCTCGCTGGCCGCCTGTGGCGGCTCGAGCCCGAGCGCGCAGAGCACCTCGACCACCGGAACATCACCGCCACCAGGTCCCGCCGATGTCGCCATCTGCCAGCTGATTACCCAGGCAGCAGTCGCGTACCACGCAAGCAACTACACGGAGTGGCGTCTTGACCTGGAGGAGGTTGCGTCCAAAGCCGACGCTGCACAGTACGTCCCGGTGAAAACGAACGCAGAGGACCTCAAGAAGGCCACGAGCACGGCGACGACCACCACCACCACGACGAGGCCTCGACAAAAGCTGCGCCCAGTCCCCAATGTCGGTGGATTGCTTGCCGAGGTCGGGAGCTTTGTCAAGCTCGAACACGCGTGTGCGAGCTTGCCGTCGTCGACTTGAGGAGCGGTGGTGGAGTGCCAACGGGAGCTCTGCTGGGGCGCCGGGCCCCGTTCGCCGGAATCGAGGGGCCACTCAGTGAGGAATCACGCCGGGTCCTTTGGATCCGACATCGCTGCGTCGCGCACTCGCCTTCGCCGGCACGTTGGAATCATGACGAGTCTCGCGATCCTTATTGGTGCCGTTGTGTGGAGCACCGTCCCGGAGGTTGCTGCGGGCGCGTCGGTACCTGCTCTGACGGTGAGCCCGCCGATGGCGGCAGCCGGACAGACGGTACAGGTGAGCGCCACGGGGCTTCCATCACGCAGCATCTACCAACTAGAGGTATGCGGTGACAGCGCGATCGACGGTTCGTCCGATTGCGCCGGTGCCGCGACAGCTACCGCCCAGGCCGGTCCCGACGGGACTTTGACCTCGCCACTCTCTGTGGTGCTCCCACCGACGGCGTGTCCGTGCGTCGTCGCCGCCTTCCCGCTTGCAGACACCTCGAAACTGACGGCTCCCATCTTCATAGAGGGAGGGAGCAACAACCCCGCTCCGATTTCGCCGCCACAGACACCCTCGAGCAAAGTCGTCGTGGTCAACGCCGAGCTCCTCGGTTCCAGGCCCTTTGGCGCGTGGTTCGGACTGAAGGTCAGTCGGACCCTGGCACTCTTCCTGAAGAACACGGGGAGCGCTCCAACCTCCTCGGTGCATGTGTTCGTCACACTCGACTCGACACCGGTGTACACGGGTCGGCTCCCAGGGATCAGCCCAGGGCAAGTCAGGTCGTATCTCGTTCGGGTGACCTTCCCGGCCCTCTCCGTAGGGAATTTGTCGCTCTACATCAACGTCGACAGGGGCGGCGGCCAGCTAGACACCGTCATGGTCCCCGCCGCCCAGTGGCCGTTCGGGTTGCTGATCGTGGCGCTGGCCATCGCCCAGCTGGCGCTGGTCGTCACACGGAACGCGATGCGTCGCCGCTACGAGCGGAAGCACGCGCCTTCACCTTCATCCGCTTCGAAGGACGACAACTCCAGGGCTCCGGACGAGCGGATTACCCCTGCCGAGCCCGTGCAGCCCGGCGTCTGAGTCGTGCGACGCCCCGCCCGCCCGATGCGTCAGTAGCTACCCGGCAAGGCCAGGCTGATGTGCTCGAAGCACACCAGGAGGGACAGCCCCACAGCGGGGATCGCAACGAGGAGGACGGCCAGGCGCCACCAGTGACGGACCCTGCCGAAGAGGATGACCGAGCAGACGCCAAGGCCGAGGCTTACTACTCCCCACACGAGGGCCGGAAGGACCGGGCCCCCGCCTGCGCCGAGTCCGTCGCCCTCGCCCGCCGGCCGCCGAACGGCCGCGGACCGAGACGAGCTCGCAGCTGACACCGAGGCCGTCCGGCCGTCGAAGTCCGCCGTCACGACCAGGCGGGTCGAGGCGCTGTAGCGGGGATTACATGTGGTCAGCGTCAGCGTCGACTGGCCCGGCGCGGCGTCCAGCACCGCCAGGTCCGACGGGTCCACGACCTGGCTGCCGGTCACCGTGTAACGGAAAAATCCCTGCTTGGTGAGGATGTAGACGTTGTCGCCCGGCGCCAGCGCGTTGAGGTTGTAGAAGGGATGGGCATAGGTCACCCGGTGCCCGGCGATGGCCACGTTGCCGGCCTCGCCCGGCAGCGGGGTCCCTGGGTAGTGACCCGGACCCTGCTCGAGCTGCTCCTCGTCCACCCCCTCCACGATGGTGTCCAGGATGCCGATCTTGGGGATCGAGAGGAGGCCCACGGGCTGGTTGATGGCCGGGGCCGCCACAAGCGGGACCGTCTGGGTGGCAAGATGCGGAAGGCCTTCGCGGCCCCGAGAAGCCGACGATGCGAGGCCGTCGGCGCTCGTTGGCAATGGGCGGTGCAGCTGGTGGGCCAGCTCCGAGGTGAGGTGGGACTGGGCCTGCTCCTCGTAGAGCGCCGTGCCCCACAATTGATAGGACACGAAGGCGACGGCAAGGACCCCAAGGCCGAACAGGGCCGCGCCCACCCACACGCCGATCCTGGCCGCTCCCCTCACAGAACGAGTTTAGGCGCCAACAAGGCCTCTGAGCTGGGCAGATGAGTTTACGTTTGACCTGAACAGTCGTTGGACCAATGATCTCGCGGGGCGCAGGGCCGGAGCGCCCGGAGACGAGGACCCAGCGGGTTCCCGAGGGGTCGGGAGGATCCGGGTTGAACACCACCCGGGGGAAGGGGCAACGGGGCAACTTTTGTCATCGCTTGGAGGACACGTGTGCGTTGTGTCAGCTCTGACGCGGACTCCACAGGCCTTGCCAACGGGAAGCTGAACCGCTTCCTTGGGTGGCGGGGCCAGGGCACCATTTTGAGGAGACAAACTCTTTTGAGACGGTTCGGAATTCGGGGACTCACTGCTGGCTTGGCAACGGTCGCTTTCAGTGGAGGGGGACTTGTGGCGTTCGGCGCATTTAGCGCCGCACCACCCGCAGGTGCCGTAAGTAATGCGAACACGGTGTACGAGGAAGACTGCACCACGTCGCTTCAGCCGGGTGTGGCCGCGCCGTTCGCCGTGACGACGAACGTCAACACCACGACCGACTCTGCGGCACCGACCGGTGCGACGTTCGGCATCGACGGCGTGGCTTCGGTCACGCTGGTGGGGCCGTTCCTCGCCGAGTTTGCCGACAACGCCGTGTTGACACCGACGGTGAACATTGCCCTCACGGGAGCGACTTTCGCTTCTACGGATGGCACGGCCACGGGGAGCTACACCCCGAGTCCGGCGTTCGCTGCGGTTTCGTCGGGCGGGAGTGCGCTCACGGGCGTGTCGTTCAGCTCCGGCGATACCACCATCAGCTACACCGGTGGCACCGTCGCCGTGGGGGACGGCATCGCCGGAACCGGCATCACGTCGCAGGAAGTCGTGAGCTTCGTGCCCAACACGTCGATCACCCTTTCGGCGCCTACCTCGGCCAATAGCACGGGCTCCTACACCGCCTACAGCGCGGTGACCCTGACGTCGTCGCCGTTCGCCAGCTCGGCCACGGCGTTCACGACCAATGGCCTCAACGGTGGTGTGTCTAACGTCGGGCTCACCGGCATCTCGGGCATCCAGGTGCAAATTGCTCTGCCAATCCAGTTCGGTGCTGCCAGTGGCGGCAACGGCACCGGCACGGCTAACTGCCTCGAGACCGGTTACCAAGACGCAGCTGGCACCATGCCGTCGTACCCGCAGACCAACGAGTCGACGCCCGGCTTCCCGCCGCAATCGTTCGGTGGCCCGGGAACGCTGCTGGTCGCGGCAACCGGTGGTTTCGTCACCCAGCCGGGCGTTCCGGTCGGCGACGGCATCACGCCTCCGGCTGCGGCCTACGTCAACCTGGTTGACGCCCCGCCGACGCCGGTCAACCAAACGGTGAGCGTCGGTGAGGGCGGCACGGGCACGGTTACCTTGACCGCCGCTGCCGGGTCCTACCCGGTGGCGTCGTTCAGCCTCGTGGGTGGAAGTCCCCAAACGATCGGGCAACTCACGGTTACCCAGTCGGCGGTGGGTTCACCGGTGATCGACCTGTCGAACACCTACAGCAGCGCGGCCACGGAGACATTCCAGTTCAATGCCTGCGACGGTCAGTCGCCGCCGGTGTGCTCCACCGCACCTGGAACGGTCACGGTCGATGTCGGGACGCCCCCGGTCATCCAGCCCATCACCGAGCAGGTCAGCCCGGCCCAACTCGTCATCAGCTGCACGCCGCCCGTCGAATACATCACGCCCCACGGTGAGAACCAGAGTCCAGCGCCTACCGGCTCGAGCCCGTCGCTTGCTTGCGCCCAATTCAGCCAGTTCCCGCCAATCACACTCGATGGCCTCGAGCAGACGGTCAGCGGTCCCAGCGGCACGCTCTTCATCTCGGACAATCGTGGCAGCCCGCTCGACAGCTGGACGCTCACCGGCACGTTCACGTCCAGCGGGTCGAGCAACCCCAACCCGTTCTGTGCCGGCGTCGTCGGGTTCTGCAACGCCGACATTGGTGCCGCGGCCCTCAACACGGCCTCCAATGGGGTCCACGATGGGCAGATCGCCCCGAACTTCCTGGAGGTCGGCGGCGGTTCGTGCAAAGCCGACTTCACTGGAGGGACGGGTGCTCCGCCTTACAACCCTCCGAACTTGAACCCGGACGCCCTCCCTGCCACCAGTGGGAACTTCGGCTCGCCGGTCACGTTGTGCTCCGCCCTCACGGGCCAGAGCGGGGGGACCTTCCTGTTCGAGATGAACTACGCGCTGTCCATCCCCGAGTCGGTATACGCAGGGACCTACATCGGGTCGATGTCGTTCACCGTCGCCTGAGCCAAATCAGCCGGTACCGCCTCTCGCCTCCGGCGTCCTCGAGGCCCTGTCCTATGATGTCGTCGGAAATCTGACGCCCCGTCAGATCCTGGCCGTCCTCTGGGGGTTGCAGCACCATGGATTTCGAGTTCTCGCCGGAGCAGCTGGCGTTCGTCAAGGAGGTCGAGGCCTTCCTCGATGCCAACGACGATCCCGAGGTCTTCGACCTGACCAGGGAGAACATGGCCCAGATCGTCGATACCCCCAAGCGTCGGGCCTTCATGGCCTCCCTGGGCGAGAGGGGCTGGCTGGGCATGACCTGGCCCAATGAGTACGGCGGTAAAGAGGGGGAGGGCGTCTACGAGTACCTCCTCAACGAGCAGCTTGCCGGCCGCGGCGGTCCCCAGATCGGAAAAGGCGTCGGCATCGTGGGCAAGACGATCATCCGCCATGGCAACGAGACGCTCAAGGAGGAGTTCCTCCCCAAGATCCTGCGCAACGAGGTCGAGTTCGCCGTCGGCTACTCCGAGCCCAATGCCGGCTCCGACGCCGCGTCCATGCAGCTCAAGGCCACAAAGGTCGAGAGCGGCTGGATCCTGAACGGCCAGAAGACCTGGACGACCTCCGCTCACTTCGCTGAGTGGTACTGGTTGGGCGCCCGCACGGACCCCGAGGCACCCAAGCACGCTGGCATCACGCTCTTCCTCGTCCCAATTAAGCAGCCTGGCATCACGGTCAACGCCATCTGGACGATGGGCGACGAGCGCACCAACGAGGTGTTCCTGAACGACGTCTTCGTCCCCGACGAGTACGTCGTGGGCGAGGTGGACCACGGGTTCCAATACATCTCCGAGGCGCTCGACCTCGAGCGCTTCACCATGTTCACGTTTTCGCCCATCAACCAGCGCTTCGAGCTCCTCGTCGAGTACGTCAAGACCACCGTCCGTGACGGCAAGCCGCTCAAGGACGACCCGGTCATCCGCCAGCGCCTGGCGCAGCTGGCCACGCAGCTCGAGGTCGCCCGGGTCATCGGCCTGCGCTTCGTCTACGAGTCGGCCAAGGGCGGCGCCGCCCCGACCGCGTGGGCCTCCGAGTACAAGCTCTTCGCCACCGAGCTCTCCAAGCGCCTCGCCAACTCGTCCATGGACATCGCCGGGCCGGGCAGCCAGCTGCGCGTCAAGACGCCCGAGGCACCGATGGCGGGCCGGGCCGAGTCGACCTATCGCTACACCGTGATCGACACCATCGGCGGCGGCGCCTCCGAGATCCAGAAGAACATCATCGCCCGCCGCAAGCTCGGCCTCCCCAAGAATTTCTGAGTGGATTCGGGCCCCCTTTCCGGCATCACGGTCCTCGACCTCTCGACCGTCGGTCCTGCGGCGCGGTGCACCCGTCTGCTGGCCGACTACGGCGCGCACGTGGTGAAGGTCGGTCCGGTTCCGAGCGCCGACGCACAGCCGATTGAACCGCCGTTCTTCGCATACAGCGGGCACCGGGGGATGGGCCGCGTGCAGCTGGACCTGAAGGACGACGACGGACGCGAAGCCTTCCTCGTGCTCGCCGCCGTGGCTGACGTCGTCGTCGAGAGCTTCCGCCCCGGCGTGGTCGAGAGGCTCGGCATCGGATACGACGCGGTGTCCGCTCGCAACCCCGGCATCGTCTACTGCTCCACGAGTGGGTACGGGCAGGACGGCCCGCACGCGCAATGGGCCGGTCACGACGTCGACTACCTCGCCGTCGGAGGGTTCCTGGCCATGAGCGCGCCCGGCGTCGACGGCGCGCCACCGCTACCCGGAGCGACCATTGCCGACGCGGCCGGCGGCGGCATGCACGCCGCGCTCGCCATCACGGCCGCACTGACGGGGCGGTCGGGGACGGGCCGTGGCGCCCGCCTCGACGTGTCGGTCGCGGAGGGCGTGCTCTGGCTGATGTCGCTAGCGGTCGACGAGCAGTTGGCGCTCGGCGGAGATATTTACCCTGGTCACGACGTACTTTCTGGTCGGTGCGCCTGCTACGCGACCTACCGCACCTCCGACGGCAAGTGGCTCGCCGTCGGCGCTATCGAGGCGAAGTTCTTCACCAACCTGTGCAACGCGTTGGGGTGCGAGGACCTCGCGCCGAAGCAGTACGACGACGACGCCCAATCCACCATTCGCGCCGCGCTCAGCGCGGCGTTCGAGACACGCACACGTGACGAGTGGGTGGAGCTTCTCGCGGGTGCCGACACCTGCGTGGCACCCGTCCTCGACGTCGCGGAGGTCGCGTCCGATCCCCAGTTCGCGGCGCGTGGCACGGTCACCGAGGCACGGCATCCGACCGAGGGTACGTTTCGACAGCTCGCACCGCTCTTGGCCGGCATGCCCCGAATCCCTGAGGGTGAGCCTGTCGAACTGCCCGACCCGTCACAAACCGACACCGAACACCTCTTGAAGGAGAAGGGCGTCGACGGCGAGACGATCGCGCTCTGGATGAACAAGCAGGTCATCGCGTGACGGCCGACACCGACCCCATGGCGACTGCTCTCGACCTGGTCGGCAAGCAGCAGTACCACGAGGTCGGTGAGTTCCAGGTCGAGCGCGGCTACGTGTGGACGTCGTGCGCGTCGGTCGAGAACGGCAACCCGCTTTTTTGGGATGACGAGGTGGCCGACGCACTCACCGATGGGCCTATCGCGCCGCCGACCATGGTCTCGGTCTGGTTCCGCCCTCATCATTGGGCGCCGGGCCGAACCGCCCAGGCCCTGCCATTGCAGGTCCACTTCGACCTGAAGGAGCTCCTCGACCTGCCCGAGGCCGTGATGACCGACAACACGATCGAATTCCACACGCCGGTCCGCATGGGGGACCGGCTGCGCACCCACCAGGTTCTGCGCTCGGTGAGCGAGGAAAAGACGACGAAGCTCGGCACGGGTCGCTTCTGGGTGATCGACGTCGTCTACGAGAACCAGGACGGCGAGCTCGTCGCGGTGGAGTCCTACACCGGCTTCGGGTACCGCCGGGGTGCCGGCGACGGAGGAGCGGCCACATGACCGCCGCACCGACGCTGACCCCGACGCTGTTGTTCGACGACGTCACTGAAGACGACGCGCTCCCGCGCCTGGATTACGAGGTCAGCGCGACCACGGTCGTGCTCGGCGCCCTGGCCACCCGCGACTGGCGGCCGATGCACCACGACAAGGACTTTGCGGTCAACCGGAACGGCACCCGGGACATCTTCTTGAACACGCCCAACCAGGCCGCCTGGTTCGAGCGCTATCTCACCGACTGGACGGGCCCCCACGGGCGGCTGGGCCGGGTCACGTTCCGCATGAAGGGCTCCGTCTTCCCCGGGGACATCATGACGCTGTCCGGCCGGGTGGCCTCGACTGAGGTCGACGACACAGGATGTGGCTTCGTGACCGTCAACGTCTCGCTGTCCGTGGCGGGCGATACCAAGACGACCTGCACGGCGCGCCTCGCCCTGCCGCGGTCCGCCGACGACAACCCGTGGGCGCGGCGCGGCGATGACTGGCACCCGTCGCCGGCCGCGTCATGACCCTCAACCCACCGCAGAGTTCACCAAGGAGCCCTTGAGTGCTGGACCTCGAATTCGACCAGGAGCAGGAACTTCTCCGCCAGACCGTGCGCGACGTCCTGGCCAAGTACTGCGACTTCGACGTCGTGAGGGCGATGGAGGACGACCCTGTCGGGTATCCAGCGCCGCTGTGGGCGCAGCTGGCCGAGCTGGACCTCATCGGCCTGCTCCTGCCCGAGGACTACGGCGGCTCGGGCATGTCCCTCATCGAGGGTGTGGCCCTCTACGAGGAACTGGGTCGGGCGCTCGCCCCCACGCCGCACTTCGTGAGCGCGGTCATGGGCGGCGGGGTGTTGGCCGCTGCGGGGACCGAGGAGCAGAAGGGGCGGTGGCTCCCCCAAGTCGTCTCGGGCGAGATCGTGCTCACGCCCGCTTGGCTCGAGCCCGAGAACGGCTTCGCCCCCGAGGGTGTGCAGCTGCGGGCGACGCCGACAGACGGTGGGGCCTTCCGCCTCGACGGCGTGAAGCGCCATGTCATCTTTGCGGGTGCGGCCGACCGGTTGGTCGTGCTGGCCCGAACGGGCGAGGCGGCGGAGGCGGTCGACCTCTTCCTCGTCGACCCGAAGGCGCCGGGGGTGACGCTGCGCCAGCAGTTCTCCATCGCCTCGGACACCCAGTACGAGGTCATCTTCGACCAGGTGCCGGTGGGGGAGGACGACCGGATCGGGCCTCCGGGCAGCGGGTGGGGGACGTGGCAGGACGCCCTCGAGGACGGGCTGGTGTTACTGGGCGCCCAGGCCGTCGGCGGCGCTCGCTACGCGCTCGAGATCACGACGCAGTACGCCAAGGACCGTCAGCAGTTCGACAAGGCGCTGGGGGCCTTCCAGGCGCTGGCCCACTATCTCGCCGACGCCGTCACCAACCTCGACGGGGCGGAGCAACTGGTGCACGAGGCGGCGTGGGCCGGGGCCAACGGGCGGCCGCTGACGTCGCTGGCCCCGATGGCGAAGCTCTTCGCCTGCTCGACCTTCCGTGACATCACGGCGATGGCGCAGCAGCTCTACGGGGGCATCGGGTTCACCTTGGACTTTGACATCCAGCTTTACTTCCGGCGCGCCAAACAACAACAGCTGATGTGGGCCAACGACCGTACGCTGGAGGACGCGGTGGCGGGAGCCCTGCTGGACTGATCCCGTCTCGTGTCCCCGAGACATAGAGGGACGTTTGCGGGCGTCCCGGATCGGGGATCATCGCCGACGCGCCCGGCGCTCCCGGCCACCTGCGCTTCAGAGGGGCAGCCGCAGGCGTCGTACCACCCCGGCAGGCGACTCGGCCAGCCCCGCATCGAGGAGCTGGGAGTCGGTGCTGACGAGCGGCACTCGAAGCGCCCGGGCCGCGGCAGCCCAGGCGGCGTCGTAGAAGGTCAGCCGGTGCTCGAAGCCCAACTCGGCCGCGAGGCGAAACCACTCCGCCGACATGGCCAGGGGCGCTCCGCAGACGGTGACCACGTCGTCGAGCTGGTCCGCGACGTCGGGAGCGCGCCAGGCCAGCCGGCGCAGCAGGACGTTGCCCATCTCGCAGAGCGCCAGATCGATGACTCGCGCCTCCACCTCGCCGGACACGGTCGCGTCCCTAAGGGCGCGCGACTCGGCCAGCTCGGCCTCGCCTTCGACGTGGAACCACTTGACGAGGACAGACGTGTCGACCAGAAGGGTCGTCACCCCCGGGCGTCCCGATCGCGCCGGACCAGGTCGGCCGCGTCGAAGGCGCCCGCGCCACGGAACCGCCGCTCCGAACGAGCGATGGCCTCGGCGACCGCGTCAGGGTCACGCCGAGCGAGCTCCCGGCGTGCCGCAGCGGCAAGCAGTGCGCTCCGGCTCAGGGAGCGCCGTTGCGCCTCGGCATCGATCTCGTGGAGCAGCTCGTCGGGCAGCGAGACCATGACCTTGGACATACCTAAGTTATAGCCGATCGTATTGCCGCTCTGCCCTCCATTGCGATGACACCGAGGAGAACGGTGGGGGCGCTCGACCGGATTCCGCACTCCGCGAGAGCGGTCATGGGCGGTGGGGTGTTGGCCGCCGCGGGGAGCGAGGAGCAGAAGAGGCGGTGGCTCCGCCACGTCGCCTCTCTTAGCGGCCCTCCTGCTCAGGAGAGACCTGCCATCAGCAGGTCCTGGTCCTCAAGATCCGATGACCGGGAACGTTATGGTGCACTAACCAGCGGGAGCCAAGGGGCGACGGCCCACCTGACCCGGATCGGAGTCGGGTGAGTCGTTCCGAGCCTGGACCCGGACATGGTCCATGCATCTGACACCGATTGGCACGATTGGCTGGTGCCGTAGTGACCTTTCGTGCTCCCGGCCGTGGTGACGCGACCTGTTGGTAGCGTGCTGCGCCCATGGCGCAGGCGAAGGAGTCGCTGAGCATCGACGAGGCGCGCCGGATCGCCCTGTTGGCGCAGGGGTTGCGGGGCGCTCGGGCCGCCGGCGGTGTTCCGGCCATGCTGCGGCGACTGGGAGCGGTCCAGCTCGACACGATCTCGGTGCTGGCCCGGTCCCACGAGCTCGTGGCCTACGCACGGTTGGGCGCCGTCGGCCGAGAGCGGGTGGAAAAGGCGTACTGGGGCCCGCTGAGCTCGACCTTCGAGTACTGGTCCCACGCCGCCTGCGTGATCCCGCTGGAGGACTGGCCCGTCTACGCGTTCCGGCGCCGGCTGTTCTTGGCCAAGGGACGGCGGTGGCACCGCTTGGAGGACCGCGACAAGACCTGCGCCGAGGTGATCGCCCGCCTGCGTGCCGAGGGTCCGCTCACCGCCAACGAACTGGGCGGGGCGAAGAAGGGCGGTCCGTGGTGGGACTGGTCCGAGACCAAGATCGGCGCCGAGTGGTTGCTCGACATCGGCGAGCTCGTCTGCCGTACCCGACGTGGTTTCCAGCGCGTCTACGACCTGGCCGAACGCGCCATTCCCGAGGAGCTCCGGGCGCAGGACTGGACCGACGACGAGTGCGCCGTTCGGTTGGTTGCGACGGCAGGGCAGGCACTGGGCGTGGCCAGCGCCGCCGACCTCTCGATGTACCACGGCGTGCCCCGCGCCATGGTCCTGCGTGCGCTGCCGGAGACCGAGCTGGTTCCCGTCTCGGTGGAAGGCTGGAAGCAGCCTGCGTTCGCCGACCCTGCCGCGCTCGCAGCGCTCGGGAAACGCGCGCGGGGAAAGAGCGTCATGTTGTCGCCGTTCGACTCGCTGATCTGGTTCCGCGACCGGGTGGAGCGATTGTTCGGCCTGCGGCACCGGCTCGAGGCCTATACGCCCAAGGAGAAACGCGTCTACGGGTACTTCGCCATGCCGGTGCTCGGCGGCACCCGCCTCGTGGGCTTGGTCGACCCGGGACGACTCGACGACGCGCTGGTGGCCAAACAGGTCACGCTCCTCGATCCGAGCGCCGTGGACCACGTGGCCCGGGCTCTGCTGGAGGCGGCGTCGTGGGTTGGCGGCACCGACATCGTCCTCGAGCGTGTCGAGCCAGCGGCGGCGCGGCCCGGGCTGGAGAGCCTTCTGAAGGCGACAACCACAGCGATCGCGACAGCGACAGTCGATCAGGAGCCTGAGTAGCGCGCGGCGATCTGTTCGAACGTCCGGACGTCACCGCCGTACGGACCGGTCTGGGCGGGGTGGTGGAGGACGAACTGGTCGAAGCCCAACTCCTCGTACGGCCCGACGAGCTCTTCGAACTGGTCGGGCGATTCCAGGATGGGTTCGGTCGGCGTCCAGAGCACGACCCGGCCCATGCCGGCGGGGTCGCGTCCCGACTCCCGGCACGCCGCGTCGAGGAGCTCGATCTGCCGACGCGCCGACTTCAGCACCAGGTCAGGGGTGCGGGGGCCGCGCCCGGTCGGGCCGATCGTCACCCAGTGCCGGCCATAGAGCGCCGCAAGGCGGAGCCCTTTTGCACCGCCCGCCGCGACGGTGAGTGGCAGTGGTCGCTGGACTGCACCCGGCGTGCTCGGGGCCTCGACCGCCGTGTAGTGCGGGGTCTGGAGCGAGGTGCGGTCGGCCGGGGCACCGTGAACGATGGGCGCCAGCACCTGCAAGAACTCCTCGAAGCGGTCCATTCTCTCGGCGGGGGACCATGGCGCCTGGCCCAGGGCGGTGGCGTCGGATCCCTCGCTGCCGGGTCCCAGCCCGAGGTCGAGGCGGCCCTCGCTGAGGTCATCGAGGGCGAGGGCGTCGCGGGCCAGGGTCACAGGATGGCGAAAGTTCGGCGTGGCCACGAGGGTACCGAGCCTGACGCGCGACGTGACCGTCGCCGCGGCGGCCAGCACCGGGACGGCGCTGTGCCACGGGCCGTCGGGCATGCCGCCCCAGCGGATGTGGTCGTACGTCCACGCGGTGCTGAATCCGGCGTCGTCCGCCCATTCCCACTGGCGCCGCGCCTCTGTCCAGCGGTCCGACGGAAGGATCACGAGGCCGACCTGCACAGGGGAAAGCTACCGGGCGTGGGCGTCCCGGGTACGTTGTCGCCCGTGGCGAACGAAGCGGAGACCCGCAGGTGGAACGACGAGCGATGGACGTCGTCGTGGCCCTATCGGGAGAGGCTGACCGATACCGTGTCGCCGTACCTGCTCGACGCCGTCGGGGCGCGGCCGGGACAGCGCGTGTGCGACATCGGATGCGGGGGCGGCGCGCTCACGACGACGCTCGCCGGTCTGGTTGGTCCAGACGGCGAAGCGGTCGGGATCGACCTCTCGGTCCCGTTGCTCGAGCTGGCACGCGACCGGGCCACCCAGTCCGGCGTCGCCAACGTCCGCTTCGTCCAGCTCGACGTGCAGACGGGCACGTTGGCCGAGCCGCCGTTCGACCTCGCGGTGAGCCAGTTCGGGGTCATGTTTTTCGACGAGCCGACGGCGGCGTTCCGCGCGATTCGGGGCTACTTGAAACCGGGGGGCCGTCTGGTCTTCGCCTGCTGGCAAGGCGTCGAGCGCAATCCATGGCACACCGGCACCACGCTGCGGCCCCTCCTACCCTCACCGCCGGTCCCAGCTCCCGGCAAGAGCCCGGTTGGGCCGTTTGCGCTGGGAGACGACGAGTACGTGGGCGAGATCTTGGAGGCCGCCGGCTTCACCGAGATTCACGGCACACCGCACGAAACGACGGTGCGCGCTCCCGCCAGCGCTGTCATCGACCCGTCGTTGTTCCAGTTCATGGGGATCCCGCCCGAGCAAGAAGACCAGGCCCACCACATGATCGAACGCCATCTCGAGCGATTTGCCGTCGGGAACGACCAGTTCGAGTATCCGCTGGCCTTCACCGTCTTCGAGGCGACCAACCCCTGAGTCCGATGGCCGGGTACAGCGGCACCCCCCTCCCGAAGAAGCTGGGGATCGTCGAGGGCTCGTCGTTGGCACTCGTCGGCGCCCCGAAAGGGATGATCGACGGGCTGCCGCCCGGTGTCGTCGTCAAGCACCAGGCCCGAGGGTCGGCCGACGTGGTCGTCGCCTTCTTCACCCGCCGACGCGACCTGGAACGCCGTATCGCCGGGCTGGGCCGGATGATCTTCCCCTCCGGCGGCCTCTGGGTCGCGTGGCCCAAGCGATCGTCGTGCCTCCAGACCGACATGGACGACGGAGCGGTGCGTGAGGTCGCGCTGCCGCTCGGCTTGGTCGACAACAAGGTGTGCGCCATCGACGAGGCGTGGTCGGGCCTGCGTGTCGTCTGGCGGCGCGAGCGGCGGACGTGACCGTGTCGGGACGGCCTCAGCCTCAGAAGATGCCGAGCCGTGACAACGGCCAGATCCGTAGGTCGACCTTTCCGACGATCGTCGATTCGGCGATCGGGCCCCAGTAACGGCTGTCACACGAAAAAGTCCGGTTGTCGCCCATCACGTACACGTCACCCTCCGGGATACGGAAGGGACGGTGTAGCGCATAGGAAGCTGGTGACGGGCCCGGATAGGTCTCGTTCTGGACCGCCGCCGGCAGCCACGGCTCGGGGAGGTAGTGGCCATTGATATAGACGCGACCGCCCGACAGCGAGATGGTCTCACCCGGTAGCCCGATCACGCGCTTGACCAGATCGGACACCGGCGGGCCGGCGCAATCCTCCTTGGGAGGTGTGGAGAACACGATGATGTTGGCGCGGTCTACGCCGTGCAGGTCGTAGCTGAGCTTGTCCACCACGATGCGATCGCCGATTTGGAGCGTCGGTTCCATGGAGCCCGATGGAATGGAGTACGTCGCGACGACGAACGCCCGGAGCAGGATCGCCACCACGACGGCGATGACGACGACGACGCCCAACTCGACGATCCAGCGGTTGGACTTTGGCTCGCCGGATGCGTCGGGGCCCTGTCCCGCTTCTGGGGGGAGGGCGTCGGAGTGCTGCTCGTCGACGGCCATGTCGGAGTGCAGTATTACCTGATTGGCCAGCCCGAGCAGTTCAGCCGGTCAGCAGCTCAGCAGGTCAGCCGGGCGCGTGGGCACCGGTTGTGTCACCGCCCGGCGCCACAATGGGGACCGTGACTGACGCCGTGATCTTCGACTTCTACGGGACGCTGGCCCACTGGGTCGACGCCAGGGCGACCAATTACACAACCGTCTTGACCTCCTTCGGCTATGAGGTGCCGTCCGCCGTCTTGGACGGGTACTTCACCCGATACGACGGCGTCGATCATGCAGAGCACTCCGTCAGCGAGGACGCATACGAAGCCTGGGTGCGGTTGCGGCTCCGGGACCTGGCGTGCTCCTGCGGAGTCCCGGACACGGACACCGAGGCGCTCGTCGACGCGCTGCGTGAGCTCGACCAGGGCGAGATGGTGGCCTATCCGGAGGCTGCCGCCACCCTCGAGTCGTTGCGCGACGACGGCCTCTCCATCGGCGTTTGCTCCAATTGGGGCTGGGAGCTCGACGGGTACCTCCGCCAGGTCGGACTCCTCCACCTCGTCGACTCGGGCATCACGTCGGCGCGGGCCGGATCGCGCAAACCGCATCCCGGTATTTATGAGCGATCGGCCGAGTCGCTCGGCATCGACCCCTCCAAGGCGGTGTTCGTCGGCGACTCCTGGGAACCTGACGTGAGAGGGCCGCGGCGGATGGGCATGACGGCCGTACACGTGTGGCGCGAGGACGAGCGCGCGGGCCAGCTCGCACCGCCACTCGAACCGGGCGATCACCGCGTCAGCGAGTTGAGCGGTGTCCTCCAGATCGTCGGGGTCAGCTGAGCGTCGTGCCGACGGGGGGACGCCCGTTCTCGGCCAACCCGGCGGCCAGCTTTGAACGGTCGTCGTCGGTCAGTGGTTCGAACCGGACGTCGGTGCCGTCGAGCGGTCGCCACCAGACCGGCTCGTCACAGACCCACGCCTCGGGGCGGAGCCCGACCTTGGTCACCTTACCGGTCGCCGTTTGCGGGAGCGAGCGCGAGACGCGCACGTAGCGAGGCAGCCATTTCGGGCCGAGGTCCGGCTGGGCCAGCAGCCAGGCGGCGAAGCCGTCGGCATCGAACGGGCGTCCCGGCACCGTCTCGAGAGCGACCATGACCTGGTCGCCGGCGCCCGAATCGGTGTCGGGTACGGGATAGACCGCCACCACGGCGATGTCAGGGTGGCGTGAAAGAACCGCCTCGACAGGCCCGGCGGCGAAGTTCTCCGAGTCGACGCGCAACCAGTCGCCGTTGCGCCCGGCGAAGTAGAAGAACCCCTCGCCGTCGACGTACCCGAGGTCGCCGGTCCAGTACCAGCCGCCCCGGAGGCGGTCCTGCTCGGCGTCCTCGCGCCGGTAGTAGCCCTCGAACTTGCCACGGCCGCTGCGGTTCACGATCTCCCCGATGGCCTGGCCCGCGTTGAGCAGACGCCCGTCGTCGTCGAACTTAGCCCGCTCACACTCCTCGCCCGTCTCCGGACTGATGACCGCGAGGTCCACGCCGTCGACCGGCTTTCCCAGGGCGCCCTTGGGCATGCCGAGCACTGGGTTGATCGACGCCCCGCCCTCGCTCTGGCCGTAGCCCTCGATCAGGTAGCACTTGAACCGCTTCCGGAACCGGCTTCGGTCGCGTACCGAGGCCTCGGTCCCGAACGCGCTCTGCAGGGTGTTGTCCGCATCGTCGGGCCGTTCGGGCGTGGCCAGGATGTATGCGATGGCCTTGCCCACATAGCTGAACTTGGTCGCCCGGAACCGCCGGACGTCGTCGAGGAACGCGGACGCGCTGAAGCGGGGGCGCACGGCGATCGTCGCCCCGACCATGACTGAGGGCCCCCACAGGGCCATCGAGCGCGTTGCCGTGGAAGAGTGGCATGGGGCAGTAACAGACGTCCTCGGTGGTGTACCCGTAGCCGGGCGCCGCCACCTCGGCGATCCCCGCCAGTCGTCCCTGCGTGCAGCGCACCGCCTTGGGCACCCCGGTCGTGCCGGAGGTGAAGATCAGCAAGTAGAGCGATTCCTCGTCGATGCGCCCGGCCTCGTCCACCAAGACCTGGGCCTCCGCCGAGCCCACAAACGGCGCCAGCAGCGCCTTATAACGGGCGCTGCCGACGACGAGCACCCGGTCCTCCTCCATGCCGAGGTCCAGCCCGTCGAGCGACGACGCGCCCTCGTCGTCGGTCACGATCATGGAGCAGTCGGTGGCCCGGACGTCCGCCGCCAGCGCCTCGCCCCGGCGTGTCGGGTTGATGCCGACGATGGCCGCCCCGGCGAACGCCGCCCCGTTGAGCCAGAACAGGTACTCCGGGCAGTTGGGAAGGAGCATTCCGATGTGCGGCGCCACCGAACCGGTCACCGACCGGGCGAGCGCGCCCCGCCCGGCGCCTTCCAGCACAGCCTGGCGCCAGGTCCATGACCCCCCGGCATCCATCACCCCGACGCCGTCGTCGCACGCCCGGGCCGCCAGCATCGACGCCACGGTTGTCACGACAACGCTCCCGGAAGCGACCATCCGGGCGTCCGTCGCACCAACGACCGATCGATGGCCCCAACGGTCGCGGCCCCGCACAACGCCATCGTCCGGCGCAGCTCGGCCTCGTACCACGCGAGCAACCCCGACACCCCGTCCGCGCCCCCCGTCGCGACCGCCCACAGCGACGGCCGGCCCACCAGGGCGGCCCGGGCCCCCAGCGCCAGGGCCTTCACCACGTCCGGGGCCCGGCGCACGCCGCCGTCGACGTAGACCTCGGCCCGCCCGGCAACCGCGTCGACGATCTCGGGCAGGATGTCCGCCGTCGCCGGGGCGTCGGCCAACTGGCGGGCCCCGTGGTTCGACACCACGAGGCCGGCCGCCCCCGCCTCCACGCTCCGCGCCGCGTCGTCGGCCCGTTGCACGCCCTTCACCACCACCGGCAGCGAGCTCAGTCCGGCCAACCATCCGATGTCGTCGGGCGTCAGCGCGGGCTCGAATTCCCGTGTCACCACCGCCATGAAACCCCCTTCTCGGGCGCTCGACGTGCTGTCACCGGCGAGGTTGGGCAGTGCGAGGTCGTCGGGCAGGTGTACGCCGGTCCGCCACTCGCGCAAACGGAGACCCGATACGGGCGCGTCGACGGTGAGCACGAGCGCCTGGTACCCGCTCGAGACCGCCCTGGATACCAGCTCGGCCGTGCGAGCCCGCTCCCGCAACACGTACACCTGCATCCACCGCGTCCCCCCCGGCGCAGCCGTCGCCACGTCCTCGAGGGGGCACGTCGCCAACGACGAGAGGATCATCAACGCCCCAGCTGCCGCCGCACCCCGGGCGGTCGCCACCTCGCCCTCGGCATGCGCCAAACCCTGGATCGCGGTCGGGGCGATGGCCACCGGCGAGGCCACACCAGCACCCAGCAGCGTCGTGGCGGTGGTCACCTCGGCGACCCCGGCCAGGACTCGCGGGTGCAGTTGCCAGTGGCCCCACGCCGCCACGTTCCCCTCCAACAGGCGCTCGTCGTCGGCCCCGCCCGAGAAATAGGCGTAGGCCATCTCGCCGATCACGTGCCGGGCCTCCCGCTCCATCTCCGGCAACGAGAGGTCGTTCACCAGGGGCGCCGCGCCGGTCAGCCGCAGGCCATCCCCGTCCGGGTTGCGCCCCGAAGCACTGGTGCTGGCAGGATGAGCGGACACCGCCGCATGGTAGGCGGCGCCCGCTCCAGGGCCAATCCGCGAACCAATCGACAAAAGAGAAGAAATCGAACAACCGGAGGTGGCGTGCGTTTCTCGTATGCGGAGTCGATGACCGAACCGTCGTACTACCTGCCCCTCGCGCAAGCAGCCGAGGCGGCTGGATACGACTCCATCGTCGTCCCCGACTCCATCTGCTACCCCGAGGTCTCCGACACCAAGTACCCGTTCAACCCCGACGGCACCCGGGAGTTCCTCGAGGACAAGCCGTTCCTCGAGCCGTTCTCGCTCATCCCGGCCATGGGCGCCGTCACCGAGGACATCCGCTTCGTCACGTTCGTGATCAAGCTCCCGATCCGCCAGCCCGTCCTGATCGCGAAGCAGGCGAGCTCGACGGCGGTGCTGACCGACAACCGCCTCGTGCTCGGCGTCGGCACCAGCCCGTGGCCAGAGGACTACGCCATCTGCGGCGTGCCCTGGGAGCGCCGGGGCACCCGCATGGATGAGGAGATCGCCGTCATGCGCGGCCTCATGGCCGGCGGCTACTTCGAGTTCCACGGCGAGATCTTCGACGTGCCGTCCATAAAGATGTGTCCCACACCGAGTCGTGCCGTGCCGATCCTTATCGGCGGGCACCACGATGCCGCCCTGAAGCGGGCCGCCGTCGACGGGGACGGGTGGTTGCATGGCGGCGGCGACCCCGCCGACCTCCCGCGCCTCCTCGACCGCCTCGCCGCGCTCCGTGAGGAACACGGCACCGAAGACAAGCCGTTCGAGATCCACGTCATCTCGGCGGACGCGTACAGCGCCGACGGGGTGCGCAAGCTCGACGAGCTCGGCGTGACCGACGTCATCGTCGGGTTCCGCTGGCCCTACGGCATCGAGCAGGACACCGAGCCGCTGCAGACCAAGGTCGACAACCTGCGCCGCTTTGCCGACGACGTCATCGCCAAGGTCCGCTGACCGGGAGGGAGACCGTCACATGACCGACCAGATGACCGACCACAAGGCCAACGAACCTCTGAACGCACGCGAGCTCGGAATCCGCTCCCGGGCGGCCGTGACGGCGCGGGACCGGGAGGGCTGGCTCGATCTGTTCGCGGACGACGCGGTCGTCGAGGACCCGATCGGCCCATCGCCCTTCGATCCGGAAGGGAAGGGACACCACGGGCGGGAGGCGATCGCCGCGTTCTACGACACGGTGATCGCCCCGAACGCGGAGGTCACATTCGAGATCAAGGCGTCCTACCTGTGCGGCGACGAGGTGGCCGACCTCGGGATCATCCGGACCACGCTCGCCGGAGGGGCGCAGCAGGCCGTGGTCCACGGCGTGTACACCTACCGGACCAACGGCGCCGGCAAGCTGGCGGCGCTGCGGGCGTACTGGGAATTCGACGCCCTGGAGATCCGGGAGAGCGGGAACTGAGGCGGGCCGGTGCGCGTCATGGTCCGTGAGGGCCTCTTCACCGACGACGACCCCCCCGCGCTGCTTGGGAGCCGCTGTGGCAGCTGCGGCTCGGTGCTCTTCCCCCGCGTCGATGCCTGCACCTACTGCGCCACCGAGGACCCCGAACCGCTCGACCTCACCGGTCGCGGCACCCTGTGGGCCTGGACGGCGGTGACGGCGCCCCCTCCGGGCTACGAAGGCGAGGTGCCGTTCGGCATCGGCGTGGTCGAGTTGCCCGAGGGCGTGCGCGTCATCACCCGGCTGACGGAGAGCGACCCCGGCGCTCTCGAACCGGGACAGGCCATGGAGCTCTGCGTCGTCCCCCTCCACCGTGATGCCGAGGGGAACGACGTCGTCACGTACGCCTTCGCTCCGGTGGACCACGCCCCGGGGACGTCGGCGTGACCGCCGGCGCGACATCCGGCGCGACATCCGGCGCGGCGTCCGGCGCGGCGTCCGGCGCGGCGTCCGGCGTCGCCATCGCCGGCGTGGGGATGCATCCGTTCGGGCGCTTCGACGGCGTGTCCACCACGGACATGGGGGTCGTGGCGGTGCGCGCCGCGCTGCGCGAGGCGGAAGTGGGGAAGGGCGGGTTCCAGGCCGCCTTCTGCGGCACGGCCTACGGCGGGGTGGCGACGGGCCACAGGGTCCTGAGCCGACTCGGCATGACCGGCATGCCGATCGTGGACGTGGAAGCCGGCTGCGCCAGTGGCGGCGCCGCCCTGATGCTCGCCGCCGGCGCCATCCGCGCCGGCCAGTACGACACGGTGTTGGTGTTCGGCACCGAGAAGATGCCGAAGGGAATCATCCGTTCCTCCTTCTTCGAGCCGTGGCAGGAGGAGGCGGGGCTCGCCGCCACGCCCGCCTTCTTCGGCCTGCGGGCGCAACGGTTGTGCTTGACGTCCGGGATCACGAAGGACCATCTCGCCCGCGTCGTGGTCAAGAACCGCCGGCACGGGACGGCCAACCCCGACGCCATGTACCAAAAGGAGACATCCGTCGAAGAGGTGCTGGCCTCGCGCGTCGTCTGCGAACCCCTGCACCTGTTCATGCTGTGCTCGCCGAACGAGGGCGCCGCCGCCATCGTGCTCCGGCGCGCCGACCTGTCGACTGCGCAGACGCCCGTCACGCTCGCCGCCGCTGTCCTGCGCTCGCACATCCCGGGTTCGGTGCTCAGCGAGTCGACGCCGTTGGCGGGACTGGCCGACGACTCTGCGCCCGCTCCCACCACCCTGGCCGCGACAGCCGCCTACGAGGAGGCCGGTCTCGGTCCGCAGGACGTGGACGTGGTCGAGTGCCAGGACACCGACGCCGCGAGGGAGCTCTTGTCATGCGAAGAGCTGGGCCTGTGCGAGCCGGGAGGTTCGGCCGCCCTCCTCGACTCCGGGGCCATGGAGCTCGGCGGTCGTCGTCCCGTGAACCCGAGCGGGGGGCTCCTGTCCAAGGGCGAACCCCTCGGTGCGTCCGCGCTCGGGCAGATCGTCGAGCTGGCCCGCCAGCTGCGTGCCGAGTGCGGACCGCGCCAGGTGGAAGGGGCGCGCGTCGCCCTCTCGCACACCGTTGGCCGTGGCGCCAACGCCGGCGTGGTCATCCTCACCCGCTGAAGGGTTGCTGCGGGAGACTTATCGCCCGTCGGAAGGCCGATCGAGTCGCTCGATGGTCTCGGGCAGCTGGGTCAGCGAGGTGACGACCGCATCGGGTCGTTCCGCGATCCCACGGGCGGGACGAACTCGCCGCCCGCGTCCCGGTCGACCCAGACGGCGTGCCACCCCGCCTGTCTCGCCCCGATGACGTCATGGAGGGGGTGATCGCCGACCAGGACGCATGCGCCGGGCGACACCTCCATCTCGCGTTGGACGATCTCGAAGATGCCCTTCTCCGGTTTGGCGACCCGGTGGTCCTGCGCGAACACGACCGTCTCGAAGTAGCCGCCCAGCCCGACCGCTTCGGGCAGCCTGCTCCCGTTGGAGAGCAACCCCAGGCGGTAGCGGGGCCGCAGCACGTTGAGGCAGGGGATCGTGTCGTCGAACAGGGCGGGATCGCGGTCGCGGTGCTCGAAGTAAGAGGTGCTCAACCGCTGGGCCAGCTCGGCGTCCTCGGACTCGTCACCGCCCTCCGCCTCGCGCCGGCGCCGCAGCGTGCGGACGAAGCCGAGCACCCGGAGCCGGGCCAGGTTGTACTCCACCCCATTGAGCTCGTCGCCGACCTCGGCTCGGTCATGTTCGAGGTCCTGCCACTGCAGGGCGTCCGTGAACGACCCGCGCCGCGCCGCTCGCATCTCGTCGGCGGTGGCGATCAACGCCTCGCGCATGACCCGTTGGAAGTCCCACAGCGTCTGATCCCCGTCGAAGAGGACGGCCTCGATCACGACGCGACGAGGACGACCTTGCCGAACTTGCCGCCGGCCGCGAAATGCTCGTAGGCGGCCTCCGCCTCGAACAACGGGAACGTCTTGTCGATGGGGACGGAGAGCCGGCCCGCCGTGGCCGCGGGGAGGACGTGCGCCGACATTGCAGCCGCGACGTCAGCCTTCTCCCGGCGGCTCCGCGAGCGCAGCGTGGTGCCGCCGATGCGGGCGCGCTTCGTCATCAGGAGCATCAGATCGAGCTCGATATGGGCGCCTGACCCCACGCCGATCACCACCACGCGCGACCAAGGCGCCAGGTTCGGGAGCACGTTGGCCAGGCTCGCCTGCCCCACCAGTTCCAGCACGACGTCGTAAGGCCCGTTCAACGACTCGTCCCCGGGAGGGATGACGATGTGCGCGCCCAACGCCGCCACATCGTCGCGACGAGCCGGGTCGCGCACCGTGGCGGTGACGTGCGCCCCGGCTTCGACCGCCAGCTGCACGCCCGCCGTCCCGACGCCGCCGGCGGCGCCGCTCACGAGGACGCGCTCACCCATCTGGAGCTCGGCCTGCGTGAAGAGGGCGTCGTACGCGGTCGAGAACGCCTCGGGAAACCCACCCGCCTCGATCCACGACATGGAGGCGGGGACGCTCAGCGCGTGGGACTCGTCGACGTAGGCCAGGGTGGCCTGGGCGCCGCCACCCACGACCGCCATCACCCGGTCGCCCGGAGAGAACAGGGTGACCGAGGGGCCCACCTCGACGACCTCGCCTGCCATCTCCATGCCCGGGATGTCGGGCGGCCAGCCGGGTGGGGCGGGATAGAGGCCCACCCGCTGGACCAGGTCTGCGGAGTTCACCCCGGCCGCCCGCACGGAAACCAGCAGTTCCGTGTCGCCGGGGAAGGGGTCCTCGCGCTCCTCCCAGTGGAGCCGGCCGTCACGAATCACCACCGCGTGCACCGATGCAGAGTAGCGACCTGGCGCGTCGGCGACGGGGGGCCGGTAGGGTCGCACGCATGGCTCTCTACGACATCCCGATCCACACCCTCCAGGGCGCGGACGCCAGGCTCGGCGATTACGCCGGCAAGACGTTGCTGCTCGTGAACGTGGCCTCCAAGTGCGGCCTGACGCCGCAGTACGAGGGGCTCGAGCGGCTGCAGAAGACGTACGCCGACCGGGGCTTCACCGTCGTCGGCTTCCCCTGCAACCAGTTCATGGGGCAGGAGCCGGGGACGGCCGAGGAGATCGAGCAGTTCTGCTCGACCACCTACGGGGTCACCTTCCCGATGATGGAGAAGATCGAGGTGAACGGCGAGGGTCGGCATCCGATCTACTCGGAGCTCAGCGAGAAGACCGACGCCGAGGGCAACGCGGGGGACATCACGTGGAACTTCGAGAAGTTCCTCATCTCTCCGCGGGGTGAGATCGTGGCCCGCTACCGTCCCCAGGTGGAGCCGGAGGACCCGGGGGTCGTGGGCGACATCGAGGCGCAGCTCGCCGCTTGACCGCTCCGCTATTTGACCGCTGCGCTGGGGCGGCGGCGTTGGCCGCGTCCATCTTCGACATGGACGGGCTGCTGATCGACTCCGAGGTGTTGTGGCACGAGGCGGAGATCGAGATCCTGGGTGCTTTGGGCGTGCCGCTGGCCGTCGAAGGGTGCCGTACCACGAAGGGGATGTTCGTCTACGAGGTGACCGAGCATTGGTTTGCCCGGTACCCGTGGACCGGGACCGGGACCGGGTCTCGGCCGACGCCGACGCCGACGCCGACGCCGATGCCGCCGCCGACGCCGGCCGAGGTGGCGGTGACGATCGTCGACCGGGTGATCGAGCTGATCCTGACCAAGGGAAGGCTGAAGCCGGGGGCGGTTGAGGCCGTCGATCTTTGTGCTTCTTTGGGTCTGTCACTGGCGGTGGCCTCGTCGTCGGAGTACCGGCTCATCGACGCCGCGCTCGAGCACTTCGGACTACGGGACCGTTTCGCCGTGATCCATTCCGCCGAGGACGAGGAGTACGGGAAGCCGCATCCCGCCGTGTTCCTCACCGCTGCGGACCGGTTGCAGGCTGCGCCGAAACGATGCGTCGTCTGGGAGGACGCGCCGGCGGGGGTGGTGGCGGCGAAGGCGGCGTCGATGGCGTGCATCGCGGTGCCCGAGGTGGGCGAAGGCCAGCATCCGGCTTTCGGGCTGGCCGACCTCGTGGTCGATTCGTTGCTCGACGTGGACGCGGCCTCTTTAGACGAAGTGGCGAGGCGTCACTTCGGCGGGGGTACGGAAGGGGAGCTTGGTTGAGATTCTTCCGCCGTGGCGTGGACGAGGCGGCGGATCATCCTTGTACGGCGGTGGCGGTGGCGGTGGCGGTGGCGGTGGCGGTGGCGGTGGCGCTGGTGACGGGGGACGGCTGTCGTTCGGAGGTGATACCACCGTTCGACAGGACGGGTCAGGTGGCCGATCCGCGTGGGAACCGGCCGGTCCCGCACCGGCCCTCCGCCACCGCCGGGTTCCTAGCCGAAACTCAGAGCAGGTTCTCGAGCCGCGCCGCCACCTCGCGGTAGCGCGAGACAGGGATCAGGTGCACGCCTTCGAACGCTCCCGAGTCGCGAATCGCGCGGACCAGGTCGCATGCCGCCTCGACGCCGGCGTTGCGGTCGCGTTCGAGCCGCTTGGCCAGGTCCGACGGAATGTCGATAGCTGGGATGGTCGTAGCGAGTCGGTTCGCCATTGACGCGCTGGGCAACGCGATGACTCCCGCGTAGACGGGAACGTTCACGTCCACGTCGGCCCGCCACTTCAGGAGCGCGTCGAGGTTGAACCCGATTTGCACGAAAAGAAAGTCGGCTCCTCGCTTCCAATCCGGCAACGGCCGCAGACCGGTGGCGGCACCGAAGCGCATCGGGTTCGCCGCGTTTAATGACTCTGAGTAGGCCCGACCCTCGGCGAGCATCGTGCGGACCTTGAGCTCGCTGGTACGAGCGCCGGCTTCCGGTTCGTCGCCGTAGATGAAGAGGAACTGATCAACGCCGTACGCCGCCGCGGTGAGCATGTCGCGTCGGAAGCCAAGAAGGTTGCGGTCGCGAGCGTTCAAACAGGCGATGGAGCGCCCGCCCATCTCTTCGACCTCGTGAGCGACGGCCACGCTCGAGACGGTGGCGCGTCCGATGTGGTTGTCAGGGATCAGAAAGGCGCTGGTGATCGGGGCGAGCACTCCGATCTGATGTCGGACGCGGGTGAGGTCGGGCGTGGTGGCCGGTTCGATCTCACAGATCACTTGGAACGACGGACCGGCCTCCCGGCGGCGAGCGCCCACCGTCAGCCGATGGCCTTCACAAAGCGGATGTAGCCGTCTGGCAGCGGCATTCCCACGGCGTCCACGTGAACGCGCTCCCACCCGGTGACCTCATAGAGGTGGACTGCCTCGGGCTGACGGTCCCCGGTGCCCAGCACGAGATCCGAGAGCCCCAATTCGAGCGCCCTGTCCTCGAGTCGGGCCATCAGGGTCCGGCCGACACCTCGGCCACGCCAGGACGGGTCGACCCAGAGGCGACGAACCTCACCGACTCCCTCGGCCATGCTTCGGAGACCCACGCCGCCGACCACTGTTGCCTCTACCGCCCCTACTGCCCCTACCGCCCCTACCGCCTGCCCGCCGGCAACGCGAGCCAGTAGAAAGGAGCCGCCCGGGGGCTCGAACATGGCCGCCTCGAGACCGAGTTCGCCGTCGTCGAGCCCGCCGTATCGAGCAATCAGCTCGGCCTCGGCCTTGGCCACCACCCACTGCGGGCCAGCGGACTCGTACGGCTCGGGCTCCACGCTGAGGGCGTCGGAGGCTTCACGCATACCCTCTATCCTTTCCGAGACGCCAGGGCATCCCGTTCCGGCGTCAACCACCGCCTCCCGTGTTCTCACCCGTACCTCCCGACATCGACTTCGTCGCCCTCGAACAAGACGAGCTGGCGCGATGGGACAAGCACCGTGTCTTTGAGCGGTCGATCGAGCAGCGGGTCGGAGCGCCGGCGTGGGTCTTTTACGAGGGTCCGCCGACCGCCAACGGGCTGCCCGGGCTGCACCACGTCTGGGCCCGGGTCTACAAGGACCTCTTTTGTCGCTTCCGGACCATGGACGGCGCCTACGTAGCCCGGCGCGCCGGATGGGACACGCACGGGCTCCCGGTCGAGGTCGAGGTCGAGAAGAAGCTCGGGATCACCGGGAAAGAGCAGATTGAGGAGCAGGTCGGCATCGCCGAGTTCACCCGGCTTTGCCGCGAGTCGGTCTACTCGTACGTCGACGAATTCGAGCGGCTTACCACCCGTATTGGCTACTGGGTCGACATGGGCTCGGCCTACTGGACGCTGAGCCCTTCCTACATCCAGTCCGTATGGTGGCACCTCCAGCAGCTCTTCGACCAGGGCCTGCTTTATGAGGACCTCAAGGTGGTGCCCTACTGCCCTCGTTGTGGCACGGCCCTGTCGAGCCACGAACTGGGCCAGGAGGACGTGTACCGCGACGAGGAGGACGAGTCCGCCTACGTGCGGTTGCGGCTCATCGACCCAGACCCGATTGTCGTCGGCGACGCCGAATGGCTGGCGGTCTGGACCACAACGCCCTGGACGCTGCTGTCCAACACCGGAGTCGCCGTCAACCCCGACTTGACCTACGCGGTGGTGGACAAGACCCTCATGGCCGACGAGCTTGTTGATGCGGTGATGGGGGAGGGCGCCCAAGCTCGTGTCTCGAAGCGACTACCCGGTTCCTCCCTCGTCGGCTTGCACTACGAGCGCCCTTTCGCCGACCTGGCCGCTCCCCCCGGCGCCGACGGATGGCGAATCGTTCCTGCCGGCTACGTGACGACTGAGGAGGGTACGGGGCTCGTTCATCTCGCTCCGGCTTTCGGCGAGATCGACCGCCAGCTCGGGCGGGAGAACGGGCTGCCGGCGCTGAACCCGGTCGGACCGGACGGTCGTTTCACGTCCGACATCGACTGGCTGGCCGGACGCCCCGTACGCGCGGCCAATACCGAAATCAACGACCGCCTCGAGGATGCGGGACTGCTCATCCGCCGCGCCCCCTACCTCCACTCGTATCCCCACTGCTGGCGCTGCCGCACCGCCCTGATCTATTGGGGCAAGCCGAGCTGGTACATCGCGACCTCAACCCGAAAGGACGACCTCCTAACAGCCAACGCGACCGTGGACTGGCATCCGGCCTACATCCGTGACGGACGCTTCGGAGAATGGCTGGCCAACAACGTCGACTGGGCGCTCTCGCGGGATCGTTTTTGGGGGACACCGCTTCCGATATGGCGATGCGGCCGTGGGCATCTTCGCTGCGTCGGCTCCCTTGCGGAGCTCTCGGATCTGTGCGGCCGAGACGTCACTGGCATCGACCCGCACCGACCGACCATCGACGAAGTCACCTTCGCCTGTTCGTCGTGCGCGGCTGAGGGCCACGACGACGACCTGGCGGTGGCGCGACGAGTTGAACCTGTCATCGACGCCTGGTTCGATTCGGGCTCCATGCCGGCCGCACAGGTGGGCTATCCGCACGCCGAAGGCTCGGCCGAGGCGTTTACCTTCCCAGCCGACTTCATCTCCGAAGCGATCGACCAGACGCGGGGTTGGTTCTACTCGCTCCTCGCCGTGAACACGATCATCTTCGGTGAGAGCCCGTACCGTCATGTGGTCTGCCTCGGTCACATCGTCGATGCCGACGGGCGCAAGATGTCCAAGTCGCTCGGCAACATCATCGACCCCTGGAAGATCCTGGACACCAGCGGCGCCGATGCCATGCGGTGGTGGATGTTCAGCCAGGGATCGCCCTGGACGCCGACGCGGGCCACCCTCGGCGCCATCGACTCTGCGATGCGCGACATGCTGCTGACGTTGTGGAACACGTTCAGCTTCTTTACGACCTACGCGTCGCTGAACGGGTTCGACCCGTCGGATCCTGAGATCCCAGCGCCGGCAGACCGCAACCCCCTCGACCGGTGGATTCTGTCCCGGCTCGCGACCACGACGGTCGAGATGACCGATGCGCTGAGGGGCTACGAGCCGCTCGGTGCCGCCGTGGCTCTCGGCGCGTTGGTCGACGACCTTTCAAACTGGTACGTCCGTCGGAGCCGGCGCCGGTTCTGGCGCACCGATCCGGACGCGCCGCCGGGTGACACGCTGGCGGCGGAGGCAACGCTCCACACTGTGCTGACCACTCTGTCTGTGTTGTTGGCGCCGCTCTGCCCATTCGTCTCGGACGCCTTATGGCGCCATCTGACCAACGCATCCGAGGGAGCGTCGGTGCACCTCGCCGACTGGCCGACGCCTGACACCTCGCTCGTCAACCCAGAGTTGGAGGCGCAAATGGCGCTGGCCCGTCGGCTTACTTCGCTGGGTCGTGCGGCCCGGAGCGAGGCCGGCGTGAAGGTTCGCCAGCCTCTCGTCCGCGCCCTTGTGTTCCTGCCGGCGGATGCTCCCGAAATTCTGCGCGACATCGTGGCCGACGAGTTGAACGTCGACGAGATCGACACCGCCGACGAGCTGAGCGAGGTCATTGAGTTCGAGCTCGTCCCCAATTTCCGCACACTCGGTCCGCGCTTGGGTGAGCGGGGCAAGGAGCTCAAGTCGGCGCTGGCAGCGCTCGACGGAGCGGTGGCCGCGGACGAGCTCGAGGCGGGACGGCCAATCACCGTGACCCTCGCCCGCGAAGAGGTCGAGCTGTCCCCCGAGGACGTCACCTTGCGTGTGCGAGGGCAGCAGGGCTTCGCCGTGTCGCGTGAGAGCGGGGAAGTGGTGGCACTCGACCTCACCATGACCGATGACCTGCGTAAGCGCGGGCTGGCCCGGGACGTCGTCCGACTCGTTCAGGACCTCCGCAAGACGAGCGGGCTGGAAGTCTCGGACCGCATCCGGCTGCATCTGGTCGGGCTTGAGTCGATCAGCGAGTTCTTCGAACTGATCGCCAGAGAGGTCCTGGCAACCCAGATCCTTGCCGAGCCCGGTGAAGGGGAGGGCACGCCCCTCGAGCTCGAAGACCTCGACGGCACAGTGACGGCTTGGGTCTGGTTGAAAAAGGACGAAGGCGTGGTCTGAAGAGCCGACCTCTCGGCCCAGGTCAGCGGACCGAGGGATCCGTCGTTCGTTTCTTCGCCCCGCCCCCCGGCCCCGTCACCCGGGTCCACAACGCCGAGGGGCGCGAGGTCATCAGCCGCCGGCTCGGGCCGACGAAGGTGAGCTCCTCGTTGGCGTCGCCTCGGACACTCCACTCGCGCGAGTGCATGCGCCGGTGGTGGTGCTCACAGAGCAGGACCAAATTGTCGAGGTCGGTGCGGCCGTCGGGTTTCCACGGGACCATGTGGTGGGGGTGGGTGAAGATGGCGTTGGCGCATCCTGGGAAGCGACAGTGCCGGTCTCGGCGCCAGAGCTCTCGGCGCTGGGCCCCCGTCGGATCTCGGCGGGCCCGCCCCTCGTACATGGTGCGCCCGACGTCGTCGTCGAGGGCGACGACCACCACGGCGTCACAGGCCAGGCGCCGCACGGTGTCGGGCCCGATCCAGCCGTGGTGCTCGAGCTCGCCGGCCAAGGCGCAGTCCGGCTCGGCCAAGGTGGCCAAGGCGACGTGCGCCACGACCAGGTAGGGGCTCGGGGCCTCGGGCTCGACCGTCGCTCGGGCTGAGGCGTCTGGCCCCCGGGGCGCCCGAGACGACGAGGGGCGCCGGGCCGAAGGACCCTTGAGCTCGCCGCCCGAGCGCACCACGGCGACGAGGGCGTCGGCGAGGCGCTGGTCCCAGCGCACCTGGTCGCCGTCGTCATCGCCCACAGAGAGGTCCTTGGCCCGCGCCTCGAGCCCGGCGCGCACCTCGGCGTAGGTGTCGGCCTCGAGCTGGGCGCTGAGCGTCCGCAGCGCGTCGTTAAAACGCAGGCCCCGGCGCTCGTGCTCCAACGCGGCATCGGCGGGGCTGGGCGGCCCGGCCGCCGAGCGGGCCATCTCGGCCAGCTCGCGCACCGAGGACCGGCGCGCCTCGGCGCAGAGCTCCGCTTCGTTGTCGGGACGGGCGGTGTCGACGACGGTGCGCACCTTGTCGAAGCTGAGCTCGCCTGCGACCAGCGCCCCGGCCAGATGGGGCAGGCGACCCAGGCGCTCGCCCACGTGCGCCAAGGCCCGCGCCGTCGGCGCCGAGACCCCGCAGCGCTCGCCCAGCCACGCTTGGAGCGACGTCGCCCCCTCGGCGCGCCAGCCCTGGCGCCGGTCGAACTCGGCGCAGAGCACGACGAGTCGCCCCGCCCACGCCGCCATCTGGCGCCCCGCCTCGGCCGCGCCCTCGCGCACCTCGTCGTCGGAGAGCCGGGCGAGCGCCGCCGCGCCCAGCGACCCCGACCCCGACGCGCAATCGGCTCCGTCGTCCCGCCCCGCCCCGCCCGAGCCGGACCCGCCGTCCCGGGGCTTGGTCGCAGAAGGCGTCATGTAAAGGGAACGGTCGCCCCGGCGGCGAACCGTATTCCCCCAGCTATGGATTAGTTGGCGGACTCCAGGATCTTGGTCAAGGCGGCCGCCAAGGCAGCCCGTTCCTCGTTGTCGAGGTGCGCCATCAGGTGACGGTCGATGCCGTCGATATGCGCCCCCACCGCCCGGTCGAGGACGGCCTGACCCTCTGGCGTCAGCACCACGTGGATACTGCGTCTGTCTTTCGGGCAGTTCTGCCGTGCGACCAGCCCGGCTTCCGCCATGCGGTCGACCAGGCGGGTGACGCCGCCCGTGGTCAGGGCCACGTCCGTGCTCAGCCGGCTCATGGTCAGGCGACCCTCGGGAGCGGCAGCAACGTTGATGAGGACGTCGAAGAAGACCAGCGGGATGCCGGCGGATTGCTCCAACTCTCGACCGAGGGTTTCGGTCAGCCGGCGATGGGCACGGACAATTAAGCCCATGAGGTGGAGTCGCTCGTCATCGATCTGCGCCAGGATGCCGCAGGTACCAGCGCCCCCGGCGCCCCCGGCGCCCGAGGAGCTCTCCAACTCCTCCTCCTCTTCACCGCCCTGCGGGTGCACCGTCGTCGTCGCCATCTCCATCAAGTCTCTCCGAAATCGCATCCCTGCCTAGAGCCGTAGCGCCCTGATTGACAGTATCTGTGTAGTCAGATATTATACTCTCAATAGTCGCATACTCAACCAAGGAGCACACAATGACCAGCACAACTTCCACTGTGACCCTTCCCAAGGTGGGGACCTACGTGGTCGACCCGGCGCACACCGAAGTCGGATTCGTCGCTCGGCACCTGATCGGGACCAAGGTTCGGGGCCGTTTCACAGACGTATCTGGCACCTTCACGGTGGCCGAGGACCCGGAGAACTCGACCCTGGAGGCTCAGGCCCGAACAGAGACCATCCACACCAACCAGTCGATGCGGGACGACCACCTGCGGACGAACGACTTCCTGGACGTGGAGAACTACCCGCTCCTGACCCTGAAGAGCACCGGCATCAAGAGGGTCGACGACACGCACTGGGTGCTGACGGGAGACCTGACCGTCCGAGGCGTCACGAAGTCGGTTCCCTTCGACCTGGAGTTCCTGGGCGAAGGGCCTTCCATGCAGGAGGGCAAGACGGTGGTGGCATTCTCCGCCTCGGCCGAGATCGACCGGCGTGACTTCGGAGTCAATTTCAACCACGCCCTGATGGACGGCAGCGTGGTGGTCGGTAACAAGGTCAAGATCGAGATCGAGGTCGAGGCCAGCCTGGCCGAGTAACCAGATCGACAGATCGACAGATCGACAGATCGACAGATCACCAGGTCGCCGAGGCGACCAGATCGTCTTGTCGGTGCCCGGCCCGTAACGGGCCGGGCACCGCTGTATACGCTTCCCGGCCATGTCGACCACCGGCCGGGGATTGCGTGACGCCAAGCCGACAGAGCTCCGCAGCGTCGAGACGAGCACCCCGACAGAGACGTACGTCCTCGCGGTCGACCTGGGCACCGGCGGCCCCAAGGTGGCGGTGTTGACGGCAGCCGGGCGCGTCGTCGCGCACGCGTTCGCGCCCGTAGGCATCGAGCTGACCGAAGACGGCGGTGCGGAGCAGTCGCCGGACGACTGGTGGCGAGCAATCACCGGCTCCGCCCGCCGGGCCCTGGCCGAGAGCCGAGTCCCCCCGGAGCGGATCGTCGGCGTGGGGTGCACGTCGCAGTGGTCGGGCACGGTGCCCGTCGACGACACCGGCGCCGCCATTGGTCCCGCCATCAGCTGGATGGACTCGAGGGGGGCGCGCGCCGTCCGTGAGACCGTACGGGGTGCGCTGAACGTCCAGGGCTACTCGCCCTCCAAGGCGGCCCGCTGGGTGCGGCGGACGGGCGGGATCCCGAGCCTCTCGGGAAAGGACCCGGTCGGGCACATCCATTTCCTGCGTGAACAGCGGCCCGACGTCTACCGGGCGGCGGCGGTCTTCCTCGAGCCGATCGACTACCTGGATCTGCGGCTCACCGGCCTGGCCCGGGCGTCGCACGACTCGATCACGCTGCACTGGGTCACCGACAACCGCGACATCAACGCCGTCGCGTACGACGACGCGCTCATCTCGCTCGCCCGCCTCGAGCGCTCCAAACTGCCCGATCTCGTACCGACCGGGTCTGTCGTGGGCGGACTGACAGCGGACGCCGCAGCCGAGCTCGGCCTGCTCACCGGCACCCCGGTCGTCGCCGGCACCGGGGACCTGCACTCGGCCGCCGTGGGGTCGGGAGCAGTCGCCGACTTCGACCCCCACGTCTACATCGGCACGTCCAGCTGGGTCAGCTGCCACGTGCCCTTCAAGAAGACGGACGCCTTGACCAACATTGCCTCCATCCCGTCGGGGATCCCGGGGCGCTACCTGCTGGCCGACGAGCACGAGACGGGTGGCGCGTGCCTGACCTGGCTGCGCGACAACCTGCTCTTCCCGACAGACGCGTTGGCGCCACCGGCTTCGGACGGCCAGAACGGCGGTCCGCCTGAGGGGTTCTTCGGGACGCTGAACGAGGTCGCGGCCACGGTCCCGGCCGGCGCCCGGGGCGTCCTGTTCACCCCGTGGCTCAATGGCGAGCGCTCGCCGGTCGACGACCACACCATCCGCGCCGGTTTCCACAACATGTCGCTTTCGTCCACCCGGTCCGACCTTGTCCGGGCCGTCTTCGACGGCGTGGCCCTCAACTCCGCCTGGCTACTCGGCGCCGTCGAGAAGTTCTGCAAGCGCCGGTTCGACTCGCTCGCCTTCGTCGGAGGAGGAGCGAACTCCGATCTCTGGTCCCAGATCCACGCCGACGCCACCGGCCGCACCATCCGCCAGATCGCGGACCCCGTCCTGGCGAACGTCAGGGGCGCCGGGCTGCTGACCTTGGTGGCCCTCGGCCATCTGACCGTGGCCGACATCCCGGGCACGGTGGAGGTGAAGGCCACCTACCAGCCTGACCCCGCCGCCGCTGAGGTCTACGCCGGCCTGCTCAAGGAGTTCGTCAACCTCTACGAGAAGACGAAGGGGATCCATAAGCGGCTAAATGGCCGCCGCCTGCATGCCGGACCCGGCGCGGCGGCCAAAGCCTGATCCAACACGACCGCAGAACCCGGGCACGAGACGAGCTCAGCTCAGCACAGCACGGCGGTTCACCCCGGCGGGAACACGATCGTCCGCCGCCCCTTCGGCACGTGCCACGCGAACGCGTACACCCCGTCGCGGGAGCTGAGCTGTTGCGCGTGGAGGTGGTGCATCAGCGCGATCGCGGCCTCCGTTCCCGGTACCGTCGCCGACTCGATTCCCTGACGCGGCACCAGGACCACGTAGACGGTGTGGCCAAAAACAGGCACGGTCTGTCCGTTCGCGAACGCGTCGAAGTAGGGGTAGAAGTTGTGGCGCTGGGCGAAGCGGCCCACCACACCCTGGGAGACGACGGTCTCGGCCTGGCCCGGGATGCGGGCGCTGACCGCAGCCAGTTGGGCGGCCGTCGCGTCGTCGACCTTGGCGAACGTCTGACCCGACAACGGGGTGAAGTGCGCGCTCACCAGGGCCGTCTCCACCACGGCGCCCACCGCCAGCACCAAAGCCAAACCCGCCAGGCCAACCCGCCACCGTGGTCCGTGCCCCTCGCCCTGTCGCGTCAACCAGGTTGCCAGCATGGCGATGCCGATGGCACACGCCACCGCCGCCATCAGGTTCTGCGACCCTCCGATGTCCGAGATGAAGGCGGGCGACGAGTTGAGGACGCTCGGTAGCAACACGGCGAGCGACAGCACGCCCCCGACCGCCGAGAAGACCCCGACCGTCCCGGCCCCGGCGACGTAGTTGTAGACCTGGCCGAAGCGCGACCGGATCACGTGGCCGGCGATGCTCGGGTGGACCGCGATCCCGGTGACGATGGTGAAGATCCCCCCGACCGAGTCGTTGACCGTCGTCCGCCTGTCCAGGTAGGCGTACGCCGCCAGCGCCGCCCCCTTGCCGGAGTGGACGAGCCCCACGACACCGAGCCAGACCACCCCCACGAGGATCAGCATCAGCCCCATGCGCCATCGGCGTCGCCCGCTGATCACCGCGGCCAGGCCCAACGCCGCCACGTAGGACGTCGCCACGTTCCCGCACAGCAGCACGCACGCGATCCAGACCCAGCCTCGCCGGCGGCCCGACCACAGGTCGCGGCCGGCCAGCACGGTGAAGAAGGTGGCCAGCGGCTCGGAGTGGTAGTCGTACGAGGCCGCCCAGTAGGTCCACGGCTGCAGCACGAGCACGGCGAGCACGCACCCCGACACGGTCAGCGCGAAGCGCCGGTTCGGGGAGTGGTTCTGCAGGTGCTCGAGCACCCACCTGAACGCGACGAGGCCCGCCCCGGCCAACGCCAAGTCCTGCACGATCAACAGGTCGATGGCGTGCGGGTACACCCAGTACAGCAGCGACAACGGCCACATGATCAGCTCGAGGTCGCCTTGGTAGAACGGGTAGCCGAAGTGCGGGTAGTACCAGGCGTACGTGGTGTCGTAAGGGTTGAGGTGGCCCGTGGCGATCTGTTGCCAGGCCTGGCTGTACTGGCCGAAGTCCGCGGTCAGGTCGAAGTGGTCCCACAGGTACACGCTGTGCAGGACCAGGACGATGAACTGGATGCCGAAGACGGCCAGCGCCACGAACCACGCGATCCGCAGCCAACCGGTGAGCACGGTGCCGGCGGCCGGCGTTGGCGGCGTGGCCACCTCGGGAGGGTCACCGCTGAGGGTGGGCCTGGCGACTGACGTGGCCACTGCGCGCATCGTAACTGGCGGGCCGGCCGCCCAGAGGTGCGCACAGCGGTCGGCACAGCGGTCCGCACAGCGGTCGGCACAGCGGTCGGCACAGCGGTCCGCACAGACCCTGGCCAGGGCGGACGCCACCGACCGCCGCACTGCAACAAGACCCCCGGCAAACCCGGCCCCCAGAGCCGAGCTACATGCGTTCGAAGTTGCGAGCCAGCTCCCAGTCGGTCACGTAGCGGTTCGACGCCTCCCATTCCTGCTGGGCGGTGTTGAGCAGGTGGTGATGGACCTCCGGTCCGAAGGCCTCGAGCGCCACCGCCGAGTCACGGAGCTCGGCGATCGCCTCGATCAGGGTGGTGGGCAGGCGCGGCACGTCGGTGGCCGAGTAGGCGTTGCGCTGGTAGCCCTCACCCGGCTCGAGCTCGTTGTCGATCCCGTAGAGGCCGGCGGCGATGGACGCCGCCAGCGCCAAATACGGGTTCACGTCCGCTCCCGGGACCCGGGACTCAATCCGCCGTCCCGCCCCGCGCCCCACCAAGCGGAACCCACAGGTCCGGTTGTCCTCGCCCCACACACAGGCCGTGGGCGCCCAGCTGCCGGGCACGTAGCGCCGGTACGAGTTGACTGTCGGGGCGGCGCACCACGCCAACTCCCGAGCCGCAAACAACTGACCAGCCAGGAAGCGCCGGCCCACCACCGACAGGCCGCCGCCGCTCGGATCCGACGGGTTGGCCATCAACGCCTCGCCGCTCGCCGCATCCCACAACGACGTGTGCACGTGACACGACGAGCCGACGTCGTCCATGGTCCACTTGGCCATGAACGTCGCCGCCCTGCCCTCTTGCGCGGCGATCTCCTTGATGCCGTTCTTGAACACCAGGTGCCGGTCGGCCGTCACCAAGGACTCGTCGTAGGTGACGTTGACCTCGTGCTGTCCCCGCCCCGCTTCGCCCTTGGAGAACTCGACGGGGATGTCGGCGCCGAGCATCTCGTTGCGGATCCGCCGCACGATGTACTCCTCCCGCGACGTCTGCAGCATCTGGTAGTCCTCGATCGTCGAGGTGTGCGGCGTCAGCCCCCGCCAGCCCCTGGCCGACGCGTCCTCGTAGGAATCGCGGAACAAGAAGAACTCGAGCTCGGTGGCGCTGCAGACTCGGAACCCTCGCTCGGCCGCCCGTTCGAGCTGACGTCGCAGGATCTGTCTGGGTGACACCTCGACGGGCGCGCCGGACTCGTCACGGAGGTCGGCGACCACCATCGCGGTCCCCTCCAGCCACGGAATCAGCCGCGCCGTCGCGTAGTCAGGCTGGCACACCACGTCGCCGTAGCCGGTGTCCCAGTTGGCGAAGCGGTACCCGGGGAGCGGGTTCATGTCGACGTCGACCGCCAGCAGGTACTCGCACGCTTCGATCCCGTGCTCCGCGGCGTGCGACGCGAAGTAGGGCGCCGTGACGCGCTTGCCGACCGGTCGTCCGTGCATGTCGGGGAATGCGATGACGACGGTGTCGATCGACCCGTCCGCGATCCCGGCGTCGATCAGCTCGCGACCTGGCATGCGCCATGTTGTCCGGGCCGCTGCCTGTCGTCCAGCCCGGAGACCCCTAGATACGCTGGCCCGATGGCCCGAGTCATCCCACTGATCGGCGTGACCACGTACGTGGCCGACGCCCGGTGGGGTGGGTGGGAGCGCCGCTCGGCCGTCTTGCCTGAGTCGTACTTCGAGCTGGTCGCCGCGGCCGGCGGCCGGCCGTTGCTCCTGCCTCCCCCCGGCCGCGCGCCCGACGGGCCGGGTACCGCGGCCGATGAGGTGATCGAGGCGCTCGACGGCCTGGTCCTGACGGGAGGAGGGGACGTCGACCCGGGCGCCTACGGCGAGCAGCGCGAACCCGAGGTGGCGGGCGTCAACACGACCCGCGACGCCAGCGAGCGCGCCCTGCTCAATGCCGCCCTGCGCGCCGACCTGCCCGTCCTCGCCATCTGCCGGGGCTGCCAGGTCCTCAACGTGGAGCTCGGCGGCACCCTGCACCAGCACCTGCCCGGCGTCGTGGGTCATCTCGCCCATCGCAGCGCGCCGTACGTCTTCGGCGACGTCGAGGTCGCCACCACCCCCGGCTCTGCGGCCGCCCGCATCTTCGGCGCCACGCCCACCGTCCTGTGCTCGCACCACCAGTCCATCCGCGGCCTCGGCCGCGGGCTCGTCGCTACGGCGTCGACCGGCGACGGCGTCATCGAGGCGGTCGAGCTCCCGTCGGCTCGCTTCGTCCTCGGCGTCCAATGGCACCCCGAGGAGCAGGGCGACGGGCGGCCCTTCGAGGCACTCGTCCGCGCCGCGGTCGGCTATCGCCACCACCGGTCGCCCGCCGCCGCCGACCAGCCAACGGGACCAGCCGGCCGGTGACCCACCCGTCTCCGTACCCCAACCCGTCCCCCAACGTCACCGGTCGGGTCGCGGTGATCACCGGGGCCAGCCGTGGGCTCGGCGCCGGCCTGGCCGTCCATTTCGCCACGTCGGGCATGCACCTCGGCCTCTGCGCCCGCCACCGACCGCGCCAAGTCGCCCGCACCCGGCCCACGGCGCAGCACGGCCGGATCCTGAATTCCGAGACGCCGGTGCTCTCGTCGGTGGACGTCACCGACCGCGACGCCCTCGCCCGTTTCGCGGACACGGTGGTGGCTCGATTCGGACGCATCGACCTCTGGATCAACAACGCCGGCCTCCTCGGCCCCATCGGCCCGTTGGCGGACGCGGACGGCGCCGCGATCGCACGCACCATCGAGGTGAACGTCACCGGCGTGGCCAACGGCTCGTCCGTCTTCGCGGAGCACGTGCGGGAGCGCCCGGGTCGAGGCGTGCTGGTGAACATCTCGTCGGGTGCGGCGACCAAGCCGTACGAGGGCTGGGCCGCCTACTGCGCGTCGAAGGCGGCGGTCGACCAGCTCACCCGGGTCGTCGCGCTCGAGGAGGCCCGCCACGAGCTGGCCGCGTACGCGGTGTACCCCGGCGTGGTCGACACCGACATGCAGGTTGCGATCCGAGCCGCGGACGCGTCGTCGTTCCCCGACGTGGCGCGCTTCCGGCGGCTGGCCGAGCTGCACCGTTTCAACACCCCGGGCTGGGTGGCCGAGCACATCCTGGCCATCGCGTTCGGGCCGAGCCGGCCCGAGTCGGTCATCTTGCGCCTTCCCGACCAGGTTGGGCCGGGCGCGGCGAGCCCGGCCCGATAGTCTCTGCCCCCATGCCGAAGAGCGGTGCCAAGAAGGTCGTGAAGCCAGTGGCGGCCGCGGCCGTCACGCTGGGCACGATCGCCAGCATCTGGTGGTTCGCGCTCAAGCCCCGCCGCCAGGCCAAGCGCAGCGGCGGAGGCATCGCCTCCGAGAAGAAGTAGCACCGGGGAGGCCCACCGCCCCTGTCCGCCGCTCACCGTACCGGCGGCAAACCCTCCACCAGCGCCGGCAGGCTCTCGCTGATCGAGCCGTGGACGACGACGTCGGCCAGCGAGTCCATCTCGGTCTCGCCGCCGTTCACGATGATCACCACGGCGCCGTGCTGGACCGCCACCGGCACGAGTCCCGCCGCCGGGAAGACGCCGAGCGTGGACCCGACGGCGAGCAGCAGGTCGCAGGTGCCGGAGGCGCGTTCGGCCCGGAGGAGGTCTTCTGGCACCAGGCTCTGGCCGAAGCTGATGGTGGCCGACTTGAGGATGCCGCCGCACGCTGCGCCGTCCCCGCCGACGACGGCGCACGAAGGGTCGGCCTCGCCGCCGCGCACCCGCTCGTGGACGGGCTCGGACGGCTGGCGGTCGCCGCACCGCAGGCAGACGACCTCGCGTGCCGTCCCGTGGATCTCGATGATCCGGGCCGGGTCGCTGCCCGCCTCGTGGTGCAGCCCGTCGATGTTCTGGGTCACCAGGGTCTCGAGCCGGCCGCCCCGCTCGAGCTCGACGAGCGCGCGGTGCCCCGCGTTGGGCGTCGCCGCCCACATCGGTGAGGTGAGGCGGTGCTGCCACGAGCGCTTCCGTAGCTCGGGGTCGGCGACGTAGGCCGACAGCATGGCCATCTTCTCGGCCTCGGGATTCTTGGTCCACAGGCCCTCGGGCCCGCGGAAGTCCTGGATGCCCGAGTCCGTCGAGATCCCGGCACCCGTGAGGACGACCACCCGGCGTGCCCGGTCCACCAGTGCCCTCGCCCGCGCCAGATCCTCGCCCGGCGCCTCGATCTGCCGATCCATGACCCGCCATCGTGGCACGGGCACCGGCCTACGCTGCCCCGGTGCCCGGCCCTCACCTCGACACGACGAGGGGCCCCGCGTGCACGGCGACAGAGCCTGGTCGTGCGTGACGCCCCCGCGGTCGAGCTGCTCCACGCGGCCGACGCCGAGGACCGACAGCGCCGAGCCGCCGGCGCCCTCCGCGCCCACGGGTGCCGGGAGGGCGACCGCGTCGCCTTCGCCCTCGGCTCATCTGCGGACCTCATCTGCGCGGTGCTCGGGGCGGCTCGCAGCGGGCTGATCCCGGTCCTGCTCAACGCGACGCTCACTGCGGCCGAACGAGACACGCTGGCCGACGACGCCGGCGCCACCGTGTGCATCTTCGACAGGCGGGCCCTCGAGCACCTCGTCCACGGCGACGACGAAGCGGCCGAACTCGCCCGGTACCCGCTGACCCGCCCGATGCACTACACGTCGGGCACCACCGGCCGCCCCAAGGGCGTCACCACGGGCATCTGGGACGACGCGACGGCGCGCCAGGTCTACGAGGACGAGGCCTCGGTCTGGCACTTCGACCCCAAGGACCTGCACCTGGTCTGCTCGCCGATGTACCACACGGTCTCGATCCGGTTTTCGTCCTGCACGTTGCTCGCAGGCGGGTCGATCGCCATCCTGAGCCGCTTCGACGCGGCCACGGCGCTCGATGTGCTGCGGCGCCTCCGCCCCACTACCGCCTTCCTCGTCCCGACCCATTTGCAGCGCATCCTCCAACTCCCGGGCCTCGGGCCGACCGAGAGGTTCGACTCGCTGCGCCTCTTGGCGCACGCCGGGGCACCGTGCCCCGAATCGGTGAAGCGGGCCACGATGGAACGGGCGGCCCCAGGTGTCGTCTGGGAGTTCTACGGCTCGACCGAGGCCCAGTACACGGTGTGCTCGCCCGATCAGTGGCTGGAACGTCCGGGCAGCGTCGGCCGCGCCCGCCCCGGCCGACGGCTCTCGATCGACCCCGTTGACCCCGTCGCCGTCGATGCCGCCGTCGATGCCGCCGTCGACCGAAGCGGCACGATCTGGTGCGACCTGCCCGAGTTCGCGCGCTTCAGCTACTGGGGCGACCCCGAGGCCACGCGGCAGGCCTGGCGCGGCCCCGCATGCACCGTCGGCGACCTCGGCCGCCTCGATCCGGACGGGTACCTCTACCTCACGGGCCGGCGCCACGACCTCATCATCAGCGGCGGCGTCAACGTTTACCCGGCCGAGGTGGAGAACGTGCTCGCCGCCGTCGACGGCGTGCGCGAGGTGGCCGTGTTCGGGCTGCCCGACGAGCAATGGGGCCAGCGGGTCTGTGTCGCCTATGTCGCCGATTCCCAGGCCGCCGAGGGTGCCCTTCGGGCCGCCGCCTCGTCCCGCCTCGCACCGTACAAGCGGCCCAAGTCGTACTTCCCCGCCCCTGATCTGCCTCACACCGCCACCGGCAAGCTCATGCGGCGCGCCGTGCCCGGCCACCTCGGCCTCGGCGACGGCTAGCTCCAACACATCCGGTGCCTCCGATCTCCTCGCCCCACCCGATGGAGCCGGGATCGTGAGGCCCAACTGGCCGAACACAAGCCGAGTGCCCGTTTATGACCCATTTTTTGGGCGGGCACCATCCATAATGTCCCCGGCGTTGGAGGGAGGATGTGGTGGGATCAAGCACGAGCCGGCGACTGCTGGCCGCACTCCCGGCCAGTTTCCTCTTCTTCGGCGTGGTGGCTGTCGCCGGACCTCCTGTCAGCGCCGCCGCGCCGACCGCCACCACGACGACAGCGCCCTCCCCTGCGCCGACTACCAGCACGACCACGCCCACGACACCGCCTGCCGTTGGCGTTGCCGGACAACTGGGCGGCTCCATCAGCCGGCCCCCCTTGGTCGGCATCGTGACCCAGGCCTCCGAGGGAGGAGAACATGGCGTCCTCCTCACCACGAACCGTCCGCTCACCCAGGCGGGCGCTCCCGCCCTGCCGGGCTGCCCGGACACCGTCGCCGAAACGAACCTCGGGGCCGGGTGCTTCTACGCCGATGCAGCCGGCGGCACTCAGTGGGTGCAGGTCCTGGTGCTCAATCGCAGCGATCTGTCACCGGCCACCGGTGTCACGCCGTACAACCGTGACTTCGACTGCCCGGCGGCAACCCAGTACCCGAACGAGGCCACCTTTGACAAGACTCCCGGTTACGGTTCGGCTTGTACCAAGGCACTCTCGGACTTTGTCGGCTCGCTGACCAGCTCTGATCTCGTGATCGCCGTGAGCCAACCGGGCTCCGCGGCGACCCAGCCCCCGGTGGGTGTGGGGGCGGTGCTCGGCGGCGTGGGGTCGAACCACGGCATCGGTGGGTCGGCCAAGTGGTACAACGCCCCGGATCACGGCGCGCACATCGACGCCTCTCGGGGGACCGTCTCCATCATCGGGGTCCCCGGTTGGAAAACGGGAGCCGTCGAGAACGAGTCCGATACCCCTCACGTGGCGGACTCCGGCCACCTCGACGCCAACGTCGCGATCGACAGCTCGCAGCTGTATTCGCCGATCGAAGAAGCGAGCGCCGAGATCGAGACCGACTCGCCGATCACCAAGGCGCTCGACCAGCCAGGCACCGCCTGGCCCGGTGACTCCGGCGAGCTCAAGGCCATGGCGGCCATCGGGACAACGCCGAGCGTTGGGCTCGGCGCCAATCCCCGTACGCAGTTCTATTCGTTGCCCAGCGGCAACACAGCGGCCTACTGGAAGGCCGAGGCAGCACAGGTGCGCCTCCTGAAATACGCAGACTTTCCCGGCCTCGCCGAGGGCGACTTCGACTGGGCCCAGAAAAACCTGGCCAACGAGATGGATTGGGTGGCCAACGTCGACACGTACACGACCGCCTTGGCCATGCCCTACAGCGATGCCCAGTCGACACTCTGGGCCTACTTCAACAAGATCCAGGACCAGATCAACCAGGACACGCAAAACGGTCAGACCGCCGAGACCACGGCCACCATCTTCGAAGCCCTGACCTCCATCCCGGAGGTAGCCGGGGGCTTCGGCCACGCCATCCACACCATCTCGGCCGCGGTAGTCGGCGCGTACCACCTGATCCTGGCCTTCTCCGATGTCGGGAGGGCCGAGGACGAGCCGTTCAGCACCGAGGCCGCCAACCTGGCGGTTGAGCTCACCACCCGGCTCGACAACGTGGGCAAGGAGATCCAGAACCAGTGGCGCAACATCATCGTGGCCGACTACGGCAAGTTGCGCACCGTGGGCACATGTAGCCAGCGGGACACCAAGTGCCCCAACCCGGCGGATGACAACGAAGCGTGGCAGATCGACAGTGACGACGAGGCCACCATGGGTGAGGTGATCAAAATGGGTCTGCGGCGTGAGCTCTACGAGAAGCTGGTTCCGGCCAAGTACCCCGAGGCCATGGAGCTCAACGAAACCACGGCATCCAATTACGACAAGAACGGCGGAGCCGGAGGCTGGTGCCCGCCCGCCCGGCCGTTCGACTACGGGACGGGCGGCTACCTCTACGCCAAGGATGTCCAGAACGGCTTCGTGCGCCCCATCGTCCTGGTCAACAACAATGGCGACCACCCGGTGAGCCAGACGGTGTTCAACTCGATGTTCAACCCAGTGAGCAAGGGTGGGCTCGCGATGAACGAGCAATCGTTCTTCGAGGACAACTACCAGGTCAACAAACCCAAAAACCCACCACGTTGGGTCCTTGCCAAGTACTGGGCCCGCTACACCCTCTGCGGCTGGATCAACAAGGGCTGACCCGGCGGCCCTCCCGGAGGCCCGGAGTTCTCGCAGGCCCTGGTCTCGCTAGTCCTCGGCTCGTTATTCGCCGAAGGCGGGTAAGACTGAACCATGCCTTTTGCCACCATCAACCCCGCCACCGGGAAGACGGAGAAGGAGTTCCCGGCTCACAGCCCGGCGGAGGTCGACGCGCTCGTAGATCGTGCCGTCGCCGCCTTTGCCGAGTACAGGCACACCAGCTACGCCGAGCGGGCGCGCCACCTCGTCGCCGCGGCCGAGCTGCTCGAGGGCGAGGTGCCCGACGTGGCCCGCATCCTCACGACCGAGATGGGAAAGACGTTCGCCGCCGCCAAGGGCGAGGTGTCCAAGTGCGCCGTGGCCTTTCGCTGGTTCGCCGACAACGCCGAGCGGCTGCTGGCTGACGAGGCCTTTCCGACCAGGGCGTCGAAGTCCTACGTGCACTACCAGCCCCTCGGCCCGGTGCTCGCGGTCATGCCGTGGAACTTCCCGCTTTGGCAGGTCACCCGGTTTGCCGCACCGGCCTTGATGGTCGGCAACGTGGGCCTGCTCAAGCACGCCTCGAATGTTCCGCAGACGGCGCTGGCGATCGAGGACCTGTTCCGCCGGGCGGGCCTGCCCGACGGAGTGTTCACCAACCTGTTCGTCGAGTCGAAGGACGTGGCGGCGCTGATCGGGGACCCACGCGTGGCGGCGGTCACGCTGACCGGAAGTGAGCGGGCTGGCATCTCGGTGGGATCGGCCGCGGGACACGCGCTGAAGAAGAGCGTGCTCGAACTCGGTGGTTCCGACCCGTTCATCGTGCTGCCCTCGGCCGACATGGAGGCGTGCGTCCGCACTGCGGTCAACTCTCGCGTCCAGAACAACGGGCAGTCGTGCATCGCAGCCAAGCGCTTCATCGTGCTCGAGCCGGTCGCCGACGAGTTCCTGGCACGCTTCACCGAGGCCATGGACGCGCTCGTGGTCGGAGACCCGTTCGACCCGGGGACCGACATCGGGCCGATCGTCACGGAGGCCCAGCGCAAGGAGCTCGTGAGCCAGGTCGAATCAGCACGGGCGCAGGGCGCAACGGTGCATGCAGGTGCCAAGGTCCCAGACGGCGACGGGTGGTACTTCGCTCCGACGGTGCTCTCGGGCGTGACCATGGACATGCCGGTGGCCCAGGAGGAGATCTTCGGGCCGGTGGCCATGGTCATCCGGGTGCCCGACGTCGACGCCGCCCTCGAGGCCGCCAACGCAACGACGTTCGGCCTCGGCTCCAGCGTGTGGGGATCCGACCAAGTCGAGATCGACTGGTGCATCGAGCGGCTCGAGGCCGGTGCCGTGTTCGTGAACGCCATGGTCGCCTCGACGCCGGAGCTCCCGTTCGGGGGCATCAAGCGCTCCGGCTTCGGCCGGGAGCTGTCCGAGCTCGGGCTCAAGGAGTTCACGAACGCGAAGACGGTATGGGTTGCCTGACTCATCCGGGTCGCCTGACTCATCCAGGTCGCCTGACTCATCAGCGCCTGACTCATCAGCACCGCCTGCCTCGCCGGCAAGGGGCAGGCCGATGAGCAGGACCACCTATCTCGACCACGCCGCCACCACGCCGTTGCGCCCGGAGGTGGCCGCCGCGATGGCGTCGGTTCACGAGATGCCGCTCGGGAACCCCACCGGGAGTCATCCGCCGGCCCAGCGGGCCCGGGCGCTCCTCGAGGAGGCCCGCGAGCAGGTGGCCTCATTCCTCGGCCGCGACGCCGGCGAGATCGTCTTCACCTCCGGTGGGACCGAAGCGGCCAACCTCGCCGTGCTCGGATCTACCGAAGCGGCGTGGCGCGAGCGGGGCGAGGGCTTGGTTCTGGCCTCGGCCGTCGAGCACCCGGCAGTGCTCGAGTCGGCCAAGGCGGCGGCTCACACCGGCATCGATGTGCGGGAGCTGCCCGTGGACGCCAACGGGGTGATCCACCGCGACGCGCTTGAGCTGGCCTTGTCGTCCCGCTGCACCCTCGTCGCCGTGATGGCGGCCAACAACGAGACGGGGGTCGTCGAGCCCCTGGCCGACGTTGTCGACGCGGTGCGGCGGCGCGCCCCGCAGGCGTACGTGTTCACCGATGCCGTCCAGGCCACGAGCTACCTCGACCTCACCGAGCTCGAAGGCGTGGACATGGTGGGCCTCAGCGCACACAAGTTCGGCGGACCGGTGGGAATCGGTGCGCTCGCCGTGAGCCCCCGGGTCAACCTCTCGGCGCGTCAGCACGGCGGCGGTCAGGAACGAGAGCGCCGGAGCGGGACCCAGGACGTGGCCGGAGCGGTGGGCATGGCGACCGCGCTGCAGCTGGTCGGAAAGGAGCGCACCGCCGCCTCGTCACGGGTCTCCGTCCTCCGGGATCGCCTGGCGGACGGGCTGCTCGACGCCCTTCCGTGGGCCCAGCGCACCGTGGCGCCTGAGATAGCAGTGCTGCCAGGCCATCTGCACCTCTGCCTGCCTGGAGTCGAGCGGGAGGAATTGCTCGTCGCACTCGGCCGGGAAGGCGTCTGCGTGTCGGGAGGGTCGTCGTGCGCCAGCGGGGCACTCGAACCCAGCCACGTGCTGGCGGCCATGGGTGTCCCGGCCTCCTGGGCGCTGGGGGCCGTCCGCTTCACACTCGGGTACGAGACGTCCGATGCGGACGTGGACCGGGCGCTGGCTGTCGTGCCCGCCGTGGCGAACGCCCTCCGTCGCGCCGACTGAGCACGCTCGCACCGGTGGCACACTGGTCCCATGCGGGTGCTCGTCGCAATGTCGGGAGGTGTCGACTCGTCCGTCGCGGCCGCGTTGCTGGTCGAGCAGGGCCACGAGGTCGTCGGGGCCACCCTCAAGTTGTGGGGCGGGGACTCGGACTCCGGGTGTTGCTCCGTGGCCGACGTCGAGGACGCCCGGCGGGTGGCACAACAGCTCGGCATCATGCACCACGTGTTCAACCTGACTGAGGCGTTCGACCGCCATGTGATCGCCCCCTACGTGGGGGAGCACGAGCGCGGCCGGACGCCGAACCCGTGCATCGAGTGCAACCGGAGCATCAAGTTCGACCGGCTGCTGCACCGTGCCGACCGGCTGGGCTTCGACCGCCTCGCCACCGGGCACCACGCCCGGGTGAGCCGAGACGGCGACCAGCGGATTCGTCTGCGACGGGCCGCCGACGCTGCCAAGGACCAGTCCTATGTCCTGTCGATGCTCGGTCAGGAGGAGCTGTCCCGGGTCCTCTTTCCCGTGGGCGAGATGACCAAGGTCGAGGTGCGGGCGCACGCGCATCGCCTCGGCCTGCGCACGGCCGAGAAGCCAGACAGCCAGGACGTGTGCTTCATCGCCAGCACCGTCGGCCGCCGGGGATTCCTGGCCGAGCGGTTGGAGCTCCACTCGGCCGACGTCGTCGACACCGAGGGGCGAGACGCCGGCACCGTCGAGGCGGTCGAGCTCATCACAGTCGGCCAGCGTCGTGGCATGGGCCACGGCTCCGATGGCAAGCGGCGGTACGTCACCGAGGTCGACGTCGCGGCGCGCCGGGTCGTGGTCGGGAGCGCCGACGACGTCGTGCAGTCCTCGGTGTACCTGAGCGCGCCGTCGCTGACCTGGGTCGACCGGCCCCTCGAGACTGGTGCCCGCGCCGTGGCCCAGGTGAGCGCGCACGGTCGCCCGCTCCCGTGCACGGTCGACGTCCACGACAGCGGCGTGCTCGTGCGCTTCGACGGACCACAACGGCCCGTGGCTCCCGGACAGACCGTCGCGCTCTACGACGCCGGTGACCCCGACGCCGTGGTCGGCGCCGGCATCGCCGCCTGACCATGGCACCGACGGAGAGGGCCGCCGAACGAGCCGAAGGGAAGGTCCCTCGCAAAGCAGCGGCGCAGGCTGAAGAGCTCCGCGAACTGATTCGGCACAACAACGAGCTGTACAACGTGCTCGACGCGCCGGAGATCCCGGACGCCGAATACGACCTGCTCGTGATCGAGCTGCGCCAGCTCGAGTCCGACTACCCCTCGCTGGCCACTCCGGACTCGCCGACCAACACCGTGGGGGCAGCGCCCTCGGGCCTCTTCCAGGAGGTCCGCCACCGTGTGCCCATGCAGAGCCTCGACAACGCGTTCGACGAGGCGGAGCTGCGGGCGTGGGCCGAGCGGCTCAAGCGGGCCGACCCCGAGCTCGACATCGAGTCGCTCGCGTTCTCCAGCGAGCCGAAGGTCGACGGGGTCGCGATGTCGCTCACCTACGAACAGGGGAAGTTCGTGCAGGCGGCGACGCGCGGCGATGGGGTGACGGGAGAGGACGTCACCGCCAACGTCGCCACGGTGAACGACGTCCCGAAGGAATTGGCCAAGGCCGGAGGGCCCTACCCCGACGTCCTCGAGGTGCGCGGCGAGATCTACATGCCGGTCGCCGAGTTCGAGGCGATGAACAAGCGCCAGGCCGACGCCGGCGAGCGCCTCTTCGTCAACCCGCGCAATTCGGCGGCGGGGGCGCTGCGCCAGAAGGACCCGGCCATCACGGCCCAGCGGCCACTTCACTTCTGGGCCTACGCCGTCGGGGACGTCGAAGGGGCGCCGGCCAAGAGCAAGTGGCCGGCCGGCACCCAGACCCAGACCCTGGCCCAGCTGGCCAAGGCGGGCTTTCCGGTCAGCCCCGACGCCCGGCGAGTGCGGGGCATCACCGCGGTGGTCGAGCGCAGCCGCGAGCTGGAGGAGGCGCGGCACTCGCTGGCCTACGAGATCGACGGCGTGGTCACCAAGGTCGACGACCTGGCGCTGCACGACGTGTTCGGTTCGACTTCGCGGGCTCCCCGCTGGGCGATCGCCTTCAAGTTCCCTCCCGAAGAGCGGACAACGCGCCTGCTCGACATCATGGTGTCCATCGGCCGCACGGGCCGGGCGACGCCGTTCGCCCGCCTCGATCCCGTCTTCGTCGGCGGCTCGACGGTCGGAGTGGCGACCCTGCACAACGAGGACCAGGTCGCGGCGAAGGACGTGCGTCCGGGCGACCTCGTCATCGTGCGCAAGGCCGGAGACGTCATCCCCGAGGTGGTCGGCCCGGTCCGCGAGGGCCCGGGCGTGCCGGCACGGCGCAAGCCGAAGTGGAAATTCCCGACATCGTGCCCGTCGTGTGGCCAGCCGCTGGTGCGGTTGACGGGGGAGAGCGACACGTACTGCACCAACATCGACTGCCCCGCGCAGCGAGTGCAGCGGATCTCGCACTACGCCTCGAGGGGGGCGATGGACATCGAGGGGCTGGGCGAGGAGCGTGTCGTCCAGCTCGTCGCAGCTGGGCTCGTCAATGACGCGGCAGACCTCTACGGTCTCACCACCGAGCCGCTGGTGGAGCTCGAGCGGTTTGGCGCCCTGTCGGCGGCCAACCTGGTGGCCGCGATCGACGCGTCCAGGCGGCAACCGCTGAGCCGTCTCCTCGTGGCGCTCGGCATCCGGCACGTCGGGCCGACCGGCGCGCGGGCGGTGGCGCGGGCGTTCGGCACGCTCGAGGCGATCGAGGGCGCGACCGCCGAGCAGCTGGCCGCCATCGAAGGCGTGGGTGGCGTCATCGCCGCCAGCCTCGCCGAGTTCCTCTCGGCCGAGACCAACGTCGCGGTCGTGCGACGGCTGCGCGACGCGGGGGTTAATACGGCGGAGCCGGAGGCCGCCGGGACGGCCCGGGGCGCAGCCGGGGCGGTGGCCACCCTGGAACAGACGCTGGCCGGCAAGACGGTGGTGGTGACGGGGGGCGTGCCGGGCTACACGCGGGAGGGGGCCGAGGAAGCGATCATGGCGCGGGGTGGCAAGTCGCCGGGGAGCGTGTCGAAGAAGACCTTCGTGCTCGTCGTCGGGGAGTCGCCGGGCGCGAGCAAGCTCGGCAAGGCGGAGCAGCTCGGCGTCCCGACGATCGAGGCGGCGTCGTTCGAGTCGCTGTTGCAGACGGGGGAGCTGCCGGCGTGAGGCGCCGGAGTGAGGCGCCGGAGTGGGGCGCCGCAGAGGCGCGGCGTGAGCCGGCGGAGTGAGTCGGAGTAGGCGTGGCAGGTGGCGAGGTGTCCACCGAACGGGTGCTGAAGGTCAGTAGCCTGAGTTCGCCCCGATGCCCATGATCACTGATTCCATCGGCCGGGTCCTTGGGAAGCGGTACCGGCTGCTCTCCGCACTGGGCACCGGCGCATCTGCTCACGTCTTTCTGGCCGAGGACGTGTCCCTCCAACGGCACGTTGCGGTCAAGGTCCTCCAGCCCGGGCTGGCCGCCGACGATGCGTTCCTGAAGCGCTTCCGCGCCGAGGCGCGGTCGGTGGCGTCGCTCAACCACCCGCACGTTCTGCGCGTGTTCGACTGGGGCGAGGAGGCGGACGAGCCGTATCTAGTGCTCGAGTATCTCGGCGGGGGCTCGCTGCGCGACCTGCTCGACCGGGACGTGCGGCTCTCGCACGCCCAGGTCGCCCTGCTGGGCACCGAGGTGGCGCAGGGCCTGGCCTACGCGCACGTCCGCGGGCTGGTGCACCGTGACATCAAGCCGGCGAACCTCCTCTTCGACGAGGAGGGCCGCGTGAGGGTGGCCGACTTCGGCGTCGCCCGCGCGCTGGCGGAGGCGGCCTGGACCGAGCCGGCGGGAGCGATGGTGGGGACCGCTCGGTACATCTCGCCGGAGGCGGCGGAGGGCAAGCCGGTGGACGGACGCGCCGACGTCTACTCGTTGGCGCTCGTGTTGTACGAGGCCGTGACCGGGACGGTGCCCTTCGTCACCGACACGACGATGGGGACGCTGGCGGCGCGCATCGGGCAGCCACTGCCGCACGACCCGCGGTTGGGGCCGTTGGACGACGTGCTGGCGCGGGCGGCCGCGCCCGACGTGGCAGCGCGGCTGGACGCGGCCGGGCTGGGGGCGCGGCTGGGCGCGTTGGCGGCGGCGTTGCCGACGCCCGCGCCGCTGCCGTTGGTGATCCCCCGTCTCGAGGATTCCGCACCGATCCACGCCTTCCGCGCACCGGGCGTCAACGAACTGACCGAGACCGCAGTGACCGGGGCGGCGGCCGGGGCCGGGGCCGTGGCGGGGACCGTGGTCGGCACCGGGACGACCAGGATCATCGGGGCGCCGGTCGGCACGAAGGCCGGCCCGGGCGAGCTCTTCGACGCCGAGCCGGACGGGCGGGGCGCGGCAAACCGGCGGGGCGGCCCGGCCCAGGGGCCGGCGGTGATGCGGGCCAAGCGGGGCGGGTGGCGCAGGCGCCGGACCTGGATCATCGCGGCGGTGGTCGTCGTGCTGGCCCTGGTGGCCGCCGGGCTCGTGGCGGCATTCGAGACGAACGCGTTCACGCCGTCGCACCCGACGCCGGCCCTGGCGGGGATGACCGTGGCCCAGGCCCGGGCCGCACTGGACAAGGTGCACATGAACCTGGCCGAGGGCACGCCGGTCAAGTCGATCACCGTGGGGTCCGGCGACGTCGTGTCCCAGACGCCCAAGGCGACCACCAGCCTGAAGCAGGGCTCGACTGTCACGGTGGTGCTGTCCGACGGCCCGCCGAACGTGAGCGTCCCCTCGCTCACCAACATGACCTGCGCCCAAGCGTCGGCCACCTTGCAGCCGGCGCACTTCAAATCAGTGTGCGCTCCGGGCAGCTACAACGACGCCATTCCGGCGGGTGTCCTCGTCATCTGGTCGATCGGATCGACCCAGAACCCGACCCAGGCGCCCTACGGGGCGACCATCACGCTGGTGCCGTCGTTGGGCCACTCGCCGGTCCCGGTCCCCGGCATCCCGACGAGCTACACGTTCGGGCAGGCATCAGCGGCGCTGTCCGCCGTCGGGTTGCAGGCGTCGCAGAACCCCCAGCCGAGCACGACGGTGCCGGCGGGCAACGTGCTCTCGACCAACCCGGCCAGCGGCGCGCAGGCGCCCTACGGCTCGACGGTGACGGTGAACGTCTCCACCGGCCCCCCGACCACGACGGTGCCCGACGTGTACCACGACACGGTGCAGCAGGCCACGACCGTGCTCGAGCAGGCCGGCCTGACCGTGTCCGGCGTCTCCGGCAACCCCAACAACAACGTCGTCGGCGCCCAGCCCTCGGTGGGCTCGACGGTGCCGACCGGCTCCTCGGTCCAGCTGATCACGCACTAACGGAGGCGGGCGTGGCGTTGTCGTTCGACCCGGACTGTGACCTCTGCGAGGCCGCCCGCCTCTCGGAGTGGCACCACGAGGACGACGTGTGCTGGGTCGCGGACTGCGAGGTGTGCGGCGTACCCATGGTGGTGTGGAAACAGCACGGCCCGGTCCCGCCCGACGGCGACGTCGATCACATGCTGGCCCAGCTGACGCGGATCGCGGACGCCCGCTTCGGGGCCGGCGAATGGTCGGTCGACCGGGTGATGCGCCAGATCCCGAACCACTTCCACGCGCACGGACGCGACCCGAACTGGTGGTTCCACCTGCGCGGCCTGCGCTGACCACGACCAGGCGGACGACGACGTCCTGAGTCCCGGGCGTCCGCTCAGCGGACCGCCGGACCACCACGACGACCGGACCGGCAGCACCGGACCCCGGGCGATCGTCGAAATTGGGCGCCGGTAGGGTGTCGCCGATGGAGGCTTCTCCCGGCGAGCGGTCGGACGCGCTCCTTGACCCGGCGGCGGACCCCGGTGGGGCCGCCATGGGGACGCTCGGCGACGGATCCGTCGAGACCAACTGGTTCGTCCTGCTGCAGCGCCGCGTGTCGCAGCGGGCGGTACGCAGCCCGCGCTACCAGTGGTGGGCGCTCGTCGCCCTGCTGGCGGGGCTCCTGTCCCTCAACATCACGTTCACGGTCTTCGTCGTCGCGCTGCCGACGGTCAAAGCCGACTTCCACACGAACTTCTCTGTGCTGGCTTGGGCCTCGACGGGACCGCTCCTGGCGTTCGGCGTCGCTGCGCCCTTCTTCGGGAAGGCGGGCGACCTCTTCGGCCACCGGCGCCTCTACCAGTTCGGGCTGTTGGGCGCGATGGTCAGCGCCGTCCTCACCGCCACGGCACCCGACGTCGGCATGCTCCTGTTCGCCCGCGCTCTGGATGGTGTGCAGGGGGCGGCGACCGGCACCGCGTCGATGGCGATCATCCTCGAACTCTTCGCCCCCGCGGACCGGGTCAAGGCGCTCGGGTGGTGGTCGCTGGTCGGTGCGGGCGGTCCGGTGCTCGGCGTGACGCTGGGGTCGCCGGTGATCCAGTTCTTCGGGTGGCGCACCCTCTTCTGGGGTCAGCTCGTGCTCCTTGTCATCGCCTCGGTGGTGGTGGCGGTGCTGCTGCCCTCCACCCGGCGGGCACGGGTGCGGGCCGCCGCAGCGGGCTCCGACGGCGACGGCGAGGCGGTCGTCAACGGCCGGGAGACGAAGCGGAGCGTGTGGGCCGGCATGGACTGGGTCGGGAGCTGGAGCCTGGCCGGCGCGGTCACCTCGGCCATGCTCGTGCTCAGCATCGGCCCCATCGCCGGGTGGAACTCGATCGGGGTCGTTCTGGCGGGCGTCGCCGCCGTGGTGCTCGGCGTCGTCTTCGTATGGCGCGAGACCACGTTCGCCACGCCACTCATCCCCACCAAGTACTGGCGGCGGCGCAACTTCATGTTCCCGATGGGGACCAAGGCGTTCTCGAGCTTCGCCTACTTCGGGGGCTTCTTCCTGTTCCCGCTGCTCATGGAGCAGGTGTACGGCTACAGCGTCTCGCAGGTCGGGTTCATCTCGGTGGCCCGGCCACTCGTCTTCGCGGTGAGCGCGCCCATCGCCGGGTACCTGACGGTGCGGACGGGGGAACGCAACGCGACCATCTTCGGCACCAGCGCCCTCCTTCTCTCGATGGTGATCTTCGCCACGCTCGGGGCGTCCTCGGCCCTGCTCGTCATCGTCGTCGCGCTCGCGCTCTCCGGCCTGGGGATGGGCGTGTCCTTGCCGGCGACTTCGGCGAGCATGTCGAACGAGGTCGCCGAGTCGGAGTACGGCGTGATGAGCGCCGCCCAGCTCCTGGCCGCACAGATCGGGGAGGTGGCGGGGATCCAGGTGGTGCTGACGATCCAGGAGTCGATCGCCAAGAGCTCGGGACTCGGCAACGTGCACCACAGCACCGCGTTGTTACACAGCTTCAGCGTCCCCTTCTGGGTCGGGGCCGTCGTCGCCGCGCTGGCGGTGGTGTGCGCGCTCTTCATACGGCCGCTGGCGCGGACGGCGCGGGCACCGCAGCTGGCGGCCGATACAGCTTGAACTGACGGTGAAGGCGCGAGACGGCGAGACGCCGCCGGGTGGTCAGGCCGGTCGGGCCGGTCGGGCCGGTCGGGCCGGTCGTGGGTGTCGGATTACTCGGTGATGTCGCGCAGACGGGTGGCCAGCTCGGCGGCGCTGGAGTCGGCCGCCGCCGGCGCGGCCTGCAGCGCCATCAGCTTGGCCATGTCCCCCTCGACGCGCACCTTGCCCGCCATGAAGGCCTGCATCCCGGCCTGGGGGTTCCCCTCGATGAGGATGGCCTTGGCCGTGTCGTAGTCCACCGTCACCTTGAGGTCCTGGGTCTCGAGGTGCCCGACGTCGAGGATCATCTCGCCGCTCGAGGTGTCCATGTGGGCGAGGATGTCCTCCTCAGAGAACGGGACCGCGGTGACGACGAGGTTCATTCGTACCGCGTGAGCGATCGGTGGCGTCTTGCCTTCGTACTCGGCGCGGATCTTGCGTGCCTCGTCCAGCCATTCGTCGCTGAGGAACGGGTACGACGGCATCGGTTGCTCCTTACGTCTTTCGGTCTCGGTCTCGGTCTCGGTCTCGGTCGCGGTGGGACCTCGGTCGCCCCGCCGCGGAGCCATGTGGCCGCCGGAACCCTAGCCGCCTCGCCATTAGGCTGCCGATTCGTGAGCCTCCCGATTCTCCCCGGCGCCGAGCCTTATTCCGCCACCGGCGACACCCGTGGCGCACTTGTCCTGCACGGTTTCACCGGCAACCCGCAGTCGATGCGTGGCCTGGCGCTCGCCCTGGCCGACGCGGGGTTCACCGTGGAGATGCCCTTGTTGCCCGGACATGGGACCGACATCTCCGACATGATCCCGACCCGGTGGAAGGACTGGTGTCGCGCCGCCGACGACGCCTACGCCGAGCTGGCGGCGCGCAGCGACGCCGTCGCCGTGGTGGGCTTGTCCATGGGCGGCACCCTTGCCGTGTGGCTGGCGGAGCATCATCCCGACGTGGCCGCGCTCTCCGTGGTCAACCCGCTTATCACGCCGCCCGACGCGGAAACGTTGCAGCTGATCGAGACAATGGTCGAAGGCGGCGACGAGGTCGCTCCCGGCATCGGCTCGGACATCGCCATGGAAGGAGCCGTCGAGTCGGCCTACCCCGGGTTGCCCCTGCGAGCGGCCTTGTCCCTGTTCGAGGGGGTCGCCGAGGTCGAGGCGCTGCTCGAATCGGTGATCTGCCCGGTCCTGTTGTTCACCAGCTCGCAGGATCACGTCGTCGACCCGAAGTCGAGCGACGTGCTGGCGTCAAGAGCGAAGGGCCCGGTCGACCGGATCGTCCTGGAGCGCAGCTACCACGTGGCCACGCTCGACTACGACAAGGACGAGATCGAAGCCCGCAGCGTCGAGTTCTTGACTGGCGTGCTCCCCGCGCCGCAGCCGTGAGCGATCGGGACGAGAAGGTCGCCGCCGAGAACACGCTGAGCCGGGACGACGTCATCCACGTCGCGCACCTGGCCCGGTTGGACCTGAGTGACGACGAGGTCGAGCTCTTCACGGCGCAGCTTCGCACGGTGCTCGACCACGCGGCTGACGTCGCGGCGCTCGACCTGTCCCACCTTCCGCCGTCGTCGCACCCGATCCCGCTCGAGAACGTCATGCGCGCCGACGAGGCGCGGCCGAGCCTCGATCGCGAGGAGGTACTGGCCGCGGCCCCCTTGGTGGAGGACCACCGGTTCCGGGTGCCACGGATCGGGGGCGAGGCACCGTGACGACGCAGTCCGCTGTCTCGGTGGCGGCCGAGGTACGGGGCGGCATCCGCTCGGCCCGCGCCTCGGTGGAAGATGCGCTGGAGGCGATCGCATCCGACACGCGGGAGCTCAACACGTTCCTCACCGTGCTGGGCGACGAGGCGCTGGCGCGAGCCGACGAGATCGATGGCGCGGTGGCGGCCGGACAGGACCCGGGGCCGCTGGCCGGGGTGCCCGTGGCGTTGAAGGACAACTTGTGCACCCGGGGCATCGCCACGACGTGCGGTTCGCGCATCTTGGAAGGTTGGTTGCCGCCTTACGACGCCACCGTGGTGGAGTCGCTGCGCCGGGCCGGGGCGATCGCGCTCGGCAAGACGAACATGGACGAGTTCGCCATGGGCAGCTCGACGGAGAACTCGGCCTTCGGTCCGGCGCGTAACCCGCGCTGCCCGAGCAAGGTCCCGGGCGGGAGCAGTGGCGGCTCGGCGGCGGCAGTGGCGGCCGGGTTCGCGCCGCTCGCCCTCGGCTCGGACACCGGCGGGTCGATCCGCCAGCCGGCGGCGCTGTGCGGAGTGGTCGGCATGAAGCCGACCTACGGACGCGTCTCGCGGCTCGGCCTGGTGGCCTTCGCGAGCTCGCTCGACCAGATCGGTCCGTTCGCCACGACGGTGGAGGACGCCGCGCTCCTGTTCGACGTCATCGCCGGGCACGACCCGCTCGACAGCACGTCACTGCCGTCGATCCCTGAGCCGACGTTGCCCAGCGTCCACGACGGGGTCGAGGGCGTCCGGGTCGGATTCTGTCGCGAGCTGGTCGACGGGTGCGCGGCGGACGTGGCCGCCCGCGTGCGGCAGGCCGCCGACGCCCTGGCCGACGCCGGCGCCAAGGTCGAGGAGATCTCCGTCCCCGAGTTCTCCTTCGGGCTCTCCGCGTACTACCTCATTGCGCCGGCGGAGGCGTCCTCCAACCTGGCCCGCTACGACGGGGTCCGCTACGGGCTGCGCGTCGACGGCGACGACGTGGAAGCGATGAACACAGCCACTCGCACCGCAGGGTTCGGTGCCGAGGTCAAGCGCCGCGTCATGCTCGGGACCTACGCGTTGTCTGCCGGCTACTACGACGCCTATTACGCCCAGGCCCAACGGGTGCGGACCCTCGTGATGCGGGCCTTCGACCGCGCCTACGAGTCGGTCGACGTGCTCCTCGGTGCCACCGCGCCGACCACCGCCTTCGATCTGGGGGCCAAGGTCGACGACCCGCTGGCGATGTACATGAACGACGTGTGCACCATCCCGTCGAATCTGTCGGGCCACCCTGCTGTCTCGGTGCCGTTCGGCAGCGGAGACGACGGCCTGCCCGTCGGCGTGCAAGTGCTGGCGCCGGCACTGGAGGAGGCGCTGCTGTTCCGGGTGGCCTGGGCGGTCGAGGCGCACAGGCCAGAGGGGCCGGGCCGGTGAGCGACGACTGGGAGATGGTCGTCGGGCTGGAGGTGCACACCGAGCTCGCCACGACGACCAAATTATTCTGCGGGTGCCGCAACGCGTTCGGCGACGAGCCCAATGTGAACATCTGTCCCACTTGCGTCGGGTTGCCGGGTGCCCTGCCCGTCCTCAACGAGCAGGCGGTCGAGCTGGCTATGCGTATCGGCGCCGCGTTGCACTGCGAGATCCGCCCGTCGGTCTTCGCCCGTAAGAACTACTTCTACCCGGACCAGGCGAAGGACTATCAGATCAGCCAGTACGACCTGCCCCTCAACTCGGGCGGTTGGCTCGAGCTGCCCGACGGCTTTCGCGTCGGGGTGACGCGGGCGCACATGGAGGAGGACACCGGCAAGCTCACGCACGTCGGGGGCAGCGGGCGCATCAACGACGCCCGCTACGCGCTGGTCGACTACAACCGCTCCGGGGTGCCGCTGGTCGAGATCGTCAGCGAGCCGGACATCCGTTCATCTGCGCACGCACGGGCCTACGCGGCGGAGCTGCGCGGCATCCTGATCGCTACGGGAGCATCCGACGGGCGCATGGAGGAGGGCTCCATGCGGGTCGACGCCAACGTCTCGGTGCGCCCGGCGGGGAGCCGCACGTTCGGAACCCGGTGCGAGATCAAGAACCTCAACTCGCTGCGCTCGCTCGGGCGGGCCATCGACTACGAGGCGACGCGCCAGATCGCCGTCCTAGAGGGCGGGGGCAAGGTCGAGCAGGAGACGCGCCACTGGGACGAGTCGGCCGGGCGCACCGAGTCGATGCGGTCCAAGGAAGAGGCCAACGACTACCGGTACTTCCCCGAGCCGGACCTCGTGCCGCTGGCACCGGGTGCGGCGTGGCAGGAGCGGGTGCGCGCCCGCCTGGGCCCGATGCCGGCCGACCGTCGCGCCCATCTGGCCGGCGCGCTGGGGGGTGCACCGAGCGACGCCGAAACAGACCAGATCCGGGCGGTGGTCGACCTCGGGCTGGACGCTCTCGTGGGAGCGGCGACCGAGGCCGGCGCGCCGGCCGCGCTGGCCCTGGCCCGAGCGGCCAACGAAGTGGCCGCGCAGAGCCAGGCGGGCTTGCGGCTCGAGCCCGGCACATTCGCGGCCCTGCTCGGCATGGAGGCCGGAGGCCAGCTCTCCGCCACCCAGTCCAAGGCCGTCCTCGGCGCGCTGCTCGAGCGGGGCGCGGGAGACCCGGCGGCGGTGGCCCAGGAGATGGGCTTCGAGGCGCTCAGCGCGGACACTCTCAGGGCGGTGGTCGACGACGTGATCGCAGCGCACCCCGACGAATGGGGGCGCTTCGTCGCGGGCGAGGACAAGCTCATCGGTTTCTTCACCCGCGAGGTCATGCAGGCCACCTCGAACAAGGCCAATGGCAAAGAGGTGGCAGCCGAGCTGCGCCGCCGGCGCGGCTAGATTCCCACCCGGCCTGAGCACGCAGGCCTGAGCAGGCCGACGTGATTACGCCCGCCTGAGCTGCAGAGGGGCGGCCGTATGCTTGGCGCCCATGAACAGCGGTCAGTCGGCGTCCACGTTCGTGTCCCTGAACCCGGGGCGCGACGTGCAACGGGTCGGGACGGCGGCCTTCCTCGGCGAGGACATCGAGAAGATCCACGACCCGGTCTGGGCGGTGATCGGCAACCTCGGCGACAGCCAGTGCTATCTCGGCGTCCCCGAGAAGGTGCAGACCATCCAAGCCGCCCTGTCCCGCCGGATTGCCCGGGACGACCTCCCCGTCCGTTTGATCTCGCCCGCCTTCACCCTCGGGGTCTCGGACGGCCAGCTCAACGGCACACCGCAGATGCGGTTCTCCCTGATCGGACGGGAACTCGTCCATGACGTTGCCGACGTGCACCTGGCTGCGAACAGCGTCGCAGGGCTGGTGGCCGTCGTGGCGTGCGACAAGCCCCCGGTCGGGACGCTCGCCGCCGTTCTGGAGAACAACACGCCAGCGGTGATTCTCTCCGACGGGCCGATCCGGCCGGGGACCGACCCGGAGACCGGTGCCCCGATCGATCTCGTATCGGCCTTCCAGGTGGCCGACCAGGACGCCGAGGTCCGCGCCCGCTACGCCCGGCACGCCTGCCCGGGCCAGGGCAGCTGCGGCGGCATGTTCACCTACAACACCATGCAGACCTTCATCGCGGTGCTCGGCCTCGAGCCGCTGCAGATGGTCTCCCCCGCCTCGGACGACCCGCGCCGGCTGTCCGAGTTCCCGGATCAGATCGTCGACTGTCTGCTCGTCATGACGAGCCGAGGCATACGGCCGCGGGACATCGTGACGCCTTCGTCGCTGCGCAACGCCCTGACGGTCGCCATCGCCATGGGTGGCTCCACCAACGTCGTGCTGCACAGCGTCGAGATCGCTCGGGCCGCGGGCATCGACCTGTGGGGCGAGGTGCTCAGCCAGGACGAGTTCAACCAGCTGGCTCGGCGATTGCCGGTGCTGGTCAACATGCGGCCCTTCGGTGAGTACTCCATGGTCGACGTCGATGCCAACGGCGGGCTGCAGGTCATCGTCAAGGAGCTGCTTCAGGCCGGCTTCCTCGACGGTGACGCCATGACCTGCACGGGCAAGACCCTGGCCGATCAGGTCCGACGGCTCGACCCGCCCGCCCCGGACCAGGACGTGATCTACGCCGTCGACAAACCGTTCAAGGACACCGGCGGACTGCGCCTTCTCAAGGGCAACCTCGCTCCCGAGGGCGGGGCGATCCTCAAGGTCGCGGGCGTCGAAGGCGGTGTCAAGGACGGCGTGTTCACCGGGCGTGCCCGCGTGTTCAACAGCGAACGTTCCCTCGTTGAGGCGCTCGAGCAGCATCCGGACAGCTTCCAGGACAACGACATGGTGGTCATCCGCTACGAGGGGCCCCGGGGTGCGCCGGGCATGCCCGAGCTGCTCGACCCCACGTCGCGGATCACGGCCCTATGCCGCGAGCGTGACATCACCATCGCGCTGATGACGGACGCGCGGTTCTCAGGGGGATCGGTCGGTCTGGTCATCGGCCACGTCGCGCCCGAGGCCTTCCTCGGGGGACCGATCGCGCTCGTTGAGGACGGGGACACCATCGTGGTCGACGTCACGACCGACCGCATCGACTGTGCGCAACTCGATGAGCCTGGTCTGCTGGAACGGCGAGCCTCGGATTGGCGGGCGGAAGTCGAGCGCAACGGTGGCGTTCACCCCGACGCCACACCGGTCACGGACCGCGTCCTGGCGCGTATGCGAGCGACGGCGCTCCCCGCCCTCCTGGGCGGGGGCATGGCCACGCCGTCACCCGGCTGACGCCGCAATCGCCAGAGCGGCGTTACATCCCGTTGACGAGCCCGACCAGGTTGCCCGCCGGGTCGGTGAACATCGCGATGGATGGGCCACCCGGGATGTCCGTGGGCTCCATCACCTTCTTGCCACCCAGCGACTCGGCCATGTCCAGACTCGCCTGCAGGTCGTCGGAGTGGACATAGACGGTGACGAATGCGTTCCCATCCTGGCTGGGGCCGACGCCGCCGCCGATACCCGGGGTAATTCCGGTGACCATGCCGTAGTTCTGCGGGTTGTCGGCGTTGATCTCCCAACCGAAGAGGTCGGCATAGTACTTCTGCAGTGCGGCACCGTCGGGGCCGAGGATCTCGAAGTGCACGACGGGGTGTGTCATGGCTGTCTCCTTTCGGGCTGCCCGCCGCCCAGTGCGACGGCCTCAGGGCCCGTACCCGGAGTCTGCCCCAGGCATGTGACGCTCCGGCCTGGGCGCCTCGTTCTCAGATTTGCGGCTCGACGATCCCGTGGTCGAACGCGAACACGATGGCGGCGGCCCGGTCGCGCAGATCAAGCTTGGTGAAGATGTGGCCGATGTGGCTCTTGACGGTCACCTCCGAGATGACGAGTTCGTCGGCGATCTCGGTGTTGGACAGGCCGCGACCCATAAGGGCCAGTACCTCGCGCTCGCGGTCGGTCAGTGCGTCGATCCGCACGACATCGCCACGAACGGGGGCGGCGGCCCGGTAGGAGGCCAGCACTCGAGCCGTCACCGTCGGGTCGAGCCAGGCGCCGCCCTCCGCGACGGTGCGGGCGGAGCGGATGAGGTCTTCTCCAGGCGCGTCCTTCAGCTGGAATCCTGAAGCACCGGCGCGCAGCGACGCGGAGAGGACTTCGTCGTCGTCGAAGGTCGTCAGGGCCAAGACGGGGGGAGCGTCGTCACGGCTGCGCAGGCGCCTCGTGGCCTCTGCACCACCCATCCGCTTCATGCGCATGTCCATGATCACCAGGTCGGGCCGGCACGTCGCAACCGTCGCCTCGACTTCGTCGCCGTCGCTGCACTCGGCGACGATGTCGAACCCGTCGCGCGCGGTGAGGATGCGCCGCAACCCGGCGCGGATCAGCTGCTGGTCGTCGACGAGGACGACCCGGATCACGCCGGCTCGACCCACGGGATGCACGCCTCGACCTTCCACGTGCCACCTCCGTTGGCGGCGCGGGCCGAGCCGCCGAGGAGCTGGGCTCGCTCGGCCATGCCGCGGAGGCCTTGGCCGCGGCGGCTCCCGTTCCCGGCCGCGGTGGCGCCGGGCACGATCGGGTTCACTACCCGGACGGCCACGTCGCGGGCGCCGACCCGGACGTCGATCTCGACGGGAGCGCCAGGCGCGTGCTTGACCGCGTTGGACAGCGACTCCTGCACGACCCGATAGGTGGCCAGACCCGATGCGAGCGGCACCTGGGTCAGCTCGCCTTCGAGGTCGAACCGGACATCGAGCCCGGCGCGCTGGAATCCCTCGACGAGATCGGGGATGTCGGACGCGCTCGGGGTGGGCGGGTCCTGGCCCCGCTGGCCGAGCAGGCCGACCGAGCGGTGGATCTCGGCCATGGCCGCCCGGCCGGCCGCCTCGGCATCGGCGAGGGCGGCGACCGCCTCGTCGGTATCGCCCGCCTCGAGCGCGAGCCGGGCCGCGCTCAGTTGCAACATGGTCACGGCGAGAGAGTGCGCAATGAGGTCGTGGATCTCGCGGGCGAGACGGTGCCGCTCGTCCTCGGCCGCCTTCTCCGCCAGCTGGCCCTGGGCCTGGGCCAGCTTGGTCGCGATGAGCAGCTGGCTGCGGTAGGCGGTGCCGCCGAGCCAGCCGATGGCGAAGGCGAAGGCCCAGATCACCTCTCCCTCGAGGGAGAAGTGGTTGACCGCGGTCAGCAACACCAGGACGCCGACGCCGGCGGCGAGCACGGCGGCGCCGAACTTCGGCCCGACGGTGGACGCCATCTCGCCGATCAGCACGACGATGACGAAGGGCGCGAAGTCGATGTTGACGAAGTACGAGACGCTCAGCCAGTAGACGAACCCGAGCACCAGAGCCGACCACACGATCACGCTCGGGTACTGCACGCGGGCCTGCTCGCGCATGAACGGGGGCCAGCCGATCATGTCGAGCACCCAGGGCAGGATGATCACGCAAATGAGGAGCAGTCCGAGGTTCGGCGACGTGAACTCGTGCCGCTCGAGGGCCAAGACCACGCCCACACAGATGACGAAGACCCCGATGGCCTGGGGCGTCTTCACGGACCAATGCAGCTCGGATCCCGTGGGATCCACCAGGCACATCGTGTCTGCCTGCATCCCACCAGGGTAGATGGACCCTGGTGGGCGGTTCATCGGACCGTGGTCGGAGGCGTCGTCCCACCGTGGGAGGAGTTTCTCCGACCGCCTCGGGCCCGATGACGGGCGACTTCCAGTTCCGTACCGTGCAGGACATGGAATCCGCGATCGAGGCCACCGGCCTGCGGATGTCGTACGGAGACACCGAGGTCGTGCACGGCATCGACCTGAGCGTGCGACGGGGGGAGATCTTCACCGTGCTCGGCCCGAACGGCGCCGGGAAGACGACGACCATCGAGATCCTTGAGGGCTTCCGCCGGCGCACCGGCGGCAGCGTGCGGGTCCTCGGGGCCGACCCCTGGAAGGCGGGGGCGCGCTGGCGGGAGCGCATCGGCGTCGTCCTGCAGTCGAGCACGCCCGAGCCCGAGCTCACCGTGAGCGAGACCGTCGACCTCTACGCGGGCTTCTACGACCATCCGGTCCCGTCGGCCACGGTCCTCGAGCGGTGCGGACTGACCGCGCAGGCCCGGACGCGGAACCACCGCCTCTCGGGCGGGCAGCTCCGCCGCCTGGACGTGGCCCTGGCGCTGGTGGGCGATCCCGAGCTGATGTTCCTCGACGAACCGACCACGGGTTTCGACCCTGCGGCGCGACGGTCCGCCTGGTCGATGATCTCGGGCCTGAAGGCACTGGGGACGACGATCGTCCTGACCACGCACTACCTCGAAGAGGCCGAGACCCTCTCGGACCGCATCGCGGTGATCGACGCGGGGCGGATCGTGGCCGAGGGCACGCCCGCCACGTTGGGCGGTCGGGACCGGGCGCGCACCGACATCACCTTCCGCCTGCCCGTGGGCGCCGTGTCGCCACCCGGCTATACCCCCACGGGAGACGGCCGGCAGCACCTGCGTTCACCCGACCCGACGCGGGACCTCCACGCCCTGACGGGGTGGGCGGTCAGCCGGGGGTTGGCGCTCGAGGACCTCGACGTCCGCCGTCCCAGCCTGGAGGACGTCTATCTGCAGCTGACGAACGAGGCAGTCGGGGCATGACCACCGCCCTGGAGCCGACCCTCCCGCTGACGGGGTCCGACCGACCGCCGGCGCGACGGTCAGGCCTGGGGCGGACGCTCTCGATGGTGGCGCACCAGGTCCGCTACGACCTCCTCGGCATGGTGCGCAACCGGGCGGCGCAGGGCTTCGTCTTCGCGATGCCCATCAGCTTCTTGGTCCTCTTCGTCGCCATCTTCGGTAACGGCAACATGAACGTCACTGGCCAACGGATCGCCGCGTCCACGTACTACGTCGCCGCCCTCACCGTCTTCGCCATCGTCGACGTCGCGTTCATGTCACTCGTGATCGTGCTCGTCGAGACGCGCGAGAACGGCGTGCTGCGCCGGCGCCGGGCCACGCCGCAACCGGCTTGGACGGTCGTCGCCGGGCGTGGAGTGGTGACGCTGTGCACCGCGAGCGCCATCGCCGTCCTCCTCCTGGCTCTGGGCCGTGTCGCCTACGGGGCATCCGTCATGCCGGCCGCGCTCCCCGCCTTGGTCGTGTCCGTGGCGCTGGGCGTGGTGGTCTTCACCTGCTTGGGCTTCGCCGTGGCCGGACTCGTCCGCTCGTTCCAGGCCGCCCAGCCGGTCGTGATGGCCCTCGCCCTGCCGCTGGCCTTCATCTCGGGCGTCTTCGTCCCGTGGGCGTTCGTCCCGCACTGGCTCCAGCACGTCTCCGAGGTGTTCCCGGTCCGGCCACTCGTGGTCTCCGTGCTCGACCCGTACCTGGCCCGCGGACATGCGAGCCCGTGGGATCCCGCCGCGCTCGCCGTGTTGGCCGCCTGGGGTTTGCTCGGTGCGGCCCTGGCCGTGCGGTCCTTCCACTGGTCGCCTCGCGACGTCTGAGCCCGGTGGGATCGTCCGGAGCGGTCCGGCGGGACGTCGTGAGACCGCCGCGCCGGCCCGGGTTGTCCCGAGGCGGCGGCCATGCCACAATGGGGGGTTCATGCAGGCAAACGCCATCCGTCCCGAGATTCTGGTAGTCGTAACGTAGAGGCGCGCCCCGACATCGCAACGCGCGCCTCTCGACCCTCCGATCCGGGGGGTCGTTTCAATTTCCGGACCGATACGAGCCACGACCCGAACCGAACAGGGGAACCAGCCATGAAGCTGACAGGAGCACAGGCACTCATCAAGAGCCTCGAGATGCAGGGCGTCGACGTCATGTTCGGCCTGCCCGGTGGCGCCATCCTGCCGGTGTACGACCCGATCATCGACTCGTCGATCCGCCACATCCTGGTCCGGCACGAGCAGGGCGCCGGGCACATGGCCGAGGGCTACGCCATGGTCACCGGCAAGCCCGGCGTCGCCATGGTGACGAGCGGGCCCGGTGCGACCAACATCGTGACGCCGCTGGCCAACGCGTACATGGACTCGACGCCGCTCATCGTGGTCTCGGGGCAGGTGGCGACGCCCGCCATCGGCACCGACGCCTTCCAGGAGTGCGACATCACCGGCGTCACCATGGGGATCACCAAGCACAACTGGCTGATCAAGCACGCCGAGGACATCCCACGGGTGGTGGCCGCCGCCTTCCACGTCGCCACCACCGGGCGGCCGGGGCCGGTGCTCATCGACCTGCCCAAGGACATCTCGAACGCCAGCATGGAGTGGTACTGGCCGTCGTCCGTCGACGAGCTCGACCTGCCGGGGTACCACCCGGTGACCTTCGGCGACCCGGTGCTCGTGGCGCGGGCGGCCGAGCTCATCGCGCAGGCGCACCGGCCCGTCCTCTACGTCGGCGGCGGCGTGCTCAAGGCCCACGCCGCCGAGGCGCTGCGAGCGCTGGCCGAGCGGACCGGCATCCCTGTGGTGACGACGCTGATGGCGCGGGGCGCCTTCCCCGACTCGCACCCCCAGGCGCTCGGCATGCCCGGCATGCACGGCCACTACACCGCTGTCACCGCGATGCAACGCAGCGACCTGCTGATCAACCTCGGCGCACGCTTCGACGACCGGGTCACCGGCAAGATCAGCTCGTTCGCCCCCGAGGCGAAGGTGATCCACGTCGACATCGACCCCGCCGAGCTGGGCAAGGTGCGGGTGCCCGACGTCGGCATCGCGGGGGACTGCCGCCAGGTGATCGGCGAGCTCCTCCTGGCGATGGACGCCCGCGACGGGGACCGGCCCGTCGTGCAGGACCTCGAGCCGTGGTGGCGACAGATCCACGAGTGGCAACAACGCTTCCCGCTCCACTACACCGAGACCGAGGGTGGGGCGATCAAGCCGCAGAACGTCGTCGAACAGCTGCGCGACGCCGCGCCCGTCGACGCCATCGTCGTGGCGGGCGTCGGCCAGCACCAGATGTGGGCGTCGCAGTACTGGAACTTCGAGTACCCCTACACGTGGGTCAACTCCGGGGGCGCCGGCACCATGGGCTTCGCCGTCCCGGCCTCCATCGGCGCCAAGGTGGGGCGTCCAGACCGGACGGTGTGGGCGATCGACGGGGACGGCTGCTTCCAGATGACGGCCCAGGAGCTCGTGACCGCGAGCTCGGAACAGATCCCGGTGAAGATCGCGATCTTGAACAACGCGTATCTCGGCATGGTGCGCCAGTGGCAGGAGATGTTCTACGGGGAGCGCTACTCCGAGGTCTACCTGTCGCCCGACCTGCCCGACTACGTGAAGTGGGCCGAGGCCATGGGCTGCGTCGGCATCCGGGCCGAGTCGCCCGAGGATGTGGGGCCGGCCATCGACAAGGCGAACGCCATCGACGACCGCCCCGTTGTCGTCGACTTCCGCACCGACGCCTTCGAGAAGGTGTTCCCGATGGTGGCGGCGGGCGCCTCGAACGACGACATCGTCGTGCACCCCGACCAATTGGCCGGCCGATGACGCCGGCCCAGCTGAGCGCGCTGACGGGCGGCAAGGTGGGTTCGCCGCGCCACCACATCCTCTCGGTGCTCGTCGAGAACAAGGCCGGCGTGCTGGCCCGGGTGGCCGGGTTGTTCAGCCGGCGCGGCTTCAACATCTACTCGCTGGCCGTCGCGCCCACCGACGAGGACGAGCACTTCAGCCGGATCACGATCGTCGTCGACGTGGAGTCGGCGCCGCTCGAGCAGGTCATCATGCAGCTGGACAAGCTGGTCAACGTCGTCTCCATCGGCGAGCTCTCGCCGGCCGAGGCGGTCGAGCGCGAGCTCGTGTTGCTGACCGTGGCGGTGGGGCCGACGGAGCGCTCGCAGGTGATCCAGCTGGTGGGGGTCTTCGGCGGCGAGGTGGTGAACGTCGGGACCGACCGCCTGACCGTCATGCTGGCCGGCCGGCCGGAGAAGATCGACGACTTCGAGGGCCTCCTCGAGCAGTACAACGTCCTGGAGCTCCAACGGACCGGCCGGGTCGCCCTGCCTAAGCTGGAACGCCACCACTGACCGCCCGCCGGCGACCGCCCGGCGGGCGGAGCGTCTCCCGGCATATCACCACGATCGACGAGCACGAACCAAAGAGAAAGAGCAGAGTCATGGCCACCCTGTACTACGAATCCGACGCCGATCCCACGCTGATCGCCGGCCGCAAGGTCGCCATCCTGGGCTACGGCTCGCAGGGCCACGCCCACGCCCAGAACCTGATGGAGTCAGGCGTGGACGTCCGGGTGGCCCTGCGCGAGGGCAGCTCGAGCAGGGCGAAGGCCGAGGAGGCCGGGCTGCGGGTGTTGTCGCTCGCCGACGCGGCAGCCGAGGCGGACGTCATCATGATCCTGCTGCCCGACACCGACCAGAAGGCGGCCTATGACGAGTTCGTGGCTCCCCACCTCAACGACGGGGACATGCTCATGTTCGCCCACGGCTTCAACATCCGCTTCGGCCAGATCGTGCCGCCGCCCGGCGTCGACGTGACCATGGTGGCGCCGAAGGGGCCGGGCCACCTGGTGCGCCGGACCTACACCGAGGGTGGCGGCGTCCCGTCGCTCGTCGCGGTCCACCAGGACGCCACCGGCAAGGCGCGCGACCTCGCGCTGTCGTACGCGCACGCTCTCGGCGCCACCCGGGCCGGCGTGCTCGACACCACGTTCGACGAGGAGACAGAGACCGACCTCTTCGGCGAGCAGGTCGTGCTGTGCGGCGGGCTCACCGCGCTCGTGACCGCCGGGTTCGAAACGCTGGTGAAGGCGGGCTACCAGCCGGAGTCGGCCTACTTCGAGTGCCTGCACGAGCTGAAGCTGATCGTGGACCTGATGTACGAGCAGGGCATCGCCGGCATGCGCTACTCGATCTCCGACACCGCCGAGTACGGCGACCTCACCCGGGGGCCCCGCGTCATCAACGACGCCGTCCGGGCCGAGATGCAGACCATCCTCGACGACATCCGCAGCGGCGCCTTCGCCGAGGAGTGGATCGCGGAGAACAAGGCCGGCCGTCCCCGCTTCCAGGCGCTGCGCAAGGAGGGCCAGGCGCACCAGATCGAGTCGGTGGGGCAGGAGCTGCGGGCCATGATGCCGTTCATCTCGGCGGGCAAGACCCGGGTGCAGGACGCTTCGGGGGGCTGAATAGGGGGTTGGTTCGGCACGCCTTTCGGAAGTGGGACGCTATTCCGAGGCACCGCCAGCTCGAGGCCCCGGTGATGTCTGGCGGGCGGACCCCTTGAAAGCGCCGACTGTCTCTGGAAACCATAAACGGGCTCGTGCATGGTTTTGCGAGACATCCGGCGCCTCCTCGTCCACAGAAGCGCGGTCCGGTGAAGGGTATTGACCTGACATCAGAGTGATGTCATAGTGACATCATGAAGATGTCACTAGTGGTGGATGGCCTGCGGTCAGACGTGGCGAGCGTCGGCGAGCTGGGTGACGACACGGTGGCCGAGGTGGCCGAGCGCATCGCCGACCTGCTGGGCCGGTCGCTCCCGGCCCGGATCCTCGAGATCCTCTCGGACGTCGCAGCCGAGATCTCGGCCGAGCTGCCCGAGGGGCGCGTCGAAGTCCGCGTCGCCGGCGACGACATCGGGCTGTCCTACGTGGAGGACGCTCGCATAGCCGGGGGTGACACCGAGGGCGACCTGTCCGCCCGCATCACGCTGCGGCTCAGCGAGGGGCTCAAGGCGCGCGTCGAAGAGGGCGCGGCGCGCGACGCAGTGTCGGTCAACACCTTCATCGTGCGCACGCTCGAGCGCGGCTCGTCCGCCAACCGGTACCGGACCAGCCACGGGAAGAACCGTCTCCGCGGTTACGGGACGACGTGAACGAAGTGAACCAAGTGAACGACAGGAACGATGTGGAAGGAGCAAGGGACGTGGAGAAGACATTCGAGACGCCGGGCGATGTCCGGCTCTTGGTGGAGAACGAAGTGGGCCTCGTCGCCATCACCGCCAGCGGAACCGAGACCACCGTGGTCTCGCTCCTACCCGACACCCCGGCAGCCGAGGACCTGATCGAGCAGGCCGCGGTCGAGTGCCGCACCTCGGGCGGGCGGCACGTCGTGGTGGTGAAGGTGCCCCGCCAGGGGATGCGCTTCATCCGGCGCAACGGTGTCACCGTCCGGGTGGAGCTGCCCCGGGGAAGCGAGGTCAACGTCATGGCGGGCTCGGCGGATGTCGAGATCACCGGCCCGATCGGCACCGCCGAGGTCGCGACGTCGAGCGGCGACATCTCCACCGATGACGTGGAGGGGGACTTCACGTCGAAGACGGCCAGCGGGGATATCACGGTCGGATCGGTCGAGGGCGACCTCAAGGTGCACACGGCATCGGGAGACTTGCGCTGTTCGAGCGTGGCGGGGCGGGGCGTGTTCGCGACCGCCTCGGGTGACCTGGAAATCGGAGCGGCCGCCAGCCTGATCGAGGTGAAGGCGACTTCGGGCAACGTGCGTCTCGGCGAGCTGGCCGACGGGGCCCGGGTGGTGAACGTTTCGGGCGACGTCCGCGTGCTGGCCCTGGAGGAGGGCACCCTCAACGTGCGCTCCGTTTCGGGGAACGTGTCGGTCGGAGTCGTCACGGGTGTCGACCTCCACGTCGACGTCGAGACGATGTCCGGCGAGGTCCGCTCCGACATCCCCCTCGGCGATTCGCCGGGACCGGGGCGTCCGGACACCCGGGTCGACCTGAGCGTGCGCAGCGTCTCGGGCGACGTCGAGATCGAGCGGGCCCTCGAGCAGGTGGCCTGAGCCCGACCCGCCGCTACATTCGGACCAACGCGCAAGGAGGTCCGACGTGCAGCAGACCCGTCTCGACGAACCGGCCGAGTACGCGACGGCGCGAGAGGAGCTTCGACGGGCCGAGGTGGGGCTGATGCGCCAGCGGGAGAAGGTGGCCGCGCTGCGCCGTCAGCTCCCGACGGGCACCCCCGTGCAGGACTATGAGTTCCTCGAGGGGCCACGCAGCCTGCTCGAAGGCGACCAGCCGGTCACCCGCGTGCGGCTCAGCGAGCTCTTCACCGGACCGGACAGGGCGCTCGTGGTGCAGCATGTGATGTACGGCAAGCTCCAGACAACCCCGTGCCCGATGTGCACCATGTGGGTCGACGGGCTCAACGGCGCGGTACGGCACATTCAGCGGAACGCCGACTTCGTCGTCGCCGCGGCGGCCGACCCACCGGTGCTGCGCGCCCACGCCCGGGCGCGGGGCTGGGACGCAGTCCGGTTGCTCAGCTGCGGCGACAACTCGTTCCAGTACGACCTCGGCGCCGAGACCGAGGAAGGTGAGCAGTACTCGAGCATCTCGGTGTTCACGCTGGACCCGGACGGCTCGCCCCGCCACTTCTACACCTGCCACCCTCGTCTCGCCGCCGACATCGCCGAACGCGGCATCGACCTCCTCTCACCGGTCTGGCACCTCCTCGACCTCACGCCGCAGGGGCGGGGCGAGTGGTACGCGGAATTGAGCTACTGAGATGCCCTTCGTCCGACCCTCCGACATGCTGGCCGGCACGCCGCTGCCCGGGTGGAGTGGCCGCTTCCTTCATTCGGCCAACATGACCTTCGCTCACTACGACATCGCCGCCGATGCGGCACCGCTCCACGAGCACCAGCACGAACAGGAGGAGGTGTGGCACATCGTGGAGGGTGAAGTCGCACTCACCATCGCTGGGGAGGAACAGGTGCTCGGCACCGGCAGCGTCGCGGTGGTCCCACCCGACACCGTGCACTCGGTGCGGCCGCTCGGCGCGTGCCGCGCCATCATCGCTGACTACCCGCTGCGTCCCAACCTGCCCGGGGTGTCGTCCTCGGGTTAGACATCCCACGGCTCGAAATGTCAAGCAGCGTTCGCGAACTCGTTCTCTGGGCGATGCCCCCAGGCGATCGATTCGTCGTAGGTCACGTGGTGGGTGAGGCAGCCGTGGAGGATGCCCACGAGGCGGTTGCCGAGTGCCCGTAGGGCCTGGTGATGTCCTTCCCCTGCTGCTCGCCGGGCGTCGTAGTAGGCCCGGGCACCTGGCGAGGAGCTGAGCGAGGCGAAGGCCCACAAGTAGACGGCGTCTCCCAGTCGGCGGTTGCGGACGTGGCGGGCGAGGACCGTCTTCTTGGTGCCCGAGGCGCGGGTGATGGGCGACGTGCCGGCATAGTTTTTGCGAGACTTGGCGCTGGCGTAGCGGTCCGGCTCGTCGCCGAACTCGCCGAGCACCCGGGCGCCGAGGATGGTCCCCAGTCCTGGCAGGGAACGGACCACTTCGGCGTCTGGGTGTGCCTCAAAATTCGAGTCGAGCTCCTCGGCCAGGTGGCCGATCTGGGCCACCATCTCGGCGAGCACCGCCACGCTGGCCGCGACCGAGGCCCCCATGGCGGCTTCGACGGCGGGAGGTGCGGCGAGCTGCTCGGAGCGCAGCGCGCCTTGGATCTCGACGGCTCTTTCATCAACCCGTCGCTGGCGTCCGCCGCGACGCAGCGCAGCCGCAAGCTTTGACCGCGACAAGGAGGCGCCGAGAGTGGGCGTCGGGGCGATGCGCAGCACCTCGAGGGCATCACCGCTGGTCAGGTCGTCAAAGGCGAGGAGTGCAGCCGGGTAGAACTCGCGCAACGTGGAGCGCAGTCCGTTGGCCTGGCGACCCTTGGACCACACCATGGACTTGTGCGCCCGGGCCAGCACCTTGATCGCCTCGACCTCGGACGAGTCGGCGGCGACGAGTCGGTGGTGATGACGGTCGGTGCGCACCATGTCGGAGAGCACCTGGGCGTCGCCGGCATCGGACTTGGCGCCGCTCGTCGAGTGGCGGTCCCGATAGCGCGACGTCGACATCGGGTTGACCGCGTACAGCTGATAGCCCGCGGCGACCAGGGCGCTGACAAAGAGTCCCCGGTCGGTCTCGATGCCGATCGCGACCTCCGCGGGGTCCTCGACGTGCACCCCGATGAGTTCGTGGAAGCGGGCGATGCCCTCCACTCCCTCGGGAAGGCGCGCCTTGGACAGCCGTCGGCCCTCCTCGTCGGCCACATGCACGTCGTGGTGGGCTTCGGCCCAGTCCACGCCAACAAAGATCATCTGCCTGCCACCTCTCACTCGTCGGACCAGGTTTCCTGAGCCTCGAGGCGGCCAGCAGCCCGCTAATGGATCAGTGCTCGCGGCACGACATCCCACCAGCCGTCACGGCAACCTCACCAACCAACAGAGGCACGATCTAACCCTAAGGCTCAAGGCCTGGCCGGCATCAGTGCTCATCTCTTGGCGGCTCGGCACCAGCCTCACCCGTTCTTCGGATGAGGTGGTCGATCCCCATTAGCCGGGGGTACACGTTCGGGTTAGCCGGGGGCGCGCCCCACGACGGGGGTGCCCACGGCCAGACTGTCCCCCGTGGTTCGCCGTTTCCTGCGCGGGGTGGGCGCCGCCGTGGCGCTGATCATGGTGTTCACCACCCTGGCGGCCTTGCCGTTGGCGCACGGCGCTTGGGCGGCGACCGACGTGCTTCCCTCCCTGGGAGCGCCGCGGTTCTCGGCCGCCAGCGTGAGCGGGTCACCGGCCATCGCCGCTCCCCTTTCCTCTCCCGGGGGTCCGTACCTCTACGACCGTCGGGGCCGCGTCGTCTTCCTGCACGGGGTGGACGCCGTGTACAAGCATGCCCCCTTCGAGCTCTACCCCGACGCCCGTAAGCCCTGGAATTTCTCGGCAGCCGACGCCTCCCTCATGGCCAGGCTCGGGTTCAACGTGGTCCGCCTCGGCATGACCTGGAGCGGCCTGGAGCCGGGGACCGCAAAGGCCAACGACCCGGCGATCTGTGACCCGGGATCGCCGACCAACCCGCACCAGTTCAACCGGGCCGTGATCACCCGCTACGTGGACCGCTTGCGCCAGACGGTCGATCTGCTCGCTCGGTTCCACATCTACACGATCCTCGACATGCACCAGGACGTGTACAACCAGCTCTTCGACGGTGAGGGCGCACCGGCGTGGGCGGTGTGCACGAACGGTCTGCCGAACGTCGACCGACCGGGCCGGTGGTCGCTCGAATACGGGACCGCCGCGACCGACACAGCCTTCCGTCATTTCTGGAACAACGATGTGCGCGGGAACCTGCAGGGCCAGTACGACCTCGTGTGGGCAGATGTCGCCCGCACCTTCCGTGGCGATCCTTGGATCCTCGGCTACGACCCGTTCAACGAACCGTTCTCCACTTCCCTCGTGAAATACGGTGACGAGCACTTCGATGCCCAGCTCGCGTGCTTCTACGCCGGGAGCCACCACGTGGGAACACCGGGGCGCGGGGCGCCTGCGCTCCGGTGCCCGCACCACGATCCCGCCAAGGGCGTGGTCCCGACCATCCTGTCCAACGACCCGTCACACCTCATCTTCGACGAGCCCGACAATTTCTCGACCGACGGCCTCCCCACCTTCACCGGCCCCTTGGCGCTGCACAACCTCGTGTACAACGTCCACGTCTACTGCGGCGCCCGCAGCCCGGTCAGCGGGAATCCCACCAACGTGGTGCTGTGCGCGGACCAGGAGCGCCACTCACTCACGGTGCGCTACGAGGACCGGCCCGAGATGGCGTCTCGTGTCCAACCCGGGGGGCCGGCGTGGCTGGTGACCGAGTTCGGTGCGACGAGCAGCGTGCCGCTGCTCACGAGCATCACGGCGACGATGGACGCGCACCAGGTGGGGTGGATCTACTGGTCGTGGAAGTACTACGACGACCCCACCGGCAGCCGGTCGGAGTCCCTCGTCAAGTCGGACGGGCGACTGCGGACGACGGCCTGGGTGTTGAGTCGCACCTACCCGCAAGCGGTCGCCGGGATCCCAACCTCGTTCTCGTTCTCCCCGGACACGGGCGACTTCGACCTGTCCTACGTGCCCAACCATCGCGTGCACGCGCCCACCGTGATCTTCGTGCCGACCGAGATCCACTACCCGCACGGGTACTGCGCGAGCGTGACGGGGGCACGCGTCGTCTCGCGTCCGGGCAGCGACCTCCTCGAGGTTCAGAACGCACGCAAGGGCCGCCGGGTGATCGTGCGGGTCACCCCCGGCGCCTGCGGGTCGGGGAGCCCGCACGCGATCGACGCCTAGGGTGGCCGGCATGTGCCGGAACATCACGACCCTGCGCGGGCTCGAGCCCGAGGCGACATACCAAGAAATCGAGGCGGCGGCGCGCCAGTACGTCCGCAAGATCAGCGGCGTGCAGTCGACGTCACCCCAGACCGAGGACGCGTTCGAGCATGCGGTCACGCGGGTGACCGAGGCGACGGCGGAGCTCCTGGCCGGCCTGCCGCCACGCCGCCAGCCGCCGCCGACGCTGCCACCGCTGCGACGCATCGCCACCAAGAAGGCCGCCGCCGGAGCCTGAATATGCGTTGACAGGTATATGCCTAACAAGACATACTAGCTGTATGACGGTCACGTTCGAGGTCGTCGCGGACAAGAGCCGGCGGCGGATCCTCGATCTCCTGGTGGAGGAAGAGCACCCGGTGGGCGAGCTGGTCGACCTGTTGGCGCTGAGCCAGCCCACCGTCTCCAAGCACCTCAAGGTGTTGCGGGAAGCCGGGCTGGTCGAAGCGCGGAGCGACGCGCAGCGCCGGATCTACCGGGTACGCGCCGAGCCGCTCCGCGAGATCGACGAGTGGCTGTCGCCCTACCGGAAACGCTGGGCGGCACACCTCAACGCGCTCGAGCGCCACCTCGAGATCATGGACGGGCGCGAACAGGAGGGAGAGGGATGGGCATGAGCATCGACGCCGAGTACGGGACGCTCGAACGGTTGCCTGACGGCAAGTCGGTGCTGCGCTACCGGCGTCGTCTGGCCCATCCGCAACAGAAGGTCTGGCGCGCACTCACCGAGGACGTGCACCTGTCCGGCTGGTTCCCGACGACAATCGAGGGAGAGCGCGTCGCCGGGGCGCCGCTGCACTTCTCCTTTCGCGAGGGTGAGGGCGCACCCTTCGACGGCGAGATGCTCACGTTCGACGCGCCCACCGTCATGGAGCTGCGCTGGGCGGACGACGTCCTCCGTTTCGAGCTCACGGCGGACGGACCGGGCTGCGTCCTGGAGCTGACCGTCACCTTCCCCGAGTACGCCAAGGCGGCGCGGGACGGGGCGGGCTGGCACGTCTGCCTGGAGCAGCTCGACTCCGTCTGCGCCGGTGCGCCGCTGCCCTGGAAGCCGGCGGACCGCTGGCGGGTGGTCCATGGGTCCTACGTAGAGCGTCTCGGTCCCGAGGCGTCAGCCCTCGGTCCACCCGAGGAATGGGAACGCGTCCACTCCGAGGGGTGACGCCCCTCAGTGACCCGAGACGCGCAGCGGGAGGTCGAGCAAACCCCGCAGCGTGAAACTGGGCCGCCAGTGCGGCCGGTCGTCGACCAGTTCGATGGTGGCCAATCGGTCCAACAGCGCGTTGAAGGCGATGATCCCCTCCATCCGGGCCAGGCCGGCCCCGATGCAGTGGTGGATGCCCCACCCGAAACTCAACGGCGCGTTTCCCTCCCGCCGGAGGTCGAGCTCGTCGGGACGCTCGAAGCGTGCCGGGTCGCGGTTCGCCGCGCCTTGCAGGATCACGATGCGATCGCCGCGCTGGAGCGGCTCGCCGAGGAGGTCGGCCGGTTCGAGCGCCGTGCGCAGGTTGAACTGGACCGGGCTGTCGAAGCGCAGGAGCTCCTCGACCGCGGAAGGCGCAAGGTCCGGGTGGGCCCTCCAGTCACGGAGCTGGTCGGGGTGCGTGAGCAGGGCCAGGAGCCCGTTGCCGAGCAGGTTGGTGGTCGTCTCGAACCCGGCGGCGAAGAGGAGGATGGCCGTCGACGCGACCTCGTCGTCGGTCAGGCGGTCGTCGGTGTCCCAGGCCTCGGCCAGCGAGCTGAGCAGGTCTTCCCGGGGGTGGCGGCGTCGCTCCTCCAACAACGCGAGGAAGTACTCGCCCAGCGTGCCGATCGCCTCGATGGCGGCGTCGATCTCCTCCTCGTTGAGGACCGGCTCGATGCCCTTGGCGGCCGCGCGGACCTGGGGCTGCAGGGCGGCGCGGTCGGCTGCGGGCACGCCCACGAGCTCTCCGATGACCGCCATCGGCAGCGGCAGAGCGAACTCGGTCATGAACTCCACCTCGCCGGCCGAGGCCATGTGGTCGATCAGCTCGTGCACCAGGCCTTGCATCGCGGGCCGAAGCCGTTCGACCTGGCTCGGCGTGAACGACCGCGACACGAGGCGGCGCAACCGGGTGTGGTCGGGGGGATCGGCGAGGAGCATGTTGTGCTGCGACAGGTCGAGGAATTCGCCCCGGCGGGTCCCGGCGTCGCTGAAGATGCCGATCGACTGGTCCTCGACTCCGATGCCCCGGCCGAGGCGCGGGTCGCGCAACACCGCCTGGCACTCCTCGTACCCGTTGACGCAGTACGGACCGAACGACGTGCGGCTGACCCGGGCCTCCTCGCGCATCAGCGCGTAGTAGGGGTAGGGGTCCGACTGTCCCTCCGGGGTGATGAGCACCTGGAGGAGGTGCCCGTCGAGGGTCGGACTGGTGGCGATGCTCAAGGGTCGGTTCCCGCCGGGCTCATGGGGATTCAAGGCTATGCCGCGGGCGCCCGGGCCCGCCCGTGGACGTGCGCCACGGGCGCGGGCTAAGAATTCCCCGGCGCCTCCCAGATCGGATCCTCGAATGAGCATGCAAGGCAAGGTCGTCGTCGTCACCGGCTCCAACGTCGGCATCGGCCTCGAGACGGCGGTGGGAGCAGCGGCGCTCCACGCGACCACGGTCCTGGCCTGCCGCAACCAGGCCAAGGCGGAGGCGGCGGCCACGGAGGTGACGAAGCGGACCTGGAACGACGACGTGTACGTCGTCCCGCTCGACCTGTCCGACCTGGCCTCGGTGCGCAGGGCGACCGAAGACATCCTCTCGCGGTGGGACCGTCTCGACGTGCTCGTCAACAACGCCGGGGGAACCTGGTCGCAACGCCACCTGACCGCGCAGGGCTACGAGTACACGTTCGGGGTCAACCATCTCGGTCACTTCTACCTGACGAACCTCCTCCTCGACCGGCTGCGCGCCGATGCTCCGGCACGGATCGTCAACGTCACCTCGGTAGGCCACCACTTCGCGTCCAGGGGCATGCGCTTCGACGACCTGCAGAGCGAGAAGGGCTACGAGGCGATGGAGGCCTACTGCCGCTCGAAGCTGGCCAACGTGCTCTTCACCCGGCAGCTGGCCCGTCGCCTCGGCGACGACGGGGTCACTGCGAACGCCGTCCACCCCGGCCCGGTCCGCAGTGGCTTCGGCATGGACGGCGACCTGACCGGCGTCATGGGCTTCGGCATGAAGCTCGTTCGCCCCTTCGAGATCAGCCCACGTCGCGGGGCCAGGACCTCGATCCACCTCGCCACGTCATCCGACGTCGCCGGCCAGACCGGCATGTACTGGGTGCGCCGCAAGCCCGGCCACATGAGCCGGAACGCTCGCAACGCCGAGGCGGCGGCACGGCTCTGGGACGAGAGCGAGCGACTGCTCGCCTCGGCGGGCTTCGCCCTGCCCTGAGATCACGCGTCCCTGGTCTTCATCCGCCAGGCTCCGAGGGCGGTCCAGAACACGATCCAGCCGACGATCACAAGCGACGCGGCCAAGGTGGACTCCGGTATCAGGAACGAGCCCGGCCCGCCGCCACCTCCGCCACCGGGGCCGCCCCCGTTGAACGGCGTCGGCAGGTTGCCCGGCTCGAGGTGGAGCATGGCGACGCCCACGATCCCTCGTTGGACATTGAGCAGGTGCGAGATGATGTGACGGCTGAAGATCGGCGTCAAGATCAGTTCGAGCACGATGAGGAGGACCACCGGGACCGTCCGTTGTCCGATCAGGGAAGCCAGCCCGAGTCCGACGATGAACCCGATCGTCGCTTCCAACGCGATCCACAGGCCGACGTCGAACATCAGCGAGATCGAGGGGACCGTGAAGTTGGCGCTGTAGTCGGTGTAGTCCTGGTTGGCGACCGTGACCGCGAACGCCCGCACTTGGGCCTGCGACACATTCGCGGGAACGGTGAACGTGCCCCCGCCCTTCGTCGTGATGGTGGTACCGGGCGGGGGACCGCTGGTCTGACCGTTGCCGCACGGCACGCTCGGCGGCGGGCCGTTCAGCCCCGGGCCCCCGTGGAAGTTGAAGTCGCAGATGACCTCGTCGGCATGCGAAGCCGCCCAGCTGTCCAGCGCGGGGCGCGAGAGTCCCTGCGGCACGTTGACCCCGTCGTAGTTGAGCTGTGTCGGGGCGGCGAACACGCACACCGCGCAGACGATCGTGTAGCCGACCGCCACCATGGCGATGACGATGGCCAGCCCGGCGGGGATCCGGGCGAAGTACAGCGCTAAGCGGGAACGGCCCGTGATGACCAGGTGGCGGAACATCCCATCGGTGAGGTCGACCGATCCCGCCGTGGCGCCCACGAAGGCCGCCACGATGAACCCGAGGATGTACATGAAGCCGATCACCAGCGTGGTGAAGATGTCGTAGCCGCCGGCCGGACCGTAGGACTTGGGGTCCACGGCGTGGGTGATGAGGCGCACGGCGAGGAAGACGACCGGAATGCCGACGTAGATGGCAATCAGGGCGATCATCAGCCCGCGCCGCTTGCGCAGCTCCATGAAGCGCGTCGCGATCATGCCCCATGTCGGGATCCACGAGCCGCGGTGATCGCCCCGCGCCTCCGCCGGAGCCGCGTCGGGGGCCGGACCCGGAGCCGGTGCGCCGATGTCGGAGATCGTCGTCATTCCGAGTCCCCCAGTCGGCTGGTCACGGAGAGGAACCACTGTTCGAGCGAAGCTTGGATGTGCTGGAGCCGGTACACCGAGATCTCGCCTTCCACCAGGAGGCGGTTGATCTCGGCGATGGCGTCGCGCTCCGTCTTCTCCGGCAGAGAAATGGCCAGGCCGTCGGGCCCGACCTGCACGTGCACGCCGAACGGCGTCCCCTCGAGCAGATGCGCGGCGCGGTCGGGCTCTGAGCACTCGACCTGCACCTCGAAGGAGGACCCGGCGAGCAGCTGGGAGATCGGACCCTGGCGGATCACCGTGCCGTGGTCGACGATGGCCACCGCGTCGCAGGTGCGCTCGACCTCGTCGAGGAGATGCGACGACAGCATCACGGTGCGACCCTCGGCCACCAGCGACTTGATCATGTCTCGCATCTCGAGCATGCCGGCGGGGTCGAGCCCGTTCATGGGTTCGTCGAGGATCAGGAGATCGGGATCCCCGAGCAGGCAGGCCGCCACGCCGAGGCGTTGGCGCATGCCCATGGAGTACTTCGACACCTTGTCGTCGGCCCGGTGCAGGATGCCCACGCGCTCGAGTGCCGGCTCGATACGTCCCTTGGCCGCCGGCTCACGTGCCGCCGCCAGGATCTGCAAGTTCTGGCGGCCCGACAGATGGCCGTGGAACCGGGGCTCGTCGACGATCGCGCCGACGTGGGCCAGCGCCACATCACGGTGTTTGGGAACGCTGTGGCCGAGCAGGGACATCGTGCCGGCATCGGCGTGGGTCAGGCCGAGCAGCACTCGGATCAGTGTCGTCTTGCCGGCGCCGTTCGGCCCGAGGTATCCGAAAGCGCAACCGCGCGGAACGAGGAGCTCGACGTCGTTCACGGCGATGTTCTCGCCGAATCGCTTGGTCAGCCCGTGGGTCTCGACGGCCCAGGGCCCGCCGCCACTCGTTACCGGCGGCGAGTTCGCCAGTGTTGTGGTGCTCACGCTCTGCCCTCCACTTTTGCGACGGAGCCCACCTGGTCTTCCGCTTATACCGGGTATAGTACAAACGACGTCGAAACTGCAGTCATGCTGTCACCCGTCTTTGTGGGGGGGACAGCACCAGTCCCGGGGTTGCAGGACCGTGCGATGTGTCCGCGACGCGAGGTGTCCGCGACCCGCTTCCGTTCGCTGACTCAGCCGCCGGTTCGGCCCGCGCCGTCAGTCGGCCAGCGCGCCCACCACGTGCGTGATGCAGCCGCACAGCGACGCGACGTCGTCGGGCTCGATCGCCGGGAACATGGCAATACGCAGCTGGTTGCGTCCGAGTTTGCGGTACGGCTCGGTGTCGACAATGCCGTTCGCCCGCAGCACAGCCGCGACGACCGAGGCGTCGAGGGCGTCGACGAAGTCGATCGTTCCGACGACGTGACTCCGGTCCGCCGGGTTCTCCACGAAGGGTCGGGCGAAACCGGATGACTCGGCCCAGGTGTAGAGGATCTCGGCCGAACGGTCGCAGCGAGCCGTGGTCCACTCGAGCCCGCCGTTGCCGTTCATCCAGTCGATCTGTTCGGCCAGCAGGAAGATCGTGGCCAGAGCGGGCGTGTTGTAGGTCTGGTCCTGGACCGAGTTGTCGACCGCCGTCTTCAAGTCGAGGAACGTCGGTATCCAGCGGCCCGAGGCCGCAATGCGTTCGATGCGCTCGAGCGCCGCCGGCGACATCAGCGCGAGCCACAGACCGCCGTCGCTGGCGAAGCACTTCTGCGGAGCCAGGTAGTACGCATCGAACTCGGCCGGGTCGAGGCGCAATCCACCGGCCCCCGAGGTCCCGTCGACCGCAACGAGCCCGCCTCCGTCTCCGGGCATGGCGGCACCCGCCGGCCGCCGGATGGTCATCGACACGCCGGTCGACGTCTCGTTGTGGGTGAGCGCGTAGAGGTCGACCGACGGGTCGGCCGAGGGCAGCGGGTGCGTGCCCACCTCGGATTCGATGACCTGCGGGTCCTTGAGGTGGGGCGCCGCCTTGACGCACGCAGCGAACTTGGACGAGAACTCGCCGAAGCTGAGGTGCTGGCTCTGGGCCTCGATCAGCCCGAAGGTGGCGGCGTCCCAGAAGCAGGTCGTCCCCCCGTTGCTCAGCACCACCTCGTAGCCGTCGGGGAGCGAGAAGAGCTGGCGCATCCCGGCGCGAACCCGGCCGACCTGTGCCTTGACGGTCTTCTGGCGGTGGCTGGTGCCGAGATACGTGCCGGAGACGGCGGCGAGCGCGTCGACCTGCGCGGGCCGCACCTTGGAGGGGCCGGACCCGAAACGGCCGTCAGAGGGGAGGAGCGAATCGGGGATCTTGATGTCGGGAATGTCTGGCACGTATGAGATCATGGCATCCGTGACGACCACCCCTTCCGCGACCGCGCTCCGCCGTATCTCGCGCCGGGCAGCCGCTGTTGCGCCCTCGGCCACCCTCGCCGTGGACGCCAAGGCGAAGGCGCTGCAGGCGGCCGGGGAGCACGTCATCGGCTTCGGCACGGGGGAGCCCGACTTCCCGACTCCGGCCCACGTCGTCGAGGCGGCGGTCGAAGCGTGCCGCGACCCCGCCAACCACCACTACACGCCGACCGGCGGTATCCCGGCCCTGCGCGAAGCCATCGCGGCCAAGACGAAGCGGGACTCGGGCTACGAGGTGGCCGCCAGCCAGGTGTTGGTGACCAACGGGGGCAAGCAGGCCGTGGCCAACGTGTTCTCGGTGCTGTGCGACCCGGGCGACGAGATCCTCGTCCTCGCGCCGTACTGGACCACCTACCCCGAGTCGATCGTGCTGGCCGGCGGGACTCCGGTGGTGGTCAGCTCCGACGAGACGACCGGATTCCGCTCCTCGGTCGAGGACCTCGAGGCTGCCTTGACCCCGAACACCAAGGCCCTGCTCTTCGTGTCGCCGTCCAACCCGACCGGCGCCGTCTACCCGCGGGAAGAGGTCGAGGCCATCGGCCGCTGGGCCGTGGACAAAGGCATCTGGGTGCTGACCGACGAGATCTACGAGCATCTCGTCTACGGCGACGCCGAGCAGCACTCCATGCCCGTCCTGGTGCCCGAGCTGGCCGAGCGGTGCCTCGTCACCAACGGTGTGGCCAAGACCTACGCCATGACCGGATGGCGGGTGGGCTGGCTGATCGGTCCGGGCGATGCCATCACCGCGGCGACGAACATCCAGAGCCACGAGACCTCCAACGTGTCCAACGTGTCCCAGCGCGCCGCGTTGGCCGCGGTGTCCGGCGGGCTCGAGGACGTCGCCATGATGCGCGAGGCCTTCGACCGCCGGCGCCAGACGATCGTGAAGATGCTCAACGAGATCGACGGAGTTGTTTGCGTCGACCCCGAGGGCGCGTTCTACGCCTTCCCCTCGGTCAAGGGCCTGCTGGGCCGGAGCCTCCGGGGACAACGTCCGGCGACGAGCGCGGAGTTGGCCGAAATCTGCATCACGGAAGCCAACGTGGCGGTGGTGCCCGGCGAGGCCTTCGGTGCGCCGGGCTATTTCCGCATGTCGTACGCCCTGGGGGACGACGATCTCGTCGAGGGCGTGTCCCGGCTGGCCGCGCTATTCGCCGAGGCGCAAGACTGAACCGGCTGGACCCTGGAACCGGCGAGACCGGGTACAACGGAGGGCGGACCGGGCCGAGCCGTCCGGGCCCGCTGGGACCGGCCGAACGGCTGAGACTTGTCTGACTGAATTGCTGAACCACACGAGGCGGGGGGAGCGAAGGAGACCACCGCGGTGGCACGGGTACTGGTAACGGAGAAGATCGCGCAGAGCGGGCTCGACCTGCTCGCCGACGCGGGCCATGAGGTGGACGTCGCCGAGGGGCTCAGCCCCGAGAAGTTGCTCGAGGCGATCGTTGGCGCGCACGCGCTCGATCATCCGCTCGGCCACCCAGGTCACAGCGGAGGTGCTGGCGGCGGGGACGTCGCTCCAGGTCGTCGGACGGGCCGGGGTGGGCCTCGACAACGTTGACGTCACGGCGGCGACCGAGCGCGGCGTCATGGTGGTGAACGCGCCGACCTCGAACATCCTCTCCGTCGCCGAGCAAGCGATGGCGTTGCTGCTCGCCCAAGCCCGCAACATCCCGCAGGCCCACGCCGCGCTCGTTGCGGGGCGCTGGGAACGCTCGAAGTGGGAGGGCGTCGAGCTGCACGGCAAGGTGCTCGGCGTCGTCGGCCTCGGTCGGGCCGGCTCGCTGGTGGCGCAGCGCGCCCACGCATTCGGCATGGAGCTCATCGGCTACGACCCCTTCGTGTCCCAGGAGCGGGCGCGGGCCATGGGGGTGCGCCTGGTCAGCATCGAGGAGCTGGTGGCGCAGGCCGACTTCGTGTCCATCCACACGCCGAAGACCCCCGAGACCGTGGGCCTGTTCGGGCGCGACCTGCTGGCCAAGGCGAAGCCGGGCATCCGCATCGTGAACACGGCCCGGGGCGGCATCGTGGACGAAGAGGCGCTGGCCGACGCCATCCGCGACGGGATCGTCGCCGGCGCCGGGCTCGATGTGTTCGCCAAGGAGCCCTGCACCGAGTCGCCGCTGTTCGAGTTGCCCGGTGTGGTGGTGTCCCCGCATCTCGGCGCGTCGACCGAGGAGGCGCAGGACAAGGCAGGCGTCACGATCGCCGAGCAGGTCCTGCTCGCGCTGGCCGGCGACTTCGTTCCCTACGCGGTGAACGTGGCGGCCCGCGACGTCTCCGACACGGTGCGCACCTTCATGGGGCTGGCCGAGCAGCTGGGGCGGTTCTTCGTGGGGCTGCACGATGGGCTGCCGGACTCGATCGATATCGAGTTCGAGGGCGAGCTGGCGGGCGAGAGCACCGGCATCCTCACGCTCTCGGTGCTGAAGGGCATCTTCGGCGGCTCGACCGAGGAGCCCGTCTCCTACGTCAATGCGCCGCAACTGGCCGAACAACGCGGCCTCAAGGTCCGCGAGTCGTCGACCGCGACATCACAGGACTACAAGTCGCTCATCACGTTGCGTTCGGGTTCGCACTCGGTGGCCGGCACGCTCATCACCGCCGGCTTGCGCACCGAGCCGCGCATCGTGATCGTCGACGAGCACATGGTCGAGGTACCGCCCTCCGAGCACATGCTGGTCGTGCGCAACGACGATCGCCCCGGTGTGATCGGCCTCGTCGGCACGGCCCTGGGTGCTGCCGGCGTTTCCATCTCGTCCATGGCGGTGGGGCCGAGCCCCGAGACGTCGACGGCCATGATGGTGATCTCCACGACGACGCCGGCGCCCGACTCGGTGATCGAGCAGATGCGCGGGGACGAGGGGATTCTCGACCTGCACCGCGTCACGCTCTAAGCAACGCAACGCAACGCAACGCAACGCAACGCAACGCAACGCAACGCAACGCTGACGAATCTCGCCGAGGGGTCGGCCGGGGGTGTCAGTGTCTGGGATGCGCCAGTGGCGACTTCAGCGGGTCCGAGACTCCCGGTGATGTCTCTGAAAACTATGCACAGGATCGTTTACGGATTTCACGGACACCACCGAGACTCGCCCGGCTCGCCAGAGGAACCCGGCCCACGCCCACGCCCACGCCCACGACCGAGCCCAGGCCCAGGCCCAGGCCCACGCCCACGCCCGAGCCCAGGCCCAGGCCGGCCGCAGCCTCGCCCGCTCAGGTCCCCGGCTTGCGGGGCACCGCCGGCCACGTGTCGAGGCTGCCGATGACCGGCTCGCCGCCGTGGAGGGCCCGTTGCGGAGCGCGGTCGAGCAGCACGGCACGAACTGTCGCCACGACGGCGAGGACGAGAGCGGCTCGGACCAGGGTCCACAGGAGGTGGCGCATTCCGACCACGGTAGCGTCGCCGGACATGGCCACCTTGCAGAGCGCCGCACCGATCTTCCCGACTGCGGACCTCGAGGCGATGCGTGCGCACTACGAGGCACTGGGATTCGAGGTGCACGTCCACGGCAGCGGCTACGCCACCGCAGCCCGCGACGCCGTGCGGATCCACTTCCGCCAAATCCCGAACGACGAGGCTCCGGCACCCGGGGCCGCCTACCTCGCCATCGACGACGCCGACGCCCTCCACGCCGAATGGCGGCGGGCCGGCGTCGGCGAGACGTCGGACCTCTTCGACCCCGGGTTCGGCGTGTGGGAGGCGGCGCACACCGACCCCGACGGAAACCTCCTGCGCTTCGGCTCGCCGGTCCCGCCGGTCACGCCTGTGATGCCGGTGACGCCGGCCCGATCCGAACCCGCTTGACGCCGGACGCCCGAAATTGGGTACAATTGAGTTGAAATGACGGTGAAGCCCTCGACTTGCGACCTGCTGCTTACCTGACGGCGAACGCCCCATCGCGTTCGCTGACGACCTCCTGCGCCGAAGGGCCAGGGGGTTTTTTGTTGGGCCCCCAGCAACGAAGCACGAGGACACACTCGCAACACCAAGAGACAGACAGCGCACACATCCAGAGAGAAGGGACAGGACGGTGACGACCGAGGCACAGAAAGGGAGTGGTGGCGACATGAGCATGGATCGGGGTCACCTGGCCCTGCCCTGTGAGCCGATGGCCTCGCCCATGCCCTGGCAGAAGTACCGCTCCCACGTCCCGCTGGTCCTGCACGACCGGACCTGGCCGGACCATCAGTTCACCAAGGCCCCCCGCTGGGCCAGCGTCGATCTGCGCGACGGCAACCAGGCGCTCATCGACCCCATGGACCCCGAGCGCAAGCTGGCGCTGTTCCAGACGCTGGTCGACGTGGGCTTCAAGGAAATCGAGGTCGGGTTCCCCTCCGCATCGCAGACCGACTACGACTTCCAGCGCCTGATCATCGAGGAGGGGCTCGTCCCCGACGACGTCGAGATCCAGCTCCTCACGCAGTGCCGTGACGAGCTGATCGAGCGCTCCTACGAGTCGCTCGCCGGCGCTCACCGCGCCTGCGTCCACTTCTACAACTCCGTTTCGGAGCTGCAACGCCGCGTCGTGTTCGGGCTGGACAAGGCCGGCATCATCGACATCGCGGTGAAGGCGGCCGAGCTTTGCCGCAAGTACGAGGCGCAGCTCCCCGACACGCTGCTGCGCTACGAGTACTCGCCCGAGAGCTTCACCGGCACCGAGCCCGACTTCGCGGTCGAGATCTGCGAGGCGGTCATGGACGTGATCGAGCCGACGCCCGAGAAGCCGATGATCCTCAACCTCCCGGCCACGGTCGAGATGTACAGCCCCAACGTGTACGCCGACGTGATCGAGTGGTTCGGCCGCACCGTCAAGAACCGCGACGCCATCGTGCTGAGCCTGCACCCGCACAACGACCGCGGCACCGCCGTGGCGGCGGCGGAACTGGCCGTCCTCGCCGGAGCCGATCGCATCGAGGGCACGCTGTTCGGCAACGGAGAGCGCACCGGCAACGTGGACGTCGTCACCCTGGCCATGAACCTGTTCTCGCAGGGCATCGATCCGTCGCTGGACTTCTCCGACATCGAGAAGGTGCGCCGCACCGCCGAATACGCCACCCGCCTGCCCGTCCACCCGCGGCACCCCTACGCGGGGGATCTCGTGTACACCGCGTTCAGCGGCTCGCACCAAGATGCGATCAAGAAGGGCATGGCGGCCATCGGCGACGACTACGACGAGTGGGAAGTGCCGTACCTGCCCATCGACCCCAAGCACACGGGGCGCACCTACGAAGCCATCATCCAGGTGAACAGCCAGTCCGGCAAGGGCGGCGTGGCCTACGTGATGGACACGAACCACGGCCTCGACCTGCCGCGGCGACTGCAGATCGAGTTCTCCAAGCGCGTGCAGGAGATCACCGAGGCCAGCGGCACCGTGATCGGCTCGGGCCAGATGTGGGACGCCTTCGAGGAGATCTACCTGCCCGAGGACGCCGGGCTGCGGCTGATGACGAGCGAGGTCACCACTGGCCAGGGTCACACGACCGTGACGGCCCAGCTGCTCGTCGACGGGCAGCACCGCACCGTCACCGGCGAGGGGAACGGGCCGATCGACGCGTTGGTCGCCGCCCTGAAAGCCGACCTCGGTATTGTGCTGGAGGTGAAGGACTACTCCGAGCATGCATTGACGGAGGGCTCGGGCGCCTCGGCCGTCGCCTACGTGGAGTGTGCGGGTCCCGACGGCGCCACGTGGTGGGGCGTCGGCCGCGACTCGTCCATCCTCGATGCGTCGCTCAGCGCAGTGGTCTCCGCGGCGAACAGGGCTCGCACGGGGTGATCCGCCCGGCGGTCGAGGCGGACGTCCCCGAGCTCGTGGCCATGATCCGCGAGCTCGCCGAGTTCGAGCAGCTGTCCGACCAGGTCGCCATCACCGAGGGCGACCTCGCCAGGACGCTCTTCGGCCCCGACTCCATGGCGTACGACTCGGTGATCGAGGACGGCGAAGGCGGCCTGGCCGGGCACGCGCTGTGGTACCGCACGTTCTCGACCTTTCTCGGCAAGACCGGCATCTGGCTCGAGGACCTCTATGTCCGGCCCGACCACCGCCGCAAGGGCTACGCCAGCGAGCTGCTCGCGCACCTGCGCGGGCAGACCGCAGGGCGCCTCGAGTGGGAGGTGCTCGAGTGGAACCACCCGGCCATGGACTTCTACCAGCGCATGGGGGCGCGACCGATGGCCGGCTGGACGCGCTTTCGCTGGTACGAGGGGTAGCCGGCCGCCCCGTGGCGCCGGGCCCTTGACGGCGGACTTACCGTAAGTTAATACTTACGGTAAGTGAAAACTTACCCCTACGCCACACAGGGCCGGCTGCTCGATGCGCTCGGCGACCCCACCCGGCGCGCCATCTTCGAGCAGCTGGGTGAGCGGCCCTCCGCCGTCGTCGACCTGGCGGCCCGGCTGCCGGTTAGCCGGCCCGCGGTGTCCCAGCACCTCAAGGTCCTTAAGGACGCCGGGCTGGTGCGCGACCTCCAGGTGGGGACCCGACGCGTCTGACAGCCTGGACCCCGACGGGCTCGCCGGGTTGCGTGACTACCTGGACCGCTTCTGGAACACCGCGCTGCAGTCCTTCAAGGCCCGAGCCGAGCAACCTCCCGCCAAGAGCCCCGCCGCCAAGAGCCCCGCCGCCAAGAGCCCCGCCGCCAAGAGCCCCGCCGCCAAGAGCCCAGCCACCAACAAGGAGAAGAAGCCATGACCGACGCCACCGCCGTCAGCAGGTCCATCGTCGTCGAGGTCCCTGTCGACCGCGCCTTCAGCGTCTTCACCGATGACATCGGCACCTGGTGGCCGCCGGAGCATCACATCATCGAGGCCCCCTTGTCCCGCATGGTCTTCGAGCCCAGGGTCGGGGGCCACGTCTACGACGTCGGGACCGACGGCAGCGAATGCCGCTGGTCCCGGGTGTTGGCCTACGAGCCGCCCCGCCGGGTGGTCTTCACCTGGGACATCAACATGCAGTGGCAGGTCGAGAGCGACCCGGCCAAGGCGAGCGAAATAGAGGTGCGCTTCGTCCCCGAGGGAGACGCGCACACCCGGGTCGAGCTCACGCACCGTCACCTCGACCGGCACGGCGAGGGCTGGGAGGGGATGCGCGACGCCGTCGCCGACCCCAACGGCTGGGCGACCGGCCTGGGACGCTTCGCCCACCGCCTCCATGCGGCGCCGGTGGGCGGCGAGCAGGGCTGAGGTCGGCTCAGCTGCGCCGGGCGGCGGCGGAAGCAGCGGAGCCGACGGAGCTCGGCACCTCACAGAGCCCGTCCGAGCCGATGTTCAGCCCAACGTTGGTCTTGTTGTAGAGGTGTTCGCTCGCAACCAGCCAGACGATGTCGCAGATCTCGCGCTCGCTGAAGTGGTGCGCCAGGCGGTCGAAGGTCAATTGGGAAACGACGTTCTCGCGGGTGATCTCGGTGGCGTAGTCCAGTGCGGCGCGCTGCGCGTCTGAGAAGAGCGGGCTGGTGCGGTAGTCGGGGAGCGCGTCGAACAGGGCCTCGTTGTCGGACGACTCGCGCAGGGCGTACCAACGCGATGCATCCATGCAGAAGTGGCACATGTTGACGCTCGCCACCTGCTCGCGGACGAGGATGGCGATCTGCTTCGGCACCACGAGTTTCTTGTCCAGTCTCGAGACCTTGCCGTAGAAGGAGAGGAAGCCCGCGGGCATGCGCGCCGAGAACACCGTCAGGGGCCCGGGCACCTTGCCCAGCTGGCGCCGCGAGAAGAAGTACACGATCTTGAGGAGCAGGCCACGGGGCCGCTCGACAGGGGGCAGATAGGTCGTCGTCATGGTGGGGTACCTCCTTGTCCGTCGATCCGAGCGGTCGGACCGCGTGATCGGTCAATGGGATGACCCTGTCCGATGCCGAAATGTGACGAACGGGGACTGGGATCGGCCAGGACGCGAGCTAGCCGAACCCGCCACTCGGGATGTAGGGCGACGGCGGGCCGTCCATGCCCCGCACCATGACGGGGCCGAAGGGCAGCAGCTCTATCCCGGCCTCGACCACGACCCGGATGGCCCACTGCTGGGCCGAGGTGAGCCAGTTGATCTCGATGGTCTCGCCGGGCGGCGACTCGGCGAGCATCGTCTTGAGCACGAGCGTCGCAGACTCCTCGTGGCGCGCGCCCAGCGTCACGATGCGGTCGTCCATGGCCACCGCGTAGCCCTGGTCGGCGTGCAGGAGCAGTCGCGTGCCGGGCTGGGTCAGCATCGAGACGATGTCCACCGTGCGCGCCGAGCCGCGCACCTTGCGGTCGATGGCCGTCACTATCTGCAGCTCGGGCTCGGTCACCTGGTCGGGCTCGTACCGCGCCACCTCGGACGGGCGCTCGACCGATCCCGGTCGCATGGCGCCCCACGCCGCGACGACGGGATGCAGGACGAAGCCGAAACCCGTGTAGAGCGCCATGGCCTTGGGGTCGCGCGAGCACTGGATCGTGCCGGGGCTGTGCGGGTCGCCGTGGGAGAGGGCGAGGCGCAGCAACTCGCGCCCGACGCCGCGGCCCTGGAGCCCGGGCAGGGTGCCGAGCTGGGACAGCATCCAGTAGTCCTCGCGCACGAAGGACTGCGACATGCCGACGACCGCGCCTCCCTCCTCGGCCACCCACGACCCGGCCGGGTCCGTCCCGAGGAAGTGGAGGGTGCGGTTCTGGCGACGGCGTTCGTCCTGAATGGAGTTCCGGGTGACCGGCAGGGCGTGACGCGTCAGCATGGCGAGCAGCCCTTGGTCGAACGCGGCGACGGCCGCCGGGACATCGGCCTCGGTCATCGGCCGGAAGCTCACCATGGCGGCTCAGGCCGACGGCAAGAACGCCGGACGGCTCCGCTCGTAGGCCGTGATGTCGTCCTCGTGGCGCAGCGACAGGCCGATGTCGTCCCAGCCGTTCAGCAACCGCTCGCGGGTGAACTCGTCGAGGGGGAAGGTGCCCGCCAGCCCCGCCGCAGGCGCCTCGATGGTGCCGCGGGCGACGTCGATCGTGATATCGAGCGAGGGGTCCTTGGCCACGGCGTCGAGCAGCTCGCGGTCGAGCTCCTCGGACACCTGCACCGGCAGCAGCCCCTGCTTCGTGCAGTTGTTGCGGAAGATGTCGGCGAAGCGTGACGACACCACGGCCTGGAACCCGTAGTCCATGAGCGCCCAGACAGCGTGCTCCCGCGAGGAGCCGGTGCCGAAGTTGTGCCCGGCCACCAAGATGTTGGCGCCGGCGAACTCGGGGTTGTTCAGCACGAAGTTGCGGTCGTCGCGCCACTCCGAGAAGAGGCCGGCGCCGAAGCCCGTGCGCTCCACCCGCTTGAGCCAGTCTGATGGGATGATCTGGTCGGTGTCCACGTCCGTGCGGTCGAGGGGAACGGCGCGGCCGGTGACGACGATGACGGGCTCCATCAGTCGAGGTCCTCGGGCGTCGCGAAGGTTCCGGCCACCGCGGTCGCGGCCGCGACGGCGGGGGACACGAGGTGGGTGCGGCCGCCCCGGCCCTGGCGTCCCTCGAAGTTGCGGTTCGACGTGGAGGCGCACCGCTCCCCGACGGCGAGCTTGTCGGGGTTCATGGCGAGGCACATGGAGCATCCCGGCTCACGCCACTCGAAGCCGGCCGCAGTGAACACCTTGTCCAGTCCCTCCGCCTCGGCCTGTGCCTTGACCCGGTGCGAGCCGGGCACGGCCAGGGCGCGCAGCCCCGGGCGGACGTGGCGACCCTCGAGGACCGCCGCCGCGGCGCGGAAGTCCTCGATGCGCGAATTCGTGCAGCTGCCCAGGAATACGGTGTCGACCGGGATCTCGCGTATCGGTGTGCCCGGGTCAAGGCCCATGTAGGCCAACGCACGCTCGGCCGACTCGCGGTCTCCCGCGTCGACCATCGCGGTCGGGTCGGGGACCGAGCCCGAGATCGGCGTCACCTGCGCCGGATTCGTCCCCCAGGTGACGTGGGGGGTGATGGTGGCGGCATCGAGCACGATCTCCTTGTCGAAGGTCGCCTCCTCGTCGGTGCCCAGCGTGCGCCAGTACGCCACCGCGGCGTCCCAGGCCGCGCCGGTCGGGGCGTGGTCGCGGCCCTTGACGTACTCGAAGGTCGTCTCGTCGGGCGCGACCAGGCCGGCGCGCGCCCCACCCTCGATCGACATGTTGCACAACGTCATCCGGCCCTCCATGGAAAGCCCGCGGATGGCCGACCCGCGGTACTCGATGATGTGCCCGATCCCCCCGCCGGTGCCGATGGTGCCGATGACGGCCAGCGCGACGTCCTTGGCGGTCACCCCCGGGGCAAGCTCGCCCTCGACGGTCACTGCCATCGTCTTGGGCCGCACCTGCGGCAACGTCTGCGTGGCGAGCACGTGCTCGACCTCGCTGGTGCCGATGCCGAACGCAATGGCGCCGAAGGCGCCGTGGGTCGAGGTGTGGCTGTCGCCGCAGACGATCGTCATGCCCGGCTGGGTCCATCCCTGCTCGGGCCCGATGATGTGGACAATGCCCTGGTTGGCGTCGCCCATCGGGTAGCAGGTGATGCCGAACTCGGCCGCGTTGTCGTCGAGCACCTTGAGCTGCTGGGCCGACACGGGGTCAGCGACCGGCTTGTCGATGTCGGTGGTGGGGACGTTGTGGTCGGCCGTGGCCACGGTGAGGTCGGGCCGGCGCACCCTCCGCCCGGCGAGGCGCAGCCCGTCGAAGGCCTGTGGCGAGGTGACCTCGTGAATCAGATGCAGGTCGACGAAGAGCAGGTCGGGCTCACCCTCGGCCTCGTGGACGACGTGCGCGTCCCAGATCTTCTCGCTGAGAGTACGCGGCGCCATCAGCGTTCGACGGCCACGATGTGGACCTTGAGCATTCCGCCCGGCGCCTTGTACTCCACCGTGTCGCCGGCGCCTCGTCCGACCAGCACCTGGCCCAGGGGCGAGCTGGGAGAGATCACGTTCAGGTCGCCGTGGCGCTCCTCAATAGAGCCCACGAAGAACCGTTGGGTGTCGTCCTCGTCGTCACCCTCGTAGCGCAGCGTCACCGTGCTGCCGAGCGAGACAGAACCGTCGTCGTCGTCGACGTCGACGTCGACGATCTCGACTTCTTTGAGCATGGCCTGGAGCTGGCGGACGCGGGACTCCATCTTCCCCTGGGCGTCCTTGGCCGCGTGGTAGTCGCCGTTCTCGCTCAGGTCGCCCAGCGCCCGGGCCGCCTCGATCGCCTGGGCGATCTCCACTCGGCCGCGGGTGGTCAGGTCCTCGAGCTCGGCCACAAGACGGTCGTAGGTGCTCTGGGTCAGCTTGGTCGACTCGGTCGGCTTGGCGGAAGCGTTGGTCACGGCATGTCCTCCGGGGGGCGGATGCGCGGGCGCAACGAGCGTGGGCACGGCGCCGGCTGCCCAAGGCTAACCGTCCCCGGCGGGGCTTCCGGCCGCGCCGTGCAGCCTCTGTTGACGGCATGGTCCCTGCTGCGAGAGACTGTGGGGGCCATGCCGCGCTCCGAGCACTTCGTAGGCATTATTCGCTAGGCGCGCTCCCTCTTCCGCGCGCCGTCGAACCGTCCACTGAGTGGGCGGTTTTTCAATTCCAGGGGAAGATCGGGGGATCGAGGAGGCATACGGCGTACGGCGGAACGACAGGCACACGACGGGACAAAAAGAAAGGAAGAAAGAGGACCGTGAGCACCAGCACCAGGCATCGGGTCGCCGTCATCGGGGGCGACGGGATCGGGCCGGAGGTCTGCGCGGAGGCGCTCAAGGTCGTCGCGGCGGCCGGCGTCGCGCTGGAGACCACCGAGTTCGACCTCGGGGCCGCCCGCTACCTGCGTGACGGGGCCGTGCTGCCCGACGGGACGCTCAAGGAGCTCCGCGGGTACGACGCCATCCTGCTCGGGGCGGTCGGCCCCCCGGTGGGTGACACCTCGGTGCCGCCCGGGACCCTCGAGCGCGGCCTGCTGCTCCGCCTCCGCTTCGAGCTCGACCTCTACGTCAACCTGCGACCCTTCACCGGGGTTCCGGGGTCGATCGCGGAGGGCGCCGACTTTGTCGTCGTGCGGGAGAACACCGAGGGGACCTACGCCGGTGAGGGAGGGTTCCTCCGCAAGGGCACGCCGCACGAGGTGGCCACCCAGGGCTCGGTCAACACCCGCATGGGCGTGGAACGGTGCGTCCGCTTCGCCTTCCAGTTGGCGGGTCGTCGCAGCAACCGCCTCACCCTGGTGCACAAGACCAACGTCCTCACCTTCGCCGGCGACCTCTGGCAGCGCACCGTCCGCGAGGTCTCGGAGGAGTACCCCGATGTCGCGTGGGACTACAACCACGTCGACGCCGCCTGCATCTATCTGGTCGAGCAACCCAAGCGGTACGACGTGATCGTCACCGACAACCTCTTTGGCGACATCCTGACCGACCTGGCCGGTGCGGTCAGCGGCGGTATCGGCTTCGCCGCCTCGGCCAACCTCAACCCGGCCCGCACCGGGCCCTCGCTCTTCGAGCCCGTGCACGGCGCGGCCCACGACATCGCGGGCCAGGGGATTGCCAACCCCCTCGCCGCCATCCATTCGGCCGCACTCATGCTCGAGCACCTGGGCGAGGTCGATGCCGCCGCACGCATGCTCAAGGCGGTGGCCGCACAGGCCGACGCCATGTCAACGCCCGCAGACCAGTTGCCCACGACCGCCGTGGGCGACGCCATCGCAGAAAGGCTGTAGCCGAGATGCCCATCACCCCGACCGACAAGATCTGGATGGACGGAGACCTCGTCGACTGGGCCGATGCCAACGTGCACGTGCTCACCCACACCATGCACTACGGCTCGGGGGTCTTCGAGGGCATCCGGGCCTACCCGACGAGCAACGGGGTGGCGGTGTTCCGTCTGCGGGACCACATCCGGCGCCTCTTCGCCTCGGCCAAGGTCTTCATGATCGACGTTCCCTTCACCCCCGAGCAGATCGTCGAGGCGACGCGCGAGGTCGTCCGGATCAACGGGCTGACCGATGGGTGCTACCTGCGTCCGTTGGTTTTCCTCGGCTACGGCGAGATGGGCCTCAACCCGCTGCCCTGCCCGGTCAACGTCGCTATCGCTGCCTGGCCCTGGGGCACCTACCTCGGTGACGAGGGCGTGGCCAACGGCGTCTCGTGCAAAATCAGCAGCTGGCGGCGCCACGATCCCAACGCCGTGCCGACCGCCGCCAAGGGCACCGGCATGTACGTCAACTCGTCGCTGGCCAAGGTCGAAGCCCTCAAGGCCGGCTACGACGAGGCCATCCTGCTCGCGCCGAACGGGAACGTGAGCGAATGCACGGGGGAGAACATCTTCATCGTGCGCGACGGCATGATCCTCACGCCGCCCACTTCCCACGCCGGCGCGCTCGAGGGGATCACGCAGAACTCGGTCGAGACGATCGCCCGGGACCTGGGCTACGAGGTGCACCACGAGGCGATCATCCGCACGGATCTCTATCTGGCCGACGAGGCTTTTCTCACCGGCACGGCCGCCGAGGTTGTGCCTATCCGAGCCGTCGACGACCGCCCGGTGGGCCCGGGCCACCCGGGCAAGATCACCAAGGAGATCCAGCAGATGTACTTCGCCACCGTGCGGGGCGAGGTCGACCAGTACAAGGAATGGCTGGACTATGTCGACTGACCCCGAAGCCACCGAAGCCACCGAGGCCACCGAAGCAACTGAGGCGACCGAGGGCGCCCACAGCCACGGCGGGGCGCGCCACACCCATGCGCACGGCCATACGCCCCACGCCCACGACTACGCCATGCCCGACCTGCCTGAGTCGGTCGACATCTTCGACACGATCTTGCGCGACGGCAGTCAGCAAGAAGGGCTGTCCCTCACCGTCGACGACAAATTGCGCGTCGCCGAACAGCTCGACCACCTCGGCGTCTCCTACGTCGAGGGCGGATGGCCCGGCGCCAACCCCAAGGACGTCGAGTTCTTCGCCCGGGCCAAGAAGGAGCTCCACCTCGATACCGCCACGCTCGTCGCGTTCGGCTCGACGCGGCGCGCCGGGGTCAGGCCCGAGCAGGACGCGGTCCTGGCCAACCTCGTGGAGGCCGGGGCGCCGGTGGCCTGCATCGTGGCCAAGTCGTGGGACCGCCACGTGGCCGAGGCACTCCGCACCTCACTCGACGAGGCCGTGGCCATGGTGGCCGACTCGGTGGGCTTCCTGCGCGAGCACGACCTGCGCGTCTTCCTCGACGCCGAGCACTTCTTCGACGGCTACCGCCGCAACCCAGAGTTCGCGCTGTCGGTGCTGGCGGCCGCGGAGGAGGCCGGTGCCGAGGCCCTCGTGCTGTGCGACACCAACGGTGGCTCGCTGCCCGACGACGTCGGCCACGCGGTGGCGGACGTGCGGGCCCGGACCAGCGCGCAGCTCGGCATCCACTGTCACAACGACGCCGGCTGCGCCGTGGCCAATTCGCTCGTCGCCGTGCAGGCCGGGGTGACCCAGGTGCAGGGTTGCGTCAACGGCTACGGCGAGCGGGCGGGCAACACGGACCTGTCGGCCGCCATCCCCAACCTGTCGCTCAAGCTGCGCATCCGCACCATTCCACCCGAGCGGCTGGAGCGGCTGACACCGGTGGCGCACCACATCGCCGAGCTGGTGAACATCGCGCCCAACCCCCAGCAGCCCTACGTCGGCAACTCGGTCTTTGCCCACAAGGGTGGGCTGCACGCCAGCGCGGTGGCGCGGAGCGCTGATCTCTACGAGCACGTGGAGCCGAACGCCGTCGGCAACGGAACGCGGGTGGTCGTTTCGGAGATGGCCGGACGCTCCACGCTGGCCATGAAGGCAGCCGAGCTCGGCCTCGAGCTCGACGGTGAGGTCATCGGCCGGGTCCTCGATGAGCTCAAGCATCTGGAGCACGAGGGCTACCACTTCGAGGTGGCCGACGGCTCGCTCGAGTTGTTGCTGCGCCGGGCCGGCGGCTGGGTGGCCGGCTTCTTCACCGTCGAGTCGTTCCGCGTCATCACCGACCACGACGACCGCAGCGAACGCGGCCACCGCGTCCCGGGTGAGGGATCCGATACGGCCCCGGCGAGTCCGACGCTCACGAACGAGCTGTTCGGGCTGACGACCGAGGCGACGGTAAAGGTGCACGTCGGCGGCGAGCGAGTGGTCGCCACTGCCGAGGGCAACGGCCCGGTGAACGCGCTCGACGGCGCGCTGCGCGGCGCCATCGGCACCAAGTTCCCTGCGCTCGGCCACATCCACCTCACCGACTACCGGGTCCGCGTGCTCGACACCGGTCGGGGTACCGGCGCCGTCACGCGCGTCCTGGTCGACACGAGCGACGGCGAACGCACGTGGACCACGATCGGGGTGTCGGAGAACATCATTGAGGCCAGCTGGCAGGCTCTCTACGATTCCATCGTCTTCGGGCTCCTCCACGCCTCCTAGCTGCGAGGAGCGACCGGCGACGGCTCGGGGATTCAACCAGGGGGGTCTGGCATGACCGTGTGGAGCCGCTTGGCTGCGAGACTCGTCAGGCTGCCCGCACCTCGGACGACCGACGTCTCGGTGGAACGGGACCTCGCCGCCAAGATGCCCGACGGCACCGTCTTGTTGGCGGACCGCTGGTACCCGACGAACTCCACCGACGGACTGCCGACCGTGTTGGTCCGCACGCCGTACGGGCGGACGTACATGGGGCCGTTGGGCCGGCTGTACGCAGAGCGCGGCTACCAGATGGTGATCCAGAGCTGCCGGGGGACCTTCGGCTCGGAAGGCGAGTTCGCGCCGGTGCGCAACGAGCACGCCGACGGCCACGCGACCCTCGACTGGGTGGCGGCGCAGCCGTGGTTCGACGGCCGCCTGGTGATGTGGGGCGCGAGCTACCTCGGCATGACGCAATGGGCGATCGCCGAGGACCCGCCCGACTTCGTCAAGGCGTTGGACTTGCAGGTGACCGCGGCGGACTTCCGAAACTCCATCGTCTACCCCGGGGGATCGTTCGCGCTCGAAAGTCTGCTGGCCTGGTTGTACCAGGTGAAGTACCAAGAGCTCGGCTGGCGGAAGTTGCTGCGCAGCCAGCTGCGCTCCGGCAAGATATTGACCGAGGGGGCCGACGTGCTCCCGCTCGGCAAGTGCGACGCATCCACGGTTGGCGACCTCGCGCCCGCCTACCAGGACTGGCTCGAACACACCGCGCTGGGTGACCCCTGGTGGGAGGAGATCAACTTCGGGCATCGACGCGACCTCGTGCCGCCGGCCAGCTTCGTCGGCGGCTGGTACGACCTCTTCCTGCAGGGCCAGGTGGGCGACTACGAGGCCGTGCGGCGCGCCGGCCGCGTCGCCCGGATCACGATCGGCCCCTGGAAGCACACGAGCCCCGGCCTCTTCGGCGAGGCCGTTCGCGACGGCCTCGACTGGTTCGACAAACAGCTGGGGGAGCGGCGGGGCAAGGTGCCCCGCGCGCCCGTGCGCGTGTTCGTGATGGGCTCGAGAACGTGGCAGGAGTTCTCGATTTGGCCCCCGGCCGGAGAGGCGCAGCAGTGGTATCTCGGTCGCTGGGGCACCCTGGGCACCGACGCACCGGGGGCGAGCGCGCCCGACCGCTTCCACTACAACCCGCACGACCCCACCCCGGCGGTCGGCGGCGCAGGGCTCAACATCCTGACGTCGGGACGCAAGGACCAGCGCCGACGGGAGCATCGCCACGACGTCTTGACCTACACCAGCCCCGTCCTCACCGAAGACCTGACCGTGGTGGGGCCGCTCACCGCCACGCTGTACCTGCGGTCGTCGGTCGAGCACACCGACTTCTTCGTCCGCCTCTGTGACGTGTCCGAGAAGGGCAAGTCGTTGAACCTGAGCGACGGCATCCTCCGGCTCACGCCGGGCTCGGTGGCCAAGGACGCCGAGGGCGTGTACAAGGTCGAGCTCGCCATGTGGCCGACGGCCAACACGTTCCGAGCCGGACACCGGATCCGGCTGCAGGTGTCCAGTGGTGCGCATCCTCTCTATTGCCGCAACTTGGGGACGGGCGAGCCGCTGGCGACGGGCGCCAACATGCTCTCGGCCGACCAAGAGGTCTTCCACGACGTCACGCGACCCTCGTGCATCACGCTTCCCGTCGTGCGGTTGCTGCAGGACGTGGGTCGGCTCCAGGAGGGGCAAGGCCCAGCCGGGAAGTGACAAGTGTCGTAACCACGTGAGGAGGAAGCAGCCACGGGCCTCCGAAATGAGTGACAGGGGAACCCTCGGCTAACCTGCCGCGCATGACCCAGCCCACGTTTGTGCCCATCGCCGAGGCGGACCAGGTCCGTCCGGCCCTGCACATGCACGTGCCGGGAGCGTGGACCACGTCGAGGCCGGCCGAGCTCGTCGTGCCCGAGGTGCGTGGGGGCGCCATGGTGGGGACGGCCGGACCCGACTCGGGGTTCGCGCTGCGCCTGGCCAAGCGCTTCGAGCACGAGCTCAAGCTGTCCGAGGGCGAGTCCGAGCACGACGTGCTGTTGGGTGCCGCCCTGGTCGCATCCAAGCGTGCCGCGCTGTTTGGCCGGGCGCCCTGCGTCTACGACGTGCGGTTCGCGTTGAACCTCTGGGGGTTCCTGCAGGACGCCCCCCCCGAACTGCAAGCGACACGGCGGGCCGCGTTCTCCTCCATCTCGCACGACTACGTCGCCCAACGCCAGCTGGTGGACTCGGTGCCCGAGGAGACCCTGCGCCTCTCGCCCGAGGAGGCGCGGGCCAAGGGCGGTGCCGCCGCCGCATAGGCGCCGCACCTCCGTAACGGCGTGGATCCACCACGAGCCATCGACCGGCTCGAGATCGAGGCAGGCGGCCTGACCTTCACGGGCCGAGCGTGCGGGCCGCACGAGGGCCGGCGCATCATGCTCCTCCACGGCTTTCCCCAGACCTCGTGGGCCTGGCGTGATGAGCTCTGGGCTCTGGGCCACGCCGGTAACCGTGCGGTGGCGCCCGACCAGCGCGGCTACTGCAGTGGGGCTCGGCCGGCCGGGGTGGACGACTACGCGACGGAGCACCTCCTGGGGGACGTCCTCGACCTGGCCGACTCCATGGACATGGACACCTTCGACCTCGTGGGGCACGACTGGGGCGGGTTGCTCGCCTGGATCGTGGCCTCGCGCCATCCGGACCGGGTTCGCTCGCTGTGCGTGGTGTCGACGCCGCACCCGCTGGCGCTGCAGCACGCCCTCGTGGACGGCGACGCCGACCAGGTTGCGCACGGCGAAGCCGTGGCGTCCTTCCGCATCCCGGAGGACCCGGAGCGCCTGATGCTGGGGCCAGACGGCTCGGGCAGCGGGTTGGCCTCGTTACTCGACGAGAGCGGCCTCGACGACGAGGACGCCAAGGCGTACATCGCCTCCCTGATTGAGCCCGGCGCGCTGACCGCCGCACTGAATTGGTACCGCGCCATGGACCGCAGCGTGCTGGTCGAGCTGGAGCCGGTGCGCGTCCCGACCCTCTACGTCTGGTCGACCGGGGACCGCGCCTTCGGCCGGGCGGCGGCGGAGGGCACCCGTGCCTGCGTGCGCGCGCCCTACACGTTCAAGGTGCTCGACGGCGTGTCGCACTGGATTCCCGAGACCGCACCGGAGCAGCTGTCGAAACTGCTGATCGAGCACCTGGGGGCGTACTGAGCCGAGCCGGACGGAGTTGGGCTCCGGGGAGGGAGCCGCCGGAACGAGGTCCGGTTGGCTCTGCGAGAATGAGCCCGTGAGCGCCGACCGCCCCTCGAGCTTTGCCCTGTCGGAGGTCCAGCGGGACTTCCGCGACACGCTGCGCGCGTTCTGCGAGGAGAAGGTGGCCCCCCACGCGGCCGAGGTCGACCGCACCGGCGAGTTCCCGTGGAAGTCCTTCGAGGCGTGCCGGGAATTGGAGCTGCCGGCGCTCGGGATCCCCGAGGCCTACGGCGGCGCGGGCGCCGACGCCGTTACCCAGGCCATCGCCGTCGAGGAGCTGGCCCGGGTCTGCGCCTCCACCGCGCTGACCATCCTGATCTCCAAGCTGGGAACCCTCCCGCTCGTGAACTGGGGCTCCGAAGAGCTCAAGCGCGCCTACCTGCCGAGGGTGGCCTCCGGCGACAGCCAAGCCAGCTACTGCCTGTCCGAGGCCGATGCGGGCAGCGACGTCGCCGCCATGCGGGCCCGGGCGGTGCGCGATGGCGACGACTACGTCCTCACCGGGACGAAGTACTGGATCACCAACGCCGGGATCTCGGATCTCTACACCGTCTTCGCCAAGACCGACCCCGACGCGGGTGGGCGCGGCATCTCGTGCTTCCTGGTCGAAAAGGACTGGGGCATCCGGGTCGCCAAGCACGAGGACAAGCTGGGGTTGCGCGGGAGCCCGACGGGCGAGGTGGTGCTCGAGGAGGTCCGGGTGCCGGCAACGCACCGCATCGGCGAGGAGGGACAGGGCTTCACCATCGCCATGCACACTCTCGACCGCAGCCGCCCCGGCATCGGTGCGCAGGCGGTGGGCATCGCCCAGGGTGCCATCGACACGGCTGGCGCGTACATGAAGCAACGCCACGCCTTCGGCGGGCCGATCGCCGACCTCCAGGGGCTGCGCTTCATGCTGGCCGACATGGCGATGCGCAACGAGGCCGCGCGCGCCCTGGTCTACATGGCCTGCGGCATGGTCGACGGCGACCCGACCGGTGAGCTCACGAAGTTCGGTGCCATGGCCAAGGCGTTCGCCTCCGACGCGGCCATGGGGATCACGGTGGACGGCGTGCAGCTCCTCGGCGGCTACGGCTACACGAAGGACTTCCCCGTCGAGCGCTACCTGCGCGACGCCAAGGTGACGCAGATTTACGAGGGAACGAACCAGGTGCAGCGCGTCGTGATCGCCCGCGAGGTGCTCAAGCACCTTTAGGTGCCGGCCCGAACAACAGCAACCTACGATTGCAGGGTGGCATTCAGATGGCCGACGATCGCCGAAGTGGGGGCAGAAGTGGCCCGGTGTTTGGCTGAGAACGACGAGGACTCTGGTCGCCGACTGGCGTTCCGATTCGTCGAGCAATTCGACAAGGCGGACGAAGCCGATCGCCGAAGGATGGTCGAGGTTGCGCCGCTCCCTACGGGCGACCGTCGTTACGACGCCCTGTTGGCCTCGTTGGCCGAGTACTGCTGCGTCCGTCACGACATGGCTCCTCCGGCCTGGGTCGACGACCCGTCCCGATTCCTCGAGGAGTGGTGGTTCGTCTCAGGAATCAGGTCGCTCCACGCGAATGCTGTGGTGCACAGTCCGATCTCGTTCAAGCGGCGTGGTGTATTCATCACCGAGGATTCGTTGACGTACGCGTGATGATTCTCGATCGAAATGGCATCCGGAGGGCTCTGGTGGCACTCGACGATGAGCTCGGTCGCTCAGGCGTCCGCGCTGAGCTCTTCGTGGTTGGTGGGGCAGCCATGGCTCTTGCTTATGACGCGCGTCGTGCCACGGTTGATGTTGCCGCCCCGTTTCTACCCGCCGCTGAAGTGCGGCAGGCGGCACGAAGGGTGGCCGATGAGCTCGGCTTGGAACCGGACTGGCTCAATGATGGTGCCAAGGCTTTCATGCCGGGAAACGATCCCGACCAGGTCGGGGTTTTTGAAGGCAACAACTTGAGTGTGGCCGCCGCCTCGCCTCGTTACCTCCTCGCCATGAAGCTCCTCGCGGCACGCGTGGACCGCGACCAGGATGACATTCGAGCTCTCTATGAGCTTTGCGGCTTTACCACCGCCGAAGAGGGGCCGCATCTCTTGGAGACCACCTATCCGGGTCACGTGATCGCGCCTCGGGCGCATTTCCTGCTCCAGGAAATGTTCCCGGTGCGCGAGCGAGAAGGACCAGGGCTCGAGCGATGAAGGTTTCGCGAGGTCGCGCGGTTCGGAGTTGGCGCCCGGCGACCAGGCCCAGGCAGACTTCGGGGGGCCGGTGATAAAGTTAGAACAGGTTCTAGAATTCGCCCATCGGGGGCAGCCGGCCGAGGGTCGGGACTTGCAGCAGGAAGGACGTTTTATGGCGCAACCGGTAATCATCGAGGCGGTGCGCACCCCCATCGGGAAGCGCAACGGATGGCTCTCGGGGCTGCGGGCCGCCGACATCCTCGGGGCGACGCAGGTCGAGGTGGTCAAGCGGGCCGGCATCGACCCCGCCACCGTCGAGCAGGTCGTCGGGGGCTGTGTCACCCAGGCCGGCGAGCAGGGGTTCAACGTCACGCGCACGGCCTGGCTGCTGGCCGGCCTGCCTTACGACGTCGCCGCCACCACGATCGACTGCCAGTGCGGGTCGTCCCAGCAGGCCAACCACATGGCCAACAACCTTGTGGCGGCCGGCGCCGTCGACACCGCCATCGGCTGCGGCGTGGAGACCATGAGCCGCATCCCGCTCGGCGCCAACGCGTCGGCGCCCGGGGTCGGGCGGGCGCTCCCCGAGGACCTGCCCTACGACATGCCCAACCAGTTCGAGGCTGCCGAGCGGATCGCGAAGAAGCACGGCGTCATGCGCGCCGACGTCGACTGGCTCGGCCTGGAGTCGCAGAAGAAGGCCGCCGTCGCCGTGGCTGAGGACCGCTTCGCCCGCGAGATCGTCGCGATTGAGGCACCGATCGTCGGCGAGGAGGGACCGCGCGGCGAGCACGCCGGCGAGACGATGGTCGTCGCCAAGGACCAGGGACCACGCGACACGACGGCCGAGGGCCTGGCCAAGCTGAAGCCGGTGCTTCCCGAGGGCATCCATACCGCCGGGACCTCGTCCCAGATCTCCGACGGCGCCGCGGCCGTGTTGTGGATGTCCGAGGACCGGGCCAAGGGCGACGGCCTCCGGCCCCGGGCCCGCATCGTGGCGCAGGTGCTCGTCGGCTCCGACCCCTACTACCACCTCGACGGGCCGATCGCCGCCACCACCAAGGTGCTGGCCAAGGCAGGCATGACGATGAAGGACATCGACCTCTTCGAGGTCAACGAGGCCTTCGCGTCGGTCGTGCTCAGCTGGGGCAAGGTCCACGAGGTCGACTGGGACAAGGTCAACGTGAACGGCGGCGCCATCGCCCTCGGCCACCCGGTGGGCGCCACGGGCAGCCGGCTGATCACGACGATTTTGCACGAGCTGGAACGCCGCGACGCCACCTACGGTCTGGTGTCGATGTGCTGCGGGGGCGCGCTGGCGACCGGCACCATCATCGAGCGGCTGTAGGGTCGCCGAGCGTTCCGGGTCACCCGCACGTCGTCACGCACATCCGCATCGGCGCCTACCTCTGGAGGGGACCGTGGAATCGGTATCGACTGAACACCTGACGTTCGAGCGCGACGGCGCGACGGCGATCGTCACGATGAACCGGCCCGAGGCCAAGAACGCGCTGAGCCTGCCCATGCTGGTCGGCATGAAGGACGCCTGGGAGGAGATCGACGGCAACGACGACATCCGGTGCGCCATCCTCACCGGCGCCGGCGGGACGTTCTGCGCCGGCATGGACCTCAAGGCCATGGGTGGCAGCGACGCCGAGAAGTACCAGCGTCGGACGCAGGAGGACCCGGACCTGCACTGGAAGGCGCTCCTACGGCACTACGACCTCAAGAAGCCTCTGATCGCCGCCGTCGAGGGCTGGGCGGTGGCGGGAGGGACCGAGATCTTGCAGGCGACCCACATCCGGGTGGCCGGCGAGGGCGCGGTGTTCGGCGTCTTCGAGGCCAAGCGCGGGCTGTTCCCCCTGGGCGGGTCGACGGTCCGCCTGCGCCGCCAGATCCCCTACACGCTCGCCATGGAGCTGCTGCTCACAGCGCGCGAGGTGCCGGCTGAGGAGGCGCTGCGCATCGGGCTCATCGGGCACGTCGTGCCCGACGGCGAGGCGCTGGACAAGGCGCTAGAGATCGCAGCCGTCATCGGCGCGAACGGCCCGTTGGCGGTGGAGGCAATTCTGCGCAGCGTGCGCGAGACCGAGGGCATGTCCGAAGTCGACGGCCTGGCCCGCGAACTCGAGATCGGCTGGCCCGTCTTCTCGAGCAACGACGCGGCCGAGGGGCAGAAGGCGTTCGCCGAGAAGCGCCCGCCCAACTACACGCACACGTGACCGAGGCCGGCGAACAGCTCGAGCCGGCACCGGGCGAGGGATTCCCGGGGGTCGACGGGCCGGCGGAGTCGACCGGCGACGAGGGGCTCAACCGGGTGGCGGCGGCCGTGCGGCGCATCAGCTCGGTCGTGGTCGGCCAGCCGCTGAGCGAGGAGGACCTCAACGAGGCGGCGTCGCAGCTGGACGAGGTGGCCAACCGGCTGGAGTCCGCGGCGCCCCCGGTCAAGGTCACGCGCCAGAAACCCCTGCCCCAGGGCCATCCCCAGGATTACTTCCCCACCAGCCCCATGACGGGCTACGCCAACCCCATCGCGCCGCCGGTCGAGGTGTGGGCGGTGACCGGCGAGGACGGCGGTCGCGAGGTGCGCGGCCGCGCCAGCTTCGGCTACCAGTACGAAGGCCCTCCGACCTGTGTGCACGGCGGAGTCATTGCCGAGGTCTTCGACGAGATGCTCGGCCTGGCCAACCTGGTGTCCAACCAGGCCGGCATGACCGGCACCCTCAAGATCCGCTATCACCGCCCGACGCCGCTTCTCGCGCCGCTCGACCTGGCCGCGCGTTACATGCGCCGCGAAGGACGCAAGATCTTCACGTGGGGTGGCATCTTCAACGAAGGAGAGTTGACGGCCGAAGCCGACGGCATCTTCATTGAGGTGCTGCCGGGACGCATGCTCGAGATCGTGACCGGCAACGGCCGCAGCGCCGAGGCGCCGCTGGTCGACGCCGACTGGCAGCGCATGATCCACCGCAGGGGCACGACCGGGAGCTGAGCGCCGAGGCGGGCGTCAGCCGGTCACCGAGTGAGGTGATGTCCCAGGTGCGGGCTCCCGTGCCACGAAGCAGCCGGACTCCATCGACATCTGCAGCACCCCGCCCGCGTCGCGGAAACGGGCTTCGACCGCGTCGGAGAGGGCCGCCAGCCGATCGGGGGCGGCCTCCTGGCCGGCGGCGGACGACGTGATGTACGCGAGGACGGCGGCGGGGTCGTCGCACTCCATGCGACTCGGGTGCTCGTGCCACGCCACACTCGCAAAGCCAGTGGCGAGGATGGCGCCGCCGTTCGAGGCGCCGAAGCGCCGGTCGACGAAGTCGAGCGACGACCATCCCAGGATCTGGCGCGAGATCTCGGTGATCGCGTCGAGATGGTTGGGGCCGTTCGTCGCCGCCATGAGGACACCGTCCGGCCGCAGGACGCGGGCGAACTCCGCGACGGCCCGTTCGGGCTGGGGCACGTGGTAGAGCATGTGGTTGGCCACGACGACGTCGAACGAGTCGTCGGGAAACGGCAGGTCCTGCGCGTCGCACGCGGGCGTGGCCACCAGCTCCAGCGACGCCACCGGTTCGACAGCGGCCCGTGCCGCCTCCAGCATGCCCTCGGAGAGGTCGGTCAGGGTGAGGCGCAGCCGCGGCAGGAGCGGCGCCACGTTGACCCAGAGATGGCCGGGGCCGCACCCCGTCTCCAGGACGTCCCCGCGCTCAGGCCAGTCGATCAGGCCGACCAGCCACGGGTACCACGGTTCGTCGGCCCGGGCGAAGCGGGCGTGCAAGGCGACGCGCGCGTTGAGGTTGTTCGGGTCCTTGTACTGATGCTCGCGCAGGTAGGCGGCGTCGACGCCCAGGCTCTCCCGTTCCGACATCCGCCCGATGCTACGGCGTGTCTGTGCGGAGCGGGTCGGACATGCATCAAGAGCGGACGGGTGCCGCCCGTCGCGAGTTTTTTGACTCCTGCGTAGTAACCTCTCAACCGATCGCGGGAGGCGCCGTGATGGCTCATGCAAATTTGGTTGTATCCGCAAATGTCCATCAGCTGAGTGGCGGCGTTGCCCAACTGGATGGCGAACTGGGAACGCTCACTTCGGCTGAGCGAATAGGTCGCGGCAAGAGCGCGCGCACCTTGCTGCCACGGGAAAGCCACGCGGTCTTCGATCCACCCGCGAACCGGCCAAACCCGATTGACCTGTTGGAAGAACAGGCGAGGTCGAGGGTGCCAGAACTGGTGCCGATCCGGTACGGACGAATGCTGGCGTCACCGTTCTCATATTTCCGAGGGGCTGCGCTGCCCATGGCCAGCGACTTGGCCTCCACACCCTCGACCGGTCTGGTCGTGCAGGCGTGTGGCGACGCCCACCTCTCGAACTTTGGCATCTTCGCCACGCCCGAACGGAAGTTCCTTTTCTCGGTCAACGATTTCGATGAGACATTGCCCGGTCCGTGGGAATGGGACGTCAAGCGGTTAGCCACCAGCCTGGAAGTGGCGGCCCGGGACAACTCATTTTCCCGCTCGCAACGACGTCAGGTCGTTACCACGGCGGCAAGGCGCTACCGGGAAGCGATGCGGACGTTCGCCGGGATGAGCAATCTGGACGTCTGGTACATCCGCGCCGGCTTGGATGTCGTGCAGAAAGAGTTCTTGCCGCGGATGACGACGGCCGACCGCGATCAGCTGGCGAGGGCCTTGGAAAAGGCGCACACCCGTGACAGCATGCGCGCCTTTGCCAAACTGTGTGAAGAAATCGACGGCCAGATGCGCATCGTCGCCGATCCACCCCTGATCATGCCCGCGTCTCACTTGCTGCAGGGGGAAGAGGAACGCGAAGACTTCTCGGCGCAGTTGGAGGAATTGTTCGCGCAGTACACCCGGTCGCTCCAAGGTGATCGGCGGTTCTTGTTCGAGCGGTACCGCCTGGTCGACATGGCCCGCAAGGTGGTCGGGGTCGGCAGCGTAGGAACGCGCTGCTGGATCTTCCTGTTCCACAACATGGAGGAAACTGATCCCCTCTTCCTGCAGGTAAAGGAGGCGCAGGAGTCCGTACTGGCCCCGTTCGCCGGCGCGAGCACCTACGACAACCAAGGGCAGAGGGTCGTCGAGGGTCAGCGACTCATCCAGGCGGCAAGCGACATCTTCCTCGGCTGGGCGCGCGCCGAAAAGTGGCTCGACGGGAGGAGTCATGACTTTTACATCCGCCAGCTCTGGGACTGGAAGTTCTCGCTGGACATCGAAGCGATGTCGCCTCGCGGCATGAAGATCTACGGGGAGCTGTGCGCCTGGACGCTCGCCCGATCGCACGCACGTTCGGGCGACGCCATGGCGATCGCCGCGTACCTCGGCGGTGGCACCACTTTCGACCAGGCCATCGGCGAGTTCGCTGTTGCTTATGCCGACCAAAGTGAGCGCGATTACCACGCATTGGCGAAAGCGGCGGCAACGGGGCGGATCATTGCGCAGAGCGGGCTCTGAACTCGACGAACGCGCTCGACGAACGCCGCTTTGTTCGTTTCCTGTTGCGTGTGAGAGCCGACAGACAGGTCAGGGTGTTGGACAGGCGTTCACTCAGCGTGGCAGGGAGTCCAGGTCGAGGGGTTGGAGCACGCAACCCCAACCGAGCTCAAGGAGAGTTTCGTCATGAGCGAAGGTACCAAGGTCTTCGACGCAAGGTTTACTTGGCGAGGCGAGGCCGGCCGCGTCCATGTCGAGTCTGCCCCGAACAGGGATCCTGACTTCTATGGATGTTGGTGGCCGGTTGCGACAGGCTTTCCCGTCTGTACGGCAACCGTCGACTTTCCCGAGCGCGGCTACCGCTCGATGCTCGGATGGGTGCAGCTCGTTCGCTCAACGGACAACGAATCCGGCGGTGTGCGGTTCGAACTCGATCCCTTCGGGCTTTTCGGCGACGCCCCCTCGCCTTACTGCTGGTACGGGCAGCGCCCCGTTCTCTTCGACGCGCCCTCGCGTTCGGCCCGGGAACCCCTCGAGTGGGTGGCGCACAGCTTCCTGGCCACAACTCCCCTCGACGAGGTGGCGCAGTTGAAGGCACGGCGAGTCGTACCTCTTATGGGGTTCTCGTGGGGATTTCGCGACTCGGGCAGCAGCGTGATCCTCAGCAACATCAGGCCGCTGACCGACCGTGACTGGAGCATGCATCTCGACGTCCTTCGACAGGGGTACCCACGGTGGGTCTTCTCGGAGGGCACCGAGACACAGCACGGCGAGGAATCCTCGGTCTGACTCGCTGACAAGCCAAACGCAATCACGCAGCGTTGTGCTCGAAACGCGTGTCGAGTTCCTCAAGGTCGTCGTCGACTCCTAACCTCCGCGCCTGGCCAGGCTGGCCTTCCGGACCGGCCGGGCGCCCAGGGTCGACCGCGTTTATCCGCTGGGCACCGCCTGATCTCTCCGCAGGATGACAAACGAAAGGACCGACAGAACGGCGAGACCGATCGAACAGACGAGCACAGACCGGAAGATTCCGTAGTCCTCAGAGGAGATGCCGACCCCGATCACGGGGATCGTGAGTCCCAGGTAGCACAGCACGAAATACGAGGAGACGACCTGTCCTCTTCGCTCGGGCGGAGCTAGCCGGTTGGCGGTCGAGAGGCTGCCGATGAAGACGCAACCGACCGCGATCCCCCCCACAGCGGTGCCAGCCAAAAACAGGCCCAATGAGGCCTGCGACAACCCAGCGACAATGAGGGCGAGGACCAAGAGCAAGAGACCGAGCCCGAAAGAGACGACCTTGCGGTAGTCCAGGCGACCCACGCAGACCTCGGTGACCGTCGCGACACCGAACAACATGAATACGACAGCGCCGGCAATGGCGTAATTGTCCTGATGCAGAACATCGCGGAGAAACGTGGGTGCCAGCGCGCTGAAGATCCCAAGCAGGCCGAATGCGGCGAATCCAGCCAATCCGGCCGCGAGGAACTGGCGCCTTCCCGCGACCGGGAGGCCGAAGCCGGCGAAGCGAAGGGAGAGCCGTTCACGTTGCGGAACGGTCTCCGGTACCACAGCCACTGCAACCGCTCCCACCGCCAGCAAGACCAGGTACACCTCGAAGACGAGCACGGTCGGGTTCGGCGCAAATTGCGCGAACAGGCCTGCCACGAGCGGACCGAGGCCGAGGCCGCCTGTGTTGACGAGGGTCGCGACGAGCGAGGCCCGGCGTGGCTTTGCCGGGCCCAGCATTTCGGTCAGTGCCGCCGTCCCGGTCCCGGTCACGAGGCCGGCGGAGAAGCCGGTCAGGATACGGCCCACAAAGAGCCACCCGACGGATGACGCCGTGATGAAGACGACCGTGCTCAGAGCGCTGAAAGCGAGAACGACTGCGAGCACCGGCCTCCGTCCGACCTGGTCCGAGGCGCGGCCGGCGAACACCAGCGCAGTGAGTACTCCTGTGGCGTAGACCGCGTAGATGAGGGTGATGACCGCGGACGAGAAGTGCCACTGCATCTGGTAGATGACGTACAGGGGGGTCGGCAGCGTCGTCCCCAGCATGACGGCGGCGAAGACGTAGGCAATCAACCAGAAGGCCACCTCGTTGGGTGCTCGAAGATGTGGGTGATCGACGGCGATCGCCTCATCGAGGCAGTCGAAGCAGGGCGTGCTCACTGGCTTCGTTCCAGCCCGTTGTGCGGTCACCGCCGGATCACCCCTTGTACCTCTTAGAGTCTGTTCGGAAAATTTTGGCATGTCATCGTGCAAATAGCCCCTGTGAGGGTCCGGTCATCGCGTAGCGTTCGGTATGGAATCGGACCCGGTTGGAGCAGCGCGCACTTGGCGAACGACGCACGGCGACATGAGCGATGAAGAGTGGGAGCTCATCGCCGATCTGGTTGCTCCGTATTGGACGTCGGGATCGATGGGCCGTCCGGTCAAGGTGGATCGCCGCCGAGTGGTGGCCGCCATCTTCTACGTGACGGCGACCGGCTGTCAGTGGCGAGCTCTCCCGAAGAGTTACCCGAACTGGAACACCGTGCATCGCTACCACCTCGAGTGGTCCAGAGACGGCACCTGGGAGCGTATCGCCGAGCGACTGGCCGCGGCGGTGCGCACAAAAGAGGGTCGCAACGCAGAGCCGTCGGCGGGCATCGTCGATGCCCGCTCGGTGCGCGCCGCAGCCACGGTGAGCAAGAAAACCAAGGGTTTTGACGCCGGAAAGAAGATCAATGGCCGCAAGACCTTCGGGGTCGTCGACACTCTCGGACTCCTGATCGCGGTCACCGTCGTGGCGGCGAGCATCTCGGACAACGTCGGCGGAATCACGGTGGCCGACCGTGCCCGCAACCGCACCACACGCTTTGCCAAACTCTGGTGCGACGCCGGCTTCAAGCGCACCTTCATCGACCACTGCCGACACCATCACGTCGGAGTCGAAGTGGTGAACCGCATCCACCCCGGCCAATTCAAAGCACTCCCGAAACGCTGGATCGTTGAGCGCACCTGGGCCTGGCTCATGAACAGCAGACGGCTCCAGGTCGACTACGAGCGCGATCCGGTCGTGACCGAGGGCTTCATCTGGGCTGCTCATAGCAGGCATCTCTTGCGCCGACTCACCCAATCGTCGATCGGGTGATCGCGCTGGGGAAATAATCGCGACAGTCACTTAGAGTCTGTTCGGAAAATTTTGGCATGTCATCGTGCAAATAGCCCCTGTGAGGGTCCGGTCATCGCGTAGCGTTCGGTATGGAATCGGACCCGGTTGGAGCAGCGCGCACTTGGCGAACGACGCACGGCGACATGAGCGATGAAGAGTGGGAGCTCATCGCCGATCTGGTTGCTCCGTATTGGACGTCGGGATCGATGGGCCGTCCGGTCAAGGTGGATCGCCGCCGAGTGGTGGCCGCCATCTTCTACGTGACGGCGACCGGCTGTCAGTGGCGAGCTCTCCCGAAGAGTTACCCGAACTGGAACACCGTGCATCGCTACCACCTCGAGTGGTCCAGAGACGGCACCTGGGAGCGTATCGCCGAGCGACTGGCCGCGGCGGTGCGCACAAAAGAGGGTCGCAACGCAGAGCCGTCGGCGGGCATCGTCGATGCCCGCTCGGTGCGCGCCGCAGCCACGGTGAGCAAGAAAACCAAGGGTTTTGACGCCGGAAAGAAGATCAATGGCCGCAAGACCTTCGGGGTCGTCGACACTCTCGGACTCCTGATCGCGGTCACCGTCGTGGCGGCGAGCATCTCGGACAACGTCGGCGGAATCACGGTGGCCGACCGTGCCCGCAACCGCACCACACGCTTTGCCAAACTCTGGTGCGACGCCGGCTTCAAGCGCACCTTCATCGACCACTGCCGACACCATCACGTCGGAGTCGAAGTGGTGAACCGCATCCACCCCGGCCAATTCAAAGCACTCCCGAAACGCTGGATCGTTGAGCGCACCTGGGCCTGGCTCATGAACAGCAGACGGCTCCAGGTCGACTACGAGCGCGATCCGGTCGTGACCGAGGGCTTCATCTGGGCTGCTCATAGCAGGCATCTCTTGCGCCGACTCACCCAATCGTCGATCGGGTGATCGCGCTGGGGAAATAATCGCGACAGTCACTTAGGGCTGGGTCGCTGCTGACGACGAGCAGCGGAGCAGCACCAAGGACGCCTCAACGGCCGCGTAACCCCAGACGACCGACCTGAACCCCACACCGCACGGCGCTTGACCCGGCGGCAAATGGTTGAGACCCGGTCCCATGTCGCGCCTCCTCATGCGCCCAGCTCGTCATCTTCCCGGGCGGATTCGGGCGTAAACAGCTCCAGAGATTAGAGCCGGTAGACGATTTCGACGATAGACGAATGGATATGGCAGGGCCATGGTGCCGGTACCGCACCCGCCAGCATCGCCGGGACCGTGGCGCTGGTCTGAGGAGCCGCCACAAAGCTGGGCGTGCCGGTTCAGCCAGTTGGTGCGCCCCCACCTTGAAATAGATGTGTCCTGGCTCGCGGATCGGCCTCGGGCGCAGTCGCGGCTCGAAGACAACGAACAGTCATAACGTATGGAAGGTGAGCGAATACTTCGGCTATGCGATCGACAAGCACTACCTGCCCGTGTTGGTTCCCTTCTTAGTTCGGCCCGCGAAGGACGGTGTCACACTCACTGATGAAGGGTCACTGGTAGCAACCTTCGGCTTCTTCAAGATCGCTACACCGCTGTCCAACATCACTGGTGCCCACGTCACTCGGAACTACCGCTGGTGGACGGCGGTGGGGGTTCGCGGGTCGCGTGTTGACGACGGGTTGACCTTTGGAACGAACCACGACGCAGGCGTGTGTATTCATTTCGCAGAGAAAGTGCCGTCGCCGTTGCGAAGGAGTGGCCATTCGGCGCTGACTGTGACCGTGGCCGACTTGGAGGGCTTGACGACGGTGTTGGGCCGTGACCAGGAAGAGCCGGCTGCACCGTCGACGTGACCGACCAGGGGACGATGTTTGCCGGACCGGTCTTGAAGCTGGTGACACTCACTCGGCAGGATGGGCGCAGCGCGACAGCGCCGCTGCAGAGCGAGAGAGAGGACTGAAATGATGGCAGAGGAAGGCAAGCCGGTCGAAGTGTCACGGAGAATCGAGGCGCCGGTGGCCCGCATCTTCGAGATCCTCGCGAATCCGCAGCGCCACATGGAGTTCGACGGGTCCGACATGCTCCGGGGAGCCGTCTTCGACCGGCCCATCTCCGGTGTCGGCGACGCCTTCACCATGAAGATGCACTTCGATCGCCTCGGCGGCGACTACCTCATGCTCAACTACGTAGTGGAGTTCGAGCCGGACCGGCGCATCTTCTGGGAGCCTGCGCCGGGAGACCTCCCTCCGGCTGACGGTGAGCCATCCGCGGTCGGCATCCCCGCGGGTCATCGCTGGGGTTTCATCCTCACCCCCGACGGTGACGACGCCACCATCGTCACCGAGGTCTTCGACTATGGCTACGCATCCGAGGAGCTCCGCCAAGCGGTTCGCGAGGACGGGGAGTGGGTTACAGCCATCACCGCCAGCCTGGAGAGGCTCGAGGAGATCTGTACCCAGTAGGACCTCCTCCGGGGCGTATGTTCTCGCTCCATGGAGCAAGCTCTCGCCGATCTGGTCGGTCCGGATTTGCGCGTGCTTTTCTGCGGGATCAATCCCGGGACGCTCTCGGGCCAGCTCGGCCTGCATTTTGCCCGGCCGGGGAACCGGTTCTGGAAGTTGCTGTGTGCCGGCGGATTCACTCAGTCCGTGCTCGTACCCGCCGAGCAGCACACTCTGCCCGGGCTCGGCATAGGCATCACGAACCTGGTGGGGCGAGTGACAGCCGGCGCCAGCGACCTCAGCGTGGCCGAGCTGCGTGAAGGCGCGACGCAACTCGAGGCCAAGTCGGAGATGCTGCGGCCCCGCTGCGTCGCGGTTCTCGGGCTGCAGGTATACCGGACGGCCTTTCGCAGACCGAAAGCCGTAATCGGTGCCCAGCCCGAACTCCTGGGCGGTGCTCTCGTTTGGCTCCTACCAAACCCGAGCGGCCTTCAGGCCCGCTATCAGCTGCCCGAAATGAATGAGATGTTCAAATCGCTCTTCGTCGCCACTGAAGCAACCTGACGGGACTATTGATCACCGCGTCCCAGAGTCATGCCTTTCGCCAATCGCGACGCGCGACTGAACGCTTATTGGGTGTCCCTCATTCCTCAAGCGCCCTGCGATTCTCGAGCCTCGTGAGCTTCCTTGAACCTTCGGTGCTGCTCGAGGATGTGCTCGTGCGAAGCGCCTCGGGTTGGTACATCCGGGTGGTGCTTTCGGCACAAGATATATGGAGTGCCCTCAAGCTTGTGATGGCCAATCCTCCAGCAGCCCTTGGTGTGGCAATTGACCTTCCGGACACCCGTGTACACCCCGATCCCGACCGCAGTGATGAGTGTCGCCTCACCAAGGTCGGACCCAAAGCCGGACCAGAAGTTGTAGTACAGGTCCGGGCCGCCGTGGAGAGTGCCTGTATGAAGCGCCAGCCAGTGTCGTAGCGCACCGAAGAATGCGATGAGCAGAGCGAGCGCCACGACGCCAAGCACGACCAACAGAGCAACGCCAATCTTCTTGGCCGGACTCGCATCACTGGGTTCGGGGCTGGGCACCGGTCCGGTGCCGTTTCCCAATTGAGTCACGGCGGGAGACTGGGGAGTCGCCGCTGTCGGAGTAGCTGTAGGGTCGGACACGGTGACGCAAGTCTAGGGGATCGTCCAAGTCCGATCCGGGACTGGCCCGTCGCCGGATCGGTCGCACAGCTGGAGATTCCTCGGCGAGAATCAGATCGCCGTCTCGCGTCAATGAGCACCCACTGACGCACGTGCAGGAGCGCAGATCACGAAGTTTCGAGCAGAGGTGGAGCCACCGGAACCGATAAGGGGGTTGGACGTACCCCAAGCAGTTGTCGACGCTCTACCTGATCGGTCGCCTGCGAAGAATCGAGGCAGCGGTGGCGAACCTGCGAGATGCGACCTGAGCGCCCCGTTCCACGAGAGGATCCAGGAACCCGGGCTGAACCTGGCGACCTTTAAGACCGGATGATGACCGAAAGCCAAGCACGTGCACCATCCGGATCGGTGGTGATCTCGAGTCGGCCGGGCTCGATCGACTGGATCTGCCATCCCTCGGCGAAACTCGAGTAAATCTCGGCCTTACTCACTCGCCGCGGCCCCCAGTCGCCGGGCTGTTCGTCGCTGAAGCACAGCATGTAGTAGTGACCCCTCGGAACAATCGCTGACTGGAGGCTTCTGACAAAGCGCGCACGGTCAGGGTCCTCGAACACGTGGAACAAGCCACAGTCCAACACGGTGTCGTATTGCTCGTTACGAGACTCAAGATCCAGAGCGTCGCCCACGAGGAAACGCGGATGGAGGCCTCGCTCTCGGGCCTTGTTCTCCGCTCGTTCGATGGCCTTCGGCGATGAGTCGATCCCGGTGGCGTCAAGTCCTAGTCCGGCGGCCATCAGAGCGTGTTCGCCCGTTCCGCATCCAATGTCGAGTACTCGACCCACCAAAAGTCCCGACTCGACGAGAGCTGAGAACGCTGGCTGCGGGTGCCCGATGTCCCAGGGGGGCGTACCCTCGTAGGCGTCATCGAAGTCGCCTGATCGGCGTGGACCGACGGGAATTGCGTCTCCGTTAAGACGGGGAATGTCTGCCATACAGCCACGCTATTCCGACGGTGGCCCTCGAACCTCGTGAACAGCGCGTTCTTCTGGACGTATGGAGGACTGGACCGCTGACGGTCAGAGTTGATCTGCAACCGCTAGCGACACAGCCATCACCCTGAGCGAAGTTGAACGTCGCGGGCACATGTTGCGTCGCGGCTGCGCCTGGCCACTTCGCCAGTGCGTTGGACATCTTTCGCTAACCAGGGCCGCTTCGTCGACGCGCTTGGTGACGCTGCCGACCGCACATCTGGGCTTGGAAAGGGGGGAGTGGCAACGGGTCATGGGGTGGCATTCAAGAACCCCGGCATTTGTGGGGGGCGCCCCGAAGTCAGCGAGGGCCGCCGAGCGCTTTGACCATCTGGAGCGCCGGCTGGTCCGGCTGCCAGAGGTCGGGGAACTCCTCGAGGGGCCGGAAGCCGCAGGCCAGGTAGAACGCCCGCGTCTTGGCGTAGCCGGCGTCCGGCCGGCGCGGGCTCAACGTCTTCACCTGCAGGTACTCGATGTCGCGCTCGGCCAACCACGCTTCGGCCCGATCGAGCATGGCCCGGCCGATGCCATGGCGGTGATAGTCGGGCAACACGCCCATCACGAAGACCTCCGCCGCGTACGGGGTGTGCGTGACGAGCGTGAGCAGCCCGACGTCCTCCCCCTGCCATGCCGCGACCGCCGTGGGGTGCGCCTCGGCCGCCTCGACGTAGCCGGCGACAGAGTCGGGGATGCCGAACCAGTGCGGGAGCGCGTTGAGGACCCGCCGGCAGACAGCGCCGGCGCCCCGCGGTTCCATGCGGACCTCGGGACTGGGTCGTTGCGTCACCTCGTCAGCATGCACCGCGTGGGCCCGTTGAGCCCACCTCGTCCCGGGGGTAGCGTCCAGGAGTACACCCGAGTTCGGAGGTGGTGCGATGCCCGGCTTCGTGCAGATCATGGAGTTCGATACGTCGAAGATCAACGACGTCGACGCCCTGGCCCGCAGGCTCCAAGCGGAGCAGGGGGACAAGTTCCTGGCCCGAAGAGCCACGACCGTGGAGGACCGTGAGCGGCGCGGTCACTATTACGTGATCGTCGAATTCGACTCTCACGAGGAAGCAATGGAGAACTCCGAGGACCCGGTCACCTCGAGGTACTCCGAGGAGTTGGGCAAGCTGATCGACGGCCCACCGACGTTCTACAACCTCGATGTCGTCTCCGTGATGGACTAGGGCAGACCGAGGTTTGCCGCGAATTGGCGCCGCGCCGGCGGATCAGAGCGCCCGCTGCACCCCTTCCCAGTAAGGGTCGCGCAGCTTGCGCTTGTAGAGCTTGCCGTTGGGGTCTCGTGGCATCTCGTTGGTGAAGTCGATCGTCTTGGGCGTCTTGAACTTTGCGAGCTTGTCGGCGCAGAAGGCGAGGATCTCCGCGGCGAGCGCGTCGTCGCCGTCGACGCCCTCCGCGGGCTCGATCACCGCCTTCACCTCCTCGCCCCAATCCTCGTTAGGTATGCCGAAGACGGCGGCGTCACCCACCTTGGGGTGCGAGAGGAGGACGTTCTCGATCTCGGCCGGGTAGATGTTGGCCCCGCCCGAGATGATCATGTCGATCTTGCGGTCGCGCAGGAACAGGTACCCGTCCTCGTCGAGGAAGCCGACGTCGCCCACGGTGAAGAAGGCGCCGATCCGTTCCTTCTGCGTCTTCTCTTTGTCGTGGTGATACTCGAAGTCCGCGGACTGCATCGCCATGTAGACCGTGCCGATGACGCCCGGGTCCTCAATCCGGTTGCCCTCGTCGTCGAAGATGGCGATCTCGCTGATCGGCCAGGGCTTGCCGACGGTCCCCGGCTTCTGCAGCCACTCCTCGGCCGTGACCAGTGTGCCGCCGCCCTCGCTGGCGGCGTAGTACTCGTCGACGGCATTGCCCCACCACGCGATCATCTTGTGTTTCACATCGACCGGGCAGGGAGCGGCGGCGTGGATCATGTGGCGGAGGGACGACACGTCGTACTTGGCCCGTACGTCGTCGGGCAGCGCCAGCAGGCGGTGGAACTGGGTCGGCACCATATGCGAGGTGGTGACCCGCCGCTCCTCAATGAGGCGCAGCATGTCCTCGGGCAGCCACTTGTCCATGAGCACGACGGTATGGCCGAGGTGCAACGAGGAGCTGCCGAAGCGCAGCACGGCTGTGTGGTACAGCGGTGAGCCGATGATGTGGACGTTGTCGTCCTGGGGCTGGACGGAGAACAGGAACAGCAGGCCCGACAGGCCGAGCGCGGCCTGCTCCGGCGTCACACCGAGCAGCTTGCGGTAGATGCCCTTGGGGTTCCCCGTCGTGCCTGAGGTGTAGTTCATGACGTCGCCGATGGTGCGGTCCTCGGGGAGGTCGGTCGGCTGCGCGTCTCGCATCTCGGTGTACGAAGAGAACCCGGGGATCGTCCCAACGGCGAGACGACCGGCCGCGTCGAGGCCTACCTCGTCCGCCGCAGCCGCAGCCGCGTCGGCGAAACGCCCGTGGGCCACGAAGGCCTTGGCTCCGGAGTCCTTGAGGATGTACGCGACCTCGGGGGCGACCAGGTGGTGGTTGATCGGCACCAGGTACCAGCCGGCCTGCAGGGCGGCCAGGTACACCTCGATCATCTCGGCGCAGTTAGGGAGCAGGGTGGCCACGACGTCGCCGGAGTGGAACCCCCGCGCCCGCAGCGCGTGCACGACCTGGTTGGCGTGTCCCAACAGCTCCCCCGCCTTCACGTCGTCGCCCTCGGGGGTGACGAGGGCCAAGTAGTCGGGGTCTTCCTGGGCGAGCGCCCAGAAGCCGAGGTCTCCCATCAGCAGTCTCCTTGGAGGTCTCGCGGACGTGCCGCGCGGCAGGTGGGCAAATGGCACCCCCCAGCACCCGCAGGCTAGAACGTGTTCTAACTTACGGCAATTTTGCAGGCTCGGGGCCGGGCCCGGACAGATCAGGAGAATCGTCGATGGCAGGGTTCCTCGCAGGCAAGGTCGTCGCGGTCACCGGCGGTGGCGGCGGCATCGGCCGTGCGGTCGCGCTGGCCGCCGCCGCTGAGGGCGCCAAGGTGCTGGTCGCCGACTACGGCGTGGGCATGGCGGGGGAGGACCCGAGCAGCGAGGTGGCCGACGCCGTCGTGGCCGACATCACCAAGGCGGGCGGGGAGGCCATCGCCGTGGCCGACGACATCTCGAAGATGGAGTCCGGCGAGCGACTGATCGCGACCGCCGTCGAGAAGTACGGGCGCATCGACGGCGTTGTCGCGGTGGCCGGCATTTTGCGCGAGCGGATGCTCTTCAACATGTCGGAGGACGAATGGGACGCCGTCATCGCGACGCACCTGAAGGGGCATTTCACGGTGTTCCGGGCAGCGGCCGCGGTCATGCGCAAACAGGAGGGGGGCGGCGCGCTGATCGGCTTCACCTCCGGCGCATTCTCGGGCAGCGTGGCACAGGCGAACTACGCCGCGGCCAAGGGCGGCATCGTCTCGCTGGTGCGCTCGGCAGCGGCGGGGCTCTACCGCTACGGCATCACGGCCAACGCCATCGCACCGGTGGCGCGGACGCGCATGTCGGCCAACGTCCCGAACGAGCTGGCCGAGATGGGCGACCCCGAGGACGTGGCCCCGATGGTGGTGTACCTGCTGAGCGACAAGGCCAAGCACGTGACCGGCCAGGTCTACACCGTCGTGGGCTCGAAGATCGCTGTGTGGAACCAGCCCGTCGAAGTGCGCGCCATGTGGGCCGAGGGTCGCTGGACGCCCGAAGAGATCGCCGAGCGCCTCGACTCCAACATCGGGCAGGAGCGCATGGGTCTGATCGATCGGCTCGAGGAAATGCGACGGGCGGCCGACTCGGGTGACAAGCCGAACTCCTGACACCGTCGATCAGACAGAGCCTCTTCGTTTACGGACGCCGTGAGGAGCGCCGCGAGCGCACGCCTCCCAAGCGACCTCCCGCGTCAGGTGATTCGATGAAGGCGCGGCCGGGGCGTCACCGTGGACGACACCTCGAGCGAGTTGCCCTCGTGGTGCGCCGCCACGACCGCGGGGCCGGTGTCGTGGTCGTCGAACACCCGGCCCATGCTCTTGCCCCAGTCGACGGCCGAGCGGGCGATCTGACGATCCGGCTGCTCCCACGGCGGGATGCAGAGCTCAATTTGGTACATCGGCTCGAAGGTGACGACGTGAGTGGGTGCATCCCCGTGCACGGCCAGCCAGGCCTGCTTGTCTGCCTCGCTCCAGGTGCTCTCGCTCATCTCGGGCTCGCTCGTCGTGGACATCCAGGGTTGAACGCTGGTCATCGCGCACTCACCCCTCTCTCCCGCCAATCGGCAACAATTCTTAGAAGTCCGTAGCATCCCGGTTCTTGCGCACCCTGCATGCAATTTCTTTGGCCGCCGGTCACAAGGAAGATACGGCGCGCTGGGCCGGCCGGATGGCGCAACAGGCTTGCGGCCGCGAGCTGAACTACCCCCAACAGCGCGGAGGTCGTGCGGGCAGGTGGGGTCCACCACGTCTGGAGCCGGCTTCTCTAACCTGAGCGCGACGCAAGAAGCCGGTGCTAGGTGGAGTTCCCCTCGTGAGGGGCGGGTCGGAACGTCGAGGAAAGGGGACGCGATCGTGAGCGTACGGTTCGACGAGATCCCGGCGCACGGTGCAGGGCACTCGGAGGGTATCCCGGAGATTCGGCCTTGGCGCGAGGTCGGGTGGATCTTCAAGGACGGTGACGCTGTCGCCATCGAGCGCCAGGGGGACCGGACACGGGTCCGCGCCGCCAGCGTCACCCATCTGCGCGACGAGTAGCCACCGGCGTCGTCGCTGAACTGATGAGGCCGGCTCAGGCCGGCTGTTCGGCGTCGTCCAACGTGCCCGTGCTTGTGCCTGTGCGGGTCGCCACCTCCGCCCCGTGGTCGCTCGTGGTGACGGGCTCGGGAACGGGGTCCCCGGCGTGGTCGATGCGGAGCCAGTCGAGCCAGCGTGCCCTCGTCCGCACGATGATCACGATGCCTCCGGCCACGAGGAGGAGGCCCGCCAGCTGGACGAGGTCGGAGCCCACGCGGCCGTCCTCGCCGAGCCACAGGTGCTCGTCGAGCGAACGCTCTATCCCCCAGAGGATCATGCCCACGCCCAGCACGATCCCGGGCGGGTAGCCGACGCGACGCGTCCCGTCGGGCCAGCGGTCGAGTCGGCGCTCGATCGCAATGAGCACGAGGTAGACGGCGAAGTCCTCCAGCGCCTGGAAGATGGGCACCGGGAGTCGCTTGCCGACCTGGCCCGCGTAGTACATCCCGAACCACTGGTGCGTCGGGTGCCCGCCGCCGGCCACCATCAGCTGGGGGCCGAGGAGTCGTCCCATGGCCCAGCACGCCAGGAGGACCGGCACGGCGAGGTCGAGCGCCCGGCTGAGCGGGAGCTCGGGGCAGCGGCGCCGGGTCAGGATGATCCCGGTCGGGACAGCGAAGAGCAGCCCGCCGAAGGAGGACAGGCCGCCGTGCCAGATGGCGAAGACGTCGCCCGGATTGGCCGTGTAGTAGCTCAGGTTGGTCAGGACGTGCAGGGCCCGGGCGCCCACGACCGCAGCGAAGATGATCCAGAGGAAGACCGGCACGAACCAGTCGGTGCGATAGCCGTTCTTGCGCAGGCGACGCTCGAAGTAGGTGAACCCGAACCAGAACGTCAGCGCGAGGCCGATGCCGTAGGTGTGGACCTGTAGGGGCCCGATGTGGAATTCGACGGGGATGGGTCTCATGGCACGGCTATGGCCAGGTTAGGACCGGCGGGAGGGAGGTGGTCGCCGGCCCTGGGGTGCCACGGGCGGCGCCGGCGAGAGAGGACGACCCGGCCGTTAGGGCCGGCCGGCGCCCACGAAGCCGTCGCCCAGGCGAAGGGCGGTGACCCACACGTACGCCCCGGTGTAGGGCGCCTCGATCATGGAGCCCCCCCCGACGTACATGGCCACGTGGTCGTCCCCGCCCGGCCCGTAGAACAGGAGGTCGCCCGGCTGCAGGTCGCTGATCGGTACCGGCGCGGAGTCGGCCATCTGGGCGCCCGAATAGTGCGGCAGTGAGACCCCCACCTGGCCCCAGGACCAGGCGGTCAGGCCCGAGCAGTCGAACCCGGGGTCGGCCGAGCCCTTGGGCGATTCGCCGCCCCAGACGTAGGGCACGCCGATCTGGCTCTCGGCGGCCTGGACGGCCCCGGCACCACCCGCGGCGGTCGGCGGCGGGGCGGCCGTGCTGTCACCGGTCAGTTGAGGGGCGGGGGTCGCGCCGGTCGAGCTGGCTGCTGCGGTAGCCGTCTGGGCGGCGGCCGCTCGTGCGGCCGCTTGCTTCTGGGCCGCCGCCGCGGCGGCCGCAGCCGCCTCTTGCTGCTGTTGCTGCTGGACGAGCTGGGCGATCTGCCCCTGCTCCTGCGCCAGCGCGTTCTTCTGCTGGGCGACCGCCTGTGCGTTCTGGGCGACCGCATTCTGCTCGGTCGTCACCTGCGCCTGTGCCTGGGTCTGTTCGCCCTGCAGCTGCGCCTCTTGGGCGTTCAGCGTGTTCTCGGCAGAGTGCAGCTTGTCGACCGAGAGGTTGATGTCCCCCTCGGCGATCTGGTTGTACTCGCTCGTCGCGCCGAGCGTGGTCTGGTTGCCGCTGAAGATGGGGTTCTGCGAGGCGGCGGTCCCGTCGGTGATGTAGTTGGCCACCGCGGCCTTGGCCAGCGTTGACTTGTCGCTGGCCACCTCCTGCTCAGTGGACGCGATGGATGCCTTGGTCGAGCTGATGTTCGAGTTGATCTGCGAGAGGTGGTACTGGGCTTGGTCGTACTGCTGGCTCAGCGCGGACATCTCGTTCTGCGCCTGGCTCAGCTGTGTCTCGATCTCCGCCGCCTTGGCCTTTGCATCCGAGATGGCATCACCCGCGGCCGGGCGCGCCAGACCAAGCACAGTGCTCGACAACACTGTGACGACGGTCAACGCGGGGACACCTACCCGCTGGAGCAGCCTTGTGCTCCGTGGAGACCGCGGCGTGGAGTGGATGTAATCCCGCTCTACGTCAGTCACGATGGGCAACATGTTTAGTGGAACCCCCTCGGCGATTCAAACACCCTCGATAGGAAACACCCGTGTATAGTCGTACTGCTGGTGGGAAGACGCAGGTCGCACGACACAAACAAAAATTAGAAACTTTGTGTTAACGGGTTCAGGGCGTTTGCGGTAACGAGTTCTCAGAACGAGAGAAAGGGTTTGGAACTACGGTCGCCTCGCATGGGTGAGATGATCGAATTTCCGAGCAACGGGTCAACTGCCGGCGGATATGTGGCCCTACCCGGGGGCGGGACGGGCCCAGGTGTCGTGGTGATCCAGGAATGGTGGGGTCTCGTCGACCACATCAAGGACGTCTGCGACCGCTTCGCGGCCGCCGGCTACGTGGCGCTCGCTCCGGACCTGTATCACGGACAGGCGGTGGCGCCCGGTGAGCCCGACGAGGCGGGCAAGGCGATGATGGCCATGAAGATGGACCAGGCCGCCCGCGACATGAGCGGCGCCGTCGACGAGGTCTTGCGCCGCAGCTCGGGCGACAAGGTCGGCGTGATCGGCTTCTGCATGGGCGGCGGTCTCGCGCTCGTGCTGGCGACGCAACGCCCGGACGCCGTGGCGGCCGTGGTGCCGTGCTACGGCATCGTGCCGTGGCCCGACGCCAAGCCCGACTACGAGGCCATGACGGCGGCCGTGCTCGGGCACTACGCCGAGAAGGACGCGTACTTCACGCCCGAGGCGGCCAACGCGCTGGCCGATCAGCTGCGCTCCCTGGGCAAGTCGGTGGAGATCGTGGTGTACCCCGGCGTCGACCACGCGTTTTTCAATGACACGCGCCCCGAGGTATACGACGCCGACGCGTCGCGTGCGCTGTGGGAGAGCACGCTCGAGTTCTTCGCGCAAAACCTGATCTGATCTGATCTGACCTGATCCCAGTCACGCCGCGGCACGGCGCACCGCGAGATGGTCTACGCGGGCCTGCGCCGTGTCGGAGCCTGCGGGGCTCCGGGTGTATGGCTTTCGGGGTGTATAGAGCCGAGGTCTATGCAGTGGGGGGCTACTGCATAGACCCAGCGCGTATGCACTCGAGAATGAGACTGGCGGTGGGCCCCAGAGTGAGTCGAGCCTGCCTTCGCTGCGGAGGTCTTCGTCGTCGACACGCGGCAGTCAACACGGGACACGGAGGCACGGAGGCACGGAGGCACGGAGGCACGGAGGCACGGAGGGGCGCCAAGGCCGTTTGTTACCATCGATTCATGTCCGCACGCTCACGTGACCTGCCCCGCCGTTCCTGCCTCTCCACCCCGGGGTCGAACGAGAAGTTCCTGGCCAAGGCGCCGACCGTCCCGGCCGACATGACCTTCCTCGACCTCGAGGACGCCGTGGCGCCGCTCGAGAAGGAGAGCGCCCGGCCCAAGGTGGTCGACGCCATCAAGAACCTGCCCTGGGACGACCGGGTCCTGTGCGTGCGCGTCAACGCGTGGGACACCGAGTGGACCTACGGCGACGTGATCGAGGTGGTCGGCAACGCGGGCGAGCGGCTCGACGAGGTCATGCTGCCCAAGGTGCAGTCGGCCGCCGAGGTGCAGGCGCTCGACATGTTGCTGACCCAAGTCGAGAAGAAGTCCGGCCTCCCCGTCGGGCACACCGGCATCGAAGCGCAGATCGAGACTGCGCGTGGCCTCATCAACGTCGACGACATCTGCGCCGCGTCCCCCGCCTCGAGACGATCATTTTCGGGCCGGCCGACTTCGCCGCCAGCATCGAGATGCCGGTGCTCACCGGTGGCGTCGACATCCCCGAGTACCCCGGCGACCACTTCAACTACGTGTTCAGCCGCATCCTGATGGCGGGGCGCGCCAACGGGCTGCAGGTGATCGACGGGCCGTTCCTCAAGGTGCGCGAGCTCGATGCGCTGCGCGAGTACGCCCTGCGCACGCGCATGCTCGGCTACGACGGCAAGTGGGCCTTGACGCCCGACCAGGTCACCGTCCTCAACGAGGTGTACTCGCCGACCCAGGAGCAGTTCGACCGCGCCTTCGACATTCTCGACGCGTACCAGAAGGCGACCGAGGAGGACCGCAAGGGCGCCGTCATGTTCGGCGACGAGATGATCGACGAGGCAAGCCGCAAGATCGCCCTCAAGTTCGTCAGCCGCGGCGAGCGTGCCGGGCTGACGCGCAGCCCCGGCTGAACCTCGACCGGGTCCGAAGACGCGCGCCTCGCGTCTTCGTAGCGGCACAGCAGGGAAGGTTCATCCCACCGCTGGCAGCGTCAGCGTGCAGTGAACGGGCTGTGCCTCCGCCGGGTCCAGCCCGTTGAGCACGTCTTGGGCGGCGACCTGGTCCGACGCAATGGCGAGGTGATCCGCCAGGTCGGTGGGGCACTGGTGCTGCACCACGATGTTGTCGACGCCGATCCCGGTGGCCGCGTCGGCACACGACGGATTGATGAAGTCGCTGTCGTACGGCCGCACCAGCTCGTCGTACTCCGTGGCGATGGACGTGTAGCTCACTCCGTCCACGGCTGCGCCGTCGGAGGGGCACGTCGCCGCCTCGCCGGCGGTCGCCTGCGCGTTGGGGGCGTCCAGCGCCTTCATGAAGCTCGAACCCACGAGGAACTCGGTGCACGAAGCACACCCTTTGCCGGCGAAGGCATCGATCTTCGGCGAGAAGCCGTAGGCCGCCGCCAGGTCGTAGAGGTCGGAGAGGCCCCAGAAGGTGGTCCCGTGCAGCACGCCGCTCAGCGCAACGAAGTGCGCCACGACCCGTGAGCCGCCGAGGAACTTGAGGTAGTAGTCGGGCATCGTGCCGCCCTCGGAGTGGCCCACGATGTCGACCTTCGGCGCGTGAGTCGCGGCCAGGACCCAGTTGACGAAGTCAGCGAGCTGCTGCGCGCTCGCTGCCATGTCGGTGAGCCCGCCGATCTCGTCCAAGGGCCGCGGCAGCGAGGCCGTGTTCCCGTAGGTGAGGGAGAACACGCAGTAGCCGTGGTCGGCCAGGAACGGCGCCATCGTCTGCCAGTTGTCGTTCTGGTCGGCGGCAAGGCCGTGCACCAGGACCACCGGATAGGGGTGCTCGGCGCCCGGGATGCACGGGACGTTGGAACCCGGCGGCGCGACGTCGGGCCCGTTCTCGGCTGCGGAGACGGCCGCGGTGGTCAGAAACGACCAGACGACCGGGTAGTGCGGCGGCGAGGACGCCGCGGAGGCGACACCCGGCGAGAAGACGCCACCACCGACGAGCAGGCAAAGGCCCGCGACCACCCCACACAACGTCCGCCACGTACGCATCCGGCGGTTGTAGCACAGTTGCCCGTGCCCGGGTCCAAAGATCCCGGCCGAGCCGGCAACCGGTCGGTCGCGGACGACGGCTCAGTCGCCGATGAGCCGCCGCGCGATCACCTTCAGCGCCAGCGTCTCGTCGGCCCCCTCGAAGATCGAGAGCACCCGCGCGTCGACGAAGTAGCGGCTGACCGCGTACTCCTCGGCGTAGCCCATGCCGCCGTGGATCTGCATCGCCTCGCGCGTCACCCACTCCGCGGCGCGGCACACGTACGCCTTCAGCATCGACGCCTCGAGCGCGCCCTCGCCACGCGCCATCAGGCGGGCCACGTGGTACGAGCTCTGGCGCGTCGCCTGGATGATGACGGCCATCCGACCGAGCTTCGCCTGGGTCAACTGGTAGTCGGCGATGGGCGAGCCGAACACCTTGCGCTCGGCCGCGTACGCGGCGGCGGCCTCGTAGGCCGCTTGCATCACGCCGAGGGCGCGCGCCGCCGTCTGCAGCCGCCCGTTCTCGAAGCCCTGCATCTGGAGGTAGAAGCCCTTGCCCAGGCCATCGGGTCCCCCGATGAGGTTGGCGGCCGGCACGAACCAGTTCTCGAAGGCGAGCTCGTAGGAGTGCATGCCCCGGTAGCCGAGGGTGTCGATGGGACGTCCCTCCAGGCGTCCCGGCGCCAGGTCGGCCGGCCGCTCCGGCGCCTCCGCGTCGGTCTGGGCGAAGACGAAGCCGTGGCCGTCGCCGCGGGGCTTCTCGACGACGAACATCGAGATGCCTCTATGCGCCAGCGACCGGTCGGGGTCGGTCCGGGCCAGGAGCATGAGCACGTCGGCGCGGGCGGCGAATGTGCACCAGGTCTTGACCCCGTTGATGACCCAGCCGCCCGCGACCGGCGTGGCCGAGGTGACGATGCCGGCGACGTCCGAGCCGAAGTCGGGCTCGGTGACCGCGACCGCGGCCAGGATCTCGGCCGAGGCCAACTTGGGCAGCCACTGCTTCTTCTGCTCCTCGGTGCCGCCGTAGACCAGGGCACGGGTAAGGATTTCGGGCCGGGTGATGAGCGAGCCGCCCACGCCGAGCGAGCCCCAGCTCAGTTCCTCGGTGGCGACGACCATGCCCATGTAGTCGCTCTCGCCGCCCGACGCGAAGCCGCCGTACTCCTCGGGCACCGAGAGGCCGAAGCCCCCGAGCTCGGCCAGCCCCTCGATGACCTCCTCGGGGATGTCGGCGTTCGTGCGGTGCACGTGCTCGGCGTGCGGGCGCACCTTGTCCTCGGCAAACCGGTGGAACGTCTCCCGCACCAGCTCGAAGTCCTCGCCCAGGTGGCGCGGCCCCTCGGTCGTGGCCAGCCGGGCCAGCACCTCGGGCGCCCGCTGCGCCTCCAAGAAAGAGGACACGGGCGCGGTCCAGTTCGGCTCGACCCCCCACAGCGCCTCGCGCCCGGCCACCTTTCCCGCGAGGTCGGCCACGACGTCGGCGACGAAGGTTGCGGCAATGGCCGCCTCGACGTCTCCCCGCTCGCCGTACTGGAGGGTGGACCGGGCCGTGGCCACCGCGGCTGCCGCGTGCGCGACGTCGTACGCGATGACCTGGTTGGGGTCGATCCCGCCGCGGCCGCGCAGAGAGGCGCAGGCCTGGTCGACCAGCTCTTGGGCCAGGTCGACCGCTCGGGCGGCGCCGGCGAGCGCGGTGCTATCGGGCGTCGTCATGGGCCGCGACCCTAATGGCTGCCCGGGTGCCCTCTTTTCGGTGGTCAGCGACCTTTCCGGCGGTCAGCGACCGCCGTTCACGCCTTGCGGCCGAGCACGGTGACGAGCGGCGGCAATACCACCGGGTCGTCGCCCGGGTCGACGCCGGTCAGCGACTCGAGGTACTCGGAGACCGGGCCTGCGCCGACCCCGGCCGGGGCCTCGGCCCAGGCGTCGACGACCTCGAGTCCCGCGTCGCGGGCGAGTGCCGGCAACAACGCCCCGACGTCGGGGTGGCGTGCGTCGGGCATGGAGAGGGGCGCTCCGGCGATGCGTCCAGCCGTGGTGATCGGCTCCTGCGCAACCACCCAGCCGCCCGGGCGCACGGCGCCCGCCATCGTGCGCAGCACCGCGAGCGGTTCGAACACGTGTAGCAGCAGGAAGCGGCAGAAGGCGAGGTCGACCTCCTCGGGCAGGGCCAGGTCCTCGCCGGCCTGCGTCAGCGCGATCACCTGGGCGTACGCCGCCGCGGCGCGGGCCGCCTCGTCGCGGGCCAGCGGGTCGCTGTCGACGGCATAGACGCGCCCGTCGCGGCCCACCATCTCGGCCAGGGCGACCGACACGTCGCCCCCGCCCGCGCCCACGTCCACGCAGCGCCAGCCCGGGCCCAGCCCGAGGCGCTGCAGCGCCGTGGCCAGCGGCCGGCGGTAGACGTCGTCGCGCAGCCCTTTGAGCTCACTCACGACTCGGGTCCACCATGGACCCGCACTCTAGGAGTCGGGCGGGCGCGTCAGGCCGATTCGTCAGCGCCGCGGCGTCAGGAGGTTCCCCGGGCCGCCACCGGGACGGCCCGCTGCCCACCGGCCAGCTCGATCCAGCGGCGCGGTGTCGGCCCGATGCTGAGGAGCATGACGACGGCCGTCGCCATCATGCCGGGCCACCACAACGCGATGTGGTGGACCCGGCGATCGCCCAGCACCATGCTCACGACGAGCGCGGTGGCGCACACCCAGAAGCGGGGCCAGGTCTTGCGCAGCGCCAGCAGAAGGCAGAGGGCGGGAACGGGCCACAGGTAGTACCAGTTGAGCTCGGTCTCGAGCGCAACGCGGATGAAGAAGGCGCCGGCCGTCACCGTCAGGACGGTGACCAGGTCGTGGCGGCGGCGGCACACCACGATGGCCAGCGCCACGGCCAGGAGGGTCGCCACCAAGCGGGTGGGCCCGCCGCCGTCGAGGTCCGGCCCCAGCACCGGAGCGAGGTGGGTGAGCGGCGTGAAGGAGTTGAGGCGGGGCTGGAACGGCTGCCGGGTGAGCACGAAGAGCGTGCGGTGGGTCTCCGCGACCAGCGGGGGGACGAGGACGGCGGCGCTCGGCACGACGAGGCGCCACCACAGGCGCCCCGCGGCGCGCCAACCGAGCCGGGCCAGGACGGGTGCCACGCCAAGGACCGCCAGCGGTTGGAACGCGATGGCCACGCCCAGCAGGAGGGCGGCCCGGGGCGCGGCCGCAACGCCATCGCGCTCCATGGCGAGCGCCGCCCAGACCACGAGCGCGAAGGCGACGCAGTCCTCGGGATGGCCCCATCCCCCGACCACGTTGGCCACCCCCAGCCCACCGACGAGCGCCAGCGCCAGACGGGCCCGGGGGGAGAAGTTCCACCGGCGCGCCACCGCGTCGAGGGCGAAGAGCGCGGTGCAGGCGAGGGCGATGGCCGCGGGACCGAGCACGAACCACATGCTGAGGGGCTGGCCCGTCGTGTGGAGGTGGGGTGAGAGGCCGACCAGATCGCCGAACGCGATGAAGGGCAGCAGCGCCACCTCGAGCGCCGGGGGTGACGTCAGCGCGCCGTTGGGCACGTAAATGCGCGAAAAGTGTCCGTGGAGGAGGGCCGACGAGGAATTGGCCAGGCTCCACAGATCGCTGGGCGAGATCAAGTCCGCATGCCCGACGTGCAGGAGCGGGTGGGCCAGCAGAGTAAACGCCATGACGAGGACGAACGCGGCGATCGTCGCGACGACGGGCGCGGACCGTTCCTCGGCCCAGGCAGACAGATCCGCGGACAGACCCCTCATCGACCCCTCCTCGACAGCGGGTGCCCCGGACGCCGCTGTCTCCCCTGCCGAACATTGTGCCATCTCCGGGGGCCGGTAACCTCCTCATCCGTGAAAGTGACGATGATGCTCTGCGACGCCGCCCAGGTGTCTGACGGCAAGCTCTACATCCTCGGCGGCGGGTGGAGCATGACGGGCCCGGATCCGGTCCCCTCGGCCGTCGCGCTCAAAATCGACGTGGACTGGCACGAGGCCGAGGCGTCGCACCACTGGGAGCTCTTCTTGGAGGACGCGGACGGACGCCCCGTGCTCATGGAGACGGCCGAGGGGACGCAGCCGGTCGAGGTGCGGGGCGAGTTCACGGTCAGCCAGCCCCAGGGGATCCCCGAGGGCTCACCCATCGACGTGGCCCTCGCCGTGAACCTCGGGCCGATCCCACTGGCGCCGGGCACCCGGTTCGCCTGGCGGATGACCATCGACGGCGAGGCCCTGCCCGGGGCGTCGCTCGGCTTCACCACCCGCCCGCGCCCGCCGCAGGCGGCCGGGTGACCGTTTACGACCGCCCCTTCGGGCGCTACCTCGAGGACTTCGTCCCCGGCGACATCTACCGGCACTGGCCCGGCAAGACGATCACCGAGTACGACGACCACCTCTTCTGCATGATGACCATGAACCACCACCCGCTCCACACCGACGCGTGGTTCGCCGAGCACGAGACGGTGCAGGGGAAGAACGTCGTGGTGGGGAACCTCGTGTACTCCCTCGCCCTCGGCATGAGCGTCCCCGACGTCAGCGGCTCGTGCATCGCCAACCTCGAGGTGGAGTCGCTCCTCCACCGCTCGCCCACGTTCCACGGCGACACCATCTATGCCGAGACGCAGGTGCTCGACGCCACGCCGTCCAGGTCGAAGGACGACCGCGGGATCGTCACCGTCGAGACCAAGGCGTTCAACCAGCGCGGCGAGGAGGTCTGCTACTTCCGGCGCAAGCTCATGGTCTGGAAGAAGGACTTCGCCCCGGCCCGGCTCCGGCCCTACGGCGACGACGTCTGGGACTGAACCACCCGGGCTGCCGGCGGACCGGGTGCGCCGCATCCGCCGCCGGGTGCTCGACTGGGGCGCCGAGCACCGTCGGGAGTTGCCGTGGCGCCGCACCCGCGATCCCTGGCACATCCTCGTCTCCGAGGTGATGCTCCAGCAGACCCAGGTCGACCGCGTCGTGCCGCACTACGAACGCTTCGTCGCGACGTTCCCGACGGCGAGCGCCTGCGCCCGTGCGGGCTCGGCCGAGGTGGTGCGCCGCTGGTCGGGCCTCGGGTACAACCGGCGCGCGCTGAACTTGCACCGTGCCGCCGTTGCCGTCGAGGCCGACCACGGGGGCGTCGTGCCGGGTGACGACTCCGCGCTGCGCTCCCTCCCCGGCGTCGGGCCCTACACGGCGCGCGCCGTGCGGTCGTTCGCGTTCGGCGCAGACGTGGCCGCCGTGGACACCAATGCCGTGCGCGTGTTGGCCCGCGCCGTCGCCGGCGAACCGTTGCGCCCGGCCCAGGCCTTCCGCCTCGGCGACCGGCTGGTGGCGCCGGGCCGCTCGTGGGAGTTCAACCAGTCGATGTTCGACCTCGGGGCGACCGTCTGCATGGCAGCGCGCCCACGCTGTGGCGAGTGCCCGCTCCGCCTCCAGTGCACATGGCTCCGCAGTCGTCACGACCCGGACGACCCGTGGCGCGCCAGCCCGGTGGCTCGCCGCCAGAGCACGTTCGCCGGCTCAGACCGCCAGGGGCGCGGGAGGTTGCTCGACGCACTGCGCCGCCGCGCGGTGGCGCGCCGGGAGGTGGGGGAGGCGTGCGGCTGGCCCGACGACCCGGCGCGGGCCGGGCGGGTGGCCGACGCGCTGGTCGACGAGGGCTTCGCGCGGTGGTCCGGCGGGGCCGACCCCGTCCTCCGGCTCCACTAGAAGGCGGCCGGCGAGGCGGCTGCCCGGAGGCTCGGCCCGGTGGTCAGGTCCTCAGGAAGTCGACGATGCGCGGGTTCACCACGTCCGGGCGTTCGAGGTGGAGGAAGTGGCCCGCCCGGTCGACGATCTCGACTTCCGAGCCCTGGGCCATGAAGTCGAGCGGATGGCCGATGGAGTCGAGGAGCATGCAGCCGTCGTCGCGCCCGTGCAGGTACAGCGTCGGCTTCGGGGTGGGGGCGAGCGCAGCCGCCTGCTCGTCGGCGAGCTCGGGCACGTGCAGCGTCGGGTCGTACAGGGCGCGGTAGTAGCTGATGGCCGCCACGATGTGCTCGGGGTCGCCGATCGACTCCTTCACCCGCGCCACGTCCCACGTGGCGTCGTAAGCGGGCGACCAATCGCTCCAGAGCGAGTCGATGAACACGTAGTCGTCGAGCGGGAGCGCCGACTCGGCCAGCGACGAGAGGAAGAAGAACATGTACCAGCTCCGCTGGAGTTGCGCGTAGGAGAACAGCGACATCCCGATCGACGCCGTCGGGGGCACGGCGGCGGTGACCGCCTTGCGCCATCGGTCCGGTTCGTGCGCCACGGCGCCGTAGGTGGCGAGCGCGCCCCAGTCGTGGCCGACGATCACCGCGCGCTCGTCGCCCCCCAGCACGTCGTGCAACGCGTTGGCGTCACGCACGAGGGCGCCGACCTGGTAGTGCCCGTCGGGCGCCAGCTCGGTCGGGCCGTACCCGCGCAGGAAGGGGGCGACGGCGCGATAGCCCGCCGAGGCCAGCTCCGGCAACAAGAATCGCCACGTGTGGGCGGTGTCGGGGAACCCGTGTAGGCACAGGACCAGCGGCCCGTCCTCGGGGCCCTCGGTGAGACAGGCGAATTCCAAGCCGTTGGCGGAGACCGTGCGCTGTTCCATGGCGACAGAACGTATCGTCCCGCCGGGAGGTAACGTCGTGGGCCGTGAACGTCACGTTCTATGGCGTGCGGGGGTCGTGCCCGTGCTCGGGGGATCGCTATCGGAGGTATGGGGGGAACACCTCCTGCCTTGTGATCGACCTTGACGGGGACGAGCCCCTCATCGTCGACCTGGGCACCGGGCTGCGCGCTCTGGGCGATGTGTTGCACAAAGAGGTGCGCTCGCTCGGGACGCCTCTGCACGCGACGGCGCTCCTGACCCACCTGCACTTCGACCACATCTTGGGCATCCCCTTCTTCGGGCCGCTGCACGATCCCGGGGCGCGACTCACCGTCTACGGCCCGGCGCAGCCCAAGGGCACCCTCAAGGACGCGCTGCACGCGGCGGTCCAGCCGCCCGTGTTCCCCATCCACATGGAGCAGTTCCGAGGCGAGCTCATCACGATCGACGTCGGGTCCGAGGACTTCTCCATCGGCTCGGCCAAGGTCATGGCCCGCCCGATCCCGCACAGCGGAGTGACGCTCGGCTTCCGGATCGAGGCGGAGGGCCGCGCTGTCGCCTATATGTCCGACCACCAGGCCCCGCTCGACCGCCGGGCCATTCCCGAGGCCGTCCTCGAGCTGTGCCACGACGTGGACCTGCTGATCCACGACGGCCAGTACACCGACGACGAGTTCTCGGCCAAGGCGGACTGGGGGCATTCCACCGCCGCCTACGCCGTGCACGTGGCGGCCGAGGCCGGCGCAAAACGCCTCCTCCTCACGCACCACGACCCCTCGCACACCGACCGCGAGCTCGACCGCATCCTCACCCAGGCCCGCCGGCTGCCGGAGGCCAAGACCATCGAGGACGTCTCGTCGGCGCACGAGTCCCAGTCGATCGACCTCGGCAAGGCCTAAGTCGTCGTGACGGGCCTGGACCAGGCCCGGTTCCGCGAGGTGCTCGGGCACTTCGCCACCGGGATCACGGTCGTGACCGCGCTCGAAGAGGGCCAGCCCGTCGGGTTCACCTGCCAATCGTTCGCCGCGCTGTCGCTCGAGCCGCCGATGGTGATCCTCGCGCCGGCGCGCAGCTCGACGAGCTGGCCTCGCATCCGTGAGGCAGGCGCCTTCTGCGTGAACATCCTCGAGGAGCACCAAGAGGCGCTCTGCCGCACGTTCGCCGTCTCGGGCGGCCAGAAGTTCGAGGGCATCGGGTGGACGCCCGGCGTGACCGGCTCACCCGTGCTCCTCGGGTCGCTCGCCGTCGTCGAATGCCGGCTCGGGGACGTCTTCGACGGCGGCGACCACGAGCTCGTGACCGGTCACGTCGTCGCCCTCGAGGTCGGCGAGGGGAGCCCGTTGCTCTTCTACCGCTCGGGCTTCGGTCGTTTCGCCCCCTGACGGGCCACCCGCTACCGTTCCCCGGCGATGCCAGAGATCGTCCCCTCTTCCGTGATCGACGACGTCGTCGTCGTGCGACCCGACGTGCACGGTGACCAGCGCGGGCGCTTCGTCGAGTCGTACCGCCGCAGCTGGTTTCCCGGCGGTCGCGAGATGGTGCAGGGCAACCGCTCCGAGAAGCAGGCGGGCGCCCTGGTCGGTTTGCACTACCACCGGTTCCAGGCCGATTACTGGTACCTGTTGCGCGGCAAGATCCGGGTGGTGCTGCACGACCTGCGCGTCGGGTCGCCCACCGACGGCAAGACCCAGGTGATCGACCTCGACGGCGACGTCGACCAGGGCGTCTACATCCCGCCGGGCGTCGCCCACGGGTTCGCCGCCCACACCGACATCCTGCTCACGTATCTCGTCGACAACTACTACGACCCGGCGGACGAGCTCGGCCTGTCCTGGGACGACCCCGACGTCGGGGCCGACTGGGGCGTGAGCCACCCCATCCTCTCAGAGCGGGACAAGAACAACCCCCGGCGCGCCGACATCCCCGACGACATCCGGCCGCGCCCGGCCACGTAGGCGCCGCGGTCTGGGGGGCCATGCGGTTCGGCATCTTCTACGAGCACCAGCTGCCACGGCCGTGGGAGCCCGGCGCCGAACACCGGCTCCTGAAGGACGCCCTCGAGCAGATCGAGCTGGCCGACCGGCTGGGGTTCGACTACCTGTGGGAGGTCGAGCACCACTTCCTCGAGGAGTACTCGCACTCCTCGGCGCCCGAGGTGTTCCTGGCCGCGGCGAGCCAGCGCACGTCTCGCATCCGCATCGGGCACGGGATCGTGCAGCTGCCCTTCGGGTTCAACCACCCGGCGCGGGTCGCCGAGCGCATCGCGACCCTCGACCTGATCTCCGACGGCCGGGTGGATTTCGGCACCGGGGAATCGAGCTCGGAGATGGAGCTCGGGGGCTTCGGAGTCGAGCGGGCGCGCAAGCGCGCCGAGTGGACCGAAGCGCTCGACGTGGTGACCCGCTTGATGGTGGAGGAGCCCTTTGCCGGCCACGACGGGCCTGGTCTCACCATGCCGCCGCGCAACGTGGTGCCCAAGCCGCTGCAGAAGCCGCACCCGCCGCTGTGGGTCGCATGCTCTCGTCGAGACACCATCCACCTCGCCGCCACGAAGGGCATCGGCGCGCTGTCCTTCGCCTTCATTGAGGCCGACGAGGCCCGGATGTGGGTTGACGACTACTACGCCACGATCTCGTCGGAGGACTGTGTGCCCGGCGGCTTCGCCGTCAATGCGAACGTGGCCTGCGTGCTCCCGTTCATGTGCCATGAGGACGAGGAGACCGCGATAGAACGCGGGCTGGACGGCGGGCATTTCTTCGGGTACTCGCTGGCGCACTACTACGCTTTCGGGCATCATCGGCTTGGGGAGACCAACGTGTGGGAGGAGTTCGAGCGGAACCGCTCCGCCTTCGGATTCGACCGCCGCGTGGCGGCCCGGCGGGGGCAGGTGCTCGGGGCCAAACTCCTCGAGGAGGGGCTGGGTGCGCTCCGCGGCGCCATCGGCACGCCGGACCAGGTGCGCGAGCTGATCCGCCGTTACGAGGAGGTGGGGGTGGACCAGCTGATCTTCGTGAGCCAGGCCGGGCGCAACCGGCACGAGCACATCTGCGAGTCGATGGAGCTCTTCGCGCGGGAGGTGCTGCCCGAGTTCGCAGAGCGGGCCGACGCGGGCGACGCCGCCAAGGAGGAGCGCCTGTCCGGAGCCACGGCGGCCGCGCTGGCCCGGCGGCCACCGCCACGTGTGCTCCCCGAACCGTTCGAGGTGCCGGCGTTCCCCGCCAGCTGAACCGGTCCCTGGGCGGCGCACAACAGCGGCCGCGGTCCAGAGCACCCGCCGGATCCTGTTGAATATGTGGCGGTGCTGATCGGTGGGATCTTGGCTGCCGTCGTCGTGATCGGCGTCGTCGCGGGGATAGCCCTGCGCCGGCGAACCCAGGACGACGTCCACTCTGTGGAGCACTACCACCGGCAGCTTCACACCCTCGAGGAGTTGGGCTCGAATCCGTCGTTGGCCCCGGAGAGCGGCAACGGCGAGGCGTCGTACCCGGCCAGCGCCTTCCGGGTCTCGAGCTCGAGGAACGTGCGCCTGACCGAGCCCGGCGGCACGATCGTCCCGCCGGTCCCGCCACCGCCGGTGCCTAACCCGGCCGAGCCGATGACCTTCGACGACACCCCGGCCGAGCCCGAGTCGGGCCCCAAGAGCTTCATGACCGGCACGGACGACCCAGCCATGCACTCCATCGACCGCCGGCCCCGGCGGCTCGGCGGCCCGTTGGCGGCGGTCGCCGCGGTCATCGTCCTGATCGTCATCCTGATTGTGACCGGGCTCCACTCGAACACTCCGAGCCACCGGGGTGCGGCCTCGACCACCGTCACCACCGCCACGCACACGCACTCAACCACGCCGAAGAGGCCGTCGCACCATTCGCCTCCCCCTACGACGACGCCGCCGCCGGTCGTGTCGGCGCCGTCCGGCGCCTCCGCGCACGCCGCGACCTATCAGGTGGCGGACGCGAGCTACTCGCTCGCGCTGTCGGCGAAGAATGGAGAGTGCTGGGTCTCGGCGACCGACAGCGCGACCGGCAAGGTGCTCTACACCGGCACCCTCTTCTCGGGACAGTCCCAGACGGTGGCGGCGGACGGGCCGGTGGACGTCGTTGCCGGTGCGCCGGGTGCCTTCGTGGCCACGGTCAACGGCACGCCGGTCACCTTGCCGCCCGGCTCCCTGGCCCCCTTCACCCTGACCTTCCAGCCGCCCGGGGCGACGGCAACGGGAGGCACGGGTGCAGGCTCGACCGGGACCGGGACCGGGACCGGGACGATCGGTACGGCGACGGGCTAAACGATTCCAAGAGTCGCTGACGAGCCACTTTGGACCCTTCGTGAGCGGCGCCGATGGCGTGCCGACAGAAGTGGGCTGATCCCGAGGCTCTGCCTGTATCGGGCTTACCTCTGTGCAGTCGGGGCACTTCTGCACAGAGGGCCTCTATGCATTGGGGGGACTTTTGCAGAGAAGTAGCCCCGATACACAGCGACCGAACTGCCGCCGGTGCGGCCTCATCAGGGCCGTAGCGGCGTCAATCGAGGATCTCCGATGGGGCGGGCCTGTTGGAATCAACCGCCCGGATTGCCCCCGCCGAGCAGCCCGAGCGCGTCGAGCAGGAACGAGAAGACAAGGGCCTCCTCCTTCCACGCCTCGTAGCGTCCCGAAGGTCCGCCATGGCCGGCGCCGAGCTCGGTGCGCAGGAGCACCCGCGTCGTCGGCGAGAGGGCGCGCAGCTTGGCCACCCACTTGGCCGGCTCCCAGTACGAGACCCGGGGGTCGTTCAGCCCACCCGTGACGAAGAGGTCGGGGTAGGTGCGCACGCTGCCGTCGGGGTTGGTGGGGGTGACGTTGTCGTAGGGGGAGTAGGTCAGCATGCGGCGGTAGGCAGACTCGTCCGCCAACGGATTTCCCCATTCCTCCCACTCGCCAACGGTCAGCGGCAGCTCGTCGTCGAGCATGGTGGTGACGCAGTCGACGAAGGGCACCTGCGCCACCAGGGCGCGGAAGAGCTCGGGCGCCTGGTTGGCCACGGCGCCGACCAGGAGGCCGCCGGCCGAGCCGCCACGGCCCGCGACGGCGTCGGGTCGTGCCATGCCCTGCGCGACCAGGTGGCGCGCGCAAGAGACGAAGTCGGAGAAGGTGTTCTGCTTGTGCTCCATGCGCCCGTCCTCGTACCAGGCCCGGCCCATCTCGCCGCCCCCGCGTACGTGGGCGATGGCGAACACGATGCCGCGGTCGAGCAGGGAGAGCCGGTGGTGCGAGAACGCCGGGTCGATGGAGACCTCGTACGCGCCGTAGCCGTACAGGACGCACGGAGCGGGCAGCGCGAGGTCCTTCCGCCGGACGATCGAGATCGGCACCAACGTGGCGTCGGGGGCGACGGCCCATTCCCTGCTGGACGTGTAGAGCGCGGGGTCGAAGTCGCCCAGCACCGGCTCCTGCTTGAGCAGCGTCTCGGCGCGGTCGGCCAGGCTGATCTGCAGCACGCTCGACGGGGTCACCATCGTCGTCCGGCCGATTCGCAGTACCGGTGCGTCCGGTTCGGGGTTGGCGCCGAGCCAGCTGGAGGACGGGCTGTCCGCCGAAGGGATGACCCAGCCCGACGCCAGCAGGTCGTCGCCGAAGGGGTTGTCGTTCTGGGTCCCGTCGGCCGGGCCGGCGCCGCCCGCGCCGAGCAGCGGGAGCACGCGGACCCTCGTCTCGGCCTCGGCGCGCTCGCTCAGCACCAGCACGGTGGAGAACGCGTCGACGTCCTCGATGCGCACCCCCGGGCGGTGCGGGACGACCTCGCGCCACGACTCGGCGTGACCCAGCTCCGTGTCCGGTGCGGCGAGGACCCGGAAGTCCAAAGCACGGTCGTTGGTCAGCGCCACGAACCATCCCGCGCCGCCGCCCGCCAGGGTCAGGTGGTCGACGGCGTACTCCACCCCCTCGCGGCGCGCCATCACCACGGTGGGCGTCGCCATCGGCTCGGGCGAGGGGATGGCGAGCCACTCGCTCGTGTTGGTGGAGTGCAGCCCGATGAGCACGAACGACTCGTCGCGCGTCGAGCCCGTCCCGAGTGAGAAGCGCCGGTCCGGTTCCTCGAACACCAGCTGGTCCCCGGCGGGGTCGGTGCCGAGCTGGTGGCGCCACAGCTGGTAGGGGCGCTGGGCCTCGTCGAGGCGGACGTAGAAGACATGGTCGGCGCCGGCGGACCACGCCAGGCCGTAGCTGGTCTCGAACACCACCTCGGCGGCCACGTTGGGCGACGTCTCCGCGTCGAGGGGCCTGAAGCGGAGCTCGTACTTTTCGTCGCCGCGGCGGTCGGTGCCGTACGCCAGCCAGCGATGGTCGTGGCTCACCGCCGCGCTGCCGACGGCGAAGTACTCCGAGCCCTGGGCCAGGGAGTTCTCGTCGAGCAGGATCTGCTCCTCGTCGCCGGGCTCGCCCGCGGGCGGGAGCTCGTCGCGGCCCCGCGCCGGCCGGCGGCAGTGGATGGCGTACTCCTTCCCCTCCTCGGTCCGCGAGTAGTACCACCATGGCCCACGCCGGGCCGGCACCGACATGTCCGTCTCTTTGATCCGGGCCTTCATCTCCTCGAAGAGCCCGTCCCGGAGGGAACCCAGCGGCTCCATCACGGCGTCGGTGTAGGTGTTCTCGGCCTCGAGATAGGCCAGCACCTCGGGGTCTTCCCGGTCGCGGAGCCAGAACCAGGGGTCCTCCCGGCCGTCACCGTGGGCTGTGATGACATGGGGACGGCGAGGAGCAAGCGGTGGTATGGCCATAACCTGGAGCCTGCCACGACTGGCCCCATGGCTGGCCACACGGCGGTGGCCCGGAGTGGGCGTTTCGGCAGGTTGGGGCAGTTGTTACTATCTACGTAGGGGAAATTCCCCTCCCCGACTTCGACGTCAGGAGCCTCATGGCGACAACGGATCTCGACCTCGGTCGCTATCAGCTCGGATGGAGCGACAAGGAGGACTACGTCTTCAAGCCCAAGAAGGGCCTGAACGAGTCCATCGTGCGCGAGATGTCGGAGATGAAGAGCGAGCCCGAGTGGATGCGGAACTTCCGCCTCCGCGCGCTCAAGCACTTCGAGCGCAAGCCGATGGCGCCGTGGTTCGCCGAGCGCATGCCGAAGCTGGACTTCGACGACATCTATTACTACATCAAGCCCACGGGCGGGCAGGTGGACGACTGGGCGGATCTCCCCGACGCCATCAAGAACACGTACGAGAAGCTCGGTATCCCCGAGGCGGAGCGCAAGTACCTGGCCGGGGTGACCGCACAATACGAAAGCGAGGTCGTCTTCCACCGCAACCGCGAGGACCTCGAGGCCCAGGGCGTCTTGTTCTGCGACATGGACACGGCGGTCCGCGACTACCCCGAAGTCGTCCAGAAGTGGTTCGGCAAGATCATCCCGCCGAACGACAACAAGTTCGCCGCCCTCAACTCGGCGGTCTGGTCCGGCGGCTCGTTCATCTACGTCCCGCCGGGCGTGAAGGTGGACATGCCGCTCCAGGCCTACTTCCGCATCAACGCGGAGAACATGGGCCAGTTCGAGCGGACGCTGATCATCGCGGACGAGGGGTCGCAGGTGCACTACATCGAGGGCTGCTCGGCCCCGGTGTACTCGACCGACTCGCTGCACTCGGCGGTGGTGGAGCTCGTCGCCCTGCCCGGCTCGCGCATCACGTACACCACCATCCAGAACTGGTCGACCAACGTCTACAACCTCGTGACGAAGCGCGCCCGCGCCGAGGCGGAAGCCCACGTCGAGTGGATCGACGGCAACATCGGCTCGCGCCTGACCATGAAGTACCCGTCGGTGTACCTGATGGGCCCCAAGGCCAGCGGCGAGGTGCTGTCGGTCGCCTACGCCGGGGCGGGCCAGCACCAGGACGCCGGGGCCAAGATGTTCCACGTCGCCCCCGAGACGACCTCGACCATCGTGTCCAAGTCGATTTCCAAGGACGGCGGCAAGACCACGTACCGGGGCAAGGTGCACGTCGACCCCGAGGCGTACGGGGCCAAGTCCTTCGTCCGCTGTGACGCGCTGCTGCTCGACGACGAATCGATCTCCGAGACCAAGCCCTACATGGAGGTCGGCGAGCGCGACGCCCGCATCGGCCACGAGGCCACGGTTTCGAAGGTGGGCGACGACCAGCTCTTCTACCTGATGAGCCGCGGCCTCTCCGAGAGCCAGGCGATGAGCATGATCGTCAACGGGTTCATCGAGCCGGTGACCCGCACGCTGCCCATGGAGTACGCGGTGGAGTGGAGCCGTCTCATCGAGCTCCAGATGGAGGGATCGGTCGGCTGACGGCGCCCGACCCCTCCTGCAGCGTGGCACCATAGGGCCGTGCCGATGCGCGAGGAATGCATCCACTTCCAGAGCCGGACCTATGCCTCCGGCGAAGCGGCGCGCTTCTGCGTGCTCGACCTCGCACCCGAGGCTCCGTGGCGCTGCCCGGAGAACTGCCCCCAGTACCACGCGCGGATGGCCGACGTGGGCTGGGTGCACGGCAGCCTGGTGGAGCCCGCCCTGGAAGACGAGCCCAAGGACGAGGGCGGTGACATCGCCGAGCTGCTCGGATCGGCCGAGGACATCGTGAACGACGTCGCGCCGGGCGTGCTCGAAGAGGTGCGGGCGGAGGACGCCCGCCGCGATCGCTCGTCCAACCGCTGGTGGCGCCGGAAGCGCTGAGCCCGGCATCCCGAGCTCCCAGACGGTTGATTCCAAGAGGCCTGGCTCAGCGGCCTCCGCACCTGGGGCTGGCAAGAGCTCTCGGATCAGGCCGAACCAGAGGGTCCCTCGACCACGAGACTTCTTCTGTTCGAACCGGTTTTGTGCTAAGCGTTCTCTGGATGTCCGCGTAAAGCATAAACGAGGTTGTTTACGGTTTCTGGGGACATCGCCATCGGCCATCAGGCCGCGACGCCACGGCCCATCTCCGACCGACCTGACATCTACCGCCCGGTGAACTTGGGCGTGCGCTTCTCCATGAACGCCGTCACCGCCTCGACCAGGTCGTCGGAGGCCAGCATCCCCGCGTTCCAGGTGGCGACGTAGTCGAGCCCCTCGGCGACGCTCCGGCCCTCGTTGGCCGCCAGCACGGCCTTGGTCCCCTGCACGGCGATGGGCGAGTTCGTCGCGATCTCGGCGGCGAGGGCGCGCGCCGCCTTGTGGACGCCGTCGGCGTCGGCCGCCACGTCGTTCACGAGACCGATCTCCTTGGCGCGCTCAGCACTGATGTCCTTGCCGGTGAACGCCAGCTCGGCCAGGTGTCCCGCGCTGATGATCGCCGGCAGGCGCTGCAGGCTGCCCAGGTCGGCGACGATGGCCATCTTGGCCTCGCGCACGGAGAAGACGGCGTCCGCCGACGCCAAGCGGATGTCACAGGCGGCGATGAGATCGACGCCGCCGCCGATGCAGTAGCCGTGCACGGCGGCGAGGACGGGCTTCGGGCAGCGGGCCACCGAGGTGATGGAGTCCTGGAGCCGGAGCACCTCGGTGCGCGCACCACGGGCCCGAGCGGCCATGGACGGCGCACCGCTACCGCCTGCAGCCTCGCCGGAGCCCCCGCCGGCGAGGAGGTTCCCCATCGCCTTCAGGTCGAGACCGACAGTGAAGTGCGGTCCCTTGGCGGCGATGACGACGGCGCGCACGTTCGGGTCCTTGGTGACCGCGTCCATCGCGCGCGGCAGGTCGCGCCACAGATCCATGCCCATGGCGTTGCGTGCCTCGGCGCGGTCCAGCCAGACCGTGGCCACCCACTCGTCCTGCTCGATGCTCAGCACAGGTGATTCGAATGCGCTCTCTCCCATGTCCCGAAGGCTAACTCCCTGGTGGGGATCCAGGTGGGGGCCACTAAGGTGCGTGAGCCGCATTAGCCCCCGAAAGAGGTTCGATCCTGCCCATGATGTTCAGTGCCGAGGCTTCTGCGAGCCTGGCCGGACCGGACTGGCTCCGCCAGCGCCGGGCCGCCGGCTATGAGGCCTATGCGTCGAGCGCGCTGCCCTCCGAGAGCGAAGAGGTCTGGCGCTACAGCCCGATTGACGAGCTGGCGCTCGACGACTTCGCGCCTGCGCCGGGCGGCGGGCCCGAAGACGGGGCGTCGGCCGCCGGAATCGATCTGCTCGGCACGCTTCGTGCCGCGCTCGGCGCGACCTCGGCCAGCGTGCTGGTGCACGGGGGCCGCGTGGTGTCCTCCACGCTCGCCCCACCCGCCGCCGGCTCCTGTGCCTTCGCCTTCGGCGGGGCGGCGGACGTGGCCGGGTCGCGCGACATGCTCGGCTCGGTCCAGCAAGACGGGGACGCCCTGGTCCGGCTCAACGACGCCTTCACCCCCGACCCCGTCTTCGTCGACGTGCCGGACGGCGCGGCCGTCGACGCCCCCGTCCTCGTCGTCCACTGGTGCGACCCCGGCGCCGCCGCCTTCCCGCGCCTGTGCGTGCGCGCCGGGAGCGGCGCGCGGGTGCCGGTCGTCGAGATCTTCGCGGGCCCGGAGGGAGCGGCGCGTTCGCTCGTCGTCCCCGTCACCGAGCTGTCAGCCGCCGACGGCGCCGCGGTGGCGTACGTCTCCCTCCAGATCCTGCCCGACACGGCGTGGTCGATCGCCCGACTGGCGGCCCGGGGCGGGCGCGGTTCCTGGCTCCGCACCTTCACCGTCGGCCTGGGCGCGTCCTACGACCGCATCCGCGCCGACGTCTCGGCCGACGGCAAGGACGCCCGGAGCGAGATCCTCTCCGCCTATCTCGGCGAGGGCGACCAGGTGCACGACATCCGGACGCTGCAGGACCATGTGGCTCCGCGGACGAACAGCGTGCTGCTCTGCCAGGGCGCCGTGGCGGAGCGGTCCCGCTCGGTCTACAGCGGGCTGATCCGGGTCCACCGGGGTGCGGTGCGCAGCGACGCCCGGCAGACCAACCACAACCTCGTTCTCGACGAGGGGGCGCACGCGGATTCGGTGCCGAACCTCGACATCCTCGAGAACGATGTGAAGTGCTCGCATGCCTCGACGGTGGGACCGATCGACGAGGACCAGCGCTACTACATCGAGTCACGTGGCGTGGCGCCCGAGGTGGCGGAGGGGCTGATTGTGCGGGGGTTCTTCGACGCCATCATCGACCGGGGCCCGGTCCCCGAGGCGACCGCGCTGATCGAGCGAGAGGTGCACGCGCGCCTCGATGCCGCGCTGGGCGGGCGCATGGTGGGCGCGGGTGTCTGAGACCGTGGCCTTGTGCCGGACGGACGAGCTGGGGGACGGGCAGGCTCGGCGCTTCGACGTCGACGGCCGCCGGATCGCGCTGGTGCGCGTCGGTGAGACCTTCCACGCCATCGACGACGAGTGCAGCCATGAGGACTACTCCCTTTCCGAGGGTGAGGTGTGGCCGGACGAGTGCATGATCGAGTGCCCGAAACACGGCAGCACGTTCGACCTCGTGACCGGGGAGCCTTGTTCGCTGCCGGCCACGCGCCCGGTAGCCGTGTACAAGGTCGAGATCGACGACGACGTCGTGTCGGTGGTGCTGCCGTGAGCGGTGAGCACATCCTCGACGTGCGCGGCCTCCACGCCTCGGCCGGCGGGCGGGAGATCCTGCACGGCATCGACCTCACGGTGCGCAGCGGCGAGGTGCATGTCGTCATGGGCCCGAACGGGTCGGGTAAGAGCACGCTGGCGCACGCGCTCATGGGCCGCCCCGGTACCGAGGTCACGGCGGGCAGTATCACGATGGACGGCCAGGAGCTGACCGGGTTGCCGACCTGGCAGCGGGCGCGCGCGGGGCTGTTCCTCGCGTTGCAGCATCCGGTCGAGGTGCCCGGCGTGAGCCTCCGCTCGTTGTTCGATGCGGCCTTGGGCCGCGACGAGGCGTCCGACGGTGACATGTCCCAGCGCATGGTGGACGAGGCGAAGTCGATCGGGCTCGACCCCCAGCTCCTGCGCCGCCCCCTCAACGTCGACCTGTCAGGTGGGGAGCGGAAGCGCACGGAGATGGTGCAGCTCGGCGTGCTTCGTCCCGCGATCACCATCCTTGACGAGGTCGACTCGGGCCTCGACGTCGACGCGCTTGGCGAGGTGGCGCGCCGCCTGCAGCAGTCGACGACGGAATGGGGCGTCGGCATCCTGGCCATCACCCACTTCAATAGGTTTCTCGTCCAACTCGAGGCCGATCTGGTGCACGTCATGGTCGACGGCCGCATTGTTGCGACGGGCGATGCAGCGCTGGCGCTCGAGCTGGAGCGCACTGGCTACACCGGCTATCAGGATGAGCGCGCCGGAAGCGACTGAGGAATCGCTGAGCGTGCGCTGAGCAGGCGTTCCCAGGCGAATCTGGGTGCGCAGAAGTAGCCGAAAGTCGGAGTGGTGTGCCGCCAAATTCGCTCCTGCAGTTGGTACCTTAAAACGTCATGGCGAACGGTCGTCCGCCGGGCGACGAGTCGGATCGCCCCTCCCGAAGGCCTCGAGGCCAAGCCGCGAACCAAGAAGGTCTGGCCGCGCTCGGCCACCAGATGCGCAGCGGGTCGGAGCCCGGAGCGGTGGCGAACGAGTCGGGTCTCCGGGACCTCGGCGCGCGCATCGGTGCCGCCACCCCGCAACAGCCGCGTCGCAGCGGCAAGCCGCGCTGGAGCACACGCAAGAAGGTGGTGGTGTCGTGCCTGAGCGTGGTCCTGTTGCTCGTGGCGATCGCCGGCGGGGGCTACGCGTACCTGTGGTACCGCTTCGACCAGATCAACAAGATCCACATTGCGGACGAGGTGGCCGCCCAGAGCGGGCAGCCCTTCACCATCCTCGTGATCGGCTCGGACTCCCGCGTCGGGGACACGGGTACTGCGGCCCAGAATTTCGGGTCGGCGTCTGAGGTCACCGGGCAGCGCAGCGACGTCGTGCAGCTGTGGCGCGTCTCACCGTCGACCAAGCAGATCCAGATCGTCTCGATCCCGCGCGACACCGTCGTCACCATGCTGCCGCCCGACAACGCTCAGTACGGCACGTACAACCGCATCAATTCCTCGTACAACACCGGGCCGAACCAGCTGGTGAAGACGATCACCGCCAACTTCGGGATCCCGATCAACCACGTGGTCCAGGTCGACTTCTCGGGGTTCCAGGAGGCCGTGAACGCGCTGGGAGGCATCTACCTCGACTTCCCATACCCGGCCAAGGACTCGTACTCCGGTCTCAACATCACGACGCCCGGTTGCCAGCTGTTGACCGGATTCCAGGCGCTCGCGGTCGCCCGGGCCCGTCACTACGAGTACTACGCCAACGGCTACTGGCAGTACGACGGCACGAGCGACTTCGGGCGCATCCAGCGCCAGGACGTGTTCATCAAGGCGATGATGCAGGCGGCCAAGTCCAAGGTGAACCCGCTCACGGTGAACGCCTTCATCGGGTCCATCCACGAGGGCGTGACCATCGACGACGGCTTCGGCCTCAACGAGCTCATCGGGCTGGCCCTCACCTACCATTCCTTCGACCCGACGGCCCTGCAGGGGGATACCCTGCCGACCGTGTCGTCGAGTGCCTTTTCCGGCCTGGGGGACGTGCTGACGGTGGACCAGCCCGCCGCCCAGCAGATGCTGGTGAACATCTTCGGTTCGAGCCTGGTGACGCCGACCAACCCGCCGCCCGACGTCAACGGCTATCCCCAGCCGCCGCCGACGGTCACACCCTCGACGACGGCGGTCGCGGCCTCGAACCCGACGAGTGCCGGCGCCGCAGCCACGACTACGCCCACGACGACGCCTCCGCCGTCGTTCGACCCCACCACCTGTAGTCCCAGCTAAAGCAGCACCGAGTCGGGCCGGTCTCGCCGGTCTCTGCGGGCTCTAAACAGAGCTGTGCACAGTTTTTCGGGACATCACCCCGGCGCCGTTTTCGGGACATCACGCCGGCGCCTCAGCTCTTACGACGCCTGCGCCCCTACCTCGTCGAGGCCCTGGGCCAGGGCGTTCCAGGACAACGTCGCGCACTTGATCCGCACCGGGAACTTCACCACGCCTTGTAGAGCAGCCAACTCGCCCAGCTTGTCGAGGTCGATCTCCTCGGGTTCGCCCGCGACGACCTCGGCCCCGAGGCCGTTCTCGTCCTCGTGCCCGTCACCCTCCAACGACGCCTCGTGGATCGACATCATCCCCTTGAACGTGTTGATGAGCCGGCGCACCTCACCGACCGGCTTGCCTTTCACGGCCGCCGACATCAGCGACGCCGAGGACTGGCTGATGGAGCAGCCCGAGCCGGCGATCTTCACGTCGGCCAACGTCCCGTCCTCGACGACCATCGACAGCACGACCTCGTCACCGCACAGCGGGTTGAAACCCTCGACGCGGTGCGCGGGCGGCGAGTCGAGCTCGCCCCGGTTCCGGGGGGAGCGGTAGTGGTCGAGGATGATCTCGCGGTACAGCTCTTCCAGGTCGGCCATCAGCCGAACAACCTACCGGCTTCGAGCAATCCCTCGATCAGCACCTCAATGTCGTGTTCGTCGCTGAACAGGGACAACGATGCCCGCGCCGTCGCCTGCACGCCGAGTTTGCGCATCAGGGGCTTGGCACAGTGGTGGCCGGGTCGCACGCACACCCCGAACTGGTCGAGCACCTGGGCCAGGTCGTGCGCGTGCACGTCGCGGTAGGCCAGGGACAACACGCCACCTCGGTCCGGGCCTGCCGGCGGCCCGAAGACCTTGACGTCGGACCCGAGCTTCTCGTCGAGCCGGGCCAGCGCGAAGTCGGTCAACGCCAGCTCGTGGGCCCGGATGCGGTCCATCCCGATGTCGTTCAAGTAACGCAGCGCCGCCGTGAGGCCGACCGCCTCGGCGATGGGCGGCGTGCCTGCTTCGAAGCGGGCCGGCGGAGGTGCCGGTCGGAACGAGTCCAGCTTCACGTCGAGGATCATCCCGCCGCCGCCCATGAAAGGCGGCATGCCCTCGAGGAGCTCGGCCCGGCCCCAGAGCACCCCGAGGCCGGTCGGTCCCATGGTCTTGTGGGCCGAGAAGGCGAGGAAGTCGGCGCCGAGCGAGGTCACGTCGACCGGCGCGTGCGGCACCAGCTGCGCGCCGTCGGCCACCACCACCGCACCTTCGCGGTGTGCCACCTGAGCGATGTCGGCCACCGGGTTGATCGTGCCCAGCACGTTCGACATGGCCGAGACCGCAACGACCTTGACGCCCGAGACCAGCCGGTCGAGGTCGTCGAGGACGAGGCGCCCGTCGTCGTCGACGGGGATGTAGCGGATGTCGAGGCCGCCGAGCTCCTCGGAGAGGATCATCCACGGCACGATGTTCGAGTGGTGCTCCATCTCGGTCAGCAGCACCGCGTCGCCCGCCCGCAGGTTGGCACGCCCCCACGATTGGGCCACCAGGTTCAGCGACTCCGTCGTGTTCTTGGTGAACACCACCTCACGAGCGGGGTCGGGCGACCCGAGGAACCGGCCCGCCACCAGCCGTGCCCGCTCGTACAGGGCGGTCGCCTCCTCGGCGGTGGCGTACACGCCTCGATGCACGTTGGCGTGGGTCGTCTCGTAGTAGCGCGTCATCGCGCTGATGACCGCTTGGGGCTGGAGGGCGGAGGCGGCCGCATCGAGATACACGATGGGCCGCCCGTTGATCGTGCGTGCCAGCAGCGGGAAGTCCTTGCGCAGCGCCTCGGTGTTCAGCGGCGCCGGCGCCGGGCCGACGGCGCCCCCACCCGCGTCCTCGTCCACACCCCTGCCCGCACTCACACCCGTGATCGGATCACTCATCTCCACACCTCGTACCCCTCGGCCTCGACCAGGGCCGCCAGCTCGGGCCCGCCGTGCGTCACGATGCGCCCGTCGACGAGGATGTGCACCACGTCGGGCACGAGCTCGGTGAGCAGGCGCTCGTAGTGGGTGATGGCGAGCACGCCCAGTTCGGGCCGCGCCTCGCGCACGGCCCGCACACCGCGCCCGACGACGCGCAGCGCGTCGATGTCGAGGCCCGAGTCGGTCTCGTCCAACACAGCGACGAGCGGCTCCAACAGCGCCATCTGCAGAATCTCGTTGCGCTTCTTCTCGCCACCCGAGAACCCCTGGTTCAAGTGGCGGCTGGCGAAGGAGGTGTCCATGCCGAGGCGCTCCATCCACTCGGTCATGAGGACCCGCACCTCGAGCACCGAGACGTCGTCACCCTTGCGGGCGGCCATGGCCTGGCGCAGGAACTGGGTGACCGAGATGCCCTCGATCGCCTCGGGGTACTGGAAGGCGAGGAAGATGCCGGCCTTGGCCCGGACGTCGGTGGGCCAGCCGGTGACGTCCTCGCCCTGCAGCAAGATGCTGCCCTCGGTCACCGTGTAAGCCGGGTGCCCCAACAGGGCGCCGGCCAGCGTCGACTTGCCGGCGCCGTTCGGGCCCATCAGGGCGTGGATCTCGCCGGCGCCCACGGTGAGGTCGACGCCGCGCAGGATGGCACCGTCCTCGGCCGAGACGTGCAGGTCGCGGATCTCGAGCAGCGGGGGAGTCTCGGGCATGGCTAAAAGCTTACCTTTTTGGTCGGGTTTTCTGGACAGCCGGCCGCCCCGGCCGCGCCGCATCCGGTTCCGGCGGCCCTCACCAGCCCCGGTCCACCCATTCCTGCAGGTGGGAGGACTCGTTGCCCACGGTGGTCGAGTCGCCGTGGCCCGGCAACACGAGCGTGTCGGGGGCGAAGTTGGCGAAGATCCGCCGGTCGATGGACTGAATGATCGTGGGGAAGTCGCCGCCCTCGAACGAGGTGTTGCCGGGACCGCCGGGAAAGAGGGTGTCGCCGGTGAACAGCAGGTTCGTGCCCTCGACGGCGAAGCAGATGGAGCCCCGGGTGTGGCCGGGCGTGGCCAGGGTCCGCAGGCGCAGGTCGCCGACACTGAGCTGCTCGTCGTCCTCCAAGATGAGGTCGTAGCTGGGCAGCATGCCGGCGTCGGCGCTGGTCACCGCCACCGAGATCCCGGCCTCGCGCACCGCGGGCACCGCCTGGATGTGGTCCCAGTGCCCGTGCGTCTCGACCACCTGGTTCACCCCGAGGTCCCGGCAGATCGGCAGCAGCGCCTCGTGCTCGTTGGCGGCGTCAATGAGCATGGCGTCGCCCGTCCGGCGGCAACGCAGGATGTAGACGTTGTTGTCCATCGGGCCCACCACGATCTGGTGGACCTCGGCGGCCGCGTCGCTCCAGATTTTCTCCAGCTGTCCCATGGCCCCAGCGTAAGACAGCGGGAGCGTCCCGCAGACGGGCGGCGTTCTGGTCGCCGCAGGTCCTTCTCTGGTAGACACCGGGTAACCCCTGGTGGACACCGGGGTAACCGAGCGACACACCACCGGCGGGGCTGCCGGGGGGAGAGGCAGAGGAGCCCTGGGATGAATTTCGCCTTCAGTGACGAGCAGGAGGAGCTGCGCGCGTCGGTGCGCCGCTTCCTCTCGGAGAAGTCGCCCGAGACCGAGGTGCGTCGACTGATGGACACGACCGAGGGCTACGACCCCGCGGTGTGGAGCCAGATGGCGGACCAGTTGGGCCTGCAGTCGCTGACCATTCCCGAGGAGTTCGGCGGGTCCGGCTTCACCTACGTGGAGCTGCTCGTGGTCCTCGAGGAGATGGGCGCCGCCCTCCTCTGCGCGCCGTTCTTCTCCTCCGTGGCCCTCGCCGCCAACGCGCTGCTCACCTCGGGCGACGACGAGGCCAAGAAGAGCTACCTGCCCGGGATCGCCTCGGGCGAGACCATCGCCACCCTCGCCATCACCGAGGACAACGGCAAGTGGGACTTCAGCGGGATCGAATGCAAGGCAGAGCAGAAGGGCGACGGTTGGGTGCTCAACGGGCACAAGATGTTCGTCCTCGACGGCCACGTGGCCAACCTGATCATCGTGGCCGCCCGCTCGCCGAAGGGCGTCTCGCTGTTCGCGGTGCAAGGCGACGCACCGGGACTGACCCGCACGCCGCTGCCGACGATGGACCAGACACGCAAGCAGGCGCGCCTCGAGTTCTCCGACACGCCGGCCGTCCTGATCGGCAAGGACGGCGGCGCCGAGCCCGGACTGTCCAAGACCCTCGACCTCGCCGCGGTGGCGTTGGCGGCGGAGCAGGTCGGCGGCGCGCAGCGTGTGCTCGACGCGTCGGTCGACTACGCCAAGACGCGCATCCAGTTCGGCCGGCCCATCGGCAGCTTCCAGGCCATCAAGCACAAGTGCGCCGACATGCTGCTCGAGGTCGAGTCGGCCAAGTCGGCCGCCTACTACGCCGCCTGGGCGGCAGCCGAGGACTCCGACGAGCTGCCGGTCGTGGCCAGCCTGGCCAAGTCGTACTGCTCGGAGGCCTACTTCCACGCCGCGGCCGAGAACATCCAGATCCACGGCGGCATCGGCTTCACCTGGGAGCATCCGGCCCACCTGTACTTCAAGCGAGCCAAGTCCTCCGAGCTCCTTCTGGGCGATCCCTCGTATCACCGGGAGCTGTTGGCGCAGCGCATCGGAATCTGAGTGCCGGGGCCCTTCCGGCTCCGGCCCGGGCCGGCCGGCGACCTCTGGTCCTACGCCACCGCGACCAGCCCGGGCGCACCCGTCCACGGCCACGTCCTGCTCTGCCACGACCTGCCCCGTCCGAAGGGCGCGGCGGCCGACGTCGCGCTGACCTATCCCGCGTTGGCCGACCGCCTGGCCCGCGAGTCGGGCTGGCGGGTGGTCACCGCGGCCCTCCGGGGCGCCGGCGAGTCCGCCGGCGACTTCTCCGCCCACGGCTGGCTCGACGACCTCACCTTCATCGGCGAGACCGAGATTCCCGAGCCGTCACCCCGCCTCGTGCTCGGCTTCGGTTTCGGCGGCGTGCTGGCGCTCCACCTGGCGGCGAACGACGAGCGGGTCACCGGAGTGGCGTGCCTCGGCGTGCCGGCCGACCTGGCGGCGCTAACCGGGGACCCCGAGAACTTCCTCGTCCACTGTCGGCGCACGGGTGTGATCACGACGGCGGGCTTCCCCGCCTCGGCGGAGGCGTGGGCCAAGGAGCTGTCGGTGCTGCACCCGGCGGAGGATGCCGCGCTGCTCAAGGGCCGTCCGCTCCTCTTGGTGCACGGGTCCGAGGACCCCGACGTTTCGGTGGCCGACGTGCGCGCGCTCGCCGATGCCGCCACCGGGCCCTCGGAGCTCCACGTCGTCTTTGGCGCCGGCCACTGGCTCCGGGCCGATCCCCGCGTCATCGCGCTGCTCGTCGGCTGGCTCGAGCGTCGCCACTGACGGCGCGCCCGCTCGCGGCGGCGCGGGCTACGCGGCCGGCGGGACGCGGTCCACCGCGTCGTCGATCGCCCGCCGGAGGTCCCGCGCCGCCCGTCGCGGGTCGCCCGCCTGGGTGAGGTGGCGCACCACGACGAAGTGGCGGACGCCGGCCGCAGCGAGGGCCGGCACCTTCTCGGGGGTGACGCCGCCCGTCACGAACACGGGCACCGCCGAGCGTGCGCTGGCCAGCGAGACGTACTCCAGGCCGGTCCCCGCTCGGCCCGGTTTGGTGGGCGTGGGCTCGACCGGCCCCGCCGAGATGTAGGTGACGTCCTCGGCCGCCGCGCCGGTCAGGTCCTCGGGCCCGTGCGTCGAGAGCCCGACGATGGCCCGGGGGCCGAGAATGCGCCGGGCCAGCGAGACGGGCGCGTCGTCCTGCCCGACGTGCACGCCGTCGGCGCCGACCTCGAGCGCGAGGTCCGGTCGGTCGTTCAGCACGAAGGGCACGCCGTGCCCTCGGCAGACGTCGGCGACCAGACGCGCCCGCGCCAACAGCGCGCGCGCGTCGAGCTCCTTCTCACGCAGCTGCACGACGTCGACGCCGCCGTCGATGCAGGCGGCCACGAAGTCGGCCAGGTCTGGCCGGTCCGGAGTGCACAGGTAGAGGCGTCGGCCCGACAGGTCGGGACGGTCCGTCACCCCTCGGCGTGCGCCTTGGCCTTGAGGGCGCGCTTGTTCGCCCTGACCTTCTCCAAGGTCTCGGGGCTGGTGATGTCGGCCACCGACAAGAACGCGTCGGCGTTCCCGAAGGGTGCGCTCGCTTCCTGCCATCCCTCGGGCCGCACGCCGAGCTGCTTACCCAAGAGCGCGGCGAAGATCTTCGCCTTCCGCTCTCCGAACCCGGGCAGGGCGTTGAGCCGTCCGACCAACTCGTCGCCGGTCTTGACGCCCTTCCAGATCGCGTCGGCCTGGTCCCCGTAGTCCTCGGCTATCACGCGGCAGAGCTCTTGGACCCGTCCCGCCATCGATCCGGGGTAACGGTGCAGCGCCGGCCGCTCCTTGAACAGCTCGCTGAGCCGGTCGAGTGGCATCGCCGCGATCGATGCGGCGTCGAGCGGTCGACCGAGGCGTCGCGCCAGTTCGGCCGGCGACGAGAAGGCCTTCTCCATCGTCACCTGCTGGTCGAGCAGCATCCCGATGGTCAGGGCCAGCGGGTCCTTGCTCAGGAAGGAATCGGCCTCGGCATCACCCGTGATGTGAAGCGCAACGCGTGCCATGTGGAGATCTTGTCACGCCCCCCAGCGGGCATAAACGTGACCGCAGGGCCGCGTCGCGGGCAGACTCTCGCCATGCACATCCCGGCCAAGGTCGACTACGGCATCCGCGCCCTGCTTGCCCTGGCCGCGGCGGGGACGCCCCAGACGGCCGAATCCCTTGCCGGGGAACAAGGGTTGCCACCCCGGTTCCTCGGCGCCATCCTGGCCGACCTGCGTCGGGCCGGCATCGTCGCGAGCCAACGGGGCGCCGAGGGCGGCTACCGCTTGGCGCGCGAGCCCGACTCCATCACGATCGCAGACGTCATCCGCGCCTTGGACGGCCCCCTGGCCGAGGTGCGCGGCTTCCGGCCCGAAGCCACCAACTACAACGGCGCCGCCGAGAATCTCCAGCAAGTCTGGGTCGCCGTGCGGGCCAGCCTGCGCGATGTGCTCGAGAAGGTCACACTCACCGACGTGATCACGGGCGATCTCCCCGCTCACGTCCAGAAATTGGTGACCGACCCCGATGCCTGGGTCGCCCACTAAGGGCGGGGCGGCCGCCGGAGCCGTCGCCGTCTCCCCGGCCGACTACCTCTGGTTCGCCGAGCACGCCCTCGGCGAAATGGCCCGGATCGTCGAGGAGCTCGGTGACGACCTCGCCAACCGGCGCCCGCCGTTCACCGACGCGAACTCCCCCTACGCCATCCTCACCCACTGCCTCGGCGTCATGGAGTACTGGGCCGGCGCCACCGTGGCGGGCCGTTCGATCGAGCGGGACCGCGCGGCTGAGTTCAGGGCGCACGGCGAGGTGGCCTCACTGCTCCGGCGGACCGAGGCGGCCCGCCAGCGGCTCGGCGACGACATCTCCGGGTTCGACGCCTGGGCTTCGCCGACGAGCATCCGCCGGAACCCGGACGACGTCGCGCCCTACCAGGAGACCAAGGGTGCCGTGCTGCTCCATATCCTCGAGGAGTTGTTCCAACACCTCGGTCAGATGGAGATCACCCGCGACGCGTTGCGCGCCCAGCCATGAGTGGCCGAGCCGCGGCGCGCGAGCCGATCCCGATCGCATGCACCCTCGACGCCGGGTCGCTGGCGGTGCGCGCCGAAGAATGGCGAGCGTTCGTCGCGTCGTCGGTCTCGTCCCTCGAGGTGGAGGACACCACCCTGCGGCTGGTGCTCGACGACTCGGAGGCGACCCTGGTGGCGGCCGCGTCACTCGGCGCGCGGGAGAAGGCGTGCTGCGCGTTCTTCGACGTCGGCATAGAGATCCATTCGGACCGGCGCGCCTTGCGGCTGTCGGTGCCCGCGGGCGCCGAGGAGGCCCTCGCCACCTTCGTCGCCCTCGTCAGATCTTGAACGGCGGCGTCCGCGCCGGATCGATGCCCAGGTCGCGGATCGCCTTGGCGACGAGCGAGGCCTTGATCCGCCCGCCGAGTGCAAGCTGCTGCAGCACGGCCACCACCAAATGGCCGGCGTCGACCTCGAAGTAGGACCGCAGCGCGGACCGCGCGTCGGAACGGCCGAACCCGTCGGTGCCGAGTGAGGCGTAGGGGCGCTCGACGAAACGGGCCACCTGGTCGGGAACCGCTCGCATGTAATCGGTGATGGCGACCACGGGGTCGCGACCGTGTCCGAGCGCCGCTGTGACGCGGGCCTGGCGCGCTTTGCTGTCGGGGTGCAGCCGGTTCCACCGCTCCACCTCGAGCGCGTCGGTGCGCAGTCGACCCCACGACGTCACGGCCCATGCGTCCGCAGCGACGCCATAGCGCTCGGCCAGGATCTGTTGCGCGTCCATGGCGATGCGCCACATCGGGCCCGAGAAACACAGCGACGCGCGCAACTCTCCTTTGACCTCGGGCGCCGCGGCAAACCGGTAGAGACCTTCGATGATGCCCCGCCGCACCGCCTCCGCCTCCTGCTCGGGCAGCGGCGGCATCTGGTAGGTCTCGTTGTAGAGCGTGAGGTACCAGAAGCGGTCCTGAGGGCTCGGGCCGAGCATGTCCGCGATGGCGTGTTCCATGATCACGGCCACCTCGTAGGCGAACGACGCGTCGTAGACCAGCGCCGCCGGGTTCGTCGAGGCCAGCAAGGGTGATTGGCCGTCGTCGTGCTGCAGGCCCTCGCCGAGCAGGGTGGTCCGTCCCGCCGTGCAGCCGGCCAGGATGCCTCGCCCCCGCACGTCGCCCAGCGACCAGGCCAGGTCGCCCACCCGCTGGAAGCCGAACATCGAATAGAAGAGGTACACGGGCACCATGGGCCGGCCCCAGGTGGCATAGGCGGTGGCCAGGGCGATGAAGCTGGACAGGGCGCCCGCCTCGGTGATTCCTTCCTGAAGGACCTGGCCGGACGAGCTCTCGGCGTAGTGCAAGGGGAGACCCGCGTCGACCGGCACGTAGTTCTGGCCCTCGGGGGCGTAGATCATGGCCTCGGCGATGATGGGCTCGAGTCCGAACGTCCGGGCCTCGTCGGACACGATCGGGGCGACCAGTTCACCCACATTCGGGTCGCGCACCAAGTTCCGCAACAGCCGAGCGAAGGCCATGGTGGTGGAGACCGCCTGCCCCCGCGAGCCGGCGGCGAACTCCTCGAAGGCCTTGGGGTCCGGCCGCTGTGGTGGCGCGGGGCGCACCACGCGGACCGGGAGGGGGCCTGCCAGGACTCGGCCCCGAGCGCGCAAGTACTCCATGGCGTCGGAGCCCTCGGCCGGACGCACGTAGGGCGGGTCACCCTCGAGCGCCTCGTCGGGGATGTCGTCGGTGAGATAGAGGCGGTCCCGCAGGGCGCGCAGCTGGGCCTTGGTCATCTTCTTGATCTGATGCGTCGCGTTGCGCGCCTCGATCTCGGGCCCGAGCGTCCAGCCCTTGATGGTCTTGGCCAAGATGACCGTCGGCGCACCGCGCTGCTCGGTCGCCAGCTTGTAGGCCGCGTAGAGCTTGCGGTAGTCGTGCCCGCCCCGGGGCAGCGTCTGGAGCTCCTCGTCGCTGAGGTTGTCGACCATCTTGCGCAGGCGCGGGTCGGGGCCGAAGAAGTGCTCGCGGATGTAGGCGCCGGACTCGACCGCGAGTTTCTGGTACTCGCCGTCGACCGTCGTGTTCATGCGGTCGAGCAGCACGCCATCGACGTCCTTGGCCAACAGCGCGTCCCAGCGGGACCCCCAGATCACCTTGATCACGTTCCACCCGGCGCCCCGGAAGAGTGCCTCGAGCTCCTGGATGATCTTGCCGTTGCCGCGCACCGGCCCGTCGAGGCGCTGCAGGTTGCAGTTCACGACGAAGATCAGGTTGTCGAGGTGCTCGCGTCCGGCCACGCCCAACGCCCCGACCGACTCCGGCTCGTCCATCTCGCCGTCGCCGACGAAGCACCAGACCCGGCTGCGGCTGGTGTCGACCAGGCGGCGCAGTTCGAGGTAGCGGTTGACGTGCGCCTGGTAGATGGCGGTGATGGGCCCGAGGCCCATCGACACGGTCGGGAACTCCCAGAAGTCCGGCAACAGGCGCGGGTGCGGATAGCTCGGCAGCCCGTCGCCGCCGACCTCGTGGCGGAAGTTGTCGAGCTCGGCCTCGGTCAGCCTTCCCTCGACGTAGGCCCGCGCGTAGATGCCGGGCGAGGCGTGACCCTGGAAGTAGACCTGGTCGCCGAAGCCGCCGTCGGACTTCCCGCGGAAGAAGTGGTTGAAGCCCACCTCGTAGAGCGCGGCGGAGCTGGCGTAGGTCGAGAGGTGGCCCCCGATGCCCTCGGTGCGCGTGTTGGCGCGCACGACCATCGCGGCCGCGTTCCAGCGGATGTAGGCACGGATGCGGCGCTCTTGGTACTCGTCACCGGGGAACCACGGCTCGGCGTCGGCCGGGATGGTGTTGACGTACGGCGTCGAGATCGTGGCGGGGAAGTCGACCTGCTTGGTGCGGGCCCGCTCCAACAGCTTCATGAGCAGGTAGCGCGCCCGTGCCCGGCCCCGCGAGTCGACGATGGCGTCGAACGAGTCGAGCCATTCCTGCGTCTCCCCCGGGTCCGTATCGGGAACCTGGTGGCTGATCCCGTCGAACAGCATCAAGGAAACCGTACCGGCAAGAACACCCTCCACATGACGCGTAGCCGCGGGTGTTACACATTTGTCATGCCGCCAGAGGATGGGCCGATCGTCGTGTACACGGACGGCGCGTGCCGGGGGAACCCCGGCCGCGGCGGCTGGGCCTGGGCGGTGCCCGGCGGCCCCTACGCCAGCGGGGCGGACCAGCAGACGACCAACCAGCGCATGGAGATCACCGCCGTGCTCGAGGCGCTGCGGGCCCTGCTTCCCGGCGCGTCCGACGGGATCGAGGTCGTGAGCGACTCGACCTACGTCGTCAAGTGCTTCACCGACCGATGGTGGGTGGGCTGGCTGAAGCGCGACTGGAAGAACTCCCAGCGCAAGCCCGTGGCCAACCGGGACCTGTGGGAGCCGCTGCTCGAGCTCGCTTTGTCGCCCGCGCACGAGGTGACCTTCCGCTGGGTCAAGGGCCACTCGGGCGACCGCTGGAACGACCGGGTCGACGAGCTCGCCACCATCGCGGCCGACTCCGGGGCCGGTACCAGCGGGTAACGCGACCCCGTGTCCGGCCTGGGGTGACGGGGCCGAACGGTAGGCTGCACGACGTACGCGCCGAGCGGGACGACGGCTCGAGCCGGTGCGATCCGAAGTCTCGAGCGGGCCGAACGCGCCGGGTCGGACCTCACCGATTGGCGCAGGACAGGGCAGCACAGGAAGGACGAAGCACCCGATGGCCACCGAGGAAGAGTTCGACATCGTCGTGATCGGCGGAGGCCCGGGCGGCTACGCCACCGCGCTCTACGGCGCGGCCGCCGGCCTCTCCGTGGCCATCGTCGAGCGGGACAAGGTCGGCGGGACCTGCCTGCACCGGGGCTGCATCCCGGCCAAGGAGTTCCTCGAGACTGCTGCCGTGCGCCGGACCATCGAGGGCTCGAAGGAATTCGGCATCGACGTCTCGGGCGTGGCGGTCGACTTCTCGAGGAGCCAAGACCGCAAGAACGCGGTGGTCGACAAGCTCTGGAAGGGTCTGGCCGGCCTGCTCAAGGGCCGGAAGGTCACGACCCTCATCGGCACGGGCACACTGCGGGCCGACCGCCGGGTCGAGGTGCTCGACGGGGAGGACGCCGGACGGGTCCTCACGGGCCGCAACGTGGTGCTGGCGTCGGGCTCGGTGCCCTACGTCCTGCCCGGGTTCGACGTCGACGGCCGCTGGGTCATGACATCCGACGAGTTCTTGGACCTCAAGAAGCTCCCGGCCTCGGTCGCAGTGGTCGGGGGCGGGGTCGTCGGATGCGAGTTCGCCTCGCTGCTCGCCGACCTGGGGAGCAAGGTGACCATCCTCGAGGCGCTCGATGCGATCTTGCCCGGCTGCGACGAGGACATCGTGCGCCTGATCGTCCGCACCTTCAAGAAGCGCGGTATCGACATCGTGACCGGCCTCATGGTGGAGTCGCACACGCCGGCGGCGGACGGCACCGTCACGACGGTCAAGGCGGGAGAGCAGTCCTGGGACGTCGAGGCCATCGTCGTGTCGGTGGGGCGGCGCCCCCGGACCGAAGGGTTGGTGGCCGACGGGGTCGGTGTCCAATTCGACGAGCGCGGGTTCGTCGTGACCGACCAGTACCAGCGCACCGGGGTCGACGGCGTGTGGGCGGTCGGTGACATCGTGGCGGGCACGCCGCAGCTGGCGCACGTCGGCTTCGCCGAGGCCATCGTGGCAGTGAAGGGCATGCTGGGCGAGCCGGTGGTGCCCGTCGACAACGGCAAGGTGCCCTGGGCCATCTACTGCCACCCCGAGGTCGCGTTCTGCGGGATGACCGAGGCGCAGGCCAAGGCGGCCGGCGTCGACGTCATCGTGAAGAAGGACCCGTTCGGCGGGAACAGCCGCGCCCAGATCATCGGCGACACCGACGGGCTCGTGAAGATCGTGGCGGAGAAGCGACCGGACGGAACGGCGGGGACGATCCTGGGCGTGCACATGTGCGGCCCGTGGGTGACCGAGCAGCTGGGCGGCGGCTATCTGGCGGTGAACTGGGAGGCGTTTCCGGACGAGGTGGCACAGTTCATCCAGCCGCACCCGTCACTGTCAGAGACGTTCGGCGAGACCATGTTGGCGTTGACCGGAAGGGGACTGCACCTTGGCTGATGTCGTCATGCCGCAACTCGGCGAGACCGTGACCGAGGGCACCATCACGCGCTGGATGAAGGCCGTCGGCGAGGAGGTCGCGCGCGACGAGCCGCTCTTCGAGGTCTCGACGGACAAGGTCGACTCCGAAGTGCCGTCGCCGGCGGCCGGGGTCCTCTCAGAGATCCTCGTGCCCGAGGGCGAGACGGTCGAGGTAGGCGTGAAGCTCGCCGTGATCGGCGACGGCGCCGGGTCGGTCAACGGCGACGCGCCGCCCGCGGCAGTCGCCGCCGAGGCGCCCCCGGCGGTCGCCGAGGCGGCCCCTCCTGCGCCGCCACCGACGGCCACGCCGGCCGCGCCCGAACCCGCGGCGGCACCGGCGCCCACGCCGGCACCACCGCCCGCTCCTCCCCAGGCCTCGGTGCCGCAAGCCCCGGTCCAGACGCCGGCGCCCGCGCCCGACGGCAGTGGGGGCGAGCCGTTGCTGCTCTCGCCCATGGTGCGCAAGCTTCTCTCCGAGAACGACATCAGCGACTCCGAGGTCACGGGGACCGGCCTCGGCGGGCGCATCACGCGCGAGGACGTCTTGAAGGTCATCGATGCCCGGCGCTCGGGCGCGGCGACCACACCGCTGCCCGCGGTCGCTCCTACCCCACCGGTCGCGCCGCCGCCGGTGGTCCCGCCGCCGCCGCCGCCCGCGGCGCCGCCGGCTCCGGTGACGGTCGCGCCGCCGCCCGTGTCCATGGCGTCGTTCCGCGCCGCGGGCGACCAGTTGCTGCCGTTCTCCAACATGCGGCGCCGCACCGCCGAGCACATGGTGCGCTCCAAGGCCACGTCGCCTCACGCCTTCATCGCCAAGGAGGTCGACTTCGAGAGCGTCGAGCGCGTGCGCACGGCCTGGGGCGAGCGGTTCAAGGCGGAGGAAGGGTTCACGCTGACCTACCTCCCCTTCGTGGCCCGGGCGGCCGTGGAGGCCCTGCGTGACTTCCCACTCCTCAACGCCTCGGTCGTCGACGACGCGCTGCTCGTCCACGCCGAGATCAACCTCGGCATCGCCATCGACCTCAACCACGAGGGCCTCATCGTCCCGGTGATCCACCGCGCTGAGGAGGTCACGCTGCGTGGGGTGGCGCGGCGCATCCGCGACCTGGCCGAACGGGCGCGGGGGCGCCAACTCAATGCTGACGACATCGCGGGAGGCACCTTCTCCATCACCAACGACGGGCCCTTCGGTACCTACTTCACCGTCCCGATCATCAACCAGCCCCAGGTGGCGATCCTGGCCACCGACGGCATTGCGCGGCGCCCGGTGGTGGTGACCGCCGCCGACGGGTCCGAGTCGATCGCCATCCACTCGACGGGGGTCCTCGGCGCCAGCTGGGACCACCGCGCCGTCGACGGCGCCTACGTGTCGCTGTTCCTGGCGAAGGTCGCCGAGCTGCTGGGCAGCCGCGACTGGGCCGCCGAGCTCTAGGTCCGGGCCCGTGCTGCGCATCCGGTCGCTCGGGACGGTCCCCTACCACGAGGGGTACGCGCTCCAGCACGCGCTCGCGAAGCAGGGGCAGGACGACTACCTGCTGCTCCTGCAGCACCTGCACGTCTACACGCTGGGTGCGCACGCCGACGGCACCCACGTGCTCGTCGACCCGGCCGCGGTGGGCGCCACGCTGGCGCGCGCCGACCGCGGCGGCGACGTCACGTACCACGGACCGGGCCAGCTCGTCGCGTACCCGATCGTCACCGTGCCCGACGACCCCGGGTCAGGCCCGGCGCACGTGCACGCCTTGGAGCAGATCGTGATCGCGACGCTCGCCGATCTGGGCCTCGGGGGCTGCGGCAGTCTCGACGCGTATCCAGGGGTCTGGCTCGATCCCGACGGACCCAACCCCCGCAAGATCGCCGCCATCGGCGTACGGGCCAAGCGCTTCGCGGTAGGTCGTCGTCGCACGCTGCACGGCGTCGCGCTCAACGTCAGCACCGACCTGGCCATGTTCGGCCACATCGTGCCGTGTGGCATCCGCGACCGGGGTGTGACGTCCTTGGCGGCCGAGGGCATCGACGTGAGCATGGACGAGGTCACGGACGCGTTCGTGGCGCGTGCCGCCGCCGTGTTCGGACGACACGGCGTAGAACGCCGCGACGTGGTGACCGGTGCGGCCACCGCCCAGCATGGCGACGGCGCGGGCGAGCGCCCGCTGCTGCGCCGCCTGCGCCAGGCCGGCGTGGCACCCGAGGACGGCCTCGACCTGGCGACGCGGAAACCGTCGTGGGTGCGCGTGCCCGTGCGGATCGGCAAGGGCTACCGGCAGCTCGGCGCCACCATCCACGACCTGGGCCTCGTCACGGTGTGCGAGGAGGCGGGCTGCCCGAACATCTACGAGTGCTGGGCGGACGGCACCGCGACGTTCATGATCAACGGCGAGCGTTGCACGCGGGCGTGCGGGTTCTGCCAGGTCGACACGCGCCATCCGCTCCCGCTCTCGCCCGACGAGCCCGACCGGGTGGCCCAGGCCGTGGCGCGGATGCACCTTGGCCACGCGGTCGTCACGTGCGTCGCCCGCGACGACCTTCCGGACGGGGGTGCCGGCGCCATGGCGTCGACCATCCGGGCCATTCGCGAGCGCGCACCCGCGACGACGGTCGAAGTGCTGATCTCAGATTGCCGGGGCGAACCGGCCGCGCTGGACGCCATCTTCGAGGCCCGGCCCGACGTGTTGAACCACAACATCGAGACGGTGGCTCGCCTGCAGCGCGCCGTGCGGCCCTCCGCCGGCTACGCCCGCAGCCTCGCCGTCCTGGCGCGCGCCGGCCAGGCCGGCCTGGTGACGAAGTCCGGGCTCATGGTCGGCTTGGGGGAGCACGAAGACGAGGTCGTGTCCACCCTGGCGGACTTGCGCGGGGTCGGCGTCTCCATCGTGACCATCGGGCAGTACCTGCGTCCGAGCCGCGACCACCTCCCGGTGTCCCGCTTCTGGGAGCCGGAAGAATTCGAGCGCCTGCGGTCGGCGGGCGCCGCACTCGGGGTGGCCCATGTCGAGGCGTCGCCGCTCACTCGTTCGAGCTATCACGCCCGCGAGGCGGCGGCCGCCGCGTCCGGAGCGCTCTGAGGGGCAGCTCGGCCGGAGCAGCGAACACACCCTTCGGGGCTACGCCGGGCGGGCCGAGTCGGGGTGGCTCACCCGATCGCGTTCGTCGAGCCGGCGCAGGACGGTGCCGGTTGCCCGGAGCTGCTCGAGCACGGACGGGGCGCGCAGCGCCCGGCGAATCCGCCGTGCCGCGCGCTCGGCGGATTCCGCGTCCTCCGCCGAAGTTGGTCCGGCCGCGTAGCCGGCCCGCTCCACCTGGCGGGCCAGGCCCTCCAGGTCGCCCAGGAGCGCTTCCAGCTGCTCGTCGGGCACCGATGCGGCGCGAAGACGACCGGCGTGGTCGAGCGGCGACCGTCCCGGCGGCCGGGGCACCCGGGCACGGCGCAGCGACCGGTCCACCGGCCGCCACGTTGCGGCCACCCTCGTCGCCGGCGGCCGGCGGGCTCGCCGGCGCCGGACTTCCCACCACGCGAGGACCCCGACGGCGATCGCCGCCGCGGCAACGAGCGCGGCCACGAGCCAGGTCGTGGTGTCGGGTCCCGGTGTTGCGGTGAGCGGCGGGCCCGCCGTCGCCGTGGTGCCCGGGGCAAGAGTGGTCGCCGTGGGGGCGGGCAACGACGTGGCGGTCGGCGGCACGGTCGCGGTCGTCGGCAACGTCGTCGGGGTGGAGGGCGACGTCGGCGAGGTGGGCGGCGGGCCGACGATCGGGGTCGGGCCGAGGACGCCTTGAGGCGTCTCTTCGCCGGACGGCTGGCTCGGCGTGGGCTCGAAGGAGACCCAACCGAGCGCGGGGCCGACGTACACCTCGGGCCACGCGTGCGCGTCGCGTCCCCGGACCACCGTGACGCCATGCGCGCGCTCGCCGGTCGTGAAGCCGACGACGAGCCGGGCCGGCAGCCCGAGCGAGCGCGCCAGCACGGTGAACGCGCCGGCGAACTGCTCGCAGGTGCCACGGCGCGTGTCGGTGAGGAACGCGACGAGCGGATCCTCATGCCGGGAAAGGGCGGGCGGCGTCAGCGTGTAGCGGAATCGTCCCGAACGGAACCAGTCCTCGAGGGAAAGGGCCTGAGTCAACGGCGTCGAGCCGGCGGCTGCTGCCTCCTGGGCCAGCGCGTGGACGATCGGCGGCAGATCGGGGAGTTGGAGGTCGGGCGAGAGTCCGGTTCCCGCTGACGCAACGTCGGGTCCGCCTGCTCTGAGCGCCGCGGGGCTGGGCGGCCCCGCCGCGAGGACCTGGTACCGCTGTCCAGGCATGGTTGGTCGGGACGCCGCGACCCCGCCGCTGCCGACCGCCGCCGGTGGCGTCGCGTGCACGGCGATCACCGACGGGGGCGCGGGCAGGAGGCGGGTCGAGAGGTGTGCGATGGTCACCGACGCGACGTAGGCCCGTGTCGCGTCGGGCGCGATGGTCGGGATGGTGCCCGCGGTGGTGGCGTGGCCGGCCAGGCCCGCGGTCACGTCGGGCGCGGGCACGAAGGTCCCGTTGCGAAAGTCGCTCAAGACGGCGACCTGCCAGTAGGAAGGAACCGGCGTCCGCGCGGTGAAGACCACCAGGTTCGGGTCGTGTGCCTCCAGGTCGACCAGGTGGTCGGCCAGGGCGAGCCCGGTTGGCGGGACGGCGGTGGCACCGGTCGCCGGAGTGCCGAGCGGGATCGCCGCGACGGCCACCGCCACCGCCACCGCAGCAGCCGCGATGAGGACCGGGGCGAGCGCGTGAGCCGGACGTCGCATGAGCTGCTCCTGGTCGGTCGGACCAACAGCGTCCACCGCCGCCGGTACCGAGGACGCCGCGCTGGCGAAGGCGATTACGCCGAAGACCGCGATGAGCGCGACGCCCTGCCACCCTTGGCGCGCCGCCGCGGACCAGGCGACCAGGCCCAACGTGCCTGCGAGCGACGCCAGCGAGAGGATGGGCGACGCCGGGCGCGACGACGACAGCACGAGTCGTTGGGCCAGCGCGACCAGGCCCACCACGAGTCCGGCGAGGAACAGCAGGCCGGGTGTCGCACGGAGCGGCACCACGAACGCGTGCAGCTCGGGCTTGGCAGAGCGCAGCGCCGTCGCGAGGTCGTGCGCGGTGCCAGCCGTCGGGATGCCGACGGTGTGCGGCACCGATGTCCAGGCCGCCGCGGCAACGATCCCGATGGTGCCAATGGCGACGACCAACGGCATTGTGAGGCGCCTCCGCAGCGCCACGCACGGCAGCAGCCACCCCACCACCGCGCACCACGCCAGCGACCACAGCACGCGCCCCGTGTCCGCGCCGGCGATCAGACGGGCCACCGCGCACGCCCCCAACAAGGACGCGAGGAGCTCCAGCGCCTCACGCCGGCGGAAGACGGTGCCGGGGCGCCTCACGGGGCGATCACACGGGTGCCACGCGCTTGGAGGTGCGCCGCCAGCGTGGGCGCGGCGGTAGAGGTCGTGAGCACCGTCGCCGGCTCGGCACCCGGTGGGCGCGATCCCGTCCCGGCAGCAGCGCGACGGGGCTGGATCATGGCGAGAAAGGTGGCCGCCTGTGCCCAGCCGGCGACCCCGGGCGGGACCGTGCAGTGCCGGCCGGTCGACGTCGAGAGCTCGACGGCCCAGCCACGCCCGGCGGCGTCGGCGAGGACCGTCACGGCGATCCCGAGCATCTCCTCAAAGGCGCGGCGCAGGTGGACGCCGGCGCGGTCGTCGACGACGACGTGGAGCACGGCCGCCGGGTCGGCACCGAACTCCTTCACGAAGGGGCCGTCACCACGGTCCGTCGTCGGCCAATGCAAGAGGTGCAGCCGGTCGCCAGGCACGTACGGACGCAACCCGATGAGCTCGCTGTCCTCGCGACCCGGGGCTGGGGTAACGAGCACCGGCTCCCTGGGCCCGAGAGCGCGGGCTCCCTCGCCGGGCCCGGTGGGCGGGACTGGGACGGCGACGGGGTGCACCACGACGACGGCCGGGGGCAGTCTCGTGACTCGGACCCCGCACAGCCCGAAGTGGTCGTGCACCCAGGCGGGACCCGAGCCCAAGTCGAAGCGGCCGCGGCGGCGCATGCGGCGCGTCACACCCAGGGTCTCTGTCCCTCCAGCTCGCAGGCCGGGAAGGCGGAGCAGATCGGCCGGACCAGGGGCGAGGCGGTCCGGCGCTGGCGTCGCTCCCGGGCGCCGGATCCGACGGTCGAGGCCGACCGGTGGCATCTCGCGCCGCGCCCGGTTGGCGGCGGAGACCTCGACGCGTACGGCTTCGCCCGCCCGGACGATCGGCGGCACCACCCGCAGGTGCACGGCGAGGCCCTGCCGGCACGCCTCGGCTCGCCACCCTGCAACCAAGGGCGCCAGAGCGACCGGCACGAGCGCCAGCGCGCCGAGCGACTCGAGGGCGGCGGTGCCCGTGAAGACGCCGACAAGCAGCAGGGCCACTCCAGCCACCGCCACGCCGAGGCCCCGTGCCGTCGGCCGGAGCGCCCGCATCAGCGACTCCGGCTGACGTCCGCTTCGTCGCCCAGTGGAACGGGCACGACGTCGACGAGCTCGCGGACCACGGCGGCGGCGGTCGTCCCCGTGACCTCGGCGTCTGGCTCGAGCAGGAGCCGGTGGGCCAAGACGGGTTCCGCGGCGAGGGCGACGTCGTCCGCCGTCACGTACTCACGGCCCTCGGCGACGGCCAGCGCGGAGGCGGCTCGGATCAGCCCCATGGCGGCGCGCGGCGACGCCCCGACCGTGACGGCGCGATGGCGCCGGCTGGCCTCCGCCAGCGCGCGTACGTAGCCACGACAGACCGGCGAGACGAAGACGGACGTGACCGCGGCCATGAGCTGCTGCAGTTCTGCCCGCGTCACTGCGGCTCCGAGCGCATCGACGCGCGCCGGTTCGTTGGCACGCGCCAGGAGTGCGTCCTCGTCGTGCGCGTTGGGGTAACCCAAGGAGAGCCGAAGCAGGAAGCGGTCACGCTGGCCGTGCGGAAGCGGGGAGGTTCCAGCGGCGTCGTAGGGGTTCTGGGTGGCGACCACCATGAAGGGAACCGGCAGCGCGTACGTCGAGCCGTCTGCGGTGACCTGGCGCTCTTCCATCGCCTCGAGAAGCGCCGACTGGGCGCGCGTCGAGGCCCGGTTCAATTCGTCGGCCATCAAGATGTTGGTGAAGACCGGTCCCGGACGGAACACCGGCTCGGACCGGTCGCGATCGAAGACGAGCGCGCCCACGATGTCGGCCGGCAGGAGGTCGGCCGTGCACTGGACCCGACGGAAGTCCAGACCGAACGCGCGGGCCAATGCCTTGGCGAGTGTCGTCTTCCCGAGGCCGGGCAGGTCCTCGACGAGGAGGTGTCCGGCCGCGAGCAGGCACCCCACGGCGAGCCGGGCGGACGTGAGGTCGGTGAAGAGCACGGACCGGACGTCGTCGACGATGGCACCGAAGAGCGCTGCCGGTGACCCGACGTCGCCGGCGATCTCCGGCGAGGGGATCGGATCGTACGGGGCGCGGGTGTCGGCCACGCGTGGCAGCCTAAATGGTCGGCTTGCTGGTGGCCTGGCACAACCGCCCGCCGATCCGCCCAGGCAACACGGGGGCTACTATTTAACACGGGGCCTGCCGTCTCCGCGGGCGTCTGGGCCGCGCGGCGACCGACGAAGGGAGGTGCGTCACGCACCGACTGGGGGCGAACTCCGGAGAGGAGCCGAGCTCCGAGCGCGAGGGGATCTGGCTCGACGACCCAGACTCCAATCCGCGCCATCGGCAAGGGCGCACGGCCATCGCCGCCGCCGTGGTCCTGTGTGCCACGGCCGTCGGTGTCCCGATCGGCCTGGCTCTCGGCACCGGGAGCGCGGCGCCCGTGGCGGCGCACTCGAGCCACCGCCACGGCCCCACGGGCTTCGCCCAGGGGCCAGCCGAGCACCAGGTGCTCACCGCGTTGAGCACGACGACGGACGCCGGCAGCTTCCAGTTCACCTACTCGCTCAGTACGACCGGCCCGACCGCGAACAGCGGGTCGGGCGACAGCGAGACCCCGGTGTCGGGCATGGGCACCATCAACACCGACCCGACCGCCATGGCCGCCTCCGCCGCGGTCGGGGACGGCGCCGGCCTCGACGTGGCGGTCCGGGTCGACGGCACCGACTACTGGGAGGTGGGGTCGAACAACGACCAGCCGGCACCGCTGCCCACGCAGAGTCCTGATCCCGGTTCGGCCCTTTCCTCGTTCGCCGGGCTCGTCGAGAGCACACTCGGCCCGCGCAACGGTGCCGTCGCCATGTTGGGCATGGCGAGCCCAACGGGCTACCTCGACCTCACGCTGCCCTCCGTCACCGGGGCGACCCAGGTCGGGACGGGGACCGCCGGCGGCGTGCCCGTGACCGAGTACGACGTTTCGTTGGACACGGCGCAACTGGCGGCCAGCCCGGGGATCACCCCCGAGGAGGCCACGACGATCGACAACGCGCTCGGGATCCTGCAGGGCCAGGGCTACAGCGGCACGACCGTCGAGGTCGGCATCGACGCCAGCGGGTTCATCCGGGTGGCGACCTCGACCGCGACGTTCGGCGACGGCGGGACTGTCGTCCTCGCAGCCACGTTCTCCGACTTCGGCTGCGCCGGCACGGTCCTGATGCCCGGCCAACCCGGCAGCGCCGGCGCGCCCCTCGGATGTGTGAGCCCCGACACCGGGTCGGCGCCGACGACCACTACCACGACCACGACATCGAGCATCCCGGGTCCGGCGATCACTGAAGTGCCGGCGACACCGACAACGGTAGCGGGGCCGTGGGGCTCAACCACGACCACCACGACGACCACCACAACTGTCGCTCCGACGAGCTCGACCACCACCAGTACCTCCACGGCGACCTCTAAGGGGACACCATGACCGATGACCGCGAGTGGCACGATGGGGACACAGGGGCCGACGACGCCCTCTACGTGGACGACGATCACGGGCCACGACCAAGGCGAACGAGGCAGACGGTGATCGTGGCGCTGGTGTGCACCCTGTGCGCCGCGGCCGTCGGCATCCCGGTCGCGTTGGCGCTCACCTCGAATGGTCCGACGCACCGCGCGGCCACGGCGTCGGGCCCTCGTCCGAGCCGTGGGACGAGCGCCGCCAAGGCGGTCTTGTCGGCCCTCAGCGCCACCACGGATTCGGGCAGCTTCAACGTGACGTACCAGTTCTCGCCGCTCACCCCGCCCACGAGCGCGTCCACGACGGCGACCACATGCGGGAGGATCTTGCTGGTCCCGAGCAGCCCCGGAGTCGTGAACCCTGGGGGGCCGAACATCCCGGCCTCCGGGGCCACGACGCAGTGTGGCCAGGCGGTCAACAACAACTCCGGCGTGCCGATCACCGGAAGCGGCACCATCGACACCAACCCCTACGCCATGGTGGCGAACTCGCAGGTGCCGGGCTTCGGACTGATCACGCTCAGGGCCGACGACACCGATGTCTGGGAGATCGGGGGTGGCGACTACGGGCTCTCGCCAGGTTCGCAGGACACCGGGCCCGGCTCGCCCCTACCCGGTTTCGCGGGTCTGGTGGAGGGCACGCTGGGCCAGCGGGAGGGTGCGCTCGCCATGCAGAGCCTCTCCAGCCCCACGGGTTACCTCAACCTGGAGCAGCAGGAGGTCACGGGCGCCGACTTCATCGGCACGGGTACCGTCGACGGCGTCGCGGTCGACAAGTACCAGGTGTTCTTGAACCCGGCTGCGGAGGCCCAGCTTCCCGGGCTGACCAGCGAACAGACCAGCGCGATCACCTCCGCCCTCAAGCTCCTCGCCCAGAACGGATACCAGGGGACCACGACGGTGCTGTCGATCGACGCGAGTGGGTTCATCCGTCAAACCCAGTCGGTCGCCAAGTTCGCCGACGGATCGACGGCGCAGAGCGTGTCCACCCTTTCGGACTTCGGCTGCGCCGGAACGGTGCTCATGCCCGGACAGCAGGGATCGGCCACGCCGCCGGCCGGCTGCGTGAGCCCCGACACCGGCGTCGCGCCGGCGACGACAACCACGACGAGCTCGGGCTCGACCACGCCGACGAACGCGCCGGCGACGACCACGACGACGATCGCGCCCACGACCACCACTACCTCGAGCGGCCGCACGACGACGACGTCGAGCACTACCACGACCTCGAGCACCACGACGACGCTGCCCCGGTTCGGGTAGACGCCGCGAGCTGAGTCGCGCGCCTCCGCTTCCTGAGTTCACGGAACAGGTCCTGGGCGTCACCGAGGAATTCGGCCGGGACGAGAGCGGCATCAACCGTCTGCTGGTGTCAGTGCACGGATGGAGCCACTCGCAGAGTGACCCCGAACTCTAGGAGGCCACTCGTGTTTCCTACTCCGGACTGCGCAAGCTGTTCGCTGACGTGGTGGCGCGGTGGCACTAGGCCGGGATGTTCGACATGGCGGCAGATCGTGAGGCGATGGCAGAGCTGTTGACGTCGATGACCATGGGGGTTCGTCGCTCAGGGAGCCGAATTGACCAACATTTCGGCGCATGTCGCCGCCCTTAAAGCGCCAATCGGGGGTCGTTCACGTTGAGTCCGATTGACCCCACAATGCCCCGACGGTCGCGGAAAATCGAGCAAGGTCGGGCTTCGGTGTCTCCATATATGCTCATCGACCGTGCCTTTCAAGGATTATCTTGATCCGGAGTCCGTTATTGGAGAAACACATGAAGACTCCAAGATCGTTGGTCGCGCTTTCACTCGCCGGCTTTGCTGCCTTAGCAGCAGCTTGTTCGTCCGGTGCGTCGAGTTCGACGGTGACCACAACCACCTTTGCTCATTTTGACGTCGGGGCGAAGTACGTCGCCCTCGGGAGCTCATATGCCGCCGGCCCCGGCATCCCCACACAATCGGGCGGGATCTGTACCCGATCCAGTCACAACTATGCGAGCCTGGTGGCTGCCAAGCTCAAGCTCTCCCTCGTTGACGTCTCGTGTTCGGGAGCAACGACGGCGAACGTTCTGACCACGTCGCAGGGTACGAACCCACCGCAGATCGACGCGGTGACTTCTGACACCTCGCTCGTCACCTTCACCGTGGGCGGCAACGACATCGGGTACACCGCCACAGCATTTTCGTGCGGTATGGGGGGCGCAGCCTGCACATCTGATCCTTCCCAGCTCGCTTCGTCGTTAGCTACCCTCAAGACATCACTCACGACGATGGTCTCGACCATTCGCTCCAGGGCCCCATCAGCCAAGATTGTGCTGGTCACGTATCCTCGGCTCGTTCCACCGACCGCCTGCCCGGCGCTGAACTTCACCCAGGAGGGCGACCAAGTGGTGGACTCGATGGGCCAAGGTCTGGAGCAGGTCTTCGTAGAAGTCGCGAAGACCACCCACGTGCTGCTGGCAGACCCCTACGTGATCGGCCAAGCACACGGTCCGTGCGCTCCACCCGACGCCAGGTGGATAGCTGGCCACACGGTAACGGTGGGTTTTCCGTATCACCCGACACCCCTGGGCCATGAAGAAATGGCGGCACTTACGGAGCGCGCCCTTCAGGGCTAGATGCAAGCTGCCGCGTTTGGTCTGAGAGCGACTGCCCGTAGACCGGGACCGAGACAGTCCAATCGGCCCGGCCAACGGCGTCAGAAAAGTGTCGGATGTCTAGAGATTTAGCTTGTGGTTACTCGGCCTAGGGGCCGAACAGTGCGGCGGTGCCGACGGGCCCACCGGCGACCATCGCCGCACAGCGCTCGCAAGCTGCGTCGTCACACACGGTTATTTGCGGATCAACCAGAATCCGCCTTGTGGCGAGATCAAGGGCCGTCGTTGCATCGAAAACGCGCCAGCGGCTGTGTCCCACGTCGAGCTCCGACTCAGCCGGGGACAGGCAATCAGCGAAATTCTCGAACCCCCTTGAGCACGATCCGGTCCGAGCGGGGACCTCTGACCCCGAGTCGAGACGGGCCCATCGCACCAGGAGCGACCGTCCCGCATTGTGTTCCGCCAGGTGAAGCATCGTCATGGAGGTCAGCCCGACGCCGAGAAGCGCTACCGCGCCGGCCCGTTCGACGGCTGCCTCGAGTGGCGAATAGACGTCGGAGGGACTCTGCCCGGAAATGATCGAATCGGCCTCTGGTCCGAGCGCCGCGAACGAGTTGAGGGGATGGTTGCCTCGGTGTCGTCCCGCTGTGGCGGCGACCCAGGCGGGTAGGGCGCCCATTTCCTTCGACACAAAGGTCATCGCTGGCCAAAAGCCGATCGGCGAGTACGAGTCCGGGTTCGCAGGTGGATCGGCGTTGCCCTCGAGGCGGATTTCGGGCGGGGCATCGACCTGGCACTCGTAGGAGAACGTCGGCACGATTACCGTGCAACCGCAGTCGAGGAAGGAGCGCATCACCGCTTGCGCTCCTCCGTCAACATCTCCAAACGATCTGAGCGACCCATGGATCACCACCGTTCGACCTTCGAGCCCCGCGGCACGGACGGCGCGAATCAGGTCCAGGGACTGAACTTGAGCGACGCGATCGGTCACGGCACAATCACGCGGCCTGGCCATGTTTGGACCTGAGACTTTGCACGGCCTCTATCCGCCGCCCGTGTCACGAATCGGGGAAGGCGTCCGGCGGGTCATCGACCTGATCCGAAACGTCCAGGATCTGCGTCGCAAGAGCCACGCAATCAGCGCATATGTAGATGGCGAGGGTCGGGCCGGCCACACCCCGCCGATTGCTCCGTCCACAGAATGAGCATGTCGGTGCTGCCATCGGACCAGATTCTCACAAGTGGTCGGCGATATCAGTTGCATACCCCATTTCCCGGTCCGAGCGCAGAACAAATAACCTCAGAATGGCGTTCCCGATCCGTCGAAGGAGTCGAATGGAGACGATTCACGAGCATGCCGGTGGAGACACGGCCATTCATCGTCTCGAAGAGACCTTCTACGACAAGGTGCTCGGAGATCCCGTCCTCAGCGCGGTGTTCACCGAGAGGGTGCCGACACACGTTGACCATCTCACCTGGTTCACTGCGGAGTCGTTCGGTGGTCCGGACAGGTTTACACGTGAACTCGGATTCCAGTACATCATTGATGTCCATCGTCATCTCCGGATCACTGATGAGCAAAAGCAGCGATTCGTGGCCCTCTACCAAGAAGCGCTCGATGAGGCTGCAATGCCCGATGACGAGCCTTTCCGAAGTGCGGTGCGATCCCACCTTGACTTCGGCGCAAACGTTGCCCAGCAAATTTCGTGGGCTGAGACGGATTCTGATCTTCATCCCATCCGTGAAGTACCCCGCTGGTCGTGGTAGCTCTCCTTCGGGAGCGCTGCCCTCGACCGCCGGCCTAGTGCCGTCCTCACTGCGATCTCCTTGGCACCATTGAGCCGTGGCCAACTCAGGGCATCTTCCGAGTCGAGAGGAGATCGCTTTGTGGCCGCAGTTCACCAAGGAGCGTCCCCTCAAGCTCTTGGTGAGTGGATGCCTCATGGGCAGGCCGTGTGGAGTCGACGGGTCCTCGTATGGAGCGCCGTATCCGCACACGGAGGAACTGATCGGGCTTCCCAACGTCGATGTCGTGGATTTTTGCCCCGAGGAGTTCGCATTCGGCACGCCGCGACGCACGCCTGACATCCATGGGGGCAACGGATTCGACGTGCTCGATGGAAGGGCACGTGTTTTGAGTGACGGCGGCGAGGACTGGACCGAGGGAATGCTCGCCGCCGCCAATGCGATGTTGGCGATGGCGCAAAGTCATAGAGTCCGGCTGGCCCTCCTCATGGACATCAGCGCTGCCTGCGGTTCCCAGGTCATCTACAACGGGTTTCGCGCACAACGCGCCTACCAACCCGGTCAGGGGGTCTGTGCCGCTCTGCTCATCAGGCATGGGATCAAGGTCGTGAGCCAACGAGATCATCGCACCCTCGGTCTGGTACTGGGCAAGCTCGATCCGACCTACACGCTCAATGCGGCCCGTAGCGATCACCATGAAACGCAGTGGTACATCGATACCTTTGGACGTGCGTAATCGTCGTCTCCGAGGGGCGACGGCCCCGACCTCGGAGCGCAAATGGCAAAGATCACAGGCCCCGTCGGACCGTTCGCTCCAAGATGCCGAGCGTGGCGCGCAGGGCCGACTCGGGCACGATCGGGAAGCGGTCCTGTATGTCGCCGCTCACCTTCGACCAGTCGTAGTAGGACGTCACATTGGTGACCCCGTCCTCATCGGCACTCAGGCGGTAACCATAAAAGTGCTGAACCGGAATATCGGGCCCGAGATCCCACGCGATCTCCTTGTCGCGCTCGAACACGATGATGTGCACCGTCACGTCGTACTTGCCAAGCGGGACGTCATTGAGCGACTCCCGGTCCATATGGACCACGAACGTGTCGCCAACCTTCTCCGCCGGTTCGCCGGTGAAGTCCTGCAGCATCCCAGAGGCATCGATGGCCACATGGCCCGCCGGGCTACGCAAGATGTCGAAGATCGCCGCGGGCGACGCGGGGAGAGGCCGGGTTACTTCGATGCGGTTCGACAAGAACACGGTATCGGGCATGTTGGGCCTCCTCATTTGACGTGAACGGGCGTCTCGGCCAGCGTCGAGGTGACCAGCATCGCGCGCCGACGTCCCTGCCTGCCCGAGTACCCGAGAGAATTCATCACGTCACCAATGGATGGACTTCGGTGCCACTTCGCCGGGTTGGTGGGATCGTAACCAGCACGCCTCAAAAACTCGTTCTTGGATACGGTTTGCATCATGGCCGTCGTAAAACGAGCAGCACCGATCTTTCCGGTCCGCGACCTGGGGGCCTCACTCAACCACTACCAACGACTCGGCTTCACCGTGCGCGAATACCAAGGAGGCGGATACGGCTATGCAAACCGAGACGGCGTCGAGATCCATCTCGGCGTTGTGCCGGACCGCGGCTCGGGAAGCGCGAAGCACTCGGCCTACCTGTGGGTCGATGATTCGGACGCACTCGCCCGCGAATGGCTTGCGGCCGGAGCTGAGGTACATCTGCCTGAGGACACCGAGTGGGGCCAGCACGAAGGCGCCGTGGCTGACCCCGACGGCAACGTCCTCCGATTCGGTTCGCCGATCGACTGAATGGGTGACTGGCGGCAAGCCGGGACGCCCCATCAGTCGGTCATCCATTGGTCCGACCAGGAGGACCAATGATCTGGTCGCGCAACGGTGGAACAATGCCCCTGGCATGGAAGAGCCGCCGGAGCTGCAGCACAACGCACACTGGAGGATGGCAGTGTGGGCCCTCCGGGTGGGCTACGTCGGGCTGTTCGTCGCCATCGCGGGCGTCATCGTGTTGTCGTTGGGATCCACGCCATGGGTCCTGGCCGTCGGGGTGATCATCTGGCTGGCCGCCGCCGCCGTGACCTTGGTCGGGTTCTTCTGGTCCCGGCACGAGCTTCCCGAGCCACGACCCGGGTACTGGCCGATGCGGTTCATGTTCATCCACGACACGGTGCACGCCCGGTCGTTGGCCCAACGGTCCTGACGGTTCCTCCCGTCGCGGCTGCGTCCGCCGTGCGGCAGTCTCCGGCCTTGTCGACCCGACCGGGATGTGCGATGCCGGGAGGGTGCCATTACCGACGCGCACGCTTCGGGTTGCCTATTGCCGCGATTGGGGCATTCGGTCGCTGGCACCCCTTCCCTCTGGAATGACCCTGTGGGCACCGGGATCATTTTGGCCTTAGCCTTCAGGGCGCCGGATGTCTCAGGAATGCTTTGACCCTGGAACCGGTGTCAACGTACGACGCGAATGCCATGACGCAAAGGAGTTCCACCATGCCTGATGAATCCCAGGACGCCCCGGTTCTCGACACGATTGCCGCCATGACCGCGGTGTCAGTTGCGGAATGTGATCTGTCGCCGGACGCCCTCTTGTTGGTCCGACTTGCGGCCCTCGCGGCCGTCGATGCCCGCCCTGTTTCCTATCTCCTCCACATCGGCCCGGCAGCCGAAGCGGGGATCACAATTGAGGACGCGCAGAACGTCCTCGTGGCTGTGGCCCCGATCATCGGGACGGCCCGGGTCATGTCAGCCGCGATCAACATCGCCGAGGCTCTGGAGTTGGCCATTGCGGTGATAGAGGAGGATTCGGAGTAGCCACCCGTCCCGTCGAGGGCACAGGGTGCCCGCTGCACATCATCCCTGGCCAGGCGGGGTGCCACGGCCCCAACGGGTCAATTCTCTGGGCTGGCGGCCTACTGGATTCTCGCTGTGGCCAATGAACCGGGGGACGATGGAATTTGCGGCTCTCCTGACTGATCCGTGGGTGCCCTGACCTGCTCCTGACGCGAACAACGCCATCCCTGCCTAGTTTTCGGACTGCTTGAAGGTCCAGAAATCAAAGCGAGGAGGATGGCGATGTTCGGTGCCAACGTATGGCGTCGCGTGCTCGGTGTCGACCGGTCCACGGTGATCGAGGATGTGGACTTCGACGACGAGTCCGACACCGTGGTGGTCCATGTGCGTCCGAGACGTTCGACCAAACGCCGATGCGGGCGTTGTGGAGTGCGCTCACCTGGCTATGACCACGGTGAAGGGCGGCGGAACTGGCGTGCTTTGGATCTGGGGACGCTGCGCTGCTTCCTCCAGGCTGATGCTCCGAGGGTCAACTGCCCGACCCATGGTCCGACGGTCGCTCAGGTGCCCTGGGCCCGGCACGGGGCCGGCCACACGCGTGACTTCGACGACACCGTGGCCTGGCTGGTTACCCACACCCCCAAGTCCACGGTGAGCGAGCTGCTGCGGATCGCCTGGAAGACGGTGGGGGCCATCATCGAACGCGTCGTCGCCGACGGGCGGGCTGCCCATGACCCCTTCGACGGGCTGACCCGCATCGGTCTCGACGAGATCTCCTACAAGCGCGGCCATCGCTATCTGACCATCTGCGTGGATCACGTTTCCGGACGCTTGGTCTGGGCCGCTGTCGGGAAGGACAAGAAGACCCTGCACGGCTTCTTCGACCTGCTCGGTCCCGAGCGCTGTGCGCAGATCCGCCTCGTGTCTGCCGACGCGGCCGAGTGGATCGCCGACGTGGTGCACGAGCGCTGCCCCAACGCCACGGTGTGCATCGACGCGTTCCACGTCGTCGCCTGGGCCACCGAAGCGCTCGACCAGGTGCGGCGCGAGGTGTGGAACGAGGCGAGGAAGGGTGGCATGACCAGCCACGCCCGCCAGCTCAAAAGATGCCGCTACGCCCTCTGGCGCAATCCTGAGGACCTGACCCGACGCCAGGAGGCCAAGCTGGCCTGGATCGCCCAGGTCAACACGAGGCTCTACCGGGCCTACTTGATGAAAGAACAGCTCAGGATTGCCATCAGGACCAAGGGAGTGCTCGCCCTCACCATGCTCGACGAGTGGCTTGTCTGGGCCCAGCGTTGCCGCATCGACGCCTTCGTCGAGCTCGGGCGAAAGATCAAGAAGAACATCGCCGGCATCGAGGCCGCCATGCTCAACAACTTGTCCAACGCGTTGATCGAGAGCACGAACACCAAACTGCGCGTCCTGCACCGGATGGCCTTCGGCTTCCGCCAGCCCGAGCACCTCATCGCCCTCGCGCTCCTTGACCGCGGTGGCTACTGCCCGCCGTTGCCCGGACGGGACCACTCCTCAGCGCCGGCGCTTGCGGCGCTTGGCTGAGGCGGTCTTGGGTCGCGTCCCTGCTGCGGTGACGCGTCCCGTCGATGGCCGCCGCGGGGGCTGGCCCGGACTCCGGCCCAAGATGGCCTCGCGTTCGGCCCTCGGCCGGGCGTTGAACTCGGCCATGAAGGCCTCGACCGAGGCCGGGTCGTCGAGGCGGACCCCCTCGGCCTGCGCGCTCGTCCACAGTCGCTTGCCGAAGCTGTAGCGCGAGACGTCGGCCATGTTGTGGCGGAACTGGCCCCCAATCGCGTCGAGATGGTCGACGAGCACGCTGGCCGGCTCGCTGTCGGGGGCGAGGAGCCCCGTCTCGTCCAAGAAGGTCACGAAGGCCTTGGCCTCTTCGAGCACGTCGCCGAGATCGTCGTCGTCGACCATCACTTTGGCCGGGTGCAGCTCGAGATAGACCTCGTCGAGGTCGGCGCGGGTCCAGCGGGTCAGATGTCCGTCGAGAAAGGCCCACTTGTAGTGGATGGGTGCCTCTCCGGCGTCCTTGTCGGGCGCCGCGCCGACCGATGTTCGCCACTGGGCGAACCGCTTCTTCAGTGCTCGACGAGCAACCTCGTAGTCCTCTTCGCTCTCGGGTGACCAGTCGGGGGTCTTTCGTGCCATCGCTCCATCTTCACCCGACCACCGCGACCGCGAAGTCTGACCGTCTCAGCTGGCCAAATCGACCCACGGATCAGTCAGGAGAGCCGAATTTGCCGAGCACGAGATGCGAGTGCGGAGGTTCGTTGACGAGGTCTCGAATCGCCGGAACTACGAAGCGGCCGCCGATCTCTATAGCGAGAGCTTTACGAATGCCTTTGGGTCAGGACCCGCGGCGAGAACGGAGCCGATCCGCCGCTACCACGCCGCTTCTCCTGATCTCCACCTCGATGTCGAAGAACTCGTCGTGGCAAGCGACACCGTCGCACTGAGGGCGACATTCCAGGGCACCGACTCGGGAGGATATGCGGGCCGGTCCCCAACTGGACGGTCCGTCGAGGAATGGGTTGTGACCATCATGGATTTCGAGGACGACAAGGTGGTCAGAGAATGGATTGGAGCCGACAAGCTCGGTCTGTTCATTCAGCTTGGGGTACTCGACGACCCGTGGCCCAAATGATCGAGTACGCCGGCTGAGAGGGCCCCGGTCTCCCTGGCCGTGATACCGGCGTCCGGCGTCGCTCACGGCTCCGGCGCCTTTGGGGCCACCGGCCTTCGGTCTCGACCTCGATGGAGCACGAGCGGGGTCACGAGCCCGGCCGCCAACACCATGACGGCCAGCGCGGCCCAGGCCAGTTCAGCGGCCGACGGGCCGCTCGTGTGCACCGGTTGTGTCGGTCCTCTCAGCGCATTCTCCAGGGCGGCGTGCTGAGCGGTGGCCACCCGCTGCGCCTCGGCGGCCGTGATCGGCGCCGTGCGTTTGGACGGGGCCGACACGAACGACAGCAGGGCGACGTCGTTGCCGACCGAGAGCACCACCGCCTCGCCGTAGCCGGCTGTGGTCACGTACGTCGCGGTGCGCGCGCCGCGAAGCGCGCGCAGCGGACCCGAGCTCACCACCGCGCTCGACGCGAGTGAGCGGTCGGCGGCCGACTCGAATGCTTCCCCGGCGCGACCGGCCGGGAAGCGCATCACCAGGACCTGCACCACGTTCGCCCCGGCCGCGTCCTGCCACGTCCGCGCGTAGGCCTGCGCGTCGCCCGCCCCCGCCAGCGCCGAGGCCATGGCGGTCGGGTTGGGCCACCCGTGGGCGAAGCGTGCCACGTCGGGTGGGCCCTGCGCGGTCACGACATAGCCCGGCCCGACGCCGGCGACGACGAGTGCCGGCAGTGAAGGCGGCAGAGGACCCGCACCCGCGGTCGCCGGCGCGACGGCCCACGCGCCGAGGGCCAGGGTGCCCGCGAGCCAAGCTCCGGCGGCGGCCCGCATCCGGTCCCTCCTCAGGCGACGAAGTACTTGGCCTCCGGGTGGTGGCAGATGATGGCGTCGGTCGTCTGTTCGGGGAACAGCTGGAAGCCCTCGCTGACCGTCACGCCGATGCGGTCTCCGCCCAGGAGGTCCACGACCTTGCCGTTGTCGTTCAGGTCGGGGCAGGCCGGGTAGCCCCACGAGTAGCGGCCGCCCCGGTACTGCTGGCGGAACAGGCCGGTCAGCGTGGGGCCGTCCTCGCCGGCGAAGCCCAGCTCCTCGCGGATCCGGCGGTGCCAGTACTCCGCCGTCGCCTCCGCCATCTCGACGCTGAGCCCGTGCAGGAAGAGGTAGTCCTGGTAGTGGTTCTCGGCGAACAGGCGCGCCGCCTCCTCGGAGGCCCTCGACCCGATGGTGCACAGCATGAAGCTGGCGAAGTCCTCCTCTGCCGAACCGGTCGGACGGAAGAAGTCGCTGATGCAGAGCCACGGCTCCTTGCGCTGGCGGGGGAACGAGAAGCGCATCCACTCCGAAGTGCGCGACTCGTCCTTCCAGATGATCAGGTCGTTCCCTTCGGCGTTGGCGGCGAAGTGCCCGTAGGCGACCTGCGGGACGAGCAGGTCCAGCTCCTTCGCCTTGCCCAGCTGCTCGCGCAGCGTCGCCTTCACCCGGTCCTTGAACGCGGCGTCGTCCTCGCCGTGCTCGGGCCGGAAGCCCCATTGGTTGCGGAACAGCGCGGTCAGGTTCAGGTACTCGGCCACCTCGTCGATCGCGATGCCCTTGGCGATGCGGGTGCCGACGAAGGGGGGTGGGAACAGGGGGTTGTCCGTCGCCGCGTCGGAGCGCACCGGCTGGCCCTCCACCGGCCCCGTGTCCCGGTTGTCGAAGCGCCGGGGGACGTTGCGCTCGGAGATCTCGCGCCCGAACTCGGGGTCGTCCTCGCCGCTGCGCTTCAGCTCGACGAGGCGGTCCAGGGTGCGCAGGCCCTCGAACGCGTCGCGCCCGTAGAAGAGGCGTCCCTCGTAGATCTCGCGCAGGTCGCGCTCGACGTAGGTGCGGGTGAGCGCGGCGCCACCGAGGAGGATCGGGATCTCGGCCAGCGACCGGTCGTTCAGCTCGACGAGGTTCTCGCGCATGATGAGCGTCGACTTCACCAGTAGGCCGCTCATGCCGATGGCGTCGGCCTTGTGCTCCTCCGCGGCGCTGATCATCTCGTTGATGCCGACCTTGATCCCGAGGTTGACCACGTCGTAGCCGTTGTTGGTCAAGATGATGTCGACCAGGTTCTTGCCGATGTCGTGGACGTCGCCCTTCACGGTGGCCAGCACGACCGTGCCCTTGCCGCCCTGGTCCGACTTCTCCATGTGCGGCTCCAGGAAGGCCACCGCGGTCTTCATGGTCTCGGCCGACTGCAGTACGAAGGGCAGCTGCATCTCGCCGGAGGCGAAGCGGTCGCCCACCACCTTCATGCCGGCGAGCAAGATGTCGTTCACGATCTCGAGGGCGGCGACACCCGACTCGAGCGCCTCGGTCAGGTCGCCCTCGAGCCCGTTGCGGTTGCCGTCGATGATGCGCTGGCTGAGGCGGCGGTCCACCGACCAGTCGAGATGCTCGTCGGCCTCCGCCGCGCTGACCCTGACCCCCTCGTAGAGCGCCAGCAGCTCCTGCAACGGGTCGTAGTCGTCGGTGCGCCGGTTGTAGACCAGGTCGAGGCAGACGTCCTTGGCGCGCTCGTCGATCCGCGACAGCGGCAGGATCTTCGATGCGTGCACGATGGCCGCATCGAGGCCCGCCTCGACGCACTCGTGCAGGAACACGGAGTTGAGAACCTGACGGGCGGCGGGGTTGAGGCCGAAGGACACGTTGGAGAGGCCGAGGATCGTCGACACCCCCGGGAGCTCCGTCTTGATGCGCCGGATCCCCTCAATCGTCTCGATGCCGTCCGCCCGGCTTTCCTCCATGCCCGTCGAGAGGGGGAGGGCGAGCGGGTCGAAGAGCAGGTCCTCGGGCGCCAGCCCGTAGCGGTCCACCGCGATGTCGCGGATGTTGCGCGCCGCCCGCACCTTCCACTCGGCGGTGCGGGCCTGGCCTTCCTCGTCGATGCAGGTGCACACCACGGCGGCGCCGAACTCGCGGGCCAGGCGAAGGAAGGTGTCGAGCCGGGTCCCCGGTTCGTCGCCCTCCTCCAGGTTGACCGAGTTGAGAATGGGTCGGCCGCCGATCCACTCCAGCGCGGAGCGCACAACCGGGCCTTCGGTGGAGTCGACCATCATCGGCACGCTCGACTGCGTGCACAGCCGGCTGGCCACCTCGGTCATGTCGGCCACGCCGTCTGCGCCGGTGTAGTCGACGCAGACGTCGATCAGGTGTGAGCCCTCCTTGACCTGGTCGCGCGCCATGGCGACACAGGTGTCCCAGTCGCCGGCCAGCATCGCCTCCCGGAAGGCCTTGGACCCGTTGGCGTTGGTCCGCTCGCCGACGACGAGGAACGAGGTGTCCTGCTCGAAGGGCACCGAGGTGTAGATGGAGGCCGCCGCGGGCTCGTGTTGCGGCGTGCGCGCCGCCGGGGTTTCACCGGCGCAGCGCGCCACCACGGCGGCGAGGTGCGCCGGCGTGGTTCCGCAGCACCCCCCGATGGCCGAGACGCCGAACTCGGTGACGAAGCGGTGCAGGTGGTCGGCCAGGCCGTCGGGCGTCAAGTCGTAGTGCATATTGCCGTCGACGACCGATGGGAGGCCCGCATTGGGGACGCAGGCGATGGGGACGCGACTGGCCCCCGAGAGGTGGCGCAGCGCCTCGCTCATCTCCACGGGCCCGGTGGCGCAGTTGAGCCCGACGACGTCGACCTGCATGGCGTCGAGCACGGTGAGCGCAGCGCCGATCTCGGTGCCGGGCAGCATGCGGCCGGTCAGCTCGATCGTGACCTGCGCCTGCAGGGGCACCATCCGGTCGAGCGCCACCATGGCCCGGCGGGCCCCGTTGATGGCGGCCTTGACCGACAGCATGTCGAACTGCGTCTCGATGAGGAGGAGGTCCACGCCGCCCTCGAGGAGCCCGAGGGCCTGCTCCTCGTAGGCGTCGCGGAAGTCGGCGTAGGAGATCTGCCCCAGGGTGGGGAACTTGGTGCCCGGGCCCATGGAGCCGGCGACCCAGCGGGGGCGCTCCGGCGTGGAGAACTCGTCGCGCACGGCGCACGCGAGCTCAGCGGCCGCGCGCGTCAGGTCGCGGGCACGGTCGGCCAGGCCGTACTCGGCCAGCACCACCGACGTGGACCCGAAGGTGTCGGTCTCGACGACGTCGCAGCCGACCTCGTAGAACGACCGGTGCACCTGCGCCACCAGGTCGGGGCGGGTCTCGACGAGGAACTCGTTGCAGCCCTCGAGGTCGGGACCGCCGAAGTCCTCGGGCCCCAGCCCCAGCAGCTGGAGGTTGGTGCCCATGGCGCCGTCGAAGATGACGACGCGCTCGCGCAGTGCCTGCAGGTACGTGGACGCGGACGGGTCGAGACGGCCGAGCAATTCGGGGGAGGAGGCCATGACCCCCCAATCCTACCGGCCGCCCCGTTGCGTCCCGGAACGGCGCCGATAGCATCCGGCCTGGTGACGCCGAGGATCTATACCAAGAAGGGCGACGACGGGACGACCGGACTCCTCTACGGCGGGCGGGTGCGCAAGGACTCTTGGCGCATCGAGCTGAACGGCGTGGTCGACGAGGCGCAGGCGGCCATCGGTGTCGCCCGGGCCGAGACAACGGCGGGCTCGGAGGCCAACGACCGGCTGACCTCGTTGGCGCGCGACCTCTACGTCTTGATGGCGGAGGTGGCCACCGCCCCGGAGAACCGCAGCAAGCTCACGGCGGGGTCCACCTTGGTGACGCCGGACATGGTGGACGCGCTCGAGGCCGCCATCGACGACCTGCTCGAGCGCTTCGACATGCCGAGCGACTTCACCATCCCGGGGGAGAACCCGGTCGCGGCCGCCCTCGACCTGGCCCGCACGATCGTTCGCCGCGCCGAGCGTCTCGCGGTGGCCGAGCCGGTCGAGGGCTCGCTGGTGGTGGCCTACCTCAACCGCCTGTCCGACCTGTTGTGGGCCATGGCCCGGTGGCAGGAGGGCGAGCACCGGCTCTCGAAGAAGGAATGAAGGCGGGGAAAGACGGGCTCATGGTTTCGTTCACCAAGGTCGTCGAGCGGTTTCCCCGCAGGGTCCTCCAGCCGCGATGGGGCCGGTCGAATCACCAGCTCGACCTGAGCGTCGCACACGACATCGTCTTTCCCGAGGTGCGTGTGCCGCGGGGCGCCGGATACCTCGACCTCAGCCTCTTCCTCGACCTGCCTTGGGCTGAGACCGGGCGGTACGAGCACTCGATCCTCGCGTTCGCACTCGAGGGTTCGCAGCACGGCGGCGACACGACGATCTGCGTGCACGTCCCGCACGTAGGCGAGTGGGTGACCCTGCGAGTGAAGCTGCCCGACGCCGTCCGGAGCGCCGCGCGGGTTCGCCCGAGATTCGTGCCCGCCCCGCTCGCTTCGGTCGGACGCGCCCACGTGTCGTCCATTCGCTTCGTCGAGTCGTCCGCGCTCGGACCCCAGACCCGTTGGGCGGACCTCGAGGACCTCAAGGACCGGGTCCGCCGCGAGGCGGTGCGTTCCGAAGAGACCGCAGCGGAGGTCCTGTCCCACCTGCCGCAATCGCTGAGTCTCGAGCTCACGGCGAGGTGCAATCTGACCTGCTCGCACTGCAGCTCACACGGGACGACTGAGCTCCACCAGCGGTACAACCGGATGCCCGAGATGTCGGTCCCGCTGCTCAATCAGATAGCCGACGAGGTCTTTCCGTCTCTCACCAGTGTGGGTCTGGTCGGTCGAGGCGAACCGCTGCTCGCGTCCTCGCGCCTCTGGGATGCCCTTTGCGGCAAACTCGCCGAATACCAGGTTCGGATGGCCCTGGTGACAAACGGCACGCTGGTCCAGCGCAGGATCACGCGCGACGTCATGCCATTGATCGAGACGATTCACCTGTCCGTCGACGGTGGGACCGAGTCTTCGTTTGCGGAGAACCGAGGTGGTGCCGCACTCCAGATGATCTTCGACGCCTTGGAGCACCTGAACGCTCTCCGCCGCGAGGCTGGCCTGGCGCGGCGCCCCCGGATAGGGATCTCGTGGACGCTCAAGGCAAACAACGTCGCGGAACTGCCCCGATTCGTGGCTCGTGCCATTGAGTGCGGCATCGATCAGTTGACGGTCCGGCACCTCTTGATCTTCCACTCGCACAGCCGCTCGGAGTCGGTGATCGACCGGCCCGACCTCGTCAACGGGCCTTTGCGCGAGACCTACCGACTGCTCGAGGAAGCCGGGATACGGAGCGACTGCCCGCCGCTCATTTCGGAATCCGTGCCCGCGGCGGCGCCGTCCTCAGGCGAGCCCCGGGCCACGGCCACGGACCGGGTACCGGTGACCCTCGGCTCGACACGGGAGCGCGACGGCTGCATGTTCATCCACCGCACCGCCGTGGTCCACGCCGACGGGCTCGTCCCAACGTGCTCGGCGCCTTTCGCCGCGGCGGCCGGAACCGTGGAAATCGGATCAACGTTCGAAGGTGTGTGGAACGGCGGCATCCTGCGGGCGGTGAGGAGCACGCTCGACACGCCGGACGAATGGGATCAGTGCCGGAGTTGCTGGTATCGCGAAGGCCGCTACCAAGCGCAACGTGCCGCCTTTGATTCCAACGCGACGCGGTATGACATCACGGAGCCCGACGAGCTCTCCGCCAAGTCGTGGGATTTCGAACGGTTCGTTCAGTAGTCGAGGTCGACGGCATTTTTCGGGAGGTCTCCGGTGGTGTGTCGTTGCCCCCTCCGGGCTACCGCCACCGCCCCCGATGGATGCGTGCTGGCGCCTGCGGAACGTCGCGGTCCAGGGACCCAGCGCGGTGGCCGTGCCCGTCCGGCCAGCCCAACGTGACGGCGCAGAACAGGCGCCACTGGGGTGGGACACCGAGCGCCGCCGCCACCGCGTCCTCGTTGCGGAAGTTGCCGAGCACACAGGCACCAAGACCGGCGTCGACCGCCTCCAGCAATACCGCCATCACGGCGAAGGCGGCGTCGCCGAACCAGTAGGGGATGGGCCAGGCCTCGAGGCCCCAGCCGAGGCCGGAGGTGGCCTTGTCCGGCTCGGCGTACCGGCTGACGTAGGCGGCCGGGGAGGCGTAGGAAAGGAGCACCACCGGCGCACGTTGCAGCCCCTCTGACCAGTCGGGGTTGGCGGTTCGCCAGCGCTCGTCGGTGGTGGCGCCCCAGTAGGCGGCGGTCTGCTGGTCGCCCTCGAGGGCGACCCAAGCCGTGCCTCCCGTGTTGCCGGCCGTGGGGGAGCGCAGCGCGCCGCCGAGGATCCTCTCCAGAAGGGCGCCGTCGATCGGCTCGCGCGAGAAGCTGCGGCACATGGAGCGGCGGCGCAAGGCCTCGTGCAGTTCCACCCGGGCAGTCTCCCAGGGCTCGCGGCCCGGCCCGCAGGAACATGGGAATGATGACCCCGCTGGTAGTGTTTTACCTTCTGTACCTGGTCAGTCGCGAGGGCTGACCGCGTGAGGAGGAAGAGCGTGCCCACGCCACGAGATCTGTTGAACGAGGCGAAGGCGTCCATCCGCGAGGTGGAGCCAGCCGACGCCCAGACCCTGCTCGAGGGCGGCGGCGTCACGTTCCTGGACGTCCGCGAGCCGGACGAGTACGAGCAGGGGGCCATCCCCAACGCCGTCCACCTGCCCCGGGGCCACCTCGAGTTCCAGGTCGAGGGCAAACTGCCCGACAAGGCGGCCCCGATCGTCGTCTACTGCGCCGGCGGGGTGCGGTCGGCCTTCGCGGCCAAGACCATGGGCGACCTCGGCTACACGGACGTGCAGTCGCTGGTCGGTGGCTTCAACAAGTGGAAGGACGCCGACCGGCCGTGGGCCGCTCCCCAAACGCTGACTCCGGCCCAGCGCAACCGCTACCAGCGCCACCTGCTCCTGCCCGAGGTGGGCGAGACCGGCCAGCTGAAGCTGCTCGGCTCCAAGGTGCTGCTCCTCGGCGCGGGGGGCCTCGGGTCGCCGGCCGCGCTCTACCTGGCCGCAGCTGGTGTGGGGACGCTCGGGATCATCGACATGGACGTGGTCGACGAGTCCAACCTGCAGCGGCAGATCCTGCACAACATGGACCGGGTCGGGGACCGCAAGGTCGACTCCGCGAAGAAGACGCTGACCATGTTGAACCCGGACGTCAACGTCGTGACCTACGACGTGCGACTGGGGGCGGACAACATCCTCGACATCATCGACGGCTACGACGCCATCGTCGACGGGACCGACAACTTCCCGACCCGCTACCTGGTGAACGACGCCGCCCTGCTCAAGCGCATCCCCGTGGTCCACGGGTCGATCTTCCGCTTCGAGGGCCAAGTCACGGTCTTCGACCCCTACAACGGTCCGTGCTACCGGTGCCTGATCCCCGAGCCACCGCCGGCCGAGCTCGCGCCCTCGTGCGCCGAGGCGGGCGTTCTGGGCGTGCTGCCGGGGATCGTGGGCTCCATCCAGGCGGTCGAGACGATCAAGGTGCTGCTCGGTCTCGGCGATCCGCTCGTGGGCCGGCTGTTGGCCTACGACGCGTTGGAGGCGTCCTTCCGCACCTTCAACGTGCGGCGCGACCCGGCCTGCCCGACCTGTGGCCCCGACGCGGGTGACATCGTCATCGCCGAGTACGACGAGCTCTGCATGCCGCACCGGCACTGAGCAACTCCCCTCGCGGGGCGAGGCGCCGCGCCTAAGCTCCCTGCACGTCCCCGACGGAACTGCTCAGGCGGCCCGCACCGGAGGCCGAGGCGGAGACAGGCGCCAGCGCACTGCCGCCCGCGCTCACGTCACCGCGCGTCAAGCGAAACCGCCGCTTCTGGGGTGCGGGCCTGTTCGTCATCGCTCTCATCTTGGTCGTCGTCTTCACCCGGGGCGGCGGCCCGGGTGCGGGACAGCGTGAGGGCGGATCGGGCGGGCACCACGCCCGCCGGCCGCCCACCCCGGGCGGAAACGCCCGCCTCGATACGGACTGGGAGGGTGACGGCCAGCCGGTGACCTTCGCCTTCGGCGGCGACGTGCACTTCCCGGCGGGGACGAACCTGGGCGACCGCCTGGCGGCCGACCCCACGGACGCGCTCGGCCCGACCGTGCCCGAGCTGTTGTCCGGCGTCGATCTCTCCATGGTCAACCTGGAGTCCGCGTTGACGGACGGGACGTGCCCGGATGCCCAGCCGAAGCAGTACGTCTTCTCTGCACCGCAGTCCGCGCTCCAAGCGTTCCGGGGTGCGGGCGTCACGCTCATCACCGAGGCCAACAACCACGGCGAGGATTGCGGCATGCCGGGTCTGCAGACGGCGCTCGCGGCGCGGACGTCGAGCGGCTACATCATCCTCGGCATCGGCCAGAACGCCGCCCAGGCGTTCGCCCCCTACGACACCACCATCCACGGCCAGCGAATTGCCATCATCGCCGCCACGCAGGTCATCGACTCGGACCTCCAGGCGGCGTGGACGGCCACCTCCACCCAGCCCGGCCTCGCCTCGGCCTACGACGTCAACGACATCGTCGCCGCGGTCGAGTCGGCGCGGAAATGGGCCGACACCGTGGTCGTCTACCTGCACTGGGGGACCGAGCTCGACGCCTGTCCCAACCCGCTGCAGGAGCCGCTGGCGCAGGTGCTCGTGCAGGCCGGCGCCGACATCGTGATCGGCACGCACGCGCACGTGCTGCTGGGCGGGGGATACCTCGGCTCGGCGTACGTCGACTACGGACTCGGCAACTTCGCCTTCTACGACAACTCGCCGCCCGAGAACGCGAGCGGCTCCCTGGTCATCACGGCGACGGGACGCCACATCGACCAGGTCACCTGGCGGCCGGCCGTCATCGTCGACGACCTGCCGCAGCCCCTCGCAGGAGACCCCGCCACCGCGGCGCTCGCGGCCTGGAACCAGGCCCGGGCGTGCACCAACGTCTCGCCCTCGCCGGGGGCACCGGTCGCCACGGTCGCGACGGAGACGAGCCCGGCCCCGGCCTCGGCCGCGCAGACGCTGTCGGTCGACTCCGGATAAGGCATTCGCTCTCCGCCAGCGGGCCCGGTGGCTCAACCGCTAGACAAGTGCCATGACACAGGCGGCTGCGACGTCGACGTTCCCGGTCCACGGTGTCGAACTGGCCTGGTCCGAGCGGGGTGGCGGACCGGACGGGACACCTGCCCTCGCGCTGGTCCACGGGTTCACCGGGGCGTCCCATGACTACGCGCTGGTCGCCGACCCGCTCGCCGCCGACCGCAGGGTGGTCATGCTCGACCAGCGCGGCCACGGGCACTCGACCAAGACAGGCGCGGCGGACGGCTACACGATCGACCAGCTCGTGGCCGACCTGGCCGCGTTCCTAGAGGCAGTGGGCGGCGGCCCCGTCGACCTGCTCGGTCATTCCATGGGGGGCCGGGTGGTGATGGGGCTCGCGCTCAGACGGCCCGATCTCGTGAGCTCCCTCGTGCTCATGGACACCAGCGCGTGGTCGTTCATGCCGCCCGACGAAGGCCTGCGCGCCCGGGTCCGAGCCTGGATCGAGGCGTACGACCCAACCCAGGGCATGCCCGAGACCCTCAGCATGGGCGGTCCCGAAGACGCGCTGATCGAAGCGCGGACCCCCGCCCGCTGGCAGGAGGAGAAGGAGGCCATCTTCGCCGGCATGGATCCCTACGCCGTCAAGGCACTCGGCACGGTGCTGATGGCAGACGTGGCCGACGGCCAGACGTCGCTGCGGGCCGACTTGCCGTCGATCAGCTGCCCGACGACCGTCATCGTCGGCGAGCACGATCACCCGCTGATCGACCAGGCGCCGGAGCTCGCCGCGCTGGTGGCCGACGGGCGCCTCAGCGTGATCTCCGGCGCCTACCACTCCCCGCAGCTGACCCACGCCGATCAGTGGACCGCTGCCGTGCGGGCGCACCTGGCGTGGGCCGACGAGTGCCGGGCCCGGGCATGACGGACGCCGCGCCCCCGCAGGCCAGCGATCGGATTGCGCTGGCGGGCTCCGACGTGACGATCCCGCCCCTCGGCGTCGGCACCTGGGCCTGGGGCGACAAGGGCGTCTGGGGCATGGGCGGCTACGACCAGTCGCTTACCGAGTCGACGATCCGCGACGCGTGGGACGCCAGCATGGAGGCTGGGGTCGTCCTCTTCGACACCGCCGAGGTGTACGGACACGGTGAGAGCGAGCGCATCATCGGCCGCCTGCTCGCTGCCGAGCCCGGCGTGCGTGACCGAGTGGTGATCGCGTCGAAGTTCATGCCCAGCCCGTGGAAGGTCAACGTGCGCGCCGCATTGCTCTCGGCGGCGCGCGGCTCCCGGGAGCGCCTCGGCGTCGGGACCATCGACCTCTACCAGATCCACGGCCCCGTCTCCCTGCGCTCGCACGACGCGCTCGCCGACGCGCTCGCCGCCGCCCACGCCGAAGGGTTGGTGCGGGCCGTCGGCGTGTCGAACTACTCGGCCCGCGAGACCCGCGCCATGGATGCCGCGCTCCGCAAGCAGGACTTGCGACTGGCGAGCAACCAAGTCGAGTTCTCGCTCCTGCGCACCATGCCGCTGCGGGTCGGCCTCATCGACTGCTGCCGCGAGCTCGGGGTCGTCCCGCTGGCGTACTCGCCCATCGGACAGGGGCGCCTGACCGGGAAGTACTCGGCCGCGCACCCGCCACCGGGCAGCCGCAGCTTCTCGGCCCATCCGATGGAACAGGTCGACAAGGTCGTCGAGCAGCTGCGCCGCATCGGGGAGGCCCACGGCGACCGCACCCCGAGCCAGGTCGCGTTGGCCTGGCTCATCGCCAAGGGCGCGGTGCCCATCCCGGGTGCCAAAAACCGCTCCCAGGCGGAGCAGAACGCCGGCGCACTGGGGTGGCAGATGACCGCCGAGGAGCTGGCCACCCTCGACCAGGCGGCCCTCTACGGCAAGCGCGGGATCGCCCAGCGCGTCTGGCAACACGGCTGAGACCGGCGGTACCGTCTCCAGAGTGATCGCCGCCCTGTACGACTCGGGGCTCCCGCCCCTGCGGGGGTCGCAATTCTTCTCCACGCAGTTCGACTTCGTCCCGGTGGCGATGATCGTCGCCGCCCTCGCCCTCTATCTCTGGGGGGTGCGCCGCAACAATGCGTTGCACCCCCGTCACCCGTGGTCGGCCGGCAAAACCGTGGCGTGGATCGGTGCCCTGTTCTCCACCGGTGTGTCGATCTTCAGCTTCGTCGGCGTCTACGACGGCGAGCTCTTCTGGGACCACATGGTCCAGCACCTGCTCCTGATCATGGTCGCGGCACCGCTCTTCGCCATCGCCTCCCCCCTGGAGCTGGCGTGGAAGTCGACCAGCGGCACGGCCCACGTGGTCGTGACCGAAGCGCTGCGCTCACCGGTGGCCAAGGTCCTCGGCCACCCCGTCGTCGCCTTCGTGCTCTACGCGGTCGTGATCCCGATCAGCCACCTGACCATCTGGTACAACTACACGCTCACTCAGGAGAGCGTGCACAACGCGGAGCACCTCGCCTTCTTGCTGGTGGGCTACCTGTTCTGGCGCCAGGTCTTCGGGAACGACCCCAACCGCTACCGGCTCCACCCCGCGCTGCAGTTCTTCTACCTCTTCCTGGCGATCCCCATCGACACGTTCACGGGGGTCTCTCTCACCGGAGTGTCCAGGGAGATCTTCCCCGCCTACCTCGCCACCCACCGCACCTGGGGGCCCTCTTACGTGGTCGACCTCCACATCGGCGGCACCATCATGTGGGTCGTCGGCGACACGCTGATGCTGTGGCCGATGATCCCGGTGGCGCTGCGCTGGATGCACCTCGAGGAGCGCAAGGCCGCACGGATCGACCGCGAGCTCGATGCGCAGGCGGACCTCGAGGAGTCGAGCGGGGCTCAGCCTCCGAGGTTCATCAGCTCGATCCGCACGCCGTCGGGGTCCGTGCAGTAGACGAACTCGAGGGCGGTCCCGCCGAGGTCGATCGTGGTCCGGCTCGAGTCCACCACGACGCCGCCGAGTTCCACGATCCGCGAGGCGGTCGCCGCCACGTCCCGCACCCGGAAGGAAAGGTGCGTCAACCCGAGCTGGTGCACCGCACGCCGCTCCTTCTCGCCGAACGGTGCGGGCTCGAGGAAGGCCAGCAGCTCGATGGCGGTCGGGCCGCGCCGGATGAACTGGGACTTCACGATGACCCGCTCCAGATCCATTAGGGGGGCGAATTCGGACCCGATCTCGTGCGACTCGGCCTTCTCGAAGCCCAGAGCGCCGCAATAGAAGGCCAGTGACAGCTCGAGGTCGCTCACGCAGATACCGAAGTGCGAGAAGGTGGGCCAGCCGTCGTCCTTCATGGCCGTAGTCTGCCTGCTGGGCAGGTCGTCGAGGGCCATATCGCTCTGCCACCTGGATCTTTCGTAGTCTCATGGGCGTGACACCGCAGAACCAAGAGCCCCAAGACGCTCCCCGGCACTTCACCGACTCGGGCATCCCCGTCCACGCCGTCTACGCCGCCGCCGACCTCGAGGGATGGGATCCGGTCGCCCAGCTGGGCGAACCGGGCTCCTTCCCCTACACCCGGGGCATCCACCGCGACATGTACCGCTCGAGGCTGTGGACCATGCGCCAGTACGCCGGCTTCGGGTCGGCGGAGGCCACGAACGAGCGCTTCAAGTTCCTGCTCGACGCCGGCCAGACCGGGCTCTCGTGCGCCTTCGACCTCCCGACCCAGATGGGCTACGACTCCGACCACCCGCGCGCCGAGGGCGAGGTGGGCAAGGTCGGGGTGGCCATCGACTCGTTGGCGGACATGCGCCTCCTCATGGCCGACCTGCCCATGGACAAGGTCACGACGTCGATGACGATCAACGCCACCGGGGCCATCCTGCTGCTCCTCTACCAGCTGGTGGCAGAGGAGCAGGCCGTTCCGGGCGACAAGATCCGCGGCACCATCCAGAACGACATCTTGAAGGAGTACATCGCGCGCGGGACGTACATCTACCCGCCGCGGCCGTCCATGCGCCTCATTGTGGACACGTTCGCTTACTGCGCGGCGAACCTGCCCAGCTGGAACACGATCTCCATCTCGGGCTACCACATCCGCGAGGCGGGCTCGACGGCGGTGCAGGAGATCGCCTTCACCCTGGCCAACGGCATCGCCTACGTCGAGGCCGCCGTCGCGGCCGGCATGGACGTCGATGCCTTCGCGCCGCGCCTCTCCTTCTTCTGGAACGCACACAACAACCTCTTCGAGGAGATTGCCAAGTATCGGGCGGCGCGTCGCATGTGGGCCCGGATCATGACCGAGCGCTTCGGGGCGAAAGACGAACGTTCGAAGATGCTGCGATTCCACACGCAGACCGGTGGGTCGACGCTCACCGCACAGCAGCCCGAGAACAACATCGTTCGCGTCACGGTCCAGACGCTGGCGGCGGCCCTCGGCGGCACGCAGAGCCTGCACACCAACGGCTTCGACGAGGCACTCGGCCTGCCGACGACGCGCGCGGCCAAGCTCGCCCTGCGGACCCAGCAGATCGTCGGCTTCGAGTCGGGGCTGACCGACACCGTCGACCCGCTGGCGGGCTCGTACTACGTCGAGTCGCTGACCGACCAGGTGGAGGCCGCCGCCATCGCCTACCTCGAGCGCATCGAGCAGCTGGGCGGCGCCGTGGCGGCGATCGAGGCCAGGTTCATGCAGGAGGAGATCGAGGCGGCGGCCTACAGCTTCGCCAAGGCCGTCGACGACGGCGAGAAGGTCGTCGTCGGGGTCAACCGCTTCACCGACGCCGAGACAGAGGTGGCCGAGGTCTTTCCGATCGACCTGACGCTGCAACAGCTCCAGATCGACCGCACCCGTTCGGTGCGCGTGGCCCGTGACCAGCCGGCCGTGGACCGAGCGCTCGCCGACGTCGCCGAGACGGCCAGGGGTGAGGGCAACCTGCTCGTCCCCATGAAGGCGGCCCTGCGGCAGATGGCCACCCTGGGCGAGGTGTCCGACGTGTTGCGCGGCGAGTTCGGCGTCTATCAGCCGGGCGGTTGACCACGTGAGAGGGCCGGCGTCGTTCTGGCCCCTGTTCGACCTCGTGGTCCGCACCCCACGCGTCGAGCTGCGCCTGCCTCGCGAGGACGAGTTCGCCGCCCTGATCGAGCTGGCCGACCAGGGCATCCACGACCCCGAGACGATGCCTTTCTTCTTCCCCTGGACTGACCTGCAGCCGGAGCCCCGGGCTCGAGAGATGGCCCAGTGGCTGTGGAGGCACCGGGCCAACTGGTCGCCCGAGAACTGGAACTTCACCGCCGTCGGCTTCGTCGACGGCCGGCCCGTGGGCGTGCAGGACGTCGGCGCGCAGCACTTTCGTGCCGTGCGCTCCGTCGACACGGGATCGTGGTTGGGTCGGGCCCACCAGGGTCAGGGGCTGGGGCGGGAGATGCGGCAGGCAGTCCTCAACCTCGCCTTCGCCGGCCTCGATGCGGAGGAGGCCTTGAGCGGTGCCTTCGAGGACAACGCAGCCTCGTTGGCCACGTCGCGGTCGGTGGGATACGAGGAGAACGGGGAGGCGAGGGGGCACCGCCGCGACGGGTCCGGCCGTACCATCCGCTTCCGCATGGGACGGGAGGCCTGGCAGAGCCGGCGCCGGACCGACATCGAGATTGTCGGCCTGGATGGCTGCCTGCACATGTTCGTCGGAGAACCGCCGGTCGGTGCGTCCGGGTCGGGCGGTGTTCCCGAGGGCTCCGCTCCCTGAGGATGTCGCCGGTGCCCCCATCCATCGAGCGTGTCCACGAGCCGCCACCGGGAGCCCAGGCCTCCGGGTCGGCGCTCGTGGCGCCGTTGCCGGCCGCCCCTGACGTCGGCGCAACGGGCGGGCGCGGGGTCAGCCCGGCTGGCGTTGCGGTGATCGGCGCCGGGGTGGTCGCCCTCGTGTACGGGCTGCTCGTCCGGCTGTGGTTGCTGGCGCACCTCCCGCTGTTCGGTGACGAGTCGATCGTCGGGCTGATGGCCCGCGGCATCGACCACGGCCACTTCTCGGCGTTCTACTGGGGCCAGCGCTACGGGGGGCTCGAGTCGTACGTCGCGGCGCTGGTGCTCCCCGTCGGAGGTGGCGGCGAGCCGGCCCTCAACGCGACACCGGCCCTGCTCTGCGCGTTGGCCGCCGTCCTCGTCGGCGCCATCACCTACGCCTCGGGGCGGAACCGCCTGGTGGCATTCGCCGCGGGGTGCCTCGTCTGGGTCTGGCCGTACGCCGTCGTCTGGGAGTCGGTCCGCGAGGTCGGCTTCCGCTACGCCGCCCTGAGTTGTGGCCTCGCCGCCATCTACGGCTGCGTCCGGGCCTGCCGGGGCGCCGCCGGACCGGCGACCTTCGCGCTCATCGGCCTCGCCGCCGGCCTCGGGTGGTGGGCCTCCCCCGAGATCGTCTACTTCGCCCTGCCCTGCCTGGTGTTGCTGGGCGGGTGGTGGCGGGGGACCTCGACCGCCCACGCCGCCCGTCAGCCCGACGAGCGGGCGATGCTTGGGCGGGCCCCGTCCGTTGTGCTTTTGCTCGGCGGCGCGGCCCTCGGTTCCCTGCCCTGGTGGTACGCCAACGCCCGCTCGGGGTTTGCGTCCCTGCAGCGCAGCGCCCTGCCGGCGAACAACGGGCTGACGTACGGGTCGAGGTTCTCGGTGTTCGTCCACGAGATGCTGCCGATGCAGCTCGGCGTCCGGACCGTCCTGAGCGGCGACTGGGTCGGTGGCCCGGTGGTCGGCCAGACACTCTTCGCCGTGGTCCTCGTCCTGGTCGCGGTGGCCCTGGGACGCGCCGTGTGGCTGTTCGCTCGCCGGCGAGACGTGGTCCCGCTCGCGCTGGCGGCCGGTGTCATCGCCTTTCCGTTCCTCTACGCCGCGGCTCCTGGCACGGGCTACTGGATCGACGGCCGCTACGGCATCTACCTCCCCGCGCTGATCGCCGCCCTTTTCGGCGTGGTGCTCGCCGCGCCGAGCACGCGGAGCGCGCCGTCGAAGGACGGCCTCTCTCCGAGGTTTCGGTCGGGCGTGCTGGTCTCGGCGGCCGTCGGCGTGCTCGGCGCCGGGTGCCTCACCGTCGGCGCGGCCCACGCGGCCGGCGTGCCCGCGTCGGCGTCGTTCTTCTCGGGATGGCAGAACCCTGACGCGCCGATGCAACAGGTAATCAGCGCCATGCGAGCCCACCACATCGAAGACGCCTACGGCGACTACTGGACCGCCTATTCGCTCGACTTCGTCGGCCACGAACAGCCGCTGGTCAGCCCCTCGGTGCTCGACGTGACCCGCTCGTCGGCCATCGCGGCGCAGGTGGCGTCCTCCAAGGACCCGGCATGGTTGTTCTTCGCGCCGAACGAGACCGCAGCGGCCGGGGCACAGTTCTCGAATCCGCAGCCCGGGCCGGGTCCCTACACCGAGCAGACCTTCGAAGCGCTGCTGCGCCAGCGCGGGATCCCATTCTCGGTGATCAGGCTGGGCGTGCTCGACGCGGTCGTGCCGGCGCGCCGGGTGGTCACTCCCTGACGATCCTGAACGACCCGCCCCAAGGCCTCAGACGACGGGTTCGAAGTGTTCGACGACAGGGAAGGGGTCGTAGAAGTGGTGGAGCGCGGCACGCCATTCGTCGTAGGCGGAGGAGCCGCGGAAGCCCTCGGTGTGGTCCTCGACGCGCTCCCACTCGACCAGAAGGAGGAAACGACTTGGTCGCTCCAGACAACGTTCGACGCGCAACGACAGAAAACCTGGGCTCGCGGCAATGAGTGACCGGGCCCGCTGCATCGCGTCTACGAACTCGAGCTCCTGACCGGGAATGACGTCAAGCAACGCGTGCTCGGTGATCATGCCCGGGCGAGCAGGCGTTGCCGCAGGGCGGGATCGGTCGCCGCGTCGATGGCCGTCCACGCCAGGGCCACCGCGCCGTCGCGCACGGCGGCGTCGGCCGAGGCCGTCACACAGGCAGCGGCGAACTCCAGCTGGTGGTTGACCGCACCGTTTGCCTCGATCCCGATCAGCGGGTGGATGGTGGGCACGGCGAGCGACACGTTGGCCATGTCCGTCGAGAAGGTGGGGAGGGGGAGTCCGGCGTCGTCGGCCTCGAAGTGCCGACCGAGGGCCTCGGCGTTGCTGCGATAGGCGCCGAGGAGCACCGGGTCAGCCTCCATGTGCGAGTAGACCGGCGAGAGCTCCTCGTAGTCGAGGGTGCAGCCGCTGGCCAAGGCCCCGGCCTCGAAGCAGGCCTCGATTCGAGGGCGCAGGGTGGCGAGGCCCTCGGCCGTGCGGGAACGCACCATGTAGCGGGCGCTCATGGCCCCTGGGATCACGTTGGCCGCGCCGGGGCTTTCCCGCACGACGCCGTGGACCTGGTCGCCCGGCGCGAGCTGCTGGCGGAGAAGACCGATCGCGACCTGGGCCACGGTCAAGGCGTCCTGGGCGTTGACGCCCTGCCACGGCGAAGCGGACGCGTGCGCCTCGTGTCCGCGGTAATGCACGTCGAAGTGGGCCACGGCCAGGCAGGTGGCCGTGAGCCGCTCGGTCGGCCACGGGTGCACCATCATGGCGGCGTGCACGCCGCGGAAGGCGCCGTGTTCGAGCATGAGGACCTTGCCCCCACCGCCCTCCTCCGCCGGCGTCCCGAGCACCCGGACGGACAGCCCGACCTCGCTGGCCACTGCGGCGAGCGCGAGGCCCGCGCCCACGGCGGTGGCGGCGATGATGTTGTGCCCGCACGCGTGGCCGACCTCGGGCAGCGCGTCGTACTCGCCGCACACGGCCATCACGAGCTCACCCTCGCCGGCACGCGACTCGAGCGCCGTCGGGAGGTCGTAGACGCCCTCGCGCACGTCCAGCCCCCCGTGCCGCAGGGCCTCGGCCACGGCACGGGACGAGACCGTCTCGGAGAAACAGAGCTCCGGATTGGCATGGACGAAGTGACTCAGCGCCACCAGGCGGTCGAGGTGCCGGTCCACGACTGCGGCGGCAGTCTTCTTGGCCTCCGCGGCCGCGGCGTCCACCCCGGGGCCCACCTACTCGATGACCGCCACGACGTCGCCGGCGCCGACCGAGTCGCCGGCGCTCACGCGGACCTCCTTGACGACACCGTCCTTCTCCGCGTTCACCGCGTTCTCCATCTTCATGGCCTCGAGCAGGCAGACGGCCTGACCTACCTCCACGACGTCGCCGACCGCGACGAGCACCTTGACGATCGTTCCCTGCATGGGCACGGTGACCTGGCCCGATCCGGTGCCGGAGGCCGACGAGGTGGCAGCGCGCTTGGGGCGGGCAGCGGCGCGGCCGGGCGTCGCCACGGTGCCGAGGTCGGGCACCCAGAGCCGCACGGAGAAGCGGCGGCCGTCCACTTCGGCGGTCACGTCGCGCTCCACGGTGGGCACCTCGTCCGCTCCCGGCGCCGGCACGGGAGGGGCCGCCTGGTCGGCGACGAGGCCCGACAGGTCGAGCACCTCCTCTACCCACTTGGTCGAATGCGTCGCCGCCGCGAAGTCGGGATGGGTCAGGATCGCCTCATGCGCGGGCAAGGTGGTGGCGACGCCGGTGACGCGCGTCTCGGAGATGGCGCGCAGCATGCGCCGGCGTGCGGCCTCGCGGTCGGGCGCCCAGGTGATCAGCTTGGCGATCAGGTTGTCGTAGTACTGCGAGACCGTGTCGCCCGCCTCGTACCCGGCATCGAGGCGCACCCCCGGCCCGCCGGGCTGGTGGAACGACGTCAACGTGCCGGGTGAGGGCGAGAAGCGGCCGCCGCTGGGGTCCTCGGCGTTGATGCGGACCTCGATCGCGTGCCCGGTGCGGCGGATGTCTGCCTGGGCGAAGTCGAGCGGCTCTCCCGACGCGATGCGGATCTGCCAGGCCACCAGGTCGAGCCCGGTGACCAGTTCGGTGACCGGGTGCTCCACCTGTAGCCGCGTGTTCATCTCGAGGAAGTAGAACGCGCCGTCCTGATAGAGGAACTCGACGGTGCCGGCGTTGTAGTACCCGCAGGCCTCCGAGACCTTGACCGCGGCGTCGCCCATGGCCTGGCGGATCTCGTCGGGGAAGTCAGGCGCCGGGCTCTCCTCGACCAGCTTCTGGTGGCGCCGCTGCGCCGAGCAGTCGCGCTCGCCCAGCCAGAGGGTATGGCCGTGCTGGTCGGCCAGCACCTGCATCTCGACGTGGCGCGGCCACGCCAGGTAACGCTCCAGGTAGATCTCGGGCCGGCCGAAGTACGCCTGGGCCTCGCGGGCGGCCGATTCCATCGCCTCTGCGGCGTCTTCGGCCGAGGCAACGACTTTCATGCCGCGCCCGCCCCCGCCGAAGGCCGCCTTGATGGCGACGGGCCAGCCGTGTTCGTTGCCGAAGGCCACGACCTCCTCGGGTGCCGTCAGCGGCTCCGAGCGGCCCGGCACGCCGGCGACACCAGCCTTCTCCGCCGCCAGTCGCGAGCTGATCTTGTCGCCCATGACCTCGATCGCCTCGGGCGGCGGCCCGATGAACGTGACGCCCCGATCGGTGATGGCGCGGGCGAAGTCGGTGTTCTCGGAGAAGAAGCCGTAGCCCGGGTGCACCCCGTCGGCCCCGCTCCGCTCGATGGCAGCCAAGATGGCCTCGGTGTTGAGGTAGCTCTCCGCCGCCGTCTCGCCGCCCAGCGCATACGCCTCGTCGGCCATGCGCACGTGCATGGCGTCGCGGTCGAGGTTGGAGTACACGGCCACGGTGCCGATGCCGAGCTCGCGACACGTCCGGATCACCCGGACGGCAATCTCGCCGCGGTTGGCGATCAGGATCTTCTGGAGCACGCTGGGCCTTTCCTGTCGGACGTGGGCTTTCACAATTGCACGCGCCGTAAGGTTCATGCCATGTCAGGCCCGGAGTGGGAGATCCGCTGGTTCGAGGAGATCGACTCGACCAATACCTATGTGCGAGAGCAGGCTCGCCAGGGCGCTCCCGCCGGCCTGGTGGCGGTCGCCGACCACCAGACGGACGGGCGGGGCCGCCTCGGGCGCCGCTGGGAGTCGCCGTCCGGGGCGAACCTCCTGGCCTCCGTCCTGTTGCGGCCGGCGATCGACCCGGGCGACCTGCACCTGTGCACCACGGCCGTCGGCCTGGCGGCCATCGACGCGTGCCGCGAGGTGGCTGGGGTCGGTGCGGTGCTCAAGTGGCCCAACGACCTGCTGGTCGGCGACGCCAAGGTGGCCGGCGTCCTGGCCGAGGCCGAATTCGCCGGCCCCGAGCTGGCGGCCGTCGTCGTCGGCATCGGGGTCAACGTGGCCTGGCCCGGCCCACCCGAGGCCGGTGGCACGTCGCTGGAGGCCGCCTCGGGGTCTCCGGTCGACCGCCGGGCCCTCCTGGACCGCCTGCTCGGTGCGCTGACCCTTCGGCGCGCCGCGCTCGAGGACGGGGCCGGGCGCCGTGCACTCGCCGACGAGGGCCGTCACCACTGTGCCACCCTCGGGCAGCAGGTCCGGGTGACGCTCGAGAGCGAGGAGTTCGCCGGCCAGGCCGTGGCCATCGACGATTCGGGGCACCTCGTGGTCGACACCCCGACGGGAGTGCGCACCGTCACGGCCGGCGACGTCGTGCACGTGCGAGCAGGCTGACCAGGCCAAAGAGGGAGCCTGGGGCCTGGGCTAACATTTGGCGCACTATGCGCCTTCTCGTGACGGGAGGTGCCGGTTTCATCGGGTCGAACTTCGCCCGCTACTGGGTCGAACAGCACCCCGAGGACCATGTCGTCGTCTATGACGTCCTCACCTATGCCGGCAACCGACCCAACCTGTCTGACATCGAAGACCAGATCGTCTTCATCCAAGAGGACATCTGTGACCCAGCCACGTCGGAGAAGGCCCTGCGGGACGAGGGGATCGACACCATCGTCCACTTCGCCGCCGAGTCGCAGTAATTCGCTGGCCGTGCTCAATCCGGGTCTCTTCTTCCGCACCAACGTTCTCGGGACACAGACCATGCTCGAGGCGGCCCGCCAGGCGGGCGTGGCCCGGTTCCATCACGTCTCGACCTGCGAGGTGTACGGAGACCTGCCGCTCGACGCCGAGAGCGTCTTCACCGAGGACTCGCCGTACCGGCCCCGGACCCCTTACAACGCCTCGAAGGCCGGGGCCGACCACGCCGTCCGCGCCTACTCCGAGACCTACGGCCTGCCCATCACGATCACCAATTGCGCCAACAACTACGGGCCCTACCAGTTCCCCGAGAAGCTGATCCCGCACTTCTGCGCGCTCGCCCTCGACGACAAGCCGTTGACGCTGTACGCCAGCACCGAGAACCGCCGCGAGTGGCTCCACGTCGTCGACCACTGCACCGCCATCGACGCCGTCCTGGCCAAGGGCGTGATCGGGGAGACCTACCACGTTGGCAGCGGCGTCGAGGCTTCCATCATGGACGTGGCCGACCGGATCCTGACGGCCCTCGGCAAGCCGGCGTCGCTCAAGACCATCGTGCCCGACCGGCCCGGCCACGACCGCCGTTACGTGCTCGACGCGTCGAAGCTCCAGCGCGAGCTCGGGTGGGAACCCTCCGTGGACTGGGAGCAGGGTCTTTCCGACACCGTGGCTTGGTACGCCGCACACCGGGAATGGTGGGAGCCGCTTTTGGCGCGAGCGCCCGTCGCCGAGGGAGCCTGGGGCGCCGAGGCGGGCTGAGCGTGCGCATCCTGATCACAGGCGCCGACGGTCAGCTGGGCCGCGACCTGCTCGACGCCCTGGCCGGCCGGGTGCCCGCCGGGGGCAGGCGCTGCGCGCTGACGGGACCCGAGGGGCCACGGCAGGGCCTCAACCATGACGTCCTAGCGACCGACATCGGCAATATGCGGGTCGACGACCGAGACGCCGTCCTCCAGGCGTTCATGGAGTTTCGCCCCGAACTGGTCCTGCACGGGGGCGCCTTTACCGCCGTCGACCTCTGTGAGAGCGAGATCGACGCGGCGTACGCGGTGAACGCCATCGGCACCCGCAACGTCGCCGAGGCGGCGGCGCTGGTCGGCGCGCACGTGGTCTGCGTGTCCACCGACTACGTCTTCGACGGCACCGCCGACCGGCCGTACCGGGAGTGGGATACGCCGTGCCCAACCTCGGCGTACGGCGCCTCGAAGCTGGCAGGGGAGCGCGAGTGCAGGCCGGGCGCAACAATCGTCCGGACCAGCTGGCTCTGTGGGGCCCATGGCAACAACATGGTGCGCACCGCGTTGCGGCTGGCTGCCGGCGAGGGCGAGCTGCAGTTCATCGACGATCAGCACGGCTCTCCGACGTTTACGGCTGACCTGGCGCCGGCGGTGGTGACGCTGGGCCTCGACCGGAGACCGGGGATCTTCCACGTGACCAACAGCGGGGCCACGACCTGGTGGGGCTTCGTGCGGGCCATCCTTGCCGAGGCGGGTGCCGACCCCGGGCGTGTGAAGCCGATCAGCACGGCGCAGCTGGACCCGCCCCGGCCCGCACCGCGGCCGGCCTACTCGGTGCTCGACAACATGGCCCTGCGCCTGAGTGGTCTCCCGGCGCTCCCAGACTGGCAGGACGGCCTGGCGCGCCTCGTGTCCGCACTCCGCGCCCAGCAGGAGGTACCCGCATGAGTCCGCCCGTCCGCGGCGCCCGCACCCACAAGGTGGCGGTCATCGGGGCGGGTTACGTCGGGCTGCCGACGGCGGCCACACTGGCCCACTTCGGGCACCGCGTCGTCCTGGCCGAGCGGGAGCCCAGGCGGCTGGCCGCGTTGCGTTCGGGTCGCATGCCGATCGTCGAGGTCGGGCTCGACGACCTGGTGGCTGGTGGTGTTGCCGCGGGCCGTCTTTCGTTTACCGACTCGGCCGTCGAGGCGGTGAAGGGAGCTGAGTTCGTCTTCCTCTGCGTCCCGACGCCACAGGGCGCCGACGGTTCGGCGGACCTCTCCTTTGTTGAGGCTGCGGCCAAGGAGATCGGCGCACACTTGCAGCCGGGCGCCATCGTGGTGAACAAGTCGACCGTGCCGGTCGGCTCGGCAACCATGGTCGAGCAGGTGATCGGCCGCCCGGAAATCGGCGTCGTCTCGAATCCGGAATTCTTGCGTGAGGGGACAGCGGTGCTCGACAGCCTCAACCCCGACCGGATCGTGGTGGGCGCCGAGGACCCGCAGGCCGCGGCCAAGGTGGGCGAGCTCTTCTCGACGACGGGGGCCCCGCTGATCGTGACGGACACCACCACCTCGGAGACGATCAAGTACGCCTCGAACGCGTTCTTGGCCACCAAGCTCAGCTTCGTCAACGCCCTCGCAGGTTTGTGCGAGGAGGTCGGTGCCGATGCGCGCGACGTGCTGCTCGGACTGGGGTACGACAAACGCATTGGGTTCGAGTTCTTGCGACCGGGGCCCGGGTGGGGCGGCTCCTGCTTGCCCAAGGACACCCGTGCATTGCTGCACATCGCGCGCGAGTCGGGTTACGACTTCTCGCTCCTGGCCGGTGCGATCGCCTCCAATGACGAGCAGCTGGCCCGGGTCATCTCCAAGGTCGAAGATGCCTGCGGCGGCTCGGTCGCCGGCGCCGTGGTGGGCGCCTGGGGCCTGACTTTCAAGGCCAACACCGACGACCGGCGTGACTCGCCGAGCTTGCAGATCACGCACCGCCTTGCGGCCCTGGGAGCTTCCGTGCAGGCCTTTGATCCAACCGTCGACCACGAGGCCGAGGTGCCGGACGACCTGCGGAGTCTGGACCTCAAGGGCGACCCCTACGAAGTCGCGGCGGGTGCGCGAGCAATCGTGGTGCTCACCGAATGGGACGAGTTCCGCTGGCTGGACTTTTCCCGCGTGCTCTCCCTGATGGCGGAGCCCAACATCATCGATGCCCGGAACTTGCTCGACCCCGCCGCCGTCCGGCGTATGGGGTTCTCCTACCGCGGAATCGGCCGCCAATGAGCCGAGTCGTCGTGGCCGGAGGCGCCGGGTTCCTCGGGTCGCACCTCTGCGACCGCCTCGTCGAGCGAGGCGACACGGTGGTCTGCCTCGACGACCTCTCGACGGGCTCGAGAGAAAACGTCGCCCATCTGCTCGATCGCCAGCGATTCCACCTCATCGTCACGAACGTGAGCGAGAAGGTGGAGCTGGGAGACGACGACAAGGTGGACGCGGTCTGCAACCTCGCCTCGCCCGCGTCGCCACCGGCCTACCTGGCGCGTCCCTTCGACACCCTGGCCGTCGGGAGCGAGGGCACGCGCCGACTGCTCGAGCTGGCCCGCGCGCACGGGGCGCGATTCCTGATGGCAAGCACGAGTGAGGTCTACGGCGACCCCGAGGTCCATCCCCAGGTGGAGTCCTACCGCGGCAACGTCGACCCGACCGGGCCCCGCAGCGTCTACGACGAAGCCAAGCGATTCGCCGAGAGCCTCACCATGGCCATGCACCGCACCCATGGTGTCGACGTGGGCATCGCGCGGATCTTCAACACGTACGGGCCCCGGCTCTCACCGGGCGACGGGCGAGTAGTGTCGAACTTCATTGTGCAGGCGCTCCGGAGTGAGCCCCTCACCGTCTACGGGGATGGCAGCCAGACTCGGAGCTTGTGCTTCGTCGACGACGAGATCAGAGGGCTGCTCGCGCTGCTCGACTCTTCGCTCACCGGCCCGGTCAATATCGGCAACCCCGACGAACGGTCGATGCTGGACCTGGCCGCCTTCGTCCTCGAGGTCACCGGATCGTCTTCGGGCATTACCTATGAGCCGCTGCCCACCGACGACCCCACGCGGCGCTGTCCGGACATCACACTGGCGCGTACCCAGCTGGGCTGGGAGCCCACGACCGAGCTCCGTGAGGGGATTGAGCGGACGATCGCGTATTTCGCAGAAAGAATGGGGGAACGATGACGGAGTTCGATCTGCAGAGCGAGTTGCCGCCCCAGCGGTCCTACCGGTCGATGACGGTCATCACGCCTGTGTTCAACGAGCGCTCCACGGTGGCCGAGGTCATCCGGCGCATGAGGGCGGTCGAACTTCCCGTGACGCTTCAGATCTTGGTCGTGGACGACGGCTCGAGCGACGGGTCCGACAAAGTGTTGGGAGCGTTGGAGGACTCGACCGTGCGCGTTCTGCGACACAAGGGGAATCGAGGCAAGGGCGCAGCTGTCCGGACGGCCCTGGCCGAGGCCAAAGGTGATCTCGTGCTCATCCAGGATGCGGATCTCGAGTACGACCCGAACGACTGGCCGAAACTCCTCGATCCGATCCTGCGCGGCAAGGCCCGTGTCGTCTATGGCAGCCGCTTTACCGGCGAACGAAAGAACATGCTTCCTCTGCACTGGATGGGCAACCGTCTCCTCTCGTTCGTGACCAATGTGCTGTACAGCTCGACGTTGTCGGACATGGAAACGTGTTACAAGCTGTTCGACGCCCAGGTGCTCGAGGGCCTCGTTCTCATATCGAACCGATTCGACTTTGAGCCTGAGATCACCGCCAAGGTGCTGCGACGGGGACACCGGATCTACGAGGTACCCATTTCGTACGCCGGCCGCGAGCCTGACGAGGGCAAGAAGATCACCTGGCGAGACGGCTTCGGAGCCCTGAGGGCTTTGGTCAAGTTCCGCTTCACCCGGGAGTTCTGAGCCCCTGGTGTCCGATGCCGTCGCCGCAGTCGTGGTCGACCATGACGCCGGGCCGATGCTCGGAGGCTGCGTGCGATCCATCCTCGCCGACAGTGCGGCTTCGGTCGTCGTCGTCGAGAACGGCGCGCCGGGCAGCGCGTCCGCCGCTCTCGACGAGCTGCTCCGCGAGCTCCCGTCGCTGCCGGTGCGAATCGTGCGGCCGGGCCGCAACGTCGGCTTCGGCGCCGGGGTCAACCGGGGCTTGGCCGCGTTGGCCGGCGAGGCGTCGCCCGCCGAGTGGGTCCTCGTCTCCAACCCCGACCTCGTGGTGCACCCAGGGGCATTGCCCGCTCTGCGCGTCGCATTGGAGGACCACCCCGCTTGGGCTGTGGTTGGGCCGCGCATCTTCACCGATACAGGCGAGGTGTATCCGTCGGTACGCAGTTTCCCGTCCTTCACGGACGCCGCCGGTCACGCCTTGTTTGCGCTGTTCAACCCCGACAACCCCTTCACACGGAGCTACAACCCCGGCACTCCGGAGGGCGAGGCGGTGACCGAGGCGGGCTGGGTCTCGGGCTCATGCTTCCTCGCCCGGCGCGCCGCGCTGGAGGAGCTGGGCGGTTTCGACGAGGCGTACTTCATGTACGCGGAGGACATGGACCTGTGTTGGCGGGCCCACTACGCCGGTTGGGGCGTCGGCTTCGCAGGCACCGCGTCGGTGACCCACGTCCAGGGCGTGAGCACGGCCCGCCACCCCTACCGGATGATGGTGGCCCACCACCGCTCGGCGCTGCGTTTCACGGTGCGCACGACGACCGGTTGGTGGCGCGCCGCCCTGCCCCTGGCCGTGCTCGTGCTCGGGGCCCGGATGGTCATGGCTGCCGTCCGTATCGCCCTCTCGAGGTAGGCCATGCGAGTGGGCTGGGGTCGGCTCGCTGGAGTGCCCGTCGTGCTGGGCGCCGGCCTGGGAATCAGCTTGCTCGCCGCCAGCTGCAGCGGGCCGAGTGCGCCGGCCGTCCACGTCGAGCCCGAGGTGACTTTCGCCCTGCCGCCCGCCTCGGCTGGTTGCGCCTCCGCCACTTTGCTGCCGGGTGGTGCGGAGCGGGTGCCGATGACCGTGAGCACGGTGGCGGGGCAGGTGGCCGAGCTTGTCAACGTGTGCATCGGCGACCACGGGCCCTACCCGTTCGTGCTCGACTCCGGCGCGGGCCAGTCCACCATCGACGCCGGCCTGGCCCGGCGGCTCCATCTCGCCGTCGCCGGCCAAGCGACGCTGTTCGCGGGCGTCGGGTGCACGGGGACGGCGCATCCGGTATCGGTGCCGGCCTGGTCGCTCGAGGGCGTCGACCTCTCGTCCCAGGACCTGACCGCGGCCACGCTGCCGCAGATCGGCGAGCGAGGGGAGCCGGTCGGCCTGCTGGGTTCGGACGTGTTGGCACGCTTCGGGGCTGTGCGGGTGGACTTCACAGCGGGAGCGCTCGTTCTGCCCGGGCCGGAGGGTGCGCCGCTCGCCAGCTCCGTTCCGTACACCGGTCCCGTCGGTCCGGCGCCCGATCCCGTCCTGACGCGGGGCGGCGGCACCACTGTCCCGCTCACCGTCCAGCCGCTGCCCGGCGACGTCTCGCTCAACGTAGCGGTGCGCTTCGCCGGCGGGCCGCGGCGCAGCTTCGTCGTCGACACCGGATCCTCGCAGAGCGTGGTGGCGACGACCGCGTCGCGTGCCTCCTCGCTGGCGTCGACCGACCTGGCCCAGCGCCAGGCGACGGTGTGCTCCGTCATTACCGTGCCCCTCGTCCGCAGCGGCCCCTGGTCGGTGGACGACCAGCCGCTCTACCACCAGCTGGTCGGCGAAACGAACTTCGGCACGATCAGCTTGACGGGGACCCAGGGCTTGCTCGGCTCGGACCAGCTCAAGCGCTACGGGTGGGTGGTCCTCGACTATGCCGGCGGCCTCATGGTGCTGGGGTGACCGGCTGCTGGCCGGACGATCAGGTTCTCCGCCTCGAGGTGCCTCGGATCTTCTCGAACAGCCGTCGCTTGAGGGCGATCAACTGTCTTTCACGTTGACTGACCTCTATCGCGATGCCACTTCCGTCCCGTGGCCCCTCAGCGGGCTGTTCGAGCCCGGTACCCGCAGCCAGTTCTCTGTCGATCTGACGGAGGACCGCTATCCGTTCTAGTGACGAATCTGCCTCTGGCCCCCGGCCGAGCGTGACAAAGAACTCAAGACCGACCGTTTCGAATTCGTGGGCCACATGGAGACCGGTGAGTCCCAACGAATTCAGATCCTGCAGAATCAGGCGAAAGCTCGTCGGGGTGAAGCACCAATTGTGCGCGTCCACGTAGTCGCCACTACGAATTGCATGGTCCCAGAGGAATCGCGCTCTGTCGAAGCTGTAGGTGGGAGAGAGCGCTGCTTTCTGGCCAGAGGACCATGCGATTTCGACCGAGTTCGCGACGTGGTCGAAGACGCTGCCCGGAGTAGGACGCTTGCTTCGTCGTTCGAGGGCATCCAGTACTTGTCCAGTCGTGGTGTGCGGCCTGAAGTGGTCGAAGCAGTAACGCTTGTCGGGGATTATCAGAGAAACCACGCCTTCGGGACGCAGGACCTCCTCACAGTCGCCTAAGAAGCTCGCCAGGTCGGGCACGTGCTCGATCACGTGGCTGGCGATGATCCAGTCGTACTTGGCCTTGCCCCCGACCAGCTCATAGAGGGGTTCGCCGCCCCAGACGTAGTCCACGTCCTCGATTTGAGAGAGGTCCACCCCCTCGTCCTTGAACTTTTCCCGCAAGCCGTCGGCGCCCATGTAGTCGAGAATGTCGACGTTGAACCCCGCTCGCTTGGGAGCGATCGGGGCGTGAGACGGGCCGATCTCCAATCCGAAGCCGTCGCGATCGACGAACGCGAGGGCCTTTTCGACCCGGCTCATCGTGGAACTGTCGGGAACAACGGCGGCGGTTGGCGAAGTGTCTGTCACTCGAAGATTATCTCATCCAGACCCGGGTTCGACGTGCCTGCCGTGTCCGCGAAAACGTCAAATGGTGCCCTCGTCGATGGCGCGCGCGATCCATGGGATGACCTCATCGAGCATGTCGTTCAGCGACGTCGTCGCTTCGAAGCCCAGCACACGCGCCGCCTTCTCGGTGGCCGGGATGCGGCACGCGACGTCGTGTTCGAACGGGGTGTCCGAGACATAGCGGAATTCGGTGTCACCACGGACCTTCTTCCATATCAACTCCGCCAGCTCGAGCACCGTGGTCGATACCGACGTCGACAGGTTGAAGTCCTCGTCCATGGCCGCTGGATGTTCCATCGCGGTCACAATCCCGTTCGCCAGGTCGCCGCCGTAGGTGTAGTGACGAACTTGACTGCCGTCCCCCAGGATGTGGAGCGGATCCTGGCCCTTCAGCACCTTCTGGACGAGATCGGGGACGACATGACTCATCGCCAGTTGGACGTTGCCCGACAGGATCTCGACGTCACCCAGCGCCCTGCGCTCACCGATTCCGACGCAGTTGAAGGGTCGCAGGATCGTGAACGGGAGTCCATATTGAGAGTGTGCGGCCCGAGCGAAGTATTCCACCGCCAGTTTCTGGAACCCGTAGGACGAGATTGGAGGTGGTATTTCGCGTTCCTGTCCTTCGGCCGAGGGCCACGAGGTGGTCGACTCGAAAACCATTGAGGAAGACAAGTAGGTGACCTTTTGCAGCCGACCTTCTCGGTGGGCCTCGATGGCGGCGTCACACGATGCCGCAATGACGCGCTCGTTCGTCGCCAGTAGGTCGTACGCGTATGTGTGGAAATACGAGATGCCACCGATCATGGCGGCTCCTGCGATGAAGTGGTCGCAATCCAAGAGAAGCTTGGTCATCAAGTCGACGTCCCGTGCGTCCCCTTCCACGAAGCGATACCCCGGATGATCGTCGTACGACTTGGTGGCCTTCCCGTACTTCGACAAGTTGTCGATGCCCACGACTTCGTGACCGCGTCGCAGGAGCTCCTCCACCACGTAGCCGCCGATGAAACCGGCAGAGCCGCTAACGAGGACGTTCGCCATCGATGACACTCCTTCTAGTTGCTGCGAGATTTTAGGTCGTGCTGCGCTCTGTCGATTAGCTCAAAGAGCGGAGGCTGTCGGATCTTTCTCACTGCGTACCTGCTCAACCGACAGCTTCGGCCCGAACGCGAAGAGATACCACCTCATGTAGTGAGGCAACCATTTGCGCAGCTTGAAGTTGGACTGCCCGCTAGTGCGTTCGAGCCAAATCGTCGGAATCTCAGCGACGGGAAGACGAAGGCGCCGAGCCTTGGACACGAGCTCTAGACCCACCTCGAAGCCCGCATCAGAATCGATGCCGACCTTTTTGACGAACTCGGTCGAGTACGCCTTGAAAGAGTTCGTGCTGTCCCGAGTCCCAACGCGAGCCAAGAGGTGCAGCGAGATCCCAGCAAGACGCGAGAGTGAGCTCTTCAGTAACGGGCCGCCGATCTGGCGCCCGCCGCGCGCATAGCGTGAAGCGGCCGCAATCGCGACCCCGCGATCCACGAGTCGAGCCAGAGAATCGATCTGCATTGGGTCGTCGCAACCATCGGCCATGGTTACAACGACAACGTCCGAGACGGCTTGCGTGAATCCGAACCGGATAGCTCGGGCCGGACCATGACCAAAGAGGTTGAGTACGGGTAGAACCCGCGGGTCGGCGCGTTGGCACTTCTCGATCCACGGGACGGTGGTGTCGTCCGGCGAGTCGTAGACCACCAGCACCTCACAAGGCAGCTGCACGGAGTTGAGGATCCGTTCGAGGCAGGGCACAATCGCCTCGCCCTCATTGTGTGCAAGGACAATGACCGACACCTGCGGTCTCACAAGACCGTCCCATTCCCGAGCATCCCCCAGACGTCGATGATCGGGACGTCCACCTGAAGATCCCGATACAACTTGTGAGGTGTCGAAAGAATGAGCAGGTCGGAGCCTTCGGCGACCGTTTCCAAGGGCAACAGAGTGGGATCCACCGTCACGTAGGGGTCGTGGCAGAGCACGTCCTTCGCCTTGAATCGCAGCAACCGCTTGAGCTTGTAGCTGAGGCTCGAGCGAATGTCGTCCGACTCGGCCTTGAAGGACATGCCGAGAAGGCCGACCGTCATGTTCCCCAAGGGGTAGCTCCTCTCGAGGCGGGACACAATGTAGAGCGGGAGACCCTCATTGACCATCATGGCTGCATGTCCGAGCACGAAGTTGTTGTTGTTGAACGCGGCGAGCTGCATGGTGTCCTTGAGAAGGCACGGTCCGGCGGCAAACCCGGCACCGGGCAGGTCGCTCGCCCGCGGGTAATCGAACGTGACGCCGGCGCGGATGCGCTCATAGTCGAGACCGAAGTCGTTCGCCATCATGAAGAGCTGGTTGGCGATGGCAAATCGGATATACCGCCATGTGTTCGTGAAGAGCTTGGCGAGTTCAGCCTCCTCGGGCTGCATGCGGACCATCTGCGAGGCCAGGTTGCCGAAGAGCTTCTCGGCGCGGTCGAGGCCGCTTTGTTGGCGACTCGAGACGATCTGGGGCAGTTCGAACAGCTCGGTCATCGCCTTTCCTTCGGCGATTCTCTCCGGGCAGAAGGCAACGTCGATGGACTTGCCGAGTTGGGCGACGGTCGTCTCGACCAGGGCCGTCGTGCCCGGGTAGACCGTGGACCGCAGGACGAGCAGCTGGCCGTCGCGCAGGTCGTCGCTCATCCGAACGACCGCGTGGGACACGGCATTGGGATCCGGATTGAGATGGTCGTCCACCGGCGTGCCGATGACGACGACCACGTTCTCGGCCGTCGAGACGACAGCGGGGTCGGTCGTCGCCACCAGTCGTGAGCCGACAACCCGCTCCAGGACCTCGTCGGCGCCGTCTTCGGCAAACGGCATGATCCCGCGCGTGACCTGCTCGACCGCTTCCTCGTTGATGTCGAAGAGCGCGACCTGCAGGCCACGGTCCGCAAAGGCCAATCCCAGCGGCAGTCCGACGTGGCCGCATCCACCGACGATGACCACGTCCCGCCGGAATTCCATCTCGTACCTCTTGTCTGCCGGGGTACTCCCAGGTGAGCGCCCTAAAACGTGAGTTTCGGTCGCCCAATGGTAGACGACGCCGGAACCACCAACGATGACCGTTCGACGGACCTTCGGGGGCGGCCGGACTGCCACTAGCCTGCCTGCTCGTGGCCAGGCCTCATTGCACCATGGTCGGTGACGACAGTTGGTGGGAGTCCCACTGGGACACCGGACCCAGTGACGTCAGGGCCTTCCTCGGAGAGGACGGTATCGAGCTGATCGGACGCTCCGTGGCCGACCTCGGGTGCGGCGACGGCATCATGACCGCGGGTTTGGCCCGGTTGACCGGGGCGGCCGTCGTTGGATTCGATCTCGACCTCGTCGACCGGGTCGCCCTCGAACGGGCGGCCCAGTCCAGGGGCGTCGATCTGTCCGATCTGAATCTGGAGTTTCGGAAGGCGTCACCGGGCTCGATCGAGGCGGACGACGCGGAATTCGATCTCGGCGTTTCGTGGTCCGTGATGGAGCACGTGTTCGACCGCGAGGGCTACATGCGCGAGGCGCGGCGCGTCATCAAGCCCAACGGCCTCCTCTTCGTGCAGGTCTGGCCGCTGTGGCACTCCGAGCACGGTCACCATCTGGCGCGATGGCTGAGTCCTTACGATCACCTGCGATACGGGCGCGACGGGATCGAGGAGAAGCTGAGGGGATTGGAGCAGCTTCCGGGAACGCCTGAGGGTGGCGCTGCACCTACCTTGAGGGAGGTCCTTCGCGAGTCGGGTTGGGACATGGACAAATGGTTGTCCGCGACAATGGCGTCCTACGACTCGTGCAATGGCGTCACGCTCGACGAGATCCAGACGCTCCTGCTCGAACACGGCTTCGGCATTGGGCGTGTCGAGGTGCTGACGGGACCCTTCCACGTGCCGCCCGACCTCCAGTCCTTTCCGCTGTCCCGCCTCGCGCTCAACGGCTTCAAGCTCGCTGCCTGGCGCAAAACCTGAGCGTCACACCGGCGGGTCCTCGGGCGCTCCGGGTTTGACTGCCGTCAACTTGACGCCCTCGGTCGTGAGGAGCGACAAAGGCATCTGCTGCAGCTCGGGCGGGATGTGGACGGCAACGCGGTCGGTCTCGATCTTGGAGATGTAGAAACCCCCTTCATTAAGGGCGGCGCCGAGCTGGTCGATCGTGATCTGGTTGCAGCTGTCGTAGAGATCGATCATGGCGCGGGCCACTTCGTCCGATTCGGCACGACGACGGACCTGTGAGACGAGATCCTCCTCGTCAAGGCGGAGATGAGGGAAGGGCTCATCGAACCACGGCCAGAGGTGGGATCCGTGCTCGGAGAAGTACAACGGCCAAATCTGGATGAACAGCAGTCCGTCTGTCACCAGAACGCGTCGGATCTCGGCCAGGACACCAGCGATGTCCGTGACGTGTTCGAAGACCGACCACGTGACGACGACATCCACAGAATCGTCCGGCAGCGGCAACGCTCCCCGGTCGGACACACCGAAGGTCAAGTGAGGCTGATCGACAGCGACGCCATGTTCGGCTGCCTGACCGTCGAGAAAAGCTCTGTCGACTGGCTGGAGGTCCAGTCCGAGGACCGTGCTGGCCTTCGTGCGTGAGGCCAATCCCAGGGTGATGATGCCATCGCCACAACCCAAATCGAGCACCCGAAGGCCGTCGAGGCTCAGGCCGTCACCGGCAAGAAAGTCGACGATGTCGTCGACGGCTTGGACGTAGTGGCCGTCCCACCAGTCCGGCTGCTGCGCGAACCAGCGTGCCGCTGACGCGTTGCCGCCTCCAAAGGCGCGACTCTGGACCATGTCGCCCACACTACGCGGGTGGATTCGACCTCTCCGCAGGGACACGGCGATCGCGCCTGCGTCCGCCGTAACCCAGGCGGTAATGCCGTCGCCGCAGAGACCGGAGGCGACGAGGTCGAGCTTCATCGGGACGCGGGGACCTTGCGCACCAGCTTTCCCCCGGTGCGTATGACCCACGGTGGCTGGGAAATTCCGTCTCATCGTCAACTCAGCGTCGCTGGATTCCGGGTTGTCCTCCCTCAACCCCTTGGGCGAGACTGAACCGCGTCTATCGGGGAGCGTGCCGGCAGGGCCGCACCCGAGAACATCGAAAGGAAGCAGGGTAAATGGATCGCAACGAGATCGTTCGGGGTGCTGACATGCCCCCGCGGCCACCCGACTTCCTGATCGACCGAGTCGTAGGACTTGACGACACTATCGCCGACGAGTGTCGGCGGCTGTTCGACGATTCTGGCCGGCAGTCGCTCCTCGACATCAGAACCGCCCTCGCCGGGCTCGGCAAGACCCTCGACGATTTTCCTCGGATTCTCGACTTCGGTTGTGGCTGCGCGCGGGTCCTCCGTTGGTTGCTCTCTGAAGTCACCTCCGTCGAGATCCATGGTTGCGACATTGACGAACAGGCGATCACCTGGTGCCAGAAGCACCTTCCCGGCATGCAATTCACGCGGACCGACCCCGAGCCGCCATTGCCCTATGCCGACGAGGCCTTCGATCTGGTTCTCAATCACAGCGTTTTCACGCACATCGACCAACGCATGCAGGACCTCTGGCTGGCCGAGCTGCAACGGGTCCTGAAGCCCGGTGGCCTGGCCTTGCTGTCAGTGCACGGTCCGTTCGCCTTCGGCCTCACGGAGTACGCCGCTCGCTTCGAAGGTGACACCGGCGCAGTGATGCGCAAGGAGCTCGAACGCGACGGAATCCTCTACATGACGTCGGACGCTTTTGTGGGGAGCGCTTTTCCCAGCTACTACCACACGACGTTTCATGCGCCCTGGTACGTGTTCCAGCACTGGTCCGAGTGGTTCGACGTACGCGCCTACCTTCCCCAGGCCGATCTGGAGTTCCAGGACATCATCCTGCTCCAACGCCATGACGCCGAGACCCGCGTCCCGCCGATCGCCGCGACCGGTGCCACCCGTCAGGCTGAGGAGCCGGGACACGGGGCAGACCGGGAGGCCCTCGGTTCCCTGTCCGATATCAACGCCGATCGGGTCCCACCGGTGGTCGCCGTCGCCCTGGAGCGACTGGGACAACGGGTGACCCGACTCGAGGGCGCCGTGGCCGACAGGCTCTCGCAGCAGTAGCGGTTCTCAGACTTTCGCGGCTTCGACGATCCGGCCGATCTCGTCAGATCCGAGAACGGGTGCGCCGCGGCCGTCGGACCAGATCGCGCCGAGGAAGCCGGTCAGGTGCCGGCCCACCGGTACGGCCCCGAGTTGAGCGAAGGCATCGAGGATGGGAGGAAGGACCTCGCTCGCGGCCGGTTGCGGACGGGACCCAACGAAGGCGTCCGACGGGAGTTCGTGACTGAACACGCAACTGTTGGGCGGCAGCAACGGCAGCAGTGTCATCACATCCCTTGAGGATGACTCGAGGTCGACGTCCATCCAGATGCACGAGATCGGATCGCGGAACAGAGGCAACGTCTCGGCGAAGAACCCCTGGTGCAGCTCGACGGAGGCGGGCTGACCGAAGGTGGCGAGGTTGTCGGTGACCTCTTCCATGGTACCCCGGAAGTCTCCCGCCTGGTAGTAGCCGCCGACGGAGGGTGGGAGCCCCTGGAACGAGTCGAAGACGTGGAGTTGCAACCCAAGCCACGCGCAGGCCTGGCTCAGGCAGCACGTGCTGAAACCCTTGAAGCAACCGCACTCAACGATGCCGCCGCGATTGCCGCGGCTTCGGAGGACGTAGAGGTGGTTCGCGATGGCGAGCATCTCTTGAGGCGAAGACGCCACGGCCTCGAAGTCCTTCGCCGAGGGGTCGACCAGGCGGTTGATCCGATCAAAATGGGAGCCGATGTACTCGAAGGACTGCGACATGGAAAGCAAATAGTGTGCGTAGCGCAGTACGGGCTTTATTGAGGCGCGGTCGTGCAGTATCCGAACGATGTCGTCCACCGCGTAGTCGATCACCTCGGTGTTCCAGCCCGCCGACGTGTCGTACTCGTCTGGCCGGAGTTCCGTGAGCGTGGCCGTCACGTCCGCCGGGAGCGGACCGAGGAAGGAGTCGAGCCGGACGTTGTCGCCGCCGGCTACTCTCACCGGCCAAATCTGGCGGGGCACCTGGAGAACGCTTTCGTCCCGAGCGGTGAATTCGATCAGCAGATGCTCAGGTTGCGCGGCGGTGAAGGTCCCTTCGGGAAAGGCCGCGGTGAAACCCGAATCACGCGCTCCCGATACCCCGGGTCTCGACGCAGCCACATCGGCACGCGCCTCACCCCATTTGACCTGACCGATGGGCCGATCGTGCCGCAGCACGCGGACGCCGCCGATACCCAACGGGTGTATGACCCAGCCGACGATACCGTCCGCGTTGCAGACATCGAGGTTGAACTCGAATCCCGGCGATGTGGCCCCGGGATCGGAAGCCACCGAATTTGGCGCCCGGTGGGCCGAAAACAATTGCCTCGCTCCACGCACCGGCCGAGACTATAACCGGCGTCGTAGCGGGCTACGTACTCGAGGTGGGCGCAACGGCGGGACAAGGTGGGTTTCGGACGGGCGGCCCCCGTGAACCGGTCGTGGCGGCATGGGGCGACACGGGTAAAGTGCGTGCGATCATCGAACCGGAGGGACCATGACCACGAGCGCGACGGGGTTTCACAGCCGATTCGGCGGGCTGTGGACCGATCGGCTCGACGCGACTTCCGAGCTCGAACGACGACGAGCCGCCGGGCTGCTCTCGGACGAGGAAGCCGCGGTTATCGCCGAATGGATGGCGAACGGATATGCGATTCTGCCCGGAGCGGTGCCCCAGGCCGACTGCGACGCTCTGGGTGACGACATCGCACGCGCGTGGAGCGATGGTGCGCCGGATCTGCTGACCCAGCCGCCTGGTGAACACGACACCATGCCACCGACGCCGGGGACTCCTCCCGACCGGATGCGGATCGTCGACGTCTACGCGGCACGACCGTTGGCCCTCAAGGTGTTGCTCGCTCCACGCATCGTGAGGTTCCTGACGCTGATCTTCGACGCCGAGCCGCTGCTCTTCCAGAGCTTGACTTTCGAATGCGGGAGTGAGCAGGGCATTCACCAGGACTCGGCCTATGTGGTCGTGAGCTCGCCCATGGAGCTCGTCGCGTCGTGGACGGCACTCGAGGACGTGCAGCCGGACTCTGGCGAGTTGCAGTACTACGAGGGCAGCCACCGGCTGCCCGAATACCTCTTCAGCGGAGCGCATAAATCCTGGGACCCGACGCGCGACGGCATTGAGCAGCATGACGAATGGGCCAGGCTCCTGCACGAGAACAGCCAGCGGCTCGAGTTTCCGCTGAGGACATTTCGCCCCAAGAAGGGAGACACTCTGATCTGGTCGGCCGATCTGGCCCATGGCGGCGCGCGGGTCGTCGACCGTTCACGGACTCGTCGTAGCCAGGTCGGCCACTATTGCCCCTATGGGATATCCCCGAACTATTTCAACTACCGGCCCGACCGCCGGCACCGTGTCCACGTCGACGGCGGGTGGATCTCCTCGGAGTACTACGACCTCAGTTCGTCGGCCCTGGCTCCCTGACCGCGCCCCGCAACGGCGCACACGGTCACCGATGACCCCGCCGGAGCGGGCGACGGCATGGGTGCCAGCTGGACATACCAGACGAGGTGGTTCGGCAGGGTCGACCACTTGACGAGGCTCGTCCAACCCGGGGCCATGATGGCGAGAGGCCGGACCGAGAACGCGCTCGACAACGAACGGGCCCGGATGGCCAAGTAAGCCGCTCGGGGTGCCGTCACCAGCGCGCCTCGGGGCGGAAGGGTGAAGGTCAGCGTCGCAGGGTCGGTGCCGAGCCGGTGCCGCTGGCACTGGCTCGCCGTATCGGACGTCAGGGTCCCGATCCGGGAGACCATGAGCGAACGACCCTGGAGCAGCATCGCGTCCACGGTCGAGCGGAGCGGCCCGGGCGCGCTCTCAATGGCGCGGCGGCTGTCACCGGGCGACCCGAAGGCCGCGACCGCTCGGAGGAACGGGCCTACCGTGACCTGGGGCATGCCGTGTCGGTTGGGGTGGTAGGTGCTCGGCAGTGTCGGTCCCGCCAGGACGACGGCCCCGAGCTCCGCCCGCACCACCGTCGAGTTTTCCGACAGGATGACGTCACCTTGGTCGAGCGGATCGGCGTTCCACCAGATGGCCAGGCCGGCGTAGGCGACGATTCCGGTGATCGCCAAGATGCCGGCCACCGGAATCCACCGGGCGCGAGTCGTCGACCGGTGCCGCGGCGCGTGCTGCGCGATCAGCGAGGGGAGCTCTGCAGCCGCCACGAACACGAAGGCCGCCGCCGGATAGAGATACCGGCTCGGACTACCCTGCGACGCCCCCCGCGCGAGCACGGTGAGGACCCAGAAGGTCAAGAGACCGGTCACCGCCATGGCCAACCTGGCCGCCCGGCCTGGACTCCGCACGAACGCCACGACCACCAGGGCGGCGAGGATGACTGACGCCACGGCACCCGCGGTCGTTCCTCGACCCAAAATGGCACCGACCGTCGTGGCGGTCGCGTTCGCCGACGTGTGCACCATGCTGCCCGCCGACGCGCTGGCCACAGACGAATGGCCGTACTTCTGGTTCCATACGACGAACAGGAGGAGCGGCGCGACGGGCACCCAGAGCCGGAACCACTGCCGGCGACTCCACAGCAGCTCGACGCCGACACCGGCCAGGAACGGCAAGCCCACGCCGGAGCACCCGACGGCGACCAAGAGACAGACGCACGCGCCGATGTCGGCCCGCCTGGTGTCGCGGTCGAGGAGGGCCAGCGCTCCCAATCCGCCGGCCACACTTCCGAGGAACCCGATTTGGAACGGCCACAGCAGGTCCTGCCACGCCGGCCCGAGGAGCATGAGGACCGCCGCGGCCGCCGCGGCGACGACGGGGTGCACCTTCCGGCGTAGCAACACGAAGAGCAGCCAGCCGCACGCCACGTCCAGCAGATCGAGGACGAGTTGGTAGGGCCAGTAGTGCCGGAGACCGACAGTCCTCAGCAGTATCTCGTACACCGTGTACGGGACCATCGACGGGTGCCCATTGTGGGGCTGGAGGACCTCATGCCCGTAGCCCGTGGTGGCCGCGGCATTGACGAAGTCCCACTCGTCGAAGAAGAAGGTGAGTCCACGGCCCAGACTGGCCAACCAGACGAGCGTCGCGACCGCGGCCGCGCCGAACACGACGACGCCGAGCCAGTCCGAACGCGTCCATGCCGGAAGCTTGCCGGAATGACGCAACTCTGTGGCCACGCTGGAGCGCTATGCGTCTCTCGTCAGGATCAGGTTGACCTGTCCGTCCGGGCCGGCGGACCGGCAGTGCTCGAGCACCTCGGTCGCCGTACACGTCCCGGTCCCACCGTCGTCGTTCACGGTCATGCGGAACCCGAGCCGACGGTAGCGTTCGAGGACCTCGGCCGGATCGAGTCCCCGGTCGAGGAGCGACGTAGGGAAGAACTCCGCCACCAGCACGATGGCGGGTGACTCCTGGACGATCCGCTCCATCCCGAGCACCACTTCGGGCTCGAAGCCTTGCACGTCGATCTTGACGACGTCGAAGGTCCGGCGGGCGAAGAGCTCGTCCGCGCTGATCACGGGCACGATCAGGTCGTAACGATTGTCGGGCGTTCGGACGCCGACTCGGGAGTCGCCTGGGTTCATGGGGGGCGAGGACATGGGGAGTAGGCGCCGGTTGTCCGCGAGCGCGGTGTTGTGGACCCGGGCCCCGACGCCGTTGGCCCACAGGTTGGCCTGAAGCAGCGAGTAGATGACGGGATGCGGCTCGACAGCGTCGATCTGGATGTCCCGGCCAAGGCGGTGCGCGAACACGCTGAAGTACCCGACGTTCGCGCCGATGTCGAGGAACCGCGCGCCGGGCCGAAGCACTCTGTCGAGCAGCGCGGCGGTGGACTCCTCCCATCGGCCGCGCCGCATGAGGTAGGGGCGCATCACCTCGTCGCTGGTCTGCATCCAGAGCAGGCCGACGTCAGTTGCGATCTGCTCGAACGGCCCACCCTCCCGCACCGGCGTGGGCAGCATGGGGCCGTCCAGTGTCGCCAGCGCTGCCGCACGTCGGATGATGGCTGAACCACCAGACCGGGCGGCGTCGCTGACCTTCGACATCAGAGCACCCGCTCCCTATAGGGGGCGCGATGGAGGAGGGCCGACGAGCCCATACGGTCCGCCTCGGCCTCTATCTCGTGGCTCCGCGGTCCGCGGTCGAAGATCCGGATCTCCGTGGGTGGCTGGCCCACGATGGCATCGACCGTGGGCAGCACGCCTCCCTCTCCCACGGCAAAGCTCGTCTCGAAGCCCTCATAGGCCGCCGTGATCACGGGAGCGGCGCCCTCCGGATCGATCCGGAAACGCACCACGTCGACGTCGCCGGGTCTCCAATGGAGTCGGCTGGTCTCCAGGCGGTAGCCGTCGCGCCGCGCCGCGGACAGGATGATCCGCCTCAGGCCGCGCTCGCACATGCCGTCGATGATGCTCGACGCGGACAATGCGATGAGTTGGGAGCGGTAGAGCGGGTAACGGTCGTCGATGATCGCCTGGTGGGCGTGCACGATGTGATCACCGTCGCCGATGATTCCTTCAGCCTTGGTGATGCCGCTGCCGGCGTGGTAGACGAAACACGACGGTGTCAGGACGGAGTGGTAGCCCAAGGTATGGCTGCGCAGGCACCAGTCGATCTCCTCGGAGTAACCGCGCCCGAAGACCGGGTCCATGAGGCCGACGTCGCTGATGACTCGTGTGGGCATGGCCATGCAGAAGCCGACGCCCGAGGGAATCGTTATGGTCTCTCCATCGAACTCCTCGTCGAGCCGTTCGGAGAGCCAGTCGACGAGCTCGGGCTTCTCGCCCAGGTGGTCCGGGTCGTTCAAAGGGATGGAGTAGACGCTCGAATTGTTCGACCAAGCTGTCGTGGAGGAGATGAGCGCGTCCTCAAGGAGCGGGCCGATGAGCGTCGGGATCAGGTTCGCGGGCACGATCGTGTCGGCGTTCAGCAGGATCACCGCGTCGTAGCCGGCGTCCACTGCTCGCAGCATGCCGAGGTTCATGTTGCGCGGGATGCCCAGGTTCCTCGGGGTCCGGTAGTACCCGAATCCGAAACTGGTCGTCATCTCGCGGCAGCGGTCGCTCCAGCCTGGGGCGGGGCTCGCGTCGTCGAGTACCAGGACGTCGACCGTGTGCCGTCCGGGTGCCAGGCGCGAGAGCGAGTTCAGGCAGGGCCCGACGTATTCCTCTCCGTTGTAGACGAGCAGGGCGACGAGGACCCGCCAGGACGGCTCAGAGTCTGAGGGCATTGCGCACCGCCCAAATCTTCGCCGCCAACCGGAAGGCAGCCGAGGACTGGGCTCGCTCCTGCTCGACCCTGTATTGCGTGTACTCGATCCGCAGGTGTTCGAGCTCGCTGCGCAGGTTCACGATCTGCTGGCGCGCGTCCACCAGGCGTTCCGTCAGGTCGACGACGCGCGCCGTGGCCATCTCCGCGTCGACCAAAGCCTGCGTCAGCGACAGATTGTCGAGTTCTTCCTCGAGTGCTTCTTTCACGGATCCTCCTCGTTCACGTGGCACCAGCTGCTCATCTGGGTGCGAGCGCCAAGACGTGGCGATAGATATCGGTCAGTCGCTCCGCGGTAGCCGCCCAAGTGTATTTCGCGCCGGCGGCCAGGCACGATTCAACCTGCACACGAGCCTGCGCCTGGTCGCTCAGCAAGGCGTCGGCGGCGGCGGCCAGCGCTTCGGGCGACCAGTCCTCGGCGGCGACGGGGACGTCCGGCGCCATCTCCTGCAGCGGGCCGAAGCGTGTGAAAAGCGTGGGCGTGCCGAAGCGCGCCGCCTCGAAGGGGACGAGACCGAAGCCCTCAGCGGAGGACGGGTAGAGGACCAGGTCGGCGTGTCGCATCAGCCAGTTGCGCTCGGCCGACGGGACGTCGGGGAGGAGATACACTTCGGAATCGATCGGCGGCGTCCCGTGGAGCATCCGGGTGACTTCGCTCAGGCGCGAGGAGCCGTGCGGCACCGTCGGGCCTGCCATCACCAGCGCGTGGGAATGGCCGCGTTCACGGAGCTCGGCCAGGACGGCCAGGGCCAGGTCGCGGTTCTTGTGCGCGTAGTCGGTGCCGAGGACGAGGATGAACTGGCCCTCGACGAAGCCCCGCGCCAGGAGCTCACGCGGGATCTCGGTCGACTCCTCACCCGTGAGGTGCTCGGTGCCGAAGGGAACGGCGTGGAGTCGCTGCGGGTCGACCGGGAGCCGCTCGAGCTCAGCTTGCACCTTCACGTCCTCGGAGATCACCACGACCGCGTCCGCCGCGGCGACACCGGTCCATATGGCTTCCCGGTAGGTCAGCCACTCGTCGGCGTCCGCGTGATAAGCGCCGTTGCGGTAGGCGATGAGGTCGAGGATGGTCAGGACCACCCGGTCGGCGGTGGTCCGCCAGCGGTCGACCGAGAACCACTGGTCGGGCTGGATCAGCCGGTGGGCGACGTCGCAATGCCCCAGGCCTTCCAGGGTCTCGAAGTCGACGCTCCGCGCCACGACCTTCGGTAAGGACAGCACCTCGCCCGCGTAGCGAGGAATGTCCGACCGCAACGCCACGACGACCTCGCGCACGTCACGCCGGCGGCTCAAGGCCTCGACCGTCGCCAGGATCGACACCTGCGTGCCCGTCTCGATCGGCCCGAGATAGGAGCCGTCGACCACGACGCGGAGTCCGAGGACCTTGGCGCGGGCCAGGCCGTGGGCCATCCCGAGCGGGGAGACGTTCGACCGCGCTTCGTGGTCGACGAACACCACCTCGTTCGGGTACAGCGTGTGGATCCAGTGGCGGTCGTCGGGGTGGAGGTCGTCGGTGGTGCCGATCCGGTGCGGCATGTCGCCGGCGGCCCGGTGCCGCACGTAGAAGGTCGAGTCGTCGAGCAGGTGCACGAAGCCCCTGGCCCGTGCGCGGGCGGCGAAGTCGGCGACGGAGCCCGTCAGCTCGGCGCGTGGTCCCGGGACGAATCCGCCGACCGCGCCCAGCGCCGAGGGGGCCAGCAGGACGGCTGCTCCGACGGCCGTCGGGATGGGGGTGGGTGGCTCGTGGGGCCCGAGGTCGCGCAGGAGGCGCGTCACCGAGCGAGCGTCGTGGCCGTCCGGCGGTCGGATGACGGGCTCGTTTCGCTGCGGGAAACTGAGGAAACCGGCGTCGTTGGACAAGAAGGAGACCGAGGCCACCCGCAGGTCGTCGGCCATCAGCGCGAGTGCCCGGCCCAAGAAGTTGTCGGGCAGGGTGACGGCGTCGCCGACCGCCAGCACCGGCAGCCGGTGCAGGGCCCAGACCTGGTTGAGGAGGTCGGCGGTGCTGCTGGCGACCAGGCAGTGGCACCCCACCTCCCGGAACGAGACGAGTGCCTCGCCCGAAGGACCCCCGACCACCACCTCGATCCCCTCGGATTGGAGCGACCACACCGCCGTCATCAGGTGGTTTGCGTTGGCCGGCGGGATATAGAGCGCCGCGACCGCCGGCACCGCTTCGGCCACGATCCGCCGATCGGGAGGGGTCGTCACGGCGGCGAAGGTTACTAGGCCGGCCCCGCCGCACCGCTGACTCCCACCCGCCTGGCGTTGCCTCATCGCGGGGCGGGGGAGGGGCTCTATAGGGATTCGGACACGCCCCCCTGTCGGGTCACGCCAGCGCCGCGCCCAACTGGTCGAGGAGCTCGCCGGTGCCCTTCTCGCGCACGGCGGGGGTGTCGCGGCCATCGAGGAACACACCCTGTTCGGTCAGGGTCAGCGTCGTGCCGGCTCCGGAGGCGGTGAACTCGACCGTGGTGACCGAGACCGAGATCAACGTGCCGTTGGCGTCCATGGTGTACCCGTACACGATGCGCTGCTCCGGGACGATGTCCTGGTAAGTCGCTTTGTAGGTGAAGATCGGTCCGTCGGGCGGGCCGCCACGGTTGGTTTCGGTGCCGCCGACTCGGAAGTCCAACTGCAAGGCGTCGTTCACCTCGCCTGGGGCACTGCCGAACCAGCGCGCCTTGGCGTCCCGGCTGGCCCAGGCGGCGAACACTCGTTCGGGCGTCGCCGGGTAGGTGCGGGTGATCACGAACGTGCCGTGCTCGGTGGTCCTCTCGCTCATTGGGTGCTCCTTTCTGCGTGATCGGTGTGCTGCTCTGCCGCCAGATCCTCGGCGAGGACCTCGCCCAAGCGGTCCAGTCGCCGCTCCCAGGCCGCCCGTTGTCCGGCGAACCAGTCCGCCGCCAGCCGCAGGCCGACCGGCTCCAGCCGGCAGGTGCGGATGCGCCCGACCTTCTCCGAGCGGACCAGCTCCGCGGCCTCGAGGACGGCCAGGTGCTGCACGACCGCCGACAGCGTGATGTCGAGGGGCTGGGCCAGCTGGCTGACCGTGGCCGGACCTTCACCCAACCGCTCGACCATGCCGCGGCGGGTGGGGTCGCCCAGGGCTCGGAACACGCCGTCGACCGGCCGGCATTGGTTAAGCATTAACTTAAGTATCTACGGAGCGGCGGGCGACGTCAAGGGGCCTGGTTGCACGGAGCCGAATGAGGGGGTTGGGCCCGTCGGGTGAGGGCCGCGTGAGGCCCCTTTCGCCTGATGTCTCCCAAAACCATAAACAGGTCGGTGCATGGTTTTTGGAGACACCAACGGAATCTCGACTCTCGACTCTCGATTCTCGACCCTCGACTCTCGACTCTCGACTCTCGACTCTCGACTCTCGAGCCGGCCGGATGACCGGAATGCCGGCTACTCGGGACCCGACAGCCCCAGCATCTCCGTCACGCCGTGGTCGCGGCCCGCCGTGTAGCCGCCGTCAACCGCGAGCGCCTGACCGGTGATGAACGACGCGTCGTCGGAGAGCAAGAAGGCCGCGGCCGCCGCGATCTCGTCGGGCCGGCCCATGCGCCGCCCCAGCTTGTGCTCGTGCAAGATGTCGGCACGCGCCGCCTCCATGCCGGGCCCGAAGACGGCGTCGGTCATCGGCGTCTCAGTGAAGCCGGGGCAGATGGCGTTGACCCGGATGCCGCGGCCGGCGTAGTCGATGGCCATGTTCTTGGTCAGGATCACGACGCCGCCCTTCGAGGCGCTGTAGGCGCTCCCGCCGGCGGTGCCCTCGATCCCCTCGATGCTGGCAATCGTCACCACTGAGCCGCGCTGGCCGTCGGCGCGGGCGGGCTGGCCCAGCATCTGCGACAGCACGTGCTTGGCCGTGAGGTACGTCCCGGTCAGGTTGACCGCGATGACGCGGTCCCACTCGGTGGCCGGCAGCGTGTGCACGGGGCCGCCACCGGCCACGCCGGCCGCGTGGACCAGCCCGTCGACGGCACCCCCGAAGTCCACGGCCGCACGGACGAGCGCCTCGACGCCCGGCTCGTCGGTGACGTCGGTGCGGACGAAGGTCCAGCGGTCCGGCGCCGCGGGGGCCTCGGCCGGCTCGGCCACGTCGGCGCCCACGACGCGCGCCCCCTCGGCCAGCAGGCGCTCGGCCGTCGCCCGCCCGATGCCCGAGGCGGCGCCGGTCACGACGTAGGTCCGGTCCTCCAAGCCACGCATGGAACCTCCCCGTTTGGTTGCGCCCGGGTGAGCCGGGCTGATAGGAGCAGGGCACTGTTCTAGCCCGGGACGTCCCCCGGGCCGCCGTCCGGGGGGAGCCCACGTCATGAAGTTCGCGCTGTTCTACGAGATCCCAGTCCCGCGCCCCTGGAACGAGGACAGCGAGCTGATCGCCTACCGCAACACGCTCGAGCAGGCGATCGCAGGTGACCGCTTCGGCTGGCACGCCTTCTGGACGGTCGAGCATCACTTCCTCCAGGAGTACTCGCACTGCTCGAACCCCGAGGTGCTCTACGGCGCCATCGCGGCGCGCACCGAGCGCATCCGCCTCGGTTACGGCGTGCGCCTCATGCCCAAGCCCTACAACCACCCCGTGCGCACGGCGGAGTCGGCGGCCGTGCTCGATCTGCTGTCGGGGGGAAGGGTCGACCTCGGGACCGGGCGCTCCGCGACCCGCGCCGAGCTCGAGGGCTTCGGCATCGACCCGGCCGAGAGCCGGCGCATGTGGCAGGAGGCCATCGGCCACGTCGTGGGCTGTTGGACGAACGACGAGTACGAGTTCGCCGGCGAGTTCTGGCAGATGCCGCGGCGACGGGTGCAGCCCAAGCCGTTGCAGAAGCCGCACCCGCCCTTGTGGGGCGCCACCACGAGCGACGAGGGCCACGCGCAGGTGGGCGAGCTCGGCCTCGGGCTGTGTTCGTTCGCGGTCGGGCTGCCGCCGGCGGAGGTCGAGCGCAAGATCGACATCTACCGGGAGGCCATCAAGGGGTGCACGACGCCGCTCGGTGCGACGGTGCACAACGCGGCGGCCACCTTCACGATGGCGATCTGCGCGCCCGACCGCGACGCTGCGATCGCCGAGGCTCGCGAGTCCTTCGAGTGGTACCCGAAGACCGGCGCTCGCCAGATCGCCACCCTCACCGACTGGATGGCCGAGCGCAACGAGTCCCTCGGCACCTACGCCTACGCCGCGGACATGAAGAAGACGGACGATTCGGGCCTCCTGGACCTGCTGAGCCTCGAGTACTTGATGGACTCGAACGCGTGCGTGCTGGGTACGCCGGCGGAGTGCATCGAGGCCTGCCGGGCTTACGAGGCGGCCGGGGTCGACCTGCTGCTCTGCCTGGTCAACCCGTACAAGATCCCTCACGAATCGGTCATGCGCACCATCGAGCTGATCGGGACCGAGGTCATCCCGGCCTTCTCCGACTGACCGCGCCCCGGGACGATCGGCGATGCGGCAGGCTAGGGACATGGCGAGAAAGAGGCGGTGGGCTGCGGCGCTGGCCACCGTTCCGGTTGCGATAGGACTTCTCCTGGTGGCGCCCGTCGTACCGGCCGGGGCCAAGACCACCTCGTCGGGCCATCACTCGGGTCCGAAGATGGCGGTGCTGGGTCACATCAAATTCTGGGAGTGCTCCGCCAAGACGACCGAGATGCTGGTCGCAGTCAACACGCTGACGCTGCACCCGGGGCACAACCTCGACATTGACTTCACGGTGAAGAACGGCGGGACAACCCCGTGCAACTACACCGCCCCCTACGCCGGGGCCGCACCGGGACCGACGGTGACGACGCTGGAGGCCGGGCCGTGCGGCTCCATCGGTTTCGAGGTCGAGAGCGCCCGCCACCACGAGGTGTGGCCCGGATCCCAGCTGGTGAACTGCCCCGCGCTCGGCTTCGCGCAGCTGGCCCCGAACGCCACGGTCTCGGGGACGGGCAGCTGGAGCCAGGACAAGCCCAACAGCACGCAGCGGGTGCCCGCGGGCTCTTACACGCTGGTCGTCGCCAACAAAACGTTCACGTTCCCGCTGCACGTCGTGAACTCCTGAGCCTCTCGATGTTCCGGCGCCGCCACGACCACGACCGACCGGCACCGGTCGAGCGGGACGTCCAGGTCGATGCGACGCTCGAGCAGGACCTGCGGGCCGTCGAGCGCGAGGTCGACGCCTACCTGGAACAGCAGACCTCCGACCGCCTCGACGCGCTGGAAGCGGCGCTCGCCCGGCTCGATGCGCAGACGGCTGAGAGCGACGCCTGGATCGCCGGGGTCACAAGCACGGCGTCGTGGGGTGTCGACCCCAAAGGGACGGTGGTGGGCGAGACGAGCGACGTCCCGGTCGCCGAGGACGTCCCGGGCGCGGAGCTCAACGCGCAGATCGAGCTCGTGAAGGCGGCGAAGCAGGTGGTGCAGGACTCCAACCCCCAGACGGTCGGTGCCCTCCGGGCGGCGCGCGCCGCGCTCGATGGCTTTCCGCACTGATTCCTTGGGACGACGGAGCCGTGGTCAAGAGCCCCGTCTTCATAGAGCTCGATCGCACCCTGCGGGCCCGTGCCTCGGGCCAGGTGCTCAACCTGGCCCAGGTGGTGGCCTGCTCTGTTGACTCGGCCTGACGCGCTGACGCGGCCCTAGGCGAGGAAGCGCTCTCACGGGTCCATCGATGCCAACGGATGCAGCCGAGCAATCGCGTCCTCGTCTTGGCAAATCTGGGTGTCTCCGGTCTTAAATCCCCGTTGACCAGGCAAGCAACCCGGTTTATGGTGAGATCAGCGATCCCGATTGCGAGGCGAACTCATGACGAGTTTCGGAAGCACGGTGAATCCGCAAAAGGGCAGGGGAAAAAAGAAGCGGTCGTCGCGGCGCCAGAAGGTCGCGACGGGGTTGGCCGCCGCGGCGGTCGTCGGCGGAATGACCTCGGCCACCTTGCAGGCGGGGGCGAGCACGAGGATCTTGAATGTGACCGCCAAGATCTACGCCTGCTACTCCGACACGACCGATGCGATGACCTACCTCACGGCCGGTGCGGTCTGCCCGCACGGGACGACGAAGATCTCCTGGAATCAGGCCGGCTCCCAAGGGGCGAAAGGCGCTCAGGGTGCGAAGGGTGCTCAGGGCACGATCGGAGCGCAAGGTGCAGCCGGGGCGAGGGGCTCACAGGGCGCGCCAGGTGCACAGGGCACGGCCGGAGCGCAGGGTGCAGCCGGGGCGAAAGGTGCACAGGGCGCACCAGGTGCTCAGGGCGCGGCCGGAGCGCAGGGTGCAGCCGGGGCGAAGGGCGCACAGGGAGCGCTAGGTGCTCAGGGCACGGCCGGAGCGCAGGGTGCAGCCGGTGCCCAGGGCGCTCTTGGAGCTCAAGGGGCGAAGGGCTCTCAGGGCGCCATGGGCCCACAAGGCCCCCAGGGCGCAGCGGGGGCTCAGGGTGCTGCTGGCCCACAAGGGCCGAGCGGCGCACAAGGCGCAACGGGTGCCGGGGGTCCCGCCGGTGCAGTGGCGGGGTACTACACCTATGCAGCCCCGGATACGAGCCTCCCAGTAAGCACACCCGAGATCGTCGCTCATACGTCCCCCTCGCAGTCGGGTGATTACGCAGTCGTGGCGACTGCGGACGTTTACACGTCGGGCGCTGAGAACTTGCAGTGCTGGACCAACGTCGGCTACTCCACGAGAAGCAGCACACGGGCCTACATCAGTTCCACCCCCCCCGTCATCACTACCGACAACGGTTCCTACATCCACTATGGAGGGGTCACGACGACCGGCGACGTCGACGTGCCGGTTCGTGTGGGCGGGACGATCTCGGAGTGGTGTGAGAAGTTCTCGTTCCTCCCGCCGTCCGTTGTCGAAAAGGTGGAAATGACCGCGACACAGCTGACAACGAAGAAGCTCTTCGCTGGTCCAGCGTCCGGAATACGGCATCAGTTCAAGCGCCAACTGGTTCCAGCGGCGGCCAACCAACACCCGAAGCCCCTCTCTGCAGGAAGTCCGCCCGGCTCTCACTAGTGAGAGCTCGCGCATCCGGCCAGTTCAGGGGATCAGCGCGATCTTCCCGACCACCCGCCGGCCCAGCAGGTCTTCGAGGGCCTGTGCGACGTCCGCCAGCGGGTACTCCACCGGATGGACCGGGTCGATGGCGCCCGACGCCACCATGACCAGCAGGTCGTCCAGCAGGGCGCGCTGCTCGTCGGCGTGCTGCATGGCCCAGATCCCCCAGTCGATGCCGAGCACCGTGCGGTTGCGCAGCAGCACCTGGTTGAGAGGGATCGAGGGGATGTCGCCCGCCGCGAAGCCGATGACGCAGTAGCGCCCTCGGTCGCCCAGTGCCCGCAGCGACGGCTCCGCCAGCGCGCCTCCGATCGGGTCGACCACCACGTCGACGCCGGTGCCCCCGGCCCACGCCCGCGTGGCGTCCTTCACCGGCTCGGCCGCCGGGTCGAGCGCCGCCTCTGCGCCCGCTGCAAGGGCCGCCGCCCGCTTCTCCTCGCTCGACGCCACGCCCAGCACGCGGCACCCGAGCGCTCGGGCCACGCCGATGGCGGCCAGCCCCACGCCGCCTCCCGCGCCGAGCACCAGCACGGCTTCGCCCGGCTGTGCCTGCGCCCGGGAACGCAGCGCGAACAGACAGGTGCTGTAACTCTGGGTGAACGTCGCCGCCCGGGGCGCGTCCAGTACGTCGGGCAGCACGGTCACCGCTGGCGCCGACACCGCCAACTTGGTGGCGAAGCCCCCGAGGCCGGCCGAGACCAGGACGCGCTGGCCGACCTGCACGTCGGACACCTCAGCGCCCACGGCTGCGACGCGCCCCGCCGACTCGGTCCCTGGCACGAAGGGCACCGCAGGCTTGATCTGGTACTGCCCCCCGACGAACAGCGCGTCGACGTAGTTCACGCCCGCCGCCTCCACGTCGACCACCACCTGGCGCGGACCCGGCTCGGGATCCGGCCGCTCTTCCACGCGCAACAGCGACGGCGGTCCTAACTGGTTGCAGACGACGGCTCGCACGGGCCGTCACGCTACCGTCCAGCCGGTGGACGACATCAGGCCGGCGCGTCCCGACGAGCTGGCCCTCCTTCCCGCGCTCGAGGCGGCGGCCGACACCATGTTCGAGCCTCTCGGCATCGGGCCATTGCCTGGTCCGGGCACCGTCGAGGACTTCGGCGCCGCCCTCGTCGTCCTGGTGGCCGGCGACCCGCCGGTCGGGCTGTGCCGGATCGACGGCGTCGCCGACCCGGTGGGCACGGTCCGCGCCCATCTCGAGCAGCTCTCGGTCCACCCCGGGCACGGCCGCCGCGGCATCGGGCGGGCGCTCCTGCGCGCCGGCGCCGACTGGGCCAGGCGCAAGGGCTACGGCGAGCTCACGCTCGCCACCTACCGCGACGCTGTCCCCTGGAACGGCCCCTTCTACGCGTCGGAGGGATTCGTCGAGCTCGAACCGGTCGACGACTGGCTCGTCGCGCGCGGGCTGCCGCCGGAGCCGCCGGTCCTCGGCCGCTTCGGCGCCCGCGTCGTCATGTGCCGGAACCTGTGAGCTCGGAGTAACGGAAGCAGCTCACCAGGTGGTCGTTGACGAGCCCGGTGGCCTGGAGGTGCGCGTAGCAGACCGTCGGTCCGACGAAGCTGAACCCTCGGCGCTTGAGGTCCTTGCTCAACGCTTCTGATTCGGCCGAGATCGGCGGGACCTGCGCGACGCGGCGCCACTTGTTGACGACCGGCCGCCCGCCCACGAAGCCCCAGATGTAGGCGTCGAAGGAGCCGAACTCCTTCTGCACCGCCACGAAGGTGCGCGCGTTGCGCACCGCCGACCCCACCTTGGCCCGGTTGCGGATGATGCCGGGATCGGCCAGCAACTTCTCGATCCGGGCCGGCGTGAAGCGGGCCACCTTGGCCGGTTCGAAGCCGGCGAAGGCCTTGCGGTACCCGGCGCGCCGCTTGAGGATCGTCGACCAGCTGAGCCCGGCCTGCGCGCCCTCGAGCACGAGGAACTCGAAGTGGGTGGGGTCGTCGTGGACCGGCACGCCCCACTCGGTGTCGTGGTACGCCACCATCTCGGGGTCGCTGCCGACCCAGGGGCACCGCGAGACGCCGCCACCGGCACCGTCGCCCTTGCTCATGGTGCCACCGTAGGGGCGGCGTGTGACGCCTGGGACGTCCGGCTGGCCCGGTAGAGCACGTGGCGCCGCAGCGGGCTGCCCTCGGGCACCGAGGGGTGGTCGAAGTCCCCGTCCGGGTCGTGCACCATGCCGATGCGCTCCATGACGGCCTGCGAGCGCGTGTTCAGCGTCCGTCGTGAACGCCACGATCTCCTCCAATCCCGCTTGCTCGAAGCCGAAGCGCAGCGACGCCGACGCCGCCTCGGAGGCGTAGCCGTGTCCCCAGTGGTCGGGGTGGAGCCGCCACCCGATTTCGACGGCGGGGGCGCAGGGCAACTCGGGCCGGACGCGGTGCAGCCCGACCATCCCGGCGAAGGTGGTGTCACCGGGCACCTCGACGGTCCACAGGCCCCACCCCTCCCGCGCCAGCTCGGCGCCGTAGCGCTCAATCATGGCGTCGCTCTCGGCCCGGCTCGGGGCGGAGCCCAGCGAGTCGACGACGGCGGGGTGGGTGTTCAATGCGAAGAACGGCGATCGGTCCACGTCCCGGAACGGTCGCAGCACCAGGCGCGGCGTCGTGAGGATCACCGGATCCGCCGTGTCTATGCCTCCTTGACCGCGGTCTCGGCGGCCCAGCGGTAGTCGGCCTTCCCCGAGGGCGAGCGCTGGATCCGCTCCACGAACACGACCTGCTTGGGCAGCTTGTAGCGCGCGATGAAGCCCGAGGCGTGCTCGACGATGGAGCCGCCGTCGCCGTCGGCCCCCTCGGCCAGCTGCACCACCGCCACCACCTCGGAGCCCCAGCGCTCCGACGGCCGGCCCGTGACCACGACGTCGGCCACGGCGGGATGCCCGGCGATGGCCCGTTCCACCTCCTCGACGAAGATCTTCTCGCCGCCCGAGTTGACCGTCACCGAGTCGCGACCCAACAGCTCGATCGGGCCATCGGCCAGGTGCCGGGCCCGGTCGCCGGGGATGGAGTAGCGGACGCCGTCGATCACCGGGAAGGTCCGCGCCGTCTTGGCCTCGTCGCCGAGATACCCGATCGGCACGCTCCCCGTCTGCGCCAGCCACCCGATGCCCGCGTGCCCGGGCGCCAGCACGTGCTCGAGGGCCTCGTCCACGACGACGGTGCCGGGCCCCGGCAGGAACGTGCCGACCTCGATCGGGTCGGCGGACGTGACGTGCATCTGCGCGCCCGTCTCCGACGACCCGGCCGAGTCCGAGATGATCAGGTTGGGCAGCCGCTCGACTGCCATGGCGCGCACCGCCGGCGTGAGGGGCGCGCCACCGTTGCCGACAGCGAAGAAGGCGGCGAGGTCGTAGCTCTTCTTGTCCAGCTGCAGCAGCAGCGGCCGCAAGATCGCGTCACCCACGATCGTCATGGAGTGGGCCTTCTCGCGCTCGACGGTGGACCACACGTCGTCGGGGTCCATCCGCCGGGTGTCGTCGGGGAAGATGAGCGTCGCCCCCTGCGCCATCAACATGAAGCACGCCCACTGGGCGGCGCCGTGCATGAGTGGCGGCAGCACGAGCAGGCGGACGGGGAAGCTGTCGGCCAGGCGCTCGGTGAGTCCCTCGTAGCTCGTCACGACCTCCCACGTGCCCACCTTCCGCCCCCCCATGGCGGCCATGAAGATGTCGTGCTGGCGCCACAACACCCCCTTGGGCATGCCGGTCGTGCCCCCGGTGTAGAGGATGTAGAGGTCGTCGGGGGACGGATCGACCGGCGCGCCGTCGGGCGAGGATTTGGACAAGGCCTCCTCGTACCACTCCGCCCCGGGCAGGAGGGCGTGGCCCGATTCGTCCTCGACCTGGAGCAGCACGTCGGGCGGCGCGTCGAGGGTCGGCAGCACCTCGGCGAAGGTCGGCGCGAGCGACGAGTGCAGGACGAGCGCACGCGGCCGGCCGTCGTTGAGCAGGTAGCGCAGCTCCTCGCCGACGTAGCGATAGTTCACGTTGAACGGGGCGACGCGGGCACGGTAGGAGCCGAGCATCCCCTCGAGGTACTCGTTGCCGTTGTAGAGCGCGAGCGCCACGTGGTCCTGACCGGACTCCCAGCCCTGGAGCTCGCGGCGCTCGCGGTGCACGCCCAGGCCTCGGCCGTGCAGGTACGCGGCCAGCCGGCGTGAGCGCTCGGAGACCTCGGCGTAGGTCAGGCGGCGGTCGCGCCACACGATGCACTCGCGATCGGCCAGCGACTCGACGAGCGTGTCGAAGGCCTTGGCCAGGTTGAACTCCACGGACGTCGGCGGCGCTGCGGGCTCGGGCACGGCTCCGCACTGTATCGGCGGTGCCGTGGCGGTGGTCCGTGCGCCGGTTGGGGAGGCCGCGGCGACTTGGGCAAAGATCGGCCCGTGCAGATAGAGAACCCGGCGACCGGCGAGGCCATCACGACGGTGGCGGGGCTCGGGGTCGAAGAGGTCGACGCGGCCATCGCCCGGGCCGCCGACGCGTTCGTCTCGTGGCGGTCCGTCGCCCCGGGGGACCGGGCCCGTCTGCTGCGGCGCTTCGCCGCCGCCGTCGACGCGCACCTCGAGGAGCTGGCGGCGCTCGAGATGGCCAACGCCGGCCACGTGATCACCAACGCGCGCTGGGAGGCCGGGAACGTGCGCGACGTCCTCGATTTCTACGCCGCCGCACCCGAGCGCCAGAGCGGCCGTCAGATCCCGGTGCCCGGCGGCCTCGACGTCACGTTCTACGAGCCGCTCGGCGTCGTCGGGATCATCGTGCCCTGGAACTTCCCGATGGCCATCGCGGGCTGGGGCTTCGCCCCGGCGCTGGCGGCCGGGAACACGGTGGTGCTCAAGCCGGCCGAGCTGACCCCGCTCAGCGCGCTGCGCCTCGGCGAGCTGGCGCTCGACGCCGGCCTGCCCGACGGCGTGCTGCAGGTCCTCCCGGGCCCGGGCCGCGTGGTGGGGGAGCGCTTCGTCACCCACCCGGCCGTGCGCAAGGTGTGCTTCACCGGCTCGACCGAGGTGGGGCGCGCCGTCATGGCCGGCTGCGCCGCGCAGGTCAAGCGGGTGACGCTCGAGCTCGGGGGCAAGTCCGCCAACATCGTCTTCGCCGACGCCGACCTCGAGCTGGCCGCGGCGCGCGCCCCCTACGGCGTGTTCGACAACGCGGGCCAGGACTGCTGCGCGCGGTCGCGTCTTCTGGTGGAGCGCTCCGTGTACGAGCGCTTCATGGCGCTGCTCGAGCCGGCGGTCCAGGGGGTCGTGGTGGGCGACCCGTCCCGCGAGTCGACCGAGATGGGGCCGCTCATCTCCGCGGGCCACAAGGCCACGGTCGCCTCCTTCGTGCCCGAGGGCGCACCGGTGGCAGTGCGGGGGTCGTGCCCCGACGGTCCCGGCCATTGGTTCGCGCCGACCGTGCTCGCTCCGGTCGACGCCGGCGACCGCGCCGCCACCGAGGAGATCTTCGGGCCGGTGGTCGTGGTGATCCCCTTCGACGACGAGGCGGACGCGGTCCGGCTGGCCAACGACACGCCCTACGGGTTGTCGGGCTCGTTGTGGACGCGTGACGTGGGGCGAGCCCTGCGCGTGGCACGCGCCGTCGAGACGGGCACGTTGTCGGTCAACTCGCACTCCTCGGTGCGCTACTGGACGCCGTTCGGGGGCGTGAAGCAGTCGGGCCTCGGCCGCGAGCTCGGTCCCGACGCCCTCGAGTCGTTCAGCGACATCAAGAACGTCTTCATCAGTTCGGATTAGGACCGCCCGGGCGCGGGAGCGCCCGGCGCCCGCGAAGGAGAGACATGAGCGACACCAACCCCTATGCCTACCGCCTGGAAGGCAAGGTAGCCGTGGTCACCGGCGGCGCCGGCGGTATCGGCCGCGCCATGTGCGAGCGCTTCGCCAGCGAGGGCGCCAAGGTCACGGTGGTCGACCTCGACGAGGAGGCCGGCGGCGAGGTGGCGGCGGCGGTGGGCGGCCAGTTCGTCCGGGCGGACGTCACGTCCTCGGACGAGGTGGAAGCCCTGTACGCCGAGGTGGCCGCCCGGCAGGGCGGCATCGACATTTGTTGCAACAACGCGGGCATCAGCCCACCGGACGACGATTCGATCCTCGAGACGGGCCTCGACGCGTGGGAGCGCGTGCAACGGGTGAACCTGACATCGGTCTACCTGTGCTGCAAGCACGCGCTGCCGCACCTGTTGGCGCGCGGCAAGGGCTCGATCATCAACACGGCGTCGTTCGTCGCGGTGATGGGCGCGGCGACGAGCCAGATCAGCTACACGGCCAGCAAGGGCGGCGTGCTCGCGCTGTCGCGCGAGCTGGGAGTGCAGTTCGCGCGCCAGGGAGTGCGTGTCAACGCGTTGTGCCCGGGGCCGGTGAACACGCCGCTGCTCATTGAGCTCTTCGCCAAGGACCCCGAACGGGCGGCCCGCCGCCTGGTGCACGTCCCGATGGGCCGGTTCGGCGAGGCGTCGGAGATCGCGGCGGCGGCGGCGTTCCTGGCCTCGGACGATTCGTCGTTCATCACGGCGTCGACGTTCCTGGTCGACGGCGGGATCTCGGGCGCCTACGTGACACCGTCGTAGTCGACGCAGCGCCCGTGTGGCCACCATGGGGAAGATCTGGGGATGGCGGTGGATCGCTTGGGGATGACCGGGAGAAAGGTGGGGAGAAGGTATGGATTTCGCGAAATCCCATTGACCTTGCGTGACGGGAAGTGCAACCTGTCACCAGTTCGGAGACAAAAGCCCGCCGAACCTCAAGCGAGCACCGCAAGGTAGGAGCGAGGGAAGCCCGAAGGGAAGCCGCAAGGCCGAACGGACGGAAGCCGAGAGAACGCTGCAAGGCGAGATCGAGGGATGGGAGCGAGTTCCGCAAGGGGCACGTGACCGGAGTGGGCCGAAAGATCCGTTCTGAGATGGTCCGTGGTGCGTCACGGTGGCTTCCCTGGAGTCGCCGAGGCCGGCTCGGGCGGGGATTGTCCGACACGATCCCAGCGCGAGCCAGCGGCCCATCGTGGACGTAGCCCCGAGGAGCACGTGAGGTTTCGGCCGAACGGTTACTCGGGGTTGCGTCGCGTCCGGGGTCGGTTCGGCCGCTCCGGGGCCTCCCGCGAACGCCGCCAGCGCGGTGGTGCCTGATTCGTCGGGCTCAACGCAGCGAGGGCCAGAGCCCGGCCGGGCGCTCGCCGGCCGCCACCTGCCGGTTCAGCTCGGACTGGACCAGCGAGAGGTCGTCGGGATGCGTCACGCCGAGGCAGCGGCCCGTGGCCGGCAGCACGGAGAACACGCTCGTATCGAGCGACCGCGCCACCACCTCGGGCAGAAGGACCTCGGCCTCCTCGGACGCGTCGACCGCGGCGTCCATGGCGGCCCGGAGGACCTTGTGGAAGGCGGGGGTGAAGCCCCACAGGTTCATGGAGACGCGGGCGTCGGCGGAGAGCTCCTTGGGCTCCCGGCCGTCATCGGCGACGAACCCACCGTCGAAGAGCGCGGTGACCTGGCGCCGCTCGTCCACGCCCAGGAGGCGGCCGTCGTCGGCCACCCGGCAGATGCCCCTGGTCACCGGCGAGAACCCGATGACCGCGTCGGCGAGGCGGTAGCCCACCAACGCGTTGACGTCGCCGTTTCCGCGTAGGTGCTCGACGAGCAGGGCGCAGCCGTCGCGCCCGTAGATGTCGTCGGCATTGGCCACCGCGTACGGCGCATCGCCGACGAAGTCGGCCGCGGCGAGCACCGCGTCCACCGTGCCGCGGGGCACGGGCTGGGTGGCGAAGTGGACGTCGACCGCACCGGGCCATGTGTGCTCGACGTGGTACCGGATGGCCGGACCGGTACTCGGGCTCAGCACGAGCACGATCGTGGTGAACCCCGCGGCGAGGGCGTCGGACGCCACGAGGTCGATCACCGCCTCGCCGTGGGAGCCGACCGGCGCCAGTGGCTTACAGCCGCCGTAGCGCTTGGCGCGCCCGGCCGCGAGCACCACGAGGGCGAGGTCCGCCCCTTCCTGCCAGTGACTCATGTGATCCAGCGGAGGACCGCGCTGGCCCAGGTCATCCCCCCGCCGAACCCGGTGAGCAGCAGCCGGTCGCCGTCGTGCACCCGGCCGGTCTCGATGGCGTCGTACAGAGCCAGGGGGACGGAGGCGGACGACGTGTTGCCGTAGCGATCGATGACGATGGCGGTGCGCTCCACGGGGATGCCCAGCCGCTGGCACGCGGCGTGGATGATGCGCACGTTCGCCTGGTGCGGCACGAGCAGCGAGATGTCGTCGGGCCCGAGGCCGGCGTCGGCCATGGCCCGCTCGGCCGATTCCACGACGACGCGGACGGCGCGGCGGAAGACCTCCTTGCCGTCCATGTACAGGGTGGCGCCGTGGTCGCACTTGAGCAGGTGCCTGAGCGAGCCGTCCGAGTTGAGGTTCCAGCTCAGCAGCGCTCCGGGCCCGTCGACCGGCTCGACGACGACGGCCCCCGCACCGTCGCCCACCAGGATGGCGATTTTGCGGTCGTCCATGTCGGTGATGCGCGACAGCGTCTCGGAGCCGACGAGGAGCACAGGCCCCGATCCGACGGCGACGAGGCCGGCCGCCGCGACCAGGCCGTAGACGAAGCCCGAGCAGGCCGCGTTGAGGTCGACCGCGCCGCCACGCATGCCGATCCCGTGTTGCACGGTCGGCGCCGATCCCGGGACGAGCCCGTCGGGCGTCGTCGTGGCGAGGATCAGGTTGTCGATGTCGGCGGCTGAGCGCCCGGCGCAGGCGAGGGCCGCCTGCGCCGCCTCGATGGCCAGGCCGGTTGTCGTGCCGCCGATGCGGCGTTCGCGGATCCCCGTGCGCTCGACGATCCACTCGTCGTCGGTGTCGAGGCGGGCCGCCATGTCGTTGTTGGTGACCACCTTGTCGGGTACTGCGATTCCCCAGCCGGAGACCCTGATCCCTCTCACGTCTCCATCCCGGCGCGGACTCCATGGATCCCGACGAACCCGGCATCCCCATAGATGATCCCGCCAGTGTTGATTGCCACCCCGACGCGCGCGCCCGCCACCTGCCGGGTACCGCCCCGGCCGCGGAGCTGCGTCGCCAACTCGACCACTTGCGCCAGGCCGGTGGCGCCGAGGGGATGCCCCCGGCCCACCAGGCCGCCGCTCGGATTCACGACCAGACCGGGGGAGTCGACCCCCGTCTCGCCGGCCTCGGTCGCCGGCCCGGCCCTCCCGGGGCCGAAGAAGCCGAGGGACTCGAGCGCGTAGAGCTCTTCTGCCGCCGTCGCGTCGTGCAGCTCGACCATGTCGGCGTCCTCGGGCCCCCACCCGAACGCCTCCCAGGCCGCCTCCGCCGCCTGGGTCAGGCGATCGTGGTAGTCGATCACTCCGTTACCCGAGCGGGCGACGGAGCCGACGATGCGCGGCGCCGATGCCGGCGCCGCGACCCCGGGCCCGGCCAGGACCAGCGCGGCGGCGCCGTCGGTGAACGAGCTGCACATGAGGCGGGTCAGGACGCCCGCCACCTGCGGGGCCTCGAGCACCTCGTCGATGGTGACGGTGCGCTGGCACTGGGCCAGCGGGTTGCGCGAGGCGTGGTCGAAGGCCTTCACCGCGGCGGCGGCGATCTGACGGACGGTCGTCCCGACGTCGTTCATCATCCGCAGCGCCCAGGTGTTGTTCAGCCCCATGAGGATGCTGCCGGCGGGATTGTCGTCGGCGTGGCGCGTCTCGTGCAGATCGCGGCGGTACTCGGCCGGCAAGCCGTCCTCGATCCCCGCCATCGTCTCGGCGCGGTTGCCCGTCCACATCTTCTCAACGCCGAGCGCCATGATCGGCCGGTCCTGCACGGTTGCGGCCATGGTCGCCAGGTGCAGGGCGGAGCTGCCGCCGGCGCACGAGTTGTCGACGTTGATGATGGCGGCGTCGTTGAACCCGGCCTTGCGCAGCCAGGTCTGCCCGCGCACGCACCCCTGGTCGCTCAGCCGTCCGGCCATGGCGTTGCCCATGATGACGAGCCCGATGTCCGAGGGCGCCACGCCGGCGTCGCCGACCGCCTCGCGCACGACCTGCTCGGCCATCGTCTCGGGATCGAGGTCGCGCCGGCTCATGTCGGTCATGCCGGTCCCGAGGATGGCGATGTCCGTCGGGTGCGCGCTCATGCCCGCGACCCCGCCAGCACGGCCCGCTCCTCGGGGGCGAAGGCGGCCCGCACCTGGCGGAAGTGCTCCACCGCCGGCGAGCCGGCCACCATGATGACGATGTGCCGGGCGCCCGCCTCGGCATAGAGGTGGAGCCGCTCCGCACAGGTCTCGGGGGAGCCCGCCGCGAGATGGCGGTGGAAGGCCTTCGGCGGCAGCCGGTACATGTTCGAGAGCCAGTCGGCGCCGCGGACCGGGGCGTCGTCGTCGCCCACGCAGGCGAACACGACGACGCCGGCCGCCACCGACTCGGGGTCCCGGCCGGCGTCCTCGGTCTCCTGCCGGAGGGTGGCCAGCGCCGCCCCGTAGTCGTCCGGGGTGAGGAACAGGGGGATCCAGCCGTCGCCCATGGCGGCCGCCCTTCGCCGCGCCGCTGCGCTCGAGCCCCCGAACCACACCGGCACCGGCGGCGAGGACGGCTCCATCACGTAGTCGGACTCGTCGGGCTCGGCCCAGGCGGCCCGCACCTTGGCGACGCCTTCGTCCATGAGCCGACCCCGGCGGTGGTAGTCGACCTCGGCCCGGTGGTACTCACCCTCGTGGATGCCGACGCCGACGCCGAGCACGAACCGGCCGCCGGAGAGCAGCTGGAGCGCGGTGGCCTGCTTGGCCACCGCCGCCGGCCGCCGCAGCGGCAGCTGCAGCACGCATGTGCCCAGCATCGGCCTCGTCGTCGCCAGCGACGCCACGGCCAGCGTGGTGAGCGGCTCTCCGATCGGATGGGGCCAGAAGAGATGGTCGACCACCCACAGCGAGTCCGCACCGGCGGCCTCGACGCGCCGGCACAGTTCGGAGAGCTCGGGCGCACTGTCGGTAGTACTTAGGGTAGTACCACCGTGCGCGACGAGTTCTCCCTGCGTAGTGGGGGGGAGGATCATTCCCAGGGATGGACGAAGCATCAGACTTCCCACCTCAGTCACACCGACATAGTACGCAAGTGCCGGCTGGCTGCCTATTTGGATTATTGGGGGGCCGAGGGTCGGTTCGCCGCTTCCGCCGCGCCGCCCGCTGCCTCGAGGACCGCCAGCGTACATCGGGCCTCGCAGATGGAACGGCCGTCGTCGTCAGTCATTGCGATCCGCCATACCTGGACTGTGCGCCCGACCCGGACGGGCGTGGCCTCAGCCGTGAGGTGACCGTCGCGGAGCGAGCGAAGGTGGCTGGCGTTGAGCTCGATCCCGACCACCCTGCGGTCGGGGCCGGCGGCCAGGAAGGCGCCGAAGCTGGCTGCGGACTCGGCCAGCAGCGCCGAGACGCCGCCGTGGAGGATCCCGTAGGGCTGGTGCACCCGCCAGTCGACCCGGATCCGCATGACGACCCGCTCCGGGCCCGCCTCCAGGGTCTCGACCTCGAGCAGGTCGTTGATGCTCGGTTGGGGGTCGGGGAACGAGGCCGCGCCGCGGCCGGGGGTCGGGGGCGTGCTCATCGCCGCAGGTTAGGGCACCCGCCGTTAACGTGATTGCGTGCGCGACGTGCCCCGATCCCAGGTCGTCGACCTGCGCAGCGACACGGTCACCCGGCCCACGGCGGCCATGCGTCGCGCCATGGCCGACGCCGAGGTGGGCGACGACGACTACGGCGAAGACCCGACGGTACGGGCCCTCGAGGAGTCCTTCGCCGCCCGCGTGGGCAAGCCGGCAGCGTTGTTCGTGCCCTCGGGCGTGATGGCGAACCAAATCGCCGTGCGAGTCCTTGCCACCCCGGGCACGGCGGTCGTGGCGGGGCGCCGCCAGCACGTGGTGGCGTACGAGTACGGCGCGGCGGCGCTCAACTCCGGCGTCCAGTTCATCGAGCTCGACGACGGTGACGGCATGCTGCGCGCCGGCGAGGTCCGCCTGGCGCGCGAGGCGGCCGCCCATCACCAGCCGGCCGTGTCGCTGGTGGCCATTGAGAACACCCACATGGCCGCCTCGGGTGCTCCCTGGTCCCAGGACGGGTTGCGGGCGGTGGCCCAGGCCGCCGGCCCGGTCCCGGTCCACATGGACGGTGCCCGGCTGTTCAACGCCGAGGCGGCGACGGGCGTGCCGGCGGCTCGCTGGGCCGAGGCGGCGACCACCGTCATGTGCTGCCTGTCCAAGGGCCTGTGCGCCCCGGTGGGCTCGCTCCTGGCCGGGCCCGAGGACGTGATCGCCGAGGGGCGCCTGGCCCGCAAACGGCTGGGCGGCGGCATGCGCCAGGCCGGGGTGCTGGCCGCGCCGGGCCTCGTCGCCCTGGAGCAGATGGTCGACCGCTTGCCCGAGGACCACGCCCGGGCGGCCCGGTTGGCCCAGGCGGTGGCGGCTCGCTGGCCCACCTGCGGGCTCGACCCGGCCGCCGTCCGCACCAACATCGTCACGTTCGCGCACCCCGAGCCGGACAAGCTGCTGTCGTATCTGGAGGGCCACGGCGTCCTGGCACACGCCATCGCGCCCGAGACGATGCGCTTCGTGACCCACCACGACGTGGACGACGCGGGCATCGACGCCGCCGTGGCGGCGCTGGCCGACGCGCCGGGGGGCGATGCGCCGTGAAGGTGCGCATCGGCATCAGCGGCGGGGGCGAGGCCCTGGGGCCAGAGGCGATGGTCGCCCTGGCGCGCGGCATCGCGGAGACCCGCTTCGACTCGCTGTGGCTGCCCGAGGTGCTGACGCGGCCGGGCCCCGACCCGCTCGTCGGCCTGGCCTGGGTCTCGGGCGCCTGCCCGGGGCTGAAGATCGGCACCACCATGCTCCTGCCCGGGCGCAACCTGGTCCGGCTGGCCAAGGCGGTCGGGACGCTCGACCAGTTGTCGGGCGGCCGCTTCCTGCTCACGTTCGTCCCGGGCCTCGGCATGGGCGGCGAGCGCTCCGCCATCGGCATCTCGACCGCCGAGCGCGCGGCTCTGATGGAGGACGCGCTCCCCGTGCTCCGCCGCCTGTGGGCCGGCGAGGTGGTGAGCCACGACGGGATCGCGGGCTCGTTTGCCGACGTCTCGGTCTCGCCGCTCCCCGTGCAGGACCCCTTCGACGTCTGGCTGGGAGGCAACGTCCCGGCCGCGCTCGAGCGGTGCGGGCGCCTGGCCGACGGGTGGATCCCGGCCTTCTGCACGCCCGCTGACGCGAAGGCGGGCAAGGCGGTCATCGACAAGGTGGCCGCCGACCACGGGCGCGCCATCAGCCCCGAGCACTTCGGGGTCAGCCTGGCCTACGCGCCCGAGGGCACAGACGTCGGCGCGCTGGCGGCGACCCCGCTGGCGCGACGCGCCCGTGGACGCCCACTCGAGGAGATCATCCCGGTCGGGCGGTCGGGGCTGAGGGCCATGATGGAGCGGTTCCTCGACGTCGGCTTCTCCAAGTTCATCGTGCGCCCGCTCGGGCCGCCGGGGGAGTGGCGGAGCGAGCTGGAGAATTTGGCCGCGGCCGTGGGCGACCTGCAGACGTGACGGCGGGGCGGCCTTGCCCCCTACGCTGCCAGGCATGCCCGAGCAACCCCTCACCCTGATGGCCGTGCACGCGCACCCCGACGACGAGGCGATCGGGACGGGCGGGATCCTGGCGCGCTACGCGGGCGAGGGCGTGCGCACGGTGCTGGTCACCTGCACGAACGGCGAGCTGGGGGACGCGCCGGGCGGGATCAAGCCCGGCGACGAGGGGCACGACGAGGCGCTCGTGGTGGCGCTGCGCCGCGAGGAGCTCGAGGCGAGCTGCCGCGCCCTCGCCGTCTCGGACCTCGAGCTGCTCGGGTACCACGACTCGGGCATGGCGGGCTGGCCGCAGAACGAGGCCGCGGAGGCCTTCTGGCAGGTCCCGCTCGCCCAGCCGGCGAGCCGCTTGGCCGACCTCATGCGGGCCTACCGGCCCCAGGTCGTCGTCACCTACGACGACTACGGGCTCTACGGCCACCCCGACCACATCCAGACGCACCGGGTCACCCGGGCGGCACTGGACCAGTGGGGAGGCGACGCCAAGCTCTACTACGTCGCCATCGCACGGTCGCGGCTGCGCTCGTTCGGCGAGATCCTCAGCGAGGCGGGGATCGAGCGGCCGACCGAGATCGAGGAGGACCCGAAGTTCGGGACGCCCGACGAGCTGATCACGACGATCATCGACGTCAACGCGGTCGCGGGCAAGAAGTACGCGTCGCTCGCCGCGCACGCCAGCCAGAGCGAGAACATCTTCTTCCTGCAGATGGGCGAGGAGCTGTTCGCCCGCGTGATGGGTTCGGAGAGCTTCGTGCGCGCCATCGACCACACCGACGCGCCGGTGCCCGAGGACGACCTGTTCGCCGGGCTCCGCTGAACGGAGCCCGGCCGGGCCTGCGCTGCGCCGGGAGAACGAGCGCGGGCCCGGCCCGGAGCCGCCCTACGTATGGGGCGAGTCGCCAGACCGCCCAGAGGAGGGCCCGGCCAGGCACAGCGCACCGGCGACAATCAGCAGGCCGGCCGCCACGACCTCGAGGGTGAAGGCCTCCTTGGCGAAGGGGGCCAGCCACGACTCTTTGAAGCCGAAGAGGCCGTTCGTCACCGAGACGAGGAAGCCGGCCAGGGTGACGAGGGCGAACCCGATCCCGATCAGGGCGGCCCAGAGGCGGCGGACGCCGACCACTCCCACGCCGATGACCAGCCCGGAGATCGACTGGAGCAGGAACAGCGGCCCGATTGTCGCGATGGACCGGTAGCCGTCGGGCTCGGACCAGAGGTGGTAGTGCACGGCCGCCGACCAGACGAGGAGGGCGCCGCCGGCGACGAAGGCAGCCGTCGCGAGGACGTCGACCGGCCGACGCGACAGGCGCGGCCCCCGGGACAAGAGCGCCCAGAGCATGTGCACACGATCCATCCGACGGCGCCCCGGGTGGTGGATGCCGGCGCTGACGGTCTGCACGGCAGGGGATACGGGGCGGCGCGGCCGGGGGATTGCCCCTCCCAGCAGGGAATTGGGAATCCCTGCGCCGCCCCCGCCCGTACACCAGAGCGATGAGAGAATCGCACGTGGCCGAAGGCGAGCTGTCGGACGAAGGCCTCCTGGCCGGCATGGCCCTGGGGGAGCAGGCGGCCGCAGTCACCTTCGTCCGGCGTTACCAGCGGCGCCTCTTCGGGCTCGCCTACTCCATGACCGGGGACGCCGGTGTGGCCGAGGACGTGGCCCAAGAGGCGATGATCCGCGTGTGGAAGCACGCGCCGGTGTTCGATCCCCGCCGGGGCTCGGTCGCCTCGTGGGTCCTCACGATCACGCGGAACCTGGCCATTGACGCGTTGCGGCTGCGGCGTGCCGTGCCGACCGACCCTGACGACTTTGCCGCCGCCGCCCTGCGCAGCAACGAGCACAACCCCGAGGACGCCGTGCGCCGCAACGACGTGCGCGACCTGGTGCGCAGTGGCCTCGAGACGCTCCCGCCCGAGCAGCGGCGCGCCGTCGTCCTCGCGGCCGTCTACGGCCGCACCGCGCTCGAGATCAGCGAGTCCGAGGGCATCCCCCTCGGCACGGCGAAGACGCGCATCCGGACCGCGCTCATCCGTTTGCGTGCCGTGGTCGAACACTCGGAGGGGATGAGCGATGAACGATGACATGAACAGCAGGGAGGCAGCCGGCTGCGAGCATTACGCGGCCGACCTTTCGGAGCTCGCGCTCGGTGTGCTGACCGGGCGGGAGCGGGCGCGCGCCCTCGCGCACGTGGAGTCGTGCCCGCGCTGCGCCGAGGAGCTCGAGCAGTTGTCCCGCGCCGCCGACGCGGTGGTGCAGGTCGCTCCCGAGATCGAGCCGCCCATGGGTTTCGAGGTGCGTCTCTTCGAGCGGATGGGAGTCGCCGACGTCGAGCACCGACGTCGGCGGGGGCGCCCGCCGCGCTGGGTGCCGGCCGTGCTGGCGGCCGCGGCGGCCGTCGTCGCCCTCGCCGTGGGCCTGACCCTCGCCCTGTCGTCGCCCTCGCCGCCCGCCCAGAACGCCTCGGGAACGACACGCCACGAGGTCGCCGTGGCCAGCCTGCTCGAGAACGGAGCGAGCGTCGGGCACGTCGTCACGCACGGGGGCCCGCAGCCGTGGATGTCCATGATGTTGGCCGACTCCGGCGCCCGGGGGACGGTGGACTGCGTCGTGGTGACCAACGACGGATTGACCCACTGGGTCGGGACGTTCACGGCCAAGAGCGGCTACGGCGCATGGATCGCACCGCTGCACGTCAACCCGAAGGACCTCCGGACCGCCGAGGTGGTGTCGCCCGGCGGGACAGTGATCGCCACCGCCTCGCTGGGCTGACCCCCCGGCTCGGTGCTCGCCCCGCCTAGTAGCGGTAGGTGTCGGGCTTGTAGGGGCCCTCGACCGGCACGCCGATGTAGTCGGCCTGATCCCGGGTCAACGTCGTGAGCTTCACGCCCAGCGCGCCGAGGTGCAGGCGCGCCACCTTCTCGTCCAGGTACTTGGGCAGGACGTAGACGTCGTTCACGTACTGCCCCGTCTGAGTGAACAGCTCGACCTGCGCCATGGTCTGGTTGGTGAAGGAGTTGGACATGACGAAGCTCGGGTGCCCCGTCGCGTTGCCCAGGTTCAGCAGCCGACCCTCGGACAGGACGATGATGGCGTGGCCGTCTGGGAAGACCCACTTGTCGACCTGGGGCTTGATGTTCACGCGCTCGATCCCGGGCGTCTTGGCGAGCCCGGCCATGTCGATCTCGTTGTCGAAGTGCCCGATGTTCCCGACGATGGCCTGGTGCTTCATCCCCGCCATGTGCGCGGCGGTGATGATGTCCTTGTTGCCCGTCGTCGTGATGATGATGTCGGCTTGCGGCAGGATGTCGTCGAGCGTGGTGACCTGGAAGCCCTCCATGGCCGCCTGCAGCGCGCATATCGGGTCGACCTCGGTGACCACGACGCGGGCGCCCTGGCCCGCCAGCGACTGGGCGCAGCCCTTGCCGACGTCGCCGTAGCCGCAGACCACGGCGACCTTCCCGCCGATCAGCACGTCGGTGGCGCGGTTGATGCCGTCCACCAGCGAGTGCCGGCAGCCGTACTTGTTGTCGAACTTCGACTTGGTGACGGAGTCGTTCACGTTGATGGCGGGGAACAGCAGCTCGCCCTTCTTGGCCATGTCGACCAGGCGGTGCACGCCGGTCGTGGTCTCCTCGGTGACTCCCTTGATCCCGTTGGCGATGGACGTCCAGCGGCCCGGGTCTTCGATCAGGCTGCGCGTTAGGACCTGGAGGACGACGGCGAACTCCTCGGACTCGGCCGTCGCCGGGTCGGGCACGGCGCCCGCCTTCTCGAATTCGACACCCTTGTGCACGAGCAACGTGGCGTCGCCGCCGTCGTCGAGGATCATGTTGGGACCGCCCTCGCCCGGCCAGAGCAGCGCCTGCTCGGTGCACCACCAGTACTCCTCGAGCGTCTCGCCTTTCCACGCGAACACGGGCACGCCCCGGGGGTCCTCGGCCGTGCCGTCGGGACCCACGGCCACGGCGGCCGCCGCGTGATCCTGCGTCGAGAAGATGTTGCAGCTGGCCCAGCGCACCCGGGCGCCCAGCGCGGTCAGGGTCTCGATGAGCACGGCGGTCTGCACCGTCATGTGCAGCGAGCCGGTGACGCGGGCGCCGGCCAGGGGCTGGCTGTCGCGGTACTCGGCCCGCATGGCCATCAGGCCGGGCATCTCGTGCTCAGCCAGCTCGATCTCCTTGCGGCCGAACGCCGCCAGTGAGAGGTCGGCCACCTTGTACGGCAACGGATTCGGGGTCGTCATGGCAACTCCTTTGGGTCCCGGGTCGGATTGAACGTGCGCAGGCGCGCAAAATGCGGCGGGCCTTTCCGGCGAAAGCGCAACGCACGTGCTCCGACCTCTGTCGGAGGCCGAGTACCCGCCCCAAGAATAGGCCACAACCGGAGCAGCGAATACACTCGGGCTCCCGCTGCCGCCCCAAGGGCGATTCCTCCAGGGATATGGTCGTGACGTGGGAGCGAGCGTCGAGGAGCGGTCGGCGGGTTCTCTGCCGACGTAGAGGGACGCCGCTCGCGTGATGTCGGTCGTACTCGAGCGGTCCGCGCCGACCAGCGGCTCCGCGAACCCGGCGGGCGACCGTCGCTTCCGGCCGGACATCCAGGGGCTGCGGGCGGTCGCGATCCTCGTGGTCGTCCTCTTCCACGCCGGCGTCCCCGGCTTCGGTGGTGGCTTCGTCGGCGTGGACGTCTTCTTCGTCATCTCCGGCTTCGTCATCACCGGCGTCCTGCTCAGAGAGCGCGACGCGTCGGGCCGCACCTCGATCCCGAGCTTCTACGGGCGCCGGGCGCGGCGGATCATCCCCGCGGCGACCCTCGTCATCATCGTGACCGTCGTCGCGGCCTACCACTCCTTGGGGTCGGTCACCGGGCACGAGACGGCGGTGGACGGGCGGTGGGCCGCCGTGTTCCTGGCCAACTTCCACTTCGCCGCGTCGTCCACGAACTACCTCGCCTCGCAGCGCCCCCCGTCCGCGTTGCAGAACTACTGGTCGCTCGCGGTCGAGGAGCAGTTCTACATCGTCTACCCGGCGGTGTTCGTGTTGGCTGCCCGCTGGGCCCGGCGCCTTTCGCTGCGTGGTCGCCTGGCCCTGGTGCTGGTCGCCGTGATCGCCGCCTCCTTCACCTATTCGGTCCTGCTCACACCGGCGAACCCATCGAGCGCCTTCTTCTCTCCGCTGACCCGCGCCTGGGAGCTCGCACTCGGCGGCCTGATCGCCCTCGGCGGAGACCACCTCCGCCGAGTCCCCCCGACCTTCGCTGCGCTCGCCTCGTGGGCCGGCCTGGCCGCCATCGCGGTGGCCGACCTGAGGCTGACCAGCGCCAGCGTCTACCCCGGGTCGTTGGTGGCGATCCCCGTGCTCGGTGCCGGCCTGGTCATCGCCGGAGGCGTGGCGCGGCCGCGCCGGGGCGCCGAGCTGCTGCTGCGACAAGGTCCCTTCCAGTTCCTCGGCCTCATCTCCTATTCGCTGTACCTCTGGCACTGGCCGATCCTCGTGATTGCGGCGCAGAGCCGCGGCGCGACGACGCTGCCGGTCTGGGACAACGTCTGGTTGCTCCTCCTCGCCACCGCGCTGGCCACGGTGACGTACTGGTTGCTGGAGAACCCGGTTCGCCGCGCCAGGATCCTGGTGCAACGTCGATGGGCGAGCATCGCCCTGGGGCTCGTGCTCATTGGCGCCACGCTGGTCGTGACCTCGCCCGAAGAACCACCGCCCGGGTTGGACCTCGGGAGCATCGCCACGGTGGCCTCGGGCTCGGTGTGCCCGGCAACGCGGCCGGCCGAGGTCTCCCACCTGAGGTCGGTGTACGAGGGTGGCCGGCACCCGGCCGCCCTCGCCGGCACCTCGGCGAGCCGATCGGTCGTGGTGATCGGGGACTCGACGTCGTGCACGATGTTCCCGGGCCTGGCGGCGGTGGGGCCGTCGTACGGCCTGCAGATGCACGACGGATCCCTCATCGGGTGCGGGATCGTGAGCGGCCGCGTCGCACCCTTCGCCACCGGCACCGGGCTCGACATCACCGCGTACTCGGCGGCGTGTCAGGGAGAGGCCAACAACGCCGAGACCGCCGCCATCGATCGATATCACCCCCAGCTCGTCGTGTGGGGGAGCACGGACGAACGCAACGGCATCGAGGTCGGCACCCGATCGGGGACCAAGATCCTGGAGCCGGGTTCGGCGCAGTGGCGGTCGGTGATGCTGCGACGCATGGACGACCGGGTCAACGAGTTCATCGCTGCCGGGGCCCGGGTCGTCCTCTTGGAGGAGCCACCGTCGGTCCAAGGCGGCAGCACCACGGACGTCGAGTTCGAACGGATGAACACGCTGCTGCGAGAGGTCAGCGTCCAGCACCCGCATCGAGTCGGGGTCGTCGACCTGGAGACCCGTCTCTGCCCGGCAGGTCCGCCCTGCCCGTACGTGCTCGACGGGCAGGGTTCCACCAGGGCCACGGTGACCCATGCCGTCCGGCCCGATGGCATCCACTACTCGTTGACAGGGGCGCTCTGGGTGGCGCGGTGGTTGGTCCCGCGGATCGCGGCGGAGGCGAGAAGCCTCTCCTGAGGAGCCCTCAGGGGACCGGCAGGGATCGCTTCCGCCTGCGCCACGCGCCCAGGCGGCGCAACGGGCCGGTGACCCGCCAGCTGATGGAGGACTCCATCTGCGCGCGCCGGTCGTCTTGGCCGGCCAACTCGTCCCTCGTGCGCTCCAGCTCGGCGCGGGCCTCCTGCCACTGCTCCTGGAGCGCCTGCCGGGCGCGCGCCTCGTCGGCCAGTCCGTGCTGCAACGCATCACGCTCCCGGCTCAGGGTGACCAGTTGCAGCCGGTCGCCGAGGAGGGCCGTCGTCCACGGCGACTCGCCGCCCCGGAGCGGCGAGCTCAGGGGACGATGCGGGCCCTCGAGGGACTCGAGCCGTGCGACCAGGGACCGCTGCTCGCCGAGGAGGAGCGAGGCGTCATCAGCGTCGTGCTGTCGCTGCAGCTGCGGAGAGATGGCGGCGGAGGGGGCGGAGAGGTCCCAGCTCCCTGCGGAGGCCGAGAGCTGGGGGAGCTCCCCCAGCCAGCGGCCGAGCTCGCCCAGCCGGCCCGGAGGGTCGGCGACGATCGACTCGTAGCGGACGACGAACGTGTCCACCCCCACGAGCCCGGTCAACCCGGCGCGGTTGTAGCGCTCCCACAAGGCGACCCCGTCGGCCAGGTGCATGCCGTCGCGCGCCTGGAGCGAGCGGGCGACGGGGAGGGGCCCGCGCCAGACGAAGACGGCCGCCACCGGCCGGGGCAGCAGCGCCAGCCAGAAGGGCAGGAGGATGCACAGGCGCGGGTCCTTCCAGACCAGCGGCCCGGGGCGCGGGAACGCGGTGGCGGCCGCGGCGGCAGGGTCGCCGCCGAGCCCGTCGCCGGCCAGCGCGGGATCCGACTCCCATCCGGGTCCGCAGTCGGGAGGACCGTCCCACCTCCCCCCGAGCCGTTCGAGCAGCGCCTCGTTGTAGAGCCCCAAGGCGGCGCTCTCCCAGTAGTCCGGGTTGTCCGCCGTGGCGTCCCAGCGGTCCTCGCGGACGGGCACCGCCAACCCGAGACGACCGAGGGCCCCGGTGACGGCCGAGGTGCCGCTCCGGTGCATGCCGACGACGAGCACCCAGGGACCGGACGGCATGGCGGGCGCTCGGGCCGGGATCGACGCCGCCCCCCCGGGTGCCCGGTCGGGCATCAGGTCCGTGGCGCGGTCGCTTCGACGATGAACTGGTAGCCGAACATGGTCGGCCACCGCTCGGACAACACGCGGTCGAGCCGGCGGACAGTGCGAGCATTCGTCCCGTCCATCCCCATGGCGTCGAGCGGCAGGCCCACCGGTTCGACCCGGCGGACCTCGAAGCCCTTCCCCACCACCATCTTCACGAAGCTGCGCCGGGTGAAGAATCTCAGATGGGTGGCGTCGAGGATGCCCCGCTGGTCGTAGTCGAACATCCCGAGGGCGGAGCGGAGTCTCGGATACCAGTGCGCAAAGTTGGGCACGCAGAACAGTGCGGTGCCGTCGGGGGCCAGCACGTCCTTGACCTGATGGATCAGGGCGCCCGGGTTGACCAGGTGCTCCAGGACGTCCGCCGCCAGGACCACGTCGAAGCCGGACCCTGCCTCGAGGGGGATCCCTTCGTTGAGGTCCGCTTTGATGAAGACGTCGGTGCGCTCCCTCACGCCGTCGAGCTCGTTCGCGTCGACTCCGGTGACCCGGTGCCCCATTCGGCGCACGATCTCGGACAGCAGCCCGCTCGAGCACCCGAGGTCCAGCACGTTGCTCGGCGGCCGCGACTCGAGGAGCCTTGAGATCCGGCCATGGGAGCTGTCCTCACTGGTCTTGAGTTGATACTCGGGCGAGAGTGCGATGCGACTCCCGTCGCCGAACCCGGCCTTTTGCAGCCGGTACGTGACGACGTCCTTGCTCACGTCCGCGGCATAGGCCAAGCCGTCGACGTAGCAGATCTCGTCGCCGTAGTAGGTCGGGATCGGGACTTCGGCGATGCGCATTCCGGCGTCATGCAGTTGGATGATGATCTGGGTGTCAAAGTTGAAGCCGTCGGAATTCTCGAGGAACGGCAGCTGCTTGAGCGCGCTCAGCGAATAGGCGCGGTACCCCGAATGGAACTCAGAGAGTCGGGTGCCGAGGACGGCGTTCTGGAAGCGCGAGAGGATCCGGTTGCCCACGAACTTGTAAAGCGGCATGCCGCCCTGGCGCGCCGCCCCTTTGATCATGGTGCGCGATCCGATGACGGCGTCGGCTTCGTCCGCCAGGAGCGGGGCGAGCATGTCCGGCAGGGATTCGGGCGCGTACTGCCCGTCGCCGTGGAGCATGACCACGATGTCGAGACCGTGCTCGATGGCCATCGTGTAGCCGGCCTTCTGGTTGCCGCCGTAGCCGAGGTTGGTCGGTTGCCTGATGACGATGATCGGCAAGTCGGACTGCTGCGAGACGTCCAGTCCCACGAGATAGGTGGAATCCTGGCTGTGGTCGTCGCTGACGATCACCTCGTCGATATCGGGCCTGATCGCCGCCGGGATGCGGTCGAGCACGGCGGCGAGGGTCGAGGCCGCGTTGTACGCGACGACGACAACCCCGATTTTCTTCTTCTCGATCATTCCGTCCACCCACGCCCCCGCGGTGCTCGCCTCCCGCAGGCGAGCCTAACCAGTGGCCACCGGCGGGGAAAGTGAAGCACATGCCGGTTCCGGCGGCCGGCACGAGTCATGGCCGGGGTCGCCGGGCCAACGAAGCGACCCGTCTGGCGGCCCGCCATCGCCGGGCGGCCCGGCCGGTGGAGCGTCGAAAAACCAGGAGAGCCACGTCGACCCTGGAGTCCCCCCATTTTCGTACGACGTCGTCGTCGAGCAACTCGAGCCCGACGTCGGCACTCTCACGGACGACGTCGCGCAGGGTCCCATGCTCGGCTGCCACCTCGACCTGCACCCCGAGATTCAGGTTCCACAGGTCATCGCTGTCCGGCACGAGGTCGATGGTCAACGCGACGAGCCCCCCTGCCCGCGTCCGGGCCGAGATGTCAGCGAGCAGCGCGCGACGGATCGCGGCGGGGAGATGTTCGATGACGCTGATCGAGTAGATGCCGTCGAACAGCGGGACGCGCGGCACTTCATGGAGCGTGGAGTTCCAGGACCGGTGGGCGAGCCGGGCGGCGGCGTAATCGAGAAAGCCCCACTCGTTCCAATCCGGCTGCGCCGGCCAACCGCGGATGGTCTCGGAGGGGTCCACCGTCTCCACCACGTAGCCGCGGTCGGCCAGGTACGGGGCCAGTGGAGTGACGCCGGCGCCGACGTCGGCCAGCCGGCTTCCCGCGGGGAGGTGCTCCGCGATCAGTCGCGCCACGACGGGGTACTCCCAGAGCCGCGGGGCGTGGTCGGGGTAGAACCCCGTCGTCGTGAGCGCGTGGAGGCGCAGGACCAGCAACGAGAGCAGATCGGGGTGACGGAGGACGAGGGGATCGAGCGTGGCCGGCACGAAGTCGCGCGGGTGCCGGTCCGGCTGCGGCTTGAGGAGGACGACCGTCGCCTCGGGGTGAGGCCGGTCGAGAAGGTAGATCTCGCCGTCCGGCGCAGCATGGCGCAAGGTCGCTTGGAGGGAGCCCCATGCGCCCGCTTCTGATCCGTCGCCCTCCGGGTCGACGTGTGCACGCAGCACCAGCGCGCGACCAGCGCCCCGCCACAACTGCCGGACCAGCTTCTCCGTCTGGGCCAGGTCGGCCGGCACGGGCGCGCGGCACACGATCACGTCGGCTCCGGCGAGCTGGTCCGGGTCTTCGGTGCCGACCTCCAGCACGGTGGCGGGTGCGACGGCCTCGACGAGCGTGGCCAGGATCGCATCCAGCTGCTCGTCTTCGTCGTGTTCCGGTCGGGATCGCCGGAACCCATCCGCGTCACCGGCCTGAGGAGTTGCCTCGGTCCACACCCCGCGGATGGCGGTGTTGAGAACGTCGATCCTCTCGTCGATCGGTGCCTTCCCGGTTCGCAGGACCAAACCCTGCGCGTCGACCTCCTGGTGGTAATGGACGACGGCCGGCACGGGGGGGTCCGGTGGGATCCTCTTCGGGTCGTGGGTGGGGGTGTTCCATCGCACGTCGAGCTGGACGGGGGCGACGTTCTCGGACGCCAGGGCCAGCGCCATCGAGACCTGGTCCACGTGGACAGCCCACTGACCCAGCAATTCGGCCCGGTCGAGAAGCCAACGCGCCCAGGCGGCCCAAGCGGGCGCGAGCGTGGCGAGCAGCGGACCCGGCACCAGGTACAGACCGCCGTTGCTGTTGCCGGACACCGTGCACTCCCCAGGTCCCCAGGGCAGGGCAACCGACGGCGGAACCTCCAACCCCGAGGCGGCGAAGATCGTATGCAGGACCTCCAACGGCGGCACCGGCGCGTCGACCACCTTGCCGGCTACGGCACGACGCGGAAGCTCCAGGCTCCGCGGATCCTCGAGGACGGCGACATCGGTGTCACACAGCACGACGAGGCCTTCGATCCCCGCTTCCGCCATACGCAGGGCCCCCGAGATCTTGTTGCAGTGCGGTGAGCGAGCGTCGAAGGGGTCGACGCTGTGAACCGTGACGCCCTTCGACCCGACGAAGGCCAGGACGTCCGAAGAGGTCCCTGCCACGGCGTGCACGAAGAGATCGTCCGGGGCGGCGCCGGCCACCGCGGTCAAGGAGGCGTACCACCGCAGCGCGTCGAGATGGAAGCGCCGATCCTCGTCCACCACACAGGCGAAGCACCCGCGGGACGCCGCCGTCGTTGCGATCGGCCCCTCCGGCCGCGGGCGGGGCGGGACCGACAAGTTCTCAGCGGCTCTGCGTCAGGCTCCGGCAGAGCGTCATCGGTGCTTTGGTGGTCGACGGCACAGCGGTGACGGTGACGGTGGGCGGCGGCGACCCAGGCGGGGTCACGGTCGATGCGACGACGGCCGGCCCGGTGCCGGCCACGTAGTGGTTGATCATGACGGCGGTTGGGGTCCAGCCGACCTCGAAGGAGTTGAGATTCGGGTCGACGGTCGTGGTCATCTCGAACGGCTGGTGGACGACCGGGACGGGGAAGGCGGAGCCGCTGGCCGAGGGCCAATTGACGTTCGTGCCGGAATCCAAGAGATCGAGGCGTATCAGGCCCCCGCCTGCCGGCTCCAGCACGAGACGACTCTTCGCGTAGGTCTCGAGGGTCACGGGTTGCGTGAAGTCGGTGACCGGACGGTTGAAGGTGACCTCGAAGACGTGGGTGAACGACGAGGACTGCTCGACGGGCTTCCACGTGTAGTGCTCGATCTGCTGGCCAGGGACGTCCTTCATGTCGTTGCCCGTCGAGATATACAGGCCCGAGCAGTTGTCCATGGCGAAGAGCTGACCCGCCGGCGCCCAATAGGGCAACGTTGCTCCCCGCCTCACGGTGCTGGCCAGGGACCCGAGGCTCCAGGACTTCTCGACCGACACAAACCTTGCGTTCTGGGCCAACGTCCACTGGGCCACTGGGAAGGCCGCGATGGCCAGATTGGCGGCGATGCAGTACACGCCGACAGTGGCGACGGCCCCGACCGCACAACCCTTCACCCAACCGGAGCGGGTCTCCAGACGGCGCCAGACGTCGACGAGGCCGATTCCTGCCACGATGACAAAGAACGGCAAGAGGTCCCCGAGGTATCGCTGCGAGATGTAGCCCCACAACAGAACGCCGGCCGCACCGGCGGCGGCGCCGATCAGGACGAACCAGGTCAGCCTCACGCGACCGGTGGCACGGGGCCGCACCGCGGTGATCAAACCCCAGCAACCGAGGAGGAAGATGAGCGGGCTCGTGTCCGTGAAGCTGGCGGTGGGGTAGCTCTGGTCCAAGACCGCTCCGGCGAGCCACGGCGCGGGCGCCGCGGGCGGCGAGATGAAGGGGAAGATCCCGCTGACACGCATCCCGACGGGCTGGAAATAGGCGGACAGTGTGCTGGGCAGGAAGGCGAAACTAAAGGCCTTACCGCCGTTGGCCGCCAGGAAGTACCGGCGGTGGGCGTTCACACTTGCCCAGACCTGGTCGGACATGGGCAGGCCGATCGGGATGCCGAATTTGGCATAGGTGACCACGCAACCGGCCAGGATCGGGACGGCGCCTGCTGCAAAGGTGGGAATCGCCCACCGCCGGTTCGCGGCCCCCTCCTTTCCCCACGCAAACCATGCGGCGATGAGAATGGCCGCAATAGAACAGCCCCAGCCGGTGGGACTCCGGTTGAGGTTCGCGCACAGGATGAGCAGGCCGCTCGCGAGGACCCGGCCCCACGACGGCCGTTCCACGACACCGAGCAGGGCGAAGAGGCTGCCGATCGTCAGCGGGATGCTCCAGGCGAAGTCCTCGTTGAAGACGAATGGCGTCGCGGCCAGGTACAGCACGACCGAACCGCCCAAGATCGTCGCCAACAGCACCCCGAACGACGCTGCTTCGCCCCGCCCGAGCGTGGCGTCGCCCCGCATGAGGACCCGGATCCGCCAGAGCATGAGCGCGCTGAACAACGCGGTCAGCAACCAGGCGGCCAAGATCGACGGAGCGGTCATCTGCCCGTCGAACCTGCTCGTCAAGAGCATGATCGGCATACGGATGAGCGAGGGGAACAGCCCGAAGTAGGTGTAGTCGTGCCCGTGGTGGACGAACGCCTCAATGCCCATCGACCCGTTCGGCAGGTACAGGTGGCCGTGGAACATGGCTCTCGCCTGCAGGTCGTAGAAGTTGTCGTACGAGACCGCTCTCAATGTGTTGACCGACGCGGTCCACATGTCCCAGAGCACCCACAGCTCGAAGGGCAACGCGACCAAGACCCCTGCGATGGCTGCAAAGGCGAATCGTCCGCGGCCGTTTTTGGCGGGTCGTCGGTTCGGTAGCTGGTCCGACGCCGTCGGGTCGTCTTCGACGTCGACCGAGTCGGACTCCGTGAGGAGGGTGGCCATCTCAGCTATTTGCCCTCGGCCCCTTTCGCCGGAGGTGGGAGCGATACCCAAGGAGCCTGCTGGCGAACCGGTCCGAGAACCCGAGACGTCGCTTCGCGAAGTCGTAGGTTCGGAGCAACTGCTTGTCGGCAAAGATGAGGATGGCACGAGCACCGTCACCAGGTCGTGACCGGTACTGGGTCGTGCGGACGAGTGGAGCATTCTCGACGCTGAAGTAATAGAGGGCCAGAGATCGCCGGGCCACACCATCGGGGCAGCGCATGGGTTCGGGGTGCCCGTGGAACGACGTTGCATCGGTGGAGAAGATGATCGCCCGGTTTGCGATCGGCCTTATCTTCCTCACGCACTGCTTCATGTCGGTGCTCCACAACTCGATGTCGCCGCCGTACTCGGATCGCCAGTGGTCGTTGAGGTAGAGGATGATGTTGGCGCGGCGCTGCCAGTTTCGATGGTGCGGGTGGACGGTGAAGTCGGCATGAATGTTGAGGAAGCCGCCTCGCTCCGACTGGTGCAGTCCACCCCCCTCGAGTGAGGGATCGGCGATCAATTCGTCCTCGCTCAGAAGGGCTCCGACGAACTTCACGAAACGCGGGGAATTGAGAGTGTGGAGCGTCCGCTGCAGAGTGGGACCCCATGTCGAGGGATTCGTGTTACTGAACTTACGCTCGTTGATGTGAATGTAGTTGTTCCATCTCTCTGGCTGCAGCGGTGGAAACTCCGCGACGGCCGCCTTCGCTGCGTCCGTTTCGAGGAAGTCGTCGATCACGATGTGAGGGAACGGCTGCGCCGTCTGGTACTGATCCCGCATCCGCTCGAGATCGCCTTCGAGCCGGTCGAAGTCGAGCACCGACGGCGTCCTGATCCCCGGCTCAGCAGTCATCGCCTCGAAGTCCCGCTCGCATTGCCCACACTGCTTCCTGCTCAGGCCGTCGGCGGCGCGGCTGCGCGCCGGCGGCCGAAACTGCCCGCAACCGCTCGGGACAGGAAGAGAATGTACCCGTGTGACAGGACCTCCTCGTGCCGGCCGAACAGACCGAGTTCCCCCAGCCTTTGGTGAAGCCGGGTCAGGCCTCGGTACGGAATGGTTGGAAACACATGGTGCTCGAAGTGGTATTCCATCCTCGCGCCGACGAGATGGTCCTGGAGCCAGCTCGCACAGCTGGTCCGCGCGATCCAGCGCACCGTGTTCGCGTCCCTCAGGCCAGAGTCAAAGTGCTCGGTGATGGTCTTCAGCCTGAGGATCATCGGATACAGGCACACGATCGGCACGAGCCAGAATACGACGTAGAACAAGACGCCTCGCACCACCCCTTGGAACAGCACGAATTGGCCGAGCACGATCAGCTGGGTGAGAACTTTGCCTACCAAGAGCCGCGGCTTGGCCAACAGGCTCGCCGGTGCACCCGACGACTCCGAGGTGCCGGAGATCCTGCTCGTTGCACGTTTGAAGGCCGTGAGCCCGAACAGGTCTTGCAGCAAAAGAGCTGTCAGAGCACCACGCCTGGCCGGCACGAGGTAGAAGACGCGATCGGGATCGCGTTCTTGTCCGAGGTAGCGATGGTGGAGGCGGTGCGTCGGTCGGTACTCGTCGACCGAATTGATGGTCCAGAACGCCACCCCCCAATTGCAGATCCGGTCGTTCAAAGGCCGCGATTCTGCGAGGGATCCGTGCGACCCCTCGTGGAGGACTACGCCGAAAGCGTTCATCCGGAGGCCCATGAGGAGGACGACGACAATTCCGGCGGGAATGGCATAGACGAGGGGAAGGCGCGGCAGGAGGTTGGCCAGCACGAGCAAGACGGCAACCTCGAGCCAGAGAACTCCGATGGACCAGAACGTGTCGCTGAGCGAGTGCGCCCCGTACGACTGGAGTTCGTCGCGGCTCACGAGTTGCGTCAGCTGCTCGCGCCAAAGTCGTTCGCTTTGCTCAAGGGGCAGATCCATGCGACGGGCCGGTGCCTGCTCCCCCCTTTTCATAGGCATTCCTCCGAAGCCTTGTTGTCCCGAAATGTACAGTACGGGTTGAGCAAAGACAATTGGGTGGGGGGAGTGGGACACGGAGCCGCGGCGGACCGCCGATCCAGCGAGGAAAACGGAGTGCGAAGATCCGAGGGCGTCGCCCCACCCTGCTCGATCTGCGGATCCGAGCATACGTCGCTCCACCGGAGCGACGTCGTCGACCTTGAGTACTTCGTTGTTCCGCCGCGTCCGTACGCCGTGTACAAGTGCGGGGATTGCGACTCGGAGTATCTCAGCCCACGGCCCCTGGAGTCTGAGCTTCCCTCCTTTTACCCAAGTGACTATCACGCCTACAACGAGAACCACAGTGGTGTGGCGCGGTTGCTCGTCCACGCGCGAGCTCGCTCACGAGCTCGGCTCTACCGCCGCCTGCTGGGCGATCGGCGCGGCCGCATCTTCGACGTCGGAACAGGGGATTGCCGTCACTTCGACGAACTCCGCAGAGTCCTCGACATCGAATGTGCCGGTGTCGAGATCCAGCCAGAGGTTGCCGCGAGGGACACGCGCGTGGTTATGACGTCCTGGCGGGAACCCTCGAGGCCGCCGACATCAGCGCACTCGTGGGCCGCCACGACATCGTCTCCATGAACCACATCCTCGAGCACGTCGTCTACCCACATACCATGTTGGAGCGCGCCTACGACCTCTTGCGTCCGGGGGGCCATCTGATCGGCCAGCTCCCGACCGTGTCCTCGTGGGAGAACAAGCTATTCGGACACAACTGGGGCGGCTATCACTATCCGCGGCACCTGCAGATCCCTTCGAGAAGAGGGCTGCAGGACATTCTCGAAGACGTCGGCTTCATTGAGGTGAAGATCCGGTCTGCACCCCACATCCAGACCACGATCTCATTGCAGAATTCTCTCGTGCGAAGGGGTTGGCACCCCAAAATGAAGAACGGAAAAACGCCGGCGTACGGAGCCCTGTTGGTCGCCGCGCTCCCGTACGAATCGCTCGCCTGGGTTTGCGATGATGGAGGCATCGTGAACTTCCAGGCATCGAAGCCGCCGGCTTAGACTCAGTTGACGAGGCTCTGGCAGAGAGTGGGTTGCGCCGTCGGCGTGACCCTGGCCCAGAAGGAACCGCGTGCACCTCGTCCACCGGAGCTGTTTGGGTAGACACGAACGGCCCCGGAGTTCGTCAAGGCGACGAACGCCTTGTCTATTCCGTCGATGCTGGCCTTCAGCTCATGCTTCGCATGATCGGTGATGACGTCGAGGTTCTGTGTGCTGCCGGTAGGGACCTTCGCCGAGTCACCCTTCTCCGTCCTCGCTCCCACGGCGATGTCGAAGGTCAAAAGCACCCGGTTCTCGTCGGTGGGTCGAGCGGTGACTTCAATGGTGTCGGGTCCGGCGCTGACGAGCCGGATGGTCTGCGGTGATCGGGGATGGCCGACATGAAGATCGAAAGTGTGGAGCGCCGAAGGACCAAGTTGGACAGTCATCCATGTGGTGCGCAGGTACTGCTCGCTCGGCACAGTCGAGTAGTTCTCCCCATTGGACACGTACAGCCCGGTGCAGTTCCCTATGACATAGAGCTGCCCCGCCGGGCCCCAGGCGGGGAGCCGATTGCCTCGAACGACGTGAGACTGCAGGGGATGGCCCGTGACGTCGCTGAACGCATGCTGCGCGTTGACATAGCTCAGGACCTGCGCGGTGTTCCACTCCTCGTTGGGAACGATCGCCATCCCGATGTTGGCGACGATGCAGAACAGAGCGACGATGGAGAGGGTGGCCAACGCGCCGATCTTGACCGATGGACCGCGTCGGTCGAGGCGGCGAAAGATGTCTGCGACCGCGACTGCGCTCGCGAGCGCCAGGAACGGTACGAAGTCACCTATGTATCTCGGTGCGATGTAACCCCACAACATCAGGGCGGCGCCGGCACTCCCGGCAGCCAGCAGAAGCAGCCGCGTCTTGGCCACTTTGCCGACTGCCCTGGGCCGGAACGCAGTGACGAGGCCCCACAGACTCAGAAGGAAGAGGAGCGGCGTCGAGGCGGGCAGGCTTGCGGTCCGGTAGAGCCGGTCGAACAGCACGCCACCCAGGGCCGACGGTGGACTCGCCGGGAGTGAGACGTACGGGAACACGTTGCTGAAGCCGAGTCCGTTTGGCCTGAGGTAGGCAACCAGGTTGGTAGGGATGAAGATGACGCCTTCCTCGGCGTTGTGGTTCGCAGCCAGGAATCGCCTCCGGTACGCGTTGACGTGGGTCCACACCTGCTCGTAGTTGGATACTCCGAAGAGCACGCCAAACTTGCCGTAGTTGACGGCGCACCCCACAACGAGAGGGATCAGCCCCGAGAGGAGCACCGGAAGGAACCATCGACGGTTCCCCTGTCCCCCGAAACCGAAGAGGAACCAGACGGCGATGAGCCCCGCACCGACGACACAGGCCCAGCCGGTTGTCGCGCGATCGAGGTTCGCACACAGGATGAGCACTCCGCTGGCAACCACTCGTCCCCACGAGGGCCGCTCGATCACACCGAGCAACGCGAAGATGCTCCCGACCGTGAGACAAATGCTCCAAGCGATGTCTTCGTTGAAGACGAAAGGGATGGATGCGAGCAGCATCCAGATGGTTCCGCCCATGAGCGTCGCGAGCAAGAGACCGAAACCGGCCGCTTCGGCACGACCCATCGTGACGTCGCCCCGGACCAGATACCGGACACGCCAGAGGAGGAGCGAGCAGAACAACCCGGTGAGCAGCCACGCGAGAAGCATGTAGGTCGGCGTCAACTTGCCGTCGAGACTGCTGGTGACCAAGAGGACGGGCATCCTGATGATGGACGGAAACAGACCGAAGTACGTGTAGGTGCGACCGTCGTGTATGAACCCTTCGATGCCGATCGCGCCGCTGGCGAGGGAGAGGTGGCCGTGGAACATCGCGCGCGCCTGGAGATCGTAGAAGTTGTCCTCGTAGACGGACTTGCGCAGCGGATTGAACGGACCCCAGTCCGACCAGAGGGTCCACAAGAGGGGTACGGCGGTCACGCCGATTGCAATCAGGGAGGCCCACGTGAACCTGCGCCGGCCTGCGTCCAGCTCCGAACGAAGAGCCGAGTCAACAGAGGTCTCGACGAAATGCCGGTCGGCGTCGGCCTCGATCTCCTCGTCTGGCGCGAGCCCCGCGTGAGCGATCCCGGGCGATGTCACAGTCGCCTCCCCCACGGCGCAGGAGTCTACTCAGGGGTCGATTTCGCAGGATGGTCGGCTCTCCGTCGCGCCGACGGCCCCCAAGGCCGTGGTGCTGGATACCGGATACGATCTGTACCTTGCGGCGGCCTCAGATCGACCAGGTTCCGGTGGATCTCCGGTGCCGCGCTCGCCGTCTCTCGCGCTGCGGCGGATGACTCGGGTCCTCGTGCTCGGCGCCCACGGGATGCTCGGGTCAATGGTGGCCCGGGTCCTCGCCCGAGATCCCTCTCTGGAGGTCGTGGCAACGACCAGGCTCGGTGACGGCGGGAACCGGGCGTTCGACGTCGGGCGAAGCTCCATCCCTGACTTGCTCGATTCGACCCGTTGCGAATGGATTGTGAACGCTACCGGAGTGCTCGACCGAGCGATCGACGAGTGCGATCCGCAGTCGGTCGCGACTGCGATCGACGTCAATGCCCGGTTTCCCCATCTCCTCGCGGCCGCCATCCAAGGGCAGCGGGTCATAAACGTGGCAACCGATGGCGTCTTCTCGGGACGTCACGCTCCCTACAACGAGGATTCGCCCCACGACGCGGAGGGTGTGTATGCCCGCTCGAAGTCGCTCGGTGAGGTGCGTTCCCGACAAGTCGTCAACGTACGGTGTTCGATCATCGGGCCTGAAAGGTCGCCTTCGACCTCCCTCCTCGGTTGGGCAACGAATCAGCCATCCGGAGCCACGATCGCCGGCTACACCGATCACCGCTGGAACGGCGTGACGTCGTTGCACTTCGCCAAGCTGTGTGCGGCTCTCATCGCTGTCCCCCCCGACGACCTTCCGGCCACGCTGCATGTCGTCCCAGAGGACTCGGTCAGCAAGGCGGAGCTATTGCGCCTCGCGCTCGACGCATTCGGTCGCAGTGATGTGACCGTGGTCGCGCAGCCGGAAAGCCGGCCGGTCGACCGGACGCTTCGCACGGTTCACAAGGAATTGAACAGCCGACTTTGGGCCGCGGCGGGGTATCAGCGGCCGCCGCGGGTTGCCGAAATGCTCCAAGAGCTCGCAGAGTTCGACTGCTGAACTCGTTTCGTCCGTCGGATCAGGGTGGCTACACTCCGCAGCGATGCCGCACGTGCTGCTCACCCTTGGGATACGACCCGACCTGATCCGTGCCAGTCGAATCCTGCAACTTCTCGAAGAGAGCGAAGAGATCCGGTTTACCTTCTGCTGGTCGGGTCAGCACTATGCGGACGAACTCAAAGACGTGTTCATTCGGGATCTCGAACTCCCGACACCGGACATCGAGTTGGGTGCCGGCGGTGCCACGGACGCCGAGGTCGTGGCGTCGGTCATTTCGCGCCTGTCTCCCGTCCTCGAGGATCTCCAACCGGACGTCGCGGTGTTCCTGGGCGACACGAACACGGTCATGGGCTGCATCGCTGCAGCTCAACTGAACATTCCGATCGTCCACATCGAAGGATTGATGCGATCGTACGACTGGCGGATGCCAGAGGAGAAGTACCGCACGGTCATCGACCACCTCGCCGACGTCATCTACACGTACTTCGACGAATACAAGGAGCAAGGAGTTCGCGAAGGAATCAACCCCCGTAACGTCGTCGTGATCCAGAATCTCATTGTCGACGTTCTGAACCACTACTTCTTCGAAAGAGGTGATGAATTTGCGAAGTACGCGTCAGAAGAATTCTTCGCAGATCGCGGGCTGGAGCCCGGCCGCTTCTATCTGATGACGTGTCATCGGCGGGAGAGCGTCGAGTCGCCGGCACCGTTGCGAGGGATCATGGAACTCGTGGCCACGAGTCCTTGGCCTGTGTACTTCCCGGCCAGCTATCGGACGCAGCGGCGTCTGAAGGAGTTCGCGATTGATCTTCCACCGAACGTCACCATGGTGGATCCGATCGGCTATCGGGAACTGCTCGCGCTGCTCACGAATTCGCGTGGTGCGCTCACCGACTCGGGAACAGTGGTCGAGGAGACCGCCGTGCTCGGTGTGCCCTCTCTGCAGATTCGCAAGGCGACTGAACGGCCACAGGTCTACGACTGCGGATCCAGTGTGAAGTACGACCCGGCGCGTCCGCATGACTACCCTCCGGGTCAGCTGTTCGAGAAGCTAGAGAGCCTTCACGGCAAGACGTTCGATCACCGCCTCGGGGACGGGCATGCGTCGGAACGTCTCGTCACCGATCTGATCGACCGAGTGCTGCAGGGAAACCTGAGAGGACACCTGGCTGAGAACTCGCATCTCGACGTGTCCAGGTCCTATCGGGAGGATGGCCTGAGCCTCCCGTGATGCCGGCGGCATCGGCGCCGGGTCCCGGGTGGCCCTCCCTGGCGGTGGTCGTCCCGGTCTTCAACGAGGAAGTGGGGATCCGGCGGGCGTGCGAGGCCATCGTCGCGGTGATGGAGGGCTATGGAGGGCGTGCCGGCGTGATCGCCGTCAACGATGCGAGTACAGACAGCAGCGCGGCCATACTCTCCGATCTCTCCGAGCAGTTCGACATACTGCAGGTGTGCACGCACGGGATGAACCGCGGATACGGCGGCGCTCTGCGGACGGGAGCCGAGCGCGCCGCCGAGGACGGCTTCCAGTACGTTGCCTTCATCGACAGCGATCTGACGAATCCACCCCAGGACCTGTTGAAGATCGCCGAACTGGCTCGACAAGGCCATCCGTACGTCAAGGGTTCTCGGTTCTCCAGCGGCGGCGGAATGAGCGCAGTCCCGTTTCGCAGAAGACTCTTTTCTGAGGTCGGCAATGCCGTTGGCCGGTGGCTCTTCGGAGTCGATATCCGAGACGTGACCAACGGCTTTCGAGGGGTGCGGACCGATCTGTTTCTTTCGTGGCCTCTCCATGAGCGCGGGTTCCCGATCATTGTCGAAGAGCTCGACTGGGCGCTCCGATCGGGTGTCGAACTTGTCGAGTTTCCGACCGTTCTCTCCGTGAGATGCGCAGGACAGCGCCCGTCGTCCTTTCCCTATCGGCCGCGGGTCATCCTCACGTACATTCGATACCCTCTCTATGCGGGAATGAGGCGCTTGGGTCGAGCACTGAGGGCAAGACGATGACCGAAGTAACGCGATGAGAGACTCCTGCCGCGGCTGTGGCGTGCAAGAGGTGAGAGTCTTCTTCGACCTCGGTGAGTTGCCACTCGCGGGGGGTTTCCTTTCCGAGGAGCAAATCCGCGACGAGCGCCGGTATCGTCTGTTGGTGAGCGTGTGCGACGCGTGCGGCCTCGTCCAGATCGTCCGTCCGGTCGATCCGGCCATCCTGTTCCAAGACTACTCATTCGCCACGGGTACGGTGCCCGGGCTGGTCAAACACTTCGAAGAGTACGCCGACTGGATCAACCTGGTCCTCAAGTCCAAGTCGGTGATCGAATTCGGCTGTAACGACGGAACGTTGATCGACGCGTTGGCACGGGGCGGAGTGAAGGCACTTGGTGTCGACTTGGCTGCCAACGTCACCGAGATGGCGCGCGAGCACGGGCGAAACGTGATCACGGGAGAGTTCGGCACGGCGGCGGTGCCGGAATTGCTGGAGCGGACCGGTCGGGTCGACCTCATCACGGGCAGCAACGTCTTCGCACACAATGCCAAGCCCGGCGACATCCTCGACGCCGCGGGCGAGCTGCTCACCCACGACGGCTTCTTGTGCCTGGAAGTCATGTATGCAGGAGACCTGCTGGATCAGCTCCAGTGGGACACCCTCTACCACGAACACCTCACCTTTTACTCGCTGGGGACCCTCGAAAAGCTGCTGGCCCGCCATGGCTTCGAACCGATCCGGGCTGAGAGGATCCCCATGCACGGGGGGTCGCTTCGGTTGACCGCCGCCCGAAGAGGCACACACTCGCCCGAAGACTCCGTGCGCGCCCTTCATGAGTGGGAAGAGGCAAAGGCGCTGAACGAGTCAACGACGTGGGACGATTTCGCGGGCGCCTGCCGGCGTCGGATCGACGTCTTCGGAGACACCATGCGGCGTTTGTCGTCCCACGCGTCGATCTGGGGCTACGGCGCTGCTGGGAAGGCAACGATGTGGGTCAACGCTTGTGAGATGAACTACCTGGAGAGCATTGTCGATGCCTCACCGCTCCGTTACGGCAAGCTCATGCCTGGAATGCATATCCCGGTCGTCAGCCCGGAGGAATTCCGGCAGCATCAGCCTGAATACGTGTTCGTGTCCGCGTGGAATTATCTCGATGCGATCAGGGGTAACGAACCCGAGTACACCGGCTACTGGGTGGTCCCCCTTCCCGAGATGCGGATCCACTGACAGCAGGGAATTCCGGCACCCTCGAACGGTCCGCTCGGACCCCGTCAGGGTCGTCAGAACCGTCAGAACCAGCGAACCCCGGCGCGATGAAGCGACGCCCTCAACAAGGTGAGGACATAACCCGCGAGCTCGTGGCCCAGACGGAACTTCGTGTGTTCGCGGACCATCGGTGCGGTGGGTATTCCCGGGAGTCGGACCGTCTTGCCACCCGCGAGGAGAACCTTGAAGGTCATTTCGGGACAGACTGACATCCGTTGGCCGCTGATTCCCAGCGCTTGTACGAAGGTGCGGTTGAACGCACGAAATCCGTAAGTGCTGTCGGGGATGTTGACACCGAGGAGCAGCCGTATCGCCCGCCGGTACAGCGATTGGTAGACGGCAAAGCGCTTCGGAACACCAGGGTTCGCCGGCCCCATGTCGAACCGAGAACAAAGGACCAGATGCGCACCCGCTCGGAGCTCGCTGAGCATCTTCGGAATGAGCTCGAGCGGGTCGCGTGCGTCAGGCATCAACACCACGCAATAGCGGCCCTCTGCATACGCGATCCCCAGTCGGAGGACCGAGCCGAACCCGCTCTGTGACCGATCCTGTACCAGAAGTCGGGTGTGGAGAAGTGGGTACTTGTCGGCGAGGTCAGCCGCCAGTTCGAGAGTCCCGTCACGGCTGCCGGCGTCGACGATGACGACTTCTGCGGGAGCTCCCGCCGCCGCGAGTGCGGTGTTGAGGTTCTCGAGTGTGAGGGCAATCGTTGCAGCGTCGTCGAGGGTGGGGATAATGACCGAGGTCTCGATATCGCTCAACGTTCAGTCAGCTCCCATGGGTCCCAGTACCGAGCCGGGAATCGAATGTCGTCGTCGAGCGATTCCTCGAGCGCTCGATCGGAGACGTACAACAGTTTCGTGCCAGGTGACAGAGACATGGCTCCGTTGGCGAAGCCAGGCGGAATCGAAAGGACGCTGGGGTGCGTTGCATCAAGAACGAAGCGATGGACCTCTTGGTCCTTCGATGGCGAGTCCCAGTCGTCGATCTCGACGCAGGCCGCCACGGCCGCGCCACTGACGGCAAGGACCCACTTTCGCTCGTGACGATGCGCGTGCCAGGCCCGCACCGTCCCCGTTGCGAAGTTCTCGACGAGATAGAAACGTCGGCAACCCGCAAGGTCGAATTGATTCACGAAGGAGACACGCCCGCGATCGTCGGTCGACACTCCGCCACGGATCAGCTCGGGCTTTCCGCTCATCGTTGTCCGATGTGGCGGGAAAGGCTGTGGGGCTTGCGGATCTCCCTGCCGAGCGGGATCTGTTCCGGGCACAGATAGGGACGTAACGCGTGGAGGTTCGAGTACGCAGCGAGGCTGAGATCTTTGACCCGGCCGTTGTCGATGAGCCAGACAATCTGGTCGATCGCGTCGTCAACTGAGTACTGGGCTCTGAATCCGAGTTCGTTCTCGGCTCGCTCGAAGGACACCCGGTAGTTGCGGGTGTCCTGGAACGGCACATCCACATACTCGATCTCGCCGACTTGGACCCTCTTCACAATCCGCTCGGCGATGTCGGCAATGGTGTCGTTCTCGGCACCCAGGTTGAAGATGCCCTTCTTGTCGCTGTCGACGTGGGGCACGATTGCGGTTGCCACATCGCGGACGTGCAACAAGGGCCGATATTGCTGGCCCCCGAAGACCTGCAGATAACCGATGAGCTTGGCACGGATGACGAGCAGGTTGACGACCAGGTCCGTTCTGATCCGTGAGTAGGAATCACCGACGCCGGCAATAGTCGCCAATCGCAAGATGAGACTGTCGGGCCTCTTGCTCATAATGACCTCTTCGGCCTCGAGCTTGGCCTGCGCATACAACGACAACGGGTCGGTTGCACTCTCCTCGTCGACGAGCTCGTCGTTCGCGCCGTAGACGGAGCACGTCGAGGGAAAGATGATGCGACCATCGTAAGTGCGGCAGAGCCAGTCGACCGTGTCCACGTTGATCTTCCGTGTCAGGCCGGGGTTCAACGCACAGGCAGGATCACCGACGAGTGCGGCCAACCAGATGACGGTGTCAGCCCAGTCAACATGGGTGTGGAGGCGCTCGTAGTCCAGGATGTCGCCGCACACGAAGTCGACGTCCTTCAAGTACCGCTCCTCATAGAGCAGCAAGTCGTAGACCCTGACCTCGTGGCCGCCCTCCAGCAACTTGTCGGTCAGCCAGCCGCCGATATAGCCAGCACCCCCGACGACCAGCACGCGTGCCATCGTCACATCCCCATTCGAACTCGCGAAGAGCATATCTGGGGCGATCGGGTGTCGTTGCCACGGGATCGACCTGACGCCTCCAGATTCTTCCGGGGCAGCCACCCAGGGGGGACCAGGAATCACCGAGGGCCCAAGATTGCACGCCCCCGTTCGCCTCGTGACGAACTAGATTGACGCAGCCGGTGCACGCAGGCGGGCCAGAGCCAGCTGCATAGGAGCACGGACTGGAAGGGGAACGTGGCTGTTCTGGGGCCCCACGAATTGCGGTTATCGCTGGTCTGAGCGAGCGAGCTAGCGGGCGAGTGAGTCACCCATGACGGAGTCCGGAATCTACGAGAGTCCGACGGCGCAGGGCCAGGGGCGCGCCATGCTGCAGCCGACGGAGCATCGCGGTGCGCCTGACGGCGGCGTGCATCCACCCCGACGGGCGGCGAAGCGCGAATCGGGACCTCCAGCCGAGGGCCCGCTGCCAAAGGTCTACCTCGGTCTGATCGCAGCGATCACGCTGGCCGGCCTCCTGTTGCGGCTGCCGTCATTCGGCGACTCCCTCCTGGGCGACGAGATCTCAACCTTTTACATCGTCCACGGGCACAGCTTGGCTCGAGTGCTCTCGTTGCTGCACAGCCGTCAGGAGACCACCCCGCCCCTGTTCTTCGTTCTTGCCTGGATTACGAAGGGATGGTTGGGAAACGCAGCGGAGTCGATCAGGCTGGTTTCGCTCGTGACGGGGACTGCAGCCATCCCGCTGACTTTTGTTCTCGGGCTATGGACGGTGGGCCGGCGCGCTGCTCTGGTTGGCGCGACGTGCTTGGCGTTCACTCCGTACATGATCTTCTACTCGACCGAAGCTCGCACGTACATGCTCGTGCTCTTCCTGGGGCTGCTGTCCTCCATCTGCCTCGTTCGGGCGCTCGACACCAGTCGACCGGCTTGGTGGGTGGGGTACGCGGTCTCGACATGTGCAGCCGCCTACAGCCACTACACGGTCGTGTTCTACCTCGTCGCTCAGCTTGTGTGGGCTCTCTGGGCCGTGCCCCGTGCCCGCAAGTACTTGCTGATCGCCAACGCGGCTGCACTCATCGGTTTCCTGCCGTGGGTCAATGTCTTTCGGGCCGATCTAAGTGCGCCCAATCTCTTCACCGTTCTGGTACCCGTCAACCTTCACAACGTCGTGGACACTGGAGAGCGGTTCTGGATCGGGCACCCGATCATTCAAGTTCGCGTGATGCCGGGAAACGTCGCGTTGTTCCTTGCCCTGGCCGGTTTGGGCGTGGGAGCGATCGGCGTCGCTCAGGCTATGTGGAAGCCAGGACGCCTGCGGTGGGCGGGCTCACCCCGCGTGGTGCTGATCGTCATTCTGGGCGTTGGTCCCGCGGTACTAATGGTCCTCTATAGCTGGCTGCACGCGGACGTCCTGGGAGGTTCCAACATAATTGCATCGTGGCCAGCGCTTGGTCTTGCCATCGGGGCATTGGTCACGGCTCCTCCCAGACCATTTCGAATCGCAGCGGTGACGCTCACGATTGCTGCGTATGCCATTGGTGGTGTGAAGATGCTGAACTCCACGTCGCAGCGCCCCAACGTCGCGGCGGCGATCACGTTCATCGACCGTACGGGTAGGAACGGAGACCCGATTGTGAGCGCGCCCTTCTTTGCGAATCCCTTATCTGAGGTTGACGCGGCGCTGGCCGGCTCGCCGAGCTGGACCTATACACCCGGGAATACGTTGGACAGAGCACGAGCTCTGACGGCGAGCGATCCCCATCCCGTCATCCGGCTCGGGTCGCCCCCCCTCAATGAACAGTTCCATTTCTTGGCAGAGCCCCATCCCAACCCTATGTTCTTTGGATTGCCCGCGCCGACGCCCCAGCAGGTGGCGCAACAAGCGATGTCGCTGGCTCGTCACGGCACGGTTTTCCTTGTGACGACCTCTTCCACTGGGCTCCACGCGTTGTTGAAGTACCACCCCCACGCTGCGATGAGTCAGTTCATCAGGTCAATGGAGCCACGCTTCCACATCGTTCAAAGCGTGACCTACTCCGGCGATATCACTTCGGAAAGTGTGTATGTGTTCCGGGACACTGCATTGCGCAGCAAGGGGTAAGCATGATGACCTTGCGAGTACCAGTTGCGACGCCACCCCGATGACGCAGAACATCCGTGCGGACGCATCGAACCGTAGTATGGGATGCGAAGTGCCGCTACCCTCACTTCCCGCTCCTGTCGCGGCTGAGTTCGTCACGAAACCACGCCATTTTCCGTGCTTCGACGGACTTCGAGCGATGGCCGCGGTTTCCGTCCTGCTCCTCCATACTGCATGGATCTCGGGCTTCACCGAGCGATCGTCCTGGGGTACCTACACCAGCAGGCTCGAGATCGGCGTATCGGTCTTCTTCCTGATCTCAGGGTTTCTGCTGTATCGACCGTTTGCGCTGTCACATCTGTCGGAGCGGAATCCGCCCGACCTCAAGCATTTCTGGCAGCGCCGCTTTCTACGGATCGTCCCTGCCTACTGGTTGGCGTTGACCGTACTCACGTTCGTGTTCGGCGTCACCACGGTGGGCCCAGGCTGGCAGGGGTTCCTCATCCATTACTTTTTCCTCCAGATCTACTTCCCCACGACCGTCTTCAACGGAATCACGCAAGCGTGGTCGTTGTGCACGGAAGTGAGCTTCTATCTGTTCCTGCCGTTCTACGCAGCACTGATCGCGCTCCGACGCCGCTCCCCGCAACGTCAACTGGTTTGGGAGCTGGGGGGTCTGGTGGTGCTCACCGCGATCAGCTACGCATTCCGGTGGTGGTTCCTCCATGTGCCGATTATCACAGTGCGGAACGGAAAGTTCGTCGCCATCTGCGCACCGAACTGCAACACGCATCCGGCATGGCCGGCGCTCATGCCAACGTGGCTCCCCTCGTACCTCGATCTTTTTGCGCTGGGGATGCTCTTGGCGGTAGTCAGTGTCTGGCTCTCCGAACGGAATTGGGAACCAACCTGGCTGCGTCACCGGTTGATGCCATGGGTGAGCTGGGCCTGCGCCGCCCTCGTCTTCTGGGCCGTCTCCCACGTCGTGGCTGACAAAAACATCTTGTACGTCATCACACCACAGGCCAACATCGCACGGCAGGCGTTGTACGGCGCGTTTGCTTTCTTCCTGCTCCTACCCGCGGTGTTCGGACCACAGGACAAGTCACTGGTGCGGAGGTTGCTGCGCTCTTGGCCGATAGCGGCACTGGGCGTCATCTCGTACGGCATCTACCTCTGGCACCTGGACTTGATCAACCTGTTCCTGCAATGGACCGGTTGGCACCCAGGGAAGGAACCGTATTGGGTTCTGGCCGCGGTGGGGTTCGCGTTGTCGGTCGGCTTCGCTTCGGCGAGCTATTTCGGATTGGAACGGCCACTTCTCCGCCTCAAGGGCAGGATCTCGTGGTGGGACAGGACCACGTCTCGTCGAAAGGAAGGCAGCGTCGCCGGACCCGCCGAGGCGAGGTCGCGAACGTGACGTCCAATGGACCCGGTGAGTCGGCGGGCGCGACCGCCTACGATCTGACTATGACCGAAGTCCAAGACATGTACCGGCAGGTGTCGCGCGGATTCGACGCCGCGGTCAGTTCCGTAAAGCCTGAGAATTGGGACACCCAGTCTCCCTGCGAGCAATGGAAGGCGCGCGACGTGGTGGCCCACGTGGTCGAGGGGCATCGGGGCGTGATCGCCGGGGTTAGAGGTGGGGAGTCGAGGCCACTCGGCGCCGATGATGACCCGAAGAAGGCATGGGATGAGGCTTCTCGGACGATGGACGAAATCACCGCAGACCCAGCAGCCCTGGCCAAAGAGATGGACGGCCCGACCGGCAAGATGCCCGCGGGTGAGATCATCGGCCGGTTCGTGACCATGGACGTGCTCGTCCACACCTGGGACCTGGCCCGCACCGTGGGTGCGGACGAGCGCCTCGACGAGGAATCCGTTCGGGAGGCCTACGAGGCCCTCAAGCCGATGGATGCCATGATCCGGCAGCCGAACGTCTTCGGACCCAAGCTGGATCCACCCCCGGGAGCAGATCTGCAGACTGAGTTCCTCTACTTCCTCGGCCGTCGCGCGTAGAGACGCCGGGGTCGGGCGTTCGACCACCTACTCCGGGCCCGACGTCTCCCCGCCTGGTGGACGGCGGACGCAAGCACCGAGGCCGAGTCATCGAGCATCACGACGGTTCAAGAGTCCGTTCGCTCCGCCGTTAGAGGTCCTCTTGGATGGCTACCACCATTCGGGCCATAGATCGAGTATCTATCGTGCCAGCTCCGCGTGCGACACCGACGTCGTACGTAACCACTCGGAGCACCATGTCGCGAGTTCGACGAGCGCAACCACCATCTCGTCGACGACCCCGTCATGTCGGGGAACCAAGTTCTCGCCGAAATCGCCGATTCCACGTAGACCCGGGGGGAGTTCGACCTGGGCACCATGGGCCAAGGGAAGGTTGACCGGGTTGTCGGGATGAAAGCCGAGCCGTACCCGCTCGTCGGCAACGTGGTAGCCGGCGAAACGCCGGCCAAAGAGTTCGCGCCCCGCTTCAACCAGTGGCGCGTTCAGCCCCCCGACAATGATCCCGCGCAACGGCCCGGTCTGTTTCCCTCGAATCGCGGGCCCGTACGGTTCGACGATGAGGCCTCTGTCGGGATCGAACCAGAGGCCAAAGCCGTCACGCCCAAATCCATGCACCGAGATCGCAACGTCCACATGCTCCAAGAAGGCCCGCATATGCGCCGAGTGCTCGGGGTTGTGCAGCCGTGAAGTGAGATGGACCCGAAGCCGGGGTGGGTGCACGATGGCGTAGTAGGACGCGCCAGCTTGCTCGGCGGCCCGCCTGGCGATCTGCTCGGTGCCCCGGTCCTGCGATCCGCCGTGCAGTGCCATGAAGCCCACATTGGTGCGCAGGACGCATTCCTCCCTGATCCCGGGCATCGCCAGCAGTTCGGCCAGATCCATCCCCTCAGGTTCGCACGCGACCCGCGGGTTACGCCGCCGCCACCTCGGATAGCGCTTCGGCAAGGACTACCTCTTGGTAGCGCACGACCAAACTCTTACAACGCTGCCTCGGCCTGAGGGGTCAAGCCCACAGAGCGCCGGAAGAAATTCGAACCTTCGCCCACGGTTTCGGAACCTTTTGCTGGAGTCCGGCCGAGGAAGACCATCGCCCGTCCGGCATCGCGTCAACACGGCCAGCCCCCGAGGCGGACCTCACGAGGAAGGACCGGAGCGATCGCCGCACCGCACTCATCGCGAGAATCCGCCGCCGTCTGCCCGGACATCCACCTCCCGGGACCGCCCACCCTGTCGAGAAATATTGCAGTTGTGTGGCAATCAGGGAAATCCGAATCCACGGTCGCGCCCGCTCCGAATGATGGACGAGACACTGCACTCACACATGACGTCGGCTTCGCAATTGCGATGCCGCGGGGGAGGTCAACGCATGGCCAAGATGAAGCGTCGTGATTTTCTGAAGAGCGGGTCGGTCGCACTGACTGCTGTCGGCCTGGCATCGGCTGTACCCGGGGGCGCCATGGCGCTGTCCTCCCTAGGCGAAGACGCCCCAGAAGTGGACACCTCGGCCGCCGCGACCTCCGATGCCGTCGGCCCCATGTCCGAACCGATCGTCGCGCGCGTCAATGACCTGGCCTCGGGCGAGATGCAGTTGTTCTTCGGCACGCAGGAACTCACCTACAAGGATCCGCAGCTGGCTGCCCGACTCTTCCAGGCCACCCAGAAGTAGCGCGTTACCCGCACTCCCTCTCACGTACCACCCTCAATCCCAACAACTCGAAGCGAGGCACTCCGTGTCATCTCACCGTGAAGCACCCGAAATCTCCAAGGATCCCGTAGCCGACAGCACGGACCTCTATGCCTTCGTCAGTCCCGAAGAACCGGACTTCGTCATCCTGATCGCCAACTACATCCCGCTACAAGGCCCCGACGGCGGGCCGAACTTTTACGAGTTCGGCGACGACGTCCTCTACGAGATCAACGTGGACAACAACCGCGACGGACTGCCCGACATCGTGTTCCAGTTCACCTTCACCACCACCCTGCGCGACCCGACCTACTTCCTCTACAACGTGGGTCCGATCACCTCTCTCAGCGATTCCACCTGGAACCGGGTCCAGACCTACGACCTGGCCCGGGTCGACCTCCCCAGCGGAACGAAGACGGTATTGGGGACGAACCTGCCCTGCCCTCCGTGCAACATCGGGCCGCTCTCGACACCCAAGTACGGCGAGTTGGCGCGCGCCGCAGTACAAGATGTCGGCAATGGTGTACACGTCTTCGCCGGCCAACGCGCCGAGGGGTTCTACGTCGACCTCGGGGCCGTTTTCGATCTCGGAAACCTGCGGCCCTTCCAGGGGGACCACGCCGGATGGGCAGGCACCGGATTGCCGGCCATGGCCGCCGGGGTCAACTCGACCGACATGGTCAACGTCCACTCTTTGGCCCTGCGCGTCCCCAAGACGCAGCTGACCCACAACGGTCGGCCGCCCTCGGGCAGCACCTCCACCATCGGGGTTTGGACGACGGCCAGCCGCCAGCGGGTGCAGATCTATGAGAGCTCGACCGGAACCACCTCGGCGTCGGGTCCCTTCGTGCAGCTGTCGCGCCTAGGCAACCCTCTGTTCAACGAAGTCCTCATCCCGCTATCGACGAAAGACTTATGGAACGCTCAGCCACCATCAGGCGACAGCCAGTTCGCCCAGTATGTGTCCACCCCACAGCTCGGCACACTCCTGCCCGATCTCTTCCCGGGCGTGTTCCCCCACTTGGCCGCCTTCAACAGCACGAACACACCGCGCAGCGACCTCCTCGCCATCCTCTTGACGGGCATTCCCTCGGGCGTGGTCCCTGGCTTTGTCGGCAACTACACCGGAGCCACCCAGGCCGACATGCTGCGGCTCAATATGACCATCCCGCCAGCCACGGCCTCGACGTTCAGCAACCTTGGTGTGGTGGGCGGCGACGTTGCCGGGTACCCCAACGGCCGGCGCGTCCAGGACGACGTCACCACCATTGAGCTGCGGGCCATCGCCGGAGCCACTCTCCCGCTGGTCGACTCCACCTACACCCCCGACGGCGCCGCCGGAGCCATCAGTATGGGTCTGACCTCGGGCGCGCGCGACACGAGCGCCATGAACACCGAGCGCTATCTCCCCAGCTTCCCCTACCTCGGACTGCCTCACAGCGGCTACGACGCCCATACCGCCAAGGCCATCAGTGGCTGAGACCCTGACCTCCGCCCAGTCGCACGACGACCCCCACCCGCGCCCGGCCGAAGCGGCACCCGGCCCCAGCCTGGCGGGCACGGTGGCCATCGAGATCGGTCCGGGATTCGGCGCATTGGTCATCCGCACCCGTGCGTCCATGGACGGACTCGAGATCGAGATCCGCCCGAGCGGGACAGAGTGGCGGGGCGTGCACACGGCGGTGCGCGAACGCCACGGTGGTCCGGAGTTGCAGTACGCCGCTGTCTTCGGATCGCTGGCGCACGGAGCCTACGAGGTCCGGATCAAGGGCAACGCCCAGAGGGAGCTGCCCTTGACGATCCAGGTCGCTGAAGGCCGCGTTCAGGATCTGGTCTGGCCGGAAAAGCCAAGCCGAGTGACGGTTTAGGAACCAATCCGCCGAGCATTGGGAGTGTGATTCCCGAGGGATTCCCAAAACGCCCTCCTCACACCACCGGCTATTGCTGTTCTGAGGTGACGCGATCCGACCCGAACGCCAAGAATTTTGTCGAATTCCAGGGGAGCGCGGCGCGCATCCGCCAGTAGCTGAATGAGTCCTGGTGGATGGTGTCGAGCAGCCGCTCGACTAGTTGTGAATCGAGTTGGAGTGCCAGGGCGGTGAGGTTGCTCTCCACCTCTTTCACGCTGGCGGCGCCGCTGAGGACAACGTCCGCCCACGGCTGGGCGAGCACCACAGCGAGCGCCAACGCGTCGGGGGTACTCCCGACGAAAGACGCCGCGTCGGAGAGCTCCGCCACATCGCCTCGGGCGGTGAGTCGGCCGTTGGCGAGGGGCTCTTTGACTATCACTCCCATTCCGGCATCGTGGGCCGCACTGAGCGCAGAACCGGCACCCCGTTCGAGCAGGTTCCACGTCGCCTGCACCGTGTCGAAGCCGCCGACCTCAAGGGCCCGGTCAATCGTCTGCGCTTGCCGGGGGCCGGTCACCGTGAGCCCGATCGACACCCCGCTGGCCCGCCCTCTTGGCGATGATGACGGCGGTCCTTGGACGAGACGGCAACGCCCTGGCAAGCGCTCTGCTCTCGGTCTGTCGAACCACGCGCCCTGTCAGCCGCGCCGATTTCGGATCGCAACTTGCGACGCTCCTCCAGCCGGTCGCTGACGAAACCCTCAAGGACGTGAGGCTCGGTGACGTGTTGAGTGGGTTGCTCCACCTTCTGCGCGGCCAGGGGATCGTGCTGCCCTCTAACCTGGCCATCTTGATCAAGACGGTGATCGAATGCGAAGCGACGACCGAAGAGCTCGACCCCACGCTGTCGATGCTCAACCTCGTGGGCGAACTCGGTACCTTCGTACAGGCTTCGCGAACCTGAAGTAAAGAGGTCATCTCTCGCCGGCATCGGCCACCCTGCCAGCGGAGCTTTGGCCCTGGGCAGGTACTACGTCCAACAGACGACGAAGACTGAGGTAGGCGAAACGGCCTGCTCAGGACAACCGAGTCACAGGAGGTGGAATCCCTAGACGAACCGGACGGGCCTCCGGAAGCTGGTGACGCGCGCTAGCCGGCTGCCGAAGACGCACTCTTCTTGAAGTGCTCTACTCCTCGTCAGCTTGCAAGCGTCATCTTCACGGAGATACCGGCTGGATCTGCGTCGGCAGCTCTTCGATCGCTGGCTCCGATCCAAGTGCTCCACTGATGCGGATGTTGACCATGCCGAAATAAGCAATGAGGCAGCCGATCCCAGCAAAGACGGCGCCAAACCAGAAAGCAATGGAGAAGCCGTGGTTGAGAGCGGTGGCCATGGCCTGTGGCCCATGGCCGTGTGCGGCGGTGAATCTGGTCGTGGCTGACACGGCGAGCGTGGAAAGTATCGCGACCCCGAGGGCCCCTCCGATCTGTTGCGTTGTGGTTATCAGCCCCGACGCGACGCCCGCCTCCTCATGGGCGACGCCGCTCATTGCCCCGATGGTTACCGGGACGAACGAGAGGCCTAGGCCGACGCCAGCCAGAAGGAACCCCGGCAACAAGGTTCCGAGGTAGGTGCCGTGTGGTGAGATCTGGGCGAAATAGATAAGCCCGCCAGCCGCTAACGCCATGCCTGAGGTCATCACGAGTCGGACGCCGAACTTGGACACGAGCGATTGCGCTGCTCCAGCAGCAACGATGATCGAACCCGCGATCGCCAGATAGCCGACCCCCGTCTTGAGGGCTGAATACCCCAGGACCTGTTGCATGTAGAGCGACAGGAAATAGAACATCGAGAAGATGGACGCGCCCAAAGCAAGCGAGACCATATTGGACACACTGAGACTCCTATTGCGAAAGGTCGACAGGGGGACCAGGGCGGATTTCGTCCGGCGCTCGATGACGACGAACAGAGCGATGAGCACCAAGGCCACCGCCAGAGTCCCCAGCGTCTTAGCTGAGGCCCAACCCCAACTCGTGCTCTTGACCAGCGCGAACACCATCAACACGAGCCCGGCGGTCAGAGTGACGGCTCCAGGAATGTCGAATCCCCGGTTCTCATCCTCCGCGAGGGATGGCGTGAGGATGAAGAAGCTCGCCAGTACAACCAGCGAGCCGATTGGCACATTCACGTAGAAGATCCACTGCCAGCCGAACTCCTGGGTGAGGATTCCACCGAGCAGGACCCCGAACGCGCCGCCGGCGCCAGCGATGGCCCCCCAGATGCTCAGGGCGGTGTTGCGCTCCCGGCCCTCTTCGAAGGTGACAGTGAGGATAGAGAGGGCGGCGGGAGAAAGGATCGCCGCCCCAAGTCCCTGCACGGCCCGGGCAGTGACCAGCCAGCCGGTCGAGGTCGCCAATCCGCAGAACAGCGACGCCGTGGTGAAGAGGACCACGCCTGTCACGAACACCCGGCGCCGTCCGAGTTTGTCGGCGACGCGGCCGCCGAGCATGAGGAACCCACCAAACATCAGCGCGTAGGCGTTCAGGACCCACAGGAGATTTTCTTCGGAAAAGTGCAGGCCGCGCTGAATCGACGGCAGTGCCACATTCACGATGGAGACATCGAGAATGACCATGAACTGGGCGACACAGATGACCGCCAGGGCGAGCCATTTGCGCGAGTCTGCTGTCATCGTTCCTCCATTTGTCAGAAATGGGTTCTTGTGAGAATTCTTGGTTCGTCCGCAGGTTTCGTCACCCAAAGGACAGGATATGAAGAGCCGGCCATCTTCAAGGGCTGAGGGCCAGCTCGGTTGACGACCGTAGAGTCACCCTGTGACAACCGTGTCGACCCACTGTCATGCCGGCGATCTCCTGTTCCGGTCCTGACGCAGTGCGTCTTTGCATGACGACGAACCGATGAATCGCAATTCGACAACGAAATCGATTTCATGGGGGTTGTAGGGCGGTATCTCGCCGGCGTTACAGCCGATTTTGGCGGACGTCTGCGTTCTTTGTCGTGGAGAAGTGACGCAGAACCAGCATCTGACCTGGGATGTCTGACCTGGGGATCTTGCGCCCCCGGAAGGATTCGAACCTTCGCACACGGTTTAGGAAACCGATGCTCTATCCCCTGAGCTACGGGGGCGGGGATGTGGGAATAAGCGATCCCACGGCGAACCAGCTCAGACTAGAACCAGCTCACCCTAACGGGTGCTCCTCGCCTTGCCCGGCGCAAGGGGGCGAGGGGACCTAGCCGCTGCGGGTGCCGTACAGCTCGACCCGCACCTCGATCTCCGGGTACACCCGGATCATCAACATGCTCGGTGGCTTCATCCCGAATTCGCGGATGTCGAAGACGTACTCCCCGGTCAAGGAGACGTCCTGCTCACCAAGCTCGATGTGCATCCCGTGCTGGAACGTCCGTGACTTGCCGTGGAACAAGATGTCTCCCGTGACCAGGTAGCGAGGATGCGACCCGTCGGCCTCGACTTCCGTGACCTGGCCCTCGATGATCGGGTAGCGCCGGGCGTCGATGCGCCTCCGCAACTCGTGGTCGTAGAGCTGGTTGCCAGACGTGAGCTTCGCCACCGCGAGCTGCAGCTCGCCGGAGACGGGCTGCTCGAGATCGAGCGACCCGTCAGGCTGGGCCGACGCTTCGAACCAGCCGCTGATGCCTCGTGTCTCCGTGTTGATCGGATGCAGGCTCGACCGACCGCTGACCCAGATGCACGAGCGCATCGAATCGAAGGTGTAGCGAACGGGCGCCATCCCTCTCCGTTCTCCGAGCAGACTCAGCGCCCGGCTCCTCCATATGCAGAATCCGAATACTGGCATAAAGTCGCGGCGTGGCCCGACTCGACATCCCGCCCGGGGAGGGAGGCGATGCCGTGCAGATCTGGTCGTTGCAGCCCGAGCTCGGCGCGGCGGCGACACGGCTGGTGGATGCGGCCTACAACAAGAGCATCCTCCCGGTTGGGGTGCGTGAGGCGGCACGGATGCGGATCGCGCAGCTCAACGACTGCACGGTGTGCCTCTCGTTCCGTGCCGAGAAGGTGAGGGCACAGGGCCTCGCTGAGGACTTCTACGGTGCCGTGGGCTCACCCCGCGACCACGCGCTCAACGAACAGGAACGGTTGGCCGTCGAGTACGCGGAGCGGTTCGCGATCGACCACACCAGCATCGACGACGCGTTCATGGAGCGGTTGCGGGCCTCGTTCACCGATCCGGAGATCTTCGACCTGACGGTGTGCCTCTCGGCCTTCCTGGGGTTGGGGAGAACCCTGCGGGCGCTCGGCATCACCGAGACCTCGTTGACCGACGTCTAACTCGTAAGGGACGAATCGAATCAGTCGGCCGTGCCCGGCGGCCGCTCGAATGCGGCGTCGCGCTCCTTCACCGCGGCGCGCAGGCCCACCTCGCCGATCCGCTCCGTGAAGGCCAGCGCCTCAGGGGCGCGGTGGCCGATGGCGTCGTTGAGGGCAGCGAAGCGTTGCAGCTGGCTGCGGCCCATCAACTCGACGCCCGCGTTGACGACTCGCTTGTTGGCCACCAGGAGGTCGCGGCCGATCAGCGCCATCCGCTGCGCCAGCTCCAGGACCACGTCGTCCAGCTGATCGGCCGGCGCGGTGGCGACCACCAGGCCCGCCTCATAGGCCTCGGTCCCGTTCAGGGTGTCGCCCGTGAACAACAGGCGCTTGGTCCGCTGGGGGCCCACGTTGTACAGCCACATGTTCGTCGGCGGGACTCCCATGGAGCGCACTGGAGGGAATCCGATCCGGGCGTCCTCGGCCGCCACCACCAGGTCGCAGTGCAGGGCCAGGTCGGTGCCGCCGGCCAGGCAGTTCCCCTGGACCTGGGCTATGACGGGGATCGCGCAGTCCCAGACGCGCCCCCACTGGCGGGCCAGCGACAGCATGGCCGACACGTCGCCCTCCAGCGCTTCGTGCACGGGGAAGTCGCCGGGATCGGAGTCTTCCGCGATGAAACCGTACCCAGAGGAGAACGACCGTCCCGTGCTGCGGATGACGACCACGCTCGCCGCGCCGTCCGCTTCCGCTGCTTCGACGGCACTCAGGATCTCCCGGATGCAGCGGGGCGTCAGCGGGTTGTGGTGCTCCGGGCGGTTGAGCGTGACCCGGCGCACACGCCCGAACTCCTCGAACGTCAAGGTGGTGAAGCTCGGAGTCACGGTCCGCTCCTCGGTTCGGCTCCGTGCACGAGGTGGGACTTGAGCACCTTGCCGCTCTCGTTGCGCGGTAGCGCGTCGACCACAGTAATGCTGCGGGGAACCTTGTAGTCGGCCAATCGCTGCAACATGAACGTCCTGAGTTCGTCCGGCTCGACGTCCTCGCGCAGGACCACCCAGGCCGCGACGTCCTCGCCGAGCACCGGGTGCGGGACGCCGGCGACTGCGGCCTCGGCCACCGCCGCGTGCTCGAAGAGGGCGGCTTCAACCTCTCCGGGCGCCACGTTGTGGCCGCCCCGAATGATGATCTCCTTCTCGCGGCCCACGACCCAGAGGTGGCCGTCGTCGTCCAGCAGTCCCAGGTCCCCACTCAGCAGCCAGCCGTCGACCCATGTGCGCTTCGTGCCGTCGGCGTCGCCCAGATAGGCGCGCGGGCCCCGCTGGCCTCGGATCGCCACCTGCCCCACTTCGTTCGGCGGCAGCGCGCCGCCGCCAGGCCCGACCACGCGGACCTCGACGCCCGGCAGCGGCAACCCGACGGACCCGAGGTGCCGGCCCCGGTCGCCCATCGGCGTCGCCGTGACGGCGCCGAACTCCGTCATCCCGTAGCCGCTCAGGACGTCTGCTCCGCCGAGCCCGGCCCCGAAGCGCCGCAGCGTTGCGCTGGCAATCGGCGCGCTCCCGATGTTCACCACGGCGAGGCTGGAGAGGTCCGCCGCGCGGAACCGGGGACGCCCGAGGATCAGCTCCACCATGGCCGGCACGAGGAAGGCGGCGACCGGCCGGTCGCGTTCGACGACGGCAATCCAGTCGTCCGGGTCGAAGCGGGGGAGAAACCACCCGCTCAGGCCTCCTCGGGTCGGGCCGCAGACCAGCAGCGAGCCGCTCGTTGTGGCGAACGGCGACGAGGTCAGGAAGCCGAGGCCGAGCCATGCCGACGGAACCCGGTCGGTGGTCGAGAGCCCACCGTGGCGCACCACGACGCCCTTGGGCTCGCCCGTCGTCCCCGAGGTGTACATGATGTCGGCCACGTCGTCGGCACCGAGGGTCACCGGCGGATCGGTGTCATCGAGCGAGAACAGCTCGGACCAGCCGGGCTCAGCGGTCGAGACCGCGGTCGGCACGACGGCCCGAACCGTTTCGGGGATCTCGCCGCCGAGCGCGACCGCGACACCCGCGTGGTGCAGGACCCGTGAGAGCTCGGACGCGCCGAACCGGGCCAGGAGGGGGACGGCGACCGCGCCGGCCTTGTGGATGGCCATGTAGGCCACCAGCCACTCGAGGGGCTCGTCGTTCCCGACGAACAGGCCCACGCGGTCGCCTCTGGCCAGTCCGCGCTCCAGCAGGCCACGAGCCAGCCGGTTCGAGCAACGGTGCCACTCGCCGAGCGTCATCTCGGTGCCGGCGGTGACGTTCCGCCACGCCACGCCGTCGTCGAACGCTTCGGCGAGCTCTCCCAGCAGCTGGGGCTGGAGCAGCGTCATGCCGACGGTGGCCGGGTCGGCATCAGTATGGTGCGCCGCCCTCGAGGATGGCGCGTGGGTTGTCGACCAGCATCGTCTGAATGGCCGCGTCGCTGATGCCGCCGGCCCGCATGGCCGGGAGCACCGTGTCGGAGATGTAGGTCCAGTGCCAGTCCTGCGACACGTCCATCACCGCGCGCGGGAACCAGTCCACGAAGCACATGGCGTCGTGCGAGAGGACGATCCGGTCTGCGAGGCCACGCGCGCAGAGCCGCGCCACGGCGTCGACGCGTTCGCTCAGTGTGATGCCCGGGATCCCGAAATGGTCGAACCCGAGGTACGAGCCGTTGTCGATCAGGGCGAGGTGGTAGTCCGTGTTCACTGTGCCGCCGCTGTGCCCGATGACGACCCGAGTGAGGTCGACCCCTTCCTCGGCGAAGATGCGTTGTTGCTCGAGGCCCCAGGGCTCGGGAGGTGTCGGGGTGTGCGTCGTGATCGGCACGCCAGTGGCCCGGTGGGATCGGGCCACCGCCCGCAGGACGCGCTCGACGCCGGGGGTGATGCCCGGGCGATCCGAGGCGCACTTCAAGATGGCCGGTCGGACGCCTGTCTCGCCGATCCCTTCGGTGATCTCCCGGACGAAGAGGTCCACCATGGGCTCTGGACCACCGAGGATTGTGCCCGGCCCGCGGAAATGGAAGTACATCGGCACGTCGTTGTAGGTGTACACGCCCGTGGCCACGATGACGTTGATCTCCGGCACCTTCTCCGCAATGGCCACTACGCGCGGCATGTAGCGGCCTAGCCCGATCACGGTCAGGTCGACCAGGGTCTCGATCCCGTGGTCATGGAGCTCGCGGAGTTTGGCGACGGCTCGGGCCTGCTGGGCGGTCTCGTCCCACTCGTCCGGCGCCTTCTCTATCTCCGGGCTGAGGACGAAGATGTGCTCGTGCATGAGGGTGCGGCCCAGCTGCTCCCCGTCGACGGCTCCGCGCACCGTGTTGACCTGCGGCATCGACTCCCTCACCCGCTCGCTCGTCTGGTCCGGCGCCGAGGATCGTAGCGGGGAGCGCGGATTCCGAACGGAGGCGGTAGGGCACAATGTCACAGGAGGCCCACAGCGGGCCCTGAGTCGGTATCGAGTCGGGCATGCTGGCATGAGGGGCGTCCCCACAGCAGAGGTCCACCTGCCACATGTCACGCCGCAATCAGCCGAATCAACCCGTGAGCAGAGACGGAGTCCAGTCGCGCCTGCGGCTCGTGACCCGAGTCGCCGTCCTGGCCGCCACGGGCGCGACGGTGGCCATCGGGGTTGTCGTGGCCCACGACCATCCCGGTGCGAGCGTGCGCAAAAGCACCTCGAGCGGATCGGGGTCGACCTCCGTCTCCAACGCCACGGGGGGCGGGACCACGTCGTCGTCGACGGGCAACGGCGGCAATTCTGGCAACACCGGAATAACCGGGAACACTGGCAGCTCGGCCCCGTCGGCCAGCACTTCCACGCCCACCGTGACCTCCGGCGGCTCCTCGTCGTGAGCGGCGCCGTCGACGCGGACGTGCACGCGCTGACCACCCGCTCTTTTCGCGCCATCGGGACGACGGCCGCCGTGGTGCTGCAGGACGCCGCTGCGGCCGATGCCGCCGAGCGCTTGCTGGCCGGCGAGCTCGAGGCCATCGACCTGGCCTGTAGCCGCTTCCGCGACGACTCCGAGCTGCAGATGGTCCACGCTCACGCCGGGAGCACCGTGGCAGTGAGCGAGTTGCTCTTCGAGGCTCTTTGCGTCGCCGTCGATGCCGCCGAGCGAACGAGTGGCGCGGTGGACCCCACCATCGGCAACGCGATCGCCGCGCTCGGCTACGACGCCGATCTCGACGAGGTTCGAGCCCGGCCCCCCGCGCCGCCTCAGGCACTCGGTCACGTCGCGGGCTATCTGCACGTGCAACTCAATCCGGTCAACCGGACGGTTCGTATCCCGCGCGGTGTCCGCCTCGATCTCGGCTCTACGGCGAAGGCGTTGGCCGCCGACCGCGCTGCCGCCCGCATCGCCGGGCGTATCGGTAGCGGCGTCCTCGTGAGCCTGGGCGGTGACGTCGCCGTGGCGGGCGCGCCCCCTGCGGGCGGTTGGGCCGTCGGCATCGCCCGCGAGTCCTCGGCCTCGGCGGGCGAGGTCGACCAGGTCGTGGCGATCACGCACGGGGGCCTGGCCAGCTCGGCCACGGGCGTCCGGTCCTGGCGGGCGGGGGAGCGCTCCGTGCACCACATTCTCGACCCACTGACCGGCGACTGCGTCGAGCCGTACTGGGTCCTCGTGTCGGCGACGGGGAACAGTTGTGTCGAGGCGAACCTCGTCACGACGGCGGCGATCGTGTGGGGCCCCCAGGCGCTCGGCCGGCTCGCCTCCTTCGGCCAATCCGTCCGTCTGGTGCGTTCCGACGGCGAGGTGTTCTCCGTGAACGGGTGGCCCCTGGAGCCGGCCTCGTGAGCTCGACCGCGCTCTGGTACGCCACGCGCGCCAGCGGGTTGATGGCGCTCATCCTCCTGACCGTGACCATGGTGCTCGGCCTCACCACGACCACCCGGGCCCGGGCACGCAACTGGCCGGGCTTCGCGCAGCAGGAGATCCACCGCCGCATCTCCATCCTGGCCGTGGTCTTCCTCGGCATCCACGTGCTCACCAGTGTCCTCGACACGTACGTGAACATCAGCTGGGCCGCCGTCGTGATCCCGTTCACCTCGAGCTACTCGAGCTTCTGGGTCGGCGTCGGCACTGTCTCGCTCGACCTGATGATCGCGGTGTTCGTCACCAGCCTCCTGCGGACCCGGATGCGCCCGGGCACCTGGCGGGCCGTGCACTGGCTCGCCTACCTCAGCTGGCCCATCGCTCTCGCCCACACGTTCGGGATGGGCACCGACGCGCGGGAGCGTTGGGTCATCGCGCTCGGCGCGGCGTGCGTGCTCGCGGTGGGCATCGCCCTGGCCTGGCGGCTCCGGGCCGCGGCGCGGCAGTCGGAGGCCCGCATGGCGCACGCCTCCGTCGGGGGAGTGCCCCCGAAGCATCTCGCGCTGACGCAGCGGAGCCGGACGGGATCACGTCGTGCCTAGCGTGAGCGAAGCACTGCCCACCACCGGCCGCTATCGCGTGCTCGGACACCCGACCGACCTCGCCGGCCACGTCGAGACGCTCGGACCCGTTCCCCTCCCCGGGCCCCGGGCCCGGGGCTGGCGAGAAGCCTTCGTCTCGGTGCTCGAAGCCTCCGGGCTGGCCGGGCGTGGCGGCGCCGGTTTCCCCGCCGCCATCAAGCTCGCGGGTCGCGCACGCCGCCGGGCGTGGCGGCACCGTGGTCGTCAATGCGATGGAGGGCGAGCCCGCCAGCGACAAGGACAAGCTCCTGCTCATCCGGTCGCCGCACCTGGTGCTGGACGGCGCGCAGCTCCTGGCGGCGGCGAGCGCGGCTACCCGGGTTGCAGTGTGCGTGCCCGAGGGGCGCGAACACGTGGCCGCTGCCGTGGCCACAGCCATGCGGGAGCGTGCCGGGACGAGCTACGCGCCGGTCCCTGAGGATCTCGTGCGCCCACCCGATTGCTTCGTGGCGGGAGAGGAGTCCGCGCTGGCCGAGTGGCTGGGTTCGGGACGTTCGCTCCCGTCGTTCCGTCCCGACAAGGGCACAGCGCTACGCATCGGGCGTGGTGCTGCGCTGGTGCACAACGCCGAGACGTTGGCGCACGTCGCCATGATCGCTCGCACCGGCCCCGACGCGTTTCGCGCCCACGGGCTGGTCGAGGATCCGGGCACGTCGCTCGTCACCATCTCGGGGGCCGTCGAACATCCCGGAGTCGTCGAGATCGACCGCGGGACGCCGCTCCTCGACATCGCCAACCGGGCGACGCCGCTCGGGCCGGCCCGGGCACTGCTCGTCGGCGGGTACGGCGGTGCCTGGGTAGGCCCCACCCACTTCACCACGCCCTACGCGTCGCTGTCGCTGCGGGCCATCGGGGCCACCGCGGGCGTTGGCATCATCATCGTGCTCGGGGCCGAAGCGTGTGGGCTCGCCGAGTCGGCCCGGGTCGTGCACTACCTCGCAGGCCAGAGCGCGGGCCAGTGCGGCCCGTGCGTCTACGGGCTGCCGGCGATCGCCGACGACCTGGCCCGGCTGGCGCGCGGAAACCAGGAAGCCGGCCTGCTGCCGCGACTCGACCGTCGGTTGCGCGAGGTCGATGGCCGCGGCGCGTGCCGGCATCCGGATGGTGCGGTCATTCTGGCCCGCAGCGCCCTCGCCGTCTTCGCCGATGACGTGCACGCGCACGCTGCCGGCGCGCCGTGCGCGTACTGGAACCGGTCGACCCAGCTCAAGTTCCCTGCCGTCCCGGTCGCGGTCCCGGCATGATCCGCATCGTGATCGATCCGGCGGCGTGCGACGCCTACGGCTACTGTGCCGAGCTCTTGCCCGAGGCGATCACGCTCGACGAATGGGGCTATCCCATCGTTGACGGCAAGCCCCTCCCGGCCGAGCTGGTCGAGGTCGCCCGCCGCGCTGCCCGCGACTGCCCCCGGCGCGCCATAGCTCTGCGTGCGCGCAAGGGCGGCTCCTGAGCCTCGCGGCACATTGGCGGGGTGCTGTCTGCGCCGCTCGAGCCGTGAGTCGCGACGATCTCGTCATTCGCCAGGCGTTTGGCGCCGATCTGCCCCGCCTGGTCGAGTTGTTCGAGCTCGGGGCGGCTCCGGACGCCCGGGGAGTCGAGGACCCAGGCGAACTGGCGCGCTACCGCGCCGCGCTCGAGGAGATCGACGCCGCGGCCGGGGCGGTCCTGGTGGCCGAGCGACGCGGCGAGGTCGTGGGTGTCTGCCAGCTGGTGGTCTTCCGTCACCTCCAGGCCAGGGGCGGGCTTTGCGCCGAGCTCGAGTCGGTGCACGTCCACCCCGAGCACCGCGGCGCCGGCGTCGGCGTCTCGCTCGTACATGCGGCCGTCGAGCAGGCCCGCGCCCTGGGCCGCTATCGGGTGCAGCTGACCTCGAACGCCCGCCGCGAGCGCGCCCACCGCTTCTACGAGAGCCTCGGCTTCGAGCAGACGCACCTCGGTTACAAGCTGCTGCTCGAGCGACCTGGCGGAAGCGGAGCAAGGGACTTGCCTCAGTTGGAGTAATGATGTAATCTCGTAATATGAGTGATGAGAACGACACGAGAAGAGGGGGCAACCGAGGCCGGCGACGGACGGCAAGCGCTCCCCCCACGGGACCCGAGCAGGAGCGCCTCATCGGGGCCTGGTTCGCCGGCCGGGTGCCGGGCACCTGGTACGAGGGCGGGCCGACCATCGAGATCGACGGCGACGAGATCCAGGTCATCGGCACGCTGGCCCCGCCCCAGCTGGCCGAGGGCGCTCACGACGACGAGGTGACGGTGGCCGAGCAGGCGCGCATCACCGGGTTCCGCGAGGAGACCCGCGGGGCCCGCATGCGGATCGCCGACGAGGCGCAGCCCGCCTTCCGGCGCGCCGTGTCCTGGGGCGCCGTCTGCGGCGGCACGAAGGTTCTCTTCACCACGACGGGTGTGCCGGTCATGACGCGCCTGCGCATGGCCGACCGCCGGGTTCTCGACACGCTCATCGACGCCGGCGTGGCTCGCAGCCGCAGCGAGGCCCTGGCCTGGTGCGTCCGGCTGGTGGCCCAGCACGAGGCCGACTGGATCCAAGAGCTCCGCGACGCCATGTCGCAGGTCGAGGAGGTCCGCAACCGCGGGCCCAAGAGCTCGAGCAGCACCGACTGAGCGTCGGGCGGCGCGCCCGCCGCGGCAGGTACCTCGCGTCGCGTGCGAGCATGCGGCATGGAGCCCAAAACCTTTCACGAGATCCAAGAGGAACTCCGGCGACCCTTTCGCGACCTGCGCGGGGCGATTCCCGAGGTCATGGACGCCTACCACGCGCTCGGCACGGCGGTCATGGTCGACGGCGCCCTGCCCGCCGCGACCAAGGAGCTGATCGCCCTCGGCATTTCCATCACCCGTGAATGCGACGGCTGCATCGTGGCCCATGCGCGCGGCGCTGTGAAGCGCGGCGTCACCGAGGACCAGGTTGCCGAGATGATCGGCGTCGCCATCAACATGAATGGCGGTCCCGGCACGGTCTGGGGGGCGCGGGCGCTGGCCGCGTTTCAGGAGTTCTCGGCCGAGGCCTGACCAGCTGGCACGCGTACGACCTGCGGCGGCGGGTCGTCGAGATGCCGCGGCCAGAGCCGGCGGGCCAGCACGACGTTCGCCTCTCCCGCGTAGACGAAGAGCTGCGAGCCGAGCGAGAGCCACAGGACCAGTCCGAGCACCGTGGCGAAGAACCCGTAGAGCTGCGTCGAGTGGCGCAGGGCGTGGCTGATCAGGAGCCCGCCGACGGCCTCGAGGACGGTCCAGCCGATCCCACCGATGAGCGTGCCCGGCACGAGCTGGCGCCAGGGCGTGCTCGGGGGCGCCAGGATGTGCAGCGCCAGCACATAGGCACCCAGGTTCACCACCGCCGCGCCGAGCAGCGTGGTCGACCAGTACGCCGCGGGGGAGCTGTGGAGGCTGGTGCCGCCGATCGTCGAGATGCCGGCGAGGATCGCGCTGCCCACGACGGCGAGGGCGATCGTGCCCAGCAGCAGGAGGCCGCGCAGCACCCGCACCGGCAGCGACGCCTCCTTGCTCCGCGGCACGCCCCAGATGGTGGCGCTGGCCTGTTGCAGGTGGTTGGTCACGCCCAGGGAGCCCCACACCAGGCCGATGACGCTCACCACGAACGCGAGCGGAGTAGCGCGGTGCAACGCCGAGATGCTCGAGCCCAGGTTTTGGCCGATCACCGGGAACTCGGAGAGGGCGGACTCGACGACGCGCTTCTCGCGCGTCCGGGTTCGACCCCAGCACGATGCCGGCGATCGTCACGACTAACAAGAGGAGCGGGAAGACGGCCAGGAAGCCGTAGAAGGTGACGAGCGCGGACAACGACCCACCCCGGTCGTCGCTGTATTTCTTGAGCACGGCAACGGGCACCGACGTGACCGTGTGCCGTCGCTGCCAGTCGTCGAGCCGGCGGAAAATCCGCCGCCACAGGCTCAGGGTGCGGCCGCCGCCGGCGTGAAGGTGCAGTCCATGTGCTTGATCCCGTTGATGAACGGCGACAGCAGGCGATCGGGCTCGCTCGACGCCGCAATGTCGGGCAGACGCTCGAAGAGCCTGCGGAACATCACGTCGATCTCCTGGCGGGCCAGGTGCGCGCCCAGGCAGAAGTGCGGCCCGGCCGACCCGAAACCGATGTGCGGGTTCGGAGCGCGCCGCACGTCGAAGGTGTAGGGGTCCTCGAAGACGTCCTCGTCGCGGTTGGCCGAGTTGTAGAACATGATGACCTTGTCGCCTTCGTGCAATGCCCTGTCGTCCAGCACCGTGTCGGCGGCGACCGTGCGGCGCATCCAGATCACGGGCGAGCCCCAGCGCACGACCTCGTCGACCCCCGTCGCGGCGATCCCGGCGGGGTCGGCCTGCCACAGTGCGCGCTGATCCGGGTGCTGGGTCATGGCGAGCAGCCCGTGGCTGATGGCGTTACGGGTCGTCTCGTTCCCCGCCACGACGAGCAGGATGAAGAACGCCGCGACCTCGGTGTCCGTGAGCGCCTCGCCGTCCACGTTCGTGTTCACGAGGGCGGAGGTCACGTCTTCCGTCGGGTGCTCCTTGCGGACCTTGGCCAGGTCGAGCATGAGCATGTTCAGCTGCTGGGCCGCGGTCATGAAGGCCATCATCGGGTCCGTGCCGTCCGGAACGTACTCCGTATCCCCGCTGGACAAAATCACGTTCGACGCGTTGAACACGGTGTCGTAGTCGGCGGGGGCGATGCCCATCATGTCGCAGATGATCTCGAGGGGGAGCCGTGACGAGATCTCGGTCACGAAATCGCAGCCGCCCAGAGGGGCGACCCGGTCGATGACGTCGTTCGCCACGAGGTCGATCCGGTCCTCAATGGACTTGATCATGCGCGGGTTGAACGCGGCGGACACAATGCGGCGCAATCGCGCGTGCCGCGGGTTGTCCATGTTGATCATGGAGCCGAAGAAGTCGAGCATCTCCTCGGGCAGGTCGATCATGGACGTGGCGCCCGGACCGGAAAGAAAGATCTCGGGGTGCCGGCTCGCCTCCGAGATCTGCGCGTGGCGCGTCAGCCCGTAGTACCCCTTGCCCTGCGGGATCATGTAGCTCAGCGCCTCGGGGATCTCGGGCTCCTTGAAGAACGGCATCGGCCGCTCCCGTCGCAGCGTCTGGAACGCGCCCTCGCGTTCGTCCCAGGGCCGCGCCCAGAACTCCATGTCCGAGAGGTCGATCTCGTCCGCCGTCAGCACCGCGCGTGGCTGCATGAGGCCACCCTACCCACCTCCCTACACTGCTGGCATGTGCGACACCCTGTGCGCACCCGGCCCGACCGGCATGGTGTTCGCCAAGAACTCGGACCGCCCGCCGGGTGAGGTCCAGGTCACCTTGCCGTTCGGCCGGCGCACCTCGGCGGGTTGCACGCTGCGCACCCAGTACCTGACCATCGGTGACACCGGTGCGCACGCGACCCTCCTGTCCTGTCCTACCTGGCTGTGGGGCGCCGAGCACGGAGTCAACGAGCACGGCGTGGCCATCGGCAACGAACGGGTGAGCACCGTGCACGACGCGCCAGCGGCGCCACCTGCGCTGATCGGGATGGACCTGGTGCGCCTCGGGCTCGAGCGCGCCCGGACGGCACCCGAGGCCGTGCAGGTGATGAGCGGACTGCTCGAGGCGTGCGGGCAGGGAGGGATCGCCGACGCCGCACACCAGGAGGCGTACGACTCCTCGTTCCTCGTGGCCGACCCGTCGATCGCCTTCGTGCTCGAGACGGCCGGATCTGACTACGCCGCCGCCCCGTTCCCCGGCGGTACGGCCATCTCCAACCGGATCGGGCTGGGCACCGCGTGGACGAGCGCCTCTGCGGGCGTCGGGGACGGTGACTTCGGGCGCTTCCGCGAGCCCGACGAGGACACCGGGTACGCCGACGTCCGCCTGGCGGCCAGCCGCCGCTTCCTCGACTCGGCCCCGTCCGGCGGGCTCACGCCGTCCGCCATCGCGGCGCACCTGCGCGACCACGGGACCGGGCCGTGGGGTGCGCCCCTCACCGGCCCCGGCCCGGTCGTCGCGCCACCGCAGCAAGTCGGCCGGGATTTCGACGGGGTGACCGTCTGCATGCACGTGCGCGGGCGGTGCGTGACGGCGGCGTCGATGATCGCAGAGCTCCCGGCCGCGATCGCCGAGGGCGCGCCGATCCGGGCCTACCTCGCCCCGGGCAGTCCGTGCGTGTGCATCTACGTCCCGGCGTTCCCCCGGAGTGTCGCCGGTCCGCCGCCGTTCGTCCCCGTCGAGCTCTCCGGAGAGGAGTTGTGGCACGTCGCGGACGCGCTCCGTCAGCGGGTGGAGGACGATCCCTCCGCGTTGGCCGGGATCAGAGAGGTGCTCGATCCCGTCGAGGACGAGCTGTGGGCCGAGGCCGACGACGTGGTCGAGCGACCCGCTCGGTGGGCGGCTTCGGGGGCGTCGTGGGGGAGCCGGGCGCTGCACGCCCTGCGGTCTTGTATCCCCTAATCGCGGGTGGCGCGGCGGTACGCTGCGCCAGCGGCACAGCATTCGTACTCGCCAAGGGGGGCGTCATGACCAATGTGCTCACTGACGACGACATCGCGGTCGGCGATGCCGTCAGCACGCAGCTCGAGAGGATGTGGGGGTGGTACCTGGCCGGCGGCATCATCTCCATGATCTTCGGCTTCTTCGTGATCAGCTATCGGCATCCGACGGTCTATGTCGTGGTCTACCTCGCCAGCGGCTTTTTCATCGCCGCGGGCGTCTTCCAGATCATCGGGTCGATCAGGATCGCGACCCTGCGCTGGCTGCACCTCGTCTTCGGGCTGTTCTGGATCGGCGCCGGCATCGTCGGGTTCGTCTGGCCCCACATCACGATCTACATCATCGCCATCCTCATCGGGTGGGCCTTCTTGGTCCTCGGCATCTTCGACATCATCGAGTCGATCCGTCACCACGAAACGCTGCCCTACTGGTGGCTCTTCCTAATCCGCGGCATCATTGCCACCGCCTTGGGGTTCCTCTGCATCCGCCACCCCGGGGCGCCGCTGACCGCACTGGTGGTGTTGGTTGGCATCCTCGCCATCGTCTTCGGCGCGGTGGAGATCATCGGTGCCTTCAGTGCGCGCCACGCCACCAGGTACTGGCAGCGCTACAAGGCTCAGCAGCTGAGCTGAGCGGGGGGGGCCGGCCGGACGTGCGTCTCGCCAGCTTCTCCCTCGCGGGCGGGACGCCGCGTCCGGGTCTGATCCTCGGCGACGAGATCGTCGACCTCGGCGACCCTTCTACCGGCCTGCCGTCCACCATGCGCGAGGTGCTCGCGCTCGGGCCCGCCGGCGCCGACCGCATCCGCGCCGCCGCGGCCACCAGCGCTCCGCGCCACGACCTGACCCGGGTGCGACGGCATGCGCCCGTGCCCGACCCGCCGGCCATCCTGGCCATCGGCATGAACTACCGCGCCCACGTGGCCGAGCTCGGCCGGGAGCCTCCCGAGTGGCAGTACTGGTTCAACAAGCAGCGCACCGCCATCGCCGGGCCTGGCGATCCGATCGTGCTCCCAGCGGTGTCCGAGATGGTCGACTACGAGGGCGAGCTTGCGATGGTGATCGGCCCGCGCTGCCAGCACGTGCCGGCGGCGCGGGCGCTCGATGTCGTGGCGGGATTCACGGTGATCAATGACGTGAGCGCGCGTGACTGGCAGTGGCGTTCGCCGACCTTCACGATGGGCAAGTCGTTCGACAGCCACGCGCCCTGCGGACCCGAGCTCGTCACCGGCGACGAGCTGGGCGACCCGCAGCAACTCGTGCTTCGCACCTGGGTCAACGACGAGCTGCGCCAGGACTCGACGACCGCCGACATGCTCTTCGGTTGCGCCGCCATGATCGAGTACCTCACCACGGCGTTCCCGCTCGATCCCGGCACGGTCATCGCGACCGGGACGCCGGCCGGGGTGGGTGCCGGCTTCGACCCGCCTCGCTTCCTGGCCGGCGGCGACGTCGTGCGCATCGCGATCGAGGGGATCGGCGAGCTGGTCAACCCGGTCGCTCAGGGCGGGCCGGAGGAGCCGGTCGGGCTCTTCTGACCCCGGCCATCCTGGCCGGCGCCCTTCCGACGTGGCTCAGCCTCGGGCGCGCAGCCGCTCGGCCAGGCTCGCCATCACCTGGAGGGCGAAGGTGGGCGTCTCGCCGATCAGGAAGAGGAACACCTTGCGGTCGATGACGGCGAGCGTGCTGTCCTCGACCGCCACCGCCGTCGCGCTGCGGGGCGACCCGTCGATGATGCCCATCTCGCCGAAGCAGTCGTCCGGGCCGACCGTCAAGACCCGGCCCTCGGGGATCCTCAGCTCGACCTTTCCGTCGATCACACCGAACATCTCGTCCCCGACGGCGCCCGCCTCGAAGATCACGGTGCCGGCGGGCACGGCCCGCCGCTCCTTGGCTGCCTTGAATACCCCCTGCACCTTCACGGGCACCGTCCTTTAGCTCCGCCTCGGTCTCTGCGCGCCCCGGAACACTAAGCCCCGATGCCGCCGACGAACAGGGGAGTTTTGAGCCCCGGACGGCACGGGAGGGGTCACGCCGGTCGCCCGGCGCGGCAGAATGGTGACATGCCCGAGAACACATCAGAGCTGAGCGACGCCGAACGGGCCGAGCGCCTGGAGAAGCTCCGGGGGATCATGGACCTCATGCGCCCGGCCGTGCAGGCCGACGGCGGTGACCTGGTCCTGGTCAGGGCCGATGTCGAAACGGGCGTGATCGAGGTCCAGCTCCAGGGGGCCTGCAGCTCATGCGCCATCAGCTCGGCGACGCTGTCGGGTGGGGTCGAACGGATCCTGCGGGAGCGCCTGCCGTGGGTGACCGAAGTGGCCGGTGGCCTCGACGACTCACTCAGCCTCGACGAAAGCGCCGCGCTCGGTTCGGGCGGCTACGTCCCGAGCCTCTGACGCCCCGCTCGCCGGGTTGCCCCGCCCACCTCTTATCCGGGGTTCGTCCGCGTCGCCTATTGCTTAGTTAGGCGAACTAACTAGTAGAATGGGTGCATGCGCACGCCATCTGGCCCTTCGACGCTGACCGACGAGGAGGTCGCGGGCCGCCTCCGCATCGCCGTCAATCGCCTCCAACGCCGGCTGCGCCAGGAGTCCCTCGGCGGTCTCTCGCCGGCTCAGGCTTCGGCCCTCGGCTCGGTGCGCCGTCACGGCAACCCGACCCTGGGCGAGCTGGCCGCCGTCGAGCAGGTGCAGCCGCCGACGATGACGAGGATCGTCGCGGGCCTCAGCGAGGCTGGCATGGTGACCCGGATCGCCGACGCCAACGACCGGCGCAGCGCCCGCGTCCGCATCACGCCGCGGGCGAGCGGGCCCTCGAAGAGGTACGCACGCGCAAGAACGCGTTCCTCCTTCGCCGCTTGGGCCAGTTGGGCGAGGACGAGCAGCGGCACGCCGCCGAGCTCGTCGCCCTGCTCGAGCACCTCTTGGGGGAGGAGTGAGGCGCCGGGTTCGCGAGGCGGGCCGCCGCACGTTCCGCGCCATTTCGGTGCGGAACTACCGGCTGTATTTCACCGGCCAGGTGATCTCCGTGTCGGGAACGTGGATGCAGACGGTGGCGCAGGCCTACCTCATCCTCTTCGCCCTCCACGGCACCGGCCTCGACGTCGCGATCGCGACCAGCCTGCAGTTCCTCCCCCTCTTGTTGTTCGGTCCGTTCGGCGGCCTGATCGCGGACCGTCTCGACAAGCGCAAGGTGCTCTACGTCACCCAGGGGACGGCGGGGATCCTGGCCCTGATCCTGGGCTTGCTCGTGGCGACGCATTCGGCCGCCATCTGGGAGGTCTACACGTTGGCGGCCGGCCTCGGCTTCGTCAACCTGTTCGACAACCCGGCCCGGCAGACCTTCGTGTCCGAAATGGTCGGTCTCGATCTGCTGCCCAACGCGGTGAGCCTCAACAGCGTGCTGATGAACTCGGCCCGGGTGATCGGGCCGGCCATCGGGGGTGTCCTGATCTTGACCGTGGGCGTCGAGACGTGTTTCTTCATCAATGCAGCGTCGTACGTCGCCGTCATCGTCGCGCTTGCCATGATGCGGGCCGCAGAGCTGTACGAGCGGCCGCGGGTGCAGCGGGCCAAGGGCCAGGTGCGCGAGGGCCTCCGCTACGCATGGTCCACGTCGGACCTGCGGATCCCTCTCGTCTCCATGGCCATCGTCGGCGTGTTCGCGTTCAACTTCACCGTGACCCTGCCGCTCCTGGCGAAGTTCACCTTCCACGGCGGGGCTGGCCTCTACAGCGGGTTCCTGGTCGCCATGGGCGCGGGCGCGGTGATCGGGGGCCTCGTCACGGCCTTTCGCAGCCGGCCCTCGACTCGACTGCTGGCCTGTATCGGTCTCGTCTTCGGTGGCGCCATCTTGGCCGTCGCCTTGGCGCCGTCCCAGGCGGTGGCGCTGGTCCTGCTCGTGCCGATGGGCGCAGCGAGCATCTCGTTCATCGCCACCAACAACGCGACCTTGCAGCTCCGAGCCGAGCCCACCATGCGGGGCCGCGTGATGTCGCTCAACGCGATCGCGTTCCTCGGCAGCACGCCGATCGGTGCCCCACTGCTGGGCTATATCAGTGATGCGTCCAGCCCGCGCATCGCCCTTGCCATCGGCGGCGTGGCCACGCTGCTGGCTGCGATCCCACTCTTTGCCCTCGGCGCCCGCCAACGCGTGCAGCGCGCTGCGGGGGACGCGGCAGAGGGCACCGGCCCTGCGGACCTGGTCCCGGTCGTCAGCAGGGCGGGGTAGGAGCCGGCGCGCAAGCCCGGTCCACCGGCGCCTTCAGGAGCCGGTTCCCGAGAGTGGCACGAGGCACTCCACGACGGTCCCTCCGCCGCACGACGAGTGGACGGTGAGGGAGCCCCCGAGCAAGGCGCCACGATGCGTCAGGTTGCGCAGGCCCCTCCCGCGACTGGGCTGGGCGGCATCGAAACCGACGCCGTCGTCGCTGACGCGCAGGAGGAACGAGTCCGTCACCTCGGCCAGAACGTCGACCCGGGACGCGTGCGCATGGCGGGCGATGTTGGACAGTGCCTCGCGGAAGATGGCCACAATGTGGTGGAGCCGCTCACCGTCGATGCATTCGAGGTCTCCGTTGAAGCGGACGGTCGGACGGAGGGCCAGCGCCGAGCTCTGCTCTACGAGGACCTCCATCAGTCCGCCCCGAAGACAGCCGTCGACTGCGTCCCCGGGTGTGATCCCCTCAACGACGCTCCGCAAGTCGTGAACGCACCCGTCCAGCTCGCCCACAATGTGCGCGACGTCGGAATCGAGGCCGGCGCCGGCGACCCTCGCCCCGAGCGCCTGCACGGCCATGGCAGCCGCGAAGATCCGCTGGATCACCCCATCGTGGAGATCGCGGCCGATGCGGGCGCGTTCCTCGGCGAGCTCCGCAGCCACGTCGGCCTCATGTCGCGCCATCTCCTCCTGGGCGCGGTCGCCCAGGTCACGGGCGACGCTGACGTAAGCGCCGGGGCCGCCGCTCCCGTTGGTTCCCGCCGTGCGCCGCGCCACGGCCTGGGTGCGCACCTCGACCGGGAGACCAGTGCCGTCGGCACGGCGCAGGTCCATACGGTGCACGATCGATCGGCTCGTGTCGGCTTGCAATCGCGACAGGAGTGGTCGGAGCGTGCCGTCGGCGAACTCGGGCGCGATCAGACCGGCGGGGATCCCCATCAGGTCGCGGCGGCGGTACCCAAGCTGCTGCACCAGCCCGTCGTTCGCGTAGACGAGACGAAGGCTGGCGGCGTCGACGACCCAGACGGCGTCGTGCGCCGACTCGAGAATGTCGCTGACCAACACGATCTCCGCTGCATCGGGCACGGCCGTCGAAGCTCGTACTACGACAACCGTTCGCGGACCGTGGTCGGTGTGGAGCACGCTCATGCTGATGTCGAGGGAGATGCCGCTCCCGTCACTCTTGCGCCCGACCGACCGTGGCGCCTGGCTGGCCCCCCGCAGCCGCGCGCTCGCACCGTCGGGGGCATCGGATCGCGTGATCGGCCAGCTGGGCAGCAGCGTGTGGACCGGATGCCCGATGAGCTGTTCGCGGTGGTAGCCGAAGAGGGACTCGACCTGCCGGTTCACCGAGAGGATGAGATCGGAGTCGTCGACAGAGAGTACGGCGTCAGGGGCGGCGTCGAGGATCCCGCCCGGAGCCCCGTCGACGAGCCGGAGCATCAGCCAGTCGTCGTCGCTTCCCGCCCGGTCCGGTCTCTTCGGCCCGGTCTTCCTCGGTCCTTCTTGGCGGTCCACGGGGGGCAACTCCTCTACTGGATGAGGCTGCCCCTCCGTCGGAAGGCCCATGCGCCCTCCCCCTCCTTCCGCGCTCGTGACAACCGATCGGAGCCACGAAGCCGCGGGTATCCCTCAACTCCAGTTCCAATTGTGGGAGGGCCACGTGACCGTCACCAGCCCCGAAGGAGGCACCAGAAGACCCCCCGAACGAGGCCCCCATCCGGGGCGGCCGCCGTGCATCGGGAGTTCCCGCGCTCACGATGCCCGCAGTTCTCCACGGGTCTGTTCGCCGTCTGCGGACGGCGTCACGACCTCATGGCTCGGATGCGAGCATCCCTCTTTCCCGGGCCACCGCCAGCAGCTCCAGCTGGTTGTGGACGTTGAGCTTGCGATAGAGGTTCTTCACGTAGCCCCGCGCCGTGTTGAGCGTGATCCCCAGGCGGCGCGACGCGGTCTTGAGGTCGACCCCCCGGGCCAGGAGCCCGAGAATGTCCTGCTCGCGAGACGTCAGGAGGGCGGAGTTGGGGTGGCTCCGGGCGGCCAGTCCGGCGAGCGCGGGCGCGCAGAGGACGTCGAGCATCTTGTGGTCCATGGTGAAGCAGTGGTCGGTCAGGGACGGGATGGTCTCGACGACGACGCCGAGGCTGTCGGCCTTGAGCAACAGCGCTGACGCACCCGCCTCGGCGGCGGCGTGGACAAGGGGGGCCGTCGGGCTTTGCCCGGTCAGGACGAGCACGCGGGTGTCCGGGCAGGTCCTGCGCAGCGAGCGGGTGGCCGCGATCCCGTCTGTGCCCTCGAGCCCCACGTCCATGACGACCACGTCGGGTTCGCGCTCCTCGGCCAGTCTGTGAGCTTCCTCGGCGTCGGCAGCGACGGCGACGCAGCTCATGCGCCCCGAGGCGTTGATGGCCATGGCCAGGGCATCGGCGAAGACGGTGTGGTCATCGACGACCATCACCCTGATCGCTTCGGTACCGCCGCCATGAGGCACGTGGCCCTCTGGGCTCAACGATGCCATGCGGCCTCCTTTGTGAAATGACCCGCCCATCCTATGCGAGACTCTCGCGACCAGGGACGACCTCGATCTGTTGGGGAGTCGTGACCCCATGGAAAGGGGGCGGGATCGCGATGACGGCTGAAAGCCCGGCCGGCGATCGTGGCGGGCGGTACGGCGAAAGTGAAGGGTTCGACGTCGTTCTGATCGCGGCTTCGGCCGGCGGCCTTTCGGCCCTGAGCCGGGTCCTCGGGGATCTGCCGGCCGACCTCCCGGTTGCGGTGGTGATCGTGCAGCACCTGGACCCCCGCCATCGCAGCCTGATGGCCGACATCCTGCGCAATCGGACCTCGCTCCACGTCGTCGAGGCGGGCGAGGGCTTGAAGCTCGAACCCGCCACGGCGTACATCGCGCCCCCGGACCAGCACCTGCTGGTCACCCCCGACGGCACCTTGACCCTCTCGCACTCCGAGCTGGTGCATTTCGTGCGGCCCTCCGCCGACCTGCTCTTCGAGTCAGGGGCTGGCGCGTACCCCGGGCGTACCATTGGGGTCGTGTTGACCGGCACGGGAAGTGACGCCAACATGGGAGTGCGGGCAATTGCGCAGACAGGCGGAACGGTCATCGCGCAGAACCCGGCCACGGCCGAGTTCTCCGGCATGCCTCGGGCTGCCGTCGACACCGGCGTCGTGGACTTCGTACTCGACCTTGAAGAGATCGGATCGGCGCTCGTGTCCCTCGTCGAAGGCGGGACCCGGGCATGACGACCGAGCTGCCCGATTCGTCCCCGCCCGAAGCGAGCGAAGAAGCGCTCGAGGAGCTCCTCGAGTTCGTCCGCGACGCCCGGGGTTTCGACTTCACCGGCTACAAGCGTTCGACCATCGACCGTCGCGTCCACCGTCGGATGCAAGATGTGGGGCTCGAGTCGATTGCCGAGTACCGGGCCCTGCTCGAAGCGGACGTCGACGAGTTCACCTCTCTTTTCAACACGATCCTCATCAACCTGACCGGGTTCTTCCGCGACCCGACTTCGTGGCAGTACCTCGAATCGACCGTGCTGCCCGAAATCGTCTCGGGCCGCGGCCGGGACGAACCGATCCGTCTCTGGAGTGCGGGCTGCGCGTCCGGCGAGGAGGCGTACTCGCTGGCCATGGCCATGGCCAACGTGCTCGGCCTGTCCGAGGCCGGGCGGCGCGTCAAGATCTACGCGACCGACATCGATCTCGAGGCCCTGGAGCAGGCCCGGGCCGCGGTCTACACGGACAAAGCGTTGGAGGATGTCCCCCAGGGCAGCCGTGATCTGTACTTCCAGCCCGACGCCCAGGACAGGGGATGGGCCGTCAACCCCGTCTTGCGACGGACGGTCGTGTTCGGCCGGCACGACCTGACCCGCGATCCACCGATCTCCCGGGTCCACCTCGTGGCCTGCCGCAACACTCTCATGTACCTGAACGCGGAGACCAAGGACGTCGTGGTCCCGCGTCTGCACTACGCGCTGGGCAACGGTGGCTATCTGTTCCTCGGGCGGGCCGAAATGGTTCTCGGGACCGGCGTGGGGCGGTTCAGGCCCGTCAACCTCAAGCACCGTATCTTCGTCGCACTGTCGCAGGCGTCGTCGGCAGCCGAGGCCGGACCGGCAGCCTGGAGCCACCCGGAGCGGCACCCATACGACCTGGAGACGCCCGCCCAGCTGCCGGCACTCATGGACCCGCTGTCGCACTCCGACGGGAATTTCGAGCCGGCGGTCATCGCAGAGCTGCTCGTCGATGCCGAGCTGATGGTGACCGGATCCAACGATGCAGCACACGATCTGCTGGCGTTCGACCCGCGCGATCTCGGTCGCCCGTTCCGCGAGCTCCCCTTGGCGGCGCAGCCGGTCGATCTGGTGACCCCGATCCGACAGGGCATTGCCGACGGCTTGTCGCGGCATCTTGGCATTTCCAGGTACACGACGGCCTCCGGCGATGTCGTGGACGTTGAGGTGCGGATCCTGCCCACCCTGGACGAACACCAGCAGGTCGTCGGTGCCAGCATCACCTTCGACGACATCCGGGCAACGCAGCGCCTGCGTGAGGCCTATGAACAGATCCACGAGGAGCTCGAGACGGCGTACGAGGAGCTCCAGTCGACCAACGAGGAGCTCGTCACCAGCAACGAGGAGCTCCAGTCGAGCTACGAGGAGCTCGAGACCAGCAACGAGGAGCTCCAGTCGACCAACGAAGAGCTCGAGACGACCAACGAGGAGCTGCGATCGTCCAACGACGAGCTCCAGTCCACCAATATCGACCTCAAGACGACGAGTGTGGCGATGGAGGACCTGAACGTGACCTTGGTGCAGGCCAACCGGGACCTCCACCACTACAGCGGGCTGCATCGTCAGGTCATGGATCATTTCCCTGCCGCCATCGTCGTGCTCAATTCGCGCCTTCTGGTGGCGGAGTGGAACACCGCGGCAACGACCATGTGGGGCCTCGACGAGGACGAGGCCTTGGGCGAGCCCTTCTTCGGGCTGGAATTCGGCCTGCCCCTCGAGGCGCTCCAGGTCCCGGTCCGTGCCTGCAGGGCAACGGGCGCGTCACCCGTGACGCTCGAGCTGGCGGCGGTCGATCGATCCGGTCGCCACTTCACCTGTCGGGTCAGGGTCTTCCCGATCGGCGCCGGGTCGGAGCTCTCGGCCATGCTCGTCATGGAGGCCGACGAGGAACAACTCCCGTGACGCTGGAGAAGAACCCACAGGGCGTGGTGGAGGTCCGCGACCGGGTGGACCAACTCGGTCATCGCCTCGCCGAGCTGGCCGACCAGGTGCTCGCTCGTGCGGCAGAACACTCGGACCCGGCGCTTGACCAGGTGGTGGGGGAGCTCTCGGCCGCCGTACAGGCGCTCGAGGTCCGCGCCGAGGAGGTCAACGCGCTGAGCGAGGCCCTCGATCAGGCCCAGGGGCAACTGGACAGCCAGGCGACCCGCTACCTCGAGCTGTTCCAGCTGGCTCCCGACGGCTACCTCGTGACCGACGCCAACGGCGTGATCGTCGAATCCAACCGGGCGGCCAGCGGGCTGCTCGGGTGTCCCCCGCGCATCCTGTACCGCAAGCCGGTGATCGTGTTCGTCGACGCACCGGAGCGGCGGGCGGTCCTCAATCGGCTCCACGACGCGCTGACCGTGAAAGCGAACGGCGTGGTCACCTTCGAGGCCAGCTTCGCGACGCCGGACGGCCGGACGTTCCCGGCTTCGGTGCACCTGACCGCGAACCGGTCCTACGGGACCGACACCGTGCGCGTCCAATGGCTGATCCGCGACGAGAGCACGCGTGTGGTGGCGGAGCAGGCCCTGGGAGAGAGCGAAGCCAGGTACCGGCTCATCGCCGACAGCTCTTCCGACGTCGTGCTCACGACCGACGCCTCGGAGCACATCGACTATGCCTCTCCGTCCACCCGAGTGGTGTTGCAGTGCAATCCGGACGAGCTCCTGGGCCAGCCGGTGGAGGATCTGGTCCATCCACGTGACCGGGCCATGTTGCGCCGCCTGCAGGACGCGGCGGTGTTGGAGCAGCAGCCGACGGCCGGCATCTGCCGCGTCCGCTGTGGCGAGGATCGCTTTCTCGCCATGGAGGCTGTGGTAGCGCCGCTGGCCGAGTCGAGCCAGTCCGCGCCCGTGCTGCGCTACGCGCTCCGCGATGTGAGCGAGCGTGAGGCCTCGCGCCGCGCCATGCAGCAAGCTCTCTCGCTGGAGCGCCGCGCGTCCGGCGTGTTGCGCGAGGCGGACGCAGCCAAGGATGCCCTGCTACTGGCCGCCTCCCACGATCTCAACACTCCGGTGGCGGCGGTCGCCGCCCTCGCTGAGATGCTCCAGGCGCACCCGGAACTCCCCCGAGGCGAGATCGCGCACATCGCCGGGGGCCTGGTCACCACGAGTGAGCAGCTGCGCGGCATCCTGTCGAACCTGCTCGACGCGGAACGGCTCGGCGGCGGCCACATCGTCGTCAAGAGCGAGCCCACCGACCTGACCGACATCGTGGCCACGCGCGCGCGCGACCTGGGCTTGGACGGAGGGCGCCTGACCCTCCCCGCCAAGAAGGTCATGGCGGACCTGGACGCGGGGCTCACGGCACGCATTGTCGACAACCTGTTGGGCAATGCGGTCAACCACTCGCCGCCCGGCACTCCGGTAAACGTCGACATCGCGGTCTCGCCTGGCGATGTCGTGCTCACGGTCTCCGACGCCGGACCGGGCGTCCCCGACCAAGTGAAGGAGTCGGTCTTTCAGGCCTTCGAGCGCGGCCGCAGCCGTGGCCTGGGTGGGCTCGGCCTCGGGCTTTTCATCGTCCGCCGGTTCGCCCAGATCCAAGGTGGCCGCGCCTGGGTCGAGGACGTGGCCGGGGGCGGCGCGGCCTTCCGGGTCTCGTTCCCCCGCGGGCCGGGCGGACCCGAGAGCTCCTGACGCCGCGACCGCCGGGCGGGGTCGTCAGCTCGGCCTGGGCTCCTTGGGCAGTCCCAACGCCCGCTCGCCCACGATGTTGCGCTGGATCTCGGCCGTGCCGCCCCAGATCGTCTCGGAGCGAGAGAAGAAGAACAGCGATTGGAGGTTGTTGACCGGGTAGTCGGCCTTGGCGCGGCGAGCCCCGGGGAGCAGGGTGTCGGCGCGGTTGCCGAGCAGCACCTGGCCACTCATGCCGAGGATGTCGATGGCGAGGTCCATCGTCGCCTGGTGGGCCTCGGACCAGAACATCTTGTTGCAGGCGGCGAGCTTGGCCGTGGTGTGGGAGCCGTTGAGCGCGTCCGTCAGGGTCCTGAACCCGTTGATCTGCATGATCTTGATGTTCGACCACGACCTCGCGAGGCGCTGGCGGACCAGCGGGTCCTTGTCCTTGCCCCGGTCGCGCGCCTCGTGCAGGATCTCGTCGAACTCCTTCTGGAAGCGCCGGTGTCCGGTCGTCGCCGACGTGCCACGCTCGAAGCCGAGCGTGGTCATGGCGACCTTCCAGCCGTTGTTGACGCCGCCGATGACGTTGTCCATGGGGCAGCGCACGTTGGTGAAGAAGACCTCGTTGAATTCGGCCGAGCCGTCGATCTGCTCAATCGGGCGCACCTCGACGCCAGGCTGCTTCATGGGGACGAGCAGGTAGGAGATCCCGGCGTGTTTGGGCGCGTCGGGGTCGGTGCGGGCCAGCAGGAAGATGTAGTCGGCGAACTGCGCCTGGGTGGTCCACACCTTCTGTCCGTTGATGACCCACTCGTCGCCGTCGAGCTCGGCTCGCGTCTTCAGGCTGGCGAGGTCAGAGCCCGCGTCGGGCTCGCTGAAGCCCTGGCACCAGGCGATCTCGCCCTTGAGGATGCCGGGGATGAAGTGCCGCTTCTGCTCCTCGGTGCCCCACTGCAGGAGCGTGGGGCCGACGAGGGTGTCGCCGAAGAAGTCGCCGCGCAAGGGCGCTCCCGCCCGCGCGAACTCCTCGTTCAGCACGACCTGCTGCAACAGCGTCAGCCCCTTGCCGCCGTACTCGGTCGGCCAGCTGGCGCAGATCCACCCACCGGCGAAGAGCTTGGCCGTCCACTCCTCGTTGAAGGCCTGGCGCTCGGCCGGCTTCATCGAGAACCCGGGCTCGCCCCACCCCTGGGGCAGGTTTTCCTTCAGCCAGCCGGCGATCTCGACACGGAACTCTTCTGCGTCGGCGGGGTAGGCCAGATCCATGCGGTCACGGTACCGCTGTCACCGCAGGGCCCGACCACAGGGGGAGCCGACCGCTCGCCCCGGCCGGCGCCATTTGTCCGACCATCGTTCAATTGGTTTTCCAGGCCGGCCCAAAGAGCGACGGGAGGATCGCGCGCACCGGTACAGGACCGCTCGGGAGCGACGTCGACCTTTGTGAGCTGGGCCTATGCCGGTGGCACGTTCGGGAGGGGAGCGGGTGACGTCGCCGCTCGACGCGCCTCGGCAAGCGTTCGTGCCGTTTGCGCCGGACCTGGGCGTTCGGGGAGGCTAGGGCGCCATGGGTCGAGTCGGGACATCTTTTGCCTAAGACTCCCCGCCAAAAGTGGATCGAGACCAAGGAGTCCTGGGAACGGTCGCGCCACATCGAGGTCCCGGCCCCGATCCCTGCTGCGCCACCCCGCCCCGGGGGCCTGCGCGTCGCCTACCTGACCTACCGGGGCAACCCTCGCTGTGGCGGACAGGGCGTCTACTCCCGCCACCTGACCCGTGAGCTGGTGGCACTCGGCCATTCGGTCGAGGTCTTCGCCGGCCCGCCCTGGCCCGAGCTCGATCCTGGCGTGGGCTTCACGCCGGTCCGCGGCCTCGACCTGTACCGGGACCCCGACCCTTTTCGGGTCCCGCACCCCCGCGAGTTCCTCTCGCGCGAGGACTGGATCGAATTCGCCATCATGTGCACCGCCGGCTTCGGTGAGCCCCTGGCGTTCTCCCGGCGCGCCCGCCAGCTGTTGGCCCGCCGTCGTGACGATTTCGACGTCGTCCACGACAACCAGTGTCTCGGCTCGGGCATCCTCGGCATGGTCGACGACGGGTGGCCGTTGCTCACGACGCTCCACCACCCGATCACGGTGGACCGACAGCTCGCCCTGTCGCACACGACAAACCCGTGGCAACGCCTGACGACGCAGCGCTGGTTCGGTTTTCTCGGGATGCAGATGCGGGTCGCCCGCGCCCTGCCCGCCGTGGTCACCGTGTCGCAGAACTCGCGCCAGGACATTGCGGCCCAGATGGAGGTCGTGCCCGAGCGCATGACGGTCGTCCCGGTCGGCGTCGACCACACGGTGTTCCGTCCGATCGAGGGCGTGTCGCCCGTGCCGGGACGGATCATGGTCACCTCGAGCAGTGACGTGCCGATGAAGGGCCTGGTCCCGCTTCTCGAGGCGGTCGCGAAGCTGCGCACCGAGCGGGACGTCGAACTGACCGTCATCGGACGGCCCACCGAGGGCGGGCGCGTCGACCGGGCCATCGCACGTCTCGGGTTGGCCGACGTCGTCCACTGTGTCAGCGGCATCACCGACGACGAGCTGGCCCGCCTCTATGGCGAGGCCCAGGTGGCCGTCGTCCCCTCGCTGTACGAGGGTTTCTCGCTGCCGGCCATCGAGGCGATGTCCTGTGGCGTGGCGGTGCTGGCGACGACGGGCGGTGCCCTCCCCGAAGTGGTGGGGAACGACGGCGAGACCGGACTGCTCGTGCCGCCCGACGACCCGGGGGCGCTGGCGATGGCCATCGGCCGGCTCCTGGACGACCCCGCGTTGCGGGCCCGCCTCGGTGCCGCCGGCCGCCAGCGTGTCGTAAGCCGCTTCACCTGGCAGGTCACCGCCGCCGGCACGTCCGATTGCTACCGAGCCATGCTCGAGGGCAGGCCGCTCCCGGGCGCGCCACCCGTGGCCGACACGCCGCGAGGAAAGAGCACCGCCTGATGTTGACCGTTGACTACGACCGCTTGGGGGTGGGTCCGGGAGATCTCGTGCTCGACCTCGGCTGCGGCTTCGGGCGCCACGCCTTCGAAGCGGCCCGCCGCGGGGCGTCTGTGGTGGCCCTCGACGCCGGCCCCGACGAGGTGGCCCAGGTACGAGCGACGCTCGGTGCGATGGTCGAGGCGGGCGAGCTCGCGCCCGAGGACCCGGCGACCGCCGTGCAAGGTGACGCGCTCGCCCTTCCCTTCGGCGATGCCACGTTCGACCGGGTGATCGCGTCGGAAGTGCTCGAACACATTCCCGACGACACGGCGGCCATGTGCGAGCTGGCCCGCGTGCTCAAGCCGGGCGGCGCGATGGCCGTGACCGTGCCCCGGTGCGTCCCCGAGGCCGTCAACTGGGCGCTCTCCGACGAGTACCACGACACGCCGGGTGGCCACGTGCGCATCTACCGGCGGTCGACCCTCGAGCGACGGCTTCGCTCGGCCGGCCTCGTGCCGACCGGGTTCCACCACGCCCACGGCCTCCACTCGCCCTACTGGTGGCTGCGCTGCCTGGTCGGCCCGGCCAACGACGCCCATCCGGCGGTGGCGGCATACCACAAGGTGCTCGTGTGGGACATCGTCAGCGCACCGTTGGTCACCCGCGCCGCCGACCGCATCCTCAGCCCGGTCATCGGTAAGAGCCTGGTGGTGTATCTCTCCAAGCCGGCGGTGGCCGTAGCAGGGCTGTCCGACGCGCGACCGAACGCCCCCCGTGGCGTGCCCGGACGGCGTGGGCCGACCACGCCGTCCCAGGGGGCGGCCGCGTGACGACCGAGGAGATGCGCTCCGCCGAGGTCACGCTGCCCGAGGTGCCGGGGATCCTTTCGACCTCGGACGTCTTGGCCTCGGGTCACGCCATCGCCGCCGTCCAGCGTCGCGACGGGATGATCCCGTGGTTCGACGGTGGCCATTGCGACCCCTGGAACCACGTCGAGGCTGCGATGGCGCTCACCGTGTGCGGTCTCGTCGGCGAGGCGATGGAGGCCTACCGCTGGCTCGTCGGGCGCCAGCTGCCCGACGGCGGCTGGTTCAACTACTACCGAGGCGACTCGGTCAAGGATCCGCGCCTCGACACCAACGTGTGTGCGTACCTGGCGGCGGGCGCCTGGCATCACCACTTGATCACGGGCGACATCGAGTTCCTGGGTGAGCTCTGGCCCGCCATCGAGAAGGGCATCGACTTCATCTTGCGTTGGCAGCAGCCCGACGGCTCCGTGCTCTGGTCGCTCGACTCGGCGGGCCGCCCCGAAGGGTACGCGTTGCTCACCGGGTCGTCGTCGATCTATCACTCCATGCGGTGCGCCGTTGCCATCGCGGAATGCCTGGCCAAGGACCGTCCTGACTGGGAGCTGGCCGCCGGTCGGCTCGGCCATGCGGTGGCGCACCACCCGGGTGCCTTCGCACCGAAGGTCGAGTTCGCCATGGACTGGTACTACCCCATGCTCTCGGGCGCGCTCGAGGGTGAAGCGGGCCGCCGGCGCATCGCGGAGGGATGGTCTGCGTTCGTCATGGAGGGACTCGGTGTGCGCTGCGTCTCGACGGGCGACTGGGTCACGGCGGCCGAGACGGCAGAGTGCGTGCTCACGCTGGACGCCCTCGGCATGGACCAACACGCCCTCGATCTCTTCGCGGCCGGACAGAACCTCCGCCTTCGGGACGGCTCCTACTGGACGGGGATGGTCTACCCCGAGGAGGAGACCTTCCCGAAGCACGAACGCACCACGTACACGTTTGCCGCCATGGTGCTGGCCGCTGACGCGCTGTCGAGCACGACGCCGGCGGCCGGCCTCTTCCGGGGGGAGTGCCTGCCCGCAGCTCTCGACCTGGCCGAGCCCCACTGCGGCGACGCCACGGAGGGGTGCACCGTCTTGGAGTCACCCACCCGCGTCGCTGGGGACTAGTTCGTCCAGCCACAGCGAAGGGATGGAGGATCCGGCCACGCGCACCGACCCGGCCGGCCGTCAGCGTGCCCGACAGTGCGTCGCCTCGGGACACGTTCATCGCCTTCATGGAGAGAACGCCCTCGTTCGACGTGGTTGAGATGACCGGACATCATGTCGGGATGCGGGTCGGCCTCCACGCGCTGGGCATCGGCACCGGTGCGGACCCTACCGTCATCGCCGCCCTGGGCGAGGCAGCCGAGCGGTGCGGGTTTGCCACGCTGTGGGCCGGCGAGCACGTGGTCATGGTGGACGATCCGGCGTCGCTCTATCCGTACTCCGACGACGGACGCATCGCCGTGCCGAGCCACGCCGACTGGCTCGATCCGCTCGTTCTGTTCGGCTTTCTGGCGTCGGTGACCTCGCGCATCCGCCTGGCGACCGGGGTCCTCTTGTTGCCCGAACACAATCCCGTCATCGCCGCCAAGTCCGTCGCCAGCATCGACGTCCTCTCAGGGGGACGCTTCACGCTCGGCGTCGGCGTCGGGTGGTCGGCGGAGGAGTTCGCCGCCTTGAACGTGCCGTTCGCAGGGCGGTCCGCTCGCACCACCGAGTACGTCGAGGCCATGCGCGTGCTGTGGGGTGAAGACGTGTCGTCCTACGTCGGAAGGCACGTGCATTTCGAGGGCATCCGCTGCTACCCCAAGCCGGTGCGTCGTCGCGTCCCAGTCGTGTTCGGCGGAAACAGTGACCGGGCCTTGCAGCGGGTGGCGACGCACGGCGACGGTTGGTATGGCTTCAGTGTCTCAGTCGACGAGCTTCCCGGGCGCCTCGACGCCCTGCGATCCGCGTGCGCGGCGTCGGGGCGCACCGAGGGCTCGGTCGATGTGGCGGTTGCGCTGAGCGATGCGAGTCCGGACGATCGCGCCGACATCGAAGCCCTCGGCGTGGACGAACTGGTGCTGGTGACGGCCCCGCCGGGGGTGCCCGAGGATGCGGCAGCCTGGGTCGGCCACCTGGCGGAGACCTGGGGCGTGCATCACCCTTAGGTGGTTCAGCCCCGCGGCTTCACGCGGCGCAGCACGCGCAGGCTGCCACAGACACCATCGTCGGCAAACTCGCCCGAATCGAGGGCGGCGCAGTAGAGCTCGTAGGGCGGGCGACCACCGTCAGCCGGATCGGGGAAGACGTCGTGGATGGCCAGCCAGCCCCCCATGGCGACCTGGGGCGCCCAGCCGTGGAAGTCGGCCCACGCGGGCTCGGCTCCGTGGCCCCCGTCGATGAAGCAGAAGGCGAGCGGCCGGTCCCACCGCGCCGCCACGGTCGGGGCGTCGCCGACGATGCCGACGACGGACGACTCGAGATGGACGCCCGTGATGGTACGGCGCCACTGAGGCAGCGTGTCGATGCGACCAACCTCGGGGTCCACGAGATCGGCCTCGTGGTAGTCCCATCCCGGCTGATTCTCCTCCGAGCCGCGGTGATGGTCGATGGAGAACAGGACGGCGCCCGAAGCCTCGGCAGCCGCGCCGATGTAGACCGTCGACTTGCCGCACCACGCGCCGATCTCGACGAACGTCGTGGGCACCGCAGCGGGGACGGCGGCCCTGCCGGCCCGCAGGGCAGCCTCGAAGAGGGCCTCGCCCTCGTCGTCGGGCATGAACCCGCGGGTACGGCGGGCCGCGTCGAGCAACATCGCGACCCGCCCGGCATTTCGTTCGCCCTGGAGGGCCGCGTCGGCGGTCAAGAGCGTGCCGCGACCAACGACTCGGTCAGCTGCGGGCGCTCCCGGGCGGCGAAGGCCACGTTCACCTGAAGCCGCTCGGCCGACTGCGCCACCCGACGCGGCCCCGACGCCAGTGGGTGTTCGGCCAGGAAGGCGATTGCGTCGTCGGCGAAGGCGGCGTCGGCACACAACGCGGGTAACGATTCGAGGATCCGGGTCGGGGCGTTCTTCGGGAACCGGTCCAGCACGGCGCCCCAGCGCTCGGTGAGCCGGGTCCACACCGCCTGGCACCCGACCGGGTTGGCCAGCAGCGCGCCGATGACGGCGAACCCGTTTTGGCTTCGGACCTCGGTCATGGCGAGGTCGAATGTTCTCAGGCAGAGCTCGACGTCGGGGAACGAGGACAGCGCGCCGAGCGAGCGCATCTCTTCCTGCGGGGTGGCCGCGGAGCGGTAGCGAGCCAGCAGCGCGTCGTAGTCGCCCGGGCGAAGCAGCTGGGCCACGACGGCGAGAGTCGCGCTCTCGATGTCCGGGGGGATGGGGTCGCCCGAGCCGCCGCCGATGGGCGAGTCGTCGAAGCGGCGCGCCGCCTCCGCTCGCACCGCTTCGTCGGCGCCCACCGTACCCATCAGGTTGATGGCGAGGGCGCGCAGCGTCGGGGTGCGCTCGGCCTCACCGGGTCGCGCGGTAAAGCCGAGGTAACGGTGGACCGGGCCGACCACGGCGGCCACGGCCTCCCGCAGCGCCGGCCGGTCCTGGGGAAAGGCCACCCGATGGGTGAGCATGAACGCGCTGCCCACGGCGGACCATGGGGCGGGGTCGGGCTCGACCCCGAGCCTTGCCGCGACCGCCAGGAAGTCGCGCAGGCGCGAGTGGCCCGCCAGGGTGGTGGCCCAGGTGTCGCCCAGCAGATCGGCTCGCTCGAGCGGTGTGAGCTCCGAGAGCTGGCCGGCCAACGCGAGCCGGTGCGGCGTCTCGTAGCCGACGCGGAAGACACCCCAGCCCCCGGCGTTGACGACCGCCAGCCCGCGCTCGTCCTCCTCAATGGGTTCGGGTTCGGCGCGCAACACGAGGCGCCGGATCGGCGCGCCCGGCTTCCCGTCGTAAGGCAGCGCCCGCACGGCGACCGGCACGTTCCACTCGGTGCCGATAGCGGAGGTGGTGCCGGGCGGCACGGGTCCGTAGGCGAACGGCTGTTGGTGCAGCGACCCTCCCGTCAGCGACACCAGCGGATGCCCGCCCTGGAGGATGAACGTGTTCATGACGTCGCCCACCGGCGCGCCGCTCGCGTCCTCGAGCGCGTCCCACAAATCGGTCGTCACCGTGTTGCCGTAGGCGTGTGCCTTGAGGTACGTGCGCACGCCGTCTCGGAAGACCTCGGGCCCGATGTACTGCTCGAGCATCCGGAGCACGCCGCAGCCCTTCTCGTAGGTCAGCAGGTCGAACATGCCCTCGGCCTCCTTGGGCGGTCCGACCGGGTACTCAATGGGCCGGGTGGAGTGGACGCCGTCGACGGCGAGTGCCGCCTCGCGGGAGGGGGCAAAGCCGACCCAGCGGTCCCACGAGGGCCGGAAGGCGTCCACGCAGAGCATCTCCATGAAGGTAGCGAAGGCCTCGTTGAGCCAGATGCCCTCCCACCACCCCATGGTCACGAGGTCGCCGAACCACATGTGCGCGAGTTCGTGCGCGATGACGTCGGCGACGCGCTCGAGCTCGGCCCGCGCCGCCTCGTCCGGGTCGATGAGCAGGGCGGTGTCGCGGAACGTGATGCACCCGAGGTTCTCCATCGCCCCGGCCGCGAAGTCGGGGATCGCAACGAGATCGACCTTGTCCCCGGGGTACGGAATGTTGAAGTAGTCGGTGAAGAACCGGAGCGCGAACGCGCCGACCTCGAGGGCGTAGCTGGCCAGCCCCACCTTGCCGGGCGTGCACACCACCCGGAGCGGCACGCCGTCGACATCGACGGTCTCCGTGGTCTCGAGCTTGCCGATCACGAAGGCGACGAGGTAGGTCGACATCTTCATGGTGGGCGAGAACCGGACCCGCCGCTTGTCGCGCACCGGGTCGACCTCCACGACGGGCGAATTCGAGATCGCCTCGACCTCGGGCTCGACGAACAGCGTGATCTCGAAAACGGCCTTGCGGTCTGGCTCGTCGAAGCACGGGAAGCATCGACGGGCGTCGACCGACTCGAACTGGGTGGTGGCGATCGTCTGGGTCTCACCGTCGGGACCGGTATAGGTCGAGCGGTAGAAGCCACGCAGCTTGTCGTTCAGCGTGCCGCTGAACCGGCAGGTGAGGGTGCACGGCCCGGGGGGCAGCGTGTTCACGGAGCGGAAGACCACCTGTTCGAGCTCGTCGTCGAAGGACACGGTGCATGACGTCGTCGATCCGTCGGCCACGACGACCTCAACGTCGCTCACCGCCAGCTCGGCCGCGTTGAGCACGATCTCGTCGACCGGTTCGTGGATCACCGCGTCAATGGCGACCGTGCCCGAGAAGGTGGCCGACGCGACGTCGGGCTCGAGCTCCAGGCGGTACCGCTCCGGCTCGACCGTCCTGGGAAGCCGAAAAGGCTCGCTTCCCGGTGTGCTGGAGGCCGCGGCGGTGGGTGGATGCATCCGAGGAAGGCTAGCTGCCGCGCTCCGAGTAGGTTCTCGCTCCGTGCCCGAAACCGAGACGACGACCGAAAGCGATAATGCTCCATCCCCCGTGCGAGACCGAGCCGCGCACGACCTCGACGTCGTGGCCATCGGGTCACCCCTGCTTGACGTCATTGAGGTCGCGAGCGACGAACAGCTCGCGCGGACGGGGCTGGCCAAGGGGTCGATGACCCTGATCGACCTGGACACCGCCGTCGCCGTGCAGCAGGCAATGGGCACCCCGCGCTTCGTGTCGGGAGGCTCGGTGGCCAACACGACGGCCGGGATCGCCGAGCTCGGCGGCACCGCCGGTTTCGTGGGCGCCGTGGCCGACGACGAGGTCGGGCGCACCTACGCCGAGAACCTCCGGGCCGCCGGCGTCGAGTTCCAGCCCCATCTGAGCGAGACGGCGGTGGGCGACGGTCTCGGCACCGGACGCTGCATCGTCCTGATCACCGACGACGCCGACCGCACCATGGGGACCTACCTCGGCGCCGCGTCCACCTTGACCCCCGCCGGCGTGCCGTCGATCTTCGTCGCCCGGGCTTCGATCGTGCTGCTCGAGGGTTACCTGTGGGACGTGCCGGCGGCCAAGGAGGCGATGCGTCTGGCCGCCGCGACAGCCCACGCGGGGGACGGCTCGGTTGCGTTGTCCCTCTCCGACCCGTTCTGCGTGAGCCGGCACCAACGCGAATTCCTCGACCTCCTGCTCGACGATGTCGACGTCCTGCTCGGCAACGAGGAGGAGTTGACCATGCTGTTCGAGCGCGCCGTCGTACGAGGACGCGCTGGCGTCGGCCGAGGAGACCGGTCTGCTCGTCGTGATGACCCGCGGGGCCAAGGGCGCTGTCGTCCTGACCGCACACGGCCCGGAGGAGGTCCCGGCCGCGGCGGCCGAGCGGGTCGTCGACACCACGGGGGCCGGCGACCTGTTTGCGGCCGGCTTCCTGTACGGGCTCACCCACGGCCTGGGCCCGGTCGAGAGCACGCGGCTGGGCGGCCTCTGCGCGGCCGAGGTCATCTCGCACACCGGGGCCCGTCCCGAGGCCGACCTCAAGGCGCTCGCCGTGGGCGCCGGGCTGCTCGGATAGTCGGCGTCGCGTGAGCCTGTCGATCGGGATCGTCGGATTGCCCAACGTGGGCAAGTCGACGCTGTTCAACGCGCTCACCCACAACGAGGTGCTGGCGGCCAACTACCCGTTTGCGACCATTGAGCCGAACGTCGGTGTCGTCGCGGTGCCCGACCCTCGGCTGGAACGGCTGGCCGCGATCTACGATGGCGCTCCCGTCGTGCCGGCGACGGTGACCTTCGTCGACATCGCCGGGCTGGTGCGGGGCGCGTCGAAGGGTGAGGGCCTCGGCAACCAGTTCCTGGCGGCCATCCGCGAGACCGATGCCATCTGTCAGGTCGTGCGTGCCTTCCACGACGACGACGTCGTCCACGTGGATGCCCGAGTCGACCCCGCGGGCGACATCGAGACGGTGAACACGGAGCTCGTGCTGGCCGACCTCCAGACCGTGGAGAACCGGCTGCCCCGCCTGGCGAAGGAGGCCCGGGCCAACCCCGCACTGAAGCCGATCGCCGACGCGGTCACGCGCGGCAGAAAAGATTCTGGGTGAAGGCCGGACGATCTCGAGCGCCGCCGCGGCAGGAGAGCTCGACCCGGCGCACCTCCGGGACCTGCACCTGCTGACAGCCAAGCCGTTCATTTACGTGTTCAACGTGGACGAGGCCGCGCTTGGCGACGCGGAGCTGGCCGAGACCTTGGCGGCCAGCGTGCGCCCGGCCCCGTCGGTCATCCTGTGCGCGCAGATCGAGGCCGAGGTGGCCGGCTTGGACCCCGCCGACGCCGCGGAGCTGCTCCGCAGCTACGGGCAGGACGAGTCGGGCCTCGAACAGCTCGTGCACGTGGGATTCGCCACCCTCGGCCTGCAGACCTTCCTCACCGCGGGCCCCAAGGAGGCGCGGGCGTGGACCATCCACGTCGGCGACACCGCGCCCAAGGCGGCCGGCGTCATCCACACCGACTTCGAGCGCGGGTTCATCAAGGCGGAGGTCATCAGCTTCGACGACCTGATGAAGGCGGGCTCGGTGGCGGCGGCGCGCACGGCGGGCAAGGCGCGGATGGAGGGCAAGGACTACGTCATGCGCGACGGCGACGTGGTGGAGTTCCGTTTCAACACCTGAGAGCAGCTCTCCGACAAGGATGCGTCCGGCTGGTTCAGGCGTCGGGGCTCTGGACCGTGAAGGACGTCGTGACCTGCTTCCCCCGGCCGTCGATGACGTACCACAACCCGCTGTCCTGGTCGATGCCCTGACCCATGACCAAGCCGGGTGTGACGTCGAGCGCGTAGGTGTACAGCGGATGGCCTCCGTAGGAGAGCTGGACCTGGCCTCCCGGGCGCTCGAGCGTGCCCACGAGAGCCGGGTCGACGCCCTTCCCGACGCGGACCGGGCCGGAGCGCAGGAGCGGCGGCCACTGCAGCACGCAGCCGTCGTTCACACACGCGCTGTGCGTCGGGGTGTCGGCGACGAAATCGTAGAGGGTGTCGCCCCCGCCGGTGGCGAGGATCGGTCCCGCTGGTGACTTCTGCAGCGTGAGCGTCAGCGCGGGATCCGTCGTCGGGGGAGACGACAGCGTGGTGATGTCACCGCCCCCGCACGCGCTCATCGTCACGGCGAGCAGCGCGAGCGCTGCGGTTACGACGAAGGCGGTACGGCGCAGCGGTCCCGGCATCACGACCCGGACGCCGGGATGTTCGTCCCGAGCACCCAGCTGATGGACGTCAGGGCGTCGGCGATCGTCCAGTTGGGCTCCTCGGGGTGCGCCAGGTCGCGGAGGCCCCCGCCGTCGAGCAAGGACTTGAGCTTGGGCGAGAGACCGGGCAGGTCGGGCGCACTGGCGTCGACGAAGCGCTCTCGCCCCGAGGGGTCGATGAGGATGTAGCCGTCGGTGTGGACCACGTCGTAGCTGAGCGGCTGGCCCGTCCACCAGTCGATCTTGGCCGGCGCGTCCTCGGGCACCTTCGCATAGGTCACCCCGAAGGGCCTCCAGAAAGTCGCGATGGCGGCGGGTGAGCCGGTCCAGAGGTCCCAGTCGGCGCCGAACTCCCGCTGGTAGGCGGCGAGCCGCGCGACGGTGTCGCGACCGGGGTCCACCGTCGCCTCCACGAAGACGACACGGCCGGCCTGCCCGGCGGCGCGCAGGTCGCGCTGCAGGGCGATGAAGGCGCCCGTGACGAGCGGGCACTCGTCTTGGCACAGCGAGAGGAAGGGCGCGAGGACGACCACCTTGCCCCGCAGCGACGCCAGCGACACGGACTGCCCCGCCTGGTTGACGAGGGGGACGTGCTGAGGAGTCGGCTCGTCGATGATCAGACCCTGTCCCGCCGGCGGCGCCGCCGGCGCGTCCGACCCGCAGGCGGCGAGGAGCACACTGAGGGAGAGGACGACGAGGATGAGCGCCCCGCGCAGCGAGGGACGGGTCAGTCGTCGTCCTCCCCGGGAGGCAGGAACGTGAAGGGGAGGTCCGCCAGCGTGATCAAGGTCGAGGCGATCCAACGGGTGAGGCCGTCGAAGACGGGGCCGAGCGAGCCGGGCTCTTCGAGCTGCTGCTCGCTGAAGCGGACTGAGCCCTCGTAGGTCGCCTCGGCGGCCCAGCGCAGCCCACCCGGCGCGCTGTCGTTTTCGCCGGCGGCGTCGGTGCACACCTGCTCGATCGTGGTGGCCGTGCGCACCAGGTCCACCGGGTCGCCGAGCGGGCCTGTCGTGGGCAACGCCGCCATCACCTTCTCGGTGTCGGGCGGCTCGGCCATGCGTTGCACGCGCAGGGCGACCTCGATCACGACCTCGGGCATCTCGTCGGGCGGCTCGCCGATCGACCAGCTCCGGTACGAGGTCTGGCTCCACGTCGGCCAGTCCACCGAGACGTCGGCCCGCACACGGGGCGGCTGCTCCTCGCCGGGCAGGGAGTAGGAGGTCTCCCAGGACACGTCGCCGAGGAACACGTCGACCTGGAACCGCTCCTCGACGGCCTGGCGCTGAAGCAGCGCCCGGTCAAAGGACTCGCGGATGGTGCTGATGACGTCGACGAGCAAGTGGTCGAGCACCTGGACGAGGATAGGCCCCGCACGGCCGGGCGCGACCTCGCCCCGCCGCGGGCGGCAGCGCGTGCTGCGGCGGCTGTTACGGTCGCTCCGTGAGCGAGGGATCGATGTGGCTCGAGCGCAGGGTGGTCGCGTACGCGCACCAGGGCGGCGCGTGGGAGTCACCGTCGTCGACGCTGCACGCCATCCGCCACGCGCTCGACGCCGGGTCCACGGCCGTTGAGCTCGACGTCCATGCGACGGCCGATGGCGAGCTCGTCGTGTGCCACGACGCCACGGTCGACCGCACCACCGACCAGAGCGGCGTGATCGAGTCGTTCACGCTCGCGGAGCTCCGGCAGTTGGACTTCTCGTACTGGTGGATCCCCGGGGCCGACGTCACGCCCGGCCGTCCTCCCGGGGACTATCCGTTCCGCGGCCGGGCCCCGGGCGACCCGTCCTTCGGCATCGCGACCTTGCGTGAGGTCCTCGAGCATTTCCCCGGCGTGGTGCTGAACCTCGACATCAAGCAGACGGCGCCGGTGGTCGCCCCCTACGAGGAGGCCCTGGCCCGGCTGCTGTCAGAGTACGAGCGCACGGAAGACGTGATCGTGGCGTCGTTCCTCGACTCGGCGACCGACGCCTTCCGGGCTTATGCGCCTGATGTGCCCACGTCGGCGGGCACCATCACGACGGCCGACGCCTGGCGGGCGGTCCAGGCGGGTGAGCCGATGCCAATCACTCCGGCGATCGCTTATCAGGTGCCCGAGCGCCAGGGCGACCTCGTCGTGGTCGACGAGCGGTTCGTGACGGCGGCGCACGCGGCCGGCAAGGCCGTGCACGTGTGGACGGTCAACGACGCGGAGTCGATGGAGCGGCTGATCGACCTCGGGGTCGATGGCATCATCTCGGACCTGCCCACCACGCTGTGTGGCGTGCTGGCGGCACGAGGAGTGGCCTGGGACGGGTGCTGAGACACCCGCGGGTGCGTTCGCCGGCGCTCAGCGACCGCAGTTCGGCTTCTTGCCGTGGTTGGCCTTCTTCTTCGCCCGGTTCTTGCGCTTGACGGTTCGCTTTGACATGAGTACGAAATCCTAGCCGGTGCGCGCGGTGGCTCCTGGCCGCCCACGGGGGGTCGGGCGGCACAGGGCATCCGGTAGCCTCGCTCGACATGCGATCCGGCTGGTTGCTGCGGGATGGTGACGTGGTCTGCGCGCTGGAGATGACGGACTCGCCGGCGGAGCGGCGACACGGCCTGCGTGGGCGCAACGGGTGCGAGGGCGCGCTGCACCTCGACGGCACCCGCACCGTGTTCACCGCCGGGGTGCGGTTCCCCATCGATGTCGCGTTCCTGTCGGCGGACCTCACCGTCCTGCGCGTCGCACGCCTGAAGCCCTGGCGCGTGGCCCTCGGAGGACCGAGCGCGCGGAGCGTGGTCCAGTCCGAGGCGGGAGCCCTGGAGCGCTGGGGGGTGCGCGAGGGGGACCAGCTCGAAGTCCGCCAGGCGGACTGAGGCCGCCGGTCCGTGGTGCGCAGCCAGAGTCAGGGCCGGTGAGCACGGCTGAGCGCGGCGCACTCGTCCTAGTGGCCACGCCCATCGGGAACCTGGGCGACCTCGGTCCGCGGGCCAAGGAGGTGCTGACGACGGCCGACCTCATCTGCTGCGAGGACACGCGCCGCACGCGGGCGCTGCTGTCGGCGTCGGGCATCCCGGCGCGGGACCGGTTGCTGTCGCTCAACGGTCACAACGAGCGTGATCGCCTCGAACGGGTCGCAGCCTGTGTGGCCGCGGGAGGCACGGTGGCGGTGGTGAGCGACGCGGGCACGCCGGGCATCTCGGACCCCGGCGCCTGGCTGGCGGCGCAACTGGCCGAGGCAGGCGAGACCGTGACCACCGTGCCCGGGCCGTCCTCGGTGATCGCGGCGCTGGTGGTGAGCGGTCTCCCGTCCGAGCGGTTCTGCATGGAGGGCTTTCTGCCCCGCAAGGGTGCGGAGCGCCGGCGTCGCCTCGCCGCGGTGATGGGGGACGAAAGGACCTCGGTGGTGCTCGAGGCGCCGGGGCGCGTGGCGGGCACCCTGGCCGATTTGGCCGCGTTGGACCGCGAACGGCCGGTCGCCGTGGTGCGCGAGCTGACCAAGGTCCACGAGGAGGTCTGGCGCGGGCTCCTCGGAGAGGCGGCCGGGTCGTTCGCGGCGCGCCCGCTCCGGGGCGAGGTCGTGCTCGTCGTCGGCGGCGCGCCGCCCCCATCGCCTGCGTCCGACGCCGAGGTGGAGGAGGCCGTGCGGTCGCTGCTGGCCGAGGACGCAGGGGCCGGGCCGCGCCAGGTGGCCGACGTCGTGGCCGCAGAGCTCGGCGTGGCTCGGCGACGCGCCTACGAGGCGGCGCTGCGCGCACGCGATGCCTCGGGGGGCCGCGCCTGACGTCAGGCCACGACCGGGCGCGCCGGTACGCTACCGGCGGTGCCGCCCTACTACCTGACCACCCCCATCTACTACGTGAACGACGCACCGCACGTTGGCACGGCGTACACCACGGTGAACGCCGACGCCCTGGCGCGCTGGCACCGCCTGCTGGGCGACGACGTCTGGTTCATGACCGGTACCGACGAGCACGGCGCCAAGATCGTGGAGGCGGCCGAGGCCAACGAGACCACCCCGAGGGAATGGACCGACCGCACCTCCGCTCGCTTCGTGGAGGCGTGGCGTCGGCTCGACCTCTCCTACGACGACTTCATCCGGACGACCGAGCCGCGGCACTACGCCGTCGTGCAGCAATTCCTCCAGCAGATCTATGACAACGGCTACATAGAGCTCGGGCTCTACTCGGGGCTCTACTGTGTGGCGTGCGAGGACTACTACCTCGAGGATCAGCTCGTGGATGGGAAGTGCCCTGTGCACGGGCGCCCCGTGGTCGAGATGCAGGAGCAGAATTACTTCTTCAAACTGAGCCTGTTCGAGGAGCGCCTGCTCGACTACTACGCGGACCATCCCGATTTCGTCCGGCCTACCTCGAAGCGCAACGAGGCCCTCGGGTTCATCCGGGGCGGCTTGCGCGACGTGTCCATCACCCGGACGTCGTTCACCTGGGGCGTGCCGGTGCCATGGGACAGCGGTCACGTCTTCTACGTGTGGTACGACGCGCTCATCAACTACCTGACCGTGGCCGGCTACGGCGGAGACCGGCCGACCTTCGCCGCCCGCTGGGGCGCCGCCCACCACCTGATCGGCAAGGACATCCTCAAGTTCCACTGCGTCTGGTGGCCCGCCATGTGCATGGCGGCCGGTCTCGACCCGCCTCGCGAGATCTTCGTGCACGGGTTCCTGCTCATGGGTGGTCAGAAGCTGGGCAAGACCATGATCGCCACGGGGAAGGCGGGAGGCGAGGACGCGCCGCCGCTCAACATCACCGACGTGTCGCCGCTGGCGCTGGCCGACGACTTCGGAGTCGACCCGTTGCGCTACCACCTCCTGCGCGAGGTCCCGCTCGGGTCGGACGGCGAGTTCTCCTACGAGGGCATCGTCGCCCGCTACAACGCGGACCTGGCCAACAACCTAGGCAACTTGCTCTCGCGGGTGACGACCGTCGTCCACTCCAAGTGCGGCGGCATCGGGCCGGCCTGCGACCAGTCGAGCACGTTGGCCGGTGTGGCGGCGGGTGTGCTCGACGCGGCGTCGGCGGCCTGGGCGCGCTGGGCGCCACACGACGCGCTCGAAGAGACCTGGCGGCTGATCGGGTCGGCCAACGCCGAGCTCGAGGCGGCCGAACCCTGGAAGATGGACCCCGGCCCCGCGGTCGACGCCGTGCTCGGTGACGCGCTCGAGGTGTTGCGGATCGTGGCCGTGCTCATTGCGCCCGCCATGCCGTCGAAGGCGAGGGAGGTCTGGCGCCGGATCGCCGTCGCCGGCGACCCGTCGGACGCCCGGCTTCCCGAGGCGGCCGACTGGGGTGGCTACGGCGGGGGAGCGGCCGTGGTCAAGGGCGAGCCCCTGTTCCCCCGGCGCAAGGCCTGACGTTGGCCGGCTGGTTCGACTCCCACTGCCACGTGCAGGAGGAGTATCTCGGGGGTGGCGAGCCCGCGGCCGGTGCGGAGGTCGTGGCGGACCTCGAGGGGGTGCTGGCGCGGGCCGGAGCCGCCGGAGTCGACCGCCTGGTCTGCGTGGGCACCGGGGCCGCAACCTCGGCGCAGGCGGTGGCGGTGGCCCGGGCGACCGCCGCGGCGGACCTTGGGCCACGGGCGTGGGCGACGGTCGGGCTGCACCCGCACGAGGCGAACGAGGGGGTCGACGAGGTCGCCGCGCTGCTGGCGCTCGAGTGCGCGGCGGGCGATGGCGCAGTGGTCGCAGTCGGTGAATGCGGCCTGGACTACTACTACGAGCACTCACCGCGCGACGCACAGCGTGCCGCGTTCGCGGCGCAGATCGCGCTGGCCCATGCATCCGGACTCGCATTGGTGATTCACGCGCGCGACGCGTGGGACGACTTGTTCGACGTGCTCGAGGGCGAAGGCGTCCCCGAGCGCACCGTGTTGCACTGCTTCACGGGAGGGCCCGACGAGGTCGAGCGTTGCCTGCGCGCCGGTATGTACGTGTCGTTCAGCGGCATCGTCACGTTCAAGAACGCGACGGACGTTCGTGCCGCGGCGGCGCGCTGCCCGCTCGACCGCTTGCTGGTCGAGACCGACAGCCCGTTCCTCGCGCCGGTGCCGCACCGAGGGCGCGCCAACGAGCCCTCGTACCTCCCGCTCGTCGGTGAGGCGATCGCGGCGGTCAAGGAGTGTGCCGTCGACGAGATCAGAGAGCGCTCGGCTTTGTCCACAGCCATGGTGTTTTCCACAGGCAGCTAATTCACGCGTTGCTGTGCGTAATACGAGAACCTTGTGACCAGGATGTTTGGACTTGAATTCCGCCAAAGTATGGCTCCGGCCAGGGAGTTCACATAAATATCAGGGACAGCACCGTCCATGACCTGGGAAAATAACGACTGAAATCGTTCTTCGACTTTTCAGGTTTGCGCGACCCGCGTTTGGTTATCTAACTTCTTCAAAACCCCTCGCCACCCGTGTGTCGGCGCGGGTGCACTGTGTCCCCGGAGAAGGGTGGAGCCCTGCGGAACCAGAGCACTGGGGGGAGGCGCCTGGGCGTCGCTGCAGTCGTTTGCGGCACGCTCTTCGGCGCGCCTCTCCTGCTGCTACAGAACGGAACGGCGCACGCGTCGCCGACCGAGGCCGCGGCGCGCCGCGTCCATGAGTCCCACAAGGTCGTCGTGTATCCGGCGTCGCACCTCGACACGGTCGACCTGCCGTCGCATCTCGTCGCATACCACTCGCCGGCGTCGACGACCACGACCACGGCACCGCCGGTGACGACGTCGACGGCTGCGCCCGTCACGACGACGACAGTGCCGGTGACCACGACGACGTTGCCGCCACCACCGCCGACCACCACCACGACGGCACCACCGCCGCGGCCGGCACCGACCAACAGCGAGGTCGGCGAGGCCACGTGGTACGCGGCGGCGCCCGCCGGCATGTGCGCGAGCCCCACGCTCCCGTTCGGGACGGTGCTCACCGTGGTCAACAACGCGACCGGCGCGTCGACGGTGTGCACCGTCGACGACCGCGAGGGGGCGGGCTACCCCCGAGTGGTCGACCTCTCGCCGGAGGGCTTCTCGCAGATCGCCGACGTCAGCCAGGGAGTGGTAGAAGTCACAATCTCCTGGTGACCCATTCCGGCGCCGACATCGCCCATCTGCTGTCGGCGCACGGACTGCGCCCCAGCCGTGCCCTCGGCCAGAACTTCGTGGCCGATCCCAACACCGTCCGCCGCATCGCGCGGCTGGCGGGCGTGGCCCCGGGTGACCGGGTGCTCGAGATCGGGGCCGGTCTCGGTTCCCTCACCCTCGCGCTGGCCGAGACCGGGGCGATGGTGGTGGCGGTGGAGACCGACCGCTACGTGATCCCAGTGCTGCGCTCGGTGGTCGAGCCGGTGGGCGTGGAGGTGGTGGAGGGCGATGCCCTGACCCTCGACCTGGCCGGCCTGCTCGAGGCCAGGGGCGCCGGCGCCTGGAGCCTGGTGGCCAACCTGCCCTACAACGTCGCCACGCCGCTCGTGATGCGGACGCTGGTCGAGGTGCCGGCGGTGACCAGGCTGCTCGTCATGGTGCAACGGGAGGTGGGCGAGCGCCTGGCCGCCGGGGCGGGCGACGAGGCCTACGGGGCGGTTTCGGTCCGCGTCGCCTATTTCGCCCGGGCCGAGGTGGTCGGCCGGGTGCCCGCCACGGTCTTCGTACCCCGGCCGCGGGTCGAGTCCGTCCTGGTGCGGATCGTGCGCCGCCCCGAGCCGGCCGTCGACCCCGCGGTGGTGTCCTACCAGCGGCTCGACACGGTCGTACGGGCCGGGTTTGCCCAGCGGCGCAAGATGCTCCGGCGCTCGCTGGCCGGGGTGGTGGTGCCCGGCGCCTTCGAGGCGGCCGGCGTGCGCCCCGACGCCCGGGCCGAAGAGCTCGACGTCGGAGCCTGGGGCAGGCTGGCGGCCCAATGAGGGTGTGGGCGCCGGCCAAGCTCACGGTGTCGCTGCGGGTGACCGGCGTCCGGCCCGACGGCTACCACGAGCTCGACGCGGAGATGGTCACGCTCAGCCTGGCCGACGAGCTCGTGTTCGGCGACGGCGGCCCGAGCCTGACCGTCGAGGCCGAACGCGGGACGCGGGCCGCCGCGCTGCCGCCGGCGGCCGACAACCTGATCATGCGGGCACTGGCCGCCTGCGGGCGGACGGCGTCGGTGCGCGTCACCAAACGCATTCCGCTCGGCGGCGGGCTGGGCGGCGGCTCGGCCGACGCGGCGGCGGTCCTTCGTTGGGCCGGGTGCACCGACCTGGCCGTGGCCGCACGCCTCGGCGCCGACGTCCCGTTCTGTCTGCGCGGCGGCCGGGCCCTGGTCCAAGGGGTGGGTGAGCGGGTGCGCCCGCTGAATTTCGAAGCCCGCGACTACTTGTTGCTGCTCCCGCCGTTCGGGGTGGACACCGCCGCCGTCTACCGGGCCTGGGACGCGCAGCCGAGCGACGAAGGTCCGAACGCGCTGGCCGCTGCGGCCATCGCCGTCGAACCGCGGCTGGCGCGGTGGCGCGATGCCCTCGGCGAGCTGGCGGGACGGGAACCGGCCCTCGCCGGAAGCGGGTCGACCTGGTTCGTCGAGGGAGGGCCGGCGAACGCGGGGACGGACCGGCGAGAGCTGCAAACGGGTGCTGAACTGGCCCGCCTCGTGCGCGTGCGCACGGTCCCGGCGGACTGGGACGGGAGCTGAGCCGCTACTTGCCGGCCCGGCGCTGCCAGCGGGTGGCCTTCAGCATCTTCTTGTGCTTCTTCTTGCGCATCCGCTTGCGACGCTTCTTGATCAGTGATCCCATGTCGAGCGGCAGGCTAGCGGTCCGGGTGCCCGACTGCCAGGTCGCCCGGGCGTGAGGAGACAGGGATGGGCTTCGAGATCGTCGGGCTCGACCACGTGCAGCTGGCCATGCCGGCGGGACGCGAAGACGAAGCCGAGGCCTTCTATGTCGGCGTGCTCGGGTTCGCACGCCTCCCGAAGCCGGAGCCGCTCGCGTCACGCGGCGGCTGCTGGTTCGGCTGGGGGGAGGTGGCACTGCACCTCGGGGTGGAAGAGGACTTCCGCCCAGCGCGCAAGGCGCATCCGGCGCTCGCCGTCCGCGGTTTGCCCGCACTGGAGACGGCGTTGGCCGCAGCCGGGGTGGCGGTGCGACCCAACCCCGATCTCGAACCCGGCCGGGGCGCCTACGTGGACGACCCGTTCGGGAACCGGATCGAGCTGCTCGAGGCCGGCTGACTCTGACGGACGGGCTCCGAAGCCCTCGGCAAGAGGAGGCGCCGGCAGGGGCGGGGCGGAACCGCCCCCGCCGGCGACACCGACGGCAGAGTGGCGGATCCTCGGCCGTCGGCGGGTACTGATCAGGGTGCGCCGCCGACCTTGGCATGACTTTGGGATCACATAAGAAGCAAAGAAGAATTTCAGCGTGGCCCGTCGGGGCGCCCGCCGGGGTGGACGTCGAGGAGGGCGGCGGGGGGCCCGTCGGGTTGGGCGTCGACGGGTCCGGGCACGGTCGGCAGACGCAGGGACATGCGGGCGCCGCCGCGGGGGTCGTTCTCGGCAACGACCGTGCCGCCCTCCGCCTTGACCACCTGGGCCACGATGGCCAGCCCCAGCCCGGACCCGGGCAACCCGCGTGCGGCCGGGGAGCGATAGAAGCGGTCGAAGACATGGGGGAGGTCCGCCTCGGCGATCCCCGGGCCCTGGTCGCGCACGACCACGACGCCGTCGCGGACGTCGACGGACACCGACCGGCCGGGCGGGCTCCACTTGCGCGCGTTGTCGAGCAGATTGCCGATGGCGCGGCCGAGCCGATCGGCGTGACCCTCCACCCAACAGGGCTCGGCCACCAGGTCGAAGGTCACGTCCTCGGCGCGGCCGTGCGTGGTCTGCACGGCGACGGCGTCACGCACGAGAAGGTCCAGCCGAAGGGGTTCGCGCCGCGTGGGCTGCTGGTCGCCCCGGGCCAGCTCGGCCAGGTCCCCGACGAGGTCGGTCAGCTCCTCGAGTTGGACGAGCACGTCATCGACCAACACCGAGCGGTCCTGCTCGCTGAGCTCGTCGATACGCCGGATGACTTCGAGGTTGGTTCGCAGGCTGGTGAGCGGGGTGCGCAACTCGTGGGAGGCGTCCAGCACGAGCTGGCTCTGGGCCCGGCGCGACGACTCGAGGGCCTCGAGCAGGCGGTTGAACGTCCGGCGCAGGCGTCCGAGCTCATCGGGCCGCCCCGGGGACAACCGGCGGGAGACGTCGGTGGTCTCGGCCAGGTCTTCGACGGTGTCGGTCAGCGAGTTCAGCGGCACGAGCGCGGTACGGGCCACGAGCCAGCCCAACGCGATGGCTAGCAGGACGCCGATGAAGGCCACGATCCCCAATAAGACGGCGAGCGTCTTGAGCTCCGAGGCGCCGTTGAAGAGCGTGGCGATCTGCAACGCCCCACCGTTGACCAGAACGCCCCCGTTGACGAGCGTCCCGGCCGGGAGGTGCTCGACCAGCTCGCGCATCTGGTTCCCGTCGACGGTGACGGTCGTGAAGAACGTCGACTCGAGGTTCACCGCCACCAGGCGCACTTGGCCGGTGACGGGGAGCCCGCCACCGGAGACGACGGCGCCGCTGGAGTCGATCACCTGCCCGAGGGTGGCGGTGGTCGACGCGATCTCCTCGCCGGTGACGACCCTCTGTGCGGCCGTGGTCAGCGAATTGTCGGCGGCCTGCAGCAGGGTGTTGCGCGCCACGATGAAGGCGGCACTCGAGGCGGCCAGCACGGCGACGATGACGGCGCCCGTGGTGGCCAGGACGAGCCGGGTGCGGAAGGTCATGCGTCGCGCAGCACGTAGCCCACGCCGCGCACCGTCTGGATGCAGCGGGGCTCGTTCTCCTCCTCGAGCTTGCGACGCAGGTAGCCGACGTAGACGGCCAACGAGTTGGTCCCCGAGTCGAAGTCGAAGCCCCATACGCGGTTGAGCAGGACCTCGCGGGTGAGGACCTGGCGCGGGTGGCGCAGGAACATCTCGAGGAGGTCGAACTCGATCCGGGTCAGTGTGAAGGCACGCTCGCCCCGCTGCCCCTCGCGCGTCGAGAGGTTGAGGGTGAGGTCGCCGACGCGCAACAGGCCACCCTCGCCCTCGAAGCGCCGGCGCAGCAGCGCGCGCAGGCGGGCCAGCAGCTCCGCCAGCGCGAACGGCTTGACGAGATAGTCGTCCGCCCCGGCATCGAGCCCCTGCACGCGGTCGTCGATGGCATCGCGCGCGGTGAGTATGAGGACCGGGGTGTCGTCGCCGGCGCTCCGCATCCGCCGGCACACGGTCAGCCCGTCGAGGTCGGGCAGGCCGAGGTCGAGGATGAGCGCGTCGGGCGGCGTCTGCGCCAGCTCCTCGAGGGCCTCCCCGCCCGAGGGGACGGTCACCACGTCGTAGCCCTCCAGGCGGAGGGCCCGGTCGATGGACCGGCGGACGGCGAGGTCGTCGTCCACCACCAGGATGCGCACGATGGAAGAAGCTACCGCCGGGCCTGGTCGGAGCAGTGCCGGGTGGTGCGCCCCAGTGCCTAACCTCTAGTGGGCGATCGCCTCGGTCCGGGGTAGTTCAATCGGCAGAACGTCGGCCTTTGGAGCCGGATGTTGGAGGTTCGAGCCCTCCCCCCGGAGCGCACACATCACCGCCCGGCGGCCTGGTCGCGCTCGGCCAGTTGGGCCAGGTAGTCGTTGTACGCAGCGAGATCGGCGTCCTCTTTCTCCTGGCGTGCCGACTCGACCGGTGTGGCGGGCAATGCGGGCTCGGCGGCCGGAGGCGCCGCCGAGTCGGGTGCCTCGTGCACGAAACGCCACCACATGTAGATGGCGTAGCCGGCGAAGAGCGGCCATTCGAAGACGTAGGCCCAACTCAGGCTGTTGCCGCCGACGGCACGGGAGATCTGCCAGATGCACAGGGCCATGAACCCCGGCACGAGGACCAGGATGACCGCGTGCAGCTTGAGGGCGCGCCGCGAGAACCAGACCTTCTCGCCCATCAGCCTGCACCCGGGAACAGGAAGTCCTCGACGAGCGCCGCTAACTCGAGGGGCCGGTCGCCCTGGATGCTGTGGCCCGCACCCTCGACGCCCTCGACCCTCGTCCCGGGCTGGCGGCGCAGGAGCTCGGCCACGTCGGCGTCGTCGACGACGGACCACGCCAGGCCCTGCACCAACATGACCGGGACGGCCAGGCGGGAGACGGCCTCCCACCAGTTCGTGAAGTCGGGATGGGAGACCGCCGCCGGGTCGGTGCGGAAGCGGGCGTAGCGCCATACCCAGGTGCCGTCGTCGCGCTGCTGCGCGTTGTGCAGGATGCCCCGGCGCAGCGAGGACACCGAGCGGGTGGGGTTGTGCTCAATGGTCCGGGCCAGGATGTCGTCGAAGCTGGCGAAGCTGGCCGGGCCGTTGATGAAGTTGGTCACGGGTGCGGCCTTCTCCGCGCTGACCCCCGGTGTGATGTCGACGAGCACCAGCGCGCGCACGAGCTCGGGCGCGTGGTCCGCCAGCGCGAGGGACGACATGCCGCCGAGCGACATGCCGACGACACCGCGGGCGTCCGGGGCCAGCGTCCGGACGACCGTGGCCAGATCGCGGCCGTTGCTGCCGACGGAGACGGAGCCCTCGGGGCCGCCGTCGGAGTGGCCGTGGCCCGGGAGGTCGACCGCCAGCAGTGGGCGGCCCAGCGCGAGGGCGACGGTGTCCCAGGTGTGCGCGTTCTGGGCCCCGCCGTGCACGAGCACCAGCTCGGGGGGCCCGGTGGCGCCGCCCCAGACGAGGCTCGAGACGCGCCGTCCCGGCGAGACCTCGACGTCGGCCCGGTGCACGTCGGGCGGCCCTGGGTAGGCCAGGCCGTACTCCTCTGCGTTCTCGTGAAAGAGCCCGAACTCGTCGTAGGGCACCTGCTCCGGCACGCCACGAGTGTCCCATACGCACGCCGGGTGTCCCGCCGGGCTAAGAATGCGGCGATGGAGCATCGCCGCCTCTCTGCCGTGGTCCTGGCCGCCGGCGAGGGCACGCGGATGCGCTCCGAGCGGCCCAAGCCGCTCCACCTCCTGTGCGGCCGGCCGATGATCCTCCACGTGCTCGACGCCATGGCCGAGATCGACGTCCGCCGGGTCGTGGTCGTGGTCGGCCACCGGGGCGAGTGGGTGACCAAGACGCTGGTGCAGGACGCGCCCCCTGCCATGCAGATCGAGTTCGTGGAACAGCTGACTCGCTCGGGGACCGGCGACGCCCTGGCGGTCGGGCTGACCGGCCTGCCCGACGACGACGACGAGATGGAGGACGTCGTCGTGCTCCCGGGCGACACGCCGCTGCTGCGCCCCCAGACGCTCGCCGCCTTGGTGCGCGCGCACCGGGCCGAGGACGCCGGCGCCACTCTGTTGACCGCTGTCGTCGAGAACCCCTCGGGCTACGGGCGCGTCGTGCACGGCAAGGACGGCGACGTCGCCCGGGTGGTGGAGGAGACGGACGCCACCGAGGAGGAGCGGGCCATCGACGAGGTCAACACCTCGATCTACTGCTTCCGCCGCAGCATCCTGGCGCCCACGCTGCGGCGGCTGAGCCCGGCCAACGCCCTGGGCGAGTACTACCTCACCGATGCGGTGGCGGTGCTGAGCAGCGCGGGCTACACGGTGCGCTCCTTGGTGCTGCCCGACTCGATGGAGGCCGCCGGCGTCAACGACCGGGCCCAGCTGGCCGTCGCCGAGGCCGAGCTGCGCGACCGGATCAACGAACGCTGGATGCGCCGGGGCGTGACGATGTGGGACCCCGAGCGGACCTACGTCGACGCCGAGGCCCACCTCGAAGCGGACGTCTCGTTGCTGCCGGGGGTGATCCTGCGCGGCGCGTGCAGCATCGGGGCGGGGTCCGAGATCGGGTCCAACAGCGTGCTGACCGACACGGTGGTCGGCCAGGGGGCCGTGCTGGCCACCTGCGTGTGCACCAGGGCCCGGATCGGCGACGGGGCGCGGGTGGGGCCGTTCAGCGTGCTCGACCCGGGCGCCGAGGTGGCGGCCGGCGAGGAGCTGGCGGCGCACTCGGTGCGGCTCGGCCCTCCGGACTGAGCGGCCCGGGGGCCGTGGGGGCCGGCGCCGGCGCCGGGATCTCTCGGGGAGAGCGCCGGTGATGTCGCTGAAAACTCTGCACAGACCTGTTTACGGTTTTCAGGGACAGCGCAGGCGTCGTGCCGGCGTCGTGCCGGCGTCGTGCCGGCGTCGTGCCGGCGTCGTGCCGGCGTCGCGCCGGCGGCGAGACCACCGGGAGGCTCCCCGGTGCCGGTCCGGCGACTCCGGCGGGGCGGGGCCCCGAAAACTCTAAATCTGCGTGTTTAGAGTCCAAGGCGCGGCGCCCGGGCCGGAGAACGCGGGCACAGCGGGGCAGTAGCGTCTGAGCCGTGGAGCTCATCCCGCGGCGGCGCCTGGAATTGGTGTCGGGCCGCGCCCACCCGAAGCTGGCGCACGACATCGCCGGGCACCTCGGCGTCGAGCTGGGCCAGGCGAACCTGCGGGAGTTCGCTAACGGGGAGATCTACTGCAAGTACGACATCTCCATCCGCGGGTGCGACGTCTTCATCGTCCAGACCCACGCCAGCCCCGTCAACGACTCGCTGATGGAGCAGCTGATCATGATCGACGCCGCCAAGCGGGCGTCGGCGAAGCGCATCACCGCGGTCTGCCCGTACTACGGCTACTCGCGCCAGGACCGCAAGTCGACGGGCCGCGAGCCGATCACGGCGAAGCTGGTGGCCGACATGCTCTCGGCCGCCGGTGCCGACCGCGTCGTGAGCGTCGACCTGCACTCGGGGCAGATCCAGGGCTTCTTCAACACGCCCTTCGACCACCTGGTGGCGGCTCCGGTCCTCGAGGCGTACATGCGCGAGAACTTCGGCGACGGCGTAGTGGTGGTGGCGCCCGACGCGGGCCGGGTGAAGGTGGCCGAGCGCTACAGCCAGCATCTTGGCTGCGAGCTGGCCCTCATCTACAAGACCCGCCCCTACGGCACCTACAACGAGGTTCAGGCCCGCCACGTCATCGGCGACGTCGAGGGCCGCCACTGCGTGCTCATCGACGACATGATCGACACCGCCGGGACGATCTGTGCGGCGGCGGAGCTGCTGTCCGAGGCCGGCGCCTCGGACATCTCGGCCATGGCCACCCACGCCGTGCTCTCGGACCCCGCCGTCGACCGGCTGAAGGCGGCGCCGATCTCCCGGGTCGTGGTGACCGACACGCTGCCGGTGGCCGAGGACCGCAGCTTCGACAAGCTCGAGATCCTCTCGGTGGCCAAGATCATCGCCGACGCCATCGACGCCGTGTTCGAGGACACCTCGGTCTCGGAGCTCTTCGGGGGCGACAACCTGGTCTGACTGCAGTCGCGGGCCGGCGGATGAGCCGGGTGAAGGGGACTGCGACGTATAGTGAGGCCGACTGGTCGGGGTGTCCGCCGGCATTGGCATTGTCTATGGCGGCTCGGGAGGCGAGCGTATTTGTCGTCGATGTACGAAGTACCGGTTGACCCCGACGCCGACAACAACAGTCACAGCTACATCCTCACGTGGGTCGGGCACAACAAGGCGGTGCTCGAGGTCGGATGTTCCACCGGCTACCTCACCAAGGTCATGGCGGAACGGGGCTGCGAAGTCGTCGGGATCGAGATCGACCCCGACGCCGCCGGCGCCGCTGAGGCGTGGGCCGATCGGGTCGTCGTCGGCAACATCGACGAGGGTGACGTGTGGAACTACGTCAAGGACGAATCGTTCGACGTCGTCGTGCTGGGCGACGTCCTGGAGCATCTCCGCGACCCACTTGACTCGCTGCGCCAGGCCGTCCGCAAGCTCAAACCGTCTGGGTACGTCGTCACCTCGTTGCCGAACGTGGCCCACGGCGACGTCCGCCTCTCCCTCCTGCTGGGCCGCTTCCGGTATGCGGACAAAGGGTTGCTCGACCGAACGCACGTGCGGTTCTTCACCGCCGAGTCGTCGCGCCAACTCCACACCGACGCGGGGCTGTGTGTGGTCGAGACCAAGCGCGTCATCATGCCGCTGTTCCAATCCGAGATCGGTGTGAGACGGGAAGAGGTCGACGACCGGATCGTCGACCAGGTCCTCACCGATCCCGAGGCCGAGACCTACCAGTTCGTGACGAAGTCCGTCCGTGACAACGGGACGCAGGCCCTCGCGCAACTCTCGGATCGAGTCAACGAGCTGTCCGACCACGTGCACTACGAGAACGTCCGCACGGCCTTGCTGCGCACGCAGCTGCGCGACCGCGTCGCCGGTCTCGAGCACAACGTCGAGGACCTGGAGAAGGCCCTGCGGCAGTCCGAGAGCGCGCGTGCCGCGGCGGAGGCGAATTACCAAGCGGTCCTCGGGACGAAGAGCATGCGGCTCACGGCCCCGCTCAGGTGGCTGCACACCAAGCTCGTGCGAACAGCAAAACGCTCAGCCTGAAGGATCGTCGGTCGTTGACAAGCTTCCGTACGCAGCACGTCGAGGGCGAAGCGCAGCGCCCGCACGTACTGGCCTTCTACCTCCCGCAGTTCCACCCGGTGCCCGAGAACGACGCGTGGCACGGCAACGGGTTCACCGAGTGGAGCGTGGTGGCGCGGGCGAGACCGCTCTTCCCCGGCCACCGGCAGCCCGACCTGCCCGGCGAGCTCGGCTTCTACGACCTGAGGGTGCCCGAGACGAGATACCTCCAGGCGCGGCTGGCCCGGGAGCACGGCATCTCGGGATTCCTCTACTACCACTACTGGTTCAGCGGGAAGCGCATGCTGGGCCGACCGTTCGACGAGGTGCGCGCGTCCGGGCAGCCCGATTTTCCCTTTGCCCTGTGCTGGGCCAACGAGAGCTGGTACCGACGCTGGCAGAGCTCCACCGACGAGATGCTCGTCGAACAGGAGTTCAGCGAAGAGGATGACCTCGAACACATCCGCTGGCTGATCCAGTGTTTCAAGGACCCTCGCTACATCCGCATCGCCGGCCGGCCGCTGCTCGCGGTGTACCGCGTCGAAGTCCTGCCGAACCCGACGCGCACGGTGGAGCTGTGGCGCCGGGAGTGTGCCGCGGCGGGTGAGGAAGCGCCCTGGCTGGTGATGTTCGAGACGAGCACCGACACCCGCCCACCGAGCGCGTTCGGGTTCGACGCCAGCGCCGAGTTCGTGCCGCACCTGTTGTCGACCTTCTTGGATCCGCTGGCGGGGTCGGGCGGGGACGGGTCGACCGAATACGACTACGACGCCGTGGCTTCGGGCTATCTCAACCGTCCCGCGGTCGCGTGGCCGCGCTACCCGTGCGTGGCCACCGGATGGGACAACACCCCGCGACGACCGGGCGGCGACGCGACCATTTTGCGCGACCGCACGCCCGAGCGCTACGGGAGCTGGCTGCGCGAGGCGACGATGCGCCAGGCGCGGTCGGCGGGGCGGGACGGCATCGTGTTCGTGAACGCATGGAACGAGTGGGCCGAGGGGGCCCACCTCGAGCCGGATGACTTCTCGGGCCGCGCCTATCTCGAGACCACCCGCGACGTCCTGTGCGAGCTCTTCGGCACCGATGTGATCCCGTCGCCCGGGCCGGAGCGGGCGCCTCTCCTCCCCACGACCGCCGAGGACCTCTACCACGACCTCTACCGGCAGTTCGTCGCTCTGCAGCGGTCACGGAGCGGGCTGCTGTCATATTCGGACCGGCGACTCAGCCGGCTGCGGGCGCACTACGAGACGCTGCTGGCGCAGTCCCGCCGCGAAACCCTCGAGGTCGCGGACCTCAACCAGGAGCTGGCGGAACAGGTGGCGCTCCAGGCCCGGCTGCTCGAGGACCTGGGCGTGCACGATGCGCCGGCGCCGGGCTGGCTCGCGGGCGACGAGGACGGCGCCGTCCGGTGGTCCGGGAGCGCCCCGGGCGGCTAACCTGGACTTCCTCGCCGGAGGCCGCCGCCTCCGTGCCCCTGCTCTCGACGTACCCGAGGAGACCCGTCATGGCCGAAGTCGTACTTGCCGCCGAGGTTGGCCGCCCGCTGGGCTCGCGCGCCGTCCGCCGACTGCGGCGCGAGGGAAGATCCCGGGCGTCATCTACGGGCACGGGACCGATCCGGTGCCCGTCGCCGTCGCGGCCCGGGACCTGCGCAGTGCCCTGACCAGCGAGGCCGGGTCCAACCAACTCCTCTCGTTGCGGACGGGGTCGACCACCTACCTGACCCTGGCCCGTGAGATGCAGCGCCACCCGGTGGCGCAGACGGTCACCCACGTCGACTTCATCATCGTGCGGCGCGACGAGGTCATCAGCGCCGACGTGCCGATCACGCTGATCGGCGAGGCGATCGAGGTGCACCACGGCGACGGGCTGGTGGAGCAGCAGCTGTTCACCCTGGCCATCAACGCGCTGCCCACGGCCATCCCGAGCTCCATTGAGGCCGACGTCAGCGGGCTGACCATCGGCGGCCAGGTGCGCGTCTCGGACCTCGCGTTGCCCGAGGGCGTGACGACCGACGTCGACCCCGAGTCGGCGGTCGCGATCGGCCAGCCGCCGCGGGTCACGGTGGAAGAAGAGGCCGCCGAGGGCGAGGGCGAGGAGGGGGCCGAAGGGGCCGCCACCGAGCCGACCGGGGAGGCTGCGGATACCGCGGGCGAAGAGGGCTAGGCCCTGCGCCGGCCCTTCGCCCGGTCGGAGCGCCGGGGCACGCCGGCGGACCTGTTGGTCGTCGGATTGGGCAACCCCGGCGCGGAGTTCGCCGGGAGCCTGCACAACGCCGGCTCCGACACCGTGGAGCTGCTGGCGCAACGCCACGGTGTGTCACTGCGCGGCGAGAAGGGCGTCGCGGCGCGCGCCGCGACGGCCGTGATCGGCGGCCGGCGGGTTGCCCTCGCCGTCCCGACCACGTACATGAACGAGTCGGGGGTGGCCGTCCGCGCCCTGGCCAAGCGCTTCGGCATCACCGATCCGGCCTCCATCGTCATCGTGCACGACGAGCTCGACCTCCAGCCGGGGACGGTGCGGCTGAAGGAGGGCGGCGGCTTGGCCGGGCACAACGGGCTGCGTTCGATCCAATCGCACCTGCACTCGTCCGACTTCGTGCGGGTACGCATCGGAGTCGGCAAGCCGCCGAGCGCGGCGCAGGGCGCATCCCACGTGTTACGGCGCCCGCCCAAGTCGGTGCGCGGGCTCCTCGACGAGGCGATCGAGACGGCGGCCGACTCGGTCGAGCGGATCGCCGAAGACGGCATCGACGCCGCCATGCAGTGGTGCCACTCCCTGCCCACCTAGCAGATGCCTGACGACCACCCCCCGTCTCCTGCCGCCGGCGCCGGCAGCCTGGCCGCGCTCCCGCGTCTGTTGCGCGCCGATCCGGTCCTCGGGGTCCTCCTCGGACGCGCGGACGCGACCGTGGCCGTGCCGGAGGCCGCCCAGGCGGTGGCCGCGGCGGCGCTGGCGGTGTTCACGGCGCGCGCCCCGCTGCTCGTCGTCACGGCCACCGGACTCGATGCCGAGCGGCTGGGCGACGACCTGGCCTGCCTGCTGGCCCGCGAGGCGCCGGACGAGGCAGTCGACGGCGTCGGCGCGCTCGGGGGCCCGGTGGCGGTGCTGCCGGCGTGGGAAACCCTGCCCTTCGAGCGGGTCAGCCCCGAGCTCGAGACGATGGGCCGGCGCCTCGCCGTGTTGCACGCGCTCACCGACGGGCCCGACAGTGGGCTGCCGGCGCCTCCCCGCGTCGTCGTCGCCCCGATCCGCGCCCTCCTCCAGCGGCTGGCCCCGGCGGACGGGGCCACGCCGCTCGTCGTCCGTCCCGGCGAACAGGTCGACGTGGACGCACTGCTCCACCAGCTGGTCGACCGCGGCTACCGGCGCGAGCACCAGGTGGAGCACCGCGGCGAGTTCGCCGTGCGAGGCGGGATCGTCGACGTGTTCCCCTCGACCGCCGACGTGCCGGTTCGCATCGACCTGTGGGGTGACGAGGTCGACCGCCTCACCGCGTTCGCGGTCAGCGACCAGCGCTCCTCGCGCGACATCTCCTTCGCCGCGCTGTACGGCTGCCGGGAGCTGACGCCCACCGCCGAGGTGCGCTCGGCGGCGTCGGCGTTGATGGCGAGCCGTCCGTGGGGGACCTCGGTGTGGGAGCGGCTCGCCCGGGGCGACCAGTTCGACGGCATGGAGTCGTGGCTGCCCTTCCTCGATGCGGGCGAGCGGGTGCTGCCGGACCTGCTGCCGTCCGGGGCGCAGGTCGTGCTGATGGAGCCGCGCCGCGTGAGGGACCGGGCGGTGCAGCTGCTCGACGAGGAGGCGGCGCTGGCCGACACCCTGGCGGCCACGTGGGGCGCGCCGGCCGGCGACGGGGACCCCTTCCCGCGCCTGCACGTCCCCTTCGAGCGGTTGCTCCGCGCCACCTTGGCCGGAGTGGTGGCCATGCCCACCGTCCCCGAGGGACCTTCGACCGCGGCGCTCGCGGTCGGCCGGTTCGAGCCGGTGGCGGGCGACCCGGCGCGACTGGCCGGCGGGGTGACCCGGCTGGTCGGCCAGGGCTATTCCGTGTCGCTGTGCGCGGCAACGCCGGCCGGCGTGGCGCGGCTGTCGAGCACGCTGGCCGAAGAGGGCGTGCACGCGCCGGTGGTGGACGCGGCGACGGGCCGGCCCGGAGCCGTCGTCGTGGCGGCGCCGGTCGTGAGCGGGTTCGTCCTGCCCGAGGCCAAGGTGGCGGTGCTCTCCGAGACCGACGTCACCGGGCGCCGGGTGCCCCACCGCCGAGCCCGCCCCGCGCCCGCGCCGCCGACGGGTTCTTCGACGACCTCGAGGTGGGCAGCTTCGTCGTCCACCGCCAGCACGGTGTGGCCCGGTTCGACGGTGTGACGACGAGGACGATGGGCGGGACGACGCGCGACTACCTGATCCTCCAGTACCGGGGTTCGGACCGCCTGTACCTCCCGGTCGAACAGATCGAGGCGATCACCCCCTATTCGGGCGGCGAGTCGCCGACGCTCTCGAAGATGGGGGGCGCCGACTGGCAGCGCACGCGGGCACGGGCCCGGGCCGCCGCGGGCGAGGTGGCCGCCGAGCTGGTCCAGCTCTACCGGCGCCGCCTCGCCGTCGAGGGCCGGGCGTTCGGCCCGGACACCCCCTGGCAGGCCGAGATGGAGTCCTCGTTCGGCTTCGTCGAGACCGAGGACCAGCTCAAGGCGATCGCGGACGTCAAGGCCGACATGGAGGAGCCCCGGCCGATGGACCGGCTCGTGTGCGGCGACGTCGGCTTCGGCAAGACCGAGGTGGCGGTCCGGGCCGTCTTCAAGGCGGTGCAGGACGGCACCCAGGCCGCGGTCCTGGCGCCGACGACGCTGCTGGCGAGCCAGCACGCACAGACCTTCGCCGACCGCTACGCGCCCTACCCGGTGCGCGTGGAGCTCCTGAGCCGATTCCTGTCGCCGGCCCAGCAGCGGGAGGTGGTCCGCGGCCTGGCCGACGGGTCGGTCGACGTGGTGATCGGGACCCATCGCCTGTTGGCCCAGGACGTGACGTTCAAGCAGCTCGGCCTCCTGGTCGTCGACGAGGAGCAGCGCTTCGGCGTGTCGCACAAGGAGGCGGTCAAGAGGCTGGCCGAGGGGGTCGACGTGCTGACCCTGACGGCGAGCCCGATCCCGCGCACGCTCGAGATGGCGTTGACGGGGATCCGTGACCTCTCCATGGTCAACACGCCGCCGGCGGACCGCCGCCCGATCCTCACCTACGTCGGCGAGCAGGACCCCTCGGCGATCAGCGAGGCGCTCCGGCGCGAGCTGCTGCGCGAGGGCCAGGCCTTCTACGTGCACAACCGGGTCTCCGACATCGACCGGGTGGCGCGCGACGTGCGCGCCCTGGTGCCCGAGGCCCGGGTCGCCATCGCCCACGGCCAGATGGACGAGGGCAGCCTGGAGACCGTCGTGCTCGACTTCTGGGAACGGCGCTACGACGTCCTGGTGTGCACGACCATCATCGAGTCGGGCATCGACATGCCGACGGTGAACACCCTCATCGTCGACCGCGCCGACCTGCTCGGACTGGGCCAGCTCCACCAGATCCGGGGCCGGGTGGGACGCAGCGGCCAGCGGGCCTACGCGTACCTCTTCTATCCCGAGGGCCGGGTGCTCTCCGAACAGGCCTACGAGCGCCTGCGGACCATCGGCGAGCACACCGAGCTCGGGTCGGGCTTCAAGATCGCCATGCGCGACCTCGAGATCAGGGGCGCGGGCAACCTGCTGGGCTCGGACCAGTCCGGGCACATCGCCGCCGTCGGCTACGACCTCTACGTGCAGCTGGTGGCGGAGGCGGTCGCAGAGGCGAAGGGTGAGGCGCGGCCGGCGCCGCCCACCGTCTCCATCGACGTCCCCGGCGACGCGCACCTGCCCAAGGAATACGTGGCGGCGGAGGACGCGCGGCTCGAGGCGTACCGTCGACTGGCGGCGGCGGCCTCGCCGGCGGACGTCGAGGACATCGGGGCCGAGTGGGCCGATCGCTACGGCCCGTTGCCCACGGCGGCGTCGGGACTGCTCGCAATGGCGCGCCTGCGCGCCAGCGCGATGGCGCGCGGCATCGACGAGATCGCGATGAGCTCGGTCCGGCCCGGCGGCACGCGCCAACCGGTCGTCCGTATTGCGCCGGTGATGCTGCCGGCGAGCGCGCAGGTCCGGTTGCGCCGGGTCGCCCCCGGGGCCACCTACCGGGAGGAGATGTCCCAGCTGCTCGTCCCGATCACCGACGGCGAACCGGCGGCCGAGGTGGTGCGGCGCGTGATCGAAGAGCTCGTCCCCGCAGGCGATTCCGGTTCCGCCGCGGTCAGCTTGTAGCATGCGCGGCGCGTGAAGCGGCTCATCGTCCTCCTCGTCCTTCTGGCCGGCGGCCTCGCCGCGGCGGCGGTGTTCGTGCCCACGAACGCGGCGACGGTCAACGGCACCACCGTCAGCCAGTCGCAACTCAATTCGGACGTCTCGGCGATCGCCGGCAGTGCGGAATACCAGTGCTATCTGAACTCGGAGGACTATCTCGCCTCGAACGGCGCGTCGGAGCTCCCGCCGGTGACCGGCGCGGGCAAGGGGCAGAACCCGGGCGACGACCCCACCGCGACCAGTGCCTTCGTGGCCACCTACCTCGACACCGAGATCGGGCACCAGCTCGTGCTGCAGCTGGCGGCCCGCCGGGGCATCACCGTGACGCAGGCTGAGCTTGACGCGGCGCGCGCGAGCCTGAGTGCGCAGATCTCGTCGGTGATGAGCCAGGTGTCCCAGACGGCGCAGGGGCAGAACCCCAAGTTCAGTTGCGGGTCACCGCTCGCGCCGCTCACCGGCACCAAGGTGCTCGACTCGCTGCCGGAGTCCTTCGTCGACCAGCAGGTGCACTTCGTGGCGACAGCGAGCGTGCTCCAAGAGGACCTGGGCGGCGGCTCGAGCGACGCGGACCTCCTGGCCTACTACGACCGCCACCGGGCGGAATTCGATACGGCGTGCTTCACCGGGGCCGCCTACTCCAGCCAGAGTGCGGCCAGCGCGGCGGCGGCCTCGGTGCGCTCCGGCACGCCCTTCGCGCAGGTGGCCGCCAGCGCCACCCAGCACGGGACGATCCCCTGTGGAGTGCTGGCCGAGGTGGCCGGGGAGCTCGGCGCCAGCGCGGGGAGCCTCAACGGCCTCACCGCCGGCAAGGTCTCGGATCCGATTGACGTCCAGGGGAACTACCTGCTGCTCCAACTGTTGTCGCGGACCCCCACCTCTTTCGACAAGGCCAAGCCGGTGGTCACGCAGGTGGTGGAGAATGCGGGGTCACAGGTGGCGCAGGCGGCGATCACGGCGGCCGAGCGTCACGCCTCGGTCGAAGTCAACCCGCGCTACGGCACCTGGGTCGCGGTGAGCGCGTCGGTGTTCACACCGTTCACGCCGGTGAAGACGGACGTGTTGAACCCGGGGGCCAACGAGGTCGGCGTCGCGTCGGCGTCGTCCAGTCCGTTCAGCGGCTGACGATGGCCCGCCCCCGCCCCCACGTCACCGTGGTGGGCCTCGGACCGGCCGGCCCGGACCTCGTCGGCGACCGCGTGGCGGCACTGCTGGGCGCGCCCGGCCGCACCTACCTGCGCACGGCACGGCACCCAGCGGCGACCAGGGCCGAAGGGGCGCCGAGCTTCGACCACCTCTACGAGGCGGCGGGGACCTTCGACGAGGTCTACGCCGGCGTCGTCGAGGCCCTGGTCGCCGCGGCCGAGGACGCCGCGCCGGAGCCCGTCGTCTACGCCGTGCCCGGGTCGCCCCTGGTGGCCGAGCGCACTGTCGAGCTGTTGCGCGCCGACGACCGCGTCGACGTGACGGTGGTGCCGGCGCCGTCCTTCCTCGACTTCGCCTGGGCGGCGCTGGGCATCGACCCGCTGTCCGAAGGCGTGCGCCTGGTCGACGCGGGGGCGTTCGCCGCGGTCGCAGCGCGCGAGCGAGGACCGTTCCTGGTGGCGCAGTGCTGGTCGCGCCACCAGCTGTCCGAGGTGAAGCTCAGCGCCGCGGACGACGACGCCGCCGCCGACGGGCTGCCGCGCCCGGTGCTGCTGCACCACCTGGGGCTCGAGGACGAGGTGGTCGTCGCGGTGGACTGGTGGGAGCTGGACCGCTCGCTCGAGCCCGACCACCTGACCTCGCTCTACGTGCCCGCACTCCCGCTGCGGCGCGCCGTCGCGGCCGCCGAAGCGGTGGCGCGCCTCGTCGCGCTGATGGACACCCTGCGCGAGCAGTGCCCCTGGGACCGGGTGCAGACGCACGCGTCGCTGATGCCCCATCTCGTCGAAGAGTGCTACGAGGTTCTCGACGCGCTCTCGTCGGTGGCGGCCGGCGCCGGCGCCGACGCCGACGCCGCCTTCGTTCACCTCGAGGAGGAGCTGGGCGACCTCTTGTTCCAGATCGTCTTCCACGCGCGCCTGGCCGCAGAGGGCGGGCACTTCGACCTCGGGGGAGTGGCCGACACGGTCCACGACAAGCTCGTCCACCGCCACCCCCATGTCTTCGGCGACGCCGACGCGGGCAGCGCGGAGGCGGTCCTCTCCAATTGGGAGGCCATCAAGAAGACCGAGAAGGGCAGGGCCAGCGTCACCGAGGGGATCCCCGCGGGGCTGCCGGCGCTCATGCTCACGAGCAAGCTGGCCCGCAAGGCGCGCGCGGTCGGGCTCGAACCCGGCGGCAACGAGGGCGGCGCTGAGGTCGTCGCGGACATGGCCCGGCTCTCCGCGCTGGCGGCGCGCGCCCAGCCCCAGGCCGACGATCCTCTGGCGGACGACGCGCGCGACACCGAGCGTGCCGTGGGCGAGCTTCTCTTCGCCGTCGCGACGTTGGCCCAACGCGTCGGCGTCGACGCGGAACAGGCCCTGCGCGAGCGCGCGCTCTCGTTGCGCGCGGAGATCCTCGCGGCCGAAGGCGTCCCCGAACCGGGGACGGGCAACCACTAACGTGGTGTGCCGGTGTCCCACCAGGGCGGTCACCGGAGGAGAGAAGTCGTGAGCACCATTGAGCACGTGGTCGGGCGCGAGGTCCTCGACTCCCGCGGCAACCCGACCGTCGAGGCGGAGGTGCTGCTCGACACCGGTGCCCGCGGCCGCGCCATCGCCCCGTCCGGGGCCTCGACCGGCATCCGCGAGGCGGTGGAGCTGCGGGACAGAGGGGACCGCTACTCGGGCAAGGGCGTGCTCCGCGCGGTGGCCAACGTGAACGGCGAGATCGCCGATGCCGTCGGGGGGCTCGATGCGCTCGACCAGCGGGCGGTCGACTTCACGATGATCGATCTCGACGGAACGCCCGACAAGGGGCGGCTCGGAGCCAACGCCATCCTGGCCGTGTCGCTCGCCATCGCCAAGGCGGTGGCCGACGACCTCGAGATCCCGCTGTACCGCTCGATCGGCGGCGCCAACGCGCACGTCCTCCCGGTGCCCATGCTCAACGTGCTCAACGGCGGGGTCCACGCCAGGAACTCGATCGACTTCCAGGAGTTCATGGTCATGCCCGTGGGGGCGGCCTCGTACGGCGAGGCCCTGCGCTGGGGCACCGAGACCTACCACGCGCTCCGCACGATCCTGGCCGAGCGCGGGTTGGCCACGTCGGTGGGCGACGAGGGCGGGTTCGCGCCGGACCTGGCGCAGAACGAGGACGCGGTGCGGCTCCTCGTCGAGGCGATCGAGCGGGCCGGCCGGGTGCCGGGGGAGGAGATCGCGCTCGCCCTCGACCCGGCGACGAGCGAGCTGTGGGACGACGGGTCCTATGTGCTGGCCGGCGAGGGCAGAACCCTCTCGCCGTCCGAGCTCGTCGACTACTGGGTCGACCTGGTCGACCGGTACCCCATCGTCTCGATTGAGGACGGCATGGCGGAAGAGGACTGGGAGGGCTGGGTGGCCCACACCAAGGCGCTCGGCGGACGGATCCAATTGGTGGGGGACGACGTCTTCGTGACCAACACGGAGATCCTCGAACGCGGCATCCGCGAGGGGGTCGCCAACGCGATCCTGGTCAAGCTGAACCAGATCGGGACGCTGACCGAGACGCTCGAGACGGTGGCGCTGGCGACGCGCTCGTCGTACCGGCCGGTGATCTCGCACCGCTCGGGCGAGACGGAGGACACCACCATCGCCGACCTGGCCGTCGCGGTGAACGCCGGGCAGATCAAGACCGGAGCTCCGGCGCGCTCGGACCGCGTGGCCAAGTACAACCAGCTCCTGCGGATCGAAGAGGACCTCGGGCCGTCCGCCGCGTTCGTCGGCGGTGCGGCGCTCGCGGGCCACGGAGGAGCCCCCCGTGGCGGCAGCTAGGCGGCGTGCCCACGCGCCGGGCGCGGCGACGCCCCGGGCCGACACGGGCGTCCGACGCGCCCGGTTGTGGCTCGTGGGCTCTGTCGTGCTGGCCGCCGTCATCCTGTTCGCCTGGTTCCCCGGGAGCTCCCTCCTGAGCCAGCGGTCGAGCCTGGCCGGCACCGCAGCCGAGCTGGCGTCCCTGCACAAGCAGGATGGCGCGTTGGCCCAGGAGAAGAAGAGCCTCAGCGACGCCGGCGAGATCGGCCGGATCGCGCGCGAGCAGTACCAGCTGGTGAGCCCGGGGCAGCAGGCCTACGAGGTGCTGCCGCCGTCGGGCGCGGCCGCGACGCGCACACCCTCTCACGGGGATCCCGCATCGAGCGCGCCGGTGGCACCGACGGCGTCGGCGGAGCTCCCACCCGGGGGCGTGCCGACGACCACGACGACGGTCCCGGCGAACGGCCACGCGGCAAGCCCCAGCCACCCGGTCGCTCCGGTCGCTCCCCCGACGGCGCCGGGCCTGGTGGCGCGGATGCTGCACGCGCTCGAATTCTGGCGCTGAACAGCCGGTTCACCCTCCGCATGCGGGCAGGGCACACTGGGCGCGCGTCCTCGGAGCGTGAACCTTGGTAGTGAACGGGCAGGCGAACCAGCGTGGGAGTGACTGGCACGCGGTGACGCGCCTGCTCGGGCGTGTCCCCGCGGGTGCCTTCGTCGTCGTCGTACGGCGACCCGACGGCACGCCGGCCGTCGTCGAGAACGCGCCGCTCCTCGACGACGGTCGCCCCATGCCGACGCGCTACTGGCTGGTCGACGCCGCGCTGCGCGAGGCGGTGAGCCGGCTCGAGGCGGCGGGCGGTGTGCGCCGCGCCACGGCGGCCGTGCCACCGGCGGCGGTCGCCGCCGCGCACGCGCGCCACGCGGCGGAGCGCGACCAGGCGCTGCCGCGCGGGCACACCGGCCCCGTGCCCAGCGGGGGGGTGGGAGGCACGCGCCGGGGCGTCAAGTGCCTCCACGCGCACCTGGCGTGGTACCTGGCGGGCGGGGACGACCCGGTCGGAGGTTGGACGGCGAACGAGTTGGGCGTGTCCCGCGACGATTTCGAGACGGAGGGCGCGGACAGTGACAGTGACGGTGTCGGCAGCCCGGTGGCGGCCGTCGATTGCGGCACGAACTCGACCCGTTTGATCGTGGTGGCTCCGGACGGCGCAGTGCTCGACCGCGACATGCGGATCACCCGGCTGGGCGAGGGTGTCGACGCCACCCACGCCCTGACGCCCGCGGCCGTCGACCGCACGCTGCGCGTGCTCCGCGAGTACCGCGCGGTGATGGATCAGCGGGGCGTCGGGCGGTCCCGCGTGGTCGCCACCTCGGCCGCCCGCGACGCCGTCAACGCCCGGGAGTTCATGGACGAGGCGGCCGCCATCGTGGGCGTGCGACCCGAGGTCCTGTCGGGTGACGAGGAGGGCCGGTTGTCCTTTGCCGGGGCCACCGCGCACCTGCCGGCGCTCGTGACGGGGCGAGGCGAGCGCGTGCTCGTGGTCGACATCGGCGGGGGCTCCACCGAACTGGCCGTCGGGTACCCACCGGCGGACGCGCGGTACGACGCCGCCGGTGTGGCGACCCGGTCCCTCGACATCGGCTGCGTCCGCGTGACCGAGCGGTTCTTGCGGGACGACCCGCCGCGGCGCGAGGAGCTCCAGGCGGCGCGTGCGGCGGTCGCGGGCGAGCTGACCCGGGCGCGCGCGGAGTTGCCCGCGCTGAATGCGGAAAGCCTCCTCGTCGGCTTGGCCGGCACGGTGTCCACTCTCGCCAGCCTGGAGCTGGGCGTCGCCGAGTACGACCGCAACGTGATCCATCACGCCGTCCTCCGTCGCCAGGACGTCGAGCGGTGGCTGGACACGCTGGCGTCCGAGTCGGCCAAGGAGCGCCTGGGGCACCCGGGGATGGTCGAGGGCCGCGAAGACGTCATCGTCGGTGGCACACTGGTCCTGGCGGAGGTGATGGCTGTCTTCCGCCACGACTGGTGCCTGGTCTCCGAAGACGACATCCTCGACGGGCTGGCGGCGAGTCTCTTGCGCTGAGCACACGTCGCCGGTCCCTGCACCCGGTCGGTCGGTCGATGGCGCGTGTCGAGAAATGCGTGCGGCGTGTCGAGCCGATCGCGTGAGCGGCGCCACCGGAATTCGGTGCGGCCACGCGTTCCCTTCGGTCGTCTGATCCGTTGCGTCATGCTCCCCAGAAGCCCGGGATCGCCGGAGACCTGGTGTATCCTGCCAAGGTGTTGAGGGGCAGCGCGCCATGAACGGAGCGCGCCACGAGGCGGTCGATCGCCTCACCGGTCCTGGTCGGGCGGTCGACGGCGTCCTGGTCGTGGGCATGCACGCCAGCGGGGTCGGGCTCCTCGGCGATGCCCTGTCGTTGCTCGGCCTCGCGGCCATCGACCCTCCGAGTCCGGAGCCCGGAGCCCGGAGCGCGGTGCGCGCGTTGAACGAGGAGCTGCTGCGTGCGGCCGCGGGCGGCCCCGGTCTCCCGGTCGCCTCGCCGACGGAGCTGGCCCGGACGCTCGCGCCCCGTGCCGACGACGCGGCGCGGACCATGGCCCTGTCGTTGGCGCGACCCGGCTCCGAGCTCGCCACCGGGCCCTGGGTCTGGGCCGACCCGCGATTGAGCTTCCTGGGCCGGTTCTGGGCGGACACGTTGGCCGTCCGTCCGGCCGTGGTCCTGTTCCATCGCGACCCCGCAGCGGTCGTCGCCGCGCTCGCGCCGGCGGGGGGCGGGGAGGCCGAGGTCGCGGCGGCGTGGGACCGGCACAACCGCGCCGCGCTCCTCTTGTCCTCGGAATTCCCCACCCTGGTCGTCAGCTTTGCCGACGCCGTTTCCGACCCGAAGGTGACCTTGGCGACGATCTCCGAGTTCCTCGACGGTTTCGGAGTGATCCTGGCCGACGAGCAGGGACCCGCGGTGGAGCTGCTGGAGGCCGGTCTTGCCGGTTCGGATCCGGCGTCGGCTCCGGTGGCCACAGTGGAGCGGGACTTCGTGACGCTCGGCCGGGTGCTCGACCAGCTGAGCGGCTCCGATGGGCCGCGACCTGACCACGACGGTGACGACCGTTCGCTGGTCAACGCGACGTCCTCGTTCTACGAAGAGGACTACTACGGCGTCAGTTACGACCAGAGTGGCGTGCCCTACGATCGTGACGAGAAAGTCTGGGTGGACCTCATGTCCGCGGTCGCCCACGCGATCGTCGACACCTTGGGGCCGGCGTCGGTGCTCGACGTCGGCTGTGCCATCGGACTGCTCGTCGAGGCGCTTCGCCGGCTGGGCGTCGACGCCCGGGGGATCGACATTTCGTCGTGGGCGATCGACCAGGTGCCCGCGGCCCTCAAGCCCTACTGCCGCCTGGGCTCCATCACCGACGAGATCGAGGGCCGCTACGACCTCATCACCTGTGTGGAGACGCTCGAGCACGTCCCACCCTCGCTGGCGGAGCAGAGCATCGCCAACCTTTGCCGGCACACCGACCAGGTGCTCTTCTCCTCCACCCCCGACGACTACGACGAGCCGACCCACCTGAACGTGGAGCCGAGCTGGTATTGGGCGAAGAAGTTCCTCCGCCAAGGTTTCGTGCGGGACCCCCACTACGACGCCACGTTCCTCGCGCCCCATGCGGTGCTCTTCCGCCGGCGAGAGGCCGACGCCGAGGCACTCGTCGAGAGCTACGAGCAAGCCTTGCTGGCCTCCGGTCACAACCACGTCCAACTCGGCGAGCGTCGCGAGCTCGAAGCGGAGCGCACCAGGATCCTTGAGTCCGTGCAGAACCTCGAACTGCGACGCGCCGCAGAGAACCTCGCCTCCTTCGAGACGGTGCGCCGGCTCGAAGAGGAGCAGCGGCGCCTCGCCGGGTTCCTCACGGTCCGCGAGTGGGAGCTCCAAGCCATCCGCAACACCAAGACCTTCCGGTACACGACGCGGCTCCGCCGGTTGTACACCAAGTTGCGCCGGCAGCCACCCGCTCCCATCGGGACCGTGGTGCCACCGAACCTTCCCGACGGGACCTACGAGCATTGGGTCGAGCTCTACGACACCCTCGACCACGACGCGAGGCGGCATATCGAGTCCCGGGTCCGGGCGCTCGACGAGCGCCCGAAGATCTCGGTCCTGATGCCCGTCTACAACCCGCCGCTCGAGATGTTGCAGGCGGCCATCGGCTCGGTGCAGGGCCAGATCTATCCGGACTGGGAGCTCTGTATCGCGGACGACTGTTCCACGGACCCACGCGTCCCCGAGCTCCTCGGGGAGCTCGGGGCGGCCGATCCACGCATCAAGGTGCTGCGACGCGAGGCGAACGGGCACATCGCGGCGGCCTCCAACTCGGCGTTGTCCCTCGTGACCGGCCAGTGGATCGCCCTGCTGGACCACGACGACGTCCTGGCCGGGCACGCACTGGCGATGTTCGCCCTCGCCATCGCCGAGCACCGCGACGCCGGCATCGTCTACAGCGACGAGGACAAGCTCGACGAGGGCGGCGTGCGGCGTGACCCGTACTTCAAACCGGACTTCGACCCGCTGCTCCTCCTGGGCCAGAACTTCCTGAGCCACTTCAGCGCGTTCCGCAAGGACCTCGTCGACCGGGTCGGTGGCTACCGGGTGGGGTACGAGGGCAGCCAGGACTGGGACCTGACGCTCCGGGTGTCCGAGCTCCTGGAGCGCCGGCAGGTCGTGCACGTCCCGCACGTCCTCTACCACTGGCGCGTCCACGCCAGCTCGACGGCCTCGCTCGTCTCGGCCAAGCCCTACGCGCTGGAGGCGGGGCAGCAGGCCGTGGTCGACCATCTCGAGCGAACCGGCCGGGGGACCGCTCGCGTCGAGCGGATCGGCCTCTGGGGGTTCAACCGGATCACCTGGCCGGTCCCGGAGCCGGCTCCGAAGGTGACGATCATCGTTCCGACGAGGGACGGACGGCTCTTGTCGCGCTGCCTCGACAGCGTCTTGAACCTGACGAGATACCCGGACTTCGAGGTGGTCGTCGTCGACAACTCCAGTCGTTCGCAGTCGACGCTCCAATACCTCCACGACAACGACCATCGGCTCTCCGTCATTCGCTACGAACACCCGTTCAGCCACTCGGCGATGAACAACTTTGCGGTGGCACGGACGTCGGGTGAGGTCGTGTGCCTCCTGAACGACGACACGGAGGTGATTTCGGGCAATTGGCTCTCCGAGATGGTCAGCCACCTCGGCCAACCCCGAGTGGGCGCGGTCGGCGCCAAGCTCTTCTACGGCGACGGGCGGATCCAGCACGCGGGAGCGATCTTGGGGATCCACGGCGTCGCCGGCCACCCGCATCGCAACTTCGATCGCCTCAACCCGGGCTACTACGGCCAGCTGCAGCTGGCCCACCGGATGTCGGCGGTCACCGCGGCGTGCATGGTCCTCCGCCGCGACGCGTGGGACGAGATCGGTGGGTTCGACGAGCAGAGCCTGCCGAACGTCTTGAACGACGTCGATCTCTGCCTGCGTCTGCGCGAAGCGGGATGGGACGTCGTGTGGACGCCCTACGCCGAGCTCTTCCACCACGAGTCGACGAGCCGGGGCATCGACAACGAAGGAGCGCCGGCGGAGGCGTACGAGCGGGCGGCGACGTACATGAAGTCGCGGTGGGGCGCCGAGGGCCTCCGCCGGGATCCCTACTACAGCCCCAACCTCAGCCTCGACGCCGAGGACTTCTCGCTCGCGTGGCCCCCGAGGGCGCCCTACACCGAGGCGTGACCTGATCGCTCAGGCGTGGGTCAGGACCGTCTCGAGGCTGGCGACGAACCGGGCGGGGTCGCCGTAGTTCTCGTCGGCGTAGGCGCGGGCGCAGCGCGCGGCCTCGGCACGCTCGGCCTCGTCCTCGAGGCGGGCGGCGTGATCGATCAGGTTGGCCGGGCCGACGTAGGTGGCACTGCCCGACGCCGCGGCATGGACCGCCGCCGGGCCGGAGTCGGCGGCCACGATGATCGGCGTCGCGAAGCGCAACGCCTCCACACACTCACGGGCAATGAGCGCCCCCGGGCCCAGGTCGACGCAGAAGCGAGCGTGTGCGAGCAGGCGCCAGAGATCCATCCGGGTGGACACCGGCACCCTGCCCCGCAGGGCACGGTTCTTCCAGGCCGACGCCATCGCGTCCTCCACCACCACCACGTACTCGTCCGGGAAGGCGGCGGTGAGCCAGGCCGCGGCGTCCGGGGGGCTCGCCGCCGCACCCGCCCCGGCCGACAGCACCAGGTGATAGCCGGTGAAGCCGAAGCCATGGTGGCGATGACGCTCCGCCAGTGGGTTCACCGGTACGGACAGCTCAACGATCGGCACGCGGCGGTCGGCGGATGCGACGAACTGGAGCTGCGTCCAGGAACGGACGGGCTCCCCGTCGGTCGCGCTGAGGTAGAAGACGGCGTGCGGTGCGGCCGCCGAGACCAATTCGGCCATCTCGGCCGTGACGTCGTCGACGACGATGACGGATCCTTCCGGCGCGAGGCCACCCGGTAGCCGGAGCGACCCCCGCGCGCCGAGCGCGGCCACGTCGAAGGCCCCGTCGGGCCGTCGCGTGCCCGGCGGTCCGGGCGCGCCCACGTCGACGCGCGCCCAGCGGGTGGCCGCTCCCGCGATCGAACGGGTCACGAAGCTCAATTCGTGTCCGCCGTCCCAGTGCGTGCTCAGGACGACGATCGGCCGGCCGCTCATCCCGACGCGTCGTCGGCGGCGACGAGCGCCTGCAGGCGGTGGACCTCCGCGCGCAGTTGCGCCAGCTCCTGCCCCAGGGTCGCCGACAGTTCGGCCGACACCGCGGCTTGCGTGTTCCCACGACGGGCCAGCTCGTCGCAGTATCCGGCCATGGCATCCGTGGCGTCGGCCAGCGCGAACAGCAGCCTGCGGGTCGGGCGACCCGAGGCCTGTCGCGCCCAAGCCCGGACCGATCGCGTCGTCCCGGAATCCCGGAGGACAGACGTCGGTCGCTCGTAGGCCAGGACCTGGCGAAAGGTCTGCACCGGCGGCTCTTGGGCGAGGCTGCCCAGGGCAGGTGCTGCGTCCGCGGGTCGCTCGAACATGGTCGGTGGGACAGGTTCGGCTCCGGCGTCTAACCGGCGGCGACGGTCGAAAACCATTGGTTCCACCCTTCATCTTCGTGATCGTCCGCCAGCCGGCACGAGGCGTCGGCGCGAGTGAGATGGACGTTGAGATAGGGATCCCGTGCGTCAATGTATCCCCTCCATCGTTCGATGAAGCGAACGATGTCTCCCACCCCGCCGGCCGTACCCCGGCTCGGTGACTCGTAGTGGATCAGCTCGGCTTCGGGTTCGTAGATGGTTCGGAATCCCTTCGTCGCGGCGCGCAGGCAGAAGTCGACGTCGTTCAGGTCGACCCCCAACGTCTCGTCGAACCCGCCGAGCTCTGCGAAGAGCTCGCGGCGCGTGGCCATGCAGGCGCCGGTCACGGCGGAGCATTCGCGCGTGGCCGTGGCCATGTGGAGGTATCCCGCCTCGTCCGCCGGCAGCCCGACGAGCGGGTGCCCTGCCGCCCCGCCCAGCCCGATCACGACGCCGCAGTGCTGCAGGCGACGGTCCGGGTACAACAGACGCGCGCCCACCGCAGCGACGTCGGGACGGAGCGCGTGGCCACACAAGGCTTCGAGCCAGCCGGCGCGTCGTGCCTCGATGTCGTTGTTCAAGAAGACGAGCACGTCACCGCCCGCGGCGTGTGCGCCCGCGTTGTTCAGCTGCGCCCAATTGAAGGGGCGATCGTCGCGGAGGACATGGACGCCGGATTGTCCCGCGAGCCTCTCGACCAGCGTCAGGGCCTCGGGGTCGGTGGTGCCGTTGTCGACGAGCACGAGCTCGAGGCTGAGGTCGCCGACGGTGGCCCGCACCGAGTCCACGCAGGTGCGCAGGAAGCGCGGCTGGTCGCGAAACGGCACGATCACGCTGACGGCGGTCCCGGGAGGAGGGGTTCGCTCGACGCGGAAGGTCCCGGGCCCGCGGCCCGCCCGCAGGGTGGCCTGCTCGCCCCCGGGACGGATGAACCCGAGCAGGTAGCCGTCTCCCGACGGCGGAACGGGAGGGACCGACCGGTGACAGAGCACCTCGGGCACGTGGGTCACCCTTTCCGCGGCCTGGCACACGCTGAGGGCGCATTCGTGCTCGAGCGAGGCGAGGTCGGTGGCGACGAGATCGTCCAGGCGACCGGCCAGGCGGGCGCCGAACGCAAGCGGTCGGCCGACAAAGGCGGTGGACACGAGCAGATCAGGGGAGTGATCGGGCTTCAGGCTCGGCGCGACGTGTTCGCCTTCGCCGGTGACGCGGTCCTCGTCGGCGTAGGCCACCCCGTCGGGGCTCACCGCGGCGCCCAGCAGCGCGACGGCGTCGGGCGCCCATGTGTCACCGGGGAACAGCAGGCCGACCGCGTTCTCGGGGGGTCCCGCCAACGCGACGCGCAGGAGCTCGCACGCCGGTGCCCCGTCGGGGACGCCGACGAAGCGGCAGGCGCGCCGCGTGCGCCACGGCAGACCGGACCGGACGAGGCGACCCAGCTCGCTCATTCGGGACTGCGGGGCCGTGACGGTCAGTGACCAGCGCCCACTCGTCTGGCCCCGGAGGCTCGCGAGTGTCCGGCCGATGGGGGCCGGCGTGTCGTCGGAGACGATCAGGACCAGGCCGAGTGTCGGATGGACGATCCGGCGCGTCCCGTGCACACGCGCGCGCTCGCGGGCGCGCACCCATGTGTCGTAGCGCGGCAGGTCATGTGCGGCGTCCGGAGGCAGCGGGGGCAGCTCCCGGGGAGCAAAGAGCACCCGTTCCACGCTGGCAATCTAGCCAACCCCATTTGCCTGCTCGGGCGCGTTGGCGCAGGTGAGCGTGGACCTGTCACGATGCGCCCGTGGTGATGACGGAACGCTTGCTCATGGGTCCGGGGCCCTCCAACCCCTACCCCGAAGTGACCATGGCGCTCTCCGCACCGGTGCTCGGACACCTCGACCCGGCGTTCCTCACCGTGCTCGACGAGACGAACGACCGGCTCCGCCGGGTCTTCGCAACGTCCAATCCCTTGACCCTTCCCATCAGCGGGACCGGGTCGGCGGGGATGGAGGCCTCCTTCGTCAATTTCGTCCGGCCCGGTGACGCGGTCGTCGTCGGCGTCAACGGCGTCTTCGGCGAGCGGATGTGCGAGGTGGCGGACCGGCTCGGGGCCGAGGTCGTGCGGGTCGACGCGGCCTGGGGCGAGCCGATCGACCCCGGGCGGCTCCTGTCGGCGCATCCGTCCCCGTCGATCATCGCGGTGGTGCACGCCGAGACCTCGACCGGTGTGCGCAACGAGATCGAGCCCATCGGACGCGCCAAGGGTGATGCGCTGCTCCTGGTCGACACGGTCACGTCGCTCGGTGGCATGGAGGTCGCGGTCGACGACTGGAACGTCGACATCGCCTACAGCGGCACGCAGAAGTGCCTGGGCGTCCCGCCGGGGCTCTCGCCCCTGACCGTGTCGGCGCGGGCCTACGAACGGGTCGTGGCCCGACCGTCGAGCTGGTACCTGGACCTCAACCTGTTGGCGCGTTACGTGCACGACACCTCGGGCGCGGGGCGCGTGTACCACCACACGGCGCCGGTGGCCATGGTCGCGGCGCTGCACGCCGGGCTGGGCGTGCTGCTCGAGGAGGGCATCGAGGACGTCTGGGAACGTCACGCCGCGTGCGGCCGCCTGTTGGCGGACGGGCTCGAGGAACTGGGGCTCGAATTGCTCGTCAAGCCCGACCACCGGCTGGCTCAGCTCACCACCGTCAGGATCCCCGAGGACACCGACGACGCAGCCTGCCGACGTGAGCTGCTGCAGGGCTACGGAATCGAAATCGGCGCGGGTGCGGGGCAGCTGGCCGGACAGATCTGGCGGATCGGCTGCATGGGCAACACCGCCCGGCCGCGCCACGTGCTGGCGCTGCTCGGCGCGCTCAAGGTGGTCCTCGGGCGGTGAGCGCGGCGAGGGCCGTGCGGCACGCGCAGCTGGAGCTGCGGGGTCGCCGGGTGTTGCTGCGCCCGCTCACCGAGGACGATTTCCCCGCCTGGCACGAGGTGCGGACCCGCTGCGCCGGATGGCTGCTGCGCTGGGAGCCCCGTCCGAAGGGTGCCCCCGTCCCGTCGGAGGACCGCTCGAGTTTCGCGGCCCGCTGCGGCATTCGCGAGCGCGAGCGTCACCTGGGCACGGGCTACGGATTCGGGATCTTCGTGGGCGACCGGTTCGCGGGAGAGGTGACGCTGTCCTCCATTCAGCGCGGGCCCTTCCAGAGCGCCTTCGTGGGCTACTGGGTCGACGAGGCTCTCGCCGGCATGGGACTCGTGCCCGAGGCGGTGGTCGTGACGTTGCGCTTCGCGTTCGAGGCGATCTCGTTGCACCGCGTCGAGATCTCCATCATCCCGAGGAACCATGCCAGCCGGCGGGTCGTCGAGAAGCTCGGCATCCGCGAGGAGGGCATCGCCCAGCGCTTCCTCGAGATCGACGGCGTGTGGGAGGACCACGTCCGGTACGCGATCACGGCGGAGGAATGGGCGGTACGGGAGCCCAGCCTGGTCGCCGAGTGGCTCGGCCCGTGAGCTCAGGCCTCGCTCGTGCTCACCACGGACGGCGAGTGACGGAAGAACTGCTCGATGTCGTGCTCGTAGGTGTACGACATGGGTTGGCGCCCTGACTGGCGGCGCAGGCGCACCGCCCGGATGAAGGTCCGCACCGCGCCGGCGCTGGTGGCGTCGTAGGTGAATCCCGTTGCGGCAAACCGACGGGTGTCGACGCCGCGCCCGTAGCGGAGCAGGTCCTCGAGCTCCGAGGGCAGGTCGAAGAGCCGGGCGACGGGGCGGAGCTTGAACGGGCTGTACGGCGAGAGGGGGACCAGCCGGGTCCCACAGATGGTGGCGACCTCGCTCCAGGGCAGCCGGCCGTCGGCGGCGACGTTGTAGAGCCCGGGGATGCCGGCCCGGGTGACGTGCGCCAGCGCCCGGACGACGTCGTCCTCCTCGACGAACTGGAGCAACGGGTCGAAGCCGAAGATCGACGGGCACAACGGCCGTGAGAGGTTGCGGCTGATCGGCGTCGTGAGGTGGGGGCCCAGCACGTTGGCGAAGCGAAGCACGGTCACCTTGGTCGCCGGGTTGTCCTCGGAGAAGTCACGCACGAGCCCCTCAGCCTCGATGAGGGCCCGTTCGACACTGTTCCTCACCGGGCTCGTGCGCGGCGTGTCCTCGAGGAACGTGTTCGGGTCGCTGGCGGCCGAGCCGTAGACGAGCGTGGACGACTTGACGACGATGTGACGCACGGTGGAGCCGGCTGCGCCCGCCGCGGCCAGCAGGTTCATGGTCCCGATCACGTTGATCTCGTGCAAGGCGCGTCGTGGCACGGTCGCCGAGTTGGTGATCATGAACGTGTGGAGGATGGTGTCGACCTGGGTCGCCTTCACGATGCGGTTCAGGATGGAGTAGTTCTGGTCGGTCCGGACGAACTCGGCGCGCTCGAACGGCACCGACGGCGCGTGGGTGCCCATGCCGAGGATGACGCCCATGCTGGGGTCGGTCTCGAGGGCCTGGATCATCCGGCCGCCCCAGAAGGTGTCGGCACCGGTGACCAGGACGCGGCGGCTCATCCGAACCACACGCTGCGACGGTCCCGCAGCATGTCGTACACCGCCTCCTGCAGTTGGGTGCGGATGTGCTCCGACTCCTCCATGATGCGGCTCTTGGAATACCGGTCCTGGTCCGGGGGGACGTCGAACTGGACCGGATCGAGCACGCGCAGCTTGAACTTGGCCGGGAACGGCGCGATCACGCCGACCGGGCCGAGCGCCAGCAGGTTGGCGGTGATCGGGAAGTAGGGCACGCCGAGAGCGCGGGCCAGCGTGGGCAGGCGGAGCACGACGGGCATCGCCTCCTCCGAACCGATGACGGCGATCGGGATGACCGGCACGCCGGCGCGCATCGCGATCTCGACGAAACCGCCGCGCCCGAAGCGCCGCAGCTGGTAACGGTCGGTGTACGACTTCGACGGGCCCTTGGTCCCCTCGGGAAAGACGAGCGCCAGCTGGCGCTGTTCCTTCAACAGCCGGTACGCGTTGGCCGGCCGGGCCGAGACGCCTCCCGCCCGCGCCCACAGCGTCCCCACGACGGGAACGGTCCGGAAGAAGTAGTCGGCCATGCCGTAGACAGGGCGCTCGAGCTCCTTCTCGATCCCGTGCATGATGACCGGCGCGTCCGAGGGGATGGCGCCGGCGTGATTGGCCACCAGCAGCGCGCCGCCCTCGCCGGGGATCTTCTCGAGGCCATCCCATTCGGCCCGGAACCACTTGGAGTAGACCGGCTCGTAGATGGCGCGGGCGACGGCGCGGGTGCGTTCCGAGCGACCCCATTCGTCCACGTCGGACAACCGCGGGTCCGCGAGCTCGGCCGCGTCGTCGGCCGGCAGGCGCAGCGGGACGATCGCCGTGGTCCGGTCCTTCTCACCGACGACCGGGCGCCCGTTAGCCATCGGACAATCGTACCGAGTACACGGGCGGCCACGGCCGGGGCGGCGCGGTGGGGCCGGCCCGAAAAGAGGTGAGGCCGCCCGGTCAGGGCCGGGCGGCTCCGATCAGGCCCTCGGTGAAGATCGGTGAATAGGACACGGTGCTCCCGGTGAACGGCGCCTGGATCACCGTGTCGGTACCGTACGGTCCCGATCCGGTGTACATGACGACGTGGTCGACCTGGTTGTCGCCGTCGAGGTTGTAATAGAAGAGCAGGTCACCCGGCTCGAGGGCGTCCAGCGACACGTGCGAGAGTGCGGGCCACTGAACTTCCGTGGTCCGCGGGATGGACACCCCGGCCTGGGCCCAGGCCCACTGCACGAGTCCCGAGCAGTCGAAGCCGACGCCGGGCTCCTCGCCCCCGAACACGTACGGCACGCCGAGCTGGGAGACCGCCGCCTGGACCGCCGCCGCCCCGGACCCGGACCCCGAGGAGCTCCCCCCGACGGGACCGGGGTTGCCCGACGCCTGGTTGGCGGCGTCGGTCGCCGCCGCCCCGCTGGCCGACCCGCCGACCGCACCGGCCACGATTGCCGCCGCCGCTGCCGCTGCGGCGGCCTGCTGCTGTTGCGCCTCGCTCGCCGCCTTGGCCGCAGCCGCGGCCTCCTGCTGCGCCTCTTCGATGGCGGCCTGCGCGACCTCCTGCGCCAGCTGTCCCTGCACCTGGTTCAGCGTGGACCTCGTCGACGCCGCTTCCTGCTCGTTCTGCTGCGCCAGCGACTTGGCCTGCGCCGCTTCCGTCTGCGCCTGTGCGGCCACCGACTCCTGTTGGGCCTGCTCGCTCTGGAGTCGTGCCTCCGAGTGCTCCAGAGCCGCCTCGTCCTGGGTGAGGTTGCCCACGATCTGGTTCGTGTACTGGTTGCGCGCCTGGGTCATGGTCGCCGAAGAGGAGAAGTAGGAGGCGAGCCCCGTGTCGGGCGTGCCGTAGACGTACGCGGCGACGGCGTCGGTCGCGACGGCCCGCTTGTCCACGCTCACCGCGGCACGGGTGCGACCGAGGTTGGCGGCCAAGGTCTGCAGCGCACTCTGCGCGTTCTGGAGGTTCTGGACCGCCGTGTTGTAGCGGTCGTCGAGGACGGAGGTCTGCTGCTCCTCCTGGGTCAGCGCGGCCTCGATCTGCGAGACTTGCGATTGGGTCGAGTTGATCTGTGACTGGTTCGGCGCCGGGCCGGGAAGGGTCGTCGAGCTCGAGGCACCCGTGGCGCCGGCTCCGGTCGCAACGAGAGGTGACAGCAGCGCACCGAGGACGCCCGCCGTGAGCGCCGCCCGTACGGCGCGCGATGTACTCCGCACAGTGGTCCGACACCTCACTGTACCCACGGCCTAAAGCGTAACTGCTCTGACGTGCAATTTTGGGCATCCAACGCGTCGCCGTCCGGTTGCGAACGAATTCGCGGGCCGTTCACTCCCGCGACGATTGACCACATGGCCGTCCGTTCGTAGGGTGCCCGGACATGAAAGGAGTCGTCGAGGTCGCCCAGGGGAGGCTCCGCGGCGTCTGGCGGGGGGACTTGTGGTCGTTCTCGGGGATCCCGTACGCACGCGCGCCGATCGGGCCGCTGCGCTGGCGACCACCCGCCGCGCCGGAGGAATGGGACGGCATCCGGGACGCCTCGACCTTCGGCCCCATTGCGCCGCAGCCGGCGGCGGTGCCCGGCATCACCAGCCCGTCGGACCCCGAGAGCTCCGAGCCACACAGCGAGGACTGCCTCACCCTCAACGTGTGGACCCCCGAGCTGCCCGCCGAGCAGACGACGCCACGCGGCGCCGGCCGGCCCGTGATGGTGTTCATCCACGGGGGCGGGTTCACGTCGGGCAGCGGGTCGGTCTTCCTCTACCGGGGCGGGAACCTCGTGCGCAACGGCGACGCCATCGTGGTGACCATCAATTACCGGCTCGGCGCGCTCGGCTTCCTCGGTCACCGGGGCCTGGACGACCCCGACGGCTTCGTAGGGAACTGGGGCATCATGGACCAGGTCGCCGCGCTGCGCTGGGTCCACGACCACATCGCCGCCTTCGGCGGCGATGTGGACAACGTGACGGTGTTCGGCGAGTCGGCGGGTGCGTTCAGCGTCGCCGCGCTGCTGGCCGCGCCGGACGCCTCGGGCCTCTTCCGTCGGGCCATCGTGCAGAGCGGCGGTGCGTATGCGCACTCGACCGACGACGCGGAACGAGCCGCCGAGCGCCTCGGCGCGGTGCTCGGCCTCGCCTCGTGCCATCGCGCCTCGCTGACGCGGGTTCCGGCTTCGGAGCTGGTCGCGGCCACCGAGGAGATCGGGCGGCGGCGCCCGGACCCCGGGATGCTCCCCCTGCCCTTCATCCCCACCGTCGACGGCGTCTTCCTTCCCCGGCATCCCCTGGCCGCCGTGGCCGACGGTGCCGCCGCCGGCATCGACTTGATGATCGGCACCAACCGCGACGAGCTGACGCTGTTCGGCCTGGGCAACCCGGCGCTGATGGCCATGGACGAGGCCGGCCTGGACCGTTGGATGGCCAATTCGTTGCCCGACGTGGACCCCGCGGACGTGGTCGACTGCTATCGCGCCGCCCGGGCGACTCGCTCCGAGCCGGTGGCAACCAGGGACATCTGGGTGGCGGCGGGCACCGACATCGTCTTTCGGTGGCCGAGCCTCCAACTCGCCGCGGCGCACAACGCCCGGGGCTCCACCGCCTTCGTGTATCTGTTCGACTGGGAGTCGCCTGCCTTCGAAGGGCTCCTCGGGTCGTGCCACGCACTCGAGCTGCCCTTCGTCTTCGGGGCGGTCCACGTCCCGGTGGTCCAAATGTTCACGGGCGGCGGTCCGGAGGTCGCGAGGTTGTCGACGCAGATGCAGGGCGCGTGGCTCGCGTTCGCCCGTCACGGGGACCCGTCGCACGACGGCATCGGGCGGTGGCCCTCGTGGGACCCGCGCCGCCGGACCACCATGGTCTTCGGCGCCCACTCGGGCGCGGTGGACGCGCCACGCGACACCGAGCTGGCCATCCTCGAACGTCATCGCCCGCTGGTCGGCGGGCTGCCCGGCTGATCGTCGGCCCCCTACGACCGCTTCAACCGCAGGGGCAGATGGCGGATGCCGGTGTGGCGGTTGCTCCGGGTCCACTCCGGAGGACCGGCGAGGGTGAACGCGTCGATCGCACTCAGCGTCTCTTCGAGCGCGACACGGATCTCCAGCCGGGCCAGATGGGCGCCGAGACAGAAGTGGACCCCATGGCCGAACGCGAGGTGCGGGTTGGGGTCGCGCCCGAGCAGGAACCTGTCCGGGTACTCGAAGTGGTCCGGGTCGCGATTGGCGGACCCCTCCCACACGACGACCTTCTGCCCGGGCTCGATGATCTCGCCCCGGAGCGCGCAGGTGGCCGTCGCGGTGCGCCGCTTCGAAGGCGAGGGGGTCGTCCAACGGAGGATCTCCTCCACGGCGGTCGACCAGGACACCTGTTCGGACCGCAGCAGCTCGAGCTGGTCCGGCCACTCGACGAACGAGAGCATGGCGCCGGCGATCGCGTTCCGTGTCGTTTCGGCTCCGGCAGAGAACAACAGCGAGAAGAACGCGGACAATTCGTCGTCGCTGAGGCGCGGCGGGTCCACGTCCGGCAGCTCGGCGTGGATGACGTTCGAGAGCATGTCGGCGCGGGGCCGCAGGCGCTTCTCCTCCATGATCGCCGTGCCGTACGCGGCCATGCGGTCGACGGCCTCCTGTCGCCGGGGGCTCATGGCGAGGAAGTCGGATTCGTCGGGGATGTCGAAGATGTGCTCGACGGCCTCGAAGAGGAGGTGGCGGTCGGCCTCGGGCACCCCGAGCAGCACGCAGATGGCCTGCATGGGGAGCTCGGCCGCGACGTCGACGAGGAAGTCGCAGTCGTCGCCCATGGACGCGAGCAACCGCCGCATTCGCCGGCGCAGCTCGTCTTCGAGCGCGCGGACGGCGGCCGGGCTCAGGCCCTTGGTGACCAGACGGCGGATCCGGGCATGACGCGGATCGTCCATCATGTTGAGCACCACGCCGGCGACCGGGAGGTCCTGGATGATCGTGCCCCCATAGGGACGGTCGCCGCCCGTCTCCGACGAAAAGGTCATGGGGTCGTTCAGGACGCGCCACACCTCGTCGTAGGTCGCCACCGACCAGAAGCCCTCGCCGTCAGGCGTGTGGGACGTGGGCTCGTGCCACCAGACCGGCGCCTGCTCGCGGTGACGGCGGAAGATCTCGTGCGGGAACCCGGCGGCGAACGTGTCGAGGTCGGTCAGGTCGACCCGCCCGAGGTCATCGGCCATCGGGTCATCCTCGTGGGGGTCCTCCGGCCGGTCAAGAATGGTGCCCCGGGGGTGTAGCCCAATTGGCAGAGGCAGGGCGCTTAAACCGTCCCCAGTGAGGGTTCGACTCCCTCCGCCCCCACACAGACCGTTCCCTGGCGTGACCAAGGCCGGCGTTGATGTCGCGGTGCTCGGCCCCGTCGTCGTGCGCGGCCTGGCGCAACCGTTCCGTCGCGCCGCGTCACTCGACCTGGTGGTCTACCTGGCCTTTCACCGGCGGTGCCTCCGGCACGCCGACTGGGCGTCTGCGCTCTGGCCGGACCGCCCCGTCTCGCTGGCCACCGTGCACTCGACGGCGTCGGACGCGCGCCGGGCGCTGGGCCACGCCTCCAACGGGACGGCACTGCTCCCGCGCGGCACCCATCTCCTCATCCACCACTCGGTGGTGTCCGATGTGGACCGGTTCTCGCTCCTGGTCCGGAAGGGAGACCCGGACGCCCTCGTCGAGGCCTTCCGCCTGGTCCGCGGCCCCGCCTTCTCGGGCCTGCAGCGAGCCGACTGGACGGTGTTCGACGGCACCCGGTCGGGCGTCGAATCACTGGTGGCGGACGCGGCGCGGTGCGGCGCCGACGCGCTCATGGGCTGCGGTCGCGCCGCCGACGCCGAGTGGGTGGTTCGGCAGGCGCTCCTCGTGAGCCCGTTCGACGAGCGCCTCTATCGCTCCCTCCTGCGGGCGACGGCCGCCCAGGCCAACCGGGTCGGTCTCCGTTCTGCGATGGATCACCTCTTGACCCTGGCGGGAGAGAAGGCCGCTCGGGCCACGGCAACGGCCCGCCTGACCTGCCTCGACCCGGAGACGACCGCCTTGTACCGAAACCTCTTGGGCGGACCCCCTGCGGCCGGAGGGCGGCCCGGCAGGCTGTAGGGTTGCCACCCGCCATGGCGAGAAGCTCCTCAGGGAAATCGGTCGCCCGCGCCGCCGCCACGGGCGGCGGAACCACCTATCGCGGCCAGATGCCGGTGAACTGGTACGCCGCGCTGGTCGTGATCGTGCTGGTGGGGCTGGCCTCGGTCGCCTTCGCCAAGTACCACTACGACCAGAGCCCGAGCGTGGTCGAGCCGACGGTCAACACGACGTGGCACGCCGCCTTGGGCTTCGACATCTGCGGCACCGTGCAGCCGGCGCTGGCGGCGTCCCCCACCAGCTCGTCGACCGGGCTCACGACGAGCGGTAGCGGCGTCCTCACCATCGCTCCGAAGAACGCGAGCGAGGCGGGGACCAACGCCACGTTGGGCAAGTTCGCCGAGGGATACAGCGGGTTGACGCTGACCAACACCACCCTCAAGTACCCCTCCGAGAGCGTCCCCGAGTACCGCAACGGCGAGAAGTGCGCCGCCGGCACGCCGGACGCCGGCAAGGTGGGCGAAGTGAAGGCGCGTTGGTGGGTCATGTCCACCAAGACAGGCAAGAACGGAGAGGTCGAAGAGACGGGTGGGCTGACCACGGTGAAGCCCGCCGGCCTCAGGTTCGTCAACCGTCAGCTCATCACGGTCGGCTTCGTGCCCGACAACGTCTCGCTGCCCAAGCCCCCCGCCACGGCCATCACCTCGTTGCTGCAGGTCCTGGCCGGCACCCAGCCCGTCGCGACCACGACCACGACCGCGCCGTCCGCGTCGACGACCACGACACCCGCGGCGTCGACCTCGACGACCGCACCGACCACGACCTCCACGACGAAGCCTTCGTCCACCACGACGACACCTTCGTCCACGACGACGACGAAACCTTCGTCCACCACGACGACGAAGTAATGAAGGCGGTCGTCCTGGTGGGGGGCGAGGGGACGAGGCTGCGTCCCCTGACGCTGACGTCCCCCAAGCAGATGCTCCCCGTCGTCGGGGTGCCCATGATTGAGCGCGTGCTCGGACACCTGGCCTCGCACGGGGTCGACGAGGCGGTCCTCTCGCTCGGCTACCTCCCCGACGCCTTCATGCAGTCCTATCCCGACGGGCGGGCCGGAGGTGTGCGACTGACCTACGCCGTCGAGCCCGAGCCGCTGGACACGGCCGGAGCGGTCCGCTTTGCGGCCACCTCCGCCGGCATCGCAGAGACCTTCGTCGTGGTGAACGGCGACGTGCTGACCGACCTCGATCTGACCGGCCTGGTGGCGTTCCACCGCGAGCGCGGGGCCGAGGGCACGATTGCCCTGCACCCGGTGGCGGACCCCTCTTCCTTCGGGGTGGTGCCCACGGACGCCACCGGGCGGGTCACGGCGTTCGTCGAGAAGCCACCGCGCGACGAGGCGCCCACCAACGAGATCAACGCCGGGACGTACGTGCTCGAGGCGTCCGTGCTCGGGCGGATCCCCGAGGGCGGCCGCGTGTCGATCGAACGCGAGACCTTTCCCGCCATGGTGCGCGACGGCGTCCTGTTCGCCCGCTCCGACGACGGCTACTGGCTGGACACGGGCACGCCGGCCGCCTACTTGGACGCCAATTTCGACTACCTGGCCGGCAAGCGCGGGCCGGTCGTCGCACCCGGACTGACCGACGACGGCACGGGCGTCCTCATGGAGGGAGAGAGCGACGTGTCCGGCGACGTCGTGGGCCCGGCGGTCCTCTTTTCGGGGTGCGTCGTCGAAACCGGGGCGCGGGTGGAGCACAGCATTCTCGGGCGTGGCACCGTCGTGTCGGCCGACGCGGTGGTGTCGGACTCGGTGCTGATGGACGTGTGCCACGTCGCGGCCGACGCGAAGGTGGTCGGTTCGGTCATGGGACCCCGCTCGGTCGTCGGGCAGCGGGGCGACGTCCGCCCGGTATCCGTGCTCGGTGCGGACGCGGTGGTCTCCTCGGGAACACTGGTCGACGGCGAACGGGTGTCGGGCTAAGAAGACGGCCGTGCGCACCTTGGTGACCGGAGGGGCCGGGTTCGTCGGATCGAACCTGGTGGATCGCTTGCTGGCGGAGGGCCACGAGGTCGACGTCGTGGACGACTTCTCCACCGGTTCCTTGTCGAACCTCGCCGAGGCACGCGGGAGCGCCGGGCGCGCGCTCACCATCCACCACCTCGACATCACCGCGCCGGCGGTGGTCGACCTCATGGTGCGCCGCCGCCCGGCCCTGGTGTTCCATCTCGCCGCCCAGGCGGACGTGCGGCGCTCGGTCGCGCAGCCTGCCTTCGACGCCAGCGTCAACATCATCGGCTCGCTCCAGGTCCTGGAGGGAGCCCGTCAGGCTGAGTCCGAACGAGTCGTGTTCGCGGCCAGCGGCGGCACCCTCTACGGAGACCCCGCTCCCGAGGACCTCCCCGTGCGCGAGTCGCACCCCCACCAGCCGCTCTCGCCGTACGGCGTCTCGAAGAAGTCGGTCATCGACTACCTCGTGTCGTACCGCCATCTGCATGCGCTGGAGTTCTCCGCTCTCGCCCTGGGCAACGTCTACGGGCCGCGCCAGGACCCGCACGGTGAGGCCGGGGTGGTGGCGATCTTCGCCGAGCGCATTTTGCGGGGGGACGAGGTCACGGTCTTCGGGGACGGCGAGCAGACGAGGGACTTCGTCTTCATCGACGACGTCGTCGACGCGTTCGTGCGGGCGGCGACCCGGGGCGGCGGCCTGGTCTGCAACATCGGCACGGGCCAGGAGACCTCGGTCAACGAGCTGCTCGCGACCATGACCACCGAAGCGGGAGTGCCGGTGACCCCGGTGTTCGCGCCGTTGCGACCCGGCGAGCTGCTGCGGTCGAGCCTGGACGTGGAACGGGCGTCGATCCAGCTCGGGTGGCGGCCCTGGACGGGCCTGGCCGAGGGCACGCGGGCCGTGCTCGACTTCGTCGGGGCGCGCCGGGGCCGGACCTAGACCGTCAGCGGAACAGGTCCTCGCCGGGGGGGCGGATGACCTCGGAGCGGACGGTGGCGGGCCGGAGCCACTCCCCCGGCACCCCGCGCACCACGGCGACCGGGACGCCCCTGTCCTTGCCCATCACGAGCTCGGCGGCCGACGCCATCTCGTCGGCCACGCAGACCTCGGTCGCCAACAGCTCACGCCCGCCCGCGTCGAGGGTGCCCTTGAGGTCGACGACGGCGGCAACGCCCGCGCAGCCGATGGCCACGTCGGTGACCCCGCGGCGCCACGCCCGGCCGAACGTGTCGGACACGATGACGCCGACGTCGACCCCGAGCAGGTGCCGGAGCCCCGCTCGCACCCGACGGGCGGAACGATCGGGGTCCTCGGGGAGCAAGGCCGCGGTCCCCTCGGCCACGTTGGAGAGGTCGACACCCGCGTTGGCGCAGACGAACCCGTGCTGCGTCTCGCAGATCATCAGCTCACCGCGGCGGCGCAGGACGCGCACCGACTCCGCGGCCACCAGGGCCAGCTTGGCCGCGAGGTCCGCATGGTCGAGCGCGACGAGACGACCTTCCGCTTTCGAGATGATCTTCTGCGTCACCACGACGACGTCCCCGTCGAGCAGCTCGGGGCCGTCGGCACGAGCGGGCCGGAACCTCTCTGCGATCAACCGGCCCACGTCACTGCCCGGTGTGACCTCGCCGATGCCGGTGACGGGGACCACCCGCAGGCCGGGCTCAGGCACCGAGCACCACCAGGGCCAGGGCCTCCGCCCGCTCGGGTGAGCTCATCACGGTGCCCGTGACGACGCAGCGGACGCCCTCGGCCTCGACGGCGGCGGCCAGGGCGGTGTCCGCGTCGTCGACGACGAGGGTGCCGACCCAGGGTGCATAGAGGCGGGCCACGCCCACCACCGACGCGTCGGTCCCGAGCTCCGCCAACAGGCGGTCGGCCGGGCCCTTCAACGCGGCGCCCGCGACGATGGGCGAGACGGCCACGACGTCGGCGCGTCGCGCCACGAGCGCCTCCCGGACCCCGGGGACGGCCAACAGGGGACCGATGGACACGACGGGATTCGACGGGCAGACGACGATGCGCCCGGCGTGCTCGAGCGCGTCGGCCACCCCGGCGGCGGGTCGCGCCGCCTCCGCGCCCTCGAAACGCACGCTCCGGACCGGCACGTCGTGACGAAGACGGACGAAGTAGTCCTGGAACCCCACTTCGGACCCGGGGGGACCGAGCTCGCTTTCCTCCGCCAGGGTGACCCGGGTGCGCAGCCGGTCGTCCGTGACCGGCAAGAGCCGGACCCCGACGCCCCGCCGGCGGCACAGTTCCTCCGTGACCGCACTCAGGCTCGCCCCGGCGCGCAGGCGTCCGGTCCGGTAGAGATGCGTCGCCAGGTCCCGATCACCGAGACGGAACCAGTCCTCTCCGCCCAGGCGGCCCAGCTCGTCCATGACCACCCAGGTCTCACCGGCCACGCCCCAACCGGTCTCGCGGTTGTCCAGGCCCGCCAGGGTGTAGGTCACGGTGTCGAGGTCGGGGCTGATGTGCAGCCCGTGGAGCACCGTGTCGTCGCCGACGTTCACGATCGCCGTGATGTCCCGCTCCGGGACGACGCGGACGAGCCCGGAGAGCATCCGGGCGGCCCCCACGCCGCCGCACAGGGCCACCAGCACGGTGCGAGCATAGGAGGGCCCGGACGGCCGTCCCGCCGGTGGGCCCCTGGTACCATCGCCGCCGGCCATGCCCGTGCGCATCTCCTTGGACCGGCATGACACGGTCGTCACCGTCCTACGCGACGCGGCGCGGCTGAACGCCGACGTGGAGGCGTATGTCGAGCCGGGCGGCGAGCGCGAGCGCCGCGCCCTCACGTTCGCGCAGTGGGACCGTGCGGCCGACGGGGTCGCCGGGTACCTGGCCGGGCGGGGCGTGGCCAAGGGCGACGTCGTCTGCCTGATGTTGCCGTCGTGCATCGACTACGCCGTGCTCTACGCCGCGTTGCAGCGCCTGGGCGCCATCACCTCGGGCATCAACCCGCGCCTGGGTGCCGCCGAGGTGGCCTCCATCGTCGAGCGGGCCGACCCGGTGCTCATGGTGGCCGATGCCGGCGTGGCGCCATCGCCCGACGCGCCCGGGGTCGCGCTGGTCGACCGGACGGAGGTCGCGGCCTGGTGGGGCGGGGCCCCGCCCGCTCGGTGGCCCGACCTCGCGCCGCGGGACCCGGTCGCGGTGGTCTGGACGAGTGGGACCACGGGTCGTCCCAAGGGTGCGCTGTTCGACCACGCCAACTTGGCGGCGGTGGCGCGCGGCACCGACGTGCTGAGCGAGCCGGGCGACCGCCGGCTCTCGCCGCTCCCGTTCGCGCACGTGGGGTACATGACGCGGGCGTGGGACGAGATCGCGCACGCGGTGACCACGATCATCACGCCCACGCCGTGGCGGGCCGACGACGCCGTGCGCATCATGGAGCGCGAACGCGTCACGGTGGCCCAGGGCGTGCCGACGCAGTGGGCGCTGATGTTGGCGAGCGAGCAGTTGGCGCAGGCCGACCTGCGTTCGTTGCGCGTGGCCGGGACCGGCGCCGCGCCCGTGCCGGCGGCCCTGGTGGCAGAGGTGCGCCGGCGCTTCGGTGTCCCCGTGGTCGTGCGCTACACCTCGACCGAGGCGTCCTTGGGCACGGGCACCACCTTGGCCTCGTCCGACGAAGAGGTCGCCACGACCGTCGGCCGGCCAGTGGCCGGCGTCGAAGTGGCCGTCGTCGACGACGAGGGCCACCCGGCACCCGACGGATCGATCGGCCGGGTCAAGCTCCGCTCTCCGGCCACCATGCGCGGCTACTGGGGTCGAGGCCCCGGGCGCGGGCGCAGCGTCGTCGACCTGATCGACCGAGAGGCCACGGCGTCGGTGCTGGCGCCCGACGGCTGGTTGACGACGGGCGACTTCGGACGGCTGACGCCGGCCGGCAACCTGCAGCTGTCGGGACGGGCACACGAGCGCTACATCCGGGGCGGTTACAACGTGTACCCGGCGGAGGTCGAGGACGTCCTGGCCACGCACGCCTCCGTCGCCCGGGCCGCCGTCATCGGCGTGCCCGACGAGGTGCTCGGCGAGATCGGCGTCGCCGTCGTCGTGGCGGCCGACGGCGCGAGCCCCGAGCTCGATGCGTTACGCGCGCACTGCGCACGCCAATTGTCGGACTACAAGGCGCCCGATGCGCTGGTCGTCGTCGTCGAGCTGCCCCTCACCCCCATGATGAAAGTCGACCCGGTGCGGCTGCGGGCCCTCGCGGTCGCTGCCGCCGCGGCGCGCCAGCCGCGGGCGGCGCGGAGTCGTGGGTCGGGTCCCGGGGTGCTAGGCAGTGGCCCCAACGGAGCGGCAAGCAGGACCGAGGCGTCCGGCGAGAAGGAGCGTGCATGAGCCCCACCACGAGAGTCGGGCAGGCCGACCCCAATCGGGGGACGGCCCCCGAAGCGATCACGCCGGACCGCTACAAGGGTCACGTCGCGCTGGTCACGGGGGCCGGTTCCGGCATCGGCCGGGCCACGGCGCGCCGCCTGGCGGCCGAGGGGGCCGCCGTGGCCTGCCTCGACCTGGCCGAGGACGCCATCGAGACCGTGGTGGCCGAGATCAACCGGGAGGAGCACGGGGCGGGAGGCCACGCTGTCGCACTGCGCTGCGACGTGACGGACGAGGGCGCCGTGGCCGAGGTGGTGGCAGCCGCCGGCGCGCGGCTCGGTCCCATCACGAACCTGTGCAACATCGCGGGCATCGGCGGCTTCTCCCACACGCCGGAGCAGTCGCTGAGCGGCTGGGACAAGATCATCGCCGTCAACCTCACCGGGACGTTCCTCATGTGCCGCGCCGTCCTGCCTCAGATGCTCGAGCACGGGGGCGCCATCGTCAACACGGTCTCGACCGCCGGCGTCATCGGGCAGCCCTACTCCGCTGCCTACTGCGCGTCCAAGGGTGGGGTCAAGATGCTGACGAAGGCGCTCGCCGTCGAGTACATGGCACGCGGCGTGCGGGTCAACGGGGTGGCACCCGGCGGGGTGGACACGCCCATCATCCACAACTTCGGTCCACCTGCGGACGCAGACATGAAGTTGATCGAACGGCTCATGACGCCGATCGGCTTCGCCTATCCCCACGAGATCGCCGGTGCCTTCGCCTACCTCGGGTCGCACGAGGCGGACTACATCACCGGTGCGATCCTCTCCATCGACGGGGCGATCACGACCTGAGCGACCGCACGCAATCCCGCGGCGCCGAGCAGGCCCGTCTGCGCGTCGCGCTCGACGCCACGCCGCTCCTCGGTCTCCCCACCGGAGTCGGCGCATTCTGCGAGGGTGCACTCACGGCGCTCGGGGCCCGGCCGGGGCTCGCGGTGCGGGCGTTCGCCGTCAGCTGGCGCCGGCGCTCCATGATCGACGACCTGCTCCCGCCGGGCATCACGGCGCGGCAGCGCCCCATGCCGGCGCGGCCACTCCATGCCCTGTGGGAGCGCCGGGACGCGCCAGCAGTGGAGTGGTTCATCGGCTCGGCCGACGTCGTGCACGGGACCAACTTCGTCGTGCCGCCCACGCGGCGCGCCGCCGCCGTCGTCTCGGTCCACGATCTCACCCCGCTCCACCATCCCGAGCTCTGCAACGCGGCCACGCTCGCGTACCCCCAGCTGATTCGGCGTGCGTTGCACCGCGGTGCCTGGGTCCACACCGACTCCGCCTTCGTCGCGGGGGAGGTCGTCGACGCCTTCGAGGCCGACCCCGACTGCGTACGCACGGTGCATCCCGGGGTGCCCGAACTGCCGGTCCTGGGCGAGGGGGAGGCCGGCGCCGCGTTGCGACGGCTCCTGCCGGCCGACACCGAGCGCTTCTGCCTCGCCATCGGGACGGCCGAGCCGCGCAAGGACCTGCCCGGCCTCGTCCGCGCGTTCGGGGCGGTCGCGGCGCGCCACCCCGACGTGTCGCTGGTCCTCGCCGGGCCTCCGGGCTGGGGAGAGGAGCAGCTCGAGGCCGCCATCGTGGCGTCACCCGCCCGCGCCCGGATCGTCCGGACCGGCTGGGTCGAAGACCGCGACCTGGCGGCCCTGCTCGAGCGAGCCACCGTCCTGGCCTACCCGTCGCTGTACGAGGGGTTCGGCTTCCCACCGCTGCAGGCCATGCGGGCCGGGGTACCCGTCGTGGCGACGCGCGCCGGCTCGCTCCCCGAGGTCCTCGGCTCGGGGGCGCTGCTGGTGGAGCCCGGCGACGGTGATGCGCTGGCCGGAGGGATCGACGCGTGCCTCTCCGACGAGGCGACGCGGACGGCGCTGATCGACGCCGGCGCCGCCTGGTCCGCCCGGTTCTCGTGGGACCGCTGTGGCCAAGGGCTCGAGACGCTCTACCGGGACGCGGCGAGAAGGTCGCATGCCTGAGCACTCGCCGACGGTGCTCATGGCGGTCGAGCAGCTCCGCCGGCGTGTCCCCGGCGGCATCGGTGCCTACGCTCGCGGCCTGCTCTCCGGCTTGGACCAGTGCGCCGCCGAGGGCGACGCCGTCGACGTGACGCTCCTGGCCAGCCGGGCCCCGCGCCGGGCCGGGGCCGGCGGCCCCGGGGCCGACCCGCTGGCGGGCTTCGGCCGGCCGGTGCTCTCCACCCCCTGGGCGAGCACCCTCACCACGCGCGCCTGGGACCACGGCTGGCTGCACGCGCCCGACGGGTTCGAGGTCGTCCACTCGGTATCCCTGGCCGCCCCGCCGCTGCGCCGGTCCAGTGGCAGTCGTCTCGTCGTCACGGTCCACGACGTGGCCTGGCGCCGCCACCCCGAGGCGACGACGCGACGCGGACGGCGCTGGCACGAGGCGGCGCTGCAGCGGGTGCGCGAGCGCGGGGCGTCGCTCGTGGTGTCGTCGCGTCTGGTGGCGTCCGACCTCGTCGCCCTGGGCATCGACGCCGCGCGCATCACCACCGTGCCGGGCGGCACCGATCACCTGGCCGAGCCCGACGACGCGGCCACCGACGACCTGCTGACGCGGGTGGGCGTCTCCGGCGACTTCCTCCTCACGGTCGGCACGCTCGAGCCGCGGAAGAACCTCGACCGGCTGGTGCGCGCGTTCAGCCGGGTGCGTCCCTCGCTGCCCGCACCGTGGCCACTGGTGATCGTCGGGCCGGCAGGGTGGGGGCGAGAGCCGGCGAGGCCGGCCGAGACCGCCGGTGTCGTGTTCACCGGCGCGGTCAACGCCCCGGTGCTGGCCGGCCTGTACCGCCGCGCCCGCGCCTTCGCCTATGTGCCGTTGACGGAGGGCTACGGGCTGCCGCCCCTCGAGGCAATGCGGTCGGGGACGCCGTCGGTCGTCGCCACGGAGGTCCCGAGCGTCAACGACCTGGGGGCCGAAGGGACCCCGCCGGCGCGGATCGTCGACCCCTTCGACGTCGACGACATCGCAGCCGGCCTCGCGGCGGTGCTGACCGACGACGCCCTGCGCGCCGACCTCGCGGCACGAGGGTCGGCCTATGCCCTCTCGCGCACCTGGCACGCCGCGGCGCGCCAGCACGTGGAGCTGTGGAAGCGGCTGCAGTGACGGTCGCCTCGGACCTCTCACTCGACGTATCGGCCGTGCCGGCGCATCCCGGAGGTGCCGGCTACTACACGATGGCACTCGCCGCCGGACTGGCGGCCCGCGCCGACGTGGCCCTCACCCTGGTGACGCGGCGGGGCGACCTGGCCCGCTGGCACGACCTGGCCGCGGGAGCGTCCTGCCGCGACGCCGTCCCCTCGTCTCGACCCGGCCGGCTCGCGTTCGAACAGGTGGGCCTGCCCTCGCTGTTGCGCGTCATCGGCGCCTCGGTCCACCACGGCCCGCACTACACCATGCCGGCGCGGTCGCCGGTCCCGTGCGCGGTCACCATCCACGACTGCACCTTCTTCGACCATCCCGAGTGGCATCTCCGCTCGAAGGCCGCGTTCTTCCGGCGGGCGATCCGGCGCGCCGCGCTGCGGGCCGGGGTCGTGATCTGCGTCAGCCAGGTGACGGCGGAGCGGCTGCACGCCAACTGCGCCGTGCGGGCACCCGTCGTGGTGGCGCCGCACGGGGTCGATCACCGGCGGTTCGTTCCCGCCGAGCCCGCGCCCGGCGCCGACCGGTCCGAGCTGGCCGCGCTCGGGATACCCGAGGACCGGCCCCTGGTGGTGTTCGTGGGCACGCTCGAGCCGCGCAAGGGAGTGGCAGCGCTCGTGGCGGCGTTCGACCGACTCGACGCGTGGCACCCCGACGCCGTGCTCGTGCTCGGCGGGCAGGCCGGCTGGGGGATGGACGAGACCGAGCGCGCGCTCGCCGCGGCCCGCCACCCCGATCGCTTCGTGCGCACGGGGTACCTCCCGGACGCCGCGGTGCCGGCCTTGCTCCGCCAGGCCGCGGCGGTCGCCTACCCGGCGTTCGAGGAGGGCTTCGGCCTGCCCGCGCTCGAGGCGCTCGCCTGCGGCGCGCCCGTCGTGACGACCCAGGGAACCGCCATGGCCGAGTTCGCCGGCGGGGCCGCGCTGCTCGTGCCCCCCGGTGACGTCGATGCGCTGGCGGACGCGCTGCGCACGGCGCTCGAGGACGGGCGCGGCGCGGCGCGGGTCGCCCGGGGCCTGGAGGTCGCGGCCGCGCACACCTGGGAGGCGAGCGTCGCCCGGCACCTGCACGCCTACGACATGGCCCGGTCGGCCTCGCAGTAGGGTTCCGCGGATGCGGGCGCTGATCACGGGGGGCAAGGGCTTCGTGGGCCAGTGGCTGGCCGCCCACCTCAAGGACCGGGGTGACGACGTCGCCGTCATCGACATCGAAACGGACGTGGCCGACGGCGCCGCCGTGCGGCGGGTGATGGCCGACGTGTCCCCGGAGGCGATCTACCACTTGGCCGCGATGACCCACGTGGGGGAGAGCTGGGAGAACCCCAGCCAGGTCCTCCGAGTGAACGTGCTCGGGACGGCCGAGATCCTCGCGGCCGCCCGGGCCCAGGCGGTCAGCCCGCGCGTGCTCGTGGTCAGCTCGGCCGAGGTGTACGGCGTGGTCGTGCCCGAGCAGCTGCCGCTCGGCGAGGACGCCCCGACCGTGCCGGCCAGCCCCTACGCCGCCAGCAAGCTCGCCGCCGAGGCGGTGGCGCTCCAGGCGTGGCGCGGCTACGGGCAGCCGGTGATTGTGGTCCGCCCGTTCAACCACATCGGACCGGGCCAGTCACCGAACTTCTTCGTGCCGGCCTTGGCCAAGCGCATCGTCGAGGCGCGCCGGTCCGGCGCCGGCACCCTCCGGGTGGGGACCCTGACGACCCGGCGCGACTTCACCGACGTGCGCGACGTTGTCGCCGCGTACCGGCTCTTGGTTCAGCAGGGGTCGCCCGGTGAGGTCTACAACGTGTGCTCAGGCCGCGACGTGGCCATGTCCGACGTGGCGGCGCAGCTCCTCGAGCTGGCCGGCGTCGACCTCAGGCTCGAGACCGATCCGGAGCTGGTCCGGCCGGTCGACGTGCCCGTCCTGCGGGGAGACGCCTCGAAGCTTCAAGTGACGACGGGCTGGCGGGCCAGCACCCCGCTCGCGACGACGCTCGCCGACGTCCTGGCCTCCTGGGAGGCGGACTGACGGCGAGCGTCGTCGGTGGTGAAGCGGAAGTGGGGCTCAGGCGCTCACACGCTGGCGGATCTGTGCCCGCACCTCGCGCGCTTGCTCCCGCGCCTTGGTCGTGACCTGGGTCACCGAAGCGGGCAGCTTCTCCTCAATCGGCTGCAGGGTGGTCTCGACGAACTGCGTGGCCGACTCGGCCAGGTCGTCGATCTGCTGGAATCCCTTGCTGACGCCCTGACGGACGTCGTCGATCCGCTGGTCCAGCGAGAAATCCTGGGACAGCTTGCTCTGCAGCTCGACCCGCTGCACCTGGACCCGCTGGTACCCCAGCACGCCCAGCCCGACGGCGACGTACGCCGCATCCCGGGCCAGGTCGGTGACACCCTTCGAGAAGCTGTTGAGGTTGGTGGGTACATCAGGCATGGAGGCCTCCTGTCTCGTCGATCGGTCCGCAGCGGCCGTTCCCGGGGCTGCAATTCGTGTACTAGAGTATCATAACTGTTAAACAGTAGCAAGCATTCGGGGGTCAAATCCGTGCCTGGGGGGCCTATCGGCGACCGGATAGCCTCTGGCACCTAATGGACGCCCAAGTGCTGATGGACGCCCAAGTGCCGGCGGTGGTCGCCGTCGTGGTCACGACCGACCCCGGACCCTGGTTCGAAGAGGCGCTCTCCTCCTTGGCGGCGCAGGACTACGAGGAGCTGTCGGTCCTGGTCCTCGACGCGGGCGAGGACGGCTCGGAGGTCACCGAGCGGGTGAGCCGGGTCCTCCCCGACGCCTTCGTCCGCCATCTCCCCGGGAGCCCCGGCTACGCCGCCGCCTCCAACCAGGCGCTGGGCATGGTCGAGGGCGCCGCCTTCTACCTGCTGTGCCACGACGACGTGGCCCTGGACCGCGACGCCGTCCACGAGCTGGTCGAGGAGTCGTTCCGCTCCAACGCCGGGGTCGTCTCTCCGAAGTTCGTCAACTGGGACGACCCGAGCATCCTGCTCCACGTCGGCATGAGTTGCGACAAGACCGGCGCCGTCGTCGACCGGATCCTCGAGGGTGAGGTCGACCATGGCCAGCACGACGCCGTCCGCGACGTCTTCGTCGCGCCCACGGGGTGCATCCTCATCCGCGCCGACCTCCTCGCTGAGCTCAAGGGTTTCGATCCCGGGATCGTGGCCATGGGCGAGGACCTGGACCTGTCGTGGCGCTGCCAGGTCGCCGGTGCCCGGGTCATCGTCGCCCCCGAGGCGCGGGTCCGACATCGCGAGGCCGTCGCCGGCGGGCTCGAGCCGCTGTCCGTGCAGGGGGAGGGCAAGGGCCGTCACCCCGCCACGTTGCAGTCGCTCCAGCGGCGCCACGAATTGCCGCGCCGTGCTCAAGTGCTACACCCGGACCCACCTGGTGCGCGTCCTGCCGCAGGCGGCTCTGCTGGCCTTCGGGGAGGTGGTGGTCGCCCTGCTGGCCCGCGACCGCGCCCGGGCGCGCGCGGTCGTCGGGGCCTGGCGCTGGAACGCCCACCGGCTCACCGAGCTCTCGCTGCTCCGGGGCGAGCTGGCCGAGCACCGCCTGTTCCCCGACTCCGAGGTGCGTCGGTTGCAGCTGCGGGGGAGCGCGCGCCTCTCGCGCTACCTGAGCCGCCTGTCGCACCAGGGCCTCGAGGCGGCGAACTCGGTCGCGGTCTCGCGCGGCCTCGCCGAGCGCGGCGACGAACGGGCCGAGGTGGCGGTCCTGACCGGCAGCGTTGGCTCGGCCTTCAGCGAGGACAGCGACTTCGACGAGCTCGACGACCTCGGCCGTCGTGCCGGGCGGGACCGCTTCGGGCGAAGGGTCCGCGCCGCGCCGCTCAGCACCGGCCGGCAGCGGGCGCTGGCGGTCCTCGTCACGCTCGTGGTCATCGCGCTCGGCACACGCGACCTCTTCTTCGGCACGCTGCCTTTGGTCGGTCAGTTGGCACCGCTGCCGGCGTGGACGACGGCCTGGCACCACTTCTTCTCGGGATGGCAGTCAGCCGGCGTGGGCACGACGGCGCCGGCCTCTCCCGCCTTCGGGCTCCTCGGGATCACCGGGACCGTGGTGTTCGGGGCCATGGGGACGTTGCAACACGTCCTGCTGCTGGGCTGCATCCCCGTCGGGGCGATCGGGGTGACCCGGTTCCTGCGCCCCCTGGTCTCAGCGCGGGCCCGCGTCGTCGCCACCATCAGCTACCTCGGCCTCCCGCTGGCCTACGGCGCGCTGGGGTCGGGCCGCTGGGACGGCCTCGTCGCCTACGCCCTCTTCCCCTTCATCGCGCTCCTGCTGGCCCGGGCGGCGGAGGTGGCGCCCTACCGTCTCGCGCCCACCGGGCACTGGCGGAGCCGCCCGGCCGGACAGGTCGCCCTCCTCGGGGCCGTGATCGCCGTTGCCGCGGGCTTCGCGCCCGCCGTGGTGCCTCTCGTCCTCGCCACGGCGCTCGCGTGGGCCGTCGGCTCGGTGCTCGTCGGCGCGCGCGACGGGGTCGGGCGGGTCGTCGTCGTCGCCCTGGGGGGTATCGCGGTCGCGCTGGTCCTCGCCGCGCCCTGGGTGATCGGCACCGCGCTGGCCGGCAAGGCCTCGGTCTCGATCTTCGGGCTGCCCATCGCAGGCGCCACCGCACCGAGCTGGGGCGAGCTCATCCGCTTCGCCATCGGGCCGGCCGCACGCTCGCCGATCGCCTGGCTCGTGGTCGCGGGAGCGGCCCTCCCGCTGCTCCTCGGGCGCGGGATCCGGCTGGTCTGGGCGGCGCGCCTGTGGGTGACCGCGTGCGCGTCGTGGGGCCTCGCCCTCGCGGCGGCGCGGAGCGACATGGGCGCCTTCACCCCGTCCTTGTCCGTCGTCCTGGCGCCCGCGGCGCTGGCCGTGGCCGCGTGCGTCGGGCTCGGGATCTCCTCGTTCGAGAACGACCTGACCGCGCGCACATTCGGCTGGCGGCAGGTGGTGGGCGTGATGGCGCTGATCTTCGTCGGCATCGGGCTCCTGCCGGTCGTGGGAGCCGCCGTTGGCGGCCGGTGGGACCTGCCGTCCCAGGGCCTCGACCAGCCGCTGGCCTTTCTGTCTGCCCCCAGCCCGGCGCAGGTCACCCGCGTCCTGTGGCTCGGGGACCCGAGGGCGCTGCCCGTCGGCGGGTGGTCCGTGCAGCCGGGCCTGGCCTACGCGCTCACCCCCGAGGACCTCCCCGACACGTCGCAGGTCCTGACGCCGTCCGGCCCGGGCCCCACCGCGCTGGTCGACGGGGCCGTGCGGTTGGCCTTGAGCGGCGGCACGGTGCACCTGGGCCGGCTTCTCGCGTCGGCGGGCGTGCGCTACGTCGTCGTCGTCGACGGCCTGGCCCCCTCGGCAATCGGCTCGCTGCCGGCATCGGTGAGCGCGCCGCCCCCGCCCGGGCTCGCCACCGATTTGCTCGAGCAGGACGACCTCCATGTGGTGCCCGGCGTGGTGGGCGTGCAGGTCTTCGAGAACGACGAGCTCATGCCAGTGACGGCGCAGCGCACGCTGCCCCTCCCCGCGGGCCACGCATGGTCCTACCCCGGCGCGGCGGACGTCGTGGGGTGGCAGCCCGTCCTCGGTTCGCTCTCGAGCTCGGCGGCCACCGGTCCGGTGGTGGCCGGGACGGTGTACGCGGGGTACGCACCCGCCGGCCACTTCGCCCTCACGCTCGACGGCCGCATCGTCGTCCAACGGTCTGCCTTCGGCTGGGCGGCCCAGTACCCCGTCACACGCGGGCGGGCCGCACTCTCGCTCTCGCAGTTCCCCTACGTCGGCGTCGGGGTCGTGCTCGAGGTCGTCGCATGGGTGCTGCTCGCCCTCGCACTCTTGTGGCGGCCGCGCCGGAGGCAAGCCCCGGTGGGTGCACCGTGAGCCCGGCGCATCACAGCCGGGAACGACGGTGGCGCGTCCTCGTGGTCGTCGTGGTGGTGATCGCGGGTGTCGCCGTCGCCGTGAGCACGCGCGGCACCTCGACCTCTGCGGGTGCGCCCGCCACCCCGGCCGCGCTGGTGAGCGCTCCCGATGCCGAGTCGTCGGCCTGGTACTGCACGGGTCAGACCACCAGCTCGAACGCGGCACCCGGCTCGCTGGTCCTCACCAACACCACCCAGACGCCCGTCACCGCGGGCATCACCGTCACCAGCGAGGTCGGGTCGTTCGTGCACGCCGCCGTGTCCGTCCCGGCGGACGGCGTGGTGGCCCCCTCCCTCCCGAGCCCGTCGGCCGGCGCGTGGCTAGCCGACACGGTGACGGTGGCGGGCGGCGGCGTGGCCGTCTCCCAGTGGGTGCACGGGTCGGTGGGATGGTCGCAGGCGCCGTGCCAGAGCTCGACGTCGGCCGCCTGGTATTTCGCCGGCGGCACGACCAGCAACTCCGACGGCCTCTACGTGTCGCTGCTCAACCCGACGTCGACCCCCGTCGTCGTCGACCTCGGCTTCGTCACGCCGAGCGGGGCCGTCCATCCCATCAACTTCCAGGGGGTGGTGTTGCCCCCGGGCCAAGTCGTGGTGGAGAACGTCGCGTCCGAGGTCCAGAACGTCTCCACCGTGAGCACCGTCGTCACGGCGCGCACGGGACGCTTCGTGGCGTCGGAGTTGCAGGGATTCTCGGGGAGCGCAGGCGGGCTGGCGGTCGTCCCGGGCGTGCCGCAGCCGGCCACGCGCTGGGCCATCCCCCTGGGCGACGAGTCGTCGGGAGGTTCCTCCGAAATCGACGTGTTCAACCCGGGCAGCACCCCCGAGGCGGTCAAGGTCGACCTCCGACTGGCCTCGGGGCCGCTGGCGCCGCTGACGGCCCGGGTCGCGCCGGGCTCCACGTGGGCCCTCGCGACGAGCAAGCAGACGCGCATCCCGGCGTACGCGGCCTATTCCGCCGTCGTCGACGCCACGGGTGGTCCCGGGGTCGTCGTCAGTCGCACCGTGCTCGCCTCGGGATCGGCGGAGTCGCCCCAGGCCGGCATGGCCGGCGGCATCGGCGCGTTGAGCCTGGCGTCGCCCACGGGCGAGTGGGTCGTGCCACCGCCCGGGACGAGCGCCAACCCCGCGGTGAGCGGCGCCACCCCCCGCGTGCTCGCGCTGGCGAACACCTCGACGGCTCCGGTGACCTTCAGCGCCGACGCGGTGACCAAGGACCAGCGCCGGCTCATTGCCTCGGGCGAGCTCGAACCCGGGCAATTCGAGCTGGTCTCGGGGTCGGCGCTGGCCGCGGCCGGCCTGAACCAGATCGTCGTGCGGAGCGACGGGTCGCTCGGGGTCAGCGAGGACGTCCAACCGAGCGGGACGATCGGAGTGGTGACGATGCCCGGGATCCCGCTGGCCGCGGCGATCGGCCTCTGAGTCAGAGGCGGTGCCGCTGATAACGGCGCCACAGGACCCGGCCGCCCACCAGCGCGATGCCCAAGAGGAGGAGGGCGAAGAGGATCGGGCCGGCCACCCGGACCACGCCCTCGACGCCGGTCACGAAGCCGCCCACGCTGTCGTGCCACGCCCGCACGAGGCCGGACTCGGGGAGAGGTACCGGCGGGGGCGGGGCGGCGCCCTCGTTCACGTTCACCGTCAGGGTCGAGTACGAGGTCTCGGCGGTCAGGACGTTGAGCTGGCCCTGCAGTTGCTCGATCTGGGACTGGATGGTGTCGACCTGCTCCTGTACCGAGAGGACGTCGCCGATGCTCGTGGCCTTCGACAAGATGGTGAGGTACTGCTGGCGGCTGTCGTCCAGCGCCGAGATGCGCGCCTGGAGGTCGACGTACTGGCTCGTGACGTCGGTGGCCTTCGTGTTCAGGTTCGAGGTCTTGCCCAAGGACTGCGCCTGCTTGAGCACGGCGGAGAAGCTGTCCACCGGCACCTGGAGCGTCACGGTCCCGTAGGGCGCCCCGCCCGAGCCTGAACCCGATTGGGTCTGGGAGTTGGCCACGAAGCCGCCGTAGGCGCCGGCGAGCGCGTTCAGGCGCGTCACGGTCCGGCCGACGTCGTCGTGGCGGACGGTCAGGCCGAGCGTGCCGGTCTGCTCGATCTTCGCCGGCTGCCCGACCGCGCCCGACGGCAGCGAGGGGGGAGTGGTCGGGACGGTCACCGCCGGCCCCGAACCGCTCGACGGGGACCCGTTTGCCGTGCCGTTGGAGGACGACGGCGCCAGGCCGAGCTCCGACCCGGGGGACACGCGGGCCGGCCCGGCGGTGCCACTCGCACCCGTGCCGGTGCCGCTGGCCGGTGCCGCGGCATGCGGCGCCCGTGCCGGCGCCGGCGCCTTCGACAAGGCCGACGTGAGGTTGGGGCCCGAGGTGGACTGCACGAGCGCGCCGATCGTCCCCGCGACGAAGAGGACGACCACGATGCCCGCTGCCACCGAGAGGAGGCGATGGCGCCGCGCCGTCGCCAGGACACGCCGGCTGCGGCCGGTGCGTGCCTCGGCCAGCGAGACGGACGGCGCCGCGCCGTCACCATCCCCGGTCCCGTTTGGCTCGGGCACCGCGTCGACCGCGTCGCCGGCGTCGTCGGGTTCGGGCGTCACCACCACGCGCGCCGGCCCCGCGGCGCGGGCCAGGATGTCGGCCGGGCCCGACTCGGGCACCTCGAAGGAGGCGCCGGCGCGGGCGAACAGGGAGGCGAGGACGTCGTCGTCGAGCATGGTCATGGGCCGGTCTCCTCGGCGGGAAGGGCATCCCCGTCGCCGGGGCCGGCGAGGGCGGACAGGGCGGGATCGGCAGCCAGGCGGCGGCGCGCTTCGTGGAGGCGGGACTTGACCGTGCCCGGGCGCCGCCCGATGGCCAGCGCGATGTCGCGCTCGCTCAGGTCGCCGTAGTAGCGCAGGACGACCGGCACGCGCAGCGACAGGGGAAGCCGTTGCAGCGCGGCCAGCACGGTCTCGGCCACCTCGTTCTGCTCGGCGCCGGTCTCGGGGCCGGCCCCGTCGGATTCGAGGTGGGCCAGCGGCTCGTCACCGGCGCGGCGGTCGCGGTGGGGGATCTCGCGGCGGAGCTTCGAGTAGCACGCGTTCACGACCACGCGGTAGAGCCAGGGCCGGATGCTCGGGACGTCAGACAGCGAGTCGCGGAAGCGCCAGGCGCGCAGGAAGGCGTCCTGCACCGCCTCCTCGGCGTCGGCCCGGTTGCCCAGGATCAGGCACGCCGTGCGGAACGAGGCGACGTACCCCTCCTCGAGCCATTCGGCGAGGTCGTGTTCCACCATCCCCCTTCATGACGCCGCCTGGACCGGTTCGGTTCGATTCTGAACCGGCCGGACCCGTCGGGAGACATTCTCCCTCGTTGGGCTCGTCGCGGCGGCGTCGGGCGGTCGTCGCCGGCGTGCAAGACCGTGATCCCAACGCGTCTGCCTCAGCGGTGATCCGCTCCCGACGCGACAAAAGGCCCTGTTCAGGTCAACACCAGCGGGACTCGGACGCTTCGTATTGGGGCTACCTCTGTGCAAAAGTCCCCCACTGCATAGAGCCCCGCCCTATACAGAGGAGAGCCTCGGGTCCAGCCTCACTTCGGTGGAGCCGTCCACGAGACCAAGACCTTTTGGTCCCGTTGGGTTTGGCCCGACTCCGATCCTCGACGCCTGTGTGACGGCGCACGCGCCACTCGGGCTGCGCAGGCAACCCAGGGCCTCAACGTTCGGGCTAGGTGCCCGGCGACCCCTCTGGCGTGCCGGGCTGAGGATCGGCCGGCGGGGGCGGCCACACCGGCGGTGGCCACGACGGCACCTCTGGCGGGGCGGCGGCTGACGGCGCGGGCGTGGCCGGGACGGCGACCGCCCCGTTTCCGTCCGGGTCGGCCTCGGCCGCTCCGTGGCCGTTCGCGGCCATCGTCGCACCGTTGGCCGCAATGGGCGGCGCGGTGATGGCGGCCCCCGAGAAGTGCGGGACCGACTTGACGCCCTCGCCGTGCACCGGCGAGCCGTGGGCCTCGTCGACGAGGCGGGCGACGTCGGCCCCGTCGATGATCTCGTTGTCGAGAAGGGCGCGGGCGATGGCGTTGAGTCCGCCCCGGTGCTTGCTCAACACCTCCATCGCCCGCTGTTCCTCCGAGCGCAAGATCCGTTCGACTTCGTCGTCGATGACCTTGGAGGTGTCCTCGGAGTAGTCCCGCGTGTGCATGAGGTCCTCGCCCAGGAAGACCTGCCCCTGCGAGCCCCAGGCCATGGGCCCGATGGCGTCGCTCATGCCCCACTCGCGGACCATCTTGCGCGCCAGCTCGGTGTTGCCCACGAGGTCGTTGGCGGCGCCGGTCGACAGATCCCCGTAGACCAGGAGCTCGGCACAGCGCCCGCCCATGCGCACGCACAGCGCGTCCTCAATGTACGGGCGGGCGTGGATGTGGCGCTCCTCCATGGGCAGCTGGTGCGTCACGCCCAGCGCCATGCCCGTCGGGAGGATGGTGACCTTGTGGACGGGGTCGGCGTGCTCGAGCACGTAGGCGAGCACGGCGTGGCCACCCTCGTGGTAGGCGATGCGCTCTTTCTCGTCGTCGGAGAGCACCATCGAATCGCGCCGCTGGCCGAGCAGCACGCGGTCGCGTGCCGTCTCGAAGTCCGCCATGGCGATGTCTGCGCTGCCGCGGCGCACCGCGTGCAGCGCCGCCTCGTTGACCAGGTTGGCCAGGTCGGCCCCGCTCATGCCGGGCGTGCCCCGCGCCACGATGCTGAGGTCGACGTCGGACGCCATGCGCTTGCCCTTGCAGTGCACCTGCAGAATGGGGAGCCGCTCTTCGAGGTCGGGCAGCGGCACGACGATCTGGCGGTCGAAGCGGCCGGGCCGCAACAGCGCCGGGTCGAGGATGTCGGGACGGTTGGTGGCGGCGATCATGACGACGCCCTCGCCGGTGTCGAAGCCGTCCATCTCCGAGAGCATCTGGTTCAGCGTCTGCTCGCGCTCGTCGTGCCCTCCGCCGAGCCCGGCGCCGCGCTTGCGCCCGATGGAGTCGATCTCGTCGACGAAGACGATGGCCGGCGCCTGCTTGCGCGCCGTCTGGAAGAGGTCACGGACCCGGCTGGCCCCGACGCCCACGAACATCTCCATGAAGTCGGAGCCGCTCACCGACATGAAGGGCACGCCGGCCTCACCGGCCACGGCCCGCGCGATGAGCGTCTTGCCGGTGCCGGGCGGACCCACCAGAAGCACGCCCTTGGGGATCTTCGCGCCGATCTCCTTGAAACGGGCCGGCGTCTTGAGGAAGTCGACGACCTCACTGATCTCTTGCTTGACCCCGGTGTACCCCGCCACGTCCTCGAAAGTGGTGGAGGGGCGATCGCTGCTGAAGGTCTTGGCCTTGGAACGGCCGATGGACATGATCCCCGACATCTGGCCCCGGGTCTGACGGCCGATGAAGTAGATGAAGGCGGCGCCGATGGCGATGATGAAGATGTACGGGAGGAGGTCGTCCAGCAGGTTCGATGACGGGGTCGGGAAGCTGACCTCGACGCCGTCGTTGCGCATCGTCTGGACGTCGTTGGGCAGCGAGGGGCTCGGCCCCTGGACCGTGTAGCTGGTGCCGTCCTTCAGGTTCCCGGTGATCTCACCGGTCGAGTTGGAGATCTTGGCCGTCGAGACCTGCTTGGACGTCACTTCCTGCATGTACTTGGTGTAGGAGAGCGACTTCGCGTTCGAGGTTTTGATGGTGCCCACGGCCAGCAGCACCGCGACGATCCCGATGGCCAGCACGCCCCACAGCCAACGCCAGCTCTGGCCCGACGGCGCCCCCTGTGGCGGACCTCCGTCGGGGCCGGCGGGCGCGTTCCCTCGGCCCGCGGGCTTGTCCGTGCGCTGTGGAGTCACTCCGTACATGCTAGGCGCCCCCCTCGATCCGCGGTGACCGCCCCTCACCTGGGCCGATGCCGCCGTGGCCTGCACGTCGCGCGCCCGCGGTCCGCCGGTATCGTCTTTTTGATGAGCGACACCGAGCCCGGGGCGTCCCCGCCCGGACCGCCGGCGCGCCCGCCGGGTCCGGTGCCGGCAGGTTTCGTGCCGCGCGAGTGGCTCCAGCAGGCCGCCCCGCCGCCCGCGCCCACTCCGGTGCCCACGCCCGCGCCGGCCCCCGCCGCAACCCCGGGCGCAGTGACCGCACCGCCGCAACCGCCGCCCCCCACCGCCTACCTCGCACAGCCCTACCCGCCGTACCCGCAGCGGGCGTCCCCGGACGCGCCGCCCCCGCGCGCCACCGGCAACGGCCCGTTCCTCGATACGCCGTGGGTCCCCCCGCAGACCAAGCGTCAGGGCTCGATCTGGCTGCTCTACGCCATCATCGGCTTCGTCGTCGGCCAGCTCGCGGCGACGATCTTCGCCGCCGTGGGCGGTGTCATCGCAGGCAAGACGGCGTCCCAGATCCAAGCGATCGCCACCCAGGCCGTCCCGCCCGAGTGGTACGTGGTCGTCACGCTGGTGGGGCTGTGGATCGGGTTCATCGGCGCCCCCTGGCTGGCCAGCCGGACGCAGGGCACCGGCCACTTCGTGCGCGACCTCGGTCTGCGCTTCAAGGTCGTGGACCTGGTCGGCATCCTCATCGGCCTGGGCGGCCAGTTGCTCGTCGCCCTCATGTACGCACCGTTCCAGCACGACATCCACAACTTCAATGCGCCCTCGCAGCGTCTGACCGGCGCCTCGCACGGCGGCGGCTTCCTCGTCATCGCGATCGCCACCGTGCTGCTGGCGCCGGCGGCCGAGGAGTTGTTCTTCCGCGGGCTGTTGCTGAAGGCGCTGGTCCGGCTGTTCACGCCGCTGCGGGCAGCCGGCGGCGCCCGTGTCGCCGGAGTCGTCCTGGCCGTGATCGCCGACGGTCTCCTCTTCGGCCTGGCCCACGGGGAGTGGGTGCAGTTCGCGGGGCTGGCCACCTTCGGCGTTATCTTGTCCGCGGTCTCGTACCGCACGGGCCGGCTCGGCATGAACATGGTGGCGCACGCCTCGTTCAACCTGGTCGCCATCATCGCCATCGCGACCAGCGGGAGCGTCTCCTTCCACTAGTGCCCGCGACGGCCGCGCCGCGCCCCGGCGCCGTGCACCACGGCCTCGGTGTGCGGGTTCGGAGGCCCCGCCCATCGCCCCCTATGGTGGGGCCGGTGAGCCGCATGGACCAGGTCTTCAAGGCGTACGACGTGCGGGGCACGGTGCCCGATCAGCTCGACGCCGAGATGTGTCTCGCCATCGGGCGCGCCATGGCGCGCTTCGCCGGCGCGCCCGAGATCCTCGTCGCGAGGGACATGCGCGAGTCCGGCGTCGAGCTTTCGGCCGCCTTCTCCGACGGGGTGCGCGCCGAGGGCGTCGGCATCACAGACCTCGGCCTCGCCTCGACCGACTTCCTCTACTTCGCGTCCGGCCACCTCGAAGCGCCCGGTGCGATGTTCACGGCGTCGCACAACCCGGCGCAGTACAACGGGATGAAGCTCTGCCTCTCGGGCGCGCGCCCGATCGGGCGCGACACCGGCCTGGCCGAGATCGAGGCGGAGTCGGAGAAGCTGCTCGGCGAGTGGTTACCGCCCCTGACGGGAGGCCGACAGGAGCTGGACCTGTTGGGGGAGTGGGCGCACCACGTCATCTCGTTCGTCGACCAGACGACGTTGCGCCCGCTCAAGGTGGTGGCCGACACCGCCAACGGCATGGGCGGGCTGGTCGTGCCGACCGTCTTCGAGCACCTGCCCTTCGAGGTCGAGATCCTGTTCCCCGAGCTCGACGGCACGTTCCCCAACCACCCGGCCGACCCGATCCAGCCGGAGAACCTGGTCGCTCTCAAAAAGGAGGTCCTGGCGCGAGGCGCCGACATCGGCCTCGCCTTCGACGGCGACGCCGACCGGGTGTTCCTCGTGGACGAGAACGCGGAGCCCGTCTCGGGGTCGCTGACCACAGCGCTGGTCGCGGCCTCCATGCTGACGAAGCACCCGGGCGAGACGATCCTCTACAACCTCATCTGTTCCCACGTCGTGCCCGAGGTGGTGGCCGAGATGGGCGGCACCGCCATCCGGACCCAGGTGGGCCACTCCATCATCAAGAAGATCATGGCCGACACGGGCGCCATCTTCGGCGGCGAGCACTCGGGGCACTACTACTACCGCGACAATTTCCGGGCGGACTCGGGCATCATCACCGCGTTGCTGGTCCTGGAGCTGATCAGCCAGAGCGACGAGCCGCTGTCCGTCATGCTCCAGCCCTACCAGCGCTACGCGGACTCGGGCGAGATCAACACCGAGGTGACGAGCCCGGTGGCCACGGTGGCCGCGATGGCGGAGGCCGAACGCGCCGCCGGCGACTCGGTCGACCTGCTCGACGGGCTGACGGTCGAACACGATGACTGGTGGTACAACGTGCGTCCCTCCAACACCGAGCCCTTGCTGCGCCTCAACCTCGAGGCGAAGACGCCCGAGCTCTGCGCGCAGCACGTCGCCGAAGTGCAGGAGCTGATTGCCGCGCACGCCGGTGCGGGTGCCGGCGCCGAATGAGGAGCCATCATGAGCCTTGATCCCTTGCTGCTCGACGTCCTGGCCTGCCCGGTCGACAAAGGCCCGCTGCTGTGGTTCGAGGACGAGGACGTCCTCTACAACCCACGGCTGCGCAAGAGCTACGCGGTGGTCGACGGCGTCCCGGTGCTGCTGGTGGACGAGGCCGTCGATGTTGGCGAGGCCGAGCACGAGCGCCTGACGGCCAAGGCGGAGAAGGACGAGGTGCGGGCGACCGGGCCCGCCCAGGGGTGACCGACCGGTCCTCTCCCGACACGCTCGGGATGTGGGACGCCGCCGCCGCGCTACCCGATCAGTTGCGCGCGGCGCTCCGGGAGGCGCAGCGCACCTTCGCCACCGTCGCCGAGCCGGCCCGTGCGGTGGCCGCGTTCGGACTGGGCACCGCCGCCACGGCGTGTGAGGCCGCGGCGGCTGTCGCTGCGCCCGATCTCGAGGTGCCCTTCTGGATCGGGGACGGCACGGCGGTGCCGAACTGGGTGGGCGCGGGGACGGTCGCGGTCGCGGTGGCCCTCGGGACCGAGAATCCAGAGACGGTGGCGGCGGCCCAGGAGGCACAGGCGCGGGGCGCCCGCGTGCTCGCGGTCGGTAACGAGGAGGCGCTCGCACCACTCGTCGCCGGCGGCGGTGTCGCGTGGTGCCCGGTGTCGCCCGGCGGCGGCGGCGCCCGTGCGGCGGTCGGCCCGGCGACCGTGGCCGTGCTCGTCGCACTGTCGGCGTTGGGGCTGCTCCCGGACCGAGCGGCCTCGGTGGAGGCCGCGGCGGCGGCGCTCGGGCGTCGCGGCGACGTCTTCCGTGCGCCCCATGGACCGGCGGCCGAGCTCGCCCGGCGTATCGGGCGGACCATCCCGCTCGTCTACGGCTCCGGCGGCGTCACGGGCGCGGCGGCGCACTGGTGGAAACAACGCATGAACCTGAACGCCAAGACGCCCTCCTTCGCGGCGGCCCTGCCCGCGCTTGCCTACGACGAGCTGGCGGGGTGGGGCCAGGGCGGCGACATCACGCGCCAGACGATGACCCTGGTGTTGCTGCGCCACGACGCCGAGGACGCCCGCGTCGCCGGTCTGTTCGGCGCGGTGCGCGCCGCCACCGAGGAGGTCATGGCCGACGTTCTCGAGGTCGGGGCCGAGGGCGACGACGACCTCGGGTGCTTCCTCGACCTGGCGCTCCTGGGCGAGCTGGTCTCGCTGCACCTGGCCGCTCGCGAGGGCGTGGACCCCGGTCCCGTCCCCGCGGTCGACGAGGCCCATGGGGGCGGAGGCGGCTCGTAGAGTTGGCTTGACCTTCTCCGGTCTTCACAACTCCAGATCTGATGGCGTTGCCAGCGGGGCAATGAACGACGGGGTCCAGTGCTTCGCGGTGCGACCGGCCCATACTGGGCGAGCGGGATCAGCTCAGGCGCTCGACGATCATGGCCATGCCCTGGCCGCCGCCGACGCACATCGACTCGAGGCCGAACGTCTTACCGGTGTCCTCGAGCGCGTTGAGCAGCGTCGTCATGATCCGTGCACCGGTCTGGCCGAACGGGTGACCGAGCGCGATGGCGCCGCCCTTCACGTTGAGCTTGTCCCAGCTGATGCCGAGCTGCTTGGCCGACGGGATGACCTGCGCGGCGAACGCCTCGTTGATCTCCACCAGGTCGATGTCGTCGATGGTCATGTTGGCCCGGGCCAGGACCTGGCGGCAGGCGTCGATCGGGCCGAGGCCCATGATCTCGGGGTTGAGGCCCGACACGCCGCTCGCCACGATGCGGGCCAGCGGCGTGATCCCGAGCTCCTTGGCCTTCGTGTCACTCATCACGATCACGGCGGCGGCGCCGTCGTTGAGCGGGCAGGCGTTGCCTGCCGTCACCGTGCCGCCCTCGCGAAAGACGGGCTGCAGGCTCGACAGTCCTTCGAGCGTCGTGTTCGGCCGTGGCCCGTCGTCCTTGGTCACGACGGTGCCGTCGGACAAGGTCACCTGGATGATCTCGCGCTCGAAGAAGCCGTTCTCCTGGGACTCGACGGCCCGGGTCTGTGACCTGAGCGCGAACTCGTCCTGCTCGGCCCGGCTGACCTTCTCGTATTCGGCGACGTTCTCCGCGGTCTGGCCCATGGCGATGTAGACGTCGGGCAGCCCGGCCGGCGGCGTCCAGGCCTCTGTGACGGCCGGCGTGCGGACCTTCGTGCGTTGCTCGGCGTCGGCGAACGCGGCGTTGTGCGGGCCCGTGTCCGACGCGCCGTGCAGGTAGCGGCTCACCGTCTCGACGCCGGCCGCAACGAAGACATCACCCTCGCCGGCCCGGATGGCGTGCGCCGCCATGCGGATGGTCTGCAGCGAGGAGGAGCAGTAGCGGTTCACCGTCACGCCGGGCACGTCGGGCAGGCCGGCCAGGATCGCCGCCACCCGCGCCACGTTGTACCCGGCCTCGCCCGCCGGCTGGCCGCAACCGAGGAGCACGTCCTCCACCGTGTTCGGGTCGAGCTGGGGCACCTTGTCGAGCACCGCCTTGATGACGAGGGCGCTCAGGTCGTCGGGCCGGCACTCGACGAGCGAGCCCTTGTTGGCACGGCCGATCGGCGTGCGGCCGGTGGCGACGATGACGGCTTCAGGCATGATGAGAGGCTCCTGGTTTCGATCGTGGGCCTGGGCTCCCGCCCGAGGCGAATTGCAGGTTACTCGTCGGTAGTCAGGCTCCGGCGGGCCGCCATTGGCCGCGGCCCCGAGGACGACTGTAACGTGTTCTAGCGCGCCGAGCCCTCGGGTGGGCGGCGATGACGTGGCGTGTGACGTGGGCCGATGCGCCCGCGCCATCCCGGGAGGGACACCGATGGAGATTGCCTACACCGAGGAGCAGCAGGCGCTGAAGAGCGAGCTGCGCGCCTACTACCAGAACCTGCTGACGCCCGAGGTCGAACATGAGTTGTCGCAGGCGCACGGCATCGGCCCCGTGGTCCGCCGGGTGGTCAAGCAGATGGGCCAGGACGGCTGGCTCGGCATCGGCTGGCCCAAGGAGTGGGGCGGCCAAGGCCGCTCGGCGATCGAACAGTTCATCTTCTTCGACGAGTCGATGCGCAGCGGTGCCCCGGTGCCGATGCTGACGATCAACACGGTGGGCCCGACCATCATGAACTTCGGCACCCAGGAGCAGAAGGAGTTCTTCTTGCCCAAGATCCTCGCCGGGGAGCTCCACTTCTGTATCGGCTACACCGAGCCCAACGCCGGCACCGACCTGGCGTCGCTGACGACGCGCGCCGTCCGCGACGGCGACGAGTACGTGATCAACGGTTCGAAGGTCTTCACCAGCCTGGCCGGCGACGCCGACTACATCTGGCTGGCCACCCGCACCGACCCCAACGTGTCCAAGCACAAAGGGATCTCCATGTTCCTCGTGCCGATGGACACCCCCGGCATCCGCGTGGTGCCCATGAAGCTCCTGGGTGACCACAACATCAACTACACGTTCTACGAGGACGTGCGTGTGCCCGCCACAACCCTTGTCGGCGGGGAGAACCAGGGCTGGAACCTCATCACCAACCAGCTCAACCACGAGCGCGTCACCCTCTGCTCGCCGGGCATCGTCGAGCGCGTCCTCACCGACGTCCGGGCCTGGGCCCAGGCCACCAAGCTGCCCGACGGGCGCCGGGTCATCGACCAGGAGTGGGTGCAAGAGCACCTGGCCCGGGTCCACGCCGAGCTCGAGTTCCTCCGCCTCATCAACTGGAAGGTGGCCTGGCAGGGCACCCAGGGCCAACTCGACGTCGCCGACGCCTCGTCCATCAAGGTCTTCGGCACCGAGTTCTACCTGCGGGCGTTCCGCTCGCTGATGGAGATCCTCGGGCAGGCGGGATACCTCACGCGCGGGTCACCGGCCTCGGTCATCGCCGGGCGGCTCGAGATGTACGCCCGCTCCATGATCATCTTGACCTTCGGCGGCGGGACCAACGAGATCCAACGGGACCTCATCGCGATCTTCGGCCTCGGCATGCCGCGGTCGCTGCGCTGAGCCCGCCGAGCCAGGAGATCCCATGGACTTCAACTACAGCGAAGAGCAGGAAGCCGTCCGTCAACTGGCCGGGCAGATCTTCGGCGAGCGGGCCACGCACGATCGCCTCAAGCAGATTGAGGCCGCGGCCGGTGACGACGGGCCCTTCGACCGCGACCTGTGGCGCGACCTGGCGAACGCCGGATTGCTCGGGATCCACCTGCCCGAGGACGTCGGCGGGGCGGAGCTTGATTTCGTCGCCGCCTGCCTCGTGATCGAGGCCGCTGGCCGCACGGCCGCGTACGTGCCCGTCGTCGAGACGATGGTCTACGGCGCCGTGCCGATTGCCGAGTTCGGGACGGACGCCCAGCGGAAGGCGTGGTTGACCGGCGTGGTGGGTGGCGACATCGTCCTCACCGCCGCCCTGGCCGAGCTGAGCGGGGAGGTCATCTTGTCCGGCGGGCCCGAGCCGGCGACGACGGCCACCGCCCACGCCGACGGGTCGTGGTCGCTCACGGGTACCAAGGCCTGCGTGCCGGCGGCGCTGGTGGCTGACGCGTTGTTGATTCCTGCCGTGTGCAAAGGGGACGACGGCGCCACGATCGGTGTCGGCGTCTTCATAGTGGACGGCGGCTCTCCGGGCCTGACCATGACCCGCCAGACCACGACGACAGGTCGTCCTGAGGCCGTCGTCGAGCTGGCGGCTGTCAACGTGCCGGCCGACCGCCGCTTGGGGGGTGACGACGCCGACGGCGCCGCCATCATCGGCCTCATCACGGAGTTCGCCACGACCGCGCTCTGCGTGCTCGAGGCCGGGGTTTGCGCGGCCGCACTCGAGCTCACGGCGGAGTACACCAAGACCCGGGAGCAATTCGACAAGCCAATCGCCACGTTCCAGGCCGTGGGCCAAAGGGCGGCCGACGCCTACGTGGACACCGAGGCCATCCGGCTCACGGCGTGGCAGGCGGCGTCGCGGCTCGCGGCCGGCCTGCCCGCAGCTTCTGAGATCGCCATCGCCAAGTACTGGGCCGCCGAGGGTGGCCAACGCGTCGTCCACGCGGCGTCGCACCTCCACGGCGGCGTGGGTGTCGACCGCGACTACCCGCTGCACCGCTTCTTCCTGTTGACCGAACAGGTCGAGCTGACGCTGGGCGGGGCCAACGAGAGCCTGCGCCGCCTCGGCCGCATCCTCGCCGACGAACCGGTCTAACGCGACGACGGCTCGGGCCACGAACTGGCCGAGCCGACCGCTTATCTACCGGTGCGCTCGCGATGCCTGCACCCCGGCCAGCAGCAGGGCCGGCGCTGGCCTTCCTCTAGCTCCTCCCGGGTCCGGCGAATGCGGCGTTCTCGGGTCTTGTCTTGCTTGGCATCTTCGACCCAGCAGATGAACTCGTTGCGGGCCAGCGGCGTGATGTCATTCCACGCATCGAGGGCCGGGGGGTTGGCGATCAATGCCTCGCGCAGGTCGCGGGGAAGTTTGTGCACCACCCCACCTGGCACTCGTCCACCGGTCACGGCGTCACCGTAGCGATTCAGGGCGAGCACCTGCCAGAAGCATGGAGGCGCCGGTGTGGTGGTGGCCGGAAGTTTCACTTGGCACGCGGGCCAAATGACATGCAGTCCTACAGGATGCGTATGTGGGACTTGTTGAACTCTCCCGTCCGATGAATCACGTCTTCATCGCTGAGACGGGCGGGGTCGGAGACGATCCGGGGCATTCCAAGAGTCGTGGTGGGGCGGCTCGTGGCCAGGTAGCTACGGATCCGATCCGTCAGTGCATAGAGGCGCGCCGCGTCGTCGGAGCTCTCACAGGCTCCCGCCGCCATGTCGAGGGCATTGGCAGACTCGACCAGAAGGTCCATGCCGGTGTCGTACGCCTCAGGCATTGTCACCGCGAAACAGTTTGCGGCAGCCGCCCGGACAAATCCGCCACTTCGCATTGGGACCCATCGGACTTCCGATCTTGTCACCGTAAGCGGAGACGCTCGTGCTCGAAAAAATGAGCTTCACGAGGGTACACCCGGCGATGTCGACCGTGACGCTCGGATGTTCGACCGTGAGCGAGAGTCGAGATCGGGGGGGGGGACCACAACCAGCCGAGCAGTTGCTGGTAGCCCCAGCGATCAGCGCCCGGTTCAATTCCTCGTGAGCGGTGAACGCCACAACGCCTCCCAGAACCGTCCCACCTACCTGGCGTCGTACGGGGGCAGGTTTGGGAGTCCGCGGCGCGTGTCCATCGGCAAGAGGATGCGGTCAAGTTGGACCCGCCCTCGCGAGGGCTCTCAGGGGGTAAGCGCGCCCAAGCCGGCTTCGGCCACCTGCATGTCCTCGCTGTAGTGGCCACCGCTTACGCCGATCGCGCCCACGAGTGCCTCTCCGACAACGATGGGATAGCCACCGCCGAAGACGACCAGGCGGTCGATACCAGTCGGGGCGCCGAGAGCCAGTGGGGCGTCGTCTTTGATGAAGTCGTACCAGCCGTGCGAAGGGATGCCGAAGCCGACCGCTGTGTAGGCCTTGTCCTGCGCGATCTGGATGGAGATCAAGGGAGCCGAGTCCATCCGACAGAAGGTCTTGAGGAGCCCGCTGTCGTCGACGATGGCGATGGTGAAGCCCTTGCCTAGTGACACCGCCTTGGCGGTGGCGGCGTCGATGATACGGGTGGCCAAGTCGAGTGAGATCGTCGACTTGGAGATGATGTCCTTGTTGTTCATGTCCGTCCTTCCTGGGTCGTCACGGGGTTCCGCTGTGCTTGGCGTGGTCCCAGGTCAACCCAATCGGGGACCGGAACTCGCACTATAGGGTCTTCTCGTCGGACGAGCCCGGGTCCGTGCCCTTGCCGAGCGGGAGGTCGCGGCGCGACGGACGGACCACCCGCATCGAAGGATCCAAGGAGACAGCGTGAGCACCATTCCGAAGGAATCACCACGGTCGGCGCTACGGCGCATGCTGGCCGCCTCCGAACTGACAGTGCTGCCGGGTGTCTACGACGCATTGTCGGCGACTTTGGTGGAGCGACACGGATTCCCAGGGGCCTACATGTCGGGAGCGGCGGTGTCGATGACCATGGGCGGCCTTCCCGACCTCGGACTTCTGACGATGACCGAGATGTCGACCCAGGCCGCCCGGCTCGCCGGCATCCTCTCCGGCCCCCTGGTAGCCGATGCCGACACCGGATTCGGCAACGCACTCAACGTGCAGCGGACCGTCGTTGAGTATGAGCGTGCCGGTGTCGCCGGACTGCACATCGAGGATCAGACGTTTCCGAAGCGATGCGGGCACCTGAGCGGCAAGTCGGTCATCCCTCTCGGAGAATTCGTCGATAAAGTGAGCGCGGCGGTTGAGGCACGGACGGACCCAGACCTGGTGCTCATCGCTCGGACCGATGCCCGCGGCCCGCTCGGTTTCACCGAGGCGGTCCGTCGCGCTACCGCCTATCTCGAGGCAGGAGCCGACCTGATCTTCATCGAGGCTCCGCAGACGATCGACGAAATCTCGACCATCCCTGGCGAGGTCGGTGGACCTGTGATGTTCAACATCGTCGAGAACGGATCCTCGCCTCCCGTCGAGCTCGAACAGCTGGCAGCGTGGGGCTACCGGCTTGCCATCCGGCCACTCGCTGTCATCTCCCCAGTAGTCCGGGCCGCCATCGGCGCGCTGGCCGAGATGCATCCGCCGAGGCTTCTCGATGGCTCCATCTCGACGCCGGGCGATCTCTTCGAAACGGTCAACTTGCACACGTGGCTCGAGGTTGGCACGCGATTCGCGTCAAGCTGAGGCCTGACTGATGTCAGGGTGAAACCTGCGGATGAGATTCGACTGTCTGCCGAGGGCGAGCTGCGAGAAATCTGATCGATCGGTTCTCGGGCTGGACCAGCGGCAATCGACGGGTTTGAGTCGATGATGATCGCTGCCAGCGTCAATCCGATCCCGTGCACGACGAGAAATGCCAAGGCAATGACGTAGACCAATAACCATCCGGCGATGCCTTGCGGTTCCTCTCGAATCGTTTTCGCTCTGGTGAGGCCCCGGATCGGGATCTCGGACTGCTTTAATTCCTCTGCCACTCAGAGAATGGTGAACAAGCCTGAGCGCGATCACCGTCGTCCTCTATGAGTTGAGGAGCAGCCCGGCCCCGCCAAGACGCTGGTCGTCCCGGCCAGGCCGACGGACCCGGTGCGATTACCTTTCGACGTAGACCGTCAATGGCGGGACGACCCCGTGCCGTTCCATGGCTGCCGCCATCTCAGCCGGCGGGGAGGCGAGGGTCGAGGTCACCGTTGCAACATCGTCCACATCAAAGGTGATCGCGATCGTCTGGCTTCCGTCCTGAGCAACATGGTCGACCACATTGGTGGCGCCCATATTGCCTATGGCAGTCGCACGTTCCGATTTGCCGTTGAGCCAGGTGTCCACGTCAGCAACACTGTGTGTGACGACGATCTTCGGCATGCGATCTCCTTGGTCTTGAGCGGGCCACCAACAGAAGCATCTACGTCCTCTTTTCTAGCCGCCCGTCGCTCCTATGCCGAGAAGCTCAAGGTGTCGGTGGCGCGGAGAGTCCCAGCCCGTAGCCCGCCAGGAAGACGCCGGCCTCGGCGTGGCGCGGGTAGCCGGCCGCGAGCCGGTGAAAGGCGGGGGAGTGATCGGGGTACGTCAGGTGGGCCAGCTCGTGGACGAGCACCGAGTCGAGCACCCAGTCGGGCACGGCGCTGAGTCGGTGCGAGACGCGGATATCGCCCGAGTACCACGAGCACGACCCCCAGCGGGCCGTCTGGTTGGTGACCCACCGGACGGACGCTGGCCGCGCCCCCACCAGATAGCGATCGCTGAGGGCGACCGCGCGGGCGAACAAGTCGTCGTCGCTCATCGAGGACTGCAGGCGATGGCGCGTCAACAGCCTGTCGACGAGCCAGTCGATGGTGGACTGCCGTGACTCCACGTCGAGATGCGCGGGCAGGGACACCACAATGCGGCCCTCGACCCACTTGGCCTCCGACGTCTTCTTCCGGCGCGCGCTGATGCGCACCTCGACCTCGGGTACCGCGTCGCCGTCGCCCTCGGCGTCTTCCTCGGCGGGCGGGGCGCCCTGCCGCGTCTCCGCCTCAGTCGGCTCGTTGGCGTGCTCGGATCCGTCCAGATCGGAGACGTCGAAGAGGGTCATGGCGGCATTGTGGCCGATTCGTGTGACCCCCTCGACCGTGCCTGGTCAGCATCCCTGCAGCGGGAGATGCAGGAGCCCCCGGTCTGCTCGACCCCGAGCCCGGGGTGGCGGGGAGTGGCGGCGCGCCTGCTGGATTGCCTGCGCCGTCCGAGGCGGGGACGGGATTGTCGTGGTCCATGTCGCGATCGTCGTCCTCATCGACCTGGCCACTTCCTTCGGCACGGGCAGCGCGTGCGCCGTCGGGATCGTGTTCTTGCCGTGCATCGTCATCCCGATCCTCGGCGACGGACCTGCCCACTCCAGACGACGGTGCTCACGGCAGATCGCTCACGATCTCGATGAGGTCCTCCTTGCGGTACCCGTGGAAGCGGGCGAAGTCGAGGAGCTCGCGCGCCTTCTCGATCACTGCGCCGCGTTCGAGCGACCCCGCGACCGTCACCCCACGGCCCCGTCGGAACTCGAGCAGCCCCTCGCCGCGCAGAATGCGCAGAGCGCGCAGGACGGTGTTGGTGTTGACGTCGAGCACGACGGCGAGGTCCTTCGCCGGCGGCAGTCGCTCGCCCGGTCCCGCCTCGCCCGCTGCGATGGCCCGGCGGATCTCCCCGGCCACCTGGTCGTGCAGCGCGACCGCCTCATTGCGGTCGACCTTGACACGCAGCATAGTGCTAGGCATAGTAGCACCATGCCCACGGACGTCTCGAGCCGGAATCCCACCGAAGTGCTCATCCCCGAGGCGCGTCAGCACCAGCGGCAGCGCTACCTCCGCACGTGCATCCTCGCCGCCATCGGAGCGTTGGCGGTGGCCGGTCTCATCGCTGCCGGCGTCGTCCTGGCGAGCGGCACCCCGGCCGGCGGCAAAGCCAAGGACACCGCTGTGCCCGTCGCGGCGCTGAGCGCGAGCGGCGTGCTGGTGCGGCCGGTGCTCTGCCTCGCGCCGGCCTATCGGCTGTCGGGCCCGGTGCCGGGCCCGCCGGCGTGTGCGAGTCCGTACCGGATGACCTCGTCCGCCCTGAACGTGCAGCCGATCGGCAACGGCTTCTCCGAGGCGCACATCGGACCCGACCCTGCCCTCGCGGCCTACCCGAGCTCGCGGCACGACACTGCATCCTCGCTCGTCTTGCTGGGACAGAACGGGTCCTCGCGTGACCTCCTCGGACCTGCGGTCCTGAGGCTCTCGCGCGCCGACGTGACCGCAGCGAACGCCGTGAAGACACCGGCCGGCTCCTGGACCGTCGACATCCGGCTTTCCCCGGCCGGCGCCGCCCAGTGGGACGCGGCGGCACAGCAGTCGTTCCACCAGCTGCTCGCATTCGATCTCGGCGGCCACATCGTGTCGACGCCCGTCATCCAGCCGACGAGCACGCGGTTCTCCTCTTTCAACGGGAAGCTGAGTGTCTCCGGTGGCCTGAGCCACCACGAGGCCCAGCGGGTGGCCGAGGCGCTCCGAGCCCGCTAGCCCGGACGGCGTCGTCCCGGTACGGAGCTGCTCGCCAAGGGCCCCACGCCGGACCCGTCCACGTCACGGACGGAACCAGCTCTTATAGTCCCGGCGTGCGCACCAGCCTGCTGCGCCGGAGGGCGGCGCTCGTCGCGTGCGCACTGGTGGCGACCGCCGGCGTCGTGGTCACCGGATCCGAGCCGACCGGATCGGCGCCCGCGAGCCAGAAGCCCGTGCACCCGCTGGTCGGCGCCTACTACTACCTCTGGAACCCCCAGAACATGACGACCGGCACCATGCGCGAGCACCTGGTGCCACCCCAGGCCCCGCCGGCGTCGTCGGTGAGCTCGGCCAGCTCGCGGACGGCGGCCCGGGACATCGCCAACGCGCACCGCGCCGGCGTCGACTTCTTCGCCTTGGACTGGTGGCCCTACGACCAGGGCTACTCGGCCGAGGACTATCGCTGGGCCGACGACAACATGAACGACTTCCTGGCCGCGCCCGACCTCAAGCAAATGAAGTTCGCCATGTTCTACGAGACCTGGAACCTCGGCTTCGACGCGCCCTACGAGGCGACGCCGGTGACGTTCCAGCTGGAGCTGCACTTCGACGCGGACATGATCAGCTTCGCGCAGCGCTACTTCCACAACCCGTCCTACCTCAAGATCCACGGCCGGCCCGTGGTGTTCCTCTACCTGACGCGGACGCTGACGGGCGACGTGGCGGGCATGATCAGCGGGGCGCGCACGGTCCTCGAGCGGCGCGGCTTCGACCCGTTCTTCATCGGCGACGAGGTCTACTGGCGCGTGACGCCCGAGGCGCAGGTCCAGTCGGGTGACGTCGAGCTCACCACGACACCGCAGGCGTCCCGCATGGAGCAGTTGGACGCGGTGACGTCCTACACCCTGTACTTCGGCGACTCGAACCCGATGCTCGGCCCCGTCAAGGACTCGACCGGCTATCCCGGCCCGACCAACCTCGTGGCCGACCAGCAGTCCCTGCTGAGCGCATACCGCGACGCGACGGACAACCGTGTCCCGGTGATCCCCGACGTCCAGCCGGGCTTCAACGACCGCGGCTACCGCCTGGCCACGAACCACCCGGTGGAGCCCCGGCAGTGGACACCGGGAGCCGGCCCGGCCTCGACGTTCGACCACCTCTTCCGGTGCGTCGCGATCCCCGAGCTCGACCCGACGCTGCCCATGGTCATGCTCACCTCGTGGGACGACTGGAACGAGGACACCGGCATGGAGCCGATCCCCGGCACGCCCACCCACACCGACGACAGCCCGTCGGGGAACGCGTACACGCAGGGCTACACCTACGGCGGCGAGGGCTCGAACACCGTGCGCGTGCTGCGCCGCGACGTGGCGCTCCTCGACGCGTCGACCGCCCACGGCGTCGCCGCCCCGAAAGCGTCGCCGCCCTGTGCCGGTGGCTGAACCGGACGGCACCCGCGACGACCCGGCCCTCGCCTGGGTCGCAGGTGTGCTGGGGTCGCCGGCCCGCCGCCTCCGCTCGCTGAGCTTTGGCGTCACGTCCGAGCTCGATCTCGTCGAGGTGGACGGTGACCTGATCGTGCTCCGTCGCTATCTCGACGCGCGGCTGCTCGAGCGTCTGCCCGACCTGGTGGCCGACGAGGCGACGGTGCTCCGAGCGGCCCACGCCATCCTCGGGGATGTCGTGCCGAGGCCGTTGGCGGCCGATCCGGCCGGCACGCAGGCCGGACACCCGACGCTGGCGATGACCTACCTCGAGGGCGCGCCCATCGTCCACGGCCTCGATCCGATGCGCCTGGTCGAACCGCTGACCCGGCTGCACACCGCCCGCGTGACGACCCGGTTGCCCGCGTTCCACCACTGGTTCGACCGCGAGCCGTGTCGCGACGCCCGGATGGAGCACGAACGCCGAGACGTGGGCCCGTGTCGTGGCGCGAGCCGGCGGTCCCGAGCCGGCCTCGCCGCGCATGTTCATCCATCGCGACTTTCACCCCGGCAATCTGCTGTGGCGCGACGGGGTGCTGAGCGGCATCGTGGACTGGGCGTTCGGCTGCTGGGGACCGCAGGGCGCCGAGGTCGCGCACACCCGGGCCAACCTGGCGCTCGTCGACGGCTGCGCCGCCGCCGACGAATTCCTGGCCGAGTACGTGCGGGCCAATCCCTCCTACACCCACGACCCGTGGTGGGACGCCGCCGAGCTGCTCACGTGGGACGACGACTTCACGGGCGTCATGGCCTTCAACGCGTTCGGCGCCGGGCTCGACGTCGGCCTCCTGCGAGGGCGCGCCGACGACTTCGCCCGCTCCGTCGTCGGGTAGCGGGGCGAGGCTCAGCCGAGCACGAGCTCGGCCATGGTGCGCAGCGTCGCGAGGTCGCCGTTGATGAGCATCGTCGTGGCCCGCGACGCGCGCCAGGCCTCGAGGTCGTCGCGGATCTTGGCGACCGAGCCGACCAGTGCGATGTCCTCGACCATGGCCGTCGGGACGGCCGCCGCGGCGTCGTCCTTGCGCCCGTCGAGGTAGGCGTCCTGGATCTTGTGGGCCGCACCCTCGTAGCCCATGCGCGCGAAGACGTCGAAGTGGAAGTTCATCTCCTTGGCGCCCATGCCGCCGATGTAGAGGGCGAGATACGGCCGGAACCCGTCCGCTGCCGTCTCGGTGTCGTCGTTGATGACGGTCGGCGCAAAGGCCAGCACCTCGAAGTCGGCCGCCGAGCGGCGCGCGCCCGGCCGGGCGAACCCCTCGTCGAGCGACGCCTCGAAGGAGGACATGGCCTTCGGGGAGAAGAAGATGGGGAACCAGCCGTCCGCGATCTCAGCCGCCAGCGCGACGTTCTTGGGTCCCTCGGCGCCGAGGACGATCGGGACGTCGGCCCGCAGCGGGTGCACGATCGGCTTGAGCGGCTTACCCAGCCCGGTGCCGCCCGGATACGGGAGCGGGTAGTGCGGGCCGTCGTTGGTCACCGGCGCGGCGCGCGCCAGGACCTGGCGGACGATGTCGACGTACTCGCGCGTGCGGGCGAGCGGCGCAGGGAAGGGCTGGCCGTACCAGCCCTCGACGACCTGGGGGCCCGACACGCCGAGACCGAGCACGAAGCGCCCGCCCGAGAGGTGGTCGAGCGTCAGCGCCGCCATGGCCATGGCGGTCGGCGTGCGCGCCGACAGCTGGCACAGCGAGGTGCCGAGCCGGACGTGCTCGGTGCGCGAGCCCCACCAGGCCAGGGGGGTGAGGGCGTCGGAACCGTAGGACTCCGCCGTCCAGACGGAGTCGTAGCCGAGGCGGTCGGCCTCCATCACGAGCTCGAGCGCGTCCGGCGGCGGCCCCGAGCCCCAGTACCCGAGCTGCAGGCCGATCTTCATCGTCTTCACGTAGGGCTCCTCTCGCGATCCTCGGCGTCAGACGTTGGCGATGATCTCGTCGGCGAACCAGCGCACCGCGCCCAAACGGGCCGCCAGCGCCTCGTCATCGGGCGTGCCCGGCGCGACGTCGACGAACATCCAGGGCGCGCACACCATGTCGGTCACGCCGGCGTCGGCAAAGCGCCGGTAGAGATCTGGGTCGGGGCGCTCGTTGAGCGACATGTAGACGGTGAAGTCCTCGTCCTGGCGGCCCGCCTTCTTGAGCGCCTCGCGCAGGTTGGCCAGGTGCATCCAGGCGTCCTCCTCGCTGTAGGCGCCGGCGGCGATCCAGCCGTCGCACAAGGCGGCGGCGCGGCGCAGCGCCACCGGGGAGTGCCCACCGCCGATGATCGGGACCACCTCGGTGGGGGCGGGGAGCATCTGGCACTCCGGGACGTCGTAGTAGTCGCCGTGGAACTCGACCCAGCCGTCATGCCACAGGGCGCGCAGCGCGACGATCATTTCGTCTAGTCGCTTGCCGCGGGTGGCGAAGTCCTGGCCCGTCTGGTCGAACTCCTCCTTGCACCAGCCCACGCCGAGGCCGAGGCGCACCCGGTTGTCCGACACGACCGCGGCCGTGGCCACCGACTTGGCCACGGTGATGAGGTCGCGGGCCGGCGCGATGTAGACGCCGGTGGTGAAGACGAGGTGCTCGGCCACCGTTGCCATCCCCGCGATGAGGGTCATGGGGTCGGGCCACGGCGTCTCCGCCTCCCAGCCGGGGTGGCCGTCGGCACGCTCGGAGTAGGTGTAGCGCGACGACAGGTGGCGCGGGTTGAAGAGATGGTCCGAGACGTACATGCCCGCGTACCCCAGCTCGTTGCACGCCCTCGCCAGCGGCACCGCCTGGCGGGTGGGCAGGAAGCTGACGGCCTGGTGGAAGCGCACCGGCGCTCCGGCGCGTCCGGGCGTCGGGGTCACCTCAGCGGGCCCGGGCGGGCAGCGGCGTGCCCCCGACAGGGGCGGACGGTGCGAACGCGACCGGGATGTGCTTGGTGCCGTTGATGAAGTTCGACTGGAGGCGCTGGACTTCGCCGTCGAGGCGCAGGTCGGGCACGCGGTCGAGCAGCCGGTCGAACATGACCATGATCTCCATGCGGGCGAGGTTGGCGCCGAGGCAGAAGTGCGGCCCGCCGCCGCCGAAGGCGATGTGGTTGTTGGGCGAGCGCGTCACGTCGAAGGTGTCCGGGTTCTCGAAGGCGTCCTCGTCGCGGTTGGCCGACGTGTGCCAGAAGACGATCTTGTCGCCCTCCTTGATCTGCTGGCCGCGCAGTTCCATGTCCGCGGTGGCGGTCCGGCGGAAGTGCATGACCGGGGTGACGTAGCGCAGCATCTCCTCGACTGCGCCCGGCAGGAGCGAGCGGTGCTGGCGCAGCAGCTCCCACTGGTCGGGGTGGTCGAAGAAGGCGGTCATGGCGCCCGACATCAGGTTCCGGGTGGTCTCGTTGCCGGCCACGACGAGCAGCATGAAGAAGAGGTCGAGCTCGAGCTGGTCGAGCTTCTCGCCCTCCACCTCGGCATCGATGAGGACCGAGACCAGGTCCTGCCTGGGGGCCAGGCGCCGTTGGGAGGCCAGCTCCTCCGCGTAGCCGTACACCTGCACGGCCGCCTCGCCCGGGTCCGCGCCCGGGACCTGGTACTCGGGGTCCTCGGACCCGATCATCCGGTTGGACCAGTCGAAGACCATGCGCCGGTCCTCCTGGGGCACACCGAGGAGCTCGGCGATGACGAGGAGGGGGAGCTCGGCGGAGATCTCCTCGACGAAGTCGGCGGTGCCGCGCTCGCACACCGAGTCGATGATGCCGTCCGCGTACCCGACGATGGTCGCCTCGAGGTCGCGCACCATCTTCGGGGTGAAGCCCTTGTTGACGAGGCGGCGATAGCGCGTGTGCATGGTCGGGTCCATGTTCACCATCATCAGCCGCTGTTGGGCCAGTTGGTCCTCTTCCATCTCGTGGAAGAGCGAGCCGCGGCGCGCCGAGGAGAACTGCTCCCAGTCGCGGTTGACGTGGACGCAGTCGTCGTAACGCGTGACGGCCCAGAAGCCGCCGCGCGGGGCGATCTCCTCGGGGTGCCAGAAGACGGGCGCCTCGCGGCGCAGCTCGGCGAACCACTGGTGGGGCACCCCCGCAACGAAGTTCCGCCCGTCGATGAGGTCGATCTCCTCGAGGCTCAAGGTCCCCCCTTTCGCGTGCCCAGGCCGATGCGTGGTGCCTGGCCTTTCGCGGTCATTTTTAGAACGTGTGTCAGTTGATCATAGGCACGGCCCGCGACCGCTCCACGGGGAGTTGACAATCGTCGATCACAAGTAGATACTTGTACAAGTAATCAGTTGTGAACTACCGAGAAAGGAAATAGAGCCATGAGCACCACGTCCACCAAGACCAAGACCAAGACCAAGGACTTCGTCTCCGTCCTGGCGCTGACCCCCTCGCCCGACCAGGCGATCGGCGCGCTGGCGACCGTTGACGGGATCAGCCGGTGGTGGGGCCCGACGTCGGGATCAGCCGCCGCGGGCGGCGTGTTCCAGGCCGACTTCGACGAGGGCCGCACCGTTTCCATCGAGGTGGCGTCCTTCTCGCCTCAGCGGGTCGAGTGGACCGTGCTCGGGGCGCCGCACACGCCGGAATGGGTCGGCACGACCATCGTCTTCGAGCTGATGCCCGCAGGAGCGGGGACCCAGCTGCGGTTCCGCCACGCCGGCCTGACTCCGCAGCTCGAGTGCTACGACTTCTGCTTCGCCGGGTGGGCACACTTCCTGGCCAGCTTGTCGGCGTACGTGAACACGGGACAGGGCAGCCCGCATCGGAGCGCTTGACCCCAACGGCGGAACCGGAATCCAGGAGAATGGGCCGATGATGCCGGGATCCGACGAGACCGAAGCGCCCGCAGGACCCGATGCGGTCCTGCGGGCGCTGGCCGATCCCAACCGACGCGACATCATCCGGCTCATCCGCGTCGACGAGTTGCCGGCGGGGGAGATCGCTGCACACTTCGCGCTGACCCAGCAGGGGGTCAGCCAGCACCTGACCGTGCTCAAGCGGGCGGGTCTCGTCGAGGAGCGGCGCGAGGGCACCCGCCGCCTGTACCGGTTCCGCCGCGACTCGCTCGAGCCGGTCCGCGACCTCCTCGACGAGTTCTGGCCCGACGCACTGGAGCGACTGAAGCAAGCGGTCGAGCACGACCACCCGAGACGACCGAGAAAGCGAGTGCCATGACCACACCCCCCGCGACGCCGTCACCGCCGCTGACGGCCAGTGTCCGCATCGCCGCGCCGCCCGACGTCGTGTTCCCGTACTTCACCGACGCGACGCTGGCGGTGCGGTGGCTCGCCGAGACCGCAGAGCTCGACGCTCGCCCGGGCGGAAGCCTCGCGCTCGACGTCCGCGGCGGCGGCCGGGCCCGCGGGACCTTCGTGGAGGTCGACCCCCCGTACCGGGTCGTCTTCTCCTGGGGCGTGCTCGACGAACCCGACCTCCCTCCCGGGAGCAGCATGGTCGAGGTCGTCCTGGAAGAGGACGGGGACGACACCGTCGTCACGCTCACGCACCGCGGCTTGCCCGAGCGGTTCCGCCCCTCGCACGAGGAGGGCTGGAACCACTGGCTCGGCGTGCTGGGCCCGTTGGCGCTGGGCGAGGCGGGCTGAGGCCCAGAACCCTCGGGGTTCGCCGCCCACCGCGGCCCGGCGAAACGAGAACGTGTTACATTTTTGGGCGAGCGCGGCCTTGACCTGGCAGGGACCGCGGCGAGCACGCGAGGCTGCCCCACGATGTTCCTCGAAGAGAGCCCCGAGCAACAGCAGCTGCGCGCCGAGCTGCGGCACTACTACGCCGAGCTGCTGACCGACGAGGTGCGCCAGGGTCTGGCCGGGGGTGGCGAGGGCGGCGACGCCTGGCTCGAGGTCGTGCGCCAGATCGGTAAGGACGGCTGGCTCGGCATCGGCTGGCCGAGCGAGTTCGGGGGGCAGGGCCGGCCCGCCACCGACCAGTTCATCTTCTTCGACGAGACCCGGCGCGCCGGTGCGCCGTTCCCCTTCGTCACCATCAACACGGTCGGCCCGACGATCATGCGCTTCGGCACCGACGAGCAGAAGGCGTTCTTCCTGCCCAAGATCCTCGCCGGCGAGCTCAACTTCGCCATCGGCTATACCGAGCCCGAGGCGGGGACCGACCTGGCCTCGTTGCGCACCCGGGCCTTGCGCGACGGCGAGGAATACGTGGTGAACGGGGCGAAGATCTTCACCTCCGGGGCCGACATGGCCGACTACGTCTGGCTGGCCGTGCGCACCGATCCCGACGCGCCGAAGCACAAGGGCATCTCGATCCTGTGCGTGCCCACGGCGACGCCGGGATTTGCGTGCTCCATCATCAACACGGTCGGCGGCCTCACCACGACGCAGACGTTCTACGACAACGTGCGCGTGCCGGTGGCGAACCGGGTGGGAGAGGAGAACGAGGGCTGGCGGATGATCACCACCCAGCTCAACCACGAGCGGGTCGGGTTGGCGGCGTGGAGCGGCCTCGCCCTCTCGCTGTACGAAGAGGTCGTGAACTGGGCGGCCACCCAGCCGACGGACGAGGGCCACACGGTGATCGAGCAGGGCTGGGTGCAGATGGACCTGGCCAAGTGCAAGGCCGAGCTCGATGCCATGTGGCTGCTCAACTGGCGCATGGCGGTACACGTGGCGGACGGCGAGCTCACAGGGGCCGAGTCGTCGTCGATCAAGGTGTTCGGGACCGAGCGCATCCTCGAGGTCGCCCGTCTGCTCTCGGGCGTCGTCGGTGCGGCCGGCTACCTGACGCCCGGGTCGCCCGGCGCGCTCCTGCGGGGACGGCTCGAGGCGACGGGGCGCCAGGCGCAGGTGAACACGTTCGGCGGCGGGGTCAACGAGGTGCAGCGCGAGATCGTCGCCACGGCCGGGCTGGGCATGACGCGGGGGCGCGGTGAGCGCCGCCGCCGCACGCGCGTCGAACGGGTCGACCGGCTCGAACGGATCCGAGCGCTTCGAGGAACTGGCCTCCTACCCCGATCACAGCGCGGAGCTGATGGAGCTGGTCGGCTCAATCTCCGGCCCGCCCAACCTGTCGCCCGATGCGGTGAACCTGCCCATGATCCGCCACTGGGTCGAGGCCATGGGCGACGAGAACCCGGTCTACGTCTCCGACGTCGCGGCGCGCCAGGCCGGGTACGACGAGCTCGTCGCCCCACCGACCATGTTGCAGGCCTGGATCATGCGGGGACTGAAGGCGTCCAACGACATCGAGACGGCCCGGGCGGCGGGCGCCTCGCAAGGCGACGGGCCCAACGACCGGTTGATGAAGCTGCTCGATGACGAGGGGTTGACCTCGGTCGTCGCCACCAACTGCGAGCAGCGCTACGGGCGCCCCCTGGTGAGAGGCGATCGCGTGCTGGTGCGCTCGGTGATCGAGTCCGTCTCGGACCCCAAGCGCACCGGGCTCGGCACGGGGCGCTTCCTCACCACGCGACTGGACTTCGTCGCGGTGCCCGAGGCCGACGTGCCGCCGGCGCCGGTGGCGCCCGAGCAGGTGCAGGCGCTCTTCGACGCCGGCGAGCCGGTGGCCACCATGCGCTTTCGCATCCTCAAGTTCCTGCCGCAGGACCGCAAGCCACCTCGCCCGCTGCGCCCACGCCCCGCCCTCACCCAGGACAACGCGTTCTGGTTCGAGGGGGCCCGCGCCCACGAGCTGCTCATCCAGCGCTGCACCTCGTGCGGCGCGCTGCGCCACCCGCCGCTGCCGGCGTGCGCGGTCTGCGGGTCGCTCGAGTGGGACACGGTCATCTCGAGCGGCCGCGGGACGCTGTACTCCTACGTCGTCGTGCACTACCCCCAGGTGCCGTCGTTCGAGTACCCGCTGCCGATCGGCCTGATCGAGCTCGAGGAGGGCACCCGGGTCGTGGCCAACCTGGGCCAGGTCGAGCACGACGACATCCGGATCGGGATGGCGCTGCGCGCCGAGTTGGTCGATCACGACGACGAGCTGTCGCTCCCGGTCTTCGTGCCGGCGGGCGCGGCCGCCGGGGAGGAGGACTGATGGACTTCGGTTTCGGCGACGAGCAGCTGGCCGTCTCGGAGGCGGCGACCGGCCTGTTCGCCGGCCTGGTGGACCCCGAACGCGTCGGCGCGGTGGAGCGCAGCGACGACCGGATCGACCGTGACTTGTGGCGCGCGCTGGCGGATGCCGACCTCCTCGGCCTCGCCGTGCCCGAGTCCGAGGGCGGGGCCGGTCAAGGCCTCATGGAGCTCGGCCTGCTCATTGAGGCGCAGGGCAACTCGGTGGCGCCAGTGCCGCTGTGGACGACGCTCGTGCTGGGCGCGCTCCCGATCGCCCGGTTCGGCTCGGCCGCCCAACGAACGCGCTGGCTGCCCGGCGTCGTCGCCGGCGAGACGGTCCTCAGCGCCGCGTTGACCGGGAGCTCGGCCAGCCCGACGTCCACGCCGCCCGTGCGCGCCACCGCGGCGGACGATGGGTGGGTGCTCGAAGGCACGGAACTGGCCGTGCCGCAGGCGCACCTCGCCGCGCGCATCGTCGTGCCGGCCCACACCGGGGACGGGGGCGTGCTCCTCGCGCTCGTCGACCCCCAGGCCGCCGGCGTCGCGCTCGAGCGCACGGTGACCACCAACCGCGAGATCCACCCGCATCTGCACCTCGCCGCCGTGCGCATCGGGCCCGAGGAGATCCTCGCGGCACCCGCGGCGGGGCGGGCCGCCCTCGACGACCTGCTCATGGCCGCGGCGATCGGGTTGTGCGCGCTGCAGGTGGGCGTGTGCGAGGCGGCGCTGACCCAGACCGCTTCGTACCTCAACACGCGCCACCAGTTCGGCCGGCCGCTCTCGACGTTCCAGGGCACGATGCTGCGAGCGGCGGACGCCGCCATCGACATCGAGGCGATGCGGGTCACGTGGCAGAACGCGGCGTGGCGCTACGACACCGGCCGCGACGCGACGGAGGCGGCGCGGGTCGCCAAGTGGCAGGCCTCCGAACGCGGCCAGCGGGCGGTGCACGCCACCCAGCACCTGCACGGCGGCATGGGCGCCGACATCACGTACCCGATCCACCGGTACTTCCTGTGGGGCAAGCAGATCGAATTGCTCTTGGGCGGGCCGAGCGCGCAGCTCTCGAAGCTCGGAGCCGCCATTGCCGCGGACGCGCTGGCGAAAGCCGAGTCGGAGGCGGCGCGATGATGGCGAAGGCATCCGCCGCGGCCGGGCCCACCTTTTTCGACGTGTCGGTGGGCGACGAGCTGCCCACGCTGGTGCTGCCGATCACCCGCACGCTGATTGTGTCGGGCGCCATCGCCAGCCGCGACTACCAGGACGTGCACCACGACCACATCCTGGCCGGCGACCGCGGCTCGAAGGACATCTTCATGAACATCCTCACGACGAACGGGCTGGTCGGTCGCTACGTCACCGACTGGTCGGGGCCGCGCAGCCGGCTGGCCGAGGTGAACATCCGCCTCGGCGCGCCCAACCACCCCGACTCCACCATGACGCTGACCGGCTCGGTCACCGACAAGGGCCCGCTCGGCGACGACGGCCGGAGCGGTGTGGTCACCGTCTCGATCCGCGGCGCCAACGACCTGGGCGACCACGTGACGGGCACCGTCCAAGTGATCCTGCCGCTCGGCGAGGACGGCGAGGACGGCGGGAGCGCAGGCGGTGGGGGAGGGTCCGCCTGATGCCGCACTCGTTCTCCGGCACCACCGCCATCGCCGGCATCGGCGCCACGGAATTCTCGAAGGACTCGGGTCGCTCGGAATTGCGATTGGCGGTCGAGGCCGTCGCCTCCGCCCTCGGGGACGCGGGCATCGCGCCCTCGGAGGTGCAGGGCATGGTCACGTTCTCCTCCGACACCAACCCCGACATCGACATCGCCCGCAGCCTGGGCGTCGGCGATCTCACGTTCTTCAGCCGCATCCACTACGGCGGTGGTGCAGCATGCGCCACCATTCAGCAGGCCGCGCTCGCGGTCTCTTCGGGCGTCGCCGACGTGGTCGTGTGCTACCGGGCGTTTAACGAGCGCTCGGGCAACCGCTTCGGCGCCGGGGTACAGGGCCGGCCCCCGATGCCGAACGCCGAGAACGCGCACATGGCGTCCTACCTGCCGGTCGGGTTGCTCACGCCGGCGTCGTGGGTGGCCATGGCAGCCCAGCGTTACCTGCACGTGACAGGAGCGACCAGTGAGGACCTGGGGCGCGTGGCGGTGGCCGACCGCAAGCACGCAGCGACCAACCCGAAGGCATGGTTCTACGAGCAGCCGATCACCCTCGAGGAGCACCAGGCCAGCCGCTGGATCGTGGAGCCTCTCCATCTCCTCGACTGCTGCCAGGAGACCGATGGCGGGCAGGCGCTCGTCGTGACCTCACTCGAGCGGGCACGCGACCTGGGCGCGGCGCCGGTGGTCATTCGCGCCGCGGCGCAAGGCTCGGGCGCGGGGCAGGACATGATGACGAGCTACTACCGCGACGACCTGCTCGGGCTGCCCGAGATGAGCGTGGTGGCACGCCAGCTCTGGGAGACCTCGGGCCTCGGTCCGGCGGACATGCAGGCCGCCATCCTCTACGACCACTTCACGCCGTACGTGCTCTACCAATTGGAGGAGCTGGGCTTCTGCGCCAAGGGCGAAGCCAAGGACTTCGTGCGTGAAGGTCGCATCGAGCTCGGGGGCGCGCTGCCCATCAATACGCACGGCGGCCAACTCGGCGAGGCCTACCTGCACGGCATGAACGGGATCGCCGAGGCGGTCCGGCTGGTGCGTGGTACGTCGGTCAACCAGGTCGCCGGGTTGGAGCACGTGGTGGTGACGGCCGGGACGGGGGTCCCGACCAGCGCGTTGGTGCTTGGCGTCGATCGCTGAGCGCCCTCTGCCGGATGTCTCCGAAAACTATAAGCGGGGTCGTGCATAGTTTTCAGAGACACCCACGGCGCTCTCGTTGGACATAGGTGCAGGGCCGCTAGAGGCCTCATGGGTCGCCCGGCCGAAGTTCTCGAAAAACCGTAAACACGCCCGTGCATAGTTTTCAGAGACACCCACGGCGCTCTCGTTGGACATAGGTGCAGGGCCGCTCGAGGCCTCATGGGTCGCCCGGCCGAAGTTCTCGAAAAACCGTAAACACGCCCGTGCATAGTTTTCAGAGACACCCACGGCGCTCTCATCAGAGACACCCACGGCGCTCTCATCAGAGACACGCACGAGGCGATTTCAAATGACCCGGTCGCCCACCGCCGACTCGAGCGCCACCGCCTCGTCGCGATCCAACGGGCGGTAGGGCCCACCCTTGTCCGGCTGCCACAGCACGGGCTCGGTGCAGTTCCAACGCTCGGCTCGCAACGATCGCTTCAGCACCTTGTTGGTCGCCGTGATCGGCAGCGACGCGCTCATCCGGACGAAGCGCGGCGCCCACTTCGTCCCGAGGTCGCCCTGCTCGGCCAGAAAACCAAGCAACGAAGAACCGTCGAGACCATCGACACCCGGCCGCAGCTGTACGGCCGCCATGACCTGGTCGCCCACCACCGGGTCCGGCACGGCGTACACGGACGCCAGCACGATGTCGGGGTGCCGTTGCAGAATCCGCTCGATCGGCGCGGATGCGAAGTTCTCCCCGTCGACGCGCAGCCAGTCGTGGTCGCGCCCGGCGAAGTAGAAGAAGCCGGCCTCGTCGCGGTAGGCGAGGTCGCCGGTCCAGTACCAGCCCTCGCGCAGTCGTGCCGTCTCGGCCTCGTCATTGCGCCAGTACCCCTCGAAGCCCGCTCCCCCCGTCTTGGACACGAGCTCACCGATGGCATCCTCCGCGTTCAACAGGCGGCCGTGGGCGTCGAAGCGGGCGGGCGGGCACTCCTCGCCGGTGGCCGAATTCAGCACGACGGTGCCTTCGGGGGCGCGGCCGAGCGCACCGAGAGGCGTGTCGGGCGTGCGCGCCACGGTGGCGCCACCCTCGGTCGAGCCGTAGGAGTCGGTGACCGCGACCCCGAAGCGCTCGGCGAAGCGGCCCAGGTCATCGGCCGAGCCTTCGTTGCCGAACACGCGCACCAGCGGGTTGTCGGCGTCGTCGGGCCCCTGGGGCGTCGCCAAGATGTAGGACAGCGGCTTCCCGACGTAGTTGAAGTACGTCGCCCCCGAGGCGCGCACGTCGGGCAGGAAGCCCGAGGCCGAGAAGCGCCCCGTCGAGGGGAGCGCGAACGTCGAGCCGGCCATCAGCGCCGGGGCCCAGCCGGCCATCAAGGCGTTGGAGTGGAAGAGCGGCATGGCCAGATAGCAGACGTCGGCCGGACCGAGCGAGAACATCTGGGACGCGACGACGCCGATGCGGGCCAGGCGACCCTGCGTGCACCGGCACGCTTTCGGGGCGCCCGACGTCCCCGAAGTGAAGATCAGGTACCCGAGCGAATCGGGGGTCACGGACTCGTCGGCGACCTCCGACGCGGCCGCGCCCTCGAACGCGCGGACACGCGACTGGCCCTCCGCCGTGTCGACCACGAGGATCCGGGGGTTCGACGCGGTCACGATGCCCAGGGCGTCGCCGACCCGCGACCCCTCGAGGAGCGGCAGCGACGCCGAGTCGGTCACGAGGAACTGGCACTCGGTGTGGGTGAGGTCCCGCACGAGCTCGTCGCCGCGGTGCGTCGGGTTGGCTCCGACGACGACCGCACCGGCGAGCGCCGCCGCCTCGAGCCAGAAGACGAACTCGGGCACGTTGTCGAGCAGGACCGCCACGTGGAACGGAACCCCACCGACCCGCCCCGCCTGCAACCAGGCCGCCCGGGCCGCCGCACGCGAGACCACTTCGGCGTGGCTGAGGCGCAGCTCGCCCGCCCACAGGCCGAGGCCGGGGTCGTCGACCCGCGCCAGCACGCCAGCTGCGACCGTCTCGAGCGGTCCCGGACCGCCGCCATCCACCCCTGCGTCAGCTGGGCTCACTCCACCTCCAAACCTTTCTGACCAGGGCTGGAACGCCCATTATTGGAACACGTTGCATTTTATCGTTCCACCTGTTACGGTCCCAGGGACGCTGGCGGAACGGACCGCGGCACCGTAGACGAGGACGTGCAGACCATGGAATTCGGCATCTTCAACAGCGTGTGCGTGCTGCCCCGGTACGTCGAGCAACACGGTGCGTCGGCCGAGCACGACCGCATCATGGACGAGATCGCCTACGTGGAGGCGGCGGACAAAGCTGGGTTCAAGTACGCCTGGGTCACCGAGCACCACTTCCTCACCACCTACTCGCACCTGTCTGCGAACGAGTCGTTCCTCGCCTATGCCGCCGCCCGCACGAACAACATCCACCTCGGCTCGGGCATCTTCAACATCACGCCCCCGGTCAACCACCCCGCCCGCATCGCCGAGCGCGTCGCCATGCTCGACCACCTCTCCGGCGGACGCTTCGAGTTCGGCACCGGCCGCGGCTCGTCGACGACCGAGCAAAAGGGCTTCGGCATCGAGGACCCGGAGCTCACCCGCGAGATGGTGGCCGAGACCCTCCCCCAGATCGTGCGCATGTGGAAGGACGAGGAGTACAGCTACGACGGCAAGTTCTTCTCCATGCCGTCGCGCAACGTGCTGCCCAAGCCTTACTCCAAGCCGCACCCGCCCCTCTGGATGGCGGCCGGCAGCCCCGGTACCTTCGACCTCGCCGCTGAGTTGGGCGTCGGCGTACTGTGCTTCGGCTTCTCGAGCCCCGAGGCGCTCACCCCGCTCGTGAGCCGCTACAAGGAGAAGATCGAGGACTGCAAGAACCCGGTCGGCGGTTTCGTCAACAACAACGTGATGGTGACGACGCAGATGCTGTGCATGGAGGACGGGGCGAAGGCCCGCAAGGTCTTCCTCGATGCCGACACGAACTACTTCATCAGCATCCTGTTCCGCTACCTGGACACGTTCCCGCGGCCGGCCGGGATCCCCCAGTGGCCCGAGACGATCCCGCCCATCACCGCGGACCAGCTCGATGCGGCCATTGCCGCCGGCGAAATGGCCATCGGCAGCCCCGAAGAGGTGGCGAAGTGTATCGAGCGGTACGCCGGGACCGGGGCGGACCAGCTGTCGTTCGGCATGCTGTCGACCTCCATCTCGCTCGAGAACTGCCAGGAGGCCGTCGAGACATTCGGCACGACCGTGCTGCCGCAGTACGACAAGGACCCGGCCCACTCGACGACGAAGCAGCGCCTGGCGGCGCCGACCGCCTCCAAGTAACGCGGCCGCTACAGGCGGAAGTCGCCCGCCGCCATCCGCCGGTCGATCTCGTCGGCGATCTCCTCGGGACTGCGGGCGCCCGAGTCCACTCCATGCAGCGCGCCCACGCCCTGGCGCTCGAACTGTGTCCACAGATCGTCGACCACGGAGGCCTCGGCCAGGGCGTCGGCATGCGCCGGCTCCAACCGGCGATCCTGCACGCGTTGCTGCACGACCCCGATCGGCGCTCGCAGGACCGCGTAATTGAGCGTGAGCGTGTGGGGAGCGCAAGCCTGCACGAAGAGGTCGAGCATGAAGGGGTAGAGGATGCCCTCGGCCACCGTGTAATACCCGCCCTGGGCGAACGCGGCGACGGACTCAGCGGCGGCGCGCAGCACGACGCGGTTCTGCGCGTGCGACTCCCCTCGCCAAGGTTCGATCGCACCCTGTCGCAACTTGGCGAAGAACCAGTCGAGGTCGAGGCAGGCCGAGGGCACGCGATGGTCCGCCACCAGCGGCGCGATGGTGGTCTTGCCGCTGCCCGGAGAGCCGGTCAGCAGGAGGATCTCGCCCGAGGACACCACGTGCTCAACGACGCCGGCTCGCGACCCGGTTGGGACCCATCGACAATGGGACAAGGACGGTCCCCATCGTCGACGAACATCCACCATTCATGGACGAGCTGGCGCTCACACTCACCGACGAGAGAGGCCGAGCCATGATTGGTGAACGCCAGGCCGGCATACCGCCAATGTATGTGGTGGCGGGAGACTTCAGCTGGCTGACGCCATACCAACGACCGGCCGATTGAGCACGACCCCACCCTCGGAGCCGTCGAAGTTGGCGTCGCCGTAGCTGAAGATGCCGCCGTCGGAGGCAGCAATCCAGTACCCGCGCCCGTCGGGAGTGGGAGCCATGGCGACCGCCGGCCGGACGAGCGCGATGCCGCCCGTCGAGCCGAAGAACCCGGCGTCCCCGAAGCTGAAGATCCCCCCGTCTGAAGCGACGAGCCAGTAACCGAGCGCGTCGGGTGTTGCCGCCATGCCCACGATCGGCTTGTTCAAGCGTGTGCCGCCCATCGAGCCGTGGAACAAGGCATCGCCGAAGCTGAAGATCCCGCCGTCGGAAGCGACGAGCCAATAGCCGAACCCGTCCCTCGTCGCCGACATGCCGACGATCGGGGCGTTGAGCCGCTGGCCACCCATCGATCCGAAGAAAGTCGCGTCGCCGAAGCTGAAGATCCCTCCGTCGGAGGCCACGAGCCAATACCCGCTGCCATCGGGAGTTGCGGCCATGCCCACGATCGGAGCGTTCAGCGCCTTGCCTCCTTCTGAGCCGTGGAAGGCCGCATTCCCGAAGGAGAAGATGCCTCCGTCGGACGCGACGAGCCAATAGCCGCCCTTGGACGCCGTGGGTGCCATGCCCACCACCGGTCGGTTCAACGGCGTGCCGCCGGTCGATCCATAGAACCCGGCGTTGCCGAAACTGAAGATCCCGCCGTCGGACGCGGTGAGCCAGTACGACGCGTTGGGCGGTGCCGGTGGCGGAGGTGCCGGGGGTCCGGGCAGCCCGGCCGAGCCGGAGAACGCCACGACTTGGTCGGTGATCGGGGCCAGCAGCAGACCGTCGCCCACCGACGGCGTCGGGAAGTGGTTCGCTTCGCCACCGATGGGTAGCTGCTCCACGGTGGCGCCGTTCGCCGGGTTGATCCCGTCGAGGTTGCCGCCGCCGATGGACCACACCAGGCCTCCCGCCACGATCGGCGGACCGTGCGCGCCGCTGGCCGCGCTCCAGAGCTCGGAGATGCTCGCTGGTGCGTCGCTCGTCTGAACGGCCTCCACCCCGCTGTCACATGGGACGTAGACGACGGAGCCCACCACGGCGTCGCCGCCGTCAGCGTCGGCGCTGCCACACAGCGGCGCGGTGATGAGCTGGCCGCCGATGCCGCCGAGATCTGCCTGATTCAGCAGGTAGCCCGTTTGTGACTTGCCCACCTGCAGCGCCGTGCCGTTCGAGAGCAACGCCGGAGCGGTCGAGCCGAGGTCGCGGTCGTGCGAGTTGTCCGAGGACCAGCTCGTCGGTGCGAAGAGCTGCTCCGAGATCAGGCCTGACGACAGCTCGAACACGGAGTCGCTCCCGTCATACGGGGTCGCCGACGACCCGTTGCCAGTGGAGGCCCAGATGTTGCCCGCCGCGTCGACCTCTGGTGCTGCGCCGCCCATCCATACGGCTCCCTGGGTCCCGTTTGGCACGCTGCCCGTCGTGTCGAAGAAACCGGGGCCGCCACCGCCTTCGGGCGCCCCGACGATCCAGCCGTGATAGGGCTCGCAGTCGCCGGCGTTGCCGCCGTACCCGAAGACCACGCTCCCACCGTCCAGGTTGAGGCCGGTCCGCTGCAGGAGGTGGGGCGTCGAGGCTCCCGGCGGGTCGACCCCCTCCACGAGCTCCGACGCCCCCGAGTAGATGTTCAGCCCGATCAAGAAGTGGGCGGGCGCGCCGTTGACGAGCTCATCGGCCACGGCGAAGATCTCCCCGCGGTCGGCGTCGATCACCGGGGTACCCGTGATGCCCACGACCGGGTTGATGTTGCCGCACTGAAGGCTGGACGAGGGCACAGGTGTGCCGACGTGCGTCGACCACAGGACCGAACCCGAATTCGCCGCGAGCGCGTAGATCGTGTCGTTCTCGGTGGCCACGAAGACCCGGCCGCCGGTCTCGAGTGGCTCGCCGTACACCTGGCCGTCCAGGACGGGGGACGTCCAGGCGTCGCTGGCCGGAGAGAAGGTCACCCCCGAGGTGTCGACCCCAGTGCCGAGCGGACTGCCGTGGTACACGGTCCAAGAGGAGCCGGAGTCAGCGGGCGGTGACGTGGCGCCGGCACTCGTCGGGTTGGTGGGAGCCATTCCCACCAGGGTCACCAGGGTGAGCGCTGCGATGACGGGCGCAAACAAGTGTGCGCAACGCTGTTCCCGGGCAACCCGTCCGAACATGTTCGCCATCCGAGTGATCGCCGCACGCTAACGCGACGTCTCGCGCGTGTCGATGGTCGCACGCGCTGCGGTCAGGTCGCGGGCTCGCTCCTGCCCGACGGCGTGGCAGCGTCGGGCGCCGTCGTGCTCACGATCGCCGTAGCCCACGTGTAGTCGGGTTTGCCACTCGGAGAGCGCTCCACCGCCCCGACGACATGAAGCCGGCGGGGCAGCTTGTAACCGGCGATGCTGGTCCGGCAGTGCTCCTGCAGCGATTCGAGCGAGGGCGCCTCGTGGCCGACGCGCGGCTGGATGATCGCCGCCACCGTCTGACCCCACCGCTCGTCGGGGGCGCCACACACGACGGCGTCCATGACGTCGGGGTGCGAGCGCACGGCCGACTCGACCTCCTCGGGGAAGATCTTCTCGCCGCCCGAATTGATGACGATCGATCCCCGGCCGAGCAGCGTGATCGATCCGTCCGCCTCGACGGTGGCGTAGTCACCCGGCATCACGTAGCGGGTGCCGCGCACCTCTGAGGAAGACCTCGGCGGTCTTCTTTGGGTCGTTGTAGTACCCCACCGGGATGTCGCCGGAACGGGCGATCTTGCCGATCACGCCCGAGCCCGGCTCGACCAACTGAAGGTCCTCGTCGAACACGACCGTCTCGCCCAGGAGATGGACGGTCGGGCCGCTCTTCATGGCGGTGTTGCCAGCGGTCACCACCGTCATCCCGTTGTTGCCGCCCTCGGACGAGCCGATGGCGTCGGTGATCACGAGGTTGGGCAGGCGCTCGAAGAACTGGTCCTTGACCGGCGCCGAGAACAGCGCGGCCGAGGACACCACCGCGAGCAGGGAGGACAGATCGTACGACGCGGCATCGGGCTCGTCGAGGCGCTCGATGAGCGGCTTGCCCATGGCGTCCCCCGTGATCATCACCGAGTTGACACGCTCCTCGCCCACGAGACGCCATACGTCGTGCGGATCGAACTTCGCCATCAGCACGATCTTCGAGCCGACGAAGCTCTGCCCCATGACGGACCATTGCGTCGCCCCGTGCATCAGTGGCGCCACCGGAAGATGCACCATGCCGCCGCCCGCGCCCTTCTGCACCATCACCGATGGGTCGGTGACCCGCTGGTTGGTGGTCGGGTCGGTACCGCCCCCGAGCGCGTAGAAGACGTCCTTGTGTTTCCACACGACACCCTTCGGCATTCCGGTGGTCCCGCCGGTGTAGAGGATGTAGAGGTCGTCGCCCGTCCGCGGCCCGAAATCGCGCGCTTCGGACTGTCCGGCAAGGGCCTCCTCGTAGGTCAGCGCTCCCGGGGCGGGCTCGGCGTCGCTGCCGTCCTCGATGACGAGCAGAAGCCGCAGGTCGGGCAGCTCGGGCAGCAACGCGGAGACCAAGGGCGAGAATTCCCGCTGGTGCACGAGCGCCTTCAAGTCGGCGTTCGTCAACAGGTACTGGAGCTCGTCCTTGACGTATCGGTAGTTGATGTTGATCCAGATCGCCCGGAGTTTGAACACCGCCCAAGCCGTCTCCACCCATTCGACCGAGTTGTAGGCGTAAATCCCGACGTGGTCACCGACTCCGATGCCCTCTGAAGCCAAATAGTGGGCCAGCTGGTTGGCCCGGGCCTCCATCTCGGCGTAGGTCCGACGCTTGCCGTCCGCCACCACGTACTCCCGTTCGGGGTACGCGTCGACGGCCGCCTCGAACAGGTCGGCGAGGTTGAACTCCATCGGCCGGAGATTAGAACACGTTCTCATTCTGTCGGCAATCGTCACGGCGACGAAGGCCACAATCCTCAACAGTCCTGTTTATGGTTTTTGGAGACACGCACGGGTCCTCTGAAGCAGTCGGCCACTCAACAGTCCTGTTTACGGTTTTTGGAGACACGCACGGGGTCCGTCGAACAGCTCTTTGCAACGCCCGCCGCTCCGCCCAGCTCCGCGGCGCTCCGCCCAGCTCCGCGGCGCTCCGCCCAGCTCCGCGGCGCTCCGCCCAGCTCCGCGGCGCTCCGCCCAGCTCCGCGGCGCTCCGCCGCGAAGCCTCCGCCAGCGACGGGCCTGTTGGGAACGATGACGATTGCGCGCCGACGGCCTATGGTCTGGCGCATGGCGTACCCGACTGCAGTAACCCGCGACATCGCCGCGCCCGCCGACAAGGTGTGGGCGCTCGTTTCCGACCTGCCCCGGATGGGGGATTGGTCGCCTGAGAACAAGGGGGGCAAGTGGGTGAAGGGTGCCAACGGCCCAACCCTCGGAGCCGTCTTCAGGGGCACGAACAAGAACGGACTCCGGCGTTGGTCCACAACGGTCACCGTCATCGGCTGCGAGCCGGGCAAGGTCTTCGAGTTCGCCGTGACCTCGGGTCCCCTCGCTGTGGCCAGCTGGCGCTATGAGTTCGAGGAGACGGACACCGGCTGCCGAGTGACCGAGTCCTGGCGGGACCAGCGCAAGCCGTGGTTCACCGCCATCGCCCGGGTCATGGGCGACCACGGAGCCAGCAACGCCGAACAGCAGATGGAGGAGACGCTCGCCAACCTGGCGCAAGCGGCCGAGCTCGCGCCCACGACGTAACGACGGGCCGCTCAGTCACGCCGACGCGGACGCCAACGCCAACGCGGACTAATGCTCCAGGCCCTCCCAACCCTCGACGTCCCCCAGCCGGCGCAGCACGTGCCCGGCCGCCGCCTCGTCGCCGACCGAGTGCCGCGACTGCAAACGCGCCACTACCGCTCGCCGGTGCGCCTCGTCGACGTTGCCCCCGTACTTGAACTTGGCCGTCACCGCCGACACTCGGATCTCAATCCCGAGGATCCCGAACAACTTCGCGGCGTGCGCCTCACTCGGGTCGGCCACCTCGACGTCGGGCTGGAAGGCCGCCAGCTGCCGGCGCAGGATCGCGGCCACATGTCCGGGTGCCGTCCGCTCGTCGTGCACGGTCGCCGTCCCCACCAGCTGTACGGCTCCGTAGTAGGTCGTGGGAATGCCCAGCAGCGGGTCCTCGGCATCGATCGCCTTCCACGACGAGGGGACGAAGGCCCAGTCGTCCGCCACGCTCAGCAGCACGCGCGGATTCTCCGAGAGCGCGGCGAAGATCGGGTTGGCGCGCACCAGGTGCAGCCACACCGTGTGGCCGGCCAGCACGAACTGGGTCGGCACGACGACGGGCATCTCACGGTCCAGCCCCCCGGGGGCAACGAGGTGCCCGAAGGGATGGGACTCGACGAAGGCTCGCCACTCTGGCTCGCCACGAGTTGCATCGACCGGGGCCACGAACATCGCCCCAGTTTGCCCAGCCCGCCCGACCCCACCCGGCCAAAGAGACCGACCCGAGGCAGGGCCCCCCGAGCGAATTCAGCCCGCCGGCGCCGCCAGCTCCTCAATCGATTCGGCCCGGTGCCGCTTGTAGTCCACCTTCCCGTTGGGGGCGCGCCCGATCGACGTCACCGTGCGCACCCGCCGAGGTGCCTTGTAGCTGGCCAGTCGGCCCTTGACGTGCTCAATCAGCTCAGGCTCGGCCACGGCCACCGCCCCGTCGACCGGCTCGACCACCGCCACGATCTGCTCGCCGTAGGTCGGGTGCGGGATCCCCACCACGACGGCGTCGCGCACCCCCGCATGCGTCTTCAAAGCCTCCTCGACCTCCTCGGGGAAGATCTTCTCGCCGCCCGAGTTGATGCACACCGATCCGCGGCCCAACAAATGGATCGTGCCGTCGGCGTCGACCTGCGCGTAGTCCCCCGGAATGGAGTACCGCACGCCGTCGAGCTCCTTGAACGTCCGATCCGACTTCTCTGAATCCTTGTAGTAGCCGAGGGGGTTCCGCCCACCGAGCGCCAGCACGCCGACCTCGTCGGACCCCGGCTCCACGTGCCGGCCGTCCTCGGTCAGCACCTTCACGTCCGGGCCCAGGGTGAACGACGCCGTCTTGGCCGCCGAGCCGCCGCCCGAGACCGAGACGCCCATGCCGAGCGCCTCGGACGAGCTGAACGCGTCGACCAGCAGCATCCCGGGGTGGTGGGAGAGCAGCTCCTGCTTCACCGGCTCGCTCCACATCGCCCCCGACGAGATCATCATCATGATCGAGCTCAGGTCCCACCTCCCCGGGTTCTCGTCGAGTGCCGCCAGCAGCGGGCGCGAGAACGGGTCGCCGACGATGACCACCCCGTTCACCTTCTCGCGCTCGACCGTGTCGAGCAGCTCGACGGGGTCGTACTTGCGCGACTCGAGCAGGCAGACCCGCCCGCCCTCGGCCAGGATCGTGTTGGCGGTGAAGGCGCCCGTCCCGTGCATCAGGGGACACGCCGGCATCAAGGTGACGCCACCCGGCGACGCCTCCAAAGCAGCGCGCACGTGCTCCACTCCGCCGTTCACGTCGTAGTGGCGTACCCCGCCGTCGATCAGCCGCGCGAACAGGTCGTCCTGGCGCCACATCACGCCCTTGGGCATCCCCGTCGTGCCGCCCGTGTAGAGCATGTAGAGGTCGTCGCCGCTGCGTCCCCACGGCGCCTGCGTCCGGCCGACGGCGCACTTGAGCGCGTCCTCGTAGGGAGTGGCCCAGTCGGGACAGGGCCCCGACCCGTCGTCCACCCACAGCCAGCCCTTCACCCCGGGTACTCGGTCGAGGATGCCCTCCACCCGTCCGGCGAACGCGCCGTGGAACACGACGGCCACCGCGTCGGCGTTGTCCCACAGGTACGCGAGCTCGTCGTCGCCGTAGCGGTAGTTCGTGTTGACCGGGACGAGGCCGATCTTCATGGCGGCGTAGGTGGCCTGGATGTACTCGGGCGAGTTGTAGAGGTAGACCGCCACCTTGTCCTGCTGGGCCACCCCGAGGTCCAACAGGAACTGGGCGACGCCGTCGGCGCCGCGGTCGAACTCGCGGAACGTCAGCGTCCGTGCGCCCTGCGTGATGGCCGTGGCGTCGGGCTGCACGTCGGCCACGGCCTCCCAGACGTCTGCGTAGTTCCAGTCAGTCATGCCTTGCTCCCATTCCGCGCTCCAATCCCGCCCATGACCGCCGACAACGGTCGGCTCCCCCCGCCCCCGCCGAGATGCGCGAAGCGAGACGATGAGAATACGCTCCCGCCGTGGACCTCGGCCTCCCGGGCGACGACGACCCTCGCCGGCGCCAGGTCCGGGACTGGCTGGCCGAGCATGCGCGCCCCAATGGCCGCCAGCTGGCCGAGGCCGGCTACGTCGTGCCCCACTGGGCCGCGCCCTACGGCCTCAATGCGGATCCGCTGACACAGCTGGTGATCGACGAGGAGCTCAGGGCGGCCGGGGCCCAGCGCCCGATCAACCCGATCGGGATCGGCTGGGCCGGGCCGACCCTCATGTACGCCGGCACCGAGGAGCAGAAGGAGCGCTGGCTCTGGCCCCTGCTCTCGGGCGAGGAGTTCTGGTGCCAGCTCTTCTCCGAGCCCGGCGCCGGCTCGGACCTCGCCTCGCTCACCACCCGGGCCGAGCGCGACGGCGACGACTGGGTCGTCAACGGCCAGAAGGTCTGGACCAGCTACGCCCACATCGCGCGGTGGGGGATCCTGCTCGCGCGCACCGACCCCACGGCGACCAAGCACATGGGCATCAGCTACTTCGTCTGCCCCATGGATGCGCCCGGCATCGAGATCCGCGCGCTCATCGATATGACCGGCGAGCACGCCTTCAACGAGGTCTTCCTCACCGACGTGCGGATCCCGGCCGACCACCTGGTCGGGCCCGAGCACGGAGGCTGGGAGCTGGCCAAGGTCACGCTCGGCAACGAGCGGGTGTCGCTGAGCGGCGAGGGTGCGCTCTGGGGCATGGGCCCGACCGCGGACGACCTGGTCGAGGCCATCCGCGCCGCCGGGGGCGCGCCCGACGCCGCCACGCGCGACCGCCTGGTCGACGTCTTCATAGAGGGCCAGATCCTGCGGGTCCTCCGGCTCCGCATGGTGTCGGCTGTCCTCGCCGGCCGGGCGCCCGGCGCCGAGGCCTCGGTGCGCAAGGCGATCGCCGACGCCCACGGCCAGCACATCATGGGAGTCGCCCGCGACCTGGCCGGTGCGCACGCCATGCTCAACGGCACCGGCCCGGTCGGCGGTTGGGGCCCGAGGGGTGCGGCGGCCGGCGACGCCTCCTGGTCCCGTGGCTTCCTCTTTTCCCCGGCGCTCACCGTGGGCGGCGGGACGGCCGAGGTGCAGCGCAACATCGTGGCCGAAAAGGTGCTCGGTCTTCCGCGAGATCCCTGACCGACCGGCGTTCCCCTTTCGGTACGGCAAGGTGCCCGTACCGGCGCGCCGCTGCCCCCGCACCGGGTGCAGCGGAGGTCGAATTGCCCGGTCTGGGTGGGAAGTGGCTGGTGGGAGCCAAATGATCACGGGAAGTTCCATGCGGAAGGTGCTTCTGTCGGGGGTGCTGGCGCTGGGCCTGGCGGCCACGGCCGCCCCGGTCCTGGCCACCGCCGCCGCCACGCCGGCGGGCGCAGCGGCGGCTCCAGCCCTTCCGGCGGCGCCCGGCCTGTACCACGTGCCCATCATCGGCAAGGTGGTGCTCCCCGGCCTGGGCTCCTTGCTCGGCCACAGCGAGCGCCACGCCACGAATGTGCAGTCGGCCAACTGGTCCGGCTACGCCGACAACAACGACACCTACAACTCGGTCGCCGCGTCGTGGACCGAGCCCGCCGTGAACTGCCCGGCCAGCGGCGCCAGCGGTGTGGTCAGTGGTCTCCTGGGCGACACTGGCTTGAGCGGCGTCCTCGGCAGCGCCGGCCTCGGCGGGATTCTCGGGGGCGGGCCGGCTTCAGCGTCCGCCTTCTGGGTCGGCCTGGACGGCTACTCCTCGTCGAGCGTCGAGCAGATCGGGACCGACTCGGACTGCTCGGGCGGTTCCCCCTCGTACTACGCCTGGTACGAGATGTACCCCAACCCCTCCGTGGGGCTCCCCTCGGGTGACGTCGTGCACCCCGGCGACTCGATGACAGGGTGGGTGGCCTCGAACCCCACCGGGACCGACTTCTACCTGGCCATCACCGACACCAGCGCCGGCTGGTCGTTCGGGATCTCCCAGCAGGGATCGGGCTTCTCGCGTTCGTCCGCCGAGGTGATCGCTGAGGCACCGTCCTCGTGCAACCTCATCTTCTGCAGCGAGGTGGCCCTGGCCGACTTCGGTCAGGACACCTTCTCCGGAGCTCACCTCTACGACAGCGCGGGCAATCAGGGGTCGCTGGCCAGCTTCAACGCCAACCAGATCACCATGGTCGAGAACGGGCGGACTCTCGCCGCGCCGAGCAACCTCAGTCCCGACGGCACCTCCTTCTCGGTGTCCTGGCAGAACTCCTAGGCGGTTGGGTCCACCTGCGAAACGGTCACAGGATCCGCCTCAGCTGACCGTCAAAGCGCTGTAAGGCAAACCAACACTGGTCGCCGCGTTCAACGCCGGCTTCCTCATGTCGGATGCCGAAGGCGGTTACTACACCGACGGCAAGGTCATCGACCCTCTGCGCACGGGCGCCGCCTCCTTCGTCGTGTACAGCAACGGTTCGTCGACAGTCGGGCAGTGGGGTCGCGACGTGTCGATGGGCCCGACCGTGGTGTCGGTGCGCCAGAACCTCGACCTGCTGGTGGACAACGGCTCGGGCGGTTGCGGCTGGGCTCAGACGTCGAGAGGGCCGGCGTGCGCGAATCCCTGCCGCACTCCTTGCCCCGCCTGGGCGATGAGCTGCTCGGGTTCGTAGAGCATGAGATACGCGTTGCGTGCGTGATCCCTCGACCGGTTCTTGAAGACCATGGCCAGCGTGGCCGGGTCGTCGGACTCGTCCTCGTGGACGAACACCTCGAGGATCGGTGTATTCGTCATCAGCTGCGCCGTCATGATCCCCGTCGAGGCCTCGTGGGCGCAGACCTTGTCCACCTTCTCCTTGCCCGGCATGCCGAGCGCGACCACGATGCGGCAGTCCTCTTCCTCGATCAGCTTCTTCGCCGCCACCGCCAGGTCCTTGAATCCGGGCACCGTGCGGCGGATGACCTGGAAGCGGGTCCCGTAGCCGGGGCACTGGGCGAGCTCGTCGATCGCCTCGGCGCCCATGTCGTAGCGGGCGAACATGGTGTCCACGACGCCGATCTGGTCCATGATCCATTCTCGCGCAGGCGTCCCATTGGCCCGTCCACGCCGGCGGCGTCCAGAATCAGGGCGTGAGCAGCGCACCCTCCGACGTCACCACCTGGGCCGAGCGAGATGCCGCGGTCGTCTGGCACGGGTTCACCCAGATGGCGGCTTACGCCGACAACGCGCCGCTGATCATCGAGCGGGCCGAGGGACGTGAGCTCATCGATGCCGACGGGCGCCGCTACCTCGATGCCATCTCCTCGCTCTGGGTGAACACGCTCGGTCACCACGTTCCCGAGCTCGACGCCGCGCTGGCCGCGCAGGCGGCCAAGGTCGCCCATTCGACGATGCTGGGCAACGGCAACACAGTCGTCGTCGAGCTGGCCGAGGCGCTGGCGGCCGTGGTCCCTGTCGACGCGCCCCACTTCCTGTTCGCCGCCGACGGCGCGGTGGCGGTCGAGCAGGCGCTCAAGATCGCCTACCAGTACTGGGTCAATCGTGGCGTGAAGGAGCGTGTCTCGTTCCTGGCGCTGGGCGACGCCTACCACGGCGACACCATCGGGTCCCTGTCCCTCGGAGACGGTGGGGTGTTCAGCGCGGTGTTCGAGCCGCTGTGCTTCCCGGTCGTGCGGACGCCTGGCTACGGCGACCCCGGCTGGGCGGACAAGGCGTGTGCCGCCATCGGTGCGCACGCGAGCGAGCTAGCCGCCGTCGTGCTCGAGCCCTTGGTGCAAGGCGCGTCCGGGATGTCGTGCGCCACCCCGGACGACGTCCGGCGCGTCGGCGACGCCTGCCGCGGGGCGGGCGTCCTCCTGGTCTGCGACGAGGTGGCGACGGGCTTCGGCCGCACCGGGACGTTGTTCGCCTCCGAGCAGTGCGGGCTCCGTCCCGACCTGCTGTGTCTGGGCAAGGGGATCACGGGCGGCTACCTCGCCATGTCGGCCACCGTCGCCTCGGGCGACGTGTACGCCGCATTCCTCGGCGCCGACCTGGGGCCGCACACCTTCTACCACGGGCACTCCTACGGCGGGAACGCGCTCGCGGCGGCGGTCGCGCTCGAGCATCTGCGCCTGGTGGAGTCGTGGGACGTGCTGGGCAACGTGCGGGCGCGGGCCGACCAGTTGGCAGGATTGTTGGCCGAGCGCATCACAGCACGGCAGGCGGTGCGCGCTGTCCGCCAGCGCGGCCTCATGGTGGGTGTCGAGCTCGCACCGCCGCGGCCGGACCTACGGTGGGGACGCCAGGTCTGCGCGGGCGCGGTGCGCCGGGGTGTGCTCCTGCGCCCGCTTGGTGACGTCGTCGTCCTGATGCCGCCGCTCACCATCACCGACGACGAGATCATCCGCGTGGTCGATGCCTTGGAGGGCGCGCTCGAGGTCACCGCCGCCGCTCCCGGCGACGCGCCGCCCTCGTGAGCAGCGACACCTGGCCGGACAGGATCCGGGCCGAGCTGGCCCAGGTGGCCGACGAGGGGCGTTGGCGCGCACCGCGTGAGTTCGACGCGCGCGGACCCACCGGTGTGCTCGAGGGCACCGACGTGGTGTCGTTCGCCTCCAACGACTACCTGGGCCTGAGCGTCCATCCGACGGTCGTGGCGGCAGCCGGCGACGCGCTGGAGCGCTGGGGCAGCGGCGCCGGCGCGTCCCGGCTCGTCACCGGGACGCGTCCGATCCACGGTGAGCTCGAGCGCGCCCTCGCCGAATGGAAGGACACCGAGGCGGCGGTCTGCTTCCCGACGGGCTTCGCGGCCAACCTCGGGGTGCTGTCGGTGCTCGGGGGGCCGTCCGTCCAGGTGTTCTCGGACGAGTTGAACCACGCCAGCATCGTCGACGGATGCCGGCTGTCGCGCTCGGCCCTCGCCGTCTACCGACACGCCGACCTGGCTCACCTCGAGTCGTTGTTGCGCTCGGCCGACGGCGAGCGCGTGGCGCCAAAGCTCGTGGTGACCGACACGGTCTTCTCCATGGACGGCGACGTGGCACCGCTCCACCAGCTTTTGGATCTGTGCGAGCGCTACGACGCGCTCCTCGTGTTGGACGAGGCCCATGCCGTGCTCGGCCCGGCCCTCCCTGCCGCCCCGTCCGACTGGGCCCGGGCGAACGTCGTGCGGGTGGGCACGCTGTCGAAGACACTGGGTGCGCTCGGCGGTTTCGTCGCGGGGTCGCGCGACGTCGTCGACTTGCTCGTCAACCGGGCGCGGGCCTACATCTTCTCTACGGCGCTGCCGCCCGCCGACGCCGCGGCGGCAGCGGCCGCACTACGAGTCCTCCGCTCTCCCGAGGGAGAGGCCCTGGTCCGGCGGCTGGCGGGCCTGGTCGAGCGGCTCAGCGACGCCGGCCTGGCATCACCAGGGCATCCGAGCCCGATCGTGCCGGTCGTGTTCGGTCCGGAGCACGCGGCCCTCGACGCGTCGTCGGCGCTCCTCGCCGAGGGCATCTGGGTGCCGGCGATCCGGCCGCCCACCGTGCCGGTCGGCACCAGCCGACTGCGCGTCACGCTGTCCTCGGCCCACCGAGACGAGGACATGCAGCGTCTCGTCACGGCCCTGGTGCGGCTGCACCAGGGAGCGCCGCCGCCGGCGAGCCTGTCGGCCGCGTCCACGCGCTAGTGCCCGTGCCGGGCCAGGGCGGCTCCGGGTCGCCCCGTCCGAGCCGCTTGGTCGCGGTCGTCGGCACGGGGACCGACGTCGGCAAGACGTGGGTGTCGGCCCGCTTGTTGGTCGAGTGGCGCGCCGCCGGTCTGTCGGTGGCGGCGAGGAAGCCGGTCCAGTCCTTCGACCCCTCAGACGACCCGGCGGGCTACGACGCCTCCGTCCTCGGTGCGGCGAGCGGCGAGGCACCCGAGTCCGTCTGCGCCGCGCACCGCTGGTATCCGGTGGCCATGGCCCCGCCCATGGCGGCGGAGGTCCTGGGGCGCCCGGCCTTCACCCTGGGGGACCTGGTCGACGAGCTCCGGTGGCCACATGAGCGGGTCGACGTCGGGCTGCTCGAGACGGCGGGGGGTCTGCGCTCGCCGATCGCAGAGGACGGAGACTGCCAGGCGCTCGCCGAGCAGCTGGCACCCGACGGCGTGCTCCTGGTGGCCGACGCAGGGCTCGGCACGATCAACGCGGTGCGACTGACGGTGGACGCTCTGTCCCTGGCCGGAGCACCCGTCGTCGTCGTCGTCGTGCTCAATCGTTTCGAGGCCGGTTCGGAGCTCCACCAGCGGAACCTGTCCTGGTTGGCCGATCGCGACGGCCTGCGGGTCCTCGTGACGCCGGGTGATGAGGCGGAGCTGGCTCGGCTGGTCCGAGGAGCCAGCTCATAGGGGCTAGTCAGGGCGCCACGAGTGCATTTGCTTCGATTAGTCGATCTTGAGGACGTCCTCGATGAGTCCTTGCCAGGGGACGTGCTCCCACCCCGACTTCTCCGCCGCGGCCTTCGCTACCGATACCGCCTCACCGACCCAGAGCAGCTCGATGTCTTCTCCTGGACCGATCTTTTGACGCCCCCTGATGTCATGACCTTCGGGGCCCTCACCCATCTCGACACGGGATCCGAACTCGGTTCCGAACACAATGTCCTGCCAGGCCTTGTACGTCTCCTTGAGGCGGATCGACACATGTGAAAGATGTGAATGGTTCGGCATCTCGGCCACCATGATCGCCCAGTTCAGACAGTGTCGAGCTCGGTGAAAGTCTCCCTTGGGCGTGGCGGCGTCGGCCCGGGCCCAGTACGGCTCCAGCTTTTGACGCTCGGCTTCGGGCATCGCCGCCTGGAGATCGAGCATCAGGGTCTTGACGATGGGTGACGAGCCGGTGGTCGTTTCGTGCGCCATGGGCGAACTCTAACTTTTATGCCGAACGGAGCTCGTCGTGGTCGCGGCATCGGGCCACCCACCCGGTCGGGATCACGGTGACCGTCATGCGCCGCCCACAGGTGGGGCAGAAGCGAGGAGGGTCGAGGGCACGCCCGCAGCCTGGGCACTCGGTGATCGAACGGCCACAGCCCGTGCAGTGCGACCGGGCCGAAGGGCCTCCGGCGCCGGACACTCAGATCGCCGCGCTGAGGGCACCGATCGGCATGCGCAGGTCCTCGAGCATCTGGAGGTCCTCGTCGGCCGAGCGGCCGAGCGTCGTCAGGTAGTTGCCGACGATGAGCGCGTTGATGCCGGCCGTCATGCCGATGGCCTGCAGGTCACGCAGCGTCACCTCGCGTCCGCCCGCGTAGCGGAGGATCACCGAGGGCAGAGCCAGTCGGAAGAGCGCGATCCAACGGATGGCCTCCCAGGCGCCGAGGACCGGGCGGTCGCCGAGTGGGGTGCCCGGGCGCGGGTTCAGGAAGTTGATCGGGACCTCTGTCGGGCCGAGCTCCTGGAGCTGGGTGAGCAGCTCGATCCGCTGCTCGTCCGTCTCGCCCATGTTGATGAGGGCACCGCAGCACAGCTCCATTCCGTGCGCCTTGACCAGGCGACACGTCTCGGCCCGTTCGTCCCATGTGTGCGTCGTCACGATGGCCGGGAAGAAGGACCGAGCCGTCTCGACGTTGTGGTTGTAGCGATGCACACCACCGTCGGCCAGACGTTGCGCCTGATCCTCGGTGATAATCCCGGCGCTGACGGCGACGTTGAGGCCGGTCTCTTCGCGCACGAGCGGTACCAGGTCGAGGATCCGCTGCAGGGTGCGCTCGTCCGGTCCTCGCACGGCGAGGACGATGCAGAACTCCGAGGCGCCGAGCGCTGCCGTCTCCCGGGCGGCGGCCAGAACTTCATCGCGGTCGAGGAAGGGTGTCGCCTTGACGGGTGTGTCGAAGCGCGACGACTGCGAGCAGAAGTGGCAGTCCTCGGGGCAGCCTCCGGTCTTGGCCGAGAGGATCCCCTCGATCTCGACCTCGGGCCCGCACCAGGCCAGCCGGACCTGATGCGCCAGTGAGGCCAGGGCCATGACCGCGCCATCCGGCAGGGCGGCCAGCGCAGCCAGCTCGGATCCGGTGAGCAGCCGGCGCTCGTCGAGGAGGGCGCACTCGGCGGCGGCGATGACGGCGCGATCTTGGGCGCTCAGTGCGACCTGAGGCGGAGCGGGCGCGGCGCGAAATGCGACTGGGGAGGTGGTCACGGCGCCCACGGTAGTGGCATGGTGTTGCGCGGCGGAAGCTGGCGGCACTGATCGGAGGACGCCATGGCCTGGGATTTCTCGACCGAACCGGAGTTCGAGGAGAAGCTCGGGTGGATGCGCGCCTTCGTGCGGGACGAGGTGTTCCCGCTCGAGACGCTGGACCTCACCTACGACCAGGTGCGCCAGGTGATTCGGCCGCTCCAGGACCAGGTGAAGGCAGAGGGCCTGTGGGCGGCGCACCTGCCGCCGGCCCTCGGGGGGATGGGATTCGGGCAGGTGAAGCTCGGGCTGATGCACGAGATCCTCGGGCAGTCGCCACTGGCGCCAGTGGTGTTCGGCAACAACGCCCCGGATTCGGGGAACGCCGAGTTGCTGGCGGTGGGCATCGAGGAGACGGGCGACGAGGCGATGCGGGCGCAGTGGCTGCAGCCATTGCTGGACGGCGAGCTGCGCTCGGCCTTCTCCATGACGGAGCCCAACACCGCGGGCTCCGACCCGACGCTGCTCGCGACGTCGGCCGTGCGCGACGGCGACGAGTGGGTCATCAACGGCCACAAGTGGTTCACCTCAAACGGCTCGGTGGCGGACTTCCTCATCGTGATGGCGGTGACCAACCCCGACGTCCACCCGTACCAGGGGTCGTCGATGATCATCGTTCCGGCGGACACACCCGGCGTGGACATCATGCGCGACGTCGCCACGATGGACGACCCCGAGACGCCCTTCGGGCGCTTCGGCAACCACGCCGAGATCAAGTACGTCGACGTACGGGTGCCGGCCGGGAACCTGATCGGGCGCGAAGGCTCGGGGTTCGCTCTGGCGCAGAAGCGACTCGGGCCCGGGCGAATTCACCACTGCATGCGCTGGTTGGGGCAGTCCCGGCGTGCGTTCGACATGCTCTGCGAGCGTTCGGTGTCGCGGTACGCACACGGCTCGACGCTGGCCGAGAAGCAGACGATCCAGAACTGGATCGCCGATTCCATGGCCGAGATGCAGGCCGCCCGGCTCATGACGCTCCAGGCGGCCTGGAAGATGGACCAAGAGGGCGCGTCGGCGGCGCGGGTGGAGATCGCCATGATCAAGTACTTCGGCGCCAAGGTTCTCCACGACGTCATCGACCGGGCAATTCAGGTCCACGGGTCGCTCGGCTTCTCGTGCGACCTGCCGCTCGAGCACATGTACCGGGCGGCGCGGGCGGCACGCATCTACGACGGGCCGGACGAGGTGCACCGACAGACGGTCGCCCGACAGGTGTTGAAGGGATACGTGCCCCATGAGGTGCCGTCCGAACACATCCCGACGCGTCGAGCCGCGGCATGCCAGAAGTTTGCGGACCTCCTGGAGACGCTGACGGTGGACGCGTAGCCGCCCGTGATGAAAAAGCTGGCGCGCGCCGTGCAGGTCGGCGCGCTGATCATGGTGCCCGGCGCCTTCCTGCTCAGCAGCTGCGGGGGCTCGCCCTCGAACTCGAACGCGGCTCCGCCCCGATCGACCACGACGTTGGGCCCGACGACCACGTCCACGTCGACGACCACCACGACCGCGCCGCCGGCCACCACGACGGCCGCCCTGTCGATCGTGGCCTGCAAGACGACCGTGGCGATCGCGTCGCCTCCGCCCTCCACGACGCTCCCGGCGACGGCCTCGGTAACGGTTCCCACCGACGAGGCGTCCTATCTCGTCGTCTACAGCGACACCGCCGGGACCATGATGATGCTCGGGCCGATGGGCTGGGTCTGCAGGGCAGAGTACGGCGCCGACGGCAGTGGCGGCCTGCTCATCACGCCTACAGGGGAGACCATCGCGTCCAGCCCAGGCTCCGGGGGCCACGTACCGTCGTCGTCGACTGCCGAGGCGATCGAGGGCTATGAGACCGGAGCGAGCCCCGTGCAGGCGGCGGCGCTCGGGTGCCCGCTCGTGAGCGCGGCGGCCGAGGCGACGGTGCGCGACCTGGGCAAGAGCTGCGCGCCGCATCCGGCGACCGAGACCGTCTTCCCGAAAACCGCGAACGAGGTGGCCTTCTACGACCCTCCGGGCGTCGCCGCCGACGGCCAGCCGTCGGGCGGTCAGGACCCGGCGAACGGGGTCGTGCTCTACATGCCTTCGAAGGGCAAGGCGTCCGCCTACCTCGCCACGTGCACGCTGCCGGCCGTCCAGCACGGCGTGTGCACGACTGTCCTCAACTACTACGTCTCGCTCTACGGCTGATCGTCGCCGGCCGAGCCGAGCAGTCCGGTCACTCGGGGCGGCGGCACACGGCCTCGACGTTGTTGCCGTCGGGGTCCCGGACGAACCCGCCGTAGTACGTGGCCTGGTACTCGGGCCACACGCGCGGCTCGTGCAGGACCTCGGCTCCGCACGCACGGGCCGCCTCTACGAACGCGTGCACGGCGGCGTGGTCCGGAGCGGCGAACGCCACGTGCGTCTCGCGGAACCCGTCGCCGGTCTGCTGGCGCTCGATCCAAAACGTGGGGACGGGCGGGACGCCGTAGCCGATGGCATCGGTCCCGACCTCGAGCACCCGGGAACTCCCGAGGGGAGCGAGCACGGCGTCGTAGAACGCGGCGCTGCGCTTAAAGTCGGCGCACTGGATGGACACGTGGTCGAGCATGGGCACAGTCTGCCAGGACGCCTCCGGCCGGCCGACGCCCTAGTCTCCCCGTCGTGCTCGCGACGAACTGGTCCGACATCGCGACGTTCGCCACCGCCATCGGGACCCTCGTGCTCGCGGTGGCCACGTTCGCGGCGGTGCGTTCGGCCAACCGGGCGGCGCGGGTCTCCGAGGCCGCCTACCGGGTGAACCTGCGGCCTGTGCTCGTCACATCGCGTCAGCAGGACCCGGCCCAGAAGATCCGGTGGATGGACAACCACTGGGCCCAGGTCGAGGGGGGCCAGGGGACCGTCGAGTCGGTGGACGGGAACCTGTACTTGTCCATCTCGCTGCGCAACGTCGGGTCGGGCCTGGCTGTGCCCATCGGTTGGCACCTGATGGAGGGGGCGCAGAGCTCGACCGTGCCGCACGCAGACCCCGGGGACTTCCACCTGCAGACGCGCGATCTCTACGTGGCGCCGGGTGACTACGGGTTCTGGCAGGCCGCCATCCGGGACAACAGCGACCCCGACTACGGCTGGCTCGGTCGGGTCGTCGCGGATGTCCAGCCGTTCACCGTCGACCTGCTCTACGGGGACAGCGAGGGGGGACAGCGCACCGTCACGCGCTTCGGGATGATCGGCTTACGGAGCGGCGAAGGGACGCGGTGGTATCCCTCGACGGCGCGGCACTGGTACCTGGATCGTCCCGACCCGCGGTAACAGTCGGTGACGTGAGCCCGATGAAGGCGGGCGTGGCGCGGCGAGGGGCGGCGGTCCCTGCAGGGAGAGCGCCGGACTAGGGGCGGAGGCCGCGGAGCATGGACCGGCACACGCGGTCGAAGCCGGCGGCCTGGTCCTCGACGAAGCCGATGCCGAGGAGCTCGAGCGACACCCAGCCGTGGATGGTGGACCAGATCAGTTGCGCCGTCTCGGTCGGCGGAGCCGGGGCCAGCACGCCGGCGGTCATGGCCCGCTGGACGGCGGCCTCGAGGCTGGCGAACGCCGAGGCCGCGACCTCGATTGCCGGCTCGCTGGGCTCGAAGCCGGGGACGGCCCGCAGGAACATCACCTGGTACACCATCGGGTGGGCCAGGGCCAGGTCGCGGTAGCGGCGCCCGGCCTCGCGCAGCGCCTCGTAGGGGTCCTGGATGTCGGCGATGGCGTTGATCGCCTCGGCCAGGCGTTCGAAGCCTTGGACGAAGAGGGCCTCGATGATCCCGGACTTGGACTCGAAGTGGTTGTAGACGCCCATGGGGGCGACCCCGGCCGCGCTGGCGATCCGGCGCACCGACAGGGCGTCGGGGCCCTCGGTCTCGAGGATCTCGATGGCGGCATCGAGGAGGGCGGCCTCCATGTCGGCGCTGGGGGTCCTGGTCCGGCGGTTTTTCGTCATTTCCGTAGGCATCTGAAGAACATCGTGCTATAAGTATAGCACATCGTTCTATACAGGTGATGGAAGTGACGGAAGGAGCCGAGATGCCCGGACCCACTCTCGAGACCTCGCCCGCAGCACCCGTGAACGGGAGCACCGCCGGGGCGACGCCGACCGACCGGCGCTGGCTGATCCTGCCGGTGCTGTGCCTGAGCGTGTTCCTGGTCGTGGTCGACAACACGATCGTCAACGTCGCGCTGCCCACCCTGAACCGGCATCTCGGCGCCTCCATCAGCTCGTTGCAGTGGATCGTCGACGCGTACAGCCTCGCCTTCGCCGGTCTGTTGCTGGCGGGCGGCGGGGTGGGCGACCGCCTGGGTCGCAAGGGCACCATGCAGGTCGGGCTCGTCTTCTTCGGCCTGTTCTCCGCGGCGGCCGCGGCGTCGCACTCGACCGGCACGCTGATCGCCACCCGGGCGCTGATGGGCGTGGCGGCGGCCTTCATCTTCCCGGCCAGCCTGGCCATCTTGACGAGCGTCTTCCCCGACCACGCCGAGCGCCAGAAGGCCCTCGGGATCTGGGGCGCCACGTCGGGCATCGCCGTCGCCTTCGGTCCCATCGTGGGCGGAGCGCTGCTCGAGCACTTCTGGTACGGCTCGATCTTCCTCGTCAACCTGCCGATCGTCGCGGTGACGCTCGTCGCCGGCCAGGTGCTCATCCCGCGCCTGCCCCGGATCCGCGTGCACCGCTTCGACGTGCGGGGCGTGGTCATCTCGACGGCAGGGGTGACCGCGCTGGTGCTCGCCATCATTGAGGGGCCGCAGTGGGGATGGACGGCGACCGGGACGCTGGCCTGCTTCGCCATCGCGGCGCTGCTGCTGACGGTCTTCGCGTTCGTCGAGCTGCGCACCGAGGGGCCGCTGCTCGACGTGCGGGTCTTCCTGATCCGCCGCTTTACCGGGGGCGCGATCTCCATTTCGGTGGCGTTCTTCTGCCTCTTCGGGTTCATCTTCCTGATCACCCAGTACTTCCAATTCGTGAAGGGATACTCCACCCTGTCCGCCGGCGTGCACACTCTGCCCTTCGCCATCGTCGCCGCGGTCTTCACGCCAATTGCCGCCGTGGTGGCGCTGCGGGTCGGGTCGCGCCTCGTGGTGACGCTCGGGCTGCTCCTGATGGGCGGCGGCCTGGTGGTGGCGGCCTTCAACTCGCAGGCCAACACCGAGTACTTCGGGCCCCTCATCGTGTCGATGGTGCTCCTCGCCCTCGGGCTGTCCTCCATCACGGCGCCCACGGCGGAGGCGGTGATGGGGTCGGTGCCCGACGAGCAGCGCGGGGCCGCCGCCGGCGTCAACAACACGACGCGCGAACTCGGCGGGACGCTCGGCGTGGCGGTCTTCGGCTCCATTTTCGTCTCGTCCTACGGACCGAAGATCCTCAGCGCCTTCCGGCCGCTTCCCATCCCGGCCGGGCCCAAGACGGAGTCGCACCAGTCGGTGGCGGCCGCGCTCGCCGTCGTGCACCGCGCCCCGCATGCGGTCCAGCCGGCGCTCGAAACGATCGTGTTCCACGCGTTCCACAGCGGGTTGATGGTGGCGTGCATCGCGGGTGCCGGCGTCGCTTTCGTTGGTGCGCTCGCCGCGTTCCGCCTGCTCCCCGGTCGCGAGGTCGAGGCCGTCGTGGAACCCTCCGACGCTCAGTGGGTGGAGGGTTCGCAGGACGTCGCGCCGGCCCCGGCCCCGGCCCCGGTCCCGGCCTGAGGCTGTGGGTTCGTCGGGGACAGGCCGGGAGGCTGCCCGATCAGACGCCGAACGGCCGAGGTAAGAGGGCCGGCGGTGTCTCCAGAAACTGCCAACGAAATCGTTTAGCTCTCGTGTGCACCACGGGTCGTGTCCAGCTCCGGACAGCCCACCGCGAGGCGCTCCAGCGTCCGCGCCGTCCAGTCACCGCAGCCCTGGTGCTCGACCCGTCGTCGCCGGGTGGACGGAAGATGGGGGGTCAACCGGTCGGCTTTAGGCGAAGACGAGCGGGGCGTGCCGGACGCCGGCGATCACGGGACTGGCCGTCCGCTCGACCGGCCCGGCCGGCGTCAACGTGGCGAAGCGCCCGAGCAGCTCGCTCAGGACGACCCGGCCCTCGAGCCGGGCCAGGGCCGCCCCGAGGCAGAAGTGCGGTCCGAACCCGAAGCTGACATGCGGGTTCGGGTGGCGGTCCACTCGCAGCGTGTCCGCGTCGGGGCCGAACACTTCCTCGTCGCGGTTGGCGGACGCGTAGACGAGGAGCACGGGATCGCCCCCGGCCACGGCCTGGCCCCGGACGGTGCAGTCCGCGGTGGCCGTGCGCATGAACGAGATGACCGGGGTGGTCCAGCGCAGCAGCTCCTCGACGGCGGAGGGCACGAGCTCGGGGTCGGCCCGCAGGGCGGCCCACTGCTCGGGGTGGGTGGCCAGCGCGGCCAGCCCGCCCGAGATCAAGTTGCGCGTCGTCTCGTTGCCGGCCACGAGCAGCTGGATCAGGAACATGGCGAGCTCGGCTTCGCTGAGCCGGTCGGCCTCCGAGTCTCCTGCGCCGACGGTGGCCAGTACCGACACCAGGTCCTCGGCCGGCTCGGCGCGGCGCTGCTCGGCGACCCCGATGAGATAGCCCCACATCTCGGCTTGGAGCTCGCCCCGCTCGGACTCGGAGTGCTCGCTCTCGCCCGGGATGACCGCCTCGGACCACTCGAAGAAGCGCGGCCATTGCGACCCGTCCACGCCGAGCAGCTCGCAGATCACCTGGAGCGGGAAGGGGATCGACAGCGTCGTCACGACGTCGAAGGGCTGGCCGGCCTCGATGCGATCGATCAGCGCCCGCGCCTTCGCCGCCACCCCGGCCTCCATGAGGCGCACCATGGAGGGCTTGAATCCGGGCTGGACGAGCCGCCGGTAGCGCGTGTGCCGCGGCGGGTCCGTGTGCATCATGGTCGGCGGGTCGTCGTAGTTGGTGCCGATCTCGTCGACCAGGATCCCCCCCGACGAGCAGAACCCGACGGGGTCGGCGCCGAGGCCCGACACCTCGGGGTGGGTCGTCACGGCCCAGAACCCGCCGTCGGCGCGGTCCACCCAGCACACCGGCGCATACCGGCGCAGCTCGGCATAGAGCTCGAAGGGGTCGCCCGCCGCGTAGAGCGACGGGTCGAGAAGGCGGCCGGCGTCCACTCCCACGCGCTCGTACCCCGACAAACCGCGGTCAGACGATGATGCCGTTGGGGCGAGGGTCGCCCTGCGCCTCGAGCAGCTCGTAGTAGGCCTCGAGCGTGGCCGGGCCGTCCGAGACCGACTCCACCGAGCCGTCCGGCGCCAGGTTCAACAGCGCGCCCTCGATGATGAAGCAGACGTCGGTGTCGCCCACGTTGTCCTCGGGCACGTGCAGCGTGTGCACAGAGTTCGCCGGCTCGAACAGGTAGGAGCCGGCGGTCACGTAGAAGTCATACTCGAGGTAGTGCCAGCGTCCGGACGAGGTGAACGCGTCGACCGAGCCGGTGTGCCGGTGCGTCTGTAGCTGCACACCCGGCCGGAAGCGGTTGAGGATGACCCAGGTGCCGTGCTGCTCGTCGAAGCGCACCACCTTGAGCAGGACGCCGATGCCGGTGTCGGCCCAGGGCGCGTCCTCCTCGGACACGAGGCGCACGACGTCACGGCTGGTTGGGCTGGCGATCGACATGGGTTCGGCTCCTCTCGGTCAGGCTGGCAAGGGTGCGAGCGTATCGAGGTCGAGGGCGGCCTCGAGTGCGGCCGCAGTGCGCAGCACGACCAGGTCGCCGTGCTGGGGGCCGACCAGCTGCAAACCGATCGGGAGGCCGCCCATGGTGAATCCAGCGCAGACCGTCGCCGCCGGTGACCTGGTCATGTTGAAGGGATAGGTGAACTGGATCCAGTTGGCCGTGGTCTCGCCGTTGACCGTGCTCGTGATCTCGTCCACCAACGGCGCGGGTCCCGAGCAGGTCGGCGTGACGAGGATGCGCGCCGTACGGAAGAGATCGACCAGGAGCAGGTTCATCAGGTAGAAGCGGTCGAAGATCTGCAGCAGCTGCTCCGCCGTCGTGTCCTGCGCGGCGTCGACGAAGTGGCGCAGCACTGGGTGGACCTCCTCCCAGCGGGGATGACGCATGTACGGCCGGAGGGTTCGCAACGTGCACGCGGACGTGAACGTGAGGAAGTCGGCCATGGGATCGCCCGCAAAGACCGAGTCGAGCACTATGACCTCGGCTCCCATCGTCTCGAGCATTTCGACCGCACGACGGCAGGCTGCGGCCACCTCGTCGTCCACGGTGGCGTAGCCGAGGGTGGGCGCGTAAACGACACGCACCGGGACGTGGGGGTCGTCCAACGCCGCGAGCCACGACGCTTCGGGGCGGGGGAGGGCGCGCAGGTCGGTGGGATCGGGCCCGACGGCCACGTCGAGGGCGCGGGCGACGTCGGCGATGCGGCGGGCCATGGGGCCGTTGGTAGAGAGATCGATCCAGCCCGGCGGGTTGGGGCCCCCGCCCGGCACCCGGCCGAGCGACGGCTTCATGCCCGAAAGGCCGCAGCAGGCCGAGGGGATGCGGATGGAGCCTCCGCCGTCGGAGCCGGTGGCGAGCGGCACCATCCCGGCGGCGAGCGCGGCGGCCGCGCCGCCGGAGGACCCTCCCGGTCCGCGTTCGGTGTCCCAGGGGTTGCGCGACGGCCCGAAGAGCGCGTTGGTGGTGTTGCCCATGAAGCCGAACTCGGGCGTGTTCGTCTTGCCGACGACGACGCAGCCTGCCGCCCGCATCCGGGCCACGAAGGGGTCGTCGGCCACCGCGGGCGGGTCGTCTGCGTGCAATGCGGAGCCGTAGGTCGTCACGTAGCCGACGGCGCTCTGGAGATCCTTCACTCCGAGCGGGATGCCGGCCAGCGGGCCCGCGTCCTGTCCGGCCGTGATGCGCTCGTCGATGCGGGCCGCCTCGTCGAGCGCCCGCTCGCCGTCGACCGCGACGAACGCGTTGTAGACCGGGTCGAGTCGCTCGATGCGGCCGAGCGCGGCCTCGGTCAACTCACGCGCGCTCATCTCCTTCGCCCGGACCGCGCGGCTCAGCTCCGCGAGCGAGGTGGTACGGAAGTCGATGTCTGCCATGGACGCCTCCCCCGCCTGCGTCTCCGCTAGCCGGCCGAGGGCGAGAGCCCGGCCACCGCGTCGGCCAGGTCGACGCCGATCGGGATGATCATGGGGGCTGGGATCGTGACGCCGTGGTCGACGTAACGCTGCACGTGGGCCCGGCACTCGTCGACCGAGCCGTGCACCACGAGCTCGTCGACCACCGCGTCGGGGATGGCGGCGAGCGCCGCCTTGCGGTCGCCGGCGGCCCACGCGTCCCACATAGGCTGGAGCGCCGGTCCGCGGCCGAGCCAGCGGTGGAATTCGGCGTAGGCCTCGACGTTGAGGTAGGCCGTGATCATGCGGCGCCCGATGGTGCGGGCGACTCCGGGGTCCTCGCAGACGATGACGAAGATGCGGGCAACGATCTGGCGCGGAGCGCCCTCGGCCGCCTTCTCCACCTCGGCCACCGAGGTCGAGACGTCCTCCGCGCTCAGCCAATTGAGGATGGCGCCGTCCGCCTCGCGCCCGGCCAGGTGCAACATGCCGGGGCGCAGCGCGGCCAGGTAGACGGGCGGCAGCTGTTCGGGCAGGCGCGAGAGGCGGAAGCCCTTGACGCTGAACGTGCCGAAGTCCTCGGTCACCTTCTCGCCGCTGAAGGCGAGGCGCAGGAAGCGCACCGTGTCGCGCATACGGCGGTACTGGTGCTCGAAGGCCAGACCGTTCCAGTTGGCGACGATGACCTGCGACGAGACACCGAGCCCGCAGGCGAAACGACCCGGGGCGGCGTCAGCCATGGCGGCGAGGCTTTGGGCCAGGAGCGCGGGGCCGCGGGTATAGGCGGGCGTGATGGCCACGCCGAGGTTGAGCTCGGGCTCCCATGCCGCGGCGAGGGCGAGCGGTGTGAAACCGTCGGCCCCGTCGACCTCGGCCGACCACACGTCGGTGTACCCCAGCTGGCGCAGCCGGGCGAACCACTCGCGGTGAGCGTGCAGCGGGATCCCCTCGAAGGGGACCGTGATGCCGGGCCGGGCGGCGGGGCTCATGCCTCGATCCGCTCTTCGGCGCCGGCCGAGCCGTTGGACGGGCCGCCCGGGCCGTGCTGGAACTCGGGATCGTCGAGCATGAGCGCGAGCTCCGTCTTCTCCTCGTCGTCGCCGTGCGAGGGCACCGGCACACCCCACCGGGCCATGCCGGCCTCCATTCGCCGGATCACGGTCTCGATCACTTCGACGCGGCCGTTGCGCTTGCTCTCCGAGGAGATCACGTCCCAGGGGGCCAGCGGGCCGTTGGTGAGGCGCAACATGTCGGAGACGGCCACGTCGTACTCGGGGCGCTTCTCGCGGTTGCGCCAGTCGTCCTCGGTCAGCTTCCACGACTTCAGCGGGTCGTCGCCGCGTCGGAGGAAGCGGCGCAGCTGCTCCTCGTGCGACATGTGCATCCAGAGCTTGATGACGATCATGCCTTCTTCGGCCAGCGTGTGCTCGAAGTCGTTGATCTCCTCGTAGGCCCGGCGCCACTGCACCTCGGTCGCCAGGTGCTCGACGCGCTCGACGAGGACACGGCCGTACCAGCTGCGGTCGAAGATCGTCATGCCGCCCCAGCCGGGGAGCGGGGGCCAGAAGCGCCACAAGAAGTGGTGGCGAAGCTCGTCCGACGTCGGCGCGGCGAACGGCGCGACGTGCACGTGGCGAGGGTCGAGCGGCTCGACCAGGCGCTTGATCGCCCCGCCCTTGCCGGCGGCATCCCACCCCTCGAAGACGATGCACACCGGGGGGCCGAGCTTGCCCTCGTTGAGCTGGCCGCCGTTGATGAGCCGCAGGTGGAGGAGGCGGCGTTGCGCCTGGCCGAGGCGCTTGCCCTCCTCGTCCTTGGACAGCCGCCGCGAGAGGTCGACGTCTTCGAGGCGCGGGTAGTCGCGCTCGTCCTGGTCCTTTGCACCGCCCGAGCCGTCGTCCGGGTGGCCGCCTTGGCCCCCGAGATCGTGCTTGCTCACGTCGCCTGTTGTAGCCGATCCACCGTGGACGCGCTGACAGCCTCGTCGTTCGGGGTGGCAGTCGGCGAGTCGGTGGTGGTGCCGCGTCCCAGCGAGCGCACCGCGTCGACGACGTGGCGCACCAGCGCCGCTTCCCCGGCGATGACCAGCAACTCCTGGTTGGAGAGGTGGCCGACCCGGCCGACCTTGCGCCCGGACGGGTCGAAGATGCCGATGCGGGCGCCGACGTAGCGCGCCGAGTCGAAGGCGAGTGTCGCCACGGCGCGCTCCGAGGTGCCACCCGGCCCGGTCACCGCGCCCATGGCCTCGAGCTCGGCCAGGTCGAGCCATGACTCGTCGTTGTACGACAGCACGAGCAGGTCGCAGTCCACCGAGCGCACGACGGAGGCAAGCGCGGCGGGCATGGTGCGCTTCGAATTGAAGACCGAGCGCGTCGACGGGTCGCGCGCGTCGACGCGCTTGCGGGCCACGCCGTAGGCCTCCGGGGCGTCCCAGGCGACGAGTGTCTCCCACACGTGGTAGTTGGTGAAGTAGCGGTGCTGGTTGTAGGGGGGGTCCAGGTAGGCCAAGTCGAAGTGCCCGAGCAGCGGGGCGAGCGCCACCGCGTCGCCCAGGACGGCGCGTCCCGGTCCGGCCAGGAGCTCGGGGACCCGCAACTCGAGCGGGTTGTGCGAGCGAGGGGACCACTGCTTGACGTAGGCCATCTGGACGCCGGTCGTCGAATCGACCCGGTCGGCCGCCTCGATGAGGCTGGTCAAGAGGATGGGGTAGAGCGGCGAACCGGCGTAGGCGTCCTCGATCACTTCGCGCACGGCGTCGATGCGCGCCGCGTTGGCGGGCTGGAAGAAGCGGGCTTGTCGGCTGAAGGTCTGGTGCACGTAGCCGGGCCGGCCGGGGACGGCATTGAGATGGTCGACGGCGGCCTGCAAGGCCGATCGGTCGACGGCGCCGGCATCGGTCTCCACGTAGGCGCGGGCGAACACGTGGGCGTAGCGTGCGCTGTCGGCGGCAGTGACCTCGACCCCCTGCGCCTTGAAGGCCTGGGCGACGCGGGTGGTGCCGGTGAAGAGGTCGAGCGCCGTGCGGGCGCCTGCGGCGCGGCAGATCTCGCCCAGCACCGGGACGAGGCGACGCTTGGAACCGATGTATTTGATCACCGGGCGGTCACGGATGCGCTCATCGGGCCGTCACGAGGACCACCCTACGATGGGTCGCCATGGCGCCCGAGGACCCCCAAGCATCCGGTACGAGTGGACGCGGTGCGCCCGGCGACGAGGATCCGTCGCATTGGGTCCGGTGGCACGCGTCCTACGAAGACCCTGCGTCCAATCTGTCGCTGCGCCTGCGCACGGTCCAGGCCATGGTGCGCGAGGTGCTCGACGCCGTTCCGCCCCAGCATGCGGGTCCGATACGGGTCGTCAGCCTGTGCGCCGGCCAGGGCCGCGACGTGATCGACGTGCTCGCCGCCTACCCGCGGCACGACCGGGTCAGGGCGGTGCTCGTCGAGCTCGACCCGGCGCTCGTGGCGTTCGCGCGTGAGCGCGCCGCCGGCGCCGGCGTGGCCGACCAGGTGCGTGTCGTCGAGGGCGACGCCTCGCTGACGCACTGGCACGAAGCCGACGTCCCGGCCGACCTGGTGCTCGTGTGCGGCGTGTTCGGCAACATCAGCGCGGCCGACATCACGGCGACGGTCCACGCCCTGCCCGGTTTCTGTCGCCCCGGAGCCCACGTCATCTGGACCCGCCACCGCCGACAGCCTGACGCCACGCCGGCCATCCGGGCCGACTTCGCCGCCGCCGGCTTCGAGGAGGTGGCGTTCGAGGCCCCGGAGGGGACCGTCATGACCGTGGGGCACCACCGTCTCGCCGGGCCGACGGGCAGTTTCGACCCAGGGCGCCGGCTCTTCGACTTCGTCGGCGACGGCTTCATGCCCGCATGACGGACTCCGAGGCCGGCGAGGCCCACCCGCCGCGCCACCGCCTCCATCCGCTCGAGCTCACGTCGGCCGCTTGGCGCACCTTCCGCTTGGAGCCGGCCCGCGTTGTGGTGCCGGCGATCGTGATCTTCGCCCTGGACGCGCTCCAGGGCACCTTCTACACGGAGATCGCCGTGGACCGGCTCGGTCTCGAGTCGATCGCCGGGATCTTCGTGTTCGGCGCGTCCGCCCTCGGGCTGACCTTCTACGCCGGCATGCTCGAGCGCCTCGTCGGTTCGGTGGAGCGCAACGAACCGGCACAGCCGGTCGTTCAAGTGCTGCGCACGCTGCCCTGGCTGCGCCTGCTGCTGGCCGAGGTCATCCTCGTCGTGATCGGCGGTGTCGCGGCTGCGCTCATCGTCGTTCCCGGCCTCGTCGTCGACACCCTCTTTGCGCTGGTAGGCCCGCTCATCAACCTGCTCGACTCCTCGGTGCCCGACGCGTTCCGGGACTCGCTCAAGTTGGTGTGGCCGCACTTCGTGCTCGTGTTCTGCATGATCGCCCTCCCGTTGGCTATTGAGCACGAGGTGCTGGTGTTGGTGGCCGACCTGGTCCCGCACGAGAAGATCGTGCTCGTGTTCCTCTCGAACTTCGTGCTCGGGGCCCTCTGCGGCATCGCGCTCGGCCTCATAGAGGTGACGCTGGCCGAGCGTCTGGTGCGAGGAGCGCACGGGCCGGGGGAGGACCTACGCTCGGGCGACGTGGAGCTGCCCGGCTCGACGGTCTGAACCAGCCGGGAGGCGATGGTTCGAGGAGGTCACGATGGAAGAGACGATCCACGGAAGCACGATGCCGGTCCTGGAGCTCGGGCTCACCGACGGCGAGTCTGTCGTGTCGGAGGCCGGCGAGTTCAGCTGGATGTCCGACTCGGTCCAGATGCAGACCAACACGGGCGGTGGCATGGGGGGCAAGGGGCTCATGGGCGCCGTCAAGCGCGCCGTTTCCGGAGCCTCCATCATGATGACGACCTACACGGCGCAGGGCGGACCCGGGTCGATCGCCTTCGCCTCCAAGGTGCCGGGGCACATTCTGCCCATCGACGTCGCGCCGGGGAACGAGTTCATGGTGCACCGGCACGGATTCATGGCCGCCACGCCGGGGATCGAGCTCAGCATGGGGTTCCAGCAGTCGTTCCGCGGCGGCATCTTCGGAGGCGAAGGGTTCATTTTGCAGAAGATCGGCGGCAGCGGGCGCGCTTTCGTCGACCTCTCCGGCGAGGTCATCGTCTATGACCTGCAGCCGGGGCAGACGATGCGGGTGCACCCGGGTCACGCCGGCTTGTTCCAGGCCTCAGTGACGTTCTCGGTGCAGAAGGTGCCCGGCTTGGCCAACCGCTACATGGGAGCGGATGGCCACCACTTCGCGGTGCTGACAGGCCCCGGACGGATCTGGCTGCAGTCGATGCCGGTGCCGATCCTGGCGGGTGTGATCAGCGAGTACATGCCCGATCGCGACGGCCACCCCGTCGAGACCGGCGTCGTGGCGGGGGGGACGGCCAAGGTGCTCGGCGACATGTTCCGCTAACTGGCTGATGGCGCCACTTGGAATTGCCCAGTGGTGCCTCTTGCCGCGAAACGCTGCTACGTGAGGTTGATGGCGTTCGGCGGGACGCTGAGGGTGATCGCCTTGCCGTAGTGGGTGAACACGAGTGTGCTGACGTCGCCGGGCGAGTCGTCGACGATCTTGTACACCACGGCAGGTCCCTTGGCCGAGATGTACATGGACCCGGTGGCTCGCTTGCCGCCGCCGGTGATCGTGTCCTTCACGATGACAACCTTGTGGCCCTGGTAGGTCGTCGGCTTGCCGACCGTCAGCGGCGTCGTGTGGCCCTGGAAGGCGGCCGAGACGAGGTCGGTGGCGTCCAGGAACTGGTCGAAGGAGATGAAGCGGGAGTCGACCGCCGCGAACTCCAGCCACCGGCCGCCGTACTTCTCGGCTTGGGCCTTGGGGGCGGACTTCTCCCAGAAGGCCTTGGGTGCATTGAAGTAGAGGATGGGGCCGACCCGCTCGATCTGGATGCTGTAGCCGTTCTCGATGAACGTGCCGCCGCCCTCGCCGTCGCCGTTCACCTCCAGGTCCAGATAAATGGTGCTCTTGCCCTGGGTGACCTTCCCGTCGATGTGGACGCTGCCGATCCTGGCCTCGTGCCCGATGGCCTCGACCAACCAGCGGTCCGCCGGGCTCGCGCCCGATGTGCTCGCCGTGGTCGTTGTGGCCCGGGCTCTGGTCGTCGTTGTGGTCGAGGTGGACTTTGCACCGGCGACCCCACCGGGCCAGGCGGCGACGGTGGCGGCGAGGGCGAGGGCGACGAGTAGCCCCGCGACGGCGGTCGTGGGAGTCAGGCGGGGGCGCGCGCCGCCAATGGGGATTTCAGTCTGACGGGCCACGGGAAAAAGGGTAGTGGGGGCCCGGGTGGAGCTGGGATCGGGCCCAACCGGCTGGTGGTCAGAGCGCCAGCGCGGCGTCGGGCTGGTTCCACTCGATCCAGCCGGCCCCGGTGCGGCCGTCGTCGGTACGGCACCTGAGAAGGGCGCGTGGGAAGCGGCTGGTCCGCCCGTCGTCGTTGCGCAACAGCACCGGCCCGAACGCGACGGGGGTGACGTCGATGCCGAGCTTCGACGTCTGCGGCGGGACCAGACCGGAAGCGAGGTCGATGCGCGCCGTCGTCGGGAATCCCTGGTCGCCCAACTCCTCGGTCACCGTGAGCGCGGTGAGCGGTTGGACCACGCCCGGCGTCTGCACGTAGCCGAAGAACATCGGCATGCCGGGCACGCGGATGTCGGCCAGGTGGACGCGCGTGCCGTCATCGAGGCGAAGCGAGCACCAGCACCAGCCGAAGGCCCACCAGTCCCGCACGCCCCAGGAGTGGTCGCGCTGGCCCTGCCCATCGAGCACGACGGTCTCGTCGCCGAACCCGACGGTGCCGCGCACGGTGCAGGGGATCTCGTAGCGAGTCGTCACGCCGTAGTGATATGGCACGCCGTCGGTGGTCCACGTGAGGTCGATGGACAGGCGGGTGGGCAAGCCCGGCAGCGGCTCGAGGTAGGCGTCGGGGTGGGCGGCCACCGTGACGGCGGGTGTGTCGGACACGAGGCGGAACTCCTCGAGCGGGCGGCGCAGGTCGATCTCGACACGACCCAGGTCCGGCGCAGTGGCGACCAACCCCTCGCCGGCCGGCACCGGGGCGTGGTAGTCGACCGAGCAGACGCCGGGGCGGCCGGGACGCACCACCCAGGTCGTCCACCACGCCACCTGGCGGTTGGGGTAGAGCCCGAGGCGCAGCCAGCCGCCCAGCGAGCCGTCGGGCGCGACGAAGTCGCAGTAATAGGACTCGTTCCAGAGCTCCTCGCCGTCGGGGGTGTGCCTGGCCTCGTCGGAGGGCAGGACGTCGTAGGCCGCCGTCACCGGCCCGGGCCCGGACGCATGGCGGTCGCCCCCGCAGGGCCGGGGACCTCGACGATGACCTCGTCGCGGTCGTCGAACTCGGTGCGCAACGCCTTCGACATCACCGCGTGCATGAAGTACAGGGTCGTGATGTAGGTGAGCTCGAGGATGGCCAAGTCGTCGAGGTGTCGGTGCAGGTCTTCGAAGAGCGCGTCGGGCACGCGCCCGTGGTCGTAGACGAGACAGTCGGTGTAGGCGAGCACGGCGCGCTCGGCGGCGTCGTAGGTGCCTTCGGGGGCGACGCTCCAGGCGGGGATGTGGGTGATCTTCGCCTCGGGCATATCGAGGCCGCGCATCGACTTGGCGTGCTGGCTGAACACGAACTGGCTGCCGGCGGCCCAGCCGGCGCGGATCTGGCCGAGCTCGCGCAGCTTCGGGTCGAGCGTCCGGTCGGGCGATTGGTAGAGCCCGAATCCCTTGACGCAGTGGTCGAGGATGTCAGGGCTGTTGGCGAACACGGTCCACCAGTCACCGGTGGTGCCGTCCCACCTCCCGGGCTCGGCCACGGGGTCGCGGCCTTCGAAGAGCCACTCGTACATGGTGGTGACGATGGGCGCGGTGGCCTCGTCCTTGGGGACCTGACGAAGTCGCGGCATCAGTGCGGTCAGACGGGCGTCGGCTGGGCCGGGAGCTCGGGCTCGCCGGCCATGGCGGCGTCGACGGCCCGGGCGGGAGTGTGCGAGACGTCGGAGAGCTTGAACTCGCGCATCCAGCAGGCGAATTCGAGCAGGATGCCGTCGGGGTCCTGGAAATAGACGCTGCGGACGTACACGCCGGTGTGCATGTCGTCACTGATGCCCCACTCGGAGTCGTCGTGGTTGGCGATCTCGGTGCAGTCGATGCCCGCGGCCAGCAGGCGCTCGCGGTATTCCTCGATCTTCTCGGGCGCGACGTCGAAGGCGACATGGTTCATGGACCCGATCGCGCTGGTCAGGTCGCCCTGGTCGGGCCGCGCCGCCGGCGCGCTCACCCCGGGGATCCCGTCGGGGGCGTTGGGGAACCAGAAGAAGGCGAGGCAGTCTCCGCCGCCGCAATCGAAGAAGAAGTGCTGACCCATGCCCGCGGGAAGTTCGATCGTCTTGACCAGCGGCATGCCGAGGACGTTCGTGTAGAAGTCGACCGTCCGCTCCATGTCGCGGCACACGAGCGCGAGGTGGTTGATGCCCCGCAGCTCGAATCCGCCCGTGCTGCCTGTCATGCGCCTGCCCTCCCTGGCGCCGCCGCTGTGGTGGCTCTCCCGTGCCGCCCTGGCCGCGCCGGCGCCCAGGATAGGCCGCAATCCGGCCGCGCTCCCGTCCCGTATGACCGGCGAGCGAATGACGCGAGGAAGTGACGAGCAGTCACGAAAGGACGGCCCGGCATGGCGAACACACGGACGGTGCGCAAGCAGGGACGCGGCACAGGAGACGGGTCGATCGGAGCCCGACGGGCCCGGGGCGTGGTGGCGGCCGGTGCGCTGGTCGGTGCTGCCTTCTCGGCCGGCGTCCTCACGGTGGGGTCGGCCGCGCCGGCGGGTGCGAGCGGGACGCGCTCGCATGCCCAGACCATCCACCTGTCGACGGCCAAGGTGGCCCACGTGGGGACGGTGCTCACGACCGGCACCGGGCTGACGCTGTACCACTTCGACAAGGACCCGGCGGGCAAGGCCACCTGCACGGGCGGCTGCGCCAAGATCTGGCCCCCGTTCCTTGCCGCCAAAGGCGACCACGTCAAGGGGCCGAAGGGCGTGAAGGGACTCTCGGTCATAAAGGTGAGCGGGGGCCACTGGCAGGTCGCCTTCCATAACGTCGCGCTGTACCGCTTCGAGGCCGACAGCAAGAAGGGGCAGGCCAAGGGCCAGGGGATCGCGGGGTCGTGGTTCGCGGTGTTGAAGAGCCGGATCCCGGTCAATCCGGCCCCCGCCACCTCCCCGGCGACCCCGACCACCCGCCCCGCGGCGCCGACCACGCAGGCGCCGCCCGCCACGTCGACCCCGGCGGCACCCGCGCCCGGACCGAGCACTCCCGTGACGGCGCCGCCGACCACGACGCCGCCCACGGCGCCGCCCGCGTCCACGACGACCACCCAGCCGCCGACCACCACGACCACGATGGGCGGGGGAGGGTACGGGTACTGAGGAACGGCTTCTCGTCGCGTTCCCTCCCCCTCCGGCGATGGCGATTTCAAGCGCCATCGGCGGATTCAACCGGCCCGATGTGGAAACCGTAAACCAATCTGTGCATAGTTTTCAGAGACACAGCCGGCTCTCGTTCGGACGGGCCTGTGTCCGGCGTGGCGGCCCACTAGATCTTCTTGGTCTGCCGGTCTCTGGATCTTGTGACAAGTTTCAGGCTGCGATCCCGAGTCGAGCGTTGGTGAGGTAGTCGCGCAGGAGGTGCTCGATAGTCCCGAGAGCCTGGCGGAGCTCGATTGGGGCCGGGGGTTGGTCGGCCTCGAGGAGCGGGCCGAGGAGACGCGCTCGGACCTTCGTGTAGAAGACGGCGACGCGAATGCCCTCGGGCGTGAGGGTGTAGGTGTTCGTTCCCGCTACTCGCTCGATCAGGCCGTGGAGACGAAGACGGCGCAGGTCATAACTCATCTGCGAAGAGCTGTAGTCACAGCCGAGGAGTCCGGCAACACGCCCGCGAAGGCTCTTGTTGGTGAAGCCGGTGACGGCGTGGACGACGAGGCAGAGTGCACCGGCCAGGGCCATGGCGCGTTGATCCCCGAAGCGCAAGGCCCCGGTTCGTTGGCCCTCCCGTACGTAGGGCTGGTGGATGCGCTCGAAGAGCGCAGAGCCGATGGCACAACCCTGGCCGGCACGTTCGATGATAAGCAGACGGTCGTTGACCGCGCGGGCCCGCTCGACCAGCTCGGGCAGGTGCTCGAGCCGGGCCAGGATCCCGATGTCTTTGGGCTTGTTGATGACGGTCTCGATACGCAAGGCCCTCCCTTCCTTGAGATATTGCTTGACCCGGCTGTGCTTGAAGGAGAAGTCGACCCTCACCTCGGTGCCGGGGGAGAACACCCGGGTGCGGAAGGGTCCTTTGGTGGGGCGCGAGCCGCGGGTGCGGATCTGGGCGTCGAAGACGGCGGCGACCTGCTCGGGACGACCGACCCCGATGTTGTCTTGGACCAAGGACTCGAAGAAGCCACGGGCCCGGCGCGGATCGTCGAAGACCAAGGTGCGCGAGACCTCGACCTGGCGCATGGAGAGCTCCCAGAAGTAACCAGCTTCTCGGTCGGCCTCGGTGAAGGGGGTTGGGATCACCTCGGTCCAGCGGTCGAAGAAGCCCTGGACGTCGGCGGGGCCGAAGCGGTCGCAGATGGCCTGAAGACGGGCGGGATCAGCACAAGAGGCGAAACCGTTGGCCAGCTCGGTGAAGTCGATGCCCGCTCGGGCGGCCTGGCGCTTGGCCCATTCGTGGCCATTGACCCACACGCGCGAGGGATAGGGAAAGTAGGTGCAGACCTTGATGAAGCCGGGCCCGAACTCGGGGTCGAGCACGTAGAAGTAGTACATCCCGACCCGTCGCTCCTCCTTGACGAAGTCGAAACTGACCATGTCGGGAGTGGACGAGCGGTTCTTGGCGCTAAAGACCCAGGCGAACTCCTGGGCCGCCACGATGGCGACGATCCCGAAGCGCCCTTGGGCCTCGGCCGCCTCGAGGTAGGGCCCGACGTGGTCGAGCTTGCGGTCGTCCCACCGGGTCCGGTCAGGCTTCTTGAGCGAGAGGATTGGGATGTCATGCTCGGCGGCGAAGGCCTTCACGTCACGGCGGAAGCGATTCCCAATCCTTTGGAGCAGTGCGGGTGAGGGGATCGGAAAGCCCAGGTGCGCGGTCAAGAAGGTCACCACCTGTCCGCTCACCTGGAGGTTGGGAACGTAGGCGTTCAAGAAGAGCCGATCGATACAGGCGAGGTCGAGACCTACATGGCCGTCGAGCACGTCATTGATATTCACCACACTGGTCATCGACACATCGTGGCCGCCCGAGGGACGGCTTTGCCGGCCCGACAATCTCAACGTGCACCAGGTCGCGCCGGGAGGAGGCCGGGAGGGGGGCCTGCCCCCCTCCCGCTAAGTTCCTGGCACCCGGCGCACCCCGCCGGCGGCCGGGCACCGAGGCTGGAACGACGAAGGGATGGCCATGGCGGAGCAGCGCAAGCCCCTGGTGGACGCAGGGTTCAAGCTCATGAACGCGACGCATCGTGCCGCTCTCTTCGTGACCGGGGGGCGGTTCCCCGGCAAGCTCTTCGGCATGGCTCCGGTGGAGCTGCGCACCACCGGGCGCAAGACGGGCCAGCCGCGCCTGACCATGCTGACCTCGCCCGTCCACGACGAGCACCGGGTGGTGCTCGTCGCGTCCAAGGGCGGTGACGACCGCGACCCGCAGTGGTACCGCAACCTCACGGCCAATCCCGACGTCGAGGTGACCATCGACGGCAGCACGCGCAAGATGCGCGCCCGCACGGCGTCGCCGGAAGAGAAGGCGGCGCTCTGGCCCGAGATCGTGGCCGCCTACAAGGGCTATGACGGCTACCAAAAGCGGGCGCACCGGGACATCCCGGTCGTGATCTGCGAGCCCGCGCCGAGCTGAGGAGCGGCCCGCCGTCCGGCCCACCCCACACGGCGGACGGTACGATGCGCCCAATGTCGATGGAGCCAACCGGCTCGCCAGGCGATGACGCGGGAGCCCTGACCGGCTCCGACCCGGCGGGAGGAGGCGCGGCCTTCGACCTGAGCATGGCGGTCGCCCAGCTCGCGTCCAACAGCACGGACCTGCGCATCATGCTGAAGCTGTTGGTGTCGCAGCTCTCCGATGTGCTCGGCGATCGCATCACCGTCGAGCGGGCCGGGGGTCGGTTCCGCAAGTCCGACGACATCAAGTCGGTCCGCGTCACGCTCGGCAACGACAGCCTCGAGGCGGTCGTCGAGGGCGCTGCGGTGCGGTGTAGCATCGGCCATTCCTCGGGCGGCATTCGCATCCGCAGCGAGCAGGTGGGCATGGACGCCTGGTTGACCCAGCTCCTCTCCACACTGCAGTCGGAGGCCGCGCACAGCGAACAGACGCGCGCCGCCCTTGAGAACATCGTGATCGGAGGATCATCGTGACCGACCAGACGCCCGACGTCGCAGCGAGCGCGCCGCTCGACCTCCCGAAGGACGCGGCCCACCGCCTCGAGGAACTGGAGCACGGCCTCTTCACCTCGGATCTGTCGGTGAACGAGTTCTTGCTCGTGAAGGAGGCCGGGTTCCACCCGCTGGGGTTCGTGATGGGGTCGTCGATCTACCACATCGGTATTCAGACGCGGAAGTGGGGCGAGAGTCAGGAGCTGTCCAAGCTGACCGAGGCCATGTACACGGCCCGCGAGCTGGCCATGAACCGCATGGACGAGGAGGCCCAGGAACTCGGCGCCGACGGCGTGGTCGGCGTGCGGCTCGACGTCAACTACTACGAGTGGGGCAACGACTCGGCGGAGTTCATCGCCTTCGGCACCGCGGTGAAGGCGGAGGACGGCAAGTCGTACCGCAACGCTCTGGGCAAGCCGTTCACCTCGGACCTGTCGGGTCAGGACTTCTGGACCCTGATGCAGACCGGGCACGTGCCCCAGGGCCTCGTCATGGGCACCTGCGTGTTCCACATCGCACACCGCAAGCTGACACAGGCGATCGGCTCCATGGGCCAGAACGTCGAGCTACCCAACTTCACCCAGGCGCTCTACGAGGCGCGGGAGCTCGCCATGACGCGCATGCAGGACGAGGCGAGCCAGCTCAACGCGAGCGGCATCGTGGGCGTGCGGCTCGAGGAGAAGTCGCACCAGTGGGGCTCGCATACCATCGAGTTCTTGGCGCTGGGCACCGCGGTGACCAAGACGACCGGCGACGTCACCTTGCCGAAGCCGACGACGATCATCTCGCTCGACAACTGATGACCGACGCCGCAGAACCGGGCAGCGCGGCCGGCGTCGCCGGGACATCAGGCGGCGGGGGCGGGGGCGACCTCCCCGAAGCCGCGGTCCGTCGGCTCGAGTCAAGTGCGTTCTCCTCAGGCCTCACCGTGCCCGACTTCGCGGCGTGCTTGCAGCTCGGACTCGAGCCGGTGGCGCTCGTCCAGGGCTTCTGTGTCATGCAGTGGGGCTGGTACGGGCCGGGCTCGGGCTACGGGCGCGGACTCTCGCCCTACGCCATGGGTCAGCAGAGCCCGGGCGCCTACTCGGAGACCTACCGCTGCCCCCACGGCTACGTCTCGGCCGAGCACCGCACGTGGGGGCAGAATCTCGAGCAGCCGTGGGTCGAAGCCGCCTGGGCCCAGGGCTACGGCGCCTCCTACGCCCGCATGATCGAGGAGGCCACCGACCACGGCGCCCACGGTGTCATCGGCGTGGTGGACCGGGTGGCCAGCGTCGCCGACACGGGCACGACCGAGTTCCACTTCCTCGGCACCGCCGTCACGGTCGAGGGCGGCCAACCACCGGCGGGCGGGGTGCCCTGGAGCACCTATCTGGCGGGGCAGCGGCTCACCAAGTCGATCGAGGCGGGCTTCATGCCGGTGGCGGTGGTCGCCGCGCTGGCGTCGGTGCGGGTCTGGGCCTACTGCATGACCGAGTACCTCATGGAGGGCCAGATGGGCTGGGGCGGACCGGGCGGACCGCAACTGGTGGACCAGGTGAGCAAAGCGCACATGGCGTCGCGTCAGCTGGCGCGGGCGCACGTCCGCCAACAGCTGGCGGGCGACGAGCTGCACGGGGCGCGGATCGACGTCGTCGGCCGCGAGCTGTCCCAGGGCGACGAGGTCATCGACACCACGTTGCGGGGCAACCGGGTGCGGCGCTTCAAGGACTACGACCCGGTGCCCGCGCCGCGGCCGACGGTGCGGCTCGGATGAGCACCGGCGCAGCGGCACTGGACCTGCGGGAGGAGATGCGTCGCGGCGCGGCGTCCCTGGCGGTCGCTGCGCCCCCCTCGCAGGCACGCGGTATCACGTCGGACCTTTCGGTCGACGAGGCGCTGCTCCTGCATTCGGCGGGATGGGAGCCGCTCGACCTCGTCTGCGGGGTGGCGGTGGTCTCGGTGCCGGCCGGGGTGTGGACCTGGGGCCGCGGGGCGATCTCGATGGCCTCTGACGCGCACGACGCCGCCGTCGACCAGGCCTCGCGGGCCCTGCGCGCCGAGTGCAGCAAGGTGCACGGGCACGGCGTGGTCGGCGTCCGCGTCGGGGTGGAGGTGCGCAGCCACCACATCGACGTGGAGCTGGTGGGGACGGCGGTGCGACCCATGGACGGCAAGGACGCGCGCGGACGGGATGCGGCCCAGGCCGTGCCGTTCGTGTCCGACCTGTCGGCTCGGGACTTCACCTTGTTGCTGCGCGCCGGGTGGATGCCCGTCGGCCTGGCCTTCGGCGCGAGCTTCGTCTATGCGCCGCGCCGGACGGCGGGGGCGGCCATGAAGCAGTCGACGCAGAACGTCGAGCTGACCAATTACACCGAGGCGATGTATTCGGCGCGGGAGTCGGCGATGGAGAAGATGCAGCGCTCCGCGCTGGCGGTCGCCGGACAGGGCGTCGTCGAGGTGAAGGTCACGGAAGGGCCGATGAGCTTCGCGAAACACGCGGTGGGCTTCACCGCGTGGGGCACGGCCGTGACCCTGGTGGCCAAGGAGCACCAGTTCGTGCAGCCCGAAGTGGTGCTTCCGCTCGACGATGCAGTCGTGACCTTCGAGGCGGAGAGCCTGCGGGGCAAAGGGCGCTGAGCGCCGCCAGGGATTCCATGGACGCGATGGATTGGGACCAGTGGGCACGAACCTTCGAGTCCGTCGACGGGCCCGAGCAGTTCGCCGCGCTCTTCGCGGAGGGCGGGCTGTTCTGCGACCCGGTGACGCCATGGACCAGCGACGTGCGCAAGGTGGCGCGTGACACCGACGCCATCTTCCCGGACTGGTCCCAGCGGGTGGACACGATCCGTGGCGGCGACGACTGGGCCGTTTTCGAGTGGACGGGCACGGGCACCTTCAGCGCCGGCGGCGAGCCGGGCATTCCGATCACCATGCAGGGCGCCACGGTGATTGAGGTGGACCGTGCGGGCAAGGTGACGTCCTGGCGCGACTACCTCGACACCAACGAGCCCACGCAGCAGATCCAGGCGGGTCTCGAGGGACGCTGAGCGGGCCGGACCGGGCGGTTGCCCCTACCCCGCCTGAACAAACCTCGGCCGGTCAGACTTCGGCCTGCTCCGCCACCTGTTGCACGTGGGCGAGTCGGGCGTCGCGGGCGGCATCGTTCTCCTCGGCCGCCCGCTCGTCGTCGGCCATTTCGGCGTCGATGTCGGTTTCGGCGAAGCCGATCACACCCATCTCCTCGAAGCCCTTGCGCAGGATGGGTCCCCACAGGCCGATGTCGCGCAAAATGGGCACGATCCGCATGAACAAGAAGTTGCGGAACATCCGCCACGTCTCGCTCTCCTCGACATAAGCGGTGAGCTCCTGAGGCAGGCCAAGGCGCTCGAAGACCTCCTGCCCCAAGAAGCGGTCGCGCATGAGGTAGCACGCCTCGACGCAGAACGTCTCGCGCTCGTCACGCTCGGCCTGAGTGAGCTGGGGGTAGTAGTCGCGGAGGGCCAGTCGGCCGAACATCACGTGGCGCGCCTCGTCCTGCATGACGTACGCGTTCAACGCCTTCGCCAGCGGCTCGGTCGCGCTGTTGCGGATGATCCCGAAGGCCGCCAGGGCGAGGCCCTCGATCAGCACCTGCATGCCGAGGTACGTCATGTCCCAGCGACTGTCCGAGATGACGTCGTCGAGCAGTGCCTTGAGATCCTTGTTGAGCGGGTACACGAGACCGAGCTTCTCGTGCAGGTACCGGCTGTACACCTCGACGTGGCGCGCCTCGTCTATCACCTGGGTGGCGGCGTAGAACTTCGAGTCGACATCGGGGACTGTCTGCACGATCTTGGCCGTGCAGATCAACGCGCCCTGCTCCCCGTGCATGAATTGGCTGAACCGCCAGGCCTCGACGTGGCGGCGTAGCTCGCCCTTCTGCTTTTCGTCCCACTTCTCCCACCACTCGGTGCCGAAGAGCGGGTTCATCTCGTCGGGCATTCCGACCGGGTTGTCGGGGTCGACCTCGAGGCTCCAGTCGAGGCGGTCGCTCCCGATCCACTGGCGCCGCGCGCCCTTTTCGTAGAGCCGCAGGAGCTGGTCGCGCCCGCCGGTGTAGTCGAAGTCGAAGACCGTTGTGGACGGTGACTCGACGCCCCACCTCGGCTCGAAGCCGAGATCCTCGTTGACGGTCGGGCTGGTGGTCATGTGCCCCCCTTGTCCTGATCGTTTCTGCGCGGTTTTGGTGTTTCCGCTTTCTTGGCTACCCCGGCCCCCAACGTGCGACGCTACCCGCTTCGTCGCTCCTGAGTCATACCAAGTCATACCAAGTCATACCAAGGCTCGGAGTGTGCGCAGGAGTCCCGTGGGAGGGTCCCCGTCGGAGAGTTCGGTGGGAGAGTCCCGTGGGTCTCTCCAAAAACTATCCACGGAGTGGTTTACGGTTTTTGGAGACATCACCGGCTCTCATCACCGGGCCCTCGTCACCGAGCAGACATCACCGAGCAGAGATCAGAAAAGAAACCTCGGCGAAGCCGCCCGACCTCGACTCAGCGAAAATCGAAGGCCACTTTGATCGCCCCGCTCTGCTCCTGCGTCGCCAGCGCGACGAACGCGTCGCGCCACTGCTCCAGGCGGAACGTGTGGGTCAGCAACCCGGTCAGGTCGACCCGGCCCTGGTCGGCCAGCCGGAGGTAGTGGGCGATCCCGTGCATTCGGATGCCGTCGACCTCCTCGACCCCGAAGGCATTCGAACCCACCCAGGAGATCTCCTTGAAGTACAGCGGCGACCACTCCCAGCGCTCGGGTGCGTGGACGCCGCTCTTGACCATGGTGCCCCGCGTCCTTAGCAACCGCACGCCGATCTCCGCGGTCTGGGCGGTTCCGACGGTGTCGTAGACCACGTCGAAGCCTCCCGGGTGCGCCATGGGCAGCTTGCTGCCTTCGAACCGTTGCAACACGCCGCCGGACCACGCCGCGGCCTCCTCGAGGAGCCGCTCCACCGGGAAGGGGTCCACGACGGTCGCCCCGAGCCGCCGGGCCAGTTCGGCCTGGGCCGGGAAGCGCGCCACGACCATGATCTCGACATCGGGGTAGAGGGAGCGGATGATCGCCGTGGCCGTGCTCCCGAGCGCCCCGCTTCCGTAGACGAGCACGCGGCCGCCAGGTGGCGGTGGGTGTCGGGTGACCGAGTGCAGCGAGACCGCGAACGGGTCGGCGAGCACTGCCACCTCGTCGCTGACTCCCTCGGGCACGGGGATGAGCATCGACTCGTGCGCCGGCAGGTAGTCGGCGAAGCCGCCCGGGGCATCCTTGGAGGTACCCGTGTGGATGCCGGCGGCGATCGCCCCCTCGGTGAAATGCCAGCACATGCTGAAGTCACCTTCCTGGCACGACGGGCAGGGCGGGTCGATTCCCCTGGGCCCGCAGGAGAGCCAGGGGTTGAGGACGACGCGCTGACCGACCTCGAGGGAGGTGACGGCGGGGCCGACCTCGACCACGTCGGCGACCACCTCGTGGCCGAACACGGTCGGGAAGCTGAAGTATCCGTTCAGCGCGCTGTCGCCGAAGTCGTCGCCGAAGTCCATGAAGACCATCTTGGCGTCGGAGCCACAGATCCCCGTGAGTCGCGTCTTCGCCACGGCCCAGTCGTCACGGAAGAGCGCGGGACGGTCCAGATCCCGCAGGACCATCGGAGTGCGCGACAACCCGACAAGGAGATGGTTCGACTCGTCGGGAGGCGTCCATCGCTCGGGTCGTACCCCGTAGAGCAGTCCCTGCATGGGCTTGCCGTCCCCTCCCTACCCGATGACGCCGAGCAGGCCGACGACGCCGGTGTTGGTGTTGTTGCTGGCGGCGGTGACGATGATCACGATGATGAAGAGGGCGATCCATGCGAACCCGACGAGGATCCCGGCCAGGGCGAGACCATCACCACCTTGGGTTCCGGCCGACTGTCGGATCTGCGCGCGGGCGATGAAGCCGAAGACGATGGCGAGGATGGCCGGCACGAAGAACAAGAAACCGGCGCAGCCGCAGACGAGCGAGGCGATGGCCAGGCCGTTTGTCTTCTTTACGCCCGTGCCGTATTGCGGGTACTGGCCGTAGGGCTGGTACTGGCCTTGCTGCGAGTAGCCCTGGGGGGGATACCCGGCTGCCGGATACGGCGACCCGGTCGGGACGGGCGCCTGGCTCGGGTAGGACTGTGCCGAGCCGGGATATGACGGCGCCGAGCCGGGATATGACGGCGCCGAGCCGGGATATGACTGCGCCTGACCCGGCTCACCGGCCGACGCCTCGACCCCGCCCGTCGTACCCGGTCCTGCCATCGGTGGACCGGTGTTGGGCGGTCCCGTCCACAGCTCGGGCGGGTACCACTTGCCGTCAGAGGCCATCCACCATCCCTGTCCTTGAGAAGTGTCGCTCATGCTGTGACCGTGCTCCCTCGCCAACTGCCCGAAGCCGAAGCATACGGGGCACGCCTCGGGCGCGTCGTTGCCTCAGGAGAGATAGGGGCAGTGGCGGCAGCCCGAGTCGCAGCACGTACCCCGGTGAGCCAGGTAGCCCGCCGTCAGCACGACGAGACCGGATACCGGGTCCACATAGCTGTCGGCATCTTCGGACAACGCGGCGCCATGGGCGCGGACGATCGCGCCGTAGGCGGGATGATCCGGCGGCAGCCGGTCGGGGTGAGGCTGGGTGAGCGGTCGGGGAGCGAACGGCTCCGCCCCGGACGGAACGGAGCCGCCGGGCTCCACTACCTCTTGGCGGTCTTGCGCGCGCGCGACTTCTTGGCCGGTGCCTTGCGCGCCGGTGCCTTGCGCGCCGTGGTGGCCTTCTTGGTCGGCGCCTTGCGCGCCGGCGCCTTCGCCGCCACCGGGGCCGCTGACTTGCCTGCAGCAGCGACGGCGGTGTCGACCGTCGGGTAGGCACCCTTGACCAACTTGGGCGCCTTGGCCGGTGCGAGCACCGCATCCTTGAACGCCTTCACCGGCGTGATGCGGGCCTTCTTCGAGGCCTTGATGCGGATGGCCTCTCCGGTCGCCGGGTTGCGTCCCATGCGCGCCGGCCGGTCCACCTTCACGAACTTGGCGAAACCCGGAATGGAGACGGGCTCGCCCTTGGCCACGACCGCAGTGACGACTTCGGTGAACCCGTCGATGACCGTCACGACGGTCCTCAGCTCCACATCCGCCTGCACTGCGACCGCTCTTGCTAGTTCACGCTTGTTCATGGCGCCATTGTGACCGACGCGCGCCCCACCATGCACATCTTTCTGCCACTTTTCGCCCGATATTCCCGCGATCGCGTGGTCAGATGAGCCACATCGCCGCCATGCCGGGGGCGCCGGAGGCCCTCGCGACTCCTCGCGTCGGCGTTCGGTGACACCGCCGCTCCCGGGGTTGGGCGCGTCAGCCGCACCGGGGAGGTGCGGCCTAGGGCAGCATCTGGCCCCAGTACGGCCGGGCGGCATCACTCTTCTCGAGCAGGATGATGACCGTGCCCCACGGGTCGTGACACCAGGCGGTCTTGAGGCCCGCCACGTCCGCGACGCCGGTGGTGAGGAAGGAGACGCCGCGCCGCTCCAACTCCGTCCTCGTGGCTGCGATGTCGTCGCAGAGCATCCCCACGTGCGTGATGCCCGTCCTCGTGACCGACGGGCCATCCGTCCCGGCGGGAGAGACACGGGCCAAGGGGTACTCGATGAGCTCGATCACGCGGTCCTCGCGGTGGAACCCGACAATGGCCGCGGTCACTACGACGGGCGACGGCAGGAGCTCACCCATGTCACGCTCGATCTGCGGGCCCCGCATGGTGTACGGGGGCGAGAGCACGCGTAGGCCGAGGATGTCGGAGTACCAGCGCACTGCTGCCTCGATGTCGGGCACGCAGATGGCGGTGTGGGCCAGGCCGGTCAGCACGCTCGGCAGCGTAGGCCCGCGCCCGCCCCGCCCCGCATGCCGAGAGTGCTAATGGGGATGTGCTAGGTCCAGCGAGCGATCTCGTGTTGCAGGCGCCGGTTCCAGAAGCGCGCCTTGGCGCCCACGCGGCGGTTGACTTTGCGCAGGACGATGACGCTCACGAAGACCAGCGGCGCGATGAAGACCGAGAGCCCGCTGAGCACGAGCACCCGGAGGTTCCGTGCGACCGTGTCCGAGCCATCCACGCCCCACGTCCTACACCAGGGCAAAGTGGGAGACAAGAGTCGTTCGGCACTAGGCAATCCCAGGTAGGCGTGGACAAATGAATGACATGGTCGCCGACGAGACGCCCCAGGGCTCCGCCGCGCCCGGCGCCGCGCCCGGCGCCGCTTCCGACCCGGCGCCCGCGGCGGCGGTGCCGAAGCGACACCGCCTGCCCCGGACGAGAGGCATCATCGCCTGGATCCTCCTCGTGCTGGCCTCGTTGTTGATCCCGATATCGGTCATTTCTGCGTGGGCGATCAACACCGTCACCAACACCGACCAGTACGTCGCCACGATGGCCCCGCTCGCGCGCAACCCGGTCATCGTGGAGTCCCTCGCCACGAAGGCGACGGATGCGCTCTTCTCGACGCACGTGGCCCAGAACAAGATCGAGTCGATCCTGCCCAAGAAGGCGAAGCCGATCGTCCAGCCGATCACGAACGAGGTGAAGAGCTACGTCCACGGGCTCGCGCTCAGGGTGTTCGAGAGCCCCAAGTTCGGCCAACTGTTCGACTTCCTCAACCGCCGCACCCACCAGACCGTTGTCGACATCCTCACCGGCAAGCAGACCGCGCTCACCGAGAAATTGGGGAAGGGCGGGCAACTGGTCCTCAACCTCACGCCCGCCTTGAACCAGCTCATCGACAAGGCCAACTCGCGCGGCGTGACGTTGTTCAACCCGCTCAAGGCGGTCCTGGACAAGAACCAGAGCCTGGGCCTGACGGTCGTCTCCAAGTCGCAGATCTCGAAGTTCTCGGGGCTGTTCAACCTGCTCGTGCGGCTGGGATGGGCCGTCCCGGTGACCGCCCTGGTCATCGGGATACTCTCCGTCGTCATCGCCGTCCGGCGGCGCAAGACGCTCCTTCGGGTCTCCGTGGGCGTGGCCTTGTTCACCCTCGTCCTGCTGGGCGTGCTCCGCTACGGGCGCAGCGTCTTTCTCGACCAGGCGAAGTCCGAGAACCGCGACGTGGCCGCGGCGGTGTGGGACACGTTGCTGCGCTTCCTCCAGGCCGACCTGCGCTGGATGCTGCTGGTCGCCGTCCTGGTGGCCTTCGGCGCCTGGCTGGCCGGCCCGGCGCGCTACGCCGTGTGGATCCGCTCCACCTGCGCCAAGGGCGCGCGCTGGGTGGCCGCGCAGGCAAAGGCGCTCACGGCCGGCGCCGGGCAAGCCGCGGCCGGGTCCGACCGCGTGCGGCGCACCGGCGGTTGGATCGTCGAGCACCTCAACGGGCTGCGCATCGTGGGTGTCGTGGTTGCCGGGCTGGTCCTCGTCTTCGGGGGCAACTTCACCGGGTGGGGGCTGCTGATCATCATCATCGTGCTGGCCGTCTATCTCGCACTGCTCCAATTGGTCGCGGCATGGGCGCGCAAGGTGGCGGGACCGGCGACGAACCCGTCCGTTCCGTAACGGGCGACCGCTCCCCGAGGGCCGCTGCGGCCCGAGGTCGCCCCGGACCTCCTTTCACTTCTGTCAGTACGAGTGACAAGACTCCGCCACCTTGCGAGTGGGGCGGCCCGCCCCCATCAGCACCTGGATCGGCGGCGATGCGGACCTCGGTCCACCGAGCATCCCGATCGTCGAAAGGAACCGCTCCTGCGAAAAAAGCACGAACGACCAGCACAAACGTGTCGGTCCGATCGTGTTTCGGGCTGGTTTGCTGAGGAGGCCGTCTCCGACGGCGACCGCCGTCCTTCCCTCCACTGGAAGGCTTAGCCTTGGAGGGTGGCACCGAGGTGGCGCTGGCTACTGGTGACCCTTGCGGCCCTGGCCGTGAGTTGCGTCGTTCCGGGATCCATGCTGTCTCCGTCGCCCTCGCCCGGCGGCGCGGCCATCGTCTCGCTCGCACCTGTCCCATCGGGGAGCGAGTGCGCCGCCGTGTCGTGTAATCGGGGATCGCCGTCGTCAACGACGCCCCTCCCCAGCGTCAGTTTCGCCGGCACGATCGCCGCTGGGATCCTTCTACTCCTGGTGCTGGTTGCCGTAACCCGGGCTCGAAGACTGGCAGGCACCTTGCCTGCCGGAACCCCGTTCCCGCTGTTCAGGCCGCCGCAGCGCCTCGTCGGCGCATAAAGAGCCGGCGCCGGCGCGCCGAGAATTCTCGTAGAACTGCGCGCTGCAGAGCAGCGTCGTCATCATCCGCACGCAATGGCGTGGCCGACCAGTCAGCCCTGCCTCCCGCTTCGATCGAATGAAGAAAAGAGTCGTCATGCCCGACAAACGCCCCCGACAGCCAACCAAGGCACAGAAGGGCGAAACATCCACCGCAACCGGCTCCACCAAGAAATCGGCATCGAGCCAGCGCTTTGCCGAACGCCAGGCGGCGAAGGAACAGGCCGCACGCGAGCAGCGTCGGGCGCGCGCCCGCACCTATGGGATCGTGGCCATCGCCCTCGTGGTAGTCATCGTGGCGGTACTGGTGGTCGTCAAGGTGGCCGGAGGCGGCGGAGGAGGGGGAGGTTCGGGCTCCACCGGCGACGCGGGGTCGCCCCCCGAGGGCACGCCGATTCCGGCGGCCACCCTGGCCAAGCTGCGGGCAGTTCCGGTCTCGACCCTCGCCGCGGCGCCGACCGACGGCATCGTCGCGACGCCTCAATCGGCCAATGCCCCGTACCTCAGGGCGGACGCCAAGCCCGAGCTGCTGTTCATCGGTGCCGAGTTCTGCCCGCACTGTGCGGCTGAGCGGTGGCCGCTCTACCTCGCGCTATCCAAGTTCGGCACGTTCAACCCCGAGCCGGGGCGTATCCACTCGGCCAACGCGGACGGAGACGTCCCCACCCTGACCTTCTACGGCACGACGTACTCGAGCCCGTATTTCACGTTCACACCGGTGGAGGTCTACACGAACAAGCCGCAGGGCAACGGCTACGCGCCCCTGCAGACGCCGACGCAGGCGCAGCTCAAGCTGTGGCAGGACACAAACGGCGGCTCGTTCCCTTTCGTCGACTTCGGAGGGAAGAAGGTGCTCCCCTCGGCCCAATACCTGTTCACCCCCCTTGAAAATCTGTCGTTCTCTGCTGTGGCGGCCCAGGTGGGCAACAACTCGACGAGCATCGGTGCGGATATCGACGCCAGCGCGGCCCAGTTGATCACGACGATCTGCGGCTCGCTCAGCAATAGCCAGCCCGCCGCCGTGTGTTCGGCAGCGCACGGTGGATGAGCAGATGCCAAAGTGGCCCGGGGTCGTCGGGACCGTCGCCAGCGCCTTGGGATTGGGGGTGGCGGGCTACCTCGCGTACGAGCACTTCACTTCGTCGACGTCGCTGGCTTGCTCCGACAATGGGGTGGTCAACTGCCTGAAGGTGACTACCAGCACGTACTCGGCGGTCGCCGGCGTACCGGTGGCCGTCCTCGGCTTGGTGTTCTTCGCCGTCATGCTGGTCCTCCAGCTACCGCCCATGTGGCGGCGTCCCGAACCCGCCATCCGTCTCGGGCGGCTGGCCTGGGCGGTGGTGGGACTCTGCACGGTGCTGTACCTGTTGTACGCCGAGCTCTTCGCGATCGACGCCATCTGCCTGTGGTGCACCTCGGTGCACGTGCTCACCCTGGTGCTGTTCGGGGTGACGGTCTACGCGACGAGCGCCTATCCCGCGCCCCTTGCCCAGGAGGTCGAACTCGACGGGTGAACCCGGCCCACGGGCAACGTCATCGACAGAGGACCTTTCCCCGGTACGATGAATGTCTGGCTGCGGGACCCGGAGCATGCTGATGAGCGTGGAAACCAAATGTGACAATCCGATGTGCTCGTGTGATCCATGCACCTGTGTTGAGTGCGCCTGCGGCGTCGTCACGCTCGGAGAACTCGAACGGCGGGTGTTGGGTATCGTCTGGGACCTGCCCGATCCCGAGCCGACGGGACGTGAGGTGGCCGATGCGCTTCCAAAGCATGCCTACACAACCGTGGCCACGGTGCTCGACCGCCTCGTCAACAAGGGACTCCTGAACCGCCGGATGGATGGGCGCTCCATCCGGTTTGCTCCCATTGGAGTTCGGGGAGCCCACACGGCCGTCGTCATGCACCAGGCTCTGGCGGCCGACAGCGACCCTGGCGCGGCACTCGTGAGCTTTGTGAACACGCTGTCGCCCTCGGAGCTGACTTTCCTCCTCGGTGCGCTCGACGAACGCACCTCCCGCGCCACGCACTGAAGAGGTCAACAACTTCGATTGCCGACCTAACCGCGCTCGGCCGCGTGCGTCCGGCAGACCCTAGGTGCACTCCGAATGGCGACGCCTCTAGATCTTCCGGACCGAGAGTCGAGGTGACAGATGGACCTTGTGGTTGATGGTTGTTGTCATGCTGCCTTGTTTCGCTTGTGGTTGTCGAGGATCTCTTGAGGGGTGCGGCCGCGCATGTAGTCGCTGTGGTTGCGCCGGCGCCGGTTGTAGGTGATGAGCCAGGCATCGGCCTCGGCCTCGAGCTGGCGGATGGAGGTGAAGTGACGGCGGTGGAAGGCCGGGCGCCAGCACTCTTGGAGCATGGTGCCTTGGAAGCGCTCGCAAACGGCGTTGTGGTTCGGCGAGCGGGCCGGGATGCGGTGATGCCGGATCCCCTTGGCCGCCAGGGCGTTAACGAAGGTGCCAGCGATGTACTCGGGCCCGTTGTCGGTGAGCACCGCTTTGACCGTGATGCCATGGCGCCGATAGAGGCGCAGCGCCTGGGCGATGAAGCGGGCGCTCATGGCCCCGGTGGGCGTGCCGAGCACGATGGCGACGACGGCAAAGCGGGTGAAGACGTCGATGGCGGTGAGCTGGTACACCTTGCCCACCCCCTTGAGCTTGCCGATGTAGAAGCTGTCGAGGCATACGAGCTCGCCTGGACCGCCGCTGGCCAGGCAGAACCCGAAGGGCTCGTCCTTGCGCTAGGCGTCTGGCACCACCAGTCCGGTCGTGGCGGCCGCAATCGCTGCCGCCCGGGCCAGGCGCTGGGCCCGCCGGCCCAGCCCGTGGGCGACGAGGTGCTTTTGCACCGTCGACTTGGCGATGGAGAACCCCTGGTCGCCCAGCCGATCCGCGTACTGGCGACAGCCGATGGTCGGTTGGGTCACGGCCAGGGTCAACAGGGCTTCGACGACGTGGGTGGGGGTGGCTTCGGGCATCTGGGGAGAACGACGCCCTTTGGGGACGAGTGCCTCGAGTCCGTAGCGGTCGGCCACGTTCTTCCACTCGTAGTAGCGGGTCCGCGAGATGCCGAAGACCCGACAGGCCTCGGCCACGTTGCCCGTGCGCTGGGCGTGGTCCAACACGGCGATACGGCGCTGGTAGATGATCTCTGCTGGGGTCACGGTGATGGGCTCCTTGGCTCTTTGGTAGGAACCACAGAGTCCATCGCCGGACCCCTCAAAGAGGTGGATGCGCAACCTCATCTCGTGGACTGGAAGCTCTAGATCATCAATATGAACAGGAAGCCCATGCCGACGGCCATGACAACATGGCTCAAGTCCTCCAGCCGTGGTGCGGCGATCAGCCGGACCGCGCCGCGACCGGTCGACGCGAGGGCCTGCCCGTTCGGAGCGCCCACCGTGCCGCCCGCCGCCCCGCTCATGGCGTAGGCCAAGGAGTGCGTCCCGTGATGGGAGGCGCCCTTGTTGGGCGAGGCCAGCGTGAAGATGGCCGATGCGAAGAACACGACCGCGAGGAGAAAGCTGAGCCCGGGATCGACCCTCGCGTTCGACGTCGACGCCATCGACATTGACATCGATCCGGAACCGCCTCCCGCGGGGAACACGTACATCAGAAGCATGGCGAAACTCATGACAGCGTGAATCAGATAGTGGGTGAGGTGGATGCCGAACGCGATGACCGACTGGATGCTCTGCACCACGAACCAGACGAGCAGCACGGCGAAGATGAGCTCCCAGATCGCGCTCGGGCCGAAGGCCCAGTCGGCCACGAACATGCCGGCCATGGACACACCCATGAGGATGTGCGTGACGTCGACGTCCCAACCAGCCGTCCTGCGAGCCTCGACGGACACGGCCAGGAGCACGAGGCCGTAGGCGGCCACTGCCAGCATGGCCACCGCGAAGCCGTAGTACAGCCAAGGCGGCGGGGGCGTCACGGGACGGCCTTCTTCAACTCGGCCGACCAGCTCGGCGGCACGCCCGTCGCAGTATTTCGAGCCGGTGCCAAAGGCCAATAGAGCGCTGCGAGGATGATGACCAGTGGTCCGGAATTGGGGTCGGTGGCCCCGCCGGCCAGGATCCCGCCGAAGTCCTCGGTGGCCACCCAGATGAAGACGAAGGTCACCATCGCGAGGACCAGAGTGACCTTGGTGACCTGAGGTGGAAGGTAGACGCCGACTGCCGCGACGGCACAGACCACGGCGAGGAGGATCGCGGCCGCCGTACCGTGATGGAGGAACATCGCTGCTGTGGCCCGATCGATGCGGCCGAGCCATCCGGGCTGTCCGGTGTAGGCGGCGACCAAGTCGTGCAGTGCCTGGGGCGACCGGCCCGACCCGACGACGGCCAAGACGGCCAGCAGGCCCCACACCACCGCCCAGATTGCCCGGGCGGCCGTCACCCCGACGCTCCGGGCAGCGACAAACGGTCGGTCTGAACCCTCGCTCGGCCAGAGCAGTACCGCCAGGACGGCGTAGAAGAGCACGGCGCCGGGGCCCCCGCCGAACGGCGTGGCGCCCCCATGTGCGATGTTTCCGAGACCCTCCCCGAACCACCAGACGCTGAGCGACCAGAGGATCGAGAGCGCCAGCGCTGGTTTGAGGGATCGCTTCCATACGATCCCGAAGCCGATCAGGAACTGGACGCACGCGAACACGCTGTTGGTGAGTACCGGGTTGTGGGACACGTTCGAGGCGTTCCAGGTGATCGAGTGCGCCACCCAGCCGGGGTTGCCGGCGGCGAGGTTGTTGAGCATGCCGCTGAACCCGTTCGACCCGGGGGTGAACATGAACGGTTGGAGTTGTAACACCGCATCGAGCAGCCAGACCGTGGCCAGGACCAGCTGAAACGTCCGCTGCAGGTCCCTTGGCTGCTCGACCGAGGTGGTCGTGACCCCCCTGGGGTCGATTACCGCGGCGGGCGCTCTGCCGTCCACCTGGGTCACGCTCATCGCACACCACCCTGAGTCGGCGTTCACTACTACGACCGGTAGGTATTACTACGGCTCGTAGTACTAACGCAACCCTCTTTTTTGTAGGACCAGAAGGTTCCGGAGGCCAACTCGACGCGCTCCAGGACAGCAAGGAGTTGAAGCCCCGGGGAACGACTGCCGGATCGTCCCCGTGGTCGAGCGACGGCAGCGACCCTTTCCGGCCCGCTGCGGCCGATCGCAGGCCGCCTGACCCGGGGAGGTAGAGGCGCCGTATCATGGCGCGGTGACCTCGTCGGGAACCTCGGACGCACAGAGTGCTCACATTGCCGTCGCGCAGCTCACGGTCGAGGGGATGCACTGTGGTTCGTGCGTCGCGCTCATCGAGGAGACGCTCAACGAGCGCGAGGGCGTCACGGCAGCCCTGGTCGACCTTGAATCAGCGCGCGCAGTCATCGAGTACGACTCGTCCACGCTTGGCGTCGAGGACATCCGTGCCGCCATCGCCGGAGCTGGGTACGCCGCCACTCCAGTGAGCTAGCACTCCGATGCTCGCGCCGGCCTCGGAGGCAACGTCCCTCCTCGAGCAGGACGGGCCTCCTATCGCGACCGCCGAACTCGAATTGGGCGGTATGCACTGCAGTGCCTGCGCGACGCGCATCCAGAGGGCGCTCGGACGCCTGCCTGCCGTCGCGAGCGCGTCGGTCAATTTGGCCACGACCCGGGCCTATGTCGCCTACGATCCCGCCCGGCTCGATCCCGACGCCCTGTGCCATGCCGTCAGCGACACGGGCTACACCGCGACTCCCGTCGTCCACGGTCGTTCCGTCGAATCGAGTCGAGATCCGGACCATTGGGATCTCCGGGTACTCATCTCCTGGCCGTTGTCAGTGGCGGCCCTCCTGGTCGCGTTGGCCGGACCTGAGTCGGCGACGTCCGGATGGACCGTCCTGGTTCTCGCCGTCGTCGTGGAGATCGTCGGAGGGTGGCCATTCTTGAGGGACAGCGCTCGGCTGCTTCGCCACGGGGCGACGAGCATGGACACCCTCATCGCTTTAGGAACGTTGGCCGCGTTGGGAGTCAGTGCGGTCGAGGCGATCGCTCTGGGCGGTCGGCACGTGCACCTCGGAGGCGGTGGCGCCTTCGCGGCCAGGCTCCACGGGGTGATGGCGCCGTTGATCGTGTCCGTCCTGGCCACCGGACGGGCTATCGAAATGCGGGCGCGAGCACGGGCTGCGGAGGCGATGCACTCGTTGCTCTCGCTTCGACCACCCACCGCGCGGGTGGTCGTAAGCGTTGCGGACGAGGAAGGGGTGTTGGTTCCGCCGGAGAGCCTTCCGGTGGGAGCCCTCACTCGGGTCCGGCCCGGCGAGGCCATCCCCCTCGACGGCACCGTACTTTCCGGATGGTCTCCCGTCGACGAGTCAATGCTCACCGGAGAGCCGTTGCCGGTCGATCGGGGCCCCGGGAGCTTCGTGACCGGGGGAACTCGGAACGGGAACGGCGTATTGGTCGTCGCCGTCGCGGCCGTCGCCGACGAATCGGTGTTGGCACACCTGCAACGCCTCGTCGAGGATGCGCAGAGAGACAAGGCCCCGTTGCAGCGGATCGCCGACCGGATCAGCAGCGTGTTCGTCCCCGCAGTCCTCGTCGGTGCCGTCATGACCTTCTTGATCTGGTGGCTGGTCGTCGGCGACTTCGGACGAGCCGTGCTCAGCGGCCTGGCCGTCCTCCTGGTGGCCTGCCCATGCGCCATGGGCCTTGCCGCTCCCGTCGCCATGATGGTCGGCTGCGGGCGAGCCGCCGCCCTCGGCATCTTCATCCGTAACGGAGACGTCCTCGAGCGGTTGGCGAAGATCGATGGGGTGGTGTTCGACAAGACCGGCACCCTCACCGAACGACACGCAGAAGTCACCTCCGTGGCTGCGGTGCCTCCGCACTCGAACGAGGAGGTGCTCTCGTTGGCGGCGGCGGTCGAGGCCGAGAGTCAACACCCGATCGCCCTTGCCATCATGGCCAGTAGCGGATCAGAGATTCGAGCCACCGATGTCCGCTCGCTGCCCGGGCTCGGCGTGATCGGGACACTCGACGCCCACGAGATTCAGGTGAGCCGGGCGGCTCTGTCACGACTGCCGGAGCCAATCACGGACCCGGTGACGGCGCGCTACCTCCGCGGCGAGACCGTGGTGGCGGTCGAGCGCGACGGTGACGTCGTCGGAGCGATCGCCCTGACGACCCCCTTGCGACCCGAAGCGCTCCCGGCCGTCACCCATCTCCGTGCCCTCGGACTCTCCTCGTCCATCCTCAGCGGAGACAGCGACCCAGCAGTGCAAACGGTGGCCGCCGAGCTCGGCATCACCTCGGCCCGGAGCAACCTGAGTCCGGCGGACAAGGTCCATGCCCTCACGTCCATGCGTGAGGATCATCGACACCTCCTCATGGTGGGTGACGGCATCAACGACGCCCCGGCGCTGGCCGCGGCCGACGTGGGCTGCGCCATCGGGAGCGGGTCGGAGGCGGCTCTCGCTAACAGCGACATCGCCCTGCTCGGCAACGACCTCCAAGGGGTGCCGGCGGCTGTCGGCGTCGCCGGGTCCACCTACTCGGTGATTCTGCAGAACTTTGGGTGGGCCATGGGCTACAACGTCTCAGCCCTGCCCCTCGCTGCGTTCGGGCTCCTCGACCCGCTGGTCGCTGCGATCGCCATGGGGCTTTCCAGCCTGCTGGTGGTCCTCAACAGCCTGCGATTGACACGGTTGGGTCGATCGGGGCTGTTGAACATCCGAGTATCCCGCTTCATGGAGGGGCGACGCGGTGTCGTCGTGTCGGTGCTGCTTCCGATCGCCCTGTTCGCCAGCCTCACGATGGTCAGCGAGCTGGTCTCCCCCGCCCGGGGCCAGTCCCTCCTTCCCGAGCTGCCTTCGATCTCGACCGTCGCGCTGCCCCATGGTGGTTCGGTGGAGATGTATCTCGATCCCGGGACAACAGGAATCAACCAGTTCCACATCATCTTTAGTGGGTCGGAGCCGGATCTGGCCGCCGTGAAGCCTCTGGTGGTCGCCAGTGTCGCCGGCGGAGCGCCTCAGAATCTCAGGCAGCTACGTGTTGCCGCGGGCCACTACACCGACTTCGTGCTGTTGCAACCGGGTCGGTCGACGTTCCATGTGGTGGCCAAATTCGGAGGCACTCCGGTGTCGTTCGACTTCAGCCGGACTCTGCCCTGAGCGGGTGACACAGACGTCCGGAACGAGGGCGATCAGGTCCCCTGGCTCAGTCACCGTCCCAACAACCGAGAATGACGTCCGCGACTGACTGTGCGACAGCCCGAGAGCTTGTGAGCGGCTGGCCGAACTGACGGGGGAGGGCTGCCGAATTGACCAGCAGGACCTTCCAGTCCTTGCGCACGATCATCGATCCGTCGCTTGTCTCAACCGCCGCCTGTCCGAGCCCATTGATGACCTGGGCCTTGCCCATCAGCTTTTCAAGCGTCCGGAAATAGCTCTTCGTCTGTGCCCAGCTCGAGAGCTCCTTGACCGAGAGCACTATCGATCCGGTCGGATAGCTGTACTTGCACGAGTAGAGGTGGTTTACCCAGGTGGGATGGGAGACCGTGGCGAACTCACCGAGCACCGACGCGATCTCTTGTCTCGCTTTCGGCTTGCACACCATCGTCGCGATGGCCGAGGGTCTCCGACCGGCGGGAAGCGGCGCCTCGGACGCCGCCTCGCCGGTTGGCACCTCGAAACAGATGGCGACGACCATTGCCAGGGCGAACAGCGCACCCAGGCCTCGAGTCCGGGCGCCCGATCGTGAGCTCCAGCGGGTCACCGTCTAATACCCCTCTCGAGCGGCGCGGTGCGGCCGTAGACCGAGGCCAAGTCAGATGTCGCAGCTGCCTTGGACGCCTCGAGCAGCGTCGGGGCACAGCTCACGCCTTCGGCCAAAGGGTCAGATCGGTGGATTTCCGGGGTCGCTCGATGTGACAGAGCCACCGCTACCCGGTAGGCCCAGATCCGCAGGGTCTCCCTCACGTTCCCTCCGACATCACCGCTGCCTCGACGATCTGGATGTCCGGCGGTTGCACAGCCAGAGGGCCTCCGGCCACCGGCACCTGCCAGACCATGGTCATGAACGGCGTGGACTGCTGAATGCTCCCCGCCGGGCAGGGCGGTACGCCCGTGATCTGCAAGGTGTTCGAGGCGGACTCGGGGCTCGGGCCACAGACGTCCGTGCGTTGGTGCCACTGGACCAAGGCGCCGTAGGGCATGGGCTGCGTCAGGGTTGAGGGCAGGAGGTACATCGCCGCCGCCAGCACATCCTGACCCGAAGGGGTCTGGGCGAAGACGAGGCCGTCCACGCTCTGCGGGTCGAGCGTCCTGCCCGCCGCGGCGTTCGCCGCCACGATGGTCGGATTCACGTAGTAGACGACGGGGTAAGTGGTCGGCGAGACCGGGACGTACCCGGCGGCCAGAGCGGCGCTGGGGGACGAGTAGCGCGCCACGGCCTGACTCGTGGCCTGGACGTATTGGGCCGCGTTGATCTGTTCGGAAAAGGTGGGCTCCGACGCGCACCCGCTCACGAGCATGTGGACGTCGGTGGGCCCGTTCTTTCCCTGCGCCAAGAGCTCCTGTGCCTCCGCGGTGGGAAGCGCGGGGCCCGTGTAGTGCCAGTTGGCCTTGGTGGTGTTGAGGCCGGCAGCGGCGCTGGCGTCTGCGCCGTTCATGTTCATGCCGGTGCCCGGCCCCGCCATGATCATGTTCGGTGTGTTGTTGAGGTCGAGGCCGTTCCGCGGAGCGCCGTTGTTCCCTCGCGAACAGGTTGCCGTCGTCGCTGTCGGGTCGCTGTTGCCGGACATGGAGGCCCCGGACATGCCGGTCATGCCCGACATGGCCGTGCTCGTCGATTCCTGAGCGGCCACCGGGTAGACGGCACTGAGGAAGAGCGCGACCACGAGGCCCGCCGCGCCTCCGAGGACCAGCGCGGGATAACGAGAGAACGCTCTTGCGAAGGGGGCGCGCCATGTCGACGGATCCGGCAACGCGGCGGGCACCATGGCCAAGGCCAAGAGGATGATGAGGGGACCGGTGTTGGGGTCCGTCCCCGAGCCGGTGAAGATGCCGCCGAGACCCTGACCGCTGACCCAGAAGAAGGCGGACAGGAGGCCTCCCACGGCAAGGAATGGAGTCGGCCGGCGGAACAGGAGGGGCCCAAATCCGACGATGAGGGAAGCGATTGCCAACAGCCAAGCGGCCCAGACGCCGCCACTGCCGAATTGATTGCCGAAGCTGCTGAGGAAGTGGGAGTACGCACTGGGCTCACCTGACGCCATTCCGGTGATCGCGCTCGACACCGAGGTCGGGGTCCGATTGTTCGGAAGCAGGAACAGGACCGCGGCAAGCGACCAGTATCCGCTCCAGACCAACAGTGGTGTGGTCGCTCCGCCGATGCCCCGGCCCGCCGCCGACGAGGCCATTCCAACCGGTTGTTCGGAATCTTCGCCCGTCTTTGAGCGAGGCCACGCCATCACCCCGATCAGTCCGTACATGAGCACCGACCCCGGCGCACCCGTGAGGGCGGAGGCCGATCCGGTGAAGATGAGACCGAGGCCCTCCCCGAAGAACCAGACGCCGAAGGCCCACAAGAACGACACCGCAAGGGCTGGGCGCACGGTGCGCCGGAAGAGCAATCCGGCGCCGATGGCCACCTGGATGAGGGCGAAGAACGTGTTCCACACGGCGACGTGCGGTCCCACGAAATGGCCCACATTGGTGATGATCCACCGAACCACGTCGGGCTGGTTATTGGCATTGTTCAGCAGGTAGGTCGTGGTGAAGGTGCTGCGGAACATGAACGGTTGGAACTGCAGACCGGCGTCGAGGAGCCAGAACAGGCCCAAAATGATCTGGAGCGTGCGCTGTGTCCGGAGGAGCGAGAAAGACCGACGGGGCGGATCGATCGGAGGGGCTTCTTCCTCTACCGCACTGGTCACGATGCACCCTCCACTCCGGAATTTGGGTTCACGTCGACGTGACTATGGCCCGCCCCGTGGTGGCCTCCTGCGAGCGTCGTTGTGGTGGCGAGCACAACGAGCAGCGCTCCAAAAGGCACCAAACGAAGCCGCACCGGACGTCCCCTGCACTCGATCGGCCTAACTACTACAACCCGTAGTATTCAGGTCGGTCAAAAGCTGGTCAAGTCAGACCACGCGGCTTGTGTCCAGCGTCCGAGCAGGTTCAGACGTAGACCGAATGACACCCGAGGCGTCTGCGACCTCAGCGACGGTGGGCCGACGAAGAACTCCGTCATCAGGCCCTCGTTCCATTTGTCGCACTGCATCCGTCGAGAAGTGACGCAACCGGGAGCTGTTCCACACCACGCAACCGGAAGAGAGCGCCATGGCGGCGCCGGCGATCAGGGGATTGAGGAACCCGAATGCAGCCAGCGGAATGGCGATCACATTGTAGCCAAAGGCCCACAGCAAATTCGTCCGAATGGTGAGGAACGTACGCCGAGCCAACCTGATCGCCATCGGGACAGCCGTGAGGTTGTCGCGGACGATGATGAGGTCAGCTGACTCGAGGGCGACGTCGGTACCCGAGCCGATGGCAAGGCCGAGGTCTGCGCTGGCCAGAGCCGGACCGTCGTTGATGCCGTCTCCTACCATCGCAATGCGATGACCCTCTTGCTGGAGGTGCCTGATCGCGGCAACCTTGTCGGCAGGCAACGCAGCGGAGATCACGTGGTCGATCCCGATAGATGTTGCAACGGCTCGGGCCGCCGCTTCGTGGTCCCCGGTCACGAGGACACAGTGCAACCCAAGGGCGTGAAGGTGGCGGACGGCGGAGCGCGCCGAGGGGCGTACGCGGTCGCTGATGGCAAGCCCACCGACCATCAGTCCGTCTCGTCCGACGACCACCACCGTCCGCCCCTGGCTCTCCCACGCCTCGCATTGGGATGCCAGCGAGTCGGGCATGGTCGCGAGCATCGAATCCGGAAAGAGCTCACGTCGCCCCACCATCAATTCGTGGCCATCGAGAGATCCACGAGCCCCCAGACCGGCCATCGCTTCGAAGTCCTTCACCAACTCCAAACCGACCCCGACACCCTGCGCGCTCTCGACGATGGCCCTGGCCACAAGGTGTTCCGACGCCAGCTCGAGCGACCCGGCCCACCCCAGTAGGTCTTCGGGCGAGATCCCCTCTACCGCGCTGACCTCTGCGACGACCGTCGCCCCCTCCGTCACGGTCCCCGTCTTGTCGAGCAGCACCGTGTCGATCTCTCGAGACTCTTCGAGAGCCTGGTACCCCTTGAAGAAGATCCCCAGTCGGGCTCCTTCTCCGGACGCAACCATCAGCGCGGTGGGGGTGGCCAGGCCCAGTGCGCACGGACACGCGATGATCAGGACGGAGAGTGCCGCGTTGAAGGCCTCCTCGTTGGTGCCCCCGAGGAGCAGCCAGCAAGCCAGTGTGATGAGTGCGATACCGACCACGACGGGCACGAAGACTCCGGCGATCCGGTCGGCCAGTCGCTGCACGTCAGCCTTTTGGTTTTGCGCGTCCTCGACGAGCCGGAGCATCTGCGCGAGCTGCGTGTCAGCCCCGAGCTTCGTGGCCATCACCACCAGCCGTCCCCCCACGCACACGGTGCCACCGAGGACGTGATCACCGACAGCCACGTCCGCCGGCGCCGACTCGCCAGTCATGGCGCTGCGGTCGATGGCCGATTGCCCGAAGAGGACCTCGCCGTCGGTGGCGACCGTCTCTCCTGGTCGTACGACGAAGTGATCTCCCTCACAGAGTGCAGCGATCGGGCGCCGGGTTTCAGTTCCCGTGTCGTCGAGCACGGCGACGTCCTTTGCACCCACCGCGGAAAGAGCACGCAGCGCGTTGCCACTGCGTCGCTTGCAATAGGCCTCGAAAAATCGTCCCGCGAGGAGGAACGTTGTCACGCCGACCGCCACATCCAGATAGATCGCTCCACCGGTCTGATGGGCCAAGACGTAGCGCCACGATCGGGCGGTGTGGCTCGTGTCGCGAAAGAACATGGCGTAGATCGACCAAGCGGTGGCCGCCACGATGCCCATCGAGACCAGGGTGTCCATGGTGGCCATCCCGTGGCGGGCGCTTCGGATCGCTGCCTTGTAGAAGGGCCACGCGCCCCAGGTCAGAATCGGCGCCGCCAGGGCGAGCAGGATCCACTGCCAACCGGGGAAGCGCAAGGACGGAACGAGCCAGAAGGCGACGGAGGCATCGCCGAGCGGCATGAAAAGGAGACCCGCCACGGCCAGACGCCTTCCGAAGTAGCGCACCCGGCGGTCCGCCTCGGCGCCGACGTCTGGAGGAGAGACGAGGTCGTCGACAATCTCGGCCGTAAATCCGGCTGACTCAATTCGTTCGATGACAACTGCGGGGGACGTCCCCGGAGGGATCCGCACTCTGGCTCGTTCCGACGCCAAGTTGACCCGCGCCTCGACGCCATCGAGCGCGTTGAGCTTTTTTTCGATGCGAGCCACGCACGCACCACAGGTCATCCCACCGATGGAGAGGGACACCTCGGTATCCGGGGAGGTGGCGGCAAGCGCAGTGGCGCTCAACGTGCGCTCCGAGGCGCTGATGAGTCCATTGCTTCACCGGAACTGGTCATTGTTCTTTGGTGGGCCACCCTCCTCCGGATACTACAGAGCGTCGTAGCCATGCACCCTCAGCCCACGTCCAGCTTCTCGCCGTCACCGGGGGAGGACGACAGGAGCACGAGCGCATCCAGGGGCGCCCCACCGCCTGCGCTATCGCTGCTTCGTCTTGATCACCTGGCCCTTGGGCGAGAGCACGTACCAGTAGCCACCGAGACTGTTGAGGTCTTGCCCAGTGGCCTGGCCGGGCTGGGTGTCGACCGTCCAGAGATAGAGCGGCCAGCCGTTGTAGGTGACCTGGAGGCCGCCGTCCTTTCGGGTGGTCGTCCCGAGGAGTGAGGGCTCGGCCCGCCCACCCGCCACCGGTACTGCCACTCCGGTGGGCAGCCTTAACGGCGGCCAGGCCGAGGCGCAGGCGTGGTAGCAGGTCGACTGCCCCCGCTGGTGGTCCGGCACGAACATGTAGAGGGTCAGGCCCTGCCCATTGACCAGGACGGTGCCGAGGCCGGACACGGTGCCCGTCTTGACCTCGTAGTAGGGGGGAGTGCCCGCAGGGGCCTCCTGGCCGCCGGGGGCCGTTGTGCTGGTCGCGCCAACGCCGGCGCTGCTGTCCGCGGGGTGGCTGGTGGAGGTCGATGCCGCACTGCCACTTCCCGGGCTACAGGCCGAGGCCAGCATGCCGACCGTAGGGAGAACCAGGAGCACCGGCCATCTGGTGGCCCTGGCGGCCCATTTTCTCGTCCCCATGGTCCTCCGTCCGCGCTCGCGGGCGGCAACAAGATAGCTGGTGGCGCCCCACCCGACCCCTGGATGCTGCGTCACCACCGCTACGCTCAGCCGCGTGGGCCGGCTCGTTGCGATCGTTGCCGTCACGCCACTCATCCTCTTGGCTTCGATCGGCGTAGGGGGCACTGCGTCGGCCACCGCCGCGGTGGCCAAGCGGCCTCAGCCGGCGGGCCGGTCTCCCTCTCCGATCGCCCTCATGGTCTGCAGTCCCAAGACCCAGCGCGAAATCAACGAGGTGCTGGGGGTGCGGGCCACCGTGAGCAACCGCACCTGGGTCGACCACAAGTACTCCTGCCGGTACGGCTATGCGAACGGGTCGTTCGAGCTGTCGGTCAAGGAGCTCTCGAGTTGGACCCAGACCCTGGCCTACTTCCATGGGTTGGGGAACCAGATCGGCGACACCCAGTCGCTACGCAACCTGGGTCAGGGCGCGTTCCGGACGTCCGGCGGCGACGTGGCGGTGCGCAAGGACTGGAAGGTGCTCTTGGTCGATGTCTCGGGCCTGCCGTCCCAGTTCGGAGCCCCCCCGACCAGCGCGACCGACGTGGCCTTCACGGTGGCCGATCTCATCTTGGGCTGCTGGGACGGCGACTGAGCGCCCAGCCGGCGCTCGCCGTGGTCTCGTACGACGTCGAGGTTCAGCCGAGTGGCGCCGAGACCGGTCCGGTTCACCGAGGTGTCCGAGCCGGGGCACACGTCGAGCACCGCTTCGTCCAGCGATGGCGATGGCGATGCCGATGGCCCCGAAAACCGTAAACCGACCGGTGCATAGTTTTTGGAGGGGCCGTGGATGCCCGCCAGGCATCCACGGCGCTCTCGACGAAGCCGCGCGTACGGCTCGTCCTGATTTGAGCCTTGTCCGAGCCGACACGGCGGCTGGGCCGAGCGAAGCGCCCGGGTCAGGCCGACGGAATGAACGCGTGCGCCAGCGCAACCGATTCGGCCTCACTGGTCGGCGGCGTCGTAAAGATCAGACCGAGGCACATCTCGTCGGTCGACCCGTCTCCCCAGGTCACGAAGTGCGGTGGCACCTCCCGCAGGAGGGGTAGCTCCTGTTGGAGCTGCGGGTTGTAGGTGCAGGTGATCCCCATCGTGTCGCCCGGTGTGATGGGGACGGGTTTCGACAAGACGTAGCCGCGTTGGTAGTGGAAGTCGTAGTCCGTCACGTTGAGCAGCGTCTGCTGCGTGGGCTTGCCTGGGTTCAGCACGAACTTCATGCCCACTCCGAGCAGGTGCATGTGCGCCGCGAGCTCCACGATGTTGCCCGTGGTGTTCAGCGGCCAGGTGCACGTCGTGGTGTCGCCGACGGGCGGATCCGACGGGTCCCTGCCGCAGAGCGACTCCAGCCCGCCGACCAGGGCCTCCTGACCCATTCCGAAACGCTGACCGACGCTGGCCAGTTCGGCCGGCCGGTTGCACATGGGCCCGGTGACCCCCGGCGCGCACGGGATGTCGGGCGGGGCGGCCACGATGTCGAGGCGTAAGGGGCGCAGAGGCGTGCTGGCCGGCACGGTGGTGAGCGTCAGCTTGGAGCGGACCGGTTGGTCGCCGACCAGCATGTTGTAGTGCTCCTGCATGATGACGAGGGTGCCCGCGGGCATGGGTGCGCCCGTCCCGGCGGGTTCCTTCGAGATGTTGTGCCCGGGACCCCAGGCCGTGAGCCAAGGGGTGCCTCCGTTCAGCGACCGCCCGGCCCCGCCCGCGTTGAGCCCCGACTCCCCAAAGCAGGTCCATCCCTTGCCCCCGTCGTTCTGGGCCTCAGCCGCCGCGGCGAGATCGGGGGGCACGGCGTAGGTGATCTCGTGGTGCACTTCGCCGCTGTTGGGCTGGAAGTCAATGGAGGTGATGAACGCGTCGTGCGTCAGGTGGGGGTTGAGCAGCGTGCAGTGGTAGTCGTCGGTGCCTCCGCCTGGTGGCGCCGTCGGCCTGTACGCGGTCGGTGCCCGCAGCACGATGCTGGTCGTCTCGGGTCTGGCGTACAGATCCGCGGCGCCGGTCGCGGAACTCATGCCCACGAGGGCAATGGTGCCCACCGCCAGGGCTGCGATCACCCGCAGTAACACCGGGGCCCTGAAAGCCCACGATCGCCCCTTACCCACGGCTTGAGGCTACCGCCTGGTATCAAGGGGCACAGGTCGGGCCACCTCCGGTCAAGTGCGCATGGGACCGACCGCGGTGTCCGCGAATGAAACGTCACGGCAGGCACGAAGTCGCCTTCGGTCTATCTGTCGGTCACCTACCCGCCCGTCGACCACCGGATCTGCCATTTCGCGGCGACATCACCTCGAGGCTTCACCCTTCCGGCCGCTGGGACTGTCAGGTTGATCAACCAATTCGTTCCGAACGGGTTCGTGCCCACGATCGTCCGGCTGACGAAGAATGGCAATCCTGTTCAGAAGACGGTCACGACCTCGTCTGGCTCGAAGGTGACAAAGACCACCAATCCCGCAGCCCACCTGGCCCGCTTCAAGACCCAGGGGCGATGTCGGCCTTCCAGACCGAAGGCACCTACCCAGGCGGCGAGAACCCGCTGCTGACGCTGAGATGCGGCACGTCTGGCAGGTCCCGGTCCCGCCGGGCGCCCAGCCTCCGCCCTCACGGGGAGCTTCGGGACGTAATTTCAGCATCGATGTAGGGTTCCCGCGTCGACGAGGGGCTTAGGTCCCGAATTCGGCGGATGGGACCTTTGGGCCTGGCGCAAATGGTCGCCGGGCTCGCAAGATGACCGCACGACACGTGACAGGCCTGGAAGGGGTCCGGTCACTGGAAAGGACGAGATGGCCATGATCACGTTGATCCTCGGATCGGTCGCCCTGTTCGTGGCCGGTTTCGTCACGTGGTACACGCTGTGGCATCGCCGTGTCGAGTCCTGCTTCGAGCGAGTGGCGGTGCGCTCGGGTCGTTCGGTGCACGTCCTGCGCCAGGGTGTCTCGCTCGACTCCGACTCCAGGTAGGACGGGACCGCCCCCAACCTCGCCGTCTTCGTTCCGCCCTTCGCCGTTCTGCCCGGCCCTTTTTCCTCTCTTTTCTTCCTCCCTTCCTCAGCGCCTTTTGGACGACGACGTCGCGCTGCCGCCAGGGCCGCTCACCGACGCGTGACACGCCGACGTGTGACCCGGCTCTTAGCTGACCTTTAACTGCCACCCATAACCTGTCTGCATGGCTGTGAGGTGGCGCGTCGCGCTGGTGGCGATCATCGCCGCCACTGTCGTCGGTGGCTTCTCGCCTCACGCGGTGCTGTCGGCTGCCGAGAGCACGAGTGCCCAGATGGTGCAGATCGCAGAGTCGCCGGTCATCGCACCGGTTGCGTGTCTCGACGTAGCGTGCGGGAAGGGCATTCCCGCTCCCGCCGCTCCCTCGCCGGCCATCGTGCTGGCTGCTGTCATCGGCGGCTTGGCCCTCGCCGCCCTGGGGGCGTCCGTCATGCGCCGTCGCCGGCCGCGGGTGGTCCCGCTGCCGGCGGGTAGCCGCGACTTGCTGTTCCACCCCCCGCAGTTCTCCTAGCTCGGAGCTCCATTCCTCCGGCGTCCTCGGACGCGCCCGTCGAGGCGCGCCGGCGCCGTGCCATTCATCACGGAGGCCCCACAGTGCCTCCACCCCGAGCCCGAACGTCGTCGTCGGCGTCGTTCGGCCTACCCAGGAGAACACCAATGTCGAAGTCCAACCCCATTCCCGGGCGCCCCCGATCGGCGGCTTCCCCGACCCCCTCGTCCGCATCCTCGTCACGGTCGGCCTCCCGCCGGCCTTCTCCGGGGCGCAACGGACCACCGCGCCGCGCTCCCGGGCGCGGCCGCCCCTCCCAGGACACCGGGCGGGCGGCGTCCTTCCGTTCGAGGCATCCCGTCGCGTCGGCGCTCGTGCCGGTCGCGCTGGTGCTGGCCATCGTCGCCACCATGGTCGTGATCAAGGTCGCGAGCGGGTCGTCGGCTCCCGCGTCGGCGGGATCGTCGCACCTCGCCGCGTCCGCGTCGTCCGCGGCAGGCGATCCGGGCTCGGTGGCCCTGCCCGCGAGCATCGCCGCCGAGCTCAACGTGGCGCCGTCTGTCCTCAACGCAGTCGGCAGTCCGTCGTCAGTGAGCGCGCCGAGTCGCGTGGAGGGCGGTGCAGTCGGGCGCGGCGCCGACGGCAAGCCGCTCATCACCTATGTCGGCGCCGAGTATTGCCCGTATTGCGCCGCCGAGCGCTGGGCGCTCGCGGTGGCGCTGGCGAGGTTCGGGACGTTTTCGGACCTGTCGGGCACGCACTCGACCAGCGACGACGTCTACCCCGACACGCAGACGCTGTCGTTCTACGGGTCGCATTACACCAGCCAATACCTCGACTTCCAGGCCGTCGAGGAGGAGACCAATCAGGCGGTCGACGGCACGTACCCGACCCTGCAAAGTCCGACGACGCAGCAGAGCTCGCTGCTCGCCACCTACGACAACGGCGGCAGCATCCCGTTCATCGACATCGCCAACCGGTACGTCATCACGGGCGCCAGCTACTCGCCGCAGGTCCTGCAGGGGCTGTCGCGGGCGCAGATCGCCGCCCAGCTCGACAACCCGACGAGCGCGGTGGCCCAGGCGATCGACGGCACCGCCAACGAGATCACCGCGGCGATCACCACGGTGACCGGGAGCCAGCCGAGCAGCGTCGCCGACTCGCCGGCGATTGCGTCCATCGCCAAGGACCTCGGAGCGTGACCGCCGTGGCCACCACCAACCGTCGCCATGTGCCGCGGTGGGCGTTGACGGCCTCGCTGGCGCTGTCACTGGCTGCGGTCGGGATCGCCTCGTACCTGACCGTCACCCACTACACGGACCCCGCCGCGCTCGCCTGCCCGGACAGCGGCGTCGTGAACTGCACCCTCGTCACGACGAGCTCCTGGTCGGTCCTGCTCGGGGTCCCCGTCGCTCTGCTCGGCCTGGTCTGGGCGCTGGCGATGACCGGCCTGACCACGCCGTGGGCCTGGCGCGCCGACGCCGCCTGGGTCGAGCGGGCCCGGCTCATCGCATCGCTGGCCGGCGCCGTCACGGTGCTGTACCTGGTCTACGTCGAGCTGTTCCGCATCGGGGCCATCTGCGTGTGGTGCACGGCCATCCATGTCATTGCCGTCGGCCTCTTCGCCGTGGTGCTCGCGGCCCGCGTCCGCACGCCAGGGGAGCTCGTTGTGCGCGCCTGAGCTGCCGAAGCCCGCCGTGCGGGCCGCGGGACGAGATAGGTACCTTCGCCTCTACAGACGGCCGTCCCTGCCTCGGCACAATGATGTGAGCGGTCGCGCGCGGGAGGAGCGCGCGGGGTGGAGGGAGAGCTCGATGAAGAAACAAGAGCGCCAGGGCGACGGCGCCAGCGTGGTGGCGATGGAGTGTGAGGCGTTCCTCACCGGGACGCTGGCCGAGTACTGGGACGAGCGGGGGACCGTCGTTCCGGTCTGGGCCTGGACCAACTTGCTCGCCCACGGCAGCGAGGCGCTGATCGCAGAGAGCGTCACGAATTCGTTGCAGCCGCGGCGGCCGGGGCGCAACTGGCGCATCGCCCGCTCGTACCTGGCCTATCAGGTGTTCGACGTGATCGCCGGCGAGGTCATGCTCGAGGACCTCCAGGCGGCGGTGCTCATCCCGCTCGAGCTCGAGATGGCCGCGCATCCCGAAGTCGCCCACTGGGGCCCGCGGCAGTGGGTCGACACCGTCGACAACGCGATCCGCAACCAGCACTCGACCCTCGAGCTCTAGGTCCAGGCCCCTCTCGGATCTGCCGACTCGGCCTGGCCTGGCGACGTCGGACGTCGGCGCTAGCGCGTCGAGCGGTCCACCCAGCGTTCCACCGTTTGGGTCAAGGCCGCCAGCGGCAAGATCCCGGCGCGCAGTATCAGGTCGTGGAATTGCCTGAGGTCGAAGCTTGTCCCGAGACGGTCTGTCGCCAACCCGCGCAGCCGGACAATCTCGCGTCGGCCGACCATGTAGGCCAAGGCCTGGCCGGGGAACGAGATGTAGCGGTCGACTTCCGACTCAACCTCTATGCGCGGCATGGGCGTGTGATCGGCCAGCCAGTCCACTGCCTGTTGGCGTGTCCAGCCCATGGCGTGCAAGCCGGTGTCGACGACGAGGCGGCTGGCGCGCCACGAGTCGGCGGCGAACAATCCCATGCGAGCAACGTCGTCGGTGTACAAGTCCATCTCGTCGGCGAGTCGCTCGCTGTAGAGCCCCCACCCCTCGGCACAGGCCGTGTCAAAGAGCACACGCCGTGCAGGGGCGAGGTCGGTGGACTCCATCGCGATGGAGAGCTGGAAGTGGTGGCCGGGCACCGCCTCGTGGAAGGCGATGTCCTCGGCCGCGTAGCGGTGCCGTTCCTCTGGCTTGGACGTGTTCAGGTAGTAGGTGCCCTGACGGGAGCCGTCGATGGCGCCCGCCATGTAGTAGGCCGCGGCCATGCCGGCCTCCTCGGACTCGGGGACGGGCTCCACGGCGCAGGGCACCTCGGGGACGAGGGCAAACCAACGCGGCGCCTCCGCCTCCGCAGCATGCACGACCCGGCGGGCGTGCTCCAGCATCTCGTCGCGGCTCTCGTAGCGCAACGCCGGGTCGTTGGTGAGCCGGTCGAAGATCTCGGCGGGGACGCTGGTGCCCCAGAGCCTCGAGCCGGTCGCAGCGAGCTCGTCGCGCGCCTGCTCCACGATCTCGCGTCCCACCGCGTGCAGCTCGTCGGGCGAGTGCGCCGTCGACGCATGAAGACGGACCAGCGCGGCGTACATGGGGTCGCCTCCGGGTAGGAAGCAGATGCCCACGTGCGCATCGTCACGCGCCGCAGGGAGGACTTCGGCGCGCAGCTCCTCTTGGTAGGTGCGCAGCGCGGGGCGGACGACGTCATCGATCGCGGCGCCCACCTCACCAACGAAGCCCTCGTCGCCCAACTCGGCGCGCGCGACGCCACCGAGGGTGGGGTCCGCGATCAGGAGGTCGAGCTGCGTGACGGCAGAAGCCACGAGTCGCGCCACTGCGGTGCGGCCGGCGGCGGTGCCCTCCCGATGTCGCGCGCTGGCGGTCTGCAGCACCTGGGGCAGCCCGCGCAGCCGGGCCAGGTAGCCCCGGCGTCGCTCCTCGGTGTCGAGCTGGAGCTTGGGCAAGGTGGTGAGGACACCCGAGACCGGGTCGACGAAGGTGTCGCAGATCGTGAACTCGACCAACGGAACCTGGGCCGCGCCCGCCATGTTCCTGCCCAGGAAGCGCACGAAGTCGAGCGTCTGGTGTGCCGACTCGGTCAGGTTCCCGTCGGGCAGGCCCTCCGCCCGGTCGGCGACGGCGGCGAGCCGGCCGGCCTGTTCGCGTTCGGTGTCGGCACCGAGGTCGGGGAGGAGGTCGTCGTAGCCGGGAAACCCGTAGAGCGAACCGGCCAGGGGATCCGCGTCGAGGACGGTCTTCAGGAGCTCGGCAGCGAGCTCGTCGGCGGACATCGCCGGAGGCTATCCGGCCCGGCCGAGTCGGCAAAGGCCGTGTGTCCACCCCGGCTCAACTCACGGTTCGAGCGCAAGTACTTGACCGTCCGAAGAGCGAGTCTCGGTCGCCGTCGCGCTCGCGCCGCAAGGTGTGGGCGCCATGGTGATTCCAAGACGTTCGGTGCCATGTGTGCCCAGGCCGGCCAGAGCTCTCCCATGGAAGTCGTGACTTTGGCCAGCGCGTCTCCGTGGTGACCGCTTCCTGACGTCATATGCTGCGGCCAGCGGTTTCCAGTTCTTGGCGTATCACTCGGAGGGGTTCCATTGGAAGGAGTCGTCATGCGACGTCATCGGAGTCTTCGACGTCGGGCCGCGGGCCCGTCTCGGGGGTGGGGCGGTCCGCAACGTTGGTGGGGTCTCCGTCGTGGCGACGGACGCATCCTGGGCGTGGTCTTTGCCCTCCTCGTCACGGCGTCCGTGGCCACGGACCTGACGGCAGCGCCGGCAGCTGCGGCGACATCCGGGTCGCCCACGCGGTCGCAACAGGCGTCCGCCATCACCGCGATCGCACGCAACGCCCTCACATCCATGCATCTCAATGCCGTGATCTATCGCGTCACGGTGAACGGCACTCCCGTTGTCACCGGGGCCCTCGGGACATCGATTCCGGGTGTTCGCGCTACGACCTCGATGCATTTCCCCAATGGTGCCGTTGCGTTCTCCTACCTCTCGACGCTGTTGATGGAGTTCGTGGACGAGCACAAGGTCACCCTCGACGAACCCATCAAGCGGTGGATGCCCAACCTGCCCGACGCCGGTCAGGTGACGCTCAAGATGCTGGCCAACAACACATCTGGATACCCGGATTTCGAGACCAACCCGATCTTCCTTGCGCAGCAGTACGCCGATCCGTTCCGCTCCTGGAGCTATCAGCAGCGCTTGGTTCTCACCTTCGACCAGTCCCCGCCCGTGCTCTACACCCCAGGGACGAACTGGAGCTACTCACACTCCAACATGATGATCCTCGGGGTCATTCTCCAGAAGATCGGCGGGAAACCACTGGCCACGTTGCTGCGGCAGAAGGTGCTCGGGCCTATGGGCCTCAACAACACGATCGCCAACTCGACCGCGTACATCCCGAGCCCGGCCTTGAACGGCTTCAGCTCCGAACGACGGGTCACTTTTGGCATCCCGGCGACGACCCCCTTCTATGAGGACACGACGGCGTGGAATTCCTCGTGGGGCACTCCGCCCGGTGGAACGGAGACGACGAACATCTACGACCTCACGAAGACAGCGCAGGCGGTAGGGAGTGGATTCCTTCTCTCGCGATCGAGCTACCAGGCCCAGACCGGCCCCAACCTGCTCGGTTTTGGGCAGACAACGGCACAGTGCCCGAGCTGCCACAAGATGATCAACGTTTATAACTATGGGATCGGCATCGTCCGCTCCGGATCGTGGCTTCTTCAGAACCCTCTGCTCGACGGGTACGCGGCCGTCGAGGCGGACCTCCCTTCCAAGAAGATTGCGATTGCGGTGGCCGTGACGTTTGCGCCGGGAGCGTTCGATGCCCAAGGCAGCTACGGCAACTCGAGCGACACGATCTTCCGTGAAATCGGCGCCTACATGGCACCGGACGATGCGCCACCGGTGTCGTCCAGCTCGTAGCGCTCCAGAGGATCTTTCGGACATGAGCTTTGGCAGAATTGGTGGTGCGTCACCTCGTGCGGCCGCAGCCCGTCTAGGGCGCCGTCACCAGCGGGATGACCGATGGAGGTGGTCCGCTCGCCACCGCCGGGGGATCGTTGTGGGCCCGCACGACGGGTTGGCCCGCCGCCTCCATATCTGCGACGACGTACTCGAGCAGCGCGGTGCCGTGGGGAGAGACCACGGCCAGGTCATGGCTTAGGGCGGTGGCCTTGCGTAGGCATTGCAGTCGGAGGACGTCCCCTGAGGCTTCGTTGTTGGGGAAGATGCCCGAGTAGGAGAGCTTGAGCTCCTCGAGCGAATCGCTCACGTGCGCCGACTCGGGCCTGTCCAGCGGGAGGTCCACATAGAGGGCGTCGACACCCTCGGAGAACAGCAGCGAGCGCTCGGCGTCGACCCTTGCCGTCAGGTCTTCTCCCGCTTGACTCACGGTCAGCACGGCGATGTTGTCACCGGGGCGGATCTCGACGTGGAGTTGCGACCTGGGCGGCAGATCGATTGGGATCGGAGCGTCGACGAGCCGGGCTCGGAAGTCACAGATCTCGACAGTGTCCCGCACCATCTCGCGATGACGTGTCGGTGCGTACAGCAATCGTTCTTTACCAGGCCTGACACGTAAGAAGAACAGGGCGGCTGACTGCCGGCCGGAACCGGGTGCCGACACGCTGTTGTGGACCGATTCGGGGATGAACCCGAGCAAGAATCCCGTCTCGTGCCCGCCGAGATCCAGGAGGGCCTGCTGACTGTAGGGGTGGGCGGCGGTCGCTTCGCTGTACATGCCGACAAGCCCGCGCGACGTGACCCACTCGACCAGGTATCGCTTCACCGCCGTGAAGATGTGGCGCCCTCGGGCGGCTGGCAGCGTCAGCGCTTGGCCCGCGTGGCCCACGACGTCGTCCGGGGCGGCGAGCGAGAGGGCGGAGTGACACAGCAGCTCGCCGTCGGTCGTCTCGGCGATCGCCGATATGAGGAGGCCCCCCGAGATCCGCCGGGCCACCTCTTGGGCGTCGTAGGCCCACAGCACGGGATAGGTCTCTCCGTAGGTCATTCGGATGGCTTCGCCGAGTCGGGCCGACTCGGCAGCGGCGAGCATGCGGATTTGGATGTCACCGACCCACAGGGGATCCGGTGTCGGGGGTTCACCCGCCGGCGCCATCGGCTCATCGTAGGCAACGCCGTTGGCCAAGCTTCGTGACCCGCACTCGGTTCCGAAGTGACTCGCTGACCTGACCCAGCTGGCTTTGGCGCCGGCGATTCTCATTGGGCCTGAGCCACGTGCGGATGAGATCAATGAGTCCGGTGCGGATGGCGGTCAGTCAGCGTGGTTGAAGACCGTCGAGAACGGCGTTGACGGCCAAATTCCACCTGCGATCCACTGAGGCCCTCGAAGTTCCCAGCCAACCTGCCGTCTCTTGCAGGGCGAGCCCCTGTACGACGGCGAGGGCGACGTGAGCCACGTCAGTCGGCTGTCCGGCCAGCGACCTCGCTTCGATGCATCGCTTGACCTTCGCCACGACCAGCTCACGAACGACAGCGCCCGCCTCGCGATCTGATGGTCCCGGATCGAAGTCTGCGAAGGGCCTGGAGAACATGAGCATCGCCAGCTCGCGGTTCTCGCATGCGAAGAGGCGGCAGACATTGAGGGCAGCAACGAGATCGGTGCGGGGGTCTTCTGTCTCCACCAAGCTCTGCAAGCGCGTTCCGAGAAGCCTGAAGCCCTCGAAAAAGACCTCGCGAACGAGTCCGCCCTTGTCGCCAAAGAACTCGTACACCGCCGGAGGCGACGTATCTGCGCTCTGTGCCACCCGCCGTGTCGTGAGTCCTGAGACCCCCTCCTCGGTCAGGGTCGCGAGGGCGGCCTGTACCAGCCGCTCTCGCAGTTCAGGTGTTCGTTGCTTGGGTCGGGGCATGCCAACGCGCCGCAAGGCCTACGGCGTCGTGACGCCGGGACGAGTGTGCGAATCGTGTCCTCACGGCGCGTCGACGGTCGCGCTCGTGAACTCTGCGGTGTCGGCGTGGATGGCGTCCTTCAACGCGCTCAGGGAGGAGTGTCGAGCCCGCAGTTTGGTCGCTCGGTGAGCCGGCATGTCGAGCGTAGTCATAGCAATGGCCACTTGCCGAGCGGCATCGCAGAGCTCGCTCGCTTCGACGGCGTTGTCGAGGAACCCTGCCTCGATGGCATCAGCGGGCGTGAAGGTCTCAGCCAGGATGGCAGCACGGTTGAAGTGTGCCGCCGTCAAGCATTGTTTCATTATCTCCACGGCGGCGCGGGGCATGGTCATTCCGATGGCAACCTCATTCGCGGTGATCTTGTAGGGCCCCAGAGTTCCAATCCGGTAGTCCCCTGAGAGCAGCAGGAAGACGCCCATCGCCACCGCGTGTCCGTTGCATGCAATGGCAACCGGTCGGGGAAACGAAAGAACGCGCTCGGCAAGGTCAAAACCGGCTCGGAGCATCCGGAGCGCATCAGTACCCCCGCTTCGCAGGACGGCCAGATCGAACCCAGCCGAGAAGACACCGTCTCGGCCGGTAATCAGCACGACCGCTTCGTCTTCGAGGGCTCTGTCGAGAGCCCCATTGATCTGGTGGAGCATGTCGATGGAGAGGACATTGACCTTCCCGTCGTCCATCGCGATGGTTGCCACCGACTCCTTGTGTTCGTATCGAACAAGCGAATCCATCGCTCTCCTCCATCCAAAATTCCATATCAAAACGATGTTTCAAAACAATGATATGAAATAGCGACCTTCCCTGGCAAGTGGAGGGCCGAGATGGCGAGTGCCCGTCGCAACCGACGACAAATGGGCCCAGGAGCCGCGGGTGACAGCAGCCTCCTCATGATCGGAACTGACCAGCCCTGAGGTTCCGGGCGCCGGCGATCGAGAGTGGGTTCGATTATCCGGTCAGCAACGCCAGCCGTACCGGCGAGCTGGGACAGCCGTGGGCGTCGGTGGGCCAGTCAGGCCTCCTGAGCCAGCAGGGTCGATCAAGGCGCGTATGCCCAGACGAGCCTGATGTGGTCCACCTCGCCCGGCGTGAGCGTGAGGTTCTTCGCCTTGCTGCACAGACTGCTGGCCGTGCTGCTCGACGCGGAAGGGCCGCAGCCGATGACCGTATACCTGCCCGCAGCCAGGGGGATCTTGAAGTGGCCGGACGGCCCGACTGGCTTCTCGAGCGTCAGGGGCACGGAGTAGAACACCACCTCGACTCTTCCGGCCGTGGGGTGAAAGCCACCGGGGTAGGCGCCGCCCTCGAAGCCGAGCTCACCGACGAGTAGAGCCTGTGAGCTCGTCGTGGTGGCGGCGTGGGCTGGAGCGGCCTGCAGGCCGATCATTGCGATGCTGCTGGCGGAGACAGCCAAGGCCAGATTGGTCAGTCGCGACATGATTCTCCAATCGGTCCAGGTGGGAAGCACGCCGAGGGCCGACGCTCCCCACGATGAGCAATCGGGGTGAAACCACCCTCACGGAAACCGTGGCACGACGCCCCGGGGCGCACAAGCGAAATTTGAGTGACGCAGGGATCAGAGGTTCGGCCGGGAATGCCCCATCGAGGTCGCGACCGGGGACAGGGGTTTCCGACGGCGCATAGACCTGATCCCTCGGGTGACAACCTCAGCGGCCCGACATCGGCCTACTCAAGAGTGCTCCCCGGGGAGCTATTCGCCTTCGGGGAAGTCTGCTGACCTACTCACCTCCGACCACTCCTCGGCCTCAACGGCTCGCTCTCGTGACGACTTTTCAGCTGAACTCAGTGCACCATCCCCGAGCAACAGACGCAGCGGAGGCTCGTCCAAATCAACAAGATCAAGAAGGATGTTGGCTGCTCGCTTTGGGTCGCCACGCCACGTCGAGACGGTTGATTCTCGATAGCGGTTCATGGCTCCAACCGTGTCCTCGTAGTCGGTACCTACTGGGGAGGTGCCCATTGAAGAGCCGCCCCAGTCCGTCCTGAATCCGCCCGGTTCAACGATCGTCACTTTGATCCCGAGCGGCTTCACCTCTGCGTTCAGCACTTCGGAGAACCCTTCGACCGCAAACTTCGCCGTCTGGTACGCGCCCATTCCTGGGGTACCACCCACTCGCCCGCCGATCGATGAGAACTGGAGGAAATGACCCGAGCGCTGACGGTGGAATACGGGAAGAGCGGCCTTTGTGACGTTGACGACGCCGAACAGGTTTGTCTCAATCTGGTCACGAAAGCTCTCTTCCGACATCTCCTCGATGGCAGCGCTATTTGCATACCCCGCGTTGTTGACAACAACATCGAGGGAACCAAACGAGTTGATTGCCGCATCGACCGCTCTGTTCGCTGCGGCCGAGTCGGTCACGTCGAGTGGCACCGGCAAGATGTGGTCGCCGTATGTGTTCGCGAGATCGTCGAGCTGATCGGGCTTCCGAGCGGTGGCGACGACCCAATCTCCGCTCTTCAGCGCGGCCTCGGCGATCGCCCGACCAAATCCCCTTGAGCTTCCGGTGATGAACCAGATCTTTTGCATGTCGATCGTTCTCTTTCGAATCCGTCTCTGTTCCCCTGCGGCAGGTCTATAGGGATCGGGAGCCGAATCGGTCAGGTATCCGTATCACCCCCGAGCCGTCGAATATGCCGCACGGTCGCACTCCAAACCGGCGTCCAAAAGCGGAGTGAAAGATGTCCGCAGCCCGGTCCCTCGACTCGGGCGCGGCGAGTGGAGACTCAAAGATTGGCAGCACATCGTCGTGGCTCACGTCAAGGGATGAGGATGATCTTCCCTTGGGTATGGCGACGTTCGAGTTCTTCGAAAGCATCGACCACCCGGTCGAGCGGGTAGGTCGCCGCTATTGGAATCTCGACCGCGCCCGACGCGACAAGTTGAGCCATTTCGGCGAGAACCTCTTTGGTGGATGCGCTGACACTGCCGTCGGCCTTGACCCCCAGTTCCTCAGCCTTCTCGAACGCAGCGATCGTCTCGATGCGATCACGGGGAATGCCGAGCTTGATGGCGAGCTCGACGTACTCCGGCCCAAAGAGATCGATGAACGCGTCGATCCGATCCGCTGCCGCCTGCAGGCGCTCGGCCAGGCCGTCGCCATAGGGAACCGGCGCGGCGCCATGCGAACGGAGCCAATCGGCGTGCGGAGGCGAGGCAATGCCGAGCACATACGCACCACGGAGGGCCAACAGCTGCACGACGACGGTCCCCACCCCGCCCGCGGCAGCCGAGACGGCAACCGTGTCTCCCTCTTTGACCCCGACAGCACGAACGGCGGCGTAGGCGGTACATCCAACGACGTACAGACCTCCCGCGACCTCCCAACTCAGCTCTGGGGGTTTGCGGATGAGCTGTGATGTCGGAACGGCGACGTTGGTGGCATGGCTCGACCGGCGCCAGGAGAAGCCCAGTACGGCGTCTCCTACAGCGAAGTCTTCGACTCCGCTCCCAAGGGCGGTGACGAGCCCGGCGAGGTCGCTGCCTTCACCCGAAGGGAAGGTGGCGGGAAATCGATCATCGAGCGCGCCGGACCGGATCGCTGTCTCCCCCGGGTTGATGCCCGCTGCTCTTACCTCCACGACGACTTCATTCGGCGCCGGAGTGGGCATCGGCACATCGGCAACGTACAGAACCTCCCGGCCGCCGTAGCGATCGAAGAGCACCGCTCGTGAAGTTGCTCCAGTCATCTGGTCCTCCGTCGTCGGTGGCGCATCACCGTCATCGGCCTGCAGGCGGGCTCAGCCGCCGTCGATTCAGGCGAGCCGGGGCATCTGTTCGGACGATATCGCCCATTTGGCCAGGACCATTCAGGCGGACTTGAGCTCACGTGCGTGGTACATCATTCGGTGGCGCCACATGGAATGAAGCGTTGACGAAGTGAGCGAAACGTGGTTGTATCAACTCCCGTTGTTCCATAGCTGCAGAGGCACCTGTGGAGAGCACTAGCCCTGAAGCGGAGGTGGCGTTCCGTGGGAGACGTCCGAGCGATGGCGCGCCCGCACAGAAGCGCATACGTCGTGATCCTGGTGGTTGCGGCGCTAGTCACATGCGTTCTGTCGAGCGTCGAAGCGACTGCAGCGACCACCTGGAGCATCGTGAAGTCGCCCAACCCCGCTGGTTCGTCGACCAGCTACCTCACGAGCGCGTCGTGTACCGGCGCCACCGCCTGCACCGCGGTGGGCTACGCCTTTACCAGTGCCGGGCCCTCGACTTTGGTCGAGAAATGGAACGGAGCAGCTTGGCACATCGTCGGCTCCCCCGACCCCAGCGGCACCTTGGGCAACTATTTGAGCGGTGTGTCGTGTACTGGCAGCAGCGCGTGCATCGCCGTGGGGTATTCGACCCGCAGTGGGGTCAGCGGTGGCTCCATCGCGACTCTGGCCGAGAAGTGGAACGGAACCACCTGGAGCGTCGTGAAGTCGCCCAACCTGACTGGTGCGGTGGATAACTACTTGGTCGGCGTATCGTGCACCGGGGCCACCGCATGCACCGCGGTAGGCAACTCGGACAAGGGTGGACCCGTCTCGACTCTGGTCGAGACGTGGAACGGAACCACCTGGAGCATCGTGAAGTCACCCAACCCCGCTGGTGCGTCGAGCAGCCAACTCACAGGAGTGTCGTGCTCCGGGCTCACCGCGTGTACCGCGGTGGGCTACTCGTCTACCGGCGCCGCTCCATCGACCCTGGTCGAGAAATGGAACGGAACCGCTTGGCACATCGTCGGCTCGCCCAACCCGAGCGGCGCCTCGGACAGTTATTTGAGCGGTGTGTCGTGCACCGGCAGCACCGCGTGCACCGCCGTGGGATATTCAAGCAGCGGTGGGGTCAGCGGTGGCTCGTTCAGGACTTTGGCCGAGAAGTGGAACGGAACCACCTGGAGCATCGTGAAGTCGCCCAACCCGAGTGGTGCGTTGGACAGCTACTTGTTCGGCGCCTGGTGCTCCAGCGCCGCCGCCTGCACCGCGGTAGGCAGCACGGACAAGGGTGGCTCTGTCTCGACTCTGATCGAGTCGTGGAACGGAAAAGCCTGGAGCATCCTGAAGTCGCCCAACCCGACTGGTGCGTTGACCAGCCAACTCTCAGCAGTGTCGTGCATCGGCGCCACCGCGTGCACCGCGGTGGGCTACTCATACAGTGGCGGCAAGGGCATCACCCTGGTGGAGCAGACATAACCGACTTGCGGTTTTGCAGCGGGCGCACCTGGCTGACCCGTCGTGCGGGTCCGCGACGAGGACGGATCCACCATCCAACACCTCGAGCTGGATCCACCGTCGACCACCAAGGCCGGTGCAGGAATGTCGTCTGAGGGTTCACGTGTCCCAGAGAATCTGAGACATCACAATGGTGGAGGCGATGGGACTTGAACCCACGAACCTCTTGACTGCCAGTCAAGCGCTCTACCAGCTGAGCTACGCCCCCAGTGGTGGATGTCAACGCTAGCAGTCGGAGCCGAGAGCTCCCGTCCAGGTCGAGCACGGTCTGTCGTCCTGACGATGCCGTTTCGGCCGACCGACTGGCCCTGCATCCCCGGTCAGGACGATCCGAGACCTCGCGTACCCTGGTGGCATGGCACGCGCGTACGACGTCCAAAAGGTGGAGCTCAAGTGGCAACGCCTCTGGGAGGAGGACGGGACCTACCAGATAGACAATGACGACCCGCGGGAGAAGTACTACGCGCTGTGCATGTACCCCTACCCTTCGGGGCCCGCCCATCAGGGTCACGTCCGCAACTACACCTTCGGTGACCTGGCCGTTCGCTACCAGACCATGCAGGGAAAGGCTGTGCTCTCCCCGCTCGGGTTCGACTCCTTCGGGCTGCCGGCGGAGAACGCCGCCATCAAGACGGGTACCCATCCGCGCGTCTTCACCGAGGACCGCATCGCCCAGCTGAAGGCCTCCCTGATCCGGCTCGGCGCGGTCTACGACTGGCGCCGCCAGGTGCGCAGCCACGATCCGGAGTACATGAAGTTCAACCAGCTCATCTTCCTACGGCTGTGGGAGGCCGGCCTCGCCTATCGGGCCTTCGCCCCGGTGAACTGGTGCCCCGGGTGCCAGACGGTCCTCGCCAACGAGCAGGTGCTCCCCGACGGGACGTGCGAGCGCTCCGGCGACATCGTGATCCGGCGCGACCTCGAGCAGTGGTTCTTCCGCATCACGAAGTATGCCGACGAGCTCCTCGATGCCATCGACGATCTTGACTGGCCCGAGCGGGTCAAGGTCATGCAGCGCAATTGGATCGGGCGATCCGAAGGTGCCGAGTTCGACCTCCCCGTCCAGGGTCGTGATGGCCTGAGCCTCCGCGTCTTCACCACCAGGCCCGACACCAGCTTTGGTATGACGTATGCCGTCATCGCGCCCGAGCACCCGCTCCTCGACGAGCTGACCAGCGACGAGCATCGCCCGGCGGTGGAGGCCCTGCGCGCCAGGGCCAGCACCGAGACGGATATCGAGCGGATGGCCGAGGGCGACCCGGCCGCGCTCGACAAGCGGGGCGCCTTCACCGGCACCCACGTCATCAACCCCTTCACCGACCAGCCGGTGCCGCTGTACGTCGCCGACTACGTCCTCATGGGTTACGGCACGGGCGCCATCATGGCGGTGCCGGCCGAGGACGAGCGCGACTGGGCCTTCGCGACGGCACACGGGCTGCCCATTGTGCGCACGGTGCAGCCACCGCCGGACTGGGAGGAGATCGGCGGCGGTGCCTACACGGGCGACGGCGTGAAGATCAACAGTGGCTTCCTCGACGGACTCGACATCGCCACCGCCAAGGCGCGCGCCATCGACTGGCTCGAAGAGCGCGGCATCGGAGAGCACAAGGTCAACTACCGCCTCCGGGACTGGCTGGTGTCACGGCAGCGCTTCTGGGGCTGCCCCATTCCCGCCGTCTACTGCGAGCAGCACGGCGTCGTGCCCGTCCCCGAGGACCAACTTCCGGTCCTCGCCCCCGACGACGTGGAGTTCCTGCCGACGGGGCAGTCGCCCCTGGCGCTCCACGAGGGCTTCTTGCACACCACGTGTCCCATCGACGGAGGCCCGGCCCGCCGCGAGACCGACACCATGGACACGTTCGTGGACTCCTCGTGGTACTTCCTGCGTTTCTGCGACCCGTGGAACACTGAGCGCCCGTTCGACCCCGAGGCGGCGCGCCACTTCATGCCGGTCGACCAATACATCGGCGGCATCGAGCACGCCATCCTGCATCTGCTCTACGCGCGCTTCTACACCCGCGCCATCATCGACATCGGGTTTGCGCCCGGGCTCACCCGCGAGCCGTTCAAGCGGTACCTTGCCCAGGGGCTGATCCGAATGGACGGCACGAAGATGTCCAAGTCCAGGGGCAATCTCATCGCGCCCGAGCACTACTACGAGACGGTCGGCGCTGACGCGCTGCGTCTCTTCCACCTCTTCGTGGGTCCGCCGTTCGAAGACATGGACTGGTCCGATCAGTCCGATCAGCTGATCGAGGGGTGCGGACGCTACTTGGACCGCTTGTGGCGCGCCTGCACCGAGGTCGTGCCTGCCCGCTCCGGGTCTGACGCGCTGAGTGCCGAGGACGTCGAGGTCCGCCGGGCGGTGCATCGCAGCATTGCCGACGTCACCCGTGACCTCGACCGCTGGTCCTACAACACGGCGGTGGCGCACTGCATGGAGCTTTTGAACACGCTCCAGCACTACGGCCGGGAGGAGGCGGGCGTCCACGCTGAGGTGTGGACTGAGGCCTTGCGAGCGCTCTTGGGGATGCTCGCGCCGCTCACCCCTCACGTGACCGCCGAGCTGTGGGAGCACCTCTGGCCGGGCGAGCCGAGCGTGCACGTGCAGAGTTGGCCGGTCTACGACCCCGAGCTGGTGCGCCAGGACACGGTGACGATGGTGATCCAGGTCAACGGCAAGGTCCGTGACCGGGTGGAGGTCGACGCGTCCATTTCGGAGGCGGAGGCCGAGGCGACGGCGCTCGCGTCAGAGAAGGTGGCGGCGGCTTTGAACGGTGGTGCGCCCCGGCGCGTGGTCGTGCGCCCGCCGCGGTTGGTCAACGTCGTCGTCTGATGAGCCGTTCCGAAGGAGGGCTCGGGAGCAGGCGGCTTGGGGCCCGATGTCCCCGAAGGGAAGGCCGAACCTCCCCGAAAACCGTAAGCAAGCCTGTTTACAGTTTTTCGAGCCATACCCGACGCTCGTGGAACATCACCCGACGCTTGTCGAACATCACCCGACGTCGTGGAACATCATCGCGCACGGGCCGACGGGACCGACACACACACGCCAGGCGCCAAAAGACCTCATGCCCTCGCTCCACGAGGCTCAATGGAAGCCGGCGAGAACGCCCTTCCACGCCTCAGGCTCAACCTTGTACGGCGCGTAGAAGCTGAAGCGGTCGATCAGGCCCTCGAAGCGATTTCGCACCTCCGTCGCCACCTTGTCGAGCGGGCACACGACGGCGAACGCGTGCAGCACGTCGTCGGAGATCAGCTCGCCCATCTTCACCCAGTCGCCCCTCTTCGACAGCGTGTTGAGCTCGGGCTGCAAGTCGCCCCAGCCATGCAGCTCGAGGACCGGGCGGTACGCAGGCGTCGAGCCGTAGAACGCGATCTGCTGGCGCACCGCCTTGTCGGCCGCCTCCGTGCTCTCGGTGTCGGTCCCGGTGACGACGAAGCCCGGGTACGACACCGTGAGGTCCAGGCGCGTCCTGCCCGCCTTCGCGGCGCCCCGCTCGAGTGCCGGCAGGCTGACCTCACGCAGGTAGCGCTCGGTGGTGAAGCCGTGCACCAAGAAGCCGTCGCCGACCTCGCCGGCGACTTGGGTCATCTGCTCGCCCACGCCGGCCAGCAGAATCTTGGGATTACCGAACGGGTTCTTGCCCGGGTTGAAGAACGGCGTCATCAAGGTGTGCGTGTAGAACTCGCCCCGGAAGTCGAGCGCGTCACCGGTCTCCCAGGTCTTCCAGATGGCCCGGATGGCCAGGATCATCTCGCGCATGCGCGGGGCCGGGTGTGACCACGGCATGGAGAACCGCTTCGTGATGTGGGGCTTGATCTGGCTGCCGAGCCCCAACATGAAGCGCCCCTCGGTCAGTTGCTGCAGGTCGTTGGCCAGGACCGCGAGGTTCATCGGGTTACGGGCAAAGGCCACCGCAATCCCCGTGCCGAAGTCGAGCTTCTTGGTGGCCCCGGCGGCCGCCGCGATCGGGAGGAAGGGGTCGTGCCCGGTCTCTGCCGACCACACGCCGTCGTACCCGCTCTCCTCCGCCTTCATGGCTTGCTCGGCGATGTGGCCCGGGTCGAACCCGATGCCGCCGTCGATCTTCATCTCGCGCCTTCCTTCCTCGTGAAATCGTTGCGATCCGGGTCTGGTCCCTGCTGCCTCGCCCGCAAGCGGTCCGATCCGCCGCACCAAGCCGCCAACCTCCGATGCCCCTACTGCTGCTCCTCGCCCCGGAGGAAGCGCTCGAGCTCGGCCGCGATCTCGTCGCCCGACGGCATGGACTCCACGCCCATCGCATTGCCCTCCGAGGCGTCGATGCTCTCCTCGAGCTTGTGCACCATGGCTTGGTGCTCCGCGTTGTCAGAGATCAGCTGGTCCACCTGGCGTCGCGAGCTGTCGGCGGCGCGTCGCAAGGCCGACGAGTCCAGCGTCAGGCCGCCCACCCCGGCCAGGCCCTCGATCAACGCCGCGCTCGCCTCGGGGAACGGCATCGCCGCCACGTAGTGCGGCACCCGGGCCCAGAGGCTCACCGCAGGCGTCCCGACGGCGCCGAAGGCCAGCTCCAACACCGCCAGCACCCCGGCCGGCACCTCGAGCTCGCCCTGCACGATCCCCACCTGTTCGATCAGGTTCGCCGACTCCGCGGGCGCGGTCGCCGCGAGCCGGACCGGGCGCGTGTGGGGGGCCGGAGCGGGGAACGCGCCCAGCCCGACGACGAGGCGCACCCGCCACGAGCGTGCCAGGCCGACGACGGCGTCGGTGAACGAGCGCCAATGGAAGTCGGGCTCGGGCCCGACGAGGAAGAGCATGTCGCGCCCGTCCGAGTCCTTCCCCTGGCGCACCACCGTGCGCGGCCAGGTGAGGTCGGTGGTGACGCCGTTGACGATGCGGGCCACGGGGCGGCGCGCCCGCTGGTCCAAGAAGTGCTCGCCGTTGAAGGTGACGAGCGGCTCGGTGGCACCCTGGCCGAGCAGTGCGGCCACGGCGGTTGTGGCGCCCAACCCGGCGTCCACCCAGCCCTCGAGCGAAACGACGAGCACGGGCTCGTTGAGCACCGGCTCCGCGTGCACCTGGAAGAGCTCGGTCAGGCCGGGGCCACCGGGGCCACCGGGGCCACCGGGGCCGCCGGGTCCGTCCGGGCTCACGGCACCGACTCCAGCGACACGGCCGCCATCTCGAAGAGGTGGCCGATCTGGGCTGGGAACGAGTCGACGCTGCCCTGGTCGCCGGCGCCCGCCCCGGCGACGTAGCGCGCGTACACACCCTGGAGGATGCAGGCGAGCTTCCAGTACCCGAACGCGACGTAGTAGCCCACCCCCGAGATGTCGAGGTCCGAGGCCGACCCGTAGCGCTCGAGCACCTGGGCCCGGGTGGAAAAGCCCTTCGCCGTGGTGGGGGACAGCCCGAGCACGGCCATCTGGTCGGTCGGGTCGGCCCAATAGACCATCAGCAGCCCGAGGTCGGCCAGGGGGTCGCCGAGCGTGCAGATCTCCCAGTCCAGGATTGCTCGCACCGATCCGTCGTCGGCCAGCACGACGTTGTCCATGCGGTAGTCGCCGTGCACGACCGAGGTGCGTTGCTGCTTGGGGATGCGGCGGGCCAGGTCGTCGCTCACGCGCTCGACGAGCCCGCCGTGGTCGACGCCATCGACCTGCATCTGGTCGTACTGGCCACGCCAGCGCTTGAGTTGGCGCTCGATGTACCCCTCGTGCCGCCCCAGGTCACCGAGCCCCACGTCGTCGGGCTCCACGTCGTGGAGGGCGGCGAGCGTGTCGGCCATGTGGTCGCCGATCTTCCGCCGCGTCGGCTCGTCGAAGGCTTCTTCCGCCTCGGGTGCGCTGCGCAGGATGTGCCCCTCGACGAACTCCATCACGTAGAAGGGACGGTCGTTGACGTCCTCGTCGGTGCAGAGGCCGACGGTCACGGGGACCGGGATGCCGGCCGGGCCGAGCGAGTGCATGAGTCGGTATTCGCGCGACATGTCGTGGGCGGTCGGCAGGACGTGGTGCAGCGGCGGCCGGCGCAGCGCCCAGGCGTGGCCCGCGGCATCCTCGACCCGGAACGTCAGGTTGGAGCGGCCGCCCGCGATGAGGGTGAAGGTGAGCGGTGGCTCGAGCTCGGGCAGCTGCGCCGCCATCCACTCGGTGACCTCGGCCTGTCGAACTCCCTCTGGCGCCTGCGACACGGGTCTCGACGCTAATCGGTGCGCGGCGGCCCCTTCAGACGCCACGCCCGGCAGAGGCCCAGGTCCGTCGGGCGGTCGAGGTCCCCGGCGCACCCGCGATCCGACCGTCGTTGCGCCGGCCTTCATGAGCGGGTGAAACCGGTAGCGTCGAGGCTCGGTATGGACGTCACCGATCAGACATTCCAAGACGATGTGCTCACCCGCAGCATGCAGGTGCCGGTCATCGTGGACCTGTGGGCCCCCTGGTGCGGGCCGTGCAAGACCCTGAGCCCGCTCCTCGAGAAGGCGGTAGCTGACACGGGGGGCGCCGTCGAGCTGGCCAAGGTGAACGTCGACGACAACCCGAGGGTCGCGCAGACCTTCGCGGTGCAGTCGATCCCCGCCGTCTTCGCCATCAGCAACGGCCAGGTGGTGGACCAGTTCATCGGCGCGCTCCCGGAGGCCCAGGTGACGGCGTTCATCCAGCGGCTGGCGCCGGCGCCGTCGGAGGCCGACACCCTGGCGGCGGCCGGCGACGAGGAGTCGCTCCGCCGGGCTCTCGAGCTCCAGCCCGACCATGCCGGGGCGATCGAGGGTTTGGCCCGCCTTCTCATCGACCGCGGCGAGCCCGCCGAGGCGCTGGGCCTCCTGGCCCGCATCCCCGAGACCGATGCCACCCGCGCACTGGCAGCGGACGCCCGCCTGCTCGAGGCCGGGGTGGACGTGTCCGACACCGGCCGCGACGAGATCGCCGGCAAGCTCGATGCGCTCCTCGACAAGGTGCGGGATGACGAGGCGGCCCGTCAGGAGTTCGTGGACCTGCTCGAGGCGCTCGGACCGTCGGACCCGCGCACCAACGAGTACCGGCGGGCGCTGGCCACGCGCCTGTTCTGATGGCCCCGCCGGCCGCGGGATCGCGGACGACCGGCACCAGCCCCACTGCCACCCCGGGCGATGCCACCGCGCCCGCCCTGGCGCCCACTCTGGACCTCGGTGGCCGGCGCTACGACCTCACGGATCGGGCGCTCGTCATGGGCATCCTCAACCGGACGCCGGACTCCTTCTACGACCAGGGCGCCACCTTCGAGCTCGACAAGCTCTACGGGCGGGCCGAGGGGCTCGTCGCCGACGGCGCGGACATCCTCGACATCGGCGGCGTCAAGGCCGGACCGGGTCCCGAGGTCACCGAGGCGGAGGAGCTCGACCGCGTCGTGCCCGTCGTCGCCGGCCTGACCGCGCGCTTCGATACGCCGATTTCGGTCGACACCTGGCGCGCTTCGGTGGCCCGCGCCTCGTACGCCGAGGGCGCGGTGATGGGCAACGACATCAGCGGGCTGGCCGACCCCGACTACGTCGTGGCGGCGGCCGAGCACGATGCGGCGGTCGTCGTTACCCACATTCGCCTGGCGCCCCGCGTGGCGGACCCCGACCCGCACTACGACGACGTTGTGGCCGACGTGGCGGCGTTCCTCAGCGAGCGCGCCGGCCGCGCCCGCGCCGCCGGCATCCCCGCCACCCGCATCGTGCTCGATGCGGGCCTCGACCTCGGCAAGACGGCCGAGCAGTCGCTCACCCTCTTGCGCGCCTCGCCGACCCTGGCCGCACTCGGCTACCCGTTGCTCCTGTCCGCCTCCAACAAGACGTTCCTCGGCAAGATGCTCGATTTGGAGCTCACCGAGCGTCGCGAGGCTTCCATCGGCGCGGCGGCCCTCGGCATCGCCTGGGGCTGCCGCATCGTGCGCGTGCACGACGTGCTGGGCACGCGACGCGTGCGCGACGCGCTGGCGGCCGTCGCCGAGGCGCCATGAGCGCCCGCACGCACGCGTCGGCCTACCTCGTGCGCGGCGACGACCCCTCGCTGGTGGCCCAGGAAGTGCGCGCCCTGCTGGCGGAGCTCGTGGGCGATCGCGACCACGCGCTCGTGGTGGAGGAGATCGGTGGCGCGCCGGGCGACGACCTGAACGTCGGCGCCATCGTCGACGCCTGCCTGACGCCACCCTTCCTCATCGACCGCCGGGTCGTGGTCGTGCGCGACGCCGGGCGTCTGTTGACCGGGGACGTGCCCCGCCTCGTCGAGGTCGTGCGGGACCCGCTGCCCACGACCATCCTCGTGCTCGTCGCGGGAGGCGGCACCATCCCGGCCCCGCTCGTCAAGGCCGTGGCTGCGGGGGGCGAGGTCATCGACATCGCCACCAGCAAGGCGGGTGACCGCAAGTCGTGGCTGAACGAACACCTGCGCGCCGCACCGGTGAAGCTCGACCGGGACGCCGCGGACCTGTTGGCCGGTCACGTCGGCGAGGACCTGGGCCGGGTCGAGGGCCTGCTGAGCGCGTTGAGCGCGGCCTACGGGGAGGGCGCGACTCTCTCGGCCGATGAGCTCGCGCCGTACCTCGGCGAGGCCGGCAACGTGCCTCGTTACGCGCTGTCCGACGCCATCGACCGCGGCGAGCCGCGCCTGGCCCTGACCGTGCTGCACCGCATGTTCGAGGCCGGCGGGCTGGCTCCGATGCAGGTGCTGGCCACGCTCCACGGCCACTTCTCCAACATGCTGGCGTTGGACGGCGAGGACGTCCGCAGCGAGCGCGACGCGGCCGAGATTCTCGGGACCGCACCGTTCGTAGCCAAGAAGGCGCTCGAACAGTCACGCCGCCTGGGCGGCGAGAAGATCGCGCACGGCATCAACCTGATCGCGGCCGCCGACCTCGACTGCCGGGGGGTCAGCGGCCTCGACCCCGAGGTGGTGATCGAAATCCTGGTGGCGCGGCTGGCTACCCAGACCCGTCCGTCCACCCAGTCGCGTCCCCGCGCCGGCGCCCGCCGCTAGGCCGAGCTCAGTCGAGCGGCGAGGAGAACCACCACCGGTGGTTCTCGGGGTCACGGGCGCCGTACTCGCGCAAGCCGTAGTCCTGGTCGGTCGGCTCGCGATCGATGCGGGCGCCCGCCGCCTTGGCGCGCGCGTAATGCGCGTCCACGTCGGGAACGATGACCTCGAGCCCAGTGTGCGACACGGTGGCGCCGCGCGGCGAGGCCATCTCGTGCTCCGCCGTCACCGCGTGCAGCCAGATGGGGGCGTCGCCGGCCCGGACCTCGCCGTGCACGACGGTGCCGTCTCCGTCCCGGTGCAGCCCACCCGAGGTGAAGCCGAACGTGGCGACGAGGAAATCGTGGGCCGCCTCGATGTCCTCGTAGACGAGCACGGGGATCACGGCGGTGCCGGTGCTGGTGTCGTTGGTGCTGGTGTCGTTGGTGGTCGTCATGGCACCACTATGCAGGAGGCGCGCCGCCGGCGTCTTGGACAAACCTGACCTCGGGCACCAGTTCGGCATCGGCCGCGTACGCGCCGGGCGTCATGCCGGCCAGGGTTGTGAAGTCGCGGGTCAGGTGGGACTGGTCGTAGTAGCCCGCTTCCATGGCCACATCGGCCAGCGTGCGACCCGCCCGCTGATCCATGAGGAGGGCGGAGGCGTGCCCGAAGCGCTGCAACCGGGCGTAGGCCTTGGGCGAGATCCCGAGCTCGCGCCTGAAGCGCTCGGTGACGTAACGGCGGCTCCACCCCGTCTCATCCATCAGGGGCTCGACGCGGACGCGACCGTGAGCGGACTCGAGCTGCCCGCGCAGCCACGACACCTCGGGGGAGAGGGCCGGCACGTCGCGCTCGGCGAACGACGCGTCGAGGATGCAAAGACGCGCGTCCCAGGACGGCGCGGCGGCCAGCTGGTCGAGGAGGCGCACGCCGTCGGCGCCCAGCGCCTCGTCCAGCGGGATCACCGCGTCGTTGTACGCCGCGACGTCTCCCAGGAGTGCCAGGGCCCCGCCCGGCGTCAGGTCGACCTGGACGCCCAGTTGATGACCTCCGACTCCGGTCACGCTCGAGTGCGACTGGTTGCCGACCACGAAAGCATCCAACTCCCGCAAGTCGGTTCCGGCCTCGCCGTCATAGACCGTCATGGAGTCGCCGAACGCGAGGATCAGCGAGACCCCGGCGCGCGCCGTCTCCCGGCGCAAGAACCCGTCGCCGACCCACTCCTCGTAGCCGACGTACTCGTGGACGAGCCCGGCTCCGGGGCCGCACCCGGCGCGCTGCGCCATCTCGTGGACGCCCCGCTCGGAGACCCGGCGGGAAAGGACGAGCCCGTCCGCCATCGGCACCAGTTTTCCATGTGCAGCGCACGTCGGCCCGCGAGCACCCTCGTGGTGGACTGGGCGCATGCTCGAGACACCTCAGGAACTCACCCGTCTCCAGGCGTTGCTCGACGACTCCATGGCGAGCGCCGGGCCGCACCTGCGCGACATCATCAGCGACGAGCGCCGGCTCGATGCCAGAGACCTCACCGAACGGTTGGGCGGCATGCGCCTCCTCGTGCTCGCCACTGTGACCGCCGACGGTCGCCCACTGGCCGGTCCGGTCGACGGCTACTTCTTGCACGGCACGTTCTGGTTCAGCTCGGGCCGCGAGTCGGTGCGCATGCGCCACCTGGCGGCTCGGCCCGCCGTGAGCGCGACCCACCTCCCGGGCGAGTCGCTGGCCGTGACCGTGCACGGCAAAGCCCAGATCCTCGACATGGGCGACCCGTTGTGCGCGGAGTTCCGTCAGGCCATGCTCGACGAGTACCTGCCGAAGCAGGGACCATCCTTCGAGGAGTGGCTCGACCACGCCGACGCGCTGACGGCGCGGATCGAAGCGGAGAAGATCTTCACCTTCCACCTCGAGGGGTAGCGGCCGACCTCGACGGGTCGCGGCCCACCTCGAGGGGTCGCGGGCGACAGTGGCGGCAGCGGCGGCCAGGAGCCGGGCGGCCGTTGGCCGGTGACTATTCGGCGGCTTGGGCCTCGATGGCGGCGATGCGGCGCACCAGGCGCGACTTGTGGTTCGCCGCCGTGTTCTTGTGGATCACGCCCTGTGAGGCGGCCTTGTCGATCCGCTTCACGGCCAGGCGCAACAGCTCGGCGGTGTCCTCGTCGCCAGTCTCGGCAGCCGTCACGGCAGTCTTGGAACGGGTCCGCATTTCGGCGCGGACCGACTTGTTACGCAGGCGGCGCTTCTCGTTCTGGCGGTTCCGCTTGATCTGGCTCTTGATGTTGGCCACGTGACGATCCTCGGTCGTTTCGAAAAGGGGGCGGCGGTGGAGCCGGGAGGCTCACCGGTGCGAGCGACAACTGTAGCAGGTGGTGGCCGCATTCAGGTCGGCGCCACCGCGGTCACTGAGGGCCAAGTTCCCTGGCCAGGCGACCGGAACACCGGGGTGGGGCCGGTACGATCGACGGACTGTGCCGCCTCTCGTCACCGCCACCGGACCCGTTGCGGTCGAGCGCATCCGCAACTTCTCCATCATCAGCCACGTCGACCACGGCAAGTCGACGCTGTCAGATCGCATCCTCGAGATCACCGGCGCCGTGGACCCGCGGCTCATGCGGGAGCAGTACCTCGATTCCATGGACATCGAGCGGGAGCGGGGCATCACCATCAAGGCGCAGAACGTGCGGGTCGAGTACCAGGGCCACGTTCTGCACCTCATCGACACGCCGGGCCACGTCGACTTCGGCTATGAGGTGTCGCGCTCGCTGGCCGCCTGCGAGGGCGCGGTGCTCCTGGTCGACGCGAGCCAGGGCATTCAGGCGCAGACGCTCGCCAACTCCTACCAGGCCATCGAGAACGACCTCGAGATCGTCCCGGTGCTGAACAAGATCGACCTGCCGGCGGCGGACCCGGTGCGCAGCGCGCTCGAGATCGAGCACGTGCTCGGGCTGCCGGCCGACGACATCCTGCAGATCTCGGCCAAGACCGGGCAGGGGGTGCCGGAGCTGCTGGACGCGATCATCGCCCGGATCCCGCCCCCGAAGGGCGACGCCGATGCGCCGCTACGTGCGCTGATCTTCGACTCCTCGTACGACCAGTACCGGGGCGTGGTGAGCAGCATCCGGATCATGGACGGGACGCTGCGCGCCGGCGCCCGGCTGCGCTTCATGCAGGCCAACGCGGTCCACGACGTCGAGGAGATCGGCGTGCGCACGCCCGACGCCGTCCCGGTCCCGGTGCTCGGCCCGGGCCAGGTGGGCTACCTCATCGCGGGAATCAAAGACGTGGGTGAGGCGCGGTCCGGTGAGACGGTTACGACGTCGTCCGGCGGCGCCACCCAGGCGCTGGCCGGCTACCGCGACCCCAAGCCGATGGTCTTCTGCGGGCTGTACCCCATGGACGGCGACGAGCTCCCCGAGCTGCGCGACGCGCTGGACAGGCTGAAGCTCAACGACGCCAGCTTCACCTTCGAGCCCGAGTCCTCCCATGCGCTCGGCATCGGCTTTCGCTGCGGGTTCCTCGGGTTGCTCCACATGGAGATCGTGCGCGAGCGCCTGGAGCGCGAGTTCGACCTGTCGCTGATCGCCACGGCGCCGAGCGTCGAGTACCGGGCCTTCTTGACCGACGGGTCGGAGGTCGACGTGGACAACCCGACCGAGCTCCCCGACGCGAGCCGCATCGACCACATCGACGAGCCCATGCTGTCCGCCACGATCATCACGCCGAGCGAGTACACGGGCACCGTCATGGAACTGTGCCAGGGGCGCCGCGGCGAGATGAGCCGCATGGAGTACCTGTCGCCCGAGCGCGTCGAGCTCGTCTACTCCATGCCCCTGGCCGAGGTGGTGATCGACTTCTTCGACCAGCTGAAGAGCCGGACCAAGGGCTACGCCAGCCTCGACTACGAGCCCGAGGGCTACGCCACGGGCAACCTGGTGCGGGTCGACGTCCTCATCAACCACATCCCGGTCGACGCCTTCTCGACCATCGTGCACCGGGGCTCTGCGGACACCTACGGGCGCAAGATGGCGGAGAAGCTGCGCGAGCTGATCCCGCGCCAGCTCTTCGACGTCCCGATCCAGGCCGCCATCGGCGGCCGCATCGTCGCCCGCGAGACGGTGAAGGCGAAGCGCAAGGACGTGCTGGCCAAGTGCTATGGCGGCGACATCACCCGCAAGCGCAAGCTCCTCGAGCGGCAGAAGGAAGGCAAGAAGCGGATGAAGAACATCGGGCGGGTCGAGGTGCCCCAGGAGGCGTTCATCTCCGCACTGCGCCTGGGCGACGACTAGGGCGACCCGCCGCATCGAGGTCCGGCCTCCCCGGCGGGGTCGGCCGGCCGCGGCGGGATTGGCGGCGCGACGGCCTCAAGTCCCTGGTGGCATGCCCCGCCGGCCGCGCGCCTGAGGGCGAGGCCCTGGCACTCGGTAAACTTGAGTGCCAGGCACCCATGACACCGCACGCTGCACCTTCTGACCCAGCCGACGCGACCAGTGAGGAGCGCGCGCTGAACGCGCGCCGGGCGGCGATCTTGGAGGCGGTGGTGACCGAGTACATCGGTACCGCAGAGCCCGTCGGCTCGTCGCACGTCGCCACCGCCCCCGGGGTGGAGGTGTCGTCGGCCACGGTGCGCTCGGAGATGGTGGCGCTCGAACGCGAGGGCTACCTGGTCCAGCCGCACACCAGCGCGGGGCGCATCCCGACCGACAAGGGCTACCGCTTCTTCGTCGACCACCTCACCACACCGGGGGTGCTGGGCCCGATCCAACGCCGGCAGGTGACCCAGTTCTTCGACCAGGTACACGGGGAGATCGAGACTGTGCTCGAGCAGGCCACCGGGCTGCTCTCGGAGCTCACCTCCTACGCCGCGGTCGTCGTCGGGCCGTCGCACGAGAGCGCCACCATTCGCTCCGTCCAACTGGTCGGGCTCTCGCCCCTCCACTTGCTGCTCGTCGTGGTCCTCTCGGACGGCGCGGTCGAGAAGCGCACCATTGAGCTCGACACCGAGGTCTCCGACGACGTGCTGGCCGCGGCCGGGGCTCTGCTCTCCTCCCACCTGGTCGGCCAGACGCTCTCGAGCAGCTGGACGGTGCCGGCCAGCGCCACCAAGCAGGTCGACCAGCTCGTGGTCGCCGCCCGCCTCGCTCTCGACTCCATGGAGGGGACCATCGAGACGGACCAGGTGTTCGTCGGCGGCCCCGCCCGCCTCGCCGAGTCGTTCGAGGCCGTCGAGACCGTCCGCTCGGTGCTCGGCATCCTCGAGCAGCAGCTCGTCGTCGTGACACTCCTGCGCGACGTGCTCAACCGCGGGCTTTCGGTCGCCATCGGCACCGAGCACGGCTTCGCGCCGCTGTCCTCGTGCGCCGTCGTGGTGGCGCCGGTCATCGTGGAGGGCCACGACCTCGGGGCGGTCGGGCTGCTCGGCCCCACGCGCATGGACTACCCGCGGACGATGGCGGCCGTCCACGTGGTGGGCGAGCGATTGGGTGAGCGCCTGGCGCGGGGGGACGATGGCCGTCACTGACGAGATCGGCGACTTCTACGAGCTGCTCGGCGTCCGGCGCACCGCGAGCGACGAGGAGATCAAGCGCGCCTACCGGGCGCGCGCCCGCGAGCTGCATCCCGACACCAACCACGGCGACCCCGCGGCCGAGGCGCGCTTCAAGCAGGTGACCGTCGCCTACGAGGTGCTGCGCGACCCCGACCGCCGCGCCCGCTACGACCGCTACGGGCCCGAGGGTGTCTTCGGGGGTCAGGCAGGCATGAACGATTTCGGTTTCGAGGGGGGCCTCGGCGACATCTTCGAGGCCTTCTTCGGCCAGATGTCGGGCACGGGCGGTCGGCGCCGCGGCCCCCAGGCGGGTTCGGACGCCGAGGTGCGGATCGGCTTGGATTTCTCCGAGGCCGTCTTCGGGTGCCACCGGGAGATCTCGGTGCGGTTGCCCGCGACCTGCTCGAGCTGCGGCGGCCGGGGCACCGCCCCGGGGACCGACCCCGTCATGTGCGCGGACTGCGACGGCGCCGGGGAGCTCCGGCGCGTCCGCCAGTCGCTCCTGGGACAGGTGGTGACGAGCATCGCCTGCTCGCGCTGTGGCGGCACCGGCGAGATGATCCCGGAGCCCTGCCGGGACTGCCGCGGCGAGGGGCGGCGCATGGAGGAGTCCACGTTCACGGTCGAGGTACCGGCCGGGGTGGAGGACGGTTCCACCCTGCGGCTGGCCGAGCGGGGCGCCGCCGGGCAACGCGGTGCACCCAACGGCTCGCTCTTCGTGCATCTCGCGGTGGCGCGCGACCCGCGCTTCGAGCGACAGAACGACCACCTGAACACCACGTTGACGGTGAGCGTGGCCCAGGCGACCCTCGGCGCCGCACTGCAGGTCGAGTCGCTCGACGGCCCCCAGCCGGTCGTCGTGGCGCCGGGGACCCAGCACGGCCACGTCGAGCGGCTCCGTGGCCTCGGGGTGCCCCATCTACGCGGCCGGGGCCGCGGTGACCTCTTCGTCCACGTGCTGGTGGCCACGCCGACCGACCTCACGCCCGAGCAAGACGAGCTGCTCCGCCAGTTCGCCACCTCGCGGGGCGAGGAGGTCGCCCCGCCGGGTGGCCACGCGCACGGCGAGGGCGTGTTCTCGCGCCTGCGTTCCGCCTTTGGCTAGCGCCGGCCCGGCCTACGCCGCCATCACCGTGCGGGCCGCTGCGGCGGCCCAGGTCTTCGTCACCGACCCGTCCCGGCCGGAGCTGGCCGACGAGGACGCCCACCACCTGAGCCGGGTGCTCCGGCTGCGCGCCGGCGAGGAGGTCATCGCCGCCGACGGGCGCGGCGGCTGGGCCCGGACCATCTGGCGCGAGGGCGCCGGCCTCGCGCCCGTGCAGGGTGCCCAGGGTGTGGGCGGGGACGGCGCGGTGCAGTCCGAGCCGCGCGCGGCGCCCGCGCTGACCGTGGCCTTCGCGCCGGTCAAGGGCGAGCGGCCCGAGTGGGTCGTCCAGAAGCTGACCGAGCTCGGCATCGACCGCATCGTCCCGCTCCTGAGCGAGCGCAGCGTCGTCCGCTGGAGCGGCACGCGCGGGAAGACCACGGTGGAACGGCTGCGCCGGGTGGCGCGGGAGGCCGCGGCGCAGTGCCGGCGGGTCTGGCTCCCCGACGTCGCCGACACGGTGCACTTCGGCGAGCTGCAGTCGCTCGGCGCACCGGGCGAGGTCGTCCTGGCCCAACTGAGCGGCGACCGGCCCTCCGTCACCCAGCACGTGGTCGCCGTCGGCCCCGAGGGCGGGTGGAGCAGCGACGAGTTGGCGTCGGGGCTGCCGACCGTCGGCTTCGGGCTCAGCGTGTTGCGGGCGGAGACAGCCGCCGTGACGGCGGGTGCCCTGCTGGCCTCCCTGCGCACCGGCACCGTGGCGGCCGCGGCCGAGGGGCCCGGGGCGTGAAGGGCACCCATGATCACGGGCATCGTCACGGGGACGACCCCGGGACCGGTAAGTTCGGGCAGGTGATCAGGCTCGACCGCAAGGACGACGACCCCGAGGCATGACCGACTGCCTCTTCTGCAAGCTCGTGGCGGGCGAGGTGCCGTCCGAGATCGTGCACGAGACGCCGACGACCGTCGCGTTCAAGGACATCCACCCGGCGGCGCCGCTCCACGTGCTCGTCGTGCCGCGCCGCCACATCGACGACGCGTCCGTCGTCACCGCTGAGGACGGCCCGGTGCTGGCCGACATGGTCATGGCGGCGCGGGCGGTGGCCGACCAGGCGGGCCTGGCGCTGCCCGAGCGCGGCTACCGGCTCGTCTTCAACATCGGGCCCGACGCCATGAACTCAGTGCCGCACCTCCACCTCCACGTGCTCGGGGGTCAACCGCTGCCAGGACACTTCGGCGCCGCATGACCGCCTCGTGACCCCCTCGTGACCACGACCCTCCGTGCTGAGTGCTTCGTCCCCGGCAACCACCTCATGGCCGGGCTGCTCGGCACCCGCGACGAGCACCTCCGCCAGGTGGAACAGGCCTTTCCCGACGAGCAGATCGTGGTGCAGGGCAACCGGATCTCCGTCGAGGGGCCGGCGGCGGAACTGGTGGTGCAGCTCTTCGAGGAGCTCATCCTGATGCTCCAGGCGGGCAAGGACCTCGACAGCTCGACCCTGGCGCGGACCATCGACATGGTGCGCGAGGACATCCGGCCGAGCGAGGTGCTCCGCTCCGAGGTCGTGCGCGGCGCCGGCGGCAAGACCGTCCGCCCGAACACGGCCGGGCAGAAGCGCTACGTCGACGCCATTTCGCAGAACATCATCACGTTCGGCATCGGGCCGGCCGGGACGGGCAAGTCGTATCTCGCCGTGGCCCAGGCGGTGCACGCGCTGCAGTCGCGCCAGGTGTCGCGGATCATCCTCACGCGCCCGGCGGTCGAGGCAGGGGAGCGGTTGGGCTTCCTGCCGGGCGACCTCATGGCCAAGGTCGACCCCTACCTGCGCCCGCTCTACGACGCGCTCTACGACCTGCTCGAGCCCGAGGGCGCCCAGCGCCTGCTCGACCGCGGCACGATCGAAGTGGCGCCGCTCGCGTTCATGCGAGGCCGGACGCTCAACAGCTCGTTCATCATCCTCGACGAGGCGCAGAACACGACGCCCGAGCAGATGAAGATGTTCCTGACCCGGATCGGCTTCGGCTCCAAGTGCGTGGTCACCGGCGACGTGACGCAGATCGACGTGCCCGGCGCACGCTCGGGGTTGGTCGGGCTGGAGCCCGTGCTCGGCGGCATCGACGACATCGCCTTCGTGCACCTGACCCGGCGCGACGTCGTCCGGCACAAGATCGTCGCCGACATCGTCGACGCCTACGAGGTCGCGGAGGGGCGGACGGGTCACTCCCAGTGACCATCGACGTCTTCGCCGCCGACGAGCAACAGGCTCACCCGATCGACGTGGCCCGCTGGGCGGAACTGGCGCGCCGTGTCCTCGAGGCCCGGGGCGTCAAGGGGGAGACCGAGGTCTCGCTCCTCTTCGTCGACGAGGACGCCATTGCCACGCTCAACGAGCAGTTCCTCGGGAAGTCGGGCCCGACCGACGTGCTGTCGTTCCCTATTGAGGACGAGCCGGCGCCGACCGGGCGCTCGCCCGACCTCGGGGGCACCGGGCCGGGCACCTCGACCGAGCCGGAGGCCCTCACGCTGCTTGGCGACGTGGTGATCTGCCCGGTCGTGGCCGCCCGCAACGCCACCGAGCACGGCGTGTCCCTCGACGACGAGCTCGCGCTGCTCGTCGTGCACGGCCTGCTCCACCTGCTCGGCATGGACCACGAGGACGACGCCGAGGCCGAGCGGATGGAGGCGCTGGAGCAGCAGCTGTTACGACGCCTCTACCGGGTGAGCCGCGGGGCCTGAGCGGCGTGCGCGTGCCGACCCTGCTCGCGGCGTCGGGCTTCCACGCCGAGGACGCCATCCTCGTCGTCGTGATCGTGGTGCTGCTCGCCGGTTCGGGCGTGCTCGCGATGGCCGAGACCAGCCTGGTGCGGATGAGCCGGGTCAAGGCCAAGTCGCTCGTGGACGAGAAGCGGCGTGGCGCCCGCCAGCTGGCGCGCCTGGTCGAGAACCCGGCCAACTTCCTCAACCCGGTCCTTCTCCTCGTGCTGATCTGCCAGCTCGTCTCGGCCACCCTGGTCGGCATCGTGGCCTCCGACCTCTTCGGCGGCCTGGGCGTGCTCATCGGGATCGTGTTCGAAATCGTCGTGATCTTCGTGTTCTTCGAGGCGGTGCCGAAGAACTGGGCGGTGCAGAACGCCGACCGGGCCGCCTTGCTCAGCGCTCCCATCGTCAACACGCTGATCCGGTTCCCGCCGATCCGCTGGCTCTCGTCCCTCCTCATCGGCCTGGCCAACCGGATCATCGGCGCCGACGACGACGGGGAGGGCCTGCCGCGCTCCTACATCACGGACTCCGAGCTCAAGGCCATGGCCGACGTCGCCCACGAGGAGAACGTGATCGAGGGGGACGAGCGCACGTTCATCCACTCGATCATCGACTTCGGCGACACCGTCGCCCGCGAGGTGATGACGCCGCGCCCGGACATGGTGACCGTCGAGGGCGACGCCACCGTGCGCGACGCGCTGGAGGCGGCGCTCGGCGCCGGCTACAGCCGGATTCCCGTCGAGGAGGACGGCATCGACGACATCATCGGCATCGCCTACGCCAAGGACCTGGTCCGCGACGAGCGGGCGGGCAAGGCCGGCCAACCCGTGCGCGACAGCATGCGCCCGCCCAAGTTCGTGCCCGAGTCCAAGGAGGTGTCGGACCTCCTCCGCGAGATGCAGGAGGAGAAGTTCCACATGGCCATCGTCGTCGACGAGTACGGCGGGACCGCCGGCCTCATCACGCTCGAGGACCTGCTCGAGGAGCTGGTGGGCGACATCGTCGACGAGTTCGACGTGGAGACGCCGGCGGTGGAGCGCAACGACGACGGCTCGGTGCTGGTCGAGCGCGCTCTACTCGGTCGACGACGCCGACGAGCTGCTCGGCGTCGAGCTCCCGCAGGGCCCGTGGGACACCGTGGGCGGCCTCATGCTGGACCTGGCGGGCCGGGTGCCCAGCACGGGCGACTCCGTCGAGGTGGACGGGTTCCGGTTCACCGCGCTCGACGTGCGGGGACGGCGTATCGGCCGGGTGCGCATCGAGCCGACCGGGGGATGGCCCGCGGGTGCTGAGGCCGAGGCCGGTCGCGGCGCGGGCGGCGGCGCCGGACGCATCGGCACGGACGGCGCCCGGGGCGACGCCGCGCACAACGGGGGCTGAGCCGTGCGCTCGGGTTTCGTCGCCGTGGTCGGCCGGCCCAACGTCGGCAAGTCGACGCTGGTGAACCGCATGGTGGGGACGAAGGTGGCGATCACCTCGGCCCGGCCCAACACGACGCGCCACCGCATCCTCGGCGTGCTGCACGACGAGGCCGCCGACGCGCAGGTGGTCTTCGTCGACACGCCGGGCATCCACCGGCCCCGCAGCTCCCTCGGGACCCGCCTCAACGAGACGGCGACCGAAGCGCTGCACGACGTCGACGTGATCGTGGCGGTGGTCGACGCCACGGCGGCCATCGGCCCGGGGGACCGCACCGTGCTCGAGCGCTCGGTGCGCCAGATCCAGCGGGCGGTGTCGTCGGCGGGCTCTGTCGAAGAGGGCGACGACACTTCGTTGCCGCCGGGCCTCGTCGTGGTGGTGAACAAGGCCGACCGGGTGCCGACCGCTCACGTGCTCGAGCGCCTCGTGCAGGCGAAGGCGGCGGTGGACGCGCTGGGCGAGATGCCCGATGTCGAGTACTTCCCCGTTTCGGCCCGCACCGGGAACGGGGTCGACGGCCTGACGGCCTTTCTCATCGCCCGGCTGCCCGAGGGCCCGCCCTTCTTCCCGTCCGACGTCGTCACCGACACGCCCGAGGCGTTGTGGGTGGCCGAGCTGGTGCGCGAGCAGCTGCTGGCCAAGACCCGCGACGAGCTGCCGCACGCGATCACCTGCCGGGTGACCGAGTGGGAGTGGCCGCACATCCGCGTCGAGATCATCGTCGAGCGCGACTCGCAGAAGGCGATCGTCATCGGCAAGGGCGGCGAGGTCCTCAAGGCGGTGGGGACGGCCGTGCGCGAGTCATTGCCCGAGGGGGCGTACCTCGACCTGCACGTGAAGGTGGAGCGGCGTTGGCAGAACCGGGAGGAGATGCTCGACCGGCTCGGGTATTGATGCGGTCGGGTGCCGTCGCGAGACGCTTGTTTCACGGCGGGCTCGAGATGTTTCACGGACCCCGATGATGCCGCTGAAAACCGTAAGCAATCCTGTTTACGGTTTCTCGAGATCCCACGGGACGTCTGCTTCACAGGGAGGGCGAGACGTTCCGCCGCCGCCCCGGTGATGTCGCTGAAAACTCTAACCAGTCCTGTTTACGGTTTCTGGTGGCAGCCACGACGCTCACCGGGATACACCCCGGATGCACCCAGATGCGGGCCCTCAAGTGGGCACTCGCCACTGTAAGCACAGGCGTTTAGAGTTGGAGCTATGGCGAACCCCCGTGCCCGCCGCACCGTCCAGCCGGAGGGCCGCCCCGACCCGCCCACCCTCAAGGACGTGGCCGACCCCACGACCCTCGACCGGGTCTTCAAGTCGCTGGCCAACGAGACCCGCCGGGGCATCCTGGCCGTGCTGCACGATTCGGGCGACGCCATGAGCTCCCACGACATCGCCCGGCGTTTCGACATCCCGTGGCAGGGTGTGTCCCGGCATCTGCGGTTGCTCACCGAGGCGGGCCTCATCTCCTGCGACGTGCGCCGCAACGAGCGGGCCTACACGCTCAACCGCGACCAGCTGCGCAAGGTCGCGGGCCGCTGGGTGATGCGGGTCAGCACCGAGCCGAGCCTGGACAAGGACGGCAACTTGGTCTTCGAGTTCGCCGAGTAGGCCGCGTCCGACAAGCACCGTTCGGCACCCTCCAGAGCCGAGCGCCCGCTGGCGGTTACTCCTCCAGAGCCTTCCGCAGAAACGACTCGACCTCTTCCCGGTCCACCGTGCGCCGCATCGGCGGCAGCGTGGAGAGCAACACCCCGCGGTACGACGCCGTGGCCAGCCGCGGGTCGAGCACGGCGACGACACCCTTGTCGTCCGCGGTGCGGATGAGCCGGCCTGCGCCCTGCGCGAGCATCGTGGCCGCACGCGGCAAATCGACCAGCGAGAAGGCGCGACCGCCGGCACGGTCGCGCCGGGCCTGGAGCAACGGGTCGTCCGGCCGAGGGAAGGGCAGCCGGTCGATCGTCACCAACGACAGCGCGCGGCCCGGCACGTCGACTCCTTGCCAGAAGCCGAGCGTGGCGAAGAGGCACGAGGTCTCGTCCTCGGTGAACTCCTCGAGCAGACGGCCCTTGGGCAGGTCGCCCTGGACGAGCAGCGTGTAGGGCACCTCGGGCGCCAGCGCCGCCGCTGCGGCCTCGGTGGCGCGCCGGCTCGTGAACAGTGCCAGCGTCCGCCCACCGGCCGCCTCCAACAAGAGCGCCAGCTCTTCGTGGAGTGCCTCCTCGGCGTCGGGGGCGCGCCGGTCGGGCAGATGGCGGGCGACGTAGAGCAGCGAGTGGGCCCGGTAGTCGAACGGACTGCCGACGTTGAGTTCTTCGGTCGGGAACTCCTCCAGGCCGACGCGCTCGGTGATGCGGGGCGGGATCGTCGCGCTGGTGAGCACCGAGGTCGTCGAGCCCCAGAGCATCCCGGCCAGCGCGGGCGCGACGTCGATGGGGGAGAGGCGCAGGCGCACGTTGCGCCGGGTGCCGTCGACCCACGCGACCTCGCCGTCGGTGCGCCCGACCAGGCGGTGCAGGTCCTCGGCCAGGTTCGCTGCCGCCTGCAGAGCGCGGGTCTTGCGGCTGGAGCGGTCGGGGTCCGCCGCGTCCGCGCCGCCGACACCGCCGTCGCCGAGGAAAGTGCGCTGCGCCCCCCCGCGTCGCAGCGCGTCGACCACGCGGCGGGTGAGATCGGAAGCCCGCATCAGCAGCTCGCCCAGCTCGGCGTCCTCGCGGGACCGGGCGCCGCCGCCGTCGTGGAGCACGCGCTCGCCGACGCGGTCGCCGAGCGCGACACCCAGCAGGTCGCCGGCCGCGCCGAGCGAGTCCAACAGCTCGGCGTCGCGCGGCTCCACCAACGGGCGCGCCGCGGTCATCAGGGCTCGGAAGCGGCCGGGTGTCATCTCGACGCCGAGGCTCGAGGTCATGACCTCCTCGAGCTGGTGGGCCTCGTCGAAGACGACCACGTCGTGCTCGGGCAGCACCGCGCCTCCGCTGGCCAGATGCGCGCCGTAGAGGTGCGTGTTGACCACGACGATGTCCGCCACGGCCGCCCGGTCGCGTGCGGCCTCCGCGAAGCAGCTCCCTCCCGAGGGGCAGTTGAAGGCGCCGGGGCACTCGCGCGGCCCCACGCTCACCATGTTCCAAGCGCGGTCGGACGGCTCGAAGCTGAGGTCGCCCCGGTCACCGGTGCGCGAGGTCTGCGACCAGGCCACGAGTTGCCGGACCTCTTCCACCAGGCCCTCGGGCGCCGCCGCTCGCCCGCCGCCACCCGCGCCCTCCTCTCCCTCGGGTCTCTCGGGCTCGTCCGCCCGTGCTGAGGCCTGGTCGCCCAGCTCGGCCTGGATCCCGCCGCCGCCCACCTCGGCCACCCGTTGGCGGCAGACGTAGTTGCTGCGCCCCTTCAACACGGCGGCGTCGAGGGGCACCGCCAGTCCCAGGCCGGATTCGACCAGCGGCAGGTCCTTGTCGGCCAGCTGGTCCTGCAAGGCCTTGGTCGCCGTGGCGACGACGGATCGAACACCTAGGAGAGCGAGCGGCACCAGGTAGGCCAGGGACTTGCCCGTTCCCGTGCCGGCCTGCACAACCAAGTGGGTGCGTGTGACGATCGCCTCGGCGACGGCCCGGCACATCTCCTGTTGCTCGGGCCGGTGCTCGCCGCCTGTCATGTGGGCAGTGATCTTGTTGAGCGCGGCGACGGCGTCGTCGCCTGCTAGACGGGCCTCCTCCTCCCCCCCGCCCGAAGAGCCGATGACGTCGAGGCCAGCGAAGTCGTCGAGTCCAACGTCGTCGAAGTCCTCGGCGCCGACCCAGCTCTCATCCATGCTCCGATCATGCCCGCGGGCGACGACACCTGCGGACACCCCCATGGGTCAGGTCGACGCCAAGGTCCTCAGCCTCTTAATCAGGCGCCGGTGCGCTCCTTGGCGACCACCTCGGGGTCCGGTCGCAACTTCTTCTCGACTTGGATCGCATCAGGCGACCTATGCCAGAGAGCAAGCGGAAAGCGTCCCTCTCCCGGCGACGCTCCCGGCAATGTACTGGGGCATTTGGCCCGAGACCGCTCAGGCGGCGACTCCAACGCTTGTACGTAGCCTTGGATTGCGGTGTGTTGATGACGGTGGGAACGTGTGCCGTTTGAGCACACGGCCGTTTGGCAGATGAGCAGTTCGAGCGGAGTTGTCTTCCGAGGAGGATGAGATGACCGACGCGGCGACAACTCCGACTGCCACGGCGACGCCTACAAAGAAGGGCTGGCTGGCGCTGGTGGCGCTGGCCACCGCCCAGTTCGTCATGGTGCTCGATCAGTCCGTGATGAACGTCTCGATCAGCGCGCTGGTCAAGGATTTCAACACCACCGTGACGACGATTCAAGCTGTGATCACCCTCTACTGCTTGGTCATGGCCATGCTCATCATGACGGGGGCAAAGATCGGCGACATCATCGGACGACGCCGGGCGTTCGTGATCGGACTCATCATCTACGCCTGCGGATCGGCCCTGACGGCGCTCTCGCAGTCGGTCGTGGCCCTCGCTCTCGGCTGGTCGGTGCTCGAAGGGATCGGAGCCGCACTCGTCCTCCCCGCGCTTGCCGCTCTGATCGCTGGCAACTTCGAGGGACCCCGGCGCAAGGTCGCCTACGCCATCATCGGTGGCGTCGCCGGGGCCGGTATCGCGATTGGCCCCATTCTCGGAGGGTGGGCGACGACGAACGTCACGTGGCGGATTGTCTTTGTCGGCGAGGTCGTTCTCGTCGCCTTCATCTTGATCATGACCCCCAAAGTCGGGGATGCCGAGCGCCCGGGCCCGGCCCCCAAGCTTGACTACGTCGGCTCGGTGCTTTCGGCGTCCGGCCTCGGACTCTTCGTCTTCGGAGTCCTCAAGTCGAGCACCTGGGGCTGGCTCAAACCGAAGAACGCGCCCGTCACCATCTTCGGTTTCTCACCCACGCTCTATGTCATGGCCGCCGGTGCCGCCCTGATCTGGGGTTTCGTCGCCTGGCAGCGCCACCGCGAGGAGCGACGGCGAGACCCACTCGTCCACCTGTCGTTGGTTCGAGTCCCCACCGTGCGGTCGGGACTGATCGGGCTGTTCAGCCAGAACCTGATCCTGATGGGCGTCTTCTTTGTTGTCCCGCTCTACCTCCAACTCGTGCTCGGCCTGAACGCCCTCGAGACCGGCATCAAGATGCTCCCCGTTTCAATCGCCATGTTCGTGACCTCGGCGATCGGCTCGCGATTGTCGAACCTGTTTCCGGTCCGCACGATTGTGCGGGCCGGCCTGGTTGTCACGCTGGCCGGGACACTTATCCTGCTCGCGACGATCCAGCCCACGCTTTCGAGCGCCGGGTTCGCCCTCGGCATGGCCGTGCTCGGGATTGGGATGGGCTTGATGGTCTCTCAACTGGGCAACGTCGTGCAGTCATCGGTCGAAGAGTCTGGACGCAGCGAGGCCGGAGGGCTCCAGTACACGGGTCAACAACTCGGTTCGTCGCTAGGCCTTGCCCTCATCGGGGCGATCGTGCTCATGGGATTGGCCAGCACGTTCATCTCCAACATCGAAAAGGACCCCAGGATCAGTTCGGAGGTGGCGGCCCAGGTGAGTGTGGCCTCGGGCAGCAACACCAACTTCGTTTCGGCCGACTCGGTCCACCACGCTGCAACAGAGGCGGGCCTCGACCCCGCGTCGGCAACGGCGCTGGTGGAGGACTACGAGGCGGCCCAGCTTCTTTCGCTTAAGGCCGGGCTTCTGGCCGCTGGACTGCTCGCCCTGATCTCACTTGGCTTCACCAGGGAGTTGCCCCACGATCAACCGACAGCCAAGAAGAAGAGACAGCCAGAACCGGCGGCATCGTGAGGGATGCAGCGGCTTGCGCCGCCCACGCACTGCCTGATTTCGTCGCCCTTTCGCACGGGCCGCGGCACAAAGATTAGGTGCTCCCATGGTGCCTGGACTCGGACTGGGGCACCAACATCGGTCTCCAGCAGGGGCATTGGTCGCCGTGGCGACAACGACCTTCTTCCCGCTGAGCGCGGCAGGCACCAGGTAGGCCAGCGACTTCCCGGTGCCGGTCCCGGCCTGCACCACGAGATGCGTGCCGGTGACCAAAGCCTCGGCCACAGCGCGGCACATCTCGACTTGCTCCGGTCGGTGCTCGCCGCCGGACATCTGCGCCGTGACCTTGTCGAGCCCGTCCGGCGCAGAGACCCCTGCCGCGTCCTCCGCTTCCTCGTCGTCCATCGAGGCCGACGCTACTGCCGGGCTGCCTCGCCGCCGGCCGGGCGTCGTGACGCGCCCCGCCTTCGGCGGCGCACCGCGTTGCGGCGGCGTGCCGCTCAGGCCGGGACCCGGCTCCGCACCTCGACGATCACCTGGCCCGAGAGTTCGTTGAACGCCTGCTCCCCGAAGTTCGTCCACATCTCGATGGCCGGCGGCGGCATGTGCTCGAGCATGGCGGTGCGCTGCTCGTCGGTCATCCGCTGGCGGATCAGGCCCAGGATCAACCAGACCTTGTCGCCTTGATACCCGCCCAGCGCGTGCCCGGGCAGCTGCCCCCACTCCTCGGCCGACAGGTTCTCCGCGCACAGCGGCAGCCCTTCCGCCTCCTCGGCGTCGAGGTGCCTAAGCAGCTGCGCCTCGAGCGCGCCGAGGCGGTCCACCACCGCCGACTGCGCGGCCGCGTCGCCGCCCGGCCAGGCGGCCAGCGAGCTGCGGGCGTCCTCCAGGAGCGACACCGCCTCCTTGTGTTCGAGGTCGAGGCGGTCGAGGAACGCCCCCTCGTCAGGGCAGCGTTCGCGCAGCCGCGGGAAGACGATCTTCTCCTCGCCGTCGTGATGCGCCTCCAAGAAGTACAAGATGTTGTCGTAGTAGTTCGCGATCTGGTCCACTCGTGCCGCGTCGCCGGCCGCGATGGCGCCGACCAGCTCTGGCGCGGCACCGAGGGTGTCGCGGAACACGCCGTGCACGGCGTACATGTCGGTCACATCGGGGCGCGGTACGCCCGTCTCGCTAGCCATTGGGAGCCTCCCCGTATCTCGTCGCCAACCCCGCATCTCCCAGACGAGGACGAGACATTTCACCACGGTCGATGAAGGCCACGCTGGCAGCCACTCGAAACATCGGACCCTGGCGCCCCGCGGTAGGTTCACCTAGTGACCTCCACCGTCCCCGAGCAGGGAGGCGCCGAGGGGCACGGGCACCAGCCTGACCACGCTGACCAGAGCATGACGACCCCTGACCCGGTTCCGCCCGAGCTGGACCTGACCCGCGTCCCGGTCCACGTCGCCTGCGTCATGGACGGCAACGGCCGTTGGGCTAGCGCCCGCGGGCTGCCCCGCACTGAGGGGCACGCCGCCGGCGAGGAAGCGCTCCTCGATGTGGTCAACGGAGCCCTCGAGATCGGCGTCAAGTGGATCACGCTCTACGCCTTCTCCACCGAGAACTGGCGCCGCCCGCCCGATGAGGTGCGCTACCTCATGAACTTCAACCAGTCGTTGCTCATGCGCCGGCGCGACGAGCTCAACGACAAGGGCGTGCAAATCCGCTTCGCCGGCCGGCGCGACTGGCGGGTACCCCGCCGGGTGCTGAAGCGGATGGACGAGTCGATCGAGCTGACCAAACACAACTCGCGCATGGTGATGACGATGGCGTTCAACTACGGCGGTCGCGCCGAGATCGTCGACGCGGTGCGCGCCCTCGTCGCTGAGGGCGTCTCGGAGAGCAAGGTCGACGAGAAGGCGATCCGCCGCCACCTCTACTTCCCCGACATGCCCGACCCCGACCTCGTCATCCGAACTTCGGGAGAGACGCGCGTCTCGAACTTCCTGCTCTGGGAGATCGCCTACAGCGAACTGATCTTCCCCGAGACGCTGTGGCCCGACATGCGCCGGCGCCACCTCTACGAGGCCGTGATCGAGTTCCAGCGCCGGGTCCGCCGCTTCGGCGCCGTCAAGCCCTGACTCGCTCCATCGGGACGAACCCCCGGTCCGGGACGCGCGGTGGATGTCCCTGAAAACCATGCACAAACCGGTTGACAGTTTCTGAGGACATCACCGGGACAGGCGCCGGAGCGGTTCTTGTCGAGAGTTTCGAGTCCGGCCCGCCGGCTCGGCTCGGGACCGGACGCACCGTGGATGTCCCTGAAAACCATGCACAAACCGGTTGACAGTTTCTGGGGACCTGGGGACATCACCGGGACAGGCGCCGGAGCGGTTCTTGCCGAGAGTTTCGAGTCCGGCCCGCCGGCTCGGCTCGGGACCGGACGCACCGTGGATGTCCCTGAAAACCATGCACAAACCGGTTGACTGTTTCTGGGGACCTGGGGACATCACCGGGACAGACGCCGGAGCGGCACCGGCCGAGAGTTCCGAGCTTCGATCGAGAGGCCCCACGACCCCGACCCCGACCCCGCTCAGGGTCCAGCCCCGCCTCCCCAGCTGCGAGAATGGTGAGGCCATGAACGCCACCCGGATCGCCCTGGTGGCGGGGATCGCCGTCCTCGCCGCCTTCGTCGTGGCCGCCGCCTTCGCCCTGCACGCCGGCGTGGTCGTGCTCTCGATCGTGGCCATCGCCGGCCTGATCGCCTGCGGCAACCTGCTCTACGGGCGACGGTCCCCCTACGTCCGCGCCCAGGCCCGCGTGCGCCCGGCCCAGCAGGCGCACAACCGGGCCGCCGACCTGGCCGCCGACGCCCGCCGCGCTGCGGCCGCGGCCGCCAAGAGGGGCGAGCGCTACTGCCCGCTCGACCCGGCCCGGCCGTCGTCCGACCCCGAAGCCCGAGCCCAAGCCCAACCCCAAGCCGACCAGCCCCGGCCGTGAGCCTGTTCCGCGACAAGGGCGTCGTCCTGCGCACTTACCGGCTGGGCGAGGCCGACCGCATCGTCGTGTTCCTGACCGAGCGACACGGAAAGGTACGCGCCGTGGCCAAGGGCGTGCGCCGCACCAACTCCAAGTTCGGCGCCCGCCTCGAGCCGCTCACCCACGTCGACCTCCTGCTCTGGCAGGGCCGCAGCGAGCTCGACATCGTGAACCAGGTCGAGGTCCTGGACAACTACCGCGCCATCCGCGAGGACCTCTCCCGCATCCCGCGCGGCCTGGCCCTCGTCGAAGTAGCGGACCAGCTGGCGCAGGAGCGCCACCCCGACCCCCGCCTGTACTCGATGCTGACCGGCGCCCTCCGCGCCCTGGCCGACCCCAGCTCGGACCCGGCGCTCCTCGCGCCGTCGTTCTTCTTGAAGGCGCTCGTCCTCGAGGGCGCGGGCCCGGTGCTCGATGCGTGCGTCACCTGCGGCGAGCCCGACGGTGCCGTGGACCTGGTGGCCTTCGACCTCGTGGCCGGCGGCACCCTGTGCCGGATGCACCGCAGCGGGCGCCCGATGAGCCCGGCCGCGCTGGCGCTGCTGCGGCGCATCCTCGGCGGCGACCTCGCCGCGGTGCTGGCCGGCCCGCCGCCCCCGGGCGCCGACGAGGTGGCCGAGCTGGCCACCGAGGCCATGGAGGCCCACCTCGACCGCCGCATCCGCTCGGTGCGCTCGACGGTCGGCCTTTGAGCGCGTTCGGCGTCTACGTCCACGTCCCGTTCTGCCGGGAGCGCTGCGACTACTGCGCGTTTGCCACCTACACCGACCGCGACCACCTGATGGAGCGCTACGCGGACGCGTGCGTCCTCGAGTGGCAGCGCGTGAGCGGGGCTGCCGACCTCTCGGTACCGACGTCCATCTTCTTCGGAGGGGGCACCCCGTCCCGCCTCCACCCCGGCACGCTGTGCCGCATCCTCGACGCCATCCCGCGCGCGCCCGGCGCCGAAGTCACGGTCGAGTGCAATCCCGAGGACGCCGACGCCGCCCACCTCGACGCCTATCGCCGCGCCGGCGTGACCCGCGTCTCCTTCGGGCTGCAGTCGACGCAGGCCCACGTGCTGGCCGGCCTGGGCCGGCGCCACGTGCCCCACGCCGCCGCGACGATCTCGGCCGCCGTCGCCGCGGCCGGGTTCACCACCTGGAACCTCGACCTGATCCTCGGTGCCGCCACCGAGAGCGACGACGACTGGGCCCGCACCCTCCATGACGTGCTGGCCCTCGCGCACCCGCCGCCGCACCTCAGCGCGTACGGCCTGACCGTCGAGCCGGGGACGCCGCTCGCCCATGACCCGTTGCGTCACCCCGACGAGGACGCGCTCGCCCGCCGTTACGAGCACGCGGACGCCGTCCTTACTACCGCCGGTTACGCGTGGGAGGAGATCTCCAACTGGGCCCGGCCCGGACACGAATGCCGGCACAACCACCTCTACTGGGAGGAGGGCGACTACGTCGGGCTCGGCTCGGCCGCGCACTCGCACCGCGCCGGCACGCGCTGGTGGAACGTGCGCACCCCCGACCGCTACGTCGCCGCCATCGAGGCGGGCCGCTCGCCCGAGGCCGGGCGCGAGGAGCTCAGCGCCGGTCAGCGCGAGTTCGAGGCGCTCTCGCTCGCGCTGCGCACGCCTCGCGGCCTCCCTTGGGGATGCCTCGAGCGCCCAGAGGAGCTCCGTGGGCTCGTCGAGAGGGTCGACGGCCGCGCCGTGCTCACCGTGCGCGGCCGGCTGCTGGCCAACGAGGTCAGCGCCCGAATCGGCTCCGGTATCCTGCACCGATGACCGAGACCGCCGAGACGTCCGCGACCCCGGCGACGCCTGACGACGACCTGATGGAGAAGGTCGTGCGCCTGTGCCGGACGCGCGGGTTCATCTTCCCCTCGGCGGAGATCTACGGCGGCTTCCGCTCCACCTACGACTACGGCCCGCTCGGCGTCAACATGCTGCGCAACGTGAAGAACGCCTGGTGGCGCTCCATGGTCCAGCTGCGCGACGACGTGGTGGGGCTCGACGCCGCCATCCTCGGCCCGCCCGCCGTCTGGGAGGCCTCGGGCCACCTGGCCACCTTCACCGACCCCCTGGTCGACTGCAAGAACTGCCGGGAGCGCTGGCGCGCCGACAAGATCGCCGGCGTCTGTCCCAACTGCGGCTCGCACGACCTCACCGAGGCCCGCGCCTTCAACCTCATGTTCAAGACGCACGCCGGCCCGGTCGAGGACGATGGGCACGTGGCCTACCTGCGCCCCGAGACCGCGCAGGGCATGTTCACCAACTTCGCCAACGTGCTCCAGACGACGCGCAAGAAGCCTCCCTTCGGCATCGCGCAGGTCGGCAAGTCCTTCCGCAACGAGATCACGCCGCAGAACTTCGTCTTCCGCACGCGCGAGTTCGAGCAGATGGAGATGGAGTACTTCGTGCCGCCGGGCGAGGCCCAGAAGTGGTTCGACTACTGGTTGCAGGAGCGTATGCAGTGGTACCTCGACCTCGGCATGCCGGCCGACAAGCTTCGCCTGCGCCACCACGACCCCGAGGAGCTCTCGCACTACTCGAGCGGCACGGCGGACGTGGAGTTCGCCTTCCCCTGGGGCTGGGACGAGCTCGAGGGGATCGCCAACCGGGGCGACTACGACCTGAAGGCCCACGCGGCCAAGTCCGGCGTGAGCCTCGACTACTTCGACCCCCAGACCAACGAGCGCTACTTCCCGCACGTCATCGAGCCGGCCGCCGGCGCCACCCGCACCATGATGGCCTTCCTCCTCGCCGCCTACAGCGAGGACGAGGTCGGCGGCGAGGCGCGCACGGTGCTGCGCCTGCACCCGAACCTGGCGCCTTATCAGGTGGCCGTCCTGCCCTTGTCCAAGAAGGACACCCTCGAGCCGCTGGCCCGCCGCGTCCTGGCCACCCTGCAGCCGCACTTCATGTGCGACTACGACGTCACCCAGAGCATCGGCCGGCGCTACCGGCGCCAGGACGAGGTGGGCACGCCCTGGTGCGTGACCGTCGACTTCGACTCGCTCGACGACGATGCCGTCACCGTGCGCGACCGCGACACCACCGAGCAGGTCCGCGTCCCGATAGCGGAGCTCCTCGGCGAGCTGCGCCGGCGCGCAGGGGGGGAGTAGCGCCGGCGCAGCGTCGGCCGAGGGTCAGGCGACCCGCCGGTACTTGCGCACCGCCAACGGCACCAGGATCACCAGGAGGCCGCCGCACCAGGCGAGGGCCTGCCAGATGGCGCTCGTGTCCTGCAATGTCCCGCCGACCATGAGCGAGCGGGCGGCGTCGACCACCTGGGTGACCGGTTGGTGCTTGGCGAAGGCCTGCAGCCAGCCCGGCATGGTGCTGACGGGGACGAACGCCGAGGAGGCGAAGATGAGCGGGAACAAGATGGGAAACACCATGATCTGGGCCGTCTCGGCGTTGGGGGCCGAGAGCCCGACCGTGGCGAAACCCCAGCACAGCGTGTAGCTGAACAGCAGCACGATCGCGACACCGGCGAGGAACAGGCCGAAGTTGGTCGAGATGCGAAAGCCCACGGCGAAGCCGACGGCGCTGATGAGCACCATCACAAAGACGTTGCGCACCAGGTCGGCCGTCGTGCGGCCTGCCAGCACGGCCGACCGCGCCATCGGCAGGGCGCGGAAGCGCTCGATCAGGCCCTTGTGCAGGTCCTCCGAGAGGCCCACCGCGGTCGACACCGAGCCGAACGCCACCGTCTGCACGTAGATGCCGGGCATGAGGTAGTCGACATACGGGATACCGGGGATGTGGATGGCCCCGCCGAACACGTACACGAACAGCAGCGTGAACATGATCGGCTGCAGCGTGGAGAAGAACACAGCCTCGGGCGTTCGGGTCAGCGCCACGAGGTTGCGCCAGGTGATCGTGAGCGCGTCCTGGACGGCCCAGCCCGCGCGGTTCCCCGCCGACGGCGCTGGGCGCTCGATGATGCGGGGCAAGGCGATGGTCGTCATGCGGCGTCCTTCCCATCGGTTTCTGCGGCGCCACGGCGCCCGCGGCCGCGGCGTGCATTGCGGTCGGCCTCGACCTCGGCTTCGGTCTTGTGTCCGGTCAGGCTCAGGAACACGTCGTCGAGGCTCGGCTCCCTGAGCGCCAGGCCGTGCACAGGGATCTGCGCCGCGTCGAGCGCGCGCAGCACCTCGGCACCCACGGCCGGCCCGTTCTCCACGGTCAGCTCCACGATGGATCCGTCGACGACGGGCTCCTTGTCGGCCAGCGGGGCGAGCAGGAGGACGGCGCGGGCGACTGAGCCGTCACCGTCGAGCGTGACCGCGACGACCGAGGTCCCGAGGTCGGCCTTCAGCTCCGCCGGGGTGCCCTCGGCGATGACCCGGCCATGGTCCACGACCACGATGTCGCGGGCGAGGCGGTCGGCCTCCTCGAGGTACTGGGTGGTGAGCAGGACCGTGGTTCCCTCGCCGGTCAGATCCTCGATGACGCCCCACAGGTCCTGACGGCCCTGGGGGTCGAGGCCGGTCGTGGGCTCATCGAGGAAGAGGACCGGGGGGTTGGCGACGAGCGCGGCGGCCAGGTCCAGTCGCCGCCGCATGCCGCCGGAGTAGGTCTTGAGAACCCGGTCGCCCGCGTCCGCCAGGTTGAACGACTCGAGCAGCTCGTTCGCTCGCTGCGACGACGTGCGGCGGCTGAGGTGCGAGAGCCGCCCGACCATGCGCAGGTTCTCCCGCCCGGTCAGGTTCTCGTCGACCGTCGCGTACTGGCCCGCCAACCCGATGATCCGGCGCACGGCGTCGGGCTCGTTGGCGACGTCGTGGCCAAGGATCGACGCCTGGCCCGAGTCCGGCTCGAGGATGGTGGAGAGGATGCGCACCGCCGTCGTCTTGCCGGCCCCGTTCGGCCCGAGCAGGCCCAGCACGGTCCCGGTCTCGATCTCGAGCGACACTCCGTCGAGGGCGCGCACGTTGCCGCGGGGGAACACCTTGACGAGGTCGTGGGCTTCCACGGCGATCGAAGTGTTGTAAGAATTAGCCATCGACAAAGAAACTTAGTGCTAAAGTTACTTATATGTCAAGACAATGGTCCCGACTCGAGCTCGTCCAGCAGCTGCGCAACGAGATCCTGGGGTACTTCGGCGCTGCCAGTGACTTCGACGACCGGCTGGCCAAGAAACTGAAGCTGAGCCGGACCGACATGCGCTGTCTCGACCTTATTGGCCGCCTCGGGCCGATGACCGCGGGCCGGCTCGCCGAGGAGAGCGGGCTCACCACCGGGGCGGTCACCTTCATCTTGGACCGTCTCGAGGAGGCCGGCATGGTGACGCGGCGCCGCGACACCGAGGACCGCCGCCGGGTGTGGGTGGAGATCGTCCCGGCGGCCCGGGAGCGCCTGGCGGGACTGCAGCAGCCCGTGGCCGAGGAGATGCGCCAGGTGGCCCAGCGCTTCAAGGCCGACGAGCTCGCCATCGTGCGCGACTTCATGCGCCAGACGAAGGAGGTCTTCCAGCGCCAGGTCTACGGCAGCGTCACGAACGAGCCCGATCGTCCGAAGCGACCCGACCCGCCGGAGCGCCCGCCCGCAGGAAAGTAGGCTGGCGTTCCCGTCCTCGACCGGACGGGTGTGACCGCCGATGCCGCGCTCGCCACGCGGCTCGCCCGTACAGGGCAAGGAGTCCCGATGCCGTACGTCTTCGATTTCGACCACACGCACGCCCGTCCGCCCATGGAGCTCAAGGACCTCCTCGGCGGCAAGGGTGCCAACCTGGCCGAAATGACGTCGGTACTGAAGCTCCCGGTGCCTCCCGGGTTCACCATTTCGACCGACGCCTGCCGGGCCTACATGGCCGACGGCTGGCCCAAGAGTCTCGACGCGGAGGTGGCCTCGGCCCGGGGCCGCCTCGAGACCTCCATGGGCAAGATGATCGGCGACGCCACCGACCCCCTGCTGGTGTCGGTGCGCTCGGGCGCCAAGTTCTCGATGCCCGGGATGATGGACACCGTTCTCAACCTCGGCCTCAACGACGACTCGGTCGAGGGGCTGGCCAAGCAGACCGGCGACGAGCGCTTCGCCTACGACTCGTACCGCCGCTTCATCGCGATGTACGCCCGCATCGTGCTGGAGTTGCCCGGGGAGGAGTTCGACTCGCTGTTCGAGGCGGCCAAGGAGCTGGCCGGCACGGAGTCCGACGCCAAGGTCCCCGTCGAGTTGCTGCGCTACCTCGTCGAGTCGTACCAGCAGATCGTCGAGCGCCACACCGGCAAGCCCTTCCCGCAGAAGCCGGCGGACCAGCTGCGCGGCGCGATCGAGGCGGTGTTCCGAAGCTGGGACGGGCCGCGCGCCATTGCCTACCGCGAGCGCGAGCACATCGCGCACGACCTGGGCACCGCCGTCAACGTGCAGGCCATGGTCTTCGGCAACCGCGACGACAACTCGGGCACTGGTGTCGGCTTCACCCGCGACCCGGCGACCGGCGCCAAGGGTGCCTACGGCGACTTCCTGGTCAATGCGCAGGGTGAGGACGTCGTGGCCGGCATCCGCAACACCGAGCCCATCGCCGAGCTGAAGAAGCAGTTCCCCAAGGTCCACGCCGAGCTGCTCAAGATCTTCTCCCGCCTCGAGTCGCACTACGAGGACATGTGCGACACGGAGTTCACCATTGAGCAGGGCAAGCTCTGGATGCTCCAGACGCGGGTCGGCAAGCGCACCGGCGCCGCTGCGCTCAAGATGGCCGTCGACATGGTGCGCCCGAGCGACCTCGGGATCTCCAAGGCCGAGGCGGTCTCCCGCATCACCGAGGACCACCTCGACAGCGTCCTCCACCCCCAGTTCGCCGGCTCGGGCTATTCCGTGTGGGCCAAGGGCCTGGGTGCGAGCCCCGGCGCGGCCGTCGGGCGCATCTACTTCACCGCCGACGACGCGGCGGCGGCGGCGGAACGCGGGGAGCAGGTCATCCTCGTGCGCAACGAAACATCGCCCGAAGACGTGCACGGCATGCTGGCCGCCGAGGGCATCCTCACCGCGCGTGGCGGCCTGGTCAGCCACGCCGCCGTCGTGGCCCGTGGCTGGGGCAAGCCCGCCGTGGTGGGGGCCGAGGTCCTGCGCATCACGCGCGACCAGGTGACGGTGGGGGACGTCACACTCTCGGAGGGCGACTGGGTGTCGCTCGACGGCGGCGCCGGGATCGTGGTGGCGGGCCAGGTCCCGCTGACCTCGGCCTCGCCACCCGCGGCGTTCGACACTGTCTTGTCGTGGGCCGACCAGATTCGCAAGGGCCACCTCAAAGTGCGCGCCAACGCCGACACCGGTGAGGATGCGGCGAACGCGCGCGACCTGGGCGCCGAGGGCATCGGCCTGTGCCGCACGGAGCACATGTTCCTCGGCGAGGACCGCCTGCCCGTCGTGCGCCGGATGATCCTGGCCCAGACGCCGGCCGAGGAGGCGGACGCGCTCGAGGAGCTGCGCCGCGTCCAGCGCGAGGACTTCCTGGCCATCCTGACCGCGATGGACCGGCTGCCGGTGACGGTGCGCCTGCTCGACCCGCCCCTGCACGAGTTCCTGCCCTCGACCGAGGAGCTCGCCATCAAGGACGCCACGGTCGGCCTCAACCCCGAGGAGCGCCGTCTCTACGAGGCCGCGCTGTCGTGGAAGGAGGCCAACCCCATGCTGGGCACCCGGGGCGTGCGCCTCGGTGTCATCAAGCCGGGGCTGTACGCCATGCAGGTGCGCGCGCTCATGGAGGCGGCCCGCCAGCGCGTGGCCGAAGGTGGCCACCCGATCGTCGAGATCATGATCCCGCTCACGGTGACGCGCGAAGAGCTGGCACTGGCCCGGGGCTGGGTCGAGGACGCGGTGACCGAGGTCAACAAGGAACGGGCGCCCGGAGACTCCAAGGGCGCCAAGGCGGGCGCGGCGAAGGCGGGCAAGGTCGAGGTGACGATCGGCACCATGATCGAGACGCCGCGCGCGGCGCTGCGGGCGGACGAGATCGCCGAGGTGGCCGACTTCTTCTCTTTCGGGACGAACGACCTGACCCAGATGACCTTCGGCTTCTCCCGCGACGATGTCGAGGGCCGCATGATGGACGCCTACCTCGAGTTCGGCCTGTTGCCGCGCAACCCCTTCGAGGTGGTCGACGCCGGCGGCGTCGGCGAGCTGGTCATGATCGGGACCGAGCGCGGCCGCGCGACGCGTCCCGATCTCAAGGTCGGCGTCTGCGGGGAGCACGGGGGCGACCCGACTTCGATCGCACTGTTCTACGAGGCTGGCCTGGACTACGTGAGCTGCTCGCCCTTCCGCGTCCCGGTGGCCCGCCTGGCGGCGGCCCAGGCCGTGCTGGCGGGCGTGCCGCCCGAGACCAAGAAGGCGTCGAAGAAGGCCAAGTCGGGCTAACCCGCCTCGCCCGCAGCCTTCGGCCGGGCCGCGAGGTAGCGGCGCAGCGCGATCAGGGTCCAGATCGCCTCGACCACCCCGAAGGGCCAGGCCCCGGACAGGAATCCGTACGAGCTGGAGAGTGCGCACCCGAGCGCGAACGCCAGGACGAAGACGCGGCCCCGGGCCTCGAGGGCGTACATGGCCATCATGAAGGTCAGGGCGCAGACGCCGTAAATGGTGACTCCCATCGGGCGACGGTAGGCCAGATCGGAGCGGGGCAACGCCGCGTAACCTTGATGGTGTGGGCATCCCCGACGAGGAAGTGGCTCAGGTCCGGGCCGCCACCGACATGGTCGGCCTCATCAGTGAGCATGCCCTTTTGAAGAAGGTCGGGCGGCGCTGGAGCGGGCTCTGCCCGTTCCACACCGAGAAGACGCCCTCGTTCAGCGTCAACGCCGAGGAGGGCTTCTATTACTGCTTCGGCTGCCAAGCGTCGGGCGACGCCATTTCGTTCGTCCGCGCCGTCGACCACCTCGACTTCGTCGACGCCGTCCGTTTCCTGGCCGATCGCGCCGGGATCACGCTCCACGAGGACCAGGAAGCGGGCCGGGACCACAAGCGGCGCTCCGAACTCCTCGACGCCATGGAGCAGGCGGTGGCGTGGTACCACGAGCGCCTGCTGCGGGCCCCCGACGCGGGACCGGCGCGCGACTACCTGCGCTCGCGCGGTTACGACGGCGACGTGGTGCGCCAGTTCCGGCTCGGCTGGGCACCCGACGACTGGGACGCGCTGGCCACGTCGCTTAAGCTCCCCGAGCGAGTGTTGTCGGACTCTGGTCTCGGGTTCGTGAACCGCCGCGGCCGCGTTCAGGACTTCTTCCGCTCGCGCATTCTCTTTCCGATCTGTGACCCGTCGGGCCGGCCTGTCGCGCTCGGCGGGCGTATCCTCCCGTCTCGGCCCGGCCAGGTGCCTTCCGACCGGCCCGAGCCCAAGTACAAGAACTCACAGGAGTCACCCATCTACTCCAAGCGGCGGACGCTCTACGCGCTGAACTGGGCCAAGAAGGGCATCATCGCCAAGGGCGAAGTCGTGGTCTGCGAGGGCTACACCGACGTCATCGGGTGCTTCGAGGCGGGAGCGCCCTGGGCCGTCGCCACGTGCGGCACCGCGCTGGCCGAGGAGCACTTCACCCTGCTGCGCAACTTCGCCAAGCGCATCGTGCTCGCCTACGACTCCGACGCAGCGGGGCAGAGCGCAACGTCGCGGGTCTACGAGTGGGAGCGCAAGCACGAGGTCGACGTCGTGGTCGCCGATCTGCCCGGTGGCACCGACCCCGGCGACTTGGCGCGCACGGACCCTGCGGCACTGGAACGCGCCATCAAGGAGGCGCGACCCTTCCTCCAGTTCCGCGTGGACCGGATGTTGAATGCCGGCGACCTCAGCACCGCCGAGGGACGGGCACGCGCCGCCGAGGCCGCCCTGACCGCCGTGGCCGAGCACCCAGTCGACCTGGTCCGGGACCAGTACGTGATGCAGGTGGCCGATCGCTGCCGGCTCGACGCGGCGCGGTTGCGCGAGCGCCTGGACTATTTGCGGGCGCACCCACCGAGTGAGAGCCCGAGCCGTCGCAACCGGGCGCGGCGCGACGAGCCGCCGCCGATGGACTATCCCGAAGACGACGGCAACCGGTTCGGCCCCGACGACGGGAGTGAAGCGGCCGTGAGGGCCGCGCTCCGACCAGGGCCCGGCCTCGAGGCACTCAAGCTCGCCGTGCATCGTCCCGAAGAGGTTGCTGATCGGGTGCACGCGGTGCTGTTCGCCGACTCGGTGCAGCGACGGGCGTTCTCCGCCCTGCTGGAGCACGACAGTGTGCACGAGGCTGTGGAGACCGCTTCACCGGAGGTGGCAATCGTGTTGCGTCGTGTGGTGGTCGAAGAACCCGTCGCGGGAGACCCTGAGCTGGGCGATCCCGTCGACTCGGTGGTCGTCGTCATGCTGCGAGAGGCAGCCCGGCGCGCGCTGGCCGAGATGGAGATCGAGTCGCGAACGGGAGGTGACACGTGGCGGTCCCGGGCGGCCGAGACGGTCCAAGTGCGTCTCTGGCTGGACCAACTCGGCGAATCCGAGGGCGGACGCGATGCAGCTGACCGGTTGGTAGCGTGGTTGTCCGATAGGGGAGGAATTACAACAGTGGCAGGCAACGGGTGAGCGAGGATTCCGCGATAGCGATTGACGACGACGGGGTCGATGTCAATTCGTCATCAGCGACTTCCTCCGAGCCTCTGGCTCCCATTGCACACGTCGCGCTTCCTCCGGGCGTCTTGCAAGTGGACTTCGACGCGGCGCTCGCGATCGGGCGCGAGAAGGGACAGCTCACGCAGGACGAGCTCATCGAGGCGCTCCACACGGTGGAGCTCACGCCCGAGGTGCTTATGACGCTGATCGCTCGGGTCACCGCGGAAGGCGTGAGCCTGGTCGACGAGGAAGTGGAAGAAGTGCTGGTCGTCGAGGTCAGGCCGCGCAAGGAGCCCAAGCCAGCGGCAAAGACCAACGGCAGTGCACGTAGCGAGACTCGCCGCGAGACCAACGGGAAGCGGGTCAGCTCCTCGGGGGAGACAGGCGGCAGCGCCGAGGACCCCGTCCACACCTACCTCAAAGAGATCGGCCGGGTTCCGCTGCTCAACGCCGAGCTCGAGGTGGAGATCGCGCAGACCATCGAGGAGGGCAACGTCGCCGCTGCCAAATTGGCAGCGCACGAGCTGGCTCTGAGCGGTGAAGGCAGCACCGAGGACATCCTCGACGAAGCTGCGGTGAGCAAGAACCGTCGCCTCATGCGCAAGGGTTTGAAGGCGAAAGACGAGTTGATCGAGGCCAACCTCCGTCTGGTCGTGTCGATCGCCAAGCGCTACCGCAACCGGGGCCTCGCGTTCCTCGACTTGATCCAGGAGGGCAACCTCGGGTTGATGCGCGCGGTCGACAAGTTCGACCACACGAAGGGCTTCAAGTTCTCTACGTATGCCACGTGGTGGATCCGCCAGGCGATCACCCGAGCGATCGCCGACCAGGCACGCACCATCAGGATCCCCGTCCACATGGTGGAGACGATCAACAAGGTGGTGTGGGCGCAGCGCCAACTACTCCAGGAGCTCGGCCGCGAGCCAACGATCGAAGAAGTGGCCCACCGGGTCGAGCTCCCGATGGAACGAGTCCGGGAGATTCTTCGCATCAATCAGGACACGGTGTCCCTCGAGCAGCCGGTCGGTGACGAGGACGACTTCAACCTCTCTGACATGATCGAAGATAGGGGAGCGGTGGTCCCCGACGACGCGGCGACCCGTTCCCTGCTCGATGCTGCGGTCCGGGAGGCGCTCGGACATCTCTCCGAGCGCGAGCAGGACGTCGTGCGACTCCGTTTCGGCCTCGACGACGGGAAGATCCGCACGCTCGAAGAGGTGGGCAAGGAGTTCGGTGTGACGCGCGAGAGGGTCCGTCAGATCGAGTCCAAGACCCTGGCCAAGCTCCGCCGGCCCGACGCGGCACACCTGCTGAGGGACTATCTCGAAGAGTCCTGATCGCGCCTCCGATTCGCCGGCACCGCCGCCGGCGACGTCTCGGGCCGCTGATATCGTTCGGGGGCTGTTTTTCAACCCTTCCGGGGTAGCTCAATGGCAGAGCAAGCGGCTGTTAACCGCTAGGTTGTGAGTTCGAGTCTCACCCCCGGAGCATTTCCCAGTTCAGAGGACCTTAGCGATGCCTGCACGATAAGCACGGGCACTCCACGGGCACTAAGCCTTTCGTTTCCGAGCCGTCGTAATCGGCACGACATCTCGTTGAACAAGCTCGCCGAGCGCATCAGCAATGCTTTTGTCCCTGTCTTCGGTTGCGTGCTGGTATCGCAACGCCGCAGCCGGTGTCGAGTGGCCGCCTCGACGCATCAACTCCTTGGTGCTTGCACCAGTCGTCGCTGCCATCGTCAGGGAAAAATGTCGGAGATCATGAAACCGAACGTGACGCAACCCACACGTTGCTCGGGCCTTCTGAAATGGGGTTGAGAGTGTCTTCATGCGTGGTGGAACCCCACCCCTTCCGGTGAACAGGAGAGCATCAGGATCAGCGTCAACGAATGAGTCCAGATGTTGCTCAATCTCCCTAACCACAAAATCAGGAAGATGCACTGTGCGGATCCCGGCGTCGGATTTCGGGTCGCCGAAGACCAGAGTGCCGTCATTTAGTTCTGACAGGGCACGCACGACTCGGATCTTGCGCCCGAGTGGATCAATGTCTCGGCGACGCAGAGCGAGGACCTCACCACGACGCAGGGCACCCCATGCGGCCAGCGTGACGGCCAGGCGAAGCTTTGGCGGCATCGCTTCTGAGAGAGCAGCTACTTCAGCGACGGTCGCAATAGGTCGTTCCGTCACCCTGTCAGAACCCGCCCCTTGCACCTTGCAGGGATTGCGCAGCAGACGTTCGTCGTGGACGGCGGTACTGAAGATGGCTCGCAAGAGACGGTAAGCCGTGCGAGCTGCCCCCGGCTTGGCTGCGGACAAGGCGGCGTGCCAGGTTCGGACTTGAGATGGCGTCACATCGGCGATGGCCGCTTTTCCGAATGCTGGAATGAGATGGCACTTAAGAAGTGACTTGTACTGCATAACGGTGCGGGGCCGCAGATCGGGGCGGGAGGACAACCACTCGGTGGCATATTCGGCGAACAGGACTTTGCCCGCTCTTGGGTCTACCCATCCACTTCGGGTGATGTCGGTATGGATGTTGTCGAGAAAGGCACCCGCATCAGCCTTCGTTTTGAAGGTATTCGGTGCGTAGTGTTTGGTGCCCTGGTGCCAGTAGAAAGCCTGCCATCGCCCGGATGGGCGCTTCCGTATCGTTCCGAACTGACGACGACTTGTCATGGGTCTTGCAGTATGCCGTGAATGGCTGTCAGTCCGTTCACGCATGATGAAGCAAGCTGGCCGCACCAGGCTAAAATCGGCAGCAGCCGGAGTGATAAGTCTCCGGTAAGGCAACCCGGTGATGCGCTTGCCGGGAGGTAGGCAAACCCTGCTTCCTTGATCCAATCGGTGCCCTCGGGTGCTGGCATTGGACGTACCTATTTGTAATCCGAAATAGGTGCACTACCGACCGGGCGGAGTGTGCGTTTAGGACGAAAGTGGGGTATCCCCATGTCCGAAGACGGACACTCACAGGCAGAACCGGCCTCCGGCCTTCTCGATTACGAGGCCGCTGCAATGTTTCTCGGCGTCAGCCCTCGACTGGTGCGGGAGTTGTGGCAGAGACGTGAACTTACCGGCGTAAAAGTCGGGCGCCGGGTTCGCTTCACCCAGGCGGACCTGAATGATTACGTGACCCGGCATCGGGTTGAGGCAATGCGGTGACCGTGGCCACCATTACCCATCAGCATCCGCAAGCTGCCTTTCTGCCCGAGAGTGCCAGCGAAGCTCCTAATCGTGGATTAGGTCGACGTGTCCCTGCTTCAACGTCTGCTCTTGTTTCTTATCCTTCTCCTGTTCATCAATCAGAGTTATGTGATGAGGGGATTACAGGTCCATACTGTCTAAATCATGGCCATTGGGGTGAGACACCCAACATCTTCAAGGTCGATTTGCCCCTGTGTCCTAATCCCAAGGGTAGACACGTAATCGATTACCTGACCGGTGAGATCCACTGCGTCCCTCACACCTGGCGAGATCAGAGTGGTAAACGTCGGGTTTATCGGTGCGAGAAGAACTCTTGTCCCGTGTGCGTTGTAATCAACGGCAAGAAGATTGCAGGGGCCATCATGCTGGCTCAGCCTCAATGGTGGTTCTGCTTAACCCAGGTGGGTGAGTCCCCACCGGTAATCAACAAGAAGGTGGGCAAGTTCACCCATTACGCCAGACAGGAACTCCCCTCATTCAGGGTCTGCTGGGCTGCTGAGGAGAATCCTGACCAGACGGGATCCCACGTCCACGGTTACTTTCATGCCGCCGGTCATGAACGCAGGGTCCGCTCGGAAGTCTTCGATGATGCAGTACGGCAGGCTGGCGTGGGACAACACTGGCGGATCGGTTCAGTTGATTACCCCGCTGCGGTTGATTACTTCGGTTACTCGATGAAATCTTTGGTTGGGGGCGATTACATGGCACAGAGATTCTTGGATCTCAACGGATCGCCAGAGCGACGCCGCCTAATCCATTCCTCCCCAGGGTTTTGGCGAGAGGGAGCAGCAGGACGCATTCTGACTCGCTCACAGGCAGAAGTAATCGCCTTCAAACGGTCAAGAGTGCGTTGCCGTGATCAAGCAACGCATTACCAGACGGCCCTGTGATTACGTCTAAGGCTCTCAACGGCTTGTGAGGTCTTGCGGTACTCGGAGTCAGCTAGAAGGCCTCACAACAAATCCAAAGCGTCAGCCACTACAGCACAGTCTTGGCCATTACAACCGTTGCTGTTACGCCGCCGTCGGATTACGGCGTCGGATTACGGCGCAGTTTTTACGGCACCCGATTACAGCGCAGTTGTTACAGCGTGACAGGGAGCCTTATTAGGGCGTCAGAGGTGGTTTAGGTCTGATATCCGTTACCTCTGCGAAGAACGTCGAGATAGCAGTCAGAAGAACATCGACATAGCAGTCATCAGTCCCTCCTGAATGTGCTCATAGCCCCCCCTGTCCTGCGTCTGCAGTATTCAGTTTCCAGATAACGCACTCCGCGATTAGCGGCGCATTATTAGGTGCATCGGGATTTAGGGCGGTCACGTTGCCTGGTGCTGCTAAAGGCTCATGTTTGTAAAAGCCGGAGACGCCCCATGGCCCCGTAATGATTAAGTCCGGCTCCCGGTACAATGGTTAGTCCTAATCAAGATGGGGCGAGAGACCGGCTCGTTGACCCCCAGCCAACCTTCCTTCGGGCAATCGGTGGCAAGGCCGGGATTCGATTGGAGACTTGGAATGAGCACACCGCCTGAACCCGCTGCGTCCCAACATCACTCGGACTGCGTCAATAAAACGCAGCCGATGGAGCGCAATGCGGTCGTTACACCAATTACCCAGCAGGACTCGACCAAGACCACATCGTGGTACTTGGCTCGCCGATTGCAGGTGGCCTTTAATGACCTCGGTTTGATCGACCACCTTCCCCCGGATTGGTTGCAGCCGGGTCCCGATGGTCTGTCCTTCCGTGCCCTGAGCGTGCGTGAGGCTGACCAGCTGACGCTTGCGGTCGAGGACTTAGCGCTTGGTCGCCTGAACAACAGGCCAAGCGCAGGAACCAACCAGCTTCCCCTGTTCTAAGGATGGATGTGGCAGAGATCTTGCCGTTTGAGAGATTGATCCGAGTGGACCTTGGGTGGCTGCGCCCCCAACAAAGGAAGAGGAGTCCTCAAGTGGGAGTGCCAGCAGGGATCAAGTGTGAATAAGCAGGGCACAAGTCGGTGATCGCAATCGCCGTGAAGGTTGAGGGTCCTTCATTTTGAGGACCGTCGGGAATGCTGAGTGTGTTGTTTGCAGCCGCCACCAGGTACGTCCAAGGGGTGAAGATGTTGGCGACACTTGGAGCTAAGGCACAGACGGCTTGCGCCCCGGACACCAGCTTGGTTTGAGTGTTCGACGACTCGATGCCCGGAATCTGTGCCACCACGTCACTCAATAAGGCCTGATCGGCGCCGGAGAACGTAGAAGTGGTCGTCGTTGGTGGCGGAGTCGTCGTCGTCGTCGTGTTGCCCGTGTTACCCGAGTTACCCGAGTTGCCCGTGTTACCCGTGTTGCCCGTGTTGCCCGTGTTGCCGCTGTTGATCCGATTGATTCTGTCCACCATCTGCTGCCTTGTGATGTACTCGCCGTAGCCAGCATTATTCGTAGCGGTGGGCAGACCATTTGCTAATTGGTAATCCTCGTAGCCATCGACGCAGCCACGCACCCAATCGGTCTTGTCGCCGGGGACGTTGTTCGGGCGGGTGTTCCACGGATGAGTGTAATTGCAGTCGTATTGAACGTCGTCGGCCAGGCCCACCCTTTCGTTAGCTGCAGCCATTACCTTCCCGTCGTGGAGGCCAATGTTGTATGCCGAGCCGGAGGAACCTGAAATCGCCGCCGAGATGCCTGCGATGATCACAAGCACCCCGACTCCAAGCGCAATCCAGAACACTGGCCGTCTGCGGAGTGGTTTCTTCCCTGAAGGAGGAGTGGGTGACGTTTGCAACGGTGGCGGAACTGATCCCGCTGCGGGTTGCGTTGGCATTACGGCGACTGTGCTGGGTTGCGGAGGTGGCGGCGCTGATGACCCACTTGGGACCTCGGTTTGGACAGGTAAGGGTTGATCGCCACTCTCGGTCGTCTTGATGAGTGATTGACCACACTCACCGCAGAACGAACCGTCTGTGACGGCCTCCGTTCCACAAGCAGGGCAGAAGCGGTGTCGTTCTGAACCGACTTCAGTCTCGGGCACCGTTGTCTACCCCCTCGCAGCGAGCGACGACCTGCGACCTAACCAGTTGTCAATCGGTCCACGACCGCCATTACTTGAACCGCCGATACTGGGCCGCCTGTTGACTTGCCATTACATTGTTCAATGCATTGCCAGCAGCGTTTTGACGCTGAGCATGGCCATGGTGGGATGCTTTAAATCCAAGGTAGAGCGCACCCGCCACAAGACCTAAGTTCAACAATGCCTGGTTGTGTTCGGTCACCGCCATTTCGTGTAGGTCATGGACCTCTTGAACAGTCGGCTCCCTGCCCACGGTGGCGATGAACTGCTCCCGCACCTGTAGGGGGTTGGGGACGCCACGGCGCACAATGCGCACTTGATCCCTAGCTTCTCGGTAACACTTCCCAAGAAATCGCAAAATCAGGCCAAGAAGCGGAGTAAGCGCTGCCAAGATGATTAAGGAAAGGGCCGTCCAGCCCAGAGGGGTTGGACGTGAGCCTGTAGTCGACGAACGGTTGACCACCAGGAGAATGATCCCTACGACCAGGCTGAGCAGTGCGAACGGCGTGCTCACCGGGTGCTTGAATCGTCGGCCCTTCGTTGGCGACGATGGTGGCTGATCTCCGATTGGTGGCTGCGGCGGCGGCCTATACCCGGATGGCGGAGGAGGCGGCGGCCAGTACCGAGTTTGTGGCGGTGGCGGTGGTGACGCACTTGAGGCATCCGTTTGGACGGTTGGGGATAGATCGTCAGCCTTGGTCGCCTTGATGAGTGATCGACCACACTCAGTGCAAAACGAAGCTGCCGAGGCCGCCTTAGCCCCGCAGCTAGGACAGAAGCGGTGTCGTTCGGATCCGATCTCGTTGTCAGTCATTCTTCCGTTCTCCCGAGTGCAGTGGAGATCTCGCTGGTATTCCATCCCTCGTTTCGTAGAAACGTGATTGCTGGAACCACACAGGCCTGCTGCGCCGTAGCGACATCAGGTGCGTCGCCTCCGTCGATGTCCTCAGCCTCGTCCAGAAAGTCGGGTGCCAAGTATGCGACACGCCAGGCGAATACGCCGGAACACTCGTGCTCATCTAGCTCCCAACAGTTCCGGTGATCTTCAACATCGAGAATGATGTCCGTCCTCGGTATGTACGGGCGTGCCTCTGGATGATCAAGTTCAAGGATCGCCCGGATCGTCGGAGCTTCGGCATAGACGCCTTCAACGTTGTGCCAGTGAAGGTTTGGAGTGTCGGTCGTCATCCCCTGCGACCGCCTCCTCTCTGGATCGCACCGATTGTTATCAATATTACGTCGTCAAATAGTGCGCCGTCCGGCTCACTGGTCGGATGCCCGATTCACGCCGACCGGTCAGTCCGCTTGTCCGGGAGTTCGGTGATCGGATTCGGTCAAGGCGAGACGAACTGGGGCTTTCACAAGAGGCTCTCGCCCACCGGGCGGGATTGCAGAGGGCATATATCGGCCAGCTGGAGACGGGCATGCGAAGTCCAGAACTGGAGACGTTGGCCAAACTCGCCAGAGGTCTGGAAATCGATCTCGGTGATTTGGTCGCTGGGCTTGAAGAGTTTGGAGGCAGGCGGAAGTAATCGACGCCGACCGCATAATTGGGGCCGTGGACTTAGTCGACGAAGACGCCATCAACATTTATGCGGACGGTTCGTCACTCTCCAAGCCACGCAGAGGCGGCATCGGGATCAGGTTTGTTTGGGTTGGAGACGACGGTTATGAGGTGACTGATGATCACGCCCCGCCCGGGTACCGGGAGGGGACCAACCAGGAAATGGAGCTGCAGGCCTGCATCGAGGCTCTTCGTCTCCTTCGACGGGGCAGAACGAACGTCCCCGCTGACCGCTTCAACCGTGTCCTAATCCATAGCGATTCTCAGTACGTTACGAACAACTTCCAGAACGCCCTAAATCATTGGCAAGGAAATGGTTGGATGACACGGGATGGTGCCCCCGTCGAGAACGCCAAGCTCTGGGATGAACTGATCTCTGCCTATTTCAACTGTGACAAGCGTGTTCGCTTTACCTGGGTAAAGGCACACAAGGACAGCGAGCACAACAAGGCTGCCGACCGTCTAGCTAAGAAGTCGGCGGGTCAAGCTGTCAATGAACCCCTTCACGTGGGCGTGGTGCGCCGCAAAGTGACAAGACAGCAGGTAGTACGAGGAAGTGTGGTACCGAGAGGCCAGTTGATTCGGATCCATGTGATCGATGATCGGTTCCTGCCTCGACAGAAGATCACTCGTTATCGATATGAAGTGACATCGAAATCCAGTGCCGACATCGGCAAGGTCGATTTCCTCTACTCAGAGTTCATACTTAGATCTGGACATCACTATCGAGTTCGACTGAACTCGGACCCGAAGAATCCCCGCTTGATCAAAGTCCTCTCTGAAGTTCCCTCGCCATCCACGGTAAAGGACTCGCCCAAGGCGAAGGACTAGTCAAGCCGAGCAGAACGTAGCCTCGCCCGGTCCCGGGGACGGCAGAAGCTCAAGGGTTGTCGTTTGCCTTGACGCCCCTCCAAGCCGAGTGGCGGATGGAAGGATGGACACAGTGCCGAGCAAACGGGAACTCCATGAAGTGGCCCGCCAGCTTCGCCTCATCTCCGGGCTGACAGAGCACCTGCCCGACGATTCACCGCCCGACGCAGCCTTGAGGGATCGCCTGGAACTGGCCGCCGATGTCTTGGAAGGTGCCGCCAAAAAGCCCTAATCCGATGCCCGGTGTACAGAGTTGTGTGCAACTGTGTTATACTGGAGGAGTGCCAGGGTCTCGCAAGCGCCAAGAAGCACGCACAGATCCCGCGCCTGCCCTCAAAGCGATCACCTACGGCAGGGTCAGCACCGGTCGGCAGGCCGCTTCAGGGATCTCCCTCGACGACCAAGCTGAGAAGCTCGCAGAGGTCGTTACAAGCCGAGGATGGGTCCACGTGGACCACCTGACCGACGCAGGACTCTCAGGGCGAAAACTCAGCAACCGCAGGGGCCTCCTGGACGCCTTGGCCCGTCTTGACCGAGGTGAGGCGGACGTACTCGTTGCCGCCAAGATCGACCGGGTTTCCAGGAGTACCACAGACTTTGCCCGACTACTCGATCAAGCCGAGAAGAAGGGATGGAAGCTCGTCGTCCTCGACGCCGACGTGGACACCACAACTGCCGCCGGGCGACTACTTGTCGATGTTGTCAGTGCCGCAGCTTCATTTGAATCTCGTCGTATCGGCGAGCGGCAGCGGGCTGTTCATGCCGTGAGGCGTTCCCAGGGCATGCGAGCCGGTCAGGCTCCTCTACTGCCCGAGGCTGTCCGATTACGGATTGCTGCTGACCGTGCTGACGGAAGGTCACTCAACGCCATTGCGGTGGTCCTAAATGAAGAGGGAGTTCCGACAGCAAAGGGAGGGCGCTGGTACGCCTCGACTATCAGACACGTGCTGCAGTCCGTCGAGGTTGATCAGGAGTTGGCGAGAACTCGTTCGGGATTGCCCTCCTAACCGTCTCCCCTAGCTACTGTCGGATCCATGTCGTCATCGTGGCTGCCTCCCCGGCTTCGTCCTCTGCTCGGCCCAAGTCTGGATCAGGTCGGTATTGAGCAGCTGCAACGGCTCATCGGACTCGTGGAAGATACCGACTTAGAGTTCAAATCTGCCTGCTACGACGAGTCAGAACGTGCCGACACAAAGGAAGCCGCCCTCGATCTCACCGGCTTTGCAAACGCCCATGGAGGTTTGATGGTCTTTGGCATGGACGAGGATGGTGCGGGTACCGCCTCCGGTCTAAGCCCCGTTCAGCCCGAAAGAGACTTTCCGCTCTGGCTGGACCAGGTCTCGGCCTCTCGCATTTTCCCTGCAATCTCGTTGGGCATCCTTATAGTCGAGTCCGAATCGGGATTTGTCTACCTGGTTTCGATTCCCCCAAGTTCCCGAGCACCACATGCCATGGCTTCTGCGGAGTCACTGCGATACCCGGTACGGGCGGGGCGACATCGCCGATTCATGAGCGAGAGTGAGGTTGCAGATCAGTACGGACGGCGATTCATCGGAGCCTCCGAACGAGCAAAGGAGTTGGACTCGCTGCTTCTCCGTGGTAACGACATCGTCGAGAAGTCAGACCATCCCGACTGGGTTTGGATGGTTATCGCTCTCGTACCGGACATCCCTGGCAATCTTCAGTTAGAGGAGTCCCTCATGTCGAACTGGAATGCGTGGGTTCCACAAAGTCTCAAGGATTTCCCGTGCTACAACGACGGCTTGGCTCGCTACAGCGTGAGCCTGGGATACCGAGCACTGGTAGTACACGATTCCCTGGATTCACTCCCCTCGACATTTCGTGTCGGAGGTGAGTTGAAGCTCGACGGATCTGGTGTACTTGCATACGGCTATCCGGCATTCCGAGAGCAAATGGGGATCCTCAGGGATCACCGGCCTCTGTATGACGAGTTCCTCATTGCCGATCTCATCAACGGACTTGGTGTGCTGGCGCAACACGCCCTACGCACAGGAGCGGGCGGAGCAATCCAAGTGGCCACAGAGATCGTCGCAGGCGATGAACCGATTGTTCTCGCTCAATACCGAAGCCAAATGCCTGGGCCGCTCCCACGGAGCAGGCCAAGGTCTAATGGAGCGGGGCCAACTCGACACTCTCTCTCACTTGAGGGATCAGCTGACCGTGGGCCTGACAGGCTCTCGGGCGTTCGCCTTCTTTCGTCGGACCTGTTCTCGGCCTTTGGGATTGCGGAGCCTGCACAGATCAGCAATCAGAACCGGCCCGTGCTGAGTGGGTTTCATCCTCAGGACTTTCGCCCCCGAGTCGAGTCTTGGGCAAGGCGAAATGCCTTCGATCTGTGACTGTTGACGGCTTGCCTCCCTACGAAGCGAGCGCATGCCGTCCCTCGCCTCCACTTCGTGTTGGCCATCTATGCACCCCCCCCCATCATCAACGAAGGTGATTGTGGACGGGACTCCGCCAGGTGCCGCAATGGAGTGAGTACTTTCGTAATCAGTTAACACCCTTCAGCGCACGACCCAATGATCGGTCTTCGTGAACTGAGTAACTATCGTCATTACCCAACACGTCGCTTACGCTTATGCAGATGCTTGGCGGAGGGCCACCCCCGGCTCCACCAGATGGCGAGTGCAAACTCGGAGAACAGGGACGGCTGAGATGCGCCTACGCTGACGCTCGGAGGCTTGTCGTCAACAACATCCTCGCTTCTGCAGTCCTGGCGAGCAGCTTGGCGATTATTGGAACAGCCGCCTTTTCACCATCGCAAACGGAAGGTGTGGTCGGGAAGGCGTACCACGCATTTTTCGGCGTCGTACTCGGCCTGGCGGTGGCAGTTCTGCTTGTGACTGTGTGGGAGCTGATGCCGTGGGCGAGGCGAGAGCACTGGCGCGTCACTTTTTGGCCTGACGACGAACACCGGGTGATGATCGCGTCGCTCCGTAGCCAGCATTGGCACATGGTTCGGAATATCCGGCTTGAACTGACTGACCCAGCGGGGAAGACCTTTGAGATTTATCCGGTTAGCGCGGAACGGTATCCGCAATTTGCGGCGAGAAAGGGCGACCCAGTAGGCCAGATCGACATTTCCACACAAGTTGGCGAAGACCCGAGGCCAGGTGTTTACCGCTTCAAGTGGGTTATGGACGGAACGTACCGCACAAATCCCATCGTGCTGGCGAAAGCGAGGCACTCGATTCCATAGCGGAACCTGTACCGTAAACGCACGGTGTGGAATACAAACCGCAGTGCGGAGGCTGGGAAGCCGACAGTAGCGTTTGGTCCGTGGCAGAAGCTCTGACATTCAAACCGGGATCACAACTGCAGGTCTTTCGCCAGCTGTGGGGTGTTGTGCCGTTTTGCCATCACGGCATCTACGTCGATGACGACGAGCTGATCGAGTTTGGCGGCAGTAACTTGCTCGACGCTGAAGTCCGCAAAACATCGTTGGCGACGTTTGAGAACGGTGGTAAGGCGGAGATCGTGCAGCATCCCATCACATGGCCGCCCAGGGTTGGACAGATTTACTCGCCATATCTGCCAGCCGAAGAAACGATTGACAGAGCGAGGTGGCTGATCGACCATCAACCACCCACCTATTGGGTTGCACATCGAAACTGCGAATACATCGCCAACTGGTGCGCCACAGGTGACTTTGAGAGTTTCCAGACCAAGAAAGCAATCGGGCTGAAGGCTGCCGTCGTCTACCTACCCTTGATCTTCGCCATGAAGAACTCGGAGCGGCGCAGCAACCAAATCCTTGTAGGCGTTTCACTCGCGCTCACTACTATGTCTGCGGTTCCGTACCTGATGGACTACACGCTACCGAAGCACCTGCGAACGTATCCCGGCTTGCCAAGGTCGTCATAACGCGAATGACCAAAGAGCGGCCACAGCCACAATACGCACGGGTCTACGAAGGCAGCGACACCATCGTCCTGTATTGCGCCTACTGCGGCGTGAAGCTGAACCAGGGCAACGCAATCATCAAGGCATGGAGCGTGAGCCGGGCCAACATCGAGGACATCCGAGAGCAGCGAGCCGAACACGACCGGCTCTATCACCCCGTGCGGTGGTGGAACCGACACTGAGCGGACCATCGGCGGCGTCCGGTGCGAACTTGACCGTGGGCATCGGCTGAGGATATCTGAACCCCCATCATTAAACGGTCGAGATCGAGGTGGGACTACGCCAGCTGCCTCTCGGGAGCCGATAGCGACTTGGGGGAATAACCGACCTTGGACAGGAACCTCCACAGCCCCTCATTCCTAGTCCCCATTATCTCGGGCACTCCATGGGCACTAGGCACTTGGCACCGGCTGTCAGCAATCGGCAGAAGTGGTTCATAGATGTCCAGTTCAAAGGCCATGCGTCTTTGGACTCGCTGGTGAGAAAGACGCCGAAATCGAACCGCTAGGTTGTGAGTTCGAGTCTCACCCCCGGAGCTTTCGTCGGACGGACTACTATCCGACCGCGGTCGTTTGACGCCAAGAAGCAGTCAGCAATGCAAGGTGCCGTGTGTCGCCGAGCAAGGTTGAAGAGCTTGAAGGCCAGCGAAAGGTCCTCAGGGCTGTAGCCGAAGAATCGGTTAGTTCCCCAGCAAAGATCGAAGATCGACGTTCCACTAATTCGGCCACTAGCCAGTCGTGGCCATTTCGCCAACACGATGATTGCAGATGGCTCGACCGATGCAAAGTGGCCGAGAGCGAAAGCTTTGTTGCCTTGATCACCTACCGGTTGGCGATCCTCGAACGACTATCAGCTGACCCTGAGTGACCAAAAGTATGGAATCGGCTGCGCATACTGCGTCAGGAACTGGACACCGGAGACGTTGGTACTGGTTGCGTACACATAGGGCTGAAACGCGATCCAGATGCCAAGAGCGTTCGTCACGATGTACGACTGTGCTTGGCGAGTGAGGCTGACTGCCTGAGGAGATGAGGGTGAAAGGGCGCTGAGCTTTGACGTAATCGAGTCAAGCGTGGGACTGTTGAAGTTGCAGATGTCGCCTATCGTTCCAGGTTGGAACGGACCTGTGAGGGCTTCGATGCCACCCCTTACCTGGGGAAGCAGTCCCATCGGGGCAACATGCTGCTCATAAAGTCCGCCAACGAGGTCTGTCGTTTGCACCAAAGAGACGTTGACACCGATTTTCTGCCACTCAGCCTGGACGATCGACGCGGTCTCTGACTCGACTGGAGTCCCGGAAATCACGAGTAACCGCGTGGAGAAGCCATTCTTGTAGCCGGCAGCAGCGAGTAGGGCCTTGGCCTTCCTTGTGTTATACGAGTAATACCCCTTGAGACCGGGTGGGAAATAGATGGAGTTGCCAGGCCAGAGGGCCCACTGGGGTTCGCCCAGATTGCTGAGCACTGCCCGGTTGATGGCGTTTCGATCGATCGCATAGTTGAGTGCTTTCCGGACCCGCACGTTGGACAGAGGCGGACTCGACTTGCACACCGGCAACCACAGGGACTGGGTTTGCGGACTTGTCGCCGTGACTCTGAAACCGCCATTCTCTCGCACGGCTGTAGCATCATTTACGGGTATCTGAGAAACGTTGACTTGCCCCGATTCCAAAACATTTACCTGCTGAGGTCCGGAGGGAACATTTACATACTGAAGCTTCGCGACATGAATGCTTTTGGCGTCCCAATACCTGGCATTCCTCACAAGAGTGATGCTCTCGTTCGGGATGTAGCGACTGAGAAGGAAGGGTCCCGCACCCACGGGATTCGTATTGAGCTGTCCCCTTGCGATGCTAGTAGGAGCCACAATGAACGTCTCTTGACTTGCGAGCAGTGGGTAGAATGCACCAGCTACGGGCGCTGAAAAATCAATAGAGAGCGTCGTTGAGTTGAGCACGCTTATGTTTGAGATGTCCTGAAGCAAATTCGACAAGCTTCCGAGTTGCGGTGCGTTGCGATTACGAAGAATTCCTACTTTGACTGCGTTTGCATCAAAGGGAGTACCGTCCGAGAACACCACTCCGCGACGCAGAGTGATATTTATCGTGGATGGGTTCTGTATCGTGGCGGAAGTTGCGAGCTCCGGGAGATAACCGTTGTTCGGAGTCGGCCTGAGAAGAGTGCCATAGATTGCCATTTGCCAGGGATTCTGGACCTGTGAGGTGTGTCCAAGCGTAGGGTCGAATTGCACTGAATCCCCGAGGCCGGTCAAGGGTTCGCCGATGGCGACCGTTCCGGATGGAGATGTGGCTGCGCTGCTGGCTTTCGATGACAGATACACCGATCCAATCGAAACGAGCACAGCGACTACGGTGACTCGTGCGAGCCGTGTCAAGACCCCCACGAGAGAGCTCGGCTGGGATCTCAGTTCAGCCAACACATTTCATCCTCTCTTTCGGCAGCGCACTTGTCTCGGTAGACACAGCATGTGCTCGTCAATCTCGGTGGATTGCATCCAGCGCGAGCTCAGAAGTGTCCACTGGTCGCGACGGTCTAGGCGTGACCGTTACCGCGTGGATGGTCCCAGCCCATGCAAAGGGAGGGGTGTAGTCGCCGGAGACCGGAAATCCAACGTCATGGCCGATCCGCAGACCGCTTCCATCCGCTTGACCCGTCCCAATTGGAGTTCCCGCCGCAAACTCTCCGCTACCCACAACCTCACCATCGATCGTGACAGAGATCGCAGCACGACTCCCGGATTGTGGTGCATAAGAGAATCCCACGATGTGCCTGCCTGGATTCAGGGGATTCGCTGCTTCAATCCGGTATTCACGGCCTACGCTGTTCAAGACATACGTCGGACGGCTTGCGAGGATTATCAGCGCCCAGCCGCCCGTCCAATTTCCCTGAGCGCACAACACGCCGTCGGGGACGGTTCCAGGAACGTCGACATCGATCTCCACCTCACCGCCAAAGGACAACATTGGGACCGCCTCATCAGCGATGGGCCCGCCTCCCGGTCGGAATGTCTTTCGGGAAAACATGGATGGTGGAGGTGGCTGCATGGCGCTCATAAGATCCGTTGGCGACCGGCGGTCGAGCCAATTGCCCATCGGCAGCACCGAGTTTCGGCCAGCTTCAGACCACCACATATCCGCCAGCCGCTGAACGACATCCGGGTGCTGAATTGCGAGATCATTTACCTCGGCGAAATCTTCCTCGAGGTCGAAGAGTGCCCAAGTGTCCGCTTCGAGAGAATGACTCCCCGTGACGAGTCTCTCCTCGTCCGCAACCCCATGAACGACGCGGTCCGTGGTGGCTTTCCACCTGCCGGCGTAGATACTGCGGGAGCCAAGCATTTCGAAGTATTGGACGTCGCGGGGTGATGGTGCGCTGGAGGAGCCGAAGGTGGTTCGCAGACTTGCCCCATCTAACGGTTGCTGGGAAATTCCGTCTATTACTTCATCCGGGCTGACATCGCACAGGTCGAGAATACTTGGCGCAATATCGACTACATGACTGAGCTGCTGCCGAACTTCACCACAATTCTCGATGCCCGCCGGCCACCGGATGATCAAGGGAACACGGGTGCCTCCAAGCCAGGCATAGCGCTTCCAGAGCCGAAAGGGCGTGTTGCCTGCCCATGCCCAGCCCCACGGGTAGTGGTTGTAGAGGCGAAATCCTCCCAAGTCATCTATATGGGCCAGATTGTCCGCAAGGTCGTCCAGATCGAGTGTGAAGCGACCCTCGTTCACTGAACCTATGGAACTGCCCTCAGCGCTTGCTCCGTTATCGGAAAGCGCAATCACCACCGTATTTTGATCAACGTTTAGTTCTTCAAGGCAGTCAAACAGTCTTCCGACGTGGTGGTCCGTATGGGTCAGAAACCCGGCGAACACCTCCTGCATCCGCGCGTAGAGCCGTTGCTCCCCCTGCGGCAAACCATCCCAGTCCTGAACCCAAGATGGTCGTTGGCTACAAGCCGCATCTTCGGGAACGACACCACAAACCTTTTGACGTTCGAAGGTCTCCCGACGCCATCGCTCCCAACCGCCGTCGAAGTGACCGCGGTACGCCTCGATCCACTCCGGTGGGACTTGATGCGGTGCATGTTGAGCGCCCGTAGCCAGATACAGGAAGAATGGCTTCTCTGGAGTAGCGTTTTGTTGAGCTCGTAGCTGGCGGATGGCGACATCGACAAGGTCCGCTGTCAAGTGGTAACCCTGTTCTGGCGGACGTGGCGGTTCGACAAAGTGGTTATCGCATACAAGATTGGGCGTCCACTGATTTGTGTCGGCATGCAGGAACCCGTAGAACCGTTCAAAGCCCTGGCCAAGCGGCCAAAGATCAAAGGGGCCTGAAGCGGTTCGGTCATAGCGTGGGGTGAGATGCCACTTGCCGAGCGCCATCGTGGAATAACCGGCATCACGTAGGTGGCGAGCAAGGGTGGCAGCAGACCGAGGAATACGCCCGCTGTAACCGGGAAGTCGTAGGGGAAGATCGGGAACGAATCCCATACCAACCGCGTGGTGATTGCGACCCGTGAGCAATGAGGCACGGGTTGGCGAACACAGGGAGGTGACGTGAAAGCGGTTGTAACGCAGGCCAGCACTCGCCAGGCGGTCGAAGCTCGGCGTGGCCACGTCTGAACCGAAGCATCCAAGCTGAGCGAAACCGACATCATCGAGGACGATCACAACGACGTTGGGTTTGGATACAAGCGGCTCACGCGATTCAGCTAGAGGTATGTTGGTCTCCGCGATTGTGCGTCCAAACGCGGAGCGGGCAACGTTCATGGTCGCAAGCAGTTCTTGGAGCTCAACAGTCCCCCCTTTAGGTCAAGGCAAACATTACAATGTGTATATTTGAAGGCAAGCGCCTTCACCAGGATTCATGGGCAGCGGGAAGGGAGGCACAATGGAGTTCCGGTCGTTCTTCCAGGAACGCCGTTGTCGAAAGGGCAAGCGCCCGACATCACGAAGATCTACGCTCCATTGCGCCCAATCGTGATGTCAACGGCCAAGAACCGCCGTCGAGGTGGTCGACCGTCGCAGCGGGCCGCCTTGCTTGCAGCCGCGGTTGAGCTTTTCGCGCGAGGGGGATCGAGAGGTACTTCGCTAGAAGCCATTGCACGAGAGATTGGTGTGAAGCGCCCAGCGATCACTCACCACTTCGGCACGAAGCAGGACCTGTTGCGTGAGGTAGTTGCCATCACGGACTCAATGGACGAGCTTGTCTTCTCTGACGATGCGATGCCAGGCCTTGATCGCTTGTCCAGGTTGCGCGTGTGGGGTGATCACCTAAAGGCAAATGAATCTCTGGCGAATCTCTCGAAGCTCTCCGTCGTGATGACTGTTGAGGCGTTTGAGGACGACTACCCTGCGCAAGCCGAATTCGTTCTTCGCCAAGAGCGGTTTCGCACGCGCGTGCGTCGCGCCATTACTCTTGGCAAACGCGACGGTTCCATCCGAACCGACGTAAATGCTCGCGCTACCGCGAATGAAGTGATCTCCTTCATGCAGGGAGCGGGAGTTCAATGGTTTCTGGATCCCGCTGGATTCGACATCTCCGGTGCTTATCGCAACTACTTTGATCGACTCATACGCGATCTCGCGACGGTAAATCGTTCGCTTCCGACGCGCACCATGAACCCGCGTCGCCAAGTAAAGCGTCGCCCTCCCCCTCGCACTCTCAGCGGACACGCTGAGCGGCAGGGCTAGCTATAGCTAGTGGTGCGTCACCGCGGGATCGTTGAGTCCAAAACGGGTTCGCGACAGCAACAAGTTACGCGTGGGCCGCTCAGTTTCGTGCGCGATCCGCGCGCGAGCGAACGGGAGTTAGTTAGGGGTGTTGAGTGGTCATCGGCAGATTGACCGCACCAGCGTCTAACTGCAATTATTCGAGTTGGCGCTGGTCAGAATCTTCGTCCTGGGCGCCCACTAGGTTGAGAGTTCGAGTCTCTCCCCCGGAGCTTTCGTCGTTTGTCGAGTAGGTCCAGCGCTTCGCGCTTCGCTCATCGCGCGGGGGCGAGCAGCTTCTGGTCGATCAGGTTGATGAGCAGAGGTTGGTCAAGGGGTGTGAGGTGACCGGCGTTGAGCACCTTCACCCAGCTGAGATCGCCACCGTCCTGGACGTAACCCAAGACATGGTCGCCTGGTCCGCCCTTCCACTGGACCGTGGGCGCACCGTCAAAGGCCGTTCCCTGGGGGCCCGTCAGCAGGTCGAGCCAGGCGCCGGTGCCGAGGAAGTTGACATCGGTGGCGTCATTGAGTCCCGAGATCACCATGATCGGGATGCCTTGGTCGAGCATGTACTGGACGGTGGACAGGTAGGAATCCTGCTCACCCACGACGTAACGCGAGCCGATGCTCTCGGAGAAGAGGTCATAGGTTCCAGACGTCTTGGCGTGGATGGCGGCGCGCACGTCGGGACGATTGAGGTAGGCGATCATCGGTCCCGTCGGGGGGTCGCCGGTCTTGGCGGTGTTGAGCAGATACAAGCCGCTGATGTCGCCGATGCTCGACTTGATCTTTGAGCAGATCTCATTGGCCTCGGCCGACGACGGGGTTTGGGCTGCGATGGCGGCCTGGCATTGGGCTAAGGTCCGGTCCAGGCGCGTCTTGTCAGCGCTGGTGATCAGTCCGTGCGCCAGTGCGTACGTCGTGTCCATGGACTGCTGGACCACAGGATCGACCCAGCCGGCGGCGATGATCACGCCACCAAGATGGATGATCTGGCGCCCCGCCTTGGCGTTGCCGTCGAGGATAGCCTTGGCCAGGAGCGCGTCGTAGGTTCCCCCATAAGATTCGCCGGCAAGGAAGATCGGGTTGGCCGCGATCTTGGGGTGGAGGTTCAGGAAGTGCACCAGCGCCGTGTACCACTGATTGACCCCTCGTTGGACATTGGATGGTTGCCTCGAGTTGGGAGCGAAGGACAGTCCGACGCCGAGCGGCTGGTCGAACATGAGGTAGTTGGCAGTGTTGTTCCAAGCCATGGGCCGCCGGCGCAATTGGCCACCCTTCTTCACGACATAGGGACCGTTTTCGGTGAAGAAACCCCAGAAGCTCGTGGCCCCGGGTCCGCCGTTGGTCCACAAGATGGTGGGAGACGAGGCGTAGTCGCCGCCGGTCTTGCCGACGAACCAGTAAAAGAGTCCCTGGTCCCCGGGGCCGCTACAGCGCACATTGCTGCACGCCTTGGCATTGACCGAGGCATACCCGGCGTACTGGGTACCGACCGCGCCCCAGCCGGGCAGAGAGGTGACCCGATCGGGCGAGGTGCTGGACCCCGCGGCTCCGGCCGGTGGGACGGCGTAGCTGGCTACCACGCCGGTCACGATGACCATCAGGATCGCGAACACCCCGAACAGGGCTGGGAGCCCCTTGAATCGGCTGGGTGACCGACCGCGACCCTTGGGGTGAGCCATCGGGCCCAACCTCCTAATGCCCCCCTTATTCGTCCCGGGTGCCAGACGGTTCACTACTGCAGGCCCCGGTGCAACTCATCGATGGCGTTCTTCTCGCTACGAAGCGTTGTCATCTCCAAGAATCGACGATCGGGAACCGATACCGCGCCCCAAAGTTTTCCGCGCAGAAGAGTGCAATCCTTACATGTCGCACTGGCTGTGGCTGGCGCTAAGCGCGACCCGGCAATGGGGACACAGTCTTCCCTGCGAGGTTTGGTTGAATGCTTCATGATCGACAACCGTTTCCGTGTGGAGGGAACGGCGGTGCCGCCGGTCGTGACGCCTCGACCCCAGTAGCCCAATGTGAGGTTCAGGGGGAGATCCCCGTTCCCGCAGGCAACCACGGGGGAGGTTCGAGCCCGTAGACCGATTGCATGAGCCGCTCGGTCACGGTCAGACCGGACTCGATCCAGTTCTGGGCCGGTGACCAGCAGTCCCCGACCACCGAGACCTTCATCTCGTCGAACGGGTCGGCCAGGTAGGAGACGATCTGCGCGGAGTCGGAGTGGACGTTCCACCAGTGGAACCCGTTGCCATAGGGAAGGTTCCCCCAGTTGATGAAGCCAGCCCAATAGGGTTGGGGAACGGTGACGCCGTGCACCGCGCTCAGTTGCGCCACCGCCGCGGCCACCATCGAAGGGGGTGCGAGCCGCGGACTTGGAGAACCGTTGAACGCGCTTGAGGGCTCGTAGCCGTCCCAGTAGCCGGCGGGCGCCTGGTCGTTGTAGAGCATGAGGAGCGAGTTCTGATTTGATACCTCGCCGCCGGGCTGGTCGCCTTCGGTGCCGAAGTACCAGATCCGCTTTGCCGGCAGGTCGGTGATCGAGTACCCGCCGACGATGCCCAGGGCCTTCCACCACGGGGTGGAGAAACCGAGGAACATCTTCGATGGGGTGGTCGGCCCCACTGTCTCCAGGGCGGTCTGAATGGCAGTGTCTTGCATGAGGGGGCTCCGCACCGCCAGTTTCTGCAACGGCTCAAGCGGTGTGGTCAGGATGACGCGCTTGGCGGTGACCATCGAGGTCGTTCCGCCCGGGCGCTCCACGGTTATGGTGGCTCCTCCCCCTCCGGCGGGCACGACTGAAACAGCCGTCGAAGAAAGGTGAACCGACGCACCGGCGGCGCGGGCCATGGCGCCCAGGGTGAGCGGGAGGCGCATATAGCCGCCGGGGATGGTGAAGTAGGCCGCATTCGGCGCGAAGTCCCCAGCCAGCTCCTGCATCATCTCAACCGAGTTCCAGTTCTCGGCCAAGGAGGGATACCCGACGCCGTCGGCCATCAGGTTGTACCCCTCGGGGCTGAGGGCGCCTTGCATCAGGTTCCAGTAGCCCTGGTCCCGCAATAGCTGGCCGCCGTACGTGGCGGTGGCCTTCACCTTGGTCCACTGTGCACCGGTCAGCGTCGGTGCGTTGGGTACGTAGGTCTCGATCCCCTTCAGCAGTAATTGGGATGGAGTCATGCCTTGTTCGGCCGGGGGCAGCGAGTACGGCACGATCGAGGGGTCCGAATACTGCTTCACCTGGAACCGGGTGCCGCGCAGGTAGACGTAATTCTGCCCATTCCCGGCGCTGAACGGGACAGTGGGGAGCTTCAGGGCGTTGACCAGCTTGGGTACGATCTCCTGGTTCTGCAGGAACCGCATCCCGCCGAACTCAGCGATCAGGTGCGGTGCCCCGGGCGGGACTTCGGACCAGATCCGCCCGCCGAGGCGGCTCGAGGCCTCGAAAACAGCCACCGATGGCTTCGAGGTCACTGGGCTCTTCGACCGCGGTGTTCCGGTAAGCAAGCGATAGGCGGCGTAGAGACCCGAGGGTCCGCCCCCGATGATGGCCACGTCGACTTCGGCGCTGGGGGTGCCGGTGCTCGAGGTAGTGGCGCACGCGGCGAGCGACACCGGCCCCAGCGTGCCCACCAGCGCTGCCGCGCCCGCCCAGCGCAGCACCTCACGCCGCGAGACTTCTCGGTGTTGCCAGCCGTCTCGGGGATCCTCGGTCACGACTTATCCACACCCATCCTCAAACGCCGTGGCCGTTTCGAGCGCCTACGTCACACACAAAGGGATGCTGTCAGCAGCCTATGTCGCCGCCTGCTTCCTTCCCGGGATCGGGTGGGTGACCGTATGGGCTCCGCTTACCCAGGTAGCCCCAACAATGGCGGCGTGGTAATCGCGGTGTGCGCATGCCCGCGACCCGTGGAGCTCGGCCTCGACAGGTGGCGCTTCTGTTCAACCAAGAGAGTTGCTGGGATGCCGGCGCCCCTCCGCCAAACCGGGGACAACCACTCTCTTCTCGCGGGCCTCCTGCTTCTATCGTGTCCGGTCATGTCACGCCGGCCGGTCATCGAGTATCGACACGCGTACGAGTTCGCCATCACTCCTGAAAAGCTGTGGGACACCATTCAGGAGGTCGATGAGTTCAAGGGTTGGTGGTCCTGGCTGGAGGAATTCCGTCTCGAAGGGGATGGCCTGAAAGCGGGGTCGGTCCTGACCGGCGTGGTTGCTCCGCCGCTGCCGTACCGGATGCGGATTCGGGTCGAACTCCTCCGCAGCGAGCCCCCCTCATGTATTGACGCCGCGATTCACGGTGACCTCGAAGGTCTGGCGCGGCTCGAGGTGCGCCCCAGCGAGGTCGGTTCGAAGGCCGAGGTCGCCTGGACGCTCGAAATGATGCAGCGACCCATGCGACTTGCCGACCGCTTCGCCCACCCCCTTCTCCAGTGGGGTCACGACCGGGTGGTTGAGATGACCGTCGCAGGGTTCCGCCGCCGTCTGGAGTCCGCCGCCTAGGTGAGACGGGCGACCGCCACCGACGCCGCCAGGAGCACGACACCCCACGACATGGCCTGCAGTGTCCGCTCCAGAGGCGCCAAGAGGGTTCGCTCTTCGATGGGGATCACCGCACCGTCCTTAAGGGTGATGCGGCCCTCGACCGCAGCGGCCCGGCGGCGGATCAGCCGTGCCGGGGAGCTGAGCCGGCGTTGAGCCGCCGAGATGGCAAAGGCTGCCGCTGCTGCGATGACCGCACTGACCGCGAGCCGCCCAGTTTGGGCCACGTAGGCGACCAGGACCGGGAACGAACCCCACGCAAGTGCGAAACCAGCGTCGCTGTGGATCAGTCCGCCGAACAGCTCCAGGTTGTACGCGAGGACGAGGAGCGGGCCGATCACCAAGAATGGGACAAGCGGCCAACCGACCTGCGCCACTCCGGCCACGCCGAGGGCCACTGCGCCAGCAAGACCCACCACGGTCACGGCAACGAGCGCGGCCGTCGGTATGCGGGTCCCAAGTGGGCGACCATGCAGCTCGTCGAGCGCGTGCGCGGCCAGCCCGACGGCACAGAAGAACGCCAGCAGCGTGGCGATGAGCCGCGTCAGATTGACGGTTGGAGCCAGGCAGGCGCCGATGACCACGTAAGCCAAGTGCCATGCGGTGTAAGGGGGGTGCAGCAGGGTCCACCAGTCCCTCCAGCCACCGGGACGGGCAGCGTAGAAGGCCGGTCGGTTCTCGGTACCCTCCTCGGTAGGTGGTGCCACGCGCCGCGAGACGGCGTTCGCAGCGTCCTTGGGATTGGGCTCGTCAGTCACGTCGACGGGTTCCCCACATCACGAGACCACCACCGAGACTCATTACCCTCACTCCGACGTTCTCGAAGCCGGCCTCACGCCACGCGGCCTCCGTCCACGAAAGGGAATACGTCCGGTAGTGCTGCGAGATATTGGGACCGAGGAACCGGCCCACTCGGAACCATTCGCGCCCACCGGTTATGCATCCGCCAATCGGTAGTACCAATCGGGTGTAGAGCCACCACCAGAAACGCCAGAAGCGACTGGGTGGCACGAGGAACTCGAGGCTGGCGACGGCGCCACCGGGCTTTACGACCCTGGCCAGTTCGCAAAGGGTGGCCTGGGGGTCATCGACGTAGCGCAGCAGGTATGTGAAGGTCAGGGCGTCGAAGGCTCCATCAGAAAATGGCAATTGCTCAGCTCGACCGGCAACGAGTTGGATGCGTCTGCCCAATCCGGCTTTGGCCACATTTTCCTGACCCCGAGCCAGCATGCTCCTGGACAGATCCACACCCACAATGTGGGATGACGTTCGGTCGGCGAGCTGCAGGGCAACGCCAGCCGTTCCCGAGGCCACGTCCAAGACCGTGGCGGGCGACGTGGGCGCGATGCGGTCGGTCATGGCCCATCGCCATCGGCCGTTCTGACCCAGAGAGAGGACCTCGGCCAATTTGTCGTAACGCCGTGGGAGGGCGGCGAACAATTGCTGTGCAAATCGGTTCCGATCGCCCGCAATCGTCGTCGGCATGGTCCCTCCCGCGGTGAGAAGATCTCACTGTAGATCCGAGCGGGCGAAAGGAGCCGGGTGGGCCGGTCGCGCTTTGACGTTCTCGTTGTCGGGGGCGGCCCGGCGGGGAGTGTCGCCGCCCGAGTGCTGGCTGAAGGTGGGGTACGGGTGGCGCTGGTCGACAAAGCGACGTTCCCCCGTGACAAGGCATGTGGCGATTTGGTCGGACCCAGAGGCCTGCAGCTGCTCGCCGATCTCGGACTGCCTCCGCTCACTGGCCGCGACGTCGGCGACATGCTCGTCGTCGGTCCGACCGGTCGCCGATTGCGGCTTCCATCTGCCGAAGGGCTCACGTACCCCGGGCATGGCACGGCGGTCACCAGGACAGTCTTCGATGCGATGCTCCACGATGCGGCCGTGCGGGCGGGAGCCACACCGGTCGCCGCGCGAGCCGAGACGCCGATCGAGGTGGAGGGGCGGATCGGGGGGTACCGGCTGAGCACGGGTGAGGATCTGCACGCGGACTTCGTGATCGGGGCCGACGGTGCGGCCAGCCAAGTGGCAACGGCAGCCGGTCTGGTGGATCCAAACCTCGTCTTGTGGGGTTTCGCGGTGCGGACGTACGTGGAGCAAGTCATCGATCTCCCGGCGATCGTCTTGTGGGAGCCGACACCTTGGCGAGCCTTTCCCGGATACGGGTGGATCTTTCCTGGACCGGATGGGAGGGCCAACGTAGGACTTGGTATAGCGACGATGTCAGATCGAAAGGCTGGTGCGAACGCGGTTCGGGCGCTGCCGGAGTTCCTTCAGCATGTGCGTGCGCTCAATCTGCTCGACACGACTTCGCGGACGTCCCCCCGCCTTGGTGGCTGGCTGAAGATGGGCGTCGTCGGTACGACACCGGCGGCGGGGCGGGTGCTGCTCGTCGGCGATGCCGCGGGGCTGGTCAACCCCCTGCAGGGGGAGGGGATAGCCCAAGCCATGGGCAGTGGCCGCGCGGCTGCCGAGGCGATCCTCGGCGGGCCCGCCGCCGCAGCTGAGCACTACGTGGCCAGACTTGCAGTCGACCACGTCCCCTACCATCGGATCACCGCCACCGTGCAGGCGGCGATGGTGGGACGGCCCCGGGCTGTCGCTGCGGTCGCTCGGCTCCTGACAACGGTCGGTCGTGGCAACGCGCTGGCCGGAGGTTGGGCCGTCTTCTGGAACGAGCTACTCGACGGCGCACCGCCCGGCCGGCATCGTTCGGTTGCCAAGGCCGTCACCGAGATCGGCGGCGTTGTGACCGCCCGCACTTCGACAGCGAAGTGGTTCAAGGCCACACTGCGTGACAGGGCCTCGCATCCTTCGGCTCTCCCAGGTGTCGCGAGCGTCTTGACCGGTCAGGATCCTCCGTTCGGTTGAGATTTCGAGTCTCTTGCCGAAGCGGAATTCGTTCTCGTACTCAGCTCGGAACCGACACCACCCAGTAGTTCAGGACCCCTCCGACGTAGGGGATGTTCTGGAGGTTCTTCACGTCCTTGGCCGCCCCGGTCACGTTCGGCGAGTAGTCGACGTAGATCGAGAGGGCGTTCTTGATGACGAAGTCCTGGATCTGGGTCCAGACGCTCTTGAGTTTGGAGCTGCTCGGTGGGAGCGACTGGAGCTCTTTGGTCAGCGCGTTCAGGGTGGGGTTGTCGTAGTTACACAGGTCACCTACGTCACCGGGCGTGTACTGAGTAGTGATCTTCTGGATCCCGGGCAGTCCTTGCGGATTGAGGCCGAGCTGGGCCTTGTTGTCGGTGTACAGATCGGTCACATAGTTCGAGCTCTGGAGGATCTGAACCGAGACACCGATCTGCTTCCACTCCTCTTGGAGCACCGTGGCCAGCTGAGCGGTGGAGGCTTCGGGCAGGGCCATGAGCGTGGTGGAAAATCCGTGCGGGTATCCCGCCTGGGCCAGAAGTGTCTTCGCCTTCTTCAGGTTGAACCCGTAGATGTTGGTCAGCGACTTGTCGTAGAAGTTCGACGAGGACGGGAAGATGCTCCAGGCTGGTTCGCCCTTTCCGTAGAGCAGCGCGTTGTTGATGGCCGTCCGGTTGGTGGCGTAGTTCAGGGCCTGACGGACTTTGACCTTGGCCAGCGGTCCCGAGGCTTTGCAGATGGGGTCAAAGAAGTAGTTGGCGTCGGGGAATTGCGAGCTCGACTGGAGGTTGGACTGGGCGTTCAGGGCCGGGATGTCGTTGTCCGGGATACCCTCCACCTGGACCAGCCCCGACTCGAGAGAGTTGAGCTGCTGGGGGCCGGTGGGAACGTTGACAAAGGTGATGCCAGAGAGATGGATGGCCTTCGCGTCCCAGTAGCGAGGGTTCTTCGTCAAGACGATCTTCCCTCCCTGGACATAGCTCTTCAGGATGAACGGGCCGGCGCCGACCACGTTTTCGTTCGGGTTCCCGGAGCTCGAGCCCGTCGGCAGGGCCATGAATGACTCCTGGTCCGCCAAGAGCGGATAAAAGGTGCTGGCCACCGGTTGGGAGAAGTTCAAGACCAACGAGTCGGTCCCGGTGACGTCGATGGTGGAGATGTCGGACATGGACTGGTCCCACACCCCGGGGGTCGGATTAGTCAAGTTGCGCTGGAACCCGGCCTTGACGGCCGCCGCGTTCAGGGGAGTGCCGTTGGAGTAGACGAGGCCCGGACGGAGGGTGATGTCGAGGGTGCTGGGATTGACCACCGTGGCGGCGGACGCGAGGTCAGGTACGTAGGCACCACTGGTCGTCTCGCGGAAGAGTCCGGCATAGATGGGCCAGTCGTAGGCAAAGCAGCAGGCGGAGCTGGGGAACTGGACGGGATCGAATTCGATGGGGTTGATTGCTTCGGAGAGGTCGTAGCCGGTCGTCAGGTCGCCGTAATTGCCGCCCGAGGCGGCGCCGGCGGTGGTGCCCTCGGCCAGCAGCAGCTGGGCACTCAAAATCAGGCCGATCGCCATCACCGCCGTGGTGATGCGCCAGGACGTAGATCTCGACTTGGTCTTCATCGAGTCAGCTCAACTTTCTTTTCGGCGCGGGCGTGACAGCCCGATGGTGGTGGGATGACACAGCCCGATGGTCGTGGGATGACGAGGACGCGCCGAGGGGAGCTTCAGAACCCTGAAGGCGGTGAGCGAGCGGCATCTACCGGCGCTCAGAAGAGCACGACCCGATCGCGTCAACCTCGCCCCATTCTGCAGCGCAGCCTTCCCCCGACCACGAATCACGACGCTGCGTCGTCTCTGACGCGACGCCTCCCTCAATCGCCGTCAGCTTGGTCCCATGTCATCTGGTTGTCTAGGGCCGAACGGCTATCAATGTTCCCTGAAAGCAACGTTCTCAGGCCCCTCCTGAGCCTCCAGACGACCTTGGGTGGCGGAGCTCGGTGACCCCGTCACGGCAACTCGGTCATAACTAGGATGACCAAAGCTGACATCGGAGGGGTGTCAGCCCTCTCACGACAGCGAAGGGCTGCCATAGGAGTCGAGTGGGCAGGTTGGTCCTACGGCGTCTGCTGAGCATCATTCCCGTGTTGCTCATCGTCTCGTTCGCCATTTTCTTCCTACTGGCGCTCGTTCCCGGCGACCCGGCCGTCACCCTGGCCGGCGGCGTGAGCGCCACCCCGGCCGAGATTGCCCGGGTCAGGGTGCAGTTGCACCTCAACGATCCGTTGATCGTCCAGTATTGGCACTGGCTCTTGGGAGCAGTACAGGGAAACCTCGGAACTTCGCTCTCGAGCCGCCAGTCGGTGAGCCAGCAGATCGTCATGCGGTTCCCGGTTACGTTCGGCCTCGTCGTGGCCTCGGCCATCGTGGCCCTCATCGTCGGCATACCCCTCGGTATCCTGTCGGGGGTACGGCCCGGAGGAAGTCTCGACTCCGGCGCACGGACGTTCTCGACGCTCGGTTTGGCCGTACCGAGCTTCTGGCTGGCCATCATCTTGGTATCGGTCTTCGCTGTGCACTGGAAGATCTTCCCGCCGACCGGCTACACCCCGATCACGGCGTCCTTCACCGGCTGGCTCACCGATATCACCTTGCCGGCGGTGACCCTGGGGCTGCTGGTGGGAGCAACACTGGCCCGCCAGCTCCGGGCGTCGCTCATCGACGTACTCGATACTCCCTATGTCCGCACCGCTTGGGCGAAAGGGGGAACCCGCCGCTCGGTACTGCTCAGCCATGCGCTCAAGAACGCCTCAATGCCGGTGGTGACGGTCTTCGGAATTCAGATCGGTTATCTGCTCGGCGGTGCCGTGATCGTGGAGCAGATCTTTGCGATGCCCGGCCTCGGGCCCTACATGCTGAGCGGCATCACAGATCACGACCTGCCGGTCGTCCAGGGGGTGGCGATCATCTTCGTCCTCTTCCAGATGACCATGAGCCTTTTGGTCGACATCAGTTACGGCTACCTGAACCCGAAGGTACGCGTGGCGTGACGACCGTTGTGGGTGTTGACGGGGTGACCGGGAACGACCGCCGATCGCCGCGCCGCTGGATGGCCGAGCACCGGCAACTGCGGCGATTCCTTCGCAACACCGGCGTCCTCTTGTCGATCGCCTGGTTGCTCCTCATGATCGTCTTTGCCCTCTTTGCCCCGTGGATCGCGCCACACGATCCAAACGCCCAGAACCTGTTGCAGCCCTCGGCCGGGATCAGCAGCAGTCACTGGCTGGGGACCGACGACCTGGGGCGCGACGTGCTCTCACGTCTCATCTACGGCGCCCAGAGCTCGATGCAGGTGACATTCGAGACGGTGGCCCTCGCCCTGGTGCTGGCGCTGATCATCGGCCTCGTCGCCGGGTTCCGAGGTGGTTGGATCGACTACCTGCTGATGCGGGGCGCCGACGCGGGCCTCGCCTTCCCTCCGCTCGTGCTGGCCCTGGCGGTCGTGGCCGTCGTGGGAACCTCGGTGAACGACGTCGCCCTGGCGCTCGCCCTGGTGTTCGCGCCCGGCTTTGCCCGCTTCATCCGCGGGCAGACCCTGGCCGTCAAAGAGGAATCCTTCGTCGAAGCCTCGACCTCGATCGGCTCGCCTCCCACCCGCATCGTTCTCGTGCGGATCCTCCCCAACGTCATGACCGGGCTGGTCGTCGGGATCGCCATCGCTCTCGGGGCCGCCCTGCTGGCTGAATCCGGCCTTGCCTTCCTGGGCCTGGGGCCGCCTCCGCCTGCGGCCAGCTGGGGTGCCATGGTCCAGGAGGCCTACGACACCTCGCTCTTCACCCATCCGTGGTCGATAGTCCCGGCCGGCATGACCATCGTCCTCACGGTGCTCGCCTTCAACACGATCGGCGACTCCCTGCGCGACACCATCAGTGGAGCGACGACCCGGTCGCGTCGCCAACGCGGCGTCAAGCGCCAACGAGGTATCACCGTCGTAGCTCGCCCGACTGAACCCGCCCTCGAAGAGGTCGTGTCGCAGGCCGAGGACAGCCCGGCACTTCTGGAGATCCGCGACCTGTGCATCGAGTTCGAGACCGATGCGGGCCGGGTCCGGGTGGTCGACGACGTGTCCTTCGATGTCGAGGAGGGCAAGATCGTCGGGCTGGTGGGCGAGTCGGGCTGCGGAAAGACGGTCAGCTCCCTCGCCGTCTTGCGTCTCCTCCCCTCGCCGCCGGCCCAGATCGTCGGGGGGTCCATCCGCTTCGAGGGGCGCGACCTCCTCGCCATGGACTTCAACGAACTGCGACGGATCCGAGGGCAAGACATCGCCATGGTCTTCCAGGATCCGTTGGCCAGCCTGGATCCCTCCTTCACCGTCGGCTACCAGCTGGTCGAGGCCATCCGGCTGCACGAGAACCTCAGCCGAGCCGCCGCCCGGGACCGTGCAGCCAGACTCCTCGAGAGCGTGCACATCCCCGATCCGGTGCAACGCCTCTCCGCTTATCCGCACCAGCTCTCGGGCGGGATGCGCCAGCGGGTGATGATCGCCATGGCCCTCAGTTGCTATCCGCGCCTGCTCATCGCCGACGAGCCGACCACGGCGCTGGACGTGACCGTCCAGGCCCAGATCGTGGAGCTCCTCAACGAACTGCGCGAGACCCATGGCCTCGCCGTGTTGTTCGTCACGCACGACCTGGCCTTGATCTCCGAGCTGTCCGACGAAGTCGTCGTGATGTACGCAGGCCAGGTGGTGGAACATTCAGCGACCGCCGATGCCTTCGCGCGGCCACAACATCCCTACACGGCGGCCCTCCTGGCGGCCTCCCCGGGTATGCGTGGACCGGCAGACGGTCAGGCGCTCATCGCCGGGCAGGTCCCCCAGGCCGGCCAGTTCCCATCCGGTTGCCGGTTCCATCCGCGCTGCCCCTATGCGGAAGACTCGTGTCGCGGCGAACCCGTCCTCTTGGCAGTGGCGGGCCAGGACCGCGAGAGCCGGTGTCGACGAGTGGAGGAGCTCATCCTGCCCGGAGTCGGATCAGAGGTCGCGAGTCGGATCGGTGCCGACCCGGTGGGTACCCCATGACGAGTGAACCCGAGACGGCCGCGGCGACGCCGCTGCAGGAGGAGGCCGTGGCCAAGCTCGTCGGCGTGTCGTGCGATTTCTCGGTCCGCCTTCCCGGCCGAGGCAAGGCGACGGTCCATGCCGTCGATGACGTGGACCTGACCGTCGAACGCGGCAGGACGCTGGGGCTCGTCGGTGAGACGGGCTCGGGCAAGTCGACCCTGGCCCGACTGTTGTTGCGCCTGATCACCCCCACGTCGGGGCAGGTCGTACTCGGCGGCCAGGACATCACCCGCGTCACGGGTGCCCGTCTGCGGACCTTGCGCCGACGGATGCAGCTGGTCTTCCAGGATCCCTATTCCTCGTTCGACCCGCTGGCCACCATCGGATCGAGCGTGGGCGAGGCGTTGTCGGTCCACACCGAGCTTGGGCGCGCCACCCGTCAGCAACGGACGGCTGAATTGCTCGACCAAGTTCGCCTTCCGGCATCCTTCGCCCGGCGCCGTCCCCGCGAGGTGTCCGGCGGTCAGTTGCAACGGGCGGCCATCGCCCGAGCCCTGGCCACCGAACCCGAGCTGTTAGCACTCGACGAGCCTCTCAGCTCACTGGACGTCGCGACCCAGGTCAAGATGGTCGACCTCCTGGCGGAGCTTCAGGAGCGCTTGGGGATCGCCTACCTCTTCATCTCCCACGACCTGAATCTCGTGCGCTCCCTCAGCCACCGAGTGGCCGTGATGTATCTCGGGCGCATCGTCGAGGACGGACCGGTCGAGGAGCTCTTTGCGTCGGCCCGCCATCCCTATACACAGGCTCTCCTCTCGGCTTCGCCCAGCATCGACCCGGCCCGGCGACGACTGCGGATCGTCTTGGAGGGGGACATTCCTTCTCCGATGAACCCGCCCAGTGGCTGTCACTTCCGGACCCGCTGTCGCCACGCCATGGAGGTGTGCGCCGTCGAGGAGCCGGCGACCACGCAGGTCGGTGGGCTCTCAGTCCGTTGTCACCTGATGGATCCCACCCGTTTGACTGACCACCCCTTCCCGAACACGGTTCCAAGTCCCACGGTTCCCATTCCCGAACGCCGTTGAGCTCGAGGGGTCCCGCAGGGGTGACCCCAGGCTCAGGTGACTTTGCTGGCTCGCGCCAGTGGCTTCTCTCCGAGTCCGCCGAGGCTCGAGCTGCTCTATTCGGTCACCTGCGAGATGCTTTCAGTGGCGTCTTCGGCGTGGAGGTCACGGTTGCCGTGATCGGTTTTGTCACGTTGAAGGTGAGAGTGCCCGCGTTGACCTTGATCACGGTCTTGAACGGTCCGATGTCGCTGTAGCCACCGCCCAACGAAGCGTCGGTGATCGTGACGGCAACACCGAACGTGTCCTTCATCTTGAAACGACGCCGGTGACTTCGATGATCTTCGTCGTCCCGGTCGTGACGATCTCGGCCGTCGCCGTGATCGTCGCCCCACAATGCAATCGCGCCGCCGACCAGAGCCATCGGCGCGCCGTTTCTCCACCAGCCGCCGAGCAAGACCTCCCCGGCCCGCCGTGAGGATCCGGAGGACCGAGACGGGCCGAGGGGCTGCTTGCCGGTGCGCGAGCAAGGCCCGATGCCTGGCGGGGCGGGACATGCGACCCGAAAGACCTCCTCGTCATCTACGCCGCGCCTCACCGATTCTCGTCGACCAGTTCGACGCATCGGTCGAGATTCGGCGTCAATGAACGCTCTCCGCTTTGCTGGCCAGCAGGTCTCTGAGTGCCGGAGGAGCACGAGCCCTGAGACGCCAACGTCAGTGCGCAACGGCCTGGCCAGGTGTCCGGGCGCGGCAACCAGGAGGTCACCCGGTGTTCCGCGTGGCCGGCGCACCATTGGCAAGGTTCTTGATCATGCAGATTCTTCGCCTGTGAACCGCCGCTGCCGGCGCAAGCTGTGACGCCCTTGCCTGGCGCGCTCATCCTGCTAGCGTGCCCGGCAGCTACCTCCCCGTAACCTTTCGTCGCGGTCGTGTCATCCATCACGATTACGACTCAGCAACTCGGGGAAGTGCTTGATTTGGCTGGTGCGGCGGGGGCCGCAACAGTGCACCGACACCATGAGGAGGTAACGGAGAGGATGCGTACTTTGAAAGTCCTGAGGAAAGGCAACCATATGAGGTTGCGAAACATCGCGATGGCTGCGGCCGCGCTGACTGTGCCGGCGGTCTTCATGATCGTCGGGACGGCACCGAGCGAGGCCGCCACCGCCACCACGTCGACCACCTTCGCCGGCACGCTCAGTGGGAACTTGTCGGGTTCGATCACCATCACGCCGGGCATCACCCTCTCCGCCTCGGCGGGCACGATCAAGTTCCGCACCACGGCCACGTTGCATAACCTCGTGGCCAGCAAGGGCCTGACACAGAAGGGTGTCACCATCACCGCTGCCAAGGTGAGCAGCGTGGTCATGGCGCCCGCCGGGACGAGCTGCGTCACGCTGGAGTCGAGCGGACTCCCGTCCAGTAGCTTGACGACCCGTTACACCGCCACCGGTGGCACAGCATCGGACACCCACTTTGCGCCCGGCTCGACGGCCGTGGCCACCGGTCCGCCGATCACGGCGACTCTGGGAGGAGCCGGAACGACGACCGGCGGCTCGTTCAAGAACGGTGCCGCTGGCTCGGCGGCCAGCACAGCGAAGCTGATCCTCGACGACACCGAGTCCCAGCTGCTCGCGGCGTGCGAGTCCGGGACCGGCCTGACGTCGATCAAGTTCACCGGGGTGAACGGGAAGTCCACCTTCACCTACGGCTGATCGGAACGCAGCATCAGCACGAACAACACGGCCCGGTTCTCCGATCGGGCGCACAGCTTGAAAGCAAGTGGGAGGGTCCGATGGCCCTCCCACTTGCAATTCTTGAACTATGTGTGAGTGCGGAAGCACCGCGGTGCGCCCGCAGCGCTCACGCGTTCGGGTGAGGGCGCTTCGTCGTTCGGTTCGGTTCCGCTCAGGCGCTCAGGCTCGGTACCCGCGGGGCGGGACGCCTGGTCGGGCGCCGGCAGGCGCGCGACCCATACCTCGTCGCCGGGCTCGAGGCGAAGTTCGGCCGCACCACCGCGGCTCAGCTGCACCCAACAGCTCCCGTTGCCCCCGGTGAGGTCGATGTCCACCTTGACCTCGAAGCCGAGGTGTGTGATCCGCGACACCTTGCCCCCTACGGCGTCGTCAGCCGGCTTGCCGTCTTCAACGCGGTGGACGACCAGGTCGTGCGGTCGCACCCATTCGTCGTTGAGACGGGTGGCCGGCCCGAGGAAGGTGAGCACGAACTCGTTGGACGGGTGGTCGTACATGTCGGCCGGCGTGCCCACCTGCTCGAGACGCCCGTGGTTGATGATGGCCAGGTGGTCCGCCACCTCCATCGCCTCCTCCTGGTCGTGCGTGACGAGCACGGTGGTCACGTGGAGGGTGTCGTGCAGGTCGCGCAGCCACTGGCGCAGCTGGGAGCGCACCTGGGCGTCGAGGGCGCCGAACGGCTCGTCGAGCAGCAGCACCTTGGGCTCAATCGCCAGAGCCCGGGCCAGGGCCATGCGTTGGCGCTGGCCACCCGAGAGCTGGGACGGGTAGCGCTCGCCGAGGTGGGCCAGGCCCACCAGCTCGAGGAGCTCGTCCACCCGGGCCTTGATCTCGGCCTTGGGACGGCGCCGGATCTCGAGGCCGAAGGCAACGTTGCGGCGCACGGTGAGGTGGCGGAACGGCGCGTAATGCTGGAAGCAGAAGCCCACGCCCCGGCTGCGGGCGGGCGTGTCGGTGAGGTCCTCGCCCTCGATGTTCACCGTGCCGGCGTCGGGCGTGTCCAGGCCGGCGATGATGCGCAGCAGGGTGGATTTGCCGCCCCCGCTCGGTCCGAGCAGGGCGGTGAGCGACCCGGTCGGCACCTCGAGCGACACGTCGTCGAGGGCGACGGCGTCGCCGAAACACTTCGAAATGGATTGGACCTGGATGCTCATGCAGCCGCCTTTCCGTGCCACTCGTCGCGCTTGCGGTCGGTCATGGTGAGGACCGTGAGCACGAGGAGGGCGGCCAGGCACAGGGCCACCGCCCCCACGTACGCGCTCTGCGGGTCGAGGTTGTCGATGCTGTCGGAGATGAACAGGGTCAGTGTCTCGGTCTTGCCGGCGATGGCACCCGACACGATCACCACGGCGCCGAACTCGCCCAGGACGCGAGCCGTGGTCAGCGTGACGCCGTAGGCGACGCCGCGCCGGATGTTCGGCAGCGTGATGCGCCGGAACACCGTGAGCGGTCCGGCCCCGAGGGTGCGGGCCGCCTGCTCCTGCTCGGTGCCGATCTCCTGGAGCACGGGCAGGACCTCGCGCACGACGTAAGGGAGCGAGACCGCGGCCGACGCCATCACGATGCCCGGTACCGAGAAGATGACGGTGATGCCGCGGGCGGCCAGCCAGTTGCCGAACCAGCCCGTGTGGCCGTAGACGAGTATCAGGGCCAGGCCGATGACGACGGGGGAGATGGCGAGGGGGATGTCGACCAGCGCATCGAGCAGCCAGGCGCCGCGAAAGCGATGCCGCGCCAGGATGAGCGAGACCCCGACGCCGAAGATCGTGTTGAGCGGCACGGCGATGGCGGCCACGAGGACCGTGAGCCACAGCGCGTGCAGGGCGTCCGGCGCGGTCAGGGCATCCCACGCTGCGCCGAGTCCGTGCTGAAAGGCGCGGTAGAAGACCGTCCCTACGGGCAGGATGACGAGCAGCGAGAGGTAGCCGAGGACGCCGAAGCGCAGCGGCAGCCGCCAGCGGGAGCCCCTCATACCGACTCCGGGACCTCGAAGCGGCGGCGGGCCAACCCGATCGCGACGAGGACGGCGAGCGCGATGGCGATGAGGACGATGGAGACCGCGCTGGCCGCCGGGAGGTCGTCGCTCTGCGAGAGGCTGAAGATCCACGACGAGGCGACCTCGGTCTTGAACGGGATGTTGCCCGAAATGAGCACGACCGAGCCGAACTCGCCGACGGCGCGGGCGAAGGCGAGGCCGGCGCCCGCCAGGACCGACGGGAGCACGCTCGGCAGCACAATGCGGCGGAGCACCTGGCGCTTGGTCCCGCCGAGGGAGGAGGCGGCTTCCTCGACCTCCGCATCGAGCTCGGCCAGGACCGGTTGGACGCTCCGGACACAGAAGGGCAGCGTCACGAACAGCAGCGCGGCGCCGATGCCGAGGCGCGTGCCGGCCAGGTCGACGTGGAACGGGCTGTTGGCGCCGTAGAGGGCGAGCAGCGTGAGGCCGGCCACGATCGTCGGCAGCGCGAAGGGCAGGTCGATGACAGCGCTCACGATCGCCTTGCCGCGGAAGTCGTCACGCACCAGTACCCACGCGATGGCGAGCCCGGCGACGGAGTTGACGATCGCGACGATGGCTGCGGCCCCGAGGGTGAGCTCGAGTGCGGCGACCGCTTCCGGCTGGGTCACCGCGGCCCAGAAGCTGCTCCAGCCGCCGCTGAACGCGTTGGTGAGCAGCGCCGCGAGCGGAAGGAGGACGAGCAGCGAGAGATAGGTGACCGCGAGCGACGGGCCGGCCACACGGGCCACCCGGGTGCCCGCCTTGGCCAGGGCGGGGGAGGGCGCCACCAGGGAGTAGGGGTGCCTGGGTCCCCGCCCTGGCGGGCGGTCGGTGGGCGCGTCGTCCCCGCGGGCCGACCGAAGGTCGGCGAGGGGGGCAGGCACGCTCGTCATGGGTTACCCGCTCGCCGTGGAGACGCCGAGGCCTTGCTCGTCCTTGGCCACGATGCCGGTCTGCGGGTCGAAGAACTTCGTGTTGACCGAGGTCCAGCCGCCCAAGGAGTTGATGGTGAACAGCGTCTTGGGCTTGGGGAAGTTGAACTTCTTCGCCACCGAGGCGAGGACGGGGCGGTAGCCCTGCTGGCCCCAGACGGTCTGGCCGGCGGGGGAGACCAAGTAGGTGAGGAACGCCTTGGCCGCCGGGCTGGCGGTCTTGGTCACCGCGATCGGGTTCTGGATCAGGATGGTCTGCGGCGGCGTGATGATGTCGACCGGCTCGCCCTTGCTCTTGGCGTAGAGCGCGTCGTCCTCGTAGTCGAGGAGCACGTCGCCCTGGCCCGAGAGGAACGTCTGCAGCGCCGCGCTGGCGCTCGAAGGCTGGGCGACCGCGTTGTGCAGCAGCTCCGTGAGGTACTGCTGGGCCTGGGCGGGGGACTTGCCCTGCTCGATCTCGGCTCCGTAGGCCGCCATGAGGTTCCACTTCGCGCTGCCCGAGCTGAACACGTTCGGCGTGATGACTCCGACGCCGGACTTCACGAGGTCGGCCCAGGTGGTGATGTGCTTGGGGTTCCCGGGGCGCACGACGAACGACACGATGGAGTCGGTGACGATGCCCTTGGTGGGCCCGCTGTCCCACGAGCTCGACACGAGGCCGGCCTTGACGACCTTGGCCATATCGGGCTCGAGGGAGAAGTTGACGAGGTCGGCCGGCAGGCCGTCGGCTACCGCGGTGGCCTGGGTGCCCGAGGGCCCGAACGAAGGCGAGACGGTGACGCCGGCACCCGCCTTGGTCTTGGCGAAGTCGGCGGCCAGGACGGTGTACGCGGGCTTGGGGGTCGAGTAGGCGACCAGGTTCACCGTGCCGCCGGTCTGTGCGCCAGCCGCTGTGGGGAGCGCCACCAGGGCGAGGGGGGCGAGGGCAATGCCCAGGGCGGCCGCCCGGCGGAAGGTCCGGCCGGGGCTCGTGATCGACAGAGTGCGCCGGCGCGGGTGCGTGGAAGCGCCTCCGGGCGCGGACGACTGAACGGAACTCGTGTGCATTCGAACAGAGTAATACGCGCGAATTCATAAATACAAGTCGGTTACTTGTATTTGTCAGAACGTTGAAGTTTCTCGTGGGCCAGGGGTGCGTGTGACCGGGCGGCGCGCTTCGTCAGCTCCGGCGCCGTGGTGCGAGCTACGAGGTGACCGGCTCCCGGCTGCCGTAGACAGCGAGGGCGTAGATCACGAACACGCCGAGGCCGATGTAGGCGAGCGACCAGATCGGGTAGTAGGGCATCCACCAGATGGCGCTGACGGCGGCGACGGCGCCCGCGAAGATCCCGATCCAACGGCTCACCTGCGAGCGGGCCAGCACGCCGACGGCGCACAGGATGAGGATGATCCCCACGATCAGCCAGAGCCAGCCGTAATTCTTCAGGCTGGTCCCGAACAGGGCGTTCTGCAGGTTCTCGGGGACTGCCCCGTGGTAGCGGAACGCCCAGATGCCGTCGAAGATGCGCATGATGCCGGCCACCCCGAGCGCCACGGCTGCGAAGATCAGCCAGCCTTCACCTTTGTTGTCCATGTCCCGACCTCCTTGGATCGAAGGGGGCTATTGCCCCGCTGGTTCAGGCCGGGTGACCAGAGAGGCGCGCCGGCCCTCGATCACAAAGGCTAGGGGTGCGGAGGACTGTTTCCGGGGATCCGGCGCACCCGAAGGCTCCGCCCCGGAAGTTCAATCGGGGCTGAAGTCCTCGTCGTCGAGATTCCCGGTGTCGTCTTCTGCGCCGGGCGACGCGTTCTGCCAGCGCTCGAGCCAGCTGCCGAGGCGGCGGCCCAGCTCTTGGACCCCGCCGGCGGCACCTTCGAGGATGCGCGAGAAGCGTTCCCGGTAGTGCGCCACGGCGTCCTGGAACTCCTCCGACGGTGGCGGCTCCTCGCCCCGGCGCGGGTAGTCGCCGTCGCGGATGCGGTCGTAGGCGCCGGTGTGCACCCACTCCATGAGCTCCTTGACGCGCTTGACCGCGACCGGATGGGTCAGGTTGAGCTCGGACCAGAACCGCGTGTGGCGCGAGAAGAGATCGTCCTCGCTGTCGTAGTCAGCCGCCTGCTGCAAGAAAGCGTCGAAGCTCATGCCCGGCACCGACCCGCCCGCCATCGTCATCAGCACGCGGCAGGGCTGGAGCGGGTCGGCCATGACCAGCGCGGCGGCCCGGTCCGCCGTGAGCTCGGCGGCGCGGGCCCATTCGAGGAGGGCGAGGTACATGGCGCGGACCGGCAACCCCAGCAGGAGCGAACGGGGGAGTGCGCCCTGGAGGAACTGGCTGAGCAGGACGAGGGCGGTCGTGTAGTAGTAGTGCTGGGACAGGACGTGGGACAGCTCGTGGCCCAGGACCGTCTCGACCTCCTTGACGTCGAAGGACCGCAGCATGGAGGAGTTCAAAATGACGATGGGCGTCTTGGCCCCGATCGTCATGGCGTTGATGTCCGCGTTGTTGATGACGTAGAGGTCCGGCGTCTCGTCGAGGTCGAGGATGCGGCCGCAGCGCACGTATGTGCCGTAGACCTCGGGGACCTGACCGGGACCGAGCCGGACGGCGTTGCCCATGACGATCTGGCGCAGACGGCGCTCGTGGCCGAGGTCGGTGAGGCGCTTGATGACGGTATCGAGCAGGGGGACCGAGTGCAGCGCGGAGGTGGCCGCCTTGTCGGCCGGGTGCTCGTAGGCCCTGGGGCTGATCCGCTCGTAGCCGCGCACTACTTCGATCGCCACGGTCGGCCTCCTGTCCCTGGTCTCTTGTTTTCGGAGCCTAGAGGGCTTGGTCTCGCGGCGCGGTGTTGCGGGGTGGCGCTGCGGCCTGTCTCATGCGAAGGGCGGCGCGGCGGACGGGCGAGCGCCGTGAATACTCTGAAAACTATCAACCGATTTCGTTACAGTTTTCGGAGGCATCACGGGGAGGCGGACCCGCCTTGAAATCGCCCGGCTGTCCCTACGACGCCCCGAGGGCGGCGCGGCGGACGGGCGAGCGCCGTGAATACCTCTGAAAACTATCAACCGAATTCGTTACAGTTTTGGGAGGCATCCCGGGGAGGCGGCCGGATCCCGTGAGATCGCCGGCTGCCCCTACGACGCCCCGAGCCGGCTGTTGTAGTCCGAGATCGTCGAGTTGACGTTGGTCTGCGCCGTCTTCAAGGCCGACGACGGCGACGCGCCGTTCGTGTACATGGAGATCTCGGCGTTCAAGACGTCGGTGCGGACGTCGGCGTACGGGCCGATGACCGAGCCCGACGTCGCTGCCGTGTTCACGCCGCCGTTGACCTCGTTGTAGGCCACCTTGTACCCGGGGTCCGTGGTCCACAGGTGCTGGACCGTCGCCGTCTGGGTCGAGGACTTGCGGACAGGGATGTAGCCGGTGCCCGCGGCCCACGTGGCCTGCGATTGCGTGTTGTCGACATAGGCCACGTACTGCCACGCCGCTGCCTGGTCGATGGCCGGCGCCTTGTTCGAGATGTAGATGCCCGAACCGCCGGGTTCGACGCCGCCCTTGACGGAGGAGCTGTAGGCGGGGAAGGGCCCGACGCCCAGCTTGACGGTCGAGTAGTGCCCGCCCGTGAGCAGCTCGGTGACAGCGCCGAGCGCGGCCGACGTCTCGATCGTCATGCCGTACTTGCCGCTGCCCATCCCGAGCAGGTTGTCGTACTCGTCAGGTCCCGTGGAGGGGTTGGTGGCGGCGTCGCCCGAGCGCACCATCTGACTGAGCTGGCTGAAGATGGAGGCGGCGGTCGGGGTGTTGAACACGCCCTTGGTGGCGCGTGCGCCGCGCCCGTTGCTGTTGTTCACGAAGAGCTGGTTGGCCGTCGCCAGCCACGTCTCGAGGTGCCACGGGTCGAGGACCAGGGCCATACCGCTTCCCGACTGCTTCAGCGCCTTGGCGTCGGACACCATCTGCGGGAGCGTGAGGGGCGGGTCGGCCGGGTTCAGGCCCGCCTTCGTGAACGCATTCTCGTTGTAGAAGACGATGGGCGCCGAGACGGCGAACGGCAGCGCCCACTGGACGCCGTTGACCTTCCAGTACGAGAGGAGCCGGGGCAGGAAGTCGCTCGTCGGGTACCGGGCGGCATTCATGCACGACTGGACGGGCAGGAACGACCGCGTGTCGATGGCAGCTTGCGTGCGTTCGTCCGCCAGCTGGACGACGTCGGGCAGCTGTCCGTTGGTCAGCCCGGCCGAGTACTTCTGCCACGTGTCGTCGTAGCCCGCCTGCGTCACCAGCGTCACGTGCACCTTCGACTGTGACGAGTTGAACGCGGTCGTGATCGACTGGAGATACGGCAGGTTGGCCTTCGAGGCGGACTCCCAAAAGGTGATGTCGACGATGCCTTGGTGCTTGGCCAGCGCGGACAGGTTGCAGCTCGGCAGGCTGGCCGCTCCGGCGGAGGACTCGGCCAGGGTCTCCGCGGACGCCGTGGAGGCCACGGTGGCCGCCCCGACGAACAGCGCGGCGGAGGCGAGTCGGGCGAGGCGTGGGGTCCGCATGCGTATTGACTAGCACCCGTGCCGGCGAAGAGCTGGGCAGCCGCCTACTTCACCGCCCCCGCGGTCAGGCTGCGCACCAGCTGCTTCTGGAAGATGATGAGCAGGATCACCAGGGGCACGAACGCGATGACGGCGCCGGCGAGCGAGACCGGGATCTGGGAGACCTCGGTGCCGAGGAGCTGTTTCAGACCGATCTGCACCGTGTTGAGGGGGGTCGACCCACCGGTCGAGACGAGCGGCCACAGGTATTGGTTCCAGGCTCCGAGGAAGGAGAACACGGCCAGCGCGGCCAATGACGGCCGGGCCAGCGGCACGGCGACGCGGGTCATGAAGCGCCAGTGCCCGTAGCCGTCGAGCTGGGCCGCCTCTTGCAGGTCGCGCGGGATCTGTCGGAAGGCTTGCCGCAGCAGGAAGATCCCGAAGCCCGTCGCCAGGAACGGGATCGACAGGCCCTCGTAGCTGTTGAACCAGTGGAACGACGTGATGGTGTCGAGGTTGGTGATGAACGTCACCTCGCCCGGGATCATCAGCGTGGCCAGGCAGATCACGAAGAGCGTCCGCTTGAACGGGAAGCGCAGGAACGCGAACGCGTAGGCGGCCAGGATCGAGGTGACGAGCTGGCCCACCACGATGATGCCCGTCATGATCGCCGACGTGGCCATGTACGTGGACATCTGCCCGGATGTCCACGCCGTCACGTAGTGGTTCCACTGGGGGCTGGTCGGGATCAGCGGGGGTGGTTGCTGGACGAGCTGGTCGGGCACCAGGAGCGAGTTGACGATGGTGATGTAGATCGGGAACAGCACGATGATGGCGAAGGCGGTCAACAAGGCGTAGGCGCTGAGGGTGCGCAGCCGGCGCCGCGGCCGCCGCGGGACGGCCTCTTCGGGCGGTGCGGCCGCGGGCACGTCGGGCGTGTCCACGCTCCCCACCACGCCGGCGTCAGCGGGCATAGCTGACCCTCCGTTCCAAGAAACGCAGCTGCAGCAACGTCAGGCCGAGGGTGATGAGGAACAGGACCGTCGCCATGATGGAGGCGGCCCCGGGGTTGTTGTCGACCTGCAGGGTGTTGACGATGTTGTAGATGAGCACGTTCGTGTGGAGGCGGACCGCATTCTGCGGCCCGATGAGGATGTCCACGGCGCCGAAGGCCTGCATGGCGTAGATCGTGCTGACGATCAGCGCGAAGAAGATGGTGGGGGACAGCAGCGGCACCGTCATGCGCCAGAAGCGCGACCACGCGTTGGCGCCGTCGATGCGCGCCGCCTCCAACAGCTCGTCGGGCACCGACTGCAGGCCGGCCGACATGATGATGAACGACAACCCCAGGAACTGCCAGATGGTGATCACCGCCACCGCCGGCAGGGCCCAGGTGGTGCTCTCGAGAGCGGGCGGGGTGGGATTGATGCCGAGCCAGGGCAGCAGGCCCACCACCGGGTTGAGCAAGGTGCCGAAGATCACCGACGCCACCGCGACCGAGCTCACCACGGTCGAGGAGAAGATGACCCGGTAGACCGCCATGCCTTTCAGCCGGCGGTGTGCGATGACGGCGAGCGCCAGGCCGAGGATCAGGCTGATCGGCACCACCAGCACGACGAAGATCAGCGTCGTCACGAGGCTCTCGGTGAACTGCGTCGAGGTGACGGTGGGGACGATCTGGTGGAGCCCCACGTAGTGGGACGGCAGGCCCGGCACCGGGGGCGTCTCGTAGAGCATCAGCTTGAAGTTGCGGAGGAAGGGATAGAAGGAGAAGACGCCGAAGAGGACGAGAGCCGGGACGAGCAGCAGGTAGGCCAGCGCCGCCTCCTTGCGCCGCCGGACGCGCAGGCCGCGTTCCCGCGCCTCCGGTGCCGCCGCAGCCTCGGGCCGCCCCGCCGGGGCGGTCAGGGTCGTCACGGCGCACCCAGCCGGACGCCGCTCGCCCCGTCGAAGAGGTGGTAAGCCTGCGGGTCGTCCTCGATGGCGATGCGCACCCCTTCGCCGAGCTTGGGTTTGGGGGCGGCCGCGCTCTGGCGCACAATGACCCGGGTGCCGTCTTCGGTGTGGCAGATCACGTGCGTCTCCGCGCCGAGCAGTTCGACGATGATCACGGCGGCATCGATCGCGCCGCCGGGGCTGAGGAAGAGAGCCTCTGGCCGCACGCCCAAGATGACGTCAGGGCCGGCGCCGCGCACCGCGTCGGCCAAGCCGGGTGGGAGCGGCACCGACGCGCCGGGAAACGCCACGCTCAAGGTGCCCGCGCCCGCGCCCGCGCCCGCGCCCGGCTCGGCATCCGCCGGCCCGCTCTCGACGAGCATGCCCTCCATCAGGTTCATGCCCGGGCTCCCGAGGAAGTGGGCGACGAAGGCGTTGGCGGGGCGCGCGTAGAGGTCCTCGGGCGCCGCGACCTGTTGCAGCTTGCCCTCGCTCATGACCGCGATGCGGTGCCCCATCGTCATGGCCTCCACCTGGTCGTGGGTCACGTAGAGGGTCGTCGTCGCCAGCCGGCTCTGGAGCTCCACGATGTCCGCGCGCGTCTGCACCCGCAGCGCGGCGTCGAGGTTGGAGAGCGGCTCGTCCATCAAGAAGACGAGCGGCTCGCGGACGATGGCCCGGGCCAGCGCCACCCGCTGGCGTTGGCCGCCCGAGAGCTGCGCGGGCTTGCGGCCCAGCAGGGCGGCGAGCCCGAGGGTCTCCGCGGCCCGCTTGATCTTGGCCGCCCGCTCCTCCTTGTCCACGCCCCGCTGGCGGAGCGGGAACTCGATGTTCTTCGCCACGGTCAGGTGGGGGTACAGCGCGTAGCTCTGGAAGACCATGGCCACGTCCCGATCCTTCGGATCGACCTCGTTGACCACCTGCGCCCCGATGGTCACCGTCCCTTCGTCCAGCTCCTCCAGGCCGGCCACCAGCCGCAGGGCCGTCGTCTTGCCGCAGCCTGAGGAGCCGAGCAGGACGAGCAACTCGCCGTCGGACACCGACAGCGACAGGTCGTCGACGGCCGTGGTCTCGCCGAAGCGCTTGGTGACCCCGTCGAAGCGGACCTGTGCCAACGTGCTCCCTCCGGGCCGCCGGTCGGGCCACCCCTCGTTCGGTCTGCCGCACGGTAGCGGGACCTGCGCCGAGTGGCGTGGGCCCCAGGTTGGCCCCGCGATCCCTCCGGACCGTCGTGCGGGGGCGTCAGTTGGCCGGGATCTTCCAGCCCAGCGACTCGGCGATCTCCTTGCACGTCGGGCACAGGCCGTAGCGCTTGGGGTCGCGTCCGGGGACCCACTCCTTGCCGCAGAGGGCCCGCACCGGCACGGCGTTGACGATCCCCTCGACCACGCTCGGCCCGGCCGACACGTATTCTCCTCCTTTGGGCCCTTCTTTGGGCGTGTACCCCTCGAGGACGATGTGGGCCATCCGGTCGTGGTCACCGTCGTCCAGGTCCGGGGCCGGCCGGGACGGCGCCAGCGTCGTTCCCGGCGACCCTTGGGGGTCGAGCGTGGCTCGGGCGGATCGGGCCATGGGCCCAGGGTAGATCAGGCGCCCACCAGGGCGACCGGGCCACCCGTTCAGTCCCCGTGAGCTGGGCAAACAGATTTCGAGGCGAGGTGCCTCGTTTCGGGAACAATGCCCCCCTCCAAATGGTTTACCAGTCAGAGGAATTCGTACTTACGAAATTACGTGCGGGCTCCGAGACCGAAAAGACAGTTAGGAAACCCGATGACGAACGAGAACGTGACACTCCCATTGCTCCCCCTCACTTCAGGGGTTGTGCTGCCTGGGATGGTCTTCACGATGGCGCTCGAGTCCGAGGAGGCCCGGACCGCCGTGGAGTCCGCCCGCTCTGCCGGGGGCCGGCTGCTGCTGGTGCCCCACATCGATGGTCGCTTCGCCAAGGTCGGCGTCATCGCCGAGGTGATGGAGGAGGGCGACCTCCCGGGCGGCCTGCCGGCCGTCGCCATCCGCGGGGACAGCCGCGCCGTCATCGGGACGGGCGTCCCGGGGACCGGCAACGCCCTCTGGGTGGAGGCCGAGCCCCTGACCGAGCCCGAGCCGACGCCGGCGGCGCAGGAGCTGGCGCGGGAGTACCGCGCCCTGCTCGAGAACATTCTCCACACGCGGGGTGCCGGCCGCATCGCCGCGCAGCTGCGGGAGATCACCGAGCCGAGCCGCCTGGCCGACGTGGCCGGGTACTCGCCCGACCTCTCGCTCACCCAGAAGGTCGAGGTCCTCGAGACCCTCGACGTCGAGGCGCGGTTGCGTCTCGTCCTCGGCTGGGCGCGCGACACCCTGGCCGATCTCTCGTTGCGCGAGAAGATCAAGTCCGACGTCGAGGAGGGCATGGAGAAGACGCAGCGCGAATTCCTGCTGCGGCGCCAGCTCGACGCCATCCGCAAGGAGCTCAATGGGCTCAGCGGCGACGAGGACGGCGAGGACCCGGACGACTACCGGGCCAAGCTCGAGAAGGCCGATCTGCCCGAGGCCGTCCGCAAGGCGGTCGAGCGCGAGGTCGACAAGCTCGAGCGCACGAGCGACCAGAGCCCCGAGACGGGCTGGATCCGCACGTGGCTGGACACCGTGCTCGAAGTCCCGTGGGGCGTCGAGTCCGAGGACCGGCTCGACATCAGCGAGGCGTCGCGGATCTTGGAGGCCGATCACGATGGCCTCGAAGACGTGAAGGAGCGCATCCTCGAGCATCTGGCCGTGCGCAAGCTCCAGGCCGAGCGTGGGCTCGCGCCCGTGGACGGCCGCGGGTCGGGCGCGATCTTGGCCCTCGTCGGTCCCCCCGGCGTCGGCAAGACGTCGCTGGGCGAGTCGGTGGCCAACGCGCTCGGGCGCAAGTTCGTCCGCGTGTCGCTCGGCGGCATCCGTGACGAAGCCGAGATCCGTGGTCACCGCCGTACCTACGTCGGGGCTCAGCCGGGCCGTTTGGTCCGCGCGTTGCGCGAGGCCGGGACCATGAACCCGGTCATCGTGCTCGACGAGGTCGACAAGATCGGGACCGACTACCGCGGCGACCCCTCGTCGGCGTTGCTCGAGGTGCTCGACCCGGCGCAGAACCACACGTTCCGGGACAACTACCTCGAGGTCGACCTCGACCTGTCGCGGGTCCTGTTCATCGCCACGGCGAACGTCAGCGAGACCATCCCCGGTCCGCTGCTCGACCGCATGGAGGTGATCCGGATCGACGGGTACACCGAGTCCGAGAAGGTCTCCATCGCCAAGCACCACCTGCTGCGGCGCCAGATCTCCCGGGCCGCGTTGCGCGAGGACGAGGTGCAGATCAGCGACGAGGCGATCCGCGCCATCGTGGCCGACTACACCCGGGAGGCCGGCGTGCGGAACCTCGAGCGCGAGCTCGGCAAGCTGTTGCGGAAGGTGGCCACCAAGCTCGCCTCGGGCGAGTGCCAGGCCCCGATCGTGGTCGAGAAGGACGACGTGCGTGAGTGGCTGGGCCGCCCGCACTTCTTCTTCGAGGCGGCGGACCGTACCAGCGTGCCCGGCGTGGTCACTGGCCTCGCCGTGACGGGAGCGGGCGGCGACGTCCTCTTCGTCGAGGCGAGCGTCTCCGACGGGCCCGAGGGGCTGACCCTGACCGGTCAGCTGGGCGATGTCATGAAGGAGTCGGCGGAGATCGCACTCTCTTACGTGCGCTCGCACGCCGAGGAGCTCGGGATCGACCCGGCGTCCTTCACCGGCAAGCGGTTCCACGTGCACGTCCCGGCCGGCGCCGTCCCCAAGGACGGTCCGTCCGCGGGTGTCACGATGACGACCGCGCTGGTCAGTCTGTTGCGTGGTGTGCCGGTCCGCTCCATCGTGGGCATGACCGGTGAGGTCACGCTGCAGGGACGGGTGCTGCCCATCGGTGGCGTCAAGCAGAAGGTGCTGGCCGCGCACCGGGCCGGGCTGACCGAGGTCATCCTGCCCGAGCGCAACGGCCCGGACCTCGAGGACGTCCCCGCCGAGGTTCGCGAGGTCATGACGTTCCACCTGGCCGCCACCATCGCCGACGTGCTCTCCCCGGCTCTGTCCGGGGAGGGCGCGGCGGCGGCCGGCGCCGACGGTGAGCTGAGCACGGCCGCCTGAGGCCGGGCAGACTGGCGCGACTGAGCGTCGATCGGAGCGCACATGGACGACAAGCAGATCGTGGAGCGGATCAACGAGCTGGCCGCGGAAGAGCAGAGGCTCGAAGAGGCCCACGTCGGTGAGGGACTCTCCGGCGACGAGCTGCAGCGCAAACGCGACCTCGAGGTCACCCTCGACGAGCTGTGGGACCTCTTGCGTCAGCGCCGGGCCAAGCGGGACGCCGGGCAGGATCCCGACGCCGCGCAACAGCGATCCGCCGGCACCGTCGAGGGCTACCTGCAGTAGCTACCTGCAGTAGCGACCTGCAGTAGCCCCCGGGTACCAACGATTCACTGATCAAGAATTGTCAGGCCGCAGGAGGACTTCGGCTCGCGCCGGAATCGCTCAGCGTCCGGGCATCCGGCGGTTGAGCTGGGGTGCCACGAGGCCCAGGAGCCCACGCAGGTTGCCGACGGTGACGTCGAGCCAGTCGAACGAGTCGCGCCACACGGCGATCTTCTCGTCGTGCACTACGAAGCGCCCGTAGACCCAGAACCTGGTCGCGTAGCGGCGGAAGGTGAGCTCGTCGGTACGGTCGGTCAGCACGACCTCGCCGTCGGTGGCCACGTGATGCAGGTAGGCGGTGAAGCCCAGTCGGTCGGGACGGATGATCGGACGCGCCAAGCGCTCGAGCCGGTCGCGCCCGTTGATCGTTGGCAGCGACACGTTCTGGTAGACGAGGTCCTCGGTCACGAGGTCCAGGACCGCGTCCAGGTCGTAGCGGCTCCAGGCGTCGAGGAAGTCCACGACGATGTCCGCCGGCGCTCGGACGGGGCTCGGCGACGGCTGCGGGCTCGACACGGGGGCCACCTCGGTTCTCGCTGGAATTCACACGGTATCGACGCGGCGATACCGACGCCAGAGCATCGGCCCGAGGGCCAGCAGCACGAAGACCAGCACCGCCAGCACGAACAGCGGGACGTAGGAGCCGTAGCCCGCGTAGGCGAAGGTGACCGTGTGGGTACCCGGCCCGACGACGACCCCCACCACGGCCGGCGCCACCATCACCGTGGGCTCTTGTCGTCCGTCGACGGTGGCCGTCCAGCCCGGGTCGTACGAGGCGCTCAGCACGACCGTGGCGCGCCGGTTCAGGCGGACGACCGCGCTGGCTCGCCCCTGCGTCAGGGCGGCGTGCTCGACGACGACGTGTCCCGGTGGCCCTTCTGACGACGAGAGGTGGTCGTCGGTCGGTGGCGACGCCGCGTTCCCGTTGAAGGCCACGGTCAGGTCCTGCTGCTCGTCGAGTATCGATGACTCCAACAGGGGGATGCTCTTCGTGCCGACGTCGGCCCGGGTGGCGTCGAGCACGCCGGTGGTGTCGTACACGTGGATGTAGCCCGGGTTGGGGAGCGCCCACAGGCAATAGCCGCCGGAGCAGAGGACGCGGTCCGCCGGCACCGGCGGGGGCAGGGACTCGGGTGTGATCATGTAGCCGATGCCGAACAGCGGGTAGTCGCCCGGGTTGGTCTCGTCGAAGTAGTACTCGGGGTCGGTCATCAGCGACGCCGTGCGCAGCGTGTAGCCCACCTCGTCGATGTCTTGGCTCTCCAGGTACTTGAACACGGGGACCTGACCAACGGAGAAGTCGTTGCCCCAGTTGGTTGGCTGCCCGGCGTACACGCGCCCTTTCGGATGGGCGCGCACGTAGTCGAGCAACTGGTCGATGTGAGGTTCCTCCTGCGCGTCGGCTTGCGCCTGGAGCCCGATGTTGTGCGAATTGAGCGCGTTGTAGTCGTCGAGCGCGGTCCAAGCGGGCGCAAGCACGACGATCAGACCCACGATGCACAGCGCCGCGACCAGCCCCCGTCCCGCCGGCGTCGCCACCCGGCTGCGTCGGTCCTCCGGTAGTTGCTTCACGGCGGCGTTGAGCAGGAAGCGGGCGACCGCGACCAGACCGACCCCCGCGAGCAAGATGCCCGAGAATTGGACACCCATCTGGAAGCGCCGGATGAAGACGTCGCTGCTCCCCGGCACGATGTCGTAGAGCGCACCCCAGGTGGTGCGCCCGAACGTCATGAGCAGCGTGACCACCCAGATCGTCACCAGCGCCCGGCCGGCGAGGAACGAGCGCCAACGGATCACGCACACCACGATCCCGACGCCCACGAAGATCGTGATGACCGGGATGAAAACGGTCACCACCCCGAGGTTGGTGGACCGGCCGTAGTCGTAGAGGTTTCCCGCGAACAGCCAGGACAGGACCTGGCTCGCCCCGTAGCCGTTCTCGAGGCCCGTCCGGTTCAGGATCTGGTTGCGCGCGGCCCAGTGCGACTGTTGGAGGAGGGGGACGATGACCCAGGCCGACGCGGCCAATGCGGCGACCCCGAGGACGATCGCGCGCCCGAGGCGGCGCCACAGGTCGGAAGGAACGAGGAACGGCCAGACCACCAGCGGCACGAACGCGAGGTAGCCCGTCTCGAAGTGCAGGGCCGCCGTCACCATGACGAAGAAGACGGCCGGCAGCGCGTACCGGAGCGACGAGATCGCCCGGTAGGCGAAGCCCCACGCGAGTGGCAGTGTCCACGACGCCCATAACTGCGTCCAGACGCCGTAACCCACCCACACGTAGGCCTTGGTCTCGTAGCCGATACCCGCGGCCGACATCAGGAACGGGGCGAGGGCCGCCGCGGTGGCGGCGGTCCACCGGCTCAGGCCGAAGAGCCGGCCAGACCAGTACACGGTCAGCGGCCACAGCGCGAGCAACAAGTAGATCGACCAGCGGAACACGGTGTTGGGGTCGGCCGCGGTGCCGATGAGGCCGGAGAGCATGGCGGGCAGGCTCTGGTAGTGGAGGAACTGCGGGGACCCGAGTCCGAGATACGGGAACCAGCTCGTCAGCGGGAGATGGCCCTCGTTGATCCGAGTGGCGGCGAAGCGGACCATCTGCTCATGGATCGAGCTGTCGTCGAGATAGGGGACCGCACGCAGCTCCGGCCGTAGCTCCCACAGCCCCCACAGGATGGCGATGGCTAAGAGGCACCAGGGGCCGAACCACGACCACGTCTTCGCCGACGGTGCGTCCTGTCGGGCGGGCGCCTGCGTCGAACCGGCCGTCTCGGCCACGGCCGTGGCCTCTCCGATCGTCGTCACGACCGACGACACGCCGGGCTCGTCACTCTCCGACGTGGCGATGGCATCGGGGTATGTTGCCAAACCACGTGGCTCCACACGCCGCACGACCATTGTCGACGGCCATCGACCAACCCCGGACTTCCGGCGCGGCCTCGGTAACATCGCCCAGCAACCTGGGGCTGTAGCTCAGTGGTCAGAGTAGAGGACTCATAATGGGGCCTGACCAGCCGCTAAGCACAGATCGCGCTATGGAATCCCGCATCCTCCCGCACCTCTCAGACACGAATCGGCGTATACCGAAACGATCGGTTCCAGGCTGTAGCGGAAGTGCCGAGTAGCGAGATGTAAAGCGAAGTGCCGAGTAGCGGTGTATCACCTATTTCTGGGCATCCCGCTGCCCGTGTCGTGAGTTCCCCGTCGCAGGCCAGTGGGCAGCCCATCCACGGACGATCCTCCTTCCGGCGACTGGCCGAACGGCGAGGCCGCGGTACCGCCTCGGCCGGTGGTGCAGTCGGCGGCATCGGTAGGTCCGTAGAGCGAGGAGCCACTTGCACATCTGCGACCACAAAAATCTCCAGGCGACTCACTGCGTCGAGACGCCGAGCTGGACCGGGCGGTGGTTCACGCCACGGGGTGATCGCTGGCGCCGGGTGTGGGCCTGCCTCGATCACCTCGACGGATTGACGGGGCTGCGGGAGTACGGGCGGCGGCGCTGAGCTATCCGTCACCGCAGATCCGCGCTACCGTGCGGGGGCGAGGGGGTCCTGAGGCGAAGGGGGTCCCTTCGAAAGGGGATGAGACGATGCCCCAGGCGGTCGGAGCCAGCTGGGCTCGGGCAAAGGGCCGGGCCGGTGGGGCGAGCCTTCTGGTGATCCTCTCAACCGTCGCCGCAGCCGGGGCTGGGGCCGTCGTGGCCGGACCGGCACAAGCCGCCAGCGTCCCCAGTTCCATGACCTCGCCTTCCAGCACGCCGACCTGCGGGAACGGCACCCTCACCTCGCTGACCACCGGCTTGGACCAGCCCTTCGACATCGCGGTATCCGGCTCCGACCTCTTCGTGGCCAACTACGGCGGTTCGGTGGGTGAGTACACCACCGCCGGCGCCACGGTCAACGCCTCGCTGATCACCGGGTTGGACGATCCCGTCAGCATCGCCGTATCCCACTCCGACCTCTTCGTCGCCAACTACGGCGGCAACTCGGTGGGCGAGTACACCACCGCCGGCGCCAAGCTCAACGCCTCGCTGATCACCGGGTTGGACGGACCCGAGGGCATCGCGGTGTCCGGCTCCGACCTCTTTGTCACCAACGCCGACGGGAACTCAGTAGGCGAGTACACCACAGGAGGCGCCACGGTCAACGCCTCGCTGATCACCGGGTCCGGGTTGGACGGACCTTTCGGCATCGCCGTGTCCGGCTCCGACCTCTTCGTCGCCAACGCCGGCGGGGACTACTCGGTGGGTGAGTACACCACCGCCGGCGCCACGGTCAACGCCTCGCTGATCACCGGCTTGGACGAGCCCTACGGCATCGCCGTGTCCGGCTCCGACCTCTTCGTCACCAACGAAGGCGGCAACTCGGTGGGTGAGTACACCACCGCCGGCGCCACGGTCAACGCCTCGCTGATCACCGGGTTGGACGAGCCCTCCGGCATCGCCGCGTCCGGTTCCGACCTCTTCGTCACCAACGCCGGCCGGAACTCGGTGGGCGAGTACACCACCGCCGGCACGACGCTCAACGCCTCGCTGATCACCGGATTGGACGCACCCCTCGGCGTCGCCGTGTCCGGCTCCGACGTCTTCGTTGTCAACTTCGGCGGGGATTCGGTGGGCGAGTACACCACCGCCGGCGCGACGGTCAATGCCTCGCTGATCACCGGATTGGAAGAGCCCAGCGGCATCGCGGTGTCCGGCTCCGACCTCTTCGTCACCAACTTCGACGGCTTTGTGGGTGAGTACACCACCGCCGGCGCGACGGTCAACGCCTCGCTGATCACCGGGTTGGACGGACCCCTCGGCATCGCCGTGTCCGGCTCCGAGCTCTTCGTCGACGATGCCGGCGGGAACTCGGTGGGCGAGTACACCACCGACGGCGCGGTGGTCAACGCCTCGCTGATCACGGGGTTGGACGAGCCCTTCGACATCGCGGTGTCCGGCTCCGACCTCTTCGTCGCCAACTACGGCGGCAACTCGGTGGGCGAGTACACCACCGCCGGCGCCACGGTCAACGCCTCGCTGATCACCGGGTTGGACGATCCCGCCAGCATCGCCGTATCCCACTCGGACCTCTTCGTCGCCAACTACGGCGGCAACTCGGTGGGCGAGTACACCACCGCCGGCGCGACGGTCAACGCCTCGCTGATCACCGGGTTGGACGGACCCGAGGGCATCGCCGTGTCCGGCTCCGACCTCTTCGTCACCAACTACAACGGGGACTCGGTGGGTGAGTACACCACCGGCGGCGGCAAGCTCAACGCCTCCCTGATCACCGGGTCCGGGTTGGACGCCCCCAGCGGCATCGCCGTGTCCGGCTCCGACGTCTTCGTCGCCAACATCGTCGGGAACTCGGTGGGCGAGTACACCACCGCCGGCGCCAAACTCAACGCCTCACTGATCACCGGGTTGGACGAGCCCTACGGCATCGCGGTGTCCGGCTCCGACCTCTTCGTCACCACCGGGAACTCGGTGGGCGAGTACACCACCGCCGGCGCCTCGGTCAACGCCTCGCTGATCACCGGGTTGGACGCCCCCAGCGGCATCGCCGTGTCCGGCTCCGAGCTCTTCGTCGACGATGCCGGCGGGAACTCGGTGGGCGAGTACACCACCGCCGGCGCGACGGTCAACGCCTCGCTGATCACGGGGTTGGACGAACCCAGCGGCGTCGCCGTGTCCGGCTCCGACCTCTTCGTCACCAACGCCACCGGGAACTCGGTGGGCGAGTACACCACCGCCGGCGCCAAGCTTAACGCCTCGCTCATCACCGGGTTGGACTCCCCCATTGGCATCGCCGTATCCGGCTCCCACCTCTTCGTCACCAACGAAGGCGGCAACTCGGTGGGCGAGTACACCACCGCCGGCGCCAAGCTCAATGCCTCGCTGATCACCGGGTTGAACGAACCCCTTGGCATCGCCGTGTCCAGCTCCGACCTGTTCGTCACCAACTACTTCGGGGACTCGCTGGGCGAGTACACCACCGATGGGGCCACGGTCTATCAGTCCTGTACCACCACGTCTCTATCTGGCGGGGGGCAATCGGGTGCCAAGATTTCGGTCCCCGCAGGTACCGCCGTGACCGACCAGGCCACCTTGTCGGGGACCAACGCCTCTACGGCGACGGGAACGGTCACCTACCACGTCTACTCGAACGCGCAGTGCACATTTGTGGTGAGTAAGGGCGCACCCGAGACCATCACGAAGCCCGGCACCGCTCCAGGGTCGAGCCCGGTGTCGCTTCCCACTGCGGGGACCTACTACTGGCGGGCGTCGTACTCGGGGAAGTCCGACAACATGGCGTCGTCGAGCAAGTGCGGCTCCGAGGTGGAGACCGTGACCTAGCGCGTATGTTGCGCGGTCCTCCTACAGAAAAAAGAAGTACCAGCTTGGGGCTGTAGCTCAGTGGTCAGAGCAGAGGACTCATAATCCTTGGGTCGTGGGTTCGATCCCCACCAGCCCTACCGGCGCCGCACTCTAAACAGAACGATTTACACTTTTCAGAGACATCAACGGGACGCTCTCGGTGACGTCGACGGCACTCTCTACGAGTCGCCGGGTTCGGCGTCCCTCGCCGCCCAGGCGACTGCGCCACCCGTCAGGTTCTCCGCACTCCACCCCGCGTCGCTCAGCGCCTTCGCCGCGACGGCGGAGCGCCCGCCGACGTGGCAAGCCACCACGATCGTGATGTCGCGGGGCACCTCCTCGAGCCGTTCGCCCAGCTGGCCGAGGGGGATGTTCACGCCGATGGGGTAGGCCCACGCCTGCACCTCGTCGGGCTCGCGGACGTCCAAGAGGAAGACGTCTTCGCCGCGGGCGATCCGCGCCTTGACCTCTTCGGGTTCCACCTCGGCATAGGGCATCAGCAGAAGGCTATGTCGACCGGTGCCCGGTGCCCGGTGCCCGGTGCCCGGTGCCCGGTGCCCGGTGCCCGGTGCCCGGTGCCCGGTGCCCGGTGCCCGGCGCCTCCGGCCTCCGGCCGTCCCCAGATCGCCAGGTCCCGCCGGTACCCTGGACGCGATGGCCCTGCCTCGGAAATTCCTCAACGAGGACGAGGAGTTGCTGGCCGAATTGCACCCGCACTGGATCTTCCTCTTCGGCCCCCTCTTCACCTCCATCGGGGTGTGGGCCGCCCTGCTGGTGATCCTCATCCTCTGGAAGAACCCGCCGGGCTGGACCAACTACCCGGTCATCGTCTTAGCGCTGATCCCCGGCCTCTGGCTGCTCGGCCGCTACGTCCGCTGGCGGTCCTACGACGTCGCGCTCACGTCGACCCGCATCCTCGTGCGACAGGGGATCCTTGGCCGCGACACCGTGCAGTTGCGCCTCCAGCGCATCACCGAGGTCAATGTGCGCCAGACGCTCGTCGAGCGGCTGCTCAGCACCGGCAGCTTGGTCATCGACGTGCAGGGCGAGGACGATTCCATGACGCTCGAGTACATGCGCCGGCCGGCGGTCGTCCAGCGCGTCATCAACTCGCAGATCAACGAGATCGTGGGCGGCGGCCAACGCGAGGCCATCCCCGCGGACATGCTGCCGTACGACATGCGCCGCGGCCCCGCCCGTGACGACGACGTCTCCCACGACCAGCACGACACGCCACCCTTCGGCGTCGGCGTGTCGACGACCACGTCGTCGACCCAGGAGACCGACCCGGGCCGACCCGTGCCTGCACCGGCACCGGCACCGGCCACCTCCCCCGCCCCCGTTCCAACGGCACAGGCGAAGGCAACGGTCGCCTTCGAGATACGGGACCGCCTCATCGAGCTCGACGACCTGCGCCGCCGCGGCATCATCTCCGAGGAGGAGTTCGCCGCCAAGAAGAGCGAGCTCCTCGACCGCATTTAGCATTTGGAAGCCCCATCCGCCGGCCCGCCGGCCCGCCGGCCCGCCGTCGCCCTACGCGTCCGGCGCCACCGGCAGGCCCTCTCGGTGGAACCCGCCGGACAGCGGTGGAAGAATCCCACACGCCAGTTGCCGAAGCGACACCGAGGAGGCCGACGATGCACGCAGTCGTGATTCACGCAGAACATCCACGATCTGGCCGAGGCGAAGAAGGGCCTCGAGTCGGACGTCATCCCGACCATGAGGCAGGCGCCCGGGTTCCAGTGTGCGTACTTCATCGCCCTCGACGACACGCACGGCGTCTCTGTCTCCGTGTTCGACACCGAGGAGCACGCGCTGGGGGCCGGGCGGCCGCCTGAGGGCAGCTCAGCCCCGGGCGTCACGCTGTCGAAGATCGAGTCCGGCGAGGTCATCGGCGCCGCGTAGTGCGCCCCGCTTCAGGGAAGCGCCCACCACGTCGCGGACTACCGTGAACGGGGTGAGCCTTCCTCGATACCGTTGCGACGCCTGCGGCAACCTCACCCGCTTCGACGTCACGATCTCGCAGACGACGAAGGCGTTCCACCACTTCACGGTGGGCGGCGACCTGGTCATCGAGGACGAGGAGGTCCTGGTGCGTCACGTCGACGACGTCGTGTGCCGCTGGTGCGGCCACGGCCGCAGCGTCGTGGAGCTCACCGACGAGGAGGCCCAGGAGCCGGGCGCGCCGTCCAGAGCGTCGTGACGACGGCGCCGTGACCGAGCCGCCGGCCGACATCCTGCGCCGGCTCCGCCCGATCCCCACCACCGCCGGCCCACCGACGACGCGCCCGCGCGACGTCGTCGGCGTCGGGCCCGACGGCGTCCCGTGCCGAGTCGACGTCGTGAAAACGACCGCCCCGGTTCTGCTCCTCTTCCTCACTGCGGACTGCCTCGGCTGCCGCGACCTGTGGGCCGCCCTCGACGAACTCCACGCCCGTCTCGGCTCCGCCGCCCGCGTCGCCGTGGTCACGAGGAGCGCGCCCGCCGACGACCCGGCCGCCATCCGCGAGCTCGCAGGCGACGCCCCGGCCCGCCTCGGCGTCCCGGTCGTCATGAGCACACCCGCCTTCGCGCGACTACCGCGCCGCGTCGCCCTTTCTCGTCGTGGCCGCGCCCGACGCGGTGCTCGCCGAGAGCGTGGCCTGGGGCGTCGACGAGACCCTGCGCACGGCCCTGGCCGCCCTCCCGGCGCGCTAGCTCGTGCCGCGAGTCAGCGCCTCGGCGCGTCACCACGACGTCCTGGTGGTGTCACACCCCCTGGTCAAGCTGGGCGCCAACAGAGAGGGTCACCGCAATGGCGAAATCCAGGGACATCGACCAGCAGCCCGAGGGCGGGCTGACCATCGACTGCGACCGCTGCGCGCTCAAGGACACCGAGGCCTGCGACGACTGCGTCGTGAGCTTCCTCCTCGAACGGGAGCCCGATGACGCCGTTGTCATCGACGCCGACGAGGCCCGCGCCATGCGCATGCTCGAGCGCGCCGGCCTTGTGCCGACGCTGCGCTTCAGCAGTAAGGCGGGCTGACCACCGCCGTCAGCGGAGTGGCGCGTGAAGCGCCACCTGCTTGTCACCAACGATTTCCCGCCCAAGGTCGGCGGGATCCAGAACTACCTGTGGGACCTGTGGTCCCGCCTCGACCCAGCGTCCTTCGTCGTGCTCACGGCCTCGTCGGACGCGGACGCCGCGGCCTTCGACGCCGCTCAGGCCCAGCGCGGCATCCGGATCGAACGAGTCCCGGGGTCCATCCTCTTCTTCCCGACACCCGCCGCCCTTGCCGCCGTGCGGCGGTGCGTGGCGCAGCACGAGATCGGGCTCGTGCTGCTCGACCCCGCGCTCCCGTTGGGCCTCCTGGGCCCCCACCTCGACGTGCCCTACGGCGTCGTGCTCCACGGTGCCGAGGTCACCGTGCCGGCGCGGCTGCCCGGCTCGCGGACCGCGCTCCGTCGAGTGCTCGACGGAGCCGCCCTCATCGTCTCGGCCGGCGGCTACCCCGCGTCCGAGGGGACTCGCGCCGCGCCGGGCCTGACGGCGAACGTCATCGACATCCCGCCCGGCGTCGACGCCGGCGCCATCACGCCCCTCAAGGCGCCGGAACGCCGCGCCGCGCGCTCGCGGCTCGGGCTGCCCGCACACGGCCCACTCGTCGCCAGCGTCAGCCGGCTCGTTCCGCGCAAGGGCATGGACGTGCTCATCGAGGCGGCGAACCGTCTGGCCCCTTCGTATCCCGACCTCACCGTGGCCATCGCCGGGGAAGGCCGCGAGCGCGCCCGCCTCGAGCGCCTGGGCGCCCGGAGCCCCGTGACCGTGCGGGTGCTCGGGCGGGTGAGCGATGCCGACCGTTCGGCGCTGCTCGGCGCCGCCGACGTCTTCGTCATGGCCTGTCACAACCGCTGGCTGGGGCTCGAGCAAGAGGGGTTTGGCATCGTGTTCCTGGAGGCGGCGGCGGCCGGCGTCGCGCAGATCGCGGGCGCCAGCGGCGGGGCGGCCGAGGCGGTGCTCAATGGGGTGACCGGCCTGGTGGTCGACGCCCCCGAGGATCCCGGGGCGGTCGCCGAGGCCCTGCGGACGCTCCTGGCCGACCCGACCCGGCGCCGGCGTATGGGCCGTGCCGCCCGAAGCCGTGTGCAGAAAACCTTCGACACCGACGTTCTCGCTTCTAGGCTGGCCGATGCGTTGGCGGAGTGGCAGTCTGACGCTCCGCCGGGACAGCGCGCGGACGACTAAGGAAGGAACCACGCACCGTGGCCGATCAAGCCACAGAGCACATTTCAGTTGCAGCGCCCCCCGGGCGGTGCTTTGAGGTCGCGGCCGATCTCGAGCGATACCCCGAGTGGGCTGCCGACATCAAAGAGGTCGAGATCAAAGAGCGCGATCCCGAGGGCCGTGCCCAGCTCGTCACGTTCCGCGCCGCCGCCTTCGGACGCAGCACGAGCTACACCCTCGCCTACGACTACACCGACGCGCCCCACGTCCTCGCCTGGAAGTTGACCCAGGGCGACATCACCACCAAGCTCGACGGCAGCTACGTCTTCGACCCGGGCGAGGGCGGGACCACCGAGGTCACCTACCACCTCGAGGCCGAGCTGCGCGTGCCCATTCCAGGCTTCATCAAGATGCGGGCCACCAGCCGCATCATGGCCACGGCCATGCGAGAGCTGAAGGCAAGGGTCGAGTCCATCTCGTGAGTTCGGGCGCGGGGCCGCACGACGGCGCCGGCGTGACCTACGGGATCGACATCGGCGGGACGAAGGTCCTCGGCGTGGCGCTCGGCCCCCGGCACGACATCGTCGCCGAGGTCCGCGTCCCCACCCCGACGGGCACCCGCGAGATTGTCGGTAGTCACGTGGCCGACGCCGTGGCCCAGGTCGTCGCCGAGCTCGACGCCACGCTGGGCGCAGCGACCCCGGTCGACCCGCCCGCACCGATCGGGGTGGGCGCGGCAGGCATGGTGGACCGGCAGGGGCGGCTGTGCTTCGCGCCGAACCTGCCGCAGGCCCAGGGCGTCGACTGGACCGCCTTGATCGGTGAGCGGCTGCCCGGGCGTGCGGTGCTGATCGAGAACGACGCCAACTTCGCCGTCCTCGCCGAACATCGTCTGGGTGCCGCCCGCGGCCACCACCACGTCGTGATGGTGACGCTCGGCACGGGCATCGGCGGCGGCATCGTGATCGACGACCGCGTGCAAGTGGGCGCCGCCGGCTTCGCCGGCGAGATCGGCCACATGGTCGTCGACCCCAACGGGCCTCCCTGCCCGTGCGGGCGCCGCGGCTGTTGGGAGCGCTTCGCCTCGGGCGCCGGCCTGGGCGTGCGCGCCCGGGAGGCGGCCCTGGCGGGCCGGCTCAGCGAGGTGGTGCGGCTGGCGGGCGGCGACCCCGAGGGCGTGCGGGGTGAGGACGTGTCGGCGGCGGCCGGCGGGGGGGACCCGGCGGCGCGGCAGGTCATCGAGGAGGTGGGGTGGTGGATCGGTTTCGGCCTGGCCAACCTGGCCAGCATCCTCGACCCGGACTGCTTCGTCCTCGGCGGCGGGGTGGTGCAGGCAGGCAGCCTCCTCATCGACGCCGCCCGCGTCACCTACGGCGAGCTGGTGGAGGGCGGTGACCGGCGCCCGCCGGTGGTGATCGTCCCAGCAGCTTTCGGCGAGCGGTCGGGCGCGGTCGGCGGTGCGCTGTCGGCACGCCAAGGGGGCCTGTGGTGATCCGCACGGGGGTCGTGCTGCCGACGTTCTGCGACACGCCGACCGACGCGTTCGCCGCGGCGGACGCCGCCGTCGCCGCGGGCGTCGACGGCCTCTTCTGTTACGACCACATCTGGCCTTTGGGCCAGCCCGAGCGGCCCGCGCTCGCCCCGTTCCCGGTCCTCGGTGCCCTGGCAGCGCGACTCGCCCCGGCCGAGGACGCCGGGGAGGGACCGTTCCTCGGCACGCTTGTCGCGCGCGTCGGCCTCGCCCCCAACGCGGTGATCGCCGAACAGTTCGCCGCGCTGGCATCGTTGGCCCCCGGGCGCGTCATCGCCGGGCTCGGGACCGGCGACGGCCTGAGCGCGGAGGAGAACCGGGCGTACGGCATCCCGTTCCTGCCGGCGGCCGAGCGGCGCGCCGACATGGTGGCGCTGGCCCGCACGCTGGTCGAGGCCGGGATCACCGTGTGGGTGGCGGGTGGACCGGCCGGGCGTATCGAGGAGGCGCGCGCGGCGGGTGCCGCGCTGAACGTCTGGGACACGGGCCCCGAGGTCGTCGCGGCGCGCGCGTCCGGGCCCGACAGGGTCGAGGTGACGTGGGCCGGCCCGTCGCCGCCCGCGGTGCCCAGCCTGGCCGACCGGCTACGTGGGCTGCACGATGCCGGCGCCACGTGGGCGATCTTCGGGTGGCCCGTTGACGTGAGGGCGCTGGTGGCAGCCGCACGCGCTGCGTCCGGAGAGAGGTCGTCGGGGGAGGTCGGAAGCGGGCCGTAGACTTCAACGATGGAGTTCCGCCGGATCAACGGGTTGCCGCCCTACGTGTTCGCCACCATCAACGACCTCAAGGCGGCTTCGCGGCGAGCCGGTCGGGACGTCATCGACCTCGGTTTCGGGAACCCCGACCTGCCCTCGCCCGACGTCGCCGTGAGCAAGCTGGCCGAGGCCGCGCGCAACCCGCGCAACCACCGCTACTCCGCCTCCCGGGGCATCCCCAAGCTGCGCAGCGCCATCACCGACCTGTACCAACGCAAGTTCGCGGTCGAGCTCGACCCCGAGACCGAGGTGGTGACGACCATCGGCGCCAAGGAAGGGTTCTCCCACCTCATGTGGATCCTGGTCGGGCCGGGCGACACCGCGTTGGTGCCCTCGCCCTCGTACCCCATCCACATCTGGGGGCCTCTCTTCGCCGGCGCCGACATCCGCCAGGTGCCACTGCAAGGCCCAAACGTCGAGTCCGAGGACGCGCCGGACCCGGGGGAGGCGTTCTTCGACGGGCTCTGCCACGCCTGGGAGGAGTCGTGGCCCAAGCCGCGGGTGATCGTCCTCTCCTTCCCCCACAACCCGACGACGGCGTGCGTGGACCTGTCCTTCATGGAGCGCCTGGTCGAGTTCGCCCGGGAGCACGACGTGGTGCTCGTCCACGACTTCGCCTACGCCGACCTCGGCTTCGACGGCTACGACCCCCCGTCCATCCTCCAGGTACCCGGCGCCACCGACGTCGCCGTCGAGATCTACACCCTGACCAAGTCGTTCTCCATGCCCGGGTGGCGCGTCGGCTTCGTCCTCGGCAACGCCGAGATCGTTCAGGCGCTGACCAAGCTGAAGACCTATCTCGACTACGGGACGTTCCAGCCCATCCAGATCGCTGCCATCGTGGCCATGAACGAGGCGCCCGAATACCCGAAGGAGGTCAACGAGATCTACCGCTCGCGGCGCGACGCGCTCTGCGACGGGCTCAACCGCATCGGGTGGAGGCTCGTCCCCCCCAAGGGGACGATGTTCGTCTGGGCCCCCATCCCCGAGCCCTACCGCGAGATGGGCTCCCTGGAGTTCTCGAAGTACCTGGTCAACGAAGCGGACGTCGCCACGTCGCCCGGGGTCGGGTTCGGGCCCGGCGGGGACGGCCACGTCCGCTTCGCGCTCATCGAGAACGAGCAGCGTATCGGCCAGGCCGTGCGCAACCTGCGGACTGCGCTGACCAAACTCGGTTAATCAGGCCGCCCGGCCCGCGCCCTCACGGCAGCCCCGCGCCGGGCACCGAGGTGCGGACCTTCTCGATCGCACCGTGCCGCTCGGCCCGGGCCTTGGCGTCGTGGCTGTCGCGTGCGGTGACCAGATACAGCGTGCGGCGGTCGTCGTCGCCGAGCATGCAGGCGAAGCAGTTCGTCGACGTCGTCACCCGCTCGAGCACCTCGCCGCCTTCGGCGACGCGTACGCATTCGGGCGCGAACGCGTTGGCGACCCAGATGGTGTCGTCGGCACACAGGCAGATTCCGTCCGGAGCGATGCCCGCCAGCACCGCCCAGTCGCGCCGGTTGGTGAGCGTGCCGTCGGCGGTGCGGTCGAACCCGGTGAGCTTGCCGCCCATGCTCTCGGCGATCACGAGCGTCGCACCGTCCTCGGTGATGACCGCGCCGTTGGGGAAGGCGAGGTCGCCGGCGGCCTGGTGGTTGGTGCCGTCGGGGTCGACCCGGATCAGGGAGGTCGGACCGATCTGGGCGGCGTCGAGCGTCCCGGCGTAGAGGCTGTCGAGGTCGAAGCCGAAGTTGCCGGCATAGGCCTGGCCGTTCGACGCCACCACCATGTCGTTGGCGTGCCAGGTGGCCCAGGGCTTGAGGTCGCCGTGGCGCACCAGGGTCCCATCCGGCTCGCGGCGCATGATGACGCGGTCGAGCCGGGAATTGATGAGCAGCCGGCCGTCGGGGAGCCACCCCAGGCCGGCCGGCTCGCCGTCGAAGGCGACCTCGACCCGGCGCTCACCCTCGGGCGACGCCGAGAAGACGGCGTGGTCGAAGAAGTCCGAGTACCAGAGCCGGCCGTCGTGCCAGCGGGGGCATTCGCCGAAGAAGAGGCCAGAAAGAAACGGTTCGGCGGTCAACGTCTCAGTCGTCACGGGTGGACCTCCTTGGCGCGGGGCGAGCGGCCCCGCAGTCCATCACATCGGCACGAGCCGGTGCAGCGAGCCCGCGGCCGAACCGGGAGCACGCAACGGGACCGGTGCGGGACGGGCCGCCGGGGGGTACCTTGGACGACGTGGCTTACTGGGTGCTCAAGGCGGTGCTGACCCCGATCTTCCTCCTGTTGTTCCGGGTGAAGGTCGAAGGGCGCGAGAACATCCCCAAGCACGGCCCGGCGGTGCTGGCGGCCAACCACCAGTCCTTCTGCGACTCGTTCTTCATCCCCCTCGTGGTGGCGCGCAAGGTGACGTTCCTCGCCAAGGCCGAGTACTTCGACTCGTGGAAGACGGCCTGGTTCTTCCGGGCCGCCGGCCAGATCCCGATCAAGCGTGGCGGCGGGAGCGCCTCGGAGCGAGCGCTCGACACGGCGCGCTCGGACGTGCTCGGCAAGGGCCACATTCTCGGCCTCTACCCGGAGGGGACCCGCACCCTCGACCAGCAAGTGCACAAGGGCCGCACCGGCGTGACCCGGCTCTCCCGGGAGTGCGGCGTGCCGGTGATCCCCGTCGGTGTCATGGGCACGGTCGAAGTCCAGCCGGTCAACTCCAACTGGATGCGCCCGTTCAAGACGGTGCGCATCCGCTTCGGCCCGCCCATGCAGATGGACCCGCCCGAGGACCCCGCCCACCCGCTGGAGAACCACGACCACACCGAATGCCGGGCCTTCACCGACGAGCTGATGAAGGAGATCGCCCGGCTCTCCGAGCGTGAGTACGTGGACGAGTACGTCCCGTCGCGGCCGAAGGTGGCGTCGGCATGAGTCGGGCCTGAGGTGTGTCAGCCCACGTATTCGCAGGCCACGACGGCCCGCCGAAATCGTCAAGGTTTCGAAACAGGCAGTTCACATTGACGGCCTAACGTTTGCGTCATGGCTGGGTATGTCGTTCGCATCGGACTGCCCGACCGGCCCGGCGCCCTGGGACTCGTCGCCAGCCGCATCGGGGCCGTGGGGGGCGACATCGTCGCCATCAACATCCTCGAGCGCGACGACGGCCGGGCGGTCGACGAGTTCGTCATCGAGATCGGTGGGCAGCACCTGATCGAGCTGCTGCAGAAGGAGATCCACGAAGTGGACGGCGCGTCCGTCCTCGAGATCCGGGACGCGGACTCTACGACGTCGGCGGGCTGACCACGTAGGCGCACACGTGCGCGCCGTCCATCAGGTGGGCGACACGGCGCACCGTCGCGCCGGGCAACGCCTCGCGGATGAACGCAAGCTCGCTCGTGCACGCCTGAGAGAAGCCGTGGGCCACGGTCAAGATGGCGCAGTTGTGCTCGGTGATGCGCCAGCTGCCGTCGGGCAGCCGCTCGGCCTCGGCCAGGTAGCCGTCCTCGTCGAGGATCTTGGTCAGCGCCGCCACCTGCTCGTCGAAGGGCAGGTGCGAGGTGCGCGGCAGCGCCCCGGCCACGCGCCGCTGGCGGCGCTGCTCGAAGAGCTCGTCGACCTGGGAGGCGCCGGGGCCGCCGAGGTAGCCGAGGAGCTCGGTCGTGAGGTCGCCGTAACGCTTGGGGTAGAGCGCCTCGGCGGCCGACGTCAGCTCGTAGACGTGGCGGGGCCGTCCCCGGCCGGCGCCCTCGGGCACCTCGTCGTGGTGCGCCAGCAGCCCGTCCTCTTCGAGGCGCGACAGCTGGAGACGGATGGCCGCCGGCGTGAGAGCGAGCGCCTGGGCGACGGCCGACGCGTTCAGCGGGCCCTGGCGCTTGAGGAGGTTGAGGATGGCGCGGCGCGTCGTCGGCAGTTGGTGAAGGGGCGACTCCGCCGCTGCGGAACCGGCGGTACCGGTGGGATCCGGCTCGGTCGGCACCCCGGCCTCGGTCACCGTCGGCGGGCGCGTGGTCACGGCAAGATCAGGTGGACGTCGCCGAACTCGTGCCAGAGATAGCCCTCCTCCAGCGCGGCGGCGTAGGAGGCCTCGAGCAGCGGGCGCCCGGCGATGGCCTCGAGCATGGCGAGGTGCGAGGCCTCGGGCTCGTGCCACCCGGTCAGGAAGCCGTCGATGGAGCGAACCGGGTGCTCGGGTGAGACGATGGTCTCGGTCCAGCCCTCGCTCGGATGCACGTGCCCATGTTCGTCCACGACGGACTCGAGCGCGCGCACCACGGTGGTGCCGACCGCGACGACGCGCCCGCCGGAGCGCCGCGTGTCATTGATGCGGTGCGCCGTCGGGAGGGAGACCTTGAAGTACTCGGCGTACGGCGGCTCGTTGGCCTCGAGCGAGGCGACGCCGGTGTGCAGCAAGAGCGGCGCGATGCCGACGCCCTTGGCCACCAGGCGGGTGATCACCTCGGGGGTGAAGGGGCGTCCGGCGCTCGGCATCTCGGCCGATCCCGGCTCGGTGGCGTAGACGTTCTGGTACGCCGAAATCGGGTAGCTGCCACGGACGTAGCCGTAGCGGATGGGCCGACCGTATCGAGCGAGATAGCTGTGGAGGCGCTCGGGCGTCTCGAGCCGGCTGATCCACAGACGCACGCCGACCCCACCGGGGCCGGGGGAGTAGGCACCCAGCAGGGCGGCGTGGCCCCCGCCGGGCAGGCGGATGGTAGTGCCTGGGTCCGCGTCCAAATAGGAACGTCCGTTGCGTCGGACCTCGAGCGTCCACAGTCCGGCGGGCAGCTGGGTCGAGAGGTGGACCTGGACGGCCGAGCCGTCGGGTGCGGTGCCATCGAGCTCGGCGGCGAGCGTCCCCGAGGTGTTGATCACCACGAGGTCGCCCATGTCGAGGAAGCGCGGCAGCTCGGAGAAGTGCGAGTGCACGAGGGCGCCGTCCGACTTGGTGGCGACGAGCATGCGCACGGCGTCGCGCGTCATGCCGCGGTACTCGGGCGGCGCGGGCGCCTCGAGCTCGGGCGGGAGTTCGAACGCGAGCGGGTGCAGCTCGGGCAGCCGTGGGGCTGCGAGCGTGTCGCCGTGGAACGTGGTGGTGTCGGCCGGAGCCGCCAGGGCGCTCATGCCGGTGCTCCCGTGGTGGCGAACTCGGCGGCCCGGTAGCGGCCGCTGGGGCGGTCGCTCGCGATCAGCTCGAGGAAGGCCGGCACCACGGTCGTCGGCTCGGGCCGGTCCGAGATGTCCTCGCCGGGGAACGCGGCCTGGTGCATGACGGTCCGCAGGTCGCCCGGGTCGACGGACCATACGGTCAGCGTGGGGAACTCCGCGGCCAGGACCGCGCCGAGGTGCTCGAGCGCCGCCTTGCCGGCGCCGTAGCCGCCCCAGCCTTCGTAGGCCTCGACCGCGGCGTCCGAGGTGATGTCGACGAGGCGTGGGTGCTTCGAGTCGAGGAGGAGCGGGAGCGCGTCCTGGATCAGGCCGAGGGGCGCCACGACGTTCACCTCGAAGGCGACGCGAAGCTCGTCCAGCGGGTAGTCGGAGAGGAAGGGGAGCGGCGACGCACCGAGCGTCCCGGCGTTGTTCACGACGAGGTCGAGCCCGCCCAGCTCGAACGCGGCGGCGGTCAGGTCGTGGCGATGGTCCCCGTCGGTGATGTCTCCGGGGACGGCGACGACGCGGGCCCCGTCGGCCGCCTCGGCTCGGATGAGGGCGGCGGCCACATTCAAGGTGGCCTCGTCCCGTCCGTCGATGACGAGCGACCAGCCGGATCGGGCCAGTCCCGTCGCCAGTGCCTGCCCGAGCCCCCGGGATGCCCCTGTCACGATCGCCACGCTCATGGCTGCCCACCCTTCCGAGCGGTCTGCGGTCAGGCCGCTTCTCTTCGGTCAATATAACAAGGATTTCCTTGCTTTATTTCTGGTTTCCGAAGCTGTTTGGCTGAGCGGCGCCGAGCTCGTTGGCTCGGAGCCCCGTGGATCGGACCTCCGGGGGTGAGAGCCGTGCCTGTGGAGGCGAATTCGGAATTTGGGGGGTCCGCGCACAGGCTCAATCGAGAGCGCCGAGGACGTCTCTAGAAACTATGCACCGATCAGTTTATGGTCTTGGAGACATCGGGCGAAAAACTCATTACCCGGTAGGCACTAGCAACGGTGGCTTCAAGCGCAGGTTGGTGAACGACGGCGCCGCCGGCGGCAGGACGCAGGACGACTGCTGTGGCAGGAACGCGACGCCGTCGAGCGTCGAGCCGCTCGAGTAGGCGAAGGCGGCCATGGCGCCCGAGACCGTCCATCCCAGATCCGTACTGGTCTCCGCGGTCGAGGAGTAGTTCGGGGTAATCGGGCATTGGTAGCCCCCTTGCATGCTGCCGTCCGCGAGCACGCCTTCGGAGGTGAGGCTGCCGGTCGTGCCCGATCCGAAGGTCACCGAAGACCCGCCGCCCGGGCCGACCAGCATGGCCTGGGGAGAGGCGTAGACGTCTTCGGAGGTGGTCGTGTCTTTCGGGTTGTACACGACGGCGTACGGGACCGACTCGGCCACTGACGGGACCGACCAGCTCGAGTAGTCGCTGCCCGCGCCGGAGCTGCTGAATTCCACCTTGTCCGGCTCGACCGACGTGGTGACGGAGATGGCCGCGGGGAACGAAGCCAGCGAGGCGGTCGTCGGCTGTGAGTAGGCCCAGTAGACCCACCCGGCTGCAGACAGATCCCAGATGTTTGTCTCCGAGCGGTCCATCCAGCCGCTGCTCGTGTCACCGACCCACAAGACGTTTTGGATCCAGAGGCCCGGCACGGCGCCAGGCCCGGCGTTTTCCTCCTGCACGAAGAAGTTCTGCTGGAAGGTGAAGCACGCACTGCCCGACGAACCCAGGAACCGGCAGTTGTTCGTGTCGCTGGGAGTGGCGCTCGGCGGCGCCGACAAGGTGACGGTGTTCGTCACGTCGAGCGTCGGAGACGGAGAGACCGTGGCGGACTGGAACGAAGGGCCCGTCGTCTGCGCGTCCGCGTTCTCCGCCGCGACGGTGAAGCTGACCGGAGTGCCGTCGAAGAGATCGCCGATCGTCGTCGTCGTGCTCGGCGCCGGGACGGTCCACTGCGCGACACCATTGGTGTTCGGCGTCGATGCGCTGATGACGTACTGCTCCGCCGCCGAGCCGCCCCACGAGTCCGGCGCGCTCCACGACAGCGAGACCTGGCTGTCGCTCAGGGAGGAGACGGTGACGCCCGAGACGAGACTCGGCGCTGCGCCGTAGGAGGACGCCCAGGTGTCCGAAAGCGGGGTGCAGCTGGACGCGCACGTCGGGAAGCCCGAGCCGCTCGTTCCTCCGAAGATGACGAGCTGGCCGCTGTGGGCGTCGAAGGCGTGGGCCGCGAAGTAGCGGCCGGCGGGCGGAGTCGCCGTGTTGAGCTGCGACCACGTTGAACCGTCCCATGTCCAGGTGTCGGCGAGCACGGTGCTGCAGGTTGCACAACCGCCGAACCCACCGAAGAGGAAGACCGTCGCGGTGTCACCGTCGTAGTCCGCCGCCGCCCCAGCCCGCGGCGACGGCCCGCTGGTCGAGACTTTCGTCCAGGTCGTGCCGTTCCAGGACCACGTGTCGCCGAGCAGCCCGCTCGCGCCCGAACCGCCGAAGAGCACCAGGCTCTTGGTCGCCGTGTCGAACGTCATCGAGGAGGACGACCGTGCTGCGGGGATCGCCGACGGCGCGAGCTTGGTCCAGGTCGTGCCGTTCCAGCTCCAGGTGTCACTCAGATCCGTCGTGCCATTGGTGCCGCCGAACAGGACGACCGTCTTCGTGGTGGCGTCGTAGGCCATGGCAGCGTCGGCCCGCACGGGCGGGCTCGTCGCCGGCGACGCCGCCGTCCAGGTCGTGCCGTTCCACGTCCAGGTGGCGTTCGTCGCCTTTGACGTTGCCGTGATGCCACCGAACAGGACCACCGTCTTCGTCGTCGTGTCGTAGGCGAGCGATGCTCCCGACAGTCCGGGTGGTGAGGTGGTCGGCTTCTTGGCAGACCAGTTCGAACCGTTCCAGCTCCAGGTCGCGCTGCTCGCGGCCGACGCCTTGGTGTGCCCTCCGAACGCGAGGACCGAGTTCGTCGCCGCGTCGTAGGCCGTGGCCGCACCCTCCGAGGCGGGCGGGCTGGTCTTGGGAGAGAGCTGTGCGTATGCGGGAGCAGGCGACACGCTCATCACATAGGGAACGAACGTGCGGAGCGGGGGTGCGGAGGAATCCGTGGCCTCGATCGTGAAGGAGGTGGTACCCGCCGCCGTCGGCTCCCCGGAGAGGAGGCCACTCGCGGAGAGCGACAATCCGGGCGGCAGGCTCCCCTTCGCGACGACGAACGTGTACGGAGCGGTTCCGCCGCTTGCCGAGAGCTGCTGCGAGAGCGACTCCCCCTCGAAGGCGTTGGTGAGCGAGGACGGGGCGATGGACACGCTGTTGGCGGTCAGGGGAGGGGCGGCATGCGAGGCGGGGCTCGGCCCCGCGGCGTTGCTCGCCACCACGGTGAACGTGTAGCTCGTCCCTGGCGTCAATCCGCTGACGGTCGCCTGCGTGACGGGCACCAGCGAACCACTCGAATTCAGCGTGTCCCCCACGACGAGCCCGGTGCACGCGCTGCACGCGGGCTTGGGCTGAATTTTGTACGTGAACTCGCCGGCGACACCGGAGAGCCCCACGCTGTCCACGGGGAGCTGGCCTGCCGTCGAGGCCGCCCATGTGACCGTGGCCGCCCCGGGACCGGACGCCTCGGCGGTGGTGCCTGTCGGTGGGGCGGGCTGGCCGAAGGTCGACACCGTGTCCGAGCCGTAGTTGGTGACGTAGACGCTGTCGGGTTGTGACGCCGTCGAAGGGTCGACGGCGATGCCTGTGTCAGTTCCCCCGGCCGCCACGGACCAGCTCGCCTCGCAGCCGGATTGCGTCGTTGCGTCGCACGTTGCGCCGTCGATCACCGAGACATCGGCCCCTGCGATACCGCCGTAGTTCGTCGCGTAGATGGTGTTCGTCCCCTCGTCGACCGCCACGTCCTCCGGGGTATACCCGACCGCGGCACTGCCGACGGCATTGCAATTGCTCTGGCTCGCCGCACCACACGTGGCGCCGTCGATCACCGAGACGAGGCCGGTGAAGACCCCGGCCGCGCCTCCGAAGGACCCCGTGTCGCTGCCGTTCGTATTGGACTCGGAGTCAGCGACGTAGACCGAGTCGGTTTTCGCGTCGACGGCGACTCCCCTTGGGCCCTGCATCACGTCGGAGGTCCCGACCGGGGTGCAGTTGCTCTGGTTGGTGGCGTCGCACACCGCCCCGTCGATCACCGAAACGGAGTTCGACCCGTAATTCCCCACATAGACCGTGTCGGTCGTGGCGTCGACAGCGACACCCTTCGGCTCGCTCCCCACCGTGACCGTGGCGATCGGGGTGCAGTTCGACTGGTTACTGGCGTCGCAGGTCGCGCCGTCGAGCACGGAGACGGAGTCCGAGCTTTCGTTGGTCACATACACGGTGTTGGTCGAGGCGTTGACGGCCACGCCGAAGGGCGAATCGCCGACGACCGGCTCGGCGATCGACGCACATGAGCTCACGTTCCCGGCGTCGCAGGTTGCCCCGTTGAACACCGAGAGCACGCCCGCTCCGGAGCCCTCCACGGCTCCGGAGTTGACGACGTAGACGGTATTCGTGGTGTCGTCGACCGCGACATCCCTGGGCTCGGAAACGACGTTGGCCGTGCCGATCGGCGCGCAGTTCGTCTGGTGGGTCCCGTCGCACGCGGTCGTGTCGAGCACCGAGACCGTGTTGCTCCCGAAGTTCGTGACGTAGGCGCTCTCCGTCGCGCTGTCGACCGCGACGTCGAACGGCTCGGTCCCGACGGTCGCCGATGCGACCGGCGCGGAGGCGGCGTCTGGCGCGCCAACCCATTGGAGGACGCCGGCCATGAGCACGACGGCCGCGAACGTGGAACACAGCGCCGGACGCCAACTCGACATGTGCCGCTCCCTCTTACCGCCCATCACGCCCGATCGCCAAGAAAGGGTCCCCTCCGGCCCGCCACGTTAGCGAGCAGTGAGACCTCGAACCCCGCGGGGTGGGATGCCGGGCGGGCCGATCGATGGCGTGCTCAGGTGTCGCGGTCGTGCTCGCCCGGCATGGGCATGTGCGAGCCCCAGGTGGACCCGAACTCAGCGGCGTGGCCCATCTGCTCGCGCAGCGCGTCTTGGCGGCTGGGGTCGGGCGGCACGTCCACCACGATGGGCGTGGGGGTCACGGTCCACTCCTCGTCGGGCGGGTCGTCGTAGGACTCCACGCCGTTGCCGTCACGCACGAGCTTGGTGGGGACGCCGTCGGACATCCAGCGCGCGTCGTGGCGGCCGAAGGGGTCGGTGCACCAGCCTTCCAAGTCCGAGGTACTCACCTGCGGCCTCCTCGCTCCGGCCGGCCGGGCGCCGGGCTCTGTGAGCGTACTGCCGCGACGCTCAGCTCAGCCCAGCCGTCTTTGGGGGGTCGGATCCGTCCGCCCATCCGCGCGCCTTGTCGACGGCGCGTCCCCATACCGCGTAGGTCGCGTCGGCCAGCTCCGGCGGGAGCTGCGGCTCGAAGACCGTCTCGGCCTCCCACAGCGCGGCCAGCTCGTCGAGCGACGACCACACACCCTCGGCCAAGCCCGCGATCGTCGCGGCCCCGAGCGCGGTCGACTCGAGCGCTCGCGGGCGCGCCACGGGCATGCGGCTCTGCTCGGCCTGGAGCTCGAGCAAGAGGTCCATGACGGCGGCCCCGCCGTCGGCGCGCAACGCGGACAGCGGGTAGGCCGACGCCGCGGCCATGGCGTCGGTCATGTCGCGCACCTGGAACGCCATCGCCTCGACGCACGCGCGCGCCAGCTGGGCCCGCCCGGCGCCGCGGGTGAGGCCGGTGATGATCCCGCGCGCCCCGGGATCCCACTGCGGGCTGCCGAGCCCGGTGAGCGCGGGGACGAACGTGACGCCACCGCTGTCGCTGACCGACGTGGCCAGGGGTCCGATCTCGGCCGCGCTCGCGATGATGCCGAGGCCGTCGCGCAGCCACTGGATGGCGGCGCCCGAGACGAAGGCGGAGCCCTCGAGCGCGTACGCGACGGAGTTGGCGTTGGCCGGGGCGTGGTCGCCCAGGTCCCAGGCCACGCTGACGACCAGGCCCTCGGGGGCCGGCGGGCGCTCGGGCCCGGCGTTCGCCAAGACGAAGCTCCCGGTGCCGTACGTGACCTTCACCATGCCCGGCTCGAAGCAGGCCTGGCCGAACAGGGCGGCCGGCTGGTCGCCGAGGATGCCCGAGACCGGGACGCCCTCGAGGACGGCCGACGCCGGGCCGAGGTCGCCGAGCGCGGCGGTGGCGATGCGGCCGGCCGAGGGGCGCACCTCGGGGAGCGTCTGCAGCGGGACGCCGAAGAGGTCGCAGAGCTCGGGGGACCAGGAGCGGGTGGCCGTATCGAGCAGGAGCGTGCGGCTCGCGTTGGACGGGTCGGTGACGTAGGCGCCCCTCGGTTGGGAGCGTCCGGTGCCCCCGGCTCCGCCGGTGAGGTTCCACAGGACCCAGGCGTCGACGGTGCAGAACGAGAGGTTGGGGTCGTCGGGGCGCAGCTCGAGGTCGCCGTGTCGGACGAGCCAAGCCGCCTTGGTCGCGCTGAAGTACGGATCGAGGACGAGGCCGGTGGTCGCGCGCACCATCGGGAGGTGGCCCTGCTCGATCAGCTCGGCGCACATCGCCGCGGTGCGCCGGTCCTGCCACACGATGGCGCGATGGAGCGGGCGTCCGTTGGCGCGGTCGAAGGCGACCAGGGTCTCGCGCTGGTTCGTGATGCCGATGGCGGCGACCGCCTCGGTGTCACCGGACTCGGCCAGGCGGCCGGCGACCTCGGCCAGGGTGGACCGGACGGCCTCCCAGATCTCGAGGGGATCGTGCTCCACCCAGCCCGGGTGCGGGAAGTACTGGGTCAGCTCCCGGTAGGCGACGTCGAGGATGCGCGCCCGCTCGTCGACGACGAGGGCACGGACACCGGTCGTGCCCGCATCGATGGCGACCACCTTGGCCATGGAGGGCTGACGCTAACCGGTGTCGTCGGGTGCGGACGGGCTCGGCGAGAGTCCCGTGACGGCGCTGAAAACCGTAAAACGGAGGTGTTTCGTCGGTTCCGGTGGAGGCCGCCGGGAGAGGTCCTTCGGGGCCGGGGCGGCGGCCACCGGAGGCGGATGCGGGACGTTCGGGGGCGAAGAAGCGGCGGCGGGACAGGGGGTTGCCGGCGTGGTGGCGGGCGCCGGGGGGCGGGTCCCGCGCAAACCATCGCGAGCGGCCCGTGACCTGCACGGATGCCGCGCGGCTTCTGTTGACAGGGGCGTAACTACAGTGCTGTAATAACACAGCATCTCGCGTCTCGGGGGCGGGTAGACTACTACATGTTGTGGTTAGGCGAGTTTTGAGCTCTCCCCGGGGCGCCTGATCGGGGGCTCCCTGAGACACCGCTCCGCTGGAATGGGGTGCGGGCTCCGGGCGCCGACGAGCAGTCCAGCAAGCAAGCAGCGCAGGCAAGCAGCGACCCCAGGACCGAGCAACGAGGAGGACCCCAGCGCCATGGCCATCGCCCCCCAGCGATCCGAGATCGGCATCCGCCGCCACTTCACGACCGAAGGCGTGCACCCCTACGACGAGGTGCGGTGGGAGCGGCGCGACGCCCGCATCACGAACTTCCGCGACGGGACCGTGGCCTTCGAGCAGCTCGGGGTCGAGGTGCCCGAGTCGTGGAGTGTGAACGCCACCAACATCTTGGCGCAGAAGTACTTCCGGGGGACCCTCGGCACCGAAGAGCGCGAGTGGTCGCTGCGCCAGGTGGCCGACCGGGTGGCCGACACGCTGACGGCCTGGGGCGTCAAGGACGGGTACTTCGTCGACGACGAGGAGGCGCAGACCTTCAACCACGAGCTGAAGTACCTCATCGTCCACCAGAAGGCGGCCTTCAACTCGCCGGTGTGGTTCAACATCGGCGTGCAGGGCGTGCCTCAGCAAGGCTCGGCGTGCTTCATCCTCTCGGTGGAGGACACCATGGACTCCATCCTCAACTGGTACGTCGAGGAGGGCGTCATCTTCAAGGGCGGCTCGGGCGCCGGCGTCAACCTCTCGCGCATCCGCTCGTCGCACGAGCTCCTCAAGGGCGGCGGCACCGCCTCGGGCCCGGTCAGCTTCATGCGCGGCGCCGACGCGTCGGCCGGCACCATCAAGTCGGGCGGCAAGACGCGGCGCGCCGCCAAGATGGTGATCCTCGACGCCGACCACCCCGACGTCGAGGACTTCATCTGGTGCAAGGCCATCGAGGAGCGCAAGGCCCGGGTGCTGCGCGACGCCGGCTTCGACATGGACCTCGACGGCGCCGACAGCCACTCCACCCAGTACCAGAACGCCAACAACTCGGTGCGCGTCACCGACGCCTTCATGGAGGCCGTGCTCGACGGACGCGACTGGAGCCTCACGGCGCGGACCGACGGCTCGGTCGTCCGGGAGGTGCCCGCCCGCGACCTGTTCCGCCAGATCGCCCATTCGGCCTGGGAGTGCGCCGACCCCGGCCTGCAGTACGACACCACGATCAACCGCTGGCACACGGCGCCGAACACGGGCCGGATCAACGGGAGCAACCCGTGCTCTGAGTACGTGCACCTCGACAACTCGGCCTGCAATCTCGCCTCCATGAACCTGCTGACGTTCCTCGACGAGAACGACGAGTTCGACGTCGAGGGGTTCAAGGCGGCGGTGGCCGTGGTCTTCACCGCGCAAGAGATCCTCGTCGGCAACGCCGACTACCCGACGGAGAAGATCGCCGAGACGACGCGGGCCTTCCGCCAGCTCGGCATCGGCTACGCCAACCTGGGCGCGCTGCTCATGGCCGAGGGCCTGCCGTACGACTCGGACGCCGGCCGGGCGTGGGCGGCCGCCATCACCGCGCTGCTCACGGGGCACGCGTACGCCACCTCGGCCCGCATCGCGGCGCGCATGGGACCGTTTGCCGGCTATCACGACAACGTCGAGCCCATGCTCAACGTGCTGCGCATGCACCAGGCCGAGGGGGCCCGCATCGACGAGGACGTCGTGCCGCCCGACCTGCTCTCGGCCGCCCAGGAGGCCTGGGACCGCGCCGTCGACCTGGCCGAGGTCTACGGCGTGCGCAACTCGCAGGCCAGCGTTTTGGCTCCAACGGGTTGCCTCGTGGGAGGGACCCTGGTGTCGACCGGACGCGGCCTCGTACGGCTGGGGTCGCTGGGTGACCCGGACGGAGCGCAATGGCAGGAGCTCGGGACCGAGGTCGCCACCGACGAGGGTGCGCGGCCGGCGACGAAGTTCTACATCAACGGGACCGAGAACGTCGTCACCGTGGACACGAAGCGGGGTTACCGCGTCCGCGGCACGGCCACCCACCGGATCAAGGTGGTCGAGCCCGACTCGGGCGAATGGGTGTGGCGTCGGTTCGGCGACCTGCGCGGAGGCGAGCTGGTCCCGTTGGCGATGGGGTCATTGGTGGGCGAGCCCCAGGAGGTCGTGTTGCCGCCGCTCGCGGAGGCCTACTGGACCAGCGAGCACCACGTACGGGTTCCCCGCAGGATGACGGCGGAACTGGCCGAGATCGTCGGATATTTCATGGGAGACGGCTCGCTGCACAGCCGTGGCCTCCGGTTCTGCGTTGCGAACACCGACTTCGACGTCGTCGAGCGGCTCAGCTTGCTCATCAAGGAGTGCTTCGGCGTGCCCTCCAAAGTGACTCCTCAACGCGGCTATACGGAGGTGCGGATCGACTCGGTGCGGCTCGCCCTGTGGTGGGAGGCCTGCGGCTTTGCCAAGCAAGCCCCCTCGGAGGGACACCGCGGCAAGGGGTACAGCGCGCACATCCCCGACGCCGTGCTCCACGTCAACGATGTGGATGTCTACACCGCCTTCCTGCGCGGTCTCTACGAGGCCGACGGCGACACCAGTGCGGGCTACCCGCATCTGAAGAACACGTCGCTCCAGCTCGTGCGTGACGTGCAGACCATGCTGCTCGCGCTCGGCATCCCCACGACGCTGTCGGTGAAGGACCGTGTCGATGGCACGAGTTGGGGGAGAGCTCCATTGGCCTCGCTCAGGACGCTCAACGCTGCCCACTCGACCCGTTGGCTCGAGGTGATCGGGTTCATGGGTGACCGGAAGAACGCGGGCGTCCGTACCACCGACCAGTCCATCGGCCAGACGGCCCGAAAGGACTACATCCCCCTGACGCGGGCCATGATCGACCGGTTGGCTCCATCAAACGATCGGCTCCGAAGGGTCTTGTTGCTCGAGCATTCCCACGGGAGGATCAGCCGTCGTATCGCCACGGAGCTGTTCGAGCGGACGGGTGACGGGGAGCTCGGGCACCTGCTCGGGTTCTTCTACGACACCGTTCAGACCGCCGAGCTGGGGGAGGACGAGCTCACCTACGACATCTCGGTTCCCGACAACGTCACCTATGTGGCGAACGGCTTTGTCAGCCACAACACCATCGGCCTGCTGATGGATTGTGACACCACCGGCGTCGAGCCCGACCTCGGCCTCGTCAAGACGAAGAAGCTGGTGGGCGGCGGCACCATGTCGATCGTCAACCAGACGGTGCCCCGGGCCTTGACCAAGCTGGGCTACAGCGCCGAGCAGGTCGACGAGATCGTGGCGTACGTCAACGAGCACATGTCGATCCTCGGTGCGCCGCACCTGGCCCCCGAGCACCTGGCCGTGTTCGCCTGCTCCATGGGCGACAACACGATCCATTACACCGGTCACATCCGCATGATGGGGGCGGTCCAGCCCTTCATCAGCGGCGCAATTTCAAAGACTGTCAACATGCCCGAGGACGTGTCGGTCGAGGACGTCGAGCAGCTGCACATCGACGCCTGGCGCCTGGGCATCAAGGCGGTCGCCGTCTACCGCGACAACTGCAAGGTGGCCCAGCCGCTCTCGACGACGAAGATGGTGGGCGCGTCAGCCAGCGGCGTCGACGGTGGCGACACCGCGCCGGCGGGGTCCGAGGCCGAGGCACGCGACCGCCAGATCGCGGCGCACATCGCCGAGCTCGAGGCCGCCTTGGCCAACGAGCGCGAGCGGACGGTGGCGCCGTTGGTGGTCGGGGCGGTGCGTGAGCGCCTGCCCCGCAAGCGCAACTCGAAGACCTTCTCGTTCCGGGTGGCCGACTGCGAGGGCTACGTCACGGTCGGCGAGTACGAGGACGGGCGGCCGGGCGAGGTGTTCATCAAGGTCTCCAAGCAGGGCTCGACCCTGGCCGGGATCATGGACGCGTTCTCCATCGCCATCAGCCTCGGGCTGCAGCACGGCGTGCCGCTCGCCACCTTCGTCACCAAGTACGCCAACATGAAGTTCGAGCCGGCGGGCATCACCGACGACCCGGAGCTCCGCCTGGTCACCAGCCTGGTCGACTACATCTTCCGCCGTATGGCGCTCGACTACCTCACGCTCGACGAGCGGGCCGACCTCGGGATCTTCTCGACCCTCGAGCGCACGCAGCCGACGCTGCCGGGCGTCGAGGAGATGGCGACGCCGTCGGTCGGGCTGGTCGACGACGGGCTGAGCGAGGCGACGGGTGCGGGTGCGGCAGGCTCGGGTTCGGGCTTGGTGCCGGGCGTCCCCGGCGTACCGGCGTCCGGGCTACCGGGGGCCATGCAGCCGCTGGCCCGGGCCGAACAGCGCGACGCGCCCTTCTGTTACAACTGCGGCAACTACATGCAGCGGGCAGGCTCGTGCTACGTGTGCGGGAGCTGCGGGACGACCAGCGGCTGTTCGTAGTGAGAATTTCGCGTTTGGCGCCGCTGGGGTTTCGCGTTTGACGTCGCCGTTTTTCGCGGCTGACGACATCAGCGGCGATCTCGCCAACCGTCGGCCATTCAGCGCGAGCGGCGGCGGGCGGGATTCGGCGGGTAGAGCGAGGCGAGCGTGCCGAGAAGTTTGGGGAACAGCGGGCTGAAGCGACCCTTTCCCCAGGGCAGACCCGGCTCGTTGGCCAGCGCCTGGCCGATGGCGCCGCTGATAAGGATCGAGATCGCCCAGAGCGCCTCGTCGGAGTCCGCCGCTGGTCCGAGCTGTCCCGCCGCAACGGCAGCGGCCAGCGCCTCGCGTTGGATCCGGATCATCTCGACACTCGAGGCCATGGCCTCGGGCGTCGCCTCGAAGCGGGGAACCGGGCGCCAGAACAGCAGTTGTGCCGTGGCCGGGTGGGCGAGCGCCCATCGACCGCTGGCCGCGAGGCCGGTGGCCAGCGCGGCGAGGCCCGGCTCGGCGTACGCCATCGCGCTGCGCATGGCCTCGAGATGGTCCCGCTGGCCCCGCTCGAAGAGGGCGTCGTAGATGGACATGAGCGAGTCGAAGTACTTGTAGATCGACGGCGGCTTCACCCCGAGCCGGCGGGCCACCTCCGAGAGGCTGAGGCCGTTGACTCCCTCCTCGGCCATCACTTCATCGGCGATGGCGAGGATCTCCTCAATCGTCTCTTGGCGCCGCCGGGCCCGACGGTCACCCGGTAGAGGGCCACCGTGCTCGTCGGTCACGTCGTCCGTCACTGCCATCGCGGATACTTTAGCAGAAGGAGCGCTTGACAGCATCAGCTAATTGGCTTAGCTTTTGCAGTGATCAGTACGGCGGCACGAAAGGAGTGACCGATGGCACCGAAGAACCAGCGGTGGTGGTTGTACGAGGACAGCGTCGAGCTCGAGATCGAGGCAGACGCCCACGTCCTCTACGGGTTGGTCTCGGACCTCCCTCGGATCGGCGAGTGGAGCCCCGAGTGCGAACGGGTCGAATGGGAAGGAGACGTCAGCGTGCCGGTCGTGGGCACGACGTTCGTCGGGCACAACGCAGTGGGCCCGGGCCGGCGTATCCGCTACTCGCGTCACGGGACGGTCCTGGCGGCCGATCCGGGCCGTGCGTTCAGCTTCATCACCGACGAGGGTGGTCGGCCCTCGACGGCGTGGCACTACCGCTTCGAATCGCTGGGCGACGGCCGCACCAGGGTGAGCGAGGGCTACGAGGTCCGTTGGATCCCCACCTGGGCGCGCATTATCGACGTCCCGCTCAACCGCCACAAGGAACTGCTCGAGGGCATGCGCACCACGCTCGAGCGCCTCAAGGTCACGGCCGAGAGCGCGCAGCACGCCGCGCCCGCGCACAACGAGCTCGACAAGGAGACCCGGTCATGACGACCTGCTTCAGCGCGGCGCCTGGTGTCGATGTCATCACCACGACCGCGGAGATCCCCGCGCTCGGTTCACTCGCGATCAACGCGTTCGTGTTGCACGGCGCCGAGCCCATCCTTGTCGACACCGGCACCGTGGCCGGCGCCAGCGAGTTCATGACCGAGCTGGAGTCGGTGATCGACCCGGCCGAACTGCGCTGGGTCTGGCTGACCCACACCGACTTCGATCACATCGGCTCCCTGGCCACCTTGGTCGAGGCGAATCCGGAGTTGCGGGTCATCACGTCCTTCCTCGGCGTCGGCATCATGGGGTTGTCCTCGACGCCCCTGCCCATGGATCGTGTCCACCTCGTGAACCCGGGTCAGAGCGTGTCGGTCGGCGATCGCCGGCTCACGGCCATGAAGCCACCCGTCTACGACAACCCGATCACCACCGGCTTCATCGACGATCGCACCGGGATCCTCTTCAGCTCGGACTGTTTCGGGGCGCTACTCCCCGCCGTCCCTACCGACGCGACGGACCTCGACGCCGACGAGCTGCGGTCGGGGCAGGTCCGCTGGGCGACGATCGACTCGGCCTGGGTCCACGACGTCGATCGCGACGCCTTCGGCCGCTCGCTCGAGCGTCTGCGTGCCCTGGAGCCGACCATGGTATGCAGCAGCCATTTGCCGCCCGCCCCCGGTTCGATGCTCGAATTCTTCGTCGACTCCCTGGCCCTTGTCCCTGCGGCCGATCGTTTCGAAGGTCCCGATCAGGCCGTCCTCGAAATGATGTTGGCCGGTACGACGGGATCAGGACGATGACGACCGCTGCTCGCCCGCGAGTCGCCTGCCGTACCTGCCGAATCCTGAACCGGTGACCAAATCCAGCTCATCAGCCGCCATCGTCCGCGTCCAAGAGTAGGGACTTGGGACCCCAGCCATCCACCGGTTGGCGTCATCGAGAGTCCCGGCCCGTCGCGTGAGCTGAGGGCTTGCTCCCCAGGTTCCGGATCCCGATGTCACCAAACGCGAATTGTCGGCGACATTTCACGCGAATTCTCACGTGTAGCGGGCCTTCCAGTTGGGACCAGAGCAAGACGCCTGAGGGGCGGCGATCGTCTACGGGCAAGGACTACGCTTCAGCCAGGTGGAAATCGGTGGCGGGCCACTGAATTTCAGCCGACCTGAGCAATTGGATACAGGGGAGGCAAGATGCGGCGGGAGTCTGCTCTTCGAGCACTGTACGGGCGCGGCGTGGTGATGGTCTCGGCCGTGGCGGCCATGTCGGCTGCATTCTTGGTCGGTGTACCGACGGCGAACGGCGCCGTCACCGCAACGACCCCATGGGCGCAGATGTCGACACCGCACTTGGCGGGTGCGAATCCCCAGGACGCACTGGAGGGCGTGTCGTGCCCCACCACGACCTTCTGCATGGCGGTGGGCTCGCAAATCCCGAACTCCAGAGCAACCCAGCCGGCGCCGGAGCCACTGGCGGAAGTCTGGACCGGCAAGTGGAAGCTCGTGCCGACCCCGATCGTCGATCAAGGCGGGTACGGATTGACGGACATCTCGTGCTCGTCGCCATCCTTTTGCATGGCGCTCCCCACCTACGGCGAAGGGTTCGCCGAGATCTGGAACGGATCCGCCTGGACGGTGACGACCCTCCCCACCACGACCATGCAGTCTCTCGCGAGCGTGTCATGTGTCGGAACCGACTGCGTGGCCGTGGGCTCCCAGCAACTCTCTTCCGGAACCAAGTTCCTAGGATTCGGCACGCTTGCCGCAGAATGGAACGGACAGAGCTGGTTGCTCGATCCGACGAGCGTTCCAGGAATCCTCAACAGCGTGTCGTGTCTCGGGGTCTCGCAATGCCTCGCCGTCGGTGAGTCAGAGGGCGCATCGGGGTCGAGCGGCCCTGCGCTGGCCCAGTACTTCAACAACGGCGTCTGGTCGGACGTGTCGCCGTCAACCGGCTACCTCACCCCATTGTTCGCCGTCAGCTGCGTGCCGGCATCGGTGACCTGCTCTGCGTTCGAATCGCGCGTCGCCATGATGGTGTGGAACGCGTCGACTGGAACCTGGACGGCCTCGTCGCTCCCCGAGAACCCATTCCTCCTTGTGAGCATGTCGTGCCCGACGACCACCTGGTGCGTCGCAACCGGCCCGAGCTCTTCGTACTCTCCAGTGCGCGCCGTCCCAGCCCAGGCCGCAGCCTGGAACGGTTCGGCCTGGACCATGATGAACACCGGCAGGCTGGGGTCGACAGGTGTCAACCCCAAGTTCCCACTCGACGACGTGTCCTGTCCGTCTTCAACGTTCTGCGTCGCTGTCGGAATGAAGCAGACCCTGAACGCCCAGGAACCCTTGGCGGCCTCGTGGGGCCCAGTGCCCGGTTCAGGCGGGCTGCGGGGTCTGTGACCCGCCGGGAACTTCCTGGCCGTCGTCACGGCCCGTCGCTCGGGCGTCACGCACCGGTCACACCTGCATCCGCCCCTGAGGCCGGCGAGGAGGATCCGTCACCGGTGACGTCGGGCGGGCTATCGTGCCGCGTCAGAGGCAGAACGAAGGGAGTCCTCTATGCCGGGTGCCTATCCTCCGTTGACTATCGAAATGCCGGAGGGACCTGCGAAAATTGAGCCAGTCAAGGTCCTGACCAACTGGCTGATCTTCATCCCACAGTTCATCTGGCTGTACATCCTCAACATCGTGGCCTTCCTCGCGGCGATCGTGTGCTGGTTCTCCATCGTGTTCACCGGCAGCGCATCGGAGAGCCTGAGCGACTTCATCGCCGGCGTCCTTCGCTATCAGTGGCGTGTGATCACCGGCCTCTTCGTGTGGGCCGAGCCGTATCCGCCCTTCACGCCGATCCCGCAAGGGTTCGCCGATCCGGGTGGTTACCCGTCGGCCTTGAACGTCGCGCCGGTCAGCGGAGAGCGCAACCGGGTCACCGTGCTGATACGCATCATCATGGTCATTCCGCAATACATCGTTCTCTACTTCCTCAACATCGCCAACGGAATCTGCCTCCTCATCTCGTGGTTCATCGCCCTGTTCACCGGCGAGTGGAACCCGTCGCTGAAGAACTTCTGCTTCGGCGTGTTCCGCTGGCAGCTCCGGGTGTCGGCGTACCTCCTGCTGCTGAACGACGAGTACCCGCCCTTCAGCCTGGAGCCGTAGGAACGAACGGAGTCTGTAGTCGCGTTCGACGGTACGAGCGCGCTTGCCACGCGAGAGCGTCCGGCCGGGAGACCCGCCATGAGTTCCACTTTGTGAACTCACGGCGCCGTTGCCGGCGGTGCATACGCTACGAACGGTGCGCAGTCCGCCTGAGGGCCTTCGACCACAGCTGCTCGAACACGAGCTTGCGAAGGGCTGGGCCATCCACGCCTCGACGATGGAGTACGTCCCCGAGGGTGGAGGCAGCCACCATTGGCGGGTCAGCGAACAAGGCCGCCTCCACTTCGTCACGGTTGACGATCTGGACGACAAGGAGTGGCTGGGCGGCTCACGAAACGCTGTCTTCGCAGGTCTCAGGCGTGCGTTGCACATCTCGGAAACGTTGCGCGAAGTCGCCGGACTGGAATTCGTGGTATCAGCGGTCCCGGCAGGAGACGGCCAACTCGTGCGCCGGATCGACGATCGGCTCGCCCTATCGGTCTTCCCATATGTGAGCGGACGGTCCTTTCGCTTCGGCCCGTTCGACGACCCTCGGCTGTGCGACCTGGCGCTGAGCTCGATCACGCGCCTGCACCTCTCCACACCCGCCGTGCGAGATGAGGCTCCGTGCCATGAACTCGGCTACACGGGCCGAGACGACCTGGACGCGTATCTGAAGGATCCCGCGGCGCCGTGGAACGGCGGAACCTTCGCGGAGCCCGCTCGTCAGCTCCTCGCCACGCAGGCCGCCGACCTACGCGCGCTCGTGGCGGACTTCGGCCGGCTCGCCGATGAGACCGTTCGTGCGCGATCGAGGACGGTGATCACACACGGCGAGCCACACCCGGCGAACCTGATGGAAGTCGACGAGCAGGTCGTTGTGATCGACTGGGACACCGTCGCCCTCGCCCCCGCCGAGCGCGACCTCTCTTTGATCACGCCCGCGTCCGAGGCCAGCCTCGAGCGCTACGAGCGAGCAACCGGTCACGAGGTGGACCGCGCACTCATGGCGCTGTACCAGCTGCGCTGGTATCTGGACGACCTCGGCAGCACGGTCCGCCTGTTTTGCCGACCGCACCACGACAGCGCCGACACCCGACGCTGGTGGCGTGGTCTTGCGCCTCTCATGGGGCAGCTGCCCCAGTGGCGGAAGAGGACCACGTGAGGGCCCGGTAGGCGCCGTTGCTTGCGGTGCGTTCCCCTGAATGGGTAGGGAGAGAACCATGATCATCCGCGAACTGAGCCCGACAGCTGTGGCCGCCATGGCGCGGGTCGACCTCGCCTCGCTGACCCAGCCGCCGGCCAGCCCCTTGGAGGAGTTCGACTTCCACGGCTGCACGTGCGGCGTTGGCGCCTTCGTCGGACGTCCACCGTGGGAACGTCACAACGACGGGGACGAGCTCCTGCTTATCCTCTCCGGCTCGACGTCATTGACGGTCCTCGAGCAGTCCGGTCCCGAGACCCGAGTGCTCGCCGCCGGCTTCGTGGCTGTCGTCCCACGGGGGAGATGGCACAACAACAGCGCTCCCGACGGGGTCACGATGCTCTCCATGACCCCTTCGGAGGGCAACGAGCACTCCTTTACTGATCCCACCGGGTCGTAGGACCCGACGAGGCCGACCTCGCGTCCGCGTGCCTCGGGCCGGTCAACCTGCGCCGAGAACGTCCGCGATACGGTTGCCGCCAGGCGACGCGACGACGCGACGAGAGGCGGTTTCGTGACGTCGACACCTTCGGAGGGCTGGTACCAGGATCCGAGTGGCCAGTCGGGGCTGTACCGCTACTGGAACGGTGGGGCCTGGACCGAGCACACGTACGACGCGGCCACCGCTGCCGCCCGGTCCCAACCGCGGCCGCAATGGCAACAGCCGCCGTACCCGCACTACGGGCAGTACGCGCCGATCCGGCCGCCCCCTCCGCAGTACATGCTGCGTCCACAGGTGACCCGCGTCACGCTCGAGGAGCCGACGCGGCGCGCGCTGCAGTGGGAGACGTGCTTCGTCATGGTGGCGTTCCTCCTGCCGGTCGTCGCCTCGGCCATTGTCGTCTTCGCACAGCACGTCACGGGTGTGGGCGCCGTCACGCGGTTCCCCGTCGTGGTGCAGGGCCACCCCCTCGAGAACATGCTCATCGGGATGCTGGCCTACCTGCCGGTGGCCTGCACGGTCCCCCTGGCCTTGTTGCTGCTGCGCCGCACCGGCCAGGGCCCGAAGGTGCTGGGTCTCGAGCTGCCGGGGTTGCGCAGTGACATCGTCCCGGCCATCGGCATCGGGCTGGCGAGCTTCGGCACCGAGATCGCCGTCCTGATCCCGTTGGCGCCGATCCTGACCGCCAGCTCACGGTTCAACAGTCCGACCCCGATCGGCACTGTCCCGACGTACTACGTGATCTGGGGGCTGATGATCTCGGCGACCACGGCGGTCGCCGAGGAGGTGCTCATGAACGGGTATCTCATGACCCGGTTGGGCCAGCTGGGCTGGACGCCGCGGTCCGCCTTGATCCTTGGCATGGCGCTGAGGACGAGCTACCACGTCTACTACGGGCTCGGCTTCATCGCCACGATCCCCTTCGCCTACTTCGTCACCCGCTCGTTCCAGAAGAACGGGCGCCTGACGCGGCCGATCGTGGCGCACTTCCTCTTCGATGCCGTCTTGATCACGATCGCCGTGCTCCAGTGAGCCCGCCTCGGCCGCCTGAGCCGGCGCCGCAGGCTCAGCTCGGCGTGATCTGGTAGTTGAAGGGCGCCGACGGCGGGGTCAGCGTCTGGCTGTGGCGGCCCGCGGAGATCGTCACCTTGGTCCCCCCGGCACCGACGTCGACCTGGGCCGGTCCGAGCAGGGTCTCGTGCTGCGACGAGTTGGGCGCCAGGATCCCGGCGTAGAGCGGCCGCTGGCCCACGACACCGATGCTCACCCAGGAGCGGCCGACGGAGGTGGCGACGGTGACCACGAAAGCGTGCTGGTCGATCGTGTAGCTCTGCGTCCCCCCGGAAGCCGTCCCGGTCGCAGTGAGCAGCGACGCGGTCGTGACCGGCGTGCGGTGCGGCGTCGTCGTGGTCGTCTGGCTGGCCGTCCCAGCCGGGCCGCCGTTGGTGTTCCACACGCCCGACTTGACCAACCCCAACGCCGCTCCTGCGGCCAGGATCACCAGCACGACCACGACCACCGTCAGGCGAAGCCAGCGCGGGGCACCGGGGCGGCCGGCGCCTCGGCGAGCTCTGCGCCCACGCCCGCTGCTGCCGGGAACCACGGGAAACTCGTCCGTGTCGTCGAAGGAGGAGTTGGCGTGGGAGTCGTGGAACAGACGGCCCTGCCCGGCGCCTCCTGTGGTGGGCACGACGGCAGTGGCGGACGGGTCCGGGCGGACCCCCGTGTCGCCGGCTTGCACGTCCATGGCCGCTTCCTCTCCCACGCCCCGAGCTCGATACGCCGATGCAGCGGGCCCGATCCGCCGCCCGCCGAGCGGCTCGGCTTGGGGCCCTCTTCCAAGGTACCGGTCCCCGGCCCCAAAAGGATCTCACGCGGCCGGGTCAGAGGGGAACCACGACGGGGCCGAACGACTCCGGCCGGCCGGGGTCGGCGATCAGCTCGCTTCCCGCCCCCGGCGGGAAGCGTCAGCGCCCGGTGCTCCCGTCGAGCAGCTCGCGGGTGATGTCCATGTGGCCGACATGCCGCGCCGTCTCCTCGATCACGTGCAGCAGCGCCCAGCGCAACGTGGTCGGTCGCAGGTGCCCCCGCGACGGGAGGTCACAGGAGTCGGCCTGGTCGAGCACCGTGTCGACCAGGGCGGTCTCCGCCCGGTAGAAGCCGATGACGTCGTCGCGGGACCAGCCCGCCGGCAGCTCGAACATGTGGGCGCGCCAGCCCATGTCCATCGGCTCGCCTGCGAAGACGGCCCGGACCCATAGCCGCTCTGCGTAGCCCAGGTGGACGACGATCACGCCGAGTGAATTGGCCGTGGGCGTGGGGTGCCAGCGCAGTTGTTCGGGTGAGAGCCCCTCGAGCTTGAAGATCGCGCTGTCGCGGAGGTGCTGGAGCCAGGCCCGGGCCATGGGCATCTCGGCGAGGGGGACCGCCTCTTCGGGCCGCGGCACATTCAGCGTGGGTGGTGTCTCGGGCGTGGCGGCCTCCCAACGGCGTCAGGGAAGGCACGGACGATAGTGGAGCCCCGGACCGGGGCGATGGCTCTCTTCGGCGGTTCGTGACGAGCGTTATGGTGGGCCGCTGGCAGGGGGGGAACGGTGACTGGGGGCGACGCGTTGGACGACCTGAGCGGCAAGGTAGCCGTGGTGACGGGGGGAGCGGCCGGCGTCGGGCGCGGCATCGTGGAGGCCCTGCTGATCGAAGAGGCGCGGGTCGTCATCGCCGACATCGAGGAGCCGGTGCTCGAAGCGACGGTGAAGGAGCTCTCCGAGATGGGCGAGGTCCGTGGCGTCGTGGCGGACGTGGCGTCGCCGGCCTCGGTCGAGGCGCTCGCCGCCGGCGTTTTCTCGAGGGAGGGCGCGTGCCACCTCCTGTTCAACAACGCGGGCGTCACCTCGGGAGGCGGAGGGCGGCCCTGGGAGCAGGAAGCCAACGACTGGACCTGGTGCTTCTCGGTGAACGTCTTCGGGGTGGCCAACGGCATGCTCTCGTTCGTGCCCCGGATGATCGAATCAGGCGAACACGGAGTCGTCGTGAACACGTCGAGCATGGACGGCGGGATCGCGCCGGTGCCCTACGCCTCGGTCTACGCGTCGAGCAAGGCGGCCATCTCGTGCTTGACCGAAGCCCTCGCCCACCAGCTGATCGCCGCCGGGACGAACCTGCGGGCGGCGGTCTTCTATCCCTCCGGTGGCCTGCTCGACACCGGGCTATGGACCGCGCAACGCAACCGCCCCGCCGCCCTGGCGCGCGTCACGCCACGACCGCCCGCCCCCGGCACGACCTTCGAGGAGTTCAGGGCCCAGCTCGAGGGATCCGGCCATCCGGCCCAGCTGATGGACCTGCGCGCCCTCGGCCGGTTCTGCGTGGAGGGCGTCAGACGCGGCGACTTCATCATCGCCTACGGCCTCGAGGAGGCCGCGGCCATGCTGCACCGCCGGGCCGACGCGATCGGAGCCGGGCAGCTGCCCCCGGCGGCGCTGAGCTGATGCCACCGACCACGACGAGGGAGCGCTACACGGTCGTCTCGGCCGACGGCCACGCCGGGGGCGACATCCAGGACTACAAGCCGTACCTGGCCAGCCGCTGGCACAGCGAGTTCGACGCCTGGGCGAGCGAGTACGTGAACCCCTACGCCGACCTCATCGCGCCCATCGCATACCGCAGCTGGGACAGCGACCGCCGCCTGGCCGAGACCGAGTCCGACGGCATCGCCGCCGAGGTGCTGTTCCCGAACACGGTGCCGCCCTTCTTCGCGGAGGGCAACCTGGTGGCGCTGCCGCCCACGCCCGAGGACTACGAGCGGCGCTGGGCCGGCGTGCAGGCGCACAACCGCTGGCTGGCCGACTTCTGCGCGGCGACGCCGGGCCGCCGGGCCGGCATCGTCCAGGTGTTCGCCAACGACATCGACGACGCCCTGGCCGAAGTCCGTTGGGCCGCCCGGACGTTTCGCGCTCCCTTCGGGGGGATCCTGCTGCCCTCCATCCCGCCCAACTCGCACTTGCCGCCCCTGTGGGAGGACCACTACGAGCCGCTGTGGCAGCTGTGCGCCGAGCTCGACGTGCCGATCAACATCCACGGCGGGAGCGCGCTGCCCGACTACGGCGAGCACGAGGCGGCGCGGGCGATGATGCTGATCGAGATCCCGTGGTTCAGCCATCGCTCGGTCTGGCACCTCATCTTCTCCGGCGTGCTGGAACGCCACCCCACGCTGCGCTTCGCCGTCACCGAACAGGGGGTGGCCTGGCTGCCGCGCGGCCTCGAGACGCTCGACTGGTTCTACGGGCGCATGACCACGGCCAACGCGGCGGAGGCCAACTTCTTCGGGGCGGCCGCGGCGAAAATGACGATGACGCCCACCGAGTACTTCGCCCGCAACTTCTGGATCGGCGCCAGCTTCTTGCGCCCGAGCGAGTCGCCGCTCTGCCGCGACCTGGGGATCGGGCATGTGATGTGGGGCGCCGACTACCCGCACTCGGAGGGCAGCTACCCCTACACGACCGAAGCGTTGCGGGTGGCCTTCGCGGACTACCCCGAGCCGGACGTGCGCGCCATGGTGGAGTCGACGCCGGCGTCCTTCTACGGGTTCGACCTGGACCTGTTGCGGCCGGTCGGGGACCGCGTCGGCCCGCGGGTCACCGAGGTGGCCGAGCCCCTCGCCCCGGCCGACTGGCCGACCAAGACGACGTGCAACGCGTTCGACCCGACGCAGATCCTGCGGTCGTGGTGACGACGATGGGAGGAGACATGCAGACAATCCGGTACGGCGCCCGCACCCGCCAGGTGAACCGAGAGATCGAGGCCAAGAAGGCCGACATCTGGTCCGAGGCGGTCACGGCACTCTACGAGACCGACCCCGAGATCGTGGCCGCGGTGCTGCCGCCGCCCCTGCAGCCGGGCCCGGAGCCCTTGGTGCGCATCACGATCACCCGGGTCGAGATGCCCGGCCTGCCGGTGTTCGGCGCCGGGTGGATCGGCCTGCAGGCGCGCCACGAGGATCGGGTCGGGGAGTACCCGATCCTGATGCCGATGACGACGGAGCAGTCGCTCGTCGGGGGCCGCGAGATCAACGGGGAGCCCAAGAAGCTGGCCGAGGTGGAGGTGCAGCGTGACGGCGACGAGGTGTCCGCCCGGATCGCGCGCATGGGCTCGGTCATCTGCGAGGTCACCGGGCGCATCAGCGGCACCCGCGAGAACTACGAGCTGGAGAAGACGGACTTCTGGTTCAAGCTCTCGCCCTCGTGCGAGGAGGCCGGCGTGCTCGACCAGGACCCCCTCCTGGTCTACGGCGAGAAGACGGAGCGGACCCGGGTGCACGAGTCGATCGACGGCGAGTTGATCCTCAAGGAGGCCCCCCTCGATCCGGTGGCCGACCTGGTCGTCCGCCGCATGGTCGACCTGAACTGGACGGAGCGGGCCTCCACGCAGGTCGGCCGGGTGATCGGGCCGGTGGCGCGCGCCGGCCTCGAGCCCTTCCTCCACCAGCGCTACGACGACCTCTCGGTCCTGGGGGCGAAGCGATGAGTGACCGCTACACGATCATCTCGGCCGACGCGCACGCCGGCCTGCCCGCCGAGGAGTACCGGCCCTACCTCGACGCGGCGTACCACGCCCAGTTCGACCAGTACCTGGCCGAGCGCCAGGCCCACCGCGACCAGGCCCTCAAGATGAATTACGACTACATCATGGGCTGGGAGACGGAGAACGAAGAGGGACTGCGCGGCGCCTGGGACATCGAGCAACGCGACAAGGAGCTCGACGCCGACGGTGTCACCGCCGAGGTCATGTTCGCCGACGCCGACGCCATCACGGGCATGGCGTCGCCGCCCTTCGGGGCCGGGCTCTCGGCCGGGGAGATCACCGACCCCGAGCTCGCCTTCGCCGGCGCCCGTGCGCACAACCGCTTCCTGGCCGAGATGTGCGCGCGCAGCCCGCAGCGCCACGGTGGCATCGCGCTCGTGCCGATCACCCACGGCGTGGAACGCTCGGTGGCCGAGATCGAGTGGTTAGCGGACCAGCCGGGCCTCCGCGGGATCATGGTGCCGACCATGTGGCACGACCACGTGCCCTACAACCATCCCGACTATGACCCGGTGTGGGCGGCCTGCCAGGCCGCCGGCCTCCCCGTCCACACGCACTCGGGCGAGGCGCCCCACGACGAGTACAACGAGAACATCGGCATCTACCTGGCCGAGGTGGTGTGGTGGGCCGCCCGGCCGGCCTGGCACCTGCTCTTCTCGGGGGCCTTCGAGCGCTTCCCCGGGTTGAAGTTCGTCGTGACCGAGGCGGCCGCCTACTGGGCCGCCGACATGATGTGGAAATGGGACCAGTACATGGGGGGCGGCCACACGACCAAAAAGATGGCCGCGCTGCTCAAGGGCAAGATCTCCAAGCTGCCGTCCGACTACTTCGGCGAGAACATCTTCATTGGCGCGTCGACCATGTCCAAGGAGGAGATCCGCCGGCGCCACGTCCTCGGGTGCGACGTCGTCATGTGGGGCACCGACTACCCCCACCCCGAGGGCACGTGGCCGCACACCCAGGAGCGCCTGCGCGGCGACTTCGGCGACATCCCGGTCGAGGACGCCCGCAAGCTCCTGGGCGAGACGGCGGCGCGCTGCTACGGCTTCGACCTCGACGCGCTGCGCCCGATCGCCGAGCGCATCGGGCCGACGCCCGCCGACCTGGGCCAGGATCCGTCGCGGCGGACCGACCCCGCCGACGTCGAGGCGGCGCGCTGGTGGAAGGCGGAATATCAGGTGCAGGCGCCGGGCTGAGGGGCGGCAACGTGAACGCCGCCCACCTCGAATACTGCGCGAGCGAGGACTGGCGCCGGCGGGTCCACGAGATCATCCTCCCCGAGGCGCTGCGCGGCGTGGACCTCGGCGACGAGGCGATCGAGATCGGGCCCGGCCCCGGCTTCACGACCGACGTCCTGTGCACCATGACCGGCCGGCTCACGGCGGTGGAGATCGACGAGCACCTGGCCGCCTCGCTCACCGAGCGGATGGCGGGTGCGAACGTCGACGTCGTGCGCGGTGACGCCACCCGCCTGGACTTCCCCGCGGACCGGTTCACCGGCGGTGCCTCGTTCCACATGCTGCACCACATCGAGCCGGCGAACGCCCAGGACCGCGTCTTCGCCGAGCTCTCCCGCGTGCTCGTCCCCGGGGCCGTGCTCGTCGCTGCCGATGGGACGTACAACGACGCCACCGCCGCCTTCCACGAGGGGGACACCTACAACCCCATCGACCCCGACGACCTCGCGGTGCGTCTCGGTGCCGCCGGCTTCGGCGACATCGAGGTCCGCACCTACGAGCCGGGGTGGGTGTGCACGGCCCGCGCCGGCTGAGACGGCCGGCGCGCTGCCGCCGGGAATGCGCCCGATGACCGTCCGCCCCACTTTCCGACTGGGCTTCTCGCGGGTGGGCGCGTAGTGCCCATCCTCTTCGCCCTGCTGGCGGCGTTCTCCAACGCGCTCAACCTGATCACGCAGCACATGGCCAGCATCGGCGACCCGGGCCACTCGAAGGGCTGGCGCTTCGTCCGCTACCTGCTCACGAACCCGCTGTGGCTCTTCGGCTGGATAGCCCTGGCCGGCTCCTTCGTGTTCCAGGCTCTGGCGCTCCACAACGGGCAGATGTCCGTCGTCCAGCCGCTGCTGGTCACCGAGCTCGTGTTCGCCCTCGTGTTGCGGCGGCTCTGGGTCCGCCAGCAGATCCGCGCCGTCACCTGGTGGGCCGCCGCGCTCACCTGCCTCTCCCTCGCCCTGTTCATCGCCATGTCCGAGCCCACCGGGGGTCACGCCACGCCCACCAGCAGCGCCTGGATCTCGGCCATCGCCACGACGGCCGGCGCCGCCGCCGTGCTGGCGCTGTTGGGGTGGCGCGGCTCGCCGGTGCGCCGGGCCGCCCTCCTCGGCGCTGCGACCTCCATCCTGTGGGCCCTCGTCGCCACGTTCATCAAGGCGACGACGGACACGCTGACCCAGTACGGGGTCGGCGGGATGTTCACGCACTGGCCCGTCTACGCTCTCGCCGTGGGCGGCCTCTCGGCCGAGCTGTTGAACCAGACTGCCTTGCACGTGGGGCCACTCAGTGTCTCGCAGCCGATGCTCGTGGTGGTCGACCCCATCGTCAGCATCGCCCTCAGCGTCTGGATTTTCGCCGAATCGTTCACGGAGGACGCGCTGCGCCTGGGGTTCGCCGCGGCCGCCTTCGCCGGGATGTGCGTCGCGGCAGCGGTGCTGGCGCGCACCACGCCCGCCACCATGGACCGGGGGCCGGTACCGGCCGCGGCGGCCTAAGGAGGCTTGATTCCAAGGGGGCTCGGCTCAGCGGTGATCCGCGCCCGGAGCGAGAAAGCTCCAGGTCAGCACTGACCCGGGATTTCGGTCGCGCCGTATACGCGCTACATCTATGCAAACGCGCCCCGACTGCATAGAGGCGCCCCGATACAGAGAGAGAGGGACTCTGGGCACCAGGTTCGCTGGAGGCGCGTTGCCGAATCCGAAGCGGATCCCTCCCTGCCAGCGATCCTTGGAATCGTTCAGGCCAAGGCCGGCTACATCGCCCCCTCGGGGAAGAAGCTGACCCAGTTGGTCTGCATGGACGCACCGTCGGCGACGATCGTCGAGCCGCAGACGTAGCGGCCGGCGGGCGAGCACAGGTAGAGGACCATGGCCGCCATCTCGTCGACTGTGCCCAGGCGGATGGTCGTCCCCTCGGCCACCAGCTCCTCGGTGAAACCGGCCTCGGTCCGCCCCACCACGGCGAGCTCGGACTCGGCCAGGCCCGCGGTCGCGAAGACTCCGGGCGCGAACGCGTTGATGGTGACGCCGTTGCGCATGAGATACGGCGCCAGCGTCTTGACCATGTTCACGACACCGGCCCGGGCGGCCCCCGAGTGGGCGAACATCGGCGCGCCGCGCTCGAAGGAGAAGGTGTGCACGACGTTGACGATGGCGCCCGACCCCGCCGTGGCCATAGGCGCCATGAAGCGGTTCGTCATGTTCCACGTCCCGTTGAGGTTGAGGTCCACCACGGCACGCCATCCGTTGTCCGAGATCGTGCTCGGCAGTGCCGGGAACTGGCCGCCGGCGTTGTTCACCAGTGCGTCGACCCGTCCGAAGCGGTCGTAGACGGCGTCGCGCAGCGCGTCGACCTGGTCGGGCTCGCGGATGTTGGTCGGAACGGCCACGCAGCGGCCTCCGTCCGCCTGTATCGACGCCACCGTCGCGTCGAGCCGCGCCGCCGTGCGGCCCGCGATCACCACCTGCCCGCCCAGGTGCGCGAACGCGTGGGCCACCTCGCGCCCGAGGCCCGTGCCGCCGCCGGTGATGACCGCCACCTTCCCCTCGAACAGGCCACCGGCGAAGACCGAGACGGCCGGCCCGGGGGCCCAGGTCACGGTCGCCTCACCCCGCGAAGTCCCAGCTCTCGCCCTTCTCGTAGTGGTGCAGCACGTTCTTGGCGATCAAAATGCGGTGGACCTCGTCGGGACCGTCGGCCAGGCGCAGGGTGCGAGCGCCGAGGTACATCTGGGCCAGCGGGAGGTCGCTGGTGACGCCGGCCGCGCCCCAGACCTGGATCGCCCGGTCGACAACGCGGGTGTAGGCGGCCGGCACGAACACCTTGATCGCGCTGATGTCGGTGCGGGCCTGCGGGTCGCCCTGGTCCACCTTCTCGGCCGCGTGGATCGTCATGAGCCGGGCGGACTGGAGGTCCATGTAGCTGTCCGCCACGAAGCCCTGCATGAACTGCTTGTCCTTGAGCAGGCCACCGTGGACCTCCCGGGTGAGCATGCGCTCCACCATGAGGTCGAAGGCCCGCCACATCTGGCCCACCGAATTCATGCAATGGAAGATCCGGCCCGCGCCCAGGCGGTCCTGGGCGGCGCGGTGCCCGTCGCCGACCTGGCCCAGTGCGTTGTCGACGGGCACCCGCACGTTGTCGTAGCGGACCTCGCAGTGGTCCGAGACGGCGGCGCCCCAGATCCCGATCCCGCGCTCGATGATGACGCCCGGCGTCGAGGTCGGCACGATGATCTGGACCATGCGCCCGGGCTCCTCGTCGTCCTTGGAGACCTTGGCCCGGCACATCACGATGAAGAAGTCCGCGGCCAGGCCGTTCGACGTGAACCACTTGTGGCCGTTGACGACCCACTCGTCGCCCTCGCGGACCGCCGTGGTCTGGATGGAGCGCGGGTCGGAGCCGGCGTTCTCGGGCTCGGTCATGGAGAAGCCGGACTGCATCGTCCCCTCGACGAGCGGGAGGAGCCACTTCTGCTTCTGCTCCTCCGTCCCGTACTTGACCAGGATGGTCTGGTTGCCCGAGTTGGGCGCCACCACCCCGAAGAGCGACGCCGCGCCCACTGCGTAGGCCAGGATCTCGTTCATGTAGGCGTGGGCCATGAAGTCGAGGCCCATGCCGCCGTACTCGGGGGGCAGGTGCGGGGCCCACAGCCCCTCGGCCTTGACCTTCTCTTGGATCTGGTGGCGCAGCGCCCTGGCCTCGGCCCGCTCGGCCTCGGTCACGTTGGTGCCCCGCGCGTGCCAGAGGACCGACTCGTTGGGCAGGATCTGCTCGTTGACGATGCGGGCCGTGCGCAGCCGGACGTCGTTGATGTCGTCGCTCAACCCGGCAATGGGCGTCACGTTGATCGGCATGGGTGCCCCCGTGTGCTCTGTGTGTGTTCCGGTCGGAACCTTAGGCAGGATCGCCGCCCTTGCGTTCCATGTGGGCCACCCAGCGGCCGACGAGCGCACGCTCGTAGCGGCCGCGCCCGATGAAGCTCACCGCCCAGCGGGCCAGCGCACCGAAGCGGTTCTTGAACCCGGTGAGGAAGGTGATGTGCACGACGAGCCACAAGAGCCAGCCGACGAAGCCGTCCACCTGGACGGGACCGATCCGGGCGACGGCCCGGAAGCGCGAGATCACGGCCAGCGTCCCCAGGTCGTGGTAGCGGAAGGGCTTGGGATCCTTGCCCTGCAGGCGCCGCTCGATCGTGTGCGCCGCATGCGCCCCCGACTGGATCGCCACCTCGGCCACCCCGGGCAGGTCGTCGAGCGCCATGAGGTCCCCGACTACGAAGATCTCGGGATGGCCCGGCAGCGAGCAGTCACGCTCGACGAGGACCCGGCCGGCCTTGTCCACCTCGGCACCGACCGAGTCGGCGAGGCTCTTGCCCAGACCGCCGGCGCGGGTCCCGGCGGCCCACACCTTGGTGGCAGCGCGGACCCGCACCTTCGAGCCGTCCGCCTTGGTGACCTCCACGCCGTCTTCGTTCAGGTCGGTGACCATGGCGTTCAGGTGGATCTCGACGCCCATGTGGGTCAGGTCACGCGCCGTCAGGCGGGCCACGCGGTCGCCCATCGACCCGAGGAGGCGGTCCTGGCCTTCCACCAGCACGACGCGGGTGTCGCGCGGGTTGATGCGGCGATAGTTGTTGTGCAAGGCCCGCCGGGACAGCTCCTTCAGCTGGCCGGAGATCTCAACTCCCGTCGGCCCGCCGCCGACGACGACGAAGGTCATGTACCGGCGCTGCTCCTCGTCGTCGCGCTCGGCCTCGGCCAGCTCGAAGGCGCCGAAGATCTGGCCGCGCAGCGCGAGGGCGTCGTCGAGCGATTTCATGCCCGAGGCCGCGGACCTGAACTCGTCGTGCCCGAAGTAGGACGTGGTGGCGCCGCCCGCCACGATGAGGCTGTCGTAGTCGATCGTCAAAGGCGTGCCGAACTCGTCGGCCACGATCTGGCGGGCCGCGACGTCGATGCGCTGGACCTCGGCGAGAATGACGCGCAACGACTTGTAGTTGCGGAAGACGTCGCGGATGGCCGGAGCGATCTGGCCCTCCGAAAGGATGCCCGTCGCCACCTGGTAGAGCAACGGCTGGAAGAGGTGGTGGTTCGTGCGGTCGATCAGGGTCAGCTGCACCCCTCGCGTGTGCTTGAGGGCGCGGGCCGCGAAGAGCCCGCCGAAGCCGCAGCCGATGATGACGACACGGTGGTCGCGGCCCGCCGCGACGGGGGCACTCATGACAAGCCCTCGACGACGATCTGGACGTAACGGGCCAGCGGCAGGTCGCGCACCTCCTCCAGGGTGAACCACGCCACAGCGTCGGTGGTGCCGTCGACCTCGGGGCGCAGGGTCCCTTGCCAGGAGTCCACCTGGTAGACGAGGCGCACCGTGTGCAGGCTCGTCCCGTCGGGGATGGTGCGGACGTCCGACAGCACGTCGAGGAGCGCGCCGACCGTGACGCTGAGCCCCGACTCCTCCTCGATCTCCCGGCGCAGCGAGTCCGGCGGGTTCTCGCCGTGGTGCACGCCGCCGCCCGGCAGGAACCACCGCCCGCGCAGCGTGAGTGACGGGGCGGCCCGGGCCAGGAGCAGACGGCCCTCGTCGTCGCGCACGAGGCCGTAGGCGGCAATCCGCTGGCGTTCCGTCACGGGTGGCACCCAGAGCATGCTGGTCCCCTGGGAGGCCGCCCGCCAACCGGGACGGCAACTACCCTGGCCGCGCCCGGCGCTGGCCGGGGCGAAGGGAGGACGCACACCATGGATACCGCGGCCGAGCTGGAGGCCATCCGGCGGCTCAAGTACGCGTACTTCCGGACGCTGGACCTCAAGCAGTTCGACGACCTGGGCGGGCTGCTGGCCGAGGACGCCACCGCCGCGTACGAGGACGGCAAGACGGTGCTCGAGGGACGCGCCGCCATCGTGTCCTGGCTGGCCGCCGTCCTGGGTGACCCCGGCATCGTGTCCGAGCACCACGGCCATCACCCCGAGATCACTTTCACCTCGGACACGAGCGCCGAAGGCACGTGGTACCTCCAGGACCGGGTCATCGTCCCGGCCGCCGACGTGGAGATCTCCGGGGCGGCCTTCTACGACGACCGCTACCGGCTGACCGGCTCAGGGTGGCGCATCGCACACACGGGCTATACCCGGGTCTTCGAGGAGCACCGCACACATTCGACCCTGGCGGTGCGCTCGTTCACATCTCGTTTCGGTTCGCCGGGCTGAAGGTGAAGCCGGGGTCGAAGAGCGTGGTGGGTTCGAGCACCTTCTCAATCGCCTCCACGAAGTCCGGCTCCAGCTCGACCTCGAGCGCCTTGGTGTTCTCCGCGATCTGTTCGGGCCGGCTGGCCCCGACGATCGCGCTGCTCACGTTTGTGTTCTCCAGCACCCAGGCCAGCGCCACCGCCGCCGGCGTGTACCCCGCCTCCCGGCACAGGGCCGCGTAGGACTGGACCGGCTCGAGCACCTCGTCGCGCAGGAGCCAGCTCATTTCGCCGCCCTCGGGGCCGGTGGCGCGTGATCCGTCCGGGGCGCTCGTCTCGCCGGGGAGGTACTTACCGGTCAGGACGCCCTGCGCCAGGGGCGACCAGACGATCTGGCCCACCCCCTCCTTCTCGCACAATGGGACGATCTCGGTCTCGATCACCCGCCAGATGAGCGAGTACTGGGGCTGGTTGGAGACGAGCCGGTCGAACCCCATTTCGTCGGCCAGGCGCAGCGCCTCGCCGATCTGGTCCGCCGTCCACTCCGAGACGCCCACGTAGTGGACCTTGCCCTGGCGGACCAGGTCGTCGAAGGCCTGCATCGTCTCTTCCAACGGGGCCTCGTAGTCATAGCGGTGCGCCTGAAGCAGGTCGACGTGGTCGGTCTCGAGGCGCTCGAGCGACGCGTGCAGCGATTCCATGATGTGCTTGCGCGACAGGCCGCGGTTATTGGGGTTCGGCCCGGTGGGCCAGTACACCTTGGTGAAGATCTCGATCGAATCGCGGCGCTCGTTCTTCAGCGCGCGTCCGAGCACCGACTCGGCGCGCCCCTCCGCGTAGACGTCGGCCGTGTCAAAGGTCGTGATGCCCGCGTCGAGCGCCGCTCTGACACAGGCGTCGGCCGCCTTCTCGTCGATCTGGCTGCCGTGCGTGATCCAGTTGCCGTAGGCCAGGGCCGAGACGATCAAGCCCGATTGTCCGAGGTGGCGGTACTCCATGCCCCGGAGCGTATCCCGGTGCCCGTACGCTCGTCGGGTGGCCGGTGAGGACGTCCTCCACGTGCGGCGGGGGCTCGACCTCCCGCTCTCCGAGATCACCTGGCGCGCCACGACGTCGGGCGGCCCGGGCGGCCAGCACGCCAACCGGACGCTGAGCCGGGTCGAGGTGCAGTTCGACGTCGCGGCGTCGGCCACCCTGGGCCCGCGCCAGCGCGCCCGGTTGCTCGAACGGCTGGGCCCCGTCGTGCGGGCGAGCGCCGCGGACTCGCGCTCGCAGGCGCGCAACCGCGAGCTCGCGTTGTCCCGCCTCGCCTCCCGCCTGAACGACGGTCTGCGGGTGCAGCCGGACCGCCGCCCGACGAAGCCGACGAAGAGCTCGCAGGTGCGCCGGGTGGAGGGCAAGCGCCACCGCGCCCAGATCAAGCGGGGCCGGCGCCCTCCAGGCGACGACGACTAGGAGGCTTTGAACGAGGCTCAGTCCGCGAAGGCGAACGGCCCGAGCGCGGCGTCGAGGCCGGCGTCGATCTGCGCCACCAGCTCGGGATCCTCATCGGCCCGCGGGCCGCGTAGCGCAGTGAGCGCGGCGTAGCCCTGCGCGACCAGCGTGGCGTCCTCGGTGCCCGCCTCGTCTCGGTCGACGTCGTTCGAGTGCGGGAAGGGTGACCCGACCGCGAGCACGATCTCGCCGCGCTCTCCCGGATCGCCCGCGACAATGACGGCGCGGGCCGCTTCCGCCGCGGCCGGGCCTTCCATCTCTTCGGGGTTGGGCGCCTCCCAGGAAGGCGCGCCGCCCCGGGCCGACTTGATCAGCCCGGCGCCGCTGACCCGGGCCCAGCGCACGCCGCGGATGTCGGCCAGCGGCACGTGCGGCACGTTGAGGTTCAGCACCGTGCGCACGGGCGCCGCCACGAGGAGCGGGATCAGCGCCACCGCGAGGTCGGCGGCCGACGCCCAAGGATCGGGGTCGGCACCCGCGCGCAGCGACACGGCGAGCGAGCTGATGCCCAGCTGGCTGGCGGTCAGGGCGGCGCCGACGGTGCCCGAGTGCAGAATGGAGCGTCCCACGTTCACACCGCGGTTGATCCCCGACAGCACGAGGTCGGGCTTGGGTCCCACCGCGCCGAGCGCGCCCACAATGACCGAGAGCGCAGGCGACGCGTCCAGGCCGTACGCCTCGACGTCCTCCGCCCCTTCGACGGTGGCACGCGAATAGGCGATGGACGTGCCGTCGGTCACCGAGCCGACGGCGGCACCGGCGCCGCTGTAGTTCGAGCTGGGGGCGACGACGACGATGTCGTGCGGCGCGCCCGGCCCGTCGCCGCCGGCGTCCTCGGTCCAGCGCACCAGGGCCCGGGTCAGCGCCGCCAGCCCCGGAGCGGTCGCGCCGTCGTCGTTGGTGACGAGGATCCTCACGTGCCTGGACCCTATCGGCCCCGGCGTCGCCCCCGGTGGGGTGTCGCGGGACGTTCGTGCCCCGGTAACCGGGTCTTCACCACGCCCCTCACCCCTGCGGAGGCCCTGGTCTGCTTCAATTCACTCGACATGCCGGCCCGGACGCCCAGGATCTCCGTCGCCTCTCCCACCGGGCAGCAGTGGCGCATCGGGCACGGCCGCCAGGAGATCGTCGTGTGCGAGGTCGGCGCCACGTTGCGGGCCTACACGGTGGGCGGGAACCCGGTGCTCGACGGGTTCGGGCCCGACGAGTGGTCGCACTCGGGCCGGGGCCAGGTGCTGGCGCCCTGGCCGAACCGCCTGGCCGACGGCCGCTACGAGTTCAACGGCGTGCGGGCCCAGGCCGCCCTTGACGAGCCGGAGCGGCACAACGCCATCCACGGGCTGGTGCGCTGGATGCCCTGGACGCTGCAGACCCGGCACCAGAACCAGCTGTCCCTGCGGCTGCAGCTGCACCCTTCGCCCGGGTACCCCTTCTCCCTGCTGCTCGAGCTCGAGTACCACATGGGCCGCGACGGCCTCACCGTGACCACCCGGGCGCGCTCGCTCGAGGAGAGCCTGATCCCCTTCGGCCTCGGCTTCCACCCTTACCTCACGGCGGGGACCGAGACGATTGACGGCGCGATCCTGCACGTGCCGGCGCGCCACACGCTCGATGTGGACGACCGCGGGCTGCCCACGGGGGCGCTCACCCCGGTGGAGGGCACCGACCGCGACTTCACGTCGTCGCGCTTCGTCGGGCCCGCCGTGCTCGACACCGGGTATACGACCCTCGAGCGAGACCGGGAGGGCCGGGCGTGGGCCGGCCTCGAAGCGCCGGGCGGCGCCCGCGGCGCCACGCTGTGGGTGGACGCTGGCTTCCCGTACCTCATGGTGTACACCGGCGACACGCTGCCCGACGTGCCACGGCGCCGGCGGGCCGTGGCCATTGAGCCGATGACATGCCCGCCGAACGCGTTGCGCACCGGCAAGGACGTCGTCGACCTCGAGCCGGACCAGGAATGGTCGGCCCGCTGGGGGATCGTCCCGAGGTGAGCGACGGGCCGCTGGCCGGCCGCGTGGCCGCGGTGACGGGATCCTCGAGCGGGATCGGGGCGGCGACCGCACGCGCCTTCGCCGCCGCCGGCGCCGCCGTCCTGGTCAACTCGTCGAGCACGGTGTCCGAAGGCGAGGCCGTCGCGGCCTCCCTGCCCGACGCACTCTACGTGCAGGGCGACATCACCGAGCCCGACGTGCCGGAACGTCTGGTCGCCGCCGCCCTGGAACGTTGGGGCCGTCTCGACACGCTCGTGAACAATGCGGGGACGACCGCCCTGATCCCGCACCAGGACCTCCAGGCGGCGTCGGTCGAGGTGTGGCGACGCATCTTCGAGGTCAACGTGTTCGGCACGTGGGCCATGTCCGTCGCCGCCGTGCCGGCCCTGCGCGCGGCGCGCGGGTCGATCGTCAACGTGACCTCGATCGCCGGGGTGCGCCCGACCGGGTCGTCGGTGCCCTATGCCGCCAGCAAGGCGGCCCTCAACCACATGACGGTGCTCCTGGCCAAGGTGGTCGGGCCCGAGGTGCGGGTCAACGCCGTGGCACCCGGCCTGATCGACACGCCCTGGACCGAGGACTGGGAATTCGTGCGCGAGGTGGTCCGCCAGGTCGCCCCGCTCAAGCGGTCCGGGCAACCGGACGACGTGGCCGAGGTGGTGCTAGCGCTCGCTCGGGCCGCCTACGTCACCGGCCAGGTGGTGGTCGTCGACGGCGGCATGACGATCGCCAACTGAGCCCTGCCGGGGTCGGCTCGCCCGCGGGCCGGGGTCGGCAGCACGTGGCAGAGTGCAGTCCATGCGCTTCGTCGTCTTGGGAGCGGGTGCGATCGGTGGGGCGGTCGGGGCCCGGCTGTTCCAGAAGGGCTACGACGTGACCCTCGTGGCGCGCGGTGCGCACGGCCGGGCGCTGGCCTCCGGCCTGGTGCTTGAGGCGCCCGACGAGCGGGTCACCCTGCCGATCCCGGTGGTCGGCGACCCGGCAGAGGTGCGGTGGGACGCCGATGCGGACGGCGAGACCGTCGTGCTGCTCGGCGTGAAGGGTCAGGACACCGACCACGCGCTCGCGCAGCTGACGGCGGCGCCGCCGACCACCCCGGTGGTCTGCATGCAGAACGGCGTCGAGAACGAGCGGAGGGTGCTCCGGCATTTTCCGGCGACCTTTGGCATGTGCGTCATGTGCCCGGCCAGCCAGCTGCGGCCCGGGGTGATCCAGGTACATTCCGCCCCGGTCTCGGGACTGCTCGACCTCGGCTGCTACCCCTCCGGACTGGACGGGCGCGGACAGGCCATCGCCGATGCCATCGACACCACGACCTTCCAGTCGGTGGGGCGCGACGACATCATGCGGTGGAAGTACCGAAAGCTGCTGATGAACCTGGCCAACGCCGTGGAGGCATTGGCCGGGCCGGCCGGCCGGTTCAGCGCCCTGGCCAAGGAGGCCCAGCAAGAAGGCAAGGAAGCGTTGGCGGCCGCCGGCATCGACGCCGTCAGCGGAGAAGAGGATCGCGCCCGCCGGGCCGACTACCTCCAGCTCTCGCCGACGGCGTCGGGGGAGTGGCAGGGCGGCTCGAGCTGGCAGAGCCTCGCCCGCGGAGCCGGCTCCATCGAGGCCGAGTACCTCAACGGCGAGATCGTGCTGCTCGGTGGGCTCTGGGGGGTGCCCACGCCGGTCAACGCGCTGTTGCGGCTGGCGCTGCGCGCGGCGGCCGAGGGCGCGGCGCCGGGGGCCTGGGACATCGAGGAGTTGAGCGAGCTGGCGGGGGTGCGCCACGGGGAGTGACAGGTCACAGGAGATCGCCGACGACTTCGCCGCGGCCAACGCGGAGGCGCTCGGCTTCGTCCGTTCGTGTTCGGACGACCAGTGGGCGCTCGCCGTGCCCGGCGAGGGCTGGACGGTAGGCGTCGTGCTCCATCACATCGCCGAGGGCCACGGCCACGGGCTGCGCTGGCTCGACTCGATGGCGCGCGGCGACGGGGTGACGGACACGGCGGAGGACATCGACCGCGTCAACGCCGCGCACGCGGTGCGCGCCGAGGCGGTGCGGCCCGCCGAGACGCTCGCCCTCCTCGAGTCCAACGGCGCCCGGCTCCAGGAGGCCCTGGGCCGTCTGACGGACGAGGAGCTCGACCGCTGCGCACCGTTCGGCCCCGCCGGCGGTCGAGAGATGCCGACCGAGGCTCTGGCCCTGGTGGCGGCTCGTCATACCCGCGAGCACCTGGCGCACGCACGGGGCGCGGTGGCCGGCGAGGTCTGACCAGGCACAGCGAGCGCGGGCCCCGGTCGGCAGACTTCCCGACGCTCGCTGCTTCACGCCGGACGACGCGATCAGTCGGCGTGGAGGGCGGCTCGCACCTCGTCGGCGCGGTCGGGCCGCGCTGAGCCGGGCGCTTCGATCGTCAGTTGGTGCACCGTGCCGTTGAACGGCGCCGGAGGCGCGTAGCGCGGGGACACGGGGAAACCGGTGTCGTGGCCGAGGCGCAGCCCGGCGCCACCGTGTTGGAGCGCCATCGGGAGCATGCCGTCCACGGGGGTCGCGTCCATCTCTTGCCCGTCGAGGTACAGGACCATGCGCCCGGGCGCGCCGTCGGCACCGAGCGCGTAGAAGACCCCGACCTCGTGGCGCCCTTGGGCGACCGCCGAGGGTGTCGCCAGCTCGAGCGCGTCCGCCGAGCGGGCGAACGTGAAGTGGACGGCGCCGTTGACGGCGTAGAGCGCGTACCCCCCGAACCAGTCGCCGAGCGCGAACACGACTCCCTCGGACGCGGGTTCCCCGGTCTCGAACCCCGCCGTCATGCGGAAGCCCCCCCACAGGAGCGGGACGGACTCGTCCGCCACGGGCCCGCCGCCCGGTCGAAACGTACGCGCCGACCCCGTGGGCCACGCGGGCGGGATGAAGCCGCCGAACCGGTCGACCAGGCCGTCGGAGATGGGCAGGACGTTGTTGCGCCCCGCCTCACTCGCCCACAATTCGGTGAGCAGGTGCAGGCGCTCCGGCTCGTCGTGCGCGTGGTCGATCGCCTCGGAGAAGTCCGTCGACAGGTCAAAGAGCTCCCAGCGGTCGTCGTCGAAGTTGCGGCTCCCGACCGCGAGCTCCTCCTCGTCGAGGATGCCCGTGCTGATGTGGTTCGTGGTGGCCTTCCACCCCTCGTGGTAGATGGATCGGGAGCCGAGCATCTCGAAATACTGCGTGTGATGCAGCTCTGCGGCACCGGGGTCCGACAAGAGGCCGAGCAGGCTGACGCCGTCGACCGGCTTCTGGTCGACGCCGTCCACCTGGTCCGGGATCTCGAGCCCGGCCGCCGCCATGATTGTCGGCATGAGGTCGATGGCATGGCTGAATTGCGCCCGCATCACCCCGGGTCGGGCCACGCGTCCGGGCCAGTTGATGATCAGCGGGGTGCGGGTACCCCCGAGCCAGGTGTAGCGCTTCCACAGCTTGTGCGGGGTGTTGCCCGCCCAGGCCCACCCCCACGAGTAGTGGTTGTAGGTGGTGAAGCCGCCCCAGTCCTCATAGTGCTCCAGGTTGTCCGCCAGCGACTCACGGTTGTGGGCGGTGAAGCGATGCTCGTTGACGCTTCCCTGCTGTCCGCCCTCCGCACTGGCGCCATTGTCGGAGAACACCATCACCAAGGTGTTGTCCATCACACCCAACCGTTCGAGTGAGCTGAGCACCCGCCCGATCTGCGCATCGGTGTGGGTCAGGAAGCCGGCGAACACCTCCTGTTGGCGGGCGAGCATCCGGCGCTCGTCGACGGAGAGGTCGGACCACGCCTGCACCCATCCGGGCCGCGGGGTCAGCACGGTCTCGGCGGGCACGGCGCCCGACGCGACCTGCCGCGCGAACACCTCGTCGCGCCAGGAATCCCAGCCGTGGTCGAAGCGACCGCGATAGGGCTCCACCCACGCCGGCGCGACGTGGTGCGGCGCGTGCATCGCCCCGAGCGCGAAGTAGAGGAAGAACGGCTTCCCCGGCGCCCCCTGCTGCTGGTCCTGGACCATGCGGACGGCCTGGTCGGCCAGGTCTTCGCTCAAGTGGTAGCCCTGGTCGGGCCGGCGGGGAGGGTCGACGTAATGGTTGTCGCAGACCAGGTTGGGCGCCCAGTGGTTGGTGTCACCCTGGAGGAAGCCGTAGTGGCGGTCGAACCCGACGCCGAGGGGCCAACAATCGAAGGGCCCGGCTGCCGAGCGCTGCCAGCGCGGCGTGAGGTGCCACTTGCCGACGGCGAGCGTCGAGTACCCGGCGTCGCGCAGGAGACGGGGCAGCGTGGCGGCCGACCGGGGCAGTCGTCCCTCGTAGCCCGGGAAGCCGAGAGGGATGTCGGCGAGGAATCCCATCCCGACGGCGTGGTGGTTGCGGCCGGTGAAGAACGAGGCCCGGGTCGGCGAGCACAACGCAGTGACGTGGAACCGGCTGAACGGGACCCCGCCGTCCGCCAGCCCGTCCATGTGCGGCGTCGCGATGTCCGAGCCGAAAGACCCCAGATGGCCGAAGCCGGTGTCGTCGAGCACGATCACGACGACGTTCGGCGCTCCGTCGGGGGGCTTCGGGTCCTGGGGAAAACGCGGGACGGACTCGGCCGAGGTGAAGCCGATTTGCTGGGGTTCGTCCATCAGATCGCCCCGAGGGGACTGGCGGCTTCTGCCGTCAGGGGAATCGCGGTTCGGGCCGAAGGTCCGACATCACGCGTGAGTGCCACATCGGGTACGTACGATGCCGACTGCCAGCTTGCGCTGGATCGCACTGGGCTGGTCCGCCCGCCGGCCCCGGGAGAGACAACCCGGGTCAGAGTGGGGAAGATTCTGCGGTTGCGCCAGGAGAAGCTGGCGGGTTCAGCCGTTAGAGAAGTCACGCACCGAGGGTAGACGGTCCACCCGTCGCGCCGCCGTGCGCAGGGGTAACGTGAATGGTCGATGCAGGGTCATCTTCCCGGACCGCCCCAGCCACAGTTCCCGGTGGGCCTCGGAGCGTTCATCGGGTACGTGGCTACCCGCGAGCCCCGCCCGTTGGACGAGCGACCGCCCGAGGAGCCGGCGTGGGCCGACGCCAACGGGTACGCGCTCGACATGTTCGACGATGTCGGCGAGTGGGAGCCGATGCACAGGCCGCTGATCAAGGTGATGGCGGTCATCGTGTCGATCTCGCTCCTCGTCGCGGGTGTGAGCACCGTGCTCGATCTGCTCCTCGTTTCGCGCTGAGACATCCCACCCCTCGCAGGGCGAGTGTGTGCAACGGGTAAACAGGTCGCGACGCGACGCTGAATCTCTCTCTTCCGGCGCCCGCGCCGGCGCACGCTTGTTGTAGAAACGCAGCAGCCGATCACGTTGTCGGCGCACGGCGGAAGGGGCTCTCGGTGAAGCTTCGCGTTGCGGCGCGCCTGAATGACGCGCGTTCTCTCAAGGGCCTGACGGCCCTCGCACTCGTCCTTGGTGTGGCGGTGACTCCGGTGGCGATGTTCCTCGACTCGTCCCCGGCGGCGGCGCAGCCGTCGACCACCTACGCGCCGGGCACGCCGACCCTGGCCAGCCTCACCAGCCCCACTTCGTGCACGGCGGACAGCACCGCAACCTGCGCGCCGTGGAACGAGTACCAGGGTGACTCGAGCGCGCCGAGCTATGCCTCGCAGGCCCCGGGCACGGTTCTACCCCTGTACACGCCGGGCGGGGCGACCACGACCACGGACAACGGTCCGAGTGGCGCGGTCACGGAACCCAACCTGGCTGTCGTGCCGAATGCCAACAGCGGCACTGATGGCGTTGCGGCGTACCCCTCGGGCGTCGTCGGTACGCCCGGCCCGCTCGACGACTACTGCGGGTCCGGCCCTCAGACCACTGAGTCCGCGGGCTCGGTGTCACGCCAGACGCCCGGCACGACGCTCCCGCTCGCCCCGGCCTATTTCCCCCACATCGTGCGGAACGCGGACGGGTCGTTGACGGGGTACTTCGACTACCGGCCCAAGGACGCCGACGAGGCGCTGGTGGCCGCAACCTCAACCGACAACGGCCAGCAGTGGACGTATGACGGCGAGGCGCTCGAACAGAACCAGGGGTATTGCCCCTCGTCGGACATCAACGACGACGGGCAGGGGCACGCGAACCTGATCGAGGTCAACGGCCAGTGGTACCTCTACACGTTGGCCCGGGCGGCCGGCGACATGCAGGGCGTGGGCATGATCGTCCACCCCTTCTCGCCCAGCGAGGCGAGCCCCCTCAACGGCCTGCCGTCGAGCGACCCGGTCGGCATCGACCCCGACGCGTTCGTCACAGCGTCCTCTCTCATCCCGGTCCCGACGACCGGGACCGGAGCGAGCATCCCCCTCACGACCACGGGGACGGCCAACTCGCCGGAGCAGTTGATCAGCGGGGGCTTCATCGACCTCACTCAGGACCCGACCCCCACGCCGGCGGACCAGCTGAACTGCACGGTGACGCTGAACAACAACACCCTCACCAGCTGCACTGCACCCGACGCCGGCTCTGGGTTGACCGTGTACCCCAGTGACCTGATCGAGCAGATCCTGGGCTGGACCACGCCGTCGAGCGACGTCGGCCTCACGATCCCCGCGGGGCCCAACACGACCAATGGCGACGGCGGGCTCGCCTCGTTCACCATCGACAATTCCGCGGCCGGCGGTACCCCCGGCTTCCAGAACAACCTGACCGGGTCCACCTTCAACAACAACGCGCCGAATCGGCTGTACGTGAACGGGACGCCGGTCTACTGCAGCCAGGCCAACGCCAACCCGACCACGCACATCGAGGACTGCACGACCGGCAACGCGCCGTCCGCCACGATCAGCTCGTCGCTCGAGCTGCTCACCGGTGACCCCATCATCCCCGCCAGCGCGTACAACCCGAGCACGAACGACTCGGGCATAACCAGCGGTCTCGTGGCGCCGGACGGCATCGTCGGCGTGCTGCCGAGCTACCCGGGCGCACCCCAGGGCTCGACCACCGTCATGTACACCGAAAAGGAGCTCAGCTACTACATCGCGGCCGAGACGACAGCGAAGGGCACGTTCAGCTCGACCAAGGCCGCCACCATCGCCGGCACGCCGGGGCCCTACATCAGCCAGGACCTGCCCGCGAGCGGGCCGGTCACCATTGAGATGGGGGGCACGGCACCCAGCCCGAGCACGGCGACGGCCATCATCACCGTGAGCTGCACCGGCATCAACCCCACCAGCAGCACGACCACGTTCACCGGCTGCACCGTGCCGACGGCCGACAACGGTTGGACGTACGCGTCGAACACCTACGTGGCCGCGCCCGGGGCCACGACGGTGGCGCCCTCGACGCTGGCGCTCACCGGTGAGGGCAGCGCCTCGAACGTAGCCAAGCTCTACAAGAACAACGAGGACCTCACCGTGCTGCGCGTGGCCTACACTACCGACGGCTCCACGTTCTCGACAGCGGGGCTGGCCAACGGCGGCATGATCAGCGGCGAGAACAACTGCTCGACCGCCGATCCGGCCATCTGCTCGTCCACCAGCAGCTACGACGACATCTCCAACCCGTCCACCACGGTCAGCCCATCCGACCTCAACGGCTACGCCACGAACGAGGGAACCCCGGGCGGGGCCAACGGTACCGACATCGGCAGCACGCCCGGCGGGGACTTCGACGAAATGCGTTGGGTCGGCTCGGCGGGCAGCATCATCACCAATCCCGACGGATCCTACGGGATGTTCCTGTCCGGGGCCTGGGCCGCGGACGGCGACAGCGATGCCTTCAACCAGATCTTCTACTCGTCTTCGACGAACGGCGAGTATTGGTCGGTCCCCACCCCGGTGATCAGCACCGACTACTCGTTCTCCGCGTCCTACAACCAGGACAACGCGTCGTCGCCCACGCCCATCGGCATCTCCGCCTACTACGAGGGTCGCGCCTATGGCCCGAGCGTCGTGCAGAACCCGGACGGCACGTTGACGATGGTCTTCGCCGGCTATCGCTTCCCCAAGTCCATTTCGAGTGCCGGCACGATGCTCGGCACCGGCTCGCAGCAGTGGACGGTGGGCCAGAACGACCTGACGATGTACAGAAACATCCTGACCACGACGCTGACGTCCTCCACCTCGCCGGCGGTGAGCACGACGACAACGCTGTCCCCCGTGACCTCGCCGGTGGTGGTGGGGCAGTCCCAGACCCTCTCGGCGACGGTCGGTTCGGTTTCTCCCGGAACTGGTACGCCCACCGGGACGGTGACCTTCTCGGGCACCGGCGGCACGCTGTGCACGGCCACGCTGAACGAGTCCTCGCCCGACACGGCGAGTTGCAGCTACGCCTACAGCGGTCCATTGTCCTCGCCCGACAGCGTCAGCGCCTCGTACGGCGGGGACAGCAACTATGCATCGTCCACGTCGGCGTCTCAAAGTGTGACGGTCAACCAGGACGCCACGACGACGTCGACGCCTGCCGCCACCAACGGGGCGAACCCCGCCAACCCGGCCGTGGTGGGTGAACCGGTCACGTTGACCTCCACGGTCGCCGTCACCTCACCCGGGAACGGCACACCATCGGGCTCGGTGAGCTTCGCGGACAGCGGGGGCACCCTGTGCACGGGCACGTTCTCGGGAGCGAGCCCGGACACTGCCAGCTGCACTTACACGTACACGACCCCTCAATCCGGCGACGCCGTGACGGCGTCGTACGGCGGCGACACCAACGACGCCACGTCGACCTCGGCCAGCCTGAACGAGGTCGTGAACGTCGCCCCCACGACAACCTCCTTCTCCATCTTCCCCTCGAGCCCCGTGACCGGACAGCAGGTCACCCTCAGCGCGACTGTGGCGGCCAACGCACCCAGTACGGGCACGCCCGGCGGCAAGGTCGCGTTCACCGATGGTGCTGGTGCGCTCTGCACGGGCACGCTGAATGCGGGCACTCCCGACGTCGCCTCCTGTTCCACCACCTACGGCGGGCCGACCACCGACGACATCACCGCGACATACCAGGGGGACGGCGACTACGCATCATCGAGCGCCAGTGGCTCGGTCACCGTCGGGGAGGCGTCCACGTCGACGTCGCTTGCAACCAGTACCTCCACGCCCGTGGTGGGACAGCCGGTGACCTACACGGCCACGGTGGCGGTGACCTCGCCGGGTGCCGGGACGCCGACAGGCACGGTGGCCTTCACCGGGGACGCCGGCCCGCTCTGCTCCGACGCGCCGCTGAGCTCGAGCTCCCCGTTCAACGCGACCTGCACGGTCGCCTACGCATCCCCCGGGACGGACGACATCACCGCTGCCTACGCGGGCGACGGCAACTACCTGGGCTCTTCGAGCTCATCGTCCTCGGTGACGATCTCCCCGGACGCCACGACCACCACCGCCACCGCCGTGCCTGACGTCGGGGTCGTGGGGCAGGCCATCACGCTGAGCACCGACGTTTCCGTGTCGTCGCCCGGCGTGGGCACGCCCTCCGGGACGGTTACTTTCACCGACGGCAGCGGCACTCTGTGCGCGGGCACCCTGTCGGGATCGAGCCCGGCTACGGCTACCTGCACCTATACCTACACGGGCCCGACGCCGATGGACGACATCACCGCCACCTACAGCGGCGACGCCGACGATGCCGGATCGAATGCCACGACCTCCGTGACGATCGGCCAGGACGACACCACGACGACGCTCACGACCAACCCGAACTCCCCCGTGGTCGGCGAGCCGGTCACGTACACAGCCACGGTCGCCGTGTCGGCCCCGGGCGCAGGGACTCCGACCGGCACCGTCGACTTTTCCGACGGCAGCGGGCCGCTGTGTACCGGCGTGGCGCTGAATGCCGGCAGCCCCGACACGGCGACATGCCCGGAGACCTACGGCGCCGTGACCTCGGACCAGGTCACTGCCACGTACAGCGGCGACACCGACGACCTGGGCTCGAGTGACACGGTGTCGGTCACTGTCGGCGAGGACACCACCACGACGAGCGTGACGGCCGCGCCGTCGAGCCCGGTCGTCGGGCAGAGCGTCACCCTCTCGGCGACCGTCGCGGTGTCTGCGCCCGGCGCCGGGACGCCGACGGGAACCGTCACCTTCTCTGGGGACGGAGCATCATGCAGCGGCAAGCTCAACGGCGAGAACCCCGACGTCGCCACGTGCACGAGGACCTTCTCAGGAGCCACCGCGGGCGACGTCACGGCCAACTACGGCGGCGACGAGAACACGTCGAGCTCCAGTGGGTCGACGCCCCTCACCGTCGGGCAGGCCGTCACCGCGACGACCGTCTCGGTGACGCCGTCGAACCCGCTGGTCGGCCAGACGGTGACCCTTTCCGCCGCAGTGGCTGTGCAGGCGCCGGGCGCCGGCTCGCCGACAGGCACGGTTACCTTCTCCGACTCCGGCGGGACGCTCTGCACCGCCACCCTCGGCCAAGGCAATCCCAACACGGCCAGCTGCACCACCTCCTACCCGCGCCCCATCACGGACACCATCACGGCGAGCTACGGGGGCGACACGAATTTCAGCGGATCGTCGGGCTCGGGCCAGGTGACGATCGGGCGTGGGACCAGCGTCACCGCCGTCGTCTCGTCGTCGAACCCGTCCGTCACGGGCCAGCCCGTTACCTTCACTGCGACGGTGATGGCCAAGGCCCCGGCGGGCGGCGTCCCAACCGGAACGGTCGAGTTCGGGTTCTCCCGGTCGTCGATCACCTGTCAGGGTGGTGACGGCGTGACCCTCTCCAACGGGACGGCGACCTGCACCGTCTCGGGCTTGACGCCCGCCGACTCGGTGATCTACGTGGCGGCAACCTACTCGGGGTCCGCGTCCTTCACTGGCTCCAGTGCCGTGACGCTCAACCAGGCAGTCGACAAGGCCGACGTGCACGTGACGGTCAACTCGTCGGTGAACCCCGTCGCCAACGAGAAGACGGTGACCTTCTCCACAGTTGCGACGGCCGCCGCACCCGGGTCCGGCACGCCGACGGGTACGTTCACATGGAGGGTGACGAACGACGGCGGCACGACCATCACGTGTAACCCGAGCCGATCGACGACAATCTGCAACGTGCCCAACGGGAAGCTCGTGGCGGCCAATGGGCCGTACACGGCGAAGGCAACTTACTCGGGGGACTCGGACTTCAACTCCGGAGCGGGCTCCCTCAGTGAAACGGTGTCCAGGCTCGGTTCGAAGCTCAGCCTCTCTGATCTCGTGTTGCATGCAGGCACCGAGACGTCGGGTTCGGTCACGGCCCACGTGGCCGGGGTCTCCGCCCCGCTCGGTCTGCACCCGACGGGCACGGTCACGTTCGTCCCAACTACGGCCGGCGGCCAGACGGTCGAGTGCACGGGCGGGAACACCATGACGCTCACCGATTCGGACTCGGTGGCGTGCCACCTGGCCAAGGTGCCGAACGCCTCGTTCCCGTCGACAGTGACCGTCAACTACAGCGGCGACGGGAACTTCCTGGCGACCTCGGCTTCGAAGACGCTCACCGGTTAGGAGGACGGAGCTTCCGGCGACGCAACAGCCACCAGCCACCGCTCCCGACGGCGGCGAGCACACCGAGCACAATTACAACGATGGTCCAGGCGGGGAAGCCGTTCGAGGGCGCGGGTGGGGGGGTGGTCGTCCGCGTCGTGGGCGTGGGCGCCGTCGTGGTGGTCGTCGTTCCGGCTGCTGACTGAGACGACGTCGTCGTGAACGCGACGACGCGGTTCGCCGTCGGCACGAGGAAGAGCCCGCCACCCACCGAGGGGGTCGGGAAATGGTTCGCCATAACGCCAACGCTCCGGTGCTGTTCCACGGCGCCGGTGGTTGGGTTGAGCCCGTAGAGGGTCCCGTCCTGTCCGATCGTCCACACCATCCCCGCGGCGACGATCGGCGGACCCCCGCCGGAGGACGCCTGCCACAGCGGCCGCAATCGGGCGGGAGAGGCCGTGGCCTGCACGGCCACTGGCCCACTCACGCAGGGGAGGAACACGGTCGTGCCCTCAATGGCCACTCCACCGTCGATGTCCTGGCTGCAGGCAGCGGGGAGCACGGCTTGTTGGCCCCCGATACCGCCCAGGTCGGATTCGTCCAACAAGTAGGCGCTCCGCGTCTTCCCGGCTGCCACTACCTGCCCGTCGGCCAGGAGGGCGGGAGCGGTCGAGAGATCGAGATCGTGCGCGTTGTTCGTTGGCCACGACGACGGCGCAAAGAAATGGAGGAGGGAGAGCGAGGGCGACAGCTCGAGCACCGAGTCGCTGTCGTCGTAGGCGTGGGCGGACGAGTACACCGATCCGTTGCCGGCCTCGACCCAGACGTCGCCGGCCTCGTCCACGACGGGGGCGGCTCCACCCATCCAGATCGCCCCCTGGCTCTCGCCGGTCCCCCCGTCCACCGCGAACTCGTCGGCTGCGCCGCCGGTCTCCGGTACCGAGACGACCCAGCCGTGGTACGACGAGCAGTCGCCGAAATTGCCGCCGAAGCCGAACACGACGCGACCGCCGTCGAGCGTGAGCCCCGTGCGCTGCAGCAAGGCGGACGCCTTCGAGCCCGCCGGGTCGACGCCTTGGGAGAGTTCGATATGCCCGGTATTCGTGTCGAGGCCGATCAGCTCGTGGGCCGGGGTTCCCCCGACCAGCTCGTCGGCGACGACGAAGATCTCCGAACGCGCCGGGTCGATGACCGGGGTGCCGGTGATACCGACGGTGGGGGAGATGTCGCCGCAGGGCAGCGACCCTGCGGGCACCGGCTCGCCGAGGTGCGTCGACCACTGCACAGCGCCGCTGGCGTCGGAGAGCGCGTAGACCGTGTCGTTCTCGGTGGCGACGAAGATCCGGCCTCCCGAACTAAGCGGTTCCCCGTAGAGCTGACCGTCGAGGACCGGAGACGTCCACGCCGGCGATGACAACTCGACGGACGCCACCGAGCCGGCCACACCGTCTCCCAGGACGTCGCCGTGGTACACGGTCCAATTCGCGTTCGAGCTCGTTGCGCCCGCTGGGGCAGTCGTCGACGTGACCGCTCCCGCCGGCCGCGGCGCCCCAGCGCACGCGCCCACGATCGCGGCCGCGGCCGCGGCCAAGCGCAGGACCATGCACGCCCGCCAACGGGCACTCGCTGCAGCCGCCACGAGGGTCGGCCGGTCAGAGCGACCCGGAACGACCGCGCCGGCGCAATGTCGAGTCGACGGCCACGGCGACCAGGAGCACAGCAGCCGTCGCGATGTCGGTCCCCGCCGTGCTGATGTTGAGCAGGGCCAGACCGTTCGTCAGCGTCGCGATGACGAGGCCGCCCAAGAGAGGGTGGACCGCCTTGCCATAGCCACCGAACAAACTGGCGCCCCCGATGACGGCGGCGGCCACGGCATAGAGCACGTAGGTGCCACCGTCGAAGCCGACCGAGATCGATCCGAGGCGGGACGCGTAGACGATGGCGGCCAGCCCGGCCACGAAACTGCAGAGTGCGAACGCCACCGTGCGGACCCACGCGACCTTGATCCCGGCGCGCCGAGCGGCCTCCGGGCTTGCGCCGATGGCGTACATGTAGCGACCGAGGCGGGTGCGATCCAACATGAACGACTGGGCGAGCAGGATCACGAGGACGAACGGGATCACCCACGGCACTCCTTCCACGGGAGTGACCACACCGCGGTTCAGGTTGCAGACCCACACCAGGACGACCCCCGCCACCGCAACGGCACCGACGGTGAGCAACGTCACGCTCAATGGCGGAGCGCTCAGACCCTGGGCGCGACGCCTCGACGTGCGGAGGACCGCCGTCAAGGCATAGACACCGATCACCACGATCAGCGAAATCCAGCCTGCGACGGGAGTCATGTTGCCGCTGACCAGGTCGTCGATGACGTAATTCGAGATCGAGATGACGCCGCCGACCGCCCCCTTGTCGACGTCGAAGACGTAGATGAGCACGCCCTCAAAGCCCAGCAGTCCCGCCAGTGTCACCACGAAAGACGGGATCTTCAGGCGGGTGATGATGGTGCCCTGGAAGGCGCCGATGACGAGGCAAGCCAGCAACCCGACGATGACTCCGGCCCACCACGGCCAGTTCTGTGGCGACCCGATCAACGCCATGGCAATGGCGGCGCCCACGGCGCCGACGAAGCCCACCGAAAGGTCGATCTCGCTCAAAATGAGCGCGTAGAGCTCCGCCATCCCGAGCAGGATGATGAAGGTGGCCTGCACGAACAGGTTGACGATGTTGGTGGCCGTCAGGAAGGCGCTCGACTGCACTTCGAAGAAGATGCAGATGACGATCAACCCGGTGATAATGGGGAGCGCACCGCTCTCGCCGCTTCGGATGCGCCTCCCCCACGCGCGAAAGTATTCGCCCAGGGAGTCGGCCAGAACGTCCGGCGCCAGGACGGTCAGCGCTTCGGCGTTCAATGCGACGTCGGGCGGGTGCCCGTCGGGGGGGCTCTCTCCGGTCGCGACCGCCGTGCTCGCCACGGGTTCGTCCTTGGGACGCTCGTCCTCGGTGGGTTCGTCCTTGGTGTCGGTCATCCCTCCAGCACCGCCTTTGCGGACCGCGTGGACTGGCCGGTCGTCATGTAGTCGACGACGACTTGCGGGTCGAAGTCGCTGGTGGGCCCCGCGGCCACCGACTGACCGAGATACAGGATGGTGATGTAGTCGGCCACGGCAAAGACGTCGATGAGGTTGTGCGAGACGACCATGACGGCCGTGCCCTGATCCGACAGGCGCTTGATCAGATCGAGCACCTGCTTGGTCTGTGCGACGCCGAGGGCAGCGGTGGGCTCGTCCATGATGACGAGCTTGGCTGCGGAGAGGACGGCCTTGGCGACGGCGACCGACTGGCGCTGCCCACCGGACAACGAAGCGACGGGCTGTCGGATGGAGCGAACCGTGGTGACATGGAGATCGGCGAGCGTCTGGCGTGCCACCTTCTCCATCGCCGACTCGTCCAAGAGCCTGAACCGCAGCTTCTCGTGCCCGAGGAACATGTTCTGCACGATGTCGAGGTTGTCGCACAGAGCGAGGTCCTGATAGATCGTCGTGATCCCGAGGGCTTCGGCGTCGTTCGGGGAGCGGATGTGCTGCGGGACTCCCTCCCACAGGATCTCTCCTCCCGCGGGTTCCCACAGCCCCGAGATCGTCTTGATCGTGACGGATTTGCCGGCGCCGTTGTCACCGACCAGCGCCGTCACCTTGCTGGGCGGCAGCGACAGGTTCACGTCTTTCAGGGCCTGGACGGCACCGAACGCCTTGCTCACGCCCCGCAGTTCCAGCAGCGGCGCACCCTCGGTCATGTTGGTACCCCCGTCACCGTCGTGGCCCGGAACCAGCTCTGACCCCAGCGAACCACCTCCCGTCCCGTTGCCGGAACGGGAGGTCGTCCTGAGATCGTTGTCACCGCCGACAATACCCAGGGGGCACTGTCGTGCTCACGACCGCTAGGGCGTGATACCCGCCGCGGTGCAGTCGGCCTTGTACTGCCCGGTGCAGAGCTGGGAGGCCGGAACGAAGTTGTCCTTGATGATGGTGCTGTTCATGTTCTTCGTGGTGACCCATTCGGGCGTCTCCAGAACCGAGGGTACGCTCACGTTCGCCGTGGTGTCCTGGGTCTTCCCGTTCACCAACGACGAAGGCGGCTTTGCGCCGGCCCGCAGGTACAGGGCGAGCGCCACCGCCGCCTGTGCCTCCAAGTAGATGGGCTTGTAGACCGTTCCGCACTGGTAGCCGGACAGCACGTTCTGAAGTCCGGTGAGCGTTGCATCCTGTCCCGTCGTCGGGAAGGTCTTCGGCTTGATGTGGAGTGACTGCAGGTACGTGATGATCGGAGCCCCGGTTTCGTCATTGGGGATCAGCGCCGAGTTCACGTTGGGATGCGAGGTGAAGACGGCCTGGAATTCAGTCTCGGCCGTCGGGGGGTCCCAGGTCCCCGCCGTGTGGGCCACGACCTTCCACTTGCCGTCGCTGAAGTACGGGTTGATGACGCCGTCGTAGCCCTGGGCGAACAGCGTGGCGTTGTTGTCCGTCACGGCTCCGTGCATCACGACGACCTGCGGCTTGGAGATGTGCCAGGCGGACACGCAGCTGACCAGGCCCTGCCCCATGACCTGTCCGACCTTCACGTTGTTGAAGCTGACGTAGTAGGCCCGGCTCCCGCCGAGGGTCAGCCGGTCGTAGTCGATGACCTTGACTCCTCGCGTCTTGGCGTAGCTCTCGATCTGTGCACCTACGCCCGAGTCGAGCGGGTCGACCAAGAGGACCGTCGCCCCGTTGGAGATGTCGGTCTGCGCATCCGTCAGCTGGGTGGCGTCGCTGCCGAGGGCGTTCTGCACCACGTACTGGGACGAACTCAGCCCCGCCTTTTGGAGCGCCTTCGTGATGTCGGGCTGGTCGAACTCGACGTACCGGGTCGAGCTGACCGTGTCAGGCAAGATCGCCGCCACCTTGCCGTGGCCGGCCGCAGCCAGCGATTTGAACTTCGTCATCTCCGAGAAGGTGTTCGTGAAGGAACTGGTCGAGATGTTGGACGGCCCACTGGTGCGGAGCGAGGCCGACGCCCCTCCGCCCACTGCGCCGACCAACGTCGCCGACAATGCGAGGGACAGCCCCCCGAGCAATCCTGCTCTGCCGCTGAAACGCACGTTGTCTCCTTAAGGTCCGGCCCGCTCGGTCAAGCGGCCCCCTGTGGGTTCTACCCGCATTGGTGAAGTTCTATTGCGGTTTTGTTGCAACTTCGAGACACCATACCGAGAGAAAGGCTGCGTTGCTGGGACGGTCCTGTGAGAAGGGGCGGCTGAGTGACACGGCGAACCCTGTCAGATCGATGAGGTGGCCTCGACCCAGCCGGCGGCCCCGACGAGCGCGGCATCGTCACCGAGCGCGGCCCGCACGATCACCGGCTTGCTCGGGTACTCATGACGGCCGAGAACGAGTTCCCGCAGGGGCTCGAAGAATTCTTCGCGGAGACCCATGCCCCCTCCCACCACGATCGTGGTCGGGTAGAAGGCCATCACCAGGTTCGCCACGCCGACGGCACAGGCGGCAATGGCCTCGTCCCGGATGGCCACCGCGGTCGGGTTGCCGTCGCGCGCTGCGGCCAACACGTCGCGGGCGCTGACGTCGCCGAGGCCCGCTTCACGACCGAGGCGAGAGATCCCAGTGCCCGACGCCAGCTCCTCGAGGGTGCTCGGCCGGCCGTCGAGCCAGGCGCGCCAGTCGATGACCGTGTGCCCTATCTCGGCCAGCGAACGGATCCCACGAACAAGCCGGCCGGAGTGGACGATGCCGGCGCCGATGCCCGTCGAGATCGTCAGATAGGCGACGTCGTGACTTCCGGCACCCGCCCCGTATCGTGCCTCTCCCACGGCAGCCAGGTCGGCGTCGTTGGCCACGTAGGTGCGTAAGGCGAGATCGGATTCCAGCTCGTCGCGCGAGAGCCGCTTCGGCCACTGGTCCGGCAAGTTCGGTGCCCACAACAGGTGTCCGGCCTCGTAGTCGACCGCGCCCGGCAACCCGACGATCGCGTACGAAACGTCGCCGAAGGTGCGGTCACGCGCGGCGGTGGAGATGAGGTCGATCAGCGCCGCGGGCACGTCGCCTTGCGCGGGAGTGGCGGCCGATTGGCGCACCAGCAGATTGCCCTGTGCGTCCACCAAGGCCACTCGCATCTGGGTCCCGCCGAGGTCGGCGGCGAGCACGGGCCCGGACATCAACCTGCGATCCTTACCTTCGGCGTTCCGCTCAGAGGGAAGTTCACCGCGCGTCGGTGGTCCGACCTATTCCTCTGCTCATTCCGGTCCGAACCCCACTTTCTTGAGCAGACGGCGGAGAATCGCGAGCTGCTCGGCATCGATGTCCTTGTTGCGCGGCTCGAAGGTCTCCGTCGTCGACCCGATGGTCACCTTCATGTGGCCCTTCTGGGTCTCTTGCACGGTCGCAACGGCGTTGAGGAGCGAGATGACAGAGTGCCATTCGATGTTGTGGTTCAAGGGGTGTCGGAAGATGTGGGCCAACGTGTCCCTCTGATGGCTGTTGAGATGTTCCTCTGCTTCCACGTCAGCTCCTCTCCTCCGGCGCCACGTTTGTTGCCTCAACGCATCCTCCCACGACTCGGTGGCGGCGCCAGGACGTTCCCGCGCTGTCCGATCATTGTCGTTGGAGTCGCCCGTAGTAGTACTGCGGGGCTCCGGCGATAGCGCGCTGCATCCACGGCTGGACCACTGGCGTCAGGAACGCGGCATACGACTGGGTCAAGTGGTTGTCGTCGCGGTAGACGAGGAGGTTGTCGACTATCACGGCGCAGGTCGTATTCGTGCAGAACCAGGGCTGGGTGTCGACGTACGTTGCGCCGTTTTGCGTCGTCACCCGAGACTCCGCGGCGATCCCGTTCGCACTGAGCCCGACGGCGAGCGGCACCGTACACGCCGGCGCGTTGGTGAGGTGCGTCGAGAGGCACCCCGGGACGTCAAAGGGCGGCTTCGGAACGGGCCCGAAAACCATGACCTGGGCCCCGAGGCTCCGGATGTCGCCGATCTCCTGTCCCAGCCCAGAGAGCCAGACCTGGCTGTAGGGCGTGAAGTTGTAGATGTCGGTGTAATGGCGGGCCACGCCGAGGATCACCAGGGCCGGGTGGATGGCGGCGATCTGGTTGAGGACGTTGGCGCGCCACTCGTCGCACTCGGTGAAGGTCCGACCGAGAACGGGACTGACGATCGGCAGAGGGAAGGGGGGGCAGGTGGCCTTCGTCCACGTGATCAGGCGCCAACCGAGTTGCTGGGCTGCCTGGTTCACGGCGGGAAACCACATGGCGGCGTGCGAGTCGCCGAACAGCACGACGGTGGTGTTCGAGCTGGTATCGCCGAAGACACAAGGGCGGAGCGACGTATCGGTGTAGCTATCGAGACAGCCGTCGACGAAGACCGGCGGCTCGTCGCCCTTGGCATCGGGCACGCTCGGATCGAGGTTGGCAGGCACGTCCTGCACCTTGATCGTCCTCGCGACCTGTTGATTGACCGCTGACGTGCCGTCGTAGATCTGCGAGAGGGTGGGGTTGGTCGGTGTGTTCGGGGTGTCCGCAGCCTGGGCCTTGGCACCGGTCGACGCCCGGAGTGCGGCGGACGCGACCGGGGCGTGTCCGGTGCCGGCCAGGTTCGGAAGTGACACCACGGACAGCACGCAGGCGCCGACGGCGGCCAGGGAGAGGGCGGCGCCGAGGCTGAGGCTCCGCTGAGGGCGACTGGTCAGCCAGCTCGAAGTGCGCACCGGACGTTCCACTGTCACGAACGTGACGACCGAAATGAGGAAACTCAGCGCTGCCACCCCGAGGTTCTGCGCGAGGGTCAAGGCGTGTCCGAGCGCGGCCGGTACCAGGATGAGCATCGGCCAGTGCCACAGGTACCACGAGTACGACACCCGCCCGACCACCTGCATCGGGTCGGGTCGGAGGACCAACACCGGCCCCGCCCGCGTGCGGGTGCCGCAGCCCGCGGCGATCACCGCAGCCGTCCCGAGGACGGGGACGAGGGCCGCGGTCCCGGGGAATGGCGTGCTCGAGGTGAAGGCGAAGACCGACCACAGAATCGCTCCCATGCCCAGCCAGCCGAGGACCGGCCGGCCTCGGAGGTTGCCGATCGCGGGAGCGGCCAAGGCGACGAGCCCACCGACCGCGAGCTCCCAGGCGCGGGTGGGCAGCGAAAAGAAGGCCCAGGGCTCGGAGACGTGCGTCAGCCAAATGGAAAATGCGCACGAAAGCACGGCGATGGCGCCCAACACGCCGATCGCGCCCGCCCGTGAGGGACGACGGCGGAGCCAGACCATGGAAGCCAGCAACATCACCGCCGGCCAGATCAAGTAGAACTGCTCCTCAACCCCGAGCGACCAGTAGTTCTGGAAGGGTGAGGGAGCGGCCGATGCGGTCAGGTAGTTCGTCTGCAGGAAGGCGAAGCGGTAGTTGCCCACGTAGAGCGCGCAGGCGACACCATCTTTCAGCACGGAACGGGCCTCTAGCGGTGGAAGGATTGCCGCCGACGCCACCGCGGTCACTGCGAGCACCAGGAACGCCGCGGGCAGGAGCCGGCGAATTCGTCTTCCATAGAACGCTGCGAAGGAGAGCCGGCTGTTGTCGCGGACCTCGCGCCAGAGATGGTCCGTGATCAGATAGCCCGAGATCACGAAGAAGACGTCGACGCCGACGTAGCCGCCGGACAGGGCCCCGACGTGTGCGTGGTAGAGGACGACGGCGAGGATCGCCACCGCCCGCAGCCCTTCGATGTCCCGCCGGAACGGTCGCCGGCGGGCCCGAGGCGTGACGGGGCTGGCCTGCGGCGTCATCAGCGCTCACACCCCGTCCGGCACCATTCCGGAACGTAGCACCGGCCCGAATGCCAGCCAGGGGAGGGCCCCACCCGCCACGCTCCTCGCTGGGCCTGTACGAACGCCCATTGCAGGGCATGACCGCCGAGGGAAACGAGCGCGGCAACCGGTGATCCGTGCCCGGGGGCGATCGCCTCTGGTGGAGTGGGGCGATGAGGGCGACACTGGAAGAGGCGCCGAGGAGGTGATCATGAGCTTCCGCGACCGATCGGACGCCGGCCGTCACCTGGCGGATGCCGTCCGGCGCTCCGACGACGGTGGGCACGATCTCGTCGTCCTCGCGCTTCCGCGTGGTGGCGTCCCCGTCGCGTTCGAAGTGGCGAACGCCCTGCGCGCCCCCCTCGACGTCATCGTGGTCAGGAAACTGGGAGTTCCCTTCCAACCTGAGCTGGCGATGGGGGCAATCGGCGAGGACGGCGTACGCGTCGTGAATCATGACGTGTTGCGGATGACAGGGCTCGGCGACCTCGACATTGATGAAGCGGAGCACCGCGAGCGCATGGAGCTCGATCGCCGCGCGATGCGGTACCGGGAGGGTCGAAAACGCGCCGAGTTGGTCGGTCGGTGTGCGGTGGTGGTGGACGACGGCATCGCCACTGGTTCGTCCGCCCGTGCCGCGTGCGAAGTCGCTCGTGCCCTCGGTGCCGCCCGTATCGTGCTCGCAGCTCCGGTCGCCTCCCGACTCGCGGTCGTCGATCTTCGCCAGGTCTGCGACGAGTTCGTGTGTCTCGAGGTACCCGAGCCGTTCTTCGCGGTCGGTGAGTGGTATCGCGACTTCTCGCAAACGACAGACGATCAAGTGATCGAAATGGTGCGGCGCGCCGCTGTTGGCCAAGAGCGCGGGCGGGCCGCGTCGCCGGGCGGCGAAGGCGTGGTGCGGTCGGAGGCCGACGTCGAGGTCCGCTGCGGCGATACCAACCTGACGGGCAGCCTCTCCATCCCCTCCGGCGCCCGCGGCACGGTGGTCTTTGCGCACGGGAGCGGCAGCGGCAGACGGAGCGCACGCAACCGCTACGTCGCTGCGCTCCTCAACGAGGCGGGGTTGGCCACGCTCCTGTTCGACTTGTTGACGACGGCGGAGGAAAAAGACCGTTCCCGGGTCTTCGACGTTCCGCTGCTGGCAGGACGCCTCGCCGACGTCACCAGGTGGGCGAGCGCGCAACCAGAGATTGCGACGACGACAGTGGGGTATTTCGGCGCCAGCACGGGCGCGGCCGCGGCACTGTGGGCCGCCGCCCAACCCGACTGCGGCATCGCCGCCGTCGTCTCGCGCGGCGGGCGGCCAGACCTCGCTGCCCCCTGCCTGGCGGCGGTCACGGCACCCACGCTGCTGATCGTCGGCGAATCGGACGAACTGGTGCTGGGACTGAACCAAAACGCCCAGGCCGCTCTACGCTGTCAAAATCATCTCGCCGTCGTTCCCGGGGCAGGACACCTCTTCGAGGAGCCCGGCGCGCTCGCGGCAGTTGCTGAACTGGCGCGGGACTGGTTCATCACAAATCTGGCCACCGCCGCGTAGGACGGTCGGTCCTGTGGGACTGCCTGGTCCAGGAACGAAATGACGACATGTCGGACCGACTGCCCTAGATGCCATCTTTGACGCCCAGCGGGTCGAAGGACGTCACCGGGACGCTCCGGCTCCACCGCTGGTCCGATCGGGCCGTCTTGGCCGTGGCCTTCGTGGCGCTTGCCTCTGGTTTCGGCCAGTTCGGGGCCATCGCGGCGCTGGGTGATGTGTCCAGGCAGCTCGGCCACGTCGCGGCGGGCGCGTCGATCGCAGACAAGGTCGGACTCTCGGGAACCAGTCTGGGCGTCGGCCTCGCCGTCATCCGCCTCGCGTCCCTCGGCAGCCTTCCGCTCATCGGCATTGCGGACCGGTTCGGTCGCCGACGGGTCATCCTCGCGGTCACCATCGTCGGTCTCGCCCTCACCGTCGCCGCCGCAGCGAGCCCTGGGTACTGGTGGTTCGTGGTGATCTTCGCATTCGGAAGGCCACTGCTCAGCGCCACCAACGCGCTGGCCGAAGTGATGGCGACGGAGGAGACGAATGCACGTGATCGCACCGCCGCGGTCGCTGTCGTCGCTGCCGGGTACGGCGTCGGGGCAGGGATCTCCGCGATCGTGCACAGTCTCGCTTCCAGCGTGCTCGGTTTCCGCTGGATCTTCGCCCTGGCGGTCGTCCCCCTGGTCATCGTCTACGCGATACGCAGCTGGGTCGAGGAGCCAAACAGATTCATGGTCGCCCAGGCGGAAGCCGACCATCCGACGCCGGTCATCGGCGCCGTAGGGCGCCGCTTCCGCAACCGGGTCATCGTGCTCTCCGTGATTGGTGTGGCCATCTCGGTGATCACGGGTCCGGCCAACAGCTTTGCCTTTCTGTTCGCCCAGGACGTGCTGCACCAGGCCGGCTGGGTCACGGCCGCCATGGTGGTGGCCGCGGGCGCAGCAGGGCTCGTCGGGTTGTTGGCCGGACGCTGGCTGGCGGATCGCGTCGGCCGGCGGCCGGCGGGCTCGGTCGCCATGATTGCCATCGCCGCCACCGGGGCGTTCGCCTACAGCGGCTCTCGGCCGGCGTTCGTCGTGGGGTACATCCTCGGGGTATTCAGCGGGGGCATCCTGGCGCCCGCGATCGGGGCGATGCTGACGGAGCTGTTCCCGACGTCGGTCCGTGCCTCGGTCGCGGGGTGGTGGGTGACGGCCGGTGTGCTCGGTGCGGTCGTCGGACTGGTCGAGTTCGGAGCCGTGGCGGATGTGGGCAGTCGGTTTGCCGCAGCAGCGGAGATCACGTTCCTCCCCATGGCGGCGGCCGCCGTGCTGTTCTGGTTCCTCCCCGAGACCAAGGGCCGCGAACCTGAGGCGTTGTGGCCGGGCGATGCCGCCGCCGCTACGAGTACGTGAAGGTCACCGCATTCGATGTCCCACCCGCGGTGGTGATGGTCACCTCAGCCGACGCCCCGCTCGCCATCGGAGGCACGGTGACCGTGCACACGTTCTGGGCGGGGCAGCTCGTCGGCGCGACCTGGCCGTTGAACGTAGCCACGATCTGTCCGTCCGAGCTCAGAAAGTTCGCTCCGGCAACCTGGATGCCCTGACCCGCCGCCCCGTTCGCTGGGCTGAGCGCCGAGATCTGGGGCGGTCCCCCAGGGGAGGTCACCGGCGGCGTGGTCGACGTCGTCGTCCCGGTGGAGGAGTTGCCCCTTGCGGTGCGATGCCCGGGGGTTGATCCCGGGTGTCTTCCGGCACCTGGCGTCCCGCCGTGTCCGGCGGCCGTGACCGCCGTGGATGGCGGCGTCGCTTGCCGCGATCCGCCGCTCCCGAGGGACACGGCGAGGGCGACGGCTGCGATGACGACCAGGGTTGCGGCGACGGCAACGGCGGCGACCAACCAGTTCTCGCTCATGCCCTCGAAGTGGCGCGCGGGCTCCGCCGCGGGCTCGGTGGATGGCGGAGGAGGCGGGGACGGCTCCGCAAAGGGCTGGGTCGGCCGCACACTGGAAGGGCCCGCGGCTTCACGGGCGCGACGAACAGCACTCTCCATCGCCCCGAGAGCCCGCCGGCTCGGCGTGCCCTGGGGTGGCTCGGCCCCTGGCCCGTCCATCATCATCTGATTCCTCCAGCTTCGATTGTTCCCCCTCCGGCCTGTTGTATGCCTGCAGTGGGAGGACTGTCGATGGCAGGGGAAGGCTCGGCAACGGCGGGAGCGTCGGAAACCGGTGGCGTTGGCGGCGACCGGTATTTCGCGCGACCCTGGCCCGCGTGTCGATGGCGCGGCAGATCGTGGTGTGCGACGGTGACGAGACGGGACAGGAGCTGCTCGAGCAGGCGCTCAGGGTCATGGCGCCCGACGTCCTGGGCTTCGATGTGGAGCTCGTCCACTACGACCTCTCGCTGGCGAAACGCCGCGCCACTGCAAACGGTGTCGTCCGCGACGCCGCCAGCGCGATGCGCGAGACAGGTTTAGGGCTGAAGGCAGCCACGGTGACCCCCGAGACCATCGGGGACGTGGGCAGCCCGAACCGCATCCTGCGCGAAGGGATTGGCGGCTCCGTCATCGTGCGCACCGGTCGTCGGATTCCGGGGGTGGCCCCACCGGCCGCGGTCATCCATCCCATCGTCGTGGTTCGCATGGCCGTCGGCGATGCCTACGGGGCCGAGGAGCGTCGGACGGGCGACCCTGGCTCAGCGGCCGAGCAGGCGTGGCGGACCGAGCGGATCGACCGGTCCGTCTGCCGGTCCGTCGCCGAGTATTCGTTTCGGACCGCCGTCCAGATGAGCGCGTGCGTCTACGGCGGTCCCAAGTGGACCGTGTCGGCGGTCTACGAAGGCATGCTCAAAGAGGAGATGGACGCCGCCGCGGCCCGGTACCCGGACGTCCCGTATCGTCCCACCCTCATCGATGCCGCGTACGCCGGGCTTATCACCGAGTCGGGCGGCAGCACGCTCGTGGTGCCGGCACTGAACCGCGACGGTGACTGTCTCTCGGACCTCGTGCTCGCCCTCTTCGGCTCGATCGCGGGCGCAGAGTCGGTACTCCTGGCCCTCAACGACGACATGCACACCCTGGTGGCCATGGCCGAGGCCCCTCACGGCACGGCGCCGTCGTTGATGGGCAAGAACGTGGCGAACCCGATGGCGATGCTGCTCGCCTGCGCGGCCGTTCTCGACCATGCCGCACGTGGCGACGCGCTCATCGCCGCAAGGGCCGCGGCCATCAGGCAGATCACTCTCGGCTTGGCCGCCGAAGGCATCCGAACGTTCGACCTCGGGGGAGATGCCTCGACCTCGGAGGTCGTCGACGGCGTCGTGAGCCGGCTCCGCGCCGACACCGGGGGCTGAAAGAGCTGGTCAGCGGCGGGCCAGGGGTGCGAAAAGGTCGCCGTGCTTTTCGACCCGGCTCAGCACGTCGTTCGTCTCGAACACGAGCAACTGTGCGTTCCGCTCCTTGGCACACCGGTGCACCTCGCCCGGCGTCACGGGCGTGGACACCGTCGGCGCCGCCTTGGCACGGACCGAGTACACGGCGACGGTCGTCTTGGCTGGGTGGTTCTGGCTCCAGTCGATCAGCACGTGTCCCTGTCGGAGCGACTTGCGCATGTTCGAGACGACGAGGTCGCGATGCTCGGACTCGAGTTTGCGTGCGATCTCGTGAGCCTCGTCGCGCAGGCTGTCCCAGGTCGTCTTGGGACGGGTCGCCGCGTAGAGCTGCAGGCCTTTGGACCCGCTCGTCTTGGCGAAGGTCTCCGTGCCTGCCTTCTCCAGCTCTTGCACGATGTAGCCCGCGACGATGCAGCACTCGACGATGGAAGTCCCCTCGCCGGGGTCGAGGTCGAACACCATGTAGTCGGGCTTCGAGGGGAGTTTGCGTTGGCGCCCGGCGTGCCACAGGGGGACGTGGAACTCGATGTTGCCCAGATTGGCCGCCCAGGCGAGTGTGGGCAGGTCGTCGACCACCGCGTAGGCGATTTCTTCTTGGCCGTCAGCGGAGGGAACCGAGACGGTGCGCACCCAATCGAGCGCATGGGAGGGAACGTGTTTTTCGTAGAAGGACTTGCCCTCGACGCCATTCGGGAATCGCCGCATTGTCAGCGGCCGCTCCCAGAGATGGGGCAGCATGGCATCCGCGATCCGGCAGTAATAGTCGATCAGCTGCCCCTTGGTGAACCCGCTCTGCGGGTAGAACACCTTGTCCAGGTTGGAGACCGAGAGCTCTCGGCCCTCGACCACCGTGCGAGCGGACGAGCGGGCGGGAGTCACGGCGTGCCCACCTTCGGTGACTCCGTCGTCAGCCGCCGCCCAACTCGACCGACGCTCATTCGACGACCACCTCGTCGGGGTTCTTGTCGGGACGCAGACCCCGCCAGATGGGATGACGGAGACGGCCCGCCGGCGTCCATTCGCCGTAGGCGACTTCCCCCACGAGCTCGGGCCGAACGAATTGCGCGTTCGCTGTCTCGCGCGGGCAGCGGCGAGGCAAAAGGGCTCTTCTTGGTGGCCCGGGACCGCAGATCGCCGAGGAGGCCCTGCCGCGCCCGTTCACTGAAGCCGGTCCCTACCTTCCCGATGTAGCGCAACCCGTCGTCGGCCGGCACCCCGAGCAACAGCGCACCGAGGCTGCCGTCGCGCTCGCCGCGGCCCTCGGTCCATCCACCGATCACCACCTCCTGGGTCCGGAAGGACTTGACCTTCACCCATTCGGGGGACCGGCGGCCGGGCAGGTACGCCGAGTCGCGCCGCTTGGCGACGACTCCCTCGAGCCCGTTCGAGGTCACCGCGGCGAGGACGTCTCGCCCTGCGACGTCACGGAACGACTCCGTGGTCGTGAAGGTCGGCCCCGAGAGTTGCAGGGACTCCAGCTTCGCTCGACGCTGGTCATAGGGGTCAGGGACTAGGGAATGCCCCTCCAGATAGAGGAGATCGAAGGCCACGAAGCGCACGGGGTACGTCACCGCCCGGCGGTGCGCCTCGCGTTGGTTACTCACGTGCATGCGGTGCTGGAGCCTGGAGAAGCTGGGGCGTCCGTCGTCGCCGAGGGCAACGACCTCTCCGTCGATCACGCAGGTCGTCATTCCCAGGAACTCGCCGATGTCATGCAGCTCAGGAAACGATGTGGTCACGTCGAGATCGTTCCGGCTCTGCGCGCGCACCCGTCCACCCTCGACGAAGAGGATGGTGCGTATTCCGTCCCACTTGATCTCGAAGGCCCATCCTTTGTCGTCGCTTGGGAGCGCGCCGGACACGGCCAGCATCGGCTTGACGGAGGTCGGCAATGGATCGGTGCGGATCGACGGCCCGTGCCGGTGGATCATCCAGTTGCGGTCGTTGGTCTGGAAGAGCACGAAGTCACCGGAGGCGCGAGAACCGTGGAGCGTGAACTTCACCTCGGTGTCGGACCACTTCTCGACGTCGTAGTGACCGGAGTCCCAGATCGTCACGGCGCCGCCTCCGTACTCGCCCTTCGGGATCTCACCTTCGAACGTCGCGTACTCCAGCGGATGGTCCTCGGTGTGGACCGCCAGATGGTTCTGCTCCGGGGACTCAGGCAACCCCTTGGGGAGGGCCCACGAAACCAGAACGCCGTCCCGCTCGAGTCGGAGGTCCCAGTGCAGGCTCCGAGCGTGGTGCTCCTGGATCACGAACCGCTGGTCGTCCTCTTCCGGGGTGGCGCGCCGGCCCATCGGCTCGGGGGTCTTCTTCGGGTCCCTCTTGGCGCGATACGTATCCAGCGGTTCGGACTTCTTGCGTGTGCTGACCTTCCTCGCCGTCGGGTTCACCGGTTTCCACCGTAGCGAGGGGCCAACGAGCGTGGCGCATCGAAGGATCGAGCGCTGCCAATGCCGCCGGCCCGCCACGAAGCCAGGTGTGGGCGATCGCTCCTAGGTCGAGCCGTCCGTTGGCCCTTTCACCTGCCGTGGCCGGGGCGAGTGAGGGATCCCGAGCGCGTCGGTCGACGTCGTTGTGTGCTCTTCGCGTCCGCAGCCGGCGTTCCGCAAATCCCGGCGGCATCGTTTTTCCCATCCACCAATGGGTATCTCTCGTTTCACACGCTCACGAGGTTGGAGGAGCGACATGACGACAAGCACCATTACAGGCAACGAGCGAGTTGACCAGCGTGACACCGACGCTCGCACCCGCGTGCGTCTTGGTCGGATTGGGCTCGGCACCGCTGGAGTGATCGCCATGCTTGTGTCGGCGTGGGGAGGGATCGTTCCATACGTAGGCCCGTTGTTCAGCTACAGCGGCGATGGGTCGGGTTCATGGCGCTGGAACCTTGCGCACGCGGTGTTGGCACTCGTACCGGGCGCGCTGGGCGTTGTCCTGGGTCTGTTCGTACTCGCCGAGTCGCGGGGCATCACCGTTGGCAAGGGACGGCTGAGTCTGGCGACCGCCGGTACATTGCTGATGCTGTGTGGCGCCTGGTTCGCCCTAGGCCCGTTGGCGTGGCCCGTGCTGTCGAGCCGTGGGACGTACTTCGTCGCCTCCACCCATTTGCGAGTGTTGGCCGACGAGGTGGGATACAGCATCGGGGTCGGGTTGGTCCTGGTGATCTGCGGCGCGTTCGTGGACGGTTGGGCGTCACGGCACCAGCCGAAGGCGTCGGCGTCGACCAGCTCGAGCGCTGACCCGGTGTCCGGTCCGGTCGAGACGGGCATCTGATCAGGCCCACAGCGCGAGGGACCGACTCGCTCGAGGGCGTCGAGGACCTGGACGCCCGATAGACGAGAGGCGCCAACGGATCTCGCGGTTCTCCAGCGGCTTGCGCCATGCGATGGGACAATCCGGGGGTGAGGCTCATCGACTTTCGCACGACCCGAGCGCAGCCCGTCGACCGCTACGAGAGCCGAGCTGCTGCGTTCGCCCCGATCGCGCTCGCGCAAGGAGACGGCCATCTCGGCTGCATGTACCTGGGTCCGGGCGGTGGGCTCGGCCGTCACCAGGCCGCGCGCGCTCAGCTCTTTTGCGTCCTGAGTGGTGAGGGAATGGTTTCGGGCGCCGATGGCGTTACCCGCAGCATCGGCGCCGGGCAGGCAGCTCTCTGGGAGCGGGGAGAGGAGCACGAATCGTCGACCGATCGAGGCATGGTGGTCATGATCCTGGAGGCAGCGACCTCGATCGACGCGGTCACCGACTGACGAACCCACCGGAAGGTCGCTCTACGGCTGACGTCGACCCCTGGGTTGAAGCCCCAGGGGCACGTCGTCATCCTCAACGGGCACCGCATTCCGGAAAGTCATCGATTGCATGGGTTTTGCGAGCGCAATTCCCGGGCCCACGGGTCATGGGGCCAAGGCGTCGTTGTGAGACGACGGATAGAGTGCTGACGGGGTCAACGAGATCGTCGCGGGAGCAGCACATGGTGCGGGGAGAAGGAACGACCGTCGCCCGGGGTATCACGCCCGATGACGCCTTCGACTTCGTCCTCGACCCTGCTCAATACGTCAAGGCAGACACGAAAATGGTCTGGGTGACGAAGCTGGGCGACCTGCCCAACGGAATGATCGCTCGAGAGGACGGCAAATTCCTCGGGCGATTCAAAGGGTCGATCGTCACGCGTTACGTCTGGCAGCGGCCGAACAGCATCGACGTCGTGATTGAGCACGGCGTTCCGCGAAGCCTTCACGCGTGGTTCGAGATCACTCCCGTCGAAGGGGGGACCCAGATCCATCATGTTGAAGAACTCGACCTCGGCCACGGGCCTCTGGGTTGGATCCACGATCTCTTGGCCGGAAACTGGTTCGCCCGATCCGTCCGCGCAGAAGTCGACGAAATCGGTCGCTTGTTGGAGTCGGGCGAACGAGGCCAAAGGGTCCACGGCGTGTGAGTGGTAGGTCCTGAAGCCGGGCTGCGAGCAGTCCGGCGTGGAGAACGCGGAGGTGACCCCTATCGGTCCCGCCGGAATCACGATCGCCCCGTCCCAGGCCCACCGCCGGGAGCTCCGGTCGCCCCCACCTCTGGCAAGCACGATCGCCGGTAGGGTCAACAACAACCAGGGAGGGCATCCATGACGACAGGTCAGAGTGACGGTGAAGGCGCCCACGAGTGGGGACAGGCTGTGCCAGTCTCGTCGGGTAGCCCGAAGCCGGGTGACATCATCACCGAGTCAGACTTTGCCATTGTGCCGGAACCCCTGGTCGGCCATGACGTGTCGACGCCACTCGATGAGGACGAGCCCGAGCACACCATTCCCCCAGGTCCTCTTTGGGCCATGAAGGAACGCCGGCACATCCAGTGGCACCTACTGCCTGCACACGAGCGGCACCAACGGATCCGTGAGTGCCTTGAGGCCGACGACTACACCCTGTATTGCATCGATGACGGAGGACACCATGCGATGATCGCCCGTCGCGTCGGCGTGGCACCGAGCGGTTGCGAGTACTCGCTGATCGGAAGAATCTCTCGGCAGCGCTACGAGGAACTGCGCGATGAGGTCGTGCCGCTGGTCAACTGTTTCGACACCGCGACAGAGATACGACTGTGCGGGGTCGTCATCGAAGAGGACATTCGTTCCTCGAACATCATCGATGTCGCCAATTACGACAGCGTCGACGACGTCCCCGAGGAATACCGGCCCGGCACCCAGTTCCACCGCTTCAGCCAGGAGCTTCAGATCACTGCTTACTGAGACGCTGAAGCGAGGGTGAGTTCCATGGAGTTCGAGCTTCTTCACGCAGCACCCACCCGGACCTGACTCTTACAAGCCAGCTCCCGGGAGACGGGGTCAAGGTCAGCCCTCATTCGTTCCCTCACGGCCGCAAAAATTTGCGCTTCAGCCCCTCCATGACGGCGTCGTAACCGAATTCAAAGAGTTCCTCGCGAGAAAACGGCGCCGAGTGGGTGACGTTGTCCAAAGTCGCCGTCGAGGCGCCTTGTGCGACGAAGTGCGACATTGCGTCGAGGTCGATCTGACCCGTCATGAACGTGAACAGCGTCGCGAAGCACACGACAGCGGCCTCCGGGCTGAGACCGGCTTCGGACAGGATCGTGAGCACGCCGTCTGCCAGTCGAGCGCCCTCACGCGACCCTCCGTCGCCAAAGTGCGCCGACACCCCGGGGTGGTCTGCGAACACTCGGCGGGCGTCAAAGTGGAGCTTCCGGAGCCGTTCTTCCCAGTTGCCCTCATCGGTTCCCGGGACGCGAATCTCGCTCAGGATGTCGTCGACGACCAGCGTGTGCAGGTATTCCCGGCTCGGCGCGTAGTGATAGATCGTCATCGGCGGAACGCCGAGCTCTCGAGCCAGCGCGCGCATCGAAAGGTTCTCGAGGCCGACCTCGCGCGTCAGGCGAAGGGCTGCCTCCACGACCTGATGTGTGCTGAGCGACGGGGGTCGCCCCCTCGAACGAGGTCCGTCGTTCCCCGCGGGTCCCGAGCGAGCGCTCTGGGGATGGCTAGTCGTCACCGCTTGCTCGCCTCGCTGATTATTTCTAGTATGCCGTACGACAATATCACCCACGTCGGATTCTGCGAGCGAATCGGACGTTCCCGCCGAGGGTTGGTGGAAGAAAGGACCAGGTGGGCCAGGAGATCCCCGGGACGCTGCTGCTGGACCCAGAGGTGCTCGGTGACCCGTACGGCTTCTACAGCCGGCTGCGGGAGCACGCCCCGGTCTGGGAGGCGGCGAGCACCGGGGTCTTCATGGTCAGCACGTTCGAGCTCCTGGCCGAGGCGAGCGCTCGAGTCACGGATTTTTCGTCGAACATCAAATGTCTGCTCTATCGAGACGACGCGGGACTCCCTGGCCGGTTCACTTTCGGTGACACGGGCGGCCAGGTCTTGGCCACCGCCGATCCGCCCCTGCACGAGATCCATCGTCGAGCCGTCTTTCCCGAGCTGGTGACCAAGCGCATGGAGGCGCTCGATCCTGAGCTCCGCGAGCTCGCAGACGGACTCGTGACCCGTGCGTTGGAGAACGGGACGGTGGAGTTCATGCACGCCATTGGCAACGTCGTGCCCATCACGATGATCAGCCGCCTCATCGGGTTTCGTGACAGCAATCTCGACGAGCTCTGGCGCTCCGCAGTGCACATGACCAGGTTGGTCGGTTCGACGCTGACGCTGGACGAGCTCGTGAATTACGCGGCGGGTGGTGACCAGGTCCAAGGCTGGATTGCCAACCAAATAGCTCACGCCGTCAAGGAGCCGAGTGAGGATCTACTCGGCGCCGTTGCCCGCAGCATCGTTGACGGAGTCCTTACCGAGTCCGAGGCCGGCGGCATCTTGACCATCCTGTTGAGCGTGGGCGGAGAGTCCACCACGAGTTTGCTCGGGAACGCGGTGCGCATGCTCGCGGAAGACCCGGAGCTTCAGGACCATCTGCGCCGGAATCTCGATCTCGTGCCGGTCTTCGTCGAGGAGGCCCTCCGCCTCGAGTCCCCCTTTCGCTACATGATGCGTACCGTCCCGGTGGACACGTCGCTCGGCGGGGTCGAGATCCCGGCCGGCGCCACGGTCTTGCTGTTCTGGGCCGCCGGTAATCGTGATGGACAGGAGTTCGAGCGTCCCCACGAGGTGGACCTGAGTCGGCGGGTCCCGCGTCGCCACGTGGCGTTCGGCCGCGGGATCCACCATTGCGTCGGAGCGCCCCTGGCCAGAGTCGAGGCTCGCAACGTGCTCTCCGTGTTGCTCGATCGCACCAGCAGCATCTCGCTCGACCCCGACTCTCCGCCGCGTTGGGTCGACAGTCTCTTGGTGAGACGTCACCAGGAGCTGCCCGTGCGGCTCCAGGCCCGTTGAGTCGAATGAAGACCCACGTACCGCAGAACCCGGGAGGAAAGGTGTGCTCACGCCGCGCTGTGCGCGTCTCACTGCTGGTGGCCATTGCGAGCTTGCCGTTCGGCGTGGTCGTCGGGGCGGCGGCCTCCACCGCGACGGCGTCCCCGGCGCCGATCACCATCGCGTACATCACCGACCTGACCGGCGAGGGCGCGGCGGAGAACTCGGCGTCACCGGCTGGGTTCGAGGCCCGGATCGACCTGCAGAACGCCGAGGGCGGCGTGAACGGGCACAAGCTCGTTCCCCTGGTCATCGACGACCAGACGAGTCCTTCGGAGATCACGACCGCCGTGCAGGACGCGGACTCGAGGGCGTTTGCCATCGTCGCACAGAGCCCGGTGTTCTTCCTTGCCGCCAAGTACCCGCAAGAGGCGGGCATGCCCGTGACGGGCTCCTACACCGACGGCCCCGAATGGGGTACGAAGCCCTACACGAACATGTTCGCCTCCGACGAAGGCAGCGTGGACCCGAAGTACCCCGCCAACACGACGATCGACAGCATCTTGAAGGCGCACGGGGGCACGGTGCTCGGTGCCTACGGGTACGGCATTTCGCCGACCTCCACCCGGGCCGCAGAGGGTGACGCAGAAGCCGCCATCCACCTCGGCCTCAAGGTGGGCGTGCTCAACACCACCGTTCCTTTCGGAAGCGTCGCGTTCACGAGTGATGCTCTCGTTGCAAGGCAGGACCACGTGAACGCGCTCGTGCCATCACTCGACAACAACTCGAATTACGCTCTGGCCGAAGCCCTGAAGCAAGCCGGAGTGAAGCTGAAGGCGGTGCTCTTCGCCACCGGGTACGAGCCGGACGTCATCCACTCGCCGGCGTGGAGCGCCCTCCAGGGTGACTACTTCGACGCGCTCTACCGTCCCTGGGTCCTCCCGAACGCGGGCACCGAACAGATGCAAGCCGCCATGGAGAAGTACGCGCACTTCACCAAGAGCGACTTCCCTAGCTTCAGCCAGTACGAGGCGTGGGCAGGCGCCGACCTGATGATCAAGGGCCTGGAACTGGCCGGCCAGAACCCGACGCGGGCCGCCGTCATCGAGGATCTCCGGGATCTGAAGTCCTACACCGCGAACGGGCTCCTTCCCGAGCCCATCAACTACTCCACGATCTTCGGGCACGACCTGCGACGTCAATGCTCGTGGGTCATGCAAGCAGAGAAGAATGGCTTCGTCCCCGTCTCGTCGCAGCCGGTCTGTGGCATGGACATCCCGGGGACCTCGACGGTGAGCTCGCCGTAGGTCGACCGACGGCGAACGTCGTGCTACCGGCGCGGAACGCGGTGGGACCGCCGACCGGTTACTTCGAGGAGGAGGCGAGGTCGCCCGCCCGCTGCCAGCTAGAATGGTGATTGCTTTTTAGAAGAATCCGATGATCCGTTCCGAGCCTTGATGGTGCACCCATGGCGACCTATGTCAACGACGGCCTCACCCTGCACTACGAGGTGACCGGGAGTGGCGAGCCGATCCTGTGTGTCCACGGCGCGACCGGTGCCGGAATGCATGAGTGGAGCAAGCTTGCCGGCCGGCTCTCGGACAGCTTCCGGCTGGTGATCCCTGACCTGAGGAGTCACCGCCTGTCGGAGCACCGTCCGGGTGCGGTGGGCATTGAGTACGTGGTCGGCGACCTGCTGGGCCTCGTCGATGAGCTCGATCTCGGGTATCCGCACGTGATGGGGTTCTCCTTCGGTGCGGAGGTCGCCCTTGATCTCGAGCTCACCCATCCGGGCACCTGTCGGAGCCTCGTCCTCCTGAGCCCTGGCCTGGGTGACCCGAAGTCGAGCGTCCCGACCCGTGAGCAGCTCGTCGCCACATGGCCCGGTTCGCTCCGTCGACTGCACGCCGAGACGCACGGCGAGGAGCACTGGCTCGAGGTGATGCTCGAGCTGTGCCAACGCGCCGCGGCACGCCCAAAGGCGGACCTGGCCGAGATTGCCGCCATACCGTGTCCGGTGCTCCTCGTGGTGGGAAGCGAGGACGACCCCCGCCGCATCCGTCAGGCGCAGGTGATGGAGGAGCATCACGAACCCTCCCAACTGGCCGTCGTCGATGGCGCAGCCCACGCGGTGCACAAGAGTCACGCTGACGAGGTGGCGCAGGTTATTCGCGGTTTTCTCGGCCACCGCAATGCGGGCGCTCCAAGGGCAACGGCCTGAAAGGCGAGAACATGCCCAACGAACAGAAGGCGAAGAGGCAAGTTCGTGATGCCGAGGCCACGCCGGCATGGAAGAAGAACAGCGTTGAGCGTTCCCTGACCAACGCCCGTGAGAGAGCACGGGATCGGAGTGACCGCTTCGTGGCCGCCGCCTTGGAGCTCATGCAAGAGCGTGGCACGACGGACTTCACGGTGCAGGAGGTCATCGACCACTCGCATATGTCCATTCGGACCTTCTACAAGTTCTTCGCCAGCAAGGACGACCTCCTCGTCGCGGTGCACGACACCATCCTTGCCACGGAGGTCGTGCCCAGGCTGCGCCGGCGCTGTGAAGCCGCCAATGACCCGGTGGAACGCGTGCGTGCCTACATCGAGGGTCTCTACGACCTGACGGCAGATCGGAACCCCGCCTCGCGCGCGCTGAGCACCTTCAGGAGCCGCTTGGCCGAGACCCGGCCCAGCGACCTCGAGCAGACCATGCGCCCGCAGATCGAGCTCGTCGTGGAGCTCGTGCGCGGGGCGGCCGAGACTGGGCGGCTGAAGTCCGACCTCGCTCCTGAGACCGCCGGGCTGCTGATCCACCACTCCGTCCTGGCCGCCGTGCACGCCCGCATCTTGGGCAGCGAGGCACTGTCGGCTCAGGATCTCTGGCGGTTCTGCGCATCGGGCATGGGCGTCGCCTACGACGATCCGACCCTGCGCTGAAACCCTCGGCGGCTCAAGATGAGCTGAACCACCTTTCGACCTGGTCCCTGACGACCTTGCCCATGGCGTTGCGCGGCAGCTCCGCGAAGACCCACCGTTCCGGGATCTTGTAACGGGCCAGCTCTCCGGCGCAGAACTCAGCCAGGGCTGCCTGGTCGATCCGAGTGCCGGGATCGAGCTCGACGGCTGCGGCCACCCGGTGCCCCAGACGGTCGTCCGCCACGCCCACCACGGTCGCTCCCTTGACCCCGGGCACGTGCAGGAGGACCCGCTCGACCTCGGCGGGGTACACGTTGGCGCCGCCGCGCAGGATGAGGGCACTGCGTCGGTCGGTCACGAAGAGCCGACCAGAGTCGTCGAGGAAGCCGACGTCCCCCGTGACGAGCGCACCGTCGCGCAGTGCACCCGACGTCGCTTCTTCGTGGCCCAGGTACCCGAGCATGGGACGGTAGAGCCCGGCCCACGGACCGGAATCGGCTGCCCGGACGGTGATCGTCCCCACCTGACCCGCCGGAAGCACGTTCCCGTCGTCGTCACGTACGTCGACGACAAGGTGGGGGAGGGCTCTCCCGCTCGATCCCTCGTACGGCGGCTCGTCCCGCTCTTCGATCGTGGCGATGGTCGGGATCTCGGTCTGCCCGAACGTGGCGTGCAGTCGTCGGCCGAACCGCGTCTCGAACTCGGCCCGGGTGGGGGAGGCAAGGAAGGTGCCACCGGTCCACACGTCGGAGAGGGAAGCGAGGTCCTCGGCTGCAACCTCGTCGGAGCGGGCCAGGCCCTGCAGCAGGGTGGGGACACCGAACCAAGCGTTGACCTTCTCGGACCGGATCCACTGCGCCACACCCGGCGGGTCCGAGCGGTCCATGACGATCTGTGTCCCGCCGGCCTGGGCGACGAGCAGCGTGCTCGTCACCTGCATGTTGAGGATCGTCATCGCGGCGCAGTCGCCCTTGCGCAGCTCGGGGCCGAACCTGCGGGCCGCCACGAGGACGGCGCCCGGCAGCAGGATGTTGCGGTGCGAATGGAGCACGCCCTTCGGTCGACCCGTCGTACCGCTGGTGTAAGCGAGGGCGGCCAGGTCCATCGGGTCTCGCCGGATCCGCCGGTAGGACCCCGGGTTTCCCCAGAGGCGCTCCCGCCACTCGACTTCCCCGGGACCGCAGACCACGAGGACCGGTGGGTCTGTCGGCACCGGCGAGCGTGCCAGTGCACCGGCGACCTCTGCGTCCGCCAGCATCAGCCGCGCACCCGCGTCATCGAGGACGTAGCGCTTCTCGGGTGGCGCCAGGTTGCCGTTGACCCCCAGCCACACGGCGCCGAGTCGCATGAGCGCGTGGAAGGTCACGACGACGTCACTGGCGTTCGGGAGGCTCACCGCCACCACGTCACCCGCCCCGATGCCCAATGCCCCGATGGCCGCGGCCACCCGTTCGATCTCCTCGTCGAGCTGCTCGTAGGTGAACCGGCGGTCGATCGCCACCAGGGCCTCGCGCGTCGGCTGCTCCCTCAGCGCCCGCTCCAGGACTTCGCCGGCGCAGTGGGGGACGGGGTGGCTCGCCACGACTCTTGCTCGGGCTAGGAGCCGAGCCGTGGCGACCCGAAGCGCTGTCGAAGCGCCGCCAGGTCGACCTTTCCTGTCGGGAGCGTCGGCACGTCGGCGTCGTTGAGTACCTCGATGTGCCGGGGCACCTTGTAACCCGAGAGGCGCATGCGTGCGCCGGCTCTGAGCTCGTCGACGTCGAGCCGGACCGGGCCCCGGGGGACGACGACAGCCGCCACGTCCTCACCCCGGTCACCGGCGGGGATGCCGAACACGAACGCGGCGCCGACCTCGGGCAGTTCGAGGAGGGCCGACTCCACCTCGGCCGGCGAGACGTTGGAGCCGCCGGTCTTGATCATGGCGCCCCCGCGGCCGGCGAAGCGAAGATGCCCGTCCGCACCGAACCATCCGAGATCCCCCGTGGGGTACCAGCCGTCCGGCGTGAACACCTCATGTCGCTCGCGCTTGTAGATCCCGTCCATGACGAAGGCGCCCCGGACGAAGAGCTCGCCTTCCCCGCCCGGAGGTTGGGGGAGGCCCGTCTCGCGGGACACGATGACGTGCTCCATGCCCGCCAAGCCGCGGCCGCTGGTGCCGCGCAGGTGCTCGGGCATCGGCTGGTACGGGTGGTCGGACCCGGTGTGCGGCCCCCCGGTCTCGGTCATGCCCAGGACGTTCGGGGCGAGGTCTGGCGAAGGGGGCCTGGATTCTGGCGGGAGCGCCTCTATGAGCGTGCCGCCGCGCACAGCGCTCAAGTCCCGGCGGGGGAAGGTCGGGTGCTCGGCCAGCTGTCGGGCTGCGTTGGGCCAACACGACACCTGGGTCACCCGCTCGCGCTCGATGAGGTCGAGTGCTTCGCCCGGCTCGAAGCGCTCCTGGACCACGGCGCCGGCGCCGGAGCAGTACGCGGCGAGCACGACCATGGTGAGCCCGCCGACCCAGAAGAACGGCATGGGCGAGTAGATGCGGTCGTGGGGACCGAGGTCTCGGCGCGCCGCCAGGAGGGTCGCATGCCGGACCAGTGATCCTTGGGTGTGGACGACCGACTTGGGCGCGGCGGTCGCGCCCGACGTGGTGACCACCGCCAACAGGTCCGCCGGCACCACCTCGCGCTCGGCCGCCGCCAACAGTGACGCGGGTGCAGGAGCCGGGAGTTCCCGCGACCAGCGCGGAGTGCCGTTGTCAACGCACACCCAGCGCAGGTGCGGTGCCGCCTCGAGGTAGAGGTCTGGCCCTGACTCGGCGAGGCCCGGAAGGCCGGCCTCCAGCCGATCGGCCAGCGAGTCATCCGCGAAAGAAGTGGCCATCAAGACGGCGTGCACATCGGTGTGGCGCAACGCACGTGCAAGTTCGGGGCCGGGAGCGAACGTGGAGAGGGGAACGGTCAGAGCTCCGATGCGCGCTGCGGCCAGCCAGGCAACGAGCCAGGGGGAGCCGTTCGGATAGAGCACACCGAGCCGGGTCCCCTTGCCGACCCCCGCCGCCAACAGACGCGCCGCCAGGCGGGCGCTCTCCCGGTCTGCCTCGCCAAAGGTCATGGCATGTCCCGGCGCGATCAGCACGGCGTCAGCAGCCTGTGGCGCACGCGCCTGCAAGAGGTCCGGGACGGTGGCCGGCAGCGAGGTCAGCTCGGCGGAGAGGGGTTCGACGGCCAGCGGCCTTGGCGTCGGGCGAGGAGGGGGCATCGATCCAAATGAGCCAAGGCGCAGTCTTGACTTTCTTTCTAGTAGAAGCATATTCTCCGCAGGCCAGCGCGTCAAAACTGCGCTCTCCGTCCGTTGGGGGACCGAAGTGCCCGACCTGCCCATTCGACTTCGCCTGACCGCAAGTGCACTCGCCACTCCCCGCCGACCGACGCATCGGGGCCTAGGCGACCGGTGAACCTACGGCTCACAGAGGAGCAGCAGGCGCTGAGGAAGACCTTCGCCGCCTTGTTCGCCAAGGAGTGCACGGTGGACGTCGTGCGTGCCGCCGAACCGCTCGGTCACGACGCGTCACTCTGGGCGCGGATGTCGGACATCGGCCTTCTCCACATCGGTGTGCCCGAACATCTCGGCGGAGCCGGAGCCGGGCTCTTCGAACTCGTCCTGGTGGCCGAGGAGGCGGGGCGCCGACTGGCTCCGGTTCCCCTGGCCGAAACGGTCGCCGCCACGCGACTTCTGGGGATGTGCGGCGCCAAGGACCTCCTGCAACTCGCGCTCGAAGGTGCGCGGCTCTTCTCCCTTGCGCCGGCACCGGGTCCGGTGCCGGCGCAGGTCCTGGCTGACGGAGCCGTAGCCGACACGGTGCTCGGGCTTGTCGATGGGCGCATCGTCTCTGTGTCCCGGCCAACAGATGCCCGGGCCATCTCGAACATGGGCTCGCTCCCCCTGGCCCGCTGGAGCGACGCGACCGACATGGAGGTGCTCTTGGAGGGGCCTCACGCGGCGAAGGCCTTTTCCGCCGCCCTGGCCGAGGTCCGGGTGCTGCGGGCCGCCGCCCTCGTCGGCTTGGCCGCCGAGGCCATCGATCTGGGCGCAACCTATGCCCGGGAGCGGTCCGCCTTCGGGGTTCCCATCGGCAGCTATCAGGCCGTGGCCCACCCCTTGGCCGACGCCCTCGTCGCCAAGGACGGAGCGCAGCTTTTGACCTGGAAGGCCAGTTGGGCCCTCGACACGGATCATCCCGACGCGCCCGTGCTCGCCCGCCAGGCCTTCATCTTCGCAGCGGAGCTGGCCCATCACGCCGCGCAGCACAGCTTGCACATCCACGGCGGCTACGGCTTCACCCAGGAATGCGACATCCAGCTCTACTTCAGGAGGGCACAGTCCTGGGCGGCGGCAGTAGCCGACCCCGGGCGCGAACTCCTGGCTCTGGCCGACGAGATCCTGCCGGAGCCAGTGCCGGAACCGGACGGAGGCGCTCGTGGACTTTGAAGAACCCGCCCAGATCGCGCGCATCCGGGCGGAGGCCGAGACGTTCGCGGCGGAACACGTGACGCCCGACGTCGTCGAAGAGGAGCTGCGCACCGGAGACGGCGTCAATCGTGCGCTCATGGAGGCCATGGGCGCGCGGGGTTGGGTCGCGCTGACCTGGCCGCCCGAGGAAGGTGGTGCCGGCCTCGATCCGTTCGAAGCGGCAACCGTGCTGGGCGTCATCCGCGCCGCCGGTGGTCCCACTGTCGGCGCTGGCACCACCATGCTCGCAACCAACGCCGTCCGCGCTCTGGCGTCCGAGGACTTGAAGGCCAGGGTCCTGCCGGGCGTGGCCGCCGGCAAGACCCTCATCTGCCTCGGCTTCACCGAACCCGAAGGCGGTTCCGACGTGTTTGCCTGCAAGACCCGTGCGGTTCGGGACGGCGACGAATGGGTCATCAGCGGGCAGAAGATGTTCACGACCTACGCGCACCGGGCCGACTACTGCTTCTTGTTGACCCGGAGCGTGCCCGGATCGACCGGCCCCAAGGGTCTGACCATGTTCCTCGTCCCCTTGGACACTCCGGGCATCGAGATCCAACCAGTCCAGACCATGGGCTACGAGCGAACGAACATCGTCTTCTACAACGAAGTCCGGGTTCCGGACGACCTGGTCGTCGGGGAGCCCGATCACGGGTTGAGCGTGATGCGGGCCGCGCTCGAGGCCGAGCAGAGCGTGGCGCCGTCCTCGCGTACCCGACAGCTCTACGAGTCGGCACGCGCCTGGGCGGCGTCGGCGACCGATGCGGCCGGTCGTCCGGTGGCCGCAAACCCGAGCGTTCGGGCGCGCCTGGCCCGCCTGTCGATCGACGCTGAGGTGGCGGACCTGCTCGGGGTACGCGTGGCGTTCCTGGAGCAGCTCGGTGGCAAGCAGGGGCCGCACGCGGCACTGTTCGGGCCCGAGACCTACGTCGCCTGGTCCAAGGAGGTCCTTGACATGGTCGGCCCTCTGGGAACAGCACAGTGGTCCGATCCTGAGTGCGTGGAGGGGGGCGTGTTCGAGTATCACTATCGGAGCGCCGTGGCCACCACGATTTACGGCGGCTCCAGTGAAGTGCTGCGGAGCCTCATCGCCGAGCAGTCACTCGGCCTGGCGCGAAGCCGGCCCAAGGCGTGAGCGCGGGTACGCGAGTTCGACAGGAGGAGGTCAACCATGGCCAGCGCAGCAGACGCCCGTGACTGGGCGCCGGACGCACTTCGGGGCATCGTCGATTCCCTCTACACCCCGTTCAGCGGTCCCGGCGGCGAGCGCGTGGACGAGGAGGCGTTGCGGGGGCTGATCGCCCATTGCATCGGGGCGTTGGACCACGATGGGGTCTGGGTCGGTGGCCTCGTGGGCGAGTGCTGGGCGCTCAGCACGCACGAGCGCAAGCGGCTCTTGGAGGTCGCGGTCGATGCGACCCGCTCCCTCAAGCCCGAGGCGCTGATCGAGGCCTGCCCGGCCAGCACGAATGTCCTCGAGACCGTCGAGCTGGCCCAGCATGCGGCAGCCACCGGTGCCGACATCTGCTTCCTCATCCCGCCGTACTTCGAGGCCCAGACCTTCGAGGCCGTCCGAGAGACCTTCCGCTACGTCACCGAGAGGACGGACATCGCCCTCGGGTTGTTCAACACCCACGCCGCGGGGTGGATCCTCACGCCGGGTCAGTGTGCGGAGCTAGCGCGGGAGTTCCCCGCCATCTGCGCTGTGAAGAACGGGATGTTCCGTCCCTCCCACTCCGCCGAGCTCCACCGGATCGCGCCCGAGCTCGTCATCTGGGAGTGCGACATGCTGGCCTATCGGGGCGGATTCCTGCGACGGGGCATCAGCGCCCCTGGGATCCTGGGTGGGACCGGGTATCTCTACGAGCGTCCGGACGTCCCCAGGTACCGCGAGCAATGGGAGCTCCTGATGTCAGACAAGCTGTCCGAGGCGATCGACCACTGGTACGACTCGGGGCTCGACGACCTGGTCGCCAACTTGCACCATGCTTTCGGAGCATCCAACGTCGACGCCGCCTACACACACTGGGGCTCGGCCTTCAAGGCCGCTGCATCCGAGCTCGGCCTGCCCGTCGGTGACTACCCCCGGTCGAGGCCTCCCCAGCCTCCGCTCACAGCTGCCCAGCGGGACGCCGTGCACGCCGCGTACGTTGCCGCTGGCCTGAGGTCTTCGCACGACCGTGACGTAGAGCATGCCCTGTGCATTCGCCCCACTCCATCTGCGCCACATGCCGGGTAGAAACACCACTGCCAGGCAAGATCCGGGCAGTGGTGGAGGGGGCCTTCGGGTCAAGAACAGGAACGTCGGGGCAAAGGGCGAACTAGCGCGGAGTCATTTGGAGCTGCGGATAGAGGGCGGGAACGCCGCCAGCAAGTGCGGCCTGGATCTCACGGCTGACATCGTCGGCGACTATTTCGAAGAGATCCTGCTCGACGCCGTAAATGGCGATCTTGGCGATATCCGCGGGGTTCGACTTAGGTGCGGTTATCGAAGCGGTCATGTCTGTATCCATGTAACCGACATGGAGCCCAGCCACCCGGATGTTCTGCTCTGCCAACTGCACGCGCAGTGCGTTGGTCATCGACCATTCTGCCGACTTCGCGGCGCAGTAGGCGCCGCTCCTAGGGAAGCTGACCCACGAGAGTACGGAAAGGATGTTGAGGATCGACCCTCCGCCGTTTGTCGAGATCTTCGGGGCGAAGGCTCGCATCACCGATAGTGTCCCGAAGAAGTGGGTGTCCATTTCGAGGCGGATCTGCGCTTCGTCTCCATTGAGAAGGTCGGTGCCGGTGGATGAGCCGGCGTTGTTGATCAGCAGGGTGACGTCGCCGGCGATCTCGACGGCGCTAGCTACTGACGCCGGGTCGGTGATGTCGAGAGCGACGACCTTGGCGCCTGGTAGGTCGACAGCGTCGGGGTTGCGTGCCCCGGCGTACACGGTGGCGCCCCGGCTGAGCAGCTCGCGAGCGAGGTGCCGGCCGAGCCCTCGGTTCGCTCCAGTGACGAGGGCGGTCGATCGGGCGATATTCATGACGTCTCCTTATGTCTCGGATGGTCGGGTCACGTTGTGGCTGTGGCTGTGGCTGTGGCTGTGGCTGGTGCGTGGCGAGGGAGCAGGCTGAGGGCCGGAACGATGCCGACGAAGGAGATCGCGGCAGATACCCACCAACCGTGACGAAACGCGTCGAGTGCAGCGCTGTCGTGACCGGCTGCGGTGCCGAGCACCGCCACGAGTACGGCCACGCCGAGGGCGAGGCCGGTCTGGCGGATCATGTTGATGACCGCCGTGCCGGTGGCAAATGACTGCGGTGGGAGCGAGGAGGCGGCCGTGGCCATCAGGGTCGGAAGGGTGAGGCCCACTCCGACACCGGTCAAGATCATCCCGCCGAGGACCCCCGAGACGTAGTTGGGTTGGACCGTGATCGCAAGCGCCCACCACGACACTCCGGCGCCGAAGACCAGGCTGCCCAGCGCCATCGTCCGGGCTGGGCCGGAGCGGGCAATGAGCCGTCCGGTCACAACGAACGCGATGAAGGGGACCATGATCGGTCCGGGTGCGATGGCCAGCCCGGATCGCAGCGCCGACCATCCCCAAGCGCCCTGCTCCCACAGGACGATCGAGAGCAGCATCGCGCCGAACGATGCGGAGAAGAAGATGGCGACGAGCGATGCCGCAGTGAAGCTCCGGGAGCGAAACAGCGACGGATCGATGAGCGGAGTGCGGCTCCGAAGGCAGTGGAGCACGAAGAGCGCGATGAGCGCCGCAGACGCGGCGAGCGTCCAGGCGATGGCGGGTGAGCCCCAGCCCCAGTCGCTGCCCTTCACGAGCCCGAAGGTGAGGGCCGCGACGCCGGTGGTGGCCAGCACGACTCCGAGTGCGTTGGGTCGTTCGCTCGGGTGACCGGGTACGTGCGGCAGTCGTCGCCAGCCGACGATGAAGGCGGCGATCCCGACCGGCAGGTTGATCAGGAAGACCCACCGCCAGCTCGCTGCGACCAGCAGGCCGCCGACGACTGGGCCCACGGCAGCAGACATGCCGCCCACCGCCGTCCAGGCGCGCACGGCACCTTGCCGCCGCTCGGGCGCGTAGGAGGCGAGGACCAACCCGAGGGAGGTCGGGGTCAGCAGGGCCGCCCCGGCCGCCTGCACGAGGCGGAAGCCGATGAGCATCCCGACGCTGGTGGAGGCGGCACACGCGGCCGAAGCCGCGGTGAAGATCGCCACGCCGAGGAGAAAGGCGCGGTCGCGCCGGTAACGGTCGGCGAGGCGTCCGAAGAAGACCAGCAACGACGCGTAGACGATCGCGTACCCGTTGAGGATCCAGGACAGCTCGCCCAGGTTCGAGGCCCCCAGGTCCCGGGCGATCTGAGGCAGGGCCACGTTGACGATGAAGAGGTCGAGGCTGGCCAAGACCACTCCGGCGCAAGTGATGACGAGCACCTGGCGGGGGGCTGCCTTGGCCTTGATGGGGGAGGCTCCGGGACGCTCGAGCACGTGAGCGAGTTCCGTCATAAGACTCACCATAAGGGATTGCGTTCTATAATGCAACCCACTATTCTGGATCTTGTGGAACGCAAGAGCTTCGCCGACATGCACTGCTCAGTGGCCCAGTGCCTCGAGGTCGTGGGCGAATGGTGGTCGATGCTGATCCTGCGAGACGTGTTCTTGGGCGTGACCCGCTTCGACGACTTCCAAGAGCGCCTCGGAATCTCGCGCAACATCTTGAACCAGCGGCTCTATCACCTTGTCGAAACCGGCGTCCTCGAGAAGGTGCGCTACAGCGAGCACCCGCCCCGCTACGACTATCGGCTCACCGACAAGGGCCGTGATCTGTGGCCTGTTCTCACCACCATGCGCCAGTGGGGCGACCGCTACGCCGCACCCGACGGGCCACCTCTCGAGGTGACCCATAAGGCCTGCGGCCACATCTCCAACGCGGTCTTGGCGTGCTCTGCCTGTGGCGAGCGCCTAGAAGCCAGAGACGTCCGCGCAGCCCCCGGTCCAGGAGCGGTCGAGCCTCTCGTCGGAACAACGAAGCCGGTAAGCGCAAGGGCGACTTAAGGATTCACCCAGTCCTCCGCCGGACATCACGACGACGGTCTTGCACACCATCCTCACCGACTACCGGGTTGGCTCGCTGCCCGCCCCGAGGGCCTGCAGCTCTACCCCGACACGGGACCCGATGGGGGGCCGTCGCTGACGGCCCTCTGGGGCCGGCTGTTCGGCCGGGAACATTGGAAGGAGCTCGAGTAACCCTGTCCCTTCCGTCTCGTCTATGCGGGCCGGGCGACCAACGAACGCGCCTCGGCTGGCCCGACGACGAGATCGTGAAGGTCGCCGCCCACCTCCAGGCGACTCGACTGCTCAACTCCGCCCACCTTCACCGGTTCGAAGCCCGCCGTCCGGATCAACCGCTCGACCTCCTCGCCCGCATGATCGTCGTCGGTGACGTAAAAGAGGACCGCCCGCGCCGGCGACCGGTTGGCCGAGGGCTCAAGCAGATTGCCCGACATCGTTCCGAAGGCCATGGCGAAGTGGGCCCCCGCCCGGACCCACCCCGAGATGACCTCTCCGGAGGACTGCCCTTGCGGCAGAAGGCGCTCGACGTTGCCACTCGCGTCGAGGCCGACGGGGTTGCTCGGAACGACCACGACCTTGTCGGTCAGTGGCTCTGCAATCTCGTCTATGACGCCCTTCAGCACCCCAAAACGCAGGGCGAGGACGACGGCATTGGCGCCATCCAGGGCGTCGCGGTTGTCAACGGCCACAACCGCGGCGGGCCCGATTTGTGCAGCCAGGGCTCCGGCAGAGGCAGTGTCGGCGCTCGAGAGCCGCACGCTCTCGCCGCCTGAGGCGAGAAGGCGGGCAATAACCGACCCAAGCCCTCCGGTGCCGATGATCGCGGTGGTCATGCACGAAACCTCCTCGGCGTGGCGGTACCAATGTGGTCGGCCCGCAGCATCACCCGACGAACTGTCTCGCACCGTTGAGGAGATCTGCTCGGGTCACATCGGACCTGTCGACTTGCATCTTGGTCGATTTGACTTGCCCCCGCAGCAGTGCGATTGAGTATCTGGAAATACGGGTAGACACGCGGAGCCGGGGGCCTTACCTTGGGCCGAGACGTCGTGTGCGGGTCGGCAGCGACTCCGTGGGGCCGGTGGTTCCTGTCGAGACGTTCGATGCATCACGACACTGCCAGTAGCCCAGTCATCATTGAGCCAGAAGTCCCGAAGAGTGGAGGTGCCAGATGGCCGAGTCCGCGTCGCCCCCGGAGAGAATCGTGCTGACCCACTTCATCGTCTCAGACGACGTCGAGCGCTCCAAGCGCTTCTACACCGAAGTGCTTGGCGGCAGACTGGCCTTCTCGGGGCCGGGAGGGCTGACCTATGTCGAACTCGCCAACAGCTGGATCATCATCAATGTCGGAGGTGGCCCGACTGACGACAAGCCCGCGGTCACCTTGGAGACGCCACGCGACCCCGATCGGGTCAGCAGCTTCCTGAACATCCGCGTGGCGGACGTCCACGCCGTGTACACGGAGTGGAGCGCTCGGGGTGCGCAGTTCCTCACAGAGCCGAAGCAGCACCAATACGAGATCCGTTGCTACATCCGCGACCCCGACGGTTATCTGATAGAGGTGGGGCAGACCACGGACACAAGCGGGGACTGGGTGCCCGCCCACTGGCCATCGGACCTGGCCAACTAGGAATCCCTCTACGCCATTACCGTCGCCTTCGAGCCAAAAGAGAGAGGCGATCAACTCCCATGCGTCCTGACATCAAACCCGGCGGAGTGTTCCCCGATTACTCGTTGCCGGACCACACGGGAACGGTCCGTACGTTGAGCGAGCTCCAAGGGCGCGACCCCTTGGTCCTGACGCTCGCCCGTGGCAACTACTGCCCCAAGGAGCACCAGCAGCACCTGGAGCTGGCGGCAAACCAGTCCAAGGTAGCGGTGGCCTACACCCAGATCGCCACCATCGCCACCGACGACCATCACACGCTCCAGGAGTTCCGCCTTTCGGTCGGCGCCCAATGGACCTTCCTCTCCGACCCTGACCGGACGGTCCAGCGCGACCTCGACATCGCGGAGTACACCGACCCCGAGCACAACCCGATGATCCCCCACACGCTGGTGCTCAAGCCGGGGCTGATCATCCACAGCGTCTACAACGGGTACTGGTTCTGGGGGCGCCCGTCGTTCTACGAGCTCTGGCTGGACCTCCGGGCGGCGTCGAGCGAGATCCGCCCCGACTGGGACCTGAGCAAGCCGGGTCTGCGCAAGGCCTGGGACGCCGGCGACTACTCCTCTTTCCACGGGTGGGACAAGCGACAGGGGTCGATGCCGACGTCGTACGAGTCCTAGCGGTTTTCGATCTGCTTGCGCTGGATCGAGGCGCGGCGGGTTGTGTTGAAGAGGTAGGTGGTTCTAGTGCGCACACCGGTTTGCGAGTTGCTCGGGATTGAACAGCCGATCGTGCAGGCGCCGATGTCGGCGGTGGCTGAGCTCGCGGCGGCGGTCTCGAATGCGGGTGGGCTCGGGACGTTGGGCCTGACGTGGTCCACCCCCGCCGGGGACGTGGTTCGTGAGACAGCGGCGCTCACTGACCGACCCTTCGCCGGGAATTTCATCATGACGTCGGATCACCACCCTCGCGTCGACGAGGCGCTCGGGGCGGGCATGCGGATCTTCTCGTTCATGTGGGGAGATCCAGCCGAATACGTCAAGCAGGTCCACGATGCCGGCGGCCTGGTGCTGCACACGGTCGGCAGCGCGGAAGAGGCGCGGCGGGCGGTCGCCGGCGGAGTCGATGTCATCGTGGCGCAGGGTTGGGAGGCTGGCGGGCACGTGTGGAGCCAGATCGCGACGCTACCGTTGGTGCCCGCCGTCGTGGACGCAGTGGCACCGGTGCCCGTGATCGCGGCCGGTGGGATCGGCGACGCCCGAGGAGTGGCCGCCGTGATGGCGTTGGGCGCGCAGGCGGCGTGGCTCGGCACCCGGTTCCTGCTGGCCGAGGAGATGCCTGTTCACGACGAGTACCGCCGGCTTCTCGTGGACGCGGAAGAGACCGATGCGCAGTGGTACCCCAACCTCTACGAGGTCGGGTGGCCGGATGCTCCGCACCGCGCCCTGCGCAACTCGACGTCTCAGATGTGGGAGGCCGCGGGCCGGCCGCCTCTGGGAAGTCGACCGGGAACGGGTGAGGTCATCGCACACTTCCCCTCCGGCGATCCGATCGTGCGCTACTCGACGGCGGCACCCACGATCGGCACGACCGGTGACGTCGAGGCGTGTTCGTTGTGGGCGGGACAGAGCGTTGCGCTTGCCAAGCAGCGACAGTCGTCTGCCGAGATCGTGGCCGAGCTCGTCTCCCGTTTGTAGCCGCACATGCCATGGTTTCCTGACTTCGTCGCCGCCACGGAACTCGCACGCCGAGATTCTGAGGTTGCCGGCCGGACCGACCCCGTGACGCAGTACCTGCACGCAATCGAAGAAGGCAAGACCCGCAAGCTCGAGTCGATCTGGCCGGGGAAAATCGTCGTCGAGGACCCCCGTGCCGGCACCATCAGCGACCATCGGAAGCTGCGACAGTTCGTCAAGGCGAACCAAACCCGGCTGGCCGGGCTCTACGCGACGGCGGAAATCATCGCGTCGACGACTGCGGGCCGGCGAGCCGTCGTGGAGCTCCTGGCCCATCTGGACGACAAGGGGAAGAAGACACGCTGGCCGATCGCGGTGGTGGCAGAGGCACCCGACGACCGGTCCGTGCTGTTCCGGACGTACTGCAGCCAATGGCCGGTGGACGGCCGGCACCACGTGCGACCACCGATCCTGGAACCCGGCGACGAACATCCCGACGGCATCGTCGGTCGTTATCTGGCGGCTTTGAGCGCCGGCGACGTCGAGGCCATCGTGCAGACGTTCACCGAAGCGGGGTGTCTCCGAGAGGCCATCGGGCCCCACGCGTCCCACCATGGGGAGCAGGCACTGCGCTCGTACTACTCCGGATGCTTCAGCGCCGGCGGCGGAATCGAGCTCGAATGTTGTCGCGTCACCGATGACGGTGTGCGCTGCGCGGTCGAGTACAACCTCCTTCGCTGGGGCAGCCACGCAGTGCCCCTGCAGGCCGGCATCGCGGTGTTCGAGCGAAACCCGGGCGGACTCCTGTCCGCAGTCAGGATGTACGACGACGTCGAAGCGCCGGTTGACTCCGGCACCTTTGCTCGACCACGCGGCACCGGAGAGGAGATCCCAGGATGAGCGACTATGAGGTAATCGTCTTTGGCGGGGGAGCGCCGGGCGAGCACTGCGCGGCGGCGCTGGCGGCGCGGGGGAAGCGCGTCGCCGTGGTGGAGCGAGAGCTGGTTGGCGGCGAATGCTCGTATTGGGCCTGCATCCCATCGAAGACTCTGCTCCGGCCGGGAGAAGCAGTACATGGAGCCCTCGATGTCGGCGCGACCCGCGAAGGTCGACGTGCAAGCTGCGCTCAAGTGGCGCGACTTCATGGTGTCCGACTGGTCGGATGCGGGCCAGGAGAAGTGGCTGTCGGACCGGGGCATCGCATTGCTGCGCGGTAGCGGCCGGCTCACCGGAACAGGCGTCGTGGAGGTCGACGGCGTCGCGCACACGGCCGATGACGTCGTCGTGGCGACCGGGTCAGACGCGTTTGTGCCGCCGATCAACGGGCTCCGCGAACTCGAAGGCGTCTGGGGCACGCGGGAGGCCACCAGCATGAAGGCCGTCCCTCGCCGGCTCCTCGTGCTCGGCGCCGGGCCGGCAGGAGTCGAGTTGGCGCAGGTCGTGCAGCGGCTCGGCGGTCAGGCCGTACTCGTCGAGGGCGCCGATCACGTCCTCCCCCATGATCCCGCCGCGTTGGGTGAGGCACTCGGCGAGGAACTGCGTCGAGACGGCATCGAGCTCGTCCTCGGGACCCAGGCCACCGGTGCGCGGCGAGAGGGAGATGAGTTCGTCCTGGAGGTGAGCCAGGGCGACGTCCTTCGCGGAGACCGACTGCTCGTCTGCACCGGTCGGCGTCCGCGGGTGGAGGGAATTGGTCTCGAGACGGTCGGCATAAAGGTCGATCCGCACGGGATCGAGGTCGACGAATACCTGCGCGCCGGCGACCGGCTCTGGGCCATCGGCGATGTCACCGGAATTTGGCCGCTCACCCACGTGGGCGAATACGAGGGTGACGTGGTGGCGGCGAACATCGCAGGAGAGCCGCAGAAGGCGAACTACGAAGCGGTTCCCCGTGTCACATATACGGACCCACAGGCGGCAGCCGTTGGCACGACGGAAGGGGCCTACAGCGCCACTGCCCTTCTTTCGGACGTGCCAAAGACGGCGACGTACTCGCACTCCTACGCCGATTCGAAGGGCTTTCTCACGTTGGTCTCCGACGGCGAGCGGTTGCTCGGCGCCTTCGCGCTGGGCCCGGAGGCCGGTGAGTGGCTCCAGCAAGCCACGCTGGCCGTGCGCGCTCACATCGGGGTGGACGTGCTGTACGACACGATGCAGCCCTTCCCGAGTTTCTCGGGGATCTTCGACGCGGCACTGAAGACGCTCCGGATGGAGATCGCCAAGATGCCACCGCCGGCTCAACCGATGGCGGCGCAGATGGCGCGGATGTAGGCGGTCTACCGGAGGGCCTCCTGCCGCCTCTACTTCCTGCCTCGATGCGCGCCTCAAGATGTCCGAGTGGCGGCGATGACCCGACACCCTCAAAATCCTTGGTACGCGGTGCGACCGATCTGTCCGTCGGCGCGGCACAACGAGGGAGGGGATGAGGCAGTTGAGCGCCAGGAGGCGAGCGGGGGGGGGCGTGGTGACGTGACGGTGGCGCCTGACCCTTGAGTGGCGCTGACGCACGGGCGTCCCCTGCGTCCCCGGGACAGTCTTGACCCGAATACTTATCTGGTCTATAACAGTTACTGTGGCCGTAACTAAATATCCAACCGAAGTTCAGCCTCACAGCGCTGCGGGACGAGTCCTTCTCTTCGGCGCCTCTCGTGGCCTCGGCCTGGCACTGGCGGAGAAGTGGGTCGAGGGCGGCTGGCACGTCACCGCCACCGTTCGCGAAACCGGCAAGACGGCGCTCCACGAGCTGGCCGAGCGGCACCGACCGCAGGTGGAGATCGAGTCGCTCGACGTGACCAGCCCCTTCCAGATCGCCGCAATGCGTGACCGCTTGGCCGGCAGGAAGTTCGACCTTCTCTTTCACAACGCTGGTACAGCGAACCAGCCGGACGGGACGGTCGCAGAAACCTCGACCGACGAGTTCATCAAGGTGATGGTCACCAACGCCCTCAGCCCGCTGCGGGTCATCGAAACCTTCCAGGAATGTGTCGAGCCGACAGGCACCATCGGCGTCATGTCGTCGGGCCAAGGCAGCGTCGCCAACAACACCAATGGGGGTCACGAGGTCTACCGTGGCAGCAAAGCGGCCCTCAACAGCTATATGCGGAGTTACGACGCCCGTCACCGTGGCGAGCAACGAACGCTGATCCTCATGGCCCCCGGCTGGGTCAAGACCGACCTGGGCGGACCGGATGCCCGACTTACCATCGAGGAAAGCATTCCGGGGGTGGTGAAAGTCATTGACAGCCTGCGGGGCCAGCCGGGACTGCACTATGTCGACTACCTCGGGCAGACCGTGCCGTGGTAGGCGCCAGCTCCAGGGGAGCCTCGGGGGAAGTAGAGGTGCCGCCGAGTTCGGCCGAGCAAGCCTGGACGCTCATGCGACAGTTTGTCGATGGGCACAGTCGTCATGGCGACCTTGCAGACGCACTTGGTTTCAGCCTCGGGGCCGGACGGGGCAAGATCCTGTTTCAGCTACGCACCGGACCATTGACCCACAGCGAGCTCGCAGAGCGCAACCAGACTACTGGCCCGTACGTCTCGCTCATCGTTGACAAGCTCGAGGAGCATGGGCTCGTTCAACGTGGTCCCCATCCCGACGACCGTCGCCGCAAGCTCGTCTCCCTCACTCAGAGCGGGCGCGACGCCATCGCCTCCGCCGAAGCCATCCTGTACCGCCCACCCGATGCAATCTCCGTACTCACCGACCAAGAACTGAACCACTTGATCGACTTGGTGCAGCGCGTCGTCGACGCTGACGAGTCGTAGTCATGGTGGACGGCACCGCACCCCACAGGATCCGCAAGACCTAAAGGGACGAAAATCACCACCTTGCCAAGGTGAGGGTCGCGGGTTCACGATCCCGTCTTCGGCTTCCTTCTTGCAGCTCAGAGCCTTGACCCGTTTCGGGGAAAATATCGCTGGACTGATGTGCTCCAGCGGAGTCGATGCAGACGAATTCTCCTAAAGAGCGGCATCCGAGATTCGACTCACCGGCAGGGTCGAGACCCACGAGACCCATCAATTCCATTGCCGATGACCGCCGGTAGACATGACCGAAACCTCTTCAGGGTCATCGTGAAGGATCTCGCCGGTGAACCCGGTATTCACTCGGATTCCCCACCGGATGCACTCGACGGCCAGTGAGCGGGGGACCAGTCCCCCTCTGTGTCCGTGGTTTGACCCACTTCGATCAGATGACCATCGGGATCGCGGATGTAGCAACGGATCTCATACAGGTGCTGTTTCGGCGGCGTCAGGAAGTGAGCACCCCTGGCGCTCCATTCGGCGTACACGGCCTCGATGTCTTTGACCCGGATATTGAGGAAGCTGCTGACTCGGTCGGGATCGCGCGGTGTTTCGAGGGTGACCTCGGGCTTGTCGTCGGTCGGGCCTCCGCCGGCATTGATGACGATCCAGCTGTTGGATAATTTGACATTGACCGGGCCTGTGTCGGCTTCTCGGAAGACCACCTCGCCCCCCAGTACTTCGGTGTAGAAGCGCCGAGAACGCTCGACGTCGTCCGAGACGATGAAGTGGGTCAGCAGAATTTCCTCTGTCGGTGGTAGGACTTCAGCCATCTCGGCACCTCCACTGGTTGGATCATGCACCCCGCTTGCGACGAAGTCTGCTGACGATATTGCGATAGTAGTTGATCCCGTTTGAGCGCGGTGGGGACGGCGTGAAACTGAGCACCGGTCGTGGAATCTCGACTGCGACAAGGTCGAGGCCGGCGGCAGCAGCCCGCTCGTCCGTCTCATCGCAGCGTCCCTTCAGCATGGCCCTCGTCTCAGCATCGATATGGAACGTCCTGCCCCTGCAGGTCTTGGGCCGCTTGACCTTGCACGACGACGTCATGGCCGAGCAATCGTGAACTAGCTCCTCCTCGAGGCAAACGCCCAGCGAGTGTTGCCGACGAGCCCACGCCGCCCGATCCCCATCACCGCCTCCACAGCCGCTGCCGCCTTGCTCTCGGCGGGGACGGTGCGGGTGAACGATCGCAGCCGACCGTTCTCCCACCGGCCAAGGCCCACCCGGAGTTCCGACATCCCGGGCCGAAACAACTCGCATTGAGCCCGCTCCCTTGCCTGCCTGCGCGGCTTTGCTTCTGGAGCGCCGTCTACGCGGAGGTGGTCGACGCGCACGCAGCCCGGATTCGTCGCGCACATGAGCACTCGTTGCGTAGGTGCCAGCGCGCCGTGCGCCAACTCCCAGGCCACACGATGAGCCGTGACGCGACGTCACACCCGGGGCAACTGCCGTCCCGATCGCTGCGAGGCTCCGGGGACTCAGCATACGATGTGGCCACGAGCGCCAGAAGGTGCTGAAGCTTCAGCCAGCGAATCGATGCAAGACGAGAGCGCACTCGCAAGTCTCGACCGCGCCGGGTTGGAGAGCTTGTGGAGCATCTGCTCCTCCACAGCGTTGACTGACTTGTTCGCAGATTTCAGAGTGCGCCGACCAGCCTCAGTGAGTTCAGCTTGGAGGACGCGTTGGTGCTGCGGATGAGGACGCCTTACAACGAACTGGAGTCTCTCCAGTTCTTGGAGCACGGCGTGCATGCTCTGTGGCGTCACGAATGTCCGACGAGCGAGGTCGGCATTCGACAGCCCGGGCTCTTCGTCTAAAAAGGTCAGCACGGCAAACTGGGTCACCGTGAGATCGAGGGACCCGAGAACAGCGGCCATGGCGTCGTGCAGGACCGTCTGCGCCCTCTTTATCAAGTAGCCCACCCTGACCATCGTCACCTGGTCCACACTCACCTCACTATCAGTTTGCCTGATATAATCTCAGGGTACCTGATACAGGCTACCTAATCCCACTCACAGAAATGGACACCCAATGACCGCACTCGGCCCTGACTTCATCGCTCTCCAGGTTCGCGATCTGGAGGCTTCCGCAGCCTTCTACACCGAGTACCTTGGCCTCGCCCGTGCTCAGGTGAGTCCTGACCACGCGGTGGTATTTGCCACGGAGCCCATCGCGTTCGCCGTGCGGGAGCCGCTCGTCGATCTCGAGGCTGTCGAGCACCTCGGGTGGGGTGTGGGCATCTGGCTGAAGGCGGACGATCCGCAGCATCTGCACGATGCAATGGTTCTCGCCGGAGTCCCGATCCTGGTCGCACCTTTCGATGGACCTTTCGGTGTCACCTTCACCTTCGCCGATCCCGACGGCTACGCCGTGACTCTTCATGGCTGAGATGGCTCCCGCCACAAGCTTTGTTTTCTCCCCGAAGGGGCCGTATTCGTTGGCGGCATCCATTCGGTACCTCGAGGGATTCGCTCCGGCCGCCTACGACAGCGAGTCAGCCGCCAGCTTGGAGATGGCCTTCTGCGTCGACGGCTGTTGGGACCCAGTGGTAGTGCGCGTCCAGGAGGAAGCAGGTGCGGTTCACGGCACGGTTCACGGGGGCGACACGCTTGCCCCAGCGGTGATCGCGGCGGCAGTCGAGCAGGTCGAGCGGATCCTCTCGCTCGACATCGACGGCCGGGGCTATCCGGACATCGCTCGTCACGATCCAGTAGTCGCTCGACTCCAGTCGAGGTATCCCGGCCTCCGCCCCGTATGTTTCTGGTCGCCCTACGAAGCGGCAGCGTGGTCGGTGATCGGACAGCGAATCCGAATCGTGCAGGCAGCCGCAATCAAGGCTCGGATCACTGCCGAACATGGTGAGACCATCGACGTTGGCAGTCGAATGGTCCGCGCATTCCCGAACCCGTCCAAGCTGGCCCAGTTGTCGACGGTCAATGGGCTGAACGAGACCAAACTCCAGCGCCTTCGAGGTATCGCCGAGGCCGCTCTCGGTGGGACCCTTGGCGCCGCCCGGCTGAGGTCACTCCCTCGTGCCCAAGCCTTCGAGGAGTTGATCGCTATTCCCGGAATCGGCCCGTTCTCGGCCGAACTGATTCTTCTCCGCGGCGCAGGTGATCCGGACTTCACGCCCACCGCCGAGCCCCGCGTCGCTCGAGCGATGGCGATCGCCTACGACATGAAGGCACCACCCAGCGCCGGCGACGTTGCCGAGATCAGCGAGGTCTGGAAGCCCTACCGCACGTGGGTCGCGCTCCTCCTCCGCGTCATGCTCGAAGACGAGACCCACGAAATTGCAGGACAAGACATCACCACAACGCCAAGATTGTGACCCCGTGTCATCCGAGTAAGGCTGGACTCAAGTCGAGCCTCCTTCCCCGGGTGCCCCACCTGTTGACGCAGCCTGAAGCTCGTCACGCCCGCCGAACTAAGGCGCTCACGAGGGCCGACGATCCCAGTGTGAAGAGGCCTGCACAGCGGCAGTCGGCGCATCGATCGGCGCGCGGGAGGGTCCGGCCGTGAACGAATAGAGAGCAGCGATGCGGAGGTGGGCCGGTACGGCAGCCACCGCACTACGTTTCGCGCATAACGTGCCCGGCGGGCACGACCCGCGGCCACTAAAAGCGCTCTCAATCCCGGATCGATGCCCACGACGTCAATCGAGGGATTCGGAGTTGCCACCAACAGATGTCGCTCCCAATGGACCGGCGTCCGCTACTGAGCAAGCGATTCTTCTCGTTTCCCTTGACTTCAAGCGCTTGAGGTTTGTTTTACTGTCGTCATGACGGGTTTGACAATCCAAGACGCAGCCCAGCGCAGCGGGCTCAGTGAGCCGACGCTGCGCTATTACGAGGAGGTCGGGCTGATCGGCCCAATCGCCCGTGATCCGAGCAGCGGACACCGCCGCTATCGCGAGGAGGAAGTCGACACGTTGCAGATGCTCGCTTGCCTGCGCGCTATGGGCGTCGGGATCGAGGAGATGCGCACCTACCAGGCAAACCGCGAGCTTGGGCACGCCAAAGCGGGTGAGCAGCGCGATCTGCTGCTGGTGCACGCCGAGCGGGTCGAGGCCGAGATCGAGACCATGCGCATCCACCTCGACTACCTACGCGGCGAAAGCGGCGCTCTGGGATGCCCGCGACCGTGCGGATACGGACGCGGAAGCCAAGGCGAACTTGCAGGTACAGAAAGTACTCCCACGACTAGAGGAGATGCTCCGATGAGCTCCAAAGTATTGGTGACAGGCGGGTCGGGATATCTGGGCACGCGGTTGATCTCAGCGTTGCTGCGTGATGGGCATGAGGTGCGCGCGACAGTGCGCTCCCTCGATCGTGAGGCAGGTGTAATCGCGGCCATTCGCCGCGACGGCGCGGACGACACGGGCCTTGAACTGGTGCCAGCAGATTTGACCTCCGACGACGGCTGGCCGGCCGCTCTCGAGGGAGTGGAGGAAGTCCACCACGTCGCTTCGCCCATCCCGTCCGCTCAGCCCACGAACCCCGACGAACTGATCGTCCCCGCCCGGCAAGGCACAGTGCGTGTGCTGAAGGCAGCTCGAGACGCCGGCGCACGCAGGGTAGTGCTGACCTCCTCGTTCGCGGCGGTGGGTTACTCGCCGAAGGCAGTCCGCGACTACACCGAAGCGGACTGGACCGACCCCAATACGCCAGGACTGCCTCCCTACCCACGCTCCAAGGCGATCGCCGAGCGTGCCGCCTGGGACTTCATCGGGGCTGAAGGAGGTGACACCCAGCTGGTGGTAGTGAACCCGACATTCATCGCCGGCCCGTCGCTGGTGCCGGCGCTGCGCTCGACGCTGACCGCCTTCAAGGCGATCATCGAAGGCACCATGCCGGCGCTGCCACGCCAGCGCTTCGGGGTCGTCGATGTGCGCGACGTTGCCGACGCGCACATCACGGCGATGGCCACTGTCTCCGCCGCCGGGAAGCGTTACCTGCTGTTAGCGGACGGGCCGACGATCACATGGTTGGGGCTGGCACAGATCCTCCGCGACTACCTCGGTCCTGCTGGCGGCCAAGTCACAACCGACGAGGCGCCCGGCGAGGATCCGTCGCCACTGACGATCCACAACGACCGCGCCAAACATGAACTCGGCTGGCAACCACGCCCTGCCGAAACCACGATCGTGGAGACCGCCGACAGCCTGTACGAGCTCGGTCTGCTCGGGGAACGCTGATACGGCGCAGCAGACGGGATGGTCCGGCTGCGCGGACAAAGGTGCGTCCCCGAACAGCCTGATCCGACTCAACGGAGTTGAGGACAAGCCGGGCGACTGAGGACCCTCACATGCGCGGCCGCGCCGAACTCGGCATCGATGGTGCAGGAAGAAGATTGACCGCTAACCAGTGGCAGAAAGTGCGCCCCTCGGGATTTGAACCCGAAACCTGCGGATTAAGAGTCGGTATTGGACCCGCGCGTGAACGCTGGCTCAAGCTCAAACCGCAACCGGTCCAGTTATCGCCAGTCCTAGCGACATCCGACGATGTGTGAGCGCTTTCGCGCGAACATCATGGCCGGATCTGAACAGACTACGTGTGTGGCTCCGCGGCAGACCGGACTACGTCGAGCCGAACGAGTCCTTCTGCCATCGCGCGAGGGCGTCGCGAAGTAGGCCGAACCGGACTCGCTCCTGCTCCAGTCGAACCTCCGAGCCGTGGCGATCTTCGATGAGGTCTCGGTATAGGTCTGACTCCTCCGCGGTGAGGTGATGGAGGGTGGCGTTCGTGGGACTGGGCTCGTTGGTGAGTTGTTCGCGGTGGGCGAGCAGTGTCGAGCAGTCCATGAGGATTGAGCGGGCGCCCGGGATGCGCTCGCGGAGGCGATCCAGGATTGCGAAGCCGTGCGTGTCGATGTCGCCCCAGTAAACGACTTCCTTTTCTGCCAACCATGGGACGAGCTCAAGGGTGGTGACGGCGAAGCCTCCGCCGAAGACGACGATCGCTTCGGGCACCTCGGGGAATGCGAGATAACTTGCCTGGTTCTCCACGACGAAGACGGTGGTGACGGGGAGCGGAAGCTCTGCCAGCTCATCCGTTCGCAGCTCGAGCTCGGTCAGCTGTGCTGGTATGCCGGGGACAGGTGAGAGAAGCCGAAGCTTGACGTATCGCGGCCTCGGTCGGAGGCCGTACCGCCGGGCGAAGTCGCTGGCGGTCGGATCGATCCGGTTGATAGGCAGGACCTCGTCGAGCAGGCGACCGAGGATCTTGCGGTTGCGTTCGACGAACTTGGTGTCGACGTCGGGTACATCGAGATGGCGGAGGTCCAAAGTCGACCGGTCGTCGTCGACGATCCAGCGGGCGGTGGCCAGAAGGCGCGGCCAGGCGTCGCCGTGAGCCAGCGCTTCAGACGGATGATCGGCAACCCACGCTTCGGCGCCCGGCAGTACTCGTCGTGTAGCCGCGAGCACCGCATCGAGGCACTCGATCTCGTGGACCACCCCGAGAAGCTCGGCGAGCTGTTCGAGAGAAGCAATGTGGATCCGGGCTGGGACGAGGTTCTCTCCCAGTACCCGGTTCCGGACCCTGCGACACTCGATCGTGAAGCGCTCGCGGCCTCGACGGTCGGTCGCGGCGCGGCGGAGGGTGTCCGTCCACGCGACGACCGCTGCCGAATCTCGCAGGACGTCGTCCGCCGTTGGGCCCCTGACGGGCAGCGAGACGATCTCCCACGGTGCACCTCGGGCGTGGGCACGCAGGTACCGGCCGCTGACCCATCGGCGACGCAGGGTCGCCACGAGATCGTCCGGCTTCGTCCAAGAGGGCGTGGTGCTCATCCTCGTGGAGCGCGTGTGAGCTCCGCCCGTCGAATGCGGTGCTCTTCGATGGTGAGGCGTTGCAGCCGCGAGTAGTTGCCGTCGATGTTGTCGACGAACCCCACGCAGGACACATGGGGTTCGATGACGTGGAGCTTCTGGAGTGGGGTGACGATGAGCAACTGCAGCCCGAGCTGCGTAAAGAGCCGAAGGGCGTAGCGGGTCGAATCATCCGAGCCCCGACCGAACGCTTCATCGATTACGACGAAGCGGAATCCGTGGCTGCTGGCTTCGCCGGTCGCGAGCTTGAACTGATAAGCGAGCGACGCTGCGAGGATCGTGTAGGCGAGTTTCTCCTTCTGGCCGCCCGACTTGCCGGAGGAGTCGCTGTAGCTCTCGTGCTCCTCCTCGGTATCGCGCCACCGCTCGCTTGCCGAGAACACGAACCACTGTCGGACGTCGGTGACCCGGCGTTTCCACGCCCGGTCCTGATCGCTGAAGCCTTCTCTGCCCTTGAAGCGGTCGATGATCGCCTTTACTTGGAGGAAGCGCTCTTCTGAGTACTGGTCGTCTTCGACGCCCGCCGTAATGTTGCTCGTGCAAGCCTGCAGATCGTCCCTGAAAGCCCGGATCTCCGTGTTAGGGGTCGACTGGGGCAGCAAGTGGATGTAGCGCCCTGGGTTGTAGTCGATGGATCGAAGTGAGCCGTTGATGGTGTCGACACGGTCACGGATGGTGCGCTCCTGGCCGTTGAGCGCTGCGGCGAGGCCGGCGATTTCGTGGATCGCATTCTCGCGCAGTGAGCGCCGGAACTCTGCTTCGAATCGCGGCAGGTCGTCGTTTGCAACTCGGTCGTGAAGTGCGCTGTACTCGGGGGCGGACTCGATCGAGTCGTCCAGTTCGGCCACCTCCTGCGGGAAGGCGGTCCGGAATCGCTGCATGTCGCCCTCGGCCCTGCGGGCGACCCTCGACTGCTCATCACTCGCCTTCTTTATCTCCGCTCGGATGGCGTCTCGGGTGGCCTGCTCAGCTTCGACGACGGTGTCGGGGGCGTTGAGCTTCGTGCGGTCGGTGGCCGGGACGAGGTCTGCGAGTTCGGCGAACGACTGCGCTGCGGCCTCGAGAGCGGCAGTGTCGTCAAGCAGGCGGCTGAGGCGGTCGATGCTGCGGCCGTGCCCCTCTTTCGCTGCGTCGAGCTCTCCTTGGCGCTTTGCGAGCTCGGTGGATCGCTCGGAGAGCTCCTTGAGCTTCGACGTCACCTGCTCGAGCTCGCCCGCTAACGTTCGCAGGACGTCGGACGATCCCCGTATGCGGGCGGCCTCGTCCTCAAGGTCGTCGATCTCCTTGACGATCGACTGCCAATCAAGGTTTGACCACTTGTCGGTCGGCTGCAACGCGACCAGGTAGCCCTGCACCTTGACCGCCGTGCTGCGCCCGGCGCGGAGATCCTCGATGGCTCTCCGCAGCGGTGCCCCGGCTCGCTGTATCCGTTCGGCGTCTGCGACCAGTGCGTCCACCTTCGGCTGGTTCGTCCACCCCAGGACGTACTGGGTGCGATCGTCGATGCGTCGACGGTCGTCCTTCTCGTGGCGGTCCTGTGATTTGACCTGGCCCTCTCTGGTGACCGCCTTGGCGCACTCCCGAAATTGGTCGACCGACGGGACACACGCGTGGTCGGCGCGCCCGGCAAGCTCGCTCTTGAGCCACGCCCGGAGCGGGGTGTCGGGCTTGATCTCGAGCATGTCGAGGAGCAGCGGGAAGCGGACCGCTCTGCTCGGCTCCGTTTCACGCGCGAGACGTTCGGGCACGCGGTAGTAAACGACACGTGTACCAAGGTGCCGCTGGTTGATCCAGTGGGCGACTCGCTCGTAGTGCTGGTTCGGCACGAGAAGCGAGAGCGCGAAGTTGTGGAGCACCCGTTCGGCGGCGCCCTCCCAGTCGGCCGCATCGGTACGGACCTGCAGGAGCTCGCCGGCGAAGGGCAGTTCGGCTTCGTCGATGTCGAGGTCAGCGACGAGTTGCTCTCGGAGTGTCAAGCTGCGCTGCGGGAGGTTGGTCTGGCGGGAGGCGAGGCTGCGGAGCTCGGCGTTGACGCGGTCGCCTTCCTCTTGAAGCGTGCGCTCTCGGACTTGTTCGTCGGTCAGCGTGTGGTCGAGGTCTGCGAGCTGCCGTTCGGCTTCGTCCCTGCGCTGTTCGATCATTTGGCGAGCCGCCGAGAACTGGTCGGCGGTCGAGACGGGATCGAGCGCGACCTTTCGAAGCAGATCGTTGAAGGCATCGAACCGCTGCTTGGCGCTCTCTCGCTCCGTGCTGAGCCGCGTGACATTGCGGGCGATGCGTTCGAGATCGTTGCCGCCGTGTCCGGCCACCGAGATCATCAGGTCGCGCTCGCGACGACGCAGCTCCTCGGTGGACGCCGTGAGTCCGGCCTCCTCCGTGGCAAGCCTGGCCAGTTGCTCGTCCAGCCGCTCGATCTCAGAGTGCAGCAGCTCGGCGCTGCGGCGTGCGAAGAAGAAGGGCACGGCCGCTTCGACGACGCCGAGGCGCACGAGGTCGTCATCGAGCGCGTCGTGACGATCGAGGCTTGTGACGATCGGTCCCAGGAGCTCGAGCTGGTGCTTGGCGCGGACCACAGCTTCGTGTGCCTTGGTGAGGTCGTCGAAGTGGCTGATGAGATCGTCGACCCTGGGTTGCATGTCGAAAGGTTCGAGCATGTGGCTGCGAACGAAGTCGTTGAGGTTGTCGACCGCCTTCATCGACACTGTCTGATGGAAGAGATCCAGTGCTTGTTCGGAGTCGATCCCGAGTCGCCGGCGGAAGGTCTTCCCGTAGTCGGGAAAGCGGTCGAAGACCGCCATGCCGTCGTCGCGCAGCTTGCGGCGCAAGGTGGCGAGGGACTCGCCTGGTTCGCCAAAGTGTTTCGCGATCGACAGGTCGTCGTCGGCCACGACGTAGAAGCGTTCCGGCTGGCCGCCCTCCTCGCGTGCCCGGAAAACCTGGACCAACGTCACGCAGTCCTCGAAGTCGGCGTTCGCGAACACCCCGAGCAGTACCGAGTAGTGGCGGTGGTCTCGCAGCCCGACGGCTCGCGTTCCACCCGTCTCTTCGTTTCGCTCGGCCTTGTAGTGACCGAGGACGTAGGAGCGGAGGTCGCGTTCCCTCGTGTCGGCCCCGGCCGCCTTGTTGTACGAGATGCGGTGCGCCGGCAGCAGCAAAGTTGTGATGGCGTCGACGAGCGTCGACTTGCCTGAGCCGATGTCACCTGTCAGCAGTGCGTTGCGGCCGTCGACCTCGAAGGTCCAAACCCGTTTGTCGAACGTGCCCCAGTTGAAGACCTCGAGCCGGTGAAGGCGACAGCCCGAGCCGGTCGGCGTCGTCTCAGTTGCCATCGCTCAAGGCTTCCTCGAGAGCCTCCTGCGAGGCGCCGAGGTACTCGTCAAGTCGGCGGTCGAAGTCCGCGAGCCATTGACCGTCGACGAAAGCCCGGAGGATCCTCTTCACTTCGTAGCGGTCGTCGTCACCGCGGAGTCGCTGGACAAATCCGAGTTCTTCGACGCGCTTGAGATAGCTGTCGACTGCCTTGGCCGACCTGACTTCGTCGCTGGACTCAGGCAAGTGCACGCGGACCAACTCGACGATCTGCTCGCGTGTCAAGACGAGGCGTGTTTCGGAGCTCGAGGCGTCGAACTCCGCCATCCGCTTGCGCAGCAGTGCCAGCAGAAGGCTCACGTGGTAGGACAACGTGTGCCGCACCACGAGCCGCGGGAACGTGACATCACCGTCGTCGGGTCGACTCCGGAGATACGCGTACCCATCATTCTCGTCGACGTCCAGCAAGAGGCCGATCATTGCGACGTAGTCGTTCACCCGGGCTTGCAACCGCAGCATCGAGCTCCAGAGCTTCTCATGGCTATCGCGGTAGAGCGGACCCTTGAGCAGCTGGATTACGACGAGTGAAAGATCGCTGGGGTCGGTGCCGGCAGCCATCGTGGTCATGGATGGGTCTCCTCGATCCGTGTGAAGAGAACTCTGGGCATGTCGGCCACCCGTTGTGCTTCCCTTTCGTCCGTCCACGTCGCCAACTTCCGTGTGTCCTCGTCGAACACCGTCTCGATTCCAGGTTCTTGTATGGACAAGTAACCGACGAGCTCGGCGAGTCCCTGCTCCAGGGGTACCTCCTCTAGCAGTCGGTCGAGCGCCACTTGGCCGGCAGGTCCCAGGCGGGCGAGAACAGTGGCGAGCAGCGCGTCGCGGTCGACGTGGAGCTGGTCGAACATCGCCGAGCTGTCGATATCGTCGAGATCCGCCTCGATTGGCCCTGCGTCGAGCGATGTCGTCCTCGTGCGCCGGTAGAGCGGTCGCTCCATCGGCAGGACGATGGGTACCCGCGCTCCATCAAGGGTGGTCTCGACGTCGGGACGAGAGTCGTCTCGGACCCGCAGAGCCTTCGCCTCGATGCTGCGCAGCAGCTCGAATACTCGCCGGTTCTCGAGCCAAACCTGATCGTCCAAGAACCGCCGAAGCTGCTCGGAGAGAAGGCGAACCGTGGCCTGCGTACGTTCGCTCGCCTGAAGCCAGTCGAAGTGGACGCGCGCCAGCCGGGGGTCGAGGTCGGGAAGCGACTCGATGGCGTGAAGGCGGTTCAACAGATCGGTCAGCTCCTCCTGGCGTTCGGCCGAGAGCAGGAGGTCATAGAACGCTCGGAAGCTTCGGCCTTGGTCGGACTCCGAGATGCCCTTGCGGTTCGTGACCACGTCATCGAGCAGCTCGCCCTTGGAGCCGGCCCAGCCCGCGATCTGCTCGCGCAATTGACGATCGAGATTGCGGAAGTTCTCTTCGACTTGCCGGAAGTCACTGAGGAGCTCCCGGGCGGTCCGAGCGAATTGCTGGTACCGGTCACGCTGGGTAAGCGGATCCGCAACGTCGATGTGGCCACCGGCGAGAGCGGCCATTTCGGCGTCGATCTGTGTGCGCCGCCGCTCCAGGTCCGCGAGCCGCTCCGCTGGATCCGTGTCGGCGCCGTAGACCATCTGGCGGAGCAGCTCGAAGATCGTATTCAGGCGCGATTCCGTCCCGATGAACGACCGCTCTCGCAGATCGTGCACCCACGCCAACGCCTTCTCGACTGCAGGCGTCAGGTCATAGTGTGGTTCGTCCGATCCGGCCGGGTAGTACCGCCGTAGCCATCCTCGCTCTGGGGCTGCCCAGTAGTCGAGGTAGTCGCGGGCGCGTCTGGGGAACCGTTCCTCGCCGAGCCGCTGGTTGAGAGCGAACAGCTCGTCATCGAGCGCACTCTCGAGCTCCCCCGCAGGTACGTTGCTCGCGTTTCCCTCAACGAAGACCCGTTCGAGGAAGCTCAGGACGAGCGCGACGTTGTCGGAAGTCAGCAGGCTCCAGGCGGGATGCCTGGAGCGAAGCCGTTCGATCTCATCGAAGTTCACTTTAGGTCGCTCGCGTCAGGGGGATATTTCTCGCAACGGTACGGCATGGGTGCGACAGCAAGGCCTGTGCCGGCCCACCGGAGGTTCTTCACGGATTGTCTCCTGAAACCGTTGCTTGACATGTGGCTACTTCATGTGGAAATCCACAAAATTTGGCTGGAATGGCCAGGGTTGTGGATATCCGCATATGCAGGTAAACCTGCTAGATTTGTGGATATGAGCAATCCTGGCAGTGGGGCAGAGGAGCAGCCGTACAGGGTCTACACGGGGGCTTCGATCGGGCCGGCCATCCGGCACTACCGCCTCGAAGCCGGGCTGACCCAGGCCGAGCTGGCGGAGCTCGTCGGCCTCTCGCCCAGCTATCTGTCCCGGCTGGAGACGGGCGAGGGCACCGAGGAGCTCCGCCGAGTCGTTCGTATCCTTCGACAGCTGGGGGTCCGCATGACCCTCCAGCACGCTGACTGGTAATGGCCGACGCCCTGGCCGTCTGGCTGTACGGCACGAAGGTCGCCACAGTGGAGCGGGATCGTTCTCGGCGACCCCGACTGACCTACACCGCGGCCGCCCTATCGGCCCACGAGCCGGGAACACCTCTTTTGTCGATGACGTTGCCGGTCCGACCCGAGCGGTATCCCCAAGGAGCAACCAGCGTCTTCATCGATGGCCTTCTTCCGGAAGGCGATACCAGACGTGCCATCGCTCAAGAGTTGCGTCTCAGAGCAGATGACACATACGGATTGATCCGAGCCCTCGGCCGTGATTGCGCAGGGGCCATAGTCATCCAACCCGATGACCAGCCGGCCCCTCCGCTCGCCTCGACGAGCACGGCCGAGCCGATCGATGAGGACGAGTTCGCCGACCTGCTCGCCAACCTCAAGTCGGCTCCCCTCGGAGTAGGTAGCCGCGTTCGGGTCTCTCTGGCGGGTGTTCAGGAGAAGCTATTGCTGACGCGCCTGCCTGACGGCCGTTGGGGCAGACCCGTTGACGGGACGCCGTCGACCCACATCCTGAAGCCCGAGATACGGGGGTACCCGCACGCGGTGGAGAACGAGGCCTTCTGCATGCGACTCGCCCGTCATCTCGGACTCCCAAGTGCCGAAGTCGAGATCGTCACCGTCAAGGGGCGCCCGCTCATTGTCGTGGCCCGCTATGACCGAATCGTCCATCCTGACGGTCGTGTCGAGCGGATTCACCAGGAGGACTTCTGCCAGGCCACCGGGAGACTCCCGGACAAGAAATACCAAGAGGATGGTGGGCCTTCGCTGCGCGTCGTTGCCGACATGCTTGCCACGGTTGATCCTGCATCGTTGCCGACCCTTCTGCGCGCGGTAGCCCTCCACGTCCTGGTGGGCAACGGAGACGCTCATGCCAAGAACTACTCCTTGCTCCACGAACGCTCCGGCGCGCTCCGTCTCGCGCCTTTGTACGACGTCATGTCCACCCTCTTCTATGAACAGAGCGAGTTGGCCATGTATATCGACAACGGCCGAAAGACGAATCAAGTCACCTCCGGCCGCATCATCAACGAAGCCGCATCATGGGGACTCGCTCGGAGTCGGGCGACGCAAGTCCTGGGTGAACTTCTCAGCGCGGTGCCGGCCTCGGTGGAAGCTGCGAAGGCCGAAACGCCTGGGCTCCCCGATGCCATTCCGAACATCGTGGCCTCACAACTCGAGAAACTGAGTTCCTAAGCGGGACCGCTCTCCTGCGGACCGTCGGTTTTTCCGTGTACCACCCTCCCCAGGTGTTCGGCGGCCCGCTGGTCTGACGATGCACGCGATTTCGAATAGTGACGGGTCAGCACCTGGGGGCCATGGCCCTGGCGCTCGGCCACCACACTGACGCTGAACCCAGCGTCGAGGAGCTCCGACGACGTGAACTTACGCAAGCCCAAAATCGAGCCGTCGAAATTGAGGTGAGGCCGACCGGCAGCCTCCGCGTTCTCTCGTCGTTCCGCCGAAGCCACCGCCAAGCTGGCCCAGCGCTCGCTGCGGTCCAAGGTCTCGCCGATCTCACGAAACGACATGCCACCCTTGGGCTGAGGCCCTGGCCGTCTCGCCGGGCGGCGGGCGGGCGTCGACCGGCGGAGGCGCAGGGCTTCGTCTTCGAGCGCCACGACCTCGGGGTCCTTGTGCTCGATGCCGAGGTGTCCCTTCAGCATGGCGACCCGTTTGGTCAGCAGATCGGGCGCCAGAGGAGCCGAGGAGTCCGGCGCAGCGCTGAAGAGGTACGGATCTGGATCCATCTCCACGCCGGCCGCCTTCGCCGACGCGTCCATCTGGTCACAGTGCCGCTGCAGCATGGCGACGGTCGCGGCGTCGATGTGGAACGTCCGACTGAGATAGGTCTTGGTCGCCTTCACCTTCCCCGAGGACGTGACCGCAGAATCGATGGTCACCAGTCGCTTGTTCCAGTTCACGGCCGAGCGCCGGATGGCCACGAGTTCGCCGCGGCGCACACCGGTCACCGCCACCAGGACGAGCAATGGCGCGATGTCGGGCACCGCATCCACTGCGGTTGACAGCAGCAGCGTCACTTCCTCGACCTCTGGTGGAGTCCGACCGATCGAGCGGTAGCTGCTGGTCGGCAGCTGGAAATCGGCCATCGGATTCTGCGTCGTTATCCCCCGGCGCCGGGCCCACCGAAAGAACGGGGCGTACAGACTTCTGGCCTGGTTGAGCCGCGAGGAGCTCAGGCCGGCCCGGCGCATGGCGCCGAAGAGGTCGTCGATGGTGGCACTGTCGATCCGCTGCACCGCCTTCGAGCCGATGGCAGGCGAGAACCATCGCTGGTGGAGGTTGCGGTAGTCGCCGATGGTCTTGTCCGCCCGGCCCTTCTCCTCGGTCAGGTACTCGATGAGGAAGCGCTCCATCGCCTCGTCTACGGTGAAATCCCGCAGGTCCCGGGACTCCGGGAGCGAAGAATCCTTCATTTCCTCCACGAACTGTGCCAAGGCCGCCGCCGCGGCAGCCTTGCCTTTCGCGGCGACGGTGCGGGTGAACGAGCGCGGCCGCCCGCCCTCCCAGCGGCCGATGCTCACGCGCAGCTCCCACCTTCCCGGTCGCACCAGACGCATCGACCCCGACCCCTTGCGCGCTCGCTGCGTTCGCTTTGGAGCGACCGCATCAGACGATTCCACACGGAGATGCTCGACGCGCACACACGCCGGATTCGACGCACACGTGAGGACACGCTCGCTCGGTGCGAGCGGGCCGTGTGCCAGCTCCCACGCCACGCGGTGCGCGGTCATCGCAATGTTGCCGACCTTGATGCGTCCGGTACCGCGGTCGGGGTTGAAGCTTCCGAGCCACAGATGGTGCTCGCCCGTTCGATCCACCTGTCGCTCGAAGCGCGTCGCCAAGTCCTCGACGGGCCGACCCATGCGTTAAGGGTATCGGGCAGGTGTATCGAAAGGTGTATCTGGTGCTGGGACCCTCACCCAAGTTACGATACACTTAAATGAAACGCCAGAATCGCCTTGAGCTGCACTTTCTGGTGCGCCCCTCGGGATTCGAACCCGAAACCTGCGGATTAAGAGTCCGTTGCTCTGCCGTTGAGCTAGAGGCGCGTTGAAGAGTGTAGGCGAGCCACCACCGCCGACCCATCCGACGAATGGCATACAACTGAGCATGCCAAACTGCCCCGATATCGCCGGCCCGGGCTTGCGCCACGGACCGGCGACCCCCCCGAGGGGCACCCGTCGCTCGCCTTTCGGCAAACGGTGCGCCGTGAAGGTAGCACAGAAGGCTGACATTGACGTCAGGTACACTCACGGCGCAGTCGCTGCCCGAAGCGGTCCGGGAACCACCATCGGACGCACTGCCGGAGACGGTGAGGAAAGGGAGGCAGTGGAGCTCGAATTCACCAACGAGCAGGAAGAACTGCGCTCTTCGGTCCGCTCCTTCCTCGAGAAGGAGTGCCCGCTCGACGTTGTGCGCTCGGTGGTCGAAAGCGGCGAGGCGCCCGAGAAATTGTGGGACTCCATGGTGTCCCTCGACTGGCCTGCGTTGGCCGTTCCTGAAGAGGACGGCGGCATCGGACTGTCATTCGTCGAGACGGCTGTCGTAGTCGAAGAGCTCGGCAGGGCCGTCGCACCCGGTCCACTGTTCACCACGGTGACCCAGTTCGCGCCCATTGTGCGCCATGCGGGAACGCCCGAGCAACGCCAGCGCTTTCTGCGTGCCGTCGCCACCGGCGCGGTGACGGGCGCCGTCGCGCTGGCCGATCACCCGCGGGGCTGGGCGCTCGACGAGGTGTCGATGCGGGCCGTGCAGGCCGACGACGGTTGGGTGCTCGACGGCGTGAAGTACGGCGTGATGGTCGGGCATGGCGTGGACGAGCTCGTCGTCGTGGCCAGGGCGGGCGACGGCTTGGGCGCATTCGTCGTCCGCGCCGCGGACGTCGCTCTGGCCCGCGTGCACTCGCTCGACGCCAGCCGGCCGCTGTCCACCGCCACCCTCGACCGGGTGCAGGTCACGAAGGACCGCGCGTTGGGTACACCTGGGGGCGCCGGATCCACGGAAGCGATTACTCGCGGCGTGCAAGAGGCCACTCTCGCGGTGGCGCTCGAAACTGTGGGCGCGTGTGACGCCCTCTTCGAAATGGTGCTCGCCTACGTGAAGGACAGACGCCAGTTCGGAGTGCCCGTCGGCTCCTTCCAGGCCGTGAAACACAAGATGACCAACATGTTCTTGTCCATCGAGCGCGCCCGTTCCCTCTGCTACTACGCCGTGGCCGCCGTCGACGGGGACACCGAGGATCGCCCCGCGGCCGTGTCCATGGCCAAGGCTGCGAGCGACGAGTGCCAACGGCTTGTGGTCCACGACTCGCTCCAATCCTTCGGCGGCATCGGCTTCACCTGGGAACACGACGGGCACCTGTTTTTCAAGCGCGCCGAGACCGACGGCACGCTCTTTGGCGGCTCCGCCGAGCACTTGTTGGCCGTCGCCGGGTCGCTCGGCATCACCGGCCAGGAGGGCTGAGCGGGCAGACTGGCGTGAGTGCGCCCGGGAGAGTCGCTCATCGCCGCGCTGGACCTTGCCCCCCATCCGGAGGGTGGTTGGTACCGGCGCACGTGGATCGCCGACGCGGCCGGCGACGAGCGTCCGGGTGGCAGCGCCATCTACTACCTGCTGCTGGAAGGCGAGGTTTCTGCCCCCCACAGGATCGACGCCACCGAACTGTGGCACTTCTACGCCGGTGACCCACTGGAGCTGATCCTCGAACGGGCCGACGGCACACGCGAGGTGCTGATCGTCGGTTCGGACGTCGCTGCGGGGCAGAGCCCCCAGGTCGTCGTCGAACCCGGGGTTTGGCAGTCGGCCCGGCCGCTCGGCAGCTTCGCCCTCGTCGGTGCCACTGTGACACCCGCCTTTCTGTTCGAGGGCTTCGAACTGCGTGAGCCCTCGGGCCGGCCCCCACGGCCGCCCACATGATCGGGCAGGATGGAGCCGGACGCAGCGACGAGGAGGCCGAGCGACATGAGTGAGAGTGCGGAGCAGGGGCTGTCGGCCCTGCTGCACGAGACCCGGACCTTCGCGCCGCCCGAGGCACTGGCCAAGGCCGCCAATGCGCAGCCGGGCATCTATGCCGAGGCCGACGCCGATCCGCTGACCTTCTGGGACGCGCAGGCCCGCCGCCTGACGTGGGCCGAGCCCTGGTCGCAGGTCCTTCAGTGGGACCTCCCATTCGCCAAGTGGTTTGTCGGGGGCAAGCTGAACGTGTCGGTCAACTGCGTCGATCGCCACGTGGCGGCAGGCCTCGGCGACCGGGTCGCCTTTCACTGGGAGGGCGAGCCGGGCGACACCCGCACGATCACCTATGCGGACCTTCTGGCCTCGGTGTGTCAGGCGGCCAACGCACTGACTGAGCTGGGTGTGCGGACAGGCGACAAGATTGCGATCTACATGCCGATGATCCCCGAGACGGTGGTGGCGATGCTCGCCTGTGCGCGGCTCGGCGCGCCGCACACGGTCGTGTTCGGCGGCTTCTCGTCCGACGCGCTGCGCGGCCGGATTCTCGACTGCGACGCTCGCTTTGTGATCACCGCCGACGGTGGCTATCGCCGCGGTGCGCAGAGTGCCCTCAAACCCGCCGTGGACGAAGCGCTCGAGGAATGTCCCGACGTGCGCCGGGTCCTCGTGGTCCAGCGGACGCGGCAGGACGTCGCCTGGAACGAGGCACGGGACGTATGGTGGCACGACGTCGTGCCGCGCCAGTCGGAGCAGCACGAGCCCGAGTCGTTCGACGCCGAGCACCCGCTCTACATCATGTACACCAGCGGAACGACGGCGAAGCCGAAGGGGATCCTGCACACGAGTGGCGGATACCTCACGCACGTATCGGTGACGCACCGTCTGGTCTTCGACATCAAACCCGAGACGGATGTCTTCTGGACGGCGGCGGACATCGGGTGGGTCACCGGCCACAGCTACATCGTCTATGGCCCACTCGCCAACGGCACGACCTCGGTCATGTACGAAGGCACCCCCGACACACCAGCGCGCGACCGATGGTGGCAGCTCGTCGAGAAATACAAGGTCAACATCCTCTACACCGCGCCCACCACCATCCGGACGTTCATGAAGTGGGGAGAGGACCTGCCGGCCGAGCACGACCTGACGAGCCTCCGCCTGCTCGGGTCGGTGGGGGAGCCGATCAACCCCGAGGCGTGGATCTGGTACCGCACGCATATCGGCGGCGGGCGGTGCCCGATCGTCGACACCTGGTGGCAGACCGAGACCGGCGGCATCATGATCACACCGCTGCCCGGCATCACCGCGACGAAGCCCGGCGCCGCCATGACTCCCTTCCCCGGTGTGGCGGTCGACGTCATCGACAACGACGGGCACTCCGTGCACAACGACGAAGGTGGGTACCTCGTCATCACCCAGCCCTGGCCGGGGATGCTGCGGGGCATCTACGGCGACGACGAGCGGTACAAGGAGACCTACTGGTCACGTTTTCCCGGCCGCTACTTCGCCGGTGACGGAGCCAAGCGCGACCAGGACGGCGACCTTTGGCTGCTGGGCCGCGTCGACGATGTCATGAACATCTCCGGACACCGGATCTCTACGACCGAGGTCGAGCACGCACTGGTGAGCCACCCGGCCGTGGCCGAGGCCGCAGTGGTCGGCGCCAATGACGCGACCACCGGTCAGGCCATTGTGGCTTTCGTCACCGTCAAGGGGTCCAGCGGCGCCGAGGGTGAGGAAGGGGAGGCACTCGTCAAGGAGTTGCGCCAGCACGTCGCCCACGAGATCGGTCCGATCGCCAAGCCGCGCCAGATCATGCTGACGCCCGAGCTGCCCAAGACGCGCAGCGGCAAGATCATGCGTCGGCTCCTGCGCGACGTTGCCGACGACCGACCTCTCGGCGACGTGACCACGCTGCTCGATCCGACTGTCGTCAACGCGATCAAGGACCACATGGATGAGGGCGGCGGAGAGGACAAGGAATAGGAGAGGCAGCACCGCCCCGGGAGGACCAAACATGACGCAGCTCGACCACACCATCGTCCCGGTGTGCGACGCCGACGCCAGCGTGCACTTCTATACCGAGGTGCTCGGTCTCGAGGCCGAGGGGCAGGACGGTCCGTTCTCAGTGATCCGTGTCAACGCCGACACCGTGTTGCTGCTGGCGCCGTGGGGCACCTACGGCGGACAGCACCTCGCCTTCGCGATGTCAGGGGCGGAGTTCGACGCCGCCTTCACACGCATCAAGGAGGCCGGCATTCCGTATGGCGATTCCTTCCACGACGTCGGCAATATGCAGAGCCCAGGCAACGAGTTCGGTGCGCGGGGGGTAGGCGCGGCGCTCTACGTCTTCGACCCGAACGAACACCTGATCGAACTTCGCCACTATTGACCGGCGGCCCCTCTTGGCCTCCCAGCCCGGCTCCCTGAGACTCCTAAACGACCCCGTTGATGGTTTTCACTGCCATCACCGGCGCACCCTCACCGTGCCGGAACCCGAAGGGAGCCTCAGGCCGGCGGGTGCACCTCCACCACTGTCGCCGAGCCCATCCCGCCGCCGGCGCAGAGCGTCCCGACCCCGATGCCACCCCCACGGCGCCGAAGCTCGTGGATCAGGGTCACCAGGATCCGAGCGCCCGAAGCCGCGATCGGGTGGCCCAGGCCCACCGCGCCACCGTTCACGTTGACGATGTCGTGCGGGAACCCGAGCTTGCGCGACGAGGCGACCGCCATGGTGGCAAACGCCTCGTTGATCTCGACCAGGTCGACGTCGGACTCGGCGACCCCGGCGCGCGCCAAGGCGCGTGGCACGCAGATCGTGGGCGCCAGGCCGGTGCGAGCCGGCTCGATCCCGCACGAATTCCACGACCGAACCGTCGCCAGCGGCTCCATCCCGTGCGACTCGGCATACGAGCGGGACACGACGACCAGGGCGGCGCCCCCGTCGGCGATGCCCGACGAGTTCCCGGCAGTGACCTGGCCGTTCGGGCCGGACAACACCGGCAAGGCCGCCAGCTTCTCGAGCGTCGTGTCGGCTCGGGGGTGCTCGTCGATACTGACCGTCACCGTCTCACCGCGCCCCGCCGGCACGGTCACCGGCACGATCTCCTCGGCGAAGCGCCCGTCCTCGGTTGCCGCGACGGCACGCATGTTCGAGTGGTACGACCAAGAATCGGACTCCTCGCGGGTGATCCCGCACTCGCGGGCCGTGTTCTCGCCCACCGTGATCAGCATGTTCGTGTTCGGTGCGTCTGGCGTGTTGGGATGGCTGGGCGGCATGTATCGCTCGACCCCTCCAAAGGGAAAGGGCGACTTCTCGAACAGCATCGGGCCGCGGGTCATCGTCTCCGCCCCGCCCGCGATCACGACGTCGGCCATGCCCGAGCGGATGTGGGCCGCCGCCTCCTGCACCGCCATCATCCCGGTGGCGCACTGGCGCTGCACCGCTCCTCCCGGCGTGTCGGGTGGCAGGCCCAGCGCGTTGGCGATGTACCGCGCCGTGTCGCCGCCACCCTGCAGGCACTCGCCCAGAATCAGGTCGTCGATGTCCCCGGGCTCCAGCCGCGCGGTGGCGATGACACCTGACACCGTCTGCATGGCGATGTCGTGGAGGCTGAGTCCAGCCAGACTGCGACCGGAGCGCCCGATCGGCGTGCGGGTGCCGGCGACGATGACGGCATCGGTGGCTTCTGTCATGACAGGCAATTCCTCTTTCTTCGCCCCGCGGCCCCCCGGAGGCAAGCACCAAACCGAGCGGGGACCCCCGGGATTGACCGCCGGGAACGCGTCGGCCATGCTGCAACGAACCTGACACCGGCGTCAACTTTCTGTGCCGGACCAGCCTTTCGAGGGGACCCACATCGTGTTGATGGACGAGCACCTGGGCCGCATGGCCTCCGAATTCGGCGACCGGACGGCGTGCAGCGTGGTGGATGTGGCGTCCATGACGTTTGCCGAATGGGACGGCGCGGCCAACGCACTGGCCCGGCGTCTCCTCGACGGAGGCCTCGAGCCCGGCGCCCGCGTCGGCATCCACCTCCGCCCCGAGCTCGCGCTGCGCTGGCTGGTCGCCTATTCCGCCGCGCACCGGGCGGGCGGCGTCGCCGTGCCGATGAACCCCCGTCTGGCCCCGGCCGAGGTGGCCCATGTCCTGGCCCACTCGGGCGCGATCGCAGTCGTGGCCGACGGCGACCTCGTGGCCAGCGATCTGGAGTCGGCGGCGGGCCGCCTGTCGCTGCTGATCGACGCCGGAGCCGAAACGGCCATCACGGCCACCCCCGGCACCACGACACCCGTCCTTGGCTGGGCCGAAGCGACCGCGGGCGACCGCTCGCCCTTCCAGGCGCCCCGCGCCGCGGACGACCTGGCCGACATCCTCTACACGTCGGGAACCACAGGGCGGCCGAAGGGCGTGGCGGTGCGCCACTCGAACGGGTCCATGATTGGCGCCGTCGAGCCCAACTGGACCGGCGGCGGCTGGCTGCACGCCAGCCCGCTGTTCACCTTCGCCGGTATCGCGTTGGTCTACACGCCGATGAAGCTCGGTCTACAGGTGATCTACCAACCGCGCTTCGACGCCGACCGCTGGCTACGCGTGGTGGAGGACGAGCGCCCGGTCGCCGTCTTCCTTGTCCCGGCCATGGCCCACTTGCTCATCGACCACCCGCGCTTCGACGAGGCGGACCTCTCGTCGGTCACCATGTGCTCAGTCGGCAGCGCGCCGCTTGCGCCCTACGTCGTGGAACGGCTGCAGGCCAAGATGCCAGACGCCCTGGTCTCCAACAACTACGGCATGACCGAGGCGGGCTCCGCCTACTGCATCATGCCGCAGGGCGAGGCAGTCAAGCGTCCCGGCTCTGTCGGCCAGATCGCGCCACCTGCCATCGTCCAGATCGTCGACGAGCACGACGAGCCCGTGCCGCCCGACACGGTCGGGGAGGTTCGCCTGCAGATGCCAGGGCGCCTACGCGAGTACTACAACGACCCCGAGGCCACGTCCGAGACCTGGCGGGACGGCTGGCTGGTTACCGGCGACCTCGGCAAGCTCGATGCGGAGGGCTACCTCTACATCGTCGGGCGCTCCAAGGACGTGATCATCCGGGGCGGCAACAACGTGCACGCCACCGACGTCGAGCACGCCCTCGTGCAGCACGAGGCGGTGAAGGAGGTGGCCGTGGTCGGCGCGCCCCACCCCGTGCTGGGCGAGGACGTCGTCGCCTTCGTGGTGCTGCACCCCGGGGCGGAGACCACACCCGACGAGCTGCGCGCCTTCGGCCTCGAGCACCTCGCCGACTACAAGGTGCCCCGCCAGTTTCTCTTCGCCGACTCCCTGCCCCGCAACCCGACGGGCAAGGTGATCAAGCCGGAGCTGAAGGCCCGTCTCAGCGCCACGCCCGACTGAGGGTCGACTACGACGCGCTCGACGAGCGCATCGGCGGGGGGTTACCCGGCCTGGCCTGACGGTCCTGACGCGCCGGCCCGGCCGTTCAGAGGGTGAGTGTGCGCGAGCGAGCGAGCGAGGTCCCAGAGGCGTCGAGCGCCTCGACCGCGGCGCGCGTCGCGCCGCCCGGGGCGGCGATCGCGGTCTCGAAACCTTGCCGCGCTACATCGGCGGCCGGTCGCAAGCCGCCCGGTCCACGGCCCGCGAGCAGGCGCCAGCCCTCGGTCTCGGTCGACCCGTTCCAAGACACGTACACCGTCGCGTGCCCTGACGCCGAGCGGGCCGAGGCGACGGCGGGGACGTCGGTCGGCCGACCCGTCCAGTCGAAGCGGAAGGCGCGGTACGAGGTCCCCTTGGCGAACTTGCCGTCGAGGACCATGGTGCCGTCCTGCTGCAGCTCGGTGTAGTAGGGCTCGGCACCCCAGCCGATCACGACGTCGCCGCCCGGCAGCAGCTGGACGCTGCCCTGGCTGCCGGCCAGGAGGCCCCGGCCGGGGTGGGTGTACTGCGCCTTGACGTCGGCCGTTCTCGCCGCTTCGTCGACGTCCAGGACCAGCCCGCGTGATTGTTTCGCCTCGGGCGGGTCACCCTCGTCGTCGAAGAGCGAGAGGGTGCCGTCCGCGTGGGTTCGCGCGTCGTGTTGCCAGGCGAAACGCGCCCCGGGGCCGAGGCTGAAGTCGCTCTTCTTCCCGCCGAGGCGCCAGAGGATGTCGCCCGACGTCGGGTCGACCTTGTAGACGGTCCAGGTGTTGCGGGCCGAGACCAACAGCTTCCCGTCCGGCGTGATGTCGATCGAGTTGAGGTGCACCGGGTCGTAGGGCGCGTCCTTCGCATACGTCTGTTGGGACTCGGAGAACTCGATGTGCTCCGCGCTGCTCCAGTCGAAGACGAGGTCGCCGTTCTCGAGATCGACCCCCTGAATCGTGGCGTCGAGCGCCTGGCCCCTTTGTGGCCCTCCGACGCTCCGGAGGTCCGTCTCGTAGACGCGGTAGGCGGTGAAGTAGGCGATGCGCCCGCCCGTGATGAGGAACTCGTGCAGGTCGGCCGCAAGCCCGTTCTTGGCCCGTACCGTCATGATCTGACGGTAAGAACTGTCCACGATCACGTACTCGCCGCTGAGTCCGACGCCGTAGGAGGCGATGTCCCCCTGCCACCAGGTGAGCACGGGCTGCCTGGCGAGCAGCTGCACGCGGAGGTTCGTCGAGGCCTGTGGGACCTTCCCGATCCAGACCGGCAGCCCGGCGTCGTCGAGGAGTAAAGGTCCCGAGGGCGTGACGCAGACGTAGCCGCTGCCCGGCGTTCCCGATCCCGTTGTCACCTGGACGAGTGATGGTGACAGATCGGGCCGCGAGTGGTACGACGCCGACGTCGGCGGGGAGGGGGCCGGCGCCGGCGAACTGCCGCAGGCGGCAGCTACTACCGCGCCTGTGGCCAGGCCGCCGGCGAGGAGCAGGAATTCGCGGCGAGAGTGCCGAACCCGGTCGACGCTGGGAACTTCTGGGGACGTGCGGAGCGTCCTTCCATTCTTCCCGTTGTTTGTCATGTGGGCGACGGTAGGGCCGTCGGCTGGACCGGTCCTGAGCTGGACCTGGGCCTCCGCTCAGCCGCGGCGCAGTGGTTGCTGTGCCCGGTCGGCTCCCTTTCGCCCGACGCGGCGTGCCGTCAGCGTGGCGCCGCCTGACGAACGACTTCTTGACCAGTTGGGTCTGGGTCGAGACCGACAGTTTGATCAGATCGGCTGGTGCGCCCGCCGCCGTGCAGTCCACTCCCGTCGCCGTCTCGGCCGCCACCGACGTGGCGACGGAGTCAAGCGAGAGCCATCAGGCCTTTGTGTCGGGTGTGGCCCGGGGAATAGCAGGCGGTGGTTCGTGGGCGCGTTGCAGGAGATCCTCGGCAACCTGAAAAAGCCCTTCCGTCGGAGAGTCCGCGTCCTCGCTGCCTCATGATCCAAAAGGGCGCCAGCCGCGATGGTGGATCGGGCGACGGGACGTGTGACACGCAGATGAACACTCTGCGAACCCGCCGACAACGCAGTGCGCGCGTCCGGAGGCAGTCACACCACCACGTATACTTCTCTTCACCATGAAGCCGTGGAGCACAGTGACCAGCCGCTCGAGTCGGTGTCACCAGGGAGGGAACTCACTGGGTGAGTCGCGGGTTGCCATGTCCGGGGTACAGGTCTGTGGCATCCCCAAGCCGAGCGAAGGGGAGGCCTCTACGGCGTAAAAAGGACGTTTAGACGTCCCGACGTTGTGGAGCCGCTTCCCTTCCGGGGAGCGGCTCTTTTGCTTTCAGGACCTGGCGCATGCCCAGCCGGCGCCAAGCTGCGGTTCAGCGGGAGCCGGGTTCGGGGTGTGACGCTGCGACGACCAGAGCAGACCCAGACGAACGACGAGTGGAACAGACCCGAGACGAACCGATCCGAAACGAAGAGACCATGCACGAGATCACCAGCAGAAACCAGTCCAGCACCATGACGACCGCGGTGTGCCGCCGTTGTCGGTTCCACCCTGCCTCGCCTCGGATCGCGGGTTACTGCTCGTGGGACTGCTACGAGGCCGACGACGACGTCGCCGAGATCACGTGCGCCGCAGACCTCGACGCGGAGAAGGCCGCCTGGGGCGCCTCGCTCGCCTGCGCTTGAACCGCCAAGCGAGGTGCGTCAGCCCTCCGCCGGCACCTTGATGCCACCCCACTCAGGGTCCGGCCGGCCCGTCGCGTAGGCGGCGCGCAGGTTCTCGAGCCAGGTGACGCTGTCCTCGAGGCCGCCCGGCCGATTGTTGGCCAGCCACAGGGCCTGGTAGCGGGCGGTGAGGGTGTCCAATGCTGATCCGAGCCGGTCGCGCTCGCGCCGGGGGACCGAGGCGATGGAGCCGTCCCCCTGGAGACGTGCCCGGGCGTCGCGTTGGAGCAGTCCGACCAGGTCGATGCTGAACACGACCTCGTCGCGCAGCAGTGAGGCGTCGGCGCGGTCGGGCCGGGCCTGTGCCACGGCCGCACGGGCGCCCTCCAGGCAGGCCTCCACCTCGTCGAGCTCAGCGGCCGTGAGTCCCCTGGTCAGGCCGCGTCCGACGTGGAGCTGCGGGTAGTACAGGTTCATCACCAGGGTGGACATGTTCGGGAACTGCGGGGACACCAGGCGGTGGGCGTCGCCGAGGGAGAGGACGGCCTCGGCCAGGCAGCCGGTGTCGTCCCCGAAGACGTGGGTGCTCAGGGCGGAGCCCAGGTCGATGTCCGCATTCGACTCGAGGCACCACGACACGGCGGCGCCGTAGGCCAGGCCGGGTTCGCTGATCACCGGCTGCTGCAGGTGCCCGAGATCGCCCCAGTCGGTGTTGAGGTAGCCGGCCGCGCCGTGGGCGAGTGCCGCCTCTGCCGCCTTGCGGCACGTGTTGCGCGCGTTGGTCACCCGACCCAGGATGCTCATCCAGCTCGAGGTGCCCGGCGTCACCCAGAAGGGGACCGCCGCCTCGGCCAGCCCGGCACAGCGCTCGTCGAAGGGGTACCAGTCGTCGTATCCCCACTCGCACACGGTGACGCCGGCGGGAAGCCGTGTCAGCAGGTCGGGGTGGCCCGAGATCATGTCCCCCCACATGAGCATCTCGCGTCCCTCGAGCTCGGGGAGCGCGCGCAGGGTGGTCACCCAGGCCAAGAAGTCGTCGATGCGCGACGCCGGCAGCTCCCAGGCCTCGTCGAGCCCGACGTTGACGCGGCGGCTGGTGAACAGCGGCAGCAGCTCCGCCAGCAGTTCGCGGATGAGCGCCAGCGAGCGCGGGTCGGTCGGCTCGATCGTCATAGGTGGCCGGGTGATGCCGTAGGGGTCGGTGAAGCCCTCGGGTTCGATGGCCAGGGGCCGATAGCGGTCGTGGGCGAGCCAGCGGTTCATGTGACCGAGGCAGTTCTGGTTGGGCACCAGCTCGACGTGACGGGCCCGGCAGAAGGCGTCCAGCTGGCGGATCTCCTCCGCGTCGAGGGGGCTGGCGGCCGTGTGGACCTCGGAATGGTTGCGATAGGCGAAGGTGTGCTCCGAGTAGAGCTGGACCTGGTTGACCTTGAGCGACGCCAGCCGATCGATGAGCGCCTCGAGACGCGCCCTCGTCGGCACCTTGTCGCGCGAGATGTCGAGCATGACGCCGCGCACCGGGAGGTCAGGGTGGTCGCGGACGATCCCGACCGGGAGCGCGCCGTCACCGAGGCGCGCCAGCTGCGCCAGCGTGGCCTCGCCGTAGAAACGGCCGGCCTCGTCGGCCGCCGCCAGCTCGACGGCGTCGCGGCCGATCCGGAGCTCGTAGCCCTGCGCCGGCAGCGTCGCGTCCGTCGTGTGCGACGGCGGTCGCCGCGGGACCGTGTCGCCGGTCAGCTTCAGCGAGCGGGGGACGGGGAGCAGATTCATGCCAGCTCCTTGCGGTAGACGAAGAAGACGTCGCTCACGTGCCCTCCCACGAGCGCGTACGGAACGACGGGACCCACCCAAATCACCGACACCGTGTCGGCGCCGCGGCGCCGGAGCTCGTGCAGCGCGCCGAGCAGCACACCCTTGCCCATGCCCCGGCCCATGAGGTCGGGTCGTACGGCGACCGGGCCCAGGCCGCCACGCCGGTTGACCTCGAAGGCGCAGAATGCCGTCACCGGGCCGTCGTCAGCCTCGCCGTGGGCGATCACCAGGTTGCCCTTGTCGAGCGCGCGCAGGACCTCGGGCCGCCAGTTCGACCAGTGCATCGCCATCCAGGCATCGATCTCGTCGCGGTCGGCGGCGGTGGCGAGACGGTGTCCGCCGGGGTCCTCGGGGAGCGCGCGCAGGTCGACGTCCATGTTGAAGTTCGTCTCCGACCGTCCGTAGTGGCGCCCTTCGAGGAGGCACAACAAAGCGGTCTCGTTGCTCGGCACGCCGGGCCACAGGAAGTACGGCGGGTCGGCCCCGGTGACGAGGCTGGCGTGGCCGGTGTCCCGGGCCCAGTCCTCCGCCGCCTGCACCAGCGCCCGGCCGAGGCCGCGCCGGCGAGCGGCGGGGTCCACCACGAGTAAGCGGATGTGGGCCCCGTCGTCACACTCGACCGTGGCCACCACGCCGCTCGAGGGGTCGCCGAGCACGACGGCGGGCTGCTGCTCGGTGAAGAGTGCGCCGTCCAGCTCGTCGAGCGAAGGCGAGGCCTCGAGGGACCGATGGCAGAGTTGCGCGATCGCTTCCAGGTCGGACCGGTCGAGCCGCGCCGGCCGGGCGGTGGTCACGCGCGGGCTACGGCCGAGGCGGGCGGGGGGACCATCGCGCTCAGGTTAGGCCTGGTGACCTCCGGTGAGCATGAGCTCAGGCTGGGTCGTCGGGGAAGCGCACGCGTGCCAATTGGGTGGCTTGCGCCACGACCTGACCCGTCGAGTCCCACAGGGTGCATGCCTCGTCGACCATCCCATCGGCAACCAGGTTTGCCGTCATCCGGATGCCGAGCCAACCCGGCGCCGGGCGGGCGCGCACGTAGGCCGACAGCTGCAGCGTTGGTACCCACCCCGTCGAGCCGATCATGGCGGTGGCGGGCGGGATGGCGTCGTTGAAGTACAGCAATGAGAGTGGGTCGGGCGGGCGCCCGTCGACGAACCGGCTCCATCCCCGTAGCTCTGCCCGTGCGTCCTTCGTTGGTGGCGAATCGGCGAAAGGCACGGTGGCCGGATCGAGGCGGAGCTCGGTCACCTCCATCACCCCGACCCGTACGCCGCCGGGGATCTGGGCAGGCAGCCGCACGCAGTCCTCGGGATCCGGCGCACGTAGCGGTGGCGTGGCGTCGTAACGGGTCGCGGACCGCTCGGAGAGCTCGCCCAGCACGAACATGGCCTCGACGAGGTCGACCCCGCCCTGGTGCAGGACGGCCCGCACCTGCGTGGCGGACCGGCCACGACGCAACGGGGTGGTGACGACCGTCGCCGGCCCGAGGTCGGGTGGACGCAGGTAGGTGATGGCCGCGCAGACCGTCTCCCAGGTCGCCTTGTCGTCGCCCCGGCCCGTGGCGCAGGCCGCCCGGCCCAGGAGAGCGAGCAGGTAACCGCCATTGGGCTTGTCGCCCACCGTCCACAGCTCGCTGAGGTCGGTCTCGAACACACCGGGCTCCTTGGTCGCTCGGACCGCGGTGGCGGCGTCGAAGGAGAAATCTTCGGGCACCCGCATGCAGGCGACCCTATCGGCGGCGAAGATGGCGCATGACTTTCGAGTTCGAGGCCACCTTCGGCGACGACTACCTGTATTTCTACGAGGAGTCGATCGACGACGCGCATTCCGACGCGGACACCGCCGAGATCCTCCACCTGCTCGACTTGCCCAAGGGCTCCAAGATCCTCGACGCCCCCTGCGGCCACGGCCGCATCGCCCGGCGGTTGGCCAACGCCGGTATGGTGGTGACCGGCGTCGACCTCACGTCGGCCTACATCGAGCAGGCGCGAGCGGACCCGCTGATCGTGCCCTCCAGGGTCGACTACATCGTGGGGGACGTCCGGGAGCTTCCGCTAGAAGGCCCCTTCGACGCGGTCGTGTGCTGGCTCAACTCGTTCGGGTACTACGACGACGAGGACTGCCACCGCGTGCTGGCGGAGTTCCACCGCGTGCTGCGGCCCGGTGGCCTCGTGGCGATCGACACCCTCCACCACGATGCCGGAGTGCGCCACTACACCCCGGCGCCCGACGCGGTGACGGTGCAGCGGGGCGACGACACGATGATCGAGCAGTGGACGTTCGACCCTGTGTTGGGCCGGATGTGCATTGTGCGGACCTCGCACCGCGACGGCGCCGTGCGGCACGCGTCCTACTTCGTGCGTTTGCCCACCCCACCCGAGTGGGCGGTGTGGCTCCAGGCCGCCGGCTTCCGCGACGTGCGGTTCCAGGCCGGCGGGGGAGGCCCGCTCGAGGTCGACAGCTGGGAACTGGTGGTGGTCGCCCGGGCTTGATTTCGGGAAATGGCGAGACGGAGGTGGTCCGGCAGTACTTGCGGCACGTGCCATTCTTTGGGAATGGCGAGTCGGTAGTGTCGAAAACATGACCGACGCAGAACCGTCCCTGGGAACGCTCTGGCGCTACCAGTTCTCCCGACCCGGTGACACCGTCGTGGAAACTGGCGAGTTCAACGGTGACGACACAGCAGAAGCAAGGGCTCGCGAGCTGTCAAAGTCGAACGGGAGTCCCATTGTGGTGAAACGCCACAGCGCACACGTTGATGCCTGGGTGTACGTGACCGAGGTTGACGAGCGGCCGTGAGGTGTGGCGTGATTCAGTCACCTCTCCGGTCCTCGATGGGAACGTCAGACGGACAAAAGCGGCCCGGGTAGCCCAGCTCAGGGTCCAGATCGTGCTTGTCGGTACTCACTCACCCCGCAACAGCTTCGAGTGCGCAATGTCGCTCAGTCGCGATTGAGCTGTGAGCCAGTCGCTCGATCGAGACACACGATCTTCTTGGAGGACGTGGTGCAATCCGCTGGGTCCATCGGTCCGGGCTCCACATCGCCTGCAGACCGGTATCCGCCCGTTCGTTTCGGGTGTGTGATGCTCGTCGAGTTGCGCAGCAACGTGCAATGACTCAGATGAGGTCATGGTCCTCCTAAGGGCGCAGCCGCCGAGGGAGGAGCCCGAGACGCTTCACTTCGGGGCTCCGTCTGCGTGCTCCTGCCGTCACCCACCCTAAACCCCAGGGAGACGAGTTCCATGTCCCCGAACGCCATACAGGGCAAAAGCAGAAAGTATTTTGCTACGTCTCGAAGCCCGTTCGCCGCACTGTGGGGTCGGCAGGGTCAGAACGAGACCTTTCCAGGGAGGCTCTGATCCTCTTCGGTTGCAACCGTCGACCGGGCCTAGCCAAGGGTGAGGTGGTCGGGGCGGCGATAGTCCCCAGGCGCCGCCCGGCAGGCCCGTCTCGGCGGTTCAGGCGGCCAGTTCAGGCCGCCAGGCCCGCCACGAGCGAGACCGCCGATTCCGCGATCCTGCGCTCCGAGGCGAGGAGCTGCTGCCCCACGTCGAAACTCGCCTTCACCACCGTGTCCAAGCCATCGACGGGCGTCAGGCTCGGCAGCCGCGGCAGCATTGGAGTGGTCGCGCTTTGGAGCGCGGACAGGACCGCAACGCCCAGGGCCTCGACGGCCCGTATCGCAAGGATCGACTGGTCCCTGACCACGTTGGTCACCTTCTCACCCTGACGGAACGACTCGGCCGTCTGCTCTCGGGCGATCGTGGTCAACCCTTCGAGGCCGTCGACGATGCCCATCGCAAGGCCTTCGGGCGGCACCGTGTCTTTCCCGTTGCCCGTGACTGTGTCCGACTCTGTTTTGACCACCGTGGACTCCTTCGAACTCGTTGACGGTTTGGTGCTCATGACGCGTTCACACAGATCCACACGTCATTCAGGGTACGTGCGGATGCATCGGTGGTCAACGAAACGAAGCGCGAACTCTTTGTGTCCGAATTGATGCAGTTGCGTGGGCGTTCGCGGAACCTCTCGGTCCATCACCCTCGCGAAGTCTTCCCGTCACGTTCTCCGGATTGCGTTCGAAAAGCTTTGCGAGTTCGCTGTTAGGAACCGGCTCATCCCGCGGCGCGTGAAACGTCAGGACCCGACCGCTCTCGTCCCTTTGAACACTGCGTCGTGATCTGGCACGACACCCCCGTGAATCCGAGTACTGCGAACTGCTCAGCTCGGCCAGGGTGCCCTCAAGAGATAGGCGGCGTTGCCTCCAAAGAAGCCCGCAGAGCCCTCCTCAGGCACAAGCCCCGAAGCCTTGTAGTCCTCAATGGCGGTGAAGGTCCCCTCGGTGTGGGGATAGTCACTGCACGCCATGAAGATGTCGCCGGAGCGTGCCATCAATCGGTGCGGCTGCTCGTACGAGAAGGCCGCAATCCGTACCTGACGTCGGAAGTATTCGCTTGGCATGAGAGTGAGGTCCGTAGATTCCCCATTGAAGCGGGCCGTGTGGCGGTACCCGCCATCCATCATCTGCAGGTGCTGCGGCACCCACGTCGCCGAGAGTTCCATGATGCCCATCCGAAGATCTGGGTAGCGCTCGAGAACACCGTTCAGGATCAGGTCGCTCAGCGCCAGGGCTGCGCCCGTCCATATGAAAACAACGCTGAGGGGTGTGATCCCTCCCTCCATATCCTCTCCGTACCAGGCCTCGTCGAATGGGCGAGCCTGATTGGCGACGTGGAACACGGGAGTGATCCCGTGGTCCACGAACGCAGCCCACGCACGATCGAGCTCGGGGTGCGACAAGGGCCGCCCGTCCACCAACGAGGGCGGGATCAAGGCCAGGCGGATACCACCATCGGCCAGCTTCGCCAACTGACCTTCAAGCCACGCCAAATTCCGAAGGCTCAAGTGGGCCACCGGGTAGAGGCGCCCCTCACCTTTGGCGGCTATCTCTACGATCCAACGGTTCCATGCGGCCATGTTGGCCAGGGTGGCGCGCAAATCATGCTGGAGGGGTCGTTCCCAACTGATCCCGTAGTTGGGAAACATGATCGAGGCGTCGAAACCAGCTCGATCCAGTTGAAGCAGGCGGGCCTCCGGGTCGGAGTAGCTCGCCGTGAAGTCGTCAAGGTCGAAATCGGCGGGTAAGCCGTCCAGCAAGCGTTGCCGAAACACGCCGATGCCATCGACGTCACCCGGGCGATGTGGGCCTCCCAAGCTCAAGCGACGATCGCCGAACATCAACCAGGTGTACCCCAGGTCGTCCTTTGCCATGTGCAGCGCAACGTCGCGATCCGCCGGGTCGACGTACTCCTGCCACATTCCAGGCGGCTCAAAGAGGTGGGTGTCGGAGTCGATGAGCAGGTTCACTGCGCCTCCTATGCGAGCGCTCCAAATGAACCGGAACGTTCGTCTAGACCCTACCGCCCGATAGCGGAGAGAGCCCGAGAGTCCAGATCCGGCGCACCGGGTTTGCCCGCGGCGTGGCGCGTGCCCATTGTTTTGTTCACTGCTCGAGGCGCCCGATGAGCCACCCGGGTCCAACCACGTTGACTCCCAGCGCCTCAGCCCGCTGCCGCAACCCGCGATCTGCGGTGACGAGTGTGATCGCCTGATCAGAGGCGTGCGAAGCGACGTCAATGAGCCGGTCGTCGCCACTGCCACCAGCGTGGACCACCGTGACGCCGTCGGCGACGCCGGCCGGCGCGCCCTCCCGAGCCTTGCCTTCTAGGACCACGACGACAGGTCGGTCAATCCGTCCCGAGTCGGCGGCCGCCCGTACCTTGTTCACGAATCCTCGCGCGGCGCCGGCTCGGTCCCGCCACCAGCCCGTCGGGCGCGACCCGATCACGTTTGCCGCATCTATGAGGAGCACCGGGCCAGTCTGATCGTTACGGCGAACGGCAGACACGCCGGCGTCGCAGGACCTCGCGTGACCTGAGGTGGGCCGCCGGCACAGGCCCGGCGTGATTTGGCGGCCACCCCCGGAGGGATCTCGGACACGCCGTGTAAAGTGCCCCTGCTGACACAGTTGTCACCAATCGGTCTCGCGGATCGTCCGGTCATCGGTCGGGAGGGTTGCCGTTCATGAGTGGAGGGATCGCCGCCTGGGGCACGTACCTGCCGTACTGGCGGCTCCAGCGCACCGCCATTGGCTCGGTGCTCGGCAGCGGTGGCGGGCGGGGAACGCGTTCGGTCGCCTCTTTTGACGAGGACACCACGACGCTGGCGGTCGAGGCGGGGCGCCGCGCCTTGGCCGTCGGTCCCGGCGCCGGGGCCGTGCAGGACCTCCTCCTCTCCACCCCTGACCCGGGCTACCTGGACAAGACCAGCGCCACGACCGTGCACGCGGCGCTCGGGCTGCCGCGCGCCTGCGGCGCGTACGACTTCGCGGGGTCATCGCGCTCGGCCGTGGCGACCCTGCTGCAGGGCCTCGTCGGTGCGGGCAGTTCCGGGCGGACGACGCTGGCAGCCGTGTCGGACCTGCGGACCGGCCTGGCGGGCTCGGCCGAGGAGCGTGACAGCGGCGACGGGGCGGCCGCCTTCCTGTGCGCGCCCGCGGGCGCGGTGGCCGAGATGGTCGGCCGCGGTGCGGCCAGTGACGAGTTCCTCGACCGCTGGCGCGTGCCCGGGGAGGCCGACTCGCACGTCTGGGAGGAGCGCTTCGGTGAGGAGATCTACGTCCCTCTGGCGCGGGAGGCATTCGCCGCCGCGCTGAAGGAAGCCGGGATCGCGGAAGGCGACGTCGACCACGCGGTGGTCACCGGCCTGCACGTGCGGGCCACGAAGTCGGCCGCGGCCGGGCTCGGGGTGCGCGAGGGCGTGCTGGCCCCGGACCTGTTGGGATCGGTGGGGAACCTCGGGGCGGCGCACGTCGGCGTCGCGTTGTGTGACGTTCTCGAGCGCGCCGAGCCGGAGCAGGTGATCGCCGTGCTGTCACTGGCCGACGGGGCGGACGCCTTCGTGCTGCGCACGACGCCGGCGCTGCTCGACGCGCAGCGGGCGCGAGCCGCTGCCGGGGTCCCGACGGTGGCCGACCAGGTCGCCGCGGGGCGGGACGATCTCAGTTATGCGACGTTCCTGACCTGGCGGGGGCAGATGCACCGGGAGCCCCCGCGCCGCCCCGACCCCGAGCGCCCGGGCGCCCCGACCGTGCACCGCTCCGAGGAGTGGAAGTACGCCTTCGCGGCCAGCCGCTGCACGGCCTGCAGCTTCCGCCACATGCCGCCGACCCGGGCCTGCCTCAACTGCCACGCCATCGACCAGATGCAGGCGGAGCGCCTCGCCGACGTGCCGGGCACGGTGGCAACCTTCACCGTCGACCACCTGGCCTTCAGCCTCTCGCCCCCGGTGATCGGCGTCATCATCGACTTCGACGGGGGCGGGCGGTTCCGTTGCGAAATGACCGACGCCCGGGCCGCGGAGCTCTCCATCGGCGACCGCGTCGCCATGACGTTCCGCCGGATCTGGACGGTGCAGGGCGTGCACAATTACTTCTGGAAGGCCCGCCCGCTCGCCGGAGCGACGGGGGCGGGCGACCGGGCGACCAGCGACGTGGCGACCCGCGACGTCGGGAAGCGAGGAGAGTAGAGCGATGGCGAGCAGCGGCATCCGCGACCAGGTGGCCATCATCGGCATGGGCTGCACCCGCTTCGGCGAGCTGTGGGACAAGGGCGTCGACGACCTGTTGACCGACGCGGCGACCGACGCGGCGGCGTCGGCCGGCATGTCGATCCACGACATCGACGCCTTCTGGCTCGGCACCATGACGTCGGGTGTCTGCGGGGTGACGTTGTCGCGGCCGCTGAAGCTCGACTACAAGCCGGTGACCCGGGTCGAGAACTACTGCGCCACCGGCTCGGAGGCGTTCCGCAACGCGTGCTACGCCGTCGCCTCGGGCGCCTACGACGTCGCCATGGCCATCGGGGTCGAGAAGCTCAAGGACACCGGGTACTCGGGGCTGACCGGCATCCGCGCCGTGGGCGACGGGACCGACCCGGGTCTGTCCTCGCCGGCCGCGTTCTCGTTCCTGGCCCCGTCCTACGCCCACAAGTACGGGGTCGACAAGGACCAGCTGAAGGAGGTCATGAGCCGGATCGCCTTCAAGAACCACCAGAACGGCGCCCGCAACCCGCGGGCGCAGTTCCAGAAGGAGGTCTCCATGGAGACCATCGCCAAGGCGCCGCTGGTGGCCGGCGACCTCGGCGTGTTCGACTGCAGCGGGGTCAGTGACGGCTCGGCGGCCGCGGTGATCTGCCGCGCCGAGGATGCGCACCGCTACTGCGACAACCCCCTCTACGTGAAGGCGCTGGCATTCGTGGCCGGCCCGGCGGCGGGCCCCATCGACCCCGCCTACGACTACACGACTTTCGAGGAGGTCGTGCGCTCGGCCCGCGACGCGTACGCGCAGGCCGGAGTAACAGATCCCCGCGCCCAGCTGGCCATGGCCGAGGTGCACGACTGCTTCACCCCGACCGAGCTGGTGCTGATGGAGGATCTCGGCTTCGCCGAGCGCGGCACGGCTTGGAAGGAGGTCCTCAAGGGTACCTTTGATCGCGACGGCGAGCTGCCCGTCAACCCCGACGGCGGGCTCAAGTCCTTCGGGCACCCGATCGGGGCGTCGGGCCTGCGCATGCTCTTCGAGTGCTGGCTGCAGCTCCGCGGCGAGGCGCCGCCGGAGCGCCAGATCTCCACCGTCGGCCCGGGTCGGACGCTGGGGCTCACGCACAATCTCGGTGGTGCGCCGGGTGAGGGTGTCAGCTTCGTCGGCATCGTCGGGACCGAGCCCGGCTGAGCGGGTCGATGAGCGACGCGCACGCCGGCGGGCCCGGTACCGACCTCTTGGCCGAGACGGACGACCAGGCCGCGCTGCGCCAGCTCGCCCGCGACGTGGCGGAGCGGGAGGTGGCGCCCCGGGCGCACCAGGCCGACGAGGACGGCTTCGTGCCGGCCGAGGTGCGCAAGGCGCTGGCGGCCGCCGACCTGCTGCGCATCACGGTGGGCGAGCAGTGGGGTGGCATGGGCCTCGGCGACGTCGAGGCCTCAATCGTGCTGGAGGAGATCGCCCGGGCCGACGTGTCCTCGGCCATCTGCTGCCAGCTGACGTTCAACGGGCCGCCACGGGGGATCGAGCATCTCGGGCCCGAGGCGATGAAGGAGCGCTGGCTGCCCGCAGCGGCGGACGGTGACGCGCTGATCAGCATCGGCATCACCGAACCCGACGCCGGCTCGGCCGTGCAGAACATGCGGGCCGCGCTGGTGGCGGACCGGGCGGGGCGCTGGCGGCTGAACGCGTACAAGAACTACTCGACGATGGGCGACGTGGCGCAAGGCGTGCTGGTGTGGTGCCGCTGGCCGGGAGGCGAGGGAGCGAGGGGCATCGGCGCGGTGATCGTGCCGATCGATCGCGACGGCGTGTCGGTGACCGGGCGCCACCAGGGGATGGGCATCCACGCCGCGACGGAGGCTGAGCTCGCCTTCGACGGGGTCGAGATCACCGAGGATGACGTGCTCATCGCCGGGGACCCCTCCGACACCTCCGCGTTCAAGGTGCTCCTCTCGCACCTCAACCACGAGCGCTGCGGCAATGCGTCCATGTGTATCGGCGCGGCGCAGGGGGCGCTCGAGCACGCGGTCCGCTACATGAACGAGCGGGTCATCGGGGGACGGCCGCTGGCCGACCTGCAGGGGTTGCAGTGGAAGCTGGCCGACATGACGGTGCAGCTGGAGGGGGCGCGGCTGCTGCTGGCACGGGCGGTGCGGTTGGCCGGGCCGGGCGGGACGCCGCCGGCGCTCGAAACGGCCCTGGCCAAGACGGCGGCGAACCTGGCGGCCAAGTTCGTGTGCGACGAGGCCATGCAGATCCACGGCGGGTACGGGTATTCGCGCGAGTACCCGGTGGAGCGCGCGTATCGCGACATCCGCGGCCTGTGCTTCGGCGCCGGCACGGTGGAAGCGCAGAAGAACTACATCGGGCTACGGGTGGCCGGCGGGGCGCGGACGGCGTCGCCGGGGTGGAGGGACCCGCTGGCGTAGGCGGCGGCGTCGGGTGGCGCGTGCTGGTAGGCGTTCTCCCGGTGATGTCGCCAAAAACCATAAACAGGCTCGTGCACGGTTTCTGGAGACTCACCACCGGACTCTCGTGCTCAACTCGTTGGACGCGCCGCGGTTGCCCCGGGGGAGGCGTAGCGATCCCCCCGGACCGCAACGGCAGTGTTCGAAAAAGTTCGAGAAAGGGACTGTCGCGACTAGATCGCGCGACCCGCGTGTCCATAACATCACGCTGACGGAAGGCGAGTCACAGGGGGTAGGCGGGATGGCGGACAATTACGAACGGCTCGGACGTCGGCGCGCGGTGCGGCGGCTGCGACGCGCGGCGGCGGTGCTCGGCGGGGGACTGGCCGCCGGCGCCCTGATCCTCTCGGGCGCGCTCGTCGTGTCCAGCGCGCCCGTCGGCGCGTCATCGGTGAGCGAAACCGGGCTCTGCATCGGCGGGCTCGCGGAAAGCGGCGGATGCATTCCGACGGGAGGCGGGACGACGTCGGTGCGCGCCAGCACCGCGCCGAGTTTCAGCCAGGTCTTCTTCGAAACCAGCGGTGCGCTCTCCGCCTCTGACACGATCACGATCGACGCCAGCGGGACGGGGACGCAGTTCGACCCCAACGGCGAGTTTCAAGTTGAGACGAGTTCAGCGTCCGGCCGCTGCTCGGTCGCCACCGACACGGTGACCAACGGCGGCCAGACCGTGACGATTCAGGTGCCCGCCGCATGCCCCGCTTCCGTGGGAGCGGACGTCGTCGTCGTCCTGTCCGGGTCCATGACCGCACCCCCAACACCTGGGAGCTACCAGTTCCAGGTGTCGACGTCCGAGGACACCACTCCCGTCCCCACGAATACCTTCACGGTCCACGACGTCCCGGGTCCGCCGGCGACGCTGACGGCGACCTCGGGCAACGGGACCGTCGGGCTGAAGTGGACCGCCCCCGGCAGCGACGGGGAACTGGCGCTGACCGGCTACGACGTCTATTGCTCGACCACCAGCCCCCCGTCGACGAGCGGCACCCCGACGACCACGACGGGGGCGACCGTGACGTCGGCCTCCCTGACCGGCCTGACCAACGGGACGACCGAGTACTGCGTCGTCACCGCGGTGAACAGCGACGGCCAGTCCGCGGCGTCAGTGCTGGTGAGCCCGAAGCCGCATGCCACGCGCCCGAGCCACCCCCTCAGGGCGGCGGGCAAGAACGGGTTGGGCACCATCACGGTGTCGTGGAAGGCACCGACGACCGACGGCGGGGCGGCGATCACGTCCTACGACCTCTACTGCTCGACCACGAACCCCCCCTCCACGACGGGCACTCCGAGCGCGACCGTCGCGGCGCCCGGGGCGATGTCGGCCAGCCTCACCGGCCTGCCCATTGGCCAGACCTACTACTGCGTCGTCACGGCCCTGAACAGCGTTGGGCCATCCAAGGCGTCGAACCTCGTTACGGTGCACTCTGCGGTCGCCCCCGGTGCGCCGACGTCTCCACAGGCCGTCCCAGTGGGGACGGGCGAGGTCGAGGTCGTGTGGACCCCACCAAAGCACACGGGCGGCGTGCCTCTCTTGTACTACATCGTCTACTGCTCCCCGTCGAACCCGCCCACGGTCACGCCCAGCGACGCGTGTGGCGCGACGGACGCACCGGCGACCAACCTCTACGTGGGGAGTTTGGCGTCGGGCGTCAAGTGGTACTTCGTCGTGGCTGCGGGGAATTCCGTCCGGGAGTCGGGCCCATCGGCGGTCGCCAGCACACTCGTCCCGTAGCCACTCAGCCAAGTGGCGCCGCGGTGACGGAGGTGCCAGCAGCGCCCGAAACCTCCCGGCTACTCTGACGCCGACGTCAGCCTTGGTTCGGGGGGTTCCGATGGGGCAGGTGATGAGAGCGGGCAGGTCCGTGCGCGCGGCCGCACTGTGCCTCGGGGCGTTGCTGGCGATGGTCATGGTCGTGGGCCCCGTGCTCGCGGGCGTCTCCGCGGCGACCTCGAAAGGGGGCGTGACGGGCAAGCCGGGCTACCTCGTCTACTGGGATCAAAACGAAGAGGTCGACTTCCTCTCCATGCCCTCGGGCCTGCAGGGCCAGCTGCTCCCGGCCTGGGACCTCAACGGCCAGGTCTGCGTCCTGCCGGGCGGGAGGTTCGTCGGCGGCTACGACCCGACGCTGCCCAGCCAGCACGACCTGGGCGGGGAGAAGCCGTACAAGCAGCCACCCGACGGCGAGGAGCTCGACGAGCCCAACGGCGCCTTCAGCGGTCAGACGCTCTACGTACCGGGCCGCTACAAGCTGCGCGGTGAGACGATCGGCTCCGACTCGCCGCCGACCGCCAACGGGGTCTTCAACAACAACCAGACCTACACCGGGTGCGTGGTCGACGGCCACCACAACGTCCTCGCGAACGACATCGCCACGGCGCAGGGTCAGTTCCCGCCGCCGAGCAGCGGCCGGCTGGTCGAATGGTTTGCGCCCACGTATAGCTCGTACTGCATCGTCTACGGGCCGGACTCAGGAGGGTACGGCCCGCATCACACCGACGGGAGCGGCGGCCTGGCGCAGCCGGGGATGATGGCCCTCGCGCCCAACAGCGACCTGCTTGTTCCAAACGTGGGCACGAGCAGTGTCCTGCGCCTGGCCGCCTCGTCGCTGCCCAGGAGTGCGGCGGAGTGTCCGGGTGGCGTCTATCCGCGGAGCAAGTTGCAGATCTCGACGTTCTACAAGGTGTCGTTCCCGGCCGGCGTCGCCGAGGACCCGACGTGTGGTTGCTACGCCGTGAGCAGCTACATCGGGAACCCCTCCATCGTCTGGGTCACCGCGGGGGGCCAACCCGAGCCCGGCCGCGCTTCGGTGCCCGGCACCACGGTGGCCGACCTCGGCAAGAACCCGGACCAGTACAACCCCTTCGGGATGGCGTTCGCGCCGGACGGGACGCTCTACTTCGTCGATATCCACATCGCGTGCACGGGCCCGCTCACCGGGTGCGGCCCGGCCAACTACGGCGGGCGGATCATGCGTGTGACCTTCTCCGGCGGACAGCCCGCCACGCCGGCCACGGTGGCGGGCGGCTTCGACTTTCCGACCAGTGTCACCGTGTGCGTCCCTGCGCACACTGTTTGCCCCTACCCCACCGGGAAGATCGAGCGGCCTCTGTCCGGACCCTCCGAGAACCCCGCACCGGCCAAGGGCCCCCGCTCCGACGCGCCCGCGACGGCCGGGTTCGGCTGAGGGCCCGCCTTGCGCGACGAGAGCGGCGCCGGCTGGGCGGGGCCGGTGACCCGGGCCAACCGGCGAGGTCGTGGTCGCGGTCGTCGTCGTGCAGGGTTCGGGTGGGCGTTCGTGCTCGGGATGGCGCTGCTCGGCGGTGCGAGCCCGGCCGGGGCGTCCGGAGCCCCGTCCTCGGTCAACGGCCTGCCGGTCCCGCCCGCGGTGCCGGCCAAGGTTGGCCCCTGGGACTGGCCGACCTACGGCCACGACGCGCAGCACACGTTCCACGGCCGGACCACCTTGACCGAGTCTTCGGTCGCGACGCTGCGACAGGCCTGGTACTTCCCGACGGGTGATGCCGTGACCGCGACGCCGACGGTCGTCGGCGACACCGTGTACGCCGGCTCGTGGGACGACTCCTTCTACGCGCTGAATCTCGAGACGGGGGCGCTGCGGTGGAAGGTCCGGCTCTCCGCGCAGAATGCCATCACCCCGTATCCAGGCCAGAACCCCCGCGACGTCACCTCCGACGGCGGACTCGTCACGTCCTCGGCCTGGTTCCAGCCGGCCGCGGGCGGGCGGCCCGCGCTGGTCATTTTCAGCGGCGGGTACACGCTCTACGCCCTCAACGCCACCAACGGGGCGGTGTACTGGAAGCACATCTATTCCGGGGTGCCCGGACCGCCGGAGCCCAACTCCGACAGCAGCCGGATCTTCTCGTCACCGGTCGTCGACGACGGGCGCGTGTTCTTCGGGATCGACGAGGACGGACAGCCAAGATCGGCGGGCTACATCGTCGCGGCCAGCCTTGGCACCGGAGACCCCGTGTGGGAGTTCCAGACCGATGTGGGTCCGAGTGCGCAGGTGATGGACGACAGCTGCGGGAGCGTATGGTCCTCGGGCACCGTGCTGCCCGCCTTGGGCCTGGTGGTGTTCGGGACGGCTGACTGCAACTTCTTGGGCTCGGCCCGGTATGCGGACTCCGTCATCGCGCTGCGAATCAGCAACGGCACCCTGGCCTGGCGTTACCATCCCCTCGGGCACGCGCCGGCGTGCGATGACGACTTCGGGTCCAGTGCCAACGCGGGCGTCACCACAGGGGGGAGGACGACTTTCCTCGGCGAGGGGAGCAAGAACGGGACCTACTACTCGCTCGACCCGCGCACCGGGCGCCTGCGCTGGTCGACCAACGTGGTCTTCGGTGGGTCGTCCGGGGGCTTCATCGGGACGACCGCCTACGACGGCACCCGCGTGTACGGCGCAACCGCGCTGGGTGACTTCCTGCCCCGAAAGGGGGGCGGCAACACCGTCTGCGACCCGGCCGACCCCCGCGACACCCCCTCGCAGAACCCGACCGACCACGCGTTTGACGCCGCGACCGGCTCGGTGGCCTGGCAGGCCAACGGCTTCGCGTCGTTCTCGCCGACGACGGTCGCCGGCGGGATGACGTTCAACGGGCCTGCCCTGGCCGCGACGGCCGTCCAAGTGCGGGACGCGGCCACGGGTCGACTCCTGGCCCAGATCGGCGTGCCGCAGGCCAACTGGTCGGGCATCGCCACCGTGGGCGACGCGCTCGTGCTGGGCCTGGGGTCGACCTACGACCCCTCCCTGTCGGGGATCGAAGTGCTGACGCCGGGCGGCGATCCGCCGGTGGTGCCGACGAAGGGCTGAGCTTCGGGCGTGGGGCTGTCCGCGAGCCGCCTCGGCCCGGGGTTCTCCCGGCGTCGCGTCAGCACGTCTCCGACGGCGCCGAGTAGCCCGCCCCGACCGCCGGCTCGTCGACCTCGCCGCCCGACGAATTGCGCAAGATCGAGCCCAGGTGGACCACGTACCACTCGCCGCGCCACGAGATGAGCGACGCGATGCCGAACGAGCGCGTCTGGCCGCCGAGCTGGTAGGCGACGCGTGCGTTGGCCACCTCGTAGTAGCCGATCCCGTTGGCGCAGACTCCCGGCGGGATCCAGTGGCCGTACTGCTCGGGCACCGACACGCTGACGAGCGTCGCCTGCTGGGGTGCCGGGCCCAGGAGTGCGTGGGCGGCGCCGATGTCGAGGGCGTAGTCCGCGACCAGACGGTTCTGCCAGTCGCCCGACGGGTCGGCGATGCCGGTCTTCAGCTGCACGTAGGCCGTGCGCGGGAAGAAGGCGCTGAGAGCCGGGGTGACCGAGCCTTGGACGATCCCTTGCCACAGCGCGTTCATCTCCGCCGTGAACTGAGCATCCGTGGCCGGGGGCAGTTGCATCGTCTGCGGCAGGGTGCCGGGGTCGGTCGTCGTGGTGGTCGTGGATGTGGACGACGTCGTGGAGGTGGTCTGCGGTCGGTCGGTCGTGGTCGAGACCGAGGACGCCGACCGGTGCGGCGAAGGAGGAGGTGACGATCCGGTCGACGCCAGGGCGACCACCACCACTATCCCCGCGACAAGCACGACCACCGCGATCACCGCGGCGACACGTCGGCGGGCCCGGACGCGGGGTGATGCCATCGTCATCAGCGCCCCGGTGTCAGGGCTGGGACGACGCCGCCGGCGAGACCTGCGGCGCCTACGCCCTTCCTAACGCTGCATCGCCTTCGTCTCGACGTACTCCTCGAGGCCGTACTTGCCCCGCTCGCGCCCGATGCCCGACTGCTTGTAGCCGCCGAACGGTGCGCTCGGGTTGAACTGGCCGCCGTTGATGTCGACCTGCCCCGTGCGCAGTTGGCGCGCCACCCGCTCGGCCCGGGCCGTATCCGCGCCCCATACCGCGCCGGCCAGGCCGTAGGGGGTGCCGTTGGCGATCTCGATCGCCTCCTCCTCGGTGTCGTAGGGGATGATCGAGAGGACGGGCCCGAAGATCTCCTCTTTGGCGATCGTCATGTCCGGCGTCACCTCGGAGAAGATCGTCGGCTGGACGTAGAAGCCCTTCTCGAGGCCCTCCGGCGCCTCGGCGCCGCCGACGACCAGCTTGGCTCCCTCCTCGATCCCCTTGTTGATATAGCCGCGCACGCGGTCGCGCTGGACGCCCGAGACGAGCGGGCCAAGCATCTTGCCGGCCTCGAACGGGTCGCCGAGGGGGAAGCCCGCGACAGCGCCTGCCGCCAGCTCCTCGACCTCGGCCAGCTTGTCGCGGGGGACCAGCATGCGGGTCAGCGCCGAGCAGGTCTGCCCCGAGTTCATGTAGCAACCGAACAAGCCAGCCGGCACGGCTGTGGCGAGGTCGGCGTCATCGAGCAGGATGTTGGCCGACTTGCCCCCGAGCTCGAGCGACACCCGCTTGATGCCCTCGGCCGCGAGCTGCATAACACGGCGGCCGGCCCGGGTGGAGCCGGTGAAGGAGACCATGTCCACCTTCGGGTGGGCAGCGATGGCCTCGCCCACCACGGGGCCGACTCCGCTCACCAAGTTGAAGACGCCCGGTGGCAGGCCGACCTCGTCGATGACCTCGGCCAAGATGAAGGCGTTGATCGGCGCCACCTCGCTCGGCTTGAGCACGACGGTGCAGCCGGCGGCCAGGGCCGGGGCCACCTTCAGCACGACCTGGTACAGCGGGAAGTTCCACGGCGTGATAGCGCCTACGACGCCGACCGGCTCGTGCACGACGAGCGAGTTGCCAAGCTCCTCCTCCCACGCAAAGGCCTCGGCGGCGTTGGCGGCGTCGGCGAAGGCGCCAGCCGGCAGGCCGACCTGGATGGAGCCCGACAGCGTCATCGGCATGCCGACCTCGTGGCTGATCACGTTCGCGATCTCGTCGGTACGGGCGGCGAGGGCCTCGCCGATGCGCTTCAGGAGCTTGCCCCGCTCCTCACGCGAGGTCGCGGCCCACCCGGGGAACGCGGCGGCCGCCGCCTGGACCGCCTTGTCGACGTCCTCGGCCGTCCCCTCTGGGATGGTGGCGAACACGTCCTCGGTGGCCGAGTCGATGACTTCCAGGGTGCCGGTCCCGGTCGAGGGGACCCAGGCCCCGTTGATGTAGATCTTGTCGCGCACGTCCATGGGTGCCCTCCCTCGTGGTGGATGTGTCGGCCGGTGAAGCCGTGAGCCATCCCACCCTACCCATGCACGGGCTCAGGCGCCGCTGGGCGCCCGGCCCTCAGCGCTTGCCGAGGAGTGGGTGCTCGCCCATCCCGACCGGCTGCAGGTTCTGGCCGAGGACCTCGTGGAAGTGGTCCGCCACCTCCTGGGGCGTCCAGCCGCCGTCCTTCCACATGGTGGCGATCTGGCGGGGCGTCTGGAACAGCGTGTAGGCGTAGCCGGTGCGCCCGAGTACCTGGCCGTTCACGTAGGACGCGCCCTCGGAGGCCAGGAAGGCCACCAGTGGCGCGTTGAGCGCCGGGTCCTGGTCAGGCGGCGGCTCCGCGCCGGCGTAGAGGCCCTCTGTCATGCGCGTGAAGCCGGCCGGCGCCACCGCGTTGGCCGTGATGCCGTACTTGCCGAGCTCGAGCGCCCACACGAACGTCATGCCCATGATGGCGGCCTTGGCGGCGCCGTAGTTGGTCTGGCCGAAGTTGCCCCGCAGTCCGGCCGACGACGTGATGTTGACGATCCGCCCGTAGCCGGCCTCCTTCATGAGCGGCGCTGCGTGCCGGACCGTGTTGAACGTGCCCTTCTGGTGCACGGCGACCACCGCGTCGTAGTCGGACTCGTCCATCTTGACCAGGGTGCGGTCCCGCACGATGCCGGCGTTGTTCACCACGATGTCGATGCTGCCGAAGGCGTCGACCGCCGCGGCGATGATGCGACCGGCGGCGTCGTGGTCGCTCACCGAGTCGTGGTTGGGCACCGCGATGCCGCCCGCCGCCTCGATCTCGGCGCACACCGAGCGCGGCGGGGTCCTCCTCGGTGCCCTCACCCCCGAGGGACACGCCGACGTCGTTGACCACGACCTTGGCCCCCTCCGCGGCGAGGCAGAGCGCGATGTCCCGCCCGATGCCCCGGCCCGCACCCGTCACCACCGCCGCCCGACCGTCGAGGAGTCCCATGGCGCGCACTGTATCTCGGTCACCCGGTTTACTGACAGCCGTGTCAGGCATCGCGGCGGGGGCTGTACGATCGGGAAGACCACGTGGCGACGAGCGTCGCCCGCACGAATGGTGAGGAGCGCCGGCCATGGCCACCTTCATTGAGAACGCACCCGAGCAGATCGTCGCGGCGGCCCAGGAGCTCCTGGCGAAGGGGTTGGTCGAGGGGACGTCGGGGAACATCTCGGCGCGCATGGAGGACGGCCACATCGCCTGCACCCCCTCCTCGCTCGACTACCGGGTGATGACCGTGGCGGACATCTGCATCGTCAACCCCGATGGCGACCTGGTCTCCGGCGAGCGCGGCCCGACGTCGGAGAAGTACCTCCACCTGGCGGTGATGAACGCCTTCGAGGACATCGCCGTCTGCATCCACTCGCACGCCGTGCACGCCACGATGTTCGCCGTCGCCCAGAAGGACATCCCGAGCTGCATCGACGAGTTCACGGTCTACCTGGGCGGGGACGTCCGCTGCACGGAGTACGCGCCGAGTGGCTCCCCCGAGCTCGCCGAGCAGGTGGTCAAGGCGCTCGAGGACCGTGGGGCCGCCCTCATCGCCAACCACGGCATGGTGGCCGTCGCCACGACGATGGAGAAGGCCATGCACAACACCGCGCTGGTCGAGCGCTCGGCGGAGATCATCTGGGGAGCCAAGCAGCTCGGCACCATCTACCCGCTGCCCGAGAAGGTCAACGAGAACTTCGCCAACGTCTACCCCTACATGCGGTAGGCGCCGGTGAGCGACGGCGTCGTTCGGGCTCGCCTGGCCGAGCTCGGCCTCACTCTGCACGGGCCACACCCGCCCCACGACCCGCTCGACGCCGTCGTGGTGTGGGAGGGCGTCGCCCGCACCTCGGGCCAGCTGCCGCGCGTCGGCGGGCAGCTGACGTGTCTCGGCCGCCTGGGCGAGACGGTCAGCGTCGAGCAGGGCCAGGAAGCGGCCGCGGTGTGCGCGCTGAACGCGCTCGCGGTGCTCGAAGTCGCGCTGGGCTCGCTCGACCGCATCGAGCGCGTGTTGACGGTCACGGGCTTCGTGGCGTCGGCCCCCGACTTCCACGAGCAGCCCACCGTGGTGGACGGCGCGAGCCGGGTGCTCGCTGACGTCTTCGGTGACGCGGGGCGGCACACCCGCTCGGCCATCGGGGTGGCCGCGCTGCCCCGGGGCGGGGCGGTCGAGATCGAGGTGACGGTCGCCGTCAAGGCTTGACGAAGGCGGCCTGCATGTCGCCGCGGACGGCCGCGGCCGCATCCCAGTAGTTGGGGGTGCCCTGGTCGCGGAGCTCCTTGACCGCCGCAACGGCGAAGCCGTACGAGGCGGCAGCGATGGCGCCGCCCACCGAGATCCGGCTGACGCCGAGCTCGGCCAGCTCGGGCACCGGCGGGGCGTTCGGAGTGACGAGGACGCTCACCGGCAGGTCGACCGCGGCCAGCAGTTGGCGCAGCTCGGCCGGCTCCACGACGCGGGGCGCGAAGAGCACGTCGGCCCCCGCCTCTTGATACGCCTGCAGCCGGGCGATCGTGTCGGCCAGGTCGACCCGGCCGTGCAGGTAGTTCTCGGCGCGTGCCGTCAGCACGAATGGGACCGGGCCGGCGTGCGCCGCCTCGGCGGCCGCCCGCACCCGTTCCGCCGCGTGCGCCACCTCGTAGATCGGGGCGTCGGCGCGGCGGGTGAAGTCTTCGACCGACCCGCCGGCCAGGCCCTGGTCCTTGGCGGCGGTGATGGTGGCCGCCACGCCGTCCGGGTCGTCGGCGAAGCCGTTCTCGAGGTCCGCCGACACCGGGACGTCGACCGCCGCCACGATGTCGGCGCAGTGCGCGAGCACCTCCTCGCGCGTCATGGCGCCGTCGAGCCGGCCCCGGGTGGCCGCGAAGCCGCCGCTCGTGGTGGCGATCGCCTCCATGCCAATTGATGCGAACAAGGCGGCAGAGCCGACGTCCCAGGCGTTGGGCATGAGCAGCGGGTTGCCCGGCTGGTGGAGGGCCATGAAACGCTCGGCACGGGCGGCGTGTGCGGATTGCGACAGGGGGGTCATACACGCACGGTACTGGCGCGTCGCAATCGGTCGGGCAGGTGAAATCCGCGTGAACTTAGTATTTTGTGGGACTTTTGGCCGTTGTACGAGCGGGTCCTGTGTGCTACAACCGAAGTTGCGGGAGTGGGAAGGGGAATTCCGAGGGTGGGACGACTCGGACCCGAGCGGCGCCACACCGATTCAGGAGGCGAAAGGGAAAGAGACGTTTCAACCGTCATTCGGTTGCAATCCGACTCGCTGCTGCCAGCGGCGGCCCCCACTCGGGACTTCTTCCCCGTTGCCCTGCGCGTGGGGGCCGTCTGCTGTCTCTGTACCGTTCGGCTTTGTCGATCGGCGAGCGGCGGGCGCCGAGATCAGTTCGCCGACTCTGGGAACTCCCAGTACTGAACCTCACAGGTCATGGGCAAAATGTGCCGCACGTAGAGCGAGTGGATCTTGACCACCTCCTGGTCGTCGACGTGGAGGTCGATCAGCTCGAGGCGGTCGTCCTTCTTGCGGAACGCCTCGGCGCGCTCTTGGATGCCGCGCAGATCCTCGAGGGAGTTGACGGCGAAGCCGTAGTGGTCCATGCGCGGACAGCGCATCGGGTCGTCCTCGGCGATCAGGAAGATGAATTGGTCCCAGTGCACGCAGCTGAGGATGAGGCGGCGGCGGTCCTCGGTCATGACGGCGATCTCGTCGAAGCCGAGCACCTCTTTGAAGAACGTGCAGATTTCGGTGCGGCTCTCTGCCGACAGCAGGTCGGCCGGCAGCGACATGGCGACGTGGTTGAAGCGCGGGTTGCCCGCCGCGTAGTAGGGGTGCGCCATCAGCTGCGCACCTGCGGCACCACCATCACCTTGCCGGCGATCTTTCCGACGGCGAGGCCCTCCAGCGCATCGGTGATGCCCTCCAGCGTGACCGTCTCGCGCTCGATGAGCAGGTCACACGGGAAGCCGTCCGAAGCAAGCAGCTCCAGCGCCCGCTCGAAGCCACCGAGGTCGTAGACGAAGCTTCCCGTGACGGTGAGCTCGTTGAGGATCATCCGGTTGATGTCGAACGTCGGGTGGTCGATGCCGGCGCCGACCATCACGAGGATGCCGCCGCGCCGGACCTGGCAGAAACCGGCCTCGATGGCGGCCCGGTGGCCCGAGCACTCGAGCACGACGTGCGCGGCCCGGGACGACTGCTTCTCGGGCTCCCACGAGGGGAACACCTCGAGGTCGGCGGGGTCGACGACCTCCTTGGCGCCGAGCGCCATGGCCAGCCGGCGCCGGCCTTCGTTGGGTTCGACGACGGTGACGTCTGTGATGCCCATGGCGCGCAGGGCGGCGACGCTGAGGGCCCCGATGGGGCCGGCGCCGAAGACCATCACGCTGTCGCCGGGAGCGACGCCCGAGCGCGTGATCCCGTGGAGCGCCACCGAGAGCGGCTCGGCCAAGGCGGCGTGACGCGGTGCGAGCCCGTCGGGCAGGCGCACGACGCCCGCCGCCCGCGCCACGATGTACTCGGCGAACGCGCCGTCGGAGTGCCCGTCCGTCATGGAGTGGCGGTTCTCGCACTGCGACGGCTTGCCCTCCTGGCAACGCCGGCACGTGCCGCACCTGGGCGAGGGGCCGCCCACGACCAGCTCACCGACGGACCACCCGGTCACGTCGTCGCCCACCGCCACGATGGTCCCGCTCCATTCGTGTCCCGCCACCACGCCGGCCGGGAGGCCCCATCCGTCGCGCAGCTGGTGGATGTCCGAACCGCAGATGCCGCACGAGTGCACGCGCATCACGACCTGGTCCGGCGCCGGACGCGGGACGGGGCGTTCCTCGACCGTGATCACGCCGGGCGACTGGTAGACGGCGGCGGTCATGACGTCGGGGAGCGGGCCGCCGTTCGACCCCCCCGTGGACCCTGACATGGACGTCAGGTTAGGCGCTCTGCAACAGCCAGGCGAGGCCGCCGTTCAGGTGGCGCAGGTAGACCGGCAGCTCCCAGGCCAGAGGGAAGTGACCGAGCGCGGTATAGAAGCTGCGCGCCGCGCCGTCGTCGATGCACCAGGCCAAGGGGAAGCCGCAGTCCGGGACCCGCCCGCCGGGGGCCGACAGGTCGACCTGGTCGTCGGCCAGGCGGAGCAGCACCTGGGCGTCGGGCCGGAGGTCGCGGAACAGGTAGACCTCGTCATGCCAGTCCCACTGCTCGCCCAGGTGTGACGTCGCCGGGTGCCGGCGCTCCACCACGTCGATGGCGAAGTCCTGGGTCCACGGGTGGCCGTCGAAGCGTGCGCCGACCATCCGTCCGTACTCGGGCCACGTATGGCTGGCGTCGGTGGCCGAGTGCACGCCGAGCATGCGCAGGCCGCCGTCGCGCCACGCGGTGTGGACGGCCGCCTTCTGGTCGTCCGACCACGGCGTCTCCCCGATCGTGAACAGCGCGAGCACCCGCGCCGCCCCGAGCGCGTCCGGCGACGCGTCGCGGACGTCGGGCAGGGTGATGGGAGAGAGGCCGGCCAGCTCGGCCAGCTCGGAGAGCGCGGTCGTCGCCTGGGCCAGCGTGGCGTGGACCCCGGCCGGTCCGTCGGCGTACGGGGCGACCTGGGTGGCGATGAGCATGGTGTCGGCCACCCGCGGGAGTGTACGGCTGGTGCGACGGGGGCGCCCGGTGGTCGAATGCTCGCGCACCGTCGAACGAGGAGGATGGACGTGGCGGCATCGAGCATGAGCCCCGACGTGATCGGGGCAGCACTGGCCGTCCTGGGCGCGGCCACCCTGGGCGAGTCGGGCGGACGGGCGGCCCACCGGAGGCTTCGCCCGGCCTGGGCCGGGGCGTCCATCGCCGCCCCCGCCTTCCCGGTGCGATGCACGCCCGGGGACAACCTGGCCGTCCACGTGGCCGTGGCGAAGGCCCCGCGGGGCAGCGCGCTCGTGGTCGACGTGGGACAGGTGGCCGACCGCGGCTACTGGGGCGAGGTGCTCACAACGGCGGCGGAGGCCGCCGGGCTGGCGGGCCTGGTGCTCGACGGTGGCGTGCGCGACGTGAGGGCGCTCGAGGCGCACGGGTTCCCCGTCTTCTCGTCGACCATCGCGTTGACCGGCGCCACCAAGGATAAGCCGGGCACGGTCGGAGCACCGGTGCGGGTGGGGGGCGTACTCGTCGCGGCGGGGGACTGGGTCGTGGCCGACGTCGACGGCGTGACCATCGTGCCGGGCGCGTCCGTCGACGACGTGCTGACGACGGGGCGCGCCCGCGAGGCCAAGGAGAACGGCTTCTTCGAGGCGCTGCAGTCGGGCTCGACGACCCTGCAACTGCTGGGGCTCGACGCGTCCCTGGTCGAGGAGCCCGAGGGGTAGGACCGCCGGCCCGTACCCAAAGTCAGGGGATAGTAAGCCTGAACTTAGCAGTCTAGGCTTACAACATGGCCCGGCTCGACCGTGACTCCCAGATCGAGCAGGTCGCTGGTGCGCTGCTGCCCAGCGTCCGCCTGCTGGTGCAGCGCCTGCGCCAGACCCAGGCGGTGGAGGGAGATCTCTCCTCGCCCGAGACCTCTGCGCTGGCCCGCCTCGACCAGACAGGCCCGACCACGGCGTCCGAGCTGGCCCGGCTCGAACGGATCAGCCCGCAGTCCATGGGTGCCACGCTGGGCGCGTTGGAGGCGCGGGGGCTGGTCGAGCGCACGCCCGACCCCGGCGACGGTCGCCGCGCCGTCCTGTCGTTGACGGCCGGCGGGCGCGACCTGCTGCGGCGACGGCGCAGCGCGCGGCAGCGAGCTGCTGGCCGAGGCCCTGGGGGCCGGCTTCACCCGCGACGAGATCGAACGGCTGGGGGCGGCCGCGCCGCTGATCGAGCGCCTCGCCCAACGCCTCTGATGGCCGAGAGCAGCACGGACGTCGAGGCCGCACCACCGGCATCCGGCGACGGCTACAAGTGGGTCGCCCTGGCCAACACGACGGCGGCCACCTTCATGGCCGTGCTCGACGGTTCGATCGTCATCATCGCCTTGCCCGCCATCTTCCGGGGCATCCACCTCGACCCGTTGGCCCCGGGCAACATCGCCTTCCTCCTCTGGATGATCATGGGCTACCGGCTCGTGCAGGCCGTGTTCGTCGTCAGCCTCGGCCGCCTCGGCGACATGTTCGGGCGGGTCAAGATCTACAACGCGGGCTTCGCCGTGTTCACCTTCGCGTCGGTGCTCCTCTCGATCGACCCGTTCCTCGGGAGCACGGCGGCCCTGTGGCTGATCGGGTGGCGCTTCCTGCAGGCCATCGGCGGGTCGATGCTGATGGCCAACTCGGCGGCGATCCTCACGGACGCCTTCCCCGAGGACCAGCGCGGCTTCGCGCTCGGGATCAACCAGGTGGCGGGCCTCGCCGGCCAGTTCATCGGGCTCGTCCTGGGCGGTGTGCTGGCCGTGTGGGACTGGCGCGCCGTGTTCTGGATCAACGTGCCGGTCGGCATCTTCGGCACGCTGTGGGCCTACTACCGGCTGAAGGAGTTGGGGCAAAAGTCGGGCGGCCGCATGGACTGGCTGGGCAACATCACCTTCGCCGTCGGGCTCGGCTCGCTGCTCGTCGGCATCACGATCGGCATCCAGCCCTACCACGGCGAGACCATGGGCTGGACGAACCCCGAGGTGCTGGCGCTGCTGTTCGGCGGCCTCGCCCTGCTCGCCGCCTTCGTCGTGATCGAGAACAAGGTGCCCGAGCCGATGTTCCAGCCTGCGCTGTTCCGCATCCGCGCCTTTGCGGCCGGCAACGTCGCGAGCTTCGCCGCCCGCCTGGGCCAGGGCGGGCTCCAGTTCATGCTCGTGATCTGGCTGCAAGGTATTTGGCTCCCGCTGCACGGCTACGACTTCAGCTCCACGCCGCTGTGGGCCGGCATCTTCCTTTTGCCGCTGACGGCGGGATTCCTCGTCTCGGGCCCGCTGTCGGGTTACCTCTCCGACCGCTTCGGCGCCCGGGGCTTCGCCACGGCGGGCATGATCGTCTACGGTGCCAGTTTCATCGGGCTCATGCTGTTGCCGGTCGACTTCGACTACCCCGAGTTCGCCACCTTGATCGCCATCAACGGGATCGGCATCGGCATGTTCAGTGCTCCGAACACTTCTTCCATCATGAGCAGCGTGCCGGCCGACCAGCGTGGCGCAGCGTCCGGCATGCGGGCGACGTTCCAGAACTCGGGGACCGCGCTGTCCGTCGGCGTCTTCTTCTCGCTGATGATCGCCGGGCTCGCGGGCAGCCTGCCGACGACGCTCACCAAGGGGTTGCAGCACCAGGGCGTTGCGCACGCCGTGGCGCACCACATCGGCAGCCTGCCGCCGGTCTCGTCCCTCTTCGCCGCCGTGCTGGGCGTGAACCCGCTCCGCCAGCTGCTGTCGATGGGCGGCGCGCTGGCGTCGCTGCCCACCGAGGCGCAACGAGTGCTTACGGGGAGGATGTTCTTCCCCGATTTGATCTCGGCGCCCTTCCACAACGGCCTCGACATCGTGTTCGCGGTCTCGGCGGGCTTGGCCTTCATCGCGGCGGCGGCGTCGCTGGCCCGCGGTCCGCGTACGGCCCGCCCGTCACACGCCGAGCAGAGGCCGGGTGACCAGGCCGCCGAAGAGTTGGTCGCCGTCGTCGGCGACCTGAATTGACGAGTCCTGCTCCTCCTCTGGTGGGGCGTGACCCGGCGTGGCGCCCGCGTCCGGAGTAGGGCGGCCCGGCCGCCGGGACGGGTCCGGTGGCACAATGCGGCGATGACCCAAGAGACGGACAAGACGGAACGGATCGAGGTCCAGCGGATGATCCCGGCGGACGCGGCGCGGATCTTCTCGGTGCTGCGCGACCCGGAGGGCCACGTCGCGATCGACAGCTCCGGCATGCTGCAGAGCTCGTCGGGAGCGCCGGCGTCGAAGGTGGGCGACGAGTTCGTCGTCCACATGGACCGTGAGGCGCTCAACGACTACCCCATGGGCAAGTACGACGTGACGGTCACCATCACCCGCTACGAGCCAGACCGAGCCATCGCCTGGACGATCCTCGGGCAGATCAAGCCGCAGATCGGCCACGTCTACGGCTACGAGCTCGAACCGGCGGATGGCGGCACGCTCGTCACCTCCTACTACGACTGGTCCGACATCGACCCGCAGTGGAAGGAGGCGAACATCTTCCCAGTCATCTCGGAGACGGCGCTGCGGGCCACGCTCGGGATCCTCGACCGGACGCTGGCGCGGTCGGGGCAGTGGTGAGGGCGGCTCCGGTCGCTCGCTAGCAGATGCGGGGGAGCGGGTCGCCCACGAGCGTGTCGACGATGCGGGTCCCGCCCATGGCGGTGCGCAGCACGACGATGCCCGGCGGCTCGGCGTGGATCTCGCCGATGCGCGCCGCCTCGGCCCCGTACGGGTGGGCCCGCAGCGCGGCCAGCGCGGCGTCCGCTTCCTCGGGCGCCACGATCGCCACCAGCTTCCCCTCGTTGGCCACGTAGAGCGGGTCGATCCCGAGCAGCTCGCAGGCGGCCGCCACCGCGGGCCGCACGGGCAGGAGGTGCTCGTCGAGGACGACGGTCAGCTCGCAATCCCGGGCCAGCTCGTTGCACACGGTGCCGACACCGCCCCGCGTCGAGTCGCGCAGCCAGCGGGTCGAGGGGGCCGCCGCGAACAGGTCCTCCACCAACCCGTGCAGCGGGGCCGTGTCCGACGCGATGTCGGCCTCGAGGGCGAGGTCGCCGCGGGCCAGCATGACCGCGGTCCCGTGGTCCCCCATGGTGCCCGAGGCCAGCACGACGTCGCCCACCTGCACCCGCCGCGCCGCCAACTCCCGCCCCGCCGGAACGAGACCGACGCCGGCGGTCGTGATGTACATCGCGTCGGCGGCGCCGCGGTCCACCACCTTCGTGTCACCGGTCACCACGGGGACGCCCGCCGCCGCGGCGGCCTCGGCCATGTCGGCCACCACCTCGCGCAACACGTCGATGGGCAGGCCCTCCTCGAGCACGAACGCCGCCGAGATCGCCGTCGGGCGCGCGCCCATCATGGCGAGGTCGTTGATCGTGCCGTGCACGGCGAGGTGCCCGGCCGAGCCCCCGGCGAAGCGCAGGGGCTTCACGACGTAGGAGTCGGTGCTGAACGCGAGGCGGTCGCCCGAGGGCAGCTCCAGCACGGCGGCATCGGTCAAGGGTGCCGCCTCGTCGTCGCCGGAGGGCGGGGCGGCGAACGCGGGGAGGAACACCGCATCGAGCAGCGCGGCCGAGGCCTTCCCGCCGGCGCCGTGGGCGAGGGTCACCACCTCGTCGCGCAGTCGCGGCCGCCGGCGCCGGAACGCCTCGATGCGGCCGAACACCGCCGCCTCGCGCGCACCCGCCGCGCCGGCGTCGTCGCCGTTGCCGGCGGCCGGGTCGTGCGCCGTCTCGGTCATGCCCGGAATGCCGCCTCGCTCGTGGGTGCCTCGACCGTGGGTGCCGCGTCGAGATGGCGCTGGACGGCGCGCCACACAGCGAGCATCAGCGCGTTCTGTGTCTCTTGGATCCGGTGCACGCTCTCGGAGCTCACCACGAGGCAGTGGTGGACGGCGGCGCTCGTCGCCATGCCGGAACCCTCGTAGCCGCACAGACCGAGGGTCAGGAGGCCGCGGTGCGACGCCTCTTCGAAGGCACGCAACATGTTGGGCGAGTCGCCGCTGGTCGAGAACCCGACGGCCATGTCGCCCGCCCCGGTATGGGCGATGAGCTGACGCGAGAAGACGAGCTCGAACCCGACGTCGTTGGACAGCGCGGTGAGCACGGCCTGGTCGTCGACGAGGGAGAGCGCCGGCAGCGAGCGACCGTGCGGGGGGCGCCTGAACAGTTCGGCCGTGCCCTGCGCGTCGGTCGCACTGCCGCCGTTGCCGAAGGTGAAGAGGCGGCCACCCCGCCCGAAGCGGTCCGCCATGGCCGAGGCGGCGGCCTCTACCTCACCGGCGCACCGTTCGAGCGTGGTGGCGCGCAGCGATGCGCTCGTCGCAGCCTTGGCCCCCGCCGAGGCCACCAGGTCGGTCAGGAGCGTCCCCGCATCGCGTTCTTCGGCATCGATGAAGGGGTAGAGGAAGCCCGTCGGCTCGGCGCCGCCCGCCGCCTCACCCATGGGGATCCGTGAGGCTGGTGACGGCGACGCCGGCGTGGACGAGAACGAGGTCGCCCGGGTGCAGGTCCTCGACCAAGCGGCCGTCGATCTCCTCGGCGTGGCCGCCGGCCAGCACCTCGAGCCGGCCCTCGGCCAGCAGCGCGCGCACCTCGGCCACGCGGCCCTCGTCCGAGCAGGTGACGCAAACCTCGGCGGCGCTGTCGGGTGCCGCGTCGCTCAGCAGGCCCGGGTGCTCGAAGACGACGTGGGTCAGCTCCCACAAGAGGTGGTAGAGGAGGACGAGGTCGCCCGAGCGCGCCGCCCATGCCGCATCGAGGTCGCCGAGCCAGACCGTGTGGTCCGCCCGCACCGCGCCGGCGCCCGGCCGCGGGCCGGCGCCGAGCCACAGGCTCGTGAGCCCCCAGGCGTCCGCCCGCGCCACCAGGTCGGCGACCAGCGGGTCCGCCGCGGTGCCCACGAGGAGCAGCACGTCGCCGCGTCGGGCCAGGAGGCGCAGCGCCTCCGGCGCGCCGTCCGCGTCGACGCTCACGGCGGGCAGCGCCCTCTTGCCCACGATCACCGGGTGCACGAACTCGACGGCGACGTGGCGGGCGTGGGACGGCCACTCGGGTGCGACGCACCACATGGTGGCGCCGCCGGCGAAGCGGCGCGCCAGGGCGAGGGCGGCGGCGGCCAGGTCCTCGGCCGCCTGGTCCTCGGCGGGCTCGGACCCGAGCGTGTCCGGACGTGCGGCGTCCACGACCGCCACTATGCCCCCGGGGCTGACGCCGCGCCCGTGGCGCGGGCGGCGGCGACCGCGGCCTGCCCGAGGGCGAGCCCGCCGTCGTTGGGCGGCAGCTGGCGGTGGGTCAGGGCGCGCAGCCGGCGGGCCTCGAGCTCGCGCCGGGCCAGCCCGAGGAGGAGCGTGTTCTGGAAGACGCCGCCGCTGAGTGCCACCGTGCCGACGCCGGCGCGCCCGGCGTGGCGTGCCGCCGCCTCGCCGACCAGCCGCGCCACGGCGACATGGAAGCCGGCGGCCATGACGCCGCGTTCGACCCCCGCCCGTTGGTCGGCCACGAGGGCGCGCAGGACCGGGGCCGGATCGAGCTCGTCCAGCCCGCCGCCTTCGTCATCGGGGCCGGGCTGGCCGCCGCCCCGGCCGAAGCGGTAGCCGCGCGCGGCGCACGCGTCGGGCCGGTCGCGCCACGCCGCCTCGGCGGCCCACTGCAGCTCCATGGCGGCCTGGGCCTCGTAGGACACGTCGTGGCTGAAGCCGAGGAGGGAGCTCACGGCGTCGAAGAGGCGTCCCATGCTCGAGGTGGGGACGCAGCCGGCGCCTCGGTCGAACTGGCGCCGCAGCAGCGCGCGCTCCTCGTCGGTCGCGGCCGCCACCGGAGGCAGGTCCTGCGTCCAGTCGATGCCCGCGGCCCACAGGTGCGCCAGGGCGACGCGGCAGGGCCGGCGGATGGCGGCATCGCCGCCCGGCAGCGGCGCCGGGCGCAGGCGCGCCACGCGGCGGAAGTCCGCGTAGTCCGCGACGAGGATCTCGCCGCCCCAGATGGTCCCGTCGGCGCCGTAGCCGGTGCCGTCGAAGGCGACGCCGACGACGCGCGCCCCGGCGGGGAGGCCGTGCTCGGCCATCACCGACGCCACGTGGGCGTGGTGGTGCTGCACCTCGGCCACGGGCCCGTCCCACGCGTCGTCGGCCCAGCGCCGGGTCTGGTAGCCCGGGTGCCGGTCGGTGGCCACCTGCACCGGCTCGATGCCGTAGAGCCCGCTCATCTGGCTGGCCGAGCGCACGAAGGCGGCCCACGTCTCGACGCTGCCCATGTCACCGATGTGCTGGCTCATGAAGGCGTCGCGCCCGGCGGCGAGGCAGAAGGCGTTCTTGAGCTCGCCGCCCACCGCCAGCGTCGGGACGGAGGCGAAGGGCAGGCGGACCGGCATGGGGGCGTAGCCGCGGGAGCGCCGCAGGGGCATCTCGGTCGCGGTGGCGGGGTCGAGCTGGAGCACCGAGTCGTCGCAGGGGACGTGGATGGGGCGGTCGTGCAGGAGCCAGGCATCCACCAGGGCGCCCAGCCGCCGCCGGGCGTCCTCGTCCTCGAAGCAGATGGGCTCGTCGGTGAGGTTGCCGCTCGTCATGACGAGCGCCGACGGCACCGGCGCGGCCTCCGGCCCGGCACCGGGGCCCGGCACCGGGGCGAACAGCAGGTGGTGCAACGGCGTGTAGGGGAGGAGCAGGCCCAGCCGGGGGTTGCCCGGTGCCACGAGCGCGGACACCGCCGCGCCCAGCCGCCGCCGCACGAGCACGATCGGCCGCTGCGGCGAGGCCAGGAGCCGCGCCTCCTCGGGGTCGAGCTCGGCCAGCGCCGCGGCCGCCTCGAGGCCGGGCACCATGACGGCGAAGGGCTTCTCGACGCGCTGCTTGCGCACGCGCAGGCGAGCCACGGCCGCGTCGGAGCCGGCGTCGCAGGCCAGGTGGTAGCCGCCGAGGCCCTTGACGGCCACGATGTCGCCGCGGGCGAGCGCCGCCTGGGCGGCGGCCAGCGCGGCGTCGGTGCCCTCGACGCGTGTGGTCGCCCGGGCCGCTCCGTCGGCGCGACCCTGCTCGAACCACAGCCGGGGCCCGCACCGCGCGCACGCGACGGGCTGGGCGTGGAAGCGCCGGTCCGCCGGGTCGCCGTATTCCGCCGCGCAGTCGTCGCAGAGGCCGAAGCCCCGCATCGTCGTGTTCGGCCGGTCGTAGGGGAGGCGGAGCGTGATGGTGAAGCGTGGGCCGCAGTTGGTGCAGTTCGTGAAGGGGTAGCGCGCCCGGCGGTCGGAGGGGTCGAAGAGCTCGGCCAGGCAGTCGTCACAGGTGGCGATGTCGGGCGAGACGAACGTCCGGGCCTCGCCGCGCCCCCGGCTCTCGACGATGGCGAAGCCGCGCTCGCCCGTCGGCGGCACGCGGCCGCTCTCGACTCCTTCAATTCGTGCCGGTGCCGGCGCGTCGGCGACCAGACGGTCCAGGAACTCGTCGACCGCGGGCGCCGGGCCTTCCACCTCGGCAAAGACGCCCTCGGTGTCGTTGCCGACGTGCCCGGCCAGGCCGAGCGCGCCGGCCAGGCGGTGGACGTGGGGCCGGAAGCCGACCCCTTGGACCAGCCCGGTCACGCGGAGGCGAAGGCGCACCGCCGCCTCCGGCGTGGCCAGCCCGGTCATGCCGGTGAACCGCTGCGCCGTCCCAGCGTCACCGCCGCTTCGCGATGCATCCGCCCGAAGTTGTAGTACGCCGCGCACGCGCCCTCCGAGGAGACCATGCAGGTCCCGATGGGCGTCTCGGGGGTGCAGGCGGTGCCGAACACCTTGCACTCCCACGGCTTGATGACACCCTTGAGCACCTCGCCGCACTGGCACGCCTTGGGGTCGGCCACCCGCACGTTGGGGATCCGGTGCCGCAGCTCGGCGTCGAACGCGGCGAACTCGGGCCGCAGCTTGAGGCCGCTCTGCGCAATGAACCCGAGCCCGCGCCACTCGAAGTGGGGTCGCAGCTCGAACACCTCGGCCAGCACGGCCAGGGCGCGCGGGTTGCCGCCTTCTCGGACCACGCGCGCGTACTGGTTCTCGACCTCGCAGCGACCCTCCCGGATCTGGGTGAGCAGCATGGCGATGGCGTGGAGGATGTCGAGCGGCTCGAACCCCGCCGTGACCAGCGGCAGGCCGTACTCGGCGGGCACGAAGCGGTAGGGGCGCTGGCCGACGACGGTCGAGACGTGCCCGGGCCCGAGGAAGCCGTCGAGGCGGAGGTCGGGGGACTCGAGGATGGCGCGCAACGGCGGGACGATCGTGACGTGGTTGGAGAAGACGGAGAAGTTCGTGACCTCCCGCGCCCGCGCTTCGAGCAGCGTGAGCGCCGTCGACGGGGCCGTGGTCTCGAACCCGACGGCGAAGAAGACCACCTCACGGTCGGGGTTCTCGGTGGCGACGCGCAGGGCGTCGAGGGGCGAGTAGACGAAGCGCACGTCCGCCCCGTCCGCCTTGGCTCCGAGCAGGTTCCCCTTGCTCCCGGGCACGCGCATCATGTCGCCAAAGGACGTGAAGATGACGCCGGGCTCCAGGGCGACGGCGATGGCGTCGTCCACCCGGCCCATGGGGATGACGCACACCGGGCACCCCGGCCCGTGCACCAGCTCGACGTTGGGGGGCAGGACGTGCTCAATCCCGTGGCGGTAGATGGTGTGCGTGTGGCCGCCGCAGACCTCCATGAACTTGAACGAATCGTCCCCGGCCAAAGCGGTGATCTGCGCCACCAGCGCCCGGGCCGTCGTCGGGTCCCTGTACTCGTCGACGAAGCGCATCGTTGCGGGGTCCCTCCTCTCCTGGTGTCCGCTCGTCCTTCCCGTTCCCGCCGCGCCTAGGCCACGGGCTGGAGCCGCGCCCGCCGCGACCCGTCGGGTGAGCCGATGATCCCGGCCACGATTTCGGCCCGGTTCTCGAGGACGTCGCGGGCGATCGACACCGCGCCGGACAACAGGTCGCGCACTTCCTCGGACGTGTAGATCGTGTGCCAGGCGTCTTCGATCTCGGTCCAGGCGTCGGGCCCGGCCCGGCTCCCCAGCGCGTAACCGATCAGCACGCCGATGACCACTCCCATCATTTGCCTCCTGTCTCGCTGGTGATCCTCGATTCCCAGAACGCGTCCAGCTCGTCCTCGTAGGCCCGCCCCATGAGCTGCAGGGAGGCCAGGGCGAGCGCCGCCTCCTCCTCGTCGATCTTCGACATGGCGAAGCCGACGTGGATGAGCACCCAGTCCCCGGGCGCGAGCGGCTCGTCCTCGAGCAACCCGACGTTGACGATCCTCGTCACGCCCGACACCTCGACCCGGGCCAGGTGTCGGTTCTCCTCCGACACCTCCTGCAGCTGTCCGGGGATGCCCAGGCACATCGCGGCGAACCTCCTCCTACTCGCTCGCGCTCGCGCTCGGGTTCGCGCTCGCGCTCTTCGGCTCGTCGCCGTCGCCGCTCGCCCCACCCGTGTCGGCCACCGCGACGATCTCGACCCGCACCTCGACCTGGGGGTCGACCTTGAGCATCAGCACCCGGGGCGGTTGCATCCCGAAGTCGCGGATGTCGAAGCGCGACGAGCCGGTGAGCCGGATCGTGCTCGGGTCGACCTCCTCAATCTCCATCTGGTCCTCGTGGTGGCGGGACACACCGCGGAAGGTGACGTCGCCGCTGACCTGGTAGCTCTCTCCCGACCCGTTGCGCGCCACCGTTTGGAGCTCTCCCTCTATCCGCGGGAACTTCTGCGCGCCGATACGCTTCTGCATCTCGCGGTCCTGGAGGCGGTTGCCGGACTTGAGCCGGTCGACGGCCAAAGACAGGCGCCCGGTGGGGGCCGCCGCCAGGTCGAGGGTGCCGGACGGCCCGAGCGCGAGCTCGACGTAGCCCTCCAGCCCGCTCGTGGCGGTCTCGATCGGGTGCACGTTCGAGGTGGCCTCGATCCACACCGTGGAGCGGTCCGGGACGATGGTGTAACGGGTCACGGTCACCGGGTCGTCACGATGTCCACTCACATCTCCCGCATCTTGAGGTAGCGCGCGATGTCGGGCAACGACCTGATGACGATGCCGGCGACGACCGCCACCAACACCGATGCAACGAATCGACGGATCATGACTTGGTACCCCTTTCGGCGGGTTCGGCGTGCGGCGCAACGAGTTCGAGACACAGGTCGGCGGCGGCGTCCACGACGGCCGCCACGGCGGGCGACAGGCCCATGCCCTCGCGCAGGTCGGCGGGCTGGCAGCCCACGATGACGACGCGGCCGACCGAGCCGCCGAGCCGGGCCAGCGTGGCCAGGACGACGTCGGGGCTCATGGTGTGGGCGTCGACCGCCGGGAGATCGGGGTCGCCGGTGGCGGGGTCGCTCGCCCCCGGCACCGCCGAACCCGCCACCGCCGGGCCCGCCACCGGCGAATCCAACGCCCACCGCAGGTCCGGCTCGATCACGACGAGCGTTCCGGGCGGCTCACCCATGGGGACGGCGTCAATCAGGACGAGGGTGTCGTAGCCCTCGAGCAGGTCGTAGGCCAGGTGGATGCCGCGAATGCCATAGTCCTCGACTCGGATCCCGTCGCTCCCGGGGCGGCCGGCGAGCCGGTGGGCCACCTCGACACCGAACGCGTCGTCTGACAAGAAGACGTTGCCGATGCCCGCGACCAAGGTGCGGCCGCTCATACCTCTTCCTTCCCGTTGCCCGATCGTCGAGCCGGGAGGGGCTCGACTTCGTCGGGGTGGAAGTACAGAAAGCGGCCCTGCCACACCAGCTCGCCCGCCGCCGGGTCGTCGTCGAGCGTGACGGCGAGGTGGAACCCGCCGTCCACGTCCGCGAAGACTCCGGCCACGGTGCCCGATCGCCCCTCGAGGAACATGTCTTGCGCGTCGGACCGGCCCGAGGGGCGGAGCCGGACCGCGGATCCCCGTGCGAGCTCCCTTCCGTCGACCGTGACCGTGTCGGTCCAGGGGTCGACGGAGGCGTCGGCGGCAGGGTCCCACCACGACGGGCTCCCGCCGCCGGATTCCGGCCCGTCGTCGTCGAGAGTCGAGAGCGTCGGCCACGTGGGCACCCCGGCGACCGGACGCATCTGGCCGTGCAGCCGGCTCATCGTTTCGCCCGACAAAGAGTCGCAGCGCTCGATGATGGCGGCGGAGCGAGGATCGGTGCCGCGCGCCTCGGCCTTCTCCTCGTCGGTCAGGGTCATGACCCGCAACGCCAGGATCTCGTCGATCTCGAGCGCGTCGTAGAGGTCACCCGGGCTCTGCTCGGCCACCTCGGGGTGGTCGTAGAGGATGATCGGGGAGGAGAGCACGACGTCCTCGCCGCCGACGAGCACGGGGTAGGTGCCGTCGCTGCGGCACGCGCCCGCCGCCGCGGCGGCGCCGGCGGGCGGGTCGAGCAAGGAGACGAACGCCCCGCCGTCGACGGCGAGCATGGTGTGCGCGGCCACGAGGCTCCAGGACATGGCGTCCGAGCGCGCGGCGCCGTCGTCGCCCCACCGTGTGGTGTTCTCCACCGTCACCGTCACCTTGGTGAACGGCGAGCCGTCCGGGGCCGGCGTCGCGGTGACGCGGACCGCGCCCTGCACCGGCTCCCGCTCTCGGACGAAGCGCCCGGCCGGCGTGCCGTCGGCGGCGCGGACCAGCTCGGTCTCGGACCCGCCCTCGAGGGTGAAGGCCTCGCTCGCACCTTCGAGGCCGGGATGCTCCAGGTCGAGCGGGGGCAGGTCCACGATGCGGTCGACCGCCTCGTCCCAGGCGACGTGGCGAGTCCCGTCGACCTCGAGGGCGTCGACGGGACGGTAGAGGGGTTCGGCGCCGGGTGCGGTGCCGCCGCCGACCACCGCCTCGACGCGGCGTCGCTGGGTCTGCAGGCACCGGAGGCGGACGTGCAGGACCCGGTCCACCTCGCCCGGCCGCACGTCGATGAGGCATTCGGTGCGCGCCGACCACCGCTCCGAGCCGTCGAGCTCGCTGTAGGCCCGTGGCATGAGGACACCCCACTGGAACCGCACCTGGTTCTTCCGCGAGGACGCCCGGTAGGGGTAGAGGACGTAGCCCTCGTAGAGCACGGCGTCGGCCACGGCGCGCGCCGTGGCGAAGCGGTCCTCGTCGGGACCGGCCGCGACCGTGGGCGGGCGCAGCGCGCCGCGCGGGCCGCTCACGGACGTCCCTCCTCGGCTTCGCCCGCTTCCTTGAGGAGCTGCGCGAACGCCTGGTCCCACGTCGGCAGGCCGCGCCGGGCCTTGAAGCGCTGCAGGTCGTCGAGCGTGTCGCGGCCGAGTCGGATGTACGCGCTGGCGGGGTAGTAGGCGTCCATGGTGGTGCGCCACACCGCGACGGGCAGACGGTGCGAGGCCTCCGACGACCACGACAGTGGCTCGGCTGCGAATCCCGACGTGCCCGGGGTGAAGACGGTGCCCGAGAAGAGGAGGATGAGCGGGACCTCCCCGTCGCCGAGTGCGTGGAGATACTTGGCCGCTGCGACCTCGAAGTCGTAGGTGCACTCGACGGGAAGGTCGAACTCGGTGACGCCGTCGAATCCGCCGAGCGTGGTCGCGACGTGGGTCCAGGCAAAGGGGCGGAGCGAGTTGCCCCACTGCGGCGTCTCCCCGAACAGCTCGTAGAGCTTCTCCTGCTCTTGTTCGCTGTAGCGCCGCCGCTGCGGCTCGATCCGGATCTGGCACCGCAACGCGGCCGCGTGCACCCGCCGCACGTCCACCTCGGTGGCCCGGATCCGGAACACGATCGTCGGCACCGCGGCATGCCGCTCTGTCCGCGCGTCGAGCACCTCGAAGTGCAGGTCCGTCACGACGCGTCCGCGCGTGCGCGCACCTGGGCGAAGACGTCGTCCAGCTTCCGGTTCGCCTCGGTCCCGCCGTCGAACCCGCGCCACAGCAGGCGCAGGTGCCCCACCAGCTCGTAGCAGGCGTCGATGGGGACGATGTAGCACTCGCTGCCGCTCGCACCGCCGCTCGCCCTCGCGCCGCCGCCGCCGCTGCCGGGGCCCGACCGGGTGCGCACGAGGAACGCCTCGACGTCCGGCCGCATCGTGCCCAGCTCGGGGTTGGCCTCCGTGATGTCGGCCCACGCGTCGAGTGGCAGCTCGGACTCGGTGGCACCCGCCGGCCCTGGATAGAACGCGGCGATCCTCCCGAGCGACGAGTTCAGGAAGAAGAACGCCACGCTCACCGGGATCTGCAGGCTGTCCCACTGGGCCGGCGAGAGCTCGAAGTCGTCGAACGCGACGTAACGCTCGGGCACGCTGCGGAAGTGCTCGCCCCCGGCGCCCTCGGACTCGAAGAGGAGGAAGCAGCCCCGGCACGCGCACAGCAACGACCGCGAGCGCATGTCGACCAGGTGGCGATGCTCGGACGCGATGGGCTCGGCGCAGAGGTCGCACGCCTCCTCGGCCTGGGGCGCCGGCCGGGGCGCCGTGGTGCGGATGCGCTGCAGGACCGAGAGCGGGTCGTTCACCGGGCCGACACCTCGGCCGGGCACTCGTCGTACTGCGGCTTCACCCCGAGGCTGATGGGCACCGCGCCATCGTCCCGCTCCGGCTCCTCGACGACGATCAGCGTCACCTCCGGAGCCTTCTCCAAGATGGCCACCTCGACGGCGCCACGTAACGTCGCCGCCGAGGAGGGGCATCCGTCACAACTCCCGAGCAGTCGGAGCTTGACCGCGCCGAGGTCTTCGTCGAGGCCGGCCAGTTCCACGTCGCCCCCGTGTCGCCCGAGGAAGGGGCGCACGGAGTCCAGGGCTTCCTGGACCCGCAGCTCCAGCGAGTCGGGATGCAGGCCCTGGACCAGCAGGAGGCTGGCCACGAGCTCGTCCGACGTGAATGCGCCCACCAGCTCGGGCGCCCGCTCGTCCACGATCTCGAGCATGCGCGCCATCCCGGCGCCGTAGAGCTCGCTCACCAGTCGCAGGAGCTCCTCGGCCAGCCCCACGGTGCGCGGGTCCGCGCTGGACTGCAGCTCGCTCAGAGCCTGTTCGATTCGCTCACCACTCGCTCGGAGGTTCCGGGGTTCGGGCATCGCTCCCTGCGCTCAGGACAACAGGTCGTCGGCGTTGCCCACCTGGGTGGGCGAGTGCAGCTTCCTCACAACTTTGCCGTGGCCGAGGTACATGTGCACGCCGCAGGGGAGGCAGGGGTCGAAGCTGCGCACCGCGCGCATGATGTCGATGCCCTTGAACTTGTCCCTCGGGTTCTCCTCGAAGATCGGCGTGTCGATGACCGCGTCCTCGTAGGGCCCGGCGGTGCCGTAGCTGTCGCGCGGGTTGGCGTTCCACGGCGTCGGCGGGTAGGGGTGGTAGTTGGCGATCTTGCCGCCCCGGATGACCATGTGGTGCGACAACACGCCCCGCACCGCCTCGGTGAACCCGCAGCCGATCGCTTCGTCGGGGACGTCGAAGGACTCCCAGGTCTGAGTGTTGCCCGCCCGCACCTCCTTGAGCGCCCGCTCAATGAAGTCGAGGGCGGACGCCGCCGCGTAGGCCTGGAAGTAGCTGCGGGCCCGGTCCCGCTCCAGCGTGTTGGACCACTTCGGGATCTTCCACTCCAGGTCGACCGGCCCGAGCAGCGCGGTCTTGGGAAGGTGCATCTTGACGCTGGTGCCGGTGGCGTCGAGATGGTCGGTGTGGACCAGGCCCGAGAGCGCCGTCGCCCACAGGCGGGCGAGCGGGCCGCCGCCGGTGTCGAGGGCCAGGTGGTCCTTGCCGTCGAACCAGCGCGGCGCCATGACCCAGCTGTAGTTGCCGTCGAAGTCGCGCTTTTGGGGCTGCGGGTTGGTGTGCTGGTTCCAGGGGTGGCGCCGGTCGACCGGGTTACCCAGGGGGTCCCGAGTCACGAACATCTCCTGGTCCTCCCAGTCGTCGTAGAAGGAGTGCCCGAGGAGGATGCGGATACCGAGGTTGATCTCCACCAGGTCGTTGGTGACGAGCTTGCCGTCGACCACGATGCCCGGGGTCACGCCCATGGCCCGGCCCCAGTTGGTCATGTCCTTGTAGTCGAAGTTGCAGGCGTCGGGGTCCTGGAAGGCGCCCCAGCAGTTGAGCATGATCCGGCGCCGGCCGACCTCCTCGTAGCCGGGCAGGGCCTCGTAGAAGAAGTCGAAGAGGTCGTCGTGCATCGGCACGACCTTCTTCATGAACTCGACGTAGCGCATGAGGCGGGCGTAGTAGTCGGTGAACAGCTGGATGGTGGCCGTCGTGCCGACGCCGCCGGGGTAGAGGGTGGACGGGTGCACGTGGCGCCCCTCCATGAGGCAGAACATCTCGCGCGTGTACCGGCTGACCTGCAGGGCCTCGCGGTAGAACTCGCCCGAGAACGGGTTGAGCGAGCGCATGATGTCGCCGATGGTCTTGTAGCCGTGGATCGCCGCGTGGGCGGCCTCGGTCCTGTTGGCCTGCTCGAGGACGCCGGGATTGGTCTCGGCGACCATCTTCTCGCAGAAGTCCACCCCGACGAGGTTCTCCTGGAAGATGTTGTGGTCGAACATGTACTCGGCGGCCTCGCCGAGGTTCACGATCGTCTCGCCGAGAGCCGGCGGCCGCACGGCATAGGCCATGTTCTGCGTGTAGCACGAGCACGTGGCGTGGTTGTCACCGCAGATGCCGCAGATGCGGCTCGTGATGAAGTGCGCGTCCCTCGGGTCCTTGCCCTTCATGAAGATGCTGTAGCCGCGGAAGATCGACGAGGTGCTGTGGCACTCCGCGACCTTCCCCTTGCCGAAGTCGATCTTCGTGTAGATGCCGAGGCTGCCGACGATCCGCGTGATGGGATCCCAGGCCATCTCGACCAGGCCGTCTTTGCCCTCCTTGAACTTCGTGGTCGCCACGGTCCTACCTCCAGATCTTCTTGTAGCCGGTCGAGAGCTCTTTGCCCGGTGTCCGCCACTTGGGTTCGTCGTCGAGCGTGTGCAGGGTGATCTTCCGCAGGCCGCGGATGGCGTTGCCGTAGAGGCCGCTCGCCACCGTGGACACCCGGGCGCCTGGCGGCTCGTCCATGAACGGCATGAACTTGTCGGGGAAGCCGGGCATGGTGCACCCGATGCAGATGCCGCCGACGTTGGGGCAGCCCCCGACGCCGTTCAGCCAGCCGCGCTTCGGCACGTTGCACTTGACGACTGGTCCCCAGCAGCCGAGCTTCACGATGCACTTGGGAGAGCCGTACTCCCGTGCGAAGTCGCCCTGCTCGTAGTAGCCGGCGCGGTCGCAGCCCTCGTGCACCGTGGCGCCGAAGAGCCACTGCGGGCGCAGCGAGTCGTCGAGCGGGATCATCGGCGCCTGCCCGGTCGCCTGGTAGAGCAGGTAGAGGATCGTCTCGGAGAGGTTGTCCGGGTGCGTCGGGCACCCGGGCACGCACACGATGGGGATGCCGGCCTTCGAGGTCCAGCCCCAACCGAGATAGTCGGGGACGCCCATGGCCCCGGTGGGGTTGCCCGCCATGGCGTGGATCCCGCCGTAGCAGGCGCACGTGCCGGCGGCGAGGACGACCAGCGCTTTCGGCGCCAGGCGGTCCAGCCACTCGCTCGTCGTCATGGGCTGGTCCGTGTCGGGGTTGTTCCCGAAGCCGCACCAGTAGCCCTCCTGCTTGATGGCCTCGTTGGGGATCGAGCCCTCGACCACCAGCACGAAGGGGTCGAGCTCTCCGCGGTCGGCCTTGAAGAACCACTCGAGGAAGTCGTCGGCCCCGCCCGTGGGACCGCATTCGAAGTCGATGAGCGGCCAATGGACGGCGATCTTGGGCAGACCCGGCAGGGCCCCCAAGGCGATCTCCTCGATGCTCGGCTGGGTCGCTGCGGTGAGCGCGACGGAGTCGCCGTCGCAGCTGAGCCCTGCGTTGATCCAGAGGACGTGGACGAGTGCCTCTTCGGTTTCAGTCGCCGTCAAGGTGGCCTCCCCGGGTCGTAGGCCGCGCGGGCATGTGCGGCTCTCAGCAGTCTCCGCTCAGCTGCACTTTGTGTAAATGGGTGTCTTTTGCACCGTCGACACTGGACGCCGCCCCCCCCCCAAAAAAAAGGGCTCTCCTGACTGATCCGTGGGTGCCCTGAGCTGGTCCTGACGCGGAACAACACCATCTCTTCTACGTTTTCGGGCTGTTCGAAGGTCCAAGAACGCAAGAAGGAGGATGGCGTTGTTCGGTGCCAACGTATGGCGTCGCGTGCTCGGTGTCGACCGGGCGACGGTGATCGAGGACGTGGACTTCGACGAGGACTCCGACACCGTCGTCGTCCACGTACGACCGAGACGTTCGACCAAGCGCCGGTGTGGGCGCTGCGGGGTGCGGGCGCCGGGCTATGACCAGGGCGAAGGGAGACGCAACTGGCGAGCGCTCGACCTCGGCACGCTGCGCTGCTTCCTCCAGGCCGATTCCCCGAGGGTGAACTGCCCGACCCACGGCCCGACCGTGGCCCAGGTGCCCTGGGCCCGTCACGGGGCCGGGCACACCCGCGACTTCGACGACACGGTGGCGTGGCTGGTCACCCACACCCCCAAGTCCACCGTCAGCGAGTTGTTGCGCATCGCCTGGAAGAGCGTCGGCGCCATCATCGAACGGGTCGTGGCCGACGGCCGGGCGGCTCATGACCCTTTCGACGGGCTGACGCGCATCGGCATCGACGAGATCTCCTACAAGAAGGGCCACCGCTATCTGACCATCGTGGTCGACCACGGCTCCGGTCGCCTCGTCTGGGCCGCGGTCGGACGGGACAAAAAGACTCTCGGCGGCTTCTTCGACCTGCTCGGAGAGGAGCGCTGCGAACAGATCACCGTGGTCTCGGCCGACGCGGCCGAGTGGATCGCCGAGGTGGTCACCGAGCGGTGCCCCAACGCGACGCTGTGCATCGACAGCTTCCACGTCGTGCAGTGGGCCACCGACGCCCTCGACGAGGTGCGCCGTGAAGTGTGGAACGAGGCGCGTCGGGGAGGCATGAGGACCCACGCCAAGGAGCTCAAAGGATGCCGCTATGCCCTCTGGCGCAATCCCGAGGACCTGACGCCTCGCCAGGAGCGCAAGCTGGCCTGGATCGCCCAGGTCAACACCAGGCTCTACCGCGCCTATCTGATGAAGGAGCAGCTCCGCATCGCGATCCGCACCAAGGGGGTGCTCGCCCTCACCATCCTCGACGAATGGCTGCTCTGGGCCCAGCGCTGCCGCATCGAGGCCTTCGTCGAGCTCGGGCGCAAGATCAAAAAGAACCTCGCCGGCATCGAGGCGGCCATGCTCCACCGTGTGTCCAACGCGCTCATCGAGAGCACGAACACCAAGCTGCGTGTGCTGCACCGCATGGCTTTCGGCTTCCGCCAACCCGAGCACCTGATCGCCCTCGCCCTCCTCGACCGCGGTGGCTACTGCCCGCCGCTGCCCGGACGCGGCGACGCGTCAACGGCGACGCTTGCGGCGCTTGGCTGAAACGGTCTTGGGCCGCGTTCCCGGCGCGGTGATGCGGCCCGTCGATGAGGGCCGCGGGGGAAGGCCCGAGCCTCGGCCCAAGATGGCCTCGCGTTCGGCCCTCGGCCGGGCGTTGAAGTCGGCCATGAAGGCCTCGACCGAGGCACGATCGTCCATGCGCACTCCTTCGGCCTGCGCGCTCGTCCACAGTCGCTTGCCGAAGCTGTAACGCGAGGTATCGGCCATGTTCTTGCGGAACCGGTCGTCCATCGCCTCGAGATGGTCGACCAATACGTCGGCCGGATCGCTTTCGGGGTCGAGCAGGGCGGTCTCGTCCAAGAAGCTGATGAAGGCCTTGGCCTCCTCGAGCACGTCGTCGAGGTCCTCGTCGTCGACCATCACCTTGGCCGGGTGCAGCTCGAGATAGACCTCGTCGAGGTCCTCGCACCTCCAACGGGTCAGGTGCCCGTCGACATAGGCCCACTTGTAGTGGATGGGGGCCTCTCCGGCATCTTTTTCGGCATCGAGGCCAGCAGCGGCGCGCCACTGCGCGAAGCGCTTCTTCAACTCGACACGAGCAACCTCGTAGTCCTCTTCCTCCTCAGGCCACCAGTCGAGGTCGCGTCGCGCCATGCCCCATCTTCCCCTGCCCGACGCCACCGGGACGCTGGCACTCCCTCAGCTGGCCAAATCGACCCACGGATCAGTCAGGAGAGCCAAAAAAAGAGGGGCCTTACCCCCAGACGGGTCGGTTGACACCCTCGCCTTGGGGCGGGAGCATCAGTGCTGCCATGGCCACGGAACAGCGGTCGGGGGGGATGGACGCGACCGAAGGGGTGGCGCGGTTCGAGCTGGCGCCACCACGCCGGTTCATGTTGCCGGCGATACTCCTGTTGCTCTCCGAACGACCGGGATACGGCTACGCGCTCGTGCCGCGATTGGCCGACCTCCACTTCGGGCACGTCGACCGCCCCGCCGTCTACCGGGCGCTGGCCCAGCTGGAGCAGGACGGGCTCGTAAAGGTGTCCACCGAGCCCTACCGCTCCGGCCAGGCTCGGCGGGTGTACGCCGTCACACCGCTCGGCGAACGCATCTTGCGGGTGTGGATGGGGGTGATCCGCGTCGAGCATGCGCACCTCAGCGAGGTCATCCACCGCTACCAGGCCACGGCCACCACGGACGCCGTGCTCTCCGAGGTCGAGGGGGGCTGGGACCCCGAGCTCGATCTCGGTTGGTCCTCGGTGTCCACGACGTCGAAGTGGCGCCGACGGCTGATCTCCCTCGACGGCGGGGCGGACGATGCCGCCACGGACGATGCCACCAGGGACGATGCCACCACGGACGATGCCATCACGGACGACGACCAACGTGCTGCCACCGACTCGGGCGACACCTGGCGCCGACCGTCACTGAGAGCGCGCGGGGAGCCAGTCCTGTCGCGCTTCGTGCTCGATCCGGAGCGGTCCGCTGTGCTCGTCGACGCCCGCTCGACGGTAGGGCCCATCTCCTTCGGCACCATCGGGGTCGAGGGCTCTTTGTACGCCGAGTTCGCCGACGGTGTGGTCAACACCGATGTCCCGCCAACCGGGTGGTTGACCGTCGACGTCACGGGCTTCAGCTCGGGGAACAATCTCTACGACGCCGAGCTGCAGCGCCGGATCGATTCGCGCCGGTTCCCGACGGCCCGGGTCGAGCTCGTGGACTGCGCGCCGAACACTGCGGGATCTCGTTACAGGCTACGGGGCGAGCTCACGTTCCACGGCATCTCGCGGATGGCCGAGGGCACCGTGTGCGTCGAATCGCTCTCCCGGGACCGCATCGCAATCAGCGGCGAGCAGGTCTTTGACATCCGGGACTTCGCCGTCCCTTCGCCCACGATGCTGATGCTGCGGATCTTTCCCGACGTCCGGATCCGCCTCCATGCCGAGGCAGAGCGGGCTGACGCCTGAACTGTCCCGGCCTCTTGGCTTCAGTCCTCGGAGCCCGCGTCCCGGCGTTGCCCTGACTGATCGGTGACGTCTTGACCGATCCCCCGGAGCCCGACCGTCTTGCCGTCCAAGCCCACTGTGGGGTTGGCGTTGACCCGGACCACGCGGGGCTTCCCGTCCGAGTCCGTCAGCCGGTATTCCAGGTCCAGGGGACGCGAGGCTTCCACCGAATCCGTCATGGCGGACAGCACCAGATCGCGATCGACCGATGAAATCAGGTCCATGTAGGCCTCGAAGGTGCCCGCAAAGTCCAATGGATCGAAACCGTGGATCCGGTGGAACTCGAGGCTCCACTGCACGGCACCCGTCCTCAGGTCCCAGAGCCAGCTGCCGATGTGTGACAGCGCCTCACCTTCCTCGAGCCGGGCGTCGATCTCCGCCAGCGTTGCCTGCGCCAGATGCTGCTCGGTCACATCGCGCGCGACGATCATCGAGCCCACGATCGCCCCGGTCAGGCCGAGGAGGGGCGCCATCGAGAGCGAGACCGGCACGGGCAGTCCGTCGGGGCGCACGATCTCCGTTTCGAAGTACCTGATTCGTTCCCCGGCGGCCACAGTGGTGCACACCGCACTCATTTCGTCGCGCAGGTGCGAGGGGAAGAGGTTGGTGACGGCGCCCCCCACGAGCTCATCCGAACGCCGGCCGAACAGCCTCTCGGCGCTCTTGCTGAAGAACGTGACCTGCGACTCGGTGTCGTATGCGATCACCGCGTCAACGGTCAGCTCGACCACCGCGCGGAAGAGCGCATCGGGAGGGACGTCGGGGACCAAGGAACCGTCCCGGCTGCGAGCCGCATCGCTCATAGAGCCCCCCGACCAGTCTCGCCGCAGCGCACCGGCCTCCCTTTCCGTCAGGTCCCGCCAGTGCGCCCGCGCTGCCACGTGCAGCGTTTCGGCCTGCTCATCCTAGGTCTCTGGTGCGCGAGGCGCTGTCGGCGCAACGACTCCATGACGAGCCGTCAGGCGCAGTCGGTGCAGCGGCCCAACATCGCGAAGTGGTGGGGGTCGATGGTGAACCCGAATTGCTTCAAGGCCTGCTGGCCGAGAGTGGCAAAAAATTGGTCGGGCACTTCGATCAGTCGACCACACTCCTCGCAGACGAAGTGGCCGTGGACCGCCGTTGCCAAGTGATACGTCGCTGGTCCGTGGCCGAAGTGAGAGTGGACGACGACACCCAAGCGCTCGAGCTCGTCGAGATTCCGGTAGATCGTCGAGAGGTGGACGTCCGGCGCCTCCGATTGCACCTCGGCGGCCAATTCCTCTGCAGTCCGATGGCCTTTGAAGGTGAAGAGCGCTCGGAGCAGGATCCGGCGCGACGGCGTCACCCTCCCGCCGTGCTGTCGCACCAATTCCAGCGCGTCCTCGAGGGTCGCGGCGTCCGTTTGAGCCGGAGGTTCAGATGGAGCGCGCCGACTCACGGGTCGATCGTACCGGCGTTGGCGTGCATCCTCGGTGGTCCTTCGGGCCACCGAACGTGACGGTCGTAGCCCGCTCACGATGGCCCTCCCTTCCTATTGCGAATGAGTCGCAATAGTCTTAAGGTACCGAGCGAGAGCTGATCGCGGGAGGAATGAGCCGGATGACGCAGACAGCAGCGGCGTCACCCTCTCACGACACATCGCCCACCAGCACACGGTTCGCACTGACATCCAGAGAGCGTGCGGGGATCGCAGGCATGGGCGCAGTGGTCCTCGTCCTCAACGTCTCCGGCTGGCTGCTGCTGGCCGCCGCTCTCGGGCACCACCTGCACGTGTCGCAAACCAAGCTGTTCGGCCTCGGGACCGGGGTACTCGCGTACACCCTGGGCATGCGGCACGCCTTTGACGCCGACCACATTGCAGCGATCGACAACACCACCCGGAAACTTGTCGGTGAGGGCAAACGGCCGCTCAGCGTGGGTTTCTTCTTCTCTCTGGGCCATTCGACAGTCGTCTTCGCACTGGCGGTCCTGTTGAACTTCGGCATCCGTGCCCTGAACGTCCAAGTCAGTCAGCAGGCATCCGGCCTTCACACCGCCACCAACATCGTCGGCACGTCGGTCTCCGGGGCGTTCCTCTATCTGATCGCGCTCCTGAACCTCTTCGTGCTGGTGGCCATCGCCCGCTTGTACAGGCGCATGCGTGCCGGGGCCTACGACGCCGCTGAGCTGGAGGAACAGCTCGACAAACGGGGCCTTATGAACAGGGTCCTCGGCGGCTACGCCCGCCGTATCGACTCACCCGGAAAGATGTATCCGGTCGGCCTCCTCTTCGGGCTCGGCTTCGACACGGCCACCGAGGTCGCGCTGCTCGTCCTGGCCGGCTCAGCCGTCGTCGGGGGCCTGCCCTTTTATGCGATCCTCGCGTTGCCGGTGCTCTTTGCGGCCGGAATGTGCCTGTTCGACACGCTCGACGGCTGCTTCATGAACTTCGCCTACGACTGGGCCTTTGCCAACCCGGTGCGCAAGATCTTCTACAACCTGACGATTACGGGTCTCTCCGTGGCCGTGGCTTTCATCGTCGGCAGCATCGAGATTCTTTCCCTGGTGGGACAGGAAGCCAACCTCAGCTCCCCGTTCTGGAGCTTTTTCCGCACGTTCAACATCAACGAGGCTGGGTACGTCATCGTCGGACTGTTCGTGGTGACGTGGGTGGTGGCGCTCCTGTATTGGCGCCTCGCCAGGGTGGAGGAGAAGGTGACGGCCGGCCTGATTCCCCGCCCAGGAGATGACGCAGTGGGTTCCTGACGACAACGGCGGCTCGGGGGTTGGATCGATATGCTCGTTTTGAGGTTCACGCGATGCACGAACTAGCGATCTGTGATGCCATCGCATCCACGGCGGCCAAACATGCGGAAGGCCGACCCGTGTCCCAGGTCACCGTCCAGATCGGCCACCTGCGCCAGGTCGTGCCCGACGCTCTGCAATTCAGTTGGGAGGTCGTCGCGTCGAGCACCAGCGAGGAGTTGTCGAAGGCCGCGCTGGTGGTCGAGCAAGTGCCGGCCGTCGTGGAGTGCTCGGACTGTGGTGAGCGATCGACTCTCGACATGCCAATCCTCACCTGCGACGCCTGTGGCAGTTTCGAAGTGAAACTGCTCAGCGGCGAAGAGCTGCTGGTCGTATCGATCGACCTGGTCGACGCCTAGCCATGGGTCGATTTCACGTCCACGCCGACGGGACGAGGCACGACCACGATCACAACCACGACCGTCAGGGCGACGACGTCGCGCAAGGTTTGGAGCATGTCCATCCACCCACCGATTTGAACGGCGCGGTCGACGTGGGTGACCACTCGGGTTATACGGAGACCGGCACGACGAGGGTCACCATCCTCGAGAACATCCTTTCCGAGAACGATCGGGTGGCCGAGGACAACGACCGGCGATTCGGCGCAGCCGGTGTGCGCGCGGTGAACCTGATGTCGTCCCCCGGCGCCGGGAAGACGACCTTGCTTCGTCAGACGCTCGAGCGACTCGGTGGCAAGCTACGGATCGGCGTACTCGAGGGGGATATCGCCACCACACTCGACGCCGACAAGCTCGAGGGGACTGGCGCTGCCGCCATCTCGGTCGTCAATACAAGTGCGGGTTTCGGGGGCGAATGCCACCTCGACGCCGTCATGGTGCGGTCGGGTCTCGATCGTTTGCCCCTTGAAGACCTCGACCTCTTGGTCATCGAGAACGTAGGCAACCTGGTCTGCCCGGCAGAGTTCCGGGTTGGCGAGCACTCCAGGGCGATGGTGTTCGCCGTCACCGAGGGTGAAGAGAAGCCTCTGAAGTACCCGGTGATGTTCCGGGCCGTGGACGTCGTCGTGGTCAACAAGATCGATCTGCTTCCGTACCTGGACTTCGACCTCGGCGCATTCTTCGCCAATCTTGCGTCGGTAAATCCAGATGCCAAGGTCATTCAGTTGAGCGCCCGAACGGGCGAGGGGGTCGAGGAATGGTGTGCCTGGCTCGCTGCCCAAAGGGCGCCCGAGCTCCTACAGGGACTGGATCGCGGCGATCCCGACGACTGGTCGATTCAGGGGCAAACCACCGGCTGAACCGAAGAAACCAGCGTCGCCGAAGCTGAAGACCCCGCCGTCGCGCGCCACCATCCAATAACCGGCGCCGTCCGCGGTCCGGTCCATGCCGACCACAGGGGCCGCGAGCGGCGCGCCTCCCATGGACCCGAAGTAGCCCACATCGCCGAAGCTGAAGATCCCGCCGTCGGAGGCGACGAGCCAATAGCCGCCTCCGTCCGGAGCCGCCGTCATTGCAACGATGGGCTTGTGGAGTGGCAGTCCACCTGTGGAACCGTAAAACGCGGAATCGCCGTAGGCGAAGATCCCGCCATCGGAGGCGACGAGCCAATAGCCGCCTCCGTCGAGGGTCGAGGCAATGCCGACGATCGGAGCATCGAGCGTCATGCCACCCGTCGAGCCATAGAAGTTGGCGTCACCGAAGGAGAAGACGCCGCCATCTGATGCCACGAGCCAGTATCCGGCCCCATCGGGCGTGGGCGTCATGGCGACGATCGGCGCGTTGAGATGGGTGCCGCCTGTCGACCCGTAGAAGATGGCATCTCCAAAGGCGAAGATGCCACCGTCCGAGGCCAGCAGCCAGTAGCCGGCGGCGTCTGGAGTGGCAGCCATCCCAACGATCGGAGCGTTGAGCGTCAACCCGCCGGTCGACCCGTAGAACTGAGCGCCGCCGTAGCTGAAGATCCCGCCGTCGCTCGCCACTTCCCAGTAGCCAGGAGCGGAGATCGGTCTGATCGCGATCGAAAGCACCGACGCGCTCGAGAGATGATTGGAGTCGGTGACGGTGAACGTCGCCGCATACTTCCCAGAAATTGTCGGTATGCCGCTAATCGTCCCATCGGGATTCAGACGGAGTCCCGGCGGAAGAGTCCCTCCGGTGATGGCCCAGGAGTACGGCGCGAGCCCGCCGATGGCCGCAAGTGAGCTCGTGTACGGAACACCGATGGTGCCGACGCTCAAAGCTGCGGTGGTAATCGACGGAGGTGCGGACAATGTTGCGACGATCCCTCCGAAGTTGCTGCCGGAGCCGACGATGACGCAATTGGCAGGTCCGGCACATGAAGCTCCAAGCAACGAGGCAACAGCTGGCGGAGCGCTTTGAGCGGTGGAGGTGGCCCAACCATCTGAAGTGCCAACGATGCTGGCTCCACCCACAGCGGTACAGGTCGTCGCGCTGATGCAACTGATTGCTGAGAGGGTCGTTCCTGATGGATTGCCCAGGGGCAGCCAATCGGCTCCGCCGTCGGTTGTCCCGAGGATCTCAGAACCCGACGCAAAGCACGTCGTGTCACTGATGCACGAGATGCCAGTGAGCGAGGTGATTCCGGCCGGTATCGACTGGGGCGTCCACGTGGCGCCACCGTCATTCGTCCAGACGATGGCAGGCCCAGGTCCCAAGGACGACAAACCGACGGCCGTGCAGTGAAGCGAATCGGGGCACGCGATCCCACTGAAGCTGACGAAGGTGGCCGGTATCGACTCCGAAGACCAAGTGCTGCCTCCGTTTGTAGTCCCGATGATGCTGGGAGTCCCGGATTTGGAATGAGAGTCACTCACCGCTTGACATGTCGAGGTGCTACTGCAGGCCACTGAGGTGAGATTGCCGACGCCCGTAGGCGCAGTTTGAAGGCTCCAGCTCGACCCTCCATTTGCCGTCGCAATGATGACTGGGGCTCCCTGACTAGTGCCGAAAATACCGAATCCCACTGCGACACAGTCGGACGCGCTTGGGCAGGAAATGCTGTTCAATCCGCTCACGGCACCAGGAAGGCTGTCAGGACTCCATGCGAAGCCAGCATTGTGTGAGGCCAGCACCGTGTTGACACCGGCCGCATAACACACAGCCGTGGTAGGGCAGGACACTGAATTGATTTTGCTGGTTCCAGCCGGCGGCGATTCGTTAGTCCAGGAGACTCCGCCGTTCATAGTGGTCATGATCGTCGAACCAGCGCCATCGTTGCCGGTGTTCCCTACAGCTGTGCAATCCGCCGGGGACGAGCACGAGACACTGGTGAGGTTTACGGCATCCGCTGGGGCTGATTGAGCGGTCCACCTAGTGCCGTTGTCAGATGTACCAATTACATAAGGTAGGGAATTGAAGTTTGTCCCGACGGCGACGCAGTTTTCGATGTTGGGACAGGCAAGTGAACTTAACTCTGTTCCCGTCGGGATGGTCGTCGGAGGGATCCATGCTGATGGGCCCGCCCAGGCGCTAACGGTGCTGAGCGAAGTGGCTCCGCCTCCGCTCGCCACGCCCGATGCGACACAATTTGTCGCAGATGCGCAAGACACTGATGAGAGCGACGACAGCGACGTGTCCTGAACGAGGGTTGTCCAGGTTGATCCATTCTGAGTTCCCACTATCGAGGGAATGGAGCTAACGGCTCCTACGGCCACACAAGTATCTGAGGCGGGACAGGAAATGCTTTCGAATCCTTCGATGCCAGTCGGCGGCGTTTCATATTGCCAAGTCGTCCCGTCGGTTGTTCCGAGGATTTTTGACAGTGGCCCGACCGATCCGACAGCCGTACATTCGGTGTCGGAGCTACAGGAAATAGAGGTAGTCGCCAGCGTTGAATCCTCGATGCTCCATGTGGATCCTCCGTCCGTGGACTTAATTATGCCGGACACGCCGCCTGAATAGCAGATCAACTGGGACGCGCAGGACACGGCAGAGAGCGAAGTGACTCCAGCTGGAACGGTTCCAATAGTCCAGGTGGTGCCCCCGTCGTTCGTGACGATGATCGATGCGTATCCGCTGACGCCATCACCAACGGCAACGCACGTGGTCGTTAAAGGCGCGCAGGACACGGCGCTGACATTCGGCAAGGGCGAATAGGACGCAGTCGTCACCCAGGACGGGAATGCAGCGGAAGCAGCGTCATCGCCCTGGACTTGGACGACACCAGTGAGCCCGACTGCTGTCAGTATCGAGAGCGCCGCGACAGCGATTCTGCAGACCGCTCGCACGGCCACCTCCTCCACGCCTGGAGTGCACTTCTAACTACTCGTCGGATCGTATCCGTGGACCCCCTTCGACCACAGGCGGCGATTCGACCGGAAAGGAACGGTCTAGGCCACGGCTGTTTCGCCTACGCCAGCACCTGGTTGGGCGGCGTCCGCCCCGCGAGAACGTCAGCGACTCCCTGGCAGGCCAGGCGCGCCATGCGAGTTCGTGTCCCAATCGTGGCGCTGCCGATGTGCGGCAGGAGGGTGGCCCTGGGCGCGGTGAGCAACCGGGGGTTCACGTTCGGCTCCCCGTCGAAGACGTCGAGTCCTGCCGCATAGATGGACCCCGACTCCAATGCGTCGACGAGAGCGTTTTCATCGACCACGGGACCCCGAGCGGTGTTGATGAGCACCCCCGTCGGCTTCATGAGGGCAAGCTCCCGCGCCCCGATGAGGTGGCGGCTGGACTCATTGAGTGGCACGTGCAGGCTCACGATGTCCGACTGCCCGAGGAGATCGTCCAGCCGCCCGACGAAGCCCGGCAAGCCGGTTTCGTGCCGGGTTGTGTGGATGATTTCCATATCGAAACCGGATGCCCGCTGCGCCACCGCTCGTGCGATGCGGCCGAATCCCACCAGTCCGAGCGTGGCGCCGTGGACGTCAAGCGCCAGATGGTCGCCGAAGCCCCACCCCTTCCATCTGCCCTCCCGCAGGTTCCGCTCGGCATCCGTGGCGAGGCGCGTCGCCGCCAGGATCAAGAGGAAGGCCAGGTCCGCAGTCGTGTCGTCGAGCACGCCCGGCGTGTTGCACACCGTGATCCCTACCGCCTGCGCACTGGCGACGTCGATGTTGTCGTACCCGACCGCGGCGTTCGCGACCACGCGGAGCCGACCGTTGCTCCCCGCCTCGAGCACCGCCGTGTCGATGCGGTCGGTCAGGTGGCTGACGATGCCATCGCACTCTGCCGCATAGGCGACGAGCTCGTCCGGTGTCGGAACGACTTCCGGCGCGACGATCTCGTGGCCCGCCTCGATGAGGGGATCGGTCCCACCCTCTGTCAGGGGGCGGGTGACGAGTACGCGCCCCACCTAGTGGGTCGTGTAGTTGATGGGTCCGGCATCCTTCACGCCGATGGCGAAGCAGAAGCAGTGGATCGGGGCGTTGTCACTGACGGGGCGCAGCGAGTGCACCTTGTCCGGCGGGATGTACACGAGGTCCCCTTGGGAGATCTCTCGATCCTCACCGTCGATCGTCATGATCCCCTTTCCGTTCATGACGTAATAGAACTCGTGGGTCGGGTGGGAATGCGGGTCGACCAGACCACCGCCCGGGACCTCGAACTCGTTGACCAGTTCCAGGAATCCCCCGTCCGTCATGTCCTTGAACTCGCGGGACTCGATCATCCACCAGACCGGGACGGTGCCGTTGTGCTCGACGACCGGTGCCTTGGCCTCAATGCTGCGCACGTCCATCCTGAGGGCCTCCCAAGTTGTTCCTAGACTGATTCCGATGTCAGGTTAGGCGGCGGCGCTGCAAAGGCGCATTGAGAAGGGACGCCGCCGACCAGGCGAGAGTGAGCCATGACCACAGATGGATCCGGGACCAAGAGAGCAATCAAGGCCGAGCCGCTCACCGAAGCGGCGTGGGCGCCGTTCGGCTGGCTCCCGGTCGCGGACACCGACCCTCGGGACGGCGAGCACCGTTTGACGTTCGAGTGGAGCGACCCCCACGTCAACCTCATCGGGCACCTGAGGGCGGAAGTGCCGGAGACTCCCGGCGGCCTGCGGTGCGAGATGCTGTTCCGGCACGACACGCACACCCAGTCGGTCATGCCCTTGAACGTGCCCGCCGTCATCGCGGTCGCCCCGGCGGACGTCGAGTTCGGAGCGGCGGACGACGCCGGCTCGATCCGAGCCTTCCGAATCGAGCCTCTCGAGTCGCTCGTCCTCTACCGAGGCACGTGGCACTGGGGACCGTTCCCGATAGAAGGGGACGAGGTGCGGTTGTTCAACGTGCAGGGTCTCCGCTATCCCGAGGACAACCGCTGCTTCGACCTGAGCGCGAAAGGTCTGGCCGTCGACGTGGAGCTCGTGTGAGCGCAACGACCCCCCCGATCAGGACGGGAGTCTTCCGTGGAGCTTGACGAGGCGGAGGAAGCCGAAGTCGTCACCGCGACGGTGGTCGACCTTGTCGACGCCGTCAGTGCGAGGCGGTCGGAGCCGGCGGCGGACGGCAAGCCGACCTACACGACGACGAGCCCCGAGTGGTGGGTCGGTGGCCGGACATTCGGTGGCATGGTCGTCGCCCAGGCGCTGAGCGCGGCCGTGCAGACCGTTCCCGACGGGTTCGAGGTCCATTCCCTGCACGGCTACTTCCTGCGGCCCACCGCACCGGGGGCACAGACCACACACCTGGTCGATCACGTCCGCGACGGCCGGTCCTTCAGCACTCGCGGGGTGACGAGCCTCGTCGAGGGCAAGGAGACGTTCCGCATGACGTGCTCGTTTCACGCGCCGGAGGACGGTGACGACTACCAGCTGGCGATCGTTCCCGGGATCCCCGCCCCGAACGACATCGAGGGCTTCGAAGCGCCATTCCCCTTCGACATCCGCGAGCTGGGCGCGACCGAGAAGCGGGAGGACGGCACCTTCCGGTCCACGCGCCGCTGCTGGTTCCGCACGCGGGAGCCGCTACCCGACGACCGCGGGCTGCATGCCTGCCTGCTGGCCTACTTCTCGGACATGACAGGCGCCGCCTTCCGACCGCTGAGCCTGGGGAGCTGGGGCACGCACACCGACGCCAGCCTGGATCACGCCGTCTGGTTCCACCGTCCGTGGCGGGCCGACCAGTGGAGCTTCTTCGACCTCCACGCGTTGGTCAACGCGGGCGGCCGCGCCACGATCCGCGCCACCATGCACGGGGAGGACGGAAGCCTCCACCTCAGCATGGCGCAGGAATTGCTGATCCGGAGGCTCGAGGTGCCACTGGTCTTCGAGGCGCCGGCCTGGTTGGAGCGGGCAAGCAACGCGGGGGGACCCGATGGGGCTGCTTGACGGCCGCACCGCCGTCGTCACGGGCGGCGGCTCGGGCATCGGGCGAGCGACCTGCCGCCGCATGGTCGAAGAAGGAGCACGGGTCGCCGTCCTCGACGTCGACCGGGAGTCGGCCGAGACGGTCGCGCGGGACATCGGTGCCGTCGCGTTCAGCGTCGATGTCGGCGACCCCGACGCGCTGCGGGCAGCGGTGGACGCGGCCGCACGCGAGCTCGGCGGCCTTTCCATCATGTACAACAACGCGGGCACCTCGGCCTTCAACCGGCTGCACGAATACGACCCGGGGGAGTGGGAGCGGGTGCTCCGGGTGAACCTCACCGGCGTCTGGGCCGGCTTCCGCGCCGCGGTGCCGCACATCCTGGCCGGCGGGGGCGGCTCCGTCGTCAGCACCGCGTCCATCAGCGGCACACGACCGGCAGCGGGGGAGGGACCCTACTCGGCGAGCAAGGCAGCCGTGGCCGCGCTGACCGCGTCGGCCGCGCTGGAGTACGGCCCCGCGATCCGGGTCAACGCCGTCTCGCCGGGCATGATCCGCACGACGATGACCGCGCCGTGGTTCGAGTTCATGCCCGACCAGGTCGAGCGCTTCGAGACGGGGACGCCGGTGGCCCGTATCGGAGAGCCCGAGGACGTGGCCGACGTCGTCGTCTTCTTGTGCTCGGACCTGGCACGGTTCGTGACGGGACAGAACATCGTGGTCGACGGCGGCCTGACGTTGCACGGCTCGGGGGTCGACGGGATCTTCCAGAGGGTGTTCCCGGCGGGATAAGGATCCGGCGGGCGGCAGAGGCCTGGTCACCCCGGCACTGGTCCGGCGGAACGGCGGGGCCGTCCCCGAAGGCGCGGGCGGGTGGGCGCGACGGTGCGACGGATGCGTCAGGCGTTCGGGTCGAACAGCGCCCGGTAGACCATGGTCGTCATGGTCTCGAGCGCGACGTCGTCGATGGGCTGGCCGACGAACTCGCGCAGGTAATGGAAGCGGTCGAGCATGGCCAGCGTCGCCATGCCGGCGGCGTCCGGGTCGATGAGGTGCCCCGACGAGTCGGGACCGATCTGCTTGGAGAGCGCGCCCGACATCGAGGTGAAGGTGTCGCGGATGATGTCGACGAGCTCCGGGTCGATGTTGGCCAGGTCGGTCCAGGCCCGGAACAGCGGGGCGTAGCGGCTCCACAGCTCGGAGTAGGCGCACACCCATCCGTGCACGTCATCCCACTTCGGGGTGCCTCCCTCACCGGGCGACGTGCTCAATGCGTCGTAGAGCAGATGCGACTCGCCGGCGGCCTCTGCCACGAGCGCGCGCAGCAGGTCCTCCTTGTTGGAGAAGTAGAGGTAGAAGGTGCCGTGCGAGGTCTTGGCGATGTCGACGACGTCGTTCACCCGCGTGGCGTGGTAGCCGCGCTGGTCGAAGGCGATCATCGCCGCATCGAGCAGCTTGCGCATGGTCCGGCGTCCCTGGCTGCGCAGCACCCGGCGGCTGGCCGGCCCGCCCCCCGCCTCCGGATCTGACCGTGCCTCCGCCTCCACTTCGTCGCGGGGCGCCTCGTCGCGGGGCCGGTTGGGAGTGGCCGGCGGGCCCGAGTTCGTCGCCGGGAGCGACCCCGACGCCTTCGGGGACGACGTCTTCTTTCCCGCGGCAGACCGGCGTGAATCCTTGGTGACGGTCGCCGGGTCGCGTCGGACTTGCGGCGATCCCATGCCTGGTGAATCGTAGTGCCGGGCCTGGTCGAACTGGCTAACCTGACACGGTGGTCAGGTTTTGTGCGGGCTCAAAATGATGTGGGACCAGGGGTTTCTCCCGTCGTTGGCTGACTCGAACCCAGTTTCGTGACCACATCGAGCCCGGCGCCGGCGGGCCCGGTCGTGACCTCTCTGGAGGACGCGGTCGCGTACAACGTCCGTCCCGGCGACACGGTGCACGTGATGCTCGGACACAGCCGCTGGACGGCCGGGGCGCGCCAGCTGGCCCGCCACTTCTGGGGCACCGACCCCGGGTTCACGCTCGTCATGACCAGCCTCGGCGCTCTGGGCGCGCTGTTCTTCCGGGGCGGTCTCGTGCGCAAGGTCATCACGGCGTACTCGGGCAACAGCTTCCCGACCTACACGCCCAACCCGGTCTTTCGGGAGGGCTACGAATCGGGCGCGGTGGAGGTGGAGCACTGGTCGATCCTGACGTTGTCGCAGCGTCTCGAGGCCGCCGCTCGCGGTCTGCCGGCGGCCGTGACGGGCTCGCTGGCCGGCTCGTCCATGGCGGACAACGAGGCCTACGCCGTCGTCGACTCTCCTTTCGGGCCGCTCGGCCTACTCGAGCCGCTGGCGCCCGACGTGGCTCTCGTCCACGCGGCCGCGGCCGATCCGGCCGGCAACCTCGTCTTCTCCGAGCCCCTGCTCGACGGGGTCTGGGGGGCGTGGGCGGCCCGGCGCGGCGTGGTGGCCACCGTCGAGCGGGTGGTCGACGACCTCGCGGGACTGGGGCACCGGGTGCGCGTGCCCGGCCACCGTGTGCTCGCCGTGGTCGAGGCGCCCTATGGCGCCCACCCAGGAGGCTGCTACGCGCCGGGGCTGCCCGTGCGCAGCTACGGCGAGGACGTCGCGCACTGGAGCGCGGTGGCGGACGCCGCCGCCCGAGGGGAGCTCGACGCCTACGTCGAGGAGTGGGTGCTGGGGCTGGCGACGCACGAGGAGTATCTCGCCCGGGTCGGTGCCGAGCACCTGCTCTGGCTCGAAGGGCGTTCGGATCCGATGTCCTGGAAGGCGGACGCCGACGCCACCCCGATCGTCGAGGACCCGGTGGTGTCGGCGTGGGAGCAGGCGGCGTCCCTGGGGGCGCGCGAGGTCGAGCGGGTGGTGGCGGCGGTCGGGGCGGATGCGGTGCTGGCCGGGGCCGGGGTGGCCAACCTGGCCGCCTGGGTGGCCGTGGCGAGGGCGCGGGCGGCCGGGCAGCGGGTCCTGCTCACGGCCGAGCTTGGGCTCTGGGGCTACAACCCGACGCCGGCCGACCCCTACATCTTCAACCAGCGGGTCTTTCCCTCCACGCCCTACCTGTCGGACGCGTCGGCGGTCCTGGGCATGGTGATCGGCGGGCCGGGGACCACGACGGTGGGCTGCCTCGGTGCCGCCGAGGTCGACCGCAACGGCTGCCTGAACTCGACCGAGCTGGCCCGCGGCCGGTTTCTCGTCGGCTCGGGCGGCGCCAACGACGTGGCCAGCCGGGCCACGGCCTGCGTCGTGATGACCCTGGCCCGGCCCGAGCGGCTGCCGGCAGAGGTGGCCTACGTGACCTCGCCGGGGGAGCGGGTGGTGAGCGTGGTGACCGACAAGGGCGTCCTGCGGCGCCAGGACGGGGTGCTGCGCCTGGCCGCGGTGCCGGCTGGGGAGGGCACGGTGGACGAGCGGATCCGCGCCTTCGCGTCGTCGTGCGGGTACGAGCCCGACGTGGCCCGCCAGGTCGAGGAGCTGGCGGCGGTGCGGCCGGACGAGGTGCGCGCGCTGCGCGACTACGACCGCCGGAGGCTGTTCCTGTCGTGAGTGCTCCGGTCGTGAGGGCGTGTCGTGAGGGCGGAACCGGGTGGAGAGGGACGAAAGTGAAATGGCGTTTGCGAAGTGCGAGCGGCGACGCCAATTGGCACCGGTTCTCTTCGCCGCGGAACTCTTGGCATCGAATCGGCGTCACAATCGTGCCGATGACGCACCTTTTTAAGAAAGTGATATGAGCGCAAGGGGTGAGCAATGGGCGTGAAGCCCTACAGCTACAGTGACCGCATCCCGGGGGGGATGTACTTCGGATGAATGGGGACGGTATGCAAGTGAGACAGGGAATAAAGGCGGCGTTGGCGACAGTGCTCACGGGGACGATGTTGGCCGGCGCCCTCGTCGTCGCGTCGGCCTCGACGGCCGCCGCGCAGTCGGCGAACGTGCCCGGTGTGACGTCGAACTCCATCACGGTCGGCACGATTTCGACCCAGACAGGAATTCTGGCGTCGAACTTCGGGTCGCTGATCTACGGCGAGAAGGCGTACTTCGACTACATCAACGCGCAGGGCGGTGTGAACGGCCGCAAGATCGACTACAAGTACCAGCTCGACGACGGTGGCAACGCCACCACGTTCAACCAGCTGGCCAACACGCTCATCAACCAGGACCACGTGTTCGCGGTCACCGGCGTGGGAACAGCATCCTTCTCGCCGAGCCTCTTCGTCGAGTCGGGCATCCCGACCTACGGCTACAACGTGACCGGCAACTGGGCCGGGGCCAAAAACCTTTTCGCTGCGGGCGGGTCGGTCGAGTACTACCCGGCCGGAGCGCCGCCAGTCGGGTACGTGTCGCGTGAGACGCACTCGCCATCGATCGCGTTCGTCGCTTACGGGATCGCTGCGTCGGCCGACGCCTGCCAGTCGGAGCAGAACGCACTCCAAGCCGACGGATACAACATCAGCTACTCGGACCTGAAGGTGAACTACCCGGGCACGACCATCGCCACCGACATCCAGCGGATGAAGGAGGCCGGGTCGAACATGGTGGTCAGCTGCATGGACGTGCAGGGCAACGTCAACATGGCGCGGGCCATCAAGCAATACGGGGTCAAGATGACCCAGCTGTGGTTCAACGGGAACGACGCGCAGACGCTCGCTTCGAACGAGAGCCTCATGCAGGGCGTCTACTTCGACGTCTCCCACGTGCCCTTCACGGCACCGCAGTCGGAGTACCCGGGCTTGAAGCTCTACATCACCGAGATGAAGAAGTTCGAGCCGAACTACGTCGACGACGAGGTGGCGATCCAGGGTTGGGAATCGGCCGCCCTCTTCGTGCAGGGCGTCAAGATGGCGGGGAACAACCTGACGCAGGCCAACGTGATCAACGAGGACAACTCCATAGCATCCTTCACCGCCGGCGGGCTCCAGGCCCCGGTGAACTGGAAGGACGCGGGGCATAGTGGCCATGCGCCGCCCTACTGCAGCGCCTACATCAAGGTGGTCGGCAAAGAGTACGTGCCGACGCTGAACGATGGGAAGAACGTCTTCAACTGTTTCGAGTCGCTGAACCCGAAGAAGAACCCGGTGTTCCCCCTACCACCCGGTACGCCGGCGCCCGCCTGATCGGAACGGGCGAGTAGGCAGGAGCGGGGGAGAGCGGCGTCCGCATGGAGCAGTTCCTGGGATTCGCACTTCCGGGCGTTCCGTATGGATGCACCTACGCGCTCGTCGCCATCTGCCTGTGCCTGACCTATCAGGCGACGGGAGTCTTCAACTTCGCGTTCGGCGCACAGGCGTTCGCGTCGGGGTACATCTTTACGGTCCTGACCCAATACCACAATTGGTCGGGCTTCGAGGCCTTCCTGGTCTCGGTCGTGGTGATGGGCCCTGTCATGGGCTGGGCCTTCGACCGGCTGCTGTTCCGGCACATCGCCAACTCCAACACGGTCGCCAAGATGGTGTGCAGCCTGGCGCTCCTCGTTGGGATCCCGAGCTTGATGCCCGTCATCTTCGGGCCGCTGAACCTGGACGCCACGGCGACGATCTTTCCGTTCTTCAACCCGAACACCGTGTACTTCACCCTGTGGGGGACGCCGATCAACGGCATCTACCTGGCGACGATCTCGGTCACCGCCGTCATTCTCGTCCTGCTCACCATCTTGCTGCGTTACACCAGCCTCGGCTTGCAGATGCGGGCCGCGGTCGAGAGCCGGCGCTTGGTGCAGCTCGACGGCGTCAACGCGAACGGCGTGGTGGCGGTGGCGTGGATCGTGTCCAGCTTCATGGCCAGCCTGGTCGGCGTGTTGCTGGCTCCGGTCTACGGGGCTGGCGCGTTTAGTTCCGACGATTACGTGATCCTCACGGTCACGGCGATCGCCGCTGCGGTCTGGGCTCTCATTCGATCACTTCCGATCGCCGCCGGCGTCGGGATCCTGATCGGCGTGGCCACGACGGTCCTCCAGGGCTACATCCCACCCAACAGCTTCTGGAACGCGGCGGTGGTGCCGTCGATCCCCTTCGTGGTGATCGTGGCGGCGTTGCTCATCCTCCCGGGGATGCGCAGCCTCGATTCGAGCCGTGACCCGCTCGCCACGATCGACCCGCCCCCGCCACCCATCGCTGCGGCCAGCCGCGCCCCCACCATGGACAAGATCATCCGTCCGCTGTGGTGGGTGGTCTTCGCCGGGTTCTGCGTGTCGATGCTGACCTGGATCCCCGACGCCTGGACGACGGTGTTCAACAACGGGCTGACGTTCTCCATCGTGCTGCTCTCAATCACGCTCATCACCGGGATGGCGGGACAGCTCTCCCTGTGCCAGGCGACGCTGGCCGGAGTGGGGGGCTTCACGGCGGCCCAGCTGGCGAGCCACCTCGGTCTGAACCTGCTGATCGGAGCCCTGGTCGGCGCCGCCCTGGCCGCCGCCGTCGCCGTGGTGTTGGCCCTGTTGTCACTGCGTTTGCGGGGGCTCGGCCTCGCGTTGATGACGCTCGCCGCCGCGTTGTTCTTCGACGCCACGTTCTTCAACACGACCTCCCTTACGGGCGGATCCCAGGGGGTGACCATCAAGGCCAAGTGGCTCGGGACGGGCGCCTTCTTCAATTTCGACGGCCACGCCATGTTCCTGCTCTCGCTCGGCGTCCTCGTCGTCGCGGTGATCGTCGTCCTCCTGGTGCGCAAGGGAACGGTCGGCCGCAACCTCGCTGCTATGCGGGGGAGCGAGACCGCGACCGCGGGCCTCGGCGTGAACCCGACGTGGCAGCGCATCATGGTGTTCGCGCTCTCCGGCGCCATCGCCGGCGTGGGGGGCTTGCTGCACAGCATGGTGCAGCAGGTGGTGAACCCCACCGACTGGAACACGGACTACTCGCTGCTGTTGGTCGTGCTGGTCGTGACGACGAGCGTGACCACGGTCGAGGGTGCGATTCAGGCCGGCGTCGGGTTCTTCGTGACCGAGCAAATCCTGACGACCGTCCTCCCAGCCCGCATCGGCGCGTCGAGCCTCACCATCGTGCTGTTCGCCTTCGGCGCCCTCCAATACGCCTCGCACCCCGAGGGTGTGCTCGAGTACCAGAAGCGCCGGTGGAACCAGCGCTTCGAGAGACTTTTCTTCAGCCGCGGTTCCGCCGAGCTCACGGCCGGCACCCTCTCGACCTCACAGGCCAATGGCTAGCGCCGGCCCGCTGCTGACCCTGCGCGGGGTCTGCAAGTCCTTCGGTGGGATCCAGGCCGTCTCGAGCATCACCTTCGACGTGTCTCCCGGTGAGTGCGTCGGCCTCGTCGGCCCCAACGGCGCGGGGAAGACCACGTTGTTCAACTGCGTCTGCGGGCAGCTTCGTCCGGAACAAGGCGACGTCATCTTCGACGGGGCCTCCCTCGTCGGGCTCCCGACCTACAAGCGCGCCCGCCTGGGAATCGGGCGCACGTACCAGAAGGTCGAGGTCTTCACGGACATGTCGGTGCGCGACCACCTGATGGTGGCCGAGCGCGCGCGCCGGGGCGAGGGCCGGCTCTGGCGCGACCTCCTCAACATGAGCAAGCCGACCAACGAAGAGATCGACCGGGTCGAGGCCACCCTGGCGCTCGTCGGCATTTCGCACCTGGCCGACACCTCGGTGAACGCGCTCGGTCTGGGGAACTGCCGCCTGGTCGAGTTGGCGCGGGCGCTGGCGGCCGAGCCGAAGATCCTGCTGGCCGACGAGCCCTCGTCCGGCCTCGACCTGCACGAGACGTCGGAGGTCGCCGCCGTGCTGCGCACGGTGCAACGCGAGCGCGGTACTGCGGTCCTCCTCGTCGAGCACGACCTCTCCATGGTGGCCGACGTCGTCGACCGCACGATCGTGATGGACCTGGGGGCGATGCTGGCCGAGGGGACCTTCGACGAGGTGATGACCGACCCTATGGTGCGGCACGCCTACCTCGGGCAGATGGGGGCGGCGTGACCACGACCGCCGACACGGGCGTCGACACTCCCGCCGGCGCCCAGGACGACGTGCTCTCGCTGCGGAACGTGTGCGCGTCCTACGGGCCCTACCGTGCCCTCTTCAACGTCTCGTTCCGGGTGCCCGAGCGCGGCGTGGTGGCCCTGGTCGGCTCCAACGGGGCCGGCAAGTCGACCGTGGCCCGGACGGTCACCGGGCTCGTGACGGCGTCGTCGGGCACGGTCTTCTTCTCCGGGCGCGACATCACCACCATGCCGGCCTACAAGATCGCTCGCCTGGGCATGGCGCACGTGGTCGAGGGGCGGGGCATCTTCTCGACGCTCACTGTCGAGGAGAACCTGACCCTGGTCTTCCGGCAGCGGGCGGGTCGGGGCAAGCTGGCCGAGAACCTGCGGCGCGCTTACGAGGCCTTCCCGATCCTCGGCGAGCGCCGCAAGCAGATGGCGGGCACTCTCTCGGGTGGGCAGCAGCGCCTGCTCTCGCTGGCCAAGGTCCTCGTCGTGCCCTCCAAGGTGCTGGTGGCGGACGAGCTGTCACTCGGGCTGGCACCGGTCGTCGTCGACCAGGTGTACGAGGGCCTCGAGGTGATCAACCGTAACGGGACCGCCCTCGTCGTCGTCGAGCAGCAGGTCAACCGGGCCCTCAAATTGGCGAATTGGGCCGTGGTGCTCAACCATGGGAGCGTGGCGTACGAGGGGCCCCCAGACGGCGCGGGCAAGGCGGTCGAGGCTCTGATGGCGCGCCGCGAGAAGGCGGCGGCCGAAGGTGCGGCCGAGGCGACCGAGGCAACCGAGGCAACCGAGTAGACCCGAGTCAGCGGTGCCGGCGCGGTGCCGGCCCGAGGAGGAAGACCCCATGAGAGAGCCAGTCATCGTCGATGTCGTGCGCACGACGTTCGGCAAGCGTGGCGGGGCGCTGGCCAACTGGCACCCGGCGGACCTGCTGGCGTTCGCGTTGACGTCACTCGTGGAGCGCACGGGGGTCGACCCCGAGCGCATCGACGACGTCGTCGCCGGGTGCGTGACCCAGGTGGGCGAGCAGAGCACGAACATCGCCCGCAACGGCTGGGTCTCGGCCGGGCTGCCCCAGACCGTCCCGGCCACGACGGTGGACCGCCAGTGCGGCTCGTCCCAGCAGGCGGTGCACTTCGGCGCGGCCGGGGTCGCCGCGGGGCACTACGACCTGGTCGTCGCGTGCGGGGTCGAGGTCATGAGCCGCACCCCGCTCGCCTCCAACGCGCGCGGCGGCACGGGGCCCTTCCCTCCTTCGTTCCTTGAGCACGTCGACGGACGACTGTGGACGCAGTTCCGGGTCAGCCAGGTGCTGGCGGACCGCTACGGGATCACCCGCGAGGAGATGGACGCCTACGCGCTGGAGTCACACCGCCGCGCCGCGGCGAGCTGGGACGAAGGGCACTTCGAGGGCGAGACCATCCCCGTGCCGATCAAGGCCGAGGACGGCAGCCTGACCGGCGAGCTGCTGCGGTCCGACGAGGGGATCCGGCGGAGCTCGACGCTCGAGGGACTGGCCGCCCTGCCGGCGGCGCAGCACTGGGAGCCCGACACCGCGCCATCCATCACGGCGGGCAACTCGTCGCAGGTCACCGACGGCGCGGCGGCCATGCTGATCGCGGAACGCTCGGTGGCCGAGGCGCTCGGGTTGCCGGTGCGCGCCCGGTTCGCCCACTTCGCGGTGGCAGCCGACGACGCCGCCATCGTCCTCTCGGCGCCGGTACCGGTCACCCACAAGCTGCTGGCGCGCTCGGGCATGAAGGTCGACGAGTTCGACGCGGTCGAGTGCAACGAGGCCTTCGCGGCCATCGCCCTCATGTGGCAGAAGGAGTTCTCCTACGACATGGCCCGATTCAACCCGCGCGGTGGGGCCATCGCCATCGGCCATCCGCTCGGCGCCAGCGGCGTCCGCCTCATGGGCACGCTGCTCAACCACCTCGAGGCGACTGGCGGGCGCTACGGCTACCAGACGATGTGCGAGGGCGGGGGCCAGGCCAACGGCACCGTCATCGAGCGGCTGGGCTGATCCCCGGTTCTGCCTCGGGCGCCGTCGCGGCCGATTGTTCGGCGGCCAGGATCGGGTGGATCTTTTTCGTCACGACGAGCCACTCGACGACGAACGTCAGCCCCGGAATCAGGCCGGCGACGAACATCAGCAGGATCCAGGGGATGTGCAAGCGCGCCTTGAGGGCGAGAAAGCCGGCGGTGATCAGATACACGATGTAGAGGTAGCCGTGCGTGATCCCGAAGATCGCGAGCTCGGCTTTGAATGCGCCGGCGCCGGCCAATTTCAGGAAGAAGAAGACGAACAGCGGGATGATCAGCACGCCGACGATGTTCGCCATCAGCTGGTAGCGGAACAGCGCGCCTCTCATTCCCCGCTGAGTGAGGCGCCTCACTGGGCGCGCCGGACGACGACCGACTCGCGGTTGCGCCAGGTCTTGGTTCCCTTGGCCGCCAGCGCGGCCAAGCGCGCGTTGTAGGCGGCGAGCTCGGGGTCGTCGTCCGTTGCACCGGCCGCGTCTTTGGTGAGGATGGGCGCCTCCGGAACGGCGGTGGGCGACGAGGGGGAGGTCGGCATCACGTGGGTAGCGGGCTCGGTGGCCGCGGCCTGTGCCTGCTGGCGGCGCATGCCCTTGAGGCCCACGGCCTCGAAGTCGGTGTGGACGAGCAACCACCAGAAGTACAGCGCGAGGAGGCCGAAGACGGGCCACATGACTGAGTAGAAGTAGCTCAGGGTGTTGCCATCCTGGGCGCGGTTGACCTGCCACCACGCGGCGACGGCGCAACCGGGGACGACCACGAGCACGGCCGCGTGGAGCGACACGGCCCGCTTGGAGAGCCACCGTTCACGCACGGCGGCCATGCTACCGGCCCCCGCTCGGGCGAAGTCTTCGCCGCTAGCCTGGTCCAAATGCTCCCCGCAGTGACACGACCCGAGCCACCGATGACCGCCGACGAACGCACCATGCTCCCGGTCTGGCTGGACTACCAGCGCGCGACCCTGTTGTTGAAGTGCCAGCTCCTCGACGGCGACGCGCTGGCGCGGCGGGCCGTGCCTCCGTCGCCGCTGAGCCTGCTCGGCATCGTGCGGCACATGGCCCTCGTCGAGTGGCACTGGTTCGAGCGCGTGTTCGCCGGCACCAAATCGATGCCACCGATCTCCACCGAACACGACGAGGACGCGGACTGGAACGAGCTCGATCCCTCCGGGGCGATGGCTGACATCGAGCTGTTCGAGCGCCAGTGCGAGGTCTCGCGTGGGATCGTGGCGTCGGCTTCCAGCTACGACCAGGTGGCCGTGCAGTTCTCCGAGACCCTTTCGTTGCGCTGGATCATGGTCCACATGATCGAGGAGTACGCCCGCCACAACGGCCACGCTGACTTCTTGCGAGAGCAGGTCGACGGGGCGGTCGGGGAGTGAGCCTGGGTGGGGACGGCGTGGCGGCCGGGCGCGGCACGATCGCCACTGTGCACCGCTACGAGCTGCCGCTGTCCCGGGAGCTCGTCTGGTCGCGCATCGCGGAGGTGGGCAGCTACCGCGGCTGGTGGCCCTGGCTGCGCGTCTTCGATGGAGCGGGGCTGTCGGTCGGGGACGAGTGGCGGTGCACCGTGCAGCCGCCGGTGCCCTACCTGGTGCGCTTCCGGGTGATCATCGATCACGTCGAGGAGCCGTCGCTGGTGCGGGCCCGGGTAATGGGCGACGTCGTCGGGGACGCGACGCTGACGCTCGAGACGGTGGAGAACGGGAACGGGAACGGGAACGGGAACGGGAACGCGGCCGGTTCCGTGGGCTGCGTGGCGGTGCTCGACAGCCGCCTGGCGCCCGGGAACGCCGCCTTACGCGTGGTGTCGCGAGTGGCGGCACCGATCGCACGCTTCGGGCACGACTGGGTCCTCGATTCGGCGGCGCGCCAGTTCATCGCTCGCGCCGTCCAGCCCGTTCTGGGCGACTCGACGCCCCGAGCGTGAAGTTCTCCGTCCGGCAGATCCTCGCCTCCGCCGTCGGAGCAGTCATCGCTGCGGTCATCGCGTCCGCATTCGGGGTCAAGGGAACCATCGTCGGCGTGGCGATCGGCTCGGCCGCGGCGACGTTCGGCACGGCGCTGGTGGCGCAGTCGATCGAGCGCGGGCAGCAGGCAGCGAAACAGGTCGTGGTACGTGCGTCCGACTCCTCCTCCTTGCTTCGCCGCCTGGGGACGACCGAAACGAGCGGCGCATCGGGATCGGGATCGGCGGTGGGCGACGACGCGTCCTCCGCGCCGACCGAGGTGGCGGGCGCCGTCGGTGCGGCTGGGGCCGGGGCTGCATCCGGATCCGCGTCCGGGCCGGGGTCCGGGGCCGGCGGAGGGGGCCCGTCCGACGACACCACCAAGATGGAGTCGTCCGCAGCGTCCGTCGAGTCCACGAAACATTTGGAGATCTCGGCGGTTGCCGACGCGCCGGCGACGGAGCGCCTGCAGGCGAGCACGGTGCCCGTGCCGAAGGTCGGTGATCGTGCGGGTGCGGGTGCGGGTGCGGGTGCGGGTGCGGGTGGGGCGGCCGGGGCCGCCGGGAGTCGGCCCGGGGGACCGCGCAATGGCCTCCCCTCGACGCGGTTCGGCTGGAAGGCCATTGCGGGAACTGCCGGCATCGTGTTCGTGTTGGCGTTGTTGTTCGTGACCGCGATCGAGCTCATCGCCGGCAAACCCCTCTCGTCGATATTCGGTGACAACGGGACCGGGACGTCGTTAAACAACATCGTCAACCCGCCGTCGTCGCCGGCGTCCACGACCACGACGATCCCGAGCACGACGACCTCGACGACGACCTCGGGCTCGTCCACGTCCACGACCACCACGGCGACACCGTCGACCACCACGAGCACGACGAGCACAACGAGCTCGACGACGGTGCCGTCGACCACCAGCACCACGACGAACCTGGGTGCGACGACCACGACGACCGGTGCTGCCGGCCTGGGAACCGGGGGGCCTGGCGGCGGGTAACTCGCCGGCCGGCCGGCCGGGCATGGTGTTCCACAAGGTTCCACGAGCCGGCGTGATGTCGCCAAAAACTATAAACCGGTCCTCTTATAGTTGCGAGAGAAGCGCAACTGCACGGCGGCCCTCTCGCCGACAGCGAGCGCAGGACCTCAGGCCAGAGGAGCCGGCTACCAGCCCTTGAACTCGGCGGGCCGGCGCTCCACAAAGCTCGCGATGCCCTCCTTGGAGTCCAGCGTGTAGCTGACGAGCTCCTGGCCCATCGCCTCGTCGTAGAGCGAGGTGGCCCGGTCGACGTCGAGGGCCCGGTTGGTGAGCCACTTGGCGATCCAGATCGCCTTGGTCGGGCCCTGGGCCAGGCGGACTGCCATCTCCTCGAGGGTCGCCTGGAGCTCGGCCCGCGGCACCAGGCGGTTGACCAGGCCGATGCGGTAAGCCTCGGCCGCCGGGACGTCGTCGCCGAAGAAGAAGAGTTCCTTGGCCTTCTGGATGCCGACGAGCCGGGTCAGGATCCAGGCACCGCCAGCGTCGGGAGCGATGCCCCGCCGGATGAACACCTCGATGAACTTGGCCTCCTCGGCCATCACGACCAGGTCGCACGCCAGGGCCAGGTGCATGCCGCCACCGGCGGCCGTACCGTTCACCCCGGCGATCACCGGCTTCTCGCAGTCGAGGATCGACGTCACCAGCGCCTGCCAGCCCTCCCGGATCATGCGCGACCCGTCACCCACGATCGCGCCTTCGGGCACGTCGTCCGGCTGCGGACGCGGCGCCCAGCGGCCGCCGCGCAGGTCGGCCCCGGTGCAGAAGGCCTTGTCGCCGGTGGCCGTGATCACCACGACCCGGACGTAGAGGTCGGAGGACGCGTCCCGCACCCACTCGGCGATCTGGTCGCGCATGAACTGGGTCAGGGCGTTGCCCGCGTCGGGCCGGTTGAGGGTGATCCAGCAGATGCCGTCCTCGATCCGGCGGGTGAGGTCGTCGCCGATCTGGTCTTCGGGGGTGTCGCTCATCGATCTCCTAGGTGCGTGCACGCTGCCAGCGATGATGGACGTGGCAGGAGCAGCGTGGCAGAGGCCGGGGTGTCCCGGCCAGCTCAGTTTCAGCTGGCGCCAGTTCAGGCCAGCACGACGAGGGCATCCGCCGCAACCGCGCCCTTCGGACCGGCGAGCAGCGGGTTGATGTCGAGCTCGACGACCTCGCTGGCCAGGTCGACCGCCAGCCGTTGCATCTTCATGAGGACGTCCACCAGCGCGGCCTGGTCGGCCGCCGGCCGGCCGCGGACCCCGCGCAGCATGGCGGCGCCCCGGGGCTCGCCCAGCATGGCGGCGGCGTCCCGGGCCGTGAAGGGCGGCACACGGAAAGTGACGTCGCGGAGAACCTCCACCAGGACACCGCCGAGGCCGAACATGACGACCGGACCGAACAGGTCGTCCCGAGCGATCCCGACCACGGTCTCGATCCCCGGCACCATCTGCGCGACCAGCACCCCGTCGACCGTGGCCGTCGGTGCGGCCTTCTTGGCCGTCGCCACGAGGCGCTTGTACGTGCGACGGGCGTCATCCTCGTCGCGGATGCCCACGGCGACCAGCCCGAGATCGGACTTGTGCAGGATGTCGGCCGAGGCGATCTTCATCACAGCGGGAAAGCCGATCTTCTTCGCCGCCTTGGCCGCCTCGCTCGGCGATGTGGCGATGCGCTCCTTGGGTGTCGCAACGCCGTACGCCGCGAGCATCGCCTTCGAGTCCCGTTCCGACAGCGCCTCTCCGCTGCGACGCGGCCCGTTGGCGCCCGGGGCGAGCAGGGACAGGGCGTGCGGCTTGCCCGGCGTCGGGCGCAGGACCGGGCGCGTGAACGCCGAACGGTACGAGGCAGCGAAGCGGTGATGGTCGAAGTAGGCCCTCGAGGCCATGACCGCATTGCTGAACGTGCGGAACGTGGGGACCGTGCTCTCGAGCAGAGTCTTGGTGTACGCCTCCTCGGTCCCGACCGGTGAGCCCCAGACGACGAAGATGGGCTTGTCCGTCGTCTCGGCCGCGGCGACAAGGTCCTCGCTCAGCTTGTCGGCCATGGACGGCACCGCGCCGGCGACCGGGCACAGCAGGAGATCGACGTTCGGGTCGGCGAGCATCGTCTCGATGATCTTGGGCCCGCGCCAGTCGCGCACGGGTGCGCCGCCGTTGTCCACGGGGTTCGACACGCGTAGGTAGGGCGGGATCCATTCGTGTAGCTGGGTCTGCGAGGCCTTGGTCAACGACGGGAGCTCCAGTCCCGCGGCGGCGGCCAAGTCGGCCATATGCGCGCCGGTGCCGCCGGAAATCGAATAGACACACACGCGCCCGCCCGCGCCCCGGGTGAGGCGACTGAGGGTGGCCGGCGCCGGCGGCTTGGTCCGCGCCAGCGCGGCCGAGACGTCGAGCAGCTGGTCGAGGCCGTCGACCCGTTGCACGCCGTACTGGCGGAACACGGCCGATACGACGTTGTCCGAGCCGGTGAGGTGGCCGGTGTGGGCCTTGGCCATCGATGCGCCCTCGTCGGTACGGCCCACCTTCACCGCCACGATCGGCACCCCGCGCCGGGCGGCGGCGTCCGCGGCCAGCTGCAGCGTGCGGCCGTCCTTGAAGCCCTCGACGTAGCAGGCGACCGCGCCCGTCGTCGGCAGGCTCGAGAAGTAGTTGATGAAGTCGGCGGACTCGAGGTCGACCTCGTTGCCAGTGGGCGCCCAATGGGAGAGCTTGATCCCGATCTCCTGCCCCTGGAAAATCGGGCGACCCTGATGGCCGCTCTGGGTGATGAGGGCGATAGCCCGGCCCGGCAGGTCCTCGCGGAAGACCTCGAATGCGTTGAGGTTGGTGTTCGGTCCCAGCAGGTGCAGGTCGCTGCTGGCGATGATGCGCTCCATTTCGTCCTGGAGGCGCTCGCCCTTCTTCCCGACCTCGGCGAAGCCGGCGGCGAACACGACCGCGAACTTCGCCCGCGCCGCCACCGCGTCGCGCAGGATCGGGAGCGGCTCGCCCACCAGGATGGCCACGAGATCGAGTGGCTCCACGATGTCACTCAGCGCCTTGACGCACGGCCTCCCGCCCACGACGTCGCGGTTGGGGTTGACGAAATACACGGTGGCGCCGCGCTCCTCGGCCCACGCGGTGATCTTCTGCGTGATCGACGTGTTCGGGCGAGCATTCGTGTCGGAGGCACCGACCACGGCCACCCGTTTGGGTCGGAAGAAGGTGTCCAGCTCGATCGAGCGGAGCGCGATCGGGCGGCCGGTGATGTCCAGGCCACGTGGCGTGGCCCCCGACGTCCGCGTGGTCCGAGTTGCCATGTCCCTCCCTGGTGCCGCAGCGTCGCCTCCGCCCTGACCGGCGACGACTGCCGCCGTCCGCCAGGCTCCCGCACCGTTCGGCGGGCCCGCAGAGGGCTCGCGGGGGCCTCACCGTATATGACGTCCACGTCGGTGCGCTCCAAGGTGAACCGGCGGTCCACTTGCTGGCCGAGCGTCGGAAGGCGACCTTCCGACAGCGACAGACCTTCGTGTGTCGGCGAGGATGGGAACCGCGGCGAAGCCGGAGGCCTGCGCTACGTGGGCCGAATCCGACCTGCGCCACGTGGGCCGAATCCGAGTAGTCCCGACCAAGAGAGGAGAAGGTAGATGGCAAAGGACGATGCAAAGAAGGCGAAGGGGGGCCCGGGGCCTCCGGGTGGCGAATCGCTCGGCTTGCGGTGGCTCGACGACGTAGCCGCGCACGACTTCGACGCGGCACAGGCGTATCTGTCGTTGAAACTCGATGAGAAACAGGCGGCGGTTGCCATCGGACACCTTCGCAAGGCCGAGGTCACCCGTCGCCGGGCCAACGACATCTTGCGGGCATGCAGCCTTACGGCGCTGCCTCTGGACGACCCTGGCGTGCGCCGTGACCTGCTCAACGCCGTCTCTGGCAAACGGCTCAGTCCAGTGCTCGTGGTCTCCAGTGGCCAGGGTGGTGACATCGCCGACGGGTACCACCGGGTCTCTCTGGCGTACCACCTCGACCCCTTCGGTGACGTCCCCTTGCGCATCGGCGCCGCTCCCACCTGATCCTCGCAAAGGTCACCGGGGCGACGGAGCGGCATGAGGTTCGCTGAACCGAACGGGTCCGTATCGCCGGCGGTAGAGCCAATAAGCGACGAGCCCCGCCACCAGTGGGAGCCAGTACTCGGCCAAGCGGTAGGCCAGCGTGGCTAAGACGGCGCTGCTGGCGCCCACTCCCGCGAGCACGAGCAAGCCACTAAGGCTCGCCTCTACGATGCCCAAGCCTCCGGGGGTGGCCGGGATCAACGCGATCACGCCGGCCGCCGAGTAGGCAAGCAGGACGAGCCAGGGATGGGGTTGACTTCCGGTTGCCCGCAACGTCGCGAGTAGGCAGAGAAAATCGAACCCCAGGCGTCCCACCACCAGCAGGAGGACCTGCTTCCACTCCTTTCCCAATGCGCCACGTATCTGATCGCGTTGAGTCATCAGACGACCATCGAGTCCGGTCAACGGAGCGTGGTGACGGCGAACCCTGTTCCAGATCCATTGAGCGCCCCGCCCGATGGACCGGAGCGGTCGATCAGTATCGAGGAGCAAGATCCCAAGCCCGACGTAAACGACGAAGCCCGCGACCCCGATGAGCGCCGTGTTCACAAGGGTATGGTTCACGCCCGAGCCACCCAGGACCGCCGGAAGGGTGAGGATCGGGAGCATCAGCAGACCGCCAATACCGAGCAATGACGACGCTGTCAGGCCTGCGGCGGCGGCGTCGGAATTGATCCCCGCCCGCTCCAACATGCGGAACTGCACGGCTGCTCCCGCGGCATCTCCGCCGGGCAGCACATTGGTCACGAAGTTTCCGGTGAGTGCCGCCGTCACAACGGCAAACCACCCTCGGGTACGGAGGACGATCCGCTGAATGCCGAAGGTGCAGACGAAGCTCGCCGCCTCGGCGAGGAGCGCCGCGACCAGCCACACCGCGCTCGAATTTTGCCAGCCTCGGCCACGCGCCGATTACTTTCGTCAGGCTCGGCAATACGATGTAGAAGGCGACTCCGGTCACAACCAGAGCCACCACCCGCCGGATCACACTCTTGGCACCATGGTGAGCGGCTTCAGTCCGTCCCGTGGCCGGGGGACCCGGCGGCCCGTCACTTCGGGTCTTGGATCTCCGGCTCAAAGGTATTCCCTCCGACGCATCCACATGAGGGTGAACCAACCAACGATCGGCGGGAGGTAGGCCGTGAAGGCCCGCTGTACGAAGACGGCGGCCGTTGCCTGGTTCTTCGAGATCCCCGCCGCAGTGAGGGCCAAAATGAGGCCCACCTCCGCGACGCCCATGCCGCCTCCGGCCGGTGAAGCCGACGCCAGGACGCCTGCGACCGTCGCCGCGATCACCAGCGCCGCCACGGAAAGCTGGGTCCCAAAGGCGTGCAAAGCCGCCCCGAGGGCGAGGATGACGAGGAGTTGTGCGGCGATCTGGCCGCCGAAGAGCTGAACAATCTTGACCGGCTGCGTCGCCAATGTTTTGAAGTCCTCGACGACCGTGGCGAACTTGGGTCGCATCTTCTCTTTGACGTGCTGACGCCAACGAGGAACGGCGAAGATGGCCGTCAGGACGAGACCGACGACGATCACGATGACAAGCAGTCCGTAGAGGATTTTGGCGTGGCTCCCCTGGTGCAGGCTGTGGCCGAAGTGAAAGGAGCTCCAGGCGATCGGGAGGGCTATCAGGAAGAGGACCAACTTGGTCAGGAGGCTCGACAGGCTCAACAGCGCGCTGGAAGTGACGGCGGTGGTCGTGTCGAACCCCTGCTGTTGATAGAACCTCACCTGTGTGGCCAGCACGGCTGCGTTCCCGCCGGCCAATGTCGTGAACGAGTTCGCGAGTTCCAAACCCACGGCGCGGCCCATGGGGAGCCCACCCGGAACGCTGCCCCGGGTCGAGGTCGCGCCGCCGAGGTACGCGGTCGCGCAGAGGAACGCAGTGGCGACGACCCAACCCCATTGTGCGCTCTTGATGGTGTTGATCGAATGCGAAGCGTTGATCAGGACCAGGATCAGCGCCCAGCCTCCGATCAGAGATCCCAACGCGACCAGGACCTGGTTCCAGCTCAACCGTCTCGGCTCGACGAGCTCAGGGACGTCCATGCCGGCCTGGCGCGCGGTGCTCAACCGGAGTTGGTCGAGCAGCTGCTTCTTGCCCTTCAACGCGACGGTGATGGCCGGGTCGAGACCGGCTCGGCGGAGATGGCTCATCGCTCCTTGCAACAGGTCGGAGGGAACGACCCGCACGACCGATCGCGCGGCGCGTTCGGAGCCGGCCACGAGCGCCGACGAGGCCATGGCGCCCGCGAGGTCCTGGTCCAGCAGGAAGTCCGCGGCATTGGAAACCCCGCTGCGAAAGTCCACGATGGTCGCGGTGCCGTGGTCCACTTCGGCGAGAAGAGTGTGGGGACTGACGGCACCGTGAGAGATTCGGGCCGACCTGAGGTCGAGCAATTGGGCGAACAGGTCGTCGAGGACCTGATCGGAGACCGAGTCGGGGCCGAGCTCGTCAAAGGGGGTTCCCGACACGGAGCGCGCGATCAAGACGGCGTCGTGGCTCGGCCCGATCTCAGACGCACTGATCACTTGCGGCACCCGGGCGCCCGAACGCGCCGCGAGCTGCGTGACCGACGACTCGTGCTCAACCTGTTGGAGCCGGGTGAGGCTGATCGCCGGTCCCGAGTTCCGATACATAATGAGCCTGTACACCTTGCTGAGGATCTGAGCGTCCGCAGCGTCCCGGCCGTAGAACGACACGACCAAGGATTCGCCCGAGTTCGTGACGACGAGGTAGTGGGCGGCACCCCAGGTCTGATACGGGGTCGGCTGCGCCGAAACCGCATCAATCCCCACCGTCGCGAGCGCCACGCGCAGTTCCTCCCCGGAGGGCAATCCGAGCGGCGATCCCCAGCCGAGGTGGACGGCCGCGGTCACGCCCCAACCGATCGCCATGCTGCCGAGGACGTTGGCCGGAAGGCCATGGCCCGCCACGACGGTCGCGAGCACGGTGAGAAACACGATGAGCTCGATCAGGCGCTGCACTGTCCGCGACAGGTAAGGAAGCCCCGCTGTTGCGACGCCCAGCGCCAGAGCCACGTGCAAGACCGGGAAGCTCAACACGTAGCCGTAGAACTCGATGCTGCGTGGTCGCCCGCCGCTCGCACCGAGCGCAAGGACGAGGATTCCGCTGACAACGAGTGTCCCCACAGCCGAGGCTGCGAGACCCCGCACCACCATCCAGCGCCTGGCCAGGCTGGCCACCACGAGGAGGAACGCGATCGTCCCGAACGATCCACCGATCCAAAAGAGAGTCACCAACCAGCGGATGCCGTAGGGAGGGGGGCTCAGCACGTGCGTAATCACGTCTTCTGGGTGCGAGTTGGACCGGAGGACCAGCACGGCACAGAGCACCGCCAAGGAGGCGAGGATCAGCCGAACGCCATCAGAGCCCCGGCGCCGCCGCCGACCGTCCCCGATGGGAGCGAAGAAGATGGCCCGCCCCGCCGCACGAGCCGATTCCGTTGCGGAGGAGGAGTTGGTCCGAGCGGGGATCTTTATGGCCACTGCTGTTTCTCGTACTGCCAATAGCCGCTGAAGTCAATCGCGACCTCTCGCGGCGTTAGCGGTGTGAGGCAGACGTCAGGTCAGGTCGTGCCCTGTATCAGTCAGCCTCGGACGCGTTGAGAATTGTCGGGGCCGGGATCGAAGTCAGCGCAGAGGATGTGTCGCCGTCACTTCGAAGAAAGTGATCTCGACGTTCCGAGGTACCGGCCCGGCTTCGACACCCCGAGCGGCATTCTTCTGCTGGGCAAGGTGCTGTTGCAAGTGGTCCATTGATTCCCACCGCTCCGACAGAACGACGCGTTCTGGGTCGAGGGGGTCGGCAGCGATGACGTATTCGAGGCACCCCGCTTCCTGCCGAGACGAACGCATCGCTTCGACGCGTGTCTCTACGAACCGGTCCCGTTCATTCGGGTAAATCGAGAATATTCCCTGCACGATCACCACGGTCATGCACTTGTTATAGGCGATGACACGCGTCTCTGGCGCCTACTACTCCGAAAGGGCCGGCACGGGGCGCTTTTGTCACGTACAACTGCCTCCAAGACTTCGGGAAGGCGCTTTTCTGTCCCACCCGCTGAGTCGTGCCTCCGCGTACGCGGTGGACGGCCGGTTATCGTCGACCGATCATCATCGGCGCAGCTCAGCCACCCTGCGGTTTGCGCGGTAGACGCAAATTCGACTAGACGTGTTGGTTCTCGTGACCGGTGCCGAGAAGTGCCCGATGACGAAGCCAGGTCTCCGATGCCGACTGCAAAGGCTCGCCGGTGTTGGGGCGGGGATGGTAGGCCTGTCTCTCGTAACTGCGATCGCCGCAACGGTGGTCGTGCCTCCGGGACCTGTCGCGGCCGATCAAGTGTCCAGTCTCAAAGCGCAGGCGAGTCAGATCGCCCAGGATCTCGTGCTCGAGCAGCTCCAGATCGGCTCGTACCAACAGCAGTACGACGTGGATGTAGCCAACGTCCAACGCGACGAAGGCGAGATCGGTTCTAGTGAGGACCAGATCCAGGCCGACATCAGTCAGGTGAGCGGCGATCGCCAGCGGCTTCGGTCTGAAGCGGTGTCGGCCTACGTCAACTTGGACCCGGAGGTCAACGGGAGCGAGGCCCTGTTCGAGAACCAGAAGGAAGCGCCCGCCAAAGCGGAGTACGAAGAAGTGGCAAGTGGTGACATCGCCCTCACCGTCGACGCCCTTCATACCGACGAAAACGGGTTGCGTGCTGAACGCGCCACGCTCGAGCAACAAAAGGCGCGGGACCAGGCGACCACCAACCAGGAGGCAACGCTGGCCAACGCCGCGCGCCAGACCGAGGGCCAGCTCGCGTCCAAGCAGTCAGAGATCACGGGCGAGCTCACCGCGGCGGTGGCCCAACAGCAGGCGGCACAGGCCGCGGCCGCTGCAGCAGCCGTCCGTGCGGCCGAGGCCAAGGCGGCGGCGGCGGCTGCCACGGCGATCACGTCGCGCGCGTCAGCACCGCCTTCCGGAATTTCCCTATCGCTGTCGGGAAGCGCTGTCAGCACGTCGTCGGGCGACCCGTCGCTGCCCCCCTTCCTCCAATGTGTCCTGCAGGCCGAGTCGGGCGGCAACTACGGCGCCGTCTCGCCCGGGGGCACGTACATGGGCGGGTTCCAATTCAGCCAGGCGACGTGGAACGAAGCGGCTCAGCTGGCCGGCATGCCGCAGCTCATCAACGTCCCCCCGAACGAGGCGACTCCGGCCCAGCAGGACGACCTCGCCATCGCCCTCTACGACGCTGATGGCGAGCAGTCCTGGAACGACTCCTGCCGGACCAGCTGAGGCGGCAACCCGAAGGCCGTCAGGTGCTCGACGCGCGCTTGCGTGCGTGAACGGGACGAGCGGCCGGTTCACCGTCATCGTCGGGCGCGATGAGCTCCGAGCCGCGCCGTAACCGTCGCGCGACCAACGCGTGACACGACGTCCGGCGGTTTGCCCGTGCGCACCCCCCGCGGGCTAACGTCCCAGCGTCGGGGCGGACCGAGAGCGGGAGAGCAAGGACACATGAGGCGGAAACCGCGGGTGGGCCGGTTGGTGCAGGTGCTGGCGACGGTGGGTGCGGTCGTCGGGGTCGTCGGGTCCTGGTCCGCGGTCGCCGCGACCGGAGCGAGCGCCGCCACGCCGCCGATCAAGCACGTGTTCGAGATCGTCCTCGAGAACGAGAGCGCCACCTCCACCTTCCGCGACCCCAGCGCCGACAGATATCTCGCGTCGAAGCTCCCGAGCGAGGGCGCCTACCTCGCCGACTACTTCGCCGTCGGCCATGCCAGCAACGACAACTACGTCGGCATGGTGTCCGGGCAGCCGCCCAACTTCTTGAACCAGACGGACTGCGTGGACTACTCGAACTTCCTCGGCCTCGTGATCGGTGGGATCGACGAGGGATACGGGTGCGTCTACCCGTCGTCCATCGAGACCATCGGCAACCAGTTGACGAGCGCCCACCTGACCTGGAAGGGCTACGAGGAGGACATGGGCAACGTGCCCACGCGGGAGTCCGCCGCCTGCGGGCATCCGGCGGCCGATTCGGTCGATCACACGCAGACGGCCGTGCCGGGCGACGGTTACGCCAGTCGGCACGACCCGTTCGTCTATTTCGAGGCGGTCACCTCGTCCGCGTCGTACTGTGACAGTCACGTGGTCGCGCTCGGCAGCCCGACCGGCGTCATGCCGGCCAGCGCGCTGCCCGGTGAGACTGGGCTCGTCACCGATCTGCACTCGGTGGCGACCACGCCGAACTACTCGTTCATCACGCCCAACCTGTGCGACGACGGGCACGACTTCCCGTGCACGAACCAGCCGAGCGGTGCTTCCGGGCTGGCCGACATCGACTCGTTCCTCAAGACGTGGGTCCCGATCATCACCTCGTCGCGGGCGTTCAAGCGGAACGGGTTGCTCCTCATCACCTTCGACGAGGGCGCCGAGACGGACACCGTCGCCTGCTGCGGCGAGAAGCCGGACCTCAGCACGCCGCTGCCCGGGCTGACCGGCCCCGGCGGCGGCATCGTGGGGGCCGTGGCGCTGTCGCCGTTCATCACCCCGGGAACCACGAGCACCATCGCCTACAACCACTACTCGGCGCTGGCGTCCTTCGAGTCGATCTTCGGGCTGTCCCGTCTCGGTGAGGCCCGCAACGTGCCCGCCGTGTTCGGGTCCGACGTCTTCACCAACCCGACGGGCGCCTGCTCGGCCACCGCCACGGTGCTGTGGGAGCACTGCTGAACCATCCCTGGGAGTTTCAACACGACAGCTGACCGAGTCACCCGGGTCGTCATCCGGGTCACCGGGTCCGGTGCGGCGCTGAGCGACCGCGGCGGCCGTAGCCTGGGAGGCCATGCCGGCGCCCTACGAGATCACGCGAGCAGAGCTCGACGCACTCCTCGAGGGTGAGCCCGGCTACCGGGCGCGCCAGGTCTGGGAAGGCCTCCACGCCCGCGTGCAGCGTCCCGAGGAGATGACCGAGTTGCCGGCCGCCCTGCGGACCGCTCTCGAGGCCGAGCTGCCGCCCTCCCTCACCGAGGTCGCCCGGCGCAGCGCCGACGACGGCGAGACAACGAAGTGGCTGTGGTCGCTCGCCGGCGGCGCCCGCGTCGAGACGGTCCTCATGCGCTATCCGGACCGGGTGACCGTGTGCGTGTCCACGCAAGCGGGCTGCGCCATGGCGTGCCAGTTCTGCGCCACCGGCCAGGCGGGGTTCCAACGCCACCTCAGCCAGGGCGAGATCGTCGAGCAGGTGGCCGTGGCCATCCGAGAGGCGCGCCCTCGCCGCGTGTCCAACGTGGTATTCATGGGGATGGGGGAGCCACTCGCCAACTACGACCGCGTGTGGGGAGCCGTGCTCCGCCTGCAGGGCCACATGGGGCTGTCGGCCCGCCATCTCACCCTGTCCACGGTCGGGATGGTGCCCGGCATCCGCCGCCTGGCCGGCGAAGACCTGCCGGTGAACCTGGCGGTCTCGCTGCACGCCGCCAACGACGCCCTGCGCGACGAGCTCGTGCCCATCAACCGGCGCTATCCCCTGGCGGACCTGGCCGAGGCCTGTGCCGAGTACGTCGCGGCGAGCGGGCGCCGCCTGTCCATCGAGTGGGCCCTCATCTACCGCGTGAACGACCGGGAGAGCGACGCGTCCGAGCTGGCCGCCTTCGCCCGACCGTTGGGCGCCCACGTCAACCTCATCCCGCTCAACCCGACGCCGGGCTACGCCGTCGTCGGCTCGTCGCCCGCCCGCGTGCGCGCCTTTCGCGACGAGCTGGCGTCGTTGGGGGTCAACGCGACCGTCCGGGTCACCCGCGGCGTGGAGATCGACGCCGCGTGCGGACAGCTGGCGGCGACGGCCGTCCCCGAAGGTGAGGACGCCCCCGCGCCCGCAGGGTCGACGGTTCGATTGGTCCGCGGCGGCCGCACTCGGTAGAACGGGCGCATGACAAAGGAAAGGTCCACGCGTGCGGGCGTCGTGCGCCCCTCGTTGTTCTGGTTCCTCCTCCTCGACGGCGGGATCGTGCTCCTGGCCCGGCTGGCGCTGAGCGGGCGTGCCTACGCACGGGGGAGCGAGATGAGCGGCGACACCCTGCCGCCCCGGGAGGTGCTGCAGGCGCTCTTAGCGGCCACGGCCGTCATCCACGCCACCGAAGCGGTCGCGGCGGGACGGATGGCCCGTCGCCGCGGCCTGTCCCCAGCGGGGTGGCGTGTGCAGACGTTCGTCGTCGGGTTCCCGTCGCTGTTGGCCATGCGGAGGGCCTCGCCCCGCTGACGGCGGGCCGGCAGTCCGAACGTTTTGGGGCCCGAAGTATCTTGACGGCCCCGAAGTTTTCGGGCCCGGACGCGCCGATCGGGCACGGCAAACTGGCGCCATGCACGACACCGACCGCATCACCCTCGCCGGCCGTCCCGTCCACGCCATGGGCTTCGGCGCCATGCAATTGCCGGGTCCGGGCGTCTTCGGGCCGCCAACGGGCAAGGACACCGCCCTGGCCGTCCTCCGGCGTGTCGTCGACGCCGGGGTCAACCACATCGACACGGCCCAGTTCTACGGACCGGACGTGGCCAACGACCTCATTCGTGAGGCCCTCTCGCCCTATCCCGAGGACCTCGTCCTGGTTTCGAAGGTCGGGGCGGCGCGCGACGGCGCGGGCCAATGGCGCGCCGCGCAGCGGCCCGAGGAGCTCCGCGCCGGCGTGGAGGCCAACCTCGCCTCGCTCGGTGTGGACCAGGTGCCGGTGGTCAACCTGCGCCGGCACCCCGGCGGCGACGTGCCCCTCGCCGAGCAGCTGGGTGCCATGATCGCCCTGCGGGACGAGGGCCTGATCGGCGGCGTGGGACTCTCCAGTGTCACGCTCGACGAGTATCGGCAGGGGGCAGAGACGACGACCGTCGCCTGCGTCCAGAACGCCTACAACGTCGCCGACCGCTCGGGGCAGGACGTGTTCGACGCCTGCGTCGCCGACGGGGTGCCCTACGTGCCCTTCTTCCCGCTCGGCTCGGCCTTCATGCCGGACCTGCCCGTCCTGAGCCATCCGGTGGTGCGGGCGACGGCCGCGCGGCTGGGCGTGACGCCGGCCCAGGTCGCGTTGGCCTGGTTGCTCCACCTCTCGCCGCTTGTCCTGCTCATCCCGGGCACCTCGTCCCTCGAGCACCTCGAGGAGAACCTGGCGGCGGCCGAGGTCGAGCTCGATCGGGAGGCGATGGACGCGCTCTCCGGGGCCACGGCGCCCGGCGCCTCGAGCGCGACGTCGAGCCGTACGGCTACCTGAACGCCGCCCCGGTCGTGAACCCGGAGCCGGGCTCGATCGCTCCCGACGACCTCACTCCGGAGGCGAAGCAGGACCTCACCGCCATCTACTGGCGCTGGCGAGAGGAGTGGCGCCGGCACCCCCCAGAACCGCTGAGGCACAGTTCTCTGGGCGTGATGTCGACCCACTCGGGCTGAGCGCAGCGAGCCTGCCCGGCGGCAGCCTGAGGCTCGTCTACCCGCCCGGCTCGCGTGACCCCGCATCGGCCGGCGCGCCGCCGGCGTCGCCCTCCACGCTCCGCGCCGAGCCGAACCCGCCGGGGTCGGCCTCGGGCGTCTGCCAGAAGATCTCGACGCGGGCCACGGCGCCTCGCGCGTCGAGATGGAACCAGTACGCCTCTTCAAGTTGGAGCTCGCGGTCGGGATAGGCCAGGTGCTCGGTCACCCGCGCGCACGCCAAGCGGCCGTCGGCCGAGGTGACGATGCCATGCACGTCGTTCCCGTAGCGGGCCGGCACGCTGCCCGATAGCAGGGCGAGGTACCGGTCGCGGCCGACGACCCGGTCGCCGAAGGGTCCGATCCGCTCAATGTCCTCGGCGAGAAGCCCGCCCAGCGACGCCCAGTCGCGGGCCGTCAGGCGCTCGAAGAACGAGGCGACGACGTCGCCCGGGACCTGGGGCGGCAGCGTCAGCGGCGTCTGCGGCGTCAGCGGTTCTTCCAGTTGGGCGTCCGCTTCTCGGCGAAGGCGAGCGGCCCCTCCTTGGCGTCCTCGCTGCTGAATACCTCGCCGGAGATCTCCGACTCGATCCGGTAGGCCTCCTTCATGTCGGTGGCCAGGCCGCGCAGCACCGACTCCTTGGTCTTACGGACGGCGAAGGGCCCGTTGGCCGTGATGCGGTGCGCGTAGTCCAAGGCGCGCTCCATCAAGTCGGCCGGGCGGCAGACCTCGTTGAGCAGTCCCATCTCGTAGGCGCGCGGGGCCGGCACCTGGTCGGCGCACAGGAGGAACTCCATGGCGGCGGGGTACGGGATCTGGCGGGGCAGGCGCACCGTGGTGCCGCCGCCGGCGAAGAGGCCGCGCTTGGGCTCCATCACCGCGAAGGTGGCGGTGTCGCTGGCCACGCGCAGGTCCGTGCCGCCGAGCATCTCCATGCCGCCGGCCACACACGTGCCGTTCACCGCCGCGATGACCGGCTTGTAGAGCCTCGTGCCCCGCAGCACGGCCCTCACCCCGTCGTCGAGGCGGTAGCCGTCGATCTCGGACACCTCGCCCGCCTTCATCTGCTTCTGCAGCTGGGTGATCTGGGGGATGTAGGTCTTCAGGTCGGCGCCGACGCAGAAGTCCCGCCCGACGCCCGTGACGATCGCCACGTAGGCGTCGTCGTCCTCGCCGAAGCGGTCCCAGGCGCAGCGCAGTTGGTAGAAGTGCTCCATGTCGAGCGAATTGCGCGCCTCGGGGCGGTTGATGGTGATGGTGACGACGTGGTCGTCACCGGTGGCGTAGTCGATCGACATGGGCTCCGGTTCGGTCGTGGGACGTGGGGTGTGGTCGGCAGTGCGAAGAAGCGGCCGCGTGGAACGACGCCTCGAGTGAACCTCAGTCCTCTTTGACGTCGGTGAGGCGCGTCATGAAGCCGCTCACGCTCACGATGCCCTTCTCGTTGACGCTCGTCTGGCCGCGGGCCCGCGAAACCAGCGAGGTGTCGACGTCGGCCGTCTCGGCCCGCAACGCCGCCACCGTGCACTTCTCGCGCGGGCGCACGCTGAAGGGGTCGAACCGGAAGTGCTTCATGGCGTTGAGGTGCGTGATCTTGTCGATGTCCTCGTCGGACACGCCCTCGAGATACTTCATCAGGGCCTCGGGGGACTGCGGCCACGTCGAATCCGAGTGCGGGTAGTCGCACTCCCACGTGATGTTGTCGATGTTCAAGTAGTCGCGGCTCTGCACACCGAAGGCGTCGTCGATGAAACAGGTGATGACGCGGTCCTTGAAGACCTGGCTGGGCAGCTGGTCGCCGAAGTCCTGGCCCGTCCACTTGTGGTGGTGCTGGTACACGTAGTCGATGCGCTCGAGGGCGTAGGGGATCCAGCCGATGCCGCCCTCGGACAGCGCGAAGCGCAGGTCCTTGTACTTGCGCAAAATGGGCGACCAGACGAGATCGGCGGCGGCCTGCACCATGTTGATCGGCTGCAAGCTGATCATCACGTCGATCGGTGCCTCGACCGACGTCATGAGGATCTGCGAGGACGAGCCCAGGTGCATGCACACGACGGTGCCCTCGTCCGCGCAGGCGGTCCAGAAGGGATCCCAGTGCTCGTTGTGCAGCGAGGGCCAGCCCAACTTCTCGGGGTTCTCCGAGAAGGTCACGGCGTGACAACCCTTCTTGGCCACCCGGCGGACCTCCTCGGCACCGAGCTCGGGGTCCCAGATCACGGGGATCGACAACGGAATGAAGCGGCCCGGCTCGGCGCCGCACCACCTGTCGATGTGCCAGTCGTTGTACGCCTGCACCATCGCCCGCGCCTCGTCCTTGTCCTCTCGCCGGGCGAAGAGCTGGCCGCAGAACTGGGGGAACGACGGGAAGCACATGGAGCCGAGTACGCCGTTGACCGACATGTCGCGCACCCGCTCGTGCACGTCGTAGCAGCCGACCCGCATGTCCTCCAGCGAGGTGGGCTCGATCCCGTACTCCTCGGGCGGGCGGCCGACCACCGCGTTGAGGCCGACGTTGGGGATCTGGTTGCCGTCGTAGACCCACACGTCGGTGCCGTCGTCCCGGCGGATGAGCTTCGGCGCGGCATCCTGGTACTTGGCCGGGAGCAGCCCGTCGAACATCCCCCTCGGCTCGATCACGTGGTCGTCCACGCTGACCAGGATCAGGTCTTCGGTGCGCATCTCGTCCTCCCCTTGTGCCGTCCGGGGTCCCGGTCAATCCCTGACACCCGTGTCACCCACCTTAGGCGCCGCCTCGCCGGGGGTGCGAAGCAGCCCGCGCCGAGGGTGGCGCTGGGCGCGCCCACCGCGTGGGGCCTGGCGTAGGGGCTCTCGACCACGACCGGGCGCTGAGGGGTAGCGACGGATCAGGCGCTGGCAACCTCGAGGGTCGGGGCCGCCACGCCCCGCCTCGGCATGATGATGTCGTCGATGATCCCGTAGTCGCGCGCTTCGCTCGCCGTCATGTAGTGGTCGCGGTCGATGTCCTGCGCCACCTGCTCGACCGGGCGCCCGGTGTGGTGGGCGATGATCTCGGCCATTCGCCGGGTGAGCGACATCACCTCGCGCAGCTGGATCTCCATGTCCGAGGGCGCCCCTCGGGTCCCGGCCGAGCCCTGGTGGATCATGATGCGCGAGTTCGGCAGCGCGAAACGCTTCCCCGCCGTGCCCCCCGAGAGGATCATGGCGGCCGCCGACATGCCCATGCCGGCGCAGATGGTGGACACGTCGGGCTCGACGTGCTGCATCACGTCGTAGATGGCCATGCCGGCGTAGGCCTGCCCGCCGGGGGAGTTGATGTACAGGTAGATGTCCCGCTCGTTGTTCTGCGCCTCGAGGAACAACATCTGCGAGATGATCAGGTTGGCCACCTGGTCGTCGACCTCCTGGCCCAGGAACACGATCCGTTCGCGCAGCAGCGACGAGTAGATGTCGAAGGCGCGGTCGCCCCTGTTCCCTTCCTCGATCACTGTGGGCACAAGGACCTGGCGCAACTGGCCAGGAGTGGGGGTGGCGCTGCTGCTCCGGGTGCTTTTGCGGGTGCGGGTGCGGGTGCTGGTGCTGGTGCTGGCGCTCGTGCTCATGGCGGTGCTCCTTGTCTCCTGCGCTCCTGGTGCTTTGGTCTCTTGGTCCTTTCCACGTTATATCAAATATGAGATAATGGTGCATCGTGAGCGAGCGACGGCATCCGACCGTGTTCCCCGGCTTCCGGGAGATGGCCGAGCGGCGCCGTTCGGTGTCGGGCCAGCTGGTGGCGCTGCGCCAGGAGCTGGGGCTGTCCCAGGCCGAGGTGGCGTCACGCATGGGCACGTCCCAGTCGGCCGTGGCCCGCTTCGAGGCCGGGGAGCTCGACGTCCGTCTCTCCACGGTGGAGCGCTACACCGTGGCCCTCGGGGCACGGCTGGAATGGAGGATCGAACATGGGTGATCGAGAGCAGGGCTGGCCGTGGCTGCCGACCCCGCCGGGCGGGCCCGGCCCGGGAGCGGGGGCGGGAGCGGGGGCCGGGAACGGGTTCGGTCCCGAGTCGCTGTCCGAGACCCTGGCCCGCCGCCTCCTCGCCCAGCGCGTCGTGCTCCTGCACGGTCCGCTCGACGAGATGACCGTCACCCGCGTCTCGGCCGAGCTGATGACGCTCGATGCGGAGGGCGACGACCCGGTCACCCTGCGCGTCGACTGCGGCGAGGCCGCGCTGGCGCCGGCGCTGACGCTGATGGACGTGATCGAGCTCATGGGCGTGCCGGTGCGGGCGCTGTGCCTGGGCCAGGTCGCCGGCGGGGCGATCGGGGTGGTGGCACTGTGCGCGCATCGGGCCGCCATGCCGAGCACGCGCTTCTCGCTGTGTGAGCCCACGACACAGATGGAGGCTCACGTGCGCAACGTCGCCCAGTGGGCCGAACTGCGCGCCGCCGAGCGGCAGCGCTTCTGCGAGCGCGTCGGCGCCGCCACCGGCAGGACGGCGGAGGTGGTCGGCGAGGACCTGACGCGGGGCCTCTTTCTCGGGGCGGCCGAGGCAGTGGACTACGGGTTGATCGACGAGGTGAGCCGGCCGGAGGCGCCGATCAGGCGGTTGCCTGGCTCGGGTTCACCGCCCATGGGGTTCCGGCCGGTGCGCTGAACGCACACGCGCCCGGCCGGGACGAGAACCACACCGGCCCGCGTGCCTACGATGCGGCCATGTCGAGTCCCGGGCCCCGCATCGCACCCCTCCCACCCGAGGAGTGGGACGACCGGCTGCGGCGGGTGCTCGAGGCCTCGCCCGGCGGCACGGCAGAGCCGATGCACATCTTCGCCACGCTGGCCCGGGCCAACCCCGAGCTGTTCCGGCGCTGGATGGGCTTCGGGGGCGCGTTGCTCGGCGGCGGGCTCGCGGCCCGCCTCCGCGAGCTCGTCATCCTGCGCACGGCCTACCGCTTCGACGGGCGCTACGAGTGGGCGCAGCACCTCGAGATGGGCGAGGCGGCAGGAGTCACCCGGCCCGAGATGGCGGCGCTGGGCGCCGGCGCCGAGGGCGGGCTCGATGCGGTGGAGTGGTCGCCCCTCGAGCGGGCCGCCCTGGCGGCGGTGGACGACACCGCCGGCGCCGGCGCCGTGTCCGACCCGACCTGGGCGGCGTTGTCGGCACATCTGAGCGACGGCGAGATCATCGAGCTCCTCATGCTCATCGCGCACTACCTCATGCTGACGACCGTGCTGCGCTCGTTGCGCATCGAGCTCGAACCGCGTGCCGAGGCCTACGCGCGCAGCGTCCCCGGCGGGCCGGCGGCCTAGATGGCCCGGCTCCTCGAAGGCCGCTGCATCACCGTCGTCGGCGCCGGCACGCAGCCCTCCCGGGACCCCGACGCACCGCTGGGCAACGGGCGGGCCATCGCGGTGCGTGCCGCGCGCGAGGGGGCCTCGGTCGTCTGCGTCGACCACGACGAGGTGGCGGTCGAGGAGACCTGGCGCCTCATCACCGAGGAGGGCGGCAAGGCGGCGGTCGTCGTCGCCGACGTCACGACCGAAGAGGGGTGCCGCCTCGCCGTCTCCGACGAACCGGGCCTGACCACCGACGGGCTCGTGCTGAACGTCGGCACCGGATTCGGGATGGGCGTGGCCGGCACCTCACCCGACGAATGGGACCGCACCTTCGCGCTGAACCTCCGGTCCCACTTCATGTTGGTCCGCCGTGCCCTGGTGACCCTGCCCGACCACGCGTCGATCGTGTTCATGGGGTCGGTGGCCGGCCTGCGGCCGGGTAGCCGCATCCCCGCCTACGACGCCTCCAAGGCGGGCCTCATCGGCTTGAGCCGCCACGTTGCCATGGAGGGCGCGCGGCGCGGTATCCGGGCCAACGTCATCGCCCCCGGCCTGATCGACACGCCGCTCGGCCGGGCCGCCTCGGCCGGACGCCCCTCGCGCACGCGGACGCCGGTGCCGCTGGGCCGGCAGGGCACGGCGTGGGAGGTGGCGGCGGCGACGGTGTTCTTGCTGTCCGACGAGGCCAGCTATGTCACCGGGCAGGTGCTGGCGGTCGACGGAGGGCTGACCTTGGTATGAGCGCGGCGCACTCCGCCCAGCGCCGGTCGGCCGTCTCCCTCGTTCCGCCCCGGCCGCGCCTGGGCCGGCGGATGGCGCGCTTCAACAAGAAGGTCCCCAACAAGGTGGTGCTTCACCTCGCCGGGTTCCTGCCCGGCATGGGGATCGTGACCCACGTGGGCCGGCGAACCCGCAACGTGTACCGCACACCCGTGCTGGTCTTTCGGACCAAGGACGGGTTCCGCATCGCGCTCACCTACGGCCGGGACTCCGAGTGGGTGAAGAACGCCTTGGCCCACGGCGCGGTCCGGCTCACCACGCGGCGCACCACGCACGAACTGACCGACCCCGAGATCGTGACGGACCTCCACCGTCAGCACGTGCTGTGGTTCGAGCGAGGCTTCCTCCGGCTCCTGCGGGTGTCGGACTTCATCGACTTCCACGCCGCTCGCTGAGTGGCCGGTGGCCCTCCCACCGCGGTGGAGGGTTCGTCATCACGCCGTCCCGAACCGGATCCGCCGCCTGCCGCTGAACCCGGCCCATCGGAACCCGCAGCGTGTCCTGGTGAGGAGCCTTTCGCACGGGGCAGGCAACCTTTCACCTCCCGGGAGGGGTTAAGGGTGGTGATGGAGGGACGCCGTGGCCAAGACCGATCTCGACTCGAGTTCGACCGGTTCGTCACAGACTCGGCCGACGGGCTCCTGCGCTCCGCCTACCTCATCGCGTGGGACTTCGCCGAGGCCGAGGACCTGGTGCAGGAGTGCCTCTTCCGAGTCGCACGCCGCTGGCCACGAGTACGCAAGATGGACCACCCGACCGCCTACGCCCGCACGGTGCTCGTCCACCTCGCGCTCGACGAGGGGAAGCGCCGGAGCCGTCGCCGTGCCGAGCTCCGACACGCCGCGGCCGGCCCGCTCGACGAGCACCACGACGACGCCTCCATCCGGGCGCTCGGGCGGGTCGAGGCCAGCGCCGACCTGACGCGCGCGCTCGGCGAGCTGCCGCCCCGTCAACGGGCCGCGCTGGTGCTGCGCTACTTCGAAGACCTCTCCGAGGCGGACGTCGCCGAGGCGATGGGCTGCTCGGTGGGCACCGTCAAGAGCACGACGTCCCGGGCGCTCGAGCGGCTCCGCCGGGTGGCCGAGCTGCCCACCGTCGAGACCGACCACGGCAGCCCGAACGGAAGGAGCAGGCCCAGCGGCCCCAATGGTCCCAGAGGCCCCAGCGGCCCCAACGACGAAAACGGACCCCACCACTCGACCACCGGCACGCAGGACGTACGCACGAACGAAGGGAGCGTCACATGATGCATTCAACACTCGAAGAGGAACTGAGCCAGGCGTTGGCCCAACAGGCCGCATCGATGCCGAGGGCGGCCACCGAACGCCTGCGGTCCGTCGACTACCGCCCGCGCCGCCACCTGCTCGCGGTCCCGGTCGCCGTCGGCGCCGGCGCGGCGGCCAGCGCCGCCACGGTCGGGACGGTCCTCGCGGTCGTGCTGGGCGGGGCGACGCCCGCCTACGCCGGCTGGAGCGCGACACCGGCATCGTCGTCCGCGCCGTCCTCCGCCGCCCCGGACTGCATCAGCACGCTTTCCAGCGCCTCGTCAGGGCCAGCTGGGACGGGCTCCGGCACCGGGGCTTGGCAGACGCTGCTGACAGACGTCCGTGGACCCTTCACCATCACGTTGCTGCAGAATGGCACTTCGTATGCGACCTGCTTCACGGGTCCGTCCTTCACCGAGGTCAACCGGATCACTTCTCCCTCCAGCGGCTCCGGCGGCGCGCAATCGGGAACGCTCAGCGTCGGCAGCCAGACCGCCGGCGGTGGCGGGTCGGGGGCGCAAGACGGTGTGGGTTCACTGGTGAGCCTCGAGGGTACGAGTTCCGGTGACCTGAACCAGGTCTTGCAGAACCAGCTGACGACGTCGGCCGACGGGCCCTACACCTTCGTCGACGGGCGGGTAGCAACCGGGGTGACCGGAGTCACGCTGGTGCTGAAGGACGGGCAGGACATCGTGGCGACGGTGGCCGATGGCTGGTTCGTGGCCTGGTGGCCGGGATCCACCGATGCGAACTCGGCTCAGGTGACGAAGGCCTCGGGGACGACGGCGGAACCCCTCGTTCCGTTGAGTCAGATGGGTACGAAGTTCCCGCTGGGTCAGGCAGGATCGAAGTCCGGTGTACCCGCACCACCGCCCCCGGCCACCGGGACGTGCTCGCCGGCGAACCCGCCGAACACGTCCGGCGGACCGAGTGTCAACTGCAAGACCACCAAAGGCTCGGGTGCCGATGGATCGTCAGTGAGCGGGAACTCCGGCAACTCCTCCGGCAACTCCGGAGCCGGCGTGACCGGCGTGACCGGCGTGACCGGCGGCACCGGACCGGGCCCGACGACGGGGTCCAACCCCTAGCTCCACCCGTCGTGTAGCTGATCTCCGTGTGGTGACGCGGAGTCTGCGCTGACCCACTCCACTCGGAGCGGGTCAGCGCAGCAAGTCCGGTCAGGCTGCCTGGGGCTGACCCAGGTGCTGAATCCCCACGATCGGCCCGTTGAGCGTCTTGCCCGGGATGGCGGTGTAGATGGAGCCCAGGAACGGGGCGTCGCCGTAGGTGAACACCCCGCCGTCGGCGCCGACCTCCCAGTACCCGTTACCCGAGTGGGTCACTGCGACGCCCACGACGGGGGCGTTGAGCTTCTGGCCCGGCTTGAGCGATCCCGGCACCGAACCGTGGAAGGCAACCCCGTAGTTGAAGACCCCACCGTCGGTGGCGACCAGGATGTAGCCCTGACCGCTCGCCGCCGCCGCGATACCCGTGATGGGGGCGCTCAGGTGCAACCCACTCGGCGCGCCCTCGTACTGGGCGTCACCTTCGGCGTAGACGTGGCCGAACTGGTCGGTGAGCCACAAGCCCTTGCCGGTGGTGGTCGAGGCCATGCCGACGACCTTGCTCCCCGCCGGCAACGGGATCGCCGGCAGGGCGGGCGTGTTGCCGAAGTTGTAGATCTTCCCGTTCTGCGCGGCCAGCCAGTAGCCGTTCTCGGCCGGGGTGGCCGCAATGGCCGCGATCGGTGAGGAGAGACTCTGACCGCCGAGCGAGCCGTAGAAGTTGGCCCCGCCCTCGGCGAAGACCCCACCGTCGGAGCCCGCCATGAGGTACCCGTTCGGACCCGGCGAGTTGGCGATGCCGATGATCGGCGCATTGAGGTGGTTGTTGGCCAGCGAGCCGTTGAAGTTGAGCCCGAAGTCGAAGATCCCGCCCTCGTTCGCCACCAGCCGGTAGCCGTTGGGATTGATACCCGTGCCCGGTGGCCCCACCGTCACCTGCTCGGCCGGATCGGCGCACGCGGTGGTGACGGGTGCGTTGTTGCTGTCGCCGCTGTAGAGAACCTGCCAGCTGTAAGTACCTTCCTTCGTCGGCGTGAACGGGGGCGACGGGTACTGCCCGTCACCGCTCACGCTTTGCAGCGGCGAGGTGTACACCGGCGTCGCGATGCACGTGGGGTCGCTAGGCCCGTAGAGCTTGAAAACCAGCGATCCGGTGGGGCTGGTGCCCCCGGCGACGGTCGCCGTGTCGGACGTGGGGTCGCCCAGCCCGATCGGGGTCGCCGACACCGCGGTGGTCACGGTCGCCGATGACGCCACGGGCGGACCCACGATCGCGACACCCTCCGGCTCCGAGAGGGTGGTGTTCGAACCGGCGATGGTGGCTATCGGTGTCGACAGGCCGTTGGCATCAGCCGCGAACACGGGCACTGTGGCCCCACCCGAGTTGGTGACGTAGATGTTGCCCGAGGCGTCCAGGCCCAGGTCGTCGAACTCGCCGCCGGCCGACTGCGTGATGTTCTGGGTCGGGGCGACGTTGCCCATGGCCCCGGGGGCGAAGACCTGGACCCCATTGACGCTCGACACGTACAACTTGCCGGTGAAGCCGACGACCACGTCGTCGGGCTCCTCCAGCCCGGTGTTGGAACCGGAGATCGTGTATTCGGGGGCGACGTTGCCGTTCGCGCCAGGAGCGAACACACTGATGGCTTGATCATCGGTGTTGGCGATGTAGAGCGTCCCGGCCGCGTCGACCCCGACGCCGTCGACGTCACTGCCGAGCCCGGTGTTCGAGCCGGTGATGGTCCGGATCGGCGTGGCGTTTCCCGTCGCCCCCGGTGCGAACACGACGACGAGGGGCTCGGAGTCCATACCCACGTACAACGTGCCGTCGGGAGCCAACGACATGTCGTCGTTGTTGTCGAGAAGCGTATTGGACCCTGAAATGGTGTTGATCGGCGCGACGTTCCCGCCTGAGCCGGGGGCGTACTCGGTGATGCTGTTGTTCCCGAAGTTCGAGGCGTAGATGTCGCCGGCGTTGTCCACCTTGACATCGGCCGGGACGGACAATCCCGTGGCCGCGCCGGAGATGATCCGCTCGGGCGCCACATTGCCGTTGGCGCCGGGAGCGAAGACGTCGATCTGGTTCGTCTCTGCGTCCGCGACGTAAATGGTCCCGATCGGATCTGCCGTCCCGGCGTGGGCCACGCCCGCACCCAGCAGCGGCAGCACGCCGATCGAGAGCGCCAGTGACATTCCTGCACCCAACGACACACGACGAACTCGCCCCATCATCCACCTGCCTTTGCTCTCAGCCGGAGGAAATTGATCCGCCCGGACTTTGGCACTGCGCGTGGCGAGCGACCGCTTGGTGACGCCAATCACCCGAAGAAATTCGCCAAACGCGAGTGACGTTATGGGGCCAACCTCGGTACGTCAAGGGTCTTCGGACCTTTGAGGAGTGTCGGCGCAAGGGCTCGGCGGCTTCCTTGCGATGGGGCGAGCTCCTGGCGATGGGCGAGTCGGTCGACTGATCGTGACTGATCGTGATTGATCGTGGACTACGAGAACCGCCGAAATGGCGTCGCCACGATCGCGTGGCTTCACGCCACCGATTTCATACGTGCTTCCGATCACAAGGTGTTCTCGGGATCGGCGAGGCGCCTCGCCCGACACCCGCTGGGCGGAACCTCACTGCACTCCCAGGCGTGAGCGCTGCGGAGGCGCAGGGTTGGCGGTCGCGAGCACGAACGAATCAGCGAGGCGTAGGCACGACCACGTTGTCGCCGCGCCTGCCGTCAGCAACCTCGGCGCCGCAGCGCAACGGGAGTGGCGTCAGGACAGCTCGGCCAGGTTCAGCTGTTCCTTCGGCGTCAGTACCACCCGTCGGCCGACCAGCTCGTCCAGCTCGGCCTCGGCGAGGGTCGCTGCCCCACCCTCCAACAGCGCATAGCAGCGGCCACCCTCGGGCAGGTCACAGACCAGCAGCGCCCGCTCGGGCTCCCCGTCCCGTCCGTGCAGCACGGAGTAGGTCGCCACCGTCGCAGGCCCTGACGGCGAGCCGACGATCCCTAGCGGATCGGCCGCCGCCTCGTAGGGGGCCGGGTCCGCCACCACCCCGGGGCCCGTCGCGGTCGACCACACCCCGTACGCGTGCTTCTGCATGTGCATCCCCACACCGCTCACCACGCCGAAGGAGCCCGGGTCGGCACGCAGCGTCTCCGCCATGGCTGCCAGCGAGTGGGTCACGTAGTTCGAGCCCGGGCCGCCGTGATAGGGCAGCCCGCCGGTCCGGGTGACCGCCGACGCCCGCGGGTCGCCCTCGCCGATGCCGAGGGCGTCCAGGGCGAAGCAGACCGACGACGCGAAGCACGAGTAGAGGTCCAGGTAGGCGACGTCGTCCGCCCCGATGCCGGCCCCCGACAGTGCCGCCTGCGCCGACGCCGCCATGGCGGGGGAGCGCCACAGCTCGGGATGCCCGGCGACGTGCACCGGGTCCTCGGCGTAGCCGTACCCGCGCAGGTAGACCCGCCGCTCCTCCGGCACGCCGAGCTCGTCCGCCTTCGCCGCAGAGGCGAGGATCACCGCCGCCGCCATGTCGACGTCCATGATCGAGGTCATCAGCTTCGTGTAGGGGTAGGCGACCAGGCGGTTGTCCGCCGTGGGTTCGGCGATCTCGGCGGCGCCGCGCGCCACCGGGAACCACGCGTGGGCGGGGCTGGCCGCCGCCACCTCGGTCATCGGCGCCATCACCCGGCCCAGCGCAGCACGATGTTCGTCCAGCCCCCGGCCCAGATGCGCCCGCCGCGCGTTGTCGAACAGCGCGAACGTCAGGTAGGCCTCGAACACCGAGTGGCTGATCTCGGACGGGTCGAACTCCATGTCCATCGGGAAGGGCCGCTTCTCCGCCGGCTTGTTCGACCACTGCGGGCGCTCGCCGGCCTTCTTCAGTCGGCGGACGGTGGCCAGGGCCTCCGCGCCGGTGATCAGTGCGAGGTCGAGGTTGCCAGCCCGAATCTGCCCAGCCGCCTCCGTGGCCAGCACGTGAGGGACCGACCCGCCGATCCCCGAGTAGCGGCGCCGGGCCGGCGCGGCGCCCACCCGCTCGGACAGCCGCTGCACGGCGTCGTCGTACTGCCAGGACTGCGAGTACACGACGTCGATGCTCTCGAGCCCGGCCAGCAGCCCCGCACCGCCACCGCCACCGCCACCGCCACCGCCACCGCCACCGGCACCGGCGCCGGCGTCCGACGCCGCCTCCCGCACCACCCGCTCCCACATGTCGAGCGGCTCGGGCGCGCGGCCGCCGGCCGCGACGACCTCGTCGTCGGTGGGGTGCCAGGTGTGGCGGGCGACGCCGATGATGCAGGCGGCTCGGGGGTCGGCGCTCATCGGGCGCTCATCGGGCGCTCATCGGGCGCTCACATCGGCCCTCATCGGGCGCTCACATCGGGCGCTCACATCGGCGCTCATCGGACGCTCACTCGCTGCGGTGCGGCCGCCGTCAACGTCGGCGTCAGGAGCGCGACTTGCCGGGCATGGCGATAGCCCGGTCGGCGATGATGTTCTTCTGGATCTCGGTGGAGCCACCGCCGATGGTCGAGTAGCGCTGGAAGGCGTACAACCGGGTCCACTTCCCCCGGTCCACCGAGTCCGGCCCCCCACGCGCCAGCAACCCCGCCGGTCCCAGCAGGTCGACCGCCAGTTCGGCCAGCGTCTGCGCCATCGATGACCAGGAGAGCTTGGCGAAGGGCACCTCGGGCCAGTTCTTCTCGCCCTTCATGATCTTGGACAGCGCCCGCAGCGACAGCAGGCGGGCCAGCTCGATCTCCGTCCACACCTTCGCGATGCGGTCCCGCAGCGACGGGTCCTCCAGCGCACCCGGGTTCACCGAGCGGGCGGCCTCCACCACGGCGCGCAGGTCGGCCGCCAAGATCGCGATCTGCGAGGCGATGCCCACGCGCTCGTAGCCGAGGGTGCCCATGGCCACCATCCAGCCGGCGCCCTCGTCGCCGAGCCGCCACTTGGCCGGGATGCGCACGTCGGAGAAGAAGATCTCGTTGAACAGCTCCTCGCCCGCCATGTCCCGGATCGGCCGCACGTCGATGCCCGGCGTCTTCATGTTGATGATGAAGGCGGTGATGCCCTCGTGCTTCTTCCCGCGCTCAATCGCGCCGGGGTCCGTCCGCAACAGGAACAGCCCCCACGTGGCCAGGTGCGCCGAGGAGATCCAGATCTTCGAGCCGTTGACGACGTACTCGTCGGCCGCCGCGTCGTAGATCGCCGTCGTGCGCAGGTTGGCCAGGTCGTTGCCCGCCATCGGCTCGCTGAAGCCCTGGCACCAGTGCTCTTCCGCCTCGAGGATGGAGGGCAACCACTCCGCCTTCTGCTCCTCCGTCCCCCACTGGATGATCATCGGCCCGATCTGCCAGATCCCGTTCGTGTTGAACATGCCCGGCGTGCGGTACTCGGCCATCACCTCCGAATAGAGGAGCCGCTGCATGGCGTTGACGGTGCGCCCCTTGGCGTACTCGGGCCCCCAGTGGATGGCGGCCCAGCCACCCTCGTGGAGCTTGCGCTGCCACTTCTGCCGCCTTTGTTGGCTCGCCTCGCCGCTCAGCTGCGCATCATCCCCGAGGGCCTCAGCCTCCAAGAACGGCGGCAGGTTCTCGTCCAGCCACGCCCGGAGCTCGTCGCGGAACTTCTCGTCCTCGGGCGCCAGGGCGAAATCCACGCCGGGAAGGGTAGCCGACCTCCCGTGTACTGTGACGCTGGTGTCAGGGAACGGCGCGGTGCCGCACCGCGTACATTCGCGGCTGAACCGCTGCCGGGAGACTTGACGGGTCACCTGTATGAACTGTCCGAACTGTCCGAACTGTCCGAACTGTCCGAACTGTCCGAACTGTCCGAACGCGTAGGGGAGGCCGTGGACTTCACGTACGACGAGGAACAGCTGGCGCTCCAAGAGGTGGCGCGCGCCGCGCTCGAACGCGAGTGCAGCCCCCAGCTGCTGCGCGAGCTGGCCGACGACCCCGCCGGCATCACCTCCGGCCTGTGGTCGACGCTCATCGACCTGGGGTGGACCGGCCTGCTGGTGCCCGAGGAGCACGGCGGCACCGGCGCCGGCCTGCTCGAGACGTGCATCGTCCTCGAGCAGATGGGCCGCATCCCGCTCCCGGGGCCGTTCTTCTCCTCCGCCGTCGCCGCCACCCGGGCGGCCCGCGCCCTGGGCGCCGCCGAGCTGCTGAGCGACCTGGCCGCGGGCACCCGCCGGGGCACCGTCGCCCTGGGCGAGCAGGGGCACGGCGAGCCGCTGGCCACAGTGCGGACGCGCGCCCGCCGCAAGGCGGCGCAGTGGGTGCTGAGCGGCGAGAAGGCGGCGGTGGTCGACGGGCACACGGCGGACTGGGTGATCGTCGTGGCCCGCAGCGAGGAGGGCGTGCGCTCGTACCTGCTCGAGTCGCCCTCCGAGCGCGCCGGGACGACGGTCGAGCCCGTGCCCTCGCTCGACCCCACCCGCAAGCTGGCCCGCCTCGTGCTGGACGAGACGCCGGTGGTCCCGCTCGGGCCGCCCGGGAACCAGTCGGGGCTGTGGCAACGCCACCAGGACGACGTCGCGGTGGCGCTCGCCGCCGAGACGGTCGGCGCGGCCGACCGCGCCCTGGCGGAGGCCATCGCCTACACCTCGGAGCGCATCGTGTTCGACAAGCCGGTGGCCACGTACCAGACGGTGCGCCATCGCCTGGTCGAGATGTTCCAACAGGTCGAGATGGCCCGGGCCGGGTTCCAGTTCGCCGCCTGGGCGTCGGACACCGAGGCGCCCGAGCGGGCCCAGGCCGCCGCCATGGCGTCGAGCTACGCGGCGGACGCCGGCGTGCGGGTGACAGGCGACGACATCCAGCTGCACGGCGGCGTCGGCTTCACGTGGGCCAACGACGCGCACTTCCTCTTCAAGCGGGTGAAGCAGAACGAGATTCTCTCCGGCGGTGCCGGCGAGCAGCGGCATCGGCTCGCGGCGTTGTTCATCGACGAGCCTCCGGCGTGACGGCGACCCCGGCCCCGACGCCGGCCCCAACCCGAACCCCCTTCTCCTTCGAGCTCGGCCCCATGCCGGCCGACCTGGCCGCCCGCTACCGCGACGAGGGCGCGTGGGACGACCGTTCGCTCGGCCAGTTCCTCCGCGACGCGCTGCTCGATGATCCACAGCGCCGGTTCCGCATCTGGTCGCCGACCCGCCCGTACCTCGGAACGGTCGGCGACGTGTTCGAGGAGGCGCTCCACGTCGCCGGCGGCCTGCGCGCCCTGGGCCTCGGACCGGGGGACGTCGTGGCCTTCCAACTTCCGAACTGGGTCGAGGCGGCGGTCACGTTCTACGCCTGCGCCATGCTCGGCGTGACGCTGGTGCCCATCGTCCACTTCTACGGTCCGAAGGAGGTCGGGTTCATCCTGCGCCAGAGCCGCGCCCGGGCGCTCGTCATCGTGTCGGCGATCGGACGGCGCGATTACCTGGCGGAGCTCGCGACGATCCGTGACGGGCTCGTCGACCTGGAACACGTCGTCGTCGTGGGACACCCCGAGGACGAGGACCTGCCGGTGCTGTCGGCGGGGGCGGGGACGGCGGGGACGGCAGCGACGTCGGGCCAAGGCCGCTTCGAGGACCTGCGCCGGGCGGAGCCCATCGACGGCCCGGTGGCGGTCGACCCTGACAGCCCCGCCCTGATCGCCTACACCTCGGGCACCACCGCCGACCCCAAGGGCGTCGTGCACACCCACCGCACCCTGGGCTGCGAGGTCCGCCAGCTCTCCGGCCGTCAGGCGAACCGCGACCGCCCCGGGCTCGTCGGCGCCCCCGTGGGCCACGCCATCGGCATGCTCGGCGGCCTGCTGTGCCCGCTGGTGGGCGGGAAGCCCATCTACATGATCGACGGCTGGGACCCGCCGACGGTGCTCGAGTCCATGGTGGAGGAGCAGATCGCGGCCGGCAGCGGCTCGACGTACTTCTTCACCAGCCTGCTCGACTGCCCGGGCTTCGGCCCCGAGCACGTGGAACTGATGCACTTCATCGGGCTCGGCGGCTCGCCCATCCCCGACGCGGTGGCCGAGCGCGCCGACGAGCTCGGGATCTCGTTGGTGCGCTCCTACGGCAGCACCGAGCACCCCTCGGTCACCGGGTCGGAGCACGAGGCGCCGCGCGAGAAGCGCATCCACACCGACGGCGAGCCCCTTCCATGGGTGGAGATCCGCACCGTCGACGAGGACGGTCACGACGTCGGCGTGGGTCAGCCGGGCGAGATCCTCTCCCGCGGCCCCGACCGCTTCGCGGGCTACACCGACCCCGCCCTGACCGCCGAGGCGATCGACGCGGACGGCTGGTTCCGCACCGGCGACGTCGGCGTGATCGACGCCGACGGCTACCTCACCATCACCGACCGGGTGAAGGACATCATCATCCGCGGCGGCGAGAACGTGAGCGCGGCCGAGGTGGAGCAGCTGCTGGCCCACATGGAGGGCGTGGCGGAGGTCGCGGTGGTCGCGGCGCCGGATGAGCGGCTGGGGGAGCACGGGTGCGCGTTCTTCCGCATGCAGCCAGGAGCCGAAGCGCCCGACCTCGATGCGGTGCGCACCCATCTCGACGCGGCGGGTCTGGCCCGCCAGAAGTGGCCCGAGGAGCTCCGGGTGGTCGAAGAGTTGCCGAGGACGCCATCGGGCAAGATCCAGAAGTTCGTGCTGCGCCAGCGCCTGCGGGCCGGCGGCTGAGCCCCGGGTTTCCTCGGGCTTCGCTCGGGTTTCCGCACGTCACATCCCTGTTCGCCCCGCTTTCGGGACGATACGCTCCCCCCAAGCGTTGGCAGGGGGACCGAGCGAGAGGCGACTCACATGGCAGGCCGGATCCCGAGCAAGCAGATCGAGTTTCTCGGAGCAGTGCCGTTGTTCACGGGGTGCTCCCGCAACGAGCTGCGAGCCATCGCCCACCTCGGCACGCCGATCGATGCGGACGAGGGCGTCTACCTCACTGAAGACGGCAAGCCCGGGCGGGAGTTCTTTCTCGTGCTCGAAGGCACCGCCTCGTGCCGCGTGCGCACCAAGGAAGTGAAGCGTTTTCGCACCGGCGGCTACTTCGGCGAGCTCGCCCTCCTGCACGGCGGCCTGCGGACCGCCGACGTTGTCGCCGTCACTCCCATGGTGCTGTTGGTCTTCGACTCGCGCGAGTTCCGGTCCATGCTGATGACGACGCCGAGCATCGGGGTGAAGATGCTCGCGAACCTGGCCGAGCGACTCCAGGACGCGAACGCGCAGTACACCGACTGACGGTTCCGCCTCGGATCGGCCGGCTCCCAGGCCGCTTGCAGCCGGGCGTGACAACGGTACAAGCACACACACACACACACACACACACACACACACACAAGCAGGCACACCAAAAAGCAGGCGCGCCAAAGCGGCACGCCTGCTCCATTTCCGATCGTTTCCCCCTTGGGCTCTCGGCCTCGGACCTACTCCCGCTGAGGCGGGGGCCGCTGGTTGCGGAGGCGGTTGTGGAATCCACAGAGCAAGCGCCCGTTGTCCTGGGCGGTGCGGCCGCTCTGTGCCCACGGAAGGATGTGGTCCGCCTGGCATCGCGAGGCGGGCACGTCGCAGAACAGGTGGACGCACTCACGGTCGCGCAGTTCGAGGGCCCGCCGGGTGGCACCGCTGAATAACCGGCGCGTCTTGGAGACCTCGACCCGTCCGGACGGCTCCATCACCGCCCGCTCGAGGTCGGCCATGGGGAGCCACGGGACGAGCTCGCCAGGGGAGACGACGATGCCCTCGGCGAGCTCACAGACCCGGCCCGACAGCGTGGGCCAGTCGATCAGGACGCTGAAGAGCGGAGCGGGCGGTCGGGCGACGCCGTCGGGCTGCACCATCGAGGACCGGCCCGCCATCTCCACCAGTGCGTCGGCCCGGCGCTGCGACGGCGTGCGCCAAAGGTCCTGGACCGTGGGGTCCCGGTCGAGCTCGGCCCGGGCGCGGGCCCAATCGGCCTTGAAGAACTCGTCCTCGATCCGGCCGAGCTCCCCCGCCACGATCGATCCCGAGATCGGGTCGAGCGTCATCGACCCCAGGTACATCCCGTTGATGCTGGGCTCGAGGTAGACGTCGCGCCGGGCCCGCCGCGCCTCGGCCGCCTCTTCGGTCCCGTCTGGGTCGGCGAGTTGGTCCCAGTAGGAGACCGCCTTGGCGAAATGCTCGAAGCTCAGACGCTTCGCCTGCTTCACCAGCAGTGGCTCGTCGCGCTCCAAGGCCGCCTCCGTGTCGTCCCGGCGTACCGTGGCAACGGCGTCGACGTGTGCGGCGTTGATCTCACCGTCCTCGAAGGCCTGGGCCACGACCGGGAGGTGGTGCAAGTGCCGGCTGCGGCGCACCATCCGCCTTGCCGTCGCCTTCGGGAGGCGGCATGACCGCGCCAGCCAGGCCTGGGCGCTCCGTGCTCCGTCGAGCGCCCAGTCGCCCGAGGTGTCGTAGGCGCCGACGGCCGTCGAAACCACCGACTCCAACCGCGAGTGCTGGCGCACCAAGGACTTGATGGACGTCGCGTCACAGTGTGCATCGACGCCTTCTGCGATCAGTTCGTCGATGGCTTGCGCCAGCTCGTCGATTCCCATGACGAAACCCATCGAACCACTCGGTTGTGACATCCCACGGACGAGAACACGACTCCCTGCCGCCCATGAAGACAACCGAATGAGGACAACCGAATGAAGACAACGGAAAAAACCCGAAGAATCCGCGTCACCCGACCCGCACGGCCGACCGTTCTCCACAAAAGGAGAGGCGTGACGCACGACACGACGACCCATGACACGACCACACACGACAGAAGGAGACGGAGGCTGAGCCCGGTGGCCATCTGTACGTACTGCGGGAACGACATGATCCACGGGACCAGCTGCAGCGAGGAGCCGCTCCGCCTCCGTGGCGTCGACCTCCCGCCGATCCGCTGGGGGGACGAAAGCGGCTACCCGTTCGATGAGATGACCGAGCGTTGCGGTGACTGCGGCGTGCCCAAGGGAGCGGTACACCACCACGGATGCGATCTCGAGCAGTGCCCGGCCTGCAAGAGGCAGTTGCTCACGTGCGCTTGCTGCGACGACGAGGACGACGCCGCCATGGACTGATGGACTGATGGACTGATGGACTGATGGACTGATGGACTGAAGGACTGAAGGACTGATGGCCTCATGGGCCGGGCCTCACAGGAGCCGGCCCATCGGGTGGGCCGACGTGGCCAGCATTGCCGGACCGAATTCCGGCGTGCTCCTGCCGGCCGGGCCCGGCCGGAACGTCACGGGCTACGCGCCAACGACAACCTCAGCGCGACGACACCCGCGCACGAACAAGAAGCCGTCTGCGCCGCGTCGCCAGGGTCAGCTGGCCGCCGCCACGCCCGCCCGCGCCTCGAGCACTTGTTTCATGAGGCGCACCTCCTTGCTGATCTGTTCGAGGCTCCCGGCGGCGGCGGCCGCGACGAGGTCGTCGGCCAGGCCCTCGGGGAGCGTCACCCACAGCGTCAGCGTCGCCTCGCACCCGCCCGCGTCCAGCGGACGCACGACGAACTCCTCGTAGGCCTGGCTGCCCCCGTCCATGCCGGCCGCGACGAGTGTCGGCTCAGTGGCATCCTCCAGCCACAGCTCGACGGGGTGGCTGACCCCCGCCTGTCGCGCGTCTGCCAGTCGGAACGCATATCGGGCGCCCGGACCCAGGATGCCGCCGACGCCGTCGCCGTCGCCCTCCCGCACCCGCTCGACGCCGGAGACGTCGGGGTTGTACTCGGGCAGGTTCGAGAAGTCGAGGCGGTACAGCCAGACGTTCCTCGCGGTCACCGGGGGAGCGAACGTCGCCGTGGCCACCGCAGTGGGCGCAGCGGAGGGTGTGGAAGGTGTCGGCACGGGCGACAGTGTGCGTCGCGCTCCCGCCGACGGCAAGCCCCCCTATTCGGGGGGTCGCAAGACGTTGGCGGCCTCGCGGGCACGCCGGAGCGAGAAGGCGATGAGGTCCTCGCCGCCGTCCGTCGTTGCGCCGGCGGCGTGCTGGACGAACGTGCCGACCACCATGGCGGACAACAAGCGCGACACCGGGCCCGCGTCGCCCAGCTGGCAGAGGTCCGGTCGGTGCTTGCCGATCCACTCCTCAATCGAGCTCTCGAACGTCGTGAACAGATCGAGGCCGGTCGAGCGGGCGGTCGACTCGCCCCGGATGGCCTCGCCGCACATCAGACGCACGAAGTCCTCGACCTCGAACATGGAGACGAGGATGTCGGCCAGCAACTGCGCCAGAGGCGAGTTGATGTCGTTCGTGTACTCACGGGGCTCGGGCCGGGGCGCGTGGATCGGGAGGAATCCGTGTTCCACCAGGACTGCTTCGAGCAGCTCGCGCTTGCTCGGGAAGTAGTGGTACAGCGACGCCACGTTGAGGCCCGCCGCTGAGGCCAGGTCCCGCATGCTCGTCCCGTCGACACCGCGCTGCGACATCAGCGTGAGCGCGATCTGCAGTATCCGGCTGCGAGTCGCCGAACCGGCCGAGGCGCCGCCGTGTCCGGCATACCGACCGGGGCCGCTCCGGCCCCCGGGGCGCCCACCGTGCGCGCTCTGTGCACTCTGCGCGCTTCTCGTGCTCTGCGCGCTCCGCGCGCTCAGACCGTCGCGGCGTGGGTCGGCGTGATCGTCGCCCTGGGTCTGGGTCTGGGAGTCGACCGTCATGTTCATGCCATTCTCCGTTCCTTGACCCCCCGAGTTGCCGGGTTGTCCGCACGTGACGCGCGGAATGGCGCTGCTGTGAAGCTGCCTCGCACCCGCCCCTCGGCGCTCGACTCCCCCAACGGTTGTTTGCTATAGATGACACGAGCGTCAGGGAACCTCCCGCACCAACACCCCTAAAGTAGGGGGTCAGGGGACCAAATGCCAGGAATTGAGACGGCGGCCGATTCCACAGACATTCCGTTCGACCCATTCGAGCTGAAAGACGTGGTCAGCGGCACGATCCTCGACCCGTACCCCCAGTTCCGCCAGCTCGCCCGGGAATCCCCCGTCCACAGGGGGCCGATCGACCTCGGCGAAGGGGAGGAGCACTGGAACCCCTCCGGGCCGCCCCCCATCACCGTCTTCGGCTTCGACGAGGTCGTCCAGGTGCTGCGCGACAACGAGACGTATTCCTCCTGTGTCTACGAGGACGTGATGGGAACGGTCATGGGGCGCACGATCCTCCAGATGGACGAGCCGGAGCACAAGGCCATCCGGGACCTGGTGGCGTCGAGCTTCCGCTCCAAGATGCTCGCCCGTTGGGAGGAGGGGCTCGTGGCCGTGGTGGTCAACGAGCTCGTCGACGGCTTCATCGCGGACGGCCGTACCGACCTCGTGCGGACGGTGACGTTCAACTTCCCCGTCCAGGTCATCGCGCGCATCCTCGGGCTGCCCCGCTCGGACTACCCCCGCTTCCAGCGGTGGGCGCTCGAGATCACCAGCGTCGCCGCCAATTGGGAGCGCGGCATGGCGGCCTCAGCGGCGCTGCGCGACTACTTCGCCGACGTGATGGCGGACCGCCGGGCCCACCCGGGCGACGACCTCATCAGCGACCTGGTCCGGGCCGAGGTCGACGGCGAGCACCTGACGGACGAGGAGATCTGCTCGTTCCTGCGCCTGCTCCTGCCGGCCGGCGTGGAGACGACCTACCGGGCCTCGGGCAGCCTGCTCTTCGCACTGCTCAACGACCGGAAGCAGTTCGATGCGCTCTACACCGACCGCTCGCTGTTTCAGCAGGCCTTCGAAGAGGTGGTGCGTTGGGAGCCGCCGGTGACGGTCATCCTGCGCCGCGCCGTCCGCGACACCGAGCTGGCCGGTGTGAAGATCGACGCCGGCGCGGACATGGCCCTGCTGATCGGCGCAGCCAACCGTGACGAGCGCAAGTACACCGACCCCGACCGCTACGACATGTTCCGGGAACAGCGTCAACACGTCGGCTTCGGCTTCGGTGTCCACGTGTGCCTGGGCATGCACTTGGCCCGGATGGAATCTCGGATCGCGATCAACGCCCTCTTCGACCGCCTCGGTCCGTTCACGCTGGACCCGGCTGCGGAGCCTCCGCACATCGAGGGTCTGGCCTTCCGGTCTCCGCTCTCGCTGCCGGTGGTGTTCCAGGCCAAGTGACGGCGACCGCCCGAGCCGGCGCCCCTCGATGCCGGCGACGGCCTTCGAGGCGCAGAAGGTAGCTTCGAGCACATGCCGGGTCGGGCCATTCCGTTGTGCGATGCCGCGGCCATCGTCGTCCTGCGGGCGGCATAGGGAGGAAGGGGAGTCCACGACGGACATGGCCGACAACACCGACACGCCACCACTGGACATCAAGATCGACTGGGACCGCTGCATGGGGTCGGGCAACTGCATGTTCTGGGCCCCCGACACCTTCGACCTGAGCGAGGACGGGCATGCCGTGGTCGTCGACGCCACGGCCACGGACGAGGAACGGTTGCGCATCGCCGCGCAGGGATGTCCGGTCGGTGCCATCTCGTTGTGGCGAAAGGGCGTCGAGGTCGCGCTCGAGGAGGGCAGCTGATGCCGATCGCCGTCACCGAGGAGCACGAGGACCTCCGCCGCAGCGCCCAACGGTGGCTAGGGACCCATTGCCCGCCGACCGAGCCGCGCGCGGCAGCCGAGGCACCGGCGACGCCGGCGATGCCGGTGTCCACCCCGCCCTCCGACGAGTTGCCGCCCGTGTGGGAGAAGATGGCGGCCCAGGGATGGCTCGGGCTCCACGTGCCGGAGGAGCACGGCGGCCAGGGGTTCACCATGGCGGAGGTGGCCGTCGTGGTCGAAGAGCTCGGGGCGGCGCTGTTCCCGGGGCCGGTGCTTTCGACCCTGCTGGTGTCGGCGGCGCTCGTGCGTCAGCGGACCAGTACGGCCACCGCTGCCGCCGCCGACCGCCTCTTGCCGGGGTTGGCCGACGGTTCCGTCACCGCTGCCGTCGCCTTCGGCGCCACCCCGCTGGAGGGCCGGACCGCTTCCGACGGGAGCCTCACCCTGCGCGGCACGGCCCGGCCGGTGCTCGGGCTGCCGGCGGCCCGCATCGTCCTCGTCCCGCTGGCACCACCCGCTGCCGAAACCTCGTGGTGCCTGGTCGACCGCGACGCCCTCGGCGAACAGGCCGTCGACGTCAGCGCACTGCCGGCGCTCGATGCCACGCGGTCCGTCGGCGCGCTCACCTGCCCCACGGACGGGCTCGTCGTCGCGAAGGAACACGTCGTCCTGATCCCCGACGCCGACGTGCGCGGCCTCGCGTTCGTGCTGGCCGCCGCTGAGAGCGCCGGCCTGGCGCGCTGGTGCCTCGAGACGGCGTCGGACTACGCCAAGGTGCGCGTCCAGTTCGGCCGGCCGATCGGCCAGTTCCAGGCGGTCAAGCACGCGCTGGCGGACATGCTCGTCTCGGTGGAGCAGTGCGCCGCCGTGGCGTGGGATGCGGCGTCGGCCTGGAGCGACGCCGAAGCGCCCGACGTCGCCGCCGCCGGCGACGACGACGGTCACGACTGCGACCTGAGCGCACGCATCGCCGGCGCCATCGGACTCGATGCGGCCGCCCGCTGCGCCAAGCAGTGCATCCAGACCCTCGGGGGCATCGGCTTCACGTGGGAGCACGACGCGCACCTCTACCTCAGGCGCGCCATGGCCAACCTCCAGCTGGTCGCCGGCGGTGACATCGGGTCGCTCGACCTCGGCGTGGCCGCGCTGGCTGTGGCCGGCGCACGCCGCAACCTGGCGGCGGACCTCCCGTCGGAGGCCGAGTCGGTGCGCGCCGAGATCAGGGAGGTCGTGGCACACGTTGCCGCGACCGGAGCCGACGACCCGACGGGACTGACCCAGCGCGCCGCTATGGCCGAGGCCGGCTTGATCATGCCGCACTGGCCGCCGCCCTGGGGCCGGGGTGCCTCGCCCCTCGAGCAGTTGGTCGTCGACGAGGAGATGGCTGCGGCCGGGCTGCAGCGCCCGAATCTGGCCGTGGGCGCGTGGGCGCTCCCGACCCTCATCGCGCACGGGACCGAGGAACAGCAGGAGCGCTGGGTGCGCCCCACCCTGCTCGGCCGCCTCAGCTGGTGCCAGCTGTTCAGCGAGCCAGGGGCGGGCTCCGACCTCGCCGCGCTGAGCACGAAGGCGGAGCGCATCGACGGGGGGTACGTCCTCAACGGCCAGAAGGTGTGGACGTCGCTGGCACAGACGGCGGACTTCGGCATTTGCCTCGCACGTTCCGACCCCGACGCGGCCAAGCACGCGGGCATCACGTACTTCATCGTCGACATGCACAGCGAGGGGCTCGACATCCGGCCGTTGCGCGAGCTCACGGGCGCGGCCATGTTCAACGAGGTCTTCTTCAACGACGTCTTCGTCCCCGACGACTGCGTCGTCGGCGCGCCGGGTGACGGGTGGCGCATCGGTCGGACCACGCTCGCCAACGAGCGGGTCTCCATGTCGTCGGGCGCGTCGTTCGGCAACGGGGTGGAGTCGCTCATCCGGACCGTCGCCCGCCGGGGTGATCGTGGGGATGCGGTGCCGGCGAGCCTCGAGGGCGCGCTCGGCCACCTGATCGCCGAAGCACAGTCGATCGCTCTGCTCGGGCACCGCTCGACGCTGCGCACCCTTTCCGGCGTCGACCCGGGGAGCGGCTCGAGCGTGCGCAAGCTGCTCGGGGTAGAGCATGAACAGCGGGTGCAGGAGATGGGGATGGCCCTCTACGGGGCGGACGGGGCAGTGCTCGATGGCAAGGCACAGCGTTGGGAAGAGGGCTTCCTCTCGACGCGCTGCCTCACCATCGCCGGTGGCACCAGCGAGGTACAGCGCAACGTCATCGCGGAACGCATCCTCGGGCAGCCCCGCGACCCGGAGCCAGGCGCCTGAGCCGACGCGCACCGGTACGATGACGACGCGATGACCGAAGAAGACGACGTCGACGCGTCGCTCGACTACGACGACGTCGAAGAGGCCATATCGTCCTTCCCCTGGGAGACGTTCCTCCACCGGTGGGCGCCGAGCGTGCTCCAGGCGCAGAACACCTGGATGGCGTCCATCGATTCGTTGCGCGCGCCCGACCGCAAGACGCACGAGCTCATTCGCATGGTCTGCCTCGTGATCGCCGGGCAACCCGGCGGCGTCCAGCTTCACGCCCGCCTCGCCGCGGAGGTGGGTGCCTCGTGGGACGAGATCGGCGGTTCCATCCTCCTCACCGAGCCCTCCTTCGGCCTCGTGCTCGCGATTCAGGCTCTGCCCGCCGCCCGGCGCGGCTACAAGCAGGGCGCGGCGGACTTGCACGAGGACGAAGAAGACGACGACGAGGTCGACGACGACGAGGTCGACGACGACGAGGTCGACGACGACGACGTGGACGACTCGCTGCACTCCTGACGCCCGTGTCATAGTTGGCCATGCGCCTCGACGTCGACGACTCGCTCATCGAATTCCGCCGCGAGTTCGAGGCCTGGCTCGACGAGCACCAGCCCACGGCCGAGGACATCGGAGGGGACTTTCGTCATTCGTCCGCCCACCTGCCCGATTGGGCGCGCACGTTCCAGCGCGAGCTGTACGACGCCGGGTACCTCGTGCCCGGGTGGCCGCCCGAGCTCGGCGGCCGCAACGCGACGCCCGAAGAACAAATGGTGTATTTCGAGGTGATCACCGAGCGCTTGGTGCCCCGCTCCCTCAACCCGCAGGGCATCTCCATCTGCGCCGCCTCCATCGTCGAGTTCGGCAACGAGGAACAGACGGAGCGCTACGTCCTTCCCACCCTCAAGGGTGAGATCACCTGGTGCCTCGGCATGAGCGAGCCCAATGCGGGAAGCGACCTGGCGTCCCTGACCACGAAGGCCGAGAAGCGGGACGGCCACTTCGTCGTCAACGGGCAGAAGGTGTGGACCTCGGGAGCCCACGAGGCGGACTATTGCATGTGCTTCGTGCGCACTGACGCGGATGCGCCAAAGCACCGGGGCATCGAGCGCGCTGATCATCGACATGCGGACGCCCGGCATCACGTGCCGGCCGCTTCCGGAGCTGACGGACCAGCACCATGCCGACTTCAACGAGGTGTTCTTCACCGACGTGGAGGTACCCGAGGAGAACCTCGTCGGCGAGCTCGACAACGGCTGGAGGGTGAGCCAGGGATCGCTGGCTCACGAGCGCGGGATGCTGTGGATCATGAACGTGTCGAAGGTGGAACACACGCTGAAGGGGCTCCTGCGCGTTGCGCAGCGTTCCGACGGGCGCGGGGGCACACTCGGCGACGACCCCCGGCTTGCAGAGGCCATCGGCCGCCTCGCCACGGACGTCACCGCCATGCGCTGTCTCGGCTATCGCGGCTTCGCCAAGTCGGTCCGCGGCGAGATGTCGCCCGAGCACCTCATCCTCAAGCTCTTCACGAGCGAGACCGAACAGCGCGCCTGCATGCTGGCGCAGGAGTCCCTCGGCTTGGAGGGAGTCGACCTCGACGGCGCCGGGCCCAATCGCTTCACCGAGTGGGACCTGGCCCACTTCGAGCCCGACCTGGTCGAGTCGAGTGCCGCCGGTTCGGCCCACGACGGCGCCTGGGCCACGCAGTACCTGCGCTCGTTCTCCGGAACGATCGCCGGCGGCACCTCGGAGATCCAGCGGAACATCATCGCCGAGCGGCTGCTCAGTCTGCCCCGGGGGTGACGTTCACGCGCTGCGACCCGAAGGGTCCGGCGCGGCAGGGCTGGTCGTTCCCGTAGCGTCCCGCTCGAGCTGGGCGCGACACGCCCGCCAAGGACGTCGTCATGGGAACCTCACTGCCACCGACCTTGGTGAGAAAGTCGAGCGCCGCGCGCTCGTAAGGCTCGTCGACCCGAGGAGCGGCCGCGACGACACCGTGTCGCGGGCATTCGGACCGCGTGTTCGCCACGGTGAGGCCACGTATCGACATGGATCTGGTGGTTGCAGATCAGGTGCAGGATTCGATCCTCGTCAACGCACGAACAACACCGTATGACAACGCAAGCACAATTGATTTGCCGAATAGTTTCCCCAGCTCAAACGCAAGATTGTGAGGTCTCCTTTTAGTCAAAAGGGCCCATTCACATTGTGAGCCCCCCTTCTCATAATGACGCCTCGCAGGGGGTGTCCTGAAGTTCCTCGTCGAGGGTCTCGGACATCCAAGCAGTGTCCAGAGGGGGAAGTCATCGTGCCTCGCCGTGTTCGTCACAGCGTCGCAGCGTTGTTGCTGCCGATTGGCGTCATGATCATGAGTTGCTTGGCAGTGGGACTCACGAGCTCTCCGGCCGGCGCCGCCGGCATTCTGCCGCCCAACAACCCACCGGCCAACATCGCACCCAGCAGCTCCGACTGGATGACATCCATCAACTCGGCGCGTGCGCTCGAAGGGCTCGGCCCATTGCAGTTCAGCGAGGCGCAACTCGCGTCGATGCCCTTCGACGAGCAAGTCTTCACCGTCTTCAACGCCGAGCGAGTCGATCGTGGGTTGCCGCCCATCACCAACCTGACCTCCCAGCTCGACTCCTATGCGCAGGCCGGTGCCAACGGCGGCACCGATCCGTCCTTCCCCGGAACGGTCACCGGGGGCGGAGGCGTCACCTTTGGCGGTTCGGTCTGGGCCGGCGGCCTGTCCTCGGCGCTCGAGTCCGACTACTACTGGATGTACAGCGACGGGTACGACGGGGCCGACACGTCCAACGCAGCGTGCACCCTGCTCACATTGTCGGAGTGCTGGGGGCACCGCGACATCATCTTGCATTCATTCCCGAGCTGCGGAACCCAGCCTGGCATCCTTTCCATGGGAGCGGCCTACTCGCCCGTCGACAATGGCTCCGTCGCCGCGATCATCGTGAGTTCGTGCTCGCCACCGACCGACACCACGACCACCTACACCCAGGCCGTGCAGACGATCCAGTCGAGTTCGTCCACCATCGGCATCGCTCCGCTACCCAACGGCACCGGTTATTGGGAGGCCGAGGCGGACGGCACGGTGGCCGCCTTCGGGTCGGCCGCGAGCCTCGGGTCGCTCTCGGGCCCCCTCAACGCACCGATCGTCGGCATCGCGGCGACGCCGGACGGGGGTGGCTATTGGCTGGTGGCCTCTGACGGCGGCATCTTCAGCTTCGGCGACGCGGCCTTTTACGGGTCGACGGGCGCCCTGCACTTGAACAAGCCCATCGTCGGCATCACCTCGACGCCCGACGGCAAGGGCTACTGGATGGTGGCCTCCGACGGCGGCATCTTCAGCTTTGGTGACGCGCCGTTCCACGGTTCGATGGGTGGCCAGCCGCTCAACGATCCCATCGTCGGCATCGCCCAGGACCCTGCGACCGACGGCTACTGGGAGGTCGCCTCCGACGGCGGTGTCTTCAGTTTCGGCGCCCCGTTCATGGGCAGCACCGGGGCCATCCACCTCAACAAGCCGATCGTGGGCATGGAGGCCTCGCCCAACGGGCAGGGCTACCGCTTCGTCGCCTCCGACGGCGGGATCTTCACCTACGGCAACGCGCCCTTCGACGGCTCGACCGGCGCCCTGAGCCTGGTCGCCCCCGTCGTGGGCATGGCGGCGGACAACGTCACCAACGGCTACTGGCTGGCTGGGGCCGACGGCGGGATCTTCACCTTCGGCGGGGCCTCGTACCTCGGGCGGCTGAACAGCTAGTCGTAGCAATAGCTGGCTCTCGTCGAGCGGGGGGCTCGGTTCAGAGGACGCCGCGTGTCGTGAGGTCCTCGAGCTCGGCGTCGCTGAGGCCGAGCAGGTCGCACCACACCTCATGGTTGTGCTCACCGATTCGTGGCGCGCCGGAGGGAACCGGCGTCGGCTGGCGCGTCAGGCGGGGGAACGGTGCCTGCTGGCGCACCGCCCCGATCACGGGGTCGTCGACCGTGACGAGGTCGCCCCGGGCCTGCATGTGCGGGTCGGCGAAGATGTCGGCCGCGGTGTACGCGGTCCCGACCGGCACGTCGTGCTCCACGCAGCGCGCCGTGATCTCGTCGGCGGTAAGTCCCGACGTCCACGCGGCCACCATGCCGTTGATCTCGTCGCCGTGGGCGGCGCGGTCGGCCAGCGTGGCGAAGCGCGGGTCGCGGATCAGGTCCGGCCGGCCCATGGCGGCACACAGGCGGGCGAAGTTGGCGTCAGAGCCGGCCACGATGCACACGAAGAGGCCGTCCCCGGTCGGGTAGTTGTCCAGCGGGGCGGAGTGCGAGAGCCGGTTCCCTTCGCGTTGGCGGACTATGCCCAAGCGGTCGTAGCCGGCGAGCGTCCACTCGAGGATGCGCAGCACCGACCCGTACAGGGGTGCGTCGATCACCTCCCCCAGGCCGTCGCCCTTGCCGTCGCGCCCGTAAAGCGCCGCCACCGCGGCGAAGGCCGCGAAGGCACCGGTCAGGTAGTCGGACACCGTCACGCCGGGTCGCACCGGCGGCCGGTCGGCCTCGCCGGTGAGGTGGAGGAGCCCGCCGTAGGCGATGCCGAGGCGGTCGAGCCCGGGCCGCGGCGCGTAGGGGCCGGTTTGTCCGAACACGCTGATGCGCACGTAGACGAGATCAGGCGACAGGTCGTCGGGCCCGAGGCCCCAGCGCTCCATTGTGCCGGGGCGGAAGTTCTCGCACAGGACGTCTGCCGTCGCCACCAGGCGCTTGAACAGCTCCTTTCCCTCCGGTTGCCGCAGGTCGCACGTCACCCCGCGCCGGCCGCGGCCCTCGACCGCCCACGAGAGTGAGTAGTCCGGACCGTCTTCGACCGGGACGAACGGGCCCATGGTGCGCATGAAGTCGCCCTGGCCCGGCAGTTCGACCTTGATCACATCCGCCCCGAGCTCTCCGAGGAGCCCGGCACAGAACGGTGCCGAGATGCGGGTGCCGACGTCGATCACCCGTATGCCGCCGAGAGGCCCCCGTCCCGGGCTTCCCGGGTCGTTCATGCGCCCGACTGGCGTTGGCCCCCGTCGCGCTCGGCGATGATCTCCTTCATGGAGCCCTTGGCCTTGCGAGCGGCGAGCGCGTCGAGCGCGGTGGCCGTGTTGTGGACCCAGTGATGGGCCATGAAGTGGTACTTGAGGGCGTCGCGCTTGCCCATCAAGGTCCCGGTCTGGTTGATGGTGTCTTTCACCGTCTGCGCGGTGACCGGAGGGACGAGCGCGACCCGCTCGGCCAACTCGCGGGTGCGCGCCTCGAGCTCCGCCCGGGGGACGACCCGGTTGACCAGGCCCAGGCGCCACGCCTCCTGCGCGTCGATCGTGTCGCCGGTGAGCAAGAACTCCTTGGCCTTGCGGATCCCGAGCTCCCACGGTTCGACGAGCAGTTCCACGCCGGCCCCGGTCAGACGCAGCACCGGGTTCGAGAACACGGCGTCGTCGGCCGCCACGATCAGATCGCACATGGCGGCGAGCATGAGGCCGGCGGCGACACAGCTGCCCTGGACGGCGGCGATGGTCGGCTTGCGGAAGTCGTGGATGCGCATGCACCGGTCGAAGTACATGGTCTTCTCGTGGCGGAATTTGCCTTCGGGTGTCTCGCGTTGCGCGACCCAGGGGTCGGCCTCCTCGTCGCTCACCAGAGCCTTGAGGTCGTGCCCGGACGAGAAGTGCTTGCCGGCTCCGGCGAGGACGACCACGCGCACGTCGTCGTCCTCGTCGGCCAGGTCGAACGCGGCGTCGATCTCGTCGATGAGGGTTGAGTTCTGCGCGTTGGCGGCGTCAGGGCGGTTCATCGTGATCGTCGCCACGGCACCGTCGATCTGATAACGGATCGTCTCGAAGTTGTCTGCCATCTCACCCATCTTTCCTCCCGCCATCCTGACCCGTCGACGTGACCGCGCTCGACCGCTCAGCCTCGGGGGAGCCCCAGGACGCGCTCGCCGACGAGGGTGCGCTGGATCTCGTTCGTCCCGGCGAAGATGGAGGAGGCCTGGTAATAGAGCCACGAGCGCTGCCAGGCGCCGTCGTCCGGGTTGCCCGGCGCACCCTCCCAGAGCGGCGAGGCATCACCCAAGACGTCGAGCGCAGTGCGGTGGAGCCGCTTGGACATCTCGCTCCAGTAGAGCTTCAGGGCGCTGCCCTCGGGGCCTGGCGCCTCGCCCTTCGACAACCGTGTGAGCGAGCGCCAGTTGTGGAGCTGGAAGAGCCGCACCTCGATCGCGGCCTGGGCCAGCTGCTGGCGCAGGCGCCAGTCGTCGAAGCTGCGGTTGGTCCTCGCCAGACGCAGGAGCTCCTCGATGAGCTGGGAGTGGATGACGAGCTGCCTCGGGTTGATGCCGCGTTCGTGGGCCAGGGTGGACCCGGCAACGGTCCAGCCCTCGCCCTCGTTGCCCACGCGGCGCTCGTCGGGAACGAAGACGTCGTCCAGCTCGACCTCGTTGAATTCGGCCTCGCCGGTGGACTGGACGAGAGGGTGGACGGCCACCCCATCGGCGTGCATGTCGACGATCAGGGCCGTGATCCCCTGCTGGCGCTTGGGCGCGTCGGGATCGCTGCGGGTCAGGCAGAGCCCCCAGTCTGCGAACTGCGCGTAGGACGTCCACACCTTCCTGCCGCTGACGCGGTAGCCGCCGTCGACGGGCCTGGCGCGGGTCGTGAGCGAGGCCAGGTCGCTCCCCGCGTCAGGTTCGCTGAACAGCTGGCACCACATCTCCTCGGCCGAGAGGATCCGGGGCAGGAACCGCTCGCGCTGGGCCGCCGTCCCGTGCGTGAGGAGCGTCGGCCCCACGAGGTTGATGCCGATGCGTCCCACCAGCTCGGGTGCCCGGGCCCGCGCCAGCTCCTCGATCACCACGTAGTTCTCCAGCGCTCCGAGGCCGCGCCCGCCGTATTCCTCGGGCCAGGTGACGCCCACCCAGCGGGCGGCGGCCAGTTCGGCCTGCCAGCGGCGACCGAACGCGACCGTCTGGGCGAGGTCGTCGAAGCGGGGCGGGAGTCCGACGCCGTACGTCCACGGGAGGTGTTCCATCAGCCACGACCGGAACTCCTCGCGCAGCTGTTCCTGCTCGGGCGTGGTGCGGAGATCCATCCGCCGCAGCATGGCACACGGCCTGCGACACGTGACACCTGTGTCAGGGATGACCGTAGACTGCGCCGCCGTGGACTTCGACCTCTCGGCCGACCAGGAGGCCCTGCGCGACGCGGCCGTCACGTTGCTCGACGGCCGGGCGGGACATGACGCACTCCGGGCGCGCGTGGGAACGGGCGCCATTGTCGGCACGCTTCCGGGTGCGGGTGACGCGTCAGCTCCCGCGGCACCCGCCGAGGCGGCACCGAACGAGGCTTTGCCGTCCGCGACGCCGTCGTCCGATGCACCGCACGGCTACGACAATTCGGTCTGGTCGGCGATGACCGACCAGGGCTGGCTGGGCATCGAGCTACCCGAGGACGAGGGCGGGCTGGGACTGGGCATGGTCGAGGTCGCCGTGCTGTGCGAAGAGCTGGGACGGCGACTGGTCGCGGCGCCGTTCCTGTCGTCGGTCCTCGCGCTCGGCGCGTTGTGCGGCCCTGAGGCGCGCGGCATGGCGGGCACCAAGGAGTGGCGCGTCGGCCTCGGTGAGGGCACCGCGGTGGGCTGTGTCGTCATGGCGACGGACGGCCGGATCGAGGCGACGGCTCCGGCCTCGGATGGCGAGACGCGCCTGACCGGGGAGACGCCGCCGACGCTCTACGCGCCCTCGGCCGATGTGGCGGTGGTCCTCGCCGGAGCGAACGTGTTCGCCGTCGACCTGCAGAACGTCGGACGCCCGAGCCCGCTGTCGGCGATGGATCGCACGCGCGAGCTCGGTGTGCTGTCGTTCGACGCCACGCCCGCAGTCCGCATCGGGGGAGCCGACGCCGCCGCGCTGCTGCTCGACCGTGCCGCCACGTTGGCGTCGGCGGAGATGCTCGGAGGGGCCGATCGTGTGTTGTCCATGTCGGTCGACTACGCCAAGGACCGCGTCCAGTTCGGCAAGCCGATCGGTTCGTTCCAGGCGGTCAAGCACATGCTGGCCGACGCGCTGGTCGACGTGGAGGGGATGCGCTCGACCGTCTACTACGCGGCGTGGTGCGCGGCGGCCGGGGACCGGGATCGCTCGCTGTCGGCCAGCATGGCCAAAGCCTGGTGCTCCGACGCATCCCGTCGGGTGATGGGCGCGGGGCTCCAGGTCCACGGGGGCATCGGTTTCACGTGGGAGCACGACATGCACCTCTACGTGAAACGCGCCCAGCTCGATCAGGTGAGTTTCGGCGACGCCTCGTACCACCGCGAGCGCATCGCCACCATGCTGCGGGAGCGCCTCGATTCGGGCCAGCCGCTCTCCTGAGGGGCCAGCCTCGGCGCCGGCTCGACCCCCATTAGGACACCAGGGTCCGCACGGCCGTGTTCCCGATCTGGATCATGACGAGCTGCTCGCCCTCGACCCCGTGCGCGGCCGGACGCCCGTTGCTCAACTTCTGCGGGGGGACCACGACGGTCAGGCGGACGGCGATGAGATAGTCCGAGCGGACGACCGCCTTCTCGGTCACCTGGCCCTGGACGGCGCTCGGTTGGGGCTGACACGTGGTGCCGCCGGTGTGCGGTACCCGGGCGGAATAGTCCATCAGGCTCTCGGTGCGCGTGTAGGTGCCGCTGCCGGTCGCCGTCCACGGGGTCGGGCCGGCGACGAAGGAGGCGTACGCGCTCAGCACGCAGGAGACGGACGGCTGGTGGAGCACAGCGAGGGGCTTGGTGCCGGAGCTCGTCACCTGGTACACGGCGATTCGCTCGGTCGGCGCGGCGTACTGAACGATGCGCTGTTGCGACAAGGTGCCGCTGGAGTGTGCGCCGCTGGTCAACGTGTCGGTCAGGTCGGCCACGAAGGACACCGCACCGGTGGGGGATCCGAAGGTCCGAGTCGACGCATTCTGCACGGTCAGCGTCTCGGCGCTCGGGGCGGAGGACGCTCCGACCACCGCGAAGACGCCGGTGAGCACGACGAGCACGGCAAGCAGCGTCAGGGGAATGAGGTGGCGCCGGGACATCGGGCAAACGCTAGTTCTGCGGGCGGTGGCCCATTGGCGAGACGGAGGGCCCCGGGGTGGGTCCCCCGCGGGTCACGCTGTGGCGGCAAGGCGCTGGAGCGCCGTGCGGTCGGCCTTGCCCGAGCCGAGCAGCGGCAGCCGATCGAGCCGCACCACCTTCTCGGGCGTCTTGAACTTGGCCATGCCGCGGCTGGCAAACCAGCGCCGGCATTCCTCGAGATCGAACGGCGCGGTCGACTCGACGAATGCGGCCACCCGTTCGCCCATGAGGGGGTCGGGATAGCCGACGGCCACGGCGTGGCGGACGTCGGGGTGCGCCTCGAGCGCGGCTTCGACCTCTGAGGCCGAAATGTTCTCGCCGCCTCGGATGATCACGTCCTTGAGCCGTCCCACGATCCGCAGCCAGCCGTCTTCGTCGACCGTCGCCAGGTCGCCGGTGCGGAACCATCCGCCGGGCGCGATGACCGCCGAGGTCTGCACCGGGTCCGCGTAGCCCGCGAACATCTCGGGCCCGCGCACCCACAGCTCTCCGGGGGATCCGGTAGCGCGGGGGGTGCCGGTCTCCGGATCGGCCACGCGTAGCTCCACCTCGCCGACGGCGCGACCGTCGGTGTCCCTGGCCTTTTCGAAGGGGTCGTCGTCGGTACTGGTCGTGACCGTCGGCGCCTCGGTCGAGCCGTACGTGCGCTTCACGCGGCAGGCGAATGTGCGCGCCGTGTCCTCGACGAACGCAGGCGTCACCGATGCACCACCGCTCGAGATGAGCCGCACGGAGGACACGTCCGTGCCCGCCACCGTCGCGCTTCGCAGCGCGGTGGCCATCGCGATGAAGAACGTCGGCGGGCCCGCCAGGAACGAGATCCGCTCGCGTGACACGAGGCCGAGTGCCTGCTCGGGATCGAAGCGCCGGACCAGGACCGATCGCATGCCGGCCGCGCCGGGGACGAGGACGCCGTTGAGCAGGCCCGAGATATGCGCCATCGGGGCGGGCATCAAGACGGCGTCGTTGTTTCCCAGCCCGTGGACCTGGGCCATCAGGGTCGCCTTCCAGCTCAAGCCGCGGTGGGTGTGCAGCACGGCCTTCGGACGCCCCGTCGACCCCGAGGTAAAGAGGACGAGCGCCACGTCGGAGGGCGCGCTCGGGCACGCGCCGGTGACGACGGGCGGCCCACCGAGGGCGTCGGCCAAAGCGACGGGATTCGACGCATCGTCCGGGGGGAGCTCGAGGACGAGCGCCGGGTCGATCTGCTCAAGGACGCTCGCGACGTCGGCCGCGCCGAATGAATGCAGGATCGGGGCCGCGACCGCGCCGATCCGCCAGCAGGCTCTCGTCAACACGGCGGCCGCCAGGCTGTTGGGCACCTGCCACGCCACGGCGGCACCGCGGGTCACGCCGCGGGACTTGAGCCCGCCGGCGAGGCTGGCGACGAGCGCCTCGGCCTGTGCCGGCGAGAGCCGGGTGTCGCCGTCGACGATCTCGCCGCCGTGGGCCGAGATCAGCGCGTCGAGCGTCGGGACGTCCCACGGGCCGCCGCGGCGCCGGTAGGCGCGGGCCTGGGACGGCACCCACGTCGGTCGGAGGCGGGCCGTCACGGCAGGGCACCATACCCGGGCCCCACTAACGTGACGCCGATGTCAGGCTCGAGAACGGGGCAGGCATGGACCTCGCGCTGAGGCAGGAGGACGAGGAGTTCGCGGCGTCCTTCCGCCGCTGGCTGGCCGAGCACGACCATCGCCCACCCGCCTTCGTCGATCTGGCCGACGAGGTGGCCTGGGGTCGGGCCTGGCAGGCCACCCTCGCCGCCGACCGCTGGATCGGGGTGCACTGGCCAACCGATTACGGCGGGCGGAGTGCGACGCCGGTGCAGGTCGCGCTCTACCAGAGCGAGTACGCCCGCTCCCAGGCCCCCCAACCGGTGAACCGGGTGGGCATCAACCTGGTCGGGCCGACGCTGCTGGCGCACGGCACCGAGGACCAGCGTCTCCACTTCCTGCCGCGGATCCTTTCGGCCGAGGAGATCTGGTGCCAGCTCTTCAGCGAGCCCGACGCCGGGAGCGACCTGGCGTCCTTGTCGACACGGGCGGTCCCGGTCGAGGGCGGCTATCTCGTCAGCGGCCGGAAGGTGTGGACCTCCTACGCGCAGTTCGCCACCTGGGGCCTGTGCCTGGCGCGGACGGACCCCGACGCCCCGCGACCGCAACAGGGCATCACGGCGCTCATCGTCGACATGTCGGATCCCGGCGTCGACGTCCGGCCCCTCGTCCAGATGACGGGCGACACGGAGTTCAACGAGGTCTTCCTCACCGACGTCTTCGTGCCGGAGGAGCAGGTGGTCGGGATTGAGGGGCAGGGCTGGACCGTCGCCGGGTCGACCCTGGCCCACGAGCGCGGGACGAACTTCCCCTTCAAGGAGCAGGTGGTCCACGAGACGTATCTCGCCCGGCTCTACGACGAGGCGCTCGGCAGCGGGGCACTCGACGACCCGCTGGTCGCCGATGCCCTCGCCCGCGCCTACGTCGACCTCGGGGTCTTGCGGTTGCACAACCTGCGCACCCTCACGCGGCTCGGTCGTGGCGAGCAGCCGGGGCCCGAGTCGAGTTGGATCAAGCTGTCCTGGACGTCGATGACCCAGGGCATGGCCGAGGCGGGCCTGCTCGTCACCGGTCGCGACCCGGCGTCCGCCGAGGCGGGACCGTGGGCTCGCCAGTGGCTGTGGAGCAAGGCGGCGAGCATCGCAGGCGGCACGTCGCAGGTGCAGCGCGACATCATCGCCGGCCGGATCTTGGGCCTGCCGCGCTGATTCGACTCCCGGGCTCAGCCCGGGGCGCGCCGGGCCGCCGTCCGCCGGCGATGCCGCACGAACCACACCGTGACCAGCGCGCCCACGCCGAGGCCGACGAGAAGCGTGACGACGTCGTGGACGGAGTCATGGCCCGTGACCAGCCGGCCCACGCCGTACGAACTCGCGGCCACCGAGATCGCAAAGGCGAGAGAGGCAATCAGGTTCCACAGGACGAACTGGCCGTGCTGCATCTTGGCCGTCCCCGAGACGATCGCCGGGGTGAAGAAGACGGCGAGCCGGCCCCACGTCGCGTAGGCGCGTTCGCCCCTTTCGACCATGCGGCGCCGCCCCTCTTGGTGTTTGCCCGGGCGTTCGAGCAGCACCTGGCCCCACCGGTTTCCCACGGCGTAGCCGATCAGACCGCCGACCTCGCCGGCGACGGTCGCCACTGCGATGACCAAGGCCAAGTTCAATCGACCCTGGCTGGCGGCGACGCCGGCGGCGCCGAGCGCCGTGGCCCCCACGACGGGCACACCTGCCCACGAGGCGGCCACCGCCACGAACAGCAGCACGTACTCCCACCACGAGTCGACCAGGCTCGAAGTGGCCAGGACGTGCACGACGGACTTGGTTACGACCGGGACGCGAGCTGCCGCCCGGGGGGAAACTCTCCGGACCGCGTCATGTGACGGGCGAGGGGTGGGTGGTTCCGGGGGTGGCCTGCTGCGGTGCCTCGGAGCCCGCCAGGATCGCGATCCCGAAGATGGCGATCAGCAGCCCTGCGAAGGCGGAACCAGAATGGGCTGCCCCGCTCTTCGAGATGGTCTCCCCGTACACGACGATGCCGAGCACCACGCTCGTGAACAGGGTGACCGAATTCGCCGAGGCCATCGCCGGCGCCAGCACGCCCGTCTTGAGCGAGGACTGCTGCAGCGCGAAGCCCGTCAGGGCGGAGAGGATCAGGACGTACACGGACCAGCTGGTCAGCAGCGAGAGGATGCCGCCGCCGACCTCGGTCACGAACGTCTTCGTCACCGCCGCCTGCAACCCGAAGCCGAGTCCCGATGCCGCACCCAGGGTGAGCGCCTTGGCCGCGCCGGTGAAGCGCGTCCCGACGAGGGACAGCGACACAACGAGAACGAGGATGACGAGACACGACGCCCACCAGGAGGTCGCACTGGGGTGCGACGTGCCCCCCTGGGGTTGGCCGGCGGCGATGAAGAAGATGATGCCGGCCAACACCAACGCAGCCCCCGAGATCTCGCGCTTGCCGATCCGCTGCTCCGTCAGGATGGCCCCGAGCGGCAGCGCGATCACGAGGCTGAGTGCGGTGAGCGACTGGACGACCACGAGCGCCGCCCGGTCCAGAGCCGTGGCCTGGGCGATCCAGCCGCAGGCCATGAGGGCCGCCCCGGCGATCCAGACGGGGCGGCGCAGGATCTGCACCAGGAAGCGCGGATCGTTCTCGCCCGCCTCCGTGCTCATCGTGCCCTTCTGCTGGAGAACGGTCCCCAACGCGAACAGGACGGCAGCCAGGACGGCTAGTGCCTCGCCCATGGCGGCCAGGTTAGGCAGAAGCGCGCGAGGCGGCGCGGCATAACCTGGTGCCGGTGCGTGGAGGCGACTCGTTGGAGCGGCAGGCGGCCGCGAATCTTGCGATGGCGAGGGAGGACGTCGCGTCCGCCGCGCCGCGCCGCGGACGAGAGCCGGACCACGCTCCTGCACACGCTGATCAATTGCGGCGGCCACCTCGTCCTCTACCGGCCCGAGCTGGAGCACTTCGGCGTCCTCTTCGGCCACCTGGGCACGGCGCGCCACGTCGCCGTCGTGGTGCCCGGCGTGGGCGATGGGACGAACCTGTGCCGGGACTGGATCCCCGGGGCGCGCAATCTCTACCGGGCAGCTGCGTCGACGGCGGTGATCTTGTGGAAGGGCTACGACAACCCGGACGACCTGCTGGCCGCAGCGGCCGGTTCGATCGAGTGCAGCGACGTCCTCGTCACCGCCGGACGTGACTTGACGGCGTTCGTCACCTCGCTGTCGTTGGCGCCGGACCAGACGCTGACGGTCGTCGCGCACAGCTTCGGCTCGATCGTGACGGGATCGGCCCTGGCGGACTCCGGCCTGGAGTGCACCGACGTCGTGGTGGCCGGCAGCCCCGGCATGACGGTCGACGACCTCCGGCAGCTCCACGTCGACGAGTCCCACTTCTTCGCCGAGCAGGCGCCGGGCGACCCGATCGCCGAGTTGGGCGTCTTCGGGTCGTCGCCGGCCGCACCGACCTTCGGTGGCCGGCGACTGAGCACGAACGGGCCGGGTCATGTCGTGGTGCGCGCCCACTCGAGCTATTTCGAGCCGGGATCCCAGGCTCTCGAGAACATCGTCGACGTGGTCATGGGCCGCTACGCCGACGCGGTCGACCACCGCTCGACGCCGGCGGAGATCGCCGGGAGCCTCGTCTCGTGGTGCCTCCGACTTCCGGTCGTGCCGGCGCGAGCGGCCGGACGGCACTATCACGGCCCCGGTTTCCGGGTGCTGGTCAACGCCACCCGGCTGGTGGAGCTCGGCGCGTCCGAGACCGGCAACCTGGTTTGCGAAGTGCTCGACGAAGGCGGTCGCGCGCTGGCGTGGGTGGTGCGCCGCGTACGTGACGAGGGACCGTCTCGACCCTGACATTCGTGTCAGCAAACGCGGTGGATGGACGCTACGTTTGCCCGGTGGCCGTCTGGCTGAGCGAGCAGGAATACGCGGTGTTGCGGGCCGCCTGCGCGCAGATGATGCCCTCCGATCAGGGTGGGCCCGGAGCCGAGGAGGCCGGCGTCGCCGACTACATCGACACCCTCCTCGGCGCCTTCAGCTTCGACCCGCCCCGCATCTGGGCCGGGGGACCGAGCTCGGGGCGCCACGGCGGCGAGGCCTGCTTCGCCTCGTTCATCCCGCTGTCACCGCTCGACGAGCTGGCGTGGCGCATGCGGATCGAGGGGTCGCAGGGACGGCCGGAGCGGGAGTTCAACGGTCCCGTGGTCGGGCTGCAGCAGCGGTACCGCGACGGGCTGGCCGAGCTGGGTGCCGACTTCGCCGAGGTCGAGGGCAAGGAACAGCGGCGCCGGCTGCGCGCCGACGACGAATTCCGCGAGCTGTTGTGGGAGCACTGCTGCGAGGGGATGTACGGGGCGCCCGAATACGGAGGCAATCGAGACGGCATCGGGTGGTCCTCCATCGGCCACGGGGGTGACGTGCAGCCGCGTGGCTACAGCGACGCCGAGGTGTCCGGGCCGTGACGGACGACGTCGACGCCATCATCATCGGCTCGGGCCCGGGCGGCGCCACCACCGCCGAGGTGCTGACGCGGGCCGGCTGGACGGTCGCCATCATGGAGAAGGGGCGCAACCACCTCCTCGACCCGTCGGACCCGACGCGGCCGTCGGGCGACTACTCGAACGACGAGATCAAGTTCATTGCGCGCTATTTCCTCGGCCCTGACCCGTTGGTCGAGCCGCGGGCGTTCCGCCGCAACGCCGGCGAGGGCGAGCACATCCACGTCGGCGAGGTGAACTCCATCCCGACGACGGTGGGGGGCGGCGGGACCCACGCGGACGGCAAGGTGCCGCGCTTCCGCGAGGAGGACTTCCGGCTCGTCTCCACCCTGGGCCCCCAGGAAGACGCGCACGTCGAGGACTGGCCGCTCGACTACGACGAGCTCGAGCCCTACTACGCCGAGGTGGAGCGCGCCGTCGGCGTGTCGGGCCGGGCCGGGGCCAACCCGTTCGCCGCCTGGCGCTCGGGCCCCTACCCGATGCCGCCCGGCGCGCCCATGTACGGGGCGGTTCTCTCGTCGGCCGCGGCGGAGAAGGTCGGGCTGCACCCCTACGAGGCTCCGACGGCCGCGAACAGCATCTCCTACGACGGGCGCCCCGCCTGCAACAACTGCGGCTTCTGCGCGTTCTTCGGGTGCCCCATCCATGCCAAGGGCGACCCGGTGGCGCTGCTCACCAAGGCGATGGCGACGGGGCGGGCCCAGCTCATGGCCGAGACGTTCGTGAGCCGGATCGTGACGAAGGGTCGCCGCGCCACCGGGGTCGAGTACCTCGACTCGGCCGGGGCCGCGCACACCATGAGCGCCGGGCTCGTCGTGGTGGCCGGCGGGGCGATCGAGACGCCGCGGCTCCTGCTCTTGTCGGGCCTGGAGCATGAAGCGCTGGGGCGCCACCTGATGGTGCACTTCCAGACGATCGTGGTGGGGCACTTCCCAGACCTGCGCCTGCACCCCCAGAGGGGCCGAGCGGTCACCCACGTGCACGACGACGCCATGGTCCAGGACGAGGCGGCCCGGGCAGCGGCGGCGGAGGCCGGGCTCCCGTGGTTCCGCGGCGGCCTGGTCGAGCACAGCGGCGGGGGACTGCCCATCATGGAGGCGCGCCACTCGCCGTGGGGCCGCGAGCACGGGCGGGCGATGCGGGACTCGAACCTGCGCGAGCACATGTGGGCCTTCATCATGCAGGGGGAGGACCTGCCGTACCCGACGAACACGGTGGACCTCAGCCCCTCGGTGCGCGATGCACGCGGCTTCCCGGTGGCGCGGGTCACCTACGAGCCGGGGCGCCACGAGCTGGCCGCCTCCAAGCACCACGGCAAGATCCTCCAGTCCGTGCTCGAAGAGATGGGCGCCGGGTACGTCATCCACACGTCCTCACCGGGTGTCTCGTACCACGGCATCGGCGCGACGCCGGTGCCCGAGAGCCGCCACGTGATCGGCACGGCGCGCATGGGCGACAACCCCGACACCGCGGTCTGCGACCGCTGGGGACGGGTGCACGAGTTCGACAACGTGGTCCTCGCCGACTCGTCCGTGTTCCCCACGGCCAGCGGCTACGGCCCCACGCTCACCCTGGTCGCGCTCGCCGCCCGCGCGGCCCACCACCTGGCCGACACGAAGCCGGGTCCGCCGGTCGGTGCCGGAGAAGGCGCGGAACTCGGCGGTGGGCTGAAGGGCTGAAGGGCTGAAGGGCTGAAGGGCTGAAGGGCTGAAGACGCCCGCCCCCGGATCGCAACCATCCGGCGACCCACCGGGCAACCGCCGCGGAGAAGGCTGCGCCCAGAAGAGCTACCTGAACCAGCCCGGGTGTGAAGCGCCGGGGATCGCGGAGGAGGGTCGATCATGCTCACAGCGGAACGAGTGGACTACGTCGAATTGCTGGAGGGCCTGCCTCCGTTCTCATCGTGTGCCCCAGAGGCACTCGAGGCCTTCGTCCGGCACGATGCCATACGGGCCCGTTGCGTGGCCGGAGAGGTCGTGTGCGGCCTGGCCCAGGATCACAACCTCTACGTCCTCGTCTCCGGCTCGGCCGTGCTGCGGGTGAACCCCGACGTGTCGATCGACCTCGAGCCGGGCGACTACTTCGGCCAGCAGACCCATCGCACCCACCGGGTGGCGGGCACGGTGATCGCCGTCACCGACGTCGAGGTCCTCGTCGTCGGGCCACAGGACCTCAACCGGCTGTCGCTGACTCGCTGAGTCGCCGACTCGCTAAGCCCTAGGGCCCCTCGGGCCCTCGGGCTTTGGGGTACGCGCTCTCTGGTATCGGGCCTGATCGATGCGACCGGAGCCGGGGGGCGCGCGGACCCCGGTGATGTCCGCAGAAACCGTAAACAACCTCGCTTACAGTTTTCACGGACATCCACGAGGCTCTCTCAGCGTCGCCGGCGAACCGAACCGAACCGAACCGAACCGAACGAACCCAACTAGCAAGGGGCTAGCGCACGCCCCTGGTCAGCAACATGGTGCCGGCAATCGGGCCGCCCCCGTTCGCCACCGCGGCCACTTCCACGTCGCGCCCCCCTGGCCGCACCACCTGGCGCGCACCACCCTCGCCGCGCAGCTGCACGCACGCCTCGTGGATCAGGCCGAAGCCGTGGAGGCGCCCGCCCGAGAGCTGGCCGCCTGCGGTGTTCAGCGGCAGCACCCCGTCGCGCGCGATGGCAGCCCCACCCTCGACGAACGGGCCACTCTCGCCGCGCCCGCAGAACCCGAGGGCCTCGAGCCAGGTGATGGCAAGGATGGAGAACCCGTCGTAGAGCTGCGCCGTGTCCACGTCGCTCGGCTGCAGGTCGGTGCGCTCCCACATGGACGCTCCGGCGTCGCGCGCCGCCATGGTCGTCATGTCGTCGAACTGGTCCCAGCTCGGCCGGCCGCGCAGGGCGGTGCCGACCGCGTTGATGTGCACCGCTGGGTGGTCGAGGTCGCCGGCGACGTCGCGGTGCGACACGATCACTGCCGTCGAGCCGTCACACGGCGCGTCGCAGTCGAAGAGGCAGAGGGGCGTCGTGATCATGCGTGCGGCGAGATAGTCGTCCATCGACATGGGGTCCCGGTAGATCGCCTTGGGGTTCAGGCCGGCGTTGGCGCGGTTGTTGATGGGGATGGCGCCGAGCTGCTCGCGGGTCAGCCCGAACTCGTGCATGCGGCGCTGGGCCACCATGGCGAGCCAGTTGGCGGCCGAGACGGCGCCGTAGGGGAGCGACCACTGCATGAAGCCACCGAACCGGGGCACCCCGCCACCGCCACCGCCACCGCCCCCGCCGATGCCCTGACGGCCGCCCGTGCCCTGCGCCGTCCCCTCGGTCACAGTCCGGTACACCAGGACGTGACGCGCCAGGCCGGCCGCCACCGCCAAAGACGCGGCGATCACGGCCCGCATCTGGCCCGCGCCCTCGCCGCCGCCGTCGTGCCAGTTCAGCGACAACCCCATGGCGTCCTGCACCTCGGGGGAGGTCGGTCCAGCGAAGCCTCCGGTCCCAGCCCCCATGCCCGGGTACGTGGAGAGCCCGTCGATGTCGTCGCGCGTCAACCCGGCGTCGGCGATCGCAGCCACCCCCGCCTCCACCGTGAGGTCCAGGTCCGAGCGCCCCAACCGGCGCCCGATGTCGGACTGCCCGATGCCCGAGATGACGGCCCGCCGCTCCAGTGGCTCCTCGGCCACGGCGGGGCTCACGACGCGCCCTCGGGCGTGAAGAGCGGGATCCACACATCGTCGTGCTGCTCGAACACGACCCGCACGGGCAGGCCGACGTGCACGTCGTCGGGCTCGACGCCGACCAGGTTCGTCGTCAGCCGGACGTCGGGCTGCTCGTCGATCGACACCCAGGCGATGATGTAGGGGTCGCTGCCGGGGATCCACTCCTGGTAGTTCACGGTGAACGTCTCGACGCGCCCTTTCCCGCTCACCTCCTCCGGACCGAGGTCGCGCGACAGGCAGCGGGGGCACACCGGGCCCGGCGGGTGGATGAAGAAGCCGCACGTGTGGCAGCGCTGGAGGCGGAGCACCCCCTCCGCGCCGGCCGTCCAGAAGAACGCAACGTCGTCGCTCAAGCGCGGCAGGAGACGCAGCGTCGGACCGTTGGCGACCATGGGCGGCATGTTGGCACACGCACTGCAGGCGGCGCCCCTTGGCAGGAGGGCCGCCCCTTTCGGCCCCGGCCCTCACTCCCCGAGCACGCCCTCCTCCACGAGCACGCGCCGCGTCTCGTCCACCCCCCGCACGTGCCGCGCCGAGAAGCCGCTCGCCCGGGCGCCCTCGACGTTGACGGCGTTGTCGTCGAGGAAGAGGACCCGTCCCGCCGGCGCCGGGAGTCGGCCCGCCACCGCCTCGAAGATGGCGCGGTCGGGCTTGACCACACCCAGCTCGAAGGAGGTGAACCCGAACTCGAAGGCGTCCACGAGCGGCGAGCCCGCAAGATGCGCGTTCCACTGCACCTCGTTCGTGTTGGTCAGGTACCCGAGCCGGGCCACGGCGCCGACCTCGGCGACCAGCCCGGCAGCTCCGGGATACGGGCCGCCGTGCCAGCTGGTGAACTCGGCCAGGAACGCGTCGGGCGATACCGCCAGCTGCCAGTCGCCCACGACGCCGGCCGCGAACTCCTCGGTCGAGCACCGTCCGGCCTCGAAATCGCGCACCCACCGGCAGGTCAGCCAGCGCGTCCACAGCTCCTCGTCGCTCTCGATCCCGCTCAGCTGGCGCATCTCGTCGACGCCGCCGGGGTCGACCAGCACGCCCCCCAGGTCGAAGAGCACGACGTCGAAAGGGGGCTCAGCCGTCACCGGTGCTCGCGCTCGTGCCCGGGGTGAAGGCATACAGGTTTGTGCCGCCGGCGGTGTACACGACCCCGTCTGAGATGGCCGAGTCGACCAGGTCCGGTCGGGTGGTCAGGGTGGTGGACCACAGGACGGCTCCGTTATTGGCCGAAAAGGCCCAGAATGTGCCGGCGTTGTCGCCGATGAACACCACGTGCCCCCCGTCCGGTCCCGAGACGGTGGGTGAACCGAGGATCTGCCCGATCGGTTTGCTCGTGTGCCACTTGAGAACTCCGGTCGTGGCGTCGAACGCGTAGAGGTAGCCGCCCTCCGTCTCGTACAGGGTCTTGCCCTGTAGGGCCGGGACGGACACCGCGTTGCAGTTGACGCCATTCGCGGTAAAGAAGTCGTACGACCAGATCTCCTTGCCGGTGAGCAGATCCAGGGCGTCCAGAATTTGGTCTTTGCCCTCCTCGTACACAACTCCGTCGGCGAACCCGTTGGCCCCGGGCGGACTGATGGTCGGACCTCCGCCCACGTCCTGGTCCGTTGCGGTGATGTCAGTTTGGAACCTCCAAACTTCAGCACCGGTCACGGCATTGAGGGCGTAGATCGCGTCGTCCGGATTGGCGCTGCCGAAGACCAGCAGCCAGGCGCCCTGGCTGTCCTGCACCAAGCCGGGCTCCGACCAAGTACCGGTCTGGGTGCCGTTCGTCCCATGGTTGGCGAATCCGTTGAACGACCACACCTTCTTACAGCCGCCGGCCGAGTTCCCCATGCCGGTGATCGCCCACTCGTGCCCGGCGTTCAACGACTCGGACTGCCCCGCGTCGCCGAAGAAGACAATGGGGCCGCTTCCGTTCACCAGCTCGACGACGGGGGACGAGAGGACCCGCCCGGGCTTGGTCTCAGGGGCTAGGACGGGCAGGTTGAACGTGCACTCCACGGCGCCGGTGGTGGCGTTCAAGGCCTCGACGAAGCCGCCGTTGCTGCCCACGTACACGGTGCCGTCATAGACGGCCGGTGTCGTCGCGGGGGATCCCGTGACGTGGGACGACCAGATCACCGTCGGTGGCTGGCCGGGTGTGCCGTCGATCGCATCGAGGTAACCGTCGGTGCTGACGGCGTACACAATCGGCTCGCCGAGCTTGGGGTCGTGCGCCACCACCGGCGACGCCTGGATGCCCAGCGTCGACTTGGGGCCGGTGACATCGACGCTCCACTCCTCGGCCAGCCTCGGCGCGCTGCTGGCCGTCACCTTCGTGTTGGGGGAGATTTCGCTGTGCAGCGCATCGTGGCCGAACATGGGCCAGTCGTCATTGGTCGACGCGTCGGACGTGACACCCGCGCCGGCGACGCGGTTCGCTGCTCCACCACCCCCGGGGACGGTCGCCATGAGCAGGAAGAGAGCCAGGGCCGCCAGCGGAACAACCAAGAGCCTCCTCGCAACACACGGCATGCGATCACACCCTTTTCCCGAGCACCGCCTACGCCAAGACGCAACAGGGTAGCTCGGTCACCAGCCAAGTCATGGCCTGCGGGTGCACAGTGGCCAGGTCACCCGGGTGGGACACTCGATGTCCGGCGAGAGCGCCCGCCGATGAGGGCTCACTGGGCGCAGCGGGACCTGGTCCGCCACTTACGCGAAGCTACCGGCCATGAAAATCTCCATGACCCTGAACTATGCCGGAGGTCACGAGGAATCGGCCAAGCAGGCCGCCGCCCTCGAGAAGGTGGGCCTCGATCTCGTCTGGGTGGCCGAGGCCTACAGTTTCGACGCCCCGAGCTTCATGGGGTACCTCGCGGCCAAGACCGAGCGGGTCGACATCGGCAGCGCCATCCTGCCGATCTACAGCCGCACCCCGACGCTGATCGCGATGACGGCCGCCGGCATCGACGCGATCTCGGGCGGCCGCTGCCAGCTCGGTCTCGGTGCGTCGGGCCCGCAGGTGATCGAGGGCTTTCACGGCGTCCCCTACGATCGCCCGCTCACCCGGACCCGGGAGATCATCGACGTCTGCCGCAAGGTGTGGGCCCGCGAGGCACCGCTCACCCACGACGGGCCCGCCTACCACATCCCGTTGCCCGAGGGTCAGGGCACCGGGCTTGGCAAGGCGCTCAAGATCATCAACCACCCGGTGCGCCCGCGCATCCCGATCTGGGTGGCGGCGCTCGGCGAGAAGAACGTCGCCATGACGGCCGAGGTGGCCGACGGGTGGTTGCCGATCTTCTTCATGCCCGAGCGCGCCAAGGACGTCTTCGGCGCCTCGCTCGCCGAGGGTGCGGCCAGGCGTGACCCCTCGCTCGGGCCGCTGCAGATCGCGGCCGGCGGGATCCTGGCCATCGGCGAGGAGTCCGAGGTGGCACCGATCCGCGATCTCGGACGAGGCGCGGCCGCGCTCTACATCGGCGGCATGGGCGCCAAGGGCAAGAACTTCTACAACGCGCTCGCGTGCCGCTACGGCTTCGAGAAGGAGGCGGTCGAGATCCAGGACCTCTACTTGTCGGGCCAGAAGGCCGAGGCGGCCGCCCTCGTGCCCGCCGAGCTGCTCGAGGCGACCTCACTGTGCGGCCCCGAGTCCTACATCAAGGAGCGCGTCGCCGCGCTGGCCGAGGTCGGCGTCACCCACCTCAACGTGACGCCGGTCGGGGCCGATCCGGTCGCCATGATCGAAAAGCTGCGCAGCTGGGTCTGACGCGAGTAGACCTGGGCCGGTGAGTGGCGGCGGTCGGGGCAGCACACCGGTCGTCGTCGCCGGAGGGAGCATCGCCGGGTTGGCCACCGCGCTCGCCCTCGGCCGTCAGGGGCAGCGCGTCACCGTCGTCGAGCGCGATCCGCTGTCAGAGTTCGCCGACGCCGAGGCCGCCTTCGCCACCGAACGGCTCGGAGCGCCGCAGGCGCACCAGACCCACGGCTTCCTGGCCCGGCTGACTGTCATTCTGCGGCGGGAGTTCCCCGACATCTGGCAGGCCCTGCTGGAGGCCGGGGCAGAGTCGTGGACCCTCACCGCCGGGCTCGGTCCGGCGGCCCCGGGCGACGAGGACCTGAAGGTGCTGATCGTGCGGCGCACGACGTTCGAGTGGGCCCTGCGCGACGCGGTGCGCCGCGAGCCGGCGGTGGACTACCTCTCGGGGGTCGCGGTGACGGGCCTCGTGGCCGACCGCACCGGCTCGGTGCCGCACGTGCGCGGCGCGCGTCTGGACGACGGGCGCGAGCTCCCCGGCGACGTAGTCGTGTGCACCGGACGGCGCGGCCCGCTCATCGCCTGGCTGGCGGGGCTGGGCGTGGAGGTCGCCGAAGAGTCGTCCGACACCCGGATCGTCTACCTCACCCGCTGGTACCGACGGCCGAACGGGGCGCCCACCGACGTCGACGCCCGCCTGGGCGGGGACTTCGGCTACTTGAAGTACCTGGCCGTGCCGTGCGACGGATCTACCTTCTCCGTGACGCTGGCCGTGCGCTCGAGCGACCGCGAGCTGCGCGCCGCGCTCGATGGCGCCGGAGGCCTTCGACCGCGCCTGCCGGATGCTGCCTGGACCCGACCGCTTTCTGGCGGCTGGCCCCGTCGAGGCGCTGGGCCCGGTCCGCCCGATGGGCGGCTTGATCAACCGGTTGCGCCATTTCGCCGGCCCGGCCGACGAGCCGCTCGTCACGGGCCTGCACGCGGTGGGCGACGCGCACACCTGCACGAACCCGATGTACGGGCGCGGGTGCGCCCTCGCCTTCGTGCAGGCCACGCTCTTGGCCCAGGCGTACGCCGAGCACGGCGACGACGCGGTGGGGCGCGCCACCGCGTACGAGGCACTCTCGGCCCGCGAGGTGGAGCCGTGGTTCCGCACGGCGGTGCTGATGGACTCCATGGGCGCCAGCGCCAGCGCCAGCAACAGCGACAGCGACAGCGTCCGCAAGGAGCGCGACCCGATGGCACGGCGCTTCGGCGCGCTGGTCGCCGACGTCATGCTGGGCCGGGCCAGCGACCCGGTCGTCGCCCGGGGTCTGCTGCGCATGATCAACACCCTCGTGCGACCCGACGAGCTCATGGCCGATGCCGGCTTCGTGAGCGGGGTAGCCTCCTACTTCGCCGGGCCGGAGGCGGACACGTCCGAGCTCGACGAGCTGCGGGTGAGGCGGCGCGACCTGTTGAGCGCCATCGCAGCATGAGGGCCTGAGAAAAGAGGGCAGGAGCGATGCACGACCTGATCATTCGTGGCGGCACGATCGCCGACGGCTCCGGCGGGGCTACCCGCACCGGTGACGTCGCCGTCGATGGCAGCGTCATCACCGCGGTCGGCGAGGTCGACGGCGAGGCCCGCCGGGTCATCGACGCCGACGGCCTGCTCGTCACGCCGGGCTGGGTCGACATCCACACGCACTACGACGGCCAGGCCACCTGGGACCCCGAGGTCTCCCCGTCGGGCTGGCACGGCGTCACCACCGTGGTGATGGGCAACTGCGGCGTCGGGTTCGCGCCAGCTCGCGCCACGGACCGCGAGTGGCTCATCCAGCTGATGGAGGGGGTGGAGGACATCCCGGGCACCGCGCTCGCCGAGGGGATGAACTGGAACTGGGAGACGTTTGGCGAGTACCTCGACGAGGTCGAGCGCACACCCCGCGTCCTGGACGTGGCCAGCCTCCTGCCCCACGGCGCGCTACGGGCCTACGTCCTGGGCGAGGGACGGGCCAACGACACCGCGACGGGCGAGGAGATCGCGGAGATGGCCGCCATCGTGCGCGAGGCGGTGCAGGCTGGCGCCATCGGCGCGTCGACGACCCGCACCGTGCTGCACCGCGCCAAGGACGGCGAGCTGGCCGCCGGCACGACGGCCGCGGCCGACGAGCTGATCGCCATCGGTGAGGCGCTCGGCAAGGCGGGGCACCGCGTTTTCTCGGTGGCGAGCGACATGTGGGACCTCGACCACGAGTTCGCCTGGATGTCCGAGATCTCGGTCCGGGCCGGTGTGCCCGTCACCTACCAGGTGCTGCAGGCCGACTTCAACCCCGAGCTGTGGCGCGAGTGGATCGACCGCGGGGTGGCGGCCAACCGGCGCGGCGCCTGGCTGGTTCCGCAGGTCGCCGGCAAGCCGACCTCGCTCATGGTCGGCTTCCAGTCGGTCACGCACCCCTTCGCGCACCACCGGGCCTATCAGGCCATCGCCGACCTGCCGCTGGCGGAACGGGCCGCCCGCTTGCGCACCCCCGAGGTGCGCGCCGCCATCCTCGCTGAGGAGCCCCAACCCGGCGGCTTCGTCCAGCTGCTACGGGGCAGCCTGCACAAGCTGTTCCCGCTGGGCGACCCTCCCGACTACGAGCCGCCGCCCGAGCGCAGCGTGACGGCGTTGGCGGCGGCGCAGGGTCGCACCACCGACGAGGTCCTCTACGACCTCATGCTCCAGCGCGACGGGCGCGAGCTGCTGTACCTGCCGCTGCTCGATTACTCGGGGTGCAACCTCGACGCCGTGCGCGAGATGCTCGTCCACCCGGCCACCGTCCTCGGGTTGGGCGACGGCGGCGCCCATTGCGGCGTGCTGTGCGATGCCAGCCTGCCGACCTTCATGCTGGCCCACTGGTCGCGTGACCGCAGCCGGGGAGAAAAGCTCCCCGTGGAGACGGTCGTGCACCTGCAGTCCCGCCGCACGGCCGAGCTCTACGGCTTCCGCGACCGCGGGTTGCTGGCGCCCGGCTACCTGGCCGACCTGAACGTGATCGATCACGAGGCCGTGGCCCTCGAGCCGCCCGAGATGGTCTACGACCTGCCGGCGTCGGGCAAGCGGCTCGTCCAGCGCGCCCGCGGCTACGTGGCGACGGTGAAGTCGGGCACGGTGGTGCGCCAGCACGACGAGGCGACGGGGGAGCGGCCCGGCCGCCTCCTGCGCGGCCCGCAGCCACAACCCCCGCCTATCGCCTGAGAGCCGACCGTCGCTCAAGATCGCCCCACAGGCTGGAGATCTTCCGACGAACGTCTTTATGGTGCGGGTTCCATGGTTGAACCGCTCCACCAACCGGAATCCCAATCCGTGATCCAGGTATCGAGGCCCGTGATCTCGAACACGCGTCGGACCATTGGAACGGGATTACAGACGACGAGGTTCCCCCCGTCCTCGATCGCCTTTCGACGTGCTTCGTGAAGGGCGCCCAGCCCGGAAGAGTCAAGGAATGTCAGCTGGGCAAGGTCGACGACGATGAGCGACCCATGAGGCGCGCTCAAGTGTCCGGCGAGCACCGGACGGGACGATGCGTCCAGCTCTCCCCGAGGCGCGATCACTCGGCCACCATCGAAATCGTACGAATCAACGGCAAAAGGCTCCAGCAATCGCATACCTCCACGCTTGATACCTGCCGCCCCATCGTGGTTGAAGCCGCATCCTTCATCAATCACCCGATCGAGTGATTGTCGGAGCCGGCACCATTGTTCGCTCCTAGAGTAAAGCCGTGCCGAAATCGATCCGGGTGGCACTCGTCAATGACTACATGATCGTCCTCGAAGGGCTTCGCGCCCTACTCCGGTTCAGCGAGCCCGAGATCCGAGTCATCGAGATGGACGTCGGGAAAGGTCCGAGACGAGGGGTCGATGTCACGCTGTTCGATACCTATGGACAGTTCGGGGGCATCATCGAAAGAGTGCGCGGTCTGGGCGCCGACTCCAGCAACGGAGCAATTGTCGTCTTCAGTTTCTCCGATCAACCGCAGATGGTTCGCCGAGCAATGCGCGCCGGAGCTCAAGGGTTCATTTCGAAGGCCGCACCACGACTACAGATCACTGACGGGATCAAAGCTGCTGCGAATGGCGACCGCGTCGTCATCACGCGAAGGGCTCACAAGATCCAAATCGATGAAGCGCTGCAATGGCCGGGGCGTGACATCCACCTCACCGGACGCGAGAGCGAACTTCTCTCGTTGCTGCCGACCGGAATGACCAACCGCGAACTCGCGAGCACCCTTTACGTCAGCGAGAACACGATCAAGACTCAACTGCGAGGCCTGTACGCCAAGCTTGGGATTCGAAACCGTGCGCAAGCCGCCTCCTTGGCCGGACAGCGCATTCTCGGGGAAATCATCGCCAATCCCAACCGAGACGAACTCGACGTCTCCTGACGCCACGGGGCGGGGAGGGGAGGGGATCGGTGACCGAACCGAACGTGGGGTCGGCTTGGCTGTTATGACGTCCGCCATTGGGTCGGCGTGACTTCTACCACCGATAAAAACGATGCGTGCCGGCGTTCTCCCCTCGGCCAACGGCAAATCCTATGAGCCAAAGAACCAGGAGTACGACGGCCGCGATCCACAGGAGATGGACTGCGAATCCGGCGCCAAAGAGGACCAATACGAGCAACAGCGCGAGAATCAGTAACACAACTACTCCTTATTGACGATGTCTGGAACTGCTCGAGGGGGAGGGCAGAAGATCGACTCAGTAGGTGGAGTCCGTCCGCCGAACGACGTTGCCTCGCCCATCGTCCACGATCGTTCGCTGACGTCGAGTGTTTGCCAGCACCATGACGATGATCGACAACACGGCGCCGACTACGCCGACGATCATCAGAATCCAGCCCACTTTGTTGACGTTGAAACCGTGTTGGTACGGAGCCGTCACCGCCCAATCGAGAACGGCCCCAACGGCAAACGCAATGATGCTGATTACAAGTCCACCAGCCCCAATCACGTGATCCCCTTTCCTCGGCTTGGGCGGTGGACTACCCGGTTGCACCGGAGGAAAAACCACCCGAATGGGTGATCGTCGACGAAATTGCCTAGCAACGTATTTCAGCGAAACACGTATTCTCGACGATTCATGATCACTTGATTTGGCTGATGAACGATCCAAAAGCAACATTCGGCAAACGCGTTGCATGCCGATGATGGGGAAATACCTGACGACGATGCAAAAGTCGTCCGGTTTGTCCACGATCGTCGGGGGTATAGGAATTAACCCGCTCGCTGTCAGTCACGATGACACCAGAGAGGGTGGCGACTCGTCTGCGTCATTCGTATCCTGCGTGGTCGTCCCGCTGGGTGCGGGTGGCACGACGAGTCCCGAGGACCGGTTCTCTCTGATCCTCGAGGTAGGTGATATCGACTGAACCCGTGAGAGGTACGTCGGGCTGCGATGCCTCCGCAGTGGCGAATCGAGCGCGAGTGGCGCCGATCGATCGCCGCCCGCTCGTACCGACGACGGTCGGCCGGTCCCGATCAGCCGGATCGGCTCGTCGCCCGCAGAGCGTCGGCGAAGCCGCGCACGCACAGCGACGTGATGTGCCCGGCGTCGGTCTCGAAGACGTCGCGCACGCTCGAGTCCGCGCCGCCGATGTGCACGTCGATGTCCACCATCACCGTCGAGCCGTCGATCTCCAGCGGGCCGGGCGCCGGGCGGAAGTCAGGGAAGGTGAAGGTGCGCTCGGTGTAGTAGCGCAGGATGTCGTCGCGCCCCCGTCGGCGGTCGCCGTCGACGTCGAAGGTGGCGTCGCGTGCGAACAGTGTGCGCAGCCGGTCGGGGTCCTGCGCCGTGACGGCCGCGAAGTAGTCGCCGATGAGGCCCGCCGCGCCGTCGTAGCGGGAGGGGAGGCGGTAGATGCCCTGGGCATTCAGGCCCAGCACCTTGGCCTGGGTGGCCGGCGGCAGCGGGGCGATGGTGGCGCGCAGCGTGTCCACGGCGCCCGGGAAGGTGGCGTCGTGGTGCGGGTAGTCGCTGCCCCACACAATCCGGCCGGCGCCGACGAACGGCGCCAGCGCGGGCAGCGTGCGCTCGTCCACCTCGAAGCTGATGGCGCACTGGCGGGCGAAGTACTCCGAGGGGCGCAGCTTGAGGTCGGGGCAGAAGCCGCCGAACGACTCCGTCTGCTCGTCGAGGCGCTCCAGCCAGAACGGCCCCCAGCCGCCGGAGGACTCGAGGAACACGAGCCGCAGGCCCGGGTGGCGCTCGAGCACGCCGAACGCGATGAGCTGCGCGCACGCCAGCATCTGTTCGAACGAGTGCGACACCGCGTGCAGGATCATCGGGTTGAACGGACGGTCCGACCCGAGCGTGGGCACGATCACGGAGCTGCCCTCGTGGATGGCGATCGGCACATCGAGCTCCGCCGCCGCGTCCCAGACGACGTCGTAGGCGCGGTCGGACAGCGAGCGGCCGAGGCACGGGTTGGGGCGGACGAAGCCGGCGACGAAGCCGAGCTCGGTGACCGCGCGGCGCAATTCGTGCGCCGCCGCGACCGGGTCCTGCAGCGGCAGCATGGCCGCGCCGAAGAGGCGGGCCCTGTCGGCGGCGCAGTAGCCCGCGAGCCAGTCGTTGTAGGCGACGGCCAGCCCGATGGCCGTGCCGGGATCCTCGACGACGGAAAAGTACAACCCGATGGTCGGGTAGAGCACCGCCTGGTCGATGCCCTCGGAATCCATGTCGACGAGGCGCACGACCGGGTCGGAGCCGCCGGGGAGCGCTTCGGCCAGCGGGCGGAACGTCGACGGGTCGTCGAAGGTCGACCCGGGTCGGGCGAGGTTGCCGAGGGGCACGGCCAGGATCTCGGTGTCGCCGACCACCACGTGCTCGTAGCCGCCCGCGTCGGCCGTGAGGCGCGGCCGGTGCGCGTCGGGCAGCTCGGTCCACGCCGAGAGCAGCTCCACCACGTGGCCGTCCGCGTCGACGACCGGCCCGGCGCAGGGGGGCAGGAACAACGCCGCGTCCCCGCCGGCGGACGTCACGTCACGGGGCCGGCGTGCGCCAGTCGTCCACCGCCGGCAGAGGGTGGCGGAACAGCCGGGCGGCGTTGCCGCAGGCCACGGCGCGCAACTCGTCGTCGGGCAGCTCCCCCCAGTTCTCGGCCAGCACCAGCTGGGTGTCCGGCCACGACGAGTCGGCGTGCGGGTAGTCGCTCTCCACCATGATGTGGTCGACGCCGATCTTGTGGCGCAACGGGACGACCGAGGGGTCGTCGATGGAGCAGTACCAGAAGTTGCGCCGCAGCACCTCGCTCGGCAGCATCGGCGACGGCCAGGCGGTGCTCTCGCTGCCCGACGCCGAGTGCGACAGCACGTAGTCGGCGCGGTCCATCAGCATCGGCACCCAGCCCAACCCGCCCTCGGACATGGCGATGTTCAGCTGCGGGAAGCGCAGGGGGATGCCCGACCAGAGCCACTCGCCGGCGGCGATCAGCGCATTGACCGGGAACAGCGTCGGCATGATCTCGAAGGGAGGATCACCCGACGCGAGCGGTGCCCAACCCGAGGCGCCCGTGTGCAGGCACACGACGGTGTCGGTCTCCTCACAGGCCGCGAGGAGGGGGTCCCATGTCCCGCTGAAGATCGACGGCAGCCCCAGCCGGGCCGGGAACTCGGGGAAGCTCACCGCCTTGAAGCCCCGCGCCGCGTTGGCGCGCACCTCGGCCGCCGCGACCTCCACGTCGGCCAACCACGGCAGCTGCAGCGGGATGATGCGCTCGGGGTGCGCCCCCGCCCACTCCTCAATGTGCCAGTCGTTGAACGCGCGCAGGCAGGCCAGCCCGAGCTCGGCGTCCTTCGCCCGCGAGTACACGGCGCCACAGAACCCCGACACGAGCGAGGGGAAGCACAGGGCGGCCCAGATGCCGCCCCGGTCCATGTCCACGATCCGCGCGTCGATGTCGAAGCAGCCCGGCCGCATCTCGTCGAAGCGCGCCGGGTCCATGCTCCATTCGTTCTTCGGCCGCCCGACCACCGCGTTCAGCCCGATGTTGGGGTAGAGGTTGCCCTCGAAGACCCACGCTTGCGCATTGTGGTCGAGCTCGACCACCTTCGGCGCCGCATCCTGCAGCGCCGCGGGCAGCCGGCCCTCGAAGAGGTCGGGCGGCTCAATCAAGTGGTCATCGACCGAGATCACCGGCACCCGCACGGCGCGGGGCTCGGGATCGGGCAGGAGAGTGGCCCGCGGGGACGTTGGTTCCGTCTCGACTGCTCCCATGAATGTGACACTATCGTCAGGGAACTCGTCCGGTCGGGGGTGTCGCATGACCACACAGATGGAGGACGTCACGACCCGCGTCGGCCTGCTCATCGACGGCGACGTCGTGGCCGGGGGGGCGGGGCGCTACCCGGTGACGAACCCGGCCCGTCCGGCCGAGGTCGTGCTCGAGGCGCCGTCCACCTCACCCGAACAGCTCGATCTGGCCGTGGCGGCGGCGCGCCGGGCCCAGCCCGCCTGGGCGGCGCGACCCCCGGAGGACCGGGCGGCGCGGGTGATCGCGGCGGCCGAGGCGGGGGTCGCGCTCGTCCAGGCGAACGACCTGGCCCGGCTCCTCACGCGCGAGCACGGCAAGACCCATCTCGAGGCCATCTTCGACACCGCCACCATGGGCGGCATGGCCGCGGCCTTCGCGCCGGTGGTCGGCGAGGCGCTGGCGGCGCGCCAGCTCAGCGGTGGGGCGACACGCGTCGAGTGGGTGCCCCACGGCGTGGTGGCCGCGATCCTTCCCTTCAATTGGCCCGTGTCGGTCATGGCCAACAAGATCCTCCCGGCGCTGCTGGCCGGCGACACGGTCGTCGTCAAGGCTCCGCCCACCTGCCCGGCCACCGTGCTGCTGGTGGCGGCCGCCATGGCCGAGGTGCTGCCCCCCGGCGTGCTCAACGTGGTGAACGGCCCCGACGCCGCCCTGGGCGCCGCGCTGGTCGGCCACCCCGGGGTGGACATGGTGTCGTTCACCGGCGGGGTGGGGACGGGCCAGGCGGTCATGGCCGCCGCCGCGGCCACCACCCGCCCGGTCGTGCTCGAGCTCGGGGGCAACGACGCCGCCATCCTCGCCCCGGACGTGGTGGGCGACCGCCCGCTGGCCGATCGCATCGTCGAGGCGGCGTTCGTCACCTCGGGACAGGTCTGCATGGCCATCAAGCGCCTCTACGTGCACCGCGACCGCGTGGACGAGACGGTGGACGCACTGGGCGACCGGCTCGCCGGCGAGGTCGTGGGCGACGGGCTGGCCGAGGGCGTGACGATGGGCCCCGTGCACACGGCGAGCGCGCGCGACCGCGTCGAGGCCATGGTGGCCGGGGCGGCGGCCGCCGGCGCGACCGTGCTGCGGCCGGGCCGAGTGCGGCGCGAGGACGAGGGGAGCGGGGGCTACTTCGTGTCGCCGGCGCTCGTGGTGGCGCCGCCGTCCGATGCGGACATCGTGCGCCACGAGCAGTTCGCGCCCGCGCTGCCGGTGATCCCCTACGACGACGTGGAGGACGCCGTGCGGGCGGCGAACGACACCGAGTTCGGGCTCTGCGCCTCCGTCTGGAGCAACGACGAGGCCCTGGCCGCCGGGGTAGCGTCCCGGCTGTCGGCGGGGACGGTGTTCGTCAACACGCACGGCATCTCCTCCATCGACATGTACGCGCCGATGGGCGGGTGGAAGCAGTCCGGCTTCGGCGTCGAGCTCGGTGCCGAAGGCATGCAGGCCTTCGCCCGCCAGCGCGTCACGGTGGCCCGACCCGGTCCCGCGGAGCAGGCGGCGACGGCATGACGGTCGCCATCCGCGGCGGGACGGTCGTCGACGGCACCGGCGCCGCGCCGTACCGGGCCGACGTGGTGCTCGAGGGCGACCGGGTCGCCGCCATCACGCCCGCCAACGGCAAGGCGCCGGCGGGCGCCGGCGCGGACACGGTGATCGATGCTGCCGGGTTGCTCGTCGCGCCGGGCTTCGTCGACCTGCACACGCACTACGACGCGCAGCTCTTCTGGGACCCCAACGCCAGCCCGTCCCCGCTGCACGGGGTCACCACGGTGCTCGGCGGCAATTGCGGGTTCTCGCTGGCGCCACTCGACGCCGCCGGCGCCGACTACATCAGCCGCATGATGGCGCGGGTGGAAGGCATGCCGCTCGCGGCGCTGCGGGCCGGCCTGTCGTGGGACTGGACCTCCTTCGGCGACTGGATCGGCCGGCTCGACGGGCGCATCGCCGTCAACGCGGGCTTCCTGGTCGGGCACTCGACGCTGCGCCGGCTGGTCATGGGCGAGCGCGCCGCCGGCGGGGCCGCGAGCGCGGCGGACGTCGACGCCATGGAGGCCGCGCTGCACGCCGCGCTCGACGAGGGGGCGCTCGGGTTCTCGACGTCCCAGGTGCACACGCACAACGACGGCGACGGCCAACCCGTGCCGTCGCGCGCGGCGAGCCGGGACGAGATGGAGCGCCTGGCCGCCGCGGTGCGCCCCCACGAGGGGACCACCGTCGAGCTCATCGTGCCCGGTTGCCTGAACGGGTTCACCGAGGAGGAGATCGACTTCCTCTCGACCATGTCGCTCCTGGCCGACCGCCCGGTCAACTGGAACGTCCTCGGCGTGTCAGCCATGAACCCCGACGGCGCCAAGAGCCAGCTGGCCGCCGGCACGGCCGCCGCCGAGCGCGGGGCGACCGTGCTGGCGCTGACGCTGCCGCACACCATGCAGCTGCGCCTGAGCTTCGAGCACGGGGCCATCCTCGACGGCCTGCCTGGTTGGCGCGAGGTCTTTGCCCTCCCGCTCGAGGAGCGCATCGCCGCGTTCTCCGACCCCGAGACGCGCCGGCGCCTCGACGCCGGCGCGCAGTCGGACGAGGCGGGAATTCTGCGGCACCTCGCCGTGTGGGAGCGCCTCATCTTCGAGGAGACGTTCGCCCCGGAGAACGCGTCCGTCGAGGGGCGGAGCGTGGGAGACGTGGCGAAGGAGCGGGGGGTCGCCCCCTTCGACGCGCTGCTCGACGTCGTGATCGCCGACCGGTTGCGCACTGGCCTGCGGCCGCCCATGGGCGAGTCGGAGGCGGACTGGGTGCTGCGCGCCGAGACGTGGCAGGACCCGCGGGCGATCGTCGGGGGATCCGACGCCGGGGCACACCTCGACACCATGTGCGGCGCCGTCTACTCGACGTCCATGCTGGGCGACGCCGTGCGCGCCCGCGGGCTGCTCAGCTGGGAGCAGGCGGTGCGCCAGCTGACCGACATCCCGGCTCGTCTCTACGGGCTGCGCGACCGGGGCCGCCTCGTGCCGGGCGGGTTCGCCGACGTGGTGGTGTTCGACCCGACCCGCATCGGCCACGGGGCCGTGCGCACGCGCGACGACCTGCCCGGTGGGGCGAGCCGCCTCTACGCCGAGGCGACGGGCGTGACCCACGTCCTGGTCAATGGGACCGAGATCGCGCGCGACGGCGCCTTCACCGGAGCGACCCCGGGCACCGTGCTGCGCTCGGGGCGCGACACCGACACCGTGCACGCCGGGTCTGACTGGGCCGGCGTCTCGGCCTGAGCCAAGCGGCGAGCGGCGACGCCATCGCAGAGGCGGTCAGGAGCCGCCGGGTGGACTCGGCGATCGGATCGGATGGCTCAGAACGTGATCACGGTCTTGCCGCTGGCGGGTTGGGCCTGCGCCGGGTCAAGCGCAGCCGGCGCATCGTCAAGACGTATACGAGTGATTGGCGGGGCGACGATGCGTCCGGCAGCGACGGCTTCTGCCACCCGCTCCACGAGCTCGCTGGACATCTGCAGAGCGAAGTTGATCCCGGTAGTCCCGGCCGCACGGAGGGCGTCTTCATCGGCCACGTATTGCGTCGTCACCGCGGTGCCGCCTGGCCGCACCAGCGAGGCGAGCCCGGCAAAGCCGGCGGCGTCGTCGACGAGGTCGATGAGGGCGTCGATTCCGTCCGGGCGCGCGTGGCGGACCGCGTCTGGCAGCGCGGCCGCTGTGTCATCGATCGTTTCGGTCGCGCCGTAGGCACGCATCCGCTCAGCATCGCGTCCGCGGACGTTTGCGATGACCTCCGCACCCGCGTTCGCGGCGAACTGGGTGGCGAACGAGCCAACACCGCCGCCTGCGCCCACGATGAGCAACGTCTTGCCGGCGAGCGGCTCGAGCAACTCCACCAGCGCGAGCCCGGCGCCACCCGCCGTCGGGAGCGCAGCCGCGACAACGTCATCGAGTCCACTGGGAACTCGTGCGAGCGGCGCGTCCTCGGTCACGGCCACGTACTCGGCGTACGTTCCCGCCGAGCCCAGCGGGGCGATGAACAACTGGCCGAACAGATCGTCGCCGAGTGAAAACCTCGACGCGCCCTCGCCCAGCTGCTCGACCACCCCGGCGCCATCGGCACCGAGCACCATCGGGAACGTCGCTGGCATTGGCTTCCACGCGCCGGAGGCGAGCGTTCGATCCATGGGGTTCATGCCGGCGGCCCGCAGCTTGATCAGGACCTGTTCCGGTCCCGGCTCGGGCGTCGGGACCTCCGCCACGGCGGGAGTGGCTCCATATTCAGTGACCGTGACCGCGCGCATGAGGCCTCCTTCCGTCGGGTGTGCGTGGCACGCCGCTCACACGGCGACGTCAGGCTCGGGTCCCAAGGACCGTCTTCTCAGGAGGGGAGCATGCACGCACCCCTTTATCGATCCCCGGGATCGGGAGACGCAAACGGCAAGCTCGGCCCTTTTGGCGACGGCCCCCTTCGGATGATCGCCTTGTGGGACGATGGTTTCTCATCCGGGGAGGGGAGGCAGCAATGGGGGCGATACGTCACACGGTGTTGCTGGCCGCGGTCGCGTGTGGCGTTCTGCTCTCTGCCACGGAAGAAGGGGCTGTCGGCGCGTCTGCGGCGGCTGGCGCCGCAAGTTCGGCAGCGGTGGCGACCACGACGATGACCTTCGTCGACACCTCTCGACCCACGCCGCCGTGGAACGGCACGCCGGGCAAGCCTTCGCGGACGCTGGTGACAACCATCTGGTACCCGACAGGACGGCCAGGATCGGCCGGGGTGGCGGGTGACGGTACGTACCCGCTGATCGTTTTCGCCCATGGCTTGGGTGGCTCCCCCCAGGGATACCAGCTCCTGCTGACCGCTTGGGCGGCGGCGGGCTACGTGGTGGCCGCCCCCCTGTTCCCCCTGTCGAGCAGTGAGACGCCCGGTGGCGCCGATGGCGGGGACATCGGCAATCAGCCCGGCGACATGAGCTTCGTCATCGACCAGGTGCTCAAGGCCTCCGCTGCCCCGAACGGGCCGCTCTCGGGCTTGGTCGACCCGACCGAGATTGGGGCGGCTGGCCACTCCAACGGTGCCATCACAACATTGGGCCTGGTGGCCAACAGTTGCTGCCGCGACGCTCGGGTCAAGGCAGCGGTCGTCATGGCCGGCACCACCGAGGGTCTGGGTACTGGCCACTACAACCTGGCCCAGGCGCCGCCGCTCCTCGTGGTCCAAGATCTCCACGATGGCCTCGTTCCCTACCCCGACGCGGTCGCCGTCTTCAACCAGGCACGGGGACCAAAGGCGCTGCTCGCGCTCGATTGGGACAGCCACCCGGACCCCACGGGGTCGGCTGCCCACATGGCGGCCTCGGGCGTAGCCGGCTCGACGTCCGGCCCGGTTATCAAGTCAACGACGGCCTTCTTCAATGCGTTCCTGAAACACGACGCCGGTGCGTTGCAGGCAGTCGCGGTTTCGGGTCGGTCCCCCTTGTCGACGGTGCACACCGCCTGGACTCAGGGATCCCGTGCAACCTTGCCCGTCCCGAAGGCGGCAGCGCTCAACCTACGCGCTTCGGCCACGCCCGCCGTCGGCCTGCACGACGGCCAGGCTGTGACGGTCCGATGGAGTGGCTACACGGCCGGCAAGGTCGTAAATGTCCTCGAGTGCTCCCATGTGGACATCGCGACAGCCAGTTCAGCCGGCTGCAGCTTCGCCCACGCAGCCATCCTGCACCCTGACCCCACCGGATCAGGCTCGGTGATCATTCACGTTGGCACCGGCACCATTGGAAACGGTGTGTGTGATGCTGCGCACAGCTGTTACGTCATCGTGAACAATGCGAGCTCGACCGACTCGGCCGATACCAGGAAGCTTCCGATCCGTTTCGCCCCCTGAGCATGGCTCGACGATCGTCCCCCTGACTCCATGGTCTGGGGCTCGTCCGGCGGACTCGCCGGTGATAGGAAGCAAGCGATGCGTATTCGAGGATTCTGCTGCGGTTGGCTCGGCATGGACATCGGTGGCCTTGTCGAGGGTGAGCAAGGGCAAGTCCGCATTCCGGTTCCCGCGTACCTGATCGAGCATGCCGGTTCAGTGCTCGTGTTCGATTCGGGGCTACATCCTGACTTCCGGGACCGTCGGTCCGAGCGGTCCGGGTGGGCTGCGCCGTTCTTCACCTGCGATCTTCCTGACGGCAGCGACCTGCGCCAGCGGCTGGGATCGTGCGACGTCGACACCGCCGACGTCGATCTCCTCGTGCTCAGTCATCTCCACTTCGACCATGCCGGCGGTAGTGGCCTCGCCGGTTCCGCAGAACTCGTTGTCCAACGGGCAGAGTGGGAAGCGGCAACAGCTGACGTCGAGGGCCGGATTTATTGGATCGCCGACTTTGATCACGGAAGCAGGCTCCGACTTCTCAACGGGCGATGGGACGTCTTCGGGGACGGGCGGGTGACGTTGGTCCCCACCTCGGGTCACACCGCCGGGCACCAATCTCTTCTCCTGCGCACAGACGATGGTGGGCAATTGATGCTGTGCGGTGACGCCTGCTACCTGCGCCAGTCGCTTGCGACAATGACGCCGCCCCCGCAGGGTTTCGACCGGGAGGCCCAGCTCCAGGTCTTCGAACGACTGCGTGACCTCGAGGCGGCCGGTGCACTGCTCTTGTTCGGGCACGACCCTGATCAGTGGCCATCCGGGCCGGAGGGTGACCAGATCTTCGACCTCTCGCAAGGCTTCCCGAGTTCAATGTCCAGCTAGTCGAGCTTCGTTCGCAATTGTCGCCGACTCGTCGGGCTCCCACGAGCGGCAGGAGATATCCAACCGACACAAAGGAGGTCGTTGCTCGGATGCCGTCAAGCGGTGTCAGTGTCGACGATCAGCACGTCGCAGTGGCAGTTGTGAGCGACCGTGTTTGGCACGCTCCCTTGGGCGAAGCGCTTCATCCCGGTCATACCTCTGTTGCCGACTACGACGAGATCCGCAGAAATGTTCTCTGCCGTGCCAAGAAGCGCCTTCGCTGCATCCCCGCCTGGATTGTGGACCTTGAGAGAAACCCCCTCAGCGTCGGCATCGGCGAGCAGTTGCGACCGGATCTTCTCCGCGTCATCCCGCATGCTGTTCACCTGATCCTGTTGGGCTCGCGAGTCAGCGAAACCGACGTTGACGGACGGGTGGACCACGTTGACCGCGTGCAGCTCAGCACCGAACGCCTTGGCCAACGAGACCGCTTGCGTGACGGCGATACCCGCCCGATCCGAACCATCTGTACCTACCACGATGACCTTGTACATGGGCCACACTCCAATTTTTCGTCGGGAAACCGCTGCCATTGGAACATTAGATCCACCCGAGCAGAAGTGCTCGTGCCCGCGTGATAGCGCCAGGGAAGCGGCGGGAGCGGGACAGGGCGACGCGACGTCGGGGGTCTGAGGCAATTCGATGAGGGAAGGATCCTCCTGAAGGGATGATCCTCGTCAGGTGGCGGACATCCTCAGAGAAGCCGCGTCGGCAGCGCCACCTCGCGCGTCACGCCACCCTCACGGGTGAGCGAGTAGGCCACCTTGCCCTCCTCCTCGGTGAACGCGACGAAGAGCTCGGTGCCGAAGAAGACGAGCCCGGTCCCGTTCTCGGTGGCATAGCCGTCGGGGAGCATGCCCTCTGCGATGAGGCGGTGGATGAGGGGGCGCCGCTGCTCTTCGGAGTCGTGATGGGGGCTGTTGGAGTAGGGCAGGAACGCCAGCCCGTTGGTCACGGGCTGCAGCAGCGGCCCGAAGGAGTCGGTCGTCCCGCCCACGTGCCAGCAGAGCGATCCCGCCGACACGCCCTGCAGGACGACCCCGGCCTCCCAGCACTCGCGCAAAACCTCGTCGAGCCCGTGCAGGCGCCAGAGCGCGAGCAGGTTGGCCGTGCTGCCGCCTCCCACCCAGATGATGTCCTGGGCCAGCAGGTGAGCGCGCACGTCGAGGTAGTTCGGCATGGGGAAGAGCGTCAGGTGCGAGCTCACGAAGCCGAGCTTGGCGAACGCATTGTGCGTGGCCGCCAGCCGCGGCGCGTCGTCGCCCAATGCGGTGCCGATGACGCAGATCCGCGGGTGGTCGGCGGCGCAGGCCAGCTCGGCGGCAAGCCGGTAGGACGGCCCGGGCCGCACGTTGAGCGGGTCCGGTCCCTCCGGCTGGAACCCGATGGAGGTGGCGATGATGGTCGGTTGGCGGGCCGCCATGTCAGCCGGGAAGGACCTCGGGGTTCACGATGTGGAGCGGCCGCGCCCCCGCCATCAGGCGGCAGAGGTCCTCGGCGATGGTGCGCGTGTGGTTCGACTCGGTGTCGTACGTCGCCCCGCCGATGTGTGGCGTGAGGACCACCTGGGGGAAGGTCGTCAGCGGGTGGTCCGGCGGCAGGTGCTCGCCCTCGAAGTGGTCGAGGCCGGCCGCCCCCACCTTGCCCGACGCCAGCGCGGCCACCAGCGCGTCGGTGTCGTGGATCTTCGCTCGCGCCGTGTTCAGGTACACGACGCCGTCGCGCATCTTGGCGAAGGCGTCGGCACCGATCATGCCGGTCGTCTCCTCGGTGACCGGCGCGTGGACCGAGATCACGTCCGAGCACGCCAGCAGGTCGTCCAGGCTGCTGGTGGCGTCGGCGGCGTAGGGGTCGTAGGCCAGCACCTCCAAGCCGAGGCCGCGCAGACGCCAGCGCAGGGCACGGCCCACCGCGCCCAGCCCGATGAGCCCCGCCGTCTTGCCCGCCAGTTCCCAGGCCCGGTAGCGCTGGTAGGGGATCTTGCCGTCGCGGTAGATCTGCCCTTCGCGTACGTCGCGGTCCGCCGGCACGATGCCTCGGGTCGCGGCGAAGAGGAGCCCGACGGCCAGCTCGGCGACGGCGTCGGCGTTGCGGCCCGGCGCGCGCAGCACGGGCACGCCCGCCGCGGTGGCGGCGGGCACGTCCACGTTGGTCGGGTCACCCCGGCAGCTGCACACCGCCAGGATCGGCTGCTCGTAGAGCTCGGCCCCGCAGACGTCGCTCTCGACGACCACGATGGAGGCGCCCTCGGCCCGGACGCGCTCGGCCAGCTGGGTGGCGTTGTAGATGCGCAGCGTGGGCTGGTCGAGCCACGAATCGAGCACGAGATCGGCCAGCTGGTCCAGCAGATCGAACCCGGGGCCGCTCACGGCTGCGGTCACCAAGGCCTTCGGCCGTGCGGGTGTCATGCGCGTCCACTTCTCCTCTGTCGGCTTGGCCGGCTCTGCCGGCTCCGGCTTTGTCGGCTGTCTCGGCGGGCGTCGTCCATAATGAACCGATCATGACACGCGTGTCAGATTCGTGAGCCGGTCCGCGCGGGCGGTCACCGTCGGGGTCGACGTCGGGACGACGTCGGTAAAGGCGCTGGCGGTCGACGAGGAGGGGACGGTCGTCGCCCGGAGCCGGGTGGGCCACAGCGTCTTGGCGCCCGAGCCCGACATCCTGCGTCACGACGCCCGGCGGGCGTGGCGCTCCGGCCCGCGCCGGGCCTTCGACCAGGTGACCGCGCAGCTGGGGGACGGGACCGCGTCCCGGCTGGCCGGCGTGGCCGTGGCCTCGATGGTGCCGTCGCTCACCGCCGTCAACCGCCAGGGCGTGCCGCAGCTGCCCGGTCTCCTCTACGGGGACCGGGAAGGCCGGGTGCAGAGCGCGGCCGGGCCCGGTGCCGTGCTCCTGCCGGGCACCATGCCCGACGCCGAGGGGTTCTTGGCCTGGGCGGCGGCGTCGATGCCCGAGGCCCACGGCTACTGGCCGTGCCAGGCCGTGGCGACCCACGCGCTCTCGGGCACGCCGGCCATCGATACCGGCGTCACCGCCTCGCTCGGCGCGCTGCACACGCACGGCCGCTGGAACGCCGAGCTTTTGGCGAAGCTCGGCGTGGCCGAGTCCCAGCTGCCGGCGGTGGTGCCCATGGGACAGGCCGCCGGCACGCTGCCCGAGAGCGATGCCGTGATCACGGGGGGCACCATCGACGCGCTCTGCGACCAGATCGTCGCGGGCGCGACCGAGCCGGGCGACGTGCTCGTGATCTTTGGGGCCACCCTCATTGTGTGGGCCGTCTGCGAGGAGTGGCTCGTGGCCCCCGGCCTGATCAGCTACCCGCACACGACGCCCGACCGCTTCCTCATCGGCGGGCCGAGCAACGCCGGCGCGCTCTTCGTCGACTGGGCGCGCCGGCTCCTGCGCGACACGCCGCGCCCGGGGCCCGAACGCGAGCGGCTCGATGCTCGTCTGGGCGATCCCGGTCGCGTCCCGGTCTGGCTGCCGTACGTGCGCGGCGAGCGCACGCCGTTCGAGGACCACTCGCTGCGCTCGAACCTGTACGGGCTCGACATCGGCTCCAACGCGGGTGCGATCGAGCGTGCGGCCTACGAGGCGAGCGGCTTTGTGGTCCGCCGCATGCTCGACCGCTCGGGCGTGAAGGCCACCCGGATCGTGGCGAGCGGCGGAGGCTCCCGCGTCACGGCGTGGATGGCGGCCGTGGCTGACGCCACCAACCTCCCCGTCGACGCCGTCGCCGTCCCGGAGGGGGCGGCCCTGGGTGCGGCCTACTTCGCCCGCATGGCGGCGGGGCTCGAGACGTCGCTCGACGACGCGTCGCGCTGGTCCGGCGTCGGCCGCCGGGTCGAACCGGACCCGGCGTGGGCGCGCGCCGCCGACGCGCGCTACGAGCGCTTCAGCGAGCTCGGCACCGGCGCGTAGCGATCCGGGTGGCGTCGCCCGGCTACCCGTTGGGCGTGAAGGCCACCTTGAGCGCGCCGCTGCGGTCCTGGCGGGCCAGCGCCTTGAGGGCGGGCCACCACTCCTCGAGGCCGAAGCGGTGGGTGAGCATCGGGGTGATGTCCAGCCGGCCGTCGCCCACCAGCTGCAGGTAGTGCGCGATGGCGTGCCGGCGGCGTCCCTCGAAGTCCTCCATCCCGAAGGCGTTGCTCCCGGCGATCGTGATCTCCTTGAAGTAAATGGGGGTGGACTCCCAGCGCTCGGGGGTGGCCACGCCGGTGTAGACGAGCCGGCCGCGCTCGGCGAGCACGCGCACGCCGACCTCGAGCGTCTCGGCCTTGGCGATCGAGTCGTAGACGACGTCGATATGGCCGGGGTGGGTGACGGGGAGGCCGTCGAGCGGCGCATGCAACACGGCGCCGGACCACGCGGCGAGCGCCTCGACGAGCTCGAGGCGCGGCTCGTGGGCGAACACGGCCGACGCCCCGAAGCGCAGCGCCATCTCGCGCTGGGCCTCGAAGCGCGCCACCACGCCGACCTCGACGCCCGGGTAGAGCGCGCGCAGGATGCCCACACTGGTGAGCCCGAGCGCGCCGGCGCCGTAGACGAGGACACGGCCGGACGCAGGAGGCGGGTGGCGCACAATGGCGTGGAAGGACACCGAGAAGGGGTCGGCCAGCACGGCGGCCGTGTCGGAGATGCCGTCGGGCACGGGGATGAGCATGGAGTCGTGCGCCGCCAGCCGCTCCGCCCACGCGCCGGGCGCGGCCGTGATGACGCCGACGTGGACCCCGGGGCCGAGGTCCCCCTTGGTGAAGCTCCAGCACAGGCTGAGGTCGCCGGCCGCGCACGGCGGGCAGAGGGGATCGATGCCGCGGGGCGCACACGTCAGCCAGGGATTGAGGACGACGCGCTGGCCGACGTCGAGCCCGCGCGCCTCGGGCCCGAGGGCGACGACCTCGGCCACCACCTCGTGGCCGGGCACGTGGGGGAGCGACGAGAACGCCGCCATGGGGTTGTCGATGTCGCCCGTGTTGAAGTCACCCAGCACGAGCTTGGCGTCGGAGCCGCAGATGCCCGACAGGATCGGGCGGGTGACCACCCAGTCCGGCCGCGCCAAGCGAGGGTCGTCGATCTCGTGCAGCCCGAAGGGGATCGTCGCGAGCATCTCCTCCAGTTCGTCCTCGGGCGCCGGGCGTGCCTCGTCGGCCGAGGGAGGGGCCCCGAAGACCAGCGCCTTCACGAACCGGCCTGGTCGTTCAGCGCACGCATCCCGACCATGAAGGCGTCGATGTCCGCCGTCTTGGCCTCGATCACCGCCTTCATGTCGGGCAGGTAGTGCTCGAAGCGGTCGCTCTCGACGGCGTCGACCAGCGCGCCGGCGATGGCCTCAGGCGGTTCCTTGGGCCCGTCGTAGAGCGGCGCGTCGTTGTCGGGCTGATCCCAGATCTCGGTGTCGATCGCACCGGGCAAAATGAGCTTCACCTTCACCCCGGTCCCGCCGAGGTCGATCGCCATCGACTCGCTCCACCCGGCCAGGGCGAACTTCGAACCCGAGTAGGCGGCTTCGGCCGTGATGCCGAGGCGGCCCCCGAGGCTCGACACGTTGACGATCGTCCCCGACTTCCGCTCCAGCATCCGCGGCAGCACGGCGAGCGCGACGGCCACGGGCGAGAGGTAGTTGATCCGCATCGTCCGCTCGACCTCGGACATGGTCAGGCGGGTGACGTTCCGCCGCATCGGCACGGCGGCGTTGTTGATGACGACGTCAAGGCCGCCGAAGTGGTCCCAGATCTCGAGGGCGAGGTCCGCCGCGGTCCCGGGGTCCGAGAGGTCGGCCACCCAACGCTCCGAGGCGTGCGAGGTGGTGCGGCACTCGGCCAGCACCTCGTCGAGCCGCTCGGCGCGTCGCGCCACCAACGCGACGGTGTCGCGCCGCGACGCCAGCTCGCGGGCGACCGCGGCCCCGATGCCCGACGACGCGCCGGTCACGAGGACCGTGCGGCCCTTCGCTGCTGCAGCCACAGTCCGACCTCCCCCCGCCGCGTCGCGCGTTCGGTGCCGGGCCGGGACCCGGCAGGTTTCGGGGTGAGCGAGGGGACTCGAACCCCCGGCCTCCAGGACCACAACCTGGCGCTCTAACCACCTGAGCTACGCCCACCGAGGGGCACAAGTGTGGCACACCGGCCCGAGCCTGGAGACACGCTTCGTCGCTGCGCTGCGGGCAGTCGGCACGATGTCGCCGCCCGTTCGTCGGGCTATGTCAGGCTGTGCTGTGCCGGCGAAGCGCCTGCACGCCCCGGTGGCCGAGCGGACTTAGGCAATGGACTTCTAATCCATCTCACGCAGGTTCGAATCCTGCCCGGGGCGCCTGCCCGGGGCGCCTGAACTCCGGCACTGCCCGGGGCGCCTACCGGCCAGTTCAACAGGTGTCTCCGAGGTCCTGACCCATGTGCCCGGCGCGCCGTGCTCCTCGCACGACGCGCGCTTCGCACGCGAGCGGGACAAAGGGCCGCCCCGTGCCGCGGGTACCGTGGCCCGGCATGGACGAGCAGAGCCAACGACAGCGGCGCCCGGTGAAGGACGCACTGCGGCCCTGGCGTGACCGCATTGTGCACCGGCTGGGCGGAACGATCCCCGCCCCACCCGAACGCGGGATCACGTACGAGGAGGTCGTCCACCTCCTTTATCCGACCCTGCCCGCGGACCTGCGAGCCAAGGTCGACCGGGCGGCCGGCGGCGACCTGGCCCGGGTCTCGACCATCCGGCAGATGCTCGGGACGATCGAGCACCAGCGCGCCCCGACCGCCTTCTCGGTACAGCTCACCGAGGAAGACGCTGTGCGCTGCGCCGTGGGCGAGGTCGAGTTGTATTGCGACGCCGCCGACGCGGCGGTGACGCCAGGGCTCCGTTCGGGCGAGTACGAGCCCCATCTCACCGGTGTCTTCGAGCGCTATTGCCGCCCCGGGATGACCGTCGTCGACGTCGGGGCGAACCTCGGCTACTACTCGCTGCTGGCGTCGCGGCTCGTGGGCCCCTCGGGCTCGGTGATCGCCCTCGAGCCGAATTCGGAGAACTGCCGGCTGTTCCTGTCGTCGCTGCGCATGGGCGACGTGGGCAACGTCCGCCTGCTGCCGGTGGCCGCCGACGGCGAAACGGGGTGGGCCTACTACTCGACCCACGTCGGTTCGAACGGCGGGCTGGTCGACGACCGGGACCTCCTGGCGAACCCAGGAGTCGTGGTCCCGACGTTCCGCCTCGATGACCTCGTCGACGCACCGGTCGGCCTCTTGAAGATGGACGTCGAGGGCGCCGAGGGCCGGGTCGTCCAGGGTGCCACCCGCATCATCGAGCGGGACCGCCCCATCGTGACCACCGAGCTCAAGGACGAGATGCTCCGGCGCGTGTCCGGGGTCTCGGTGGGGGAATACCTGGCCTACTTCGAGCGTCAGGGTTACCGCCCCGCCCTGCTCGAGAAGGAGAGCGGGGCGGAGAAGGTCTACGCGTCGGTGGCGGAGCTCCTGGCGGACTGGGGCGAGACAGACGAGTTGCGCGACGTGCTGCTCGTCCCGGACCCGGCCGGGCCGCCCGACTAGAGCGGACCGGAGGTGATGCTGCCCAGGGGAGGGACCGTCCCCGGGCCGCTCACCGAACACGCGAGCGCCGAGGGCGTATCGCCCGGTGCGGCGAGGGGCGGCAGTTCCGGGAACGTCGGGGTCCTGGCGGCGAGCGCAGCGAGGTCGAGCATGTCGGTCAGGTCGTTGGCATTGGCGTCCCGCATGGTCATGGCCGCCAGGTTCCACTTGCGCTCGACGAAGGCCAGCACGGAGGTGTGGTCGTACACCGTCGAGCTGACGCAGTCGGTCATGGCGTAGGGCGATACCAGCAGGCCGGGCACCCGGATGCCGTACCGGCGGAACCCGTCGTACTTGCTCTCTCCGGGCGCCACCACCGGTTCGGTGCCGTCCGGAGCCAGCGCGGCAGGTGGCGGGACGTGGTCGTAATAGCCGCCGTGCTCGTCGTAGGTGAGGATCAGCACCGTCTTGCTCCAATTGGGCCCGTTGGCCAGCGCGTCGACCACCTGGGCGACGAACGCCTCGCCCACCACGATGTTCTGGGGGTTCTCCTGGGACGTCGTGGTGTAGTTCGGGTCGAGGAACGTAAAGGACGGCAGGTTCCCGGCGGCCGCGTCGGTGAAGAAGGACGCGATCGGCTGGTTGTGGGGCTTGTTCATCAGGAGGGTGTCGTCGGTCGGGTAGAGCATCGCGGTTGCGCCCTCGGGGAACGAAGCGTTGTAGTCGGTCCAGCTGATGCCCTTGTCGGTCAGACGGTCGAAAATCGTGCCGTGGGCGACCGCCGCCAGCAGCAGATCCTGGCCCAGGCTCCCCGCACCGGTGCCGATGTCGTCGGTCATCCCCGCCGACGTGCCGGCGATCACGTAGCGCCGGTTCGGGTCCGTCTGGCCGAGCAACGAGCAGAACCATCGGTCGGCCAGGGGGAAGACGGAGGCCAGGCTGTACGTGAAAGGGAGATCGTCGCCGGTCCAGTAGCCCATGGCGACGCCAGCGGCCGTTCCAGAGTCGGGTTGGGCCTTCACGAAGCCGCGCATGCGCCCGTTGTCCCACGCCGTGTGCGACGCCTCCCACTCCTGACTGGGCGAACCGGAGAGCTGGCACGTCGTCGGCATGTGGAAGGCGTGCTGGACGTCGCCGTTGACGTACGGGTTCGAGGCCTTCGGCAACCCGTCGACGCCGAGCGTGAACCCGTCGCCCCGGCCAAGCATGCCCAGGAAATTGTCGAAGGAGTGGTTCTCCATCATGAGCACGACGACGTTCTCGATCCCCGGCATCGTGTCGGTGCCCTCGGGGAGGCCTGGGTACGGCAACGAGCCGGGTTTGCGGAGCGTGGCGTGCCCGAGGGCCCGCAACGCCTCGTAGTCAGACGAGAGCGAGCTCACGGCCTCGCCGTCCGAACCGAGGGTGGTCGCACCCTGCGCCAGGGCTCGTCCCCGTAATACCGGGCCTAGGACCCCGGCGGCCGCGATGGCCGCGCCCCCGCCGAGCAACGCACGCCGGCTCACCCGGTTCTTCGGCACCGGGGCCGGACGAACCGACGTATCGTCGCTTGCGTCGTCGCTCTGATGGTTGTGTGAATTGCTGGTTCCGCCGTCCATCGGGTCAGGGTAACCGACCACCGCTCGCCCGAGCAGAACGGCGCGGGCAGTTGCGCGAACAGACCGCGAACGAACGCACCACCTGCCGGCGCGGCCGCCGCCCCTCATTGAATGGACGGCCGGCTGATCCGTCCTAAGAGGCGGCGACCGTCTGGGGCGCCGAGCCCACGATGGCGTCGAGCAGCACGTCGGTGTCGTCGGCGACGAGGAGCGACTGGACGTGCCGCGCCTTGATGAAACCCTCCTCGACGGCCTGCCCGATGAAGCTGAGGAGCTCGTCGAAGTAGCCGTCGACGTTGAGGATGCCGCATGGTTTCTCGTGCAGGCCGAGCTGCGCCCACGTCACCGACTCCATGAACTCCTCGAGGGTACCGAACCCGCCGGGCAGCATCACGAAGGCGTCCGACAGCGATGACATCAGCGCCTTGCGCTCGTGCATCGTCCGCACCACGTGGAGGTCACTGAGGTCGAAGTGTGCGATCTCGTGGCCGGCCAGGGACTCGGTGATGACGCCCGTCGCCCGGCCGCCCGCCGCGATGGCGGCGTCGGCCACCACTCCCATGAGCCCCACCGAGGCGCCCCCGTAGACGAGGCCCGCCCCGCGCTGAGCCAGTCCCCTCCCGACGGCTCCCGCTGCCGCCATGAACGCCGGGTTGACCCCGGGGCTGGAACCGCAGAACACGCACACCGCGCCCAACGGGCTCACGCAAGGCTGCCCTCGGGAACCGGGACCTCGGCGCGTGAATCAGGCGCGGCCCGCCTGCCGCGCCGGACGATGGTCTCGGCTGCGTCGCTGTCGTGAATCGAGAGAGAGAACACGACTCCGACCAGCGCGAAGACCGCCGCCGCCAGGAAGGCGAGATGGTATGCGGTGATGTCGGGTCCCACAGTGTCCCCCGATGCGCCGGCCGACCCGACGCCGATCAGAACGGTCGAGAGGATGGCGACCCCGGTGGCGCTGCCGACCTGTCGCATGGTGTTGAAGAGCGTGGACGCCCGGCCCATGGAGTCGGGCGTGATCATGGCGAACGAGGCCGCCTGGTTCGGGACCATCACCTGCGCCATCATCCAGCCCAAGACGAACATCAGCGCCCGGATAAGCCACAGGTTGGTGGTGAGTGTCACCTGTGTGAGCGCCAGCATGCACACGGCGAGGCCGAGTAGTCCGCCCGTGATGTGTCGGCGCGGGCCGACACGCGGGTAGATCAGGCGGCTGGTGAATTGGGCGCCGATCATGACCCCAAAGGCCTCGGGGAACGTCGAGAGACCCGACTGCAGTGGGGACAAGCCGCGCGCGTCCTGGAAGTACAGCGGGATCAGGTAGAGCATGCCCAAGAACGCGGCGGCGGCCAGGAACATCACCGCATTGGTCGACCGGAACAACCTTTCCGAGAGTAGGCGCAGGTCGACCAACGGCGACGACGTCCGGAGCTCCGCGACGACGAACAGGGCCAGCAGCACGGTGCCCGCCACGCAGCTCACAATGACATCCACCGACGACCACGATTTGAGGGGCCCTTCGGAGATCCCGTACATGAGGAGGCCCAGTCCGGCCCCACCAAGCAGCCACCCCGGCACGTCGAGACGGCCCGGGTTCTGCGTCCCCATCCGCTCGAGGAACAACGCACCGAAGGTGAAGGCGATGATCCCGAGGGGCAGGTTGACGAAGAACACCCAGCGCCACGACAAGCTGGTCACCAGGAAGCCGCCGAGCACCGGACCGAGCGCAGGGGCCACGGTGGTGGGCACGGTGAGGATGCTCGCGGCGCGTACCCGCTCTGCGGGCGGGAACACCCGGTACAGCATGGCCATCCCGACGGGCGCCATCATCCCGCCGCCGGCTCCCTGGAGGATGCGGAACACGACGAGTTGCGTCATGTCCTGGGCGAGCCCGCACAGGACCGAGCCCACCGTGAAGACCGTGATGGCCGTGAGCAGCACCCTCTTGCCGCCGAACCGGTCGCCGAGCCAGCCCGAGGCCGGAATGAACACCGCCAGGCTGACCAGATAGGCGATGACGACACCGTCGACCGCGGTGGGCGCGATGTGAAAGTCGCGCCCGATCGTGGGCAGGGCAACGTTCACGATGGTGATGTCCATGATGTTCATGAACATCGCCGAGACGAACACGGTGCCGACCACGACTTTTTGGCTGAGGCGGGGTGCCACCGCGTTGCCCTTCCTGTTCCGAGTGACGCTGGGCGGAGCGGGGGCGAGATCGCGGGACGCCGGTATCACTGCTCGGCTCCGATTGCACCCACCCTATTCGCTCACGTGCCCTTCTCCGGCCGGCCGACGTGCGGTGTCACCGTCCGCACCGGCCCGGGGCGCCGCCATCTGGCGGTCCCGGGAACCTAGCCTGGCGCCGCAATTGGCGACCGGCCGCTACGCGAAGAGGACGGTGGGCAAGGGCACGAACGAGGGCACCCAGGGCCGGCGCGGCACAAGGGGGCGCAGGGTCGGCGCGCTGGTGGCCGGGTTGCTGACCGTGCTCGTTGCGGGCATGGTGCCGGTCACCTCCTCGGGTGCAACGGAGCGCCTCTCGACGCGGCTTCGTCGACGGTCGCCGCGTACCGCTGACCAGCGGCGGCGCGGTGGTCACGCCAAAACCAAGAAGGAGGACGCGCCGTCGCCGTCCTAGACTCGGGCGATGATCAAAGTGGTCGCAGTCGCCAACCAGAAGGGTGGGGTGGCCAAGACGACCACCGTGCAGTCCCTCGGCGTCGCCATGGCGGAGCAGGGACACCGCGTGCTGGCGGTGGATCTCGACCCGCAGGCGTGCCTCACCTTTTCGTTCGGCCTCGACCCCGACGAGCTGGACGCCTCGCTGCACGACGTCCTGGTGCGGCGCGCCCGGCTGGCCGACGTGGTGCATCCGGTCGTCGGCATCGACGGACTCGATCTGGTGCCGGCGACGATCGACTTGGCCGGGGCCGAGGTGCACCTCCTGAGCCGCACCGGTCGCGAGCATGTCCTGGCGCGGGCCATGCTCCCGGTGCTCGACGACTACGACGCGGTGTTGATCGACTGCCCGCCCTCGCTCGGGGTGCTCACCATCAACGGCCTGACCGCCGCGGAGGCGGTCATCGTGCCCTTGCAGTGTGAGGCGCTGAGCCATCGCGGCGTCGGGCAGCTGCTCGAGACGATCGAGGACGTGCGCCAGTTCGCCAACGAGAAGCTGCGCGTCCTCGGCGTGATCCCGACCATGTTCGACGCCCGCACGACCCACTCGCGACAAGTCCTCTCCGAGGTGGAGCAGCGCTACGGCCTGCCGCTCTTCGAGCCTCCGGTGCCCAAGTCCGTGCGATTCGCCGAGGCTCCGGGCTTGGGCAAGTCCGTCTTGCAACACGCGCCGACTTCTCCCGGCGCATTGGCGTACCGCACCCTCTCGACGATGGTCTACGACGCCATGCAGAGCGCGTGACGTGACGGCGTCCCGACGCGACCAAGCGCCCGACCCCCTGGGCAAACGAGCGCTGTTCTGGGTGCCGTCAGCGGGCGAGCCGGGGAGCAAGGGGAGCGAAGCCTCGGAGTCGACGATCGCGCTGCCTGTCGGTAAGCGAGCGTTGTTCTCGGGGGCCCGGCCCGAACGGGACAGCCTGGTGGCCACCTCGGGGAATCCGCTCGCCGAGCGTGGGACGTTCACCGTGACCTGCGAGCGCTGCCGTCAGAGGTCGCACGTCGGCGTCTTGGACCTGCTGATCTACCAGTTCCCGATTGGCGTCTGGCTCCCGCGTGGCCGCTTCGACCACCGGATGACGTGTCCCTCGTGCCGGACGCGCGCGTGGTGCAGCGTCACGCTGGGCCAGGGTTGAGACCTGGCCAACTGCGACGGTCGGGATGCGGGGATTTGAACCCCGGACCTCCTGCTCCCAAAGCAGGCGCGCTGCCAAGCTGCGCTACATCCCGGCGGTGGATCTGTCGAAGAAGGTTACTTGGCCGGCCACGGGAGCTCGCGTCCCGGCGCGCATCGTGCGGGTGGGAATCCGGACTCGGTCGCTCGAGGCGGCTGCGGCACCGTGAGCAGCTCCATCAGCGAGCACGCCGGCACACCCGGCTCGGGCCCAACCCTCGGCGGCAGCGCTCTCAGCCGCCCGGACCGGTCGGAACCGGCCGCGCTTAGGGTACGACGACTGTTGTGCTGTCGGGGCTCTGGCCGCCGGTCCAGTTCAGCTGCACCGGGGTCTCCGTGTAGATCCAGCTTCCTGCTGGCACCGACGCCTCCGTACACGTCGTCGTCGCGACGACACCGCTACAGGAGCTGCCCACCGTGGCCGGTGTGCCATTCACCGCGTTGAAGCGCATGACGACGTAGCCCGCGACGGGAGCTCCGCTCGCGAACGTCGCTACGGGCCAGGACACGATGACAGAGGTCCCACTGACACGCCCGGCGGGTGCGGATCCCGTCGGCATGACCGTCGCCGCGCCGGCCGCGCTGCCCAATGCGTGCGCGGACCATGCCGCGAGTGCCGGCGACGTGGGACCGATAGCCAGCGGGACGCCGGCCGCAAGTGTCAGAGCGAGTGGCCAGAGAGAGACGCGAAACCACGGGTGCTTGTCCACGATCACGCCTCAGTCGCCGTGCCCACGTAATGGAATGGGAACTTCTTACTCTGACAAGCGTTCGGCGCGGTCTTTGCCATGGTGGCGTGGACGGTCGCCTTGGCGGTCTTGCCGGCCGCTACGACGAGCGAGCCCGAGAACTTCGTCACCGCGACATTGGCCGACGTGCACGACGCCGTCGCGTTGCTCACCGTCGTCGTGATGGTGCTGACCGTGATCGATGAAGTGAACGGGTTGGTCACGGTGAGGACGAGTGGAAGCTTCTTGCTCGGGTAGAGCCCGCTCACACTGCCCGAGATCTTGAACGTTGTCGCCGTCTGCGGGCGAGCCGCACCCGGGGCCGTAGTGGCCCCGGGTGCCGACTGCGCGTGCTGCAACGATGAGCCGTATCCGGTGACGATCTCGCTCGGAGCGGTACTCGCTCGGGCCGAGCCCGACGTCAAGGCCGCCAACCCGGCGCCCGTCACTGCGAGCAGCAAGAAGCTGAACCCGAGGTGTCGGGGAGCCGAGAGTGGCTGTGCGTTGCGCATCGAGACGTCCTTACGTTTCGTACCGGAAGGCTCTGGCGTCAGGGCAGCTGGGTGCCGGTAACCGTCAGGAGGGCTTCGAAGGCCACTGCCTGGCATCCCGGGGGCGCCGTTGCTGCCATGTCGATGACCCCGTTCACGTCGATGAGCGGGCTGGTCGCTCCTGCGGCGACGACGACGGCCGGCATGGACGTCGGCGCATTGCTGTCGATCGAGAGGTTCGAGCTGGCGCACGAGGACGTGTTCGTCGAGGTCACACTGCTCCAGCTGAGCCCCGTGAGGCTGACCGGGTAGGGGTTCGGGTTGGTGATGGTGAATTGCGCCGTCCCGGCGGGCCCACCCGGAAAGATGTTCGCGTTGGCTCCGGTCGGGGTCGACGGGTTGACGGTGAGCGACACCGCGGTGGCTCCCGCGCCGGTACCGCTACCGGACCCGGAGGCGCTCCAGGCCGCCAAGGCAATGCCGCCCCCCACGCCGAGTGCGGCGGTGGCCGTGGCGATGGCGATGAACAGTTTCTTGTACCTCATGATGATGCTCCTTCGTCTCGTGTTGTGGCTGCCGGAGTGGCATGCGGGCCACCGGAGTGGTCGGTCCGAGCCGAAGGGACGTCCAGGGCCATCAGGTTGGCGAGTTTGCTGTCTGCAATTCGCAACATTGTCGGCACCTGGCCGTCATCCATCTCGAGCGCCACGGCGATCATGTGGTTGCCGTGACCCTCGTCTCGAAGCCGGATCGCCACTGCGTGCGGCGCGGGAAGCAACCGGAGAGCAGATGATCGGTCCACGCCATTGAGGGTAAGGAACGCCCGGCGCCGGATCTTCCGTACGCGCTACTCAGATTCTGGGCGTGCCCCTACTCAGGCTGCGGGTCAAATCGCCGGACGGTCAGGCCCCGGGTTCGGGCGTGAGCGCGGCGGCGAGGGCCGCCCGATCCGTGACGCCGAGTTTGACGTACGCATGGTGCAGATGGTTCTCGACCGTGCGCGGCGACACATACATCCTCTGGGCGATCTCCTTGGTTGAGCTTCCGGCGACCACCAGGGTCACGATCTCTCGCTCGCGCTTGGTGAGCCGCACGGGTCCTGCTGTCAGGTCGCTCACCGGATGTCCGCCGTCACACCGCTCCGCATAGCCGGCTGCCTTGCGGGCCGCCGACTTGGCCGCCCTCGCCTTGCCGCGCGCCTCGAAAGTGGCCGCGGCGGCGGCCGCTGCCTCGGCGGCCAACCACGATGCCCCCATCAGCCCGAAGCGATCGGCTGCCCCCATCAGCGCCTCGGCATCGGGCGCGGCCGCGGCCCGGGCGTATTCGGCCAGGCAGGCCACCAGCTCGCTGTCCGAAACGGAGGCCAACTCGCTCAGGCGCGCCGCGATCTCCTCGGAGGGCGCGATCCGCAGCCAGGCCTCCAGGGCCTGGGCCTCTTCTCCGACCATGCCGGCTTCCCGGGCCCACGCCACGCCGGCGCGCGCCGCGTCGACGGCGGCGACGGTCCGGCCGACCACTCGGTTGAGCTCTATCTCCGCCAGGTACCGCGACATGTCGAAATGGCGACTGATGGCCTGTATGCGACGTGCCTCTTCGACCAGCACCGTCGCCGAGTCGGGCTCGCCGCACATCGCCCTCGCCCGGGCCAGGCCCGAAAGCGCCCACGGCCGGTACCCGAAAAGGTCACGTTCGGCCAGGAGGCCGGACGAGTCCTGGAAGATGCGGGCAGCGCTTCCCAGGCGTCCTTGGCGCAAGAGGATCTCGCCCAAAACGACGCCGAAGACGGCAGAGGCCTCGAGCAACTCGTCGCGCAGGGCCACGCCGCGCAGCCACTCCATGAGTTGGCGGGCCCGTTCGAGCTCGCCCATGTGGGACAGCGCGGCCGCTTGCGCGATCAGGAGCTCGGGCACGGTCAGCGTGTGACCAGCCTCGATCGCGGTGGGCACGGCTCGCTCGACGAAAGCCAGCGTCTCACGGCATCGGCCCAGGTAGGCGAGTGCAGCGGCGGCAGCCGCGGCCGAGATGGAGAGGCTCAGTTCGACGCCCTGCGTCCTGGCCGCCCGCTCGGCGAGGGAGAGCGCGGCCGCCGGCTGCGCGGTGTTCAGCGCGATACCGGCCAGCTGCTGGTAGACCTGGGCCAGCAGGCTTGCATCTGCGCCGGACCTCTCAGCGTCGGTCGCGGCCTCCGCCAGTCCAGCCCGGGCATCCTCCACGTCGTAGTGCCTCCAGAAGCGCACCCAAGCGAGCGCGAGGGCCAAGCGGACGCGGTCGTCCGGCTCCTCGGCTCTCCTGGAGACGTCGGCGAGAACGGCTTCGGACTCGGCGATCGCCCCTGTCCAGGCCAACGCGCTCGCCAACGCGATGCCTTCATGCAGACCCCCGCTCTGTTCGTACGCGGCCCGAGCCAGCTGAATGGCCAGACGATTGTCCTGGCGAACGGCGGGACCGGCCCGGGACGGTCCGTTTCCGGCGTCCGGCAAGATCTCGTCCAGGCGTGCGGAGATGGCCGAGCCGATTCCGATGAGGGTCGCATTGGCGCCGAGGGTGAGGGTCACGGGGTCGACCTCGTCGCCCAACTCCAGCGACCAGCAGGCGAGGCGGATGCGGTCCGCCGTTCGATTCGATCCCGTCGCGTGCAGTGCCTCCACCAAGTTGCGACGCATCGACTGTTGTCGGAGGGCGGGCATGGCGCCCCGGAGTACCTCGGCGTGCAGGGGCTGTGCGATCGCCGCTTCGAGACGGCCGCCATTCATTTCGGTCTGGACCAGGCCATGGCCCTCGAGCCGGGTCAGGGCGCCCGCAGTCGTCAGTCCGGTGAGGAGTGCGACAGGCAAGGGACCGGCGAGCGCCAACAACTCCATGGCGGTGAGCTCGTCGGGTTCGAGGCCCTCCATCCTCCCCGCAACGATCTCTTGGAGGCGGGGGCCCGTCGCCCACGCGCCTCGCCAGCGCCACTCGCCGTCCACCTCGCTGAGCGCCCCGGTCTCTTGACTGGAGAGGACGACCTCACGCAGGTAGAGCGGGTTCCCGGCCGTGACGTTCCAGATTCGGTTGGCGCTGCTGTCCTGCACGCTGGAGCCGAGACCCTTTGTGAGCAGGTCCGTCGTTTCCAGTTGGGACAGGTCGTAGAGCTCGATTCGCTCCGCGAGCCCGTCCTTCCAGATGTCGGTCACCGCCGTCGGCGTCTGCGCGCCGGTTCTCGTGGTGACGAGTGCAACGACCAGGCGCGCCGCCACGACCTGGTGCAACAACGCGGCGGACACGTCGTCGACGTCTTGGCAATCCTCGGCGAGCAACAGCAGTCCCGAAGCCGACCGCATCGCCTCGAGCTGCCGCACCACGGACTCGGTCAGCTCCGTCAGGTCGGACGACCCGGCGAGCGGGAGCACGGTTCGGAATGGCCCCAACGGAATACCCGCGTACCCGGAGCTACCCCGAATCGCGAGCGTGGCCCAGCCCTCATTCGCGGCTTCGTCGAGTGCTTCGCGTCCGAGCCTCGACTTGCCCACGCCGGGCGCTCCGGTGATGAACGCGCTGGTCCCCTGCCCGGTGTTGCGAAGCTGGCGCAGGAGCGCGAGCTCTTCGGCCCGGCCCACGAGCGGCCATTCACCTGTGCTCCTGCTCTTCCGCACCACCCGTCCTCCCCGGTGTGGCACCAGGGTAGGCCGAGGGGCTCGCCTGATCGCACCCGGACCGCCACAGGCCGGCTGAGGGGTTCCTCCGCTCCCAAAGCAGGCGCACGGCCGCGCGGCTGCGCCACAATCCCCCGTGGAACCGCCAAGAGCCTGATTCTGTGACCTGGTCCTTTTGTGCGTCGATTCGACCTGGACCACCCGGGGAGGCGCGGGCCGGACGGTAGGCCGAACGCTCACATTCTGCAAATGTCCTCCGAACAGGTCGTCCGCATACTCTGCTGCGTCCGGACTGAAGAGACGAGGCGCCGTCGCAGCGCGGTGACGACCACTATGAGCGAAGTACCCAGCACAACAGCCGATGCTGTGGGCCGAGTCGTCGCCCCTTCACGCCGGCGTCGTCGGTTTCTCGGGCTCGCATCAACCATGCTTGTCGTTGCCACCATGGTGCTCGCAGCTTGCGGCAGCACCGGTGGAAATGGCACCACGCAGAGTGAAACGCTGTCGTCCACCGTCTACCGCTGGGGCGTCGTCGGCAATAAAGGCGCGATCACCCAGCTCCAACTCGGCAGGCCGACTGCCGTCGCCGGCATCAGCGGGAAGGTGGTGCAGATCGCCACGTCGAACTCCGACGGGTATGCCCCTCACCTCGACCGGCACCGTGTATGGCTGGGGGGTGAACAGCGACGGAGAGCTCGGCGACGGGCAGTTGACCCCGTACGACACCAGAGCCGTCAAAGTGCACTTCCCGTCCGGGGTCAAGATCACGTCCCTCGCCAACCCGATGCCGTTCGACGCCGGTCTGGCCATCGACTCCACCGGACACGCCTGGGGCTGGGGTCTCAACGGCATCGACGACCTCTGTCTCTCCGGACTCGTCATCTCGCGTCCTCAGCAGCTTCCACTCAGCCATGTGACGCTGGCGAGCGGCGCGCGGACCCACGCTCTCTTCGACTCGAACGGCACCGTCTACGCATGTGGGAGCGGCGATGCCGGCGAGTTGGGCAACGGGTCGACCGATTCGGTGAGTACGCCCACTCCCGTGGTCGGCTTACCGAGCGGGGTAAAGGTCACGACTCTCACGTCGTCGTGGGAGGGTTCCGGAGCGCTGCTGGCAAATGGCGACTACTACAACTGGGGGTACAACGCGGCGGGCCAACTCGGCAACGGCACCACCGTGAACAGCGCCGTGCCCGTCAAGGCCGACCTTTCCAGCCCCGTCGGAGAAGTGTTCCAGGGCGGGAGCGGGGCGAAGAACGGGCAGACGATCTGCGTCCTCCGGGGCGGGGGCGGCACCTGGGCCTGGGGGGACAACGATCGGGGTCAGCTCGGGATCGGCACCTTGACCAGCTCCGACATTCCCGTGCGGGTCCACGTCCCGAAGGGCGTCACCTTCCTCACGGTGAGCTCGGGCGGCTACGCGAGCTATGGCATCGACCAGACGGGGCGCCTCTGGGCCTGGGGTGACAACCGCAGCGGACAGCTCGGCACCGGACCGGACCGGCAACGTGCAACGCTGCCGGTCGACGTGGGCATCCATCTCGCGAAGGTGTCGTCAACGGCACAAAACGTCGCCGGTTTCGAGAGCCACACCTGAGGGAAACTGGGTCGGACGCCAGACAGGAACTTCGCGGGAGCCGACTCCAAAAAATTTCGACGGCAGCCCCGATAAATTGGCGCCATGACCGTGACGCGGAATGATCAGAGGATGGGAACCCCGAAAGAGAATCACGCATGACGACGACCGGGTCGCAGAAGAGCAAGTCTCCCTCTCAGCTCATCGACGGGCGGATCAAGGAGCTGGGCGACTGGCGGGGCCAGATGTTGAGCCGACTCCGTGCCTTGGTCAAGGAAGCCGATCCCGAAGTGGTCGAGGAGTGGAAGTGGCGAGGCGTCCCGGTGTGGTCGCACGACGGGATGATCTGCACGGGCGAGACGTACAAGACCATCGTGAAGTTCACTTTCGCCAAGGGAGCAGCTCTGAAGGATCCTTCGGGCCTCTTCAACTCGAGCCTCGAAGGCAACACACGGCGGGCCATCGATTTTCACGAGGGCGAGAAGATCAACGAGAGGGCGTTCAAGGCTCTGATACGCGCCGCAGTGACCCTGAACGAGTCCAAAGCCAAGCGCTGATCAAGCGCCCCGAGCGCTGGGCGCCGGGGCCGGGGCCAATGTCAATCTCGGTTCGTCACTGACCGTCGGCGCCGGCAATGTCGGCAGACGAGCATCGCCTGGTCCCGCGAGCTCACCGCGTCAGGCGCCACCAGACGCCGGGCTCCGCCAAGGGGCTGATGGTTCGCAGCTCCACCCGGACGGAGGTGCTCCCCGCGTCCGCCTGCAGTGTCCCGACGGCCGCCCCTCTGGCCAGCGGCGCACCCAAGGAATGGGACCGAGCCGCCACGGTGACGGCCAGGCCCGGCCACCCGATCACGGTGACCGGTTGCGTCACGGTCACCGGCGCCACCGCACCCCATGTCGCCTCGACCTGCCCCGCCTTCTGGCCCGGGGCGAAGATGGTGACGCTGTGGAGACCGGCGAAAGCGCTCTTCACCAGCGCGTCGCCGGCATTGACGGCAGCGGTGTTAGGCCCGAGCGCCCCGCCCGGCTGGCCCAGCACGGCCCCGACGACAGTGACGGCTTTGCCGCCGACGCTCTGTTGCGCCGCGAAGAGGTAGCACCCTTGCGCACTCGAATCGGATCCGGACTTGATGCCGATGATCCCATCGACCCCGAGATCAAAATTGAGGTTGTAGACGACCGTCGTCATCGGCACGGTGGCCTGGCCCAGAGAGACGATTTGTTGAAGGACCGGGATCCTCAACGCGGCCTCACCCAATCGAACGAGGTCGTTTGCCGTACTGGTCGTCGCCGGATCTACACCGCTCGGGTCGGTGATGTGGGTTGAGGAGAGCCCAAGCTTGGTCGCCGCCGCGTTCATCTTCGCCACGAACGCGGCGACATTTCCCCCATCCCAGTCGGCGAGCATCGTCGCCATGTCCGCGCCCGAGTCGATCACCAGACCTTCGAGGGCCTGCAGCTCCGTAAGAGTCTCGCCGGCGGTCACCGGGACCTCGGACTCCTGGCTGGCCGCCCCGGCTTGGAACGCGCTCAGCGTGTCCGCCGAAACGGGAATCGCGGGTCCGTCGGCACCCGGGGTCAGCGGATGGTCGGACAGGACCACGTAGGCCGTGAGCACGTCGGCCAGTCCGGCGATGGGGACGGTTTGGGTGCCGCGCAGCTGACCCATGGCACCGACGCCCTCGACGTCGACCGCGGCTTCGCCGGCGCTCGGCCAGGTCAGTGCCGGCGCCGCGCCGGGAAGCCGGACCCCTGCGGCCTGCAGGGTCGGGTGCGGGAGCGGCCGCACCCACTGCGCGATCGCTCCGGCGCACAACGCCGCCACGACGAGCGCCGCTCCCCATCCGATGACGTGGCGGCGTCTCCGTGCGGCGCGGAGCCCGGAGACGATCTCGAGTTCGTCCTCGCCCGCCGGCGGGATCCGGGTGGCGAACCGAGCCAGACGGTCGTCGTTCTCCTTCGGGAGGACCCTTCCCCGGGCGTGACTCGGACCCTTCTTTACGTGGTCGCCGTTCCCGGCCATGTCGTCAACCGTACGGCCACGTTGCGCTCGCGTGGTGTACACCCCCCACTTGCACCCTTCGCCCGAGGCGCGTCGGAGCGCGGAACTCCGGTGTCCGGCGCCACGGCAAACCCTGTGTGCGAAAGGTTACGCTCACGTCAATCCGCAGCACGAGAGAGGAGAGGGAGTTCCATGGCAGACGAAGACGTATTGGGGCCGGTCAGCTATGTGATCGTGCAGTTCCCGGGCAACAAGATGACCGGAGAGGGGCTACCCATCCTGGTCGACTTGGTCGACCGGGGCGTCATCCGGATCCTCGACCTGGTCTTCGTCGCCCGGGCCGACGACGGCTCGACGGCCGTCATCGAATTGAACGACCTCGACGGGAACGTCGAGGTCGACCTCGCCGTCTTCGACGGGGTGTCCTCGGGCCTCATCGCCGGGAGCGACATTGCCGAGGCGACCAACGTGATCGAGCCGGGATCGTCCGCTGGAATCCTGCTCTTCGAGAACCGCTGGGCGACACCGTTCGTCCAGGCCCTGCGCAGGGGTGGTGCCGACCTCGTGGCGGCCGGCTTCATCCCGCAGGGTGACCTCATGGCCGCACTCGACGCTGCCGAGGCCTGAGCACGCCTGGCCTGGCCCCACGTGGCCGGCAGCAGTACCCGCAAAATCCAGGGACGTAAGAAGACAGAGACAGAGACGTAACAAGAAAGGACACGAAATGGGACTTCTCCGCGGGGTCGCCCGCACTGCCGTCATCGCCGGGACCGCGACCGCCGTCTCCAACCGGGTGTCGCGTCGGCAGGCCAATCGGTGGTCCGACCAGGAGCAGCAGCAGTATGAACAGCAGCAGCCCGCGCCGGCTCCGGCACCTGCGCCCGCTGCCGCCCCCGACTCCTTCGCACAGCTCAAGCAGCTGGCGGAGCTGAAGGACCAGGGGATCCTGACCCAGGAGGAATTCGACGCGCAGAAGGCCAAGATCCTGGCCGCCACCTGACCGCGCGGCGGACCCCAACGCACAATGTTGTTCCTCCTGCGGCCCCCGCAGACCTACATGCCGTACTGGCTCCCGCGGGACCCGCCGAGCAGCGAGGCTCGCAGTCACCAGCTACAGAAGGCGTTCTCGTCGACCCGGCGGATCGCCGCAGCGACGCCCAGCGCGGACACGGCCCCGCCTCCGGTCCCGGCTGCACCGGGCGACCTGGTCGCCGCCCTGAAGGACCTCGGCGCGCTGCACGAGTCGGGTGCGCTCAGCGACGACGAGTTCGCGACGGCCAAGGCGAGACTGCTCTCCGGCACCGACGCCTGATGACGTCGAACGCGCGGCGAGCCGCGGTGCTCGAGCAAGTCCTGCGCGCCGCGCTCGAGGGTGATCGCCACACGCTCACCGAACTTTGTACCGAGGACGTCAAGGCCTGGGCGTCGGGTCGTTCCGTCTCCTCGCGCGACGACCTCTTGGGCGAGATGGAACGCCGCGAGCAGGCCTTCTCGAGCGGCGACCCCGACATCGTGCCGCTCGACGTGGGTGGTGACTTCGCCTGCGCCGAGTGGAGCGTCAGCCTGACCCACACCGGGACCCTGGAGCTCGCCGACGGCAGCGTGATCGAGGCGACCGGGGCCCGGGTGACGGTGTACGGCGCCACCGTTGCCGAATTCAGCGGCGAACAGGTCTGCGCGCTGCGCCAATACTGGGACGAGCTGGGTGCCATCCAGCAGATCGTTGCGGTCTCTGCACCCAAGACTGGGAGGGCAGCGGCGCCAAACCCGACCTGACCGGGCCCTTACTGGGCCCCTTCAGGCCCGCTCCACCGCCAGCACCTGCCACTCGTCGGGCACGCCCTTGAGGTTGTGCCGGCCGCGGTCGTCGAACACGATGCCCGAGCCCACCACGAGGTCGCGCACGGTGCCGGTGACGAGCACCTCTCCTGGCCCGGCCATCGTGGTCACGCGCGACGCGATGTGCACCGCAAGCCCCCCGATGTCCTCGCCGCGGAGCTCGACTTCGCCCGCATGGAGGCCCGCCCGCAGCTCGAGTCCGGCGTTCCGGGCCGCGACGACCATGGCCACGGCGCACCGCACCGCCTGGGCGGGCGCCACGAAGCGGGCCAGGATGCCGTCCCCGGTCGACTTCACCAGCACCCCGTCGTGGCGGTCCAGGAGGCGCCCGACCCCGACGTCGAACTCGTCGAGCGTGGCGCGCCACTGGCGATCGCCCGCTGACGCCGCCCGTACTGTCGAGTCGACGATGTCGGTGAAGAGCACGGTGGCCAGAGTCCGCGTCGCGGCGTGGGCGCTCCGCGCCCCGGTGACGAACTCCTCCATCTCGTCGACGATGGGGTCGAACTCGCCTGCCCACGCCAGCAGGTCGGGCCCGGGGAACGTCACGAAGCGCGCCCCGCGATGTGCTCGGCCAGGTAGCGCCCGTGCTCGACCAGGTCGATGAACCCCTCGGTCCTCGACATGACGAGCGTCGGGCACTCGATGTCGGGCAGGAACTCGCGCACGTCGGACGTGAACGTGACCATGTTGAACGTGATGGCCGTGGCCGGGCTGGCGCCGCGCCGCGCCGCCCGTCCCCACCACTCCTGGAACCCGACCCGGTGGGCCAGGCTCGGGGCGAAGATCGCGACGTCCTGCGGCACGGATTCGTCGTTGAGGGGGACCTCGATGTTCTGGGACACGTCCGCCGTCAGCTCGTCGGCCACGCCAAATTCGTAGTCCGGCGCGACGCCGACGCGCGCCGTGCCGTTCACGAGGATCAACGAGCGGACCCGGTCCGGGTGGTGTGCCGCCAGCCAGATCGCCGCCATCGCTCCGCTGGTGTTGGCGAGCACGACGGCCCGCTTGCACCCCGCGGCGTCCATCACCGCCAGCGCGTCGCGGGCCCAGGTCTCGACCGACGGGCTCGTCCCGGTGGGCAGCGGGTCGGAGAGGCCGAGACCGCCGGCGTCGAAGCGGATCAGCCGGCAGAACCCCGCCACCTGCTCGGTGTAGCGCAGCCAGTTGGGCTCGTCGACGGTCTCGTCGATCGAGATCATGAGGCCGGCGTTGAACTCGAGGACGTCGACGGTGCCCGGTGCGGCCGCAGCCGCGGCGCCCCACACCTGGAAGCCGATGTGGACGCCGTCGCGCACCGCGTACTCGGTCAGCGGTGCCTCCATACGGGTAGCGGTCTACCCGGCGGCCGATGCGATCAGCGCGCGCCCCGCAGCAGCCGACCCGGGAGCTCCCCGGTCGGCTCGCCGTCCTCGAAGGTGACGGCCCCTTTCTTGATGGTGGCGGCGTACCCCGCCGCCCGTTGCAGCAGCCGGCGGCCCCCCGCCGGCAGGTCCGCGGTCACGAACGGCACCCCGAGCGTCAGGCCCTCGTAGTCGATGAGGTTGAAGTCGGCCAAAGCGCCGGGCTCCACGGTGCCGCGGTCGGACATGCCGTAGAGGCGCGCCGTGTCGTGCGTCTGCTTCTTCACGACGTACTCGAGCGGCAGTCTGGCGCCCCGGCTTCGGTCGCGCGTCCAGTGGGTGAGCATGAACGTGGGCATGGAGCCGTCGCAGATGGTCCCGGTGTGCGCGCCCCCGTCGGACAACCCGAGCAGCCCGCGCGGGTGCAGCAGCATGTCGTGCACGTGGTCGAGGTCACCCGTGGCGTAGTTGAGGATGGGGAGGTAGAGCAGCCCTGTCCCGTCGCCCTCGGTCATCTCGTCGTAGGCCACCTCGAGCGGTGACACCCCGCGCGCCGCCGCCAGCCCGGCCAGCGAGCGCTCCGGGCCGGGCTCGTAGTCGGGCGGGTCACCGAGCACGAACGTGCGGTGGTACGCCTTCTCCATGGCCTCCGCCTCGGCCGGCGTCGACGGCGTCCACGACACGATCGACCGCCGCACCTCGGGGTTCGCGAGCGCGGCGGCGAACTCCTCGGCCGGCAGGTGCCGCCGCCGCAGCGCCACATACGCCGGGATCTCGGAGAACAGGCAGTACGTCGCGAAGTGGCCGGTGAGCAACCCGGTGGGGCGTCCGGCGATTTGCGGGAAGAGCATGGCGCCCTCGGCACAGGCCTCCAGCGACGCCGCCAGCTGCTTACGCCACAGCTCGGGGTCGTCGTCGACCTGCAACAGCACGTAGCTGACCGGCCGCTCGATCGCCGCCGACAGCCGGCGCATCCAGTCGATCTCCAGCCAGGCGTCGCCCAGCGCCTCGCCGGCCGATCCGATGGGCGCCAGCTCGAAGACGCCCGTGCGCGCCTCGGCGAGGGCGGCGCCGATGCCGAACAGCTCGTCCTCGGCGGCGTAGGTGCCGGGCACGGGCTCGCCGTCGATGGCGCGGTGCCCGATCGTGCGCGACGTCGAGAAACCGAGCGCGCCCGCCTGCAGCGCCTCGAGCACGATCGCGCGCATGGCCTCGATCTCCTCGGGGCGGGCGGGCTCGTTCTTGGCGCCGCGTTCGCCCATGACGTAGGCCCGCACGGCGCCATGGGGGACCTGGGTGCCGACGTCGACCGTCCAGCGCCGCCGCTCTAGGGCGTCGAGATACTCGGGGAACGTCTCCCACTCCCACGCGATCCCCTCGGCGAGCGCCGCGCCCGGGATGTCCTCCACGCCCTCCATGAGGCCGATGAGCCACTCGTGGCGGTCGGGCGCCGCGGGTGCGAACCCGACGCCGCAGTTGCCCATGACGAGCGTTGTCACGCCGTGCCACGACGACGGCGCGAGCTCGGTGTCCCACGTGGCCTGGCCGTCGTAGTGCGTGTGCACGTCGACCCAGCCGGGAGTCACCAGCAATCCGTCGGCGTCGATGATGCGGGAAGCGCCGCCCTCCACCCGGCCGACATCGGTGATGCGGCCGGAATCGACCGCGACATCGGCCGTGCGCGCCACCGCACCGGTCCCGTCGACAAGGGTCCCGCCCTTGATGATCAGGTCGTGCATGGAGTGAATCGTCTCACGCCGACCGGCCGCACGCCCACCCGACCAGGCGCCATGTCAGGCGGAGGGGATCAGACCTTGGCCTTGCCCAGAATCCTGTTCATCTTCGTGCCGCACACGGGGCAGGAGCCCTGAGCGGCGCGGCGCCCGTTGGCCAGCTCGACTTCGTGGCCGTCGAACTCCCGCTTCTCACGGCACTTCACGCAGTACCCCTCGTAGTTCGCCATGACAACTCCTCTGGTCGGTGATGGGCCCCTGGTCGGGTGACGAACGTAGCGGGAGGGTTACAAAAAAGGGGGGATGGTCACGCGGACAGGTGCCGACGAGGTCCGATAGGGTCGCCCCCATGACGGACAACGGTGCAGGTCAGGGCGGTGGTTGGCGGGAACGTGGGCTGGCTGCCCGGGCGGCCCTGGCCGAGACGTGGGGCGGGCTGGCCGAGGCCTGCTACGAGCTCTCCGCGACCGAGTGGGGCCTGGCGACCGAGTGCCCCGGCTGGGACGTCAAGGACCAGCTTTCCCACCTCGTCGGCATCGAGCGCTCCCTCATGGGCGAGCCGGCGCCGGAGTGGGACGGGCCGCTCGGGCCGCACGTCAAGAACGAATTCGCGGCCATGAACGAACGCTGGATCGCCGTGCGCCGTCCGCTCGAGGGAGCGGCGGTGCGAAAAGAGTTCGTCGAGGTCACCCGCGACCGGCTGGCCGCACTCGACACCCGCAGCGAAGAGGAGTGGGCCGCCGTCGGCTGGAGCCCGGTGGGCGAGGTGCCCTACGCCGTCTTCATGGAGGTGCGCGCCTACGACAGCTGGGTGCACGAGCAGGACGCACGCCGCGCCCTCGACCGCCCCGGTGGCAGTGGCACCCGGGCCTCGTCCATCTCGCTCGACCGGGTCGAAGGCGCCATGCCCTTCGTCGTGGGCAAGAAGGCAGCCTGTGTGGAGGGCACCGCGGTGCGCTTCGACGTCGTCGGGCCCGGCGCCGACGCCCGTGCTTTCAACGTCGCCGTCGAGGGCGGACGGGCGCGTCCGGTCGGCGACGACGTCGCCCCGACCGTGACGCTGTCCTTGTCGAGCATCGACTTCGTGCGCCTCGGGTGCGGCCGGGCCACCGGCGACGAGGTGGAGGCGGCGGGCGGGGTCGAGCTACGGGGAGACGCCGACGTCGGCCACCAGGTGCTCGGCGCCATGAACTTCATGTTCTAGAACCCCTGTGCGACCGCACGGCCGGACCGGGTCGCGCCAACGCGCAACGCCGGCGCCGTGGCTGGTGCTGCCCCAGGTGCCCGTCACGGCATCGTCACCGGCGCACGCCCTTCCGTCACCCGGCGGGTGCGAACATCACCACCTCCGCGCGCGGGTAACCAGCAGTTTGTTGCACTGTCACGCCGCGCGCGCGGACACTCCTCTCAGCCAACACGGCGCTCGAACGAGGAGGTCACCATGGCAGGTCGGCGATACGGGGAAAAGCGGCGGCTTGCGATGTTGGCGGGGGCCGGCTTCCTGTGCGCCGGGCTCGCGCTGGCCGTTCCCGGCGCCGCCACGGCCGCGTCGGCGGCGAGCGGTCCAGCGGTTGCGAGTTCCACCAACCCGCCACCGCACGTGATGACGATCATGATGGAGAACACCGACTACAGCCAGTTTGCCGGCTCGCCCGCCATGCCGTACCTGAACGAGCTCGGTCACGAGTTCGCCGACTTCACCCAGGCCTACGGGTGGCACTACCCGAGCCTCCCCAATTACCTGGAGCTGTTGTCGGGCTCCCACGAGGGCGTGAACTCGGACTGCGACATCACCGACGCTCACTGCTCGGGCTTCACCAAGACGACGCTCGTGGACCAGCTCGAGGCGGCGGGCATCTCGTGGCACGCCTACTACCAGGGTCTCGACAAGGGGTGTGACCAAGGAGACGGTTCGGGCAATTACCCCTACTGGCACAACCCGTTCCGCTACTTCGCCGACTTCTCGACGCAGTGCAAGGACATCTCCAATTTCAACCCGCTGCTCTCCGACCTGTCAGGTCCACATGCGGCCGACTACAACTGGGTTGTGCCCGACCTGGTGAACAGCGGCGGGGACAACGGCACCATGGCCTCGGGAGACAACTGGCTGAGCAGCGAGCTCCCACAGATCATGAACACACCGTGGTACCGAGAGGGCGGGCAGATCGTGATCCTCTACGACACCGGGTACAACGATTCGGGCGGCGTCGGCGGGGCGAGCGGCGGGCAGATCCCGATGGTCGTGGTCTCCGCGCACACCCAGGGCATGGGTGCGGTCAGCCGGCCGGTCACCACGGCCGGCGTCTTGGGCTCGGTCGAGGCGGCCTACGGGTTGCCGTACCTCGGCGACGCCGCGAACCCGATCAACGGCACCTTGGGGTCTGCGCTGGTGGCCGGTCTGCCCACGGGTGCGACGCCGGCGGCCCTCTACCAGGGTGAAGCGGTCTCGACGAGCGCCGGCCGGCCGGTCGTGTCCTCGGTGCCCGGCACATTGTCGCTCAACGGCCTGGCCACCGTGCCCGGCGGGGGGACGATCGCCGTAGGCGAGAACGGGACCGGCGAGGGCGTGGTCGACACCGCGGCGCTCGGGCCGCTGGACGTCGCCGGCACCTCCGACCTTCTCTCCGTGTCCTGCGAGACTGCAGCCCGCTGCGAGGCCGTCGGCATCGGAACGCTGGACCGGGACGAGGGAGTGCTCGTCAGCATCGTCAACGGCCAGCCCACCAGGGTGGTGGAGCAGCCCGCATTCATCGGGCTCTACGGGATCGCCTGCCCGACCTCGTCGATCTGCGAAGCCGTCGGCTATGACGATTCGAGCGACGCCGACGCAGTGACCACGGTGAGTGATGGGGTGGCGGGACCACCCCAGGAGGTGGCCGGCGGAGGTGAGTGGCTGAACGGCATCTCGTGCTGGTCCAGCACGCAGTGCGACGCCGTCGGCCTCGTGAACTACGCGCCGTCGTTCGTCCCCATCGTCAACGGCGCGCCGCAGGCGTCGATCGCAATCCCCGGGGGTTGGTACGCCAACGGCATCGACTGTGCGGCCACCGGCACGTGCACTGCAGTCGGCGAGACCGCAAACACGTCCCAGGGCATGGTGGCAACACTCAGCGGCACGAATGTCACCGCCAGCGTCGTGCCCGGCACCGAGTACCTCTACGGCGTCGGGTGCGCAGCGGACGGGACGTGCTTGCTCGCGGGCGCCAGCTCGCCCGGCCTCCACCAGAGCGTCGGCGTGCTCGTCAATGACGTGAGCGGTGAGCTGTCGGGAGCGATGACCGTCCCCGGCACGAACGGGCTCGGCCAGACGATCTGCGGGGCGAGCCTGGCCGACTGCGAGACTGTCGGGGCCGGCGCCGGCTGAGCGTCGGTCGCCCTCGGCGTCCTTCCGGAAGGCCCGGGACCAGAACCGCAATCCGGAAACGGCGGCGACCAGTAGAGTGGTCGACTCGTGATCCGTGCCACCACCGAACCGTTGGAGGGAAACCTCGTCCGCCTGAGCGTGGAGGTCGACGAGCCCGAATTCGACCAGGCCCTGGGCGACGTCGTGCGCTCGCTCGCTCGTGAGGTCCGCGTCCCCGGCTTCCGTCCGGGCAAGGTGCCGCGCCGGGTGCTCGAGGCGCGAATGGGTGGCGCCGGCGCGCTGCGTGCGGAGGCGCTGCGCGAGTCGTTACCCGACTTCTACGCCCGCGCCATCGTCGACACCGAGCTCGACCCCATCGCCCAACCTGAGATCGACATCACCTCGGGCGAGGACGGCGGAGCCGTCGCGTTCGACGCGGTCGTCCAGGTGCGCCCCCTGGTGGCCGTCCCTGGTTATGACGGCTTGCAGGTGACCCTGCCAGGCCTGAGCGTCAGCGAGGAGGAGGTGCAACGTCAGATCGATCGCCTCCGCGAGAACGACGCCGAACTGGACGTCGTGGACCGGCCGGCCATCGACGGCGACCTGGTGACGATCGACCTGCACGGGAACGACGTGTCAGGAGCCGAGATCGTCGGGGTCGACGACTATCTCTACGAGGTCGGCAGCGGCTCAGTCGTGCCCGAGCTCGACGCCGAGCTGCACGGGGCGAAGGCCGGCGCCATTCTGGCCTTCGACGCGCCCAACCCCAATGACCCCGACCAGCAGGTCGCCTTCAGGGTCCTGGTGAAAGAGGTCAAGGTCAAGAAGTTGCCCGAGGTCACCGACGAGTGGGCGGCAGAGAGCTCCGAGTTCGAAACCGCCGACGAACTCCGGGCGGATATCGAGAACCGCATTGGCCAGGTCAAGCTCATGCAGAACCAGATGGCCCTGCGGCAGAAGTCGATCGAGGCGCTGGCTGGCCTCGTCTTGGACGAGGACGTTCCCGAGGTCCTCGTCGACGCCGAGGTCAACGAGCGGATCCATGACCTCCAGCACCGCCTGGAGGCCCAGAAGATGGGCCTGGCCGAATACTTCCAGGCCACGGGCACCTCCCCCGACGAATTGCTGGCCGCAGTCCGAGTCGACGCGCAGGCTGCGGTGAAGGCCGACCTGGCCCTCCGGGCCGTGGTCGAGGCGGAGGAGCTGACGCTCAGTGAGGACGAGCTCGACGCCGAGGTCGCCACCATGGCGGAGCGGATGGGCACCGGTCCCGCCGAGCTGCGACGCCAACTCGACACGGCCGGGCGGACGGGCGCGGTACGCTCAGAGCTGCGCAAGCGCAAGGCGCTGGAGTGGCTGCTGGACCACGTGGAACTGGTCGACGAGGAGGGCAACCCGATGTCCCGGGAAGACCTCAAGGCGGATGCGTCGAGGGACGATGAGTCCGAGCAGGACGAGGAGAGCAAGGAAGATGCAAAGTCCGAGTGAGCGAATGAGGGCATACAACTATCTCGTTCCGACGGTGATCGAGTCGTCGAATCGAGGTGAACGGGCCTACGACCTTTATTCACGGCTGTTGCGCGAACGGATCATCTTTCTCGGCACGCCCGTCGATGATGCCGTCGCCAATTTGATCTGCGCGCAGATGCTCTTCCTCGAGTCAGAGGAGCCGGACAAGGACATCCACCTCTACATCAATTCGCCGGGCGGCGAGATCACCGCCCTCTTCGCCATCTACGACACTTTGAAGTTCATCAAAGCCGACGTCTCGACGTTCTGCTTCGGGCAGGCGGCCTCGGCGGCGGCCGTGTTGCTGGCCGCTGGCGCCAAGGGCAAGCGCTTCGCCCTACCGCACGCGTGGATCCTGCTGCACCAGCCTTGGGGCGGCGTCGAGGGTCAGGCCAGCGACATCGAGCTGCAGGCCAAGGAGATCCTCCGCATGCGGGACCTGCTCTCGCACATGCTGGCCGAGGACACGGGCCAGACTCAGGAGAAGGTGGCCCAGGACACCGACCGCGACTTCATCATGACGGCCGAGGAAGCAGTGACCTACGGCGTCATCGACGAGGTCATCACTGCTCGCACGATGGCCCCGCTCGAGGCCATCGGCGCCGCGTAGGGCTACGGTTCGGACGGATCGGAAGTCGGGGACGGGAGAACGATCAGGTGGCCAAATTCGGTGAGGGCGGAGACCTCGTCAAGTGCAGCTTCTGCGGCAAGACCCAGAAGCAGGTCAAGAAACTTATCGCCGGCCCAGGCGTGTACATCTGCGACGAGTGCATCGACCTGTGCAACGACATCATCGCCGAGGAGCGTGACGAGTCCACCGAGCTGAGCTTCGAAGACCTGCCCAAGCCGCGGGAGATCTTCGACTTCCTCAACGACTACGTGGTCGGCCAGGAATACGCCAAGAAGATCCTCTCGGTCGCCGTCTACAACCACTACAAGCGAGTGCAGGCCGGTCCGCCCGTCGCCGAGGACGGCGTCGAACTGGCCAAGTCGAACATCTTGCTCCTCGGCCCGACAGGATGCGGCAAGACGCTTCTGGCTCAGACGCTCGCCCGCATGCTGAACGTGCCCTTCGCCATCGCCGACGCCACGGCGCTGACCGAGGCGGGGTACGTCGGGGAGGACGTGGAGAACATCCTCCTCAAGTTGATCCAGGCGGCCGATTACGACGTGAAGCGGGCCGAGACGGGGATCATCTACATCGACGAGATCGACAAGATCGCTCGCAAGAGCGAGAACCCCTCGATCACGCGGGACGTCTCGGGCGAGGGGGTCCAGCAGGCGCTGTTGAAGATCCTCGAGGGGACGACGGCCTCGGTGCCGCCCCAGGGCGGGCGCAAGCACCCGCACCAGGAATTCATCCAGATCGACACCACGAACATCCTCTTCATCTGTGGCGGTGCGTTCGCCGGCCTTGACAAGCTGATCGAGAGCCGGATCGGTAAGCGGGGCATCGGCTTCCGGGCGGAGGTCCACCGCAAGGACCGCGAGGACGGCGAGATCCTGCGCCACGTCTTACCCGAGGACCTCATCAAGTTCGGGCTGATCCCCGAGTTCATCGGGCGTCTCCCCGTAGTGAGCGCGGTGTCGCCGTTGTTCAAGGACGCGCTGGTGCAGATCCTCGTCGAACCGAAGAACGCATTGACCAGGCAGTACGAGCGGGTTTTCGCGCTCGACAACGTCGAGCTCGAGTTCACGCCGGACGCTCTCGAGGCGGTGGCGGAGCAGGCGTTGCTGCGCGGCACCGGTGCGCGTGGCCTCCGCGCCATCCTCGAGGAGGTGCTCCTCGACGTGATGTACGACCTCCCCAGCCGCACAGACGTGGGCAAGTGCGTGGTGGACCGCTCGGTGGTGCTGGACCGGGTGGCTCCGACGCTGGTGCCGCTTGGAGGTGCGCCGGTCAAGTCGACGCGCTCCCGCCGCGCCGCGTCCTGACCAACCCGGACCTGGACCCGGTCGCCGTGGTGTCCCCGGCGTCACTGCCGTTCGACAGCGTCGACGACGCGCTGGCCTGGCTCGATTCCCACATCGACTTCGAGGCGCACATGCCGCGCCGGCGCTCCCTGCCTACCCTCGAGCCCATGCGGGCGCTCACCGCGTTGCTCGGCGAGCCACAGGCCTCCATTCCGTCCATCCACATCACGGGCACCAACGGCAAGGGATCGACCTCGGCGATGGCCACCATGCTGCTCATGGCCAAGGGTTTGAGTGTCGGGACCTACACGAGCCCCAACCTGCACGTCGTCGGCGAACGCCTGGCGCGCAACGGCGAGGCCATCGACGACGAGGCGTTGACCAATGTCCTGACGGAGCTCGCGCTACTGGAGTCGCTGCTCGAGGACCGTCCGACTCGCTTCGAGCTCCTCACCGCCGCGGCACTCTCGTGGTTTGCCACCGAGGCGGTGGACGCCATGGTGGTCGAGGTGGGCCTCGGGGGGACGTGGGACTGCACGAACGTCGTCCACGGCGACGTGGCTGTCCTCACCAACGTCAGCTTCGACCACACAGACGTCCTCGGCCCCACGCTGGAAGGCATCGCGGCGGACAAGGCCGGGATCATCGAGCCGGGGAGCCGGGTCGTGGTGGGCGAGCTCGCTCCGGAGCTGCTCGACATCGTCACTGAACGCGCCGAGGCGGTCGGCGCGGCGTCGGTCTGGCTGTACGGCCGCGACTTCGGCGTCGAGTCCAACCGGGTCGCCGTGGGCGGGCGACTGGTCACCCTGTGGACGCCGGGCGGCCGCTACGAGGACGTGATCATTCCCCTACACGGATCCCACCAGGGCAAGAACGCCGCCGTGGCACTGGCCGCGGTGGAGGCCTTCTTCGGAGACCCGCTGGCTCCCGACGTGGTCGAGGAGGGTTTCGCCGCCGTGCGCGTGCCCGGCCGGCTCGAAGTGTTGGGGCGCCGCCCGCTGCTGCTCGTCGACGGTGCGCACAACGCGGCAGGGATGGCCGCACTGGGCGAGGCGCTCACGGAGGAGTTCGCGGTCGACGGCATCTCGATCGCTGTCGTCGGCATGCTCTCGGGACGAGATCCCTCGGCGATGCTCGCGCCGCTGGTTTCGGCGGGTGTGACCGCCATCGTGGCGTGCGAGCCCCCGTCTCCGCGCGCCATGGCGGCAGCCTCGGTCGCCGAGGCGGCGCGCGCGCTCGGGCTCGCCGCCTACGAAGAGCCCGACGTACGCGATGCGTTGCGCGTGGCGCGGGGGATGATCGATGCCGACGGGCTGGTGGTCGTCGCGGGGTCCCTCTACGTGGTCGGCATAGTCCGGGCCGACGCGCTGGCGTCGACGGTTCCCTGGGAGGACGCCGGGCGCTGAAGGGGGACCGCCAGGGTTGTGTAATGTCGACGCTTCGTGGACCGCACCCTTGTCATCGTGAAACCCGACGGCGTCGAGCGCGGCTTGGCGGGCGAGATCGTCGCCCGACTCGAGCGCAAGAAGCTGCGCCTCGTGGCTGCAGAGCTCCGGACCATCACCAAGGAGGTGGCGGAGACCCACTACGGCGAGCACGCCCAGCGTCCCTTCTTCAGCGACCTGGTGACGTTCATCACCCGTTCGCCGTCGCTGATCATGGTCGTGGAGGGTCCCAAGGACACCTACGCCGTGGTGCGCCTCATGGTGGGCGCGACCAACCCAGCCGAGGCGGAGCCCGGCACCATCCGGGGCGACTTTGGGATCGAGACGACAGAGAATCTCGTGCACGGTTCCGACTCGCACGAGTCAGCGGCGCGCGAGATCGCGCTGTTCTTCCCAGGGCTGCCCGCGTCCTAGGCCCCCGGGCGAACGCACCTGGGGATAGGGACGTAACCCCAGGTCAGGCACGTGCGACCCGGCGTCCGCCTTGAGAAGGTGCACGCCGTCCCGTAGCCTGTGGGCCACAGCACGGGCGCCGGACCCCTCCGACGCCTCCCGCCATCCCTTCGGGAGTTTCAGATATGGCCGAAAATCGCCTTTCTTTGCTTGGTCGTGACATGGCCGTCGACCTCGGCACCGCCAACACGCTCGTGTACGTGCGCGGCCGGGGAATCGTCCTCAACGAGCCATCGGTGGTCGCCGTCGACATCAAGGACGGCCGTCCCTTGGCCGTCGGGGCCGAGGCCAAACGGATGATCGGACGTACACCGTCGAACATCCAGGCCATCCGGCCTCTGAAGGACGGCGTGATCGCGGACTTCGAGATCTGCGAGAAGATGCTCCGCTACTTCATCCACCGCGTCCACCAGCGCCGCTTCGCGAAGCCCCGGATGGTCATCTGCGTGCCCTCGGGCATCACCGGCGTCGAGCGGCGTGCCGTCATGGAGGCCGCCGAGTACGCGGGGCGCGGCGCGCCTACATCATCGAAGAGCCGATGGCGGCTGCCATCGGTGCCGGCCTGCCGGTGCACGAGCCGACCGGGAACATGGTGGTCGACATCGGGGGTGGGACGACCGAGGTCGCAGTGATCTCCCTCGGCGGAATCGTGACGAGCCAGTCGGTGCGCATCGGCGGCGACGAGCTCGACGACGCCATCGTGTCGTTCGTGAAGAAGGAATTCAGCCTCGCCCTCGGTGAGCGCACGGCGGAGGAGATCAAGATCACGCTCGGGTCGGCGTACCCACTCGAACAAGAGCTGCACGCGGAGATCCGCGGCCGTGACCTCGTGAGCGGCCTTCCCAAGACGATCGTGGTCTCGACCGAGGAGATCCGGCGGTCCATCGAGGAGCCGGTGTCCGCCATCATCGACGCTGTCAAGGTGACCCTCGACCGGACGCCGCCCGAACTGGCGGCCGACATCATGGAGCAGGGCATCGTGCTCACCGGTGGCGGTGCCCTGCTGCACGGGCTCGAGTCGCGGCTCCAGCACGAGACCGGGATGCCGATCGTGGTGGCTCGGGACCCGCTGAACTGCGTCGCCGTGGGCAGCGGCCAATGCCTGGAAGAGTTCGAAGCGCTGAAGCGGGTGCTGATCACCACCTCCACGCGCTGACGTATCAGGTTTCTCCTGGGTGGCCCGGTCCCGGCGGTCTCGCCGCACGCTGACGGTCATCGTCCTCATCGTCGTCTCGCTCTCACTGATCTCGCTCGACCTCAACGGGCGCACCCACAGCCTGACGTCCGGCGTGAAATCGGTGGCCAATGACATCTACGCGCCGTTGCGCCAAGGGGTCGCCGACATCATCAACCCGATCGGCAACTTCTTCGCCGGTGCGTTCAACTACGGATCGGTGCAAACTCAGAACGAGCAACTGGAGAAGGCGCTCGGGCAGCTGCGCGCCAGCCAGGCCGAGCGCAGTTTCGAGAACGAACAGCTGCGTCAGCTGACCCAGCTGGAGAACCTGCCCTTCTTGAACGCGCTGCCAACCGTGCCGGCGCAGACGGTCGACACGTACGCATCGAACTTCACCGCGACGATCACGATCGACAAGGGTCGCTCCGACGGCGTGGACGTCGGCTTCCCCGTCGTGGGGGCAGGTGGTCTGGTCGGACAGGTCATCCAGGCCTTCCACCACACGTCTGTCGTCCGGCTCATCACCGACGGCCAGTCCAAGGTCGGCGTGACGTTCGGGCCGTCGAACCAGTACACCGCCATCGTCGACGGCCAGGGTCCTGGCAACGACATGACCGCGGACCTCGTGCCGCCGCATACCCCGGTCCACAAGGGCGAGGTCATGTACACCAGCGGCCTGCAGGCGGCGGCGTTTCCCGCCGGCATCCCGGTGGCGTTGGTGAGCTCGTTCCACACCGCAGCGGGGGCCAGCCAGGAGTCGATCGACGTCGACCCGGCGGCGAACCTCAGCCAGCTGGCGTTCGTGGACGTGGTGCAGTGGGTGCCGTCCACATGACGGCGCGGTCCGTGGTGCGGGTCGCCTTCGCTATCTTCATCGTCCTGATGGTGCAGCAGACCATCATGGTCGCCCTTCGCGTCAGCGGCGCCCATCCGGATCTACTGTGGTTGCTCCCCATCACGGCTGCCCTGCTCGATGGGCCCGAGACCGGCGCCATCGTCGGCTTTTGGGCGGGCATCGTCTTCGATCTGGTGCTGCCCACCCCCTTCGGGCTGTCCGCCCTCGTGGGCTGCCTCCTCGGGTACGCGACCGGGTCACTCACCGCGGCGGTCGACCCGCGTGCAGCCTGGCTGAAACCGGTGGCCGCGCTGACGGGGAGCGTCGCAGCGGACATGCTGTTCGCCGTGCTCGGCGCGATCCTCGGCCAACAACAAATGGTGCAGATCAATTTCCTCGCCCTCTTCGTCGTGGTCGGAGTGTCGAGCGTCGTCCTGGTGCTCCCGGTCAACCGGCTCATGCGCTGGGCCCTGGCCGGCGAGAACAACCGGAGATCCCTCGTCCCGGCGCACGCGGAAAGCAGGCTCTGGTGAAGCGAACCCTCCGGCATCCCATCCGGGGCGACCACCTCCATCCCAAGCCGTCCACCCGCCCGCTCAGGCGGCGGAGCTCCTGGCGCAAGGGCGCGCATCAGCCGCGCATGCGGCCGCGCAAAGGAGTCAACGTCGCGTCGATCGTCGGCTCGCCCGAAGAGGAGGAGTCGCGGCCGAACCTGCGCCTGCGCATCGTGGGCGTCGTCGTGCTGGTCCTGTTCGGCGTGCTCGTGCTTCGGCTCTGGACGCTCCAGGTGGTCGAGGGCAAGACCTACGCGGCGGCCGTGACGCGGAACCAGGTGCGGGTCGTGAGCATCCCCGCACCGCGCGGCGAGATCGTCGACCGGAACGGCACGGTGCTGGTGTCCAACACGCCCCAGCAGGAGCTCCTGCTCTCGCGGGCCGAGGCGGCGCAGAACCCCCAGATCGTCGGTATGGTCGCCGCGCTGGTCGGGCAGACGCCGAAGCAGGTGCAGGCCTCCATCAACAACAACCAGTACAGCCCCTACGAGCCGGTGCCGGTGGCGGTCGGGATCTCCACCTCGACGGTGCAGTTTCTCCAGACCCACCAATCCGAGTACCCCGGCGTCAGCGTCGAGACGGTTGCGCAGCGCACCTATCCCCAGAGCGGCACCACCGCGACCCACGTCCTGGGCTACGTGGGCGACATCTCCTCGAGCTATCTGGCCGCGCACCCGAACCAGGGCTACACACAGGGCAGCCAGGTCGGCGTGTCGGGGATCGAGGCGCAGTACGAGACCTACCTGCGGGGGGTTGACGGCCGCCAGGCCCTCTCGGTCGACGCCCAGGGGAACGTCGTCGGGACGCTCAACACCACGGCGCCTCAGATCGGCGACACGGTCGTGCTCAACGTCGACACCGGCCTCCAGCAAGAGGTGCAGAGCGCCTTGCAGCAGCAGATCCTGTCCGACCGCCACACACTTGACGCTGTCGACGGGCGCACGCCCCCCGCCCCTAACGGCGCTGCCATCGTCATGAACCCTCAGAACGGGCAGGTCCTGGCGATGGCGTCCTACCCGAGCTACGACCTCAACGAATGGGTCGGCGGGATCTCCTCGGCCAACTACACCGCGCTCCAGGCAAGCACCGCCGAGAACAACTATGCCACCGAGGGCCTCTACACGCCGGGCTCGACATTCAAGCTTGTCACTGCGACGGCGGCGCTCCAGAGCGGGTTGTGGCCGCTCAACAAGTACTACGACGACACCGGTACCTTCAAGATCGCCGGCTGCCCATCCCCGGGCGTCATCGCCGACACCGGCTGCATCCTGCACGACGACCCGGGCGACAGTGGCGGCACCTACAACATCACCGGCGCACTCACCGTGTCGAGCGACTCCTTCTTCTACAACCTCGGGCAGCTGTTCTGGCAGGGCCAAGCCACCTACGGGCAGATGCCCATCCAGAACGAAGCGACGGAGTACGGCGAGGGCACGATCACCGGCATCGACCTCCCCGGCGAGGCGCAAGGGCGCGTGGACAGCAAGCAGGTGCGGGCCCAGCTCCACGCCGAGGCGCCCAAGGCGTTCCCTTACGCGCCGACATGGTTCACCGGTGACAACATCGAGATGGCCTTCGGCCAGGGCGAGACGGTGCTCACGCCGATCGAGCAGGCGGTGTCGTACTCCACCTTCGCCAATTACTCGGCGGCGACGGGCAGCGGGACTCGGTACGCGCCCCAGGTGGCCTCCGAGATCGTGAATCCCGTCACCGGCAAGGTGATCACGAAGATCGCGCCGAAGGTGACCGGACACGTGTCGATTTCGCCCGCCAACTACGCCGCGATGTTGCAGGGCTTCGAAGGCGTGATCTCGAGCCCGCACGGCACGGGCTACGCGGACTTCCAGGGCTTCCCAGCCGCGTGGAACCTGGCCGGCAAGACCGGCACCGCGTCGAATCAGGCAGGCCAAGAGCCCAACTCCTGGTTCGTTGCCTTCGGCCCCAACCCGAACCCCCAGTACCTCGTGCTGGCCGTCATCGACCAGGGCGGGTACGGCGCCCAAGCCGCGGCACCGTTGGTGCGCAACATCTTCAACTACATCGTCACCAACCCGATCGGCCAGTCGGTGAAGACGCCGACCCCGGCCAGTCCGCCCAGCCAGACGGCGCCGCCGAGCAGCCTGCCGTTCGGGACACCGACGACGACCACGACGACCACCCGGCCCGGCACGCCGGCGACCGGGGGTGCCCCGGCCACGACGACCCCGACGACGTCGGTGGGAGGCTGAGGGTCCCGTCCCGTAGGGTTGGAGCCTGATGGAGACCCTCTGGCCCCAGATCGAGCGGCTCCTGCCCCAGGTGGCCAAGCCGGCGCGCTACATCGGCGGTGAGCAGGGCGCCCTCACCCCCGAGCACGGCCCCGAGAAGGTGGCCTGGCTGCTGCTCTACCCCGACACCTACGAGATCGGCCTGCCCAACCAGGGCCTTCAGATCCTCTACGAGATCCTCAACGAGCGTCCCGACGCCGTGGCCGAGCGGGCCTATGCGCCATGGGTGGACATGGAGGCGGCCATGCGCGCGGCCGGCGTGCCGCTCTTCAGCGTGGAACAGCACCTGCCGGCGTCGGCCTTCGACGTGCTGGCCTTCAACCTCTCGGCCGAGCTCGTCTACACCAACGTCCTCAACCTGATCGACCTTGCCGGCACCCCGCTGCACGCCGCGGCACGTGGCGCGGACGACGCGCTCGTCATCGCCGGGGGGCATTGCGCCTTCAACCCCGAGCCGCTCGCTGACTTCGTCGACGCGTTCGTGCTGGGGGACGGCGAGGAGGTGGTGGGGGAGCTGAACGACGCCATCGTCGGCTGGCGAGCATCGGCGCCGGCCGGCGCGCGGCAGCGGGACGCGTTGTGGCGGGCGCTGGCCGGGGTCGAGGGCGTCTACGTCCCCGCTTTATACGTCGCGACCTATCGCGATGGCCGGCTGGTCGCCACCGATCCGGTGGACGACGAGGTGCCCGCCGAGGTCACGAAGCGGACGGTCAGCGACCTGGCGGACTGGCCCTACCCGGCGCGCCCGCTGGTCCCGCTGACCGAGGTCGTGCACGATCGCCTCAACGTCGAGGTGTTCCGCGGCTGTACGCGGGGCTGCCGCTTCTGTCAGGCGGGGATGATCACGCGCCCGGTACGCGAGCGTCCGGCCGAGCAGGTGCGCGAGATGGTGCGAGCCGGACTGGAGTGGAGCGGGCACGACGAGGTGACGCTCACGTCGCTGTCCACGGCGGACTTCTCGGGGATCGAGGACACGGTGCGTGACATCATCGACGACCCGGCCCACGGCGGGCGCGTCTCGGTGAGCCTGCCCTCGCTCCGGGTGGACGCGTTCACGGTGGGCACGGCGGCCGAGATCCAGAAGGTGCGCCGCACCGGCCTCACATTCGCACCCGAAGGGGGCACCTGGCGGATGCGCACGGTCATCAACAAGCTGATCACCGAGGAGGACCTCTACGGCGCGGTCGACGCCGCGTTCAGCCAGGGGTGGCGCCGGGTCAAGCTCTACTTCCTGATCGGCTTGCCGACCGAGCGCGACGAGGACGTGCTGGGGATCGCCCAGCTCGGCGCGCGGTGCGTCGAGATCGGCCGGCGTTCGCAGTCGTCGGTGACCGTCGTCGCCTCGGTGGGGGGGTTCGTGCCCAAGCCCCACACGCCGTTCCAGTGGTTCGGCCAAGACACGGCGGCAGAGCTCGAGCGCAAGGTGGCGCTGCTGCGGGCGGAGGCCAAGCGCACCCGCGGCCTGACGATCCGCTGGCACGACCCGGCGGCCTCGGTGGCCGAGGGGTTGGCCAGCCGGGGGGACCGCCGGATGGGCGCCGTGATCGAGCGCGTGTGGCGAGCCGGCGGCACCTTCCAGGAGTGGTCCGAGCGCTTCGACCTCGCATTGTGGTCGTCGGCCCTCGAGGCGGAGGGGCTGAGCCTGGACGAGGTGTGCCATCGGGACCGGGAGGCCGACGAGGCGCTGCCCTGGGACCACATCTCTGCCGGGTTGCACCGCGACTTTCTCTGGGGCGACTGGCAGGACTCGCTAGCCGGGGCCGCCGTCGAGGACTGCCGCTGGACCCCCTGTTACGACTGCGGTGCGTGCACCGGCTTCGGGCTCGAGCACGTCGTGGCGTCGCCGGTCCCGCCCGCCGGCGGCAGCCAGGGCACCGGACAGGACCTGCGGGACGGCGGCCGCGTCCCGGTCCGCCTGGTCACTCGTGCCTCCTGACGACCAACGCCGACTCCGCCTGCGCTTCTCCAAGACCGGCAAGATCCGTTTCACCAGCCACCGCGACGTGGCCCGCATGTGGGAGCGGGGCCTGCGGCGCAGCGGCCTCCCGGTCGCCTACTCACAGGGGTTCGTGCCGCACCCGCTGGTCAGCTTCGGCCTGGCCCTCCCCACCGGGTGCGAGTCCCGGGGCGAATACCTCGACGTCCGGCTCGGCCCGGCCGGCCCAGCCGAAACGCCGGTGGAGTTCCTGGCGGCGGAATTGACGCCTCTGATGCCCGAAGGCATCGAGGTCCAGGCTGCGGAGCTGGTCGATGAGGCGGAGGGCTCACTCCAGCAGGAGGTAGGATCGTGTGATTGGGAGCTGGAGGTGCTCGGGGTGCCAGGTGAGGAATTGCAGGAGCGGGTCGAGACGATGCTCGCCGCTCCGGTCCTCACGGTGCGGCGTGAGCGGAAGGGTCGTCAGATCGTCGACGACGTCCGCCCGGCCATTCTGGCGCTTTCCGTGACCGGCCCCGATGGCCACCTCAGGGCGGCACTGGCCACGCACCCGCGTGGCGTCCGCCCGGCCGACCTCATCACGGCCTTGGGCGCCCCCGCGGCGCCCGGCTGGGCCTGCAGAACGCATCAATGGATCGAGCGCGATGGCGTGCGGTTCGAGCCGCTCCCACTGAGCGGGCTCACGACCGCCTCCCGCGCCGCACAGTACGCAAGGAGGGACCTCCCTCATGTCCGAGACCGATATCAGCCCGACCCCGGAGGCGGAGGGTCGCCCCCCGGAGGGACTCCCCTCCGAGGCAGCGGGGGGCACTAGCCCCCCAGCCCCGCCGCGCCCGGCGGCGCCTCCACGGAAGCCCAGGATCGGCGACACCCGGCCCGCGCCGGCTGTGCCACCGGGGCCGAAACCGGCCACCGCGCCACCGGCGCCGGTCGTACCGCTGGTTCGGCCGGACGCCACCGCGCCGGTGGAGGCGGAGACCGACGTGGCCGGGCCCAGAGGGCCCTCCCCGGCCGACGAGGCCGACGCCGCGGCCCAGCCCGCCCGGAGCCGGCGGCGCCCGGCGCGGGAGCGGAGGTCCAAGCAGGTGGGCCGGTACCTGGTCTGCGTGCACGTGCAACCCCACATGACCCAGATCGCCATGCTCGAGGGCCGGTCCTTGGTCGAGCACTACGTGTCGCGGGCGGCTGACGACACGATCCAGATCGACGGCAACGTCTACCGGGGCCGGGTCCAGAACGTCCTGCCCGGCATGGAGGCCGCTTTCGTCGACATCGGGATCCCCAAGAACGCGGTCCTGTACCGCGGCGACGTCCGCTACGACAAGGACGACATCGAGGGCGGCGCGTCCCAGCAACCCCGGATCGAAGACGTCCTGAAGGCGGGCCAGGTCATCTTGTGCCAGGTCACCAAGAACCCGATCGGGGCCAAGGGCGCCCGCCTGACCCAGGAGGTGTCGCTGCCGGGGCGCTTCGCCGTCCTGGTGCCCAACTCGAGCGCGTTCGGCATCTCGAAGCGCCTGGGCGACACCGAGCGCCGGCGCCTGCGGCGCATCATCGACGAGGTGAAGCCCGCCGGCCACGGCATGATCGTACGCACGGCGGCCGAGGGCGTCTCGGCGGACGAGCTCCAGCGCGACGTCACCACCCTGGTCGAGCAGTGGAACGCCATTGAGGCCGAGGCCAAGAAGTCCGACCACCCGGCGCTGCTGTACCGCGAGCCGGACCTGGCGGTGCGCATCCTGCGCGAGGAGCTCAATGCCGAGTACCGGGGCGTCGTGATCGACGACCGGGCCCTGTTCGAACAGGTGCGCGACTACGTGCAAGCGGTGAGCCCCGAGCTGGTGGAGCGCGTCGAGTACTACGACGCCGAGGAAGAGGGGCTCCCCATCTTCGAGCGGTACCACGTACACGAGCAGCTGCACAAGGCGCTCGACCGCAAGGTGTGGCTGCCTTCGGGGGGTTCGCTCATCATCGAGCGGACCGAGGCGTTGACGGTGATCGATGTCAACACGGGCAAGAACGTCGGCAAGACCAACCTGGAGGAGACCGTCTTTCGGAACAACCTCGAGGCCGCCGAGGAGGCGGCGCGCCAGCTGCGCCTGCGCGACATCGGCGGCATCATCGTCATCGACTTCATCGACATGGAGGTCCGCGAGAACCGGGACAAGGTGGCTTCGGCACTGCGCAACGCCCTGGCCCGGGACAAGACGAGGACGCAGGTCTTCGACATCTCCGAGCTGGGTCTCGTCGAGATGACCCGCAAGAGGGTCTCTGAGGGCCTGCTCGAGACGCTCTCGACCGAGTGCACGGTGTGCGGGGGTCGGGGCGTGACCCTCGACGATTCCGTCCTGCGCTGATGCGCTAGGATCTCGCACTTATGTATGCCGTGATCAGGTCGGGAGGAAAGCAGGAGCGCGTCGCCGAGGGCGAGCGCGTCCGCGTCGAGCTACTGGGCCAGCCGGTGGGAGCCGAGGTGTCCTTGGAGCCCGTCCTGGTGGTCGACGGCTCGACCGTATTGTCGACGCCCGAGCAACTCGCCGGGGCGTCGGTGACGGCCAAGGTCGTGGGTTCCGAGATGGGCCCCAAGATCAACGCCATGACCTACAAATCCAAGTCGAACCAGCGTCGCCGGTGGGGCCATCGTCAGCACTACGCCACGCTGGAGATCACGGCCATCACCGCCAAGTAACTCGAGGAGCTCGGGGAGAACGACATGTCCAAGACCAAGGGCGGCGGGTCAACCCGCAACGGCCGCGACTCGAACGCGCAGCGCCTCGGCGTGAAGCAGTTCGACGGGACCGCGGTGACGGCGGGCGCCATCATCGTGCGCCAGCGCGGCACCAAGGTGTACCCGGGCGCCAACGTCGGGCGCGGGAGTGACGACACACTGTTCGCGACAGCCGATGGCCTCGTGAAGTTCGGCGAGCGGCGCGGGCGCAAGCACGTGAGCGTCGTCACGGTTTAGCGTCGCCGCGGCGTTCGTGGTGCTCGCTTCTCAGCCGGTGAGCCGGTGAGCCGGTGAGCCGGTGAGCCGGTGATCCGGTGATCCGGTGATCCGGTGATCCGGTGATCCGGTGATCCGGTGATGTCCCCGAAAACTGCCAACAGATCCGTTTAGTAGCGGTCGCCGTCGGGCACGGGCGTCGGAGGATCACGCAAGGTTGTCGGGGTGACTGCGTTGTCAGTCGGCGGGCGCGACTGTGCGACGACGAACCGTCGTCAGACTGGGCCGCCAACCGGCGTGCAAGGTGCACGCGGTTGACAGGTGCGAAAGGCGGTGTGGTGGGCGATGGGTGGACGTAACCTGCCTCGTTCTCTTGGCGTCGCGCTGGCGATCTCCTCCGGCGTGCTGGTGGCCCTCGGCGCTGCGGCGCCGCTGACCGGAGGGGCATCGACGCCCGCTGCGACGCCGGGACAGTCGGACGACTTCGCCGGATACGGAGCGGTGCTCCCGACCGGCACGGCCACGCAGTCGAACCGCGTGACCGCCAGGTTCACCGTGCCGGCGCTCAATTGCGCCACGGCGACGTCGAGCACCGCCACGCTGGCGGAGTCGGCGGGGTTGGCTGGCGGAATCGGCACCCAGACGGCGCTGGGCGTCGCCGGCGGCGTCGACGGGGGCTGCAAGGGGACCACGGCCGAATACGTGGTCTTGGCCGACGCCGGCCACACGGTCGGCGTCAGCTCGTTCGCCCCGGTCGCCGGGGACAGAATCTCGATCTCGGCGCAGGAGTCGAGTGCCGGGTCGAAGGTCACGGTCACCGACAGCACCCAGAAGAAGTCGCTTTCCGAGTCCGGTGCCGGCGACCTTGCCCAACTGGCGGCCTGGGGTCTCGCGCCCGGGCATAGCAGCAGTGAGATCCCGACGTTCACCCACGTCAGGATCGCAGCCGCGCTCAACGGGGCGAACCCGGCCTCGGTCGCCAAGGCCGACAACCTGGTGGACGGCACCACGGTGGAGGTCACCACCGGAGCGATGAGCACGACGGGGACCGCCTCGGGCAGCTTCACGGAGACCTTCAAGGCCAACTAAGCGTCCTCGGGCACGGCGAGCGGCACTGGCGAGAGCGCCAGTGATGTCTCCAGAAACTGCCAACAAACTCGTTTAGCATTGGGTCGCCGGTGTGCGGTCCGTCGGCTCAAGTGGCGACCGTGGGCTCGCGTGAAGCACAGCGCCACGGCGTCGTGTCGAGCTCCGGATAGCGGACCGAGAGGCTCTGGAGCGTCTGCGCAGTCCAGAACGAGTGGCCCGGACGCGGGAACCCGAACAGCTCGAGCTGCTCTGGTGAGGCCCGGCAGACGAAGGGGTCCCAGGCGGCGTCGAACGACCGGTCACCCCAACCCTGGCGTCCGACCCACTCGTCGCCGGCCGGCCGGAAGCTGCAGTGCAGCGTGTACCGCGCACCCCTCGGTGCGGTGAGGTTCGTGGCACGGTGCAGTGTCTCGCCGCGGTAGACCAAGACCGTGCCTTCGGGCCCGGCGGCGGAGACCTCGTCGTCGTAGAGACGAGGATGCTGCGATCGCTCAGCCTCGTGAGGCAGGAGGGGCAGGTCGCGCGTCAATGCGGTCGACACGACGTGGGTCGGACCGAGGTCCTCGTCGACGCTGCTGAGCCAGACGAACAGCTCGACGTTGCGATGTGAGGGGTCCTCGCTCGGGACGACCACGGTGTGGTTCAGGAAGTCACGGTGGTGCGCCTGCTCGTAGTTCACCGCGCCCGTGAACTTCGCCCACGCCTCGGCGGAGTAGATCCTGACGTCGGGAGTACGGAGGAACGCGCGTGCCAGGGCGACCAGGCGTGGGTGCACGGCCAGGAGGCTCAACTCGACACTGGCGAACGGGAACGTGACCAGTCCGCCGAACTCGTCATCGCGGTAGGACGCGTTCCGGTGCGGATCGGCGTCGTTGTGATATTCGGCGGGGCTCGGGAACTGCAGCCCGAGCTCAGACAGACCCGCGCGCAGGTCCTCTGCCGAGAGATAGGAGGGGAGCAGTGCGAATCCATGTTCGTCCCAGTCGGCTGCGGCCTCGTCGACGACGGACTGCGACGTTGTCACGGCCAGAGCCGGTCAGGACGATGGGCGCTGGTGCAGCTCGATCCCGTTGCCCCAAGGGTCCATTGTGAAGGCTTGCTTGCGCCCGGTAGTGCCGACGTCGACGGCGTCAGTGACCTTCAGGCCGCGGCTGCGCAACTCGTCAATGGCGGCGGGCAGGTCGTCGAACGCGAGGGCGAAATGCTGCCCGACGTTCTTCGGGACCTCCGCCTCAATGAGGTGTATCTGCTGCCCGTTCGACGTGTCGAGCCACGCGCCGGGGAACCCAAAGTCAGGTCGGGTGAAGTTCTGCACCAGGCCTATCGTCTCGGTGTAGAAGGCGATCCCTCCCGGCACGTCAGGCACGTTGATGGCGACGTGATCGACTCCGGTCGGGGCGAGGCTCATGCGAGCGAGCTTATGACGTGGCGCACGATGGCGGCCACGGCCGGGGTGGACGCGGCACCGACGGCGGCGATGGCCGCACCCTCGCTCATCGGCACCCGGGCCGCCGCGGCGGGATTCGTCACTACCGCCAGACCCAGGACCTCGACCCCGGCGGCGCGGGCAGCGATCGTCTCGAGCGCCATCGACATGCCGACGACGTCGGCGCCCATCGTCCGCAGCATGCGGATCTCGGCTGGGGTCTCGAACTGGGGCCCGGGGAGCTGGGCGTAGACGCCGGACTCCTGTGCGAGGACTCCGCCTGCCGGGTCCGGTGACGACAGTGCGATCTCGCGGAGCTGCGGAGAGTAGGCGTCCACCAGGTCGACGAACTCGGGGCCCACCAGCGGGGTGCGGCCGGTCAGGTTGAGGTGGTCCTCGATCGGCACGATCGTTCCGGGGCCGAGATCGTCGCGGATGCCACCCACGGCGGCGGTCAAGATGACGGTCGTGCACCCCGCCGCGATGCCCGTGCGCAGGGGGTGTACCGCTTCGACCGGGCCGATGCCCTCGTAGAGGTGGCTGCGCCCACCGAGGACGAGGACTCGCTTGCCCGCCACGTCGACGGACCAGCCGTGCGCCCGGTGCCCGGAGGCGGTGTAGGTCGGGAAAAAGGGGAGGGTGTCGAGGGGGACCCAGTCCTCTCCGACACCCATGATCTCCGCCACCCCGGTGAGGCCGCTCCCGAGGACGACGAGCACATCGTGATGGTCGACGCCGATGCGCCGAGCCAGCTCCCGGGCGCTGTTCGCCGCCCGGGTGGCCGCGTCGTCCATAGCTGGATGGTAGAGGGTGCTTCGGCCTCGGCCGCGTAACATCGAGCGGGCATGCCCTCCACACCTGTTCCTCCCGTCCCGCACCCCCTCGCGCCGCTGTCCGGTGAGGAGATCGTCGCCGCCCGCGAGATCGTCTTCGCCAGCGGGCGCGCCGAGGTGCCCAACGAGGCGCTCCGATTCGCCTACGTCGCCCTGTACGAGCCGCCCAAGGAGACGGTGCGCGCCGTCGACGACGGCGAGGACGCACCGCCCGACCGCCGGGTCCGTATGGTCCTGCTGCAGGCGCCCGAGGCCGACGTGGTCGAGGCGATCGCCTCGGTGACCCGCGGCGAGATCGACCGCTGGGAGGTCGTACGTGACGTGCGTCCGCCGCTGCAGATTGAGGAGTCGATCCTCGTCCTGGCCGCGCTCCACGACCACCCGGATTGGAACGCGGCGCTGGACAGGCGCGGGATCGTCGACCGTTCGCTCGTCCAGATCGATCCGTGGCCCGCCGGAACGTTCGGGCTGGGCCACGAGGAGGGCCGGCGGATCACCCGCTGCCTGGCCTTCCTGCGCGAGTCGCCCGAGGACAACGGCTATGCGCGGCCGCTCGAGGGGCTCCTTGCGTTCGTGGACATGGGCCGGAGCGAAGTGCTCGAGGTAGTCGACCTCGGTGTGGTCCCGTTGCCGCCCAAGTCCGGCAGCTACTACCCCGAGGACAACGGGCCGTTGCGGACCGATCTCAAGCCGCTCGAGATCACCCAGCCCGAGGGGCCCAGCTTCGAGGTCGACGGCAACTTCGTGCGCTGGCAGAAGTGGTCGTTGCGGGTGGGCATGGATCCGCTCGAAGGGCTCGTCTTGCACACGGTCGGCTACGAGGACGGCGGCCGGGTCCGCACGGTCCTCTACCGCGCTTCGGTGAGCGAGATGGTCGTGCCCTACGGGGACCCGGGGCCGATGCACGCGTGGAAGAGCGCGTTCGATGCCGGCGAATGGGGTCTCGGGCGGATGGCCAACTCGCTGACGCTCGGGTGCGACTGCCTCGGCGAGATCCACTACTTCGACGACGTCTGGGCCGACGAGCGGTGCAAGCCGCACACGCGGCACAACGCCATCTGCATGCACGAGGAGGACTACGGCATCCTCTGGAAGCACGTCGACATGGTGTCGGGGCGCACGGAGGTGCGCCGGTCGCGCCGTCTGGTCGTGAGCTCGATCGCTACCGTCGGGAACTACGAGTACGGCTTCTACTGGTACTTCTATCTCGACGGCACGATGCAGCTGGAGGTGAAACTCACCGGGATCATGTCGACGATGGCGGTGGCCAACGGGGACGCCGGCGAGCACGCCACGATGGTCGCACCCGGGCTGGCCGCTCCCTACCACCAGCATCTCTTCAACGTGCGGCTCGACATGGAGGTGGACGGCACAGAGAACGCTGTCTACGAGGTCGACGCCGAAGGGTGGGGCGAGCCCGGGACGCGCGAGAACCCGTGGGGGAACGTGTTCGGCACCACGGCCACCTTGCTAGAAACGGAGCTGGCGGCGCGGCGTGACGTTGATGCCGCGCGCAGCCGGACGTGGCGCATCGCCAACCGCTCGGCGCACAACGGGCTCGGGGAGCCGACCGCGTACAAGCTGTTGCCGGGCGCCACGCCGACGCTGTTGGCGCATCCCGACTCGAGCGTGGGCCGCCGCGCCGCGTTCGCCTCGCACAATCTGTGGGTCACGCCGTTCAATCCCGAGGAACGGCGTGCCGCGGGCGATTACCCCAACCAACACGCTGGCGGCGCCGGACTGCCGGCGTGGACGGCGCGGGACCGGTCCATCATCGATACCGACATCGTGCTCTGGCACTCGTTCGGGGTCACCCACATCCCGCGCCCCGAGGACTGGCCGGTGATGCCCGTGGAGTACACGGGCTTCACACTGGTCCCATTCGGTTTCTTCGACCGCAACCCGGCGCTCGACGTGCCGCCCACGGGCGACCACTGTCATGGCTGAGCACGGAGCCCACTCGCACACCCCCCAGGAGTACCACCCCCCGGTCGAGGAGTACCTGGAGACGATCCTCGGATTGGCCGAGGAAGGCGTCCCGGTGATTCAGGCTCGCATCGCGGAGCGACTCGGCCGCTCGGCACCGTCAGTCTCAGAAATGCTCGAGCGTCTGATTGAAGACGGATACGTGACGCGGGAGGGCCGCCTACTCTCACTGACCCAGAGCGGCCGGTCGCTAGCGGAGAAGGTGGTGCGCAAACACCGCTTGGCCGAGCGCCTGCTCGTCGACGTCATCGGGCTCGAGTGGCACAAGGTGCACCGCGAAGCGGGTCGCTGGGAGCACGTCATCTCCGACGACGTCGAGGCCCGCCTGGTCGAGCTTCTGGGCGACCCCGCCACCTGCCCCCACGGCAACCCGATCCCTGGGTCCCACTCTCCGGCGCCTGCGGTCGAGACGCGGCCCTTGGCCCAAGTGGGGGTGGGGGAGCGGGTGCGGCTCCTGCGCATCAGCGAGGAGGTCGAGCTGAACCTGGGCTCGCTCACCATGCTCGACGAGGGCGGCTTCATCCCCGGCGTCGTGGCGCGGGTCGGCGGCCGCGACACCGACGGCACGATGGAGGTGACGGTAGAGGGCAACGAGGCGGCCATTCGGGTCTCGCGTGACCTCTCGGACCGTTTGTTCGTCGGCTCGCCATGACCTTGCGCTTGGTAGCCGACGCCGTCTTCACCGTCGACGCCGCCGACACCATGCTGGCGCCGGGCGCCGTCGAGATCACCGACGGGTTGATCTCGTGGGTCGGCGATCCCTGGCAGGACCAGCCCGAAGAAGGGACCGAGGTGCGCGAGCTCGGGGGCCTGCTCATGCCCGGGTTGGTGAATTGCCACGGCCACTCGCCGATGACCCTGGTGCGCAGCGCGGGCGACGGGCTGCCGCTCGACCGCTGGTTGAGCGAATCCGTCTGGCCGCGCGAGGCGCTGCTACGCGACGAGGACGTGTACTGGGGCATGACGCTCGGCGCGGCGGAGCTGCTGGGTAACGGCATCACGACGACGTGCGAGCAGTACCGCCATCCGGCACCGGTCGTCGAGGCGGTGCTCGACGCGGGCATCCGCACCATGTTCACGCCGGGCATCTTCGAAGTGCCCGGCCCGGGCCCGGGCCACTCCTGGCAGGAGTTGCTGGCAGAGGCGTGTCAGCTGTTCGACACCATGGAGGGGCGCGAGTCACGGTTGCACCTCGGCTTCGGTCCCCACGCCGCCTACACGGTGCCTCCCGAGGGCTTGCGCGAGATCGCGGCCGAGGCCCAGCGCCGGGGGGCGCTCATGCAGATCCACCTCGCCGAGACGGTGGCCGAGTGCGAGCTGATGCGCGAGCAGCAGGGAATGAGTGCTCCGGCGCTGCTCGCGGCGCTGGGTGCGCTCGACGGCCGGGTGTTGGCTGCCCACGCGGTGTGGCTGGACGACGACGATCTGGCGCTGCTGGTCGAGCACGATGTCGCGGTGGCGCACTGCCCCGGGTCCAACGGGAAGCTGGGGTCGGGGGTGGCGCCGCTCCGCTCCCTCCTCGAGCGCGGGGTGCGCGTCGGGCTGGGTACCGACGGCCCGGCCTCCAACGACGACCTCCACCTGTGGGACGAGATGCGGCTGGCGGCGATCCTGGCACGAGCCACGGCGAGCGACCCGGGCGCCTTGACCTCGGCGATGGCGCTGCGGCTGGCCACGCGGGGCGGCGGCGAAGCGCTCGGCTTGCCGGTCGGAGCGCTCGAGGTCGGCCGGCCGGCCGACATCATCCACCTGCGGACCGACGACGCGCGCTTCACGCCGTCGGTCACCGACGCCGAGCTGCTGGGACACTTGGTATGGGCGGGCGCCGGCTATCTGGTGACCGACGTCTGGGTGGGCGGCCGGCCCGTGGTCGAGGCCGGCTGCTGTGTGACGATCGATGAAGCCCGGGCACGGGCCGAGGTGGGGCAGCGCGCCCGCCGACTGCTGGGCGCATGAGGGTCAGCGGAGCGCCTCGCCCGTCGAAACCGGTTCAAGCTTCGGCCGGTCAACCGCGCCGAAACGCAGCCCGACCGAGAGACCAAGGTCCCAAGCTGGTCCTTTAAGCTTGCCCGCCATGCCCGGATTCGTCGACCAGGCCCAATTGCACGCACGCGCCGGCGACGGCGGGGCCGGGGCTGTGTCGTGGCGCCGCGAGGCCCACGTGGACCGTGGCGGCCCCGACGGCGGCGACGGCGGGCACGGCGGCGACGTATGGCTCGTCGCGTCGGAGAACGAGTCGTCGCTGCTCGGCTTCCGCGACCACCCGTTCCGACGGGCGACCGACGGCGGCCACGGCTCGGGACAGAAGCGCCACGGGGCGCGGGGCAAGGACCTGGAGGTGCCGGTCCCCGTCGGCACGGTCGTGCACCACCGCGACGACACCGTGGTGGCCGACCTGGCCACGGCGGGGACGCGGTTCATGATCGCCGAGGGCGGGCAGGGAGGCCGGGGCAACGCACGATTCCTCTCGAACCGCCGGCGCGCGCCGGCCTTCGCCGAGCAGGGCGAGCGCGGGCAGGAGCTGTGGCTCGACATGGAGCTCAAGCTCATGGCCGACGTTGCGCTGGTCGGCTTCCCGAACGCCGGCAAGTCCACGCTGATCTCGACGGTGTCGGCCGCCAAGCCGAAGATCGCGGACTACCCCTTCACGACACTCGAGCCGCACCTCGGCGTCGTGCGACTGGGTGGGGTACGCGACGGGACCGAATTCGTGATGGCCGACATCCCGGGCCTCGTCGAAGGTGCGGCGGCCGGCAAGGGGCTGGGGCATCAGTTCCTCCGCCACATTGAGCGGGCGCGCGTCCTCGTCGTCCTGCTCGACCTCGCGGCACCAGAGCTGGGCGGCGACACTCCGGCCGACCAGCGGCGCGTCCTGCTCGCGGAGCTCGGCTCGTACCGCCCCGAACTCCTCGAGCGGCCGCAGCTCGTCGTCGGCAGCAAGGCGGACGTGGCGAACGACGGCGACGGCGTGTGCGACCTGGTGCTCTCGGCGGCGACCGGCGCCGGCGTGCCGGCGCTCCTCGGGCGCCTCGGCGAGCTGGTGCAGGCGGCGCGCGCCGAGGCCGCCGTCGTCGACGCGGGCGCAGTGGTGGTGCACCGACCCGCGCCCGAGGGCGTCGACGTGCGTCGCGCCGGCTCGGGGGCGTGGCTGGTCGTCGGCCGGGCCGCCGAGCGCGCCGTCGCCCTGTCCGACCTGAACGACCCGGGCGCCCAGGCCGAGGCCGTGCGTCGCCTGCGGCGTCTCGGTGTCGACCGCGCGGTTGGCGCGGGCTGGGGCGCACGACGGCGACGAGATCACGGTGGGCGACATGACCTTCACCTGGGGGGACGACGCGTGATCGCCGTCGTCAAGGTGGGTTCGTCTTCGGTGACGCCGGACACCGTCTCCCGGTTGTGCGGCGACATCGTGGCGGCGCGTCGCGACGGGCACACGGTCGTCGTCGTCACCTCGGGCGCCATCGCTGCCGGCTGGGCCGCCCTCGGGCGGGGCGAGCAGCGACCCGGCGACCCGGCGGTGCTCCAAGCCGTGTCCGCCGTCGGGCAGCACCGGCTCATGCGCCTCTGGCAGGACGGCCTCGAACCGTACGGCACTCTGGCCGGGCAGGTGCTCTTGGCGCCGCTCGACTTCGTGCATCGCACCCAGTACGTGCACGCCCGGGGGACGCTGCAGCACCTGGTCGGCCTCGGCGTGGTGCCGGTGGTCAACGAGAACGACGCCGTGGCCGACGAGGAGATCCGCTTCGGCGACAACGACCGCCTGGCGGCGCTCGTGGCTCACCTGGTCGGTGCGCAGCTCCTCGTGCTGCTGACCGACGCGCCCGGCCTGCTCACCGGCGACCCGCGGCGGGACCGGGAGGCGTCGCTAATCGAAGAGGTCGTCGAGATCGACCACCAGCTCGAGCGCCTGGCCGGCGGGCCTGGCAGTACGGCGGGCAGCGGCGGCATGGCCTCGAAGCTCGCCGCAGCCAAGATCGCCACGTGGTCGGGGGTGCAGACGGTGATCGCCGACGCGGCGCGTCCGGGGGTGCTCACGGCCGCGCTGGCCGGCGAGGCCGGGGTCGGCACCGTGTTCCGGGCCCGCGAGAGCCGGCTCTCCGCCCGCAAGCTGTGGATTGCGTTCGCCCTCGGTTCCTCGGGCAGCCTGACGGTCGACGACGGGGCGCGCACGGCGCTGACCGAGCGGGGGCGCTCGCTCCTGGCCGCCGGTGTGGTCGGCGTGAGCGGCCGCTTCGTGCCGGAAGACGCGGTCGAGATCGCCGGCCCCGACGGAGAGGTCTTCGCCAAGGGCCTGGTCCGACTGCCCGCCGAACGGGCGAGCGAGTGGATGGGCCGGCGCAGCCAGGTCGTCGTCCACCGGGACGACCTGGTGCTTGTACGCTGAACCAGTGATCGAACCCGCATTGGAGCAGCTCGCGGGCCGCGTCCGCGCTGCGGCGCGGGTGGTGGCCCGGGCCCCGAGCTCGGTGCGCGACGATGCCCTGCGCTGCGCCGCCGATCTCCTCGAAGAGGAGTGGCCCGCGCTGGTCGAGGCGAACCGGGGCGACCTGGAAGCCGCCGAGGCCGGCGGCGTCGCCGAGGCCGTCCGGGACCGGCTGCGGTTGACCGAAGAGCGGGTACGGGGCATGGCGGGCGGCCTGCGCAAGGTGGCCGACCTGCCCGACCCCGTCGGCGAGGTGCTCGAGGGTTGGGTCAGGCCGAACGGCCTGCGGGTGACCCGGGTCCGGGTGCCGCTCGGGGTGGTCGGGGTGATCTACGAGAACCGGCCCAACGTGACGAGCGACGCCGCGGGGCTGTGCCTCAAGGCCGGCAACGCGGCGTTCCTGCGCGGCTCGTCGTCTGCGCTGGCCTCGAACCAGGCCGTGGTGGCGCTGCTCCGCCGGGCCGCCGTGAAGGCGGGCCTCCCCGATAACGCAGTGGCGCTGGTGGAGGACGGTTCGCACGAGACCGCGGTCGAGTTCATGCAGCTGCGCGGCTTCATCGACTGCCTCATCCCGCGCGGTGGCCCCGCGCTCATCGCCTCCCTGGTCGAGCACGCCACCGTGCCCTACGTGCTCGACGGGGACGGGAACTGCCACATCTACATCGACGGCGCGGCCGACCTCTCTATGGCACACGAGCTCGCCGTGAACGCCAAGACGCACCGCTTCGGGGTGTGCAACGCGGTGGAGACCATCCTCGTGCACGCCGGCGTGGCCGCCGAGCTCCTGCCCCGGCTGGCGGAGACGCTGGAGGCGGCGGGTGTCGAGATCCGGGCCGACGGGCGCGTGCGCGCCTTCGTGCCCGGCGCCGTGGCGGCGACGGAGGAGGACTTCGCGACCGAGTTCCTGGCGCCGGTGGTGGCGATCGGGATGGTCGACGACGTGGGCGAGGCGATCGCGCACATCGCGCGGTACAGCTCCGGGCATTCGGAGGCGATCGTGACCTCTGACGTGGCGGCCGCCGACCGCTTCGTGGCCGAGGTGGACGGGGCCGCGGTGTTGGTGAACGCGTCGACGCGCTTCGTCGACGGCGAGGAACTCGGCCTGGGCGCGGAGGTGGGCATCTCCACCCAGAAGCTGCACGCCCGCGGCCCCATGGGAGTGAAGGAGTTGACGACGGTGAAGTGGGTTGTGCGCGGGGACGGGCAGGTGCGCCGGTGAGCGAGACGACGAACGGGCGGCTCGGGTTGCCGGAGGGTGATCCCCCCAGGTTCGAGTCCTTGGACGCGGTGCGGGGCGGCCTCGCCCAGGTGGGCTACCTGGCCGACGAGTCGATCAGTGGCGTCGTCTATCTGGCCGACCGGCTGTCGAAGCCGGTGCTCGTCGAGGGGCCGGCGGGCACCGGCAAGACGCAACTGGCCAAGTCGGTGGGCGACCTGACGGGGTCCCGGCTCATCCGCTTGCAGTGCTACGAGGGGCTCGACGAGTCCAAGGCGCTGTACGAGTGGAACTACCGCAAGCAGCTGTTGCGGATCCAGGCGGGGGAGCACGGCAAGGACGAGACCGAGGGACCTTCGTGGAAGGAGCTCGAGGAGGACATCTTCTCCGAGGACTTCCTCTTGACGCGGCCGTTGCTCGAGGCGATCCGTGCCACCGAGCCCGTCGTGCTGCTGATCGACGAAGTCGATCGGGTGGAGCTCGAAACCGAGGCCCTGTTGCTCGAGATCCTTTCGGAGTACCAGGTGTCCATCCCCGAGCTCGGCACGGTGCGGGCGACGCAGCTGCCCATGGTGTTCCTGACGTCGAACAACACGCGCGAGCTGTCCGAGGCGCTCAAGCGCCGCTGCCTCTACCTGCACATCGACTACCCCGACCTCGACCGCGAACGCGACATCGTGCGGGCCAAGGTGCCGGGCATCAGCGAGGAGCTGGCCGACCAGGTGGCCCGCATCGTGCGCTCGCTGCGCACGCTCGAGCTGCGCAAGGCGCCGTCGGTGTCCGAGACGCTCGACTGGGCCCGGACGCTCGTGATTCTGGGGGTCGAGACGATCGACGCCGCGGGGGCGAAGGACACGCTGCACATCTTGTTGAAGTATCAAGCCGACATCGAGCGCGCCTCCAAGGAGCTGTTGTCGGCGTCGTCCCCGTCCCGCTGAGCCCGGCGGCGACCGCGTGCTCGACCTCCTCTCCGGGTTCGTCACCGAGCTCCGGCGCGCGGGGCTGCCGGTCTCGCTGACCGAGCACCTCGACGCGGCCGAGGCGGTCAAGCACATCCCGCTCGAGGACCGCGAGGCGCTGAAGTACGCGCTGGCGGCGACGCTGGTCAAGTCCTCCTCGCACTGGCGCGCCTTCGAGACCGCGTTCGAGGTGTTCTTCGCCGTGCGCACCGGCGGCGCGGCGGAGGGTGAGGGCGACGGGGAGGACGGGGACGCCGACACCGAGGCCGAGGGGGCACGGGGTGACCAGGGCCGCATGCCCGGCCAAGGGCGTTCGTGGAAGGGCGGCGGGGGGGGCGAAGGCATGACGCCCGAGGAGCTGGCCGAGCTGCTGTTCAAGTCGCTGATGTCGGCGGACGCCGGGCTGATGAACGTCGTGGCCCGCAACGCCGTCGACCGCTACGCCGGCATGGAGCCGGGCCGGCCGGTAGGTGGCACCTACTACCTCTACCGCACACTGCGGAACCTCGATCTCGACGGCGTGCTCAAGCGGCTCATGGACCAGGCCCAGGCCGGCGCGGCCGGCGGCGGGCTGACCGAGCTCGAGGAGCGCCTGGCCGCCGACGAGTACAAGGCCCGTATCGACAAGTTCCGCCGCGCCGTCGAGACCGAGATCCGGCGCAGGCTGGTGGAGGACCGCGGCGCCGAGGCGCTGGCCCGCTCCGTGCGCAAGCCGCTGCCCGAGGACATCGACGTCATGCACGCCACGCGCGACGAGCTGGCCCTGCTGCACCGGATCCTGCACCCTTTGTCGCGCAAACTGGCCGTCCGCCTGGCCCGCAAGCGGCGTCACGGCCGGCGCGGGCCGCTCGACTTCCGGGCCACCATGCGCCGCTCGCTCTCGACGGGCGGGGTGCCGATTGAGCCCCGCTTCCGCCACCCGCGCCCGGCCAAGCCGGAGATCTTCGTGATCGCCGACATCTCGGGGTCGGTGGCCAGCTTCGCCCGCTTCACCCTGCACCTGGTGTACGCGATTTCGTCGCAGTTCTCCAAGGTGCGGGCCTTCGTCTTCGTCGACGGGATAGACGAGGTCACCCGCTTCTTCGAGGGCGTCGTCGACCCGGCCGAGGCCGTGGCCCGGATCAACACCGAGGCCGACGTCATCTGGGTTGACGGCCACTCCGACTACGGCCACGCGCTGAGCGAGTTCCACCGGCGCTGGGGCGACCAGGTGAACTCGCGGTCCTCGATCATGATCCTGGGAGACGCGCGCAACAACTATCACGCTTCCCAGTCCTGGGTCTTGGAGGACCTGCAGGCCCGGGCGCGCCACGTGTACTGGCTCAACCCCGAGCCGCGGGACTACTGGGGCTCGGGCGACTCGATTGTGGGGGAGTACGCCGCCCACTGTGACGACATCGTCGAGTGCCGGACGCTGCGCCAGCTCGAGCGCTTCGTCGGGAACTTGTCGTGAGGAGTCGGGTTCGGGTTCGGGTTCGGGGCCGGGTCTGGGTGCGCCGGGTGGTTCGAGTGGGTCGGGTGGGCCGAGTGGGCCCGGTTGGCGGAGGGGGAGAGGGCCGTGGGTGTCTCCAGAAACTGCAAACCGGTTCGTTGAGAGTTTCCGGGGGACGCGCGCGCCGGTGTCCGGCCCGACCTTGAGCGACGGGGACTCCGAGCGCGCCGCCCATGAGGGCGTCCTGCGGATCTTCCCGCCGGGCGAAGGTGCGTCACGCATTGTGTTGGTGCGGCACGGCGAGGCGCAGTGCAACGTCAACCGGGTCGTCGGCGGGCGCAAGGGTTGCACCGGGCTCACCGACCTGGGGAAGCGGCAGGTGGCGATGCTGGCCGACCGGCTCTATGAGAGCGGCGAGCTGCGCGAGGCCACCGCGCTGTACTCCTCCGTGCTCCCACGCGCCGTCGAGACGGCGGAGCGCCTGAGGCCCGTGGTCGGTCCCGGACCGAATTCGCTGGGGGCGATCCGCGAACGCTGCGACCTCTGCGAGCTGCACCCCGGGCAGAGCGACGGCATGCCCTGGGACGAGGTGGTCGAGACCCTCGGCGTGCCGGATTGGGACGTCGACCCTGACCAGCCGATCGCGCCCGAGGGGGAGAGCTGGTCGGAATTCATGGTGCGCGCGTCGAACGCCGTGCGTGACGTCGTGCGTGCGCACCCCGGCGAGCTCGTGGTGGCCGCCGTCCACGCGGGGGTGATCGAAGCCACCATGATCTCGTTCCTCGGTGTGCCGCCCGAGGTCTACCGCCGGGGCTGGGTGCGCATCGTGCATGCGTCCATGACCGAATGGGAGTGGATCCCGGCCGAGGACCGTTGGGTGCTGCTGCGCTTCAACGACTCCTGCGGTGTGCCGCGGACGTGATCAGCGACCGCTGAGTGCGGCAAGGAGACGAATGACACTGCCGGTTTGCTGGCGGTCGCGGCATCGAGCTGGCATTCTCGCGACAATGCTCGACCCCCCCCGGAGCGAGCTCACAGTTCCCAACCGGAGGCCAAGATGCGCCTGGAGTTCACGTCGGAGCAACAAAATCTGCAGTGCCAGCTCCGGGAGTACTTCGAGAAATTGGTGGCGGATGTCGAAGGCTCCGACCTCGACGAGCCCGCGTATACCCATTACATCCGCCGAATGGGGCAGGACGGATGGCTAGGCCTGGGGTGGCCGGTGGAGTACGGCGGCCAAGCTCGAGGCGCCATCGACCAAATGATCTTCGTCGAGGAGTCGCACTGGGCGGGCGTACCACTGCCTCTGCTCACCTTGAACAGCGTGGGTCCGACGCTCATGGCCCTTGGCACCGCGGAGCAGAAGCAACGGATTCTGCCTGGCATCCTCCGGGGCGAGGTCCATTTCTCCATCGGCTACACCGAACCTTCGGCGGGCACAGACCTGGCCTCACTGCGAACCCGGGCCGTACGCGACGGGGACGAGTACGTGATCAACGGCCAGAAGATCTACACGAGCGCCATCCAGTACGCCGATTACGTGTGGTTGGCGGCGCGCACCGACCCCGATGTCCCCAAACACAAAGGTCTGTCGGTGTTCATTGTGCCGGTCGACTGCGCCGGGTTCCGTTGGGTCCCCTTATCGACGATCGCGGGCGACATCACCAGCTCCACCTTCTACGATGACGTCCGGGTTCCCGCCGAGAACCTGGTTGGGGCCGAGAACCAAGGCTGGAAGCTGATCACCAATCAACTCAATCATGAACGAGTGGCGATCTGCCCGGCCTCTGGATTGCTCCGGAGCCTGGCCGAAGTGCGGCGATGGGCACAGGGGCATCACATGAGAGACGGACGTGCGGTCATGGATCACGAGTGGGTCCAGATCACCCTCGCCAGGGTGTACGCCAAAATCGAGGTGCTGAAGCTATTCAACTGGAAGGTGGCCTCTGCCTCAGACAGGGGATTGAACCCCGCTGATGCGTCTGCCACGAAAGTGTACGGAACCGAGCTCGCACTCGAGGTCTACGGACAGCTCCTCGAAGTGGTCGGCCAAGCGGGCTACCTGGTCGAGGGCTCTCCAGGGGCCGTGCTCCGGGGCCGTCTGGAGCAGCAAGCCCGGAGTCAGACCATCTTCACGTTCGGGGGCGGAACCAACGAGATCCAACGCGACATCATTGCCATGATCGGGCTGGGTATGCCCCGCGCTCCTCGGTGAGGAAGCTGGTTCCTCAAGTTATGGAAGAGCGGTGGACGGCGCAACCGCGCCTGACGCAGAGCAATGGACCCGGATTCGGGAACAGGCCGCTACACGCTGCCTTGTCGCGGTCGAGACGCTCATCGCGTCGCCGCGCCACCTATGGTTCCATTTTGTCGATCGCTTCCGCGTGCAGATCGATCTCATCTCGCAGCGCGGTAAGTTCGCCGACCATGACGGCGCCTTTACGGTGGATGGTGACGGCCAACCGTACGGCGTTTGCAACGTCGCTGTAGGCCGTCATCTGACCCACGAAATGGAGTCCGATGGTCTCGTCTGGACAGGGGTTGACCTCGATCCACTGGCGCCCCCGAGAGGCCGCACTGGCGAGATCGTCGTAGTCCGTCAGACGCGGAGCCTCTACATCGTTGGACCAGACGAGGTTTTCGAATTGGCGCTCGGCTTGCATGACCGGGCCCGCGGGGTGGCGCACTCTCTTGAACCAGACTTCGAGTTGAGGGAACTCAGTGAATCGTGGCCTGTTGTTGCCGTGTGGCATTGCGGTGCGTAACCCCCCGAAGCTCGCAGCCGTGCCCCCCAACGCTTGTTGAACCAAGTATTGCGGGTTACATGGCCAGCGAGCACCCCCAACATGGGGTGACCACTTCACCCCCTTCTTTGCCCGACGTCAACACCGTTCGTCCTCGGCCCACGGGTTCCGGGCACTCCGAATCGACGTCCGGACCACTCGGACAGGCCGTTCCACATCATCGCCGGGCCGGCGGCGTGGCTCGACGGGAATCACTCGGGGAGAGTTTGTAGGAAACCAATCAGCCCAGCAAAGTATCGATGCTGGTCGTCGTACATCGCGAGGTGACTGCCGTCCGGGCAATACAGGTAGCTGCCCTGTGGGAGTTCGTCCGCCATCATCTCCATGTACCTTGGATCCATCGAGTCATGCTCGGCGCCGATCACCAGGGTGGGCACCTTGATCTGGGCGAGTCTGTCGGTGCATTCCCATTTGGCCAGCTTGGCCTCTTGGCTGATACCGAGCTCGCTCGGACCCTGCATCGTTACGTAAACCGACGGATTGATGTGGGCGAAGGCACGGGTCACCGGGTCGGGCCAGTCCTCCACCGGCATGCGCAGGATGTGGTGGACGTAGTGCTGTTCCAGCAGCAACTCCATGTAGCGCGGGTTCTCAACGTCCCCATTCGCCTCGAACGACTTGATTTCGGAAAGTGCGGCCTGGTCCATCTCAGGCATCAACACCTGCTCCGCGTAGGCGTTGTATGCCGGCGCGCTCGACATCATGTTGGAAATGATCAAGCCTCGTAAATGGTCCTGATGGCGCAGCGCATACTCCATGGCAAGGATCCCGCCCCAGGACTGCCCATAAAGGACGAAGTTGCTCCGGTCAAGACCAAGCACCTGACGGACCTGCTCCACTTCATTGATGAAGCGGTCGAGCTCCCACAGCGCGAGATCCTCCGGTTGGTCGCTCCGCCCTGAGCCGAGCTGGTCGTAGTAGTAGTACTCGACACCCGCGGCTGGGAGGTAGCTGTCGCAAGCCTCCAGATACTCGTGCGTGCACCCTGGGCCACCGTGGAGCAGCAGGAGCTTGAGGTCCGGATTGTTGCCGACACGCTTCGTCCACACCCGGAAAGTCCCCCCCGCCGTCTCCACGGGGATCATGCGGGCGCCGCCACTCAGTTCGTCATCTCGCCCCGAGTAGTCGAGGTACGTGCTCTCTTGCATGCTCTCCATTTCGTTTGGTCGAAAGTACCGGAATGAGCCGATCCCTGCTAGGTGTACTCATGGGAATTCTTCGGGTTAAATCGCCAGATGTACAGTCCGAAGGCAATCAGCCAAATCGTCACGGGATAGGCCGCGATTCGCTCCATCGTTCCACGACCGATCCCAAAAGATCGGTGCGAAGCGAAGCACAACAGAGCGACCAGCGCCAGGCTGCTGAACATCAGCATGGAGCGCCGCATGGAGTCCGGCAGAGTGAGCACGGCTCCAAGCAGAAGGATCGCAATATTGCCGATCGCGATCGCGAGAAACGCGCCGATGATGTGAAAGGTTCGATTCTCGTTCTCGGGGAAGAATGCCACGAGGATCGATCCGACGCCGCTCAACGCAATCAAGCCGAATCCGAACATCGCAGCGCGCCGCTCCCGGGGGACCCTCTCGGTGAACTCGTGGTAGAGGAGAGCGGAGCCGACCACCATGACTACACCGAGCACAAGGAAGCCGACGTAATCCATCAGCCACCAACGAGGCGAGCAGATGGCCGGCGAGCCATAGCCGCCACAACTGGTTTCGCCCAGATCACTGATCGTGTTCGAAACCAAGCTGTAGCTAGGGATGAAGACCCAAGCCGCGATGATCTGGATCAGGAAGTAGAGCGCTGCGATCGTGAAGAGGGCTGGCCCAAGCGATGGATGTGTGTCGTGGGTTCTCCCGATCCACCTGACAACCCGATAGCGGCTTTCGTATGGACGGTCGCTAGCCGAGGCATCGAGGCCCACCTCGCTCTGTCTGAAGTGGTCCGGCTTCCGCATCTTTGAAGTCTGGCGCAGTCGGGCAGGTTTCGACGGATGAACGGACGCAGTTCGTACCGCCAGGACGGTTGGGGCGCTGCAGGAAACGCTGCAGGGAACGGAGCCCTGCGGTCAGCTTGGGTCGAGGTGATACTTGACGCCTGTGTCTGATCTCTGGCAAGAGGCAACCGAGGCATCCCGGCGATTCGGTGTGCAGGCTTTCGACTATGACCGCTATCGCCCTCGGTACCCGGAGAGCGTGTTTGACGACATCGTCAGGATCACGGGCGCCTCAGTCGGAGCCGAGGTGATCGAGATTGGAGCTGGGACCGGCATCGCGACACAGCCGCTGGCACGACGCGGCCTATACGTGACAGCCATCGAGCCGTCACCTGAGATGGCTGCGTTGGCGCAGGCCAAGCTCACCGATCGTGGTTCGGTCGTCGTGGGTCGCTTTGAGGACTATTCAGCACCGGGTCCGGTCCAGTTGGTTGCTTCTTTCAACGCCTGGCACTGGGTGGATCCCGAAGTCGCCGTGAATCGCGTCGCAGAGCTCCTCGGGCCGGACGGATCGCTCGCTCTCGTGTGGACAGAGGTCGTCGCATGGGGTGAGGAGGAGGCCTTCGAGGAACGGTTGGCCCAGATCACCGGGTCGCCGTGGGCGAAGCGCCTGGAACATGTTGACAGCTCGATGCAGACCATTCGTGGCGACACCCGGTTCGAGGACTTCGTGGTTCTTCACCACGTCTTTGAGCGCACTCTCGATGCCGCAACTTTCGTTGCCGTGACGAAGACCTACGGAGGCCAACGGACCGACGAGCAGTACGATGCCATTGCGAGTGTCATCACCGACGAGTTCGGGGGCTCGATCACCAAGGTCGAGGACGCAGCCCTCTACGTCTCGAGGCGTCGTTAGCCGGGCGAACCGGTGTCCAGGACCGGCGGCCGTGTCGCACCTCGCGGGTACAAAGGGATGAGACACGCACCCCGAGCAAATTCTTCACGGAGGTGGACCCAGTGAACGTCCAGTTCGTAACGAGCGTCGCCCCGATCGTGCGAGACGCTGAAGCCTCTCGATCCTTCTACCGGGACGCCCTAGGCCTGTCCTTTGAAGGTGAAGAAGGCGACTACGTGTTCACCCACAACCTGGAAGGGTCCAAACACTTCGGCCTGTGGCCTCTCTCCGAAGCGGCCAACGCCTGTTTCGACGCAACCGAATGGCCCGCCGACATTCCTGTTCCCCAGGCCAGCATCGAATTCGAGGTCGCTCACGTCGCCGCTGCAGCCGACGAGCTCTCTGCCAAGGGCTATCAGCTGATCCACCCTGCCCGCACGGAGCCCTGGGGCCAGATCACCGCGCGGCTGTTGAGTCCGGAGGGATTGCTCGTCGCGGTGTGCTACACGCCGACGCTCCACGACACACAGGACAGCTGAATGGCTCTGACGGCAGAACCTAAAGCGGAGGCTTACGGGCCGAGAACGAGTTCACTGACCCGGCCGACCTAGGACCCACGATTCGTCGACTCCCGGCCGGCGAACAGGGCATGGTCGTCATCCTTGATCCTTGGTGTGGGCGAACTGCATGGAGCAGGAGTCGCAGGCGAGCCGAGGCCCCACACCGTTTCACCGACCGTCCAGATGGCCCGGGGCTCTACCCCGAGAAGTGCGGGAGGGTTACCCAGGACGGCCGGCCCGGCTCGTGGTACACGGCCTGCTCGGCGGCCCGCAACGTGGTGGCCGTGGCCGGCGGATCTCCGGTGCCGAGATTGCGGGCGTAGACTGGGTGAGCCCCACTGGAGACCTGCACCCGCAGGCGGTGACCGGTGGCGAACATGTGACCGACGGGCCACAGCGCCACCGTCGCCGTGAACGTCCCGTCCCGATTCAGGTGGATGGACGCAGGGTCGAAGCGCTGCAGTCCGTCGCACACGTTGATCGACCGGCCGTCGGGTGACATGTCGCAGATCCGGACGAAGAAGTCCGTGTGGTCCAGGCTCGAGCTCACGTGCAGCTCCGCCTCCACCGGACCGATGAGCTCGAGAGGCTCATCCAACTCGTCGGAGGTGTAGACGAGGACGTCGGCGCGGGACTCCAGCGGCCGGTTGTCAACGGTGCCCCCGGTAAGCATGCCGATGCCGCCCATCGACGGCGTCGGGTTGGCAGGGTCGTAGCGATAGCGGTCGGGCTCCGAAGCGGCCTCTGGCGGCATGGGCGCGAGGTGGCCCCCGGCGCGGAGGTACCAGCGGGTCCGCTTAGAGCGAGGGGGCCAGTCAGGCAGGTCGCGCCAGTGCGCGACTTCGCCCTGCACGTGGACCTTTACCGGGGTGGGTCCGAGCAGTCCCTCGCGGGCGAGCAACCAGGTGTCGAACCAGTCCAGTGGGGCGTCGGTCATGCCGCCCTCCCCGCCACCGCCCAGGTGCCCGCCGGCGCCGATGCGCATGTGCACGGGGGCGGGCGAGGCGCGCAGGACGGCGTAGTCCTCCATCACACCGGGCAACGGATAATCGTGCCAGCCGTCGACGAGGAGGGTCGGTACCGTCCATTCCGCCAGCAGGGGCCGGAAGTTCACCGGATCCCAAAAGGCGTCCCCGGCGCCGCCGTGAGCGAGCTGCTCATGGTAGAGCTCGAGGTCGACGCCGGTGAGCTGGTGGATCACCTCACCGAGAGGAAGGTGGTCGAAGCCCGCCCTCAGCTCGGCCATGCGCCGGTCGATGCCCTCGGGGGAGATGTCGGTGGTGGGGATGGCGTTGGCCTGCTTGTTGAACTGGGTGGCGCCCGCGTCCCAGGGGATGATCACCTCGAGAGCCAGCGAGTCTCCCGGGTACCACGAGTAGGCCCGCACCGAGGTCGATAGGGCGATGGCCATGGCCTTCAGGTGCGGCGGCTTGGTGGAGGCCAACGCCCACTGGGTGAAGCCCATGTAGCTCGCGCCAAACGTGCCCATGCTGCCGTTGAACCACGACTGGGAGGCGATCCAGTCCGCCGTGTCACGCCCGTCCCCCGCCTCGGCGAAGTAGCTGTGCGTGCCACCCGATCCGTCCGTGCCCCGGCACGCTTGCAGGACGTACCGGTAGCCGCGGGCGGCGAACTCTGGGCCCATCGCCGAGGCGAAGTTGACTCTTCCGTACGGCGTGCGCTCCAGGATTGTGGGGGCGTCGTCGATCCCGATGGGGTGGTAGACGTCGGCCAGCAGCACCGTCCCATCCGACACCGTGACCTTGATGTCCCGCTCGACCTCGACCTCGTTGGTGCGCTGCCGCATGCAGACCCCCCTTCCCGACCGGGCGCCTCCGGCAACCGGGGACGTACAGACCCTATGTCAAGCCTCGCTGGACTGAAATCCCCAACAGCGTTCAACCAACCGGTCCGGAGTCCGTAGCTCACTCTGACGGGATACGAATCCTTCCTTGAACCCCGACATCGCCCGAGTCGACGGTTACCTTGGTCAACTATTTCCAGTGGTTGCCGTCGAAGTCGGGGAGCGGAAGGTAATCGCGGACGCTCAAGGACGGACGGCCGACGGGACTTGGCTGACCACCTTGTAAGCCCGCTCGCGCACCCGATCGATGACGCCCGCACTGCTGGGCGCCGGATCGTCACCGGCACGAGGGGGCAAGACGAAGTCGGTATACATGACGCGGCGTTCCCGCGCGACCGGCGCATGGCTCATGTGCAGGGTGCACGAGCAGTGGACAGTGACATCGCCGGTGCGGGTCGGGAGCGGGACCGCGGGCAGCCCCCAGGAGTCGCGGAAGAAGGCGGGCTGGACGAGGGCCCGGTGGGAACCGGCCACGACCCCGAGCTGGCCCGAGTGCTGGTCGGCGCCGGTGACCGAGATCCCAACGGTCAGGCTGCAGCAGCGCGAGGAGTGCCGCCCGAGGCTGCAGTCCTTGTGCCAGGGCAGGTCGGAGATGCCCTTCACGACACCAATGGGCTTGACGAGGGCCTCGATCTTGTTGCCGCCCTGGTCGCGCGGCACGTGCCCGTCGCCCGTGAGCGAGGCGACGCGAAGGAGCCGGTCGTCCTCCAGTAAGGCCGCGGTCGCAAGGCTCTCCTCTTGGAACCCCTGCAGGCGCACCGCCCGCTCCTCGCCGTCGGCGGTGGTGGCCCACCAGGACCGGCCGTCACCCTCGTGGTAGCGCGGGAGGGCGGCATCCATGTCGGCCGAGACCTGCGCCATTTCGTCGGTCGTGAAGACCTCGCTCAGGTGGAGGTAGCCCGCCTCGCCAAGGTAGTACGCCAGCTCGGCCGGATCGTCGTCGACCGTGAACGAGCGCTGGAGGTCGAGCGAGCCGCCGTCACGGTCGGTGAATGTGACGTCGCCCGCGGTGTGCACGGTGCGGGCGTCGAGCAGCGAGCGGAGGACGACCCACCAGTCGAGGAAGTCGTTGATATCTCCGATCGGCATGTCGAGCGTTGCGGCTGCGAGGAGCGTCATGGGCGTCCGGCGGTCGTGGACGATGTCGGTGATCTCGTCCACGTCGAGGCGCACCGCGGCGTGTCCACCATCGCCGGGGCGAACCCGGACGGCATCGTCGTCGACCGACAACGTCCAGGTGCCGGCGGTCGTCTCGATCGTGAACGGCCGGACGCCCAGCTCGAGCGCGCCCGGGACGGCCAGCGCAGAGGCGTCCGCCGCCAGGCGGGGCAGCTGGTTCCCGAAGAAGTCCGCGACGTCGATCGTCTCGACGTCGACGTCGTTGCGGGTGCGGAAATCGATCGTCATGACGGGCAGGCTAACGACGGGGTGGCGTCGGCGCTGGGCAGCCGGGGCGTCGGAGGACGGTGGCGTCCGGCGGCACCCCTGTGAACGTCGGTACGCAGAGCTGGAACTTCGCGGTCATCACGTCATCTCCGGAAGAGGCCATCGGTGGGTCGAGGCTCAGTTGCACACGGCGAAGAGGGGCCACAGACCAGGGACCCCCTTCAATTCGTGCTCGCCACGCTCGCTGAAGTCGATTCCCGAACCCATGACGAGGTCCTTGACCATTCCCGATACGAAGACCTCACCTGGCGCGGCGAGTCCCCCGATGCGAGCCGCGATGTGAACCGCTAATCCGCTCAGGTCCTTTCCCCTGACTTCGCATTCGCCTGTATGCAGTCCCATGCGCAGATCGATGTTCAGTGGTCTCGTCGCCTCGCCGATCGCCTTTGCGCAGCGGATCGCCCGCGCTGGACCGTCGAATGAGGCCACGAATCCATCACCGGTCGTATTGATTTCCTGCCCGCGGAAGTGCACAAGGGTGTCTCGCACGCTTCGGTCATGGGAGTCGAGCAACGACGCCCACCGTTGATCGCCCAGCGAGGCAGCCTTCTCAGTCGAACCCACGATGTCCGTGAACAGGACAGTGGTCAGTATGCGGTCGACCTCAATGACCGGCCTTTGGCCGGTAAGGAACTCTGCCACGTGATCCAGCATCATGATGTTCGATTCCGTGATCGAGAGATCACCGCCAGGGAGTTCGATGAAACGTGCACCGGAGATGTGTTCCGCAAGGTAGCGACCGAACTCGAGTGGTACGAGCACGTTCTCTTTGACATGGGGGACTAGCGTCGGCGCCTGGATCATCGGAAGGGCCTGGCGGACGTCGCGTCGAAGCAAGTAGTTGTACTGTGCCGCGGCCGAGCGGGGTGTGTTCGAAACGCGCAGCATTCGCGTGGAGAGTTTCATGAACTCCGCGTCTCCAGCGGAAGTTGGATTGACTAAGCGCATAAAGTCCAAAGTCCCCCACTCGTTGGCGAGCATCTCGATCAGGGCGTCGACTGCCTCGGGAGGTACACCCATTGGATAGTCGTCGGCAACCATGTAACGAGCACTCGTGTTGAACAGGACCAGGTGGCTGACCCGGTCGGGTCGCATCGCGGCGAGAAGGATTCCGTTTATTCCAGTATCAAGCGTTGCCATAATCGCCGTCTGCGTCGATTCCACCGCATCGAGCACGGCGATCATGTCCTCAATCGACTCTTCCCAGGTCGGGACACCGTCGAACGAAATACTGTCGGAGGCTCCAGTGCCTCGCCGATCGAAGAGAATCAGTCTCGTGAAAGACGACAGGAGGGTGAGGATCTTCCGCCATATAGGGACCTCCCAGATGATCTCCACGTGTACGCCCAGCCCGTAGGAGAGCAGGAGGTCGATCGGTCCGTCACCGAACACCTGATATGCGACATCGCCTTCGCCGACACGCACGTAGTTGGTCTTTGGTGTATCCATACAGAGGCCGACAGTATTTCCCAAATGTGCGTTGCGCACCCGGCCAGCGCCTTTCGAATTGCCTGAAACCGATCGGCCCCGTCGTTTCGGCTGGCGGCAGGCGAACTGGAGAATGCAGCCGGACCTCCAAGTGTCGCACCGTGCCGACGTTGGAGGCACTCTTCTGATCCAGTTGCTTGGATCCGTCACCATGTTGGAGACAGCAGCCCCGCCCCGCTCCGGCGGCTTCTCAAGCCTCGTTACACATCAGGAAACGTCTGGCTCACGTACGCGTCCTCACTGGCGTCTGGACTGTTCAGATCGGCCATGGTGACCTGTATCTCGAGGTCACACAGGCCGCACTTCTTGTAGGACGCTGCGGCCCTGCGCATATTCCCTGATCACTCACGCCCCCGCCGGCGGTCTCGTTCACTCGACACCTGGCGTCCGAGAGCTGGCGCATGGGCTCCGGATATCTCGTCGCCGGGCTGACGGAGAGGAAACCCCCCTCACCCAGTCGCCACGGCACCCACGACGTCGTTCACCGAGAGCCCGAGCTCGGGGAGCGAGCCCAGGCTGGTGGCGTCACCGAAGGCGAAGACCCCGCTGTCTGAACCAATGAGCCGGTAGCCTCCGCCGTCTGGGGTGGGCACGATCGAGACAATGTTGGCGACCGTGACCCCCAGCCCGGGGAGGGAGCCGTGGAAAGGTACGTCGCCGAAGGCGAGATCCGGGCGAAGACAACCGCCACCCCTTCTGTGTGTGGGAAGCCGCTGAAGAGCCTCCATGAGCCAAGGGTCTCTAGCACCGTGCGCTGCAGCGGGTCGAAGCGAGTCACAGAGACTTCGCCTTCTGGTAGCAACGAGACTGGAGCTTGCGGAAGGGAGTTCAGCGTGGATCACGAGCAATGTGCGGCATGTGGCTTCGATGGCTCTGAGTACGAGCCGGTGATGCTGGCGGACACGATTCGAGATCTTGGGCCGCGATGGATTCAACTCCTGCTCGATGCTGGCGACGAACTTCGGATGAGACCAGCGCCTGAAACATGGTCGGCGCTCGAATACGCGGCTCACAGTAGGGACGTCACGGCACTTCACGTCTTCGGCGTCGAGCAGGCGTTGACGATCGATGAGCCCAGGTTCCCCGAGATCGCCGGTGAGGAACTCGTACAGAGCGCTTCCGCAAGCTATGCCGGCCAAGACCCGGGTGTCGTTGGGATGGAGCTCCAACGTCAGGCGAGGAGGCTTGCCGACTTGGCTCAGGGGTCGGCGCCCACCTCATGGTCCCGAGGCATCACAATCGGAGACTCGCGGAGCAACGTCCGCAGGCTTCTCGAGCATGCGCTCCACGACTCGCACCACCATCTGGTGGATGTGGAGAACGGCCTCGTCGTTCTCAGGGCGAGACCCCACTGACCTTGGTCGCCGTCCTACTACGGACAGCCCTTGGCGTTCCGGCTGACACAGCCGAAGACCTTGCCGAAGTCCCGAACCGTCCCACCAACCCGATGGCGTACCGGGCTATTCATCGAGGGCTGCTCAGCGCCTGCAAGACAACGCCAAGGCCACGGCCAGGTCGAGTGGCATCAATCGTGAGCTTCGAGGAACCTGCGGATCTCCATGAACACATGGTCGGGCTCTTCAATGAAGACCTCATGGCCGACGTCGTCCAGACGGATGACGGTTACATCGGCCAGGTGTGTCTCAAGCATCCGAGCACCGACCACCATCATGGCGTCACGAGATCCGTACATCACCAGAACGGGAGGGTGGATCTGGTGGAGTTGTTGCCGCAAGTCCGTGGACACGATCGCCCTTTGGAGCACCGAAGCGTTGTCGTTCGAAACCGGCAGCCAGGGGTGGGCCTCGGCGACCATCTGTCGCCGTTCACGTCGAGCTTCTTGCGTCACGTCAGTAGGGGCGTACATCGCCGCTGTCCTGTTGGCACTCGCTGCTCGCCAGCTCCAAGCGACTAGGAACCACAGAGCCAGGGCCGCCATGCGCAGGGTCCTGCGAGGGCCAAGGGCCCTGATCGTGGGAATGGCGGTGCTCGTTGGGGACATGCACGGCGTAACCCCTGCCAGGATCAAACTCTTGGCCGACGAGTGCCGGAGCGCGAACTCCATGGCCACCAAGCCACCCATCGAATGCGCCAGAACCGGTACCGACCCTAGGTTCAGGTGCCGACGTAACTCCTCGAGGTCATCGGCAAGCCGGGCGAAGGTGTAGGTGTCTTCAGGGGCCGTGGAGGACTGTCCGCTGCCGCGGTAGTCGTGGAAGACAAGGGTGAAATACGGGCTGAGACCGGCGAGTTCGCTGATGAGGGTGTCGCACACGTTGCTCGGCCCTCCATGGCACACCAGTAGCGGCGGACCTATCCCGATAACTTCGAAGCCGATCTCCACCCCGTCTGTGGTCAGAAATCTCGGCACCAGGCTCAGATTCCAGCAGAACGAGATCGCAGGTGGTGTTGGATTGCCTTCCTGGTAGCTCGGAGCTGCTTTACACCCGGCGTGTCGGGGCGGGTCCACCGAGTGGACCTGGTACATCTCCACGCCCAGTGCCGTTGGCGAGACTTATCGAGTGATGGAAGGGATGCGGCTTGTTGTCGGAGTGCGGGCGTCGGGGAAATCGACGGTGGCCGACCGGTTCCCAGGCGATCCGCCGGTCAAGCTCGAACTCGACCACGTGGTTCTCGATCATGTACTCGCCCAGCACTTCGTTGAATATCTTCATCTCGAAGACGTCGCCGATCCCGGACAAGACCGTTCGATCCTCGTTTCCCCTCAGCATGCCGGAACCGTCGATGGTGGAGTGGTCGGCCGGCCGGCCCAGCTAGCTGAACGGCACGTGGGCGGGAGCGTCTATGTCCCGCGAGACCGATACGGCAGGTTCATGCGTGGTCATGATCGGTAGAAAGAGCCTCTTATCGAGAACCGTCGATGCCGATGAGAATTTAACTGCCTCGTGGACACTCTCCCGAGCGCCTCGCGGAGGCGATCGCCTTTAGAATTTCGTCGTGAGTGGCCTGCCCGTGACCGAACCAGGCGAAGTGCTGGAGGGTCTGTCCGGGTCCGAACACGAGGACATCGTCGCGATTCGGCGTGCGCAGAGCGGTCTTCGAGCGATCATCGCCGTCCATTCGACGCTTCTGGGTCCCTCACTGGGCGGGGCTCGGTTCTATCCGTATGAGGACGAGGCAATTGCTCTCGACGATGTCCTCCGCCTTTCGAGAGCCATGACGCAGAAGGCGGCTCTGGCTGGACTGTCACAAGGCGGGGGCAAAGCGGTCATCATCGGGGATCCGCGCCTCGTAAAGACACCCGCTCTACTCCGTGATTTCGCCGCTGCGGTCAACGGCCTTCAGGGTCGCTACATCACTGCAGAGGACGTCGGGACAACCCAGGACGACATGGATCTCATTCGAGAGACGACTCCATTCGTGGCGGGCACGGCCACGTCGCGCGGCGGATCCGGCGATCCCAGTTCTGCAACCGCTTTCGGTGTGGTGGTCTCGATGGAGGCCGCGGCTGCTCGCGTGTGGAGTGACGGCCTCAAGGGCAGGACTGTGTGTGTTCTTGGCGCCGGCAAGGTAGGCGGAGAGATCGTTCGGCTTCTCGTGGAACGACAGGTCGTGGTAATCGCCTCAGACGTGGATCACACCAAGGCCGAGCGTGCCTTGCGCATCGGCGCCGCCAACCTTGTCGACCCGACCGATGCTCTGAAAGTAACCGCTGACATCTTCTGCCCGTGTGCGTTAGGGGGACTGCTCACTGAGGAGGTCGTGCCTGAGCTTTCCTTCACAATCATCGTTGGAGCGGCAAATAATCAGCTGGCTGGTGCTCAAGTTGCGGCCTCACTTGCGGCGGCAGGCATTCTCTATGTCCCTGACTTTCTTGCGAATGCAGGTGGCATCATCAATATCGCCGAAGAGTCCCATGGTTATGACCTAGCGCGTGCGGTGGAGGCTGTCGGTCAGATCGGGACCACAACGACCGCTGCGCTCGATCGCGCTGAGTTGCGAGGCATTACTCCGCTGGCCGCGGCCGAGGAGCTGGTGGCCAAGCGGCTCGCAATAGCGAGAGGTCGTCGATCAGGCTGATTAAGCGGCGAGTGCTGAGGACGCCAGCGATTCCGGAGCGGCCCTGATTCTCAGCGGTAGGGCGTCAAGTCGGCCTGGGGGTAGCGCGCCTTGGTATCGGCCAGGGTCTGCTCGTCCCAGTACGGATCGCCTGGTGCGGGGAACCCAAAGACCGAGCGCTCCCGGGGCGTCGCCCGCTCGATGAGCTCGCACCAGTCGGGGCCGAGCGCATCGGCGGGCCAAGCGACTCTGCCGGTCCAGCGTGGACCCCACACGTCGTAGTGAGCGGACATCGTGAATCTTGCTGAGCGCTCGCCAGTCCGCGACCCACGATGCAGTACGTCGGGCCGGTAGGAGAACAGGGTCCCCGCCGGCCCGGTCACCGAAATCTCCTCCTCAACGAGGGTCCCGGCCGGAAGGTAGGTCCAGGCATAATTACTGCCCCCATCGACGAGGGAGCTCGGCCAGTAGGGAACGCTCTCCCCAACCGACAGCGGGACCACCGTTGTGGGTCCATCCTGCTCGGCGATGTCCGAAAGAAGGATCAGGCTCTGCATCTGGGTGGGTAGGTCGGCCTTCTTGGGGACGACCAGGGTGTGGTTGCCGAAGTCGCGGTGGTGGCTCTGGTCGTAGTCGACGGCCCCGGAGTACTTGGCCCACAACTCGGCTTCGTAGAGATGGAGGTCGTTCGATCCCAAGAAACGCTCCGCCAGGTCGAGGAGGTCGGGATGAAAGGCCAGGCGGTTGAGGTCCCAGGACCGCCACGGTCCGCCGATGATGCCGGCGAACTGGCTTGTTGCCAGCCAGGCGTGGGCCGCCGGGTCGGTGAAGTACTCCTCGGGGCGAGGGAAGTGCCGCCACAGCATCTCTCGTGCCACGGCCAGTTCCTCGGTCCCGAGGAATCCCTCGAACACGAGATAACCCCGCTCCCGCAGGTCCGACAAGCATCGATCCGGCACCCTCATCGATGTCAGACGCTGTCGGCGAGTCGTTAAGCGTCCCAAAGTCGAATAGGGCTGTACCGGGTGCGTCCGCGTTAACCCTTCCGTCACTGAGCGAATGTTGAACGAACCTGAGCACGATCACAATCGGGGATGACCCTGACTTTTTCCTGAACCCGAATGTGCACGGCCATGTCGCGCGGAATGCTGATGATTCTGGGCGTGGTCCTCTATCCCTGCTCCATGTTCGGAGAACCATTCTCGGCCTCCATTCTGGTCACTCCGGTGTGGCGATCGGCTGTGTCAGTTTAGGTTGACAAATCCAGGATGTCAGTCCACACTGACAGACATGGACATCGAGAAACTCAGCGTGAATCTCTCGTCGGATGACCCGGCAATTGGGCTTCGCGCCTCGTTGGCGCTCCATCGCCTGGCTGAGAGAGTCGAAGCGAACCACGTCGCGTCGGCCCGGGAAAAGGGCTGGTCGTGGCAGCAGATCGGAGACGCTTTGGGCGTCACCCGTCAATCCGTGCACACCAAATACAAGAAGGAGTTCTCATGACCACCGAATCAGTCGTGCCAGAGGTGCTTCACGTCTGGACCATCTATTTGCGGGCCAGTGAGGAGGCCCGTGGTCGAGGTGATCGCCGAGTTGGCACCGATCACATCTTGCTCGGCTTGTTCGAGGATCCCTCGATCGAAGTCGTGTTGGGCGTGAGCCTGCAGCAAGCTCGTCAGGCCCTTGAGTCGCTCGATCAGGAAGCCCTGGGCCTGGGGTCCGGCACCGACGCTCCGGCACGGCCGATGCGCGCCGTGCCGAAGAAGCCGAGGATCAGAGACATCGCGCAAAAAGATCGCCTCCGCATGACTCCCGCGGCAAAGAAAGTGCTTGAGGAAGCGGTCAAGCCCAATCGCCGGAAGACCCAGGTTACGGCCGAGCAGGTGCTGGCCCAGATCCTCGCTCTCCAACCACCAGATCCTGCGGCGGTGTTGCTAGGCGCTCTCGGTGTCAACACGTCGGAGGTTCGGCGCCGATTGGATGCGGTCACGCCCGAGAGCTGAGTCCTGATCGACATTCACTGAGGACGCAGGGGGCTGACGCGCCTCCGAGGATGTCCGTGCGACGTGCCATCGGGGCTGCGCGTCGTCCGGGAAACGGGCGCGCCGGTGGGAGTGGCGCCGCCAAGAAAGGGCCGGAGTGGGCGGGTCCGGATCTTCAGCCCGGCGTGAGCTCCCCACTTCCAGGGGCTCCCATCACAGCCATTCGACGTACTCAGCCATCGTCGAGGTAGGCGGCCGACAGCGCGTCGGGGGCACAGGCCAACCAGGCGTCTTCGATCGTTTCGCGCAGTGGCTTCTTCGTCACGCTCTTGAGCTGGATGAGTACGGCCGCGTACCCGTCGAAGTGCGGAATGGTGAAGATGCCCCGGGTGCCCGCGGCCAGCACGGCCTCCTTGTCCTCGAGGTCCGCCGTCCGGAGCGCCAGGATGGGCCCCGCCGGCGGCTCGGTGTCGCCGAACCGCTTGAGGTCGGCCTTGGAGAACGGACGTTCCCAGGCGAAGGCTTTTCCGGCGACGTATCACGTGCGGCTGTGGAAGCGCTTCCCCTCGGTCACTTCTGGCAGCGCCGTGATCATGTCGACGGCGTCGTCGAGGGTCACCACGGCGGCACCCTACCGCTATCGTCGCCGCCCGTGGCCGCTCGCGCATCACCCCGTCCGTGACGGCCGGCGCGGCCGGCCTCGATCCCGGCGGACTGGCGCGGTTGCACGAGAGGCTCGCTGCGTACGTGGCGCGGGGTGAGGTGCCCGGGCTCGCCGCGCTCGTCGCACGCGGGGACGATGTGCACGTCGAGGTCATCGGGTCACCGGCGCTCGACGACCCGTCGCCCTTGCCGCGTGACGCCATCTTCCGCATCGCCTCGCTGACCAAGCCGATCGCCGCCGCCGGCGCCATCGCGCTGGTCGACGACGGCGTACTGTCCGTCGCCGATCCGGTCGAGAAGTACCTGCCCGAGCTGGCTGAGCGGCGCGTCCTGCGCAGCCTCGAGAGCTCGCTCGACGACACCGTCGCCGCCGAGCGCTCCATGACGGTCGAGGACCTGCTCACCTTCCGCCTGGGGTTCGGGGTCATCATGGCGGCGCCCGGCACCTACCCGATCCAGGACGCCGAAGCGGAGCTGGGTCTGATGACGCTCGGGCCGCCTTGGCCGCCGCCGCCGTTCGGGCCCGACGAGTGGATTGCCCGCTTCGCCACCTTGCCCCTCATGCACCAGCCCGGCGCCGAGTGGCGGTACAACACCGGCGCCCAGGTTTTGGGCGTCCTGCTCGAGCGGGCCAGTGGCCAGGCCCTCGAGGACTTCCTACGGACGCGCCTGTTCGCGCCGTTGGGTATGGAGGACACCTCGTTCAGCGTGCCCGAGGACAAGCAGGACCGCTTCACCACGGCGTACTTCCCGGACCTGGCCACCGGCGCGCTCACCGTGCTCGACCCGCCCGACGGCGGATGGTGGAGCAAGCCGCCGGCGATGGGGAACGCCGCCGGCATGCTCGTCTCGACCCTCGACGACTACTGGGCGTTCGTCACCATGCTGCTGGCAGGCGGGTGCTACGAAGGCGAGCAGGTGCTCGCACCGGCATCGGTGACCGACATGACCCGCGACCACCTCACCGCTGCCCAGCGGGCGTCTGCCCCACCGTTCCTCGACCCGGGCACCGGGTGGGGCTACTGCATGGCCGCGTCGGTGCCCGGGTCCGGCGACCACCCCGTCCCCTACGGGTTCGGCTGGAACGGCGGGACCGGCACGGTCTGGAACAGCGACCCCGAGCGTGGGCTCACCGGGATCCTCCTCACGCAGCGCGCCATGACGTCGCCCGAGCCGCCCGCCGTCTTCGTCGAATTCTGGGACGCCGTCTACCGGGCCGTGGGAGCGGACGCGGACAACTAGGACAGCGGCGTCGTCGCCACGGCGTTGAGGAACTTGGTGGCGATCGGCGCAGCGACCTGGCCCCCGACACCACCGCCGACGACGAGGACGGCGAAGGCGAGGTCGCCGCGGTACCCGATGAACCAGGCGTCGGTCTGGGGCGGGTTGGCGTTGCCGAACTCCGCCGTGCCGGTCTTGCCGAACGTGCCGGCGGGCAGGCCCGCCCCGGCGGCCGTGCCCTGGGGGGTGCTGACGACGGCCTGCATCATGGTGCGCAGGTCGGAGACGACCGTCGCGTTGAGGGGCTGCGCCGGTACGTTGTCGTCGGCTGACCCCGCGACGAGGCGGGGGAGATGCAGGCTGCCCGAGTCCACCGACGCGGCCATGGTCGCCATCGCGAGGGGGGAGACCACGACCTGCGCCTGGCCGATCGCGGTCGCCGCTGCGTCGGACGTCGAGGCCGGCGTCGGCACCCGGCCGCTGAACGCCGTCAACCCGAGCTTGACCGTGGCGCCGATGCCGTATTGCGCCGCCGCCGTCGCGTAGCTGTCGGCGGGGAGCGCGCTGGACATCCCGATGAACGCGGTGTTGCAGGACATGGCGAAGGCCTGGAGCATCGACAGCGACGGCGTGGTCTCGCCCTCGAAGTTGTGGAACACCTCTCCGTCGACCGTGATGGTCGGTGGGCACGACGCCGGGCTCGACGGCGTGAGGCCGTGCTCAACCAGGTCGGTCGAGGTGACCACTTTGAACGTGGAGCCCGGCGGGTAGGCGCCGGTGAAGGCGTCGTTGACCTGTTGGGAGTCCGGCACGCTCACCGACGCCACGACCTCGCCCGTCGTGGCCTGCATCGCCACGAGGTCGGCGGGGAGCGTCTCGCCGCTCAGGGCAGCTTCCGCCGCTTGCTGGATCTGTGGGTCGATCTCCGTCTGCACCGCCGTTCCCGGGTGCGAGGCGAACCGCGCCAGCGTGGCCACGGTGGCGCCGCCACGGCTCTCCACGGTGACGGTCGCGCCGGGCGTACCGGCCAGCTGACGCTCGTACGCCTGTTCGATGCCGGTCTGGCCGACCACGTCGCCGGCCGCGTACGGGGGGCCCAGTTGTTGCAGCTCCTGCGCCGTGACCGGTCCCATGGTGCCGACGACGTGGGCGCCGAGCTCAGGGGTGAGCGCGCCACGCGCCGCGCTGGTCTCGAACACCGTGCCCGGCACGGGGTAGATCACCGGCTTGAGCTGCTGGTAGGCGGGCATGCTGAGGGTGGCCACCGGCACGAACCAGTTGGGATGGGCCGTCGCCGTCGCCTCGTCCGCCTGGACCTGCGCCGCCGTGGCACCGGTCTGGAGCAGCGCCGCCGTCAGCGCGGCTGCGTTGGTGACCCGGGACCCCTCGATCCCGACCGACACCATCGGGACGTCTGTGGTCAGCGATGCGCCGCCTGCGCCGACGATGGCGGCGCGCGCCGGCCAGGTCACTTTGGTCGCCACCGTGTCGCCCGGTCCCAGGGAGGGGATGATGGACCGCGGCGACCACAGCACCTGCCAGTGGCCCGACGCGTCGGACAGGCGGAGCATGCTGTGGACGCTGAGCACCCCCAGCGGCCCGAGCACCAGGTGGCTCCGCACTGCGACCGACGCGTCGGAGCCGCTCGTGGTCACCGGGCCTAGCTGGTAGGTCGCCGCGGTGAGTCCGAGGCCGCTGGCCACCTGGTCGTTGAAGGCGACGAAGTCCTTGGGTGGATGCGCCACGAGGCGCGCCATCGACGCGTAGTCCTGGTGACCCCAGGCGGAGAGGTACTCCTGCGCCCTGCCGTCGGGGCCGGGCGCGCCCGAGCCGCACGCCGCCAACAGTCCCGCCGCCGCCACCGTCGCCGTCGTGCTCAGCGCGATTCGCCTCGCCCGCTCGCGTGGACGGCGCCGCCGGTCCACCGCAGACCGCCGTCCAGCCGTCATGGTGCCGTCACTCTTGCATCAGATCGGGCCGTCGGGGCGCCACCGACGCCGATCCGAGCTCGGCTCCTCGCCTCGGTCGCGCACCAAGGCGGCGACGACGCGTGGCCGCTACGCTGATCCCTCCGGCGCAAAGGGGGCGCACCTATGTACAAAGTGGTGGTCGTGGGCACGGATGGATCCTCGACGGCGGACCGGGCGGTCGCGGCGGCGGCGGACCTGGCGCGCTTCTGGGGCTCGGAGCTGCACATCGTCACGGCGGTGCGCGCCCCGCGCTCGGGCATGGCCTCGGCGAGCGGCGCGCCCCTGGTCGACTCGGGCGCCGGGGAGGCACTGCTCGCGGAGGCCGCCCAGGCTGTGGGCGACGAGGCGATCAAGGCCCACGGGTCCGGCCTGAAGGCGGAGGCGCACTCCGCCCAGGGCAATGCCGACGACGTCATCCTCGAGACCGCGGCGGAGGTCGGCGCGGACCTGATCGTCGTGGGGAGCAAGGGTATGCGCGGCGCCCGCCGCTATCTCGGGAGCGTGCCGAACTCGGTCGCCCACGGCGCGAACTCCGCCGTGCTCGTCGTCAAGACGGACTAGGAACCCCGCACCGTTCGGCGCTGCCCGTCTCTGCTGCCGTCAGCACGGGCGGTCCGTCCTGACACAGTGATGCCGGTGAGGAGGAATTATTTCGACGAGCGGATCGCGCGGGGTTATGACCGCGACTCCGCCGACATGTTCGCCCCTGAGGTCGTCGGCGAGACGGTCGACTTCCTTGCCGATCTGGCCGGGGACGGGGGCGCGCTCGAATTCGCCATCGGCACCGGCCGCATCGCGTTGCCGCTCAGCGACCGCGGCGTGCGGGTGCAAGGGATCGACCTGTCGCCCGACATGCTGGCGCAGCTCGCGGCGAAGCCGGGCGCCGACAAGATCGGCGTCACCGAGGGCGACTTCACCTCCACCTGGGTCGACGGAACCTTCGAGCTGGTGTATCTCGTGTACAACACGATCGGGAACGTCACCACCCAGGACGCGCAGGTCGAGTGCTTCGCCAACGCGGCGGCCCACCTCGAGCCGGGCGGGTGCTTCGTGGTCGAGGTGCTGGTGCCCCAGCTCCGGCGGTTGCCGCCCGGCGAGACGGTGCAGGTGTTCACGGTGACCCCGACGCGGATCGGCTTCGACGAGCTGGACGTGGCGCAGCAGCTCGGCGTGTCGCATCACATCTGGCTGGGCGGCCACGAGCCCGTACGGTTCTCCATGCCGTGGCGCTTCGTGTGGCCGGCCGAGCTCGACCTGATGGCGCGCCTCGCGGGGATGCGCCTGCGGGAGCGGTGGGCTGATTGGGGGCGTCAGCCCTTCACCAGCGAGAGCACCAAGCACGTCTCTGTGTGGGAGAAGCCGGCGGGCTGAGAATCCCTCGCGTCGGCAGGTGATCGATCAGGCCTGCGCCGGCTGGGGATAGGGCGTCGGCGTCCAGCCGTAACCCTCGCCCTGGTTGGTGTCGGGGTCCATGAGGCCCGAGGTCACCGTCACGGTCGACCCCGGGCGTTCGAAGAAGCAGGGCTGTGCGATGTCGGTGGACACCACGTCCTTGTAGATCCCCGGTGGGACGGTCGGGCCCCAATTGGACTGCGCAGAGGGTTGCCACGTGCCGCCACCGATGCTCGACCACGTCGTCTGGAGACGCACGACGCCACACGTGATGGAGCCCGCGCCGTGTTTGAAGCTCCAGACCTCGTCGCGTGGGAGCGAAGCTGGGCGCCTCACGTGTTCTGAGGACCGTGTCAGCGACCGGACCTCGCCGACGCGGTCACCTCCGGTCCGTGGCGGAGCGGAAGGATGCGCCGAACAGGGCAAGAAGCGGGACGGCGACGGCGGCGAGCGCGGCCATGGCCCCGCGCCGCCACAGGGCGCGCAGGGCGGCGGTGTGGACGTGCATGCGTATTCCCCCTCACTCCACCGACGTCCGCCGGCGTGATCCAACGGTACGAGATCGCGCCCGCAGGCTCATGGGCCGAAAGCCCTATTTCGCACCCCGGCCGGCCGCTAGCCTGCGGCCATGCCCGCCCTGGGGCCGTGGGAACCCTTGACGCCGGCCGCCGTGCGAGCGCTGTTCGCGGGCGCGGGATTCTCGTGGTGGATCGCGGGCGGCTGGTCCCTCGACCTGCTGGTGGGTCGGCAGACCCGCCGCCACACCGACATCGACGTGACGGTCTTGCGCCCCGACATCGCTCTCGTCCGGGCGCGCTTTGCGACCTGGGACCTCCACGTGGCCGACCCGCCCGGGAGCGGGACGCTGCGTCCGTGGCCCGTGGGAGCGGAGCTGACGCCCGAGCTGCACGACGTGTGGTGCCGGCGGGCCGAAGGGGAGCCGTGGCGCGTCCAGATCATGATCGACGACGTCGAGCGCGAGGAGTGGGTGTACCGGCGCGATGCCCGCATCCGGCGCCCCCTGGCCGCGCTGCGCGGGCGCGCCTCGTACCCCGACATGCCGGTCCTGTCGCCCGAGATCCAGCTGCTCTACAAGAGCAAGGGCCAGCGCGAGAAAGACGAGGTGGACTTCGCGCGGGTGCTGCCGCTCCTGACCGACGAGGAGCGGGCCTGGCTCCGCCGGGCGCTCGAGACGATCGGCCCGGGACACCCGTGGTCGCCCCGGCTCGGCGCCCCGCGCTGAGCGGCGCTCCCGCGCTGATCAGCGCGGGGCTTCAGCAGGCGTAGTCGTCGTCGAAGTTGCCCGGGCTGCCCGCGACGGGGCCGCTGAAGTACTGCACGATCTCCGGTGGGCCGGGGAGCTGGTCGCCCGCGGCGACCCGGTTGGCGTAGTCGGCGCACGAGCCGGCCCCGCTTGGTGAGGAGAGGTAATCGGCCATCCAGTAGGGGACCGACGGCGTGTAGTCGCCGACGATGCCGTTCCAGTTGTCGGGGCTGGCGTAGATGCCAACGTCGGCCACGCCCTCGGTCTCGTGCAGCGCGTTGAGGGCGCCCTGCACGAACAGAGAGTTCTCCTGGGTGCTGCCCGACCACGGCGCGATGGAGTTGTTCTCCACGTCGAGCCACCACGGCACCTGCGCGTCGACCCCCGCGTTCGCGGCGTCCTGATACGCGTGGAGGCCGGCCTGATAGCCCGCGTTGCAGGACTGGTCTCCGTTGCAGCCGGGCTCGCTCGTGGCCGACGTCTGGTAGGTGAGGAAGGTGTAGAGGTTCAGCCCACCACCGGCCCAAGCGGCCTCCTGCATCAGGCACGGGTTGGTCGCCGTGGACGACGCGCCGTCCACCTGCACGATCCCGATCTGGTGGTCACCGGTCGGGAAGCTGTTGCACTGGTAATTGCTGATGTCGAAGCCGTAGGAGCCCGAGGGGAACGTCCCGCCGAAGAAGCCGCCGCTGCCCGGCGCCTCGGCCATCCCGACGATCGGTTTGTTGAGCGGTGACGGGGCGGAACCGAAGTAGTCCGCCGAGCCGAAGTTCGACACCAGCCCCGTGGAGTCGGTGAACCAGTACCCGTTGTCGGTCGGGGTGGCGGCCGCGGCGACGATGGGGTGCTTGATCGGCACGCCCCCCAACGATCCGTAGAACGGCGCCGACCCGAAGCTGAAGATGCCGCCGTCGGACGCGACGAGGAAGTAACCCGACCCGCCCTGGCCGGTGATCATCCCGATGATCGGCTTGTTGAGGACGAGGTTGCCCGTGCTGCCGTAGAACTGCGCGTCGCCGAACGCGAAGATCCCGCCGTCGGCGGCCACCATCCAGTAGCCGTGGCCGCCGGGCGTGGCCGACATCCCCACGACCGGCTGGTTCAGGTGGATGGCACCCGTGCTGCCGTAGAACTGCGCGTCGCCGAAGGAGAAGATCCCGCCGTCGGCGGCCACCATCCAGTAGCCGCGTCCGTCGGGCGTCGGGGTCATCCCCACGACCGGCTGGTTCAGGTGGATGGCGCCCGTGCTGCCGTAGAACTGCGCGTCGCCGTACGAGAAGATGCCGCCGTCGGACGCCACGAGCCAGTAGCCGCCGCCGTCAGGCGTCGCGGCCATGCCCACGATCGGCTTGTTGAGCGCGATGGCACCGGTCGAGCCGTAGAACGTGGCGCCCCCGAAGCTGAAGATCCCGCCGTCCGACGCGACCAGCCAGTACGCCGGTACGTGCGCCGTGGCGGTGGCGGCGGCAGGCGCACCGCTCGTCGCGAGCTCCGTGCCCACGAGCGCGGTCAGCGGCAGTGCCAGCGCGAGCACGGCGAAGAGGAGACGGCGGATCAACTTCTGAGGAACTCCGCCACTCGGAACGCGAGGTCGAGTGATTGGCGGGCGTTGAGCCGGGGGTCGCAGGTGGTGGTGTAACGGGCCCCGAGATCGCCCTCGAGGATCTCTTCGGCCCCGCCGAGGCATTCGGTGACGTCGTCCCCGGTGAGCTCGACGTGGACCCCGCCCGGCCAGGTGCCCTCGTCGCGGTGCACATCGAAGAACGACCGCAGCTCCGACATGATGTCATCGAAGCGCCGGGTCTTGTGCCCGCCTCCGCTGGTGAAGGTGTTCCCGTGCATCGGGTCGCAGACCCACACCACCGGGTGACCCTCGGCCTCGACCGCCCGGACGAGGGGAGGCAGCAGGTCACGGACGTTGTCCGCGCCCAGCCGGGTGATCAGCGTCAGCCGGCCCGGCAGGCGGTCGGGGTTCAAGCGCTCGCAGAGCGCCCGGACCTCCTCGGGCGTGCAGGTGGGGCCGACCTTGCAGCCGATCGGGTTGCAGATGCCTGAGAAGAACTCGACGTGGGCGCCGTCCAGTTGGCGGGTGCGGTCGCCGATCCAGACCATGTGCGCCGAGCAGTCGTACCAGTCGCCCGTGAGCGAGTCGGTGCGCGTGAGGCACTCCTCGTAGTTCAGGATCAGTGCCTCGTGGCTGGTCCAGAAGTCGACCTGGTGCAGGCCCTTCTCGGCCGCGAGGTCGATACCGCACGCCGCCATGAAGCGCAGCGCGCGGTCGATCTCGGACGCGATGCGCTCGTAGCGTTGTCCCTCGGCCGATGACGCCACGAACTGCTGGTTCCACAGGTGCACCTGTGACAGGTCCGCGAAGCCGCCCTTGGTGAAGGCGCGCAGCAGGTTGAGCGTCGACGCCGACTGCTGGTAGGCCGCCACGAGCCGAGCCGGGTCCGGCCTGCGCGCCTCGGCCTCGAAGGACTCGTCGTTCACCATGTGGCCCCGGAACGACTGCAGCTCCACGCCCCGGACGGTTTCGGTGTCGGCCGAGCGCGGCTTGGCGAACTGGCCGGCGATACGGCCCACCTTGACGACCGGCACGCCGGCGGCGTAGGTCAGGGCCACCGCCATCTGCAGAATGATCTTGAGCTTGTCCCGGATGGAGTCGGCGGTGAAGTCGCCGAAGGACTCGGCGCAGTCCCCCGCTTGCAGGAGGAACGCCTCCCCGTTGGCCACCTCGCCGAGCGCAGCGGTGAGCTGGCGCGCCTCGCCGGCGAAAACGAGCGGCGGCACCGTCGACAGCCGCGCCTCGGCCTGCTTGAGGGCGTCCTCGTCGGGCCAGACGGGCTGTTGCGCCGCCGGGAACCGGCGCCAGGACGCGGCGGTCCAGGGGGAGGTCTCGGGGCGGCTCGTCACCGGAACAGGTTAACGCCGTAGGCTCGCCCCCCATGGGCGCCTTCCGCTTCGCGTTGCAGGCCTCAGGTGCGGCATCCCCGGCTGCTTGGCGCGAACTGGCCCACAAGGTGGAGGATCTCGGCTTCTCCACCCTTTACGTGCCGGACCACCTCGACGACCAGTGGGCACCGATGCTCGCGGCGGCCGCGGCCGCCGACGCCACGACCACGCTGCGCGTGGGGACGCTCGTCCTCGACAACGACTTCCGCCACCCCGTCGTCCTGGCCAAGGAGGCGGCCACCCTCGACGTGGTCACCGGGGGGCGCTTCGAGTTCGGCCTCGGCGCCGGCTGGATGACGGCGGACTACGAGCGGTCGGGGATCCCGATGGACCGGCCGTCGGTGCGCGTGGCCCGCCTGGCCGAGAGCCTCGAGATCATGCGCGCCATGTGGCGCGACGGGAGCGCGACGTTCGCCGGCGACCACTACCGCGTGACGGCAGCTCCCGGGACGCCCAAGCCCGTGACGCCGGGCGGCCCGCCCATCGTCATCGGCGGCGGCGGCAGGCGTATCCTGACGCTGGCGGGCCACTACGCCGACATCGTGAGCATCGTGCCCAGTCTCACGGCGGGCCACGTCGGCCCCGAGGTCGCCGCGGAGGCCGTGGTCGAGAAGTACACCGAGCGCGTGCGGTGGGCCCGCGACGCCGCCGGCGACCGCGCTGCGGACCTGGAGCTCCAGTGTTGGACGGTCGCCGTCCAGGTCGTGCCGAACGGGCGCGAGGTCGTCGAGTCCATCGCCTCCGTCTTCGGCCTCACGCCCGACCAATTGCGCGCTGCGCCCGTCGCGTTGATCGGGACGGTGGAAGAGATCGTCGAGACGCTGCGCAAGCGTCGCGAGGAGCTCGGCTTCAGCTATATCGTGGTCCACGAGGCCGAGGTGGACGCGCTGGCGCCGGTGATCGCCGAGCTTGCCGGCACCTGAGCGCCCCGGGCGCGTCGGCCTCCTCGGGGGCACGTTCGACCCTCCACACGCCGGGCACGTGGCGGCGGGCCGCGCGGTCATCGACGCGCTCGGGCTGGACCGCCTGCTCCTCGTGGTCGCCAACGACCCCTGGCAGAAATCGGGCCAGCGGGCCGTCTCTCCCGCCGAGGATCGCTACGCCCTCACCGAGGCCCTGGCGGCCGAGATCCCAGGGGCGGAGGCGAGCCGGCTCGAGATCGACCGCGGCGGCCCGAGCTATTCGGTTGAGACGGCCGAGGAGGTCCTGGCCCGGGCAGGTGGCGCGCCCCTCGACCTCTTCCTGGTGGTCGGGGCCGACCTGGTGCCCGAGCTCGCCACCTGGCACCGCGCCGCCGACCTGCGGCGCCTCGTCACGCTCGCGGTGGTGTCGCGGCCGACCAGTCCCGGCGCGCCCATCCCACCGGGCTGGCAGGCCGTCGTGGTCGACGGGCCGCAGGTCGCGGCGTCGAGCTCGGAGGTCCGTGATCTGCTCGCCGCCGGTAAGCCGGTGGACTCGTTGGTACCCGCGGCGATCATCCGTTGCATTCGCCGCCGCGATATGTACGCTGTCTCCTAAATGAGCGCCATGCCGGCCGGGTGGACGGAGTTGTCGGAGAATGCCCGCGTAGGTGCGCCGCCCGTACGGGTCCAGCGGCGCGCCGACCGCCGTGCGGAGCAGAAGCTGGCGCGGCGCGCGCGACAACGTTGGACGATCGCCGGGTGTTCCATCATGGTGGGCGCGTTCGGGCTCACGGTAGGGATCCTGGACGTGCTCCATTGACCCCGCGGTTGGACGTCCACGTCCAGCTGCCGCCGGCCGTGGCGACCGCCGCCCAGTCGGCTGACGCCAAGCTCGGGCACGAGACGGTGGTGCTCGCGATGGGCGAGCTCTTCGGTGTGGTGGACGCCTTCGTCATCACGAGCGCGCAGAACACGCGTCACGTGCGCACGCTCGTCGAGGAGATCGAGCGCCGCGTCAAGGAGGCGCACGGGGTCGGGCCGGTGCGCACCGAAGGCCTCAGCGACGCCACGTGGGTGCTCATGGACTACGGCGACTTCATCGTCCACGTGTTCCTCCAGGAGACCCGCGACTACTACGACCTCGAGCACCTCTGGTCGGGCGCGCCCCGCGTGCCCTGGCGGCGCGACGTCGAGCACGCGGGCTGAGCGGCCCGTCAGGCCGTGCCGAGGAATTCGAGGAGGTAGACGGGCCCCGCCACCTGGGACCCGTTCGTAATCGGCACGCTGGTCCGCTGCCCCTCAATCTGGAAGATCACGCCGGTGCCGAGCCCGTTCTCCGTGGCCACGGTGGCGACGACCTGGGCGACCGCCTGCTCGGTGGCGGTACCGGTGATCTGGCCGAACGCGGCGTTGAAGTTCACCGTCACGACGTTCGGCGCGGTGGTCGAGGCCGACAGCACGGTCACGTCGCTGGGGATGGCCGTGGTGAGCCCGCCGGCCGATTCTCCGCTCGACGGTCCGGCCAGCAGCGCGGTGATGATCGAGTCGAGCGGGGCCGGCGCGCTCACGTAGCGCACGGCCGGCGTCAGCTGGTTGTTGGCGTTCGCGTTGAGGTAGAAGACCTTGACCGGCACGTACGACGCCGGCTTGGGCTGGGTCGTCGTGGTGGTCGGCGGATGCGGGTCGAGCAGATGGAAGGGCACCCGGGAGGAGGCGATGGAGCTCGGGCCGCTCTGCGTCGGGATGGCACAGCTGGCGGCGCCCACCGCGACGACGAGCAACGCGAGCACACCGAGCCGCCGGCGCATCACTCGAGCCCCTCGTCGTCGTCGTCGAGCACGGGGAGCGCCAGCACGAGGCGCGCGCCGCCGTCGGGGGAGGACTCCACGTGGACCGTGCCGCGCATGACGCGCATGTGCTCTGCCACCAGCGCCAACCCCAGGCCGCTCCCCGTCCCCGTGCCCCGCCGGCCCGACGCGGACCCGCGGTAGAAGCGCTCGAACACCTTGGTCCGCTCCTGGGGGTCGATGCCCGGACCGGCGTCGTCGACCGTCACCTCCACCCACTCGCCCGCGCCCGGGCCGACCCCGACCTCGGTCACCCCGCCGCCGTAGTTGGCGGCGTTCTCCATGAGGTTGACCATCACCCGTTCGAAGCGACGCTTGTCGACGCCGACCCGCCAGGCGCGCACGCCGGGGTCGACCAACACCGAGGGCGCGGACCCGTTGCCCTGGCCGTCCATGTGGACCAGCCCGGTCTCGACCGAGCGTTCGACGAGCTCGCCGACGTTGACCTCTTCGAGGAAGACGTCGACCGAGCCCGCGTCGGCCCGCGACATCTCGAGGAGGTCGCCCACCATCCGCTGGAACCGGTGCAGGTCGTCGGCCAGCAGCTGCAGCGCGCGCTGGGAGCGCGGGGGGAGCGTGGTGCGGTCCGCCTCGAGGACCTCGAGCGACGCCGCCAGCGTGGTGAGGGGCGACCGGAGCTCGTGGCTGACGTCCGAGTTGAAGCGGGCCTCGCGCTCGATGCGCTCCTGCAGCTGGTCGACCATGGCGTTGAAGGAGACGGTGAGCCCTTCCAGGTCGGGGTCGGCGGCGTCCGCGTCGAGGCGGGTGTCGAGGTCGCCGCCCGCGATGGCGCCGGCGGCCCGCGACACGTCGGCCAGCGGGCGCAGGGAACGCGAGCTGGCGAAGCGGCCGAGACCGATGCCCAGGATGGTCGTCACCACGCCGGCGCCGAAGAGCGTGAGCCCGAGGACGCGCAGGGTGTGATCGAGGTCGGACAGGTCGAAGACCTCGAAGTAGAACGCGTGGACCGCCGGCACCGGCACGCCGACGGCGATCTCGGCCGTGCCGGCGACCGTGCGGTACGTCTGCGTCGCCGCGGTCCCGCCGAGCACCGTGTGGCGCAGGTCGACGGGGATCGACGACGCGTCCACCGACAGCGACGAGGCGTACGCCTTGGACCGGTGGTACAGCACGGAGTTGGCGTCGGTCCCGGCGTCGATCTGCGCCAGGAGCCCGGGGTAGTTGGTGTCGCCGGACTCGAGCGCGCTGCGGACGAGCGAGGCGTTGGTGAAGGCCTGCTGCTGCGCCGCCGTCTCGCGCCCCGCCAAGAGGAAGTGCCGGGTGGTGAAGTACGACAGCCCACCCATCAGGATCGAGAGCAGCAGTGCGCCGAGGCCGAAGACGGCGGTGATCCGGGCACCGATGCCCAGCTTCACGTTAGGGCACCAGCTTGTAGCCCATGCCCCTGACGGTGAGTATGTGCTGGGGCACGGCCGGGTCCGCCTCCACCTTGGTGCGCAAGCGCCGGATGTGGACGTCGACGAGGCGGCCGTCGCCGAAGTAGTCGTAGCCCCAGACGCGGTCGAGCAACTGCTCGCGGCTGAGCACCTTGTTCGGACTGGCGGCCAGTTCGCACAGCAGGCGGAACTCGGTGCGCGTGCAGTGCACCTCCTGGCCGTTGAGGTGGCGCAGCACTCCTTGCTCGGGCAGTAGCTGGAGGTCCCCGAAGGTGAGGGCCCCGGGGTCGTCCTCGGCCGGTCGGGCCCGCCGCAGCAGGGCCCGGATGCGCGCGGCCAGCTCCTTGGCCACGAAGGGCTTGGTCACGTAGTCGTCGGCGCCCGCCTCGAGGCCGGCCACCACGTCGTGGGTGTCCGACCGCGCCGTCACGATGATGATCGGCACGGCGCTGTTGCGGCGCAGGGCCCGGCAGCATTCGAACCCGTCCATGCCCGGCAGCATGAGGTCGATGAGCGCAACGTCGGTTGGAGCCTCGGCGAACAGGTCGAGGCCCTCTTCGCCGCTGGCGGCGTCCCTTACCTCGTAGCCCTCGCCCTCCAGGGCGAGACGCATGGAGGACCTGATGCGTTCATCGTCCTCGACCACCAGGATGCGTCCGCTCACGAACCTCCAACTCAGCTGATCCAGATCTGGGTGGGCCAGACGGATCCACCGATCATGCCAAAGGCCGGCTGGCCCTGTGGCGAGGTCGGGTTGTTGAAGTTTTGCACCGTGGGGTTGCCGATGACGGCCCACACCGCCCGGTCCGTCCAGAGGTAGGGCAGGTCGAGGGCGAGGCGCTGGTTGACCGTCTTGTAGGCGGCCTCGCGCACGCTCGTCTCGTTGCTCTGGCGCCCGGCCAGCAGGGCGGACTCAATCTTCGGGTCGATGTTGCGGGCCATGTTGATCGAGAGCGATCCCGAGCTGGCGGTCGTCGTGCTCCAGAAGATGTAGTTGAGGTCCGGCTCGACCGCACCGAACTGGCGCCAGCCCAGGGCCTCGTACTTGCCGGCGAGGGCGTTGTTGATCGTCTGGTTCTGCTGGACGATGTTCGTGCTGACCTGGAAGCCCACCGCCTTCCACGCCTGCTCCAGGTACTGCGCGGCCCGGAGGGCGGCGGGGGAGTTGGTCGAGCCGTACGTGAACGAGATCGGCCCGCCGTTGGCCTTGGCCGCCGCCCGGACGAGCTTGGCCGCGTTCGACGGGTTGTACGCCGGGTAGCTGGTCTTCGAGTAGTACTGCGAGCCCGGTACGAACAGGCCGGTGCTCACCGGGAGCACCCCTTCGTCGATGACGCGGGCGTACTGGCTGCGGTTGATCGCCTGGGCGGCCGCGAGGCGGACGCTGGCGTTGTTGAACGGCTTGGCCAGGCAGTTGAGCTGGACGCAGTTCATGTCCGGCTCGCCGGCGACGTGGGTGCTGTCGTCGATGTACGAGTAGCTCTTGTTGCCGCGGAACTGCAGGATGATCTGCGGCACGTCGGTGATCATGAGGTCGATCGTGCCCGACTTGAGCGCCTCGGCCCGTGCGTCCTCGTCGGGGATCGGCTTGTACGTGATCTGCGAGAGGTAGGGCAGGCCCTTGCGCCAGTACTTCGGGTTGGCCGTGGCGGTGAAGTGGTCGTTGGGGATCCACTCCTTGAAGACGAACGGGCCCGTGCCGACCGGCTGCGACGTCCCCTTCGGGTTGGACAGCATCGACGGCGCCACGACGTAGGCGATCTGGCCACCGATCCCGCCGGCCAGGTAATAGGGAAAGGGCACCCAGGGCGACTTGAAGGTGATGGTCGCTGCCAGGGGTCCCGTCTGCGTGATGGAGACGAGGGTCGGGCTGACGACGATCCCGGTCAGGAGCGACTTGGACTGTGCGACCAGGTTGGTCACGAGTGCGGCGCCGTTGCAGGGCGTGCCGTCGTGGAACACGACGTTGGGGCGCAGCGTGATGGTCCACGAGGTGTAGGACGCGTTCGGCACGACGGATTGGGCGAGATACGGCGCCCAGTCGCCGTTGTTGAGGATGACGGTCAGCGGGTCGAACACGGTGCGGGCGTACATGACCCCGACCTCGTCGAAGCGGGCCTGCGTGGGGTCGAACCCCTGCTCCTCGGCGTCCACGCCGAACACGAGCGAGCCACCTTTCTTCGGCGTCTTCGTGCTGATCCCGTTGCGTCCGGGTCCGTTGGTGAACGCGCCGGCCATGTCGTCCCACCCGAGGCCGAGGGCGGAGGCGCCCGCCATGCCGGCCGCCGCCGCGGCGCCACCCGCGAGCAGCGTCCGGCGATCGAATTTCGAGACCATTCGGCCCTCCCAGTTCCCGAACCCAGCGGACCCCCCGAAGGTTCGCGGGCGACGTTAGTGCCCGGGCTTGCGGAAGTGCGGGCACTACCGTTGAGAGGGTGCCGGCCGACTGGGATCTCCCGGGCTTCTCCGACTGGCTCTCCGGGCGCGCCCCCGCGACCAGGAAGGCCTACCTCGGTGACGTGGGCGCCTTTGCCGAGTGGATGTCCCGCAGCGACGTCGGCTCCCCGGAGGGCGTCGACCGCCTGCACCTGCGCCGGTACCTGGCCTCGCTCGGGACGCGCAAGCTCGCTCGTGCCACCATCGCACGCAAGGCGGCTGCGCTGCGCTGCTACTTCTCCTGGCTGGTCCGGCAGGGGAGGATCGGCTCCGATCCGGCACGGTCCCTGCGGGCCCCCGCGGGCGGCGGGCGTCTTCCCCGCGTGCTTTCCAACGCCGAGGTCGGCACGCTCCTCGACGTGGCGGGCGGGACGCCGCTCGACCGGCGCGACCTCGCGGTGCTCGAGCTCCTCTACGCCGCCGGGCTGCGCGTCTCCGAGCTGTGTGGCCTCGACCGCGGCGACCTCGACCTGCGCGGCCGGACGGTCACCGTGCTCGGCAAGGGCTCGAAACAGCGCCGCCTGCCGATCCACGACGGCGCCGTCGCCGCGCTGGGGGCGTGGCTGTCGGAGGGCCGGGACGAGATGCCGGGCCCGCCCGAGGCCGTCTTCGTGAACCAACGCGGCGCCCGCCTGGGGCCGCGGGACGTGCGTCGCATCTTGGACCGGCGTTCCGCTGCGCCGACGCACCCCCATGCACTGCGCCACACCTACGCCACTCACCTCCTCGACGGCGGCGCAGACCTGCGGGTGGTCCAGGAGTTGCTCGGGCACGCGAGCCTGGCCACCACGCAGGTGTACACGCACGTGAGCAAGGAACGGCTGCGCTCCGTCTATGGGGGGACCCACCCGAGGGCCTGAAGGCATCCAAGCCTGCCCCGGGGGCTGCACGACGCCTGGGCGGCTAACATGGTTCGGCCCACCAGAGCGGTGGGCGGCAACATCGACCAACATCACCTGTCGCGATCGACGGTCGCCGTCCCAAGGGCGGCGCGGCGCCAGGGGAGCAACCGACTGGAGGAACATCCGTATGGCAGTCGTTTCCATGCGACAGCTTCTGGAGGCCGGGGTCCACTTCGGCCACCAGACGCGCCGATGGAACCCGAAGATGAAGCGCTACATCCTGGGCGAGCGCAACGGGATCTATCTCATCGACTTGCGCAAGACGCTCAACGGCGTCGAGGCCGCCTACTCGTTCGTCCGTGACCTCGTCGCGGACGGCGGCACCATCCTCTTCGTGGGGACGAAGAAGCAGACCCAGGGCCCGGTGGCCGAGTACGCCGAGGCCTGCGGCATGCCCTTCGTCAACCAGCGCTGGCTCGGCGGCATGCTGACCAACTTCGCCACGGTCTCGGGCCGGGTGAAGCGCATGCAGGAGCTGCGGGCCATGCAGGCGGCCGGCGACTTCGACGGCATGCCGAAGCGGGAGGCCCTGCAGCACACGCGCGAGCTCGAGAAGCTCAGCCGCAACCTGGGCGGCATCGCCAACCTCGACCGGCTTCCGAACGCCGTGTTCGTGATCGACACCAAGAAGGAGCACATCGCGGTGACCGAGGCGCGCAAGCTCGGGCTCCCCGTCGTGGCCGTCGTCGACACCAACTGCGACCCTGACGTCATCGACTACGTCATCCCCGGCAACGACGACGCCATCCGCTCGGGCTCGCTGATGTGCCGCGTCATCGCGGACGCCGTGGTGGAAGGCCGCTTCATCGCGGAGCACCGCCGCCAGATGGCGCCTCCGGCCGCCGAGGAAGCCAGCGCGCCGACACCCCGCCCCCGCCGGGCCCAGCCCCCGCCCCCGCCGCCCCCCGTGGCCCCAGAGCCGGTCGAGGTGGCGTGAGCGTGGCGAACTACACCGCCAAGGACGTCGCCACCCTCCGCCAGTTGACCGGCGCGGGCGTGCTCGACTGCCGTAACGCCCTCGACGAGGCCGACGGCGACATCGAGAGGGCCGTCCTGATCCTGCGTGAGAAGGGCCTGGCCGGCGCGGCGAAGCGGGGCGACCGCGAGGCCTGGGAGGGCGCGGTGGCCGCCGTGCGTTCGGGCGACGCCGCCGCCATCGTCGAGCTCCGCTGCGAGACCGACTTCGTCGCCAAGTCCGACGAGTTCGTCGCCCTGGCCGACGAGCTGGCCGCGCTGGTCGCGGCCAAAGGCGAGGACGCGATCAGCGAGCTGGACGAGGAGATCGACCGCCTGCGCACGACGTTGAAGGAGAACATCTCGGTGGGGGAGGTGCGCCGGCTCGTGGCCGAGCCCGGCCAGGTGGTCGACACCTACGTCCACCGCCAGCAGGACCGGGGCGTCAACGCGGTGGCCGTCGTCCTCGACGGCGGCAGCGAGGAGCTCGCCCACGAGATCGCGGTGCACATCGCTTTCACCAAGCCCACCTACCTCAGCCGCGACGAGGTGCCCGAGGACGAGGTGGCCGCCGAGCGCGCCACCCTCGAGAAGATCTCGCGCAACGAGGGCAAGCCCGAGGCCGCGCTGGAGAAGATCGTCGAAGGGCGGCTGACGGGTTGGTTCAAGGAGCGCGTGCTGCTTGAGCAGTCGTACGTGCGGGACGACAAGCAGACCATCGCCGCCATGCTCGGCTCCGCCCACATCGTGGCGTTCGCACAGGTCGTCATCGGCGCCTGAGGCGCTGAGGATCGTGGGAGAGCCGCGCCGGATCGTCCTCAAGATGTCGGGGGAGGCCCTGGCCTCCGCCGCGTCCGACGAGACCATCGACGCCGCGACCGTCGAGCGCATGGCCAAGGAGATGGCGCGCGCTATGGACGGGGGCGGTCTTGAGCTGGCGGTCGTCGTCGGCGGCGGGAACATCTGGCGGGGCACGACGGGTGAGAGTGGCGGCATGGACCGGGCCACGTCTGACACCATGGGGATGTTGGGAACGGTGATCAATGCGCTGGCACTCCAGGACGCGCTGGAACAGCAGGACCAGCCCACCCGGGTGCTGAGCGCGCTTGCCATGGCGGAGGTGGCCGAGCCCTACATCCGCCGGCGGGCCATCCGGCACCTCGAGAAGGGTCGCATCGTCATCTTCGCCGCGGGCATGGGAAACCCCTTCTTCACCACTGATACGCCCGCTGCACTGCGGGCGGCCGAGATCGGGGCGGAGGTATTGTGCAAGGGCACGCACTCGGGGGTCGACGGCGTTTATAGCGCGGACCCCAAGGTCGACCCCACGGCCACCCGCTACGACGAGATCTCCTTCATGGAGGTGATCAACCGGGACCTGCGGGTGATGGATCTGACCGCGATCACCTTCTGCAAGGACAACGATCTCCCCATCCGGGTGTTCGACCTGATGATTCCCGGCAACATCATTCGAGCGCTCAGCGGTGAGCAGATCGGTACCCTGGTCCATTGATCGGTACGCTGGTTCCTTGATGGACGATGACCTCGCTGCCCTGGTCAGGGACGACACCAGGGAGAAGATGGGCAAGGCCATCGACCACGTGCGGCACGAGATGGGCAATGTACGGACGGGACGGGCCTCCTCGGCCCTCGTCGAGCCGTTGCTCGTCGATTACTACGGCACCCCGACACCCCTGCGCCAGCTGGCCGGCTTCAGCGTGCCCGACGCCATGTTGCTGGTGATCTCGCCCTACGACAAGGGGTCGCTCAAGGAGATCGAGCGGGCCATCATGGCCTCGGACCTGGGCATCAACCCGACCAACGACGGGACCGTGATCCGCCTGGCCTTCCCACCGTTAACTGAAGAGCGCCGCAAGGAGCTGGTCAAGGTCGTGCGGCACAAAGCGGAGGAGGGACGCGTGGCCGTAAGGAACCTGCGCCGGGCCGGGCGCCACGAGCTCGAGGCCCTGCAGAAGGACGGGGAGCTCTCGACCGACGAGCTCGAGCGGGTCGAGAAGGATCTCGAGAAGATCACGCACGATCACGTCGCCGTGATCGACCAATTGCTCACCCACAAAGAGCAAGAGCTGCTGCAGGTTTGAGGGGCGAAGAGAGACATGTCTGACGGCACCGACAACTTCGACGGGATCGACAAGTTCGAAGAGTTCGAAGAGTTCGAAGAGTTCGATTCGTCCCTGGCCGGTCTGGCCGACCCGGCACGCGGGCAGGCCGACCCTGCACGCGGACACGGCGACCCGGCACGCGAACAGGAGGACGAGGATCCGCCGACCTACCACTCCGGGCGCGTGCGCATCATCGGCGCCGAGCCGGCGGGCGACAGCATGCGCGAGGTGACCGGTCCGGTCTCGGGGGAGTACCCCGAGCTGCCGCACTGGAACGACGCGCCGACGGGCCAGGTGCCCGCCATCCTCGACCGCAGCAACGGCGAGGACCAGGGCGTTGCGCCGCCGACCTGGCGCGAGGAGGAAACCGACTGGGAGGCCCAGGAAGAGGTCTTCGAGCCGTCGATGCTCTCCGATGACCTCCCTGCGGTAGGCGCGCTGCTGGGCGAGCAGCGGGAAGAGGTCGACGTCGAGCGCCAACCCTGGCACTTCGAGTCCGACGACACCCTGGTGATCCCGCCCGAGCCGGGACGAGAGCCCGAGCCCGCGGGGGAGCCATACCGCGAGCCGCCCCACGTGCCCGAGACGGTCGCCTTCGACGAGCCCCCGTACGAGCCGGCGGAAGAACCGGAGTACGAGCCGGCGGGCGTGGCGCCCCAGGTGCCCTCGACCGTCACCGCCGCTGCGTCAGCCGCCGCGGCCTCGCGGCTCAGCCCGCCCAGTCCGCCGGAACAGAAGCCGCGGGCCCCGCGCACCTCCCGGTCCGGTGGCGCGCCGCGCACGGGGAACGTGGCCGACGGGGGTACCGCCGGACGCGACATGCGCGTCGCCATCGGCACCGGTGTGCTCTTCGGCATCGTCGCGCTGGCCTGCTTCGCCGCCGGGACCGTCGCGACCTTGGTCCTCGTGACCGTCGTTGTCCTGTTGGCCACCGCCGAGGGCTACGCGGCCTTCCGGCGCGCCCACTACCACCCCGCCACTCTGCTCGGCCTGGTCGCGGTGTTGTCACTGATGATCGAGACCTACAACAAGGGCGTCGCCGTGCTCCCCTTGGTGCTCGTCCTCCTCGTCGCTGGGTCGTTCATCTGGTACCTGGCCCGCGTGGAACCGGCGGCCGACCCGGTGTCGGGCCTGTTGTCGACGGTCTTCGTCTTCGTGTGGATCGGCGCCTTCGGCTCCTTCGCGGCGCTGCTGCTCAACCCGAACCTGTTCCCCGATCGCCACGGGATCGCGTTCGTGCTCGCTGCGGTCATCGTGACCGTCACCGACGACGTCGCCTCACTCCTGATCGGGTCCGCCATGGGGCGCCATCAGTTGGCGCCCTCCATCAGCCCCAACAAGAGCTGGGAGGGCCTGATCGGCGGGGGCCTCGCCGCCATCCTTGTCTCGGTCGTCGTTGTGCACTTCATCCACCCGTGGACGGTCGGCAAGGCGTTGGTCTTCGGCATCGTCGTCGCGATCGTGGCGCCGCTCGGTGACCTGAGCCAGTCGATGCTCAAGCGGCACCTGGGCCTGAAGGACATGGGCCGCCTGTTGCCCGGTCACGGCGGCCTGCTCGATCGCTTCGACGGCCTCCTCTTCGTCCTGCCGGCCACGTACTTCGTGGTCAAGGCATTCCACCTCGGCTGAGCTGAACTGATGCGCTCCGTCAGCCTGATGGGTTCCTCAGGCTCGGTCGGCACGCAGGCGCTCGACGTCATCCGCAGCGAGCCCGAGCGCTTCCGGGTGCACGCGCTGGCCACGCACCGGTCGGCCGGCGTGCTGGTCAACCAGGCGTGGGAGTTCCGGCCCGAACTGGCGGTCATCGCCGACCCCGACCGCTACGCCGAGGTGCGCGACGGCGTGCCCGAGGGCACCACCGTCTTGGCCGGCGAGGAGGGGATGGCCGAGGCCGCCCGCGGCGCCGACGTCGTGCTCAACGCCGTGGTCGGCTTCGCCGGGCTGCCCGTCACGATGGCGGCGCTCGAGGCCGGCCGGCGGCTCGCCCTGGCCAACAAGGAGTCGCTCATCGCCGGGGCGCCCGTCGTGCAGAAGGCGCGCCGCACGCCCGGCGCCGAGATCGTGCCGGTCGACTCCGAGCACTGCGCCCTGCACCAGTGCCTCGCCTCGGTGCAGGCGACGACCGACGTCGCCCGCCTGCTGCTCACCGCGTCGGGGGGGCCGTTCCGTGGGTGGCCGCCCGAGAAGCTCGGGACGGTCACGGTGGCCGACGCCCTGGCCCATCCCACCTGGACCATGGGGCCGAAGATCACGATCGACTCGTCCACCCTCATGAACAAGGGCCTCGAGGTCATCGAGGCCCACGAGCTCTTCGGCATCGACTACGACCGGATCGGGATCGTCGTGCACCCGCAGTCGATCGTGCACTCCATGGTCGAGCTACGCGATGGGTCGACGCTGGCGCAGCTGGCCGCGCCCGACATGCGCATGCCGATCAGCTACGCGCTCGGGTGGCCCGACCGTGCCGCCTCGCCCTACGGCGCTCTCGACTGGTCGCAACCACGCACCCTGACCTTCGAGGCGCCCGACCGCTCCGTCTTCCCATGCGTCGACCTGGCCTACGAGGCCGGGCGCCGGGGCGGGTCCGCGCCGGCCTGGCTCAGCGCGGCCAACGAGATCGCCGTCGAGGCCTTCCTCGACGGCACGCTCAGCTGGAACGGGATTGCCGGCGTGGTGGCCGAGACGATGGAGGGCTGGGTCGACGACCACGTCGACCAGGTAGAAGGCATCCTGGTGGCCGACGCCGAAGCGCGGGCGCGGGCGCGCGACGCCCTGGCCCGCCGTCTGGCCGAGGGGGGCGGGCGATAGCCTTCGAGGTGTCATGACGCTCACGGAGCAAGACGCCGACGCGCCCACGACGCAGCCGCCCTCGGGTTCGGGGCCGCCCCCCCAGGGCAACCCGGGCCGCGTCCTTCAGTTGGTGGTCGGCCTTGCGCTGATCACCGCAGTCTTCGTCCTGCTCGGCTGGGGCGACCTGCTCCTCTTCATTGCGATCCTCGTCGTGATCGTGATGTTGCACGAACTGGGGCACTTCGTCACCGCCAAATGGGCGGGCATGAAGGTGACGGAGTACTTCGTGGGGTTCGGGCCACGGCTGTGGTCGGTGCGCAAGGGCGAGACGGAGTACGGCGTCAAGGCGATCCCGGCTGGCGGGTACGTCCGCATCACCGGCTTCACCTCCGTCGAGGACGTGGCCGCCGAGGACGAACCCCGGGCCTACCGCCAGCAGCCCTTCGGCAAGCGGATCATCGTGGCCTCAGCCGGGTCGGTCGTGCACCTTTTGATCGCCTTTGTGCTTGCGGTGATCCTCGTCGTGGGCTTCGGCCGAGCGACCAACAACTACACCGTCGCGTCCTTGGAGCAATGGTCCGGTGTCGCGCATACCCCGGCGGCGCTCGCCGGCCTCAAGGCGGGGGACACCATCGTCTCCGTCGACGGCAAGACCTTCGCCAACCCCAACTCCATGACGAACGTCATCAAGGAGTCCACCGGCAAACCGCTGCGGCTCGGGGTGGAGCGCGACGGCCGGCTGATCCACCTCACGGCGACCCCGGCCAACGGGAAGGGCATCAAGGTCGACGGGCAGGCGCTGGCCAACCGGGGCTACCTCGGCGTGCAGATCAAGCAGGCCACGGCGTCGGTCGGGGTGCTGGCCGCGCTTGGCGACTCCTTCAACACCATGTGGCAGGTGACCGACCAGGAGGTCAACGGCATCGCCCAGACGTTCTCGCCGAGCGGGCTCTCGTCGGTGCTGCACCAGGTGACGAACTCCAAGGCGGCGCAGTCCGCCTCGGCGAACCCGGGGTCCGCACCGCGCCCGGTGTCCATCGTTGGCATCGCCAACCTGGGGGCGCAGTCCGAACAGGCCGGCATCGCCTCGGTGCTGATGCTGCTGATCACGATCAACATCGTCTTCGCTCTTCTGAACATGCTGCCGATGATCCCCCTCGACGGCGGGCACGTCGCGGTCGCCGGATACGAGTGGATCCGCACCAAGAAGGGCGGGCCCTACTACCGCGCCGACATCACCAAGCTGTTCCCAGTCGCCGCCCTCTTCGTCGCGTTCCTCGCGGTCTTCGTGTTCGCCGGCGTGTACCTCGACATCACGCACCCGCTGCAGATCCCGCACTGAGTCGATGGAACTCTCGTCCTCCCTGCTCTCGGCCCGGCGGCCGACCCGGCGGATCACGCTCGGCGGCGTGGCCATCGGCGACGGTGCACCGATCACCGTGCAGTCGATGACGACAACGAAGACGGCCGACGTCGACGGCACGCTGGCGCAGATCTACGCGCTCGCCGCCGCCGGGGCGGACATCGTGCGCTGCACCTGCAACGAGGAGGCGGCGGCCGAGGGGCTGGCGCACATCGTCCCGCGTTCGCCGGTCCCGATCGTCGCTGACATCCACTTCCACCACGAGATGGCACTCGCCGCGCTGGAGGCCGGCGTCCAGGGCCTGCGCCTCAACCCGGGCAACCTCCGCAAGGAGGCCGAGATCAAGCAGGTTGCGGCCGAGGCGCGTGACCGCGGCGTCCCCATCCGCATCGGGGTGAACGCCGGGTCGCTGCACCCGGACCTCTACAAGAAGCACGGCGGCGCCACGCCCGAGGCGCTCGTCGAGTCGGCCCAGAACGAGCTCGCGCTCTTCGAGGAGGTCGGCTTCAACGACGTCAAGATCTCGGTCAAGGCGTCGTCGGTCGCCCTCATGATCGCGGCGTACCGGCTGGCGTCCGAAACGTTCGACCACCCGCTCCACCTGGGCGTGACCGAGGCAGGCCCGCCGCCCGCGGGCCTGGTCAAGGGGACGGCGGGCATCGGCGCGCTCCTGGCCGAGGGGATCGGAGACACCATCCGCTTCTCGCTCACCGCCGACCCGGTCGAGGAGGCCCGGGCTGGTCGCCAGCTGCTCGAGTCGCTCGGGCTGCGCGAGCGCAAGGGCCTCGACCTCATCGCCTGCCCCTCGTGCGGGCGGGCCCAGGTCGACGTCATTGCGGTGGCCAAGGAGGCGCAGGAGGCGCTCGAGACGCTCAACCTGCCGATCCAGGTCGCGGTCATGGGGTGCGTGGTCAACGGCCCGGGCGAGGCGCGCGAGGCGGATATCGGCATCGCCGCGGGCAAGCAGAAGGGCCACTTGTTCATCCGCGGCAAGATCATCCGGGTCGTTCCCGAGGCCGACATGGTGCGGGCGCTCGTCGAGGAAGCCGAGCGCCTCGTGGCCGAAGGCGTCGAGGCGCGCATCGCCGCAGCGGAAGACGGCGCGGAAGCCGAGGCCGAGGCCGACCGGCGCGCGCTGCTCGATTCGACCGGCGACGATCCCAACCACACCTCGGAGAAGATCGAGATCATCAGGCGTCAGGCCGACAGCTAACCTCGCCCGATGGGCAAGGGCGCCATCGTCACGCAGGAAGAGGACTTCCCGCGCTGGTATCAAGAGGTGATCGCCGGCGCGGAGATGGCCGACAACGGCCCGGCGCGCGGGACCATGGTCATCCGGCCCTGGGGTTACGGGATTTGGGAGCTGATGCAGGCGGCGCTGGACCGGCGCATCAAAGAGGCGGGCGCCGAGAACGCCTACTTCCCGCTGTTCATCCCTGAGTCCTATCTCAAGCTGGAAGCCGAGCACGTGGAGGGGTTCGCGCCTGAACTGGCGGTGGTGACGCACGGCGGCGGCAAGGAGCTCGAGGAAGCGCTCGTGGTGCGGCCGACCAGCGAGACGGTGGTCAACAGCTTTTTCTCCAAGTGGATCCAGAGCCACCGCGACCTGCCCTTGCTCATCAACCAATGGGCCAACGTGGTGCGGTGGGAGATGCGCCCACGCCTGTTCCTGCGCACGAGCGAGTTCTTGTGGCAGGAGGGACACACGGCGCACGCGACGCAGCAGGACGCACGGGCCTACGCGCTGCGCGTCCTCGACGACGTGTACCGCGCCACCATGGTCGACGATTTGCGCGTGCCCGTGCTGACCGGGCACAAGACGCCACGCGAGCGCTTCGCCGGGGCGACCCGGACCTGGACCTGCGAGGGCATGATGGGCGACGGCAAGGCGCTGCAGATGGGGACGAGCCACGAGCTCGGGCAGAACTTCGCCCGGCCTTTCGACATCACCTACAGCAACGCCGCCGGGACGCTCGACTACGTCTGGCAGACCTCGTGGGGGGTCTCGACCCGGTTGGTCGGCGCGCTGGTGATGGCGCACGGCGACGACCTCGGCCTGCGCCTGCCGCCCGAGGTTGCGCCCGTCCACGTCGTCGTCATGATGGTCAAGGACGAGCCCGCCGTGGGGAAGGCGGCCGCCTCCCTCCTGGCCGAGCTCGGCGCGGCGGGCCACCGGGTGCGCCTCGACGACCGGACCGACACCGGCTTCGGCCGGCGCAGCGTGGGCTGGGAGCTGAAGGGCGTGCCCGTCCGGGTGGAGGTCGGGCCCCGCGACCTGGCCGAGGGCAACGTCACGCTGGTCGTGCGCCACCTGCGGGAGAAGCGGAACGTGCCCCTCGGTGGGGTGGTGGCCGAGGTCGGGGCGGCGCTGGCGGCGACGAGCCGCGACCTGCTGGCCGAGGCGACGGCCTTCCGGGACGCCCGGACCGAGGACGTGCAGACCCTGGAGGAGGCGGTCGAGGCGGGATCGGCAGGATTCGCCCGGATCCGGCTCGGGGCCCTCGGGCCCGACGGCGAGGACCGCCTGGCCCAGCACGCGCTCAGCGTCCGGTGCCTGCAGCGGCTCGACGGGTCGCTGGCCCAGGAAGGCGACGCCGACGACGACCTGATCGCCGTGGTCGGCCGGTCGTACTGACGCTGCGGTTGCTATAATTTCGTAGCTGTCCATTTAAATCAGTACCTCGTTGAAGCGTGGGCTGCGGCCCACGCTTTCGCTTTGCGAGGACCAAGACGACCGAGGAGGTGACGGAGTTGACCAGCGACATGGATCTGGCAGGTGCTCTGTCGCCTCTGCTCGAGGCGCGAGGCCTCGACCTGGTGGACGTGGAGGTCCACGGCGCCCAGGTCACGGTCTTCGTCGACCGCGAAGGAGGGGTGGGCCTCGACGAGCTCGGGGAGGCCACCAAGGACGTGTCGGCGGCCCTCGACGAGATCGACCCCCTGCCGGCTCGCTACACGCTGTCGGTCTCGAGCCCCGGGCTCGAGCGGCGGCTGCGCACCCCCGCGCATTTCGCCCGGGCGGTGGGCGAGACGGTCACCGTCCGGGTCGACTCGGGCACGGCGGAGGTCCGGCGCCTCACCGGGACGCTGGCGTCCGCGGACGAGACGGGGTGCACCCTGACCGGGCCCGAGGTGCCCGGCGGGGAGGTGCGGATCAGCTACGACCAGATCGAGAGAGCGCGCACAGTGTTCGAGTGGGGGCCCGAACCGCGCCGAGCAAAGAGTGAGAAGGTGAAGCGGCCATGAGCAAGACCAACTTCGAGTTCCTCGACGCGCTGGGCCAGATCGCCCGCGACAAGGGGATTTCGGTCGACACGCTGCTCGACGCCCTGGCCAACGCGCTCGTTGCCGCCTACAAGCGTCGCCCCGACGCGGCCGAGGAGGCGGTGGTCACCATCGACCCCGACTCCGGCGAGATCCGGGTGTACGGCCAGGAGCTCAACGAAGACGGCGAGGTCGTCCGCGAGTGGGACGACACCCCTGACGACTTCGGCCGCATTGCCGCGCAGACGGCGAAGCAGGTGATCCTCCAGCGGATCCGCGAGGTCGAGCGCGACATGAAGTACGAGGAGTACGCGGGGCGCGAGGGCGATATCGTCACCGGCATCGTCCAGCAGACCGACAACCGCTACACCCTCCTCGACCTCGGCAAGGTCGAGGCGCTGCTGCCGCAAGCCGAGCAGGTCTCCTACGAGCGCTACGAGCACGGCGCGCGCCTCAAGGCGTACATCGTCGAGGTTCGCAAGACGACCAAAGGCCCACAGATCGTGGTCAGCCGCACCCACCCCGGGCTGATCAAGCGGCTGTTCGAGCTCGAGGTGCCCGAAATCGGGTCCGGCGTCGTCGAGATCAAGGCGGCGGCCCGCGAGCCAGGGCACCGCACCAAGATCGCCGTGTGGTCGAACGACCCCAACGTCGACCCCGTCGGCGCCTGCGTGGGCGCCCGCGGCTCGCGCGTCCGCATGGTTACCAACGAACTGCGCGGCGAGCGCGTCGACGTGGTGCCCTTCTCCGACGACCCGGTCGAGCTGATCCAGAACGCGCTCGGCGCCGGCCCGGGTGCGCGAGGTCCGTCTCGACGAGGAGACCGGCACGGCGACAGTCATCGTCAGCGACTTCCAGCTTTCCCTCGCCATCGGCAAGGAGGGGCAGAACGCGCGGCTGGCGGCGCGCCTCACCGGCTGGCGGATCGACATCAAGAGCGAGACCCAGCTGGCCGAAGAGGAGGCCGGGTACGGCGACCAGGAGTGGGCCGAGGGCGAGTGGGTCGAGGACGAGAACGGCGATCTCGTGTGGAAGCCGGCCGAAGGCGGCGAGGCGATGTCGGCCGCGGAGTGGACGCACGCCGCAGAGGACGCGGCGGACGCGCCCGGCACCGAGTCGAAGGAGACCGACGGGGCGACCGAGGCGCCAGCAGCGGAGTCTGAGGTGGTCGAAGTGGTCGAGGTGGTCGCGGAGGAGCCGGCGGCCGGAGTTTCCGAGGAGGCCGAGGCATAACGCCGACCAGGACCTGCGTCGGGTGCCGGCGGGCGAGGCCGGCCGGCGAGCTGATCCGGATCGTGCGGCGCCCGGGCGGGGCGCTCACGGTGGACCGGCACGGTGCGGGTCGGGGGGCGTGGCTGTGCCGGGGGTCGCTCGAGTGCCTGGAGGCGGCGGTTCGCCGGAACGCCTTCAGCCGGGCGCTGGCGTCGCCGATCGAACCGGCGGAGGTGCAGCGATTGAGTGCGCAGCTGGGTGTGGCGTGGGAGCGGCCGACACCCGATGTGCGAGGATGGGGGGCTGGGCTGCGGCCGGGCCCCGAAAGCAAACAAGGACAAAGAGAACCACTTGCCGAAGAAGATTCGCGTCTATGAGCTGGCCAAAGAACTAGGCCTTACCAACAAGGAAGGGCTCGAGCTGGCCCTTTCCCTGGGGATCGGGGTGAAGAGCCACTCGTCGTCCATCGAGGACGCGCAGGCCGACCGCGTCCGCCGGAAGGCCGATGCGGAGGGTCTGCGCCGCCCGGTGCAACCCGAGGAGCCCGCCCCGGCCAAGAAGGCAGCCAAGAAGTCGGAGCCGGCGGCGAAGAAGGCGCCGGCCGCCGCAACGTCCGCCCCGGCATCGAGCGGCGCGCCTGCCAGCGCGCCCGCAGCGGCATCCACGAGCTCCGGTGCTGCGCCCGCCGCCGGCGCGCCGGCGCGGCGCGCGGTCGCCGCCTCATCGAGCGCGGGCGCTGCCACGACGGCCCCGGCCAAGAACGCCCCACCCCGCCCGGCCGCGCCCGCTCGCACGGGCTCGGGTTCGGGTGCGGGTTCGGGCCCGGCCACGTCGGCTCCCGAACCTGCGGCGGCATCAGCGGGCAGCGGCGGCGGCACCGAGGCGCCCCCGCGCTCTTCGCGTCTCGTCACCAGCCGACCGACGGCCGCGCCGGCCGCGGCGCCCGCGACGGCGCCGGCGACGGGCTCGCCCGCGCCCCATGCCCCCGCCGCCTCGGCCACGCAGACCACGGCGGCGCAGTCCGCTCCCGCCGCGCAGTCCGCGCCCGCGGCGCCGACCGCACCCGATCAGCAGCGCCGGGCCCGCCCGCCGATCAGCCCATCGGGCCGGCCCGTGCCGCCACCGCCCGGTCGGCCGCCGATAGGCCCGAGCGGGCGCCCCATCCCGCCGCCGCCCGGGATGGGTGGCCGGAAGGCGACCGCCCCTCCTTCGCCGCGTCCCGGCGGCTCCTCGTACCCGCCCCGCACCGGGGGACGACCCGCCGGCGGTGGCGGCCGTCCCGCGGGCGGCGGTCCCTCGGGTGGTGGCGGCTTCGGCGGCCGGACCGGGGGAGGCTTCGCCGGCCGCTCGGGCGCAGGCGCTCCGGCCGGCGCACCGCCGCAGGGCGGGCGGGGCGGGATGCCCGGACGGCGTCCACCCCAACGCCGGGCCCGCCGGCGCCGGCGCAACCTCGAAGAGCTCGAGCCCACGCAGCTGACCACGTACCAACCCTCGACGGCGCCGGTGCCCGAGGGCGAGATCATCATCGAGCGCGGCTCGACCGCGCGCGACCTCGGGCCGAAGCTCAACCGCAGCGCGGGCGACATCGTGCGTTTCCTGCTCCTGCAGGGCGAGATGGTCATGGCGACCCAGTCGCTGACCGACGACATGATCGAGTTGTTCGCCGCGGAGATCGGCGCCGAGATCCGGCTGGTCGACCCCGGCGAGGAGCAAGAGGCCGAGCTGCTGGCCCGCTACTTCGAGCCCGACGACGAAGAGGACGAGGCCGACCAGCGGCCGCGCCCGCCCGTGGTCACGGTCATGGGCCACGTCGACCACGGCAAGACGCTGCTGCTCGACCGCATCCGCTCCAGCAACGTGGTGGCGGGGGAGGCGGGCGGCATCACGCAGCACATCGGCGCGTACCAGGTCGAGTGGCAGGACCACCCGATCACCTTCATCGACACCCCGGGCCACGCGGCCTTCACGGCCATGCGCGCCCGTGGCGCGCAGGTGACCGACATCGTGATCCTGGTGGTGGCAGCCGACGACGGGGTGATGCCCCAGACAGTCGAGGCCATCGACCACGCCAAGGCGGCAGACGTGCCCATCATCGTGGCCGTCAACAAGATGGACCGGCCCGACGCCGACCCCCAGCGCGTGCTCCAGCAGCTCTCCGAGCGCGAGCTCGTGCCCGAGCAGTGGGGCGGCGACACCATCACCGTCGAGGTCTCGGCCCTGCAGGGCACCGGCGTCGACGACCTGCTCGAGCAGGTCGTGACCGTCGCCGAAGTGGAGGAGCTGACGGCTCGCGTCGAGGGTGAGGCACGCGGTGTCGTGCTCGAGGCCAACCTCGAGGCGGGGCGCGGCCCCGTGGCCACGGTGATCGTGCAGCAGGGGACCCTGCGCGTCGGCGACCCGGTGGTCGCCGGTGCCGCCTGGGGCAAGGTGAAGGCGCTGGTCGACGACCGGGGCGACCACATCAAGGAGGCACTGCCCTCGACGCCGGTGCAGGTACTCGGGTTCTCCGAGCCGCCGCGCGCCGGTGACGAGATGCGCGGCGCCAAGGACCTGGCCCGCGCCCGCACCCTGGGCGAGGCGCGCGCCCAGCGCTTCCGCCTGTCCGGCCACAAGCCGGTGGCCGCGGCGACGGGTGCGAGGTTGGAGGACCTGTTCGAGCAGATCTCGCGGGGCGAGACGGCGACCCTGAACATCGTGCTGAAGGCCGACGTGCAAGGCTCGCTCGAGGCGGTGACCGAGTCGCTGAGACGGTTGGAGCGCGACGACGTGAAGCTGAGCTTCGTCCTGCGCGGCATCGGCGGCATCACCGAGAACGACGTCCAACTGGCCGCCGCGTCCAATGCCACCATCATCGGGTTCAACGTGCGGCCGGACCGGCGGGCCCGGGAGATGGCCGAGCAGTCCCACGTGGAGATCCGGACCTACGAGATCATCTACAAGCTGCTCGAGGACCTCGAGGCGGCCATGCTGGGCCTGCTCTCCCCGCTCTTCGAGGAGGTCGTCACCGGCGAGGCCGAGGTGCGCGAGGTGTTCCGGGTGCCCCGGGTCGGCGCCGTCGCCGGTTGCTACGTGCGGGAGGGCCGGATCACCCGCGGCTCGAAGGTCCGCTTCCTCCGCGAGGGCACGGTCATCTGGAAGGGATCCATCAATTCGCTGCGCCGCTTCAAGGAAGATGTGCGGGAGGTCGCCGCGGGCTTCGAGTGCGGCATCGGGCTCTCGGACTTCCAGGACCTCAAGGATGGCGACGTGATCGAGACCTACGAGGAGCGCGAGATCGCCCGGACCTGAGTCAGGTTCTCAGGCTCCGGCTCGGCACGTGATCGACGTGCCGGCACGAGCTCGGGGCGCAGGCACAGGGCACAGGGCGCAGGTCGAGCGGTGGAGCGAGAACCGAGGTGACGCGGTGAAACGGCGCACGGCGACATACCCGCGAGCGCTGCGGGTCAACCAGGTGCTGCGGCAGGTGGTCGCCGAGGAGCTCGAGCGGCTGTCCGACGCCGACGAGGTGCCCATGGTGACGGTGACCTCGGTCGAGGTGGCGGCCGACATGCGCACGGCCGTGGTGTTCCTGGCCTCGCTGTCCGAAGAGACCGAGGTCGCGCTCGAGGAACACCGCGGCCGCCTGCAACGCCACATCGGCTCCCAGATGACGATGAAGCGCACGCCGCGCCTTCGCTTCCGGGCCGACCCCGCCATCGAGAGCGGCTCCCGGGTCGAGGAGTTGCTGCGTGGCCTGCACCGAGAAGACGAGGGGGAGCCGCCGGCCGGGCCGCAGTGAGCGCCGCGGACGGGGGCGCCGTGGGCGAGGGCGTTGCGGGTGTGGGCGCTGCGGGCGAGGGCGTTTCGGGTGTGGGCGCTGCCGTCAAGGGCGCCGTGGATGCCTCCAGAAACTGTAAACGGATCGGCGCGGAGTTTCCGGGGGTATGCGTGGGGTCGGCGCCGCCGGCGGCTCCGGCGCCCACGCCGGCGACTCTGCATTGCCGGCGGACGAGGGGACGGGTCCGTCAGTGAGCGCGAACGGGCTGGTGGTCGTCGACAAGGAGGCCGGCTGGACCTCGCACGACGTGGTGGCCCGCTGCCGGCGCATCTTCGGGCAGCGTCGGGTCGGGCATGCCGGGACACTCGACCCCGACGCCACGGGCGTCCTGCTGGTCGGGCTGGGGCGGGTGACGCGGCTGCTGCGCTTCCTCACCGTGCTGCCGAAGACCTACGTCACCGACATCGTGCTGGGGACGGCGACGTCCACGCTCGACGCGTCGGGGGAGGTCGTCGGCACCTACGACATGTCGCACGTCGGCCCGGACGATGTGCGGCGGGCCGCGGCCGAGCTGACCGGTGAGATCGAGCAGGTGCCACCCATGGTCTCGGCGGTCAAGGTGGGCGGTCGGCGGCTGCACGAGCTGGCCCGGCAGGGCATCGAGGTCGAGCGTGCCCCCCGGACCGTGACCGTGTACCGCTTCGATGCCGAGCCCGACCCGACGCGGCCGGGCGTCTACCGGGCCACGGTGCAATGCTCGTCGGGCACCTACATCCGCGTGTTGGCCCAGGACCTGGGCCAGGCGCTCGGCGGGGGCGCGCACGTGGCCAACCTGCGCCGGACGCACATCGGCTCCTTCGGCGGGCCGGAGATGCGGCCGCTCGAGCGCATCGACACCGGCGCCCTGCTGACGCCGGCGGAGGCCATGCGCGACCTCGAGGCCGTGACCGTCGACCCCGCCGTCGCGGCATCCATCCGCACGGGCCTGCCCCTGGACCGCGTGCCACTGGGCGCCGCGGGGGAGGGCCCGTGGGCCATGCTCGACGAGAGCGGGACCCTGCTGGCTGTCTACGAGGCGACCGGCACGGACCGGATCCGGCCCGCCGTCGTGGTCGCCGGGGACTGACCAAGGCCCGACTACCCTCATCACGCGATGCCCGGGCCAGGAACTGCCGTCACCATCGGCGCCTACGACGGCGTGCACCTGGGGCATCGCGCCCTCCTTCGAGACCTGAGCGAGCGGGCCGCCGCGGCCGGCCTCTCCACGGTCGTGGTCACGTTCGACCGCCACCCCGCCTACGTGGTGCGGCCCGAGTCGGCGCCCAAGCAACTCACGAGCCTTGATCAGAAGCTCGAGCTGCTGGCCGACTGCGGGATCGACCGGACGCTCGTCGTCCCCTTCGACAAGGCCCGGGCTGACGAATCGGCCGAGGACTTCGTCAAGGAGGTGCTCGTCGACGAGTTGTCCGCCCGGCTGGTCGTAGTGGGGGAGGACTTCCACTTCGGGCACGGCCGGCGGGGGAATATCGCACTGCTGCGCGAGCTCGGGGCCGAACACGGCTTCGATGTCGTGGGCGTGGGCCTGACCGGCGTGGGCACCGAGCCGGTGTCGTCGACCCGGATCCGAGCCTTGCTGGCGCAGGGCAACGTCGAGGAGGCTGGTCGCCTTCTCGGCCGGCCCCACGAGGTGCGCGGCCCCATCGTGCGCGGCGACGGGCGAGGCGGACCCGAACTCGGGTTTCCCACCGCCAACCTGGCCGTACCCGACGACATCGCGCTCCCGGCCGACGCCGTCTACGCGGGCCACTACCGCCGGCCCGACGGCACCGTGCACCGGGCGGCCATCTCCGTGGGTCGCCGGCCCACCTTCTACGAGCCGGGCACCGCGCCGGTGCTGGTCGAGGCCTACCTCCTGCACTTCGACGGCGACCTCTACGGCGAGCCGGCCCGGGTGTCATTCGCCCACCGCCTGCGCGGCGAGCAGCGCTTCGACTCGGTCGAAGACCTGGTAGCGCAGATGAGGGCCGACGTCGCGGCCACCGAGCGGGTGCTCGCCGCAGCCGATCTTCCCTGATCAGAGGGCGGCTGCTAACATGGAATGCGGCCGGGGACAGGTTCCTGGTCCACTCCGACGACGTCTCTAGAGGATTTTTGCATGCCCGACACGCAGGCCACCATCGCCGAGTACCGGTTGCACGACCATGACACCGGCTCTCCCGAGGTGCAGATTGCCCTGCTGTCCGGTCGGATCAATCACCTGACGGAGCACCTCAAGGAGCACAAAGGGGACCACCACACCCGGCGCGGCCTGATGAAGCTCATCGGTCAGCGCCGGCGGCTGCTCGACTACGTCCGCAAGAACGACGTCGAGCGCTACCGCTCCATCATCAGCCGCCTCGGCATCCGAAGGTAGCGGGAGCACCACACAGAACGGGCGTCTCGAGCAGCTGGCTGCCAGTCGCCGGTCACTTCGGGTGCGAGGTGGTCGACCACTGGGAACCAGAAACGGAGATGCCCCCGACAGACGAGGAGCATCATGTCTGATGCCATTTCCGTTTCGGCCCCGATCAGCGGGACCGATCTCAACATGTCCTTCGAGGCGGGGAAACTCGCCCAACTGGCCGACGGCGCCGTCGTCGGCCGCATCGGGGACACCGTCGTGATTGCTACCGCGACGGCCGCCCGTTCGGTCCGGGAAGGGACCGACTTCTTCCCCTTGACCGTCGACATCGAGGAGCGCGCCTATGCCGCCGGGAAGATCCCGGGCTCGTTCTTCCGTCGCGAGGGCAAAGCATCGGACCAGGCCATCCTGACCGATCGCCTGATCGACCGGCCGCTGCGGCCCTCCTTCCCCGAAGGCTTCCGCAACGAGGTCCACATCGTGGGCACCGTCGTGGGCGCCGACCAGGTCAACCCGCACGACGTCCTCGCCATCAACGCGTCGTCGGCCGCGCTGATGATCTCGGGCATCCCCTTCGACGGCCCGATCGGGGCGGTCCGTATCGCGTACTCCACCGAGGGCACCTGGATCCCGCACCCGAGCTTCCAAGAGGGTGAGGAGTCCACGTTCGAGCTGGTCGTCGCCGGCCGGGCGCTGACCGAGGACGCCGAGAGCGAGATCGCCATCATGATGGTCGAGGCCGGCGGGACCGAGAAGTCGTGGTCCTACTACGGCGACGGCGCACCCAAGGTGACCGAAGAGGTGCTCGCGCAGGGCCTCGAGGCCGCCAAGCAGTGGATCCGAGAGTCGATCAACCTCCAGCGGGCCCTCGTCGAGTCCTTCACCGCCACCCGCGGCCCGATCGAGACGATCCCGTACTCGATCTTCGTCGATTACGAGGACGACGTCTGGCAGCGGGTCCAGGCCGTCGGCACCGAGCTGATCGCCAAGGCGAACCTGGTGACGACCAAGGTCCAGCGCAACGCAGCGCTCGACGCCGCCGGCGACGAGATCAAGACTGCGCTCGCAGAGGAGTTCCCCGAGCGGGCCGGCGAGGTCAAGGCCGCCATCCGCGCGCTGACCAAGAAGCTGGTGCGCAAGCGCATCGTCGAGGACGGCGTGCGAGTCGACGGACGGGGCACCGCGGACATCCGTCCCCTGTCGGCAGAGATCGACCTGTTGCCCACGGCGCACGGGTCGGCGCTCTTCCAGCGCGGCGAGACGCAGGTATTGAACGTGACGACGCTCGGCATGCCGCGCATGAACCAGCTGCTCGACACGATCACCCCGATCGAGTCCAAGCGCTACATGCACCACTACAACTTCCCGCCGTTCTCGACGGGCGAGACCGGCTTCATGCGGGGCCCGAAGCGCCGCGAGATCGGCCACGGGCTGCTGGCCGAGCGGGCGTTGCTGCCGGTGGTCCCGAGCGAGGAGCAGTTCCCCTACGCCATCCGGGTGGTGTCCGACGTGCTCGCCTCGAACGGGTCGACGTCGATGGCGTCGGTCTGCGGATCCACGCTGTCGTTGATGGCCGCCGGCGTGCCCATCAAGGCCCCGGTGGCCGGGATCGCCATGGGCCTCGTCTACGACGAGGGGACCTACGTGACCCTGACGGACATCCTCGGCTCCGAGGACGCCTTCGGCGATATGGACTTCAAGGTGGCGGGCACGGCCGAGGCGGTGACCGCACTGCAGCTGGACACGAAGATCGACGGATTGCCCGCCGACGTGCTGGCCAAGGCGCTGCTGCAGGCCAAAGAGGCGCGCCTCATCATCCTCGACGTGATGGCGGGGGCCATCGCCGAGCCCCGAGCCCACGTGGCGACCAGCGCGCCGAAGATCGTGTCGATGGAGATCCCGATCGACAAGATCGGCGAAGTCATCGGTCCCAAGGGCAAGGTCATCAACACCTTGCAGCAGGAGACCGGCGCGGACATCGCGGTGGACGACGACGGCGTCGTCGGCACGGTGACCATCGGGGCCAAGGACAGCAACGCCGTCGAGGAGGCCCGTCGCCGCATCTCGCTGATCCTGGACCCGCCGACAGCCGACGTGGGAGCCGTCTACGACGGCAAAGTGGTCAACATCACCAAGTTCGGGGCCTTCGTGAACGTGCTGCCGGGCCGCGACGGCCTGCTGCACATCTCGAAGCTCTCCCCGCTGGCCGGCGGCAAGCGCATCAACAACGTGGAGGACGTCCTCAGCCTCGGCCAGCCGATCGAGGTGCGGGTGGACGACATCGACCCACAGGGCAAGGTATCCCTGTCCCTGGCCTCGGCGCCCGCGGTGGCGTCCGACGCTGCGGGCAACGGGGACCGCGCCAACCGTGACAGCGCCCCGGCCCCGGCCCCGGCCGCTGCACGATCGGGTGATTCGGTGCCTTCCTTCGAGGACGCGTTCGAGGCCGAGCTGGTGGCGGACCTGGGCGACCTCGGGCCCGGCGCCGTCGAGGCCGAGAGTGGACGCGGCGGAAGCGATCGCGACCGCCGGCCCTCGCGCGGCCGTTCCCGCCGTCGTTGATCGAGACATCGGTCCTGCCGAGCGGCATCCGCCTGGTCACCGAGACCATGGCGGACGTCCGGTCGGTGGCGGTCGCCTATTGGGTCGGCACCGGGTCGCGTGACGAGCCCCCCGGGCTGGCCGGGGCCTCGCACTTCCTCGAGCACCTCCTCTTCAAGGGCACGGACCGGCGGTCGGCCGCTGCCATTGCCGAGGCGCTCGACGAGGTGGGGGGCGACTGCAACGCCTTCACCACCAAGGAGTACACGACGTTCTACGTGCGGCTCCTCTCGGATGACCTCGGCCTCGGCCTCGACATCCTGAGCGACATCATGTGGGAGCCCGCGCTGCGGCCCGAGGACATCGAGGCCGAGCGCACCGTGATCCTCGACGAGATCCTGATGCACGCGGACGAGCCGGCGGACCTGGCAGCCGAGCGCTGGCAGTCGGCCCTCTTCCCCGACCACCCCCTCGGGCGCGACACGCTCGGGACGGCGGCAACGGTGCAGCGCATCACTCGCGACGACATCGCCGTCTTCTTCGCGGAGCACTACCGGCCCGCCAACATGGTGGTCTCGGTCGCCGGCGACTGCTGCCACGAGGAGGTCGCGGCGGACCTCGAGCGCCGCTTCGCCGGGGTGCGCGGGGGAGCGATCCCGCCGCGTACCGAACCCGGATCCGACGTGGTGGGCCTCGACGTGGTGCAGCGGTCCACGGAGCAGGCGCACCTCGTCTACGGCGCCCGCTCGGTGTCGCGCTTCGACGAGCGCCGCTGGGCGCTGGCGGTGCTCAACCACGTGCTCGGGGGCGGGCTCTCGAGCCGCCTGTTCCAGAAGGTGCGCGAGCAGCGCGGCCTGGCCTACTCGGTGTGGTCCGAACGCGCTGCCTACCAGGACGCCGGATCATTGGCCATCGTGGTGGGCACGGCGCCCGAGCACGTGAGCGAAGTGCTGCGCATCGTCAACGACGAACTGGAGCACCTGGCCACCGACGGCGTGACCGAGCGGGAGCTGGCCGTGGCCAAGGGCAACCTACGCGCCGAGATGCTGCTCTCGGGCGAGGACTCGGGCGCGCGGATGAGCCGCATCGGCGCCGCCATGCTCCTGCACGGCGAGGTGCTCACGGTGGACGACGTGATCGCCAAGATCGAGGCCATCGACCGCGCGCAGGTGCTCGATGTCGCGGCCCAGCTGGCACAGGCGCCGCGCACCATGAGCGCGGTGGGACCCTTCGACGAGGACGGCTTCCAGTCCCATCTGCCCGCCATGGCTGCCCGGTAGCCTCGGGCCATGGTGACGGTCGGTGTCGTCGGCGCCGGCGGCCGCATGGGCCAGGAAGTGTGTCGCGCCGTGCAGGGAGCGGCCGACCTCGAGCTCGTGGCGGCGGTCGATCCCGCCCACGTCGGGGGCGACGCGTGTGGACGGATCATCGTGGGAGAGGTCAATGCCCTCTCCGACCTGGGGGCCGAGGTCGTCGTCGACTTCACCATCGCCGATGCGGTGCGGCACAACGTGCCCCACTACGTCCAGCAGAAGGTGCACGCGGTCATCGGCACGAGCGGGCTCACCGACGCGGACCTGCTCGCGGTGCGCCGGCACTTCGAGGGCTCGGGCGCCAATGCCATCGTTGCGGCGAACTTCGCCATCGGCGCCGTCCTGCTCATGCACTTCAGCCGCCTGGCCGCCCCGCACATGGACGGGGTCGAGGTGATCGAGCTGCACCACGACGCCAAGCGCGACGCGCCGTCGGCGACGGCGCTCCAGACCGCCCGGGGCATCGAGGAGGCCCGGCGATCAGCCGGGCGTGGCCCGCTGCCTCCCGACCCGACGAAGGACTTCGTGCTGCCCGGGGCACGAGGCGCGGAGAGCACGGGCGGGGTCCACCTGCACTCGGTCCGGCTCCCGGGCCTGGTGGCGCACGAAGAGGTCATCTTCGGCGCCCCGGGCCAGAGCCTGAGCATCCGCCACGATTCCTACGACCGGGTCTCGTTCATGCCGGGCGTCCTGCTGGCCGTGCGAGCGGTGGCTGACCGCCCCGGCCTCACCGTCGGCCTCGAGGCGTTGCTGGGACTGTGAACCCCGAGGTCAGGGAGCGGCTCCTTCAGGCGACCTACGACTGCGTGGCGCGGTGGGGCCTGGCCAAGACAACGGTCGAGGACGCGGCGCGCGAGGCGGGCGTCTCACGGGCGACGGTGTACCGCTACTTCCCCGGCGGGCGCGACGAGCTCATTTCGGCGGTCGTGGGGTGGGAGTTCTCCCGCTTCTTCCTCCGCCTCTACCAAGAGGTCTCCGACGCCGGAACCCTGGAGGAGGTGATGGAGCGCGGGTTGATGTTCGCGCACCGTGCCGTGCTCGAACACGAGGTCCTCCAGCGCATCTTGGTGACCGAGCCCGAGATCCTGCTGCCGCGCCTCACCACCGAGTCCGACCAGACCGAGGCCCTCGTGGCGGCGTTCCTCTCGCCCTATCTCGTGCGCCACGGGATGGCGGAAGGGCCCGAGCTCGACGTCGCGGCCGAGTTCCTGGCCCGGATGGTGCTCTCCTACATCGCCTCGCCGGGACGTTGGGACCTGAGCGACCCGGAGCAGGTGGCGCTACTCGTCCGCTCCGAGCTCCTGGCCGGCATCCGGTGAGCGGTCCGGCGTCCCAACCCGCGCCGGAGCCGGCGCGGACGCCACCGTGCTATCGCCACCCCGAGCGGGCGGCCTCAGTCACTTGCGCGCACTGCGACAAGCCCATCTGCACCGACTGCATGGTGGAGGCGCGTGTCGGTTGGCAGTGTCCCGCGTGCACCTCCGAGGGGGCCAAGCGCTCGCGCCACGTCCCTGCGTTCACCCACACAGGACCGGGACGCACCGGCGTGGTCGGCTCGACCAACCCAACGCCCCTTGTGCTCGCGATCATCGCGGCCAACGTGATCGTGTTCTTCCTCGAACGCTTCGGTAACGACGCCGCGGTGATCGACCGCTACGCGCTGCAACCGAACGAGATGCACTATCTGCACCAGTACTACCGGGCCTTTACGGCCATGTTCCTGCACGCCAACTTCCAGCACATCCTCTTCAACATGATCGCGCTGCTGATCGTGGGCCCGGCCGTCGAGGTGCTCCTCGGCCGGGTGCGCTTCCTCGCCCTCTATCTGATCGCCGGCCTCGGGGGGAGCGTCTGCTCGTATCTGCTGAGCCCCGCCAACATCCTCGGGCTCGGCGCCTCCGGGGCGATCATGGGGGTGCTCGGGGCCTACGTGGTCATCGGTCTGCGGCGACGCCTCCCCATCGCGCCGGTCGTTGCCCTGCTGGTCCTCAACCTGGCCATCGGCTTCACCGGTGGCATCGACTGGCGCGCCCACCTGGGTGGCGTGGCCACCGGGGCCCTCCTCGCCTTCGTCTACGACTACGCCGGCGGCCTGCGCGACCGCACGGCGGCGCTGGCCGTCACGATCGGGGGCAGCGCGGTGGTGCTCGCGGTGCTGGTGCTCCTGCTCACCTCCATCGCTCCCGGCCACGTCAACCTGAGTTGACCCTGGTTGACACTGAGACAAAAATCGACATACTGTTTCACAAGTGGGTGTGACAGCCGCAAGGCCGGATCGGGGGCTCCCGGGGACACTGACCGGAGGCAAGGACAGGGTCGTCCGGCATCTGGGCGCTGACGACCGGTCATCGACGAGGGTCCGTCTGGTCGACGGGGCGTTGCGATGCTTGGCCCGGCAAGGGATCGCCAAGACCACGGTGGACGAGATCGCCCGGGAGGCCGGGCTGTCCCGGGCCACCGCCTACCGGGCCTTCCCTCGGGGCAAGGAGGACATCCTCGCCGCCGTCGTCGAGACCGAGGTGGCCCGGCTCTTCTCATCGTTGGCCGTCGCCATGGGAGAGGCGGCCGATCTCGAGGACGTGCTCGTGGCGGGCATCGTCGAAGCGGCTCGCCAGTTGCGCTCGCACGCCGCGCTGTCCTACCTGTTGGCGTACGAGCCCGGCGCCGTCCTGCCCTATCTCACCTTCGCCGAGCTCGACCGTGTCCTCCTCGTTGCCGGCGACCTGGCGGCACCGTTCTTCGGCCGTTGGCTCGAGCCCGAGCAGGCGTCGCGCGCCGCCGAGTGGGCCGTGCGCATCGTCCTCGCTTATTGCTCCGACCAGACGACGGCAACCGACCTGAGAGACCCGCGGGCGACGCGGGCCCTCGTCCGCGCCTTCGTCCTGCCCGGCATCCTGGCCCTGCGCGTGGACGCTCCCGGGCCCGTTCCTCGTTCTCGCGACACATCCAGTCCCATCTGCAGCACGACCGACCAATAACCGACCAATAAGGGGGCGGCACACAATGACGACACTCGACGACCAGGAGCAGCAGTTCGGGTCCAACGTCGAACTGATCGGCCGAGAGAGCATTGACGACCTGGAGGCGGTGCTGAGCTTCGTCGGCCACTACGACAAGGAGGGGTTCCACCGCGTCCCCGACAACTGCCCGGCCGAGTTCACCTGGGATTACCAGAAGGGTGCCAAGCCGCAGCTCGACAAGCTCTACGAGAAGGCCAAGAAGGCGCAGTGGAATGCGCAGACCGACCTGGACTGGTCGATCGAGGTGGACCAGGAGAAGGTGGTCATGGCCAATGCCGAGGCCAACGCGGCCCAGATGCAGTGGGACGATTCGGCGCTGGCCGGCACCGTGCTCGAAAAGTGGGACGAGAAGAAGTTCCTCGAGTTCGGGATCCAGAACCAGAACTGGCTGCTGTCCCAATTCATGCACGGCGAGCAGGGCGCGCTGTTGTGCACGGCCAAGATCGTCGAGACGGTCCCGTGGATCGACGCCAAGTACTACGCCGCCACCCAGGTGATGGACGAGGCCCGTCACGTCGAGGTGTTCTCCAAGTACCTGGACGAGAAGCTGTCGGGCCACTACCCGATGAACGCCCACCTCGGGCTGCTGCTCGACGACATCGTGTCGGACTCGCGCTGGGACATGACCTACCTGGGCATGCAGATCATGGTCGAGGGCCTGGCGCTGGCCGCTTTCGGCTTTATCCACATGATGACGACGGAGCCGCTGCTGAAGAAGATGCTGCGCTACGTGATGGCAGACGAGGCGCGCCATGTCGCCTTCGGTGTCCTCAGCCTCCAGGAGTACTACAAGGAGCTCTCGGCAGCGGAGCTGCGCGAGCGCCAGGAGTTCGCATTCGAGGCCGCGATCCGCATGAAGGACCGCATGGCGATGCAGGAGGTCTGGGAGCGCATGGAGGTCCCCACCGCCGACGTGGTCAAGGTCATGCAGGCGGCGCCCGAGCGCGACGACTTCCAGATCCTGCTCTTCTCCAAGATCGTCCCGAACCTCAAGAAGCTCGGGCTGCTCGACGCGGCGGACGGCTGGCTGCGCGAGAAGTTCACCGAGATGGGCGCGATCGCCTTCGAGAACCTGACGGATTCGACCGAGGACGAGGACGCCTTTGCCGACGGCTCGCCCGCCGAGCGCAACGTCGCCTGAGCGGCGAACACCGCGCTGGTAGCCTGAGGGGGCAATGAGCTCCCTGCAGGACGTGCCCCGTTTCGGGCGGGTAGTCACCGCCATGGTGACGCCGTTCGACGAGGGCGGCGCACTCGACCTTCCTGCGGCGACCGAGCTCGCCCGCTGGCTGGTCGCGCACGGCAGCGACGGCCTGGTGCTCTCCGGCTCGACCGGCGAGAGTTCGGTGCTGACCGACGACGAGAAGGTCGAGCTGTGGCGCACCGTCGCCGGGGCGGTCACGGTGCCGGTCGTGGCCGGGACCGGATCCAACGACACGGCGCACTCGGTCGACATGACCAGGCGGGCCACCGAATGCGGGGTTGCCGGGGTCCTCGTCGTCACGCCCTACTACAACCGACCCGCGCAGTCCGGGCTCTACCAGCACTTCCGTGCCGTCGCGGAGGCCGCCGGCGACCTGCCGGTCATGCTCTACGACATCCCGGTGCGGACGGGACGGCGCATCGCCACCGAGACCCTGCTGCGCCTGTCACGCGAGGTCCCGGCCGTCGTGGCACTCAAGGACGCCGCGGGCGACCCGCCGACCACGGCCCACCTGGCCGCGCAGGTGCCGGCCGGGTTCGAGATCTACAGCGGCGACGACGTGATGACGCTGCCCCTCATGGCCGTCGGCGCCATCGGCGTCGTGAGCGTCGCCGGCCACTGGGTAGGCCCCCAGCTGCGCCGGGTGGTCGACGCCTTCCTGGCGGGCGACCTGGCGGCCGCCATCGTCGGCAACGCCGAGCTGCTCGACTCCTTCGACTTCGAGTCGACGCCGGAATTCCCGAACCCGCTGCCGGCCAAGGCGATCCTGCGGGCGTTGGGGCTTCGGGTCGGCCAGTGCCGCCTGCCTATGGGGGCGTCGACGCCCGAGCTCGACGCGCAGGCAGCCAAGATCCTGGCCGCGGTCGGACCGCCGGCGTTGACAGGCGCCCCGCTTGCCTGACCGCGGCAAGCCGAAGGCGGTTCGGGTCGTCTTCCTCGGCGGACTGGGCGAGATCGGCCGCAATTGCGCGTGCATCGAGGTCGAGGGGCGCATCGTCGTCCTCGACTGCGGCATCATGTTCCCGGACCCCGACATGCCCGGGATCGACCTCGTCCTCCCCGAGTTCACCTACCTGCACGAGCGCGCTGACCGGGTGGACGGGATCGTGCTCACCCACGGCCACGAGGACCACACGGGGGGCCTGGCCTACCTGCTGCGGGACTTGCACGCGCCCATCTACGGCTCCGAGCTGACCGTCGGCCTGGCCCGGCACCGCGTCGAGGAGGCGGGCCTGGCCGACAAGACGCAGTTCGTCGTGGTGGCCGACGGCGAACGGCTGCGCATCGGTGCGTGCGACGTGGAGTTCATCCCGGTGACGCACTCGGTGCCCGAGTCCATGGCCATCGCGTTCCACACGCCGCAGGGCGTGATCCTGCACTCGGGCGACTTCAAACTCGACCTGCAGCCGGTGGACGGCCGGCGCACCGACCTGGCTCGCATGGGCGAGCTGGCCGAGACCGAGGGGATCCGGCTGCTGCTGTCCGACTCGACCAACGCCGAGGAGCCGGGGTTCACCGAGTCGGAGTCCTCCGTCGGCGTGGTGTTGCGGCGCGTCTTCGCGGCGGAGTCGGGCAAGCGCCTCATCGTGGCGTGCTTCGCCAGCCACATGCACCGGGTGCAGCAGATCATCGACGCCGCCGTCGCCACCGGGCGCAAGGTGGCCACCCTCGGCCGCTCCATGGGCAAGAACGTCGAGCTCGGGATGCGGCTCGGCATCATCAGCATCCCCGACGGCGTGCAGGTGGACATCGAGGACGTGGACAGCGTCCCGGCCGGGGAGATCTGCGTAATCTCGACGGGCTCGCAGGGCGAGCCGATGTCGGCTCTCTCGCTCATGGCGACGGGAGAGAACAAGTGGCTGCGCGTCGGCGAGGACGACGTGGTGGTGATCAGCGCCCACCCCATCCCGGGCAACGAGTGGTCGGTGGGCCAGGTGATCGACGATCTCTACCGCCGCGGAGCCGAGGTGGTGCACTCGGGCGCGGAGGCGGTCCACGTGAGCGGGCACGCCCGCCAGGGCGAGCTGCGGACGCTCATGGCCGTGACCCGGCCCGAGTGCTTCGTGCCCGTGCACGGCGAGTACCGCCATATGGTCCACCACGCCCGCCTGGCACTGTCGATGGGCATCGACCCGGCCAAGGTCCTGCTGTGCGAGGACGGCGACGTGATCGCGCTCGACGCCAAGGGAATCAACCGGCAGGGCCGGGTACCGGCGGGCTACGTCTACGTGGACGGCACGGTGGGGGACATCGAGCACGGCGTATTGCGCGACCGCCAGAAGCTGGCGGAGGAGGGTGTGGTCATGGTCGTCGTCACCGTCGACCGCCAGGAGTGCAAGCTCAGCGTCCCGGCGGTGATCGAGACGAGGGGCTGGGTGCACGCACCGGAGGCGGAGGAGCTGCTCGAAGAGGCGAGCGAGGTTGTCGGGGCCGCCGTCACCCAGTCACTGCGCGACGGTGCGCACGACATCGAGGCCTTGAGCCGCACCACGCGCCGTGCTCTGGGCCGCTTCGTGGGCGACCGTACCCGGCGCCGGCCCATGATCGTGCCCGTGGTCCTGATGGTCTGATGGTCTGACGGTCTGAGCCTGCTCCAAGCTTGGCTGCAGGGTCGCTACCCGCCGACGGCGCGAACCCTCGGCCGGATGGACGCGAGGTAGACCACGGAGAGGATCGTGCCGATAAACCCGGTCAGCAACCAACAGGCGGCGATGAGAATGATCCACATCGCCTTGTTGGATCCGGCCGCGGCGAAGGCACCCGTCGGACGGGACGCCGCATCCACGATGGCCCAGAGCGGCAGCGCCACGAAGACGACCGCCAGGACCAGTACGACGAAGACATCGGGACCGAAGACGTTTGCGACCACGGTGCCTCCCCATGCGCTTGCCGCCGCTGGTCAATGCAGCCTTCGACGCTCTCGGAGCGGGGACGGCGCCGCAGCGGTGGGCGAGGAAGCTCGTTGAGCAGCCCCGGCGTCGCCGCTTGAGGGAACGGGTCACCGCGTGCTCACCCTGCGCCCGATGCGACTGGAGGACCTTCGGTTGGTGGCCCGCTGGCTCTCGGTGCCGCACGTCGCCCGCTGGTTCCTGGCCGGCTCCTCGCTGGAGGAGGAGGCCGACGACCTGGGGCGCAGCGTGGCGGGGGAGCAGGCGGTCCACGTGCTGCTGGCGTCCGCGGGCGAGGTGCCCGTCGGCTGGTGCCAGTGGTACCTCTGTGCGATCGACGCGCAGTGGGCCGCCGAGATCGGCGCCGGACCGGGCGACGTCGGCGTGGACTACGCCATCGGCGACGCCGCCTTTGTCGGGAGCGGCGTGGGCACCGAATTGATCGGCGAGCTGGTCCGCGTAGTCCGGGCGGCGCATCCCGGCTGTGCGGTCACGGCCGACCCCGATGCACGGAACCTCGCCTCGCGGCGCGTCCTCGAGAAGAACGGGTTCGAGCTGGCGGCGGTCAAGGCGATCCCCTCGGAGCTGACCGACGACCCGGTCGCGATCTATCGACTCCCTGCCGTGACGGAGACCGAGAGGAAGCTACCCGGGTGACGGCTTCCGGGTGATGTCGCCCAAAACTATCCACCGAGTGGTTTACGGTTTTTGGAGACATCACCGGCAGCGGCCACCGAGTGGTTTACGGTTTTTGGAAGCGCATCACCGGCAGCGGCGCTCCGCCGGCTCTTCACCCGCCAAGAACCGCACGAGCGCACCGATGCGGTTGCTCACCACGGCGTCGACGCCCGCGGCAACCACTTGTGCCATGTCGTCCACCGCGTCGACCGTCCACGTCGTCACCCGGCGCCCGGAGTCGTGAACCGACGCCACGCCGGCGACCGTCACCAGCTGGAACCTCGGGTTCCAACACTCCGCACCCAACTCGTGGAGCAGGTCGAGAGGCGGCGTTGTCCCCTCGGTCCAGGTCAGGCCGATGCGGGCGTCGGGCGACAGGGAACGCAACAGCCGCAGCCCCGGCACGTTTCCGCTCACGAACAGGCACCGTCCCAACGCTCCCGCTCCCGCTCCCGCGCCCGCACCCGCACCCGGCGCCCCCTCAGCCGCCACGACGTCCGAAAACGCGCCTGTCACCACCTCGCGCCGGGTGAAGTCGACCATCAGCTCGACCGGCACGGCGTCCAGCACCTCCGCCAGTGTGGGGATGCGGACGCCGCCTGAGCCGAGCCGGACCACCTCCGTCAGGTCCAGGTCACCGACTGAGGCGTCACGTTCCCACAGGCGCTCGAGCGACTGGTCGTGCAGCACGACGATCGCCCCGTCCCGAGTCCGGCGGAGGTCGAGCTCCACCACGTCGGCACCGAGCGCCAACGCGGCGGCGAATGCGGGCAGCGTGTTCTCGCGATGGCCGAGGGGCTCACCCCGGTGGGCGATGGCCGTCACAGTCATGGCGCCGGGCTTCAGGGTCAGGGGCGACGAGAACCTAAGAGTTCCCGCCGTAGACGCCGCCGGCGACGTTGGCGATGATCTGATTGAGCGCCGGCTCAATCAGGTTGTCCACCGCGGCCTGGGTGATATGCACCCCGTCCGCGCTCCGTGCCTGGATCCCGTCGACCACCGCCTGGTAGGACCCGCCTGGGTCGAGGACGGAGTGCAGGTCGTCGATCGACACGTAGGGATACTGGGCCGCCACCGTCTCGACGATCTGGTTGTACGCGTCGACCAGGTCGTTCGGGGTGCCGTCGGCGAAGTAGGGCGCCGTCGACAGAATGACGGCCCCGCCGTCGGAGTGCGCGATCTGCACCGCCGCCTCGAGGTTGCTCAAGATGTACGAGGAATATGGCGCATTGGCCAGGGTCTCGAACGTCCCGTCGAACTCGCGCTGCTGGCTCTCCCAGTACCCCGTCTGGATCACGGTGACGTCGGGGTGGAAGCGCGTGACCAACCATTGGAGCTGGTCGGCCCAGTACGCGCATGCAGTGGGGTTGATGTACACCGAGCTTGTGTTGCTCCACACGTACATGGGCGCGCCGTTGGTGAACCCGCAACCCGCCGCCGCCCCGTTGTCGACCCCGTAAGGCGGGCTCGTTCCCGCGATGTACTGCCCCTCGTAGAGGGAGAGCGAGTCACCGGCGAAGGCCACGCGCAGCCCGCCGGAGTGCGCCGCCTGGGGGCCCGGCACGTCGTTGATGATCGCCACGACCGCGGGGATCGGCGAGCTGAACGGCGCCGGGAACAGCGGTGGGTGCAGCGGCGACTGCGCGCTGCCCGAGAAGGCGGCGTCGCCGTAGGTGAAGACGCCGGCGTCCTGCCCGACGAGCCAGTAACCGCCGCCGTCGGGCGTGGGTGCCATCCCCACCACCGGCTCGTTGAGGGAGAGCCCGCCTGCCGAGCCCCAGAACGGTGCGTTGCCGAAGCTGAAGATGCCGCCGTCGGTGGCCACGAGCCAGTAGCCACCGCCGTTCGACGTCGCCGCCATCCCGACCACGGGCTTGTTCAGCGCGATGGCGCCGGTCGAGCCGTAGAACGGCGCGTCGCCGAACGCGAAGATGCCGCCGTCGGACGCCACGAGCCAGTACCCGTGGCCGTCGGGTGTGGTGGCCATGCCGACGATGGGCTTGTTGAGGGCGATCGCTCCGGTCGAACCGTGGAACTGCGCGTCGCCGTAGGTGAACACGCCGCCGTCGGAGGCGACGAGCCAGTACCCGCCTCCGTCGGGCGTGGTCGCCATGCCGACAACGGGCTTGTTCAGGGGAAGTCCACCGGCCGAGCCGTAGAACTGCGCATTCCCGAAGGTGAAGACGCCGCCGTCGGACGCGACCATCCAATACCCGCCCTGGGGGTCGGCCGCCCCGCCCACGATCGGCTTCTGCAGCGGCAGCCCGATGGTGTCGCCGTAGAAGCCGGCGCCCCCGAAGGTCATGATCCCGCCCGCGGCGTCGATGACGCCGTACGACGAGTTGGTCGCCGTGACCGGCGACGCCGCTTCGGCGACGCCGGCCGCAGGATGTGCCGGCTCGAGCAGCGAGCTCGGCCTACCGGCCGGGCCGGCGACCGCCAGCAGGGCGCCCCCCAGGAGCACCGCCACCCCAATGAGGGCGCGGCGCCCTGATGGCCTCGTCCACCTTCCCGCACCCGGCATGAGGCCACGATCATACGAAGGCGGTGCTGACCCCGACGCGCGCCCCCGACCGTCGCTGTCAGAGCAGTTGCAATTGTTCGCTCTGGCCGCTCTCGCCGCGGCCATCGCCGCCGCCAGGGCCATTCTGAGCGTCTCTTGCCCCACCCCGGGCGCGAGCAGGCGCCGCCGGCTCTTCCAGCCGCCGGCCTCGATAGCGATCCCGTCCCGTCACTCCGCACCGGCGCGCCGCCGCCCGCACGATGCCGTCCACCCGCTCGCGCTCGGTGTCCTCCTGGTACGCCCCCCGGCGGAAGCGCCCCCGGTGGAGGCGCACCAGGTCCGGCCGGGCCGCCGCCAGCCAGTCGAAGTAGTGCCCGCGCACGGTCCCGCGCAGGTGCAGCGTCACCCCGGCGATGGACACGGCGCCCGCGTCGGCGCAGGCCTCGACCACCTCGGTCAGCTGCTCCTCGGAGTCCGAGAGCCCGGGCAGGACCGGGGCCACCAGGACCCCGCACGAGATGCCGAGGTCGGTCAGGCGCCGCAGCGCCTCGACCCGGCGGTCGGGCGGAGGGGTGCCCGGCTCGGTCAGCTTCCACACCGAGCGGTCGAGCGTGCCGACGGAGAACGACACGGAGACGTCGGTGCGCTCGGACGCCGCAGCCAGCAGCGCGCCGTCCCGCAGGATCAGCGTGGACTTGGTCAAGATGCTGAACGGGTTACACGCCCCCGACAGCGTCTCCACGATGCCGCGGGTCAGGTGGTACTTGCCCTCGGCGTGCTGGTAGGGATCGGTGTTGGTGCCCATGGCGATGTGGTCGCCGCCCCACTTGGATGAGTGCAGCTCGGCGCGCAGGCGCTCCACGGCGTTGACCTTCACCACGATTTTGCGCTCGAAGTCCTCGCCGATCCCGAGGCCGAGATAGTCGTGCGTGGGCCGGGCGAAGCAGTACACGCACGCGTGGCTGCACCCCCGGTACGGGTTGATCGTGTGCCGGAACGGCATCAGGCTCTCCGGCGGCACCGTGTTGATGATGGTGCGGGCGTTGACGTGGAGGAATTCCATCCCGCCGTACGCACCCTTTCCGACGTGGCGTTCTGCCACCCGTTCGTCGGGGAAGAGGGTGCCGCCCTCCTCGCTCTCGGCCAGGGCCCAGCGCAAAGCCATCGGTCTAGGATAGCGAACATATGTTCGTAATTCAACGGGCGGGATGTCCACAAAAACGACCAGGTCAGGCAGTAGTCTCAGCCTCACTGTGGTGACCAAGACCCGCGGCGGCGCCGCGACGCGGGCACCCTCCCGCGCCGCCGCCAAGAAGCCCGCCTCCCGGAGCCGCAAGACCGCGCCCGCGCGGTCCTCCCGCGCCGCACGCTCGTCGCGCCCGTCCTTCTGGCGCGTCCAGTCCCGCGACCTGTGGGCTGTCGGCCTCATCACCCTCGGCGTCCTCTTGATGCTGGCGCTGTGGGGCCAGCAGCTCGGCCCCGTGGGTCACGGCGTCAACACCGCGTTGGCGCTGGTGGCCGGCTGGGCGCGCGTCCTGCTCCCGCTCGTCGCCGTGGGCGCAGGCGTCGCGCTGCTCTTCGACCGCGGCGCCCGCCGGGCGGACCTCGACGACGACCGGGACGACGGCGAGCCCCCCGCCGGCGCCGACCCGTGGCGCCTGGCCGTCGGCACCGTGCTCGGCCTCCTCGGCATCTGCGGGCTGGCCGAGGTGGCCAACGGCACGCCCACGCTCTCGTCCTCGCACTCCCTGCGCGACGCCGGCGGTTACCTGGGCGCGCTGGTGGGACGCCCGCTGCACGCCGGTCTGGGCACCACCGGGGCGGCCGTCCTCCTCGTCGCGGTGATCCTCGTGGCGATTCTGATCGCGACCGGCGTCTCACTCGCCACCGTCGGCCGGGGCCTGCGCTCAGCGGGCGTGGGTGGCGCGCGCGCCGCGGCGTCGCTGTGGCGCGGCAAGCCCTTCGTCGTGCTCCCGGACGCCACCGCGACCGACGGCGCTGCAGATCCCACCTCGCCGGACCCGGCTTCCATCGTCCCAGCGGCCGACGTCGAAGCCGACGACGGCGTGGCCGACACCGACTCCGAACCCGACACGGACCACGACGCCGACATCGACATCCCGCTCGACCCCGAACCGCAGCCGGACGTGGAGAGGGCGCCGTCTCCTCCTCTCGTGACGGCGACCCGCGCCCCCGGCGAGTGGGTGCTGCCCTCGCTGTCGTTCCTCCACGCCTCCAAGAAGCTGCGCCTGGACCAGCGCCAGGTCGACGCCGCCGGCGCGGAGCTGGTGCGGGCGCTGGCCGCCCATGGGGTCGACACGCGCTTGGTCGGGAGCCGCGTCGGCCCGACCGTCACCCGCTACGAGCTGGAGCTGGGCCCCGGCGTCAAGGTGGCCCGGGTCACCAGTCTGTCCAAGGACATCGCCTACGCCATGGCGTCGCCCGACGTGCGGATCCTGGCGCCGATCCCGGGCAAGTCGGCCATCGGGGTCGAGGTGCCGAACCGGACGCGCCAGCTCGTCTCCCTGCGCGACATCCTCGACTCGAAGGAGGGGCAGGCCGCCGCCCACCCCCTCGAGGTGGCCATGGGTCGCGACATCGCCGGACGGGCCGTCATGGCGAACCTCGCCGAAATGCCCCACATCTTGATCTCCGGCGCCACGGGCTCGGGCAAGTCGTCGTGCATGAACTCCATCATCACCTCGATCCTCATGCGCGACACGCCCGACAAGGTGAAGATGATCCTGGTCGACCCCAAGCGCGTCGAGCTCGGCCAGTACGACGGGCTGCCGCATCTGCTCAACCCCGTCGTCGTGGATCCCAAGAAGGCGGCCAACGCGCTGGCGTGGGCGGTCAAGGAGATGGAGCGCCGCTACGACCTGTTGGCCGAGAACGGCGTGCGCGACATCACGGGCTACAACCAGCTGGTCGAAGAGGGGCTCATCGCAGCGCCACCCTCGGACCGCCGGCTCGTCCGCGACGCCGCCGGCCGCGCCCTCGGCGAGGACCATCCCGCCGTCGAGACCGACGCCGACCTGGCCGCCGACGAGCCGGCTGCGCCCGAGACCCTTCCCTTCATCCTTGTCGTGGTGGACGAGCTGAACGACCTCATGATGGTGGCCGCCCGCGACGTCGAGGACTCGATCGTGCGCATCGCGCAGATGGCGCGCGCCGTCGGCATTCACCTCGTGATCGCGACCCAGCGACCGTCGGTCGACGTGATCACGGGCGTCATCAAGGCCAACATCCCGAGCCGCATGGCGTTCTCGGTCTCCTCGCTGGCGGACAGCCGGGTCATCCTCGACCAACCCGGCGCCGAGCGCCTCATCGGCAAGGGCGACATGCTCCTGCTCACGGCCTCGTCGAACATCCCGCGCCGCCTCCAGGCGCCGTGGGTGTCCGAGGAGGAGGTCCGCGAGGTCGTCCGGCACTGGAAGGCCCAGGGCGGCCAGCCCGAGCCCGTCGTCGGCATCGAGGACGTCGAGGACCGGCCCGCCGGCCTCAACGGCGTCGACGACGAGGACGACGAGCTGCTGGCCCAGGCCCGCGACCTCGTGGTGCGTTCCCAGCTCGGCTCCACGTCCATGCTCCAGCGCAAGCTGCGGGTGGGCTTCGCGCGTGCCGGACGCCTCATGGACCTGTTGGAACGGGCGGGGATCGTGGGCCCGAGCGAGGGCTCCAAGGCGCGGGCGGTCCTCATGACCCCCGAAGAGCTCGACGCCCTGAGCAAGCGGTGACCCCCGAGCCAACGGCGCCACCACTGATGGTGGCGCCGTTCCGACTCGACTCGCTGCGCGAGCAGCTGCCGGCGTCGCCGGATCGGCCGGGGCGTGGGCGCGGCCGTCGTGGCGGCGCGTCCCATCGCCGGCGCCGTTCCCGCACGCTGCTCGTCGTGCTGGCGGCGGTGGTGCTGCTCGTGGCGGCTGCCGCCGTCTTCGTCAGTACGCGTCTCCGCGCGGCCGACCCGTCGCCGGTGGTGACCCCAGTCCTGCACCGCTCCGTGGACATGCCGTCGAGGTCCGTCTCCTTGCCGTGGCCGACGATGGGCCAGGGGGCGATCGCCATCCCCTCCATCGGCGTCGACGTCGCCTCGGGGCCCGAGCAACCGGTACCCGTGGCGAGCCTGACCAAGCTGATGACCGCCTACGTGATCCTGCACGACCACCCGCTCGCGCTCAACGAGCCAGGCCCCGACGTCCCGGTGACCCAGGCGGACGTCGACGACTACGACAACGACACCGTCAGTGACGACTCGAACGCACTGGTGGCGGTGGGGGAACAGCTGACCGAGCTCCAGGTGGTCAGCGGGTTGCTCGTGCACTCGGCCGACAACTACGCAGACCTGCTGGCGCGCTGGGACGCCGGCAGCATCCCGGCGTTCATTGCGAAGATGAACGTGGCGGCGGCACAGCTCGGCATGCACCATTCCCACTTCGCCGATGCCAGCGGGATCGACCCGGCCTCCGTCTCGACGGCAGCCGACATGTTGAAGGTGGCCGCGCCGGACATGGCGAACCCCGTGGTCGACGACATCGTGCGCATGACGTCGATCACGCTCCCCTTGGCCGGCACGATCACGAGCTACACGCCGTTGCTCGGGCTGGACGGGATCATGGGCGTGAAGTCGGGGTTCACGACGGCCGCCGGCGGCTGTGACGTCCTGGCCGTGAACCGGACCGTCCACGGCCGCACGACGCTCCTGCTGGCGGCGGTGATCGGGCAGGAGGGCCCTGGGGTGCTGGGCCAGGCCGGGCTCCACGGTCTGGCCCTGGTCAACGCGGTGGCCCCGTTGATCGGGACGGCGTCGGTGCTGCGCGGGGGCGACGTCGTGGCGCACGTGTCGTCCGCCGGGAGCAGCGTCGACGCGCGCGCCGGCTCGTCGGTGTCGATGCTGATGTGGCCCGGGGTCAGCGTCCAGCGCGTCTTCCACCCCGTGCGCCACCTCACGGATCAGGCCCGGCGTGGGGCCGGCGTCGGGTCCGTGGTGGTCACGCTCGGGACCCAGCGTGTGGTGGTGCCGGTGCGCCTGGCGCGCGACGTGCCGCGCCGGTCGATGCTCCAAAAGCTGTTCTGAGCGCGTAGCCTCACCAGCGTGCGAGCCCGGGCCCCCGCGTCGTCGGCCAACCTCGGGCCCGGCTTCGACACGCTGGCCGTCGCCGTGGACCGCTACGTGAGCGTCGACATCGAGCCGTCCGACACCTTGCGCGTGCGGACCGAGGGCGAAGGTTCGGGGCTCTTCGAGGACGCCTCGCACCTGGCGGTGCGGGTCGCCGCCGGCGTGCTGGGCCACGAGCGCTTCGCTGTCACGGTGCGGTCCCAGATCCCGGTGGCGCGCGGGCTGGGGTCCTCCGCCGCGCTCGCCGCCGCGGCTGCCGCGGCGGCCGGCGCCGATGACCCGTTCGCCGTGGCCGCGGCGTACGACGGGCATCCCGAGAACGCCGCCGCCAGCGTCTTCGGCGGCCTCGTCGCGGCGACGACGGTGGAGGGAGCGTCCCTGTACGCGCCGCTGGCCCTCAGCGACGACCTGGCGTTCGTCGCCATCGTTCCCGACCGGGACCTGGCCACGCCCGAGGCGAGGGGGGTCCTCCCGGCCAACGTCAGCCGCGAGGACGCCGTGTTCAACCTGGGCCACATGGGCCTCCTCGTCGCCGGGCTGGCCGATGCCGCCGTGCTCCGCCCCGAGGCCACCGCCGACCGCATCCACCAGCCCTACCGCACCGTGCTCTTCCCGGAGGCGCCGGCGCTGCTACAGGGATTGCTCGGCGCGGGCGCCGCGGCGGCCAGCTGGTCCGGGGCGGGGCCGACGCTGATCGGCTTCGTGCGCGACGACGGCGCGGACGCGGTGGACGCCGTGCGGGCGGGGGCCGAGGCAGTCCTCGCCGCGTCGGGCGTCCCGGGCCGGGTGATGGCGCTGCGGGCGGACCGGCGCGGCCTCGTCTACGGCGACGAGGCCGAGGTCACCGTCTAAGCCGTCGGGCCGGGTGGGCCGAAGCGGGGGCCGGGGTCAGCCACCCACGGCGCCGTTCAATTTCGTCACGGCCGCGTGCAGCTGGCTGATCGCCGCGTTCACGTTGAAGGTGTTGAGCACCTGGTCGTAGTTGGCCTGCGTCGGCTGCGCGTCCCCGAGGATCTCCATGCTGTTGGCGAGCGTCTGAGCGGCGTTACGGGAGTTGAGGAGGTCCGCTTGCGGCGCGTGGAAGCCGTGCCCGACCGCGAGCAGGTTGGCATAGGTGTGGATCTGCCCACCGAGGGTCCGGTCCGCCTTCTCCAGGCAGACGACCGGGTTCGACGACGTCTTGCAAGTGTCCGTCTTGGCTCCGTAGGTACGGAGGTTCGCCAGCAGGGTGGAGCCGGCCTTCTGGAGCGATGAGTTGGCGGAGGGTGCTGAGCTGCCGCTCGATGCGGGGCCGGGGCTCGAGCTGCAGGCCGCCACCAGCAGCGGCAACGCGGCCAGGGCCCACCGGGCGTGCCGGATCGGGGGCGAGGACGGTGGGCGCACGACGGGGAATCGTAGGCCCCTTGGTTCCGTAGACTCGGTCGGATGCCGCGGACCTATTTCATCCGCACGTTCGGCTGCCAAATGAACGAGCACGACTCGGAACGGCTGGCCGGGTTGCTGGTGGCCGACGGCCTGGAGCCGGCGGCGACGATGGAGGACGCGGACGTCGTCGTGTTGAACACGTGCTGCATCCGCGAGAACGCCGACCAGCGGCTCTACGGGACGCTCGGGCGGCTCAAGGAACTGGTCGACGCCAAGCCCGGCCTGCAGATCGCCGTCGGCGGGTGCCTGGCGCAGAAGGACCGCGCCCGGATCCAAGAACGGGTGGGCTGGGTCGACGTCGTGTTCGGCACGCACAACCTCACGAGTGCGCCGGGTCTGTTGCGCCGGGCCGCCGGCGAGGGCCCGGTCATGGAGATCCTCGACGCACCGTCCCCGGAGCTCGGGGCCGAACCCCTGCTCGGGCCCGGCGCGGTCCGCGAGCTCGACTATGCGGCGTGGGTCAACATCCAGACCGGTTGCGACAACTCCTGCGCGTTTTGCATCGTGCCGTCGGTGCGCGGGCCGGAAGTGAGCCGGACCTTGGACGACGTCGTCGCCGAGGTGACCCTGCTCGCCCGGCGCGGCGTGAGCGAGGTGACGCTGCTCGGGCAGAACGTCAACTCCTACGGCCGCGACCTCACGAAGCGCCGGCCGCTGTTCGCCGAGCTCCTCCGTGCCGTGGGCGCGGTGGACGGGATCGGCCGGATCCGCTTCACCAGCCCGCACCCCAAGGACCTCCGCCCCGAGACGATCGAGGCCATGGCGGTGACGCCCGAGGTGTGCGAGCAGCTCCACCTGCCCCTGCAGTCGGGCAGCGACCGCGTGCTGAGCGCCATGCGCCGCGGGTACACCGCCCAGCGCTACCTCGACCGACTCGCCGCAGCGCGCGCTGCAGTCGACGACCTGGCGGTGACGACCGACATCATCGTGGGTTTCCCGGGTGAGACCGAGGCGGACTTCGAGGACACGCTGGCGGTGGTCGCCGAGGCGCACTACGACAGCGCGTTCACCTTCATCTTCTCGCCCCGCCCGGGAACGCGGGCCGCCGCCATGGAGTCCGAGTTCGTGCCGCCCGAGGTCGTCGCCGACCGGTTCCAGCGGCTGAAGACGGTGGTGGACCGTTCCGCCCTGGCCCGCCATCAGGCTCGGGTGGGGCGGTGCGAAGAGGTCCTCGTCGAGGGGGAGAGCCGCCGCAACCCGTCCATGCTCACAGGACGGACGCGCCAGGGGAAGCCGGTCCACTTCGCCGCTCCAGGCCCGGAGGGCTCGCCCGCGCCGGGCGCGCTGGCGCGCGTCACCGTGACGGCGGGGCACCCGCACCATCTGTCGGGGCGGCTCGACGAGGTCACGTCGTCGCCGCGCCATCGCGTGCGCATCCCGGTGGCCAGCGCTTGAGCGAAGTCGCCCTGGTCGGGGTCACCGCCTCGGGGAAGTCGGAGGCGGCCCTCGGCATGGCCCGGGCGCGGGGCGACTGCGAGATCGTCTCGGTGGACTCCATGTGCGTCTACCGCGGCATGGACATCGGGACCTCCAAGCCGGACGCCTCGGCGCGGGCGGCGGTGCCGCACCACCTGCTCGACCTCGTCGACCCGGACGAGGACTTCACGGTGACGCAGTTCCAGGACGCCGCGCGCGACGCGCTGGCCGGGATCGAAGGCCGCAGGCACCATGCGCTGCTGGTCGGGGGCACCGGGCTCTACCTGCGGGCGGTGGTCGACGACCTCTCCATCCCGGGTCGCTACCCCGACGTGGCGGCGTTGCTCGAAGCCGAGCTCGACGAGGGCAGGGCTGCGCCGGCCGACCTGCACGCCCGCCTGCGCGAGCTCGACCCCGTCGGGGCGGGCCGGATGGAGCCGACCAACCGGCGCCGTGTCGTCCGGGCGCTCGAGGTGACCCTCGGCGCCGGCCGGCCGTTCTCGGAGTTCGGCCCCGGGCTCGACGCGTACCCCGCCACCAGCGTCCCCCAGGTGGGGCTGGCGCTCCCTGCCGAAGAGGTCGACCGGCGCATCGAGCAGCGGTTCGCCGCCATGGTCGAGGCCGGCCTCGTCGACGAGGTGCGCCGGCTGGCGGCGCGGCCCCGGGGGCTCTCGAGGACGGCCCGCCAGGCCCTCGGCTACCGAGAGGTCCTCGCTCACGTCGAGGGTGGTGCGGCGCTCGACGAGTGCCTGGACGAGGCGGTCCGGCGGACCCGTCAGTTCGCCCGGCGGCAGGCCTCGTGGTTTCGCCGGGACCCACGGATCTCCTGGGCCGCGTCGCCGCAGGAGGCCACGGCGCTGCTCGGGCGGGCGCTCGAGGTGCACGGATGAGCAACCTCACCTGCGAGAATGGATGGATGCACGCGACCAAGCACGAGGGTGCCGGCAACGACTTCCTCGTTGTGCTGGACCCCGAGGATCGCATCCGGCTCTCGGTCGGGCAGGCGCGTCTGCTGGCCGAACGCCATCATGGCATCGGCGCGGACGGCATCATCCGGGTCGGTCCGCCTCGTGACGGCTGCGACCTGTCCATGCACCTGCTCAACGCCGACGGCGGCGAGGCCGAGATGAGCGGCAACGGGATCCGTTGCCTGGCCCAGGCGGCTGTGGACGCGGGCCTGGTGGCGCCGCCGCGGTTCAGCGTCTCGACCGCGGCCGGCACGCGCACGGTCGAGTACCGCCCCGGCGAGCAGCCGGGCTGGGCGCGGGCCAGCGTCGACATGGGCGTGGCCCGGCTGGGGCCCGACCAGGCCCAGGAGTTCGGCGACCGCCGGGTGCGCACCGTCGACGTAGGCAACCCGCACCTGGTGCTGCTGGGGCCGGATACGGCCGGCGTGGACGTCGCCGAGTTGGGCCCCAAGTTGCAGGCCTCCTTCGCCGGCGGCATCAACGTGGAGTGGATCACCGTGATGCGTGACGACGAGGGCGAGCTGCTCGACTTGCGCGTCTGGGAGCGCGGGGTGGGAGAGACCCTCGCCTGCGGGACGGGGAGCGTGGCCGCGGCCGCCGCCGCGAGGAGCTGGGACGCCGTCGGCCCCGGGATGGTGCGGGTGCGCAACCCGGGCGGCGTCCTCGAGGTCACCCTGGGCGACGACGAGGGCTCTCCGACCGTGTTGGCAGGCCCCGTCCGCAAGGTGGCGGACGTCGACATTCATCCGGGGATGCTCTCTTGAGCAACGTGTTGCCCGGGACGCTCATCGAGCGCACCTTCCGGGAGAAGATCATCCTCGTCGGCGTCGTCTTCCCGGGGCTCACTACCGAGGTGGTCGACGAGCAGTTGGACGAGCTCGCACAGCTGGTGGACAGCGCGGGGGCCGACGTCGTCGGCCGGGTCGTCCAACGCCGGGACGCGCCGGACCCGGCCACCTTCGTCGGCCGGGGCAAGGCGGAGGAGATCGCGGCGCTGAGCCGCAGCCTCGATGCGGACACGGTCGTGTTCGACGACGAGCTGTCGCCGGCTCAGCACCGCAACCTGGAGAAGTTGTTCGGCCGCACCGCCATAGACCGCACCGCGGTGATCCTCGACATCTTCGCCCAGAACGCGCGCAGCCCGGAGGGCAAGGCGCAGGTCGAGCTCGCGCTGCTGCGGTACCGCCTGCCGCGGCTGCGCGGCCGGGGCACCTCGCTCAGCCAGCAGGCCGGCGGCATCGGGACCCGCGGCCCCGGCGAGACGCAGCTCGAGGTCGACCGGCGCCGCCTGGTGCGGCGCATGCACCGGCTCGAGGCGGACCTGCGCGAGGTCGAGCGCACCAGGTCTCTGCAGCGGCGCAGCCGCGCTCGGGGCCGCCACCGCGAGCTGGCCCTGGTCGGGTACACGAACGCGGGCAAGTCCACGCTCCTCAACCGCCTCACCGACGCCGACGTGCCCGCCGAGAACCGCCTCTTCGTCACCCTCGACCCCCGCACGCGCCAGCTCTCGCTGCCCGGCGGCGAGACCGTGTTGGTGACGGACACTGTCGGGTTCGTGCGCAAGCTGCCCCACGAGCTCGTCGAAGCCTTCCGCTCCACCCTCGACTCCGTCCACCTGGCCGACCTCGTCGTCCACGTAGTCGACGGGTCGGCTCGCAACGCCGAAGCACAGAGGGCGGCGGTGTACTCCGTGCTCGCAGAGATCGGGGCGGCCGACGTGCCGGAGCTCGTCGTCGTGAACAAGGCGGACAAGGCGCCCGAGGAGGCCAAGGCCTTGGCCCACGCGATCGAGGGCGCGGTGCTCGTCTCGGCCCGGACGGGCGAGGGGATCGACGAGCTGCTGCGCGTCGTGGGCGACCGCCTCCGCGGCTCGGACCGCGTCGTGAACCTCGTTGTGCCGTGGAGCCGCGGCGATGTGCTGGCGGCGATCCACCGCGAGGGCGAGGTGGTCGGCCAGACCGACGGCGTGGAGTCCGTCACGTTGCAGGTGGTCCTGGACGAGGTGGGGCGCGCGCGCTTCGCCGAGTACGCGGCGGCGCCGTGACGTTCCGCCTCCCGCCGTACCCCTACGACCGCTTGTCCGGCCTGGCCAAGCTGGCCGAGGCCCAACCCGGCGGCATGGTCGACTGCTCAATCGGGACGCCGTGCGACCCGCCGCTGCCCGCCGTCGTCGAGGCACTCGCGTCCTCGGGTGCCGAGCGCGGCTACCCCGCCTCGGCCGGCAGCCCGCAGCTGCGCGAGGCGGCGGCCCGCTGGCTCGTCCGGCGTTTCGACCTCGATGCCCTGCCCGCGTCCTCGGTGGCCGCGTGTGTCGGGACGAAGGAACTGGTGGCGTCGGTGCCGCACCTGCTCCGCCTGCGCACGCCGGGACGGGACACCGTGCTGTTCCCGGCGGTGTCCTACCCCACCTACGCCATGGGGGCGGAGCTGGCGGGGTGCCGCGCCGTGCCCGTGCCGCCGCCGCCGGACCGTCCCGGCGGACTCGACCTCGACGCCGTCGACCCGGCCGACGCCGCGCGCGCGCTGTTGCTCTGGTCGAACTCGCCGTCGAACCCCACGGGCGGGCTGGGCGACCTGGGAGCCGAGGCCGCCTGGGGGCGCGCCCACGGCGTGCCCGTCTTCTCGGACGAGTGCTACGCCGAGTTCACCTGGGCGAGCCCGCCGCGCTCGATCCTCCAGCACGGCGCCGACGGCGTCGTCGCCGTGCACTCCCTCTCGAAGCGCTCGAACCTCGCCGGCGTGCGCGTGGGTTTCTACGCGGGCGACGCCGAGCTGGTCGAGTTCCTGCGGGCGGTGCGCCAGCACGCGGGGCTCATGGTCCCCGGTCCGGCCCAGGCCGCCGGCGTGGCGGCGCTCGACGACGACGCGCACGTCGACGCCCAGCGGGCGCGCTACCAAGAGCGGCTCGCGTTCCTGGCCGATGCACTCGCGGCCTACGGGTGCCCGGTGCCGCTTCCCGAGGGCGGCTTCTACCTGTGGGTCCCGGTGCCGCGGGAGCGCTCGGCCGACGCCTGGGCCCTGGCCGAGTCCCTCGCCACCGACGGGGGCCTGCTGGTCAGCCCCGGCGACCTCTACGGCGAGGCGGGCGCGGGACACGTGCGCGTCGCAGTGGTCCAGCCGATGGAACGGTTGGCGCTGGTGGCGGAGCGTCTCGCTAGGGTGAGCCGCCGTGGCTGATCTACAGGCGAGCATCGAGGAGCTGTGGGAGCGGCGTGACGAGCTCACCCCGGCTGACACCGACGCCGCGAAGCTGGTCGAGGAAGCGATCGAGCTGCTCGACGCGGGCGAGGCCCGCGTGGCCGAGGTCGACCCCGATACCGATCTGGTGGTCGTGCACGAGTGGCTCAAGAAGTCGATCCTCTTGTTCTTCTCGCTGCGCGGCATGGAGACGATCGAGGTCGGTCCCTTCGAGTACGCGGACAAGCTGCCGCTGAAGCACGGGTTCGCCGAAGCGGGCGTGCGGGCGCTCCCGGGCGCCTCGGCTCGCTGGGGGTCGTATCTCGCGCGCGGCGTGGTGCTCATGCCCTCCTACGTCAACATCGGCGCCCGGGTGGGCGCCGACTCCATGGTCGACACCTGGGCGACGGTGGCCTCGTGCGCCCAGATCGGCGAACGCGTGCACCTGGCCGGCGGCGTCGGAATCGGCGGAGTGCTCGAGCCACCCAACGCGGTGCCCGTGGTGGTCGAGGACGACGCGTTCGTGGGCAGCCGCTGCATGGTGACGGGCGGGGCGCGCGTCGGGAAGGGTGCGGTGCTCGGCGCCGGGAGCTTCCTCGACCCGTCCATCCCGGTCATCGACGCGGAGACGGGGGAGGAGATCTCGCGTGGCGAGGTGCCGTCGTGGTGTGTCGCCATCCGGGCCAGCCGCCGGCGCGAGTACCCGGGCGGCGAGTTCTTCGTGCCCTGCGTCCTGGTGATAAAGCGCCTGAGCGAGGGCGAACGCCACGACAAGGCGCAGTTGAACCAGGTCCTGCGGGACCACGGCGCCAGCACCTGAACCCATGACCGACCTGCTGGCGGTGACCACAGAGTTGATGGCAATCCCGTCGGTCAGCGGGGACGAGGCGGCGATAGCCACCCTCGTCGAGGATCGCCTGGCCGCGTGTGGCTGGCTCGCCGTGGAGCGAGTCGGCGACAACGTGGTGGCCCGGACGACCCTGGCCCGCTCGCACCGCCTCGTGCTGGCGGGGCATCTCGACACCGTGCCGCCCGTGGAGAATCAACGGCCCAGGATCGACGGGGACACCGTGTGGGGTGTCGGCGCGTCCGACATGAAAGGCGGCCTGGCCGTGATGCTCGACCTCGCCGCCACCGTGCGCGAACCGGCCGTGGACGTCACGTGGTGCTTCTACGCCAGGGAGGAGATCAACCGCGACCGCAGTGGACTGGCCGAGCTCTGGCAGGAGCGGCCCGACCTCCTGGCGGGTGACGCCGCCGTGCTGGGCGAGCCCACGAGCGCGCTGGTCGAGGCGGGGTGCCAGGGCACGATGCGCGTGCGCATCACGCTCCACGGGGTGCGCGCCCACACGGCGCGCCCCTTCACTGGGCGCAACGCCATCCATCGCCTGGCCCCGGTGCTCCAGCGCGTGGCCGACTGGCCCGGTCGTGAGGTCGTGCTCGACGGCTGCACCTATGCGGAGCAGCTCCAGGTGGTCGGCATCGAAGGCGGCGTGGCGAGCAACGTGGTGCCCGATCGGGCCGGCGTCATTGTCAACCTTCGTTATGCGCCGGACCGCCAGCAGGCCGAGGCGGAGGCGTTCTTGCACGAGCTCCTCGACCCGACGCTCGAGTTGGGCGAAGGTGACACCTGGGAGCTGCTCGACGCCGGGGACGGGGCACCCCCCTCGCTCGGGCACCCCCTGCTCAAGGCCCTGGTCGAGCAGAGTGGCGACGCGCCCAAGGCCAAGGTGGGATGGACGGACGTGGCGTCGTTCTGGGCGCACGGGGTGCCGGCGGCCAACTTCGGCCCGGGCGACCCGTTGTTGGCCCACCATCCCGACGAGCGGGTGGCGCGGGCTCAGCTCGAGCGCGCCCGCGAGGTGCTGGGGTCCGTCATCGTTTGAGCGGGGAGGGCGAAATCGCTCCCGCCGCCCGTACGCGACAATTTGCCGTGAGCGAGGCCGGGCCTCCACGGGTCCCCTGGGTGCACGAGTCGGTGATCGTGAGCCACTCGGACATCGCGGGCCGCGGCCTCTTCACGAACATGGCCCTGCCGGATGGTTTGGTGGCGGTGCGGTTGGGCGGGCGCCTGGTCTCGACGCAGGAGTTGACCCGGTTGCTCGACGAGTCCGATCGCTATGTCGACACGGTGACCGTCTTCCCGAACGCGCACCTCGTCCTGCCGGCGGGGACCACGGTGCACTACGGCAACCACAGCTGCGACCCGAACCTCTGGCACGCCGGGCCCTTCGACATCGCGACCAGGAGGCCGGTCGACGCCGGTGAGGAGCTCACGATCGACTACGCGACGCACACGGGCGCTCCCGGCTTCTCCATGCGGTGCGCGTGCGGCGCTCCGCAATGCCGCGGCATGGTCACCAGCGACGACTGGCGGTTGCCCGAGCTCCAGTCACGCTATGCCGGCCACTGGATGCCCGCCCTCGAGGAGCGGATCGGCGACCTGGGCCGCAGCTGACGCCTCTGGCTCAGGGTTCGAGGCCCAGGGCGGCGCGGGTCTCGGCAGCCTTGTTGACGTGGGGAAACGGGTGGTCGGGCACGTCGAGGCCGAGTGCCGCACAGAGAGGTTTCCAGCCGTCACCCGGCCGCCACTCCACCAGGCGTTCTGGTGGCGCGGTTCTGCGCACGTGCTCGTTGTAGGCGACGTAGGCGGACTTGGCCGCCGCCTCGTCGAACCAGTCCGGCGAGAAGCTCGTCATCATGCCCCGGCCCATCCGGGTCCAGCCGTCGTCGGGTGCGTCCGGTGCGAAGTAGGTGGCCAACGCGATGAAGATCGTGTGCGAGGCACTCTTGTACCAGGCGTCGGCGTCGCGAACCGACAACAAAATGGGAGCGTCGGGGAAGGCCTCGCTCAGCTCACGCCAGAACGGCGCCGCCGGCCAGTCCACCGCGGCGACGTACCCGCCGAAGAACGCCGTCCAGTCGGGGAGCCGCCCCTCGTAGGCGTCGCCCCACACGTCGGGGTCGCCCGGCCGCTCCTTGACCTCGTCCATGTGATAACAGGGCGCGCCGAGGAGGTCTTGAAGCGCCAGTTTCAGGGACAACGTGCCGGTACGGCCCAAACCCGCGCCAATCACCCGAAGACCCATGCCCGCCTGCTCCCTTCACGATTCCCGCAGCTCGAGGTTAGGCGACATTCCGGACCCTGCCCGGCTGACGGCTGAGGTCACTGCGGGAGCAGCTCAGCGAACGACGATCGTCCCGTTCATGGACTGGTGAATGTTGCAGATGTAGTGATACGAACCCGGATTCGTGGGCGCAACCGAGCCGTGCCCGCGCGTGGGCGTCGGATGTCAGAAAGTCGGCGACGCCGGCGCGGGGCCCGACAACGACGCCACCGCGCGCTGCAGCAGATGGAGATCGCGCTGACCGGGCAAGCGGTCGACGCGGCGGTCGATGCGTTCGACGATCTCCTCGCCTCTGTCCCCGTCGAAGAGGTAGTTGACGAGAAATCCGACCTCGCGCTTCGGCATGACGCCGGAGCCGACCGGTCGCCACCAGTGCGACAGCGCGAAACGCGTGAGGCGCTGCGCCTTCGGGCTGTCGGCCAGCCGGCGCGCCGCTTCGGACGCGTAGAAGTCGATGTGGCCGCCCTCCTGCTTCATGATGCGCCGGAGGAGCTCGCGGAGGGTCGGGTGCCCCGCCGTCTCCGACAGACGCGCGTAGCCGGCCTGCGTCGTCCATTCGTTGACGGCGCCCCACGTCATGTGGAGAGCGATGAAGGCACGGCCGGCGAATGCAGCAGACGCAATCGTGCTGAGCGTGGTGAGCGCCTGTCGGCGCCGGTGCCCGTGGCGCAGCGCGGCCACGCGTGGCGCGCCCGCCACCTCCCCGTGGGCCTCGAGGACCTGGCCGATGGCGTCGCCGTGCCACGTCTCCTCGTAGACCCAGCAGGACAGGAATGACGTGATCTCGGGGTCCTGGTGCGCCGGCGTCAGGAGGAGGTCGCGCAGGTAGCAGACCGTGTGGTGCTCTACGTCGTGCATGTAGCGCAGCGACCGGAGCACGTCAGGCGGCAACGGATGGACCTTGAAATCGTCGAAATCGACGCCGTCGAGGTCCAGCCTTCCCGCCCGGGACTTGTAGGAATCGATCGTGGTTCGCATCCCGCCTACTATCCGGAGCTCAGGCTTTTCCCGGATGATCCATCAGGGAACATCCACGAAGGGGAGCAGGTCCGAACGGGTCGTAGATGCGCGACATCGACGAATTGAGCGATGCCCAATTGGTGACGTCCATCGCCCGCTACAGCGAGGTCGCCCTGGCGGAGGTGTACCGACGGCACGGTGGGGCCGTCTTCGGCCTGGCCAGGCGGGTCCTGCAGAGTGCGGCCGAAGCCGAGGACGTGACCCAGGAGGTCTTCCTGCGGCTGTGGAACCAGCCCGACCGCTTCGATCCGGCCCGAGGGTCGTTGCGCTCTTTTCTCCTGGCCCAAGCGCACGGCCGGGCGGTTGACGCTGTCCGCTCGTCCAACTCGCGGCGCCTCCGAGAGGCCAGGGAGGCCGCGCGCACGGCCCGGTCTGCCTACGACATGCAGCACGAGGCCTGGGACATGGCGCTGGCCGACCAGGTCTCCCGGGCCATGGGCGAACTGCCCGACGAGGAGCGCCGCGTTATTGAGCTCGCCTACTTCGACGGACGGACGTATCGCGAGGTCGCCCGCCTGCTCGACCAGCCCGAGGGCACCGTCAAGAGCCGGATCCGCACCGGCATGCGACGCATGCGCGCGGCGCTCGCCGACGCCGGGGTGCGGGGGGTGGACGCGTGATGTCGCACGAGGAGGCGAGCGAGCTCCTGGGCGCGTATGCGCTCGACGCCGTCGACGGCGAAGAATTTCGACGAGCTGGAGAAACACCTGGATTCGTGCCCACGGTGCCAATCCGAGCTGGACAGTTTGCACGAGGTGGCGGGCGTCCTCGGCAATTCGGTGGAGCCGCTGCCTGAGGAGCTGTGGTCGAAGATCGCCAGCCAGTTGCCAAGGAGCAAGCGGGACGAGGAACCTCCCCCCATGCCGCGTCTGGAGTCGGCCACCCGGTCGCCGTTCCGGGCCCCGTCGTCGGGGCGCACGCGGCGCAACCGCAAGGTCGTTGCGCTGCTGGGGGCCGTCGCCGTGGCCGCCATCGCCGTGGCGGTCGTGCTCGGCATCGATCTGGTGCACTCCCAAGCCAACGCGTCGCACCTACAGGCCAACCTGAACGAGTCCCCGGCCAGCGTGGCTTTGCATACCCGAGGGCACCGCGTCGCGACCCTGAGGTCGGGCTCCGTGGTATTGGCCAAGTTCGTCATCACCCCGGGTGGCCATGGTCTCCTGGTCTCGGCCCAGCTGCCTCCACTGCCGCCCGGGTGGACCTACCAGCTCTGGGGGATCGTCGAGAGCAAGCCGATCTCCCTCGGGCTCCTCGGCACGTCACCACAGGGAGCCAGGTTCACCATCGCCGGCGAACCTTCAGCCACCAAGCTCGCGCTCACGGCTGAGCCGGCGGGCGGGAGCCCGACACCAACCGGTCCAATCCTCGCGAGCGGGCCTGTTTGAGGCCGAGGCCCAGCTGTTAGCTTGCACCCTCATGCCCGAGGATGACGCACCGAAGAAGAAGCGCCCGATTGAGGTGGGCGCCGAAGCCGAGCCGGTCAAGCTCGGCTCCATGCTGCTGACCCTGGTGGAGCCCCACCGCGGGCACGAGGTCGCCTACAACCGTTGGTACGAGCGAGACCACTTCTACTCGGGCTGCATGGTCGGTCCGTACAACTTCGCCGGGCGGCGCTACGTCGCCACCCGCGACCTCAAGGAGATGCGTGACCCCGATCCGTCGGCCATCACCGGCGAGCCGGCGCGGGGCTCGTACATCTCCGTGTACTGGGTGCTCGACGGGTATCACGACGTCTGGAACCGCTGGGCGCTGCGCCAGGTCAATGCGCTCCATGCGGCAGGCCGAATGTTCCAAGAGCGCGACCACGTGCACACGCTCCTCTACAACTTCCAGTGGGAGGCGCGCCGGGATCCGGACGGTGTGCCCGTCGAGCTGGCACTCGATCACCCCTACCGCGGCTTCGTGGCGGTCTTCATCGATCGCGGCGAGTCGGTCACCAACGAGGAACTGTGGTCGTGGCTGCGCAGCGAGCACCTGCCGGCGCTGCTCCCGGGGTCCGACGCCGACCTGGTGGCGGCCTTCACGCCGATCGCCCTCGAGGTCGACGCCCCCGGCGACGTGCCACGAGAAGCGGCCCGCGACAACCGGACGGTGCTGCTGTGGTTCTTGAACACGCCGCCCCAAGCGGCCTGGGACCCGGTCATCGCCGAGCACCGGCGCCGGCTGGAGGAGGCCGGCAAGGGCACTGTCGTGGCCGCCCTCCCGTTCATTCCGACGATTCCGGGCACCGACACCTACACCGACAGGCTCTGGACGGACGAGGCACCCTTGGGCTCGACCACGGCGAGCTAAACGGAGTTGTGCACAGTTTCTCGAGACATCAGCGGCGCTCTATACGCGGAGCAGAGGCACGTCGAACATCAGCGCCGCTTTCTCGGCCAACAGCCGTCCACCTATCCCCGGGCCAGGATCTCGACGTGCGGGATCACGAACACCGCATCGGGTGACGAGGCCCAGCGCTCGAACGCCGAAGCAATCGCCATGAGCTCCTCGGCGTCGCTGAGCCCGTACGCCACCGCCTGCTCGCCGAAGCGCGAGAAGCGCACGCGGTCGGCCCACAAGCCACCCCACCACGCCCTCGACTCCGGGTCGGCGTAGGTCCAGGTCGAGCTCGACACCTCGACGTCCGAGAACCCCGCCTCGTGCGCCAGGCCCAGCAGCCGGGGCCCGACGCGGGCGTCGTGGCCGTTGCGGCTGGTCACCTCGCAGTAGAGCTCGAGCCAGCGGTCCAGCCCGGGGTCCGAGGGCGCCCAGGTGAAGGCCGAGTAGTCCGAGTCACGCGCCGCCAGCACGCCTTCCGGATGGAGTACGCGGCGCAGCGACACCAGCGCTGAAACCGGGTCGGCCAGATGCTGCAGGACCTGGTGTAGGTGGATCACGTCGAATGACGCATCGGGGTACTCCAGGGCGAACAGGTCGCCGACCTCGAAGCGGAGGTTCGTCAGCCCCAGCTCCGCCGCGCGCTGCTCGGCCTGGGCCAACACGTCGGGCGCCGCGTCCAGCCCGACGACCGAGCCCGGCGCCACCAGCAGCGCCATGTCGGTGGTGATCGTCCCCGGCCCGCAGCCCACGTCGAGCACCGACTGGCCGGCGCGCAGGTGGGGCAGCAGGTAGGCGGCGGAGTTCTCGGCCGTGCGCCAGGTGTGGCTGCGCAGCACGGATTCGTGGTGCCCGTGCGTGTAGGTCATGCATACATTGTGTCGTGCCCGAATTGCCCGAGATGCAGGCCCTCTCCGAGCGCCTCGGTGCCCTGCTCGCCGGGGCGACGCTCGAACGCTCCGACCTGCTCGGCTTCTCCTCCCTCAAGACGTACGCCCCGACGCCCGACTCGCTGGTGGGCCACCAGCTCCTGAACGTCGGGCGCCGGGCCAAGTACCTTTTGTTCACGTTCGACGACGGCAACCGCATCGTGGTGCACCTCTCCCAGGCGGGGCGCCTTGACATCGAGGACCCGCCCAAGAAGACCAAGCCCCGGGGCTCGGTCGCCCGCCTCACCTTCACCACGGACCCCGCAACGGATGGCAAGCCCGGCACCAACTCCGACGACGCAGAGGAAAAGGGATCGGGCTCGACCGTCGCCCTCCTGGTCCGCGAGCACGGCACGCAGCGCAAGGCGTCGTGGTGGGTGCTCGCGCCGGACGACGAAGGGCCCCTGGCCGACCTCGGTCCCGAACCGGGCAGCAAGGAGTTCGCCGAGTTCATCCGCACGAGCGACTCGAACCGGCACCTCACGACCGACCTGCGCGACCAGCACACGGTGTCGGGCATCGGGCGGGGTTGGGGCGACGACATCTTGCACCGGGCCAAGCTGTCGCCCTTCGCGTCGTTGCGCTCGCTGACCCCCGAGCAGCGCGAGGACCTGCTCCGGGCCGCGATCGACGTCCTGGACGAGGCGCTCGAGCTCGAACGCACCCGCGAGGGCGGGCTGTCCGAGGCAAAGCTCGGGGGCCGTTTCAAGGTCCACAACGGCTTCGGCCAGCCGTGCCCGACCCCGTGCGGCGATACGCTACGGCGCGTCTCGTTCGAGTCCTACGAGATGTCGTACTGCCCCACATGTCAGACAGGCGGCAAGGTGCTCGCCGACCGCCGCCTCTCCCGCCTGCTCAAGTGAGCTGAGTCGCTAAACCGATCTGTTGGCAGTTTTGAGAGACATCCACGGCTCTGCCCGCAGTTCGACGCGCAGCCCCGGCCGACACGGATAGGGCCGACAGCCCTCGGCTCGCCGCTGGCCCTAGTTCAGGTGCCGTACCACGGTCACGACCTTGCCGAAGATCGTGACCTCCTTCATCGCGGACCCATCAAAGACCATCGGCTCGTACGCCGTGTTAGCCGGCGTCAGGACGACCTTGCCACCACGCCGGCTGAAGGTCTTGACCGTCGCCTCGCCCTCGCCGATGCCGGCCACGACGACGTCGCCGTTGTCGGCATCGGGCTGCTGGCGCACCACGACGTAGTCCCCGTCGTAGATGCCGGCCTCGATCATCGAGTCCCCCCGCACCCGCAGCATGAACGCCGGACCGCTGCCCGTGAACTGCTCCGGCATCGGCAGCAGCTCCTCGATGTTCTCCTCGGCCAGCACGCCCGTCCCAGCGGCCACGTCGCCCACGAGGGGCACGTTGTGCACCGGCGCGGCGGGGAGCTTGGACTCGGTGTCGGGGTCGAAGTGCACCTGGATCGCCCGGGGCTTGCTCGGGTCACGGGACAGGTAGCCCTCCCGTTGGAGCACGGCCAGGTGCGTGTGCACAGTGGCCGACGAGGTCAGGCCCACCGCCTCGCCGATCTCGCGGACCGACGGGGGATAGCCCAGGTCCCGCTGGCGGTCCGCGATGTAGTTGAGGATCTGCAGGCGTTTCCCGCTCAGGACCTCGGCCATCGGCGTTGCCTCCTTGTGGTGCCCATCCCGGCCGTTCCGCCGGGCCCCTCGCGGGGCGAACATCAGTTCGTGACCGACCAACATATCGAGGCCCGGCCCCGAAAGCAAACACCTGTTCGTGTCTGCCAAAAGCCGGTCTGATCCCGTGGCCTGAGGAATCAAGGCCCGCCTCGGCCGGCCGGCTGCGACCTGCGGCGCGACCGTAGCGTTCGTCGGGACGGACATGCCTCTGAGCTGGGTGAACGTCCGAGCCAATCCAGTGTCACAGCGATCCCATAGGTTGACCCTCGGTACGAACAGTCGTTCGCCGGGACCGGTTGACAGCGAACAGGTGTTCGTGGTCCAATACCACAGAAGCGAACAGGTGTTCGAAGAGGGAGAGACGCCATGTCGGTCGCATTTGAGCTCGAGTTCGAGGCGTGCCGTCCCCGGCTGTACGCCCTGTCAGACCAGCCGGCGCGGACCGCACCTACCCCCCGGGTGCGCCGCCGCCGGGTGGTCGTCGCCTCCGCGCTCGCGGCATTCGTCCTCGTCCTCCTCACTCTCTTGGCGCTCCCCGTCCGAGCGTTCGGCGGGAGCACACTCGCCCAGGATCCGGCCGCCCCAGGCCAGGAGTACATCGTCAAGGCCGGCGACACCCTGGGCTCCATCGCCGCGCAAGCCGACCCCGCCCAACCGGCCTCCCTGATGCAGCAGCTGTCCCACGAGGCCGGCTCCACGGTCGTCGTGCCCGGGGAGCATCTCTCCATTCCCTGACTATCGTCGGCGGTGTGCGGTGTCCATGGTGCGGTGTCGATGATGACCGCGTCGTGGATTCCCGTCAGGCCGAAGAGGGCGGGGCGATCAGGCGCCGGCGTGAATGCCTCGGGTGCGGCCGCCGGTTCACCACCTTCGAGCGGGTCGAAGAGGTTCCGCTGTGGGTCGTGAAGCGCAACGGTCTGCGTGAGCCCTTCGACCGGGCCAAGGTGGTTGAGGGCGTGCGGGCCGCGTGCAAGAACCGCCCGGTGACCGACATGCAGATGGAAGAGCTGGCCCAGAGCGTGGAGGACGCGCTGCGGGCCGCCACCACCGAGCCGACCAGCCAACAGGTGGGCGTTGCCGTCCTCGAGCGACTCCAGCAGCTCGACGACGTGGCCTACCTCCGCTTCGCCAGCGTCTACAAGGGCTTCGAGGAGGCGGGCGACTTCCAGCGCGAGGCCGGGCTGTTGACGAAGACAACGGAGCCCAAGCGCAAATGATCGAGGAGACGCCCGGCGTGGTGCTGGCCGTCTACGCGCATCCCGACGACGCCGACGTCGCCTGCGGCGGCGCCCTGGCGCGCTGGGCCAAGGCGGGGAGTGCCGTCCACCTCATCGTGTGCACCGACGGCGGCAAGGGAACGACCGACGCCTCGGTCGAGCCCAAGAAGCTGGCGGCCGAGCGAGCCGGAGAGCTCGAGGCCTCGTCCGCGCTCATCGGCCTCAGCAGCGTGCGCAACCTCGGCTTCCCCGACGGCGAGCTCGTGGACTCCGATGACTTTCGCGCCACGCTGGTCGAGCGCGTGCGCACCCTGCGGCCCGAGCTCGTGTGCGGGCACGATCCCACCGCCGTGTTCTTCGGACAGGACTACTTCAACCACCGCGATCACCGGATCGCCGGTGCCGCCCTGCTCGATGCGGTGTCCCCGGCCGCGGCGCTCCCGCACTACTTCCCCGACGCCGGCCCGCCCCACCGAGTGTCGACCGTGCTGCTGTCGGCCACGCTCGAGCCCGACGACTGGGTCGACGTGACCGACACGATTGAGACCAAGGCTGCTGCCGTCGAGTGCCACCGCAGCCAGTTCGCCGGGCAAGGCGGCTGGGCCGGCGAGGCGGTGCGGCAACGGGCGGCCGAGGAGGGCCGGCGAGCCGGCGTGGCCTACGCCGAGGGATTCCGCCGGTTGAACCTCGGTGCGTGATCGAACCGACGTCCCGACCATCCTCCACGTCGACATGGACGCGTTCTTCGCGTCGGTCGAGGTGCTCGACGACCCCACGCTGGCCGGCAAGCCGGTCATCGTGGGCGGCGCGGGCGCCCGAGGTGTCGTCGCCTCGTGCACGTACGAGGCGCGCGCCTATGGCGTGCATTCGGCCATGCCCTCGGTGCGAGCCCGCCAACTGTGTCCCGAGGCGATCTTCCTCTCGGGCCGCCACAGCCGCTATGCGGAGGTCAGCGGCGAGCTCCACAAGATCCTGGCCGACGTGACCCCGATGGTCGAGCCGATCGGTCTCGACGAGGCGTTCATGGACGTGGCCGGGGCCCGCCGCCTCCTCGGTTCGCCCGAGGTCATCGCCCACGGCCTGCTGCGGCGCGTGCACGACGAGCTGCATCTCGACTGCGCCGTCGGGGTCGGACGTTCCAAGATGATCGCCAAGCTCGCGTCGCGTGCGGCCAAGCCGCGGGCGAGCCGGACCGGCCTCCAGCCCGGGCCGGGCGTCTATCTCGTCGAGCCGGAGCGCGAGCTCGAATTTCTCCACGCGCACGACGTCGAGGCGCTCTGGGGCGTGGGTCCCGCCACGGCGCGACGCCTCCACGAGCTGGGCGTGCGCACAGTGGGTGATCTCGCCGCCCTCCCGCCCGACACGCTGAGCCGGCGCCTCGGGAAGGCGAGCGGCGCCCACCTGGCGGCGCTGGCCCGGGGCGAGGACCCCGACCCGGTCAATCCCAACCGTCCGAACAAGTCCATCGGCCACGAGGAGACCTTCAGCCAGGACCTCGTGGACCCGCTCGAGCTCGAGCGCCACGTGCTCCGGATGGCCGAGTCCGTGGCAACACTGCTGCGGGGTGCCTCGTCCTCCACTCGGACAGTGACCGTGAAGGTCAAGTACAAGGACTTCTCGCTCCAGACGCGGTCCCACACGCTGCCGCGTCCCATCGCAACAGGTGGGGCGATCGGCCAGGTGGCGGCCGCGCTGCTGGCCGGGATCGATCCGGGCGAGGGGATCCGCCTGCTGGGAGTGAGCGCGTCAGGCCTCAGCGCGCAGGGCGCCGACCAGCTGTCCTTCGACCTCGGCGACGGCCTCGACGAGTCCAACGAGAGCGCCACGGCGCGCGAACAGTCGTGGCACGACGTCACCGTCGCGGTCGACGCGATCAGGAACCGCTTCGGCCGGGCCTCGGTGGGCTCGGCCGGCAGGGTCACCGACGAGGGCGTGCAGGTGCCGGCGCGGCGCGATGCCCCGTGGGGTCCGGACGAGTAGGCCACCAACGGATCCAGTACCCGTGAGGGTGGGTGTCGGCCAGGCGAACCGGACCGGCCCCCGGGCCGATGTGCACCAATGCGGTGGCGAGGTCCGGACCCTCGCGTCGCTCGGGACGCGGCGGCGTGGGCAGGCCGGGCGTCTCATTGGGGGCCTCGGTGTAGAGGTAGTGGACCGGGCGGTCCTGGCCCAGCGCGCGGACTTCTGCCGCGAGGGTGCGCTGTTCGTCCTCTTCGAGATAGGCGGCCACCCACGAGTGGAAGACGACGAGCGGTCCGTCACGAGGGATGGTGGCGGCGACGCGGGGCAGGTCGGCCACCATGTCGCCTCGTTCGAGCCGCGGGGGGTCGGCGACGGTCCGCGTGTTGGCCACCGCGGCGCGCAGGCGGCCGAAACGCGCCGGGTTGTCGGGCCACTGGCAGGCGAGCAGCCACCGCGCCTGGTCGTCGGAGAAGGGATCGACGGGGGAGAGATCGAGCCCGACCCGCGTGCCCATGAGCGGCACACGCAGCTCGGGGAGATGCTCGAGGCCGGGGCGGGCGGAGCACTCGAGAGCGACGGCCGAGTCGAGGACGCCCGCCTGCAGGGTGGCGTCGCCGGCTTCGGCGCGGTAGGTGTAGGCGTAGTCGTCGAAGCGGAGGTTGAGCCCCGCCGACGTTCCGAGGTCGAGTAGCGACAGCGGCTCGTCCCACCCGTAGAGCGACGCGACGTGGCACAACCCGGGCAGTAGCGCCGTGCAGCGGCCGACCTCGTTGGTCTGGGTCCGGCGGGTGCTGATCAGCGACTCGAGCTCGCGCCGGTGCACGCGGCAGAAGCCGCTGAACACCGGCGTGATGTCGGAGGCAGGTGGGTCGAAGGGGAGACCGCTCGTCTGGGCCACCGTGTCGTAGTACGCGGCCAGTGGGTGGTCGGCGCCCGAGAGCAAGAGGAAGTGCACGGCGGCGAGCAGCAGCAGCGGGCGCCGCTGCGACGGCGGTGCGCTGTCGAGGAGCGAGAGGACCTCCTGGTTCTCGGCCACACCGCGGCAGACGGCGGGGTACGTGGTGCCGCCGTCGCGCTCGGCGACGGCGGCAAACGCGACGAAGTGCTCGGTCAGCGGCAGCTCGACCAGCATCGCCGCGGGAAGTCCAGCCTCGGCGCTGCTAGAAGCTGGCCGGGAGAAGCGGACTGATGGCGCCGAAGAAGAACCAGAGCAGCACGAGCATGCCGACCGTGCCGACGCCGTAGATCACCCAGCGGTGCCGTCGGTACCGCCAGGCCAAGTAGAGAATCGCGGCACCGACGACGAGGAGCAGGAAAGCCCAGAACACGGTCTGGGTCACCTCGACGCTCGAATTGCCGGCCAGGCTGTCGTCTTGGGTGGCGACGTCGCGCGACGCCGGGAGCCCCGAGTTGGGGAAGAGCTGCGAGTGGGCCAGGCGGGCGTGGACGATCAGACGTGTCGACGCGCTGAAGCGCGGATTGCACGTGGTGAGCGTGAGCCAGTTGGCCAGCACATTGCTGATCACCGAGGTGTCGTTGGGTGAGACCACCTGACTGCTGATCGTGTCGTACACGAAGATCCCCTGCAGCGTCGTGAGGACGATCGGGTCGCCCTTCTTCACCCCGTCGAGGTTGTAGAAGGGGTGGCCGTAGGTGGTGCGGTGACCGGCGATGGACGCATTGCCCGCCTGTCCGGGCATCGGCGTCCCGATGTAGTGCCCCGGTCCCTGGCGCAGGTCGCCCGTGTTGGTGCCCTCGACCACGACCTGGTTGATGCCGATGACGGGGATCCGGATGTCGCCGACGGGCTCGCCTTCGGACGGGTCGCCCGTTCTCGGGGCCACCCTGGGGGGCCCGGTCGGGAGCTCGTCGATCGCCGACGCCTCGGCCAGTGCGTGACGGATCTCCTCGTTGTTGGTCTCGGCTTGGAGCGTGCTGCGGAGCGCGTCTTGAGACCGCGATTCTTGGAGGGCGGTGCCCCAGATCTGGTACGCGGTGAACAAGAGGACGAGAACACCCGCACCGATCAGGACTTTTCCTGTGATGGCGAGAACCTGGCGCAGCATTGGAGTGAGAGACTAGGACGGCTCCCGCTTCGGATACCGTCGGTCACCAGGGCTAACGCCGGGACGTGGCCCGACCTACGCCTGGGGCGGCAAAGTTGTGTCCCTGCGACGTGACGCTCCGCCTCCGCCATGGGCAACTACCCAGGCACGATGCGTCGGGTCGACGAGGGATTTACGCCTGGACGGTGACCAGCGTGCCGAGCGGTGTGAAGGGGAACACGACCGCGGCGTTGGAGATCGGCATCTCGACGCAGCCGTCGCTCTGGGGGAACCCGTAGGAGCCCCGGACGAAACCGTGGAGGGCGTCGCCCCCGTGGAAGTAGCTGACCCAGGGGATCCCGGGGTCCGAGTAGTGCGACCCGTCCGGGTTGGTGCCCGTCATCGTCGTCACGGTGTAGCGCGCGAAGACGGGCCAGGTCCCGTTCTCCGTCGGCGCCCCGGCCACGCCCGTATTCACCGGCGTGCTGTAGACCGGCGCCCCGTCGCGGTAGACGGTGGCGGACTCGGGCAGCGACTGGCTGACCACGACGTAGTCCCAGGGGACGGCGTCGCCTTTGCCGCCTTGGATGTCGCTGAGCAGGTCGCTCCAGACCTCTGGGCCCGCGACGCCGTCTGTCTTCAGTCCGTTCTGATTCTCGAAGTTCATCACGGCGCCCTCGGTGATCACATTGCTCACGCCTGGCGTCCAGAGCGTGGTGAGGGCTGCGGGTTGGTCGGCCCACCGCCACGAGAAGGTGCCCACCTGGTCGTTGCCTTCCTGCGAAGGCGAGGTGACGGGGGCCGCGGGAGTGAAGGTGAGAGGGAGGTAACCGAGTTCAGCGAGCAACTGCTGGAGCCGCAGGATCGAACCCGGGGCCACCGTGAACTGTGAAGTCATGGACTGTGCCATGTGCTGCCCCTCGGAGCCGATGACACCCGTCGGCCCACCCGGGACGGTGACTGTCTCGGTGGCTCCCGGCACGAGCGGTCCCGTCGCCTCGTACTGGAGCAGCGACGGCGACAGCACGGCCCATGACCCGGCGACCGGTGGGCTGAGCGTCGGCATGGGGCTGTTGGGGGCCAGGTCGGTGGAGAAGTGCACCGAAATGGTCGACCCGGCGACCACGTTCGTCCCGGTTGGTGTGACCGAGGCCACGGTCAGCGCAGCCGGCGGGGCACTCGGAGTCGCTGCCGCCTGATCGTCCCGGAAGTGGGCGACGGCCGCGAAACCGCCGGCCGCGATCACCAGCGCGGCAGCGCAGATCCCGACGATGACCCGGCGGCGCGGGTGCTTTCGAGCCTGAACGTGTTCTCCCGCAGACACGGAGCGAATTGTACCGGTGTCGAGCAGGGACAACAGTCACGAAAGTCCCTAAAACCCTTAAATCCCCAATTCTTTCCCGAGGGCTGCCGTAATAGCGGTGAGGCGGCCCGCATCGGTGACCTTGGACCCACCCGCCTCACGCACGTAGAAGGCGTCGACGACCATTTCACCGAGGGTAGAAACGCGGGCGGAAACGACGTCGAGGTCGGCGTCGAAAAGGGTCCGGGTAATGCGGTGGAGGAACCCGATCTCGTCGGGGGCTCGGACCTCGAAGACGGTGGCGGTTTCGGACGCCTCGTTGTCGACGGTGACGTCGCTGCCGAGCAGGTGGGCGGCCGAGCGCCGGCGCAGCGGGTAGATGCGCTCTCGTTCGGAAAGGCGCTCGCCGAGGGCGAGGCGGTCCGACAGGACCGCGGCCAGGTCCTCACGCAGCTTGGCCGTGTCGGGCCAGGTGCCACGGGCCACCTCCACGGTAAACACCTCGACGGCGACGCCGTCCCGGCCGGCCACGTTGGCGGCTCGCACGTCCATGCCGTTGAGGGCAAGGGCGCCGGCGACCGAGGAGAAGAGGCCTCGCCGGTCCGGGGCCGCGACGATCACCTGGGGAGGCTGCAGTGAGACCGACGGCAGCCCGCTGGCGAGCACCTCGTCGATGAGGTCTCGGTGCGCCGCCGGAAGCAGGTCCGGCGATGCCGGGGCGGCGGCCTCTCCTTGGAGCACCTTGTCGGTGCGCTCGACGAGGTCCGCCACGAGCCCGGCCTTCCAGGCACCCCAGGCCGAGGGCCCGGTAGCGCGGCTGTCGGCCTCGGTGAGCGCGGCGAGGAGATGGAGGGTCGTGCGGTCGCCGGCGGCGCGGGCAACGCGATCGATCGTCGTCGGGTCATCGAGGTCGCGGCGCGTGGCGGTGTCGGGGAGGAGGAGATGATGGCGGACGAGGTCGACGAGCACGCCCACGTCGGCCGGCGGAAAGCCCATGCGCCTCGTGACGCGGTCGACGATCTCCATGCCGACGGCGGTGTGGTCGCCCGGGTAGCCCTTGCCGATGTCGTGCAGCAGTGCGCCCACGAGCAACAGGTCGGGACGTTCGACGGTATCGGTGAGATCGGCTGCGAGCGCGGCGGCTTCGAGCAGGTGCCGGTCGACCGTGAACGTGTGGTAGGCGTTGCGCTGCGGTTTGTTGCGCACGGCAGCCCACTCGGGGATGAGGCGGACGAGGAGTCCGTGTTGGTCGAGCGACTCGATCTTGTCGACGGCGGGCCGGCCCAGGCCCAGCAGGGCGACGAGCGCCTCACGCGTCTCGTCGGTCCAGGGATCGCCCGGTTCGGGCATGCGATCGGCCAACCGGTGCAACGAGCCCCGGGCGATCGGCCGGTCCAGCTCGGCCGCTGTGACGGCGAGGCGTAACGCAAGGGACGCGTCGTCGGAGACGGGTGCCAAGGGCGTCAGCGCGATCTCGCCGGCGACCTCGACCATGTCGGGCCCGAGTTCGGCCGCGCCGGGTTGGGCCTCGGAGTCGGGCGCGCCGCGACGGAACCGGCGCTTGGGTGGCGGGGTCGGGTCCCACAGGCGCCGCCGCCGCCACACGTCGTCGGCCACCCAGGCGATCTGACGTCCCGCCGTCGACACCGCGAGCATCAGCGCGTCCGCGTCGGCGAACGCGAGCGCCGCGGCCACCTGGTCCTGATCCTGGAGCAAGAGCCGGTCCTGCTCCCGCCCGGCCATGCGATGCAGCTCCACCCGGATGGTGGTGAGGAGTGCGGTTGCCCCCTCGAGTGACGCGAGGTCGGCGTAGTCGGCCAGGAGGGGCGCGTAGGCGGAGATGGCGCGCAGCACGCTGACGTCGCGCAGCCCGCCGTGACTTTCCTTGAGGTCGGGCTCGAGAAGGAAGGCCACGTCCCCGGCGGTGGCGCGGCGCTCGGCCATCTGCACCTCGAGCACGGGCAGGTACTTGGTCCCGAGCTTGGAGCGCCAGGCGATCTTGGCCTTCTCGATGAGCGGCTCGGCCAGCTTGGGCTCGCCCCAGACCATGCGCGCGTCGAGCAGCCCGAGAGCGACGCGCAGATCCTCGGCCGCCGCACTGAGCACCTCGGCGGGCCGGCGGACGGAGTGGTCCAGGTGCACCCCCTCGTCCCAGACCGGGTACCAGATGCCGTCGGCCACCTCCTTGATGTCGTGGCGGCCACTGTGGACCAGCACCACATCGAGGTCGCTGTAGGGGCACAGGGAGCTCCGGCCATAACCCCCGACGGCGATCAGGGCCAGGTGCCGCTTGCTCTGGCCGGCGGCCCGGTCGGCCAACTCGGAGAGCCAGGCGTCGGCCTCGGCGGCGTAGCACCGGGTGAATTCCTCTCCCATCAGGCCTGGTTGGGCGAGCAGTCGGCTCCTTCGGTCACGGAGTGACGTTTCAGCCGGCATGGCGGGAACGTAGCATTGGGTCTGTGAGCAAAGACGTAGAGAGCAGGAGCGACAGGAAGCCGATGACTTTCGGGCACGCCATGGGCCTCACGGTCCTCGGAGTGGTCGGCGTCCTCGTCGCTTACTGGATCTTCAGAGTCCTGGCAGGATTCTTCATCTTCCTGGGAGAGATCGCCGTCGCCGTGGTCCTGGTCGCCGTCGTCTTCTGGTTGATTTCCCGGCTGCGGCACCACTAGCGCGGAGCGGCCCGGCGGAGCCAAGGGCCGGGCGCACCTGCCGTTAGGCTGGCCGCCCGTTCGTGTACAAACGCGGCGGCGTGGCCGAGTGGTTTAGGCAGGGGCCTGCAAAGCCCCGTACGGCGGTTCGATTCCGCCCGCCGCCTCTGAGTGAAGGCGTACGTAGGCGGTGGTGCGCCTCTGTTGCCTGTTGCCGCTTCGACGTTGTCGTTCCATGGCACACCGATGGCACAGCTCAATTCGGGCGACGGCGTACGGGAGCGGACTTCGGCGTACGTCGGGCGGCATCGATCACGTCGTCGAGGTAGTCGGCGATGGCCTGGTTCCGTTCCGCCGTGGCGTGTCGGGAACGCAGCGCCGCCACGTACGACGAGTGCCCGATGGTCGCAATGAGCTCGCGCAGGGCACCGACAGGTGGCAAGCGGTCCAGAATCCGATGAGCTCGGTCCACGGCGCAGAAGACGAACATGTCGCCCGGCGTCCCGATCCCGGGTGGCCGGCCCCGGTGGTTCTTGGCCGGCCATTGCGCCTTCACCTCGGCCACGAGGCGGCGGAAGTCATGAAGCGGATCGCCGACGGCGGCCGACACGGCAAGCGCCGAGGGATTCAGGCTCGACTGGCCGCCGAGCTGGGGGTTTCTCAGGCGACGATCAGCCGCGACATCCCACGCGCCCTTCGTCTGGACCCAGGCCGTTGGGCTGCTGACGCTCTGGTCGACGACGGCTCGTAGCGCCCACGTTGGCTTCGTGGGGCTGGCTGAGCGACATTCCGGCGGTTCGGAATCCAGCGCGGGTCCGGCGGGCGCGAAACCTTTGTACTCGATGCCAGGTGCGCCAATATGTGCCTTCCTGATCTGCTTGTCGGACAACCAGCACGATCTCATCGAGACGACGGTGCACAGCGAGCGCTGCGCGCCACTCAGTTAGATGGACGCTTGCTTATCGCCTATCGTCAGCGCGAGAGACCGAGCGGGGGAGGTCGAGGATGCCTGACGTTGCGACGAAGCGGCTCCAGTTGCTGGCCCAGTTCCGGGAGATGTATCGGAAGCGGCACTTCGAATTTGGATTGTTCGACCTCGCTGATGGCTTCCTGCAGACAACCTTATCTGACGAGGATCGCATGCCGCTTCGTTTCTTCGTCGAGTACAACAACGCCTGGTGGTTTGCGATCATCTCGGCTGTCGCCGTACCCTCGATCGCGTACGACGAGGAGAGTGATTCGGGCTCGATAGTGCTCGACATTAGCTACGGCGATGACACTCTGCGGGCGATGCAACAGGTGCATTTCGGCGATCGAGTGATCAAGAAGATCAGGACGTACGCGTCGCCGGTGTTCTTCACTCGGCCGAACCCACTCATCCAGCTCGACCGGCACGGGAACTCTGTATGGCTCGAGACGGGCTATGACCTCGACACGTCCCGGGCGGCGGCCGAGGTCTTCTTGGACACCCCTCGTGGTTTGTTCTTCGCCAATAACGACCTCACGGCACCTGCAGTCGCACGCATCCAGTCCAACCTCACCGAGCTACGCGGCCGATCCTGACGTAGCCGCCTACTACGACCAACGGTCATGATTCTTAGGAACCTACGTAGAGCAGATCGACCTGACCGCTGTCGTGATTGTGCTCGTAGATGACTGTGATCAGGGTGCCGGGGATCTGGACTATCCGTATCTCACTAGGAGATCCGTCTGACGGAAGCAGTGGTACTGATGGGGCCGCCCATCCCCTCGAACCCAGCTCCGTTGCAATCCAATCGGACACAAACTTCCAAAGTCGGTAGCCGGGGTCGTCCCGCTCTCCCCACTCGTGGAGGGCGTCGATGTTTCCTAGAGTCACGAATCAAGCGATGTGACGCTTGTTGCCTGCTGCAACAGCCCTACGGCGTTCCTCCAACATCCGTAAGAACGCTGGATCGCTGCGCGCACGGTCGGCAGCAGCTTCGCTCCGTTCGTACCAGCTGAGAACCAACCGCTCTACTGCCTCGTAATCGCCGGCTAACCACGCCTGGGTAGGGGTTCGATTCCCCAACTCGTCATAGGCAAAGTGATTCCACCACTCGCTCTGCTCACCGGACGACCGCCCAATCCTCGAGAGGATCTCGTTTACGGCCGCGGCCCGTCTGCCGAGCTCCACGGGGTCCGGCGTCACAGAAGACACGCCAAAATCCTACCGACAGGGTGTCTCTCGAGGTGGCTGGTTTGTGCCAGTACTCCCTGAACCATGGGGCCGGGTCCGGAGTGCGGATTGACTGCCCCGTCGCCGGGACCAGGACGCCCTAATGGCATCCAGGCCGGCCACTGGCGGCCGGCCACTCCAATTCTGACGCCGTCGCCGCTCCGGCCCGTCAAGGGCACGCTCCGGGACTCCACTGCGCTCCGTGTCCTCGCTCGCCTTCGGCGTCCCTTGACGGCCCTGTCGTATACGGGCTCCGATGCCACACCCATGCCACATGTTGCACGAACCAGCTTGAACTGCGCACTACGGAAGTAGCTCATGACCAGGCGTCATGAATCGAGGTGAACGGACACGAAGGCCCCTTTGGTAACTGCAAAGCCCCGTACGGCGGTTCGATTCCGCCCGCCGCCTCTTGTCGTTCGTCCTGTTGAGGGGACGCTTTTCGGGAGGGACGCTTCGGGGCGGCTTCGCTGCATGCCGCATCCACGCCACAGCCCGGAGGAACGGCTGTGGCGTGCGGTGAACGTTCGGGTGGCTGAGCGGCACTGATCACGTCGTCGAGATACTCGGCGATGGCCCTGCTGCGCTCGGCCGTGGCGTGCTGATAACGCAGGGCCGCCACGTGCGACGAATCGCCGATGGTGGCTATGAGCTCACGGAGCGTCACGTCGGGTTTGCGAGCGATAACGGTGGCGGCGTGATGACGAAGATCGTGGACGCGGGCCCCCTCGACGCCGAGCTCGTGCAGACGTTGCTGCAGGCGCGTGACAGATCCTGCCGGCGGAGCGGGAGGCCGCTCGGACGGGTGAGGACGGGGGAGTCCGGTGCGGCAGTGACGTGGTCACGAAGATGGTCCTCGAGGGTGCGCAGCACGAAGTTCTGCAAGGCAACGGTGCGCCGACCTTAATGGCGCCCGGGGAGACGTCAGTAGAGTCCGCCGAAGATCGGATCTTACGAAATGCCTCGGTGAGCGCCTTCAACCCGGCTTCTTCGTTAGCCCGACGACAGCTCGACCCAGACGCTTATTGACGAGCAGACAATCCCGCACCACGCTGACACTCGGCCCGCTTGCGCGGCTGGTGAGAGAAGGGTCACGGCAAAGTGTCCGAATGGCGCAGTTGGCAGACCAACGACATTGGTGGATGGACCCGCGGAGAGGGCAATCACCATCTGGTCTTGCTGCACGGTGGACCTGGCTTGTCGGACTATCTCGAAGGACTCGGAGATCTGCTGGCTGACGAACTAGGCGAGACGTGGAGCATCGTTCGCTACCAGCAGCGAGGTCTGTCGCCCTCGACGCCACAGGGCCCATTTACGGTCGAACAAGAGGTACAGGACCTGCTCATGGTTTGCGAGGATCTCGAGGGCGATGTCGTCTGGATCCTCGGTCACTCATGGGGCGGCCACTTGGCGATGCACGCGATTGTCACCGTGGCAGACCGATTCCGTGGTGTCGTCATCGTTGATCCATTGGGGGCCGTACCCGACGGCGGACAGGCGGCCATGTTCAACCACTTCGCCTCCCGGCTCAGCCCCGCCGAGGCATCTGAATGGACCCGCCTCGAGGAACTTTCCGCCACGGACGGTCCTAGCCCGGAGCGGCGCATGGCCCAACTGTCGATCCTTTGGCCCTACTATTTCTCGGAACCCGCAACCGCGCCGCCGATGCCACCGATGAAGAGAGGACCCGGGGATCATAGTGAGTCCATTGCGGATCACTTCGACCAGCAGACCCTGGTCAAGAGGCTGCCATCGGCATCGACGCCAGCCCTCTTCATAGCTGGCACCAAGAGCCCGATCCCGCACGAGGAAAGCGTGCGCAGCGCCGCGCTGATGCCCCGGGCCGAGCTCGTGCTCCTACCCACCGGTCACTTCCTCTGGGTCGAGGATCCGCCGGCGACGGTGGCGCCCGTCGCGTCCTTCCTTCGCAGCACATAGGTAGTCACCGAAAACGGAGTGTCCTTGCGCGCCCTATTGCGGGCTGCGGATAGCACCGATGCGCCGGTTAGCTTATAGCTACGCCCACAGCCGGCGTACAGGGCGCACAGTAGGTTTGGTCCATGGCCGACCCCGAACGAGGTCTGTTCAACTTCACCTCTGTTCCGGATGGCTATCGGCACTACCTGCAGCCGGCTGTGTTCGACCCGTGGGCTCGGGAGCTCCTGGCCTTCGTTCCCCCTTCGTTCGGAGACGTGGTCCTCGACGTCGCGGCAGGGACCGGTTCGGTGGCACACGCGGCGGCGCCCATCGTCGGGCCGGCCGGACGGGTAATTGCCTCCGATGTCAGTCCGTTCATGCTCGCCGAGGTTCGGCTCGAAGCGACAGATGACCGAGCCGCAGTCGAGCCGCTCGAAAGTCCGGCCGACCATCTTGATCTTCCGGATGGAATTGCCGATGCCGTCTTCTGTCAGCAAGGTCTGCAGTTCATGTCGGACAGACGCGCCGTCATCACGGAAATGCTCCGAGTGTTGCGCCCAGGTGGCGCTCTCGGGATCGCCGTCTGGTCCGACGAGTCTGCACCCGAGCCCTTTGCCTCCTACGCTCAGGTCCTCCGGCAACACGGCGTGCCCGAGCCATACCCGAACGCCTACGACATCTCGGTCGTGACCATGTCGGAGAGCGAGATCGAGCTGCTTCTCACGACGGCGGGTTCCGAGCATTCTCTCGTTCGCACGGTCGAGGTCCCGCTCGTGTGGCCCGAACCCCGATGGGCGGCCTTGGGCGTCACCGGCTCCGCCTATGGCCCAGCGGTTGCAGCACTCGACTACTCCGAACAGGCGGCCGTCTTCGCCGCCATAGAGGAGCAGGCCGGCGGCGAACCTGCCGTGATCATGAAGGCAGTACTGGGCCGCGTCGTCACGGGCTGAGCGCTGATGGTGTCGCAAACCGGCGAACTGGGGCATTCTCAGTCGCCCGGCGTCCGCGAATCATCTAACCCTTTCGATGAGGCACGATTCGCACGCTACCGGCAACCGATTCTGCAATGGTCAGATGAACGGTGGTGTCGTCAAGCGTCCCCTTCGACCCACCGGCGGGGCTTTGTTCCAGGACCGTGCCCGGCGTTGCTCCCGGCTCCGCGATATTTGCGGCGTAGACCGCTTGGAACCCCAGCGAAAAGAACGACTGGGCAGCCTGAGTCACGGACTCTCCCATGACATTGGGGATCGTTATTTCGGATTGAGGAACGGTGATTCCATCGGACGGGTTTGCGACGCCGACGACCTCCGCGGTGGCCGGATTTGTCCCGCTGCCGCTACCAGTGCTGAACAACGCGGTCAGCCCGAGCCCGAGGACGACGACCGTGACCGCAGCCAAGGCGATTCGGGAACGCGACATCGGTGGAAACGCTACGGCTCATTTCCCTTGCCAGATGGCCGCCGCCTACCCGATTGGCGAACGGGGGCACCCCACTCGCAGGCCGGGCTTGCGTCAGGGATGGGGGCGAACAGAGTACGGTCGCAGGAGGGAAAGGGGGTTGACATGTCCGACAAGTCTCCCCGAAAGACCTCCACCAAGAAGTCCGGCAAGTCGCTCAAAGAGAAGCGTCAGGCCAAGAAAGAAAAGGAGCAGACTCGGAAAGAGTTCGGTCGCTGATCTCGGACGCCCACCGGATAGCGCAAGCGAGATTGGGGAGGCCCATAACCCGCTGCCGGCGAACCGCGGCACTCTAGGGCGTGGCCCTGCCGGACATGGCTCTGAAGATAGGACTGTGCAAGTTGAACGGCCTGTTTGAGTGAACCCATGGCCGTGGGATCTACCTGCTCCTGCATCCAACGTGACAACCCGGCTCCTCCCCACTGGCTCGGGTAGGTGCCCGCTTCGACCATGTCCCGAAGCCGTTCACACTCATCGGCCAACCCATCGACGAACTTCGGGGTCCAGCCATGGCTGTGGAGTTCTGGGTCAATCGGAGTCTCCCGCAAAAGCTCGATGGCCGAGGTCAACGCCCCGGCGGCTCGGCTGCGGACCTCCTCCATCGATAGCGAATCAAACTCTGCTTGAAGCTCCGCCTCTCGCTCGGTGTTTCTTCAACTCCTCGTTGGCATGTTCCCATCGAGCTGCCGCAGCAGGGCTGGCTGGGGAACGGATCAACTCGTCCGCCTCATCCTGATTCACCGATCCCGATTATCCCATCCGTGCCCGAAGTACCCCACCGTCACTGTACGGGGGCAGGTAATGGGTTCCGATCGGCCCACTTGACTCTCACCATTGGTGAGGGTCCATGCTTCAACTTGTGGACGACCTCATGGCCATCGGTGAGTTCTCCGAGCGGTCGGGCCTCTCAGCCAATCGGCTGAGGACGTACGCCGCCGAAGGCCTCCTCGCCCCCGCCGCGGTGGACCCGACTTCGGGCTACCGCTACTACTCGCCGGGCCAGTTGGCTGATGCCCGGGTGATCGATGCCCTTCGACAAGCGGACGTGCCGCTCGCCGACATCCGCGCCTTCATGCGTCAACCATCCCAGCAACGGCTCGATGCCTGGGACAGACAGCTCCAAACCAGCGCCAAGCACCGCCAGAATGCACTCACCTTGGCTCGCCGCCTCTTTGCGGCGAGCCGGGACCCACGTTTTCCGATTGTTAACCCAGATCCCACGGAGGAGCTCATGATCACCCTGCGAACCGCGGGACGTACTGACATCGGGCAGTTACGCGAGAACAACGAAGACGCCATCGTGAGCAATGATCGACTTGCGCTGGTCGCGGACGGCATGGGCGGACATCCCGGCGGCGAGATCGCAGCGAATGCCGCCGCGGGAGTGATTCCTGCGGTCTTCACGGGCCGATCAGTGGACGAGCTCGACGCAGCACTTCGTGCCGCGAACTGGGCGATCCGAGACCGGGCACTCGCCCAGCCTGGGCTCGAGGGCATGGGCACCACGATCTGTGTCGTAGGACTCCTCGCAGACGGACACCTTGCACTCGTCAATGTCGGTGATAGTCGGGCCTATCGCTGGCACGAAGGTGCGCTGACCCAACTGACCCAGGACCACAGCGTGACGTCCGAACTCATCCAGCGTGGCGAGCTACGAGAGGAGGATGCATCTGAGCACCCCCATTACGGGGTTCTCACTCGAGCACTCGGCGTCGGGTCCGATGTCGAGATCGACCGCAGAACTCTTTCCGTCGAAGCGGGAGATCGAATCGTCTTGTGTACCGACGGACTGTTCAACGAGCTCTCCCGCGAGGAGATATCGAATGCCATGGAGGCGGGCGGGGACTTGGCCGACATCGTTGACAACCTGATCGACGGTGCCATTGCTAACGGCGGCCGCGACAATGTCTCCGTCGTGGTTGCCGAAGTGGCTGCCTGAGGCCTTCAGAATCAGCGATTGGGTGGGGCAGCGGCGGGTCGACTGCATGGCGCAGTCCCGGCATGAAGATTCGTTAGGGGGCAAGGGCGGGCTGAGCGCCGCCCTGTCATTTCCGGCTCAGGTTCCTGACTTCGAGTCGGGGTTCAGCAGCCCCAAAAACCCCCACCCTCCAGGGTGACGGTGAGGCCCGTCACGACGCACGGCACGAGTTCGACGTCGTTGACCACCGTTGTCACCACTGCCTGGAGGTCGGCGATCGTGGGACCGAGGTTCACGCCCGAATTTCCCGTCTGCGTGGGCGTGACCATGGTCGCCGCCGAGGCGGTCGATGGCGCGGCGACGAGGACGCCGAGCGTGAGTAGTGGAAGCACGGCGAGGGGCCAGCACGTGACCAGCTGGCGCATCCGGGGACCAGGACCTCTCCGCAGCATGGAAACCATCCGAATCACCCATTCGTCCGGTTCCCCCGGGGGAAACGGACGAGCGAGTGCGACCTTTCGAAGCGCGGCGAACGTATACGGCCTCGCGCGAGGGGTCGTCCCCATCCGGCGACTGGGATAGCCACAAACCCGACACATCCGTCTAACCAACGAGAATCGTCACCGCTGCCACGATCGTCGCAGTAGACGCATTCCCGAAAGTACCGTCGTTGAGGACACCGGCGCCTCAAATGCGCCTAGCTTCGCTTGTTGTACGCGGCGCTCGCCGCATCCTCCAGTTTCGTAGCGGTCCCGTTGACGTTCTTGGGGTTGCGTAGGAAGTTCTGGAACAGGCCCCATTCGCCCCGTCCGGCAGTGGCGCCGAAGGAGGCCGGTTGCTGGTCGGACATGTCGAACACAACGGTGGTGGCGGACGCCACGGGCGCCGCCGTCGACCGGGTGATCGGGTCGGGATACGCGCTCGGGCTCATGTTCTTGTTACCGGTGGCGAAGCCGCCGTGCTTGGCCCACGTTGCCGCCGCCTGCGGGGTCGTTAGGAACTTGATGAACGCTTCGATCGCGGGGGTGTCCTTGAAGGCGACGATCGTGTCGCCGCCGATCTCGACCTCGGGCCCAGAGCCGTTGATCGAGGGGAACGTAACCACGTTGTAGTCGGTAGTCGGCGTGGCCTTGACGGTCGCGACGCCCGGCACGAAGTCGCCCTCCATTACCATTGCCGCCTTGGGCGGGCTTTGGAAGACGTTGTTGACCGAGGTCAGGAAGTCGGTGTGGAGCGCGCCAGTCGTGCCGCCGTAGATGTTCGAGGTGTCGCTCAGCACCGCGGCCATCGTCCTGAGCGCCTTCTTGACCGTGGGATCGGTCCACTTGATCGCGTGGGCCGACAGCGCCCGGTACTTCGCCACCCCGGCCTGGCGAAGGTAGATGTTCTCGAACAGGTCGGTGAGCGTCCAGCCGTCCGCGCCGCCGATCGAGTAAGCGGGCGTGCCCGAGGCCTTCAGGATCTTGGCGTCGGAGAGGAACTGGCGCCAGGTAGTGGGCGGGGAGATCCCCGCTGTCTTGAACGCGTGGACGTTGTACCAGATAGTCGACTTGTTCGACGCCTTGAACACGACTCCGTACAACTTGCCGTTGATCATGCCGAGTTTCACCCAGGCCGGGTCGAAGTTCGCGCTGTACGACGAGAGCGCGTACGTCTCGGGCTTCAGCGCACCCATATCCGCGAACTGCTTGATCAACCCGGGCTGGGCGATGTCCGCGAGATCCGGCGGATGACCGTCGGCGACGGCCTTCGCGAGCACCGTCGGTGTGTTGTCGCCGGTCGACCTGAAGTTGACCGTCACGTTCGGGTACCGCTGATGAAAGGTGTTGATCACGTCCTGGAATGCCGACCGCTCGGCACCCGACCAGACGCCGTCCATGCTGATCGTGCCCGAGGCGGTGCTGATCGGCTTGGCCGCCGAGCTCGCCGACGACTCGGACGTGCTCCCCCAGCCGACTCCGACAGCGGCGAGCATCACGACCGCCGCAACTGAGGCAGGACGACCAACCCGCTTCCTCACATTCACGCCCACGTGCAAGCCCCTTTCTGCCCATTGTCCTACACATGCGCCGACCGGCGTCTGGATCGAAGAAGTGCGGCGAGCACGGTTCGCCGATGACCTCGAAGGCCGGCTCGGGACATCGTCGCAAAGGGAACCTCCTACGCTCCGAATCCACTACTCAGGCGCTTCCGTCTTGACTGGTACGAGCACCGTAGAGGGATACCCTTTCGGAGCGTCATTCGGGCCCAGCGGGTGCCCCCAAACATTCGACGGGCGGCGTTTCAAGAAGTCGCCCAGTAGTTCCGCTCGGCCGCACCCCCGGCCAGCGAAAGGGGGCAGTCAGATCGCTAGCACCAACTTGGTCGTCCAGCGCTCAGCTGGCGGATCTCTGTCGCCGGCCGTCGGTTCTTCGATTCGAAATGGCCCTGTTGTCAGCCTTTCTCGACTTGGAAGATCCACTGGCCGATGATCCTCCGGTCGACCGACCACTGCTCTTTGTTGGAGATTCACTCCGGGTCAGTTGAGTGCTCGCCATCTCTCCCGTGGCGAGCATCTCGTCGAGTTCACTTGTTAGCTGCGAGACGCGCTGAAAAGAGACCCCCAATAACGCCGCCGCATCACGCACGGTCAATCCATTCTCCTTTACCAGCAATCCTGCGATCTCTCGTTGCCGCCGGGTCATCTCCGCCGCAGCATCGGCGTAATTGGCTTTCGCACGCTCAAGGTCGTTGAGCGCAGCTCGTTGAGGTCTGGTGAGCTCGGGCGTTACCCTTACGTCGAAGCTATCTTCGGACACATCGAGCACAAGAGAGATGACTTCTCGGGCCATTGCTTCTGCTTGATCCAGCCGCCGGACTTGCGTATGTGCTCCGAGAAGACCGTCGACGCTGATCGCCCACCAATCACCACTTCGTCTGGCCGATGCTGTGTAGAGCTTCCGAGCCATCATTCTCGCCTCCTTTCGGCGTCCTTCATAATTGCTTTTGCCGTGATCTCGTTGATCTCGCGATGCCGGGGGACCGAGACAACGTTTCCCTTCACTCGGTAGACGGTGTGGTTGGCACCTTCCCGGACGAGTCTGAGTTCCCCAATCGCAGCAAGCTTCTTGAGGAGTTCAGTTCGCTTCACAAGTGTAGTCTAGCAGGGCTAGACAGATCAAGTCTACCGACCCTAGACAAACCCTGGATCTGACGGCCTTGGAGATTCACCGGCGAACGGGGATAGTCGGACCATTTTGTCGATAGGTGGGGTTGATCGATATTAGCAAAATAGCTAATATCGATGTATGAACGACGACGCCGGCGTATTCCGAGCCCTAGCCGATCCCACCCGGAGACAAATTCTTCAGGACCTTCAGGCTGGTGAGCTAACGGCGGGTGAGATCGGCTCTCGATTCACGATCAGCGCCCCATCGATCTCTCGGCACTTAGGAGTGCTCAAGAACGCTGGGCTGATCCTCGAGCGGAGAGACGCGAACCGCATCTTCTACCAGCTCGTCGAGGAACGACTCGCCCTTTGCGTCGGAAGCTTTCTGTCGACGGTCTGTCCCGAACAGGTCGTGCTGCGCAAGCGGAGGCGAAAGGCGGTTACGTGAGCATGCTTGGGCGGCACCGACGATTTGGTCGGCCGAGTCGCATTCGCCCGGTGAACCGCTGGATCGTCGAAGCGCTGGTCCTCGTACTCGTGGGGTCACTTACGTACTCGGCGGTGACCGGCATTCAGGCGGCGAATCGAGCTAACTGCTGCTTCCCACTTGCGCTTTACGGTCTTCCGCCAGGATCCGATCCGGAACCGAATTATCTGACGCTGACTGCAGCTGAGCTCAATCGCACGCAGCCACAGCGTCCGGAGTATCCGTTAACGGTCAGGTACGTAGATTCTGATGTCCGGTCCGACACCTCGTCGGTTATTTCGGTGAATCCCATAGATCAATTCACGTGGGCTGCTGTAGCTCTTGGTACTGATGGCCGGTGTTATGGACTCCTCCTCGCCCTGGACCCGGCGCACCCGACTTATGGGAACACGTACTACGCGAGATTCCCGCCGCGCACTCCGTGCCGTGGGGACGAAGCAACGGCAGAAACGGTGACGCTGACCCAGCTTCCAGAAGGCGTGTCGTAATGAGGTCGCCTACCGGAGAGAATTGTGGCCGATCAGCGTGTGCATTTCCTGCTTGCACCGGCTCTCTACCTGAGCCTGTGGTTAGAGGTGATCGGTGGCACCGGAGAGACCTGGAACAACGTAGAGACTGGGCAGTTCGACCTTCTTGGAGCCGTCTTTCACATGGGGTTTGCTCTGGCAGGACCTATTGCAGTCGTGATTGCGACCCTGCGTTCACGGGCGCACAAAGACGACATCGCTGGTCGAGTAATCCGCATCGAGGCGTGGGGATTAACGGTGTCCTGTCCATTCGCCGTCGCCGGGCTCTTGGCTATTGCCGTGGCAGGACTTATCTGATGTTGTCGTAGCGCACACCCGGCGTATGGGGCCAGTCAGGGCAGAGGTGGCGGACAAGCGTCAAGGGAGGGTGGCAGTCGTGAGGGTGACGACGAGCGGCTTCGTAACGACACCGCCGAAATCGCTCCGGATGAATGACTCCATTTCGTCGAGCAGCCCAACTCGGTCGGGCTGCTTCATCATCTGAGTGCCAGAGGACGAGAGCATCAAGTTTCGGTAGTCCGAGGCGCTGTACGTCTGGTCCCAGTCGAAGTGGTGGACCTCAACGCAATCGAAACGACGATCTGCGTCCAGCACCGATCGGATCTTCGGATCGACGCTTCCGCGAGTGGGTGTCTGGGGTCCAGCATGACCCTGGCCATGTCGTTCGTAGATCGGCTGGGCAGCGGCGAAGAAGCCTGCATCTTCGGGCGAGTCAACTTGGATGAAATCAGCGATAGCCACGAGTCCCCCTGGTCGCAGAATCGCAGCGCTCCGATCCGTCTGCGCCCCTAGGGAGATCCAGTGGTAGGCGGTGGCGGAGAATACGGCGTCAGCCTCTCCGCCTGCGATCTCCATCACCTCGAAGTCACCGACGAGTACACGCAGCCGATCCGAAGGGAGGTTCGAGCGCAGCTTGGCGGCCGTCGCCGGACCAATCTCTATGGCGAGCACCGATGCTCCTCGGGCAAGGAGATCCTTCGTGGCTTGGCCCGTTCCCGGACCGACCTCCACGATCTCGGGCTGTGGCGGCAGCATTTGGAAAACCACGTCGAAGAGTCCAGCGGGATACGAAGGCCGCACCTTGTCGTAGATGTCCGGGACTTCGTTGAACGAAAGCCTGATGTCATCTGGTCGCCCCACCCTCTCATTCTGGCTGAGGTCCGAGTACCGCTTGGTGCCGAAGTGTCCCACCCTCCCGGCGTTACTGGGACAGGGCCGATGCCGGCCACAGGTACCCTGAGAGTGTGTTCGAACGCTTTACCGAGCGGGCACGACGCGTGCTCGTCTTGGCGCAGGAAGAAGCTCGCCTGCTGAGCCACAGTTTCATAGGTACCGAGCACATCTTGCTGGGGCTGATCGACGAGGGTGATGGTGTCGCTGCACAGGCACTCCTAACCCTGGGCGTCTCGCTCGAAGCCGTCCGCGAAAAGGTCGAGGAGACCATTGGGATGGCGGGCACCGCGCCGAGCGGCTCGCCTCCGTTCACTCCTCGGGCAAAGAAGGTTCTTGAGCTGGCGTGGCGTGAGGCGCTCCAGCTCAATCATTCCTACATCGGTACCGAACACATCCTCCTGGGTCTCGTACGTGAGGGGGAGGGTGTCGCCGCCACGGTCCTCGTCGACTTGGGGGCAGATCTCGGCAGTGTGCGGCGAGCGACAATCAGCCTCATGGCAGGGCGTGACCCACTTGGTCCGGGCTACGACCTCGACGTCGGGCCGGAGCGATGGCCGACCTACGAATGGGCGCCACCGATCTGGGATCGTCCGTCGGAGGGCACGATCCCCGCTGTCCTCGTTGTCGATGGCCCCGTGCTTCAAAACGATCTCGTCGCCGTCTCCGTTGAGCAACTGGAGGTCTACCCGAATGGCTTTGCCGTGAGTCTCCTCATCCGCGTCAACCCTCACCAGGTGGGAGGGCTCATGGACAGACTTGGTCCAGGTGGACACAATCGCTGGCCGCAGGTCGGGATACGCTTTGCTGACGGGACAACAGCCCGATCGGGACCTGGGGTTGGCTTGTTGCCTGAAGTGGCGAAGGACGAAGAGGGGGTGCCGACCGAGCCCATCGTGTGCATGCGCGGCGGAGGGAGTGGAGGCGGGTCGTGGCGCGCTTGGGCCTGGGTGTTTCCACTACCTCCGGACGGACCGCTCGAAGTTCTGGTCAGTTTCGAGGCGGCAGGCCTGGCTGAGTTAGCGGTGATTGTCGACGGAACTTCCATCCGATTGGCAGCCGAACGAGCGAAGCTCGTCTGGACCTGACGCATCCTGAAAGGGCCCAGAGCCGCCAGTCAGTTTGAAGTGTGGCTAGCCCGCCGCCAGGCGTTCTGCCTCGCCAACCGTCCATTGCTAGGACAAAAGGCGTGCCTTCGCTTGGCTGAACTCGTCCGGAGTGAGCAATCCCTTTTCAAGCAACTGAGCTAGGCGTTCTAACTGTCCTGCAAGATCGCCATTGGTCGTCGGCATTGTGGACGGCGCTGAGACCGGGACGACAACATCCTCTTCGGGAGGATGTCCCATCTCCCAGATGGCTGCTTGTTGGGCCACTCTGTACAGGGCAGTGAACCTGCGAGCGTGAGATCCGGAGGTCTGAAACTGCAACCCTTCCGGGGTCACGATGACCCCTGAATGAGTTTGTAAGGGGTTGTCGTACGTCCAGAAGTCGTCTTGCTTGCGCGGAAAGGCTTGAATCCACCTGACGTAGTTCGTCGTCAAGATCAGGTAGCCCCATTTCGTAGAGCCATGCCTGCACTTGATCGCGGACAGAAACTCCTCCTCGGGATCTGGTGACACCTCCCGAAGAAGCCTGAGGGCTTGCCCAGGAGCGTGGCCATATTCCTCCATGGAAAAGAGCTTCTGGAGATGCGGGTTGTCAGTGTCGAAACCTGAAAACAGGTCTTCGTCGTCAAACTCTTCTTCCAAGTCCATCGGGTCTTGTTCTTCGCCTGTCATCTTGAGACCCGTCCGAGTGTCCGTCAGAAGGTTGCCGCAATCCAAACAGCGCCCACCAGGTATGGCGCGAGTCCACTCGCTGCCGCAATCGTCACAGGTGTATTCGACACTTTCGGCCATCTCTGATCCCCCGCAAACGTGCCCGCAGAAGTGGCGAGAACTGTAGTTGAAGATCGTCTCTATGGTCCGGAAGTCCGCGGGAGACGACGAGCTGGACGTAGTTCTTCCCGATGGCGTCAATGAGCTTGAATACCGCTACGCGATCACGTTCCGTTACAAGGACCCGGCATGAGTGCTTTGGCTTTGCCGAGTCGGAACCTGTCAAGCGATTTGAGACACGTTCTTATGACGCAATCCGTACAAGGTCCTCGACCGGCACAGGTTCATTGATCCACGCCACGGTGGGCAGCTTCGGAGGCTGTGGCCGGCGGTGGCTGAACCGAACCGGGTTCGCCGCGTAGGCGGCATCGAGCGTCTCGGCGCGCTGGGAGCGAACCTCCTCGGCGGTGCCGTAGTGCACCGAGGCCGGCGTGTGGTAGCCGATGCCCGAGTGGCGGTGCTCGTGGTTGTAGTAGGCGAAGAACGCCTCGCAGAACGCCCGGGCGTCTTGGATGCAGCCGAAGCGCTCGGGGAAGGCGGGGCAGTTCTTGAGCGTCTTGAACTGCGCCTCGCTGTAAGGGTTGTCGTTGCTCACGTGCGGGCGGCTGTGGCTGCGGCCGATGCCCAAGAACGTGAGCAGCTCGGTCACCGGGTTCGACGTCATCGACGAGCCGCGATCGGCGTGGATGGTGAGCTGGTCGGGGGGCACCCGGTGGCGCGCCACGGCGTCGGCGATGAGCTCTTTGGCCAGCTCGCCTGACTCAGAGGGCGCCACACACCAGGCCACGACGTAGCGGCTGAAGATGTCGAGCACGACGTAGAGGTCGAAGTACTCGCCGCGCTTTGGGCCCTTGAGCTTGGTGATGTCCCAGGACCACACGACCAACGGCGCGCCGGCGACGAGCTCGGGCTTGACCTTGGCGGGGTGCGTCGCCTGGCGGCGGCGCTCGCGCACCTCGCCCTGGGAGCGCAAGATCCTGTAGTAGCTGGACTCCGACGCCAGGTAGACGCCTTCGTCGAGGAGGCTGAAGTAGACCTGGGCGGGCGAGCAGTCGGCGAAGCGTTCAGAACGCAGTACCTCGAGAACGGCGTCGACCTCTTCGTCGCTGAGCTTGTTCGGCGGGGCGGGCCGGGGCTTGCGCTCCGTCACCCGGCACGGCTTGAGCCGGCGGTAATGGCTGGCCCGGGCCCGCCCGACGGCGGCACAGGCGCTCTTGGTGCCGAGCAGCGGCTCGACGACGGCGAAGCATTCGTCGATCACCGCGTCGGCTCCTCGTCTGACTGCTGGTCGGTCTCCGGAGTGCTCTGCGCCAGCAGCTGCGCCAAGAGCTCCGATGCTTTTCCCTGGGCCTCGAGCGCCGTGCGGTGGCGAGCCAACTGGTCCTCGAGCTTGGCGTTGCGCCGGCGCAAGAGATCGAGCTCGCGCTCGGCCGCCGAGCGCTTCTTGCGGTGCTTGGGTGCGAGTCCCGAGAGGGCACCGACGTCGCGGGCGCGCTGCCACTCGACGATGTGGCTCGAGTACAGGCCCTCTCGGCGCAACAGGGCGCCCTTGCCACCGTCTTCGGTGATCTGTTCGTATTCCTCCAAGATGGCCAGCTTGTAGTCGGCGCCGAACTGGCGCCGCTTGGGTCTCGCCGCCGGATTGTCTTCGGCCACGGCCCCATTCTGGGCGCGTGTCGTCACAGGTGCTGATGTCATGGTCATTTGGTCTACGTGTTCCTGACTCGCCCTGGTGGGATGGTGGGCTACTGCAGGTGTCTCACGTCAGCCTGACAGACAGGGAGTCGACCCTAGGAGGGCTGGACGGTTAGCACCCGGTACTCGAACACCACGGAGAACGCCTCGGTGAAGTGACTGCATCGCCCCCGTCCCGGCGTTCGGAGGCAAGTTCCATCCAGTTCCGCGAAGCGGCCCCGCCTTTCGGGGGGGAGTAAAAGACGGGGCCGATCGCACTCGTTGGGGGCACTACCGTCTTACCATTGACATCGGACCTAAACGCGGCAAAGTGGGATTAAGACTCCGTAAACAGACGTGGCCCGCTTCCGGCGAAAGGGGGCACCCCCCAAGATCGGCCCCCAGCTAAACCTGGCGATAATCGCGGCTCTCCAGATCAGCTCAGGTAGACGCCTAACCTGGATAATTCGTCCGGCTTCTGAACACGCGGTGTGCGCGTCCGCGTAAAAAGCCCTCCCGCCTGGAAGAATGTTTGTCGCTGAACACACATCCTCACCAGAACCGGAGGGCTCCTTGAAAGTGCACAGTACTCGCTCTGTCCGTCGCGCCAAAGTGATACCCGACGGCAAGAACCTCGTGTCCCATGCCGGTGCCGCCCTGTTGGCCGAACTGGCCGATCGCGCTGGGTTGACCGAGGCGATGTCGGAGGCCATGGCCGAGTGCGGGATCAACTGGCACACCCATGATCCTGGTGTCGTCCTCACCCACCTGGCCATCGCGATCGCCGATGGCGCGGACTGCCTGGCCGACATCGCGGCGCTCAAAGAACAAGAGGAGCTCTTCGGCCCGGTGGCCTCTGTGGCCACGGCCTGGCGGACCGTGCACAAGACGGCTTCGGTCGAACTGCGGGCCATCCCAGTGGCCATCGCCAGCGCCCGGGCGCGCGTCTGGGCGGCGCAGCCACCGGTCGGCCCGATGATCTGGGACTTCGACTCCACCTTGCTCGACGTGCACGCCGAGAAAGAGGACGCCGCCGCCACGTATAAGCGCGGCTTCGGGTTCAACCCCTTGGGTGCGTGGTGCGACAACACCAAAGAGCCTCTGGGCGCGATCTTGCGCCCGGGCAACGCCGCCCCGGGGGACACCGACGACCACCTCGAGCTGCTCGAGCAGGTGGTGCGCTCCGTGCCGCCCGAGTACGCACTCGGCCACGAAGAAGGTGACGACCCCGCCTTGGTCGTTCATCCCATCTTGGTCCGGGCCGACTCAGCCGGGGCCTCGCATCGCTTCGTCCAATCGCTCACCGATGCCAACTTCGACTACTCGATTGGCTTTCCTATCAGGGGTTCTGTGCGTGACGCCCTCCTGCTCGCCCAAGAAGAGGACTGGGTGGCCGCCACAGAGCTCGACGGGGGGATCCGTGACGGTGCCGAGGTGATCGAGCTGACCGAGATCATCGAGCTCAAGGGATGGCCGGCCGACATGCGAATGATCTGTCGGCGTGAACGCCCGCACCCGGGCGCCCAGCTCTCGCTCTTCGACACCCATGCTGGTTGGCGCCACACCTGCTTCATTACCAACACCAAAGGTGACGACATCGCCGCTTTGGAGTTGCGCCACCGCGGCCACGCCCGCGTCGAGGACCGGGTGCGGTGTTGGAAGGCGTGTGGACTGGCCAACCTGCCCTTCGACGGCTTTTGCGCCAACGAGGCCTGGGTGGCGGTCTCGCTCATCGCCGGGTCACTCCTGGCCTGGAGCCAGATGACATGTTTCGACGGCGCGCTGGCCAAGGCCGAGCCCAAGACGATTCGCTACCGCGTCCTGCATGTAGCCGCCGTGCTCGCTCACCGCGGCCGTGACCTCATCGTGCATCTCGACGAGACCTGGCCCTGGGCCAGCGAGCTGGCCGCCGCCTTCACCCGCCTACGCGCCGCCTTTCCATAGCGCATTGGGTCCCGGCGCCCGACCCCGAAGCGATTCCGCAGGGCGTGACATCACGAGACTGAACCGAGGGACCCTGACCCTTCACGCCCCGGCGACGCTCAGAGGCCAATCAGCGATTCTCCGCCTCCATCGACCGAATCAGCATCGTCGGGCCTGAGGTCGGATGAATGATCGAGGCTAAGGGTGCATGACGTGCGGCGCGGTGAATCTCCCGCAGAGCCCACCTGCGGCGCGCAGAGTGAGCACCGGGTCGGGAACGGGCTCTCCTTCGAAATGGACATCACCATGGCGTGCGAGAGCCGGGAGGACTGCGAGCATCTCGGCCAAAGCAAGTTGCTGGCCGATACACCCCCGAGGTCCGAGCCCGAACGGGAATGACGCACGTTCTTGTTCTTTGGTCAAGCTCCGTTGGCGCTCGGGATCGAACAACTCGGCGTGGGGCCAGAGCCTCTGGTCGTGGTTCATACCCCACACGTTGATGATGACCCCGTGGTGGGGCCGCACGCGGTAGCGAGTGTCGGCGACGACAACGTCTTCGCTCGAGAGCCCGGGCGAGCGCGAGATCCCCCACGCCTGGGGACGGAGTCGAAGGGTCTCATGGAGGAACGGCCCTGCTGTGGAAGGATCGTCCCGAAGGGCTGCCCAGTGCTCCGGATGATCGGCGCCGTGCACCATGGCCCACCCCATGGTTGCCGCAGTAGTTTCGTTGCCCGCACCGAAGAGGCCGAGTACCTGGTAACGAAGTTGACGCTGACTGAGTGAGCGGCCTCCCGGTCTCGCCTCGAGGAGGGCTTGGAGCACGTCTCGTACCGGGTCCTCCGCCCGACGGCGGCTGGCGACGACTTCGTCGGCATATGCCTCCAGTGCCGCGCGGTGTCGGCGCATAACGCGGCCCGACCACGGGGCCACCGGGACCGCGGACCATGGCGAGCCGATTCGTTGGCCCATCCAATCGACGATGAAGCGTTGGTGAGCAGCCAACTCGTCGGCACGCTCCCGTCCGAGCTGATGGCCGAACAGGACCCAGCTGGCGACCATCATGGCGATTCGACCTATGGCTTGGTCGAGGTCCACGGAGGTATTGACCGGCAGGGCCTCGATCTCTTTTTCCACGAGACGTTCCAAGCCAACGAGATGGGTGTCGAGGGCTCGCTTACGAAAGTCCGGCGCCACAGCGGGCTGGAGCTTGGCCCACGACCGGTTGCCTTGTGTGAAGAGGTTCTCTCCGATCGCCAGTCGGGCGGTCACGGTCGTCGCAAGGAACCGTCGCCATCGCCCCGACGATGAGATGAGAACGGAGCGTGCAGCGTCGGCGTCGGAGATGACGACGACACTCAGTGGGCCAAGGAGCATCCGGACGATCGGCGCAAGGTCGGCAGCCTTCTCCATCCAAGCGAGGCGGTCGTCGTTGTAGAGATCCATCGCCTTGAACAGCGATCGGTGAAGCCGCAAAGTGGGCGCTTCACCGTCGCGGAGTTCTGAGCCCGCCAAACCCACAAACGCAGCTTGCACCCTTGGGCTTTGCTGGCGCCAGTCCGCTATCGCTGCACTTCCGGCGATCTGGGACGATCACCTGAATGGGACAATGAGGGAGTGGATGAGGCCATCTCGTTTCCAAACTCCTTCCGCTCTGAAGTGACAGGACCCTGTCCCAAGACGGGTGAAAGATTTACCGTCTCCCCTGGTCCAACCGTTGCCGACTTCCAGCGTGGCTCTTGGGCCTTCGATTGTCCTGTTTGTGGCGAGCGGCATGAGCACACGTTCACAAGGTTCGATAACCCTCCCACGTAACCGGCGAACTGTGCTACCCGAACAGCCAAGTAGGCCGATCGCTCATCCTCCGGTGAATCGATTCAGATAGGTCGCCGCCACCGCCCTTGACTCGGGATCACGAAGCGCCGTTACCAAAGAGTCGGCGTCGTTCCAGGCGCGTGCCGTGCTGACCATGCCCTCGGTGACGGCGTCTACATGCCGCTTCGTCGCGGAAAGTGTTTGGAGCGACTTGCTCTCTAGCTGAGTGACGAGAGCGTCGACCGATGCGTCGAGTTCGTCTCGGGGCACGACGCGGTTGAGAAAACCCGCGGCGTGAGCCTCGGCTGCGCTGAACGGCCGACATGTCATCACCAGCTCTTTGGTCATGGCCGGGCCTATCTCGCGGACAAGACGGGGAATCCCACCCCATGCGAGAGGGATCCCTAGGTCGACCTCAGGGATCGAAAAGTGGGTGTCGTCAGCGGCGACCCGCAGATCACATGCGGCGGCGAGCACAACCCCTCCGCCCACACAATGGCCGTGCAGTCTCGCCACCGTGACGGCTCGCATCGACTCGATGGCCTCTGCCATAAGGCGCCCAGCGTCAGCCGCGTGACGAAGAGCACTGGCAGAGGGTGCCGAACCGTCGTCGGGGGAGAACGCAGCCAAGTCAGCACCGGCGCAGAACGCCCGCCCGCGGCCGCTAACGACGACCACCTTCACCTCGTGCCTCGAGTCGAAGAACCGGCCCGCCTCGACCAGTTCCATAAGCGTGATCGTGCTGAGCGGGTTCAGCTTCTCGGGGCGGTTCAGGGTGATGGTCCCTCGGGCATTGCTGGAGCTCACCTCAATCGTGGAGAAGTCCATGTCCCCAATCCAACTCTGGCAGCGCCTTTCCAGCAACATGGTCCACGAGTTCCGCTGTAGCCGGGGTGAAGTCCCCAATGGCACCCGCTCGAGCGATCCTGTCTCATCTACCCGACGAACGGGGGCAGGGGCTAATGGGTCATTCGCACCATGGTCGCATGCGGAGACCCGTCATACGATGTTGTGGTGACGGCGGCTCAGCTAGCAGCTCAAGGCAGTGGTGGGTACCAGGCGCTTCCGTGGGTCGGCCTCGTGATTGTTTTGGTCGTTGTGGCGCTCTTGGCCTCGACAATCGCACTGGTGGTTCGCAAGCGGCGTCGAGGGTCCTGACGCTCGTATCCGGCGAACTGAGACAGTCTGACGCTCTGTACGATTTAGCCAGAATCCGTCAGGATGCGTGCGGAATGTCCCAAAGTAAGCGGAGCAAGCGGGCCGGAGTTGTCTACAAGTCCGTCGATGCCGAACCACGGCCCAGGCGGGCGTGGCTGGAGGAAGGATGGAGGCGACCAGGCCCCCCGAAGATTCCACTTCGTGTCGGGTTCGGTCCTGACTACATGGGCGATCTGCCGGTCTGGGGAATCGATTGGCAGAATCCGCCGCTGAGCCGAACGCTTCTGCAGGCATTGGTGGATTGGCAAAATGAGTTTGATGATCACGGAATCAATGAGTGGCCGGAATCCGACTGGGTGGCGTGGCAAGCCGAAGGCGAAAGACTTCTGCCTTTGCTCCGACGTGAGCTTGGGCCGAATGTCACCATTGACGCAATCTTCCGAGAGAAGTAACGACTAGCCCGAAAGTGCCGCTCGGCCGTACCCCTACCCGGCGCATGGGGATACCTCCGGTCCCATAATCAAGAGTCGTCAGAGTCGTGGGCCGACATGAGGCACCGCTAATCAGTGCGGCCACTATGGTGGTCCGAAATGGACCATAAGTGGATACAATGGCACCAGTGGTCAGTATTGAACTGGAACGAATCGAGGCACTCGAACTCCTCGCGATGACCTTGGCTCACCTCAACGACGCCGAGGCGAAGGCCGACATGTCACCTCGAGTACCGCTCCTGATGACGATCCGGGACAAACTCGCCAGAGGGCTCAGGGAGGAAGAATGAGTTACACCAGTGCCGATGTACATGCGGCGACGACGGCCATGGACAAGTATCGAGGTGGAGACGAGGGCGAGACGGGTTCAGCCCTTGTCGTTGTCGGCCTCAGCGCAGAACGGGTCGAAAAGGAAGCAGCAATCCGCGACGACATGATTCGCGTGGCCCACCGGGCGGGCGCGTCGATCCGCCAAATCGCTGAGGTGTCGGGACTCGGCCGAAAGTCTGTGACGGCCATCATTTCCTCCGGCCAGCCTTAACCAGCAGACAACAGGTTGGAGCGGGGATAGCGCCAAGTGCTGGCTGGTCCCCAGGCCGGCTACGGGGGCAGGATTCACCCCGTGTCAGACCTTGGGTTCGTCCTTCTTTAGTGGCGTTCGCAGCAAGAACGTGGCCCCTGCGACCCACGCCATCACGAGGGCGAGCCATAGGAAGAAATCCTCCAATGAGGTCAGATCGGCCCCGGGTGCATGAACTGAGGTGGCCCCGCTGAGAGGGGCGTACGCAACCCACCCGAATACTCCTGGCTCTCCAAGCGAGGACACGAACGAGCCGACAAACCACAGAAGCACGACCCACCCCACGATGGCAACGATCCTTTGGCTCCGGTTGAGTTCGCGCATCGCCAGCATTCGTAGCAGATCGGCGCCGCACAGCGCCTCCCACTCCCGGCGAACGGAGACAGGTCAGTACGGGCGAGCTTCGGGGATGGAAAGGCCCGACGGTAACGTCAGCGGGCAATGGACGGAGATTCCACTGCTCAGGTTGAGGAAGCCCGGCTTCTCCTCGACGCCCGAAAGGAGCTATACGGAGAGACAGATCCGGCAACGCTTGAAGCAATGCTCCAGTTGGCGAGGGCACTGCGAGACGTCGACTCCTATCACGAGGCCGCCTCCTTGCTGAAATCCGCATTGACGATCCAGAACTACTCCGAGGAGATCGACGTGGCTCGGATCACTCGCACAGAGTTCGATCTGGCGCTCGTGTCCGATCGACTCGGTGAGCACGACGCAGCGAAACGCCTCTGGGAGGAGGTGCTCGAAGGGTCCGACCAAACGAGTGGCCCCGAGAGTGCGCTGTCCATCCGAACGGCCATCAACTTGGCAGTCACTTTGCGCAAGCTGCGCCGCAATGGCGATGAGTACCCGCTCAGGGTGCGCATTCTTGAATCGACGACGAGGTTGCTGGGACCCGATCACGTCGATACATATCGGGCGATGATCGATCTGGCTCAAACTCATCGCAACCTTGGCAACCACGACATGGCCCTGACACTGTTTACCGAGGCCGTCGGTGGTCTGGAACGAAACGGAGTGGAGCCGAGGACGATCCTTTACCAGAAATGGGCCATTGCGTCCGAGTTGTTGGCTCTCAAGCGGCGTAGGGACGCGTCTCTGATGTTTGATCAGGTTGCCGCAGGAGCGATTGATCAACTGGCTCCGGACGACCCGTTCCGGAAGAGCGCGCTACGCCAACAACGGGTCTATCGACTTCTCGGTCGATTCCCAGGATTAGGCAGAAGGACTCGTCAACAAGGGCCAGCGAGTCTTTAGGGGCGCCTCCCCGATCTCGCCTCCCCATCCCGGCGTTCAGGGCGACCACGTTCGCCCGTTGCTGTCAGCTAACGGAAGGACAGCGATACCTTCGTCTCGACACATATCGAGAAGCTGTGGGTCGGCAGACGCCAGTTTGGAGTCCCTCGATCTTGCAGTCTCGGCTGCGACGCAGTCGGCCAGGCTCACAGCTCGACTCTTACGGTGATAGTGCCGAGCGCGGAGCAGCCCGGCCTGCAGCGCGACCTGGGCCTCGACCGGGGGCGGAGAGGCCAGTCCGAGTTGGGCCAGGTCGAGCACGGCGTCCTCTTCATCTGCACCAACCAGCCGGACGAGGTGATCGAGGACCTCCGCTATCCCGAGTGCCGTGAGGGTTGCGTCTTCGTCAGACTCCACGAGTTGCTGGACCTGAGACGCGGCCGGTTCATCCTTGAGCAAAGCGAGGACAGCAAACGAGTCGAGAACAATCAATTCCGACGTTCCCGTGCGGCATCATCGAGCCTCGATTGCCGGCGGATCCGGTCACTACTCGGCCCGTGTCGTCGATGCTTTCCCCTGAGCTGCTCAATCGGTTCGTCCGGCATGGGCCGGACGACAACCCGGTCTCCGAGGTCGACGACCACGACCTGATCAGCGTTCCAGCGCGCTCGCGCCTCTGCTGGGATCGAGACCTGTCCGTTGGACGACACTTTCATCACGTAGTTGGTACTCACCGGGGCTCCTCGGTCATTAGATGAAACTGTATTGTCATTGTATAAGCCGGGGCCATTGGGGGTGCCCCCAGGGTGCGATACGGAGCGACCCTGAGGGCAGCGAGGCCGGCCCGAAGGGCCGACCAAATTCATTGTGGTTTCCGTCCTCTACGACCGGGTCGCTGCGGGACGCCGCTTCGCTTCGTGTCCTCACTCCGCCCACGGCGGCCCCTTGACCGGTCCGGAACCTGTCAAGCGATTTGAGACACGTTCTTATGACGCAATCCGTACAAGGTCCTCGACCGGCACAGGTTCATTGATCCACGCCACGGTGGGCAGCTTCGGAGGCTGTGGCCGGCGGTGGCTGAACCGAACCGGGTTCGCCGCGTAGGCGGCATCGAGCGTCTCGGCGCGCTGGGAGCGAACCTCCTCGGCGGTGCCGTAGTGCACCGAGGCCGGCGTGTGGTAGCCGATGCCCGAGTGGCGGTGCTCGTGGTTGTAGTAGGCGAAGAACGCCTCGCAGAACGCCCGGGCGTCTTGGATGCAGCCGAAGCGCTCGGGGAAGGCGGGGCAGTACTTGAGCGTCTTGAACTGCGCCTCGCTGTAGGGGTTGTCGTTGCTCACGTGCGGGCGGCTGTGGCTGCGGCCGATGCCCAAGAACGTGAGCAGCTCGGTCACCGGGTTCGACGTCATCGACGAGCCGCGATCGGCGTGGATGGTGAGCTGGTCGGGGGGCACCCGGTGGCGCGCCACGGCGTCGGCGATGAGCTCTTTGGCCAGCTCGCCTGACTCAGAGGGCGCCACACACCAGGCCACGACGTAGCGGCTGAAGATGTCGAGCACGACGTAGAGGTCGAAGTACTCGCCGCGCTTTGGGCCCTTGAGCTTGGTGATGTCCCAGGACCACACGACCAACGGCGCGCCGGCGACGAGCTCGGGCTTGACCTTGGCGGGGTGCGTCGCCTGGCGGCGGCGCTCGCGCACCTCGCCCTGGGAGCGCAAGATCCTGTAGTAGCTGGACTCCGACGCCAGGTAGACGCCTTCGTCGAGGAGGCTGAAGTAGACCTGGGCGGGCGAGCAGTCGGCGAAGCGTTCAGAACGCAGTACCTCGAGAACGGCGTCGACCTCTTCGTCGCTGAGCTTGTTCGGCGGGGCGGGCCGGGGCTTGTGCTCCGTCACCCGGCACGGCTTGAGCCGGCGGTAATGGCTGGCCCGGGCCCGCCCGACGGCGGCACAGGCGCTCTTGGTGCCGAGCAGCGGCTCGACGACGGCGAAGCATTCGTCGATCACCGCGTCGGCTCCTCGTCTGACTGCTGGTCGGTCTCCGGAGTGCTCTGCGCCAGCAGCTGCGCCAAGAGCTCCGATGCTTTTCCCTGGGCCTCGAGCGCCGTGCGGTGGCGAGCCAACTGGTCCTCGAGCTTGGCGTTGCGCCGGCGCAAGAGATCGAGCTCGCGCTCGGCCGCCGAGCGCTTCTTGCGGTGCTTGGGTGCGAGTCCCGAGAGGGCACCGACGTCGCGGGCGCGCTGCCACTCGACGATGTGGCTCGAGTACAGGCCCTCTCGGCGCAACAGGGCGCCCTTGCCACCGTCTTCGGTGATCTGTTCGTATTCCTCCAAGATGGCCAGCTTGTAGTCGGCGCCGAACTGGCGCCGCTTGGGTCTCGCCGCCGGATTGTCTTCGGCCACGGCCCCATTCTGGGCGCGTGTCGTCACAGGTGCTGATGTCATGGTCATTTGGTCTACGTGTTCCTGACTCGCCCTGGTGGGATGGTGGGCTACTGCAGGTGTCTCACGTCAGCCTGACAGACAGGGGTCTGGCTTCTCATCTCATGCCACCGTGATGCCACGTGAGCCATGAACCAAGCCGAACTTCCGAGCACGCCAATGCACCGTGAACTAGAACGATGGTCTCGGGTGAACCGTCACAGACCCCGAAGAGTTCCTGCAAAGCCCCGTACGGCGGTTCGATTCCCCCCGCCGCCTCTTGTCGATCGTCCTAAATTAGGTGCGGACACGTTTCTTCGACGAGTCGCCCTGAGCTCCGTTGCCACATGCCACATGCCACATGCCTGGCTACCGGTCCGACCAAAAGGCAACCTAGCTCGTGTAGTTGGCTCTTCGAATGGATTCACCGACCCACCACTGAGCGTGCTCCGGTACATGGCCGGGCTGAGACGCAACCGGTCACTGCCTACTTCGGTCGGAAATGCACGAACACCCGCCCGAAATTATGAGCGTCCTTCTCGACTCGGTCGTAAAGCGCCTTAATGTCCTTCTGGTCGAGAAACCGCAGTACCCGCTTCTTGAGCTGGCCGCTTCCCTTGCCGGGGATGATCTCCACCAACCGAACCCTCTTCTCGATGGCTTCGTCGATGATGCCGCGAAGGGCACGATCGATATCGCCACCTCGGTTGTAGATCTCATGCAAGTCAAGCTTGAGCTTCACGACGTACGGTCTACACCCGGCAAGTCGCCCATGATTGCACCAGAACTGTAGATGCGTGGCACCGTCCGCCGGTCACTCTTTGGCCTGATGTCATCCTGATTGCTCGCCGCTCAGGGTTGCGCGATGGTTGAGCCGTGGTGCGAACGGCCGAATGCGCCTGCGGACAACTCCAAGTCACCGTGGAGGGCGAACCATTGGCAGTAGCGATCTGCCACTGTGAATTCTGTCAGAGGCGAACAGGGAGTGTCTTTCAGGTCAGCGCCGTCTTTTCGGAAGATCAGAAGGTATCGATCACGGGCGAAACCAAGGTCTATAACGGCCTGGAAATCAACGGCCTCCGAAGTGCCATCGGAGACGAGATCAGTTACCACTTCTGTCCGACGTGTGGCTCCACTGTTTTCTGGACTTTCGAAGGGCGCTCGCACGTGGCTATCGCGGTAGGGAACTTCGCCGATCCAGACTTCCCAGCACCAGCGATTGAGTTGCACGCACCGCATCGCCATCGTTGGGTGCAGCCCGTTCCCTCGGCCGAGCAGTTCGAAGCCTTTCGACCCACATAGGCGAACCTAGCGGTTGAGCGGCACCATGACGCTGACGATGCCGACGAGGGTCTGCGGCTGCCGTCCGGAATATATTCGGGACCCCATGTCGTATGGAGGTCATGATGCGTGCGTTCGCAGTCCGCAGTTTCGGTGAGCCTGCGTCGGTGGAGGACCTGCCGGTACCGACCGCCGATGCCGAGGTGCTCATTCGCGTGCGGTTCGCGGGAGTCAACCCGCTGGACAACACTCTCCTGGGACGGCTGACCGCGGCCTCGTCGTATCCGTTCGTAGTGGGCATTGACTTCGCCGGCGTGGCCGAGCGCGTTCCGGACGGGACACATGGCCTGCGGGCCGGCGACCGTGTCTTCGGCATGGCGCGGACGCACGGTTCCTATGCTGAGTACACCTCGGTCGCCCCGGCAGCTGCGATGGAGCCGCTGGCCCGTATCCCCGACGACGTGGCCGACGACGAGGCCGCTGCCCTCCCTACCCCGGCGGTGACGGCGCTGCGGACGGTTGATGTGCTCGAGGTCAGCTCAGGCCAGCACGTCGTGGTGATGGGCGCGACCGGAGGGGTCGGCGGCTACGCGGTCCAGATGGCCCACTCCCGCGGCGCACATGTCATCGCGACCGTCCGCGGCGACGCCGACGAGGCGCGTCATCTCGGGGCCGAGGAGGTGTACGACAGCCAGGCCGTTGACGTGATCGATGCGCTGCGCGCCGATCATCCCGACGGCGTCGATGCCGTCCTTGACCTGGTCAGTGGCCCGGACGCCATTCGCCGTGACGCTGAGGTCATCCGGCCCGGAGGGCACCTGGTCTCGACCATCTTCGCTGCGGACGAAGGCTGGTTTGCCGAGCGCCACATCACCGCGCACAACCATTCCTCCAATGAGAATCCCCTGATATCGCCTCAAGGGCTGGCCACGGTCGCGGAGATGCTCGCTGATGGCACGATCACCGCTCGTGTCCGTTCCACCGTTGAACTAGATGCCGCCGCGCAGGTGCTGGACGACCTGCGCCGTGGCGGACTGCGCGGGAAGGCCGTCATCCGCCTCTGAATCCGACCTCAGCGGTCGGGACGCCGGCCGGCATCGAGACGTCGCTCCCGCCATCTTCTGTCTACCCTTTCAGACGGTTCTTTGCGATCGCCCGAGGGCATAGCTATCCACTTGGACGCCGAGCAGCGAGCCCCAAGGGTGTAAGGAGACCACCATGCCAGCTACCTACGACGACGCCAATCTCGTCATGCAGATCGTTCGGTGGGGGACCGAAATGGGCCTTTCCGATGCCGTCCTGGTCGTGCTTGCCGACGAGTTCGACCCGGAGGGAGCCAGCCCCGACGATCCCTCCGTTCAGAAGGTTCTGAACTTCGGTGAAGTAGTCGGCACCCTCGTCAACCAGGGTGTGCTCGACCGAGCTCTGGTCCTTGACTTGTGGTGGATGGAGGGGCTCTGGTCGCGGGTGGGGCCGGCAGCCCGGAGAATGCGCGAACACCTGGGCGAGCCTCGCCTCTCGGAAAATTTCGAGAAGCTGACGGGCGGCTGATCCGCCCTACCTCGCACGGAGTGAGTGCGCCCCTCTAAGTGAAGCGGCCGAGGTACTCCGACCGCTGGTGCCGGGTACGGGGTGGAGTTTCAAGGTGGGACGGGCAACCCGTGACCCCGAGTGGAGACCGGTCGCCGACACGTGACGTGGCCTCAGACATGATTGAAAGGGTCATTTCGGCGGTCGAATCCTGACTACGTTCGGCCTACTGGGTACGCACCGCTCGCGGAATCCCTACGAGAGAAGGTATGCGATATGACGTTCGTTCCCTACGACCGGCCGATCCGGGCTGCCTTCATCGGTCTCGGTCGCATCTACGACCTCAACATTCGCGCCTACAAGCGCAACCCCGACGTCGAGGTCGTTGCGCTCGTCGATCCCGATCCGCAGCGTCGGTCTCAGCGCCAAGCCGATTGGCCCCAGGCTCTCACGTTCGCCACGGCAGCCGATCTCGCGTCGAGTGGCCTGGCCGTCGATGCTGCCGAGGTTCTCCTTCCGATTCCGCTCCACGCCGAGGGGGTTTGCGAGATGCTCGGCTACGGCTGGCATCTGAACTTGCAGAAGCCGATGTGCAGTGACCTCGGCGAAGCCCAACAGATGCTCGAGGCGGCAGGCGCGAACGACCGTGTCCTGCGGGTGATGGAGAACTACCTCTTCTACGAGCCGTTGCAGAGGCTGAAGGAGACAGTCGATTCGGGGGAGCTCGGTGCGGTGAGCGGGTACCACATGAAGATGGTGGGCAGCGGCCGTGGTGGCTGGGATGTGCCCCGGTCCAGCTACGAATGGCAGTTCGCACAGATGCGCCGCGGCAGAGGCATCTTGGTCTTCGATGACGGCTGGCACAAGCTTTCCACGGCGTTGTGGCTTTTCGGCCCGGTGCGGGAGGTCCGAGCGTGGGTGGGCGGCACCGAGGTCCTGCCAGATATCGAGCTTGACGCGCCAACCACGATCGTCTGGGAGCACCAGAACGGCATCCGCGGTGTGTGGGACATCATCTTGGCCCCCGACATGTATCTCCGATCCGACTACTACACCAATGATGAAAGGTGGGAAGTCACGGGTCGTCGCGGCTACTCACGGGTGAACCGGTGCACCGGTCGGGGCATTCAGCAACCGAGTCTCGAAACGTACGTCGACGGCGAAATGCGGTCATTCCATGCCCTCGATGACGACTGGGCCAGCAGTTTCCGGAACTCCGGACACCACTGGCTGCGATGGCTCCGTACGGGCGAGGGCCCTTTGCTGTGGGGTGCCGAAGAGGCAGTCGACGTGTTGCGGTTCGCGCTCGCGGTCTACGCGAGCAGCGCGGCAGGCGGAGTGGGCATCGACCCGGCCTCGATTCGGGAAGGTTGATCCATCGGTGTGGTCGCCGGTGGCGAGATCCTTCGGGAGATGCGGTGCACTGACCGTCACTACTGACTCCGAGTGTCGACGGCTCGTTCGTGAGAAGGTCTGGCGACCGAGAAGGAGAGCCGGATGAGCGATATTCAGATAGCGAAGCCTGTCAGAACACACCACCACATTGATCAAGCGATCAGTCTTCGAGGGTTGCGAGACGAAGTCCAGAGGGCTGACGGAGTCAACGCGAAGATAGCCGTCTTCCTCACCAACATTGTTGGATCCATGTGGTGCGCTTACGCATTTGGGATCATTGCTTTGATTGGTTTACCGGCGGCATTGAAACCAGGCGGCGAAGGCATCATCGCTTGGATTGCACAGACGTTCCTTCAATTGGTGCTGCTCTCGGTCATCATGGTCGGTCAAAATGTGCAGAGTGTGGCGAGTGATGTCCGATCACAACACACCTACGATGACACCCTGCAAATCCTCGATCGGCTCGACATCCACACCAAAGGTGGAATCAAGGGTCTCGCCGACCGAATCGACGATTTGCGTACTGCCATGAAGCAGCAGGGCACGTGATCGTCGTGACACCTGAGTCATGCGCCAGCTCCGTCCGCATCCGAAGGTGATCCGGTGACCGTGGCAGACCGCTGGGCGTGGGAACAGCTCGCAGTCGCGGATCGCACGTCTCGTCAGCTGAGAGCCGATGGCAGACTTAGCCGATGGGATCGAACGTCTGGGGCGGAGAGATCGCAGAGGTCTATGACGCAACCTATGCCGCTCTGGCGGAGCCATCCGTCGTAGATCCGATGGTGGACCTGCTCGCCCAGCTGACCGGCGATGGTGCTGCCCTCGAGTTTGCCGTCGGCACGGGCCGCATAGCCCTGCCGCTCAGCAAACGCGGGATCCCAGTTCACGGCATCGAACTCTCGCCGGACATGGTGAAGCAGCTCCGCGGCAAACCGGGCGCCGACGCCGTTCCTGTGACGATCGGCGACATGACTACGACTCGCCTCTCCGACCATTTCGAACTTGTGTACCTGGTCGCCAACTCGATCATGAACGTGACGGCCCAGGAGGAACAAATCGCCGTATTTTCGAACGCCGCTGCCCACCTCGTCTCCGGCGGACATTTCGTGATCGAGTTGATCGTCCCCCAGCTTCGCCGAGTGCCCCCGTCCGAGGTGGCCTGGGTCTTCAGACTGGACGCTGATCACGTCGGTATCGAGACGTTCGACGACGTCGTTGGCCAGGTGGCGTGGTCCCATCACTGGATCGAGGTCAACGGTCGCCTCGTCCGTCACAGCGCGCCATACCGGTACATCTGGCCCTCGGAGCTCCTCCTCATGGCGAAGATCACTGGGTTCGAACTCGAGGATCGTTGGGGCGACTGGGACCGGTCGCCCTTCACTTCGGAGAGCGCGAGGCAGGTCGCGGTCTTCGTCAAGACGGGCTAAGCGGGCCAGGAGTAGCCCAACGCGACACCCGAGGCCTGGTGCGCTGCACGGCCCCGGGTCGAATCCTAGGAAGACGTCGTCCGACCGGTGCTGCCTGGGGGTGGATCGGTGCCCGGGACGCCCCCGTCTCTCACGTGCTCCGTCCATTCGGACCCAGACCAGTACCGCTGCTCGTGTCTGGCCGAGGGGTCGGTGAGCCAACCAGGAGCGATCCCGGTATATGCCACCTTGCCTGACGACTCGTCGATGGCATCAGATGCCTGAGTCGGAAATGTGGCGCCGGTGAACGAGCTCGTGGGAATTGAGCCCCTTGGTCGCCCTCGCCGGCGTCGCTGAGACAACACCCGCATGGCGAACAAGCCAAAAAAGACCGCCAGAGCGACCCAGGAAGCGTGACCGTAATACGTGTCCGCAGCCTAGTACCGCCGCGCAAACGGACGGACGCGCGATTCCGGGAGCCCGGGACCCTTCAGCACCCGCAGGCGAGCCGACCTGCAGCGACAGCTGGGCGTGGGTTGCCGGCTGCATCACCCAGCCGTACCGTGGCACCGATGGACGCACCACCGATCACTGGAGTGTCCCACTTCCAGCTGAAGGTCTCTGACCTCGATGCCAGCGTGGATTGGTACAAGCGCGCGCTGGGTCTGACCGAACTACGGGGTGAGCCCAGGCGTTATGTAGCCCTCCAATCCAGATCCGGGCGGTTCAGGGTGGTGCTGTCCGGGGGAGGGTGTGCCGGCACACCCGGCGCGCTGGACCACATCGCCCTCGCGATTTCTGACGTCGGCGCGCTCGCCGCTTGGTGCGATCACCTGACCTCCATCGGCATCTCGCACGAGGGCGTGAAGCCGAATATCGCCGGCCAGTCGGTCGATCTCTTCGACCCCGACGGCAACAACATCGAACTGGTCAGCGAGCGGTAGCTGGCGAGGGCCTCGAAGACAAAAGGTCGCCCCAACGGGGGTGTCCCACGTCGCCGGGACGGGGTGCCGCGTGTCGTTCATTCGGATACACCGCCCGGCTCTGGGCCCAAGGCGGCAATGAGGTCGCCGCGTTCGAGAGTGGCATCGACCGGCTCTGTAGTGGCGGCCCCGACACGAGCGAACGGTCCTCGGGCAGAGCGCGTGCGTTACTCGGTTACATCGAGCGTCAGTAGGTCTGTCGCCATGAGCACGTCGCCCTCGAAATAGGCGGCGGCCTGGTCGATCCATTCCTGTTCGGTTCCCGGTGCCGGCGCGGGCACGAGATGACTCAGAACGAGAGTCCGGACCCCATTTCGAGCCGCGGTCTTCCCAGCATCGGCCACCGATGAGTGGTAATCGAGTACGTCCATCAGCCGGGGTAAACCGATCTGCTCGATCAGGTCACGACGGACAACGGTATGAACCAGCACGTCGGCCCCAGAGCTCAGCTCATCTAGTCCGGCACAAGGCACCGTGTCGCCGGCGATGACCACGGACCTGTTGCCATCGTCTATACGGAAGGCAACGGTCGGTACGACCGGCCTGTGGTCGGTCAGAGCGGCCGTGACCCGTACCGAATCCTCGTCAAAGATCACGCCTTGATCTACTTCGGTGACGACCGAGGAAGGTCGCCATGTCAAGTCGTCGTGATGGGCCAAGCGATAGCCGATATCTGATTCGAGCATGGCTTCGGTGGCCTTCAAGAGATCCGCCGTACCGCGTGGACCGAATACGTGCAACGGCGTGGGCGCAAAGGTCATGGCCCAGCGCATCGTGAAGATGTCGTTCAGATCGGTGATGTGATCGCTGTGGAGATGGGTCAGGAAGAGCGCCTTAAAGGCACCGGCGGCGGACCCAGCAGCGGCCGCTCGCATAAGGACCCCCCGTCCGCAATCAAACAACAAATCCCCGGCTCTCGTGCGAACAAGGGTCGACGGCCCGGCCCGATTGGGATCGGGGAGCGGGCTACCACTACCGAGAATGATTACTTGCATGGCGCGCTTCCCGTCGGAGTTGGCTGATGTTACGCCGGGCAGAGGTATTCAGTCCGACATATTGTCCGTCGCCCGCGGGAATACCGCAAAGTAATTGGATGCTCCACCTGCTGCACCAATCAGGGTTCGTCCTCAGCCCCTCGTCGCGTCGACCTTTCAGAGCCGGGCCGGGAATCGAGGTCGGTGGGCGCTGCCCGCGACAAGACGACGACTCCTATCGCCATGACGCAGAAGGCGAGGGCGGCGACGGTCTTTTGGGCCGGGCCGACAGTGAATCGCTCGTCGAAGATCCAGACGCTCAACACGATGGCGACGGCGGGGTCGACTACGACGATCAGCGGTTGGGACACGCTCAACGGTCCGACCTGCAACGCGGCCTGCTGAAGCACGGAACCGACAACTCCGCAGGCAAGCAACGCGTAGATGGGCCAGTGCGCGAGCGTGTCCAGCGGACCCAACGCCGCAAGCACATCGGTGGTCGCCTTGAGGAACGCGGCCATAAGGGCCCAGGTGATAGAGGCCGCGGTGGCGTACAGCGCGGCCCGGCGCACGGGAGATCCCCAGCGCGCCATCACGGCCAAGACCACGACAGCCCCGCCGAAGACGGCGAGCGAGGACGTCCAATCGGCGACGTCCGGCTGCAAGTGGCCGCCATGGGGTTGGGCCGACGTCAGGAACACCGCCAACGCCGCACACGTGACCAATGCGGCGGTCCACGCCAGCTTGGCGATGTCCTGGTGCACCCAGAATCGCCGCAGGAGCAGGGTGAAGACCAATTCGGTGACGAGGATGGGCTGGACGATCGAGAGCTGCCCGCTGTGGAGGGCGACCGCCTGGAAGGCAAATCCCGCTGCAGCCGCCGCCCAACCGATGAGCCAGAGGGGCTGGCGGACAAGGAAGGTGATGAGGTTCCAGCCACGGTGCTTGTCGGCGACGCCCACACTGGCTGCGTGCTGGGTCAAGAGATGCACCGCGTTGGCCAGGGCGGCAGCCAGGGCGAAACCGATTGTGACGGTCACGTCGCGGATACCGATCGAGCTCCAGAGACCGAGCCCGTGAGCGGATTCTGGCTCGTGGGGAGATCTCGATCTCCGACGTTCTCGTTTCATGCGGGACCCGCCCGCTGATGACCCCTCAGCGCGAGGGACGACTTGGATCGAATCTCCGGTCCGCCTGCACACTGTCGGCACTACCCACAGGTGAGTGGTCTCGCGGCGACCTCGGCGGCAGCGGCGGGGTTGGGCCAGGGTACCTGTGTCACGCCAACGTTCATCGTGCACCGTTGCGCGCGACGTCGCGGCCCAGAGACCCGGCGACTGCACACGTGGCGGATCACCGAGGAACACCAGCGGAGCGAGACATCAGGGTGTCCCGACCCCGGACTGGGGCCTCAGGGTTCCGAGTCGTGCCGAGGCGCCCGATTGCTCGCCCATTGGACGGTGATGCCATCTTGACGCATCATCGCCACGAACCCGGTGATGGAGAAGAAGATCGCGACCGCTGTGAGCCCGTACGTCACCGCTGAGCGCTCGAGCACGAAGGCACGAAGTGACGACGACAGGAGCAGCCAGAATACAAGGCCGGCATTGAGCATCAAGACGGTCGCCCACAGGATCGAGATCCGGACGAAGAATCGATGGACCAGGGGCCGCCTCATGATGGCCGGGTCCATGGGGCAAAAGTCGTGGGCGAAGCGTTGTGTGAAGGGCCGGCCGACGATCGCAGAAACGAGTAGTGCCAGGGAGATGACGACGGTACCGGCGGTCGGTTGCGCAAAGTAGAGGAATGCACTGCCGGTGGCGAAGGCAATGACCGTCCTCAACGTGATGAGGATCGTTCCGAACAGCAACAGCATCGATACCCGCTGACCCTTCAGCAGACGCCGACCGAGCGCGAGATAGGACCAGGTGAGCGCAGCGATCAGCGCACCTCGGAATCCGGTGAGGACGAGGAGCAAATAGAAGACGACGAGTGGGCCGACGACACCCTCGAGCACAACGGGAAGTGCGTGGCGAAGCGCCTTCCGCGGCGGAGGCATCAGAAGCAGTGATCCCTCTCGCCCGTCGCTGTGAGACGTCGGGTGTAGGCGGAGCAGGTGCCACGGCTCGACGGTCCCGCCCTTCGATCTCGTTCCCACAGCGCTGCCACTCTTGCCGCCGTAAGCGACGGCGCTTTCGCCCGAGTTGAGGTTGGGGGAAGCCTACACCGACCTCGGTGAATGATCCTCTTCACCCCGCTCGAGCCCTCCCACGCTGCGGTGCTCCCTCAATGTCGATCCGCTCACCTCGATGCCCCAACCGCTGTGCACGCCTCACTCTGAGTCCAGCGGGCGCCGGCGCACGGCGGATGAGTCCCAACCCTGGCAACGTATCGGCATGGAGCCGATCGCCGTCGATGACTTCGAGGTCTTGGTCGCCGAAGCTCTGGCGACGATCCCCGACCAGCTCCGATCGGAAATGGAAAACGTCGCGATCATCATCGATGACGAGAGCCCGCCGGGGCCCCTGTACGGCCTCTATGAGGGTATTCCACTGACGAAACGGGGTAACTATGTGGGGGCGAATCCCGACCGGATCACGCTGTTTCTTGCCACTATCTGTCAGTCCGCCAAAACGACCGAGGAGTTGGCCCGCCGAGTGCGAGTCACATTGCTCCACGAGGTCGGTCACCATTTCGGCATCAGTGAAGCCCGACTTCATGAGCTCGGCTGGTCCTAATACTGCCGACCGCTTTGCGGAGGATCCCAAGTGCTCTTCAGTGAATAGGCGTCACCGCTCCCTGACCGTGCGTCATGGCGAGCATTCACGCCCGGGTCGAGGCCAGAGCCAACCCGTCCTACGCGTCTCGAAGTCGTTGAATCACCGGCGCAAAGTTGGAGATGTCCCGCACGCTGAAGTACGAGATGCCCCAGCGATCGCGACAGGCCCGGAGATGTTCGGCAATCTCATCGTGGGTCCCGAGCGCGAGGAATGGAGTTGCGAGAGCGTCCTCGACGATCAGGCCACCACGTGAACGTCGCGCCGACACCTCTGCGGCAGCCCGGCGATCGTCGGTCACGACGACGGCCTGGACCAGAACATTCAGCTCCAGCTGGTCCCAGCGGTCCCCGGCGTGCTCGCGGATGTAGGTGACGATCGCATCGAGCCGTTCGGCCTCCCAGCGGACCTCGTGATGCTGCCCGTCCTCGAGGGTGCGACCGACCATCGTCAGGCCGATGACGTCGGCGTGACGTGCCGCATGGGCCAAGGCCCGCTTGCCGTTGACGCCGACCAGTAGGGGGACATGGTCTTGGCGGGCTCGAAGGACGCTGACGTTCTCGAGGTGGTAGTGCTCTCCGTCGTAGGTCACGGTCTCGCCATCGAGGAGTCGGCGCAGGATCTCGACCGACTCAGCGAGGCGGGCTTTGCGGTGCGCCGGGGGATCGAAGGGCTGGCCGATTGCCGCATACTCAGGAAAGGCGTGCCCGGCGCCGATCCCCACCTCGAGGCGGCCACCGCTCAGGTGGTCCAGGCTGGCCAGCTCCTGGGCCAAATGAACCGGGTGGTGAAAGTCATTGTTGAGGACAAGGGGACAGATGCGGAGGTTGGTCGTGCAGTCCGCCATGGCCATCAACGGAGTCAGGGGTGACCAGCCATCGACGACGTGATCCCACGAGTGCATGACGTCAAAGCCGGCGTTCTCAGCCGCCCGAGCCTGTGCACGCAGTTCGTCTGCCGAGCACGGCCCTACCTGGAAACCAAAGCGAAACGGCCGCACGGGGAAAGACTACGAGTGGGATCGGTTTGTCGCAGTCCACGACCATTGGGCAGATACTGGTAGGTGAACGAACACGGAGGACGCGATGGCAGTTCAGCTCAACCATACGATCATCGCCGCCCGGGACAAGGAGGTCTCAGCCAGGTTCCTGGCTGACATCCTCGGGCTTGACGAACCCACCCGGTTTGGACCGTTCATGTGTGTCGAGACGGCCAACGGCGTCAGCCTGGACTACGCCGACCGTGCAGCACCGTTCGAGCATGGTCACTACGCGTTTCTCGTCACCGAAGACGAGTTCGACACCATCTTTGCCCGCGTCACCGAACGGGGGCTGAAGTATTGGGCGGACCCGGGTCACACACGAGAGGGTGTGATCAACGCGCATGGACGTGGCTTCTACTTCGAGGACCCATCTGGCCACAACATGGAGGTCCTCACGCGGCCGTACGGCACCTGAGGACCCACTGAACTCGAAATCCGTCCGTCACGCCATCGCCGCCTATTCGAGCTCCTTCCAATGCTCCCGGCCGAAGAGCCGGCCCCACCGTGCCGTGAGGGAGGGACCCTCGTCGTGGGCCGTATCAGGGTGCAAGACGAGCGCCCCTCTGGGCGCGGGCAGCGAGTCAATCTGATCGTCGGTGATGGAGCTGCGTACAACGGTCGTCGTGATCTCGTCGACCTGGTCACGATCGACGAAGCGCACTCCGTGGTGGTGGGTCTTGACCACGATGCCGTCGAACACATCGAGCTCCGGAATCTGCAGAACGTGCTCCACCGTGCCGATCTCGGTCCCCGTCGTGGTGACGACCGGAGTCCCGACGGCCAGTGCCATGTACGAGATGGGCTCACCCTGGTCCACATGGACCTCCTTTCCCTCGATGCCGGACAGCATCGTCACAGACGTTCGCACAGAGAGCGTGCCCGGCTCGAACGGCACCGGCGCCACTGTCTGGCGTCCATCTGGGCGAAGGCTAACGCCAAGGCCCCCCGTCTCTCGTGTGCTGCGCCGCGTCCTTAGCGAGACGCCGCGCCAGCGAGTCCAGATCGGCCAGCGACTCTGCCGATTAGTCAGAGGGCGAGGTGACAAAGGTGAAGCGCACGCGGCGCTGCGGGTTGTCGACGTTGAGGTCGACGAGGACGAGCGACTGCCAGCTGCCGAACGCAACCCGCCCGCCGAGCACCGGCAGGGTCACCGACGGGCTCACGATCGCCGGCAGCAGGTGGTCGGCGCCGTGACCGGGCGAACCGTGTGCATGCCCGTACCGGTTATCGCGGGGGAGGAGCCGCTCCAGCGCCGCGAGCAGGTCGGACTCCGAGCCCGATCCGGTCTCCATGAGGGCCAAGCCCGCGGTCGCGTGCGGGACGAAGGCGTTGACCAGGCCATCACCGAGGCCGGTACAGAACAGATCGAGCTCCGGGGTCACGTCGACGATGCGTCGCCGCGCGGTGTTGACGTCGATCTGGAGTGAGTGCATGACCCGATAAGTCTGCCCATCTCAGGGCTGGACCGTCACGTCCAGCACCACCGGCGGCAGGGCCGTGCCACCGCTGGTCCGCAGGTTGATGCGGAGCGTGGAGGTCCCGGAGGTCGATCCCGAGAGGGTCAGGGCCTGGGACGCGGGTTTGCCGGGAACACACGTTCCGGCGGCCGTCGGGGTCGCCGGACCCAGCGAGAGTGTGCCCGACGACGGGGTGAGCTGAAGCCCGTCCGCGCCGGGGGCGACCTGCCAGGTGACGACCGTGGCATGCGGCGCCGCCGAGGCGACGCCGAGCTCGACTGGCGTGGGCCGGCCCGCGGTCACGGTCAGCCCACCGCTCGGGAACGAGAAGCCGACCGCGGGGAGCTCCCCCGAAGGGAACGAAGGCGGGCTCGCGGCGGGCGCCGATCCCCAGGCCGGGTCGGGGCTCGACGCGAGGGTGAAGTCGAGCGTGCCGCCCGACTGGAGGGCCGAGCCGGGGAGCCACGGCAGATCCCACGTTCCGGCGGACCCGCCCGTGGAGGCCGGGCGGCTCGAGACGGGGCAGGTGAGCGACGCCGTCTGCGGCCGGGTGACACCGCTGACGGTCAGGGCGTGGACGTAGGGCCGGGAGGCCGCCGCGCCCGGGGCGTGCAGGACGAGGCGGTGGCCGTCCGGCAACTGGATCGTCTCGGTGGGAAAGAGCGGGCTGGCCAGCGCCAGGTCCGACGAACCGGGCGTCAAGGGGAACAGGCCCAAGGCGGCCCAGACGTACCAAGAGGAGATGGCGCCCAGGTCGTCGTTGCCGGGCTCGTCGACCGGGGCGTCGGCGTACTCGGTGTCGGCGATCGCCCGGACGACGCGCTCGGTCTGCGCCGGCTCACCGAAGTAGTCGAACTCCCACGGCGCCCACTCCCCGGGCTCGTTGCCCGACCAGTCGTAGGGCAGGTCACGTGTCGCGTTGAACTGGGTGAAGAACGTCTGGAGCTTGGCGGCTGCCGCGGCGTCGCCACCCATGAGCGACGCCTCGGCGGCCAGGTTCTCGGGGACCGACCACGTGTACTGGATCGCGTTGCCCTCCTCGAACCCCGTCTGCCCGCCCGGCTCGAGCTGTGAGGTCTGGAAAGCCGGCCCGGGTGGGAAAGACCCGTCGGGCCCGCGCGCGCCGAGGTGGCCGGTGGCCGGGTTGAAGAGATACTCCCAGTTGGCGGCGCGCTGCATCATCGAGGCGGCCAGCGTGGGGTCGTGCTGGGCGGCGGCGATGCGGGCGATGGAGAAGTCATCGAGCGCGTACTCGAGCGTGGCCGATCCACCGATCGAGTAGTCGCTGGAGGTGAGGTCGAGGGAGCCGGCGTTCACGTAGTGCTGGGACAGGTACTGGCTCAGGTACTGCCGCTCGATCTCGAGGCCGTGATTCGTCTCGTTCTGTGTCGCCCCTTTGACCATGTCGCGCAGCGCCGCGCCGACGTCGAAGTTGCGCACCCCCATGGCGTACGCGTCCGCGATGATGGGGTCGGCCGAGTCGCCGTTCATCTGCGACTCGTCGCCCCCGACGATGGCCCACTTGGGCAGCCAGCCACCCTGCTCGGCGTCGTCGACGAGCGACTGGACCATGTCACCGACCTCGTGGGGAGCGAGGAGGGACTCGAGCTGGATCTCGCTGCGATAGATGTCCCACTCGGAGAAGTTGGCGTACTCCTCGCGGCCCCGTGCCGTGTGCACCTTGCCGTCGCTGCCGGCGTACTGGCCGTTGACGTCGGAGACGACGTTGGGGTCGAGGAGGGAGTGGTAGAGCGCGGTGTAGAAGGTGTGCTCCTGGGCGGGCGCGCCGCCCTGCACGGCGACATGCCCGAGGAGGCCGTTCCAGTCGGCCTGCGCCGCGGACGCGACCTCGTCGACCGACCAGCCGGGGTCCTCGGCGCGAAGGTTCTGCGTCGCGTTGGCCAGGCTGACGAAGGAGATGCCCACCTTCATGAGGACGATGCGCTGGGAAGAGCGGTCGAAGGTGACGAAGGCGCCGCACGAGGTGGAGGTGCAGCCGGTGCTGCCCGCCGTGGTGCCCGCACTGTCCCAGGTGCCGTCGGCGGAGAACGGGTGGTCGAAGAGGGCGACGAAGTGGAGCGTGTAGTTGGTGCCCGTGCCGCAGAAGCCGCCGCTCGTCACCTGACCCTCCACCTCGTCGTGGCCGACGATGCGGACGCTCGCCGCCGTGGCGGGGTTGGCGCTGTCGGCCACCTTGAAGAGGATGTTGGATTGCGTGCCGGAGGGGAACCCGAAGCTGGCGATGCCCGTCCGTTTCGTGACGGCGACCGTGACCGCGACGGGCGCCGGGCCCAGCTCCACCTGGTAGCGGCCCGGAGTGGCGTGCTCGTCGGCGTGGGTGAAGGAGGCGGTGGCCGTCGCAGGCGTCGTTCCGACGGTGCCCACCGTCGGGAGGATCGGGACGTCTTGGTACGAGGGACACCCGGTGCCGCTGAGGTGCGTGAGGCTGAAGCCGTTGATGCGGTCGTCGCCGTACGAGTAGCCACCCCCGGACTGGATGGCGTCGGGACTGGTGTCGGGGCTCCACTGGATCATGCCGAACGGGAGGTCGGCGCCCGGGAACTCGCCCACGGTGCCCGGGTTGACCGGGCCGGTGCTCGTGCCGTCGAGCAGGTGGACCAGGGCCGCCGGGTCGCTTCGCGGCGTCGGTGCCACCGCCGACGCCTCCGCCGGTGCGGCCGCTGGCGTCGTGGGTACGGCCGCCGCCGTCGCAGCGAGCAGCGTCACCAGAGCACCGCCCGCCGCTGCCCACACCACGCGTCGCGTCGGGTGCCTTCGGCCGATCACCGCGCCGACGGTAGCCGTCGTCATGGATTTGGCGGCGGCGTGCGCGTCTGCCGGGAGCACCTGCTATCCGCGGTTTTGTCACATCCCGCTGCCAAGCTCAACATCCATGGGTGACTGGACCGAGGGGGAGGTGCTCGGTCTCGACTTCGAGACGACCGGCGTCGACCGTTTCAACGACGTCCCGGTCTCCTACGCCCTGGTCTCCGTCGTCGACGGGGTCGCGGTCCGGAGCTGGTCCGGCCTGATCGACCCGGGCTGTGCCATCCCGGCCGAGGCGACCGAGGTCCACGGGATCACGACGGAGCGGGCGCGCACCTTGGGCATGCCGTTGGCCGAGGCGATCGGCCTGGTCATGGATGCGGTCGTCTGCGCCGGTCGGCGTGGCGCGCCGCTTGTGGGCATGAAGCTTGACTACGACCTCACCATCCTCGACACGCTGGCCGTTCGTCTGTGCGATCGTGGCCTCATCGAGCGCGGCTGGCGCGGCCCGGTGCTCGACGCGGGTGTGCTCGACCGCCACTACGACGCGGCTCGGGAGGGACGGCGCACGCTCCGCGACCTCTGCGTGCACTACGGCGTCGAGATCGAGCACGCGCACGACGCATGGGCCGACGCGGTCGCGTCCGTGCAGGTGCTCTTTGCGTTGGCGGCGCGTTTCGAGGAGTTACGCACCGGTGATCTCCGCCACCTCCACGAGGACCAGATTCGCTGGCACCGGGAGTGGACGGAGGACCAGGAGCGGTGGCGCCTCGCCCAGGGCAAGATCCCGGTCGACCCACGGGACTACCTCTGGCCGGTCGCTCCCGCGGTCCTGCCGCCGGCGGCGTGATCGACCGTGCGTTGGGATCGCGCCGTCAGGCCTTGAGCAGGTCCCAGACCATGTCGACTCCCTCGTTCTCCGCCAGGACCACCTTGGCCGGGTGCTTCTTGTCGATGTGGCCGACGAGACCGTTGTACACGGAGTACCCGACCAGCTCTTGGAGTCGGCGCGGGAAGGTCTTGACGAGGGCGGGGGGCACGCCCAGCTGCTGATTTTCCTGCTGGCGGATGTAGCCGGCGCAGTAGTTCATCGCGATGCCCACCCGGCGGGCGTCGGTGCGGTTGGCACCGCCGCCGTGCCAGAGGCTGCCCACCCACACGAGGACGCTGCCCTTGGGCATCTCGGCCGCGATCGTGTCGTAACGCTCGAGCGGGTTGGGCGGCTCGTCGCGCCGGTGACTGCCCGGGATCAGCCGGGTCGCGCCGTTCTCCTCGGTGAAGTCGGTGATCGCCCACATGGTGTTGCAGATGATCGGGACGTGGGGGCGGTCCAGCGGTATGAGCTGGTCGTCGGCGTGTATCGGCTGCGCCTGCTCGTCGGGACCGATGGCGATGGAGGAGAGCGACGAGATGAGCAGTCCGTCGTCGAGCACGCCCTCGACGACGGGGAGGACGTTCTGGTGCACCGGGATCTTCTCGAAGGTGGGGCCGTGGACCAACAGGTTGTACACGCGGGCGGTGTGGAGCCCCTCGAACAGGTTGTCGGCGGGCACCGTACCGAGGTCGTGCTCGAGCTTCAGCAGCGCCTCGTCGATCTCCTCGACGAATTCGGGCTCGATGGCGTCGGGCAGGATGGTGTAGCCCTCTTCGGCGATCCGCTGCAGATGGTGGGCCATGTCCGGCAAAGGGCTGGTTGCCGTGCGCTCTTCGGGTGTCACTGACCCCAATTCTACGAGACGTCGCTGGTCCGGCGCCCGTGGGCGGAGGAGCCGGGGCCGAGAGGCGGAATTGGCCGGTGGTAGGGTCTCTACGCACGGGCCGTTGGCGCAGTTGGTAGCGCACTTGCATGACGCGCAAGGGGCCACAGGTTCGAGTCCTGTACGGCCCACCACTTCTGAACAAGTGAAACGAGCGAAATCCCTCACGCACCGAACATGGAGTCCCGGTCAGTGGGGTTCTGTGGGGTGTGATGGGTTCCGCCATTCAGCAGCAAAGCGGTTGATATCTGAACTAATTCAGATATCATGGCGGACGTGAAGACGCTCCCGGTGCCCTACAGCAACTTTCTTCGGGGACCCAACGACGTGCTGCCCGCGCTCGACGAGGGCGACGTCGTCCTCGAGCGCCGAGATGACGAGAACCTCGTGCTGACGACGCTCCACCGGTTCTTGGCCCGTGAGGCGGGGACCGCGCTGGCCACGCACCTCGTGGCCGACATCGCCCGGGAGAACCCCGGGATGTTGGAGGGCTACCTCGAGCGTGAGCTCCCGTGGCTGCACTGGCTCCCCGACGATGATCGGGCGTTGGCGGTCAAGGAGATCTTCCAAGAGATGCTCGCTGGTGCCGAGACCGGCCTGTTCGCCCCCTTCTCCCAGACCGTGGTCGAGTGGCGTGACACGGCGATGATCTGGAGCGACCCCGAGTTGGCCCGCCGCCTGGCCTCGGCCCACTCCGGCGACGGCCCGCAGATCACACGGCCCTCTCGCGCCAAGTAGAGAACCTCAGAAGTGCCGACCAAGCGCGGCGACCAGATCGCGCGCCCAAGGCCCTGGAGCGTTCGGGCGGTCGACCTGGCAGCTGGGAAGGGCTGGGATCACCTGGTCGACCAGGTTCCGGAAGCGGCTGACCGCGCGTGGGTCGCGATCACGAGCTATCCCTATCGACGAGAGGAACGCCAGCATCCGCTCAGAGGCACGCTGGCGTGGGCTTCAGTCGGAGGCAAGCGGTTCGAACAGTGGGAGTTCGAGGTGACCAGCGGAGCAAGGCTTCGCTATGCCATCGACCCGGCGACTCGCACCCTGTGGATCACCCATGCCGGGGTGGGACATCCAAAGGACACCGACAAGCCCCGGAGGAAGAAGCGAGGGTAGATCTCGAACTCGAGCTCACTCAGTTGAATGTCAGCGGCGCAGTCGCCGAAACGGCGCATGCGAGCGCCGAAGCTGTGTTCCGCTCGCGCCGGAGGTGCCCGACCGAAGATCGGCTCGGCCAGCCGCCTGGGCCTGGTGGCGGTACCGCTGGCCATGGCGGCTGCGCTTAGCGCGCTTGCCCTCACCGGAACCCGTTGACGCGCGGGACCCCGCTCTGTTTGGCATCGGTGGGCGACGACTTCGAGTCGACGATGGTTGGTGAACTGGTCATCAACAAGCTGTGATAGAGCAGGCGGCGGTCGTCACGCGACGTGCGCAAGCCCGAAATCGTTCCGCTGGCCACATCATCGAAAGATGACGCTATCATCGTCAGATGACGATGATACGGGCGGCCAATGAGGTGACGGTTGCAGCGAAGCTTTTCCGCGGTCTGGCCGACGGGACCCGACTGCGTATCCTGCTCGCCCTCCAAGGCGGCGAGCGAAGAGTCGTCGACTTGGTGGCCGATCTTGGGATGGCCCAGGCGACAATCTCCGCACACCTCGCCTGTTTGCGCGACTGCGGCCTGGTGACGAGCCGACCGGTCGGGCGCCAAAGCTTCTATTCGCTCGCCATCCCCGAGCTGTCTGTACTCCTGGGCGCCGCCGAAGAGGTACTTCAGGCGGTCGGCCACGACGTCGCCTTGTGTACCAACTATTCCCAGGCCACCTGATGAGCCTTCCCGATGTCGCCCAAGTCGGACATGTCGAGGATCCCCATTGCGAAGCAGGAGGGGCGCCGGTCGTACGTGACGAGTCATGGCACCGTGCTGCCCGGCTGGCGTTCTGGCTCGCCTGGGCCAGCCTGGCATGGATGGTTGTCGAGGGCTCGGTCGGCCTCGCCGCAGGAATCACGGCCGGCTCGATCGCGCTCGTCGCGTGGGCGCTCGGCTCCGCCGTCGAGGGCCTCGCCAGCCTCGTGGTCGTCTGGCGCTTCTCGGGCAAACGTACGCTGTCTGCCACGGCCGAACGCGTTGCGCAGCGCGTTGTCGCGGCGTCGTTCTGGATCCTCGCCCCCTACGTTGCCGCTGAGGCCCTCGCCGATCTCCTTGGTGGTCACCGCCCCGAGACCAGCTATCTCGGCATCGCGCTCACCGGCGCGGCCCTGCTCGAAATGCCGCTTCTCGGTCGTACCAAACACCGACTTGCCGCACGGCTGGGATCGCCAGCCACGGCCGGGGAAGGCACCCAAAATTACGTGTGCGGTGCCCAAGCCGCGGCAGTGCTCATCAGTCTTGCGGTCACTGCGATCTGGTCGGGAGGATGGTGGATCGACCCCGCCGTCGCCCTTGTCATCGCCGGCTGGTGCGTCTACGAGGGTGTCGAGGCCTGGCATGGCGCCAACTGCGCTTGCTGAGCCTGGGTCGCTCGAGCCTGCCGAGGCGCGGCGTTGGATGTGTTTCACCCGGCGCCGATAATGCATCGCGACACGTTCGGGGTCGAGGGGACGTCGATCAGCCAGACTTCCCTGATGGCAGGTCAAGCCAGCCCTTGCGCGAGCGGGGCGCCCTCATCCACAAGGCGCTTGTCCTCTCCGTCGTTTCGGTTATCTGGGGTGTGGGGGTCGGGCTCTGGTCGATCACTGCCGGTCTCCTGGCGGGAAGTCTGGGGGTCCTCGCCCTTGGACTTGATGTCGTCGCCGACGTTGCCGGATCAGCCAGCCTGGTCTGGCGATTCCGACGAGAGCGGGTCGACCCGACTCTTTGGCAACGCAGCAGATGCGCGAGGAGAAGAGAAATGAACAGATTTTGGAACATGGCGAAGGGTTGGGCGGAGATGGCCGACGCTCCCGACTACTCCCGGAGCATGGACCACCGACAGCGTCCATTCGTTCGAGGCGTTGGGCGTCGTTCAATTCACCATCGCGTATGCGCGAGGGAGTGCTGCCGCGGCACCAGGAGGAACGATCCACATCGGAGATGACCTGCAGGACAGCTCGGTAGAGGCGACCATTGATACCTCGACGCTCACAACCAGAACGCCACCAGCGATGCGAAGCATGAATAGTCCTTCAACGGGGAGGAATGACGACCAGCTCTGATTCTTCGGGGGAAAGGCACGTTCGCGTGCTCGGAGTGACCGCAGCGATGGTCCTGGTGTGCTCTGCACAGTTCGTACTCCAGCTCGACTTCAGCATCGTCAACGTTGCTCTGCCCACGATCCAGAGCGGTCTGCACATGGCCCCGGCACAGCTTCAGTGGATCGTGACCGGCTACGCCCTCACCTTTGGATCCCTCTTGCTCGCCGGTGGTCGCTTGGCCGACCGTTTTGGTCGCCGGCGCCTCCTTGTCATGGGCTTGCTGCTCTTTGCGGTCGCGTCCGTGGCCTGTGGCTTGGCCCAGTGGCCGATCATGTTGATCGTCGCACGGCTCCTCCAGGGCGGGGCTGGCGCAATGGTGTCGCCGGCGGCCCTTTCCATCCTGACGACCACCAACCCGGAAGGCCCGGCTCGGAATCGTGCCCTCGCCATCTGGCTGGCCACGACGGCGGCGGGGGCGACGGCGGGGATCGTGGCGGGCGGCGTCCTCACCGAATTCCTCGGTTGGCGGGCTATCTTCCTGGTCAACCCACCGATCATCGCGCTTATGCTTTTGTTTGTACGACGCCTTCCCGAGGCAAAGGCGTCCCAGTCCGAGAGAATCGACGTACTCGGGGGCGCGCTGGTAACCGTCGCCTTGGCCGCGCTCATCTTCGGCCTCAGCTACGGACAGCAGCATGGCTTCGATGCCGGGGCCACCATCGTCTCGCTGATCGTCGCCGTCGCGCTCGCCATCGGCTTCGTCTGGACCGAAAGGTCAGTCGCGCACCCGATGCTTCCGCTCAGCATTTTCGCCATCCCCACCCGTCGAGCTGCCGCGGGCGCCATGGTCATGATCGGCGCCATCCTGGCCGGATACGTCTACTTTGTCTCGTTGTACTTGCAGAAGGTCCTCGGGTTCAGCCCGCTCGAGACGGGATTGTCTATTGTTCCGTCAACCGCCGCCGTCGTTCTCACGTCCACCCTTGTCACTCGCCGACTGCTCGTTCGATTCACTACCAAGACTGTCCTACTGGCAGCCCTCTTTGTCATGGCCGCCGGTCAGCTCTGGCTCTCCCAGATTTCCCAGAACTCGAGCTATGGCGTCTCTGTGCTCCCGGGCTTGTTGCTCACAGCCATCGGGATCGGGCTCGGGTTGCCCACGGCCTCGATTGCGATCACCAGCGGGGTGCGTGGGAGCGACCAGGGCCTCGCCGGCGCCGTCTTTACCACCAGTCAACAGACGGGCGCCGCAGTCGGCCTCGCAATTTTGGCCACCGCCGCCGCGGCCAGAACGCACGCGTCAGGGTCTCTGGTCGAGGGGTACCGGCTTTCGTTTCTCATTTCGACCGGGCTTGCACTCCTTGCTGCCGTCTTGGTCTTCGTGCAACTTCGTTCCGGGGTTTGTCAAAAAGAGCTGGTCCGCCAGCAGGGGGCAGGGGAACCGCCGGGAGCAGCTGCGGGGGCAATGGCCCGGCGTGGTTAGGCCCGCCCACTCTGGAGGGGAGTCATCAAGGTCCGGGGCCCTCGCATGAAGGCGCTTGGGGCGCAGTCAAGGACCCGAACAAGCTGGCCTGAGGCGGCCCATGGACCGTGACGCCCTCGCCGTCATGCCTGAGTCGGGGCCCGTGGTGGCTTCGGAAGCACCCGCGGCGACGAAGTCCGGGAGCTTATTTCGCGCGCTGCGGTCCCGACCGTTCCGTTTGTACTTCGGAGGCCAGGTCGTTTCGGCCAGCGGGAGCTTCTTGCAGCAGACAGCCATCGGCTGGCTCGTCCTCGAGCTGACCCATTCGCCGAGCGATCTGGGCCTGGTGCTGGCGGCAGGTGGAATCCCCTCCCTGTTGCTCGGACCGTGGGGCGGGGCGGTGGCCGACAGAGTTGATTTACGCAAGCTCCTTGTGGCCACCCAGACCTCCTACTGCCTCCTGGCTGCTCTGTTGTGGGCGTTGGCCGTGGCCGGCGAAGCCAGGGTGCCGGCTTTGATCGCCATCGGTGTCGCCGGGGGCTTCGTCCAGATCGCCGACTCACCGGCCCGCCAGGCCCTCGTCAGCCGTCTTGTGCCACCGGACGATCTGGCCAGCGCGGTCAGCCTCAACGGGGTTGTGATCAACAGTGCCCGAGTCGTGGGCCCCGCACTGGCCGGCGTGCTGATCGTGACCGTGGGTACCACGATCTGTTTCGGGCTCAATGCCTTGTCCTACCTGGCGGTGATCGCCGCCCTCCTCCTCATCCGGCCCCGCCAGGCGGGTGGACCGGCGCCGCCCGGACGTCGAGGCGTCAAGGAGGGGTTGAAGTACGCCGCTGGGCGCCAACAGCTGTGGCTGCCTCTTCTCATGATGTCGGTAGTGGGACTCTTGGCCTTGAACTTCTCGGTCGTCCTGCCCGTGATCGCCAAGGACACCTTCCACGGCAACGGCGGCACCTACGGCTTGCTCACCACCATGCTGAGCATCGGGGCGATCGTGGGCTCCTTGGCCGTCGGACTCATCCACCATCCAAGGCGTCAGTACCTCCTCTTTGCCGCCCTGGGTTTTGGTGTCACTTCGGCGGCCACCGCGGCCGCCCCCAACGTCGCCATCGCGTCCGTCACGCTGGTCCTCATGGGCGCGGCGGCATTCTGCCTCATCACCCTGTGTTCCACCACGCTCCAGCTCCACAGCTCGAGCGCTTTCCGGGGCCGCATCATGGCGCTCTGGGTCTTTGTCTACCTGGGGACCACGCCCATCGGCAGCATCCTGACCGGCTGGATCATCGCAGCGAGCGGCCCGAGAGTGGCGCTCCTGGTGGGCTCAGGCGCATGTTTCGCGGCGGCGGTACTGGCAGCGTTCGTGCACACCCCGGCCAATCCTGACCAGGCACTGACGGACCTTGCTGGGTGATGTCGCCATGGGCTTCTGGGGAATCCCCGCAAGGTAGAAACTCGGAAGCTCACTTTGGGGCCCCGATGACATAGGTGCCGTCAGGGAGGCGTTTGAGGGCCTGGCGTACCGTGAGGACACCCTCGTCGAGGTCCACCGCGTCCCAGGACAGTCCGGTGACCTCTCCGGGGCGCAGTCCCATGGTCAATGCCAGGAGCACCAGCGCTTCGTCTTCGGTGCCCCGGACCGCGTCGACGAACCGATTGGCTTCCTCGATGGTGAGAGAGCGCCGCGCCTTGGTCCTCGTCGCCTCGGGGGGCAGGTGGGCCAGTCGGGCGATGTTGCGCGCCACCAGACCCCGACGCTCGGCTTCGTGGAGTGCCGCGCCGAGGACCATCTTGATCCTGTTCAGCGATGACTTCGACAGCGGCTTCTCCCGCCCGCCGCGACCCTTCGTGGCCGCTACGCCGCGTTGGGGGTTGGCCAGATCCTTGAGGAGGGCTTCGAATTCGAGGACGTCGACCTCACGGAGCCGGCGCCCGCGCAGGGGCGTGAGCTGTTTGATGACCCAGGCGCAGTTCGCACAGGTGCTGGGGTTCTTCTCGCCATCGATCATCTCCTGGTACCAGTTCAACCACTCGCCGAGGCGCATGTCGTTGCCGATCGGCAGGCCGGCTTTGGGCGCGCTGCTCATCGAGTTTGAATACCACCTCGCTCCGTGTCCAGGCAGAGACCCGACGGCGCTTGGTGCCGAGTCGGAGCTCGCCGCGCCAGCGTCCGTCGCATTGTTGATAGATCGAACCCTCGCCGTAGCCGAGCTTGCGTGACCTCGCCATGCGATCCTCCTCACAAATTAGGGCACTCTGTGGGGCACTTCGAGACCACAATGGGCCCCACGCTGTCACCCACCGAACAGGGAAGTCCTTGTCGGTGGGGGTCTGTGAGGTGTGGTGGGTGTTCCCGGCGCAGATGACGCGCAAGGGGCCACAGGTTCGAGTCCTGTACGGCCCACCCCGGGTCAGTGACAAAACTGACCCCTCCGCAGCGACAGAACTCGCCATAAGGCATCACCATTTTGCAGCAAGGGTGTCTCACATCCCCGATGCGGTGCTGCGAAGGGTCACTGAGCTGAAGCGGGGGTGCGATGGAGCGGTCGCGGACGCGCCTGTCAGGGCTCGTGTGCGCGGCGGTCAGGTTCAGTCGGCCACAGCTGGGGGTGGTCGGTAGTCGGTGATGCTCATGCGCCGTCGTCGAGCCCGCTCGGCCACCTTGGGCTCTTCGCCAGCCCCCACGAGGTTCCGGAAGGCGGCGATCTTGCGGAAGTTGGCCGCCATGAGGAGCAGGCCCACAAAGAGACTCTGGGCGGCGATGCCGCGGACACGGCGGCGTCCCGGTGTTTGGAGGGACTCGTGCGCGGGGTCCTTCACGTAGCCGTTCGTGCCCTCGATGGTGTTGCGGTAGGTGGCATAGACACCAGCCCATTCGGGCGATCCGAAGGCGAGGTCCTGGCGGTGCCGGGCTCCGACGTCAGGGGCGATGGTGACCGCGCTTTGGGTGCACACCTTGGGCGGATCCGCCGGAGGGTCGAGCACGGGGACCTTGCCGAGGGCCAGGGGCGCCGCCTCCGGACGAAGCGCACAGCACAGGCGCGGGTGCTCGCCGCGGGCCGGACAGGCGAAGCGCTCATAACCGTCGTCGTCGGGTCCCTCCTTGCGCACCAAGCGCCATGATCTCCTGGCCTCGATGCGTGCCGCATAGGTGGGCGCGTCGATGGTCCCCGCGCGTAACTGCGTGCTGGCCTGGACCAAGTCGGTGGGCATGGCGGGGCAGTAGAAGGTCCCCTCGACCATGACCGCGCCCGCGCTATTGGCCCCGCGCCCGAGCTCGGTCTCCTTGTAGTCCATGACGAGTGAGTACCCGAGCGCGCGCACCGGCAGGTGGAAGGACTCGGGACGGGCTTGGCTATAACCACGGTCGGCCCCCAAGAAGCCCGCCGGGTAGCCCCTCTCGCGCACAGACGTGAGCAGGCGCACGGCGGTGCCGCCGGGATCCTCGCCGGGGCGCCCGAGGCAGGCGCCGAGCACCAAGTTGGGATGCGTGGGCACCGCGCCAGGTGGACGTCCCATGGTCACGATGGTGGCTTCTTGGGCCCAGAACAGCTTGCGCAGCTTCTTTCCTGTCGGGCCGACCATCTCGCGGTGGTCGCCCTCGCGCACATACCAGCCTCCGTCGGGATCACTCGCAGACGTGCCCGCCCGTGCCGAAGGGCCGCGGCTGAAGAGCGGGACGACGGTGGCGTCGAGACCGGCCGAGCCGTCGAAGGTCCCGAGCTCGGCACTCGAGCACGCCATGAGCGAGGCCTCGATCAGATCGTTCACGACCGACTCGAGGCGTGCTCGTCGCAACGCGACCTCGGCCTCGGTGAGCTCGACGGCCAACGCGTCGAGGACGTCTTGGTCGATGACGCGGTTCTTCACCTGGCGCGAGGGGTCCATGACGCCCACCATCAGGTGGAACAAGTAGCGCACACAGCGATAGCGGGCGAGCAGGCTCTTCTTGGTGTTGGCCTCGCCGCGCACGCCCAGCTCGGCGCGCCGGTGCGCCGAGAGGGTGCGATAGAGCAGCTTGGTCGCCGCGCTCAGATGCAGCGCCCGATCGTCGATGGCCAAGCAGAGCAGCGCGACCAACAGGGCGCGCACCGGCAGGGTCCGCGGTCGACCGGTCTGACGCACGAGCAGGGCCTCGAGGCGATCGGGGATCCCCGACGCATCGATCACGTCGATGGCGAAGCCAACGGCTTCGTCGCTCATGTGCGAGGAGACCGCCGGGATCGCCCGGCCCGAGCTCATAGGTGCTCCGCAGCCAGAGCGGCGCGCAGGGCGGCCTTGGACCGAGCGGCACCGTCGACATGGCGGGCATAGCGCAAGAGCGACTCGACCTCGGCAATGCCGGTCATCTCGAGCAGCCGCCGCAATGGCGCCCGCGCCACGAGATGGTCGCAGATGAAGCTCGAACGCGCCCGCGCCACCGAGAGCCTCGGCGCGCCCGGGTCGGCCACCAGGGTCCGGCAAAAGTCGTTGACGAAGTTGGGATAGGAGCGATCCGCCTCTCCGGGGCGAAAGACATAGGCGTCATGGGCGACGCCGAGTTCTTCTACAAGACGCGCTTCGTGAGGGCGCATCTCGATCACGCGGGCCGCGGGAGGGCCGACACTTATGAGGACTCGGTCATGTCCCGCCTCGACGTCGCTCCCTCTGAGAGCCACCAGCTCTCCTGAGCGCACTCCGGCCCCGAGGCACAGAGCCAAGAGGGCGAGGGCCGAGCGCACCCGCCAGGCGCGGCGCTGGGCCCGGGCGATGGCGAAGAGCTCGGCCCGTTCGGCCGCGCTATAGGGGGCCGGGGCGGACGAGCCGGCGAAACGCGGCGCGCCCTTGGGCGTCTCGACGCCCCCGACTGAGCGCAGCACCGAGTGGTAGGTGCCCTTCGTCGAAGGAGCGCGGCCCTCGAGCCCGGTGCACAAGTACGCCGCGATCAAAAGATCGGCCAGCGCGGGTGAGCCCAGTCCCTGGTTCGCACAGAAGCGCTCGAGTCCGGCGAGCACCGAACGCTCCCGGCTGACCCGACGCTCGGGGGGCATGGACTTGAATAGTATCTACGTCAAGTCCATCGATCGGGGATGCTATGGAGATGAAAGGCACCAGCGAAGGGCGCCGGGCGGCGATCCTGGCCGAAATCGAGGCTCTCGGCCCGGTGCTCCCCGGTTCCATCGTCGAACGCTCGACGCGTTGCCAGCGCTCAGGGTGCCACTGCCGCGCCGAGCCGCCCCAGCTGCACGGTCCCTATGCCACCTGGATGCACCAAGAGAGCGGCCGTCAGGTGACCAAGACCCTCAGCGCCCAAGAAGCGCAGCATCTGCGTCCCATGCTGGCCGCCGATCGCCGTCTACGTGCACTGGTCGCCGAGCTCGAGTCCTTGACGGTGACCGAACTGGCCAACGAGGGACTCGACGCATCCACTGCCGTGGGAAAGCCAAAGCGCAAAGCCGGGAAGTGACCAGCGCAGAGCTGCCGTCGCACCTGGTTAGCGAGTTTTGTCGCTGACCCACCACCACAACACACCACGCCTTACCTGGGGGAATAGAGATTCTCGCGTCGTCCGTCACGCTCAGGTGCCCAGAAATTGGGGCACTCTGTAGGGCGAATGGGAGAGAAATCGAGCGGAGCGGCGTCCCTTACGCCGACGTCGAGTCCGCTCTATCCCAGCGCCCCTCCCGTGGATTCCACGAGCCGGCGGCCGATCCGTCCAGCAGCGGGTCGACGAACGGGCGGACCACGGCGAGAGCCTCGTCAACGGTGCCGGCCGTCTCGAGGAGGGAACGGCGGGCTTCCGCCGCGTAACCCGGCTCCCACAGGGTGCGGTCCGGTACGTCGAAGCGATCCGGAACGTTGAGGCCGCGGCGCTCGAACTCCGACCTCAGAGCGGCGGACTGCGCATCCGCACCTACAGAGGCGACGGTGACGATCGCCACGAGGTCCACAAGATCCCGATAGCGCGTCGAAGGTCGGCCGTCGCCATGCAGTTCATAGGTCGCCGCGACCTTGTCCGCCACGTGGTCCACGAGGGGATAGGCACGGTATCCCCGTTGGTCGACGGCCGGGATCACGCCGCGGGCCAGCGGCGGGACGTCGTCCGGTTGCCCGGTCATCCGAAGATCCGAACCCACGAGGTCGACATGGAATTGCACCCACGTGGTCGCTCCGATCACGGCGTTGACAGGGACACGTAGCGAGTTGTTTCCAATCGGAATCGCTCCACCCAGCTCGAAGCGGAACCAATCACCGACATCGGTGTCCGCGGCGGTCCGAAGATCGGTCTCGGCCACCTCGCGTGCGGCTGTGCGGTACACGTCGACGTCGAGACTCCCTCGAACACCGATGTCTCGAGCGAGAAGTGCCGTTGCACCCTTCACGATCCACCCGTCGTCGACGAGGTAGAGGCGATCGAGCAGCCGGTCGTACGCGACCTGTCTCTGCAACTGCTGCGGCGTCCATCGCCCATCCTTGGCCGCTTCCTTCAACCGGTCAGTGAGAGCTCGTCGGAACGCGGCCGGGGTCGCGTATCGGTCGCGGGCCGTCATGGCTCGGGCCCGTCGCGCGTCGCATTGCGGGAGAGGTGCGCGCGCGCCTCGTCGAGCCAACGGCCCTTTTCGGGGTCGCCCGTCATGTCGAGGAACCATCGCAGCAGCTCGAACCCGTCCCCTTTACGGAGGCCGAAGCGGGCCGCGAGAGGGGCGAGGCTGTCGGCGAACGTGCCCGGGTAGTCGTAGACGCGCCGGATGGCGTCCGCTATGAGTCGCGCCACGGCCTCGGGGTCCTCGTGGTCCCGGAGCAGGTCGGCCGCGATGCGCCACGGCCTCGTGACCGGGAGGCCGTGCAGGTGTGTGAACTCGGCGTCGTTCACCTGTCTGACGTGGATTTGGACGTCGGGCCGCCGGGTCTGCTTACGCTTGGGGACCGTGAACTCGTGGCGATCGGCCGGAAGGTGACCGAGCCCGTACATCGATGCCGCCGATCGGTGGGAGACGACGCCCTGGTCCGCCGTCCGTTCCCAGGCCGGCGTTTGCGGGGCGAGTTGGAGCCATGCGGCCCGCAGGTCGAGGTGGTCCGGGATCGGGGCGACTTTGATGCGGTAGACGCCGGTCGCCACTCGTTCGAGGCTTCCGTCGGGCGACGTCAGGCGATCGAGCGATGTGGGTCCGATGCCTTCCTCTTCGATCTGGCGTCGAGTCAGGAGGCCCCACTGCTCCTGGGCGAGTTCTTCAAGGCGAAGCAGGACTGAGGGGCGTGGCACTACTGCAGTATACCCCTGATACGGGGGGTAATGGAGTATTCAACTAAGGGTGATACTTCAGAGCACCCCTTATCCAGGGGGTTGTGAAGTACCCCCCATTTTGGCAGTGCTCCAGTCACCTACCCAGGCGCGGCACCCCTGGGTCCCACGCCTCGGCGGACAGGCGTGCCTTGCGCTGGGCCAGACGATGAAACGCAGCACTCCGACGAGGTCTGTGGGCAGGCGCAGCGTCCGATAACTGTCGACCTTTGGGGCCTCGATGACATAGGTACCGTCGGGGAGGCGTTTGAGGGCTTGGCGCACCGTGAGGACACCCTCGTCGAGGTCCACCGCGTCCCAGTACAGTCCGGTGCCTCTCCGGGACGGAGTCCCATGGTCAGGGCCACGAGCACAAGGGCTTCGTCTTGGCTGCCCCCACCGCGTCGACGAACCGGTTGGCTTCTTCGATGGTGAGTGAGCGCCGCGCCTTGAGGCCCGTCGCCTCGAGGGGCAGGTGCGCCAGGCGGGCGACCAATCGCAGTGAGTACCTGGGCCGCGTCCGCCGCCTGCCAACTTCTCTCCATGCGGTCTCGAACTGCATGGAAACCCCTTGCATGCTCGTTCTCGCTGTGCTTACGCTGGGAATCTCGATCAGGCGACAAGGCGGTGGACCATGAGATTCCCAGCCCGAATGCTGACGACAGCCGTCTTGGCGGCATCCGTTGTGGGTGTCGGCGGCGGGGTCGTGGCTGTTGCCGCAGGTACCGCAGGTGCGACCACCCCGCCGACGTATACGTGCACGGGTACCTTGTCCGCACCCGGTTCCGTGCCGGCGGGCACCTATCAGTCCCTCATCATGCCCGCCGGGTCTATCTGTGAGATCCCGACGCCCGGTCCTGTCACCGTGCTCTCGCGGGTGGTGCTCCAGAAGGGCTCTGGGTTGGCGACAGGTGTGCAGGACGCCGGTTCTCCGCTGAAGATCGTGGGCGGTTTGAGGCTCGAAACTGATGCCGCGTTCGTGGCGGGCCTGGCGAAAGAGGTGAGCGCCGTCAACATCTTGGGGCGGGTGATGGTAGGGGCCGGTGCGTTGTTCTACCTTGGTACCGAAAAGCCCTACAAGCCACCGTTTGCCTCGATTCAGGGTCCGGTCATCGCACAGGACGCCTCGGCCGTCGTCATTCAGAACACCACGATCGGTGGTCCGGTGTCGGTCTCGGGTGGCGGCGCTGTCAATGCCATTATCGAGGCCCTTTCGGGCGACGCGCCCGACACCAATTACACCGACTTTGAAGACGACCAGATCAAGGGCGGGATCACCGAGGTGGGCTACGGCGGAGTCTGGGGCGGGGTGATCCGCACCATCATGGGATCTCTCACCTTCGCCTACAACAGTCAGAAGACGATCGACGAGTACGACATCGGGTCGGACATCATCAATGGCTCTGCCTACTGCGAGGGCAACAACCCGGCTCCGAACATGGGGTCGAGTTCTGGGTCACCCAGCATCGTGCACGGATCGACGTTTGGCGACCAGGCCGCAACCTGCACAGGGGTGCCGACCGGCGGAACAGGTCCCCCCGGCTAGCCCTCCAACCTCGCCGCACAAAGGGCCGCACAAGGGTGGGAAATCAGATCAATCCCATCCTCAGTCTCGGTTTCAGTTCATGTTGACGGACACATCGTCGCGATAGCCATCGAGCGACAGGGGCAGCGTCGACGAGGGGCGGGAACGCTCGTCGAGCACTGTCGTCCTGGTCAAGACGTCCCAGGGGGTCGATCGTGGCCGTCGCATGAGGCCCTCGGGCGGCGACGCACCCATGACGAACGCGAGAGAGATCAGCGCGCACGCGACGATCGTCGGCACGAGGAGGATGGTGCAGCAGATCGCGTTCCGCACGATCGACCGACACAGCCCGATGGGTCTGCCATCGGACTGCCGCACCACGCGGAGGCCGCTCAGGCGGAAGCTCGCCGTGCGACCGTTGCGCCATTCGAACACGCTCCAGATCAGCCAGCCGATCCCCAGGGTCACCACGACGAGACCCACGGTCAGGATCAGGGCCCGTAGGCGCACGCCCACGCTGGCCGGGCACGGACGGCGCGGCAACTCCATCGGAGCGGGAAGTCTCGCTCCTCGCTTGTTGGCTCCGAGAGCCCCTTGTTCCCTCATATGCGCCACCTCGTCGGGAGATGCCGATCTCTGGTCCCTACTTACACCCGCGCCGACACCAGTACCAAACTTCTCAGAGTTTCGCATGGTGGGCTGGGAAAACATCGGCCGGGGAGGCGCCGCCCGACGCCGGCATGGCCGAGACCGCTCCGCGCCGGGACAGCGTCAATTGCAAGGCGGCCTGAGCGGCCGATTCCCAACGGGCATTGCTTCAGGGATCCCTCATCTCAGGGTGCACGCGCCTGTCCATGGAGGTACAGAGTCGCCCGCCATGCCCGTCCCCTTCCGGATCCGCCTCGGCGATCACACAGACCGCCGGCGGGTCGAGATCGAGCGTCTCGACACGACTTCGCACGAATCCGGCGCATCGAAGTGCATCGTCGATCTCTCGGGCAGCCCGGGCCGACGTCTGACTGGTCGCGCCGGGACAGCGTGGCTGCGAAGCGATGGCGATTTTGCCGCCGGGTCGCAACAGGCGTCGGAGCTCCTCGAGACGGGCGACGGGTTCGGGCCAAAAACCCATGCTGTTGACGGCGAGGATCGTGTCGAGGGGACCCCCGAAGTCCGGCAGGGCGTCCACGGAACCGACGTGCAGGCCCACGCGGCCGGCGCGGACAGCGGAGGCGTTTCGCCTTCTGGCGTTGCGCACCATGACTTCGGAGTGATCGACACCGAGAACGCGGCCACTGGTCGCGGCACGGCTCAACTCCGCCACCGCGATCCCGGGTCCGAAGCCGATCTCGAGTACCCGGTCGGTGGGTTGTACGTCGAGCAACGAGACGACCCAGCGATTGCGCTGAAGGTTCGACGAGCGATGGGCCATGACCCAACCCGAGAGATGCCCGCCCAGGCCGTGTGGCTGCATGAACTGGCCGACCACGACTCCGAGGACCCGCCGCTCCAGCGGCCTCGGCCGACGGGTGGGACCCCCACGGCCGAGCCCGGCCGCCTGCTCGTGCGTCTCCTTCGGGCCGTCGGTCGCCATGGAGAACAATCGAACAACCTCAAGTACGCTTGATGTCAAGGTGTCTGATCAGGGGTACACGATCGGTGAGCTGTCCAGAAGGACGGGCGTTGCCCCCTCGGCCTTGCGGTACTACGAGGACCTGGGTCTCATGCCCCGGATGCCGCGAGTCTCCGGGCAACGCCGCTACGGCGATGCTGCGGTCGGCTTGGTGGGGACGATCGTCTTGCTGCGTGATCTGGGGTTCTCGCTCGCAGAGATCAAGGCGCTCAGCGATGCGCGGGCGAGCACCTCAGACGGCTGGCGGGAGTTGGCCCGTCACAAGCTCGCAGAGCTCGACGAGCTCATCTCCAGGGCCGAAGTCGCTCGCGTCGCATTGGAGCACGCGCTGCGGTGCCGCCACGAGGACTTCAAGGATTGCCCGAATTTCGCCAGCGTCCTGGCCGGGACGCTGGCCGGGAAACCGCTGGCGGAGGCGCACACGCACTGACGGTGGCCCGTTCGGTGGGTCCGGCACCCGGCGCTGGCCGTGCTCAGCCGTCCAGGCCGAACCAGCGCCGTCGGCGATCGGCAGCCCATTCCCTCTTTGACGTCGCCATGTCCGTGGACGCCTCGGTGAACGTGCCGAACGGGCTCGGGCCGGACAGGAAGTTGGCGTCGAAGCGCGCCACCTTCGGGCCGCCGAACTCGATGTAGCAGGTTGCCATGCCCCGGTATGGCTCCGGAGTTTCGCCGCCGCGGATCTGGTGCACCAGGACCTCGGCCAGCGTCCGTGCCTCACCTTCGGCGATCGCGCCCACCCGTGGCACCGGGGCGCTCGTCACGTCCCCCACGGCGTAGACGTTCTCGAAACGCGTGGCAAAGGTGGCGTGGTCGACCGGGATCCAACCGTCCTCTACCAGGTCGGATTCCTCGACGACGCGGGGCGCGCGGTGTACCGGCACGCCGAGGAAGAGGTCGTAGCCCGCGGTTCGCCCGTCGGCGAGGTTGGCGATCTTCGAGGCTGGGTCGAGGGACGTCACCTTGGACTGCGGCCACCAACCGATCTCCCGCTCCTCCAGCGCCTTGAGGATCCCGCCCGAGGCCTCGGGGGAGATCGGGACCGGGACTGGCATGGGGCTGATGATTGTGATGCTGCTCTGCGCAATCCGACCGCGCTCGCCGAGATAGCTGTGCATCATCATCGCGGTCTCGAAGGGTGCGGCCGGGCATTTGAAGAACGGGCCCAGCACCGAGATGATGACCTCGCCGCCCGGGAAGTCAGGGAGCACGGACCGGACTTGTTCTGCCCCGGGCACCGTGTAGTACTCGGAGCCGCCCTCGAGGAGGCCCGGGGTCGCGGCGGGGTCGAGGTCTGCGCCGAGGGCCACGACGAGGATGTCGGGTTCGTAGCTGCCGGCATCGGTGGTCACGCGTCGGTTGGAGGCGTCGATGGAGCGCACCGTCTCTCGGCGGAACTCGACTGCCGGCTTGTCCAGCAGTGAGTACGAGAGGTGGACCTTCTCGGGCTCAGCCCGTCCGAACATGACATCGAGCTTGGAAAAGCCGAAGACGAACGAGTCGTTTTGGTCGATGACCGTGACGTCGACGTCCTCTGGTACCTGCTCGGACAGCGAGGTCGCGAGCTCAAGCCCTGCGAACCCAGCCCCGAGGATCAGCACGCTCTTCATTACGACCTCCCCGATCGATCCGGTCGCCTCCCCGGATGGTTGCCCGTTCTCGGCGCAACGAACGAACCCAGTATCCATCACAATGCGCAGAGCGTGCCGGCCGGAGGTGTCTCAGTCCGGCGCGACCACGGCGTGCAACGGCGCGCCCAGTGCGCCGTTCGCCATGGACTCCAACAACGCGCTGAGACCATCGAAACCGACGACCCGCCGGTCGATGTCGGCAAAGGGCAGCGTGGTGGACGCGAGCAGCCCGAGGGCGGATTGATAGGCAGACTCGTCCACTCCGAGAGCGCCGACGAGCCGGACCTCCTTGTAGACGAGGAGGTCGGCGTTGAACCCGGCGGCAAGGGGAGCGCCGCGAATGCCGGCGACGATGATGGTGCCTTCGGATCGCACGAGGCGAACCGCCTGTTCGAGGGCCTGGGGCGCCCTCGCTGTCACGTCCACGACGACGTCGGCGCCCCGGCCGGCGGCGCGTCTCAGCGCTCGGACAGGGTCCTCTTCCGTGACGTCCACGACCAGATCTGCACCGAATTCTCGGGCCGTGGCGAGGCGAGATCGGTCGCGTGGACCGGCCCCCGTCACCATGACGAACTCGGCCCCGGCGTCACGCGCCGCCACCAACGAGCACAGGCCACGAATCCCAGGCCCGAGGACGGCCACCACGTCACCCGGGCCGGTACCGGGTACTTGCACAGCCCATTGAACGCCGGCACCCATTGGATTGAAGAGCGTCGCCATGACTGGGTCGAGAGCGTCGGGCACCTTGAGGAGCATGCTGTCGGGGCTCAGGTACTGGTACTGCGCGTAACCTCCCCACAGACCAGGAGAGCGGTCGGCCGGAATGAATCCGTAGGAGTCGCCGATCCCGTGTCGGGAACAGTGCCGGAAGTCCCCCTGGGTGCAGCGTTCGCAGTGACGACACGACTGGAAAACTTCGACGGCGACGCGGTCGCCTGCGGCCACCCCCCAGCGTTCCGCCGCCGAGGGACCGACCGAATCGATGATGCCGACGCTCTCGTGCCCGGGAATGAACGGGAAGCCGCCGAACAGCTCCCCCGAGTACTGCTCGTGATCCGTGCCGCAGAGGCCGCATGCCTCGACCCGGAGCAGGGCGTCATCGTCGCCAACGTGCGGCATCGTGAACTGGCGACGTTCGAGCGACCGGGGTGCCTCCAGCACCATGGCCGATGCCTGCATCGGGACCGTGGCCTAGGGCCGGAGGTCGAGTCCGGCGAAGTTCCCCTCGTTGCGCCAGTCGGCCAAGAGCTGGAAGAAGGCCATCGGTCCCTTGCCGTAGGAGCTTCCGAGAAATCCTCCCACCGCCGGCTGGCCCTCGTTGTTGTAGTAGCCGGGCGAACACTGCTCCTGGAAGGCCCGAAAATCACGTGCCGACTCGGCCAGAGTCTTCAGCCACTCGGCCTCGCCGTCAGTCGTCGCCTCCAGGACAGCCACGTCGTGCTCGACGGCGTGGCGCACGAGGTGGCAGACGTGCCGGCTCGACTCGTCCAGCAAGTGGGGATAGTTGACGGTAAACCCGCCCTGGGTGTGTCCCAGCACGAACATGTTGGGAAAGCCGTGTACGTGCATGCCGTGCAGCGACCGCATTCCCTCCTGCCAGTACTCGGAGAGCCGCATGCCCCGCGCACCCACCACGTCGTAGCCGGCCCGGCGCGTGTAGTCGGTGCCCACCTCGAAGCCCGTCGCGAAGATCAGGCAGTCCACCTCGAATGCCTCCTCACCGACGACGACAGCGGTCGGCGTGACCCGGTCGACGCCATGCCCGTCTGTGTCGACCAACGTGACGTTGGGGCGGTTGAACGCCTGGAGGTACTCGTCGTGGAAGCAGGGCCGCTTGCAGAATTGCCGGTACCACGGCTTCAGGGCTTCTGCGGTGACGCCGTCGGCGACGACGGCGTCGACGCGGGAACGGATCTGCTCCATCTTCTCGAAGTCGGCCATTTCCATGACAGCGGCCAGGTCGCCGCTCGCCGCCTCGGCGCTGTCCCGGTCGCGCAGCCGGGTGAGCAGCCGGCCGATGATGTCCGTCCAGCCGTCCATCACGAGGTCCTGCTCGGCGATTCCCCCGGACGTGAGCACGGTGAAGTTCTCCATGCGCTCCTTCTGCCAGCCGGGCCGGAGGTTGCTGGCCCAGACGTCGTCCGTCGGGCGGTTGGCCCGCACGTCGATGGACGAAGGGGTGCGCTGGAAGACATAGAGCTGCGCGGCGGCCGCAGCGACGTGCGGAACGACCTGGACCGCCGTGGCGCCGGTCCCGATGATGCCGACCCGCTTGTCGCGCAAACCGACGAGGTTCCCGCCCGAGTCACCTCCGGTGTACGCGTAGTCCCACCGGCTGGTGTGAAACGAGTGACCCGCGAATATGTCGATGCCGGCGATCCCCGGCAACTTCGGCCGGTGCAGGGGCCCGTTGCCCATGACGAGGAACCGAGCCGACATCTGGTCGCCCCGGTTCGTCCGGATCGTCCAACGGCTACGGTCCCCATCCCAGTCCACGGCCGTGACCTCCGTGGAGAGGCACGCGCGCCGGTACAGGTCGAAATGCGTGGCGATACGGCGACAGTGCTCGAGGATCTCGGGGGCGTGCACGTACTCCTTGGGGACGTACGACGTCTCCTCGAGCAGCGGCAGGTACACATAGGACTCGACGTCGCACTGCGCCCCGGGATAGCGGTTCCAGTACCAGGTGCCTCCGAAGTCACCGCCCTTCTCAAGGATGCGGAAGTCGTCGATGCCGGCCTGGCTGAGCCGGGCGGCGGTAATGAGGCCGGCGAACCCGCCTCCGATGATCGCAACCGTGACGTCGTCGTGCAGCGACGCCCGCTGGTTTCGCTCGACGTACGGATCGTCGAGATACTCGGCGAAGGATCCCGCCATCTCGAGGTACTGCGCGTTCCCGTCGGCCCGGAGACGCTTGTCGCGCTCCAGCCGGTACTTCTCTCGAAGGGCCTCCGGGTCGAGGTCGGGTGCGGGTGGGGCTGCTGGTCGCTCGTCGACGCTCACGCGATGCGGTACCTCAAGAGTGCGCTCATGGATTGGGGCTCCGATCCGGAGGTTGCAGCGTACCAAGCGGGTGGATTCGTGAACGGCGACTCGGTGAGTCGGAGGTTCAGCCCTGCCCTCCGTGACCACCGCCTCCGTGGCCGTGGCCGTGCGGTCCCGGACCCGGTGGTCCGAGTGCCGGCGGCGGCGCCGTCGTGGTGGTGGTGGTGGTAGTAGTCGGCACGGTGGCGCCCGTCGGCTGGAGCACGGTCAGCACGTCCTGGTACTGCCCGTCGGTGATCCCGCCGCCGACGAGGAGGACCTGGGCCAACGCGAGCGTCTGGTTCGCGGCGGCCTGCCGGCCCGGCCCAGAGCTCTGGGCGGCCGTCGCGTCGAGTGCCGCCGCCAGGGCGCCATCACCGGGCTGCCCTGCGCCGTCCAGCGACGATGCCAGCTGCCGGATCGCGGTGCCTTCCGGATCCGCGACGTGCGCCGGGCGATCGCCCGTCTCGTGGTGTGACGATGTCTTCGCGGACGGCGCGCTCGGCGGGCTCCTGTCGACGAGGAGGGTGACGAGGGCAGCGACGACGGCTGCGGTTGCGAGCACGCCGATGGCCACCCAGAGGCGCCGGCGGTGTCGGGGCGGCGTGCCGGGCGCGGGCGCCGGTGGCCGGGACAGCAGCGCCGTGCCCCCCCGGGGAAAGGGCGTGCTAGCGGCGCGCGTCGCGGTCAACGGCTCGGTCGCGGCGAACGGCTCGGTCGCGGCCGCCGGCGGGGCGGCGCGAGGGGGGTGCCCGTCCGCCTGCAGGGCCCGCATCATGGCGTCCGCCGACGGGAAGCGGTCTCTCGGGTCGAACGCCAACGCGCGCGCGGCGATGTCGCCGAGCGGCGGCCCGAGGTGGGCACTGGGAACGCTCCCGGCGGGCTCACGCCGGCCCGTCAGCGCTTCGACCATGACGGCCCCCACGGAGTACACGTCGGATTGGACCGTCGCCGGCTGGCCGGAGCGTCGTTCCGGGGCGAGGTAGCCCGGAGTCCCGAGAATCACCCCGGTCATGGTCAGGTCCTGGGTCGACGGGCCTGGCGTCGCCATATCGAAGCTCTTGGCGATGCCGAAGTCCGTGATCTTGGCGTGCCCGTCGTCCTCCAACAAGATGTTGCTGGGCTTGATGTCCCGGTGGAGCACGCCGTATCGATGGGCCGCCGCGAGCGCGCCGAGCGTCTCACCCAGCACTGACACGACCCTCGGTGGTGCCATCGGGCCACGGGAGATCTCGTCACGCAGCGTCGTCCCGGGCAGGCGTTCCATCACGAGGTACGAGGAGCCGCCGTCCTCTCCATAGTCGAGCACGGCCACGATGTTCGGGTGGACGAGGCGGGCGGCAAGGCGCGCCTCCTGCTGGAAGCGCTGGCGCATGCCGGGCAGGGCTTCGGTCTCGGGGCGAAGGATCTTGACGGCGACCGGCCGTTCGAGCCGTTCGTCGAACGCGTCGAAGACCCGCGCCATCCCACCCTCGCCGAGCAGGCCCTCGAGACGGTAACGACCCCCGATCATCCCGATGACCGGACGGGACTCCACCCCTGTGTTCTACCCCGCCCGCCAGCGCATAGTCCTGGCGCAGACCCGGTGCAGGTCGGCGGGACGAGGCGGCGTTCAGCTCCTGGGCGGCAGGTCACCCGGGTGGCTCCACCAGCGCCGCCATCTCGGTCATCACGGTGAGGACGTCGGGTTGCGATCCGTCGCCGAAGTCGCGGTAGAGCGCACGGATGTTGGCCACCACGCGCTCCGCCTCGCCCCACTCTGCGTAGTCGCCAAGTTCGATGTCCCTCGCGGCCTCGAGGGGGGACAGTCCCTGGTCGAACCGGATCCTCGCCTCGGCGCTGAGGAATTCGAAGTACCCCTTGAGCTCGCTCACGGCGGCGGGCGTTGCCAGCGGGCCGTGTCCCGGCACGACCACCGATGGTCGCAGGGCGAGGATGCGGTCGCACGCCGCCATCCAATTGGCCACCGGCCCGGCCCACACGATCGGGTGGCCACCGTGGAAGAGGATGTCGCCGGTAAACACGACGCCCGCGTCGGGGAGATGGACGACCACGTCGCCCGCCGTGTGCGCCGGACCCACCTCTAGCAGCGTCACCGGTCGATCACCGATTCCAAGGTCGAGGCGCCCCGAGAACGTGGTTGAGGGGAGCGTTGCCTCAATCCCCTCGAACGAGAACGGTGCGAAGATCCGGGCCAGGAACGCACCGGCCGCCCCGAGCGACGGTGCCGATCGCATCATTGCGGCCATGGCCGTCGGGGGAAGCTCGGCCATCTCCTCGGCCGAGCGGGCCGAGGCGACGATGTCGGACTCGGCCACCAGTGCGTTGCCGTAGCAGTGGTCGCCGTTCGCATGCGTGTTCACCACGGTGTCGATGTTGCGGGCGGCCGGCGTGACGAGCTGCATCGCTTTCAGCATGTCGGCGGTGAGCCGGAGATCGAAGAGCGTGTCCACCAGAAGCGATGCGCCGCCGTTCGTGATCAACCCGGCATTCGACCAACCCCAGCCGCCATCGGGCTGGAGGTAGGCCCAGACCTCGTCCGCGACTTCGTGCAGACCGCGGGTGTAGGCGGCCATCAATCTCGAAGGCGGGGGACGGCGGGCAGCGGCTTGCGTTCTGTTGCTACGGAGTCTGAGGCCCGGGCGATGATGGTCGACATGAAGATCGGCACGTCGCGTCTCTCCTCTTCAGGCCGTGCTGACGACCTGAAGTGACCCTACTTCCGGTCCCGACCGAGACAGGCGGTTGGATCGTGCCGCACGGGTCAGGCGCCGGCTGCTTGAGTCATCAGAGCCCGACCGACGCCAGCGCAGCGGTGATGGACGGATCGGTCGAGACGGTGGGCGATCCCGTGGCGACGAAGGGTGACCCGCCGAACTCGTTCACCAGGATCGTCTCGGCGGTCCTCGTGGCCAGGGCCTGGCAGGTCACGGTGGGGTTGGGTCCACCGAGCGCCGTCGCCAACGCCGAGTTGTCGGCGATGTAGAGCCCGTCGACGAACCGTGCCTTCGCGTTCTCGTCGAGGACCGAGTCCGCGTCGGAGGTTCCCATGCGCATGGTCGACTGCACGTGGAGGATGAGCGGCGGCCAGTCCATCCGGATGACCTTCGTCGCGCCGGCGCCACGCAGCAGCTGGCCCGCTTGGCGCGCCATGAACTCCCGTTCGGACGTGGAGAGTCATTGTGAAGACTTGATGAACTCGGCCTCCCAGCTGCGCATTTGCAGCGCACACGGAATGGGCCCTGTGATACGTATCTCGCGACCCTCATAGGCCTCGGGCGGCGGCAGGGCGGCCGATCGAGCAGAGCGCAGAGGAGACGTCCACATGCAAGAGCGCAGCCCAGCCGAGGTCGTCCGCCTCGCCAAGGATGAGGGGATCGAACTGGTGGATCTCCGGTTCTGCGACCTTCCCGGGCTCATGCAGCACTTCTCGATCCCGGTCCACGGGCTGACGGAGGACGGGTTCAGCGAGGGCTACGGGTTCGACGGCTCCTCCATCCGGGGCTTCCAGCAGATCCACGAGTCGGACATGATCCTGCTGCCCGACCCGAACACCGCCGTCATCGATCCGTTCCGTCAGCACAAGACGCTCAACCTGAACTGCTTCGTCCACGACCCCCTGACGCTCGACGCGTACAGCCGCGACCCTAGGCACGTGGCGCGCAAGGCGGAGGGCTACGTGAGGTCCTCGGGCATCGCGGACACCTCGTACTTCGGCCCGGAGGCTGAGTTCTTCATCTTCGACGACGTGCGTTTCCATCAAGACGAGCACTCGGCGTCGTACCGCGTCGACTCGGTGGAGGGTATCTGGAACTCGGCTGCGGACGAGGGGCCGAACCTCGGCCACAAGCCGCGCTACAAGGAGGGCTACTTCCCGGTCCCCCCGATGGACCACTACCAGGACCTCCGGTCCGAGATGATCCTGACCATGGAAAGCGTCGGCATCGAGATCGAGGTGCAGCACCACGAGGTCGGCACAGCCGGTCAGGCCGAGATCGACATGCGCTTCGACACGCTGTTGAAGATGGCCGACAAGCTGATGCTCTACAAGTACGTGGTCAAGAACGTGGCGAACCAGGTCGGAAAGACCGTCACCTTCATGCCCAAGCCGCTCTTCGACGACAATGGGTCGGGCATGCACGTGCACTCGTCCCTGTGGAACGGCGGCGAGCCGCTGTTCCACCAGGACGGCACCTACGCCAACCTCTCCGACGTCGGGCGGTGGTACATCGGCGGCATCCTCAAGCACGCACCGTCAGTGCTCGCGTTCGCTGCGCCGACCACCAACTCCTACAAACGCCTCGTACCCGGTTTTGAGGCACCGGTGAATCTGGTGTACTCCCAGCGCAACCGCTCGGCCGCCTGCCGCATCCCCGTGTACTCGCCCAGCCCGAAGGCCAAGCGCGTGGAGTTCAGGTGCCCGGACCCGTCGTCCAACCCCTACCTCACCTTCTCGGCCATCCTCATGGCCGGCCTCGACGGGGTGGCCAACAAGGTCGAGCCGCCTGCTCCCCTCGACGAGGACCTCTTCGACCTGCCGCCCCACGAGCTGGCCAAGATCCGCCACGTCCCCGCCTCGCTCGAAGAGGCGTTGTCCTGCCTCGAAGAGGACCACGACTACCTCAAGGCCGGCGGCGTCTTCACCGATGACCTGATCGAGACGTGGGTCGACTACAAGCGCACGTGCGAGATCGACCCGGTGCGGCTGCGTCCGCACCCATGGGAGTTCATGCTCTACTACGACATCTAGGCTAGAGCTCCCGACGTCCTGGGTGTCGGGCGTCAGGCCACCGACCGGTCGAGGTCGATCAGCGCGATCCCGATGTCGGGGCGCAGCACCTTGCGCAACATGGCCGGCGGCTCGGTGACCACGACCTCCAGAGTCGGACGCACCACCCCAGAGAGCAGGTGGCCTCCCCGCGTCGTCCCGTCCCGCAATCCGAGCACCACGTGCACGTGCACGATGGGCCCGTCGTCGCCGAGGGCCACGTCGCCCAACAGCGAGAGCACCTCGCACTGCTCGTTCACCTCAATGGGCCGGTAGACCTTCGCGTCGGGGTCCAGCCAGCCCACCGTGGCGCGCTGGAAGGCACCGACTGCGCTGATCTGCGCGGCCTCCAGGTGTTCCGACCGGGCGAACTGGTTGAGCGCCGCCACCGCCTCGTCGCCGGTGTCGCACACGACGACATAGGTCACCAGGTCCCCGTTCTCGACGACCTTGCTCTTCATGGGTCCTCCTCTCGCTGTTTGGGTGTCCTGCGTGGTGTGCTGCGGAGCCCCGATCCGGGCACCCGTACGCCGTAGCGGTCGAGCACGCCCGCTCGCACCGTGGTGAGGGGTTCGAGCCCGGCAAGCCTGGTGGTTCGGCTTCGGATCCCCCGACCACGGCGATCTCGTCTCCGACGATGATGTGGGACAAGGTTGCACCTCCTGGGTGACGCGGCCCTCGCAACGACGTCTTTGCGTCCTACGTTCAGCGTCGCGCCGGCGCGCCGCGCGCGGCACCCGTGTCAGACCCTGGTCTCACCCGGGGTCTGCGGGGTTGCAACCCTGGCCAGGCGCGCCGCACCGTCAGGACGGCGGGCGCGCTGTGGGGTCAGTAGACCCAGACCGTCGTCCCGATCGGGTCGATGTTGTTCGCCCAGATCCATTCGATGGCCTCGTTGCTGACCCGGGCACAGCCGTGGGAGACCGGCACCGGCGGCACCTCGGTGTCGCCGTGGATGGCGAATCCCTCGTAGAAGAACTTGGGCATCCACAGGGAGCCCAGGGAGTCGGTGACCAAGCCGTCCACCTCCCGGAAGGTCTGGAACGTCCCCGTCGGCGTGTCGGCGACGGAAGTCGAGCCGTCCTCGGTGTAGGTGTAGCCGCCGCCGGTCGACGTGTTGAGCGTCCACTCGAGATGCCCGTTGTTGACGACCATCAACAGGTCGTCCGCCAGATCGATCTCGATCACGTAGCCCGACGTGCTGCGCGGGTGGGGGACCGCGCCCGCCTGCAGCGCCGCCCACGTCGAAGGTCCGACGACGCCGTCGGTCGCGAGCCCGGCGGCCTTTTGCAGGGCCCATACCGCTTGCTCCGTGCTGTCGTCGAACGAGGCGCCCGTTGTGTCCACCCAATAGCCGTGCGCGAGGAGTTGCTGCTGCAGTGTCGAGACGGCGGCGCCGGTCGCACCCGGCCCGACCGTGGGCGGCAGCGGTGGTGGAGTGCTGGGGAGCAGCCAGTACCCGCCACCGTCGGGCGTTGCCGCGATGGCGCGCACGGGGTTCGCGTTGGACTGCCCGCCCATCGAGCCGAGGAAGGGCGTGCCGAAGTTGAAGACCCCGCCGTCGGCCGCCGCCATCCAGTACCCGGCGCCCGAGCCCGCCATCCCGACGATCGGCGCGTTGAGCGGCGTGCCGCCCATCGATCCGAGGAACGGCGCGGTCCCGTAGTTGAAGATGCCGCCGTCGCGCGCGACCAGCCAGTAGCCGCCGCCGCCGGGGGTCGCGGCCATGCCCACGACCGGCTGGTTCAGATGGATCGCCCCGGTCGATCCGTGGAACACCGCGTCGCCGTACGAGAAGATCCCGCCGTCGGCGGCGACGAGCCAATACCCCTTGCCGTCGGCGGTCGCCGCCATGCCCACGACCGGCTGGTTGAGGTGGATGCCGCCGGTCGAGCCGTAGAACCGCGCGTCGCCGTAGCTGAAAATGCCCCCGTCGGACGCCACGAGCCAGTAGCCGCCGCCGTCGGGGGTCGCGGCCATGCCGACGATCGGTTCGTTCAGCGCGATCGCGCCGGCAGAGCCGAAGAAGCTTGCATCCCCGTAGTTGAAGATGCCCCCGTCCGACGCCACCATCCAGTAACCCTTGCCGTCGGCGGTCGACGCCAAGCCGACCGCGGGTGCGTTCAGCTGCAGCCCTCCCGCGGGCCCGTAGAAGCCGGCGTCGCCGAAGTTGACCGGTTGGGCCGGGTTGTCCGGATACGCCGCCGCCGCGGTGCCGGGTGCGACGGCGAGGAGTCCTGGCAGCAGGGCGAGGCCGCCCATCAGCGCCATGAGGAGGCGCCGCCGCCGGGCCAGTCGACGGGTGCCGCGATCCGAGAGGGGGCGGGCGCTGTCCTGGGCCGGCATGGGTGACTCCTTAGGGTCGGCGACGAGCGTGTGCCAACACGTCTGGGTTCACCACGGTGGATCGGGCGCCGTCCGCGTAGGCGTTGACCTGCGCAAAGCTAGCCCCGAACCAGACATCCCGCCTGTCGCGGGGCACGTCGCCGACGCGAGCGTGCCGACCGCGACGACCTCCTCAGTCCGGGCGCTCCCAACGGATGACGTCCTCGAGCTCTCCGCTCTCCACGTCGTAGACGAGGCCGGCGATCAGTCGCAGCCGGGTCAGGAAGGGCGTGCCGGCCAGCAGCTCGACGTCCTCGCGCAGGGCCTCGGCGTGGTCGTCGATCGGGAAGAATCCCAGGTCCGCACCGGTCAGCGCGCGCAGCTCGGCGTCGCTGACGCCGGCGAGCCCGCACCCGGTGTGCTGCATGACCACGACCGTGTCCACGCCGAGCACGCCGCTCGAGAGCGCCAGGCTGCGCAGCACGTCGTCGGTGACCCGCCCCCCGGCGTTGCGGATCACGTGGGCCTCGCCCAGGTGCAGGCCGAGGGCGGCGAACACGTCGATGCGGGCGTCCATGCAGGTGACCACGGCCAGGTGCCGGCTGGGGCGCGGGTCGGCCACGTGGGCCCGGGCGGCGGCGTAGCCCCGATTGGCGGCCAGCAGGTCGGAGACCTGGGTCATGGTGCCGGTGCGGCGGCCGCACGCTCACGGCGCACCGGGTGCGAGGGGGGCGTCACGGTCGATCTCCGAAGCCCTGTCCGCGGTGCTCGTCGAGCGCCGGGGCCCCGCCGCCTTCCTGCGAGAGGGGCAGCCTGATCGGGAACGCGGGGAAGGGTGCGCTCGCCAGCATGCCGGCGCGGTCGAGAACCGGCGCCACCGGGACGTTGGCGGCCACGAGCACCCCGACCACGTCGTCACGCCGCCGCGCCGCGATCGCGGCCCCGAGGGCGCGCTGGAGTTCGCCTCCCCGCGCGCAGCGCGCGCCGAATTCGAGGTGCGCATGCTCCTCCAAACCGAGCTCGGTGCACAGGGCGGACCAGAAGTGCTGTTCGTTCACGACGCCGAGTGCGACCTGGCCGCCGTCGGCCGTGGCGAACAAGCCGTACCCCGGCACGGCCTCCGATTCCGGGTCCGCCGGGCCGGCGTCCGATCCCGGTCCAGCCGCAGGACCGTCCCCACCTCCGGCGCGGCCCGTCCAGGTGGCCAGGACATCGGTCATGGAGATGTCGAGATACGTGCCGGCGCCCGTGACCCCCCGGCCCAGCACGGCGGCGCAGATGCCGAACGCCGCGGTCAGCCCCGCCGCCAGGTCTGCCACGGGGAGGGGCGACGTGCGGCCCGCGCCACCCTCCGGGGTCAGCGCCCCCGCCCAGGCCTGGTAGTTGACGTCGTGTCCGGGCAGGCCGGCCCGGGGGTCGTCCTGCCCGTAGCCCGAGATGGAGCAGTAGACGAGGGCCGGGTTGAGGGCACGCACCGCGACGTGGTCCAGGCCGAGCCGGGCCATGACGCCGGGCCGGAAGCCCTCGACCAGCACGTCGGCCTCGGTGGCCAGCTCCAACGCCCGCGCGCTGTCGTCACCGTCCTTGAGGTCGAGCACCGTGCTGCGCTTGCCGGCGTTGATCGGCTCGAAGAGGCCGGCGTAGTGCCGCATCGGGTCACCGCCGGGTGGTTCGATCTTGAGCACGTCGGCGCCCAACGCGACCAGGAGCGACGTGGCGTAGGGCCCGGGGCGCCAGATGCTCAGGTCCAGCACCCGCAGGCCGGAGAGGAGGGCCGTGGTCATCGGGCGCCGAGTCTTGCATTCCGCCTGACGGATACCCTCATCCGGTGCTCGGCTTCTTCTCCTTCACCGAGATCACCGACCCGTCGGCCCACGAGGCGTACAACGCCTGGCACCAGCTCGACCACCTGCCCGAACAATTCACGATCGAGGGCATCACGTTCGGCCAGCGCTGGGTCCGCTCGCCCCGCTGCCGCTCGGCCGAGGCGACCTCGGGACCGGGCTTCGACCCGTTCCACTACATGACGCTGTATCTGATGCGCGACGAGGACGTCCTGCTCCCCTTCTTCGCACTGGCCGAACGGCTCTGGGCGGCGGACCGCTTCTTCACCGAGCGGCGGGCCGTCCTCTCGGGTCCGTTCGAGGTCGTCGACGCCTGGGCCGACCCCCGCGTCGCGGTCTCACCGGGCGCCATCCCGTTCCGGCCGTCGCACGGCGTCTACACCGTCGTGGGCCCCGCGCTCGACGGCGAGCGCCTGGTCGCGTACCCCGGGGTGGCCGGAGCATGGCAATTCGGCGACGGGACGCGGACGATCACGGTGGCCTTCGTCGACGGCGATCTGTGGCACGCCGCCGCCTCCCTGGGGCCGCTGTGCGCCGAGCACGGTTCCGAGGTGGAGTGGGCGGGCCCCCTCGAGCGCGTCGATGCTTTTCGCTGGGACTGGTTCGCTACGCTGACGCCCCAGTGACCAGTCAGAGCAAGTCGAAGGCCGAGCGCAGGGCCGAGAGCCAGCGCCGCGCCGAAGAGAAACGGGCGGCCGAGCTGCGGAAGAAGCGCGCCCGGGTCGGCCTGCGCGTCGGGGGCGCCGTCGTGGTGATCGCCGTGATCGTCGTCATCGTCACCCAGCTGACCGGGAGCGGCGGGACCGGCCCCGTCCCGCCGCAGCTGAAGGACCCGCACGTCGCGGGGCTCGCGCCCATCCCCGCCTCCATGAAGGCCGACTGGGTACAGCCTCCCGCCGGCACGCCCGGGCCCGAGACCATCCCGGTGCCTTCGGGCCCCAAGCTGGCCACTCTGCTTACTACGGCGACCGGCTCGACGGTCGACGGCGTGCAGTGCCAGGCGGGCGAGCAGCTCGTGGTGCACGTGCACACCCACCTCACGATCTTCGTGAACGGCAAGGCGAGGGTGATCCCCTACGGCATCGGCATCCCCGGCTTCCAGGCCGAGCAGACCCCCGAGGGCCCGTTCGTCTCGACCGGCAGCTGCTTCTATTGGTTGCACGTCCACGCGTACGACGGGATCATCCACATCGAGTCGCCCAATACCACGCAGTCGTTCACGCTCGGCCAGTTCTTCAACGAGTGGGGCATCCCCCTCAGCACGACGCAGGTCGGCCCGGCCACGGGCAAGGTGACCGTGTTCTTCACCTCGCCCGGGAAGCCGGCCCAGCTGTACACCGGTAACCCCAACGACCTCCCTCTCGGCAACCACTACCAGATCCAGCTGGTCGTCGGTACGCCGATCGTGGCACCGGTCCAGATCACGAACTGGGGCGGGCTGTAACTCCGTGGAGGCCGATGTCGTCGTCGTCGGCCTCGGCCCGGGGGGAGAACTGGTCGCAGGCGACCTGGCGAGTGCGGGGCTCGACGTCGTGGGCATCGAGGCCGAGCTCGTGGGCGGGGAGTGCCCGTACTGGGGGTGCATCCCTTCGAAGATGATGGTCCGGGCGGCCGACGTGTTGGCCGAGGGCCGGCGCATCCCGGACCTGGGCGGGACCTCGGTCGTGACGCCCGATTGGTCACTCGTCGCCCGCCGCATCCGGGTCGAGGCCACGGACTCGTGGGACGACCTCGTCGCGATCGAGCGGCTCCGGGCCAAGGGCGGCCGCTACGTGCGCGGCCGGGCCCGACTGACCGGTGGGTCGACCGTGGAAGTGGGCGGGGAGTCGGTTGCGGCCCGGCGCGCGCTGGTGCTGGCCACCGGCCAACGGGCCTGGGTCCCGCCGATGTTCGAGGACGTTCCCCATTGGACCAACCGCGACCTGATCGCGGTGGAGGCCGTGCCGTCGTCCCTCCTCGTCATCGGCGGTGGTGCCGTGGGGCTCGAGCTCGGCCAGGTCATGCGCCGCTTCGGCGCCGCGGTGACGATCATCGAGGCCAGCGAACGCCTGGCGGGAGCCGAGGAGCCGGAGGCATCCGCACTCATCACCGAGCTGTTGCGCCGTGAGGGCGTGGTCGTGCAGACAGGCATCGCGGTCGAGCGCGTCGAGCCCTCGGGGGTGACCGGAGTCACCGTCCACCTGTCCGATGGCACCGCGCGCAGCGCGGCTCGGATGCTGGTGGCGACCGGCCGCCGCAGCGACCTGCGGGCGCTCGGGGTGGGTGCGCTCGGGCTCGACGAAGCGGCGCCCAGCCTCCCGGTCGACAGCCGCATGCGCGTCGCGCCCGGTGTCTGGGCCGTGGGCGACGTCACCGGGAAGGGCGCCTTCACGCACGTCGCGGTGTACCAGGCCCGGTTGTGCGTGGCGGACATCCTGGGCTCCCCGCTGCCCGAGGCCGACTATCGGGCGGTGCCCCGGGTGACGTTCACCGATCCCGAAATCGGTTCGGTGGGCCTGACCGAGGCGCAGGCGAGGCAGGGGGGCGGTGCGGTGACCGTGCTCATGGACTCCATCGCGGCGTCGACCCGCGGCTGGATCCACCGCGGCGAGGGCTTCGTGAAGCTGGTGGCCCGGGACGGTGTGCTCGTCGGCGCCACCGCGATGGGCCCCTACGGGGGCGAGGTGTTGAGCCACCTGGCGTTGGCGGTGCACGCCGGGGTCACGCTGGAGACGATGCGGTCGATGATCTACGCCTACCCGACGTTCCACCGCGCCGTGGACTCGGCATTGTGGTCGTCGTCGAGCAGCGCGGCGAAGATGGCCGGTGCCTGATGCGGCAGCAGCGAGACATGGCCTTCGCCCGGCACCACGGTGACCGTGGCGTGCGCGATGTGCCGCTGCAGGAAGGCGCGGTACCCCGGCGGTCCGGTGTGGTCGTCTGAGCCCTCCCAGATCTGCACTGGCACCCGGATCTCCTCGAGCGAGAAGCCCCAGGGGTCGCCGAAGATGCGGTAGTCCAAAATGCAGCCTTCGGTCCCCTGGCGCAGCGCCTCGCGCACGAAGGCCAGTGCGAGGTCGGGCGGGCCCCACTCTGCCAGCACGGATCGGTCCGCCGGCGGGAACGAGCGCATGACGGCACGCAGGAGCCGGCCGTTGCTGGCGTTCACGATGCTGATGTTCATGGCGGCCGACGCGAGCCCGGGCGCCCGACGCGTGAGGAACAAGAGGGCCCGGTCCTCCACGCTCAGCCCCCGCGTCGTGCCATAGAGGTCGAGGGGCACCGAGCTCGAGAGGAGGGCAGCGGCCGTGACGCGGCGCCCCATCTTGGCGGCGCACACGGCGGCATAGGGGCCCCCGGCCGACCAACCCATCACGGCGAACCGGTAGATGCCGAGGGCGGCGGTGAAGGCCTCCACGTCGGCCGGCCAATCGATGAGGCGCCGCCCCGGTTGGTACGTCGACAGGCCCATGCCGGGTCGGTCGGGCGAGACGAGCCGCACGCCCGCGGCGACTGCCGCCTCGTGAGCGTGCGAGGCGTCGAGGCGGGAGCTCAGTCCGCCGTGGTTGCTGAGCACGGGAAACCCCGCCGGGTCGCCGTACTCCTCGTAGGCGAGCTGCCGCCCGTCGGGCAGTCGGACAGACGCCGTCACTTCGGCCACACCCTCGCCGTGTCCCGAATGGTGTCCGGGCCGGGGTCGTCGTCGCGCCACGTCGGTCGTCCGGCCGGTGCCTGCACGGGTGCACGCTATAGGGTGCGACCATGAGCGCGAACGTCGACGAGCTGGTTGACGGCCTGCTGGCCGACCGTCCACCCGCCACCACGCCGGCGCAAGAGTTCTTCGGGGCGCAGTTCGACCGCGGCCTGGCCTGGGTGCACTTTCCGCCGGGCGAGGGCGGCCTCGGCCTGACCCCGAAGGACCAGCAACGGGCGCAGTCCCGCCTCCACGCCGGCGGCGCTCCCGTCGCGGCCGTCCGCAATCCGATCGGCTACGGGATGTGCGCCCCGACCATCGTCACCCACGGGACGCCCGAACAAAAGGACCGGTACCTGCGGCCGCTCTTCACCAACGAGGAGATCTGGTGCCAGTTGTTCAGCGAGCCGGGAGCGGGCTCCGACGTCGCCGGGCTGTCGACCCGAGCCGACCGCGACGGTGACGAGTGGCTGCTCAACGGGCAGAAGGTGTGGACCACCCTGGCCCACATCTCCTCGTTCGGGCTGATCGTGGCGCGCACGAACCCGGACGTGCCGAAGCACAAGGGGATGACGGCCTTCCTCGTCGACATGAACGCCCCCGGCGTGGAAGTGCGCCCGCTGTTCCAGATCACCGGTGAGGCCGAGTTCAACGAGGTCTTCTTCACCGACGTGCACATGCCGGACACGGCGCGCATCGGCGGCGAGGGCGAGGGCTGGCGTGTCGCGGTGACCACCCTCATGAACGAACGAGTCTCCATCGGCGGGGGGGTCGGTCGGCGGGGCGGCGGACCGATGGGCGAGGCGATCAAGATCTGGAAGGAGCGCTGGCTCGGAGACACCTCTCCGCACGCGTTCGCCCTCCGCGACCGGCTGGTATCGAGCTACATCCGGATGGAGGCGCTGTCGATGACGAACGCCAGGGCTGCTGCCACCCGGAAGGGCGGGACCCCCGGTCCGGAAGGTTCGGTGTCCAAGCTCGCGTTCGCCGAGGAGAACAAGCGGGTCTACGACCTCTGCATGGACCTCCTCGGCAACGACGCCATGCTCTTCCCGGCGGGGTACCCCATGGTACGGCCCGACCTCGTCGGCATGGGCTCGCCGGACGTGCACAAGATGTTCCTGCGAGTGCGCGCCAACTCCATCGAGGGCGGTACCTCCGAGGTCATGCGCAACATCCTCGGCGAGCGCGTGCTGGGCCTGCCCGGCGACGTCCGCACCGACAAGGAATTGCCCTGGAAGGACGTCCCCCGCAGCTGAGCACGACGAGGCGGTGACGATGCCCGACATCCCGGCCGAGAAGCGAGCCGCAGCGGAGGTGGCCGCCGCATTGGTCGAGAGCGGCATGCGCGTGGGCCTCGGCACCGGCACCACCGTCGCCGAGCTGGTTCCCGCGCTCGGCCGCCGGCACCTCGACATCACGTGTGCCGCGACGTCGCCCGCCACCGCTGAGCTGGCCCGGGCCAACGGGCTGGACGTCCGGCCGTTCAACGACATCGACCGGCTCGACCTGACCATCGACGGCGCGGACCAGGTCGATCCCGACGGCTGGCTGGTCAAGGGCGGCGGCGGCGCCCACACCCGCGAGCGGATCGTCGCCGCGGCCGCCGACCGCTTCGTCGTCATCGTCTCCTCCGACAAGCCGGTGCCCCACCTGCACCCGCCGGTGCCGCTCGAGCTCTTGGCGTTCGGATTGGCGGCCACGCTCCGCGCCCTGCCCGACGCCGTGCTGCGCGACGCGCCACGCACGCCAGACGGGGGCGTCCTGGCCGACTACCACGGCGCGGTTGGTGACCCCGCCGAATTGTCCGAGCAGCTCGACGCCGTCCCGGGCCTCGTCTCCCACGGCCTGTTCCCGCCCTCCATGGTGAGCACCGTCCTGGTGGCCCAGGGGGGCGAGGTGGAGGCACGCCGCATCTCTTGAGTGGTGCCGGCGCCTGTAGTCCTGCGCCGTGCCGGCCGGGCGGCGTCGCCGCCCGGTGCGGCGTCAGGCCGCGAACACCACCGGCAGCGCGGTCGGCGAACGGAACACGTCGCCCCGGATGTGCGGGTCCGAGTCGTCGGCCTGGAGGCTCAGGCCGGGCAGGCGGTCGAGCACGCGGTTCAGCAGCGCCCGCGTCTCGAGCCGGGCGAGATGCATGCCGAGGCACATGTGCGGCCCGTGGGCGAACGCGATGTGGGGGAGGGGTGGGCGGGAGATGTCGAAGGACTCCGGGTCGTCCCAACGCGACTCGTCGTGGTTGGCCGAGCCGATGTGGGTGCTGACCACCTCGCCCGGGGCGATCGTCACCCCGCTCAGCTCGACCTCACAGGTGGTCGTGCGCGCGATCGTGAGCAGGGGCGGCTCGCAGCGCAGCCCCTCCTCAATCGCCTGGGGCAGCAGCGAGCGGTCGGCCCGAACGGACTCGAGCTGTTCGGGGTGGGTGAGCAGCAGGTAGAGCAGGTTGCCCGACGAGCGGTAGGTCGTCTCGGCCCCGGCAGGGAGCAGGAGGCGCAGGAAGGAATAGATGGACTCGTCGGTCAGCTGCTCGCCGTCCACCTCGGCGCACACCAGGTCGCTGATGACGTCGTCGGCCGGCCGGGCCCGGCGCTCGGCCACGATGCCGGCGAAGTAGTCGCGCAGCGACTCGGAGGCCGCGAGGCCGCGGTCGATGTCCGCCACCAACCCGATGAGCTCGATGCCCCAGCGGTGGAACTGCGGGAAATCCTCTTCGGGCAGGCCGAGGAGGCGCGCGATCACCCGCACCGGGAACTCGAAGGTGAGCTGGCGCACCAGGTCGGCCTCGCCGTCCGCCACGAAGTCGTCGATCTGCTCGTCGATGATCGGCCCGATGAATTCGGGCTCCCAGCGCGCCAGCGCCTTCTCCCGGAACGCGTGGGCCACCAGGTTCCGGTGCGTGCGGTGCTCGGGGTCGTCCATGCCGAGGATCATGTGGCCCATGACCATCCCGATGGTGGCGTCGTACCCCGTCGAGGTGAACGTCTTGGCGTCCCGCAGGACGCGCGAGCAGTCGTCGTAGCGGTAGGCGATCCACTCCGGTTCGACGGAGAAGCCCTCGGGCAGCACCTCGGGCGAGATGGTGAGGCCCCTGCTCACCGGTTCGTCGCGCCGCTTGCGGGCCAGCTGCGGCCACGGGTCGCGGCTCGTGCCGGCCACCGCGTCGTCGAAGGCGGCGAACGGGTCGTACTCCTGAGCGTCGGCGTCGGACGTGACCATGGTCGACTCCCTCCCCGCGGGGTGCGTTCTGTGACGGTGGCGTCAGGTTATGGGGCGCAGGGCGCCGGCCGCACCTTCCTCCCGCCAACCGGGCAACGGGGGCGCCACCCCGAGTCGACCTCCTAGGCTCCCCGAAGCATGAAGACACTTCGCACCCCAGACGAGCGTTTCGCCGGTCTGCCCCGCTTCGGCTTCGAGCCGCATTACGCCGACGTCGCCGACTCCGAGAGCGGCAACCTGCGGGTGCATTACCTGCGGGAGGGCGACCCGGGGGCGCCGGTCGTGCTCCTCATGCACGGCGAACCGTCGTGGTCGTACCTCTACCGCACCATGATCCCGGTCCTCACCGGGGCCGGCCTCCAGTGCGTGGCGCCCGACCTGGTCGGGTTCGGGCGCTCGGACAAGCCCGCCGAGCGCGGTGACTACACGTTCGCCCGTCACGTGGAGTGGATGCGCGAGCTCCTCTTCGACGTGCTCGACCTGCGCGCCATCACGCTCGTGGGCCAGGACTGGGGCGGTCTCATCGGGCTGCGCCTGGTGGGCGAGCACCCGGATCGCTTCGCCCGCGTCGTGGCTGCGAACACGTTCCTCCCGACCGGGGACACCAACCCCGGCGAGGCCTTCTTCGCCTGGCAGCGCTTCTCTCAGGAGGTCGAGGAGTTCCCCGCGGGGGGCATCGTCAAGGGCGGGTGCGTGAAGGAAGTGTCCGACGAGGTGCGCGCCGCCTACGACGCGCCGTTCCCCGACGAGTCCTACAAAGCGGGTGCCCGCGCCTTCCCGCTGCTCGTGCCGTCGCGGCCGGACGACCCCGCGCACGACGCCAACGTCGCCGCCTGGGTGGGCCTGGCCGCCTTCGACCGGCCGTTCCTGTGCGCCTTCAGCGACAGCGACCCCATCACCAAGGGGGCCGACCGCAACCTGAAGGAGCGGATCGCCGGCGCCCAGGGGCAGCCCCACACGACCATCGTCGGGGGCGGCCACTTCCTCCAGGAGGACTGCGGCGAAGAGCTGGCCCGGGTCGTGGCCGACTTCGTCGCGGCCAACCCGTGACTAGCGAACACCAGGTCGTCATCGTCGGGGCCGGGTTTTCCGGCATCGGTATGGCCGCCCGCCTGCGCACTTTGGGCATCGACGACTTCGTCGTGCTCGACCGAGGCCACGACCTGGGCGGCACCTGGCGGGACAACTCGTATCCCGGCGCCGCCTGCGACGTGCCGTCGAACCTGTACTCGTTCTCGTTCGCGCTCAACCCGGACTGGTCGAGGTCGTTCCCCTCCCAGTCCGAGATCTGGGACTACATGCGGGCCTGCGTGGACCGCTTCGACGTGGGCGGCCATCTGCGCTTCAACCATGCGGTGGACGAGGCGCGCTGGGACGAAGAGGCCGCGCGCTACGTCGTGCGCGCGGCCGGCGAGGAGTACGTTGCCCCGGTCCTCATCTGGGCCACCGGGTCGCTCAGCGAGCCCGCCGTTCCCGACTTCCCGGGGCTGGACGACTTCCGCGGCAAGGTCTTCCACTCGGCGCAGTGGGAACACGGCTTCGACCTCTCCGGCAAGCGGGTGTGCGTCGTCGGCACCGGGGCTTCCGCCATCCAGTTCGTCCCGCAGATCGCGCCCGTCGTCGAACACCTGTACCTGCACCAGCGGACCCCGCCCTTCATCGTCCCCCGCCGCGACCGTCCGGTCTCGCGCCTGCGCAAGCTCGCCTACCGCAAGGTGCCCGCGCTCCAGCGCCTGTCCCGTCTGCGCATCTACGCCATGTTCGAGTCGTTGCTCGGCGTCTTCGTGGGGCAGAGCCGGCGGCCCAAGGCCATCGTGCGCAAGCGCGCGCTCGACCACCTGCGCAAGCAGGTGCCCGACGAGTCGCTGCGCGCCAGGCTCACGCCGCTCTACGAGCCGGGCTGCAAGCGCATGCTCCTGTCCGACGACTACTACCCGTCGCTCAACCGGCCCAACGTCGAGGTGGTGGACACGCCGGTGGCCTCGTTCACCGCACACGAGGTGGTCGGCCAGGACGGGATCGCCCGCCCCGTGGACGTCGTGATCATGGGCACGGGCTTCGAGGCCGCCGAGCCCCCGTACGCCGAGCACATCGTGGGAAGGGACGGGGTGCGGCTCTCGGAGCTGTGGAAGGCGGGCGGGGTGGAGGCCTACGCGGGCTCGACAGTGGCCGGATTCCCGAACCTGTTCCTGATGATCGGGCCCAACTCGACGTTGGCCCACAACTCCATGATCTACATGATCGAGTCGCACATCAATTACGTCGCCGACGCGGTCGGCTTCCTGACCCGCCCGGGCGTGCGGACGGTCGAGGTGAAGCCCGGCGTGCAGCGGCGCTACAACGAGTGGCTGCAGGCCCGGCTCGAGCACTCGGTGTGGGTCGAGGGCGGTTGCGGCAGCTGGTACCTCGACCACCGTGGCCGCAACACCACGTTGTGGCCGGACCACACCTGGAAATTCCGCCGGCTCACCCGGCGCTTTCACCCCGGCGAGTACACCGTCCGCGCGTAGGCCCGCAGCGCCAGCGCGCTGAGCACTGCCGCGAACAGCGCCAGCGCACCCACCTCGGGCAGGACCGACGTCAACGATGCGTGGTCGTAGATGAGCTTGACGAAGGCGTCCATGGCCCAGGCCTGGGGCACGACGTGGCCGACGGCGCGGATGGCCGGGCCCACGACGTCAAGGGGGTACATGCAGCCCCCGAGCAGCCCGCACACAATCCCGAGGACGACCGCCACGGAGATGGCCTGCTCCTCGGTGCGCGAGCGCATGCTCACCAGCGCCGCCGCGCCCGAGTACGCGAGCGACAGCGTCGCCAGGACGAGGAAGACCGCCGCTGGATTGCCCCAGTGGACGCCGAAGATGAGGCGGCCGACCACCAGCAGCCCGACGCACTGCACGACCGCGACGCACAAGCTCGTGGCCAGCAGCGCCGCCACCACCGTGCGTCGCCGCACCGGTGCCGCCGCCAGGCGGCGCATGATACCGATCCGTCGCGTCTCGACGACGCCCGACGCGAGGAGCAGGACTGTGATCCCGAGGAACAGGACGAGGTCGGCGGGCGCCACGTAGGAGAACGGGCTGAGCGCCGCCGGCAGGTTCGTGTGCGCCAGGGTGACGTCGGTCACCGCCGGGCGCTGGCCCTCGGCATCGATGAGGTCGAGCAGGGCGACGACGTCGGTGCGCGCCTGGATCGCACTCGTCGAGGCCGACTCGCTCACGAACTGCACCCGCTGGTGGCCCGGCGCCGATGGCTCCATGATCACGCCCGCCACCACGCGCCCCCGCAAAATGTCGTCGCTCAGCTGCGCCCGGTCGGGCTCCACCCGCACCTTGAGGCCGGGGGTGTGCGCGACGAGCTGCAGCAGCCGGGTCGAGGGGTGCACGAGGCCCACAGGTTCCTTCGGGCTGCCGGCCAACAGACCCGTGACCAGAATGAAGACGACCGGGAACACGGTGGCCACGAACAGGTAGCGGCGGTCACCGACGGCGCGGCGCAGGTTGACGCGCAGGATGGCGATCACGGCGTCACCATCCGTCGGACCCGCGTCATGGCCAGCCCGCCGGTCACCACGGCGATGAGCAAGAGGACGGCGAAGGGGCCGAGGACCGAGGAGACCGGGTCATGCAGCAACGCCAGGCGGCCGAACCCGACCAGGGACCAGCCGTTGGGCGTGCCGAGACTGAGCACCTGGAGGAATTCGGGCAATGCGCCCGGCGGGAGCAGGTTGCCGCCGAGGAGCGCGAGGAGCAGGCCCACGATGAGCGACGCCGCGAAGGCCTCCTGCGGCGTACGGGCGAACGAGGTCAGGAAGACGCCCAGACCGCACATGGCGGCTGTGGCCCCGACGCACATCAACAGCACGCCCAGGGGCGCGCCCCAGTCGGCACCGAACGCCGCCGCCGTCACCCCCCACACGATCAGGATGGACGTGAGCCCGGTGAGAGCGATGGCGAGCAGCTTCCCCCACACGATGGTGCGGGGCCTGATCGGCGACGCCGCCAGCCGGGCCAGTGTGCCCGTTGCCCGCTCCATCAACAGCGACCGCATGCCCAGCCCGCTGCCGATGAAAAGGAAGACGACGGCGATGGACGGGGCGAAGTAGTCCAGCACCGCCTTGCCGCCGTTTCCCAACGTGGTCGCCCCGATGGAGATGGCCGCCGCGTCGGTTGCCGTTCCACGCTCCAGGCGGCCCGCATACAACCGGCTGGCCAGCCCGGCCGCAACGGACTCGGCGAACTCCTGTCCGTTGAGCGCGTCGGCGCGCTCGACCACGTCGAAGCCGGGTGAGGGGGTGGCGCCGGGAGAGACCATCGGGATCAGGAGGTCCGAGAGACTCTTGTGGCCGGCGGACACCACGACGCCTCCCGAAAGCGTGCCGTCGGCCACCTCCTGCTTGACGGTCGAAGCCTTCGGCACGAGCCGGACGGTGACACCGGGTGGCAGCTGGCTGGCGTGGACCGCCGCGCGCAGGAGTGCCGGCGTCGTCCCGGACACCCCGATGGGGATCGTGCCGGTGCTGGCATTGCCCGCGAATGCGAAGCCGAGGACGGCCGCGATAGCCAGCGGCGCCACGAGGCAGGTGATGACTGCCGAGCGGTCGCGCACGCGCCGGCGCAGCTCGTTGAGGGTGATGGTCCAGATCAGCCGCCGTGCTCCTGACTGGGGCGGCCTGACGACACGAAAGCAACCTAGCCCTGCCCTCCGTGTCCTTGCCGCCACGTATCCTTGCCGGGTGACCGGCACGGGGGAGTGGGGCCCGGACGCGGAGAACTGGGTCCGTTGGGCCCGCACGCCGGGCCACGACCACTATTGGGCCTACCGGGACGCGTTCTTCGAGCTCGTGCCTCCGCCCGGTGCGCGCGCGGTCGAGATCGGCTGTGGGGAGGGCCGGGTCGCTCGCGACCTCGACGCGCGCGGGCACCGCGTGGTGGGTGTCGACAGCTCGTCAGTCCTGCTGCGCTACGCGCGCGACGCCGATCCGGCGAGCTCCTACATCCTGGCGGACGCGGCGGCGCTCCCATGCGTCTCCGCAGCGTTCGACCTGGCCGTCGCCTACAACTCGCTCCAGGTCGTCTCGGACATGTTTGGCACCGTGCTCGAGGCAGCTCGGTTGCTTCGCCCAGGCGGACACTTCTGTTTTTGCGTGACCCACCCGGTGACCGACACCGGGCAGTTCGTCGAGACGGACGACGGCGAAGTCTTCGCGCTCCGCCAGCCCTACTTCGAGTCGCAGCGGGTCGAGGACACTGTTGAGGCGGAGGGCCTCCCGATGACTTTCCGCGGCTGGACTTACACCCTCGAGGAATACCTCATCGCCCTGGAGCGAGCGGGCCTGATGATCGAGCACCTGCGCGAGCCGAAGCCCAGCTACACCTCGAAGCGCTTCGAGCGTTGGGAGCGGGTGCCGTTGTTCATGATGGTTCGTACCGTGAAGCCATGATCCGATTCAGCCGCTGGTGGTCGTCGTCACGGTCACGCTGCCAAGCGGTGTGACGCCCGATCTCGCGAGGACGAAGCCGTTGCCGTGGGCCAGAGTGCATTTCATCCCGGTCGTCATGGAGAGGCAGGTGAAGGGACCGAGAGTGATCGATGTGCCGTATGGGAGCGTCGGCGTGTTCAGGCCGGCGTTTGAGAGGCAATTGACGCCCGTGCATTCCTTGAGCGTGCTGTCCGCACCCAAAGTGACCGACTGCGGAGGCGTTTCTGTCAGGCACAGCGTCGACGTCTGCACAGTCGACTCGAACTGATAATCGATCTCACATTCCAGGTTGCCCGACGGTGCGTAGAACTCGGTCGTCGTCGGCGACTGGGGAAGCAGCGTCCCGGTCGTGGTCGACCCGCCCGAGGAGTTGGTCGTCGACGTGGAGGTCGAGCCGGAGCCGGTGGCCTGGCTCGTGGTGGTCGGGCGGGCCGGCGTTGACGTCGTCGTGGAGGACGACGCCATGGGCGATGTGCCCCCGGAGCATGCGGCGAGGAGTATTGCGGCCGAGCCGACGCAACCGATGACCGACCACCTGCTCCATCGCCGAGGAGCCACGTGTGGAGGGTAGATCGTTCTGCTCTCCGTTGCGAGGAATGGCGCCGGTGGCGGCCAGCGTACGACCGGCTGCCGAGGGCTGCCGCCATGGACTCGGCGCGCTCCGTCCGATGAGCGCGTCGTTGCGGTCGACCACGTCGAAGCGCGGACAGGGGCCCGAATGCCACTGTGACGCTGTCGTTCGCCGCCGAAGGCAAACGAGGACGTGGGACGAGGCGAGGTGCCTTTGTGCACGATCGTCGACGAATCCGACGGGCCGCGCGCGGCCCGTCCCGGCGTCGCTTGTGCGAGCAAGCACTTCCTGTGCCGGCAGTCGCGTCGAGATGCGCAGGTCTCGCCAACCGGATGACGATCCAATTAGTGCTTTCGACCTAGTTGCGTGATCCATTTGGCTCATCTACGGTACGAACGTCAAGAGGGGGTAGGCCCACGTAGGGGATTGCCAGGTTCGTCAGGCGATCTGTGCACGAGTTTCAATGAACGCGCGCATCGAAAGCGAACCCTCGGTCTCCAGGAGGAAGAACACACATGAAGCGCGCCCATCAGAAGGGTGTTACGCGGATGGCGGTTGTTGTCGGCGTAATGGTTAGCGCAGCGCTCTTCGCTGCGAGCCCGGCATTTGCCACGGTCACTCCGACTGCCAAGACGGATTTCACCAAGGGACTGAGCGACGGCCAGACGATCAAGGTCAGTGGCACCGGCTTCACCGCGGGAGCCACCGTGGCGATCGTCCAGTGCAACAACACGGTGGCCACTGGGGGGGGCGAGGCAGCTTGTGACACGAGCAATGTCGTGACGGCCACGGTGACGAGCACGGGTACGGTTCGGAGAACCTCCTTTACCGTCGCCACAGGGACGATCGGCAACGGCTCGTGCGATGCTTCCATGGGACTGCGCGCTGCGCCGTGCTACGTGGCGGTAGCCAACGTGGCGAACCAGTCGCAGGAAGCACTCGCCAAGATCCAGTTCGGTCCGTATGGCAGGGCGAACCCGAAGACGGGCCTGACGAACGGCCAGTCGCTTTCGGTCAGCGGTGGAGGTTTCACGGCCGGCGCAACCGTGGCGGTGGTCGAATGCAACCGGACCGTCCTCACGACAGGCGAGGCAGCCTGTAACACGGGCGCCCCCGTCATCGTCACGGCTGACACGAACGGCAAGGTCGCGCCGACGACGTTCACGGTGACCACCGGTACGATCGGCAACGGCACGTGCTCCGCGACCGCACCGAACAAGCAGTGCTACCTCGCGGTGGCGAATATCGCGAACACAGCTCAGACAGCGCTTGTAAGCATCACGTTCTGACGCCGCTCCACAGAACGAGGGTTCGTGCCACCCCATAGTCCGCGGTTGTCCGGACTATGGGGTGGTCGGCCCGAAGTCGCCGGGTCGGTCATCCTTTCGTTCCGACCAGCACGTGAGGGCGGAAGAACGGCTCTCCAAGCTACGGGCCAGGGACCGTATCGACCCCACTCAGTCCCGGAGAGCCTGGTCCGCTTGCGGCAGGTTGGAACGGGGCTTGATCCGCCGTGCAGACCGTCCCCGGTGGTGGGGGGATGAGGTCGACGAGGTAACGAACTCTCCAGTTGTCGATGCACTGGCTGAGGAGCTGATAGCTCGGATGGCCGTAGCTGGCCAGGGTGAGCAGCACCGCGTTGCCCAGAAGTTGTTGCGCGCCCTGAGCATTTGCGTAGCCGGTGGCCGGGTCGTGCACGTTGTTGATCAGCAGGATCGGGTTGGTGGTCTTGGCGTTCCACGGACCCGTGTAACGCTCGGTAGCGTGCCCGGGCCAGTTCGACGCACAGGGTGCCCATTGCCACCAACCGAGGACCGGCCCCCAGAGCTGACTCAGCGTGGTGAGGTGTCCGATGACGTTGGGCCAGGCGCTGACCGGCTCGCGGGCGGGACCGTCGGCACATTGGATGGCCGCAGACGTCGTCGCCTTGGAAAAGGCGTCTGGCGTTCGCATCGCACGCGCCGCTGTCTCGAGGGCGGACGCGTCGCCGTTTGCGGCGGCATCGAGCTCCTGTGCGTACTCGGGCCAGACCTTGGGATCCCGCAGGGGGGTGAACGTCGTCAGCAGCAGGTCGCCATAACTGAGCACGCCGGGTGGGTCGGCGTGTGGTGCCGGAATCGGGGCACGGCGCGCTTGTTGGAACAGCCGGGCCACGCGTTGGGCGACGGTCTCGGAGTGACCGGCGAGCGGGCACCGAGCGGCTCCAGCGTCTTGGCAGATCGTCATGAACTGAGCGAAGACCGCGTCGGTCGACGAGACAGAATTTGCGGTCCTCGCCTCGGCGCTTTGCACAAAGGCTTGCTGGTCCACAATGGAGTCGAGCATCATTGCTCGCACCCGGGTCGGGAACATGTTGGCGTAGGTCTGGCCCAGGAAGCTGCCGTAGGACAAGCCCACGTAGGTGAGGGTCTTCTCTCCGAGCATCTGGCGGAGATAATTGAGGTCACGGGCGCTGTCCTCGGTGGAGATATTGTTCAAGAGCTCCCCGCTCACTCGCTCGCAGTCCCGGGCCAACTCCATGGTCTTGCGTTCGTAGGCACGAGATTCTGCCGGTGTCGTCGGAATCTGGACACCCCGCCAGAAGGCATCCTCGGTCGCCTTGCTGGTGAAACAGCGCACCGGGTCGCTCGCGTTCGTTCCGCGCGGGTCCCAGCTCACCACGTTGAACCTGCCCTCGCCCCACGCGTTCAACTCAGAGCCCGCATCGCGCACCAGCTGCACGCCGCTTTCACCGGGGCCGCCGGGGTTGACGAACATCGACCCGATCAGCGCTTGGGGGTTGCTGGCAAGGTGGCGGATCACCGCGAGCTTGATGTGCTGACCGTTCGGTCGGCTCCAGTTCAACGGCACCGAAACATCGGCGCATTGCAACTGATCACCGCAGCTCGACCAGGTGATTGCGGTCCCCTCGACCGCGGGCAGGTTCGCGGCCGCGGGTGAAGGCGGAACTCCCACGGCACCGACCGCGAGAATCGCCAGCGCGCCCATCACGGCCGAGAGCGTTCGGGCGCTGCCCAACGAACCGCTCGCAATCGATATTGACTTCACAGTCCTCGAATTCACCGCTCCACCCGTTCGGAATGTCCTGCCGCGTGGTGATCCCAGCCTCATCATGAGGTCAGCGCCATCATGAGGTTCCGAGACTGCGTCGTTTCCACTCCGTGTGGGCAGACGATCCGACGGACCCTCCCTGCGTCCGAAGAACCACTTACGGACGGGGCGAACGGTACCACCGACGTTCCGAGAGGCGTTTGTCACTCCCAACTGTCAAAGGGCCTTCGTCGGATGGGCGGACTGGTGCCCGGTGATTTCAGCGCGTGCTTCAGCTCGGAGACGCGGTGCCACGCAACGGAGAGGAAATGCATGGAAGGAGGAACCTCTGCACCTCGGCGCATCTGATCAGAGCGCAACGATCGCCGACGCTAGGCTGACCCACCGTGCGCCCCCGCTTGGCCTTCGCCGGCGCGCTGGTCGGGGGGTTCGCCGCCACTGCCTTCCTCATAGCTCCGGCCGCAGCAGCGACCGCTACCCCAAACACTGAGCAAGCCTCGGCAATCGTCGCTATTGCCCGCGGGGCCATGACGTCCGACGACCTCAACGCCGTCATTCTCAGAGTGACGATCAACGGGACGCCGCTGGTGACCAAGGCGCTCGGTGATTCGATGACGGGGGTACCGGCCACGACAGCGATGCATTTCCGCAACGGCGCGGTCGCTATCTCCTACATGTCCACCTTGCTGATGGAGTACGTGGACAAGCACAAGGTCAGCCTCAACGACACGGTGAGCAAGTGGCTGCCTGAACTTCCTGACGCCGATCGGGTGACCTTGAAGATGCTGGCCAACATGACGTCGGGCTATGCCGACTATGTGGGCAACCCGACCTTCTTTACCGCCTACTACCAGAACCCGTTCCGCAGTTGGACCGGTCCCGAGCTGCTCTCCTATGCGATGTCCCGACCGATGGCCTTCGCTCCGGGGACCAACTGGGGCTATGCGCACACCAACTACTTGATCCTCGGGGAGATCCTCCAAAAGATTGGCCGCAAGCCACTGGCGACGCTCCTCAGGACGAACGTTCTGGAGCCGTTGGGTTTGACGAACACGGTGGCGTCGCAGACAGCCGCCATTCCAGCACCGGTGCTCCACGCCTTCGATTCGGAGCGACGCGAGGTTCTCGGGATTCCCTCCGGGGCCCTGTTCTACGAGGAGTCGACGTTCTGGAACCCTTCGTGGACACTGCCACCTGGTTCTGTCGAGACGACCGACATTGACGATATGGCCTCCACGGCACAGGGAATCGGGGGAGGTGCCCTTCTCTCGAAATCCTCGTACGAGGCGCAAACCGGACCGAATCTCTTGGGATTCGGGACCAATGTGCCGGACTGCACTGCGCTCGCTTGCGGCAAACAGACGAACTTCTACAACTATGGTCTCGGCATCGTGCGGTCCGGCTCATGGTTGTTGCAAAATCCACAGTTCGGAGGCTACGGAGCCACCGAGGCGTATCTGCCCTCGAAGAAGATCGCCATCGCCGTGGCCGTCACGTTCGGCCCGAAGTCGTTCGATGCGCAGGGAAACGCGACCAACGACAGTGATCCCATCTTCAGGGCGATCGGGTCGTATCTGGCTCCAGACGATGCGCCGCCCGCGCCACCGGTCGCCAAATAAAAGACGCGATTTTTGGCAGAGTCGGTCTGTCGCTTGAGGGCCGGCGGGGCAGGCGTCTTTTGAGGAATGCAGGCGGGTGCAAAGACAGCCAGACGGTACGGTTGGTCGCCCGCGTCGATCAGTCGGGGGCCGCGGTGCGGGCTCACGCCGCGTGGATGAGTGCCCTCCTTGAGATCGGGGGGCTCGGGGGTGCGCAGTGGCGAAGCTGGAATTCGGGGGGAAGATCGGCGACGACTGGCGGAGCTCGGAGCCGTGGTGGCCCCCGGTCCCGACCCCACCGGAGGGTGCGCCGAACGTCGTGCTCATCGTGCTCGACGACGTGGGGTTCGCGCAGCTCGGCTGTTACGGCTCTGACATCGACACCCCGGTCATCGATCGACTGGCCGACGACGGGGTGCGCCTCACCAACTTCCACACCACCGCGTTGTGCTCGCCCACCCGCGCCTGCCTGCTCACCGGCCGCAACCATCACCGCAGCGGCATGGGGCGAGTCGCCGACCTTCCCTCCGGTTACCCTGGCTACTGGGGGAAGCCGCCGCGCGAGAACGGATTCCTCTCCGAGATCCTGCGCGCCAACGGCTACGCCACGTACGCGGTCGGCAAGTGGCACCTGAGTCCCGAGGACGAGATCCACATGGCCGCCCCGCGCGGCACCTGGCCCCTCGGCCGCGGCTTCGACCGTTGGTACGGCTTCCACGGCGGCGAGACGCACCAGTTCGTGCCCGCCCTCTTCCACGACAACCACGCCGCGGCGCCCCCACGCTCGGTCGAGGAGGGCTACCACCTCAGTGCGGACCTGACTGACCGCGCCATCGAGTTCCTGGGCGACCTGCGCGCCGTCGACGCCCAGATCCCCTTCTTCCTCTACTTCGCCACCGGTGCCTGCCACTCGCCCCACCACGCCCCCGCCGAGTGGATCGAGCGCTATCGGGGCCGCTTCGCCCTGGGCTGGGACGCCTGGCGGGACGAGACGTTCGCCCGCCAGCTCGCCCTCGGCGTCATCCCGGACGGCACGACGCTGTCACCGCGCCCACCCTGGGTGCGGAGCTGGGACTCGCTCGACGAGCGGGAGCGCGCGCTGGCCGAGCGGTTCATGGAGTGCTTCGCCGCCTATCTCTCCTACACCGATGAGCAGATCGGCCGGCTGGTCGATTTCATCGAGGACCTGGGGGAGGCGGAGAACACGGTCGTGATCCTGGTGTCGGACAACGGCGCCAGCTCGGAGGGCGGCGCCGACGGCACCATCAACGAGGGCCGGCTGTCCAATTTCGAGGGCGCCGGAGTCGGCGAGATGTTTCGCCGCATCGACGAGATCGGCGGTCCGCTCAGCCACAACAACTACCCGTGGGGCTGGACGATGGCGGGCAACACGCCGTTCAAGCGGTGGAAGCGCGAGGTGCACGAAGGCGGCGTCGCCGATCCGTGCATCATCCGGTTGCCCTCGAGGGGCGCCGGCGAGCTTGGCCGCCTGCGCCGGCAGTACGCGCACGCCATCGACATCCTGCCGACCGTGCTCGAGCTGGCCGGCATGGAGCCGCCCGACGACATCGGCGGAATCGCCCAGTCGCACCTCGACGGGACCAGCTTCGGCTACGTCCTCGACGACGGAGCCGATGACGAGCCAGGGCGGCACCGTACCCAGCACTTCGAGATGCTCGGGTCACGGGCCATCTACCACGACGGATGGAAGGCAGTGACCTATCACCCGGTCGGGCCGATCTACGGCGACGGGCTCAGCACGAGCGCGCCCTTCGACGAGGACGTGTGGGAGCTGTACCACGTGGCCGACGACGTCTCCGAGGTCCACGACCGCGCCGCCGAGTTTCCCGACAAGGTGGCGGAGTTGGTCGAGCTCTGGTGGCACGAGGCGCGCCGCAACGACGTCCTGCCGCTCGACAACCGGGTCCTCGAAGCCGTCGCTCACCGCCACGACCGGCGGCGACCCCGCGCGACCTACCGCTACTTCCAGGGCGGCGCCCCCGTGCCCGAGTTCGCGGCGGTCGACGTCCGCAACCGATCCCATGCCGTCTCGGTCGAGATCGAGGTGGGCGAGGACGCCGTGCCCCACGGCACGCTTCTGGCGCTCGGCTGCGCGCTCGGAGGCTGGGCGCTGCACTTCCTAAATGGCCGGCTGCGCTACGTGCACAACGTGCACGGCCAGTACGTCTACGCCGTCGCCGCCGACAACCCGGTCGGGTCGGGACGGCACCACGTCGAGTTCCGCTTCGAGAAGGACCAGGGCGCCGGTGGGCAGGCCAACCTCTTCGTCGACGGCGAGCCGGTGGGCACCGGTGCCGTCGAGCGCTTCACGCCGGTGGCCTACAACGAGGTCGGCATCGGGCTCACCTGCGGCTACGAGTGGGGACCGGCCGTGGGCGGCGATTACCGCGCCCCGTTCCGCTTCAACGGCACCATCCTCCGAGCCGAGGTGAGCGTCACCGGCCCGCTGGTCCACGACCCCGTCGCGGAGGTGGCGGCCATCCTGGCCTCGCAGTGACCTGAACGGTCGGATCCGGCTTCTCAGCCCTGGGCCGGATTACGCGGTCGATGGCCACCGTTGGGTCCGGGTGTGACATGGACGAGGTAGCTGGGCTCGACCGCTTCGAGTCGGTGCCAGACACCGCGTGGCACGACATACGCATCGCCTGACCGCAGCAGAGCCTTCGTCTCGACGCCGACCGCCTGCTCGTCGCCGTCGTCAAGAATCAGTTCCATCGCTCCGCTCACGACGTAGAGGAACTCGTCGCCGTCCGGATGGACCTCACCACCATGCGGTCCAGGCCCATCGATGTTGGGGATTGCTCCGATTGTGTATCCGTCGATTCGCCGTGGCGGTCCCGGCGGCGCCGGTCTAATTGTCATCGACCAGTCTCGAGCGATGTCGGCAACGCTCCCGTGGAAGTGGACCGAGGACGCATTCGGGGCATTAGTCACGCGCCCAGATTGCCCGTTCTGGAGCCACGGCGCACCTCCAATGAAATACCAGCGGACTCAACGCTACGGAGCCGGGCTCTTTTGGCAACCTGGTCTGGCCCGGAAGTGAGGGCCAGCCCACCGAGCGGACTGGCACCCTGGACCCACGGCGAACCATCTCGGCCCTGGCGAATATGCCACAACTCCCTCAGGACGGCTCCAGAAATCAGCTTGTGGTTCGTGCTGGCGGCCGTGCTACTCGCCGCTTGCGGTACTCCCCCCGCCGCATCGACGATGCCTAACACAAATAGCCGGGATGGTCTTCCCGACGTATCTCCGAAATTCACATACCAGGTGACAGATCCTGCGCTCTCGCGGGAGTGCAGCATCTCGGAAGCCCAATGAGCATTGGTCGTCAGAGTCGGAACGTCGTATGACAGCATGACAGTGGTAGTTGTTTCCAAGGCGAGCTATACCTTCGACACTCAGGAAAGCGGTGCTTTCGAGCACGTCGCCGGAAATTGTTTCTGCTCTGCAAACGTCACAGGCCGAGGCAATAAACTCGAGGTGGTGTTCGGCTTTCAAAGCGGAGCAGGCCCCATGAACACTTCGGCGATTGTGTACTTCCTGAAACGTCAGCGGCTCGCAGTCGAATGTGACGCACTCGTAGCCACTGGCCTCTCATTGTGCAGCCTCCGATCCGGCGGCGGCGAACGGGGGCACCCGATAATTCCGAATTGGACTCTGCACAGCCCACGGGCACCCGAGAAGGCAGACTTAGGGTACCCATGGTTGCCGTAGGAAGTTCCCTCTCAGGAATAACCAAACGCTTTTCAAGGAGGGGCCGATGGGTGCTCAACGGCATCGATCTCGACCTCAAGACCGGCTCGAGAACACTGATCGTTGGCGGGAATGGTTCGGGAAAGTCAACGCTGCTTCGAATCGGGGCGGGTGTGAGCTGGCCGAACGACGGCGTCGTCAAGCTGCCAAACCGCATTGGCTACGTACCCGAAAGATTGGCCGCCCGGACAAATTTCACCGGAACGGAGTACCTGGCCCACATGGGACGGATCAAGGGGCTCGATGCAGAGGTAATCAACGTCCGAAGCCGGGAGCTACTCCATCGCCTAGACCTCCAGCCCAGCCCCGACGAGCCCATCGACTCCCTGTCAAAAGGGAACCGCCAAAAGCTCGTCATCGCCCAGGCGTTCCTGGGTCCCGTCGAACTCTTGGTGCTCGACGAACCTTTCAGTGGCCTTGATCCGGTCGCTCATGCCGCTCTCGGTGAACTAACGAGCGAGGCACAGTCGGGCGGCACCGCGGTGCTGATCAGCTCGCATCACGCCCTCCCAGAAGGGGCGTCGCAGCGCCAACTGAGGATCCATAACGGCCAGCTGAGCGAAATAGGCCGCGATGATGCTCCGGGAGTTCCAAGCGCGGGCGTGATGGAAGTTGAACTCGTGCCCACCGAAAGAGCGCAAGATCGGGAACAGATCACCTCCCTCCCCGGAGTCTCGCAAGCTCGCTTCGGGCAACCGCAAGAGGTTCTCGTGCTCCTCACCGATTACCAACATATTGATCGCGTCTTGAGCGCAGCGATAACACAGGGTTGGTCAGTACGATCTGTTCGCGGGCAGTCCCATGAAGGACGCCCGGAATGATCGCACTCGTCAGGTATGTCGCCAGAGACACAATCCGATCGCAGCGCTGGGTGGCGCCGCTGCTCTGTTTCGGGGCAATCGACGCCATTATCGGTGCACAAACTGGATCTGTGTTGCCTTCCTATGCGATCGGCGCAGCTGCGCTGCTTTTCATCACCACCTGGCTGACGGTCGTCGTCATAAACAACGAGGATCCGATCCAACAGAGCATCACTGAGGTCTGTGCGGCCAGTCAGACCAAGGTCCGAGTCTCCAAGCTCGCACTGAGCTTCCTGATAGCAGTTGTAATAGGAGTCCTCGGAATGATCGCTCCCACGATTATCTCCAGCTCCATGACAACCATCAAGGAGGTCATTGCCGGTATCTGCGCTCAGGTCATCACGGCTGCGATGGGTGTCGCATTCGGCGCAATCTGCAGTCGGCCGATAATCCGCCGGAGATCCTGGTCGGTATTGCTAGGCGTCCTGCTCGGCATGGCGACCGTGTTGATCCCACATGGCCCACCGACTCGTCAGCTCCTGGTCCTTTTCAACGAGACGGGTCATTTCGCCCTTGGTACACCGGTCCTGCTTATCGGAATCGAGACGCTCCTACTTGCAGGGATAGCGACGGCGTGGTCGCTTCGGTTCGCACGGCAAAGAGTCTGACGGGAGAAGACACCGAGAGAGCCGTGAACCATATCCAACACCTCCGAACTAACCAGATACCCCACCGATCCAGCGATCAATGTGTGGGGACACTCACCTCCGCCAGCAAGAGCCGAAGTCAGCTTTGTTTCTGAATACGCTGGCGGCATGTCTCGGAGTTGGCGAGCCCGCACCCCAAGACCGATTTGGTTCAACGACACCCACGAGGCCGAGGCCAAAAAGGCACAGCTGTGCAAGCCACCTAACCGGTTCGGCACATGGATTCTGCGGCGTTTGGGCTTCAGGGGTGAGATCGGCGATCACGCGCCGCAAGCGCAGACCCGACACCCGCACGAGCACCCCGTCAACCGGCCCCCAGGAAAGTGATCTCGCCTCCATGAACTAGGTACACCGGAATTGCCGCGGTGCGCCTCCGACCTGATGCGGGGGTAGGGGGACACCTCCGAGGTGATCATGGACCTCCGAAATCGAAACAAGAATGGCACGATGACCCGCTCGGTAGAGGCATGCACGCAGTGCCAGGTCCATTGGTACATGGACGATGAACTAGCCAAATGCACTGATCCCGACCACGATCATCGGCAGTTCGTCTGGCACCTACACCGATCCGTCGTCGTATTGCCGGATGAGACCGAAGTGACCGCCGTTTCGTTTGACGCCAGGGACCCCTATGCCCGAGTCCACCAGATACCTGACTACGGTCTTTATCTGGACCCGCGCTGGGAACCGCCGTGGAGCCACGATCATCTCGACTGGCCGGACTTCGGAGTGCCCGAAGATCCCGTGCCAGTGGCCGCCGCTCTGAGGAGATTGCTGAAGCGGGCTCGTGGCCTTGAGCGAGTGGAGGTGGGTTGCCTCGGTGGTCACGGACGGACCGGTACGGCCCTGGCTTGCCTGGCCACCATGAGCGGACATCCTTCCGACGACGCCGTTGCCTGGGTCCGAGCCAACTACTGCGCTCACGCTGTCGAGACCGCCCAACAGGAAGCGTTCGTTGCCGAATTTGGCGGCTGACGCTCTGTCCGAGTAGTTGGTCGAGGATGGGAACACGTCGTGAAGACGTCATCAGCCGGATTACGCAACTGAAGTCTGACTTCGGATCCTCGGAGAGCCTCGTCCTCGTGAGCCACGGCGTGCTCCTCACCACTTGGCTTGACCACGAGAGAGGACTCAACGACCCATTGTCGTTTTGGTCCAATCTGACGATGCCCGATGCTTGGCTGGCCGATTTCGAGGTCAAGTTGCCGGAGCGGATCCTTGCCCACTAGGTAGCCATCAGCCGGCGTATGGAGGCGCCCCGGGCAGTGGTCATTCACCCTGACAGTCGATTTCCGGAGCATCGGTCGTCTCGCCTGAGCGAACCGTCACCCTCACCGGCGGACATGGTGCGTCGCCAGCGTGACCCGTCAGCAGATAGTTGCCCGGCGGAAAGGTGTCCCAGAACTGCGCGTCATACGCTTGGACCGTCGTTGAGCCAGAGCCATGAGAGCCGAGTCTCGTGACCGAAACCGGCCCAGTCACCGGCGTCCGCATGAGGGAGATGAGATACACGCTCCCCCGAAACATCCCAGGGGCCGGGAGTGCCCGAGAAGTTGCAACGGTCAAGGTGCGCAGGACGGCCGATGATTCAGCCCCGGTCGCAGTGAGAACGACATGCCTGGAGGGAACAACCCATGCCGGCCTACTGAAGGGTGCTGCTCCGGTCGAATAAGAGATGACACCGAGCCCATGGATGACGAGGTGCCTGACCCGACCGGACAATGTCGACCCTGCTTGTTGGGGCTGCATCGAGATGATGTTGGCGTCTGCTGGAAAATTGGCGCAGAAGCTTTCGTAGGCGGGTGCGCCAATGAGCAGTGTTCCGGACTTACGCAGGGGGCAGTTCTGAAAGTACGCGACGCCCCAGGACTTGGGAACCGACAGCTGCAGGCCGTAAGCAGAATGGGCTACCCAGCCTTGGGGTGGGGCCGCTGTCGCAGCAGCCGTCGCAGCAAAAGGCGTCGTCAGTGCCCCCAGGGCAAGGGCACAACCAGCGATCCCGGTCCCGACTCGACGGAGTGATTTCAACCAAAGCCTCACTGTGTGATTTCGTGGCCGGCGTATCGACACCCTTATTGACGCTGCTCCGTCCAGGATGGTTCGCGCCCTGCCCCCATGTGCCTGCTTCGGACGGGAATACGCGCAGAGGCAACCGCTCTCTGCGAATCTCCACCAGAGAAATAGGGAATCGCTGCGTTGACATCTTCTCAGGACCCGATGGCACCTACGGCTTCGAGGAGCACCGCAGAGTCCCGAAGACATGGGTGCGTGGACTCCGGTCAGCTACCACTCGGGTCGCGAACACCAACGGAGATCGAAGCATTGCGGCAGCCAAGAGCAGCGTCTCTCCGGCTTGGTCGACACTTGGATCGCTGAGTGATTCCTCCAACCAGATTACCGCGACGAAGTGGGGCACCCAGAGAGGTTGATCGCGACCCGCTCCGAAGGGAAGATGTAATGGTGAAGAGCTACGACCGGAGTGACTTCGCGGCTAGCCGTTTTGGGCGTCACTTCCAGACAGGAGGACCTTGAAATGGGCACGATCACCACGGCCGATGGCACGGAGATCTTCTACAAGGACTGGGGGTCGGGCCAGCCGATCGTCTTTAGCCACGGCTGGCCGCTTTCTGCTGACGACTGGGACACCCAGATGCTGTTCTTCCTGGGCCACGGATTCCGAGTGATCGCCCATGACCGGCGTGGGCACGGCCGCTCGACGCAGACCAGCGATGGTCACGATATGGACCACTACGCCGACGACTTGGCCGCGGTGACTGAACATCTCGATCTCCACAATGCTGTGCACGTCGGCCATTCGACCGGTGGCGGCGAGGTGGCCCACTACATCGCCCGCCACGGTGAGAGCCGGGTCGCCAAAGCGGTCCTCATCAGTTCGGTCCCGCCGCTCATGGTGAAGACCGACGACAACCCGGGCGGCCTCCCCAAGAGCGTGTTCGACGATCTCCAGGCTCAGCTCGCCGCTAACCGCTCCGTGTTTTACCGGGCCTTACCATCAGGGCCCTTCTACGGCTTCAACCGACCTGGCGTCGAGCCTAACGAAGCGATTATTGAGAACTGGTGGCGGCAGGGGATGATGGGGGGAGCGAAGGCGCAATACGACGGCATCGTCGCTTTCTCCCAGACCGACTTCACCGAGGACCTCAGAAAGATCAGTGTGCCGGTCCTTGTGATGCACGGAGAAGACGACCAGATCGTCCCCTACGCCGACTCGGGCCCGCTGTCCGCAAAGCTGGTACAGAACGGGATGCTCAAGTCCTATCCCGGATTCCCCCACGGCATGCCGACCACTCAAGCCGAGACCATCAACCCTGATCTGCTGGCTTTCATCCAGTCCTGAGGGTTCTGAGCTTGCCTAAAGTTGCTGAGGTATCCCACCTCAGTCACGGCGTCGGAACCGGTCGCAGTTGAGGGAGCGGCGGGAGCGTCTAGTCGTCAAGTCGCTCCGCCAACCACGAGAAGACCGCGTCCTGCCATACCATCTGTCCCAACCCTTCGCAATGCCCCCCTGCACCTTCCGCCTCGGTGAACCCGTGGAACTCTTTCTCGCAGGCGAGGGCGTCGAAGAGCTTGCTGCTTTGGCTGGCAAAATCTCCTTCGCCTTCGGTCACGAGAGTCGGACAGGAGATCTGCTCGGCGAGACCTTCCAAGGAGTAGGTCACGAGCAACCGGAGCCAGCTACCAAAGCTCTCGGCACCCATCGCAACCATTCGTGACCCGTAGAACTCACGTCCGCGCACATCGGCGAGGAATCCATCGAGTTGTTCGTCCATCGCCGGGTCTGCCGCCAGAACCTTTCCCCAGTCCTCTGTGCTGAACATGTTGACAAAGCGCGACACGAAGTCGTACTGGCCAGGGTCAGCGACAAGAGCACGGACGCGATGCTCTCGGCTCACGCCCCGAGGCCCCAGGTAGCCCCCAAGGCTTCGACCTACCAGCGCAAGCGCATCGGCCGACACGAAGGGTTGTTCGAGAGCCCAGTCCACAACGGGAGTGAGGATGGCTTCGAAGTCGGGGCGCATCGTCACACCGTGCTCAATCAGTTGGCCACCTTGGCCCGGACCGTCCCACGTCACGGCATTCCATCCCTGGGTCAGAGAACTGTGCGCCCCATATTTGAACATCTCCTCACATGTCCCATCGAAGCCACCAGGGAAGAGCACGGTGGGACGGGGAGCGTCGTCTGTGCTGTCGGGCCGAAACACGTAGCCGTTGAGCGGCACCGGATCGAAGTCGATGGAGATGGGCTCAGCCGAATGGGGCAAGAAGGACATGGCGAGGCGAAAGAGGTCCCGCTGCCTGCGGTGTGCCTTGGAGACCCGTTCGTCGGAGAGATCGGATCGAAGGAAGAAGTACGACTGGCGACTGTATTCCGAGGCCCTGAGATACGCGTGCCCCGCCAGAGCCGACAGCCCCTTTTGGGCAGCTTGCTCGGCCGCCTGCTGAGCAGCGGTAGCTGTTCGATCCCACTCGTCATGCCAGGTGGCGTAGTCGCCCGCCGGGACCCGCTGGGCGGTGGCGATCGCCTCGCCGAGGTCTGCTCCGCCGACGTACGTACCGATGAGGGTCCGTGCCAACTGGGCATCCATATCGGGATCGTTGTGCAAGGTCACCGCTGCCCCCCGGCGTTGTACAGGTAATCCGTAGTTGCTGGGCTGTGTCCTATGGAAGCACACTTACTGGGCGTCGGCGGAGATTCGAGTGGGTTACTAATGCGGCGGCGACCGACGTTGTAGCCATGTCACCGAGGTACCCCGTTGGTAAGTTTGGGCTCGGACGGAAGGCGGGCCAAGTGGACGGCGTGCCAGCATGGGACCATGGACGCCGTGGCATCTCCGCCTGCAGCGACCAGCGACGCTGCGGGGTGGGACGTGCGTCCTATGGCCGTCGACGACGTCGAGGCGGCGATGGCCGTGATCGAGGCCGCCGGCGCCGCGCGGGCGGAGGCGGGTCGGCACCCTCCGCGCACTCCGCCGAGCGACGCCCAGTTGGAGGCGCGCCGGCTGGCCCATACCCGTTTCGTGCAGCGCGACGGGCCCGGAGCTTGGGTGGCAGTCTCAGACGGGCAGGTGGTGGGCGTTGCCGAGTCTGTCCGCCGGGGGGTCTTCTGGGGGCTGTCCATGCTGTTCGTCCACCCAGAGTTCCAGAGCCAGGGGGTGGGCGGGCGGCTGCTCGAAGCGGCCGGGGGCTACGCCGCCGGCGCCACGCAGCGGATGATCGAGTCCTCGCCTGATCCCCGGGCACTTCGCCGCTATTTCCTGGCGGGACTGGCCATGCACCCGACGGCCGCGATGGAAGGCCAACTAGACCGCCGGACGATCCCGCGCTCGTTGCCCGGTCGGGATGGCGGTGAGGAGGATCTCGAAATGGTCGCCGAGGTGGAGGCACAGCTGGGCCGCTCGCGTACCGAGGACGTGGCCTTCGCACTGAATGACGAGCGATACCGACTTGACGTAGTCGAAAGCGACCCCGGGCGAGGGTGGGTGCTTTGGCACCCGGACGGACTGGTCATGCTGGGGGCAACTGACGAGGACACAGCCGCCGTCCTCCTGTGGCGGTACCTCGCCGGCTCCGAGGGCGAAACCGTGGTCCACGGGCTCACGGCTGCCCAGCAGTGGGCGTTCGACGTACTCCATCAGGCGCGTCTCCCGGTGCAGATACGCGGGGCCTTGTTCGTAGACGGCATGGCCATCCCGGTCCCCTGGATCCCTTCGGGCTGGTACTTCTAACAGCTGATCAGAGATCCGCACAGCTCCGTGCCTCTTCTGAACAAGTCTGAGATTTGGGAAGCAGACTGCCCAATCGCGCGGTCCCGGGGTTAGGGGACGGTCGGTGAGCTCTCAAGTTGTTCGGTCAGGAGCTCGAGCGAGCTGTGCAGCTGTGCGAAGCGACGCGGCCCGAGGATCTCTTCGATCTGCTGCTGAGCCGCCCCCGCCGCCGCGTAAATGGCCTCTTGGAGCCGCCGTCCCTTGGCGGTAAGTCGGATCACACGAGCCCGACCGTCGACCGGATCGGGGACGCGCAAGAGGTACCCGTGTCCTTCCAGGTGCCCGAGCAGGTCGTTGACCGACTGTTTCGTGATCCCCACACGATCCGCGAGCTGACTGGGACGTACTCCCTCGAGGCCGGGATAGCGCCAGAGCGCGACATGCGCTGCGCTCAGATCGTCGAATCCTGCCGCAACGACTCCCGCATACAGCTGAACACGGACCCACTGCCAAACGACACCGAGCAAAGCGCCGACGTACGGGGTCCGCTGGCCGTCCAGGCCGGGAGAATCGCTTGACATAGTCGTAAGGTTACCATACGATCTAGGTCGTAAGGATACCGGACTACCCGAACGGGACAGGTTCTGACCAGGAGGTGGCCGAAGTGACGACAGCAGTTGTTGACTCCCCCCAGAACGAGCAGGCGCAGGCATGGTGGTTCCTCGACACCCTGGTCGTCGAGCACCGTCGTGCATCCGAAATGGAGACCGTCGTGCTCGAGATGACCTTGCCCGTGGGCTCGGCGCCCCCACTGCACGTCCACAACGACCTCGACGACACCTGGTACATCCTCGAGGGCGAGATGGTCGTGCGCTGGGGCGACGACGAATTGGTTGTCGGCGCGGGGCACTGGGTGTCTATGCCACGTGGCGTTCCCCACACGTTCCGGGTCGTGGGTGATCGCGAAGCGCGGATTCTTCTCGTGCACGACAATGCCAGCTTCCGTGACTTCATTCGCGAGCTGGGCAGTCCCGCGAGGGCGCACGTGGTTCCGATTCAGCCGCACTTTCCGCCGTTGGATGAACTGGCGCGTATTGCCGTCTCGCACGACCTCAGGCCAATTGGGCCGCCGATGAGCGTCGAAGAGAGCGACGCGGTACTTGCCGCTGTCGTTTGAAGTGTCATCGCGCGAAAGAGGTAGCGCCGTGCAGGTGCAAGCACTCGGTCATGTCGTCCTCAAGGTTCGCGATCTGCAACTAGCCGAAGTCTTCTATTCGCGCACCTTGGGCATGAGAGTCGTGTTGAGGATCGAAGAGCCGCGGATGACGTTCTTCACCCTTGAGACGCCAGGGAGCCATCATGACTTCGCCCTGATGGAGATCGATGCGGTCGCGTCAACACCGGCTGACGGCGCCACCGGCCTCGCTCATGTGGCATTCAAGATCGGCAGTTCAGCTGAAGAGTTCCGCCTCGCACGGAGTGTGCTCGAGACGGAGAGAACCCCCGTCCTCTACGAGGCCGAGCGGAAATTCACGCGGAGTGTTCACGTCCTCGATCCGGACGGAAACGAGATCGAGCTGTACGTCGACGTCTCAGACACCTGATCCGTTGCTCTGTTCTTGGGCTCGGCGGCAGTTGCCAATCTTGTACGAAGAGACAACGAACACGCTGCTGTGCGGCGATCTCTTCACGCACTCGGGCGACGGCCCCGCCGTCACGACTGATGACATGGTGCAACCGGCCATGGATGGCGGGTGAACGAAGTAGAAGGGCAGACTCGAGTTGCGTGAACAGCAAAGTGGAATCGACAAATCGCGATAACTCCCGGTCCGACGGCTCAAATGTCAAAACCCTTCAAGGCAAGTGGAAGAGTTTGAACGACTTCAACATCAGACTGCGGTATCCCGTTTATCGGTCGTCGTGCGGTGCGAGCCCGATGTGTGAGGTCAGCACATGCGGGCGAACACAACGATCCCGGTTCGCCTCGGAACCGGTCTCCACGAGCCTTACTCGAAGCTCGGCCGCCGGTCCCGGGTCCGCTTCAGCTCGAAGAACCCGTCGGTCCCGGTGCACAAGAGCACGCCGTCCCACAGGCGGCCCGCGGCCTCGCCCTTGGGCGCCGGCGTCACCACTGGGCCGAAGATGGCGCAGCCGTTGTAGTGGATGACCGGCGTGCCCACGTCGTTGCCCACCGGGTCCATTCCGGCCCGGTGCGATGCCTCCAGAGCCTTGTCGAACTCCTCGGAGGTCGCGGCGTCGGCCAGCGATGCGGGCAGGCCCAGCTCCGCCAGCACCTCGGGCACGATCTTCGGGCGCTCGTTCTCGTCCCGCCCGCGCCCCTCGACGTGGATGCGGGTCCCCAGCGCCGTGTAGAGCGGGAGCAGGATGTCTCGCCCCTTCAAGTCCTCGGCCGCCATGCACACCCGCACCGGGCCCTTCGCCAACTCCATGCGCGCCCGGTACTCGTCGGAGAGCCCGGGCTTGTCCGCATTGAGGATGGCGAGCGACATGACGTGCCACTCAGTGTGGATGTCGCGCACCTTCTCGACCTCGAGCATCCAGCGTGAGGTGATCCAGGCCCAGGGGCACAAGGGGTCGAACCAGAAGTCAGCGGTGTCGGTCATGGGATCCCTCCGTCGACGCGCAGGACGGCGCCCGTCACGAAGGACGAGGCGTCCGTCGCCAGGAACATCGCCGCCCCCACGATCTCTGCGGGCTCGCCGGCCCGGTGCAGCGCGTGGTGCGGCATTCCGCCTTTGAGCGTCTTGGGGTCCCACGCCTTGGAGATGTCGGTCAGGAACGGCCCCGCCATGATGCAGTTCACCCGCACCGTAGGGCCGAACGCCTTGGCGAAGCCCTCGGTCAGCGCGTTCAGCCCGGCCTTGGCGGCGTCGTAGGGCAGCATGTGCGGCGCCGGCCGAATGGATCCCGTGCTCGAGACGTTGATGATGGATCCACCATACGGGCCTGCCGCCATCCTCGTGCCGATGAGCGCGGTGAGCCGGAAGGGGCCCTTCAGGTTCACACCGAGCACCTTGTCCCACAACTCCTCGGTCACCGACACCAAGTCGGGGTAGAGCGGCGACATCCCGGCGTTGTTCACGAGCACGTCGACCCGTCCGAACGTGCCGTAGGCCTCCTCCACCAGGCCATCGAGCTCGTCCCAGTGACCCACATGACAGGCGACGGGCAGGGCGCGCCGGCCCAGGGCCTCGATGTCGGCCGCCACCTCCTTGCAGTTGTCGAGCTTGCGGCTGGCGACCACCACGTCGGCGCCGGCCGCGGCGAAGGCCAGGGCCATCTCACGCCCCAGCCCGCGACTGCCCCCGGTCACCAGGGCGACCTTGCCCGCCAGCGCGCCCTCGACACCCTCTGCCATGTCCTCCTCCTATCCCACTGTCTCGTCTTGGACCAGCTCGGCCACGGCCTGGGTGACCGCCTTCGCCATCGGGATGTGCAGCGACTCGTTTGGCCCGTGCGCGTTCGAGTGCGGGCCCAGCACGCCCGTGGCCACGAACTGGGTGCCGGGGAACCCCTTCTGCAGGTCGGCCAGGAAGGGAATGGAGCCGCCCTCGCCCACGGCCCCGGGCGCGCGCCCGAAGCGCTCTTTGGACACCCGGGCGAACGTCGCCGCCACGGCGTCGGCGAGCGGCGGGGCCACCCAGCCCTGGGCCACGCCCTCGACGTCGATGGTGACGTGCGCCCCCTCGTCGGTCCGGATGGCCGAGATGAGGGCGTCGCACGCCGCCTGCACGTCCACGTCGGGCGGCAGGCGCACCGAGAGTTTCAGCGTCGTCGAGGGGCGGAGCACGTTGCCGCTGTCGCGCGGCTTGGGCAACCCGTCGGCACCGATCACCTCGAGCGCGGCACCCCACGTGCGCGCAGCCAGCCGCGCCAACGGATCTGCGCCGAGCAGGTGCAGTCCGTCGACGATCGGTGCCCCGCTGTCGGGGAACTCCGCCGCGAGCGCCTCGAGGTTGGCCCGGTGCGCGGCGGGCATCCCCGCCCCCGCCAGCTCCGGCAGCAGGATGCGGCCGTCCACCTCGTCTTCGATCCCCGACAAGATGCGCCGCAGAATCCGGAACGACGACGGCACCACCCCGCCGCCCTGCCCGCTGTGGATGCCCTCGGTCAGCACCTCGACGGTCACCGTGACGATGAGCATCCCGCGCAGCGACGTGGTCAGCCAGAGGCGGTCGTAGCTGAGGCCGCCCGAGTCGAGGCAGATGACGAGCCGCGGCGTCCCGATGCGCCCGGCCAGGTTCTCGAGATAGGCGGCGAGGTCGGGGCTGCCGCTCTCCTCGCTCGCCTCGACGAGGACGAGGACGCGGCCGTGCCCACCGCCGGCCGCCACCAGGCCCGTGACGGCGGCGAACATCGAGTAGCCGTCGTCGGCCGTGCCGCGCCCGTAGAGGAGGTCGCCCTCGCGCACCGGCTCGTAGGGGCCGAGGCCGTGGCGCCACTCGCCGAGCGGCGGCTGCTTGTCCATGTGCCCGTAGATCACGATCGGGTTGCCCGCCTGGCCGTTGTCGACGAGCAGTACGGGAGTGCGGCCCGGCAGCTGGACGATCTCGGTCCGCAGCGAGGCGTCCTGGTCGGCGGCCCAGCCCCCCAGGAACTCGGCCGCCTCCATGATGGCGCCGCGCTCGGCCCACTCGGGGTCGAAGGCGGGGGAGAGGCAGGGGATGCGGGTGTACTCGGACAGCGCGGGGAGGATGCGCTCCTCCCAGGCGGCGTCGATGGCGTCGGTCACGCGGCCAAGGACGCGGTGATCTCGGCCAGGCGTTCGAGCGTCCTGCTCATCGCGTCCGCGGTCTGCTTGCCCACGGGCCCGAGCTTGAGCATGAAGCGCTGCTTGTCCTGCGTGACGTCCCACGTCTCCCGCACCAAGGTGCCGCCGTCGGTCCCTTCGAGCTCGTAGCGCCAGATGCGCCCGCCGATGAAGCGCCCGAGTGGCCCGGAGAGGGTGGTCTGCCAGGCGATCCGTTTGTCCGGCTCGAACTCGATCACCTTGTTCGACATGGAGTACGGGACGCCCAGTTTCATCGACATGCCGAAGGTGGTACCCAGGGCGAGCTGGTGGGGTGCGCCGTCCTTGAGCTTCTTCACCGAGCCCGAGCCGTCGATTTCGGCGTGGCGCGAGGCGTCGGCGACGATGGCAAAGATCGAGGCCGCCGGTGCCTCGATGACCCGTTCGACGCTGACGACCGACTCTCCCACGTGCGACCTCCGGACTCTGGGCTCCGCAAGCGACGACACTAGGGCGCCGGAGCGGCGCCGGGGAATCCGCGCGGGGCCCTGGGGCGGGCCGAGGGATGGGCTGAGGGGGTTCCGAGACGGTGGGGTCAGAGCGCGTGGGCGACCAGGTCGCTCAGCTCTACCCACTCGAGAGTGGCGGCGTGGGTCGACGCAAGGACGACCGGCGGAGCCATGCCGGCGTCGAGCGCCTCCTGCCAGCGCGAGGCGCACAGACACCACTGGTCGCCCGGCTGTAGCCCCGAGAACCCGAACTCGGGATGCGGAGTCGACAGGTCGTTGCCCACGGAGGCGGAGAACGCCAGGAACTCGGCAGTGACCCGGGTGCACACGGTGTGCACGCCGAGGTCCTCGGCGCCGGTGTTGCAACAGCCGTCCCGGTAGAAGCCGGTCACCGGGTCGTAGTTGCAGGGCTCGAGGTCTTCTCCCAGAACGTTCTGTGCCATGGTCCATTTGAGCACGGGCCGGTGCCGACGGCCGCTCTAGCCGCCTCCGAGCGGTGCGCCGCCGAAGCGGTCGACCCACGTGAACGAGTCCACGGGTGCGCGCCTCAGCTTGCTCGGTTGGTGCACCGGGCGGCCGAGGACGACCAGCGCGGCGACCGCGAGCGTGTCGGGGATGTCGAACAACGCACGGACGTCGGCCTCGCGCCTAATGACCACCGACGTGGTGACGCCGCCCAGGCCCTCAGCGCGCGCGGCCAACAACAGGCTCCACACATAGGGGTAGATGGAGGCGCCTCCCACCAAGGTGTACCGGGGCAGGTCGCGGTCGACCGCGGCCAGCGCGGCGAGGTCGGCCAGGACGAGCAGCAGCGCAGGGGCCGTATCGAGGGTCTCGGCGAAGCCGGGAGAGGAGGCGCCGGCGTCGGCGAACTGTGCGACGTTTGCGGCAGCCGCGGCGGCGGCCTCGGCGGCACGATCGGTCACCGGCGCCCAGGGCACGAGGCCGGCCGCGCCGAGCGCGAGGTACTCGTACCACCCCTCGAGGTACAGGTCGCGCAGGGCCGTCCGCCTGTCTCGGTCCTTCACCACGATGACCCGCCAGCCCTGGCGGTTGCCGCCGCTCGGGGCGAAGCGGGCGGTGTCGAGGAGGCGACGCAGGACGTCGTCGGGCACCGGCTCGTCGTGGAACTGGCGCGCCGCGCCGGTGGTGCGCAATGCCGTGACGAGGTCGAGGTCCACGAGTTGCCCACCGTAGCGGTCGCTGGGTAAGCCTGAGGGGTGACGCAGAGCGTGCGCTCGGACCAGCTGGACCGCCTGCTGTCGTTGGCCCCGACGCCGCTGGCCGTCTCGCCGATGGCCGGCGGGGCCACGACCGTGGACCTGGTGGTGGCGACTTCGGCCGCCGGCGCCTTCGCCAGCCTGGCGGGTGGCTACCAGCTGGCCGAGCAAATGGTGGCCGACATGGCGGCCGTGCGGGCCTCCGGCGTCGAACGCTTCGGCGTGAACCTGTTCGTGGCCGGGAAGCCGACGTCCGACCCTGCGGGCGTCAGCGCGTACGTGGCCTCGCTGCGGGGCGAGGCCGACGCGCTGGGCGCCGAACTGGGTGAGGCGGTGTGGGACGACGACGACTACCCGCGCAAGCTCGGTGCGCTGTTGGCGCAGCCGCCGGCGGTGGTGAGCTTCACGTTCGGCATCCCCGATCGCGAGGTGATCCACGCGTTGCAGGCCGCGGGAGCACTCGTCGTGCTGACGGTGACGACGCCGGAGGAGGCGACCCTCTCCCTGGCGGCGGGCCCGGACGCGCTGTGCCTCCAGGGCGCAGAGGCCGGCGCGCACCGCGGCAGCCTGGCCAACGACGACCGCCCGGACGCCGACCGGCCGGTGCGCGCGCTGCTCGCGGCCGTGCGGCGGCGGACCACCGTGCCGCTGGTCGCGGCCGGCGGTGTGGGCGGCGCCGATGACGTGGCGGACCTGCTGGCCCACGGCGCCGTCATGGTGCAGGCGGGGACCGCGTTCTTGCGCTGCCCCGAGAGCGGCGTGCCCGCTGCCCACAAGGAGGCGCTGGCCGACGCCGCGTTCGCGTCGACGGCGGTCACCCGGGCCTTCAGCGGGCGGCGCGCCCGCTCGCTCGTCAACGCCCTGCTGCGCGACCACCCCGGGGCACCGGCCGCCTACCCCGAGATCAACAACGCCACCCGCCCGCTCCGGGCCGCCGCCGGCAGGGCGGGGGACCCGCAGCACATGAGCCTGTATGCCGGGACGGGGTTCCGCCGGGCCGAGGCGAGGCCGGCGGCCGAGGTGGTGGAACGACTGGTGGCTGGGTTGTCAGGATGGCGGCCGTGAGCACGCGCCGGGCGACCAGGAACATCGAGTTCACACCGCCGGACGACGACAAGGTGGCCGACACGCTGGCCATGCTGGGCGAGGCCGGCGACGGGTGGCTCAACCTGTTGCCCGGCATCGTCGAGGGCGCGGTCAACGTGGAACCGCCGACGGGCCTCTTTGCGTTCTTCGGCACGCGGCAGCCTCCCGTCACGATGGCCACGGTCATGCCGCCCAGGCGGGACCGCCGGACGACCGAGGGCATGTCGGTCGGGATCATGCACCCGACCGGGTCCAAGGCGATCGCCCGGCTCGCGGAGGCCGGGGTGACGGTGCCCGACGGGTGGGTCGTCCGTCAGGACCACGCACGGCGCGGGCTCGTCCTGCGCACCGTGGTCGGCGCGCCTCCGGCCGAGGTGGTCTCCTGGTGCGTGCGCGCCGGCACCGAGCTGTGCCGCGCCGACATGACGGGCCAGTGGCGCGCCGTGGTGTACCTGCCGTAGATGACCACGGGGGGACGCCGGGACGACGCCGAGCTGGCCAGGGGGCTCGGGCGCTGGCTCGCCGCCCATCCCGCACTGGTGGCCGGACGGGACGACGAGAGCAGCGGTGGGGGCGACGGGAGGGTGGAGATCACCGGGCTGGCGCACGCCGAGGGCGGCCAGGCGAACGAGACCTTGTTGGTCGACCTCGGGCCCGGCGGGCCTGGCCTGGTCGTGCGGCTCCCGCCGCTGGCGCCCACCTTTCCCGACTACGACCTCGGCCCGCAGGCGGCGGTCCAGAACGCCGTCGCCGACTCGGGAGTGCCGGCGCCCGCACCGGCGGTCGTCGAGAACGATCCGAAGTGGATCGGGACACCCTTCCTCGTCATGCCGCGGGTCCACGGCGACATCGCCGGGCCGGCACCCGCCTTCGACTCCTACGTGAAGGACTCGGGCCCGGCCGTCCAGCGCCTGATGCACGACGGCCTGATCGACACCGTGGTGGCGGTCCACGGCGTGCCGTGGGTGGCGGCGGGGCTGGGTGACGTCCTGGCCGGTCCCACGCTGCGCGGCGCCGTGGAGCGCTGGAGCGAGTACGTCGAGTGGTCGTCCGACGGCGACCCGCTCCCGGCGCTGGCGCAGGCGCTGGACTGGTGCCGCCGGCACGTGCCGCCCGAGCACGGGGCGGTGCTGCTGTGGGGCGACGTGCGGCTGGGCAACCTCGTGTTCGACGAGGAGCGGAGGGTCGTGTCCGTCCTCGACTGGGACCTGGCTTCCCTCGGCCCGCGGGAGATGGACCTCGGCTGGCACTTCGGCCTGGAGTTCATGATGCAGGCGTTGTTCGGTCGGCGCGTCCCCGGCTTCCCGTCACGGCTCGAGGCTCTGGAGCGTTACGAGCGGCGCAGCGGCTACGAGGTACGCGACCTGGCCTGGCACGAGGTCTTCGCGCTGGTACGCGCGCGCTCGCCATCAACGACCGCCACCAGCGCATCGCCGAGGATCCCGGGCGACGCGACAACCCGATGGGGAACATTTTGCTGGCGCGCCTGGAGGCCGCGGCCGAGGAGTGAGCCCGGCGCGCTCGCTACCGCGCCGTCGTCTCGGCGGGGCGCTCGCTGGTGCGCTCGTTGCTGCAGGCTTGAGCAGGGTTGGTCGCGACCGGTTCAGCGAGCAGCCGAACGTGCGAGACCGTGGGCGCAAGGCGGTTCCGTTCACCAGTCAGGCTTCGGGCGACGGTGCGCGAGTCGTCACGCCCCCAGGCGAGTCCGGCCAGTGCGACCATGAGCGCGGTGGTCGCCATGATGGCGGGCCACCAGAGTGCGACGTCGTGCACCTTGTGGTTCCCGAGCACCAGGCAGACCACCGACGCGGCGGCGCACGGCCAGAACAGCCCCCACCCGCGGCGGAGCGTGAGGAGAAGACTGAGCGCAACGACGGGGAAGAAGTAGAAGCCCAGCAGCTCGGTTTCCAGGACGACGCGCAAGGTGAACGCGAGCGTCATCACGAAGAGCACCGTGGGCAGGTCGAACCGGCGGCGGCAGACGGCGACGCCGAGCGCGACGGCGGCGAGGGTGGCGACGAGCCGCAGGGCCCCACCGCTGTACATGTCGTGGCCGAGGGAACGGGCGAAATGGGCGAGCGGCGTGCTCGACTCGCCGAGTGGGTTGTAGGGCTGGTCGACGACCGCGTGCAACGCGCGCGCCGGCGCGGCGAGCAACGCGGGCAGGAGCACCACCGCGGTCGGCAGCACCAGCCGCCACGCCGCGCCACCCAGCTGGCGCCAGCCGAAACGGGCGAGCACGGGCGCCACCGCCAACAGGGCGAGCGGTTGGAAGGCGACGGCGAGACCAAGGAGCCAGGCGGCCCGGGGGAGCCCCGCCGCCCCGTCACGGTCGACGGCCAGGGCGGCCCAGAGCGCGCAGGCGAGGGCGAGACAGTCCTCGGGGTGACCCCAGAAGGCCGCGGCGCTCACGACGCCCAGCCCCGCGACCGCCGACAACGCGAACCGCTGGTGATCGGCGCACTCCCAGCGGCGGGCGATCGCATCGAGCGCGAACAGCGCGGTCGACGCCACGACCGTGGCCGCGACGGCCAGGATGAGGCTGAAGGGCTCGCTCGAGCCCTCGCCACGGAACACGCCGAGGCCGAGGAGGTCGTGGCCGACGATCATCAGCGGCGCGAGGAGGAACTCGAAGCCTGGTGGCGCATCGAGCTGTGAGGGCGGGGCGTAGACGGCGGCGAAGTGCCCGTGGCCGATGTTGAGCGCGAGACCGGCGCTGTTCCAGAGGTCGCTGTACTGATGCCAGTGGTGGTGAGCCGCCAGGGTGGACCAGGCCAGGGTGTAGACGAGCGCGCCGGCGGCGAGGAGGACGGTGACAGTGAACGGCACCGACCTCTCGTCGGCCCAGGCCGACACCTTGTGCATTCCCCCTGCCCTCCGGCCCACGCTCGGCGATGCGCCCGCTCCCTCCTCCCATTGTGACACCGGCCTCCTCGGTCAGACCACGATCGGAGGCGGGCGCGCTGGCGCGCGCGAAGGGGCAAAAGGCCTGGTCGCGTTGTCGTTCCGTGTGTGGTCCAAAAAAGCAACGCAACCGCAACCGCGACGGAACGTCGTAGGTCAGGGTTCGCGCGGTGCAGACTGCCGGCGGCGGGGCCGGTGGAGTCCGCCGCGAAGGGTCCGGCGGTGCGGGCGGCGAGCGGCACCGAAGGATCGGGCGCGGAGTCGGTGGTGTGGTGTCTATCCGCCGGCGTCGAGCAGCGAGAAGCCCATGACGCCGGCCTTCGCCACCTCGTAGCAGAGCGTGTCGTAGGGCTCGACGAGGCCATAGGTCACCTCGCCGTCGCAGGTGACGCGGCAGTGGTGTTGGTCCTGTCCGGCGAGGCGGCGCCGCACCTCGGGGTCGTTGACGTCGAGGGTCTCGCCGTGCACCACGACCTCGTCGCCGTGCGCGACCGGCATGCCGTGCCAGAGGTCGCCGTCGGGAGTGCCCCCGTTGGGACCGCCGTACATGCCGCAGCGCAAGAACGCGATCTGGTTGCCAAGACGCTCGAACGCCAGCGTCTTGACGCTGTCGTCGGCGAAGTGGAGGTCGACCTCGCCGCTGTGGAGAAGGTGGGTGTCGGGCTCGAAACGCATACGGTGGACGCGCTTCGTCAGCGTCGCACTTCGTTTGCGCGCGTCGCCGATGTTGTAGAGCACGTGGTCGCCCCAGATGCCGAAGTCGTCGAACTCGACCCACTCGCCGCTGTGCGGGTGCTGCATCCCCATGTAGCGCCCGGGCCCGCCCACCCCGTCGCGCGTTCCCCAGTGGTGGTCGCGGGTGCCGAGGTGCGTGGCGGCAGTGAGCTCGAAGCGCTCGCCGTGGGCGTCGACCCAGCCCTCCTGGCGCCCGAAGCCGTCGTAGCCGGCAACGGGGCTGAGGGCGCGGCCGGCGACGATGACGCCCGCGCCGAGCTGGCGGAAAACGGGCCGCTTCGTATCGAGCCAGGTGATGTCGAAGGAGATGCCGTGGTCGGTGGCGGGACCGCCGGAATCGAGGCGCAGGCGCCACCGGCGAAACGGCTCCAGGACCTCGAAGCTGAAGGGGCCGAGCGTCATGTCCATGCGGTCGTTCCGCAGCATCTGGTGGGCGCGGACCGTCGTGTGCGTGCCGCGCACGTTCACGATGGCGAAGGCTTCGGCCGTCCCCAGATTCGGATAGAAGGCCAGCCCGATGACGACGAGCAGCTCGCCCACCCTGTCCTGGCAGGTGAACCACACGCGCTCGTAAGCCTGCGCGTCCGGGGTCCACATGACCCGCACCGGGTACGGCGCGTTGTGAATGAGGAACTCGTCGAGGCCGGACAGGGGGGCGTGCTCGGCGGACGCGGGGTACGGGGAAGCACCGGGGCGGATGGAGGCGGAGGAATCGAGGCCGGTGGCGCCGTGGCCGGCGGGACCGGTCGGGTCGTCGTTCACGCGCCGCCGCTCACGCGCCGTAGATCGACTTGTACTCGAGGTACCCCTCGAGTCCCACGGGGCCGTACTCGCACCCGATGCCGCGCTCCTTGTAGCCGCCGACGGGGGACCACAGGTCCGGCGTCGAACCGGGGCCAGGACGACCCGTCGAACGTTTGGCGGGCCAGGGCGACGGCACGGTCAACGTCGGCTTCCGTGGCGCACCGGGTCGAGCCGATGGGTTCTCCTATGTGGGGCGACACGACCGTGATGCGCTCGCCCGTGGCGGCGGGTAGCCACCTCCCGCCGAAGTAGAGGCTGTCGTATTCGTTCCGCACACCGGTCGTCACGGGTCCTCCTGGGTCGCGCCGGCCCTTGCTCAGCCCTTTGCTCAGCCGTGGTCAGGCGTGGTCATCCGCCGTCGGCCGAGGTCGGGCACCGGTGACGGCGTGGTGCTGCACAGTACGCTCGGGACGTGCCCGGCGACCAGCACAGAGATCCGATCGGTCCGATCGGTCCGATCGATCCGCGGGACGCCAGCTTCTTCGCCCGGGATGACTACTACGAGGTCCTGGCGAGGCTGCGCGCCGAGGATCCGGTGCACGAGTGCGAGCCAGGTTTCTGGGCGGTGACTCGCTACGAGGACATCCGCGACCTGAGCCGCGACCCGCAGCGCTTCTGCTCGGGGCGCGGCGCGCTGGTGAACGACCCTTTGCGGACGAGCGGGACCCCGATGCTCGGGCGCTCGATCCTGCACATGGACCCCCCGGAGCACGCGGCTTTCCGCGGACTGGTCAACCGTCGCTTCACGCCCCGCGCGTTGTCCGGCCTCGGCGAATCCATGCGAAAGACGGCGTCGGGTCTGCTCGAATCGGTGGAGCCACGCGAGGAGATCGACTTCGTGGCCTCGCTCGCGGCTCCCTTCCCGCTCATGGTGATCGCGGAGCTCTTGGGCATCGACGAGGCGGACCGGGACGACTTCCGGCGCTGGTCCGACGCGGCGATCGAGTCGCCCGACCTGCCGCCCGACGAGACGATGGCGGCACTGGGGGAGCTGTCGGCGTTCATCGTCGAGCACATCCGGGCCACGCGGCAGCGGCCAGGGGACGACCTCGTCTCGCTGCTCGTCTCCAGCGAGGTCGGCGGGAAGGTGTTGACAAAGGAAGAGCTCTTCATGTTCCTGCTCACGCTGCTCGTGGCCGGGAACGAGACCACGCGGACGCTCCTCTCCGGGAGCGCGGTCGTGCTCTCCGAGCACCCGGCGCAGCGGGCCGCTGTGGCGTCGGACGCGACGCTCGTGCCCGGCGCGATGGAGGAGTGCTTGCGCTGGGTGACGCCCGTCCATGCTTTCTGCCGTACGGCGACCGAGGACATCGCGGTATCGGGCACGACGGTGTGCGAGGGTGACTACCTCTGCATGCTCTACGCGTCGGCCAACCGGGACGAGCGCGTGTTCGGCGAGGACGCCGACCGCTTCGACGTGCGCCGGACGACGACGCCGGTGCATCTCGCCTTCGGGTTCGGCGAGCACGTGTGCCTGGGTGCGAGCCTGGCGCGGCTCGAAGCCCGCATCTTCTTTGAGGAACTGCTGGTGCGCTACCCGGACTATGTGGTGACCGGCTCGGTCGAGCGGGTGCTGTCGACCACGGTCGCCGGCATCCGGTCACTGCCGGTCGTGCTGGCGCCGGGGCCGGCGTAGGGGTCGTCGCCGGCGTCGGAGGCGTCGCCGAAGTCGCCTGCCGAGAGTCCGGCGCCGGCGGTGGTCGTCGGATCCTGAATGACCGCGGCGCGGAGCTCGCCGAGCAGTGACTCCACCGCTCCGGGGTCGGCGCTCAGCCTGAGTCGGCCGCCCCGCCGTTCTGAGCGCACGAGCCCGTTCTCCCGCAGCACCTTGACGTGCATGCTGACGGTGGGTTGGGCCAACCGGAAGAGCATGGCCAGCTCTCCCACTGTGCTCGGGGCCGTGGCGAGGCAGTGGAGGATGGCCAGGCGCGTCGGATCGGCAACCGCCTTGAGCCGGCGCGCCACCGACTCGGTCCGGGCCCGGGCCTCCAGGTCCCCCTGTCCGACGCCGGTCCCGATGACGATGAGGTCGGGGAAGTCGAGGTACATGCTCGAGCCGAAGAACAGGCAGGGGACGAAGACGAGCGGCTTGCCCGCCTCGACGTTCGCTGTGATCTCGGAGATGCGGTGCCGGAAGATGTCACACCCGGGAGTTACAAGTACATCCAGTGACGTTCCATGTTCGAACTGCATGGCGATATGACGACCGGCCTCCTCGATGAGCGGCAGTGCCTGTTGCCACATCTCGTCCACCGGCTCCCAGACCTCTTTCATGAGGTCCAGATACGACCGCAACAACGCCGGCGACTCCTTCAGCCGCCGGAAACGGTCGGCGTACACCGCCAGCTCCTCGGCAGACTCGGAGGGTACGTCCAGATCGAGGGGGACCATGGACACGGCGCGCTCGAGCGCCAGCCACAGCACGCCGGCGTCCGTCTCGTACAGGGCGCCCGAGTAGTGGGCAAGGATGTGCATCTCCGTAAAGGAGGTCTCGTCCGCGCCTTCGCCCCAGAAGGTTCGGACGCGCTCGGCCAAGTCTTCGCGACCACTGAAGATCTCGGCCAGCTGGGGATAACGGGTCCGCATCGAGGGCTTCGCCGCCGTCAGAAGGAGCCAGGACAGGTCGCTGGCCAAAGAGGCTGAGCCCCAGACCCTTCGTGTCGTCTGGGGCGTCTGCTCTTCTGTAAACATAGGCATACAGCTATATTAGAATATTCTTGATTTGTTGTCAAACATCGTTATAATGAGAGGTGTTCGTAGGGAGCACAAGCCGCAGACCGGGAGCGGAAACAGGTCACGCGAGGTGGACCCATGATTCAGGCAAGAACAATGCATTTTCTGGCTGACGACCATCGGCAGGGGCTCATCGCCGACGCCGCGTCCGGGCGGGTGGCATCAGGCAGCACTACGCACAAGGTCGAGCATCACAAGAGCACGACGAGCGCGACGCAGCGCTCGGCCGCCGGCATCCCGGTTACCGGTGGCCGAGCGGTGCGCCGGGCTGTGGCGCCCCGCTTCGGCGCCTGGCTCATTGAGTTCGGGACCCGGTTGGGCGGAGCGACGATCCGGACCTCCTGAGCCGCGTGCGGCCGGCCAATGGCGCCGACCAGACGTCGGCCCCGACTCAGGGCGGCTGCGTTGCGCAAGAGTGGCGGCATGCCCGATGCGCGCAACGTGCTCTTCATCACGCTCGACCAGTGGCGTGGGGACTGCCTGTCGGCACTCGATCACCCTGTCGTGGAGACGCCGGCGCTTGACGCCCTGGCGGCGCGTGGGGTGCTGTTCGCCAATCACTGGGCCAACGCGGCGCCGTGCGGGCCGTCGCGGGCGTGTCTCTACACGGGTACGTACCAACACAGGAACCGCTCGCTCCTGAATGGCACTCCCCTCGACGCCCGCTTCACCAACGTGGCCCTTCTGGCGCGGGAGCAGGGCTACGACCCCGTGCTCTTCGGGTACACGGACACGTCGGTCGATCCGCGCACCGTCGCATCCGGCGACCCGCGGCTGTTCAGCTACGAGGGAGTCCTTCCAGGATTCCGCGCCCTCGTTCTCGACCCTTGGGAACGGGGGAGCCCGGCCTGGGGTCGCTGGCTCGCGGCACGCGGCGTTGACGTGCCGTCCAACCCGCACGAGCTCTACGAGCCCGTGGAGGGGTTCCCAGGCGCGGACGCGCACGGCTCTACCTGGGCGCCGGCGCGGTTCGCGCCCGAGCTCTCTCAGACCACCTTCGTGCGCAGCGAGGTCATCGACTGGCTCGATCGCCACGGCGACGCGCCCTTCTTTGTGCACGCTTCGTTCATCCGGCCGCATCCGCCGCGGCGCAACCCGATCGGCTACCACGACCTGTACCCGGCAGAGGCGGTGGGGCCCTTTACGGGCGCCGCCACGCCCGAGAAGGAAGCAGCCATCCATCCGCTCGGTGCGCTGGCGATGCGTCTTCCTGTGATCGGGGCGCCACGTGACGAGCGGGAACGCCGTCAGCTGCGCGCCACCTACTACGGCGCGCAACGCGAGGTGGACGACGGGCTGGCGCCCCTCTTCGAGTACCTGCTCGAGAGCGGACTGGCGGGCTCGACCTTGGTGATCGTGACCAGCGACCACGGGGAGATGGGCGGGGACCACTGGCTCTTGGAGAAGCTCGGCTGGTGGGACGAGAGCTACCACATCCCCCTGATCGTGGTGGACCCGCGGTCCGAGGCGGACCCCGGGCGCGGGACGGTCGTCGACGCGGTGACTGAGTCGGTCGACGTGCTCCCGACCATCTGTGAGTTCCTGGGCATCGCCGTCCCGCTGCAGGCCGATGGGTGGTCGCTGGGCCCGTTCCTGGCGGGCGAGCCCAGCCCGGAACATTGGCGCGACACCGCCCATTTCGAATGGAACTTCGCGGACCCGGCCAACCAGCTGGCTGAAAAGGCATTCGGGGTCCCGATGAGCCACTGCGCGTTGGCGGTCGGGCGTGGTCCGCGGCACAAGTACGTCCAGTTCGCCACCGATTCGTCCGTGTTCCCACCCCTCCTCTTCGACCTGTCCGACGACCCGGGCGAGACCGACAACTTGCTCGCGGGGGCCGACGGGGGAGCGGTGACTGCGGCGGCCTGGGCGGCGTCCCAAGAACTGTTGCAGTGGCACATGCGCAGCGCCGAGCGCACGCTGAGCGGCAGCTTCTTGCACCCCAAGCGGGGGCTCGTGGAGGCCCGCGACAGCTGGCGTTGACGTTCGGCCCTGGCCGCGTCGGTTCGCGGCCAGGGGAGGTTCTTCGGAGCGGGTGTGGAATGCTGACGCCCTGCTCGCCTGGAGGAGGCTGAAGACGATGGCGGACATGCACGGGAAAACAGTCGTCGTCACGGGAGGGAATTCCGGCATCGGCCTCGAGACTGCGGCCGCGCTGGCAGGGATGGGCGCCCGGGTGCTCGTCACGGCGCGCAACGCAGACAAGGGTCGTGCCGCGGTGGCCGACATCACGCAACGCAACGACGGGCACGCCCAGGTCCAACTCGTCGTCTTCGACCTTGCCGATCTGGCATCCGTGCGCCGGGGTGCGGCGGAGATTCTCGAGCAGGCGCCGAGGATCGACGTGCTGGTCAACAACGCCGGCGTCGTCCTGAGCGAGCGGAGGGAGACCGTCGACGGGTACGAGGCGACGTTCGCCATCAATCATCTCGGCCCCTTCCTGCTGACCAACCTCCTCTTGGACCGTCTGCGCGAGTCGGCCCCAGCCCGGATCGTCAACGTGGCCTCGACGGCGCATGCCTCGGCGCGCAAGGGCATCCCGTTCGACGACCTCCAGTCCACGTCCCGCTACGGCGGGATGCGGGTCTATGGACAGTCGAAGCTGGCCAACATTCTCTTCACCCAGGAGCTGGCCCGCCGGCTTGAGGGGAGCGGGGTGACGGCGAACTCGCTCCACCCCGGCACGGTCCGCACCGGCTATGGCGCCGACGGCGACGCCCGGGGCTTGCTCGCCCTTGGCCTCAAGATCAGCCGCCCCTTCTTCCTCTCCCCGGCCAAGGGAGCGCTGACGTCCATCTACCTGGCGTCGTCGCCCGAGGTCGCCGGGGTGAGCGGGCAATATTTCGCCAAGTGCAAGCCGGCGCGGCCGAGGCGCCCGGCGCGCGATCCGGAGGCCGCACGGCGCCTATGGCAGGTCAGCGAGGAACTGGTCGGCCTGACGTCGCCATCTCAGGCCTGATCGGTGCGTGTCCTCGTCACCGGTGCGGCGCGCGCCATTGGGCGCGCCACCGTCGACCTCCTCGCCGAACGCGGGCACGAGGTCGTCGCCACGGCCCGGGACGTGTCACTGCTTGAGGGGGCGCACGCGGCCTTCGTGCTCCCCCTCGACGTCAGCGATGACGAGTCGGTGCGCACGGCGGTGGCGGCGGCTGGCGAACTCGACGCCATCGTCAACAACGCCGCGCTGACCGGATTCGGACCCATGGAGACCTACCCGATCGAGACGTTCTCCCGGGTGCTGGACGTCAACACCCTTGGTCCCCTCCGGATGGCCCAAGCGGTCCTTCCGGGCTGGCGGGAGCGGGGGAGCGGGGTGCTCGTCAACATCAGCTCGATTCAGGGGAAGATCGGCACGCCCCTCGAAGGCGCCTACGCGGCCTCGAAGCATGCGCTCGAGGCGATGTCCGAGTCGCTGTACTTCGAGCTCGGGCACTTTGGGATCCGGGTCGTGATCATCGAACCGGGCTATATCGCGCCGGGGATGAAGCACGAAGACGACCACGTCGGACCGGCGGCCTACGCCGACCTGCACGCGCAGTGGGGCGCCTCGGTGAGCACGTTGTTGGGGCCCGAGGGCCGACCGGGGCCCGAGCTTGTGGCGGCCGCCGTGGCCGACGCGCTGGAGGACCCCTACTCGCCTGTCCGGGTCGAGGTTGGAGCGGACGCGGTGATGGTGCTCGAGCTCCGGCGCAACCTGCGCGACGCCGACTTCGAGGCGACGATGCGCGAGGCGCTTGGGCTTACCTGGTGACCCGAGGAGAGGGGGCTGTGTGGAGAAGGTGATGTACCTCGTTTGGCTGGACGCGTCGCGCACCCGCGCCGAGGTGGCTGACGTCGTCCTCGGCCAGGTGGCGCCGGAGCTCCTCGATCTCGACCCGCTGCGCCTGAGCATCGACGTCCGCGACCCGGCGAGCGACATTCCCGCCCCCGTGCCGACACCTGAGGGTGAGACGCCGTTGCACGCGCTCGTGTCGCTCTGGGTCGACTCGGTCGAGCATCGGGAACCGTTCGAGGACGTGCTGGCGAGGGCGTCGACGCGGCTCGAGGGCTATTCCGTCGTGGAGTCGCTCTACAGCGACTACGGGGGGAACCAGTGGTCCAAGCCGCGGGATTGGCCCGACGGCCAGCGCTCGCCGGGCGTCCTCACTGTGGCCCTCCTGCAACAGCACCCCGAGCAGACCTTCGACGAATGGATGACGAGGTGGCACACGCGGATCTCGCCGATCACCGAGGCGATTCAGCCCCGGGCCCGCTACGTCCGCAACGCCGTCTTCCGGCCGCTCAGCGAGGGGGCGCCCCCCCTGCGGGGGATCGTCGAAGAGGCCTGGCCCTCCTTGGAGCACGTGACCGACCCCATGCTCTTCTACTGTGCCGACGGCGACCCCGAGCGCATGAACGCCCACATCACAGAGATGATCGAGGAGATCTCCGCCTTGGTCGACCTCGCCACTCTCCGCAGTGTCACCATGAGTGAATGGATCCTGAAGTCATGACGCCCCGATGGAGCCGCGAGGAGCTCGACCGCGCCCACCAGCACTACTTCGAGACGGCGAACCGCTGTGCGGCCACGGGCGAGTGGCGCGACTGGGCCGACCTCTTCACCGCGGATGCCGCCTACCTGGAGCACACCTTCGGGACGTTCCGGGGGCCCGACGAGATCTACGGGTGGATCGCGCCGCTGATGGCGCAATGGCCCAACCGGGCCATGAACTCGTTTCCGCACTCGTGGTGTGTGTGCGACGAGGAGCGCGGCTGGTGGATCTGCCGAATTGAGAACCGGATGCAGGACCCGGGCGACGGGTCGGTGCACCAGGCCCACAACATCACGGTGTTGCACTACGCCGGCGACATGAAGTTCTCCTACGAGGAAGACGCCTACAACCCCGCCGCCTTCGGCCCGATGATCGAAGGCTGGCTCGCCGCTCACACGGCCCACGGCGGTGTCTCCGAGTAGTGCCCTACCGTCCGATGAACGGCGAGGAGGTGCGTGCGTTCCTCATTGCGCTGCCTCCACACACGGGGAAGTTGGCGACGGTGCGGGCCGACGGCCGGCCTCATCTGGCTCCAGTCTGGTACGACGTCGACGACGACGGCACACTCGTGTTCAACACGGGCGCGTCGACCGTGAAGGGCCGGAACCTGACGCGGGACCACCGCGCCTCGGTCTGCGTCGACGACGAGCGCCCGCCCTTCAGCTTTGTCGTGGTGGAGGGCGTCGCCGAGCTGAGCGACGACCCCTCTGACCTCCGGGCCTGGGCGGCCCGGATCGGCGGGCGCTACATGGGCGCGGACCGGGCCGAGGAGTATGGGGCCCGCAACGGCGTCCCCGGAGAGCTCGTCGTGCGTCTGCGCCCCCGGCAGGTGGTCTCGGCGCTGGACCTGGCCGACTGAGTGGGTAGGCCAGGCCCGTTACGAGCCGGCGCCCGCTCCCGCACCCGCACCCGCGAGTACCCCGTCGCCCAGCAGCGGACCACGGGTCGTGGTGCCGTCCCCGGGGCCCGGTCGCCAACGGGGAAGCCGGGGCCGATCGGGACGGGTCGCGGCGAACTGACCCAGGGGCATGAGGGCGACGGCGAGCAGCAGGGCCACCAGGAACAGGTCAGTCAGCACGGACGTGTGTATCAATCGCATGTAGATGTTGTGGACGGAGGTCACTCCGGCGAAGGCCCAGAACGTGCTGATGACGATGAGGGCAGTGCGCAGGCGGCCGGCCGCGGCAGGTGCCAGGACGACCAAACCCCACGTCACGTACCAGGCCCACACGATCGGGCCCAGCAGCGCAAGCACGAGCAGCGTCAAGCCGAGGCAACGAACGACGCCGTCCTGGGGCGAACGGAGCAACAAGCGATAGCCCACATACACGGCGATCAGCAGTCCGAGCACGCTGAAGACGGGACGGAAGTCCATGGTCGAGAGCGGGACCTGGACAACGTGGCTCAGGATGGACGCGCCGCGCGCCACGAGGTTGACGGGCGTGACTCCGGTGAAAGACGCGTCGGCCGTCGTGGTCGTGCGTATCCATCCCCACCCCGTGCCGGAGACGAGGGTGACGACCTCCATGGTGCTGAGTGCGATGAGCCCGGCGAGGGCGGTGTGCCCGATCCGGCGTCGCGTCGGCGCACCAGGCCCGGCCCATACCCAGCCGAGGAACAGCACGCCCAGCGCGGCCGGCGACTTCACCCCGGCCGCCAGCGCGCACAGGATGATGCCGGGCACCGTGCCAAAACGTTTCGCCACGGCGAGACCTGCCATCAACAGGCCCACCATCAAGGCGTCGTTGTGGTCGCCGGCCAGTAGGGAGAGCAGGACGAGGGGTGAGCCGGCCCCGAGGAGCACGGCATGGGCCGGGTCGCGTTTGAGCGAGCGCGCCAGCGTCGGCGTCGCGGCCACCATCAAGGCGATCCCCGCCAGCTCGATCAGGCGGAGCAGCACCAGGTCGGCCAGCTCCTGGTGACCCGAGGCCTGGTCCAGGACGCCGTCAATCGTCAGGAAGGTCGGCCCGTAGGGTGACTCGGTGTTCGACCATACCGTGTCCGCCATGGTGTTGAAGGGCGTCGCACCGAGCACGCTGGGGCCGTACGAATACGGATTGATGTGATGGCTCACCATCTCGCCCTGTGCGGCATATGTGTACACGTCCCGGCTGAACAGCGGGGGCGCGAGGAGCAGCGGCACGGCCCACACCAGGACGACGAGCACCACGCGCTTGACTGGGAAGCCCCCGTGCACCTTGAGCATGCGGAGGAAGCCGAGCCACACCCGAGTCAAGAGGATGAGCCCGCCGAACACCAGCGCGAGCGACACGATCGGCGGCATGGTGGCGTTCGTGCCCATCCATCCGAGTGGGCCGCCCGGCATGCCGAAGAACCACGCGCCCGGGAGATGCGTCTCGAAGGACTGCCCGCCCAAGAGGGACCCGACCACGATGGCCGCAGTTCCGATTGCACCCAACAGCGCGGTCCGCGCCAGCGCGATCCGAGGCGCGCCGGAAGGCGTCGTCACCGGGACGGCGTCTTCGATCCTGGAGTCTGCGTCTGGGGTAGCGCTCGGGGGCACGAGCTGCATTGGAGATTCCTTACTTGCATTCCCGCCGGGGATGCTCGCGGGGCCAAAAATCTTCATCAAACTGCAGTGATTCTGTCACAGCTGAGGCCGAATCTGTGAACTCGAAACGTTCCTTAACAGGATTCTCAGGATTGTCCCAGGCTACGGGGGAAGACTCCCAACTGTCATTTATGTGAAATCTGGCTGTCACGGAAACGGAAGGTGTCAGGTGCGAATTCTGGTCCTCGGCGGTGACGGGTATCTGGGCTGGCCGACGGCGCTCCATCTGTCCAGGTCGGGCTACGAGGTGGCGGTCGCTGACAATTTCGCTCGCCGGGGCTACGACCTCGAGATGGGGGTGGGCTCGCTCGTGCCCATCGCTTCGCTGCACCGGCGCGTCCAGCGCTGGGAGGACGTCTCAGGGAACGCCATCGAAGTCTTCATCGGCGACCTGACCGAGGAGGCCTTCGTCTACGACATGGTCGGGAGCTTCCGGCCCGACGCCATCGTGCACTTCGCCGAGCAGCGCAGCGCGCCCTACTCCATGGTCGATCGCAAGCACGCGGTGTACACGCAGGTCAACAACGTGGTGGGCACGCTCAACCTGCTCTACGCCATCGCCGAGGTGGACCCCACGATCCACCTGGTCAAGCTGGGCACCATGGGGGAGTACGGCACCCCGAACATCGACATCGAAGAGGGGTACATCGAGATCACCCACCGCGGCCGGACCGACGTCCTGCCCTTCCCCAAACAACCCGGGAGCTTCTACCACCTCTCGAAGGTGCACGACAGCCACAACATCGCCTTCGCTTGCCGGGCGTGGGGGCTCCGTTCCACGGACCTCAACCAGGGCATCGTCTACGGGCAGTCGACCCCGGAGACAACGCTGCACCCGGACCTGGCCACCCGGTTCGACTACGACGCCGTGTTCGGAACCGTGCTCAACCGGTTCGTGATCCAGGCCGCCGCCGAGGAGCCCCTCACGGTGTACGGGAAGGGTGGGCAGACGCGCGGCTTCCTCGACATCCGCGACACCTTGGCCTGCGTCGAGCTGGCGATCCGGTACCCGGCGAAGGCCGGCGAGTTCCGCGTCTTCAACCAGTTCACCGAGTCGTTCTCCGTCATGGAGCTGGCCCAGCTGGTGTCCGTCGCCGCCGGCGGGGCGAAGATCGCGCACCTCGCGGATCCCCGGGTGGAGTCGGAGGAGCACTACTACCGGGCGGCGCACACCAAGCTGCTCGACCTCGGACTCATGCCCTTCCTGTTGGGTGACGACCTGTTGGCCGATCTCCTCTCCATCGCGCGTTCGCACCTGGACCGGCTCGAGCGCTCCGCACTCGAGCCGAGCGTGCAATGGCGTTCAACGTCGAGCAGCATCACGAGGACGGACTCGGCACGGCCCGAGGAATCACCCCTCGAACGACCCTTCTGAGGGGACTCTCAGCGAACGGGGCTAGCTTCGTCGGTTTGCGCCCCACCGGGTCATCGGGGGAGCGCGCCGTCCCGAGACCCCCGGAAAGCAACGCTTCGCCTGTGGATCGACTACGAGCACACATCGGACCCTTGTGGCCCTACCTGCTGCTGGTCGCCGTCCCTTTCGCCGGGTTCGTGCTCCCCGATCTGATTGCGGGCCGCCTGATCATCACAGGGGACAACCTGCAGCAGAACTACCCCCTGCACGTCCTGGTCGGGTCGATGCTGCGCCACGGCCAGTTGCCGTTCTGGAACCAGTACATCTTCAGCGGCACGCCCCTCATGGCGGACTTCAACGCCGGCGCGTTCTATCCGTTGACCGGGCTCTTCGTCGTCCTTCCTGACCGCGCCGCGTGGATCGCGACCGAGGTGATCCTCTTCTCGTTGATCGCCGTCGGCATGTACGTCTTCTTGCGGGCGCTCAAGCTCTCGACCGTGGCCTGTGTGTTCGGGGCGGCCACCTTCGCGTTCGCGGGACCGGTGCTCAGCCAGGTGAACCACGTGGACATGACCGAGGGCTACGTCGCCATCCCGTGGATGCTGCTGGCGGTGCTGCACATCGTGCGGGACGGGCGGTGGCGCTGGACCATCCTCCTCGGAATCGCGTTCGCGACGGTCATCCTCGGGGGCGCCCCCGAGGCCATGCTCGATGAGGCAATCCTGGTGATTGCCTTTGCCGCCATCTCCGCGGGCCGGGACCCGCAACGATGGTGGCGGGTGCTGACCAGGTGCGCGACGGGTGCGGCGCTCGCACTGTCGTTGGCGGCCATCCAGTGGTTGCCGGGGCTCGAGGCCATCCGCAATTCCCAGCGCGGGTCGGGGGTGTTCGCCGCCGCAGGGAGCTTCCCGACGCCGTTCAGCATCTTCGCCCTCGTGCCGTACATCGACGGCGGCTACGGGCATCTCGGCGAAGCGCAGTTCTTCAGCCAGTACAACCTGCCCGAGGTCGGGATCTACCTCGGCATACTCCCTCTCGTCGCGCTCCTCACGCTTCTCCACCCGCGGTGGCCCAGCCGGCTGGCGGCGCGCGACCGGCTGACGTGGTACGGCGTAGGCGTCTTCGGGTTCCTGCTGGCGCTCGGTTCGAACACCCCGCTCGAACGCATCTTCAACGACATCCCGCTCTACGGCAACCAAAGACTGCAGAGCCGGAACATGATCATCGTCGCCACCGCGGTGAGCGTTTTGTTCGCCGGCTGGATCGACCGGACCGACACGCCACGCGTCGGCGACCGTTGGACGCGCTACGACCGGCTCGTGGCCCTCGTGCCTGGTGCCATCGTCCTTGGCCTGGCCATCTGGGCCTTGACGGCAACCGGCTCTCTTGTCCACGTCTTTGCCGGTGTCTCGGCGAGCCCGGTCGTCACTTCGACCGTGCGCGAGGCCACGATCATCGCGTTGGCCTTCTGCGTCGTTGCGGCGGCCCTGGTCTGGCTGCGACCAAGGTTGCGCGGGCCGCAGTGGCTGGGGTTGGCCGGGGTCTTCGTCGCGGTCGACCTGGGCCTGATGGCGCTCACGAGCCAGCTCACCCTGATGCCCACCAACGACCTCGTGAGCGGAACGACGCCAATTCAGCAGCTGATGGCCGCCCATCTGCCCGCCGGTGGCCGCTTCATCAACTACGACCCTCAGACCTATTCGAGCTATCCCAACAGCCCCCAGGGCGTGCCCGACCTCAACATCATCCCCGGACTGCCGTCGATCTCGGGCTACGCGTCGATCGTCAACGGCAAATACGAAGCCATGACCCACACGCACGAGCAGGACGATCTCGACATCGGCCAGCTCGGCAGCGGCACCCTCGACCGGCTCAACCTGCGAGAGATCGTGACGTTGCCCGAGTACTTTCTCATTCCGCTCGCAACGATCCCGACGACCACCGCCGGCCTGCAGCCGATTTCCGAGAGAATCGGGTCCGACCCCGTCCTGCCTCGCGGCTACGGGGCCACCTACAACGAAACGGCCTACCCGTTCTTCCCCGGCCCGAGGCCGGCGTTGCACACCGGCCAGACCAGCTCGTGGTTCTTTGCCGAATCGCTCGCACCCAGCTCGGCGAGGCTGGTGTTCACTAATCCGGCCGGCACCGGCGCGGCCGTCCGCTTCGGCGCGCTGCGTCCCGACGGATCGGTGCAGTGGGGACCCTTCGCCCCGGTGGTCGCCGGGTCGCACGCCGTGACAGGTCGGCTGCCGCGGGGCAATGCCGTCGGGCTGTCCGTCCAGGTGCTCGGGAGCGTCCCTGCGCAGCGCGCCCTGATCACCGTCGAGGGCCACGTCTACGAGCTCGGCGGCGCCCTCTCGACGGCAGTGACGCCAGGGCACTGGCGACTCGCCGGCACGTCACAGGGCTACGCGGTGTTTGTGTTCTCCCAACCGCCGGTGACCATTTCGGCGACCACGAATTCCGGGCTGCCACTCGACGTCCACATCATCTCCAGCACGACGAAGTCAGAGCAGGTCAGTGTCGACGCGCCGGCAGCAGGGACCATTGTTCGATCGGTCGCCTGGGACCCGGGCTGGATGGGCTCGGTCTCGGTGGACGGCGGGTCGCCGCGCAGCGCGCCCGTGCATTCGTTCGATCTGGTCCAGCAGATACGCATCCCGGCGGGGCGCGACGTGGTGACCTTCCGTTACCGCCCGCCCCACCTGGTGGCCGCGAGCGTCCTCAGCATCGGAGCACTCGGCCTGTTGCTCGTGCTGTTCGTCGGTTGGCTCGTGGTGCGACGACGTCGTCCCACTGCAGCGGTCAACACGCCTGAGCCGCAGCGAGAAGAAGAGCCGATCCCGGTCTGAGCAGTCTCCGCACCGAGGTGGACGGGTGCAGGAGCGCCCTGGGCCGGTTCAGCAGTACGGGTGCGCCAAGGTGAGGAGGAACTCGCCGTCCTCGGCGCCCCACATGTCCTCGAGCACGAAGCCCGCTTCGTTGAGCTCCTCTTCCACCCTCGCCGGGGTGAACTTGGCGCTGATCTCGGTCAGGAGGTCTTCGCCTTCGTCGAAACTCACGGTGATCCCGGCCTCAGACAGGGAGATCTCGGTGGCCTCGTCGGCGCGAAGGCGCATCTCGATCCATTGCTCCTCCTCGTTCCAGAGGGCCACGTGGTGGAACTGCTCGGGATCGAAATCCCCGCCCAGCTGCTCGTTGAGAACGTGAAGCACGTTGCGGTTGAAATCCGCCGTTATGCCGGCGGCGTCGTCGTAGGCCGCCACCAGTCGCCGCGGGTCCTTCACCAGGTCGGTGCCGAGGAGCAACGAGTCGTCGCTCGACATCGTGCAGTTCAGGTCGAAGAGAAAGCGGGCCCGTTGGGCGGGGTCGAGGTTGCCGATGGTCCCGCCCAAGAAGGCCACCATCCTCCGCCCGTCGGTTGGGATCTCTGCCAGATGCTGGTGGAAGTCACCGATGACGAGGTGGATGTCGAGCGTGTGGAACTCCTCCGAGAGCGTGGTGGCGGCGCTGCGCAGGAACTCGTCGCTGACGTCGAAAGGGACGTAGCGGGCCAATGTGCCGGTGCCCTGGAGGGCCGATAGGAGTACGCGGGTCTTGTCGCACGCGCCTGCACCAAGCTCGACGAGCGTGTCGGCCTTCGAGATCTCGGCGATGGCGGGCGCGTGTTCCTCCAGCAGTGCCCGCTCCGCCCTGGTTGGGTAGTACTCGGGGAGCTGGGTGATCTCCTCGAACAGACGGCTGCCACGCTCGTCGTAGAACCACACCGGCGGGATGGACTTCTCGTCGCCCTGCAGACCCTTGAGCGCGTCGGTCAACATCTGGCTGCGCACCTCGTCCGGCGTGAGGTGCACGTCGATCGTGTAGGCCATGTCTCAGGGATCCCGTGCCAGCCGGACTCCACCGAACGCCCAGCGCGCTCCGGGTGGGAAGAAGTTGCGATAGGTGGCTCGGGCGTGCCCCGCCGGGGTCGCACAGCACCCACCGCGGAGCACGTATTGGCTCACCATGAACTTGCCGTTGTACTCGCCGACCGCACCGGGCGCGGCTCGGAAGCCCGGATACGGTGAGTACGCGCTCGACGTCCACTCCCACGTGTCACCGAAGAGGGCGTTGGTATCGACGGCGGGACGAGGGTGGGGAGCGCCGCGGTCGAGGAAGTCGTCCACGAGGAAGTTGTCACCCTCGCCGTGTTCCACTGCGATCGTCTCCCACTCGGACTCGGTCGGGAGGCGCATCCCTGTCCAGTGCGCGAATGCGTCCGCCTCGTAGTAGCTGACGTGGCAAACCGGCTCGTCGGGGTCGACGGGACGCAGACCCGTGAGCGTGAACTGGAGCCAGCGCTCAGGGTCGTCTGGATCGCGCGACCAATAGAGCGGGGCCTCCCAGTGTTCCGTGTTCACCACGGCCCATCCGTCCGACAGCCAGAACTCCGGCCTCCGGTACCCGTCGTCCTCCATGAACGAGATCCACTCCCCGCAGGTGACGGGTCGGTCCGCCAGGCCGAACGGGGTGAGGTGCACGGTGTGGCGGGGATACTCGTTGTCGAAGCCGAATCCCTGTCCCCGATGCCCGAGCTCGACGGGACCGCCGGGGTGCTCGAGCCATCCCGCCTTGGGTGGGTGGACCGACGCTGGGGATGGCGCACCTGGCAGGTAGACGGGAGAGAGCGGATTGCGCGATAGCACGTGCTTGATGTCCATGAGGAGGAGCTCTTGGTGCTGCTGCTCATGGTGAAGACCGAGGGTGATCAACTCCGAGAGACCGGGCTGGGTCGGATGACGGACCAACGGTTCCATTGCCACGTCGACGTAGGCCCGGTAGCGCGCGATCTCCTCGATGCCCGGACGCGACAGGAGCCCACGCTCCGGACGAGGATGTCGCGCGCCGACCGCCTCGTAGTACGAGTTGAAGATGTACGCGTACGCCTCGTCGAGTTGTTCATACGCGGTGCCGTATTCGCCCAGGATGAACGTCTCGAAGAACCAGGTGACGTGCGCGCGATGCCACTTGGTCGGGCTGACGTCCGGCATCGTCTGGACCGTCTGGTCTTCGGCACTGAGGACTGAGGCCAGGCGTTCGGTGACGGCCCGGACGCGCGCATATTCCTCCGGGAGGCCGGACGGCAGGGTAGAACCGCTCATCTTCATGGGATCAACCCCTTCGCCCCTTCCGGAGCGGTTGCGCACTCTGGCTGCACGGTCGGGCTTCACCCTACCCAGTTGGTGTCACAAACGGACGCGTTCGGTCATTTTTTCGGACTGGGGCCAGGTGGGCCGGTCTCTGGCCGAGCGGTCGGCGGGTGGAGGCTGTCCCGAGTGACCCGGGTCGTTCGGCCGCCGCGAAAGCGGCCTTGTCGCTCCATGTCCTACTGTCCTTTCGCGTGGAGGGTCCGTCGCTCTCACGGGAGCTCGTCGATGCCTATATCGGAGGGGTCGACTGGGTTCGGGGCATCCTCGGACGCGCCGAGGTCGTCGACGCCTGGGACCAGCCGAGTGCGTTGGCGGACTACACGGTCGGCGGCCTGGCCGCCCACGCCGTGCACGGCGTGGTCTGGCTCGAGCAACTGCTCACGGACGCGGAGCCGGTCGGCCTGCGCCCGGTCACTGTCGGTGAGTTCTTCGGCCGCAACCGCGTCGAGGGAGACGGCGAAGACCCCTTTGCGGAATCGCTGCGGGCCGCGGCGGAGGCCTTCGCGCTCACCGGGGCCAGCGTCGTGACCGCGGCGTGCACGACCTCACGCGACGAGCTGGTGGGGCTGTTGGACCGTGCCCCGTCCGCTCGTGCGGTCCCGGTCGTTCGGGTCGCCGGGGGCCAGGTCCCGTTGTGCGACTACGTGCGAACGAGAGTGCTCGAGGTCGTGGTGCACGGAGACGACATCGTGTGCAGTGTCCGGGGTCTGACCGTGCCCGATCCACCTCCCGACTCGGTTGAGATCTGCCTTGGCGTCTGCCTGGAGCTGGCCCGGGCCCGCGTCGGGGACCTCGGCTCGCTGCGAGCGTTCACACGGGCAGAGCGCGGGCTCCCCGAGGCGTTGCGGGTGCTCTGAGGTCAGGCCAGCACCTTCCGACGGAAGTTCTTCAGGCCGAGCGTCAAGAAGAGGACGCTGAACGCCACGATCGCCGGATAGATCACGTAAAGGTGCATGTGGGCGGCGTCGGTGAAGGCGGCCCGCATGCCGTCGTTGATGTAGATCAGCGGATTGACCAGCACGAGGATCTGCAGCCAATGGACTGACCCGACCTTCACCGGTGCCAGCCGCGTCCACTGGTAGTAGGTGCCACCGAGAAAGGTGATGGGCAGCACGATGAATCCGAACATCAACCCGAGGTTGCGCGGCTCGAAAGATGTCCCGAGCAGCAGCCCGAGCGACGCCATGCATACGCACGACAGCGGGACGAGCGTCACGATGAGGAGCCAGTGCAAGTTGATGTTCGCCTCGACGCCGGCTGCGTGCACGACCGACGCGATCGGCAGGACGATCGCCGCTGAGAGCAGTCCTTGGGCAGCCCCGGAGATCACCTTCGAGATGGCGACGAGCCAGATCGGGCAGGGCGCCCCCACCCGATCCTCGATCTCGCGGGTGAAGCCGAACTCCTGCGCCAGCGGCATCGCCACGGCTTGGATGCCCTGAAACATGATCGAAAGGCCGACGACACCGGGCACCAACACCGTGGCGAAGGCCGACTCGGCGCCCGGGATGCCGCTGGCGGCGCCGATGCCCTGACCGATCTTCGGGAACACGTAGAGGAAGACGAAGCACAAGAGGAACGGCTGCACCAACGTGCGCACCGTGAACTCGATCTTGTGCTTCCATAGGACGACCAGGTCGCGCAGGATCAGCGCACGGAGCGACGTCCAGCTGGCCGCGGCGGCCGAACGGGTGGGCCTCAGCTCGACGTGGCGCGACCCGGGCGATCCGAACGTGGTCGATGGGACGGTCGTCGTGGCGGCAGACATCAGTCGCGCAGCTCCTTCCCGGTGAGCCCGATGAACACCGTCTCGAGCGTGGGTTCGGCGACCGAGAGGTCGGCCAGGGAGAAGCCCGCCTCCTCAGCGACCTCCACAATGCGCGGCACCAGCCGGTCCGAGCCGCGGATCTGCAGTTCGACGCCGTCGGGAAGGCTGCGCGTCCGGGTGACGCCCTCCAAGCCCGTCTCGAAGGCCCCCGCCAATCTTGAGGTGTCCCCGCTGGCCTTCACCGTCACGATGGTGTCGGCGCCGACGCTGCGCTTCAGGTCTCCGGGCGTATTCAACGCCAGGATCTTCCCGTGGTCCATGATGGCGACGCGGTTACAGAGCTTGTCCGCCTCCTCCATGTAGTGCGTCGTCAACATGATGGTCTGCCCCTCCGCGTTCAGGCCTCCGAGCAGTTCCCACAACGCGAGCCGGCCCTGCGGGTCGAGGCCGGCAGTGGGCTCGTCGAGGAAGAGCACGGCAGGCCGATGGAAGATGGCGCGGGCGACCATGAGCCGCTGCGCCATGCCACCCGAGAGTGCGTAGACAGACGCCTTCGCGAAGCGGCTGAGTTGGAACCGCTCGAGGAGATCGTCCGCGGTCTGGCGGCACTCCTTGGCGCCCATCCCGAAAAGGCGGCCGTGGAAGTAGAGGTTCTCCCACGGCGTGAGCTGGCGATCCAAGGTGTTCTGCTGCGAGACCACGCCGATCAGCTGCTTGACGAGCGTCGGGTGGTGCACGACGTCGATCCCCCCGACGAACGCGCTGCCGGCCGAGGGAATGACCCTGGTCGTCAGCACGCCCACCGTGGTGGTCTTGCCCGCGCCGTTCGGCCCGAGCAGTCCGAAGACCTCGCCGGTTGCGACGCGCAGGTTCAGCTCGTCGACGGCTCGGAAATCGGTGCCGGGGTACGTCTTGGTGAGTCCGGCCGTCTCGATGATGGTTTCGCCATTGCTGGCGGAAGCACCATCGAGGGAGGCCGCTGCGGTCGTCGCGGTCGTCATGGCTGTGACCGCACAGTACTGGCCGTACGGTGGTCAGTCCTCGGCAAGGATCTGGTACAGCTCCTTGCGAGCCCGCTGGATCACGTCGATCCCGCGTTCGATTTGCGAGCTCTCGCCATCTCCCGCCAGCTGCTTCGCCGCACTGGCCATCTGGCCGACGGCCAGGCGGAGGGTGCGGAGGTTCTCGTCGCCTTCATCGGCGGCTTGCCAGGGGAGTGTGGTCTTCTCTGCTTCGGCTCGGCCCGCCTCGGTCAGCGTGTAGGTGCGGCTGCCCTCGACGTCGGACGACAGGACGAGGCCCTCGTCCTCGAGCATCTGGAGGTGCGGGTACACCGATCCTGGGCTCGGCCGCCAGATTCCGCCGCTCATCTCCTCGAGGCGGCGCATCACCTCATAGCCGTGTGCCGGCTCTTCCTTCAGGGCGACCAGGATCGCGGTCCGGATGGCGCCACGGCGCATGCGCCGGCCGCCTCCCCAACCCCCTCGGCCTCCGCCCCAGCGCATCCCGGGTCCACGCCTGGCGTGCCCGCCGAAGTGGTCGTGCCGGTGCTCGTGGTCGTGGCCGTGCTCTTGGTCATGGCTGTGCTCGTGGTCATGGTGCTCGTGGTCGTGTTCGTGATCATGGTTGTGTGGCATCAAGTAGGTCTCCTCGTAGTAGCTGCCCGGCCCGGAGGTGTCCCGGGTCAGGCTTGTTTTGTCAGTAATGAACAGTAATGATATATCGAAATATTCCGTGATGTGACGCGAAATGACGAATTCGCTCTGGGCCTGCACGAAGATGCCGCCGCGTCCTCATACTGAAAGCAGCGCACCTGCCGGGATCGGGGGAGCGCGGGTCCCCAAAAGGAGGCGCCATGGGGCTGTTCCGCTCACGCAAGACCGAGAGAGTGACACCCGACCGCGCGCTGGGCGGCCGTGACGAGGCCATGCCGGTCACGGCACCGCACCTGGTGCTCGGAACGAGGCTGACGCCGCCCTTCCCTGAGGGGATGGAACGGGCCATCTTCGCAATGGGCTGCTTCTGGGGGGCCGAGCGTTTGTTCTGGAAGCTCCCCGGCGTCTACACGACGGCCGTCGGGTACGCGGGCGGGATCACGCCCAACCCGACCTATGAGGAGGTCTGCAGCGCGCGCACGGGGCACGCCGAGGCGGTCCTCGTCGTCTTCGACCCTGCCGTCATCAGCTACGAGCAATTGCTCCGCGTGTTTTTCGAGGGCCACGACCCGACGCAGGGGATGCGGCAGGGCAACGACGTCGGCACGCAGTACCGGTCCGCCATCTTCACCACGACGCCCGAGCAGGCCGAGACCGCGCAGCGAGTGGCCAAGAGTTTCGGCGAGTCGCTGCACGAGGCGGGCTACCGCGACATCACGACCGAGATCGAGCCGGCCGGCGAGTTCTACTACGCCGAGCCGTATCACCAGCAGTACCTCGAGGCGAACCCCAACGGCTACTGCGGCCTCGGCGGCACCGGCGTCTCCTGCCCAGTGGGGCTGGCGGGAGCCGGGTGAGCGACCGGCCGGCGGGCGGCCTCACCGAGGACGAACAGCTCGAGCGACGGGCGGCCATGCCGGGGGTCTTCGCCCAGACCCCGTTCTTGTCCTGGCTCGGCCTGGTCGTCGAGCGCTACGAGCCGGACGACGTCACCACCCGCCTCCCGTTTCGGGTCGAGTTGAGCAACGACGGCGTCACTTATCACGGCGGCGTGGTGGGCACGGCGATCGACACGACCGGCGCGTTGGCGGCGTGGTCGAACCACGACTTCGACCGAGGCGTCCGGGCCTCCACGGTCTCCATGGCCGTGCAGTACGTCGCCGCCAACTCCGGCGCCGACCTCTTTTGCTCGGCGCGTACCGTCCGGCGAGCCCGCGAGTTCATCTTCACCGAGATCACAGCCTCCGACGACTCGGGGAAGATCCTGGCGCAGGGACTGCAGACGTACCGCATCGCCTGAGCCAGGGATCAGCGCAGGCGGATGACGTTGCCGGTGATCAGGTCGGCGGCGTCCGACGCCAGGAAGGCGATCACCGCGGCGACCTCCTTCGGCGTGACGACCCGGCGTCCGACGGACTGGGCGAGGGACGCGGTCTTCGGGTTGACCCAGCCGGTGTCGGTGATGGGCGGGTGCACGACGTTGGCGGTGACGCCGAACCGCGCCAGCTCGCTCGCTGCGCTCAACGTGAAGTTGACCTGTGCCGCCTTGGCGGCACCGTAGGACACCTCTTCGGGGAAGCCGTCGCCCTCTCCCGAGGTCAGGCCGACGATGCGCCCCCACGTCCCTCTGCGTTCGACATGGCGGCGCGCGAACTCGGCGATCAGCAGGGCGGCCGCCCGGGCGTCGACGGAGAAGACGCGGTCGAGTGAGTCCACGGTGACGGCCGCTTGGACGCGCCCGAAGCGATCGGTGGTGGCCGCGGCGACAAAGGTGTCGGGAAGCCACCCCGACGCGTTGTTGACGAGGACCTGCACCGGGCCAAGTTCTTCTTCGGCCGTCTCGAAGAGGGACGGGATCGTCGAGGCATCAGCGAGATCCGCCTCGGCGGCCAGGGCCCGGCCCCCACCCGCCCGGATCGATTCGACCACGAAGTCGGCGCGGGCGAGGCGCGTGGCCCGGTAGGCGGCAGGCAACGAGGGGTCGTCCAGGCCGCCCATGCGGTCGCTGCGGAAGTAGGCGCAGAGGACGGACATCCCCTGGGCCGCCAGAGCCTTTGCCGTGGCGGCCCCGATGCCGTGGTTCGCCCCGGTGACGAGCGCGACCCGGTGCTCCGCGTCGACCCCGGTGGCCATGCGCCCCGCCTGCTCGCTCAGCGCAGGGCGGCCGTGCGGTCGAGGGCCGACTCCGCCTCGGTGACGAACCGACGCACCAGCTCGGCCGCCGGGAGCAGCTCCGTGATCGCCCCGACGCCCTGGCCGGCCGGGTAGCACTCCTTGTCGACGTCGACGCCGTCGGTGAACGAATCCCCACCGAGATGCATGGTCCCGTTCCCGTAGGAGACACCCAATTGCTCCGGAAACTTCTTGAGCTCCTCGGGGTGCGCGTCGTAGTAGTCGGTGTACTGGTTGCGCACGACCCGCATCGTCTTTCCCGAATAGGCGCGGCTCACCGTCGTCTGGTCCTCGCGGCTCGTCAGCAACTTCTCCTTGTAACCGAGCACGCCGCGAGCCTCGGGCGTCGCGATGAAGCGCGTCCCCACCCAGATACCGTCGGCTCCCAGGGCGAGCGCGGCGGCCAGCCCCCGCCCGTCGAAGATGCCGCCCGCCGCGACAACGGGCACCCGGTCGCCGACGGCGTCAACGATTTGGGGCACCAGGGGGAACGAGGCGATCTGACCGGTGTGCCCGCCGGCCTCGGTGCCCTGGGCCACGACCAAGTCGCAGCCCGCGTCGACGGCGCGCACGGCGTGCTCGATCTTGCCGCACATGCTCACCACGACCAGGTCGTGCTGGTGGCACAGGTCAACGACCTCGGTCGGGACGCCGAGGCCGGCCACGAAGGCCGTGGCCCCCCCGTCGATGACGAGCTTCACCTGGTCGGTCATGCCGCCGGGTAGGGCGGTGAGCAGGTCGACGCCGAACGGCTTGTCGGTGGCGGTGCGCACGGCGGCCATCTCCTCCACCATCTTCTCGTTGCTCATGGTGGACGCGCCGAGGCAGCCGAAGCCGCCGGCCTCCGACACCGCGGAAACGAGCGCGGAGTAGGAGACGCCCCCCATGCCGGCCAGCATGACGGGGTGCTCGATCCCGAGCAGCTCGGTGAGGCGTGTACGCATGGGTCGTGGGCCTTCCTGTCTTTCGTTCCTGTCTTTCGTTCCTACGGCAGCAGGCCGCCGCCGGCGACCGTAGCGCGGGTCGGCGGAGGGGTCCGATCCGGCGCGGCGGCGAGGCGACGATGTCCGCCGCCACCGGTTCCGGCGGAACGGCTCGGCGGACACCCCGTGGTTGCATTCGGAGCAGGACATTCCTACTCTGAGCCGATCGTGGCAGAGGTCGGGGAAGTGGGTGTGAGCGCGGTCGCATCGCCCCCCGCGAACGAGAAGATCACCAAGCGGCGCCTGTGGTTGATCCTCGGCGCGCTGCTGCTCGGCATGCTGCTCGCGGCGCTCGACCAGACCATCGTGTCGACGGCGCTCCCCACCATCGTGGGCGACCTGCACGGCGGGTCGCACCTGGCGTGGGTCGTCACGGCGTACCTCTTGTCCTCCACGGTGTCGACGCCGCTGTGGGGGAAGCTCGGCGACCAGTACGGACGGAAGACCTTCTTCCAGGCGTCGATCGTCATCTTCGTGGTCGGCTCTGCACTGTGCGGGCTCAGCCAGACGATGACGGAGCTCATCGTCTTCCGCGCGCTCCAGGGCCTCGGCGGCGGCGGGTTGATGGTCGGCGCCCAGACGATCATCGGCGACGTGGTCTCGCCGCGCGACCGCGGCCGCTACATGGGCCTGTTCGGTGCCATGTTCGCCGTGGCCACGGTCATCGGCCCGCTCATCGGCGGCCTCTGTGTGACCTACCTGACCTGGCGTTGGGTCTTCTACATCAACCTCCCGCTCGGGATCCTTGCGCTGTTCGTCACCGGCGCGGTCCTCCCGGGCCACCTGCGCCGCGTGCGCCACTCCATCGACTACGCGGGCACGGTGTTGCTGGCGGGGTCGGCGACGTCGCTCATCCTCTTCGCCAGCCTGGGTGGGATCTCGTGGCCGTGGGTGTCGGCTCCCAGCGTCTTCACCGCGGTGCTCGGCGTCCTGCTCGCAGTGGGGTTCGTCCTCGTCGAGCGCGTCGCGGCCGAGCCGGTCATCCCCCTGCAGCTGTTCCGGGTGCGGGTGTTCACCGCGGCCAGTGCCATCGGCTTCGTGATGGGCTTCGCCATGTTCGGCGCGCTCACCTTCCTGCCGCTGTTCCTGCAGAACGTCGACGGCGTGAGCCCGACCGTGTCGGGGCTGCGGATCTTGCCGCTGATGTTGGGGATGCTCGGGGCCTCCGTGGTCTCGGGCCGCTTGGTCACGCGCTGGGGCCGCTACCGGGTCTTCCCGATCATGGGCACCGCCCTCATGACACTGGGGGCTTATCTGCTCTCGTTCGTCGATGCCGGGCTGAACTCCTGGCTCTTCTCCTTGTACATGTTCATCTTCGGGCTCGGCATGGGCCTGATCATGCAGGTGCTCGTCGTTGCCGTGCAGAACGCCGTGTCCTACCAGCAGCTAGGGGTGGCGACGAGCTCCGCCACCTTCTTCCGCATGATCGGCGGGTCGTTCGGGACCGCCGTGTTCGGCGCGATTTACGCCATTGTGTTCACCCACACGTTCGCTCCGACCCTGGCCACGCTGCCGAAGAGGTTGCTCCAATCGTTCAACCCGCAGGCGCTCGACCCGGCCCTGCTGACCCGGCTCAAGTCCACCGCCGCAGGCTTGGTGTTCTTCACCAAGTACATCGGCGCGGTGACCCACGCGGTCCAGACCGTGTTCCTCGTCGCCGTGCCGTGTTGTGCCTTTGCGTTCTTACTGAGCTTCCTGCTGCCCGAGGTGCCGTTGCGCCGGACCGTCGAGACCGTGGACACCGGCGAGGTCGCCGGGGCGATGCAGACGCGGTCGTCGCTGGACGAGATCGAGCTGGCGCTGCAGCGCCTGTCGGCCCGGGAGAACCGCGCCGAGCTCTACGAGACGCTGGCGCAGCGGGCCGGGATCGACCTGCCGCCGCGCTCGGTCTGGTTGCTCTACCGGCTGGCCGACCGGCCGGCGTGCACCGTGAACGAGGTGGCCGAGCGCCTGAAGGTCGACCCGTCGGTGATCCAGCCCGGCGTGGAGGGACTGGTGTCGGCCGGCATGATCGAGGAGCACCAGCGCGGCGCCGATTGCGACCTCGCCTTCACCAAGGAGGGGACCAGTGCGCTCGGCAGGCTGACCGAGGCGAGGCGCAGCGGCTTGACCGAGCTGCTCGAGGGCTGGAACCCCGAGGAGCATCCCGAGCTGATCGAGATGGTCAAGCAGCTCGCGCACTCGTTGCTGGCCGACGACGAGCGACTGGTGGCCGACGTGATGCCCCAGACCACGGTCGCCGAAACTGCCGTCTCGGATTGACGGCAGCCTGGATCGGCTTGGGACCGGATCGGATCTGGTCCGGTTCCGGTCCGGTCCGGTCCGGTTCCGGTCCGGCCTCAAGTCCGCGGTCGGTCGGGGAGCGAACTATCGTGAGTGCTCGCAGCAACGCGGTGTGCCGGGAAGACTGGTCGGCGAGTGTGACCCCTGTGCCATGACTGACTGCCCGATCCCCGTCCCCGTTTCTGTGTCTGTGTCTGTGTTGGTGTTTGTCTGTGTCGGCGTCGAACCCCGTGCATGTGGGCCGTCGCATGGCGCCTGCTTATCTTCCCGTTGGCTGGTCTCGTGACGGGAGTCGACGACGTCACCGTGCCGCAGCCCGCGCGCGTCGGAAAGGACCGGCGCCAGCTGCCGAGTTGGCGCTGGGAGGAGCTGCGGACGACCTTGTGGGTCGTCCCGAGCGTCTTGGTCGTCGTCTCGGTCCTCTTGTTCGTCATCACGTTCGAGGTCGACGTAGCGGCCTACCACCACCCCGGGACACTCCCGCCGTGGATCCGGACCGGCGGCGCCGACAGCGAGCGCCAGGTCCTCACCGCCATCGCCGCCGGGGTCATCACGGTGGTCGGCGTGGTGTTCTCGATCACGATCTTGGCGCTGACGCTGGCGTCGCAACAGTTCGGTCCGCGGATGATGCGCAACTTCGTGCGCGACGTCGGCAACCAGGTGACCCTCGGCATCTTCGTCGGCACTTTCGTCTACTCGGTGTTGGTCCTCGGCTCCATCAACAGCGTGAGCCCCAAGTTCGTCCCCTATCTCTCGACCTCCGTGGCCGAGGCGCTGCTGCTCGTCGATATCGGCGTCCTCATCTACTTCATCCATCACATCGCCAAGTCGATCCAGCTGCCCGAGGTCATCGCCGGCATCGCGGACGACCTGATGCAATCGATCGACGCCGAATTCCCGGAGATGGTGGGCGCATCGTGGGACGCGGCGGCGCAGCCGCAAAGCGGCAAGAGCGTGCCGGAACTGCTCAAGCTGATCGAGGAGCGTGGCGCCGTTGTCCCCTCCCAGGTGAGCGGGTACATCCAGTACGTCGGCTACTCGCAGCTGATCGCGATCGCCACCCGGACGGACTCGTGCGTCCGGTTGGAGCACCGGCCTGGTCACTACCTGGCCACTGGTCGCCCGCTGGCCATGGTCTGGCCCCGGGGCGCGGCGCCCGAAGTCGCGTTGGCGCTGAGCAAGGCCCACGTCACGGGTCCGCACCGGACCTTGGTCCAAGACCCAGTGTTCGCCATCGACCAGCTGGTCGAGATCGCCATCCGCGCCCTGTCGGCGGCGGTGAACGACACCTTCACCGCCCTCACCTGCATCGATTGGCTCTCGGCGGGACTGGGCCGGGTGTCGGGGCGCATCCTCGACGAGGGGGTCTACCGGGACGCGGCGGGAGGGGTGCGCTTGATCGAGTCCGATCCCTCGTACGCCCGCATGGTCAATCGGGCCTTCGACAAGATCCGCCAGTCCGCCCGTGGGATGCCCGCGGTCATCATCCGGCTCATCGACTCGTTGGGGTCGATCATGCTCGACACGACCTCGGCCGAGCAGCGTGCGGTGCTCCGCCGCCAAGCCGACATGGTGCTGCGCCTGGCGGAGGAGACGGTGCCCGAGCCGAATGACCTGGAAGAGATCCGTTTCCGCTACCGGCGCATCCCGGGGGAGGATGCGTTCGGCGAGAGGCCGCACACGTGGTCCGAAATGGATCCGGCCTGAGCGTGCACACGGGGTGGGTGGCGCGGCCACGATCGGTGACCGGTTGCGTCGTTGCGACTACGGCCTCGCCTTAGCCGCCGGCGTTGTCCGTCGGCGAGGTGGTCGTCGACGCCGGGACCGTCGTGGTCGTGGACGAGCCCGTCCTGGGGGTGGACGTAGTGGTGGTTGTCTCGCCGCTGGCCGAATTTCCCGGTGTGGTGGTCGTGGTGGTCGTCGTGGCCTGGGTCCCCGTGACCGCCCGGGCGACGAAGGGCTTGGTCTCCCCGCTCAGCGTGGCCAGGCTCTTCGCTGGGGTCGCGGACAGGTTGGTACAGCTCCGTGCCGAGTTCCAGCTCTGGATCGCCGTCGCGGCCGGTTGTCCGGCGAGCGGTTGGGGAAGCCCGGCCAGGATCGTGGCGGGGCGGAACACGACGTTCGTGACGTGGCGGCCGTCGGCGGAGATGATGAGCGAGCCGCTGTCGGTCTCGGGCGGCGCGTCGTCGTAGAACGCGAAGTTCCCGAGTCCGTAGTCGACGTAAGCGCTGCCGAGGTAGCCGGCGCCGAGGAGCACGTGTGCGCCCGAGCCGATGACGATGTCCGCCCCGGCGTTGACGAGCTGTTGCGCCAAAGGGCCTTGCTGCGGATTGGGGCAGGCCTGGGTCTCGGTGCCCCAGTGCAAGAACACGATGACGGTGTCGGCCGTGCGCCGCACCTGCTGGACCTCGCGCACGAGTTGGGTGGGGTTGATGGCGGAGGCCACACCGGGCTGGGTCGCCGTGGCCGTCCAGGTGTTGACGAGGTTGTCGGCGATGATCTGGGTCGCGGTGATGATGGCGATGCGTTGGCCGTCGATCGTGGCGCGGTACGGCGCGAAGGCCTGGGCGGCGTTGTTGCCGATCCCCGGGATCGGATAACTGGCCCGGGTCGCGATAGTCAGGTTCTGCGAGAGACCCTGGGGCCCGCAGTCGAGACCGTGGTCGTTGGCCTCGGTGGCCACGGTGATGGACGCGCTCTTCAAGGCAGTGATGGCGGACGCGGGCGCGTCGAAGATGTACGGCTTGTTCTGCGGCTCGGGGCAGGTGCCGTCGGTGACCACGGTCTCGAGATTCGCCATGCGCAGATCCGTACCTGCGAACAGCTGCGGGATCGTGTCGCCCAAGGCCGTCGAGGGGTCCTTGGCCAGGTTCTCCCCGACGACGCCGGCGAAGTGCACGTCGCCCCCGAAGCCGACGGTCACCGTGCGGCCATTGCCCGTCCAATTGGGGTTGAGCGGGGAGTGCGCCGGGAAATGCTGGGCGGCGACCGTATGGGCCGAGTTCGTGGTCGTCGTCGTCGACGTGGTCGGCGTCCCCGACCCGCCAGAGAAGAACGCGAAGTAGATCAACAAGAGGAGGACGAGCCCGCCTCCCACGACAAATTCCGTCCGGCGACGGCGGACCCGGCGTGAGACCACGTCGGCACTATGTCACACGACCTGACGCGAGCCCCGGGCAGGTTGGTCGCTGACCAGCCATTTTGTGTGGCCATGCCATAGCGGAGGATGTGCTTGCCCTACCCGGCCCTACGCTGCCCTGCCTGCCGAGGTGGCAGGGGTCGGTCGGCAGGTGCGTCGGTGTGCAGTGCGCGCGGGTCGCTACGCCGCCCAGAGGGTGTCCCAGTTCGCCGCGATCGACGCCACAAGCCCGGCGCAGGCGCCGGCGATCATGTCCCGGCAGTCGTCGAAGACGAGCTCGTCGCCGTAGTACGGGTCGGGCACGTCAGCGGCCGCTCCGGCGGAAACGTCGAAGGCCCGGAGCAGCGCCAGGCGCTCCGGGTCCGCGCCCAGCCCGCGCAGCGTCTGCTGGTGCCGGCGGTCCAGTGCCACCATGAGGTCGTTCCGCGCCAGGTCCGACGACACGAATTGGTGCGCCACGTGACGGTGTGGCGGATACCCGGCGCGGGCGAGCGACTCCGCGGCGAACGGGTGCATCGGCTCTCCCTCGTGCCACGGCCCCGTGCCGGCGCTGCTGACCTCGAGGTGGTCGCCCAGGGTCGTGCCGTCGGCCAGGGCGGTGGACTGCGCCATCGTGCGCGTGATCACCTCGGCCATCGGGGAGCGGCAGATGTTGCCGGTGCAGACGAAGACCACCCGGTAGGGGCGCTCGCCGATGGGGCCGGGGAGGACCATGCCGCGTCGCGAGACCGGCTCCCGATTCTGATGGGGCACCGGAGCGCTCACGCGGACGCGTACTCGTCGCGGAGGGACTTCTTGACGATTTTGCCGGTTCCCGCCCGCGGCCAGTCGGTGCGGACCTCGAGCTGTTCGGGGATCTTCTGGGTCATGAGCCCGGCGTCGCGGCAGAAGGCGACGACTTCGGCCAGCTCGAGGTCGTCGGCGTCGCCGGCCAGTTGCACCACGGCGCAAACACGCTCTCCGCGCTCGGGGTCCGGGATCCCGATCACCGCCACCTCGATCACCTTGGGGTGGTTGTAGAGCAGGTCCTCGATCTCCTTGGCGCTTATGTTCTCGCCCTTGCGCACGATGACGTCCTTCAGCCGGCCGGTGAGCGTCAGGTGGCCGTCGGCGCGGAGCTTGCCCAGGTCGCCGGTGAGGAAGTAGCCGTCCTCGTCGAACGCCTGCTTCGTGAGCGCCGGGTCGGTGTAGCCGTGGAAGACCATGGGGCCCTTCACCCTGACCTCGCCTTCCTCGCCGGGTCCGGCGGGCCGGCCGTCGAGCCGGACGATCCGGACGTCGGCCCCATCCACCGGCTTGCCGTCCGTGTTCGCCAGCTGCTCGTCGGTGTCGTGGGGAGAGCCGTTGGAGATCATCGGCACCTCGGTCATGCCGTAGCCGTGCACCACGCCTCGACCGCCGATCTCGTCGCGCACCTCGAAGTGGACCTCGGGGGGCTTGGCCGCGCCACCCCCCGACATGAGACGGAGCGAGGGGAGGATCGGGTCGGCGGGGTTCTTGCGCTGCTCGGCCAGGTACGCCACGTAGAACGCGGTGCTGCCACCCACCATGGTGGCCCCGTGCGCACGGAAGATGGGCAACACGTCTGGCGCGGAGAAGGCCTCCACGAGGACGGCGGGGAAGCCGAACGAGAGCATCGTGACGAGATAGTCCGGTCCCGCGATGTGCGCGAAGGGGAACGCGATGGAGCCGACGTCCTCAGGCCCCATGTCGAGCGCCCGGGCCAGGCCCCAACCGCCGGCGATGAGCGTCTGGTCCGTGTGCTGCACGCCCTTGGGGTCGGCCGTGGAGCCGGACGTGTAGTAGATCCAGCGGATGGGCGCGTCCTCCGGTGACGTCCCCGGCGGCGGGGGGGGCAGAACGGCGGGGTCGCCCTCCGGAAGGCCGTGGTCGGTGACGAGGACAGTCGGCCGCGTGGGTGCGTCGGCCAGCGCGCGCTCCGCGATGGCGGTGAAGTCGGTGTCGCGCCACGTGCCGGGAACGACGAAGAGGGAGGCACCGGTCTGGCCGAGGGCGAAACCCACCTCACGCTCGCGGTAGAGGTGGATGATCGGGTTCTGGACGGCACCGAGGCGCGCCAGCGCGATGGACAGGACCACGGTGTCGATGCGGGTGGGCAACTGCCAGGAGACGATCGAGCCTGTCGTGACGCCCATGGCCTGGAGGCCGGCCGCCACCCGCTCGGCCCGGTCCCGGAATTGCGCGCAGGAGAGCGTCTGGCCGTCGGCAGCGATGAGCAACGGGTGGTCGGGCGACGCGTTGGCGCGCCGGTCGACGAGCTCCCACATGGTGCGGGCGCCGGTGATGATCTGGCTCGTGCGTATGCTCGTGCTCGTGCTCGGGCTCATGGGCCGCTCCTTTCGGGACCATTCCATAGCAGCTCGGAGTCGGACGGCCGAAGTCGAGCCGACGACGAGCGGCGTCTCGACCGTCGGATGGCCTCGCTCGGGGCCTCCACACAGAGCGGCACCTGTCGCGGCAGAATGGCCAGGTGGCAAAGCGCCCGGTGCACAGCGATCACGTCGAGTCCGATGGGGGCGAGCAGAAGGTCGATCGCCGGCGGCAGGCGACCCAGGTCGGGATGGCCGTCGCCGTCGTTTTGCTGGTCTGGTTCGCGTTGGCGAACCTCAGGAGGGTCCAGATCGACTTCTGGGTCTTCAACCGCCAGGCCCCGCTGATCGTCGTGATCGTGATCTCGGGCCTGCTCGGAGCGCTGATCACGGCGCTCGTCATGCGCCGCAAGCCCCGAGGACCCCGGGAGTAGCCGAGGTGAGTCGGGGCGGGTCTTGCGCCGCCGGGGTCGCCTCGGTGGCCGGGTCCGGCGCCACGTGGCCGGGGGGCGCCCGACGATGCACCGGCCAACCGCAGCCGCTGCTCGTTACAGGTCCGTGACCGCGTCTTCTCGTCTCCGATCCGGCCCTAAGCTGACCGCCGGTGGAGACGTCTGCTGAGGCAGGAATGATGGATCGGGTTCCCGTTGTCCACGCCCTCCGGGCGTGTAAACATGGGACGCAGATGGATGTGGAGATCCAAGGGGGCAGTTGGTAGTGCCGCTTTCCGACCACGAACAGCGAATCCTCGCTGAACTCGAGGAGTCTTTGGTCCGTCAGGATCCCGAGTTCGCCGAGCGAGTGCGGTCGGAGACCGTCTATAGACATGCCGGCCGTTACTGCAAGTGGGCGGCGGTGACGTTCGTGCTCGGCGTCGTCATCCTCGTGGCCTTCTACTCGAAGTCGGTCATCGCCGGGTTCGTGGGTGTCGTCATCATGTTCGCGTCGGCGGTCTGGTTCGAGCGGAACCTGCGGCGCATGGGTCGTGCCGGTTGGGCCGATCTGCGCCGATCGCGCGAGGGAGAGTCGAAGTCGGGCGGCACGTCGAATGGGATCGAGGGCGCGGTGAGCGAGGCGCGCGACTGGTTCCGCACCCGGTTCCACCGGCGCGAGGGCTAGCCGCACTCCACGGGAGCCCCCGCGGCCCCTCTGAGCCGAAGCACCCGGTAGGCCGGTGGGTCCGCTCCGCCGCCTCGGCTGTGGCCTCACGGGATCCCTCGCTCCGCGTACTCCATCTCCGTGCCTTGGGATGCCCGTCCGTGTTCGTTGCTCGCTGAACAGAGGTGCCCGTGACTGACCTCGCCCTGGCGGTGGACATCGGGGGCACCAAGCTGGCCGCCGGTCTCGTCGGCCCCGACGGGTCCCTGGGCGAGCGGGCGACGGTGCCGACGCGGGCGGGCTTGGACGGACCCGCCGGTGAGGGGAGTGCGGCCGCGGGGGAACTCCTGTGGGCCGACCTGGCCGGCCTGGTGAAGCAGACGTTGTCGTCCGTCGGTCCGGCTGACCGTGTGGTGGTGTGCGGAACTGGCTGTGGCGGGCCGATGAGCCCCGGAGGAGAGGAGGTCTCGCCCCTCAACATCCCGGCCTGGCGCTCCTTTCCCCTCCGGCGACGGCTGGCCGAGATGACCGGGCTTCCGACCTACGTCGACAATGACGCGAAGGCCCTGGCGTTGGGGGAGGGATGGGTCGGCGCGGCGAGCGGTTGTGACGACTTCATCGGGATGGTCGTCTCGACGGGAGTGGGTGGGGGGATCGTGCTCGACGGCCGCCTGCTCAATGGGCGCCTTGGCAACGCCGGCCACGTCGGCCACGTGATCGTGGTCCCCGACGGGCGTGTGTGCCGATGCGGCGGGCGCGGGTGCCTCGAGGCCGAGGCATCTGGGACGGCGATCGAGGCCCTGACCGGCGAGCCGGCGAGGCTCGCCCCACCCGAGGTGGTGGAGCACGCCGGGACGCTCGTCGGGCGCGCCATCGCGTCGGTGGTGAACCTGCTCGACCTCCCCCTGGCCGTCGTGAGCGGTTCGGTCGCGCTCGGGTACGGCCCGCCGTTCTTCCGGGCGGTGCAGTCGGAGATGGACCGGTTGTGCCGGCTCGACTTCGCGCGGGGGGCCACGGTGGTGCCGGGTGGGCTCGGGGACCGAGGCCCGTTGATCGGTGCGGCCCGCGTGGGGTGGCGCGGGGTGGGGACGACGACATGAGCGCTGGGACGAGCAGCGGGATCAATGGCCGGATGAGCAGGAGCGATCGTCGGATGCGCGATGCGCTCGTGGTCGCCCGGGCCGTCCTGGCACACCCCGAGCTCTGGTGGGCCTCGCTCTCCGCCGTCTTCCGGTTGGCGCGGCGGGGATGGTGGCGCCGACCTCCGTTCTTGCCCGTACCGGGTGACGCCTACTGGCGATTCCGGCTCGTCACTGCCAACGGTGGGGACGGCGAGACGGGCGCGCTCGCCCCGTCCGACGTCGTCGCCTTCCTCCGATGGTGTCAGAGGTCACGGCCGCCACGCGGATAGCCTCTCTGGGGTATGGAGCGGGTGCTCCTCCTCAATGCGACCTACGAGCCGCTGGCCCTCGTCTCTGATCGTCGTGCCGTCGTTCTGATGCTGGCCGGCCGGGCCGAACCGGTGGCGATCCGTGACGACTGCAAGATCTTCCACTCGGCGCGGCTCGATGTCGAGGTTCCTTCCATCGTCCGGCTTTGCCACATGGTGCGCATCCCGCGCTGGGCGCGCACGCCACCGGTCACACGCCGTTCGGTGCTGCGGCGGGACGGCGGGCTCTGCGTCTACTGCTCCCAACCGGCTGACACCATCGACCACGTCGTCCCACGCAGCCGCGGCGGCACCCACGACTGGTCCAACGTCGTGGCCGCGTGCAAGCGGGACAACCTGGTGAAGGCCGACCAGTTGCTGTCCGAATTGGGCTGGACACTTCGAGTGAAGCCGGCGCCGCCCGACGGGCATCTGTGGCGCTTGCGGCACCTCTCGGACGTGGATCCGCTGTGGGAGCCGTATCTCGCTGCGGCCTCCTGAGGGTTTGCCCCCCACACCTTCGCCGCAGTCGTTCTTCGATGTCGAGCCGTTCCGGACCGAGCTGCTCCGGGTCGCCCTGGTCCGTGAGGTGACGGGGCCGACCTTGGTGCTCGGGAGCACGCAGCCGACCGAACTGGTGGATCCGCTGTCGATGCGCCAGCGCGGGGTGGAGCTGGCGCGGCGACACGGCGGAGGCGGGGCGGTGTACCTGGAGCCGGGTGCGCAGTTGTGGGTCGACGCATGGATCCCGCGCGACGACCCGCTCTGGGTGCACGACGTCTCGGTCGCGGCCGAATGGGTAGGTGCGTGGTGGGCGGACGCGCTGGCGCAGCTCGGTCCGGGGGGGTTCACCGTCCACGCCGGGCGCTCGATCCCCGGGGACCTCGGGGAGCTGGTGTGCTTCGCGGGGCGCGGCCCGGGCGAGGTCTTCGCGGGCGCCGGCAAGGTGGTCGGGTTGTCCCAGTGGCGGTCTCGGGAGGGCGCGTTGTTCTCGTCGTGCGCGTATCTGGCCTGGGATCCGGCGCCGATGCTGGCGCTCATGAACATCGACGAGCGGTCGCAGTCCGAGCTGGCGGGTGATCTGGCCGAAGTCGCGGTCGGCCTGCGCGAGCTGGATCCGCCCGTCAGGGACTTGGGGCGGTTGCGCGAGCTGTTGTTGGGGTCGTTCGCCCGCTGGGGCGACTCGACGACCGGCTAGCCGGCCTCGGCCCGGGTCCCGCCGGGCAGGGCCGGGTCGGGTCGGGTCGGGTCGGGTCGGGTCGGGCGATGGTGTTTGGGCAGAGGCCTTCTCCTCTCCTTCCTCGCGGCCCCCCGTGGAGGGCCCACTTTTTCGGTCCCATGCCCCACTTGTTCGAGGCGGTTGGGGCGGGTCGCCGCCGAAACCGGTCCGGCGGAGACGGGCGGCCGGCTGCCCTCGGGAGCGGTCGCGGCGTCGCGGTCGGGAGGGCTGTTGTTGCGGTTGGGTTGCATGTGGGTCCTGGTGGTTGTTTGGTGGGGGGAAAGGGCGTAAAGTGGCGCGAAATGGTGTGAGGGTGCGTCAAGGGGCGCAGGCCAGGGAGCGTCGTGGGAGATCAGATCGGTGGCAGGGTTCGTCGGGAGGTACGAGCATTCGCTCGACACCAAAGGCAGGGTGATCCTGCCGGCGAAGTTCCGCGTCCCTTTCGAGCGCGGCGGCTACCTGACTCAGCACCCCGAGGGTTGTCTGGCGCTCTGGACACCCGGGGAATTCGAGCGACAGATGCAGGTGATGCAGGAGAGGGCCGACACCGGTCACTCGAGCGGCCGGAACCGGGCCCGGATCTGGGCGTCGAACTCGGCCGAGGTCGAAATCGACCGGCAGGGGCGGATGCCGATTCCCGCCCATCTGCGGACTTTCGCCAAGCTCGACGCCGAGGTGCTGGTGCACGGAGCCATCGACCGGATCGAGCTGTGGAACCCGGCGGAGTGGGAGTCGCGCGTGGTACCCGAGGAGAGTTGGCTGCTCGAGGACGACTGACGACTGCAGGGCATGCCGAAGACACAAGGAAGAGGACACGACAAGAGAGGACGGGACGAAAGAGGACAGAACAAGAGAGGACATACCGGGACGTCTCGTCCCGGGAGACGCAATGGACCATGTGCAGCTCCTCGACCGGCGCGCTGGAAGGCCACTCCACCCTCTTCCGCAGCGGTCGTCTGGATCTCCACCTCCCCCTCGACCCACCGGCCGAGGAGCTGCAGATGGCCCACTCGTTCGAACACATCCCCGTGCTGCGCGACGAAGTGGTGTCGGTGTTCGCATCCGTCCCCCCCGGCGTGCTCGTCGACGCGACCGTCGGCGGGGGAGGGCATGCGGGCGCGTTGCTCGAGGCGCATCGTGATGTGCGCCTGGTCGGGCTGGACCGGGACCCCACGGCATTGGCGGCGGCCCGGCAACGGTTGGCTTCGTTCGGGGACCGGGTCACCCTGGCCCGGTCCCCGTTCTCGGCGTTGGAGCCGGTTTTGGTGGAGCTCGGACTGAGTGACGAGCCGCTGTCGGGCGTCCTCTTCGACCTCGGCGTGAGCTCGCCGCAGCTCGACCGGGCCGAGCGCGGCTTCTCGTTCCGCACCGACGGGCCGCTCGACATGCGCATGGACCCGTCGGCCCCGGTGACGGCGGCCGACCTGGTGAACGAGATGCCGGTGGAGGCGCTGGCCGCGCTCTTCCGCGAGAACGGAGAGGGGCGGCTGTCCGGGCGCATCGCCCGGGCCGTCGTAGGAGCCCGGCCGTTGACCTCTACAGGGCAACTGGCCGAAGTCGTGGCTTCGGCCGTGCCGGCGGCGGCGCGGCGGCGGGGCCACCCGGCCCGTCGGGTCTTCCAGGCCTTGCGGATCGAGGTGAACGACGAGGTGGGGCAGCTCGAGGCTGCGCTGCCGGTCGCGCTGTCACACCTGGGGGTCGGCGGCGTGTGTGCCGTCATCAGCTACCACTCCGGCGAGGACCGGTTGGTGAAGCGGACCTTTGCCGACGCTGCATCGGGCGGATGCGTGTGCCCGCCCGGTCTCCCGTGCGTGTGCGGCGCCGTGCCCCGGCACAGACTCGTGTTCCGGGGTGCCCGCAAGGCGTCTGTGTCCGAAGTGGCGGCCAACCCGCGGGCCGAAGCGGCACGACTGCGCGCCATCGTGCGAACGGACGCGGACTGATGGCGCCTCCTCCGGCGGCAACGGCGGCGCCCGTTCGCCGGGCTGGAGATGTCTCTGCCACTCCCTCACGTCGGGGCGAGGCGGCACGCCCACGCCGCGCGTTGCGGACCGTCGCGCCGCGCCGGCGGAACCGGGGGCGAATGCTCAACGTGATGTCGGTCTCGTTAGTCGTCGCAGCACTGCTGGCCGTGGTCGTGGCGCAGGCCTTCCTGACCAACGGCCAGGTGCGGCTGTCCTCGCTGCAGCACCAGCTGTCGCTCGAACAGAGCGCGCACCGCCAGGCGGAGCTGTCGGTCTCGGAGCTCGAGACGCCGGCGCGCATCGTGGGGGCGGCGACCGGCCAGCTGCACATGGTGCGGCCGGCCAACGTGATCGAGCTGCCCTACGTCTCGTTGTCCACGCCGGTGCCGACGCCGAAGGTGACGCCGGCTCCGGCGGCGACGACGCCGGCCCCGGGGGCTGTGACCGGGACTGCGAGCACCGGCACCTCGACCACAAGCGCGACCTCGACGCCATGAGCACGGCGACCCGACAGGAGCCTCGGCGCGCGCGCGCCGGCACAGCCCAGACCGCAGAGGATCGTTCCTCGTCGGCCGGTCGCCGGCCGGGAGGGTCCGCGGCGCGCACCGCCAAGTCAACGCGGCCGAGCCACCGGCCGAGCCAACCGGTCCGGCATTCGCCGGCGAGGCCGTCACGACCATCCCGACGTCCTGCCGCTTCATCGTCATCGTCATCGTCATCGTCATCGGCGTCGCAGGCCCATTACCGGCGCCGCCGGCAGCCGGCGAAGGTGACGCGCCTGCCCGGAACCACCTGGGTCGGCTCCACTTTCCAGCGCAGGGTGCGGCTCGTCCGCTTCGTCCTCGTCGTGGCCATGCTGCTCTTGGTGGCACGACTGATCGATGTCCAGGTACTGCACGCCGGCGCCTACGAGGCGGCCGCCCGGGGCGAGTCCTCGATCTCGGTATCGTTGCCGTCGGTGCGCGGCGGGATCTACGCCCGCGACGGATCGCCGTTGGCCCTCTCGGTGCCCACCGACGACGTCGTGGCCGACGACTTCCAGGTCGCGCACCCCTTCACGACGGCGGGTGCACTGGCGCCGTTGCTCCACCTACCCGTCGACACGCTGGCCGCAGAGTTGCATCGCAGATCCGGCTACGTCGTCCTGGCCCGCCAGTTGTCGCAGTCCACGGGGCAGACGATCTCCTCGGACTCCCTGCCCGGCATCACATTGATCGCCGACGCCAAACGCCAGGTGCCGAACGGGGACCTGGCGTCCCCCGTGGTCGGGTTCACCAACGCCGCGGGCCAGGGCGCTGCGGGGCTCGAGTACGGCAACAACCAGCAGCTTGCCGGGACCGCCGGCAAGGAAACGATCATGGAGTCTCCGGCCGGCGTGGCGCTGCCGCAGTCCCCGGTGACGAACCAAGTGGCGACGACACCGGGCACCGGACTCGAGCTCACTCTCGATACGCAGCTGCAGTACGAGGCCGAACAGGCGCTAGCCAAGGCGATCGAGTCGTCGAACGCGGTAAGCGGGACCGCCGTCGTCATGGACGTGAAGACCGGCCAGATCCTCTCGATGGCCGACCTCGCCGCCACGCATCCCGCGGCCCTCGGAGGGCCCAGCACGTCGTCGAACACCAACGCGAACGGCGTGGTCCCCATCGGACCGCGGGACGCCGTCAACGAGGCACCCAGCAACCTGGCCGTGACCCAGCTGTACGAGCCGGGGTCGGTCTTCAAGCTGGTGACGTTCTCGGCGGCGCTCGAGGACGGACTGATCAACCCGAACTCCGTCTTCACGGTGCCCGACCAGATACAGCTGGACGGTTCGACCTTCCACGACGCCGAGCCGCATCCCACCGAGTCGTTGACGGCCACGCAGATCCTCGCCCAGTCGTCCAACATCGGGACGTCGGAGATCGCCCAGGGAGTCGGGGAGCCGCGGCTGCTGAACCAGGTCAAGTCGCTCGGCTTCGGAGAGCCCACCGGTCTCTCCTTCCCGGGGGAGTCAGACGGCCTGCTCGCCACTGCGGCCCAGTGGGAGCCGACCGACTACGTCTCGCTGCCCATTGGCCAGGTCGACGCGGTCAGCGCGCTGCAGGTCCTCGACGCCTACAACACCGTGGCCAATGGCGGCGTGTTCGTGGCGCCGAAGCTCGTCCAGGCAACGGTCAGCCCATCGGGCGCGTTGAGCCCTACGGGCCCGTCGGCGACGCACCAGGTGCTGTCACTGTCGGTCAACAGCGAGCTCGTCTCCATGCTCGAGCAGGTCGTCAACGCCGGCACGGGGACGACTGCCGCCGTTCCCGGCTACACCGTCGCCGGGAAGACCGGTACGGCCCAGATCCCCACTCAAGGCAAGGACTCGTATGTCCCCGGCGCCTACATGGCGTCGTTCGTCGGCTTCGCCCCGGCGTCGAACCCCACGCTGTCGATGATCGTCGTGTTGAACCGTCCGACCCCGATCTTCGGGGGCACCGTGGCGGCGCCGGTCTTCTCGCAGATCATGAGCTACGCGCTCCATCGCTACGACATCCCGACCACGCCTGGTGCACGGACCGGCACTCCGGCGCCCGGCTCAACGGCGGTCCCGGGAAGCAACCAGGCCCAGGACATCACGTGACCCATGGTCACACACCCATTGCGCGTGTGACGCAGGGGTGCCTGAGGCATGCAACGCTGTCGGGTCGACCATGCGAACCGTGCCGATGAACCTGCTCTTCGACGACATAGAGATCCTCGAGACCGTCGGGGACCCGTCTGCCGTCGATGTCGGCGGCATCGCGCACGACAGCCGGCGCGTGGTGCCGGGCGACCTCTTCTGCTGCGTCCCGGGTCTCGTGAGCGACGGCCACGCCTACGCCGCGCAGGCGGTCGAGCACGGAGCGGTGGGCGTGCTGTGCGAACACTTGATCCCAGAGCTGCTCGACCAGGGTGTCGTGCAGACCCGTGTCGCCCGGGGGACGATGCGGCCGGTCATGGCCCGGCTCGCCGCCACCTTCTACGGGTTCCCGGCCCGCGAGCTGCTGACGATCGGCGTCACGGGGACGAACGGCAAGACGACGGTCACGCAGATCCTCGGTGACCTGCTGGGCGCAGCGGGTCACCCGACCAACGTCTTGGGCACGCTGTCGGGCGCCCGGACGACGCCCGAGTCGACCGAGGTCGAGCGCGTCCTGGCCGCCGTGCGCGACCGGCAGACCTCCGACGGCCTTCGCCACGCGGTCGCCATGGAGGTATCGAGCCACGCCCTGATGCAGTCGAGGGTCGAGGGGATCCACTTCGACGTGGCGGTGTTCACCAACCTCAGCCACGACCACCTCGACTACCACGGCACCATGGAGGAGTACTTCGAGGCCAAGGCTCTGCTGTTCACGCCGAACCACGCGTTGCGCGGCGTGGTCTACGCCGACGACCCGTGGGGCCGGCGCCTGCTGGAGCGGGCTCGCATCCCGACGGTGGCCGTGCACCACGCGGACGCGTCGGATGTCGTCCTGCATCCGGGCCGCACGGAGTTCACCTGGCGCGGCTTCCGGATCACGACGCCGCTGACCGGGGCCGTCAACGTCGATAATGCGCTGTTGGCGGCGGAGGCGGCGGTCGCCCTCGGGCTCGAGCCCGAGGTGATCGCCCGGGGCATGGGCCGTCTCTCTGCGGTGCCCGGGCGGCTCCAGGTCATTGCGGCGCCGCCGGCGGGCGTGGCCGGCCCGGGGGCGACGGGGTCGGCGCCGGAGGAGCGGCCCCCGTTCACCGTCCTGGTCGACTATGCGCACACCCCGGCGGGCCTCGAGGTCGTGCTCGGGGAGGCGCGGGCGCTCGGCTCGGCCGGGCGCGTGGTGTGCGTCTTCGGCTGTGGCGGCAACCGGGACCGGGCCAAGCGCCCGCTCATGGGCGCAGTGGGCGCGCGGCTGTCCGACCTCGCCTTCGTGACGTCGGACAATCCACGCGACGAGGACCCGGCCGCAATCATCGACGAGGTGCTCGGTGGGATCCCCGGCGGGCGCGACAACCCCGCGGTTGTCGTCGAGCCCGACCGCCACGTGGCCATCCGCCTCGCTCTCGATGCCGCGCTGCCGGGAGACGTCGTCGTGATCGCGGGCAAGGGCCACGAGACGTATCAGGAGATCGCCGGGCAGCGGCTTCCGTTCGACGATGCGTTCGAGGCGCGCCAGGCGCTCTCGGTTCGCTTCCCGTCCGACCCGAGCACCTGGGTGTCGAGCGCCGAACCAGCCACGGCGTTCGGCGCCGGTCGCGGCTCCGCTGCGAAGGGCTGACGGCACGTGCTCGGACTGCTCGTCTCGGGAAGCGTCGCGCTGTGGACCGCCATCCTCGCCACACCCTTTCTCATCCGCTACTTCCGGAGCCGCCAGATCGGCCAGCACATCCGCGAGGACGGCCCGGCGACGCACAGCGTCAAGGCGGGGACGCCAACCATGGGCGGCATCGCCATCGTCGGCTCCGTCGTGTTCGGCTACGCCATCGGGCACATCGGCACCGAGATCCGCTTCTCCCGCACCGGCTACCTGGCCGTGGGCGCGGTGGTGGCCTTCGGGCTCATCGGGTACATGGACGACTACATCAAGGTCCACCAGCGGCGCAGCCTCGGTCTGAACAAGCGGGCCAAGTCGGGGGCGCAGCTGGTTTGCGCGCTCGTCTTCGCAGTGCTGGCCGTCAACTGGGCGCACACCTCCACGGCGTTGTCGTTCACCCGGGCCGACGCCATCGGGATCAACCTGGGCCCGGTTCTCTGGGTGATCTTCGCCGTGCTCGTCATGGTGGGCGCGTCCAACGCGGTGAACATCACCGACGGTGTGGACGGGTTGGCGGCGGGATCGGGCACCTTCTGCTTCGCCGTGCTGTCCATCATGGGGTACTGGATCTTCCGCCACTTCTCGATCTACCACGTGCTGCCCGCGTCGGCGATCGACCTCGCCTTGGTCTCGGTCGCCCTGGCCGGAGCGTGCATCGGGTTCCTGTGGTGGAACGCGGCCCCGGCGAAGATCATCATGGGCGACACCGGCGCGCTCGCCATCGGCGCCGGGTTGGCGGCGATCTGCCTGTTGCTCAACCTTGAACTGCTGCTGCTTGTCATCGGCGGGCTCTTCGTCATGGAGACCCTCTCGGTGATCCTGCAGATCATCAGCTTCCGCGTCTTCCACCGGCGGATCTTCCGCATGGCGCCGATCCATCACCATTTCGAGCTTGCGGGCTGGCCCGAGACCACCGTGATCGTGCGCTTCTGGATCCTCGGTGGACTGTTCTGCGCGCTCGGCCTCGGCATCTTCTACGGCGACTTTCTGACGGTGGCGAAGTTCACGTGAGGCGGCGTTGCCGATTTCGTCCTCGTCGTCGATCGCGGCGTCGTCCGGTCCGCCACTTCGACGCGCGCATGGGGGAGACTTGTTCGATGCAACCGGTGTCGGACGGGGCAGGAGGGCGCGCCCGCGCGCCGGAGGGTCGTCGGCGATGACACCGACGCGGGCCTCCTCGGTGCGGGTCGTCACTTCGTCGCGTCCGGCCGGAGCGCGGCCGAAGACTGCCGCACCGTCGAAGGGCGGCACGGCCCGGCGGACCGGCGCCGTCGCCGTCGCCGACACCCCGGCGCCCGCCTTGCGCGTCGCGGGCCGCCAGATCTCCGTCTCCACCGTCCTTCTGCTCGCCGTCGGCCTGCTCTGCGTGCTGGGGCTGGTCATGGTGGGGACGGCGTCGTCAGTGGTGTCGATCGCTACCTACGGCAGTCCCTGGGCCATCCTCATCCGGGAGGCCATGTGGATGGGGATCGGCGTGGTGGCCCTGGGGCTGGCCATGCGCTTCGACTACCGCCGGCTGCGCCGGTTGAGCCCGCTCATCCTGCTGGTCACGTTCGCGCTGCTCGTCGTCGTGCTCGTCCCAGGAGTCGGCGTGCACGCCATGGGGTCGAGCCGGTGGGTGGGGTTCGGGCAGTTCCGCCTGCAGCCCTCCGAGCTGATGAAGCTGGCGCTGACGCTGTTCGCCGCCGACTTCATCGCGCGCCGCCTCGACGAGGACGCCCCCGATCGCCGGATCATCGGCCCGGTGATCCTCGTCACCGGCTTCGCGTGTGTGCTCATTCTCGCCCAGCCCGACATGGGCACCGCAATGGTGCTCGGCTGCATCGCGCTGGCGCTCCTCTTCGTGTCGGGGGTGCGTCTGGGGCCGGTGATGAAGGTGATGGCCGCCCTCGCCGTCCTGGCCCTGATCGTCGCGGTGGCCTCGCCCTACCGGCGGACACGTCTGCTGTCGTTCATGGACCCGTCGGCCCACGGCTCCACGTCGGGTTACCAGGTCATGCAGTCGCTCATCGGGCTCGGGTCGGGCCACCTCTTCGGGATGGGGCTCGGCGGGGGGCAGGCGCAATGGGGCTTCCTGCCCAACGCCCACACCGACTTCATCTTCTCGGTCATCGGCGAAGAGCTCGGGATCGCCGGCGCCGTGCTCGTACTGGCCCTCCTCGGTGCGTTCCTGTGGTTCGGCATCCGGGCCGCGACGCAGTCCCCCGACCGCTTCGGCTCGCTGTTGGCGCTGGGGCTCGTGGCCTGGGTGGCGGCGGAGACCCTGATCAACGTCGGGGCGGTGGTCGGGGTGCTGCCGGTCACCGGGATCCCGCTCCCGTTCATCTCGTTCGGCGGCTCCTCGTTGGTGATCACGATGGCGGCGGCGGGCGTCCTCATCAACGTGGCCCGCCAGGGCGAGTCCGTCGGCGGCGCCAGCCTGCGCAGCGCGGGCTCGCGCAAGGGTCGGTGAGCGCCCGGCGCGGCGCAGTGATCGCGGGCGGCGGGACGGGTGGCCACATCGTCCCGTCGTTGCAGGTCGCACGCGCCATGGTCGAGCGCGGCCACGCGGCGAGCACGATTGAGCTCTACGGCTCGCGGCGCGGGCAGGAGGCCACCACGTGGCCGACGCTCGAGTTCCCCTTCACGCTGCTCCCCGGTCGTGGCATCCGTCGCAGCCTGCGCCCGGGCGCGCTGTGGGCCAACGTGGGCGCTGTCGTCGGTCTCGTGTGGGCCTGCCTCCGTGCCCTCGGCTCCTTCGCGTTCCGCCGGCCGCGGGTGGTCGTCATCGTCGGCGGCTACGCGAGCTTTCCGGCTGGAATGGCCGCCGTCCTGACCCGGGTGCCCCTCGTCTCGGTGAACACCGACGCGGTCCCCGGCGCGGTCAACCGCCTGCTCGGGCGGTTCGCCGCCGCCAACGCCGTGGCATTCGCGGGCACGGATCTGCCACGGGCCCACGTCACCGGCACGCCGGTGGTGCCGGAGCTCTCCGCCTTGGACCGGACACCGTCCGGTCAGGCTGTCGCAAGGAAGGCGCTCGGGCTTCCCGACGACCGCCGGACCGTCGCCGCGGCCGGGGGCTCGCTCGGCGCGCAGCGGGTCAACCGGGCCGTGGCGGACCTCGCCGGGTCGTGGGCGGGGTGCGGAGGTCTGGCGCTCTACCACGTGACGGGGCGGCGGGACTACGACGCGTTCGCGGTGCGTGGGCCGGGCGGGCCGAGTGAGCCGAGGGAGGCCGAGCCGGGTGGGACGAACCGCCCCGGGCTCTGCTACCGGGTCGTTCCGTTCGAGGACCACATGCCGCAGTTCTACGCCGCGGTGGACGTCTGTGTGACCCGCGCCGGCGCGATGACGGTGGCGGAGCTCCTCGTGGCCGGTGTGCCTGCGATCTTGGTGCCTCTGCCGGGCGCGCCGCGTGACCACCAGACGCGCAACGCCGAGGCGTTGGTGGGTATGGGGGCTGCCGTGCTCGTTCCCGACGCGGAGTGTGACGGCCGGCGGCTGGCCCAAGAGCTCGAGGCGCTCCTGGCCGACCCGGACCGCCTCCGGTCGATGGGCGAGGCGGCCCGGCGCCATGGACATCCCGACGCCGCGGCGAGCGTGGCGGAGTTGGTAGATGCAAATGCCCGCTGACGAGCGCGCCGAGGGCGGGGGCGCGTCGCTCGATCTTCGGGTGCTGCGTCCGATCCACGTCGTCGGAATCGGCGGCGCCGGCATGAGCGCCATCGCGCTCGTGTTGCGGGCCATGGGCCACACCGTCACGGGGTCGGACCTGAAGGACTCTCCGGTGGCCGAGCGGCTGCGCTCCCAGGGCATCGCCGTGGCCGTCGGGCACCGGGCCGAGAACGTCGTCGCGGCCGAAGCCGTCACCTACTCGCCCGCGGTGCCGCCGGAGAACCCCGAGCTCGGGGCGGCGCAGGCCGCGGGGGCGCTGATCGTGCCCCGCTCCGCCATGCTGGCTGCGATCTGCGCCACCCGTCGCTGCCTCGCCGTCTCGGGGACGCACGGCAAGACCACGACCGCCTCCATGCTGTCGCTGGTCCTGGTGGAAGCGGGCCTGCGGCCCTCTTTCGTCATTGGAGCCGACGTCAACGAGATCGGCACGAACGCCGTCTGGGACGGCGGGGACTGGCTGGTCGTCGAGGCGGACGAGAGCTACGGCACGTTCAAGGCCATCCGGCCCGATCTGGCCGTCCTGACCAACGTGGAGCCCGACCACCTGGACTACTACGGCACGTTCGCGGAGCTGAGGCGGGCCTTCTCTGACTTCGTGGGCGGGGCCAGCCTGGGTGCGGTCGTCTCCTCGGACGATATCGAGGCGGCGGCCATCGGCGGGGAGCACGGGGCGATCACGGTGGGGTCGGCTCCCGGCTCGACGTATTCGATGGCGGGCCTCGCGCTGCAGCGCAGTTCCGTGTCGTTCAACCTGCACGGGCCCGAGGGCGCGCTCGGGACACTGCGCCTCGGCGTCCCCGGGCTCCACAACGCCCGCAACGCCGCGATCGCCGCCGTCGCCGCATTGCAGGCGGGTGCTCCGTTCGCGGCGGCGCAGTCCGCCCTGGCCCGTTTCGCCGGCGTGACCCGGCGCTTCGAGTTCCGGGGCGAGGCAGGTGGCGTCACCTTCGTCGACGACTACGCGCACCTCCCCACCGAGGTGCGTGCCGCGCTGGCGACGGCGCGCAGCGGGGGATGGGCGCGGATCGTGGCGGTCTTCCAGCCGCACCGGTTCTCGCGGACGGCGGCGCTGGCGGCGCAATTCGGAGATGCGTTCAGCGACGCCGACGTGCTGATCGTCACCGACGTCTACAGCGCGGGCGAGCGTCCGGTGCCCGGTGTGTCGGGGCGCCTGGTGGCCGACGCCGTCCGGGCCCAGGACCCGCGGCTGCCCGTGACGTACGCGCCCGGATGGGAGGAACTGCGCGAGGCCGTCGCCGCCGCGCTGCGGCCGGGAGACCTCTGTCTGACGCTGGGGGCCGGGGACCTGACGGCGCTCCCCGACGACCTGCTCGACGCGCCGCAATGGTGACGCCGAGCGCCGGCCTGCGGGCCCTGGCGGACACGTTGGGCGATCGGGCCATGCTCCTGCGGCCGCTCGGGCCGCTCACGACGTATGGCGTCGGTGGGCCGGCGGCCCTCTACGTCGAGATCGAGGGGCCTGACGAACTCGAGCCCGTGCGGTCGGCGTTGAGCGAGGGCGCCGGCGGGTCGCCGCTCTTGGTCATCGGGCGGGGCTCCAACCTCTTGGTGTCCGACGCCGGGTTCGACGGGATCGCGGTGCACCTCGGCAACGGTTTCGCCGGGCTCGAGCTGCCCGGCCCGGGCGCTGGAGACGGCGGCGGGGACGCCGTCGTGCCGGACGACGACCGGACCGGGCCGACGGTGCGGGCGGGTGGGGCGCTCGCACTGCCGGTACTGGCTCGCCGGGTGGCCGACGCCGGCTGGTCCGGCCTGGCCTGGGCGGTCGGGGTTCCGGGCTCGGTGGGCGGTGCGGTGCGCATGAACGCGGGGGGACACGGATCGGACATGGCGGCGTGTGTCGCCCGCTACCGCTGGGTCGACCTGGTCGGACCGGGCGGCGGCCACGAAGACGTCCGGACGCTCGACTACGGCTACCGCCGCTCCTCGATCACCGCCACTCAATTGGTCGTCGAGGCGGAGTTGCTGGTCACGCCGGGATCGGCCGAGGCCGAACGGGAGGCGGTGGCGGCCATCGTCAGATGGCGGCGCGAGCACCAGCCGGGCGGGTCGAACGCCGGCTCCGTTTTCACCAACCCAAAGGACGACTCGGCCGGGCGCCTGATCGAGGAGGCCGGGCTGAAGGGTTTCGGCATCGGCACGGCGCACGTATCGGAGAAGCACGCCAACTTCATACAGGCGGCCAAGGGTGGCCGCGCCGACGACGTGTACGCGGTCATGGAGCACGTGCGCGCCGTCGTGGCCGAGCGGTGTGGCGTCACGCTCCGCACCGAGGTCCGCCTCCTCGGCTTCGGCGGCGGGGAGACTGGTGGCGTGCCCGAACCCGACGGACGCCCCGGCGCGGAGCTTCGATGACGACGACCGAGCAACGCCCGCGGACGGCGCGGGGCGGGGGGCGTGGTGGTGCGCACCGGGCCGGGGGTGGGCGCGGTGGTGGTCGGGGTGGCGATGGCGGTGGCGATGGCGGTGGTCGGGGACGCCAAGGCCGCGGCGACGGCCGGGGTGGTGGGCGGCGCGGCGGCGAGGGGCGTATGGATCCCCGCATCTCGGCCCGGCGCACGGCGGTCATCCGGCAGCAGGGACGCCGCCGGCTGCGGGTCGTGGTTGTCGGTCTTGTGGGGACAGCACTCGTCGTCGGAGGGTGGTTCCTCATCCACTCGCCCGTGTTCTCGGCCCGGTCCGTGACGGTGACTGGGAACGTGCACGAGACCGCCGCGCAGGTGGTCGCGCAAGCCGGGTTGGCGAGTCAGCCGCCGCTGCTCGACGTGAACGCCGGGGCGGCGGCGGCACGGATCGAGCAGATGCCGTGGGTGGCGTCGGCGGCGGTGCACGTCTCGTGGCCCGACGGCGTGCACATCGTCGTCACCGAGGAGACGCCGCGTTTCGTCGTGAGCGAGGTTGGCGGACGCTGGGCGTCGGTGAGCGCGGACGGCCGCGTCCTCACCGTCTCGGCGACGCGTCCGCCGGGGCTGCTGCTCGCCGTACCGCAGGCGCCGGGCGCGCCCGGCACGGTGTTGCCCGAGCGCGACGCCGCCGGCCTGCTCGTCGCCTCGACGCTGCCCGCCTCCTTCGCGGCGCAGGTGACGGGGGTAACCGTCGAGCCGGCCGGTTGGGTGCAGCTGTCCATGACGACGCCCATCGCCGTCGACATCGGGACCGCCACGGAGTTGCCCGCCAAGTTCGAGGACGTCTCGTCGATTCTCGCCGGAGCGGCCCTGCACAACGGGGATGTCATCGACGTCAGCGTCCCCGACGCGCCGACCGTGACCGAGGGGTGACGGCAGGGATCGGTGCGTGACGTAGGATGCTTGACCTGCCTGAACACCCCCCGTATGGTGGGGTCACGTTGCCGAACTGTGAACATCAACCTTCCCCAAAGGTTCAGGGATTAGTCGCGTGTCCCGAGTGGACGGTGACGGCAGGCGGAACGTACCAGCGAGCTATCGGTCGACGATCGACCCGAAGACGAGGGGAATCATGACGACCGTGCCTTCCCAGGGGAACTACCTGGCAGTCATCAAGGTGGTAGGAGTGGGCGGCGGCGGAGTCAACGCCGTCAACCGGATGATCGACTCGGGGTTGCGCAACGTCGAGTTCATCGCGGCCAACACGGACGCCCAGGCTCTCCTCATGAGCGATGCCGACCTCAAGCTGGACATCGGCCGGCAGCTGACGCGTGGCCTGGGCGCCGGCAGCGATCCCGAGGTGGGTCGCCTGGCCGCCGAGGAGCACCGACAGGATATTGAGGAGGCGCTGCAGGGCGCGGACATGGTCTTCATCACCGCGGGCAAGGGCGGCGGCACCGGCACGGGCGGGGCGCCCGTCTTCGCGGAGGTCGCCAAGGGCATCGGCGCGCTGACCATCGGCGTGGTCACGCGCCCGTTCACCTTCGAGGGCCGGCGCCGCGCCATGCAGGCCGAGAAGGGCATCCAGATTCTCAAGGAGAAGGTCGACACGCTGATCGTCATCCCGAACGACCGGTTGCTCACCGTCTCCAACGACAAGACGAGCATGGTCAACGCGTTCAAGATGGCCGATGAGGTGTTGCTCCAAGGCGTGCGTGGCATCACCGACCTCATCACGGTGCCGGGGCTCATCAACACCGACTTCGCCGACGTCAAGATGGTGATGACCAACGCGGGCACCGCGATCATGGGCATCGGGTCGTCGATCGGCGAGGGTCGCGCCGCCAACGCGGCCCGGGCCGCCATCACCTCTCCGCTGCTCGAGGCGTCGATCGAGGGGGCGCGGGGCATGGTCCTCAACATCGCCGGGGGCTCCGACCTGGGCCTCTTCGAGGTGAACGAGGCGGCGGAGATCATCCACTCCGTGGCGCACCCCGACGCCAACATCATCTTTGGCGCCGTCATCGACGACAACATGGGTGACGAGGTGCGGGTGACCGTCATCGCGGCCGGCTTCGAACGCTGGGAGGACTCGGCGGGATCGGGGAAGTCGTCGGACTTGGCCTCGTCGATCTTCGCCACGCCGGAGCCCGTCGACATCTTCGCCGACGCCACCGGGTCCGAGGACGAGCTCGACCTCGGCGACGACGATTTCGACGTCCCCTCCTTCCTCCGCTAGCGACGACGTCGCGCGGCGGCTGGCAGCGGTCCGGCTGCGCATCGAGCAGGCGGGCGGGGATCCCGCCCGGGTACGGGTCGTGGGCGTCACCAAGGGCTTCGGCGTCGACGCGGTGCGCGCTGCGTTGGCGGCCGGGCTGCCCGACATCGGGGAGAACTACGCGCTCGAGCTCGAAGAGAAGGCGGCCGAGATACCCGGGGACCCCGTCGTCTGGCACTACCTCGGTGCGGTGCAGCGGAACAAGGTGGCGGGCCTCGCACCGCTGGTCGGGCTCTGGCAAAGCGTGGCCCGCGCCGCGGAGGGCACGCGCATCGCGCGCTTCGCGCCCGGCGCGAGGGTGTTGGTCGAAGTCGACACGACCGGGTTGCCCGGCCGCAACGGCTGCCCGCCGTCGGAGGCGCGTGGGCTCGTCGTCGATCTGCAATCGGACGGCCTCGACGTGCGGGGCCTGATGACCGTGGCGGGCCCCGGCGCGGATGCAGCGCGTGCGGCGTTCGAGACCGTGGCCCGATTGGCCGACGAGCTCGGCCTCGAGGAGCGTTCTATGGGCATGACCGACGACCTCGAGGCGGCGGTCGCGGCCGGGTCGACAATGGTCCGCATCGGCCGCGCGCTCTTCGGCGAACGCCCGCCGCGTTCCCCTCCGTGAGGGGCAACGGTCAAGAGGAGCCTCAGGTCAGCGTGAGCATGAGGCTGACCTCCCCTGCGGGCGCGGAAGCCCTGCTCCTTCGCCCGCCTGACCTGCCAACCAGGCACTACGCTGTGACGGAACAGGAGAAGGTATGTCACCCTCGTTCATGAAGAAGACCATGGTCTATCTCGGCCTGCTCGATGACGAGTACGACGAGTACGACGACTTGGAGGACCGCGCACCTCGTGGGTTCTCGGCGGCCACCCGGGTCGAGCCTCGCACCCCGGACTACGAGCAGGCGCCGGCGGAGGAATTCAGCGGCGGAATGAGCAGGGTCCGCACCATCCCGCGAGAGTCGGCCGTCCCCAGCCAGCCGAGGCCGGCGCCGAGCAACGTGGCCCCTCGGCCAACGGCCGTGCGGGCCATGCCCGTGGACACCACGATCAGCCCCTCCGCGCTGCCGGCGCAGGTGCCGGCGGCACGGGTCCACGTGGTGGCGCCGTCGCGGTTCGGGGACGCCAAGGAGATCGCAGACCGTCTGAAGGACAACCGGCCGGTGATCGTGAACCTGCAGATGGCCGACCGTGACTTGCAGCGGCGAATGATCGACTTCTGCAGCGGGGTGACCTACGCGTTGAGCGGTGAGATGGAGAAGGTCGCCGATCAGGTGTTCCTCCTGGCGCCGACCAACGTGAAGGTGTCCGACGAAGAGCGTCTGCGCCTGGCTGAGCGCGGTTTCGGCCGCGACTAGACCCATTACCCTTTTTGGTTGGTGAACATCTTCCAACTGCTGGCGTGGCTGATCGAGGCCTACATCTGGCTGATCATGTTCCCCTACGCGATCTTGAGTTGGTTCCGCGTCCGGCCGGGGACGACGCTGGCGCGGATTCAGTACGTCCTGCACCAGCTGGTGGACCCCGTGCTGCGTCCGGTGCGCCGCATCATCCGGCCCATGGGCGGTCTTGACTGGTCCTTCCTGGTGGTGATCCTGGTGGCACAGATCGTCCTGATCCCGGTGTTGCGGGCGGGCTGATTTCCATCACTGGCATCGCAGGAGGGGATGGTTAGACTCGGCCGCCATGGACAATTCCCAGGCACCCACCTCAATTCTCGACACGCTCCGGACCGTTGAGTTCCGTCTCGGTCTGAAGGGTTACAACGTCGATGAAGTCGATGAGTACCTGGACAAGGCAGCCCAGGAGGCCGAGGGCCTCCAGGATCACGTCCGCCAGCTGAACGAGCGCCTGCGCCAGGCCAGCGAGCGGATTGCCCAGCTCGAGCGGGAGCGGCGAGCGGCCCCGGCCCCGGTCGCAGCCGAAGGGGGCGAGGAGACGGTGGCGGCGTCCGCCGACGCGGCGGCCCTGTCCGACGAGACCCTGCAGCGCACGCTGCTGCTGGCGCAGAAGTTCGTCGACCAGACCAAGCGCGAGAGCGAGGCCGAGGCAGCGTCCATCGTCAGCCAGGCGGAAGAAACGGCACGTGCCGCCATCGCGTCGGCTGAGGCCACCGCCGCCCAACTGCAGGCTGAGTCGCATCAGAAGCTGCGCGAAGAGGTCACGCGGCTGGAGGCCAACCGCACCGAGCTGGCCGCCGACGTCGAGAGCATGGCGCGTCACCTCGAGTCGGAGCGCAACCGGTTGACCGCCGCCCTCTCCGACATCCTCAAGTGGGTCGACGAGAACGTGCAACCCGCCAACTCGCTGATGGGCGTCAAGCCGAAGGGCGGGAAGGGCGGCGGGGGCGACCCCCTGGGCGCCGGCCGGCTGCCCGAAGCGGACGACGGCGCGCCCACCCTGAACCTCCACAGCGCCACCGGCACGGCGGCATCGGGAGCACCCCGCTCCATCTGAAGCGCGACCATTCCGTGGGTTGACGGCGCTATTGCCCGCGCCAGCGCGGTCCGCTATCGTCACCCGCTCCCCAGGCAGGTCGCGGCGGGGGTACGTGACCTCGTCACGTGGCCCGAAGGAGGGCACGATGACCCCAGCGAGCAAAGGCACCCAGGCCAAACGGGTGCCAGCATCGCGATCCGCCGCCGCCTCCAAGTCGCAAGCCGGGAACAAATCAACCCGGCCCAAGGTTGGTGCAACCGCTACGAAGCGTCCCGTTCTCAAGAAGAAGGCAGCTCCTGTTGTGAAGAAGGCAGCCACTACGACCAAGAAGGCCGCTCCGGCGGCCAAGAAGCCGGCCCCTGCGACGGCCAAGAAGGCCACGTCGAGCGCCGCGAAGAAGTCGACCACGGCGGCGAAGAGCTCGCCGGCGCCTCGCAAGGCCGCACCCGCCGCCAAGAAGGCGGCTCCGGCCAAGAAGGCGGCCCCGGCTCCGGCCAAGAAGGCGGCGGCGAAGCCTGCAGCGAAGAAGGCGACCTCGTCGGCCTCCGCTCGTACGGCTGCCGGTAACGGCGCCGGCGCCGCGACGGCGACCTCGACCTTCACCCCCAAGCCGAAGGCCCCCGCGCCGGTCCGCCCCAAGACCGGTCCCTACGCCAAGGACGCCAAGTTCCTCGAGGAGGTCCGCGACCTGCTGCTGGGCGACCGGGCGGTGTACCAGGAGCAAGCAACATCGCTGCGGGCCGAGGCGGACTCCCTCGCGCTCGAGCGCGAACCCGGGGACGTCCAATTCGACGAGGAGTCGGGCGAGGGTGGGACGGTGACGGTCGACCGCGAACGCAACCTCGCGCTCTCGGGCCAGGCCACCCTGGCCGTCGAGGAGATCGACGACGCGTTGGCGCGGATCGCCGACAAGACCTACGGCTACTGCGAGCGGTGCTTCCAACCGATCCCCAAGCCGCGACTGCGAGCTCTGCCCTACGCCCGGCTCTGCGTGGCGTGCAAGAGCGGGGGACTGTCCCGGCGCTGACGCGGCCGCGGGTCCTGGCCTTCGCCATTGCCGCGGTCGTGGTGGTGGCTGACCGGGTCACCACGTCGCTGGCGGTCGACCACCTGCACGGGTCACAGCACCTCTGGGGGCCGCTCGGTCTGGCCGTCACCTTCAATTCCGGGTTCGCCTTCAGCCTCTTCAGCGGCCGCGCCACCGCGGTCACGGTGTTGTTGTGCATCGGCGTCGCCGTCCTCGCGGTGGTCGTGGCCCTCGTGCGGACGGTGCCGCTGGCCATCGGGGCGGGTTTGGTCCTGGGGGGCGCCGTCGGCAACCTGAGCGAGCGCATCGTGGGCGGGCACGGCGGCCAAGTGCCCGATTTCATCACCCTCGACTACTGGCCGACGTTCAACCTGGCGGACGCGTGCGTGACGATCGGCGTGATCGTGGTCATTGTCACCATCCTCTTCGGGCACACCGAGGTGCCCGAACACGGCACGGTGTGAGGGGGCGCGTGACCACAGCAGGGAGAAACGCGGAAGCCGGAGAGGGAGACGGGATGACCCAGGCGGAGACCATCACGACCGAGGTCCCGGCCCTCATGGCGGGCGTGCGCGTCGACCGCGGCGTCGCCATGGCGACGGGCGTGTCGCGTGCGGTCGCCGCCGCGCTCATCAGCGACGGCAGGGTCCTGGTCGACGGGGTCGTGGTCAGGGTAGGACGCGCCCCGCTGACGGAGGGCGCCCGGCTGACCGTCCATTTGCCCGAGCCCGGCCCGGTCGGCCCGGCCGCCGAGCCCGGGGTGCGCTTCTCAGTGGTGCACGCCGACGACCTCGTCGCCGTGATCGACAAGCCGGCGGGTCTCGTCGTGCACCCGGGGGCGGGCCACGACGAGGGCACTCTGGTGGGCGGTCTGCTGGCCCGCTTTCCCGACCTGGCCGACCTGGTCGTCGCGGGCGTGTGCCCGCCGGACCGGCCCGGGATCGTGCACCGTCTCGACAAGGGCACCTCGGGGCTGCTGGCGGTGGCGCGCACGGAGGATGCGTACGAGGCGCTGGTCGAGCAGCTGGCGACGCGGACGATGGAGCGGCGCTACCTGGCACTGGTCGCCGGCGAAGTGCGTGACGAGCGCGGGGAGATCGAGGCGCCGATCGGGCGTTCCGCCCGGACGCCGACCAAGATGGCGGTGACCGCCGGCGGTCGGCCCGCCCGTACGTCGTACCGAGTCGTGGAGCGACGCGGGGCCGGCACCACGAACCCCGCGACCCTGTTGGAGCTCGCGCTCCAGAGCGGACGCACTCATCAAATCCGCGTCCACATGGCGGCCATCGGCCACCCGGTCGTGGGGGACGCTCGCTACGGCACGCCGGACAAGCGGCTCGGGTCCGGGCGGTTCTTCCTGCACGCGTACCGGCTGGCCTTCGACCACCCGGGCTCGGGCGTGCGAACAGAATTCCGCTCGGAGATGCCCGAGGACCTGAAGACGTATCTGCGATAGGCCCGGCCGCGCCCTGACTTGGCGCGGCACTGCCAGGAGCCCGGCCCTGGTCAGGCTGCTTGGTGCACTCCCAGCACGTCGACGTCACCCGACAGCGCCGCCAAGGCCTCTTCCTCGGCTCGGCGAACCCGCCGCACACCGACGCCCAGTCGTTCGGCCGTCGATTGCAGTGACGCTGGGGAGTCGCCGTCGAAGCCAAAGCGGAGACGCAGCACGTCACGCTGGAGCCCGGGCAGGCGCTCGACCGCGTCGCGCACCCGCTCGTACACCATCATCTCCTCCACCTCGGTGGCGAAGTCGCTGTCGTCGGGGGCCACCAGCTCGCCGAGCGTCGTCGACGACTCGAGCGCGGCCGGCTGGTCCAACGACGCCGTGACACGCGCCACGTCCTCGAGTGACTCGCGCTCGTCTGCGGTCATGCCGGTCGCCTCGTTGAGCTCCTCCTCGGTCGGAGCTCGGCCCAGGGTGCTGGCCAGCTCCGCCTTCGTCAGCTCGAGGCGCTGGATCTGCTCGCCCACCTCAAGAGGAATCCGGATGGTGCGGCCGTGCTGCTGGACGGCCCGCTGCAGAGCCTGGCGGATCCACCAGGTGGCGTAGGTCGAGAACCGGAAGCCCCGCTCCCAGTCGAACTTGTCGACGGCGCGCATCAGGCCAAAGGTCCCCTCTTGGACCAGGTCGGCCATGTCCACGCCCCGGTCCTGGTAACGACGAGCCCAGTGGACAACCAGGCGAAGGTTGGCAGCGACCATCTGCTTGCGGGCGGCCTCGTCCCCGGCCATGACCCGCTTGGCCAGCTCAACCTGCTGCTCGTGGTCGGGCATTGGGAACTGGTCAAGGTCACGCAACATCAACCCCAACGTGTCCGATGTGCTCACCGCGCTCTTCATGTTCGCTCCAGACGCTTTTCGCTCACTCTCAGTCATACGTACCCGGGCCCACCCGGGTTCAACGCAATTAGTTCAACCATTACGGCGACCGGATCATTCCATCCGGTTGTTCGGAGTTGCGCTGTCTTCGCCGCCGTGGTGGTCTACGGCGGTGGTCGCCCGGATGGTGCTCCTGCGGCACGGGGCGACCGAGTGGACCCTTACCGGTCAACACACGGGCCGGACCGATATTCCCCTGCTCGAGCAGGGTGGGGACCAGGCCAAGGCCGCAGGCGAGCTCGTGCGGGCCCTCGGGTTCACCTCGTTCGCCCAGGTGCTGACCAGCCCGCTGCGCCGTGCGGCCGAGACCAGCGAATTGGCCGGTTTCGTCGCCGACCCGGAACCGGATCTCATGGAGTGGGACTACGGCGACTACGAGGGCCTGACCACGCCGGAGATCCGGGAGACCCGGCCCGGGTGGAACCTTTGGGAAGACGGGGTGCCCGACGGGGAGCGGGCCTCCGACGTCGGGCGGCGCGCCGATCGGGTCATAGAGCGGGCCCGACGGTGTGACGGCCCGACGCTTTGCGTGGCCCACGGGCACTTTCTTCGGGTCCTCGCGGCACGCTGGATCGGGCTGCCGCCGGTCGCCGGTCGCCTGCTCGTGCTGTTCCCCGGGGCGATCTGCGTCCTCGGGGACGAACGCGGCACCGCGGTGATCGAGCTGTGGAACCGGATGCCCGACGGCGAGCCGCTGGCCTGATCGCGCCGGTCGGATCCCTGTGGGGGTTGGGCGTTCGGCGCCGCCAGGACCCTCAAACGGCGGCGGCGACGTTCCCCTGGGCGCGGGCGACCATGTCGGCCAAGCTGTACGACTGCAGATGGGTGCGGATCGTCTCGCCGACGTCGGCCCAGACGGCCAGCAGGACGCATTGTCCCTCGTGGTCGCAGGCACCGTTGGCGTGGGGCTCGCCGAAGTCGCCGGCTGCGATCGGGCCGTCCACCGCCGAGACGATTTGGGCCAGTGAGATCTCCTCGGGCGGCCGGGCCAGCACGTAGCCGCCGCCGACGCCGCGCTTTGAGCGGACGAGCCCGGCTCCCTTCAGTGCCAGCAAGATCTGCTCCAGATACGGCTGTGGGAGTCCCGTCCGCTCGGCGATGTCCCGCACGGAGGTGGGCGTCTCAGCGCCGTGGAGAGCCAGCGACAGGAGTGCCCTGCTGGCGTAGTCACCCCGAGTTGAAACTCTCACGACACCCGATCCTACCGGGCACAACGCCGCTGGAGGGGGTGTCGGGGTCGTAGGGTGGGTCCCCGTGAGCGACGGCGCGGCGGCCCAGGCCCAGGCAGCGGTGCCGGACCCACATCCCGGGAGCGAGGACGTTGGGCCCACACCCCTCTTGCCGGACTGGGAAGGTCCGTGCCTGCACAAGGTCGTGCCCTCGTTGCTGGGGCATCTCGCCGATCCCGAATCGGCCACCTTGGCGCCCTGGATCCCGGCGCCGGTGCAGGAGGCGGACCAGATCGTCCTCCTGGTCGTCGACGGGCTCGGAGCCGAGCAGCTGCGTGAGCGCCGCGCGTTCGCTCCGATGCTGTCGTCGGGCTCGGGCGGCGCCATCACCACGGTGGCCCCGAGCACGACGGCGTGCGCGCTGACGACGTTGGTCACCGGCAAGGTGCCGGCCGAGCACGGTGTGGTGGGCTACCGGATCGCCCTCGACGGTGAGGTGATGAACGTCCTGCAGTGGTCGGTGCGGGGGGCGGACGCTCGCATGCGAGTGCCTGCGCACGTGTTCCAGCCGTTCCCGTCCTTTCCCGGCGCGACCGGGCTCGTCCCGGTGGTGACCCGCTCCGACTACGGGCCCACGGGGTTCACCGCCGCCCACCTCGGGCGGGTCGACCTCCACCCCTGGCACACGGCGGCGGGGCTCGTCACGGCGGTGCGACAGCTCGCCTCGACGGGCGCGCCGTTCATCTACGCCTATTACGAGGGGATCGACCGGGTGGCGCACGCGGAAGGCCTTGGCGAGTTCTACGACGACGAGCTACGCGTGGCCGACCGCCTCGTGGCCGACGTGCTCGACGTGTTGCCGCCTGGTGCGGTCCTGGTCGTGACGGCCGACCACGGACAGGTCGAGGTCGGCAGCTCCGTAGAGGTGCTGGGCGCCGACATCATGAACGACGTCACCCTGATCAGCGGGGAGGGGCGGTTCCGCTGGCTTCACGCCCGGACCGGCGCGGCGGCCGACCTCGTAGAGACCGCCACCGAGATGCACGGCGACGTGGCCTGGGTGCGGACCAAAGAGGAGATCATCGACGACGGCTGGCTGGGCGGCGTGCCGTCCTCCGTTGTCGCCGCCCGTCTGGGCGACGTGGCTCTCGTCCCGTTCGCGCCGACCGCCTTTCTCGACCCGGCCGACACCGGGGAGCTGCGTCTGAAAGGCCGGCACGGTTCGTTGACCGCGGACGAGATGCTGGTCCCCTTGCTCGGATGGCAGGCCACGTGACGGCTCGCCTGCCGAGTGGCAACAATGGGTCGAGCCGCCAGGGTGCGGTGGCGCACCGGCTCGAGGTCCGGCGCCTACGGAAAGCGGGACGAGTGACGTGACCAACGACGCGATATCGAGCGGGGCAGAGAGCGCTGCAGGGGGTGAGGGACCGGCCGCCGTCTCCCCCGACGAGATCCTCGCCGGGGGAGTACGCGACGCGGGTACGGGCGGCGACACGCCGGACAAGCCGCAGACGGAGTCGGTGAACGAACCCGCCAAGGTCCTGCGCATCGGCTCGATGGTGAAGACGTTGCTCGACGAGGTGCGCGCGGCGCCGCTCGACGACAAGAGCAGGGTGCGGCTGCGCGAGATCTACGAGCAATCGATCCGCGATCTGTCCGATGGCTTGTCGCCTGACCTCGTTCAGGAGCTCGAGTCGCTGGCGCTGCCGTTCGACTCGGAGACGCCGAGCGACGCCGAGCTGCGGATCGCCCAGGCGCAGCTCGTCGGGTGGCTCGAGGGACTCTTCCACGGCATCCAGGCCACGCTGATGTCCCAGCAGATGGCCGCTCGGGCCCAACTCGAAGAGATGCGCCAGCGTGGGCTGCCCTCGGCGGGCGAGACGGGCCGAACGGGGGCGTACCTCTGAGCGTGGGACGCTCCGGCATCGTGGCCGACCTGCCGGAGGGCAGTCAGTGAGCGAAGAGCCGGCCGCCACGTCTGGCGTCGAACCGGGTGCCGGAGGCCCGCCGGCCTTCCCTGGCAACGCACCGCCTCCGCCAGCGTCGCCGGCGCCGTCTTCCCCGACAGCTCCACCCGCGTTTCCGACGTCGACGTACCCGCCCCCGGGCTCCGCTCCGCGACCGCCCACACCGCGGAGCGGCGCCTTTGCATCGTGGGGGACGCGAGCAGGCGGTTACCTCATCGACCTCGTGCTCTTCGCCGTCGTCTCGCTGGTTCTGGTCCTCTTGTTCCGCCACACACATGCCCTCGACATCCATTTGCGGTATATGGCGAGCCGCGGCGCACGCCACAGAAGGTTCTCCCTCTTGCCCTTCGTCATCTCCGCGGTGCTGTGGGTCGTCTACGGCACCGTGTCATGTGGCGGGCGCCGGGGCCAGACGCTCGGCATGATGGCCGTTGGGGTGCGGGCGGTGCGGGACCAGACCTTGGGCGCGCTCGGCTACGGCCGTGCCCTCGGACGGGCGCTGATCGAAGGGGTGCTCCAGTTGCTGTTCTTCCTGTCGCTCCTGCTCGGCGTCCTCTGGGCCCTCGACATGCTCTTTCCCCTCTGGGACGCGCAGCGCCAGACCCTTCATGACAAGGTGAGTGGTGCGGTCGTCGTCCGGCTCCCCGCCGAGCACTAGATTGCGGTCCCCGGGGGAATGACATCGGTGTAAGTTTGAACGTGGCGAAAGGAGGGCCGGTGTCGGAGCGGTCGTTTACGCATCTGCACACGCACACCGAGTTCTCCATGCTCGACGGCGCAGCGCGTGTCGGAGACCTGGTCACCGCCGCCGCCGCCGACGGGCAGCCGGCGCTGGGCATCACCGACCACGGGAACATGTACGGGGTCCTCGACTTCTACAAGGCGTGCCGGGAGCAGGGCATCGTCCCGATCATCGGCACGGAGGCCTACATGGCGGGGGAGTCCCGGCACGAACGGCCGGTGCGCCGAGGCCGGGTGGACGACACGGGCGGCGATGTCGAGGGTGGCCAGAAGCTCTACTACCACCTCACGCTGCTGGCCGAGACGGTCGAGGGCTACCGCAACCTCATGCAGCTCTCGTCCGCCGCCTACCTCGAGGGCTACTACTACAAGCCGCGCCTGGACTGGGAGCTGCTGGAGCGTCACCACAGCGGGCTGATCGGGACCACCGGGTGCCTCGGCGGCGTCGTGCTCCAGGCCCTTCTCGCCGGCAACGAGGCCGAGGCCGAGCGCCGGGCGGCGCGGCTGCAGGACATCTTCGGTCGAGACAACCTCTTCGTCGAGTTGCAGGACCACGGGCTGGCCGACCAGCGCCGGACCAACCCGCAGCTCATCGAGATCGCCCGGCGGCTCAACGCGCCGCTGCTCGCCACCAACGACAGTCACTACACCCACCGCCACGACGCCGTTGCGCACGACGCGCTCTTGTGCGTCCAGACCGGGGCTCTGCTGTCCGATGCCAACCGTTTCAAGTTCGAAGGCACGGAGCACTACCTCAAGACAGCAGACGAGATGCGCTACCTCTTCCGTGACGTCCCAGAGGCGTGCGACAACACGCTGCTCATCGCGGAGCGAGCAGACGTCCAGATCGAGTTGGGGAAACCGAGCCTGCCCGAGTTCCCCGTGCCCGGGCGCTTCGAGGGCGTCACTTACGAGGAGCGGGCACAGGGCTACCTGCGTCACCTCGCGTTCGAGGGGGCGAAGAACCGCTACGGGGACCCGGTGCCGCCCGAGGTGGTGGCGCGCCTCGACTTCGAGCTGCGCGTGATCGGGGATATGGGCTTTCCCGCGTACTTCCTGGTGGTGTGGGATCTGATCCGCTTTGCCCGCGAGAACGGCATCCGGGTAGGCCCGGGACGTGGCTCGGCGGCCGGGTGCTGCGTGGCGTACTGCTTGCGCATCGTGGATCTCGATCCCATCCGCTACGACTTGCTCTTCGAGCGTTTCTTGAACCCGGGCCGCAAGCAGATGCCCGACATCGACATGGACTTCGACGAGCGGTACCGGGCCGACGTCATGCGCTACGCGGCGGAGAAGTACGGCAGCGACCGCGTGGCCCAGGTCATCACGTTCTCGACGATCAAGGCTCGGGCGGCCGTCCGTGACGCGGCCCGGGTGCTGGGCAAGCCCTACGTCGTCGGCGACCGCATCGCGAAGGCCATGCCGCCGCTCATCATGGGCCGAGACACGCCGTTGCGGGCCTGCCTGCAGAAGACCGACGGCTACGAGGACGGCTACTCGTCGGCCGGCGAGCTGCGGACGATGCACGAGACGGACCCCGAGGCCAAGGAGGTCATCGACGTCGCGCTCGGGCTCGAGGGGCTGCGCCGCCAGGATGGCATCCACGCCGCGGCCGTCGTCATCTCACGCGACCCGCTGACCGATTACCTCCCCATTCAGCGCAAGCCGGACGCCGGCGGGAACCCCGAGGACGCGCCGATCGTCACCCAGTACGAAATGCACGGTGTCGAGGACCTCGGGCTGCTCAAGATGGACTTCCTCGGGTTGCGCAACCTGTCGGTGATCGAACGAAGCTTGGATCGGATCGAGGAGGCGACGGGGGAGCGCCCCGACATCGACGACGTTCCCCTCGACGACGAGGTGACGCTCGCCATGCTCCGCCGGGCGGACTCCATCGGCGTGTTCCAGTTGGAGGGTGGCGCCATGCGCCAGACCCTGCGCTCCCTGGCGCCCACGTCGTTCGACGATGTCGCCGCCCTGGTGGCTCTGTACCGGCCCGGCCCGATGGCGGCCAACATGCACCGCGACTTCCCCGAGCTGAAGAACGGGCGCAAGGAGCTCACCTACCTGCACCCGGACATCGAGCCCATCTTGAAGGACACGTACGGGCTGATGCTCTACCAAGAGTCCGTCATGCGAGTGGCGCAGAAGTTCGCCGGCTACACGCTGGAGGAAGCCGACAACCTCCGCAAGGCCTGCGGCAAGAAGATCCGCCCCATGATCGCCGCCGAACGCGAGAAGTTCGTCGCGGGCTGCATCGAGCAGGGCTACGGCGAGCAGCTCGGCACGCAACTGTTCGACATCATTGAGCCGTTCGCCGACTACGCCTTCAACAAGTCGCACTCCTACGGCTACGGGCTCGTCGCCTACCAGACGGCGTGGCTCAAGGCGCACTATCCGGTCGAATACATGTCCGCCTTGCTCACCTCGGTCAGGGACAACAAGGACAAGACGGCGGTCTACCTCGCGGAATGCCGGGCGATGGGGATAGAGGTACTGGTGCCCGACGTGAACCGCTCGCTCGTGGAGTTCGCGCCCGACCGCAGCGGAGATCACGAGCGGCAGGGGATCGTCTTCGGCCTGGCCGCCGTACGCAACGTCGGCGAGGGCCTGGTGGAGCGGATCGTGGCCGAACGCGCCGCGAACGGACCCTTCGAGGACATCTTCGACTTCTGCGCGCGGGTGGACCCCGTGGTGCTCAACAAGCGCACGATGGAGTCGTTGGCCAAGGGGGGAGCCTTCGACTCGGTCGGCCACCCGCGTCAGGGCCTGACCCTGGTGCTCGACGAGATCGTCGACCGGACGCTCGAGCGCCGCCGGGAGCAGGACCTCGGGATTACGACGCTGTTCTCGGTGTTCGAGGAGGAGGAGGCCGACCCGGCGTGGGGAGGGACGAAAGTCGTCATTCCGGACATCGAGTTCGAGAAGGCACAGCGGCTGGCGTTCGAGAAGGAGATGCTCGGCCTCTACGTGAGCGACCACCCCTTGATGGGCTTCGAGGCCGCACTGGCCCGCTACGCCGACAGCACCCTGTCGGACATGCGCGAGGACGACGCGTCTGGCGCAGGCGACCGCTCTCCGGTGCGGACAGTGGGCGGCGTAGTCACCGATCTACGCCGCTCGTACACCAAGAAGGGCGAACTGATGGCCCGTTTCGTCCTTGAAGACCTCCAGGCGGCGATGGAGGTCTTCGTGTTCCCCAAGACGATGGCCGAGTACGGCGCGCTGATCGAGAACGACGTCATCCTGGTGGTGAAGGGGCGTCTCGACACCAGGGAGGAAGAGCCCAAGATCGTGTGCATGGAGGTCTCGCGGCCGCTATTGCACCGCGGCGAGGAGGACCTGCACATAAAGCTGCCGCTCGGGGTCCTGACCGACTCGAGGGTCGAGGGGCTCAAGGAGGTCCTCGGCGGCCACCCGGGCCCCTCCCCCGTGCTGTTGCATGTCGGCGAGAAGATCCTGCGGTTGCCGCCCGAGTTCAATGTCGATTGCCGCAACGGACTGGTGGGCGAGCTCAAGCGCCTGCTCGGCCAGAGCGCCGTCTTGTCCTAAAAGCGTGACGCCCGCGCGATAAACCTGAGAAGGCCGATTTTTAGGTCTGAACAGGAGTTTTAGACCAGAAACCCGATCGGTTCGTGGCACCGCGATCCCGACCTGGTTGGGAAGGTCCCGACCGCAACCAGTAGAATTAGTCCATGCCGATCGTAGTGAGCACCAAGGATTGCACTGCGCTCAGTGATACTGAGCTCGTGGAGATGGCGGATCTCTGCGGAGATCAGACCCCCGGGTTCGACATCGGTTTCCTTTCGAAAGAGCGTGAGGCCTGGGTTCTCGTCACCCAGGCCCGCGAGGGCAACAAGCTCCGCGGCTACTCGTTCTGCACCCTCGAGCGCATCGGCGGGACGCCGTCGCTGCTGGTCGGGCTGGCCCTGGTCGATCGGACCTCGCGGGCGGAGGCGGCGCTGAAGAGCATCATGGGCGACCAGTACCGCCGGGCCCTCCTCGCCTTCCCGGACGAGGACGTCCTGCTCGGGACCCGGTTGATGGCACCGGAGGGGTTTCGTGCGTTCAGCGGCCTCCAGGACGTGGTGCCCTTCCCCGGCCACAAGTCCTCGGGCGAGGAGCGTGCCTGGGCCCGCCGCCTGGCCAAGCGCTTCGGTTGCGAGAGCCGCCTCGACGACCGCACCTTCGTCCTCAAGGGCGACGGCTCGGTGGTCGGCGGCCTCGACTTCTTCGCCCCCAAGGTCAAGATCCCCGAGGGCGTCGACTCGCATTTCGGTGGGTTCGACCAGGTCAAGGGCGACCGGCTCGTCACGTTCGGGTGGGCCATGGCCGAGGACCTCGCCGGGGGCAAGCTCGGGCGCTAGCCCGGCCCCGAGAGTCGGCGCGGGAGGAGATCGGCGGCGTTGCGGAAGCGCTTCCCCGCCCGTCAGCCGCGGGGGAGCACGGCAGCACACACCTTGTAGCAGTGGCCGTCGCGCGGGGGGCTGACGGTCACCAGCAGGTACTGCGGCTCGAAGCCCAAGGCCGCGGACAAGCTCTTGCCGCTCAGGCGTTCTCGCCGTGCGGCGTCGAGCGCCCGGGCGGCATGGCGGTCCTCGACCGGGAGCCAGACGTCGTCGCGGTCCCAGCCGAAGCGGACCCAGGTGGTGCCGTCGGCGGACCGTCGGATCAGCTGAGGGCTGCGGGTGGGCTCAATGAGGGCTACCGAGGGACGGAAGCCCCGGAACTCCCAGTACGGGGCCGAAGCCCCAGGGAACCCGAGGAGTGGGCCGTCGGGCGTCGCCACCATGCGACGCAGGAGCTTGCGCACGCGACGCCCTCGGAGCGTGCCCACGTGGCGCGGGAGGTCTGCCACCGTCGTCGCCTCGGGCTGGGCCAGGTCGTCGCGCTCGGGATCGGGCGCCAGCGTCACCTCCACGACGTCGAACGCGCTGATGTCAGGCTCGTGCCCCTCGGGCCAGGGCACGCGGACGCGCATGACGGTACGGGTGGCCAGGTCGACGACGGTGGTGTCCTCCAGGGTCGACGAAAGCACCAAGAGGTGCAGGGTCGAGCCGCCCGCGGTCGGGATGCGTTCTCTCCGTCGTGCCGAGCGTCGGACGAGACGGCCGGGGTCTGTCGCTGTGCTGGCTCGCTCACTGCTCTCTGAGTGGAGCTCCTCCGCGGTGGCGCTGCCGTCTGCGGTTGCGCCCGGGGTGCCGTTCATGGGTTCGTTGTCGCTTCCATCCTCGGCCTCGCGCCTGGTCTGCTCTACGAAGGCGTCGTCACTCACGCGGCGAGTGCCTCCAGTTGGCCGGCCAGGGTAGCGGGGTCCGCCGTGGGCATCTGACAGGAGCGGGCCTGGCAGACGTAGGCGCGACCCTGGTCGGCGGGCCGCCCGTCGAAGAGGGGCCCGCCGTCGGGCTGGCCCCAGGCGAGGACGGCGGCCGGCAACCAGCGTCGGCGCACCTCGGCCAGGAGATCGGGGCTGTCCCCCGTCACCACGATCTCGTAGCGCCCGTTCCACATAGGGAGTGCAGCGACCAGGTCGGCCAGCGCGCCCGGGTGGCGGGCCAACAGCGGCATCGCCAGCTCGATCGTCCCCGCCACGGCGTCATCGAGCCCGCCGTCGTCGGTCAGCGCGCCGGCGCGCAGCAGTGCGGTCACGGCGATCGAGTTGGACGCGGGGACAGCGCCATCGACGAACTCCTTCGGCCGGACGACGAGCGCCTCGGCGTCCGCACCGGTCGTGAAGAAGCCTCCCCTCTCGTCGTCCCAGAAGAGGTCGCGCAGCTGCGCGACTGCGCCGAGTGCCCGCTCGCGCCAGAGCGCCTTGCCCGTCCATTCGGAGACGCGCAGACAGGCCTCCGCCAACCAGGCATGGTCCGCCGCCACGGCGAGGTGGCGGGCGCGTCCACCCTGCCAGCTCCGCAAGAGTCGTCCATCGACGTACATGGACCGCCACAGGAATTCGCAGATCTCCTCGGCCCTCCGCCCGTACTGGGTGATCCCGGTCGCGGAGGCGACCTCGGCCAGCGTCGCCGCGGCCATCGCGTTCCACTCCGTGAGCACCTTCTCGTCGCGCGCCGGTTGCACGCGCTGCGCGCGGGCGGCGGCGAGCAGCTCCCGCGCCCTCTCGATTTCGGGGGGCCGGGCCAGGGGTGCCCCGACGGGGCGTACCGGGATGGATCGCCCCTCCCAGTTGCCCTGCTCGGTGACGCCGTACCACTCGGCGGCCGGTTCGACAAGGTCCGGCGGCAGCACAGCGCGAACCTCCTCGAGGGTGAAGGTGGCGTGGCTGCCTTCGACGCCGCCGGCGTCGGCATCGAAGGAGGAGTAGAGCGCGCCCTCGGGCGTCGAGAGGTCGCGCAGGACGAAGTCCAGCGTCTCGGTGACGACACCGAGATAGTCCTCGCGGCCTCCTGCTTGCCACGCGTGCAGGTAGGCGCGGGCGAGGAGGGCCTGGTCGGTGAGCATCTTCTCGAAGTGAGGCACGAGCCAACGAGCGTCGGTCGAATAACGGCAGAAGCCACCGACCAGGTGGTCGTAGATCCCCCCGGCGGCCATGGCATCGAGCGTGCGCATCGCCATGTCCCGCGCGTGGTCGGATCCAGGACCACCGCGCCCCGCTTGGCGCAGGCACAGTTCGACGAGCGTGGGGCGGGGAAACTTCGGGGCGGGGCCGAAGCCGCCCCATTCCGGGTCGAAGCCGGCGCCGAGCCCGCTGACCACCGCCGCGATCAAGGCCTCGGCATCCACGTCGCCCGGCTGGGTACCGAGTGCGCCGACGGCGAGACGATCCTGCACGGCCGCGGCAGCATCAGTTCCGACGCGGTGAGCCTCCTCTTCACCCAACGACTCGGCCAACCGGAGCTCCCTCTCGACCGCGGCGACCAGTGCGTCGGCCTGGGCGAGGACCTGCTCCCGCTCGCGCGTCCAGGCCTCGCCCAGCGACTGCAGCACGCGGCGGAAGGACGGCAGGCCGTGGCGATCCTCGGGTGGGAAGTACGTCCCCGCGTAGAACGGTCGCCCGTCGGGCGTGCAGAACACGGACATGGGCCAGCCACCTGAACCGGTCAAGGCCTGGGTGGCGGCCATGTACACCGTGTCGAGGTCGGGACGTTCCTCACGGTCCACCTTCACGGAGACGAACCATCGGGACAGGTCGGCCGCAGTGTCAGGATCCTCGAAGCTCTCGTGCGCCATCACGTGGCACCAGTGGCACGACGCGTAGCCAATGGACAGGAAGATCGGCTTGTCCTCCTCGCGCGCCAGGCGCAAGGCCTCGTCACCCCAGGGGAGCCACTCGACGGGGTTGGCGGCGTGCTGACGGAGATACGGGCTCGTCTCGTCGGCCAGGCGGTTCACCGTGGCGATGCTAGGGCTCGCCGCTGCAGCTGGGTGCCGGCGAGGCCGGGCCCGGTTGCGCCCCGTGCAAGGCTCGGGCCTATGGAGCTCGAACTGAAGGGAAAGACGGCGCTGATCACCGGGGGGAGCCGCGGCATCGGCCTGGCCATGGCCGGACGGTTCGTGGAGGCCGGTGCCAACGTCATGATCTCGTCGCGCACGGCTCAGGACCTGGCCGAGTCGGCGAAGGGTTTGGTGGCGGCGGGGGCGCCCGAAGAGCGGATCGGCTGGCGCACCGCACACGTGGGGCGGCCCGAGGACGCCGCAGCGTGCGTGGCCGACACCGTCGACCGCTTCGGGGGCATCGACATCCTCGTCAACAACGCCGGGACCAATCCCTACTTCGGGCCCATGATCGATATCGATCTGGTGCGCGCCCAGAAGACCTTCGAAGTCAACCAGCTGTCCGTCCTCGTGTGGACCGCCGCCGCGGTCAAGGCCGGATTACGGGGCTCGGTGATCAACGTCGCGTCCATCGGTGGCCTTGGGGTGGAGCCCGGCATCGGGTGGTACAACGTGACCAAGGCGGCCGTCCTCCACATCACCCGGCAACTCTCGTTCGAGCTCGCCCCGCACGTGCGGGTCAATGCCCTGGCCCCCGGACTGGTGAAGACGCGCCTCGCCGCCGCCCTGTGGGAGGGCCCGGGCGAGGAGCGCATCGCGGCCCACATTCCTCTGCGCCGGCTCGGCGTGCCCGACGATGTGGCGACCGCCGCGCTCTTCCTGGCGTCCGACGCGTCCTCGTGGGTGACCGGGCAGACCTTTGTCGTCGACGGAGGCACCACGGCCCAACCCTCGGGCGGCGTGGGCTGACCAGCCCGGACGAGCTTGGACGAGCCGCTGACCTGGGGAGTGTCACACCCTGGCCGCCCCGACCGTCTGAGGGTGAAAGAAGACAGACAGAGAAAGGATCGGTGGTCACGATGGCCCATGTCCCCCTCCTCGAAGACTCACGAGACCTCATCCCCCGCCTGGCTCGTCGCTACACGAAGCGCCGCTTCGGCCGGATGGTCGAGCCGACGGCGGCGGCGTCACACCACGCCGGGGTGCTGGTCGCCATGGGCAGCCTCGAGACAGCCGTGCAGTTCGGCTGGAAGAAGCTCGACCCGACGCTCCGCTGGCTGGCCATTCAGGCCACCTCGGCCCGTATCGGCTGTTCGTGGTGCGTCGACTACGGCTATTACGAGGGCATGCACGACGGCATCGACCCGGCGAAGGTGCGAGCCGTCGGCGAGTGGCGGACGAGCGATCTCTTCGACGAGCGCGAGCGCGTGGTCCTCGAGTACGCGGAGGTCGCGACCGGGTGTCCGGCCGAGGTCTCCGACGACCTGGCCGCCCGCATACGTGTCCACCTGAGCGATCCGGAGTTCGTCGAGCTGGCCGGCTGGGTGGCCCTCGAGAACTTCCGCTCCCGGTTCAACGCCGGACTTGGGCTGCGCAGCCAGGGGTTCTCGGATTCGTGCGACATCCCGATGCGCAACCCGGCTGCCGTCAGGTCAACAAGGACCGACATCGTTGCGTGACGCGGAGGCCGACGCCGTCGCGTTCGAGGAGTGGCGATCGCTGCTCTTCGGGATCGCGTACCGCATGCTGGGGAGCGCGACCGACGCGGAGGACGTACTCCAGGACGCCAGCATCCGATGGCTGCGGCGCAGCGACGCGCCTGTCCAGTCGGTCCGCGCCTACCTGGTGACCATCGTGACTCGTCTGTGCCTTGACCAGCTCGACTCGGCGCGGGCCCAGCGGGTCACCTACACCGGGCCCTGGTTGCCCGAGCCGGTCGTCGTCGACGAGACAGCGGCGGCCGAGCAGGCCGACTCGCTGTCCCTGGCGTTCCTCGTGTTGCTCGAAGAGCTGACCCCGCTCGAGCGGGCGGCGTACCTGCTGCACGACGTTTTCGGCTACTCGTTCGAGGAGGTGGCGCGTTCGCTCGGCCGAACTCCGGCCGCGTGCCGCCAACTCGGCTCCCGCGCCCGGCGCCGCATCGAGGAGCGGCGTCAGCGCTTCGATGCCGACGTGCGCCACGGACGGGAGCTGACCGACCGGTTCCTGCAGGCGTGCGCCACGGGCGATCTGTCCGACCTGCTCTCCATGTTGTCGGAGGACGTCATGGTGTGGACGGATGGCGGTGGCAAGGTCAGGGCCGCCATGCGACCGGTGGTGGGGCCGCATCGCAGCTCGCGTTTCTTGATCAACGTGGCCAAGAAGACGCAGGGCTTCCCGCGGGCGGTCATCCTCAACGGTCAGCCGGCGACGGTGTTCGTCGAGAAGGACGCGGTCGTCACCGCGCTCGTGCTCGACATCATGGGCGGGCGGATCGTCGGCGTCCGGGCGGTGACCAACCCGGACAAGCTCGAACGGCTCAGCGAGCAACTCCTGGCCGAGGCTGATGCGCCACACGGCCCTACCTAGGTACTAGGCATCAGGTCCCGAACGTGTCGAGCTCGCGCCGACGCACCTTGCCTGCCGCCGTGCGAGGGAGGTCGTCGACGAGGACGAGCTCCTTGGGCGCCGCCCACGGAGCGATGGCTTCGGCCACGATCTGTCGCAGCTCCTCGAGCGAGGGTGCGTCGTCGCTCGGTACCACCCAGGCGACGACCCGCTCTCCCCATTCGGGGTCGGAACGCTTCCAGACCGCCACCTCGGCCACGTCGGGGTGTGCGCTCAGGACCCGTTCGACGACGTCGGGCCAGACCGTCTCCGCCCCCGTAATGATGACGTCGGCGATGCGGCCCGACACCGCGAGCCGTCCCTGGGCATCCCAGTGCCCCGCGTCGCCGGTGGCGAACCAGTCCGAGGTGCCGTCGGGCCCGATCACCCGACCGTCGTTCCCGTCGCGGTAGCACCGGAACAACATCGGCGCCCGGACCAGGATCTGCCCCTCCGCACCGGACGTGGCCGCGTCCGTCCCTTCGGGAGCCGAGGAGGTGCCATCCGCAGCCCCGTGCCGCACGGAGATCTCCACCCCCTCGAGGGGGACCCCGTCGTAGACCACGCCCGACCCGGTCTCGGTCAAGCCGTACGTCGTCACGACGTTGGGGGGCAGGGTGGCCGGTGGCTTGCTGCCCCCGAGCAGCACGCAGGAGAACGCCGACGGATCGAGCCGAGCCAGGGCCGTGGTGACGAGGGAGACGTGGGTCACCCGTCCGGTCCGGCCGGCCTCCTCCACGGCTTCCGACTCGAAGCCGGGCATCACCAGCAACGGCGTCCCGGTGACGAGCGCGCGGGTCACGACGGACAAGCCGCCGATGTGGGCCAGGGGCAGGCACGCGAGCCAGGTGTGCCGGCTCGGGTCGACGACCAATCGACCGGTGGTGGCCTGCGCCGAGGCGTCGACGGCAGCGTGGGTGAGCACGACCCCCTTCGGCTCTCCCGACGTGCCCGAGGTGGCGACGACCAGTGCGTCGCCCTCCTCGACGGGCAACCCGTCGGCCAGGGCGTGTTGTTCGCCATCGGAGCCGACGACACGGGTCGGTCGCAACGCGTCGAGCATGGCCTGACGAGCTGCCGCCGGGAGACGGGGATCGAGGGGTGCGGCGGCGTCACCGGTGTCCCACACCGCCTGGAGCGCATCGACAAACCCCATCCCACCAGGGAGATCAAGGGCGACGAGCTCGGGCACCGGCCAGTAGCGTAGGGCGCCGTGCAGACCGAGGTCACCGGAATCTCCCATGATGCGAGCGGCCTCGGCGATGGTCGGGCTCCGGGCCCCCGCCGGCTGCGCCGTCATTCGTGAGCCCGCCTGCCAAGGTGTGGCTGGCGGGCGCCCGCCCTCGCACCCTGCCCGCCGCGGTCGTGCCCGTCGCCGTGGGCACGGCCGCGGGGTACTGGTCGAGCGGCCAACTCGTCCTCACCACGCCGCAGCTGAACTCGTCGTGCCACGCGACGCTCTGCACTCAGTTCGACCATCACCTGTCGTGGCTCGATGCGGTGCTCGCCCTGATCGTGGCGCTCGGCATCCAGATCGGGACCAACTACGTCAACGACTACGCCGACGGGGAACGCGGGACCGATGATCGCCGGGTGGGACCCGTGCGCCTCGTCGCAGGCGGGCTGGCCACCGTGCGCGAGGTGAAGATCGCCGCCCTCGCCTCCTTTGGAGTGGCCGGGGTCGCCGGCCTTGTCTTGGCGGCGCGCGTCACCTGGTGGTTCATTCCGTTGGGCCTTGTGTGCGCGGTCGCCGGGTGGGCGTACACGGGGGGTCCCCGGCCGTACGGATACCTCGGGCTCGGCGAGGCCTTCGTCTTCGTCTTCTTCGGGCTCGTTGCGACGGCCGGTTCGGCCTATGTCCAGCACGCGCCCTTCGTGACGTCCTTCCAGGGCCACCTGTTCTCGTACAACTACGACTGGGGGTTCGCGCTCTGGGCGGGTGTCCCGGTGGGTCTCCTGGCCGCTGCGCTCCTCGAGGCCAACAACCTGCGTGACATCGCGACGGACACTGAGTCGGGCAAGCGCACACTTGCCGTGCGCCTGGGCCGGCACAACGCCGGGTTGCTCTACTGCTTCACGCTCATGGGCGTGGCGCTCTCGATCGGAGTGCTCTACGGGTACCGGGCCTGGTCCCTGCTCGCGCTGCTCGCTACGCCCTTGGTCGTCTTCCCGGTGCGCCTGGCGCTGAGCGATCGAGAGGGTCGCCGCCTGCTACCCATGCTCGCTGCGACGGCCCGCGTGCAGATCGCGGTCGGCGTCCTGCTGACCATCGGCCTGCTCATATGAGCGGCGGGGTCACGGTGGACAGCCAGTGCTCCACGATCCTCAGGGTGTGATCGGGCTGGGCAAGATGGACGGCATGGCCCCCTCCGGGCACCAACGACGCCACGCCGTGGGGTACGAGCCGGGCCACGCGCAACGCGTGGGCCGCGAATCGGATGTCGTCGGTCCCGGCCAAGGCCAGTACTGGGCACGAGAGGCCCGGCAGGTCGTCCCACAGCGGTACTTGGGTCCCCGTCCCGTTCCGGCGCAAACTCGCGGCCAGGCCGGCCGCGCTGTTGCGCAAGCGTTCGGTCCTGTCGGCCTCCGACGTCGACAGCCGCTCGAACAGCGGGCCCCTCAGCCACTGGTCCAAGAAGGCCTCGACATCACCCGAGGCCTCGAGCCCGTCCGCCAGGGCGTCGTCCGCCAGCCGCCGGCGCGCACGCGAGGCGGCATCCTCGATCCCACCCGTGACGCCGATGAGCACAGCGCGGCTCACGGACAGACTCGACGCGCTCAGCACGTGCAGAGCGACCCGCGCGCCGAGCGAGTACCCGAGCACGTCGCACGGTTCGTCACCCACGGCGCCGCGCACCGCGTCGGCCACGAGACCCGCGGTCTCCGGCAGGTCGGCGCGCACGGCGTCCGACCCGGCGTGGCCCGGAAGATCCACCGCGACCAGCGTGTGCGAGTCGGCCAGGCGCTCACCGAAGGGGCCCCAGAGCCGCCCGGTCTGGGTGAACCCGTGCAACAGCACGAGGGGAGGGCCCGATCCACGGAGCTCGGCATGGAGGGCCACGCCGCGTGAGCGTACAGGCCACCTTCGCGGCGACCCTGGTCGACGAGTGGGCGCAACTCGGTGTCACCGACGCCGTCGTCTGCCCGGGATCGCGGTCGACGCCGCTCGCCCTGGCTCTGCACGACCGACTTCGGGTCCACGTCCGGCTCGACGAGCGCAGCGCTGGCTTCTACGCACTCGGGCTGGCCATGGCGACCGGACGACCCAGCGTCCTCTGCGTGACCAGTGGGACCGCGGCGGCCGAGCTGCACCCGGCCGTGGTCGAGGCGCACTACGCACGCATCCCGCTCATCGTGTGCACGGCGGACCGGCCTCCCGAGCTGCACGACACCGGCGCACCGCAGACGATCGACCAAGACGGGCTCTTCACGACGGCGACGCGCTGGGCGGCGACGCCGGGGGTCCCGGCCGAAGGTCAGGAATTCACGTGGCGGCCGCTCGCCGTCCGTGCCTTTGCCGAGTCGCGCCACGGCACCGCCGGCCCTGGGCCGGTCCATCTGAACCTCGCGTTCCGCGAGCCCCTGGGCGGAACGGCCGGACCGTTGCCGCGAGGTCTCGGCCCCCGCGTCACATCGTCTGGTGCCGAGCCAGGAGGCGGTACGGAGCGACTCGCCGGCCGCGGCATTGTCGTCGTCGGCGGGCTCTCCCCGGCTCCTCCAGAGCCGGGCAAGGTGCTCGCCCTGGCCGAGAAGCTCCGGTGGCCCGTCCTGGCCGACCCGAGGTCGGGGAGCAGGATGTTGGGCACAATCGCCGGGGCCGACTCCATCGTCCGCACCGGGCCGCCGCTTCCCGAGACGGTCCTTCTTCTCGGCGCGCCCTGGCTCTCGAAGGCGCTCGCCGGCTACGTCTCAGACGCCGCCCGGGCGGGGGCTCGGATCATCGTGGTCGACCCCTGGCACCAGTGGACCGACCCGGCCCGCGCCGCCACCGAATTCCATCAGGGCGACCCGGACGCCTGGCTGGCCGGCGCCGTGGAGGAGGCCTCGCCGTGTGATCCCGAGTGGCTGGGCTCATGGACTGAGATGGAGGACAAGGCGCAGGCGGCCATCGCCGAGACGCTCGGGACCGACCTCAACGAGCCACAGGTGGCACGCACGGTGCACGCGCATGCCGCCGACACCTCCGCCACGATCGTCGTCTCGGCGTCCATGCCGATCCGCGACCTTGAATGGTTCGCCCCCGCACTCCCGGCGCCCCCCCGAGTGTTGGCCAATCGTGGCGTCAACGGGATCGACGGCGTGGTGTCGACCGCCCTCGGCGTGGCGGCATCGGGACCGGACCAGCGAACGATCGCCCTACTCGGTGACCTGGCCTTCCTCCATGACGTGTCGGGATTGGTCAACCTGCCCGACGTGCCGTGCACCTTCGTGGTCGTCGACAACGGCGGGGGAGGGATCTTCTCCTTCTTGCCTCAGGCGGAGGATCTCGAAGCGGACACGTTCGAGCGCCTCTTCGGCACTCCCCCGACCAGCGACCTGGGCGCGGTCGGGCGCGGCTTCGGGCTCGCGGTCGAGGATGTCTCGAACCTGTCGGAGCTCGATGCGGCCCTCTCGGCGTCCGCGACCTCGTCGGCGCCGGCTCTCTTGCGCGTGCGGGTGCCCGGGCGAGCGCAAAATGCGGCCCTGCACCAGGCGATCAACGAGGCGGTCCGTCGCGGGCTGACGTGAACACCGGCGACGGGGTCGAGGTCGTGAGGCGCCCCGTCGGGCTCCGGAAAGTCAGCTCGACGTTGGCATCGCCCGACATCTTCCAGCCCATCTCGTGGACAGACCGGTGATGCTCGTCACAGAGCTCGGCGAGATTGTCGAGATCGGTCGCGCCCCCGTTGATCCAGTGCAGCACGTGGTGGACGTCGGTGAATTCGGTGTGCGTGCAGCCGGGGAAGCGGCAGCCCTTGTCGCGCCGCCGGATCACAATTCGCTGCGCGTCGGTAGGGTCGCGCCGGGTCCGCCCCAGGTTGAGGCTCTGGCCATCCGGACCGTCGGCGGACACCAAGACCTTGGCGTCGCACGCGAGACGCCGGCCTACCTCCCGCGAGAGCGGTCCTTGCACATCGAGCTCGGCGCCGCCAGCGCCGCCGTCGTCCCCGGCGAGGAAGCTCATGTCGGCGTGGACGACCACGGTGGGCCGGTGGCGTCGCATGCCGCCGGCCCGGGCCTCACGCCCATCAGCGCTGTCGGGGCCGGTGCTGTCCCGTTTGCAGACGGCGACGAGCGCGTCTGCCATGCGCTGGTCGAAGCGCGTCTTGTCGCGCAGGCGCCGGCTGGCGCGGTCGATCAGCGTGCTCTTGACGACCGTGTACTGGTCCTCTGGTAACACGCCGGTCAGGCTCCTGCGGCGGTCGTCGAAGCGGAGAAAGCGCCGGGCGTAGGCGCCGGCCGACTGCTCGTCCGACTGGCGCCGCGCCGCGGTGGCCAGCTCGCGCACCTGCTTGGCCGACCAGTGTGTGGCCTGCTCGGCCAGGGTGGCGTCCGTCTCTGGCTTGGCCACCTCGACCAGTGGCTTCACCTGGTCGAAGGAGAGCTTGCCCTGTGAGAGCGCGTCCGAAATCTTCGGGAGCTGCGTCAACTTCCCGGCGGCCGTCACCCACTCACGGGCGGTCGCCGCAGCGACGCCACACTGTTGCACCAGCCACGCCACCATGGACGTGGCACCGTCGACGCGCCACGCCTTGCGGCGGTCGAGTTCGACGACCGCCGCAAGCAGTTGGCTCTGGTGCGCGGAGATGGCTTTGTGATGCTGGATCACGCTGGCCACGAGGCTGTCGGTCCGCCGGGAGACCTCGTCGGGGCGGGGCCCCTCTCGAAGGGAAGAAGGTGACATGCACAACCAGAACGGTCGTCCCGCACCGTCGTGGATGCGCCAACTTGGCGCAATGTTCTCCCGGCCCGGGCCCCGGCCCCGGCCCCGGCCCCGGCCCCGGCCGGCTCAGCGGTAGCGGTCGGCAGGGACCCACTCGCCGTGGCTGCGGAAGGGCAGCGAGACCGGCAGATGGATGACGGCCTCGGGACCACGTCGGCCCAGCGAAGAGGCGTCGAGGACATAGAGGTCGCTCGTCCCGGTGTTGGCGTCGTCCACGATGCAGAGGAGCCAACCCTCCTCGTCGCTGCGTCCGTCGGTGGCGCGTACGAAGACGGGTTCGCTCGCGCGGCGCCACGGCCCCGGGCTCCAGGCCGCGGCGACCTCGTCGCGTCTGAGGTCGAATTTCAACAACCCGGCTGGCACGACCTCGTCCGCCGGCTCACCGCGAGCGACGGTCCCCGGCAGCCCCGGGCCCGGACTGGGCCGTGGCCCTCCGGCGCCCCAGGAGAGCTCCACGCAGTAGCCGAACCGAAAGGGCGAACTCTCGCACTGCGCATCGATGCGCGGGTATTCGACGTGCCGCTCGTCCACCACGGCCCGCTCGAGATGGTCGCCGGCGACGCGCCACCGCTCCAGCACCCCCAGGCTCCCGCCGATCGAGGAAAGCCCGACGCCGGCGGGAGCGACCACCGACACCGACAGGTCCACGGGCTGACCCTGCTCGGGAACCTCGTAGCGACAGACGTACAGCACCACCTCGGCCTCGCCGTTCCGCCCCTCTTCCTCCCAGGCGCCCAGCACGTGCGTCACGAGACAGGGATCCAGCCCGAACCACCGCACGCTCGATCCGTCGCCGCCACGGGCCACCACGCCCAGCCATCCCTCGGCGCCTGGGGCCCAGCCGAACGGGACCTGCGCCCCGAGGGGGTCGGCGAGGCGCGTCGTCGGCGACTCAATGAACACGACGTGCCCGGCTGTAACCCCGACGTCGTGTTGCCAGGTCGCCCGCTCCAACTCCACCGACTGGGCCGTCCGGAGCGCGCCCGCGGCGTCCCACTCACCGATGCGCAGCCAGACCGGCTCCTCGGGCTCGGCCTCGGCCTCGGTCTTGCCGTCCCGCTGACCGCCGTCGTCGACCGAGAACAGCACGCGCCCGCCGTCGACACCGACCCGGTGTGCGTGCGAGGCGATGGGCACCGTCAACCCGCCGGCGAATTCTTCGGGCTCCAGCAGCCGGGAATACTGAGACGGCAACCCTGCCTCGGGGAGGGCCAAGACGGCGCCGGCGTGCCAGAAGACGTTGGCGTAGGCGTCGGAGTCGTGCCACAGATAGGACACCGCGCGGCCGTCGCGGAGCTCGATCGCGTGCAAAGCACCGCGACCGCCCGATCCTGACGTCACAGGCCCAGGCTCAGGCTCAGGCTCAAAATCGAGCCCCATCCCGGCGACCTGCCCGGCGCCGCCCTCACTCTCATCGCCCAGCACGAGTCCGACGTCGGCCCATGACGGCCGCGGACCCGCCCGGAACAGCGTCCCCTGCAGGTCGGGAGGCAGCGCACCCTCCATGGGCAGCGAGGGATGGTCCATTCCGATCACCGCACGCATCCGATGCGCCCGCAGGCCCCGGCCGCGACACCCGAGCCAGCGACCGGACCGGCCCGGTCCCGCGCCCTTGCGTCCACACTGACCACCATGCGGCCGGCCAACCTACCGGGGTATGGCAAAGTCGACTCATGCCCACGCTCTCGGAGGACCTCGCCTTCCGCGGCCTGATCCACCAGGTGACCGACCCCGACCTGCCGAAGCGCTTCGACCAGCCGGGGCTCACGGTCTACGCGGGCTTCGATCCCTCCGCGGACAGCCTGCACGTGGGCAGCCTGCTCCAGCTCTGCACGCTCCGGCGCTTCCAGGAGGCCGGGCACCGGCCCATCTCGCTCGCCGGCGGGGGCACGGGCATGATCGGCGACCCGGGCGGCAAGGAGGACGAGCGCCAGCTGCTCACCCGCGAGACGATCGAGGGATACCTCGACGGCATCCGCCCCCAGCTCGGCCAGTTCCTCGACCTGAACGACGCCCTGCTGCTCAACAATGCCGACTGGCTCGACAGCATCTCCACCCTCGAGTTCCTGCGCGACGTCGGCAAGCACTTCACCGTCAACCAGATGGTGGCCAAGGAGTCCGTCCGCAGCCGCTTCGAGCGACCCGAGCACGGCATCTCCTACACGGAGTTCAGCTACATGCTGCTGCAGGCGTACGACTTCCTCCGGCTCCACGTCGACCACGGGTGCGACCTCCAGTTCGGGGGGAGCGACCAATGGGGCAACATCACGATGGGGATCGACCTTATCCGCAAGGTCTGCGGCGACGAGGTCTGGGGTTTCACGACTCCCCTCATCGTGAAGCCCGACGGCACCAAGTACGGCAAGACCGAGACCGGCACCGTCTGGCTCGACGGGCGCCGAACCAGTCCCTACGCGATGTACCAGTTCTTCGTGAACACCTCGGACGAACAGGTCGGCGAGCTCCTGCGCTTCCTGACCTTCCTCAGCCACGACGACATCGAGGCCCTCGATACGGACACGGCGGAACGACCCCAGCAGCGGGCCGCGCAGAAGGCCCTGGCGCGCGCCGTCGTCGGCCTGGTCCACGGCGACGCCGAGGTCGTCAAGTGCGAGGAGGCGTCCGCCGCGCTCTTCGGCGAGGAGATCGCAGGACTGAGCGAAGAGATGCTGCTGGCGGTGACCGAGGACGCACCGACCACATCCGTGCCCCGGGCCGAGTTCCTCGGCGGTGCGCTCACGATCGTGGACGCCCTCGCGGCACCGGGCTGGCCAAGTCGAAGAAGGAGGCGCGGACGCTGGTCGAACAGGGCGGCGCCTACGTGAACAACGTGCGGCAGATCGACCCGACACGGGCGCTGGATACCGACGACCTGCTGCACGACCGCTATGTGGTCCTGCGCAAGGGCCCGCGCGATGTCCACATCGTCCGCGCTGTATGAACCGGCGGCTACTCGTGGCGTCCCTTGTTCTGTTGACCGGCACCTCCGCCATCACGTTGAGCTCCTGCGCCGGGGAGGACCAGGTGGGTTCGCCGGCCCACCGGATGTCCGTCTGGGTCAACGGGACGAACCTCGGCGCGGACATCGGCACGCTGGTCGCCGACAACGCCCGGATCCCCAAGGTCGTCCCGAACGGCAGCGGTGCGCTGCACGCCGCGTGCAGCACCCTCCTCAACGACACCGAGTCCGCGAACACAGAGCTTCCCTCGCCCGACCCCCAGGTGACGGACTTGCTGACTCAGGCGTACGGCCTGGAGGGCACCGCCGCCAATGACTGCTACGACTCCGGGGGGACCAACACGAAGCTGCTCACCGAATCTCGGCGCGACACCATCAAGGCAGAAGCGCTTTACAACGAAGCGCTCCAGCGCATCCGGGCCATCGTCGGCAAGGTGCCGTCGACGACCACGACCGTGGGCAACTCGGGCAACAGCGGCGGAGGGATCTTCGGATGACGCCGCCCCCACCTCCGCCACCACCCGACGGCGGCGAGGACCTTCCCGCCGACGACCTCGACCGCCACCGCCGCCGGGTCCTCTGGGCCATGCCGACCGGTCTCTACCTCGTCGGGAGCCGTCACGGCGACGAGGTCAACCTCATGACGGCGAACCTGGTCGTGCAGGTCTGCATCGAGCCGAAGCTCGTCGCCGTCGCGCTCGAACGCGACTCGGTGACCGCCCGCCTGGTCGCGCACAGCGGCGCCTTCACGATCTCGATGCTGCAACGGACGGACCGCGACGTCGTGCGCCGTTTCGTCAAGCCGGTCACCGAAATCGACCGTTCGCCGGACGGGGTCGTCTTCACGCTCTCGGGCCACCCGGTGACCGAGGTCGGACCCCACCGGCTGCCCGTGCTGGCCAGCGCTTCGGGGTACCTGTTCTGCGCCGTGACCCGTACTGAGGAGCTGGGGAGCCACACGCTCTGCATCGGGGAGGTCGTCGAGGTTGGCGGGGAGCCCTCGGACGTCTTGCGCATGGAGGACACGCGCATGCATTACGGCGGCTGACGCTCAGCCCGAGTCGCCCCGGGCCTCCGGCGGCCGCAGGTCGACGCGCAGCGTCAGGATCCCGTCGACCAGCTCGGCCTCGGCGTCGCCGATCATTGCGAAGTCGGAGTAGTCCCGCTGCGCCTGCTCGCGGAAGCGCTGACGCTCGGGCCCCTCGATCGGCGGCATGCCTCGCGTGCGCACGGCCTCGGCACGCTGCCGGAACCGCGCCAGCATCTCCTGCGGGTCGAAGGATGGCACGGCGCTCAGCGTAGAGGTTGAATGGGCGCATGAGCGATGACGACAACGATCGATCGACCTCCACACCGTCCACGACGTCCACACCGTCCACGCCCCGCATCGGTGCTCCGATAACAGCGGCCGGCATCGCCGACCGCGTCCGGGCCGCGCTCGTCACGGCCGACCTCGAGGAGTTCGCCGCGCTGCTCAGTCCGGACGTCCACTGGGGTGCACCGGGCGACGCCAACCCGCCGTGCCAGAACCGCAACCAGGTGCTGGCCTGGTACCAGAAGGGCAGGGAAGAGGGCCGCCGGGCCAATGTCGACTTGGTCGAGGTCCATGGCAATGCGCTCCTGGTCGGGATGCATCAAGAGGACGGGCACGAGCGCTGGCAGGTCCTCCGGGTCGGTCCTGACGGCGTCAACGACATTCGGGGCTACGAGCGCCGGGACGATGCGGTGGAGAAATTGGCTCCTTGACCTGCTCTCGGGCCTGCTCGAGGGCCGCAGCCACTACAATGCTGGAGCGGCCAACATGGCCCATACGGTCTGGTCGTGGGGGCGGGAAAGCACAGGTGCGGACCGGGTGTGACAAGGAGTTCTCGTGAAAAAGGGACGCCATCGGCGCTTCGAAGAAGCGCGCAGCCTTAAGCGATCTTCCACAGAAGCCACCGGGCGGTGCCCCGAATGCGGTGCTGAGCCCGACGATGTCCACGCGACGTGGTGCCTCGCGGAAGAGGACCAGTACGACCGCATCCTGGGCTCCATCCCCACACCGAGAGTCTCAGAAGACGACCCGCTGAACGACTGACCGCCTGACGCGCCGCCTCCGCCCCTGCGGGCGCTCTCTGTCTCGTCGCTGGCTCTAGCTGCCTCCGGCGAGCGCTCCCGACCCCACCGAGCCTCCGGTTGCGCCGTTCGCCCCGCTGGGTTTGCGCGCTCCGCGTCGGCGCACCGCCGGGTGGGGGAGCGCCACCGCCTTGACGCGCAGACGCTCGCGCTCGCGCACCAGCGCCACGAAGCGGTCGTAGGCCTTCGCCCCGACCATCTTCTTCAGCTCGGCCTCCATCTCCCGGTACACCGGCTTCTTGCCGACGAAGGCGTCGGGCGACTCGGTGCACCACCAATGGAACTCGCGGCCGCCTTTGCCCCAGTGCCGCCGGTCCCATTGCCTCACGACCGACGTGACGTGTCCCTCGTCGTCATCGACCTGGTCCTCCCGGCGCAGCGGGAGCTGCCAGCAGACTTCGGGCTTGAGCGTCATGTGGTCGACGCCCCGATTCATCGCCGCGATGTGGAATGCGCAACCGACACCGCCGGCGAACCCGGGCTTGTTGAGGAAGATGCAGGCATCGTCGACGAGACGGGTCACGGTCTCGCCGTGCTTGTTCGTGTGGATGACGCTCTTCTTGGTGCCGTGGTTCTGCCACTCGTCGGGAGTGAGGGTGGCGGCCGCCTTCTCGACTCGCCGAGCGTCCTTCTTGTCGACGAGGTGGGCGCCGTAACTGCAGCAGCCCTGCACGAGCTCGGGAGCGGGGCCGGTGAGCACCCCCTGGCATCCGTTGCCGAAGATGCAAGTCCAATTGCTCGTGAGGAACGTGACGTCGAAGACCCACGTCCGCTCCTCGTCCTCGTCGTCGAAGCTCAGCCATTCGTGGGTGTCGGTGGGCGTGCGCGTCACGACGGGGACGTTACAGGGTGCACGCCGCGCGAAGGCGCACTGTCGATGCGTGCGCGAGACATCGCGACGCCGCCAGTCGAATCCCGACTGGCAACGGCCGGCCGGGGGTCCGGTCCAAAAGGCGTTGGCGATGGGACAAAGGACGGCTTCCCGACGCCACCGGGGATTTCTCGGCCGTGTTGGCCCCGCCCGCCCACGTCGTAGACTGCTCTCCATGGCAACAACCACCGGAGATCTCCAGGCCAGTACCCAGACCGGCCCCGTCGTGTCCCTCACGCCCGAGGCCTACAACGTCGTGCGGGAGGCCATCGGCCAGGAACCGGACCCCAGCGCCCTCGGCCTCTGGCTCGAGGTGCGGGGCGTCCAGGCGGGTTCCTTCGTCTACGACCTCTACTTCCAGGCGATCTCTGACGCCGACGAGGGCGACGTTCGCCACGCGCAGGACGAGCTCGACGTCATCGTGCCCGCGGGGAGCGTCGACCGTCTTCGGGGGGCCCGGCTCGAGTGGTCCGAGGACAACGGCGGCGGGCTCGTCTTGGTCAACCCGAACACACCCACCCCCGAGGAAGCCTCTCCGGGCGTCCCGCCCGAGATCCTGGCGAACGGGATCACCAGCCCGCTGGCGCTCCGCGTGGTCGCCGTGCTCGAGCAGTCGGTGAACCCGGCCATCGCCAGCCACGGTGGACGCGCCGACCTCGTGGCGCTCAACGAGGACGACGGCACGGCGTACCTACGGCTCTCGGGAGGGTGCCAGGGATGCGCCATGTCACAGATGACGCTGCGCCAGGGGATCGAGACGGCGCTGATGGAAGAGGTCCCCGAGCTCAAGAAGATTCTCGACGTCACCGACCATGGCGGCGGCGAGAACCCCTTCTACAGCTGAGCTTCGACCGGCCTTTCCAGCCCCCGGACGCCAATCAGGCGTCCGGTAGCGTGGCGCCGTGCTGCGCTTCCTGACCGCCGGCGAGTCTCACGGGCGCGCCCTCGTCGTCATCGTCGAGGGGCTTCCCGCCGGGCTGCCGGTCGAGTCGTCCGACATCGCCGCCGAGCTGGCCCGGCGCCGGCTGGGCTACGGCCGGGGGCCGCGCATGCGCTTCGAGGCCGACGAGATCACGCTGCTCGGCGGCATCCGCCACGGCCGTACCTTGGGCTCGCCTGTCGCCATCGAGATCGCCAACACCGAGTGGCCGAAGTGGACCGAGGAGATGGCGCCCGAGCCGGGAGCACCCTCGAAGGTCCTGACCCAACCGCGTCCTGGCCACGCCGACCTGCCCGGGATGCTCAAGTACGGCTTCGAGGACGCGCGCGACGTGCTCGAGCGCGCCTCCGCCCGCGAGACGGCCGCCCGGGTGGCCGCGGGCACGCTGGCCAAGCTGTTGCTCCACCAGCTCGAGATCTCCATCGTGAGCCACATCGTGGCGCTGGGCGACGCCACCACGTCACCGGACAGCCCGCGCCCGGGGCCGAGTGACCTGGACAAGGTCGACGAGAGCGCGGTCCGGTGTTTCGATCCGGTGTCCGAGCAGGCGATGATCGCCGAGGTGAAGGCGGCCGCCAAGGTGGGCGACTCGCTCGGTGGCGTGGCCGAGGTGCTGGCCTACGGCGTCCCGGTCGGCCTGGGGAGCCACGTGCACTGGGATCGCAAGCTCGATGCCAACCTGGCCCAGGCCCTCATGTCCATCCAGGCCGTCAAGGCGGTCGAGATCGGCGAGGGCTGGGACAATGCCTCACGTCGGGGCTCGGAGGCGCACGACGCCATCGCCTACGACGAGTCCGAGGGCTACGTCCGACCGACCGACCGGGCGGGGGGCATCGAGGGCGGCATGTCCAATGGTTCGTTGATCGTGACCCGCGTCGCCATGAAACCGCTGGCGACCCTGAACCGGCCGGTGCTCCAGACGGTGGATGTGGTGACAAAGGAGTCGACTGTGAGCTTCAAGGAGCGCACGGACGTGACCGCCGTTCCCGCCATGGGTGTCGTCGCCGAAACGATGACGGCGCTGGTGCTCGCCAACGAGGCGCTGCGCAAGTTCGGCGGGGACTCGCTGGCCGAGGTGATACGTAACCGCGACGGCTTCGTCGCCGCGCTGGGGTCGACCCCGTCGTCGGCCGTCGGCAGCGCCGGGTCCGGCAGCGCAGCGCGATGACCAGGCACATCCTGCTCGTCGGGATGATGGGCGCCGGGAAGACGACGACAGGGAAAATGGTGGCCCAGCGGCTTGGGTGGGAGTACAAGGATTCCGACGCGGACGTCGAAGCGACGACCGGGCTGTCCGTGCCTCAGCTCTTCGCCCAGCACGGCGAGGCGGCTTTCCGCCGCGCCGAGGCCGACGTGCTCAACGCTGCGTGCACCGACGTGGCGCCTGCCGTGATCTCGGTGGCCGGTGGCGCAGTGCTCAGCGCCGAGAACCGCCGGCTCATCGAGGCGAGCGGCACCGTCGTGTGGTTGCGGGCGCGCCCCGAGACGCTCGCTCTTCACGTTGGGGACGGCGTCGGGCGACCGCTGCTCGGGGACGACCCGGCCGAGGCCTTGGCCCGCCTGTTCAAGGAGCGCGCGCCCTACTACGCCGAGGTGGCGGACGCGGTCGTCGACGTCGACGACCTCCCGGTCGAGACAGTGGCCGATCGCGTCATCGCGGCGGCGGGCCTCGAGGATCGGCCGCCACCCACGCCACCCACGCCACCCACGCCACCCACGCCACCCACGCCACCCAAGCCACCCACGCCCCCCACGCCCCCCACGCCACCCACGCCCCCCACCCCGCCGCCCGCCGCGACCACGCCCGGCTGAACGGCCGTGCACGCCCTCTCCGTCGACCTTGCCGAGCGTTCGTACCCGGTCCTCGTCGGGCCCGGCGCACGCTTCGAGGTGGCGCGCTTCCTCCCGCCGACGGCCAAGTCGGCAACGATCGTCACGCAGGAGGCCATCCGCGACGCCGGCTGGATCGAGGCTCTCGACCCGGGCGTGCCCGCCGAGGTCTGCCTCATCCCCGACGGCGAGGACGCCAAGACGCTTGCCACCGTCGAGGACCTCGCCCGCCGGTTCGCCCGCGCCGGCCTGTCCCGGGCGGACGTCGTCATCGCGGTCGGGGGCGGCATCGTCACCGACGTCGCCGGCTTCGCCGCCGCGACCTACCACCGGGGGACGGCGTACGTGAACGTGGCCACCTCGCTACTGGCGCAGGTCGACGCCGCCATCGGGGGGAAGACTGGAGTCAACCTGCCCGAGGGCAAGAACCTCGTCGGCGCGTTCTGGCAGCCCAACGCGGTGCTTTGCGACACCCAGGCCCTCGAGACCCTCCCACCCCGCGAGTGGGCCTGTGGCCGGGGGGAGATCGCCAAGTACGCCTTCCTCGGCGACGCCCCGACCGCCGAGCAACCGATCGACGAGCAGGTGGCGCGCTGCGTCGCCATCAAGGCGGCGTTGGTGGCCGAAGACGAGCGGGAGGGCGGCCGCCGCATGATCCTCAACTACGGGCACACCCTGGGTCACGCGCTCGAGGGCGCGGCGCTGGCCGACCACCACGACTGGGACCTGCGCCACGGCGAGGCGGTGGCGATCGGCATCCTCTTCGCCGCCCTGTTGGCGAGACGGCTGCGCCGCATCGACGAGGACCGCGTCGAGGACCACCGCCGCATTCTCGCCAGCTTCGACCTCCCGACCGACCTGCCTCGCGGTGCGGACGCCGAGGGGCTCGTCGCGTTCATGAGACGGGACAAGAAGGCGCAACGGGACCTCACGTTCGTCCTCGACGGCCCGCATGGCGTCGAGCCGGTGCACGGGGTGGCCGCGTCCGACGTGGTCGCTACCCTGGCGGACATGGGAGCCCGCCGATGAGCCCGAGCCCGAGCCCGAGCCCGAGCCAGGCCCAGAGCGAGGATCAGGGCCAGGATCAGATCGCTGGCCTCGTCCTGCTCCTCTCGGGCCCCAACCTGAACCTGCTGGGCGAGCGCGAGCCGGACATCTACGGCACTGAGACGCTGGCCGACCACGTGAAGCGCGCCGAGGCCACCGCCGGGCGCCACGGCCTCGAGCTGCGCCACGTCCAGTCGAACCACGAGGGGGAGCTGATCGACGCGGTGCACGCCGCCCGCGAGACGGCGGATGCGCTCGTGATCAACGCCGGCGCGCTCAGCCACACCTCGTGGTCGCTGCACGATGCCGTCGCCGCCTTCGAGGGGCCGGTGGTCGAGCTGCACCTCTCGAACCCGGCCGCCCGCGAGCCGTTCCGCCACACCTCGGTGCTCGCGCCGGTGGCCGACGGGGTCGTTGCGGGGTTCGGCGGCCTCGGGTACGAGCTCGCCGTCGATGCCGTCGCCGCCTTGCTGAAGGGAGCCAAGCCATGACCACGACCGCCCGGGCCGGCCAGGCCACAAACCAGGCCAACCCCTACGCCCCGGCCCTCACCCCGCTGCCACCCATCACGGTGACCGGCCGCCTCGACCGGCTGCGCACCGCCTTCGAAGAGCACAAGATCGACGCGCTCGTCGTCACCACCCTCGCCAACGTCCGCTACCTGACCGGATTCGCCGGCTCGGCAGGCGTGCTGACCGTGACCCGCAAGGCCGCGCTGCTCACCACCGACGGGCGCTACCGGACGCAGTCGGCCGAGCAGGTCGAAAAGGCGGGCGCCTCGCCCCAGGTGGAGATCCTCATCGGGCCGGTGGCCGAGCAGCGCAAGGCAGCCCAGAAGCTCCTCGAGCCCAACATCGCCCGCATCGGCCTGGAGGCCGACAACGTCAGCTGGAGCGGCCAGCGCGCCTGGGCCGACCTGCTCGACGCTGACCGCCTGGTGCCAACCTCCAATGCCGTCGAGGCCCTGCGCGAGCGCAAGGACGAGGCGGAGATCGCCCGCATGGAACGGGCGGCCGCCATCGCCGACGCCGCCCTCTTCGACACCCTGCCGCTCATGGGGCAGGGCGTGACTGAGGAGTACTTCGCCCTCGAGCTCGATACGGCCATGCGCCGCCACGGCGCCGAGAGCACCGCCTTCGAGACGATCGTCGCCGCCGGGGAGAACTCGGCCATGCCGCACCATCACCCGGGCGACCGCCTCATCAACCACGGCGACCCGGTCGTAGTCGACTTCGGCGCCACCTTCGAGGGGTACCGCTCTGACATGACCCGCACCTTCTGCGTCGACGCCGACCCCGAGGGCGAGCTGGCCCGCATCTTCGAGGTGGTCCGCACCTCGCAGGCCGCCGGCGCGGACGCGGTGCGGCCCGGCATCAGCGTGAAGGAGGTGGACGATGTCTGCCGCGACATCATCCGCGAGGCGGGCTGGGCCGAGCGCTTCGAGCACGGCACGGGGCACGGCGTCGGGCTCGATATCCACGAGGCCCCGACGGTCTCCCAGCTCGGCACTGCTATCCTCGCCCCCGGCTTCGTCGTCACCGTAGAGCCCGGTGTCTATGTTCCCGGGCACGGCGGCGTCCGTGTCGAGGACACACTCGTCGTGACACAAGACGGCGCCCGCGCCCTCACTCGATTTACGAAGGACATTCATGGCAGTCTCGACCAATGACCTGAAGAACGGCATGAGCCTGGACCTCCCCGAGGGCCTGTTCAGCGTCGTCGAGTTCCAGCACGTCAAGCCGGGCAAGGGTGGTGCGTTCGTTCGCACCAAGCTCAAGAACGTCCGCAGCGGCGCGGTGATCGAGCGCACCTACCGGGCGGACGAGAAGCTCGAGCAGGCGATCATCGAGAAGCGTGACATGCAGTTCCTCTACCGCGACGGCGCCGACTACGTGTTCATGGACACCACGACCTACGAGCAGATGACGGCGTCGCCCGACTCGCTCGGCGAGGCGCCGAATTACCTGAAGGAAAGCGACGCGGCCAACCTGCAGATGTACAACGGCGAGATCGTCGGCGTGGACCTGCCGGCGGCCGTCGAGCTGACGGTGACCGAGACCGAGCCTGGCATCCAGGGCGACCGCGTCTCGGGCGCCCGCAAGTCGGCCACCCTCCAGACCGGCCTGGTGGTCCAGGTGCCGCTCTTCGTGAACACCGGCGACGTGATCAAGGTCGACACCCGCTCAGGCGAGTACCTGACCCGGGCCTGACGGCCCGGCTGCCTCTCCTGTCCGCCGGACCCCCGTCCGAGGCGTCCGTCGTGACCGCCCCCAGCACCCGTCGTGACCCCCACTACCCGTCGTGACCCCCCACCACCAGTCGTGACCCCCCACTCGCTGTGAGCTCCGACGCGGCCCCCCGCCACCAGCAGCGCGAGCGGGCGCTCTCCCTCCTCTACGAGGCCGAGTTGAAGGGCGAGGGACCGCTCGAGGTCGTCGACGCGCTCCCGGTGCCGCCCGACTCCTACGTGCGCGAGCTCCTCGGGCAGGTCGTCGCGACGCGCGCCGACGCCGACCGGCGCATCGCCGCCGCCTCGGTGTCCTGGCCGCTCGAGCGCATGGCGGTGATCGACCGCCTCCTGCTGCGCCTGGGGGTGGCCGAGCTCCTCGATCCGTCGGGCCCCCCAGTCGCGGTCGTGATCGACGAGGCGGTCGAGCTGGCCAAGGAGTACTCGACCGACGAGTCCGGCGGGTTCGTCAACGGGATCCTGTCCACGATCGCCGCGGATCTGCGGCCGCCTGCGCCCTGAACGCACGCGCCCGCGGGCCACAGGCACACTGCTCGGGCCAGCTCTTCGGGTCCCGGGTGTCCCGGTCGCCCCTGGGGCGCCGAGCATCCGGCAGACCCTGGAATTATGCTGGACCTCATTGGCGTCAGGCGCATCGTTCGTGTTCCTAGAACGTGCGCGTCGCTGGTGCTGCCTCCGAGGGGCACCGGCATGTTTCGAGGGTGTACATCCGGGGGGAGTGCCACGTGCAACACGCTGACCGCTACCGAATGCCGGCACGCAGTGGGAAACGATCACGGCGCGGGGCGTGGCGGTCTCGAGCCGCCGGGAGCGCACGATTGGTCGCGCTGTTGGTCGTCGCCAGCACGTTGGTGGCGGTCACCCTCCCGTCGCCGTCGGTGGCGGGGGCGTCCGGATAGTCGGCGGCCCGGGGCCCGCAGGACCTGACGGCCGCGCTGGCCGCCATCGAGAACCAGTCCCGCTACTCGGACTCGACGTGGGGGTACGAGGTCCTCGATCAGCAGAGCGGCCAGGACCTCGCATCGCAGGACCAGGACAGCATGTTCGACCCGGGATCGACCATGAAGATCTATGCGGCCGCCACCGCGCTGCGCCTCTACGGCCCGAACCACCGCTTCACCACGCCGGTCTACCGCCAGGGCGACAACCTGGTGCTGGTGGGTTCGGGGGACCTGAGCCTGGGCCTGCGCGACCAGCCGGACGGGACGATGTACTACGAGAACACGCCAGACCTCGACCAGAGCTACGCCAACATCGGCATCGCGCATGCGGTCGAGCCGCCCGGAAACCCCTTCGCCGGGCTGGACCAGATCGCGGCCAAGGTGCGGGCGGCGGGCATCACCCACATGAACGATGTCGTGGTCGACGACCGCCTCTTCACCCCCTACAACGGCTTCCCGGACGGCAACATCTCTCCGATCTGGTTCAACGAGAACCTCGTCGACGCCTTGGTGACCCCCGGCGCGGCGGGCCAGCCGGCTTCGGTGAGCTGGCGGCCCATGACCGCGGCGTACACGTACGCCAGCCAGGTGACGACGGTGAGCCCGAGCACGGCCACGACCCCCCTCCAGATCGTCGAGAACCCACAGGGCACCCTGACCGTGACCGGAAGCGTCGCCGCCGGCAGTAGCCCGACTCTGGCGGTGTACCAGGTCGACGACCCCGCCGCCTTCGCCCGGTCCGCGTTCATCGCGGCGTTGCAGCAGGCCGGCGTGACGGTGAGCGCATCCCCCGGAGGGCCCAACCCGACGTCCGAGCTCCCGAAACTCGGGACCCCCTACCCGGCGGACCAGATGGTCGGCGACTACGTGTCCCTGCCGCTGTCGCAGTTCGTCAACCTGATCTTGAAGGTCAGCTACAACCGGGGCGCCGACCTTCTGACCTGCCTCGCCGCGGTCAAGATGGGCAGCACCAATTGCGAAGAGGGACTGGTGGCCGAGACGGACACCATCAAGGGACTCGGGGTTCCGTCCCGAGACGTCTTCCTGCAAGACGGAGCCGGCAGCTCGGACCAGGGGCGGACCACCGTCGCCGCAATGGCGTCGTTCCTGCGGCTCGCCGCGTCCACCAGCTACGGCCCGACCTTGCGCGACGCCCTCCCGGTCCTGGGCCGGAACGGAACCCTGGCTGACGTCCTCTCCAAGGCGCACGTGGCCGGGCATGCCGAGGTGAAGACGGGCAACCGCGCGCTCGGCTCGGCCGCGAACCAGGTCGTGCTGCTGGGCAACAGCCTGGCCGGCTACCTCGACACCAAATCCGGGCGGCATGTCACGTTCATGATCGCCGTGGACAACGTGCCGCTCACCAACCCTTCGGAGGTCCTCACCGTCACGAACGAGCAGGCGCAGATGGTGGAGGCCATGTACAAGGACCTCTGAGGAGAGGCCTCTCGGAGCCCGGCGCCGCCGCGCTAGAGTCTTGGTCTGACCGTGAAGTGGGTCCCGTGAGGCCCATACGGCAGGAGGAGTAGTGGCCGAACGCGAGCGCAGTCACACGCGACCCCACGGGGGCGTGTTCGTGGCCCACTCCCAGGTCCTCACTTCCGCCGACGTGCAGCGTGCGCTGACCCGGATGTCGCACGAGATCATCGAGCGCAACGGGGGCGTCGAGGACGTCGTCCTCATCGGGCTCCAGACGGGCGGTGTGCCGCTCGTCACCAAGATGGCCGAGATCCTGCGCCGGGTCGAGAGCGTCGACGAGCTCGACGTCGGCTCGCTCGACGTCGCCTTCTACCGCGACGACATCGGCCTGCGCCCCGTCTTGCCCGAGGCAATCACCCAGATCCCCTGCGACCTCGCCGGCCGCATCGTGGTGCTGGTCGACGACGTCTTCTTCACCGGGCGGACCATCCGCGCCGCCCTCAATGCGCTCAGCGACTTCGGCCGGGCCAAGGCGATCCAGCTCGCCGTCATGGTCGACCGCGGTCACCGCGAGCTGCCCATCCGCCCCGACTACGTCGGCAAGAACCTCCCGACCCGCCGGGAGGAGATGGTCGACGTGGGCGAGGACGGCGTCTGGATCGGGACCCTGGAGGACAGGTGAGCGGTCCGAACATCAAGGGTCGCCACCTGCTCTCGGTCGCCGACCTCGGCGGCGCGGCGGGCATCGGCGAGGTCTTGCGGGTTGCCGAGGCCTTCGCCGAGGTGGAGCGGCGTTCGGTCCCCAAGGTCCCCACGCTGCGCGGCAAGGTCGTCGCGACCCTGTTCTTCGAGGAGTCCACGCGCACCCGGTTGTCGTTCGAGACCGCGGCCAAGCGGCTGTCGGCCGACGTGCTCTCGCTCGCCGTCGCCAGCTCGTCGGTCAAGAAGGGCGAGAGCCTGCGCGACACGGTCGAGACGGTCGAGGCCATGGGGATCGACGCCGTCATCATCCGCCATTCCTCGGCCGGCGCGCCGCACCAGGTGGCGCGCTGGGTGGAGCGCGCGCACGTCGTCAACGCGGGCGACGGCTGGCACGAACACCCCACGCAGGCGCTGCTGGACTGCTTCACCGTGCGCCAGGTCCTGGCGGAGCGCAAGGGCGCTGCGCCCGAGGAGCTGGGCACCGCCTGCTTCGACGGGCTGCGCGTCCTCATCGTGGGCGACGTGCACCACAGCCGGGTGGCGCGGTCGGAGGTGCTGGCCTACAGCGCCCTCGGGGCGAGGGTCACTCTGGCCGCCCCCGGCAGCCTGCTCCCGCCGTCGCTCGAGGGGTGGCCGGTCGACGTGGCCACGGACTTCGACGACGCGCTGGGCGACGCGGACGTGGTCTCGCTCCTGCGCCTCCAAGCCGAGCGGGGGAGCGGGTCGTTCGTCCCCAGCCTGCGCGAGTACACCGCGGGCTGGGGTCTCACGGCCCGCCGGGTCGAGCGCCTGCGCGACGACGCCATCGTCACCCACCCCGGCCCCATGGTGCGCGGCGTCGAGATCGCCTCGGACGTGGCCGACCTGCCTCGCACCGTCGTGACCCAGCAGGTGGCGAACGGCGTGGCGGTGCGCATGGCGATCCTGTTCATGCTGCTCGGCAGCGAGCGCCCGGGCGCCGCGGAGGTGCCCGCCGTTGCCTGACGCCTCCCTCGTCATCCGGGGCGGGACCGTGGTCGGCCCCGAGGGCCTGGCACGCCTTGACGTGGCCGTGCGCGGCGAGGCGGTCGTGGGCCTGGCCGAGTCCATCGAGCCGCCCAGGAAGGCGGTCGTGCTCGATGCCGCCGGTTGCCTCGTGGGCCCGGGACTGGTCGACCTGCACACGCACCTGCGCCAGCCGGGACGCGAGGAGGCCGAGACCGTCGAGACCGGCGCGCGGGCGGCGGCGCTGGGTGGCTACACCTGCGTCGTCGCCATGCCCAACACCGAGCCCCCGATCGACTCGGCGGGCGTGGCGCGCGAGGTCCTCGCGCTCGCCACGGGCTGCGCCGCCGAGGTCGCCGTGGCGGGCGCCATCACGGTGGACCGCGCCGGCGCCGCGCTGGCGCCGATCGGCGAGCTGGCCGCTCTGGGCGTGACGCTCTTCACCGACGACGGCGCGGGCGTGCAGGACGGCGCGCTCATGCGCCGCGCCCTCGACTACGCCAAGGGGCTCGGGGTGACCCTGGCCCAGCACTGCGAGGACGCCTGCCTCGCCGCCGCCGGCGCCATGCACGAGGGCTCCTGGTCGAGCCGCCTGGGCCTCCCGGGCGTGCCGGCAGCGGCCGAGGAGGCGATGGTGGCGCGGGACGTCGCGCTCGTCCGCTTGACCGGCGCGCCGGTCCACTTCCTGCACCTGTCGACCGCCGGCTCGGTCGAGTTGGTCCGCCGGGCCAAGGCGGAGGGGCTCCCCGTCACGGCCGAGGCGGCACCGCACCACATGCTCCTCACCCACGCCGCGGTGGCGGGCTACGACCCGGTGTTCAAGGTGAACCCGCCGCTGCGCACGGACGAGGACGTCGCCGCCGTCGTGGCCGGGCTGTGCGACGGCACCATCGACGCCGTGGCCACCGACCACGCGCCCCACGCCCCCGAGGCCAAGGACGTCCCCTTCGACACCGCCCCGCCCGGCATGCTCGGGCTGCAGACGGCACTGCCGATCGCGTGGGAGGTGCTGTCGCCGCATCTGGGGCCCGAGGCGATGTTCGCGTTGTTGAGCACACAGCCGGCCGCCATCGCCAAGCTCACGGCGACGGACCCGCGCCGGGCGGGACACAGCGCGCAGGGCGGTCCGGTCGAGATTGGTGCGGTGGCCAACCTGTGCGTCTACGACCCCGCCGCGCTGACGGTGGTGGAACCGGGGCGGCTGGCCAGCCGGAGTCGCAACACGCCCTACGCCGGTCGCACCTTCGGCGGGGCGGTCCGTCACACGGTGCTGCGGGGGGAGCCGGTCGTGATCGACGGCGTGGCGCAGCGGTGACGGCCGCGTCGTCCCGCGACGGGGACCGGCCGGCCGCACTCTTGGTGACGGCCGACGGCGCCGTCTTCGCCGGCGAAGCGGCCGGGGCGGTGGTGCCGGTGGCCACGGGCGAGCTCGTGTTCAACACCGCGATGAGCGGCTACCAAGAGGTCATCACCGACCCCTCCTACGCCGGGCAGGTGATCTCCTTCACCAGCACGCACATCGGCAACTACGGGACCAATGCGACCGACGACGAGGCCGACGCGCCCTACTGCCGCGGCGTCGTCGTGTGCGACCTGGCGGGCGAGCCGTCGAACTGGCGCGCCACCGAGGGCCTCGAACCGTTCCTGCGCCGCCACGGCGTCCCTGCGCTCACCGGTGTCGACACGCGGCGGCTGGCCCGGCACGTGCGGATGGCCGGCGCCGTACCCTGCGCGTTCGGCACCGCACCCGAGGCCGAGCTGCGCGCCGCCGCGGCGTCGGCCGCGGGGACCGACGGCATGGACCTGGTGACGGGGGTGACGGGGGTGACGGCGGCCGAGGCGAGCGTGTACCCGGCGACGGGCCCGGGCGCGGCGGAGGGCCTGCGCATCGTGGCCTTCGACTTCGGCGTGAAGACGACGATGGTGCGGCTGCTCACCACGCTGGGCCCCGTGACCGTCGTGCCCGCGAGCACGACGGCCGACGAGGTACTGGCGCTGGAGCCCGACGGCGTCTTTCTCTCCAACGGTCCCGGCGACCCTGCCGCCCTGCCCGGCCCGACGGCGGCGGTGGCCGACCTGGTGGGGCGCGTGCCCATCTTCGGCATCTGCCTCGGGCACCAGATCTTGGCGACGGCGCTCGGCGGCACCACCTACAAGTTGCCTTTCGGGCACCACGGCGCCAACCACCCCGTCCAACGCCTCGCCACCGGCGTCGTCGAGATCACGAGCCAGAACCACAACTACGCGGTGGTCGCGGGCTCCATCCCGGACGCCGAGACCACGCACGTGAACCTCAACGACGGGGTGATCGAGGGCTTCCGCTCCCTCGCTACGCCTGCGTTCTCGGTGCAGTACCACCCGGAGGCCGCGCCCGGGCCGCACGACGCCCGCTACCTCTTCGGCGCCTTTCGCGACCTGATGCACGCGTATCCCGCCCGCCCGGCCGGCACCAGCACCGGCGCCGGCGCCGGGGCGCGCTGAGCGGGGCGGGAGGAAGAGCGCCGCGTGCCGCGTCGTGACGACCTGCAGTCGATCCTGGTCATCGGGTCGGGCCCGATCGTGATCGGGCAGGCCTGCGAGTTCGACTACTCGGGCACCCAGGCCTGCCGGGTGCTGGCCGAGGAGGGGTACCGGGTGATCTTGGCCAACTCGAACCCGGCCACGATCATGACGGACCCGGGGACGGCCGACCGCACCTATATCGAGCCGCTCGACCCCGAGGTGCTCGCCGCGATCATCGCCAAGGAGCGCCCTGACGCACTGCTCCCCACTCTGGGCGGTCAGACCGCGCTCAACCTCACCATGCAGCTCGTCGAGGACGGCGTGCTCGAGCGCTACGGCGTCGAGGTGATCGGGGCTCGCCCCGAGGCCATCGAGACGGCGGAGGACCGGGACCGCTTCAAGGCGGCCATGCAGGAGATCGGGCTCGAGGTGCCGCGCTCGGGCTTCGCCTACTCCCTCCAGGAGGCCGAGGAGATCGCCCACGAGATCGGCTTTCCGATCATGGTGCGGCCCAGCTTCATCCTCGGCGGGAAGGGCACAGGCATCGCCGAGGACGCCGAGCACTTCGCCCAGCTGGCGGCCGAGGGACTCGCGGCCAGCCCGGTCGGCCAGATCCTGGTGGAGCGGTCGATCGCCGGGTGGAAGGAGTTCGAGCTCGAGGTGATGCGCGACGCCGCAGACAATTGCGTGGTCGTGTGCTCCATCGAGAACTTCGATCCGATGGGCGTCCACACCGGCGACTCCATCACCGTCGCCCCGGCCCAGACGCTGACCGACGTCGAGTACCAGGCGATGCGTGACGACGCGTTCGCCTGCCTGCGCAAGGTGGGGGTCGAGACGGGCGGGTCCAACGTGCAGTTCGCGGTCGATCCGGCGACGGGACGACGCGTCATCATCGAGATGAACCCGCGCGTGTCGCGCTCGTCGGCCCTGGCGTCGAAGGCCACCGGTTTCCCGATCGCGAAGATCGCCGCCCGGCTCGCTGTCGGTTACCTGCTCGACGAGATCCCCAACGACATCACCAAGGCGACGCCGGCCTCCTTCGAGCCGACGATCGACTACGTCGTGACGAAGGTGCCGCGCTGGGCCTTCGAGAAGCTCCCCGGGGCCGAGGTGCGGCTGGGTACCCGCATGCAGTCGGTGGGCGAGGTGATGGCCATCGGCCGGACCTTCTGCGAGTCGCTGCAGAAGGCGCTGCGCTCGCTCGAGCAGGGGCGCGCCGGGCTCAACGCGGACCCGGCCGAGGCGGCTCTCGACGCCCTCGACACGCCGGCGTTGCTCGACCGCATCGCCGTGCCGACGCCCGACCGCATCTTCGAGCTCGAGGCGGCGCTGCGCCGGGGCGTGGCCGTCCACGAGTTGGTGGCGCGCACGGGCATCGACCCGTGGTTCGTGCGGCAACTGGCGCGGATCAGCGACGAGCGGGCCCGCATCGCCGGCGCGCCGGCGCTCGGTGCGGCCGCCTTCCGGCGGGCCAAGCGGCTCGGCTTCTCGGACGCCCAGCTGGGCTACCTGCGCGGGGAGCGGGCGGAGGACATCCGGGCGGCGCGCCTCGCCGGCGGCGTCCGGGCCACGTTCAAGACGGTTGACACGTGCGCGGCCGAGTTCGAGGCGTTCACCCCGTACCACTACGCCACCTACGAGGAGGAGGACGAGGTTCGTCCCTCCGAGCGCGACCGCGTCATCATCCTCGGCTCCGGCCCGAACCGCATCGGCCAGGGAATCGAGTTCGACTACTGCTGCGTGCACGCGTCGATGTCGCTGCGCGATGCCGGATACGAGACCGTGATGGTCAACTGCAACCCCGAGACCGTGTCGACCGACTACGACACCTCGGACCGGCTGTACTTCGAGCCGCTGACCGACGAGGACGTGGCCAACGTGCTCGACGCCGAGCTCGCCGCGGGGGGCACCGTGGCCGGGGTCATCGTGTCGCTCGGCGGCCAGACGCCGCTCAAGCTGGCCGGCTCGCTGCCGCCGGAGCTGGTGCTCGGGACGAGCCCCGCGTCGATCGACCTGGCCGAGGACCGCGAGCGGTGGAACGCGCTGTGCGCCGAGCTGGCGATCCCGCAGCCGGCCGGCGGCACCGCCTCGACGACCAGCGACGCGCTCGCCATCGCCGAGCGCGTGGGCTATCCGGTGTTGCTGCGCCCGAGCTACGTGCTCGGGGGCCGGGCCATGGAGATCGTCTACGACGACGAAGGCGTGCGCCGCGTCATGCGGACCATGACGACGGGCGCGCTGGCCCGCGAGGGCGGCGTCACCGCGGAGCGGCCCGTGTTGGTGGACCGCTTCTTGGAGGACGCGGTCGAGGTCGACGTCGACGCGGTGCGCGACCCGGTCGGCGAAATCCTGATCGCCGGCGTCATGGAGCACGTCGAGGAGGCCGGGGTGCACTCGGGTGACTCCGCCTGCGCGCTGCCGCCGCAGTCGCTGGGAGAGGAGGTGCTCGACACGCTCGACCGTCACACGCGCTCGCTGGCCGACGCGCTCGAGGTGTGCGGGCTCATCAACGTGCAGTACGCGGTCAAGGACGGGCAGGTCTACGTGCTCGAGGCCAACCCGCGGGCCAGCCGGACCGTGCCCTTCGTGGCCAAGGCGACCGGGGTGCCGCTGGCCATGGTGGCGTCGCGGGTCATGGTCGGCCAGACGCTGGCCGAGCTGCGCGCCGAGGGGCTGCTGCCCGCCGACGCCGTCGGGCGGGTCCGGGTGCTCGACCACGTCAGCGTCAAGGAGGCGGTGCTGCCGTTCGATCGCTTTCCCGGCGTCGACACGCTGCTCGGCCCCGAGATGCGCTCGACGGGAGAGGTCATGGGCCTCGACGTCACGTTCGGCCTCGCCTTCGCCAAGAGCCAGTTGGCCGCCGGGACGCGCCTGCCCGACACGGGCACGGTGTTCCTGTCGCTGGCCGACCGCGACAAGCCGGCCGGGCTCGAGGTGGCCCGCGCCTTCAGCTCGCTCGGCTTCTCCATCGCCGCCACGCTCGGGACCGCCGGCTATCTGCGCTCCGAGGGTTTGGCGGTGGACACGCTGGTGGCCAAGGTGGGAGAGGAGGGCGTGGCTTCCGACGCCGTCGAGCTGATCGCCCAGGGCAAGGTGCAGCTGGTCGTCAACACGCCCCGGGGCCTCGGGCCGCGGGCCGACGGCCAGCACATCCGCAGCGCGGCGGTGGCCTACAAGGTGCCGTGCCTCACCACGCTGGCCGCGGCGCGGGCGGCGGCAGCGGGCATGGCCGACTGGCGAGCACATGCGCTCGTGGTGCGGGCGCTCCAGGACCTGCATCCGGACCGGCCCGGGACGACGCGGTGAACGCGGCGGCCACGTTGGCGACCCGAGTGGGCGTGCTCGAGCTCGCGAATCCGGTCATGACCGCGTCGGGAACCTCGGGTCACGGCACCGAGCTGGCCGACTACGGCGCGCTCTCAGAACTGGGCGCGGTGGTGGTGAAGTCGCTGGCGGTCGAGCCCTGGCCCGGCAACCCCGCGCCGCGGGTGCACGAAGTCGGCGCGGGCATGCTCAACAGCGTCGGACTGCAGGGACCGGGACTCACGGCGTGGATCGCCGACGATCTCCCGGCGCTGCAGGCCGCGGGCGCGCGGGTTGTCGTGAGCATCTGGGGACGGAGCGTCGCCGACTACGCCCGGGCCGCCGAGATCGTGGCGGCGGCGGCGGACACGACCGCGGGCCGCTGCATTGCCGCGCTTGAGGTCAACGTGAGCTGTCCGAACGTCGAGGACCGGTCGCGCATGTTCGCCCACTCCGCGGACGCCACGGCGCGCGTCCTGGCGGCGACGGCGTGCGGCGTGCCCCGCTGGGCCAAGCTGAGCCCCAACGTGCCGGACCTGGTCGAGATCGGCGCCGGCGCGCTCGAAGGCGGTGCCGACGGGCTCACCCTCGTGAACACGTTGCTCGGTCTCGCCCTCGACACCGAGACGGGACTGCCGGTTCTCGGCGCCGGGGGCGGGGGGCTCTCGGGCGAGCCTGTGCACCCGGTGGCCGTGCGCGCCGTCTGGGAGTGCCGGGCTGCCTTCCCCGAGGTGCCGATCGTCGGCGTGGGCGGCGTCATGACCGGCCGCGACGCGGTGGAGCTGCTGCTGGCCGGGGCCGATGCGATTCAGGTGGGGACCGCCACCTTCCGCGACCCGAAGGCCCCGTGGAAGCTGCTCCGCCAGCTCGGCCGCTGGTGTGAGGCCCACCACACCTCGGTGGCCGAGATCCGCGCCGGAGTGCGCCGGCGCGTGGCGGGCCGTGGCGGCGATGTCGGTGATGGTGGCGGTGTCGGTAGTGATGCTGGTGGCGTCCCCGCAACCGCGGGACGGCCGATGACGAGCGAAGAGGGAGGACCGAATGAGTGACAGCTTCGGTGACCGCGTGGCCGCGGCCGTGCGCGCCACGGGCCCGCTGTGCGCCGGGATCGACCCGTCGGGCGCGCTGCTCGAGTCGTGGGGGCTGAGCGACGACGCCAAGGGGCTGCGTGCCTTCGGGGAGTCCTGTGTCGAGGGGTTCGCCGGCGCCGTGGCTGTCGTCAAGCCGCAGGTTGCGTTCTTCGAGCGGCACGGGTCGGCCGGCATGGCCGAACTCGAGCGGCTCATCGCGTCCGCGCGCGCCGCGGGGTTGCTGGTGATCGCAGACGCCAAGCGGGGGGACATCGACACGACGGCCGATGCGTACGCGGACGCCTGGCTGGGCGACGACAGCCCTTTCGCCGCCGACGCGGTGACGGTGCACGCGTACCTGGGGCTCGGCGCGCTGGCGCCACTCATCCGGCGGGCGTCCGCCACCGGGCGCGGCGTCATCGTGGTCGCCCGCAGCTCGAACCCCGAGGGCCGCGCCCTCCAACAGGCGAAGGTCTCGGGTGGCGGCTCGGTGGAGGACATGCTGCTCGGCGAGATCGCCGCCCTCAACAGTTCGCCGGACGTGACGAGCGGCACCGTCGGGGCCGTCATCGGGGCGACCCTCGCCCGCTCCGAATTTGCGTTGTCCCAGCTCGGAGGGGTGATTTTGGCCCCTGGACTTGGTGCGCAGGGTGCCGGTCCCGGCGACGTCGCCGAGCGGTTCGCCGGCTGCGCGCCGGGCGCCGTGTTGCCGAGCAGCGCCCGCGGGTTGCTGGTGCACGGACCCGAGCCCGTGGAGCTGCGCCGCCACGCCCGCACGTTGTCACGCGAGCTGGCGGCGCTGATGGGCTGAAGAGGGAGAATGGGTGTGAAAGGTCCAGGCAGAGGCGCTATGGTCTCGCCATGCCGCAACCTCCCGCACTCACTCCCGAGCAGCGCGCCGCTGCACTCGAAAAGGCCGCAAGGGTTCGCCGTGAGCGGGCCGAGGTCAAGGACAAGCTGAAGATGGGCTCGTTGTCGCTGGCGGATCTGCTCACCCAGGCGGACACCAACGAGACCATCGGCAAGATGAAGGTCGTGTCGGTGCTCGAATCCTTGCCCGGCCTGGGCAAGGTGAAGGCCCGTCGCCTCATGGAGACCGTCGGCATCAGCGACAGCCGGCGGCTGCAAGGCCTCGGTGCCAAGCAGCGCGAAGCGCTGCTCAAAGAGACTGCGCGCTGAACCCACCTCCGGCGAGCCGCGCATCTTCGTGCTCATCGGCCCCGGGGGGGCCGGCAAGGGCACGCTCGCCGCAGCGCTGGTCGCGCAGGATCCAAACCTCTGGCTGAGCCGGAGCTGGACCACTCGCGCGCCGCGGCCGGGCGAGCGTGAGCGCGGCGCCTACGTCTTCGTCGACCGCGCCACCTTCGAGGACGCGGTGGCACAAGGCGGGTTCTTCGAGTGGGCCGAGTTCCTGGACTACCTGATGGGGACGCCCATCCCCGACCCGCCGCCGGGTTCCGACGTGCTGCTCGAGATCGACGTGCAGGGCGCGGAGCAGGTGCTGGCCCAGCGGCCGGACGCCACGGTGATCCTGCTCTTGCCCCCGTCACCGGAGGTGCAGGCGGCCCGCCTGGCCGGGCGCGGCGACGACGAGGCGCACGTCCGGCGACGGGTTGAACTGGGCCGGTCCGAGGTCGAGCGCGGGGCAAAAATCGCAGCTCACACGGTGATCAACCACGATGTCGAGCAGGCCCTGGCCGATCTGACGGCTATAGTTGATCGGGCTCGTTCGGCTGCCCCCTGCGCCGCGAACCCGGAGGAATCCTGATGGCCCAAGGCCGCCACACGCTCATGGACCCGCCCATCGAGGAGCTGCTCGACAAGGTGGACTCGAAGTTCACCCTGGTCGCGCTCGGCTCGGCGCGGGCCCGGCAGGTGAACTCGTACTACAACAGCCTGGGCGAGGGCCTGGGCAAGGTCGTCCCGCCCCAGGTGGCGTCGGTGTCGGGCAAGCCCGTGTCGATCGCCTTCGAGGAGATTGCCGCCGGCAAGGCGACCTACACCCGTGCCGACCCCGAGGAGGAGGCGGCGCTGGCCGCCGCGATGGCCGACGCCGCCGAGGCGGGTCTGCTCGCCGAGGAGAAGCTCCAGACTCTGGACGTCGAGGGCGAGGACCCGCCCGCGAGCTAGGCGGGCGGGAAGGCCGGCGCACGCCCGCGGATGGCCGACGACCTGCGACTGGAGGATCCTCCCGTGCAACAGCCCCGCGTGGTGCTCGGCGTCTGCGGCGGGATCGCGGCGTACAAGGCGGTCGAGGTGTGCCGGCGGTTGGTCGACGCCGGGGTGCATGTCACACCCGTGCTCACTGCTGACGCGAGGCGGTTCGTCGGTGCGCTGACCTTTTCCGCTCTGGCCTCCGAGCCGGCGCAGCTCTCTCTGTGGGACGAAGCCTCGCCGATCCCGCACACGCGCCTCGGGCAACAGGCGGACCTCATCATCGTCGTCCCCGCCACGGCGCACTCCATCGCGCGCTACGCCGTGGGCCTCTCCGACGACCTCCTCATGGCGACGCTGTTGGCAACCCGGGCCCCGGTGATCGTGTGCCCGGCGATGCACACCGAGATGTGGGAGCACGCGTCCGTGCGCGAGAACCTGGCGGTGCTCGAGCGGCGCGGGGTCGAGATCGTGCCGCCGGAGAGCGGTCGCCTGGCCGGCGGCGACTCGGGTGAGGGTCGGCTCGCCGAGCCCGCCGTCATTGTGGCGCGAGTCCTCGAGCACTTGGGGCGCGCGACGCGGCGTGATGACTTGGAGGACGTGCGCATCGTTGTCAGCGCCGGAGGGACCCGCGAGCCACTCGACCCGGTGCGCTTCATCACGAACCGGTCCTCGGGAAAACAGGGCCATGCCATCGCGAGCGCAGCAGCGCGCCGGGGGGCGACGGTCACCTTGGTCACGTCGTCACCGTTGCCCTTGCCACCCGACGTGACGGGTTCGGCCCCGGGTGCGGGCTCGGTCACCCGCATCGACGTCGAAACCGCGGCCGACATGGAGCATGCCATGGGTGCGTCGTCTGCAGAGGCGGACGCAGTCGTGATGGCGGCCGCCGTGGCGGACTTCCGCCCCAAGGCATCTGCCGAGACCAAGCTGTCCAATGAGGATGGCATCCCCGAGCTGGTCCTCGAGCGGACGCCCGACATCCTGGCCGGGCTCGCCACACGGCGGGCCCCGGGGCAGGTCATTGTCGGCTTCGCGGCCGAGACGCACGACGTCCTCGAGCGAGGTCGCCGCAAACTCGCGCGCAAGGGGGTCGACCTCCTCGTCGTTAACGACGTGAGCGCGCCGGGCGCGGGGTTCGACCATGACACGAACGCCGTGGTGATCCTGGGTGCCGACGGGAGCACCATCGAAATCCCACTGACCTCCAAAGATGCAGTGGCAGATGCCGTATTGGATAGGGTGATCGATCACCTCAAGGAGAAGCGGAGCAGGACGTGAAAACGACTTTCACCTCGGAATCGGTCACCGAGGGGCACCCGGACAAGATGGCGGACCAGATCTCGGATGCCGTGCTGGATGCGATCCTCGAGGGAGATCCCTCAAGCCGCGTCGCGTGCGAGACGCTGCTCACGACGGGGCTCGTCGTCGTCGCCGGTGAAGTGACGACGGAGACCTACGTCGACATCCCGTCGATCGTGCGCGAGACCGTCTGCGATATCGGGTACGACAACGACGCGTACGGCTTCAACGGCAAGACCTGTGGCGTGTTGGTGTCGCTCGACGCACAGTCGCCCGACATCGCACAGGGTGTCGACGCCGCGTTCGAGCTGCGCAGCGGCAAGGGCGGCGAGGACGTCCTCAACGCGCAGGGCGCGGGCGACCAGGGCATGATGTTCGGCTACGCCTGCGACGAGACGCCTGATCTGATGCCGCTGCCGATCTGGCTCGCGCACCGCCTCTCGGAGCGCCTGGCCCAGGTGCGGCGTGCGGGCGCCGTGCCCTATCTGCGCCCCGATGGCAAGACCCAGGTCTCCGTCGTCTACGAGGATGGCCGTCCCGTGCGCATCGACACCGTGTTGATCTCGACACAGCACGCCGGCGGCATCGACCTCGAGGAGCAGCTGCGTCCCGACCTCATTGAGCACGTGATCACACCACTGCTGCCCACCGACCTGGACAGCCAGGACCTTCGCATCTTCGTGAACCCGACAGGCGTCTTCGAGCTCGGCGGGCCGCACGCCGACACCGGGCTCACCGGGCGCAAGATCATCGTCGACACCTACGGTGGCATGGCCCGCCACGGTGGCGGTGCGTTCTCGGGGAAGGACCCGTCGAAGGTCGACCGGTCCGCCGCCTACGCGGCGCGCTGGGTCGCCAAGCACGTCGTCGCGGCGGGCGCGGCCAAGCGCTGCGAGGTGCAGGTGGCGTACGCCATCGGCGTGGCGCACCCGGTGTCGCTGCTCGTCGAGACGTTCGGCAGCGAGGCCGTCGACCCCCAGAAGATCGCCGACGCAGTGCGCGAGCTCTTCGACCTGCGCCCGGCCGCCATTGCCCGCGATCTCGAGCTGCGCCGGCCGATCTACAAGAAGACGGCCGCCTACGGCCACTTCGGCCGCTCGGAGAAGGAGTTCACGTGGGAGGCCACCCCGCGGGTGGACGACCTCCGGGCTGCGCTCGGGCTCTGAGCACGCACCCGCTCGCCTGAGCGGGAGGCGGCGGCAGTGACCAGCGCGCCATGACCGCCACCGGCACGGCGGCGCGTGGGACCGGTACGGTGCGCGTGCGCACCGAGGTGGCGGCCCTCGCGAAGACCCTCGACTACGCGATCCCGGCCGGCTGGGCCCACGACGTCCGTGTCGGCACGCGGGTGCGGGTCCCGCTGCACGGCCGCACGGTGAGGGGCTGGGTGGTCGACGACGACGTCGCTGCGGCGCCGAACGGGATCGACGTGCTGCCGTTGAAGTCGTGGTTGGGCTGGGGTCCGCCCCCGTCGTTGCTCGACGTGGCCGAGTGGGCCGCGTGGCGCTGGGCCGGGCCGGCGTCGTTCTTCTTGCGCACGGCGTCGCCGGACTCGATCGTGCGCGCGCTGCCGCGCCCACCCGACCGGTGGGAGTCTTTCGTCCCCGACGGAGGCATCGGGGCAGAGGCGCCGAAATTCTGGGATTCGGCCTTCTCCGGGCGCGCCGGGCCGACGATGGTCCGCCTGCCGCCCGCGGTCGATCTCATCGACCTCGTCTTGTCGGTGATGGGCGACGGGCGCGTGCGGGAGCGGGGCGGCAGCGTTGTCGTGCTGGTCCCCTCCGCGGGGTGGGCGGAACGCCTGGCGGCGCGACTGACGCGGCGCGGCGTGCCGGCGACGGGCGCGTGGGACGAGGCGCGTGCCGGATGGCCTGTTGTCGTCGGCAGCCGGGCCGCCGCTTGGACCCCGGTGCCGCGGCTGGCCGCAGCCGTCGTCCTCGACGCGCACGATGCCGCGTACCAGGAAGAGAGCAGCCCCACCTACAGCGCGGTGGAGGTCATGATCGAGCGCGCCCGCCGCGAGGGCGCACCCTGCGTCCTGGCTTCGCCGGTCCCGCCCGTGGCGCTCGCCGCACACGACGAACTGGTGACGGTGGCCCCCCCGCCGGCCGAGGAGCGCGCCGGATGGCCGACCCTCGAACGAGTCGACCGCCGCGGCGCGGACCCCCGCACCGGATTGTTCTCAGAGGAGTTCGTCCGCCTGGCCCGTTCGGTGCTCGACGACCCCCACGCGGTGGAGGAGCGTGGCCCGCTCGTCTGTGTCTACAACCGGACCGGCGGGGCGCGGTTGCTGGCGTGCCAGCACTGCGGGGAACTGGCCCGCTGCGCGCGGTGCGGCGCCGCGGTGACCCGACCCCGCGACGCGGATGTGCTCCGCTGCCCGCGGTGTACCGAGACGCGCCCGGTGGTGTGCGCGCAGTGTGGGCGCCTGCGGTTCAAGACCCTGCGCGCCGGCGTCACCCGGCGGCGTGAGGAGCTCGCCGCGCTGCTGGGGGTGGCCGTGGGCGAGGTGGCCGGGCCCTCGACGAGCGGCGGCGACTCGGACGCGCTCCCCGCGGAGCCGGTGCTGGTGGGGACCGAGGCCGTGCTGCACCGGGCGCGCCGGGCCGCGGCGGTCGTCTTCCTGGACATCGACCTGCACCTGCTGGCGCCGCGGCTGACGGCCACCGAGGACAGCTTGGCGCTGGTGGTCCGTGCCGGACGGCTGGTGGGAGCGCGCCGGGCGGGGCCAGCCTGGGCACGGGTCCAGGTGCAGACGCGGGTGCCCGAGCACCCCGTTCTGGCCTCCCTCGCGGTCGGGGAACCGGCGCCGGTGCTCGCGGCGGAGGCGGACATACGCCGCGGGTCGGGCCTCCCGCCGTTCTCGGCGCTCGCGCTGGTCTCGGGCGCGCTCGGCGCCACGTACGCGGCGGCGCTCAGCGAGGCACTCGTCGCGGAAAGCGGGGCGAGGCGATCGCTCGTGACCGTGTCGCCGATCGGGGAGGGTCGCTTCCTCGTGCAGGCCCCCGAGCACAGGCCCCTTTGCGACCTGCTGGCCTCCGTGCCCCGCCCGGCGGGGCGGGGCCTGCGGGTCGAGGTGGACCCGCCCACGATCTGACTTTGGGTGCGCCGACTGGGGCGGGCGGTTCGTCCCGGTAAAATGGTGCGATGCCCGGTCTGACCATCCGCCAGTACGGCGACCCCGTGCTGAAGGAGCGCACACGCGAAGTCGAGAACATCGATGCTGCGGTCGCCGCCCTGGTCGAGTCCATGATCGAGACGATGTACGCCGCACCGGGGACGGGCCTGGCGGCCAATCAGGTCGGGGTGCAGCGCCGCATCTTCGTCTACGACGTCGGCGACGGTGCGCAGACGATTATCAACCCACGCATCGTCGAGAGCGACGGGGAGTGGGTCTACGACGAGGGGTGCCTGTCGATCCCGGGCCTGAGCTGGGACATCGTACGGCCGAACGCGGTGCATCTGGTGGGGCTCGACCTCGACGGCAACGAGATTTCCATCGAAGCGACCGAGCTCGAGGGCCGGGTCTTCCAGCACGAGCTCGACCACCTCGACGGGATCCTCTTGGTCGAGCGGCTCGACGAGGACCAGCGCAAGGAGGCGCTGAAGATCCTGCGCAGCCGCACGCTCGACCTGCCCGCGTCGGACCCCGACGGTCTTTCGAACCTCTTCTTGGGCTAACCGGGATCGTTCGTCCCGCGCCCCGCGCCCGGCGCCCGGCGACCGCCGGTCCCGCCGAGCCGGCACCCGGACGCCCTGCCCTACGGTGATCCGGTGGCCCGCCTCGCCTACCTCGGCACGCCGCAGATGGCCGTGGCGCCGCTGCGCGCCCTCGTCGACGCGGGCCACGACGTCGCGCTGTGTGTGACCAGGCCGGATCGCCGGCGTGGGCGGGGTGGACACGCCACCCCGAGCCCGGTCAAGGAGGCCGCGCTGGCGCTGGGCATCCCGGTCACCCACGACATGGAAGAACTCAGCGGAGCAGGTGTCGAGTTCGCGGTCGTGGTCGCGTTCGGGCGGATCATCCCGGCGCGCCTCCTCGACCAGCTGCCCATGGTCAACGTGCATTTCTCGCTCTTGCCGCGGTGGCGCGGCGCCGCACCGGTCGAACGGGCGATCCTGGCCGGCGACCGCGAGACCGGCATCTGCTTGATGAAGGTGGAGGCGGGACTCGACACCGGTCCGGTCTACGCCGTGCGCGCCGTTCCGATAGACGACGAGATCACACTGGCCGACCTGCGGGCGCGCCTGGTCGACGTCGCGTGCTCGCTCTTGGTCGACGAGCTGGCGGACGGTCTGGCGGGGTTGCCTGAGCCCGAGCCGCAGCGCGGCGACGCCACGATCGCGGACAAGATCACCAAGGAGGACCTCCATCTCGACTGGTCCCGACCGGCGGTCGAGCTCAACCGGGTCGTGCGCCTCGGGCGCGCCTGGACGACGTTCCGGGGTAAGCGCCTCGCCGTGCTCGAGGCCGTCGTCACCCCGGAGGTGCCCGGGACCGACAGCCGCCGACCCGGCTCGCTGCAGGGACCGCAGGTCACGACTGGCGTCGGCTCCCTCGAGCTGCGGCGGGTCCAGCCGGAGAGCCGTTCGCCCATGTCAGCCGACGAGTGGCTCCGCGGCGTTCGGCCCGTTGACGGCGAGCGTCTCGGGACGGACTAAGAATGAGCACAGTGACTGTGACTCCGATCGACGGGTGGAGCCCGGATCAGTACGAGCGGTTCCGCTCGGAGCGCCAGCAGCCCTTCGACGATCTCCTCATGCTGTGTCACCCCGTTGCCGGCGGACGCGTCGCCGACCTGGGGTGCGGGACGGGTGACCTGACCAAGATCCTGCACCAGGAGATGGAGGCGAAGGAGACGGTCGGCATCGACTCTTCGCCGGCCATGCTGTCGCGCGCCCAATCGGCGCACGGTGACATCCCCGGGCTCTCGTTCGCGCAGGGTGACATCGCCACCTGGCTCGACGAGGGACTCGATCTGGTGTTCGCCAACGCGTCCCTCCAATGGGTCGACGATCACCTGAACCTGCTGGCGCGCATGCGCACCGCGTTGGGGCCGGACGGCCAGATCGCGTTCCAGGTGCCCGCCAACTACCGGCACCCCTCGCACGTCCTGGCGCACGCGGTGGCCAACGAGCCGCCCTTCATCGACGCCCTCTACGGCGAAGTCCCCGAAGACCGTGGCCGCTTCGTGCTCTCGCCCGAGCTCTACGCCGACCTCCTCTACGAGCTGGGAGCGAAGGACCAGATCGTGCGCATGGAGGTCTACGGCCACGAGCTCGAGTCCACCGGCGAGGTGGTGGAGTGGGTCATGGGTACCCTGCTCACGCCCTACCGCAAGCTGCTCACCCCCGACTTGTTCGAGGCGTTCGTGGAGCGATACCGCGAGCGATTGATCGAGGAGCTCGGAGAACGCGAGCCCTACTTCTACGGGTTCCGGCGCATCCTCTGCTGGGCCCGCTTCGTCTGAGCGACGGCGCGGCGCCCGTGACGGCAGGGTCCCCGACCAACGGCCGCGACCCCGGACGGTTCGGCGACCTGCGCATTGCGCCGTCGGTTCTGTCGGCTGACTTCGGCCTGTTGGCCGAACAGGTCGGTGAGGTGGCGCATGCCGCGGACTGGCTGCACGTCGACGTCATGGACGGCCACTTCGTCCCCAACGTCACGATCGGGCCGCCGGTGGTGGCGTCGCTGCGTCGCCACACGCCGCTGTTCTTCGACTGCCACCTGATGATGACCGAGCCCGGGCGCTACCTCCGCGACTTCGCGGACGCCGGTGCCGACGGCTGCACCGTGCACGTCGAGGTGGGGGACACCGACGAGCTCGTGACCCAGATGCGCGGCCTCGGCCTGCGCGCTGGTCTCGCGCTCAACCCGGACACACCGTTCGAGGCGGTGCAGCCGTATCTCGGGGACGTCGACCTCGTGCTGTGCATGACCGTCTTCCCTGGCTTCGGCGGCCAAAGCTTCATCGGCGACGTCATGGGCAAGGTCCGGCAGGTGCGCGCCGCCGTCGAGGCCGACGCACTCGACCTCGACGTCGAGGTGGATGGGGGGATCGACATCGAGACCGCGCCGGTTGCGGCTGCCGCCGGAGCCAACGTCTTCGTCGCTGGGAGCGCCATCTTCGGGCACGACCAGCCCTGGGCGGCGGCCCAGGCCATCCGTGCCTCGGTGCGCGACATCGCCCGGTGAGCGGAGGCGACCCGTGACGAGCCGGGACGGGTGATCCCGAGCACGCAGCGGGCCGTCGTCGTGGGCGGCGGCATCGTCGGCACCTGGCACGCGGTCGAACTCGTCGACGCAGGATTTACCGTCGAACACCTCGAGGCCGAAGCCGCACCGACCGGCGCCTCCGTACGCAACTTCGGGCTCGTCTGGGTGAGTGGCCGGCGCTCGGGCGACGAGCTCGATGCCGCGCGGCGCGCCCGCCGCCGTTGGGAGGAGATGGGGGCGGAGGTCCCGGGCATCGGCTTTCGCGCCAACGGTTCGCTGACCGTGGCCACCACGGAGGCCGAGCGGGCCGTCATGGAGGAGTTCGCGCGGAGCGCCGAGGCCGCGGCCCGTGCCATCTCGTTCCTGGGGCCCGCCCGGGTACGAGAATGCAACCCCGCCGTGACGGGCGACGTCTGCGGAGCGCTCCACTGCGGTGCAGACGGCGTCGTCGAGACCCGGATGGCCCCGGGCGCGTTGCGGGCACACCTGGCGGCGCGGGCGCCGGATCGCTATCACTTCCATCCTTGTCGGCGCGTGGCGAGGGTCGAGGCACACCAGGTCACCGACACCACCGGCGCCTCGTGGCGGGGTGAACTCGTCGTGTTGGCGACGGGCGCCGCCTACGACCACCTGCCCGGGACGGCCCCCTTGGCCACCCAGCTCCGCCGCGTTCGGCTCCAGATGTTCGAGACGGCGCCGCACGACGCTCCGCTCACCACCTCGGTGGCGGACGCCGACACGCTCCGGTACTACCCGGCCTACGAGGAAGCATCCGTGGCCGCGCTCGGGGACCAGAGTGCGGTGGCCGCCGCGCACCATCTCCAGCTGCTGTTCGTGCAACGGCCCGACGGCGGGCTCACCATCGGCGACACGCATGCGTACGACGAGCCCTTCGACTTCGCACTGCGCGAGGACGCCACCGAGGAGCTCGTGGCCCGGGCGCGCCGCATCCTGGGAACCGAACTGCCGCCGATCCGTCGGCGCTGGGAAGGTGTCTACGCGCAGTGCCTGGACGGGCGTGTCTGCTTGCGCGAGGAGATCGCGCCGGGGGTCTGGCTGGTGACAGGCCCCGGCGGCCGCGGCATGACCTGCGCACCGGCCATCGCGGCCGACACGCTCCGAGCGGCCGGCGTGGCGGCGTGACCGCACCGGGCACGAACGCCAACGGCATGCACGGCGTGTACGGCACGCACGGACCCGCATGAACGCCTTCGCCCTGGCCTGCCTCGACATGGCCGGCACCACCGTGCGCGACGACGGCGCCGTCGACGCGGCCTTCGTCGCCGCGCTCGGGGCGGTGGGGATCACCCCCGACGGCCCGCGCGCCGCAGAGGCGGCGCGGGTCGTGCACGACACCATGGGCTGGTCCAAGGCCGATGTGTTCGCGCGGATCCTGGCGCCGGGCGACGCACAACGGGCGACGGCGGCGTTCGCCACGGCCTACGAGGGACTGGTCGCGGCGGGCACGGTCGAGCCGATGCCGGGGGCGCTCGCCGTCATCCGGACGCTCCGGGCCGCCGGGCTGAAGGTCTGCCTCACGACCGGCTTCGCGCCGTCGACGCGCGACGCCCTCGTGCAGGCACTCGGATGGGAGCGGGAGGTCGACCTGGCGCTGTCGCCCGCGGACGTGGGAAGGGGCCGGCCGGCGCCCGACATGGTGCTCGGCGCCATGGCCCGGCTCGGGGTCGACGATCCGAACGCGGTAGTCGTGGTCGGCGACACGGTGAGTGACCTGGAGGCGGGGACCGCCGCCGGGGCGGGTGCCGTCGTCGGCGTCCTCAGCGGGGCGCACGACGAGGCAACGCTGGTGGAGGCGCCCCACACGGCGATCCTGTCCGACATCACCGGGTTGGTCGAGCTCTTGGACCAATCATGACCCCGCTTGACCTGGGGTTCTCGACAGAAAATGAAACGTGTTCTAGTATTACGACCACAAGGCCGAAGGCCCGACCCAGATGAGGACGCGAGCCATGGACGATCTCGAGCACATGCGCCGAGCGATGGCGCTGGCTGCCGAAGTCCGACAGAGCACGGCGCCGAACCCCTGGGTGGGGGCCGTCGTCGTCCCGGCGGAGAGGTTCGGCGGAAGGCCCGCAGCGTCCTACGAGGGCGCCACCGCCCCGCCCGGCGGTCCCCACGCCGAAGTGACCGCGCTCGCAGCCGCCGACGCAGCGGCCCGGGGCGCCACCCTCTACGTCACGCTCGAGCCCTGCGCCCACCAGGGCAGGACGCCGCCCTGCACCGACGCCATCATCGAAGCGGGGCTGGCCCGCGTGGTGATCGGCGTCGAGGACCCCGATCCTCAGGTCGCCGGCCGAGGGGTTGCGGCGCTGAAGGCGGCCGGCATCGACGTGACCGTCGGTATCGCGGCCGACGAGGTGGCCGAGCAACTCGCCCCCTACCTCAAGCACCGCAGCACGGGCCGGCCGTGGGTCGTCCTGAAGATGGCGGCCACCCTCGACGGGCGCACTGCCGCACCCGATGGCACGAGCCGCTGGATCACGGGCGAGCCCGCCCGTCGCGACGTCCACCTGCTGCGGGCGCACTCCGACGCCGTCCTGGTCGGGTCGGGCACCGTGCGGGCCGACGACCCCGAGCTGACCGTCCGCCTCGAGGGGCACGGCGAGGAGAACCAGCCCCTGCGCGTGGTGCTGGGCGAGGCGCCCGACGGCGCCAAGGTGCACCCGGCCCTCGAGCTGAGCGGCGACCTGCCCGACGTGCTGGCCGAGCTGGGCCGGCGCGGGGTGCTCCAGCTCCTGGTCGAGGGGGGTGCCACGGTGGCGCACGACTTCCACGCGGCCCGCCTCGTCGACCGCTACGTGCTCTACCTGGCGCCGGCGTTCTTCGGGGGCGACGACGCTCGTCCGCTCTTTGTCGGCCCCGGGGCTGGCACAATTGCAGATGTGTGGAGAGGAAAGTTGGTGTCGGTCGAGCGGCTCGGGGACGATCTGCGCGTGGAGGTTGCGGCGTAAATGAGGTTCTCTAACGTGCAAGACGCCATTGACGCCATCGGGCGCCTCGGCATGGTCGTTGTCGTCGACGACGAGGACCGGGAGAACGAGGGTGACCTGGTCATGGCGGCCGAGGCGGCGACGCCCGAGAAGATCGCGTTCTTCCTGGCCCACACGTCCGGCGTCATCTGCGTGCCCCTGCTGCCCGAGCGGGCCGACCTGCTCGACCTGCCACTGATGGTGACGGCCAACACGGAGGCCCAGCGGACCGCCTTCACCGTGAGTGTCGACTACCGGCACGGCACGACGACGGGCATCTCGGCGGCCGACCGGGCTTCCACCATCGGCTCGCTCATCGACCCGAACACGCGGCCGAACGACCTCAACCGCCCGGGGCACATTTTCCCGCTGCGCTACCGGGCCGGCGGGGTGCTCAAGCGGGCGGGCCACACTGAGGCCACGGTCGACTTGAGCCGGGCCGCCGGGCTGTCGCCCGCGGGCGTGCTGTGCGAGATCGTCACCGAGGACAAGTCGGAGATGGCCCGCCTGCCCGACCTGGAGCGCTTCGCCAAGAAGTTCGACCTGCCGCTTATCTCCATCGCCGACCTCATCCGGTACCGGCGCCAGAACGAGAAGCTCGTGCGACTCGTCTCCGAAGCGCGCATTCCGGCGAAGGGGCGAGAGTTCCGGGCGATGGTCTACGAGTCGGTGCTCGACAACGAACAGCACCTGGCGCTCGTCATGGGCGACGTGGCCGGCCAGGACGACGTGCTCGTCCGCGTCCACTCCGAGTGCCTCACCGGCGACGTGTTCGGCTCGTTGCGCTGCGATTGCGGCCCCCAGCTGCACGCGGCGCTTGCCATGATCGAAGAGGAGGGCCGCGGCGTCCTGATCTACCTGCGCGGCCACGAGGGACGGGGCATCGGCCTCGGCCACAAGATCCGCGCCTACCAACTCCAAGAGGAGGGGCACGACACGGTGGACGCCAACCTGCAGCAGGGCCTCCCCGTCGACAGCCGCGAGTACGGCATCGGCGCCCAGATGCTCGTCGACCTCGGCGTCACCACCATGAGGCTGATGACCAACAACCCGGTCAAGTACGGCGGGCTCGAAGGCTTCGGCCTCGATATCACCGAGCGCGTCCCCCTGCAGACCTCGGCCAACCCCGAGAACATCGCGTACCTCCGCACCAAGCAGGAGCGCATGGGTCACCTGCTGCAGGGCCTCGACGACGTCCTGTGACAAGGTGAGGGCGTGACCCTCTGCGTGACCCTCCGGCCGGAAGCGTTCTTCCCCACCTGATGGCCGGCTCCGACCTCTGTGCATTGCCCGACGGTGCGCTCGACGACGTCGCCGCCCGGGTCGGCGCGTCGCTGCGGGGCGAGGCCAACGGGACGGGCCTGCGCATCGGTGCCGCCTGCGCACTCTTCAACGGCGGCATCACGCTGCGTTTGCTCGACGGCGCGCTCGCCGCGCTGGCCGAGGCGGGCACCGACCGCCGCGACGTCACCGTCGCCTGGGCCCCCGGGGCCTTCGAGCTGCCGTTGGTCGCCCGCGCCTTCGCCACGGCGGGCAAGGTCGACGCGGTCCTCTGCTTCGGCGCGGTCGTTAGGGGCGACACCGGGCACTACGAATTCGTGGCGGGGGAGTGCGCATCGGGCATCCAGCGGGTGCAACTCGACACCGGCGTCCCCGTCGTGTTCGGCGTCCTCACGACCGAGACGCTGCAGCAGGCTCTCGAACGCTCCGAGCCCGACGAGACGAACAAGGGACGCGAGGCCGCACAGACGGGGATCGAAATGGTGCGCCTGTTACGGAGCGGCCTTCTCTCCTAAAACCGCCTCTCGACCGACGTCGCCTTCATCGAGCGTTCACAGTGGAGACACGGCGCCGACACGTCGGCTTCGTACCGTGAGGGACGCTGGCAACGGTCCGCCAGCCCGACCAGGCGTGGGACCAGGGTCACCAATGGATGAGACACCATCGGGCCGGGAATCGGTCTGCAAGGATACGTCGACCGCGGCGACCACGGGCGCAGTGGACCCCGCCGCCATTCGCTTCCGGCCAGGAGTGCGGCGGGAGGGCCCGTTCGGCGTGCGCTACTTCACCGTCCACGGATACCGCCGGGCCTACGTCAAGAACGGCGAGGGTCCGGCGCTCCTCCTCGTGCACGGGATCGGGGACAGCTCGGACACCTGGCGGCCCGTGTTCGAGCAGCTGGCCCGTTCCCACACGGTGATCGCGCCGGACCTGCTCGGCCACGGGCGCTCCGAGAAGCCCCGTGCCGACTACACGATCGCCGGCTTCGCCAACGGCATGCGCGACCTCCTTTCAGTGCTCGACGTGGACCGAGTCACTGTCGTCGGGCATTCGTTGGGTGGCGGCGTCGCCGCGCAGTTCGCGTACCAGTTTCCCGAGCGCTGCGAGCGTCTGGTTCTGGTGGGGAGCGGGGGAGTAGGGAGAACGGTCAGCCCGCTGCTCCGGCTGGCGGCGGTCCCGGGCGTGGAATCGGTGATGCCGTTGCTCAGTCTGCCGCCGGTGCGCGCCGTCAGCCGGCTCGGTGCGGGGGTCCTGCGCATCTTCGACACTGCGTTGGGACGCGACACGGAGGAGATCCTTGCCGTCTTCGACGCGCTTCCCGACGCCCAGGCGCGCCGGGCCATCCTGCGCACGCTCCGTTCCGGCGTCGACTGGCGCGGCCAGGTCATCACGATGTTGGACCGCGCCTACCTCGCCGAAGGCGTCCCAACTCTCATCGTATGGGGCCGCGACGACGCCATCATCCCGCTCGGCCACGGCCGGATGGCCCAAGCGGCCATTCCCGGCAGCCGTCTCGAGATCTTCGACAAGGCGGGCCATTTTCCTCACCACGTGGATCCAGATCGCTTCGCGCGGGTGGTGGAGGATTTTGTGCGGACGACCGTTCCGGCGCGCTTCGACCGCGAGAGTTGGCGGACACGTCTCCTGCGGGGTCGGCCAGCTCCGAACGGCTCGACCGAAGACGAGTCCGACGATGCGGTGTCCGACTTCGAAGCGGAGCGACGACCGGTCGCTTCGGCCAACTGACGTCTCCGGGGCCGGCGCCAGCGAGTGGCGGTGCAACCAGGCCGCGACCGCCTTAGTACAGGATCAGCTGCGTGCAGTGATACGAGGCCATCAACCGCTCGGTGGTCTCGTTCGTCACCCGGGCGTCCCAGACCTGGGTGGTGCGCCCGGTGTGCAGCGGCGAGGCCGTGGCCATGACCAGGTCGCCCTCGCGGGCGCTGGAGACGAAGTTGGCCGAGCAGTCCACCGTGGTGAAGCTCTTGGCGCCCTGGGGCCAGTGGTGGTTGACGCCGAACGCACACAGGGCGTCGGCCAGCGTGAGGACGACGGGCGCCCACAGGTAACCGGTCCCTGCGATGAGGTCGTGGCGCACCGTCAGGCGGGCGACGGGATCCTCGTCGGTGCCGGCGGTCGGGATCTCAATCCCGAGCAGGTTCAAGAAGTTGAAGACGTCGTAGGGGGGAGGCACCGGGACAGTGTGCCGCAGCACCGTCCACGCGCGCCCCGACACTCGCCTGAGGCTGGCCCCGTTGCACGCCTGGCCGGGGGCGGGCCGCCGGTCTGCGAAGATCTAGCCCCATGCTCCGCCTCGTCCTGCCCAAGGGCTCGCTCGAACGCGCCACCATGCAGCTGTTCGAAGACGCCGACCTGGCCGTCAACCGTTCTTCGGACGTGGCCTACCGCGCCACCATCGCCGACCCACGCATCAGCGAGGTGCGAATCCTGCGGCCTCAGGAGATCCCCGTCTACGTGGCCGACGGCCTCTTCGACCTCGGCATCACGGGCCGCGACTGCATCGAGGAGCGGGGGAGCAAGGTGGTCTCCCTCGGCGAGCTGTCGTACTCGAAGGCCACCGCCAAGCCGGCCCACATCGTGCTGGCCGTCGGGGCGGACAACCCGGTGGGATCGCTCGAGGAGCTCGCCGCCAGCCTGGCGAACCGTCCCGGGCGGGGGCGCCTGCGCGTCAGTACCGAGTACCCCGAGCTCACGCGCCGGGCCCTCGCCGAGCACGGCATCGAGGCCGACATCGCGCTGTCGTACGGCGCTACGGAGGCAAAGGTCCCCGATATTGCGGACGCCGTCGTGGACATGACCGAGACCGGCAGCGCGCTGCGGGCGGCGGGGCTCAAGGTGATCGAGACGCTCCTCGTCTCGCACACCGAGCTCATCGCCAACCCCGAGGCTGCCGCCGACTCGGACAAGCTCCACGCCATGGAGCAGATCCTCACGCTCCTGCAGGGCACGCTCGAGGCGCGGGGCAAGGTGCTCGTGAAGCTCAACGTCGCGGCGGAGAACCTCGATGCGGTGCTCGCCGTCCTTCCCTCCATGCGCGCGCCGACCATGTCGGAGCTCTCCGGCGGCGGCGCGTACGCACTCGAGGCGGTGGTGGCCAAGGCGGACATCAACATCCTCATCCCGGCGCTGCGCGACCAGGGCGCGACGGACATCTTGGAGATCCCGTTGTCCAAGATCGTCCACTGAGGTGGCCGGCCCCGTCCCGGCCGCCGGGCCGCACTTCGGGCGCGTCGCCTCCTTCGACGCCACCCGCGGGCTCGGTACCGTCGCCGACGACACCGGAGCGGTTTTCGGCTTCCACGCCACGGCCATCGCCGACGGCACGCGCCGCATCGAATTGGGCGCCGTGGTGGCCTTCACGGTGTCGCCTGGCCACCGCGGGCGCGACGAGGCGCGGTCCCTGAGGCTCATCCCCGGCTGAAGTGACGTGGCACGGGCCGGTGCCCCGACTCGGTGTAACCGTGCTGACCTGCTTGTGTGCCCCCCCAAGCGCCGTGTCCTGCACAAGGGCTGCATGAACCACTGCCGGTACTAAAGTCCCGGTACGGCGTCGGGGTTGCCCGGATTGGTGGATGGACGGGGTTGCATGGACGTGACATCTGACAAGGGAGTCCTGGCGGACAAACCTCTGGGCGGCCACGAGACCGCTCCCGCCTCGACGCAATCCCCCGTGCAACCTCGCATTCCGACAAGCCCGCCTCGGCCACCCCGCAAGTGGCTGACGAAGAGCTTCAACGTCACCAGCGGTGTCGTCATTGCCGGCGCGATCAGCGCGGTGCTCGGCTTCGCCGGTGTGTCCGGTGTCCCACAGAGCTTTGTCGTGGGCCCGGTCGATTCCGGCGTCCCGGCGTCGAGCTCGAGCCAACAGGGCGACACGACGAAGAGTGCCGCGGCCGTCCGGCTCCCGGCGACCTCCCTCGTCGGTGACAGCACCGCGCGACATCCTGTTCTGCCCGCTGCCCTGACGGGCGTCGCGCGGTACGAGCCCGCAGCGACACTCGCGTTCGTCGTCAAGCCCGCGGTTCCGTCGGTCGTGACGGTGGCATCGACCAAGTCGTCGAGCTCCGCGTCGGTCGCTCCGACGCGCCGGCCGGGCCCGGGCGCCGGTGGCAAGACTGGAAGAGGATCTGGCGTTCCCACCGTGGTCGACGTGTCGGCGACGAGTGGCGACCACAAGCCGGGAGACGCCGCTGGACCCGGGCCCGGAGACAAACCGGGACCGGGAAACGCACCCGGACCGGGACCCGCAAACGGAAACGGACCGGGACCCGCAAACGGAAACGGACCGGGACCCGCAAACGGAAACGGACCGGGACCGGCAAACGGTCCGGGACCGGCAAACGGACCCGGACCGGGACATGGACCACGGCCCGGAAACGGCTTCGGAGGCGCGAACGGAGACGGAGGCAGTCACGCCGGCGGGGGCGCACCGGGTGGGTGGCCCTTCCACGGCGGCGGGCCGGTGAACAAGGGGTCTTTCGCCGCTCCGTCCAGGCCGTCGCCTGGCGGGGCGCCCGCAGACCGTCGGCATCCCTGACGCGGCCTGTTGGTTAGCTCAGGCGTCGCCGGTGTTCGCCTCGTTCCGTGGCGTCGTGCGCTCGGCGTCCTCGAGGCGTACGAAAGCGAGTCGGAGCTGGGACAGCGAGTCGCGGAGGGCGGGCTCGGCCTCGCCGAGCCGCCCCTGCAGCCCATCGAGCAGATAGCCCAGGCCGTCGATGGCCAACCGCGCCTGGAAGAGCATCGGGGGGTTCTGCGACAGGTAGACGGCCGCAAGCTCGAACAGCCCGTAGCAGTGGTTGGCCACGACGACCTCAGCCGGCGTGTTGGCCAGCTGCGCCCGCATGGCGTCGACTTCAGCCTGCGCCTCGGCCTCCTCGGCGGTCGGCTCGGTGACGTCATCCGCCTCTTTCTTGGGGAAATGCTCGCCCGACGGTGTCCAGATGCTGCTCATGCTGGTACTGTAGGACCCTTGACTACATGGAAGCGGGGCCCCCGGTTGCGGCGCCTCCACCTGGCCACAGTCTCACTCTCTTGGTGAGCACCCGTGCGCCAGGTCGATCGTCTCCGGTGCGGGCGCTGCCCGCAGACCGGCCTCGCTCCACCGATTGGCCTGTGGAAGGACCGCGGGCCCGAGTGAGAGGTGTGATGACGCATCGTCGCTGAAACCACAACAGAGCATCGGATCAACGACCGAATCCGTGCCCGTGAAGTCCGGCTCGTGGACCCCGACGGTGCGCAACTCGGCATCAAGCCGCTACCCGAGGCCCTGGCGATCGCAAAGGAACTCGACCTCGATCTCGTAGAGGTCGCGCCGATGGCCAACCCGCCCGTCGCCCGCATCATGGACTTCGGGAAGTTCAAGTTCGACGAGGCCCAGCGGGCCAAGGAGAGCCGGCGCAAGGCGGTCCACGTCGGGATCAAGGAGATGAAGTACCGGCCCAAGATCGGCCCGGGTGACTTCGACACCAAGACCCGTCAGGTAGCCAAGTTCTTGAACGAGGGGCACAAGGTCAAGATCACGATCATGTTCCGGGGCCGCGAGGTGTACCACCCCGAGCACGGCAAGCGGATCTTGGACCGCATCGCCGAGCAGATGGAGGGCATCGCCAAGGTCGAGGCCGAGCCGAAGCTCGACAACCGCAACATGATCATGGTGCTGGCGCCCGACAAGCGAGCCCGCCAGGCCGCCCAGTCGAGAGCCTCCAACCAGCAACGCGCCGAGAAGGGCGCGGGTTCCGGGTCCGCCCGGCGGGCGGGTTCGAGTGGGGCCGAGACGCAGGCCGAGGGCGGGCCGGCGCAAGATGGTCAGGCACCCGCCGCCGTAGCGAACGGGAGCACTCCGGCCACAGGTGCTCCGGGTAGTGGTGCTCCGGGTAGCGGTGCCGACGGCGCCGTCAGCGAAGTTGCAGCATCAGCCGAAGAGGGATGACGCAATGCCGAAGATGAAGACGGACCGGGGCGCCGCCAAGCGCATCAAGATCACCGGCTCGGGACGGTTGCGCCGGCGCAAGGCGTTCCGGTCGCACCTGCTCGAGAAGAAGACGAGCACGCGGACGCGCCGCCTCGGTCGCGAGACCGAGATCTCCAAGGCGGACGAGAAGTCGACGCGGAGGATGCTCGGCATCTGAACCGCGCCCCTGAGGGGGGGCCGGGCCGCAGTGCCGGGTCACCGACACTGTCCCGACACCGACGCTGTCCCGTGGATGTCGCCAGAAACCGTAAACCAACATGGTTACGGTTTCTGGAGCAATCACCACGACGCACTGAAGCACCAAGAACCACGCATTGAAGTACCAAGAACCAAGAGATCTGGAAGAGAGGAGCACCCCATGGCCAGAGTGAAGCGGTCCGTCCACGGCCGCAAGCACCATCGCGCCGTTCTCGAGCAGGCAAAGGGGTACTACGGGAACAAGAGCCGTTCCTACCGCGCTGCCAACGAGCAGCTCATGCACTCGATGCAGTACGCCTACCGCGACCGCCGGGCGCGCAAGGGCGACTTTCGCAAGCTGTGGATCCAGCGCATCAACGCCGGAGCCCGCCAGCACGGCGTGAGCTACAGCCGCCTCATCAACGGCCTGCACGTGGCGGGCGTCGAGGTCGACCGCAAGGTGCTGGCCGACCTGGCCGTGAGCGACCCGGCCGCGTTCGGCGCGCTGGTGGCGACGGCGCAGGACGCGCTGGCCCACGCGCCGGCGGCAGCGGCCGAGGTCGCTTCCTGACCCAGCGGCTGGCCTTCTCGCACCGGCGGGTCCGCCGGCTGCGCGGGCTGCTCCAGAAGCGTTCGGCACGCTGGGCCGAGCACGCCTTCGTCGCCGAGGGTGCCGAGCTGATCCGGTGCGCATTGGAGGCGGGCGCGCCGGTGGAGTCCGTCTACGTGGCGCCGGCCGGTGCCGATGATCGAGCGGCCCAGGAGGTGTGCCGCCGGGCCACCGCCGCGGGCGCCCGGATCTTCCCGTTGGCGGCGGGTGTCCTCGAGCGGGTGGCCGATACGGTCACGCCCCAGCCCGTGCTCGCCGTGCTGCCAATGCTGCCGGAGCCGCCGGCCGGCGCGCCCGCATGGCAGGCCAGGGCCGGGTCCCTCGTTGTGGTGCTGGTCGACGTGCGCGACCCCGGCAACGCCGGCACGGTGCTGCGGGCGGCCGACGCGTCGGGCGCACAGGCCGTCGTCTTTGCAGCCGAGTCGGTCGACCCCTACAACCCCAAGACCGTGCGGTCCTCGGCCGGCTCGATCTTCCACGTCGCCGTGGCCGTGCGGCCCGACCCCGGCGAGGTGGCCACCGACCTGACGACCGACGGCTTCCGCACCCTGGCCACCGTGGTCCGCGACGGCGAGGACTACGCCGGGATCGACTGGTCCGTCCCCAGCGCCCTCTTCCTTGGCAACGAGTCGGCAGGGCTGGACGCAGCGCTCACCGGTGCGCTCGATGCCGCAATCGCCATCCCCATGGCGGGGCGGGCCGAGTCGCTCAACGTGGGCGTGGCCAGCGCCGTCGTGTGCTTCGAGGCGTTCCGCCAGCGCCGAGGGGGCGGTCCCGGGGCACGTAGCATTCGGGGGAGCGGGAACGACACGAACGACACGGCATGGTGACCGACAACGTGGATCTCGACATTGAGGGGATCGCCGGCGACGGCGAGCGGGCCATCGCGGCCGCACCGTCGATCGACGCCCTGGCGCAGGTGGAGACCGAGTTCCTCGGCAAGCGCTCGACCCTGACCCGGGCCCACCGCGCGCTGGGCGGCCTCGATCCCGAGGCGCGCCGGGAGGCCGGCCGCCGCCTGAACGAGGTTCGGACCCGGCTCGAGGCGCAGCTCGCCGCCCGACGGGCCGACCTGGCCGAGGCCGAGCGGGCCGAGGCGCTGCGGGCGGACCGGCTGGACCTGACCGAGGTGATCCCCTCCCAGGTGCTCTCGCCACCGGCGCGGGGCCACCTGCACCTGGTCACCCAGGCGCGGGCCGAGCTCGAGGACGTCTTCGTCGGCATGGGCTTCACCGTGGCCGAGGGCCCCGAGGCGGAGTCGGACTGGTACAACTTCGAGGCGCTCAACATCCCGCCGTCGCACCCGTCGCGCGACATGTACGACACGATGTATCTCGACATCGGTGAGCCCGAGACCGTGCTGCTCCGCACGCACACCTCGCCGGTGCAGATCCATCTGATGGAGGACGCGGTGCGCAACGGCACGCTGCCGATCCACGCGGTCATGCCGGGCAAGTGCTTCCGCCTCGACACGCCCGACGCGACGCACCTCCCGGTCTTCAACCAGATCGAGGGTCTGGTGGTCGACCGCGACGTCACCTTCGGCGACCTCGCCGGCACCATCCAGGTCTTCACGGAGGCCTACTTCGGCGCGGGGATACAGTCCCGTCTACGCCCGGCGTACTTCCCCTTCACCGAGCCGTCGGCCGAGTTCGAGATCACGTGCACGCTCTGCCTCGGCGAGGGCTGTCGCACGTGCTCGCACACCGGGTGGATCGAGCTGGGGGGCTGCGGCATGGTCGACCCGGCGGTGTTCGCCGCGGTGGACATCGACACCGACGTCTGGTCGGGCTTCGCCTTCGGGTTCGGGATCGACCGCCTGGCCCAGATGCGCCACGAGATCCCCGACATGCGTTCCTTCATGGAGAACGACATCCGGTTTCTCTCGCAGTTCTGACCCGACCGACCAGACCAGACCAGACCAGACCAGACCAGACCAGACCAGACCAGATCAGACCAAGAAAGACGCCTCCCCACACCGTGCGCGCTCCGCTCAGCTGGCTCCGTGACTTCGCCCCGTTCCCCGACGACGTCGGGACGTTGCGCGCCGCGCTCGATGAACTGGGCCTGGTCGTCGAGGCGATCGAGCACGTCGGCGAGGGACTGGGCGACGTCGTGGTGGCGCGGGTGCTCAAGATCGACAAGATCAAGGGGGCCGACAAGATCCAGCTCGTCACCGTCGACGACGGGGCCCAGCCCCTCGAGATCGTCTGCGGCGCCCACAACTTCGTCGTCGGCGACCGCGTGCCCCTGGCGCCGGTCGGTGCCATCCTCCCCGAGGGCTTCGAGATCACCCGGGTCAAGCTGCGTGGCATCTGGTCCAACGGCATGCTCTGCTCGGGCAAGGAGCTCGGGCTCTCCGATGATGGCGCCGGCCTGCTCGTCCTCGGTGACGAGACGCCCGGCGACCCGGGAACGCCGCTGACCGAGGCACTCGGCCTCGAGCCCGACATCGTCTTCGAGATCACGGTGGAGGGGAACCGCCCCGATGCCTGGAGCGTGGTGGGCATCGCACGCGACCTGGCGGCGCGCCTCGATCTCCCGCTCGAGCCGCCCGAGCCGCCCGACCCGCCGTCGTCGGGACGTCCGGTGGAGTCCGCGGCCAGCGCCTCGGTCGAGGCGCTCGATTTGTGCCCCCGTCTCACCGTGACAGTGCTCAGCGAGGTCACGGTCGGACCGTCGCCCCGCTGGATCGCCCGTCGCCTGCTGCTGGCGGGCATGCGCCCGATCAACAACGTCGTCGACGCGTCGAACTACGTGATGTTGGAGCTCGGGCAGCCCACCCACCCCTACGACCTGTCGTTGCTGCCGGGGCGCGGGCTCAGCGTGCGACGGGCGCGGCCGGGCGAGAAAGTCGAGACCCTCGACGGCGTGGAGCGCACCGTCGGCGTACCGGGGCGGAGCCGGGGGGACACGGGCGACGACTGCCTGATCTGCGACGCCGAGGGCACGCCGGTGGGGATCGGAGGGATCATGGGCGGCGCCTCCTCGGAGATCGCGGACACGACGACCGAGGTGCTGCTCGAGGCGGCCTACTTCGCGCCGATGCCGATCGCCCGCACCTCGCGACGCCTCGGCCTGCGTACCGAGGCGTCCGCCCGCTTCGAGCGCGGCTGCGACCCGTGGGGGATCGAGCCGTCGGTCCGCCGCTTCTGCCAGCTGCTGGCCGAGAGCGTGCCCGGCCTCAACGTGGCCGACGGGATGCTCGACGTGCGCGGCGACGTCCCCGAGCCTTTCGTGATCTCGGTGCCCATCGCGCGCGTCGGCACACAGATCGGCGTCCCGCTCGGGCCCGAGGAGATCGCCGGGCTCGTCGAGCCGATCGGGTTCAAGGTGCTCGAGCCGGTGCACGCCGGCGTGAGCGGCGCTGGGTACGGGGCGGAGCTGGCAGGCGACCGGGTCACCGTGCTCGTGCCGACCAACCGGCCCGACGTGCGGCCCGAACCGTTCGGGGTGGACGACGTGATAGAGGAGATCGCCCGAGTCTTCGGCTATACGAACATCCCGCGCCACGTGCCGACCTGGCCGCAGCCGGGTGGGATCACCGCGCTGCAACGGTCACGGCGCTTCGCCAAGGACGTCCTGTGCGGCGTCGGCGCGTCGGAGGGATGGACCGACACCTTCGTCTCCGAGGCGGCCCACCGCGACGTCGGGCTGACCGGCGAGGCCGTGCGCGTCTCGAACCCGCTCGATGCGGAGAAGCCCTTCCTGCGCCGCACGCTGATGCCCGGTCTGCTGGGCGCGCTGGCGTACAACGCGGACCGCCGGCAGCCCGACGTGCGGCTGTTCGAGGTGGGCGTGGTGTTCTCGCATCCCGAGGAGGGTGTCCCCCGGATCGTCGAGCGTGCGGGCGCTGGCGGCACCGAGATGGCGGAGCTGCCCGGCGAGCGCGAGCTCCTCTCGGCCGTCTTCGCCCAGGAGGGCGACGACGCTCGTCAGGCCGTGGCCTCGTGGGACGTCCTCTCCGACGCGTTCCGGCTCGACCGCGTGCGCCTGGTGCCCCCCGGCGTCGACGACCTGCCGCCGCTGCCGGGGCTGCACCCCACGCGTTCGGCGTACCTGGTGGCGCGGGGCGCGGTCGACGGGCTCGAAGGGTTCGAAGAAGTCGAAGGAAACAACGGGTCCAACGGCACCGCCGCCGGTGTCGTGATCGGGTCGGTGGGCGAGATCGACCCCGACGTGGCGACGAAGTTCGGGCTGACCCGGCCGACGGGCAGCGGCAGCGGGAGCGGCGCGGCGGCCCGGCGTATCGGATGGCTCGAGGTCGACCTGGGCCTGCTCTTCGACGAGACGCGCGTGGCCCGGCGGATCACGGTGGGCGGCGCGGTCAGCCGGTTCCCCTCGTCGGACATCGACCTGGCGTTCGTGGTGGAGGACGCGCATCCCGCCGACGCCGTGGCCGACGTCTTGGGGGCAGCGGCGGGCGATCTGCTCGAGTCGGTCCGGCTCTTCGACGTCTACCGCGGCCCCGGCATCGCGCAGGGGGCGCGCAGCCTGGCCTTCCGACTCCGCTTCGTTTCACCCTTGCGCACGCTGACCGACGAGGAGGTGGGGACTCTGCGCGCCGGTTGCATCGAGGCGGTCGAGCAGCGCTTCGGGGCGGTCTTGCGCTGAGCGCAACTCGGGGACAGCCGAGACCACCGTTCGGGGACTGGCGAGCGCCGCCCCGGCGTCTCCGCTGACGCAAAGTCTTCGTCGCGTGGCGCCGCCCGCCCATGGCATCGTGGTCTCATGGAGGTGCGCCACGTCGATCCGGCCGATGACGACGCGCTGGCCGCATGGGCCGGCGTCCTGCGGGCCAGCGACGAAGACCTCTGGCCCGACCTGTCGGGTTACCAACTCGCGGACATCCGGGCGTTCGCACGTTTCAAAGGGACCTCACGGCGCTGGGAGCTCCTGGCCGCCGGCGAGCCCGGCGGCCCGACGCTGGGGGTCGGGCTGGTGGAGCTCTCGAACCGGGACAACCTCCATGCGGCCGAGATCACCCTCGCCGTCCACCCGCGGCACCGCCGTCGCGGCGCCGGGACGGCCATCGTCGAGCGCATGGGAGAGGTGGCCCTCGCCGACGGGCGGCGCTCGCTGAACACCATCGTCGACGTGCCGGTCGCCCTGGCGGCCGACCATCCCTCGGTGCACTTCGCCCCCCGGAACGCCTTCGAGCCGACCATGCCGGGCCACTCACGCCAGCTCCGACTTCCGCTGGACAGCGCCCTGCACCAGGAGCTCCGCACCGTCGTCGCCGGCGCGCGTGACGCGGCGGCGTACCGGCTGCTCACCTTCGAGACCCCGTGGCCGCGCCAGTACCTCGAGGACCACGGCACGCTGCTCCGTGTCATGTCGACCGACGAGCCGGCCGGGGACGGCGAGCACGAGGCCGAAGTCTGGGACGAGGAGCGGATCCGCGAGGGCGACGTACTCTCGGCCGCCCGAGGCGTGCGCAAGCTGGCCGCCGTCGCGCAGCACATCGAGTCGGGTCGCCTCGTGGCGTTCAGCGAGATCATGATCGCCGACGACGTACCCCAGCAGGCCTGGCAGCTGATCACCGTGGTGGACCCGGCGCACCGGGGCCACCGACTCGGGTTGGCGATCAAGCTGGCCAACCTGGACCTGCTGGCGGAACGGGCGCCCAAGGTCGAGTTCATCATGACGGGCAACGCGGCGGTCAACGCGCCGATGATCGCGGTCAACGACATGATGGGCTTCGAGGTCGTCGGCCACGGGATGTTCTGGCAGAAGCACCTGTCGCCGGCGTGAGTGCGACCGGCGCCCGTGCCCGCGGTCCCGACAGCCACGACGACGTCGTCGTGACCACGATCGACCCGACGGACCGCGCCGCCTTCGACGAGTGGTTCGCCGTCCTGGCCACGATCGACGAAGAGCGGTGGCCGGGCGGGCCGGGGTGGCAGCACCCGGAGCGACTGGCCAAGGCGCTCGACCGGGAAGGGCCCCAGGAGAACCGCTGCCTCGTGGCGCGCCGGCAGCGCGAAGTCGTGGGGATCGCCAGCATGAACTTGTTCCGCCGGGAGAACCGCGACCTGGCCCAGCTCGAGGTGCGCGTGCTGCCGGCGCACCGGCGCCGAGGCGTCGGCACGGCGATCGTGGCCGCAGCCGCCGCCGACGCCCGCAAGGCCGGCCGGACCGTGCTCACCGGACAGGACGAAGTACCCGTGCGCGACGGGTTCGTCGACGCGGGCGGCCCGTTCGCCCGCCGGCTCGGCTTCGCACCCGTCCAGCACAACGTGCGCCGCCGACTCGACGTGCCGCTCAATCCGGCACAGGCCGACGCGCTCGAGGTCCGACCCCAAGGCGACTCCCACCGGCTACTCCGTCCTGACGTTCGCCGACCGATGGCCCGACGAGTACCTGGCGGACCGCTGCTTGCTCGGCCAGCGCATGTCGACCGACGTCCCGATGGGGGAGCAGCAGCTCGAAGAAGAGGTGTGGGACGCCGAGCGGGTGCGCGGTGTCGAGGCGATGCTCGCGACTCAGAACCGCGCCAAAGTGACGACGGCGGCGCGCCACGAGGCGACAGGGCGGCTGGTCGCCTTCACGGAGGTCGTGGTGCCGCTCGGCGCGCCCGAGTCGGCTTGGCAGCACGACACGCTGGTCCTGCGCGAACACCGCGGCCACGGCCTCGGCTTCGCGATGAAGCTGGCGAACTTGTGGGCAGTGACGGAGCGGCACCCTGCCGTGCGCGCCGTCAACACCTGGAACGCCGCCGACAACGAGCACATGATCGCCGTCAACGAGGCCATGGGCTTCCGGGTCGTGTCGCACTCGACGTACTGGCGGAAACCCCTGGTCGGCTGACCCTCCGCCCCGCCCCGCGCTACTCGCATGAATATGCAGAATTATGTATACTGATGCGATGAAGGTCGGGATCGCCGGGGCGTCGGGCTACACCGGGGCGGAGCTGTTGCGCCTGCTCAGCCTGCATCCTCAGTTCGAGGTGGGGGTGGCCACCGCCCATTCGCACGCCGGGCTCCCCGTCGGCGGGCACACGCCCTCCCTCCGGGCCGCCTACCCCGGCCTGGCCTATGACGACACGACGGCCGGCGTTCTCGACGGCCTCGACCTCGTCTTCTGCGCCCTGCCCCACGGCGAGTCCCAGAAGTTCGTCCCCGAGCTGCGGGGCCGGGTGGGGTGCATCGTCGACCTGGCCGCCGACTTCCGGTTGCAGAATGCGTCGCTCTACCCGCAGTGGTACGGCGCGGAACACGCCGCCCCCGCGCAGCTGGCCGACGCCGCGTACGGGCTGCCCGAGCTCTTCCGCGACGGGTTGCGCGGCGCCACCCTCGTCGCCGCGGCCGGCTGCTATCCGACCGCCGCCGGGCTCGCGCTGGCGCCCCTGCTGCGGCGCGGCCTCGTCGAGACGCGGGGCATCGTGGTCGACGCCGCCTCGGGCGTGTCGGGCGCCGGGCGCGGCCCCAAGGAGATGCTGCACTTCGGCACCGTGGACGAAGACTTCACCGCCTACGGGCTGCTCACCCACCGGCACACGCCCGAGATGGAGCAGATCCTCGGCGCGCAGGTGCTCTTCACGCCGCACTTGGCGCCGATGGTGCGCGGCATCCTCGCCACCTGCTACGCGCGCCCCATCGATCCCGGCTCGCTGACGACGGACACGGTCATGGACACGCTGCACGACGCCTACGACGGCGAGCCCTTCGTCGTCGTGACCGACGACCCGCCGTCCACCAAGGCGACGGCGGGCTCGAACGTGGCGCACGTGACGGCCCGGGTCGACCCGCGGACGGGCTGGGTCGTTACGTTGTGCGCGCTCGACAACCTGGTGAAGGGGGCGTCGGGCCAGGCGATCCAGTGCGCCAACGCCGCCCTGGGCCTGCCCGAGACCACCGGCCTCCCGGTCGCGGGGATGTACCCGTGAGCGTCACGGCGCCCGACGGGTTCGTCGCCGCGGGCGGATCGGCCGGCATCAAGGCCAACGACGCCCTGGACGTAGCGGTCGTGGCCACGTCCGACGGGCGCGCCGTCCCGGCCGCGGGCGTCTTCACGTCGAACCTGGCCGCCGCCGCGCCGGTGCAGGTCAGCCGGGCCCACCTCGTCGCCACCGGGGGACTGTCGGCGGGCGTGATCCTGACGTCGGGCAACGCGAACGCAGCCACCGGCGCGCCGGGCCTCGACGCGGCGGAGCGCCTCTGTGGCGCCGTGGCGTCGGAGATCGGGGCGGGTGCGGCCGAGGAGATCCTGGTGTGCCAGACGGGGCTCATCGGCATCCCGTTCCCCATCGACATCGTCGAACCCCGTCTCGGCGGCATCGTCGCTTCGCGCGCCGGCGGTGCGGCCGCCGGGGGACAGGCGGCGCGGGCGATCATGACGACCGACACGGTGGCCAAGGAGGTAACCGTTTCGGGGGACGGCTTCACGGTGGGTGGCATGGCCAAGGGCGCGGCCATGCTGGCGCCGAACATGGCCACGATGCTGGCCGTGTGCACGACGGATGCTGCGGTCGATGCCGCCATATTGCGCCGGGCGCTGGCCGAAGCGGTCGAGGGCTCCTTCAACGCGATCACCGTCGACGGCTCCACCTCGACCAACGACACCGTGCTCGTGCTCGCCAGCGGCACGGCGGCCAGCCCGCGGCCGGGCGCGCTGGTCGAGGTGCTCACGGCCGCCTGCCGGTCGCTGGCCGAGCAGATGGTGGCCGACGCCGAGGGCTCGACCAAGGTGGCGCACATCCGGGTGCGCGGCGCCGTGAGCGACGTCGCCGCCCACGTCGCCGCTCGCAAGGTGGCCGATTCCATGCTCGTGCAGTGCTCGCTCTTCGGTGAAGACCCCTACTGGGGACGCGTCGTCTCCGAGCTCGGCTCGGCGGGCACGCCCTTCGACCTCGACCAGGTGTCGGTGGCCTACGGGGGCACCGTGGTGTGCGCCGCCGGGATGGCCGTGGCGCACGACGAGGCGGCGGTGGCGGCCCACATGGCGGGACGACACATCGAGCTCGACTGTGACCTCGGGCTGGGGCCAGGCGAGGCGGTCGTGCTCGGGACCGACCTCGGCTACGGCTACATCGACGAGAACAGGACGACGTCATGACGGCGCAGGCGGCAGGCGCGGTGCCGCCGAAGGTGACGCGGGCCCAGAAGGCTGCGGCGGCGAAGACCGCCTCGGTGCTGGTGGAAGCCCTGCCCTACATCCGGCGCTTCTGGGGCAAGATCGTCGTCGTCAAGTACGGCGGCAACGCGCTGCACGCGTCCGCCGACGTTGCTCACGCCGCCGACGCCGCCGCCGACGCCCACGCCAACGCTGACCCGCTCGCGTCCTTCGCCCAGGACGTCGTGCTCATGCGCGCCGTCGGCATGCTGCCCGTCGTCGTGCACGGCGGCGGTCCCCAGATCGGCGAGCTCATGACCCGCCTCGGCAAGGAGACCGAGTTCCGCAACGGGCTGCGGGTGACCGACGCCGACACGCTCGACATCGCGCGCATGGTGCTCGTCGGCAAGGTGAACCGCGACATCGTGTCGGCCATCAACGTGCACGGCCCGCTAGCCGTCGGCATGTCGGGCGAGGATGCCAACCTGATCACGGCCGCACCGACCGACGTCGACCTCGGCTTCGTCGGCAACGTGTCGCTGGTCGACCCCACCATGCTGCAGCGCCTGGTGGCCGAGGGCCTGATCCCGGTGGTGGCGACGATCGGCGCCGACGCGTCGGGCCAGGCCTACAACATCAATGCCGACACGGTGGCCGGCGCGCTGGCCGAGGCGCTGGGGGCGGAGAAGCTGATCTTCCTGACCGACATCGAGGGGCTGCGGGTGGTGGCCGACGACCCGACGACGGTCATCCACCAGGCGTCGCTCGACGTGATCGACGAGATCGTCCGGAGCGGTAACGCGCAGGGCGGCATGAAGCCCAAGGTCGAAGCGTGCGCCCGCGCCGTGCGCGCCGGCGTGTCGCGCGCCCACATCCTCGATGGACGGGTGCCCCACGCGCTGCTGCTCGAGCTGTTCACCGACTCCGGGGTCGGGACGATGGTGCTGCCGTGACCGCTCCCGGGGCGCAAGACACAAACGGGGCCGGTCGCGAGGCCCTCATGCGCACCTACGCCGAGCCCCCGGCGACGTTCGTGCGCGGCGAGGGCACGCTCCTCTTCGACGCCGAGGGCACCGAGTACCTCGACTTCATCACCGGGCTCGCCGTCGTCTCGCTGGGTCACGCCCACCCCGCCGTCGCCGACGCCGTGGCCGAGCAGGCCCGGACGCTGAGCCACGTCTCGAACCTCTACGGCAACACATTGGCCCCCGAGGTCGCTCGCACGATCGACCGCTTGATCAACGGCGGCACCGGCCAGGCCGGCGGCCAGGTCTTCTTCGCCAACTCCGGGGCGGAGGCCAACGAATGCGCGCTGAAGCTGGCCCGACGCTGGGCCGGCGGCGGCCGCCATGTCGTGATCAGCGCGGACAACTCGTTCCACGGCCGGACGCTGGCCACCCTGACCGCGACCGGCCAGCCGGAGAAGCAGGCGGCGTTCCTCCCGCTCCCCGAGGGGTTCGTCCACGTTCCCTACGACGACGTGGCCGCGCTCGACAAGGCGCTCGACCGCGAGACGGTGGCGGCCGTGCTGCTTGAGCCGCTCCAGGGCGAGGGTGGCGTCATGGTGCCGAGCTCGGACTACCTGGGCGCGGTGCGCGCGCTGTGCACCGAGCGGAACGCGCTGCTCATGCTCGACGAGGTTCAGACCGGCCTCGGCCGCACGGGCCACTGGTTCGCGTTCCAGGCGCAGGGGCTCGAGCCCGATGTCGTCACGATGGCCAAGGCGCTCGGCAACGGCATGCCCGTCGGTGCGTGCTGGGCCCGGGCCGAGGTGGCGGCGGCGTTCGGCCCGGGCGACCACGGGTCGACCTTCGGGGGCCAGCCGCTCGCGCTCGCGGCGGCCCGGGCCACGCTGGCCGCCATGGAGGCCGAGGACGTCTGTGGCCGCGCCCGTTCGGCCGGGGCGCACCTGGCCGAAGCGTTGTCCCGTCTTCCCGGTGTCGTGTCCGTGCGCGGGGCCGGCCTGCTTTTGGCGGCGCAGCTCGAAGCGCCCGTTGCCAAGGAGGCGACGGCGATCGCCCTGGGACGAGGGCTCCTGGTCAACGCCGTGCGGTCCGACGCCGTCCGGGTGGCGCCCCCACTCCTCGTCAGCGCAGACGAGATCGACCGGGCGCTCGCCATTCTCGGCGCCGCGCTGGCCGAGGTCCTCCCGGACACCGAAACCGAGACCACCGCCGACACCACCCCGGCCGACCCGCCGGACACCGCAGGGGAGTAGACCGGGCCGGTGCCGAACCTCCATGACATCGACGACCTCGATCCGGACGCCTGGGACCGGGTCCTCGCGCTCGCGCTCGAGTGGCCGCCGGTGCGGCACCTCGAGGGTCAGGGTGTGGCGCTGGTGTTCGAGAAGCCGTCGGCGCGCACGCGCAATTCGAGCGAGATGGCGGTCGTCGACCTCGGCGGCCACCCCATCTACATCCAGGGCCCGGAGGTCGGCCTCGACACGCGGGAGTCCGTCGAGGACGTGGCGCGCACGCTCGCCTGTTACCACCGGGTCCTGTGCGCGCGCGTCTTCGACCACGGCGTGTTCGCACGCATGGCCGCCGCGCTCGAGCGGAGCGGATTCGACGTCCCGCTGGTGAATCTGCTCTCCGACGACGCCCATCCGTGCCAGGCGGTAGCGGATGTGCTGACCATGCGCGAGGCCCTCGGTCCGCTCGCGGGCCGCGCCCTGGCTTACGTCGGCGACGCCAACAACGTGGCGCGCTCGCTGGCCAAGGCCGGCTTGCTCGAAGGCATGGAGGTCCGCATCGCCGCGCCCGACGGCTATGCGTTCTCGCCCGCCGAGCTCTCCGCGCTGCAGGCGTTCGCGGACGCGGCCGGGCGCGGCGGGTCTATCCAGCTGACCGACGACCCCGCTCAGGCGGCCAAGGGTGCTGCGACCCTGTACACCGACGTCTGGACGAGCATGGGCCAGGAGGAGGAGCGGGCCGGGCGCCTCGCCGCGTTCGCCGGCTACACCATCGACGACGAGCTGGTCGGACACGCCGCGGACGACGCCGTGGTGCTGCACTGCCTGCCCGCCCACCGGGGCGAGGAGATCACCGACTCGGTGCTCGAGGGCCCGCGCTCACTCGTCTGGCGCCAGGCCGCGCACCGGCGCACCGCGATGCGCGGCATCTTGACCTGGGCCGTCGAGGGGCAGGGCGCCGGCGCCGGCACCGGGAACAAGGCCTCGAAACGACCGACGGGCGGCCGCCGGTGACCGGCCACGCCCCCGGGCGCCTGACCAAGAATCAGCGCCAGCACCGGATCACGAGGCTGCTCGAGGAGCAGCCCGTGACCAGCCAGGCCCAGCTGGTGGCGCTGCTGGCGGATCAGGGGGTGGAAGCGACCCAGACGACGGTCTCGCGCGACCTCGATGACCTCGGCGCCGTCAAGGTCCGCCTCCCCGGCGGCGAGACGGCCTACGCGCTCCCGGAGCTCCCCGTCCATCAGATCGCGCCGGAGGACCACCTGCGCCGCGTTCTGGGCGAGTGGGTCGTCGAGGTGGCGCACTCGGCCAACGTGGTCGTGCTGCGCACACCCCCCGGGTCGGCACACGTCGTCGGGTCGGCGCTGGACCGCAGCGGGCTCGAGGAGATCGTGGGCACGGTCGCGGGGGACGACACCGTGCTCGTGGTGGTCGACGAGCTGGTCGGGGGAGAGATCATGGCTACCCGCCTGCGCGAGGTCGCGGGCATTGCCGAGGCGAACCGGATCGCGTTGAATGGGAAGAACGAGGACTGAACATGTCTGAACGAGTGGTACTGGCCTACAGCGGCGGCCTCGATACGTCGGTGGCGGTGCGCTGGCTCATCGAGAACGAGGGCGTCGAAGTCGTCGCCGTCGCGGTGAACGTGGGGCAGGCGGCCGAGAAAGGCGGTGAGGACTGGGATGCCATCCGCCACCGCGCCCTCGCCGCCGGGGCCGTCGAGGCGGTGGTGATCGACGCCCGCCACGAGATGGCCGAGGAGTTCTGCATGCCCGCTCTACAGGCCAACGCGCGCTACGAGGGGAAGTACCCGCTCGTCTCGGCGCTGTCGCGCCCGGTGATCGTGCGCCACTTGGTCGCCGAGGCGCGCCGCCACGGCGCCGGCGCGGTCGCGCACGGCTGCACGGGCAAGGGCAACGACCAGGTGCGCTTCGAGGTGGGCGTGCGCGCGCTGGCCCCGGACCTCGGCATCCACGCGCCGGCCCGCGTCTGGGGCCTGACCCGGGAGGACTGCGTCGAGCTGGCCGCGAAGTGGGAGATCCCCATCACGGTCACCAAGGAGAAGCTGTACTCCATCGACGACAACCTGTGGGGCAAGGCGATCGAGTGCGGCGCCATCGAAGACCCCTGGGCTCCGGCGCCCGACGACGTCTACACGTTGACCCGGGTCACCGAGACCGAGCCGGTCGAAGTCGTCGTCGGCTTCGAGTCCGGCGTGCCGGTCAGCCTCGACAGCACGACCCTCGGGCCCTTCGACCTCATCACCCGCCTGGGCGCGCTGGCGGGCAGCCGCGGCTTCGGCCGCCTCGACATGGTCGAGAATCGGCGCGTGGGCATCAAGAGCCGCGAGGTCTACGAGTGCCCGGCCGCGCTGTCGCTCATCGTGGCCCACGCCGACCTCGAGGACCTCACGCTCGAGCGCGACCTGCACCACGAGAAGGCCCGCCTCGAGCCGCGCTGGGCCGAGCTCGTCTATGACGGGCTGTGGTATTCGCCGCTGCGCTCGGCGCTGCAGGCGTTCGTCACCGAGAGCCAGCGCCACGTGACCGGCGACGTGCGGCTGCGGTTCGCCGCACCCGGCACGTGTGCCGTGGTGGGCCGGCGCAGTCCGGTGGCGCTCTACGACCACGGCCTGGCCACCTACGACGCGTCGGACACCTTCCGTCACCAGGACGCCGAGGGCTTCGTGCGGCTGTGGGGTCTGGGGGTGGCCACCTGGTCGTCCCGCCAGGGTCCGGGAGCGGAGGGCGGGACCGCGACCACCGGAACAGGCCGGTCCGGATCGGAGCGAGAGGGGAGAGGGACATGACCCTCTGGGAGGGGCGCATCGCGACCGGCATGGCCGACGCGGTGGCGGCGTTCACCGTGAGCCTGCCGTTCGACCGGATGCTGGCGACCGACGACCTGACCGGGTCCCGCGCCCACGTCAAGGGGTTGGGCAAGGCGGGGATCCTGACCGACAGCGAGGTCAGCGCGCTCATCGATGCGCTCGACATGGTCGAGGAGGATTTCGACACCGGCCGCTTCATATTCGAGCCGGGGGACGAGGATATCCACACGGCGGTCGAACGGCGGGTGACCGAGCTCGCCGGCGACGTCGGCGCCAAGCTGCACACGGGCCGGAGCCGCAACGATCAGGTCGCGACGGACCTGCGCCTGTGGTGCCGGCGCTCGCTCATCGCCGTGGCGGAGCAGATCATGGCGCTGCAGGAAGCGCTGGCCCAACGGGCCCGCGATGCGGTCGATGTCTACTTGCCCGGCTACACGCACCTGCAGCGCGCCCAACCGGTGCTCTTGGCTCACCACCTGCTGGCGCACGCGTGGGCACTGGCCCGTGACGTCGACCGCCTCGTGACGACGGTCGACCGCCTGAACATCTCGCCGCTGGGTGCCGGCGCCCTGGCGGGCTCCTCGCTCCCGCTCGACCCGGACTACGTCGCGGCCGAGCTCGGCTTCCACGGCCGCTTCGAGAACTCGCTCGACGCGGTGTCCGACCGCGACTTCGTGGCGGAGGCGCTGTTCGACCTCGCCCTGCTCGGCGTCCATCTCTCGCGCATGGGGGAGGAGATCGTCCTCTGGTCGACGGAGGAGTTCGGCTTCTGCACCCTCGACGACGCGTACGCCACCGGCAGCTCGATGCTCCCGCAGAAGAAGAACCCCGACGTGGCCGAGCTGGCGCGCGCCAAGACGGGACGTCTGCTCGGCCACCTCCAGGCCGTGCTGGTGACGCTCAAGGGCTTGCCGCTCGCCTACAACCGCGACCTGCAGGAGGACAAGGAGCCGCTCTTCGACGCGGTGGCGCAGGTGACCGCTGCACTCGTCGCGCTGCGCGGACTCTACGAGACCGCGACGTGGAACGAGGAGCGCATGCAGACGGCGGCCGACGGCCAGGCCGCCTCGGCCATCGACCTCGCCGAGATGCTGGTCGAGCAGGGCATGCCCTTCCGCCAGGCCCATGCGCTGATCGGGGGCCTGGTGCGCGAGTCGCTCGAGCGCCACGTGCCTCTGGTCGAGCTCGTCGCGGCCCACCCGGATTTGGGGGAGGGCGCCGTGGAGCTGCTCGAGCCCGGTGTGGCGGTGACCCGCCGACGCACCCCGGGCGGGGCCGGCCCGGGCCCGGTCGCCGAGCAGGCCGAGCGCTTCTCCCGCCGCCTGGAGGTGGATCGCACCCGGCTGGCCCAGTGGCGTCCCCAGGGGTCCTCGGCCGCGTAGCCGACCCAGCCAAACCCGTCGCCCGTCAATCTCTGCCTTCCCGCTCCGCACGTCCGCGTCGGAGACGCCGGACAAGGAGGTCGAAGCGATCGTCGGGTGGAACTGACCGCCCGGTCACCTGACCGCGCTTGACCGCTCCATCCCTGACAGCCACTCACCTGACCGCTCCTCGATGGATAGCTCAATCATCGTCCCGCTCCGCCGACAATGGGGATAGGGGCACCGTCGTGTCCAGGTCACACCCCAAGAAACGGCGCTTACGCTGGGGGGTGTCTTCCCCAAAATGGCGCTTGCGCGGACGTACCCCCGTGTCCGGCAACAGACAGGTGAACGGAGCATAAAGATCACCGAAAACAGGTTGTGTCAGCGCGTCGCGTGGGGTACACGTGTACGAGAGTCCTTTTTGAGGGCGGGCCCCTTGCGACTGAGCTGTCACCGCTCCTTGGGTGCGAGGAAGCAGGCGGGAAACACGTCAATCGCTACGGACTCGTCGCCCGTTCCCTTGGACGACGCGACCAGTTGGAGGTGAACCACAGAACCATGCAGCGAATGACCGGCATCGACCCGATGTTCATCTACTCCGACACCCCGGAGACGCCGATGGAGATCGCCTACGCGTGCATCTTCGATCCTTCGAGCACCGACGAGGCTTACTCCTTCGAACGAGTGTGCGACGTCCTCGCGACGCGCATCCCGACGATGCCGCCGTTCCGCCGCCGTTTGATGACGGTCCCGCTCGGCCTCGACCATCCCCGCTGGGTGGACGACCCCGACTTCGACCTCTCCAACCACGTGCGCCGCGCCGCGTTGCCGGCGCCGGGTGGACCCGAGGAGTTCGCGAAGATGGTCGCCGAAGTCATGGGTCGCCCCCTCCAGCCCTCGCAGCCGCCGTGGGAGATGCACGTGTTGGAGGGCCTGGCCGGTGGAAAGATCGGCCTCATCGCCAAGGTCCACCATGCCGTCATCGACGGCGTGGCCGGCGCGCAGCTGCTGGCGCGGCTCCTCGACCTGACGCCCGAGGGCAGCGCGGTGGTCGACACCTGTCCCCCCTGGGTCCCGCCGCAGCTGCCCTCCCACACCCGGCTCGTGACCGATGCGCTGCCGAGCATCATGAGGAGCCCGTTGCGCACGGTGCGAGCGGCGCGCGAGATGGGCCGGACCGCCGTGCGGATGGCCCGCTGCGCCCTTGACAAGGCGACCGGGCCTATCTCGATCCCGCTCGGGGCGCCCCCCACCTTCGAGTCGCCGGTGTGCGCCCGCCGGGCCGTCGCCTTCGCCGAGATGGACATGGCGAAGGTCCGGGCGTTGAAGGAGCGGTACGCGTCAACGGTGAACGACGTGGTGCTGGCGGTGTGCTCGGGTGCGCTGCGCACGCATCTGGCCGCGCACGGGCACGATGTCGACATCCCCTTGGTGGCGGTGGTCCCGGTCTCGGTGCGCGACGACCAGCAGGTCGACGGGACGGGCAACCAGCTCTCGGCCATGTTCGTCCCGCTCGCGAACGATCAGCAGACACCGCTGGAGCGCCTGCGCACGGTGACCGCGGCCAGTGCGTCGTGCAAGGGCCAAGAGCGCGCCGTCGGTTACGGGCCGATGGCGACCCTCTTGGCCGAGGCGATACCTCCTGCGTTGGCCAGGCCGGTGATCCAGCTCGGTGTGCGCTCGGGAATCATGCGCAAGCTGCGTCCGGGGAATCTCATGGTGTCGAACGTGCCGGGCCCGTCGTTCTCCCTCTACTTCGCCGGGATGGAGCTGGAGGGGTTGTACCCGCTCGGTCCGGTGGTCGACGGAGTGGCGGTGAACCTGACCGTGCAGAGTTACCGCGAATCGCTCTTCGTCGGGGTCAACGCGTGCGCCACGGCGGTGGAGGACCTTCCGGGCTTCACCCGGGCCATGGTGGACGAGCTCAATTTGCTGAGCCGCATGGCGGCGCAGAGCCGGCGCCAGGGCACGGCCGCCGAGGCGCGCCACCACCGCTTGGCCGGGAGCCCCCCGGCTGCGCCGACCTTGGGCTCGGAGGCGCAGCGGGACGCGACGACGTCGCCGACCGCAGCACCGCACGCCGCGCGCTGACCTGGCGGCGACCTCTGCCGCCGGCCCGGCGCCGCGACAGGCCCTGAGCTGAATCTCGCGATCGCCTGCCGCGGCGGCCCGACGGACCGCCAGTGGTTGGCACCGCACCGCCCGGCTGGGTCAGGGTGGCCCGTGCAGCGCAGCGACCTCGAAGGCAACCCGGTCGCACTGGCGCCCTTCTTGCTCAACAAGGTGCTGATGCACGGGGAGCGGGCCGGGCGGATCGTCGAGGTCGAGGCGTACCACGGGGCCAATGATGCGGCGTCGCACGCGTATCGCGGGCTGACCCCACGCACGGCCATCATGTTCGGGCCGCCCGGCTTCCTCTACGTGTACTTCACCTACGGTATGCACTGGTGCGCCAACGTGGTCTGCGGACCCGAAGGAGAGGCGGCCGCGGTCCTGATCCGCGCCCTGGCCCCGATGTCGGGCCTCGAGGCCATGCGCGCCGCCCGCCCCGCCGCCCGCCGGGACCGGGACTTGTGCAGCGGCCCGGCCAAGCTCTGCCAGGCGCTGGGGATCACCGGCATCGACAACGGCGCCGATCTGCTCGCCCCCGCCCCTCGCCGCTACCGCCTCGGCGGGGTGCGGCTGCTGGAGGACGGGGTCCCGCCGCCCCGACGTCCCGGCCGGGGGACGCGGATCGGCATCAAGGAGGCGACTCAGCACCGCTGGCGCTTCTGGGTGCCCGGCGACCCCAACGTCTCACGAGCCTGAGCCCTCGGCGGCCACCCTGTGCCACGGCGCTGCCACCAGGCACGATGCGCCCGGCGAGGGTGTCATCGCGTTGTCACGGCGGTGCAACAGCAGGGGGAGATGATGCTGTCACGCACGAACGTGACATGCGGTAGATCGAGGAGGTCAGCCGGCAGCGCACGTCCTCTCAGGCGAGCCCTGATGGCGCAGGGTGGAGGACGGAAAGTCAGTTGGGCCTCGGACACCAGGTGGCATGCGCAGGGCCGGGATGGCTCTTCGCATGCCACCAAACGGTGTCTCCTGCGAGGGCCCCCGGCCCGGGCATCCGCGGGAGCGGGCGGGGCGCCCGGTACCATGTATCGAGAGGCCGGCCTGGGCATCGCCCAGCGGAATTCGGCCTGTTCGGACGCGTTGACGCATCGACGCGCGTCTGCTAGGGTGACACACCCGTCGGAACGGCCTCCCCTGGCCCTTCCGACAACTGAAGGAGACTTTCCGGCCGCAGCATTTGGTCCGGAACAGTCCTTCGGAACACCCGGCACCAACACCGGCAGGATAGGTGTGTGCCCGGTCGCTCCTTGAAAACGGAATAGTGAGAGCCAAAAGCCAGTGCGGGCAATTCATCCGACCGGTTCGCCGGAATGGATGGGTTGTACGTCAATAGAAAACGCAGTAACACAGGCTTTGGAGCCTTTTTGAGCAAAGAGGCCTGTGGTTGCCAATGTTCGAGTCAGAACATGGCGACTCTCTGATTCTTGGTTGGTCCTATCCCTTTTGGGGTGTGGGCCGGCTGGAGTCTCGATGGAGAGTTTGATCCTGGCTCAGGACGAACGCTGGCGGCGTGCCTAACACATGCAAGTCGAACGCGCTCCATTCGGTAGCAATACTGATGAAGAGTGAGTGGCGAACGGGTGAGTAACACATGAGCAACCTGCCCCGAAGACTGGGATAACACCGGGAAACCGGTGCTAATACCGGATATCCCTAACGGACCGCATGGTCCGATAGGGAAATGGATTCCGCTTCGGGAGGGGCTCGTGGCCTATCAGCTAGTTGGTGAGGTAACAGCTCACCAAGGCATCGACGGGTAGCTGGTCTGAGAGGACGATCAGCCACACTGGGACTGAGACACGGCCCAGACTCCTACGGGAGGCAGCAGTGGGGAATCTTGCGCAATGGGCGAAAGCCTGACGCAGCAACGCCGCGTGGAGGACGAAGGCTTTCTGAGTTGTAAACTCCTTTCAGCAGGGACGATAGTGACGGTACCTGCAGAAGAAGCACCGGCCAACTACGTGCCAGCAGCCGCGGTGATACGTAGGGTGCAAGCGTTGTCCGGATTTATTGGGCGTAAAGAGCTCGTAGGCGGTTTGATAAGTCGGGTGTGAAACCTCCAGGCTCAACCTGGAGCCGCCACTCGATACTGTCATGACTAGAATTCGGTAGGGGACCACGGAACTCCTGGTGTAGCGGTGAAATGCGCAGATATCAGGAAGAACACCAGCAGCGAAGGCGGTGGTCTGGGCCGAGATTGACGCTGAGGAGCGAAAGCGTGGGGAGCGAACAGGATTAGATACCCTGGTAGTCCACGCCGTAAACGTTGGGCACTAGGTGTGGGGACTTTTCAACGGTCTCCGTGCCGCAGCTAACGCATTAAGTGCCCCGCCTGGGGAGTACGGCCGCAAGGCTAAAACTCAAAGGAATTGACGGGGGCCCGCACAAGCGGCGGAGCATGTGGCTTAATTCGAGGCAACGCGAAGAACCTTACCTGGGTTTGACATGTAGGGAAAAGCCGTAGAGATACGGTGTCCTTCGGGGCCTTACACAGGTGGTGCATGGCTGTCGTCAGCTCGTGTCGTGAGATGTTGGGTTAAGTCCCGCAACGAGCGCAACCCTTGTCCTATGTTGCCAGCGGGTAATGCCGGGGACTCGTAGGAGACTGCCGGGGTCAACTCGGAGGAAGGTGGGGACGACGTCAAGTCATCATGCCCCTTACGTCCAGGGCTGCACACATGCTACAATGGCTGGTACAACGGGCTGCTAATCCGCGAGGAGGAGCCAATCCCAAAAGCCAGTCTCAGTTCGGATTGGAGTCTGCAACTCGACTCCATGAAGTCGGAGTCGCTAGTAATCCCGGATCAGCAACGCCGGGGTGAATACGTTCCCGGGCCTTGTACACACCGCCCGTCACACCACGAAAGTCGGTAACACCCGAAGCCGGTGGCCCAACCTTTTAGGAGGGAGCCGTCGAAGGTGGGATCGGTGATTGGGGTGAAGTCGTAACAAGGTAGCCGTACCGGAAGGTGCGGCTGGATCACCTCCTTTCTAAGGAGTGCTATCGGCCCTTTCGATGTTCTTTCGAAAGATAAAGCCGATCACTACCCAGTTGAACACTGGTTATTCGGTCGCTCTCGTACACCGGCAGATGAAACGGCCGCCTTCGAATCCCTATGCAGCTCGCTGCGGGGGGTTCGGAGCCCGCCCTTCACGGATCGGTCCCTGCGTGTTCGACCGGGCTCTTACTATTTCGTTTTGAGGGAGCGACCCACGTTTTGTCGGGTCGATCCCGGTGACGTCCCCTAGCGCGGTTTCTCGTGCGTGCGGCGTGGCGCAGGTCCCTGGCCCGAGTCGAGCATCAGCTCCTCGTGACCGTGTGGGCGCCTGGGCTGTGATGCCCTGCGTACGTCTGCGCCGGCGTGGACCGCTCACCCCGTGCGTGCCCCGGTCGGGCGGTTTGTTCCTCGTTTTGCACCTTCGTTCTTCGTCGGTGCGGCGGTGGAGGCCCGACCCCGGCGTGCACTGTGCAGCCCCTTGAGAATTCCAAAGCGAGCACGAGCATCTTTGTTCTCCAAGCTACAAAGAGCCAACGGTGAATGCCTTGGCGTCTAAGGCCGAAGAAGGACGTGGGCGACTGCGAAAAGCCACGGGAAGCTGTCTACCAAGCGTCGATCCGTGGATATCCGAATGGGGCAACCCAGCACCTGTCATGAGGTGCGACACCCGCCTGAATGTATAGGGCGGGGCGAGGGAACCGGGTGAATTGAAACATCTAAGTAACCCGAGGAAAGGAAAACAACAGTGACTCCCCGAGTAGCGGCGAGCGAAACGGGAAGAGCCTAAACCGTGCCGGTGTATGAGCCTGGTGGCGCTGCCGGTATGGGGTTGTGGGACTCGAGAGACGGGGCACCAGACCTGTCACGGAGTTACAAATCCAATGCGTAGTGGAATCAGTCAGGAAAGCTGAACCGTAGAGGGTAATGGTCCCGTACACGAAACACATTGGACTCCGCTTGAGCACCCGAGTAGCGCCGGATCCGGGAAAGCCGGCGTGAATCTGCGAGGACCATCTCGTAAGGCTAAGTACTCTTAGACGACCGATAGCGAACTAGTACCGTGAGGGAAAGGTGAAAAGTACCCCGGGAGGGGAGTGAAATAGTACCTGAAACCGTTGGCTTACAAACAGTCAAAGCGTCGTTGCCCCGCCGTTGCCGTGATCCCTTCGGGTGAGATCGGTGACATCAGGCGGGTAGCAGCCGTGATGGCGTGCCTTTTGAAGAATGAGCCAGCGAGTTACGGTGTGTGGCGAGGTTAACCAGTGATGGGTAGCCGAAGCGAAAGCGAGTCTGAATAGGGCGTTGAGTCGCATGCTGTAGACCCGAAGCCGAGTGAGCTTGCCATGGGCAGGCTGAAGCGAAGGTAAGACTTCGTGGAGGGCCGAACCCACCTAGGTTGAAAACTGGGGGGATGACCTGTGGCAAGGGGTGAAAGGCCAATCAAACTCGGTGATAGCTGGTTCTCCCCGAAATGCATTTAGGTGCAGCGTCGGGTGTTCAGCATCGGAGGTAGAGCACTGGATGGGCTAGGGGGCCTACAAGCTTACTGACCCCAACTAAACTCCGAATGCCGATGCTCTAGAACCCGGCAGTGAGACCACGAGGGATGAGCTTCGTTGGTCGAAAGGGAAACAGCCCAGACCGCCGGCTAAGGCCCCAAATTCTTGACTAAGTGGAAAACGATGTGGGAACGCAAAGACAGCCAGGAGGTTGGCTCAGAAGCAGCCACCCTTAAAAGAGTGCGTAATAGCTCACTGGTCGAGTGGTCCTGCGCGGATAATGTAACGGGGCTCAAGTCAAGAGCCGAAGCCGCGGATTTCCGTCTTTAGACGGGAGTGGTAGGGGAGCGTCGATCTCGCAGAGAAGCGGTGGTGTGAACCGTCGTGGAGCGTGGTCGAGTGCGAATGCTGGTATGAGTAGCGAGAGAGGAGTGAGAAACTCCTCCGCCGTAAGCCCAAGGGTTCCTGGGGAAGGCTAATCCTCCCAGGGTAAGTCGGGAGCTAAGGCGAGGCCGAAAGGCGTAGTCGATGCACAACTGGTTGATATTCCAGTACTACCGTGTCCGCGCCCATTCCAAGCCAGGGGTACTAAGGGGATGACCTTCGGGTCGAGCCGACAAACCCTGGGGCGGATAGCAAAGGAGCGACGCAGGAAGATAGGTGAGCCCAGGCGTTGGTTGTCCTGGGGTAAGCGTGTAGGGAGGGATCTAGGTAAATCCGGGTCCCATCAATCCTGAGACGCGATGCCGAGCCGTTCCAGGCGAAGTCACTGATTCTATGCTGCCTAGAAAAACTTCTAGCGAGCTGACACGGTACCCGTACCCCAAACCAACACAGGTGGGCGGGTAGAGAATACCAAGGCGATCGGGAGAACTGTGGTTAAGGAACTCGGCAAAATTCCTCCGTAACTTCGGGAGAAGGAGGGCCTCGATAGGGTGACGGACTTCGCGTCCCGATGCCCAAGGGGGCCGCAGAGAATTGGGGAAAGCGACTGTTTACTAAAAACACAGGAGCGTGCGAAGTCGTAAGACGATGTATACGCTCTGACGCCTGCCCGGTGCCGGAAGGTTACGGGGAAGGGTTAGCCCTCGGGCGAAGCTCTGAACCTAAGCCCCGGTAAACGGCGGCCGTAAGCACAAGTTGCGGCTTCAGGGGAGTAATCCCTTGAAACAAACTCTGCTAAATGCTGGAAACTCCGAGTATCCGGACGGTACTCATCCATGTCACACCCGCTTGATTGGGTGGAAGCGTGGGAAGTGAAAATCCGTCCGGTGCGGACAATCAGCAGGAAAGACCCTGTTCCTCTAACTGGCTGGATCGGATCTCGAGCAACCTAGGCAACTGGGTAGCCGGATTCGTCGATGGAGAGGGAAGCTTCAACGTCCCGATCCGTCGAGAGCGTGACCGTGGATTGCCATGGCGCGTTTCGTTGTCGTTCAACGTGTCGCAGATCGGAGAAGAAGCGCCTGCGCTTCTTCGTGAGGTCTTCGGCGTTGGAACGGTGCGAGCACGCAGCGACGGTGTCTTCTACTTCGAAGTCACCAAGCCGACCGATCTGAAGCAGCGGGTTTTCCCGTTCTTCGGTCGATTCGAGTTGCGTACTCCGAAGCGGAACGACCTGGCGGTCTTCCGCAAGATCACCGAACTTGTCCTGTCAGGCCGACACCTTTCCGCTGCGGGCATTGAGGAAGCACTCACATTGAGGGCTCCAATGAACCGTGGAGGGAAGCGTCGGCGGAGCGATGACGAGATCATCGCGACGTTGAGGAGCTGGGAATCCTCAGAGACCATATGCAGAGCTCCCTCTATGAAGCAGAGGGATGAAGATATGGTCCACACCTCATGGCGACATGGGGATCAAGTGAACTATAACGGTTAGTTAATACCTGGCTGTTGTAAAACCCTGCTATATGCTGGAACATCCGAGTATCCGGCGGTACTTATCACCAAATGCCAGGCTGGCATTTGGTGGAAGGTGACAATCCGTCCGGTGCGGACAATCAGCAGGAAACTGCAGATACCTGCAGGATCCTCAGAGACTGCACGCGGGGCTCCCTGGATCGGCTATGCCGGCCAGGGACGAAGATACAGTCCGACCCTCATGGCGACATGAGGAGCTAGGCAGAAATGACCTAGCCGCTCAAGAGGAAATGATGTGCAGTTGGGCATCGTGGATTTTGAGTAGTAACAAAGTGCCTAAGGTAGCGAAATTCCTTGTCGGGTAAGTTCCGACCTGCACGAATGGCGTAACGACTTTCCTACTGTCTCAACCACAGACCCGGCGAAATTGAAGTACGAGTAAAGATGCTCGTTAGCTGCATCAGGACGGAAAGACCCCGTGGACCTTTACTACAGCTTGATGTTGAGTTTTAGTACTATTTGTGTAGGATAGGTGGGAGACTTTGAAGCAATGGCGCTAGCCATTGTGGAGTCAACCTTGAAATACCACCCTTTTAGTGCCGGGACTCTAACCTCGGTCCGTGATCCGGATCAGGAACAGCGTCAGGTGGGTAGTTTGACTGGGGCGGTCGCCTTAACAAAATGGGGCGAATCATGGGAAACCATGTGAGATAAAACTCTCGGCGTATGCTGGGACACCCGAGTATCTGGCAGTACTCGTCTATGTGACAGCCCGCATTTAGGGTTTGGCATGGGCAGTGACAATCTGACCAGTGCGGACAATCAGCAGGTTGGGCAGCTCGATGCTGCCTACCCCAACGACCACAACGAGAGCCCCGTCGCACTGCGACGGGTGATGGAATGGTCTGAACTGCATGGCGACATGCAGATCGAGGCAGAAATGACCTCGAGTCGACAACTCCGTCCATGAACACGCTGGGCTGCGCAAGCAGAAGGCGTCGTTTGGTTCATGGACGATGGCTCACGAAAGTCGAGTCAGTGTCGTGGTTTGTATCTCAATACTCAGAGCTTCACTGCTTCAGAAGTTGTACTTCTGCAGGTCGTGATCTCGAGCGACGTTGACTACAGACCACCATGCGACAGCAGCGCGATGGCTTGCAGATCTACGTTCCGGCACCCTCCGCGTCGGACATGGCTGCGTACATCGCGAACGATTTACTGCCGAGCATGAAGTACAAGTTGTCGAGCTAACAGTTTGCCTAAAACGTAACGGAGGCGCCCAAAGGTTCCCTCAGGCTGGTTGGCAATCAGCTGTCGAGTGCAATGGCAAAAGGGAGCTTGACTGCGAGACCTACAAGTCGAGCAGGTGCGAAAGCAGGGCATAGTGATCCAGCGGTTGCTTGTGGAAGCGCCGTTGCTCAACGGATAAAAGGTACCCCGGGGATAACAGGCTCATCTTCCCCAAGAGTCCATATCGACGGGAAGGTTTGGCACCTCGATGTCGGCTCGTCGCATCCTGGGGCTGAAGCCGGTCCCAAGGGTTGGGCTGTTCGCCCATTAAAGCGGTACGCGAGCTGGGTTTAGAACGTAGATCACACTGCGTCCCCAGGAAGTAATTCCTGGGTGCTTACTGGCTCATATCGGTGAAACCCTGAATGAACAACCGAACGTTCTTGTTCAGGGCAATACCGAGGGAAGGCCAACACAATGGATGTATCTGCATAAAGTAGATGCATCTGAGACCCCTAAACTATTCAAAGATGAAGCGGATTTCCGCCGTAGATGTCGAGCAACATCTGCGTAGCAAGGGCGTGTTGTGCCCCTGTAACGACTTCTTCGCCAGCAACAGCGAAGAGATGGCTTCTTGAGATCGATACCTCGATCCGCAGACCCCTGTGGAAGCCATAACACGCCAGCCCCTCGAAAGAGGGTGGAGGTATAGTCTGTGCCCGTAGTAATACGGGATGAACATGCGTGAGACAGTTCGGTCCCTATCCGATGCAGCCGTAGGAGATTTGAGAAAGGCTGTCCCTAGTACGAGAGGACCGGGACGGACGTAGCTCTCGTGTGCCAGTTGTCCTGCCAAGGGCACGGCTGGTTTGCGACCTACGGGTGGGATAAGCGCTGAAAGCATCTAAGTGCGAAGCCCGTTTCGAGATGAAATCTCCCACAGGGTTAACCTGGTAAGGCCCGTGGCTAGACGACCACGTTGATAGGCCGGAGGTGTAAGTGCAGCAATGCATTCAGCCGACCGGTACTAATCGGCCGAGGGCTTGGAGACTTACTTCGCTCGTGCTCGCTTTGGAACGCTCAGGGGCTGCGGCTTAACGCAGCCGGGCGTGCGTCGCATCACCTAACCGGTGCGGAGCCGCCGAGCGCACAGTTTCCGGTGGCCATAGCGGCGGGGAAACACCCGTTCCCATTCCGAACACGGCAGTTAAGCCCGCCCGCGCCGATGGTACTTGGGGGGAGGCCCCCTGGGAGAGTAGGTCGCCGCCGGGATTTCTCATGACGAGGTCCCCTCAGAGCTCACGCTCGAGGGGACTTTGTCGTTTCAAGGGATGGCTTCACTTTCTGGTCGTGACGTGTTCCTGCCGAGACCGCTCAGCCGAGAACTCGGGTCGGATGTGGCAACGCGGTCGCGGCGGCGGCCCTCCTTGTTCGTTATCGGTGGCGTCGCCAGAACGCTGGGCGGCCCACGCATCGACATCGGTGGAATCGTCACTCCGTTCGCCGTGACGGACCAGCTACGTCGGCCTCAGCGCCGACTGCCTAATCGAGTGCCCGCGTAGACTTCGCCGATGCCTTCCGACTCGTCTCGGCCGAGTCGTCGCGCCCCTTCAGCGCGACGGACCGGTTCGCCACGCTCGGGAGGTTCCGCAAGTCAGGGCCGTGCACGCACGAGCGGAGGCCGCACCGGGCGAAGTGGAGAAGTCACTGATCGGTCCACGGGAGGATCGAGGACAGGGTCGGCCCGGGGGAGGGCGGCCGGTGCGGCCACGAGCAGGAGTGGGCGACCAGGAGAACAGGGTCGGAGCTCGGAAAGAACCGGCCGGGCGGCAGCGGGTCGTTCGAAGACCCGGGCCGATGGCCCGTCCGACCGCGGCCCGCGTCGGTCCAGCACAAACGCCACAAGCGGCAGTCGGAGCCCGACCCGGCGTTCTGCGACCGACGGCCCGCCCAAGCGGGGGAGCGCTCCGTCGGCCACCCACGGACGCGGGACGGGGGGCGACTCGAGTCGCGGCGGGGCCGCGTCGGGGGCGGCTTCCCGTGGCGGGCGACCAAGCGGACCACGCACGTCACGCTCGCCTCGGGCACCTCAAGGCGGGCGACCCAACGACCGGACGACGCGTGACGACGGTCGCCGCAGCGGTCCCAAGGACGAACGCGCCGACGCACGCGACGAGCTCCCACCGCTCCCGAGCCGAGCCAAGTCGTGGGGAAACGTCGCCCGGCGTGGCGCTCGCGACGTCACGCGGCGCAACATCCGCGATGGTGACGACGCCGCCCGACGACAGGACGACGACCGTCACCGACCATCGTCCCGACCCGGCGGCAAGCGCGAGGTCGCATGGATTCGGGACGACGGCGCACCCGAGTGGGCGGAAAGATCCCCTCGTGGCGGCCGATCGACCAAGGCCAGGGCCAGGGCCACGGCCAAGGCCAAGGCCAGTGGTCCCGCCAAGGGCTCGGACGTCACGGGCTTCTCGGCCGGCCGCGCCCTCGCCGCCCTGGCGGCACGACCGACCCTCCCGCCGGAGGTGGCCACCCAGATCCGACAGGCCGCCGACGTCGCGACCGTTCACCATCGGGAGCAACTGGTCGAGCGGGCGGAGGCGGCCACCGCCTCGTACGAGCGGGGCCGTTACCAAGATGCGCTGCGCAGCATCAAGCCGGTGGCCGACGAGGCCCCTGACGTCGCCGCCGTGCGCGAGCTGGCCGGCCTGGCCGCTTACCGGAGCAACCGCTGGCGAGAGGCCGCCCGGCATCTCAAGGCGTACGGCGCACTCACCGACTCGGTTGACCATGTGCCGGTGCTGATGGACACCCAGCGCGCGCTGCACAAGCCGAAGAAGGTGGCCGAACTGTGGAGCGAGCTGCGGCACAACTCGCCGGAGCCCGACGTGCTCGCGGAGGGGCGGATCGTCGCGGCGGCCACGCTGGCCGAGGGTGGAGACCTCAACGGGGCGATTTCGTTGCTGGCGACCGCCGGCGCGGCGAAGGCGGTGCGCAACCCCTCGAACCGCCACGTTCGGCAGTGGTACGTCTTGGCCGACCTCTACGAGCGCGCTGGTGACGTGCCGAGGGCGCGCCAGTACTTCGAACGGGTGGCAAAGGCCGACCCCGACGCCTACGACGTGGCCGAGCGCTTGCGCAACCTCGGGCCGGAGCGGAGGGCGCGACCGAAAAAGGCGAAGCCGCCCGCCCGCCGGACGTCGCCAACGAAGTAGGCAAAACCACACGCCCCACACCGCCGCAGGACGCCGACGAGCGCCTGGTGGCAGACAGCGTCAGTCGAGCGAGCGCTGCGGTGCGACCCGCACCACCACGGCGACGACGATCAGCGCCGCAGCCGCGGCGAGGATGACGGTGAGGATGCTGGCGGTGGAGCTCATGGGACTCCTTTCCTCGTGAGACGGCCCGGCGAACCCAGGCCTTACGGGGACTCTTACCCAGACAGCCCGGCGTCACGCTCAACCGACCCCGAACACCGAGCACCGCGCACCGAGCCCGAGACCACCGGAGGCTCGGCTCCGGGCTGAAGCTCAGGTCCCCGGAGTAGCAGGAGGCAGCGTCGTCGTCGAGGAAGGAGCGGCCGGCGGCGCTGTCGCGGTCGTCGTCGTCGCAGGCGGAGCAGTCGTGGTCGTTGTCGGCGCCGGCGGGGTCGTCGTGGTGGTCGTCGTCGGCGGCGGGGCCGTCCCGTAGTTCGGTCCGACGACCGTCACCAGGGTGCCGATCGGCGTGAGCGGCCAGACCAGAGCGGCGTCGGCGTAGCTCATCTCGACGCAGCCGTTGCTCTGGGGCGACCCGTAGGAGGAGCGGCTGAAGCCGTGTAGGGCGTCGCCGCCGTTGAAGTAGCTGGCGTAGGGCACGTTGGGGTCGTTGTACGTGGACCCGTCGGTGTTCGTCCCCTTCATGTCCGAGTAGCGCACGTGCTCGAAGACGGCGTAGGACCCGTCGGTCGTGTCGGCTCCCGGCGCCCCGGTGTTGACCGGGATCCCGACGTACTTGGCGACGCCGTTGTTCCACAGCGTGAGGTTCTGGGGAATCGTCTTGCTCACGAGGACGTAGACGTAGGGCGTGGCGTCGACCTTGTGGTTGATCGAATCGTTGATGAGGGCCGTCCACACCGCCGGCCCGGCGATCCCGTCGACACCGATGCCGTTCTGGGTCTCGAAAGCCTCGATCGCGGCCTTGGTGATCTCGTTCACGCTGCCCTGCGTCCACTGCGAGGTGAGCTCGGGGGGCAGGCCGGCCCAACGCCAGGCGAAGTTGCCGGTCTGGTCCACGGCCAGATCGGCCCGGCTCGGCGCCGCCCCCGTCGAGGCGAAGCTCAGCGGCAGGAAGTCGAGCTGCGCCAGGAGCTGTTGGACGCGGAGCATGTCGCCGCCGGCGACGTCGAACGTGACGGTGGAAGAGGAGACGAGTCGGGCGCCGCTTTCGCCCTCGACGCCCGAGCGGCCGCCGGGGATGGTGAGGATCTCGTGCGTGGACGGGATGAGGGGGGAGTCGAGGTCGTACGACAGGGTCGTCGAGTTCGTCAGCACCCACTTCCCGGCGATATCGGGCGAGAGCGAGGGCATCACCTTCCCGAGTTGGACGGGCGCGGAGAATCTCACGGAGATCGTCGCGTTGGTCGCGACGTTCTGCGATCCCGTGGTCGGGGTGACGGACGTGAGGCGGAAACCCACGTCCGACGCTCGGGATGACGCACTCGAGGACGAACGGCCCGACGCGTTGGCCGGCCGGCCGTGCGGCGGTTCCGGAGAGCCCCCGCTGAAGAGGACGACGGAGACGACGATGAGGGCGATGGCGCCGACGAGGAGCAGCAAGGGAGGGATGCGTATCGACCCTCCCCAGCGGGACTCGTCCACCCCGTTCATTGCCGCCTCCGCTCGATGCACTCGCGCCGACGCCCACTCCGACCGTCTCCCAGCGTATGGGCCTGGTCCACCCGATATGCGTCAGGGTGTGGGTTCTCTTCGCGCTTCCGCTCGGGCTCTTGCTCGCGCTCGCGCTCGCGCTGGCGTCGACACCGTGCCGGCGGGCGCAAGCAGCGGCCCTCGGTGTGCGCCGGGTGAAAGGCGTGAGCGCACGGTGACCCGGCCTCCGCCGCCCCCACCCACCCTCCGGTAGGCTGGGAACCCATGACCACCGATCTCCACGCGCTCCTCGGCAACGACGCGGACGCACTGCTCAGCTACAACGCGAAGGCCTTCCCGGCCGAGAACCTGACGCTGCCGGGGCCCGACTACCTCGACCGGGTCTTCGCCACCACCGACCGCACGCCGGCCGTGCTGCGCAACCTCGGGGCCATGTTCAACCACGGCCGCCTCGCCGGCACTGGATACCTCTCGATCCTTCCCGTCGACCAAGGCATCGAGCACTCGGCTGCCGCCAGCTTCTCGAAGAACCCGGCCTACTTCGACCCGCTGAACCTGCTGGAGCTCGCCTTGGCGGGGGAGTGCAGCGCGGTGGCCACGACGCTCGGGACGCTCGGCATGGCGTCACGCAAGTACGTGCACCGCATCCCCTTCATCGTGAAGCTGAACCACAACGCGTTCCTCCACGTGCCCGACACCTACGACCAGATCATGTTCGGGTCGGTGCAGCAGGCCTTCGATCTCGGCGCGGTGGGTGTCGGCGCCACCATCTACTTCGGCTCCGACGACATGGACCGCGAGCTGCAGCAGGTGAGCGAGGCTTTCGCCGAGGCCCACCAACTCGGCATGTTCACGGTGCTGTGGTGCTACCTCCGCAACCCGGCCTTCACGAAGGACGGCGTCAATTACGAGACCTCGGCCGACCTCACCGGCCAGGCCAACCACATGGGCGTGACAATCGAGGCCGACATCATCAAGCAGAAGCAGCCGACGAACAACGGCGGCTACACGGCGATCGGCTTCGGCCGGACCGACCCCCTCGTCTACGACGAGCTGACCACCGACAACCCGATCGACCTCACCCGCTGGCAGGTGGTCAACTGCTACGCCGGCCGCATCGGACTGATCAACTCGGGCGGCGAGTCCAAGGGCGACAGCGACCTGGCCCAGGCCGTGCGCACCGCCGTCATCAACAAGCGCGCCGGCGGCATGGGCCTCATCGTGGGCCGCAAGTCCTTCCAGCGCCCGATGAACGAAGGTGCCGCCCTCATCCACTCCGTTCAGGACGTCTACCTCAGCCCCGAGGTGACGGTCGCCTGACCCCTGGCGGGGCCAGCCTCGCCGTTCCCGACCCCCGTCGTTCCGGAGGCCAGGACCGGCCACCGCCGCCCGAACGTTCTCACCTGCAATCCCAGTTGGGCGGTCCGCCGAGCGACGGCTCGGACTGCGGAGTGGGCGGCCTCGAAGAAGGCCTTGAAGAAGAAGGCCTTGTTGGCAGCCGCAGTAGGCTGAATGCGAACGAGAAATTCGGACCGAGAGCGCCGCGCGCCGTTCTGGCAGGGTGCGAACGAAAGCCCGCCCGCAGTGAGCCAGGGCTCTCCGTGTCCATGAGACGAGACGAGACGAGGCAGCCCGTGGCATCGGGAACGCAACACGTGACGGAGCAGTTGGACCAGGTCATCGTGCGCTTCGCCGGGGACTCCGGCGACGGCATTCAGCTGACCGGCGACCGCTTCACAACGAGCAGTGCGCTGCTCGGCAACGACCTCTCCACCTTTCCTGACTTCCCGGCGGAGATCCGCGCACCGGCCGGCACGGTCAACGGTGTGTCGGCCTTCCAGGTGCACATCTCGGACCACGACATCCTGACGCCGGGCGACTCGCCCAACGTGCTGGTGGCCATGAACCCCGCCGCGCTGAAGGCGAACATCGACCTGATGGCCAAGGGCACCGTCATGATCGTCAACAGCGACTCCTTCGAGGAGCGCGACCTGTCGAAAGCCGGGTACCAGTCGAACCCCCTGACCGACGGTTCCCTCGCCGCGTACACGGTCTACGAGGTGCCCATGACCTCCATCACCCAGGAGGTCTGCAAGGAGGCGGGTGTCAAGCCCCGTGACGCCGAGCGGTCCAAGAACTTCTTCGCGCTCGGCCTGATCTCGTGGCTCTACACGCGTCCCGTCGACCCGACGATCGAATGGATCTCGCAGCGTTTCGGGGGCAAGCCGCAGGTCGTGGACGCCAACACCCGGGCCTTCCGGGCCGGCTACGACTTCGGCGAGACGGCCGAGCTGTTCGAGTCGAACTACGAGGTCAAGCCAGCCACCTTCGAGAAAGGCGAGTACGTCCAGGTCACGGGCAACCAAGCCCTTGCCTGGGGCCTCATCACGGCGTCCCGCCTCGCCGGCGTGCCGCTGTTCTTGGGCAGCTACCCGATCACCCCGGCGTCGGACATCCTCCACGAGCTGAGCCGGCGCAAGGAGTTCGGGGTTCGCACCTTCCAGGCCGAGGACGAGATCGCGGGCGTCGGCGCCGCCCTCGGGGCGTCTTTCGGAGGTGCGCTCGGCGTCACGACGACGAGCGGCCCGGGCCTCGACCTCAAGTCCGAGACGCTCGGGCTCGCCATCAACCTCGAGCTTCCGCTGATCGTGGTCGACGTCCAACGTGGCGGCCCCTCGACCGGGTTGCCCACCAAGACGGAGCAGGCCGACCTTCTTCACGCCATGTACGGCCGCCACGGGGAGGCGCCGTTGCCGATTCTGGCGCCGCGGACGCCGAGCGACTGCTTCGCGGTGGCGATCGAGGCGACGCGGATCGCGATCAAGTACCGCACCCCGGTCATCGTCCTCTCGGACGGCTACCTGGCCAATGGCGCCGAGCCTTGGCGCTTGCCCGACCTCGACGCGCTCGAGCCGATCGAGCCGTCCTTCGCCTCGGAGCCGAACCACACCGACGACGATGGGAACCCCGTCTTCTGGCCCTACATCCGCGACCCCAAGACCCTGGCCCGGCCGTGGGCGCCTCCCGGCCTCCCGGGGCTGGAGCACCGCATCGGCGGCCTGGAGAAGGAGGACGGAAGCGGGAACGTCTCCTACGAGGGCGTCAACCACGAGCGCATGGTCCACCTGCGGCGCGACAAGATCGCCGGGATCGCCGCTGACATCCCGCTCGTCGAGGTGAACGACGAGACCGGGGATGCGCAGCTGCTTTTGGTGAGCTGGGGCTCGACGTACGCGGCCGTCCTGGCCGGCGTAAAACGGGTACGGGCCCGGGGCATGAAGGCGGCCCACGTCCACCTGCGGCACCTGAGCCCGCTGCCGTCGAATCTCGGTGAGGTGCTCAACGGCTACGCGCAGGTGCTGGTGCCCGAGGTCAACCTGGGCCAGCTCACTCGCATCTTGCGCGCCGAGTACCTCGTCGACGCCCAGACCATGTCCAAGATGCAGGGCGTGCCGTTCCGCGTCGGAGAGATCGAGGCAGCCATCACCGCGCTGCTCGGAGGAAAGTCATGAGTGAGGCCAACGGCTCCACCAACGGTTCGGCGAACGGTTCGGCGAACGGTTCGGGCAATGGCAGCGGCGCCGTCGCGACGGCCGTCCCCGTCACCAGCCGCAAGGACTGGAGCAGCGACCAGGAGGTGCGCTGGTGCCCCGGCTGCGGCGACTACACGATCCTGGCGGCCGTGCAGACGTTGATGCCCGACCTCGGCGTGCGCCGCGAGAACACCGTCTTTCTCTCGGGCATCGGGTGCGCGGCTCGCTTCCCGTACTACATGAACACCTATGGCATGCACTCCATTCACGGGCGCGCCCCGGCCATCGCCACCGGACTCGCCACGACGCGCCCGGATCTCGACGTCTGGGTGATCTCGGGTGACGGGGACTCGTTGTCCATCGGCGGCAACCACCTGATTCACGCGTTGCGCCGGAACGTGCGGTTGAACATCATCATGTTCAACAACCAGATCTACGGGCTCACCAAGGGCCAGTACTCGCCGACGTCGGAGGTGGCGAAGGTCACCAAATCGACGCCGTTCGGGTCCGTCGACACGCCCTTCAACCCCGTGTCGCTCGCCCTCGGGGCAGAGGCGACATTCGTGGCCCGCACCCACGACATGGACCGGGCCCACATGCAGGAGATGTTCCGGCGAGCCCACGAGCACCAGGGCGCGGCGTTCGTCGAGGTGCTGCAGAATTGCAACGTCTTCAACGACGGTGCGTTCGAGAAGATCACCGCCAAGGACGCTCGGACCAGCATGCTGATCCCACTCAGGCACGGCGAGCCCATCGTCTTCGGCGCGGAAGGTGAGGAGCGCGGTGTCGTGCAGCGCCCCGACGGGAAACTCGAGGTCGTGTCCGTGGCCGACGTCGGGCTCGACGCCGTGCTGGTGCACGACGAGGCGCGCCCGGACCCGGGCTTCGCCTTCCGCCTGTCCCGGTTGGCCAACGGGCCCTACGAGCCGACGCCGATCGGCGTGTTCAGGGCCGTCGATCGCCCCGAGTACGGCGCACAGATGGCCGAGCAGATCACCGAGACCCAGGCCAAGCGCGGGCTGGGCGACCTGGCGGGCTTGCTCCGGTCCGGCTCGAGCTGGACGGTCGACTGAAGTTACCCGGCCTCCCGCGGGCGCTCGGAGTATCCGGGAACCGACTGCCTCACATCGGTGTCAGATCGGTGCGGCTTCGCCCTCGGCGTCCGCACGGACCCGCTCGAGCGTCTGTCGCATCCCGTTGCGATTCGTCTTGCCGCGGGCCCAGCCGAGCAATGTCCAGTAGAGCCGTAGCCACCAGGTCGGTGAGAGCGTGAACGATTCGGTCACGTCGGAGCCGTCACCCGCCCGCACGATGTCGTAGCGCCACACGTTGAGCGGCTGGCCCGGCTTGTTGCCCACGCCGAAGGCGAACACCTGGCCCGGCTCGAAGGCCGTCACGGTGCACGTGGTCCAATACGTCGGACCCTTGCCGTTTCGCTTCACGTGGCCGCGGAACTTCGCGCCCAGCGCGGGCCTGGTGGCACCCTCGATCCACTCGGCCTCAAAGGTCTCGGGACTGTAGCGCCCGATGCGGGTGACGTCGCTGACCAGGTCAAAGACGCGGTCGGGCGGCGCCGCCATGTGGACGGTCACGGAGTCGTGCATCGGGGTGAAACTACCCCGCCCGCAACCCAGTCGCCCGGCGAAAGAGGACGGTCAATCGATGTCGAGGGATCGGAACACCATGCCCGTCCGCGGCTTGGGGCTGAAAAACGTGGTCTTGGGCGGCATTCGGCGGCGGTCGTTGGCCCACTCGTCGATCTGCTTCACCGTGACCGGACGGAGCAGGAACGCCGCCTGGCCCTCGCCCTGCTCGAGGGCCTCGAGCGCCTCTTGGACGCTGTGGCGGTGCATCACCTCGTGCGGTGGGAGCTGCGCCAGCACCGTGGCCAGGAGGTTGGAGTCGAGGTCGTTGCCCGCCTCCTCCTGGAGGTCGGCGTGGGGGAGCAGCAAGTAGGCCAGACCGCCCGTCACGAGCGCCATGGCGCTCGAGTCGGCCAGCGCGCCCAGCGTGCGGTCGTCGGCCACCCCGGCCCGGACCACGTCGAACCACGGCGCGAGCGCCGCCACCAGGTCGAAGCCCTCAGGCAGGCCACTCACCGTGCGGTGGATGGCGCCGACCGTGAGCTGGTCCTCGGAGAGCTCGACGACCAGCGCCATGACCAAGTCGTACGGCCCGGGGCTCCCACCGTTGGCGGCGCGGCACTCGGCCTGGTAGGCGCGCGCCGTCTCGTAGCGGTGGTGCCCGTCGGCCAGCACGACGGGGGCGGTCGCGATGGCGGCCCCGACCGCGTCGACGGCGTCGCGGTCGCTGAGCACCCAGAGCTGGTGGCGCACCCCGTCGTCGTCGTAGGTGTCGGCGACCGGGTCGTCGTCGGTCGGGTCGAAGGTCGCGGTGACGCCGTTCGCCATGGAGAGGCCCCAGATCGGCGAGAGATTGGCCCGCGTCGCCCGCAGCAGGTCGAGGCGGTCGCTCTTGGGCTTGGGCAGCGTCTGCTCGTGCGGGAGGATGTCGCTCTCCTCGCCCGGCTCCGCCAGACCGAGCGCGCCGATCACTCCAGTGGTCGAGCGGCCCGAGGTGTCGGTCATCCGGTAGGGGTACAGACTCGGCTCGGGATCAGCGGCGAGAATCCCCTCGGCCTGCCAGCGGGTGAACAGGTCGGTGGCCACGGCATAACGGTCGCGGCCGCCCGAGAGGTCCGCCTCGGGTAGCTCGACCAGCACGGAGTTGGCCTGGTGGCGCGACGCCAGATGCACGCGCTCGGCGGAGGAGATCACGTCGTAGGGCGGCGCGATGACCTGGGCTATGGGGGCGAATCTCGGTTGGTAGCGCAACCCGTGGAAAGGGTCGAAACGCGGCACAGCGCCACTCTGGCACACCTCGGACGGGGTCGCCGCAGGGGGCTCCTTTACACTTACGACGTGGACGGCGTGGACGACGAACCGGGCCTGGACCGGATCCTGACGGCGCCCAACGTCATCACGCTGCTCCGGCTCCTCTGCATCCCGGTCTTCCTCTGGTTTCTCTTCGGTCAGCACTGGCAGACCGCAAGCGCCGTCCTCTTGGCCGTCCTCGGCGCGACGGATTGGGTCGACGGCTACGTGGCGCGGCGCTACGACCAGGTGTCCACGTTCGGCAAGGTCCTCGACCCCACGGCGGACCGCCTGCTCGTCGGCACGGCGGTGATCTCGGTGCTGGTGTACGGCGCGGTTCCGCTGTGGTTCGGCATCGCCACTATCGCGCGCGAGGCGCTCGTCTCGGCGATGGTGGTGCTCCTCGCTTCGCTCGGAGCGGCGAGGATCGACGTGCTCTGGGTCGGGAAGGCAGGTACGTTCGGACTGATGTTCGCCTATCCGGCTTTCCTGCTCGGCTACGGCGACGCCGGCTGGCAGGAGCCCATCAAGGTGATCGCGTGGGTCACCGGCATCGTCGGCCTCACGCTGGCGTGGATTGCCGCCGGCAGCTATGTCGGCCCCGCCAGGAAGGCGTTGCGCGACGGCCGGGCGGCGAGGCGAAGCCCCGTATGAGACGCGGTCCGGCATGAAGGCGGTGATCATGGCCGGTGGCGAGGGCACCCGCCTGCGCCCACAGACCTCGAACCTGCCCAAGCCGATGCTTCCGCTCGTGGGGCGGCCGATGATGGAGCACATCGTGGCGCTGTTGCGACGGCACGGGATCACCGACATCGTCGTCACCGTCGCCTTCTTGTCCAACGCGATCCGCAGTTACTTCGGCAACGGCAGCGAGCTCGGCGTGCGCATGGTCTACGCCACCGAGGAGTCGCCGCTCGGGACGGCCGGCTCGGTGCGCAACGCCAAGGACGAGCTGACGGAGCGCTTCCTGGTGATCTCGGGCGACGTGCTCACCGACATCGACCTCACGCCGATCATCACGTTCCACGAGAAGAACCAGGCGCTGGCCACCATTGCGCTGAGCGCAGTCGAGAACCCGCTCGAGTTCGGCATCGTGATCACCCGGGAGGACGGGACGATCGAGCGCTTCCTCGAGAAGCCCGGCTGGGGGCAGGTGTTCAGCGACACCATCAACACCGGTATCTACGTGCTCGAGCCGGAGATCTTCGACCTCATCCCCGAGGGCCGCTCGGTCGATTTCTCGGCGGAGGTCTTCCCTGCCGCGCTCGAGGAGGGCGACCCCCTTTACGGGTACGTGGCCGAAGGGTACTGGGAGGACGTCGGGACGACTGCCGCCTACCTCAAGGCGCACGAGGACATCCTCGACGGCAAGGTCCAGGTGGACGTGGCCGGCTTCGAGCTCCGCCCCGGCGTCTGGGTCGGCAAGGGGTCCTCGGTCGACCCGCTCTCCCAGCTGGAGTCGCCGGTGTTCATCGGGGAGAACTGCACCATCGACCCGGGGGTGGTCCTCGGTTCGTACACGACGTTGGGTGCCAACACGCGGGTGGCGGAGCGGGCCGAGGTGCGGCGCTCGGTGATCGGGGAGAACTCGTACGTGGGCCCGTCCGCGCGCGTCGAGGGTGCCGTGCTCGGGCGCTCGTGCGACCTGCGGGTGGGAGCCCGGATCGAGCCCGGCGCCGTGGTCGGCGAGGGCTGTCTCGTCGGGGCGCACGCCGAGTTGCGCGGCGACGTGAAGGTCTACCCCTACAAGGTGGTCGAGGCCGGCGCCCAAGTGAACGCGTCCATCGTCTGGGAGTCCGGCGGCCCGCGCACCCTGTTCGGCCGCGAGGGCGTGCAGGGGATCGCCAACGTGGACATCAGCCCCGAGCTGGCGGTGCGTCTGGCCAAGGCCTGGGCCTCGGGCTTCGAGAAGGGCTCGTACATCACCGCGTCGCGGGACACCAGCCGCGCCGCCCGCGTGCTCAAGCGCGCGCTCATGGTCGGGTGCAATGCCGTGGGGGTGAACGTGGCCGACCTGGAGCTGGCCACCGTGCCGGTGACCCGGCACCACCTCCGCACCCGGGGCAACCGGGCCGGGCTCACGGTGCGCCTGAGCTCCGACGACCCGCAGTCCGTGGTCATCCGCTTCTTCGACGAACGGGGCATCGACCTCTCCGAGAGCGACCAGCGCCGGGTCGAGCGCATGTACTACCGCGAGGAGTTCCGGCGGGTCACGGCGGGAGAGATCGGCGACATCGACTTCTCGCCCCGGGTGATCGAGCTCTACACCGCCGACGTCGTCGAGGCGTTCGACCTGCGGCGCGATCCCGAGCAACAGGTGAAGCTCGTGCTCGACCTGTCCTACGGCGCGACGAGCTTCGTCATGCCGAACCTTCTGTCCAAGGTCGGGGCGGACGTGCTGAGCATCAACCCCTACGCACAGACGCCGGGGATGATCGCGCTCGACAAGGTGGTGAGCGAGGCGAGAGTGGCCGAGGCGGTGCGCGGCTCGGGGGCCGATCTGGGCGCGGTGATCGACGCCGGGGGCGAACGGCTCACGCTCATCGACGGAAGCGGCCGGGTGCTGAGCGACGACGAGGCGATCGTGGCCTTCGTCGGGCTGTTGGCGGACGCGGGCGAGACGGGGAGGGTCGCGCTGCCGGTGACGGCGAGCGCGCAGGCGCTGCGCCTCTGCGCCGAGCGGGGCATCGACGTGGTGCAGACGCCGCTCTCGACGTCCGGGCTGCTCGAGGCGGCCGCGTCCGGGGGTGTCGAGTTCGCGTCCGACCGCCGCGGCGGCTATGTCTTCCCGTCCTTCCTGCCCGCGTTCGACGCGGCGGCAGCCCTGGTCCGCCTCATGTCGCTGCTCGGGCAGGGGGCCAGCTCGCTGGAGGAGCTCGTCGACGCCATGCCGGCCATGCCCATCCTGCGCGAAGAGGTGCCGACGCCGATGGAGCAGAAGGGCCTGATCATGCGGACCCTCATGGAGCAGCTCGGCGAGGGGGACGGCGAGCTGGTGCTGGTGGACGGTATCAAGGTGGTGACCGACGACGGGTGGGTCCTGGTCGTCCCCGACCCCGAGGACCCGGTGACCCACGTCTGGGCCGAAGGCGCGGACCTGCCCGCGTCGAGCGCGCTCGTCACGGCCTACGTCGAGCGGATCGCCTCGCTGTTGGCCTGATGCCACGGCGGCGGGTCGGCGCGCCGTCCGGTATGGTCGCCCCTCATGGACATCCCCGAGGACTTGCGGTACTCGCCTGAGCACGAGTGGGTGCGCGGGGACGGATCCCGCGTCCGCGTCGGCATCACCGACTACGCGCAGGACGCGTTGGGCGACATCGTGTTCGTCGACCTCCCCTCGGTCGGCGGCGCCTTCGACGTCGGGGCCCAGATCGGCGAGGTGGAGTCGACCAAGTCGGTCTCGGAGATCTACGCACCGCTGGCCGGCACCGTCACCGCGGTCAACGACGCGCTGACCGGTGCGCCCGAGCGGATCAACCAGGATCCCTACGGCGAGGGCTGGATCTATGAGCTGGAGCTCGCCGCGGGGGTGGATACCGCCGGCCTCCTCGATGCGACGGCGTACGGTGAGCTGACGGCCGGCTGAGCGTGTTCGGCCAGCCCCCGGCACCAGGACAACCGGGTCACGGGGTGGGGTACCGTGGTCCTCGTGTTCTGTCACAACTGCGGGCACCGGAACCCCGACGGAGTCAATTTTTGCTCCTCGTGCGGGCACGCTCTGGTGGCGGACGGCGACGACGCCACTATCACGCTCCATCCGACCGATGACGCCGACGGTGCCGAGGAGCATCCTGACGTCACGCTGGTCGAGGTGCCTCACGGCGCCGGGGTCCTCGTGGTGACGCGGGGCCCGAACATCGGGGCCCGCTACCTGCTGGGGGAGAAGGTGGTCAAGGCGGGCCGGCACCCCGAGAGCGACATCTTCCTCGACGACATCACGGTCTCCCGCCGCCACGTCGAGATCATGCCCAAGGATGGCGGCACCTACGTGTTGCGGGACGTGGGCTCGCTGAACGGGACCTATGTGAACAGGGAGCGGATCGACGAGGTGCAGCTCGAACCCGGCGACGAAGTGCAGATCGGCAAGTTCAAGCTCGTCTACCTGGTGGCGGGGAACGAGTGAGCAGCCGTACGTACCTCTCGATCGGTGACGTCCTGACGCTGCTGCGAGAGGAGTTCCCCGACGTCACGATCTCGAAGATCCGTTTCCTCGAGAGCCAGGGACTGGTCAACCCGGAGCGGTCGCCCTCGGGCTACCGGAAGTTCTTCGACCACGACGTCGAGCGCCTGCGCTGGGTGTTGCGGCAACAGCGGGAGCACTTTCTCCCGCTCAAGGTGATCCGGGACCGGCTGGCCGACGGCAACCTCGAGGACATCGGCATGGACGCCGAGAACGGGAAGACCGTGGAGCCGGCGCCGAAACACGCCGCTGCGATGCCTGCCGTCGCGGTGGAGGACGAGCGGCCGACCAAGGCGGACGAGGAGGCCATGGCCCGCATCTTGGCCGACGCCTCCCGCCGGACGGCGCGCATGCCCGAGGCCGCCGAGGCGCGCCGCGGGTTGCAGGTCCTCGGTGAGGAGGCCTCGGCCGCCGCGGTGGCCGCGGCGCCGGCCGCCAACCCCGCGCCCCCACGCCACGCCCAGGCCGCCGGCGGGGGAGGGGCCGTGGAGGTCCCGCCGAGCGCGAGCAGCGCGTCGCACGGCGCGGGACCCGCGCACGCGGCCCCGGGTGCGACCCCGCCCTCGCCGTCGCCCTCGGATGCAGGGCGCGCCAACGGCACGACCCAACCCGGCGGCACCGCGCCGCCGGCCGCACCGGCCGCACCGGCCGCCGGCGCGACGGCCCCGACACCCCCCGCGGCGCGACGGGCCCCCTCGAGCGGACGCGACGCGCCCGGCACCGGCGCCGCCGCCTCCCCGGGCTCCGGCGCGGCGGCGATCGTCACCGGGGCGAGCATGACGGCCGCCGAACTCTGTGCCGCCTCGGGCCTGACCCCGGACGAGCTGGTCGGGCTGCAGGGGTTCGGGCTCGTCTGCCCGGTGGTGGTCGCCGGGATGGAGACCTACGACGAGGAGGCGCTCACGGTCGCCAACCTGGCGGCGGCCTTCCGCGGCTTCGGGATCGAGCCCCGCCACCTGCGGATGTACCGGAACGCGGTCGACCGCGAGCTGGGACTGATCGAACAGGTGGTGATCCCCCTCCTGCGTCAGCGGAACCCCGAGTCCCGGCAGCGGGCGGTCGAAGCGGCCGACCAGCTGGCGGCCCTCGGCCAGTCGATGCGAGCCTCGTTGCTCCGCCAGGCGCTGCGCCAGCATTTTGGGGGGTGACGCGCCGGCGGGATCGGGCGCTACATTTCAGTCATGGTCCGTGTGCTGCTTCGAGCCGTCCGGGTGGACCTGCAGTCCAATACGCCGGTGCTCTTGCTCCAAGAGACCGAAGGTGAGGGGCGGACGCTGCCCATTTTCATCGGCAGCCCGGAGGCCACGGCGATCGCCTACGCCCTCCAGGGCGTCACGATGCCCAGGCCGCTGACCCACGACCTGATGAAGGACATGCTGAGCGCGCTCGATATCAGCGTCGAGCGGGTGATCATCACCGAGCTGCGCTCCTCCACCTACTTTGCCGAGATGCACCTCGTGCGGGGCGAAGAGCGCACGATCGTGTCCAGCCGGCCCTCCGACGCCGTCGCGGTGGCCGTGCGCACCGAGTCTCCCCTCTTCGTCTCCGACGAGCTCATGGAGTCAGAGGGGATCCTCCTCGCCCTCGACGCCGAGGACGAGGAGGAGGACACACCGGACGAGCTGGTCGGGCAGTTCCGCCAGTTCCTCGACTCGGTGCGGCCGGAAGACTTCGAGGCGTGACCGCATCTCGTTGGGCGCTCGCCCTGGTGGCGGGCGCGGGCATCGCCTTCGCGGCCTGCAGCAGCAGCCCCAGCCCGAGCGCGCAGCGCTCGACCACCACCACGACCACGCAGAAGCCGACGGTCTCGTCCTCCTCGACCCCCAACCCGGCGCCCACGACGACGTCCAGCGCCACGGGGACGGTGGCGTGCACGCACATCACGGCGTCGGCGGGACAGGCCCAGGGCGCGGCCGGGACGAACACGGGCGTCGTGACGGTGACCAACAGCGGGCCGTCGGCCTGCACGGTCGACGGGTACCCGACCATGGCCCTCTTCTCGGGGAGCGGGGCGCCGCTCACGGTCACGATCATGCAGGGGCTGTCGGTGAGCGTGTCGCCCGCGGCCAACGCCGCGCCGGCCTCGGTCACCGTGGCGCCGTCGTCGTCGGCGCAGTTCGCCTACCAATTCTCCGACGTCCCGGTCGGATCGGAGACGAGCTGCCCCACCTCTGAGAGCGCGACGGCGACCATGCCCGGCGCCACCACGGCGTCGCCGGCTTTCGCCCTGGCGATCGCGCCGTGCGGCAACGGGACCATCCGGGTCTCACCGGTCTACTCGTCGTCCTGAGTTGGGTCGTCATGCAACCACGAGCTTGACCCGAACGACCGCGCCACGCCGCCGCGAGCGAGCGGGAGTGAGTCAGCCGCCCGGCGCGACGAGGATGCGGCCCCGCACGGCGGCGTCGAGCACGCGGTCGAGCGCCGCGGTCAGGCCGTCCAGCCCGATCTCCTCGTTGACCATGTCCTCACAGTGGTCCAAGGGGAACGCGTCGGCCATCTCGACCCACAAGTCCCGACGCTCCTCGATCGGCGTCGCCACCGTGTCGATGCCGAAGAGGGCGACGCCCCGCACGATGAAGGGGTAGACCGTGGTGCTGAGGTTGTTGCCGCCGGTGAGGCCGCTGGCGACCACCGCGCCGCCGTAGCGCACCGTGCGCAACGCCTCGGCCAGTGCCGTACCGCCGACGCAGTCGACCACGGCGCCCCAGAGCTGCGGCCCGAGCGTGCGCCCATCGTCCTCGGTGAACTGGCGCCCGACCACCTGTGCCGCGCCCAGCTCCTTGAGGTAGTCGTGCTCCGCCGTCTTGCCGGACGACGCGACGACCTCGAAGCCTGCCTTTGCCAGCAGCGCGACGGCCGCGCTGCCGACGCCGCCGGTCGCGCCCGTGACGAGGACCGGACCGTCCTCCGTCGTGGTGCCGTGGTGCACGAGCCGGCGCATCGACATGAGCGCGGTCAAGCCTGCCAGCCCGATGATGGCCGCGTCCCGGCAGCTGAGTGCGTCCGGGAGCGGCACGACCCAGTCCGCCGGCACCCGGGCGTAGGCCGCGAATCCCCCGTGGTGCGCGACGCCGAGGTCGTAACCCTGCACCAGCACCCGCTGTCCCTCGGTGAATTCGGGATGGGAGCTCTCCTCGACCGTTCCGGCCAGCTCCACCCCCGGCACGAGCGGGAACATGCGGGCCACCCGGTTGCCCGGACGCGTCACCATGGCGTCCTTGAAGTTGATGGCGGTCCACTCGACCCGGATGAGCACGTCGCCCGGCGGCAGGTCAGTGTCGGACAGCTCGACGACCGCCGGCCGGATGACCTCACCGCGCTTCGAGAGCAGGTAGGCGGGGAAGCGCATCGACTCACTGTAGAGGCCGACGCGAGCGATCTCGTGCGCAGCCCGTCGCGCCGGGTACGTTCGGACGATCGTGGTGACGGTTGCAGGGTACGGGCGTTGGGCGTCGGGCTTGAGCGCGGCCGAGGTGGCCCGCGGCAAGGTCTCGCTCTCCGACCTGTGCTCCGACGGCGAGGCGCTGTACTGGCTCGAGTCGCGGCCTGCCGAAGCGGGACGGGTCGTGTTCGTGCGGACCGGTGCGGACGGGCCTCGCGACCATTCACCGCCGGGCGTGAGCATCCGGAGCCGGGTCCACGAGTACGGCGGCGGCGCCGTGTGCCTGGTGCCGGGGTGGGGCCCGGGAGCGTTCGCCTTCGTGGACCAGTCGGACCAACGGGTGTGGTTCCGCGACGGAGGCGCCGGGGCGGCAACTCCCCTCACCGCCGCGCCGGCCCCCGGCACCGCCCACCGCCACGGCGGCCTGAGCGCCACGCCCGATGGTCGTTGGGTCCTGGCCGTGCGGGAGACCCACGGCGAGGACATGCCCGCACCGGTGCGGAGCATCGTGGCGCTGTCGACGCGACGGCAGGAGCGCATCGAGACGATGTTGTTGCGAGGTCACGACTTCTTCGGCTCCCCGCGGGTCGCTCCGACCGGCGAGCGCCTGGCGGTCGTGGTGTGGGACCACCCCGACATGCCGTGGGACGCGTCATCGGTGGTCGTCTGCGCGCTCGCCGAGAACAACGACGGCGTGCTCCTTGCACCGGGCGCGCCCGTGCATGTGGCCGGTGGCCCCGGCGAATCGGTCGGGCAGCCGGCCTGGCAACGCGACGGGAGCTTGCGCTTCGTCGCGGACCGCCGCGGTTGGTGGCAGCCGTATCGACGCCAGGACGTCAACGTCGAGGGAGCAGCCAGCGTCGCCACCCCGACGCTCGAACCCCTCACCGAGGCCGAGGGCGAGTTCCACGGTCCCGACTGGGTCCTGGGTCAGTGCACGATGGCCGAACTGGCCGAGGGCACGCTGGTGGCGCGCCTCACGACGTCGGGCCGCGACACGGTCGTGGCGCTGGCGCCCGGCGCGCCGGCGACCGCGCCGCCGCGCGAGCTCGGCCAGCCCTGCGTGTCGATCGCCGCCCTCTGCGCACACGGCGACGGTTACGCGATGATCGGCAGCACGCCGGACGCGGCAGTCAACGTCTGGGTCGCCCTCCCGGGAGAGCCGGCCCGCTCTCTGCGCCCGCTCGCCACGACAGCGCGACGGCTGCGCTCCAAAGACCTCTCGGACGGGGAGCCTTTCGCCCTGACCGGGCGCTCCGGCCGCGCCGTATACGGGACCCTGTACCGGCCCGCGCTCACAGGCACGACTGCGCCGGCGGGACGCCCGCCGCCGCTCGTCACGTGGTGCCACAGCGGGCCGACCTCGAGCTGCCAGGCCGGGCTCGATCCGACCCTGCAGTTCTTCACGAGCCGGGGCTTCGCCGTCGCGTGCGTCGACTACGCGGGGAGCTCGGGCTACGGGCGCGCCTACCGCTGCGCCCTGTGGGGGCAGTGGGGCGTGGCCGACGCCGAGGACTGTCTCGATGCCGCCCTGCATCTCGCTGCGCACGGCGACGTCGACCCGCAGCGCCTCGCGGTGAGGGGAAACGAGCGCGGGCGGCATGACCGCGCTCAACGCGTTGGCGGCGGGGGAGGGGTTCGCGGCCTGCACGGCGTCCTTCGCCGTGACCGACCTGCTGGGTCTCGTCGCGACGACGCATGACTTCGAGGCGCACTACACGGACCGGCTGATCGGCCCGCTCCCCGCAGCCAAGGCGCTCTACGAGGAGCGCTCGCCCGTCAACCGGGCCGCCTCCATGACCGGATCGGTCCTCCTCCTGCAGGGGACCGAGGACCCGGTCGTGCCGCCCGCACAGGCCCAGCGGATGCGCGACGCGCTGGCCGCCCACGGGGTGCCGTGTGACCTGCGGTTCTTCGAGGGGGAGGGGCACGGCTTCCGGCGGGCCGACACGCTGACCGCATGCCTGGAGGCCGAGGTGGCGTTCTACCTGTCGGAGCTACGCCTCTAGGATCGAAGCGGGTACCAGTCCCGCAGGACACCTGTGTGCGAGGCTTTCGAGACGCCAATGCCAACGACTTCTGCGACATTTCCAACCTGGGGCGCCCGCCTCACCGACGCCTGGGAAACGCTGCTGGACAGGTTCCGCCGCATCTCGCCTGAGGCGGGCGACGCACTGCTCTACGCGGGCAGCGCGCTCTTCGCGTCCATCACCATCGCCACGTCGACCAACGCGCTCTACCAGGTGTGGGGCCGTATGGCGCTCGCGCCCTTCGTCTTCGGCGCCGTGGTCTCGGGCATCGTCGCCCTCCTGGTCTACCGGGCTCGGCGGCGCCAGGCGGGGCACCGGCTGACGAAGCGCCAGCACAAGCGCGCGTGGACGGCCCGGATCGCCGTTGCCGTCTGCGTCTTCGCCGGGTCGCTCGCCATCCCGCTCGGCTTCGAGATCCTGTGGCGCTTCGACGGCGTCGCGGGCTCGCACCAGCAGCCCGAGGTCGCCGCGGTCGAGAAGGGCGGGCAGGACCTGGTGCGCGGCGTGAATCCGTACCACGACCTGGTGCGGTTGCCGCATGCGGTGAAGTACCACGCCCCGGGCGAGCCGAACTACGCCGGCTTCCTGCCTTACCTCCCCCTCATGGCGGTGCTGGGCATCCCGAGCGACATCTGGCCCAACAACGGGCTGAGCGACGCCCGTACCTTCTTCTGCCTGACGACCCTCGCGGTCGCCGCGGTCGCGTTGTACCTGTGCCGCGCCAGCGGGCGCCGCAAGATCCGCGCCGTGCAGGCGCTCGTGATCCTGCCGATCGCCTCGTTGCCGCTGGCCACCGGCGGCGACGACATCCCCGTGGTCGCCTTCCTCCTGTTGGCCATGGTGCTCGCCCAGCGGCGACAACCCTTCGCGTCGGGTCTCGTGCTCGGCATCGCGTCAGCCATGAAGTTCACCGCGTGGCCGGTCGCGCTGCTCGCGCTGTTCGCGGCGCGTGGTCGTCGCGGCGAGCGGCGGCCCCTGACCATGCTGGCAGGGATCCTCGTGGTCGCCATCCCGACCATCTTCCCCTTCGCCCTGCGCGGGCCTTTCGCGCTGATCGACGACGTGGTGCTCTTCCCCCTCGGACTGAGCGCCATCCCGTCCACCGCCGCCAGCGCGTTGCCCGGCCACGTGCTCGTCACCTGGTTCCCTTCGTTGAGCCGCGCCCTGCCCGTCTCGGTGGGGCTCATCCTGGCCGTGTTCCTGGCGCGCCACCTCTACCGGCGCACGCCGAGCACGGTCGCCCAGGTCTGCACGATCTCGGGCGTGGTGATGACGGTCCTCATTGTGCTCGCGCCGAACCCCCGGATCGGCTACCTGCTCTACCCGATCAACTTCTTCGTGTGGGCCTACCTGTTGGCCGAGCCGACGTCGCCTCCGACGCTGCTCCGCCACGACGCCGTTGCCGTGAAATCGGGCCGCACCGACGTGGCCGTGGCGACACGCTGACCGTCCGCGTCAGGTCCGCATCGGCCTCGATGAGGCGGACCCCATGAAAATCGCTTGATGACGATGACGATGACGATGGCGATGGTCCGATGGTCCGATGTCTCCAAAAACCGTAAACCAGTCAGTGCATAGTTTTGGGAGACATCACCGGGACTCTCGCTAACAGCTAGCTCTCTTCGTCGCTCTCCTGGAGCAGCCGGACCGTGAAGTCGGTCCAGCCCGACGCCGGCGCGCCGTGCCCGAACGAGGTGGGCGTGATCGTGGCGCCCATCTCCCAGTAGTAGCCGTCCTGGCCGGCCAGCTTGCCGAGCACCTCGAGAGCGCCCGGGTTGTTGGCGGCAGCGCCCTGGTCGAAGACCTGCCAGCCCTCCTGGCGCATGTCGGCTGCGTAAAACTGCAGGAGCGCGCCCTGCGATGCGGTCGAGCGCAGCTCGACCTGCGAGTCGTACTGGCCCGACTCCGCCGCGTTGTCCTCATGGCTGATGCGCACCGACCCGGCGGGGACCGAGACGGCGTTGATGATGTTCGTGGGCGGCTCGCCGCTGCGGATGATCGGCGCCAGGGCGCGGTCGGCAGGCATCGCCTTGAGCGAGGAGCCGCCCACCCGCTGTGACGCCGTGCCGGTGTGCACCTTGGCCGGTGACTGCGAGGTGAGCACGCCGAGGGTGATGAAGACAGCCAGGATCAGCACCGCCAGCCCGAGCACCACCATGGCCGGACGCAGGGACGTGCCGCCCGCCGTGGGCGGCCGCGGCGGCGGCTCCAACGGGCCCTCGGCCGGGGCCACCGTGTCGGTGTCGTGCAGCGTCATGTGAGCTCCAGCCTACGGTCGGGCAGACCACCCGAAATGGTCGATGGGCCCGCGCCCGGCCCCGAGCCGCCAGCCTGCGCCTCCGGCCAGCGCCTCCGCCACGAAGGCCTTGGCGGCGGCGATGGCGTCGAGCACCTCGGCCCCCAGGGCCAGGTTGGCCGCGATGGCGGCCGAGAGCGAGCACCCGGTGCCGTGGTCGTTGCCGGTCGCCACCCGTGCCCCCGGGAGCACGAGGACCCCGTCGGGGCCGGCCACGACGTCCTCCGCCGAATCGGTGAGGTGACCTCCCTTCACCACGACGTAGCGGGCCCCGGTCTTGCGAATCGCCTGGGCCACCGCGGTGCGCGCCTCGAGCGCCTCGAGCGACTCCACACTTGTGTCGCCGAGCACCGCGGCCTCGCGAAGGTTCGGGGTGGCGACCAGGGCGTGGGGGAGGAGCCGCTCCAGGTAGGCCGCGACGCCGGCGGCCTCCAGGAGCCGGTGCCCGGTCGAGGACACGAGGACGGGGTCCACCACCAGCTTGGGCAGGAGGCCCTTTTCGGCGAGACGCGCCACCTCGTCGACGATGCCGGCGCTGGCCAGCATGCCGGTCTTCACGCTGCGCACGGCGAAGTCGTCGACCACGGTCTCCACCTGCTGGCGCACGAAGCCGGGCTCGAGCGCGACGACGCCCCGCACGCCCCTCGTGTTCTGCGCTGTCACGGCGGTGAGCGCGCTGGTGCCGTGCACGCCGTGGGCGGCGAACGTCTTGAGGTCGGCCTGCACTCCCGCACCGCCGCCCGAGTCGGAACCGGCGATGGTGAGCGCGGTCGGCGGGGTGTCGGTGTCCGGCACCGAGCCACCATAGGCGGGCGCCGGGGTAGGGTCGTCCAGGTGACGACCTCGTCGGACGTCGTGCCACTGCCGCCAGATGCGACCGGCAAGCTGTGCATCGCCGGCGAGGTGCTGCCGTCGCGGCTGCTCCTCGGCACGGGCGGCATGACGAGCCTGCAGGCGCTGCGCACCGCCCTGGTTGAGTCCGGCACCGGGCTCGCCACGGTGGCCGTGCGGCGGGTCGAGGCGTCTCGCCAAGGGTCGTTGCTCGCCCTCTTCGACGAGCTCGGCATCCGGGTGCTGCCCAATACGGCCGGCTGCGCCACAGCCTCAGAGGCGGTGCTCACGGCCAAGCTGGCCCGCGAGGCGTTCGGCACGGACTGGGTGAAGCTCGAGGTGGTCGGCAACGACCGGACGTTGCTGCCCGACGCCGTCGAGTTGCTGCTGGCGGCCGAGCAGCTGGCGGAGGACGGATTCGTCGTGCTGCCGTACACCACCGACGACCCCGTCCTGGCCTTCCGGCTCCAGCAGGTCGGCTGTGCCGCGGTGATGCCGCTCGGTTCGCCCATCGGCAGCGGCCTGGGCGTCCGCAACCCGCACAACATCGCCCTCCTGCGCGAGGCGGTGGAGGTCCCGGTCATCCTCGACGCCGGCATCGGCACCGCGTCGGACGCCGCCCTCGCCATGGAATTGGGCTGCGACGGCGTGCTCGTTGCGACGTCGGTCAACCGCGCCCACGACCCCGTGGCCATGGCGCGGAGCATGCGCCTGGCGGTCGAGGCGGGCTGGCTGGCCCGCCGGGCAGGCCGCATCCCCGTCCGTTTCCACGCCGAGCCCTCCAGCCCGCTGGAGGGACGGGCCGATCTCGGAGCCGGCGGGGGGTGGCCCGCCGCCGACTGAGCACAATTCTCCGACCTTGACCCGGTTCTGAGGCCTCCCTAAAGTTAGGCTGACCTAACTTTGGGGCGGTGCTGGTCGGAGAGGTATCAAGGTCGATGGGACGCACGCGGTGGCTGTCGGGATCTCGGCCGATGCGCCGCGCCCTGGTCGTGGCGGCGCTGGCGATCGGGGCGCTCCCACTGGCCGGGTGCGCCCAGGGTGGCGCGAGCTCGGCGGAGAGCCTGACCGTCTACAGCGGGCAACATGTCCAGACGACCGAGGCGCTCGTGGCGGCCTTCGAGCGCGAGAGCGGGGTCTCGGTGAGCCTGCGCTCCGACGACGAGGACGTGCTGGCCGACCAGATCGTAACGGAGGGCTCTCGCTCGCCGGCCGACGTCTTCTACACCGAGAATTCTCCGCCGCTCGAATACCTGGCTTCGAAGGGCCTGCTGGCGCCCGTCGACGCCTCCACTCTGGCCAACACCCCGGCGCGCTTCAACTCCCCCGATGGGCAGTGGGTCGGCGTGTCGGCCCGGGTGAGCGTGATGGTCTACAACACGTCGTTGCTCTCACGGAGCCAGCTGCCGACCTCGGCCCTCCAACTGGCCGAGCCGAAGTGGAGCGGCCGGATCGCCATCGCCGGCACCGAAACGGACTTCCAGCCCATCGTGACAACCATTGCGCACACCTACGGCGACGACGCCGCGTTGCGCTGGCTCGATGCCCTGAAGGCCAACGCGGGAAGCCACGACTACCCCGACAACGAGACGGTGACCGCCGAGGTCAACAGCGGGCAGGTCGCGCTGGGGATCATCAACCAGTACTACTGGTACCGGCTCCGGGCCGAGGTGGGTCCGGCCGCCACGCACTCGGCCATCGCCTACTTCGCGCCCCACGACGTGGGCTACGTCGTCGACGTGTCAGGGGCGGGGATCCTGCGGTCGTCCTCGCACCAGAAGGCGGCCCAGCGGTTCTTGGCCTTCCTGACCTCGGTCCAGGGTCAGCAGATCCTCGCCCACAGTGACAGCTTCGAGTACCCGATCGCCTCGGGGGTGACGACGTCCCAGCCCGAGACGCCCTTCGACCAGCTCCAGCCGAACGCGATCACGATCGAGGAGCTCGGCACCGGCGCGGAGGCGATCCGGCTCCTGCAGGAGGCCCAGCTCCTGTGATCGGCGGCCTGGTCGCACGCCACCACCGGCCCGGGCGCCGGCATCTGCCGCCGCTCCTGACGGCGGGAGCGCTCGTCGTCTCCGTGGTCGTCCTGCTGCCCCTGGTCTTCCTCGTGGTGCAGGCCGTCCAGGTTGGCTGGGCCCAGCTGCGCGAGCTCCTGTTCCGGCAGCTGACCGCGATGCTCGTCTGGAACACGGTGGCGCTGGTCGTGGTGGTGACCGTGCTGTGTGCCGTCGTCGGCACGCTGGCCGCGTGGTTCGTCCAGCGCACCGACCTGCCCTGCCGCCGCCTGCTCGCGATCCTGGTGGTGATCCCGCTCGGCATCCCCGACTTCGTGGTCAGCTTCGGGTGGCGGGCGATCTTCCCGTCGATCGGAGGATTCTGGGCCGCCGTGCTCGTCATGACGCTGGCGGTCTACCCCCTCGTGTTCCTGCCCGTCGCCGCCAGCCTGCGCGCCGCCGACCCAGCACAGGAGGAGGTGGCTCGCAGTCTCGGCCTGGGTCGCCTCCGGACGTTCTGGACGGTGACCGTGGGCCAGGCGCGCGTGGCCATCTTGGGCGGAGCCATCCTGGTCGGGCTGGTGGTGCTCGCCGAGTTCGGCGCGTTCGAGATCCTCGGCTTCCAGACGCTGACCACCGAGATCTACAACGAGTTCCAGGTGGGCTTCAACGAGCCCGCCGCCTGCGCACTGTCCCTGATCTTGGTCCTGCTCGGCGGGCTGCTGCTGGCGAGCGAGGATTCGGTGCGCGGCCGCGGCCGCGCGGCTCGCCTGGGCGCCGGCGCGGCGCGGCAGCTCCGGCCGGTGCCGCTGGGGCGGGCCCGTCCGGCAGCGCTTGCGGGCGTCGCGCTCCTCGTGATGCTCGCGCTCGGGGTTCCCGTCGGAGCGATCGTCTATTTGATGGTGCGCGGCGGGAACAGCACCCTGCCCCCCGCGTCGCTGTGGATCGCCACACTCAACACATTTGCCTACGGCGCGGCGGCGGGGGCGGTGGCCACCGTGGCCGCGCTCCCCGTCGCTCTGTTGTCCGTCCGCTTCCGGCGCTCGGGGGTCATCGCGCTCGAACGCAGCAACATGCTGGTCCTCGCGGTGCCCGGCCTCGTCGTCGCGCTGAGCTTCACGTACGTGACCGAGCACTTCCTCCAGGGTCGCTTCTACCTGACCAGCCCGTTGCTCGTGCTGGCCTACGCGATCATGTTCTTCCCGCTCGCCGTGGTTTCGGTGCGCGCCGCGGTCTCGCGCTCGCCGGTGGGCCTCGAGGAGGTCGGGCGCTCGCTCGGCGTGCCCCGGAGGTCGGTGCTCTGGCGGGTCACGCTGCCCCTGATCGGGCCGGGCCTCGCCGCCGCGTTCGCCCTCGTGTTCCTGGAGACCGCGACCGAGCTCACGGCGACGCTGGTGCTCCATCCGACCAACGTCGAGACATTGGCCACACAATTCTGGGCTTACCAGTCGAACCTCTCGTACAGCCAGGCTGCACCGTACGCGGGCGTCATGGTGCTGATCGCGGCGGTACCGGGGTACGTCCTGGGCCGGTGGTTCGATCGCCAGCCCGAGCGGGCGAATGTGGCCGGCCAGGCCGTGCTGCCCGTCCCGGTGGCCGCATGAGAGACCTGAGCGTGCACGCGATCGAGAAGACGTTCGGCGGCCAACGCGTGCTGCGCGGCGTTGACCTCGTCGTGCCGCACGGCTCCTTCACCGCCATCCTGGGCGCCTCCGGGAGTGGCAAGACCACGCTGCTCCGCATCGTGGCGGGCTTCGAGCGACCCGACGCGGGCGAGGTGCGACTGGGGCACGAGGTCGTCGACGACGCGCGCCATCGCTACGTCGCGTCAGAGCACCGTCGCATCGGCTACGTGCCCCAAGAGGGTGCGCTGTTCCCGCACCTGAGCGTCGGGCGCAACGTTGGCTTCGGACTCGCTCGCCAGATCAACCGGAGACAACGGGTGGACGAGCTGCTCGAGCTGGTGGGCCTGTCGGGCTACCGCCGCCGCTACCCGCACCAGCTCTCGGGCGGGCAGCAGCAGCGAGTCGCCTTGGCGCGGGCGCTCGCTATTGAGCCCGAGATCGTCCTGCTCGACGAGCCGTTCTCCTCCTTGGACGCCGCGCTGCGGGCCTCGGTCCGCAACGACGTGCTCGGCGTACTCGAACGCGCCGGCACGACGTCGGTCCTCGTCACCCACGACCAGGACGAGGCTCTTTCCATGGCCGACCAGGTCGCGGTGTTGCGCCAGGGCGTCATCGCCCAGCTGGACACGCCGGCGGGGCTTTACGGCGGCCCGGCTGACGCCGAGCTGGCCGCGTTCCTCGGGGAGTCGAACCTCCTCGAGGGCGAGGTGCGCGACGGCGTGGCCACGACGGGGCTCGGCCGCCATCCCGTGGGGTCGTGGGCCGGGACGAGCGGGAGCGGACGGGCGCGGGTGATGGTGCGGCCCGAGCAGATCGAGCTCGCAGCGCCGAGCGGCGGCATGGAGGGGACCGTGGCCAGCTACGAGTACTACGGGCACGACGCCGTCGTCCGCGTCCGGCCCGAGCTGGCGGCGCTGCCCGACCTCGTGGTCCGGGTCACCGGCGGCTCGCCGCTCGACCCGGGAACGAGGGTTGGCCTGTCGGTCCGGGGGTCGGTCGTGGCATGGCCGGCCGACGACTCGGAGGTCGAGAAAAGCTCCGAATAACGCCGTCGTAACTACTGCGGTGTCGTCCGAGGTCCACTAGAGTGGCGCTCGGAGATCCAGCGCTGGGAGGTGTGATGGCTGCCGTGTCCTCAACCCGTGTCGGGGGGTTTCACGGGCCGCAAGTGTGCGGTCTGGTGGGGATCTCGTACCGACAGCTCGACTACTGGGCCCGCACCGGCCTGCTACAGCCCTCGATGGCGGCGGCGACTGGGAGCGGGTCGCGGCGCGTCTACTCGTACTCCGACGTCTTGGAGCTCAAGGTGATCAAGCAGTTGCTCGACGCGGGGGTGTCGTTACAGTCGGCACGTCGTGCCGTCGAGTGCCTGCGCCAGGACCTCGGCACCGACCTCGCAGCAGCCAACCTCGTGCTCACCGGGTCGAGTTCGGTGCTCGCGCGCTCGAACGGCGAAGTGGTCGATCTGCTGGCCGGGGGCCAGGGCGTGTTCAACATCGTGCCCATGGCCGGCGTCGTGGAAGAGCTCGACGCGGACATCGTCCGTCTCGACACCGCCGCGAAACCGGCCCCCGAGAAGGCACGTCCCACCCGGACCACCAAGCGGGCCGCCGGGGAGTGAGCACGACAGACCCTGCGCACGACGGGCGCACGAGCCATCCGGCCTGTGCTCCCGCAGGACAGGTCCGCTTCGCTCATCCATCCGAGCGTCTCTTCGCCGCATTGCTCGACCTGTCGGGGGAGCGGTGGGAGTACGAACCCGTGGAGTTCCCGCTCGAATGGGACGACCACGGGTCACCGGTGTCGGGCTTCCGGCCCGACTTCTATCTGCCCGCGCACGGCGTGTTCATAGAGCTGACGACGGCGGATCAGCGTCTGGTGACCCGCAAGAACCGCAAGGTGCGACGAATGCGCGAGCTCTATCCCGAGGTCCCGATCCGGGTGGTGTACCAACGGGACTTCGCCTCGCTGCTGGAGTCGCACGGGCTCTCCTTCGTCACCGCCGGGGCTGCGTAGTCTGGCCGGGTGAACGAAGTCGACCGCGCGGGCGGGCCGTTGCGGGTCTCTCCTCTCTACGAGTCGCACCTGGCCCTCGGCGCCAAGATGGTTCCCTTCGGCGGTTGGGAGATGCCGCTCGCCTACCCGTCGGGGACCGTGGCCGAGCACCGGGCCTGCCGCAGTTCGGCCGTTGCCTTCGACGTGAGCCACCTGGGCACCGTCCGCGTGGTGGGACCTGCGGCCTTCGAGCACCTCCAACACGCGCTCAGCAACGACCTGAGCCGGATCCATCCGGGCCGGGCCCAGTACACGCACCTGCTCGACGAGGACGGGTGGGTCGTCGACGACATCATCGTCTGGTGGATCGACGAAGAGCGCTTCGACGTCATGCCAAACGCGTCGAACACCAGTGACGTGCTCGCGGCCATCGGCGGCGGCGACGTCACCGACGAGCGTGCGGTGATCGCCGTCCAGGGCCCCGAGGCGCGCCAGCGCCTGGCCCGCGTGGCGCCGGACGCGGCCGCGGTCCACCGCTTCAACGTCGAGCGCTTCGAGTGGGGCGGCGAGGTCTGCCTGGTGGCCGGGACGGGGTATACGGGTGAGGACGGCGTCGAGTGCGCGGTGCCTGCGGCGGTGGCGCGCCCGTTCTGGGACGCCGTCCTCTCCGAGGGTGTGGTGCCGGCGGGACTCGGCGCCCGCGACACACTCCGGCTCGAGGCCGGCCTGCCGCTGCACGGGCACGAGCTGGGGCCGGGCATCACCCCGCTCCAGGCCGGCCTGGGCTGGGTGGTCGGCTGGGACAAACCGCAGTTCACGGGCCGCGCCGCGCTCGAGGAGGAGCGAGCCGTCGGCACGGCCCGGCGCCTGCGGGGCATTGTGGCCGACGGGCGGCAACCGCTGCGGGACGGTGCCGAGCTGTGCGACGACCGTGCGCACGTTGGCATCCTGACCAGCGGCAACTTCTCGCCCATGCGGGAGCGGGGCATCGGTCTGGGCTTCGTGGACGCCGACGCGCAGCTCCTCGACGGCGATGCGATCACCGTCGTCCAGCGGGGGAAGGAGCTGCCCGGGGTCCTGGTGCGCCCACCCCTCTGGCCCGTGCGCGAGGAGACCGAATAGCGCTCGAAGGCCCGGGCGGGGGGAGCGGCTGCCCTATGATTGGTGCACAACTGAATACGCCGTTCGAACCGGAGCGCCAGAGTCCCCGCAACATCCGTCGAGGGGACGCCGGAGGAGCAACTCTCCCCGAGAAACTCTCAGGCCGACATACCGCTCCGGCGAGGCAACTCTGGAAAGCGGGCGCGTAGCGCCCGCACCGAAGGTGGAAGTCGCGCAGCTTGCGGCGAGACTCTCAGGTCCGATGACAGAGCGGGGAGGACGTCCGACGAGCTCCGTTTCTGACGGGGCCCAGTGAGGAGACCTCTGTGCGCGACCTGCATCCACCCCCCGAATCCGAAGAGCTCGAGCCGTTCGAGGACTTCGTGCGCCGCCACGTCGGCACTTCCGACGAGGAACAGGCGGCGATGCTCAAGGTGCTGGGTTACGAGACCCTCGACGCCCTCATCGACGACGCCGTGCCGGGGAGCGTGCGAAGCCTGGGTGAGCTCGACCTGCCGGCGGCCCGCTCCGAGCATGACGTGCTCGGCGAGCTGCGGGACCTCGCCGCCCGCAACGTCACCGCTGAACCCATGATCGGCCTCGGCTACTCGGGGACGGTGACGCCGGCGGTCATCCGGCGCAACGTGCTCGAGAGCCCGGCCTGGTACACGGCGTACACGCCGTACCAGCCCGAGATCAGCCAGGGCCGGCTCGAGGCGTTGTTGAACTTCCAGACGATGGTGGCCGATCTCACCGGCCTCGACACCGCCAACGCGTCGTTGCTCGACGAGGGAACGGCGGTCGCCGAGGCGGTGACCCTGATGCGGCGCCGGAGCACCTCCCAGTCCTCGCGGGTCATCGTCGACGCCGACTGCCAGCCCCAGACCATTGCGGTGCTCGAGACGAGGATGGCCCAGCTCGGCCTCGAGGTCGACGTCGTCGACCTGGACACGTGGGCCCCCGACGGCGACTACTTCGGCATGGTCCAGCAGTACCCGGGCTGCTCGGGCGCCATCCGCGACTTCGCCTCATTGTCCGAGGACGCGCACGCCCGGGGCGCGCTGGTCACCGTCGCCACCGACCTCCTCGCCTTGACCCTCCTGAAACCCCCGGGCGAGTGGGGTGCCGACGTCGCCGTCGGATCGTCGCAACGCTTCGGGGTGCCGATCTGGTACGGCGGGCCGCACGCGGCCTTCATGGCCGTGAAGTCGGGGCTCGAGCGCGACCTCCCCGGACGCCTGGTCGGCCTGTCGGTCGACGCCGAGGGTCGGCCGGCGTACCGATTGGCGCTGCAGACGCGGGAACAGCACATCCGCCGGGAGAAGGCCACGTCGAACATCTGCACCGCTCAGGTGCTGTTGGCGGTGGTGGCGTCCATGTACGCCGTCTACCACGGCGCCGAGGGGTTGCGCGGGATCGCCCGGCGCGTCCACCGTCGCACGGTGCAGCTGGCGGAGGGACTGCGCGCCGCAGGGTTTGCCCTGGGCTGGAGGGAGTTCTTCGACACGCTCGTCGTGCAGGCACCCGGACGGGCGGCCGACATCGTGGCCACGGCGCGCGAGGGGGGCGTCCTGCTTCGGCTGATCGACGACGATCGCGTCGGCATCTCGTGCGGCGAGACCACGAGCACGCGGCACGTCGCCACGGTGCTCGAGGCCTTCGGCGCCGGCCCCGCCCGGGGAGAGGAGACACCGACGGCGCTCCCGGAGCCGCTGATGCGGCGGGGGCCGATCCTGGCGCACCCGATCTTCTCGGCGCACCGCTCTGAGACCTCCATGCTGCGCTACCTGCGCCAGCTCTCGGACAAGGACTTCGCTCTCGACCGCGGCATGATCCCGTTGGGCTCGTGCACCATGAAGCTCAACGCGACGACGGAGATGGAGTCTCTCGGGCTGCCCGGTTTCGCGGACGTCCACCCGTTCGCTCCCGCGGACAGCACCCCGGGCTATCTGGCGCTCATCGACGAGCTCGAGGCGTGGCTGGCCCAGGTCACGGGCTACGCCAAGGTGTCCGTGCAGCCCAATGCCGGCAGCCAGGGCGAGCTCGCAGGGTTGATGGCGATCCGGGCCTATCACCAGGCCAGCAACGAGCCGGCCCGGGACGTGTGCCTCATCCCTTCGAGTGCGCACGGCACCAACGCGGCGTCCGCCGTGATGGCCGGCATGCGGGTGATCGTGGTGGCGGCCCTCGAGGACGGCACGGTCGACCTCCAAGACCTGCGCGCCAAGTGCGAGGAGCACAGCGCGGACCTGGCCGCGATCATGGTGACGTATCCCTCCACGCACGGGGTGTACGAGGCGCACATCCGGGACATGTGCGACCTGGTGCACCAACACGGGGGGCAGGTCTACATCGACGGCGCCAATCTGAACGCGCTGTTGGGCCTGGCCGAGCCGGGCCACTTCGGCGGTGACGTGTCGCATCTCAACCTGCACAAGACGTTCTGCATCCCGCACGGGGGAGGGGGCCCCGGGGTCGGGCCTGTCGCCGTGGCCCCACACCTGGTGCCCTTCTTGCCGTCGCATCCCATGCATCCCCGACCTGAACAGCGGGTGGGCATCGGGCCGGTGAGCGCGGCGCCGTTCGGCAGCGCGGGGATCCTGTCGATCAGCTGGGCCTACATCCGGTTGCTGGCCGGCCCCGGGCTGGCCCACGCGACCAAGTCGGCCGTGCTGGCGGCGAACTACGTCGCAGCCCGGCTGGGACCGTCGTATCCGATCCTCTACACCGGCGCGCACGGCCTGGTCGCCCACGAGTGCATCCTCGACCTGCGCCCCCTGACCAAGGCCACGGGCGTCACCGTCGACGACGTGGCCAAGCGGCTCATCGACTACGGATTCCACGCGCCCACGGTCAGCTTCCCGGTGGCGGGAACGCTCATGGTCGAGCCGACGGAGAGTGAGGACTTGGCCGAGCTCGACCGCTTCTGTGACGCCATGATCGCCATCCGGGGCGAGATCGACGAGGTGGCGTCGGCCCGCTGGAGCATCGAGGAGAGCCCGTTGCGCTCCGCGCCGCATACGGCGGGGGCGCTGGTGGCGGACTGGAAGCGGCGCTACGACCGACAGGTCGCAGTGTTCCCGTCGGGACTGCTGAGCGACAAGTACTGGCCACCCGTCGCGAGGATCAATCAGGCCTACGGGGACCGGAACCTGGTGTGCTCGTGCCCCCCGCCGGAGGCGTTCGCCACCTGAGCCTGCGTCAGCGGCCGGCCTCGGCGCGTTCGACGACCTTCCACATCCCAGCGACCTCGGCCTCGCTCATGTGGGGGTCCTTGACCTTCCACGCGACGACCTCGCGCAGCCGGCATCCGACCTCACCGCGGTCGAACTGCCCGACGAACCCGTTCACGAGCAGCCTTCGACCCGAGGCCAACACCCTGACCTTGAGCGCGTTCCCCGGGATCTGGCCCGCGGCCATCAGGACCCAGGCCACGCCGACGTCGACGAAGGGATCGCCCGCCGAGGCATTCGACCAGTCGATCACGGTGGCCCCCTTGGGCCCGACCATGACGTTCAAGGGGTGCAGGTCGAGGTGGACGACGAACTCTCCGTGTCCGACCGGCGCCGCGCGCAGGAAGTCCGGTGCGGCGATCTCATGGAGCTGCTGGTGCAGCCGGGCGAGCGTCCTGGCTTGGTGGCGGATGGTCCACGGCGCCTTGCCGATGGCCTCGACCATGGACAGGCCCTCGATCCGTTCCATGACCAGCTCGGTGCCGTCGTCGCTCACCTCCTCGACCGCAGGGACGGGATAGCCCTGCTCGCGCACGTAGGTCATGGTGCGGGCCTCGTGGGCGATCGAACGCCCGTCGCGCGAGCGACGTAACACCAGACCGGGCCCGTACTCGAAGATGTCGGCGTCCCGACCCGAAGCGAGCAAGGGGCCGGGGGGTTTCACACGGCGAAGCTACCCGCTGGTGCGGAGCCGCCTCAGAGAAGCGCCGTGAGACCCACGCCGGCGGCGGCCGCGCCGAGGCAGACGGCGAGCCCGCCGAGGGTGTAGACGATCGCTTCGGTGCGATGGCCGGTGTGCAGGAGGTGGATCGTCTCCCAGCTCGCCGTGGACCAGGTGGTGTAGCCGCCGCACAAGCCGACACCGACCACGGCGAGGGTGCGGCCGCCCAGCCCGTGGTAGAGCGCGAGCCCGGTCAGGAGGCCCAGGAGCAGCGATCCCGACGCGTTCACCACCAGCGTGCCCACGGGCAATGGGTCGGGTCGCCGCAACCCGACGTGGTGGATGATCAGGGCGCGCAGCACGGCGCCGGCCCCGCCTGCGAGCGCGACCAGAAGGGCGAGCCCGAGCGTGGGCGTCTCGCTCATGCCGGGACGGCCCGGCGGCCGAGTCCGTGGCCCAGCACGACCAACGCCAGGCCTCCCGCAACGGTGGCCACCAAATAGGCGAGCGCAGTGGCAGCGTCGGCGTCCTTGGTGAGGAGCGTGGCTTCGACGGCGAGGGTCGAATAGGTGGTCCACCCGCCGAGGAGCCCGACGACGAACAACGGGCGCAGCAGCGGGACGCGATGGGAGACGTGCTCGGTGAGGGGAATGAGCAGGCCGATGGCGAAGGACCCGCTCAGGTTCACGAGCAGGGTGACCCACGGGATCCCGCCCGCAGCGATCGGGTGATGCGCTTCCAGCTCGTACCGGCCGAGCGTGCCGAGAGCCCCTCCGACGAACACGGCCAGCAGCGTGGCCGCCGAGAGGCCGAGGAGCGGAACCACCGGTTCGTCGAGGAGATCCCGTTGGGCGTCCTCGTCGAGCCGTTCGTGCTCTGGGGCGAAGTGATCGCGCGGATCTGGCTCCTGGTGCAGCGGTTCGTCCATGGCTCGGCCCTCCGGTTCCGTTGCTCAGGAGCCATTAGCCATGTCGGAGCGGCGGTTCGGGCGGGCGCCCCCGGCGGGATCCATCGCCGGTCCGTTCGGTGCGACGGAGCAATGGTATCTGGGACCCTGGTGCGAAGTGGTGCGAACGCCGTCTCCGGATCAGAGCGCGCCGCGCCACGCGCCGACCATGGTGTGGACGACGCGCCCGGCATTGACTCCTCCTTCATCCTGGTCGCCGAGGCGATGCTTGGCGCAGATGAAGCAGTCGGTCGCGGCGGCGTCACCCGCGACGATGCTCCTGGTCCGAAGAAAGTGCTTCAGTCGAGGCGCGGCCCCGGCGCGCGACGGAACTGGAAGGGCTCGCTGTCGCGTCCGGCGACGACGAACCAGCACTGGCCGGTGGTGTCCGAATCGAGGATGCGCTGGAAGGCCGCCACGACGTCGGGCACGTCGATGATCGGGAATCCCATGTCGAGCAGGGTCTGCTCGGATCCCTTGATGATGTTGGTGTGGGCGAACGACGGGCAGAGCGCATGGACCCGAATGCCGTCGTTGGCGTAAGAGTCGCCGAGCGAGCGCATCAGACCGACGACGGCGTGCTTGTTGGCCGCGTAGATCGGGTCGAACGGTGCGGCCACCAGCCCGGCCATCGACGCCGTCGCCACGATGGCCCCGCCCCCGCTGGCCTTGATGGCGGGCCGGGCCGCGGCGACCCCATACACGACGCCGTCGAGGTTGATCGCCATGGAGCGCCGGTAGGCCTCGGGGTCGAAGTCCTCACCCATGCCGCACCAGGAGGTGACGCCCGCGTTGAGGTGTGCGATGTGCAGGCCGCCGAAGGCGTCGACGGCAGCGGCGACAGCAGCCGTGCTGCCCGCAGGGTCGGCCACGTCGGTGTGGACGAAGACCCCGCCGAGCTCGTCGGCCACCACCTTCCCCCGCGCGTCGTCGATGTCCGCCAGGACCACCTGCGCGCCCTGGCCGGCAAGATGCCGCGCCACGCCCTCGCCGATGCCGTTGCTGCCGCCGGTGATGAGTGCGACTTTGCCCGTGACTTCCATGGCCCGGATCGTAGGGGAGGGGAGGGGACCGATGGTCAGCCGAGGAGAGGGGCGGGAAGCGGCAGGCCGTGGACCATGCTGAGATGCTGAATGGGGCGGGTCATCGCCACGTAGAGCAGCCGGAGGCCGCGGCGGTCCTCGCCGGCAATCTCGGCCGGCTCGACCACGACGACGGCGTCGAATTCGAGGCCCTTGGCCCCGGGCGCGGGGACGATCGTGATCGGGCGGGTCATGGCGTCGCGCTCGAGCAGGCCAACCTCGTCGTGGCGCCGGGCGAGCCGCACCAGGTCCGGGACGAGTGCCTCGGGGGCGACAACGGCCACCAGCGCGTGCTCCCCAGAGAGCGCGTAGGCCTCGGCCAGGGCCGCCGCAGGCACCTCGTCCACGGGCACCGACCGGATGGTGGGTTCCGTCCGGCCGGGCCGGATGGACGACGTGGGCCCGACTCCGGGGGCCGCCTCCGGTAGCAGGCGGGACGCGAGATCGAGCACACGTCCGGGCGCCCGATACCCCAGTGTCAGCTCCTCGTGATGCGGTTGCGCGACCTTGGTCGTCAGGAGCGTGCGCACCTCGTCCCAATTCGTGTACGTCCACGGACCGGTCGCCTGGGCCAGGTCACCGAGGACGGTCACCGAACCGGATGGCGCGCGGCGGGCGATCATGCGGAACTGCATTGGCGTCAGGTCCTGTGCCTCGTCGACCACGATGTGGCCGTACGAGCGCGTGCGACCGCCCGTGAGGAACGCGGCCTCGTCGAGCAAGGCCAGGTCGTCGGCGCTCCAGGCGGTGGAAGCCACGCGGGCGTCGCGGGGGCGGACGAGCAGCCCCCACTCGGACTCGCTGAAAATCCCATGGCTGTAGCGCTCGAGTTGCACGCGGGAAGCAAGCAGATCTCGGACGAGCGCGGTGGATGACACCGCGGGCCAGAGCGTGTCGAGGACCGCCGCGAACTCCTCCGTCGCCGTGAGCTCGCCCTCGAACCAGGGCTCATCCGCCCCCAGGCGACCGGAGGACCGGAAGGCCCGGCGCGCCTCGCTGACGAGTCGGGCTCGCAACGCAAGGCGGTTCGCCTTGTACGGAGCGGGCCGAGCGACGATGGAGGCCACGAGGTCGTTGACGCGCTCTGCGCTGATGGTGGCTCGGGCAAACCGCACCCGCAGGCTCACGTCGTCCTCGAGCAGCCGGCGTCTTCCCTCGAGCGCGCGCTGCAGGAGCGGGGCCATTCTGGGATCCCCCTTGACACGGCGAACGGCCATGGGCTCGTGCAGGCGGACCTTTGCCTTTGGTGCGATGTCGAGGATGGTCGTCTGCACGACGGCCTCTTCGCCCAAAGAGGGGAGAACCTGCGCGATGTAACGGAGGAAGGCCCGGCTAGGCCCGAGCACGAGGACGCCGTCCCGACTCAGGTTCGGGTGGTTGTAGAGGAGGAAGGCCGCCCGGTGCAGGCCGACGGCGGTCTTGCCCGTTCCGGGCCCACCTTGCACCGTGAGCAGGCGGTCCAGAGGTGCCCGGATGATCTCGTCCTGTTCGGCCTGGATAGTGGCGACGATGTCGAGCATTTCGCCGGTACGGGCACGCTCGAGCTCGGCCAAGAGCGCGTCCCCACCGCGCAGCCGGGTCGACGCCACGTCGTCAGCGCCCCCGAAGAGGTCGTCCGCCACCGCGACCACAGTGCGACGGTCCACCATGATCTGGCGCCGGCGGGCCAGGCCGAGCGCGTCCTTGGCGCTGGCCCGGTAGAAGGGCACCGCCACCGGTGCCCGCCAGTCCACCACCACCGGATCTGCCTTGGTGTCCTCGACATGGCGGCGCCCGATGTGCCACGACGCACCGTCCTCCTCGTCGATCCGCCCGAAGAGGAGCGGCCGGGGACTGTCGGCCAGGAGCGAGACGCGGCGGGAGAGTGAGGCGACGTAGTCGAGGTCGGGGTCCCCGGCCCCGATGAGCTCGCGCAGAAGCCGCTCGGCGCGCCGCCGCATGTCGGCCAACGACACCAGCGCCTGGTCGAGGTACTCCTGCTCGGCGTGGAGCTCGGGGTCGGAGAGGGGAGGAGCCACGCTCACCGGAACCCGTTCCACGACAAAAAGCGCGCCAATGACGGCGCGCAAAAGTCCCCGGACATTCCGGGGACAGTACTTGAAATCTTCTTCTAAAACAAGCCCTTTAGCTGGGATTTCACCTTCTCATCCCTCTGCGTCTTGGAAGCTTTCCCAAGGGGCCTTGTCGGGTGACACTTTAGTAAATGCCACATGGTGAATCAAGTGACTTTTTGCCAAATTCTTGGCCAGCAAGGAGAGGGGCGCGTTCTAGGAAGCCGCGAGGTGCTCGCGGAAGAACGCCGCGATCCGTCGGCGGGCATCGGTCGCCGCGTCCTCGTCGTGGCCGCCACCCATGAGGCGTCCCACCACGGCGAACAGCACGCCCTCGTGGTTATTGAGGAACGAGTGGCCGGCCTCGGCGTACTCCTTGACGTCATGGGGGACCTGGTTCCGCTCCAGGGCGCGTTCGAGCTTGCCGGCTGCGCCCTTGACGGTCCGGTCCCGCGCACCGAAACTGCCGACAACGGGGCAGGCTCCCGCCAGGAAGGTGTCCGCGTCGCCGGGGACCTGTCCGTAGTTCACGCTCGATGCTGCGAAGCCGTGCCCGGGGGCGAGCAGCAGGGCGAAGCCTCCACCCATGCAGTACCCGATGACGCCCACCTTGTCCCCGCACGACGGCTGGTCGAGCAACCAACTCCGGGTGGCGTCCACGTCGTCGAACATCCCGCCGCGGCGGGCCTTCAGGTCCCTGAAGACAGACCGGAGGCACGACACCTTGCGGCCCCAGTGAAAAAAGTTCGGCGCCACGGCCACGAATCCTTCGGAAGCGAGCCAGTCAGCCTGGTTCCTCAGGTCCTGGCTCACCCCGGCAACGTCATGGATGACCACCACGCCCGGTGCCGCTCCCGAGGATGGCGGCGTTGCCACGTAGCCGGGCATTGGCCCTCGTGCGGTCGGGATCTGAACGTCCATCGTTGTCACCTCCAGCGGTCGGTCAGCAAGCTACGTGGCCCAGTCGATCCCGACCTGGCGGAGAAGCCAACCGGGGGAGCGGGGGTGGTCTCAGGCGGAATCCTCCAGCACGGGAGACGGGTGCCGCGGCTCGTAGAGCCCGACTTCCCCACCACCCGGCAGTGAGATGTGGGTCACCAAACCCCACCGGGCCTCCGTGATCGCTGCGCACGTGACCCCCTGGGCCTCGAGGCGCTTCCGTTCGGCCACCACGTCGTCACACATCAGGTAGAGCTCGTGGGCCGGGGCCGTGTCCGTCGGATGCACGGCCACCTCGGCCGGCGGCAAGGCGAAGATCAGCCACCCGTGCCCGGCGTCGACCGCATCGAACCTCAGGATGTCCTTGAAGAACGCTCGGTCGGCGTCGGCGTCTCGACTGGAGACGATCACGTGCGTGCCAATGATCATCTGGTTCGACCTCCCGGGACGACGCGGCTGCGCAGCGCCATCCGACAGTAGAGGAGGAGCTTGGTGATGACCCCCGACCCGTATCCGTCTTGAACTTAACATAATGAACCTTATCGGCGGTCAGTCGAGAACGAACCCCAGGTGATGGGCGTCTTTGTGCGCCCGACCAGGTAGGTCACACCTTGCCCACGGACAGCCGGCGCGAATGCCTACGGCGTGGTCTGACGGCGGCGCGAAGTCTGGACACGCCTACAGGGAGCCGAAGATCCGGAGCGCCAGTACGGCCATCGACAATGCCGAGCACGACGGAGATCGCCGACAGGTCTGCTCAAACGGGCGGCCCGATCCGAGCGTTCTGGAACACCGACACGAGGCGGGCCGACCCTGTGCACAGACAGGGCTGAAGCCATCAGGCGGTCCGAAGCGACCCCGGACGACCCTGGGACGAGGTCGGTTCTCTGCCTCGTCGTCTCGACTGTTTCTTTGGCGATGTCACGGGCGAGGGGACTACGTGCGGGCCCGAGCCGACGCCACGTGAGGCGGCCCAGCCCGTCCAGCGGCCCGCGACAACGGCTCGGGTGGCGCGAGCAGCCCTTCGAACACGAGCTCGACCTGCTGCCGGCGCTGATCGCCACCGGCCACGGTCGGCAGCACGTGCCTGGTGTGCATGGAACCGACATACAAGTAATAGAGCAGCACCGCTCTGTCACGAGCTTGTTCGTGGCGCCAGCCGAGCTTCTCGAGCTGTGTGGCGATATACGCCAGCCGGCGCTGCGTGACACGTCGCACCCTGCGCCGTACGGCGGCGTGTTCGGGGTGGGCGAGCAGGGCCACCTCGGCCGCTGCATCACCTGCGTCGAGGTCGAAGGCGGCGCCCACCAGCTTCTTGAGCCTCTCCCCCGGGTCCGGCGTCGACTCCAGTTCTGCAATGACGGCGTCGGTCAGGCGCTGCTCCCACTCGTCGAGCACCGCATCGATCAACGCATCACGGTTCTTGAAGTGCCAGTAGAAACTGCCCTTCGTCGTTCCGAGCTCGCCCGCGATCCGCTCGACGGCAATGGCATCGATGCCCCCCCGAGCGAGGGCCCGGTATGCGGTCTGCGACCAGTCCGTCGGGCCCAGGGAACCACGGTCCAGCTTGCGCATAACCATACGCTAGCGTATGGTTACCATACGGATGCGTATGGGCGAAGGGAGCCGCATATGGAGACCCGAACACAGCGCGACTCGGCCGTTTCGAAGTGGGTGGCGTTACCCGCCGTCCCGAAGTCGGTGCGGCCACACACGACGATCGCCGAGCCCGACTACGTCGATCTGTTCACGCTCACGACTCCTCGGGCTCAGACCTACTCCGCCGAAGAGTGGACGCGGACTGTGCTTGAGGCCGCTCCCCTGGCTCGGCGCAGTGCCCGGGCCCTGTGGCGCGTGATCGGGCTCCGTCTCGGGCCTAATGGCTCTCCCGAACACGTGCAAGGGTGGCGTATTGCCGCCGGTGGCGACGGGTGGCTTCGCTTGGAGACGGCGTCCTGGTACCTCACGGCCCAGGCGGTCTGCCTGCTCGAGGAGGACAGCGTGTCGCTTTCGCTCGTGTTGCACTACGACCGCTCCCCCGTGGCGGAACTGGTGTGGGCGTTCGTGGCCGGGCCCCACCAGCGAGCCGTACCGGTGATGCTGCGGCAAGCCGACGAGATCCTCAAGGCAGCGGCGGGCTGAGCGCTCGCGACCGCTGCGCTCCCGCCCGCACGACCTGCTCACGCATCGGACCGAGCCGCACCGGCGCCGGAAGGCCCGAGGGGGTGGCGGGAGTGGAGATGCCTCCCGGCGACCGGTGAGCGTGGCGAGATCTTGCTCCGCCCACTTGGGAGCCAGGACGGGGTCGGCTGAGCGTCCGCTTGGAATCCCACCCAAAAAGACCCACATGCGGCTGACGTGGACTTTTACCTGGCCCTTACATCCAACACCAAGCGGGCTCACAGCTGGAACTTGGCTTGTTGTGAAATCACTCGTTTGAACTGGGGACATGGTCAAAACGGGTGGAATCGACACCGCCGACGCCCCGGTGGATGTCACCGAGGAGTTGCCCCTCGACGACGAGAACGTGTTGGCGCCCGAACCACCCTCGGTGTGGCGCCGGTTCCGGTGGCCCATCGTCGGCGCAGCCGCCGTGGTGATCGCTGCGGCCATCGCGCTGCCGTTGTGGTTGACGTCGGGCTCGTCTACCCCCGCCGGGTTCTCCTTCACCACGGTGACGGTGCCCGTCACGACCGGGACGATCCAGCAGACGATCACCAGCTCGGGCACGATCGAGCCGGCCAGTCAGGCCGCCCTGAACTTCGCCGTGGCGGGCACCGTCACAGCCGTCGACGTGAAGGCGGGACAGTCGGTCACCGCGGGCCAGGTCCTCGCGACGGTGGGGACCACTGCGCTCTCCGAGGAGCTGAACGCGGCGCAGGCTCAGCTCATTGCGGCCAACGATCGTCTCGCCAGCGACGAAGCCGCCGCTGCGTCCACCAGCCAGATCGATTCGGACGAGGCGTCGGTGACCTCCGCCCAGTCCTCCGTGTCCACAGCGCAGACGAACCTCAACGACGCCTCGCTCACGTCAACCATCGCGGGGACGGTCGCAACGGTGGACCTGACCGTGGGTCAGCAGGTGACCGGTTCCGCGGCGGGCGGCAGCAACACCGGCAACACCGGCTCGGGCGGGAGCTCGAGCCAGATCCAGGTGATCGGGACCGACTCCTACATCGTCAACACGACGGTCGACGACACCGAGATCGGCCAGATCGCCGACGGCGATCAGGTCATGATCACGCCCAGTTCGGGATCGGGATCCTCGGCATCGATCTACGGGACCGTGGGCTCCATCAGCCTCGTCGGAAGCCAGAGCTCGAACGTCACGACGTTCCCCGTGGTGGTGAACGTCACGGGCAATCCGGGTGGCCTCTACGCCGGCGCCACCGCGGACGTCGCCATCATCATCAAGCAGCTGAACAACGTGACCGAGGTCCCGACCGGCGCCATCAACTACAACTCCAGTGGCCAGGCCACGGTCACCGAGGTCGTCAACGGGGCCAACGTCGTCAAGGGCGTCACGGTCGGTGCCTCCGAGAACGGCGAGACCCAGATCACCAGCGGCATCAGCGCCGGGGCCAAGGTGCAAGAGCGGCAGATCAGGTTCACTGCACCCGGAGGCGGTACCGGCGGCCTGCTCGGGGGCGGCGGCGCCAAGGGCTTCCCCGGCGGCGGGTTCCCGGGTGGCGGCGGCGGCGGTGGTGGCGGCGGATTCTTCCAACGCGTCGGTGGACCCGGTGGCTCCACCTCCAACAGCGGGGGCTGACGGTGACCACGACCCCCCCACTGGGCACCCCGCCCGTCGGCGTGTCCGCCGACACCGTCATCGAGCTGGAGCGTGTGACCAAGGTGTATCGGACCGGATCCATCTCGGTGGCGGCGCTGCGCGGCGTCAGCCTCTCCATCACCCAGGGCGAGTACCTCGCCATCATCGGGCCGTCCGGCTCGGGCAAGTCCACGCTGATGCACATCCTTGGCTGCCTCGACGTCCCCTCCTCGGGCCGCTACCACCTGGCCGGCGAGGACGTCAGTCACATGAGCGAGACTGCGTTGGCCGAGGTCCGAAACCGCCGGATCGGTTTCGTGTTCCAGCAGTTCAACCTCCTGGCCTCCATGACCGCCTGGCAGAACGTCGAGCTCCCGCTCGTCTACGCCGGGGTGCCGCGCGCCGAGCGCAAGGAGCGGGCCCTCGAGGCCCTGGGCCGGGTCGGTCTGGCCGGTCGCGTCCACCACCGGCCAGGTGAGCTTTCCGGCGGCCAGCAGCAGCGCGTCGCCGTGGCACGGGCCCTCGTCACCGAGCCCGACCTCATCCTGGCCGACGAGCCGACCGGGAACCTCGACTCGGTTTCCGCCGCCGACGTACTTCGCTTAATGGGTGAGCTCCATGAGGCCGGGCGCACCCTTGTGCTCATCACCCACGATCAGGAGGTCGCCTCGGCCGCCGGCCGCGTGGTGGGCATCCGCGACGGCCTCCTCACCGAAAACGACCAGCGGTATCTCGAGAGCGTGCGGTGAGCTGGCTCGAGACAATCCGTACGGGAGTGAACGGCGTGCGCAGCCGCGGGCTGCGGTCGTTCCTGACTGTGCTCGGCATCCTCATCGGCATCGCGGGCGTCATCATCGCGGTCGGCCTGGGCGAGGGCGCCTCGGCGCAGGTGACGTCCGAGATCAACGCGCTCGGCTCCAACGTGCTGACCATCACACCGGGGAGCTCCACCTCGACCTCGGGGATCCGCGAGGCGCTCGGCACGGCGTCGACGCTGACCATGTCGGACGTCGACGCCCTCTCCTCCCGCGTGGACGCCCCTGACATCAAGGCCGTAGCCCCCATCACGTCGCAGACCGAGGTGTTGACCGCGGGGAGCGAGACGGCGACGACCAGCGTCCAGGGGACGACGACGTCGTGGCTGAACATCCGCGGCCGGACCTTGGCCCAGGGCCGCTTCATCGACAACCAGGACGGGCAGGACCACACCGCGGTCGGCGTCCTCGGGGCCACCACCGCGTCCGAGCTGTTCAGCCGCTCGGACCCCGTGGGCCAGACCGTGGACGTCAACGGCGTTCCCGTGACGATCGTCGGTGTGCTCGCCTCGTCCGGCGCTTCCACCTCGTCGTCGAGCACGAGTGACCCCGACGACGTGATGATCATCCCGATCTCGACGGGTGCCGAGCGCATCTTCGGAGGGACGTCCCGCAACTCGGTGAGCTCCATCGCGGTCCAGGCGCGTTCGTCCGGCGACCTGACCGGTGCCTACCAGGAAGCCGACCACCTGCTGCTCGAGCTGCACGGCATCACCAACCCGGCCAACGCCGACTTCACCATCACGTCGGAGTCTTCCCTCATCGCAGCCAACACCTCGGTCGACCACACGCTGACGATCTTGCTCGGCGGAATCGCCGCGATCTCGCTGATCGTGGGAGGTATCGGCGTCATGAACATCATGCTGGTCTCGGTGACCGAGCGGATCCGAGAGATCGGCTTGCGCAAGGCGCTGGGTGCCACCCCGCGGGTCATCCGTCGCCAATTCCTGGTGGAGGCGTCGGTGCTCGGGATCATCGGCGGCTTCCTCGGCGTCCTCGCGGGCCTCATCGGTGTCATCTACCTCCCCGGTTTGATCGGCGACCCGATTTCCACGAGCCCCACGGCGGCAGTCGGTGCCCTGGCCATCGCCTTGGCCATCGGCGTGCTCTTCGGCGTCTACCCGGCCAGCCGCGCCGCGAGCCTCGCACCCATTGATGCGCTTCGGAACGAGTAGCGCAGGACCCGATCGACCAACACAGGCCAGAGCACACAAAGGAAGAAATGAGGAACAGAGAGATGCAGACACCGACCCGCCAACGCAGCAGAAGCTGGCGCTGGGCTCGATGCCTGGGCACAGGGGCCGCTGCGGTCGTCGCAGCCACGGCCGTCGCGTCGACGGCCGGCGCCGCCACAACGCCGAGCGCACCCCTCGGCGCCAACGGCAGCGTCGCCGCCATCGTCGGCTCGAGCATGGAGGTGCAAAACCCGAGCACCGGCCAGACGACCGTCAACTGGACGTCGACCACTCAGTTCTCCAAGATCGTGAGCGAGTCGGTGAGCTCCATCACCGTGGGCAACTGCGTGACCGCCACCGGAACGCCGTCGAAGAACTCGAAGACCACGATCAGCGTGCGCACCATCAGCGTGATGACCCCGAGCTCGACCGGATCGTGCATCGGAACGCCGGGGCGTGCCAGCGCCAACGGTTCGGGATTGGGGGGTGGCGGCCTTGCGTTCCGCACGGGAGCCGGCCACAGCGGCGGGTTCTCCCCGAGCGGTGGCAGCAGCAGCGGCAAACGGCCTTCGTTCAACAGCGGCAATGCCCGCAGGCTGTTCGGTTCCTTTGCGATCGCCTCGGGCAAGGTGACCGGCGTCAGCGGGTCGACCCTCACGGTGTCGGGCATCAACATCTCCCCCGGGAGCTTCACCAAGCCGAGCTCCAAGAGCTCGAAGAGCTCCAAGAGCTCGAAACGCCCCACGCTGCCCAAGACGCAGACGCTGAAGCTCACGACGTCGAGCACGACCACGGTGAGCGCGACGCAGTCGACGGCCTCCAGCGCCCTGGCCGTGGGTGACTGCGTCAGCGCGCTGGGGCCGGCCGCCAGCAACGGGTCGGTGACAGCGGACACGGTGCGGATCACGTCGACGACCGCGGGTGCCTCCTGCACGGGCGGCTTCGCCCGCTTCGGCGGCGGCGGCCCGGGCGGCGACCAGCAGTTCTTCGGCGGCGCACCCGGCGGTGGCGGTGCCTAAGTCCCGCGCCGGCTGGGGCCGTTCGGGCCATTGGCGCGCCGTCCTGGTCGGCTCGCTCGTCCTCCTCGTCATCGTCGGGGGCAGCGTCGCCGCGTGGGCCGAGGTCAGCGGCGGGAGCACCGGGTACCGGATGGCGACGGTGACGCGGGCCGACATCGGCACCACGCTCACGGTCGTGGGCACCGTCGAACCGGTCAGCGACGCGGCCGCCTCGTTCCAGGTCGGTGGCAAGGTCGCGTCGGTCACCGTCGCGCCAGGCCAACAGGTGACGGCGGGCGAAACACTCGGCACCCTCGACACCACGGCTCTGAGCGAGACGGTGTCGTCCGCCGAGTCGTCCGTGAACGCAGACGAGGCCAAGCTGGCCGAAGACGAGGCCAACCAGTCCAGTAGCGCGGCGACGACGCCGTCGAGCCATTCGACGACGCCGACCCCCTCGTCGAACACCACGACCACGACGACGCCTTCGCGCGGCGGCAGCCCGGGCAACGGTGGCCAGGACGCGGCGATCACCAAGGACCAGGCCACTCTGACGCAGGACCAGTCCACACTTTCCATGGCGCAACAGAAGGAGGCGGCGGACCTGGCGCAGGCCCAGAGGGACTGCACGAGCGCCAACACCGGCACGCCGACCGGTCAGGCCACCTGCGAGGCCGCACTGCAGACCGTCTCGGCCGACGAGCAGCAGGTCTCCCAAGATGAGACGACGGTCTCGAAGGACGAGACGGCGCTCGGACAGGCGCTCGCGGCCGCGTCCGGCAACACGGGCAGCGGAACGGGGTCGGGCTCCACCAACCCGGGCGGGGGGAGCACGGGCAACTCCGGCTCCCCCACCCAAGCCGGGCACACGCTCGCGAGCGACGCCAGCTCGTTTACGGGCAATACGGGCACCGGCAACACCGGCAACACCGGCGGCGGCGCGGACAAGAGCGGCTCCCCGGGCAACCAGGGCTCCACGGGCGCCAACGGCTCCACGGGCAGCAACGGCTCGTCTACCCCCACCGACACCCCCGAGCAGATCGCGTCCGACCAGGCCGCCATCGACACCGCACAGGCCAATCTGACCGAGGCGCAGCAGGCGCTGAACGAGGCGACCCTGACGAGCCCGATCACGGGCACGGTGGTCACGGTGGGCATCACCGCAGGCGCCACGGTAACTGCGAACTCCAGCACCGACATCATCACGATCATCGGAACGAAGTCCTACGAGGTGCAGGCCACCTTGGACAGCTCGCAGATCCCGGCGGTGAAGACCGGCCAGTCCGCGAGCGTGGAGGTGGACGGTGTCGACGGCACGCTCGAGGGCACGGTGTCGCAGGTCGGTCCCGTGGAGTCGACGTCGTCGGGCTACACCTACCCTGTCGTCGTCGCGCTGCCCGACTCCGACGGTGGCCTCTATCCCGGGTCGACCTCGAACGTCGACATCGCGACGGGCGAGGTGTCCCACGTCGTCGCCGTGCCGACCTCCGCCGTCGAGACCGCTGAAACGCGCTCGTACGTGCTCGAGCTCTCCAAGGGTGTGCTCACCCGCAAGGTGATCAAGGTCGGCATGGTGGGCGACGTCTACACCGAGGTCCTCTCGGGACTCACGCCGGGACAGAGCGTCGTGCTCGTCGACTATGCCGAGCCGGTGCCGTCGTCCAACACCGACACCGTCGGCGGGCTCAACGGCGTGCTTGGCGGCGGTGGCGGCGGTGGCGGCTTCTTCCCGGGTGGAGGCGCCTTCTTCAACCGCGGCGGGGGTGGCATCCACGTCCAGAGCGTCGGGGGCCCTGGCGGCGGCTGAGGCGAAGCCAGCGGGTGCTCCCACCCGCCCATCCGCTTCCGCCCGCCCGCCGTCCCCGGCTCCCTGGTACCGTGCCGCGTTGGTGCCGACTCGCACGAGTGACCCCGCCACCCTGATCGACCTGGGGCGCTACCCGCTGCTCGAGCCCGACTCGGAGACCTACCGGGCGGTGGTGGAGCGGGCCCGTCGCCAGATGCGCGAGAACGGCGCTGCCGAGATCGAGGCCTTCGTGTCGGGCGCCGGCGTGGCCGCCCTGGTCGCGGACGCCGACATGCTCGCCCCGCGGGCGCACGCCTCGGGGGGCCAAGGCACGGCCTACCTCGAGTTCCCCGACTTCTCGCTGCCCGAGGACCACCCTCGGCTGCATTTCGCCGACTACCGGGTGCGCGCCGTCGCGTATGACATCACGCCGCTCGATTCGCCCCTGCGCCTTCTCTACGAGTGGGACCCGCTGAAGGATTTGATCGAGGCCGTGCTCGACCGCGGCGCGATCCACCGCTACGCCGACCCCTTCGGGGCCCTGAACCTCGCCGTGATGGGCGACGGCGACCAGCTGCAGTGGCACTTCGACCAGACCGACTTCGTCGTGTCGCTCGCCATCCAGTCCGCCGAGTCCGGCGGCGACTTCGAGGTCGTGCCGCGCCTTCGCAGCGCAGACGATGAGCGCTACGACGACGTGGCCGCCGTCCTCAACGGCGACCGCGCGAAGGTAGAGACACTGGCGATGCGCGCCGGCACGCTCCTCGTCTTCGAGGGGCGCTGCTCATTGCACCGCGTCAGCCCGATCCGGGGTGCGCGATGGCGCCACGTCGGCCTGCTGGCGTACGACACGAAGCCCGGCACGATGGGAAGCAACCTGTTGCGGGCCGACCGGTACGGCCGGACCGAGGCCCTGGCCGCACCGCCGGCGACGTGGGCGGTGCCCGCGTGAGCACGCAGTTCGGCGAGTCCTTCGTCGGCGAGGGCGCCGAGGCAGCCCACCTCAACACCGTGCTCGGCGCCGCCGGAGGGCCGGTCGAGACGGCATGGGTGACCGCGCTCGCCACGCCGCGGGCCGGGCATGTCGCCTTCGTCGCCACGGTGGCCCCGGGCACGGCGGTGCGCCCGTTCACCCTCTTCGTCAACAAGGCCACCATCGAGTCCAAGCGGCACGCCGAGCTCACCTGGGGAGCGGCCCACGCGGGTGTCGCCGCCGGCGTCATGGAGGCGGTGGCCGAGGACACCATCCCCGAGACCGAGGCGGCCGCGCTGCTCCTGGTGGCGGCGGTGTGGGTCAACGCGCTCGCGGGGGACGAAGACCTGGTGTTCGCCAACAACAAGGAGGCTGTGCTCGGCGCGCTCCGCGACGGACGCCGTGGCGCGGCGTGGGTCACCGACGCGCTGGCCGCCCGCCACGCGCCGCACAACGCGTACTACCGCGCCTGAGCACTACGGTGGGCCGGTGACCCAGATCCGGCTTGATCAGGTCAACCTGATCGTGCACGACGTCGAGGCGAGCCGCGCCTTCTACACCCGTCTCGGCCTCGACTTCGGCGAAGAGCGCGACCCGGTCTGGGCTCTCCACCACATTTCCGCGGAGCACACCGAACGAGTGCCGCTCGATATGGACCTCGACAGCACCTCCTTCGCGGCGAAGTGGAACCGGGGCTGGGCCCGCGGGGCAGGGGTGGTGTTCGGCTTCAAGGTCGACACTCGCGAGGAGGTCGACGAGGTGGTCGCTGCGCTGGCTGCCGGCGGCGTGACGGTCCAGCAGGAGCCCTACGACGCCTTCTGGGGGGCTCGTTACGCCGTCGTGAGCGACCCCGACGGCAACGGCGTCGGGGTGATGAGCCCCGTGGACCCGGCTCGGCGCAGCGAAGCACCCGACCCGCAATGAGCGAACCGCCCGACCAGGCGATCGACGTGGTGATCGAGATCCCCACGGGCAGCCGCAACAAGTACGAGTACGACCACGAGCAGCACGTGATCCGGTTGGACCGCCGCCTCTTCACCGCCACCACCTACCCGGCGGACTACGGCTTCGTTCCCGACACCCTGGCCGGCGACGGCGACCCGCTCGACGCGCTCGTGCTGGTGGCCGACCCCACCTTCCCCGGGTGCGTGGTGCGGGTCCGGATCCTCGGCATGTTCTGCATGCGTGACGAGAAGGGCGTCGACGCCAAGCTGATCTGCGTGCTCGAGCACGACCCCCAGTGGGACGACGCCCAGGACATCGCTGACGTCCCCGAACATCTGCGCAACGAGATCGCGCATTTCTTCAGCATCTACAAGGACCTCGAGCCTCAGAAGTCGACCGAGGTGCAGGGGTACGCGGACAAGGCGGCCGCCCACGCAGAGTTGCAGGCAAGCCGGACGGCCTACCGGGCCGTCGAGCGGTAAGCGCACCACCAGCCGCACAGACCAGGAGGAGGAGCCCCATGCCGTTCCCGCGCGACGAGGTCAAGGAGACCGTCGACCGCTACCACGACCTGCGCCGGCGCATCGACGAGGGACTCGAAGCCGACGCGTTCGGGGCGTTGTCCGACTTCTACACGCAGGACGCGGTGTACGTCGACGGGGCCTGGGGACGCCTCGAGGGCCGCGAGACCATCGCTCGTTGGCTGGTCGACTCGATGCTGGGCATGGAGGACTGGAAATTCCCCATCGAGTTCACGGCGATCGAGGGCGACGACGTGGTGGTCAAGTGGACCCAGGTCATGCCGGGGAACAAGCCCGACGGCACGCCCTACCGCCAGTCGGGGTACTCGCGGCTCGTCTACGCCGGGGACGGCAAGTTCTCCTACGAGGAGGACACCTACAACATGGCCCACGTGCTCGAGGACATCGAGGCCAGCGGCTGGCAGCCCCGCGGCGGCACCATGAACCTGCCGCCCGCGCACCCGGACCGGAACTTCGACATCCCGGGCGCCCCGCCGCTCTGGGAGTGAGGCCTAGGGCGTTCCCCCGGTGCTGCCCGAGTTTCCGAAGCCGGGGAACCCTCCCCCGCCGAACGGGTTCGTCGAGCCCGTCCCCGACTGTTGCTGCTGGGCCTCCTGCTGGGTGCCGAGGGTGGCCGTCGTCGTCCGTTTGTTGTCACCGACGTAGTAGGTGATCGAGACGGACTGGCCCGCCTTGGAGTTCTGAACCACCTTCTGCAGGTCCTCCGCCGAGTTGATGGCGGTCCCGTTGATGTCCACGATGACGTCGCCCTGCACCAAGCCGGCCTTGGCGGCCGGCGACCCGGCGACCACGCTCAGGATCACTGCGCCCGAGGTCGGGGTGAACCCGTACTGCTGACGCAGCGCCGGGGTGAGGGTGGTGATGTCGACGCCGAGGTAGCCGCCGCCATTGCCTGACTGGCCACCCTTCTGGAGCTGAGGCAGCAGCGCCTCGACCTGGGTGATCGGGATGGCGAAGCCGATGTTCTGCGAGTTCGTGCCGTCGCTGGCCGACCCCGCGACCGCGGTGTTCATCGCGATGACCTGGCCGGCGGTGTCGATGAGCGGGCCCCCCGAGTTGCCGGCGTTGATGGCGGCATCCGTCTGGATCAGGTTCTGCAGGTTCTCCGACTGGGTGCCCTCCCCGCCCGCGGTGACCGAGCGGCCGAGTGCCGAGACGATGCCCTGGGTCACGGTCGGCGTGCCGGCCGACAGTCCGAGCGCGTTGCCGATGGCGACGACGGCGTCCCCGACGACGGCCTTGGACGAGTCGCCGAAGGTGACCGTCGGGAGATTCGAGACGTTGTTGATCTTGAGCAGCGCGACGTCCTTCGTCTGGTCGTACCCGATCAGCGTCGTCGCCAGCGGCTTGGTCTGGCCGTACTCGGTGACGGTGATCGTGCCGGTATTGCCCCCCTGGCTATAGAGCTCGATCACGTGGTTGTTGGTGATCACCTCACCGCTGGAGGTGATGATCATCCCGGTGCCCTCGTCCTCGCTGCCATTCGACTTCACGTCGATCGACACGACGGCGGGAATGACCTTGTCGACGAGTTGCGGAATGGTGACGTTGCCGCTCAGCACGCCTGCGCCGGGCGAGGCCGTGCTCTCGTGGATGGTGACATTGCCGTTGCCGGTGTTGCCGTTGTTGTCCGCGAGCGCCGTGACCCCGGCTCCGATGGCGGCGCCGATGACCGCGGCGACGGCCGCCACCGGCAGCCACGAGCGGAACCGGCCGGGCGTGCGGGGCGTCCTGGGCGGAGGCGGAGGGGGCGCGCCGCCGGGCAGAGTCGGCTCCGACGACGGTGGGTAGGCGAAGGCGCTTGCCGGCGCCGCTCCAAACGGCTGCGTCGTCTGGTCCGGGGGGATCGGTGGCGCCCACCCCTGGGGCGGGTAGTCGCTCGTCGGAGGCTGCGTCGGCTGCGTCGGGGGTGGGGGTGGGGGTGGGGGTGGGGGCGACGCCGGGCTTATCGGTCCCTCGGCAGTCACCGGCTGTCCGGCGGTCACCGCCTGTTCGGCCGTTACCGGCTGCCCGGCCGTCACCGGCGGCTCCCCCGACCCGGCCGTCAGCGGGTTCGGCTGCGATGTCACGTCGGTGCCAGATGCCGCGTCCGTCGCGTCGGGGGATGCGCTCGGGCCGTTGGCATCGGGTGTCCCGGCAGCGGGCACAGGCTCTCGCTGCTCGGCGTCCTCACTCATGTGGATCGATCCTCCTGAAGGGGCACAGGTCCATCGCACCGCTGTGCGACGGGTGATCGCCCGGCCCGGCGGTTCTCGCACTCCTGCGGACGTCCAGGTGCCCATGTTAGGGGGTCTCGGTCCCGGCCCGGCATCGGGACACCGGGCCGGGCGCGGTAGCGTGTCCGCCGCATGTCACGGCATATCGACATCGAGCTCACGAGCAAGACGCCCGACGGGTCGTGGACCTGGCGCGCCGCGGGCGCCCGCCAGCCCAAGGGCACGGTGGACGCGGCTTTGGTGCCGCCCGGCGAGAAGGTCGGGGCGATCCTGCAGGCCGACGTCGAGGTCGGGCTCGAAGGCATGGAGATCCTGTCGTTGAGCCAGGCCAAGCCGCAGCGCTCACAGGAAAGGACCGACAACCGTATCGAGGTGAAGGGCACCCCGAAGCGGGCGCCCGACGTCGCCGTGATCCTGGCGCCCGGATCGTCCAAGCGTCGTCGCGACGACGACGGTGAGCGCCGAGACCGGCGCGAGGGCGGCCGACGCGGTCGCGGTCCCGACGCGGGAGGCGACAGCCGAGGCGGCCGCGACAGTCGTGAGGATCGGGGCGACCGCGGCGACCGCGGCGATCGCGGCGATCGCGGCGATCGCGACCGCGCCGGTGGCGGTCCACGCCGACCGGGCGGGGGGCGCCGGCCCGCCGAGGGCGCGGGCCGTGCGGCACGCGGCGAACGCCCGGCCGTGCCGACGTCGACCGTCCACCGCAATGCCATGCTGGCGGCGCTGCGCCCCGAGCAGATCCCTATCGCCGAGCAGCTGCTGCGCGGAGGGCTCCAAGCCGTCCGACAGGCTATCGAGACGCAGAACACCGCGTCCAAGGCGGCCGGGAAGCCGCCCGTCGCCGCCGACGCCCTGTTGGCCATGGCGGACGAGCTGCTGCCGACCGTGCGGTTGGCCGACTGGAAGGACCGCGCCTCGGTGGCCCAGACGGCCGGCAAGGACTATCGCCTGCGCGAGCTGCGGGCCGTGGTCGCAGCGTCGCGCACGGTGAACCTCGACGAGGAGGGGCGCGCCACGGCCAAGGCGTTGCGGGAGTCTCTCGAACAGCGCACGACCGCGCTGCGCGAGGAGTGGCTGGCCCGCATCACCAACGCCCTGAACGACGGCCGCATCCTGCAAGCGGTCGAGGCGTCCATCCGGCCGCCCGAACCAGGCACCCGGATTCCGGCCGAGCTGGCGGTGCGCCTGGCGGCCGCGGGGGGCGAGGCCCTCTCGCCGGACAAGGCGCCCGAGGAGTGGATGCAACTGCTCGACGCCGTGGTGGCGTCACCCGTGCGCCGCACCGTGAAGCCGGCCGGGATCCCCGACGACGAGGTCGCCAAGCAGGCGGCGCGCCACGCTGCGGGCTCAGTGCCCGCGCTGGCCAAGCTCCTCGGTCTGCGCATCCCCCCGCCCCCGCCGCGGCGGGTCAACACCGAGCGGCGGTTCAGCCCAACCGGCGGCTGAGCGTCAACAGGCGCGCCGTGAACCCGGCTGCCTCGAGGCGCTGTTTCGTGGAGCGGTCCCCCGGCAGCGCCAGTGCATCGACCTCCGCACAGCCGCGCGCCACGCTCCACTGCACGGCCGCTTCCATGAGGGCGGACCCGACGCCCACGCCGCGCCCACCGCGCTCGACGTAGCAGCACTCGACGAGCGCCCTCGGGGCGGCTCCGTCGCCCCCCTCCCCCACCGGGGTGGCCGTGATGCCGAGGACGCCGACGACGGCCCCCTCGTACTCTCCGACGAGGAGGCGGGCCTCGCCCGGCCGGGACCAGCGCGCGAGCAGGCCCTCGGCCGTCGCCTCGCCGATCAGGGCCGGTCCGCCGCGCATGGTGGCCGCGCCATCGAGGGCGTCACGGACCAGGGCGGCGCACGCGGCCCGGTCCGCCTCCGTGGCCGGCCGGGCCAGCTCCACGGGCGGTCAGCCGGAATGCGCTGCAGCCGGGCCCTGGTCGAGCAGCTGGCTGGCGCGATTCAAGATGGTGCGCCGGTTCCGGGTCGAGGCCTCGTAGCGTTGGACGGCGCGGAGCTCGTCGTGGCCCAGGTTCTCGAGGCGCCGGACCACCTGCGAGGCGCTCAGGGTGTCGTAGTCGGCCAGCACGCTCCCGACGATCGCCTCGGCGGCTGCATCCGGCACGGGACGCGCCGCTGGGACCACCGATGGCGATTCGGGGGCTGCGGCGTGGGGCGATTGGCTCGGGTTGCTCGCCTCCTCCGGCGTCGTGCCGTTGCCGAGGATGTTCGCGAGCGCTTGGGTGACGCGGCGGGTCTCCCGGGCCACGACCCAGCGACCCACGATGCGGGCGTTGCTGAGCTCCAGTTCGACGCGCGCCCGTCCCTTGGCGACGAGCTCGGGGAGATCGTCCGCGGCCGTCACGGCCATGCCCACCGGGGCGAAGACGCAGACGTCGAGGGTGCGATGCAGCGGTCCTTTCGGCGCCGGCGGGCCGTCTGGTCCCGTTCCGTCAGACGCCGTTCCGTCAGACACAATCCCGGCAGAGCATGTGCTTCTTGTCCGCCAACTGGCTCGGGTGCTTGACCAAGAAGCACGAGCGGCAGACGAATTCGTCGGGCTGCTTGGGCAGCACCCGCTCGTTACCCTCCGTCTTGTCCTCTTGGTCCGTCGCCTCCTCGTCCTCGGGTTCGTCCTCGACGACGAGGCGCTCCTTGAGGATGACGTCGAGACTCGCCTCGACGTCCTCGTCGTCGGGCTCCTCTTCTTCCTCGTCCTCCTCGCCCTCGCCCGAGCGCTCGACGACCGCCGCCGGGGAGGGTGTCAGGATCTCCTCGACATCCTCCTCTTCCTCCTCTTCGAGGTCGGTGATGTCGTCGTCTTCCTCCTCGTCCGCGATGCCCACTTCGTCGATCTGGTCGAGGGCGTCTTCGTCGTCGATGTCGAGGTCCGCGTCATCGAGGGTCTCTTCGTCCTCGATCGCGGGGCTCTCCGCCTCGGGTTCTTCGACTTTGGCCTTCTTCTTGGTCGCCATTTGCCGCCGGAGCATAGACGGTCCGAATGACCGTTCAATCGCTCCGCGCGAGCGCCCGGATCAGGCTCGGGACGGTCGTTGCAGCGACGAAAGTCGAAAGGTTTCGGGCGGGCGGGCCCTGGGGTCTTTGGCGCCATCTTGCAGGCCCGGCGCAGCCAGGCAAGCAACACGTTCTCTACTCGACCCCCAGGGCCTACCTCCGCCTCTCACAGCACATCCCCCCCTGACTGCAGCAGCTCTGCAGCGTCCTTATGGGGCGTGGGGACTGCCGTACATTAGGCAAGCCGGGGGCGGGGTCGTCAAGAAGTGCAAAGGCTCTGTCACCAGGGACAACAGGGGTAGTTCCTGGTCAATGGGTTGCAGATTTTTCCGACCTTCTGCGCTCCGCCCGGCGCTCGGATTCCAAACGCTCGAGGTCGGTCGCGCCGTGATCGACGAAGGTCATCGCCTCTGCCAGCGCCCGATGGCCCGCGACCTCGGCGATCGCCCGGTGCATCTGCTGTGCCACCCTCCGATAGGCCGGATGGCCTTGCGTGCCCGAACGCAGCTCCACGAGGTGCATCGCTTCACGCGCGTTGAACTGCATCACGTAGCGGATGCGGTGCGCCAGCGCGACGGCGTACGACGCCTGCTCGGGGAAGTCGGGCACGAGCGACCGGTAGAGGTCCTCGGCGCGGCCGATCGCCTCGTCGTAGCGCTCCCCGAGTCCGGCTTCGTCCACCAGGTCCGGCATGTCGTAGCCCAGTGAGATCCCGAGGCGCTGCCATTCCATTGTGAGCATGCGGTGCCGCTGCAGGTCGCGGAAGGCGCCGTAGTCGGTGACGAGCTCGAACCGGTAGTCGGTGCGTTCGAAGGCGCGCCCGGGGCGGTGCCGGCGGTTCCGGCGGTCTCCGACGTACGCCCGCAACAAGGCGACCCGGTCGTCGTGGCCGAGCCGGGCCACCCGGCCGGCTGCCTCCCGCTCCGAACAGCCGAGCTGGGAGAAACAGGCCGCCACCAGGACTTTCTCCTCCCCTGCCGGATCGAAGTCGAGGAGCAGGACCTCCACCACTTCTCCGCGGCCGGAATCGGGCGATCCCGCCGAAGCAGAGCCGGCGACGAGGTCAGGCCACAGGCGCGCCACGACGCATGCCGCGTCCCTCCGTGTCGACGCGAGATAGGCGGACCATTCACCTCCGCGCTCGGGGACGTCGACGCGTTGGAGGAACGATGGGATCACCTTGCGCAGCTCGTCGAGCATCATGTCCGCGTAGCGGCGCGCCTCGGGTAGCGGGTGAGCGCGCATGCGCAGCAGCAACTGTTCGTAGGACTGGCCCGTGCCGTAGATCCCGATGTTGGACAGCGATGCGGCCGGCAACAAGCCGCGGAGCGCGTCGAGTGATTTGGCACGGGTCGCCTGGCGGTAGACGAAATCGCTGTCGCCCGCCTGTTGGGGGAAGCGTTCGGCCACCGACGCGTGCATGAGCGGCAACAGCGCGCCGTAGGTGTCGAAGACGCGGTCCATCTCGCCGACGAAGCGGGCACCGTGCGGCGAGTCGAGGATCTCCGGGGGGCGGTAGTAGCGGTACTGACCATTCTCGAGGCGTTGGTTGTAGGCGATGTAGCGAGTCGACTGCTCGAGATAGGCCATGAGGCGTCCCCACTCGAGCACCTTCGACAACACGTTGGACGCCTGCTCGCAGGCGAGATGGACACCGCCCAGTTGGGCGACCGAGTCGTCGCCGTACTCGACGAAGACCTTCTCGTAGAGCCTTTCGGCCCGTTCCAGGCCAACGGTGGCGTCGACCGTGGCGTCCCCCGAGACGTCCAGGTCGCCCACGAACTCATCGAGGAAGAGCCGGCGGAGGCTCTTGGGCGAGCGCGAGTACCGGGCGAAGAGCGCTCCCTTGACCACTTCAGGCAGGTTGACCAGGGCAAAGACCGGCTGGTCCAGGTTGGTGACGTACCGGCGGAGGACGGTCTCCTCGTCCGCGGAGAAGCGCTCTTCGGAGTAGGGGAACATGCCCGGGTAACCCTAGAACGAGGGTGACGCGGCGGTGGCGGATGGGCCCGGGGGCTCAGCCGGCCGGCACGCCCCCGGCGACCACCCCCCGCACCAGCATCTCCACGGCCTCCCGGGCGGCGGCGGCCACGTGGGGGTCCGTCGCCGTGTGGGACACCTGCTGGGCCAGGTCCGCCACCGACTTCATGGTCCGGACGAAATCGCCTGGCGCCAGCTCCCCCACGTCTCGCGCCGCCACGGCGAGGGCGGTCGAAAAAGGAGCTCCCCGCGTCCACGACGCCACTGCCGTGGCCAGGCCGGGCGCCGGCTGGCGGGTCCGGGGCACCAGGTGGGCCTCTTCGACGGCGCGGATGCGTTCGGCCATGGCACTCACCGCCTGGCAGCGCCACGCCAGCTCAGAGGTGCGCTTGTCCCCCAGGCGGTCCTGCAGCGGGGCGCGCCGCTTCCCGCGCCGGTGCCCGTGGCCATGCCCCTGGCCGTGCCCCTGGCCCAGGACGCGCCGCGCCCGCCGCGGCTCGAACACGACCGAGGACAGGACGCCGGCCAGCACGGCGGGCTCGGCGTCGCGCAGCACGTCTGAGCCCAAGGCTTCGGCGACGAGGAGGTCCGCCTCGTGGTAGATGCGAGACAGCCGTCGCCCGGCCGCCGTCAACTCCCAACCGTCGAGATACCCCATCTCGTCGAGCACGGCCATCCGGTGTTCCAGTTGGCGTTCCAGCAGATCGGGCTTGCGGGCCTGCCATTGGGCGAAGGAGCGCTTCAGGACGGCGTGGGCAGCGTCGCGGTCGAAGCGGGCGACCAGGTTGACGGCCAGGTTGTAGGTGGGCCGGAAGGACGAGCGCAGATCGGGGGGCGGCGCCGCCGCCACGCGGGCAGCCTCGTCGAAGGTGATCTCGGTCGACCAGGCCACGACGGCGTGGCCCTCCTCGTCGAGTCCGCGGCGACCGGCCCGGCCGGTCAACTGCAGGTATTCCCCCGACGTGAGCGTGGCCCGGCCCGCGCTGCCGTACTTGGTGAAGCGCTCAATCACCACCGACCGCGCCGGCATGTTGATGCCGAGGGACAGCGTCTCGGTGGCGAACACCACTTTCAGCAGACCCGCCTCGAAACACTCCTCCACCGTCTCCCGGAACACGGGGACCATCCCGGCGTGGTGGGCCGCGACGCCGCGCTCCAACCCCTCCAGCCAGTCGTCGTACCCGAGCACTCGCAGGTCGTCGTCGCCGAGCGGCTCCACCCGGCGCTCCGCCACCTGCCGGATGGCCGCCCGCTCCGCCGCGTCGGTCAGGCGCACGCCGTCGCGCACGACCTGGCGCACGGCGTCGTCGCACGCGGCCCGGCTGAAGATGAACACGATGGCCGGAAGCATCTCCAGCGCCCCGAGTTCCTCGATCATCTCGGTGCGCAACGGCGAGCGGAAGGGCAGGCGCGGGCCGCGACCGCGGGGTTGCCAGTGGGCGGCCCGACCCTGGAAGGCGCGCCGGACGGCCTGGTCGATCCGGAGCCCCTCACCGCCCGGCCGCCCGTTGTCCTGCAGCAATGGGACGACCATGATCTCGTCGTCCTCGCGGCGGTGCACCGCGAAGTGGTGACGCAGCACGATCGGGCGCTGGCGCTCGACGATCACCGCCGTGTCACCGCGCACCGAGCGCAACCATCCACCCAGCTCGTCTGCGTTGTTCACCGTGGCGGAGAGGCACACGAAACGCACCTCGGGCGGCGACAGCACCAGCACCTCCTCCCACACGCCGCCTCGGTAGGGGTCCTGAATGAAGTGCACCTCGTCGAGTACCACGGTGTGCAGGCCCTCGAGGAGATCGGACCCCGCCAGGAGCATGTTGCGCAGCACCTCGGTCGTCATCACCACCACCGGGGCCCGCGGCCGCACCGTCGTGTCGCCCGTGAGGAGCCCGACGTGGTCGGCGCCGTAGGTCGCGACCAGCTCGTTGTACTTCTGATTGGACAGCGCCTTGAGCGGCGTGGTGTAGAAGGCCTTGCCCCGCGCCAACAGCGCCCGGTGCACGGAGTACGCCGCGACGAGGGTCTTGCCCGATCCGGTCGGCGCCGACACGAGCACCGACTGCCCGCCGTCCAATGCCCGGAAGGCGTCGTGCTGGAAGTCGTCGAGGGCGAACGGCAGGCCGGCTTCGAACTCCGCCAGCCGGGCCGTCTCCTGGACGGGCCACGGGGAGGCGGTCAACGCCCGAGCAGCTTCCCGATGCCGATGGAGATGAAGTAGAAGGCCACGAGGGGAACGGCCAGGGCGAACATGGAGAACGGGTCCGAGCTCGGCGTGAAGACGGCAGCGACGACCACGATGGTGATCACGGCCCAGCGCCACGAGTGCAGGAGGCGCGCCGGCGTGACCACTCGGGCCAGTTCCAACGAGACCAGGACGACCGGAAATTCGAAGGTGAGCCCGAAGATGGTCATCATCAAGAGGATCAGGCCGAGATACGGAATGGGGTCGTAGATGGCCTGCAGGTTGGGACCGCCGACGGACTTGAGCCATCCGAGTGCGTGGGGCAGCGTGATGTAGGCCGTCGCCGCACCGGCCAGGAAGAGGACGAACGAGCTGAGCACGAAGGGGACGGCGTAGCGTCGCTCCGACGCCTTGAGGCCCGGGGTGACGAAGCGCCACAGCTGGAAGAGGATGACCGGCGACGCCAGGACCAAGCCGCCGAAGAGCGCGATCTTGATGCGCAGCGTCAGCCCGTCGAGCGGCGAGGTCACGAAGAGGTTGCACGTCCCGTTCGACGACACGATGAACGAGCTGCCCGCGCTGGTGTGGTGCTGGGTCGAGGCATCGACGTTGCACAGGGGACGCAGCAAGAAGTGGAGGATGGGTTCGTAGGCGAAGACGGCGACCAGGGCGGCGGCGACGAACACGACGACACAGATGATGAGCCGGCGGCGGAGCTCGCCGAGGTGCTCGCCCAGCGTCATGCTGTCCGGGGACGGCCGGTTCCGGCGCTTGACGGTGAAGGGGAGGCTCACCACGGTCGCGCCGATCAGTTGAGCGTGGGATCGCCCGGGACGATCACCTGGGACGCCTCTGACACCTCGGGCGCCTGGGCCGCGGGGGCGGTCGGTGTCGGCGACGGGGCCGACCGGTCCGCGGGCCGCGAGGGCGCGCCGGCGACCGGGACGGTCGGGGTCACTGACCCACCGTCCCGCTGCGTCACGTGATTGGCCCCTTCAGCCCCGTTGGTCCCGACGGCGCCGTACCCCGCCGCACCACCACCAAGGTCACCCGGCGGCTGGAACGCGCCGTCGGGCACCTCGTCAGGGTCAGCAGAAGGGTCAGGAGCAGCGTCACCGTCAGCGTCCGACGACAGGGTCGAGAGGTGGTTCAAGAGCGCCGAGGGTGAGCGGGCCAGCCGCGCGATCTCCGACGTCGGCGGGAGGTCGGGCATGGTGTTGCGGACCTCGGACTCCATGCGGTGCCGGAATTCGTTGAAGTGGCGCCAGGCCGCGCCGGCCTGCTTCGCCACCTGGGGCAGCTTGTCGGGTCCCAGGAGGATGATCGCCACGATGCCGATGACCAGCAGCTTTGCCGGGTCGAGGTTGAACATGTGCCCTTACTCTACGGCGCACTAGAGCGATTGGATGAGCCGCTCCACCCGCTCGTCGTGTGATTTGAACGGATCCTTCAACAAGACCGTGCGCTGGGCCTGGTCGTTCAACTTGAGGTGGACCCAGTCCACCGTGAAGTCGCGGCGCCGTTCCTTGGCCCGCTTGACGAACGCACCCCGCAGGCGGGCCCGCGTCGTCTCGGGAGGCTTGGTCATGGCCTCGGTGATGGCTTCGTCCGTGCACGTCCGTTCCATCTCGTCGCGCTTCTGCAACTTGTAGAACAGCCCGCGGCTGCGGTCCACGTCGTGGTACATCAGGTCGATCATCGCCACCTTGGGGTGCGACAGCGACACGTCGTGGCGGCGCCGCACTTGCTCGACCAGGCGGTGCTTGGCCACCCAGTCACACTCGCGCCACAGCGACGTCGGGTCGGCCTCGAGGCCCTTGAGGCAGTGCTCCCACATGTCGAGCGCCCGGTCCTCCTCCGGCGACAGGCCCCGACGCTCACGGAATTTCAACGCGCGCTCCAGGTATTCGACCTGAATGTCCAGGGCGCGCATCTCGCGCCCGTTGGCCAGCCGCACCCGGCGCTGGCAGGTGATGTCGTGGCTGATCTCCCGGATGGCGCGGATCGGGTTCTCGAGTGTGAGGTCGCGCAGCACGGTCGAGGAGTCCTCGAGCATGGCGAGCAGGATGGAGGTCGTGCCGACCTTGAGGAAGGTGGCGTACTCGCTCATGTTGGAGTCGCCGACAATGACGTGCAGGCGCCGGAACCGTTCGGCGTCGGCGTGGGGCTCGTCCCGCGTGTTGATGATGGGGCGGCTGCGCGTCGTGGCCGACGAGACCCCCTCCCAGATGTGCTCGGCCCGCTGGCTGAGGCAGAAAACCGCGCCGCGCGCCGTCTGGAGCACCTTGCCGGCGCCGGCATAAATCTGGCGCGAGACCAAGAACGGGATGAGCACCTCGGTGTAGCGGTTGAACTCGTCGTTCCGCTCGGTCAGGTAATTCTCGTGGCACCCGTAGGAGTTGCCGACCGAGTCCGTGTTGTTCTTGAAGAGGTACACCTCGCCGCGGATGCCCTCTTCGCGCAGGCGGGCCTGCGCACCGGTCACGAGCTGGGCCAGGATCCACTCCCCCGCCTTGTCGTGCACGACGACGTCGCTGATGCGGTCGCACTCGGGCGTGGCGTACTCGGGATGGCTCCCCACGTCCAGGTAGAGCCGCGCGCCGTTCTCCAAGAACACGTTGGACGAGCGGCCCCACGAGACCACCCGGCGGAAGAGGTAGCGCGCCACCTCGTCGGGGCTCAGGCGTCGCTGGCCGCGCAGGGTGAAGGTCACCCCGTACTCGTTCTCGACCCCGAAGATGCGGCGGTCCACTGGGCTAACCGTACCGCTGCCTATGCCAGCAGTTGCGCCAGCTCCGGTTCGTCCACCCGTCGGAAGGTCCGACGTCCGTTGCCCCGGCTCAGGGTGGCCACCTCGAGGTCACCGGCCCCCAGCGTGCGGTCCGGGCCGGCCAGCGCCGCCGCGGCCGCCTTGATGGCTGTGGCCATGTCCCAATCGGGCTGCCAGGCGGCGGATACCCGCTCGGTGATGGTCTCGGCGTCACCGCCGAGGACGGCGAAGTGGTCCTGGTCGGTGATCGTCCCCTCGTAGGCGATGTGGTACAGCTGATTCTGGTCGTCGTCGAGCTCGGCCACCAGGATCTCCACCTCCATCGGCTTCATCTCGTGGGTGAACACGTTGCCGAGGTACTGCGCGTAGAGATTCGCCAAGGAGCGGGCGTCGACGTCCTCGCGGCTGAAGGCGTAGCCCTTGGTGTCGGCGTGCCGGACCCCGGCCACGCGCAGCTGGTCGTACTCGTTGTACTTGCCGACCCCGCCGAAGGCGATGCGGTCGTAGATCTCGCTGATCTTGTGCAGCGAGCGGGACGGGTTCTCAGCCACGATGGCGATGCCCGTGTCGTATGTGGTGGCGACCAGGGAGCGACCCCGGGCGATGCCCTTCTGGGCGTACTCGGCCCGGTCCTTCATGACCTGCTCGGGCGCGACGTAGAACGGCATGCTCATGCTGAGGCACGCTCTGCCCGCTTGCGGGCGATCAGTTCGGTGAAGCGCTCGGCCACGTCCGCCTCGGGCACCTCGCGGTAGCCCTGGGCGTCGACCACGGCGACGATCGGGTAGATGCCGCGGACCGGATCCGGGCCGCCGGTGGCCGAGTCCTCGTCGGCGGCGTCGTAAAGCGCCTGGATCGCCAGGTCGAGCGCGTCGCCGACGGGTAGCGCCTCGCGCCAGCCGAGCTTCACCGTGCTGCGGGCGTCGCGCCCGCCCGACCCGGTGGCCTGGAAGTCGGTGTCCTCGTAGTGGCCGCCCGTGACGTCGTAGTTGAAGATGCGGCCGGTACCCCGCGCCGTGTCGTAGCCGGCGAAGAGCGGGACGACGACCAGGCCTTGCATGGCCAGCGGCAGGTGCTGGCGCACCATCTGGGCCAGCTGGTTGGCCTTGCCCTCGAGGGACAGGGTCGCCCCCTCCACCTTCTCGTAGTGCTCGAGCTGCACCTGGAACAGGCGCACCATCTCCAAGGCCATCCCAGCCGTCCCGGCGATGGCGATGGCCGAGTACCGGTCGGCCGGGAACACCTTCTCCAGGTCGCGCTGGGCGATGATGTTCCCGGCGGTGGCCCGGCGGTCGCCCGCCATGACGACGCCGTCGGCGTAGCGCAGCGCCACCACTGTGGTGCCGTGGGGGACGTCGACCGGCAGACCCGCGGCGCCCGCCGAGCCGACCGCCACAGCTCGTGCCGCGTCGCCGGCGCCGTCGGCGGTCAGGCGCAGGAGCCCGACAAAGTCTGGACCCGGATCACGCTCCGGGGGGAAGAGAGGAAGGCCCACGGGCGGCTACTGCCCACCCTTTTGCACGTAGTTGCGGACGAATTCCTCCGCGTTGTCCTCGAGGACCTCGTCGATCTCGTCGAGGAGATCGTCGAGCTCCGCCTTGATCTTCTCGCCACGTTCCGAGGCGGCCGGAGCCGCCTCCTCGACCTCGGTCTCGGTCTCGGTGGACCGAGTGCCCGAGCCCTTCCGTTTATGTTCCTGTTCTGCCATCGCCTGTCCCCGTCCTTGGATTACGACTTGTTTCGACTGTTTCGCCTAGGAGTTGAGCCGATTGAGCAGGTCCGCCGGCCCTGTGCTCTGCGCCAGGAGCGCACCCGTGTGTTCGGCTGTTCCCTTCAAGGGGTCCATCATAGGGACGCGCCGCAACGGGTCCGTCCCGATGTCGAACACGAGTGAATCCCAGTTTGCGGTCACGACCGCGTCGGGCCAGCGGGCCAGGCACTTGCCGCGGAACCAGGCGCGCGTGCCCAGCGGCGGCTCGCTCACCGCCTCGGCCACCTGCTTCGGGTCTACCACCCGGCGCATGTCGAGACGCCGGAAGACGGACTTGTCCGGCCGCAGGTCGTGGTACTGCAACGCCAGTGCAGCCACCCGCGGGTCCTTCCAGCCGCAGGCGTGCCGCTCCTGGTAGGCGATCAACAGGTCGCGCTTGGCCACCCAGTCCAGCGTGTCGGCCAGGGAGGACGGGTCCGACTCCAGCCCCTCGAGCACCGACTCCCAGTGCTCCATGACGAGGGCGCCCACCGCCCCGTCGTCCCCCAGCGACGTCAGGCCGAACTCCTCGGCGTACTTGCGGGCCGCGCCGAAGAGCTCCCACTGGAGCTCCAAGGCGGTGGCTGTCGAGCCGTCGGTCAGCGCGAGTGGTCGCGAGAGCGACAGGTCGGCCGACACCTGGTGCAGCGCCCGCACCGGGTCGGACAGGGACAGATCACGGGTCGGCCCGGCCTCGTCCTCCACCATCGACAAGACGATGGCCGTCGTCCCCACCTTCAGCAGCGTCGCGATCTCCGACAGGTTGGCGTCGCCGACGATCACGTGCAGCCGCCGGAACCGCTTGGGATCGGCGTGCGGCTCGTCACGGGTGTTGACGATGGGCCGCTTCAGCGTCGTCTCCAGGCCGACGATCTCCTCGAAGAACTCGGCGCGCTGCGAAATCTGGTACTCCACGGTCTCGGCGTCGAGCGCCGGCGTCTCCACCCCCACCTTCCCCGACCCCGTGTACACCGTGCGCGAGACGAAGTGGGGCACCACCCCGTCGATCACCCTGGCGAAGGGCACGGCGCGGTCCATCATGTAGTTCTCGTGGCAGCCGTAGGAGTTGCCCTTGCCGTCCGAGTTGTTCTTGTGGACGACGGGGGCGGGCTGGTCCGGGATCCGCAAGGCCGCGGCCACCATCGCCCGGCGCAGGACCTCCTCCCCCGCCTTGTCGTAGACCAAACACTCCAAAGGAGTCAGGCACTCGGGGCTCGAGTACTCGGGGTGGGCGTGGTCGACGTAGAAGCGGGCCCCGTTGGTGAGCACCGTGTTCGCCAAATGCGTCTCGACCATCGGGGCGAGCGAGCCCTCCCGGGCGAAGCCGCGGGCGTCGTTGCCCGGCGTTTCGTCCTCGAAGTCCCAGCCGATCTGCTGCTCGACATCGGCGGCGTACGCGTTGACGAGGACCGACGACGCGGCAATCGGGTTCTGCTCGGGTCCGGGCGAGTGGATGCCGTACTCGGTCTCGATTCCACAGACCTTGGTCGTAGCCACGGTCCGACCCTACTTCTAGAGGTACTGGCCGGTGCCTACCCGCTCGATCGAACGGCCTCCGTGCACCTCGCGATCCTCCGTGAGCAGGGTACGGACGTAGACGATCCGCTCACCCTTCTTGCCCGAGATCCGCGCCCAGTCGTCCGGGTTGGTGGTGTTCGGCAGGTCCTCGTTCTCCTTGTACTCCTGGCGGATGGACTCGAGCATGTCGGCCGTGCGGATGCCGCCGGGTTGCCCGGCGATGACCCGCTTGATGGCCAGCTTCTTGGCCCGGCGCACAATGTTCTCGATCATCGCCCCCGAGGCGAAGTCGCGGTAGTAGAGGATCTCCTTGTCGCCGTTCTGGTAGGTGACCTCGAGGAAGCGGTTCTCGTCGTCCTCGCGGTACATGTCGGCGACCGTCTGCTCGATCATGGCCTGGACCGCCTTGGCCGCGTCACCCCCGCCGAGGCGGCCGACCTCGTCCGGGTCCAAGGGCAGGTCGGCGGTCAGATAGCGGCTGAAGATCTGGCCGGCGGCCTCTTCGTTGGGCCGCTCGATCTTGATCTTCACGTCGAGGCGGCCCGGGCGCAGGATGGCCGGGTCGATGAGGTCCTCGCGGTTGGAGGCGCCGATCACGATGACGTCTCGCAGCGACTCCACGCCGTCGATCTCGGCCAGCAGCTGCGGCACGATCGTCGACTCCATGTCCGAGCTGATCCCCGTGCCCCGGGTGCGGAACAGCGATTCCATCTCGTCGAAGAACACGATGACGGGCATGCCCTCGTCGGCCTTCTCCCGGGCCCGCTGGAAGACCTGGCGGATCTGGCGCTCGGTCTCGCCGACGTACTTGTTCAGCAGCTCGGGGCCCTTGATGTTGAGGAAGAAGCTGCGGACGTTGTCGTTGCCCGTCTTCTGGGCCACCTTTTTGGCCAGCGAGTTGGCCACGGCCTTGGCGATGAGCGTCTTGCCGCAGCCCGGCGGGCCGTAGAGGAGGATGCCCTTGGGCGCGGGCAGCGAGTACTCGGAGAAGAGGTCGCGGTGCATGTAGGGCAGCTCGACGGCGTCGGTGATCGCCTCGATCTGGACGTCGAGCCCGCCGACGTCGGCGTACGTGATGTCGGGGACCTCTTCGAGGACGAGCTCCTCGCTCTCGAGCTTGGGCAGCTTCTCAATCAGGAGCTGGGTCCGCACGTCCATGAGCAGGGAGTCGCCGGCCCTCAGGCGCACCCCCATCATCTCCTCGGACAGCTCGGCCACCCGTTCCTCGTCGGCCCGGGCGTAGACCATGCAGCGGCGCCTGTCCTCGAGCTGCTCCTTCAAGGTCACGACCTCGCCCGAGAACTCGCCTTCGCGCACCAGGACGACGTTGAGGCTCTCGTTGAGCACGACCTCGTTGCCCTTGCGGATCTGCCCGGGGTCGATGTCGGGATGCAGGCTCACCCGCATCTTGCGGCCGCTCGAGAAGACGTCGACGGTGCCGTCCTCGTTCACCCCGAGGAAGGTGCCGTACGCGGCCGGCGGCTGGGTGAGCTTCTCGACCTCCTCGCGCAGCGCGGCGAGTTGTTCCTTGGCCTGCTGCAGGGTGAAGGTCAGCTTCTCGTTCTGCGACGTCGCCTGGGCCAGCTGCCCCTTGGACTCGAGGAGGCGCTCCTCGAGAGCCTGGACGCGGCCGGGGCTCTCCTGCAGCCGACGCCGGAGCGCGTGGATCTCATCCTCGGCATCCGCCAGCTCGGCGCGCAGCGCCTCGGCCTGGGCGGCGGCTTCGTCCGGATTCACCGTCACTGCCAATCACCCTAGCCCTCGCCTCAGCGGGTTTTGCCAGCATCCTCACCGGGTTTCGCCAGCAACTTGAGTGCGACGAGGATGAACCGGGACACCGACCCCGGCCAGGTAGGCTGGGTGGTGTCTGGCGGGCCGGATTGACGGCGCGCGGCACGCCTCACTACGGTCCAGCTGGCCCGTCGGGCGGCTCGACAAGGGAGAGAGACAGGTACATGAAGGTCTGGATCGACCAGGATCTCTGCACGGGCGACGGGCTGTGCGAGGAGATCGCGCCGGCCGTCTTCACCCTGCTCGACGACGGCCTCGCCTACGTGAAGGAAGGCGGCGACGTCAAGAACGACCCGGGTGGCTCGGCCGGCATGGCCGCCGTCCCGGGCGACCTGGAGGACGCCGTGACCGAGGCCTCCGAGGAATGCCCCGGCGAGTGCATCTTCATCGAGAGCGACTGACTCGCCGCTCCGCTCCCCCACTCGTCCTTTCTTTCCTTTTCACTTTCCGCCACCTCGTTTCCTTCTCTTCGGGTCGCCGACCGCCCCGGGTACGCCCGACATCGGCACGGCGGGCCGGGCCCGGCTCCGCCAGGCCGGGTTCGGACGGGGTGCATGGGCCCGGACCAGCTGCGCCGCTCGGTGGAGCGTTACGGCTCGAGCGCCCCGCCCAGCAGACCCCGGAACTCGTCGTCCGAGATCCCCTCGGCGTCACGTCGCCGGATGCGAATCGTGCTCTTGCCGCTCGAGAGCTCGGGATGCTGGGCTGCGAAGCCGCCGTCGTTGTCCTTTCGCCATCCGTAGACCGAGACCCCGTGTCTCCAGGCGCCGAGGTTGAGCCGGCGAGACCCGACCCGGTACCCGGGCATGTCGTAGGAGAGCGCCACCTCGGCCTCGGGATGCGTCTCGAGCACGAGCGCGTGCAGCCGTTCGAACAGCGGGCGTCGCTCGGGCTCGATGGCCTCTATGTACGCCCGCACGCCCTCGTCCATCGCTCAGGCTCCGATGCGGCGTGCCGTGGTGAGGAAGCCGGTGTGGCCGACCATCCGGTGGTCCGGCCGCACGGACCGCGCCTCTATGTGCCACGTGCGGCGAATGATCTCCTGTGTCTCGGCCAGGCCGAAGCCGGCGCCCGGGTCGTCGAGCGCCTGGCGCAACAGCGCCGTTTGATTGATGGTGGGCAGGTAGGCCAGGAGGATGCCCCCCGGGCGCAGCGCCTTCGCAGCCGCGCCGACCACCTTGTGTGGCTCGGGCATGTCAAGCAGCACGCGGTCGAGGTCGTGTTCGTCAATGCCCTCGGTCACGTCACGGATCTCCACGCGGTAGGGCGCGTCGGAACCGATCGCGTCGACCACGTTGGCCCGGGCGCGGTCGGCAAAGTCCTCGCGCAGCTCGTAGCCGACGACGGACGCTCCGGCGCGCAAGACGGTCATGGAGAGCGCGCCCGAGCCCACCCCGGCCTCGAGCACCCGCTGTCCCGGCGCGATGTCCGCCGCAATGAGGATCGCCCCGAGGTCCTTCGGGTAGATCACCTGGGCCCCGCGCGGCATCTTGAGCACGACGTCGCTCATGGTCGGTCGCAGTACCAGGAAGGCGCGTCCGGTCGACCCGTTGATGGTGCAGCCCTCCGTCGCCCCGATGATGTCGTCGTGGGCCACCACGCCCGCGTGCGTGTGGAAGGTGGCGCCCGCCACCAAGGTAATGAGGTAACGCCGGTCCTTGGGGTCGATGAGGAGCACCCGCTCCCCTGCCGCCAAGGGGCCCGTCATCGGGGCGTCAGGCGTCGACGGTGACCGGTTCCGCGATGCGGTCGCGCGCTGCGTTGCGGTCCCGCACGGTGATCAGCACCTGCTCGCCCGGCGACACCGTGACCGTCGACACGACGCTCGTCCGGTCGTTCAGCACGCGCCGCAAGAAGAAAGTCGCGGCCGCAAGGAGGAACCAGTACCAGTTCCCGGCGAGGCCCCGCCGCACCCCGGCGCGCAGGAAGCGCCGAAGCAGGATGTCCATGTCAGAGCCGCCGGATCTCGACGACCGCCGAGCGTGCCCGGCCGCGGCGACGCCCGGCCAAGAAGGCGAGGGCGATCACCACGATCGCCAGCGCGCCGCCGATCGCCAGGCCCCGCGGTGCCGCGGCCCGTGCCGTGGCCTCTCCCTCGCCGACGACCTGCGCGTACGCCGCTTGCAGGTCCTCGCGGGTGATGAGCCGTCCGTTGCTGCCCGCCTTGGTCGTTGTCCCTGCCATCAGCTCGCCTCCTCCTCGACTCCGGTCTCGCTCGCTTCGCGCCGCGCCATCACCGCCGGCAGCTTCTCCTGCCCGGGCCCGGCGGTGACGCGCCAGACAGCCACGCCGATGACGGCGATCCCGAGCACGACCACCGCAGCGTAGGGCACCCACGACCAGTCCCCGGTCAGCGCTGTGCCGGTCTCGGTCTGGAGGAGCCGGAGGACGCCCAGGAGGATCAAGAGGATCCCGAAGGCGAGGAAGAAGGACCCCGCGATGCCCATGTAGAGGAACCGGCCGAGTCCCTTGAGGGGCTGGACGGTCTCCTGCTTGAGGTAGTCGACCGTCAGCTGGAACGCGTCGTCCCCGGCGTGGCGCAGCCCGTGGCTGCCGTTGTCGTCGTCTGACCGTGGTGTCATGTGGCCGATAATCCTGGTGCCTGCGCCGACGCGGTGCAAACAAGACCCAAATGGGTGGCGTCAGTCGCGTTCCTTGTAGATGTAGGTGGACGACGCCCGGGCGACGAGGCGCTCGTCGGCGGCGCCGGGCGTGCGGGACACGACGCTCGCCTCCACGAAGGCGACGCGCCGCCCGCCCGACACGACCTCCGCCGTGCAGGTCAGATCGGCCCCGGGATCGACGGCCCCGAGGAAGCTGATCTTCATTTCCGCGTTGGAGCAGAACACGCGCCGGCTCTCCACGAACGTCACGGCGGCGGAGCCCATGGCCGAGTCGGCGAAGGCCCCGATGAAGCCACCCTGCATGATCCCGGCCGGGTTGGCGAAGCGCTCGTCGGCCTTCATGCGCCAGACGCAGCGGCCCGGCGTCGTCTTGTCCACGCAGGTCATCCCGAGGGTGAGGTCGCTGTTTGGCGGCACCTGCATGCGGGAAGTCACGAAGGGTGAATAGTAGGTGACGGCCCTGCCTGCGGGTGGGGAGGGCGGGTTAGGGTGACTTTCGTGACGGTGCAGACATCTCCCCCGGTGGTGCAGGACCCCAGGCTCGTCGAGCTGGGCATCAACGTCATCCGCGGCATCGCCATGGACGCGCCGGAGGAGGCCCATTCGGGCCACACGGGCACCGCCATGGCGCTCGCCCCGTTGGCCCACGTGCTGTGGACACGGATCATGCAGTACGACCCCCTCGACCCGCACTGGCCCGACCGTGACCGCTTCGTCCTCTCGTGCGGGCACGCGTGCATCTTGCAGTACGCCATGCTGCACCTCACCGGCTACGACCTCTCACTCGAGGACCTGCGCCAGTTCCGTGAGTGGGGCAGCCGGACGCCGGGTCATCCCGAGAACCGCGACACGCCCGGGATCGAGGTGACGACAGGTCCACTCGGACAGGGGCTCGCCAACGCGGTCGGCATGGCGCTCGCCGAGCGCTGGCTGCGCACGACCTTCGGCAGCGACGTGTGCGACCACCGCACGTTCGTGATCGCGGGCGACGGCTGCATGATGGAAGGCGTCTCCCACGAGTCGGCGTCGCTGGCGGGGCACCTCGGGCTCGGTCGCCTGTTCGCGTTCTACGACGACAACCACATCACCATCGACGGCCCGACCGAGCTGGCGTACAACGACGACCCGGTCAAGCGGTTCGAGGCCTACGGGTGGCGGGTTCACTACCTGGGCGAGATTGCGAACGACGTGGACGCCTTGGAGGCGGCGATCCGCGAGGTGCTCGAGTACACCTCCGACACTCCGGACGCCAAGCCGAACCTGCTTGTCCTGCGCAGCCACATCGGGTGGCCCTCGCCGCATCTCACCGACACCAACAAGGCCCACGGCGACCCGTTCGGCCCCGACGAGATCCGCCTCACCAAGGAGATCCTCGGCCTCCCGACGGACCAGACCTTCTGGGTCCCCGACGAGGTGCGCGAGTTCTACGAGCTCGAGGTCGCCCGCGGGGCGAAGCACCGCGCCGAGTGGACGGCGCGCTTCGAGGCGTGGGACGGCGACCGCGTCACCTGGGACGCCGCCCAGGCCGGGCACGGGCTGCCGGGGTTCGCCGACGACCTCCCGACGTTCGAGGCGGGCACCCAGCTGGCGACCCGCCATGCCTTGAACCAGTGCATCGACGCCACCGTCGGCCGGATCCCCGGCCTGCTGGCGGGCTCGGCCGACCTGACCGGGAACAACGGGGTGAAGGTGAAGGGCGCGGAGATCCAGTCGAAGGAGTCGCCGCGCGGGATCCAGGTGCACTACGGCATCCGCGAGCACGGTATGGGCGCCGTGATGACCGGCATGGCCCGGCACGGCGGCATATTGCCCCTGGGCGGCACGTTCTTCGTCTTCACCGACTACATGCGGCCCGCGGTGCGGCTGGCGTGCCTCAGCGGCAGCCACGTCATGTACTCGTGGACGCACGACTCCATCGGGCTCGGCCAGGACGGCCCGACGCACCAACCGGTGGAGCACCTGATGTCGCTGCGCGCCATGCCGGGCCTCAGCCTCATCCGACCGGCCGATGCCTCGGAGACGGCACAGGCCTGGAAGCTCGCCGTCGAGGCGAACGGACCCGTCGGCCTGATCCTCACCCGCCAGAACATCCCCGTGCTGGCCGAGACGGCCTCCCGGGCGGCCGAAGGCGTCGCGCGCGGCGCCTACGTGCTGGCCGACGCCGACGCCACCCCCGACATCGTCCTGGTCGGCACGGGCAGCGAGGTCCAGCTCTGCCTGGGCGCCGCCCCGACGCTGGCGTCGGAGGGCATCCGGGCCCGGGTGGTGTCCTTCCCCTCGTGGGACCTCTTCGCGCAGCAACCGGCGGACTACCGCGCCGACGTGTTCCCGCCCGGGGTGCCGGTGCTCAGCGTCGAGGCCGGGGCGACACTCGGGTGGGAGCGCTACGCCGACGACTCCATCGGCCTCGACCGTTTCGGCGCGTCGGCGCCCGGCGACGTCGTCATGGAGAAGCTCGGCTTCACCACGGAGCACGTCGTGGAGCGGGCCCGCGCGCTGCTGGCCAACCGCCGGGGCTGACACGCCGGCGGGAGGGGCGCACAGTGAGATGAGAAACGACAGACGAAAGGGGTGGCTCCGATGACCCGACTCCAGGACCTCTACGCCGTCGGGGGCCAGAGCCCCTGGCTCGACAACCTGCGCCGCGACTGGATCGAAGACGGGCAGCTGGCCGACTTCCTCGCGCTCGGGGTGCGTGGCATCACGTCCAATCCGACCATCTTGGCCAAGGCGATCAGCGGCCAGGACACGTACGACAAGCAGTTCCGCGAGCTGATGAAGGACCACACCGTCGAGGCCGCCTACTGGGAGATGGCGATCACGGACATCGAGCACGCGCTGAAGATGCTGCGTCAGCTCTACGACGAGAGCGACGGCGAGGACGGCTACGTCTCCCTCGAGGTCTCCCCCGCCCAGGCCCACGACACCGATTCGACGGTGAAGTCGGCGCAGGAACTGCACAAGCGGATCAACCAGCCCAACCTCTTGGTCAAGGTGCCCGCCACCCGCGAGGGTGTCCCGGCCATCGAGACCCTGATCGGCGAGGGCCACAGCATCAACGTCACGCTGATCTTCGGGATCGACCGCTACGAAGAGGTCATGGGCGCCTACCTGCGCGGCCTCGAGGCGCTCGTGGCGGCCGGCCGGGCCGACGAACTGGCGCACGTGGCGAGCGTGGCGTCCTTCTTCGTGAGCCGGGTGGACACCGAGGTCGACCACCGGCTCGAGACCCTGGCCGGCGGCGAGGGGGGCGACCCCGCCGTGTTGGGCCTGCGGGGGACGGCCGCGGTGGCCCAGGCCCAGACGGCCTACCACCACTTCCAGCGCACCTTCACCGGCGACCGCTGGGAGGCGCTGCGCGAGAAGGGGCGCGGGTCCAGCGGCCGCTGTGGGCGTCCACCTCGACCAAGAACCCCGTGTACTCCGACCTGCTCTACGTGGACAGCCTCATCGGGCCCGCCACCGTGGACACCATGCCCGAGGGGACCCTGCGGGCCTTCGAGGACCACGGGACGCTCCGCCGCACGGTCGACGCCGACCCCGACGAGGCCGCTGCCGCGTTGGCGCGGCTCGGCGACGCCGGGATCGACATGCTCGACGTCGAGCAGACTCTCGAGGACGAGGGTGTGCACAGCTTCGCCAAGTCGTTCGACGAGCTGCTGCAGATGCTCACCGACAAGGCGGCTACCTTCTGACCGCGCACCCTGACCGAGAGGAGCACCCATGAGGATCGCCATGATCGGGCTAGGCAAGATGGGCGCCAACATGACCGAACGCCTCGTCAAGGGCGGGCACGAGGTCGTGGTCTTCGACCTGAGCGCCGACGCCCTGAAGCAAGCGGCCGGCCACGGCGCCGAGACGGCGACCACGCTGGAAGAGGTGGCGTCCAAGCTGACGCCGCCGCGGGCCGTGTGGGTGATGCTGCCGGCGGGGGCCCCGACGAACGACACGATCGACAAGCTGGCGGGGCTCTTCGCGGCGGGCGACGTCATCGTCGACGGGGGGAACTCCAACTACAAGGAGGCCGAGGTCATCGCGGCCCGGCTGCAGCAGAGCGGCGTCGGCTTCGTCGACGCCGGGACGTCGGGCGGCGTGTGGGGACTCACCGAGGGCTACTGCCTCATGGTGGGCGGCACGAAGGAGGCGGTGGCGGTGGTCGAGCCGGCGCTGCTGACGCTCGCCCCCGAGGGGGGCTACGCCCACGTCGGCCCCTCGGGCGCCGGGCACTACGTGAAGATGGTCCACAACGGGATCGAGTACGGGATGATGCAGGCCTACGGCGAGGGCTTCGAGGTCATGAGCGCCGCCGACGAGTTCAACCTCGACCTCCACCAGATCGCGTCCATCTGGCGCTACGGCTCGGTCGTGCGCAGCTGGCTCCTCGACCTCGCCGAGCGCGCGCTGCGGCCCGGTGCCGGCTTCGACGAGATCGCGCCCGTCGTGGTCGACTCGGGGGAGGGCCGCTGGACCGCTCTCGAGGCGATCGACCGCGCGGTGCCCGCTCCCGTGATCGCCACGTCGCTCTTCACTCGCTTCGCGTCGCGGGACAAAGACTCGTTCCAGCTCAAGCTGGTGGCCGCGTTGCGCAACCAATTCGGCGGGCACGCCGTCACCCTCCAATCAGGCCAGCAGGGCCTGGAGACCGAGACCCCGAAGCCCTGAGCGCGTGCTGACCCCAGTCGACGATGTCCCCCGCGCCTTCGCGCACGCGGTCATCGATGCCTTCGCGGCGCGCACGGGCGCGCGCTTCGCGCTCGTGCTCTCCGGCGGACCGACGGCGCGCGCCTCGTACGAGGTGCTGGCCGGACGGGACGGCATCGACTGGACCCTCGTCGACGTCTTCGTGGGGGACGAGCGCTTCGTGCCGCCCGACGACGAGGACGCCAATCAGCGCCTGATCCGCGAGACGCTGCTGGACAAGGTCGGCCCGGTCGGCTCCTTCACCCCGATGCCGACGGAGTTGCCGATTGAGCAGTGCGTGGCGGCCTACCAGCGCGTCATGTCGGATCTGGTCACCGGGCCCGGGATCGACCTGATCCACCTGGGCATGGGCCCCGACGGCCACACGGCGTCGCTGTTTCCCGGTGCCCCGACCCTGGATGCCGGCCCGGGCGAGCTGGTGGCGGCGACCGAGGACCCCAACGGGGTGAACCCGCACCCACGGCTCACCCTGACGCTGCCGGCCATCAATTCGGCCCGCCTCGCGGTCTTCACCGTCGCCGGCACGTCCAAGGCGGACGCGGTGGCGCGGTTGGTGCGCGGCGACGACATCCCGGCCGCTCGCGTCCACGCCGGGCGGGTGCTGTGGCTGGTGGACGCGGCCGCCCGCTCCGCCGCCCCCTAGATTGGCCCCGATGCTCACGGACGCTGATCTCCTGCACACGCCCCTGCCTGAACTCGCCGCGCTGGCCCGGACCGTGCGCGACGAGGCGCACGGGCGCCGGGTCACGTTCTCCCCCAAAGTCTTCATCCCGCTCACCATGCTGTGCCGGGACCGCTGCGGGTACTGCACCTTCGCCAAGGCGCCGGCCCGTCTGGCTGCGCCCTACCTGACGCCCGACGAGGTGCTGGCCATCGCGCGGGCGGGACGCGTCGCGGGGTGCCACGAGGCGCTCTTCACGCTGGGCGAGCGGCCCGAGCTGCGCTACCCGGTGGCGCAGGACTGGCTGGACTCGCAGGGGTTCGCTTCGACGGTCGACTACCTGGCCGAGGCGTGCCGGCTCGTGCTCGAGGAGACGGGCCTGCTCCCCCACGCCAACGCCGGCGCGCTCTCCGCCGACGAGATGGCACGCCTGCGCCCGGTGGCGGCGAGCCAGGGCATGATGCTCGAGTCGTTGGCCGAAGGACTGGACGCGCATCGAGGCGCGCCCGACAAGGCGCCGGCCCGGCGCCTGGCCACGCTGGAGGCGGCGGGCGAGCTGGCCATCCCGTTCACCACCGGCATTCTGGTGGGCATCGGCGACGACCGGGCCGGTCAGCTACGGGCGCTGCACGCGATCGCGGACGCGCACGTGCGGCACGGGCACGTCCAAGAGGTCATCGTGCAGAACTTCCTGCCCAAGCCCGGCACGGCGATGGCCAAGGCGGCGCCCTGCCCGCCCGAGGACCTGCAGTGGGCCATTGCGGCGGCGCGCCTCGTGCTCCCGCCCGAGATCCACGTGCAGGCGCCGCCGAACCTCTCCGACGAGCTGGCGCCGCTGCTCGACGCGGGCATCGACGACTGGGGCGGCGTGTCGCCGGTGACGGCGGACCACGTCAACCCCGAGCGTGCCTGGCCCGCACTGCGCGTGCTGCGCGCGGCGACCGAGGCGGCGGGCCACGTGCTGGCGCCCCGGCTCACCGTGTACCCGGCGTTCGCGCTCGGCGCCGAGCGGTGGCTCGACCCGGCGCTCCGCTTCCCCGTGCTCGACGCCTCGGACGCCGAGGGGCTCGGTCGTGACGGCGCGTGGTGTTCGGGCGGCGAGGAGCCGCCCCCGCTGCTGCTGGACGAGACGGTGGTCGCCGGAGACGTCGCCGGAGACATGGTGGGAGGCCGGCCTGTTGTCTCCAAAAACCGTAAACGAATCTGGTTATCAGGTGGGTCACGGCGGGGGGCGGTGGACGAGGTCCTGGACGGCGTGGCCCTGGGCCAGGAGGTGGGCGAGGCCGAGATCGTGACGCTCTTCGGCGCCCGCGGCTCCGAGGTGCGCCGGGTCGCCGAGGTGGCGGACGACCTGCGGCGGCGGCTGGCCGGCGATGCCGTGACCTTCGTCCACAACCGGAACATCAACTACACGAACGTGTGCACGTTCAAGTGCCGCTTCTGCGCGTTCTCCAAGGGGCCGCTGTCGCTCAACCTGCGCGGGGCGCCCTACCTGCTGGAGCTCGACGAGATCACGCAGCGGGTGGCCGAGGCCGAGTCCGAGGGCGCGACCGAGGTCTGCCTGCAGGGAGGCATCCACCCCAGCTTCGACGGCGAGTACTACCTGCACGTCCTCGAGGCCGTGCGCGCCGCATCCGAGACCATCCACATCCACGCCTTCACGGCGCTCGAGGTGACCGAGGGGGCCCGGCGCTCGGAGGTGCCGCTGGCCGAGTACCTGGCGCGGCTGCGCGACGCCGGCCTCAAGACGCTCCCGGGCACGGCGGCCGAGATCCTCGACGACGAGGTACGCGCCGTGCTGTGCCCCGACAAGGTCTCGACCGAGGAGTGGCTCGAGGCTCACCGCACCGCCCACTCGGTCGGGCTGCGCTCCAACATCACGATCATGTTCGGCTCGGTGGAACAGCCACGGAGCTGGGCCCGGCACCTGGTCGTCACGCGCGCCCTGCAGCGCGAGACGGGTGGCTTCACCGAGTTCGTCCCGCTGCCGTTCGTGCACATGGCCGCGCCCATCTACCTCCAGCACAAGGCGCGGCGCGGTCCCACCTTCCGCGAGGCGCTGCTCATGCACGCCGTGGCGCGCATCACCTACGCGGGGGACATCGACAACATCCAGGTGAGCTGGGTCAAGATGGGCACTGAGGGGGCCCGCCAGGTCCTGCGCGCCGGCGCCAACGACCTGGGCGGCACGCTCATGGACGAGAACATCTCGCGGGCCGCCGGCGCGCGCCACGGGCAGCGCATGGGCGTCGAGGACCTGGAGGCGATCGTGGGCCCGCTCGGGCGCCCGCTCGTGCAGCGGTCCACCCTGTACGCGCTGGCCGGGGCGTCGGCGGGCACCTGACGCCATGACGGCGACGGAGGCATGACGGCGACGGAGGCCGAGGAGGCCGCCCGCGCCCGGGCATTCGAGGCGCTGTTCGAGAACGACGACCTTTCGCCGGCACAGGCACGTGAGCTCCAGTCCATGATCAACTCGCTGGGCGACATGGCCCGCGAGGGCACAGCCGTGGGAGACCTCAAGATCGCCAACGCCGCGTTGGGCGAGATGGCCGAGGCCTTCCGGGTCTTCCGGCCGTACCGCCACATCCGCAAGATCACCATGTTCGGCTCGGCCCGCACCAAGCCCGACGACCCCGTCTACACCCTCGCCCGCGACCTGGCCGCCGCGCTCGCGGCGGCCGGCTGGATGGTGGTGACCGGCGCCGGGCCCGGGATCATGGCGGCTGGGCTGGAGGGCGCGGGGCGCGAGCACGCCTTCGGGGTGAACATCCGGCTCCCGAACGAGGAGGACGCCAACCCGTTCATCGCGCAGGACCCGAAGCTGGTCGAGATGCGCTACTTCTTCACGCGCAAGCTGATGCTGATCAAGGAGTCGCACGCCTACGCCATCCTCCCGGGCGGGTTCGGCACCCAGGACGAGTCGTTCGAGCTCCTCACGTTGTTGCAGACGGGCAAGGCGGAGCCGGCGCCGGTGGTGATGGCCGAGACGCCCGGCGGCACCTACTGGCACGGGTGGCTGCGCTTCTTGGAGGAGCAGGCCATCGCGGCGGGCTGGGTCTCCCCCGACGACCGGGCCCTGTTCAAGGTCACCAACACCATGGAGGAGGCCAGCGCCGAGATCCTGGGCTTCTACCGCAACTACCACTCCATCCGGTGGGTGGGCGACCTGCTGGTGCTGCGCGTGCAGGTCGAGCCGAGCAAGAGCGAGCTGGCGGACTTGAACCGCCGCTTCTCCGACATCGTCGTGCGCGGCAGCATCCGGGCCGCGACGCCCTTCCCCCCTGAGCGCAACGACCACCCCGAGTTGCCCCGGCTCGCGTTCCGCTTCGACCGCTTCCACTACGCCCGGCTGCGCCTGCTGATCGATGCCATCAACGAGTGCACCGGCACCGGCACCGGCACCGGCACTGGCACTGGTGCGAGGTGACGGCGGGGTGAGAATGACGGGCGTGCGGGTCCTCGGAGCCTTCGTGCTCTCCCTCCTGGTCGGTCTCGGCGTCCCGGCGGCGGGAGGCGGGACGGCGTCGGGTGCGGCCAGTCCCCCGCCCGACGGCGCGGTGCCGTTCGGGACCACTGCGGTCGGGGCCAACGCCGTGACCAACCCCAACGCGCCGATCGTCGGCATGGCCGCCACGCCCGACGGCGCCGGCTACTGGCTGGTCGGCCGCGACGGCGGGATCTTCAGCTACGGGGACGCACGGTTCTACGGCTCGACCGGGGCGCTCCACCTGAACGCGCCGATCGTGGGCATGGCGTCGACGTCCGACGGCAAGGGCTACTGGCTGGTGGCCCGAGACGGGGGCGTCTTCAACTACGGGGACGCGGGCTTCTTCGGCTCGGCGGGTGCGCTGACGCTGAACGCGCCGGTGGTCGGCCTCGCCCCGACCCACGACGGCGGGGGCTACTGGCTCGTTGCGTCGGACGGTGGGATCTTCAGCTACGGCGACGCCCGCTTCGCCGGCTCGACGGGCGGGCTGACGCTCAACGCGCCGATCGTCGGCGTGTCCACCACGCCCGACGGCGGCGGCTATTGGCTTGTCGGCCGCGACGGCGGGATCTTCAGTTACGGCGACGCGCAGTTCTCCGGCTCGACCGGGGCACTCCACCTGAACGCGCCGATCGTGGGCATGGTGGCGGCGCCGCACGGGGGGTACTGGCTGGCCGCCGCCGATGGCGGTGTCTTCACGTACGGGACCGCCACCTACCTCGGGTCGCTCGGCGGGACCGCGCTGCCGGCGCCCGTGGTGGGCATGGCGGCTGCGCCGAGTGGTGCGGGCTACTGGCTCGTGCTGGGATCGCCGGCGCCCTTGGCGGGCAAGGTGGTCGGCATCGACCCCGGCCACAACGGCCTCAACTACACGGACCCGGGATTCATCAACCAGCCCGTGTTCAACGGCACCGGTACGGAGCCGTGCGACACGACGGGTACCGAGACCGCGAGCGGCTACACCGAGGCCCAGTTCAACTTCAACGTGGCGACGGACCTCCAGGCCGACCTCGAAGCCGAGGGGGCGACCGTCGTGATGACACGGACGACCAACGCCGGCGTGGGCCCGTGTGTCACGACGCGGGCAGCGATCATCAACAACGCCGGCGCCGACGTGGCGGTCGACATCCATGCCGACGGCGGGCCTGTCAACGGGCGCGGCTTTACCGTGCTGGAGCCGGTGGCCGACGGGCCCAACAACGGGGTCATCGCATCGTCTGGCGCGTTCGCTTCCACGCTGCGTGACGTCTTCGCCGCCGACACGCCGATGCCGGTGAGCACGTACGACGGCGTCGACGGCCTGGAGCCACGCACCGACCTGGCCGGGCTGAACCTGACCACCGTGCCCAAGGTCTTGATCGAGTGCGGCAACATGCAGAACGCGACCGATGCGGCGTTGTTGGTGACGCCGTCGTTCCAGCAGTCCGCGGCGGATGCCATTGCGGAGGCGATCACGGAGTTTGTGACGGGTCAACCGGCGTAGACCGTGGCGTTTGTGCCGCTCGCGTTGCGGTCACCGAGGTCCCCCGTGCATGTCTCCGGAAACTATGCACGGATTCGTTTACGGTTGGAGGTTCGGGTGGGCGGGCGCGCCGGCCACGAGGCGACCGGCCTCACCCGCTCCCGAGCGGGGCTCGCACCACCGTCGTGTACACGTGGCCCTGCGACGAGGGCTGTGAAGCCACCAGGTCCATCGCCCGCACCCCGAAGGCGGCTTCGAACGGGATCCCGGACATTTCCCCCAGCGCCGCCACCCCGAGACGGCGCCCCTTCGACCGGGCGAGCGTCAAGTGCCCGTTGAACGGCGGCTCCGGCTCGGCCGGATCGGGCACCAGGGGCAAGGTGGCCGCCCGTACCGCCGACGCCAGTCCGTCGAGGCCGGCGGCGGGGAGCTGGAGCACGCGGACCCCGGTGAACCAGCCCGTGCCGGGGCCCAACCGGCATTCGACGGGACCGGGGAGCGCAGCGGCACAGTCCACGAGCGCCTCGCTGAGCGGTTCCACTCGCGCCTGGTCCACCTCCCCCAAGAAGCGCAGCGTGACGTGCCAGCGTGTCGGCCCGACGAAGCGCAGCCCGCGCGTGCGGCCGAGCTCGAGCTCCAGGCCGCCCAACCGCCGGCGCGTCTCGTCGTCGGGCCAGACGGCCACGAACAGGCGCATGGCGTCAGCGCGGGGCTCAGGCGGCGCCGTCGTCGAGAGGTTCGCGGGCCGTGCCGGACCCCTCATGCAGCGCCGTAATGGTCTTCTCGAGCGCGCGCCTCGCCTTGAGGATCCGGCGCTCGAGCGCAAGTGCCTCGCCCGCCTCTCCGGCGTCGGGGTCGCCCGAGCTGGCGCGGCGCAACGCGTCGAGGGCCATGTCGGACAGCTCCTCGAGCATCGGCTCGAGGCGTTCGGCCATGTCCGCCATGGCCTCTTGGGCACCGCTCACTTGGGTAGCGGCGTGCTGTGTACCTCGTAGGCGCCTTCGGCGTGGGCCGCCCGCATGACCTTCTTGTCGAACTTGCCGACGCTCGTCTTGGGCACTTCGGAGATGAAGGCCCATTGCTCGGGCAACCACCACCGGGGCACCCGGCTGCTCAGGAACTCGACCAGGTCCGCCGGCGCCGGGCTGCGCCCCGGCTTCGGCACGACCGCCACCAGCGGTCGCTCGGACCACCGGGGGTCGGGGATGGCGATGACGGCGGCCTCGAAGACGTCGGGGTGCGCCATGACCGCGTTCTCGAGCTCCACCGAGGAGATCCATTCGCCACCGGACTTGATGACGTCCTTGGTGCGGTCCGAGATCGTCATGTAGCCCTGCGAATCGAGCGAGCCCACGTCGCCCGTGCAGAGCCAGCCGTCGTGGAAGCGTCCCGGGTCCTCGTCCTTGTAGTACGACCCCGTGACCCAGGGCCCGCGGATCTCGAACTCCCCCACGGATTGGCCGTCGTTTGGCAGCACGGTGCCGTCCTCAGCGACGACCCGCACCTCGACGCCGCCGACCACCCGGCCGGCCTTGATCTTGTAGTACATGTCGTCGTGGCTCTCGTGCTTGCGCGCGGGCGGCAACCCGAAGGCGGCCAGCGGGCTGGTCTCCGTCATGCCCCAGCCCTGGATGATGGTGACGCCGAACCGCTTCTCGAAGGCCTCGATGAGCGACTCGGGCACCGCGGCACCGCCCGCGGTGATGGCGCGCACGGTCGAGAAATCGATCGGCGTGTCGAGCGCCAGGAGCCCGTTCCAGATCGTCGGCACGCCGCACGCGAGCGTGGGGTGATGCTCGTTGATCACGTTGGCGAGGTTCTCCCCCATGAGGAACATCTGCGGCATGATCATGTCGGTGCCGGCCATCCAGGCGCCGTACGGCGTGCCCCAGGCCATGGCGTGGAACATCGGCACGATGATGAGGATCCGGTCCGCCTCCGTCATGCCGACCGAGGAGGCCGCTTGCTCGGCCATGGTGTGCAACCACGTCGAGCGGTGCGAGTAGACGACGCCCTTCGGGCTGCCGGTGGTGCCGCTCGTGTAACACATGGCGGCGGCCGAGCGCTCGTCGAGCACCGGCCACTCGAAGCCCGGCTCCTCGTCGGCCAGGAGCCGCTCGTAGGAGAGTGTTTCGCCGAGGGGACTGGTGTCGCCCTCCCCCACCACGATGATCGTCTCGACGGTCTTCAGCTCGTCCTTGACGGCGGCCAGGAGCGGGATGAGGGAAGCATCCACGATGATGAAGCGGTCTTCGGCGTGGTTGATGACGTACGCGAGCTGCTCGGCGGGGAGCCGGATGTTGAGGGTGTGCAACACGGCGCCCATGCAGGGGATGGCGAGATAGGCCTCGAGGTGCTGCTGGTTGTTCCAGCAGAAGGTGCCGACCCGGTCCCCCGGTTCGACGCCCAGGCGGGTCAGTGCCGCCGCGAGGCGCTCGGCCCGTTCGGCCACCTCGGCGAACGTCGCCGAGCGGTACCCCCCAGCCTCGACCGTGATGACGGTGCTGTCGCCGTGCACCTGCTGCCCGTGGCGGAGGATGTCGCTGATGAGGAGCGGTGCGTCCTGCATAGTGCTTTTCATGGCCCAAGTATGGCGACCGCGTCCCACCCGTGCCGACGCAGGAGGTGGAGCGACCGTCCCTGCCGTGGCACGGACCAGGGGCGATGAGGCGATCATCGGGCCGAGGGGTCAGGTGGCCACGGCCGCCAGCTCGGCGGCCACCAGCGAGCCTGGCCTGCCTGGACGGAGCTTGCCAGGGACGGGCACGGCCGAGCCGGGCAACGGACGGCGAGAACCTCCCCGAGAAGGGATTTCGGGAATGCGGCGCGTGGCGTTCAAGGTGCGGCGGTACGACACCATGAAGACCGTCTGTTCGGCGCGAGATCACCTGAAGGGTGGTGTCGGTCGGTCGCCGGGTGAACGGAGAGCGAGTCCACCTAACGTAGCGAGGTCATGGCGGGCGCGCACCAAGCTGGGGGTCTGAGAGAACGCCCAGAACTTGTTCGCGATGCGATGCGGGCGCCTCGGGCGGCGGGGGTTGCAGGAATCGCATTCTCCGTCGTGGCCTCAGCAGCACTTGCCCTGATCTATCCGGTTCTCACCACGTCACAGGGCAGCGCGAGTGGATGGATGACCGACCCGGCGCACCGAGAGGCTGCGTCGGTGGTGCTCGCGCTCGTGCCGATAGCCGGCATCGCTTTCCTTTGGTTTATCGGAGTCATCCGCGGCCATTTGGGAGAGGCGGAGGATCGGTTCTTCGCCACCGTATTCTTGGGGAGCGGCCTGCTGTTCATCGCGATGCTTCTCGCATGTGCCGCCACGGCTTCTGGAGTCGTCGACTACTTCGGGCAGGGGGTCCCGGCCTCCTCTTCCGGGTCGTGGGAGGTCGGCCTTTTCGTGAGCCGGGCGTTCCTCGAGACCTCCATTCGCCTGGCAGCGATTTTCGTCCTCGCCACGACGACGACGGCGCTTCGCGCAAGGCGAGCCCCGCGGTGGCTTGCTGGCATTGGGTACGCGTCCGGCCTCGTGCTCCTGGTGTTCGCCAGCTTCTCCCCATTGCTCTTCTACGTCTTTCCAGCGTGGGTGCTGACCATCAGCATCTACATCCTCGTGGTGGGGATTCGAACGAGAGATAACGGCTGATTTCGGTCGGGCATGGGGCGCCAGCGGCGATGTGTACGAACCGCCGATTTGCCGGGCCGGGGAGGCCCTTCGGCGAATTGAAGGTGACGGCTTCCGCTCGGGGGCCGTGTGCGAGGATGTGCTCAACGACCTCCCAGCATCGCTGTCCTTACTCGCACGAACGTAAGCGATCGGAGAGCTGCATGGTTGAACCAGTTCCGACGACCTTGCTGAGCGCCTTCAGCAGCCCGAATGCGACACCAACGGAGTGGTCACACGCTCGGGGTGAGCTGGCGGGCGCTGAGGTGTATTGGCTTTCTACGGTTCGGCCTGACGGCCGCCCGCATGTCACGCCTTTGTTGGGAATCTGGCTCGAGGGGGCTCTGTACTTCTGCACTGGACCGAACGAGCGAAAAGCGAAGAACCTGTCGGGAAACAGTTATTGCATCCTCACGACGGGGCAGAGCAACCTCGACGGTCTCGATCTCGTGATTGAAGGAACGGCCGAAGCTGTGAGCGACGATGCGGAGCTTCGACGAGTCGCCACCACCTACGAGTCGAAGTACGGACCGCACTTCGACGCACCCGATGGAACATGGTCGGGTCTGGGCGACGCCATTCGGCAAGCAGAGGTTTTGGTCTACCGCGTGGCCCCAGAGACCGGTTTTGGATTTGGCAAGGGAGCAAGGTTCAGTCAAACGCGCTGGACCTTTTGACTTCACCCTGCTCCTCCCCCGATCGGTAGGCACGCGGCACGAGTCCTTCGACGCGTGCATCGACGAGCCAGTTTCCTGTAGATGCGGCGGTCTCTCTCGGGCATGCTGTGGCTGTGACAGTTCGCAAGGAGCACGACGTGGCCGTCTCCGGGGGTCACGTCCACGCCTGGCAGAGCGGCTCGGGACCGCCCGTTCTGTTGTTGCACGGGGGCCCAGGGCTCTCCGATTACACCTCCACGCTCGAGCCCGAGCTCATCGACGCCTACGAGGTAGTCCGGTTTCAACAGCGCGGACTGTCCCCTTCGACACGACAGGGCCCGTTCGACGTGGAGCGACATATGAGCGACGCGATCGCTGTCCTCGACGCACTGGGATTTGACCAAGTCTGCGTGGTCGGCAGCTCCTGGGGCGGTCATCTCGCCATGCACCTCGTCGCCCATCACCCTGCACGGTTCTCGGGCCTGGTGCCGGTCGATCCCCTAGGAGCCGTGGGTGATGGAGGAGAGGCTGATTTCAACCGCATCCTGTCGCAACGCCTCCCATCGGAGGCGGCCGCCCGCTCCGCGGAACTCGATCAACGGGCGATGGCCGGCGAAGGCACTTCCGAGCTCGCTCTCGAGGGTTTCAGGCTGGTCTGGCCCGCGTATTTTGCCTCACCGGATGCGGCGCCCCCGATGCCGCCGTTAGACCTCTCACTCGAGTGCTACTCCAAGACTTGGGACTCCATCCACGACCACTTGGGCCGCCGGACGCTCGAGCAACACCTCCCAACTGTGCGTACACCTACCGTCTTCGTGCTCGGCGAGCAGAGCCCCATCCCCTCTTCCCACGGCGAGGCCGCAGCGGCGCTCATTCCCGGTGCTCGCTGTCAGATCGAGAAGGGCTGCGGGCACTTCTTGTGGATGGAACGGCCGGGAGCAGTGCGCCAAGCCGTGGATGCCGTCCATGGCGGCGGCTAACCCCCGATGGGCTACCGACAGGGTGGTTCCGGACGTTCCTCAGTACGATCGCACCATGGCCGATGCCCAACGCCCGCTTGCTGATCGGATCGCGATCGACGACCTCTTGACCCACTACGCGACCCTTATCGACGGTCGCCGGTTCGATGAACTCGATCAGGTCTTCACCTTCGACGCGGTGCTCGACTACCGCTCTGCAGGCGGCGTCCGTGGCTCCTTTCCTGAGGTTCGCGACTGGCTCGCCAGCGTCCTCCCCGCGTTCACGTGGACCCAACACCTCGTGGTCAATCGCGCCGTTGAACTGGCCCCCGGTGCCGATGAGGCGACTTGCAAGTCACTCTTCCACAATCCCAACAGCATGGAGATCGAGGGCCGGTCGTGGCTCTTCGTGGTCGGTGGCACCTACCACGACCGACTGGTGCGGACGGACTCAGGCTGGAGGATCCGCCACCGGGTCGAAGAAACCACCTGGTGGGACAATCCCCTGCCCGGGCTCGACGCCGTCCCACCACCACTCCCCGCCGACTGCTTTGACTGAGCGCGGACCGGCCTACGGAGGTCCGCCGCCGCACTCTGCCCCCAGGGCAAACCCGAGGATTACCCTTGGAGGCAGAGACCTTGACGAATCCGACACCACATTGAGGAGCATCAGATGGCAAGGGTATTGATGGTTATCCAGCATCCCGTGAAGGACTTTGACGCTTGGCGGATCGAATATGACAAGGCGCAACCGATACGTGACAAGCACGGGGTCACAGACGCCACCATCTTTCGGAATGCCGACGATCCGAACGAGGTTACGGGGCTGCACTGGTTCTCTTCTGTCGATGAAGCTCACGCTTTCGCCGACGATCCCGATCTGAAAGACGCCATGGCTCGAGCGGGCGTGAGCGGACCACCCCGGATCGAAATCGGCGTACAGGTGTAGTACCCGGCCTCGTTGTATCCGCTCGAGTCCGCCGACACCGGGCAGGTCCGACAGCGCGCCCTGTTCGCTGCCGGGATTGGGGCCCACTCCGTTTAGGGTCCACCCTAGAATAAGACGCGAGATGTAACATTGAGGTGTGGAGCTATCGTCCGAAGGTCTCGCGGGGTTCTTCGAGACGGTGTTGCCACACCTCGATGAGCGCCAAAGGCGCGTGCTTGCCGGTGCGATGGTCGATGCGCTCGGTCGCGGAGGACAGGCTCGTGTGGCCGAGGCGTCGGGGATGAGCACCTCGACAGTGAACAAGGCGGTGCACGAGGTTCGTTCCGGAATCGAGGTCTCGGATCGGCGTCGTGCTCCCGGAGGTGGGGCCAAGCAGGCGACCGAGATCCAGCCCGGACTGCTCGAATTGCTCGACGAGCTCGTCTATCCCGAGACCCGGGGTACGCCGATGTCACATCTGCGCTGGACGTCGAAGTCGACGTATGACCTGGCCGATGAGCTCGTCCGACGAGGCTTTCAGGCCTCCGCCGAACTGGTCAGGCGTCTGTTGCATCAGATGGGCTATTCCTTGCAGGCGCCGGCCAAGGCCAAGGAGGGGACGGCCCATCCCGATCGTGACGCCCAGTTCGGCTATCTCAACAAGACGGTCTCGCGCTTCGTCAAGGACCGGCAGCCCGTGATCAGCGTCGACACGAAGAAGAAGGAGCTCATCGGCGAATACGCCAACGGCGGGCGCGAATGGCACCCCGAAGGTGCGCCAACCCGCGTGGCCGTCCATGACTTCGTCGACCCCGAAGTCGGACGCGCCATTCCCTATGGCATTTATGACGTCGCCAATGATGAAGGGTGGGTATCGGTCGGCGACACCGCCGATACCGCTGAGTTCGCCGTCGAATCGATACGTCGGTGGTGGAATCAGATGGGTGCCGGCCGCTTCCCCGATGCCGCCAAATTGCTGATCACCGCCGATGCCGGGGGATCAAACGGCTACCGGGTCCGGGCCTGGAAGTCCGAACTCGCCACGCTGGCCGCCGAGACTGGCCTCGAGATCACCGTCGTGCACTACCCGCCCGGAACATCGAAATGGAACAAGATCGAGCACCGCATGTTCTCCTTCATCTCCATGAACTGGCGGGGTCGACCGATGACCGACATCCGCACGATCGTCGAGCTCATCGCGGCGACCAAGACGAAGAGTGGTTTGACGATCCAGGCCAGCTACGACCCCGAGTGGTATCCGACCGGGGTCAAGGTCACCGACAAGGAACTCGCCGCCCTACCGCTCACGCCGCACAAGTGGCATGGTAACTGGAACTACACGATCGCAGCGGCATGATGTCGCGATCTATTCCGCGGCGGGCGTTTAGCCCTGAGAACGACGCCCAAGAGAACTGGAAATCAGGTCGGAACCCACTTGTTGCCTTGTCGATGCCGACGGCGACTGGATCGTCAACGATGAGCCCGCCAGGTTCACCGCGCCCTACCACGCGGCCATCGCCGCGCCTGACCAGGAGGCCAGCGACGATGTCGCCCATCGAGGGAGAGCTCGTCACCGAGACGTTCGAGTACGACGGTGGTCGTCAGGTGACGGCGTACGTCCCACCTGATCCGCCCGAGGCAATCGTGTTCGAGTAACAGGCGTACACCTTGGTCGCAGTGGCCATGATCCTCGTGCTGGCTCCCGCCTCTGCCCCGGCGGATGCGACGGAGGCGAGACCGCCGACAGCGGCTGCCGTGGCCAAACCCGCTGCGACCTTTTGGCGCCGCGCCCGCTTCTTTGCCAGGTCTTTCGGGCTCATGGTGGGACTCCGATCGCTACGAGTGCCCTCCAAAGACCGGGGAGAACGCGGAAGTTTAAGGCCGGTTGCAGCCCCAATTCAATGGGCATTTCCGAGAGCTCAACTCTTGTGGGGACGACGAGGCAGATGCAGTAGCTCCCCCTGACCTGCAGTCTCGGATGCCGGACCGCGCAAACCCCGACCGAGGATCCCATTGCTGGCTGGCGCGCTCCGTGGAATTACAGAGGCTGCTTCGTTTGACTCTGTCGAACTCGCAGACACGCGCAGCGACCGTTCAGTCCTGTGGCCGATTCGCCCCGTGAAGCCCACGACCGGGAGAAGCAGACGTGAGGGGCCTCGTCGCGGCCGGCGTCGCCGCAGCACTGAGCGTCGCGCTCGTCGGTGTGGCTGTTGTGGCGTCCGCCGTGTCGTTCCCAGGAGGCATGGCCAACGCACCGTCGGCCAGCTCCGCGGCCACCGCCGCGATCGCGCCCGCCATGCTGGCCCTCTACCAGCAGGCGGCGGCCACGTGTCCGGGCCTGCCGTGGACGGTGCTCGCCGCGATCGGCACCGTGGAGTCCGACAACGGACAGTCGGATCTCCCCGGCGTGCACAGCGGTGCCAATGCGGCTGGAGCGGAAGGCATGATGCAATTCGAGCCGGCGACCTTCGCCGCCTACGACGACCCCCACCCGCCGGGGGGCGCGCGGCCGCCGAACCCTTACGACCCGACGGATGCCGTCTACGCCGCGGCGCGCCTCCTCTGTGCGAACGGCGCGGCGGCCGGCGCCGACATTCCCGGGGCCGTCTTCGCCTACAACCACTCGTCCTCCTACGTCGACCAGGTCCTTGCCCTGGCCCAGCAGTATGCCGGCACGGACGCTGCTGGTCCGACCGACCCGGCAGCGGCCGACGCCGGTGTGGTCGCCGTGGAGTGGGCCCTCACCCAGCTCGGGACGCCCTATGTGTGGGGCGGCGAGACGCCGGGGATCGGCTTCGACTGTTCGGGCCTCGTGCAGGCCGCCTATGCGGTTGCGGACGTCGCGCTACCCCGCGTGGCCCAGGACCAGTATGACGCGACGCCCAAGGTGCCCGTGGGTGATCCGCTGGCGCCCGGCGATCTCGTGTTCTTCGGAAGCGGGCGCTCGGGCATCGACCACGTCGGGTTGTTCGTCGGGACCGTGAGCGGCGAAGCCGTCATGGTCGACGCGCCCTACACCGGTGCCGACGTCAGGGTCGAACCCTTCCCCGACCGCGTCGGCGCGTCGTTCGGCACCTTGCTCTACGTAGGGGCCACTCGTCCCTGAGACGACCGACCCGCGCCGGCGCGGTTACTCGCTGTTCGCCGCCCAATTGGCAGGAGCCCCTGCCCCCATCCGCGTCCCTATCGTCTCACGATGATATCGTGAGACGATGCGTTTGACGGATGCCGACTACGAGGATCTGCTGACGCTACGGACCGGCCTGCGGAGGTTCCTGCGCTGGAGCGAACAGCAAGCAGAGGCCGCCGGGCTGACCCCGGCCCAGCAGCAGCTGCTCCTGGCCATCCGCGGCCACGGTGATCCCCGGGGCCCCACCATCGGCGAGGTGGCCGACGACCTCCTCCTGCGCCACCACAGCGCAGTCGGCCTGGTGGACCGGGCCGACGCGGCGGGCCTCGTGCACCGGGTGCGCGACCCCGACGACCACCGGGTGGTCCGGCTCCAGCTCACCTCCACCGGGAGCAAGCGCCTCGAGGCGCTCTCGGAGGCACACCTCGAAGAGTTGCAACGACTCGGGCTCAAGTTGCCGAGCGCGTGGCGCGGCCTCATGCCCCATCAGCCGCTCCATGGTCTGAGCGGCCCGCGCTGACTCCCCGCCTCCCCCGGCGGGGTGCCAAGCCGGCCTAGGCGGGCCGCCCGCGCAGGACGCGATAGCTCCGCACCAACGACGCCGTCGATGCATCGAGCGTTGAGAGGTCCGGGGGCGACGCCGCGGTGAGGATCGGTGCGAGCTCCTTGGCCATGACCTTGCCCAGTTCGACGCCCCACTGGTCGAACGAGTCGATGCCCCAGATCGTGCCCTCGACGAACACCGTGTGCTCGTAGAGCGCGACGAGCTGACCGAGCACCGTGGGCGTCACCTTCGGCGCCAGGATGGTCGAGCTCGGGCGGTTGCCCGGCATCACCTTGTGTGCGACCAGCGCGGCCGGCGTGCCCTCGGCCGCGATCTCTTCGGCCGTCTTGCCGAACGCCAGGACGCGCGTCTGTGCGAGGCAGTTCGCCACCAGCAGGTCCTGCTGGTCCCCGGTGTCGTGGGTCGACTCCGCGAAGGCGATGAAGTCGGCCGGGACCAACTTCGTGCCCTGGTGGAGCAGCTGGTAGAAGGCGTGCTGCCCGTTGGTGCCCGGCTCGCCCCAGAAGATCTCTCCCGTCTGCCCGGCCACCGGGGTGCCGTCCAGGCGCACCGACTTCCCGTTGGACTCCATGGTCAACTGCTGCAAGTAGGCAGGGAACCGGGCCAACCGCTGGCTGTAGGGCAACACGGCGTGGGTCTGCGCGCCGAAAAAGTTGTTGTACCAGACGTTGAGCATTCCTTGGATGACCGGCATGTTCTGCGCCAACGGCGCCTGCCGGAAATGCTCGTCCACGGCGTGGAACCCGACGAGCATCTCGCCGAAGGCCTGCCGGCCGATGGCCACCATGAGCGAGAAGCCGATCGCCGAGTCGTACGAGTAACGTCCGCCCACCCAGTCCCAGAACTCGAGCATGTTGTCGGGGTCGATCCCGAACTCCTTCACCCCCGGCGCGTTGGTCGACACGGCGACGAAGTGCTTGGCCACGGCGTCACTGCCCGCGGACGCGCCGAGCCCCGCCAGCAGCCAGTCCCTCGCGGCGGCGGCGTTCGTCAGGGTCTCGAGCGTCGTGAAGGTCTTGGAACAGATCACGAACAGCGTCGTCGCCGGGTCCAGGTCCTTGGTGGCCGCGTAGAGGTCGACGGGGTCGACGTTCGAGACGAATCGGCTCATCAGGCCTGGCTGCGCGTAGTCGGCCAGTGCCATCGTCGCCATGGCGGGACCGAGGTCCGACCCGCCGATGCCGATGTTGACGACCGCCTGAATCCGCTCGCCGGTGGCCCCTGTCCACGAGCCGTTGCGGATGCGGTCGGAGAGATCCCCCATCTTCCCGAGTACGCGCTGCACGTCGCCCGTCACGTCCTGCCCGTCCACCGCCAGCTCGGTACCCGGCGGCATGCGCAGCGCGACGTGTAAGACGGCGCGGTCCTCGGAGGTGTTGATGTGCGCCCCCGCGAACATCGCGTCGCGGCGCTCCTCGACCCCTGCCGTCTGTGCCACCGCCATCAACAGGCTCAGCGTCTCGTCGGTGACGCGATGCTTGGAGTAGTCCAGGACCAGATCGGCTGCGGTCGCACTCATACGCTCCGCCCGTTCAGGATCGCGGGCGAACAGTTCGCGCAGCAGCAGGTCCCGCCCGGTGTCCTCGTAGTGCGCCGTCAGCGCCTTCCATTCCGGTGTCGCGGTGACGTCCATGTCCCGCAATCTATGGGCTAGCGGCTCGGCCGATGCCAGATACGTACGGGGGAGGGGAAGGTGACCGAAACCGCTCTTGCGGTACCGACGTGTGGACGGCGGGGCGGCGGCGTTGGCCGCAGTGGTTGCTGGCGATGCCAACGGGATTGTCCGGCCTTCGCCGGGGCTGAGAGGCGGCGCGCTCCTCAGCGCAGGGCGAGCTGGCCGGGCAGGATCGGCGCCGGGAGCGACGACGTCCCCATGAGCCAGCGGTCGACCGCCGCCGCGCACGAGCGGCCCTCGGCGATCGCCCACACAATGAGGCTCTGGCCCCGCGTCTGGTCCCCGCAGACGAAGACGCCGTCGACGCTCGTCGCCCACTCGCTGTCGGCCACCACCGTCCCCCGCGGTCCGACCTCGACCCCGAGCTCGGCCACGGCACCCTGACGCTCCGTCCCCAGAAAACCCATGGCCAGCAGCACGAGCTCGCACTCGAGCTCGAACTCGGTCCCGGGCACCGGCTCGAAGACGGGACGGCCGTCCTCGGTGCGGATCTCCACCGCGTGCCCGCGCAGCGCGCGCAGCGCACCCGAGCCCGAGCCGTCGTCGACGAACTCGGTCGTCGTCACAGAGAAGAGGCGCCGGCCGCCCTCCTCGTGGGCCGACGAGGTGCGCAGGATCAACGGCCACAGCGGCCACGGGTTGTCGGCCAGCCGGTCGCTCGGCGGCTCGGCCATGATCTCGAGCTGGTGGACCGACGTCGCCCCCTGGCGGTGCGCGGTCCCGAGGCAGTCGGCGCCCGTGTCCCCGCCGCCGATGATGACGACCCGCTTGCCCTTGGCGCTGATCGGCGACGCGCGCAGCGCGCCCTCCTGCACCAGGTTGGAGGGCTTGAGGTAGTCCATGGCGAAGTGGACGCCACCCAGCTCGCGCCCGGGCACGGGGAGGTCACGGGGCAGCGTGGCGCCGCCCGCCAGGACGACGGCGTCGAACTGGGCCTGCACCTCGGCCGCCGGCCGCACTCGGACCTCGGGGGCCGACGCCGTGCCCAGCCCGCGTTGCTGGCCGGGCTCGACCGGCCCCGAACCGCCGGACGACGAGACCACCCCATCGGCTTTCCCGCCAACCGAGGTCGAGCACACGAACGTCACGCCCTCGGCCTCGAGCTGGGCCAGGCGGCGGTCGAGCACGGCCTTCTCCATCTTGAACTCGGGGATGCCGTAGCGCAGCAAGCCGCCCGGCTTCTCCGCCCGCTCGAACACGGTCACCCAGTGGCCGGCGCGCACCAACTGCTGGGCCGCCGCGAGCCCCGCCGGGCCCGAGCCGACGACGGCCACCGACTTGCCGGTGCGCACCGTCGGCACCTGCGGGGTCACCCAGCCCTCGTCCCAGGCGCGCTCGACGATCTCGTACTCGATCCGCTCGATCGTCACCGGGTCCTCGTTGATGCCGAGCACGCACGACGCCTCGCACGGCGCCGGGCACAGGCGCCCGGTGAACTCGGGGAAGTTGTTCGTGGCATGCAGGCGCTCCATGGCCTCGGGCCAATCGTCGCGGTACACCAGGTCGTTCCACTCCGGGATCAGGTTGCCGAGCGGGCAGCCGTCGTGGCAGAAGGGGATGCCGCAGTCCATGCAGCGCGCCCCCTGCTCCTTGGTGGCGTCCTCCGCGAAGGGCTCGTAGACCTCCTTCCAGTCGCGCAGGCGCACCGACACCGGCCGGCGCCGCGGCAGTTCGCGGCCGTACTCCATGAAGCCGGTGGTCTTACCCATGCGCGGCCTCCATCACGGCCTCGTCCACCGAGCGCCCCTCGGCCTCGGCCAGGCGGGTGGCCTCCAGAATGCGGCGGTAGTCGCGCGGCATCACCTTGACGAACTCGAGCACCTCGGTGTCCCAGTGCTCGAGGAGCCGGGCCGCCACCTCGGATTCGGTCTCCACCCCGTGGCGCTCGACGAGCGAGCGCACGAGGAAGCTGTCCGCCGGGTCCAATGGCTCGACGTCGACCATCTCGAGGTTGACCCGTTGCCCGAAGGTGCGGCCCGGGTCGTAGACGTAGGCGATGCCGCCCGACATCCCGGCCGCGAAGTTCCGCCCCGTCGGCCCGAGCACCAGCACCAGGCCCCCCGTCATGTACTCGCAGCCGTGGTCGCCCACGCCCTCGACGACGGCGGTGGCGCCCGAGTTGCGCACGCAGAAGCGCTCCCCCACCTGCCCCCGGATGAAGACCTCGCCCCCGGTGGCGCCGTAGAGGATGACGTTGCCCGCGATGATCTGTTCTTCGGCGACGAACGGCGAGCCCGCCGGCGGCCGCACGACTAGCCGGCCGCCCGAGAGGCCCTTGCCGAAGTAGTCGTTGGCGTCGCCGTGCAGGCGCATGGTCACGCCTTGGGGCACGAAGGCGCCGAAGCTCTGGCCGGCCGACCCGAAGAAGGTGAGCGAGATGGTGTCGTCGGGCAGACCCGCCGCGCCGTAGCGCCGCGAGATCTCCGAGCCGAGCAGCGTCCCCACCGTGCGGTCGACGTTGGTGATGGTCAGGTCGAGCGACACCGGCGTGGCGTCGGCCAGCGCCGGCGCGCACGCGTCCAAGAACGTGTGGTCGAGCGCCTTCTCCAGGCCATGGTCCTGCAGCCGGGTCTGGCGCCGCCCCACCGTGTCGGGGACGTCGGGCTGGGCCAGCACGGCGGAAAGGTCGAGCCCGGCCGCCTTCCAGTGCGTCACGGCCGCCTCGGTCTCGAGCAGGTCGACGCGACCGATGGCCTCGTCCAGCGAGCGCAGGCCGAGCGAGGCCAACAGCTCGCGCACCTCCTCGGCGATGTACTCGAAGAAGGTCTCCACGAACTCGGGCTTGCCGCTGAACTTGGTCCGCAGAGCCGGGTTCTGGGTGGCGATGCCGACGGGGCACGTGTCGAGGTGGCAGACGCGCATCATGATGCAGCCCGAGACCACCAGCGGCGCCGTGGCGAAACCGTATTCCTCCGCGCCGAGCAGGGCGCCGACGAGGACGTCGCGGCCCGTCTTGAGCTGCCCGTCCACCTGGACCACGATCCGGTCGCGCAGCCCGTTGACGAGCAGCGTCTGCTGCGTCTCGGCCAGCCCGATCTCCCAGGGGATGCCCGCGTGCTTCAGCGAGGTCAGCGGCGCCGCGCCGGTGCCGCCATCGTGGCCCGAGATCAGCACCACGTCGGAGTGCGCCTTGGCCACGCCCGCGGCCACGGTGCCCACGCCCACCTCAGCCACCAGCTTGACGTGCACCCGCGCCGCGGGGTTGGACGACTTGAGGTCGTGGATCAGCTGCGCGATGTCCTCAATGGAGTAGATGTCGTGGTGCGGCGGCGGCGAAATCAGCCCCACCCCCGGCGTCGAGCTCCTGGTCCGCGCGATCCACGGGTAGATCTTGATCCCCGCCAGCTGACCGCCCTCGCCCGGCTTGGCGCCCTGGGAGATCTTGATCTGCAGATCATCGGCATTGACCAGGTACTCGCTCGTGACGCCGAAGCGGCCGGAGGCGACCTGCTTGATCGCGCTGCGCCGCAGGTCCCCGTTGGCGTCCGGCGTGTAGCGATCGGCGTCCTCCCCGCCCTCGCCGGTGTTCGAGCGCCCGCCGATGCGGTTCATGGCGATGGCCAGCGTCTCGTGCGCCTCCGCCGAGATGGAGCCGTACGACATGGCGCCGGTCGAGAAGCGCCTCATGATCGCCGAGATCGGCTCGACCTCGTCGATGGGAATGGGCCCGCCCGCGGCCGGCTGGAGCCGCAGCAGGCCGCGCAACGTCCCGAGCTTCTCGGACTGCTCGTCGACGGCCCGGGTGTACTCCTTGAAGATCTCGTAGCGCTTCGAGCGCGTGGCGTGCTGGAGCTTGAACACCGTCTTCGGGTTGAAGAGGTGGAACTCGCCCTCGCGCCGCCACTGGTATTCGCCGCCCACCTCGAGCTCGCGGTGGGCCCGCTCGGTCGGCCGCGCCTCGTGGGCGCGCCGGTGGCGCTCGGACACCTCGGCCGCCAGCACCGAGAGCCCGACGCCGCCGATGCGCGACGACGTCCCGGTGAAGTACTCCTCTATCACCGCCCGGTCCAGGCCGATCGCCTCGAAGACCTGGGCGCCGGTGTAGGAGGCCACCGTCGAGATCCCCATCTTGGACATGACTTTCAGCACGCCCTTGCACGAGGCCTTGATGTAGTTGCGCCGCGCCTGACGGGGCGAGACGCCCTCGAGCAGGCCCTCCGAGATCATGTCGTCGATGCCGTCGAGCGCGAGATACGGGTTCACCGCCGCCGCGCCGAACCCGATGAGGAGCGCCATGTGGTGCACCTCGCGGGCGTCGCCCGTCTCGATGACCAGGCCCACCTTGGTGCGCGTCTTCTCGCGCACCAGGTGGTGGTGCACCGCCGCCGTCAGCAGCAGCGACGGGATGGGTGCCCAGTCGGCCGTCGAGTTGCGGTCCGAGAGGACGATGAGGTTCGCCCCGCCCGCGATGGCCTCGGACACCCGCCGCCGGACCTCGTCGATGGCACGGCGCAGGGCCTCGCCCCCGGCCTCGGTCGGGGCGCCCGCGATCCCCGCCTCGCGCACGTCGAAGAGCCCGTCGATGGCGAAGGCCTTGAAGCCCGGGGTCTCGCCGTGCTCGTTGACGTACATCAGCTTGGCCAGGTCGTCGCGGTCGATGACGGGCAGCGGCAGCAGGATCTGGCGGCACGAGCCGCAGCGGGCGTCCATCAGGTTGGCCTCGGGCCCGATGCTCGCGGCCAGCGACGTCACCAACTCCTCGCGGATGGCGTCGAGGGGGGGGTTGGTGACCTGCGCGAAGAGCTGGGTGAAGTAGTCGTAGAGGAGGCGCGAGCGGTCCGAGAGCACGGCGATGGAGGTGTCCGAGCCCATGGAGCCGATCGGCTCGGCGCCGGTGCGCGCCATCGGCGCCACGATCACGCGCAGCTCCTCGTTCGTGTAGCCGAACAGGCGCTGTTGGGTGACGACCCCCCCGTGCTGGGGCGTCAGCATGGTGCGGGCGGGCAGCTCCTCGAGCCGCACCTGGTCGGCGGCCAGCCACTCGTCGTAAGGGTGCTCGGCCGCCAGCTCGGCCTTGATCTCCTCGTCCTCGACGAGGCGGCCCTTCGACGTGTCGACGAGGAACATGCGGCCCGGCTGCAGGCGGCCCTTGCGCACGACGCGCTCGGGGGCGATGTCGAGCACGCCCACCTCGCTCGCCAGCACGACGAGCCCGTCGTCGGTCACCCAGTAGCGCGCCGGCCGCAGGCCGTTGCGGTCGAGCACGGCGCCGACCAGCGTGCCGTCGGTGAAGCACACCGCGGCGGGACCGTCCCACGGCTCCATGAGCGACGCGTGGTAGCGGTAGAAGGCACGCCGGTCGTGGTCCATGGTGGCGTGGTTCTCCCACGCCTCGGGGATCATCATGAGCACCGAGTGGGGCAGCGAGCGCCCGCCCAGGTGCAGCAGCTCGAGCACCTCGTCGAAGCTGGCCGAGTCGCTGGCGTCCGGGGTGCAGATCGGGTACACGCGCGACAGGTCGCCCTCAATGAGCGACGTCTGCAGCAGTGCCTCGCGCGCCCGCATCCAGTTGCGGTTGCCGGCCAGCGTGTTGATCTCGCCGTTGTGGCACAGGTAGCGGTACGGGTGCGCCAGCGGCCAGCTCGGGAACGTGTTGGTCGAGAAGCGCGAGTGCACGAGCACGAGCCCGGACTCGAAGGTGGGGTCGCGCAGGTCCGGGAAGAACTGGCGCAGCTGCTCGGAGGTGAGCATGCCCTTGTAGACGATCGTGCGGGCGGACAGCGACGGGAAGTAGAGTCCGTCCACCTCGTGCTCGACCCGCTTGCGCAGGACGAAGGCGCGCCGCTCCAGCGCCATGGTGTCGAGGCCCGGGTCCGACGAGGCGAGGAAGACCTGCTCGATCTGCGGCATGGCGCTCAGGGCGGTCCGGCCCAGGCCCTCGGGCTGGGTCGGCACCACCCGCCAGGCCAGCACGGCGAGGCCCTCCTCGCCCGCCGTCTGCTCCACGACGGCGCGGGCCTTGGCGGCATCGTCCTCGTCGGTGGGCAGGAAGGCGAGTCCCGTGGCGTAGCCCCCGGCGCGGGGCAGGGCGTAGCCGGCGTCGGCCGCGACGCGCTCGTAGAAGCGGTGCGGGATCTGCACCAGAATGCCGGCGCCGTCGCCCGTCTCCACTTCGGCCCCGGACGCGCCGCGGTGGGCCAGGCGCTCGAGCACGGTGAGGCCGCGATCGACGATGTCGTGGTCGGGCCGGCCGTGCAGATCGGCCACCATGCCGACGCCACAGGCGTCGTGCTCGTATGCCGGGTCGTAGAGGCCCATGGCCATCGGCGTCCTTCCGAATGGGGAGAAGCTGAACGGGGTAACCGGGACGACGTTGGCCCAGAAGGTCGAGCAACCAGGATACACGACGGCCCTCCTAGGCTTGGCACCATGCCGTCGCACGTGCACGTCGTCGGGGGCGGGGTGATCGGGCTCTCGTGCGCGTGGGAGCTGTCACGAAACGGTCATGATGTGACGATCGTGGCCCCGTCGCCCGGGCGCGACGGGGCGTCGTGGGTGGCGGCGGGCATGCTGGCGCCGGTCACCGAGGCCCAGTTCGGCGAGTCCACGCTGACGGCGCTGCTCCTCGAGGGCGCGGCGCGCTGGCCGGCCTTCGCGGCCGCACTGGAGGCTGCCACGGGGCACGCCGTCGGCTACGACACGACGGGCACGTTGACGGTGGCGCTAAATGCGTCCGACCGTGCCAGCCTCGACGACCTCCTCGCCTACCAGCACTCGCTCGGGCTCACGGCGCGCCGCGTCGGCGCGACCGAGTGCCGCCGGCTGGTGCCGGCGCTGAGCCCGGCGCTGCGCGGCGGCGTCGAGGTGCCCGGCGACCATCAGGTGGACAACCGCGCCCTCCTCGCCGCGCTGGTCGAGGCCGCCCGCTCCAACGGGGTGACGTTCCTCGAGGGGCGCGTGGCCGCGGTGACGTCGGGGCCCGAGCTCGTCCTGCCGGACGGCCACCGCCTCCACGCCGACCACGTCGTCCTGGCGGCGGGGACGGGGCTGCCGGGCCTGGCTGCCGGCGCCGGTCTGCCCGAGATCCGCCCGGTCAAGGGGCACATCCTGCGCCTCGGGCCCGCCGCCGGCGCCGCCGCGGCCCCGCTCCTGCCGCGCACCGTGCGCGGGCTCGTGCGCGGCCACTCCCTCTATCTCGTGCCGCGACGCGACGGCTCCGTCGTGGTCGGGGCAACGGTCGAAGAGCGCGGCACTGACACCACCGTGCAGGCGGGCGCCGTCCACGAGCTCCTCTGCGACGCCCGCACCGTCGTCCCGGGCATCGACGAGCTCGAGCTGCGCGAGGCGGCCGCCGGGCTGCGCCCTGCCACACCCGACAACACGCCGCGCATCGGCTGGACCGCGCTCGAGGGCGTCGTCGTCGCCAGCGGGCACTACCGCAACGGCATCCTGCTGGCTCCTCTGACGGCCGCCGCCGTGGTGGACCTCCTCGGCCGGCGAGCCGTGACGCCGCTCATTGAGGCGCTCGCCCCCGTATGACCGCGGTCCGCCTCAGCGTGAACGGCGAGCCGCTCGAGTTGCGGCCCGGGGCGACCATCGCCGACCTCGTGGCCCTGCTCCTCGAAGACGGCGACCCCAAGGGCGTGGCCGTCGCCGTGGACCGCTGCGTCGTCCCTCGCTCGGAGTGGGCCACGACGCCTGCCCGCCAGGGCTCCTTGGTGGAGGTGGTCAGCGCCGCCGCCGGCGGCTGAGCCCCCCGTGTCGACCGGGCCGGTGGGCCGGTGCCAGACTCTCCCGATGCCCGACGGCGCCCCTCCCGGTCGCACCGCGTTCGTCCTCGCGGGCGGTGGCACCAAGGGGTCCTTCGAGGTGGGGGTGCTCCAGTACCTGATCGGCGTGGAGCGGATCGCGCCCGACATCATCACCGCCACCTCCGCCGGCGCCATCGCCGCCGCCGTGCTGGCCCAGGCGCGCACGCTCGACGAGTTCGCGCAGCGCGCCCAGGAGATCGAGGACGACGTGCTGGCCATGACGACCATGGGCCACGTCTTCGGCAAGCAGGCCTGGCTGGGCGCGCTCGACGGCACCCGGCTCGGCCGCGAGATCCAGCACGAGATCACCGACGGCACCCGCCCGCCTTTCCCCCTCACAACCGCCACCACGCAGCCGGGCCAGGAGCCGGTGCCCCGCGCCTCGTCCGACCGCCACGGCAAGCGCCTCGCCCGCAAGGCCCGGCGCAAGCGCCAGCGCCACATCCTGCGGCTCCTCGCCGGAGCGGGCTTCAGGCTCCCCCGCGTGCGCCGCCAGCTGCGTACGAGCGGCAGCGCCGTCCTCAACCTCGACCCGCTCGCCCAGGCGCTTTCGCACGGACAGAACGGCATCCAGGCGGTCGACGCCTCTCTCGTCGCGCGGCCGGGACTGCAGCTGCGCCTGGCGGTGACCGCGTTGCGGGCCGGCGTGCTGCGCTACGTGACCGAGGAAGGGGCCATCGTGGAGGCCGACGCGCGCACGCCGGCGCCCCCCGGGTCGGCCGGTCCGGTGGACCTGGTCGACGGCGCCATCGCGTCGGCCAGCGTCCCCATGGTCTTTCCGCCCCACGCCATGGCCGACGACGACTACGTCGACGGCGGCGTGATCGAAATCATCCCGGTGCGCGCTGCGGTCGAGCTGGGCGCGACGCGCATCATCGCCGTCGTGGCGTTGCCACTCTCCCTCGCCCGCGACGAGCGTGACTACGCGGAAGCGCCGGCCGGCTACGTCGGCCTGCGGGCCTTGGGGATGATCGGCGTGACGGCCAGCCAGCTGGCCAACCTCGACGTGCCGCTCCCCGAGGGTGCGACCGTCACCACGATCGACCCCATCATCGACGTGGTCGGCCTGTTCGAGGTGCAGCCGGGCCTGTTGCGGATCAACAAGGACTACGGCTGGATGCGCGCGGCGGACGTGCTCGCCGACGGCGACGCCGACGTGCTGGCCGACGTGGCCGACGCCACCCACGCGCTCGTCGAGGGCCGGCGCGAGGCCTGGCTCCTCGAGGAGGAGCTCTGGAACACCGTCAAGGCCGACGGATCTGAGGCCGGCAAGCTCGCGCTCGTGCGTGAGCACAAGCAGCGCGTGCACGACCTGGTGGACCGGCGCAAGCAGCTCGGCTTCCCGGTGCCCGACGGCTACGAGGCCTGGTGGACCGACTACGAGGCGCACACGGCGGAGCGGCCCGAGTGGCTGCCCACCCGCCCGGCGCGCGTCTGAACCACCGGGTGGCGCCTCGCCGCCCGACCCTCAGACCGTCGGCCCGCCCAGCCAGCCCCGCTGCCGGAACAGCCACACCAAGAAGATCACCGCTCCCAATTCGAGCCCGATCCCCAGCACGAAGAAGCTCCAGGTCGGCATCAGCCAGACCCGGACCAGGTAAGAGAAGTTCTGCCCGAAGAACCCGGTGAGGAAGCTGAGCGGCAGGAAGATGGTGGCGATGATCGTCAGCTGCTTCATGACGACGTTGAGACGGTTCGACACTGTGGACAGGTGCGTGTCCATCACGCTCGAGAGCAGGTCGCGGTAGGAGTCCACCAGGTCGGACAGCCGGATGAGTTTGTCGTAGAGGTCACGGAAGTACCGGGTGGCCTCCTCGGTCATCCCCGGCACCTCGGTGACGCCGTCGTTGATGCTCGCCATCATGTCGCGCTGGGGGGCGATCACCTTGCGCTCGTTCATGAGCGTCCGCTTCATGTCGAACAGCTCGCCCAGCTGGGCCTCCGTCGGCGCCTTGAGGATGTCGTCCTCCAGTGCGTCAATCCGGTCGTCGAACTTGGAGAGGAACGGGAAGAACGTGTCGACCATGGCACTGATCGTGAGATACACGATCACGATCTGCGGCGAGGCCCCCTCGTTCGCAGGATGGCGCTCGACCTCCGTTCGGACCTGGACCAGAGGTGGGCATCCCCCCCGGTGCACCGTCACGACATAGCGGTCGGTCCAGAAGAGGTGCACCTCCGCTTTGCCGCTGCGCTGTGGGTCGGCGCCCCGCGTGACCAGGTACATGAAGGTGTCGTAGTCGTCGATGCGGGGCCGCTGGTTGAACCTCTCGGCCGCCTGCACGGCCAGCGGGTGGAACCCGAAGTGCACGCTGAGCAGCTCGCTCACCGTGCCGTCGCCGGCGTCGTCGTCGAGGTCGAGCCAGAAGAACTTCGTCCCGGCCAGCGCGGCCAACACGTTCTCAGTCGTCGCCGCCTCGTCGCGGGAGTCCTGGCGCAGCGTTCCCTTCAGCACGGCCACAGTTTCTCGTTCGACCGTCCACAAGGGTGGGATGGGGACCGAGCACGGCGGGCGACTCCGCTCGGGCCCGACCTCCGGGCTCCGACGTCGTCGGCCAGACGGTTGATTCCAAGGTCCCGTCTCAGCGTGATCTTCTTCGGCGCGACATGGGCCCTGATCGGGTCGCGCCCGGTACGACGTCGGACGCTCTGTATTGGGGCTCCTTCTAGGCAAAAGTCCCCCCATTGCATAGAGGGCCTCTAGGCAAAGGTCGCCCCACTGCCTAGAGGTATGCCGATACAAGCGAGAATCTCGGTCCAACTGAACCTCGGGAGCGCCATGTGGCGCAGGTTTGGACCGGCCCGACATGTGGTCGATCGTCACGGACGCAAAGGTCGCCAGGGCGTCCACGTCGGCGCCACGCGACGTCTTTGTCACGTTCGGTTCGACCGACTCCGATGCTGGACGCTTTGGCAGCTTCCCGCGCGGGTTCCTCGCTCCTTCAGGGACCCTATGGGATCAACTGTTAGCTGAAGCGCCCCGGGTCGAAGGCCGGCGGCAACGGCGACTCGTCGGCCGGCGGCTCGACGCCCGCGATCGCGTGTGCCAGCGTGCGCCCCGAGTACGGGCCCTGCAGCAACCCATTGGCCCCGTGCCCGGTGGCGACGAAGACGTTGGACCAACCCGGCAGTGCGCCCACCAGCGCCCGCTCGTCGGCCGAGACGGGGCGCAGCCCGACCCGGGTCTCGAGGTACGACGCGCCCTCGAGGCCGGGCGCCACGGAGAGGCACTCGCGCAGGAGCTCGTGCAGCCCGGCCGCGGTCACGGTGACGGAGAACCCGGCGCTCGCCTCGAACGTGCCGCCGCACGCCACCCGTCCACCGGGCCAGGGCACGAGATAGTGGGTGAGGAGCGGCTGTGCGATCGGCCACTCCCCCGTCTCGGCGGCCACGCCGAGGTGCACGATCTGCCCCTTCATCGGGCCGACCGGCAGGTCACGCCCGAGCCACTCTCCGACCGCGGCGGTCCAGGCGCCACCCGCCACGGCCAGCGCGCCGCAGTCGACGTTGCGGTGTCCCTCTACCGACACTGCGGACACGTGGCGGCCGCCGCCGGCGCCGGCAACGACGCCGTGCACCTCGCCGTCCACGAACTCGACCCCGCGAGCCAGCGCCGCGCTGCGCAGGGCCGCCGCCATGCCGCGCCCGTCGACGCGCGCCGACGTAGGCGAGTACAGCGCGCGGTGCACCGGACCGAGCGGCGGGAAGAGGCTCCGGGCGTCGGCCGCCGTGATCTCGGACACCGTGCCCTCGGCACGGCGCAGCACGATCTCGGCGAAGGGCGCGAACCACGCGTCCTCGTGCTCGCGCAACCCGAGCGACAGCAGCCCGCAGGCCCCGTACCCGGCGGCCTCGACGTCGGCGCCGTCGGCTCCGAGGCGTCGCAAGAGGGCCGGGTAGTGCGCCCCCGCGTCCTGCAGGAAGGGCCAGAGGGCCTCGTCCCCCTCGATGATGGTGGCGGGCGACAGGATCCCGGCCCCGGCGTCGGTGGCTCGGCCGGGATGCCCGGCGTCGACGACGGTCACGCTGGCACCGAGGCAGGCGAGCTCGTAGGCGAGCGAGAGCCCGACCAGCCCGGCGCCGACGACGGCCACGTCGCAGCGCTCCCCGTTCATGGCCCAGGAGTCCACCAGGCCCCGGGTCATCGTGCCACCGGTACGGCACACTGAGGCCCGTGCAGCTGGTGCGCACCCCCGAGGACCGCTTCTCCGACCCTCCCGGCTTCCCCTTTGCGCCGCGCTACGCCGCGCTGCCCGACGGGCTGCGCGTGCACTACGTCGACGAGGGGTCAGCCGGGGCGGAGACGGTGCTGCTGGTGCACGGCCAGCCGACGTGGTCTTATCTGTACCGGACCGTGATCGAGCGGCTGGTGGCCCACGGCCTGCGGGCGGTCGCGCTGGACCTGGTCGGCTTCGGCCGCTCCGACAAACCGCTGGACCGGACGGCGCACACCGTCCCGGCGCACGTGGGCTGGATGCGCCAGTTCCTCGACGTCACCGGCCTGCACGACCTCACTCTCGTCGTGCAGGACTGGGGCGGCCCGATCGGCCTCGGCGTCCTCCCGGAACGCTCCGGGCTGGTGCGCCGGATCGTCGCCGCCAACACCGCGCTGCACACCGCCGACGCCGCGCTGGCCGGCCGGCTGGCGTGGCCGGTGCACGAAGGCAGCGACGGCACGGTCACGGTGGCCCAGCCGCTGCTCGATTACCAGCGTCTGACCCAGGAGCTCTCGCCGTTCCAGCCGAGCCTCTTTGTGCAGGGGGCGACCGCCTCGGACGTGCCGGACGCCGTCCTGGCGGCTTACGACGCGCCGTTCCCCGACGAGACCTTCTGCGCCGGCCCACGCCAGCTGCCCCTGCTCATGGGGCTCACGCCCTCCAGCTCGTGCGCGCGGGTGAACCGGCGTACGCTGCATGCGCTGGCTGGGTTCGAGGGTCCCTTCCTCACGGCGTTCTCCGACGGAGACCCGGGTACCGGTGGATGGGCCGAGGTCCTCCAGGGCCACGTCCCCGGGGCGCGAGGTCACGACCACCCGACCATCCGGGGCGCGGGCCACTTCCTCCAAGAGGACCGCGGCGCCGAGCTGGCGCAGGTGGTGGCGCGCTTCGTGGCCGAGACGCCGCCGGCCACCGCGGGCTGACTAGGAGGCGGGCGCCGTTTCGTCGGACCCCGACGACGCCGGGGCGTCGGCGGCCGGCGCCGCCCCGATCGCCTCGGGCTCGGGGGCGCCGGTGCCGAGCTGCGCCTTGAGCGCTTCCAGCTCGTTGTCCACCTGCGCGTCCTTGCCCACCTGGTCGAGCTCCTTCTGGATGTCGTCGGTGCCACCGCCGACGTCTTCGAGCACGCCGGACTCCAGCAGCTCGTCGAGGGCGCCCGACCGCGCCTCCATGGTTGAGATCTTGTCCTGCGCCCGCTGCAGTGTGGCGCCCGAGTCGTTGAACGACTTCGAGATCCCCGCTGCGCTCTCGTCCACCGTGGAGATCGCCTTCGCGGCGGTGTACTGCGCCTTGAGCGTCTCCTTCTGCGTCCGGAAGTCGTTCACCCGCTTCTGCAACACGTCGAGGGTCTGGGTGAGCTTCTGCTCCTCCTCGACCATCTGCTGGTGCTGGGGCTCCATGTCGTCGATCTGTTGCTGGGCGGCCGCCTTACGGGAGAGGGCCTCCTTGGCCAGGTCTTCGCGGCCGCCTTGCAGCGCCTGCTTGGCCTGGTCCTGCAGGTGGTCGACGGTGTGCTGGAACTGCTCCTCCTGCAGCTCTATCCGCTTCTTGGACGCCGCGATGTCGACCAGGGCGCGACGCACCTGGGTGATCTGCTCGAGCATCTTCTCGTAGGAGAGGTCGAGCATCTCGTCCGGCTTCTCGGCGGCGTCGAGTGCCTTGTTCGTCTTGGCCTGGACGATGTCGTGTGCCCTCTGGAAGATGCCCATCTATGCCTCCCGGTCCCTGGGGTCGGTCTCTGGCTCCACCATAGATTCCAAACAGGGATCGTGCGGCGGCGGAGCGGCGCTGTCGTGCTCCAGCAACTCCTCGACGATGGCGCCCTTGGCCAGGGTGTAGCCGGGGCGGTCGTGGGCGAAGCGCGCCGCCAGCACCCGCTTCACCGACTCGTAGCGCTGCCGGGCCTCGGGGTCGTTGGCCAGCCGCGTGCGGAAGCGCTGGTAGTCGGTCCAGGCCTGGCTGCTCCGGCCGACCACGTGGACGTGCACGGTCCGCATCGCACCGTCCCCACGCACGAAGAGCAGCCCGCCGCCGTCCTCTCCCATGTCGCCTTCGTAGGTGTAGTCGCCCCGGGCGCGGAGGCGCGCCACGACCACGTCGATGGGGGTCTGGTCGCGCACCGCGGCGGCGATGTCGAGGATCGGTTTCGCCTCGAGGTCGGGCACCGACGTGCTCCCCACGTGGACCACCGCCACTGCGGCGTCGCCGAGGAGGTCCGTCACCGTTGCGCACTCGAGGTCACCGAGGACGATCCAGCGGGGATCGTGTGGGACGAGCCGCACCTCCGACTTCTCGAGGCCGAGGCCGCCACCGCCCGACCGGCCCGCCTGGTGTCCCTTCACCTTCACCCGTCGCTCATTCGGCATCCGAATGTACTCATGCCCGTTGCGATCCGCCGGGTGCAGCCTGATTTGGCCTGTGGTGCGCGTCTCCGCACGAAGGACGCCGAAGTCGTGCGAACCACGGTGGATTTCGTGCGCGCAGACTGCTCGACAATCAACAGATCCTCGGCCGACCCCCCTAGAAATGCCGCATTCCCGGTGTTAGCTTCGCAAGAGCTTCCCCATATCTCGACGCCTGAGGTGCCACCGAACGAAGGAGTGCCCATCATGCGTTCGCACGAACCTTCTTGTCCCGTTGCTGCACATCGAAGGTTCGTGCGGGTGGTGTCGGCGCTCTGCATCGGAGCGGCCGGACTCGGGGTCGTCGGCGTGACAGGCCTCACCCTCGCCGCGACGCCTGCTGGCGCGAGCACGGCCACCGGCTCGGGCTCGACGACCCTGGCCGGGACGCAGAACCTCAGCGCCACCGGCGTCAGCGCGAGCGGCGGCGGTGTCACCGCGACCTTCGACCTGACCCAGGTGCTGCATTGGAGCCAGCCCGCGCAGATCACTACGACGTTCCACCGGAACCAAATCCGGCAAGGTCGAACGCCCGCCGTGAGGGACTCCTACTCGACCGCGGGCGCCGGCACGATGTCCGTGTCCTCGACGCTCAACAACCTCAAGGTGAGCTTCGGCAGTACGGGCCCGATCGACCTGGGATCACCGAGCTTCGTTGCCAGCGCGCCGTGCAATCTGGCGACCAGCGGTACGCCCTTCGCCTGCAGCCTGAAGAGCCCCAAGACCGGACTCATCTCCACCCCGTTCGGCTACACCGGCCCGTACGTGAACCTGAGTCTCGAGACCGAGGTCACGGTGACGCCGCAGGAACTGGCCACCATGCGCACTCTCGCGGCGTCGGGGGCGCCTGGCGTCCCGGTCAGCCTGCGCCTCGACGAGACGCCCGTGACCGACACCTTCAACCTCCCCTGCAGCGACGGAGCGGGCGACGTCATCGGGTATGACCTCGGGACACCGTCCGCGACGGACGGGGTGAGCGTGGTCAACAGCCTCCTCTTCGACACCGGCGCCGCTTCTCCCAACTCCGAATCCCACGTGGAGGGGTTCTCGCCGACGGCAAGCCCGACCATTCAGCTCAGCCCGCTGGCCGGATCGATCGCCCTGAGCGGGTCCGGTCTCGACTTTGACCTCGGCCACCTTCGGGCCAACGACGTGCCGCCCATCGTGTCCGCTGGGGGTCCGTACTCCGGCGTCGAGGGCAGCCCGGTCGCGTTCGACGGGTCCGGGAGCTCGGACGTCTGCGGTGTCCCGACGCTCGAGTGGCGCTTCTCCGACGGCGGCGTGGCCGACGGGGCCCATCCGGAACACACCTTCGGGTCGCCGGGGACTTTCGGCGTGCTGGTACGAGCCAGCGATGCCACAGGCCTGACCTCATCGAGGACCTTCGAGGTCTCGGTGGTTGACAACGCACCCGTGGTCGACGCGGGGCCGAGTCAAACGACCGAATGGGGGCTCCCCGTCACGTTCAACGGGACGGCGACCGACCCGAACGCGGCGCTCCAACCCATGCTCAGCGACCGCTGGGCGTTCGGCGCCGGCGGCAGCGCTGCCGGCGCCGGCGCAACCCATATCTTCGCGACGCCCGGTGTCTACTCCGCCACGTTCCAGTCGTGCGATCCGCAGTTGCACTGCCACGCTGGCGGCACGCGGGTGACCGTCACGGTGCGCGGCACGACGACGGCCTACACGGGAGCCGTCACGAGCGGTGTCGGCGACGCGGTGACGTACGCCGCCAGCGTCCTCGACGACCTGGGTGACCCTGTCCCCGACGGGATCGTCGATTTCTACGCCGACGGCTCCTCGACGCCTTTTGCGAGCACCGCCACCAACTCGATGGGCTTTGCCTTCGCGAGCGGCGTGTTCCCACGAGGGAGGGTCGGGAGCCACACGGTCACTGCGAGCTACGCCGGGAGCGCGCTTTACACCGGGAGCTCCTACGGTCCGGTCGGCTACGCCGTCACCGACGACGCGTCCCCGGTCAGCCACGCGGGACCGGCGAGTCGGACCGTCACCACGCGGGGCACGACGACGGCCTACACGGGAGTCACGACGAGCCGTGTGAGCCAGTCCGTGACGTACGCCGCCAGCGTCCTCGACGACCAGGGTGACCCGGTCTCCGGCGGGATCGTCGACTTCTACGCCGACGGCTCCTCGACGCCCTTCACGAGCGCCGTCACCAATTCGTACGGCTTTGCGTTCGCGACCGGCGTGTTCCCGCGGGACACGGTCGGGGGACACACCGTGACGGCAAGTTACGCCGGGAGCTCGCGCGACACCGGGAGCTCCTACGGTCCGGTCGGCTACGCCGTGACTGACGACGCGTCCGCGGTGGGTCACACAGGAACGCCGTCGAGTCGGAGCGTCACCACGCGGGGCACGACGACGGCCTACACGGGAGTCACCACGAGCCGTGTGAGCCAGTCCGTGACGTACGCCGCCAGCGTCCTCGACGACCAGGGTGACCCGGTCCCCGGCGGGACCGTCGACTTCTACGCCGACGGCTCATCGACGCCCTTCACGAGCGCCGTCACCAATTCGTACGGCTTTGCGTTCGCGACCGGCGTGTTCCCGCGGGACACGGTCGGGGGCCACGCCGTGACGGCGAGTTACGCCGGGAGCTCGCGCTACACCGGGAGCTCCTACGGTCCGGTCGGCTACACCGTGACCGACGATGCTCATCCATGACTCGATGCGGGCTACGAGTCGGTAGACGTTGGCCTTCAGGCCCGGCGTGAACTTCAGCCAGACGTCCACCGAAGTCACGACGATCGGCACTGTGACGAGTCCTGTCGGTTCGAGCTGAGCGTCGAGCGCTCGCGCCCGGCGCACAGTCGCCCAGGGCACGCTCGTGGATCGAGGCAAGCACGGCCTCCTCAAATGGCTACAGCGTCCACCGTCACCGGGCGGTTGAAGTCGTGCGACACCGGGTAGCGCACGGTATGGTGCATTTGAAGCGGGGTGTGGAAGCGGTGGCGGATCGAACCAACGAGCATCGGCGATGGAGCAAGAGGGTCAATAGCCGCGACCGTGGCGCGACCACTCGTGCTGTTCTCTTCCTTGTCGCTGTGGTGGCCGCACTCACCGGCGCCGTGGCGGCACCGATCGGCCACGCCGGCGCGTCGTCGGTCCCGTACGCGCCGCCCGACACCCCGGGGCCGGCCCTCGATGTGCCTGCGACCACACTCGACGCCGCCATCAGCTGCTCGGCGTCGGCCCGGACCCCGACGCGGGACGTCATCTTGGTGCTGCCCCCGACCCTGTTCGATCCGGGCGAGGCCTACGACTGGAACTACATCCCCGCCTTTGCGGCGCAGGGCTGGCCCTACTGCGAGCTGACGGTGCCGGACCACTCCGACGGCGACATCCAGGTCGCCGCCGAATACGTCGTCAACGCGGTCCGGTTGCTCCACGCCTACTCGGGCCGCCAGGTGGAGCTGTTCGGCTGGAGCCAGGGGGCGAGCACCCTCCCCCGCTGGGCGCTCCGGTGGTGGCCCGACATCCGTCCCATGGTGGCGTCGCTGGTGGGCCTCGCTCCGGACAACGAGTACGGCACGACGGACCCTGTGATCGAGAGCGTCTGCGCCGTCGAGTGCTTCCCCGCTGCCTGGCAGGAGACGCATCGCCTCATCGGGGGCGAATCCAACTTCATGAAAGCCATGAATTCGGACGAACAGACGTTCCCAGGAATCGCGTACACCGACATCTGGAGCCTGACCGACGAGGTCGCCGGGTGGAACATCGGCTCCGAAAAGGTGTCCCCGCTGCCACCCGCACCCAACGTCCTCAACGTCTCGACGCAGTCGCTCTGCCCGCTGCAAGTGAACGAGCACCTGACGATTCCGGCGAACGCGGCCGCCTACGCAGTCGCGATGGCGGCCCTGGCCACTCCGGGACAACTACCCGTGCTCGCGGCGATCGACCGCGGCAAGGTCTGCGCGAGCCTCTTCATGCCCTACGTGACGCCGGCGTCCCTCGTGCTGAACGAGGCCCATCTGGTCGCGCTCGTGGCGACACGAGCCACGATGGGGATGATCCCGAGTGAGCCGCCGCTGAAGTGCTACGTCACGGCGTCGTGCGAAGACCCAACGGGCTCGGGCTAGGGATCACCTGATCGACGACAAGGCCCCCACCGGCTCGTGACACGGTGTTCGGCACACGAGTGGGAACCCAAGTCGCGGTCGCTCGTGCGAGCCCGGACGGCTGCTGTCTTGGCTATTTGTGAGCCAGCTCCAGTGCGGCCCGTCGGTCCCCGATCAAGCGCGCGCCTGCCCAGATGAGCAGTGAGCCCACCCGCTGCCGTGAACGAGGGAACCGCGGTGAATGGTCGTCGCGTCGGACTTTTGGCTGCCCTCGGGTTCGACGCTCATTGAGCAGATCCTCATGCCTGGTCTTGGCGAGGGCCCGTAGCAATTCGGGGTGCATTGGTGCTCCTTGGAGGACAGAGGGGAAGAAGCGAAAGAAGAAGTGACAGGAAGAAGAAGTATCTCCGCGGGGTGTGACATTGGACGGCGGCGCCGCAGCGCCCGTGGTCCGAAGATGGGGCGGCGCCTTCGCGCCCGCCCGCTCGATGCAGGTCAGCCAGGCAGAGCGCTGATACCCGCGGCGGCCGTGGCGCACAGCATCGGCATCTGACGGTTTGTCGACGGGATCTTCATGTGCACCTCCTCACAGCTCGCGTTGGAGTCGTCATGAAAACATAGTGACGCCAAAATGGCGAGCGCTACGAACGAGAACGCAATGAACGTGCGCCGTACTAGGTCGTGGACCGGCGCGCGTCGCGTCTACGAATTCGGAGAGGACGGAGCGCGGACAGCGCCCAATCCATGTGCGGGCCAAATAGTTCTCGCTCCGTGCCAGCTTGCCTGCCACTCCCGTGCCACGGCGCTCGAGCCCGCTACTGCGCCATCTCTCACGGGTGCCCCGTGCGCGGCGGGCCGGCTCTATGGTCATGCCTGGCATTGCCTCTCGCACGATTTGCCGCACTCCCTACACTTGATTCATGCCCACCCCGGTCGGCCCAGTGCCGCCTGATCCGGATGATCCCGACACCTGGGACTGGGGTGAGTTCGCCGATGACCGCTATCGGCGAAAGCCGCTTTGGCAAGTTGTTCTCGTCAGCGTCGTCGTGTTGGGACTTGTGCTTCTCCTGATCGTCAGCATTCTTTAATGGATCTAGCCGAACATTGAGATGCCTCCGTACAACGGGCGGGTGAGGCACTTGGATTCCTACCGCCCCACACCCACGGATCTCCGAGGGATCGCCGGTGCGGGGTGCCAAGCGCCTGACCCGGCGGATCGCGACAATGGACCATGCACGTATCCGCCCACATGAAGCGCTTGTGGGCTCTCGGATCGCTCGTGCTCGTCGTAACCGCAGTGGCTGCCGTCGCGACGACCGCCGGCATGTCCGTTGCGCCTGCACGGGCGGCCTCGAGTAGCCCGGGCCGCTCGCCCAGTTCGAAGACTTCGCCGCGGCCACGAGGGCTGCCGCGGCACCCAACGACACGGTCCACCACAGCGTCGCCGGCGTCTCCCACCCCTGTCGCACTCGCCGGGTGTCCCGTGCCTCCGCACCCACCACTCCCGGCCTCACCGCCGCCATGGCACCCAGCCGTCCTCGTGACTTCCCTGCCGCCGGTAAAGGCGCCGGCACCATGGACCCCGCACCTCGCGCCAATCACCGGTAAGGGCATGTGGATCTGGGAGTGGCAGAGTACCGACGGTGGCGACGCCGCCGCCATCGTGCAGCAGGCTGTTTCGGCGGGGCTGCATCAGCTGTGGGTCCGCGTGGGTGACTCGATGAGTGGCTTCTACGGCGCCGAAGAGCTCGACGCACTCGTCCCGATCGCCCACGCCCATGGTCTCGCGGTAATCGCATGGGGTTTCCCGTACCTGTGGGACCCCGTCGGCGACGCCGGGTGGACCGCGCAGATCCTCGACTGGCGCGCTCCTGACGGCCAGCAGGTCGACGGCTACAGCGCCGACATCGAGGAGGCGACCGAGGGTGTCATGCTGAGCGCCCAGCGGGCAGCCGTGTACCTCGAGCTCGTGCGGCAGGCCGCCGGCAGTCGGCTCGTCGTGGCGACCGTCTACCCTCCGACTGACACCAACTGGGACGGCGGGTACCCGTACCGGGCAATGGCACCCTACGTCGATGCCTTCGCCCCAATGGTGTACTGGGAGTGCACCGATCCCGGCACCGACGCCGGGCTTGACGTCGCCCGGCTCTCGACACTCCGACCGGTGCACGTCATCGGACAGGCCTTCAACTTGGCCAGTGTTGGCGGCCGGACCGATTCCCCGAGTGGAGCAGAAATCGCGGAGTTCTTGACCGCCGGTCAGCGGTCGGGTGCGCTGGGCGCGTCGTTCTGGGTGTGGCAGGAGGCCTCGCCGGAGGAGTGGGCCGCCGTGACCGCCTTCCGATGGGGCTCGCTCGGGATCCGGCCGACGCCGTCACGGTCCACCCCGACAACATCCCGACGCTGATCCCTGAAAAAGCTCAACCTGAGGTCACGGTCAGCGGAGGCACCGTTGTGCTCGGCACGGTGACCGGACCGCCCCCGCCACCAGCCGTACTGCTGCCGGACGTCGTGGAGGGGGCGTTGCCCGCGCCCCGCGTCAGATGGAGCAGAACCTCGAGCGTGCCGTTGTCAGCGGTGGTGACGAAGCCGCCGATGCTGGGGTTGGCGATGTTCCAATCCGAAAACGAGATAGGTAGGTCGGCCAGGACGTCGATATCGGAGCCGATGCGCTCGGCTGTGACGGTGAAGGTCACCGCCTTCGATACTCCGTGCATGGTGAGGGTGCCCCGCGCCGAGTACTGCTTGGAGGTGCCGCCCACCGGGAGGGTTCCAAGGGGAATTGGTGCCGTCAGAACCAGCGTGGCGGTCGGGTACTGATTGACGTCCATGATGCGGCCGTCGAATTGTGCGTTGCGCTGGCTCTGGTCGCTGACGACACTGGCCATGTCGACGGTAAACGAGCCATTTGACACGGACGTGGAGCCGATGGTCAGCGAACCCCAGATCTTGGTGGTCCGCCCGACGGCCGTTGCGCTCTGGCCCAACAGCACCTCTTGGACCCGGTAACCGGCCTGGGAGCCGGGTCCGACATTCCAGGTGCCGTTGATGGCCGCCGACGCGGCCGAGGTAGTCGAGCCGGGTGCCGAGGTCGAGGCGTGGGTCGTGGGCAGTTCGAGCTTGGCGGGAGCGGGGCCCTCAATGAAGTGGATGTAGATGAACGGACCTGCAACGGCCAACGCGGCGATGAGCGCGGCTGCGGCGCCAATCCACCAAATGAGTCTGCGCCGACTTCGCGTGACCATCGATTACACCTTCCGGGAAGCGGGACCGACCCCGCAGGAGCGACGCCGGCATGATGCCGTTGCGCCGTGGCACTCGCCCGTGGGCCATCTGTGGCCGAGCTGAGAATAGGGTGATCGTGGCCCGGTCCGCCTCCGGCGGTTCGGGCCCGAGTGACTTCGCAACTTCTCCGAGCTCGCTTGGCGAGGTTTGGGCGGATCGGACTCGGGCGCGACCGCCCGGATTGACCGGCGGAGGCGCCCACCTCTTCGCGGCGTCTGTCCGTACCAACCGCGATGCGGGTCCCGTTTGAAGAGGAGATGTCGTTTTTTTCGGACAGAGCCCGCACGCCCTGGCGGTACGGGCTAGAGATCCGAGCATCCCCACCTGTCGGATCATGATGGTGGGGTGTCCGTCGCACTCCGCTGAGTCGGCTCAGATCCGCCCTCTGCCAGCCAGGTATGCCACTCCGGTGACTACACCAGCCCCTAAGCTCAACTCGTGGGCCAGGGCGACGTACCGACTTCGAGGGGTGGGCCCTTCAAGCGACGCCGGGAAAAACGTCAGCTCGAACAATTAGCTGAAACATCCGAAAGGGACGTAACAACTACGACGTCCTCGGCACATGTCCGGATCATCGAGGATCAGACTGAGGCCGGTCACCAGGATCTCGAGAGGCAAGAACCCGAGTCGCCGGAGCGTGACTCTCTGCAAATTCGTGCCGGTGGCTTTCACGTGCGAGCGGTGCCCATCGATCAACCGTTTGGCGATTGAGCAGTCGGCTACACCTGCGGCTGATGGTGTTGGCGTAAGGGCCACACCGTGAGTGACACCTCGGCAGGCGAAGGCGGCCCACTCTCATTTGTCTCCAGCTCGCGCGTCGTCGGGAACCTCTGTCTCGGTTCGGTGTGCCCCACATTGCCAAGGTGAACGTGAGACACGTCCCGATTGACGTCTTCCCCGGTTCCCGTAATAGTCGTCTTGGTCCCTGGACTTGACAAGGAGGCAACATGCGAGTGATGGCGAGAATTTCGATCCCGGTCGAAGCAGGCAACAAGGGCATCCGAGATGGGTCGCTGCCCAAGGTCATGCAGCAGACCGCCGAGCGGTGGAAGCCGGAGGCCGCCTATTTCACGACTTTCGACGGAAGGCGCACGGCCTTCTTTGTCTTTGACATGCCCGACGCCTCGGCCATCCCGCCATTCGCCGAGCCTTTCTTCATGGAGCTCGACGCTGAAGTGCAAATCTCGCCGGTCATGGACACCGCTGATCTGCAAAAGGGTCTCTCAGGGATGGCTTGAGCCTCAGGCTGGGTTCCCCTGCCCATGTGACACGGCCTCAAATCGCCGGATCAGAGGCGGAGCTGGCGAGGAGTGAGTGCGACGCCAGATGGGTGTCGCGTCGGTGAAGCGGCTAAACCATGCATCGTGGCGGAACGGAGTCCCCAGGTCATTTCGCTGTCGCTCACCAGCCCGGAGGAGATGTTCACGCTGGCGCCGGTAGATCTGTTCTCGGAATACCGGAATTTTATGACAGGACTGGAGTACTGCATCAGCGTGTTGCGAAGCGGTCGGTCCCATGGACCCGTCCGCATTGAGCTCGCGCTACCTCCTGACCAGGCCTCCGAAGGATTGGATCAGCGAATTGCGCGCACCCTCAAGCGCTACTGCGAGCATCGAATCGCTTACAACCAACGCGAGCGTCGAGCGGTCCGACTCGACGGCGTCTTCTCACTTTGGATTGGGCTCCCAATTGTCGTATTGGGATTCGTTGTCGTAATCATCAAGTCGAGCATCGTCGGCTCCACTGGGAATGCCAACCTCATCCTTGATTCTGGAGGATGGGTGTTGGTCTGGGTGGGTTTGTGGTTCCCTCTCGACACGCTCCTCTTCACGCCCTTGTCGTATGGAAGAGAGAACCGGGTGCTCAAGCGACTTCGAACCTCCGAGATAATCATCGAACCGCATCAGACGATGAAGGGTGTATGACTGAGCGTGTACTCGCCGGAATGTGACCCGCAGCTCGGTACCGGCTCGGAGCCATACCTCGGCAACTCTGAGAGCTGGCGGCGAGACGTTTGCCCGCGCACACCCTTCAGCGACTTTTCGCCACGAGGTGCATCCCCGAGCCGGCGGTCAGAGACACATGCGCCCGCCGGTCCGGCCCCGCCAGGAGCGTTCAACTGAGTCGGGCTGCCGGGATTTGAACCCGGGATCTCTTGACCCGAATCGGTGTGGTCCTGTTTTCGGTGGTGTCGGAACGTGCCGTTGATCAGGGTGTTGTCACGCTTCGTGGTCCGTTTGGTGTGGACCTTCGTACGCTCGCCAGCGAGGGATGTCCCGATCGGAGCACCCCCGCTGTTGTAGTGGCCGCCGTACCTCTCTACTGTCGGTGTCCTCAACCAGTTGGGAAGGCGGGAATTGCCGATGACGACGCGAACCACCCCGTCCCGTGTCACCGTGATCGGCGCCGCAGTTCTGTTGTGTGGAGGGCTTGCCGCCGTCTCGTTGGCCGGCGCTGCGACGGCCCACGCGGACACGTCGTCGACCCAGGCGCCGCTCGCCGCCCAGCCGTCGTTCGCGGGCGCGGCGCCGACGAGCACGAGCTTCGGAACTCCGTCGCCGCCACCGTCGGGACCAGCGGCCGTGCCCACTACCGGGCCGGCTTGGACCTTCGCCGGGCCCCAGCCCATCGCAAACGAGCAGGTCTACTTCACTCCTCCGACCAAGATCGGCGACGCCAGCGGACGCGTCACCTCCCTCGCGGTCGACCCTGCCAAAAGGTCCACCGTTTGGGCCGGTACTGCAGGCGGCGGCGTCTGGGAGACCACGGACGCGGGCAAGACGTGGACGCCAATGACAGACGACGCGCCGAACCTGTCGATTGGAGCGGTCGCCACCGACGCCACCGGAGCCGACGTGTTCGCCGGGACGGGTGAGGAGAACTTCAACGCCGACGCCATCCCCGGATCCGGCATCCTCGAATCCATCGGGGGTGGCGCGTGGAAGCTGGAGGACAGCGGCGCTCTCGCCGGCAAGGAGGTCGGCGGGTTGGTCGTCGACCGCAGGACGAGCGGCACGACTATGCACGTGTTCGCGGCGACGACCGCGGGGCTCCTCGAGTCCAAGGACGAGGGGACCACTTGGAGCGTCGACAGCGGGTTCGCCAGCGCGGTCACGACGGCTGGAGCGACCCCGACCCCGATCGAGGTCGTCCAGGACGCCACCAACGCCAAGCGCTTCTACGCCACGACGGGCGGCACCGGCTGCAAAGGAGCGGTGTTCGAGTCGAACGACAGCGGTGCTACCTGGACCTCCACCTTGGCCCCAGCGTCGGTGAAGCGGATCGCCATCGGCACAGGCCCCGGGGGGGTCGCCTACGCCATGGTGTCCAACTGCAAGGGCGGCCTCGAGGGGATCTACAGGACGACGAACGGTACGACGTGGAGCAAGCTCCCCAACCCGAGCCCTAACCCGTTGACTCCAGACGACGACGGCTCGTCACAGGGTTGGTATGACCTCGCGGTGGGTGTCGATCCGAAGGACGCCGACAACGCCGTGTTCGCGGGGATCGACATCGTCGCCACTACCACCGCTGGCGCCAGCTACACCGACATCGGCAAGGTGTACACCGGCGGTGTCGTCCATCCCGACTTCCACGCCATCGCCTTCTCCGGTCCGACTTCCTTCTACACGGGCAACGACGGCGGCGTCTGGAGCACTACTGACCTGGGCGGGACCGGCGCCGCGTCCGATTGGAACGACCTCAACAAGACCCTCGGCGTGACCCAGTATTACCAGGGCTCCGCGCTCGACGCGGACGACGTCCTCGGGGGTGCACAGGACAACGGCGGAAGCGGCTTCTTCAATGGCCAGAAGTTGGCCTGGACGCAATACACCCAAGTGGGCGACGGGGTCGACGCCGGCATCAACTACCAGGTCGGTTCCAACGCGATCTACACCGAGGCGTTCGGTCTGTTGATGCAAAAGGGCGACAGCTCCACGCCGTCTGCCGACACGTCGGCATACCCGTGCCCCGGCGGATGCTCGTCGGCCTCGTTCATGGCGCCGTTCGTGGTCGATCCGACCAACCCCAACCGGCTCCTCGCCGGAGCCACTGAAGTGTACGAGAGCAAAGTCTCGGGGACCTACACGGGCGGCACGCCAGCCGGCTCCGGGGGATGGACCCAGATCTCCGGCGACCTCACCTTCGACGAGAACTACGGCGACAACTTCTATTACAACAGCGCCACCAATGTCGGCGACGACCCGATCACCTCGATCGCCGTTGGGCCAGCCGGCGAGTCCAACACGATCATGACGGCGAGCACGTTCGGCGACCTCTACCGCACCGACGACGACTTCACCACGCCCGTCGACATCACCGGGAACTTCCCGGCCCCCGATCCGAAGGGGTTCGTCGCCGGCTGGCCGCGCATCGGCCAGATCACGTTCAACCCGTGGGACACCAAGGAGGCGTGGGTCACGCAGATCGCCACCGGCCAGGGCCACGTGTACCACACCATGGACGCGGAGGCCGGAGCGAAGTGGACCGACCTCACCGGCGGTCTCGGTGACATCCCGGTGACCAGCATCGTGGTCGATCCCCGCCAGCCGAGCACCGTGTACGTGGGCACGTCGTCCGGCGTCTACGTGTGCACGACGTGCGGCGGCGCCAGCGCCAGCCCCAACTGGGAGCGCTTCGGCAGCGGCTTCCCGAACGTGTGGGTGTCGTCCCTGAGCCTGAGCCGAGACACCAAGGAGATCATCGCCTTCACCCATGGCCGGGGAGCGTGGACCATCCCGACCCCAGACGTGGCGCTCCGCCAGCAGGTCACCGAGTTCCCCACCACCAACGCGACGCACGCCATCGCCGACGGGCCCGGCGGGGTGTGGTTCACCGAGAACGGCGGCATCATCGGCCGGGCCAACCCCGATGGCACCGTGAGCCAGTGGACCGTGCCCGGAGCCGGCAACCTGCTCGGCATCTGTCTCGGCCCCGACGGCAACATGTGGTTCACCGACCAGGGGACGACCGGCACGGGCGCGTTCGGCTACATCACGCCGGACGGCAAGACGATCAAGGAGTTCACGGGCACGCTACAAGTGGGTAGCCAGCCCCGCGGGATCGCCGCGGGCAACGACGGCAACCTGTACATCACTGACTCCTCGAGCAACAGCCAGATCTACGTGGAGAGCACGGCCGGCACGGAGGTCGCTCGCATCATCACACCGACCCGAGGCGCGGGCCCCTACGACATCGTGTCCGGGCCGGGGAAGGTGCTGTACTTCACCGAGTTGCTGGCCAACAAGATCGGCGCTATCTCGACGGGCTCCTACGCCATCACCGAGAAGAAGGTCCCGAACACCGAGTCCTTCGGTGCGCTCGGGATCGGCATCGGACCCGACGGCAACCCGTGGTACGCCGACTCGACCGACAACGCGGTCGGCGTCCTCAAGTCCGGCGGGTCGATCTCGGAGTTGTCGATGGGCGGCAGTGGCGGCGGCCCGGCCGGGGTCGCCACCGGCTACGACCGGGAGCTGTGGGTCGCCATGTACAGCCACGCCGACGCGATCGACGAGATCAACATCACGACCGGGGCGGTGATCAGCTACCCGGCGCCCAGCGGCGCCACGCCGTACCAGCTGGTGACGGGACCCGACGGCAACGTGTGGTTCACCGACGAGTCCAACGCTGCCATCGGCATGGTCGATCTGTCGCAGACGACGGGCTGACCCGCTACGCCGTTCAGGGCGACTTCCGTCGGACTGCCGGGATTTGTACCCGGTGAGCGTCGGAGAACAGTACTCGCGCGACCGCCCAAGAAGCTGACTGCGACCAAACGTGCAACCCATTGCGTCCACGCCGGGTGACGTGATGGAAGGAAATCGGACGAATTGACTCCCAAGCCGAAGAATCGCGCCTCAACTACACTTCGCACCCGGCGACTTTCACGTACGAAAGCGGAGGACTCGATGGACCTCGATGCTCGTCACCACTCAGCACACAGGCTGCGACCTCAAAAGGCTGTGTTCGTTCTGCTGCTCCTGTTGGGCTTGGCCATCGCTGCGCTTGCTCCCGGACTGTTTGGTTCGCCATCGACGAGGCAGTCCCCTGGCTCAAAGACTGCAGTCCCAGAGCCGCTATTCGTCAGACCCCCTCGGCTGCACTCCGTAGCGGCCGCGCCGGCACTGCCACAGGCACCTCCGACAGACGCACAGTGCATAGCGGCCTATGGCATCAGTTGCTACTCGGTGTCCCAGATCAGGACCGCCTACGCAATGCCGACCCTTTATGCCGAAGGGCGGGACGGTGCTGGGCAGACGATCGTGATCGTCGATTCGTACGGCTCACCGACGATCTCTCGGGATCTGGCGAAGTTCGATTCGGCGACCGCCGGATTCGACCTGCCTCCTCCACCGTCCTTCAAGATCATCACGCCGGCGGGGGCGATCCCACCGTACGATCCCTCGGACCGGGACATGGTCAACTGGGCGACCGAGACGTCCCTCGACGTCGAGTGGTCCCATGCGATGGCTCCTGACGCCAACATCCTCCTTGTTGAGACCCCAACGGACGAGACCATCGGCACGGCGGGCTTCCCGGAGATCGTCAAGGCGGAGAACTACGTCATCAATCATGGCCTCGGCAACGTCATCTCTCAGAGTTTCGGGGCTGCCGAGCCCACATTCCCCAGTGCGAGTTCGATCCGGCATCTGCGCAGCGCGTACGTCGCCGCGTCGCATGTCGGCGTCACCGTGCTCGCATCGACCGGTGACCAAGGCGCGAGTGCAGCCGAGAACGCAGCCGGCACCGAGTATTTCACCACCCCGGTCGTCCAGTGGCCCGCATCAGACCCGTTGGTCACTGCCGTCGGCGGGACGCAACTTCACCTGAATGCCTCAGGAGACCGGACGGCTCCCGACAACGTCTGGAACGACACTTCCTTGTTCGGAGAGCCGGCAGCGGGCGGTGGTGGGGTCTCCAGTGTCTTCTCTCGCCCTGCCTACCAGTCAGGCGTGGCAGCGCAGGTCGGTACTCAGCGCGGCATTCCCGACGTTTCGATGAGCGCTGCCGTGAACGGCGCAGTCCTGATCTACACGAGCTTCGCTGGTCAAGCAACGGGATGGGAGCCGATTGGAGGAACGAGCGCAGCCACACCCATGCTCGCCGGCATCGTTGCGATAGCCGACCAGGTCGTCGGCCATGGCCTCGGTGAGATCAACCCCACCCTCTACAAGGTCGGCTCGGGATCCCCTGGGTTGCCCGACATCACCAAAGGGAACAACACCGTCTCGTTCGCCCAGGGAGGCACCACCGTCACCGTTCACGGATATAGCGCGGCGACCGGATACGACATGGCAAGTGGGCTCGGAACTGCCAGTGGTCCCGCATTGGTGACTGCCCTCACTGCACCCACCGTCTCGGCGGTCACTCCAACGTCAGGTCCCGTTTCCGGCGGCACCGAGCTCACGATCACCGGCACCAACTTCGTCCCGGGTGCGACGGCCATGGTCGGACCTTACGCGTGCGGGTCGGTGACCATCGTCTCTTCCACCACGCTTACCTGCACCACTGGGGTGGGAGTCGCGGGCACCTACGACGTCCGGGTGACTACGGCTTCGGGGACGAGTGCGAACAATGGCGCGGCGAAGTACACCTACGAAGCCGCGCCGACGGTCTCCGATGTCCCGACGACTTCGGTCCCGTCACAGTAGGCAAGCCTTGGCCGGCGCCTAGCGGCGCCACGCCGCACCAACGGGTGACGGGGCTAGACAGGGACGTGTGGCTCACCGACGAGTCCCACAAATGCCATCGGCATGTTCGATCGGTCGCAGACGACAGGCCGACCCATTCGGCTCTTCAGGTCTACTGTCTGAGTCGGGCTGCCGGGATGAACCCGGGACCTCTTCTCCCCCAGGCGCTTCGGAGTACGTTTTTGGTGCAGTCGCTGGAGAGCTTGCCTGAACTTCCTACTCAGAGGCCCGATCTAAATGATCGCCTGTGTCTCGTGTTTACCCTTGTTTGTCGTTGCAGCGTGGGGAAAACGCGGGGAAGGATCGGCGTGAACGAAATAGCTACCCTTCGGTCGCCTCGCGCAACAATGGCGGATTTGAACTGAGAGTGCTATTCGCTGGGCCGACTCGACCAGATGCCTTGGGTCACCCAACTACGAGGTCGCCACCAGCCCGTAGTTAGGCCGCAGCGTCGACGTGTTCGGCCTCGCCGTCGCAGAATCAGCTCCCGATTGACCCCCGGCGAGGTCGAAGGCGTAGATGTTCTCGTCCTCCGAGCCGACGAAGACCACACCGTTGGCCACCGCCGGTGAGGCATAGAGGATGGCGCCGCCGGTGGTGTAGCTCCACTCGAGAGCTCCGGTGCTGGCGTTGAGGGCGTAAAGTTTGTCGTCGTCCGAACCGACGTAGAGCACCCCGTTGGTCACCGCGGGTGAGGAATCGATGGCGCTGCCGGTGGTGTAGCTCCACTCCACAGCTCCGGTGCTGGCGTTCAGGGCGTAGAGTTTGTGGTCCTCCGAGCCGACGTAGAGCACCCCGTTGGCCACCGCCGGTGAGGATTCGACGGTGCCGCCGGTGGTGTAGCTCCACTCGAGAGCGCCGGTGCTGGCGTTGAGGGCGAAGAGTTTGTCGTCGCCCGAGCCCACGTAGAGCACCCCGTTGGCCACCGCCGGTGAGGAATCGATGGCGCTGCCTGTGTTGTAGCTCCACTTGAAGGCTCCGGTGCTGGCGTTGAGGGCGTAGATTTTGTCGTCGTGCGAGCCGACATAGACCACCCCGTTCGCCACCGCTGGTGAGGAAGTGACGAGGTTGCCGGTGGTGTAGCTCCACTCGAAGGCCCCGGTGCCGGCATTGAGGGCGTAGAGTTTGCCGTCCTCCGAGGCGACGTAGACCACCCCGCCCACTACCGCTGGTGAGGAAGTGACGGAGTCGCCGGTGGTGTAGCTCCACTTGAAGGCTCCGGTGCCGGCGTTGAGGGCGTAGAGTTTGCCGTCCTCCGAGCCGACGTAGACCACCCCGCCCACCACCGCCGGTGAGGTATAGACGGAGCTGCCGGTCGTGTAGCTCCACTTGAAGGCCCCGGTGCTGGCGTTGAGGGCGTAGAGTTTGTCGTCGGTCGAACCGATGTAGACCACCCCGTTGGCCACCGCTGGTGAGGATTCGAGGGAGTCGCCGGTGGTGTAGTCCCAGGCTAGGCCGAGGGCGTCCGCGTTGGAGGTTTTCAGCGTGTTCTCATAGGGGTTATAGCCGTGGTGGGCCGTGCCGTAGCCCCACTCGGCCCAGTTGGTCCGCACCAAGAAGGGGGCCTGGGCCGACAACTCACTGCGGCGGCCGACGGCGCTGACCCAGAGGTCCCCCGGTTGGGCCGAAACGGGGATGATGAGGCCGCCGAAGGTGAAGTTTCCGTTGGCGTCGGTCGATACCAGTGCCGTGTCGGTGGTCCCGAGGTAGAGGTCGACCGCCTCGTTGGGATCAAAGCCCGTCCCTTCGATGGTCTCTGAAGTGGTCGGCGGGCCAGAAGTCGGACTGAGCAGAATGCCGAGGGTGATACTGAAGTTGGTTGCCGAGGTGGTGGTGTTCCCAGCGTCGGTCAGGCTGATCGGTCCGGTGCTCACCCCGGGCGGGACTGTGGTCGAGATGGAGGTGGCTGAGCTCACGGTGCACTTGGTGGCCGAGACCCCGTTGAACCTGGCGGAGCAGGGCGAGCTGAACCCGGTCCCGGTGATGGTGACCGTGGTGCCAACTGGTCCAGACGTTGGGTGAAACGAGCTCTGGCTCGAGGCGAGTGGTGAAGCTGTGCTCGCATCGGCCCCTCTCGGCGCGCCCAGGGCCAGTACCGAGATGATGGCCAGTGCCAGTACCGCACTGCACCTGACCCGGCGCAGCGAGATCCGTTGCGCGCGTCGAGCAGTCCCCATGGGGTTCCCTTTCTCTCACGAAGTGGCCCAGAGAAAGGGAAGGGACGTCGGAGACCCCAGAGGAGCACCTCAGGTGTCCTTCATCCCTTCCCTGACGGGCTCCCTCCTCGCTCGATGCACCGGTGCATCGTCGGCCTGTGCGGGCGCGAAGACGCTATACCCCCGGTCGCTTCCCGCAGCGGTCGGTTGCCGCCGGAGGAAGACGACAAGTTACCGCCTCTGACCTGGACGTTCGAGTCGGGCTGCCGGGATTTGAACCCGGGACCTCTTGACCCCCAGTCAAGCGCGCTAACCAAGCTGCGCCACAGCCCGAGTGCCGTTCGACCGTCTCACGAGGGCGAATAGCGGACCACCACCCTAGCCCAACCGGTTCGAGCGTCCGCGTCGAACGAAAAGTGAAACCCGACGAGCGTATGAGTGTCCGAGGCGTCCGCTGGCCGAGCGAGCACGAGTCACCCGAACTGTGCGTCCGGCCGTTGCCGTTTGGTGCTTCGACAAGTTCAGAAGGTGATCGCATTCACAGTCCCCGCCGATCGATCCGGCGGGAAGGAACGCAGGCAGGCGCACCCGGCTCGCGATCAGCGCAGGCCGTCGCCCACCGGTCCCACGTGATTCTGTCGCATCATCTCAGCGACATGGCGCGTCTGTACCGGCGCACCGATGCCAATGGGAACATCCTTCTCTTGCTGGCATTCGGGGCACCTCACCACCCATCGTCCTTCGCCTTGCTCCAAGACTTCGGGGTGGTGTCCGCGGTTGTGCATGGCCGACTCCTGCCTACTGTCGCCCGCCACGTTCAATGACCACGAGGGCGACACGTTCGGTGAGCATGTGTTCGTGAACGCGCTGGCGCCGTGGTCGTCGTGCTCGATGGCGTGATCGTCAGGCTGTCGCTGTAACTGGCTATTCGGCCGTGACCTCGGTGACGGCGGCCCGGGTTGACGATTCGTCGACGATGCCCTTGGATTCGGCGAACGCAGCGACCAGGGACTGGACGGCCAGGTTGTTGACGGCTCGTGGCAGCCCCCGGGACACCTGGTGGATGAGAGCGAGCGCGTCGTCGGAGAACAAGGTGTCCGAACGCCCGGCCAGCGTGAGGTGGTGGCCGACGTAGTCCGCCGTCTCGCCCTGGTCCATACCCGTCATCGAGTAGCGCAGGGCGACTCGCTGGTCGAGAGCCGCGAAAGCGCCAAGGCGGATCCTGCGTCGCAGCGTGGGCTGGCCGACCAAGAGGCAGGCGAAGGGGGCATGGCTGTCCATCTCGGCGTTGGTCAGGAGACGGATCCCTTCGAGCTGATCGGCATCGAGGAGGTGCCCCTCGTCGAGGACCAGGACGACCCGGCGTCCCCGCTCGTGCTCCTCGGTGGCCAGGGCCTCTTGGGCCTGGGGGATGAGCGAGGCTCGGTGGAATCGGGGGATCCCTCCGAGGCTCGACACGATGGTCGAGTACAGGCCGCGGGCTCCGACGGTCGGGTTCCCGAGATAGATGATGGTGTGACGACTGGCGTCGATCCCGGCCAGGGCGCCGCGCAGCGCCACGGTCTTCCCCGAGCCGACTTCACCGGTGACGACCCCCACGACCTGTTCGTCGATGCACCAGGTGATCCGGGCCACCGCCTCGGCGTGCGAGCGATGGCTGTGCAGCATCGAGGGAGCGAGGTCCTTGGAAAAGGGCATGCGGGTAAAGCCCCAGTGGGCCCGGAGGCGGTCGATGGTCATGGCTGGATCTCCTTGTCGTCGTGCGTGGTGGTGGTGGTGGTGGTGTCGTCGGTGTCGCTCGGGTAGGGAACCTCGGATCCGTCGAACGCCAGCTGGGCGTAGTTGATGGATCCGGCCAGCTCGGCCTCCCGGCGCTCGGCCAACAGGCCCAGGTAGTCGATGCCGGTGGGCGCGGGGGCGGGAGCCGCCTCGGGGCGCGCCTGTGGGTGCGAGTGCCGGCCGATGCTGACCGGGAGGCCCTGTCCCATCGAGCGTCCCTGGAAGCGGATCTCGACGGTGGTGAGGTCAAAGGGGTCGAAGACCACCTCGACGCGCGAACCCACCAGCGCGGCGTCGACCTCGAAGGTGTTCGAGTGCAGCGAGACCGTCGCGCTCTTGGTCACTGTGCGGACCTCGGACCACAAGAAGGCTTCGTGGAGGGCGCCGGGCGTGGGCAGCACCGGTGGCGCACCGGTCAAGAGGCGCTCGATCGGTGCCTGGCCGGTCTCTGAGTGGATCCGGCGGTGATAGACGGTTTCTACCCATGCGCTGAAAAGCCGGTTGAGCTCGGCGATGTCGGCGGGCAGGCGAGCCTCGACCTCGACGAGGAACTGGATGCGCACGGTCTCGAAGACCCGTTCAATTTTGCCGCGGCCTTGAGGCCTTCCTGGTCGGCTGTGGACCAAGCGCACCCCGAGGCTGGCACACGCCCGCAGGAGCTGCTTGGAGACCATGGCCGAGCCGTTGTCGAGATAGCAGGCGCGGGGCACGCCACGTGATGCGAGCGCGGCGCGCAACGCCGCCTCGAGGCGGACGGTGTCTTCGGAGTGTCCCCAGCGATAGCCGACCAGGGCCCGTGAGTGGTCGTCGATGAAGCAGAAGAGATAGGTCTTGCGACCGGCAACGACCGGTCCGTGCAAGGCATCGCCGGTCCACAGGTCCCCGGGGGCGGCCGCCTCGAAGCGGCCGAAGGCCTGCGGTGGCGACCCGTCGGGGCGGGTGTTGAGCCCGAGACGGGCGAAGTGCCGTTGGAGCGTGCGCTCGGAGGGTCCAGTCCCCTCGGCGGTGCGGATGATTTGGGTCACCTGGGCCGCCGTGCGCCGGGGCACCGCGCGCTTGAGCGCCTCGGCCAAGTCCAGCACGCGCCTGTCGGTCACCGGCTCGCCGGTGCGCGAGGCCGGGGCCAGCGCCTCGAAGCCGCCGCCACGATAGGCGCGGGTCCAGCGATCGAGGGTCCCGCGACCGACGCGGATGCGCCGCCCGTTAGGCCCGACGTGTTCGCGCCCGGCCAGTTCGCGCACGAGCGCGCCGCGCTGACGGGTGGTGAGCGACTCGTCGGCCGCCTCGCGGATGAGCGAATAACGGAAGAGCGCGACGTCTCGTTGCGCCTCGTTCATTGGGTGAACCTCCTCACGTGTCGGTGAAGAGGCGACCCTTGCCGCTCACACGGGCTGCACCCAGGGTGAGCTCGTGTTGGCGAGCAGGCCCCCGCCTGTGACAACACAGGCCAGCGACCACGCCGGCCGCGGACCGAAGCGGCGGACCGCCACGATCCCGAGCACGCCGATGGCCTCGACGGCGTCGGAGAAGCCCGATCCGCCCGCAAAGAGGCGGGTCATGGCCCGGGTCGATGGCGTGGGCCCAGCGGGTGAAGTGCTCACGGATCTCGACGGCCATCTGTTCGAAGCGGCGCAGCCAGCCGCGCACGGTCGAAACAGGCCGGCCCAGCACGACGGAGATTTTCCGGTGACCCAGACCCTGGGCCTTCATCGTGAGGGCACGGCCGACAACCTCGACTCCATCGCGCCGGCGGACCAGAGTGTCCTCGGGCACCAAGACGTGGGTGACCGAACAGGGCGAACAGATCGAACGCCGGAACCGGCGCCGCTCGGTCCGAGCCGAAAGACGCACCTCACGCTCGATCCCGTGTCCCCAAGGCCGCAGCCCGGCCCCACAGTCCGGACAGCTCAATCGGCCACTTCGGAGCTCCGTCTCGACGGCCGTCCCGTCAGTCCCTACGATGAGCACAGCGGAGCTCCGGCTTCGTCAGGAAGAGCCCCTTCGCGATCCGTGGAAAAGATGACAGCGAGGGGGCTCTTGCGCGTTCAGGTCGTGCTCACGCTGACGCCCGCGCCCAGCCCCGTCAAACCCAGGGCCACCTCCTCACCCATCGCCAGCGATCGCGGCGCCGCCAGACCGGTCACCAAACCGTGCTCACGTTCCGCGGCGGCAGCCGGCCCTGTCGTGCTCAACAAGCGAGGCGCTCAACACCTACCCCCTCCTGCTGAGGGGTCACGAGCACAAGTTACCCCCCAATAAGGGGGTCTGTCGGAGGGCAGGGACGAAGGCTTCCGGGATAGCGGGGTTGCAACCCACATTGTACCTTTTCGCTCCATCACCATCTTCGCCGTCGTCCGTGGGGCCACATCGCCAGCGAACCGGCGTCAGCGCCGAGGGATGTCACCCTGTTCCACGAGGGCGACGCGGGCGACCGCTCCTGCGCCGTGTCCTCGGGGCTCCCTCCAGATCTCCCGGCACGGGCGGGTCGTGGACGCGGTCTCCCGGGGCCAGGCTTCGGTGAGATCGCCCTCTCTCGTGACCTCCCGCGCCTCGCCACGGTCACGGCCCTGACGGATGGGTCCCTGTCCCCGATGCGCGAGGACCAGCCGAACTGGGCGACGAGCCGGCGCAGGCCGGCTGAATGAGCCGCCTCAGTCGCCGACACCCTGGTGTGGTCGAATGTCGCCATGACTCTCGACATTGCAGCTGACGCCCGTCTCGACCCGCGGCTCCGCCGCTTCCTCGAGTTCGTTCCCTCGGAGCCCATGTCGGACGTCGCCTCGCGCGACGAGCTGCTCGCCGAGGCGAACTCACCCCAGGGCCTGGCCGGCCGCGAGGCCATGCGCACGTTTCTCGACCTCTGCGACAGCGAAGAGGTCGCTCCGTCCAACGGCCTCACCGTGACCACCCGCGCCTTCACTTCCGAGCCCGACTGTAACACTGTGCAGCTCCAGGTGATCCGGCCCGACTCGGACGAAGCGTTGCCGTGCGTCTTCTACATCCACGGCGGCGGCATGGCCGCCATGTCCTGCTTCGACGGGATGTACCGCTCGTGGGGAAGGATCATCGCGGCCAACGGCGTCCAGGCCGTGATGGTCGACTTTCGCAACTGCATCGTTCCCTCGTCGGCCCCGGAGGTCGCGCCGTTCCCGGCGGGGCTGAACGACTGCGTGTCGGGCCTCCGCTGGGTGGTCGCCCACGCGGACGAGCTGGGTGTCGACCCGGCGCGGGTCGTCGTCGCAGGCGAGTCCGGCGGCGGCAACCTCACTCTGGCGACGGGACTCAAGCTCAAGCGCGACGGCGACCTCGGGCTGATCAAGGGCCTCTACGCGCTGTGCCCGTACATCGCGGGCCAGTGGCCGGCGCCCGACTGCCCCTCGAGTGTCGAGAACGAGGGCATCCTGCTGCGCCTCCACAACAACCGTGGGGCAATGGGCTACGGCATCGAGGCGTTCAACGAGCGCAATCCCTTGGCCTGGCCCTCGTTCGCGCAGGTCGAGGACGTCAGAGGCTTCCCCCCACCGTGATCAACGTGAACGAGTGTGACCCCCTGCGCGACGAGGGCATCAACTTCTACCGGCTCCTCCTCTCCGCCGACGTCCCGGCCCGCTGCCGCCAGATGATGGGCACGATGCACGGCACCGAGATCTTCGCGATCGCCTGCCCTGACGTCAGCCGCGACACCGCTCGCGACATCGCCGCCTTCGCCACTTCCTGACCTATCCGTGGCGCCGGGCGCCGCTACGCTCCCCGGCCGTGCCGCAATCCCCCACCTTCCTCAGGCCCGCGCGCGCCCTGATCGCCCTCGCGGCGGGCGGAGCGATGCTCGCCCTGCTCGTCGCGTCGGCGCCCGCCGCCTCCGGCTCCACACGGGCCTCCTCCACCGTGACCCGGGCCGCGCTGGCCCCCGGAAGGATCAACCACATCCTGGTGATCGAGCTCGAGAACGAGGGCTACTCCGCCACCTTCGGCCCGGGCTCCCCGGCCACGTACCTGAACGGCACGCTGCGCAAGCAGGGCGAGCTGCTCCAGAACTACTACGGCATCGGCCACGACAGCCTCGACAACTACATCGCCCAGGTCTCGGGACAGGCGCCGAACCCGGACACGCAGGCCGACTGCGCGGACAACAGCTTTGCCTTCGCCAACGTCACGCCGGGCACTCCCGACGCCAACCGCTCTGTGAACCCCGGACAGGTCGACGGTGAGGGCTGCGTGTACCCGAAGGCCGCCCAGACCATCGCCTCCCAGCTCGACGCCAAGGACCCGCCCAATCCAAGGACCCACGTCGCGGCGTGGCGAGCGTACGAGCAGGACATGGGCAACACGCCGACGCGCGACGGGGGCGTGAGCGACCCGACGGGCGGGACCGACTGCGCCCACCCGGCGATCGGTGCCACGGTCGCCTCGAACGTGGCCACGCCCGAGGACCAGTACGCCACGCGTCATGACCCCTTCGTCTGGTTTCACTCGGTCATCGACAACACTGCGGAGTGTGACGCCAACGTCGTCCCGCTCGGCACCCTCGGGCCCAACGGCACCCCGTCGCCTACCGGGCACCTGGCCAAGGACCTCCAAAGCGAAGCGACGACGCCACGGTTCGGCTTCATCACGCCGAACCTGTGCAACGACGGCCACGACTTCACCTGCGCGGGTCCCAACAGCACAGGCGGCCATGTGGGCGGCCTCGCCGGGGCCGAGGAGTTCCTGCACGCCTGGGTTCCCCTCATCCTGGGCTCGCCCGCTTACAAGCACGGCGACCTGCTCGTGGTCATCACCTTTGACGAGTCCGACGTCGGAGGCCCGACCTCGGGCGACGCCTGCTGCGGCGAGCTCCCTGGCCCGAACACCAGGGCCCCCGGAGATGCGGGTGCGAGCACCGACAGTGCTCCAGGCGGTGGTCAGACGGGCGCGCTGCTGCTCAACTCCAAGTACATCGAGCCCGGCTCGACCGACACCACCGGCTCGTACAACCACTACTCCGCCTTGCGCAGCTACGAGGACCTGCTCGGCCTCACCAAGGGTGGCTCCGACGGGGAGGGCCACGTCGGCTTCGCGGCGGCCAAGGGCCTCGTCCCCTTCGGCACCGACGTCTTTCCCGTCCGCCTTGGCGGCCGCGACGGCACCGAGCGGAAGCAGTAGCCCTCAGTCGATCCGGCGCAGTGAGTCGCGGTAGCGCTTCCCGTTCGCCACGTATTCGGCCGCCGAAAAGCGGATCAGGGCCACGTTCGAGCGGCCCTCCTGGATCTTGGCGGGCACGCCCAGCGCCAACGCCCCCGGGGGCACGACCATGTCGTTCGGGACCACGGCGTTGGCGCCCACCGTGGCCCCGTGGCTCACCACCGCGTGGTGTAACACGATGCACCCCGAGCCGGCGAGCGCGTCGTCCTCGAGCGTGCACCCCTCGAGATGGGTGAGGTGCCCGACCACGCAGCCGTCGCCGATGATGGTGGGGAAGCCGGGGCCCGCGTGGATCACGGTGCCGTCCTGAACTGACGAACCCACCCCGATGGTGATGGTGCCAAAGTCGCCACGGAGGACGGCCTGCGGCCACACGCTGGACTCGGCGCCGATCGTGACGTCGCCGATGACCACGGCGTCAGGGTGGATGAACGCGTCCTCGTGGATCCGCGGTGCGACGCCGTCGAGCTCGTACACGGGCATTGGCAGGACCCTATACGTGGGCAGCGACCCAGGTCACGCCCTGGTAGCCGCGGTAGCCGAGATAGATGATGCTGGCCACGATCATCGCCTTGAAGTACCACGGGATGGGCCCGCGCTCCTGCTGGGCCAGGATGGTGCCGCAGGTCGGGCACTCCCCTTCTTCGCCGAGATCCTCGTCTTCGACGAGCGCGTCGCACTCCTCGCACCACGCCATCAGACCGCGGTCCTCACTTGCCGCCCAAGCGCACCCGGAGTTTCATCGGTGTCGCGCCGAAGTCGAACTTCTCCCGTAAGCCGCGCTCGATGTAGCGCAGGTACGTCTGGTGCAGGCGCCCGCTGGCGAAGAGCGTGAACGTCGGTGGATCGATGGCGCCCTGCACGATGTAGCGGATCCGCGCCCGCGGGGCGGGCTGGCGGCTCTGGAGCTCCTGCACGGTGCGGTTGAGCGCGCCGGTGGGCACGCGCTGGTGGTACGACGCGACCGCGTCGCGCAGCGCCGGGAGGATGCGGTGCACCCCCCTACCCGAGAGGGCCGAGATCTTCAGCACCGGTGCCGCGCCGAGGAAGGCGAGCCGGTCGCCCACGCCTGCCAGAACCTCATCGCGCTCGTCGGATGCCACCTGGTCCCACTTGTTGAGCGCCACGATGGTGGGACAGCCGGACACGCCGATGCGCTCGGCCAGGCGCTGGTCCTGGTGCGACGCACCCACGGTCGCGTCGATGACCAGGATCGCGATGTCGGCGCGCTCGAGCGCCCGCAGGGCTCGCATCGTCGCGTGTTGCTCGGTGCCTCCCCGTTCGGTCTTCGACGGCCGCCGCAGGCCCGCGGTGTCGATGAAGCACACCTGTCCATCCGGTGTCTCGACGACCGTGTCGATGGTGTCACGTGTCGTCCCCGGCAGGTCGTGGACGATCGAGCGCTCCTCGCCCAGGAGGCGGTTGAAGAGCGTCGACTTGCCGACGTTGGGCCGTCCGATGATCGCCACCCGTGGCGTACCCGTCGGCGGACCCGCCACGGTGTCGAACCCACCGTCGGAAGTGGCGGGGTCGTCGAGGTCGTCGGGGAAGGGGAGGGGCAACTCGTCGACAACTGCGTCGAGGAGATCCCCCGTGCCGCGGCCGTGCAACGCGCTCACCGGAAATGGGTCCCCGAGCCCGAGCGCCACGAACTCCCAGGCCGACGGTTCCCGGTTGACGTCGTCGACCTTGTTCACTACGAGTCGAACCGGGCGTCCGATCCTCCGGATCACCTTTGCCGCGGCGAGGTCTTCCTCGGTGACACCGGTCGTGACGTCGACCACCATGAGTACGACGTCGGCGTCGGCCAGCGCGCGCTCGGCCTGCTCGCTCACCTTGGCGTCGAGCTCGTCGCCGCTGGCCAGCCACCCGCCGGTGTCCATCACCTCGAATGCCACGCCGGCCCATTCCGCCGGGAGCACCTTTCGGTCGCGCGTCACGCCCGGCTCCTCCTCGACGACCGTGGCACGGGCACCGACGATGCGGTTGACCAGCGAGGACTTGCCCACGTTCGGGCGGCCGGCGATGACGACCATGGGGAGGCTCATGCCGCGCACGCAGGCCGGAAGGACGAGCCGTCGAGCGCGGCCCGGAGCGAACGCCCCTCGGTCGGGACGACCTCGACCGTTCGCGGCAGGTCGGCCAGAGTGAGACCGTCGAGGAACCTGCCCTCGTTCAGGCACGCGTCGGGCAGCAGGCAGCGGCGGCTCTCGGCGACCCCGCGCAGGGCGCGACCCACGTCCTCGCCGGTGAGCAGGCCGGCGACGCCGATGTTGCCCCCGAAGAAGTCGTTGGGGACGGCCCGCAGCTCGACGTCGTCCCTTGGGTGCGCGCGCAGCAGCGGCCCGAGCACGGTCGCCCCGTACGTCCCGGTGAGGACCGTCACCGGTCGCTCGTCCGTCCCCTCGAGCGAGGTGGCGAGGCGCGGCGCCCGGTAACCCTCCGCCGGCGCTGCGTCGACCGCCGCGAAGAATCCGTGACGCACTCCCCCCGGCCCGCCGTGCGAGGGTCGGGCGAAGGACTCCGAGAAGGCGCGGGCCATGCCGATGCCGTTTTCGTGCTGGGGATAGCCTTCGTAGTGGCGCGCCGGTGGGAGGTCGCGACCGGCCAGGAGGTAGTACTCGTCGGCGGCGAAGACCATGCGATGCCCGACCGCCCGCCGGAACAGGCGCTGCCACTCCTCGATCGTGTCGACGACCTGCACCGCTTCCTGCACAGAGTGCGCGCGCATCTCGGGCTCCTTGGAGAAGCGGCTCAGGCCCAGCGGCACCACCCCGACGCTGGCGAGCTCGGGATAGCGGTCGAGGATGCCGGCCATGGAGTCCTCCAGGGCCGCGCCGTCGTTGACCCCCGGGCACACGACGACTTGCCCGTGCACCTCGATGCCCCCCTCGAGCAGCACCTGCAGCCAGCGCAGGCTGGTCGCCCCCTTCGGGTTGCGCAACATGCGGGCCCGCAGCTCAGGATCCGTGGCGTGGATGGACACGAAGAGCGGCCCCAGCCGTTCGGAGAGGATGCGCTCGGCGTCGAGTTCCGTGAAGCGCGTCAGCGTCGTGAAGTTCCCGTAGAGGAAGGAGAGCCTGTAGTCGTCGTCCTTCAGGTAGAGGCTGCGGCGCATGCCCTTGGGGAGCTGGTAGATGAAGCAGAAGGCGCAGTGGTTGTCGCACGTGCGGATCCGGTCGAACACGGCCGAGGAAACCTCGACGCCGAAGGGCTCGCCGTCGGCCTTGTCGACGCGGACGACGCGCTGGCAACGGCGCGCCGGCGCGGCGGATGAGGACGCTGAGGTCGCCCGCGTCGCTGAGCCTCTGAAAGTCGATAACGTCGCGCGGCTCGTGCCCGTTCAGGCTGAGGATCTCGTCTCCCACCGCCAGACCGGCCCGAGCTGCCGCCGACGCCGCGGTGACCGAAGTCACCGTGGGAGCTGACATAGGTATCAGATTACTGCCGGTAACCTGGGCTTCGTGCCCGCCGTGGAGCGAGTGATGCTGGCCGAGCCGCGGGGCTTCTGCGCCGGGGTCGAGAAGGCCATCAAAGCCCTGGCCTGGATGGTCCGGGTCTTCGAGCCGCCCGTGTACTGCTACCACGAGATCGTGCACAACCGGCATGTCGTGGACCGCTTCCGCGAGCAGGGCGTGATCTTCGTCGACGACGTGGCCGAGGTGCCCAAAGGGGCGCCGCTCATGCTCAGCGCCCACGGGTCGGCCCCCGAGGTGGTCGATGCCGCCCGTGCCCGCGGCGGCGCCGTCGTCGATGCTGTCTGCCCGCTCGTGACCAAGGTCCACCACGAGCTGAAGGTGCGCAGCCGTAAGGGCTACACCGTGCTCTACATCGGCCACGCCGGGCACGAGGAGGCGGTCGGCACCATGGCGGTCGCCCCGGAGTCGGTCCGGCTGCTCGAGCGCGAGGAGGACCTCGAGGCGATCGAGGATCTCGGGTCCGGAGAGGCGCCGGTGGCGCTCCTCGCCCAGACCACATTGAGCCACGACGAGTGGCGCGGCCTGATGGAGGCGGCCCGGCGCCGCTTTCCCGACCTGTGGATGCCGAATCGCAGCGACCTGTGCTTCGCCACGACCAACCGGCAGGCGGCCCTCAAGGCGATCGCGTCGGAGTCTGACGCGGTCGTCGTCATCGGCTCGGCGAACTCATCGAACACGGTCGCCTTGGAGAAGGTGGCCCGCGCCGGCGGGTGCCCGCGCGTGCTGCGGATCAACGAGGCCGACGAGCTCCCCGACGACCTGGCCGGCACGGTCGGCGTGACGGCCGGCGCCTCCGCCCCCGAGTCGCTGGTCGAGCAGGTGATCGCGCGCCTCGCACCGTCCCAGGGCGTGACCGAGGTCACCGTGACCACCGAGGACGAGTACTTCCCGCCCCCACCAGAGCTGCGCGAGCTGCTCCGGGCCGTGGGCTCCACGCTGGCCTTTCTGGCCGGCCGCCCCGTCTCGGACCGCTCCGATCCGGCGGCACAGGACCGTGTCGTCTCCGCCGCCGACGTGCTCGACCTGCTGGCCTCCTGAGACCGTACGGCGCGATACTTCCATCATGACGTTCACCCGAATGGACGAGTCGACCGCCGAGCAGTGGCAGCACATCATCGTCGAGTCGATGGAACATCAACCCCGGGTCGCCGACCGGGTGCTGGCCATGCTCGAGTCGCTCGAGGACATCACCGACGGCTTCGCGGTGGACCAGCTCGTCCACTCGCTGCAGACGGCGACGCGGGCCGAGGAGGCCGGCGCCTCGGACGAGGTCGTCGTGGCGTCGCTGTGCCACGACATCGGGAAGGCCGTCTCGGTGATGAACCATCCCCATATCGCCGCCGAGATCCTGCGCCCCTACGTGAGCGAGGACACCTACCACATGATCTGGGCGCACCAGGACTTCCAGGGCAAGCACTACTACGAGTACCTCGGGCAGGATCCGAACGCTCGTGACAAGTACGAGGGTGAGCCGTGGTACGGCCTGGCCGCGCGGTTTGCCGACGAGTGGGACCAGAACAGCTTCGACCCGGACTACCCGACCAAGCCGCTCTCGCACTTCGAGCCGCTGGTCCGCCAGCTCTTCGCCACGCCTCATTCGCTTTGACGGCCCCCAGCGGCGCCACCTCGGGCGCCAGCATCCGCACCGACCCTGCTCGCGCGCGGCGCGTCATCGAGGAATCCCGGCGCGAGTTCGACTTGCGGTACGCCGACCTCAAGCTCTCGCCGGTGGTCGCACTGATCTGTGCGTACGAGGAGGAGGGCAACATCGGTCCGGTGCTCGCCGGCGTCCCCGACGATGCCTGCGGCCTCGCCGTGACCACCCTGGTCATGGTGGACGGGGGTAGCGACGGGACCGCCGACATCGCGAAGGAGTCCGGTGCCGTCACCTTCGTGCTCTCCGAGAACCTCGGGCACGGCTACGCGCTGCGGGTCGGCTATGCGCTGTGTATCGAACTCGGCGCGCAGTATGCGGTGACGCTCGACGCTGACGGTCAGAACGACCCGGCCGAGATCCCCGCCATGCTCCAGCCCCTTGTCGACGACGAGGCGGATTTCGTGGTGGCCTCACGGGTGCTCGGCAGCGACACCACGAGCGACAGCGTTCGCAAGGCCGGCGTCAGGGTCTTCTCCTGGGTGCTCAGCGCCATGGGGCATACCAAGCTCACCGACACCTCCAACGGTTACCGGGCGCTGCGGGTCGCCATGCTCGACGACATCGCCTACCGGCTCCAGCAGACGCAGTACCAGACGGCCGAGCTCCTCATCTTCGCCATGAAGCGGGGCTGGCGGGTGACCGAACGGCCGACCGTCTGGCATCCCCGGGCGTCGGGCACCACGAAGAAGGGCAAGAACTGGCTCTTCGGCGTGCGCTACGGGCGGGTCGTGCTCGAGTCGTGGTGGCGGGCTCGTACGTTAGGGCGCCACTCCTAACGGCAGGACGGCCTCCCGCCGTCCCGCCCCCGAGCGAGCGCTCGCTCCCCGCCTCCACGCGCAACCCGACGGATTTTGGACGCCCGCGCGCGCTCACACTTGAGCCGTTCCTGGTATGACAATGGGCGGGAGCCAGAGATATCCGACGCACCAATTGTGAGGCTCTGATGAACATGCGGTTCCATCGAGCAAGCAACCGGACCCACGAGATCGCCCAGCGCGAGTGCACCTCCGTGCACGTGCTGAGTGACGAGGAGGACCTGCGCGAGGCTCTCCAGCGAGCGGCCGACTTCGACCAGCGAACCGCGGACATTCTGCTGACTCGCTCGGCCCGCTACCGGTCGTTGCTGACCTCTTCCAGCGAGCCCGGGTCGCAGGCGGAGTAGCGGCCGAAACCTCGACCGGGCGGGCCAGACGGGCGAGAAGGCCCGGCCCTCAGTAGCGGCCGGTCCGGTCCCGGGCCTCGTCGTAGACGGCCTGCAGCTTGGGGACCAGCGCCTCGGTGGCGGCGTGCACGGACGAGCGGGACACGCGCCCGCCCCCGGTCCGGGGTGGTGCCGGAATGGCGGGGCCGATCACCACCTGGATCGTGCGCGGCTTGGGGATGGAGCTCCCCTTGGGCATGGCCAGGTCGGACCCGCCGATGCCGATCGGGACGATCGGCGCGCCCGTGCGCGCCGAGAGGAACGCCGCTCCCTCCATCAGGTCCTTGACCACAGTCCCCTCGCGCCGCGTGCCCTCGGGGAAGAGCACCAGCACCTGGCCCCGGCGCAGCACCTCTTCGGCGCGTTGGAGCGCCTCGCGGTCGGCCGACTCGCGGTGCACGGGGAACGCGCCCACGCTGAGCAGCAGCTTGCCGAGCCACTTGTTCTTCCACATCTCGTCCTTGGTCATGAAGAACAGCTTGCGGTCCGTGCAGAACGCGGCGAAGGCAAAGTCAGCGAACGACCGGTGCACCGGGGCCAGGATGACGGGTCCCGTCTCGGGCACGTGCTCGCGGCCGACGACCTTGGGCCGGAACCACGTCCACAGGCCGGTCACGAAGATGACGCGCTCGGTCCGGTACAGCGGAGAGAAGCGGGGGTCCACCTCGAAGTCCTGATGGCGGCCGGGCGCCTCGGCAGGCTCCCGCTCGGCGTCCGGGGCGGACCCCGGCGTGTTCACAACCACGACAGCACCTCCTCGACCACATCCTGCACCGCGCGCCCCGTCGTATCGAGGAAATGGGCATCCTCGGCCTCCCGCAGAGGAGAGGCGTCGCGGGTCGAGTCGAGCCGGTCTCGCCGGGCGACGGCCTTCGGCGCCTCGTCGTGGCGCCGCCGGGCCCGCTCCTCGGGCGACGCCGTGAGGAACACCTTGAGCTGCGCGCGCGGGAACACGACCGACCCGATGTCCCGGCCCTCGACGACCCCGCCGCCGTGGGCCCTGGCCCAGGCGCGTTGGCGCCGCACGAGGTGCCGGCGCACCTCGGGGTTGGCGGCCACCACGGAGACGACCCGTCCCACCTCGGGCGAGCGGATCACGCTCGTCACGTCGATCCCGTCGATCGTCACCCGCTCCCCCACCTCAAGGCTGGACTCCTCCGCCAGCGCCGCGACGGCCGGGGCGTCGCCGGGGTCGGTGCCGCTCTCGAGCGCCAGAGCGGCGACGGCGCGGTACATCGCGCCCGTATCGAGTCGGGCCAGGCCCAGGCGTGCCGCCACCGCGGTCGACACTGTGGACTTCCCGGCCCCGGCCGGCCCGTCGATGGCCACGATCAGGCCGCGCGGGCCGCGGTCGGGACCGGTCAGTGCCTGCAGGTCGTCGGCGAAGGCCCGGTAGCTCGTCTCGACGGCGTCGAACCCGATGACGATGCTGCGCTCGCCGGTCTGCGCCGCCAGGCCGGCCACCGCCGCGGCCATGGCCATGCGATGGTCGCCGCGGCTGTCAAAGCGCGCGCCGCGCAGCGGGCCGCCGGTGCCGGTCACGGCCAGCGTGTCACCTTCGATGCGTGCGGTGGCGCCGAAGGCGGTCACCATGTCGGCCACGGCGGCCAGGCGGTCGACCTCCTTGACCCGGAGCTCGCCCACGTCGGAGAAGACCGTCGTGCCTTCGGCCACGGCGGCGGCGACCGCGAGCGCCGGGACCTCGTCGAGGGAGGGGATCTCCGCGGCCGCGACGTCGGTGCCGCGCAGCGGCCCGGAGACGGCGCGGATGGTGACGGTGCCGGGGTCGCCGGGGACGAGCGTCACTTCGGCACCCATGCGCTGGAGCACCGAGACGAAGCCGAGCCGAGCCGCGCCGCGGTAGACGTCCGCCACGTCGACCGCGCTCCCGGGGACGACGCAACCGGCGACGACGAAGAACGCCGCGGCCGAGGGATCGCCGGGCACGGTGCGGTCGACCGGCTTGAGCGCCGAGGCGCGCACGGTGACGACGCGCCCCTCGCCCCAGGGCTCCACGCTGATGTCGGCGCCGGCCTCGGCCAGCATGTCCTCGGTGTGGGTGCGGGTCGTGACGGCCTCGCGCACCACCGTGGTGCCACCGGCCGACAGCCCGGCCAACAGGATGGCCGACTTCACCTGTGCGCTCGCCACCTTGGAAGTCCAGTCGATGCCTTCGAGTGCGCCGCCGGTCACCTGCAGCGGAGGCAGGCAACGCTCGGCGCGCCCGCGCACCTGCGCCCCCATGAGACCCAGCGGCTCGGCCACGCGGTCCATGGGGCGGGTCGAGAGGGACTCGTCGCCCACCAGTTCGGTCTCCCAGTCGAACCCGGCGACGAGGCCCGCCAGCAGCCGCATGGACGTCCCGGAGTTGCCGCAGTCAAGGGCGTGGGTGGGGCGGTGCAGGCGCGCCCGCCCGCCGTGCAACACGACCGTGCCGTCCGCACGCCGTTCGACCCCGGCGCCCAGCGCCTCGACCGCACCCAGCGAGGCGGCGACGTCGGCGCCGTCGGACAGCCCGCGGACGAGTGAGGTCCCCTCGGCCAGCGCCCCCAGCAGCACGGCCCGGTGGGAGATCGACTTCTCTCCGGGCGTGCGAACGGTGCCTCGGCAGGGCACCGCGCCCTCGACCACAAGGATGCGGGGCGCCGTCACGACAGGTGGGCTGTCTGGCAGCGGTAGCCCTTCGCCTCGACCGCGGCGGCGAGGGTCTCGCCCTCGGCGTCGTCGACCACGAGGATGAGGACACCGCGCGGGCCCTCGGCGGAGTGCGCGATCTCGATGTCGTAGATGCCGATGCCGGCGTCCGCAGCCAGCGCGGTGATCTCGGCCAGGACGCCGGCCCGGTCGGGGACGGGGATGCGGAGCTCAGCCAGGTGGTCGGGGCGCGCGATGCGGGCCGGCAGGTTGCGCCGGGCCGCGCTCGCGCTCTGGAGCACGCCGAGCAGCGCGTCGCGGTCCTGGGCCGCCACGCGCTCGCGCATGGCGCCGAGATCGCCCACCAGCGAGTCGAGGGCGTCAACGATGGCGGCGGCGTTCTCCGCGCAGATGTCGGGCCAGATGCCGGGATGGCCTGCGGCGACGCGGGTCATGTCCCGGAAGCCGCCTGCGGCGAGGCGCAAGAGCGCGCCGTCCTGCTCGGCACCCGCGCTGGCCGCGTTCATCAGCGTCGCCGCCACGAGGTGCGGGACGTGAGAGACCACGGCCACGAGCCGGTCATGGTCGGCTGCCGAGAGCACGAGCACGTCGGCGCCGAGGCTCATGACGACGCCTTTCAACCGGTCGAAGGATTCCAGGTCGGTGGCCGCCGTCGGCGTGAGGACCCACACGGCGCCCTCGAACAGCTCCGGGTCGGCGCCGTGGAGGCCCACCTGCTCGGACCCCGCCATGGGGTGCCCGCCGATGAAGCGGGGATGGTCCGCGCCGGCGACGATTGCGGTCTTCACCCCGCTGACGTCGGTCACGACGACGTCGGACCGTCGCGTCTCGTCTTGGAGGAGCCCCCGTGCCACCCCTGCGACGGCGGTCGCCGGGATGGCGACGAAGACGACCTCCGCCTCAGGGTCGTCGCCCAGTGCGTCGACCACGCCACCGGCCAACGCGTCGTCGGCGCGCGCCTCGTCGGCATCGAGGCCGGACACGTGCCAGCCCCGCCGCCGCAGGCCGAGGGCGATCGACCCGCCGATCAGACCGGTCCCGACGACGAGCGCCCGGCGACGCGTCCCGCCCTCAGTCGGGGAGGTCATCGCGGAGCCCTTGGGCGCCGTGGAGATAGACGTGGTGCATCTCGTCGCCCGAGCGCAACGTGTACACGTGGAGCAGCACGCGGATGCAATGGGGCATGGCCCCCGGCACCGCGATCTCGGCCGCGCAGAGGAGCGGCACGGCCCCGAACCCGATCTCGCGGATGGCCGTCGCCGGGAACGTGCTCGTCACGTCTGCGGTCGCCGTGAAGAGGACGCTGACGATGTCGTCCTCCGCCAGCCCGTTGCGGGCCATGATCTCGCGCATCAGCTCCTGCGAGCGCTCGGTGACCTGGGCCACGGTGTCCGCGTCGACCGTCGTGGCGCCGCGCAGGCCTCTGAGCGTGAGAGCGGGTGGCATCCGGGTCACTTTACCGGCCCCGGGGCCGTCCTCCCTGCTGACGGGCCTAGCGGGCCGCAGCGGCCAGGGCGCGCACCTCGTCGGCGCCGAGATGCCGCCAGCGCCCCGGGGCGAGCTGCGTGTCGCGCACCGGCCCGATGCGCGTGCGGACGAGGCGCGTGACCGGGTGGCCGATGGCGTCGCACATGCGCCGCACCTGGCGGTTGCGGCCCTCGTGGATGACGAGCCGCAGCACGCCGGGGGCCAGCACCCCGACCTCGGCGGGAGCGGTCGGGCCGTCGTCGAGCTCGACGCCCTGGCGCAGCGCGCGCAACGCCCCGGGGGCGGGCGTGCCGCCCTTGACCTCGGCGACGTACTCCTTCGCGACACCGTGCGACGGGTGGGTGAGCAGTTGGGACAGCGCGCCGTCGTTCGTCAGGATCAACAGCCCCTCGGTGTGGCGGTCGAGGCGGCCCACCGGGAACACGCGGGGCTCGGCGGGCACCAGCGCGACGACCGTGGGACGGCCCTGAGGATCGTCGGCCGTGGTGATGACGTCGTCCGGCTTGTTCAACAGGTAGTAGACGAGGCCGGAGGCGACCGGCACCAGCGCGCCGTCGAGCTCGACCCGCGCCGTCGAGGGGTCGATGCGCTGGCCGAGGATGGCCGCGACGCCGTCGACGGTGACCCGCCCCGCCGCGATCAGCTCCTCGCAGGCGCGCCGCGAGCCGATCCCGGCGCGCGCCAGAACCTTCTGGAGCCGCTCCCCCTCGGCCGGCTCAGCCGTCGTCGGAAGCCGCCTCGGCGCCGAGGCCCAGCGCCGAGCGCAGGTCGCGCTCGAGGTCGCCCGCTACCTCGGGACCGGGCAGGAAGTCCTCCACCGCCGGGAGCTGGTCGAGCGAGTCGAGGCCGAGCCGCTCGAGGAAGAGTTCGGTCGTGCCGAAGAGGGCGGGCTGTCCCGGCCCCTCTGCGTGCCCGATCACCTCGATGTAGCCGCGCTGCTCGAGCAGACGGGTGACCCCGTCGACGTTGACCCCGCGCAGCGAGGAGATCTGGCCCCGCGACACCGGCTGGCGGTAGGCCACGATGGCCAACGTCTCGAGCGCGGCGGTCGACAGGCGGTGCGACACCTCGCGGTTGGCGAAGCGCTCCACGTACGGCGCCAGGTCGGGATGCGTCTGGAGCCGCGCACCGCCGGCGATCCGCGCCAGCACGAAGCCGCGGCGGTCGCGCTCGTAGGACCGCGCCAAATCGTCGAGCGCCTCCTCGACCCGTTCGACTGGTTCCTCGAGCAGCTCGGCGAGCAGCTGCGCCGGGAGCGGCTCGACCGCCACGAGCAGGATGGCCTCAATGGTGCGGCCCAGCTCAGCTTCGTCCACGAGACCCACCCCTCACCCTTCGTAGGCGTCGACTTCGAAGCCGCCCAGCTCGGCCAGGCCGCGCCCGCTCGTCACGTCGACCAGGTCGTCGGCCGCCAGCCAGGAGATATGCAGGTCCCCGAACGTGCTCCCCTGCCCGAGAGTGACACGGCCCATCTTGCACAGCTCGAGCAGGGCGAGGAAACGGACGATGACGTCCATGCGGGTCGTGCACCCCCGCACCAGTGCCCGGAACGAGGTCACCCGTTCTGTGTCCGGCAGGGCGACCAGCTCGCTGACCGCCTCCGACACCGAGACCGTGTCGACCGTCACGTGGGAGAGGTCGACCCGGGGCGCCGGACGCTCGGCCGAACCGCGCAGATAGGCCTGCGCCAGGTCCTCGGGTGTGACGCCCGCCAGCAGGTCGGGGGCGTGGACCATGAACCCGACGTCGAGCCCCACCTCGCGGGGCACGGACCGGGAGGCCTGCTCGGCCAGAGCCACGAACACGTCGGCGGCGGCGGCGTAGGCACGGCACTCGAGGAGCCGGGAGAGCAACAGGTCGCGCTCTTCCCACCCGACGAGGTCTTCGCCGTCGTCGACGGCCTCGGGGCCTGGGAGGAGCTTCTGGGACTTCAGCTCGATCAGGATGGAGGCCACGAGCAGGAATTCGGACAGCTGGTTCAAGTCGATGAGGTCGCGTTGCTCCGAGAGGACCTGCAAGAAGGCGTCGACCACCGGCAACAGGGGGATGTCGAGGACGTCCACCTCGTGGCTGGACACGAGGTGGAGCAGGAGGTCGATCGGGCCCTCGAAGACGGGAGTGGAGACCGGGTAGGCCACGGCGCCGACGTTACCGAACGGGACACCCACCCCCGGCGCATCCCCGACGGGCCTGGTCGGAGGCCCGGTGGGTGCGCCCTACCATGGCGCCCCATGAACAGGGTCCTCTCCGGCATCAAGCCGTCCGGCAGCTTCACCTTGGGGAACTACCTCGGGGCCCTGCGCCATTGGGTGAGTTTCCAGAACGGGAACGACGCCTACTACTGCGTGGTCGACCTCCACGCGCTCACCGAGGAGATCGACCCGGCCGACCTCCGGGCCAACACGCTCGACGCGGCGCTCAACATGCTGGCCTGCGGCCTCGAGCCCGACCGCTGCACCCTGTTCATCCAGAGCCACGTGGCCGAGCACACACGGCTGACCTGGCTCCTCGAGTGCACGGCCTCCTACGGCGAGCTGGGGCGGATGACCCAGTTCAAGGACAAGGGTCGCAGCCAGGAGCAGGTGCGCGCCTCCCTGTTCACGTACCCGGTGCTGATGGCGGCCGACATCCTGCTCTACGACGCCAATGAGGTCCCCGTCGGCGACGACCAGCGCCAGCACCTGGAGCTCACCCGGGAGCTGGCCCACCGCTTCAACAACCGCTACGGCGAGACCTTCGTCGTGCCGGTGGCGGCCATCAGCGGCACCGCCGCCCGGGTGATGGACCTCCAGCACCCCGAGCGCAAGATGTCCAAGACGATCGACTCTCCGCTCGGCACGATCGGCCTGCTCGACTCGGACGAGGACATCACGCGCAAGATCCGCAAAGCGGTCACCGACACCGACGGCGAGATGCGCTACGACCGTGCCAACAAGCCGGGCCTGGCCAACCTGCTCGAGCTCCTGGCGGCGGCGACCGACCGCACTCCTCAACAGGTCGCCGCCGAGTACACCAGCTATGGCGACCTCAAGAACGACGTGGCCGTCGCGCTCGTCGAGATGCTCCGGCCGATCCGCGAGCACCGGCTTGAGCTCGATCACGACCTGGGCTACGTCGAGGCAGTGCTCGAACGCGGCGCCGTCCAGGCGCGCGAGGTGGCGTCGGCGACGTACGCCCGCGCCGCCGACGCCATGGGTCTCCTCCCGGAGCCCACCGGCTGAGCAGTTGATTCCAGCGGGCCGGCGTCCGGTGATCCTCGCCTCACGCTACTAAGACCCTGATCAGGCAGCACCCGAACGACGTCGGGTGATGTATTGGGCTGGCTCTACGCAAAAGGGCGCTCGATGCATATAGGTACGCCCAATACACAGAGAGAAGTCTCGGGACCAGCCCCACTTCCGTCGGGACGCCACTGGCGCGGCTCCGGACCGTTCCCAACCGTCGATCGGCACGGAGGGTGCGCTCATCAAGGTGTCTGGGTCGACGTCCACAAGACCTCTCGGGTGGCCTTCAATTTGAGCGACGCCGATCTCTGATGCCTTTGTGGCGTCCCACCAGTCCTTGGCTCGTCACGGACCCCGTGGAATCATTCGTCTCGGACACCCGCGGCTACCGTGACCCGCTTGGGCTCCACGCGTGAACAGGAGGTGCCATGACCACGCTCACAGACCGGCCACACACCGCCGTCCTCGTGGTCGACGTGCAGAACGGCGTCGTCGACGGGGCCTACGCACGGGACCGCGTGGTAGCGAACGTGGGACGTCTGGTGGAGCGCGCCCGCCAGGAAGGAGTCTCCGTCGTCTGGGTGCAGGACGGAGGGGAGAACCTGACGCCGGGGAGCGAGGCCTGGCGCATCGTGCCCGAGCTCTCCCCCTCCGACGGCGAGCCGCTCATCGCCAAGCGGTACGGCGACTCCTTCGAGGACACCACCTTGGAAGACGTCCTCGCGCGCCTCGGCGTCGGGCGGCTGGTCGTCGCCGGCGCCCAGACCGACGCGTGCATCCGCTCGACGTTGCACGGCGCCTTCGTGCGTGGCTACGACACCACGCTGGTCAGCGACGCCCATACGACCGAGGACCAGACCGAGTGGGGAGCGCCGCCGCCGGACCAGGTCATCGCGCACACCAACCTGTACTGGCAGTACCAGGAAGCGCCGGGCCGCACGGCGGGGACGGTCACGACGGAGAATGTCGACCTCGGCGCGGCGGACTAGGGACTAGACGCCCAGGACGCTTGCCCACCAGCTGTAAATCTGCTCGAACAGCCACGTGATGGGGCCGACGTGCCCATTCTGGTCCAAGAAGAAGTTGAGGACCACAATACCGAGAAGGATCGGCATTGTGTATTGGCGGTAGCGCAGGTACGTGGGCCACCAGCGCGCCGGCAGAAGCCGCTCGAAGAGAACCGAGCCGTCGAGCGGCGGCACCGGGATCATGTTGAACACGAAGAGGCCGACGTTGACCACGCCGGCGAAGTACAGCACCTGGGCCAAGACCGACCACTGCCCGATGGAGGTGAAGAACTGCGGCAAATCCGGCCGCGCCACCTCAATGAAGAGGACGGCGAAGATGGCCGCCAGCACGGCGTTCACCGCCGGCCCCGCCAACGAGACCAGGACGCCCTCGTTGCGCGGGCTGCGCAGTCGACCCGTGTTGACCGGCACCGGCTTGGCCCAGCCGAACACGCCGATCCCGCTCAGCGAGAGCAGCGCCGGCACGATCAGCGTGCCAACAGGGTCGACGTGGACGACCGGGTTCAGCGTGAGTCGCCCGGCGCGCTTCGCCGTGTCGTCGCCGAACGCGTTGGCCACGTACCCGTGCATCACCTCGTGCAGAATGATCGAGGGCACCACGACGCAGAAGATGATGATCTCCTGCTCGGTGATGTTGTGGTGGACGACGAGCGCCACCACGAGGACCGCGATGGCGATCGCCCACAGGGTGTGCTTGGTTCGCCGATCCATCGGCCGCCTCCCCGGGGAGGCTCCGGGCGCGCGCACCTAGTGCTTGGCAGCGTCGACGATGCAGAGGCGGGCCGCCGGCATGGCCTCGAGCCGGGCCACGCCGATCGGCTTCCCGCAGACCTCGCACAAGCCGTAGTTCCCACCCTCGAGGCGCTGGATCGCCGCCTCGACCTCGTCGAGGGTCTCCCGCAGCTCGGCGGCCAGACGCTCTGCCTCTCCCCGCTCCGCCGTCACCTGGCTGGAGTCGGCGAAGTTGGAGTCGTAGTTGAGGCCACTCCCCTGGTCGGCGTAGCCGAGCTCCTTCAGCTGGGCCTGCAACCCAGCCTGCTCGTCACGCAGGAGGGCCGCAAAATCGACGTCGGCGCTCTCCGTCGTAGGGGCCTCGTTCGGCATGGCTTCATGCTACGCGGTCCCTCCCCCCCTTTGTTCCCAGGAGGGGCTGCCCCTTTGTCCCCACCTGGGGCCGCGCCCGGGGGTGGGCCCCCTCGTAGGCGCGTCGCAGGTGCTCGGGCGACACCTTGGTGTAGCGCTGCGTCGTGGCGATGGAGGCATGGCCGAGGAGCTCCTGGACCACCCGCACGTCGGCGCCTCGCCCGAGCATGTGGGTGGCGCACGAGTGCCGCAGCACGTGGGGGCTGACCTTGTCCTCCAACCCGACCCGGGCGGCGTACTTCTTCACCACCCCGAACGCGCCCACGCGGGTGAGGCGGCCGCCCCGGGCATTCAAGAAGAGCGCCTCGGCGTCGCTCCGGCGGCGCCACTTCTTCGGCTCGAAGAGGGGGCGACCGGACCCCGAGAGCCAGTCCGCCAAGGCCAGCCGGGCCAGGCGACCGAGTGGGACCACGCGCTCCTTGTCGCCCTTGCCGAGCACGTGGACGAGCGGCGTGTCGGCGTCCTCGAGTGCGTCGGCCACGTCCCCGACGTTCAGCCCCACGGCCTCGCTCACCCGCGCGCCGGTCCCGTAGAGCACCTCGAGCAGGGCGCGGTCACGCAGGACGGCCGGACCCGTCCCCACGACGGAGGTGAGCAACCGTTCCGTGTCCTCCTCGCTCAGTGCCTTGGGGAGCATTTCGGAGAGCGAGATGGACGGGAGGTCGACCGTGGGGTCGTCGGCCCGCAACCCCTCCTCGACGAGGAAGCGCTGGAAGCCGCGGATGCTCGAATGTGCACGCGCCACCGACGCCGCACTGTGCGTCGCCCGCAGCGCCGCCAGATACGCCGCGACGTCGGCCGCGGTGGCGTGGTCCATGGCGGTGCCGCCGGCCGCCAGCCCCTCGTGGTACGCCAGCAGGTCGCGTCGGTAGGCGGCGAGCGTGCGCGGCGAGCGCCCCCGTTCGACGTCGAGCCAGGAGAGGAATTCCTCGGCGCCGCGGGGCAACGGTGCGCTCGTCACGGCAGGCGGCCGGTCGTCGACAGGCGCTGGCGGGCCATGTAGAGCCCGAGCACGGTCGTCTCGTCCTTCAACGTCCCGTCGGCCACGAGCGCGTCGACGTCGGCCAGGCGGATCTTCTCGACGCGCAGGTACCGCTCCTCGATCCCGTCGGGACGGCTCGCCGTCGCGCGGAGCCCGGTGGCCAGGAAGATGGTCGTGTGCTGGTCGCTCACCCCGGGCGTGTTCCACGTCCCGATGAGGCGCTCCCACGTCGTCGCCTCGAGACCGGCCTCCTCGGCCAGCTCGCGCCGCGCCGTCGCGTCCTCGGACTCGTCGCCCTTGTCGCGCGTCCCCGCCGGGATCTCGAGCACGAGGTCGTCGACGGCGGCGCGGTACTGGCGCACCAGCGACACCGTCCCGTCGTCGTGGACCGGGACAATGGTGACGGCGCCGGGGTGGCGGATCACGAAACGGTCGAACGGGTGCCCCGCCGGGTCGAGCAGATGGAAGCGGTCGACTCGGAACAGCCAGGCCTGGAAGAGCTCCTCCTCCGAGACCCGGCGGAAGCCCGACACGGGCTCAGGTGACGGAGTCGAGGTCGAGCAGGTGCGGCTCGCGGCCCTCGGCCCGTTCGAGCGCCGCCGCCACGAGCTCACGGAACAACGGGTGGGGCCGGTCGGGCCGGCTCTTGAACTCAGGGTGGGCCTGCGTGGCCACCCAGTAGGGATGGTCGGCCAGCTCGACGAACTCCACGAGGCGGCCGTCGGGCGACATCCCCGAGCAGACCAGGCCGACCGCCTCGAGCCGCGACTTGTAGCGGTTGTTGAACTCGAAGCGATGGCGGTGGCGCTCGGTGACGCCCAGCGTGCCGTAGGCCTTGGCCACCTTCGAGTCGGGGAGGAGCACGGCCTGGTACGAACCGAGCCGCATGGTGCCGCCCTTGTCGGTGACCTCGACTTGGTCCGGCATGAGGTCGATGACGAGGTGCGGCGAGAGGCTGTCGAACTCACGCGAGTTTGCCCTCTCCAGATTGGCCCGGTCGCGCGCGATGGAGATCACCATCACGTGCAGGCCGAGGCACAGGCCCAGGCACGGGATGCCGTGGTCGCGGGCGTAGGCAGCGGCGGTCACCATCCCCTCGATCCCGCGTTCGCCGAAGCCACCCGGGATCACGATCGCATCGAGCCCGCGCAGGCGGTCGGTGGCGAGCAGGTCCGGTACGAGCTCGGCGTCGATCCAGTCGAGCTCCACCTCGGCCCCGTGGTGGAAGCCGGCGTGGCGGAGCGCCTCGACGACGGACAGGTAGGCGTCGGGCATGTTGACGTACTTGCCGACGATCCCGATCTTCACACGCCGCGTCAACGACTCGACGCGGCTCACGAGTGCCTCCCACTCGGAGATGTCGATCCGGTGCTCTGCCTCGTCGATGCCGAGGGTGCGGCACACGTACGCATCGAGGCCCTGTTCGTGCAGCACGAGGGGGATCTCGTAGATGCTCGCCGCGTCGACGGCGGACACGACCGCGTCGATGGGGACGTCGCACTGGAGGGAGATCTTTCGCTTCAACGTCTCAGAGATCGGCTTGTCGCTGCGGCACACGATCACGTCGGGCTGGATACCTCGGCTGCGCAGCTCGGTCACCGAGTGCTGTGTCGGCTTGGTCTTCTGCTCTCCCGAGACCAGGTAGGGCACGAGGGTCAGGTGGACATAGCACACGTTGTCGCGCCCGATGTCCCGGCGGAACTGGCGGATGGCCTCGATGAACGGGACGATCTCGATGTCGCCGACGGTGCCCCCGATCTCGACGATGACCACGTCAACGTCCTCGTCGGCGAGACGGTGGATGCGGTCCTTGATCTCGTCGGTGACGTGGGGGATGACCTGGACGGTGCGGCCCAGGAAGTCGCCGCGACGCTCCTTCTCGATCACGGAGCGGTAGATGCCACCCGTCGTCGTATTCGAGCGTCTGGAAAGGCTTTCGTCGATGAAGCGCTCGTAGTGTCCGAGGTCGAGGTCCGTCTCCCCGCCGTCCTCGGTGACGAAGACCTCACCGTGCTCTCCCGGGTTCATGGTGCCGGGGTCGACGTTGATATAGGGGTCGAGCTTGCACATCGTCACCCGCAGGCCCCGGCACTTGAGAAGGCGGCCGAGCGAGGAGGCGGTGAGGCCCTTCCCGAGCGAGCTCGAGACACCGCCGGTGACAAAGATGAACTTGCTCACGCCGCCTTCGGGACGCCGAGCATCGCCTCGCATGTTCGGTGCACCCGACCACGATAATCGAATGGCGAGCGATCGGGCGCGGACCCCGCTATGGCGTGGCTCAGTCGAGCCAGAACGCCGTCATCCGCGGGTTGGCCCGCACCGATTGGTACTCGGGGAGGTCTTCGAGGATCGGGCGCAGTTCGTGGCGGATCTGGGCCTGGTACGCGAGCTCGACCCGCCGTTCGAACTCCTCGCCCGAGAGCTGTCCTTTGGCGAACGCGCGCTTGAGGACGCCGACCGCGCGCTCCCGCCCGGCGTCGCCCAGGCGGGTCCGGGCACGTGCCGACAGCGCCGGCTCGGGTTGCCCGATCGACCCAGCCATGAACCGATCTACGACCGGCCGCCGTCCCCGACGCCCAGCAGCTCGCGGGCGTGGGCGCGGGCGGCGTCGCTGCCGGGGTGTCCCGACAGCATGCGGGACAACTCGGTGACCCGCTCCTCCTCTTCGACCATCGATGCACTCGTGACCGTGCGCCCGCCCGACTCGTGCTTGACGACGCTGACCTGCGCGTCGGCCCGGGACGCCACCTGGGCCAGGTGCGTCACGACGAGCACCTGGCGGTCGCCGGCGACCTCGTGCAGCGCCTCGCCAAGGGCCAGCGCCGCCGCCCCGCCGACGCCCGCGTCGACCTCGTCGAAGACCATGGTCTGGGGCCCGCCGAGGCCCACAAGTCGGACGGCCAGCATGGCCCGGGCCAGCTCGCCCCCCGAGGCCGCCCGGGCCAGGAGCTGGACCGGCTCCCCGACGTTGGCGCCGAGGGCGAGCTCGACCGGCTCGCCGGTCCCTTCCCGGCCGAGATGCACCTCGAGCCGGGCGCCGGCCATGGCGAGCGTGGCCAGCCGTTCCTCGACCCGCCGCCCGAATTCACCGGCCGCCCGGGCCCGCGTTGCCCGCACCTCCTCCTCGGCCGCGGCCAGCTCGACCCCGAGGCGCTCCTGTTCGGCCTGGAGCCGGGACGCCTCGCCTTCCGCGTCCTCGAGGGCCGCCAGCCGGGCCGCCGCCTCGGTGGCGTAAGCCATGACGGAGGCCAGGTCCTCGCCGTATTTGCGGCGCAGCTCGCCGAGCAGGCGGCGGCGCTCCTGCACCTCGGCCAGGCGCACCGGGTCGTCCTCGGCGCCCTCCACGTCGTCGCGTAGCGCGCGCGCCACGTCCGACAGCTCGATGGCTGCGTCGGCGGCGCGCCCTCGCTGGTGCTCGAATCCGTCGCGGCCGCCGAGGGCCGACACCACCTGTCCGAGCTCCTCGAGCACACCGCCCTCGCCGCGTGCGGGGTCGAGCAGCTCCAGCGCGCCCAGCGCGGCGTCGCGGTAGGCGCCGACGTCGGCGAGACGGTCCTCTTCGAGGCGCAGCGCCGCGTCCTCTTCCGGGTCCTCGAGCCGCGCGGCACCGATCTCGGCGACCTGGTACCGCAGCACGTCGGCTTCCCGGGCGCGCTGCTGCGCGTCGCCGCCCAACGCGCCCAGCGCGTCATCGAGCGCACGCCCTTGGGCGCGCAGCGCGTGCAGAGGCCCGAGGTCGGTGCCGGCGAACGCATCGAGCACGTTGCGCTGTGCGGCCGGCGTCACGAGGGCGCGGTGCTCGTGCTGCCCGTGTATCTCGACCAGCTCCGCCGCCGCTGCCCCCAGCGCACCGACGGGGGCCATGCGACCGTCGACCCAGGCCCGTGAGCGGCCTTGCGCAGGGACGGCACGGGCGAGGATGACCTCGCGTTCGTCGTCGCCCTCGCCGACCACGAAGCGGGCCTCCACGAGCGCCTCGGTCGCGCCTGCACGCACCATGCCCGGATTGGCCCGCCCACCCAGGACAAGCTGCAACGCTTCGACGAGGAGCGTCTTGCCGGCGCCGGTCTCTCCGGTCAATGCGGTCATCCCCGGTCCGAACGCCAGCGTGAGGTCTTCGATGACGCCGAGGTCGCGTACGCGCAAGTCCGTCAGCACGGTGGGGTCCCGCTCAGAGCTCCCGGTCGGCCAGCAGCCGGAACCGCAGGATCCCTCCGAACGTCTGGGGCTCGTTGCGCACCACGCGCACCGGGCGCGGCGCCACTTTGCAGGTGATGACGGCGCCGGGCTGGAGGCGCCCCACGTCCATGCCGTCGATGACGAGTGCTCCCGCCCGGTCGGGGGCGACTTCAACGACGACCTCCTGCGTGTCGGTCAGGACCAGGCTCCGGTCGAGCGAGAAGTGCGGCGCCACCGGGGTCAGCACCATGGCACGCAGCGTGGGGGCGAGGATGGGCCCGCCGGCAGAAAGGTTGTAGGCGGTGGACCCGGTGGGCGTCGCGATGATGAGCCCGTCCGCGGAGTAGGTCAAGGCCTTCTCACCTTCGACGGTGGTGGCGAGCCGCACGGTGTGGCCGAACTCGATCTTCTCGATGACGACCTCGTTGAGGGCGAGCGTCGCCGAGACCTCATCACCCAGGGAACGGTCGGAGATGGCGACTTGGAGGGCACAGCGCGCCTCGATGACCGCCTTGCCCTCGAACACCTTCTTCAGCGCCCCGCGCACCTGGTCCGGGAGGAGGTCGGGCAGGTAGCCGACGCGCCCGAAGTTCACTCCGAGGACGGGCACATCTGCGGCCGCCGCCAGCCGCACCACCCGCAGGAACGTGCCGTCCCCGCCCAAGCTGACGGCGACGGCCGAGCCGGTCAGGTCCACCGCGTCGATGTCGAATTCGACCCCGGCCTCCGTCACCTGGTCCGGGCCGCTGAAGCGCAGGATGCGCGCCACGTCGCCGCGCTGGGTGAGCCAGCTGGCCGTGTCCGTCGCCAGAGCAAGAGCGTCAGCCCGGTCGGGATGCACCAGGAAGGTGACGGTCGCCATCGGGTGCGGGCGGCTCAGCCGGCCTGGTGCGGCGGCAGGTGGCCCACCGCCTCCGACACCGCATCGAAGACCAGGGCGGCCCGTCCCGGTGCGTCGTCTCGTGCGCCCTTGCGAGCGTGGACGAGGAATTCGACGTTGCCGGCGGCGCCGGTCAGCGGAGAAGGCATCGCCCCCATGATGCCGGTTCCGGCGGCAACCAGCGCGGACATCACGCTGTCGAGGGCGCCGCGCCAGAGCTCGGGGTCGCGCACGACGCCCTTGCCGCGCGAGACCGCGGCCCGGCCGGCCTCGAATTGAGGTTTGACCAGCACGACGAGGTCGGCCCCGGGCGCCGCCACCGGGCCGCCGAGGGCGGGTGCGACCGAGCGCAAGGAGATGAACGACAGGTCGGCGACGACGAGCGGGCACGGCTCGAAGGTCGGGTCGGCGGCACGGAGCTCGTCGGGGGTCAGCGTCCGGACGTTGGTGCGCTCGAGCACGGTGACCCGGGGGTCGGCCCGCAGCCCCGGGTCGAGCTGCCCGTGCCCGACGTCGACCGCATAAACGTGGGCGGCGCCGCGCTGGAGGAGGCAGTCGGTGAAGCCGCCGGTGGACGCACCCGCATCGAGGGCACGCCTGCCCTGGGTGGGCACGTCGAAGCGGCTGAGTGCGGCCTCAAGCTTGAGGCCGCCGCGGCTGACGTACGGCGACGGAGGCCCCAGGACCACGATGGGCTCGTTGGGGGCGACGAGGCGAGCCGGTTTGCCGGCGGGGGCGCCTGCAACGAGAACGCTGCCTGCCGCGATGGCCGCCTGGGCCTCCTGGCGACTGTCGACGAGGCCACGCCGCACCAGCTCGGCGTCGAGCCGGCGACGCGCGCCGGAGGTCAGTTGGCGGCCTTCTTGGCCGAGGTCGACTTCTTGGTCGTCTTCTTGGCCGGGGCCTTCTTGGCCGTGGCCTTCTTGGCGGGGGCCTTCTTCGCCGTTGCCTTCTTGGCCGGGGCCTTCTTGGCCGGGGCCTTCTTCGCTGACTTCTTCGATCCGGAGGCCGAACGCGCCGGCACCGCCTTCTTGGCCGCCGAGGTGGCCGTTGTGGCGGCCGAGCGGGCCCGGGTCGCCGTCTTGCCCGCCTCGGTCCGGGCCCGGGTCGCCGTCTTGCCCGCCTCGGTCCGGGCCCGGGTCGCCGTCTTGCCGGCTTGGGTCCGCGCCGCCTTGGTGGTCTTCTCGGCCTGGGTGCGAGCGGCCTTCGCCGTCTTCCCCGCCTGCTTCGTCATGTCATGGGTGGCCCGCCGTCCCGCCACGGCCGAGCGCTTCAGGACGTCGGCGACCTGGTTGGCCAGGCTCTCCAGGGACTTGGCGTCGATCTTGCGCAGCTGATCGGCCACCTCGTGGCGGATCAGGTCGAGGACCTGCTCACTGGTCTTCCGGCTTCGATCCACCAAGTTGTCCACCCACTCCTGTGCCTGGCCGCGCGGAATGTCCCCCGCGTTCACCAACTCTCGCACGATCTCCTCTGCCCGGCCACGGGTCACCTGCCCGAAGACCGTCCCCGCATCGAGGTACTTGCGTATCCGCTCATTACTAGCCATTGCACGAGAGTATCTGAAGTGCTAGCTGAGAGCAAGCACTTTTTCACCCGTCGTTCACGGTCCGGGTGACGAGTGTGCGCAGGTCGGGGGCCGTGATGGCCGGTCGCAGGCTCCCTACGGCGGGCGGGTCTCCCTCCCTCGTCACGCCGGACAAGACCAGGGCGAAGGGGATGCCGAGCTGCTCGGCCAGCGCCCCGTCGGTGGCCGGGCGGTCCCCCACCATGGCCCGCAGCTCGCCGGCGCCGCCCACCCGCTCGAGGATGGCGTCCGCCGTGGGGCGGTGCGGCTTGCCCGCCACGAGCGGCTTGGCCTCGGCCGCCGTCGCCACCGCGGCCAGGAGGGCACCCGCTCCCGGGACCAGCCCGTCGGAGGTGGGGAAGGTCGGGTCCTCGTTCGTCCCGACCAGGCGGGCTCCCGCCCGCACGGCGCGGGCGGCCTGGTCCACGGCGTCGAAGGTGAAGTTCGTTCGAGTCCATCCCACGACGACGGCGTCGGCCGGCCCTTCGGGCACGACCGTCACGCCCCAGCGACCGAGCGCCTCGACGATGCCGTCGTCGCCGACCACGAGCGCGCTCGACCCAGGTGCGAGCAGGCCGGCGGCGACGTCGGCGGAGCTGACGAGGTCCGCGTCGCCGGTCGTGATGCCGCAGTGCTCAAGGCGGCGGCGCAACTCGGCGCGCGTGGGAGCCGAATTGTTGGTGGCAAAGAGCACCCGGACACCGGCGCCGCGCAGCAGAGCGACCGCCTCGTCGACGCCGGGGATGGGACGGCCGGTGATCCACACGACCCCGTCGAGGTCGAGCACCCAGGTGCCCCCGGGGGGTGGTGGCCACATGGGCGCCGAGGCTAACCGTCGATGAGGTGGGCGCCGGAGGGTCCGAACTGACGGCCGGCGGGGCACAAGCCCCGCCGGCCGGGACTCAGGCGGTGATGCGGATGTACGCGCGGGGTGCGCGCACTTGGGGATGGAGGGTCCGCATCGTCCGGGCCCGCTCACCGCGAACCGTGGCTCCGGTCACCGCACCGAGCGCGGGCACACCTTCATGCCCGAGGGGATCGACGCTCGAACGGGCCGGAGCGTGGCGCTCCGTCCTGAGTTGATCGTTGGCGAGCTCAGGGTGAATCCGAGAGGATCGAGAATGCTGTGGGTCGCTGCAGGCTTTGTCGCCTCGTCGCGAATGGCGCATTCCCCCTCCTTCCGTCCTCCATTCGGAACCGGCGGCCGGCGCCCGCTGCGCCAGCTCGATCCCGAAGCCCCATGCTCTTACGTCAGTGAAACGTCGGGGCGCAAGGCAGCTTTCGCCTTTGCGCCACGACTGACGCGGAACTGCAACAGAGATGCGCGAGAAGCGGTCGGCGGAGCGTTTTTGCTCCTGGGGTTGCAGGCAGGTGTGGGCCGGCCGAGAGAGCACCGTTGATGTCGCTGAAAACCATAACCAGATCCTTTGAGAGTTTCCGGAGCTAGCACGGTGGCGAAGCGGCGGTGGATTCAGGATGCGCTTAGTTCTCCATCCACGGCGGGCGGAACAGCAGCGACCGCGCCACGTCGCGCTGGGTCACCTGCCCGATGACGCGATCACCCTCGGTGACCGGCAGGCGGGCGCGGTGATTGCGGCACATGATTGAGCCGGCGTCCTCCACTGAGACGTTCACGTCGAGCGCCAGTGCATCGGTGGGCTCGGCGAGCTCGGCCAATGTGACCTCGCGGGGGTCCAGGCCCTTGGCCACCACCTTGGCCACGATGTCCCGATTGCTCACCATGCCGGCGAGGCTTCCGTCGGACAAGCACAGCAGAACGTCGTCGGCGGCGTGTGCCGCCAGGTAGCTCGCCGCATCGGCCGCCGTCTCCGTGGTGCGCAGCACCTCGATGTCCCCACTCATGACGTCTCGGACGGTCTTCATGCGACCTCCTCTGCGGGCCCCGCTCAGGCTCGCGAGCCCGCGCTTATACCCTCGCGCCCCATCGGCAAACCGACAATGCCGCATCCGGAAAAGTTGGTGGGCCCCTGCTCAGGGACGAATCGCCCCTGCGCTCCGCTGGTTTTCCCCCGTGTTTCGCGCTGCACCGCACCGCTCCCCTTGCCCGGACCGAAATACGAACATATGTTCGTATTTGATGATGGAGCGCCGCTACGAGATCGAGTCCCTCCGGCGCTCGCTCGCCATGCTCCGCCCCGGGGCCCCCGCCCTCGACCGGGAGGAGGCCATGCGGTTGGTCCGCGAGCTCCAGGACCTCGAGCGCCAGCTGCGTGCGTTGCGCACCGGGCTCCAACAGCTCCTCGCCGACGGCGAGGAGTGAGTCGCGAGGCGGCGGCCCGCTCAGACGAGTGCGATCAGGTTCGTCGGGTCGGCGAGGATCTCCCCCACTGCGGCCAGGAAGAGCGACGCCGCCTGGCCGTCGACCAGCCGGTGGTCGAAGGCGAGGCTCAGGGTCAGCACGTCGCGCAGCACCACCTCGCCCTCGTGTTCCCAGGGTCGCCGCTGCGCGGCGCCGACGGCCAGGATGGCCGCCTCGCCCGGGTTGAGGATCGGCACGCCGGCGTCCACCCCGAACACGCCGACGTTCGTGATCGTGATGGTCCCCCCGCTCAGGTCGGCGGGCGTCGAGCGGGCCGAGCGGGCCTGCTCGGTGAGGTCGGACAGCGCCAGCGCCAGCTCCCGCAGCGCGAGGCCGTGCGCGTCCTTGATGTTCGGCACCACCAGACCGTGCGGGCCCGCCACCGCGATGCCGAGGTTGACGTAGTGATTGGTCACGACTTCGTCGGTGGCCTCGTCCCACGACGAGTTCAGGGCCGGCTGGTCACGCAGCGCGAGCACCACGGCCCGGGCGACGAGGGTGAGCAGGGTCACTCGCACGCCCTCGAAGCGGCGGTTGGCGCGCAGGCGCTCCACCAACTCGGTGGTCGGCGTGACGTCGACCGTCAGGAAGACGCACGCCTGGGGCGCGGTGGCGACGCTGCGGACCATCGCCTGGGCCATGTGCTTCTGGACGCCGCGGACCGGAGCCCGCGTTTCGCGGCCGGGTACGGGTGCGGCTGCTGGCGGCGGCGCGCCGGCAAGGTGCGCGGCGAGGTCCTCGCGGGTGACGATGCCGCCCGGCCCGTGCCCCGCAATGTGCGCCAGGTCCACGCCCTGCTGGCGTGCCATGAAGCGCACGGGTGGTGCGGCAAGCGGGCGCCCGATGCCGGCAGGCGGTGCGGGTGGGGAGGGCGGGCGTTCGCGGTGCGCGCCGCCGCGCCGCCGGCGCCGGCTCGGCGCGGCCTCGGCCGGGCCGTAGCCCACCAACACCGACACCTTCTCGGGGGCCACGCCCGACTCGTTGGGCCCGGCGCCGATGCCCGAGGGGTCGATGGCGACGATCGGCGCGCCGACCGCGACGGTGTCGCCGGGTGCGGCGAGGAGCTCGACGACGGTCCCGGCAAAGGGGCTGGGCAGCTCGACGACCGCCTTCTCGGTCTCGACCTCGACGAGCACCTGGTTCAACGTCACCACGTCGCCGCCGGCGACGTGCCATGCGACGATCTCCGCCTCGGTCAGTCCCTCCCCGAGATCAGGGAGGAGGAACTGGCGCACCTCGCTCACGGCTGCGCCAGGCACTCGTCCACGGCGTGGAGGATCCGGTCCGCGTCGGGCAGGAAGTGCTTTTCCAACTTGGCCGGGGGGTACGGGGTGGCGAAGCCGCCGACGCGGCGCACCGGCGACTCCAGGGAGTAGAAGCAGCGCTCCGAGATGCGTGCGGCGATCTCGGCGCCCAGACCGCAGAAGACAGGCGCTTCGTGCACCACGACGAGGCGCCCTGTCTTGCGCACCGACGCCTCGAGCGTTTCGAAGTCGACCGGCGAGAGAGAACGCAGGTCCACGACTTCGACCGAGGTCCCCTCCTCCGCGCCGATTCCGGCGGCCTCCAGCGAGGTGGCCACCATGGGGCCGTAGGCCGCAACGGTGACGTCGGTCCCCTCGACGACGACGCGGGCACGGTGCAGCGGCACCTCGTCGAGCGGCGCGTCCTCGTCCACCTCGCCCTTGTCCCAGTAGCGTCGCTTCGGCTCGAAGAAGACGACGGGGTCGTCGGAGGCGACGGCCTGCTGGATCATGCGGTGGGCGTCCGCCGCGTTGCTCGGCGTGACGACGCGCAGCCCAGCGGTGTGCGCGAAGTAGGCCTCGGGCGACTCGGAGTGGTGCTCGACCGCGCCGATCCCGCCGCCGTACGGCACGCGGATGGTGACGGGCATGGCGACCCGCCCCTCGTTGCGGTAGTGGAACTTCGCCACCTGCGAGACGATCTGGTCGAAGGCCGGGTAGATGAACCCGTCGAACTGGATCTCGCAGACGGGACGGTAGCCGCGCATGGCCAGACCGACGGCCGTGCCGACGACGCCCGACTCGGCCAGGGGCGTGTCGATCACGCGCCGGTCGCCGTAGTCGCGCTGCAGCCCCTCGGTGACGCGGAACACGCCACCGAGCTGGCCGATGTCCTCGCCCATGAGGACGACCTTGGGGTCGCGCGTCATGGCCTGGCGCAGCCCGGCGTTCAACGCCTTGCCCAGCGACATGGTGGCGGTCACGACGCGTCGTCGAATTCGGCGAGGTAGCGCGCGTATGCGTCGCGCTCCTCATCGAGCAGCGCGTGGGGGCCGGCGTACACGTGCTCGAACAGCGCGTCCGGCTCGGGGTCGGGCATGGAGACGACGCCCGCCCGCAATGCGGCGGCCGCTTCGGCGCCGGCGACGTCCACGCCGTCCTCGAAGCGGTCGTCGGCCAGGCCCTCCGATCGCAGCAGGGCCCGCAGCCGGGCCAGCGGGTCCTTGGCCCGCCAGTCCTCTTCCTCGGTCCGTGAGCGGTATCGAGTGGGGTCGTCCGACGTGGTGTGCGGGCCCATGCGATACGTCACCGCCTCGATGAGCGTCGGGCCCTGCCCGGCGTAGGCCCGGGCCAGGGCGAGACGTGTCGCGGCCAGGACGGCGAGCACGTCGTTGCCGTCCACCTGGATGCCCGGGATGCCGTAGCCCTGCCCTCGCTGGGCGATCGAGGCGTGGGACTGCAGGCGCACCGGCTCGGAGATGGCCCACTGGTTGTTCTGGCAGAAGAAGACGACCGGGACCGTGTAGCTGGCCGCGAAGCCCAGTGCCTCGGCCACGTCGCCCTCGCTGGTGGCGCCGTCGCCGAAGTAGGCCAGCGCAGCCGACGAGGCACCGTCGAGCACGATCCCGAGCGCGTAACCGGTGGCGTGGAGGCACTGTGCCCCGACGACGATGGCCGGGGTCGCGATGTTGTAGCGAGCCGGGTCCCACCCCGAGAGGCCCGCGCCGCGCCAGAGCCGCAGCATGGCCACCGGGTCGACGCCCCGGCAGTAGGCCACGCCGTGCTCGCGGTAGCTGGGGAACACGAAGTCGTCGGGCCGGAGCGCGCGGGCCGAGCCCACCTGCGCCGCCTCCTGACCGAGCAGCGGCGCCCACAACCCGAGCTCGCCCTGGCGCTGAAGGGCCATCGCCTCGGCATCGAGCCGGCGGACGATCGCCATGTCGCGGTAGAGGTCGCGGAGCTGCTGCGCATCGACGTCGGCCACCAGGTCCCAGTAGGGGCAGCCGACGGTGCGCTGCCCGTCGACGGAGATCAACTGGACGAGGCCGTCGAAGTGGGCCCAGTCGACGAGCCTGTCGGTCGGAACCCGTGCCTGTGCGATTGCCACGCAGACCCCCTTTTTTCGAGCCAGCCTCGCTGGTGGAATCACACCACAATGGGGGCTGTTCGAGCGGGAAAACGAGTCAGATCAGTGGGCAGACACGGCTTTGGTGCGGGATATGGCGGTCACACGCAATGCATTCGAAACAGGGGCCAGGGGGCCGGGCCCGGAGGTGCAGGAGGGGCGTCAGGACGCCTTGCGGCGGGAAGCGGGCTGCTTGGCCCGGGCCGGCTGCTTGGCCGTCTTGGCCGCCTTCTTCGCCGCCGGGGCGGCGCGCCGCGACGACCGCTTGGCCGCGGCGTCGTCGGCCGCCTTGGCGCCGGGCTTGGCGGCGGCTTTGATGCTGGCGTTGAGCGCCTCCATCAAGTCGACCACCTTGGCCGGCTCCTCGGGCGCGCTCTGGATGACGATCTCGTGGCCGCTCGCCTTCTCGTCGATCAGCGCCTCGACCTTCTCGCGGTGCGTGTCGTGGAAGCGCTCGGGATCCCACTCGCTGTCCATCGACTCGATGAGCAGCTGGGCCATGGAGAGCTCGCGTTTGCTGACCTCGCCGTTCTCCGGCAGCTCGGGCAGCTCCTTGCCGGGACTGCGCACCTCGTCGGAGAAGTACATGGTGTGCAGCGCCAGCGCGTCTTCCTGGTCGGGCCGGATGGCGACGAGGTACTCCTTGTTGCGCATCACCATGGTGGCGATGGCCACGCGCCCGGCCTCGGCCATGGCCCGGCGCAGCAGGGCGTAGGCCTTGTCGGAGCCCGGCCCCTCGGGGGCGAGGTAGTAGCTCCCACGGAAGAAGACGGGGTCGATGTCGGAGAGCCCGACGAAATCGGAGATCTCGATCTGGCGCGACTTCTGCGGCTCCGCGCTCTCGAGCTCCGCGTCGGTGAGGATCACGAACTCGCCGCCGCCCAGGTCGAACCCGCGCGCGATGCGGTCGTTCGGGACCTCCTCGCCGGTGCGCTCGTTGACCTTCTTGTAGCGGATGCGGTCGGAGGTCCCCTCCTCGAACTGGTTGAAGTGAATGCTCTTGTCCGAGGTCGCCGGGTACAGGCCGACGGGGATGTTCACCAGCCCGAAGCTCAGGGCGCCCTTCCAGATGGTGCGTGCCACGTCCAACAAATTACCAGCACACGGCCGGTCCACCACCTTGTGACAACGATTCGCCACACTGAAGCCGTGGTCACGAGCCCTCCGACCGGTTTTGCCCCCGCCCTGCTGGGCGGGCTGGCGGAGCTGGGCCCGATCGAGCCGTTCTCGGGCGACCTGTCTCTTGAGCTGGGCGTTTCCGTCTGGCTGCGCACGAGTGGCACCTCGCTGCTCGAGGCCCGGGGTCGGCTGCTCTTCATCCGGGAGCTGATCGTCGAGGCCTGCGGCCTTGACCCGGCCACCGAGCCGGTGCCCCTGATCGGCCGCTCCCCGCGCACTGACGTGCTGAACCTGGCCGCCTATGTCGGCGACCTCTTGCGCCGGGGGTCCGCCGTCTCGGGTCGCAGCGTGCGCGGGATCGCCGAGCGGGTCATCGCCGACATGCCCGACGACCAGGAGGCCGCGCTCGGCGCCTGAACCAACCTCCGCCCGGGCCCGAAAATCAGAACCCGAAGCCGGCGATGATCGGCCCGTTCAAGGGCACGGCCGCCATGCTGCCGAGGTACGGCGCGTTGCCGTAGGGGAAGACGTCCCCGTGGGCAGCGGCCACCCAGTAGCCCCGCCCGTCAGAGGTCGGGAAGATGGCCGTGGCCGGGTTGAACCCGTTCACGTAGCCGATCGGGTTGCCGAGGCCCGGCGCGTCCCCGAACGAGTAGACCGCCCCGCTCGCGAAGAGGATCCAGTAGCCCTGCCCGTTCGGGGTGGCGACGGCGTCGACCACAGGGTCGGGCTGGGCCGGGGGCGTCCCGAAGAACGGGGCGTCGCCAAAGGCGTAGACGGCCCCGGCGCTCGTGACGAGCCAGTAGCCCCGGCCCGAGTGGTCGGGCATCACGGCGACGGCCGTGCCGGCGCAGCCGCCGATCCCGGGGCACGAGCCGGCGAATTGGGCGTCGCCGAACGCGAACACGCCCCCGTCGCTGCCCACCATGAAGTAGCCGCCGCCGGTGCTCGAGGGCACCATGCCCACGATCGGGGCCGAGAGGCTGTTCGGCTGTCCCGACCCCGCGGGATGCAACCCGAGCGCGGGGATGGAACCGTAGAAGGACGAGTCGCCGAAGCTGAAGATCCCGCCGTCTGAGGCCACCAGCCAGTAGCCGTGCTTGGTCGCCGTCGGGGTGATGCCGACCACCGGCCGCTGCAACGGGATGCCGCCCATGGAGCCGTGGAACGCCGCCGCCCCGAACGAGAAGATGCCCCCGTCGGATCCGACGAGCCAGTACCCGCGCGGCCCCGGCAGGATCGTGAAGACCTGCGGGGACCCCGTGGCGCCGGTGTAGTTGGACCCCTGGCCGACCTGTGCCGTGAGCGTGCACGAGCCCGGGGCCAGGAAACTGACCGTGAAACCGTCGGCCCCGACCGTGCACTGTCCCGTGGTGGAGGAGACGACCGACGTCGGCCCGTCACCGTCGGTGGCGACGCTCGCCACGAAGCTGCCCTCCTCGGTCGCCCCGCCGGGGATGTTCGTGATGCTGGGCGTGCTGGGCGTACCGGGGACGACGACGAGGTCCACCGGTGCCGAGGACGAGGCCGGGAAGACGGCGTCGCCGCCGTAGGTGGCGACGACCGGGTCGGCGGTGCTCGACGCGTTGAGCGCGGTCTCGCCCATGGTGCAGGTGGTGCCGGCCGGCAGCGCGATGGTGCAGAGCGTGGTGGTCCCGGTGGCCACCGTGACCGTGCCCGTCGGCGTGCCCGACACCGAGGGGGTGACGGTCGCCGTGAAGGTCACGCTGGACTCGTCGCCGTAGGCGACCGACGGGCTCGACAGCGACAGCGAGGTGCTCGTGCTCACGTTGCTGGTCACGGTGAGGTCGCTGGCAGAGGAGATCGAGGCGGAGAAGTTGGTGTCGCCGCCGTAGGACGCCGTGACCGGGTACGCGGTGGCGGACGTCACCAGGGTGTTGTCCGCCATGGAGCACGAGGCGGACGGCAGCGAGATGGTGCAGAGCGTGGTCGTCCCGGTCGCGACGGTGACCGCGCCGCTCGGCGTCCCGCCGAACTGGGGCGTGACGACCGAGGTGAAGACGAGCGTCGACTCGTTGCCGACGGTCACGGAGGAGGTGGAGAGCGACAGCGACGTGCTCGTCGTCGCCTGCTCGACCGTCAGGCCGTGCGACGGTGAGGTCGAGCTCGAGAAGTTGGTGTCGCCCCCGAAGCCGGCCGTGACCGGGTAGGGCGAGCCGCGGACCGCGAGCGCCCCGTCGACGGGGCTGCACGTCGTCGCCGGCAGGGTGATGGTGCACAGCGTCGTCGAGCCGGTCGCCACGGTGACCGTGCCCGTGGGCGTGCCCGCGAACTCCGGCGTCACGCTCGAGGTGAAGGTGACGCTCGATTCGTCGCCGTAGCCGACGGAGCCGGCGGAGAGGCTGAGCGAGGCGGTGGTTGTCGCCGGGTCGACCGTCAGGTTGCGGGTGGGCGAGGTCGAGCCACCGAATGTGGCGTCGCCGCCGTAGGCGGCGGTCACCGGGTAGGCGTTGGTGGCCGCATCGAGCGCCGTGTCCGTGGTGGCGCAGGTCGTGGCCGGGAGCGCGATGGTGCAGAGGGTGGTGGACCCGGTCGCCACGGTCACCGTGCCCGTGGGGGTGCCGGACGAGGTCGTGACCACCGAGGTGAACGTGACGGTCGACTCGTTGCCGAAGGCGACCGACGACGCCGACAGCGTGAGAGAGGTCGAGGAGGAGGCGGCGCGCACCGTCAGGTCCTGGGGCGACGAGGTGGAGCCGGAGAAGTTGTCGTCGCCCTGGTAGTTCGCGGTGATCGGGTAAGGGGTCCCGGACGGAGCCAGCGTGTCGTCCGCCATGGAGCAGGTCGTGCTGGCAGGAAGGGTCATGGTGCACAGCGTGGTCGTCCCGGTGGCCACGGACACGGTGCCGGTCGGGGTACCGAAGAACTCGGGGCTCACGGTTGCCGTGAAGACCAGGGTTGACTCCTTCCCCTCGGCCACCGTGGAGGCGGAGAGCGTGAGCCCGGTGGTGGTCGTCGCCGGCGTCACGTTCAGGTGGCGCGCCGCGGACGTGGAGCCGGAGAAGTTGTCGTCGCCCTGGTAGCCGGCGGTGACCGGGTAGGCGGAGGCCGAGGCCCCCAGGGCGTCGTCGAGGGCGCTGCACGACGGTGCGGGCAGGGTGATGCTGCAGAGCGTCGTCGTGCCGGTCGCGACGGTCACCGTCCCGCCGGGCGTGCCGGCGAACTGGGGGGTCACCGTGGCCGTGAACGTCACCGTCGATTCGTTGCCGTAGGGCACCGAGCTCGAGGTCAGCGCGAGTGTCGTGGTCGTCGAGGCGGAGCGCACGGTCAGGTCCCGGGGCGACGAGGTCGAGCCGGCGAAGTTGGCGTCGCCGTTGTACGTGGCGACGACGGGGTAGGCGGTGGCCGAGGCCCCGAGCGCCACCGAGTTGGCGTCGTGGCACGCCGTCGCCGGCAGCGTGATGGTGCAGAGCTTGGTGGACCCGGCGGCCACGGTCACCGTGCCGGTCGGTGTGCCCGGGGAGCCCGAGGTCACCGTGGCGGTGAACGTGACGGCCGACTCGTTGCCGTAGGCCACCGAGGCCTGCGAGAGCGTGAGGGTGGTCGTGGAGGCGGCGGCCGTCACGGTGAGGCTCTGCGACGCGGACGTCGAGCCCGAGAAGTTCGTGTCCCCGCCGTAGGCGGCGGTGACGGCGTAGGGCGTGCCCGAAGAGGGCAGCGCGGTGTCCAGCGGAGAGCAGGTGGACGCCGTCGGCAGGGCGATGGTGCACAGGGTCGTGGACCCCGTGGCCACCGTGACGGTGCCGGTCGGGGTGCCGGCGAAGTGCGGACCAACCGTCGCGGTGAAGACGAGGCTGGACTCGTTGCCGAAGGCCACCGACGTCGACGAGAGCGACAGGGACGTGGTGGTGGTGGCCGGGTGCACGGTCAGGCCGTGCGTGGTCGAGGTGGACCCGGCGACGTCGATGTCGCCGCCGTAGCCGGCGGTAACCGGGTAGGCGGTGGCCGAGGCCCCCAAGGCGGTGTCGGTCGTGCTGCAGCTGGTCGCCGGCAGGACGAACGTGCAGAGCTTGGTGGACCCGGCGGCCACCGTGACGGTGCCGGTCAGCGTCGCCGTGAACTGAGGGGTTACCGTCGCCGTGAAGGTCACGGCAGACTCGCGGCCGTAGGTGGCCGACGTGGCGGAGACGGACAGCGTGGTGGTGCTGGTGGCCTGGTGCACGGTCAGGTCCCGCGCTGCCGAGCCCGAGCCGGAGAAGTTGGTGTCCCCACCGTAGGTGGCGGTGACCGCATACGGGGTCGCGGAGGCGCCGAGGGCGGTGTCAGAGGCGCTGCAGGTCGTGGCCGGCAGCGTGATGGTGCAGAGCCTGGTGGACCCGGCGGCAACGATGACCTTGCCGGAGGGTGTACCGCCCACCGGCGCGGTGACCACGGAGGTGAAGGTGATACTCGACTCGTCGCCGTAGGTCGCCGAGGCTGCGGAGAGCGACAGCGACGTGGAGGTCGAGGCCGGGTCCACGGTCAGGTCGCTCGGCGCCGAGGTCGATGCCGAGAAGGTGGTGTCCCCGCCGTAGCGGGCTGTCACCGCGTAGGGAGTCGCCGACGGCGCCGAGCGCGGTGTCGGGCATGGTGCACGTGGTTGCCGGCAGGTCGAAGGTGCACAGCGTGGTCGTCCCGGTCGCCACGGTGACCTCGCCGGTGGGGCTGCCCGAGACGAGGGGCGTCACGGTGGCCGTGAAGGTGATGCTCGACTCGCCGCCGTAGCTGGTGGAGGACGACGAGAGCGAAAGGGACGTGCTGGTCGTCGCCTCCTCGACCGTGAGGTCGTGCGAGCCCGACGCGGACGTGGTGAAGTTGGTGTCACCGCCGTAGGCGGCGCTCACAGGGTACGGCGTCGACGACGGCGAGAGCTTGGTGTCGGGCATGGAGCAGTGCGTGGCCGGGAGCGTGAAGCGGCACAGCTGGGTGGTGCCCGTGCCCACGATCACGGTGCCGGTCGGCGTGCCGCCGAACTGCGGGGTCACGGACGCGGAGAAGACCAAGCTCGACTCGCCGCCGTAGGTCACCGACGTCGTGGACAGCGACAGGGTGGTCGAGGTCGTCGCGGGCTTGACCGTCAGGTTGCTCGAGGAGGACGTCGAGCCGGCGAAGTTGTCATTACCGCCGTACGTGGCCACGACGCGATAGAGGGTCGGGGAGGCGTCCAGCACCGTGTCCGGCGCGTTACAGGTGGTGGCCGGCAGCGTGATGGTGCAGAGCGTGGTGGAAGCCGTGGCGACGGTGACCGTGCCCGTCGGGGTGCCGGAGGACTCAGGCGCCACCTCGGACGTGAAGGTGACGGTCGACTCGTCGCCGTAGGTGGCGGACGAGGACGAGCGCGACAGGGACGTGCTGGTGCTCGCCTGGTCGACGAGCAGGTCGACCGGCTGGGAGACGGACCCGTCGTAGACGCCGTCGCCGCTGTAGGTGGCGGTCGTCGGGTAGGTGGAGGACGACGCAGTGAGCGCGGTGTTGTCCGTGGTCGAACACGTCTTCGCAGGCAGCGTGATGGTGCAGAGCGTGGTGGAACCGGTGGCCACGGTCACGGTGCCGGTAGGGGTGACGACGAGCCCGGTCACGTCCGCAGTGAACACGATGCTCGACTCGTCGCCGTAGGTGACGGCCTTGGAGGAGAGCGACAGGGAAGTCTTGCTGGACAAGAGCGCGGCGTCCGCCGGCGCGGCGAGGAACCCGAACGACACCGTCGCGACCACGGCGGCGGCGAGCGCGCTCAGGATCGTCCGTCTCGACACGTTTCCCCTCGCCTCATAGCCGTTCCGACACGGCAGGCCCTCAGATCCCGGCGACGCGGGTGCGTCCCACTCGATGTCAAACCCCGCACCGGGGCGTATCTTGCGAGCGTTGAGGCCACGAGCCGCCGGCGATCCCGTCCCGCCCCTGGTCGCGCGCCCACCGCTGCACCTGTACCGCCGTCATGGAACTCCCTGGCCCGAGGGGCGCGAACCGCGCCACGGTAGCCCGCACCAGGAGCTGCGACTGGTCGGCCGCAGCGACCGCCCTGCCCTTCCGTCAGCCTGAACGGTGCTCGATGTTCGGCTCCTCGCAGTCCCGTCGGGACGCCTCAGCCGCTCGGATTGGCTAGGGCACGACGAGGGGATTCGACGCCGTCGCGCACAGCACCTCGTTGGCGTTCACCTCGGTGCAGCTCCCAGTGCCGCCGGAGAAGAACCAGACGAGCGTGCCGTTCGCGGTCTCCGTCCCGATGTTGGGCACCACGAAACTGTCCGTCGTCTTCACGGACCAGGAGCCGGCTCCGTTGAACGGAAACGACTTGACGCCCCGAGAGGTCACGGAGGCACAGTTCTGGCACGTCCTGGTTGGCGCAGCATGGGCCCGGGCCGTGCCGTAATAGAGGCTGGCCTGCGTGGCCAAGCTGGTCGCTGCCATGGTGCACGAGGCGGTGCTGTGCCACTTCCAATCGATGGGGCCCTTCGGGCCCTCATACTGCGTGTACTGCTCGTGCCACGAGAGGCCGCAGTTCTGGCTGGCGGCCGACGCCCCCCGGACCGTCACGTGAGCCTGTGCCCCGCCGCTTGTCGCCCCCCCGCCGACGAGGACGCCGCTCGGAGCCGCTCCCGCAGTGGCCGCCAAGAAGAGCGACGCTCCCGACAGCACACCAATTGCAATAAGGCGCACCACGTTCCGACGACCCATGAGAACCTCCCGCCCGCTGCGAATACACCGCCAGCTTAGGACGCTGGGTCAGGTGGCGGGGCATCCAAATGGCCAACCCCAGTGGATGTGTCTCGACCCGCCACACCGCGGAGGTCGTGACGACATTCGGCTCCCGCCGCGTCGCAGCTGCTCGTTCGACGTCAAGCCCGTTGGATCATTCCCACTCGAAGAACCTCTTGACCCTCTTCTTGCCGTCGGGCCGGACCGGGGCGTCCAGCATGGCCTCGGGACGGTGCTCCTGCAGCCACGCCGAGAGTCCGTCGACGTCCCGGAACGCGAGCTCCTGGTCGGTCTCCATGACGTAGAGGTGAATGGCGCCGCTCTGTGCGGCCACCGAGTATTCGACCTTGCCGTTGGCCACGAAGCACCAGAGCGGCGTCGCCCCGGGCGTCGTCCGGGGTTCGAGCCGCCATCCGGGTCGTCCCCGGAGGAGATCGACGAGGTGCTGCCGCGGCTGATCGGCACGGCGTCCCATGGTTCAGTGGCCCCGACCGGTGCGCGCGGTCATTGTGCGCTGACCACCAGAGTCGAGGTGCCGGGGGCGCGCTCCAAGAACCCGGCGACCTGGCACCGGCCTTCCGACCGGCCGCTCCTTCGGCTCGCGGCATCGCCCGTGGCGCCAACGGCCCGCGGGACCGTCCGCTTCGTCCACCAACGGCCGTCCCATCTCTCGGTCAATGCCTCGAACACTTCGGACAGGTTGTTGTATTGGCCCCGGACCTCGCAAGAGCTGACGCAGACGGGCAGCCCACCAACCCGATGGATCGTGGCCAGGGTGGCGGGTCGGGCCAGCCGTCGCCCCGAAGCGGTGGCTGCGTCGTCGGGCGTACGGGTCTCGTGGCGTGGCCAACGTCGCGGTCAACGGAAACCCCGTGTTCGGTGGCGTCCCCGGCTCATGTCCCACCAAGGACGCCGGTTCATCCTTCCCGCCATTGCCAAGGTACACCAAGGTAGGGGTCTTGCTGCAAGGACTTCTGGTGTGTTGACAATGCACGCCACAAGCCGATCACGGGCGTCCACGCGACCGACCGTAGGAATGAACGAGGCCGCGGGTGTCGAAGGGGGAAGGTGGACCGATGGGCAGCTACGTGCTGGGCTTCCAGGAGATAGAGCAGGCGCAGGTTGCTGCGGTCGGCGGCAAGGGGGCGAACCTAGGGGAGCTCTCGCGCATCGAAGGCATCCGCGTACCGCCTGGCTTCTGTGTGACGACGGATGCGTTCCGGCGAATCATGGCGGAAGCGCCGTCAATCGGCTACCGGTTGGTTCGGCTGTCGCGCCTGAACCCGGGTGACCGGGAGGTGATCCGCACGCTCAGCGCGGAGGTCCGCCGGACCCTCGAAGGGATCGCCATCCCCGACGAGCTTGCGTCGGCGATCACCCGATCGCTCGCCCGGCTCGGCGAGCGATCCGCCTACGCGGTCCGATCGAGTGCGACAGCAGAGGACCTGGCGACGGCCTCCTTCGCGGGCCAGCACGACACGTACCTGAACGTCGTGGGGCCGGCGGCGATCCTCGAGCACATCAGCCGGTGCTGGGCGTCGCTGTTCACTGAGCGGGCCGTGACCTACCGACTGCGCAACGGACTCGACCACAGGAAGGTCCTCATGGCCGTGGTCGTGCAGCAGATGGTCTTCGCGCAGGCGGCCGGCATGCTGTTCACGGCCGACCCCGTCACGTCAAACCGGAAGGTCGCCTACGTGGAGGCCAACTTTGGCCTCGGCGAGGCCCTGGTCTCGGGCCAGGTGAACGCGGACGGTTACGGCGTGCGTGACGGTGAAGTCGTCTCCAAGGCAGTCGCCACCAAGCAGCTCGCCGTGTACGCCTCGCCGACAGGCGGAACGCAGGAACTGGCGATCGAGCCAGAGCGTCAGGAACGGCCGGCATTGACCGATGCGCAGGTCGTCCGGCTCGCGCGCCTGGGCCGGCGGATCGAAGCGCACTTCGGCTGCCCCCAGGACATCGAATGGTGTCTGGTCGACGACGGGTTCCAGATCGTTCAGAGCCGTCCGATCACCACGCTGTTCCCCATCCCCGAGGCCAACGACCGAGAGAACCACGTCTACGTCTCCGTCGGTCATCAACAGATGATGACCGACCCGATGAAGCCCCTGGGGCTCTCTCTGTGGCAGCTGACGACCCCGCGGCCCATGTCCGAGGCCGGCGGGAGATTGTTCGTCGACGTCGCTCGGGAGCTGGGTTCGCCGACGAGTCGCTCAGGCGTTTTGGAGGCTTTGGGAAGATCCGATCCGCTGATCGGGGACGCGCTGCAGACCATCCTCAAACGCGGCGACTTCATTCCGAGCCTGCCTGACGAGGACCCGAGCGCGAGGCCGCCTGGAAGCGCCGCCGCCGTCCCAGTCGAGACCGATCCGGCCGTCGTCGCGGAGCTGATCGAGCGCAGCGAGGCCTCCATCACGACCTTGCAGCGCGCCATCCGGACGAAATCCGGACCGGCGCTGCTCGACTTCATCCTTGAGGACCTCCAGGAACTGAGGCGGATCCTGTTCGATCCTCAGAGTCATCAGGTCTTCATGTCGGCGATGGAGGCCGCGTGGTGGCTGAACGAGCAGCTGCACGCGTGGCTAGGCGTCAAGAACGCGGCAGACACGCTCACACAGTCCGTCCCCCACAACGTCACATCGGAGATGGGGCTGGCGCTCCTGGACATTGCGGACGTGATCCGCCCCCATCGGGAGCTGGTGGCCTTTCTGCAACATGTTGCGGAAGAGAGTTTCTTGGACGAGCTGCCCAAGCTTCCGGGCGGGCGGGAAGCCCGAGTCGCTATTCAGGCCTACCTCGACAAGTACGGCATGCGCTGCGTCGGCGAGATCGACGTCACGAGGCCACGTTGGAGCGAACGCCCCACCGCACTCGTGCCCTTGATCCTCGCCAACATCGACAACTTCGAGCCGGGCGCCGCAGCGCGGCGCTTCGAGCAAGGCCGGCAGGAGGCCTGGGAGAAGGAACAGGAGCTGCTGGCGTGCTTGCGGGTCTTGCCGGACGGGGACCGAAAGGCCGATGAAACCAAGCGGATGATCGACCGGGTCCGGACCTACATCGGCTACCGGGAGTATCCGAAGTACCACATGGTCAGCCGCTACTTCGTCTACAAGCGAGCCCTGTTGAAGGACGCCGAACGCCTCGTGCAAGCCCACGTACTTCGTGAAAAGGAAGACATCTTCTACCTCACGTTCCAGGAACTCCGCGACGTCGTGCACACGGGCCAGGTGGATGACGACCTCATTCGCCAGCGCAAGGACGCGTTCCGCTCTTATCAAGCCCTCACGCCGCCCCGGGTACTCACGTCGGATGGCGAGGTCGTCGCAGGGGCCTACGAACGCGTCGGCGTCCCGGCCGGGGCGCTCGTCGGTTTACCCGTTTCCTCCGGGACAATCGAGGGACGGGCTCGCGTCATCAGTGACATGGCTGAGGCCGATGTCGATGCGGGCGACATCCTCGTCACCGCCTACACGGACCCCAGCTGGACGCCGGTGTTCGTCTTGATCAAAGGCCTGGTGACGGAGGTGGGCGGGCTGATGACCCACGGCGCAGTCATCGCACGGGAGTACGGCTTGCCGGCCGTCGTGGGGGTGGAGCAAGCCACCCGGCTGATCCGCGATGGGCAGCGCATCCGCGTCAATGGGACGGACGGGTACGTCGAGGTCCTTCCCTAGGAGATTGCGCAGCCATTCGAAGTGGGAAGGCTCTCGTGTCCGATCGGAATGGAAAGACCGGCGGGCATGGCGCCTATCCGTGAACTCGATGGCTGCAGTTTTCCCACAACGCGCATCCGTCAATCGTGCTGCGGGCGACTCTTCACGCCGGAGAAGCGACGCATTGACACTTCGACGATGACATCAACGATCTAGAATCGATTGATGCCGCAGCATGGAGCTTCTTCCGAGTTCGGTACTCAGTACGTACAGCACAATTCCCATCTGGAAATCGTGACGATCACTACGTCGAGCCGGCCGGGCAGTCAATCGGATGCTCGGACCATTGTGAACAGTTGGCGTTGGTAGTCGATTTCGAACTCCTGAAGCGCTCGGTACCGGTCTTTCGGCTTGGCTTGGGCCAATCACCGAGGACTTCATTGATCCACTGGTGGCCGGCCTTGCTGGTCTCCGCAAACGCCGACACAACCTCTAACCGTCCCGGCAGCTGCGCCACAGCTGGCTTGGAAGGGACCGAACGTGCGACGCATTGCTCGGTGATGCGTTTCTCTTTGCTGCCTATTGAAGCGCCAGGGGCTACCGTCCATCCATGGCAACCCATGACGTCACTGTCGACCTCCCGACTCGTTTCGTACTCCATTCGGACGTGACCTTCGTTGTATGGAGTGACGACGCGAAGCTCGGCGAGCTCCAGGTAAGCAAAGGATCCATCGACTGGCTGCCTGGCAACGGCCGGACCCGCTACCGGATGCGCTGGGAGAAATTCAACGAGTTCATGAAAACAGAGGGTCGCGCAAGGCCACGATAGCTGCACGGTTCGCCGGCTCGAGGCGACGGCGAAGACCCGCTGAGCCGGCTTGCGGTCTCCCGGTGGCAAGTCATCGGCAGCCCGACCCCCTGCTGCACTCGGCGAATTCACCACCGGACGCAGGTTTGGGAAACGCCTTGCCGCCGTGCTCGAGCGCTGAAGATCGCTCGTCTGTACGATCGCCTCATGGTTCACATCGAGGCCCGAGAGATACCGGTCCCCACCTCCGTCAGCCAAGAGGCGCAGGCGGTCCTGGCCATGGGCCGGCTCGGCCCGCCGCCAAGGGAACTCCCGGCGCTTGACGACGCCGAAGGGTGGAAGGCCTATGTCGCCGAGACGGATGGATTCGTTCGTTCGATGGTGGGTGATGCGACCGCCGGGTTCGCGGGCAGTATCGAAGAGCGCGACATCGGACCGTGCCCGCTCTACGTGGTGACGCCGGAGGGCGTCGCGGAAGACGACCCCCGAGTGTTCCTCGACATTCACGGCGGCGCGTGGGTTCTCGGCGGTGGCGAACTGTGCAAGATGACCACGATCGCCTCGGCTAACGCGGTCGGAGTTCGCGCCTGGTCGGTCGACTACCGGATGCCGCCCGACCACCCGTTCCCCACGCCTCTCGACGACTGCCTTACGGCCTACAGGGCGCTCTTGGACGAACGTCACCCACGCGAGATCGTTGTCGGCGGGACGTCTGCCGGAGGCAACCTGGCGGCGGCACTGATCCTGCGAGCCCGCGACGAAGGACTTCCGCTGCCGGCGGCGGTGGTCTTCAACACCGGTGCGTTCGATCTCACGGGTTCGGGCGACTCATGGCAGATGAACGACGGCCTCGACAATGTCCTCTCCGGATCGGTCGAGCCGTGCACCGAGCTCTACGCTGGGAGCCACGACCGCCGCGAGCCCTACATCTCACCGCTGTTCGGCGATCTCACCGGGTTTCCGCCCGTCATACTCCTCACTGGTACACGCGACAGGCTCTTGTCGGACAACGTACGCATGCACCGAGCTCTGCGGGCGGCCGGGGTTGCGGCCGAGCTCCACGTGTGGGAGGCAGCCAGTCACGGCGGGTTCCTCGGCATGGCGCCCGAGGATGCCGAACGATTCGCTGAGTTGCGGCGCTTCGCTGAGGCGCACTGGGTTCGGAACGAATCGCGATAGGAGCCGGACCGGACGCTACGGTGCGGACGGAAATGGCGATTCCCAGAGATTGGAGACGTGCTGATGACCTCGAAATCTGATTTCACGGCTGAGGAATGGCAGCTGATCCTGGAAGCGCCACCAAGTGCCGGGATGATCGTGGTCACCGCGCAGCGAGGAGGCTCGTTTCGCGAGACCATCGCCATGGCCAAGGCCTACGTCGAGGCGCGTAAAGAACACGGCAAGAGCCAACTTCTCGATGAGATTGTCGCGGCGAAGCCCGAGCGGGATCACACGCACTATCACACGCCTGCCGAGCTGAAGCAGCACGGACTGCAGCACCTGAGAGATTCGGTCTCCCTGCTTGAGACGAAGGCCACGCCCGAAGAGGTCGAAGAGTATCGGCGGTTCATCGTTACGTTGTCCCACGAAGTCGCAGCTGCTCACCGGGAGCACGGTCGAGAAAGCAGCGAGTCCGAGCAGGCAGCGATCGACGAGATCACAGAGGCCCTGAACACGACGGGCGGCTAGGAGGGGCCGGATTGACTTCCAGTCCCGAATCGTCGGCTTCGAAGAGGGTCGGTAATCTCAGCCTCGTCGGCTCTACGCCGCGACGCGATGGACCCGGAGGCAGGTGTCGACGCTGAAGCGCCGGTGCAGCTTCTGCTCCTTCGGGCCGAAGTACCGTGTCGCTTCGGCCATCGGGATGACTTGCGGCTGATCGACTGCATACGTTTGCCCATGGGCCACGACGGTCGCCGACCCGCTGGCGAGGACGTTCTTCATCCAATCGGTGCGTTCGCCATACGGGAGAGCGATCAGAAAGCTGTCGTCGTGATCAACCGCGACAACCGGCGTCTCATACCTCTTGGCCGAGCGGCGTCCAATATGACGAACGACCGAGGTGCCGGACCGTTCCGTCCCGGCTGATCGCATAGCCAGTGGCCTCGTCGCTTGCGTGAGCCTGCGCAGAGCTCTCTGGATGGAGTCATTCATGCTCAACTCATCCTACCGGGTGCTCCTCAGTTCGACCCGAAGATACGGAGAAAGAACAAGAAGACATTCAAGATGTCCAGGAAGATCGATGCCGCCATCAGCGGTGCCGAAGCGATGTCGTTCGAGCGTCGGAGTCGCTGGAAGTCGAACATTGTAAGGACGGCGAAGATGACCAGGCCGAGTATGGCGTAGATGATCGTCCCCTGGGGGATGTGCACGAAGATCAGCACGATGCCAAAGATGATGAGGGCCAGCAGGGCGAAGAAAGCGACACGGCCAGAGCGGTGAGATCGTGGCGGGTGAGGTAGCCGGCAGTCCCGGAGCCGGCAATGAACAGCGCGGTGGCCCCTCCCGCTTCCCAGACGATCGCGGGATCAGTGGCGGCGTAGAACACGAGTAGGGGCGCCGTGGCCAGCCCCATGAGAAGGCCGAATGCCCCGAGAAGAAGGGACGTGGCGGGGATCGAACGCCGAGCGGTGAAGTTCATGGCGAACAGACAAACGATGGCTGCGATGAACCAAACCCACCCGAGCGATTCGGAGAGATTGCGGCCGGCGTAGGCCCCAAGGGCGAAGAACCCGGCCGTGGCCGCAACGTATGCCATCGTCTGGCCAAAAAGAGTGAGGCTGCGGTCCCGGGTAATGGCCGCCGTACCCCCGAGGCCCATTGCCTCGTTCACGACTCCCGTCCTCTCGCCTCTCCCCAGCCCCCACGGGCATGCTACGGCACCGTGTGGACCAGGCAGTGCTGCGATCGCAGTTCGAGCCGCCAACACCGCACCAGGTGACCGAGGCCTGACGTCGGCGCGCACGTGAGGGATTTGAGATCCGGGGCGCCGTCGCCGAGCAGCCCGACCTCCTGTTTGCTTCTCCCCGTGGCGGGCATCGACAAGGTGAGTGAGCGTCCTGCTCCTAGAAGACGAGATTGGATGGATTCCATGACAACTGCGGACGATGCACCTGACCTAGACGAAGTCATGGACACCCGAGAGCATCCACATCCCGATCGGCGTGAGCACGCGAAGGCGGATCCGAGGCTCGATGACGACGAGTTGGAACGCCGTACTGAGATCGAACGATCTGAGGTCGGATTGCCCGAGGAACCCGAGAACTAACGCGGCGAAGCGAACACGAGGATCTTTTCCGAATAGAGCGAGGACGCGCCCTCTCGCCATGGGCTCAAAAAGAGAATTCGTCCTTCGGTCGAAGAGCTAGAGGTCGAACGCCGCCCGCAGCTCCTCTACGAGGGCCTCGATTTTGGCGACCTCCTCTTGCAAGGCGTCTACGTCGTCGCGCAGGGACGCCACCTCGTCGGCGAGAGGTGCGGATCGGCCTGGGGCTGCCGCATCGGTGACAACGCTGCGGGAGTCGAAAGTGGCGCTCCGTTCCGGTGTCTCGCCAGTGAACAGCTGTGCCCAGCGTTCCTCTTTCTGGCCCGGACCGCGCGGGAGGCGGCGCACCAACGGGTCGGGACCGCTGCTCCAGCGCTCGAGCTCCGCCTCTACGTCGTCGAGATCGCCGAAGTCGGCCATGCGCTCGGTGCGGGCTCGAAGCTCGCCGACCGTCTGCGGGCCTCTCAGCATGAGGACCGTCAAGACCGAGAGGCTCCGCGAGTCCAAACCGAAACGTTCGTCGAGCACCTGTCGGTACCGGGTGGCCGAGCGCCCCTGGGCAGGGTGGACGAAGCGGAGTAGGCCAGCCTCTTTGAGCGAGGACAGAGCCAGCTCTACGGTCGTTTCGTCGTAGGCGACGACGGGGTCGCGGTTTGAGGACTGGTTGCACGCCAGGACCAAGGCATTGAGCGTCAGCGGGTACTGCTGTGGCGTCGTCAGTTGCTTCTCCGCCAGACTGCCGATCACCCGTGCCTCGACTGGATTCAACTCCACGACAACGTCGAGCATATTGCGCGGGTCGGGCCGAACCGCAGAGGAGCGGTCCGATGGTCAGGACCTCGACCCAGGGCCAAGGTTCAGGAGATCGACGATGGAACGCTCGGTTTTGGACAGCCCTACGAACTCGATTCCAACTCGCACGACTCCATCCGGACCGGGCTTTGCATTTCGCACCTCGCCGGTGAGGTTCACGTCAATGGAGACACCGACTGGAAGCCGCACGGAGACACGACACCCGACGAGATCGGATGGGTGGCGAAGGTCCATCCCCAAGCCGAAATTCGAGAAGTCGAAAACTCCACAGTCCCGCCACAGGTCAGGGGGCTCGCCCTCGATATGGCAAGAGCCCATCCAGACGGCGGATTGTCGTTGTGCCCGTCGGCGATTCAGGCCTGGCTCAGTGTCGCTCATTGGCCAAATCTAATGCGCGCCGTGTCCCAATTTGCCAGGGCAGTGGCGGCCGAGCCCGTGCTTCTCCGGATCTCGATCCGCGGCGGAAATACCTCCAGCCGACTGAGGCATGGACCCCCTCGCATCGGATGACAATCCGTTCACCGGGTTGCAGCGGAGTGTCCCTGACGGCACTCCCTGCCTTTCCGACAGCGGCGAGCAGACCCTTGCCGTACGTCTGGTGCAGTGGTGCAATTAGGTTCTGATATCGGTGCATCTGACAACGGTGCTCAGCACCAAAATACGAGAGACAAGGCCCTAAAAATGACAGGAGTTAAATAGTATGCCTCCTAAAGACAAGCCAGAAGAATGGCTTTCCATCGACACACGTCTCATCACATCAGCCGGTATCGTGGCTCTAGTTGGTGCTCTGCTCTTAGGAGTTGCAACCCTTATGGGAGCCAATGCATTTCTCAACGCAGTTCGCCACTGGGTCAATCAACAAGAGAAGTCGCCAACTGAATCGGCCAAGTCGATCATCAAGCAATTGCACGATGCGGCGCTGGCGAGCTCCTCGGCAGCCACCGATGCGTGGCGGACCACAATCGCCCCCCCATCAAGCGACTGACACCCATGTAGTCAATCGACGACGCGAGCGAGAGGGGGTCGGGACAACGACCAACCGTTCCCCCACCACCCCCCCCGTGGACGTCCGCTAACAGGAGGTTGGGCTGAAGGAATCCGGTTTTGGTGCGTCGGAGGACCGGGCTATGCAAAGCGCCCAGCTTCTCCTTCGTCCAATCGGTCACCTTCGGAACCAGCCCCGCCAGCTATACCGTCGTCGACTCGACCACCATCACCGCGGTCAGTCCCTCCGAAACGCCTGGCGTCGTCGACGTTCAGGTCACGACCGTCGGAGGCACCAGTTCGATCGCGCCAGGCGACATACACCTACACCCAGAGCACCTGCGACCTTCCTTCAGGGGTCGCCATAGCCCATACCGAATCACCCTGGGGCACGCTCGGCCCGAAAATAGCGCGCACGTTATGGGACATTTGGCGGCGAAAGCAAGCCTCCCGTAAGCGGCGATCTGTGCTTGGATAATGTCTGACGAAAACGCCGGGAAGCCCGACGACATTCGTACGGCTCCCACACCCACTGATGGCCACCACGACCACCTCCACCGTCCGCAGAGGCGAACCTCTGCGCTTGTCAGCCGCGTGGCCTGCCGGCTTCACATTGGAGCGCAGCCCGCGGCGGCTCGTGACGCTGAGCATGCTTACGCTCTTCCTCGAGCTCGCACTGATCCGCTGGACAGCCGCCAACGACGTCCACCTGGCGAACATCCCGAACTTTGTGCTCTTGGCGAGCTTCTTGGGCATCGGGGTGGGGTTCCTGCTCGTCCGTTCGTCACGGAATCTGTTTCGCCTGGCGCCTGCAACCCTCGCGGTGCTTGTCGCGTTCGCGCTCATCTTCCCCGTGAAGCTCGTCAACCTGCGCGGCCCCCACGAGTTCGAGGGCCTCTCGGGGCACCATTCGGTGTCGCAGTGGGTGAGCCTCCCGGTGATCTTCGCGCTGGTGGTCCTCGTGATGGCCGGTCTCGGCCAATCCTTGGCCCGGTCCTTCGCTGAGTTCAAGCCGCTCGACGCCTACCGCTTCGACATCATCGGCAGCATCGGCGGGATCGCGCTTTTCTCGGCGCTTTCCTTCGTCGGGCTCCCGCCCATCGCCTGGGGGGCGGTGGTGGCTGCTTTGTTCGTATTGCTTCTAGGCAGAAAGGAGCAGTGGTGGCAGTGGGGCATTATCGCCGCCGTGGTGCTGATGCTGCTGGTCGAATCGCTCTCGAGCGTCGATGTCTGGTCCCCCTACTACAAGATCACCACGAACCACGTCACCACGACAGTCGACGGCCATGGCTACCCCGGGTTGCTTGTCTCGGCCAACAACATCCCCTACCAGACCTTGTACTCGACCTCCACGTTGCACAGGATCGAGTCCTTTTACTTCTTTCCCTATCGGCACGTGACCCGCAGCTCTCTCTCCGACGTGCTCGTGATCGGAGCGGGCACGGGCAACGACGTTGGCGTCGCACTGTCGGCGGGGGCTCGCCACGTCGACGCCGTCGAGATCGACCCTGAGCTCGTGGCTCTTGGGAAGCAGTACAACCCCGAGCACGCTTATGAGAGTCCGCGCGTGAGCGTCTATGTTGATGACGGACGGGCGTTCATACAGGACTCGACAAAGCGTTACTCGCTGATCCTTTATGCGCTGCCCGACTCCCAAACAGCGCTCACGGGCCAGTCTGCACCTGTCGGCCTTGAGAACTACTTGCTCACGACCCAGGCCATACAAGCTGCGAGATCACACCTTGCCCCTGGCGGCACCTTCGTCATGTACAACTACTACCAGCCGTTCCTGCTCGACCGCTACGCGACAACCCTCGACGATGTGTTCGGCTCGCGTCCATGTGTCGAGGTCGGAAACACCCTAAACGGACGCGAACAGGCGGTTCTCACGGTCGCGCTCGACGGAAACACTCCGGGCTGCTCGAGCTTCTGGAACGGAGACGAGGTGGCGCCGGTTTCAGACGACCGTCCGTATCCGTACCTGCCGGTTCCTTCGATCCCGAACTTCTACCTCTTGGTCCTCGGGCTGATCCTGGCGGCGTCCCTGGTCGTGGTGCGTGTGGCGGGGGGGCCGCTCAAGAAGATGGCTCCATTCGTGGACCTGTTCTGGATGGGAGCGGCGTTCTTGTTGCTCGAGTCCAAGAACATCATACAGTTCGCCCTTTTGTTCGGAACGACTTGGTTCGTGAACTCGCTCGTGTTCGCCGGCGTGTTGCTGAGTGTCTACGCGGCAGTCGAGACCGCCCGGCACATGAAGCTCCCGCGCCCGATGTTGCTGTACTTTGCGTTGCTCGTATCCCTGGGCGTCTCTTTCGTCGTCCCGCAAGAATCGTTGCTGGGGCTTCCAGTCGTGTTGCGTTTTGTAGCCGCAACAGCGCTCGCGTTCGCCCCGATCTTCATCGCCAACCTCGTCTTCGCCCAACGCTTCAAGGATGTGGGTTCTTCCACTACCGCCTTCGGCGCAAATCTGCTGGGGGCAATCCTCGGTGGAGTCCTCGTATACCTCTCGCTGATCACGGGTTTCCGATTCCTTCTTGTGGTCGTGGCGGTCCTCTACGGCCTGGCATTTGCCTTCGGCCGCCGCCATCTCGCCGTGCGCCCCTGAAGGACGACGCCACCGACGCGTTGGTCGGTCATCCGGTGGCCTAACTCCTCGAACTCGAGGACTGTCTCGACAACGACGAAAGAGACGTCCCGGACCCCAGCGGACGCCGCTCGGTCCCGTGAATTCCAAACATCCGTACTTCGTCAAGCCGCGCTTGCCTCTCGACCAGCGGCTGCGCCGCCGCTTCTGCGGTGGTCGGGACCTTTGGCCTCTCAGCAGAGTCACCTGACGTAGTGTCTTTTCATGGGCGCAGCGCTTCGTGAGGTGATCTTCGACTGCAACAACCCACGCCGGATGGCCGAGTTCTGGGCCGCCGTTCTCGGATGGGACGTCCAGGAGGAAGGTGATGTGTTCTGGATGTCAGAGTCCGGCGCTCCCTTTCCGGACCTCCTCCTTGTGTTCGTCCCGGTCCCCGAGATCAAGACGGCGAAGAATCGAGTGCACCTCGACGTGAGCCCGGTCGGCTGCGACCGGGACGAGGAAGTCGCCCGACTCGAGAGGCTCGGCGCGACTCGCATCGACATTGGTCAGGGCGAACAGAGCTGGGTCGTGCTGGCCGACCCCGAAGGCAACGAGTTCTGTGTCCTCGGTCGCAGAGCCGACGTCACCTGATCCAGCTTCTGTGCTGCCGGAACTGGGACGGCCGAATCAACAGGCAGAGGTCGATCCTTGACCGAAGTCCTCTTGGAACGCGGCCAGCGAGGCAGGAAACGAGTTGCTGGTGATCTCGGTGTTCCAGTCTGTGTACGAGGTGTTGGAGTAGCTCTCCCAGGCGACGTCGTTGGCCGGATTGGTCATGAAGCAATACATGCCGTTGATGTAGCCAGGGTCGTCACCCATACCCGCAAATGGCGGCGTCCCCGCCATGACTCCCCACTCGGGAACGGCCAGCGGGACGCCCTCGCTCGACGCGAACTGCTGGGCAGCCTGCAATTGCGGGTCGATGAAGTCCGCCCAGTTCTCGGCTTGCGTGTACCCCGTCGTGATGGTGGGCTCCCAGTCATAGACATTGGCGCCGATGTAGTTGACGTACTGAGATCCCGGCCACGCCGCCAACAAGGAGATTCCCCCGGAACTCTTGTACTCCGGATCGTTGTTTCCGAGGAAGGCGAAGCCATCGGGGTTCCAGATGAACTTGAAGTTCGCGCCGCTCACCCCGCGCATGGTCGTCACGATCTGTTGCCAGTATTGCGCGAAGTATCCTTCCTGGGTTGTACTGTTCCCCGTTCCCCACGGCTTGGATGGCCCGAACAAGCCCTGGTTGTCGAATTCGTAACCCAGGCGCAGCCATGCATCCCCCAAGCCTTCTTTGATGAGCGACGACGCCATCTGCCGGAAGTACGCGTTGTAGTCCTTGTTCGCACCGTCCTCCAATGAAACCTTTCCGTTTTTTGTGGGCAGGATCGGTACCCCGAGGACGAGCTGGTAGCCCGTGGCCGGTTGGTCGTTCGATGTCGACCAGCCGTCCCTTTGGAGAACCTCCAAGCTGCCGCCTGAGCCGTCCAATTGAGCCCACGTGTTGTTGGAAAGGTACGCAGTCGCGAGGGTCGGCATCGTCTCGGTCGGCGTTCCGAACAGACTTTGCAGATAGACGGGGGAAGAGAGGTCCAAATTGGGAGATGCCCCGGCATTGGGAATCGCTCCTTGAATCAAGCCCCCGCCGGGAACACCGATCCGGTAGTTCACGTCGACAGGCGAAGTGTCCTTCGATGTCCAGATGCTCAGGGTCTCGGTGCCGGCCGCGGCCGGGTTCGTTCCTTGCGCGAGGATCGTCACCGACGCGCCACTGTTGATCGTCTCGAGCGCGACTGTGACGACGAATGCATTGTTCGTGCTGCTGCCGTCGACCGCTTGCACCGACACTTTCGAAAATTCTTGTAGCTACCACCTTGGGCGATCTTGTAATCGGAACATGAAGAAGAGCACGCCGAGAACGACGTGCCCGGGGCCGTCACGACAGAAATGGTGCTGCCGACGTTCAGGTTTGTCGCTGGTGTGTACGAGATGGGGTAAGCCGCCGCGGCCCCGGGAGTGGGCGGGTTCGCGCCCGCCATCACAGCAGACACGCTGGTGGCCGATGCCGAGGTCGGCGCCATCAAGCTGACGAGCAAGGCCAAGGGTGCGACTGCGAGGGCGACGCGCATGAGATGGCGACTTCCTGCGCCCGCGGCGTCCTCTGACCTGCGGACGAGTGTCGTGATTCCCCGCACTGCTCTGCCCTCCTGCCGGACATGGTTCACCTTCCCCGCCGTCAGAAGGAGGGGCAACCGGGGTGGTTCATACCCGTTTCCGAACCGGGCAAACCCCATTGCACCCGCAGGAGGGCCAGGGCCGCGACAACGTGCTGCTCTCCACCCAGACCACCTCGAGGACCGTGTGCCGGCCTCCGACTGGGGACTCCAGCCCTGGCCACCAGGAATTCGCCGGCGAACTGCGGTCAACCCGCTGATACGACTTGATCCGCGTGCTCAAAGGGAGCAACGTCGTGGCACTATCGGGATGTGTCTTTCCCCGCGACGTCATTGGGGAGTGATCACGCCCCGGAATGGCCCCACCTCGGTGTCGCGCCGTCCAAGCCCTAGCCCGCCCCCATCGGAGGAGGGACCCCAAGAGACTCCGGCCGGCGGATGCGCCCTTGGGGGATGGTCCGGGGCCGCCCAGGAGTCGCACCGCACAGGCCTCCTCGCTATGAGCCAACTGTCGGGCGCTGCCTACGAGCTCTCAGAGGCTCCACGATCGATCGGGACGCTGGCGACATTCAACGTGAGCTAGTGAGCGAAGAGCTTGGTCACCAACGACCCGACCTCGCCTGCCTGCGTATCGACCGGATTCGCGCCTCGTTGGGTGTGTTGCCAGCATCGACGATTACGAGCGAGGAGGGCAGCTACCGCCGTGCCCTTTTGTACCATCCGGCCAGATCGTTGAGTCGGTGCATTTCGCCTGCGCTATCGACGACGGCAGTTGCGTTGCACCCGTGAGGTCCGCGTCAGCCAGATCGAGGTCAGTCATCTCTGCGCCGTTGAAGTGCGCTGCCTGTAGCTGTGCCCCCGCCATGTTCGCATCATTTAGTCTGGAGTCGAAGAACGAGGGTCGTTGCCTGCCCCATTCCGAGCCTTGGGGCATGCCCACTTGAATGTGACGGCGTCAAACTGGGACACCCATCCGAGCGCAGATCGCCGAATGCGGCGGTCCTGTCCGAGCTTGGGCTGCGTCGCCGGGTTGATCGTTCCGGGCGTCATCGGCCACAGCCTCTGGTCTCGATTGCCGCCCGTCGGCGGCGGGGCTCGAGGAGCGAGGGGAGGTAGGAGCCACGGCGGAGCTTGGGGATCTCGAGGTTGATCGTCCCGGCTCTGGTGTCCCAGCGCCGCACCCGGTGCCCGTTGCGGCTGTTCACCCGCTCAATGGAGCGCTCGCCGTAGCCGGCGCCACAGAGCACGTCGACGTCGGCGTCCATGAGCAGCTCGGCTGCCATCTTCACCATCTCTCCCAGCAGGTCGGATCCCGCAGGACTCTCCAGGTACTTGCGCAGCAGCTCCGCCGCGCCCATCGTGTTGGTGACTTCCACCGCATCTTCTTCTTCGCGTTCTTTGGACGGAACTTGAAGATTGATGCGGTGGTCGTCGCGAGTGGGGGACCTCGTTCGCGAAACTCCTGTTCGTCGTCTGGACCTACACCCCGGACCGCCCGCTTCAGCGCTTCACAGCGCCCCTCAGCGGGTCAAACCCGTACACCACTCTGGCGGACTCAACTCGCGCGTGAAGGCACAACCTTCTGCAGAACGAGGTTTGTCCATCATTGTCACTATCTAAGGCACACCCTTGCCTGGTCTGGCGGGAGGAGGGTCACCGTGATCGAGCGCTTGAGGAGAGGATGCGACGGCACGCATAGCCGAGGGCTCGGACGGATGGAGGCGGGCGAGGGCCGACTCGTGTGTGATGGTGGGCGGGTGATCCGCCCGATCGAGTTGTTGTTCCGGTCGGCCAACCACGGGGCCCCGTGGCGACCGGCTCGCTTGGAGAGACCGCTCGCCGCCAGACCGCTCGCTATAGGTCGGCCAGCTCGCTGACCAGCCCGTCGGCGTTGGGCGTCCCGAGGCCGGTCGTCCAGTCCCATCCCTCCTTGGCCTGGCATTCGGTCGCGGAGCCGGCGGAGCCCGTCGTGATGTCGGTGAACATGGCCGGGTCGATCACGCCCGGCTCGGACTCGTGGGAATTGGCTGCCAGGTAGATCCCAGAGGGCAGCCCGCTGGCGGCCAGTACCGACTTACCCAGAGCGGCCCGCGCCTGATCGGCGTCCGCCACCAGGCCTGCCCACTGCGGAATCCCGGCCGAAACGCCGTCCTCGGTGTACCAGGCCCCCCCGAGCGTGATGGGGTAGTCGATCGCGTTGTACGAGACGTCGTTGCTCACCCGGTAAGCATTGGTCGACCAGTTCAACTGGTAGCTCGGCCGCGGCTCCTGCGTGTTGGCATATCCGCCGCTCTTGTACCAGGTCGTCTGGCTCGACGTGGTGCCGTCGATGGTCAGTTCGGTCCCCCCGACGGAGAGCACGTACGGCGAACCGGACGGGTAGATCTGCCCGGTGTTGTCCGGACAGCCGTAGTCACCCGAGCCGCTCACGAAGCCCGCGGTCGACACATCGAAATCCGGGTCATCGGCGGAGGAGATGCCGGTCTGGTCCCACGACATGGACACCACGGTCGCACCCATCGACACCGCTTTGTTGACCGCCACCAACAGATTCGGCCCGCTGTCGCTTTTCGCCTCCACGAAGAGGATGTCGGCCCCTTCTGCCGTGACATGGGCCCACTCGGCGTCGAGCGAGGCCTCGCCCATGGTTCGCTGGCTCATCGGCGCCGGCTTCTGGCCCGTCGCGTAGGCCACCTGGAAGCACGGGGTGGTGTGGATGGTGGTGCTGACCGTGCACGCCGAGGCAGCGGTCAGGCCGTTCATCGCCTCGAGATAGCTGTACTTCGTCAGGAACTTCCGAATGTCCGACTTCAGAGAGGCGTCGCTGTGCCACAGCACGATGCCGATGACCTGTCCCCTGCCGTCGATGGGGTTGCCCTTGGCGTCGCTCCCCATGGCGTTGAAGCCGTAAACGTTGCGGATCTGGGTCGGGGCGAAACCAGACGGGGCAGCCAGTGGGCCCGCCACGATGGTGCTCAAAATGTGGGCCCGGCCGGCGGGCCGACCGACGCCCGCCCCGGTTGGCCCACCGACCCAGATGATCCCCCCCAGCAGCAGGCCAGCGATGGCCGCCCCTGACAGCGTGAAACGACGTCGCAAGGTCACATGCATGTGATGCCCCTCCCTGCCAATCGCCAATGAATCGCGTGGATGCTATCCGCATTGCCGTGACAGCGCGCCATATCGGTGACAGGTAACCCAAACGCCGGCCAGCAGCCGCAGCCGACTGGCCCCTAGGCCTAGGACAGGGACTCGGTGGCGACTGGCGCCGGCAGTCAGCACGTTCTGACGGATGGGTTACCGCCCGGCCTGGCCGATCCTCGACACAGACACTTCCAAACTGCAAGCCTTCGGGTCACGATTGACGCGTTCTCGACGGTGTCCACGACTGTTGTTGGCCTCGTCGTTCAAACAGTGACGGGATAGCCACTGGCCGGTTACATCGATCAACGTGTGCCCAAGCTCCTGCTTCTAGCTCTGACCGCATTCCCAAACGGCAACCAGTTGCCGAACACGTGATCTCTTTGTGAAACCAATCAGGTGGCATGGTCCGAACTCCGGTCACGAAGGGCGGCGATTCGGCTCAACGTAAGCGCATCCGGTGAACCTCGTGAGTTGGTCCAAGTCGCTTGGCCCTCCAGATCTCAACTTCACCCAAGGCCTGCAGGGCCACAGATGTCAGTGAAGCAAGCCAAGTTCCTGTCGGAGGGCCGGACCATGCAAATCCCGACTGGCGTCTAACGCCATGGACCGGGGACGTCCCATGAATCACTGCCCCGTGACGTGCCGGATGTACGTTCAAACCAAGGTTCGCCATCCTCGCAAAACTGAACTCCTGGCCCCCTGCTCGGCGTGCGGGGTAGTGGCGCACGGAACCGCTCCGCAGGGATGACGGAGGCGGCTGCGTCGGTCGTCCAACGGCGGGTCGTATCTGTCGACGTTTCGGTGCTTAGCCATTACGCTCCTCGAAATCTGACCGTCGATCCCCGGATTGGGGAAGGGTGAAAGGGGCAGATGTGGGTATTCCGAACGGCACGAAGGGTCGGAAGGCCGCAGTCACCTTCTGCACAGCCGCGGCACTGGTCGTCGTGGTTTTTGGCGTCACCAGCTCGCCTTCGGCCAGGGCAGCCGAGAGCTCGAGCACCACGACAACGCTCGACAGCTGCACGTGGAGCGGCCTCGAGGCCGCGATCGCTAAAGGCGGCACGGTGATCTTCGACTGCTCAGGCACGATCGCGCCGACTACCGCCATCACCCTGTCCGGAGCGCAGAGCCTCACCCTCGACGCAGCGGGCGAGAACGTCGTCCTCATGGGCCATGGACTCTCGTCTGGCAGCAATACCGTCCGGCTGTTCGTCGTGAACGGTGGCTCGCTCGTGCTCAATCACCTCACCCTCGAGGACTCGTTGGTGGAGCCACCGGCTGGGCTGAACGGCCCGGCCGGGACCGCGGGCCAGACCGCAACGACCCCGGGCGGCAACGGGACGTCGGGTGGTCCGGCCACTTCGGGAGCGACTGGGGCGATCGGACAGGGTGGCGCAATGTACGTGGCCAAAAGTGCGAAGGTCAGGATCCTCTTCTCGACCTTCGCGGGCAACTTGGTTTTAGGGGCAAGTGGCGGCAACGGCGGCGCCGGTGGCAAGGGTGGCAACGGCGCCGGCGGCAGCCAGGAGGTGGGTGCGAACGGCAACCCCGGCGGAAACGGAGCCCACGGCGGCAACGGCGGTGCTGGAGCGAACGGGCAGAGCGGCGAAGGCGGGGCCATCTACAACGCAGGGAAACTCGCGTTGGTCGACGACACATTCACGGACAACACTGCCGCCGGGGGTTCCGGCGGCAACGGTGGCACGGGCGGCTCCGCTGGTGCCGGTGGCACCGGTGGAGCCGGGTTCGTATCGACCTCATTTCCGGTCGCCGCGGATGGTGGTAACGGTGGCGATGCCGGAGCGCTCGCCGGACAGGCCGGGGATGGCGGCAACTCTGGGAACGGCGAAGGCGGGGCTGTCTACAACGTCGGAACCGTCGCCGTCGCAGGCGGCACCTTCTCCACCGATGACGCGGACTCTTCGATCGCGGGTAACGGAGGCAACGGTGGCGGTGGTGGCGGTGGTGGCGGTGGTGGTGCGAGTGAGACCGGCACTGCCTCCGGATCTAGTGGCGGAACCGGTGCGAGCGGCACAAACGGTGCCAGCGGACGCTCTGGGGGCAATGGCGGGTCCGCACTCGGAGGCGCGATCTACAACGACGGCTCGTTCCAGATCTCAGGCGTCTCCCTCAGCGAGAACGAGGCCCTCGGCGGCGAGGGTGACACGGGCGGTACTGGGGGTACCGGCGGTGTCGGTGGCAACGGCGGAGCGAGCTATGGGACCGACTGTGCCGCCGGCGCAGGTGAATGTCTGGCCCAGGGAGGCAATGGCTCCAACGGAGGAAACGCCGCCGACGGTGGGGATGCCGGCCTTGCGGCCGGTGGCGCCGTCTACTCGCATTCGAGCTTCGCCACGGCTGGGGTCACCTACACCAACAACCAGGTCGAGGCGAACTCCCCTGGCTCGGCGGGGTCTGCGGGCCACTTGGGCGGGGGCGGCGCGGCCGGAGGAATCAATGGAGAGAACGGAGCATCCGCCTCCGCGGGCAAGACGTCTACCCCTAAAGATCCGAACAAACTCGGTGCAACCCATGCGGGACTGTTGCTCACCACGACCAGCCTGCCAAATGGTGCCGTCGGCAAGAGCTACTCAGCCACGCTGAAGGCGACGGGCGGTACGACGCCGTACTCGTGGGCGCTCGTCGCGGGCTCGCTCCCTAAAGGGCTCACCCTGAGTGCATCTAAGGGCACCATCACCGGAACGCCTTCCGCCTCAGCCACGTCCACGTTAACGATAACCGTCACCGACGCTTCAGGGGAGATTTCGGTCGCGTCCTTGACGCTGCAAGTGACCTAGAAACCGGAGCTCGTGGAGCGCATCGGGGACCTGGCCTCAGTTCTCGCTGACGCGGGCCAAGGGCTCAAGGTGGCCGCCCTACGACGAACTCGGATTTCGGTGCGGTGCAACCCGATCGCACGCACGGCGACCGCGTGTGCAACTTGATCGTGTCAGAGGGCCGGATACCGCGAAACCCGACTGGCGGGTCCAGCCTTGGGGCTGGGAACGGTAGGTCTTCGAGCGTGTGATCCCTGTAACACAGCACCCTCAAACAGCATCATCACTACTTCACACGAACGAGCCGGTCAGAGATCCAGCGGGCGATCTCATGGAGGACAACTGGGTCGGCTGCCGTCCTTTCGATTGGTCGTACTACTACTGCGCCGGACGGTCGAAGGCAGCCCGATTTTTCTTCCCGGCGAGCTGCGGCCGTTTCTCGACATTCTTGCTCGTGTCCTTGCCCGTACGACGATCGGCGGTAATCCGAGCGATGAGAGCATCTTCGGAGTCGGCTCCAGACGCAGTCGAGGATGCTGTGCCGCACTCGGTTGGGCTACCCGGTCACAGCTCCGGTCTGCCATCGAGTTCTTCTCTCCTTGGTCAGACACCAGTGAAGACCGTTCCCTGCTGGCGAAATCATTTCAATCGGCAGCCGGCGGCCGCCGGCGCCATCGAGCGGATGTTCTCGTGATGGTCGCGTGCTTCGGCGTGTCGCCCGAGTACCAACTCTGCACTCTCAAACAGGTCAACATCTCGAGCGCGCTTGCCAGAGTTGCATGTGCACTGCTGAGGCACTTCGGAGATACCGTGACGCCGTGGAACTTCCAGAGCTACTGGTCGCCGATGCTGCCGAATGGCGGCCTGGTTGCGTAGCAAACGGCTCGAGTCGCAAGGAGTGTGGCTCGTCCTTGCAAAGAAAGGAACGACACACCCAACAACGCTCACCTACGACGAAGCACTCGACGAGGCGATCTGCTTTGGCTGGATCGACGGGCAGCTCGGGCGTCGTGACGGCGCAACATTCCGGCGACGATTCACACCCAGAAGCGCTCGGAGCACTTGGTCTCAACGGAACGTCACCCTTGCCGAGCGGTTGTTAGCGGCGCTGGGCCCGCGGGACCCAGGCGCCCGGGCCTTGCTCTTCGCATCCCTGGCCGAGGTCACCGATGCCCGAGACTGGCAGCGTCGCCGTGAGTTGGCCGACGAGGCCGTGTCCCTGGCCAACGGGCTGGACGATGCCGCCAAGCTCGACGTAGTGCTCAGTTGTTACGAATTCAGAACCCAACCCGAGAGATCGGGAGAGCGTCTGGCCGAGACCGCCTGGGCCTGTCGGGTCGCCGAGCGGCTGGGTGATCCGTTCCTTCGGTTCCAGGCTTGCTTTTGGCGCATGCATTCCTGCATGGATGTCGGCGATCTGGTTGAGGTCGACCAGCGAGTCGAGGAGATGGGAGCACTCGTCGACCGCACGGGGTTGCCCCACTGCCGGTGGCAGCTGCTTCTGACCAGGGCCGGGCGAGCCCTGTTGGGCGGCGATCTGGCCACCGGCGAACGGCAGAACGACGAGGCGCTCGCGGTCGGCAGCGACATCGGGGCCGCGGAGGCGCTCGCAGTCTACGGTGGCCTCTTGTTCATGGCTCGCCTGCTCCAGGGGCAGATCGACGAGTTGATCGAGCCCTTCGCCCAGACCGCTGCCGAGAACCCAGCCATCCCGATGCTACGAGTCGCCTTGGCGGCGGTGTACTGCTCGCTCGGACGCCTCGACGAAGCGACCCCGCTCTTCGAGCACGATGTGGCGACCGGATTCACCGAGATCCCCCGGGAGATGACCTGGACGACGGCCATGAGCCACGCCCAGGAGTGCGCCGTTGCTCTTGAGCACAGGGAGGCCGCGGCAGTGCTCTACAACCTCATCCTGCCCTACGGAGATCCCCTGTCTGTCAGGCTGACGTGAGACACCTGCAGTAGCCCACCATCCCACCAGGGCGAGTCAGGAACACGTAGACCAAATGACCATGACATCAGCACCTGTGACGACACGCGCCCAGAATGGGGCCGTGGCCGAAGACAATCCGGCGGCGAGACCCAAGCGGCGCCAGTTCGGCGCCGACTACAAGCTGGCCATCTTGGAGGAATACGAACAGATCACCGAAGACGGTGGCAAGGGCGCCCTGTTGCGCCGAGAGGGCCTGTACTCGAGCCACATCGTCGAGTGGCAGCGCGCCCGCGACGTCGGTGCCCTCTCGGGACTCGCACCCAAGCACCGCAAGAAGCGCTCGGCGGCCGAGCGCGAGCTCGATCTCTTGCGCCGGCGCAACGCCAAGCTCGAGGACCAGTTGGCTCGCCACCGCACGGCGCTCGAGGCCCAGGGAAAAGCATCGGAGCTCTTGGCGCAGCTGCTGGCGCAGAGCACTCCGGAGACCGACCAGCAGTCAGACGAGGAGCCGACGCGGTGATCGACGAATGCTTCGCCGTCGTCGAGCCGCTGCTCGGCACCAAGAGCGCCTGTGCCGCCGTCGGGCGGGCCCGGGCCAGCCATTACCGCCGGCTCAAGCCGTGCCGGGTGACGGAGCGCAAGCCCCGGCCCGCCCCGCCGAACAAGCTCAGCGACGAAGAGGTCGACGCCGTTCTCGAGGTACTGCGTTCTGAACGCTTCGCCGACTGCTCGCCCGCCCAGGTCTACTTCAGCCTCCTCGACGAAGGCGTCTACCTGGCGTCGGAGTCCAGCTACTACAGGATCTTGCGCTCCCAGGGCGAGGTGCGCGAGCGCCGCCGCCAGGCGACGCACCCCGCCAAGGTCAAGCCCGAGCTCGTCGCCGGCGCGCCGTTGGTCGTGTGGTCCTGGGACATCACCAAGCTCAAGGGCCCAAAGCGCGGCGAGTACTTCGACCTCTACGTCGTGCTCGACATCTTCAGCCGCTACGTCGTGGCCTGGTGTGTGGCGCCCTCTGAGTCAGGCGAGCTGGCCAAAGAGCTCATCGCCGACGCCGTGGCGCGCCACCGGGTGCCCCCCGACCAGCTCACCATCCACGCCGATCGCGGCTCGTCGATGACGTCGAACCCGGTGACCGAGCTGCTCACGTTCTTGGGCATCGGCCGCAGCCACAGCCGCCCGCACGTGAGCAACGACAACCCTTACAGCGAGGCGCAGTTCAAGACGCTCAAGTACTGCCCCGCCTTCCCCGAGCGCTTCGGCTGCATCCAAGACGCCCGGGCGTTCTGCGAGGCGTTCTTCGCCTACTACAACCACGAGCACCGCCACTCGGGCATCGGCTACCACACGCCGGCCTCGGTGCACTACGGCACCGCCGAGGAGGTTCGCTCCCAGCGCGCCGAGACGCTCGATGCCGCCTACGCGGCGAACCCGGTTCGGTTCAGCCACCGCCGGCCACAGCCTCCGAAGCTGCCCACCGTGGCGTGGATCAATGAACCTGTGCCGGTCGAGGACCTTGTACGGATTGCGTCATAAGAACGTGTCTCAAATCGCTTGACAGGTTCCGACATGGTGGTGTTCCCAACCGGGACATGCGAGGGTGCTCTGGCCCGGAGCCTCGGGCGTCTAGCGCACCTCCTGGGTCGTTCGGAAGCCGCCGAAGCCCATTTCCGCACGGCGCTCTCGATCAATGAACGCATCGAGGCGCCGTACTGGATTGCCTGCACGCAGCTCGACTACGCCGATCTTCTCCGGGACGTCGGGAAGATCGACGAGGCGGTCCGGCTTGTCGACCAAGCTCTGGAGACAGCCAAAACATTTGGCTTCGCCGCTCTGGAGAGCCGCGCTGCGAAGTTCTCGGTATAGGCGCCCGAAAGCCGGGGCCTGCTCGGGGAGAGGGCGCGCGGCGCGCTAACCCTTGATCCCGCTGGAATCGTGTAATCAAGTGGCGCGGTCTTGGAAGTGCCGCTACCCGGCGGATCTGGGTATCCCATACCGCCTGGAGTCACAAATTTCTTGTCCGGTCGACTCCATACAGGGCTGCTGACGGCCGCCATTTCTGGGCACTTGGTAGCGATGAACCCGGCACCAAGTATACTGTCGGCATGAGTGCGATTCAGCAGTACCTCGTGTCAGCCTCAGGCCAGATGTCGATCCCCGCAGCGGTGCGCCATCGGTGGAATCTGGACGACGGAGGTCCCGTCGATGTGATCGATTTGGGCTTCGCCGTGCTTACCGTCCCCGCAGGGGAAGCGCAGAGACTCTTGGGAGATCTTCTCAGTCGGCAAGACCACGCGGCATTCGTCTCGTCGCTCGCTGACGACCCAGACCTCGCCACCACGTGAGTCAGGTCGTCATCGACGACCATCTCCTGCGCGACGTCTTGGCCGCCGAGCAAGGGCGCCGACTCACCCGCCTCACTGCGGCGAATGAACTGGCAACCACCAATCTCTACTACGTGCGCCTGTGCAAGAGCGTTGTGGCGGCCCGAGGTGGCACGCTCACCGGGAGTTGGTCGCCAGAGCGTCGTCGGGAACTCGGCCGCCGCCTGCTGGACCTTCCCGATTCCATCGTGATCTTGCCGGTACGCCTGATCGGGTATCGAATGGCGGAACTCGCTGAGAGTCAGAGGCTCTCGACCCTTGGTGCCGAAGCTGTCGCCGCTGCGGAACATCTGGGAGCCTCTCTGTGCGTCTGGGAGGGTGATGACGGTCCGGCGATCCGGGGGGCAGCACGAGCGACAGGCGTCACGTACCGAACCATTCAACTGTGACTTTGGACTCGGCTACCCCTGACCCGCATTCACTAGATCTTTCGGGCGTGCTTGGTGGACCCCAGCCCGGCGGTTCGGGGGCAGCCCAATCCAGCCCGGCCCTAGTGCCTGGCTCGGGGGTGCTCGACGTCGAAAGGAAGAAGACCTCTTCCACGGCTTGCGTAGGAGATCACTTCGTCAATGGTGAGGCTCCGGCCGTCCGAGAGGATTTGATCGAGCCCGGGCTGTCCGAGTGATTGAAGTCGTCTGAGATCCGAACTTCGTTCCCAAGCGCTGTAACGGATGTCCTTCGCAGTGACGAATCGTTCGACTCCGGCCATCGGGTCGTCTCCGCATCAGGCTGAGCCGCCCGATTCGGGCTGTGCGATTACCGCAGGCGTCTGTTCCGGCCTTGCCGCTTCCACTCGACGTACACCACGAGCGCCACGACGGCGACGCCAATGAGCACCAACCACGGCCACACTGCCCGGTGGCCGTGCGCTGCGGCATGGGCGATGACGGCGTTGGAGTCGCTGGTGGTGTTGTTGTTGTTGTTGTTGTTGTTGTTCACTGGGTGAGATCACGCCAGGCCCAGTAGATTTTCCCGTCTATGGGGCGGGCGGCGGACTACCGGGCGAACGGCGGTTACGAAGCATGGGAGCGGAGCGCCGACTACCTCCTTGTCCCGCTGGCGTTGATCTTCCTCGCCGTCCTCCTAATCCCGCTGGCCGTCCAACTGACTCCGCGGGAGCAGGCTGCATTCCTCGTCGCCAACATCTTGATTTGGGCCGCGTTCGCCGTCGACTACTTCGTCCGCCTCTACCTCGCGCCTGCTCGGGGGCGTTTCGTCAGAAGCCACGTCCTCGATTTCATCGTGGTGTGCGTCCCATTTCTTCGACCGCTTCGTTTGCTGCGAGTGATTGGGATAGCCGGCGAATACGTCGTCCGCTCTCGTCGACACCTCGCACAACGCGCAATGGCGTTCGTCGGCGTCGTGGCTGTTGTCGCCGTGTTGGCGGGGGCTGCCGTCATCTACAACTCCGAACGCACTCACGCGCACGCGACCCTTCGCTCGTTTCCTCAGGCATTGTGGTGGTCGATAGGAGCGATTACCACCGTCGGCACCAACGGCGACCCGACAACGACAACCGGACGGATTGTCGGTTCGGTGATGTTCATTACTGGCGTCGCACTGGTTGGGATCTTTACCGCCGCCGTCGCCGCGTATTTCATCTCCAGCAACGATGGGAAACCCAAAGTCGAGCAACTAATCGAGGCCGAGTCGTCCACCGTGTCCCACGATCTGGCAACAATGAAGGCGAGCATCGACGGCTTGTACGCCGAACTTACCTCTCTGCGTGCACACCTCAGCGATTGATCGAGCGAGCGGCGACAACGGCGGACGAAGCGGAAAGGAGCGACGGTGCTGTTCATTGAATACGACGTCGGAGACGACGGCATGATCGAGGTCGCGGGACTCATCAATGCCATTGAGGAAGACGACGAGGACCCACTCGGCGAGGATTGGATGAGCTGGCGCCAGTCCTTCGATGACAATGGCCTGGGGTGCATGGCCGTGTCACCGGAAGACCTCACTTTGATGGAGTCGACCGACGATCCCAAGCAGATCCGGGCCATTGTGGAGCGGGTCATCCTGGCCGACCGAGCGACCAAAGAAGAGGTGCCATCGTGAGCACAACGCGATCGCAGCTCTACAGATTCGCGAGAGACCTCGGCAACGTTGAGGCCGTCGAGCACGGGTATAAGCGAGGGGGGCTTTCGGGAGCTGCTTCCGGCGGTGCGCAGCGCGAGGCGCGTCGGGTCATCTACCGGGAAGGCAATCGCCAGATCAACCACTTCGTGCGGGCCATCGGTCTTGGGCCGAAGCGGCGCTGACGAACGCGACCCTGGACTACACCGGTATCAGCCATTATGGAAACTGAGCTACTACATCCAGACAAACTCTGGTCCCGAGCTGACGTCCTAACCAGTCCTTGCCCAGTCCCTTCATCGCCAGGCGTGTACGCCTGGTGGTTTCGGGAAATCCCTCCAGGGTTGGACGCGAACGAATGCCGTACCCACGATGATCTCACGCTCCTGTACGTGGGATCTCCCCCAAGCGGCCACCTAAACAGGGTCAACCGTCAAAACAGAATCTTCGGACCCGTGTCCGATATCACTATCGAGGTAACGCCGAGGGCTCCACACTGCGACTCACGTTGGGCTGCCTGCTATCCGAGCGTTTAGCCATCACCCTGTACCGGGTGGGGGGTGGCAAACGGATGACGTTCTGCGAGGGCGAGGACGTGCTGTCCAACTGGATGGATGACAATGCCTTCGTATCCTGGATCGTCACGCCCCAGCCTTGGATTACAGAGAGTGAGCTAATCGCATCCCTGAACCTGCCCCTTAATATTGATCAGAACGTAGGAAGCCCATCACTTGAGTACGTTCGTAATGCCCGGCATGAGGCCAAAGAGGTCGCCCATTGTCTTCCGATACATCCGTAGGGCGTACTCGTGTCACGGGGAACGCCGAGGAGGTTGAGTCGATCCTGTTTCCTTGGGCTGTTCCTCTGTACAGCGACGTTGACCGCCGGATGCACGACAGCAGTCAAGGACAGCAGTCCCACGACCACCACCGCAGGAGAGAGCGGTGGGACGACGACATCGGTCAACGCGACCACGAGTACTGCGCCAGCCACCGCCAGCCCCGTCGCTCCGGCCGGACTGTCACTGATCGTCGAGCCGCAGGCTGGCATGACTCCCATCTACGACTTCATGACCTCGGCACGACAGAGCCTCGACATGACGATGTACGAGCTGTCGGATCCGACCGCCGAGCAGATCCTGATTGCCGACCACAACAAGGGAATCCGTGTCAGGGTCCTGCTGGATCACGATTACACCGGAGGATCGGTCAATCAGGCTGCGTACTCGACCCTGTCGGCAGCGGGCGTTCCGGTCGCCTGGGCGAACGACTCAGAGATCTTTCACCAGAAGACCATCACGGTCGATGATTCCGAGTCGGCCGTCATGACCGGGAACCTGACGTCGCAGGATTACTCGACGACGAGGGACTTCGTTGTTATGGACAGCCAGGCAGCCGATGTGGCAGCCATCGAATCCGTCTTCGACTCGGACTGGGCTGGTCCAGCTCCCTCACCGGGACCGGCGGGAGTCGATCTCGTGTGGAGTCCTGGGTCTGAATCACAGCTAATCGCACTCATCGATTCCGCAGCACACAGCGTCGTGGTGGAGAACGAGGAAATGGATTCGACCGCAGTAGAGGAGGCCCTTGAGTCTGACGCTCGGCGAGGAGAAAACGTCACCGTGGTCATGACCTCGGATTCCAAGTGGGATTCGGCGCTCTCCCAGCTTGAATCTGCTGGGGTCCACGTCGTGCTTTATCCAGATACCGCGTCGGCTCTGTATATCCATTCCAAAGTAATCGACGTAGACAGTGCGAAGGTCTTCATCGGTTCGGAAAACTTCTCCACCGCGAGCCTTGATTACAACCGGGAGTTGGGGTTAATCACATCGTCCGCGAGTGTGATCGGGCCATTGAACAGCACGCTCTCCAGCGACATCTCGGGTGGTCAGCAGCAGGGAATGAGCACCTCTACGCCTGCTTCAACCACGACAACTCCTCAAGCGCCCTCTACCACCGGCTCTGCTGCTTGCTACCCGATAGACGACGAGGGTGGGTGCTACGAACCCGGCGAATACTGCCGTGACGACGATCACGGCGCGACCGGTCGAGCCGGGAACGGCGAGACGATCACCTGTGAGTACCAAGATGGTGATTGGTATTGGGAATCAACGTAAGAGTCATTTGTTCTCGACTGACTCAGATTCCCTGGAGAAGCAAGGCTGACTGGTGTTAACCCTCTTTAGTGGTGGTTAGCCGTGCCCGTCACCTGCCGGAGTCCCATTAGTCACCGATGGTAAGAGCGCCGATGAGATCGCCGGTCGGGTCGTGGGCCGTCGTCGTGAATCCGTCTTGCCCGTACTGCCGAATCAGAAGTCCGTGGGCGTATTGGTAGACGGAATCGCCCGCGTAACCAAAGGCGTCCGCTGCCGCCAGCTTGATCTTCACGCGTACCTCAGTTGTGAAGCGACTCGTCCAAAAGCTCTCGCCAGCGGCCTCGCGCTCTGCCATTTCTTGCTGTCGTTTTCGCCAGAGCGGAGAAGCATCGGACTAACTGCCTCCTGAGGGATTCGCTATTGCACGCTTATGCACGCCGCCCCGAATCCATCGGCTCCAGGACGGTGGATCCGGCCAGGAATGCCCGTCTGGCCTGCAGTGTCGGAGGGGGGATCCGAATCAATACCGTGGGCCTATTTGATACCTCCCAGGCCTGGGGATCATCTCATGTGAGAGCGAGAATCGATTGCAATCCCATACGCGAGGTGGGAACCACCGAGCTTTGGCTGCCGGCTGCCTAACTTCCGGGCGCAGGCGCGCCGCGGACCGGATTCCGTACAGCTCGGGAAGATGAGCAGCCGGGAGATTGAAGCCGGGAGTTCCCGCCTCCGGGCGTTCTGAGCGACCGGGCCGGCAAGAACTGGGGCGTCAGAGTTCCCTGTAATGTCCGCAGCCGATGATGGTGACCGATCTGCGTCATTTTCTCGACATCACCGACGAGGCACCCGGTCCAGCCCGGAAGCTGGCTGAATACTTGGGATCGGTAGTTCGGGCCGCCACCGCCGCCGAGGCGGGCACACCCTGGATCAGCGCTCTGACGTGTCGGCGGCGACCCGCCAATCGCCCGTGCCCGGGGCACGTCGTGGTGTTTCGTGCAGATCTTCCCGCCCCGATCGAGTGGCGTTGCTCTGCCTGCAGCGAAGAGGGTGTCATCAGCGGGTGGGAGGACTCATTGTTTGACCTCCGGCAACCCCGCTCTCGGCCCAACAGCGAGCCGAGGTATGAGACGATCCTGAATGACGAGACGGCCGCTGCTCTGCGAGAACTGCAGTTGTTCGATATGGAATGCGAACGCCTGGTATTCCAGATGCGCTACTCGAGCAACCGCATTGTCCTGACCGCCAGCACCGACGAACTCGATGAACTGATCGGCTTTGTCGCTGCCGAAGCAAACCACGAGAACAACCGTCGCCGTCAAAAGCGCCTGGACGCCGCCTCGGACGTCCTGAGTGAGGCGCTCAAGAACGTCGAATCTGGACACAGCTCTTCGACGGTCGTCGCCAAAGGTGGTCAAGCAGGGGACGGTCGCCGACACCCCCGGGGCCCCACAGGCCGCTGGAGGATCCTCGAGATGGATCTCTGGGACCGCGAAGCGCTTGACCTCGTTGAGCTGGCCTTCATCGAGTTCAGTCGCGATCACACGGGTTCCTTGGGGTTCATTGCTGTCAGCGGCTGGATTGACTGGCGTGGCGCCGCAGGGGGTCGCTCCGGAGTCGAATTCAGTTGGGAGGGCACCGACGATGGAGATCAGGTCAGCGGTCGAGGATGGGCTGATCTTCAAGACGATGGCCTCCTCCGTGGGCACCTCTACTTCCACCTCGGCGATGATTCCAGTTTCCTTGCCGAACGCAACGGAGAGTGACTCCCGGGGAGATCTCGCCTGAGAAATTGCCCCCACATTCGACGAACTCAGCGGAGATTAGGAAACCGTGACAGCCTCGAGCTGAAGCCCGGGCACGTCGCGGAAGACGTTGTCGTTGGAAACCAGCGGGATGCCGAGCCGTAGCGCCGTTGCGGCGATCCAACGGTAGGCATCGTGCTCGCGCTGGCTCAAGGCATGTCCAACCCTCCGGCAATCCACGCGGAGTTCTGCATATGTGAGGACCAGCTCTGGACCGGTGTGAACGATCTCAGCGAATTGGATCGTCGATTCGAGTTTGAGCATCCGCGCCGGACCCCATCCCCGCAGGAGTGCCCCGTAGCGGAGCTCAGCAGCCGTTTGGAACGAGATGAAGGCGGGCCGACCGACGATGATCGGTTCGTAAAGTTCGGCCAGGCGGGACCCGGGAATCAGGTCGGCGCCAAAGACGTCGGTGTCGATGACGATAGGGCCGCGAACTGGTGCTGCCGTCACGCTTTGAGCGCTGAGAGGAACTCGGCGCCTTCTTCGGGCGTGAGCTCCTCAATGACCATCTCCTCATGTGGAGGCAAGGGCCGAGCGCGCTCCAGCAGGGTATGTACTGGCAGTTCAAGACTGCGCTCTGTCGAAGGCTGGGGGTTCGGGTTCGACATCTCGATAACCAGTGTAGGCGGGCTATTCACCCTCGCCCCCACGCCGAGTATCACCGATCATTTCGACTCCCCACGTTCCGGCGTTCGTAGACGCCTGCGCCGGCGACTGCTTCGCCAGTGGGTTTCGATCAGCTTGTGACCCAGCCATCGTGGTCACGTGTCCAGCCTTGAGGGCTGCCAGTAGGCGCAGCGTTCAACCCCATCGTCCAACCGAAGCGTCTGCCCACGACCTTCCCTGCGGCGGCAAACCCAGCGCCGATGCACCTCTCTACTGCGGTTCTCGCCTGGTGTTCGGTGCGTGCTTCAACGCGAACAATCGCCGTTGGAAACTGGTCGGTGCCGTAGCGATCCGCCTCGACGAATACGACATCGGGAGCCACCTTCAAGGCTTCTCGAAACGCCTCCAGCACTGCTTTCGTTTCTGGGATGCCCTGGAGGTTGGGCCAGATGGCAACGTCCCACGAAATAATGTCGTCGTCTTCGGTGCGATACAGCCAATCTTTGCCCTGGATCCGATCGTCTCGCGGGGCAAGGTCCATCTCACCAGGCCACGGCGTGCTGTCAGCGGGCGCCTCGTCCCCGGCGGAATAGAGCACCCCATCTCGGGGCCGGATGAAAACTCGTGACGACCGCGCTCTGCCCCATGCGATCGCCGAATCGACGTCAAGATCCACGGGCGTGTTCAGGTTGAGCCCTGAGCTGCCCTGCCACGAGCCGGAGAACCTTCCGGTCCAGCGGGTGATGTAGAGCTGACCATCCGGCTCCATGTCGATGTCCTCGGAGAGGTAGACGCTGCCGGATGGGTCTTGGTCGTAGCGAACAGCGTCTGAGCGCCAACGTTCGAGAGCCTCAGCGAGCTCGCTGAGGACTGAGCCAGGGGCCTGGGTCGTGGCCCGCCCACTGGTTTGCCGTTCCAAAGCCAGCCGAGCTAGACGTTGGATGGCCACTTCAGTCGGAATATCTCCAACAGCATCCTCCGTGGTAGCGACCTCCTGCGCCCAGACGAGTACTGAGTCGAGATCCGTACCTCCGCCGACCATGTCAGTCCAACGAGCCTCTACGTCGCTTCGGGTGAGGGCCATTTTCCGATTCTCCCTCAGATGGTGCTCAATGGAGCCCAACCGGCGGCCAACAACGGTGCTTCGGGACGATTGCGCAATCCGAGTCGGCGTACCGCGGCGGTGGTCTGAGATTCCGTAATGGTCCGCTCGATGAGAAATCGTCGTCTGAGTACCCAGAGCTCAGAATCGGCCCACAGCAATCGTCCCAGGGCCCGTCCCCGGCGGGTGTCAGCGACAATCTCAACTCCAGCAGAAGCATCTATGACGACAGCTGTCACGCCTTAGCGTCGACGCGCAACTCTCGTAGCGCCTCGGCCGCGCCGAGGCTCTCGAGTTCGGGCTCCGGACCGGCCAGAAGGTCATCGACTAAGGCATGGAAGGCTGCGGGCGAACAGTCCCCGTGGGGGTTTGTGACCACTACCGCTGAACCAGGCGGGAGGTCGTTGGGTCGGTTCGCCATGCGCTGATCGTACCGCCCGCTACTGCCGCTGCACTCCCCCACTGTTTGCTTGGATGTTGACTTTGTGCTCCCGGCGACAACGGCAGTCGAAACCAACGTTGTCTCCATCGGGGACGCGTGCTGGCCTCTAATGCCACACGTGTGGAGCAATCTGATGGTGGTGCTGATGGACTGCTGGCGATGGTGAGGCGTGGGAAGGTCCGGAGGCGCTGGTCTGTGAAGTGGTGTAGCGAGTGTTGGGGTCGGTCGGGACGTGGCGTGGGCGTCGCTGGGGCTCGGTCGGTCTGCGTTTGAACGCAATTCGCTGCATTCGTTGCGAACGACGCGCCCTGCGTCGTTCGCATGACCGACGACGACCACTGGCTGCGAGCGGGGTCAAGTCCCGGCGAGGGCAGCCCCCTGGGCCGAGCGAGAAGTTCGTCCGGGTTCGCCCGATGGGCGATCCCGGACGAAGACGAGGCCGCCGGAACTTGTTGCGAGCCGAGCCGGCGACTTGACGCCGTGGAGCGCCGGTGGTTCTTGGCATGACTCAACTGGAGTCGCGTCATCGCTCTGGGCCGATAGTGGCCGCTCGCCGGCCGGGCAAAGGAGAAGATCGGTCCAGGGAGGTTGGGCGTTGGCTGCAAGGCAGGATTGGTCACCCGTTCAGGGTGTCACGGCGCATGGAACGCACTCGATGCCGTCACCCTCCTCGCGCGCAGGGCGGAGATATCCTCCGAAGTCATGCTGCAGCTCTACCGGGTGGCTCCCGTGAGCGACGAGGAGAAGATCGTCTTCGAGGCGAAAGACCCGCCGTCCCTCACCACAGATCTGGCCGCCGCCTTGGCCCAGCTTGTCAGGGCGGCTCTCGCCCGGCGGGCCGAACGTCCCGAGAAGGCCGCATGACGTCCTCGGAACCGCTCATCCCACTCACCGCTTATTGCCGGACTTCCACCGACGACCAGCAGAACCCCGAGGAAAGCTTGCGCTGGCAGATCTCGCGCGCCAGTGCCCTGATCGTCGGGCGGGCGCAGATCGTGTCGGTCACCCACGACACCGACGTCTCGCGGTCCGTCCCCTGGCCCCGGCGTCCCGAAGCGGCCCGACTCATCGCGCAACTCCCCAACCCGGCGCGCGGCTGGATCGGGATCGTCGTCGGAGAGCCGCAGCGAGCCTTCGGGTCAGCGGGCCAGGTGCAGAACATCCTGCCGCAGCTCGCTCACTGGGGCGTCCAGCTCTGGGTGCCCGAAGTCGGCGGTCCCGTCGATCCCGAGTCCGAAGCGCACGATATCCTCATGTCGTTGTTCGGCGGCCTGAGCAAGGCGGAGCGCAACCGTCTCCGGGTACGGGTGCGGACCCCCATGAAGGCCATGGCGCCCGAAGGGCGCTACCTCGGCGGACGGCCGCCGTACGGGTACCAGCTCGTGCGTACCGACGTGGCGCACCCCAACCCGGAGAAGGCGCGCCAGGGCATCCAGCTGACCAATCTGGCCGTCGATCCTGAGACGTCCAAGGTGGTGCAGCAGATCTTCGCCTGGCGGGTCGAGGGTGTCGGCTTCCGGACCATCGCCGCTCGCCTGAGCGAGCAAGGGTTCCCCTGCCCCTCTGCGGCCGACCGGGAGCGGAACCCGCACCGTCTCGGCCGGGCCTGGTCGCTCGGCGCGGTCCGGGCCATCGTCATGAACCCGAAGTACAAGGGGCACGGCGTTTACGGGAGCTACCGCAAGGTCGAACGCCTCTACGACGTGAACGACCCCGCCGCCGGCAACGTCACCCGGATGTCCCCGGCGCCGGCCTCCGAGGTGGTCGAGACGGAGGGCACCGTGCCCGCAATCGTGAGCGAGTCGGTCTGGCGCCAGGCGCAGACCGACCGGGCCCCGGCGACGCCCGGGCCACGCCCCGATCGGCCGCAACACACGCGCTACGCCCTGCGCGGCCTCCTGATCTGTGCCCGCTGTGGACGCAGGATGCAGGGCCACACCGTCAAGCGCCGAGGCGGTTCGGAACGGGTCGGCTACCAGTGCACCTACCGGAACGACTACCCCGGTGACGACGGTCATCCGAAGAGCCTCTTCGTGGCCGAGCACCGGGTCCTGCCGGCGGTCGACGAGTGGCTGGCGGACCTGTCCTCACCCGAACGCCTCGATGCCACGGTGGCGGCCATCCTCGATGCAGACAAGCATCAATCCGGCGAGCCCGCCGAACTTCGCCTGGCGCGCCGCCAGGCCCACGAAGCGCGAAAGAAGCTCGACCAGTACCTCGCCGCGCTCGACGCCGGCCTGGACCCGGTTCTCGTCACCGAGCGCACCCGCGCCGCCCAGGTTGAGCTCGCTGCAGCCACTGCCGTCATCGACACCTACAGGGGCTCTGAACCCCATTTGTTGACCGGACGAGAGGTGCACGAGCTCCTCGAAGGTGTCGGCGGCCTGACCACTCTCTTGGCCCACTCGGACACCGCAGAACGACAGCGCGTGTACCGCGCCGCCGGTGTGTGTCTTCGCTATCACCGCAGCGAGGAGGGCGAAAAGGTCATCGCGTCCCTCCGCGTGGGGTTGTCGCGTGTCGGAGGGCCGGACTACTCGAATCCCGAATGGCGGATCCAACCTTTGGACCTGGGACGATGAGCTGGCCGAGAGGCCGGAGGGTGCGGTTCCTGTAACACAGCACCCTCAAACAGCATTGCAACGCCGCCTCGATGTCGACATCGCACTTCGTCGTTACCGGGAAGAATCAGAGAGCCCGAGTTAACGAACACTCTCCACGCCGACTCCGTCCAATGAGTTGGCTACTGAGCTAAACGGTCGAGTGCGGCTCGGTTGTTCGTGCCAGCCAGTCGGAGGAGGAGTTCGACGTCCTTCGTCGTGTCCTTACCCGCCTTTCGGTCCGCCAGGATGCGGACAATGAGCTCGTCCTCCGAAATTTCGGAGGTGCTTGCCTCCGGCTGAGTGGAGCTCTTCCTCACAAGTCCATTGTGCCACCCACCGCCGCCCGCGGGACTGTCTTGACGGGCCCCGGACGGCGCTCCAAGGCGGCACATCAGCGAGGCAGCCGACAGGCGCTTGCAAAAGTTGCATACGCCTCGAACGGCACGACGGGGATACCCCGTTCGATGCTGCCGAATGGGATCCCTCAGCCCAAAACCTCGTAGGTCACCCCGCAGCGAGTCGGATGGACGCCCGGCAGTCGCTCAACCGCTGTCGCGAGATGCCAGGAGGTCTGCCCGACCGAGACTCCAGCGACTGCCTCGCCGAGCCCCGGGTTGTGGACAACTACATGTCCAACCCGGAGACTCTTGGAGCTGACGACACGCAGCTGTAGCTGTAGCGCACCCACCTGTTGTCCGTTGACAACCGGCAGCGATGCCGGGGGGTTGAACGCTCCGGTGGCGACGGCCTGCGTACCGGATGCATTGAGCGTGCACCTGCTGGGGTGAATACCTCGGGTAGAGGAGGTGACTGAGATCGGAAGACGTCGCCCCGGTGAAGACGAGGTCAGCGAGCAGGCGGAAGTGGCGACTGCCACCAAGATCAGCCCAGCACCCAGCGCCGCCCGAACCCTTTCAGTGACAGGGCGAACTGTCTCCTTGTATGGCACCGGCCAAGACCTCATATGTCGCATTATTCACGACGAGCGATAGAAGCCTCTGGTAGGGCTCGTCGGTGCGGGTATGACCGATAGGTCCGGGCGGTGGATGCTCAACCACCAAAAGACTCAACTTTCGGACAGTTCAGGGAGGACACGGGCACGGTGCGAATCCCCGGACCCTGATTGCCGACGATGAAGGTTCCAATCCTGGTGGTCCCGTTGCTCATGTAGACCGGGATCGCGAAGTTTTCACCGATAAGGGCCTTTGGGCAGAGAAAGTCTGTCAACGTCACGTAACCGGAGCGCCCATGGTCGAACTCCACGGCAACAAGGTCCGGAAATCCATTCTTGTTGGCCACACCGTAGGTTTGCCCGTGTGCATTGGTCTTCCAAGCGGTAATCACCCGGTGGATATAATTCGCTCGAAGCATCCACGAAGCGTTGGCGCTGGTGGTGATCGTGACTGTGTGTTGACCAGCTCGAAGTGGAACGATGGCGCTGCTTTGACAGCCTTCGGTACTGCTCAGATCGCTGGCCGAACAGCCAAGGCTTGAGCCATCGGGGAATCGAAATGTGCCGACGCTCAGACCTGTCAACGTGAGTGACGCACTGGTCGCCCGCCGTGGGGCCGTCCCGAGGTCGATTGTGGCCGTCCCGGTGCGGGTGACGTTGACGATGTGGCCCAGTTGGGTATCCGAAGGAGTGCCCGGTAGCCGTTGCGAGAAGACCCCGGTCGCCAGGGCGACGCCACCCCCGACGGACAGCCCGACCCCCAGCCCGATCACAATCCCGGTATTGCGCCAACGGCCCAAGAGTCGCCAGGGCTTCATGGACGGCACCTCACTAAGTTGCCGGCGGGCGGCGGCGTATCGGTGGGCCGGAAGCGATCGGTCTGTTGGCAGGTGATAGAGGTCCGGCATCACGGATTCACATCTCCATGTTCGGTCGAGGAGGTAGTTCGAGAACCTGCGGGATCCATCCGTGCACTAAGGCGGGTTCGGGCACGAAAGAGCCTCGACTTGACGGTGCCCACCGGGATGTCCAGTGCGGTCGCCGCTTCCTCGTAGGAGAGGCCGGACCAGTCGCACAGGGCGATGACTTCCTGGTCCTCGGTGCTCAGTTGGCGGAGTAGCAGCAGCAGACGACGCATCGTAACTTCGTCATCGACCTTGTCACTGGCCTGCGCATCGAGCGGCGGAGTGTCTTCGGGCCTGGGCAGTTTGGCTAAGAGTCGGTGGTAGCGGCGGCGGGACCGTTCGGCATTGCGCAGACAGTTGTTCGCCACGACCAGCAGCCACGGGAGGACCGAGTCATCGTGGAGCCGAACTTGCCGCCGCTGTCGCCAAGCTTCGAGGAAGACGGCGCTGGTGAGATCCTCGGCCATCGACCAGTCGGCTGACCGACGGAAGCAGTGGTTGTAGACCTTGTTCGCATGACGGTCGAAGAGCACAGCGAATGCCTCTCCGTCGTGTGCCACGACCCGCTCCCACAGGTCGGCGTCGGACAGCCCCTCTGACCCCACACCTCTACTATGTCCGGCACCAGGCATGTAGTTCCCGGTCTCGGGTCTGTCCACGCCTGCATGCCACCAAAGGGTGACCCGGCAAGGACCGTCTTCGGCAGGCGTTCAACCCTTGCGACCCCGCCCTCAAACGGCACCATGGGGCGACTCTCGTCGTCAAAATGGCGCGTCGACTTACGAGCAGGCGACCATTGTTTACTTCGAGTCCAGATCTTGGGCGATCTCCCAGATATGACCGGCGGGGTCGGCGAAGCTAGCGGTGCGCATCCCCCACGGCCGGTCCAGCGGCCCGTTGAGAAGCACCACTCCGTGCTGAACAAGCTCTGTGCACGCGGTGTCCACATCATCCACGAACACCGACAACATGAACCGTGACCCGCCCTGGGGGCTCCCGACCGCTGCCGGTGCGATGAGCTCAGGGACGGCGGACACGTCCCTCACCATGACCATCATGTTCTCGAACTTGAACAGGGCGGAGTTCTCGTCCTCGAAGATAAGCGGCAGGCCGAAGACCTCCTGGTAGAAGGATTTGGTTCCACCGAGGTCTTCGGCGAAGAGGTTGATGACGTTCACGTGTATCAGTGAGAGGGTCATGTCGGATTCTCGCACGCGTACTCGGACGGGGCGATGTCCCAGTTCGATGCCTGTCTGAGCCACTAAATCAGCGAGCGCGCTCTGACCTCGGACAAGTTCCCCGCCTGATTGGAATCCGATGAGTCGGTCTGGCCTGATCCGTCTACCCTTTCAGTCGGTTCTTTGCGAACTGCAACGAGCCCCCGAGGGTGTAAGGAGACCACCATGCCAGCTACCTACGACGACGCCAATCTCGTCATGCAGATCGTTCGCTGGGGCAACGAAATGGGCCTCACCGAAGCGGTCGTGGCCCTACTTGCCGACGAGTTCGACCCGGAGGCAGCGAGCACCGACGACCCCTCCGTGCTGAAGGTTCTGAACTTCGGTGAAGTGGTCGGCACCCTCGTCAATCAAGGCGTGCTCGACCGCGGTCTGGTGCTGGACATGTGGTGGATGGCGGGGCTCTGGACCCGGGTAGGCCCGGCAGCCCGGCGACAGCGCGAACACCTCGGCGAGCCCCGCCTGTCGGAGAACTTCGAGAAACTGGCGGGAGGCTGACAGCCCATACCTAAGGGCCGAGGTAGCCCCATACGCCGGGACGGCGTTGCAGTTTGCTACCGCGGCGCTGGACCGACAATCCGCAGAGTCGGCTGGCCCAGGAAGGCAAATCCGAACATCAGCGGCGTGCGGAACTCCAAGTAAACCTGCTCTTCAGGTCCAACTTCGACCGATGCCGTCGCTTCTGGATCAGGCCCACCTCGCCAGTGAAAGGACACGGACACCTCATGTAGCCCAGGTGACGTTGGGAAGAACTGGCGTCCCCAGCTTCTGAGCTCCGACCTCCCATCGATCGCAATTCTGGGCTTGACGAAACCTGGCAATGGAGAGAGCCAGTTGACACGGCATCTGACGTTTATGCCCGTCGTCGGCTCCACGTCCCAAAGGTACCCGTGTCGGTGCCCCAGCTCGCCGGAACACCGTCGCAGTGTTGGGCAGATTGCTACGCTGAGCGCTTGTCGGTGGTAACATGTAGTGCATAGTACCTGGCAACACCGACAAGATGTTGGCGCAGATGCGCCGAGGGGCAATCGAGTACTGCGTCTTGGCGCTCTTGCGGGAGCAGGACCGCTATGGCCTTGAGCTCGCCCGGGCTCTGGCGGAAGCCGACGGACTGGTCACGAGCGAGGGGACCGTGTATCCGCTGCTCACACGGCTTCGCCGCGAGGGCCTCGTCGACACCACGTGGGAGGAGTCTCCGAACGGCCCCCCGAGGCGCTACTTCCGGATCACCAAGGACGGGCGGGCGGCACTCAAGTCGTTCAGTGCCCAGTGGGAGCGATTTCGCACCACGGTCGACGCACTGTTGGATTAAGGGGAGGCGAAGATGAGCGACGATTTCGATGCCATTTGTGCCGAGTACATGGCTCGACTCAAGGTTGCACTGTCCGGATTGCCGTCGGGGGATCGTACCCAGATCGTCGAACAGGTCTCGGAGCACATAGCCAGTGCTCGCGCTGCCCTGCCCGAACAAACCGAGGCGGCCGTGCGTGAAATCCTCGAGCGACTCGGGCCGCCCGAGGAGATCGCCGGCGAGGCGAAGGCGGAGACAGGTTCGGCGAAGCGGCGAGTCCGCGAGCCCGCCCTGCTCGCCGGCGTTTTCGCTGTCGTGCTCGGGATCGGTATCCCCGCGGCTCTAGGGGCATTCTCGTCCGGAGAGGGTCCAACGATGAGCAATGTCCTTCCGCCTTCCAATAGCTCCACCAGCCACCAAGCCGCGAACGTCAGCGTTCCGGGAGTCATCGGGAAGCAACTCAACCTCGCCGTCCAGGCCCTGACGAGCAGCAGCCTCGTTTACAGAGTCAGCTACGCCCCAAGTATTCAGCCGATCGGGACGGTAATTATTCAGCGACCCCCCGCGGGCACGATGGTGCAAGGTGCATCGGTCGTCACGCTGACGGTCGTGGGGACGGCGACTTCGGTGACGGTGCCGAACGTCGTCGGGCAATTACAGGCACAGGCTCAGTCCACGCTTGCTTCCGCGGGCTTCAACACGAATGTCGTCGGCCCTGTCGCCAGTATGGACGTCGCGCAAGGCGTGGTGATCTCTCAATCTCCAGCGGCGGGTTCTGCGGCTCAACCGCGATCCTCCATTGCCGTGACGGTCTCGGCTGGACCGTCCTAGCTACCCCGCAGTCCCGAGCCCGAGTACGCCGGGACTGGGTCGGTTATGCAGCAGGGATTAGCGGCACTCCTACGCTGTCGCCGGCTATCCACCCTCGGTGATACGGACGATCGTCTTGCCGGGGGTACGCCGATCAGGGGCGAAGGCAGCGGGAACTTCGGGGAGCGGCACGACCGCCCCGACGTTCGGCTTGAGCCTCCCGTCCTTGAGCCGCTGAGCGAGCTCCGCGAGCCGGGAGCGGTCGGGTTCGACGACGAAGAAGATCGCGCGGCCGTCCTTGGGCTGGACCTTGGGGATATCGGTAATCGTAACAAGCGTGCCACCTGCGCGCACAAGGGCCGCCGAGCGCTCGAGGATCTCACCGCCGATCACGTCGAAGACCACGTCGACCTCGCCGGCGTCTTCGAGCTTTCCGGCGCCTAGGTCCAAGAAGGCGTGCGCCCCCAACGCCGTGGCGGTCTCGCGGTCCGCAGCCCGGCCGGTGCCGATCACGACGGCTCCCACCTCATGTGCGAGCTGGACCGCGATCGAACCGACGCCGCCCGCAGCGCCGTGGATCAGGACCGTCTGGCCTGACGTGAGACCAGCGTGGTCGAACAGCGCTTGCCATGCGGTCAGCCCGGAGATCGACACAGCGGCGGCCCCGACGTGGTCGACGTCCGCCGGGAGTGGAGCCAGGTTGCGGGCTTCCACCGCGGTGTACTCGGCCAGTGAGCCGTCTCGAGCCCAATCGGTCAGCCCGAACACCCGCTGACCGATTGTGAGGCCGGTGGTGCCGTACCCCAACTCGGCAACGACACCCGACAGCTCGTGGCCCAGCACACTCGGCGTTCGGTCGCGCCCCGCGCGGTCGGTCCATGTTCTCGACCATTCCAGCTCGGTGCGGATGAACCCCGCAGCATGGACCTGCACGATGACATCGTTATCGGCGGCGTGGGGATAGGGCAGCTCCTCAAGGGAGAGTCCAGCGGCGCCTGCATCGCGGTCTCGAACGGTGATTGCTTGCATGACCCCACCTTTCTGTTGGGCGCTGGCGAAGTAAGTACCCGGACGCCGTCAAAGTGCTGCATGGACTGCCCTCGATCGCCGGCGGTGGGACACCACATCGCTGCACGGAGAGTCGTTTCTCGTCACTTGTCAGCCACTAGAAGCCACTCGTAGGAGGCCGGCCTCAGCCCATCGACCCGTTGGGCGAACCACGCTTCGAATGAAGACGGGTTAACGCTGCGGGCGTTGTGCCATCCGGCCATGGTCAGGATGGTCTCAATCTCTTCCGGCGCGAAAGCCGAGACGTGGTCCTCGCCACTCTCGGCAGAGGCTGCCCTGGCAAGATCGTCGAACTCTCGGGAGTCTTGATCCATGAGCTCGCGTGTGACCGTGTAAGACGCAACTAATCGGGACCCAGCTGCGGCCAGCTCTGCGGTATCACGAAGCGTTGATGTGATCGCATCGACCTCGAGATAGACGGCTACACCGACCCAGGACCATATCGAAGGCCGCTTCGGGTCGAAGCCAGCTTGTGACATCCCGACGGAAAGGTGCTTTTGAGCCTCAAAGTCCATTGCGACGAAATGGACGTTTGAGGGATGCGACAACCCCGCGATGCTCATCCTCTGTCGCTTCCACTCTTGTGTCATCGGATGATCCACTTCGTACAGCTCGATGGTGGTCATCAGGTCGGATCTCCGCCAGGCGAACGAATCGAGACCTGCTCCGAGGATCACGTACTGGGTGATCCCCCCTCGCACGGCTTGCTCCACTTGCTCATCGACAAAGCGAGCCCGCTGATTTGGGAGGACTCGGGCAACCCGAGCACAGGCCAGCGGGATGAGATCGAACAACGCTCTGATCTCTTCTTCGGATGCGTCCGCCAGCACCATGGCGTAGGGGTCTTCGAAAATGGGGCTGTGATCGAGGACGGCGTGGGCGGCGCGAACTTGAGCGGCGAAAATCGCCGTCTGACTCACTGCTTCCACACTACGAGTCTGCTCGATCCTCTCCATCTGGACCAAGTAGTTGTGGGGTGATCGTTGGACGACCCATCAGGACAGAGACATGCCCCTTACCGCAGCCTGCGGCCGCAACCAAACACCGTGACCACTCCGGCTGGGATGGGCCGCAGTCTGCGGGGGTGACCTCGACGGAGAGCGACGGGCCGGTGCCGGGGCGGCAAAGCCGCCCCTGATGGGACCGGCGGAGCTGCCAAGACGCGGACCTCGTGCGGGCCGGCGACCAAAGGTGCACACTCGCTGGCGACGCACCAGCAAGGAGGTCCGCCATGGACACCTTCGAGGACATTCACCGCCGCCACATCACCGGCAGCCTCGCCATGTTCGACCGGATGATCTTCAAGGGTCACCTCTCGCACCTGTTCAAGCCCGACGCCGTGCGCGCCCTCCTGTGGGCCCAGGGTTATCCGATCACCGACTTCACCGAGTACGCCAAGGCCACGACGAACCGCATCGCCAACAACGTCGACCGCCTCGCCGCCGAGTCGGGACGCCCTCGGATCTCCTTCGACCACGTGAAGACCCGCAACCGCGCCCAGATGAAAGACGACCTGGCCAAGTCCGTCGCCCAAGATGACGGCATCACCGAGGGGATCGTCTGCTTCATCAGCGCAGTGGAGCCCTGCATGAGCTTCCAGGTCCGCAAGAGCCACGAGACCCATCGCATCGAGGTGACCCGGCGCGAGCGCAAGTGCCTGCACCACTACATGTACCTGATCGACCCCGAGTTCGGCTTCATGCACGTGCGCATCCAGGGCTGGATCCCCTACGAGGTCCAGATCTACATCAACGGCCGGGAGTGGCTGGCCCGCCAACTCGACAAGGCCGGCGTCGGCTACGTGCGTTATGAGAACTCGCTGTTGGCCATCGACGACCTCGAGCGCGCCGCGAAGCTGTGCGATCGCTTCGCGCATCGGACCTGGCCCCGGGTGCTCAACGCCTTCGCCCGACGCCTCAACCCGCTCATGGGCTCCATCGCCCACGCCGGATTCGGCGGCTACTACTGGGTCCTCGACCAGGCCGAGATCGCCACCGACGTCATGTTCAAGTCGCGCTCCGAGCTCCTGGCCGTTTGGCCCGACCTGGTCCGCCATGCCGCCTTGAACATGTCCGCCGAAGACGTACTCGGCTTCTTGGGCCGCAAGCTCCACCCGAGCCTCGTCGCCGCCCAGGTGGTCACCGACACCAAGCGCCGGCCCCAGGGCTGGCGGGTCCGCCACCGCGTGGCGGGCAACTGGGTCAAGGTCTACGACAAGGTCTCGGTGCTGCGCGTCGAGACCACCATCAACAATCCGCGCAAAGCGCACACGTTCGTCCGAAGGTGTGCAAGGTGGCACCTAACGTTCACACGTTCGACAACAGGCGGAGGTCCTGCACCTGGTCAGCGGCATAGGGGAGGATCCCGGCCGGGTCCATGCCGACCGCTTCGGCCACCACCTTGGGATCGAGCTGGGCGACCAGGTCCACCAGGCGGGTTGCCCGCAGGGGCCGAGACGTTATCTCCGAGGGAGCGAATACTCGCCACAAGTACTGGTCCGATGCCGGGGTCGTGCGGGTCCGGGTGATGTGGGTAACGATCACGTGCGGGTTGTGCGTGCCGAGCTGCTCGCGGTGATCGAGGCAGCGCTGCAGCGCGGTCCATGTAGCCGGGTCGAGGGGGACGCGATGGCGACGACGACCGAGCCTGACCGTGTGTCCGGTGAAGTTGATGTCGGACACCCTCAGCTCGCGCAGCTCTGTCGATGAGGCGGCATGCAGCAGCGCCAGCAAGCCGACGAGGCACTCGTGGGGATGGGCGTCGGGGTCGGAGGTCCAGCGGAGGAACAGCCGGCGCTGTTCGGCGACGCTGAGGATCTCCGAACGCGGAGCTCGGTGGCGATTGGCGGAGACGCCCATGGTGGGGTCGACCAACACGACGCGGTTGGCTTTGGCCCAGCGGAAGAAGAGCCTCAGTGTGCTCAGGCGACGGGCCCGACTGAGAGGCCGTTGGGCCAGGAACGCCTCGATATCGCCCGTCTCGGTGCTGGCCCAGTCGCTCTTGGCGCGGTTGTCGATCATGAGGCGGGCCAGGTCGCGAACGATGGCGAGGTCTTCGATGATGGTGAGGTCGGTGCGGGGCCGAGTCCCGGCCCGTCGGGCGCGCTGCTGACCGGCTACCTGGGCGTCGGCGAAGCGGCCAAGTGCAGGCCGAAGCGGTTCGGGGGTCTCATCGATCCGCCGCCGCTGCCGGCCGGCCCAACGTTGGGCCTCGTGGTCGAGTGGGAAGGCCAAGCCGGCATCGACGAAGAAGCCCTCCAGCGTGCGGGCCAGCGCGGCCGCGGAGGGACCATGTTGGCGGGTGCGCTCCAGGACAGCCTGGGGGTTGGTCGGTCCCGGCTCGGCGAGCATGCGGCCGAGACGGCCGATCATCAGCGACGTACGGCCAACGCAGTTGCGGGCCGCCGCGTAGTCGACGAAGTCGGAGAACCACGCTGGCGGGTCCTCCAGCCGGGCGGCGATCCGTTCCGCTTGACGAAGGAGCCGTTCAGGGTCTTTCTGCCAGCACAACTCGCACAGGCCCCGTCCCACAATGACAATCCGCCGTCCACATCCGCGACAGGTGCTGTCGGGCTCCGCCTTGCGGTGACATCGGCCGCATCGAACCCGATCGAGGGGACGGACCGGCGCACCGCAGTCCACACACACCCGAGGGATCACCGCGGAGGCATGGATCGCCCGTGTGCCACTTTCGGCGGCTGGCGAGAAGATCTCGCAGGCTTGGCCCTCGGGGTGACGGGGGTGATGTCAACGTCGAGGAGGTCGTTGGGACTGCACTCAAGCGCGGTGCACAACGCCGCGAGCGTCGCCAGCTTCACTTGCGACGGCGTCTTGGTGAACAACGCGGAAACCGATGCAGAAGACAGCTCCAGTCCCGCCCGCTCGGCCAGCAGCCGTCGCAACTGAGCGCCGGTCCACACCTCGTGCTGGGCGGCCGTCATCCGCAGCTTCCACCTAATGTCCATCGTCGCCCTCCTCAAGCTTGCCCAGCGTGTCTGACACCGCCCGGCGATAGGCGTCCTCGATGAACGTCGCCGACGGCGTCACGTACCGCATCGTCGTTCCTACCTGCCAGTGCCCGAGCATCTGCTGGATAGCAACAAGGTCAACGCCTCGTTCGTAGTTGTGGGTCGCGCACGCGTGCCGCAAACCGTGAGGAGTGAAGCGCTCCTCCTCCGGTCGCCCCTCGATCTCCAAGAGATGGCGGAGACGGTTGCGGATGGTGCCCCGGTGCAGCCGGCCTCCTCCCTCATCACAGAACAGCGCCTTGGACTCAGGGAACCGGGTGCGGACGTCGTCAAGGAACCAGCGCAGGATCAGGTCCAACCCGTCCAACATGGGCACCCACCTCGGGCGTGGCCCCGATGTCTTGGCGCCCTTGCCGAAACGCACATGGAGCTTGCCGAACGGACCGCGACCGAAATGCAGATCCCCCACTTCGAGGGCGGCGGACTCCTCGGCCCGCACGCCGGTGTGATACAGGGTGCGGAACAACGCGTAGTCCCGCCCCGCCGAGCCGAACTTGCGGGCGGTGGCGATCCGGTCTCGCAAGAACTCGAAGAATTCCTCCATTCGTTCCGCCGTCGGCGGAGCCTTCGCCGTCGCCGACTCGTTTCCCACGTGACGGGCGGCGTTGAACTCATCCAGCGGGCTCTCCAGGCGAACTCCGAAGGTGGCCTCAATGCTCGCCGCTTTGCGAGCCACCAAGAACTCGTGGAAGCCCTTGAATGCCTGCACGTATCCGCGTCGGGTCGAGGCAGCGATGCCAGCAGCTGCCCAGGCTCCCACCACCCGATCCATGTCGTTCTGGGGTCACGTCCCACGCGGGCTTGCCCACTGCGTCCAGCACCCGCTCGAGCCGACTGGTCCCGCTGTCGATCGTCACCTGGCTGAAGCCACGGGTCACCCACGAAGCCACGTAGGCCTCGACACAGTCAGCCGAGAAGCGTTCCGGGTCAACCGACTCACCAACACCTGCCTGCGCGCTGCCCTGAACGACCCGGAGCCCCGCCCGTGGTGCCTGCACACCTTCCTCCTGCCTCGACTTACTAGGTGGCACCTAACAGTTGTCGGTCATACCTCGAAAGTCAACGACCCTCGGACAGAGCGGGAAGTCCCAGCTTCCAGGTGATTTCGGGACAAATGAACGTGTGCGGGTTTCGGTTGAGTTCCGGGTCCTGCGCATCGTCACCGACGACGCGGGCCGGCGCGAGCGGCGGTGGTGCCCCATGCGAAAAGGGGTCGGCGACATGTGGCGCAACTACGAGGTGGGGATCGGCTCGAACCGCCGCTACCTCGACGCCCTCGCTGCGGCCCCCCTCAAGGGCGAAGGTGTCGCCGCCCTCGACGCCTTGTGCCGGCCCCGAACCACCAGAGGGCGGACCCATGCCCGCTTCAACCCGCTGAGCCAGGCCGACATCTCCCTCTTCCGAGCGGTGCTCGCCGGCCAGTACAACGTCAACGGGTTCCGCAACCGCCACATCACCGAGCAGCTCTATCGTCGTCGAGCCACGACCCGCGCCGAATCGCACCGTCGCTGCGAGCGCACGTCCCGGCTCATCGTCAAGCTGCGTGGGCACGGTCTCGTGGCCAAGGTCCCCCGATCACGGCTCTATAGGGTCACGCCCTATGGCCAACGGGTCATGACCGCTGCCCTTGCCATCCATGACGACCAGTACGCACGCAACTACCTGGCCGCGGCATAACAATCGGCCTGGTTGTCTCGCACGACACGCAAATTCTTCGCCCTACTGTTAGATCGCCGGAAGTGCAGCGATAGCGGACTGGCGCCAGCAAAGCCCAAGGGTGCAAGCTGCGTTTGTGGGTTTGGCGGGCTCAGAACTCCGCGACGGTGAAGCGCCCACTTTGCGGCTTCACCGATCGCTGTTCAAGGCGATGGATCTCTACAACGACGACCGCCTCGCTTGGATGGAGAAGGCTGCCGACCTTGCGCCGATCGTCCGGATGCTCCTTGGCCCACTGAGTGTCGTCGTCATCTCCGACGCCGACGCTGCACGCTCCGTTCTCATCTCATCGTCGGGGCGATGGCGACGGTTCCTTGCGACGACCGTGACCGCCCGACTGGCGATCGGAGAGAACCTCTTCACACAAGGCAACCGGTCGTGGGCCAAGCTCCAGCCCGCTGTGGCGCCGGACTTTCGTAAGCGAGCCCTCGACACCCATCTCGTTGGCTTGGAACGTCTCGTGGAAAAAGAGATCGAGGCCCTGCCGGTCAATACCTCCGTGGACCTCGACCAAGCCATAGGTCGAATCGCCATGATGGTCGCCAGCTGGGTCCTGTTCGGCCATCAGCTCGGACGGGAGCGTGCCGACGAGTTGGCTGCTCACCAACGCTTCATCGTCGATTGGATGGGCCAACGAATCGGCTCGCCATGGTCCGCGGTCCCGGTGGCCCCGTGGTCGGGCCGCGTTATGCGCCGACACCGCGCGGCACTGGAGGCATATGCCGACGAAGTCGTCGCCAGCCGCCGTCGGGCGGAGGACCCGGTACGAGACGTGCTCCAAGCCCTCCTCGAGGCGAGACCGGGAGGCCGCTCACTCAGTCAGCGTCAACTTCGTTACCAGGTACTCGGCCTCTTCGGTGCGGGCAACGAAACTACTGCGGCAACCATGGGGTGGGCCATGGTGCACGGCGCCGATCATCCGGAGCACTGGGCAGCCCTTCGGGACGATCCTTCCACAGCAGGGCCGTTCCTCCATGAGACCCTTCGACTCCGTCCCCAGGCGTGGGGGATCTCGCGCTCGCCCGGGCTCTCGAGCGAAGACGTTGTCGTCGCCGACACTCGCTACCGCGTGCGGCCCCACCACGGGGTCATCATCAACGTGTGGGGTATGAACCACGACCAGAGGCTCTGGCCCCACGCCGAGTTGTTCGATCCCGAGCGCCAACGGAGCTTGACCAAAGAACAAGAACGTGCGTCATTCCCGTTCGGGCTCGGACCTCGGGGGTGTATCGGCCAGCAACTTGCTTTGGCCGAGATGCTCGCAGTCCTCCCGGCTCTCGCACGCCATGGTGATGTCCATTTCGAAGGAGAGCCCGTTCCCGACCCGGTGCTCACTCTGCGCGCCGCAGGTGGGCTCTGCGGGAGATTCACCGCGCCGCACGTCATGCACCCTTAGGCGTCTACCTGAGCTGATCTGGAGAGCCGCGATTATCGCCAGGTTTAGCTGGGGGCCGATCTTGGGGGGTGCCCCCTTTCGCCGGGCTTGGGAGCCACATACGGACTGCCGCACCACCTGATAGCAACGGGGCGTGAGGCTCGTACGTCCTTCGGATTCGGTGGCCATGAAGCGCTTGGTGGAGGACCTCGAGACCGCCGAGCCGACCTACAGCGACATCGGGGCCACGCTTGCTGGAACGTGCCCCGAGGGATTTCACCACGACAGCTACGAGGCCGTGCTTGGCCATGGACCTCAGGCGTTTGAGCGAGCAGTCATGGGTCTCAAGACCTGGGAGGCGCATCGCTTGCCGGGGATGCAGGTCTTTCCCCACGACCGAGAGATCCGCGCCGGCGCAACCGTGATCGTGACCTTGGGAACACCGATCGCGGCCTTGGCGGCGCCCTGTCGGTTTATCGGCGTGATCGACGGGCAGACTCGTTGGGGTTTCGCGTACGGGACGCTGCCGGGGCACCCCGAACAAGGTGAAGAGTCGTTCGCCGTCTCGATGTCGGCGGACCAGACCGTGCGCTTCGAGATCGAGGCGTTCTCCCGTCCCGGCGACCCGCTCGTTCGATTGTCCGGCCCGATTGGTCGAGGCATTCAGAGAAGCGGCACTGGCAGCTACCTGCCTGCACTGAAACGATTCGTCGAGGCGGATCCCGGCTAGCCCCGTACGCCGGACCGGGGTGCAACTACGTGGCTGCTACCGCTCCCGTTCTTGCTTCGGATTTTTGGTGGCCCATTCGTCGGTGATGCCGCTCTGACGAATGTCAATCCACTCTTCCCAATCGAGGGTCTTCTCGGATCCATCGGCCAGATCGAGTCGCAGCGTCCCATCCGCAAAGACCGTGTACGACACGACCTCGAAGTCGCCCACATGGACGCAGTCGAAGCCGAGAACCCGGACCACCATCGATTCCACCTAAGCATGATCGCGCGCTGGCACCCTGTCCCAATACGCCGGGACAGGGTGACACCCTGCGAATCCTCTTTGAGTCAAGACCCCAATTTCGGGTACTCCCAGGCGCGACGAATCGAGCCGCCGTCGAAGGGCGCGACGGCGTAGGGTTTCTATGGGTTCGGGAGTGACTTCGCCGAAGAACCGGTCGCGCAGGGTGAAGAGCCGGTCACGCAGGCAGCGAGTCGTCCCTGGGTGTCCTCCCGGACCCCTTATCGTGCGTCGACGAGCATCTGGCGGTAGACGGCGTTGCTGATCTGGCGCTTGAGTGAACGGAGCGCTTCCTTCTTGGTCTTGCCCTCGGCGACCTTGCGCTCGAAATAGATACGTCCGTCTGTTCCAGGGTTACGGATCTGGGTGACGGCGGCCATGTGCAGCGCGTGGTTGAGCCGGCGATTCCCGCGTTGGGAGACGCGGTGGACGACTCGGCCACCCGAGGCGAATTCGACCGGTGCCGTCCCGTTGTAGGAGGCGAAGGCGTCTCGGTTCGCGAAACGGCGGACGTCGCCGGCATAGCCGATGAGCTGCGCGGCGACGATCGGACCGATTCCATAGACCTCGGTGAGCGAGGTGCCTGACGCCTTGATGGCGAGGCGGATCCGGCGGTGCGACACCTTGGTCTGCTCGTCGAGACGGCGGACATCGTCGAGGAGCTCGAGGGCCATGTCGTGGCGGACCTGCTCGGCGGGGGTCTGAGGCGTGATGTTGGCCAAGAACCTCTCGCCGTCAGAAACGTACAATTCCTTGGCGATTCCGCCCGGAGCGAGCTCGGCCAAGAGGGCATGGAGTCGACACACCACACGAGTCCGATGACTGCCGAGGTCAACATTGCGCTTGGCCAAGATCCGTAGGACCTGGGAGTGGTCAGCCACCTCCACGCTGCGCAGACTCGGGGCCCGAAAGGCGGCGACAGCGATCGAGTGGGCGTCGTTGGGGTCGTTCTTGTTGGAACGACCGGTGGCGAGCACCCGGATGCGAGAGGCCAAGGTGGCGGGGACGTCGAGCACCTCTTCGCCCTGTGCGACGAGCTGTTGGGCCAAGAGGTAGCCCGTCCCGCCCGCCGACTCGATGGCCCACCTCCGCTTCTCGAAAGGCTCGGCCCAGCGCATGAGCTGTTCGACCTGACGACGGGTCGCACGCACCTTGACGTGGGAGACCTCAGCTTCAGCCTCGTCGATGGCCACCGCCGTGTGCGATGCCTTGTGCGGGTCGACCCCGATCACCACATTCATGACTACCTCCTTTGGTTGACGTGAACCACGGGGGCACTCCTGCTTGCGGATGTTCGTGCTCGATCCTCTTTTGAGCCACTCCGTGGGCGAAGCCCCGGCGGGACGCTCTTCGCAAGAAAGCCACCCGACAGAAGCCGGGGGCAGGCACTACGAGAGCGACCCCACCGGGACCCCTTAACGCTAGGAAATCGCGCTAGCGCTCGGGGTCAAGTCTCAAGCAGGCACTTCGGGGACGGCCGCTTGGCCGCCCTCTAGGGCCTTTGGCCCATAGAAAGCCAGCTCGACCCTCCCTAACATCCATGCATGGAGGGGAACGAGCTGGATGCGCCGCGGGCGAAAAGAACCACCTGGCGACGGATCACATCCGTTGTTCTTCTTTTGGCGATTCCAATCGCACTCGTCGTATTGGTACTCGTTCAGCCTCGTACGGGTACGGGCCAGATTCAGTCCCAAACCGAACCCACCATCGATACGCCTACCGGGGTCATCGTCGGCCACCCTCAGCCACCGATTGTCAATGAGTCCTCGGTGCCCGCCGTCTGCCGAGCGCAACCGAATCAACCCGTAGCGTCGGCCGACCAGTTTGCTGTCCGAAGCTCCGGTGGCAGCATCGACGTGATCGCAATCGCCAGACAGGGAGTCAACTTCGTGGATATGAGTGAGGATATGCCGTTCTTCACTGCGTATGCCGGCAACTGCTTCTATTCCATCGACTTGGTACAAGAAGGCAGCCAAGTCAAAGTTCTTGTTGGCTTTTCTCGGCGCTTTTCCACTATGAAGCCAGATGTCGTGGCGAACTTTTTGCGCGCACAGAAGACCGAGTTCGCCAGCGTTCAGCTCGTAAGCAACTGACAGGGCGATCGAGATATGGAGCCGATCGAAATCGAGGCCTTCGAGGACCTTGTCACCGATGCACTCGCCACGATTCCCAGTGAGCTACGAGAACAAATGGACAATGTGGCGATCATCATCGATGGCGATAGCCCGCCCGGTCCTCTCTATGGCCTTTACGAGGGGACCCCGTTGACAAAACGCCGCCGCCGTGGAGGGTCCAGGCCCGACCGCATCACGCTTTTCGTCGCCACGATCTGCCGCTCAGCGACAACGCCTGAGCAGTTGTCTTACCGGGTCCGCGTCACCCTTCTCCATGAAGTTGGACATCATTTCGGTATTGGCGAGGCGCGCTTGCGCGAGCTTGGTTGGTCGTAATCGTCGGGACGAAGCTAGCGAATCGGGACTCGGCGAACGCACCCCTGCCACCGTACGCCGGATCGGTGTGACACGCCTAGCAAAAGCCTCGAACCTTCCCGCTGAACGGTACGGTGGCTGCGTGAAGGGCCTCGAAATGTACAACATTGGCGACGATCGGCCGCTGCCCGATACGACGATCACACTCGACGACGGTGGTCGCATCCACGTCGACCGCGACTCACTGGCCGCTCTCATCGTCGAGAACGTGCGCGACAAACTCATCGAAAGCAGCGTCTACACGGACCCGACAGAGACCCAGATCTTCGAGGAATTGACCTTTTGGTCAAACGGCTACTTGGGCATGCGGGCGGTTCCCATACCTGAGCGGTTCGGCGGCGAATCGCGCTAGTGAGCGGAGCGACTTTGATCCACTACGGTCAGGGGCGTCATGCCAGAATCTCCCCTCCGGCTTGTTAAGCGATGTCTGGAATTCGCCAGACAAGATCAATGGGACAAGGTTCCCGGCGGAACTCGCGGTATCTATGTCCTCTACCGACGTCGCCCACTACGTAGGCGGACAGCCAATACCGCTCTCGGCCGATTTGATGTCGTCTACATCGGTCTCGCCGCCGGGGGTGGAATACGAAGCCGCTTAGCGAACCACGTTCGCAACAAGGGCGATGAATGGACGCACTTCTCTGTCTATGAAGTATGGGAAAACATTCGAGCGGACGAGATTGCGGAGCTCGAAGGCCTGTTCCGACACATTTACCGGTTTGATCTTCATGCCAACAAGCTCAACGTCGCGAGGTCATACAAGAAATTGGGCTCTCCTGACTGATCCGTGGGTGCCCTGAGCTGGTCCTGACGCGGAACAACACCATCTCTTCTACGTTTTCGGGCTGTTCGAAGGTCCAAGAACGCAAGAAGGAGGATGGCGTTGTTCGGTGCCAACGTATGGCGTCGCGTGCTCGGTGTCGACCGGGCGACGGTGATCGAGGACGTGGACTTCGACGAGGACTCCGACACCGTCGTCGTCCACGTACGACCGAGACGTTCGACCAAGCGCCGGTGTGGGCGCTGCGGGGTGCGGGCGCCGGGCTATGACCAGGGCGAAGGGAGACGCAACTGGCGAGCGCTCGACCTCGGCACGCTGCGCTGCTTCCTCCAGGCCGATTCCCCGAGGGTGAACTGCCCGACCCACGGCCCGACCGTGGCCCAGGTGCCCTGGGCCCGTCACGGGGCCGGGCACACCCGCGACTTCGACGACACGGTGGCGTGGCTGGTCACCCACACCCCCAAGTCCACCGTCAGCGAGTTGTTGCGCATCGCCTGGAAGAGCGTCGGCGCCATCATCGAACGGGTCGTGGCCGACGGCCGGGCGGCTCATGACCCTTTCGACGGGCTGACGCGCATCGGCATCGACGAGATCTCCTACAAGAAGGGCCACCGCTATCTGACCATCGTGGTCGACCACGGCTCCGGTCGCCTCGTCTGGGCCGCGGTCGGACGGGACAAAAAGACTCTCGGCGGCTTCTTCGACCTGCTCGGAGAGGAGCGCTGCGAACAGATCACCGTGGTCTCGGCCGACGCGGCCGAGTGGATCGCCGAGGTGGTCACCGAGCGGTGCCCCAACGCGACGCTGTGCATCGACAGCTTCCACGTCGTGCAGTGGGCCACCGACGCCCTCGACGAGGTGCGCCGTGAAGTGTGGAACGAGGCGCGTCGGGGAGGCATGAGGACCCACGCCAAGGAGCTCAAAGGATGCCGCTATGCCCTCTGGCGCAATCCCGAGGACCTGACGCCTCGCCAGGAGCGCAAGCTGGCCTGGATCGCCCAGGTCAACACCAGGCTCTACCGCGCCTATCTGATGAAGGAGCAGCTCCGCATCGCGATCCGCACCAAGGGGGTGCTCGCCCTCACCATCCTCGACGAATGGCTGCTCTGGGCCCAGCGCTGCCGCATCGAGGCCTTCGTCGAGCTCGGGCGCAAGATCAAAAAGAACCTCGCCGGCATCGAGGCGGCCATGCTCCACCGTGTGTCCAACGCGCTCATCGAGAGCACGAACACCAAGCTGCGTGTGCTGCACCGCATGGCTTTCGGCTTCCGCCAACCCGAGCACCTGATCGCCCTCGCCCTCCTCGACCGCGGTGGCTACTGCCCGCCGCTGCCCGGACGCGGCGACGCGTCAACGGCGACGCTTGCGGCGCTTGGCTGAAACGGTCTTGGGCCGCGTTCCCGGCGCGGTGATGCGGCCCGTCGATGAGGGCCGCGGGGGAAGGCCCGAGCCTCGGCCCAAGATGGCCTCGCGTTCGGCCCTCGGCCGGGCGTTGAAGTCGGCCATGAAGGCCTCGACCGAGGCACGATCGTCCATGCGCACTCCTTCGGCCTGCGCGCTCGTCCACAGTCGCTTGCCGAAGCTGTAACGCGAGGTATCGGCCATGTTCTTGCGGAACCGGTCGTCCATCGCCTCGAGATGGTCGACCAATACGTCGGCCGGATCGCTTTCGGGGTCGAGCAGGGCGGTCTCGTCCAAGAAGCTGATGAAGGCCTTGGCCTCCTCGAGCACGTCGTCGAGGTCCTCGTCGTCGACCATCACCTTGGCCGGGTGCAGCTCGAGATAGACCTCGTCGAGGTCCTCGCACCTCCAACGGGTCAGGTGCCCGTCGACATAGGCCCACTTGTAGTGGATGGGGGCCTCTCCGGCATCTTTTTCGGCATCGAGGCCAGCAGCGGCGCGCCACTGCGCGAAGCGCTTCTTCAACTCGACACGAGCAACCTCGTAGTCCTCTTCCTCCTCAGGCCACCAGTCGAGGTCGCGTCGCGCCATGCCCCATCTTCCCCTGCCCGACGCCACCGGGACGCTGGCACTCCCTCAGCTGGCCAAATCGACCCACGGATCAGTCAGGAGAGCCAGAAATTGACCACGGTGCGTCGAGCAACCGCCAAGGAGGACTGGATGGCGGGGGTAGTGACGGATCTGCCCCGCCGACGGCGGCGGTAGCCACCAACTGGAACCGTTGCTCGACCATCCCCTATCGCCGGCTCTGGGTGCACCTACCGCGCTGGCAGCAGAACGCGTCGCATGGGGCTATACCCAAACGGCTCAGACCCGTGGCCCCATTGGAGCTTGCTCCTTAGGATGGCGGAACAACGACACCGCGACATTGGAGAGCGTTCCGGCGACGCATCGGCTCCGACCAGGATTGCCATGCCGATCAACGCAAAGATGACAGCGACGCTGTCGAAGAGCCCTATGCCGAGCAATCCCCAATGAGCGTTCTCGATAGGTGTTGGAGCGAAGAGCAACAAGTCCAAACCGAGGATTGTGACGACTGTGCCAAACGTCACTGCCACGAAGACCTGAAGCCATTGCCGTCTCCATCCGAGTATGGCACCAACTGTTACGGCCATACCCAGATTCGTCAAGATCCCGGCGTTCCACGTTGTCGAGGCTGCCCCGGGGAGGAATGCAAAGGAGGAGAAGCCGAGGAGGAATGACAACGTGACCAGCAGCAGCCAGATGATCACGACACACGAAATGGCCTCATCGCTTTCGCCTGAGTCTTCGATGACCATTTACGCGACTCTCGCCTTGTGCCGGATCTGTAGCGCGCCTTGAGAGATCCAGCGAGCCGGCAGATTTCGCATAACAAGGCCCGAATCCAGCGTGCACGACCCTCGAGGGAAGGCCTCCTTATCATCGAACAGACTCGAGGTCATGTGATCGATGGAGACCGGTTGTGCTTCCCAGCTCTGGCTCTGGAGACGAACTCCGCTGAGACAGCAGGACGATCCGCTGGAGGAATAGCCGAGTGTCCCTCGACGGAAGAAGTCGATGGCGCTCTCGACCGAGCGAAACAGCTCGCCGGCCATCGTCGTGCTCTCGTGGGCCGTGACCGAGAGACCGAGCGTGCCATCTCGACTCTCGACTTCGATGTGGAGGTCCGAACCCTTTTCACCGACCTCAAATCGAGCGATGCGATGCACACCTGGAAACACCCTGTCGCCGGCTAAAGCCGTGACTCGGGAGTTCGTGTCTCGCCGGGGGACGAAGACACCTACTTGGGTCCCTTCGTCGTCATCCCACTCGACGGCAAAGCGGTGGGCGACGTTCTCCGTCGTCATGCCCATGCCCGATGGGATGTGACGGGGCCGAAGGCTCCCTAAGCGGATGAAGCACACTCCACCGACTGCCATTCCCGAGACCACCTGGGGACGAAAGGGCGCTGGGAGGCGCCGTGCGACCACTTCGGGGTCGATCCGGTAATTGACGAGCAATCGTCGTTCGATCGTGCACTCGACTGTGTTCGTCAGCATCTCAAACTCCTCTCGGTTGGACGGCCTTGGCGCCGACGTTCCGCTTGCGGCGTTGGCGCAGCACGATCTGTTCGGGACAGACAACCGAGAGGAACTGGCCCACGCATACCGCCAGTCGTTCTTCGACGAGCGAGTAATAAATCCGATTCGCATCTCTGCGCTCAAGGATCAGACCTGCATTCTTGAGCACACCCAAGTGCCGAGAGATCGATGGGGCGCTGATCGTGAACCGAGAGCCGATCTCACCGGCGGTCAGTTCACCGCCTTGGAGGTCCTGGAGAATTTGGCGCCGGGTCGGGTCGGCGAGAGCCCGGAATACCCCTGCATCGTCATCCATGCATCGATATTAGCTAGTTTGCTAATATCGATCAACCCCAGGAAATAACAATTGATGAGACTGCCCCAGTTCGCTGCCGGCTTGTGGTCAGGCTGTCTGCCGTCTTGAAGTCCAGAACAGCACCCGCTGGACGAACAGGCGGACGTCGAGGGCGGTCATCTCGGGGTGGACCACAGCAGGCTTGAGCCGCCGACGCTTCTCGAAGGCCTGGGCGACCTCCTGGGGAGAGATCCGGGTCACCGTGGCTCCTCCATCAGCTCGATGAACCGTTGGTGCCTGAGAAGCCCATCGGGGCTGTCGAAGAGTGCGCGAGCGACGCGCCCGATGCGATCCCAGTTCTCGACGACCAGCGTACCAACCCTCTCGCGCGATTCAGCGAGGAGGACCGACGCTGCGGCCTTGTCGCCTGGACACGCCTCCTGGGCGGCCGCCCATGCCCGCTCGTCGTCGTCGTGGGCCGAGTGCACCGGAGCTCGGTCCGCTGGACAGTCGCCCACGATGTCGCAGTAGCGCTGTTCGGCCGGCAAATCCGGCGACACTAACGAGGACGCTCGCCCGGGGGTCATCGGCTGCGATGAGAGACAGACCCGAGCCGACACCTCGAGCGTCGACGCGCAGGTTCGCCACTCGAGCGCCAACAAGGTGCCCGATCACACCGTGTCCGGCTTCGTGGACACAAGGAGCCATAAGGTCATCCCACGTAGTTCCAAGGACGTCAGACATGGAATCGACGGTACGGCGAGTCCGACTAGAGCCCGTGGACGATGGCAACGATGTTCGCGACCACACCGATGCCGCCGGCAACGCCGACGACGAGGGGCCAGTTGTCCTTGATGCGATCCAGCGACGCACGGATCACGTTCCGATTTGGCCTCGTCGCGTGTTGCTGGGCCTCGACGGATTCCAGGTCGCTCACGAGATCGGCCTTCATCTCCGGGTCAACATTTGCCTCCTCGAGCTGCCGTCGAATGTCCCCCATCAACGGCTCGAGCCGGCGGAGGAGTTCGGCATCAGAGAGCATGGCGATTGCGCTCTGAGCGTCGGGTGACTCCTCCCAGAGGTCGACGCGCTCGAGGAACGACTGCAGGCGATTGATGAGAGTCCCGACGTCCCGGTGCAGGTCTTCGATCTGCCCCTGCAGTGGCTGCGATACGTACATGACTCGGAGGCGCCGGCCAAACTCCTCGGCCGGGCCCGGCTCGTCGAAAAGCGTGTTGAGGAGGTCCACGACGAACTTCTGCCATCGCCCCATCGCCTGTTCGACGCGGCGGTAGTCCTCCTCACTATGGATCGGATCGTTGCGCAGCTCGGTGCCGCGGACCATCTGGTCCTGCAGCGCCGCCTTCACCTCATTCCTCGGCCGCAAGAGCTGTGGTGGCACCCGTCGATCCTCCTTGCCTGGGGCGAAGGTTAGAACGCGGTCGCGACGCGCGTCGCGGAACGGTCCGATCTGGGACTGTCCCACTTCGCCGGGCTGGTGGCACTACTCGGGGTCGGAGTGCTTCGCGTCCCAGGTGGTAGCCAGATCCTCGTACATGGCCTCATAGAAGGCAGTCGCTTCTTCCCACGAGTCCGCCTCGAATGTTGCCTGCATTGAGCCTGGGGCAGCACGCCTCATTTCCGCTCGCTTCGTCTCGGTGGCGGGAATCAACAGGTATCCGATTGCCCGGCCACCGTCTCCAGCCCACACCTCGTACTCCACTTCAGCGACCCTCCCCAAGTAACCGCAAAAGGATCGCACAGTCGATGAACGGGACTGCCCCACTACGCCGGGAGGGCAACAGACCTGTGCGTGCCAAAATAATGTGGTGACGAGTAGCGACTCCGAGTTTGAGGACCTCTACCTCGACGCCCTCTTGGAAATGGCTGACCACGATGTACCGCCGGTATTCCATGTCTGGTGGTCCGCCAATTCCATGTTTCCTCACAAGCCCTTGAGTGAGCGCCTCTCAATGTCTGAGGAAGTCATCAGGAAACTGCTGAATGAAGGCCTCGTCGATCTCCTTCGCTCAGAAGACGACGAATCACCAGTTCCTGCTGGCCAGTGGAATGACATCCTTCGCCACTACTTCACTTGGGTCCCGCACCCCGAGGAAGGGGTGACGATGGTCTTTCGCATCACCAACCTCGGACGTGAACGATGTCGGGAAATGGCATCGAACGGGTACTCCTTCTTTCGCCAGCTGGACGGGTCGCGGCGACCGCCCGCTCAGGACTCCTAGACCTGCCCCCGTTCGCCGGTTATACGGGTGATCAAAGACCGATCACCACGCCCTTCGGACTCGTATAACCGGTGTTATACGAGGTGATCGAGGCACTGCTTCATCAGGTCGGGGAGCCTCGCGATCACCTGTATAACAGTGGCTCGTGGTCAGTGCTTAGTCAGCGAAATAGGCACGACGGTCGTTGTCGCTGACCTCATCCAGACCGACATGGAAGTACAAGACGACGATTTCGGGTGCCAATGCCGATTGGAGCGACCGAGCGAGAGCGAGCCCGCGGTCCCACCATTCCTTCTGAGGACCACCGAGCTCGAGTTCCTTGTTCTGCCATTCTTCTGCCCATGCTTCGAGTCCGAGTCGAACGGACTCTGGGATTCGCTCGTAGATCGACGACAAGGCTTGTCGGGCGTCGGCCGTTTCGGCCAGCCACGCTGACCTTCCCTCATCCCACGGCGCAGGTTCGGCGGGGTCAGGTTGAGTCCAGATCGGTCCTCCCCCCCAATCCGGCTCAACATTGATTGTGGGAACCACATTCGAAGCGTAGGCCGAGTGGATGGGGCGGCAATTGCTCGCCACCGGCGTCCAACCGACTGCCCCCGTACGCCGGCCTGGGGTCACACTTTTCCGTTCGAATCGATCGTGCGCTTGCAACCGTTAGCGCGTCAAATGACTGATTCTGCACTCGCTCACAGATCCCCCAGGGCCATGACTAAGACGAGTGGATCAAAGGGAGATTCGACGAATCCGTAATGCAAGTAGAAGCTCTTCGCTTCGTCGTCTTTGGCATGGATGAGGAGGACCCGGACCCCGACTGATTGAGCCACCTCGAGACCCTTGAGCATGAAATGCTTCAAGAGAGCTGCACCGAGGCCGTGACGCGCGTGTCTTGAATCGACCGCCATACGGGCCAAGAGGATGGCAGGTAGTTCTTCGGGCTGGTTGCGTCGCATGGTCCTCGGTGCCGACGATCGGAGTATCGATGCTGTCGCCGAGGCGTAGAAGGCGACGACTTCACGGGAGCCCGCTGCGACGACGACCCATGTGCGGCTGCTGCCGCTCGCCTGGTTTTTGAGCGCATGACGGATCAACCACTCGTTAAGAGCCGGCTTGCCGCAGTCGAACCCCCCGAGGACATGTTCGCCAGCCAGTAACTCCGGACCGGCGTAGGCCACTAAGCGGGTCGCTCGAGGACCGAAGCACTCGAGAGCAGTTTCACCATCGCTTCCGGGAGTGCCGGCGGAGCCGACAGAAGATCCTGCAGCTGGCTCCACTCGGCATCGTCGACGACGAACACGCGGCGATCGGCGAGCTCGATCTGGGCCGCCTCGACCGCATGGCGCAAGACGAAATCGTTCGCCGATTCGCCTCGGGCTTCAGCGGCCCGGCGCAGGACGGCGTCCTGTTCGGGGGTGAGCCTCAGGCTCAGCCGCTCGGTCTTGGATGCCATATAGGCCATTGTACGCCTAATGGCGTACAAGATCACCCTTCAGACCAAGTCCGGGTGGTCAGGGCCAGTCAAGGCCGGCGACAGCCGCCCGCAGGGGAAGCCTTGACGGGTCCGGGCGGATGCCGTGCTCACAATGACTACGGCCGCCCGACGGGCGGCCTACCTGCGCTTTTGCATCGTCTGAAGCCCGTTGTCGCAACGGTGCGACAAACTTGTGGCCATGTCCGATGACCTTGACTACCGGAGCGACAAGAGCGACACGGTGGAGGGAAGGGGGAACGCAGGTGCCCGCTGGGACGCCTACCACTTCAACCTCGACGACGACGTGCTTGCCGAGGCGTTCCCCTCTCCCACATCCAGCGTCGAGGACTACGACGAGTTCGTACGGGACGACATTGCCGCCGACGCCCGTGAGGAGTCCGAGCTGATCGGCTTCTGGGTCGCCTGGCACCTTGCCGGCGGCTTCCACGCCCTCGAGTCCGGCGGTTGGCACCGCGCCACCATCTTCCGCAAGGTCCGCCGCTTCCGTTCCCGCTACGGCATGCACCCCGACGAGTACTCCTTCCCCTGGATCACCCTCGATCTCGAGAAGGCCTGGGCCGCCGGCATCGCCAACCGCATCCAGACGAATCGCGGCGACTTCGCGCTCTGAGATCTCCGTGTCACGCACTGCCCCGCTGCCCGAACAGCTAGTCGCAAATTCGCCAGTTGGGTGCTTGCGGGAATTGACGTCCGGCGTCGACGCCCTTTACCTCTCGGGCCGAGCCGAAATGCCCAAGCGGTTCCTGGCCCGCCTCGAGGACTGCCGGACCTGGGCGGGCGAGGCCAAGCGTCCGGCCCCGTGCGAGATCGGTGATCTGACCTTCGGGATCGCTCCGCACGGGTGGGGCAAGTACCGCTTCTGCCTCGACCACGAAATGGGTCGTATCGGCTTCTCCACCAGTCGCCATCTCCCGACCGTGCGCATCCAGCCCCGATCGGAGTTCCTGCATGCCGTCGGCCCCGAAGCGGCGGTGGCCGCACTGTACGAAGTCCTCAGCACGGAACTGCGGCAGCTGCGCTTGTGGGTCAACCGCGTCGACCTGTTCGCCGACTGGCAGGGCTGGAACCTCGGCCTCGAGGACGCGCAACGCTTCGTGTGCCGGGCCGACGCCCGCCGCTCCTACGAGATCGCCGGCACCTTGACCGGCTTCGAGTTCGGCAGTCGCAAGACCAAGACGTTCCTCGCCCGCCTCTACGACAAAACGGCCGACATGGCCGCCAAGGACAACGGCTGGTGGCTCGAGGTCTGGGCGATCGTTACGTGCCGGGCCCGCCGGTGCACCGACTCGAGTTCGAGATCGGTCGACAGGGACTGCTCGAGTTCGACCTGAACACTCCGGCGCAGGTGCTCGCCGCCGCCGGCGACCTGTGGGCCTACGCCACTGGAGAATGGTTGACGTTTCGCTCCCCCACCGCCGATCGGACCCGTTCCCGCTGGCCGCTCGCCCCGGAGTGGCGCTCGGTCCAACAGGCCACGCTCGGGCACGAGCCCGTCGGCCTCGAGCGCCTGCGACTGGCCCGGCGCTCCAAGTCCATCGAAAAGCTGCTGCCGGGTCTCACCGGCTACCTCGCCTCCATGGGCGCTCTCCTCGGTACCGAGCGCATCGACGACACGTTGGGCGCGATCGGGCATCATCTGCATACCTACGAGATCATCAGCCACACCGCCTTCGCTGAACGGGTGGCCCGTCGCCGCAGCGAGCTGGAGCTGCGATGAGCACGGCCGGGCCCGACTACGAGCGCGTGGCCGCTGTGCTGGTGCGCATCGGGTTGCGGATGGTGAGCGAAGGCGAAGTGGAGGACCAGGAGGACAGCAATGTTGACGGTGGCCTACTGCCGGGTGTCGACGGAGGAACAGGCAGCGGAGGGCTTCTCGATCGCCGGGCAAGCTGACAAGCTGCGCGTCTACGCCGAGCTGCACGATCTCGGTGAGGTGACGGTCGTCTCCGACCCGGGACTGTCGGGCAAAAACCTCGAGCGGCCCGGCCTCCAACAGCTCCTGCACATGGTGGACGAGGGCCACGTCGCCAATGTGTTGACGTGGCGGCTCGATCGATTGTCGCGGAACCTGAGCGACCTGATCATGCTGGCCGACCGCTTCGGGCAGGCCGGTGTCGCGCTCCACTCGTTCACCGAGAAGATCGATCTGTCCTCGGCGACGGGCCGGATGTTCTACAACATCTTGGGCTCGTTCGCGCAGTTCTACCGCGAGCAGCTGGCCGAGAACGTGCGGATGGGCATGCAGCAGGCCGTGCGCCAGGGCAAGTGGATCAATCGTCCCAAGGTCGGCTACGACCTCGTCCACGGCGAGCTCGTCGCCAACGAGATGGCACCCGTTGTGCGGCGCGTGTTCACGCTGCGCTCGGAGGGCCAGAGCGTGGGCAAGATCGCCGATGCCACCGGCATCAAGTACTCGACGGTGCTCACCATCCTCAAGTCTCGCATCTACCTCGGCGAGGTGATGATGAACGACGAGTGGTTCCCCGGCCGTCACGAGGCGATCATCACCCCCGAGCAGTTCGCCGCCGCCCACCGGGGCCGGGTCAAGGGTCGGGCCCGGGGCACCGACCTGCTGTCGGGCCGGGTCCGCTGCGGCCTCTGCCGCCGCCTCATGGCGATCGACCAGAACGGCCAGGGCACCAAGCTCTACCGCTGCCACCACCGGGGCCAGGGCTGCGCCCTACCCCGCCGGACCAACGTCGGGCTCCTGCGGGCCGCCGTGTTGGGGTTGCGGCTCATCGGCGACGACGTGGGACTGCAGGCCGCCATCCGCACGGAGCTAGAGCAGGCCCGAACGCCGGCCCTGAAGGCCGGCGGAGGGCCCCGCGCTCGCCGCAACCGTCACGGTGTCGAGGACCTGGTGGCTCAGCGCCGCAAGCTGTTGCGCCTCTACTACGACGACAAGATCGGGGCCGACCTGTTCGCCGAGGAGGAGGCGCGCCTGTCCGTGGCCATCCGTGAGGCGCAGCGGGAGACGGAGGCGACGCAGGTCGAGGTGGCGCGCTCCGACGACATCGCACAGCATTTCGACGACGTCGCGCGACTGCTCGCAAACCTCGACGTCGACAAGACGTGGAAGGCCGCGACGGAGATCGAGCGACGCGTGCTGATCGACGAGTTCATTCAGGAAATTTTGGTCTTACCCGATTACTTAGACGTAACTGTGCACGGAGCGCCCGCACTGCACGTCCGTTACCAGGAGGTTGGACTCAAGGAGTCGGGTTTTGATCGTGTCGGAGGATCGACTGGCAACTTAATTCCACGTCCCGTCGTAATGGAAAGTGGCTGGTCAGAGCTTCGCCGAGCGGTGTGAGCGAGATCCTCTGTCCCGGTTCCTCGCTCGGCTTGACCCCGATCTTCACCCCGCTCAGGTTCGTTTCTTCTTGCGGCGAGTTCGATCGCCGCTCTCCTGCGCACGTCGGCCTACTCGGTCCTGGTCAGCGAGACGGAGGCGTTCGGTAGATATGGGTTCAGGGACGATGACCCATCCGTCTGGTCCGTTCTCGCCCCACAGACCTGTCGCTTCCACGGCCCAGACGTCTACGGGAAATCGGGCCATGTCGACGAAGAACTCAGCCCCCTCGAAGGACTCGTCGAGAAAGACGACCGGGAGCTCGAATCGGGTGCTACCCGCCACCCCTGGAGCGACCTCCATCAGCTGCCAATCGAGGCCGTGCTGACGAATGGACTCGCGGTTGGTTGAGCTCGAGACGTGGAAGAGCTCACCTTGGAGGGGATACACCTCGAGTGACCAACGTCGCGTCGAGATCCCGATCCGCGCGTCTTCGCACCAGGAGCGCTCTCGGTCAAGTGCGGCACGGACGCGCAGGACCCATTCCGCGAAGTGGCGTGTCCCCGCCATAGCCGAGAGGACCTCGTCAGGCGTTCCGAAGGTTGCGTCGCTGCTTCCCTTGAGCCTGGCACCGCATGGACTCCCGTCCGAACCGAACTCTTCGAAGAGGATCCACTCTTCGGGATCGTCGTAGCTTTGACGCCATCCAGAGCGGGGGTGGAGGATCTGACATTCAAAGAACACCGAATCGAACCCGTGCTCGAGAAGCCAGTCATCTCGCACGGACTCGTAACTCGCCGCCGCGTTGTCCTCGCGAGCTAGTCGGCGCTGATCCATCTCATAGCGCTCCTCCCTAGACCGGAGCAGATCGCGAGGAGGGGGCCCCTCGGTGACGTCGTCGCCGTACATGGTCACCTCGGTTGTCCACTGGCCCATCCAGAAGAAGGAACCGTCAACACGCACCAAGACGGTGTGAGCGACTCCCAAACCGTGAGAAATAGCGCCCTCTAGCTCGTCGAACTGGATGAACTCATTTCCGGTGTTGAGGATCCAGCGTCGTGAAGGAGGGTCCCCATCGATAATCCTCAACACTGCTTCGTCTTCTGACATGCCATCCGTTACGGTAGCGAGACGGCGTCAACGATCACCATTATCAGGGTCAGGTTCGCCGCCATCGTGCCGCTCGGCCTCACCCCGAGCTGGCGTATTGGCCAGTCTGGAAGTGCGCAAGGTGAGGTCTGAATGAGATGGTGGACCAGTCATGTCTATCGAGAGTTCCCGTGAGCTAGCCCGAGAGCAAGTCCGTGACTTCCTGGGCATTGGTCCCGATGCCGCTGAGCTTTTCGAGCTGGCTGCGGAGGCCTTTGGTGACGCTCGTGCGCATCGCTGCCGGGAGCTCGCAGGTGGGGCCCGGCTAACACGACGCTCAGCGGCTTGTGCCTCAGTAGCAGAGCTCATCGTCGCCAGCAGGCACTTGGGGACGAGCTGGTGGCAGGAAGAGCGCGACCACATGGACGCCCTAGGTCGTTGGCAATTCGAGGGCACCCCTCAAGCGCTACTTGACCGTGGGAGAGGACCAGCTGACGTTCTGTCAGTTGGATCTTCCTTGGGAACGCTCGCGAACTGGGCATGCGATGACGTTGCTGACGCTGAGTGGGGCCGGCCGGTCGACTTCGTTGATCTCAACGACTCACGCCCGGACGACCGGGTGCGGATCCCCGAAGACGCCGGGATCGGAGACCGTCTGACCGCCAGCTACGACCCGGGTTGCCGAGTCTGGCTCGAAGTGGTCGAGCGAGACTCGGGAGACCAGGCGCTCGAGGATCTCGGACGTCGCAGAGGGCGACTTGGAACCGTGCTCCTGGGTGAGGATCGTTGCTGTGATGCGGCCGATGCTGGGTGGGCTTGGGGGATGGCCACGAATGGCGCGCCGGTGCGCCTTCCTGGTGAAACGCCCGGCGATCAGTCGGATCCCTTCAGTTGAACCGTCCCCCGATCAACGCTGGATCGTCTATACGCCGAGGCCCTGGAAATTGGCGCACCTGCCGAGGTCCTTGGAGTCGGCTGGCAAACAAACGGAGATCTTCTTGAAGCAGCGCACCGTCTCGGTTGGCCGTACCCAGAGGCGGGATGGTGGGAATGGGGACGTAGCGTCGAGCGAGTTGTAGACGCGTCCGATCCCGAAGCCGGCGAACCTGGCTAGTGGTCGCCCTTGCCTTCGGGCCAGATCAGGGTTCCGTCTTCGCCGACCCTGGCAAGCGTGAATACTGCGCTTCCGCCGTCGCCGACGTACTCCCAGGTGACGCCGAACCGGCGAAGCAACGTGCCGAACCTCTCGTCCGCATTGGCAAGACTGCCCACCCATTGGCGGGCTGCGTCAACCTCGGATTGAGCCCGTTCTTTCGGGCCGTTAGCGACCACTCCAATGTGAATATGGCCATCGGAAGCAGGTCCCGAAGTGTGCCGACTGAGTAGGAGTCCTGACCCGAGAGCAACCAGATCAGGACCGTGGATCAGAAGGTCGAGTGCGAGGCCCCAGCGTTCGCCCTGGGGCTCATCGACTGTCAGTGCTCCCTTCATTCGACCCATGATGCCCGACTGACGGGGTGCCCCACTCGTGCGAAGTGCCGGAGTGGGCGGGTTAGCTCGGTGTTAGCAATCGGCCCGAGAACAACGCGATTCTGAATCCCTCAAGTCGAGTCCCCGGGTTTACTATCCAGGCCGCCTCGGCTGATGTCAGCGACAATCTGAACTCCACCGAAGATATCCTTGCCGACAGCTGTCATGCCTCAGCGTCGACGCGCAACTCCCGTAACGCTTCGGCCGCGCCCAGGCTCTCGAGTTCGGGCTCAGGACCGGCGAGAAGGTCGTCGAGAAAGGCATGGAAGGCTTCGGGCGAACAGTCCTCGTCGGGGTTTGTGACCACTACCGCCGAACCAGGCGGCAGGTCAGGTCGGTTCGCCATGCCCGCATGTTTACCATCTGCTACTGCCGCTGCACTCCCCCACTGTTCGCTTCCCTGTTGACTCTGGGCTCCCAGCGACAACGGCAATCGAAACCACCGTTGTCTCCACCGGCGACGCCCGTATTTCCTCTAATGCCACACGTGTGGAGCAATCTGATGGTGGTGCTGATGGCCTGCTGGTGATGGTGAGGTGTGGAAGGGTCCGGAGACACTGGTCTGTGAAGTGGTGTAGCGGATCGCGGACATTGACAGGCTGGGTGTGGGATGAGTTGCGGAGGTGCTCGCCTTGTTCGCCGAAATCTTCGACACCGACCGTCGTGGATTCTCTTTCCGAGGCGGACTACGTAGAACTCGGTACCTCCGGCCTGATCGTGCACGGCGATCGCGTCTGAACGCAATTCCCCCTCGTTCGTTGCGAACGACGGCGCTGCGTCGTTCGCATAATCGACGACCACCGCCGGCGGCGAGCGGGGTCCAGTCTCGGCGAGGGGAGCCCCTGGGCCGAGCGAGAAGTTCTGGCGGGCTCCCCGAGGGGCAAATGTGGACGATCACGAGGCCGCCAGAACTTGTTGCGAGCCGAGCCGGCGACTTGACGCCGTGGAGCGCCGGTGGTCCTCGGCCGGCAACTTCCCGGGACGACGCTGCGGAGGAGGCGCCGGGGCTGGAGATGGCTGCCCGTCGACCCAGTCCTGGAACGCTGAAAGCGCGCCGAAGGAGGTTGGACATTGGCCATCACGACAGCGGGACCGGTCGCGAGGACGTCCATCCTCCGGCGTGCCCCCAGGTTTCCTGGATGGCCGAGGCGAGCGGGACTCCGATGCCCCCGATCACTCACGACCCGATTGGGCCCGCCCACCAACGAGACGATGGGCTGACGTGGAGGCCGCTCCCGACACGGGGACGATCAATCCACCCCCACGGAAACCACCTCGCGTTACCGTTGAGGCTCGTGCGTCGTCGTCTGCTGAGGAGCACCGCGCGCCGGTCGACTTCGTGGCCGAGGGCGCAGCGGTGATGACCCCGAATGTGGCCGCTGTGCTCGCCCGCATCGTGCGGACCCTGCGCGACCACCAGACACGTGAGGCAGCATGATCCGTTTCGCCCTGAGTGCCCGCACCTCGACCGACGATCTGCAGGATCCCGCGGACAGCTTGCGCTGGCAGACCGACACGGCGGCTCGCTTGGTCGACCCCCACGGCGAGATCGTCACCACCTACCACGACGTCGACAAGAGCCGCAGCCTGCCGTGGGAGCGCCGCCCCGAAGCGTCCCGCATATTGCGTGATCTGAAGAACCCGAACCGCGGCTGGGATGCCCTCGTGATAGCCGAGCCCCAGCGCGCCTTTTCGGGCACCCAGTTCGAGGGGATCCTCTTCCAGTTCGCACACTACGGCGTGGGGCTGTGGGTGCCCGAGCTGGGCGGCGCCGTCGACATCAACAACGACGGGCACTACATGGCGCTGTCGAACTACGGCACGATGAGCCGGGCCGAGCGCAACCGGACCCGCCTGCGGGTCGCCAACGCCGTACGGGCCCACGCCCAGGCCGGGCGCTGGCTCGGTGGCCGGCCGCCCTACGGGTACCGGATCGCGGACCAGGGCCCCCACTCCAACCCGTCCAAGGCGGCATCCGGTGCCCGGCTCCACCAGCTCGAGCCCGACTCCGAGACCGCGCCCATCGTGCGCCGCATCTTCGCCATGTACCTCGCCGGCGCCGGCTACAAGCAGATCGCCACCGTGCTGACCAACGAGGACGTTGCCTGCCCCTCAGCCCACGACCGGACCCGCAACTCGCACCGGTCCGGCCATGCCTGGGCCATGTCGGCCGTGCGGAGCATCCTGGCCAACCCCCGGTACCTCGGCTACCACGTCTCTGGCCGCACCAAGAAGACCGACGTGCTACTCGACCCCGATACGCCGATGCTCGGCCACGTCATCAGACAGGAGTGGCAGGAACGGGACCAGTGGGTCACGGCCACGGTGCAGACCTACGAGGCAATCGTCGACGAGGGGACCTGGCACCGGGTCCAGGCGCTCATCGCCGCCAACACCCGCACGAACGCCGTCACGCCGGCCCGTCACCGGACCCATGCGGGGGTGCGCCGGGCCACAGGATCCCGTTACCCGCTCGCCGGCATGGTGGTCTGCGACTGCTGCGGGAAGACGCTCCAGGGCAATCTGGTCCGAGGACACGCCTTCTACCGCTGCAAGCTGAGCCGCGACTACCCGGTACCGTTCAACGGCCATCCCCAGAGCCTGGCCGTGCGCGAGGACAGGCTGCTCCCCCACGTGGACGCGTGGCTGTGCGGCCTGTTCACACCGGAGCTCGTCGAGGCCACCGCCGCCCAGGTGGTCGAAGCTGACGTCGAGGGACACCGGGAAGACCCGGCCCTCGTCCGGGCCCGGGCCACGCTCGCCGAGTGCGAACGCAAACAGACCAAGCATCTCGACGGCCTGGAGGCGGGTATCCCCGCCGAGCTGATCGCATCTCGGATCGCGGCCACCCAACGCGAGAAGGCAGCCGCCGAAGCGGTGCTGGCGACGGCGCCTCCGTCACCAGAGCCTCCCTCACGCTCGCCCAAGTGGTCCAAACGCTCTCGACTCTGCACAACCTGCCCGAGCTTCTCGAAACGATCGAACAGGCCGACCGGGCGGCGCTTTACCAGGCTCTCGGGCTGACTGTCACGTACCGCCGTGTCGGCTCATCCGAACAGGTCAAGCTCACCTCAACGTTGCGGAGCGTGGACCTGGAGCGTGTCGGTGAAAAGACCAGCTCCGAATCCTCCCAGGTCCCAGACCTGCAGGGCGTGGACCTGGAGCGTGTCGGAGGGGGGACTCGAAACAATGGCCTGCATGCTTTTGATTCCTGCCCGGCAGGGGGATCAGCCCGTGTCCGAGCGAAAATCGGTGGCAATCCTGTGCGCGAGGTGGCAACCACAGAGCTTTGGCTGCCGGCTGCCTGACGGGTGCGTACGCCACGGGCCCCCGGATGCCACTGTGGCGTCCATTGCCCGCGTTGGCTTGGGCCCGCAGCCCCGGCAGTGACCCGCGGACGCTGCGACACCTCCTCGCACCAGGGACGATGTGTCCAGACAGGCTACCAACCGCGCACGCCGCGCACGCCTGGTGCACAATGACCGGCGTGGCTGGCACCCTCACCCTCCTCGAGCGACCCCTCTACGACGAGGTCCTGGCCTCGTCCGTCCTCGATGTGCCTCGCTCGACACTGCATTGGTGGCTCGAGGGCGGAGAGCGGCGCGGCAAGGTCTACCCGCCCGTGCTGCGCGTCGAGCCGACGGGCTCGAATGAGGTGACCTGGGGCGAGCTTGTCGAGGCGCGCTACCTGCGCGCCTACCGCAAGGACTTTGGCGTGAAGCTCGGCAGCTTGCGCGCTTTCATAGACCTCCTGCGCCAGAGCGTCGGTGTGCCCTACCCGCTGGCGCATGCGCGCCCTTGGGTCGGACCGGACCGCCGGCTGCTGATTCAGGCCCAGCGCGACGCCAACCTCGATCCCGAGCTGTCGCCGTGCTACGAGCCCTCGAGCGGTCAGGTACTCCTAACCCCGCCGGCCCAGAGCTTCCTTGAGCGGGTGGAGTTCGACCAAGAGGGCAACGGGGTCGTGGTGCGCCTGCATCCTGCGGGCAAGGAGTCGCCGGTGATCATCGACCCCGAAGTGCGCTTCGGCTCGCCGTCGGTGGCGGGCATCCCGACCGACACCCTCGACGAGATGGTCCGGGCCGGGGACTCCATCGAGAGTGTGGCTAGCGGCTACGGGCTTTCCCTCGACTTCGTCGTCGCAGCTCTCGACTTCGAGCGGATCCGCCGGCAGCCGGCTGCGTAGGCCCCCGCTCTGGTGGCGATCCGCTTCTACATCGACGCGGATCTCCTTGGCTTGGCCAAGCTCCTCGTCTCTGTCCGGGCCGACGTGACCTACCCGGGAGACCCCGGAGGTCTGGGCATCGACGGCGCGACCCGCCCGCCGTGCGCGATCGCTCCGGGGACGAAGGACCCCGTCTGGATCCCCCAGGTGGCCGAGCTCGGCTGGATCGTCATCACCAGGGACCGCTACCACGCTCACCGGCCTGCCGAGCTCGGCGCGGTCGTTGGCGCGAAGGCGCGTCACGTCAGACTCGATCCGAGCTCCGCGCTCAACCGCTGGGGCCAGCTTGAGATTGTCGCGTCGCAGTGGCGGAGGATTGAAGCGCTCGGGGAGCTGCCCGGACCGTGGGTCTATGTGGTTACACGCACCACAATGCGCAGGGAGCTCTGACCGCCTCGCGAGACCAAGCGCGTGGCGTTACGCGAGCTAGCTGAGAGCTCGTCCCGCCGAGCCGGCGGCAATGTAAGGGGGCAGTCGAACCGAGCAGCGATCAACAATCTATGGACGCCAGTGAAACCTGAAGGTGAGGCGGCGAATCGTCGTGTATCGATTACCAAACCAGCATCTGCCGCCGGGCCCAAGCGTATTGAACCAGATTTGAGACAAGGTGTTACCTCGTAGCCATCGTGGACGCTTGCGTGCCAACTGAATCGACTTGGCACGATTCTCCCCCGTTAGTCGATCGATTGTGTTGGCGAGGTGCGTACTGATCTGATTTAACCACCATGTCTCGACGGACAGGCGGTCGTCCGGCGAAAGCCCGTTTCGAAGGGTGAGCAATCGAACGTGATCCATCTCCACGTCTCGAAGAGCCCAGAAATCGGCCATCCGGCGAACCCTCTCAAACGGTATCTGCTGAAATCGGGTTTCCAAGTCGTTAAGGACCGCCTTTGGCATTGCATCAAAATCAGGGAGCGGCGGTTGCTCTCGCATCCCATCATCATGCCTGACGAAGCGAGATCAGAGCCTCTCCAGGACCCGCAGCGTGGCATCAGTCCCGGCCGACTGGGAGGGGTCAGCGGCGATCCCTGGAGGCTCATCTGTCAACTGCAGGACCTGCCATCCGGCGAGTGACGAAGTCCTCGGCCTGCTCCAATTGCGGTGCCAATGGTGCAAAGGCAAACCATCCGCCCGCACCCCACAGGCGATCCGCAGTCTCTCGAGCTTCCGGCCATGGCTCGGTAGTGGCCCACACAAGATCAATCCAGTTGGAGAGTGACACGTCATCGTCAAGTCCGGACTCAATCTCTTCGACCCATCCTGTCGACTTCGCCACACGAAGCGCTACGTCCTCAACCGAGAGGTTGGCCGCAAGCCGCCGGCGCTTGAAGTTGAGCCCGTCTTCGGCATGCTGTTGGCGTTTCTCCTCTTCTTGACGGGCTCGAGAATCGGCTAGAGCTACTCGGACGGTCTCCCTGGCACCTTCAGGCCGACCGCGGGGATCGTTCTCGTCGAAGACTCCCAGAGCCTTGCCACTTACTTCAGGGGCTTCACCCACCCCCGCCCACAGTGTCTCGCGCTCGTTTAAGCGGACAAAGATCCGCTCCGACCGGCGCTTCCACCAACGGACGGCGTCTTCGGCATCTTCGAAGAACGGGCCTTCCTCCACAACTGGATCACCCTCGTGTTCAACATATCCAAACCATCGCGGCGGATACTCTTCGTCCTCATCGCTTTGGAGGCGGTCGAAGTCAAGAAAGATTGTCACGCCGCCTTCGCGAGAAGGCTCCTCCAAGGGTCGGGCTGACCCGACGTCAATGGGTGGCGCAGCGTCGGTGTCGATTGTGAACTCGAATGCCCATGACACATCGGGCTCATTATCGGTTGACTCGCACGGTACGCCCGGTCCGTACCCGACAACTCGAGCACCTCGGTCACCGGCGGGTTCCAGAACGGCTGGGTGCCAGGCGATGTCCACCAGCCGGCCCTTCATCCGCGCCGCGGACGGTCCGCCACCTCCTCCGGCGGTGTAGTCGTGTCGCTGTTCCCACAAAAGGCCCGGCGATCTCCACACTGCAAGCTCAATGTCATCGCCAACGCTGCGCCGATCACCGCAGCACTGGTGTTCCCAATCATCAAGCCACACTCGGATTTCCGGCACTGCTTCACCTTCGCGTTTCGGATCCTATTGGTCAATAGGTCTCTTGTCCCCGTCTCTTTCACCCGGCGTCCGGGCGACTAAACCGAGTTCGCCTCGTCCGGAGAAGGTCTAGTTCTGGCGATGCGATACCGGAGCTGGACAACCGGGATCTTCCCCAGCGCGAGATCGTGATCGGCACGCAGAGTTTCCTCATCGTCAATCCAAACGACGAACCGCTCAGCCAGGGGGGCTCGCCTGACCCACGCTGAGGTTCGGTCGGCCTCAGAGACGATGAGATAGGCGCCTTCAGCGCCAAATGGTCCCGTCGGGGACGTGAGGACAAGAGCACCGTCGCCTCGGACTTCCGGTCGGAGGAACACCGTGACGCTGCCATTGGGGAGGGGGAAGATGACCCGGAGGCTGGGGGCTTCTGCTCCCGGCAGTGTCACGGAGCCATACCACCCGCTGTAGACAGTCTGACCGGTCGCCTGCAGGGTTCGGATCCATGCTGCTCCGAGTCGAGTCCCCGAGTGATCCCGGATCACAACGATCCGACTGTCCATCCCGTTGGCAACATCGAGCGGGCGAAGCGGAAGGTTCAGTTGGTCAAGGCGTCGGGAGAAGATTGACGTGATGAGCCAGCCGACCGGCCATGCACCACGGCTCCATTGGGACCGCACCTCCAAGCGGTATTCGGAGGTCTCCTCGTAGAATTCAACAATCGGGCGGGCCAGGAGACTCGGATCGAAATCGCTGCCTCCTAGGTCGCTCATTCGCTCGAGGAGGCCACCACCCGCGGCGAGGGTTCCACCGAGTCGTTCGGCTTCACCTTGCAGCCACTCGTCGGCGATCCGACCCGGACCACCAATTGGGCCGGCTAGCCAAGGATGCTCCGCGAACGTGACCTTCCGGCCCGTGCTTCGCACCCATTTCTGAGTCGCACGATCTACGAGGATTGCCCGACCCACTCCGCCATCATCGCAGCCAGCGTGTGCAGACCGAACCGTCCCAAGTCTATGCCGCTGTGACACCAAGCCGGCGTATTTGCAGCAGGGCTACGACTCCTGGGTGGGTCGAGGCCGCACACAGTCGAGCTGGCGCCAAATCGAGTACCCCATATTCGCCATTTCCCGACATCGCTCCCGCCCTAGTGACGTAATCCGGAAGAGCATTGTGACCCCATCTTCTGGGTGGGGGACCCATGTGAAGTACCGGCGCAGGATGTCATTCCATTCGCCAGGAGGAATCGGTGGCTCGTCGTCTCTCTCCGATCGAATGAGATCAACAAGTCCTTCATCCAGCAGCCTCCTCATGACCCTCTCGGATAGGGAGAGGCGCTCGCTAAGGGACTTGTTAGGAAACATTCCATTGGCGGACCACCAGATGTGGAACACAGGAGGAACATCGTGGTCGGCCAATTCCAAAAGAGCGTCGACGTAGAGGTCCTCGAACTCGGGGTCGCCGCCGATCATCCAGATATCTTGACATGCACTCGCCCGTCGCAGTCCCGCGATTGGGGCGACTCTTAACGCCGACTGTCGGCTCTACAACCCCTGATGTGGCGGTTGGCCGCTGTCAATCTCTGCTTTCTTTACATCTTCAAGGATCTTCTCCCGCATCGTGACTGGATCCTCAACGCGGTCAGCCCATTTTGCGAGATTCCGTAGCACCTCGTGCATTTCAAGGAAGGTCAGGTGTCCGTCGGTCACCTTCAATCCTTCGTTGTAGAGCCAGAGACACAGCGTGCTGTCCTCGGGATAAAAGTCACCGGTGATCGATTTCTCGGCGTGCTTACTCCGGTTGTACAGAAAGTTCATTCGCTCTTCGATAGTGCCTTCTCCGGCCTCGTAGATGCCCTGCCCATTGAGACCGCCGATATAGGAAAGCAGGAGAATGGCGTGCCACGCCTGCCCTAAGAACACCTCCCAGTGGCCGATGGCAGCCATGTAGTGGCCGATACCCTGACCGCGAGGGCTATTGAGGTGTTGGAACGTCCGTTCACGAGCGAGGTCGTATTCTTGAAAGGCCAGCTCCGTGCGACGCAAGAAGTTCATCATGTATTGACGGTACGGAGCGGCAGGGGTACCTCGGAGGATTGAACTCAGAAAGAAGTGGCGTACCCACCATTCGCGATTCGTTGCGTACTCGCCGACATCTGGGATGGTTGCAGACGTGAATTTCGACATCTCAGGAGCTGCGAACCTGTCCAAGGCATAGTCGGACCACTGGGTAGCTCCGGTTGTTTGCAGGGGTACCTGTTTCGGCGGATTGGCCATCGCCTCAACGGTATTGCGCACTTGGCGGGTATCCCAATTGTCGTTTCTTGGCGGGCTAGCAGACAGTAAGCATGCGACCCGAATTCACTCACATTTCGACTCCCCGCTGAACCCCTATGGGGGGATCCAACCCGGGATTCATTAGTTGGACCGGTGTGTCCATGCTGATCGCTTTCGCCCGCTCCCCTGCCGCCAGCGCCCACTTGCGTTGGGTTGTCTGTTCAAGGTTCCCTCGATCCGTGGCCGCGCCCAGGGGGCGCCGACCCTCGATTTGCCAGCGGTCCCGGTAGGCCGCGATGGTCGACACTTCTCGCAACCAGCGCTCCCGCTGGGCTGATCCGCTCGGCGGAGGTCCGAGCGGTCGCAGCCAGCTGTGTCGGGCCGCAATCGCCTCTTCAGCCAACGACAGAGCCCGTTGTTCCATGGCTTGGTCCCTCTCGGCCAGGGCGCGGGCCATGTCGGGATCCGTCACACCTCGGGCTCGCGGGATGAGGCCGGCGATCAGATGTTCACCGTGCCGGCGCCTGCCACCGGCGGCGTGCGACCAACGATCGACCCGGCTATGGAGAACAGCGGCGACATCGGCAGCATCAACCAAGGACTTGCCGGCGACGAGCTGTGGCAGAGCCGCGTAAACGTCGAGACCGCGGGCTTCGGCATCCCGTAATGCCGCGAACAGCGGGCCCCTTGCCGCGCTGGCTGTCACGTTGGCCAGGTCGACCTCGGAGAGCCCAGCGCGTGCGAGGAGGGCATCCCAGCGCTCGGCTTGTGCCTCGGTGGCCAATGTCAGGTACTCAGCAGAGAGCCGTTCCATGCCCTCCGCCTCGTGCTGCTCGCGACGGACGATGTCGATGGCGGCCACTTCGGCACCTTCGTTGCGAAGCACTCCGACGAGGACGCCTTTGGCCGTCATTGGCTCCAGCGCTTCCTCATGGGAGGTCTGCGGGTCGGGGTCGTAGTGGGTGTCCACATAGAGGCGGTTGACTTCCTTCCCTCGGGTGGCCGAGACGTACAGGACTTCTCGGGTGGTCGTAGGACCGACCATGGCGTGGGCCGTAGCGACGGTGCGGCCCTGCGCGCGATGTGCGGTCGAGGCATAGGACAGCTCCACGTGCTCGCGCACGTAGTTAGCCGGCAAGTGGACCTTCCCGCTTCCATGGAGTCGCTTGAGTGTGAGAGAGCCGTCGCCGTGTGACCCGATGACGCTCCATTGATCACCGTTGCGCACCCACCGCTTTCCGGTGGCCATACGCCGGTTGTTCTGGCGGGTCACCACCTGGTCCCCGATCCCAGCCATTGCCCTTCCGGCCACGTCAACCCGGTCCCCACTGACGCTTCCAGCGGCCATCCGGTCGGCCTGGGCCCGCGCGTTGAGGTCGCCGACGGTGCCGAGATCCCCGGCAATCATCAGGCTCGTCTTGCCCTCCTCGGTGTCCTGCTTCCATGCTCTATAGAGGGCGTCGAGCATCTCGTCTCGACTCCCTCCGACCACTCGCCCATGGGACGCATAAGCGTCGATGGCGTCAGGGGACCCAGCCCGCAGTTCGACACTTGCCGCCTTCTCCCAGGGACTTGTGAACCGGCGCACGTCGGTGAGCTCTGCCGCCAGAGCGCCCCTATCGCGTACCAAGGCGCTGAACATCCCGCCGGCGTCGATGGCGCTCAGTTGGGCCTGATCCCCCACCAGGACCACTTTGGCTCGGGCCTCTCGGGCGGCGCTCACCAGCTCATCCAAGGCAGACGTCCCGACCAAGCTGGCTTCGTCCACGATCACCAACTGGCCCGCCCGAAGCTGCCATTTGGTGAATTCCTCTTCGGCACTGACCAGCTGCGCGTGCAGAGCGGATCGTCGTCGCGAGGTTGCCGGAGAGCGCAGCGCGGCGCGCAGGTCGGCCATCTTGGCCAATCGCTCGGCTTGCTGGCGGTGCTCGTGGAGCCACTTGGCGGTGTTCTCGGTTTCGATCCTCAGCGCTTCGGCCAGCACCTCGGCTGCGGCGGCCGAGGGGGCCAGACCGAGCACGGAGTCAGCGCCGTGTTCGGCTTCCCAGGCGACCCGCAGTCCGGCCATCGCGGTCGACTTGCCGGTCCCTGCCGGTCCGACCAACACGTCGAGCCTGCGCCCGGAGGTGGCGATCTGCTCGACCACAAGCGCCTGATCGATGGACAGGGGATGGTGCTGGCCCGGCAGGGTGGCGGTAACCGTGCCCCTTGTGACGGACGGACCACTCGCTTCTTGCCCGGCGTCGAGCAGGCGGGCCTCGGCATCTAAAACGATGGCGGTGGTGTAGAGCTCCTGTCCCTTGGCCCGGAACCGGCTGGTCCCATCGGCCCGGCGCAAGTGTTCCGGCGTGAAGTGCAACTCAGGTGCCGAGAGGAGCAAGGACTGCCCGGTGGCCAGGTCGGCGGTGCGCTCGGCCACGGCGATCCGATCGTCGGGAGAGGCGAAGCGGACACCGTGGAACTGGCGGTTGACTTCGGCCAGGACGTTGGCCCGGGAGAAGGTGGCCCTTCGCTCGGACACCTTGCGGATCGTGACCGACGCCGCGTCGGAAAGGATCTCGTCGGCCAGGTCACCGGCTCGGAGCAGCGGCAGGTCGTTGCGGTCGGAGAGGCCAGCCACCCAAGAGTCCGGCTCACGTCCGACGTAATGCTCGGCCCGCTGGCGCCAACCTTCGGTCATCGTACCGAGGTGGCGGTGCTCTTTGAGCGGCCTGGTCTCGAGTGTCGCTTGCTGGCGCAATTTGATGATCTCGGTCGTGGTGGGCTGGCGCCCATGTGCGGCGACGAACGCGGGAATCAGCACCTCCTTGCGCTCCTCGATGGCGGCGGCCCGTTGCGAGAACTCGGCCATAAGTGCCTCGGGAACCCCGGCCACCTCCCAGCGGACCTGTTCGGAATGACGCCGTGACCTTTCGTCCCAGTCCCACCCCAACTCCTGGGTCAACAGATCGGCGAGGATGCCCTGATGCAACTCTCCGAGCATGACCACGCTCTTGAACAGACCCCGCGAGTCGAGAGTGCGCCACGCCCCGTCGGACACCGACCGGGCCCGGTTGGCCACCACCACATGGTCGTGGAGCTGTGGGTCGCCGGCCCTCGAATCGAAGTGGGTGAACGCGGTGGCCACCACGCCCTCGATGTCCTCTTGCACCACGCCGTTTCTGCCCGAACGCGAGTGGAAGACCTCGCGTTCGGCGTAGGTGAGCACGACCTCGATGGCCCGGCGGTGGCAGGCATAGATCGCCGCCTTGGTGCCGGCGTCGGCCAAGGCCCAGGCCGTCGAGATCGACTTGCTGGGCGAGAAGGTGAGGTCGAACCCCGCCACCGGCGCCCGGTTCGTCGCAGTCAGTGCTCGAACCTCGGCTTCGTCACGGGCCGCCGGCTCCACCCGACCAGCGACGTCGACGGGAGAACCGATGGTCCCGATTCGTCCCGCCCTACGCGTGGCCGATGAGGACCGCGAGCGGAGCGGCGGGCGTCCCAGTGGTTCGCCGCTGATCGGATCGGCGCACATCCCGAGGAGATTGAACAGATGTTGCTCGCTGACCTCTGAGCCGATCTCGACCCCGCGGCCGCTGTCGAGGGCGGCCAGGCCCGCGCCCAGAAAGACCCCGGGCGGCGTGCCAGATGCGGCGTAGTAGTCGGCCAGACTCATCGATTGGTGGCGCACGCCATCGCCGGCCGCCACCGACTCCATCAGGTAGCGATAGCCCGACCCCAGCGTCATCCTGCGGATTGAAAGCACGGTGCATCCCACTGGCGGGACGCCGGTCGTCCCACAGTTCCTCAGCCGATCTCCGACCACGATCGGCCCCTGGAACCCCCTCTGATGCCATTCGTGTGAAGCGAGCTGATGTGGGTGATGGACGGCTGGTGATGATTAGCTTTGCGAAGGTCCGAAGACGCTGGCCTGTGAAGTGGTACGGCTGATGGTGGACGTTGATGTGCGGGTATCGGTTGGGTCTCAGTGCATGGTGTGTATGTGCGGGACGTGCGGACGTGGTGAGGCACCTGCGGTCCCACGATCCGCCGGCTGCCACGTTGCGGTGATGACGAGGAGGTGCCCCCGACCGCCCGGACAGGCTGATCTGTGCCCTCGACAGCATGCACCACTCCCTCGGCGCCGTGGCCTTCCGGGCCCAGAGTTCCGTCGTTCCGCCCAAGTTCCGCCGTGGCGTGCACACGACCACACCGAACAAGCACATTGCCGTCGAGCGCTTCTGCTCTGCGGACGCCCGAAATCGCCGGCTACATAGGCTGGCTCGTGGCTGAGACCTCCGAGTCGGAGGGCAATGGGGTCTCAGGCGTGAGTGTGGTTGACCATGCGGTTTCTGCCGGCGTCGTCGAGCCTCGCATCACACTGGCCTACGCGGCGTTCGAGACTCGCAACGCCGACCCGGCCTAGGCCGAGCTGCTCGCCTGGCACCATCGATGGGCTACTACAGAACTGGCACATCCACGTCGCCGAGCGAAGGCGTGTCACCACTGATCGCGCGGCCGGCCGGACGAGTGCGGCCCAGGCGCTTCAGTGCGTAGCCAGGGGGGTCAAGTACATGGCTACGCTGTCATCGTGATCTGGGGGTTGAGCACCAGAACCTGATGGAGGAACGACCCTTCGTCCAGAGGGCGTATCGAGCAATCTACGTACCACTCTCGGGCGACGGTACGCCGGTCGAGATTCCCGAAAGCATCCTCCGAGACCGGTCAATCGTGCTCTGCTGCCCGGACACCGGGGAACGATGCGAGATCGAGAACGGCCCGGATGTAGCGGATTTCGCCGCTGGATCGTGGTCGTATCGCTGCCCGAGTTGCGGAGCGGAGCATCAGCAGTCCTACCGTCCACCTTCCGACTACGACCCTAATCAGCGACGACGCACGATCGACGTCCCGTTCGACGTGGATCTGGGTGAACTCGTCGAGGGGCAACACATCGTGGTTCGAGGCATCGAGCTTCGGACGATCTCGGGGTCAGTGCTCCACTACGACTTCGTTCCTGGGTTCCGCAAGTCCGACCGCCGTCTTGACACCTCGTGGGGCCTCGGCGAAGTGCATGACAACCTCGGGAGTGAGTACGACCACTCGGGCGCCGGAGGATGGGGTGCACACCCAGATGGTGTTGTCCGTTGGGGAGACGAGGACCTTGGGCGAGGGATTCCGAAGGAAGCGAGCTTGGTAGAGATGGAGTTCCATCCGGCCAACTCGTGGACACCAACCGCAGAATGGGTGCGAAGAGTGAGAGTCGATCTGCGATCTGGCTCCGTCGTTGAACGCCTACCCGCTACTCCGACGAATCTCTCGTAGGGTCACCGAGCCGCAGCGCAGAGTTTCAGCGGCGGTCGTTCGGGTCGTACCCAAGGCTTCCCGGGAGTGAGATCCCAAGTTCGGCGCTCAGAGGTGCCACGCCCCTGAATCCCCCTTCTTGCTCGAGCTGAAACTCGTTCTGCTCGTTGTCAGCGAGTCCAACGTTGAGGAGGAGTTCAGCCAGTCGAACCATGCCGTGATCGGACGATTCCACGACCACGGTGTCACGGTTCTCGAAGTCCGCCCAGAAGTCGTTGGTCACTCCGTTGATGGGGCCTATCTCGTCCGGCGTGGTGATCTGGAGACTCGGTAGATGAAAGGGGTCAGGCGGGAGTTGTTCTGACCACGGATGACGCTCGACTGTGCTCGGTCGATACGCAACGACGAGTGGCAGGGTCTCATAGCCCTCGCTGTACTCGTGGACCTCAGGCTGTTGGTATCGAATACGAAGATGGCGTATCCACGAGGCGGGATGGGTCAGCTCGACGTCGACTGTCGTCGGCTCGGGGTGGAACAGGACTGACAAGAGCAGGAGCCCAAGCAATGTGCAGTGTCGCTTGTCGATGCAAAGGTCCGAACTGTCCACGGGAAAGCTGTTGTAGAAGTGCAAACCGACGAGACGCATCCAGATGGCGTCACAGGTGATGGTCTGTGGTGAGGTGGGAAGCGTCTCGGCCGTGAAGATGACCGACCGCGTGTTCCCGTCGATCACGTGATCGGGCAGACCGTTTGCCGTGTCTCCGAACAGCCTCTCCAAGTCGTCTCCGTTGGACTCCATCACTCCATCCTGTCGAACCCTAGTATCCCGTTTCACGTCGGCTGTGGTGGCCAAGTTGCCTTCAGAAGAGGAGTTGCCGTAGCACCTGGCCGACCCGGGGCATCGGTCAGGCTTAAGCAGCTTCGTATGGGTCCACGGACTGCCCTCGTACATTGATCGGCAGGTGGGCAGAGGGGCCGTCAAATGGTCGCGAGTCCGCCACGACACTGTGGATGAAAATCAGCGGGACGAAGGTCATCGGCGAGCATGCAGAACTCCCCGCTCGAGGCAATCAGCCAGCTTCAGGGACCGTTCGGCAGAGCGTGAGCGCTCTCGGGCACACGGCGGGGATATTCTCCGGGTGCATGTTGCGGATCGTCAGGCTGGCTCCCGTGAGTGACAACGACGAGATCCCCCTTGAGGCTCCAACGCCGCCGGTGATGACGACCGATCTGGCCGCTGCATTGGCGCAACTGGTCCACTCTGCCCTGGCCCGTCGGGCCCAACGCACCGAGCGTGCCGCATGACGGACGCCAAGTCGCTCATTCCACTCACCGCCTACGCCAGGACCTCGACGGACGACCAGCAGAATCCCGAAGAGAGCCTGCGCTGGCAACTGTCTCGAGCCACCGCTCTGGTGGTTGGCCGAGCCGAGATTGTCTCAGTCACCCACGACACCGATGTTTCCCGCTCGGTACCCTGGCCCCGGCGCCCCGCTGCGGCTCGCCTCATCGCGCAGCTGGCAAATCCAGCTCGCGGCTGGAGTGGGATCGTTGTCGGTGAGCCCCAGCGCGCCTTCGGCTCGGCTGGCCAGGTGCAGAACATCCTGCCCCAGCTCGCCCACTGGGGCGTGCAGCTCTGGGTGCCCGAAGTCGGTGGCCCGGTCGACCCGGACTCCGAGGCCCACGACCTGCTCATGTCGCTCTTCGGCGGGCTCAGCAAGGCCGAGCGCAATCGACTGCGGGTGCGGGTGCGGACCGCTATGAAGGCGATGGCACCGGAAGGGCGCTTCCTCGGGGGACGCCCGCCCTACGGCTACCGGCTCGATCGCACCGGCGTGGCCCACCCCAACCCCGAGAAGGCCCGGCAGGGCGTCGAACTCACCAACCTGGTCGTGCACCCCGAGACCGCCAAGGTGGTCGAGCAGATCTATTCCTGGCGCGTCGAGGGGATCGGCTTTCGGACCATCGCCGCTCGCCTGACCGAGCAGGGTGTGCCCTGCCCCTCGGCGGCCGACCGGGAGCGCAATCCTCACCGACAAGGTCGCGCCTGGTCGGTCAGTGCGGTGCGCGCCATCGTCATCAACCCCAAATACAAGGGCCAGGGCACCTACGGCCGCTATCGCAAGATCGAACGGCTTTACGACGTGAATGACCCTGCCGCCGGCAACGTGACCCGGATGACCCCGGCACCCGCTATCGAGGTCATCGAGACCGACGGCATCGTGGCTCCCATCGTTTCGAAGTCACTCTGGCGACAGGCCCAACCTGACCGCTCCCCCGCCATCCCGGGCCCTCGACCCGACCGGTCCCAACCGACGCGTTACGCCCTGCGCGGCCTCCTGATCTGTGGCCAGTGCGGTCGCCGGATGCAGGGCCACACGGTGAGGCGCAGGAGCGCTGCACAACGACTGGGCTACCAGTGCACCTACCGCGGCGAATACCCGAGCGACGAGAACCACCCCAAGTCTCTCTTCGTCGCCGAGGACCGCATCCTGCCGGCCGTCGATGGTTGGCTGTCGGAGCTGACCTCGCCCGAGTGCCTCGACGCCACCGTGGCAGCCATCCTCGAAGCCGACAGCTACCGCTCCGCCGAGTCCCCCGAACTGCGCCGGGCGCGCCGTCAAGCCTCCGCGGCCCGAAAGAAGATCAGCCAGTACCTGGAGGCGCTCGAGGCGGGAATGGACCCAAAGCTCCTGACGGAGCGCACCCGTACCGCGCAGGTCGAGCTGGCCACTGTGCAGGCCGTCATCGACAAGTACGAGTCGAGTGGCCGATCGCTCCTGAGCGGGAGCGAAGTGCATCGACTGCTTGAAGGGGTGGGCGGTCTCACCCCGTTGCTGGCTGAAGCAGACACCAACGAGCGTCAGCGGGTGTACCGCGCTGCCGGTGTCCATCTTCGCTATCAGCGCAGCGCAGAGGGTGAAAAGGTCACGGCGTCGTTGCGGGTTCCGGACGAATCTTCCGCGTGGGGGTTGTTACGTGTCGGAGGGGGGACTTGAACCCCCACGCCCTTGCGGGCACCAGCCCCTCAAGCTGGCGCGTCTGCCTATTCCGCCACTCCGACGGGCGAACGGCTGAAAATCAGCGTTTCGAGATGGTAGCGCGTCACCCTCGCCACTCTTGACTGCCGGGGCAGGCGTTTCGCCGACCGCCCCCCGCCCGCACCAACGGGACGGCGACCCTCCCTATTGCCCCGGCAGCGTGGGCGTCGTGTTGCTCGTCGACTCCGGCACCCGCACCGCCCACAGCTGGGCGAACCAGAGCAGCGCGTCGCTGCGGGGCGTCGGTGTCATCCCGCCGACGGTCCGGCTCCACGCCAGCGCCGCCGGCTCGGCGAACAAGGGCAGCGACACCATTTGGTCCCACAGCAACGTGTCCGCCTGCAGGTAGTAGCCCGCCGCCGTGTTCGGGTTCAGCTGCTGCGACGCCGTCTCTACCAGCTGGTCGAACTGGGTGTTCGAGTAGTCCGTCCAGTCTTGCGACCCGTTCTTGCCCGCTGGCCCGAGCAGTTGGGTGTACCGGGCCAGCGTCTGACTCATGTAGGGCGAGAACGTGACCGGCAGCAGCGCCATGTCCGCGTAGCCGCCCGCCAGCGCCTCCCCCGCTGCCGAGACCGAGCTCACGTCGTACACGGTCGTCTCCAATCCCGCCGCGTCCAGCTGGGCCTTGATGAGCGGTGCGGCCTGCACCGCCCAGGGGTCGCTCTCGTCCACGACCATGTGCAACGTGAACGGGATGCCGAAGGCCGAGTGGTAGTACGGCGAATCCGGCGTCCGGACGAGGCCCGACGCCGCCAGGAACGCGTCGGCCTGGTCCGGTACCGGCGTCACCGGGAAGTCCACCGTGCCGCCCGCGCCGATCACCGTCGTCGAGGTCGACGACGTCGGCACCGGGATGGTCGTCGTCGGCACCGCCGAGGTGGACGTCGGCTTGTAGCCCTGCTGGCCCTGCACGTAGACGTGGCTGTCCCCCACCGCGATCCCGGGCACGGCCCAGCCCGCGAGCTGGTTCACCAGGTCCTGTCGGTTGATCGAGAGCGCGACCGCGGTGCGCAGGTCCGGCGAGAGGCGCGAGTCGAGGGAGCTCGCCATGTCCAGCTGCAGCTGCGTCGCCGATGTGTCGACGTCGCTCTGCGCGCCGGGCAGGCTCGTCATGGCAGTCAGGAACGACGGCGTCACCGTGGTGGGCTCGGCCACCTGTACGAAGCCGCTGCTCATCCACTGGGCCAGCTGCGACGTCGAGGACGCCACGTGCACGGTGATCGAGCGCGCGTTGGCCCGCGTCCCCCACCACTTCGGGTTCTGCACCAACTCGACTGTCGACCCCGACACCGACCCGATCTTGAACGGGCCGCCGGACAGGTCGATGGACGGGTTCACCGTCGAGCAGCTCGGGTCCCAGCCGGTCTTCTGCATCACGTGCGCCGGCAGCAGGTCGTTGAACAGCATCTGCCAGTCAGCGAACGTGTTCTTGAACTTGACCGTGACGGTGTGACCACCGTTCGAACCCGTGACCGACGCGATGTCCCGGTAGCCGGCGATGCTCGTCACGTCCGACGACACCACCCCGGGCTCACCGCGCTGCTGTTCCCACGCGTATCGAAAGTCCTCGGCCGTGATGGGCACGCCGTCCGACCACACCGCCTTGGGATTGAGGGTGTAGACGATGGTCTCAGGCTTGGTGCTCACCAGCTCTGACTGGTCGATCAGGTCCGAGTTGGCCACGGACGCGCCCGCCTCGTTCACCACGAACGGGCTGGGCAGCACGGCGCCGAGGACGGTGAGCGTGCCGGGGGTGTCCCCGCTCGGCGTGTTCGGGTTGCAGCCGGTCGGGCTCTGGGCCATGCCGAAGGAGATGGCGCCCCCGGCCACGCCGACGTACGTGACCGTGGTGCTCCCCCCGCTGCTCCCGCCGCAGGCCGCCGCCAGGATTCCCATGCCGGCGACGAGCCCCACCAGCCTGTACCAGCGCCGGGGGCGTCGGCCCCGGCGCGTCACTGCAACCGGAGATCCAGGGTGATCGTGCAAAGGGCGAAGATGATCGCCACGGTCACCGTGATGCGGTCGAGGTTCCGCTCCACGACCGTCGACCCCTGCGCGGCCGCCCCCACGCTGCCGCCGAACATGTCCGAAAGGCCGCCGCCCTTGCCGCTGTGCATCAGGATCAGGAAGATCAGCCCGAGCGCGCTGAGCACTTCGATCACGATGTAGATCCAGGTCACGGCGGACAGGGTCGCCAACAACGAAGAAACCTCCAGCTCCGCGGCGGATTCGCTTGCTCGGGCTAGGAACGGTAGCAGCCGGAGGTGGCCCGGATGACGTCGGTGAAGGAGCCCGCCTCCAGGCTCGCCCCGCCCACCAGCATCCCGTCCACGTCGGGCTCGGCCATCAGGTCGGCCGCGTTCTCCCCGTTCACGGACCCGCCGTACTGGATCCGTACGCCGCCCGCTGCCTCTTCCCCGCCAACCTTGGCCACCAGGGAGCGGATGAACACGCAGGCATCCTCGGCGTCGACGGTCGTGGCCGCCTGGCCCGTCCCGATGGCCCAGATCGGCTCGTAGGCCACCACCAGCCCGCCCACCACCTCAGGCGCGAGGCCGCTCAGGGCGGCCAGCACCTGTTCCTCCAGCACCGCCTCGGTCCGGCCCGCGGCGCGCTGGTCCTCGGTCTCCCCGACGCAGAGGATGGGCGTCATCTCGTGGCGCAGGACCGCCCGCAGCGTGGCTGCCACCGTGGCGTCGTCCATGCCGAAGAGCGTGCGCCGCTCGGAGTGCCCGACGATCACGTACGTCGTGCTCAGCCGGGCCAGGAAGCGCGGGCTGATCTCGCCCGTCAGGGCCCCCGCATCCTGGTCGGAGCAGTGCTGCGCTCCGAGGGCGACGGGGATGTGCTCCTTCTCGACCAGGGTCTGCACCGTGCGCAGGTCTGTGAATGGCGGGTGTACCGACACGTCGACGCGGGCAACGTCGTCCGGCTTCAACCGCAGGCCGAGGTCGCGCACGGTATGCAGCGCCTCGATGTGGTCGTGGTGCATCTTCCAGTTCCCGCTCACGAGCGGGCGGCGCCGCGTCACCCCCGCGGTGCGTTGGGAGCCTGGCGCAGCGCGTCGATGCCCGGAAGGTGACCCTCCGACTCAATGAACGACAGCGACGCGCCGCCGCCGGTCGACAGGTACCCGACCTTGTCGCAGAGGCCGAGCTCCTCCAGCGCGCTGGCGCTGTCGCCCCCGCCCACCACCGAGAAGCCGGGAGAGTCGGCCACGGCCTGGGCAACCACCCGCGTCCCCTGGGAGAAGCGGCGGTCCTCGAAAGCGCCGAGCGGCCCGTTCCACAGCACCGTGCCCGCGTCCGCGATCGCGGCCGCGAACGCCGCCGCCGTGTCCGGCCCGATGTCGAGGCCCGTCCAGCCGTCGGGCAGGTCACCCTCAATCACCTTGACGCTCCCCCGCGGCCCGACACCCTCCGAGGGCGGGCCGAACGTGCCGCCGGGCTCGAGGGCGCGGGTGTCGCTCGGCAGCAAGATGCGCACGCCCGACTCCAGCAGTTCCCGGCAGGCCTCCAGGTGCGTCTCGTCGCACAGCGAGTTGCCGATGCGGTGGCCCTGCGCGGCCAGGAACGTGAAGGCCATGCCGCCGCCGACGATGAGCGTGTCGACCTTGGTGGCCAGCACCTTGAGCACCTCGAGCTTGTCGGCCACCTTGGCGCCGCCCACGACGGCCACGAAGGGCCGCACGGGGGCCCAGAGGATCCCGCCCAGCACCTCGACCTCCTTGGCGAAGCGGAGGCCGGCCGCGCTGGGCAGGAAGTGGGGCGGGCCGACGATCGAGGCGTGGTTGCGGTGGGCGGCGCCGAAGGCCTCGTCGACGTAGGCGTCGTAGCCCGCGATCAGTTGTTGCACGAACGCCGGGTCGTTCGCCTTCTCACCGGGGTCGAAGCGGAGGTTCTCGGTCAACGCCACGCCCGGGCACAGGGTCTCGAGGCGCTCGCGCACGGGGTCCATCTGCCAGCGCGGGTCCGGCGCGCCGGCGGGCCGGCCGAGATGCGACGCCGCTGTCACCTCCGCCCCCTCGTCGAGCAGACGGCGCAGCGTAGGCAGGGCCGCCGTGATGCGGAAGTCGTCGGCCACGGTGGCGCGGCCGCGCACCCCGATGTGCAGCGGGACGTTGAAGTCGACCCGTACCAGCACCCGCTTGCCCTCGAGGGTGGGCAGGTCGCCCAGGAGCGGGATGCCACGCAGCGGGTCGGGGGCCATGGAGAGGCTCAGCCGCCGACCAGGACGGCCAGGTCGACCAGGCGGTTGGAATACCCCCACTCGTTGTCGTACCAGCCGTTCGCCTTCACCAACGACAGCTCGTCGGTGATCGGCATGACCATCGTCAGCCCGGCGTCGAAGGTGCACGAGGCGGGCGACCCCACGATGTCGCTCGAGACGATCGGGTCCTCGGTGTAGTCCATCACCCGGTCGAGCGGCGGCTTGGCAGCCGCCTCGGCGAAGACGGCATTGACCTCGGCCACCGACGGGTTGCCTTTCACCACGGAGGTGAAGTCGGTGATCGACCCGACCGGCAGCGGCACCCGCAGCGACATGCCGTCGAGGCGCCCCTTCATGGACGGCATGACCAGACCGGTGGCGCGCGCCGCGCCGGTGGTGCTGGGCACGATGTTGGCGGCGCCCGCCCGCGCCCGGCGCAGGTCCGTGTGGGTCAGGTCGAGCAGGTTCTGGTCGTTCGTGTAGGCGTGCACGGTCGTCATGAGCCCGCTCACGATGTCGAAGGCGTCGTCGATCACCTTGACCATCGGCACGAAGCAGTTGGTGGTGCACGAGGCGTTGGAGACGACGATGTCCGTCTCGGGGTCGTAATCCCCGTCGTTCACCCCGATGACGAAGGTGGCGTCGGCGTCCTTGGACGGGGCCGAGATGATGACCCGCTTGACGGTCTCGCCCAGGTGCCCCGCCGCGTCGGCTCGGCTGGTGAAGCGCCCGGTGGACTCGATCACGACACCGGCGCCGAGCTGGGCCCACGGCAGCTGCTCGGGCTCGCGCTCGGCCATCACCCGGATGTGCCGGTCGCCGACCAGCAGGTCGCTGCCCTCGACGTCGACCGGCACGGGCAGCCGCCCCTGCGTGGAGTCGTAGCGCAACAGGTGCGCCAGCGTCTCGGGCGACGTCAGGTCGTTCACCCCGACGACCTCGACGTCGGCCCCGGTGTCCAGCACCGCGCGCAAGAAGTTGCGCCCGATGCGGCCGAAGCCGTTGATCCCGACCCGCACCGTCATGTCTCCCTCTCTCTCCCCCGCCCGCCTATGCCAGCAGACCGGCCAGCGCTTGCGCCAGTTTGGCGGGACTGTGGACCAGCCGGTTCGTGCCCGTGAGGGGAACGTCCAGGATGGGGACATCCGTCGTGCCGATCGCCATTCCTAGGATCGTGTCACACACCACTGTGTCAACTGCGACATCGTGCCTGGCCAGGGCCGCAAGATGCGCCGCCACGTCGAAACCCTCGGTCTCGGGGATCTGGGGGCGCAGGTTGCAGACGTAGACGACCGTCGCCTTGGCGGCGGCCACCGCCTCGGCGATGCCTTTCACCGCCACGGCGGCCAACACGCTGGTGAACAACGACCCCGGCCCGATCACGATCTGATCGGCCTCGGCGATGCGTTCGAGCGCCAGCGGCGGTGCCACCGCGTCCTCCGGGACCAGCGAGACGGCGCGGATGTCCCCCGTTCCCATGACAGCGACCTGCCCGGCCACCGTGCCCTGGCCCGACTCGGCCTTGAGCACGACGGGCTCCGTGGTGGCCGGGAGCACGTCTCCGTGCGCGCCGAGGAGCTGGGCCGCCTCGCGCACGCCGAGCACGAGGTCGCCCGTGGCCTCGATCAGCCCGGTCAGGATCAGGTTGCCCAGCGCGTGGCCGGCCAGCTCGCCCTCGTCGAAGCGCCGCTCGAACGCGACGGCGAGGGCGGAGTCCTCGTCGGCCAGCGCCACCAGGCACTTGCGGATGTCGCCCAGCGCCACGACGTTGAACAGCTCGCGCAGGCGCCCGCTGCTCCCCCCGTCGTCGGCCACGGAGACCACGCCGGTGAGCGTCCCCGCGTACCGCCGCGCCGCCCTGAGCGTGACGGCGGTGCCGTGCCCGCCGCCGACGGCCACGACCGAGGGCCGCGCCCGGCTCACCTGTCCACGTCCCGGTGGAAGACCGACACCGACCGCGCGTCCCCGCCCAGCCGCACCGCCAGCGCCTCGGCCAGCGCCACCGAGCGGTGCCGCCCACCCGTGCAGCCCATCGCGATGGTGAGGTACGACTTCCCCTCGCGCACGAACGCGGGGAGGATGCTCGTCAGCAGGTCGTCGAGCTTCTCCAAGAAGGCCTCGGCCTCGGGCTGCCCGAGCACCCAGGTGCGCACCGGCTCGTCGAGCCCGCTGTAGGGGCGCAGCTCCTCCAACCAAAACGGGTTGGGCAGGAAGCGGCAATCGAAGACGATGTCGACATCGAGCGGGATTCCGTGCTTGTAGCCGAACGAGATGACCGAGGTCTGCATCTGCGGGGCGTCCTCGGACCCGAAAGCCTCGAGGATGCGCGCCCGCAGCTGGTTGGAGTTCAGCTCCGTCGTGTCCACGAGAAGGTCGGCCCGCTCGCGCACCGGTCCGAGGAGCTTGCGCTCGCGGGCGATGGCGGCCTCCACGCCTCGGGCGGGCATCGGATGGCGCCGCCGCGTGCCCTCGTAGCGCCGCACGAGCACGTCGTCGGGCGCGTCGAGGAACACGACCCGAACCCGTTTGCGCGTGGCGCGCAGCTCGTCGAGCACGGTGGCCAGGTCGTCGAAGTACTCCGGGCCGGTGTCGCTGCCGCCACGCCCGATGACCAGGGCGACCCGCTCGATCCCTGAGCCGGGCCGGTCCACCATCTCGACCATTTTCATGATGAGCCCGGCCGGCAGGTTGTCGATGACGAACCAGCCGACGTCCTCGAGCGCGGCGGCCGCGGTCGAGCGCCCCGCCCCCGACATCCCGGTCACCACCGCGAACTCGCTCATCGCGCTCCCGCTCTCATCGTCCCCCAGCCTTGCGCACGCCCTCGTACACTGCGAGACCCACGCTGTCAGGCAGCCACGACGGCGCCAGCAGCTCCTCCAATGACGCCCCCCGCACGGCGTTGACCCCCCCGAACTCCTTGACCAAGCGCGCCCGGCGGGCCGGGCCCAGGCCCGGGATGTCGTCCAGGACGCTCTTGGTCATCCGCTTGCCCCGCCGTTCCCGGTGGAAGGTGATGGCGAAGCGGTGGGCCTCGTCGCGCACCCGCTGCAGGAGATAGAGCGCGTCGGAACCCCGGCGCAGGCGCACCGGGTCGGGCGAGCCGGGCCGGTACACCTCCTCGAATTGCTTGGCCAGCGCGGCCAGTTCGATCTCGTCTTGGAGCCCGAGCTCGCGCACGACGCGCTCGGCCACGCCGAGCTGTCCCTTGCCCCCGTCCACCAGCAACAGGTTGGGCCGGTAGGCGAAACGCTTCGGGCGCTCACCCGTCGGCACCTCGGCCGCCACCTTCAGCGCGGTCAACCGGCGCGTCAGCACCTCCTCCATGGCGGCGTAGTCGTCGTTGCCGTGCACGGTCTTGACCTTGAAGCGGCGGTAATCGGAGCGCTTGGGCAGCCCGTCCTCGACCACCACCATGGAGCCGACGTAATCGGTGCCCTGCAGGTGGCTCATGTCGTAACACTCGATCCGCAGGGGCGCCTCGCGCAGCTCCAGTGCGCTCTGCAGCTCGGTCAACGCCTTCGACCGCGCGTTGTGGTCCGACGCCCGGCGCAAGCGGTGCCGCGCCAGGTCCTCACTGGCCGACCGGGTCACTGTCTCCTGCAGCGCGCGCTTGGCCCCGCGCTGGGGCACCGCGATGTCCACCGGCCCGCCGCGCACGGCCCGCAGCCAGCTCTGCAGCAGCTCGCGATCGGTTGGCTCCTCGGGCACCAGGACCCGCCGCGGCACCTCGGCCCCCTCGGCGCCATAGACCTGCGAAACGATCGTCTCCATGAACTCTGGGCCCGACAGGTCCTCCACCTTCTCGGCCACGAAGCCCCGGTGGCCGACGACGCGGCCGCGCCGCACCACGAAGATCTGCACCGACGCCTCGAGCGGGTCCTCCGCCAGGCCGACCACGTCGAAGTCCTCCGATCGGTCCGAGACCATCTGTTGGGTGTCGGCCGCCTTGTGCACCGCCGTGATGCGGTCGCGCAGCCGGGCGGCGCGCTCGAACTGCAAGTCGTCGGACGCCGCGTGCATCTCGGCCTCCAGGCGCGCCAGCACCGGCTCGGTGTCGCCGGAGAGGAAGCCCATGAGGTCGCGCAGGTAGCCGTCGTACGCCTCGTGGTCCACCGCGCCCACACACGGTCCCGAACAGCGGTCGATGTCGTAGAGCAGGCAGGGCCGGCCGAGTCGCTGGTGCCGCGTGAACTTGGTGTCCGAGCACGTGCGCACCGGGAAGCTCCGTATGAGGAGGTCCAGGGTCTGGCGGATGGCATAGGCGTGCCCGTAGGGCCCGAAGTAGCGGACGCCCTTGCGCTTGCGCCCCCGCACGACGGCCGGGCGCGGCCACTCCTCGTTCAGGGTGATGGCCAGCCACGGGTAGCTCTTGTCGTCCTTGAGCCGCACGTTGTAGCGGGGCAGGTGCGACTGGATCAGCGAGTGCTCGAGGATCAGGGCATCCACCTCGGTGTCCACCACCACCCACTCGACGTGGTCGGCCTGGGCCACCATCTGCGCCGTGCGGGGCATGAGCTTGGCCGAGTCCTGCCAGTAATTGGGCAGGCGGTGGCGCAAGGACTTCGCCTTGCCCACGTAGAGGACCCGGCCCTCGGCGTCTTGGAATTGGTAGACGCCGGGGGCGTCGGGAATCGAGCCGGTGGGCGGCCTGTACTGCATCAATCCCACTCTCGCGCAGCGAGTGGGACCGGGCGGTACACTGGCCCTGCCGGCCTGGTATCCGGCACATAACCTCGCATCGAGGCCGACACACCCGCGGATGGGCGACCAGGCTGTCCCCGCCGGCCAGATCGATGCACTCTCCCGCAAAAGGGGGCATGACGACAATGCTCAGGCTGCAAGCGCCCCTTCCGGAGCGCTACACCGCCGCGACCGACGACGAGCTGGCCGCCATGATCGGCGACGCCAAGGCTGCGCTCGGGCCGCGGGTCTTCCTGCTCGGCCACCACTACCAGCGCGACGACGTTATGCGCTGGGCCGACGCCCGGGGCGACTCCTTCGGGCTGTCCCGGATCGCGGCGGACCAGGCCGAGGCGGAGTTCATCGTCTTTTGCGGCGTCCACTTCATGGCCGAATCCGCCGACGTCCTCACGGGCGACCACCAGAGGGTGGTGCTGCCCGACCTGAATGCCGGCTGCTCCATGGCGGACATGGCCGACATCGACCAGGTCGAGGAGGCCTGGGAGGAGCTGGCCCGGGTCATCGACGTCGCGCGCCTGGTCCCGGTGACCTACATGAACTCGGCCGCCGCCATCAAGGCGTTCGTGGGGCGGCACGGCGGGGCGGTCTGCACATCGTCCAACGCCCGGGCCGTCCTGACGTGGGCCCTCGAGCGGGGTGAGCGGGTCCTCTTCTTCCCCGACCAGCACCTGGGCCGCAACACCGGCTTCCAGCTGGGCTACGGCGCCGCCGACATGCACGTGTGGAACCCGCGCCAGGTCCTCGGCGGGCTGACCGACCGCGAGGTCAAGGAGTCCACGCTGCTCTTGTGGAAGGGGCACTGCTCGGTGCACCAGCGCTTCCGGCCCGAGCACGTCGAGGCCTTCCGGGCCGAGCACCCCGATGGCATCGTGATGGTCCATCCGGAGTGCGCGCACGAGGTCGTCGAGCTCGGCGACGTCATCGGCTCGACCGACGCCATCATCCGGTCCGTCGCTGCCGCGCCCGCAGGCTCGGTCATCGGCGTCGCGACGGAGATCCACCTGGTGAACCGGCTCGACAACGAGTCACCGGACAAGACGGTCGTCTGCCTCGACCCGCTCGTCTGCCCGTGCTCGACCATGTCGCGCATAGACCCCCAGCACCTGGCCTGGATCCTCGAGGGGCTCGTCGCCGGCGAGGTGCGCAACCAGATCGTCGTCGACGCCGACACGGCCGAGTGGGCCAAGGTCGCGCTCGAACGCATGCTCGCCATGACCTGAGAGCCTCCCGGCACGACCGCGTGGTCGCCGCAGCGACGCCGTTAGGGTCATCGCGTACGGTTCCGATGCAACGAGAGGACCTCCGGTGACCGATTACCCCGCCTTTCTCATCCCGGCGAACCACGTCGAGCCCGTCCCGCGCCGCATCCGCGCCGTGCTCGCCGGCGAGACAGTCCTCGACACCACCGCAGCGAAGTACGTGTGGGAATGGTCGGGCTATCCGCAGTACTACGTTCCGCTGGCCGACGTCCGCACCGACGCCCTGGTCGACGAGGGCGCGACCGAGGAGACGACGCGCGGTGACGTGAAGATCCACGGCCTACGCGTGCGTGGCGCCGACCGGCCGGGGGCGGCCAAGGTGCTCTCCGCAGCGAAGGTAGAGGGGCTCGACGACACGGTGCGCTTCGAGTGGTCCGCCCTCGACGCCTGGTACGAAGAGGACGAGCAGGTCTTCGTGCACCCGCGCAACCCGTACACCAGGGTGGACTCCATTCGGTCCACCCGCACGGTGCGCGTCGAGTCGCACGGGGTCGTGTTGGCGGAGACCTCCTCACCCGTCCTGTGCTTCGAGACGGGACTCCCCACCCGCTACTACCTCAACCGGACCGACGTCGACTTCACCAAGCTGGTCGCCTCGGACACCGTTACGTCATGCCCCTACAAGGGCACCACGAGTGGCTACTGGTCCGCCCTCGTCGACGGCCGCACCCAGCCGGACGTCGCCTGGGCCTACGACTTCCCGTCGCGCGAGTTGTTGCCGATTGCCGGGCTCGTTGCGTTCTACAACGAGAAGGTCGACCTTTTCGTCGACGGCGTGCACCTTGAGCGCCCCCGGACCCACTTCTCCGGCTCCGCCGGCTGACCGCGTCGAACTAAACGAATTGCTGCATGGTTTTCAGAGGCATCAACGGCGCTCTCTCCCAGCACGGGTGAGAGAGATCAACGCCGCTCTGCCAACACGGGCTTGAGCACCTCGCCCGTGTAGCTGCCGGCCGTCTTGGCCACCTGCTCGGGCGTGCCCTCGGCCACCACGGTGCCCCCCTTGTCTCCGCCCTCGGGGCCGAGGTCGATGATCCAGTCCGCCGTCTTCACCACGTCGAGGTTGTGCTCGATCACGACAACCGTATTGCCCTGGTCCACCAGGCGCCCCAAGACCTCGAGCAGCTTGCGCGTGTCGTCGAAGTGGAGGCCCGTCGTCGGCTCGTCGAGGATGTAGAAGGTGTGACCCGTCGGGCGACGGCTCAGCTCGCTGGCGAGCTTCACCCGCTGCGCCTCGCCTCCGGACAACGTCGGCGCGGGCTGCCCCAGGCGCACGTAGCCCAGGCCCACGTCGACGAGGGTCTGCATGTGGCGCGCAATCGGCGGCTGCCGCTCGAAGAAGCTGAGCGCCTCCTCACACGACATGTCCAGCACGTCGGCGATCGTCTTGCCTCGGAACGTGATCTCGAGCGTGTCACGGTTGTAGCGCGCCCCGTGGCAGATTTCGCACGGCACGTAAACGTCGGGCAGGAAGTGCATCTCGATCTTGATCGTCCCGTCACCAGCACATGCCTCGCAGCGCCCGCCTCGGACGTTGAACGAGAACCGCCCGGGCTGATAGCCGCGCACCTTGGCCTCCGCCGTCTGCGCGAACAACTTGCGGATGTGGTCGAAGACCCCGGTGTACGTCGCGGGATTCGACCGCGGGGTGCGCCCGATGGGCGCCTGGTCCACATCGACCACCTTGTCCAGATACTGCATGCCCTCCACCTTGCGGTGCCGGCCGGGCAGTGCCTTGGCCCGGTGCAGGTGCTGGGCCAGGGAGCGCAGCAGGATGTCGTTCACCAGGGTCGACTTCCCGGACCCCGACACCCCCGTCACCGCGATCAGGCAACCCAGCGGGAAGGAGACGTCGATGTCCCGCAGGTTGTGCTCCCGCGCCCCGCGCACCGTGACGACCTCCCCGCTTCCGGGCCGCCGGCGCGCCGGCACGGGGATCGACCTCTTCCCCGACAGATACTGGCCGGTGATGGAAGCCTTGTTTGTCAGCAGCCCGCCACGTCCCGTGACGGGTCCTGCGTGCACGATGTTCCCTCCATGCTCCCCCGCTCCGGGGCCAATGTCCACCACGTAGTCGGCCGAGCGGATGGTCTCCTCGTCGTGCTCGACCACGATGACTGTGTTGCCGAGGTCGCGCAGCCGCACCAGGGTCCCGATCAACCGCTGGTTGTCGCGCTGGTGCAGCCCGATGGAGGGCTCGTCGAGAACGTAGAGCACGCCGACCAGGCCGCTGCCGATCTGGCTGGCCAGCCGGATCCGCTGGGCCTCCCCACCCGACAGCGTGCCGGCCGAGCGGGCCAGCGACAGGTAGTCCAGGCCGACGTCGAGGAGGAACTGCATGCGCTCGCGCACTTCCTTGAGCACCCGGTCCGCGATCAAGTGCTCGCGCTCGGTGAGCTCCAGGTTGGCCATGGCGTCAACCGCGCCCTCGATGGAGAGGCTGCACAGCTCGAAGATGTTGCGGCCGTCGACGGTGACCGCCAGCGACTCGGGCTTGAGGCGCGCGCCATGGCAGGCGGGGCACGCCACCTCGCGCATGAACTGCTCGATCTGCTCGCGCGACCAGTCGGACTCGGACTCGCTGTGGCGCCGCTGCAGCCACGGGATGATCCCCTCGAAGTGCGCGTCGTAAGAGCGCGTCCGGTTGAACCGGTTCTTATACGTCACCCGGATGGCCCGGTTTCCGGTGCCGTAGAGGATGAGCTTCTTGTCCTTGGCCTTGAGCGACTTCCAAGGCGCCTCGAAGTCGAAGCCGCCGAACTCGGCCACCCCGGCCTGCAGGCCGACGAAGTACTCACTGCGCGCCCCGGCCCACGGCGCCAGCGCCCCCTCGGCCAGCGAGAGCGAGTCGTCCGGGACGACCAGCTCGGGGTCGACCTCGAATTTGGTGCCCAGGCCGAGGCAGACCGGGCAGGCCCCGTAGGGCGAGTTGAAGGAGAAGTTCCGCGGGGCCGGCTCCTCGAAGCTGAGGCCGCAGAACGTGCACGCGAGGTGCTGGGAGAACGTGATGGCCTCGTCGTTGGCCTCCTCGCCGGCCCCGTTCATGACGAGCACCTCAGCCGTGCCCCCGGTCAGCTCCAGCGCCGTCTCGATGGACTCGGTCAGGCGCTGGCGGATGTTGGCGCGCCGGATGAGGCGGTCGACGACCACCTCGATGGTGTGCATCTCGTAGCGGGCGAGGTTGACCTCGCTCCTCTCGGCCAGCTCGAGGGGCACCCCGTCCACCCGGACCCGTGCGAAACCCTGCTTGGCCAGGTCGTCGAGGAGGGAGCTGTACTCGCCCTTGCGCCCGCGCACGACCGGAGCGAGGACCTGGAAGCGGGTGCCCTCGGGCAGCTCGAGGACCCGGTCGACGATCTGTTGGGGGGTCTGGCGGGCCACCGGACGGCCGCAGTTCGGGCAATGGGGGTGGCCGATCCGGGCGTAGAGGAGCCGCAGGTAGTCGTAGACCTCGGTGATGGTCCCCACGGTCGAGCGCGGGTTCCGGGAGGCCGACTTCTGGTCGATGGAGATGGCCGGCGACAGCCCCTCGATGAAGTCCACATCGGGCTTGTCCATCTGGCCCAGGAACTGGCGGGCGTACGCCGAGAGGGACTCGACGTAGCGGCGCTGGCCCTCGGCGTAGATCGTGTCGAAGGCCAGCGACGACTTCCCCGACCCCGACAGCCCGGTGAAGACGATGAGCTTGTCCCGGGGCAGGTCAAGGGATACGTCTCGAAGATTGTGCTCGCGGGCCCCGCGAACGACCAAACGGTCGGCCATCGAAGCAGGATACCGGCGCGTTGTCTCATCTCCGGCGTGCCCCAGGTCATCGGCTCGCGCCCGAAGGCACGGTGTCCCGGCCCTCCGGGTCTGGCCGGTGCTCCGCTCAACCCTCGAACGTGACGTCCTCCTCGCCCCAGTACGCATCGACCCCGGAAATCAGGCCGTCTTCGGTGATCGTGAAGACCTCGACGCCGCGGATGTGCATGGTCGTGCCTCCCTCCAGACCCAGCGTTATGTGGAACCGGACGGCCGCCCTGTCCGCCACGGGGTGGCACTCCTCGACCTCGAACGTCATCGTCTCGCAGGCGTCGAAGGACTGGGCGATGAAGGCCCGGATCTCCTCCCGGCCGTTGTGGACGCCGGCGGGATACGGGTCGACCTGGACGGCGTCAGGCGTGAAGAGCGCGGCGTATTTGTCGGCGTCCCTCGAGGTGGCGGCCTCGGCGTAGCGCGCCATGGCCTCGCGGAGTTGGGTGGTGGTCGGCATGGGCCGCGAGGCTAGAGGAAGGGAAACTGGGAGCGCCTCACCGGTCGATCAAGAGGCCGCTCGAAATCGCACGAATCTGTCAACGATCCTGTTTATGGGTTTCAGAGACATCACCGGGACGCTCTGTTTATGGTTTTCAGAGACATCACCGGGACGCTCTGTTTATGGTTTTCAGGAGACATCACCGGGACGCTCTGTTTATGGTTTTCAGGAGACATCACCGGGACGCTCTCAGCCCGGGACCGACGACCTGATCTCAGCGATCTCGTCGCGCAACAGCGCCGCCTCCTCGTAACGAAGCTCGGCGGCAGCCGAGCGCATCTCGGCCTCCAGCTGGGTGATCAGCTCAATGGCCTCCGCCGGCGAGGCGGGGGCCGACGCCGACCCGTCGACCAACACCTCGGGCCGCCGGTTGCCGCGCACGGCCGCGTTGCGCCGCACCTCGGCGCGGCTGCGCCCGGCACGGGCCACGCCGCCCCCGCCCGATCCCCGCAGACGTTCGAGGATGTCGGTGACCGACTTGCGGATGGTCTGCGGGTCGATGCCGTGTTCGCGGTTGTACGCAATCTGCACCTCACGCCGGCGCTGCGTCACCGAGACGGCCTCCCGCATGGAGTCGGTGATCGTGTCGGCGTAGAGCACCACGACGCCGTCGACGTTGCGAGCCGCCCGCCCCATCGTCTGGATCAGCGACGACGCCGAGCGCAGGAACCCTTCCTTGTCGGCGTCCAGAATCGCCACCAACGCCACCTCGGGCAGGTCCAGGCCCTCGCGCAGCAGGTTGATGCCCACGAGCACGTCGATGGTCCCGAGCCGCAGTTCGCGCAGGATTTCGATCCGGGTGATGGTGTCGATGTCCGAGTGCAGGTACTGCACCCGCACACCGGCCTCCGACAGATAGTCCGTCAGGTCCTCGGCCATCTTCTTGGTCAGCGTCGTGACCAGCACCCGCCCGCCCGCCGCCACGGTCTTCGTGATGCGGGCCAGCAGGTCGTCGATCTGTCCCTTGGTGGGCATGATCGTGACCTCGGGGTCGACGAGCCCGGTCGGCCGGATCACCTGCTCGACCACCTGGGCCGACTGCTCGAGCTCGAAGGGCCCCGGCGTGGCGGAGACGAAGACGCACTGGGGCACCCGCTCGACGAACTCGTCGAAGCGCAGCGGCCGGTTGTCCTTGGCCGACGGCAGACGGAACCCGTGCTCGACGAGCACGTCCTTGCGCGACCGGTCGCCGGCGTACTGGCCGTGCAGCTGCGGGACGGCGACGTGGCTCTCGTCGATCACGCAGAGGTAGTCCTTGGGGAAGAAGTCGAGGAGCGTGTACGGCGTCTCGCCCGGCGCCCGCCCGTCGAGGTGGCGGCTGTAGTTCTCGACGCCCGAGCACACGCCCGTCTCGGCCAGCATCTCGAGGTCGTGCTCGGTGCGCACCCGCAGGCGCTGGGCCTCGAGCAGCTTGCCCTGCTTCTCGAACTCCTGGAGGCTCTCGCGCAGCTCGACTTCGATCGTCCCGACCGCCCGCTGAATGATCTCGTCGCCCGTGACGTAGTGCGTGGCCGCGTACACCGCGACGTCCTCGATCTCGTCGCCCATCTCCCCGGTGAGCACATCGAAGGGCACGATCCGTTCGACCGTGTCGCCGAACAGCTCGACCCGCAGCGCCGCCTCCTCGTAAGCCGGGTGGATCTCCACCGTGTCGCCCCGGGCCCGGAAGGTCCCGCGGACCAGGTTCACGTCGTTGCGGGAGTACTGGAGGTCGACGAGCCGGCGCAGGATGTCCCGCTGGTCGAGCTGCTCCCCGACGGCCAGCCCCAGGATGCGGTCCCGGTACTCGTCGGGCGACCCCAGGCCGTAGATACAGGACACCGAGGCCACCACGATCACGTCCCGCCGCATCAGCAGGGAGGAGGTGGTGGCGTGGCGCAACCGGTCGATCTCGTCGTTGATGGACGAGTCCTTCTCTATGTACGTGTCGGTGGTCGGGAGGTACGCCTCGGGTTGGTAGTAGTCGTAGTAGGAGACGAAGAACTCGACCCGGTTCTTGGGGAAGAGCTCCCGCAGTTCCGAGGAGAGCTGGGCGGCCAGCGACTTGTTGGGCTCAATGATCAGCGTCGGCCGTTGCGCCTGTTCGATCATCCAGGCGATGGTCGCGGTCTTCCCCGAGCCCGTGATGCCCTGGAGGGTCTGGTAGCGGTCGCCCCGTTGCACCCCGTGGGCCAGGGCCGTAATGGCCTGTGGCTGGTCGCCCGACGGCTTGAACGGCGACACGACTTCGAAATCGGGCATAGCTCCTCGAGGCTACCCGGGGGGTGTGACGATCCAGGCGGCTCTGGGCCGGTTCAGGCGTGGGCGCGGCGCTCGTCCCGTGCCGCCACCAGCCACTCCCACAGCCTGGCCACCTCGCGCTCCAGCGCGGCCCTGTCGCCGGAGTTGTCCAGGACGTAGTCGGCGTCCTTGATCCGCTCCTCCCGCGAGATCTGGGACCGGATCCGAGCCTCGGCGTCCTCCCGGTCGAAGCCTCGCTGTGCGAGCAGCCGCTCGAGCGCGATCTCGACCGGCGTGTCCACCACCACCACCTTGTGCAGCTTGACCGTCTCCCGGTGCACTGCGGTGAGCAGCGGGATGGCCAGCACCACGATGTCGTCGGTGTCCTTCAGCTCGTCGCGCGCCTCGATCATGGCGATGCCGATGGCCGGATGCGTGATCGCGTTCAGCTCCTGGCGCGTCTCCTCGTTGGCGAACGCGACCTTGGCCAGCGCCTGCCGGTCGATCGTCCCGTCCGCGGCCACGATCCCCGGCCCGAAGCGGTCGATGAGCGGCTGGTAGGCCGGCCCGCCCGGCGCGACCACCTCACGCGCCACCTGGTCGGCGTCGATGAGCACCCCGCCCCGCGCCACGAGGAGGTCGGCCACCGCGGACTTCCCGGATCCGATCCCGCCGGTGAGGCCCACCGCCAGCATCAGCCGGATGCGTCCCGGCGGGGTGACGTCGCGACGGCGAACAGGACGAGCGTCGTGTCGTCGGGCTCCTCGGTGACGAACCAATCGTCGGCGGTGATGCCGGTGGCGCCGCCGGTGTCGCCCCGTGCCACCAGCCTGTAGGCGACAGGCAGCAGCCGGGTGTAAGCCCATACGTACCAGTCGTAGGGCATGCGGTGGCGGAGGTCGAACACGTCGAGCCGCAGCAGCTTGTCCGCCTTGAGCCGCCGCGCCTGCAAATCCGCCTTCACGTGCGGCGCGGCGTCGACCCCGCCCAGCCAGACGTCGCCGAAGTGGCGCTCGAGCATGGCGCGCAGCTCAGCCCGGTCGAAGAGGTGGAGGTGGAACGGGTTCTCGAAGTCCGTCGGTTTGTTCGGCGTCAGCAGGCAGGCCACCCCGTCGTCCTTGACCACGCGGGCCAGCTCGGCCACGTGCGGCTCGGGGTCTGTGAAGTGCTCGATCAGATGGGACGAGCAGGCACCGTCGAAGCTCGCCGGCAGCAACCCGAGACCGAGCGCGTTCATCTGGGCCACGCGCAGCCCCGCCGGCCCGTACCGGGACGACGCGGTGTGCACGGCGTCGTACGAGTAGTCGACGCCGACGACCTGGCGGCCCGGGTCGAAGAAACGGGCGGATTCGAAGCCCTGGCCGCACCCGACGTCGAGGATCCGTCCCTTCCCAATGCGCTCGAGCACGGCGCGGTAGCCGGCCTCGTGCAGCGCGAGCAGGGAATCAGGGGTGACGCCCTCCTGCGGCCGCTCCCCCGTGAGGCGGCTCCTCGTGCTCGTGGCCACGGGCGCTCCCTTCGTGTGACACGCCGCAGTGGCGCTGCCTGCTTACACTACCGGGCGACTTTCTGACCGCCCTTCATGACCACGACCCTCACCGTCACCGCCTCCCGGGGGCGGCACGCCGCCAAGCGCAGCTCGAACGGAGGGAACCGAGGGGCTCGGGCAACCCGGAGTGGACGCTGGTGGTGGATCGGTGGGCTGGCCGCAGTGGCGGGGCTCGCCTACGTGCCGTTGCTCGCGGCACGCCCGGGCGTGGTGACGCCCGACACCAAGACCTACCTCTACCTCGACCCGATGCGCTTCTTGAGCCAGGTCGCGTTCATGTGGAACCCGACGGTGGGGCTGGGCACCGTCACGCACGAGTACATCGGCTACCTGCTCCCGATGGGCCCGTTCTTCGTCGTCTTCCATCTCCTGGGCGTGCCGGTGTGGGTGGCGCAGCGCCTCTGGCTCGGCTCGATCCTCTTCGCAGCCGGGCTGGGCGTCCTCTACCTGTCGCGCATCCTGGGCTTGCGCGGGCCGGGACCGGTCGTTGCCGCACTTGCGTACATGCTCTCGCCCTACTTCTTGCAGTACGCCGGGCGGATTTCGGTCATCCTCCTCCCGTGGGCGGGACTGCCGTTCATGCTGGGTCTGACCATCGTGGCCCTGCGCCGGGGTGGGTGGCGCGAGCCTGCGCTGTTCGCGATCGTCGTCGCGTTGGTCAGCGGCATCAACGCCAGCTCCGTCATCTACGTCGGGGTGGCGCCCATCCTCTGGCTCTTCTACGCCGTGGTGGTGCTGCGGGAGTCGACCTGGCGGCACGCCCTGGCGACCGGGCTCCGCATCGCCATCCTGACCTTGGGAGCCTCCTTGTGGTGGATCGCCGGGCTCGAGGTGGAGGCGGCCTACGGCGTGAACGTCTTGAAGTTCACCGAGACCGTCCCGTCAACGTCGGCCACGTCGAATCCGACCGACATTCTGCGCGGCCTCGGCTATTGGTACTTCTACGGGTCCGACCACCTCGGCCCCTGGACGAACGCCGCCGTCCGCTACACGCAGAACATCGCGCTCCTCGCGTCGTCCTTCGCAGTGCCGGTGGTCGCGCTGGTCGCCGCCGCCTTCGTGCGGTGGCGCGAGCGGGCGTATTTCCTCGTCCTCCTCTTCCTCGGCCTGGTCCTGTCGGTCGGTCCGTTCCCCTTCACCAATCCGACCGTGATCGGCCGCGTCCTGAAGTCCTTCATGACGGACACGACGGCCGGCCTCGCGTTGCGCTCGACCGACCGGGCCACTCCGCTCGTGCTGCTCGCCCTCGTCATGCTCTTGGGCTGCGGGCTGACCGCCTTGTGGCTCCGCCTCTCGTTCGTGGGCATCGCAACCGCGCTCGTGGTGGCGGGGCTGGTGGTCGCCAACATCCCATCGCTGTTCAACGGCGACACCATCGCCAACAACTTCACGCAGCCGGCGTCGCTGCCCTCCTACGAGCTGGCCGCCATCCACCACCTCAACGCGACGCATCCGGGCACTCGCGTCTTCGCCATCCCGGGCAACGACTTCGCCTCCTACCGCTGGGGTGACACCGTCGACACGCCCCAGCCGGCCTTGTTGAACCGTGACTTCGTGACGCGCGAGCAACAGATCATGGGGTCCATCGCGACGGCGGACACGCTGTACGCGGTCGACGGGCCGATGCAGGACGGCATCGCCAACATGAACGCCCTGGCGCCGATGTCCCGCCTGATGGGCGCCGGGGACGTGATGGTCGAGTACGACCAGAACTACGAGCACTACGGCGTTCCCCAGCCGGAGCTGCTCGCCCTGGAGCTCCTGCAGACCCCGCAGGGTTTGACGGACCCGGTCTCCTTCGGCACGCCGCGCCCCAACCTCTCGACGGTTTCGACGCTCAACGAAGAGGACCTGTCGGTCCCGGGCAACGTCGGCTGGCCGTCGCCCATCGTGACCTACACCGTGCCCAATCCGCGGCCGTTGCTGCGCGGGGAGTCCGACACCGGCGCGCTCGTCATGGAAGGCGACGCCACCGGCCTGAACAACCTCGCCGGACTCGGCCTCCTCAATACCGACAGCGCCATCTACTACGCGGGAACGCTGGCCACCGATCCCTCCCGCCTCGGCGACCTCGCCGCCCAGGGCGCGCACCTGGTCCTCACCGACACGAACCGCAAGCAGGCGTTCCGCTGGGACACCTTGACCGCCAACGTGGGCTACACCGAGACGCCTGGCGAGAACCCGGCCAAGACCGACCTGAGCGACAGCCCCGTCGAGCTGTTCCCGGGCTCTACCATCACGTCGAAGACGTACGCCACTTACGTGGGCGCGGTGAACGTCACCGCGAGCAGCTACGGCAACGGGGTCTCATACACACCCGAGGACCAGGCCTACAGCGCCATCGACAACAACTTCGACACCGCCTGGATCACCGGCACCTTCGTGCCCGATCCCGCCGGCCAGTGGTGGCAGGCGCGGTTCACCAACCCGGTGACGACCGACCACGTCACGCTCGTCCAGCCGCAGCGAGGCGACCGTTCGCGCTGGGTCTCGTCGGTGACGCTCACGTTCGACGGAAAGCACCCGGTGAAGTACGACCTCACGGCCGCGTCGCACGTCACGTCCGGGCAGACGCTCACGTTCCCCCCCGAGACGTTCCACACCCTGCGGGTCACGATCGACGGCACGACGGACAACACGGCGCCCCCGTTGACGGCGGCCGCCGTCGGGTTCTCCGAGGTCGAGATCCCCGGCCAGCAGGTGCACCAGGTGCTGCAGATGCCCACCCAGATGCTCTCCCGCCTCGGCTCCGCCTCCGCCTCCAATCGCCTCACCGTCGTGATGACCCGGTCGCGCACCTCGCAGTACCCCCCGCGGAGCGACCCGGAGACCTCGATCGCCCGCCAATTCACGCTGCCCACGGCCCGCACGTTCACCCTGTCGGGCAGCGCCAGCCTCTCGTCCTTGATCCCTGACGACGAAATCGACCGTCTCGTCGGGCGCTCGACCAATGGGGCGAACGGCGTTAAGGACGCGTACTCGTCGGGGCGACTCCCCGGCGACCTCAAGGCCACGGCGTCGGCCACCGTCGACGGCGACGCCAGCACGGCGTGGCAACCCGGCCTCGGCACCAACGCGCAGATCGGGTCGACGCTGACCTACGACCTGACCAAGCCGCAGCAGGTCGGCGAGATCAACATGCAGGTGATCGCCGACGGCCGCCACTCGGTGCCGACGTCCATGACGATCACCTCCGGCAGCCAGACGCGTCAGGTCACCCTCCCCCCCATCGCCGACAGCACCGTGCCCGGGGCGGTGACCACCGTGCCGGTCTTGTTCGCACCCCTGACGGGCTCGCACTTCATCGTGACCTTCACGGGCATCCGGCCCGAGTACGCGGCCAACTACTACTCCGCCGGCCCGTTGGCGCTCCCGCTCGGCATCGCCGAGATCGGCTTCCCCGGAGTGCTGTCGTCGCCCACGCCGGCACAGCTGCCGGGCAACTGCGTGGCCAACCTGATGACGATCGACGGGCAGCCCGTCGACGTCTCCGTCGTCGGATCGACCACCCAGGCGCTCAACGGCGGCGAGGGCCAGGTCGTCCCCTGCGGGCCCGACGCCAACGGCATCACGCTCGCCGCCGGGACCCACGTTGTCGAGACGGCCGTCGGCCACAATCCTCCGTGCGCGTCCACACCAACCACGTGCACCGGCTGGAACATCGACCAGCTCGTGCTCGACTCGGCCGCCACGGGTGGAGCGGGTCCGGCGGTCACCACCACCCCGGCGGGCACGCCCCAGATCCCGGCCGTCCAGCCCGGAGCGGCTCCCAGCGTCACGACCACGTCGTCGCACATCGACGGCCACGGCATCGCGGTGCAGGGTGCGACGCAACCCTTCGAGCTGGTGTTCGGACAGAGCGTCAACAAGGGGTGGCAAGCCGTGGCCTCTCCCGGTCCCGGGGCGCGCGCCGGCTCCCACGCGGTGAACCTTGGCCCTCCACAGTTGGTCGACGGGTTCGCCAACGGGTGGCACGTCACCGCGGCCGAGCTTCGGGCGCTCGGTGGCTCGTCGTTCACCGTCGAGCTCACTTGGACGCCGCAGCGGCTGGTGTGGGCGGCGCTGGCGGTGTCGGGGGCGACCCTCGTCCTGTGCCTCCTGCTCGGCCTGCTCCCCATCCGGGCCCGTCGCTGGGTCCGGGCTCGGCTGCCCCGCCGCCTGCGCGGCCCGGCAGGCCCGGACGCACCCGAACGGCCCGACCGCCCCTTCGATCTGCCGGCGCTCGCCCTCCCCTTCGGCAATCCCGCGCCGCCGGGGTCAGCGCCGAGCGCCGACGTCCGATGGCCGTGGTGGCGACGCATCGTGCGTGCGGTGATCCTCGGCGCCGTCACCGGGGGCGTGGCGCTCCTCGTGGCCCCGCCTCGGGCCGGGTTGGCGGTGGGCGTCATCGTGGCCGTCGGGTTGCTCGTCCCGCGGCTGCGCGCCGCGCCGACGATCGCCGGCATCGCGTTCGTCGTTGCCGGATGCCTGAACGTCGTCGAAGGGCAGCGCGTTCACCGCTACCTGCCCGGCTCCAACTGGGCGGGCTCGTTCATCCATGCCGGCAATCTCATCTGGCTCGGCGTCGTGCTCCTCGTCGCGGACGCGGTGATCTCTAGCTTCGCGCGGCGCGTCCCCAAACCCCTCGGCCGCCGCGCCACCCGGGTAGCAGCGTCGCCCGAAAGCTCAGCGGCCGACGGCGCGGCGACGAGTCCGGCGCGCTCGACTCCAGGCACGGCAGCGGTGCCGTCACGCGGGTGACACGTGCGTGCGGCGCGTTCGTGTCAGCAACGGCTCGCAGACCCGAGTACGGTCGCCAGTGGGGAAACCACTGAGCATTCGCGCTCGATGAGAACAATGGAGGCCGGTTGTGACCACACTCCGTACATTCCTGATCGGCGCGGCCAGCATGCTGGTCGCCCTGACCCTTGCCACACTCGGTACGGCACCGGCCGGCGCGGGCAACCCGACCAGCCCACCGCTTGTCAGCGCGACCAACTGGACGAACGCCAACGCGGCGGCCGGTTCGGGCGGCAACCAGCTCAACGCGGTGTCGTGCGCCACGGCGTCGTTCTGCGTCGCCGTCGGCCAGCAGAAGCAGGCGACCGGAGGGGGCCTCCTCGTCGAGCAGTGGAACGGCACCGTGTGGAGCGTCGTCACCAGCGTGACGGTGCCGCCGAGCGCCAACGACACGCTCAACGGCGTCTCGTGTGCCGGCCCGTCCTTCTGCATGGCCGTCGGCGCCACCGGCTCGGGCGGATTCGCCGAGGTGTGGAACGGCACGAGCTGGACCGCGACGACGACAGTGCCACCGGCAGGTTTCACCACCCTCGTGTACCTCAGCTCGGTCTCCTGCGTCGCCGCCAACTCGTGCGAGACGCTCGGGACCGGGTTCAACGTCGCCACTCCCATGGTCTTCGGTAACCAGTGGAACGGCACGGCCTGGTCGGCCGTCGCCGCGGCGACACCAACGGTGTCGGGGTCTTCACCCGAGCCCGAGGCCACGGGCATGGACTGCGTGAGCAGCACGCAGTGCATCGCGGTGGGCAACACGAACGCCAACGGCGCCAACGGCGTCCCCTTCGCCGAGCAGTGGAACGGCACGGCGTGGTCCCTAGCCAACACCGGCATCAGCACGAGCCTGCCCGGCGGCAGCTTCTTGTCCTCGGTGTCGTGCGCCGGGGCCTCGTTCTGCCAGGCCGTCGGCCAGGTCGGCGGGAGCACCACCCAGAACCTGATCGAGATGTGGAACGGCTCGGCGTGGTCGGTGCCGACGAGCACGCCGCAGACGTCCACCTCCCGGAACCAGCGGCTCTTGGGGGTCGACTGCATCAGCGCGACCTCGTGCAGCGCGGTCGGACGGTCCAACCAGACGTCCGGCCAGTCCCCGGCCTCCCTCGCGCTCACCTGGAACGGGACGGCTTGGTCCATCGTCCCCAACACGCCCAACGGCACCGGCTCAACGGCGACGGAGCTCAGGGCGGAGACGTGTCTCACCGACTGGGCCTGCGTGGCCGTCGGTGACCAGACCAACGCGGGGCCCACGTTGGGCGCGTTCGCAATGTCCGCGCCCATCGCGCGCTCGGGCTACCGCTTCGTGGCCACTGACGGTGGCGTGTTCTCCTACGGCCCGGGGGCGCCGTTCCTCGGCTCGACCGGGGGCATGGCGCTCAACGCGCCGATTGTCGGCATCGGCGTCATGCCCGCCAGTGACGGCTACTACCTGGTGGCCTCGGACGGCGGCATCTTCAACTATGGCTCCGCGGAGTTCGACGGTTCGGCAGGGGCCATCCATCTGAACAAGCCCATCGTCGGCATGGCGGTGACACCCGACGGGGCCGGCTACTGGCTCGTCGCGACTGACGGCGGGATCTTCAGCTACGGCGACGCCCAGTTCTACGGCTCGACCGGCGCCATCACGCTCAACAAGCCCATCGTCGGCATGGCCGCCACGCCCGACGGCAAGGGCTACTACCTGGTGGCCTCCGACGGCGGCATCTTCGCCTTCGGGGACGCCACCTTCTACGGCTCGACGGGGGCCATCCATCTGAACAAGCCCGTAGTCGGCATGTCGGTGCCGGTGGGCGGCGGCTACTACCTCGTCGCCTCCGACGGCGGGATCTTCAGCTACCCCGCCCTCAGCGTGGGCGGCCCGCCGTTCCTCGGCTCGACCGGTGCGCTCACCCTCAACAAGCCGATCGTCGGGATGACAACGGTCCCGGGGGGCTACTACCTGTCGGGTTCCGACGGCGGGGTCTTCTCCTTCCCCGGCACGAACGGGGTGCCACCGTTCCTCGGCTCGACGGGTGCGATCACCCTCAACAAGCCGATCATCGGGATCGCCGCCTAAGGGTCGACACCGGCCCGCGCGCTCAGTGCGGGCCGGCTCTACGAGTTGGTCGCCGCGCTCGCCAGCGCCTCCAGCGTGCGGCGGGCGGTGGCGTCCCAGCTGAACCATCGGGCGCGCGCCAACGCGCCCTTCGCCAGGCGGCTGCGCAGCACCTCGTCGCCGAGGACACGCTCGAGCGCCGACCACAGGTCGCCGACGTCGTCGACCAACAGGCCCGACTCGCCGTCGAGCACCGCGTCGGTGTGCCCTGCGATGGCGGAGGCCACGGCCGGCGTCCCGCACGCCCCCGCCTCGGTCAAGGTCATGCCCCATCCCTCGCGCTGCGAGCTGCTGGCCACGACCCAGGCCCGCCGGTACCACGAGACCAGCTCGTCGTCTTCGGCGTGGCCGGGCAGGCTCACCCACTCGGTCGCCCCGAGCTCGGCGCGCAGTGCCTCGAGCGCCGGGCGCTCGTAGCCCTCGCCGATGATGACCGCGTGCAGATCGGGTTGGTCCTTCTTCACCTTGGCCAGCGCCCGCATCAACGCATCGAAGCGCTTCACCGGCACCAGGCGGCCCACCGCCACCACGAGCGGCGTCGGCGAGCGGTGCTCGCCGGGCGTGAAGCGCGGGTCGACCCCCGGTGGGGCCACGGTGACGTGGGCCGGCGGCAGCCGCAGCATCTCGACGATCTCGGACCGCGAGGACTCGGACAGCGTCACGATCCGGCTCGAGCGGTAGAAGCGCGGCGCGATGCGCCGCTCCACGGTGTCGCCGAGCCGGGCCAGGGTCGGCGGCAGCACCATGCCCCACATCTCGGCGTGCACGTGGTGCAGGAACACGATCCGGGGCCCCCGGTACCACAAGGGTGAGAAGAAGGGCATGCCGTTCCAGATCTCGACGAGGGCGTCGCCCGGCCGGTGGCCCATGCGCAAGCCCTCCCACGCGGCCCCCGGAAAGACGGCGTAGCGGCCGGAACGCCGCAGCACCCGGTAGCCGTCGCGGCTCAGTGCTTCCGGCCCACCCGGCACCGCGGAGGTGCGGAACGTGACGTCGAGGCCGGCGGCGGCCCAGAGCGCCGCAATGTGGTGGGCGTGCAGCTCGGAACCGCCCGCCTCGGGGTCGTCGAGATCCCGCCAGGCCACGAGGTGGATGCGGCGGATGCCGGCGTCCGCAGCGATGCCGGCCAATACGGCGCGCTCGTCATGCCGCTGGGGTTCCGCTTGTGCGTGCCGGTCGGCGGGCGTCTCGGCGCGGCGACGCGCTTCGGGCCCGGCCGCCACGGGCCCCGAGTCGTCACCCATCGGGTCAGGTTAGCTCTGCGGGTTGCTGCCCCAGCCTGACCCGGTGCACCACGACGAACCCGACCACGATCACCGACAGCACCCCCGCCTGCACCCCCAGGTCGACCAGCGCCGTCGCCCTCGGCGCGCCATGGGCCGAGAGCACGGCCAGGGTCAGCACGCCGGCTCCGGCGACGAGCACGCCGGCCACCCAGCGCCGCCCGACGGCGAGCAGGTACATCGTGAGCACCACCGACACGCTGAGCATGATCATGGCGATGACCAACGGCGCCAGCGCGTCCGACGCCGCCGTGTAGTCGTGATGGAAGACGAGCTCGAGCAACACCTGCGGCGCCACCAGTGCCACCGCCAGCAGCACCAGCGACGGGATGGCGAGCAACACCAGCACCACTGCCAACTGCCGCAGGGCATGGCCCCCCTGGCGCCAGCGGATGGCGGCCTCGGGGAGCAGGTAGCCCCCGAGCACCACCGCCCCGAACACGATGGCCTTGCTGGTCACCGAGACGGCGGCGTAAGCGCCGCTGTGGCCGGGGTTGTCGCGCCCCACGATCAGCACGTCGATGTTCTGCAGCACGGCCACCATCGACAGCGCGATCGACGCCACGGCCAGGTCGAGTGCCACCGTCCTGCGCTCGCTGTTCCCGCCGGCGAGGACTGGGTCCGGCCGCACCGCCGCCACCCAGCCCGCGACGAGCCACGGGCGCGGCGTGGCACCGCCCGACCACGCCCGCACCGACGCGTAGCGGGCATGCGCCGTCGCCGCCAGCTCGCCGATCAGCACGCCTACGGCGGCGCCCGAGGGGCCGAAGCCGGCGCCGACCAGCACCACCACGGCGATCACCCGCACGCCCGCCTCCACAATGAGGTTGACGGCCAGCGGCTTGTAGGACCGGTGTGCCTGCAGGAGACCCCGGTCGAGCGAGAGGAGAACGAAGAAGCCCGCCGCGGTGAGGATGGCCGCAATCCCGACGCCGCTCTGTTGGTTCAGCAGCACCGCCACCCCGTGCCGGCTGAGGTACACGACCACCGCCCACAGCAGGACGAGCATCGTCCCCTGGCGGTGCACGCGGCCGGCCCAGCGCCGCACGAGGTGCCCGCTGCCGTCCTCGTGCCACATCGTCACCCGCCGCACGACCGCCACGACCACGGCCGACCCCGGCATGGAGAGGATGAGGTACAGGCCGGTCAGCTGGTTGAGGACGCCGTAACTGTGCGGCGACAGCAGCCGGGCCAGGGCGACGGTCAGGATGACGCTGGCCCCGTTCGCCACCACGCCCGCGATGGCCAGCGGTCCCGCCTGGAGCAGGCCCGCCCGCATCGACTCGACGCCGGGACGGGCGTCGGCATCGAGCAGCAACTCGGCCCCGAGGTTGGGACCGACCGCGTTGGGGGCGAGCGACATGGCCGCAGGCACCGACTCGACCACGACCTCCGCCGCGGCCGGGTCGGCCGCTTCGCGGTCGCTCACCGAGGCGCCCTCGTCTCCGCCTTCGTCGCCGCCGCGTCCTGCAGGCCGAACCGCACGACCTGAGGCAGGATCTCGGGCTGGAACAGCGCACCGCCCGCCGGGCTGATGCGGATGCCGTCGGTCGACCGCACGTCGATCCCGTCGAGCGACGCCGTGTACACCCCCGCCGGCGCCAGCATCCGGTTCAGGTCGACGACGCGCACGTGCCGGGGGTCGGCATGTGGCACTTGGCGCACGAGCTCGTGGTAGGCCGGGGTGCGGGCCGGGGTGTTCTCCGACCACGGCAGGCCGTCGGTCTGGCGTTGCGAGGGGTCGACGTACGGCATGGTGACGAACACCACTCTCGCACCAAACTCCGAGAAGATGGCGATCGCAGCCGGGAGGTCGCTCGCCAGGTGGGCCGCGCCGACCGGAGCCGGCAGGGCCACGGCCAGCGCCGACAGCGCGAGCAGGCAGGCCACCCGCACCCTGTCGTCCATCCCCGCTCGCGTCACGTCAGCGCCGTCCTTCTGCTCCCGCGCCGACAAAACGCGCCCCTGTGCCTTCTCTGCCGCCACCAGGTGAGGCGATCGACCCCGGCCCGCGGGCGGCAGCGCCTCATCATTTCACGCCGATTGTGCGGGGTGGCTCAATTCGGGCCCTGCGCTGGCCTGGGACGCCGGACGGCTCGCCTCTCGGGCTCTACGGCGACGGCGCCGCGGTGGCCGTACCGGCGGAAAGACCGTGCAGGCCGACGCAGCGCGCGGCGCGCAGGCTGGCCACCACCCGGCCCGAGGGGCCCTCCGCCCGCAGCACACAGGACCCGACGGTGCCGGGCGGCACGTGGAGCGGCGCCCGATGGTCGTGCTGCACGTCGTCCCACACCCATGCCCCCGCCTGCAGCGTGGGCATGACCCCCAGGGCGGCGGTCATGAAGGCGGCGGCGTATGTCGGGTCGTGGCCCTGCTGGAGAGCGGGCGCGCCGAGGTTGGTCGCGATCACGACCGTGTCCACCTGCCACACATCGAGGGCGTGGCGCACCGCGGCGTACTGCGCCGGCGTGCCCACCGGTTGGGGGACCGAGACGTCGAAGCCGAGCCGGCTCAGCACGGTGAAGCCCGGCGCGGCCGACCCGGCGCGGAAGGCCTGACCCTGCGGTCCGCCGCCGCCGGCCTGGCTGTAGTGCATCCGGTTGACCGCCTGCCACGACATCGCCGACTGGATGCCCGAGAACGGCGCCGGGTAGGAGAGCAGCACGCGGCCCGAGGGCAGCGTGGGCGCGACCGTGGTGTACCACCGCGGCAGGATCACCGGCCGCATGGCAAAGGGCAGCCGGGGCGCGAACGTCGCGGTGATCGGGAACAGGGCGACGACCGCCACCACGAGCGCGCCGAGCGCGCCGCGCCAGTCCGGCGCCCACTCGTGGACGTGGGTGAGGATCACGGCCAGGAGCACGGCGGCCGCCAGGAGCCCGACGGCCATGTACCGCTGCTCGATCACGTTCTCGAGCACGGGCAGGCGGTCGAAGATCTGCTCGGGGACCCACCAGCCGTGCGGCGGGCCCAGCGACAAGACGCCGCACAGCAGGAACAAGAAGCCGAAGAACCACATGCGCCGGTCGCGCCAGAACACCGCGACCCCGGCGGCCAGGACGACGAGGAAGCTCCACCCGAGGTAGCCGGCCGAGGCCAGCGGCGATCCTTCGTAGCCGCCCAGGGCCTGATAGATGTCGGTGCCGCGGCTCGGGTAGTCCGGCGCCACGAAGTTGGACGGGATGTAGCCGCCGATCGCGTTGAGGTTGTGCCAGACGAGGCCGGAGAGGTGCGCCGGCCCGTCGAGCGCGAACCACACCGGCCACGCGAGCAGCACCGCACTCAAGAGCAGCCCGACCCCCAGGCCCTGAGCGGCGTGGGGGGCCAGCCGACGTAGCTCGGCCGGGTCGAGGATCAAGGCGGCGGCCACCAGCACCACGAGGCAGATGACGACGAGCACGGCGCTGAGGGCGAGGAGCTCGGAGGAGAGGAAGAACTGGGCGAAGACCAAGAGCGCGAGGAGGACGCCGCCCCACACCGGGCTGTGGCGTTGGCGGATGAGTATCTCGTCCAGCACCGCCAGGATCAGGGGCAGCAGCATCAGCGCGGCCGTCATGAGGTGTGCGAACTGCAGGCTGCTCAGCACGAAGGGCGAGAAGCCGTAGAGCAGGCCCCCGACGAAGGCGGCCGGCGTCCAAGGGGTCCAGCGCCGCAGCACGACGAACGCGAAGAAGGCGGTCAGCGCGGGCGTCAGCGTGGCGGCCACGTTGAGCGACGCGACCGGGCCCCAGATCCAGGTGACCGGGACGAGCGGCAGGCTCAGCCCCGTGACCGACGTCTGGGCCAGCAGGTTGACCCCGGTCGGGTGGAACAGCGCGGTCGAGTAGAAGGGGTTCTGCGCGTGGGCGAGCGCGGTGGCGGGCCACTGGAAGAACCACAGGAACAAGGCCGGGTCACCGCACCCGCACAGCGTGTGGGTGGTCACACCCTCGGACCAGGCGCGGATCCAGAGCACGAAGCCCAGCGCGACGTAGACGAGCCCGGCCGCGGCAAGCGTCATCCAGGGACGCCACCCCCGCCGTCGCTGTCGTCGCTGTCGTCGCCGGCTGCGCCGGGACGGGAGCGCCGGGGCCGGCGCGTGCTTAGCCAGGGTCGAGCGTGCCCGCGACGGCGGTGGCGGGCCGTCGCGGCAGCACGGGGGCGTCCCGTCCCGTCGACCCGGCCTCGTGGTACTCCTCTTCGACGTTCACGTTCCACACGTCGTGGTCGGCGCCGTAGATGTTCTCCACCGTCAGCATGGCCGTGTACATCGAGTGATCCTGGTTGTTGTACTTGTGCATCCCGTTGCGACCGACGGGGTGGATGTTCGGCGCCTCGGCCTCGATCCACTTGCGAATGAGCTCGACGTTCGCCTTGTACGTGAAGTCGTAGTACGGGTACGCCTTGGGCACGCGCACGACGTAGCCCCGCTCGACGTCTCCGTCGGAGACGAGCCCGAGCGAGACGAGCTCCTTGGTGCCGAGCGCGATCAGGTCGTCGTCGGGCGTGTTCCACCGGGCGTCGCCCTCGAAGACGAAGTACTCGAGGCCGAGGCAGGTGCGCCCGTCCTTGACGAGATACGGCGACCACGACCCGTAGTTCTGGATCCGCCCGACCTCGACGTCGGTGGCGTGGATGTAGATCCAGTTGTCGGGGAAGCTGCGCGATTGCGGCACGACGAGCGCGACGGTCAGGTAGTCGCGGTAGTGCAGGTCGTCGGCCGCCGCGACCACCTCGGGCGGCGGCGGCGGGTTGATCGTGTGCACCAGCTCGCGCAGCGGCATGGTCGACACGACGTGCGACGCCGCCACCGTGTGCTCGCGCCCGCCCTGCGCATAGGTGACCGAGACGGAGCGGCCTCCCTCGACCTTGATGCCGGCCAACCGCGCTCCGAGTTCGAGGGTCCCCCCGGCGGCCTGCACCTTCTCCGCGCAGACCTCCCACATCATGCCGGGGCCGTACTTGGGGTACTGGAACTCCTCGATCAGCGTGGTGATGTCGGTCTGGCCCCGCTTGGGCAGGACGGCGTTGAGCACGGCCTTGCGCAAGTCGAGGTTCTTGACCCGCTGGGCCGCCCAGTCGGCCGGCATCTCGGCGACGGGGACGCCCCAGACCTTCTCGGTGTAGGTCTTGAAGAAGTGGCGGTAGAGGCGCCAGCCGAAGCGGGCCACCAGCCAGTTCTCGTAGTTGGACTCGTCCTTGGGCGGGCGGATACGGGCCCACAGGTAAGAGAGGCCGCAGAGCACGGACTCCCACAGGCCCAGGTTGCGCAGTGCGTTGAGGGCACGCAGGGGGTAGTCGATGAACTTGCCCCGGTAGTAGATGCGGCTCATGCGGGGCCGCAGCATGAAGTCGCCCTCGGGGAGGATCTCGTGCCAGAGAGCGTCGACCTCCGGCACCTTGGTGAAGAAGCGGTGTCCGCCCAGGTCGAAACGCCAGCCGTCCCGGAGCACCGTCCGGCTGATGCCCCCCACCACTTCGTCCTGCTCGAGGACCACGGGGTGCGCGCCCCGCTTGGTCAGCATGTAGGCCGCGGTGAGGCCGCCGGGCCCGGCGCCAGCGATGACGACGGGTGCATCCTGCGGTGTGGCCATCGTGGAGGGCAGGTTAGTGGACCCCTCGTACGCCCTCGGGGAGGGGCTCGGCGTCGGATATCGGGTTTCGGCTTCGGATGTATAGGGCGAGGGTCTATGCAATCGCCCCCGAATGCATAGACCTAACCCCGATACACCTGGGGTCCAGGCCTGTAGTCGGCCGGCGCGCCGGCCCACCCGGCAGCGGGGTTCAAGGCACCGAGATGTTCAGGAAGGCCAAGAGGGCGTAGGCGGCGAGGCCGGCGGACAGCACGGTCAGCACGAGGCGTTCCATCTGGGACTCGGTGAGGATCACCGCGGCGGCGACGGAGATCGGGAAGGCGCTGAGGGCGTAGCGCTCGAACGAATCGAGGTTGGAGCCCGACGCCGCCGTGGCGAGCACCGCCGCCGCGAACAGCGTGTAGGGCGCGGGCAGCCGGCGCCAGCACACGATGAGCATGGCCAGGGCGAGCAACACCCACGGGACGTGGAGCGCCGTGCCGACGTGATGGTGCAGCAGGCCCTTGGCGTCGTCGTACAGGGTGGCGAAGGGGTCCGACAACCCGCCGTGGTGCGAGTTCTGCAGCTGGACGCGCAGCGGCGCCCACCAGTCGTCGACGGTGTGCTTGGACCAGGCCAAGAACGCGAAAAGCCCGACGAAGGGTGCCGCCGTGGCGCCGATCCCGGCGACGCGCTCGTTCCGGCCCAGGCGCGGCCACGAGCGGATCACCTCGGCGGCCACGGCCAGAAAGAGGAGGACGCCGATGGGCCGGGTCAGCGCGGCGGCGAAGGCCAGGACGCCCGCTACGGCGAAGTGCGGCCGGCTCCGGCCGTCGGCCGGCGGGCGCAGGGCGAGGAAGCAGCCGACCGCGCACACGAGCAGGACCGACTCGGCGTAGCCGAGCACGAGGACGAAGGCCGCGGGCAGGAGGCTGAGGATCCAGACGGCCCGGCGCGCCACCGCGGCCTGACCCGTCTCGCGGCGCACCAGCACGTAGAGCATGGCGGTGGCGGCCAGAGCGGCGGCGTTGGCCAGCAGCACGAGGGCGGGCCCGTCTCCCAGGCCCGGGACCCAGGCCAACGCGTGGGTCAGGAGCGGGACGGCCGGAAAGAACCGCAGCGACTGGGCGCCGAGCGGGCCGTAGCCCTCGCGGGCGATCGTCTCGTACCAGCCCGCGTCCCAGGACAGGAGGCCGGCATGGACGCGGGCAGCCACGCCGGGCGTCGACGGGTGGGTGCGGTCGACGATGAAGTGGGCCAGTCCGAGCGCGCCGAGCACGACCCCCCGGGCCACCACGTAGGGCAGCAGCGCCTCACGGAGCGACTCGGGGAGGCGGGCCCATTCCCTTCGCACGACGGCCCAGACCCCCGCCGGCCCGGACCGTGACGGGGGGGCCGCCATGGTCTCGGCGGCCGCCCCGTCGGCCGCCCGGGCATCCGCATCGGCCCGGGTCATCTCGGCCACGCCTGCCGCCAGGTCACGACCCCGAGAACGCGTACTCGGTCAGGTTCATCGGCTCGTAGTAGAGCGCAGGATGGTTGGTCACGACGTTGCGACCCCCGCCCCCGCTCTTGGTGGCCGTGTCGATGAGGTCCGCCGCGATCGTCTCGCACTTGATCCCGTACGTCTGGTACATCGGCTGCCACACCAGCCACACATGGTGGGTACCGGCCCGCTGCGCGACGTCGTCCGCGAACGACGCCGGGCTGGCCGCCCCCACCGTGGCGGCGTAGTCGACCCAGTCCACGATCTGGGGCCCGGTGCGCCGCGGGAACGTGATCATGTCGTACTGCGCAGGGTCGTCGACCTGCCGGTACACCGACGGACCGAGCTGGTCGGGACAGAACGCGATGACGTCGCCCGGCTTGGCCTGCGCGTTGATCGCGGCCGCCACCTGGTTGGCCTGGGTGCGCTGCGTCGTCACGTTCTGCGCCGACGAGATGAGGCCGGCGACCACCGCGACGGCGACGACGACAAGCCGGGCCACGGGGTTGAGCAGGGTTGTCGTACCCAGGGCGACGAGAAGGAGAAAAGGGAGGAACACGACCGCCGCGTACCGTGCGCTGAAGGCGCTGGAGGTGAGGATGCCGCCCGCAATGGCGGCGAAGAGGGTGCCCAGGACGACGAAGACCACGCCGCGGGCGCGGGGCCGCGTGCGCAGGTCCAGCTCGATGATCCGCCCGCTGCGCCCGATCCCGAACAACGCGAGCGCCAGCATGGCGAAGTAGATCACGGCGAGCAGCCGGCCCTGGTTGGTCGCCGTCTGCAGCGTCGAGCCCTGGTTGTCGGTGAAGCCGGTGAGGGCGTTGATGACCGCGGAGAAGTTCGGCGGCGCCGCCCATGGGGTTCCGGTGTGCTTGGCCTGGTACACGAACGTCGGCACCCAGGGCAGGAAGAGCACGACCCCCACGGCCAGCGCGATGAGCGCGGCCCACGGCGCATCGTCGGGGCGGCCCTGCCGGCGGGCTCGCACGATCGACGCGACGAGCCACAGGCCGGTCAGCCCGACGAGGTAGACGGACCAGTACTGCGCGTAGAGGAGCGCGGCCGAGACCACCGCCACGGCGATGAGGTTGCCCGGACGCGGGGCGTCCATCGCCCGTCGGAGCGCCAGGTAGCCCAGGCCGGTCAGGAGGATCACCAGCGCATACATGCGAGACTCGGTCGCGTAGTAGACGGCGAAGGGGGCGCTGGCCAGGAGGACGAGCATCGTCCAGGCGACGGCTCGGCCCCCGAAGCGCCGGCCGCAGAGCCAGCCGACCGGCAGCGTGAGGACGGCGAAGACACCAGAGAGCGAGCGCACGGCGTCGTTGGACTGCCCGAACAGGTCGATCCAAAAGTGCAGCAGGTAGTAGTAGAGCGGCGGGGCCCCGTCGTGTTTCAGCGCGTTGGGGATCTCGTGCAGCGGCAGGCGCGCGATGTCGACGGTCAGGGCTTCGTCCAACCACAGGCCCGAACGAGTCCAGAAGCGGAGGAGGACGCCGGCCGCCACCACCAGCACCACCCCCACACCTGCCGCAACCCGCGTGCGACCAGTGAGAGCGGGAACCTGCTCAGGCATGGGGCGCATGGTAGGACAAAGGGGTCGCGGTCTAGGATCATCCGCCGCCGGTGGGGGCACTGCGAACAAGTCGAGAAGAGGCAGAACGAAGGGGGGAATTGAGGCGACGTGACCCGCTACATACTGAAGCGGCTGGTGCTGCTCGTCATCATCATCATCTTCGTGTCGGTGGCCACGTTCTTCCTGGTCCACCTGCTACCGGGCAACCCGGCCACCACCATCCTCGGACCCAACTCGACGCCCCAGAACGTGGCGACGGTGAACCGCGAGCTCGGGCTCAACAAGCCGCTGTGGCAGCAGTACTTCATTTGGATCGGCCACGTCTTCGAGGGCAACCTCGGCCAGTCCTACACGACGCATCAGACGACGACGAGCATCATCAAGGAGTCGTTCCCGATCGACCTCGAGCTCATCATCTTCTCCCAGATCCTCGCCTTCGCCATCGCCTTCCCGATGGCGATGCACGCGGCGCGCCGGCCCAACCGGCTCTTCGACCAGGCGTCGAACAGCGCGACGTTCGGCCTGCTCGCCCTCCCGCCCTTCGTCATCGCGCCGGTGCTGGTGCTGATCTTCGCGGTGCACTGGCACGTCTTCCCGGGGCCGGCCTCCTACGTACCGATCACCCAGGACTTCTGGTCCAACATCCACACCATGCTGTTACCGTCGATCGTTCTCGCCCTGGGCTCGATCGTGGTGTACTTCCGGCTCTTGCGGAACGACCTCATCTCGACCCTTCAAGAGGACTTCATCACCATGGCCCGGTCCAAGGGCCTGTCGGACCGGCGCATCATGTGGCGCCACGCGCTCCGGCCGTCGTCGATCTCGCTGCTGGCCTCAGCGGGCGTCACCATCGGCACCCTGATCGCCGGCACGTTCATCGTCGAGTTGCTGCTGCAGATGCCGGGCCTCGGCTACCAGCTCATCTCGAGCGTCAACCAGGACGACTACACCGTCGTCCAGGGCATCACCCTGTTCGTGGCGATCGCGATCGTCCTGATCAACTTCATCTTCGACTTCCTGTTCACCATCGTCGACCCGAGGATTGCTCGTGAGTAGCGTCAGCCTCACCCATCCGACCAACGAGGCCTTCGCCGACATTCGCGAGGAGATCACGGCCGAGGCGGCGGCCGACCCGACGAAGAAGAGACTCGGAGTCTTGTTCTGGATCTGCGCCGGCTTCATCGTGCTCGTTGCCGTCCTGGCCACCTTCGCGAGCCTGCTCCCCCTCCCCAACCCCGACATCGGCAACTACAACACCGTGCAGAACGCAGGGCCGGGCTGGGGGCACCTGCTCGGGACGGACGATCTCTATCGCGACATCCTGAGCCGTCTCATCTACGGCGCCCGCGTCTCACTCGTAGTCGGTTTCGGCGGCGCGCTCCTCGGGTTGGTGCTCGGCGGGATCCCGGGCATGTACTCCGCCTACCGGCGCGGCAGGGTGGACACGGCGCTCAACACCGGGTCCTACGTGCTGCTGGCCTTCCCGGCCATCGTCGCCGTCATCGCCATCGTGTCCTTCTGGGGCCACTCACTCTGGAAGATCACCCTCGTCATCGGCCTCTTCGCCGCCCCGCTCATCTTCCGGATCGTGCGGGCGTCGACCCTCTCCTACGCCACCCGCGACTTCGTGCTGGCGGCCAAGTCCCTGGGCGCCAGCGACTCCCGCATCTTGATGCGCGAGATCCTGCCCAACATCATGCCGACCATCGTGTCGTTCGGCTTGATCGCCGTGGCCACGATCATCGTGCTCGAGGGCTCGCTGGCCTTCCTCGGGCTGTCTGTCCCGCCCCCCACACCGAGCTGGGGCAACATGCTGAACGAGGGGTCGAGCCTTCTGACCGGGGCCAAGGGCCAGACCAACCCCTGGCTGGTCATCTTCCCGGCGTCGGCCATGTTCTTGCTCCTGTTCAGCCTCAACGTGGTGGCCGACAAGCTGCGCGCCTACTTCGACGTGACCGAGATCAAGCTGTGACGGTCGGGACCGTGGGCGGCGGGCGCACCCTTCTCGAGGTCTCGGACCTGCACGTCTCCTTCGCCACGAGCCGGGGGCCGCTGCAGGCGGTGCAGGGCGTGTCGCTCGAGCTGGCTCAGGGCAAGACGCTCGGCATCGTCGGCGAGTCGGGGTCGGGCAAGACGGTGCTGTCCCGAGCGATCATGGGCCTGCTGCCGCTTGCCTCGTCGACGCAGACGGGGTCGGTCCGCTACAACGGCCAGGAGATTCTCAACGCCCCCAACGACGAGCTGCGCAAGCTCTGGAGCACGCACATCGCCATGGTGTTCCAGGACCCGATGACCTCGCTCAACCCGGTGCAGAGGATCGGCTGGCAGATCACCGAGCCGCTCCGGCTACACCTCCGGCTGTCCAAGAGCGAGGCCAAGGAGACCGCGCTCTCCCTCCTCATGCAGGTTGGGATCCCGTCGCCGGTCGAGCGCTACGAGGCCTACCCCGCCCAGCTCTCGGGCGGCATGCGGCAGCGCGTGATGATCGCGATCGCGCTCGCCTGCGCGCCGCGGCTGCTCATGGCGGACGAACCCACCACTGGCCTCGACGTCACCGTGCAGGCACAGATCCTCGACCTGTTGAGCCAGCTCCAACACGAGCGCGACATGGGCATGATCCTGGTCACTCACGACCTCGGCGTGGTGGCCACCCGCACCGACGAGATCATCGTCATGTACGCCGGCAACGTGGTCGAGCGCGCCCCCACCAACGTGCTCTTCAAGAGCATGGCCATGCCCTACACCGAGGCCCTGCTCAACTCCACGCCGCGGATCGCGAACCCGAGCCACACCCGACTGACGGCGATTGAGGGCCGGCCGCCGGACCTCCTGCGCCCGCCGGCCGGCTGCCCGTTCTCGCCGCGCTGCCCGTATGCCCAGGACAAGTGCTTCAAGGAGAAGCCGCCGCTGGTCGAGGCGTCGCCGGGGCACAGCTACGCGTGCTGGTACCCGCTGACGGGGTCGGCGTCCGATGTGGGCACCGGGGGCGAGCCTGCCGGCGTCGCGGCCGCGGCCGGACAGGAGGCGACGGCGTGACGGACATCGCCACCGAGTCGCCGGCCATCGGCACCGATCCCCTGCTGTCGGTCGAGGATCTCCACGTCACCTTCCGCAAGGGCAGCACGGCCGTGCAGGCCGTGGCCGGCATCTCCTTCACCATGCGCCAGGGCGAGACGCTGGGCCTGGTCGGCGAGTCGGGGTGCGGCAAGTCCACCACAGGGCGCGCCATCGTGCAGGTGGAAAAGGCGACGTCGGGGCGGATCCGCTTCGGCGAGACCGAGCTCACCTCGCTCAGCCGAGGCGACCTGCGGACGCTGCGGACCCAGGTACAGATGATCTTCCAGGACCCGATCTCGTCGCTCAACCCGCGCCGCCGGGTGACCGACATCGTGGCGGAGCCGCTCACCATCTGGAAGATCGGGAGCAAGGAGGAGCGGCGCGAGGCGGCCAACGCCATGCTGGACCGGGTCGGCATAGACCCCTTCCTGAACGGCAACCGCCGGCCCCGCGAGTTCTCGGGGGGGCAGTGCCAGCGCATCAGCATCGCCCGGGCGCTCGTCCTCAAGCCCAAGCTGCTCGTGTGCGACGAGATCGTCTCGGCGCTCGACGTCTCGGTGCAGGCGCAGATCCTCAACCTGCTGGAGGACCTGAAGGCCGAGTACGACCTCACCATCCTCTTCATTGCGCACGACCTGGCCGTCGTGAAGAACGTCAGCGACCGCGTGGCCGTGATGTACCTGGGCCGCCTCTGCGAGATCGCCCCCGCCGACCTGCTCTACGAGGCGCCCGCGCATCACTATACGGCCGCCCTGCTCTCCTCGGCGGTGGAGCCCGACCCCGAGTCCACCCGGACGTCGGTGGCCCTGGCCGGCGAGCCGCCGAGCCCCATCAACCCGCCGTCCGGCTGCCGGTTCCGCACTCGTTGCCCCCGGGCGGAGGCTCGCTGCGCCCAGGAGGTGCCCGAGCTGCGCGACCTGGCACCGGGCCACCAGGTGGCCTGCCACTTCCCCATCGGGAGTTGAGCGCACCGTCCTCCGGGGCCGGGTCGGACCGGCCGCTGGTCGCCTTCACTGCCCCGCCGCAATTCCCCGAGCTGCACGACGACTGGCCGCTGACGCGCTCGGCCCTCTCGCGGGTCGGCCTTCGTGGGGTCCCGGTGGTGTGGAGCGACCCGGTCGACTGGTCCAGCTTCGACCTCATCGTGGCCAACGGGGCGTGGGACAACATCCACCACGTCGACGAGTTCCTTTCGTGGGTGTCGGACCGCGAGCGCGGTGGCGTGCCGGTCGTCAACTCCCCCGCCATCCTGCGCTGGAACCTCGACAAGCGCTACCTGCGAGCGCTCCAGGCCGCGGGGGTGCCGATCGTGACGACGACCTGGGTCGAGCCGTCGGCGGAGTCGGACGCGGCCGCGGGGGCTGTCTCGGCGCTCGAGCTCGCGGGCGGCGAGGTGGTGGTCAAGCCCTCGGTGTCGGGGGGTGGCTTCCAAACGGCGCGCTACCAGCCTCACGAGCACGCACGGGCCCGGGAGCACGTGGGCTCACTGCTCGCGGCCGGGCGCACCGCCATGGTGCAGCCGTACCAGGCCGCCGTCGACGCCGTGGGCGAGGTGGGCCTCGTCTTCCTCGGCGGGGCGTTCAGCCACGCCATGCACAAGGACCCCATGATCCGCCGCGGCACCGGCCCCGTGGCCAGCCTCATTGAGAATCAGGTCGTCACGACAGCGACGGCGACGCCGGCACAGGTCGAGCTCGGCCACCGGGCGGTCGCCGCGGCCGAGGCGCTCGTGGGCCCGACCGGCTACGCCCGGGTGGACACGGTCGAAGACGCGGACGGAAGGCCCTCGCTGTTGGAGCTGGAGTTGCTCGACCCCGTTTTGTTCTTCACGACGGACCCGAGCGGAGCGGACCGGTTCGCCCGGGTCCTGCGCGGCTACCTCGACGAGCGGTGAGGGTCGCGGTTCCGGCGCGGTTCCGGCGCCGCCTCCGCTTCGTGCCCGGTGTCTCGGACGGGCTTGGGGCCCGCGCCCGTCCCCCGCCCGAAGGCGGGCGCGGCGTCACTCCCCCGAGAGCGCCCCTTCGTCTGCTTCTTCTTCCTCCAGAGTGCTCTGCGCAATCGTTTGATCCGCGGTGAGGTCCGCCCCTGCCTGCTCCTCCACCGTGAGCTCGGCCGCGGGGTCGGCCTCGAGCCGGTCGTCGGGGATGGCGACGCCGCTCCGCACCGACCGCCCGTAGGTCCCGGCGGCCAAGCGGGCCTCCGCCCGGTCGATCGCAGCCAGCCGCTCTCGGAGACCTTCGGTGACGGCGTCGTCGCCCTCCACGTCCGTCAGGGGCTCGGCCGGGTCGGCGATGTCGCCCGTTTCCGCGGCGGTGCCCAGTTCCTCTTCGCGTGCCGTCGTCAGGTCGCGGAGCAGCCCTTCGACTCGTTGGCGCTCCGCCGCCAGCAGGTCGCGCGCTCGTGCCTCGTCCATGTCATCTCTCCCCGGTTGGTGTCCCGGCGAGCATACGGCGCGTGCAATGGGCTCTGACCTGACGGCCGAATCCCGGCCCTCAGTCGGCTGCGGGCGCCCCTTCGGCCTCGGGAGCGGGAGCCGCAGCGGCCTCGGCGGCCGGAGCCGCAGCGACCTCGGGAGCGGGGGCCGGGCCACCCTCGCCGTCGGGTGCGGCACCTTCGCCCGCGGCTGCCTCGGCGCCACCCTCGGGCGGGTGCACCTGCGTCCCGACCTCCGACGCGAAGTCGGCCCACGCCGCCTGTGCTTCGGTCTCGGGGGTGAACTCGCCCTCGGCGTAGTCGTAGCCGATGTAGTTGCCCTGCTCGTCGTACGCGTGCTCGCCGAAGGCCTCGCGGTACTCCTCGGAGACCTCGCCGCCCTCGGCCGCCTGCTTGATCGACAGGCTGATGCGGCGGCGCTGCAGGTCGATGTCGATGATCTTGACCCACAGCTCCTCGCCCGGCGTGACCACCTGCTCGGGCAGGTCGACGTGGTGCGCCGCCATCTCCGAAATGTGCACCAGGCCCTCGATCCCGTCGCCCACCTGCACGAAGGCCCCGAAGGGCACCAGCTTGGTGATGCGGCCGTAGACGAGCTGGCCCACCGAGTGCGAGTCGGCGAACTCCTGCCACGGGTCGGACTGCGTCGCCTTCAGCGACAGCGAGATGCGCTCCTTGTCCAGGTCGACGTCGAGCACCTCGACCTCGATCTCGTCACCCACCGACACCACCGACGACGGGTGGTCGACGTGCTTCCACGACAGCTCGGACACGTGCACGAGGCCGTCCATGCCCCCGAGGTCGACGAAGGCGCCGAAGTTGACCACCGAGGAGACGGTGCCCGTGCGGCGCTCGCCCGGCTTGAGGTTCTGCAGGAAGTCGCCGCGCTGCTCCTTCTGCGCTTCCTCGAGCCAGGCCCGGCGCGACAGCACGACGTTGTTGCGGTTGCGATCGAGCTCGATGATCTTGGCCTCGATCTCCTTGCCGACGTACGGCTGCAGCTCGCGTACACGGCGCAGCTCCACCAGCGACGCCGGCAGGAAGCCGCGCAGGCCGATGTCGACGATGAGGCCGCCCTTGACGACCTCGATGACGGGGCCCGACACCATCTCGCCCGCGTTCTTCTTCTGCTCGATCGTCGTCCAGGCCTTCTCGTACTGCGCCCGCTTCTTGGAAAGGACGAGCCGGCCCTCCTTGTCCTCCTTCTGGAGCACGAGCGCCTCGACATGCTCGCCCAGATGGACGATCTCGTCGGGATTGACGTCGTTGCGGATGGAGAGCTCGCGGGCGGGGATGACGCCCTCGGACTTGAAACCGATATCGAGGAGGACCTCGTCCCGGTCGATCTTCACGACCGTCCCCTCGATCACGTCGCCGTCGTCGAAGGAGATGATCGAGTCCCCCATCGCCTTCTCGAGGTCGGCGTCTCCCAGGTCGTCGTCGACGATGGAGCGGGGGGTGTAGTTCCCCTCGGCGTCGAAGCTGCCCATGGCTTCGGGAGAGAGGATGGAGGTGCGTGCTGCCGTAGTCTCGGCCATTCGTGATGCTCCTATCTGGGTTGCAACCTGCAACCTCAGGACCGCGCCGGGGTCATGTCTCGTCAGATAAGGGATGCGTCGCCGCCGGTGCCGGCGAGCAAGGCCTGCCAGCGTACCAGCTGCTCAGGGGCGTTCCGTCGGCGCGTGTCCGCGTGCAGCTCGTCCAGAGGGTTGGCCGGCCGGCGGCCTGCCCGGGTGCACAGCCGTCGGGCGTCAGCCCTTGGCGGCCGCCCAGCTCGGTCCCGTAGCGATCGAGATGGTGAGAGGGACCTTGAGGTCTGCCGCGCCGGTGAGGGCGGACTCGGTGAGGCGGCGCACGTCGACCTCCTCCCCCTGTGCCACCTCCACGATCACCTCGTCGTGTACCTGGAGCACGAGCCGGCTCTCCAGGTTCTTGGCCTCGAGGTCGCGGTCGAGGCGCACCAGGGCCATTTTGAAGATGTCGGCGGCCAGGCCCTGGATGCCCGCGTTCATGGCCTGCCGTTCGGCCGCCTGGCGCAACCGATAGTTCGCCGCGTGCAGGTCGGGGAGCGGGCGGAGGCGGCCGAACATCGTGCGCGTGGCGCCCCGGATCTTGGCCTCGGCCACCGTGCTGTCCATGTACTGGCGTACCCGCGGGAACGCGCCGAAGTAGCTCTCCATGATCGCGGCCGCCTCCTCGACGGGGATCCCGAGACGCTGGCTCAGGCCGTAGGCCTCCATGCCGTAGGCCAGGCCGTAGGAGACCATCTTGCAGAACTCCCGCTGGGTGTGCGTCACCTCCTCGGGGGGAATGCCATAGACGGCCGCAGCCACGGTGCGGTGCACGTCGGCGCCGCTCGTCAACGCGTCGATCAGCCCCGGGTCCTCCGAGAGGTGGGCGATGCAGCGGAGCTCGACCTGGTTGTAGTCGGCCACCAGGAACGTGCTGCCGGCCGACGGCACGAAGGCGCGGCGGAACTGCTTGCCGAGCTCCGAGCGGACGGGGATGTTGTGCAGGTTGGGGCGGTCCGAGGAGATGCGGCCGGTGCGGGCCACGGTCTGGCCGAACGAGGCGTGGATGCGGCCGTCGGGCTGGACCTCGGCCAGCAGACCCTCGCCGTAGGTCGAGCGCAGCTTCTCCACCTCGCGGTAGTCGAGCAGCGCCTCGACGATCGGATGCGAGTCGCGCAGGCTCTCGAGCGTCTGGGCATCGGTCGAGAAACCCGTCTTCGTCTTCTTGCCCGGGGTGAGGCCGAGCTCGTCATAGAGGACCGTGCGCAGCTGCGGCGTGGAGTTCACGTTGAACTCGTGGCCGGCGATCTCCTGCACCCGGGCCTGCAGCTCGGCGGCGGAGGCGGTGAGCGAGTCTGAGATCGCCTGCAGCTCGGCCCGGTCGACGCCGATCCCGGCGACCTCCATCTTGGCCAGCACACGCACCAACGGCGTCTCGATGTCGTCGTGCAGCAGGACCATGTCCTCGACCGACAGGCGATGCCGGAAGCGGTCGGCCATGGCGGTCACGTCGAGGGCCTCAGCGGCGGCCTCGAGGGCCATGTCCCTCTGCGACTCGCCGGGCTCGGCGATGTCGAGGCTCAGCTGTCCCGTCTGCTCGCGCAACTGCTGGAGCTTGTACTCGCCGGTCGACGCGTCGAGCAGGTAGGCCGCGACGGCGGTGTCCATCTCGAGGCCCGTCACGTCGATCCCCAACGGGAGGAGCGAGCGCATCGCCTCCTTGACGTCGTGCGCGACGACCGGCCCGGCCAGCAGGGTGTTCAGCTTCTTGCGCACCGACGCCGCACCGAGCTGGTCGCCCGGGACCAGGACGCTCAGCCCCGCCTCGTCGCCTTGCGTCGCGAGCACGAGCAGGGCCACCAGCTCGCCCCGGCCCGGGATCCCGTTCCAGCGCGCCGCCAACGCCAGCCGCCCGGTACCCAGCTCGCCGAGCTGCTTCGTGACCTCTGACGCCCCGCTGGGCAACCGGACGTCGCGCAGGTCGAAGGCCGGCGCGAGCGGCTCCTCGAGCGGTACGACCGCGCTCGTCTGGTCGGCGGGGCGCGCACTCCCTGGCGCCGGCTCGCCGAGCGCGCCGGCGTCGAGCAGCTCCTCCATGCGCTGCCACACCGTTTTCATTTCGTAGCGGTCGAAGGTGGCTTGCGCCGCGAGCCAGTCCCAGCCGCCGAGGTCGAGCTTGTCGACCTCCACGTCAAGCGGGACGTCGCGGACGAGCGGAATGACGCGTGCGTTGCTCCGGGCCTGGTGCTCGTGCTCGGCCAGGTTCTGGCGCAACTTGGGCGTCTGCTCCGCCAGATGCTCGAAGACCCCGTCGAGGTCCCCGTAATTGTTGAGCAGCTTGGCGGCCGTCTTCTCCCCCACCCCGGGAATTCCGGGCAGGTTGTCCGACGGGTCGCCCCGCAGCGATGCGAGCAGAACGTACTGGGACGGCGGAACCCCGGTGCGCTCGAGGATGCCCTCCTCGTCGTAGAGGGTGTAGTCGCTGACGCCCCGTTTGTTGTAGAGCACCCGGATGAAGGGGTCGCGCACGAGCTGGAAGCTGTCGCGGTCTCCCGTGACGATGACGACCTCGCACTCTCGCGCCGCCGCCTGTGTCGCCAGCGTGGCGATGACGTCGTCCGCCTCGAACCCCGACGCCTCGATCACCGGGATGGCGAGGGATCCCATGACCTCGCGGATCATGTCGAACTGGGGCGGCAGGAGCCACGGCGTCTGCGCCCGCCCGGCCTTGTAGTCCTCGAGGATCTCGTCGCGGAAGGTGGCCCCGGGAGCGTCGAACGCCACCGCGAGCGCCGAGGGCCGGTGCTCGCGGATGAGGTACACCACCATGGAGGTGAACCCGTGCACGGCGTTGGTCACCGTGCCGTCGGTTGTGGCGAGCGTGTCGGGGAGTGCGAAGAAGGCCCGGAAGGCGAGGGACATGCCGTCGAGCAGTAGTAGCGGCCCCGATCGCTCCGGCCCTGATGCCATCGACCCGAGACTACGGGGTCAGTGTGCCGTCGACGACCTGTTGTGCCACGTCGCGCATGCGGGCCCGCGTCTGCATGGCCGTGCGCTGGATGAAGCCGAACGCCTCCGCCTCGGGCAGGTCGTCGCGTTCCATCAGGATCGCCTTGGCCTCGTCGACCAGGCGCCGCGTCGCGATCTTGTCCTCGGCGCCGTCGGCCGAGTGCTCGGCATCGATGGCCCACTCCTGGCGGGCCTTGGCCAGCACCTCCGCGATGGCGGGCAGCAACTCCCGGGGCTGGAAGGGCTTGATCAGGTAGGCCGAGACGCCCGAGTCCCGAGCCTCCTCAATCAGGTCACGCTGGCTGAAGGCGGTGAGCAGCAGCACCGCCACCTGGTGGCGCGCTGTGATCTCCCGGGCCGCCCGCAGGCCGTCCATGCCCGGCATCTTGATGTCCAAGATGGCCAGGTCGGGCCGGTGCTCCTCGACCAACGTCACCGCCTCGTCGCCCCGGCCGGTCTCGCCGACCACGTCGTAGCCCGCAGAGAGGAGGATCTCCTTGAGGTCGAGACGGACGATCGCCTCGTCCTCGGCGATGACCACCCGCGCCAGGGTGGCCCGTTCGGTGTCGGTCATTGCTGGCCCGATGCCACATGGGCCAGGAGCTCGTCCTGGCGGTGCTCCAGGTCGACCACGGTCCTCAGCAGGGCATCGCGGGCGCGCATCATGGCGTCGGCGTGCCGTGCCGCCTCGTCGTGCTCGCGGCTGGCCAGTGGCGTCTCCGAGACCAGGGCCCGAACCCGCGCTTCGTCGGCCGACTCCTGGACGACGGCCAACTGCTCATCGAGCACGGCCAATTCCTCCCGCGCCTTGACGAGGCGGGCGTGGACGTCTCTGATCCGCCGTTCCAGCAGGACGCGATGCATGGAGCGTCAAGTGTACGTGGCGGGGAACCAGCGACGCCTCGCCTCGAGGCGCTGCAGCAGGTCGGCGTCGGGGGCGTTTCCCACCCCCGGGGACGTGGGTGTCCGCACCCATCCGTCGACCACTGGCGGGTAGCCGCAGGGATCGACCTCGAGGTAGTCGGCTGGGTCGCCGAGGTCGCTGACCAGGCCCGTCGCGTCCTCGCTGAGCCGCGCCGCCAGCGCCAGGTTCGAGGAGCGGCCGAGACCGGCCTCGAAGAAACCTCCGATGAAAACGGGGACGCCGGCGGCGGCGCAGGCGGCGTGGGCACTGCGGGTGGCGCGCAGGCCGCCGAGACGGCCCGGCTTGAGGCAGGCCATGGCGCAGGACCCGTTGCGGAGCGCGTCGGTGACCCGTCGCGGCGTGGTCAGCGACTCGTCCAAGCACACCGGGACGCGCAACCGCGCCGCCAGCTGGGCGAGCGCAACCAGGTCGGCCGGCGGCAGCGGCTGCTCGACGCACAGCACGCCGAAGTCCGCGAGTGCGCCGAGGGTGGCGACGTCCTCGTCGGTGCCCCGGTACGACCCGTTCGCGTCCACCTGGATCACGACCTCGGGGAGATCGGCCCGGATGGCGCGCACCGGCTCGATCTCCCACCCGGGCTCGATCTTCACGCGGATGCGGGTGGCCCCCTTCGCGGCGACGGCGGCAACCTCGGAGCGCAGCGTGGCCAGGTCGTGGTCGGCCGGTATGCCGACGACGGCCCCGACGGGCAGGGTCTCGAAGCCGGGCCCCGTGCCCAGGGCCTCGGCAAGGGAGAGACCCTCGGCCCGCAACTCGGCGTCGGAGACGGCCATCTCGAAGGCGGCAGCCAGCATCCGGTCGGCGGGAGAGGTCCCGAAGAGCTGGGCCACCTCCGCCCCCGCCGGCAGATGCCCGCCCCGGGCGGCGCTCGCCCTCCCCAGCCGGGACACGCCCCGATCGGTGGCTGCAGCCTCGACGTCGTTGAGCGCGGGATCGACCGACGTGGCGTGACCGAGGGCGGCGCACTCGCCCCATCCCTCGCCCTCCTCAGTGACGACGCGCACGAACAACAGCGGGCGCTCGCGATGCACACCTGCGGCGGTGCCGATACCGGCGCGGAACGACAAGTCGACTCGGACGAACTCGACACCCTGGAGCTTCACGACGACGGGGCTCCCACCTCTTCACGGTAGATCGCAGCTTGTACGCTCTCGGGTTCCGGCCCGGATGGCGGAATGGCAGACGCGGCGGCCTCAAAAGCCGCTGTCCGAAAGGGCGTGTGGGTTCGAATCCCACTCCGGGCACCGGCTGACCTGAACCCCGTTTTCGGGGACCGGGTGCACCTTGGGAGGCTCTGGGATTCTGGCGGGGTCGGTTGGGCTGACCCAACCTCCCATCCTCGCGATCGTCGCCCGCCCAGGAAGGGCACCCTGGGGGGTGGGCGCGGATCGCCGTTGGAGATCAACTTTTCGGAGTTCACCGTCGGCGACGGGCACGTCGCTGAGCCTCGGGCCACCGCATGGACCTCAGGCGGCCGTCTGGGTTGTCGTGCGCAATGGCTATTGCCACTCGTTCGACTTTCCGGGGCAACTCAGGCGAGGAATCAGGCGACAGACGATCCTGATGGCGGGGCCACTTGAAAGGAAACCAAGAATGGATGGGCGGATGGCAAGGGCGGGAGTAGCGGTCGCTGCTGTGGCGTCGCTCGGATTGGGTTATGGCCTAGTGGCCGTGGGGCCGTCCGCTGGTGCGGCGACGGCTGCGGCATCGAGCGCCGGGCAGCCTGGTCAGACAATCGACGAACTCGTCGCGAACACGGAGGCAGCGCTGAACAACGCGGAGGCTGAGGTGAGTCCCGACGTGATGGCCGTAGAGTCCGTGGCCTGCTTCGCTCTCGAGGTCGCTCTCGGGGAAGGGCCGCCCTACCCTCCGCCGGGCTCCTGCGAAATCGACTAAAGCCCGTCCCAGGCCACTGGAGCCTGATGGCACGAACGAGAGGGCCCGAGCACACACCCCTGGCGGCGCGGTCGGAAAGGAGACCCGAAGACGCGCGGACGGATGGCATGACAGAAGTAACCGCTGCGCCACTCGGTTTGGACAGCCCAGGGCTGGGGGCAGGGATAGTCCTGTGACTCGTCAGCGGGCGACATTCGGTGTCCAGCGGGCTCCTGGCCCCCAACCGCTCCGGAGTGGCCACCTTTGTGCCGGGCCAACTCGGCTTCTCGCCCTCGAAGCCCTGCTCAAGTGGAGCGTCCGGGAGGCCGATAGGTCCCGAGGGGGCACGTCCCGTGAAGGCGTGCCATTCTTGGTGCCTTCAAGCTGGCTCCGCGGGTAGGCGGATCTCAGGTCCCCGGTAGCTGGTCATCGCACGCGCTTTCTCATGACACGTACCCTCCGCCCTCTTCGACTCGTCCTGGCCCTGGCTTCTGTCGTGCTCAGCACAGTCGTACTGAGCGGCCTGGCCGGCGGTCCGACCCTCACCACGGCCGGGGCAGACGGCACCGCCCTGCCAGCAGGCTGGGAGCTCTGCGTGCTCCAGGGAACCAATGCTCCGTTGACCCCGGACAACGTCGCCGACCTGGACGGCTGGCAAGTGGAGGAGGGCGGGTCGACCAACAACACCGCCGCCTACAACCCTTTCAACACGGCCCGGACGACCGATGTCACGGGGGCCCCGCTGCCGACAGTCCCGTCGTCGGGCTTCCCCGCCTTCGCCAACTGGGTCGCGGGCTGCAGCGCCACGGCCGCCACCCTGCTTCAACCGAACATGTCGACGATCACAGCCGCGTTGAGGGCCGGCAACGTCGCTCCCTCCGCGGCATTCCTGGCCCTGGTCGACCAGAGCCAGTGGTGCGCGCCGTCGGCGGACGGGGTGCCCTGTTACGCCAACGCCATCCTGGGGAGCGCCACCAGCCTGGCCGGAGGGGTTTTGAACGGTTCCGCTGCCCTGGACGTCTACGGGAGCGTGAAGTCCGACCTGCAGAAGTACCAGATCGCCACCCTCGCCGTGGCGGCGGACAAGACCGATGTGGCCGCCAAGAGCCAACAGATGGCGACGGCAGAGTCCGAGGCCTCGTCAACCCGGGCCAAGTTCGACGCCTCGCAACAGGCGCTCCGCAGCTTCGCGGTCAACGAGTACGTGAGCAGCGGGTTGTACGTCAGCAACTCGTACGCCAACCCGAGCGCCGGGCACAAGCGGTACGGACAGTTCGGACCACCGACCCCCAACGGCGTCTTGGCGCAGCAGTACGAGAGCGTCGAGACCTCCGACGTGTTGGCACGCACCGCCGAGGCGGCATCGGCCCTGAAGGCCTCGCTGACGCGACGCGCCGATGCTGCCAAGGCGCTCCAACAGTCGGTCGCGACATTGACCTCTGACACCGGCACCGAGACCCGCGCCCTGGTCCGCCTCGTGGCAGATGTCGCAACCCTGCAAACCGCGGGGGCGTGCACCACGGCGACCGTCACGGCGGCCGCGCTCAACGCGGGGGCACCGGACACCACCACGACGACAGCACCGGCGGGCACCACGACGACGACGCCGACCACGTCCGGGCAGAGCGTCCCCGCTACGACGGTTCCCACCACCTCGACCACCACCACGAGCACGTCCACCACGACGACGCTGCCGATCATCAAGGTGCCGGTGACCACGACCACAGTCCCCGCGACCACGACCACCACGAGCAGCTCCACCTCGACGACTGCGACCACGACCACGACGACGACGCCCGGCACGGCACCGGCCAACACGCCTGCGCCCACGCCGAACCCCGCCGGCATCCAGGCGCTCCAGGGCTGCGTCGCCGCCCTCGCTCCAGCGGGCCAATAAGTCCGCAGCCAGCCCCTCAAAAGGCGGTCAGCAGGCCCGTACGCCTGCCCAGGTAACACCCAGAATCGCACCGGGTTTCCACCCGGTAACCAGCGAGAAGCGTGACAACGTGTGGTGGCTTCGCACCGCGGGTACGAAACACGAATGCGCACGCGGCCCTGACGGGTCCGGGCATGCCACACTGTGAGTTCTTTCCACCCGCCGTCGATGGGAGCCGTCGCAGACGTGTTGGTTTTCACCTTCCCCGGACAAGGATCACAACGCGCCGGCATGGGAGGACCGTGGGTCGACCACCCGTCGTGGGAGGTGGTCGAAGAAGCGTCGGCGGCCGCCAGCTGCGATCTGTCCCGCCTCCTGTTGGAGGCCCCGATCGAGGAGTTGACCCAAACCGAGAACGCGCAGCTTGCGACGACAGTCCTCAGCTTGGTGGTGCTCGACGCGGTCGAGCGGATCGGCCTCACCCCCGCCGCCTGCGCCGGTCACAGCCTCGGCGAGTACACGGCGCTGGTGGCCAGCGGCGCCCTCGGCTTTGACGATGGCATCCGGTTGGTGGTGGCGCGGGGGGAGGCCATGGCCCGCGCCGGCGAGGAGGCGCCCGGAACGATGGCCGCCCTGCTGGGCATCGCGGACGACGACGCCGAGGCGGCGTGCATGCGGGCCGAGGGCGACGTCTGGGTGGCCAATTACCAACGCGCCGGGCCAGGTTGTGATCGCCGGCACGGCCGAGGCCGTCGCACTCGCCGGTGAGCTGGCCAAGGGGTTGGGGGCCAAACGTGTGATGCCGATTCAGGTGTCGGGCGCGTTCCACACACCCTTGATGCAGGGCGCACGTGCCGATCTGCGGAAAGCGCTCGCCGAGGTGACCTTCATGACGCCCGAGGTGCGCGTCGTCGCCAACGTCGATGCCCACGTGCACGACGACCCGGCGGAGTGGCCTGGCCTGCTCTCCGCGCAACTCTGCAGCCCAGTCCGGTGGCGGCAGACGCTCGAAACCTTCGCGGGCCTCGGGCTCACCTCGCTCGTGGAACTCGGGCCCGGTGGGGTGTTGAGCGGCCTGGCCAAGCGCAGCTTGCCCGAGATCCAGTCGCTCGCTGTGTCCAAGCCCGAGGACCTGGACACCCTGATCGACCGGGTCAGCGCAGCCGGCACGTGGCGCGCCGAGCCGGCGCTGCACCAGGGCGAGCACCTGTACATGTCAGAACGCGTCGTGGTCAGCCCGTCCAGCGGCATCTTCGCCCCCGAGTCCTCGCTGCAGGCTCCCGGAACTGGTCTGCTCCCGGGCACGGCGGGCAGCTCGACTGATCCACCGTCCGCGGTCCAGGTCGGTGAGATGGTGGGACGCGTCGGTGTCTCCGAGGTGCGCACGCCCTTCGACGGACAGGTCATCGGCTGGTTGGCTGCGGACGGCGAGCGCGTGCAGGAGGGACAACCGCTCGTCTGGCTCCGGGTCCACGACGCCGGCTGATGGCGGTCGTCCTCGTCACGGGCGGGACACGCGGCATCGGCGCGGCCTGTGTGCGGTGGTTCCTGGCCAACGGAGACCAGGTGGCCACCACCTTTCGCTCAGCCGATGCCCCCGCTCCGCCTCAGGGAGCCGACCCTGAACGATTCCTCGGCGTCCGCTGCGACGTACGCAACGCAGAGGACGTCGACGCGGCGTTCGCCGCCATCGAGGAGCGCTGGGGCCCGGTGCAGGTGCTGGTCGCCAACGCCGGCGTGACCCTCGACGCGCTCATGCTGCGGATGAGCGATCAGCAGTTCGCCGAGGTCATCGACGCCAACCTGACCGGCTCGTTTCGGGTCGCCAAGCGCGCCGTCGCCAAGATGCTCCGGCTGCACGCCGGGCGCATCATCTTCCTCTCTTCCGTCGGGGCCTTCGTGGGTCTCCCCGGGCAGGCCAACTACGCCGCCTCGAAGGCGGGGCTGGTCGGGATGGCCCGAGCCATCGCGCGCGAGGTAGGAAGTCGGCAGATCACGGTGAACGTGGTGGCGCCCGGCGTCATCGACACCGACATGACGGCGGCGCTGGGCCCTGAGCGTCTGGCGTTCATGACCGGCCAGGTGCCTCTCGGACGGGCCGGCACCGTCGAGGACGTGGCTTCGGTCGTGGGATTCCTGGCCTCGGACGCCGCAGCGTACGTCACCGGTGCCGTGGTTCCGGTCGACGGCGGGCTGGGCATGGGGCTGTAGCGTCTTAGGAAGCGGTGTTAGGGAAGCGACAGACAAGGAGCGGATTGTGGACAGCGACGCAGCGTTCGAGAAGTTTCGCGAATGCGCCGTGGAAGTGCTGCAGGTGCCGGCTGAGAAGATCACCAAGGAAGCGAAGTTCGCGGACGATCTCGATGCCGACAGCCTCGACCTGGTTGAGCTCGTGATGGCGCTCGAGGAGGCCTTCGACATCACCGTGGAGGAGACCGAACTCGAAGACGTGACCACGGTCGGCCAGGCGTTCGATCTCATCTCGTCCAAGCTTTAATGCTGATCGGGACAGGCGCCGACGGGCCTCTCCGCGGACGGCGGGTTGCCGTCACCGGACTGGGAGCGATCACATGCTGTGGCGTCGGTGTCGACGCGCTCTGGGATGGGCTGCTGCACCCCTCCGTGGTCGGCGGGGCGGTCCGGGGTTACGACCCGAAGGAATGGTTCGGCCCCAAGGAAGCGCGGCAGCTGGACCGCTTCGCGCAGCTCTCCATGGTGGCCGGCGACATGGCCGTCCAGGCGGCTGGTGACCTCGCGGTCGACCCGGCCAAGGCAGGCGTGATCTTCGCCACCGGCGTCGGTGGTTTCGAGACGCTGGCCGAGCAGGTCGGCGTCTACAACGAGAAGGGGGCCGACCGGGTGTCCCCACGCCTCGTGCCGATGATGATGGCGAACGCCGGCGCCGCCGGCATCTCTATGCGGCTCGGCTGGCGCGGTCCTTCGGAGGTGATCTGCACCGCGTGCGCCGCCGGGACGCACGCGATCGCTGGCGCCGCTCGGCTGGTGGCGTCCGGCCGTTGCGACGTTGCGATCGGTGGGGGTTCCGAGGCGAGCCTGCACCCGGTGGCGCTCGCGGCATTCTCGAACATGACCGCACTGTCGTCCTCAGGCAACTCGCGTCCCTTCGACGCCCGTCGGGACGGGTTCGTCATGACCGAAGGTGCCGCAGCCCTCGTGCTTGAGGATTGGGGCCGGGCCGTCGCCCGGGGAGCGACGATCTATGCCGAAGTGGCCGGTGCCGCCAGCACCGCCGACGCGCACCACATCACCGCACCCGCACCCGACGGGGGCGGTGCGGTTGCGTGCATGGAGTTGGCGCTGGCCGACGCCGAGATCGGACCCCACGACGTCGGGCACATCAATGCGCACGGAACATCTACCCCTCTCAACGACCTGGCTGAGGCCCGCGCCATTTCCAAGGTCTTCGGCGAGCCGGGGCCACTCGTGACCTCGACCAAAGGAGTCACCGGCCACGGCCTTGCCGCGGCGGGCGCCATCGAGGCGGTCGCAGGCGTGCTGACCATCCACCACGCGACCATTCCGCCCACCGCGGGCTACGAAGAGCCCGACCCCGAGATCACCATCCAGGTGGTCCACGGTGAGCCCAGGGACTGGGAACCCGGAGCCCTGCTCTCCAATTCGTTCGGGTTCGGCGGGCACAACGGCTGCCTCGTCCTGCTGCCTCCCGGCTGACCCCAGCCGGTAGAGTCGCGCCTCCGCTGCCGACGCGGCGGCGAGTGAGGTCCTGAACGTCACCCATGGGAACGCTTCACAGCTGGGGTGCCGCGGCGCGCCGCTCCCCCGTCTTCTGGATCGCGCTCGTCGCGATCGTGGCAGGCGCGACCGCGGCCGGCGTCGTCCTCGCCACGCGCACGCCGGGCCCGCCGTCCCCTTCGGCCTCCTTGCGCGCCGTCGCCCTCGGCGACTCGGTGCCCTACGGGCACGGCCTGGCCAACCCGTACCTGACGCCGCAACTCGGCGGACCCAGCGGCGCCATCTCGCAGGGCCCCTCCCCCTCGGCCTATCCGACGGTCGTGGCCGGCGACCTCGGCCTTTCCATGACGGTGCGCCCCACCAACTGCGACCTCACGGGGGACCAGCTGGCCGTCAGCGGGGCCGTGGCCGACCCCGTGGACAACACGGCACGGGACGGGCAGTGCCCGCGGCCACCACAGCGGGCACGGAACCTCGGCGGCGAGATCGCCGCGGCGGACCTGGCGAAGGCTCCGGCCCGGCTGGTCCTGCTCCAAGACGGTGCCGACGACATCCACTTCAGCAAGTGCCTCGAGTACGAGCTGGCCCGGTTTCTCGGCGCCGGGATCGGTCTCGGGACGGACTGCGTCGAGAATGGCACCGTGACCCCGCAGCTCGCGACGGACTTGTCACACGTGCGCGCGAGCCTCGCCTCGGCAATCGAGACCGTCGCTCCCCATGCGGCCGCCGTCGCCGTCCTCGACTACTACCAGCCCATCCCCAGCCCAGCACAGATCGGCGACGACACCGGGCTCTCCGGCCTGTCCACCAACCTCGTCTGCACCGGCCTCAAGGCGAACGCGACAAGCACGTATGCGGCCGCCCAGGTGGTGCTCGGCGCACTCAACCGATCCATCGCGGCGGCCGTCGCCGACGCGCGCGCCCACGGCGTGCGCAACGTCACGCTGGTGGACATCTCGAGCGCGATGAGCGGGCACGGCCTTTGCACGGCGGACCCCTGGGTGTTCTCCTCAGAACCGCTGTCCGATACCACGCTCGCCGCCGACCTCGAACACATCAGCGCCGCCAAGGCCTGTTCGGCCGCGTCAGATCTGTTCCACACGCCGTGCGCGTCGTTCACCGCGACGGCGACGCACGTCGAGCAGTCGCTCCAAGGGTACGTGTGGCGGACCGCCCATCCCACGGCGGCCGGACAGCGCGCCATTGCAGCGGTGACCGTGCGGGCGCTGCGCGAGCGGCTCTCGTCGGCCTAGTGCCGCGTCATCCAACGTCTGCGACACTCTGCCCGGGATGTCGCGGCACAACCGGCAACTTGGAATTGACTCACTGAGTGACCCTGCCGCGGCATGGGCAACTCCGTTACCGAACCCGATGCCGACCGGGCCGGCCGTAGGTACATTGCCGCTATGGCTGAATACCCGACACTGTTTGAATGGGCCGGAGGTCGGGAGGCCTTCGATCGAATGATCGACGCCTTTTATGACCGCCTCGAGCAGGACGAACTTCTCTCTCCCTTCTTTCCGGGAGGTGTGCACGAGGAGCACCGTCGGAATGTGGCGACGTGGTGGTGCGAGGTGTTTGGGGGCCCAACTGACTACACGAGAGATCTCGGCGGATACGAGCGAATGTTGCACAAGCACCTGCAGCTCGGCATCACCAAGGACCAGCGGTTGAGGTTTGCCTGGCTGATGAGCCTGGCTGCCGACGATGCAGGGATGCCAGAGGACCCAGAGTTTCGTTCCGCTCTTGTCGCGTATCTCGAGTGGGGCACCCGCCTTGCGTTCGCAAACTCACACGACAACGCCGACATCGTCGAGCACGCTCCGGTGCCGCGGTGGGGATGGGGAGAGGCACCGCCCTATCGGCCCTAGCGCGACGGCACTCCGACCCGGATTGCTGGTCAGCGTCTGACGTGCGGGGGCAGGGCAGAACACCTACACCTTGATCACTCGGAAGCAGACACCGACGTCGCCGGCCTTCCCTCGACCTTGTCGACTGCCTCGGCGAAGAAGGCACTGCTCTGGCTCGGTTCGGGGATGCCCAACTCGCCGTAAAGCATGAGCCCGACCACGCGACCAACCTGGAAAACCACCACGTCGGAACCCGTGTCCCATTTTCGCCCTCCGTATTCGAAGGAGAACCCCAAAGCGAACGCGGCCGAGCGGTTGCCGAAGGTCGGGAAGGTCATGCGCTCGACCGTCGCGGTTCCGGCCAGGTCGCCCACATCCATGGCGAAGGGCTTCCGGCACATGCGGAGTGCGTGGACAATGAGGCGGTAGTCGGACGAGGATCCGCGCGCCGTCCATCCGAGGTCCTCTTCGACGAGGGGCAGGGACCCGTTTTCGTTGTAGGCCACAGACACCTCTTCGCCATCCTCCGTCCCTGGCGAGGCAACCCCGGAGAACGCGCCGGAAAAGCACGCCAGCGGCGCCGCCGAGCCCGCCAAGGTGCTCACGGACCATCCCGCCGGCATATCGGTGAACGCGAGGGCCTCCGCCGAGAGCTGCGTATTCGTCAGCGCGCCCGCCGGGTCGTTCGCCGGCGCCATCAGAGCCCCGAGGAGTGCTACCGCCAGGCACCCGCCCACCGCGATCCGCCTCACTACGGCCAAAGGTTACCGCGCCGGACCGTTTCGGCCCGGAGCCCTCCCTCGTCAGCGACGACGAGAGAGAGTACCGCTCCATGCACTCTCCAGCCGATCTCCGATAGAGGCGCTAGTCGATCGCCTCCCGAAGCGACTCGACGAAGGCCGCGGCACCCTCTGCCCCGCCACCTTCGAGCAGCCGACGCACCAGTGCCGACCCGACCACCACGCCGTCGGCGACCTCACAGACCTCGGCCGCCTGCGCCGGGGTCGACACCCCGATGCCGACGCACACCGGCATGTCGGTGTAGCGGCGAATCCTCTCGACCACGGTGGCGACGTCGCTCCCCACTTCGTGCCGCTCGCCGGTCACCCCCATGCGCGCCACGGCATAGACGAAGCCCCGTGCCCGCGCACAAATGCGCTCGACCCGGTCCGGCGGGCTCGACGGGGCCACCAGCAACACCGTGTCGATGCCGGCCGCGTCCGCCTCGACGGCCCAGGGATCGAGCTCCTCGATGGGGAGGTCGGGCAGGATGGCCCCGCTGACGCCCGCCGCGGCGAGTGAGCGCGCCATGCGCTTGTGCCCGGCTCGGAACACGAGGTTGTAGTAGGTCATCACCGCGACCGGGACCGAGACCTCCGCCCGGGCGATGCCCTCGATCACCGCGTCGGGCACCGTGGCTCGGCCGAGCGCGCGCAGACCTGCCTCCTGGATCACCGGCCCGTCGATCATCGGATCGGAGAAGGGAATCCCCACCTCCACCGCGTCCGCGCCGGCGGCCACCACTGCGGCGAGCGACTGTGTCCAGTCGTCGGTCATGCCCCCCATCAAGTAGGGGATCAGCAGTTTGCGACCGCGCTCGCGCCGGGCCCGGAGCTCTTTCTCGAGGTCAGGCATCGCCTGACCGGCCGAAGATCTCCCGCACCTGGGCCACGTCCTTGTCTCCCCGTCCCGACAAGGTGATCAACACGGTCGAGCCCAACGGCAGCGCGTCCGTCCCGGCGCAGCGCGCCACCCAGGCCACCGCGTGGGCCGACTCGAGGGCGGGGATGATCCCTTCGGTGTGGCTGAGCAGGCGGAACGCGTCGAGCACCTCGGCATCGTTCGCGGTCGAGTACTCCGCCCGTCCGATGGCCGCCAGGTGGGCGTGCTCGGGCCCGAGGCCCGGGTAGTCCAACCCGGCCGAGATCGACTCCGCCTCTTCGATCTGCCCAACCTCGTCCTGCAGCAGCCGGGAGTACATGCCGTGGAGGACCCCGGGAATGCCGTGGGCGATGGCGGCGCCCCCGGCCGCCTCCACCCCGACGAGCCGAGTGGTGGTGTCCACGAACCCGGCGAACGTTCCCGCGGCGTTCGACCCGCCGCCGATACAGGCGACGACCACGTCGGGATCCGCGCCCTCGAGCACGATCCGGCACTGCTCGCGGGCCTCGTTGCCCACGACCGACTGCAGCGACCGCACCATGTACGGGAAGGGGTGAGGTCCCATGACCGAGCCGAGGCAATAGTGCGTCGTGTCCACCGTGGCCACCCACTCGCGCATCGCTTCGTTGACGGCGTCCTTCAAGGTCCGGCTGCCCGACGTGACCGTACGAACCTCGGCGCCCAGCAGCTCCATCCGAAAGACGTTGAGCTCCTGGCGCCTGGTGTCGACTTCGCCCATGAACACCGTGCACTCGAGCCCGAAGAGGGCGGCAGCCGTAGCCGACGCCACGCCGTGCTGCCCCGCCCCGGTCTCCGCGATCACGCGGGTCTTGCCCATGCGCTTGGTGAGCAGAGCTTGCCCCACGACGTTGTTCAGCTTGTGCGAGCCGGTGTGGGCCAGGTCCTCTCGCTTGAGCAACACGCGCACGCCGAGGCGCTCCGACAATCTCCTGCACTCGGTCACGGGCGTGGGTCGGCCGCCGTAGTGGCGCAGCAAGTCGTCGAGCTCGGACCGAAACGCCGGGTCGCCCCACGCATCGTCGAAGTACTTCTCGAGCTCCAGGCAGGCCGGCATGAGCGACTCGGGTACGAAGCGGCCGCCGAAGTCGCCGAACCGGCCGTCCGCGCCGGGTCGTCCCATCACACGGTCACTCCTCACCGCTCCCTCCAGTCGTAGGGCTCCTCGTCCCGCTCGCCCTCGCTCTTGTCGCGCGCCGCGATCTCGGTGTGGGCCTGGCGCGCGTTGGCGATGAAAGCGCGCAGCAGCAACGGATCTTTTCGCCCCGGTGCCGCCTCCACGCCGGTGGAGACGTCCACGCCGCCCGGGTGCAGATGGGCCACCGCCTGCGCAACGTTCTCAGGACGCAGCCCGCCTGAGACGATGAGGCGGTGATGGTCGACGACCCCCTCAGCCAGGCGCCAGTCGAACACCTCGCCCGACCCGGGATTCTCGCCGTCGACCATGAGGTAGTCGGCTCCGAACTCGTCGAACCGCCCGATGGCCCGCTCCCCGGCGCGGAACGCCTTGATCACGGTGGGCAACCGAGCGCGCACCCACTGGGTTTCCTCTGCGGTCTCCTGACCGTGCAGTTGGGCGGCGCCCAGGCCCGCCAAATGGACCGCCTCGACGACTCGCTGCGGCGCCTCATTGCGGAAGACACCGACGGTGAGCACGTGTTCGGGCAGTCGCTTCGCGATGTCAGCGGCGAGATGTACGCCGACCTGCCGTGGCGAGGGGGCGAAGATGAAGCCGACGGCCGAGGCTCCCATGCTGACCGAGAGCAGGGCATCGGCCTCCGAGGTGATGCCGCAGATCTTCACGAAGAGTTCGTCCGCCATGTCTCAGCGAGTCCCGACCCGGTGTCCCACGAGCTGTTGCAGCTGCTCGGCCCGGTCGTCCGATCGCACCAGCGTCTCCCCGACCAGGATCGCGTCGTACCCGGCCGCGGCCAGGCGCCGAGCGTCTTCGGCGTCGCGGATGCCGGACTCGGCGACGGCGACCACCTCGGGAGGGATCCGACCGCCGAGAGCGACGGCGCGCTCGTGGTCCACCCGGAACGTGCGCAGGTCGCGCTGATTGACGCCGACCACCCGTGCGCCCGCCGCCAGAGCCCGCTCGAGCTCCGCCTCGTCGTGCACCTCGACGAGAGCCGTGAGCTCGAGCTCCTCCGCCTGGGCGGTGCAGCGCCGGAGCTCCCCGTCGTCGAGCGCAGCCACGATCAAGAGCACCGCGTCGGCCCCCATCAGACGCGCGTCGACCACATCCGCCTCCTGCACCGTGAAGTCCTTGCGGAGGACCGGCAGGCCCGATGCCTGGCGTGCTGCGGCCAGATCGGCCGCCGACCCCCCGAAGAAATCCGTGTCGGTCAGGACGGAGAGACACGAGGCGCCGCCGGCGACGTACTCCTTCGCGATGAGATCGGGCTGGAGCCCGGGGTCGAGGTCGCCCTTGGACGGCGAACGGCGCTTGACCTCGGCGATGCAGGCGAGCCCGTCGCCCCGCAGGGCCCCGGCGAAATCCTTGGGTGGCCGGCTGGCCGCAGCGCGTTCGACCAGCTCAGCGAGCGGGCGCGCGTCGGCGGCCGCTCGTGCCCGGTGGGAGGCAATGATGTCCGCCAGGTAGGTGGGCATGACGCTTCAGCGTAGCGGCGCGCCCTTTGGGCTCCGGGCCAGGCACCAGGTCAGGCACAGGAGCCGTACGGATCGATGGGCGCGTCGGACTCGCCGAGCATCGTCCAGGAGTTCGACGCCTCGTTCATGTACGCCGCCGGGCACGGATCGGCGATGACGATGAGGCGCACCACGTCGCAGGGTGAGCTCATCGAGACGCACATGGTGGCGGCCTGGTGGCCGTACGCGTCGCCAGGACACTGGAACAAGAAGCCAGGCGCGGCGTACGAATACAGGTAGGACAACGCAGCGGCGCAGCCGTACGCGGTCGCCTCCCCGGCGACCGGGACGGCCGGGTCCGGCTCGGCCACGAAGGTCTCGGTGGGCTGCATCGACGCGGGAGACGGTGCCGGGGCGACCGCAGGGAGCGCGTTCGGCTCCGAAGAGGCACGGAGACGGATGCCGGCCGGCGGCACGCCCGGTTCCGGCGGCGAGCTGCCGGCAGGCGAACCGGGGTGGAGGTCCGACCACTCCGTCGCGAAGGACGCGTTCGTCCCCAGCGCCGAGAGCTGTCGATGGTGGCTCCGAGGCGCGAGGACCCCGATGGCGGCTGCCCCGAGGAGGCAGAGCAAGGTCAGCGACGTCGCCACCAGCCCCCCGAAGCGTTGTCGCAGCAACCCGCGCCACCTCGCTACAGCATCGGGACTCCGCCGTCCCGTCAGACCTTCGAACCCGAGTGATCCGAGTGGGCCGTGACCGTAGCAAACCTGCCTTTGAGGGCGCCAAGAAGAGGGGGTCGTCCTCGGACAGGGACCCGGGGGTCGTCTGGCCCGACTAGCTGCGGATCCTGGTCAGGACCTTTTCGCGACGCCGCCGGGCCTCTCTCGAGAGGTCGAAGGACGGTGCGACGCCCAGGTCCTTCGACGCGGCGGCGTCGCGCAACATATCGGAGATCCCGGAATACACCACCTCGACGGTGAAGTCGTCGATCTCGATGGCGGCCATTTCGGTGCCGTCGTCCGCAACGCGGATGACCTTGACCATCAGTCCGCCAACACCCGGGCCCGGGTCATTTCGCCCTGGCGCTCGATGGCGACGCACCTGCCGTCCCGGAAGATCCACCCCACCTCGCGCCACGGCTTGAGCTCGGGCAGCGCCTCGGCGGTCGCCGTGGTCACCCCTTGCTGTGTCGCTTCGGTGCGCGTCATGGAGCAAGCGTGAACTTCGGGTGTGTCATGTCCGGTGACGTCCGGTTGCAATTGGGGTGCCCCGCGACCGTGGCGACCGGGCGGAGCGATCGGCGCGTGTTGTGCCTGGTCAGGACGTGTCTGTCGCCCGTGTCGCCGGATCGATTTTCTCCCACGCGGACAGAACGGTCGCGCCGCGACGCGCGCAGACCTCAGCGCGCAAACAGGTGGTAGCCGATCCACATCCACCCGACGACCACCACCACGCGCAACCACGGGCTGGTGACCAACCGTTCGAGGACCACCGAGGGACGGGCGACGGCGTGCCGGGTTCGATCGGCGTAGGACGCGCCCCAGAGGACGAGCGTACAGACGGCCAGGAGCGCCCAGACCGCGTAGCTGACGGCCGAACTCACTGCTTTTTCGCCTCCGTCGCCGGCACGGGTGAAGGTGTGCCCCGCCGGACGATCGCCGCACCGAGATAGAGCCAGGCGAAGAAGATCGCCGCCTTGGCCGGGTACTGGCGGTTCGCCGCATCGATCATGGAGCTCAGTGTCGGGTGGGCGCCGCGGCTGCCGGGCGCCAGATACATGACCAGCTCCCACGCCACGACGGCGGCCACAAGTGCCGCCCAAGGCCGATAGGGATGGCTCGACCGTTCTGGCGGGGGCAGAACCAGGGGGCGGGGTCGGGCGGGCCAGCGCACTACGGCGGCGACGACCACCGCCAGCAACGGGATCGCGGTGACGACGTTGGCGGCGAGCGAGAACGGCGTCGTCGTCGCCGCACCGAGCGCATAGCCGGCGCCGACCACCAGCGCGGCCGCACGCCAGCGAGTCGGCAGGGGGGCGGCGGACACCAGCGTCCAGGTCCGTCAGCCGGGTGAGGCGCCGCTCTGGTCCGGCACGAGCGGCAACGTGGACGCGCGCGCCGGGTGCGACCCGCCGATGCCGTCGCCCGAGCGCACCCGGATGGGTCCGGGCGCGGCCACGGTGCGATGGAGATACCCGAGCCCGACCCACGCGCCGACCTCGCTGCTCCAGGCCGCCGACGTCACCGAGCCCACGACCTTGTCGTCGGCTGCGGCGTCGTCCCCCCGACGGTCCCCTGCGTGCAGCGTCATCCCTGCCGACAGCATCTCGTCGTCGGGCGGACCAGACGGTGCGATCACCCCGACGAGACGCCGAGCCACGTTGGAGCCGCGGGAGTCGATCCGCGCGACCAGCTCCTGCCCGGTGTAACAGCCCTTGGTGAAGCTGACCGTCCGCTCGACCAACCCGGCCTCGGCCGCGATCGTCTTGTTGGTCAACTCGGTGCCCATGGCGGGGATCCCCGAGACGATGCGGCAGGCCTCGACCGAGTCCGCGCCACAGGCCACCACGCTGGCGGGCAGCTCGAGGCCGTCCCCGCCCAGGACGACGTCCTCGGGCCCGACGAGGTCCACGCCGCTCCAGCCGTTCCACTCGAACGGCAGCGCGAGCACGCCGCGCTCGGCGAGCACGGTCAACAGGCCCGCAGCGGCCTCGCCGACCGCCGCTCCCCGCAGGCAGAGGCAGCGCCACCCCAACCGCTCCATCTCCACCTTGGACCGCAGCACGAACCGGCGCAGCCGGGCCAGCACGGCGTCGCCGTAGCCCGCGTCCACATCGAGCACAAACCCCTGCCCGTCCGTGCGGGTGACGCGCACCAACGCCGCCAACTTGCCGTCGGGCTCGAGCAGCAACGAGTCCGTGGTCGCTCCGACCGACAACACGGCGACGTCCTGACTGAGCTGACCCTGCAGATAGGCCTCGGCATCGACACCGCGGACGGCCAGCACATCACGCGACGCGCGGAAGGCGCCCGCGCCGCGGCGCAGCGCCTCCGTCTCGACCTCGATCGTGGTCACGGGGGTCACCCTGGTGTCTCCCGGCGCGCCGTCCCCATCCGGCGCGCCGCCGTGACGGCCGCCAACAAGGCGCCCGCCTTGTGCGCGCACTCCTCGTCCTCGGTCTTGGGGTCGCTGTCGGCGACGATGCCCGCGCCCGCCTGGACAGTGGCCCGGCCGTCGGGCGTGACCACCATGGTGCGGATGGCGATGGCCGTGTCCAAGTTGCCCGAGAAGTCGATGTAGCCGACGACACCGCCGTATACGCCTCGCTTGGTCGGCTCGAGCTCGTCGATGATCTCCATCGCCCGCACCTTGGGCGCCCCCGACAGCGTCCCGGCCGGCAAGGTGGCCCGTAGCACGTCGATGGGTCCCTTACCCTCGGACAGCTCGCCCGACACCTGCGACGTGATGTGCATGATGTGGCTGTAGCGCTCGATCGTCATCAGCTCGTCAACCTTCTCGGTGCCGAACCGCACGACGCGGCCGACGTCGTTGCGGGCGAGGTCCACCAGCATGATGTGCTCGGCCAGTTCCTTGGGGTCCTCGGCCAGTTCGCCCTCGAGGAGGCGGTCGTGCTGCTCACTCTCTCCGCGCGGCCGCGACCCGGCGATGGGGCGAGAGATCACCACCCCGTCGCGCAGCCGCACCATCGGCTCGGGTGACGCACCGACGACGGTGACCTCGGGGAAGCGGAGGAAGTAGAGGTACGGGCTGGGGTTGAGGAGCCGGAGGGCGCGATAGACGTCGAACGGGTTCGCCTCGAGGCTCAGGTCGTAGCGCTGCGACAGAACGACCTGGAAGATGTCGCCGGCACCGATGTACTCCTTGGCGGCGTCGATCGACGCCATGTACTCCTCGGGCGTCCTCGTGCGCGTCGCCACGGCCTTCTCGAGCCCCGGCGGCGGCGCCGCCACCATGTCGCCGGAACCCGGGGCCGCACTCGAACAATCGACAGCCAGCTCACGCAGCCGTTTGCGTGCGGCGTCGTAGGCGCGCCCCACCGCCTCGGTGTCCACCACGCCGCCGGGCGCGTCGGGAACCACGACGTTGTCGATCAGGACGATGCGCTGGCGCCAGTGGTCGAAGGCGCAGAACTGGCCGATCACGACGAGTGCGGCGTCGGGCTGGCCCAGGTCGTCGGCCGGCACGTGAGGCAGGCGCTCGACCTCGCGCACCACGTCGTAGCCGAGGTACCCGACCAGGCCGCCGTGGAGCGGCGGCAGCCCCGCCAACACGGGCGACTGGAACCGGGCCACCAGGTCCTCGATCGCCGCGAGGACGCCGTCGCCCGAGGGCACCAGGCCGAGCCGGCCCGTCACCGCGACGTCGCGTCCCTGCGCCGTCAGAGTGGCCAACGGGCGACGCCCTACGAACGAATAGCGGCCCCACCGCTCCCCGCCCTCGACCGACTCGAGGAGGAAGCCCTCCCCGTCACCGACCACGTTGGCAAAGCAGGCGACCGGAGTCAGGGTGTCGGCCACGACCTCACACCACACGGGGACGATGGCGTGCTCCTTGGCCAGCGCGGCGAACTCGGCCGCGTCGGGCCGGAAATCGAGCGCGCCCCCCGACCCCGCACCGGCCGCGGGCGTCACGGCGGCGGCACCCCCGGGCCGGCCCCGATCGTCCGGTAGAAGCACGACCGCTCCCCCGTGTGGCACGCGCCGCGCCCGTGCTGGTCGACCAGCACCACCAATGCATCGCCGTCGCAGTCGACGCGAATCTCGCGTACGTACTGGCGGTCGCCCGAGGTCTCGCCCTTCTGCCAATACTCATTCCGGCTGCGGCTGTAGAACCACGAGCGTCCGGTGGTCAGGGTGCGGCGCAGCGCCTCGGCATCCATGTAGGCGAGCGTGAGCACCGTCCCGTCGGTGGCGTCCTGGACGATGGCCGGCACCAGGCCGTCGGACTTCGCGAAGTCGACCGCCGCCACCACGTCGTGGTCGACCGTCAGCGCGATCCCCTCGGGGACGGCCGACGTCTCGGGCGGGCTCAAAGGTAGAGCCCCGTGCCGCTGTCGTTGCGGGGCGACGCGATGGCGTGGATGTCCCGCTCGCGCAGAATCACGTACTCCTCGCCGTGCACCTCGACCTCGAAGCGGTCCTCAGGGTTGAAGAGCACGGTGTCACCCACCTTGACCGTGCGGACGTGGGGCCCGACCGCCACGGCCTCGGCCCAGCTCAGGCGGCGGCTGATCTGGGCCGTCGCCGGGATCAGGATCCCGGCCCGGGAACGCCGCTCGCCGTCGGCCTGGGAAACCTGCACCATGACCCGGTCGAAAAGGACCGTGATCGGTTGCTTGTCCTCGGCCTTCGCCGGCTTGTCGGACTTCTCCGTCTTGTCCGTCTTGGCCACCTTGGCCTGGATCGGTCCGTTCTTCGTCGTCGACGTGGGCACCTAGGCACGGTACCGCACGGCGATGCCGTTCCAGGTCAGAGGGGTCGCACGGCCACCCCGTGCTGTGTCATGTAGGCCTTGGCCTCGCCGATGGTGAACTCGCGCCGGTGGAAGATCGACGCCGCCAGAACGGCGTCGGCGCCCCCCTCGACGGCACCGTCGACCAGGTCCTGCAGCCGGCCCACGCCGCCCGAGGCGATGACCGGGACGTCCACCGCCGCCACAACCGCCCGCGTCAGCGCCAGGTCGAAGCCGTCCTTCGTCCCGTCGCGGTCCATGGAGGTGAGGAGGATCTCCCCCGCCCCGAAGCCGGCGCAGGTGCTCGCCCACGCCACCGCGTCGCGGCCCGTCGGCGTACGGCCGCCGTGGGTGAACACCTCCCAGCCCGATCCGTCGGCCCGCGCCCGGGCGTCGATCGCGACGACCGCGCACTGCCCCCCGAATTCGTCCGCGATCTCGCGCACCAGCTCCGGACGCTCGACGGCGGCCGTGTTGACCCCGACCTTGTCGGCTCCCGCCCGGAGGAGCCGTCGAGCGTCCTCGGGCACCCGGACCCCGCCCCCGACGGTCAGTGGGATGAACACCTCCTCGGCGGTGCGCGCCACCACCGAGAGCATCGTGTCGCGCCCGTCGGAGGACGCCGTGATGTCGAGGAACGTGATCTCGTCCGCGCCCTCGGCGTCGTAGCGGGCGGCCAGCTCGACGGGGTCGCCCTCGTCGGTGAGGTCGACGAAGCGGACGCCCTTGACCACGCGGCCGCCGGTCACGTCGAGGCACGGAATCAGACGGACGCTGCGCACGCGGCGAGACCCTCCTCCACGCTGAAGCGGCCCTCCACCAACGCCTTGCCCACTACGGCCCCGGCCAGCCGGCGGCCCGCCACCTCGAGCCCGGCCAACATCGCGAGGTCGTCGGTGCTCGAGACGCCGCCCGAGGCGACGACCGGCAGCGCGGTTGATGACAGCAGTTGGCCCAGCCCGGGGACGTCGGGCCCCGACAGCATCCCGTCGCGCGCCACCGCCGTCGCCACCACCGCGCCGATCGGCTCGTGCTGCCAGAGCTCGAGCAGCTCCGTCACGGCCTGACCGGAACCGGCCAACCAGCCCTGGGCCTGAGCCTCCGCGACGCCGTCAGCATCCACGCGGTAGTCGAGGCCGACGGCGATCCGGCCGGGCCAACGCCGCGCACAGCGACCCGCGAGTCCAGGGTCCTCGAGCGCACCCGTGCCCAAGACGACCCGCGCCACCCCGAGCGTTTCGAGCAATTCCTCTGCCGCGTCGTCCGTGCGGACGCCGCCGCCCGCTTGGACCTCGACGCCGGCCTCCCGGGCCAGCCCGACGATCTTCGCCAGGGCAGCGCGTTCGTGGGGGACACCCGTCCGCGCCGCGTCGAGGTCCACGACGTGGATCCACCGCACGCCGCCGGCGATGTAGCGCGCGGCCAGGGCGGCCGGGTCGCCGTAGCGCTGCTCACGGTCGAAGTCACCCTGGGCGAGACGCACGGCTGCGCCGCCGCGCAGGTCGATGGCGGGGAGTAGCTCCATCATGCAGCGGCGAGCGCGACGAAGTTGGCCAGGAGTGCGAGGCCCGTGCTCCCCGACTTCTCCGGGTGGAACTGGGCGCCCCAGAGGTTCTCGCGTGCGGCCAGAGCCGCGACGGGACCTCCGTAGTCGCACACCGCGACCGTCTCGTCTCCGACCGGCGGGGCAAACGAGTGCACGAAGTACACCCAGGGTCGCTCGCCCAGGCCCGACAGGAGGACGGGTGCGTCGGGCCCTCGCACGTCCAACTGGTTCCACTGCATCTGTGGATGCTTGACGCCGACGGGCAGCGGGCCGACCTTGCCGGCGAAGATGCCGAGCCCCTCCGCCCCGGGGCTCTCGATGGATCCCTCGTAGAGGAGTTGGAACCCGACGCAGACGCCGAAGAACGGGACGCCGGCGCGGAGCGCCTGGCGGGCCGGCTCCTCGAGCCCGCAGTCGCGCAACGCCCGGGCACAGGCGCCGAATGCGCCGACCCCGGGGAGCACGACGGCATCCGCCGCGTCGACCTCGGCCGGGTCGGTGACGAGCCGCGCCGCCGCGCCGACGTGCTGCAGCGCCTTCTCTGCCGACCGCAGGTTGCCGATCCCGTAGTCGAGGACGGCGATGCGGGGCCCTCCGCTCACAGGCTGCCCTTGGTCGAGGGGATCGCACCCCCCTCGACCCGCACCGCGTCGCGGAGGCAGCGCGCCACGCCCTTGAAGGTCGCCTCGAGCATGTGGTGGGTGTTCTTTCCCTCGACTCGCCGGATGTGCAGCGTCACGTTGGCCGCGGTGGCGAAGGCGCGCCAGAACTCCTCGGCCAGCTGCGGGTCGAAGGGCGGCGAGCCCAGGCCAGGCGTGTCGGGAGCGAAGTCGAGCCCATAGGCCAGATACGGACGCCCCGAGAGATCCAGTGCGACCTCAATCAGGGCCTCGTCGAGCGGCAGCAGCATGGACGCGAAGCGCCGGATGCCCGCCTTGTCCCCGAGCGCTTCGGCCAGGCAGCCGCCGAGCACGATGCCGACGTCCTCGACCGTGTGGTGGGCGTCGATGTGCAGGTCGCCCTGCGCCTGGACGGTGAGGTCGAACGAGGCGTGCTTTCCGAGCTGCTCGACCATGTGGTCGAAGAAGGGCAGGCCGGTCGAGACCTCGGTGCGGCCGGCACCGTCCACGTCGAGGGCGACCGAAATCGTCGTCTCCTTGGTGGCGCGGTCGCGGCGGGCGCTTCGCAGTGCGGTCGTCACAGGCTCTCCTTCAGCGCGTGGAGGAAGCGGTCGTTCTCCTCGGCGGTGCCGATCGTGACGCGCAGGCACCCCTTCAGCCCATCCCAGCTGGCGCAGTTCCGGATGAGGACGGAGTGGGTGAGCAGCGAGCGCCATACCTCGTCGGCGTTTCTGTCCCGCGGGCGGAACAACAGGAAGTTGGCGTCGGAGGGCCAGCTGTCGACCGGCAGGTCGTTCAGGGCAGCGGCGACGCGGCCGCGCTCCTCGGTGATGCGGGCCACCCGCGCCTCCATCTCCGGCACATGGCGCAGCGCGAGGAGGCCGGCCACCTGGGTCTGGGCCGACAGGTGGTACGGCAACACGACCGCCTCACACGCGTCGACCACCGCCGGGTCGGCCACGAGATACCCGAGGCGCGCGCCCGCCAAAGCCCACGTCTTGGAGAACGTGCGGGTGACGACGAGCCCGGGCTGCGCAGGCCCGCGCAGCTCGAGCGCGCTCCAGGGCGAGAATTGCCCGTAGGCCTCGTCGACGACGACGAGCCCGGGTGCCGCGCTCGCCACGGCGGCGACCGTCTCACGGGGCTCGGCCCGCCCGGTGGGGTTGTTGGGCGAGCACAGGAACGTGATGTCGGGCCGTCGGGCCACGATCAGCGCCTGGGCGTCCTGGGGGTCGATCTGGAAGTCGTCGTCCCGCGAGCCCTCGACCACCTCGGTCCCCGTGATGCGCGCGATGTGCGAGTGCAGCGCGTACGTCGGCTCGAAGAGGACAGCCCGTCGTCCCGGGCCACCGAAGGCGAGCAGCAGGCTCTGGAGCACCTCGTTCGACCCGTTGGCGCAGAACACCTCCTCGGTCGTCACGCCGTGCAGACGCGCCACCGCCTGGCGCAGCTCGGTGGCCGGGCGGTCGGGGTAACGGTGGAACGTCACGTCCTCGAGCGCGGCCAGGAACTCCTGGCGCCACTCGTCGGGGGGGGCGAACGGCGACTCGTTCGTGTTGAGCCGGACCTCGGCCTCCACCTGGGGCGAGTGGTAGCCCTCCGAGAGCTCGAGGTCGGGCCGGACAGGGGGGACGGCACTCACGACCGGGCACCCTCGTCGAGTGCGGCCAGACGGCGCCGGACCGACTCGGCGTGCGCCGGGAGGCCCTCCGTCTCGGCCAGGGTCACGACCTTGGGGCCGAGTGCACGCAGCGCCGCCGGCGTGACCCGAACCGCGTGCAGGTGCTTGCGGAAGTCGTCGGCCCGCAGGGCAGAGGCGAAGCGCGCCGTGCGGTTCGTCGGGAGGACGTGGTTCGGGCCGGCGATGTAGTCCCCCATGCTGGCGGGCGACCAGTCGCCGATGAAGACGGCGCCGGCGTTCTGCACCTCGTCCAACAGGGCGAGACCCTCCTCCTCGGGCATCATCAGCTGCAGGTGTTCGGGCGCCACCACGTTCGCGACCGCCACGGCTTCGGACGGACCGTCGACCAGGCAGGCGATCCCGGCGCTCGCCAGCGTCTCCTCGAGGTCGGCACGCCGCGGCGAGTCCGCCACGATCCGGTCGACCTCCTCCACCACCGACTCGAGCAGCCACGTGCTCCAGGTCACGAGCCAGGCGAGCCCGTCGGGGCCGTGCTCGGCCTGCACCACCAGGTCGATCGCTGCGAAGGCCGGTGTGGCGTCGGGTCCGGCCACGATGACGATCTCGGAGGGGCCGGCAAACGCCGACGCGACGCCCACCACGCCCGACACCTGTCGCTTGGCCTCGCCCACGTACGCGTTCCCCGGGCCGGCGATCACGTCGACCGCGGGAATGCTCTCGGTGCCGTAGGCCAACGCGCCGATGGCCTGGGCGCCACCGACCCGGTAGACCTCGTCGACCCCGGCCACCGACGCCGCGCACAGCGTGGCGTCGTCGACCCGGCCGTCACCGGCGGGCGGCACGCACAGCGCGAGGGTGCCGACGCCCGCGACGCGGGCCGGCGCGGCGCACATCAGGACGGTCGAGGGGTAACGGGCCCGGCCGCCCGGCGCGTAGATGCCGGCCCGCTCGACGGCGCGGGTCAGGTGGCTCACCGTGACGCCGCCGTCGGCGTGGTCTCCGGGTGGGGTCCCCTCGTGGGCGTGGTAGGCCACGATGCGCTCGAATGCGGTCTCGAGGGCGTCGCGCAGGGCGGGGTCGACCCGGTCGGCCGCCTCCTTGACCTCCTCGGGGGCGACCCGGATGCCGCCGGAGACGTCGACCTTGTCGAAGGCCGCGGTGTTCCGGATGAGGGCCGCGTCCCCCTCCGTGCGCACCTCGGCCAGGATGCGCGCCACGGCGTCGTGGACCTCGGACCCCGGCGCGTCGGGGCGCGGCAGGACCGCGTCGTAGGGCGGCGGGGTGCCGCGGAGATCCAGCGCACGCAGGGGCATGAGGTCACAAGGCTACCGGCGTGCTCTGGCGCCCCCGGTCCTGGGTCGCCGCTCCGGCGACTTAGGCGCCGGCCCCGAGCACGCGGGTGAAGGTGTCGACGACGTGCTGGACGCCGACCTCGTTGCGGCCGATCACCATGTGCTCGTGCTGGCCGGCGCGGGCAGCCTGCCCGCAGCCCGCGAGCACCCCACAGTCCTCGTCCCGCACGGCGGCGTGGACCGCCTCGTAGAGGTCGGCGTAGCCCGCCCGTACGGCATCGTCGGTGGCCGGCTCGGTGGCCATCCAGCCGTGGCGCAGGACACAACGTCCGACGTCGTCGCCCGGGAGGATGTCGATGATCTCGGTCCCGACCGGGCTCATGGCCAAGGTGAGGTTGGGGAAGATCCAGTAGATGAAGACCATGTAGGCGAGCGGGTCGGACGGGTCGGCATCGTGGCGGGCGCCCTCGATCCACGGGCACGGGAAGCCGAGGCGGTGGTGCAGGCCGTAGTCGTCGTAGATGGCGGTGTTGGCGACGGTGTTCTGCCCCACGATGCTGTTCGCATGCACGTAGGGGAAGTGGTAGTTCTCGGCGAAGGCCTCGACGGCGGCCTTCCAGTTGACCTCGGCGCGGATCTCGCGCTCGGTCAGGTACTCCGAATCGCCGAGGCGCCAACCGGCCAGCTCCGCATCGAGTGGGCCCAGGTGTGCGGCAACGTCGATCGGCGCGCCGGCGGTGAGGACGACCCAGACGAGCCCGTGGCGCTCCTCGGTGGGGAGGGCGACGAGGCCGTAGTCGTCGCGCGGTAGTCCGTCGAAGCCCGCTTGACCGGGCAGGCCGACGAGCTTGCCGGCGCTGTCGTAGGACCAGGCGTGGTACGGACAGGTGTGGCGACGAGCGTTGCCGCCGCCCTCGGCCGGCTTGCCGCCCCGATGGCGGCAGTAGTTGAGGAACGCCCGCGCCCTGCCATCGCTCCCGCGGCTGAGGAGGACCGAGGTGCCGAGGACGTCGCGCACGAGGTAGTCGTGGTGGTTGGGCAGTTGCGCGCTCGGGGCGAGGGCGAGCGGGGTGCGCCGGCACAGTTGGCGCTCGTGCTCGAATTGCCGCGGATCGCGGTAGTAGTCGAGGGGGACGGTGAGGATGTCGTCCGCCATCTCGGTCGTGCCGGCATCGACCAGGGCGAGGGCTCGGGCGACGAGCTCTGGGCCTACGGGCCGGGTGCGCGATGCCGGGAAGGACACCGTGGTGGTGGTCGCGGTGCTGATGGTGGTGGGTGCGGGGGTGTCCATGTTGGTGACGGGGTTCGTGTCCGCATGGGTGTCCGTCGTCGCCGACTCCCTGCCGAGGGCCATGGCGGGCAGCCTATCGACGGCCGAGTAGCGCACCCATTGGCGGGGTGGGCCATCATCGCGGCATGTCGACCGCTGCCGAGATCTCGTCCCTGACCTCTTCGCTCACCGAGCTCCATGAGCGCGTGACGGCGATGGCCGAGAGCGCCCTGGCCCGCGGCGACGAAGAGATGGCCCACGAGCTCATCGCCGTCGAACGATCGCTCGGCGGCGCGTTACGCCGGCTGCGTCGGTTCTCTCAGGCCAAGGGTTCGGGGTCGCGCGGCTGAGCCGGGCAGCCCGACGGTGGCCGCGGGCGTCGGCGTGTGTCTCTGGAAACCGTAAACGAGTCGGTGCATAGTTTTCAGAGACACCCACAGGACTCTCAGGACTCTCGGGACTCTCGGGACTCTCGGGACTCTCGATTCAAGCCTTCTCCGGCCCGAAGCGGCGGTTGAATCCGCCACGTCTCTCCAGAAACCGTAAACGAGTCGGTGCATAGTTTTTGGAGACGTCCACGGGGCTCTCGACGTCATCGGCGCCCCACCAAACGCCGGGGCGGCTCCCAGGGCTCGAATCAGACCGCGTAGAGCACGAGCTCGTGCCCGAGCAGCGACGACGCCGTCCGCAGCACGGCCTGGCGCTGGGCCACGACTGCGCAGTTGCGGCGCTCGGCCAACTCGACCACGGCCACGGTGCTCAGGTCCGACGTGTCGCAGCGCGCCGCGATCTCCCCGGAGCGCCGTGCGGCCTCCCCGTTGAACGGCTCCACCTCGGTCCCGGCGAGCAACTCGTCGATGCGGTCGCTCCGGCCCTCGGTGCGGTAGCCCTCGGCCACCGTGACCGCGGGGATCACCGGCACGATCCCGTTGGAGAGCGCGGCGCGGTGCAGCGCCCACATCATGCGATCGCCCCTCGCCGCCGCGTGCAGCGCACCCAGTCCGTAGGCCAGTCCCTCGCGGCGGGTGGCGCTCACCGCCGCCGGACGCGGGACGCCACGCCGGAGACGCCGGAGCGGAGCCGGGCCAGAAGGGCCTCGCCGGCGGCCAACTCCTCGGGGCTCAGCGAGCCCGTCTCACCCTCCCAGGCCGCCACACCGCGCAGACCCCGGCGCACCCGAAGTTGTCGCTCGGCCGCCGTCGAAAGCCACGCGCTGAAGGAGACCCCGTCCTGCTTGGCCGCCTGCTCAACGGCCGTGGCCACCCCGTCGTCCAGAGAAACGGAACGCTTGGTCACCATGCGTCCGAGGGTAGCACCTTGAGTAGTACCAGCGCCCGGCACCGAGATACACCAATGCCGGCCCGAAGGCCGGCATTGGGCGAGCCGGCCAGGAGGCGGATCCCAGCATCGACTCTGTTTGGAACCAGGTGGCGGGAACCGGTTCCAATTGTCATGGTAGCGCGCCCCTGCCTGACCTATCACCACATGACACGCGAATTGCCTGAAAAAGGGCCGAATTACCTACCCCGCGCCGATTTGCGCACGAAAGGACAAAATTCATTGAGGGTGCACACATCGCATCGCGGCTTTCTCGCCAGGCAGGTCTCCCGCCCGTGCAGAATCATGCGCAGGCTGAATTTGCCCCTCTCGGCCGGAGGGATGAACGAGTTGAGCTCCCGCTCCACTTTGACCGCGTCGCGGCGTTCGGCCGGCGTCAGGCGCTCGGTCAGCTCGAGCCGTTCGCTGACTCGCAACACGTGGGTGTCAACCGGCAGGCCGGGCAGCCCGAAGTCGACGCTGAGCACGACGTTGGCGGTCTTGCGCCCCACCCCGGGAATGGTCACCAGGTCCTCGAGATCGGCGGGCACCTCGCCGTCGAATCGCTCCTCGACGGCCGCAGCCATGCCGATGAGGCTCTTCGTCTTCGAACGGAAAAAGCCCGCCGACTTCACGATCTCCTCGACGTCCTCGGGGTTGGCCGCCGCCAGCGACGCCGGGTCGGGGTACTTGGCGAAGAGGACGGGCGTCACCATGTTCACCCGGGCGTCGGTGCTCTGGGCCGACAGGATCGTGGCGGCGAGCAGCTCGAACGGGTTCTTGTGGTCCAGCGCGCAGAGCTCCTTGGCCGTGCCCGGGTAGAGCACCGCCAGACGCTCCATGGTGAGGACGGCCCGACCCTTCGGACTCCGGGGAAGCGCCACCGCTTCAACGTACCGGGTTACGTTGGCCTTCATGGAGGTGCTCGAGTTCGCGACGGCCGATGTGCGCGACCTCACGGACGCCGAGCGCACCGAGGTGACCGACCTCGCGGCCCGGGTCGCCGCCGCCTCCGACGAACCTCCGCTCCCCGAGCCCGAGCGGCGCGCCGTCACCCACCCTGAGCCCGACCGGGACACGTCGCAGACGTCCGGCGCCCACGCGCAGGTCGTCCTGGCCCGTCGACACGGCGCGCTCGTCGGCAGCTCCTTCTTGTTCCCCGCCCGCGACGGGTCGACGGCGGTGTACCTGGTGGTCGACCCCGGCACTCCCGACATCGCGTCCCCGCTGCTCGAACGCGCCGTCGCCGACGCGCCCGCGGGCGCCCCGCTCCACCTCTGGGCCATGCACGCCGGGCAGGACGACGACGAGCGCGCCCGCGCCCACGGCTTCACCCCCGAGCGCGACCTGCTGCAGCTACGGGTGCCCCTTCCTCTCGCGCCCGACGTCATCAAGGCGACCCGCCCGCTCAAGACCCGCCCCTTCGTGCCCGGGCGCGACGAGGAGGCCTGGGTCGCGACCAACAACCAGGCGTTCGAGGGCCACCCCGAACAGGGCGGTTGGACCGTCGAGCAGCTCCGACAGCGGATGGCCGCCGACTGGGTCGAGCTCGACGGCTTCCTCCTGGCCGACGATCCCGACGGCGACGGGCTCATCGGGTCGTGCTGGACCAAGGTGCATCGCGACCACCACCCCTTCCTCGGGGAGATCTATGTCATCGCCGTGGACCCCCGGCACCACGGCGAGGGGTGGGGTCGCTCGTTGACCGTGGCCGGGCTCCAGTCGCTGTCGGACCGAGGGGTGACCGTGGGCATGCTCTACGCAGACGCCACCAACGAGGCGGCTGTCGGGCTGTACCACTCGCTCGGCTTCCGCGTGCACCATGTCGACCGCTCGTACCGGCACGACCCGACCACCTCCGGGCGCGGCTGAACGCACTCGAGCCGAGCACGCCGACGGGTCAGCTCAAGCCGGTCCCGATGGCTCGGCCCACCCCGTAGGTGACGCCGGCCGCGACCACCGTGACCGCGAGCTGGCGCAGCGCCGAGGAGAGGCGAGACCGTTCCGTGAAGCGGGCGAGGATCACGCCGACAGCGAGTGCCGCCACCGCGCTCAGCACCACCGACGCCACAATGGCCGCCGTCCCCGAGCCGATCAGCCACGGCAGCAGCGGGATGAACGCCCCCAGCGCGAACGTGACGAACGACGCCGCGGCCGCCTGCCAGGGTGAGCCCAGGGTCTGGGTGGAGATCCCGAGCTCCTCGCGGGCGTGGGTCTCGAGTGCCAGGTCGGGGTCCTGCATGACCTCGTTGACCATGTCGTCGGCGACGGTGGGATCGATGCCGCGGCGCACGTACATGCCGCGCAGCTCGGCCGCCTCGCCCTTCGGGTGCCGCTCCAGCGCCCGGCGCTCGACCTCGAGCTCGCGCTCCATGAGCTCGCGCTGTGCGGTCATGGAGAGGTACTCGCCCGCCGCCATGGAGAAGGACCCCGCGATGAGCCCGGCGATCCCGGCCAGGCGCACGATCGAGCCGCCCGGGTTGGCTCCGGCCATGCCGAGAACGAGCGAGACGTTGGTCACCAGGCCGTCGCTGACCCCGAACACGGCCGCCCTGGCCCCACCACCGCCGATGTCGCGGTGGCTGTGCGGCGGCAGATGTTCGTGCTCGTGGGGGACGGTCACCGCGTCAGCGTAGTGAGCCACCTCGCCGCGGGTAGCGTGCCAGTCCGGAAACGAAGAAGACCAGCGAGGAGCGGATGATGACCATGATCGTCGTCGATGTCGACGCCTTCCACGAGTTCGCCGGCCAGGAGCTCGGCCACTCGGAGTGGCAGACGATCACCCAGGAGCGGGTGAACCTCTTCGCGGACGCGACCGACGACCACCAGTGGATCCATGTCGACCCCGAGCGGGCCAAGGCGGGCCCCTTCGGCGTGGCCATCGCCCACGGCTACCTGACCCTGTCGCTGGCCCCGGTCCTGCTGAACAAGATCATCCAGGTCGACAACATGAAGTTCGGCGTCAATTACGGCTGCAACAAGGTCCGCTTTCCCTCGCCGGTGCCGGTCGGCTCCGACCTGCGCATGGGCGTGACGGTGGCGGAGGTCGACGACGTCGAGGGTGGCGTCCAGGTGACCTACGACCTTGTCATGGAGGTCAAGGACGCGCCGAAGCCTGCCTGCGTGGCCCAGGTCGTCTACCGCTACTACCGCTGACGACACCGAGCAGGCCCCACGCCGACGCCCACCCGCACTCCCCCCGCCACGATGTCCCGAGCCCCCAGCCCCGATCCGGGGCGGGGCCCCGGGCGCACGCCCAGGCCGGAACCAGCGCCGACGCCCTCCCGCCTCCCGACCGGAGAGGAGAAGACGGCCCGGGTCCGCGCCATGTTCGACGCCATCGCGCCGCGCTACGACCTGGTGAACCGCCTGATGACCTTCGGGCTCGACCAGCGCTGGCGCCACACCACCGCGGCCGCCCTCGCGCTGCCCGACGGCGCGCTCGTCCTCGATCTCGCGTGCGGGACCGGTGACCTGTCGCGCGCTGCCCTGCGCCTCGGCTACCGCGTCGTAGGCGTCGACCTGAGCGCCGGCATGCTGGCCGCCAACGGCGCGTCGACTCCCCTCGTCGAGGCCGACGGCAGCCAACTTCCCTTCGCGTCGGGGTGCTTCGACGGGCTCGTGTGCGGGTACGCGCTCCGCAATTTCACCGACCTCGGCGCCACGCTGGCCGAGTGCGCACGGGTCCTGCGCGCCGGCGGGCGGCTGGCCGTGCTCGAGGTCGACGCACCCACTTCGCCGCTGTGGCGGGCCGGCTTCGACCTGTGGTTCACCAGGGCCGTCCCGGTCCTCGGGGGCGCGCTCTCCGACCGCGAGGCCTACCGCTACCTGCCCGAGTCGGTGGCCTACCTGCCCCCGTCCGCGGTCCTGCGCCGCCTCCTGCTCGAGGCCGGCTTCTCGGCCGTGGGCGTGCGGCCTCTGGCCGGCGGCCTGAGCCAGCTGGTCGTCGCCACGCGCGCCGGAACACCGCCGGAGCCGGAGTGACTGCGGCCTCCGAGGTGGGCGGGCTCCACGCGCGGACGGTGCCCCTCGAGTACGGGCCGGACGCGCTGCAGTTCGACGGCGGGCCGACCGTCCTCTACGACCGGCCCGGCCTCACCCTCGTCGGTTGGGGCACCGCGCTGCTCGTCGAGGCGGGTGACGCGCCCAAGGTGCTCGCGGCCATCCCCTGCGACGACGTGGTGCGCCGTCCCGGCTCGGGCGTGGTCGCGCTCGGCGCGCTGCCGTTCCTCGGCACCATGGCGGCGCATCTCGTCATTCCGCGCTTCATCATGGGGATCGAGCGCGACGCCGACGGCGACACCCGGCACTGGGCCACCGCGGTCGGGCCCGATGACGACGAGCTCCCCGGCACCGACGAGCTCCTCGATGCCGTCCTCTGGCAGTACGGGACGGCCCCCGAGGAGACGGGGCCCCACCCCGTCGGCCTCTCGGCGGTCACCACCGCCCTCGATACGGCCGGCTATCGCGACCTCGTCGCCCGGACCGTCGCCGGCATGCAGATGCCGGGCGCGCGCCTGCGCAAGGTGGTCCTCTCGCGCCCGCTCGAGGTCGGGCTGCGCGGGGAGCTCGCCCTTCCGGCCGTCCTGCGCGCGCTGCGGGCCGCGGAGCCGGCCTGCACCGTCTTCGCCATGCCCGTGCCGGCCGGGACCTTCTTGGGTGCGTCGCCAGAACTGCTCGTGGCGCGCCACGGCCGCCGGGTGACCTGTCATCCCCTGGCCGGCACCGTGCCGCGCGGCACGACGGCGCGCGCCGACGCCGACGCGCAAGGGCGGCTGGCCGGATCGGGCAAGGAACGCGCCGAGCACGGCTACGTGGTCGAGGACATCGCGACCATGCTCGCCCCCTTCTGCGAGGAGCTCACCGTGCCGGCGGAGCCGTCGCTGGTCGCGTTCCGCTCGGTGGCCCACCTGGGCACCCGGATCGTGGGCCGCCTGGCCGCTCCCGTGCCGGTGCTCGAGCTGGTGGCGCGCCTGCACCCCACGCCCGCCGTCGGAGGGACGCCCCGCGACGACGCGCTGGCCGTCATCGCGGAGGGCGAGCCCGATGACCGGGGCTACTGGGCCGGCCCCGTCGGCTGGACGGACTCGGCCGGCGACGGCGAGTGGATGATCGGCATCCGCAGCGCGCTGGTCGGCGCCGGGACGTCCGGCCCGTCCCTCTCGCTGCGCGCCGGCTCGGGCATCGTCGCCGACTCCGACCCGGAGGCGGAGGCCGAAGAGACGAATGTGAAGCTGGCCACCGTGCTCGACACGGTGCTGCCGGGGGCCTTAGTGGAACTGCGGTGAAGGCACCGGGGACGGCCCGGCCGCCGCGGCGACGTGCGTGGCCGCCAGCGGGATCTTGACCCGTAGCGTCGCCCCGGTCCTCGCCCCGTCGGACACCACCTCCGCCGAGCCGCCCAGCGCCTCGGCGATGGCGCGCACGATGGCCAGCCCGAGGCCGGTCCCACCGCCTGAGCGCGACGGGTCGCCCTGGTAGAAGCGGTCGAAGACGCGCCGCGCCTCGCCCGGGGCGATCCCCGGACCGTTGTCGGCCACCTGGATGAAGCCCATCCGCTCCGTCACGCCCGTCGAGACCGTCACCGCCGTGCCCGGCGGGGTGTGGGCCAGGGCGTTGCGCACCAGGTTGTGCGCCACCTGGGCCAGGCGCTCGGCGTCGCCGATCACGACGATCGGGCCGCCCGGGTCGAGCGTGAGCTCGTGACCGTGGGGCATGGCGTTGGAGTCGCCCACGGCGTCGGCACAGATGCGCTGGAGGTCGACCGTCTCGGCGCGCAGCGGTCGCCCCCGGTCGAGCTCGGCCAGCAGCAGGAGGTCTTCCACCAGGCCGCCCATGCGGGTGGCCTCCTCCTCAATGCGGTTCAGCGCCTTGTTCCGGCCCACCTCGTCCGCGAAGCCGCCCCGGCGCAGGAGCTCGGCGTAGCCGCGGATGGACGTCAGCGGCGTCCGCAGCTCGTGGGAGGCGTCGGCCACGAACTGGCGCAGGCGGTCCTCGGAGGCCGACTTCTCGGCGAACGCGCCCTCAATCTGCCCCAGCATCTCGTTCAGCGCCGAGCCCAGCCGGCCCACCTCGGTGCCCGGACGGCCCTCGGGCACGCGGCGGGTCAGGTCGCCCGACGCGATGGCGTCTGCCGTCCCCGCCATCTGGCGCAACGGCCGCAGGCCCCGGCGCACCACGACGAGCGCGAGGGCGCCCATGGCGAGCAGCACGGCCAGGCTGGCGAAGATCTCGACGCGGCGCAGCGAGTTCAGCGTGTCGTTGGTCGGGTTCAAGGAGAGCGAGGTGATGAGCGTCCCCTGGGGCACGGTCACCGCGATCGTGCGGTACTCGCCGTCAGGGTCGCCGGAGGCCCCGAGGACCACCGCGTCGGGGTCGGGGACGAACGTGCCGGCGTAGCGGCCGGCGCGCACGCCGTGGTGGCGGCGGTAGATGTCGGGCACCTGCTGGACCGGGATGGTCCTGGTGAGGATGGGCGGCGGGTCGGGCTGGGTCTGCGAGCCCGAGGGCCGGCGCAAAATCACGTGGCCCTCCCGGTTGAGCACGGTCACGTACACGTCGGTCGAGACCCGCCGCGACAGGCTGGACTCGGAGAGAGGAACCTTCCTCTGCGCGGCGAACGTCACGTAGTTGAACGCCAGGGCCTCGTCCTGGGTGAGGGTGGAGTCCGCCTGGCCGTAGAGGAAGGAGTGGACCGAGGCGTAGGTGACCAGGTCGGCGACGACGAGGCCGATCACCAGCAGCAGCGCCATGACGGCGACGAGCCGCTTCTGAAGGCTCATCCGTCCCTGGGTAGTCGCAGGGTGTAGCCGACGCGGCGGATGGTGTGGATCAACGCGGGCTCCCGGTCGTCGACCTTCTTGCGCAGGTAGCTGATGTAGGTCTCGACGATGTTGGGGTCGCCGCGGAACTCGAACCCCCAGACGTTGTCCAGCAGCTCGGACTTGGAGATCACCCGCCGCGCGTTCTCGAGCAGGTAGCGCAACAGGTTGAACTCGGTGGCCGTGAGGTCGATGGGCTGCTCCTCGCGCCACACCTCGTGGGTGTCGACGTTCATGGTCAGGTCGGCGAAGCGCAGGGTGGAGGTGTCGGCCGCCGCCACCTCCCCGGCCCGGCGCAGAATCGCCCCGATGCGCGCCATGAGCTCCTCGATGCTGAAGGGCTTGGTGACGTAGTCGTCGCCCATGCTGAGGCCCTCGACCTTGTCCTGGGTCGTGTCGCGCGCGGTGAGGAAGACGATGGGCACCTGCTCGCCCTGGTTGCGCAGTCGCCGGCAGACCTCGGTGCCGTCGAAGTCGGGCAGCATGACGTCGAGCATCACGAGGTTGGGGCGGAACGCACGCACCTGCTCGATCGCCTCGGCTCCCGTCGCCGCGATGCCGACCTGGTAGCCCTCGAAGGTCAGCGCGGCGGAGAGGAGCTCCGCGATGTTCGGCTCGTCGTCGACGACGAGGATGCGGGCGGCGCCGGCTTCGACGGTCATGCCGAGCGAACCGGCTCCCCGGTACTGGTGGAGCCGGACGAGCCGTTGTACACCGGGGCGGACCCGCGACCGCGGCCACGACCGCGTCCGGAGCGCCCACCCCGCGAACCCGAGCCGCGGCCGAGCCGGAGCGCACCGTGGGCCAGCCGGCCCAGGCCCCACCAGGTCACCAGCGCCAGCGCCTCGACCACGATGAACGTGGACATCTTCGACTCGCCGGCCGCCCGGTCCACGAAGCTGATCGGCACCTCGGTGATGGCGGCACCGTGCTGCTTGGAGCGGTAGGTCATCTCGATCTGGAAGCCGTACCCCTCGGCCCGGACCCGGTCGAGGTCGAGCTGGCGCAAGATCCGCGCCGAGTAGCAGCGGAACCCGGCCGTCGAGTCGGCCACGCCCAACCCGAGCACGGACGAGGCGTAGACGTTGCCGCCCCGCGACAACAGGTGCCGGTGCCACGCCCAGTTGGGGATGGAACCACCCTCGACGTAGCGGGAGCCGATCGAGACGTCGAAGCCTTCGTCGATCGGCGCCACCAGCCCCGGCAGGGCGGCGGGGTCGTGTGAGAAGTCGGCGTCGATCTCGACGAAGGCGTCGTAGCCGCGCTCGAGGCCCCAGGCGAAGCCGGCCCGGTACGCACTCCCGAGCCCGGACTTGGCGGAGCGGCGCAGCAGATGGACGTCGGAGAAGCCGGCGGCCGCCGCCTCGACCAGGTCGGCCGTGCCGTCGGGGCTGCCGTCGTCCACCACCAGCACGCCCGCCTCGGGCAGGCACTCGTGGATCCGGTACAGCATCCGCTCGATGTTCTCCGACTCGTTGTAGGTCGGAATGACCACCAGCGGTCGCATGGAACGCATTCTAGGTGAGCCCGCCGCGCCGGCTCCGGCGGCCATCGGCGCGGCGGCCATACCCATTTCTGCCCCATGAACAGGTCAGATGTCCGAATGCTCCCGCAAGGCCGAGGTCAGCTCCCCATGCAGCTCGCTCGGATCCACCGTGGCGTCGGGGCCCTTGCGCAGCTCGCGGATGATCACCTGGAGGGCGCCGCCGAAAGGAATGCCGACCAGCGCGCCGACGAACGAGCCGAGGCCGCCGGCCACGCGACCGCCCAGCGTGGCGCCGACGAGGACGGCGATGAGGACCCAGAAGGGGTTGAGCCGCACCGTCTTGCTCATGATGACCGGGTTGAGCACGTGGTTCTCCACCTGCTGGTACGCCAGGAAGACGATCAGCATCACGATGCCGGCCGGCACCGAGTGGATCGCGGCGATGACGACCACGGGCACCCCGGCCAGGAGCCCGCCGACCAACGGCAGGAGGTCGACGAGGGCGACGAAGACGCCGAGGAGGAGCGCGAACGGGACGCCGAGGATGGTCAGGGTGATGGCGACGATGACGCCGGCGATGACCGAGGTCAACCCGTTCCCGAGCATGTAGCCGGTCACCGAGCGGATCGTCTCGTCGACCACCCGGCGCAGGCGGTCCGCGGTGTTGGGGTGCAGCACGCCGAGGAAGCCCGACCACATGCGCGGCGACTCGAGCATGGTGAAGAAGGTGAGGATGGCGATCGTCAGGATGGCGATGACGGTGGAGGCGGCGGCGGTCCCGACCGAGAAGGCAGTCGCGGGCTTGAGGACCTTGGTGATCTGCGAGGTGATCTTGGTCGAGTCCTCGGAGAGATATTTCTGCAAGTGGAGCCGGTAGACGAGCCGGCCCAGCGGCCCGTGGCCCTTCTTGGCCTCACGGATCAGCGACGGGATCTCCTTGCCGAAGTGCACGGCCGCCGTCACGAGCGGCTCGGTGAACAGGTAGACGAGTCCAAGGAGGATGGCGGCTCCGACGAGGAACACCAACAGCGTGGCGCCGCCGTGAGACAGGCCCCGTCGTTTCAGGAACCGGACGGGCGGGGTCAACAACAGGGTGATGAAGAAGGCAACGACGACGTACAGGACGATCGTGCGCAGGACCCACAGGCCGACGATCAACGCCGCGTTGAGGTCGAGCAGCCCGATGACCACGGCGACCGACACCACGATCGTGGCCAGCGGGACCCCTCTCTTGTCCGCACTCCCCGTGAGCCGGGAGCGCCAGGTATGAGGAGGCTCGCCGGGCATGCATCCAGCTTGGCAGCTGGGACCCCCGAGAAGGCGGTTCCTCGGGTGACGGACGTGCAAGCATGAGTGCGATGGACCAGGTCGAAGGCGGGGAACCCGGGGCTCAGGAACCCCAGGAACCATCACCTCCGACAACCCCTGCGCCGTCGACACCTCTGGAACCACCGGAACCGCCGGCGCCACTGGAACCACCGGAACCCGCGGCGCCACTCGCAGCCCCCGCACCCCCGAAGGCCAGACGCCACTGGATACCGCGCAACGTCCGCATCGCGCTGATGATCCTGCTGCTGTTCTTCATCGGCGAGTACATCCTGCTTCCCGAGCTCGCGAGCGCCCGCAAGGAGTTCCACCAGCTGAGCCACCTCAACGTCCTCTGGCTCCTCCTCGGTGTGCTCTTGGAGGTCGGCGCGCTCCTGGCCTACGCCGAGCTCACCCGCACGGTCCTCTCCCCCGACGCGCCACCCCGGTTCCGGATCTTCCGCATCAATATGTGGGCGCTGGCGGTCAGCCACACCCTCCCGGGCGGCACCGTGCCGGGGACGGCGGCCAGCTACCGGCTGCTCACCGATTCGGGCGTCACCGGCAGCACCGCCGCCTTCGGGTTGGCCTTGCAGGGCGTCGGCTCGGCGGTGGTGCTGAACCTCATCTTCTGGTTCTCGTTGCTCATCTCCATCCCGCTCAAGGGCTACAACCCGCTCTACGGGTTCGCGGCCATCTTGGGCGTGCTGCTCCTCGCCATCTTCGCCGGCGTGGTCTTCCTGCTCACCCGGGGCGAACGACAGGCCGCGGTCTTCGTGAACAAGGTGGCAGACCGGCTTCCGTTCGTGAAGGCCGACACGGTGATCTCGCTGGTCCAGAAGGTCGCGGACCGCATGAAGATCCTGTCCACGAACTCGGACCTCGTCACCCGGGCCGGCATCTGGGCGGCGGCCAACTGGCTCCTCGACGCCGCGTCGCTGTGGGTCTTCCTCTTCGCCTTCGGCTCGGCCGTCTCGCCGATCGACGTGCTCGTCGCCTACGGCCTGGCCAACATCCTCGCCGTGATCCCGCTGACCCCGAGCGGGCTCGGCGTGATCGAATTGACCATCGTCGCGGTGTTGAAGGGCTTCGGCGTGCCGGGCGGTGTGGCCGCGGCCGGCGTCCTCAGCTGGCGGCTGGTCAACTTCTGGCTCCCCATCCCCTTCGGCGGCGTGTCGTACTTGTCGCTGCGCTTCGGTCACCCGCACGCACCGGCCGGGGCCAAGGCGGTCACCCCCTGACCGACCCCGACTGAAGCAGACGAGCCAAGGTGCGCGCCGGACGGCCATCGCTCACCGCGCGCTGGGCCGCGGCCCGGCGCGCGCCCTTGGCGCGTACACGGCCCTCCACTCCCGCCGGCGACGTTGCGGGCGAGCGCGCCCTGACGCGCGACGTGACCGGCCTCTTGGCCGTGCCGGCCGGCCTCCCCCGCCCGGCCGGCATCGCCCGGCGCACGGCGTTCATCGACAACGAGGTGGCCGCGGCCCTCGGGCGCGGGATCGAGCAACTCGTGATCGTGGGCGCTGGCTACGACGGCCGCGCGCTGCGCTTCGGCGGCGGGGCGGCCCGCTGGTTCGAGGTCGACTTCCCGAGCACGCAGGCCGACAAGCGCCGGCGCCTGGCCGCGCTCGGCGTCGCCACCGACGGCGTGACCTTCGTGCCGCTCGACCTCATGACGGGCAACCTCGGCGCCGCGCTCGATGCCGAGGGCCACGACGCCGGTGCGCCCACGCTGTTCGTGTGCGAGGGACTGTTCGGCTACCTCACCCTCGAGGCGTCGGCCTCCGTGCTCGGGACCCTGCGCGCCCGGGCGGCCGAGCACAGTGTCCTCGTCGCCACCTTCCTCGTCACGCCCGAGGCCCGCGGCGCGCCGCCGTGTGCGACGCGCGATGCCTTCGAGCTGCTCCTCCGGCTGATCGGCGAACCCAAGCGCCACGAGTTCCGTCCCGGCGACCCCAAGAAACTCGTGGTCGTCACGGGGTGGCGGGTCGAGCGCAGCCAATCCGGCGCGGCCAGCCGGCTCGACGCGGCGGCGCGCTCAATGGTCCTCGCGTGCGGGCCGACCGAGCGGTGACAAAACCTCCACATCGGGCGGAACCAGCGGGGCTTCGGACACGGTGATCCCAAAGAACGGGCATAGCCAAGAGAAGGCTGCTGATCGCGAGGGCTTTTCACGTCGGCACGACGTCCCTGCCAGGGGTCAGGGGACTGTATTAGGGCGAGGTCTATGCAAACGTGCCCGAGTGCATAGAGCCAGCCCGATACAGAGAGAGAGTTGGCACCGGGGCCGCTTTCGAACGGGTTTTGCGCAACGACGGCGCCCGGGCTGGAGCCGGATGGCCGGCCGGCAGACTCGCGGCGTTAGCCGATGCCCAAGGGCCCCATGGCGCGCCGCCGCAGGGCGGGCTGGCGGACCGGCGCCCGGAACACCCGTACCCCAGCGCCGACGACGATGCCGATGCAGAGCATCACGTACGCGTCCGAGAGCGGGATGAGCCAGCCCCGGCCGGCGAAGGCCACGGCCGGGCCGTGGGGCACCCACCACACCGGCGCCGCCCAGAAGAGCACAGCGACGCCCAGCGCCCACCACTCACCGAAGCGGGGGCGGTCCGGCGCCAGGGCCAGCCAGGCGATCAGGAGGACCACCCAGATGAAGTGGTGTGACCACGACACCGGGTTGGCCAAGGACTCGGTCGCCTCGACGACCAGGAAGCCGAGTAAGGGCGAGGAGCGGCGGAACGCGGCGGCGGCCACCACGACGCCGACGGCACTGACGCTGAGGACGATGAGGAACGTCGTCGGGGTGGTCTCCGAGTGGCCGACCATGCGTTCGAGGGCACCGAGCACGCCCTGGTTGCCGATCCACGAGAGCATGCCCGCTCGTTGCGGGTCAATGATGTAATGCGTCCAGTAGGCCCATGAGGTGGAGGCGTTGACCGCCGTCGCCAGCAGCCCGGCGGCGCAGAACGCCGCGATCGCCCGGACACCGGCCCGGCCCTGGCGGGTGAGGAGCAGGTAGGGCACGAGGATGATCGGCGTCACCTTGATCGCGGCGGCCAGCCCGACCAGGATCCCGCGCGGCACCGGCAGATCGAGCGTCATGTCCGCCGTCACCATCAGGGCGAGGATGATGTTGACCTGGCCGAGGAGGAAGGTCTGGCGCACCGGGTCGAGCAGGACGACGGGCACCAGCAGCACCAGCGACCACCAAAGGATGGTGCGCCGGTCCAGTTGCGCACCCACGGCGCGCAGGCAGACAGCGATCAGCCCGAAGATCGAGGCCAGGTTGACCCAGGAGAAGAGCACCTCCGCCGCGCCCAGTGGCGCGTGAGCAAACGGCGCGAACAGCAGCGCGGAGAACGGCGGGTAGGTAAAGCCGAGACCGTCCTTGGGGAGGGCGACGTCGAAGAGGTTGTTCGTCCACGCGTGCGCGCCGCCGAGCAGGTACGTGCTGAGGTCGATCTGCTGGTGGACCACGGCGAGCACGGTGACCCCGATGAACGCCGCCGCGCCGGACACCGCGGGCCAACCCCACCCTCGGTCCGATGCGGTCCCGCGCATGCGCACAGCCACACTGCCCACCATGGCGCAAGAACCTACCGGCGCCGGGGACCCGAAAGTGCGCTTTTGGGCGCATTCGCCGGGTGGCCAGAAGGCGATGCTGGGGCTAGCCGGGGGGATGCCGCTAATGGGGAGACTTCGCCTCGTCGCCCTCGCCGACGCGCAGCTCGGTGTCCAAGCGACGCCGCGCGCGCTCGCGGGCCAACTCCTTCAGGCGTTCCTGCGAGTTGATGCCACGACGGTTGGGGACACGACGCCAGCGGCGGTCGGAGCCGAGCTCCCACGCGTTGGTGTCGTCGGCGAAGACGAGGTCGAGTATCTCGAAGAGGCGGGCCTGCAACTCGGGGTCGTGCACGGGCACGACCACCTCGATGCGGCGATCGAGGTTGCGGCCCATCAGGTCGGCTGACCCGATGAAGATCTTGAGGGGGGTCCCCGGTCCGGCCGCAGCGTCGACGGGGGCGCCGCCGAAGCGGTAGATCCGCGAGTGCTCGAGGAAGCTGCCGACGATTGAGCGGACCCGGATGTGCTCGGACAGCTCGGGAATGCCGGGGCGCAGGCGGCACAGCCCGCGCACGGCCAGGTCGATCTCCACACCTGCGCCCGAGGCGCGGTACAGCGCGTCAATCATGGCGGCGTCGGTCAGGCCGTTGACCTTCAGGACGATGCGACCCTCGGGCCCGGCATCGGCCTGCTCTTCGATCATGGCCATGATCCGCTTTCGTACCGTGACGGGTGACACGAGGATCTGGCGGTAGTCCGCGTGCTTCGAGAAGCCGGTCAGGTAGTTGAACAGCTCGCCGACATCGGCGCCGATCTCCGCGTCGGAGGTGAGCAATCCCAGGTCCTCGTAGATGCGAGCGGTCTTGGAGTTGTAGTTGCCGGTGCCGACATGGCAGTACGGCCGGACACCGTCGTCCTCGCGCCGCAGCACGAGCGCGGTCTTCGAGTGCGTCTTCAGGCCGACAATGCCGTACACCACGTGGACGCCCACTTCTTCGAGCGCCCTCGCCCAGCCGATGTTGGCCTCCTCGTCGAAACGCGCTTTCAGCTCGACGATCGCCGCCACCTGCTTGCCGTTCTCGGCGGCCTGGATGAGCGCCTGCACAATGGGGCTGTCCCCGCCGGTGCGGTACAGCGTCTGCTTGATCCCGAGGACGGCCGGGTCGTTGGCCGCCTGGGCCACGAAGGCCTCGACCGAGGTGGCGAAGGAGTCGTAGGGGTGGTGCACGAGCACGTCGCGCTCGCGCAGCATGGCGAAGAACTCGTTCGGGTCGTGCGCGGCGCTGGCCAGGCGGGGCGGCGTCATGGGCGTCCACGTCTCGGCGTGGAGGTCCGGACGGTCGAGTGCGTAGACCCCCCACAGCCCGCTCAGGTCGAGCGGCGCGGCCACGCGGAAGACGCCGTCGGGGCCGACCTCGAGCTCGGTGGCCAGCAGGTCGGCCAGGTCCTGTTCGATGTCGGCTTCGATCTCGAGCCGGAGGGCTTTGCCGAAGCGGCGGCGGCGCAACTCCATCTCGATCGCCACCAGCAGGTCGTCGGCCTCGTCCTCCTCGAGGGCGAGGTCGGCGTTGCGCGTGACCCGGAACGCGTAATGGTGCCCGATCGTCATGCCCGGGAACAGCGAGTCGAGGTGGGCCGCGATGACCTGCTCGAGCGGCACGAAGCGCTCGCCGTCGGGCATGACGACGAATCGGGGCAGCGCCGGCGGGACCTTCACCCGCGCGATGCGGCGCTCCCCTGATGTCGGGTCCTGCACCTCGACGACCAGGTTGAGCGAGAGGTTCGAGATGTACGGGAACGGGTGGCCGGGGTCGACGGCCAGCGGGGTGAGCACCGGGTAGATCTGGCGCTGGAAGACGTCGACCATGTACTCGCGGTCGTCGTCATCGAGCGAGGACCAGTCCGAGAAGCGGATGCCCGCATCGGCCAGCGCAGGCACGATCAGGTCCAAGAAGATGTGGTCTTCGCGCCGGACGAGCTCCTCGACCCGGCCCCGGATCATGGTCAGCTGCTCCCCGGGGCGCAGGCCGTCGACGCTGCGCGTGCGCACACCGGCGGCGACCTGGTCCTCGAGCGCCGAGACCCGGATTTGGTAGAACTCGTCGAGCAGCTCGGAGAAGATGGCCAGGAACTTCACCCGCTCCATGAGCGCCAGGCCGTCGTCCTCGGCCAGGTCGAGCAGGCGCGCTCCGAAGTCGAGCCGCGACTGCTCCCGGTTGGTGAAGCGCTGGTACCCGAAGGCCTCGATCTGCTCGTAGGTCGGCGGCGTCGGGCGCCCGGCGGCGGCCGTGCCGGTGCCCTCCGCCTTGCCCTCGACCTGGGGTTCTGCCGGTGGTCCGGTGGCCGCAGCCGGTTGCGCCTCGGGTTGAGCGTGCGGTTGGGTCTGGGTCATGGGCGAAGGGTCGGAGGCCGGACCCGAAGGGCCCTGTCCACGTGGATCCTACTGCCCACCGGTACGATTCGCCCGTGCCGCCACGAGCCCGTCGAGCGCCGCTGCCGCGGTTCGCCTTCGGCCCGAAGCCCAAGCGGCGCACCGAATTGGGGCTGCTGCTGTTCGGCTCCCTGCTGATCGTCGCGCTCTACGTCATCACCGAGCTCGGGCAGAACTCGAAGGTCCCCGCCGACATCGGCCCGTTCCTCGGCGTCATCCTCGGGCTGGCCCTGGTGGCACACCTCGCCAACCGCTGGCTGGTCCCGGACTCCAATGCGGTGATCCTCCCCTTGGTCGCGCTGCTGAACGGCATCGGCTACGTCGTGATCGCCCGTTGGAACTACCTACCCGTCTATTCCGGGGAGGCCCGGAACCAGGCGCTGTGGACCGCCATCGGCGTCGCGGCCTACGTGGCAACGCTGCTGATCGTGCGGCACTCGCGCGACCTCGAGCGCTATCGCTACTTACTGCTCCTCCTGGCCGGCGTCCTGCTGGTCCTGCCCCTGGGCTTCTCGCCCATCAACGGGGCCCGGCTGTGGGTGCACGTCGGGAGCTACAGCTTCCAGCCGATCGAGCTCTCCAAGATCCTGCTCTGCATCTACTTCGCGTCGTACTTCGCGGAGAACAAAGAGATGCTCTCTATCCCGACGGCGCAGATCGGCAACCGGCTCTTCCTCGACCCCCGGCCGCTGATCCCGATCATTGTGGCCTGGGGTGCCGCCATGGCCGTCATCGGGATAGAGGACGACATCGGCTTCGCCGCGCTGCTCTTCGTCCTCTTCATCGGCCTGCTCTGGATCGCGACAGGCCGCTGGGGCTATCTGGTGCTCGGGCTCGTCCTCTTCGTCGTCGGGGCGTTCATCGCCGCCCACTACTTCGGCCAGGTCCACCTGCGGGTGGACCAGTGGCGCAACCCCTGGCCCACGACGGGTGGGAACTATACGGGCGGTGGATACCAACTCAGCCAGGGCTGGTTCAGCATGGGCTCGGGCGGCGTCGGCGGCACGGGAGCGGGGTTCGACAACTTCACGTCGGCCGTGCCCGAGCTGACGAGCGACATGATCTTCGCCGCCATCGCCACCGGGTTTGGCCTCTTAGGCGCGGCCGCGGTCGTGATCGCCTTCGTCCTGCTGATCGGCGCCGGCTTCCGGGTGGCGCAGACGGCCCGCTCGGACTTCTCGCGCCTCATGGCCGCCGGGCTCACGCTGATCCTGGGGTTCCAGGCCTTCTTCATCATGGCGGGGGTGGTGCGGCTCTTGCCGTTCACGGGCATCACGTTGCCCTTCGTCGCGTACGGCGGGTCGTCACTTGTGTCCAACTACATCCTCATCGCGCTCCTGCTGCGCATCTCCGACGAGGGCGCGAAGCAACAGCGCGAGATGCAGGCGGTGGGCGCGGCCGCCGCCCCGGGCGAACGCCCGATGGTCCCGGCGCGCTGACCAGGACGGCGGTCGAGTGCCGACTTGGGGGGAAGAGCCTCAGTCCGGACGGCCGGTCGAGCCTCCCGCCACCTCGTAGGACCACAGCTCGGACGACACCGAGACCGGGCCGCCGTGAGGCGACGGGCGGTCGGCGCCGGCGTGGCCGTGGGCGAACGCGGGCGAGGCGACCCAGGCCTGGAACGACTCCTCGTCGCGCCAGCGGGTCACGACCAGCCACTGGCGCCGGTCGTCGGTCGGGCGCAAGAGCTCGAAGCCCTCGAAGCCGTCCTGGTCGTCCACCGCTCCGGCTCGGGCGGCGAAGCGCCGCGCCAGCTCGTCGCCGGCGTCCTCGGGCACGGTGATGGCGTTGATCTTGATCACGGTCATGGCACGATCATGGCGCGATCTGGTCTGTCATCGGGGCGACGTCGCCCAGGTTCTCGAGCAACCGCTCGTCAACCAGGATCGGGGCGGGGACCGGCATGCGCAGCGCCAGGACCAAACCGTCCGAGGGCCGGCAGTCGACGCGCTCGCGACCGCCCGGCGTCATGAGATCGAGCTCGGCCAGGAGGTTGCCCTCCTCGCGACCAACCAGTCGCACGGCGATGACGTCGATGCGGGCGCGTTGGAGCACCTGCATGAACAGCTCGTGGGTCATGGGCCGCCGCCCCTCCATGCGCCGCAGGGCCTGGGCCAGCGCCGTGCCCTCGGGCAGACCGACCGGGAACACGAGCTGGCGCATCGGGGGCTCCGATTCGACCAGGGTGACGGCGGGGTACGTCGAGGGCAGCTCGAGCGCGACGTCCTCGACGTCCATGACTCGGAACGCCGGGCCGACGGGAACCGGAGCGGCCGCGGGTTCGGGCTCCGGTTCCGCGGCGGGGGTGGCCGCCGCGGCCGTGTCCGCCGTCACCGGCTCGGTGGCCCCCACCTCCGGCTCCGTCGCCTCCACTTCCGGCTGGAGGTCCGTCATCTGTTGTGTCTCCGGCGCGCGCCGACGCTCAGTGCGAGGCCGATGGCGGCGTAGAAGACCAGCACGGCGGTGCCGCCGTAACTCACGAACGGGAGCGGGATCCCGGTGATGGGCATGATGCCCATCGTCATGCCCGCGTTCTGGAAGACGCTGAACGCGATGAACGCGAACAGGCCGGCGCAGATCAGGCGGCCGAAGATGTCGCGCGCCACGACCGCCGCGTGCAGGACCCGCCAGGCGATCACGCCGAGCAGGGCGAGTACGCCGACCGAGCCGACGAAGCCGAGCTGTTCGCCGATGGCGGTGAAGATGAAGTCGGTCTGTTGTTCGGGCACGTAGCCGAGGTTCGTCTGCGCTCCGTGGCCGATGCCCGAGCCGAAGAGCCCGCCCGACCCGATGGCGTTCTTGGCCTCGTTGAGGTTGTAGATCGCGGACTGCACGTAGGGATTGCTGCTCTTGGTGTTCGGGCTCAAGAACGCCGTCACCCGGGCGATCTGGTACTTGTGCAGGATCCCGCTTTCGACGGCGAAGAGCACGACGAGCGCCGTGCCGACGAGCAGCATCACGAGGATGCGGATGGGCAGCCCCGCCACCGCCAGCAACACCAGCAGGACGATCACCATGATCATCGCCGTCCCGAGGTCGGGCTGGACGAGCACGAGCGCCGTCGGAATGGCGGCCATGATCAGCAGGCGGAACACATCGCGCCAGGCCAGGCCCTCTTCGTCGCGGCGCGCGCAATAGGACGAGATAGCCAGGATCAACGCGAGGACGGCGAATTCGGACGGTTGGAGCTGGAGGGGGCCCAGGCTGAACCAGCGCGCCGCGCCCTGGGCGCTGCTGCCCACGACAAAGACACCCAGCAGCGACAGGATGATCAGCCAGTACAAGATGTTGGCCAGCGGTTCCCAGCGCCGGTAGTCGATGAGCGCGACGACCACCATGGTGATGATCCCGAGCACGACGAAGAGCCCCTGCTTCTTGAGGAAGGTCTTGGGGTCCTCTCCCTGGGCCAGCAGGGAGCCCCTGGTGGCCGTGTAGACCATCACCACCCCGATGACCGAGACGATGAGCGTCGCCGCGACCAGGACAAAGTCGAACGGGGGCACGGTGCGCCGGGCGGCAACGTGTGTTCGGGCGAGTGTGGTCATATGGCGGATTCGGGGACAGAATACCGGCCGTGACCACACCCCCCCTGGCGCCGGACCTGTCCCTGGTGGGGACCACGACCCAGGTCACCGAGGGCGGCGGCTGGCTCTATCACCTGCTCACCAAGCTCGGCGTCAGCCCGGACACGGCATCGACGGTCACGGATCTGATCGTTCGCCCGCTGAGCATCCTCGTGGTCGTCATCGTGGCGGCGCTCATCGCCCGCTACGGCGCCAAGGCGATCCGCCGGGTCCTGACCCGGGTGGCCAACCAGGCGGCCACCCGCTCGGGCTCGACGCGGGCCAGTGCCCGGGTGGCGACCATGTCGGGCGTCGTCACCAACGTGTGGCGCCTGTTCGTGTTCGTGGTGGCCGGGGCGATCGTGCTCGGGCTTCTGGGCATCAACCTGACCCCCATCCTGGCCAGCGCCACCATCATCGGGGCCACGCTCGGGTTCGGCGCGCAGCAGATCGTGCGCGACTACTTCTCCGGGGTGCTCATGACCATGGAGGACCAGTTCAACGTCGGCGACTCGGTGACGGTCGGAGGTGTGACCGGGATCGTGGAGGACGTGAGCATGCGCCTGACGCGCTTTCGCGCCGTCGACGGCACGATCTACGTCATCCCCAACGGAGACATCCGCCTCGTCGGCAACTTGTCGCGCGGCTGGGCCCGCGCCGTCGTCGACCTCACCTTGCCCGGGGCGGACGCGGCGGACCTCGAACAGGTGAGTTCGGTGATTTCGGCGGCGGCGCACGAGGTCGCAGCGCGGCCCGAGTTCGCGGCCCACTGCACCGAGCCGCCGAACCTCGTCGGGCTCCTGTCGGCGGACGCGTCGACCATCACGATGCGGGTCATGCTGCTGACGATCCCTTCGCAACGTGACCCGCTGACGCGCGCGCTGCGGGAGGCGTCTATCGCGGCACTGGCCAAGGCGCAGCTGTGGCCGGCGGACCCGGCGGGCGCGGCGCCGGGCGGTCCGGGGACGCCGGGATCGGCCGGAGGGCATTGAGTTTCGCGCGCTGAGCGTCTCCCGCGGTTGCGCTCTGAGCGTCCCTCCCGTGGTCGTCTCTGAGCGACTGCCCCGTGGTTGTCTCTGAAAACCATAAACAGACGGGATTATGGTTGCTCTACGCGTTGAAGTAGGGAGCGCGTTTGCTGATCCGCGGCGGTGAGGGACGACTTGGCCAGTGGACACCCGCCCATGGAGCTGGACGCGCAGTGGGGCAAGATGCATGTTGATGGTGCCCCCAATCATGCAGCGTGTCTCCGGTTGTGCGTGCGACGCACCACGCGTTGTGATGAACATGAAGCGCCGGTTCGACTCGTCGTCAAACGACACTCCAAGTGCGAGTCAGGTGACGAAATAGCTGGTGGATAACCATCATTTCCGTCTCGCACTCCTGGTCTCCGGCCTCCGCTGGAGACTCGGGACTTCCATCGCCTTGTTCGCCGTCGCCGTGTTCGCCGTAGGCGCCGGCGCCTTCGGCCCGATCTACGTCCACAGCGCGAATCAAACTATTTTGAACGGTGTCCTGACTGCAGCACCGGTCGGTAATACGGGACTCACCTTCGAGGCGAGATCGGGGAACGGATCGCCCGCTCGACTGCTGTCCGCTGCGGCCGCGATTCCGCAGCATCGGAGATGGTTCGGGACCTCAATATCCACCGACCTCGCCGGTCTGACTTCCGTGACGCCAACTGAACCCTTCGTGGCGAGTTTGATGTCGCGCTCGGGTGTGTGCGCTCACCTCACAATGGTCTCAGGACATTGTGCCGAGAAGAACGGCACGGTAGTGATGAGCACACGCAGCGCCCAGGAGCTAAGGCTGAATTTGGGTCAGACGTTGAGGACGTCTCTCACCCGTTCACGTCGGGTGGTGTCTCTAACGATTGTCGGGCTCTACCGACCCGGCAATCCCTCGGCTCCCTACTGGTGGGGAGCGAACCCGTTCGCGTTCGGGAACGGTCCTCCGGCCAGGCCCGAGCTCGACGCGATATTTGCGAGTTCGCAAACCGTTCGGATATCGGCGCCGCCTTCTCTGATCTCCTACATGGTGCAGGTGCCCTATCGACACGACTCTCTCGCTGTCAACGACGTGGCCGACTTCGAATCTTCGATGTCGGAGTACCAAAGCGACATCCTGGCAAGAGACGGAATAGTGGTGTCGACGCAGTTCCTTCAACTGCTCTCGCAGGCCACAACCATTGAGCAGACGATGACGACCATTGTCGTAGTCATCGACCTCCAGCTCGTCCTTCTCGCGGTCTACGTCCTGTATTTCGTCTCGTCTCGGACCGCAGCGGAGCGTGAGCCGGACGTCAGGCTCGCGGCCATTCGTGGATTTCGGCCGCGCAGCACAATCGCGGTCGCGATGATGGAACCGACTGCGATCGTGTTTGCCGCTGTTCCCATCGGTCTTCTCATGGCCTGGCTTGCTGCGCTGGTCGGTGCATCAGACCTTTTTGGGTCGGGGATCGGTGCATCAGTCACCCTGCTCGCGGTCGGGGCGGCCATCGGAACCGGACTCGCCGGCGTAGGTGCAACCTTCCTCGGGACCCGCCGGATGCTCAGCGCAGTCGAAGCAACATCGGCATCTGACGACAGTTGGAATGACGAGAGGTTCTCGACGTGGACAGTTGTGGCCGACGTGGCCGCTGTCGCAATCGCTGGAGCCGCCTTCGTGGAGCTCGTTGCCGCCGGAGTTTCAGGGACGACCGGTGCGTCTCATACTGATCCCTTGGCCGCCTTCGCTCCAGGGCTGCTGGCTCTGGCCCTGGGCATTCTTGGGGCCCGGCTACTTCCCCGGCTCCTTCGCTCCACCTTTCGATTCACTTCCAATTCCCGCAAGCTCGCGTGGACACTCGCCACCCGCCGCGTGGCGCGCCGTCGGGAGTTCGCGCCACAGGTGATGCTGCTCAGCATCGCGGTGGGGCTGGCCGTGTTTGGGATGAGCGGCTGGGCAATTGCGGCACATAATCGGGCTGTACAGAGCGAGTTCGATGTCGGCGCCGCAAAAGTCTTTACGGTCGCGGTGCGCCCGGGAGTCGATTTCCTTTCCGCGGTCCGGAGGGCCGACCCCTCGGGTGAATCGGCGATGGCCGCCGTCGTGGAGAATGCGAGCAACGGAAGAACCCTGGCGGTTGACTCGAGCCGCATGAACGACGTGGTCTCGTGGCCCCCTGGTATTGGCGCCGGAGGAGTGGCGCAAGTCGCGAGGCGACTCATTCCGTCTCGCCTCGCACCGGCGGTGATGGTCTCAGGGACAGCCATTCGCGTGACCGTGGATGCCGACGTCGCAGCGCCACCCCCACCTCAGCTGTCGCTGGATCTCTTCGACGAAGGGTTCCAAACCCCGCAGCAGGTGACTCTGGGAAGCCTCTCTTCAGGTCGTTCGACGTACCAAGGTTCCTTGCGGGGTGTGTGTCCATCGGGATGCCGGTTGGTGGATCTCGCGCTGACCTGGTCCCCGCCCATCACATCCGCGACACCCACGGGATCCGCGGACCTCGTCGTCTCCTCGCTTTCTGTCCGATCGTCCACGGGCAACTGGGAGCCGCTTCACACGGGTCTGACAGTCCCTGGCCGCTGGTACAACCCTTCAGGTGGGGCGCAACTCAGTTCTCGCGCACAAGGGCTCCATGCCCTGGTGGACCTCGACCCTGATGCTGGACCGATCACGATAGGACCTGCGGACGCACCGAGCGAGCTGCCTGCCATCATCACTCCTGACAGCGCCATAGGTTCTGAATCTGGGCTCTTGCTGGCGGGCCTCGACGGAAGCACGGTCAAGGCGCGAGCGATCGGCCAGGTTTCCTCGATCCCGCGCCTTGGCGACGACGCCACGCTCGTCGACCTTGATATGGCAGAGCGCGTCATGACCGGTCCATTCGTCAACGAGGCCACCGAAGTCTGGGTTTCTGCTGCTGCCCCAGCGAGTATCGTCCCGCGGCTCGCGGCACAGGGCATCTCGGTCGTGAGCGTGGACACTGCCAGCGGACGAGAGAAGGCGTCGATCCATGGGGGCGTACAACTCGCCTACACACTTTTCTTGATTTCGGCGATCGCCGCCGCTGCCCTTGCGGTCGGCGCTACGGCATTCGCGGTGACGGCAGGAGCCAGGCGTCGGGAAGGTGAGCTCGCCGCCATGCGCGCCGTCGGTATTCCGGCCGGATCCCTGCGCCGCTCCCTCGAGGCCGAGATGGGTCTTACGCTTGGATCCGGAGTGCTGTTGGGCACGGCTGCTGGGATCGTGTCGGCTGTCTTCGCGCTCAAGTCAGTTCCCGAATTCGTAACTCTGGGTCCGGGTCCACCGGTCGAACTGGGACTACCCGTGTGGCTTCTGGTACTGACCCTGGGCGCCCTGATCTTGGCCCTGGGAGTCACCGTGAGGTTCGGAGCGACGGTCTTCGTTCGAGAGGCGTCGGCGGACAAGCTTGGTGGAGCTCAGACGTGACGGAGATGCTGCCGTCTCCCGCGAGCAACACTCCGCGCCCGACGCAAGCGGGCACGTCGGTTCGTCTTGCCGGAGTGATGCATCTCTACCGGCGCGCGGGAGGGGATGTTGTGGCGCTCAGAGGCGTCGACCTGGAGATTGAGCCAGGCGAGATGGTTGCGCTGCTCGGTCCTTCGGGAATGGGCAAGACCACCGTGCTGCGCCTCATGGCGGGACTCATCCAGGCGTCTGCGGGAATCGTCATGGTCGGGGACCGCGATCTCGGTCGCTTGTCGGCAGCAGAACGCCGAGGGCTGCGGGCGGGCGAGATCAGCCATATTGTGCAAGGCACAATCCCCAATGTCTTGCTCTTCGCAACGGCGATCGAGAACGTTCTGGTTCTCCCAGCATGCCGCGCGCACCCGGGGCCACATTCCCCCGTGGGAGCCCGATGAGCTGCTCGAGATGCTGGGCCTTCAGGATCTCGCGAACGAGCGCCTTGCAGAACTGCCGCGAGGGCTCCAGCAACAGGTTGCTGTCGTCGCGGGTATTGGTTCTGGACCACGTCTGTTGCTCGCGGACGAGCCGACGTCGCAACTTCCGCAAGAGGCGACTATCAAGGTAGTCCGACTTCTCCAACATATTGCAGCCGAGTTCGGTACGACGGTGGTGATTGTCACCCACGATCCGACCGTGGCACAGCTGTTTCCACGAACGGTGACCATCCGCGATGGACGGGTGGGCGCAGAGGGGCATCGGGGTCAGGAGTACGCGGTCGTGGACAGCTCCGGATCCATACAACTTCCGCCCGATGTCTTGGATATCCTGCCTCCGAACACTCGAGTGCGTGTAATCCGCGGGGCACACGGAGTCGAACTACGCAGTCACGAGCTGGATCCGTGACGAGCGAGGGACCGCGCGCGCGAGAGAGAATTTTGGAACTCGATCAACTGGGCGTGGATCTCGGCGGCCACTGCGTACTGGAGGAAATCGACCTCGTGGTAGCTGCCGGTGCTCCGGTCGGGCTCACGGGAGCTTCGGGCTCGGGCAAGACGGTCCTTTGCTTGGTGCTCGCCGGTGCTCTTGCGCCGACGAGGGGCCATGTGCTGCTCGATGGCCGACCCTTCGATGCCGGCGATGGGACACCCATCGGACTGATCCTCCAGACCCATGGGCTGGTCGGGGGCCTTACGGCAGAAGAGAACGTGGCGCTGCCACTGCAGGCTCGTGGTCTTGGACGAGATGAAATCGGACAGCGTTCGTCGCGAGCACTGGCCTCAGTCGGGCTGGCCGGCCAGGCCACCCGCCCCGTAGAAGAATTGTCCGGCGGAGAGCACCAACGGGTAGGTATTGCGCGTGCGCTCGCCGGCGACCCTGCGGTGTTGATCGCTGATGAGCCGACGGCTGAACTTGATCCCGAGAACCGGGAGATCGTGGTCGGCCTTTTGCTCGCACATGCAGAGAGGCCAAACATTGTTGTCGTGGCTTCGGACGACTCCGAGGTCGTTGGGGCGTTCCCCCGGGTGGTCGAGTTACATCACGGTCGAATCGAAGATCGACAGCTACCGTGAGATCCGGGTTGCGACGCTTCGTTCCCAATGGCCCAATGTCCGAGTGCTTGCGCACCGCCGAATTCGCTCAACCGGTGGGGAACTCATCTCCACGTTTCGTTCGTCTGGAGGGGCTGAGTCTCAGCACGATCGCCACTTGATCCTGCGTCCAGGGCACGTAGTGACCCACCTAGAGATTCACTGAACCGAGACGTGACCGCTGCGGGATCAGCTCTGGAAGGGATGCGCCGCCTCGGCGGCCTGCCACATCGCCGCGAGTGGGGGCTCGGCTGCGGTCCAGATCACGAGCTGCGCTGCCGCTTGGTGCACCAGCATCCCGAGGCCGTCGAGCACGGTCGCTCCCGCCGCCGCCGCCTCGCGCAGCCAGGGCGTCGGCCGGGGCGCGTAGACCAGGTCGGCCGCCAGCTGGCCCGACCCCAGCAGCGAGGGATCGACGAACCAAGCCTGCTTCTCGACATCATCGCCCCCGACCCCGGCCATGCCCACTGGCGTCGCGTTCACGACGAGCTCGGACTGCGCCACCGCATCCGCCACGGGCTTCGCCTCGTTGAGCACGACCGTTCCCCTGTCGCCGGCCAATCCCGCCGCCGCGCGCGCCCGCTCGGGCGTGCGGTTGAGGACACCCACACTGGCGGCCCCGGCGGCGGCAAGGGCGAGCACGACGGCCCGAGCCGCGCCCCCGGCCCCGGCAACGAGGCAGCGGCGCCCCTGGGGGTCGAAGTCCGCCCCGCGGAAAAGAGAGGACACGAACCCCTCGCCGTCCGTGTTCGTCCCGTACAGCGTCTCGTCGAGACGGTGGATGCAATTGACGGCGTCGAGCTGTCGAGCCACGTCGCTGCGCTCGTCGACGAGGGCGGCGACCGCCGCCTTGTGCGGCATCGTCACGGACAGGCCCGTGACGTCCGCCCGCCGCATCTCTTCGAGCGCCTGCGCCGCCTGACCGGGCGGGACCTCGAAGGCGTAAGAGCGCCAGGTGTCCAGGCCGAGCGCACCGAAGGCCGTGTTGTGCAGCAGCGGCGACAGTGAGTGGGCGACCGGGCTGCCGATCACGCCCACGATGGTGGCCGTCGGCCCGGCCTCAGCCCGGGCCGCCTCCATCGTCAGCGGTGCCGCGCCCGGCCGTCCGTCCTCAGGGGAGCCCACGGGACTTCGCCAGCTGCTCGTTGGCCAGTTGCTCGGCATAGGTGTCGGAGAAGGCCATGACTCCATTCTTCTGCACGAGCACGAAGTAGAGCCACGACCCCGGCGGCGGATGCAGCGCCGCGGCGAGCGCAGTGGACGAAGGCATGCAGATGGGGGTCGGGGTCAGGCCGGTGTTGAGGTACGTGTTGTAGGGCGACTGGATCTGCAGGTCGTGCGCGGTCACCGGGCCTCCGTCCTGGCCAAGTGCGTAGAGGACGGTCGAGTCCATCTGCAACGGCGTGCCCCGAGCCAGCCGGTTGTAGACGACCCGGGCCACCTTGGGCATGTTGAACGTGAAGTAGCCCTCTTTCTCCACGATCGAGGCCACGGTGATCACCTCGTACGGGCTGTAGCCGAGCGCCGCGGCCGACGCCGTGCTCAGTCCCTGGGCCTCGGCGTCGTGGTCGAAGCGGTCCACCATGTCGCGCACGATGGTGAGGTCCGTCTCGCCGGGCAGGATCAGGTATTCCCCGGTGCCGAGCAGCCCCTCGAGGTCGTCGGAGCCGGGCGGCGAGAAGACCGAGTGGACCGCGCCACTCGCCGCAGTGGCTTGGAAGCCGCCCGCCTTGTGGCCCGGGATGGTGTCGACCTGCGAGGCCACCTCTGAGAGCGCGAAGCCGGGACGCACCTCGACGGGGTAGATGTTCGGGCCGGCGGCGAGGAGCGCCCGCACGTCGCCGAAGCTCTGGTTCTGGTGGAGCGCGTAGCTCCCGGGCTGCACTGTCGGCGTGCCGTGGAAGAAGTCCGAGACCTGGAAGGCGAGCGAGCTGCCGATGACGCCCTTCTGGCTCAGCGAATCGACCACGGACCCGAACGACTCGCCCTCGTTGACGGTAACGACGACCTGCTTGCCTTCGGGGCCGAACGCGTGCGACTCCAGCTCGTACCAGAGGACGAAGGCCAAGACGAGCACGAGCAGCGCGCCGCCGGCGATGACCACGATGCGGCGGCGCCGCCTGATGGTGGCGGCGCGTGCGGCGCGCCGCGAGGCGCGGTCCGGGGGCCGCCCGGGCTGGGCCTCTGACTCGCCCGGGTCGTCGAGGTCCTCAGCGTCGGCGCCGAGCCTCTCCTCGGGCCGTGGCGGCGGAGGTGGCTGGTCCTCGCCGTCGTCGGTCGGCCCGGTCACGTGCGGTCCAGCCACGCCTGCAGCAACACCATGGCCGCCGCGCTGTCGACAACCCGGCGCGCCGCCTTGCCCCGGCGGCCGGCAGCGGCCAGGGAGCGTTCCGCCTCCACGGTCGTGAACCGCTCGTCCGCCGTCTCGACCGCGACGCCCACGGGCTCGAGCTCGGTCCGTAAAGCCGCTGCCTCCTCGAGGGCGGCCCGGGCCGCCGGGCCCGCCTCGCCCGAAAGGCTCAGGGGGAGGCCGACCACCACGAGCGCGGCCTCGACCTCGCGGACGGCGGCGACCACGGCGGCGCGGTCACGCGCGGGGTCGCCGCTGCGCTCGATGGTGCCCCACGGGCTGGCCAGGGTGCGCCCGCGGTCGCTGAAGGCCACGCCGATGCGCCGGGCACCGAGGTCGAGCGCGGCCACGCGCCCTTCCGTCGTCCGGCCGGCCGCGTCGCCGGCGCCCCGGGCGCTCACGCGGTCAGGAGTCGCTGCGCCTCGGCCAACGCCGCCTCGATCTGCGAGGGATCCTTTCCGCCCGCCAGGGCCACCTCGGACGAGCCGCCCCCGCCGCCGCCCACCATGGCCCCGAGCGCGCGCACCAGTTGCGTCGCGTCGGGCTCGCCGCCCGTTGCCGCGACGATGGCGGCCTTCGTCCCGTCGGGGGACCCGCCCAGCACGACCGCTCGCACCCCGTCGTGGCGCAGGACGGCTTGGGCCAACGAACGCAAGGCGTCAGGCTCGACGTTGTCGCGACGGGCGACGACCACCCCGCTGTCGGCCACCGCCGACTCGGCCAGGGTGCGCGCCTCGGCCTCGCTCGACTGCTGGCGCAGACGGGCCAGCTCCTTCTCGGCCTCGCGCTGGCGCTCCATCACCCGCCCGATGGCGGCCACCAGCTCGTCGGGCTCGCTGCGCAGGAGCTCGGCAGCCGACTGCACCAGCCGGTCCCGCTGCTTGGCGCGCTCGAGCGACGCGTGCCCGGTCAGCGCGAAGAGCCGCCGGGTGTTCGAACCAATGGAGCCCTCGGAGAGCAACGTGATGGGGCCGATCTGCCCCAGCGAGTCGACGTGAGTGCCGCCGCAGAACTCGAGCGAGGTCGGGCCCGCCTTCACTACACGCACCGCGGACCCGTACTTGTCGCCGAAGAAGGCGATGGCGCCCATCTGCTCGGCCTCGTCGCGGGTGGTCTCGACCGTCTCCACCGGGACGTCGGTGAGCACCGCCTCGTTGGCCAGCGCGAACACCTCGTCGAGCTCTTCGCGGCTCGGCTGGCTGTGGTGCGAGAAGTCGAAGCGCAGGTAGTCCGGCGACACCAGCGAGCCCTGCTGGCGCACGTGGTCCCCCAGCACCGCCCGCAGTGCGGAGTGCAGCAGGTGCGTCGCCGTGTGGTTGCGCCGGATGGCCTCGCGGCGCGCCCCGTCGATCGTCGCCAGCGCGTCCTGGCCGGCCACCAGCTCGCCGTCGAGCCGCGCCTTGTGCGCGATCAGCCCGGGCACGGCCAGCTGGGTGTCGTAGACGTCAGCGATACCCGACTCGGTGACGATGGTGCCGGTGTCGCCGATCTGGCCGCCGCCCTCGGCGTAGAACGGTGTGCGGTCCAAGATGACCTCGACCGTCCGCCCCGCCGCCTCGGCCTCGTCGCCGGCCGAGCCGTCGCGGTGGTCGCCGGTGCCCTCGAGCACCGCCACGACCCGCGCCGGCACCTCGTAGTTCTCCATCCCGCGCCCGACGAAGGGCGTCGGCCCCTCGGCGTCGAGCATGGCCCGGTAGGCGGCCTCGTCGCCCGCCCGCGATGCCTTGGCCGCCGAGCGCGCCCGCTCCCGTTGCTCGGCCATGGCGACGTCGAAGCCCGCCCGGTCCACCTCGACGCCGGCGTCGCGCGCCAGCTCCTCGGTCAGCTCGACGGGGAAGCCGTGCGTGTCGTGCAGCGTGAAGGCAACGTCGCCGCTCAACACCTTGTCGCCGCTGGCGAACGCCTCTTCCAGCCGGCTCAGCCCCGAGCGGAGCGTGCGGTCGAAACCGGCCTCCTCGCGCGCCACGACGTTGACGATGAGGTCGTTTTGCGCCCGCAGCGCCGGGTAGGCGTCGCCCAGTACCTCGGTGGCCGCCAGTACGAGCGGCGGGCCGATCGGCTTGTCGACGCCGAGGCGCCGCGCCGCCAGCACGGCGCGCCGCACGACCCGGCGCAGCACGTAGCCGCGCCCCTCGTTGGCCGGCAGGACGCCGTCGGCCACCAGCATCGAGAAGGCGCGCCCGTGGTCGGCCAGCACTCGGAGCGCGACGTCGGTGCGCTCGTCGGACCCGTAGGGCGTGCCGATGATGGAAGCCGCCGCGTCGATGATGGGCGCGAACAGGTCGGTGTCGAACATCGAATCGTGACCCTGGAGGATGGGGAGGATCCGCTCCAGGCCGGCCCCCGTGTCGATGTTCTTGCGCGGCAGGTCGGTCAGCACGCCCGCGGCGTCGCGGTTGTACTGCATGAAGACGAGGTTCCACAGCTCGACGAAGCGCTCGCTGCCGCCGTGCTTGGGGCCGCCGTCATGGCCGTAGGCCTCGCCCTTGTCGATGAAGAGCTCCGAGTCGGGGCCGCAGGGGCCGGTCTCGCCCATGGCCCAGAAGTTGTCCTCGTCGCCCATGCGCTGGATCCGCTCGGGTCGCACGCCCACGGCGTCGATCCAGATCTCCTCGGCCTCGTCGTCGCCCTCGTGCACGGTGACCCAAAGGCGGTCGCCGTCGAGGCCGAAGACCTCGGTGAGCAGCTCCCAGGCCAGCGGGATGGCCTCGGCTTTGAAGTAGTCCCCGAAGCTGAAGTTCCCGAGCATCTCGAAGAAGGTGCAGTGGTAGGTGTCGGTGCCGATGATCTCGATGTCGGCGGTGCGGAAGCACTTCTGGATGGAGGTGGCCCGCGGCCAGGGGGCGGGCTCCTCGCCCAGGAAGTAGGGCTTGAACGGCACCATGCCCGCGATCGTGAAGAGGACCGTCGGGTCGTGCGGGATGAGGCTGGCGGATGGGACGGTGGTGTGACCGCGCTCGGCGAAGAAACGCGTGAACGCCGCCCGCAAACCGTTGGCGTCCATCACCCCAGCTTACCGGCGGCAAAAACGGGCTCGGGGCTCGGGTCGAGACGTTGCGGCCCTGGTCGGACCGGCCGGCCGGAACGGGTTCCGGGTGTCTCCGAAGAGGACGCGCGTGTCTGTGAATACGAGGACGGGCGGCAGCGGATGATGTCTCTGAAAACCATCAACGAGTTAGTTTATGGTTTCCGGAGGCCGGCCGGCCCGGCGACCCGACCGCCGGTGGTCCGCGACTGTGTTGGACGTCGGCGTCAGTCGCAGCCTCAACTCGAGGCCATGCCCACAATGGGCTTGTTCAGCTTGATGGCCCCCGTCGAGCCGTAGAAGGGCGCGTTGCCGTAGCTGAAGATGCCGCCGTCGGCCGCGACCAGCCAGTAGCCCCCGCCGGTGGGGGTCCCGGCCATGCCGACCACCGGCTGGTTGAGGTGGATGCCGCCGGTCGACCCGTAGAACGCGGCCAACCCGTAGCTGAAGATGCCGCCGTCGGCCGCGACCAGCCAGTAGCCGCCGCTCGTGGGGCCGGCCACCGCCATGCCGACGACCGGCGAGTTGAGGTTGAGCGCGCCGGCCGAACCGTGGAACGGCGCGTCGCCGAACGCGAAGATGCCGCCGTCAGAGGCGACGAGCCAGTAGCCGCGTCCGTCGGGGGTGGCCGCCATGCCGACGATCGGCTTGTTGAGGTGGATGGCGCCGGTGGACCCGTAGAACGGCGCGTCGCCGAACGCGAAGACCCCGCCGTCGGAGGCGACGAGCCAGTAGCCGCGTTCGTCGGGGGTGGCCGCCATGCCGACGATCGGCTGGTTCAGGTGGACCGCGCCGGTGGAACCGTAGAACTGGGCGTCGCCGAAGCTGAAGATGCCGCCGTCGGAGGCCACCATCCAGTAGCCGTTGCCGCTGGGCGTGGTCGCCATGCCGACGACGGGCTTGTTGAGTGGCGTGCCGCCCATGGACCCGAAGAAGCCGGCGTCGCCGAAGCTGAAGATGCCGCCGTCCGAGGCGGTGAAGCGGTAGCCCGTGCCGCAGTTCATGGTGCCGCCGTAGCCGAAGCGGTCCGCGGCGGAGGTGGCGGAGACCCCCTGCGGGTTGGCCACGGTGACATCAACGCAGAGCGGGCCGGGGGCATTGGGCGGGAGGACCGTGAGGGAGGTCTGGGACCGGGAGAGGATCTGGCCGGCGCCCGCGGCGCCGAAGTTGACGGACGTGGCGTCGGCCAGCCCGCCACCCGCGACCGTGATGGCGGGGCCCCCGCTGACCGGGCCGGTGTTGGGGCTCACCTCGGCCACCGACGGGCAGCCGTCCCCGCCCTGCAGTGCCAGCGACAGGTTCTGGTCCGCCGGCGTGCCCAGGCCGCTGACGGCGTCGTACCCGATGTGGGCGGAGTACTGGTTGCCGTTGGTCTGGGTGAAGTCGTTGTTGCCCGCGGTGACGTCGGTGAAGTTCGCATTGCCCAGGCCCCCCGCCGCGTACAGCGCCGGAGCCACCATGCCGAGGCTGCGGGCGCAGCCCTGGTTGGTGTCCGCGAACAGCCCGGCGTTGGTCGGCGGGGCGACGCTGGTGCCGCCGATGGCGCCCCAGCCTCCGTTCCAGAACGCCGCGACCGCGCCCGACGAGGGGTCAGACGGGTACGAGATGTCGGGAACGGCCCGGTGCGTGTTGGTCCCGGGCTGATAGGAGGGGCGCGCCCACACGGCCGAATAGCCGCCCCCGCCTGCTCCGTTTGCCAACAGGCCGGCGCTGTTCAACCTCATGGCGCAGGAGTCGTTGCCGAAGCTCTCGCAGTCGTTCCACACGGTCTGGGACGCCACCCCGGTGCTCGGGAGGGTCGTCCCCCCGGCGCTGAGGACGTCGGGCTGCGAACCCGGGTCGTCGACGGCGAGCGACTCATCGAAGCTCCCCGGTGGCGCTCCGAAGCAGTCCTCTGACCCCGAATCGCCCGACGCGGCGACCATGGTCTGCCCCTGCAGCGCCATGCGCGAGAAGATGGCGTTCTCAGTCTGCAGGTCGTTCTCGGTGAACTGCGCCTCGCAGTTGCCCCAGCTCGTCGTGACCACCTGTGCGGCATCGTCGGTGGCGATGCGGTTGAACAGGTCGAAGGCCTGCGCGTCGTTCTGGTTCGGCGCCTCGTAGACCGCGAGCGCGGCCGACGGCGCGTTGTACGCGGCCAGTTCGATGTCGAGAGCCGCCTCCCCCTTGCCCTGGGGCGGCCCGCCCGGACCCCCGTCGACGATCACGTTGCGGACGGGGTTGGAGAGCCCGTAGCACGACAGGAACACGCCGATGTCGCTCGGCGCGTACTGCTCGAACTCGACGAGGGCGATGGTCTGGCCGACGCCGGTGCGGCCCTGGGCGAAGAGCGGGTCGAGGCCGAAGAGCCCGGACATCGTCGTCGACGTGTAGGAACCCGGGTTGGTCTCGGTGGCGGACACCGCCTCCGCGCAGGCCTGCGGGGTGCCTGCGTGCGCGGCCTGGGCGTGCGCGGCCTGGGCGTGTCCGGACGAGGGAGTCGACGCTGCGGTGCCGTTGGCCGGGCTCCCGGTGGTCGGGGGCGCGGCCCGCGTCGTCGGGCTGGGCCGCAGCATGGAGCGCTCGCGGAAGAGGCCGTCGAGTCCGACCACTCCGGTCACGACACCCGAGACGGACGACGGCACCTGCGGGGCGCCGGTGTTGACGAGCACCCGCGCGCCGTCGGGCGCCTCCACCTGCTCGAGGGGCGTGCCCAGGGCCGACGACACCGTGGCCGCCGTGCCGCTCACCGGAAGCAAGATGCTGCCCGGCGTGGGCGTTCCCACGGTGAGCCCCTCGCTGCGGAGCGCCGAGGAGACCTCGGCCACGGCGGAGGGGCTCGGACCGAACTCGTCTGCGAACTGTTGCGCCGAGAGGTAGTGGCGGTACTGGGACGAGCCCGGCGTCGAGACGGAGACCACCGCCTGCGCGAGGCCGGCGGCGTGCTGGCCCGCGAGCGTCACGTCGAAATGCAGCACCTGGTCGCCCGGCGCTGCGCCCAGGCGCGGCGTGGTGCCCGGGATGTTCGGCACCGCGTCCGGCAGGGAGACCCTCGACGTGGCTGTGGCTGTGGGTGTGGCTGTGGCTGTGGCCGCCCCGGCGGGCGCCGCCGCGCCCACCGCGGCCGCGCCCGCCCCGACCAGCCCTGCACTCAGGACGGCCGCCAGGAGCGTCCCTGTCCGCAGTCCCCGGTTCACGAATCGGCCTCCAAGCCTTCGGCGTCGTCTGACTCGCCCCTGCCAGCATCTCCGCGTCTGCCCTCGGCACCGTGAGGCGACGGCTCGTAGTACACCCTGCCCTCGAGCGCCCCCGGACGATACTGCTGCGCCACCTTCCCGGTCGGGTCGTCGTGCGGGTACACGTACCCTTCGCCGTGCCCCAGGGTCGCCGCCCCCTTGTAGTGGGCGTCGCGCAGGTGTACCGGCACCTCCTGCTGCACGCCCGAGCGCACGTCGGCCTGGGCCCGGCCGAGGGCGACCACGACGCTGTTCGACTTGGGCGCCCGGGCCAGATAGATCACCGCCTCGGCCAGGTTCAGCGCCGCCTCGGGGAGCCCCACGTACTCGACCGCCCGCGCCGCCGCCTCGGCCACCAGCAGCGCCTGCGGGTCGGCCAGGCCGATGTCCTCGCTGGCCAGGATCACCATGCGCCGGGCCAGGAAGCGGGGGTCCTCCCCCGCCTCGATCATGCGGGCCATCCAGTAGAGGCCGGCGTCGGGGTCCGAGCCCCGCACGCTCTTGATGAGCGCGCTGATCTGGTCGTAGTGCTCGTCCGCGCCCTGGTGGAACAGCCGGCCGTCGCGCGCTCGCGCCATGTCGTCCATCGTGAGCACGACGCGGGCGTCCGCGTCCGCGCCCTGCGCCTCGGCCTGCGCCCGGGCCAGCGCGACCGCCACCTCCACGGTCGTGAGAGCGGCGCGCGCGTCGCCCTCGCAGGCCGCCACCACCGCGTCGACCGCGTCGTCCTCGGCGTCCGCGCCTTCGAGGTCGAGGCCGCGCCGCACGAGCACGCGCAGGTCGTCGGGCGACAAGGGGTGCAGCCGCCACAGGGAGGCCCGGCTCAACAGGGGCGGATTCACCTCGAAGAACGGGTTCTCCGTGGTGGCCCCGATGAACACCACCAGCCCGTCCTCGACGGCGGGGAGCAGCACGTCCTGCTGGGACTTGGAGAAGCGGTGCACCTCGTCGATGAAGAGGATCGTTCCCTGGCCGTGCTCGCCGAGGCGCCGCTCGGCATCGGCCAGCGCCTCGCGCACGTCCTTCACGCCGGCGCCGGTCGCCGAGAGGGGCGTCATGTGCTTCGCGCTGGCGTCGGCCAGCAGGCGCGCCAGCGTCGTCTTGCCGGTGCCGGCCGGGCCCCAGAGGATGGACGAGCCGACGCGGTCGGTCTCGGCCAGCGTGCGCAGCGGCGCGCCAGGGCCGACGAGGTGTTGTTGGCCCACGATCTCATCGAGCGTGCGCGGGCGCAGCCGCGCCGCCAGCGGCGCCTGCTGGCGGAGCCGCCGGTCGGCGGCATCGGCGAACAGGCTCACGACGCGGACCGCGGACGCGGGTGGGGCCGGCGCATCTCAGCTGGGCGACGGATTGGCGGCCTCTCCAGAAGCACCGGCCGGTCCCGTCGCTCCCGGCACGGCCGGCGGGAGCACCACGCGGATCCCGAGCTCGGCCAGGTTGGCCGCCGGCAGCGGCGATGGCGCACCGGTCAGCGGGTCGGCGCCGGACTGCGTCTTCGGGTAGGCGATGACCTCGCGAATGTTCTCCTCCCCCGCCAGGATCGCCGCCAGCCGGTCCACCCCGAAGGCGAACCCGGCGTGGGGCGGCGCGCCGTAGCGGAAGGCCCCGAGCAGGAAGCCGAAGCGAGCCTCGGCCTCTTCGGGCCCGATCCCGAGCGCGGCGAACACCCGCTCCTGGATGTCGCGCTGGTGGATACGGACGCTTCCCGATCCGAGCTCCCAACCGTTCAGCACCAGGTCGTAGGCCTGCGAGCGCACGGCCAGCGGGTCGGTCGCCAGCAGCGGCAGGTCCTCGGCGTACGGCATGGTGAAGGGATGGTGCGCCGGCTGCGGCATGCCGTCGGCGCCGGGCTCGAACATCGGGAAGTCGACGACCCAGACGTAGCGGTGCGGGCCTTCGCTCACCGGGGGCGCGCCGAGCGCGGTGCGCAGCGTGCCGAGCACCTCGCAGGCGGTCTCGTACCGGTCCGAGACGGCGAGGACGAGGTCGCCCGGCTCGGCGCGCGTCGCCGCGAGGACGCCCACCGTCTCCTCGTCGGAGAGGTGGCGCGCCAGCGGGCCATCGAGCGGCACCGGGCCGTCGGTGACCCGGAACCAGGCGAGCCCGGCCGCCCCGGCCCTCTTCGCCTGCTCGGTCAGCTCGTCGAGGCGCGAGCGCGGAAAGTCCGCACCCGCCTCGACGCGCAGGGCCTTGACGGTCGGCGACGAGAAGGCCCTCACCTCGGTCTGCGCAAACACGTCGGTCAGGTCGACGAGCTCCATGCCGAAGCGCAGGTCGGGCTTGTCGGTGCCGAAGCGGTCGCGCGCGTCGGCCCACGTCACGCGCTCGATCGGTGGCGGGCGCTCGCCGGTGGCCGCCTCGGCCGCATCGAGGACGGCCTCGGACACGAAACCCATCACGTCGTCCTGCGAGGCGAAGGAGCACTCCATGTCGAGCTGCATGAACTCGAACTGGCGGTCGGCGCGCAGGTCTTCGTCGCGGAAGCAGCGCGCGATCTGGAAGTAACGGTCGAAGCCCCCCACCATGAGGAGCTGCTTGGCCAGCTGCGGGCTCTGCGGCAGGGCGTAGAACTTGCCGTGGTGCAGGCGCGCCGGGACGAAGAACTCGCGCGACCCCTCGGGCGTCGGCGCCCAGAGCAACGGCGTCTCGATCTCGGCGAAGCCCTGCCGGTCCATGCCCGCCCGGATGGCCGCGTTGACCCGGGCCCGCAGCCGCAGGTTCCGCTGCATGCGCGGCCGGCGCAGGTCGACGTAGCGGTACTTCAGGCGGACCGGCTCGTCGACCTCGGCCCGGTCGTCCACGGAGAAGGGCGGGGGCTCGGCCTCGTTGAGGACCTCGACCGTGCACTCGCCGATCTCCACCTCGCCCGTGTCGATGCCGAGGTTGACCGTGCCCTCGGGCCGCTCGCGCACGGTGCCGGTGACGGCGATCACCCACTCGCTACGCACGTCGGTGGCGTGGTCGATGACGCACTGCACGATGCCCGTGTGGTCGCGCAGGTCGACGAAGGCCAGGTGTTCGCCGTGCTCGCGGCGGCGGGCCACCCACCCGCAGACGCGCACCTGGGCGCCGACGTCGGACTTGCGCAGCACGCCGCACAGATGCGTGCGCATGGCGGTGGGACGGTTGGGCTCGGAGGGTTCGAGAGGGGTGGTCATGATGGGGTCACTCGGGAAGATCCTCTTATCGCCGGATGTCTCTCAAAACTGTGCACGAACCTGTTTACGGTTTCTGGAGACATCACCGGGGTCTGAGCCTCTGCCGAGAATGTCTCGCAAAACTGTGCACGAACCTGTTTACGGTTTCTGGAGACATCACCGGGGTCTGATCCCATGCCGAGGATGTCTCGCATCCCATCCCGAGGATGTCTCGCATCCCATCCCGAGGATGTCTCGCATCCCATCCTGAGGATCTCTCGCAAAACTATGCACGAACCTGTTTACGGTTTCCAGAGACATCGCCGTTACCGGGGCCTCGACAGATAGACGACGAGCTCATCGACAATGGCAGCCCTGGGCACGCTGCGTTGCGGGTCGTCGCTGCGCAACGGGCGCAGCCCCACGGTACCGGAGGCCACCTCCTGGGGTCCGACGACCAGCGCCACCTGGGCGCCCGAGCGGTCGGCGGACTTGATCTGGGACTTCATGGAGCGCCCGTCGAAGGCCCGGTCCACCCGAAGACCAGCCCGGCGTAGCTCGGCCGTCAACATGACCGCCTCGGCACCGCCGGCGGTGTCGATGACGTAGGCGTCGAGCGGTGGCGCGACGGTCGGGAAGACGCCCTCGGCATCGCAGGCCAGCAGCACCCGCTCGATCCCGATGCCGAAGCCGATGCCCGGCGTGGGGTCGCCGCCGAGCAACTCGACCAGCCCGTCGTAGCGCCCGCCGCCGCCCACGCCGTTCTGCGCGGCGTCGAGCGCTTCCGCCGCGAACTCGAAGGTGGTGCGGGTGTAGTAGTCGAAGCCGCGCACGAGCCGGTAGTCGATGACGTACACCACGCCGAGCGCGTCGAGCCCGGCCCGCACCCGGGCGAAGTGGGTCGCGCAGGGGTCGCAGAGGTAGTCGAGGAAGTGCGGCGCGTCGGCAGTGGCGGTCCGGCACTCGGGCGACTTGCAGTCGAGGACGCGGCAGGGGATTCTCAAGGTGGCGTACCCGGTGGGCCGGGCACAGCTGGTCCACCCGTTCGGCCAGGTAGGCGCCGAGCGCGGCGACGTAGCCGGGCCTGCAGACGTCGTTGCCCATGGAGTTCAGCCTGAGCTCGACGGCGCGCAGCCCGAGCCCGGCGAAGAAGTCGTAGGCCAGCGTGACGATCTCGACGTCGAGGTCGGGATCGCCCGGGCCGAGCGCCTCGACACCGAGCTGGAAGTGCTGGCGGTAGCGGCCGTGCTGGGGGTTCTCGTGGCGGAACGAGGGCTCGACGTACCAGGCCTTCCAGGGCGGCACGGGGTGGTGCTGCACGAACGCCCGGGCGATGGGCGCCGTGCCCTCGGGCCGCAACGCCATGAGCTGGCCGTCGCGGTCCTCGAAGACGTACATCTCCTTGCCGACGACCTCGCTGGCCTCGCCGATGCCGCGCAGGAACACCCCGGCGTGCTCGAGCACCGGCGTGATGGTGAGGCCGTAGCCGGCGCCTTCGACGAGCGCGGCGAAGCGCGCCAACGTGGTCTCCCAACGGTGGGACTCCGGCCACAGCACGTCGTGCATGCCCTTAGGCGTGCGGAGCGCGGCGGACGGCGAGGAGGATCCGGGCGCGCCGGAGCCCGGGGTCACAGAGGGTGCCTCATGGCCGGAGGGTCAAGCTTTCTTGCCAGGAAGTTGACGATAGGCGTCGAAGACCCCGTCGAGATGCTTCAACGCGCTGATCAACGAGTGCAGGTGCGTCGGGTCGGCCAGCTCGATGTCGAAGGCCATCCGGCTCACCCGGTCAGGAGTGGTCGCGGTGCGGGCGGCGACGATGTTGAGGTGGTGCTCGCTCACCACGCGCGAGACGTCGGCCAGCAGGCGCGAGCGGTCGAACGCCTGCACCTCGATCGTCGCCACGAACACCCCGTCGTTGCCCCGGTCCCACTCGACGTCGATCAGGCGCTCGCGGGAGCGGTCGGCCAGCGAGGCCGCGTTCGAGCAGTCGGCCCGGTGCACCGAGACGCCACGACCCTGGGTGACGAAGCCGACGATCTGGTCGCCGGGCACCGGGGTGCAGCAGCGAGCCAGGTGGATCATCACGTCGTCGAGGCCCTCGACGAAGACGCCGGCGCCGGTGCGGCGCCCGCTCGGCCGGGCGCGGGGAGTGCCCGGCAGCACCGTCATCGGCAGCTGCTCGTCGGCCGCGTCGCCGCTGCGCAGCACCTTGGAGAGGCGCTGCACGATCGACTGGGCGGAGACCTGGTTCTCGCCGATGGACGCATAGAGCGCATCGAGGTCGGCCAGGTTCATCTGGTCCGCCACCTGCTGGAGGGACGCCGAGCCGAGGATCTTCTGCAGCGGGAGCCCGTCGCGGCGCAGGGCGCGGGCGAGCTCCTCGCGCCCGTTCTCGATCGCGTCCTCGCGGCGCTCCCGGCTGAACCACTGCCGGATTTTGTTGCGGGCCCGCGTCGACGCGACGATCTGGAGCCAGTCGCGCGACGGGCCGGCGGTGGGCGACTTCGACGTGATGATCTCGACCGTGTCGGCCGACGACAATTGCGTCTCCAACGGCACCAATCGCCCGTTCACCCGCGCCCCGATGAAGCGGTGCCCCACCTCGGTGTGGATGGCGTACGCAAAATCGACCGGCGTCGACCGCGCCGGCAGCGCGATGACCTTGCCCTTGGGCGTGAAGACGTAGACCTCGTCCTGTTCGAGGTCGAGCTTGAGGGCCTCGAGGAACTCGATGGGGTCGTCGGTCTGGCGGTCGACGTCGGCGATGCGCTGGAGCCACGCCATTTCGGAGGAGTGGTCCTCCTTGGACTTGTAGCCCCAGTGGGCGGCGATGCCGTACTCGGCGCGGTGGTGCATCTCCGAGGTGCGGATCTGCACCTCGACCGGCTTGCCCTCGAGCCCGATGACCGTCGTGTGCAGCGACTGGTACATGTTGAACTTGGGCGTGTTGATGTAGTCCTTGAAACGCCCGTGGACCGGGGCCCAGATGGCGTGGATGGCGCCGAGGGCGGCCCAGGTGTCCTTCTCAGTGTCGACGACGACCCGGATGGCGACGAGGTCGTTGATGTCGTCGAACTCCTTGCCCCGCACGACCATCTTCTCGTAGATGGACCACAGGTGTTTGGGGCGGCCGGTGACGTCGGCCACGATGCCCATCTCCTCGAGGCGCCCGCGCACGTGGACGAGCACCTTCTCGAGATACTCCTCACGCTGGGGCGCCCGCGCCGCCACCATCTGCTCGATCTCGGCGTAGCGCTTCGGGTGCAGCGTCGCGAAGGCCAGGTCCTCGAGCTGCCACCGCACCTGCTGGACCCCGAGCCGGTGGGCGAGCGGCGCGTAGACGTCGAAGGTCTCCTGCGCCGTACGCCGCTGCTTCCACTCGGGCATCACGGCCAGCGTCCGCATGTTGTGCAGCCGGTCGGCCAGCTTGATGAGCAGGACGCGCCAGTCGTCGGCCATGGCGACCAGCATCTTGCGGATGGTGGCCGCCTGCTGGGCCTCCTTCGAGTTGAACTGGAGCCGGTCCAGCTTGGTGACGCCGTCGACCACGTTGGCCACCCCGTCGCCGAAATCGGTCCGGATCTGCTCGAGCGTGAGCCCGGTGTCCTCCACGGCGTCGTGCAACAGGGCGCCCGCCACGGTCTGCTCGTCGAGGCCCAGCTCGGCCACGATCGTGGCCACGGCCACGGGGTGCGTGATGTAGGGCTCGCCCGAACGCCGGAACTGCCCTTCATGCGCCTTGAGCGCGGTGCGGCCCGCCTCGACGATGGTCGTCGTGTCGTCCTCGGGGCGGTGGCGGGCGAACTCGGCCAGCAGCGGGCCGAGCAGCTCGAAGAGCATCTCGTCTTGCTCGCTCTGTGCTCCGTCTCCGTCAACCGCGACGGAAGCCACCCGTGTCAGGGCCACCATCTATCCAGGCTACCCGCCTGGGGAAACGCTTTGGTCGCCACCGGCGGCGGTCCGTGCGCACGCCCCCTCGGGGGGCTCAGCGCGCCCCGGCCGGTTCAGCGCCGGCGCTTGCGCTTGCTGCTCTTGCTCTTGCGGGGCCGCGGCGCCCCCTGCCCCGTTGACGGCTGCGTCGACGCCGTCGCCGTCTGCCCGCCGGAGCCGTTGGATGGCCGGTCCATGACCGCGGTCCCCGTCCCGGTCCCGCCGCCGGCGCCGTCGCCTCCCCCACCGCCCGGTTGCCTGGCCGAGCCCGGCCGGATGACTCCGCTGCGCTTGGTGCCGCCGGGCTTCGGTGCGGCAGGGGCACCACCCGCCCCCCCGCCCCGGCTCACCTGGCCGGCGGCGGCCATGCTCATCTGGGTGCCCATGGTCGCGGCGTCCACGGCCGAGTAGAACGCGCCCGTGTCCCCCCGCTTGGCCAATCGATTGGCGATGTCGACCCAACGGGGCTCTCGTTCCTTCATCATGCAGAGAACCGGCGACGCGATGAAGATCGACGAGTAGGCCCCCGACAGCAACCCGACGAAGAGGGCGAGCCCGTAGGACTGCAGCGTCGTGGCCCCGAACACCTGTGCGCCGATGACGAGCACTGACAGCACGGGGAGAATGGCCACGGCCGACGTGTTGATCGACCGAGCCAACGTCTGGTTCATCGACAGGTTGATCAGCTGCGGGTAGGTCAGGCGCCCGCTGCTGCCGATGCCCCGGGTGTTGTCGCGGACGCGGTCGAACACCACGACCGTGTCGTAGAGCGAGTACCCCAGAATGGTCAGGATGGCCACGACGGTGTCCGGGGTGACCTGGAAGTTGAAGATCGAGTAGATCCCGATCGCCACCAGGACGTCGTGGATCATGGCGATGAAGGCCGACAGTGCCATCTTCGGCTCGAAGCGGATGCTGATGTAGATGCCGACCGCGATGAAGAAGATGATCAACGCCTTGATGGCGTCGTTCGTGATGGACGAGCCCCAGGTCGGACCCACCGTGGTGATGCTGACCTTGTCGGCCGTCGCCTTGGGGATGGCGTTGGCGGGCACCGTGCTGGGCGTGGTGGTCGCGCTCGACTTGGCCGCGCTCGTGGTGGTCGTCGTCGACTTGGCGGTCGTGCTCGTCGTCGTGTCCGACGACTTCGGTTGGTGTCCTGCCGTGAGGTGCTCCATGGCCGCCACGACGTTGTTGCTGATCTGCTTCTGGTTGGCCTGCGACAGCTTGTCAAGGTCGGACTGGACGTCCAGCGTCTGCCGGCTGCCAGCGCCGAGAAGTTGCACAGTCGGATCGACCAGGCCGGTGCCCTTCATGGCGCTGACCGCCTGTGCCTGGGTCACCCCCGGCGCAGCGATTTGCCACTCCGTCCCGCCCTTGAAGTCGATGCCCAGGTTGAGACCGCCCCGCAGGACAATCGAGACGATCCCCAACACGATGATGAGGGTCGAGAGAGCGAACCAGATGCGCCGCTTGCCCACGAAGTCGAAGCGGGTCTCGCCCCGGTAGAGGCGGGCGATGGGCCCGTGACCCCGGCGCGGCTTGGCCATCAGGGCGCGCGCCGCGTCGTCGAGGGTGACGCGCTCGTCCTCGTCGAGGTCCTCGGTGTCGAGGCCCTCCTCGAACTCCTCGACCTCCTCGTCGCTCACGTCGTCGAGTGAGCTGCCGTCGCCGGATCGGGACTCGTCGTCGCTCACGCGCCACCTCCCCCGCCGGCGCCGAGCGGGAGCGCCCCAGCCGGAGTCTGTGCCTGCAGCCCGGTGGCAATGCTGAAGGCGCCGGTGCCCTGCAGGCGCGAGCTCTGGCCGAGCAAGATGACGAGCGGCCGGGTATAGAACCAGGTGGCCGCCATGTCCATGATGGTCGAGAGTCCGAGGAAGAAGGCGAAGCCTTTCACGTCGCCGACGGCGACGAAGTAGAGGACGATCGCCGCAATCAGCGAGACGAAGTCAGCCGCCCACACCGTGCGCCACGCGCTCTTGAAGCCGCGGTCGACCGACGTGCGGACCGAACGACCCGATCTCGTCTCGTCTTTTAATCGCTCGAAGTAGACGATGTACGAGTCCACGGTGATGCCGATGGACACAATGAGACCGGTGATCCCCGCCAGGTCGAAGCTCGGCGCCACCGATGTGTGCCCCAAGGCCGAGATGATCGCCCACAGCAACATGGCGGTGAGCACGAGCCCCGAGATCACCACGAGCCCGAGCGCCCGGTAGTAGAAGAGCACGTAGAGCAATACCAGGATGAGCCCGGCGATGCCGGCGCCCAGCCCGGCCACAAGGGCCGAGTGGCCGAGGGTGGCCGACACCGTCTCGGACGTCGCCGCCTTGAGCGTGACGGGCAGGGCGCCGTAGTTCATGGCCTGCGCCAGGTTCTGTGCGTCCTGCTGGGTCAGGCTCCCGGAGATCTCGCCCTGGCCGTCGAAGGAAGTGAAGCCCGACTGCGTCGGCTGGATGATCGGCGCCGAGTACACGACTCCGTCGAGCTCGATACCCAGCAACTGGTGGAAGTTCTGCTGTGCCACCTTGTCCCAGAGCTGTGAATTGGCCGAACCGGCGAGGGAGTAGTCGACGACCCACGCGCCTTCCTGGTTCTGCGTCGCGCTGGCGCTCCCGATGGACCGCCCGGTCATCTCGGAGGGGCCGAGGACGTAGCGCTCGCCGTTGTTGCTCCCGGTCGACGAGAGGCCCGGCAGCAGGACGGTGCTGTTCTCGTAGTCCGGCTTCTCGGTGCTGGTCGAGGGGAACTCGACGTACTGCGAGTCCGGGGGGACGTTGTTCGACGAGTAGCCCTGCACCGAGCTGTTCGGAGTGACGCCGAGGGCTGCCTCGGTCAGCTGGTTCGACGACGTGCAGGTCGGGATGTTCTCGATGCCACGAGGGGCAACGTAATTCTTGGGTGCGTGCTTGGGCAACGCCTGCGGGTAGGCGAAACACTGCACGGGCCGGAAGTACATGCGGGCGGTCTGCCCGATCTCATTGAGCACCTGTTGTGCGTCCGTGACGCCGGGAATGGAGACCGAGATCTGGTTCTTCCCCGTCGTCTGCACCTGGGCGCCCGACACCCCGAGGCCGTCGACGCGCTGGTTGAGGATGTTGACGGTCTCGTTGAGGTCGGCGGTGGAGACGTTCTTCCCTTCGGCCGTGTAGACGACCGAGACGCCGCCCGCGAGGTCCAGGCCGAGGCGCGGCGTCCACTTGGCCGCGACGACCGCGGCGAAGGAGCCCACGGCGACCGCGACCACTATCAGCACGCTGATCAGAAGGTTGCGGCGCTGGCGGCGCTGGGCTCGTCCCCCTGATTTGGGGCTCACGCCTCTTCTGCCTCCGCTCCGTGCTCGCCCTTGCTGGTCGCCTCGTCGCCGCCGACGTCGTCGATGTCCCCGGTGCCGTTCTCACTGACGCCGTTGTCGCTGTGGTCCTGCGATCCCATGTGGACGTCCTCAACCGGCTCGTCCTGGACGCGGACGTCCGCGACCGGCTCGATCTTCTTGGCGATGGCCTGACGCACGAGCACGATGCGGGTGGGCTGCGGGCCGTCCAGGTTGCCGTCATCGCCGAGGACCCCGGTGATGATCGTGTACCGATCGCCGTGGACCTCGAGCACGGTGCCGATGATCCCGCCGATCGTCTGCACCTCGTCCCCCACCTCGATCCCCGAGCTCTGGGCAGCCCGGGCGGCCTGCGCCTTGCGCTGCTGGGGCTTGATGAAGAAGAAATACCCGAGGACCCCGATCGCCAGGAGCGGCAGCAGGGTGAAAAGGGTGCTGCTGGACGACGAACTCTTCGAGGAGGTCGCCGCGAGCGCAAAGTGGGCCAGCGCCAGGGTTGGTGTCATAGGAGATCCTTGGACCGAAATGGTTGCGAAACGCCACCCTAGTGCGTGCGTTCACGCTCTCTTGGGCGGGATCGTGCTTCTGGGCCTGGTTACTCCGGAGCGGCCTCGGCGCTACCTCCGTGCCGGAGGCGGCCGGGGTCGAGGGCCACCGAACGGGGACCACGGGGCCGCTGATGCGCGCTCCATTGGGGCTCGCTGATCCGGGCTCTCTTGGGATCGCTGATCCCTGGCCCCTCCCCTGATTCCCCTGATTCGAGCCACCGGGCGGCCGCGGCGGGATGGCCGACACGTCAGCCTTCCCGCCAACTCCCCGCTGACCGCCCCGTCGTCCGCCCCGGTCTCTACCGCGTGGCCGTGGCGTGCAGTCGCCTCCCGGCGGGGATAACGACCCATTTCGGGCCGTATGGCGAAAAATTCCATCCTCGCGGGATCCCAATCGGCGCAACCGAACTGCAACCCAAAGTGGCCCCCGTTGCGACGGCCGTTGGTCAGAGTACCTCCATCAGAACAACGACCCCTTGGTGAAAGGTCGTCAGGAGGGGGAGCGACCAAGGGTGGGAGTCCGGTGAAGGGGAACGGATTCTCACACGGGGGAACACCAGGGGGAAGCAACAGGAAAGGTGCGCCGGCCTCGTGTCGTCGTCGGTCGGAGTGATCCGGGGGGAGCCGATGACCCAGGCCGGCGCACCTTTCGCTTTTTCGAGACCCGGATCCTGCGCCTCTTCGAGGCCCAGCCCGGCTCCACCTGACGTCACCGAGTCGGGGACCCGCCGAGCGCCCGCGCCGCGCTCACTCTCGCCCAGCCGCTGACCGACCGGTAATACGCGGGCATCGCGGCCCCGGGTCGCTGCGCCCGGCCCCGCGAGTGGCGGACGCGGCGCGAAGTGGTCGACGGTCCTCCAATTGTGGATCGTGGACCCGTTTTCGTGCTCCACCAGGCGCTTCGCATTCGGACTTGGGTGTCCCTTTTTCACCTTGATCGACGCTTTCCCCAGTACAGTTGCAGGCCGATGCGAGACGGTCACATCTCCGTGCTGGTGATCGAGGACGAGGCAGACATCCGCCAACTGCTGCGGACGTTGCTCGAACGCGAAGGTTTCAGCGTCTCGGAGGCCGTTGAGGGGCGGGACGGCGTCCGCCAGTTCCACCAGAACCACCCCGACATCGTGGTCCTCGACGTTGGCCTTCCCGACCTCGACGGCTGGCAGGTGCTCGAGCGTATCCGGGACATGAGTGACGTCCCCGTGCTCATGTTGACGGCCCTCGGAACCGAGAGGGACAAGGTGAGGGGCCTCAACGCCGGTGCCGACGACTACCTGACCAAGCCCTTCAGCCGAGTGGAGCTCCTTGCCCGCTTGCAGGCCATCAGCCGGCGCCAGGTGTCCCACCGCGACCCGGTGACCGCCTTCGACGACGGCACCCTGCACGTGGACTTCGCCCATCAGGAGGTCTCCATCGACGGCACCGCCGTGGTGCTGACCCCAACCGAATACCGCCTGCTGGCGACGCTGGCCCGTCACCAGGGCCAGGTGCTCTCCTCGGACCAGCTCATCGAGTTGGCCTGGGACGACCCGAGCGGCCTCGCCCCCTCCCGGGTCAAGTACGCCGTGTTACGCCTACGGCGCAAGCTGGGCTGGGACGACGGGGATGACTCCCCTATCGAGACGGTGCGGGGCTTCGGTTATCGCTACCGAGCTCGGGCGCGGTGAGCGAGCAGCTCCGCACCCGACCCGACTTCCAGGGGCGTCGCGATCCGCAGATGCCCGAGACCGCCCTACCCACCGGCTTCACCGGCTCCATGCGGGTGCGCCTCCCGGTCTTCGCCCTCGTCGCCGTCGGCACGGTGCTCATTGCGGTCATCCCCTTCCCCCACGACGCCCGACGCGAGATCTCCATCGCCGGGGTGCTGTTTTTCGCCCTCGTGGCCGCAGCGTTCCTCCTGCCCTGGGAGCGGCTGCCCAACTGGGCCTGGCTCATCATCCCCATTGGTTACATCGCCGTTATCGCCATCATCCGTGACGCCCAGGGCGGCAGCGACTCGGGACTCGTCGTGGTGTACCTCCTCCCGATCGTCTGGCTGTCGCTGTACGGGAGGCGGCTGCACCTTCTCGTCGGGCTGTTCTGCCTCGATCTGGCGCTCTTGGTGCCATTGCTCATCGTCGGGCCGCCGAACTACCCGACGCTGGAGTGGCGCCAAGTCGCGGTGATGGCGACGGTGACGACCCTGGTGGCGTCCACGGTGTACACCATGGTCTCGCGCGACCGCGCCTACCTGAGCGACCTGGCCCAGCAGTCGCGCTTCGCCCGCCGCAACGCGCGCGAGGCGGACTACGCCCGTGATCGCCTCGAGACGCTGCTCCGGGCGGCCACCGGCAGCGCCATTATGGGCGTCGACCCGGCGGGGACGGTGACGTTCTTCTCCGCCGGCGCGGAGCAGATGTTGGGTTACCTGGCGGCCGAGGTGGTCGGCGTGCGCTCCATCGCCGACTTCATCGACCCGGCGCAGATCGACGAGCGGCGCCAGACGATCGACAGCATGCGTACCACGCTCGAGCCCATAGACGCCGAGACCGCGGCAGAAGTTCCCTGGACGGCCACCCGCAAGGACGGGCAGCAACGGCGTTGCGTGGTCCGGGTGCGGGCCCTGCCCGTCCCGGCGCCGGACCCCGGGATCGACGAGGACCCCTACGAGCACGACGACGTCGTGGACCCGGTTCTGGCCGGCGACGACCTAGGGGACGCCGACGACGGCGTGGTCCCGGCCAACGGCGGCTACGTCGTCGTCGCCATCGACGTGACCGAGCGCGAGCAGCTGGCAGCGGACCGCGAGCGGCTGTTCGCCATCCAGAAAGAGGTCACGCAGTCCCTGATCGAGCAGAACAACCGGCTCCGCGAGCTCACCCAGATGAAGGACGACGTCGTGGCGACGGTGTCGCACGAGCTGCGGACACCCATCACCTCCATCCGGGGCTTCGTGGAGCTCCTGCTCGACGCACACACCGACCTCACCAAGGACCAGATGCTGATGCTCCAGACGATTGAGCGCAATGCCGAACACCTTCAGCGGGTGGCCGAGGACCTCCTGGCCGACCCCGGTGCCGGCCGCGGCCTCCGCGTGGCGTTCACCGAGTTGGACCTGTACCACGTCGCCGAGGAGGCGGTCCTCGCCATCCAGACCTCGGCCACGGTGGCCGGCATCGTGCTCACCATGGAGCCCGGCTCTGAGGTCCCGATCTTCGGCGATCCCCACCGGCTGCACCAGCTGCTCGGCAACCTGCTCTCCAACGCCATCAAGTTCTCCCCTCGCGGCGGCCGCGTCCACGTCATCGTCGACAGCGTCGACTCCTACGCCCGGGTCCAGGTGCTCGACGAGGGTCCCGGCATCCCCGAGGGCGAGCGCGACCAGCTCTTCGAGCGCTTCTACCGACTGGCCTCCTCGACCGAGATGGGCGTCCCGGGCACCGGCCTCGGCCTCGCCATCGCGAAGTCGGTCGCCGAGGCGCACGAGGGCTTCGTCGACATCGTCGACACGCCCGACTGGTCGACCACCTTCCGGGTGTTCTTGCCGTTGCGAACCACCGCGGCCTCCACGCGGAGCGCGTAGTTCGTCGGAACGCGAGGGCCAGGTCGCCCTCACGCCCCGACGAGCTCGCTACGCGGCCAGGAACCCGCCCGACTGGTGCGCCCACAGCCGGCCGTAGACACCGGCACGCGCGAGCAGCTCGGCGTGCGTGCCCTGCTCGACGACGTGGCCGTGGTCGAGGACCACGATGCGGTCAAGGCGGGCGATGGTCGCGAGCCGGTGGGCGACCACCAGCGCCGTGGTGCCCTCCATCAGGTGCCACAGCGCCTCTTGGACCAGCGACTCCGACTCGGAGTCCAGGGCCGAGGTCGCCTCGTCGAGGACGAGCACCCTGGCCCCCTTGGCCATGGCCTGCGCAATGGCAACCCGCTGGCGCTGCCCACCGGAGAGCTTCATGCCGCGCTCTCCGACGATCGTCTCGTAGCCGGCCGGGAGCCGGTCCACGAACTCGTCGACGTAGGCGGCGCGGCCGACCGTTCGCACGAGATCCATTTCGACGCCGTCCGCCAGGTCCAAGCCGTAGCAGATGTTCTCTGCGATGGTCCGGTGGAGCATCTGGGGATCCTGCGGGACGTAGGCGATGTGGCGGCGCAGCGAGTGCTGCGTCACCGCGGCGATGTCCTGCCCGTCGATGGCGATCTCACCACCGTCGCGGTCCACGAACCGCAGCAGCAGTTTCGTCAGCGTCGTCTTGCCCGACCCCGAGGGGCCGACCAGCCCGACGTGCTCACCCGGCTCGATCCGGAGGTCGAGCTCGTCGAAGAGCGGTGCGCCTTCCTTGTACGCAAAGGTGAGCCCGCGGAAGTCCACGCGACCGCGCGGCGCCACCAGGTCGGGCGCGCTGGGCGCGTCGACGATATCGGGCTCGGTCGCTGCGATGCCGGCGAACTTCGCGCAGCGGCCGATGGCGCGTGACATCAGCCGGATGAACTCGAACGACTCTTCCAAGCTGGTGCCGACGAACGTGGCGTAGAACAAGATGAGGTACACCACCCCGGCGGCCGCCACGTGGTGCAGCGCCAGCACGATCCCGACCGCGACCGCCGCCCAGTTGAAGAACGCCATGGCGGACTCCATCTGCAACCGCGTCGCGGTGAAGACGCGACGGGCCCGGAAGTCGGCGGTCAGCGAGTCGCCGACCAGCGCACCGACGTTGCCCTTCTCGCGCTCCTCGGCGGCCTGTGAGCGCACGGTGGTCAGGTTGGAGATGGTGTCGGCGATCACGCCGGTCGCCCGGGAGTGCGCGTCGGAGAATTCCTTTTCGGCCGCGACGACGCGCTCCATCCGCTGGTGCAGCACGAGCACAAAGACTCCGACCAGCGCGGCCATGACCAGCGAAACCGGCCAGGCGACGACCCCGAGCACCACGATGGCGCCGAGGGTGGTCACGCTGATGCGCAGGATCCCCCAGACCATGGCGTCGATCAGCTCCACGAAGGCCCACGTCGAGGTCTCGAGTGTGGCGATGACCTCGCCCGAGGGCCGGTCGGTGTGCCACCCGTGGCTGAGCCCGATCAGGTGGTCGTAGCCGTTGGTGATGGCGCGGCCGAACGAGCGCAGGGTGGCGCCCCAGTTGAGCCAGCCGCCGATCCGCCCGAAGACGGTTGCGGCCACCAGGACCACCGCGTACGCGACGATCAGCGGGGCGAAGGAGGCCACGCCTCCGTGGATGCCGTGGCTGGCGATGCGGCCAAGTAGGTCGGCGAAAATGAGCGGCGCCGCGACGGCGTTGGCCAGCGTGCCGAGCACGATCGCCGTCGCGCTGCCCGCGAACGCGGCGCGGTCGGGCTCCATCTGGCGCCAGCAGTACGCCAATGTCGCCTTGGTCGATGCATTTGGGAAGAGGGTGCGTTCACCCATGGGAATCTCCTGGTGGGAGGGTCGAGTGGCTCAAACGGTGGGCGCACCGGTGGTGCGCGACAGGGTTCAGGCTGCGAGAAACGCAGGTCGGCGGGCTCCGAGGCCCGCCCGGGCGATCAGCCCCCTGGGAGTGGACTGGCCGGCGTCAGTGGCCAGTAGGGCAGAGGTCGGGCCCGACATTGCGGCACCGCCCTCCGAGCACCCCGAAGGCGGGCAGCAGGTCCACGATGGTGCGCGCGAGCATCGAAGTACGCGTCATGTCTCCTGCCATCGGGTCACCTCGCTTCCCGTCTTGTGGTGCAACGCAACAATAACGTACCGAGGCGCAGCGCGCGCAAGGAATGCACAGATGTCGCGGCAACAGTTCGGCGTCGACCGGCCGTGTCAGAACAGCGGCGGTGTATTCGTTGCGCGAGGCGCCGTCGACGGGCTCTCGGAGCCGAGATGCGCCCAGGCCCGCTGCGTGGCCACGCGTCCGCGCGCGGTGCGCTGGATCAAGCCGGTTTGCACGAGGTAGGGCTCGTACGCGTCCTCGATCGTGTCGGGCTCCTCCCCGACGCACTGCGCCAGCGTCGTGAGTCCGACGGGTTGGCCGCCGAACCGGCTGCACAGCGTCGTCAGGATGGCACGGTCCACTTTGTCGAGCCCCAATTCGTCGACCCCGAAGAGCTCCAGACCCTCCCTCGCCGTGGCGTCGTCGATGAAGCCCTCCCCGCGCACTTCGGCGAAGTCCCGGACCCGCCGCAGCAGGCGGTTGGCCACCCGCGGGGTGCCGCGGGAGCGCTCCGAGATCCGCACGGCGCCCTCGGGGTCGACCCGTACCTTGAGAATGCGGGCGGACCGCTCGACGATGGCGCGCAGGTCGGCCGGCTCGTAGAGGTCGAGGCGCCCGACGAAGCCGAAGCGGTCGCGCAAGGGCCCCGAGACCAGCCCCGTCCTCGTGGTGGCGCCGACCAGGGTGAACCGGGGGAGGTCCAGGCGGATCGACCGGGCCGTCGGACCCTTGCCGATGAGGATGTCGAGCCGGCCGTCCTCCATGGCCGAGTACAACATCTCCTCGACCGAGCTGTGCAGGCGATGGATCTCGTCGATGAACAGGACGTCGCCGTCCTGGAGGTCCGTGAGGAGGGCGGCCAGGTCCCCCGCCCGGGTCAGGACGGGCCCGGCGGTGATCCGCAGCCCGGCGCCCATTTCCGCCGCGACGATGCCGGCGAGCGAGGTCTTCCCCAGACCCGGCGGGCCGGCGAAGAGAATGTGGTCGACCGGCTGGCGGCGTTGGCGCGCCGCCTGGAGGACGATCCCGAGGTGCTCGACCAACTGGTGCTGCCCGACGAACTCGGTGAGCGTCCGCGGCCGCAGCCCGACCTCCTCGATCTCCTCCTCCTGGTCCGACGACGCCGGGTCGACGACCCGGGGCTCGTCGGAGACACCTCCGTCGGGGTCGGGGTCGGGGTCGCCGTCGACCGCCAGGACCTCGCGGCGGGCTCGGGGGCTCACCGGCTGGCCAGCTCGCGCAATGCCAGGCGAAGCATCTCTTCCACGCCGACATCGTCGCGTAGGCCGTCGAGCGCCCCGCGGATCTCGTCGGGGGCATAGCCGAGCTCGCCGAGGGCGGCCCGGGCCTCGGCCCGTGCCGTGCGGGTGGCCCGCGGCGAACCGATGGCACCGTTTCGCGCCGCCCCGACCGGCTCGAAGGAGAGGTCGGGCAGATCGAGTCGGCTCTTCAGCTCGATCAGCAACCGAGCGGCCGTCTTGCGCCCCACCCCGGGCACGGTGCACAGCGTCTCGACGTCGTCCTCCAAGACGGCGGTGGACAGCGCAGCCGGGGAGAGCACGGCCATGATGGCCAGCGCGAGCGCCGGTCCGACGCCGTGCGAGCCCAGGAGCACCTCGAAGCACCGGCGCTCGTCGTCGTGGACGAAGCCGTAGAGGACGATGGCGTCCTCGCGCACGTGGGTGTGCACGAACAGCGTCGCCTCGCTCGACGTGCCGGCGGTCACCAGTGCGGCTGCGGTGGCTGGGGTCACGCTGACGCGGTACCCCACGCCCGCGACGTCGACGATGACCTCGCTCTCGGCGGTGCGGACCACGACCGGCCCACGCAATAGTCCGATCACGTCCCGCTCCTCACTGCCGCGTCGACGGCTCGCCGCAGCGGCACCGTCGTGAGGTGACACACGGCGAGCGCCAGCGCGTCGGCCACGTCCGGCGGCCCGTCGATGGAGGGCAGTCCGAGGACCTGCACCACCATGCGCTGGACCTGTTCCTTGGTGGCGGCCCCGTAGCCGACCAGGCCCTGCTTGACCTCGTTCGACGTGTACTGGGCCACTTCGCAGCCGGCCGCCGCAGCGGCGAGGAGCGCCAGCCCGCTCGCCTGGCCGACGGACATCGCGGTCTTCGCGTTGACCTGAAAGAAGACCCGTTCGACGACGACCGTCTCGGGCCGGAGCTCGGCCACCAGGCTCTCCAGCTCCGTGTGCAGGACGAGCAGCCGCTGGGCCAGCTCCATGTCTGGATCGGTCTCGAGGACGCCGGCGGCTCGCGCCTGGAGCGACGAGTCCGCGCCCCGTGTGACCAGGCCGTAGCCGCACCGCGACAGCCCGGGGTCTATCCCCAATGCGAACATGCGTCCAGTGTCGATTTCGGTGGACATAGGTTTAGGCCGTCTCCACTGTCCCGACAGCCCCTTGTCCAGGGGCATCACAGCGCTTAGCGCAGACGAGCTGCTGGCTGCTTCCCGCTTCGCAGAGGGCAGTTCCACCAGATGGGAGGTCCAACTGGCCAGCGCTTCCCTCTCTGCGGGCGTGCGACTTTTGACCACGTATCCGAGGTCTGGACGCTGACGGGCCCGGTCTGTCCGGGTCCCCGACCGACGTCCCCTGGCCCATGAGGCGAGCCATTGCTTCGGTGACGAGCACGGCTTCGCCGTAGGCAGCAAGGTTGGCTGCGGCGTTGACGTCACGATCACAAATCGTGCCGCAGCGGTCGCAGCGATAGGTGCGCATGTGGAGGGGCAGCTTGGCTCTCACTGCCCGGCAGCGTGCGCAGGTCTTGGACGATGCGTAGAAGCGGTCTGCCACGATGATGCGGCAGCCCGCCCTCTTTGCCTTGTAGGTGAGTTGGCGTCGGAGCTCGCCTAGGCCCTGGTCGAGGGTGGCTGCACCGAGGCGAAGGCTCCTAGAAATTCCCTTTACCGCGAGGTCTTCGACCACCACAATCGCGTTCTCGGTAACAAGCTTCTTGGAGAGCCGATGCAGGTCGTCGGCTCGGCGGCGCCTTGTGCGGGCATGAGCGCGGGCCAGTGCGCGTTGAGCCTGCCGATGGCGTCTCGATCCTTGCTTACGACGGCTCACAGCGCGCCCAAAACGGCGCGTGCGTGCGAGTTCTGTGCGGGCGTGGCGCCCTCCCTCCTCTACCCAGGCCTGCGCCGCATCCGAGCCGCAAACCACGGCGAGGGTGTGCAGACCCAGGTCCACCCCTACTACGGTCCCGGCGGGTGCCGGCGACGGACGACGCACAATCTGGCGTTCGATGGCAAGGGAGGCCCACCAGTGCCCGTCGTAGTAGGTCACCCGCACGGAGGTGATCCGGGCGCGCCCGCGCCGGATCAGGCGGCGTAGTGCGGCCTGATGCTCGTCTGGGGCCGAGATCTTGACCTTGCCGATCCGGGTGATCTGGAGCTCGCCAGGTCGTAGGTGTATGCAGTCGCACAGGGTGAAGGCGCGTGGGGTCCGGTGCTTGGCCTTGAAGCGTGGGAACCGTGCTCTGCTGCCCAAGAAGTTGCGGCTGGCCGCAACGGCATCTCGAAAGGCGAAGAGGTAGACCTTGGACGGGTGGTCGCCCCACCACGGAGCCACCGAGCTTCGCTCCAATGACCACAGTTTGGTCAGATCGACCAGCGTAAAGGGCTTCGTGCGCTGAGAGGACTCGACCCCGCAGTCGCGCTCGGTGCGCCACATCGCCGCGTTGGCAGCGACGTGGGATATGGCCCAGTTGAACGCGAACCGAGAGGCTCCTGCGCAGCGGGACATGCTACGTCGCTGGGCGAGTGTGGGCTCGAGGCGGATCCTCAGTCCGCTGTGAGAGAGCGGTCGTTGGCTCGGAGTTGCTGCTTCAGCCATACCATCGACCCTGCCAAAAGAGTGTGACCGCGCCATCTCGGCCGACGATTGCGAACATGCGTTCGTAGGTTAGTAGGCGGTGCTTCGGAGAGCGCGGATCCGGGAGGCGACCCTGGATCTCCCTAGCCTTCGAAGGAGGCGAGCACCTCGTCGGCGATGTCGGCGTTGGAATGGACGGCCTGCACGTCGTCGTGGTCGTCGATCGCTTCGAGCAACCGCAGCACTTTCTTGGCCTCGCCTTCGTCAGGCACTGCCACGAGCGACGTGGGCTCGAGTGACAGGTCGACCGACTCGGGCGTCATGCCGGCGTCGTCGAGGGCACGCCGGACCGACTCCAGGTCGGCCGGCGCGGTGGTCACCACCCAGGCGCTGCCGTTGCTCGACAGGTCCTCGGCACCGCCCTCCATGGCGATCTCCATGACCTTGTCCTCGTCCTGGTCCAGGGGGACGGTGACGATGCCCTTGCGCTCGAACTGCCAGGACACGGCGCCCGGCTCGGCCATGTTGCCGCCGTTGCGGCTGAAGACGTTGCGCATCTCGGCGCCGGTGCGGTTGCGATTGTCGCTCAGCGTCTCGACCATGATGGCCACGCCGCCGGGGCCGTAGCCCTCGTAGTTGATGGCCTCGTAGCGCACACCCTCGAGGTCGCCGGTGCCGCGCTTGATGGCCTTCTCAATGGTGTCGATCGGGACGGATGCCCCCGCGCCTTGCCGAACGCGGTTCGCAACGTGGCGTTGGCGTCGAGGTCACCACCGCCGTCGCGTGCTGCGACTTCGATGGCCCTGATGCACTTGGCGAACACCTTGGCCCGGGCCTTGTCCTGGGCGCCCTTGCGGTATTTGGTGGTCGCCCACTTCGAGTGACCCGACATGCTCTCGCCTCGTTCCTTCCCAGCCGGTGCCGTGCCTCCATCCCGGCGACCGGCTTGCCAGGGCTTTGATGGCGGATGGGGACCCCAGATTGTATCGGGCACCCACTCTCGAATCGCCGGGAAGAGGGTGATCAGGGCGATGCGGTCAGCGTGAAGGGGACCTTGACGGCGTTGTCGACGACCAACACGTACGGCCCGGGTGACGCGGGGTGCAATTCGGTTGGACCCCCGGAGGTGGCCAGGTATTCCTCGCCAGGCCAGGTGGCGGTCGTCGTCACGGTGGCGTGCGGCGCGACGTAGGGGCCGGCGATCATCGGGCACATGAACGTCTGGGGACCCGGGTACACATCGACGCCGAAGGCGTTCAAGAAGGTTGCCGGCATGGCGCTGCAGGGACCGACCCTGAAGTGGCGCGTCGCGGGCGGATTGTTGCGGAACGCCTCCCCGCAGGCGGTGTTGCCGCCGTTGTGGAGGGTGACGTCGTAGCGCACGGGCGCCGAGACGGTCGGCCCGGCCGGGATGGCGACGGTGAGCGTGACGTTCTTGGCGGCACAGCCCTCGAAGGCGACATGGGCGGAACGCGTCACGGCGTGCCCCGACGGAGTGGGTGTGGGCGTTGTCGGCGTCGGCGATGTGGGCGACGTCGGTGCGGTCGGCGTGACGGGAGGCGCCGGGAGGTGCGAGGGCACGGTCGGGACCGGCAGGTTCGGCAATGGCTGGAATGGCGTGGGCGACGTCGAAGGTGCGCTCGATGGAGGCGGCAGCGTCGCGGGCGGCGAAACGAAAGGGGGTCCCGTCAGGTCGACAGGGAGCGTCACCTTGCCGTCGATCACAATGTGATAGCCGCCGCGAGGCACGAGCGGCCCAATTGCTCCGTGAAGTGCCGCTGCCCTGTCCCACGCGGTCTGGTCCCACGTCCCGGTCGTCGTGATCGTCTGTCCCGCCGCGAGCGGTGGCCCCAGAATGAGCGGGCAGCCGACCCCGATCGCCGGGTACACCACGGCATCGTGGCTGTTCTCGATTTGGACCGGCAACTCTCCGCAGGGTCCGAGAAGGCCTGGTGCCGGAATGACCGGGCTGGTCGGCACCGTCACGCCGTTCGGATACCCGCAGGCGTGCTGCGAAAGGTTGTGGAGGCTGACCTTGTAGGTGACGAGCTGTCCCTCAGCGAAGGGCTGGCGCCGGATCGACCCGGTCAGGAGCACGTCGGGCGCGTGACAGCTCAGGTAGGAGATGTGGGACGAATGGGTGACGGCCGGCGAGGACGGGGCGGCGCGGGTGGCTGCCGCCGCGCTCGGCGGGCCTGGGACGAGACCTGCGACGGCGGTCGCGGTGCCGGCCGCCACCACCGTGAGGGCCAATGTCAGCCCGATGCCCAGGCGTCGCACGTCCTTAGAGACGCACCAGCGGCCGAAGCGGTTCGATCACCGTGCGGGGCCGGCGCCGATGGTCAGCCCGCGGGTCGGGTCGCCGCGCTCAGGACCGTCTCCACGTCGGCCGCGATCTCACCCCAGCCGCCCGTGGCGCCGGTCTGCACGCTGGCCATGAGCAGGGAGATCACGATCACGGTCATGCCGCTCGCCGTCTGGGCCGGGTCGATGTCCTGGCGCACCTTCCCGGCCAGCTGCTCGTGGCGGATGAGCTCGGTGACCGCCTTGCGCAGCTCCTGCAGGGCCGGGATGTAGAGAAGCCGCATGGTGAAGTCGGGCTCGAGGCCCTTGAGGATGCGCTCGGCCAGCGGGTGGACCGGCAGGTGGTCGAGCAGCGCCTGGATCATCAAGCCGCCCCAGCCGTCGGGGTCCTCGTCGATGGCCACGAAGGAGACCGCGTCCTCAATGAGCCCCGCCACGTCCTCGTCGACGGCAGCGACGAAGATCGCCTCCTTGGTGGCGAAGTAGGGGTACGACGCCGTCGTCGACAGGCCGGCGTCGCGGCACACGTCGGCGACCGACGTGCCGCGGTAGCCCTCACGCGCAAAACGCACGACGGCCGCGTCCAAGAGCGCCTGGCGGGTGCGGTCGCCCTTCGTGGGGACCGACGCGGCCGACGGCTCGTCCGGCGCCACCGGTTCAGGCCGCCGCGACCGGGGCGAGGTCGCGACCACGGCGGTCGACGCCGCAGGCGCGCCGCCACGCCCTTGGGACGCGGCCACCCCGGAAGGCGTTGGCATCGAGGAGCGGGCTGAGGAGCGGACGCAGAGCGCGGTGGCGCAGCGCGGTGCGGCCGGCCGAACGGTTGACGATCCGCCACGTCTTCCACGTCGGCAGGCCGATGGTGGCATAGACGCCCGGGTGCACGATCGTGTCGAACATGGCGATCGCGATGTGCGAGCCGAGGTGTCGCACGCAGAAGCGCTCGAACGGTCCGGCCGCCGCCCACTGCTCGGGGAAGACCATGCGCGCGAAGGCGAGATGCCGCGCTTCCTCCTGACGGTGGTACTTCGACACCGCCTTGATCATCGGATCGGTGTCGGGATGCTCGGCCGCCAGCTTCTGCATGAGGTCCGGGACCTCCTCGCCGCTCAGCACCAGCAGGCAGAAGAGCGACGGCATCGCGGTGAGGAACGGCATGAGCACGTGCTGGGCCAGACGGGTCAGCGGCGTGTCGATCGGGCTCTTGGCCTTCGGCTGCACCTGCTGCAGCAACCGCACGAAGAGACGCGAGTGGCGCGTCTCTTCGCCCATCTCGTGCAGCAGGTACGTGACGCGCGGGTCGGTGAGGTCGGGGCGCATCGAGATGTCGAACCCGAACCCGCACATGAGCACCGACTCGAAACGGACGCCGGTGTCGACGATCGAGGCGAACTCCTCGCGCGAGAGGGTGCGCTTCTGGTCGTCGGTGAGCGTGGCGAAGATCTCGGGCACGTGCGACAAGGTGAGGAGGTCGTCCGGGAGGATCTGGCCGTCGCCCACCTCGCCGGGGACGTCGACGTCGGGCTCGAGGATGCGCTTGAGCGAGGCCGTCGACAGGCGGTCGATGCGCTGGTCGACGGACTTGGCTGGCGCGGATGCGGGGGCGTTGGTGGTGCCGGTGGCACTGGTGATGTCCATGGTGGAGGGCATACCCACATTCTTCATAAAATTAGCGATTGCGTCAATCCCTTATTTCCTTTAATCTGTTGGTCATGACGACATGGCTGGTCACCGCTCGCCGCCCCTACGCTCGACGACCATGACGAAGCCTTCATCTGGTTCCCGTGGGCCCCGCCGGCGGCGGCTTCTTGCTCTCGGCGGGCTGCTGGCCGCCGGGGCCGCCGCGGGCATGGCCTACCGGCGACTGACAGCCGATGGTGCGAAGAGCGACGACGGGCGGCTCGCATTGGGCTGGGGCGAGGGCGTGAGCCGGCCCGACCATCTCGTGGTGTCGACCCCCGACGGCGCCCTGTTGGCGGTGTGGGACCTGGCTGGCGCAGCTCCGGACGCGCCGGCCGTCGTGCTCCCCCACTGCTGGGGCTGCAGCCACGAGATCTGGCTCCCGGTCGCCCGGCGCCTCCGGGAGCAGGGCTACCGGGTCGTGCTCTACGACCAGCGCGGGCACGGCATGAGCACGCGGGGCACCGCGCCCCTGGCGGTCGAGACGCTGGCCCACGACCTCGAGGCGGTGCTCGAGGCCACGGACGTGCGAGGCGTGGTGCTGGCCGGGCATTCGATGGGTGGCATGACCGTGATGTCGCTCGCCACCTACCGGCCGGACGTGCTGCGGGCGCGGGCCAAGGCGACCGTGCTGGTCGCGACGAGCGCAACGGCGATCGGCGGGCGGGTCGGCAACCCGGAGTTCGCCCGAACGATCTTTTCGTCGCCGCTGGTCAACCGCGCCCTGAACGCCCCGAACGGCCACCTCCTCGTACGCAGCGTGTTCGGGACGCAGCCGGTCCGCGCCCACATGGAGCTGACCCGCGACACCTTCGCCGCGTGCGACGGCTCGGTCCGCGGTGACTTTGCGGTCTCCATGGGATTCATGAACCTGCTCGAGGGCATCGCCAGCATCGACGTGCCGACGACCGTGATGGTGGGCACCCGCGACACGCTCACTGTTCCCAAGAAGGCGGATCAGATGGTGGCGTCGATTCCGGGGTCTCGATTGGTCACATTGAAGGGGCGTGGGCACATGCTTCCCCTGGAAGACCCCGACGCCGTGACCGACGAGATCGTGCGGGCGGTCAAGGGATAGGGCCCGGGCGTGGGCCCCGGGCGTGTGCCCGCGCTTTGGACCGCGTCCGCAGGCCTTTGCCGAGCTTGGCGATGTATCCGAAAACTATAAACAGAGACCATTAGGGTTTTGGGAGACATCGGGCGCCTCCCCGAGCCTCCCCGGCGCCGCCGCCTCGCCCACGCTCGACATCCTCGGTCCGGCCATCCCGGCGGCCCAACCCCCGACCAGGGCCAGGGCGGGGAGGTGCCAGTCGAAATCGAGTGCGGCGGCAACCGCGAAGGCGACCACCGCCGCAGTGGCGCACGACGTGGCGACGTTGCGGCGGTGCGTCGCGAAGGCCACGGCTGCCCCCGATGCCCCCAACAGCACGATTCCCACCACGCCCCCGTCCGCCAGGATCTGCAGGTACTCGTTGTGGGCGAAGCGGTCGTAGGACGGCGGCGACGTATCGAGATGCAGGAGGACGTCGGGGCCGACGCCGATGAAGGGGGCGCTGCGCCACTGGTCGACCGCCGCCGTCCATTCCCGGCTGCGGTCGTCGCTGCTGCCGGTCTGGAGCCGTAGCGAGATCGGCGTGTGCAGTGCCAACGCCGCGAGCCCCAGCAGCGCGACGGCCAGGAGGGCGATCCCGGCGAACTGGCGCCGGCTGAAGTGGGGTCGCCGCGCCGGCGGTAGGAACCAGGCCACGCCGGCGGCCACGATCACCGCGGCGAATGCCGCGGGTTGCCGTGTCGTCCCGTTGCACGTCGCCACGGTCACCGCCCCGGCGACCAGGCCCAACAGCACCGACCAGGTAGCCCGGCCTAGCTGGCGCAATGGCACGATCGGCAGCGCCACGACGACGGCGAGCAACGCGCCGCGGCTCTCCGTGGCCACGAGGGCGGCGACCAACAGGGTCACCGCCACGCGGGGCCAGCGGGACCGGTGGTCCAGGCCGAAGGCCACCAGCAGGGTCAGGGCGAACAACGCGCCCGCTGCGTTCGAGTAGGTGAGCGTCGTCGCGGTGCGCCACAGCCCCTGGGCCGGCATCGCGAGCGGGAAGGAGCGGAAGGCGACGGCCCAGAGCCCGATCGCGCCGGAGACGGCGCCGATGAGCACGAGGGCCGCAGCGGCGGCCGGCCGGCTGCGCTCCGGTAGGTTGCGCAGCGCCAGGAACGCGGCCAGGAAGCCCAGCATGCTCGCCCCCTCGGGCAAGAAGCCGCCGTGGTGATGGACGACGCCGCTGATCAGCCACCAACCGGTGAGTGCGCCCACGGCGAGCGCCACGAGGAGCTCCTCCCGGTCGGCCCGCATGATCAGGCTCATCGCGATGACGACGAGGGACCCGATCGCCACGACGCCCGCCTCGGTCGGAAAGAACGCGCCCTTCTGCCAGACCGCGGCGACCGTGAGGCCGACGACGAGCGCCACCGGCACGATGGCCCAGGTGGCGCCGACCGGCTGATCGGTGGTGGCACCACCATCCCCGGTGACGGCGACAGTCAGCTCGCCGGCGTCACCCGCGCGAACGACCGGACGCTTCGCCAAGCGCGCCAGGATACGCCGCAGACGGCGAGGATCGTGGACGTGCTCCGGCAATGGGTCGGCACGTCAGGCACCCGCCCCCAGGCGTCGCCCAGCTCCCGTCAACTCAGCGTCGCCCCGATCCCGGATTTCGTGCTCCCTGCCGTGACCGACACCGCATTGGCGGTCGCCTGGGACGTCTTTCCCTGGTACCACTGCACGCCCGGGTCGCTCGGCGAACCATCGCAGGTCGGGTCGAACTCGATGTCGTACGAGGACGTGGCCAAGCCGCTCAGCGTGTAGGTGCCGTCCGGGTTCGTCCTCGCGGAGGAGACCACGAGCGAGCTTCCCGGGTCGTACGCGCTCACGCAGACGCCGCCCATGGGCGCGCTCGTCGTGCTCACGACGGTACCGCTGACGGAACCGGCCGCGACCAGGGTGGCGGAGATGCCCGACGTCGTGGCCCCGGCGGTCACGGCCACTGCCGTGGCCGTGCTCTCGTTCCCGGCGCCGTTGTACCACTGGACGGCGTCGTTGCCGGGCCCGCACCCGAACTGCACGTCGTAGCTGCCCGTCGGCAGGCCCGTCAGCTGGTACGTGCCGGCCAAGGTCGTGCTGGCCGTCGCGACGACGAGCGACGACCCGGCCTGGTAGGCCGAGACGCACCCGTCTTCGACCGGTTGGCCGCCCATCCCGACACTGCCCGTGATGTCGCCACCCTTGGCGAGCGAGGCCGTGATCCCTGTGGTCACCTTGCCCGCGGTGACCGCGACGGGCGTGCCTGCGGCCTGACTCGTCGCGTTGTCGTACCACTGGGTCGCGTCGCCGACGACGGAGCTGCAGAAGCGTTCGGCGGCGAACTCGACGTCGTAGGAACCTGCGGGGAGGTCGGAGATGGAATACGAGCCGTTTGCCTCTGTATACCCCGAGCCGACGATTTGCGAGGTGCCGTGGATATAGGCGTCCACGCAGACGCCCGCGACGGGTTTCGTCCCGGCGGTGACCGATCCCTCGATCGTCCCAGCCAGAGCCATCCTGGCGTTGACCGAGGGGGTGGTGGCGCCGGCCGTGACGACGACGGGAGTTGCCGAGCTCTGGGTCGGTGCGTCCTTGTAGTACTGGGCTGCGTAGGCCTTCGTACTGCCACAGCCGGAGTAGAACTCGACGGTGTACATGCCTGCTTCGAGCCCCGCGACCGAATAGGTCCCATTGGTCGCCGTCTCGGTGTACCCGTACAGGCCATAGGACGAAACGCCAGTGATGTACACGCAGATTCCAGCGACCGGCGCGGCGGAACCGTTGGTCACCTTGCCGGAGATCGCACCACTGCCCACCGAGGCCGAGGGGAACGATCCGTTGATCCCTGACGTCGTGGTCCCGGCGGTGACCGTGACCGGGGTGGCGCCGGGTTGGGTCGAGGCACCGCCGTACCAGAGCGACTGTCCGAAGCAGTAGGAGCTGGAGAAGAATTCGACGTCGTAGGTGCCGGTGGCGAGTCCCGACACCGAATAGGTCCCGTCGGCCGCGGTCGACGATGACGCGTTGCCCGCAGCGCCGATGACGAAAACGCAACCGCGGGCCAGCGGATGACCGGCCGAGTTGGTCACCGTCCCTGTGATCACCCCTCCTGCGGTGAGCGCGGCGTTGACGCCGGTCTTGGTGGTCCCTGCCCTCACGGCGACCGGTGTGGCGCTCGCCGCAGTACTCGCGGCCTTGTACCACTGGGGAGCGAAGTTTCCGCCGTTCCCGCAGTTCCCGTCGAACGACACCTGATAGGAGCCACTCGGCAGCCGGCTGATCGTGTACGACCCGGTAGCCGACGTCTCCGATTCCTGCTCCACGCCACCAACACCACTCGAAGCCTCGACACATACTCCGACGAGCCCGCGACCCGTCGCAGCATTCGTGACCTTCCCGGTCAAGGACCCGGCAGGGCTCAAGGTCACATCGATGCCGGTCACCGTGGCGCCACCCGCCAGGGTGACCACCGTGGCCGTGGCCTGGGTCTGTGCGTTCTTGTACCACTTCCCGAGGTAATTCGATGCGCTGTCGCAGTAGTAGGGAGCGTCGAGCACGTTGAACGCGACCCGGTACTTGCCTGCCTCGATACCGCTGAAGCTGTAGCCGCCGCTCGAGGAGGTGATCACTTCGTCAATCTCCGTCCCGCCCGACTGAAACAGACCGACGCAGATCCCGGAGAGACCGGCCGCCGAGCTGTCGGTCACGGTCCCCGAGATCGAACCGGTCGCCGGGAACGTTGCGTCAATTCCGGAGGTGGTCTTCGCGTCCGTGACGGACACGGGTGACGCCGAACCGAGGCTGGTCGCGCCCTTGTACCACTGAGAGGGGTAGGACGCAGAGCCTCCACACGTGTAGAACTCGACGTCATAGCTGCCGGTGGGGAGTCCCGAGAGGATGTAGGTACCGTCCGATGCGGTGGTGGCATATCCGGAGCCGGGTCCGTACTCTGCGTCGACGCAGATGCCGGCGAGCGGCGAGCTTGATGCATCCTTCACGATGCCCTTGATCTGGCCACCCTGCTTCAGCGTTGCGTTGATGTTCGGCGTGACCGTGCCCGCCGTGACGGTGACGGGGGTCGCCGTCGACTCCGAGGACGCGCCGTGATACCACTGCGAGAGGTAGTTGCCTCCGTTCCCGCAGTAGGAGCTGGCAGAGAACTCAATGGCGTAGGCCCCAGGGCTCAGGCCGCTGAGGGTGTAGGTGCCTCCGCTCCCGGTGTCGACCGAGGCGCCCGCTCCGGTGGAGAGGGCCGTCGCGCTCACGCAGATGCCCGTCAGGAGGGTGCTCGAAGGGCCGGTCACCGTCCCCGAGATGGATCCGGTGCCGAGCAAGGTGGCATCGATGCCCGATGCCGTCTTTCCGTTGGCGACCGCGACCAAAGTCGCACCGGAGGGCGCCGATGAATCCTTGTACCACTGCGTGGCATATCCCGCATCCGATCCACATTCGGCCGGTGCGAACTCCACCTGGTAGCTCCCGCTCGTCAACCCGGTGATGGTGTACGACCCGTTCGCCGCGGTAGTCGCCGACTTACCACCGGCTTCGACGCAAATGTCGCTCAGCGCGGTATCACTGGCGTCGACAACCGTCCCCGAGATGCTGCCCGCGACCGGCAGGGAAGCGTTGATGCCGGACGTCGTGTTGCCCGACGTCACCTCGACGGGGGTCGCGTCCTGCGAGCTCGTGGCGTTCTTGTAGTAATCGGTGAGATAGTTCCCGGTGTTCCCGCACGCGCTTCCCGTCGTGAACGTGACGTCGTAGCTACCCGGAGCGAGCCCCGGAATCGTGTACTTGCCGTTGCTCCCCGTGACAGCCTGCGCCGATTCGTACGTAGGCCCGTTCAAGACGCCGACGCAGATCCCAGCCAGCGAGGTGCCGGACTTGCTCTTCACCGTGCCGGAGATGGACCCGCCCGCGGACAAGGACGCGTTGACGCTGGTCGAGTTGGCGCCCGCCGTGACCTTCACGGGCGTCGCCTCCGACGCGGTCGCGGCCTTCTTGTACCACTGAGTCTGATAGCCGTTGCTTCCGCATCCCGGCGTGAACTCCACGTCGTAGCTGCCCGGGGCGAGGCCGGTCAGGCTGTAGGTCCCGTCTGCCGCGGTCTCGGCCGATGCCGAACTCGGCCCACCATCGGCGTAGACGCAGATGCCGCTGAGCTTCGCCCCCGACGTGTCTTTGACGGTGCCCGAAATGGAGCCACCGAGGACCATGGCGGCGTCGATGCCGGATGTCGTGTGGCCGGTGGTGACCGCGATCGGCGTGGCGCCGGACTCGCTGGATGCTCCCTTGTACCACTGCGTCAGGTAACTCCCGCTATTGCCGCAATAGCTTCCCGCGCTGAACTCCACCTCGTAGGTCCCTGAACTCAGCCCCCCGAGCGAGTACGTCCCGTCGGCCGCAGTGGTCGTTGAGGCCTGCGTCGGACCGCCCTCGAGGTCGACACAGATGCCGCCGAGGGGGCTCCCCGACGCCGTCACCTTTCCAGAGACGGCGCCGCCGGCTGCCATGGTCGCGTCGATGCTCGACGTCGTTGTTCCGGCCGTCACCGTCACGGGAGTCGCCGAGGATTGCGACGTGGCGTCTTGGTACCACTGGGCGGCGTAGTTCCCCGTGTTGCCGCAGCTTTTCCCCGTCGTGAATTCGATGTCGTAGCTGCCTGCGGGGAGGCGGGTGAGCGCGTACGTGCCGTAGGCATCGGTGGTCGTCTCGTACGTCTGGTACTCGAAGCCGCTCGTCGGGTCGGCCGTCACGCAGATTCCGGAGAGGTCGTGGTTGCCGGCATCGGTCACCGTCCCGGTGATCGTCGCACCTCTGACGAGGGTGGCGTCGATGCCCGACGACGTCTGTCCGACCGTCACGCTGACCAACGTCGCCTGCGACTCCGACGGCGCATCGTTGTACCACTGGCCGATGTAGTTGCCGGCGGTGCTGCAGTTCGTGGTCGAGAAGTCGACGTCGTAGCTCCCGGCCGCCAGACCCGAGATGGTGTACGTCCCGTTGGCCGCCGTGGTCGCATAGCCGCTGCCGCCATAGCTCACCGGGTACGCGTCCACGCAGATGCCCTTCAGGCCGCCTCCAGCCACCCCGGTGACCTTGCCCGAGATGACGCCCCCCTGGACCAGGGAGGCATCGATGTCCGCCGTCGTGCCGCCCGCCGACACGACGACTGGCGTCGCCGCGCTCTCGGACGTGGCGTCGTCGTACCACTGCGGCGCGTAGGTTGAACCGCTCTCACAGGGATCGAACTCGACCGTGTAGCTGCCCGGCGTCAGGCCCTGAATGGAATAGGTACCGTCCGACGCCGTCGACGAGCCGGTCGTGGACCCGCCGGCCAGGCTGGCCTCGACGCAGACACCCTCGAGCGCTGTCGAGGACGCGTTCGTCACCGTGCCCGAGATCGTCCCTCCTTGGACCATGGCGGCTTTGACGCCGCTCGTGGTCTTGTTCGCGGTGACCGTCACCAGCGTCGCCGAGGACTCGGTAGATGCGTCCTTGTACCACTGGTCGGCGTATCCCGCCGCGGAACCACACCCGTCGGCGAATTCCACGTCGTACGTGCCTACGGCGAGCCCGCTGATCGTGTACGTCCCGTTCGACGCGGTGACGGTGTTGCCAAATCCGGCTCCGGCTCCCGATCTGGGGTCGGCGTAGACGCAAATGCCTGCCAACGCCGTTTTCGAGGCCGCGTCGGTCACCGTCCCCGATATGGACCCGGTCCCGGCCTGGGTGGCCACGAGCGCTGCGTCAATGCCCGAGCTGGTCAGACCCGCCGTCGCGACGACCGCAGTCGCGTCCCCCTCGGTGGGTGCATCGGGGTACCACTGCGACGCGTACGTCCCCGTCTGGCCACAGCCGTCATCGAACTCGACGTAGTAGGAGCCGGTGGCCAGGCCGACTATCGAGTAGGTGCCTCCCGTGCCGGTCGTGGCGAACCCACTGACATAGTTCTGACCGACCGAGACGAAGGCGTCGACGCAGATACCCGATACGCCGCTCGAACCGCTCGTCACCGTGCCGCTGATGGTGGCGCCTTCGACCATGGCGGCGTTGATGCCTGACGTCGTCGATCCCGCGGTCACCGCGACTGCCGTCCCCGACGTCTCGGTATGCGCGCCGCTGTACCACTGGGTCAGATAGCCCCCGGTGTCCCCGCAGCCGTCCGAGAACTCGACGTAGTAGTTCGCTGCGGGCAGCGGCGACAGCGAGTAGGTCCCGTCGGACGCCGTGGTCGCGGAAGCGACCGCCGTGTTCGGTGCGGTGGTGGCGTAGGCATCGACGCAGATCCCGGCGAGCGCGCTGCTGGATGTGTCGGTGACCGTGCCGGTCACGGCCCCTCCGACGACCAGGGTGGCGCCGACCCCGGTGGCGCCCTTCGTTGCGGTCACCGTGACGGCCGTCGCGCTGCTCTGACTGGTTGCGTCGTCGTACCACTGCGTGAGATACGTGGCCGTGTTCCCGCAGCCGTTCGTGAACTCCACGTCGTAGGAGCCCGCCGCCAGGCCCGAGATGGTGTAGGTGCCGTCCGAAGCCGTTGTCGCGGCACCGGAGGAAGTCGTCGAGCCCGAGGGGAACGCCTGCACGCAGATGCCCGAGACCGCCGTGCTCGACGCGTTCGTCACCGCGCCGCTGATCGACTCACCCGCCGTCGCCGGGGCGGCAGGCGATGCCACCGCAAGACTGCCCACGATCGGCGCCACACACAGAGCGACAGCCGCGAGTAAAGAGATCCGCCTCATCCCGCCCAACCTCCGCCTATGCGGCCGCTCAGGCCGCGCTCAGCAGACTACCCGGGTGTCAACTGGATGACAAAGTTGTGTCCCTCGAATACCTCCCTGTCGGGCGGGCGGAAGCGCTCGAGACCACCCATCCCGAAACACTTCACAAGGTCGTTTACGGTTTCTGGAGACATCACCGGGACGCCGTGAGGCACGCCAACAGGGACGCCATCAGGCGCCGCCCCATTGGAAGGCGACCGTCTTGTGTCCGTTGATCAGCACCCGGTCCTCCAGGTGCCACCGCAGCCCCCGAGCCAGCACCGTCCGCTCGACGTCGCGGTCACCCGCGCCCGCGCAGCTCGTTGACCGAGTCGCCGGGCCGAAGCGCTCGAGACCACCCCTCCCGAACCACTTCACAAGGTCGTTTACGGTTTCTGGAGACATCACCGGGACGCCGTGAGGCACGCCAACAGGGACGCCTTCAGGCGCCGCCCTATTCGAAGACGACCGTCTTGTGGCCGTTGATCAGCACCCGGTCCTCCAGGTGCCACCGCAGCCCCCGAGCCAGCACCGTCCGCTCGACGTCGCGGCCCACACGCCGCAGCTCGTCGACCGAGTCGCCGTGGTCGATGCGCCGCGTGTCCTGCTCAATGATCGGTCCCTCGTCGAGCGCCGCCGTCACGTAGTGGCACGTGGCACCGATCAGCTTGACCCCGCGCTCGTGGGCCTGGTGGTACGGCTTGGCGCCGGCGAACGACGGCAGGAACGAGTGATGGATGTTGATGATGCGCCCCTCCCGGCCCTCGCAGAAGAACGCCGGCAATATCTGCATGTAGCGGGCGAGCACGACGACCTCGATCCGTTCCGCCTCGAGCATGATCGACATCTCCTCGAACGCCGCCTGCTTGTCCGACGGCTCCGCCCCGACCGGCACCCATCGGAATCTGACGCCGTGCCACTCGACTAACCCGCGCAGGTCCTCGTGGTTGGACACGACGCAGGGGATGTCGCACTCCAACTCCCCGGCCCGCCACCGGTAGAGCAGGTCGGCCAGGCAGTGGTCCTCCTTGCTCACGAACAGCGCGACCCGCTTGCGCACGTCGGTGTCGCTCAGGTGCCAGTCCATGTGGAAGTCGCGCGCCACGGGCTCGAAGGCGGCGGCGAGCTCGGCCGGCCCGAACCCCGCCGGGAGGCTGTCGGCGACGATCTCGATCCGCAGGAAGAACTGCCCCGTCCCGAGGTCACCGTGTTGGGCCGCCTCCAAGACCGACCCGCCCTGTCCGGCGATCAGCCCGGTCACCGCGGCCACGATGCCCACCCGGTCCGGGCAATTGACGGTCAGGATGTAGCGCCGCACGGGTGGCTCAGCGCTTAGCGGTCGCCGAAGAGCCCGACGCGGTCACGGCCGGCGCCGTCGCTCGCCCCGCACATCTGAGCGAAGACACGGTGCACCCGCCGGTCCGGGGTCAGTTCGGGGTGGAACGCAGCGGCCAGGATCTGACCTTCGCGGACGAGCACCGGCGCGCCGTCGAGCGTCGCCAGCACCTCGACGTCGTCACCGACCGACACGACGAGCGGCGCCCGGATGAACACGGTCGGCAGCGGCGGGCTCTCTCCCGAGCCGAAGACGAGGTCCGCCTGGAACGACTGCGCCTGGCGGCCGTAGCCGTTGCGCCGCACCACGGCGTCGAGGACCCCGAAATGGCGCTGGTCCGCTCGTCCGTCGAGCACCTCGCGGGCGAGCAGGATCAGGCCGGCGCAGGTGCCGAAGACGGGCCAACCGGTGCCTTCGGAGGAGGACGCCAAGCGCTCGGCGATGGGCTCGTAGAGCCCGGTGGACGACAAGAGCATCGACAGCGTCGTCGACTCGCCGCCGGGCAGGATCAGCCCGCTCAGTCCCTCGAGGTCGGCCGGTCGCTTCACCGGACGTCCCACGCAGCCGACGTCGGAGAGCGCGACGAGATGCTCGCGCACGTCGCCCTGCAGATCGAGGACGCCGACGAGCGGACCCGACCCCGTCGATGGGCCCGCTACCACCCCCGGTCGGCGAGATGCTCGCCGTACTGCGACGCCTCGAGCCCGCGCATCGCCTCGCCGAGCCCGCGCGACACCTTGGCCACGTGGTCGGCGTCCCGGTAGTGCGCCGTCGCCTCGACAATGGCCGAGGCCATGCGAGCCGGGTCCGAGGACTTGAAGATGCCCGAGCCGACGAAGACCGCCTGGGCGCCGAGCTGCATGACGAGCGCGGCGTCGGCGGGCGTGGCGATGCCGCCGGCGCAGAACAGCGGCACGGGCAGAATGCCGGTCGCGTGGATCTCTTGGATCAGCCCGATCGGCGCGGCGAGCTGCTTGGCCCAGCCGTAGAGCTCGGCGGAGTCGGCCTGGGTGAGGGCGCGCAGGTCGCCGATGATCGAGCGCAGGTGGCGCACGGCTTCGACGATGTTGCCCGTCCCCGCCTCGCCCTTCGAGCGGATCATGGCGGCGCCCTCGCTGATGCGCCGCAACGCCTCGCCGAGGTTGGTCGCGCCGCACACGAAGGGCACGGTGAAGGCCCACTTGTCGACGTGGTACGCCTCGTCGGCCGGGGTGAGGACCTCGGACTCGTCGATGAAGTCGACCCCCAGTGACTGCAGCACCTGCGCCTCGGCGAAGTGCCCGATGCGGGCCTTGGCCATGACCGGGATGGTGACGGTGTCGATGATCCCCTCGATCAGGACGGGGTCGCTCATGCGCGCCACGCCCCCGTCCCGGCGGATGTCGGCCGGCACCCGCTCGAGCGCCATGACGGAGACGGCGCCGGCGTCCTCGGCGATCTTGGCCTGCTCGGCGTTGACGACGTCCATGATGACGCCCCCCCGGAGCATGTCCGCCAGCCCCCGCTTCACGGTGAAGGTCCCGGTGGTCATAGGAACAGTCTACGAGGGCGGCCGACCGCCCCTTCTCACCACTCGCTCAGTGCGGCGGCCCTCACCGACGTCGCATCGAGATCACCCGGTTCGAGGGCGTCCTGGCGGTGCCCGACCGACGGGTCGATCCACACCCAGCGGGTCGGACCAAAGCGGTTGGCCGTTGCGAAGAACGAGCCCGGAGCGGGCGGCGGGGCCTCGATCATGGCGCAAAGCGCGCTGAGGAGGCCGCTCGGGTAGCGGTCGACGGACGCGCCGACCACGTCCGCCCGGTACTCGCGGTTCTCCCCCACGCAACGCCGCAGGGTCTTCTCGCCGCCCACGAGGGTGGCGAGCGTGATCCCGACGCACGAGACCCCGTTGTCGCCCCGCTTCACGTGAGCCAGCTCGTGCGCGATCACGCCCTCGAGCTCGACGAGTTGGAAGGTGCGCAGGAGGCCGGTGGTGACGACGAGGTCGGCACGCCGGGCGTCTCGGCCGAGCGCGCAGGCGTTGGGGACGTCGTCCTGCACGACGTGCAACGCCGGCATGCCGAGTCCGAAGGTCGCGCAGAGCCCTTCCGTCACGTTGTAGAGGCGGGGGTACTCGTCCTCGTCCGCGACGGGGACGGCGCCGATGCGGCGCAGCGCCAGCCACGGGGCCACCCGCCAGACGCCGTACATGCATGCGCCGCCGACCACGACCAGCGCGATGACGCCGGCGATCACCGAGACGGTGACGGAGAGCAAAGCGAAGAGGAGGACGGCCGGGAAGGCGGCCGTCCAGGCGCACAGCAAGATGGCCCGGCGCCGGTTCGCGGCCACCTCGGCCGGGTAGATGATAGGGGCGCCAAGGCTGGGCTCCGTGTCCAGCGGGGTTGGTGGTGGTGAAGGGGCGAGGGCCACCGCGGTACGGGGCTGCCCGCCACCGCTTTGACGCGACCCACCGCCGCCCGACCTCGAGCGGTGGCCGCCGCTGCGCCCGTCGCCATTGCCGCCACTCCCACCGCGGCTTCCGCTTCTGCCGCTCCCGCTGGCGCCGCTGCCCTTCCCGCGGCTGGGCGTGCTGGCGCCGCCGCCCCGGCCGGAGCCACCGGAGCGCTGAGCGCCCTGGGGTTGGCCCCTCTTCGCGTTCGTCTGCCCGCCCCCGCCGGAACCGCCCCCCCCGGAACCTCCACCGCCGCCACCCGAGCCGCCAGAACCGCTACCCGGCGGCCTGTTCCGGTTGCGGTTCCGGTTCCGGTTGCCGTTCCCGCCCCGGCCGCCCGCGCTCGCGCCGCCGGCACCGCCCTTGCGTGGGTTTCCCTCAGCGTCGCGCTGGTCGGCCATTTGGTGGGCCAGCCTAAGTCACCGCGGCGATGCCGCCGGACGGGGCCTGCGGGCCGTTCGCCGGCCGACGGCCCGACCACGGGCACCGTGTTGTCCGCCGAGCAGGTGTCCGTGCTCGGGATGATCTCTTGCTGTCAGCGTGAAGCCGAGCCGCCTGTCGCGTCGGTCCGCGGGGGGCGTCCCGAGACCCACAAAACGGCCGACCCCACGTGCGGTGACCCGACCCGTGGGAGTCACCCCGGTATGCGGTACACGGTGACGACGACGCTTGTAGCGGACACAGTGCTGTCAGTCGGGTTGCAGACATCGACCGGAAGTTCTCCCGCCTTCGTTGCACGGAGCACGCTGAAAACGATCCCGGCGGGCCAATGGGATGCGTCGGGAGCCAAGATGCCGGTGTCGCCGACCGCGATGCCGGAGGCACTGAGAGAAACAATGGCGCAGCTCTGAGCATGCAGGCTGATTGAGATCCCTCCATTAGTGAAGAGCACCTGTGGATCGGATGCCCCTGCTGGACCGGTGTTGCCGGTGTCCCCTTTGGCACCAGTGTTGCCGGTGTCCCCTTTGGCACCAGTGTTGCCGGTGTCCCCTTTGGCACCAGTGTTGCCCTTCTTGGCCAACACGCCCCATGTGGCTGCGTTCCCGGCCGGGGTCACGTTCGTGTTCCCCACCAGCGCGACGTAGGAGCTGCCCGAGCTGACCACGACGTCACCCGGCAGGTAGCTGGCGGTACTCGACCAACCGCCCTTGTAGTCGAAGCTGGTCTGGTTCCACACCAGTTCCTTCTCGCCGGTTGTGCAGGTCTGGCCGGCCCCGGTGTTGATCACGCGCAACTGCCCGGGCGGGCTCGATGTCGTCGAGTAGCAGCCGTAGATCTTTCCACTTCCCGCGGGGATGGTGGCGTAGGCCACGCCGACGAACACGGATCCGGCAAGGGCTCCCGCGGCCACCAAGCCGATTGCTCGAGCCAGCCTGTGTCGGGTGCTGCGCGATTGTGTGGATCGAGCTTCCGGATGCCCAGTGCTGCCCTTCATCGGCCGTCCCTTCTCCAAATCACCTGGCATTGCCCAATGACCGGGTTGAACACTAACCGGCGTCTGGATCACCAGAAAGGCTTTCTCGCCCGCTCAATCGCGGCCCAGTCGTCTCAAAGGTTCTTCTCAGGTTGATGCGGCCACCTCGAGTCTCCGTGCCGCCACTGGCGCCAACACAACCGGATCGGACGCGCGAAGAAGGTGTCCTTGCCCGGCCAACCCACGGCACCGCTCCCGGCTCTTTTGACCCAGCCAGCCGGTGCGCCGAGACTCTGGGGGTGCGGCGGGGTACGTGGATGAGCGCGGTCATCGGTACCTTCACGATCCTCGGCGCCCTCGTCCCCCTCGTCTCCACCCCCGCCGCCGCCCCGCCACCTTCGCCGGCCGACGCCCAAGGCCTCGTGTACCCGCTCACGTCCTTCCTCGACTGGGCCCAGAACCCGGCGGAGAACATCACGAACCCTTCCCTCGGTGAGTACGCCCTCACCCAGGAGCTGAGCGAGGCCGAGGCGGCCGTGGCCCAGCAGTTCCCCGAGGAGGTCGCCACCGCGCTCGGCGGGGGCACGGGCGCGGGCGCTGCCACCGCGGCCACCGACTTCTCTGAGCAGATGGCGGCCGAGCTCGTCCACCTGCGCCCGGTGGTCGCCGACGACGACGTCACGGACGTAGCCAATCCTTCCTTCCTGCCCGACTTCGACCACAACGGAGTCTTCGGGGACCCCGACGACTTCGTGGCCATGGAGCGCGGCGCGCAGGGGGCGGCCGGACTGGGCAGCCCCGGCGCTCAGCCGGTGACGGGCGCCTTCCTCTACCCCTGCATCGCCGACAGCGGCGCGGTCACCTACGAGACGACGACTGGTGCGTGCGCTCCGTCCGGCACGCCGGGCGACACCTACCAGACAGGTTTGGCCGAGCAGGTGACGATCATCGACTCGCGCGGGCTGGCGCTCGCCGCCACGCTGTGGCTGCCGGGCGCCGCCCTGACCCCCGGGGCGGCGCCGCACTCGTTCCCCGCCGTGGTGGTCTCCGACGGCCTCGCCTCGGACCAGAGCGACTACTTCTGGCTGGCGATGACCCTCGCCGCGCAGGGCGACATCGTGCTCACGTACGACCCGGCCGGCCAGGGCGCCTCGCAGGGCAGCGTGGCCAACGTCTTTGCGCCCTCGACGCCGGGCTGCGCGATCGGTGGGGCGTGTCGTGACCTCGAAGACGTCGTGCGCTGGCTGCTCGACGATCCCATCACACCCATCGTCGACCTCGCGCGCTCGACCCCGCTCGATCCGGTGACGACGGACCCCACTCCGCCGGGCCAGGCCGCGGCCGCCGTCGCGAGCAACCCCGTGCTGCACAACCCGGACGCCGCACCGGCGGGGTCGAACACCCCCGACCCCGCGGTCGGCTTGATCGACCCGTCACGCCTCGCCGTCGCCGGCCACTCCATGGGCGCGCTGAGCATGCTCAACTACGATCGCTTCGAGAGCCAGGGCGAGGTCGGCGCCGACGGCCAACCGCTACCGCCCATCGCCGCCGGCATCTCCCTGGCGGGGGCGGCACCCTCGGCGGCCACCGTGCCCATCCAGTTCCAGACCTCGGACTTCGACGGCTCGCCGACGCTCGTCGGGCCCGCCGTGGGCGGGCTCGACCTCGCCTTTTCGGACTCGGGTATCGGCTACCAGGTGATCAAGCCGCTCTACGACCAATTGCGCACGACTGGTCCGGGCACCAGCGCACTCTCGCTCCTCGTCTTCGAGGGCGGCGTGCATACGGACTTCATCGACACGCCGTTCATCACACGGACGCAGTGGTCACTCGCTCTCTCCGCTCATTACGCCACGGCGTGGCTGGGCTGCTTCCTTCAGCACGACTTTGCGTCGTGCCTGACCGCGGTCATGCCCTCGGACCACCTGTCCTCGTCGTTCGCCAGCGAGGTCACCCCCGCGGGTGGCTCGCTCCCACGCGCCAGCCGCTGCATCACCGTCCCGACGACGCCGTCACTGGCGGAGACGCCGACCGAGTTCGGGGCCGCGCTGGCGGGACACCCCGACTACAACTGCACACCCTGATCCGAGGGCCGATGCGCCGGATCGGTGCGACCCGATGGCACCAATGCGGCAACCGTCTGTCGTACGACGCCGCTGTACCGTGAAGACGGGAGCCGTCGTGAGTGATGCCGACGGAGGGAGGGGGTCGAGCGCTCGTGATGTTTGGTGTCCGGAGAAAGGGTGACCGCCTGGCCGCGGTGTTTGCCATGTGTGGGGCCTGCCAGAGCCCCGCTTCCCAGGTTGTGCTTCGCGTCCACAACTGCTTCGCCTTGTTCTTCGTGCCGGTGATCCCACTGGGCCGCCGATATCGGACCAGCTGCGCCCTGTGCGGGGACTCGGTCGACGTGTCCGCTGAGCAGGCCGACCGGCTCATGGCCATGGGGGAACTGCAGAACGGTGGGGAGCCTGTCGCCGACGTGCGGGTCGCCACGCCCGCCGGACCGCTGCCTGATCCCTACGCACCGCCGGCGTAGACCTGCCCTCTTTGCCTGTCTCTCGGGACAGGCCGCGTTCCGGCTGTCACACTGGGGTATGACCGACCTGAGGCAGTCCGGCTCCATCGCCATCAACCGCAGCCCCGACGAGGTCTACGACATGGTGGCCGATGTGACCCGCGTGGGGAACTGGAGCCCGGTGTGCAAGGAGTGCTGGTGGGACGAGGGCGACGGTCCTCGCGTGGGGGCGAGGTTCACGGGCCGCAACGTGACGTCGGAACGGACCTGGGAGACACGTTCCGAGGTGGTGGAGGCCGACCGGGGACGCGCCTTCGCGTGGGTCGTGGCAGAACCGCCGACGCGTGCTACGTGGAGCTACGTGTTGGAGGCCGCTGACGGCGGCACCAAGCTGACCGAGACGTGGGAGCTCCCATCCGACGGCGTCGCCTTCTTCGAGAACGTCTTCGGCGACAACGCCTCGGCGCAGATCGCCACCCGGAGCGACGGAGCCAAGAATGGGATCGAGGCCACCTTGGCCGCGATCAAGGCGGCAGCCGAAGCCTGAGCGACCGAGTAGAGCGCCGCGTAGACGAGGGTTCCGGTGCTCCCGTCCGCACCTTGTGCGCAGGGGTCTCATGTCCCAGGCCCGAGAGGCGGACACTGCTGCAGAAGCGAACCTGCCTCCGTACATTGCCGAGTAGGCGGCACAGTTGTACTCCGCTCCAATGTCGCCAACGACAAGTGACGCCTTACGATCCTTGCGATGTGGCGGGGTCAATCGACCTTGAGGGTGGCTGCTTTCGTGGTGACCGATCCGGCTACGTTCTTGAATATCGCCTGATACCTCCAGCCGTTCTCTGCGGCGGTGGCGGTGAAGGCGAGTGTCGTCGAGTTGGCGCCCGCGACGACGCTCCAAGTGCTGCCTTGGTTCGTTGACACCTCCCACTGGACGGTCGGGGTCGGGGTGCCGCTGGCGGTGGCACTGAAGGAGGCGGTCGACCCTGCACGCACCGTCTTGTTGGTGGGCTGGGTCGTCACCTTCGGCGCGACCGCGCGCAGGACGGTCATCGTGGCCGCCGACGTGGTCGCCGTGCCGGCGACGTTCGTGAACACGGCACGGAACTCCCGCCCGCTCTCGGTCGTCGTGAGCGGTGCCGTCGTGAAGGTCTCTGACGTCGCCCCCGGTTGATTGGCCCAGGACGCGCCCTTGTTGGTCGAGACCTGCCATTGGACGGTCGGTGTCGGTGTACCCGAGGCACTGGCCGTGAAGGTCAGCGTGGTGCCGGCGTAGCCCGTCTGATTGATCGGGTCCAACGTGACGGTCGGCGCCACCTTGGGGGGCACGACCGTGTAGGTGATCGACGCCTCGCTATTGATCCCGTCAGTGCTCCCTGCCTCGACGGAGTAGGTGTGCGTCCCAGTTGAGGAGGTGTCGAGGTGCCCCGGGCTGGCCTGGTTGTTCGAGTCGAGGCATTCGGAGACTCCGGGGCCACCGGCGCCCTCGCTGCACACGAAGGTCGTGGGGACGTTTTGGTTGAGCGTGTAGGTCCCGCCCGACGCCGGAGAAGTGATGCTGGCAGTCGGCGGGGCCGCCACCGTGTACGTGGCGGCCTGCGTACTGTGGAGACCGTCGAGGCTCGTCGCGGTAACCGAATAGGCGTGCTCACCCACTGAGGAGGTGTCGAGCAGGCCGGGCGCCGTCGATCCGTTCGAGTCGAGGCAGCTCGCGATCCCCGGTCCACCCGGGTACTCGGAACAGCCGAAGTCGATGTCGACCGATTCGCCGAGCTCGACGTAATTTCCGCTGAACGGCATATTGAGATTCACCGTGGGCGGACCGACCACGTTGTAGTCCACCGAGGTCGTCGTCGTCAGCCCGTCGGCGCTCGTCGCCGTGACCGAATACGCGTTGATGCCTGCGCTGCCAGTGCCGAGGGAGCCGGGGCTGGTCGAGGCATTCGAGTCCACGCAACTCGAGATCCCCGGACCCCCGGTCCCCTCACTGCAGGAGAAGCTGGTGGGGACGCTCTGATTCATCAAGTAACTCGCCCCGTTGAGCGGCGCGGCAATGGTGGCGGTCGGCGGGTTGGCGACCACATAGGTGACCGACGACGTCGCGTTCTGTCCGTCGGCGCTGGTCGCGGTGACCGAGTACGTGTGGGACCCGTAGGCCGAGGTTTCGAGCACGCCCGGGCTGCCGGATCCGTTCGAATCCACACAGCTGCTGAGTCCCGGTCCGCCGTCACCCTCGAAGCAACTGAAGCTGGTGGGCACGACTTCGTTCAGCGTGTACACCCCTCCCGTGTCGGGCGACGAGATCACCGCACTCGGCGCCCCCGGGGTCCCCACCGCAGCCGCGGTGAAGAACACCTCTTCGCCGGCACTCGAGCTCGCGGAGCCGTCGGCCACGCAGTCCCAGCCGGCCACGCACGACACGGCACCGAGGAGGGCATCCGTCGTGCCCGACGGCCGCTCTGGGCTCGGAGCGGTCAACCACTGACCATCCTGATAGTCGAGCAGCAGCGAATCGGTCTCACCGGCGCCTACGGCCACACACGAGTTCACGCTGTAACAGTCGACGCCGCTCAACAGGATGTTCTGGCCGGGTACAGCGGCGACCGGGCTCTGTGCCGTCGTCCAGCTGGTACCGTCCCACGCCTCGAGCAGCGGCGTCAGCCCCCCCTGCGACCCCGGCACAGAAGCCGAGCCGACCGCCTCGCAGAAGGTGGCACTGCCGCACGAGATCGAATCCAACGACGCCGGACCGCTCTGGTCGGGCGTCGCCGACAGCGTCCACGCCGACCCGTCGAACTGTTCCACCAACGGCTCGTTGTTCTGCTCCCCCACCGCCCAGCAAGTCGTGGCGTCGAGACAGCTCACCGCCCGGAGGACGCCGGAGGCATTGGCCGGGCTCAGGGTCGGAGTCGGAACGATCGTCCAGCTGAGTCCGTTCCACTGCTCGGCCAGGGGGGCGGACTGACCGCTCTGTCCGACCGACACGCAGTCGGTCGCACTCACACAGCTCACCGCCCAGAGGAGCGAGTCGGGTCCAGGTTGTGCCACGGTCGAGAGCGACCACGACACACCGTTCCACTCGTCGGCAAACACGGCGGTACCTGTGTTGCCGGCCGCCATGCAGAAAGAACTGGTCAGACACGATACGGAGGTCAGATCGGCGGGAAGGCTCGGGACGGGCACGGCCACGTTGCTCCACGACGATCCGTTCCAGATCTCCGACGGTTCCACCAGGACCGGAGGCGTCAGGGTCTTCGCGGATCCGACCGCGACGCAGAACGCCGAACTGACACAGGAGACGGATTGCTGGTTAATCGTCTGACCCGAAATCTGGGGTGGGCCGCTCATCAAGGTCCAACCAGATGGCGCGGCGCCGGCGGACACCACCGGCAACGCCGAGCTCACCGAGCAAACCATCAGCACGGCCAGGCACACAAAAAGTCGACGCACGAGCTCCCCTCCGTCCGGTCCAACGAAGGATCAGCTACCCGTCTGTCACCAAAAGCAGTGAAGCGACCCCTCCCGTATCAGAGTAGGACGAGGCGACTCAACCGGCGGTCAACTTTTCGGTTGCAAACGGCTGGACCGACAATGTGGTTTCTCTATTGTCCGCTCCTTCCTCTACTGGGAAGGCCCCGCGCCGCTGCAGCGAGCGAACACTTCGGTGACAACCTCGTGAGAATCGAGCGGTTCCACAAGCCCGAGGATGTCGACGCGCCCGCAATGTGCAGGATGCGCCCTCCGGATTCCCTCCGTTTGCCGTCATCGGCACGACACACCGGGCGCTTGCACGCGCTGCGACGACCCGGCATCTCGATCCGGAGGATGGCGGGCCCCTACGCCTGTTCAGCCTTGGACTCCGTCGTCCGGCATTCCTCGGTAGGCCCGGATGGCCCGTTCGTAGACGTCGACGTAGCGCTCCGCCAGTGTGTCCATCGACCAGTTCCGGGCGTGTTCGAGCGCAGCCTTGCGCGCCTCCGGTGCCGACTGGCCGCTCCGCTCGACCACGTCGGCCAGGGCCACGCCGAGGGCGCGGGCCAGCGCCTCCTTGTCGCCGGGCGGCACCAGTGCGGCGTGCCCAGCGGCCGCCTTGCGGTAACCCTCCAGGTCGGAGGCCACGACGGCGCAGCCGGCCGCCATGCCTTCGAGGAGGACCATGCCGAACGACTCACCGTGCAGCGACGGGGCGCAGAGCACGTCGGCACCGGCCAGGCGCGCTGCCACCTCGTCGTCGCTCAACATGCCCAACCACCGCACCCGGTCGGACTCGGGGTGGCGGCGACGTTGCACCTCGGTGCCCTGACCCTGCCCCGCCACCCACAGCACCGCGGGCCGCTCGACCATGGCGAACGCGTCGAGGAGCACGCTCAGACCCTTGCGCTGCTCGTGACGGCCGAGGAACAGGACGGCGGGGCGTGGCGGGTCGTGCTCGTCACGCACCGGTGTCGCCGTCTCGAAACGGTCCATGTCGACTCCGTTGAACAGCACCTCGAAGTCGCCGCCGCTCGAATGCATGCCGGTCGTACGCGCCGCGTCGGAGACGGCGACACGCACCTGCATGCGCCGGCCCACGAGCTCCGCCAAAGGCTTGACCACCGGCACCCACCGGGACACGCCGGCGCGGTGGTACGTGCCGACCATCGGCAGCGGTGCGGTCAGCACCAACCCGTAGGCCGCCATCGGCGCCAGCGGCTCCTGAATGTGCGCGACGTCGAAGCCGCCTTTGCGGATGAAGCGTTCGGCCCGGGCGACTGGCGCCGGCCAGAACGCCACGGGTGCCACCGACCCGTTCGAGTGCAGCTCCGTCGGGCGGCCGACGACGAAGTGCTCGCCGGCCGACTCGGGAAACGGCCGGTCTGGATCAGCCGGCGCGACGACGGTGACATCGTGGCCCAGCGTGCGCAGGGAGCGCGCCAGGCCGATCACCTGACCCTGCACGCCGCCCGGCCGGGTGAGCGCGTAGGGCGAGAGCATGGCGATCCGCATGGTCACCGCGGATCGCTCGGCCAGTTCGGCTGGTAGATGTGCCATTGCTCGGGGCGGCACCGGATGTCGTGCTCGAAGGTCCGCGCCAGGTCCTGGGTCACCCGGGCGATGTCCTGGCGCAGGGTGCCACGCCGGGTGGTGTCGATCGGGGGATGCACGACGCCGGTGTGCCAGTTCCGCCCCGGGCCCGAGTAGACGACGACGGGGATGAGCGGCGCGCCGGTGCGCAGGGCGAGTGTCGCCGCTCCCCCGGGCAGGGTCGTGCGCTCGCCGAAGAACTCGACCTCCACTCCGTTGCCCACCAGGTCCCGGTCGGACACCAGGCCGGCGAGATGGTTGTTCTTCAGCGCGCGGATCAGCGCCCCGCTCGACCCGTCGCCCAGCGGCACCGCGGTCAGGCCCATGGCGGCGCGCTGGCCGACGAACCACTCGAAGAGCTGCTCGGGCTCGAGCCGCTCCACCACGGCGGTCATGGGCATCCCCTCGAGGGCGAGCCAGTAGCCGCCCCACTCCCAGCTCCCCACGTGGGGCAGGGCCATCACGATGCCCTTGCCCTGGGCCATCGCCGTCTTCAGATGCTCGTGTCCCTCCTCGAGCCGCCAGTGCAGGCGCACACCGGCCTCGGTTTCGTAGGGCAGCCGGGCACCGTCGGCCCAGTACCGCGCGTAATAGTCGAAGCTGCGCTTACTCCACCGCCGAACGAGCGCCGGGTCGGGCTCGACGCCGTCGGGGCACTCGCTCGCCAGGACACGCCGCAGATGACGCTGGTTCATGGCGAACGCCGGCCCACCCCGCAACGCCATCACGCCGGCCACGGTGCGGGCCACGCCGTGCGCCAGCGGTTCGGGCATGTGGCCCATGCCCGCGCCCAAGCCGCGGTAGGTGAGATAGCGCGCCGTCTCGCGCCACTTCGCGGCTCGGGACGTCGTGACCTCGGAGAGAGCGACGTCGCCGTCCGACGGTGTCACCACCGGCGTGGCATCAACGCTCACGCGAGGCACGCGGGCTCAGAGGACGGGGCGTCGTCAGGTGGGCGCGCCGGGCGCAGACGGGGGCGTGCGGCGACCGGAGAGGCGGCGCTGACTCGTAGCATGCTGCGCCCGGGTGATACGGCGACGCTCGCGCAGCGTCCGCCCCGAGCGGCTGCTGAGCGCCTCTTGACGACGGGCCCGCCAGCGGCCGACGGGAGCGCCCGACGTGGTGCGGGTCGTCGTCGCACGCCGGGGACGGCCCGCCGGCTCCCGCGACTCGCGCCAGGTCCGCCAACGCGAGTCCACCCGGCCCTCGCGCCAGGCCTCGATGCGACGCCGGATGACGGCGTCGCGGCCCGAGGCGGCGTTCCAGACCTTGACGAATCGGGCGATGGCGGTGAACGAGACGAGCACGAGCAGGATCCAGAGGACCGGCACGAAGATGGCCGCGCTCAAGCAACCCACGCCGAAGAGGAACATGCGCTCGCCGCGCTCCATGAGGCCGCCCTTGGCCTGGAGGCCGAGCGACTCCGCCTTGGCCCTTTCGTAGGAGACCAGCGCGGTCACCCCGAGGATGGCCATGGGCAGAAGCGCGAGGTGGCCATCCCCCCGGCTCACCAAGTACCAGGACGCACCCAACATGAGGACGGCGTCCGCGACGCGGTCGGTGACCGAATCGAAGAAGGCGCCACGCACCGAGGCGGTGCCGGCCGCCTTGGCCACGGGACCGTCGAGCAGGTCGTGCAGGCCCGTGATGATCAGCAGGATGATGGCGAAGTGCAGGTGGCCCGTCGCCACCAGCACCGCCGTCCCCGTGGCGGAGACGAGGCCGGTGGCGGTGAGGACGTCAGCGGTGATGCCATGGCGGTGGAGTGCCTGGCCGATCGGACCGGTCGTCCGGTCGACGCCATCTCGCCAGCGGCCGTCGAACATATGGCTCCTGTCGTGGCCCCCCGAGGCACGGGGGACGGGCGCTTGTTTGCAAAAGTTTACCATCGGCCCCGGGCGATCCCACGGTCCCTCGACGGAGTGACCGGGTCGATCGGGCGTCGTCGCTGGTCGCAGGGCCGCGTGACCGGGTCGACCAATCCCGCCCCTAGCCTGGTCCGTACCCTCGAGCATGACATCGAAGACATCGAAGAGACAGAGCGAGGAGGCCGCGATCATGGCCCGACCCGCCGCCAACCACCCGAGCCGCTTCGGACGAGCGGCGCTCCTGTCGCTCTCCGCGCTCGCCGTCGCCGGCGGTCTGGGCGCCGTGGCGGCGGGGCCTGCGGGAGCCAGCTCCAAGCCGACGATGGTGACCGCGACCGAGACCGACTTCCACATCGCCCTCTCCAAGCATTCCTTCAGCCCGGGCAAGTACACCTTCGTCGCCGTGAACAAGGGGCAGACGACCCACTCCCTCGAGATCACCGGGCCCGGGCTATCGAATGCGAAGGCGAAGCACATCCAGCCGGGGCAGAAGACGGATCTCACCGTGACTTTCAAGAAGGGCGTCTACGACGTGTTCTGCCCGATCCCGGGCCACAAGATGTTGGGCATGAACGTGAACATCAACGTGGGCGGCTCGTCCGGGGCGTCGACGACCTCGAAGAACTCGAACACGTCGACGACCTCGGGCGGTTACGGGTACTAAGCCCAAGTCGGTTCGGCTCAGACTGACGAGACGGTGCGTCGTTCCGCGTCGGGGTCAGGCCGCGTTTTGGGTGCCGCGGGCGCGTGCCGGGGCGTCGACGTCGTCCGGTAGCCTCGCCTTCGGGAGAGATGCCACGTCGGGGCCGGCGCCCGTGGGCATGCACGTGAGGTGATGGAGCTGGTGGCCGAGCCGATGAGCGCGGGGAAGCCCGACATCACGGTCCTCCCCGACCCCACGCTCGACGTCTCCATCGTCGTGCCCTACTACAACCCCGGGGACCGGCTGCGGACGACGGTGGAGCACATGGTGCGCGTGCTCGATGCCTCGGGCATGACCTTCGAGATCATCACCGTCTCGGACGGCTCGACCGACGGCAGCCCGTTCACGCTGGACGGCTTCCCCGACAGCGTTGTCCGCCGCGTCCACTTCGCGACGAACGTCGGCAAGGGCCACGCGCTGCGAGCCGGGCTGGGGATGGGCCAGGGCCGGTATCTCGGCTTCATCGACGCGGACGGGGACATCTCCCCCGAGTTCCTCGCACCCTTCGTCTCCATCATGCGGACCGAGGAGCCCGACGTCATCATCGGGAGCAAGCGCCACCCCGAGTCCTCGGTGCACTACCCGCCGCTGCGCAGGCTGTACTCCTGGGGCTACCAGCACCTCATCCATCTCCTGTTCAGATTGAGGGTGCGGGACACCCAGGTGGGGATCAAGCTGGTGGACCGCAAGGTCATCGCGGACGTCCTCCCCTTGCTCCGCGAGAGCCGCTTCGCGCTCGACCTCGAGCTGCTCGTGCTCGCCTACCGGCTCGGTTACACCCGGATCGTCGAGGCCCCGGTACGGATTGACGAGCGTTTCGGCAGCACGATCTCGCTCAAGGCCGTGTGGCTGCTCCTGGTCGACACGCTGGGCCTCTACGTGCGGTTCTCGGTGCTGCGCCAGTACGACGCGGCGCTGCGCGTCCGGGCCGAGGGGGGCACCGGCGGCTGACGGCCGGTCTCATGGTCGGGCCTGCAGGTCCCGATGTGCACACAAGGGCCCTGAGCGGGACGCCGGACGCGGTCGTACACTCAAAGTTCGCGAGCCAGCCAGGCCTAGGAGCACAGGGGAGGGACCAGGTGCCACACGACCCGACCGCCATCCGTAACGTTGCCCTTGTCGGGCACCACGGTGCGGGCAAGACGACGCTGGCCGAGGCCCTGCTGGCCGCCACCGGGGCCATCGCCCGTCGGGGGTCGGTGGAGAAGGGGTCCACCGTCATGGACTTCGAGCCCGAGGAGGTGTCGCGCCAGCTCACCCTCTCGACCAGCCTCGCCCCGTTCACGGTCAACGGCGTCAAGGTGAACCTGCTCGACACCCCCGGGTATGCCGATTTCGCCGGCGAGATGATCACCGCCCTCGCCAACGTCGACCTCGCCGTGGTCGTGGTCAGCGCCACCGACGGCGTGCAGGCCCAGACCGAGGACGCCTGGCGGGCGGCCGCCCGCCTCGGGGTGCCCCGGGTCGTCGTCATCAACAAGCTCGACCGGGAACGGTCGGACTTCGACCGGACGTTGGCCGAGATCCGTGACACCTTCGGCGCCGGGGTGGCGCCGGTCGAACTGCCCATCGGCCACGAGGCCGACTTCCACGGCGTCATCGACCTCCTCGACGACACGGCCACCCACTACGACACCACGGCCGCCGGGTCCGTCGTCGACGGCACCGTGCCCCCCGCCGGGCACGAGGGGCCGATCCCCGACGAACTGGTCGACGAGGAGCACACGGTCCACGAGCAGCTGTTCGAGGGCATCGTCGTCGGCGACGACGACCTCATGGAGCGCTACCTCAACGGCGAGACCCTTGACTACGCGGAGCTGGAGAAGAGCCTGGCCGGGGGTGTGGCCTCGGCGACCGTGTTCCCGGTGCTGTGCTGCTCGGCCGCCAGCGGCGTCGGGGTCGACCGCCTCGCCCGCCTGATCGAGGAGCTCTGCCCCAGCCCGGCGTCGCGCCCGGGCGCCGTCGCGACCGCCGGCACCGAGACGGTCGAGATCGCCTCCGATCCCTCGGCCCCCACCGTGCTCGCCGTCACCAAGACCTACAACGACAGCCACACCGGCAAGATGTCGCTCTGCAAGGTCATCTCGGGCACGCTCCAGCCCGACGCCGTGCTGGTGAACTCCCGCACCAAGGAGGAGGAGCGCCTGCATGCGCTGCAGAGCATCGCCGGGCACGCCACTGCGCCGGCGACGTCGGTCGCGGCGGGCGACTTCGTGGCGATCCCCCGGCTCAACGGCACCCGTACCGGAGACACCCTGGCGCCCAAGGGCCAGCCGGTCGTCGTCACGCCGCCCGACCTCCCGCCGCCGGCGCTCCAGGTGGCGGTGAAGCCGGCCACCCGGGCCGACGACGACAAGCTGATGTTGGCGCTGCAGCGCATCTGCGACGAGGACCCGACGCTGACCGTCAGCCGCGACGACGAGACGCACCAGACCATCCTCGGGGTGAACGGCGAGGTGCACCTGGCCGTGACGGTCGAGCGGCTCGACCGCAAGTGCAACGTGCACGTCGAGCGCGAGGACCTCCGCATTCCCTACCGCGAGACCATCACCCGGCCGGCCCAGGCCGAGGGCAAGCACAAGAAGCAGTCGGGCGGACACGGGCAGTTCGGCGTCGCCCACCTGCGACTCGAGCCGCTGCCGCGAGGCGAAGGCTTCGAATTTCGCGACGAGGTCGTGGGCGGCGCCATCCCACGGCAGTACATCCCCGCCGTCGAGAAGGGCGTGATGGAGACGTTCTCCGGCGGCGGGGTCTACGGCTACCCGGTGGTCGACGTGGCGGTGACGGTCGACGACGGCAAGGCGCACTCGGTCGACTCCAACGAGGTGAGCTTCAAGATGGCGGCGGCGCTCGCCATCAAGGCGGCCATGGCCGAAGCGGGGCCGATCGTGCTCGAGCCGATCTCGCGCCTCGAGGTGACCATCCCCGACGACTGTCAGGGCGACGTGCTGGGCGACCTGAGCTCACGGCGGGCCCGCATCGTCGGCACCGAACCCGGCCAGATGGAGGGCTACCAGACCGTGACGGCGACGGTCCCGACTGCCGAGATCACCCGTTACGCCGTGGACCTGCGGGCGCTGACCAGTGGCCGCGGCTCCTTCAACGCCGTCTACGACCACTACGACACGGTGCCCGAGCACATGATGGCGTCGCTGCCCAGGGCAGAGGGCTGAGCCGGCCTGTCCCCTGGCTCGAAACCTGCCCAGACTCCGCCCGACGAAGCGGGTGGGGACGCCCGATGAAGCGGGTGGGGACTCTCCAGAAACCATAAACCGGTCTGTGCATAGTTTCTGGAGGCATCCACGGCGCTCTGCCCGACGAAGCGGTGGGGACGCCCGATGAAGCGGGTGGGGACGCCCGATGAAGCGGGTGGGGACTCTCCAGAAACCATAAACCGGTCTGTGCATAGTTTCTGGAGGCATCCACGGCGCTCTCGATTGAAGCTGGTGCGGGCTCGGGGACCCGCCGAAAACGCCCTCTCTCCTTGGCGTCAACCGCCCAATGGGGGTCTTTAGAACGGGTGGGTGTGCTGGAAGCGCACCGGGATCTTGTCGAGGATCAGCGTCCCGAGCACTTCGTTGTGCGGCGAGGTCACGACGGCGACGGCGAGCTTGCCCGACGCGCGGCCGAGCGGCTTCGTCACCTCGGACGAAGTGAAGTGCCCCGTGTAGGCGGCGAGGCAGACCGACTGGCCCTTCGGCACGTCCCCGGCGAGAGCCTGGTAGAGGCGCGGCGCAATCCCCTTGAGGCTGCCGAGCGAATACTTCCGGATGCCCGACAGGTGCCCGTGGCCCCCCACTGCCTTGGCCGCCGTCGGCAGCGAGAGGTAGCAGGACTCGTCGGTCGTGCCGAGCCCGACGCGCGCCGCCGTGCACCCCCCGAAGACCGTGGCCGCCAGGGTCAGGCCGGCCGCCCATGCCCCGATCGCTCGTGTACGACGAGACGTCACGACGCCACACCCCCATCCCGCGACGACATTGGAACGTAGGCGATCGGCCCGGCCTCCACCGTGGACTCCAAGGCGGAGCGCGGCCAGCGGCCCCGCCGGACCTCGAGGGCCATCTCGCCGATCAGCAGCCACCCGAGCGCCAAGATGAACCAGAACGAGATGATCCGGTACAACAGCACCGCGTACGCCGTCCTCGTCTCCGCGCCACCGAACGCGACCAGCGCGACCGTGATGGAGCCCTCGACCACCCCGAGGCCGCCCGGCGTGATGGGCAGGCTCGCCGCCAGCTGCCCGGCGCCGTAGGCCAGCAGGAGCCCGTCCCACGGGATCGGTGCGTGGATGGCGGGGAACATCATGGCGAAGCAGGCGCAGTCCAACAGCCAGTTGGCCGTGCCCCAACCCACGACGAGCCCGATCTGGTTCCAGTTCAGCCGCACCGCGGTCGTCCAGGCCATGATGCGCCCGATCTGCTCGTGGGTGTCGCCGCGCGGCCGCCCCGTGAGCGCGACCGACAGGCGCAACGCGCCGGTCACCGCCAGCTGGAGCGGGCGTTCGTAGGCGAAGAGCGAGCCGATGGCCACGGTGACGGCGAAGACGCCGACGAGGACGGGCACCAGGTCGAAGGACGCGCCCGCATCGGTGGCCATGGCCAGGCCGATGACGGCGACCAGCGACAGGCTGACCAGGGCCGCCACGAGCGTCCCGGCCAGCGCCCACACCGCCAGCGTGTTGTCGGCGCCGAAGCGGCGGAACCAGCGGAACCCGTACACCGTGGCGACGGCATTGCCCACCGGCAGCGAGTTCGTGAGCGCCTGCGAGCCGAAGGTCAGCTTGAACAGCGTCCACCACGGCGGGCGCAGGTGGCCGGCCAGGAGCAGTTGGCGCTGCATGAGCGCGAAGCACACGTACGACCCGATCTCGGCGGCGAACGCCGGCGGCACCCACCACCAGTTGAGGGTCTTGAAGATGCTGGTGAACCCCGAGAGCTCGGAGCCCTTGGACGAGAGGACCCAGACCGCGAGCACGACGAGCCCGAAACCCACGACGATGCGGGTCGCCGGCCAGGCGGCGACCACCCAGCGCAGCAGCAGGCGGCGCGTGGCGGGCTTGGTGTCGACTTCGGCGCTGCCGGCGGTGCCCGGCGTCGTCGGCTTCGAGGCCGTCGGCCCGAGCGCCCCTTTCCCGTCCGCGCCGGCGCCGGCGCGAGTCCCGACCGCACCGGCGCCGTCTTCGACGTCGACGCCGGCATCTGGCTGCTCGGTTGGCTCGTTATCCGGGCCAGGCGTCGTGAAGCCTCTTCCAGGACAGCTGCAGCGTCTCGGGCAGCACCCGCGTCTCGGCGATGGAGGTCATGAAGTTGGTGTCGCCGGACCAGCGCGGCAGCACGTGCAGGTGCAGGTGGGACGGCAGGCCCGCGCCGGCGGCCCGCCCCAGGTTGGCGCCCATGTTCAGGCCGTCGGGGTCGTAGGCCTTCTCGATCGTGGCCACCGCCCGCTGCGTGGTCGACCAGAGCTCGGCGGACTCAGCCGGGCTCAACTCGGCCAGCGGCCCCACGTGCCGCAGGGGCAGCACCAGCACGTGCCCGCTGGCGTAGGGGTAGGCGTTCATCACGACGAAGGTCAGCTCGCCCCGCCCCACGACGAGATTGTCCTCCGAGGGCGTTCCGCTCTCGGCGAGGGCGCAGAAGACGCACTCCGACTCGGTGTGGTCGATGCCGCCCGCGCGCTCCCGCTCGGTCGCCTCCACGATGTACTGGCGGCGCCACCCCGCCCACAGGTGCTCGAGACTCATGCGGCCGGCGCCGGGTTCCAGAGAGACGTTGCCGGCATCGCTACCTGCCGTGGGCAGAATGGTCGCGCGCCGCGGCTCTCGCCGTCCTTGCAAGACGAGGAGAGGCGCAACCAGGCCCCGGCCAAGGCCGGGACCTCTCCCATGATGGATGGCGGCTCGTTCACCACGGCAGCGTCAAGGGTCCACTTCGTCGGCCTGCGGCCGCCCTTGACCCTGCCTTCCACGATGGATCTAACCCCCAGAAGCCCGAGGAGTCGCCGTCCCTCCCCCGAAACTCTAAACGGGTTCGTGCATAGTTTTTGGAGACATCACCGAGGCTCATCGGCGAGACATCACCGAGGCCCAATGCCAATGGTCCACCTCGACCCTTGTTCATGTGCTCACGCCGCCGGCGCCCGGTCCTCGGGCAGGCCCTTGGCGTCCACCTCGTCGACGACCTCGGCCACGAACGCCGCCACCGGCACGCCGAGCTCGGGCTTGCCGTCCCAGCCGCGCCGGTTCACCCCGACCGAGCCCGCCGCCACGTCCTGGTCCCCGACGACGAGCACGTAAGGAATCTTGGCCAGCTTGGCCCGGCGGATGAGGGCGCCCAGCTTTTCGCCGCTCACGTCGACCTCCGCCCGCAGCCCGGCCTCGGCGCAGGCCGCGGCTACCGACTCCGCGTACGGGAGGTGGCCGTCGGTGACCGGGATCACCCGCACCTGCTCGGGGCACAGCCAGGTGGGCAACGCGCCCGCGTAGTGCTCGAGCAGCACCGCCATGAACCGCTCGACCGACCCGAACAGGGCACGATGGATCATGATCGGACGGTGCCGCGCGTTGTCGGAGCCGACGTACTCGAGCCCGAAGCGGTTCGGCAACTGGAAGTCGAGCTGCACCGTCGACATCTGCCAGGTCCGGCCGATGGCGTCGCGCGCCTGCACCGAGATCTTCGGCCCGTAGAAGGCGCCGCCTCCCTCGTCCATCACGAGCTCGAGTCCCATCTCCAACGCCGTCCGTCGCAGCGCCTCCGTCGCGACCGCCCAGTCCTCGTCCGAGCCCACGGCCTTTCCTTGGGGCTTGGTCGACAACTCGAGGTAGAAGTCGTTGAGCCCGTAGTCGCGCAACAGGGCGAGCACGAAGCGCAGCGTCCGCACGAGCTCGGCATCCATCTGCTCGGGGGCGCAGAAGATGTGGGCGTCGTCCATGGTCAGTCCACGCACTCGGGTCAACCCCAGGAGGACGCCGGACTTCTCGTAGCGGTAGACGGTGCCGAACTCGAACAGCCGCATCGGCAGCTCGCGGTAGGAACGCTGGCGGCTCCGGTACACGAGGATGTGGAACGGGCAGTTCATCGGCTTGAGGTAGTACTCGTTGCCCCCGTCGAGCTCCATGGGCGGGAACATCGCCTCGGCGAACCAGTCGAGGTGGCCCGACTCCTCGAACAACGCGCTCTTGGTGATGTGCGGCGAGTTGACGAAGTCGTAGCCGGCCTCCACGTGCCGGGACCGCGAGTAGTCCTCCATCAGCCGCCGGATGGTGCCGCCCTTGGGATGGAAGATGGCGAGCCCCGAGCCGATCTCCTCGGGGAAGCTGAACAGGTCGAGCTCCGCGCCGAGCTTGCGGTGGTCGCGCCGCTCCGCCTCCTCCAGCTGGTGCAGGTAGTCAGCGAGTGCCTTCTCGGACTCCCAGGCCGTGCCGTAGATCCGCTGCAGCTGCTCGCGCTTCTCGTCGCCCCGCCAGTACGCGCCGGCGACTCGCATGAGCTTGAAGTGGCCCAGCCGGCCGGTCGAGGGCACGTGCGGGCCGCGGCACAGGTCGATGAAGGCGTCGGTGTTGCGGTACGTGCTGACCACCGCACCTTCGGCGTCCACCTCGTCCGCGCCCTCCTCCACGGCGCGGATGATCTCTTCCTTGAAGGGCTGGTCGGCGAAGATCTCGAGGCCCTCCTCGAAGGTGTGCTCGTGCCGTACGAAGGGCTGGTCCTCCTTGATGATCGCCCGCATCTCCGCGTCGATCACCGCCAGGTCGTCGTCGCTGAAGTGGGCGCCGTCGGGCAGCTCGAAGTCGTAGTAGAAGCCGTTCTCGATCACCGGGCCGATGGCGTACTTGGCGCCGGGCCACAGCCGGCGCACGGCCTGGGCCATCACGTGGGCGGTCGAGTGGCGCAGCACCTCCCGGCCCGCCTCGCTGTCCCCCGTGACGATGGCGACCTGCGCCCCGTCCGGCAACGTGGTGTCGAGGTCGACCTCCGTGCCGTCGACGACGGCGACCACCGCCGCCTTGGCCAGGCGGGAGCCGATGTCACGGGCCAGTCCGCCCGCCGTCGTGCCCTCGGTCAGCTCCCGTGTCGAGCCGTCGGGAAGACCAACCGAGATGACGCGTGGCATCGTGCACCCTTTCCTGCTCAGCCGGAGGATCGCTCCTGGTCCGGACACCGTTCGTGGAGTCCCAAGGGTACTGGACCTCCCCTGCGGCCCCGACGTCTACAGCTCGATGCCCAAGAGCCGCGCCCCCGCTGCCACCGGGCGCTCCGCCGACGCCTCGGCGTCGAGCGCTCGCAAAGCGGCCGGCGTGTCGAGGTCGTCGGCCAGCGCGGCCCGCACCGCCGCCAGCCCGGCCGCCCCGTCGCCGTCGTCGGCCCCCGTCGGCGCCGTCCGCCACAACGCCAACCGCGCCGCTGCCGCCGGCATGTCCTCGCCCGTGCGCCAGTTCCAGTCGTGGCGGTAGTGGTGCGCCAGCAGCGCCAGGCGAACCGCAGCCGCGTCCCACTCCTTGCAGAGGTCGCCGACGAAGACGAGATTCCCGAGCGACTTCGACATCTTCGTCCCGCCCAACCCGACCAGCCCTACGTGGAACCACAACCGCACGAATTGCTCTCCGGTCACCGACTCCGACTGCGCCGTCTCGCACTCGTGGTGCGGGAACACCAGGTCGCGCCCGCCGCCGTGGATGTCGATCGTCCGCCCCAGCTCCCGCAACACCAGCGCCGAGCACTCGATGTGCCACCCCGGCCGTCCCGGCCCCCAGCGCGACTCCCACGCCGGCTCGTCGGGCAGCGACGGCTGCCACAGCACGAAATCGAGTGGGTCGCGCTTGTTGGGGTCGTCGGGCTTCCCTCCGTGCTCGGCCGCCAGCTCGAGCATGCGGTCCCGGTCGAAGCCGCTGACGGCGCCGAACGATCCGAAGGACGCGATGGAGAAATAGACGGACCCGCCGGACTCGTAGGCGTGCCCGCGGTCGAGCGCCGCCCCGATCAGCGACAGGATCTCCGAGATCGCGGACGTCGCCCGCGGCTCGGAGTAGACGGGCAGCAGGTTCAGCATGCCCATCTCGGCGTCGAAGCGCGCCATCTCCTCGGCGGCCAGGTCGAGATAATGGACCCCCAGCTCCCGGGCCTTGCGCAAGATGTCATCGTCGACGTCGGTCACGTTGCGCACCAGCTTCGTCTCGTGCCCGGCATCCTGCAGCGTCCGCTGCAACATGTCGAAGTAGAGGTAGACGGCGGCGTGGCCGAGATGCGCAGCGTCGTACGGCGTGATGCCACACGAGTACATCGTCACGAGCGGGCCGGGCTCGAAGTCGACGATCTCCCGCCGCGCCGTGTCGTACAGCCGCACGCTCAAATCCCGCCCAGGCGGAGCGTCGTGTGCGCCTTGTGCCGGATGTTGAGGGTGATACAGACAGCGGTGAACGCCTCGATCGCCAGCGCCTGGTTCAGGCTCCCGGCGTCGAGCGGCCGCAACCCCCGCATGTGCTCGATCATCCCCACCGTCGCCACCGTCGCCTCGCCGTGGTCGGAGCACACCAACACGTCAGCTTCCAACCCCGAGTCCAGGTTTTCCATTTCCGAGGCGGGGAGGTGGTGGAACGCGGCCGCCACCAACGAGTCGGGCAGCGCCGCCTGCACGCCCGCCGCGCACGACCCCCGCGGCGGCATGAGCGCCAGCATCTCGCGGCCCTCCTTGACCAGTGCGTTGACCATCGACACGACGACCTTGCCGGCCAGCGGCGCCCGCAGCGCCTTCACGGTCGAGATGGCCGAGTCCCACGGCGTCGCGACGATCACCAGCTCGGCATCTGCCGCGCCGGCGTTGTCCGCACCCCCCAACAGGGGGGCCACCGTGGACACTCGTTCTTGCATCTCGGCGACGATCTGGGCGGCCCGCTCCGCGTCGCGCGATCCGATGGTGACTCGGATGCCGGCGTCGGCGAGCCGGACCGCGACCCCGCGCCCAGCGGGGCCAGTCCCTCCGAGGATTCCGACGTGCATGGCCCCTACCTTCGCATAACCTCACTGGCGCAGTGGGACTCCTGGACGGCAAGCGACTCCTGATCACGGGCGTGCTCACCGACGCGTCGCTCGCGTTCGCGACGGCCCGGCTGGCCCAGGAGGAAGGAGCCGAAATCGTCCTCTCGGGCGCCGGCCGCGCGCTCAGCCTCACCCGGCGCACAGCGCGCAAGCTGCCCCGGGAGCCCGACGTCCTGGAGATCGACGTCACCTCGCCCGAGCAACTGGCTGCCGCTGGCGCAGCGCTCTCCGCTCAATGGGACCGTCTCGACGGCATCCTGCACGCGATCGGCTTCGCGCCGGCGGACTGCTTGGGCAGCGGCATGTTCACCGCGGGATGGGACGACGTGGCGGTGGCGCTCAACATCTCTGCCTACTCGCTGAAGGCGCTCGTGGACACGTTCCTGCCGCTGCTCGAGGCGGCGGGCAAGGACGGTGGCGCCTCGGTCGTGGGTCTCGACTTCGACGCCACGGTCGCCTGGCCCGTCTACGACTGGATGGGCGTGGCCAAGGCGGCGCTCGAGTCTCTTTCCCGCTACCTGGCCAAGGAGCTCGGGCCTCGCGGCATCCGGGTCAACCTCATTGCCGCGGGGCCGGTCCGGACCATGGCGGCCAAGTCGATCCCCGGCTTCTCCGCCTTCGAGGACACGTGGGCCGACCGGGCGCCCCTCGGTTGGGACGTGCACGACGCAACGGCGGTGGCAAAGGCGTGCGTGGCGCTGTTCAGCGACCTCTTCCCGATGACCACGGGAGAGATCGTCCACGTCGACGGTGGCGCCCACGCCGTCGGCGGGTCCGCCTGACCCGGGACGGTCACGCTCCCGCAAGCCTCCCAGTCTCCTGAACGCGGGCTGAACGTGTCCAGGGGGCACCCAGCGTTCGTTGGAAATTGCACCAGCGCCTCCAGAAGTTGCACGGGTGCCGACAGTCGAGCGCCCTGACCGTGTTCCCCCAATCGTGGGGGGAGCGACGATCAAGGCGCAGCGCGCCCGAGGCGGTGGCGAGGGAGAGGTCATGAGCATCTCGGATCCCAAGGTCGACACGGCAAGTCCGACTGCGGCCAATGCGGTCGCGGACGCATCGAACTTCGCCATTCCCTTCAGGGTCGAGGTGCCTGCCCGGAACCGGCGCTCGGAGACATCCCCCAACCGCACGGTCAGCGACGGGGAACTGACGCTGATACAGATCTGCTGCGACTTCGTCTGCGCCTGCGTGGCGCTCCCCCTCTCTCTCCTGATTCTCTCGAAGTTCTCCTCCGTGCCGACCAACGCGGCCTCCAACCTGATGGAGAACATCAAGATCGATTCCCTCTTCCCCGTGGCGGTCGTCATCGCATTGGCGTTCGGCGGCGTGTACCGGGTGACCCACCGCCAACTCCAACCGAGCGCGTTCCTCGAGTTTCGCGAGCTTGCCTTCGGCGTCGGATGCGGCTGTGTGCTGACCCTCGCCATCGGTTCGTTCTTCCATGCGTTCTTCGGGACCATCGAGCCGTTCGCCACCCAGCTCGTCGTGGCGGTGATCGTGACGATCGGCGTCATCACGGGTGGCCGGATCATCCTCCGCTACTTCTTGCACGCCCTGACGACGACCCGGGTGCTCGTGGTGGGCGGGGGCCAGACGGCAGACCGCATCATGATGAGCGTCCGCCAGAACCCCGGCATGACCCTGGTGGGCCGAGTGGTCGAAGGTGACATCCCTTCTGCCTTGGGACGGGTAACCGACCTTCCCAAGTTGTGCCGCGAGCTCGATGTGCACCGCATTCTCGTCGCCGCCAACGACCAATTCTCGGCCGAGTCGCTCGACGTCTACCGGCAGCTCCAGGAGTTCGTGCACATCGCGATGGTGCCTCGCTACTACGAGCTGGTCAGCTGGCGCTCGCGCCTCACGGACCTCTCCGGCATGCCGTTCCTCGAGATCGCCCAGCCCCACCTGAGCGGGTGGGACAGGTTCATGAAGCGCGCCTTCGACCTGTGCATCAGCTCGGCGATCCTCCTGGTGACCTCGCCGGTCCTCCTGGTCGTCGCCATCGGAGTGAAGTTGAGCTCACCCGGACCGATCTTCTTCCGGCAGGTGCGTCTCGGCCGCCACGGACAACCGTTCATGGTGACCAAGTTCCGCTCCATGACCATGAACACCGGGGAGACCTCGTCGACTGCCGATGAGGAGCCGGAGCTGGAGCACGAGGACGCGGATCGGCCCCTGCACGAGGTCAGGAAGAAGAAGGACGAGAGCTGGCGCATCACTCGCTTCGGTGCGTTCCTGCGCCGCACCGGGATCGACGAGATCCCGCAGTTCATCAACGTGTTCAAGGGCGACATGTCGGTCGTCGGGCCGCGGCCCTTCATTCCCAGCGAGTCGAGGGTCGAGGGCTGGGCGGTCCGACGCTTCGAGGTGCGCCCCGGCATCACGGGCCTGTGGCAGGTCTCGGGTCGCAACGACCTGACGCGCAACGATCTCGTCCAGCTCGACTACCTCTACGTGGCGTCCTGGTCGCTGTGGTGGGACCTCAAGATCATGTTCGAGACTCCCAAGACCATGGCCCGCGGCACCGGCGCCTACTGAATCGACGACCGACGGCACCCTCGCCGCAAGCCCCGTTTCTGCGCAACCTCGATCGATCAAACGCGCATGCCCAGCGCAACCCGTGCTGGCGCTGGTGTCGCGGCCTGTCTGCTTCGTGTCGCCGTCAATTCACCTCCCGTTTCCCTCCGAACCCGGATTCCTATGGAAATGGGGGTTGTAAAGGAACTTCCCGCAAGAGTCACGCACACAACTTGTTTCACAGATGAGCGAAATCGGCGGCGGTGCCGAAGGGCGCAGGGGCCGATTTCCCCAGGGAGGCAATACAGCCGTGGGAAAACTTCGCAAGTTTTCAGCCATGACCGCTGCTGCGGTGACGTGCGCCGCCCTTTGGGTCGTGACGTCAGGATCCGCCATGGCGTCGGCCGCGACGCGGTTCCACTCGGGGAGCGTCCGCACCACGCTCGCGTCACACATCGCGACGAACGCCTCCAATGCGGCCTCCGGGCCCGTGCTCACGGGACCGAACGTGATGGCCTCTGTCGTCGGCGCGATGGCACTTCTCGCGCTGGGCTTTCTCGTCGTCACGTTGATCCGGCGCCGCACCACCATCGCCTGACTGAACGGTCGGCACCCCGGCACTCGCTGCGCATACAACGTCGTCGCGCCCCCGCCTGCGACTAGCCGCCCCCGGACATAGCTGCTGCGATCCTCTGCGCCTCGGCGCGTGTCAGCCGACCGCCCGAGATCTCACCGTTCCCGTCGAACGAGGTGAACGACGTCTGAGTCGGCTCGATGATCGGTGCCGACACCACCACCCCGTCCACGTCCACCGCCAAAATGCGATGGAGGTTCTCCTTTGCCACCTTGTCCCACTGCCTCGCCCCCTGCGAGGTCGTCGTGTCATCGACCACCCAGTTCCCCCACCTGATCCTTGACGGCCGTGGCCGACCCGATGGCCGACGCCGACATCTGTGCCGGCCCAAGGACGTAGCGCAAGGCCTGTGACGAGGGCGTCGCCGAGTAGATCGACGACCCCCGGAGGCGTCCGCGTCGTGTACCCCTGGGCCGACCCTCCCGGCGTCACGGCCATGTTGTCGGTGGTGAGTCGGTTCGAAGGGCTGCACGACGAAGCCGAGACGCTGGGCTGGGGTGTCGTGATGAAACGGTCGAGGGGTGACACCGCACACAAGACGGGCCGAAACAAGACGCCGCTGTGCCCGCTGCTGCTCCCCGCCGCCGTGGTCCCCACGGCGCTCGCCGCCATCCCGAGCGCCAACCCTGTTCCGACCGCCGCCAGCGAGTGCCTTCATCGCACCTGAGGCAGCCTACGGCGGGTCCGGGCGCACCTGACAGTTAGGTTGCAGGGGATGAACATGCGAGGCCACGCCATGGGGGGCGGCCGGGGCGGCGGATGGGGCGGCATGCGCTCCATGCGCCAGGACCGGGCCGTCCTTGAGCACCGGGTCAAGAAGGGCACGGCCCGGCGCATGCTCACCTTCGCCGTCCCCTACCGGAAGATCCTGGCCGTCTTCGTCCCCGTGGTCATCCTCGATGCCGTGATCGCGGCCGTGAACCCCCTGATCCTGCGTTCCCTGATCGACAACGGGATCCTGAAGAAGGATGCCGACCTGGTCATCTGGCTGGCCGTCCTGGTGGCCGTGCTGGCCCTCGCCGACGGTGGCCTGGCGTTGACCGAGCGGCGGATCTCGGCCTTCATCGGCGAGAGCCTGATCTACGACATGCGCTCGAAGGTGTTCCGCCACATCCAGCGCATGCCGCTGGCCTTCTTCACCCGCACCCAGACCGGCGCCCTGGTCAGCCGCCTTAACAACGACGTCATCGGGGCCCAGCAGGCGTTCACCGACCTGTTGTCGAACGTCGTGGGCAACTTTGTGACCGTCGTCATCGTCATTGCGGTCATGTTCGCCCTGAGCTGGCAGATCACCCTGGCCGCGCTGATCCTCGTGCCACTCTTCCTGGTGCCCGCCCGCTTCGTCGGGCAGCGCATCGGCGCGCTGACCAAGGAGGGCTACAACCTCAACAGCGAGATGAACATGGTCATGCAGGAGCGCTTCCAGGTGGGCGGCGCCATGCTCGTCAAGCTCATGGGGCGGCCCGAAGCCGAGGCGAACTCCTTCGACGCCAAGGCGGGGCGCGTCCGCGACATCGGCATCGCACAGGCCACCTACTCCCGCGTCTTCTTCGTTGCCCTGACCCTCACCGCCTCCCTGGCCACCGCCATCGTCTACGGGGTGGGCGGCGTGGCCGCCGTGAACGGTGAGTTGGCCCTCGGCACCGTCGTGGCGCTGACGAGCTACCTCACCCGGCTCTACCAGCCCCTCACCCAGCTCTCGAACCTCAACCTCGACGTGATGACGGCCCTCGTCTCCTTCGAGCGTCTTTTCGAGGTGCTGGACATCGTCCCGATGATCGAGGAGGCACCCGACGCCGTCCCGATCCCCCGTGGCCACGCGTCGATCGAGTTCGACGACGTCAGCTTCACCTACCCCAGCGCGGGCGAGGTCTCGCTGGCGTCGCTCGAGTCGGTGGCCGTGCTCGAGTCCGGGCTGCGCAGCGAGGTCCTGCACGACGTCTCGTTCCGAGTCGAGCCGGGAGAGATGGTCGCGCTGGTAGGCCCGTCCGGCGCCGGCAAGACCACGATCTCGAACCTGGTCCCCCGCCTCTACGACGTGACCAAGGGCGCCGTGAAATTGAGCGGCATCGACGTGCGCCAGGCGACCATGGCCTCGGTGCGCGACGTCGTCGGCGTGGTCTCCCAGGACCCGCACCTGTTCCACGACACGCTGCGCGCCAACCTGCTCTACGCGCGCCCCGAGGCCAGCGAGGCCGACGTGCTCGAGGCGCTCGACCAGGCCCAGATCGGGCACCTCGTCGCCGACCTCCCCGACGGCCTCGATACGGTCATCGGTGAACGGGGCTACCGCCTCTCGGGCGGTGAGAAGCAGCGCGTCGCGCTGGCCCGGCTCCTCCTCAAGGCGCCCGACATCGTCGTCCTCGACGAGGCCACGGCCCACCTCGACTCCGAGTCGGAGGCCGCCGTCCAGCGCGCCCTGCGCGAGACGCTCACCGGGCGCACCTCCCTCGTCATTGCCCACCGGCTCTCCACGGTGCGCGAGGCCGACGAGCTCCTCGTCGTCGACGGCGGGCGGATCGTCGAGCGCGGCACCCACGCCCAGCTGCTGGCCCAGAACGGTCTGTACGCGGAGCTCTACCGAACGCAGTTCGCGGATCAGGAGTCCGAGCATGAAGCCGAGACCGCCGGTACACCCTGACGAGTGTGGCCGGATCTGAACCTGCACGATCCGCCGTCAAAAAGTAGAATCTGTTCTAGTTGCCGTCGAGAACCGGGGCAGCCGGTCGCCACGATGGCGGCGCCCATCCAACCGCCGCACAATTGAGAAGTAGTCCGGACGCCCACTCAGGAGGTCTCCCGGTGCACAACGAGCTCTGCGAACGCCTCGGGATCGAGTTCCCGATCTTCGCCTTCACCCACTGCCGGGACGTGGCCGCTGCCGTCACCAACGCCGGCGGCCTGGGCGTCCTCGGCGCCGTCGGGTTCAGCGCCGACGAACTCGAGGTCGAGTTGACCTGGCTCGACCAGCACGTCGGCGACCGCCCCTATGGCGTCGACATCGTCATCCCCGGCAAGTACGAGGGCATGGACGAGATCGACCCGGTCAAGCTCGAGGAGGAGCTCCGGGCCATGATCCCGGAGGAGCACCGCACCTTCGCCAAGAAGATCCTGGCCGACCACGGCGTCCCCGAGCTCGAGGGCGGGCCGCGCCGCGAGCTCCTCGGCTGGACGGCGGCCACGGCGGCGCCGCTCGTCGAGGTCATCCTGCGCCACCCCAAGGTGAAGCTGGTGGCCAACGCGCTCGGTACGCCGCCCGACGACGTCATCGCGCAGGTCCACGACCACGGGATGCTGATGGCGGCCCTGGCCGGCTCGGTGAAGCACGCCCTGAACCACAAGGCGGCCGGCGTCGACATCGTCATCTGCCAAGGGTCCGAAGGCGGCGGCCACACTGGCGACGTCGGCTCCATCGTCCTGTGGCCCGAGGTCATCGATGCCGTCGCCCCCCTGCCCGTCCTCGCCGCCGGCGGCGTGGGCTCCGGCCGCCAGATGGCCGCCGCCATGATCATGGGCGCGGCGGGGGTCTGGACGGGTTCGCTGTGGCTGACGGTCGAAGAGGCAGACGTCCCTCCCAAGCAGATGGACAGCTACCTCAAGGCGACGTCACGCGACACCGTCCGCTCGCGCTCCTTCACCGGCAAGCCGTGCCGACTGCTCAAGAACGACTGGACCGACGCGTGGGAGGCCCCGGACAACCCCAAGCCCCTCGGGATGCCGCTGCAGATGATGGTCGCCATCGACTGTGTGTCGCGCGGCCACGCCTACCCCGAGGAGGCGCGGGACGTGAACTTCAACCCGTGCGGCCAGGTCATCGGGCAGGCCACGCAGGTGCGCCGCACCCGGGACGTCGTGCTCGGCATGGTCGAGGACTACATCGAGGCGGTCGAGAAGCTCCAGATGGTCAACGAAGGCACGGCGCCCTGACGCCAAGGCAGCGGCCGGTCGCCGATCCGACTCGGGCTGAGCGAGAGGTCGACGGACCCCGGAGGGATGGCCCCTCCAGGGTCCCGTTGCGTGAGGACCCCTCGAGATCTCCCGACGTGTCCTGGCGGTCGGCGTTATCTGGCTACTAGGTGATCTTGTACGTCGCTGACGGCACCTGGTACCAGTCGGAGGTCGTCGACACCGACAGGGTGTAGGAACCGGCGACCGGGTTCGTGATGTCGGTCAGGGTGATCTGCAGCGTGTCCCCGGCCTTGGTGAGCTCACCCGAGGTCTCGTCGTTCAGCGGCAAGGCGTAATCGGTCGACTCGAGCGCAGCCTGAGACAGATAACCGGAGCCGACCACGGCACCCGACGTGGTGTCGGTGAGCGCGTAATAGGCCTGGCTGATCCCCGTGCCCTGGGGAAGCGTGACCAGGACATCGCTCCCGACGCGTCCAGAGAGGCCACCGGTCTTGGACGTGACGACGGTGATGGTGTAGTTCGACAACGCTCCCGCGGCGGAGTCCGACAGGCTCAACTTCGGCGTACCCACCGAGTTCTGTGCCACCAGAGTGAAGGCGGGTGACTTCACTTCGGTGAGGTCGGAACTGGTCACCATGCCGACCTGGTACTTGCCTGGAGCGGCTGGGTTCACGATCCCGTTGAGGTAGAGAGTCAGATGGTCCCCGGCGTGCACCACGGCCGCAGGCAGAATGCTGATGGTCATGGTGCCCCCGTTGACGCAGACGAACTCGTTCCCGACGTCGATACCCGTCGTGGTGTCGATCAGCAGACTGTCGTTGGCCTCTTCGTATCCGTAATACGAGTCGCACGGGGTCTGCACGCCCGCGGGCACGATCGCCGTCACGAAGCTCTGCGCCGCACCCGACAGGCCACCAGTCGCAGACGTCGTGAACGACACCGTCCAGCCCGTCAGAGCACCGGACGCAGCGGACGGCGCCGTGCTCACGGTCGGCGCGCTGACTGCGCTCTCGGCCACGATCTTGAAGGTGGACGACGTGGCAGAGGTGGGATCCGAGCTCGTGGTCACCGTCACCGTGTCGTTGGTCGCCGCCGGACCGTTGTGCACTCCGTCGAGCGTGACCGCCAACGTGTCGCCCGCGGCCACCGCGCCGCTCAGAGCAATGGCCTCGCCTGAGCTCCAGTACGCATAGCACCCGGACGACTCACTGCACTGAGCGACAATCTTCCCGCTCGTGGTGTCCTTCACCGTGTAGCCAGTTCCGCTTTGAGATCCCAGGAACCCACTCGGGAACTCAAGCGTGACCGAGCTGTCCACCGACGGCGAAAGAGCCCCGCTCGATGAGGTCTTGAACGTCACGGTGTAGACCGTTTGCGCGCCGGCCGCGTCCGAAGGCCCGTCTTCTTTGACCGCCACCGTGGAGACGGCATGCGCTGCGGCCACGGTGACGCCCGTCGTGGCAGCCACGGACGACGGGCTCGAGGTCGTCGAGACGCTGAACTTGTACGCGTTCCCCGTGGTGGCCGAGTTGGTCACGCCGTCCAGCGTGACTTGGAGCACGTCACCGCCCTTGACCGGCTGCGAAAGCGCGAGGGTACTGGAGTAGTAGCACTCGCCGACGTAGAGACAGCTCCCGACGTTGGTGCCCGTGGTCTTGTCCAGGATGCTCCAGGACTCGTTGTTGCCCGCCGAGAAACCTGACGGCAGGGTCACGGTCAGCGCACTCCCGACGGCAGGTGAGAGAGCGCCCGACGACGGCGTCGTGAAGGTGACCTGGTACCCCGTGAGCGCGGAGGCGACGTCGGTCGGTCCCGTGAGCACGTTCTTGACCGAGGTCACCTTGCCTGCCGCGGTGACGCTGAACTTGCCCGATACGGCCGCCTTGTCGGACGAAGTGTTGACGCTCACCGTGTAGGCGGTGCCGGTCGTCGTGGAATTGATGACCCCGTTCAAGTCGGCCGTCAGCGTGTCCCCCGCGTTGACGATCGAGCCAGCGCCGATGGTGGCCTCCGCCGAGGTGCTTCCGGTGCCGTAGAGGGCGCCGACGACGGCTCCGGTGGACGTGTCGATGAGCGAGCTCGTGTACTCGAGCTCTGTGGCGAAGCCGGTCGGGAAGGTCATGGTGACGCTGCTGCCTGCCGTACCACTCAGCGCACCGGTCGAGGAGGTGGTGAACGAAACCGCGTAGCCCGTCAGCGCACCTGCGGCCGTCGTCGGCCCCGTCACCTTGACGGCGACCCCACTGACCGCCTTCTGCGCCGTCACCGTGACGGTGTTCGACGCGGCGGACACCGTGTCGGACGATGTGCTGACGGTTACCTTGACCGTGCCGGTCGCCGACGGGTTGGTCACGCCCCCGATGGTGGCGGTCAGGACGTCACCGGGGTTGGCTACCGTCCCCGACTCCAACGGGATGGTGACAGCGGAGCCGTTCAGGTCCGGGGAGCTGTACGAGGTCAGGGCCTGCCCGGTCGTCTGGTCGAACAGCGACACCGATCCGGTGTAGCTGTAGGTGGCGGCGCTGGGAAGGTTCACCGTGACGCTGGCCCCGTCGGCACCGGCCAGGCCACCGGTGGTAGAGGTGGCGAACGTTGCGACGTAAGTGGTCACGGCGCCTGCAGCTGCGGTGGGTGTCAGGGCCAACGTGGGTTTCCCCGCGGCGTGGCTGGCGACGACACTGAACTTGTTGGACGCGACGGCGGAGGCGTTGTCAGAGGAAGTCTCCACCTTCACGGCGTCGGCTGTGCTTGCCGTCGACGCGTTGACGACGTCGTGCATCACCAGCTGGAGGGTGTCGCCCGCGGTGACGCTTGTCTGCTGACAGCACGCGATGGTCCCGGTGACCGTGGCCCCCGTGCCGCTCAGGCTTCCGACCACCGCACCGGTCGTGAGGTCGGTGATCAGGTCCGGACAGTCTGAGACGCCGTAGCAGGCCACCTGCGAGGTGTTGAAACCCGTAGGAAAGGTGACCGTGACCGAGCTGCCCGCGATCGAGGACAGGGCACCCGTCGACGAGGTGGTGAATGAGAGGCTGTAGTCGGTCGGCGAGCCCGTCCCCGCCGAGGGACCGGTGTTCGTCACGGCGACCGCGGTGACGGACTTGGCTGCGGTGATGGCCAGCGCGTTCGAGCTGACCGGGGTGGTGTCCGACGTGGTCGCGATCTGGACCTTGGGCTGCGAGGAAGGAACGCTCGTCGGGTTCCTCACGCCCTCCACCCAGAGCGAGAGCGAGTCACCGGCGTTGACGACCTGACCCTCCCCCAGCGTGAACGTCGCCGTCTGTCCCGACACCGAACTGAGCGTGGTGATCCGCTCGCTGGTCGTCGTGTCGGTAAGGACACTGTTGGGCCCGCAGAGGTCCTGGGCACAGGTCTCGATGTTCGACAGCGAGAACGACGCGGGGAAGGTCACGTTCACGGCGCTTCCGTCTACGCCCGACAGCGCGGTCTTTGCCGTGAACGTCACGCCGGTCCCGGTCTGCGCAGAGGTGGCCGTGGTCGGTGATTCAACGGCGCTGACCGCCGAGACCGACGTGGCGGCGGTGACGCTGAACTTCGGTGATGTGGCGTTCCCGGTGTCAGTCGTGGTCGAAACGCCGATGGTGTCTGTCGTCGACGTGGTCGTCGGGTTGATCACGCCGGGGATGAACGCACGCAGCTGCGTGCTCGCGGCCACGGACTGGGACGTGAAGATCGACAACGAGGTGCCGCTGGGTTCACCGCTGGCGCCTACTTGGGCCCCCGTGGCGACGTCGGTGAGGGTACTTGAGTACGCGGCCGAACCGAAGCTGGTCCCAGTGGGGAAAGTCAGCGTGACCGTGTCGCCTGAGGCCGAGCGCGCCGCCCGATGACGTCGTGAACACGACGGCGTACCCCGTGGTCGCGCCGGCGGCGGTGCTCGGAGCGGCCGCGACCGACGAGATGGTGACGGTCGTGGTGGCCGCACCGGCCTGCGCCGGCAGGCTGACGACGCCGGCCGTCAGCAGCGCGGCCCCCAGCACGCCGGCCAGCAAACGCGGGGCGTGACGCGCCGCCAGAGTCGAGGTTCGCTGCTGCCGCGCACCAATCATTGCCACCACCTCCACGGCGAGGAGTTGCCGAAACCTCCGCGCCTTCGCCAATCAGGACACGTCGTGGTCGGGAGCGGCCCGATGGTCGCCCTTGGGATCCTCGCCGGTTGCCTTCGACGAGAGACAAGCGATTATTCCCAACCCCTGCGTTCGTGTCAACCGGTATTTGGCGGTGCCGATGTAGGCCTGCCGGGTCGTTCGGCGTCTCGAGGTCGTCGCGCTGGGAGCCATGGCCGCTCGTCTCCATGGTGGCGACGAAATTGGTCTGCGTCTCGGGTCCGAGGTGGGCGTCTTCGGAGACAAGTCGCTGGCTCTCGACATTCTCGTGATCAGCGATTCGGGCGGCCTCGTTTACGCCTACTAGGCGGACGGACGCCAACTTCCCAGGTGCGACCCAGGTAGCGCAGAACGACTTCGAAGCGACGTTTTCGATGGGGACGTTTGCGCCCTCATCGCCGCCCTCACCACGCTGCACAACGTCGTCATCACCCCGGGAGCGCCGCTCGTCACGCCCCCGGCGGTGGTGGTGCCGCAACAGCGGCCGGCCGCCATCGCCGCCTGTGAGTCCGATGTCAGGTCGGTCGAACTCGCCGCCACCTCGTACGACGCCCAAAAGGGCTCGTTGCCGGTGCCGCCCGCCGCATGGAGCGCCGGCACCTACGTGAGCAACTACGCGCCCCTCACCACCGCCGCCGATGGCCCCTATCTGCACGCGCCGCCCACGACCACGTCCTACGTCGTCGAGTACGACTCGGCGGGCAACGTCTGGGTCGCCCCATCAGGCAGGTTCGAGCAGTCGTTCGACCCGACTCTGGGCCTGGACACCAACCCCAACGCGTGCGAGCTGGCGGTCTTCGGCTGACATCGCACCGAGCCCAGTTCAGCACTGGGACAACCCAGCTTCGTCCTGCGCCCACCGCGACCTAAGGTCGGTGCATGGACATCTACGAGGCCCTCTACACGACCCGCGCCATGCGACGGGTCAGCACCGACCCCATCCCCGTCGAGATCCAGGCCATCATCCTCGATGCGGCCATCCGGGCCCCTTCCGGCGGCAACCAGCAGAACTGGCGGTTCCTCCTGCTCGACGACCCCGAGAAGAAGGCCGCCCTCGGGCCCCTCTACCGCCACGCCATCGGCGAGCTCTGGAAGACCGTCTACAAGTCGCAGCTCGATGCGGCCGCCGCCAACCCGGCCGACCCCGCCTCCGTCGAGATCCTGAAGATCCAGCGCTCGGCCCAGTGGCTGGGCGATCACTTCGAGGACGTCCCGCTCTACCTGTTCCCGTTCAGCCAGCACGACCCGACGGGCGGCTCCATCTACCCGGCCGTGTGGAACGCCATGCTCGCCGCCCGGGGCCAGGGCGTCGGCAGCTGCCTCACCGCGCTGCTCCAGTTCTTCCACCCGGCCGAGACCCTCGAGATCCTCGGCGTGCCGACCGACCAAGGCTGGATCCTCTCGGGCACCGTCAGCTTCGGCTGGCCCACCGGCACCTGGGCCATCGCCGAGCGCCGCCCCGCCCACGAGGTCGCCTACCGCAACACCTGGGGGGCCGACCCGGGCTTCGAGGTGGACCAGCCGCTCTGGCAGGGTGACTGACCTCACCGCCTCCTTCGCCGGCACCGTGCTCCGGGTCGAGGTGGCCCCGGGCGACCGCGTGCGCCCAGGCGCCGTCCTCGTCGTGCTCGAGTCCATGAAGATGGAGCATGTGGTGGAGGCCGCCACGCCGGGACGGATCGACTCGGTGGCGGTGGCGCCCGGCGATGCCGTGCAGCCCGGGGACATGCTGCTGTCGCTCAGCGCGACCACGGACGCTGTCGTCTTGTCGGAAGCCCCCACCGTCTCTGCCGCGTCCAGCGCCGTCGACGTCCGCCCGGAGCTCTCCGAAGTGCGCGCCCGCGTTGCCGCCACCCTCGATCCGGGCCGGCCCCAGGCGACGGAGCGCCGCCACGACGCCGGGCGCAGAACGGCGCGCGAGAACATCGAGGATCTGTGCGACCCGGGCAGCTTCGAGGAGTACGGGCGCTTCGTCATCGCCGCGCAGCGGGCGCGCCGCAGCACCGACGACCTGATCGCCAACACGCCGGCCGACGGTCTGATCACCGGGATCGGCCGCGTGAACGGCCACCTGTTCCGGTCCGAACAGGCGCGCTGCGCCGTCCTGTCGTACGACTACTCGGTCCTGGCGGGCACCCAGGGCCAGATGAACCACAAGAAGAAGGACCGCCTCTTCGAGCTCGTCGAGCGGCTGCATCTCCCCGTGGTCCTGTTCGCCGAGGGCGGCGGCGGGCGCCCCGGCGACACCGACACGGCCGTCGTGACAGGACTCGACACCGAGGCCTTCGCGCTGTTCGCGGCGCTGAGCGGGCAGGTCCCGCTCGTCGGCATCGTGTCCGGGCGCTGCTTCGCCGGCAACGCGGCGCTGCTCGGATGTTGCCATGTCATCATCGCCACCCCCGACGCCAACATCGGGATGGGTGGCCCGGCCATGATCGAGGGCGGCGGCCTCGGGGTGTTCGCCCCCGAAGACGTCGGCCCCGTGTCGGTGCAGGTGCCCAACGGCGTCATCGACGTCCTGGTCGCGGACGAGAAGCAGGCCGTCGACGTCGCGCGCAGGTACCTGTCCTACTTCCAGGGTGACCTCCCGACGTGGACGACACCGGACCAGACGCTCCTGCGCGACGTGGTGCCGCCCGATCGCCGCCGCGTCTACGACGTCCACCGTGCGCTCGAATTGCTGGCCGACGAGGGCTCCGTGCTCGAGCTGCGCCCGGCGTTCGCGCCGGGGATGGTCACTGCGCTCGCCCGCATGGAGGGCCACGCCGTCGGCGTCATCGCCAACAATCCGCTGCACCTGGCCGGCGCGGTGGACGGGCCCTGTGCCGACAAGGCGGCCCGGTTCTTGCAGCTCTGCGAGGCCTTCGGGCTGCCGGTGCTCTCGCTGTGTGACACGCCGGGATTCATGGTGGGCCCCGACGCGGAGGAGACCGCGCTGGTACGCCATGTGAGCCGCATGTTCGTGGTCGGCGCATCCCTCAGCGTGCCCTTCTGCTGTGTCATCTTGCGCAAGGGCTACGGGCTGGGCGCGCAGGCGATGGCGGGGGGATCGTTCCACCGCCCACTGTTCACGGTCGCCTGGCCGACCGGCGAGCTCGGCGGCATGCGCCTCGAAGGCGCCGTCCGGCTGGGCTTCCGGCGCGAGCTCGACGCCATCGAAGAACCCGAGGCGCGCGCGGCCGCTTTCGACGCCATGGTCGAGCGCGCCTACCAGCACGGCAAGGCGTTGCACGTGGCCGAGCACTTCGAGATCGACGACGTCATCGACCCCGCCGACACCAGGGCCCGCGTCACACACGCCCTGGCGTCGGCTCCACCTCGCTCGGTGCGGGCGCAGGGCCGCCCCTTCGTGGACACGTGGTAGACGCCGGAGCCGAGTCCGCCGGCGCCATCGAGCGCCTCGTCGCCGAGCTCAACCTCGACGAGAGGTGCTCGCTGACGGCCGGAGCAAGCCTGTGGTACCTGCCCCCGGTCCCCCGCCTGGGCATCCCTGCGCTCAAGGTCTCCGACGGTCCGTCGGGTGTGCGGGGCGACAGCTTCGGCGGGCGACGCTCGTTGTCGCTCCCGTGTGGCATGGCCGTCGGCTCGACCTGGGACACCGAGTTGGTCGGGCGCCTGGGCGAGGTCCTGGCCGCGGAGGCGGCGTCCAAAGGCGTGCACGTGCTCCTGGGCCCGACGGTCTGCATCCCCCGCACTCCCCTGGCCGGCCGCACGTTCGAGTCGCTGTCTGAGGACCCACTGCTCACCGCCCGTCTCACCGTGGCGTACGTCACCGGCGTCCAGAGCCACGGCGTCGCGTGCTGCGTCAAGCATTTCGCCTGTAACGACCAGGAGTACGAACGGATGACCATCAGCGCCGAGGTCGACGAGGACACGCTGCGCGCCGTGCACCTGGTGCCGTTCGAAGCGGCGGTGTGCGAGGCCGGCGTGTGGGCGCTGATGACCGCGTACAACAAGGTGAACGGGATCTACTGCGGCGAGCAGCTGGACCTGATCGACGGCATCCTGCGCGACGAGTGGGAGTTCGACGGGCTGGTCGTGTCGGACTGGTACGGCACGCATTCGACGACTCCGGCGGCCCGCGCCGGCCTGGACCTCGAGATGCCGGGACCACCGCACTGGTTCGGCCCTGCCCTCGCCGGCGCGGTCCGCGCTGGCCACGTCGACGAGGTCGTGGTCGAGGGCCAGGTGCGCCACGTGCTGCGTCTCATGGCGCGCGTCGGCCTGATCGGCCCGGACGGGCCGGTCGCGACGGCCGCCGCCGCCGAGCGCGAGGAGGACGACCCGGGCCGCCGCGCCGTGGCCAGAGAGGTGGCCGCCGCCGGCACGGTCCTGCTGGCGAACGACGGGCTGCTCCCGCTCGACCCTGCCACGCTGTCGAGCGTGGCCGTCATCGGTCCCAACGCGAGCCAGATGGCGATGGGCGGCGGGAGCTCCGAGGTGACGCCTTTCCGGCGCCGGAGCGTCGCGGACGCCCTGACCGCGCGACTGCCGGGCGCGACGGTGACGTTCGAGGTGGGCTGCCGTATCGACAAGGGCCTGGCGCCGATCGACGTCCGATTGCTGGCGCCGTACGAGGGCTTCACCGTCGAGTACTTCGACCGGCCCGACCCGCCGACCCGTGAGGGTGAAGTCCCCTCGCCGGTCGCGACCGGTGTGACCCGTTCGGCACGCGCCGTGTGGATCGGACCGCCGGTCGGGCTGGAGACGGGGCGGTGGTCGGCCCGCCTCTCGGCCACGTTCACCCCCGACACCTCGGGCAGCTGGCGCCTGGGCCTCGAGACGGCCGGGCGGGCCGTGTTGCGCCTCGACGGCGAGGTCGTGGTCGACAACAGCGAGCCGGTGCGCGGCACCGGATTCTACGGCGCGGGCAGCGAGCCGGTCGAGGTGGCGTACGAGCTCGAGGCCGGCCGTGCCTACGCGCTAAGCGTCGACGTGTGGCCGCGCTCGACGTCCAACCTGATCATGGGCGCGCGCATCGGTGCAGCGCGCCCCGACCCCGGCGACGAGTTCGAGCGGGCGGTCGCCGCAGCCGCCGAAGCCGACGTCGCGGTCGTCGTGGTGGGCCTGAACGGGCAGTGGGAATCCGAGGGGTACGACCGGCCCGACCTCGCGCTGCCGGGCCGCCAGCGCGAGCTCATCGAGGCGGTCATCGAGGCCAACCCGCGCACGGTCGTGGTGGTGAACGCGGGCTCGCCGGTCGAGATGCCGTGGGCCGATCGGGCCGGAGCCATCCTCGTCACGTGGTACGCCGGCGAGGAAGGGGCCGATGCGCTGGCCGACATCTTGGTCGGGGCGTCGGACCCGGGGGGACGGCTGCCCATCACATTGCCGGCCCGACTGGAGGACACACCGGCCGCGGGCGCGACCGAGCGCTACCCCGGCGTCGACGGCAAGGTGGTCTACGAGGAAGGCGTGCGGGTCGGGTACCGGCACTACGACGCGGCGGGCATCGAGCCCCTGTTCCCCTTCGGCCACGGGCTGACCTACGGCGACGTGGTGTGGGAGGACGTGACGATCTCGGCGGACTCGGTGTCGGTGCAGCTCTTGAACCGCGGCACGCGACGCGGCACCGAGGTGGTGCAGGTGTACCGGCGCATCGACGACCACCACGAGCTGGCGGGGTTCGTGAAAGTCAGGTTGGACCCGGGCGAGCGCCGACTGGTGGAAGTCAGGATCGACGCTGTGGCCACCCCGTTGCTCGTCGGCACATCGTCACGGGACATCCGAGCGACCACGTGACGTCCGACGCGCCACGCCCCTGGACGTGGACGTGGGACCGGCTCCTGGTCGAACCGCGGCGCCCCCAGCTGATCCGGGAGAAGCCCAACGCCCCCTGGTTCGCCGTGGCCGCCGTCTGCGTCGGCGCCTTCATGGGCCAGCTCGACGCATCGATCGTGACGGTCGCGCTGCCCACGTTGCAGCACACCTTCGACGCCTCGGTGGGTGCGGTGACGTGGGTCGGGTTGTCGTATCTCGTCGTGCTCGTGGCGACGGTGACGGCCGTGGGGCGTTTCGCCGACATGTGGGGGCGCAAGCTGCTCTACGTCTACGGCTTCGTGATCTTCACGCTGGCCTCGGTGCTGTGCGGGCTGGCGCCCGGGCTGGGGTGGCTGTGCGGGTTCCGGGCCTTGCAGGCGGTGGGGGCGGCGATGCTGCAGGCGAATTCGCTGGCGATCATTGTGCTCGTGGTGCCGGCACGGTCGCTGGGCCGCGCAATCGGGTTCCAGGGTGCGGCCCAGGCGCTGGGGCTTGCTCTAGGCCCGAGCGTGGGTGGGCTGTTGCTGGCCGCCGGGGGGTGGCGCCTGATCTTCTTCGTCAACGTGCCGTTCGGGGTGTTCGGGGCGGTGGCGGCGGTCTTGTTGGTGCCCCGGTCGCGTCACCTGTTGGCCCGGGTTCGCTTCGACTGGACGGGGTTGGCGGTGTTCTTCCCGGCCGTTGTGCTGCTGCTGTCGGCGATCTCCTTCGGAGCGACGCTCGGGTGGGGGTCGGCGCTGATCGTCGCGTTGTTCGTCGTGGCCTTCGGTCTTGGTGGCTGGTTCGTGGTGCACGAGCGACGGACGGGCGATCCGATGATGGACCTCGGCCTGTTCCGGAGCGCACGGTTCTCGACGGGAATCGCCAGCGGCATGGGGTCGTACCTGGTGATGTTCGGGGTGCTGTTGTTGGTGCCGTTCTACTTCGAGCGTGCGTTGGGCTACGGGACGGCCCGCTCGGGGTTGGAGCTGATGGCGTTTCCGTTCGCCTTCGGCGTGGTGGCACCGCTGGCCGGACGGGTGGCCGACCAGGTCGGCGCTCGTCCCTTGTGCGTGACGGGGATGGGCTTGGTGTGTGTGGCGCTCGTCCTGCTGGGGGCGATGCGGCCGTCGACGGTCGCGGCGTTCTTAGTGTTGTTGGCGTGCGTCGGCGTGGGGATGGGGCTGTTCACCTCGCCCAACAACGCGTCGATCATGGGTGCCGCACCGGAGTCGCACGCCGGGATGGCCTCGGGGGTCTTGAACATGACGCGGGGGTTGGGGACGGCGTTGGGCCTGGCCGTGACGGGGACGATCTTCACCGTGGCAGGGGGCGACCGGGGGGCTGGGTCCGGCGTGACCGAGGTCGCCGCCGGGGCGGCGCACGCGTTCTCGGTGACGGCCTACGTGCTGGCGGCGATCGCATTCTGTGCGGGGGTGGTCTCGGCCCTGCGCTCGGCGGGGACGTTGGCCAACGCCCGGCTGTCCTCGGTCGAATAGGGCTGATATACCCGGGCGCGACCCGCTCCTCCACTATTCTTGGCATGATTGGCGAGGGCGCGGGGTTTTGACCCATTGGCGAATGGCGCTCAAGAAAGTGGAGCGATGCGTCGATTCTCTGGCGGGTGGGACTACGTGCCTTCAACCGGCGGCGAGCCTCCCGCATGCAGGTGGGATGCCGCTCGAGGGCAAGGCGCACGGCACCCACTGGGCAGCCCTGGTTCGAGAGCTGTCCTCGGCGCCAGTAGTCCGAATAGCTGAATACGCACACCCGAGGAGTGAGAGCACATGGTCGGTCACAGCAACGATGACCGGTGGGTCCGCCGCGTCGGCACCGCCTGGCAGAACGGAAGGGCGGGCCTGGCCCGTAGCGTGGCCGCTCTTTTCGGCGCCCTCACGCTGGCGATCGTCGGTCTGAGCGTCCTCGCCCCCCCGGCCTTCGCCGCCAGTCCCACCATTTCCGTCAGCCCCTCGTCGGCGGCGGCGGGCGCCCGGGTTACCGTCAGTGGCACCGGTTGGAACCCGAGCGAGTCGGTCACCATCAACGTGGGAACCAGCCCGGTGACCCTGCTCTGCCACGTGACGACCAACTCGACGGGGACGATCGCCGCCCAGACCTGCACGGTACCCACCACCCTGCCCGATGGCCCGTACGCGGTCAGCGCTGAGGACAGCGGGAGCCTGTCGGCGACGGGTGGCACCCTCACGATCGGCCCGTCCATCACCCTGCTGGGCGAAGCCGGCATCGCGACCGCCACGGCGGCGCCGGGACAGTCGATATCGATCACCGGCGCCGGCTTCTCGGCCAGCTCGAGCCTGTCAGCCAAGTTCGGGGCCACTGCCGTGACCCTGAACCCTGCGGCGGTGACGAACACCGTTGGATCGATCTCCGGGGTGAGCTTCACCGTTCCGTCCGATGCGCCGGCTGGGGTCGCCGCGGTGACCGTCAAGGACGCCAGTGCTCACTCGGCCACCTATGACCTCGATATCTACGGCGCGACCATCAGCCACGCCCCGGCCCACGCCGCATCAGGCCAACCGGTCACGTTCAGCGGCTCCGGCTGGCCGGCAAACGACAGCATCTCGGTCCGCCTGGTGCAGGGTGCGAACACCCCGGTCCCGGTCTGCACCCTCACCGCCGACACGACGGGCAGCGCCAGCCCGGAGAGCTGCACGGTGCCGACGACCGTCCCGCGGGGCTCCTACACCGTGGTCGCCGTCGACGGCTCCATCTCCGTCCAGGACTCCACACCGTTGGTTCTGCAATCCGGCATCGTCCTGCTCGGTCAAGGGGGGAAGCCCACGCCTGATGCCACACCCGGGCAGCAGATTCAGGTCACCGGGTCGGGATTCGCTGCGACCTCCACGCTCTCTGCCACTTTCGACGGCGTCACGCTGCCGCTGTTGGGAACCACGCTTCAGACCACCGCGTCCGGCTCGTTCACCGCGGTTTCCTTCGACGTGCCCACAGGGGCCGCAGCGGGCAAGCACTCCGTGGTCGTCTCGGACGGCGCGGGCAACAAGGCCACGTACTCCCTCGTCGTGTACAAGGCCACCATCACGGCGAGCCTCACGAAGGGGGTGTCGGGTCGGCACATCAACTTCACGGGGTCGGGGTGGCCCGGCGAAGACACGCTGACCATCTCCTTGGTGTCGAGCACGGGGGTCTTTACCAACACTTGCTCCTCGCTGGCGGTGACCACCAATTCGGATGGCGGGCTCGACGCGCACGCGTGCACGATCGCGACGACGATCCCCCAGGGTACGTACACAGTGACCGCCGTCGACGGGTTCCTCTCGGAGAGCGCCACGGCCAAGTTCACCCTTGAGCCGGGGATCCAGCTTCTCGGGCAGGCCAACACCACCACGGCCGACGTCGATCAGAACCAGACCGTTGGCATTGTGGCGACAGGGTTCGCACCGTCGACCGAACTCACTGTGGAGTTCGGTGGCACGGCAGAGCCCACCACGCCCTCCATTCTCGAGACGGGCACACAAGGGTCGCTGACGACGTCGCCAACGCCCACGTTCGTCGTGCCAGGGGTGTCGTCGCCCAAGACCGTGAAAGTCACCGTCTTGGAGACTGGGACCCCGGCCATCCTCGCCACGTTCACGCTCCACGTCTTCAAGGCCACGATCACGCCTGCGGCCACGAGCGGCATCTCCGGACACCAGCTCGCCTTTACCGGCTCTGGCTGGCCCGGAAACGACCCCGTCAACGTTCGCCTGGTCTTCGGCACGAACGTGGCGACAGTGTGCCAACTCAAATCCGACACCACCGGGAACATCGAGAAGCAGACATGCCCGGTGCCCAACACCATTCCCGACATTGCCTTGGACCCGGGGACCGGATACACCCTGAACGCGGAGGACACGTTCATCAATTACAACTACAGCGCTGCGTTTACCGTCGATCCCGGTATCACGATGGAACTGGTGACGAGCCAGGGGCCAACGACGAACGTCATCCATCGAGCGGCGGTTGGCCAGGTGGTGGGGGTGTTGGGAACGGGGTTCGGTTCCAACTCGTACGTGACGGCCGAACAGGGGACGACCTCGGTCGTGCTGACCTCGAACGGACTGTCCACCGGCGGTTCGACCTCAACTGGCTCCACGACGCCTGAATTCACCGTGCAGTCGGTCACGTCCCCAGGGCCGGTCACCATCACGATCACCGACGGCGACGGCGACGTGGCCACGTTCACCCTCGACGTGTACAAGGCCACCATCAGCCATTCGACGACGGGCGGGTCGTCGACGGCATCTGGGCATCGGGTGACCCTGACCGGGTCCGGGTGGCCGGGCAGCGCAACGATCAACGTCACGCTGAGCTTGGGCACCGCGGTATCGCAGCCCGTCTGCACCATCTCGGCGGACTCCACCGGGACCATTGCGGCCCAGACGTGCACGGTCCCGACCGGCCTCCCGGCCAACGAATACAAGTTGGACGCCAGCGACAACCAGATCTACATCATGGACACGGCGACTTTCGTACTGACACCCGGGCTCACGCTCTACGGCGCGACGACCGGCCACGCAACCACCACCGCGGCCCCTGGTCAGTCGATCGGAGTCACCGGCACGGGGTACGCGCCCGCCACGGCCTTGACGGCCAAGTTCGGGTCCACGCCGGTCACGTTGTCCCCGGCACCGACCATCGTCACGTCCGGAACCTTCTCGGGGACGGCGTTCACGGTGCCAGCGGGGACCGCGCCGGGGCAGTACGTGGTGACGATCACCGATGCGGACGCCGACTCGGCGACGTACGACCTCACCGTGTACAACGCGTCGATCACCGACTCGTCCAACACGGGCGCACCTGGACAGCCCCTGGAGTTCTCCGGTTCCGGCTGGCCCGCCAACGACCCGGTGACCGTGCGCCTCGTGGCGGGTTCGAGCGTCACCACCGTCTGCACGATCGAGACCGACTCCACCGGCACCCTCGACCTCGCGTCCTGCAACGTCCCGACGACGCAAGCGAGCGGCACCTACACCGTGAACGCCACCGACGGGTCCATCTCGGTGAACGACAGTGCTCTCCTGACCGTCAGTTGATGGATCTCGGAGCGAATTGTCCGGATTGACTGACTGACCCGTCGGTGCGCTTACCGGCTCCTGAGGCGCCAACGCCATCCCTCTACGTTTCGGGCACATTGAAGGTCCGATGCGCTCCGCCGCGAGTCCGGCGTTGCACGGCGCCGGGCAGCGCTCATGAGCACGTTCTCCCCTCTGCGACCACCATGATGATGCAACTGGGGTGTAGAACGGCCGGGCCCAAAATGACGCAGTTCGGACACGCTGCTGGTGACGGTGCTCGCAGCTCGAGCGTCTGCAGCGCCAGGGTCAGGATGATGATCGCAATCGCCCGGAACACCCATCTGATCGCTGCCGCTCGCTTCACGTCCTGACATCCATTACCCACAAACGGGTGGGGGGCTACGGACGGAAGCTCTTGACGCGTGACACTGCCGGCGAGGCCTCGGAGCTCGTTCTCTGACACCCGTGTAAGGGAACGGATGGGGGGTGTCCGGCGGTCCGGCGGGTATAGCTCAGGCCAACGGTTTGGGGCTGGCGGGGCGCGGTTTCCGCAAGGGCCATGGCCACGCCCCCGTTATGTAGAGAGTGCCTGAAGTGCGGGGGGCTGGAGTGACCAAAAGAGTGGCGGGACTGCTGGGTGTACTGGCATTGTCCCTGGTAGCGACCTCGTGTGGGGCTCGCGTGGGTCCGTATCTCGGTGCTGGCGCAGGCGGGACGGACGCTGGGGTGGGCGCTCAGGCGCTGGGGACCGCGACGACTGTTCCGTGCACCCCGACGACGACTGCTTCTTCGACCACGTCGACGACGACGAAGCCCAAGCCCGCGACCACGTCCTCGACCTCGTCGACGACGACCACGGCGGTGCCGTGTGGGTCGCCGTCCCAGGCGCTGGGCGGCACGGGGTCGACGTCGTCGGGCTCCACTGGGGTGAGGACGGCCGCCAGCGGGACGGGAGGGGCGGCGGCGAGTGGTACCGCGGTGGCGGCGAGTGCCCCCACGGCGCCGGTCACATCGAACTCGACCGGTTTCAACTTCGCACCGGCGGCGGAGGCCGGGTATTGCTCGGGCACGGCGGGCAACACCGCCTCGGACACCGGGGTCACCACCACCTCCATCACCTTCGGGAATGTCAGCGGCCTGACGGGGCCGTTGACCGGGTCGTTCCCCCAGGGCAGCCAGGGGGTGGAGGCGGCGTTCTCCGCGGTCAACGCGGCCGGGGGCATCTGCGGGCGCAAGCTCTCGCTCGACGTCGAGGACGACGGCCAGAACGCGTCGACCAACGCGGCCGACGTCTCGGACCTGATCCCCAAGGTGATGGCGTTCGTCGGGTCGACGTCCGACGCCGACAACGGCGGCGTGCCGGCCATGACGTCCGCCAACATCCCCGACGTCGGGTTTGCGATCAACTGCAACCGCTCCGAAGAGCCCGTCTATTGGTCGCCGGCGGGTGGGAGCTGCAACCAGACTCCGCCGGGCGGCCCGTACTACATCTCCGATGGGGTCTACCAGCTCGCGAAGCAATCGGGCTACCTCCCGAGCAAGATGGCGTTCCTCGCGTACTCGATCGCCATCAGCGCCCAGGCGGCGCAGCAGTTCGAGAACGTGTACAAGAGCGAGGGCGGCACGGTGTGTTACTCGGACCTGGCGGTCTCGCCGGCGACGGCCTCCCTCGAGAGCGACGTGGTGGCGATGCAGCAGGCCGGATGCAACGGCGTGATCGACACGATGGACGTCACGGGGAACGCCAAGATGCTCCAGGCGATGCAGCAGCAGTCGTACGTCCCGAGCTACGTGGCGGCGACGTTCGACGCCTACACGCCCGACATGATCTCGGTCGCGGGAGAGTCGGCGGCGCAGGGGCTGATCGTCGGCCTGCCCTTCATCCCCCTGAACGAGCCGCAGACGATGGTGCAGCTCTACCAGCAGCAGCTGCAGACCTATGAGCCCGGCGACAGCCCGAGCGGGTTCGGCTTCCTGGCCTGGGAAGACGCGCAGATGCTCCTTTACGCCTTGATCCAGAGCGGCCACAACCCCACCAGGGCCAGCATCGTCCACGTCTTCAATTCCTTGCAGAACTGGACCGGCGGCGGTGCGCTCGGCGGCTACACGCCGAGTTCGCACGGCACGTACAACTGCGACGTCGACGTCCAGATCAAGGGCAACGGGTTCGTGCGAAAGGCGCCGGCCTCGGGCCTGTTCTGCGGCGGTCACGCCGTCCAGGCGTCCTAGATGAACGCACTCTGGCCGTTTCTCGTCATCGGCATCTTCACGGGCGGCCTGTACGGCCTCGCCGCGATGGGCATGGTGCTCACGTACAAGACGGTCGGTGTCTTCAACTTCGCCTACGGCGCGATCGCCATGTTCTGCGCCTTCACCTACTGGCAGCTCCACGACCAATGGGGGCTGACGGCCTGGGTGGCGATGCCCATCCTGTTCCTGGTGGTCGCGCCCGTGATCGGGGTCATCCTCGAAGCGCTCTTCCGGCCGCTGAGCGGCGCTGCGATCGAGGTCGTGATCGTCGTCTCCCTGGGCGTGTTGGCAGCCCTCGAGCGCGGCCGCCGGCCTGTTGTGGCCCCAGGACGAGCATCTCCAACCGATCTTCCCGATCTCGACCTTCGTGCTGGGCTCCCATCTGCACGTCGGCTACGACCAGCTGGGGACGCTGCTGGTGTCCTTGTCGATGGCCGCGCTGTTGTGGGCCCTCCTGCGGCACACCCGCTTCGGGACCTCCACCCGCGCCGTCGTCGACAACCCGGACCTCTCCGACATGATCGGCGTGCACGGCGACAACGTGCGCCGGGTCGCTTGGATTCTCTCCTCGGTCTTCGCCGCGTTGGTCGGCATCCTCATCAGTCCCTCCCAGGGGCTCGACGTGAACCAGCTGGTGCTCGTGGTGATCTACGCGTTTGCGCCGGCGGTTCTCGGGATCCTGTTCGGTCTGCCGGCTGCCTACCTCGGCGGACTCGCGCTCGGGATCACCGTCAGCGTGATTTCGAAGTGGTCGAACTCGGGGACCGTCGCCAACCTCGAGGCCGCCCTCCCCTACGCGGCCTTGTTCGCGCTGCTCGTGATTTTCGGGACGCGTCTGAAAGCGGCCGGCTCCGGGGCCGTCGCGCAGCGGCTGTCCACGCTGCGGTCCTCGATGTCGGAACGTCGCGTCCGGTGGTCCGTCGCCTCGCTGCAGATCGACCGCAACGTGGTGCTCGGGCTCGGTGCCGTCGTCCTGGCTCTTCTGGTCCCGGTCGTGTACTCGGGACCGAAATTGTTCTTCGTGACGCTCGGGTTCATCTATGCGTTGATCGCCCTGACCCTCGTGGTCCTCACCGGGTGGGCGGGGCAAATCTCCCTGGCGCAGTTTTCGTTCGTCGGCGTCGGGGCCTTCGCCGCCGGGCACTTAGCGGGCGCGCACGGACAGCACTTTTTGTTCGCCGTGCTCATGGGGATGTTGTTCGCGGCGCCGCTCGGCATCATCGTCGGCCTGGTGTCGCTCCGCCTGTCCGGCCTGTACCTCGCGCTGGCCACGCTGGCCTTCGCCCTCGTCATGGACAACGTCGTGTTCAACCGCAACGACGTGAGCGGCGGCCTGACCGGCATCACGGTGCCGCGGCCGCAATTCCTCGGTCTGTCGTTCACCGGTCGCGAGGCGTTCTACGAGCTGGTCGTGATCGTGTTCGCCCTGGTGGCGATCGTGGCGTACGCGTTGCGACAGGGACCGGTCGGACGCCGCTTGCACATCGTGCGGGACTCCCCACTGGCGGCCTCGACGCTGGGCGTCAACCTCACGGTGACCAAGATCGTGGTCTTCGTCGTAGGTGCGATGGTGGCCGCGTTGGGTGGAGCGTTCTACGGCGCGCTGCAGCAGGCCATCACCCCGCAGGACTTCATGTGGTCGACCTCGCTGGAACTGCTGCTCCTGGTCGTGCTGGGCGGCCGCTCGCTGATCAGCGGAGCGGCGATCGCGGGGTTCGTCTACGTGATCCCGCTCCTGCCCGGGATCCCGGTCAAGATCGTGGAGCTCATCCCCTTGCTGGTGGCGGTGGGCGTCATCGGCTTGGCCCAGGAGCCCGAGGGAACCGTCGCCCTGGCGCGACGCCAGACGCGTTACGTCCTGGGCGTGCTGCGCCCACTGCCACGTCCGACTCCGCAAGTGGCGCCGACGCTGCACGACGCGGGATCTCGCAGGGTGGTGACGAGCAATGCCCGCTAGCGCGCCGTCGGACGCGCCGGTAGGGGTGGTGGCCGCCGAGCGGGTCGATGCCGTCCTGGTGGCGGACAAGATCTCGGTCCACTTCGGCGGGCTGAGCGCGCTCGACCACGTCTCGCTCTCGGTGCCCGCGGGCGAGATCGTCGGTTTGATCGGGCCGAACGGCGCCGGCAAGACGACGATGTTCAACGTCCTCACGGGCTTGCAGGAAGCCACGACCGGTCGGGTGGCTTTCGGAGGGGTCGACATCTCGCGATGGGCACCGCACCGACGGGGCCGGGCCGGCATGGCCCGGACGTTCCAACGACTCGCCCTGTTCACCCGCATGACGGTGACCGACAACCTGGTTGCGTCGTGGGAGTCCTCGCACCCCGGCGGCGTGCTCGGCCGGGGACGGGACCAACGGCGGCGCCGAGTCAACGACGTGATGGACCTGCTCGACCTCTGGCCGCTGGCCGACCGGGTGGCCGGTGAGCTGTCGACGGGGCAGGGTCGCATGGTCGAGCTGGGCCGGGCCCTGTGCACCGACCCGAGGGTGCTGCTGCTCGACGAGCCGGGCTCGGGCCTCGACGCGAGTGAGACGGCCGCCTTCAGCAACGTCCTTCGCACGGTGACGTCAGGCGACGGCTCGCCTGCGGTCCTGCTCGTCGAGCACGACATGGCCCTCGTCATGGACGTCTGCTCCGAGCTCACGGTGCTCGACTTCGGCCGGGTCATTGCCACCGGCGCGCCCCATGACATCCGGTCGAACGAGCTCGTGCGCGCGGCCTACCTGGGAGACGCGAGTGTCATCTGAGCCCGCGCTCGAGATCCGGGGCCTGCGCGTCGCCTACGGCGGGGTCGTCGCCCTGCACGACGTCTCCCTGACCGTGCCGAGCGGGTCCGTGGTTGCGCTGCTCGGGCCCAACGGTGCGGGCAAGAGCACGACCTTGCGCACGGTGTCGGGCGTGATGCGGGCGGGGCGGGGCACCATCACGTACTTCGGGCGGCCGATCGAGCGGGCCCCGGCCTACCGGATCTCCCGCCTGGGCCTCGTCCACGTGCCCGAGGGCAGGGGCATCTTCCCGAGCCTGAGTGTGCGGGAGAACCTCGAGATGGTGGCCGGCGTGCAGGCCGCAGTCGGCGTGAGCGGCGGTGATCCGATCGCCGAAGCCGAGGAGCTGTTCCCGGTCCTCGGCACTCGTCTGCGGCAGACGGCGGGCAGCCTGTCGGGTGGCGAGCAACAGATGCTGTCGCTGGCCCGGGCCATCATGGCCCGCCCGCGCCTGCTCATGGTCGACGAGATCAGCATGGGGCTGGCGCCGATCGTCGTCGGGCACCTGTTCGAAGCCCTCCGCAAGATCGCCGCGACGGGGGCCAGCCTGCTGCTCGTTGAGCAGTATGTGGAGACCGCGCTCGATCTCGCCGACTACGTCTACGTCATGGACAAGGGCTCCATGGTGGACGTCGGCGAGCCCAACGACATGCGGGCCGGCAACCTGGCGGCGGCGTATCTCGGCGGTGCGGCGTGACTCCGCGGACACGGCGCTCGCGCGCCGGGCTGAAGAGGTGGCTGCCGGTGCTGGCGGTCCCACTCGTCGTCGGGACCGTCGCCGTCGGCCCGCTGGTCGCGGCGGAGTCGGATGCCGGGGCGGACACGACGCTGCTGGGCTACAACGCGTCGGCGCTGGCGATTGGCGCGCAGTTCGGCTTCAACGTGCCCGGCGTCGTCCCGTTGCCCAACGAGAACCTGATCGAGGACGATGTGCCGTTCGCCCGCATCACCCTCCAAGGTGGGCCGGTCACCGACTCCATCGCGGCGCCGTACTACCCGGGCGACATCGCGGCCAACCTCGGCACGCTGCTGGAGACGTTCGGCGCACCGGCGCTTCCGTTGAACGACCCCCTGCTCGCGGAGAGCAAGTTCCCGACCTCCCCGGGATACCCCGCGCACGCCGAGTTCCCGCAGGGGGTCAAGCCGAGCTCGATCGAGGCAGCCGACAGCACCGCCGACACGTCCGCCACGGGGGGCGACGCGTCCGGCACGCTGAGCAACCTGTCGGTGGCCAACCTGCTGAATTTGAACAAACTGCCGATCGTCGGGAGCGTCCTCTCCTCGACGGCCGGCAGTGACATCGACGTCGGCAACATCAGCTCCACCAACAACGTCGCGCTGAGCAACTCGTCGATCACCTCGACGGCCACCACGACACTGGGCTCCATCGACATCGCCGGCCTCGTCGACATCGCCGGCCTGACCGCCACGGCCACCGCGTCGTCCGACGGGACGACGGGGACCCCGACCGCGTCGCTCAAGCTCGGCCAGGTCACCGTTGGCGGCGCGTCGGCCTACATCGACAACACGGGCGTCCACGTCAACAAGAGCACGTCGCCCTCGGCCGGCATCACGCCGGCCCAGCTGCAGCAGGTGCTGGACACCACCTTGGGGCAGGACGGGGTGAACATCCAGCTCCTGAACCCGCAGACGACGACGTCGGGGGCGCAGGCGTCGGCCAGCGCCGGCGGTCTTTCGATTTCGCTCACCCACCAGTTCGACATCCCCTACATCCCCGGGGAACCGACCCTTCCGCTCCCTGAGCTCGGCAACGTCGGGCTGCCTGCGGGCGACTACACCATGACGACCTCGATCACCTTCGGGTTGGCCCAGGCCAGCGTGGATGCCTCGGGAACGACGCCGGTCACCGCGAACACCGCCGCCGCGGCCGGGAACACGGGGGCGGCGACGGCCGCTTCGCCGTCGGGCGCCGCGGGGACGCTCGGGAACACCGGAAACTCGGGCGGCGGGATCTTCGGCGGTCCCGGCTCGGTGCAGAGCCTGGCGCCGACCGGGCCGGGGACGGGCGCCGCCTCGACACCGTCGCCGGCGCCGACGAGCGCGACCGCGTTCCCGATCAATGGCATCCCGGCCCCCGTGGGGTGGACCGTCACCGCACTCTTGGCCTGCATCCTGTTGGCCTACCCGCTCTTGCTACTGGCCCGCTGGCAGTTCGCGGCGGCTGGAAGGAGACGACCATGACGTTGGACGTGTCGAAGGATCTCGAGGAGATCATGCGCCAGGACGAGGCGGCGGGCCCCGAGACGCTCCGCCGGCCGCAGCCCGGGGTGGGGTCGGACGACGGTGGTCGCCCGGACGACGGGGGCGGCGGCGGGGGCGGTGGACACACCCGGATGGCACGCTGGGCGGAGAAGTACGACGTCCGCAACACCTGGCAGGTGATCGCCGGGGCGCTGCTGATCCCGCTGGGGGTCGTCTTCATCTTGCTCGGGTGGTACGGGGCGGCGCACGCGCGCGTCGTGCAGCAGCAGATTCCGTACATGGTGAGCGGGTCGTTCCTCGGGCTGGGCTGCATGATCCTCGGTGGGCTGCTCTTTTGGGGGCACTGGCTGTATCGGATCTACGACCAGGCGGACCTGCACCACGAGGAACAGCAGCGCGTGCTCGAGGCCATCGCCGCGGCGTTGCAGGGACGCGCGCCCGGGGGTGCCGCAGTCGGGACGTCAGCGGCGGGTGACGTCGCGGTCGCGGCCGGTGTCGGTGTCGGTGTCGGTGTCGGTGTCGGTGGCGATGAGGGCCAGGCAACGGGGCCGACGACGTATTACGCGACAGCGTCGGGGACCGTGTACCACCGGGCGGACTGCGCCGTCATCGCCCACCATCCCGACGACTTGCGCGTGCTCGGGACCGAGGGCGTGGTGGGGATGTTGCCCTGCCAGATCTGCTCGCCGGGCTGAGCTCTTGAGACGCGGCTCCGAAGGGACGACCCGCTGGTTGCGCGTCTCATCGTGTGGCAAAGACGGCGCGAACCGTGGCAGGTGACCGCGCCTGAACACGACGGGCATCGGTGCCGGCAAGGTCCTGTATGCGGACCAGTAACCGTAAACCGGTCTGTGCATAGTTTTTCGAGACATCACCGGGACGGCGCCGGGCGTGTCCCTCCAGAAACTACAAACGGATCTGTGGATAGTTTTTCGAGACATCACCGGGACGGCGTCGGCCGTAGTCGCCGTCCCCCTCCAGAAACTACAAACGGATCTGTGCATAGTTTTTCGAGACATCACCGGGACGGCCTCGGGCGTGTCCCTCCAGAAACTACAAACGGGTCTGTGGATACTTTTCGGAGCAACCGAGGCGGTCGGTAGGCACGTGAGGCGGCCGGTAGATACGGCAAGACCTTGACCGTGGGCCGCAGGAGTGGGCTGCCCGGGCCGTTCCCCCACTACGGGACCCAGCGCCGGCCCTCTGTTGGCGCGCCGTGGCGGACGGGTCGGATTCTTATTGGGAACGGGAGAGTCGGAGGCAGCACATGGGAACGAGCCAGCGGGCGACGCACCAGGCAAGGCGGGTGTGGCAGACGCCTCGGACCTTCAAGAACTGGGCGCCGATCCTCGCCGACATGGCCCTGGAGAAGGCGCGGCGCGGGCCGGAGACCCTGGTCTTCAAAACCCGGTCCGGCCTGACGATCGAGTGCCCGAACCGCCCCGGGGCCCGGGTCCCTATCTACGAGATCTTCGCCGAGGACTGCTACCACTTCGAGTGGTTCCTCGGGCCGTTGGGGCGCCGGCCGATTGAGGTGATCAACGTGGGCGGCCAGATCGGCACGTTCGACTGCAGGCTGGCCCAGCTCCACCCGCAGGCGCGGATCACCTCGTACGAGCCCTCGCCCTTCAGCGCAGCGACTCTGCGACGGAACCTGGAGCGCAACGGGTTCACCGACCGTGTCCGCGTGAGAGAGGAGGCGCTCGCCGCGTCCATCGGCACCGCCGAGTTCGCCGACAACGAGGGCGGCAGCGGGCAGAACAGCCTGGTGAACGGCGCCCGGGGAAGCGTCGCCACCACCACCGTGAAGACGACGACCTTCGACGCCGCAGTGGCGGCGGCGCCTGCACCCTTCGACGTGGTCAAGATCGACTGCGAGGGCGGCGAGTACGACCTCGTGCTGGCCTCGTCCGAGGAGAGCTGGGCCTCGGTCCAGCGTGTGGTGATCGAGTTCCACCCCGTGGACAACCACTCGTGGAACGAGCTGCGATCCTTCTTCGAAGGCGTCGGCCTCTCGGTCCAGCGCGAAGAGCCCCTCGGTCCGGGTTACGGCGTGGTGGTGCTGTCCCGGGACCCTCTGGCGCCCTTCGCCGGCTGAGACTTACGACCGCCCCGGGCGAGGTCCCTCCCGCCGGGTCTGATGTGTCCGGGTCGTCCACCTGATCGCCCCTGGCGGGCTCAGACCGGCTCGGCGCTCTCGAAGGTCACCGCGGTGGGCAGCGTCGTGTCGGCACCGTTCACCTCGATGGGCACGACGGTCTCCGCGCGGACGTCGTCGTCGGTGAGGCGGCCCGGCGTGATGCGGTGCGCGCACCGCACGAGGATCCACCACCCGGCCACCGAATAGAGGCCGTAGCCCAGGCACAGCCCGCCGATGGCGGCCTGAACGCCCCAGACCACGCCGCCGATCAGGCAGCTGGCGGCGAGCACAGGGACCATGGCCACGGCCAGGTACAGGTTCTCCTTGGCGGCGCGGATGGCGCGCAGCCCGGCCGCCGCCGCGCCCGAGATCGAGGTGAGGGCGAAGGCGAGGCCCATCAGCGGCACCATCCGATGCGCCGCCGGCCAGGCCGAGCCCAGCGCCTTGGTCATGGCGCCCAGCGGGGCGAAGTAGACGGCGAGCGTCCACGTCAGCATCACGGCCGCCGTAGCCACGCCACCGAGCAGGACGAAGCGCAGGGCCTTGTGCACGTCGACCTGGAAGTAGCGAGCCGCCAGCGCGACCAGCCCCGTGACGATGCCCTGGGACAGCACGGTGATCGGACCGAAGGCCACCTGGGCCAGCTTGAACTGGCCGATCACCGCGACCGAGAAGATGAGGACGAAGAGGTAGATGGCGACGTAGGCCCACGAGCTCACGAGCAGCCATTGACCGGCGAAACGCAGACCCACGGCGCGCTCACTGCGGAACCAGAACTCGACGAGCTTCCGGGCTCGGTGCAGTGTCAGGTGGTTCCACAGGGCGTAGAGCCCGACGGCCGCGCCCGTCGCGCTCCACGCGCCGAAGACCCATGGCAGCGAGACGTGGTGCTGGTGCCGGAGCACGACGTAGACGACGACGAACAGGGCCAGCCAGACCCCGTCGAGCCAGACGGCGTAGGCCGGGTTGTAGCGGCTGATGCCGATGTAGCGGGCGAAATCCTGGGCGGCCAGCAGGGGGAACGACAGCGCGAGGATGACGAAGGTGAGCCGGAGCTCGGAGCTGAAGGCCGCGCTCACCGCCAGGATGAGCAGCGAAGCCGCCACCGAGCAGACCATGGCCGAGAGGAAACCGGCCCGCTCGTAGGTGGCCATCACCGAGTCCTCCCGGTCGTGCCGGGTCAGGAGGCAGTCGCTGGTCAGGCTCCGGATGAGGCCCTGGGTGAGGATGTAGGTCGTCGAGACGATGGCGAAGATGCCCAGGCCGTGGGCGTTGCTGTAGTGCGCCACGAGGAAGGCCAACGCGAAGTTGGACGCGCTGGACGCGCCCTGGTCGGCGACGGTGACCGCCATGACGCGCTGGCGAGATGCGCTGGCGCGCCGCGACCGGGGCATCGAGCGCGAGTGATGTCCCCGCCCGTTGAGGGCAGGATCGAGCGCGAAGGTCTCGACGGGGTCGGCGGGCCCTGCTCCCAGGCGCTCCCCGGCGGGGGACTCGGTGGCGGTGTCGGTCGTCATGCCGTCCCTGCGCCTGCGCCTGCGACTGCGACTACGACTACGTCGCGACGGCTCAGCGCGTAATGGGCGCCACGCCCTCGCTCATCTGGTCGAAGATCCATTTGTACGTGTTCTGCAGTCCGTCCTCGAGGGAGATCGATGGCGCCCAGCCGAGCCTCTCGCGGATGAGCGTGTTGTCACTGTTACGACCCCGCACGCCCTGCGGCGCTGAGGTGTTGTAGTTGCGCTTCAGCGTGACGCCGGCGATGCCCTCGACGATGTCGACGAGCTCGTTGATCGTCACCAGCTGCTCGGAACCGATATTGAGCGGCTCGCGCACGTCACTCGCGGTCAGGCGCAGTGTGCCCTCCACGCAGTCGTCGATGTAGGTGAAGCTGCGGGTCTGCAGGCCGTCGCCCCAGATCTCTATCTCGTTCGTGCCGTTCAGCACGGCCGACGCCACCTTGCGGGAGATGGCCGCCGGCGCCTTCTCCCGGCCGCCGTCGTAAGTTCCGAGTTGCCCGTAGACGTTGTGGTAGCGGGCGACCCGGGTCTCGAGGCCGAAGTCCTCGTAGTAGTGGCGCGCCATGCGCTCGCTGAAGAGCTTCTCCCAGCCGTACCCGTCCTCGGGCATGGCGGGGTAGGCGTCGGCCTCGCGCAGCGGCTCGACCTCGGGCGACTCCTGCTTGCCCGCGGCGTAGACGCACGCGGAGGACGAGTAGAACAAACGCTGGACGCCCTGTTGACGCGCCGCCTCGAGCATGTGGGTCGAGATCAGCACCGAGAGCATGCACAACGCCTTGTTGTTCTCTATGAAGCCCATGCCCCCCATGTCGGCCGCGAGGTTGAACACGGTGTCGACGCCTTCGCACGCGCTCAGGCACGCGGCGAGGTCCTGCAGGTCGGCCGAACGGCTGTCGACGTCGTCGAAGCGCTGGTGCCACTCGCCGAGCGGCACGCGGTCGACGCCACGCACGTTCTCGATCCCCATCTCGCGCAGCCGGGCCACTAGGTGGCCCCCGATGAAGCCACCGGCCCCGGTCACCAACACACTCTTCATCGGACTGGTCCTCTCCCTTCGTGCGTGTTGCAGTCCCCATTGCAGATAGGTCGCCGCGCTGGTCCCAAATGAAACGTCCCGGCGGCGCTCACCTTGTCGTTCCTTTCGTGAGCTCCGCCTCGGCTCGCTCCGCCGGCGGCGGCGGCGCCACCAGTTCGCCGAACACCTCGAGGAAGCGATCGGCCGCCGTCTCGGGGCTGAACGTCCGTTCGGCGTAGCGCCGGCCCGCCTGACCCATGGCGCGTCGCCGCTCCTCGTCGTCGAGCAGCTCGGCCGCCGCCGTGCGCACCCCGGCCCGGTCCACGACGATGCCCGCACCCTGGCTGGCCAAGATCCCGGCGACCGAGTTGTCGGGTGGCAGGACGCCGAGGATGGCGCGGTCGGAGCACAGGTAGCTCAAGACCTTGGAGGGCACCGAGAACTTCGAGGCGTCCGGCTCCAAGATGGCCGCCAACACGTCGGCACTCGCCATCACGTCGGGCAGGTCCGCGTAGGCCTGGAAGTCGAGCAGCACGAGGTTGTCCGCATCGCCGGGAGCGTTCGCCTTGTGCTCCTCCAGCCAGTCGCGGCCCTTGCCCTCCGAGACCACGACGACCCGGGCGTCGGGATGCGAGTCACGCAGTCCGGCGGCCAACTCGGCCAAGATGCTCGGGTCGTGCTTGAGGCCGAGTGTGCCCGAGTAGAGCACGACCCGGTGGCCGGTGAGGCCCATGCGCCGGCTCCACGCGTTGTCCCGGACGCCCACCGGCAGCTCGTCGATCGGCGCCCAGTTCGGGACCACCGTGGCCTTGTCCGCCACGCCCCATTCCTCCAAGCGCTCGAGAAAGGTGGGCGAGATGGCGACGATGGCGACGCTGCGCCGGGCGATGGTGCGCTCGGTCCGGTCCGCCAGCCACGCCAGCAGCCCGCCCACGACCGGAATCCTCCGGCGCGCCGTCACGCCGATGGCCTCCGAGTAGATGTCCTGGTGCCAGAAGACCATGGGGATGGAGCGCCTGGCGAGAGAGCGCGCCAGGACGGAGTGGGCGAGGAGCGGCACGTTGCTGATGACGACGACGGCCGGCCGCTTGGCGACGATGGCCCGTCCGGCCCGCTTGCCGTATCGGAGCTCTTGACGGAGCCGCGTGAGGGGCGAGTACTTGGCAAAGGTCCCGTCCATGGCGACGGGCTCGAAGGTGAGCGTCTCGGGATCGCCCGGCTCGCGCTGCAACGAGCCCCGACCCGTCGTGTACGACGGGCAGTGCTGGTGCGTCACCGAGTACCCGCGCCCGGCCAGGGCACGGCTCAGCTGCGCCTGCCCGGGATGCCCGGAGTAGTCGTGGACGACGATGCGCGACGAACGCGGTGGCAACGGTGGACCCCCTATCGACCCTCGATGGGAGAACGGGCGTTCCGCCAGAAACTTGCAGTCCAGCTGCCGAATTTTCCAGTTTTCCTTCCATGGGGTCCGGTGACTGTGGGCGAGGGCGGGCGCGCTACGTTGCTGCCGATGCGCCTCCTGGTGAATGCCCTGCCCGTCCGGGGCACGAGCCTCGGCGTCGTCACCGAGAACCTGCTCCGGGGCTGGGAAGAGGCCGACGAGGTGCACGTCGTGCTCCGACCGGGCATCGAGCTCGAGCTGCCGGAGCGCATGACGGTGCACCCGGTGGGTGGCCACCGCCTGCTCGCCATGGAGCGGGCGGTCCCCGACCTCTGCCGCCGGCTCGGGGCCGACGCCATGCTTGGCGTCACCCCGGCAACGACCATCGCGCCGCTCCCCTGCCCCCGGGTCATCATCTCGCTCGACGTGCGCCACGAGATGCGGCCGCACCAGTTCAGCTACCGCACCCGTCTGCTGCGCGGCGCCAGCTACGGCGTCGGCTACCGGCGGGCCGACGCCATCGTGACCATCTCACACCGCACCCGTGAGGACCTGTTGCGGGTCCACCCCTGGCTGCGCCGCCAGACGATCACGGTCGCCCAGCTCGGCGCCGACCACGTCCTGCGCTGGCCCCGCGCCGACGATGGCGGCGGCGGCGGCGAGTACGCGCTGGCCTTCGGGCAGTGGGGGAACAAAAACGTGGGGCTCGTGCTCGACGCGTGGGCCAGCCTGCGACGCGACCCGTTGCCGCTCGTGATCGTCGGCCTGCCCGAGGTGGCACGCGCCGGAGTGGAGGCCCACGCGGCGGCCCGCGGCCTGAGCGACGCTGTGACCGTGCTGCCCTGGCTCAATGCCGACGAGTTCCACCGCCGGTTCACCGGCGCGTCGCTCGTCGTCTTCCCCTCCGATTACGAGGGCTTCGGCCTGCCCGCGCTCGAGGCGATGCGCCTGGCCATCGCCGTCGTCGTCACGCCGGACCCGGCGCTGCTCGAGGTGACGGGGGGGCTGGCCACGGTGATGGACGGCTGGGACGCGCCGGCGCTCGCCCGCGCCGTGCCGATTGCACGCAGCCAGAGCGCCGAGGATCTCGAGCGCGCCGTGTTGCACGCGTCGGAGTTCACGTGGCAGCGCACCGCGGCCGCCGTGCGCGCCACGCTGTCCGCCTGCATCGGCTGACGCCGCCGGTGCGGCCCGAGGCAGAACGGCGCGGCCGGCTGCCCTAGGGCCAACCGAGGTCGTCGAGGGTGCGACCGATGGCCGGGATGTCCGCCTCAATGTCGCTCACCAGGAACTCGGACAGCGACACCGGCGCCGGGTCGCCCCGGCCGAGCACGTAGCGGTACTCGACGCCGGGCACAGCCTGGGCCAGCTTCCAGTAGCAGGTGTTGATCCCGCCGGAGGGGAAGAGCTCGACCACGGCCGAACCCGGACTGGCGAAGACGACACTGACGAGGCCGGCGCTGTGGGCACCGACGATGAGCGACGCCTGGGCGAACGCCTCTACCTTCTCGCTCGAGGACAGCGCCTCGGGCTCCATGGTTGTGACGCCGCGGCCCTCGAGGTAAGTCTTGAGCTCTTCCTCGTTGTCGACGCGCCGGTTGTTGGCAGAGCCGCCGCGGCTGACATAGATGCCGCGGCCGGGGACGCGGTCGATCCCTTCGGGCAGCAGGCGGCGGCGCAGGAACTCGACGCTCCACGGCGGGTTGATGACGGTCATGGCGGGCGGCGACGGGACGACCAGAGTCTCGGCCAGCACGTGGCGCACCTGCGAGCTGTCGATGCACCGGTCGAGGTCGAGCCCCATCATCGTCAGCAGCTCCCGCTGGAACGGCAGCCCCATCGGCACGTACCACAGGTCGGGAGGCGCCAGGCCGGACTGCTCGAGCACGCCGAGCCTCGGCAGCACGTCCATGTGGAAGTGGTAGTAGTTCGCGTCGCCCTGGAGCGCCAGGACGCCGAGGCGCCCGCCGACCTCGAGCGGCAGTCCGGGGAACGGGTGCAGGAAGATCGGGTGCTCACGGGCGCGGCTGGTGCCGAAGTAGAGACTCACCTCGACCACCAGGTCGTCGTTGCCGGTGATGACCGCGTTGTGCGGCGAGAGGACGCGTCCGTGCGGCAACTCGGCCACCGCGACCCGGCGGACGTGCTCGGTGGTCCACGGCACGTAGTCGGCGCCGTGGTCGGGGAAGCCCTGCGGCACGGTCCGAGAGATCATCTCGGGCGGGCGCACCGTGACGCACCGGCCGCCCGATGTCGCGGCCGCCTGTTCCATGCTCTCGACGTATCCAGCCGGGAGGTAACCGCCTCCGCCCAGCTGGCTGGCCCGCACGGTCAGCGGCGCGACCATCCGGGTCGCCTGCGTGTAGGCCGGCTTGAGATAGGGCCACATCGGGCGCAGACGCGGGGACAGACGGACCATGACTACCTGGCCCCTGCCTCTTCGCCCTGGCGCTCATCCATCGTTCCTCCGCTCCTGACTCGTTTGGGGCGGCACGCCTCGGCGGCGCCCGCTGGGTAGGGAACGCCCGACGCGCGGGTTGCTTCCGTCTCTCGTGGACGTACCTTGCTGCCAATGCCGGCGTGAGGGCGGGCGTATGGTACCCGTCCCCGGCGGTGCCTCCGGGAGCCGGCCCCGCCGTACGGAGCACCGCACGAGCCCGAGACCGCGCCGTATTTCCCCGGTGACCACCCGCCGGCCGCTCCCGCGTGAACGAACGTTTGCGCGGCGCCGCGCAGCACACCATTGCCGCTGCGGTGCGCTAGAACGTAACGCGCACGGGTTCGCAAGCGGGTAGGCGGGACAACCTCGGGAAGGATGGCGGTGCGAACACTGATCCTCTGCGGCGGAAAGGGGACTCGCGCTTACCCGCACACGCTCGAACTGCCGAAGCCCCTTCTCGAGGTGGGAGGACGGCCCGTCCTCGGACACGTGATGCAGATCTACGCACGCCAGGGCTGCACCGACTTCGTGCTGGCGGCCGGCTTCAAGGTCGAGCAGATCGAGGAGTTCGCCAAGACTCTGCCGTCGGAGTGGAGTGTCGAGGTGCGTGACACCGGCGTCGACACCAATACGGGCGGCCGGGTGATCGCGTGCGCGCCGCACATGGGTGAGACCTTTTTCCTGACCTACGCCGACGGGCTGGGCAACGTGGACCTGCGCGCCCTCCTCGACTTCCACCGGGGTACTCCCGGCACCGCCACGGTGACCGTCGTGCCGCTGCCGTCGCAGTACGGGACGATCGACTCCGACGAGAACGGGCGGGTGGTGCGCTTCACCGAGAAACCGCGGCTCTCCGACTGTTGGATCAATGCCGGCTTCTTCGTCATGGACCAGGGCGCTTCGAACTGGTTCGCCGGCCAGGACCTCGAGCGCGACATTTTGCCCGCGCTCGGGCAGGCGGGTGAGCTGTACTCCCACCGGCACCAAGGCTTTTGGAAGTCGATGGACACCCACAAGGACACGCTCGAGCTCACCGCGCTCTGCGAGGCCGATATGGAGCCCCCCTGGATCTTCAACTCCCTCAGCCGCCAGGAGACCGTCTCGTGACCGTCCCGGCGTCACCCGAGTACGCCTTCCCCGAGAACGCGCGCGTCCTGGTGACCGGCGCCAGCGGGTTCATCGGCTCCCACCTCGTCCACCGCCTCCTGGCCGACGGCGTCGACACCCACGTGCTCACCAGCGCCGTGTCGAGCGTCCTGGGCGTGCGCCTGGTCGACATCCGCGACCGGATCACGGTCCACGAGGGCAGCCTGGCCGACCGGTGCGCCATGGACGCCGTCGTCGAGGCAGCCCGGCCGACCCACGTGTTCCACCTCGGCGCCTACACGCACGTCGGCAAGTCCTGGCAGCGCGTCGACGAGTGCGTGCAGACCAACGTGCAGGGCACGGCCAACCTGCTCCAGGCGTTGGACGGGACCGGCTACACGAGGTTCTTGAACGTGGGCACCAGCGAGATCTACGGCGACGTCGAGGTCCCGTTCCAAGAGGACAAGCCCGTGCACCCCGTCTCGCCCTACGCGGCGACCAAGTACGCCGCCGAGTGCCTGTGCCGGGTCTTTCACGACGGGCACGACTGGCCCATCGTCATGGTGCGGCCGTTCAATGCCTACGGCCCGCGCCAGACGGTCGACCGCATCATCCCCGAGGTGATCATCCGGGCCCTGCGCGGCCAGCGGCTCAAGATGACCCAGGGCCGCCAAACCCGCGAATTCAACTACGTCGAGGACATTGCCGACGGGATGGTCCGCGCCATGCTGGTGCCCGGAATAGAGGGCGAGCTCTTCAACATCTGCTGCGGTGAGGACGTGTCCATCCGCACGGTTGCCGAGACCATTCTCGACCTGTTGGACAACCCGGTGAAGGCGGAGTTCGGCGCGTTGCCCGAGCGGCCGACGGAGATCTGGACCATGCGCGGCGACAACACGCGGGCCCGCGAGCGCCTCGGGTGGAAACCCAGCTGGTCGCTCGAGGAGGGCCTCGCCAAGACCATCGAGTGGTACCGCCAGGAGGTCGACAGCGGCGACTCGCAGTTCGCGCTGGCTTGAAGGCGTCTCGGGCTGGGCCTGAGACGCCGGCTGGGTTTGCCGGACCGGTAGGTAACGGGCGGGTCAGGCCCGGCGGCGGGCGAAGACGACCAGGCCCATCCACATGGTCGTCGGCAGGTGGCGCTCCGCGCCGCCCACGACCCGGCGCAGGCGCGGCCAGGGCTTGAAGTACTGCTCGAGTCCCGTGCGGTGGGCCAGGGCCCAGTCGAAATCGGCGTCGAGGACGCGCGCCAGGTCCTGGCGTGTGTTCATCTTGTAGGCCGTGTGGAACACGTCCTGCTCCTCCCGACCCGGCTGGAGGCGGGCCACGGCGCCGGCGTGGCGCTCGTTCGGGACGACGCGCGCCGCGACCGAGAGCAGAGACCGGCGGCTGACCGTGCGCCCGATGAAGGTCCCCCCCGGGCGCAGGACGCGCGCCAGCTCGCGCACGAAGGCCTCAGGGTCCGTCACGTGCTCGAGCACGTAGTCGCTGACGGCCAGGTCGACCGAGGCGTCGTCAAGCGGCCAGCGGCCGTCGGCGCCGATGAGCCGGAACTCGTCGATGACCGGGTTGGCGACGCCGGCGTCCTCGACGTCGATCCCGATCACGGAGCGGCCCTCACCCCTGAGGTCCTGCCAGGGGCCGCCCGGCTGGTCGAGCTCGACGGCGGCGCCCCGACCGCAGCCCACCTCGGCCACCACCTTGGCGTGGGCGGCGAGGGCCTGGGCGCTGACGAAGAACACGTGGGCGCTGTCGGTGCCGAGGATGCGGTCGTCGAACATCTCGCCGAGGCCCAGATAGCCCGACGAGGGCGTCGCCGCGGCAACGCGATCGCGTCGCGGCCTGTTCGTCGCCTGTCGTGACCCCGAGCCAGGCACGCGCTACGAAGGCCCGGGAGCGGGTGCCACGTGACGGCCGCGGTCGTCGGCTGTCTCGACCGCGGCCGGCCCGGCCGCGGCGTGGCGGCCGACCGTACCGCTCACGCGACGCGGCTGGCCGTTGCCGGTCACGGCCGGCGCCTCGGGCGCGGTGACGGGACGCTCCACCGCGTCGGCCGCGGGCGTCTCCGGTGCCGGCGCGTCGCGGAAGCAGAATGCGAGGAGGAACGGCATCCACAACCATCGGTCGACCAGCTCGGGGCTCTGCATGGAGAAGAACAGGTCGGTGATGCAAGCCGCCAGGACGACGTCGCGCATCGGATTCCAGTTCTTCCCTGCCCGGAGTCGCCCGTGCAGGAGCCGGCTGAAGGAGGAGCCCATCATGATGATGAGTGCCACCAGCATGAAGATGCCCCCGCCGTACCAGTACAAGAAGATGATGTTGTGCGGCGGGTAGTACACGTAGAGCTGCTGGTCGTAGTAGACCGCCAGGGTCTGTTGGTCGAGCCCGTGACCAGTGATCGGCTTCTGGACGGTTTCGCTCCAAGCTTTCTCGATCGTGTCGATCCGGAGTTGCAGCGTCCCGCCGCCCTTCCCTGCGTTCGCATTGGTCGTCTTCTCAATGCGGGTGATCGGATCAAGGTGCGAACCACGATCGATCACGCCGAAGACGAGCAGGTAGACGGCGGCCAGCGCCAGCAGCACCGACAGCACCTGTTTGAGCGGGACCCCACGAGCGATGAAGAGCACCACGAGACCGAGGAGCGTGCTCGCAATGCCCGAGACGCTCCCGCTCAACAGGAGCGCCGCGACCACGACGATGACGCACCCGCTGAGGTACCAGTGCTTGCGCCAGCCGACCTGGAGCAGCAGGCCGACAGCGAAGACGATGGCCAAGGCGAAGGAGATGCCGGCCAAGTTCGGCTGCGTGCTGAGACCGATCGCCCGCGCGTTGCCGCCGATGCTGCCGCTCGAGGCTATGGCGCCTGCTTTCGGGAGGAACACGTGCAGCGTGATCTGCAGAATGGCGACGAAGGCAGAGAGCGAAACCCCGAAGACGAAGGCCCCTATGGCCCGCTGCAAGTGCACCGTCGAGGCCAGCTGCTGGCGGAGCAGGTACTGGAGGATGAAGAACACGTACACGGCGTTGAAGACGACGATGACCGACTGCGCCACCGCGTCCGCCTGTGTGCTGGCCACCATGCCGGCCAGGAGGAACATGAACGCGCCGACGTACCACGCCGGCGTCCGGGGGGCCCGGGGCGGGGGGCGGCGGCTCAGAATGAGAAAGATGAACCCGAGCAGGAAGATGGCATCGCTGACGTTCAGGCCCTTGGTGGCCTTGAAACGCAGCAGGGGCAGGAAGAACATGCCGACGTAGAGCAGGCCACGGGACAGCACGACGAAGCTGTCCTCACGCCTGAAGGCCTCTCGCAGCGCCGCTAGCGCCTGCCTTACCACGGAAGGAAAACTATATGGCGGCCAGGAACATACTCACGAAAAATGCGATCTCGGCCACCGTTTCGCCACCTCCCTCTCCTCCCTTTGGATGAACCCGAATCCAACATTGGAACGAAAGGAAGCCTCGCTATGCTGCGTTACCCTTTGCGATGGTGGACACAATGAGCCAAACGGAGAGTCCTGCGACGGCCGAGACAGGGGTGATGGGAACGCATTCGGAGGGGCGTCCCTTCCGCGAGCCCGGGCCGACCGCGTCGTCACAACCCGAGCCCTCTGGCATCGCCGAGTACGCCCGCGTCCTGTGGCGCCGGAAGGGAATCGTCATCATCGTCTTCGTGCTCGCGGTCGGTGGTGTGCTCGCGTACTGCGTGCTGAGTTCGAAGACCTACAGCGCCACGGCCACGGTCTTGCTGGAGCCGCCGATCTCCCAGGACCTCACCCAGAGCCAGAACCCGAACGCGGCGACGACATCGATCGTCAACGTGCAGGACATCATTCAGATCATGGAGAGCTCGTCGATCTCCAACATCGTCGCCCGGACGATCCCCAACCCGCCGTCGATCTCGGTCTCGCAGGTCGGGACCCTGGCCACGACCGACATCGTGCAGATGACCGCGTCGTCCGGCAGCCCCCATGTCGCGGCGGCGGCGGCCAACGCCTACGCGATCGCCTACATCAACTTCGAGAAGGGCGTCACGAAGAGCACCTTCGATTCGGCCCAGAGCCAGATCCAAAACAAGGTCAACACGGTGCAGCTGGCGATCTCGAACCTCACCAACCAGATCCGCTCGACCCCGGTCGGGGTCAACCTGACGGCGGGCGAGGTACAGCTCGGGGACCTGCAGAACCAGCTGACCGAACTGGAGGACCAGTTACAGAACTACCAGTTCTACGCGACGCAGGGTACGAACACCGAGGTGGGCCGGGTCATCTCGGCCGCCACGGTGCCGAGCAGCCCGTCCTCACCGCACACGATCGAGTACGTGGTCCTGGCGGCCATCTTCAGCCTGATCGTCGGCATCGGCCTGGCCCTGCTGGTCAACGCCCTCAGCGCGCGCAAGGTCTAGTCGCGCTGCGGGCGGTCGACGTCGCCCGCGCCGCCCATCGATCCCGTTTCACGCATCTTCCGCCGGCTGCTCGGCCACGCGTCCCGACTCGGCCCGCAGCCCGGCGGCGGTCCGCAGCAATTGACCGGCGAGCAGCGCCCCGACCCCTTCGCCAGCGCGGAGGCGCAACGAGAGCAGTGGTTCGAGGCCGAGGTGCGCGTTCACCAGGCGGTGGGCCTGCTCACGGCTCTCCTGCCCGGCCACAAGGTGCGCCGCCACCGCCGGCTCGAGTGAGGCGGCGACGAGCGCGGCGGCCGACGTGACGAACCCGTCCAACAGGATCAGCGAACCGGCCTGCGCGGCACCGAGCACCACACCCGTCAGGTAGGCGATCTCGGGGCCGCCCAGGGCGGCGAGGGCGACCATCGGGTCGCGGAGGTCCGGGTGCGCCGCCGCGGCCCGGGACAGCGCATGCTCGACCACCGCGCGCTTGCGGTCGAGGGTGGCGGCGTCTCCGCCCGCCCCGAGCCCGACCGCGTCGTGCGCGCGCAGGGCGAGACGAGAGGCCACGAGCGCGGCGGCGACGGTCGTGTTGCCGATCCCCACCTCCCCCACAGCCACCAGCCGCGGCCCCAGTTCCCGCCCCTCGGAGCGCCCGGCGCTGACGAGCCGGGCCGCATCGGCCGGCGTCAGAGCGTCGGACCCGACCAGGTCGCCACGCTCGTCGAGCGGACGGCACGCCACGGCTCCGGGCACCGGGTCTCCCTCCACCCCGGCGTCGACGGCAACCAGGTCCGCACCGGCCAGGCGGGCCGCCACGGCGCCCAGCGACTCGCCCGCCACCGTGGCCAGCAGGACCTGGCGCGTGACCGGATCGCCGTAGACAGAGACGCCGTGGCGGGTCACGGGGTGGGAGGCCGCCGCGATCACCGCAGTGACCGGCGCATGCGCTCCGAGCCCGAGCGCGCCGAGGCGGTCCACCGCGCGGTCGAGGACGCCGAGCGAGCCCGGCGCGGTGAGGAGGACATCCGCCTCGTCGCGTGCGGCCACGACCGACGCGGGGGCGGGGGCACGCAAGTGTGAGGGCGGTGGCGCAGGCGACCGTTCATCGTCGTCGGGCCAGCGTTCCTCGAGCACGACGTCCACCAGCGGCTGGCGCGTGGACCACCCGGCCCGCTCGAGGCTGGGCGAGGGCGGGCGCTCGTCGGGCCAGCCGAGGCAGAGCCAGCCGAGCGTCTCCACACCGGCGGGCGCGCCGACCAGGGCGGCCAACTCGTCGGGCCGGAACAGCGTGACCCACCCGACGCCGAGGCCCTCGACGCGCGCGGCGAGCCAGAGGTTCTCGATCGCGCACGCGCACGACCACAGGTCGGCGTCCTCGAACGTGGCGCGCCCGAGGACGCCCTCGGCGGCCGCGCGCCGATCGCAGCAGACGACCACGCCGACAGGCGCCTCGCGGATCCCGTGCAGCTGGAGATCGAGCATCTGGTTGCCGGAACGTTCGGCGAAACCGGTTGCCTGGCGGTGCCACTCGCGATCGGCCAGCAGCGCGGCCTTGTCCCGGGTGGACGATTCGCGCACCACGACGAAACGCCAGGGTTGGGAGTGGCCGACGGACGGCGCAGCGTGGGCCGCGCCGAGGACCCGCTCGAGCACGGCGGCGTCGACGTCGTCGGGCCGGAAACGCCGGATGTCGCGGCGAGCCTGCACGACCGAGTAGAAGGCGTCGCGGCTGTCGCCGTCGAAGGCCCACGCGCGGGGGTCCTCCCGGCGGGAGGCGGCGGAGGTGGCGTCGCCGACGAGCGGCACGGGGCGCTGGTAGGTCACGGCGCGACCCCCGCGTGTCCCCGTGGCATGGGGTGTCCGATGCCAGCGGCGGTGAGCACTGCGTCGAGGCGCTCCAGGCCGGTTTCGTCGGGTACGGCAACGCGGGCGACGCCGGCGAGCCCGAAGCTCGCGCAATCGCGCACGACGACGCCGTGAGGGGCGAGCGCCTCGCGCAGCCCGGCCCGCTCGACCAGGACCCAGTTGGCATCGGAGGGACGCGTCGTCAGCCCGTGCCCGGCCAGTGTCTCGACGAGGCGCGCGCGGAGCGCCGCAACGCCGGCGCACCAGCCGGGCAGGTCGACCGGCTCGAGCAGCTCGGGCAGCGCGGCCGCGGCAAGCCCGCCGACCGACCAGGCCGGCTGGTGGGCCCGGCACCGCTCGACGAGCTCGGGCTCGGCGAGGACGTAGCCGAGGCGCAGCCCCGGGCAGGCCAACAGCTTGGTCAGGGACCCCACCACCGGCACGCCGTCGCCGCGGGTCCAGCGGCCGGTGGCCAGTGGGAAGAAGGCCTCGTCCCAGACGTCGGCGCGCTCGCGGGGGGCGGCCAACCTCCCGCTGGGGCTGTGCGGGTTGGAACGCCACAGCGGGCCGCCGCCGCGGGGATGGAGGCCGAAGTCGGGCTCGACGACCCGGCCACCCAGCTCTGCGGCCACGAGCGCGATGGCCTCGGCGCCGCCGTTCGTCAGCAGCAGGCGCTCGGGGTCCACTCCCATGACGCGAGCGAGGGTGGCCGCCGCCTCGGTGGGGTCGGGGTAGGTGCGGACGGCGCCCAGGTGGCGCGCGACCGTCGGAGCGGCGTCCGGCGCGAGCGGGTTCAGCGACTGCGACAGGTCGAGCACCTGGTCGGGGTCCAGGCCCAGGGCTCGTGCCACGACCCGGCCGTCGCCACCGTGCGCGCCCGGACCAGGAACCGTCACTTGCCGAGCCCCCAGCAGGCGCAGCCGGCAAGCGCGAGCGCACCGGCCAGGGCGGCGCTGACGTCGCCGGAGAGCCGGACCGCGGCGGCGATGTCGGCGGTGGCCGGCGGGCGCCCGGCCCCGAGCGCCGCTCGCTCTTCCGTTCGGCTGCCGTAGTGGTTGGTGCCGCCGAGCCGCAGCCCCAGCGCCGCCGCGAATGCGGCCTCGGCGACGCCCGCGTTGGGGGAAGGATGGGTGGGCGCCTGGACCCGCACTGCCGTCCAGACGGCGCGGGCGGCGCGCGGCCGGACGAGCGCCACGAGTGCCGCAGTCAGCCGGGCCGGTACCCAGGCCAGCGCGTCGTCGAGGCGCGCACTGGCCCAGCCGTAGTTGACGTAGCGCGTCGATCGGTGGCCCACCATGGAGTCCAGCGTGTTCACGGCGCGGTAGCCGAACGCACCGGGGGCGCCGGCGACCGCACCCCACAGCGCCGGGGCCACGACGCCGTCGACCGTGTTCTCGGCGACCGACTCGACGACGGCACGGGCGATCTCGTCGGCCCCGAGCTCCTTCGGATCACGCCCGACGAGCGCCGGCAGCAGGCCGCGGGCCTCCTCCAGGTCGTCCGCCTCGAGCGCGGCACGCACATCGCTGGCGGCTTCGGCCAGGGCGCGCCCGGCCACGGCGGAGGTGGTGGCGACGGTGGTCGAGCGAACGAGCGTGCCAGCGGCGAGCCCGAGCGCGACGCCGGTCGCCGCATGGGCAAGCCCGGCGCCCCTGCCGTCGCGGTGGAGCCGCCGCTCGAGCATGCCCATCACGAACCCGAAGAGCACGACGGGGTGGACGACTCCCGGCGGTTCGGGCAGGAGCCGGTCGAGCGCGATGCCCGCCGCCGCGCCGAGCGGACGCGGGAGGGGGCGGCGGCGAGGGCGTGGGTTCGTCACCGGGCCGCCAGGACGAGGAGACCGACCGTCTCCCCGATCACCCCACACGCGCCGAGCACATCGCCGCTGTAGCCGCCGAGGCGACGGATGGCGAACCAGACGACGGCGAGGGCGGCCAGGACCTCGGCGGCGACGATCACGAAACCGCGCGGCCCAGTGCCGAGGACGGCGAGGGTGAGCGCCGCCACGAGCCCGTACGCGGCGACGCCGAGACTCGAGACGGTGGCGCGGTGGTCGGCGGCGCCGACGAACGCGCTGGCGGTGCCGCCGTCCGGGTGGGCGTAGGGCACCGTGCGCGCCACTGTCGCCATCACCGTGCGCGATCCGCACCACACCCCGGCGATGACCAGCACCTTGGCCGGGGTCGCGGCGAGCGCAGCGACGCGGAGACCGAGGACGACGACGAGCGCGACCGCGCCGAAGGCCCCGACGCGCGGGTCGGCCATGATCTCGAAACGACGCTCGCGCGTCACCGGCGTGATGAGGCCGTCCGCGCTGTCGGCCAGGCCGTCGAGGTGCAGGCACCCTGTCACGGCCGCGTCCACCGCCACCGCGACCACCGCGGCCAGCGGGGCCGGCCACAGTCGGCCGGCGGCCCACCACGCACCGCCCACGAGCGCGCCGACGACGACGCCGACCAGGGGGAACCACGACAAGGTGCGCTCGTTCGGCACGGCGGCCCGCCCGAGCATGGTGAGGAACGAGAAGGCACGCCTCATGCCGGCGACTGCCCTGCCGGCGGGAGCTCGAGCGCCCGCCCCGCCACGACGAGATACACCTTGTCCGCCACCGCGGAGACCGCGTGGTTGACTGCCCCGAGCGCGTCGCGGAAGTGCCGGCCCTCGGCGCTCGAGGGGTGGACCGCGAGCCCGACCTCGTCGGAGACGAGGACGGTGTCGCCGACGCGCGCCTGGAGCGCCGCGCACAGCGTGGCCCCGCCGGCCTGGTCCTTCACGGCGGCGACCCATGGGCCGAGCGAGTCGACGAGGACCGTGCCCTTGCGGTCCCGTAGCAGCCCGGCCAGGTCGCCTCCGGCGTCGACGGTCTCCCACGTGGGGTCGCGCCGGCGGCGATGCGCCTCGACGCGCGCCGCGAGCTCAGGGTCGCCGGCCAGATCCAAGGTGGCGACGTAGGTGACCGGCGCGTCGTGGCGTGCCGCCAGGCTCTCGGCGATCGCCGATTTGCCCGACCGGGCGCCGCCGAGGACGAGAGTGATCACCCGCCCGACCCGATCCGGCTGCGGACGGCCTCATAGACGGCGCGGGCGAGAGGGGCGCCGCAGGCGGAGCGGGGGCCGCCGAACGGCTCGACGGCGGTGCCGGCCGGGCACAGGACCGTCACGGCGTCGGACGGTGTGCCTGTCCCGGGCACACCGGCGTCGAGCAGGGCCTGGGTCTTCGCTTCGGTCACCGTGCACAGCGCGTTGGCCAGTGCGGCGTCGCTATGGGGTGCCGGCAGGAACGCGACGACGTTGATCGTGCCGGCCAGAACGTCGCACGGGGTCCCGTCGCCGGCGGCCGCCCAGACCGGATGGGACAGCCCGACGGTGGCTTCGACGCGGACGCCGCCAGCCTCCGCCACGGCGACCTGATCCACCGGTGCGGCCGTCAGCATGCCGATGCCCTCGCCGCGCAGGCCCAGTGCGGCCGCCACCTCCGCCACGTGGGCGCCGGTGTCGCGACGGCCATAGCCCGACGGGACCTGCACGTTGACCACCCAGGCTCGCTCGCCGAGTCCCCCGCCCACGGGCGCGGTCGACGCCGCGCGCCGCGGCTGGTCGAGGCGCCAGGCCAGCGCGGCGAGTGCCGGCGAGCCGCCGAAGACGCGGAGCTCGGACGCGACGGAGGTCAATACTCGATCCCCTTCATGGCCCGCACGCCACGCTCATACGCGTGCTTCACCTTGCGCATCTCGGTGACGGTGTCCGCGAGCTCCACGAGCTCAGGAGGCGCGTCGCGCCCGGTGATGACGACATTCGTCTTCGGCGACCGCGCCGCGACGCTTTCGGCGACCTCGGACGCCGCGACCCAGCCGTAGTTGATGACGTACGTCAGCTCGTCGAGGACCAGCAGGTCGTACTCGCCCGAGGCCAGCTTGTCCCGCGCCACACCCCAGGCGTGGATGTTCTTGGCCGCCGACTCGTCGAGGTCGGTCGACTCCCAGGTGAAGCCGTCCCCGAGCGTCCACCAGTCCACGCCGAGATGGTCGGCGAGCTTCTTCTCGCCCACCTTCCAGTCCCCGCTCTTCATGAACTGCACGACGCCGACGCGCCACCCCCGGGCCCAGCCCCGGGCCATGACGCCGAACGCAGCCGTCGACTTGCCCTTGCCGTCGCCCGTGTTGACGACGACGACCGAGTCGACGCGGTGACGGGGCGGCGGCTCGTCGCGCTCGGGCAGCGGCACCCGCTGGACCGGGATATCGGAGCTCGTGCTCATTGCGCCTCCTGGCTCATGTGGGGGCGGTCGTGGTCCTCGCCGGCCCCCTCGACCAAGCCCGTGCCGGTATCGTCGACGTCGAGGCCGTCCGGCCGACCGCGCCGGCCCCGCCGCCCTCCCGCCGGCGCCGGCAATCCCGTCCGACGAGGTGCGATCACCAGCTCGCCGTCGTCGGTACGGATGATCCGCACCGCACAGCCGAAGGCCTCCCCGAGCACCGCCTCGTCCAGGACCTCCTCGGGCGTCCCGACCGCGGCCACCGCGCCGCCGGACAGCAGCAGCAACCGGTCGGCGAACTGGCCGGCCAGCGTCAAGTCGTGCAGGGCGCTGACCACGGTGAGGCCCCATTCGCGGCGGAGCTCGTCGACGATCTCGAGCGCGTCCACCCGATGGGCCAGGTCGAGCGCGCTCGTCGCCTCGTCCATGAGCAAGACGGGGGCCTCTTGGGCCAACGCCCGGGCCAGGACGACGCGCTGGCGCTCGCCACCGGAGAGCGTCGAGAGGTGACGCCCCCCCAAAGCAGTCAGCCCGAGGCGCTCGAGCAGGCGGGCACACTCGTCGAGGTCCGTCTTCGACTCGACCGCCAAATAGCCGATGTGCGGCGTCCGCCCGAGCAGGGTGTAGTCGAACACCGACATGTCGGCCGGCAGCTCGGGCGACTGCGGGACGAAGGCCACCGCACGGGCCCGCTCGCGACGACTCAGGCCTCCCGCGGCCCGGCCGGCCAGCCGCACCGAGCCCTCGTGGTCGACCAGGCCCGCCACCGTCCGCAGCAACGTCGACTTCCCGGCGCCGTTCGCCCCGATCAGCCCGACCCACTCCCCCGCCCCCACCGATGCCGACACGGCGTCGACGGCGGCCCGGTCCCGGCCGGCGAAGCGCACCGTGACCGCGTCGAGCTCGACCATCGCCCCGCCGCCCGACGCGCCCACCGCACGTCGCCCCCGTCGCTCGGCCAGCCGGATCACCGTCCCCAGCCGGGGGGCCATCACTCGCCCCCGCCCAAGCCGTCACCGACACGGACACTCTGTCCGGCCCGTCGAGACACCAAGACCACGAGGAAGAACGGCGCCCCGATGCAGGCGGTCACCACCCCGATCGGCACCTCTGTCGGCGACAGCACCGTCCGGGCGATCAGGTCGGCGCCGACCAGGAAGGCCGCGCCGCCGATCATGGACACCGGGACGATCACCCGGTAACTCGCTCCCGTCGTCAAGCGCACCGTGTGCGCCACGATGATCCCCACGAACCCGATCAACCCGCTCACTGCCACGGCAGCGGCCGTCCCCAGCGTCGCCGCCGCCACGACGATCAGACGCGTCCGGCCCGGGTGGATGCCCAGCGTCCCTGCCTCCTCCTCGCCCACCCGCAGCACGTCGAGCATGCGCCGGTGCGCCAGCAGCACGGCCGCCGACAAAATGACGTAGGGGAGGATCAGGGTCACGTTCGACCACGATGCCACGGCAAAGCTCCCCAGGATCCAGTCGTAGATCTGGCGGATCTGCTGGGCGTCACGCTGCTGGAGGTACGTCTGGATCGCGGTCAGGAGCGCGGCGACGGCCACCCCCGCCAGCACGATGGAACGGCCCCAGGCACGCCGCCCCCCGGCCACGCCGATCACGTACGTCGCGGCGACGGCGAGCGAGGCCCCGAGAAAGGCGAAGACGGGCAGGAACGTCGACGAGTCTCCCCCGTAGACGATCTCGATCGTCGCCCCGAGCCCGGCGCCGGCCGCCACGCCCAGCAGGTAGGGGTCGGCGAGCGGGTTGCGGAACAGCCCCTGGTACGCCGCCCCGCCGCTCGCCAGCATGGCGCCGACGAGCCCGGCGAGCACGACCCGCGGCGCGCGCAGCTGCCACACGATGGCCTGGTCGAGCGACGGGGTGCTCGTGTGGAAGTGCAGCAGCGGCACGTGCGCGAGCAGCGTCCCGACCACCTGCGACGGCGGGACCGCCACCGGTCCGGTACAGAGCGCCACCATGGAGATGACGACGAGGAGGATGGTCGCGACGACCATCGGGACCCAGGTGTGGCGGGCTCCCGGCCCGCGCGCCGGACCCGTCTTGGCGGACGGCCGGGCGGGAGCGGTCAGGGTCATGACACCGGGTGCGTCTTCATCTCGGCGGCGACCTGCGACAGCAGGGTCACGACGCGCGGTCCCCACCGCGAGGCGATGTCGTCGTTCAGGCCGAGTATGCGGCCGTTCTTCACCGCAGACAGGTTCGACCACCCGGGCCGCGCCGACACGGTGGCGCGCGACTGCGCGCAACAGAGGGTGTCGGCCAGGAAGATGTAGTTCGGATTGGCCTTGAGGATGAACTCACCGTTCAGCTGCGGGTAGCCGCCGCTGGCGGCGGCGCCCTTGGCGGCGTCCGCGATGCTGTGCAGGCCGAGCAGCCCGAGCACCTGGCCGATGAACGTGCTCGATGTCTCCGAGTAGTACGTCTGATCCAGCTCGTAGTAATACGTCTCGGAATGGGCGGGCTTGTGCACGGAGGCCACGATGCGGGCGATCTGGCCCTTGATCTTCGAGACCTCAGCCTTCGCCTGCGCGGCGTGTCCGGTCGCCTGGCCGAGCTCGTCGAACTGCGCGTACTCCTGTGACAGGTTCGCGGCGGCCGGGTCACTGAGGACCGGGATGCCCAACGTCTCGATCTGCTTGTCGACGCTCGGAGCCTCGTCCGACATCACGACGAGGTCCGGCTTGTACTGGACGATGGCCTCGACGTTGGGGTTGTTGCCGTCGAGCTGGGTGCGCGGCGTGCCCGGCGGGTAGTCCGAGTACTCGTCGACCGCCTTGACCTGGCTGCCGGCGCCGATGACATAGAGCATCTCGGTCGCCGTCGGCGACAGCGAGACGATCGCCGTCGGGCGGGACGTGATCTTCACGTTGCCGTCGGCGGCGTGGACGGTCACGGGGAACGTCGCCGTCGCCGTCGCCGCCGTCGCGGTGTCTGCACCGCCCATTGCAATGAGCGCCAGTATGGCGGAAAGCGCCCCGGCCGCCACGGCGAGCCGCCGGATCTTGGTGAACATCGATCATCCTCCATCGGTGTACGGAGGACGAAGTGCGCCCGCTCCGACACCCGATGGGGCATCGAACGAACCGCCCTTCCTCCGAGGACTGGTTGCGTTGACACAGGTCAGGCGTCTGGGCTTGCCCCCACGTGCGGGGACCTCACCATTGCGGGACAGCGCCGGAATCCGACCGGACTTCGCTGAACCTGTGCCACCCGGGCCTGGAGCCAGGGCACCCGCACCGTAGCGCACATGCGACCGCAGGTCAGGCGCCCAGTGGTCGTTCCCCAGGTGGAGGTTGTCCGCAGGCGGACGAGGAGGGCCGGGGGGTTGTCTGTGCCGGCGAAGCACCACAAACACCGAACTCATCAATTCATGGGCACCATCTCGTGGCGCCTCGCCATGGGCGCCGTCGCGCTCGGCGTCACCTTGTCGGCGTTCGTCGTCGGGCCCTTGGTTCCGGGCCAACACGGTCCGTCCGCCGCGCGGCGGCCGTCGCAGGAGTTGGCGGCTGCCACACCGGCGGCGGACCGCCTCGTGTCGGAGGCTGCGAACTGGGCGCCCCAACCTGCGACGTACGGCACGGGCTCGATACTCGACCAGCCCGTCACCATGAGCGACGGCACGATCCTGCGCGCCGACGTCTATTTCCCGACCGTCGCCGGCACCAAGACGGCGGCGAGCGGGTTGTTTCCCGTGCTGTTGCAGCAGACGCCCTACGGCAAGGCGTTCATCGTGTACGCAAGCGCGATCGCGAACACGGACGTGAACTATCTCGTCGACCGCGGCTACATCGTGGTGATCGCCGACGTGCGCGGGACGGGCGACTCGGGCGGCACCTTCGACCTGTTCGACCCGGTGCAGTCGACCGACGGCGTCACGCTGGCCCGCTGGGCGGCACATCTGCCGAAGAGCAACGGCGAGGTCGGGCTGTTCGGCGAGTCGTACATGGGCATCAACCAGTTCCAGACGGTCGAGGCGGCCGGCGCGCACTCGCCGATCAAGGCGATGTTCCCGGTCATCGCGGGCAACGACCTGTACGCCGACACCGTGACGCAGGGCGGGATCCCGGATGCGGAGTTCGATGCGACGTATCTCGCTCTGCTGTCGGGGCTGAACCTGACGAACCCCGCCCTGCAGCCGCTCGTGGCGGCGGCGACGAGCGGCAACACGTCCGAGCTTGCGCTCCTGCTGACGGGCCTCGCTCCGACCGTGGCGGCGCACAGCCCCGTGCTGGTGTCGTTCTTGAAGACGGCGCTGGCGATCGAGACGGGGCAGGGTCCCGGCGCGTTCGACGACGCGTACTGGGCGGCGCGCAGCCCGGCCCACGACCTGCCGTCGGTGGTGGCCGACCACATCCCTGCGTTCCTGGTCGGCGGCTGGAACGACCTCTTCGAGGCGGGCGAGCCCCTGAACTACGTCGAGCTGCAGAACCTCTCCGACGGGCGCCCGCAGGACGCAGCGATGACCGCCGGTCAGACGGTGACGCCGCGGTACCAGCTCCTGATGGGCCCGTGGCAGCACGTGACGACGGGTACCGGGGTGAATGTCTCCGCCCTCGAGCTCGAGTGGTTCGACACCTGGATGCTCGGCGAGCTGACTCCGTTGTCGACCACGACGACGCCGTTGCACCTCGACATCCGGAACACGCCGGCCCCGGGGACGTGGGTGGACGCGGCGCATTGGCCACTGCCGGCCGCGACGGCGACCTCGTACTACTTCGGTCCGGGACGCAGCGGGAGCGACGGCGTGTCGCAAAACGACGGGACGTTGTCGCTGTCCGCGCCCGAAGATGCAACGGGTTCGGACCGGGTGCTGTGGACTGGTGTCTCGAGCCCGTGCGACATCCAGACGGACCAGTGGGGCGCCGGGCTGCTCGCTCTCGGGTTCCAGAGCTTGGACACGAACGACCCGTGCGACCTCAACGACGTGTCGTTGGGTGCGGGGCCGGGCTCGTTGACCTATACGACGGCGCCGTTCTCGACCCCTGAGGTGGTGGCAGGGCCCATCGACGCCACCTTGTACACGACGTCGACGTCGTCCGACACGGAGCTGGCAGCGACGGTCGAGGCGGTCTCTCCGACCGGGATCAGCTTTCCGATGTCCTCGGGTGCCCTGTTGGGGTCGTTGCGGTCGTTGGACCCGACGCAGACCTGGACGGCGCCGGACGGCTCGGTGCTGTTGCCGGTCCATCCCTTGACGCAGGCGTCCGTCCAGCCGGTCGTGCCGGGGAAGGTGACGCGACAGGACATCGGGGTGTTCCCGACCATGACGGAAGTGCCGGCCGGGTGGCGGCTCCGTGTCACCGTCACCACGGGTGACACGCCCCACCTGATCCCCTCGGCGGCGCAATTGCCCAAGCTGGCGGGCGGCATCTACCAGGTCGAGCGCAACTCGGCGGCATCGTCGAGCCTCACGGTGCCGCTCGCCCCGGTCTCGGCGTTCCCGGTCGCCTGCGGAGACGTCTGCTCGCCCAACGGGCCCTGACCAGGCGGTCTGACCGCCACAGCCGGAGCGAGCCCCACGCCCGCCCGGAGGTAAGCCCCAGGACGGCTCCCGTACCATGGGCGCCGTGCCCCCCGAGCCAACCCGAGGGCCCCAACGCGACGGCGACATCTCTCTCGAGGAGATAGAGGACGCCGTCGTCGACGGGGACAGCCCGCTGGCGCCCCGGAGTGGCACCGCCCGGGCCGCCCTGTCCCACCGGACCTTCCGCATCGTCTTCCTGGGCGCCTTCGCCTCGAACATTGGCACCTGGATGCAGAACGTCGTCCTCGGCGCCTACGCCTACGACCTGACCCACTCGAGCACGTTCGTCGGCATCGTCATCTTCGCCCAGCTCGGGCCGACGCTGCTCCTGCCCATGGTCGGCGGCTTCCTGGCCGACAAGGTGGACCGCAAGCGCTTCTTGATCGTGCTGTCCATAGAGCAGCTGGTCTTCTCCCTGGGCGTGGCGCTGGTGGTCCTCTCCCCTCACCCCTCCCACGTCCTGCTCGTGGTCATGGTCTTCCTCGTCGGCTGCGGCAGCGCGATGTTCGGGCCGACCTATTCGGCCGTCCTCCCGGGCCTGGTCGGGAAGACGGACCTGCCGGGCGCCATCTCGCTCAACTCGGCCCAGATGAACGCGTCTCGCGTCATCGGCCCCATCATTGGCGGCGTCCTCTATTCGCTCATCGGGCCGGCCTGGGTCTTCACCGCCAACGCGGCGACCTATCTGTTCGTGGTGGGGGCGTTGCTGCTGGTGACGCTCCCGGCGGTCCCTCAGCCGCCCGGCTATGCCCAGGCCAGCCGCTGGCAGCAGCTGACGGCGGGGATCACGGTGGCCCGCGAGGACCGGGTCGTCGGCCGCTGCCTGATCACGGTGTTCCTGTTCTCGCTGCTGGCGCTCGCCTTCATCGGGCAGATGCCGGTGGTGGCCGCGCACAACCTCGGCATCAACCTGTCGAACTCGCCCGACTACGGGATCCTGTACGCCTGCTTCGGCACGGGCGCGCTCGCCGGCGCCATCTCCATCGGGACCGTCTTCGTCCGCACGTCCAAACCGCTGCTGGTCCGGGTCTGCCTCGTCGGGTACGCACTGGCGCTGTGCGCCTTCGCGCTGGAGCGCTCGCCCGAACCCGCGTACGTCACGGTCGCCGTGACCGGTGCCTTCTACTTCGCGTTCATCACTGCGCTGAACACGACGCTGCAGGCGCGCCTCGCGGAGAACGTGCGAGGAAGAGTCATGGCGCTCTGGATGATGGGCTTCGGCGGCACCGTCGGCATCGGCAACCTGCTGATCGGCCCGGTGGTGGACGTGTTCGGGATCACCACCGTGCTGCTGTTCGGCGCCGCCGTGGCGCTGGTGCTCGCCTGGTACGCCGACGTGCGGCCGCCCCCTGAGGTTCAGGTTGTGCTCGGCGCCGAGTTGGCCCAGTAGGCGTCGCGCAGGGGCTTCTTGTAGAGCTTGCCGTTCTCGCCGCGCGGCAGCTCGTCGGTGAAGTCGACCGAACGCGGGCACTTGTAGTGCGACAGGTGCTCGCGGCAGAAGGCGATGATCTCGGTTTCCAGCTCGGGGCCGGCGGCCACGCCTGGGGCCGGCTGCACAACCGCTTTCACCTCTTCGCCCATCTCGGGCTCGGGGACGCCGAAGACGGCGACGTCGGCCACGGCGGGGTGCAGGACGAGGACGGCCTCAATCTCCTGGGGGTAGATGTTGACCCCGCCCGACACGATCATGAACTGCTTGCGATCGGTCAGGTAGAGGTAGCCCTCGGCGTCCAGATGCCCGACGTCCCAGAGCGTGGCCCAGCCCTTGTCGTTGAAGGACTGGCGGGTCTTTTCGGGGTCATGGTTGTACTCGAACGTGACGCCCCCCCGCCCGCCGAAGTAGACGACGCCGTCCTCACCGGCCGGGACCTCCTGGCCGTCGTCGCCACAGACATGGGCCTCGCCCCAGATGGCCCGGCCGACGGAGCCGGGATGGGTGAGCGCCTCCTCCGAGGCGATCCACGTCATGCCCATCCCCTCGGTGCCCGAGTAGTACTCGTGGATGATCGGTCCCCACCACTCGATCATCCGGCGCTTCACCTCCGGCGCGCACGGCGCCGCGGCATGGACCACGGAGCGCAACGAGGAGAGGTCGTGCGCCGAGCGCACCTCGTCGGGGAGCTTGAGCATGCGGACGAACATGGTGGGCACGAACTGGGCGTGAGTCACCTTGTGCTCCTCAATAAGCTCGAGGCAGCGCGTGGGTTCGAAGCGGTCCATCACGACGACGCTCCCGCCCATTCGCAACACGGTCTGGGACCACACGAGCGGGGCGGAGTGATACAGCGGGGCGGGGCTCAGGTACACGTCGCCCTCGCCAAAACCCATGATGCGCTCGAGCATCGGCACGAGCGTGGCAGATGTCCCAAACGGTTCACCGGAGAGCGGGCGCCGCACGCCCTTGGGGTGGCCGGTGGTGCCCGACGAATACAGCATCGGGAACCCCTCGACCTCATGGTCCAGGGGTTCGCCGGGGAACGGAGAGACGAAGTCGTCGTAGGAGGCGTGGCCCTCGGGGAGGTCGGCGCCGTCGCCGACGACGAGCCGCAGATCGATGTCGGGCGTGAGGGCCACCATCTCGCTGGCCAACGGACTCAACGCGCGAGAGGTGATCAGCGTGTGGGCGCCGCAGTCTTCGATGATGTAGGCCGCCTCCTCGGCGGTCAGGTGCGTGTTGACCATGGTGTAGTAGAGGCCGGACCGCTGGAGGCCGAAGGCCACCTCGTGCGTTCGGTGGTCGTTGAGCATGAGCACCGCGACATGGTCGCCCTCGCGCAGGCCGTGGGCGAACAAGGCCTGCGCCAGCCGGCACGAGCGCTCCTCCAGCTCGGCGAAGGTCACCAGGTGCCCGTTGGAGGTGATGACGGCCGGGCGTTCCGGATGGGTGGCGGCGTAGGTGCCAGGACGAAGAAGGGTCGTGGAGGGTTGGCGGCTCACGGCCCATCTTTTAGCCCAGCCGCGCCCGGACGCGCCCGGACACGGCCAATCTTGGGCCGGCGGCCTGCACTCCTGAGGGCGCGTCGAGGCAACTGGGGCCCGAAGCGGGTCTGATATTCTCGGTCTTCTGGGCGGGCAGCGGTATGCATTACCCCCCGCTCGGGCAAACGCCGTGACCACGCGCACCTTCTGCACAGTCCTCTCGACGAACTACCTGCCCAAGGCGCTCGCGCTCGCGGAGAGCCTGCGGCGTCACGAGGACGGCGCCCAGCTGAAGATCCTCTTCATCGACCACGCCGACGACGAAGGGCTGCCACGGCTGGACGGCGTCGACTGCCTCAGCACGGCATCTCTCGGCTTGCCTCCTCGTACGGTGATGGAACTCGTCATGTCCTACGACCTCGTCGAGTTCGCCACCGCGATCAAGCCCCTGCTGTTCAAGCAACTGCTCCAGGACGCCGACGAGGTCTTCTACCTGGACCCCGACACCTTCGTGGTCTCACCCATGGACGAGCTGTCGACGGAACTCGCGTCGTCGGCCGGCGGCATCCTGCTGACGCCGCACTTTCTGCAGCCGCCACCGCCTGACGCCGAGATCAGCGATGGCCACATGCTGCTCGTCGGCGTCAACAATCTCGGCTTCGGGGGTTTCGACCGCCGCTCGTTCGACCTGCTCGACTGGTGGTGGGGGCATCTACGGACCGAGTGCCTCTACGACCCCCTGGCCGGCCTCTTCGTCGACCAGAAATGGATGGACATCGGGGCGACGTTGTTCCAGGCCCGATCGTTCCGGCACGCGGGCTACAACGTCGGCGTCGCCAACCTGTCCGAACGACCGTTGGCCCAGGACGCCGACGGCTACTTCGTCGCATCGACCGGGGAACGGCTGCGGCTGTTCCATTTCCACGCGTTCGATTCGAGCATGCCCGAGAAACTGTCGGTGCGCTTCCGCCACACCACCGAGAACGAACTGCAGGACGACAGCGCGGTGCTCCAGCTGTGTAAGGAGTACGCCGACATCCTCGTTTCCTACGAACAGAGCCTCCCGCCGGCCACGCCGTACCCGTACTGGACCGACACGCGCGGACGGCGGATCTCACGCCAGCTCCGACGGGCGTACGGGCGCGAGTCACAGACCAGCGAGCGCACGCTTCCGTCGCCGTTCGAACCGTCGGAGGCGGCCGCCTACGAAAAGTGGCGGCGTCAGGCCTGGCGGCCGATCGCTCGGGGGTTGCTGGGCGAGACTGCCAAGTGCGTTCGCATCGTGATCCCAGAGGGGTACGAACAGGTGCGCAAACACTTCCCGAAGTTGAGTAGCAAGTTGAACGCCCGCTTCAAGGACGGAGCGGGGAGCTGGGGCTGACCAGCCCTAGTACTCCGAGGGCGGGTATCCCAACTTCTCTATCAGCCCCGGCACGACTTCCTCAATGGCGGCGTAATGCTCTGGCTTGAAGAGCTCGCGGTAGCTCTGCCGGTGCACCCGGTAGTGCGATTCCGAGCCCTGGTCGCCGCGCTCGGCCAGGTCTCGCCGTTGCAATGCCTCACGTGAGGTCTCCGCGAGCACCGTCTCCAGTTCGGACTGCGACAGCTGCACCCCGCAATGGTCCAGCATGCCCGACACGGCACCGGCGTGGTCGGCGGCGATGTCCTCAAGGCGCCAGGTGGCCACGCTTTCGTCCTTCTCCTCGATCCCGACCCAGGTCGCCATGTCGCGCAGATGGCCCTCTCCGTTCTTGAGGAGCCAGAGCAACTTGTCGTCGACCGACTTCCCGTCCAGCGCGGCCTCGATCTCCCTCGCATTCCCGAGGCGACGGTGCGTGAACGTGGAGCCGTACGCGGACACGACGATGTCGCGGGGATCGCGAAACACGTAGACCATTCGGTGTGGGAGCGGTTTGGGCATCGTCCGGTACTGGTCGTAGGAGATGTAGAGCCCCGGAACGAACGTTCCGCCGGGAAAGCCGCGGAGCTCGTGCTGCCAATAGCCGAGTTGGGGCAGCGTGAACAGCCCGGTGTGCGAACGGACGATGGGATGGTCAAAGAGCGCCTTGGCCCATTGGCTTCCCGACTTGGGGCACGAACCGGTGTAGACGTTCGCCACCTCGGGCATGGTGCCGCGCGCCCGAAGGACTTGGGCTCGGGCACGAGCCGCCATGTGCGCCGCATATTTGAGGGAGTTGCGCGCCGGGCCCCACTGGACGACCCGCGTGACCTGGGCGCGGATCTGCTCCACCTCTGTCATTCCCGTCCGGGCCACCGTCCTAGCGTTCCCGGTGGCAGTAGGCGCCGAAACCGTCGATATCGCCCAGGGTCCTGTCGTTGTCCTCCGCCGCCGCGCCAGTCAGGCCGCGCCTGATCAAGTCGAGATACAGACGGCTGGCCTCGGTCGTCTGCTCGACTGGCACGGGCAAAGGTTAGCAGCCGCCGAAATGGGCTCCGAAGGGCTCATTACATGGTGTAGCGACGCGCTTCGGCGTCGCCGCGGTGGAAGACGCGTAGGTCGGGCAACGCGCGTACCGGCTCCGCCGGATTGCCGCGGTAGAAGGTTTGTTCCTTGGTGAGTTTGGTCGCGACGACCGATCCCGCAGAGATGATGCAGCGCGCCGGCACCCTCGTCCCGCTCAGGAGGATGCAGCCGGACATGACGCCGCTGTACATGCCGATCTCGACCGGGCCCGTCACCTGCTCGTCCCGGACGAGGTCGAGGCTGTGGGTCAGGATCTGGCAGCGATACCCGACCAGCCCGGCGTGGTCGCCGATCTCCACCCGGTCGGAGCAGTCGATCTCGTGCCCGACCGTGATCTTGGACCACTCTCCCATGATGAGACAGGACCGCCGGTTTTTCGTCTTGAACGCCAGCGCGGCCATTGGATGGGCCGAGATGAAGTTCCTCGTGGCGATGCTTGCACCCTTTGCGAGTCGCAACTCCTCGAGGTTCCGGATGACGTTCAGCGATCCGATGCTCGTTTCCGGGCCCATCGAGACGTGCTGCACCAGGATGAGGCTGCGACCGATGTGCGCTGTCGGATCGATGTCCCAACCGAAGACCCGCCTCGCCACCTCGACGCGGAGCGGTGCGGGAAGGAAAAGCATGAGAAAGGCCCACAGTCGGCGCATGCGATCAGCTCTTCCTGCCCAGGGTGCTGCTGTTGTCTTCCGCCAGCGCGCCAGTCAGGCTGCGCTCGAGCAAGTCGAGATACAGGCGGGTGGCCTCGTGCGTCTGTTCGATTGGCACGGGCAAAGAGTAGCGAGCAGCCAGCGGTCGACCGGACGGTCTGAGTCTCGGCGCGGTCAGGCGGTCCGGTCACCCCGGTGCATGAAGGCCAGCCTGTCGGAGATCGGACGGACCAGCTCTGCCGGATTGCCCCGGTACAGCGCTTGCTCCTGGGTCAACCTGGTGGTGACGACCGAGCCGGCCGAGATGATGCTCCGCGCCGGGATCCGCGTCCCGGCGAGCAGCATGCATCCGGACATGACGCCCGCGCGGTCTCCGATGACGACCGACCCTGTGATGTACCGGTCGCGCATGAGGTCGAGGGAATGGGTCAGCACGGTCGACTTGAATCCGGCGAGGGCGGCGTGCGAGCCGAGTTCGACGGTGTCGACGCAATCGATGTAGTGGTACGACGCGATCTGGGCGTATTCCGCCAGGAAGACGGCCGGGTTGCGCTCGTTCAGGGCGTCGGTCGGGTGGTCCCACCAGCCCTTGATCAGGTTGCCAGAGCCGATCGTGGAGCCCTCCGCCATCCGCACCTCGTTCAGGTTGGTGATCACGTTGCGACCTCCGATGGCGGTCCGCGGTCCCATCGAGAGGTAGCGGATGGTGAGCACGCTCGGCCCGATGTAGGCGGTGGGGTGGATGTCCCACTTGTAGATCCACTTCGCGACGATGCGCTTCAGCGACATCGGGAGGAACGCGAAGACATAGGCAAAGGCGAGGCGCACGTCAGCCGTTCCCCATCCCGGAGCGTCCGAGACTCGCTGTGTCGGTTGGGCCCCGACCAGCCACGACGAGATGTTCTCTGTCCCTGTCCACGGGCTGGAATCGTAGTGCTCGCCCGCGGCGTTTCGAATACGCCGAAGCCGCTGGGTGAGGTGACCTCGCCGGCTCACGCAGCCCACGACGCCTCCGTGCACCAACTATGCAAGGAGTAGAGTGCCGCCGCGGGGCCTGGCGCTCGATTGCAGGGCGGCGGGCAGGTCGACCAACCCGGGCGACAGCACGTACTGGGCCCGTTCTTTTGCGCCGTAGTTTCGCCAGCCTGGGCGTCGCAGCGCGGCCAGCGGACGAGGAGGAGTTGCGCCAAGGTGGGAATCAAGGACTACGCCACGTACTGCAAGCAGCTATTTCAGAACCGGTACCACAACAGGCTCGGGCACGGCTTCGTCGGCAAGGATCTCACCATCAATCGTTCGCTCAAGAGGGCCGGGAGGTTCACCCAGGGGACCGGCAGCTACGGCGTCCCGACCCTGTTCACCCACATCTACGACGAGACGCGCGTGACGATCGGCAACTGGTCGTCGATCGCGTCGAAGATCATGCTCGGCGGCGGGCACCCGCCGGACCGGGTCACGACCTATCCGCTCAGCATCCTCCTCGGCCTCGAGGGCGCCGGCAAGGACGGCTTTCCCGCTCCGAGCAACGACACCCTCATCGGGTCCGACGTGTACGGCGGGCATTCCTCCATCATCATGAGCGGCGTGACCGTCGGTGACGGCGCCATCCTCGCGGCAGGAGCGCTGGTCGCCAACGACGTCCCCGCCTACGCCATCGTGGGCGGCAACCCGGCCAAGGTCATCCGCTTCCGGTTCAACGACGAGCAGATCGCGGCGCTCGAGGAAATCTGCTGGTGGGACTGGCCGATTGAGGAGATCAAAGTGGCGGGCGCCGCTGCTGGCCGCGCCCGACGTCGACGCCTTCATCGAGTGGGCGCGCAGCCGGCCGCACGGCCAAGGCCCGCGCCTCGCCGGCGCCGTCAACCCCGACCAGGCCGCTGACCGTGCGCTCAAACCCGTCGCCCGCGCCTAGATCACGCCGCTAGGCGGGTGAGGGCTCGTACCCGAGCTGCGCAATCAAACCCGGCACGATCCGCTCGATCTCGGCATAGTGCTCGCGCTTGAGCAGCTCGCCGTAACCCTGTCGGTTCACGCGGTAATGCGACTCACCGCCCTCTTTCCGATCCGCGAGGTCCCGCTGCTGCAACGCGTCGCGCGAGGTCTCCGCCACGACGGTCCTCAGCTCGTCGTCGGACAGGGTGACGCCGCAGAAGGCCAGGACGTCGGGCACGGCCGCCGCGTAGTCGGCGCTGATGTCCTCGAGCCTCCAGGTCCGAACCGTCCCGTCCTGGTACGGCACGCCGACCCATGACGCCATGTCACGCAAGTGGCCCTCGCCGTTGTGCAGCACCCACATGAGCCCTTCGTCGATCGGCATCGACTCGAGCAGCGCCTTGCTCTCCTTCAGATCGAGGATCTCGCGGTGGGTGAAGGCCGAGAAGTACGCGGAGACGACGATGTCGCGCGGGTCACGGAACACGTAGACCATGCGATGAGGAAGTGGCTGGTGGAACCGTGTGTACTCCTGGTAGGAGATGTAGAGGCCGGGCACGAACGTGCCACCCGGAAACCCGCCGAAGGAGCGCTGCTGGTAGCCGAGTTGAGGGAGGGTGAACAGGCCAGTGTGCTTGCGCACGACCGGGTGATGGAGCAGCGCCTTGATCCACTGGCTCCCCGACTTCGGGCACGAGCCGGCGAAGATGTTGGCGACCGGGGGCAGCTTGCCGCTCGTCTGCAACACCTGAGCACGCCCGCGCGCGGCGGCGTGCGCGGCGTATTTCAGCGCGTTGCGTGCCGGTGTCCACTGGACGACCTTGGTGAGCCGAGAACGTGCGTCGACGACTGCGGCCATGCCCTACCTTCTGTCAGCGTCCCCCCGCCGGGGCACGGCGACTAGCTCTCTTTGCGCCAGTAGGCGCCGAACCCGTCGACGTCGATGATCGCCTCGCCAATCCCGTTGGCCTTCCGGTAGTCCAAGATGGCCTGGCCGGCCTGGGACTGGTGACTGCCGAAGTCGTCGATGATGCAGAAGCCGCCCTTGGAGAGCTTGGGGTAGAGCGCCTCGATGGCCTGGATCGTCGACTCGTACATGTCTCCATCGAGGCGCATGACCGACAACGCCTCGATCGGCGCGGTCGGCAACGTGTCCTTGAACCAGCCGACGAGGAACTTGACGCGGTCGTCGAACAGGCCGTAGCGCTCGAAGTTGTGGCGGACCTGGTCGGCGCCCACGCTGAGGCCGCCGCGGGTGTGCAGGTCGTCACCGGTGTCGGCCGGGTACAAGGCCGCGTTCGGCGGGGGCAGGCCTTCGAACGAGTCGGCCACCCAGACCGTCCGACCGGTGTCCCCGCGGGCCATCAGGTTCGCCTTCATGAAGATGCACGCCCCGCCCCGCCAGACGCCGGCCTCAATGAGGTCCCCGGGCACGTCGTCGTCGAGCACCGTCTGGACGCACTGCTGGATGTTGTCCATGCGGCGCAGCCCGATCATGGACTCGGCCCGAGCCGGCCAGTCACGGCCCATCTCGCGCTGCTTGGGGTCGTACGGCTTCTTGTAGACGATCTCGACCTTGAGCCGCGACGCCAACTGACCGGCCGTGTTGGCCGCCCGGCGCTTCAGCGACGTCGATCCGGCGGTGCGCACGCCGCCGAGGATGCTGTCGTTGTCCTCGGCCAGCGCACCGGTGAGCGTGCGCTTGACGAGATCGAGATACAGCTGCGTGGCGTCAGTCGTTTGCGTGTTGTCTGCTGGCACCGGCAAACAGTAGCAACCGCCGCGAAGGGCTCCAGAGGGCCGTCATCACAAAGATCCGGGTGAGGCCACCGCGCCGTTCCGTGGCGGACCGACCCGGCGGCCTCCACAAAGGCTCGCCTCTTCGGAGCCGGGCTATCGTCACTCCGACGGAAAGAATTTCGCCGGCCGACGGGTTGATGCCCTGGTCACGGCGTCGGGCGCTGGTGCGGCCCGGACGCGGTACCGCAAGCCTCACCCCGCTGCTCCGTTGGTCGATGGAGGACACCTCCGGGGCTCCCGAGCACCTCTTCCCGATCCCGATTTCGAAAGGACACGACCGCAGTGGGTACAGACCAGGAAAAGGCGAGAGCTGTCATCGGCGAATTCCTTCAGCGAGCAGAAAAGGATGCCGAGGGATGGAGCGACGAGACAGGCTTGTGGGGCGAGGGCCTCGGGCTCGACTCGCTCGAAGCGGCTGAGCTCTCCGCCATGCTCGAGGACGAGTTCGGCACGGACCCCTTCTCGGCGGGCGGCGACCTGCCCGAGAGCGTGGGTGACGTCGTGGCCTTCTACGCCACTGTCTCGACCTCGACCTAGATGATCCTTCTGCTGGAGCGTGCGGCTGCCGCCGCACCCGACCAGACAGCGGTCGTCACGTCGGAGGGATCGGCGACGTACGGCGAGCTCCTCCATGACGCCCGGCGCATCGCGATTGCCCTGCGGCGGCGCGACATAGGCCGCTTTGCCGTTGTCGAGCCCGATGCCGCGTGGGTCCTCCGGCTGCTCGCCGGTGCTGCCCTCGCCGGTGCCGAACCGTGCCAGTACCAACCCGACACCGACGCCGCCGAGTTCGCCGACCACGCGGGCATGCTCGACCACGAAGACGTCGTGACCCGCCGCAACGACCTCATCGGTCCCTTCGAGCTGATCCGACCCGACGAGCTGACGGCGGAGGCGGAAGCATGGGCTGAAGGAGGGGTGAAGGTCGACTCGCCGCGCGCCGGCGACGACACCGACCAGCCGCTGATGATCCGCACCACGGGGACCACCGGCTTGCCCAAGGCGGCGCGCCACGACTGGCGAATCTTGGGGAGGACGGTCGCCGGGGTCCGCCCCATGCCGGAGCAGAGGTGGCTCCTTGCCTACGGCCCGCAGCAGTTCGCCGGGGTGCAGATGCTCTTGCACGTGGCGGCCAGTCAGGCGACCCTCGTCGCGCCCTTCCCTCGCCAACCCAGGGACGGCCTCGAGGCGATGCTCACGCAGGGCGTGACGTGCGTGAGCGCGACGCCCACCTTCTGGCGCTTCCTGCTCGCCGAGGCGAAGAGCCGCAAGGCCACATTGCCGCATCTCGAACAGATCACGCTCGGCGGCGAGGCCAGTCCGGGCGACCTGCTCGATGAGATGAAGGCCACGTTCCCCGACGCCAAGATCTCGCAGGTCTACGCGTCGACAGAGTTCGGGTCCATCACGTCGGTCCGCGACGGCAGGCCCGGTCTCGCGGTGGACTCGCTCTGCAGCGAGTCGAACCCGACGTCCAACTTGCGCGTCGACGACAGCGAGCTGTGGGTCCGAGCCGGGGCCGGCATGCTCGGTTACGCCGGCGAGTCGGGCGAGTCCGGCGAGTCCGGCGAGTCCGGCGGGGCCGGCGGGACGGGCGGGGCGGGCGGGGCGGGCGAGTGGCGCCGCACCGGCGACCTGGTCGAGATCGTCGGCGACCGCGTCCTGTTCCGTGGGCGCAAATCGGAAGTCATCAACGTCGGCGGCGTGAAGGTGCACCCTCTCCCCGTCGAGGACCGGATCACCGGGCTCGATTCCGTCGCCCTGGCCCGGGTCTTCGGGCGCCCCAACAAGCTGACCGGTGCCATCGTCGCCGCGGAGATCGTGCCGGTGGGCGGCGTGGACGGCGCCGACGTCGACAGTATCCGGACCCAGATCAAGACGGCCGTGGGGGACCTGCCGCGGGCGTGGCAACCGCGTAGCGTCACGTTCGTGGACGCCATCGAGACCAAAGGCGGCAAGACGATCAGGGGGATGGTGGACTGATGCCCGAAGCACCGCGCGTCGCGCTCGTCACGGGAGGCAGCAAAGGGCTGGGCGCCGGGCTGGTCGAGGCCTTCCTCGACGCCGGCTACTGCGTCGAGACCTGCTCGCGCTCGACCACGGACACGGTGCAGGCGTGGGAGGACGACCCTCAGCTGAAGGAGCGCTTCCACTTCGCCACGGCCGACGTCTCGAAGCCCGAGGACGCCGAGCGCTTCGTCAAGGAAGCCGCCCACCGTTGGGGACAGATCGACGTCCTGGTCAACAACGCCGGCGTCGCCCGTGAGGGTGTCATCGGCCTGTTCGGGAACGAGGCGCTGGACCAGGTGGTCGACCTCAACATCAAGGGGACGGTCTACGTGACCCGGGCGGCCAGCCGGGTGATGTTGACCAGGCGCACGGGGTCGATCGTGAACATCTCGTCGGTGGTGGGGCTGTCGGGGTATCGAGGCCTCTCGGTCTACGGCGCCACCAAGGCGGCGCTCGACGGGTTCACACGCGCCCTGGCCCGGGAGCTCGGCTCGCGCGGCATCACGGTGAACAGCGTGGCTCCTGGCTATCTCCGCACCGAGATGAGCCACGGGCTCGATTTGGACCAGCTCGGGCAGATCGCCCGGCGGACGCCCTTGGGGCGGCTGGGCGAGCCGAGCGACGTGGCCCGTGCCGTCCTGTTCCTGACCGACCCCGGCAATTGCTTCGTCACCGGCCAGGTGCTGGTGGTCGACGGCGGGCTGACCTGCTGACCTGGCGGTACTGGTTGCGGCGGAACGCGGCGGTAACCGCCAAAGGCTGAGGCGGAATTCGACCCCTCGTAGCCCGGATAGGGGGACCGTTCCGTGTGTATATGGGTCAGGTCTATGCATACGGGGGTCAATGCATAGACCCACGGCAAATACACACCGGAGATTGATCGGCCGTGCTCCCGACGAGTTCAAAGCAAGGGATGAATGTCGCCATCCGGCGGGCTTCTGGGACCGCTACTCGCCGGAAACTGGACCGGCATCTGGTCGGACTCGACGCACGGGTGGGGCCCGTCCCGCCGTGTGGTTGGATCCGGACCATCAGAGATGCCCTCGGGATGTCGACATTCGAACTGGCTGGGCGGCTGGGCGTCTCTCGGGGTCGAGTGAGCCAGCTCGAGCGGGCAGAGGTTCGCAGGTCCATCCCACTCTCGTCGTTGGAGCGAATGGCTACGGCGCTCAAGTGCCGGCTCTACTACGTCCTCGTACCGGACGAAGCACTCGACCAGATCGTGCGCCGTCAGGCCCTCGACCTGGCAGCCAGAGCAGTGGCCGCCTCGCTTTCTTCTGACCGCATCAGCGAGGAGGGGGACCAGCCGACCCCCGACGAGGTGGCCGCACGCGTCGAATCACTGGCGTACGACCTGGTCGATCGGCGCGGGCTCTGGCGAGACACAGACCGAATGAAAAACTGAACAGCCGGTCGCGACGGGCCAGGCGCTGGCGGTCGACGGCCGGCTTACCTGCTGAGATCCGGTCAGCCCCGCCTGGGCGACCAGCTCCAGCGGCGCAACCCGACGGCGATCCCGGCCACGCCCCAAATCAGCATCACCCCGAGGTCGCGCCAGGGCCACAGCGCGGTGCCGGGCTGGCCGGTGAACGACGCCACCAACGCGTTGATGAAGTGGCGGATGGGGAAGAAGTTGGCGAAGGCGGCGATCCCGGAGCCCGGTGCGATGGGGAACCAGAGGCCCGAGAGTGCCACCAGGATGAAGAAGGAAAGGCTCACGATGGGCCCGGCGGCGTCCGCGTTGGGCACCAACGTGCTGATGCCGACGCCGAGCGCGCTGAAGCAGACCATGCCGACGAGCAGCACCACCACGAAAGGCGCCCAGTGGGCCGGGAGGCTCACGCCGTAGCCGAGCGTCCCGACCAGGAGCAAGAGCACGACCCCGGCCGCGGCCACGATCATGTAATTGACAATCACGGCATCCATCAGCATCCAGGTCGGGAGCGGGCTGAGCCGGACCCGCTTGAGAAGGCCCATCTCGCGGCGGTTGACCAGCGTGATGGCGAGGATGGTGAAACACGCGGCCATGACCCCGTAGGCGCAGAAGCCGGCCACGTAGTAGTCGATGAGCTTGATGTTGCCGTACGAGCTCACCGTGCTCTTGCCCGCCGTGGCACCGAGGAGGATGAGGAAGACCACGGAGAAGGCAATCGTCATGAGCGCACCGATCGGGTTGAGCCAGAACGACAACTGCTCGAACCCGACCTGACGCGCCACCATGCGCAGGTCGCTCCAGCCCCGGAAGCTGCCCGTCTGGGGCGCCTCGACCACCTCGGACGACACGGCGCTCACTCGCCCGACCTCGTCAGTCCCAGGTAGACGTCCTCGAGGGAGACCCGCAGCACGGAGAGCCCCTGCAACGGATGGCCCCCGGCCAGGGCCCAGCCGGTCAGGTCGTGGAGCACCCGTACCTCGTCCTCGGTCTGGATCTCGACGTGGCCGTCGGCCACCGGCGTGGCCGCGGCCGGCAACTCGTCCGGCGAGACGCCCTCGGGGAGGCGGAAGCGGATGGTCACCGCGCCCATGTCCCGGCCGCCGAGGGAGGCCGGGGTGCCGGTCGCGACGATCTCCTGTCCGAACAAGACGGCAGCCCGGTCGGCCAGGGCCTCCACCTCGTCCATGTAGTGCGTGGTGAGCAACACGGTCGTCCCCGACTCCGACAGCTGCTCGATCAGCTCCCACGTCTCGCGCCGCCCGGAGGGGTCGAGACCCGTCGTCGGCTCGTCGAGGAAGAGCAGATCGGGGTTGCCGACGATGCCGAGGCCCACATCGAGCCGGCGTTGCTGGCCACCCGAGAGGTGCTTCACGCGGTCGTCGGCCTTCTCGGCCAACCCGATGAGCTCCAGCACCTCTCCGACCGGCCGCGGGTTGGGGTAGTAGCCCGCGTTGCGCGTGAGGACCTGGCGCACCGAGTAATAGGGCTCGATCGCCAGCTCCTGGAGCACCACGCCGATGCGCGTGCGGAGCCAGCGCTGCGTGGCGTGGTCGGACGGGTCGACGCCGAGCGTCTCCACCCGGCCGCTGCTGCGCTTCCGGAACCCCTCGAGGATCTCGACGCACGTCGTCTTGCCGGCGCCGTTCGGCCCGAGGAGCGCGAAGACCTCACCCCGATGCACCTCGAAGCTGACGTCGCGCACGGCGACGGTGTCGCCGTAGGACTTGGCGAGATGTTCGACGGTCACCGCCGGCACAATGATCCCTGATCCCGGGCGGCTACCAACCCAATCGTGGTCGACATGAGGCCCCGCAACTTATCGGGGCCTCAGGACGCCGCCCTGATCTCCTTGGCCGCCGGCGGCGCAGCGACACGGCGGGCCCTCGCCGCCAGGACCTTGTCGAGGAGGTCGCGCAGCTGGCGCAACTCGGACGCCGAGAGCGCCGAGAAGGCGGCCGGGGGGACGGAGAGGACGGCGTCGATCTCGGCCGCCAGCTTCCGGCCGGCGTCGGTGAGCACAATGATCTTCACCCGCCGGTCGTCGGGCGCCGGCTCTCGCCGCGCCAGGCCCCGCTCGTCGAGGTCGTCGACGAGGGCCGTGATGTAGGAGGGGTCGCACCCGATGGCCCGGGCCATGTCGCCCATCGACACGCCGTCGGCTTTCGCCAGGCGCATCAGCGTCTTGATCACCCCCGGCGACAGCTTCATGCGCACGCCGAGCGCCGCCATGCGCTCCACGTGCTCGCCCTCGAAGGCGATCCGGCGCAGACGCTCGAAGGCGTCCTCGGCGAGACCCACGGCGACGATTCTCGCACCGGCGCAACTCTTTGACAACCCCAGACCTTTGAGTACCATGAACTAAATCCCATGGCACTGCGACGAGGAACCCGAGACGTGACCGACGACGGCGCGGTGCCCTCCGCCGCGGCGTCGTTCACCCTGACCCCCGAGGTCCGGCGCACCTCCACCGTCGTCGTCCTCGGCTCGATCATGTCGATCCTCGACACCACGATCGTCGCCGTCGCCCTGGCCACGCTGGGACGGGACTTCCACGTGTCGGTCACCACGATCCAGTGGGTGGCGACGGGGTACCTGCTCGCGTTGGCCCTGGTGACGCCGGTCACCGGATGGGCCGTCGACCGCTTCGGGGCCAAGCGCATCTGGATGATGTCGACCGCCCTCTTCATCATCGGCTCCAGCCTGTGCGGGCTCGCGTGGTCGGCCAACTCGCTCATCTTCTTCCGGGTGCTCCAGGGCATCGGCGGCGGGATGCTCCTCCCGGTCGGCCAGTCCATCCTCGCCCGCGCCGCCGGCCCGCAGCGCATGGGCCGGGTCATGAGCATCATCGGGGTCCCGATGGTCCTGGGGCCGATCATGGGCCCGGTCATCGGCGGCCTCATCGTCTCCAACTACAGCTGGCGCTGGATCTTCTACATCAACGTGCCCATCGGCATCGTCACGCTGATTCTCTCGGCGCGCTGGCTGCCGAAGTTCGACACCGACGAGCGCTTCCCCACCGCGTTCGACACTCTCGGATTCTGTCTGCTGTCGCCCGGCCTCGCGCTCCTGCTCTACGCGCTCTCCGAGGTCGGGACCACCGGCAGCTTCACCAGCACCTCGGTGCTGGTCGGGTTCGTGCTGGGCGTCGTCCTGGTGACGGGGTTCCTGGTGCACGCGCTGCATGTGAAGAACCCGCTGCTCGATCTCCACCCGTTCCGCAACCGCAACTTCGCGATCGCCAACGTCTGCATCTTCGTCATCGGCGCCACGCTGTTCGGCTCCATGTTCCTGCTGCCCATCTACTACCAGGTCGCCCGCGGCCAGGAGGCGTGGCAGGCCGGGCTGTTGATGGCGCCGCAGGGCATCGGCGCCGCATGCATCATGCGCTGGGCCGGCTCCGTGACGGACCGGTTCGGGCCACGTCGGGTGGTGCCCTTCGGGATTCTCTTGATGGCGGCGGCGACCGTGCCGTTCGCGTTCGTGACGACATCGACGAGCGAGGTGCTCCTCGCCATCACCTTGTTCGCGCGCGGCCTGGGTCTCGGGCTCTCCATGATGCCGGTGACCGCGGCCGCCTACTTCGACCTCAACCACGCCGAGATCCCCAAGGCGTCGACCGTGATGAACATTGTGCGGCTGATCGGCGGCTCCGTGGCCACGGCGACGTTCGCCGTCGTGCTCGAGCGCCAGATCGTCTCGAATCTGTCGGCGGCCGGAGTCAAGGTGCCCGGCGGCACGGCGGGGATCGTGGGCGCCACGGTCAAGCTGCCGCCCGCGGTGGCCGACCCGGTCGCCGCGGCCTTTGCCCACACGTTCTGGTGGTCGGTGGGCGCCATCCTCATCGCGTTCGTGCCGACGCTGTTCCTGCCCAACAAGGCAGCGGTGGCGGCGGACGAGAACGTCGTCGGGACCGAGGCGTCGGAAGCCGGGGACGTCGCCGGGGCGATGCTCGACTGAGCGACGGCCCGACCACCCCGTCGACGGTGGCGGCCCGCCTGGCCGCAGCCGGGTGCGTCGCGAGCGAGGAGGAGACGGCCGAGCTGGTCGCCGCGGCTCGTGGCGACGACGCCCTTCTCGACACCTTGGTGGAGCGCCGGCTGACCGGGGAGCCCTTGGCCTGGATCACGGGACGGATCGACTTCGGGGGCCTCGATGTGCGGGTCGACCCGGGGGTGTACGTCCCGCGCTGGCAGAGCCTGGAGCTGGTGGCCCGGGCCGCGGCCCACCTGCCCGAGGACGGGACGGCGGTGGACCTGTGCACGGGGTCCGGTGCGATCGCCGCGCTGCTCTCCGCGCGACGCCCACAGGCCCGCGTCGTCGGAACCGACCTCGATCCGCGCGACATCTTGCGCCCGCGCCAATGGGGTCGACGTTTACGAGGGCGACCTCTTCGCGCCGCTGCCGGCGCCGCTGCGGGGATCGGTCGACGTCGTGGTGGCGGTGGTGCCCTACGTGCCGGCACCGGCGCTGGCCCTCCTCCCCCGCGACACGCTCGCGTTCGAGGACGCGTCGCACTACGACGGCGGGACCGACGGCACCGACGTCCTCCGCCGGGTCGTCGCGGCGGCGCCGCAGTTCCTTCGCCAGGGCGGCTCGCTGGCCCTCGAGTTGGGCGGCCACCAGGCGGAGCTGCTCGAGCCTTTGCTCGAGCGCGAGGGGTACGGCCACGTCGTGACGTGGCGCGACGAGGACGGCGACGCACGCGGGATCGAGGCCTCCTGGCGGGCGTGATGTCGTGCCGGGCACCCACTCCTCGAATGGCGGCGGGCTGATTGTCTCAGGCTTGTGTCAGGCCCGCCGCTCCCCTTCCCACCGGTAGCGGACGTCGGGGGCGCCCTCCTCGTTGTCCCCGTCGGTCGTCTCGACGGCGATGAAGCCGTGGCGGGCGTAGAAGCGCCGGGCGCCCGTGTTCGCCTGGAACGTCCACAGGTCGAGGCCCTCGGGGCACAGCTCCTTGGCCCGGCCGACCAGGAGCGTCCCGATGCCGCGGGACTGGACGAACGGATCGACGTAGAGCTGGTCGATCCAGCCGTCGCCGGCCGTCATCATGGCGAGGACGCGGCCCTCGACGACGGCGACCCAGGTCGAGCGTTGCGGAAGCAGCACGGTGGCGACCCACTCGCGGAACTCGTCGTCGTCGTGGACCGGCGCCGGGATAGCGGGCACCGCGGCGCGGCGGGCCCGCAGCCAGACCTCCGCGACGGCCGGAGCATCCTCCGTACCGGCCGGACGGATTGTGACGGCGGCCAAGTCGCCTTCCTGCGTCGCCCCGTGTTCCAAGGCGCGCAAGCTAGCGCCGTACAGTCTTTCCCGGCTGCTCAGCGCCGGGCGAAGACCCAGGCCACCGGCGAGCGGTCCACCACGCGCCAACGCGGGTCCTGCTCGAGGTAGAGCGACAGCGCGGTGTTCGGCGCCCACACCACGTAGGACACGTGGTACTTCGTGAACACGGGGTCCGGGGCGGTCTCGACGCTGCTCACGGCGAAGAAGGTCGTCAGCACCTGGCCCTCGAAGAGGTCGGTGCGGCCGTCCACGAAGGTGGCCCGGTGGCGGGCGATCGAATAGTCGCCCCACGTGTACTCGGTGAAGATCCGTCCCGGGTGAGAGTTCAGGTAGTCGAAGGCCTGCACCGGCAGCTTCGGATCCACCGAGCCCGCCGGCACCGACGGCGCGGCCAGGACGGCGAGGGCCACCACGGCGAAACACGCACCGGCCACCCGCCGCGCCGTCGCGCCCCAGGCCGGACGCGCCGGCAAGCTGGCCGCCAGCCCCACCGCCACCACGATCAGGTAGATCACGAGCCGCTGCGTCTGCAGAGCCTCCACGAAGAGGACGACGCCGAGCGATGCCTCGAGGATCGGGAAGCGCCGGAACCAGGCGCAGGCCACCAGCACGGCGAGCGGCACGCAGTAGGCCAGCAGCACCATGAAGGAGTGGAAGTTGGGCGGGTTCCACTCCTGGATGTACAGCGCGATCTGCGGGTTGCGCGATACCCCGACGTCGTAGGCCAAGAGCCCGGGGCCGTACGGCGTGAGGCACGAAGCCAAGACGCTGCCCAGCAGGGCCAGCGCGAGCGGGCCGGTGTGGGGTGACTGCCGCACGCCGCCGAGGCGGGCGACGAACCGCTCGGGGACGAGCGACCATCCGAGCTCGGCGCCGAGGACGAGCAGCCCGATCAGGATGGACCCGTGGGTGTTCACCCACGCCACGCAAAGGGGCGGGAGACACCACAACCAGCGCGGATTGGACCGGGCCTTGGTCAGCACGGCCAGCTCGAGCGGCAGCCACAGCAGCGAGAAGTCGAGGCCGCGGTCGCCCGCCACCTCCCCGGCGACGAGGGCCGCCAGCACCACGACGATGGCGGCGACCCGGCCGCCCCGCGCCCCCAGCGTGCGGGCGTAGACCGCGGCGGCCGCCAGGCTCAGCGAGCCGAGGACGATGGCGTAGACGTCGTAGGCCGACGCGCCGAAGGCCTTGTACAGCCCGGCCAGCGTGATCTCGGAGCCCCACTCGTCGGTGACCCAGCGGCGGTGCGCTTCGGTGTAGCTGAAGGGGTCGAGGCCCATGATGGAGTGATGCGCCAGCATCCATTGCCCGGCCGCCATCTGCCAGAACTCGTCGTTGGACAGCCGGTTGCCGAGCGCGACGGCCGCGATGATGCCGATGCCGAGCGCCAATCCCGCGAGCTCGATCGCCCCCTGCGGGATCCGGCGACGCCGCGACGTGGTCGGCGTGCGGACAGCAGGGGCGGCGTCGGCCGTCGGCACTTGGCGTGTCTCGACGGCCTCGACGCTCGCCTGCACTGCTCCCCCCTCGAGCCGGTTCCCCTGGCCGGCGCCCCTGCTGCACGGTACAACTTGCCCTCACACGTCGGCGTCGCAGGACGGTTGCGATCGCGTGGCTTGTCTCAGCAGCTCGGCTGGAGCACCAGAGCCTTGGCCAGCGCGCCCCACTGGTAGACGAATTGCGAGAGCCACTCGCCGATCCCCTGCGGTGAGAATCCGACTTCGAGCACCTGCCCGGCGTAGCACCGACCGATGCGCAGACGGGCGCGCGTGGCCTGCGTCGTCGGGACGACGACGATGATGCGCTTCCAGTCCAGCTGCTTGGACAGTTGCGCGATTGAGCGCGCCTCGCCCTGGGTCGTCTGCGGGTTGGGGGTGAAGCACATGACCTTGACGCGCGGGAGCTTGGCGGCGAGGAGGCTCTTGTAGGGCTGGCAGTGCATCCAGGTCTGGAGCGAGAGCACGAGGTCGGGCGCGTAGCCCTCCTTCGCCAGCTCCACGCCCTGGTCGAAGGCCGGGACGCCGTGGCCACCCAACACGACGATCGCATCGGAGCGTTCCGGCGCGTTGAGGTCCGGGTACACGAAGAGCACGGCGGTCATGACGCAGAACACGACCACCAGCGCCACCACGATCACCGCCACGATGCGCGCCCACTTGGACCGGAGGATTCTCATAGTGGCGGCGACATTGTGGCAGCCTGCGCCGACGCCCCCGGGTCGGAGACGAAACCCGAGCCGTGAGGCGCTACCTGATCAGGGGGTCCCGGGGGAGCCCGAGGATGCGCTCGGCGATCTGGTTCCTGGTGATCTCCGAGGTCCCGCCGGCGATGGACATCGCCCGCGTGGCCAGCTGCGTGTAGCCCGCCAGCCCGTCCTCGCCGTCGAGGAACGCGGTGGGCGCCCCGACCAGGTCCGCCTGCAGGCGCGCCCGGTCGTGCCCGTGCTCGGCCAGCACCAGCTTCGTCACGTTGCCCTCGGGCCCCGGTCCCGCGCCGACGACCGCGCGCTGCGCCCGGCGCAGGTTGAGCGCCTTCAGCGCGTGCTCCTTGGTCAGGATGCCCCCGATGCGCGCCGACGCACCCGGGACGCGGTCGCCGCACCGCTTGCGAAGCGCCAGGAGGTCCATGGCCGGGAAGATGCCGCCCGTCCCGCCGCCGATGGAGACGCGCTCGTTGCCGAGCGTCGAGCGGGCCACCGTCCAGCCGTCGTTGGGCGTCCCCACCACGTCGTCGTCCGGGACGAACACGTCGTTGAAGAAGACCTCGTTGAAGTCGGAGTTGCCCGTGATCTGGCGCAGCGGCCGGACCTCGACCCCGGGTGCGTGCATGTCGATCACCATCGTCGTGATGCCCGCATGCTTCGGCGCGTCAGGGTCGGTGCGCACGGTGGCGAGCCCGAGGTCGCAACGCTGGGCACCGCTGGTCCACACCTTCTGGCCGTTGACCTTCCAGCCGCCGTCGACGCGTGTCCCACGGGTCTTGACCGCGGCCGCATCCGATCCGGCGTCGGGCTCGCTGAACAGCTGGCACCAGACGTGCTCGCCCATCAGCGTCGCGAAGACCCAGCGCTCGACCTGGTCGGGGGTCGCGTACTGGTTCACCGTCATGATGTTCCAGCCGGTGATGCCGAGGCCGGGCACTTTCACGCCGGCGGCGCGCAGCTCTTCGTCGATGACGATCTGCTCGATCGCACCCGCCTCCCGGCCCCACGGCCGCGGCCAGTGCGGGACCAGCAACCCGGTCTCGACGAGCGTCCGGCGCTGCTCCTTGCCCTTCAGCCCGCCGATGCGCTCGGCCTCGGCCCGGATGCCGGCGCGGATGGCCTCGGCCTCGGGCGGGAGGTCGAGCGTCACCTCACGGCTCGTGCCCTTCTCCGCTTGCGCCGTCACGTCCTCGGCGTCGCCGGGAGATCCCACGAGCGCGTTGAGCACCAGCGCCCGGCGCAGGAAGAGGTGGGCGTCGTGCTCCCAGGTGAAGCCGATGCCGCCGTGCACCTGGATGTTCATCTGCGCGTTGTGCACCGCCGGCGCGAACGCGAGGTGCGCCGCCATCGCGGCCACGAGGTCGAACTCGTCGGCCGCGTCGGCCGACGCCCGCGCCGCGTCCCACACGGCCGCCGTGGCGAGCTCGGCGGCCACGAGCATGTTCGCGCAGTGGTGCTTCACCGCCTGGAAGGTCCCGATGGTGCGCCCGAACTGGACGCGCTCCTGCGCGTAGGCCACCGCGGCGTCGGTGCACGCCGCCATGATCCCGACCGCCTCGGCCGCGCCGAGCGTCCGGGCCAGGGCGCGGGCCCGGCGCGCCGCTCCCGCGATGACGTCGTCGGGGGCAACCGGGACGCTGGACAGCGTCACCGTCGCCGAGCGGCGCGAAGGGTCGAGGTCCCTGGTCCCATCGAGCGTGAGCCCCTCGGCGCCGGGTCGCACGAGCACCATGTCGTCGCCCGCGCGCAGGAGGAGCAGGTCGGCCGCCTTCGCGCCCAGCACGACGCCGCCGTCGCCGTCGAGCACGCCTCCGGTGAGGGTCAGCGTGCCCGCGAGCCCGAGCGCCCCGGTGACGGACCCGTCGGCGAGGCCGGGCAGGTGACGGGCCTGCTGGTCGTCGGTGCCGCCCTCGGAGATCACGGCGGACGCCAGGACGGTCGGCAGGAACGGGCCAGGGGCGACCTGGCGCCCGAGCTCGTCGAGGATCACGACGAGCTCGCTGAGCGAGGCGCCGCCTCCCCCGTGCGCCTCGGGCAGGTGGACACCCAGCCAGCCCAGGTCGGCCATCTCCTGCCAGAAGGAGGGGCGCGGCTCGCCCGGAGACTCCAAGAGGGCCCGGTTCGCGGCGAGCGACCCGTGTGCGGAGAGGAACGACCGCACGGTCTCCCCCAGCTCCTGGTGATCCTCGGTGATCGCGATCGGCATGCCTGCCCCCTTGTTCGGCGGCGACGCTACAGAACGCTTGTCCGCCCGCCCAAGTCGGGCTCCTCGGGGTACGGCGATTCTCTTCGGGGTGTATATGCAGTGGGGCTATGCAGTGGCCCCTCGAATGCATAGACCTGACCCATATACACACCGAACCGTCGCCCCTCGGGTCCTCCAGGGTGGACGAAGCGGGTACGCTGGCCGGGTGGAGTAAGAGTCCCCGACGTTGACCTTCGGCCGCGCGCACCGTGCCGTGCGCGCCCGCCGCCCTCGTCCGTTCACCGTCTTCTTCTTCTCGGAGCTCTCCCATGCCCTCTTCCACCGCCGCTCCGGCGGCCACCCTCGCCGCCCGTCATCTCCGCCATGAACGTGGTGGCCGCGTCGTCCTCGAGGACGTGTCGCTCACCGTCGGCACCGACAGCCGCCTCGGTGTGGTCGGCCCCAACGGCGTGGGCAAGTCGACGCTGTTGCAGATCCTCGCGGGCCTCGTCACGCCGACCTCGGGCGACGTGCGCGTCGACCCGCCCACCGCCACCGTCGGCTACCTGAACCAGGAACACGCCCACGACGGCGACGAGACAGTGCGCGCCGCGTTGTACCGCCGGACGGGGACCGCCGCGGCCGAGGCGGAGTTGACCGGGGCGGCCATCGCCCTGGGCGACGCGCCCGGGGACGATCCGAGTGGCGCCGCGGTGCGGGGGGCCGAGGAGCGCTACGCCGTCGCGCTGGCGCGCTACGAGTCGCTGTCGGCGGGCGACTTCGAGGCGCGGTTGGTCACGACGCTCGAGCAGGTGGGGCTGCCCGCGGAGCTGGCCGGACAGCCCGCGGCGACGCTGTCGGGGGGGCAGGTGGCGCGGGTGGCGCTGGCGGCGATCGTGCTGGCGCGCTTCGACCTCACGCTGCTCGACGAGCCCACCAACGACCTCGACTTCGACGGGCTGGCGCGGCTCGAGGAGTTGGTGGCGCGGCGCAGCGGGGGTTTGGTGATCGTGTCGCACGACCGAGCCTTCCTCGATCGCACAGTGACCGACGTGCTCGAGCTGGACGAGCACACGCGGCGGGGGAAGATGTACGGCGGTGGGTGGTCCGGATACGTGGCCGAGCGCGCCGCCGAGCACCAACACGCCGCCGAGGCGTACAGCGTGTACGAGACGCAGCGCGCCGGGCTGCGCCAGCGGGCCCAGCGTGAGCGGCAGTGGGCCACCAGCGGGGTGTCCCGCGAGAAGAAGAGCCCGCGCGACAACGACAAGGCGCAGCGCGACTTCCGCATCAACCGGACCGAGCGGCTGGCGGCGCGGGCGCGACGGACCGAGCGCGCGCTCGACGCGCTGGAGGTGGTCGAGAAGCCGTGGGAAGGATGGGAGCTGCGCTTCAGCATCAACGAGGCGGCGCGGTCGGGGACGGTGGTCGCGCATCTCGAGGACGCCGTCGTCGTGCGGGGAGACGATGACGGCGCGGGGTCGTCCTTCGTCCTCGGGCCGCTCACCCTCGATATCGCCTGGGCCGATCGCGTCGCGCTCGTGGGCCCGAACGGGTCGGGCAAGACCACGCTCGTGGAGGCCATCCTCGGCCGGTTGCCCCTCGCCCAGGGGAGCCGGCGCATGGGGCCGAGCGTCGTGGTGGGCGAGCTGGCCCAGGACCGGCGCGTCCTGGCCGACGGCTTGCCGAGCGTGGCCGACGCGTTCGTCGCCGCCACGGGGCTCCCCCGTGACCGTGCGCGCTCCCAGCTGGCCAAGTTCGGGCTCGGGTCGGACGCCGTCGTGCGCCCGCCCTCGTCGCTCTCCCCCGGCGAGCGCACGCGGGCCGAGCTGGCCGCCTTCGCGTCGAAGGGGGTCAACTTCCTGGTGCTCGACGAGCCGACCAACCACCTGGACCTGCCGGCCATCGAGCAGCTCGAGGACGCCATGGACGGCTACGAGGGCACGCTGCTCCTCGTCTCGCACGACCGCCGGCTACTGGAATCCGTCACCGTGACCCGGCGCCTGCTGCTCCCGCGGCACGACGAGCCGTTCCGGGGGCTCCGGGAGGACCGGTAGGTTTGCCGCCCGTGGGCGAGGTGCGAGGCGGAAAGGCGCGCGAGGCCGGGGCGGCCACGCTCGGCGCGCTCCGACGCGCCACCGCGCGCAAGGCGGCCCAGATGATCCGCGACGACCCCGACGACGCCGCGGCAGCGCTCGAGATCGGCCTCGTCGACGAGGAGTGGCTCAACGCGCCCGGGGACCGGCCGATCTCGTCGAACGCGCCGAGCGACATTCTGCGCCGGTTCCTCGAACGTACCGTCGAGAAGCACCCGTCCAAGCTGTCCTCGCTCGGGCTGACCGCGGTCCAGCTGCTGTCCTCGGGCGACGGCACTGGCGGGAGCCCGGGCGCGTCGCCCACGACGATGACCGTCGTGTTCACCGACCTCGAAGGCTTCACCGCGTACACCGACGCCAACGGCGACGCCGCCGCGCTGGCGCTGATCGACGAGCACCACGGGCTGGCGACGCCGACGGTGCGGCGGTGGAACGGACGGATCGTCAAGCATCTCGGCGACGGGCTCCTGTGTACGTTCCCCGACCCGGCCTCGGGGCTCCGGGCCGCCCTCGGCCTCCTCTCCAGCGCGCCCGTCCCGTTGCGCCTGCGGGCGGGCGTGCACATGGGCGAGGCGGTCGTGACCCGCACCGACGTGGTCGGCCATGTGGTCAACGTGGCGGCACGGGTCTGCGAGGCGGCGAAGGGCGGCCACGTCCTCGCGAGCGCCGACGTGGTCGAGGCGACGGGCCCGCTCGACGGCATCCGGGTCGGCCGCGCCAGGTCACGGCGCCTGAAAGGAGTCAAGGCCCCCCTGCGGGTCTGCGAGGTCAGCGCCACCCCTGCCCCGGCCTGATCGCAGCCCCGATCCTCAACCGAGACCTGGCTTCAGCCGAACACCCCTGGGCCACCGGTGTAGCGTGACCCCGGTTATCGGGCCGGAATCAGGAGGACCGTCCCAATGTGTGCTTCGCAGGCGGGCGGCGCAGCGCCCAGGCCGGATCCCGACTTCAGGGCCATGTTCGAGTCGGCACCCGGCCTCTACCTCGTTCTCGACCCCGACCTCGTCATCGTCGCGGCCAGCGACGCGTACCTGAGGGCGACGATGACCCAGCGCATCGAGGTCATCGGCCGCGGCGTCTTCGACGTCTTCCCCGACAACCCCGACGACCCGGCGACCGAGGGGGTGCGGAACCTCCGGGCGTCGCTCACCCGGGTGCTGCGCGAGCGCACCCGGGACTCCATGACGGTCCAGAAATACGACGTCCAGCGGCCCGAGTCGGAAGGCGGGGGGTTCGACGAGCGCTTCTGGAGCCCGTGCAACTCGCCGGTGCTCCACGCGGACGGCTCGGTCGCCTACGTCATCCATCAGGTCGATGACGTCACCGACTTCATCCGGCTCGAACAAGAGCGTGAGCGCCGCGACGACCGTGTCTCAGAGGCCCGCCTCGATGCCATGGAGGCCGAGGTCGTCCGTCGGGCCCGGGAGGTAGCCGACGCCGGGCGCCAGCTCAAGGAGGCGAACGAGGAGCTCGAGGTCCTCTACGCCCGCTCACAGGAGCTCGACCGGCTCAAGTCGCAGTTCTTCTCCAACGTGACCCACGAGCTGCGCACGCCGCTCGCCCTCATCCTCGGGCCGGCCGAGCGCTCGCTCGCCGAGCTGCCCGACGGCGACCCACGCCGGAGGGACCTCGAGGTCATTCTGCGCAACGCGCGGGTCCTGCTCAGCCACGTCAACAACCTCCTCGATACGTCCAAGATCGAGGCCTCCCGTCTCGATCTCGTCTATGCGGAGATCGACCTGGCCCACCTCGTGCGCACGGTGGCCAACGGCTTCGAGACGCTGGCGCTCGACCGCGACGTGCGTTTCCTGGTCGTCGCGCCGGTGGGTGCGGTCACGGCCCAGGTCGACCCCGGGCGAGTGCAGCAGATACTTCTCAACCTGTTGTCCAACGCGTTCAAGTTCACACCGGCGGCGGGGACGGTGCGGATCGAGCTGTCCGTGCTGGCCGAGATCGACGTGGTCCGGGTCGAGGTCGCCGACAGCGGGCCAGGCATCTCGCCCGAGCTCCGCGAGGACGTGTTCGAGCGCTTCCTCCAGCTCGAGAGCCCCACCACGCGCCCCATGGCCGGGAGCGGCCTCGGGCTCCACATCGCCCGTGAGCTGGTCTTTCTCCACGGCGGCACCATCGGGGTGGGTGACGCGCCCGAGGGCGGGGCCCTCTTCGTCGTCGACCTCCCCCTGCAGGCGCCCCCCGGCACCTCGGTTCGCGGCGGACGTGCGGCGGCGACGCTGATCGAAACGCCACTCGACGCCCTGCTCTTCGACGCGCGCCGCATGGGCACCCGCACCACCAACGGCCCCACGACCGCCGACGCCGACAACGGCACCGCCCTGCCCGTCGTCCTCGTCGTCGAGGACAACCCCGACATGAACCGCTTCATCTGTGACGCCCTGACACCCTCGTACCAGGTGCACGCCGCCTTCGACGGGCGCGAGGGCGTCGAGCTGGCGCGCGCGGTCAAGCCCGACCTGATCGTCTGCGACTTCATGATGCCCGAGGTGAGCGGCGACGAGCTCGTCCGCACGGTCCGGGCCGATCCCAGAATCGACAGCGTCCCCATCCTCATCCTTACCGCACGCAACGACATCGCCGCCCGCATCAGCATCTTGCGCGAGGGCGCCAACGACTACCTGTTGAAGCCGTTCTTTCAGCCCGAGCTGCGGGCACGGGTCGACAACCTTGTCAAAGTCAGGCAGTCCGAGGAGAACCTGCGCGCTCTCGAGATGGCCAATGACCGCGACCGTATCGCTCGCGACCTGCACGACTTGGTGATCCAGCGGGTGTTCGGCGCGGGGATGCGCCTGAACTCCATGCTCCCGTCCGTGTCCGACGAGACGGCCGGTCGCCTGCGCGACGTCGTCGACGAGCTCGACAGTGTCATCAGCGACATCCGCACCACTATCTTCGACCTCCAGGCGCGCGAGCCGGTCGTCCACGGCGCCCGGGCGGGCGTGCTGCAGCTCACCAGCGACGCGGCGGAGCGCCTGGGCTTCGAGCCCCGCGTGCAGTTCGACGGCCCGGTCGACACGGTCGTCGACCCCGACGTCTGCGGGCAGCTGCTCGCCGTGCTGCGCGAGTCGCTCTCCAACGTGATCCGCCACGCCGACGCGCAACGCCTCGAGGTCACCGTCCTCACCGACGGGGCGGAGCTCGTCCTCATGGTGACCGACGACGGCGTCGGCACGCGCTCCGCCCTCGCAGGCGGCTTCGGGCTGCGCAACATGCAGTCGCGGGCCACGTCCCTCGGCGGCTCCTTCGAGATCCGAGCCAACGAGCCCCGGGGAACGCACGTCGAGTGGCGGGTGCCGGTCGGGAGGGACTGACGCCGGCGTTTCCCCCAGGCCTACAACCCCCGTTCCCCCCGTTCCGTCGACCGCACCACGATCGCAACCACCATGCGCCACTTCCTCACCCCTCCGGCGCCATGCTGTTGTCGGGGCGTAGTCCCGGCGGGAACCGAGGGGGGAGGGATTGGATATGACGCAGGCGTCGATGCAAACGGAGAGCCTCAACGCTGCGGAGCAGCTGGTCCGTCTCCTCATCGCCGACACGAATCGCACGCACCTCGAGACGTCGTGGCGCTACGAGCTCACGAGCGAGGTCGACAACATCGAAGTGGTGCCAGGCGACGGCATTCGCACGCTGCGCATCCACCCGTGCTGGCTGCGCTACGTCGTTTCGCAGGGCGAGTTCACGTCGTGCGTCGCCGACGAGATCGAGGCCTGGTACCTCCTCGCCCAGCTCACCGGCACCGCGGCCTGAACCAACCGTTCGTTGTTCTTCGAGGGGGGCCCGCAGCGCCTGTCCTACGAGAACCGTTCCCGCAGCGCCACCTCGGCCGCCGCCACCCCGCACATCCCGTGCACGCCTCCGCCCGGGGGCGTCGAGGCCGAGCAGAGATACACCCCCTCGAGCGGGGTCCGGTACGGGTTCCACCGCGGCACCGGGCGGAACACCGTCTGGCGGAACGTCTGGGCGCCGCCGTTGACGTCGCCACCGAGCAGATTCGGGTCGTAGGCCTCGGCTTCGGACGCCGTGCGCACCGCCCGCGCCAGGATCAGGTCGCGGAACCCCGGCGCGTACCGTTCGATCTGCGCCTCCATCGGCTCGCTCATGTCGACGCTCGAGCCGTTGGGGACGTGGCAGTAGGCCCACAGCGTCTGCTGGCCCGGAGGCGCCCGCGTCGCGTCGACGACGCCGGGCTGCGCCACCAGCATGAACGGCTCCTCCGCGTGGTGCCCGGCATGAACGGCCGCCTCGGCGCGTGCCACGTCCTCGAACGTGCCGCCGACGTGGACCGTCACCGTGCGCCGGCAGGCCTCCGCGTTCCAGGGCACCGGGCCGTCGAGCGCCCAGTCCACCTTGCACGTGCCGGCGCCGGGCCGGAAGCGCATCCAGGGCCGGGCCGCCCGGCGTGACAGCCGGCTGCCGGCGAGCTCCACGAACTGGCGCGGCGACGTGTCGAGCAGCACCGCCCGCGCCGGCGGGAGCTCGGCCAGCGAGCCGACCCACGACCCGGTGTGGACCACGCCGCCCTGGCGGCGCAGCTCGGCGGCCAGCCCGCGGGTGATCGCCGCGCTGCCACCCTCGACGACGGGCCAGCCGACCCCGTGCCCGAGCGCGGTGAGCAGCAGTCCGAACGCCGCGGTCAGCGGGGCGGTGAGCGGCTCCATGGAGTGCGCCGACGCGCCGGCCAACAGCGCCCGGGCCGCGTCGGTCGAGAAGCGGCGGGTCGCGTGGCGGATCGACGGCGTGCCCACCACCGCGAAGCGGGCCAGCGCGAGCGGGTCGCGGGGCATGCTCCGCATCGGACCGAGCACGTAGGGGACGATCCGGTCGAGCCAGTCCACCAGCGGGCCGACCAGCGCTCGATACGCCGCACCGTCCCCCCCGAGGTGCGCCGCCGTCTCCCCCACGTCCCGGTACGCCGCAGCGGCCCGGCCGCCCGCCAACGGCTGGGCGAAGGCGACCTCTGGCTGGCGGAGCACCACGCCGAGGGCGAGCAGGTCGAGCGAGCGGAAGAAGGGCGAGGCGACCAGCGCCGGGTGGACGGCCGAGCACACGTCGTGGTGGAACCCCTCGAGCGTCAGCTCCTCGGTGCGGGTGCCGCCCCCGACGCTCGGCGCGCCCTCGTACACCTCGACGGCGTGGCCGGCCCGGGCCAAGGTCAGCGCGGCGGCCAACCCGTTGGGCCCGGAGCCGACGACGATGGCGTCCGCGCGCTCCACGGGCCGACGTTATCGACCGCAGTGCGGGAGCGGGCGAATCGAATCGCCGCTAGGTTCCGTGTCGCACGCCGCCGAATCAGGATCCGAACAAGGAGGCCCCCAAATGGCAGAGGTGCACGGAACCTGCGAGGCGCGCTTCGACGGAGTGCGCTCGACGCTCGCCGCGCAGCTCGACAGCGGAGCCGACGTCGGCGCGTCGGTCGCGGTCTTCGTCCACGGCGAGCCCGTCGTCGACATCTGGGGCGGGTGGGCCGACCCCGAGAAGACGAGGCCCTGGGAGCGCGACACGATCACCAACGTCTGGTCGACCACCAAGACGATGACGTTCCTCGTCACGCTCATGCTGCACGACCGGGGCGAGCTCGACTACCACGCCCCGGTCGCCACGTACTGGCCCGAGTTCGCCCAGGCCGGCAAGGAGAAGATCGAGGTACGCCACGTCATGGGGCATACGGCCGGACTGAGCGGCTGGGAGGAACCTCTGGCCACGGAGGACCTGGCCGACTGGGACCTGTGCACGTCGCGCCTGGCTGCGCAGGCCCCGTGGTGGGAGCCGGGCACCGCGTCGGGTTACCACGCCGTGACCCAGGGCTACCTCATCGGCGAGATCGTCCGGCGCATCACCGGCGAGTCCATCGGCACCTGGTTCGCCCGTGAGGTGGCGAAGCCGCTCGACGCCGACTTCTTCATCGGGCTCCCGGCCAGCGAGGACCACCGGGTCTCGAACGTGATCCCGCCGCCGCCCATCGACATGGAGGCGATGGAGGGCGAGGTCAGCGAAATCATGGCGAAGACGTTCCTCAACCCGCCGGTCGACGCGTCCATGGCGCACCACGAATGGTGGCGGCGCGCCGAGATCCCCGCCGCCAACGGCCAGGGCAACGCCCGCTCGGTCGCCGCCATCCAGTCGATCGTCGCCGGGAAAGGTGAGGCCCGCGGCGTGCGCCTCCTCTCAGGTGACGGCACCGAGCCCATCTTCGAGGTGCAGGCCGACGGGATCGACAAGGTCCTCGGGATCAAGCAGCGCATCGGCATGGGGTACGGGCTCAGCAACCCGCCCGACATGCCACTCGGCCCGCGGGCCTGTTACTGGGGCGGCTACGGCGGCTCCGTCATCATCGTCGACCAGGACGCCGAGCTCGCCGTCTGCTACGTGATGAACCGCATGGAGTCGGGCCTCGTCGGCGACGATCGTGGCCTGAACATCGTCATGGAGACCGCGAAGGGCCTCGCCTCCTAACCGAAACCGGCCACCTGCTCCACCGCGGGATCGAACGTCGACGTCAACTCGAGCCGGGCTCCGGTCCGTGCCGCGATCTCGGCGACAAAGCGGTCCGTGACGGCGGGCGACAGCTTAGCCGAGTCGGTCCCGACGTTGATGACGAGCTCGCCGCGGTAGGTCGAGGTCACGATGAACGTCAGCTGGTTCGGGCCCGGCAGCATGGTCATGGCGTAGCGGCGCACCCACGGAGGGTCGCCCGCGTCGTCGATCCGCCCCACGCTGCTGACCGTGATGTTCTGGGGCGACGAGTCCACCCACCTGGCAAAGGCCGCGATGCCCGCATCGGTCGGCGCGAACGTCCCGACCCGGGCGAAGCGATAGAAGAGGTGGCTCTCGCCGCGTGTCACCTCGCGGAGGATCTGGTCGCCGATGGTCCGCCCGAGCGTGTCGCGCGTCGCCTCCGAGACGAGATACGGCGTGCAGAGCATCCCGATGGCGACCTGCGCCTCGCCGGCGGGCAAGGGCGGCTCCACCCGCGGCCGCAGGTCGGTGGCACTGGCGAAGCACAGCATGCGGGGCTCGTCCGTGTCGAAGAGCGCCGCGCCGGCCTGGAGGATGTCGGCCCCGAGGGCGCCGGTGACGGACGCACCCTTCTCCTTCGCCCGGGCGAGCAAGGCCGGCAGGGCGTCGCCGCCCACGACCAGGAGGTCGTAGCGTGGCCGCATCGCCGTCACGTGCCGTGCGTGGAACGGGAAGTTGCTCGGCGGCGGCTGGCTCTCGCGCTCTGCCCGCACCTCACTCAGGACGTCCAACGCCGCCCGTGGCGCGCGCAACGCCTCGGGAAGCCGCGAGTGCAGCGGCGCCGGGACCTCCTCGGAGGCGCCCAACTCGCCGTCGCGTCTCTCGATCACGCGCAGCAGCTGCTGCAGGAGCGCCCTGGCCGTGTTGCCGTCCACGAGCACGTGGTGCACCATCAGCGTGACGACCGAGCGCTCCTCGCCCTCGACGGGCTCATAGATGCAACACGCCAGCGGGTGCGGTGCCGGCGGGAAGGGCCACAACTCGAGCTGGGCGGCGCGCGGTGGTTGACCCGGCGCGAGGGGCAGCACCGTGAGCGGGATCTCGCCGCCGGCCTCGACGAAGACAGGCTCGCCGTCGACGACGTCGACGCGTGCACGGAGCAGCGGGTGGCGACGTTGCAGGGCGCGCAGCGCGGCAGTCAGCTCACGTTCTTCGAACGTGCGGTCCACGTACGCCGAGAGCACGCCGTTCGCGCTGGCGATCCGGCCGATCAGCCAGAAATAACGCTCCGCCGGATCGAGCGCGCGCAACACCGCCGGGGTAGTCGCCATGGTCGCTAGAGGTTAGTCCGCGTCGGATCCGGCCCTGTCGGGCACCACCGCCTCGGCTTCGATCTCCACCTTCCAGGCGGGGTCGAGCAATTCCGCCACCACGACCATGGTGGCGGCGGGGCGAACCGCGCCCAACAGCTCGCCGTGCACCTTCCCGACCGCCGCGGCGTGCTCGGTCGCGGTGACGTACATGCGCGTCCGCACCACGTCGTGAAGCGACGCGCCGGTCTCCCCCAGCGCGGCCTCGATGATCTCGAAGCATCGCCGCGCCTGGCCGGCGGCGTCGTCGGGGCACCTCCCACCGGGGACGACCGGCGCCGTGCCCGACACCACGACGCGGTCGCCCACCCGCACCGCGCGGCTGAAACCGATGGTGGGCTCGAAGGGGGAGCCCGACGAGACCAGCTGACGGTCGGCCATGCAGTCATCCTCCCACCCCCGCCCACCGGCGCTGTCCACATCGGGCAGCCGGGCCGCCGGGCCCACCTCGCCACCAGGGAGCCCCCATCGGCCCGGTATCATTGCCACTCGATCGGGGGAGCAAATGGGTCTGGTTCGTCGGTGTGGCCTGCTCGTCGTGGTGGGCGCCCTCGCCGTGGTGGCGGCCGGTTGTGGCACGGCCGGCCCTGCTCCCACCGCGGCGCCGTCACACCACGCCCACCACCGAGAAGCGCGATTGAGCACCAGCTCTGCGGTCTCGCCGCTGGCGGCGGCGCCTCCCTCCACGCTGGTCCCCGCGGGCACGCTCGTGGCCACGACGAAGGGCGCCATCCCGGGCTACGCCACCGCCGGCGCGGCCACGCCCGACACGACGGTGCCGGCGTCGTGGTACGGCTACCCCTCCGAGCTACCGGTCCTCACGACCGCGCGCGACTGGCTCGAGGTGCGACTGGCACAGCGCCCCAACGGCTCGACCACCTGGGTACACGAGAAGGATGTGACGCTGACGAGCACGCCCTACGCGATCGTGGTCGACCTCGCCACCATGCACCTCTTGGTCTACGACAACGGCTCGGAGATGTTCGACTTCCCGGCCGGCATCGGCGCCCCGGACGACCCCACGCCGACGGGCCAGTACTTCATGACGATGCAGTACCCGCCGCCGAGCCCCGGCTACGGCCCGTTCGTCCTCGTCACCTCGGACCACTCCGACTCCATCACCGACTGGGAGAGCTCGGGGGACGCCATCATCGCGATCCACGGGCCGATCGACGCGTACGACGACTCGCTGATCGCCAACACGGGCGCCGCGATCTCGCACGGCTGCATCCGGCTCCACGACGCCGACCTGGCCCAGCTCTCCATGGTCCCGGCCGGAACGCCCATCGACATCGTCAGCTGACCCGGGACCCCGCGGCGCGAGCCGCAGCCCCGGGCCAAGGGGCCTTGGCCAATGTCCCCTGGCCGCCCGTCCCGACGGTGGCGCCCGTCACGTTTCGAGGCGCCGGCGGGTCTGAGTGGGTATGACACGCAACGCGGGAGGAGCGTGACCCCATGGGCCAGTCCGAATGGATGTCAGAGACCTTCGAAGAGCACCGGTCCCGCCTTCGGGCGGTGGCCTACCGCATGCTCGGCTCGCTCACGGACGCCGACGATGCGGTGCAGGAGTCGTGGCTGCGCTTCAGCCGGGCTGACACCAGTGACGTCGAGAACCTGGGCGCCTGGCTGACCACGGTCGTGGCCCGAGTCTCGCTGAACATGCTGCGCTCGCGGCGGACCCGCAACGAGGAATTCGCCGGTCCTCGGATGCCCGACCCGATCCTGGACCGGCCCGACCGGACGGACCCCGAGCACGAGGCGCTCCTCGCCGACTCGGTGGGGGTGGCGCTCCTCGTGGTCCTCGACACCCTGTCCCCGCCCGAGCGCTTGGCCTTCGTCCTGCACGACATCTTCGCCGTGCCCTTCGACGAGATCGCCCCGATCGTGGGCCGCTCCCCCGAGGCCGCACGCCAACTGGCCAGCCGCGCCCGACGGCGCGTCCAGGGAGAGCGCACGGTGCCCGACACCGGCCTCGACCGCCAGCGCGAGGTGGTCGACGCGTTCATGGCCGCCGCCCGCGAGGGCGACTTCGAGGGGCTCCTCGCGGTGCTCGACCCCGACGTCGTCGTGCGGGCCGACCAGGGCGCCGTCCGCGCCGGGGCACTGCAGATCGTCCGGGGGGCGGAGGCGGTCGCCAGCCAGGCGCAGGCCTATTCGAGCCTCGGGTTGCTGATCCAGCCCGCGCTCGTCAACGGGGTGGTCGGTGCGGTCAGCCTCCGCGACGACGGCACGCCCTTCTCGGTCGGCGCCTTCACGGTGCGGGGCGGGAAGATCGTGGCCCTCGACGTCCTGGCCGACCCCGAGCGCCTGCGCGAGCTCGACCTCACCGTGCTCGAAGGCTGAGGCCGAAGGAGCGACGTCCGGCTCCCATGTCACAGACGAGAGCTGTCCCTCTTCTCGGGTGGGATACACGCCCCCGAGCCAGAGATGAGCACCACCCAACAACCGAATCCACGGAAGGAGAGACAAATGGACGCCCGCCTCAACCTCTTCGAGACCAGCATCGCCCAGAAGTTCGGCAAGTACCTCAACTCCGCCGGCCGCGTCGTGTCCGAGTCGAGCCTGCCTGTGCCGACGCAGGAGCTCGTGAAGATCCGCGCGAGCCAGATCAACGGCTGCGGTTACTGCACCGACATGCACACCAAGGATGCGGCACACGCCGGGGAGAGCCAGCTCCGGCTCAACCTCGTGGCGACCTGGCGGGACGCGACGGTCTTCACCGAAGCCGAGCGCGCCGCCTTGGAGCTGGCCGAGCAGGGCACCCGCCTCGCCGACGCCGCCGTCGGCGTCAGCGACGAGGTGTGGGCCACGGCCGCTCGGCACTACGACGAGGAGCAGCTCGGGGCCCTGGTCGCGATCATCGCGGTCGTCAACGCCTACAACCGCCTCAACGTCATCGTCCGCCAGCCCGCGGGTGACTACCAGCCCGGTCAGTGGGGCTGAACGGGCAAGCGACGCAATGACTTAAGCGCGCCCGGCCGGGCGGGGTCAGGCCAGGTCGTACTCCGACAGGTCGGGCTCGAGGGTCCGGGCCCAGTACGAATGCAGGTCGAAGGGCCAGTTCTGGGTGACCCGGCCGTGCTTGTTGCGGTACCAGGTGGGGACGTCGGCCACACCCCAGACCATCGTGGCGTTGCCCTCCTCCATCTCCCGGCCGTAGCGCTGGTGGACGTCGCGCCGGACCGACATGGCGCGATGACCTGCTCGGAGCAACCGTCCGATCGCCTCGACGGCGTAGCGCACCTGGCACTCCACCATGATCAGGATGCTGCCGTTGATGACGAGGTTCGTGTTCGGCCCGTAGAGCATGAAGAAGTTGGGGAAGCCCGGCACCGCGATGCCGAGGTACGCGCTGGCGTCGCCCGCCCACTCTTCGTTCAGCTCCACCCCGTCCAGGCCGTAGACGCGCATCGGCGCAACGAAGTCCGACGCCGTGAAGCCCGTCCCGTAAATGAGGACGTCGGCCGGGTGCATGACGCCGTCGGTCGTCCGCACCCCATCCGGCGTGATCGTCTCGATCGGCGTGGTGACGAGGTCGGTGTCGGCGCGGGTCAGCGCGGACGCCCATCGGCCGTCGTCGCGCAGCGCCCGCTTCGCGAAGGGCGGAAAGTGCGGCACCATCTTCTCGAACAGCGCGTCGTCGGCGACCTGCTCCCGCAGCACGTCGATCAGCATGGCCCGCACGAAGTCGTTCTCCGCGCTGACCGCCTCGGTGTGCTGGTCCCATTGCGGGTCCACCCGGGCGGCGACGAGGAGGCCCTCGTGCATGATCCAGAACTGCCACAGCCGGTCCCAGCGCCCGTAGTTGGGCAACAGGCCGAGCAGGTCGTAGTACTCCGGTGGGAAGGGGTCGCCGTAGTTCTCCGTCGGGAGCAACCAGGGCGGGGTGCGCTGGAACACGTCGAGGTGCGCCACCTCGCCGGCCAGACAGGGAACGAATTGCGCAGCGCTCGCACCCGTCCCGATCACGGCGACGCGGCGGCCGGCCAACTCGACCGAGTCGTCCCAGTGGGCCGAGTGGAAGGAAGGGCCCGTGAAGCTTTCCCGTCCCGCGACGGCGGGGAACGAAGGTCGGTTGAGCTGTCCGACCGCGCACACGATGGCGTCGAAGGTGGCGGTCGACTCGGTGCCGTCACCCGCCCGCAGCGTCAAGTCCCACGCCCGGGCCTCCTCGCCGTAGCGCGCCTCGACCACCTCGGTCGAGAACCGGATGCTCGCACCGAGGTCGAGCTCCTTGGCCAGGCCCTGCAGGTAGGCCAGCAGATCGGGCTGAGCCGAGAAGCGCGACACCCAGTCGTCGGTCTGCGCGAACGAGAAGCTGTACAGCTGGTTGGGCACATCGACTCGGCAGCCGGGGTAGATGTTCTCGAGCCAGGTGCCGCCGACGTCCGCGTTCTTCTCGAAGACCGTGACCTCCAGGCCCGCCTGGCGCAACCGGTGCGCCGCGGCCAGCCCCGAGGCGCCCGCGCCCACCACGGCACAGCGGAACGACCCGCCGACCTCGTGGAGCCGCCAGGTCGGGGCACGCAGATCGGTCCCCTCGAGCGCGAGCTCCTCGCTCAAGAAGTGCTCCCATTGCTCGGTGGAGCCTGCCCCGACCAGGAAGCCGTAGACCCGCCGCAACTCGTCGGGGGCCAGGACATGGTCGGGCGCGCCCGTCTCGGCGTGGGCCAGCAGCGCCGCCGCGGCGAGGCGGCGCGCCTCTTCCTCTTGTTCGAGCCCGAGGCCGCGTCCCGGGACCAGCATCTGGGTCTGGTCGGGCGCCAGGTCGTCCCGGAGCAGCGACAGGTCGCCCGTCCGGTGCGCCACCGCGCAGAGAAGCGGGTGGACCTCGGCCGCGGCGAAGGCGGCCGCAACGCGAGCAGGGTCGAGACGACCGCGACCGTCCGCGTCGTTCACCGCGGCCGGCACCTCCCTCCCATGTCGTCGAAGCCTAAGGGCCCGCGCCCGCCGAGGTGAGGCCTAGCGCCCCATGGCCTTGACGAGCTCGGTCATCTGGCTGTTCACCTCGACCGTGCGGGGCAGCTTGTCCATGGCCACGGCCAGCGACTCGACCGTCCAGCGGTCGTCGGTCTGCACCGACTCGGCGATCGACCAGCCGCCGTAGATGCCGACCGACCCGCCGTAGACGCTGAACACCTGGCCGTTGAAGGGGCAAGTCTCCGCGGCGAGCACGGCGACCAACGGCGAGACGTTCTCCGGGTCGAAGACGTGTTGCTGCATCGACTCGCCCATGCCGGGGGTCTGCAGCGTCAGGCGGGTGCGGGCGACGGGCGCGATGCAGTTGGCGCGCACGCCGTAGCGGTTCAGCTCCATGGCGTTCACCACCGTCATGGCTGCAATCCCCGCCTTGGCCGCCGAGTAGTTGGTCTGCCCGACGTTCCCGTGCAACCCGGCACCCGAGCTGGTGTTCACGATGGCACGGTCGGTGACGGTCCCCTCCTTGGCCGCCTCGCGCCAGTAGCCGGCGGCGTGCCGCGTCACGTTGAAGGTGCCCTTCAGGTGCACGCCGATCACGGCGTCGAACTCGTCCTCGCCCATGGAAACGAGCATGCGGTCGCGCAGGATCCCCGCATTGTTCACCACGACATGCAGGTCGCCGTAGTTCGAGAGCGCCTGGTCGACCAGCGCCTTGGCCCCGTCGAAGGAGCTGACACTGTCGGTGTTGGCGATCGCCTGTCCACCGGCGGCAGTGATCTCGTCGACCACTGACTGGGCCGCCGAGACGTCGGCGCCCGAGCCGTCGACGGCACCACCGAGGTCGTTCACCACGACTTTGGCGCCGAGGGATGCGAACAGCAAGGCGTGCTCACGCCCGATCCCCCGCCCTGCCCCGGTGATGATCGCCACTCTGTTCTGCAACATGGTCCTGCCGTCCTCTCGGTCTCGTCAGCGCTGGCGCCCGCCCCCAGGACAGGCCGTCCGGGCGATGACGATGGCAACGGGGGCGTGGGCTGTCAAACCGAGACTTCGCGCCAGCGGCGCTCCAGGTAGCGGCGTTCGGCGTCGTTGCCCGCCAGATCGCGGGCCTGGCGGTAGGCCGCGGCCGCTTCTTGCCGGCGGTCGAGGCGACGCAACATGTCGGCCCGCGCCGCCGGGAGCAGGTGATAGCCCCGGAGCTCGCCGGCGTCCTCCAGCTGCTCGACCAGGGCCAGGCCCTCCTCGGGGCCGAGCCACATGGAGACGGCGACGGCACGGTTGAGCTCGACGACCGCGGACGGCACCATGTCGGCCAGCGTGGCGTAGAGCGCTGCGATCTCGAGCCAATCCGTGTCCGCGGGGCGGTGCGCCTGGGAGTGGCACGCTGCGATCGCCGCTTGCACCTGGAAGGGACCGGGTCGCCGGAGCCGCAGCGCCGCATCGAGCACGGCGGCGGCTTCCGCGATCACAGCCTCGTCCCACAGGGAGCGGTCTTGCTCCTCTAAGACCACCAAGTCGCCGGCGTCGTCGACGCGTGCGGCGCGGCGGGCGTCGTGGAACAGCATGAGGGCGAGCAGGCCGAGTCCCTCGGGCTCGTCGGGCATCAAGGTGCAGAGCGTCCGGCTGAGGCGGATGGCCTCCGCGGTCAGGCTCTGGCGGATCAGGTCCTCACCGGCCGTGGCCGCGTAGCCCTCGTTGAACAAGAGATAGAGGACGGCCAGCACCGCGCCGGTGCGGTCGACCAGCTGATGCGCCGGGGGCACCTTGAAGGGGATCCCGGCGTTGCGCATCTTCTTCTTGGCGCGAGCCAAACGCTGGGCCATCGTCGGCTCCGGCACCAGGAAGGCCCGCGCGATCTCGGCCGTTGTCATGCCGGCCAGCGTGCGCAGCGTCAACGCCACCTGGGTCTCGAACGACAGCGCCGGATGGCAGCAGGTGAACATGAGACGGAGACGGTCGTCGGGTACTTCGTCGTCCCTGTCGACTGCCGGGTCGTCGGTTGCCCTCACGGTGGCGACCTCCGGCAACTTCGACGCGCCCAGTTGGTCCCGGCGCACCCGGTCGAGGGCCCGGTTCCGGGCCACTGTCGTGAGCCAGGCGCCGGGGCGGCGCGGGATGCCGTCGCGGGGCCAGCGCTCGGCCGCCCTCGCGAAGGCATCTTGCGCGCACTCCTCGGCCAGGTCCCAGTCACCGGTGAAACGGATGAGAGTGGCGACCACCCGTCCCCACTCGTCCCGGAAGGCGCCGGTGATGGCGGCCGCGACATCGGGGGCTACATCTCCCAGATCGGCCTCACCTCGACGCTCCCGTAGCGGGCGCCCGGCAGCTTCGCGGCGACCTCGATCGCCTCGTCCAGGTCCTTGCAGTCGACGAGGAAGTAGCCGCCCAGCTGCTCCTTGGTCTCGATGAAAGGCCCGTCCGTCGAGAGGGTCTCCCCGTTGCGGAACCGGACCGTGGTGGCGTCGGACGTCGGGCGCAGACGCTCGCCACCCTGCAGGATGCCCCGGTCGGCCATCGTCTTGACCCATTCGCCGTACTCGTCCAGCGTGGTGGCGTCCTCGTCGGCCGAGACGTCACCGCGGGCGTTCTCGTCGCCCGCAATCAACAGCAGGTATCGCATGGTGGTCCTCCTTGTGGGGTAGGTGTCGCTCATACGACGATCGAGCACACCCCGGATCGACATCTCTTCCCGGAATCTTGGCCGACGCCGTCGCCCTACGCTTCGCCCGCATGGCGACCGACCCGGTGGAGCCGGACCTGGAGCTCGAGGTCGGCGCCATCGCCGGGGGTGGCGGGTGCGTGGCGCGGGCCCCCGACGGCAAGGTCGTCTTCGTCCGCCACTCGCTGCCCGGCGAGCGGGTATTGGCCCGTGTCACGGCCGAGACCAGCTCGTACCGGCGCGCTGACGCCGTCGAGGTGCTGCGCGCGTCCCCGGACCGGGTCGTGCCGCCGTGCCCACACGCCGGCCCGAATCGCTGCGGCGGGTGCGACTTCCAGCACGTCGAGCTCGGCGCCCAGCGACGCCTCAAGGCGGCCCGCATCACCGAGCTGCTCGGCCAGCTGGCCGGGATCGAGCGCACCGTCGAGGTCGAGCCGGTCGACGGGGACACCGAGGGTCTCGGGTGGCGCACCCGCCTGCGCCTGGCGGTGGACCGCAACGGCGCCGTCGGCTTCCGCCGGCACCGCTCGCATCGGCTCGAGCACATTGACGATTGCCCGGTGGCGCACCCGGCCGTGCTCGCGACGCGCGCGCTCACGACGCGCTGGCCGGGCGCGTCCGAGCTCGAGGTCGTCACCGGTTCGGCGCCAGGCGAGGCGATGGTCGCCGTCACGCCACGCGGTGGCCGGGGGTCGCCGCACCTGCCCGGCGCCGGCGTCGAGGCCGGGCTCGTCGTGCGGGGGAAGGTCCGCCGGGCGCCTGGCGCCGTCCACGTCACCGTGCGGGGCCGGAGCTATCGGGTCTCGGCCGGCGTGTTCTGGCAGGCCCATAGCGGCGCGGCCGAGGCGCTCCTGGACGCCGTCCTCACCGCCGTGGGCGACTGTGCCGGAGCGGCGGCGGCCGACCTCTACGCGGGCGCGGGGTTGTTCTCGCTCCCGCTCGCCGAGGCCGTCGGCCCGGAGGGCTCGGTGTTGGCCGTCGAGCGCGACCGCCGCGCCTGCGCGGACGCGCGGCACAACGGCACCCGCCTGGCCAACCTGCGGGTGGAACAGGCCGAGGTGACTCCCGAACTGGTCGCGTCAGGCATCGGGCGACCCGCCGTGGTGGTACTCGACCCCGCCCGGGAGGGCGCTGGTACTGCCGTCATGCGGGCCCTGTCCGGCCACGGCCCCTCCTTGCACCGGATCGTCTACGTGGCGTGTGACCCCGCCTCGTTCCGCGCGCGACCTCCGGGCGCTACTCGACATGGGGTGGCGCCTGGCCTCGCTGCGAGCCTTCGACATCTTCCCGATGACCGAGCACGTGGAGCTCGTTGGAGCCCTCGAGCCGCCATCTGGGTCATGGCGAGATGGCGGGATGGCGAGAGGGCGAGACAGGCGATGCCTCCCAAAACCGTAAACCGACTCGTGCACGGTTTCTGGAGACATCACCGGGACTCCGCAACCTCGGTCCTCATCCCGGCCTGATGTCGCCCAAAACCGTAAACCGACTCGTGCACGGTTTCTGGAGACATCACCGGGACTCCGCAACCTCGGTGCTCATCCCGGCCTGATGTCGCCCAAAACCGTAAACCGACTCGTGCACGGTTTCTGGAGACATCACCGGACCTCTGCAGCCGGCAGCGACCAACGGGACTCCAGCAACTCAGGCCGATCGAGCAGCCGACCCCTCAGGCGTGGCCACCCAGCTCGTGCTCGATATGCCCCGCCGACTCGAATTGCAGCGTCGAGTGCGCCACATCGAAATGCCCCGACAGGCACTCCTGGAGGTGGTCGAGCACCCGCCCCGCCTCCCCCGTCGTGAAGCAGTCGTCGGTCACGACGACGTGGGCGCTCAGGATCGGGAGCGAAGAGGTCAGCGTCCAGGCGTGCAGGTCGTGCACGGACCGAACCTCGGGCAACTCCATCAGGTGCCGGCGCACCTCCTCGAGGTCGATGTCCTCGGGCGTGGCCTCGAGCAGGATGTGCAACGCCGGCCTGAGTAGCGCCACCGCGGCCTTCAGCATCAACCCCACCACCACCAGCGAGGCAATGGCGTCGGCCCGGTTGAACCCGCTCGTCACGATCACGATGCCGGCAAGAAGCGTGCCGATGAAGCCGTAGAGGTCGGTCAGGATGTGCCGGTACGCGCCCTCGATGTTCAGCGAGCTCCGGTTGGCCCGCGCCACCGCCATGGTCGCCACCACGTTCACGGCCACGCCCACCGCGGCGACGACGATGAGCACGCCGCCGTGCACGGGCCCCGGGTGCACGAGCCGAACGATCGCGCCGTAGCTCACCAGCGCGGAGACGACGACGAGGGCCAGCCCGTTGGCCGCCGCCGCGAGGATCTCGGCCCGCTTCAGGCCGTACGTGTGCGAACGCGTCTCGGGCGCGCGGCCAGCCGGATGGCGAGGAGGGAGCAGGCGATGGCACCGACGTCGACCAGCATGTGCCCGGCGTCCGCCAACAACGCCAGCGAGTTGGCGTAGATCGCCGCACCCACTTCGAACGCCATGAAGGCGACGAGGAGGACGAGCGCGAGCGTCAGGGCCCGGCGGTCGGTCCCGACCGACGGCGACGCCGGCGCGTGTCCGTGGCCGTGGCCGTCACCCATCGCCGGCCACGTGGTCCGCGTGCGTCAGCACCTCTTGGACCAGACGACGCACGTGCGCGTCGTCAACCACGTAGAAGATGCGGGTCCCCTCGCGCCGGCTCCGCACCAGCCGGGCCAGGCGCAGTTTCGCCAAATGTTGCGAGACCGCCGCCGGCTGCGCCCCGACCAGTTCGGCCAGTTCGTTGACCGAGTGCTCCCCCTCCAACAGGGCCCAGATCACCCGGAGCCTGGTCTCGTCGGCCAGGAGTTTCAGCATCCCGACGGCAGAGCGAAACTCCTCTCCCACCGGGGGAACCGCTACCGGATCCGCCGGAACCCTAACTGTCTGCGTAGCCACGCAGATATCCTAGAGCACACCGGAACGCGGCGTGCAAACAAAAAGAAAAAACCCGGCCCGGCTCCGGGACGAAGCCCCGTCCCGTCCTCCGGTCAGGTGTGCGAGTAGACCGACAGTGGCGGCGCCTGCACCGTGCACGGCTGCTGGACCGACCCCTGCGGCAGCGCCTGCTCCATCATGTACTTCACGATCGGGCCGGCGACGCTGGCGCCGTCCGAGCCGATGTACTGGAACGGCACGACGACCGCGATCGCGATCTGAGGGTTGTTGGCGGGGGCGAAGCCGATCATCCAGTCGTGGTTGACGCTCAGCCCCGTCTGGGCCGTGCCCGTCTTCACCGCGGCGCACAGGTAAGAGGGGAACCCGACGCCGGCGGCGGTGGCCCCGGGTTGCGTGATCACACCTTCCATCAACGCGGTCACCGACTGGGCCGCCGTCGCTGAGGCCGCGTGCTGGTACACCGTCGGCGTGTAGGACTTGACCAGCGCGCCCTGCGAGTCGTGGATCGACGACATCACGTGCGGGGTCATGACGGTGCCGCCGTTGGCGATGCCGGCGGCCACCATGGCGTTCTGCAGCGCCGTGTCCTGGATCGTCTTCTGCCCGATGGCCGTGTACGCCTGAAAAGCCTGGGAGTTGTCGGGCAGCGTCTGCAGCGTCGAGGGGACGACGCCGCCCACCGGCTGCTGCGTGTTCGACGGCAGGTCGATCGGCGGCTGCGAGTTGATCCCGAAGAGCTCGGCCTGCTGGCGCAGCGTCGTGACGCCCTCCTGAATGCCGAGCTCGCCGTAGCCCGGGTCACACGACTGCGGCAGCATGATGGTCATCATCCCTCCACACGCACCGCTGTCGGCGTGCAGCGGAACATTGGAGTCATCGAACGTCAGCTCCTCGCTGGGCGGATAGTCGAACCCCGCCAGCGACGGCTTGAGGTTGTAGGCCGTGGTCGACGTGATCACCTTCATCGTCGAGCCGGGGAAGAACGTCTCGCCGGTGGCGAGCGGGCGCAGGGGGAAGAAGCCCTCGTGGTCCTTGGTCGTGTAGCTGAGATACGCCAGGTGCTCCGCCGAAAGCGAAGGCGCCGTCAGCGGGTTGGGGTCGTAGTCCGGGCTGGAGTACATGGCCAGCACGGCCCCGGTCTTCGGGTCGAGGACCACGATCGCGCCGTCCTTGTTGACACCCGGCGGCATCGTCGACAGCGCGTACTGCGCCGCCTGCTGCAGCTTGGGCTCGATCGTCAGCGTGACGCTGTCGGTTGTCGACGGCAGCTTCTGCCGGAAGAGGATCTGGCTGAGCGTCTGGGGCGCCTGCTGATGCGAGCTCAGGTACGCGTTGTACTCGTTCTCGATCCCCGTCGTCGCGCCCTGCAGGATCGAGTCGTAGCCGGTGAGGCCCGAGTACAGCGGGCCCTGCGGGTACTCGCGGACGTAGTCGTACCCGTAGCCGGATTTGTCCGCCGCCGGGGTGGGGACTGACTCGGCCAGCACGGTGCCGTCCGAGGCGAGGATCGCGCCCCGGGGGTTGTTGGAGGCGAGGGCGCTGACGCGGGGGTTGTAGGGGGACGTCTGGAGGGCCTTGGCTTTCACGAGCTGGATGTTCACCAACTGCGCCACCACGAGGCCCAGGCAGGCCACCATGATCACGCCAAGCCATCGGATGCGGCGTCCCATCAGCCCACCGGCCGCTTCGTCGACGACCTGGTCACGCTGAGCATGGTAGGCGGCACGACTGCGGGAGTGGCTTCATGGTCGCCGTCTGACACCCCCGCTGCACCCGCCCCCGCCTGCTCGCGGCGCCTCCGGAAGGCCACCGCGACCGTGCCGACACCGAGCGGGCGCACTGTGACGATTTGGACACCCCGTTCAAGGCGGGCTGTCGGCGTGTCGAGTAGAAGGGGTGAAGGTTCTGTCGCCACCGCCGCGCGCGCGAGAACGCGCGCCGGCAGCGATCGCCTTGGGGCTGGCCGCCGCCCTCTTGCTGCTCCCCGCCGTCACGGCGGCCTCCACCGGTTCCGCCGCCGCCGCCGAGGTCCCTCACTTTGCGGGCTTCGCCGCGAACCAGACGTGGGCGCTGACGTTGCCCGACGCCGGCAACCCGGTCGCGCTCTCCTCACCGAACGTCGCCGACCTCGACGGGCAGTCCTCGGTCGTCGTGGGCGACCGGGCGGGTCACGTGTATGCGTTCCATCTCGCCAACGGGTCATCCGTCGCCGGTTGGCCCTATAGCACCGGCGCGCCCGTGGACTCGTCCCCCTCGGTCGCGCCGATCAACCCGAACGGTCTCGACACCGTCTACGTCGGCACGGGCAACGTGGTGGTACCCGACATCGGCGGCTATCAAGCCATTTCTCCGGGTGGCGGCGACCAGTGGTTCGTCCCGGCCATCAACCCGCCGACCGACGGATCCTCGCACTCCGCCATCGCGGCGGGGATGACCGTCGGCAACTACGCCGGTGGCTACGGCGTCGAGGCCGGATCGCTCGGACAGACCACCTACGCCCTCGGCGCGTCGAACGGCGCCCTGCTCGCCGGCTTCCCGTGGTTCTCGGCCGACTCGGTTTTCTCGACCGCGGCGGTGGCCGACCTCTACGCCGACGGCAACACCGAGATCGTCAGCGGCGGCGACTCGTCTGCCGGCTCCGCCTACGGCCAGGCGTACGCGAACGGCGGCCACATCCGGATCCTTTCCAGCAGCGGGACCGCCGGCACCGGTTCCCCCGCCGGTGGGCTCGTCTGCCAGTACAACACGACCCAGAACATCGACCGCTCGTCTCCGGCCGTCGGCCAATTCCTGGGCGGGGGCGCCGTCGGCGTCGCCATCGGGGACGGCAGCTATTACCCGGGAGCGACAGATTCGGACAAGGTGTTCGCCATCACGACGAGCTGCGGCCTGGCGTGGAGCGACGTGCTCGACGGTGTCACGTCCGACTCGCCCGCGCTGGCCAACGTGCAGGGCAACGGCCAGCTCGACGTGGTCGAGGGCACCCAGGCCGGCACGATCTACGTCCTGAACGGCGCCGACGGTGGCGTCATCTGGTCGGCCCCGACCACCGGCGAGGTGATCGGGTCCCCCGTCACGGCCGACCTCACCGGGGGCGGCTACCAGGACGTCATCGTCCCCACGACGAACGGGATCGACATCTTCGACGGGCAATCCGGCGCCCGGGTGACGGTGCTCGGTGGGGGGAGCGCATTCCAGAACTCCCCCCTCGTGACCGACGACCCCGACGGCCACATCGGTCTCACCGGGGCGGGCTACCAGGACCAGGGCGGCAACCTGGTCGGGATCGTCTGGCACTGGGAGATCGACGGGACCGGCGGGTCCGGATCGTCGGTGAACGAAGCCGGCGCGTGGCCGCAGTTCCACCACGACCCGCAGCTCACCGGTGACGCGGGGACCCCTGCGCCCCCGCCGCTCGAGGTGCCGTGCAACGCGCCGAGCGGCGGGCCGGGCGGCTATGTCGTCTCCGCGTCCGACGGCGGGATCTTCAACTACGGCAACATCCCGTTCTGCGGCTCGACCGGCCGCATCCATCTCAATCGGCCCGTCGTCGGTGCAGCCCTGACCCGCGACGGCGGCGGCTACTGGGAGGTGGCGTCGGACGGTGGGATCTTCGCGTTCGGCGATGCCGCCTTTCACGGTTCCACCGGGGGCACGCCGCTGAACCAACCCATCGTCGGCATGGCCACCACCCCCACCGGCGGCGGCTACTGGGAGGTGGCGTCGGACGGTGGCATCTTCTCCTTCGGCGACGCGGGGTTCTACGGAAGCACCGGGGCGCTCCACCTCAACCGGCCCATCGTCGGCATGGCCCCCACGCCTGACGGCCGGGGGTACTGGCTCGTCGCGTCCGACGGCGGGATCTTCGCGTTCGGCGACGCGACCTTCCGCGGCTCCATGGGGGGCCAACCGCTCAACTCGCCCGTCGTCGGGATGGCCGCCGACCCCAGCACCGGCGGCTATTGGGAGGTGGCGGCCGACGGGGGCATCTTCGCTTTCGGCGCGCCGTTCTACGGGTCGACGGGAAGCCTGCACCTCAATGCACCGATCGTGGGCATGGAGGCCTGCCCGAGCGGGTCGGGCTATCGCTTCGTGGCCACCGACGGCGGCATCTTCACCTACGACGCCCCGTTCTACGGCTCCATGGGCGGCCACCCGCTGAACAAGCCGGTCGTCGCCATGGCGGGGACCTGACACCGCACGGACGCCTTCTCGGAGCGGTCGGGTGGTGGCCGCCTCAGCCGAGCACCAACGCGGCGAGCTTCTTCGGGGCGCACAGGCAGTAGGACTCGAGCAGCAACTCGCGGGCCTCGGTCCAGTCGACCGTACCGGTGTCGAGCCGAAGGCCGACCCAGCCCCGATGACCGAGATACGCCGGGACGAAAAACCTCTCCGGATCCGACGCCACCAACGCGGCGTGCTCGCCCGAGGGCACCTTGCAGATCAGCGCCAGGCGCCCGTCCCCGTGATGGTCGTTGGTGAAGTAGCCGAACGTCTTGCGGCGCACCACGAACCCGACATGGCGCCCGTGCTCGCCGCCCGCACGCTCTTCGACCTCGGGCAGCTCGGCGCACGCGGCACGGAGGCGGCGGAGGCAGAGGTCGGCACGGGCACGCGGCACGACGATGACGCTACGCAGGCGTGGCGACGGCGACAACCTCCCTCCCGAGCCCTGCGACATGCCCTTCACCTCGGTCCGTCCGGGCGCAACCGGTTCGCACTAGCGTCACGGATCTTCCAGACGGGGGTGGCGCATGAGCGACGACACGGGACAGCTGGTCGGGCGGCGAAGAGAGGGACGGGTCCTCATCATCACGATGCAGCGCGCCGCCAAGCGGAATGCCATCGACCGCGCCATGGCCGATGCCTTGGACGAGGCGCTGAACGAACTGGACGACGACTACGAGCTCTGGGCCGGGATCCTTACGGGGACCCCCGACGTCTTCAGTGCGGGCAGCGATCTCCGGGCCAACGGCGACTACGTGACGAGCCGGGGCGGCGAGTACGGCATCATCCGGCGCAACCGCCGCAAGCCACTGATCGCCGCCGTCGAGGGCCCAGCGCTCGGCGGCGGGCTGGAGATCGTCCTGGCCTGCGACCTCGTGGTGGCGGCCACCACAGCCCGCTTCGGCCTCCCGGAGGTTTCCATCGGCGTGGTGCCGACGTGCGCCGGCCTGTTCCGGACTCCACGCGCCCTTCCGCTCAACCTGGCGCGCCAGCTCATCCTCACGGGCCGGCCGATCGGCGCGCCACGCGCCTACGAGGTCGGGTTCGTCAACGTGCTGGCCGAACATGGTCGCGCCGTGGACGAGGCGCTGTACCTCGCTCAGGAGATCTGCACGAACGCACCGGTGTCGGTGCAGTCGTGCCTGGCCGCCGTCAATACCCTGGTGGGCGCGGACGACGAGCTCGGCTGGCAGCAGACGGGCGAGGCGCTCGCGGCCGCGTCACGCTCCGCGGATGCGCGTGAGGGTGTGAAGGCCTTCCTCGAGAAACGACCGCCGGCGTGGACCGGGCGTTGAGGTCGTCCGTCCGCCAACATCGCTGAACCACGCCGAGCGAACGCTCCTCGCTGGGCGGGCAAGTCGGCGTGGTTCGGGCTCTATGTCGTGGTCCTCGTCTCGCGGGCTCGTCGTCTGGACCGACATTCGGCTCCGCCGTCCTGTTCGCCAGCGCGACGGCACCGAGCTGCGAGTTCACGTACGACTTGCGGGAGATCGATCGGATGTGGGCGCGCACCGTGCCGAGCGACGTCCACTCGGACGAGACGCCCCCTGACTACAGCACGGCCTGAAAACGGCGGGCCGGACCCGACGCGAGCCGGGGGCGCCGCCGGACGGACGGTCGGGCAGGACTTGTCACCGGGGTGCCAATCGAACGCCGGCCACGGCGCCACTGTCCCCTGTCGCAGTCCCCGGTGTGACGACCGCTGCAGAGCCTTTCGAGCACCCGTACAATTCCTCCAGTCGAACAGGAGACAGCGATGCGATCGGACCTCGTTTCCAGGCCGCGCCCGTCGCGGCCCCGCCGGCAACCACCTCGGGCCGTGGAGTCCCATCCGCCTACCGGGGCTGCGGCAGCACTGGAGACCCTGCTGTCCCACTTCTTCGGTGGACCGCCTCCGGTGCGTGTGCAGTTCTGGGACGGAAGCACACTCGGGCCGCCCGAAGGGGACGTGCTACAGGTGCGATCACGCGACGCCGTGCGGCGCCTGCTGTGGTCACCGAGCGAGCTCGGTCTCGCCCGGGCGTTCGTCGTGGGCGACCTCGACTTCGACGGTGACATCTTCGAGATCCTCGCAATGCTGCATGCCGCGTCACCGCCTGGCGTCCGCAGCTCGAGGGTACCGTGGCAAGCCATTCAGGCCGCACACCGGCTCGGGGCCGTCGGTCGACCGCTCCCTCCTCCACCGGAGGAGGCGGCGCCTCGAGGCCGGCTGCATTCGCGCAGCCGCGATGCACAGGCGGTACGGCACCACTACGACGTGAGCAACGACTTCTACGCCATGGTCCTCGGGCCCTCGATGACATACTCCTGTGCGCGTTTCTCGTCGGGTGCCGTCACCTTGGAAGCGGCTCAGGAGTCGAAGAACGATCTCATCTGCCGGAAGCTCGGCCTATCCGATCGGGCGGGACAGCGAATTCTCGATGTCGGTTGCGGGTGGGGCAGTTTTGCCATCCATGCGGCGCGGCACTACGGCGCGCAGGTAGTCGGTGTCACACTCAGCCCGCAGCAGGCGCACTCGGCACGCGAGCGGGTGGCGGCGTCTGGGTTCGATCGACAGGTCGAGATCCGCCTTCAGGACTACCGCGACGTACGCGACGGGACGTTCGACGGCATCGCGTCGGTGGGTATGTTCGAGCACGTCGGATCATCCAAGAGCGCCGAGTACTTCGGAGCCATGCGCCGACTGATCAAACCCGAGGGCAGACTGCTCAACCACGCCATCTCGAGTGTCGGCGGATCGCGCATCGGCTCGAGATCCTTCATCGGGCGGTACGTCTTCCCCGATGGCGAACTCGTCGACGTGGGCAGGGTCGTCCTGGCAATGGAGGAAGCAGGCTTCGAGGTGCGCGACGTCGAGTCCCTCCGCGAGCATTACGTCAAGACGCTCCGGGCCTGGGTGGGCAATCTCCGGCAGCATTGGGAAGCCGCCGTTTCAGAAGTCGGGGTACGACGAGCCCGCGTCTGGCAGCTCTACATGGCGGTGTCGGCCAACGGGTTCGAAGACGGCGGGATCTCGGTCCACCAGGTGCTCGGCGTCCTCCCCGCACCGAACGGGCAAAGCGGTATGCCGCCTACGCGGAACGCCTGGACCTGAAGTGGACCCGTGCGCGGCCAGGCACGATGGGGCCGCCTGCTGCTGACCTCACTCCATGTTCCGCAGTTCCGTCATCTTCCGGCGGATCTCATCGACGACACCCCTGAGCCGGTCAACCTCATCGGTGAGCGGTACGGAGACGTCTCCCCGCAAGTTTTGAGCGATGTCTTTGAGGTAAGTAGCCAGCTCGTCCAGTTCGTCAGCGATCACTTCTGTTCGGTCCGTCCGTCATCGTCCCGGGACGCTATCGGGAAGAGGCCGCACCGGTCGAGGGGCGACAGCGGATCGGTCAGCGAGTGTCACTTCTCGTCCCTGGGTGCCGGTGAGCACTATGGGCGTTGGACTGGTTCCGGCATCCAGGGTGATTCCACAACCTCTCGTTATTCCTCTGGGGCGAGTGCTCAGGTGCGGGACGGCTGACTGGGAGCCGCCCTGCAGCCCGACTCGATGGAGTGGTCAGCTCCCTGCGCCGAGGCCGCATAGGCACCACCAGCCCGGGGACAAATCCCCGGGCTGGTGACTGGCTCAATTTCTGGGTTGTTGTCTCAGCGCAGCGGGGAATCCCCGATGCCGGCGAGGACCTGCGTGCCCTCTCGCTGGACGGCTTGCAGCGCGCCCGGGTTGAGCCCGAGCAGGTGCAAGATCGTCGGAGCGATCTGGGTCGTCTCGACCGGGTTCTCGGACGGGCCGGGCTGGACGGTGCCCGGCGCATAGACGACGAGCGGGACGTCCCGATCGGCCGGGTTGTCGCCGCCGTGCTCGGCGATCTTCGAGCCGGTGGTATAGATCGTGCCGACCTGCGCGATCCCGAACACGTCCGGGTGGTGCGGGTCGGCGTTCGTGACCCCGAAGAACTGAGCCGACTGCTTCCCGGCGAAGATCTCCGCCAAGCCGGAGTGCTGCACGGTGATCGTCTGGCCGGCGTAGTTGACGGCAGGGGCGGAGTGCGCCCACAGATAGTTCTTGACGAAGTTCGTCGCGACCTGCGAGCGGTCCGACAGCCACCACAGCATCCCGTCGTCGTCGGCCTCTTGGACGACCAGCGTCGGGTTGCTCGGATGCAGTGCGGCCCAGGCGGCGTTGACGCCGGAAATGATCGGGCCGTCGTCGATCCGCTGCAGTTGGTTGTTGTTCTGCGGGGACTGGCCGTGCTTGGCCGTCAGGATGATCGCCGTCGAGTCAGCTTCGCCGTCAGCCTGGATCGTGTTGGCCATCTCCTGCAGCTGGTCGTTGACGTAAGTCAGCGCGAGCCGGAGCAGCGGGCCGGGCTCCTGCTGGCCGTCCACGGTCACATACCCACCCGTCAATGACGGGCCCTCGGTGTAGTCGCCCTTCGCGTCCGGGCCGATCAGCACCGCCGGGGAGGTCTTCAGCTTCTCGGCTGTCGAGACCGTCTGGAAGTTCATCCCGTAGATCGCCGGCGTGCCGACCTTGGGCCCGGTGCCGGAGTGCTCGTAGCCGTTGATCCAGTTGATGACCGCTTGGACCTTGTAGGAGTCGTACTGCTTGGTCGCGGCGTTGTCGGCCGTCCACGCGCCGTCGACCGGGTACGGCACGCCGTTCGGCTCGACCGCTTGCGAGTCGATCTCCGGCCCGAAGAAGTCGTCGATGCTCGTCCCGTTCGAGCCCGGACCGTTGAACGACGTGTAGATGGCGTGCTTTTCGGCATAGGCCGTCCGCATGCCGGCGTTGTGGATGACCTGGAAGATCGTGTTGACCCCCAGGAAGTCCCACGGCTGAATCGGCTTGCAGGTCGCCGGGTCGACCGGGTACGTCGCCGGGTTCAGACCCGACTGCGGGTGCGGGCTCAGGTTCATGATCATGGCCGGGTTGGTGTCATCGCCGTTCGTGTAGATGGAGCCGCCCTCGTCGAACGAGGGGAAGGTGTTGCCGCTCCCGTTGTCCAACAGGTCCGGCACGGCGGCAAGCTTGTCGTCGGGCGAGTCGTAGATGACGTTGCCGCCCGGGACCGGCCCGGTGCAGCTCGTCGTCCCCGCAGGGAAGACGCCGTGGCTGTACTCGTCGTCGTAGTAAATGTCGGTGACCTTCGGGTCGCCGCCGGTCATGATTGCCGTGCCGCCCGGGTCGGAGTCCGACGGGTCGGCGGTCTGCGCGTTGGTGTACTCGGCACCGCCGGTGGCCAGCCGCGCCAGCTCCGACTTCGGGTGCGCGGCGACGTACCAGTCCAGGTCGGACTGGTGCATGCCGTCGACCGAGATCAGGAGCACGTGCTGGATCTGAGTTTTGGCGGCGGCACCAGCCAGGCCGTTCGACGGCATGGCGATCATCCCGATAAAGCCAAGGATGGATACCGCGCCAGCTGCGAAGGCGCGACGGGGCCCAGCATGTTTCATGTTTCCCTCCGAATCCAGTAGTGCGCGCGACCCGGTGAATGAAGCGCGCGGTTAAGCAGCATTGTCAGCGGCTCAGCTACCCAACCGCAACCGTCCGTATGTCATCAATCGAGGTCCCTCACGAAATGTTCATCGTGAGTTCAGACACTCTGCGCGCACTTGTCACGAAGAGCACGCAGGGCGGGCCGCCGCATCGGGCCCGGCGGCACCGGCGCGGCGGCACCCGAAATTTCCTCACCCGATGCTCCGGTTGTCTCGCGGCCCGGCCGGTGCACGATCGTCCCGACGGCGGTGTGTCTCTGACTGTCCGAAGGTGATGCCATTCTCGGTTTCGCGGCGTTTCTGTTGTTGACGGTCACTGACCGGTTGAACGAAGTGGGGTTGCCTCAGCGCGTCGGAAGTCCCGCCTTCCGGGCCCAGCGGGCTACCCTTCTAGCTGGTCCCGTGGTCCCATATCGCTACATCGGCCGCGGCTGCGCGTCGGACGCACCGACGACTCAGTCGTGCGGACCCGAGATGGTCGGGTCGAGGACCTTCGAGGCCGCGTCCGCGCCCACGACGGGAAGACGCCCTTTCTCGAGCAGCCCCAGCTGGACGAGCACGGTCGCCTGGTCCCAGTAGATGTGCTCGTAGGCGATCTTTCCGCCTTCGACCCCCACGACGACCACGAAGGCCACCGAGATCGGTCGGCCTGTTGGGGCGACGCCGGGGAGCATCCACTCGATCTCTTGGGTGTGGGTGAAGGAGATGACCAACTCGTCGACGAGCCGCCCGTCACCGATGGTCCGTGACACCTCAGTGAACACGACATCGGGAGGGAAGAACTTCCCGATCAAGCGGTCGGCGTAGAACGACCGGACGGCGTCCCGGCCGGCGCCCCCGATCATCGTTGGCACGTTGACCAAGTGAGGTTCGTCCGTCATGGTGGCGAGGGTCGACTCCAGGTCCCCGGCCAGCTCGGCGTCCATGTGCTGACCGAAGAGGTCAGCCATCGCCTGCTGCTCTTCTTGGCTCGCCAATGCTTTCCCCTTTTGAGAGCTTGCTGCGCCATTCGAGTCACGCCGACGTGCTCCCGAAAATCGTATCGAGCGATGAGGAACCGTGTGTGCTGGCTCCAATTTCGGCTCTAATTTCACAGCCGTCACCGGCGCGCCCAAGTTGCCATATTGCCCCACCGTCCCGGCAGCGAGGAGCTGCCCGCAGTCGGCAGAGATCGCGCTTCGCCTGCCAGATCACTCGGCGAAGAAAGGCCGACTCATTGACCGCGCCAAGGGCAGCTCAACCTCGTTGTTCAGGTGGCGCAGCCAAGTTCTGCACCCGCAGCTGGCCTCGCGCCACCAATTTGCCATCGTCCTCGCGCTCGATTTCGACCAACCAGATCTGTTGGGTCCGGCCACTGAGAATCGGCGTCCCGGTCGCCCTGACCCGTCCGGCGCGATGGGGGCGGAGGAAGTCGGTGGAGTTCGCCACCCCGACCACTGCCATGCTGCCAGTCATCTCGTGCGCAGCGGTCGCCGCACCGTGGCTGCCGACGGACTCCACCACCGACGCCCATACCCCGCCGTGGACGATGCCGTAGGCCTGCTGATGGCGCTCATCGATGTCGACATAGGCCACGACCCGCGAGGGCGTCAGCTCCTCGATGCGGAGTCCCAACGCACTGTCCCAGCCCGGTTGCGGTTCCATCCGACCTCCTGCTCGAAATGACCGCCCTATGGTGCTGGAGCGTCTCCTTCCGACGCCAGCCGCCAAGCTCGGGGTCGGGCGTTCGTAGTGCCGACGTCGCCGAGCTGGCTCAGCCAGGTGACCAGGACGAAACGCCATGGTCTTCGGGACCTGTTGCCCGGCTCCGAGCAACGACTGACGACGCCCTGGACGCGCTGGACGTGTGGCGGGGGCCACACAACCCACGCGTTGAATCAAGTCCGCCGAGTCAGCCCGTGCCACTCAGTGCGGCGAGGGTGCCCCGGTTCGCTGCGTCCTCGAGATGGTGCCGACGCTGCCAGAAGGCTGCACCGGGCCACCGCCGTTCCGCCCCGTAGGCGTCCACCTGTCGGCGGTACCCGTCGAGCACCAGTTTGGTGACGAATGACCGGTACGCCTCAACGGGGTCGGAGCTTCGGTGGTCGTCCAGGACGGCCGAGGCGCCTTCCCCGGCGGCACGGCCAGTGAGTAGTGCGGACACGATGCCGCGGCCCGACAGGGGGTCGACGGTGCAGGCGGCGTCCCCGGCGGCGAACCAGGCCGGCCCGGCTGTGGGCCTCAGCCAACCGGAGCGGGCCACCGCCAGACGCGGCCCGTGGATCACGTCAGGTCGGTCGCTCAACTCGAGCAGGCTCCCGATGAGCGGCAGCATGCGAGCCGACAAGGCGAGCTCCCGGCGGGCGAGCGGTGTGGTCGGCATCAGGTCGGCGTCGGTGAGGAACACCACCATTCGGCGGCCCGCCGGGAGGAGCGTGCTGTACCACCACCCGCCCTCGACCGGCTCGACATGGGTGGCGGCCCGCTGATCGGCAGGGTCGACCGACCACAGGGCCCACAGGGCGACCAGATGGTCGAGGTAGCCCTGCCCGGCCCTCAGGAGGTGGCCGACCCGGGCACCCCGCCCCGTGGCGTCGACGACGACACGCACCTCCAGCTCAACGGTCGCGCCACCGTCGGCTCGAGCCGTCAGCGTCCAGGTCTCCCCTTCGGTCTCCAGAGCGGTCACGGTGGCCGACGACGTCCCCACGCCCAAACGTCTCGCGGCGGTCCGTAGGTCCTCGTCGAACCTGCCCCGGTCGAGGTTCCAGGCCGGACCCAGGGGGTTGAATACGTGCTCGACCGTCATCGGCTCAGCCGTACCCCAAGCCGAGACGGTCCCGGGGCACATGACGTGGCGACCGGGGGTGAAGCCCCCGGTCTCTGGACCGAAGATCTCGGCGACCAGCTGCGGGGTGCCCGGGGCGGCACCCTCGCCGACCCTCGGTGGATGACCGGCTTCACCGTCATCGATGCCGTGGCTTTCGAGCCCGAGCTCACCCTCGGGCGAGGACGAACCCTCAATGGCCGGGTCGACGAGGGTGACGCTCCAGCCCCGGCGGGCGGCCGCGGCCGCCGCTGCGCAGCCGGCGGGGCCCGCCCCCACCACGGCCACGTCGACCTTCACCAGTCGATGGGGCAGGTGGCCTTGCCGCCTGAGCCGCACACATAGGTGGTGGCAGAGGTCGGGGTGGGCGCAGGGTATGAGACGCCGGTCTCGACCTTCAGCACACGGGGGAACCGGCCGTCGCTCGGACCGGGGCGGGCGGCGACCACGCCGAGGGTAGGCCAGATGGACACGAACTCCGTGAGCTGCTGGGTCAGCACCGGGATGGGGGCCAGGGGGCGTATCCACGTCCGCCGCCGGGCGAAGGCTTGCTGGCGCGTGGCCATGGACTGGCTGGTGTCGACCACCGTCTCGTAGTCCGATTCAGCAAGGACCTCGTTGGGCACCCGGGCGGGCCAGAAGGCCGGCAAGTAGGGCGAGACGTCGGGGTTGTAGCCCGCCACCCGGTAACCGTTTCGGCAGCTGGCGGCGTCGGCGTGCCAGGGGACGCCCATCCACATGCTGAGATCACCCGGTGTCACGCCTTGCACAGGACCGTCCGGTCCCATGGTCACCGCTGGGGTCAGCTGGTCCCCATAGTCCTGGACCACCATGGATGTCCCCGCGACCCGCAGCCGGTAAGGAGTGGCCCAGAGGCTGGGGACCCGCAGCACCCACGGGGCCTCGACCCCGGGGTGGTTGGCGCCGCCGAGGACCGAGGCCAGCGCGGCCTCGTCGAGGGATCGGGGCCGGGCGGACAGGGGCAGCTGCTCCGCCGAAGTGACTGTCGGCAGCGGGGTGCCGGGGTCGAAGTCCCCCCGGGCCCACGACTTCAGCTGCAAGTACTGGAGCGTCGTCACCGGAAGCCAGGTCAGCTGGTTCTTGGGCGGGATCGTGATCCCGTCGCCGTAGAACAGCGGCTGTTCCTCCACCGTCGAGGTCTCGTAGGCCGGGTTCCGGAACAAACGGGTCACGCGGGACCGGTAGGGCCGAGTGCGGGCAGAGGAACTGGCCAGCGCGGCCAGATTGGCCGGGGAGAGCCAGTCCATCTGCTGACCAGCGCGGGTGAGAGAGAAGAAGCCTTTGTTGACCCACTGCTGGTCCACCAGGCGTTGGAGGAGCGGGAGGATGTCACCATGGAAGGTGACCGGGGAAGCAGGGATCAACCCCGCCAGCACGAGTGGCGACCGGATCTCGTCGAGCAAGGTGACCGGGCCGCCTGCAATGGCCGGCCCGTAGTTCGGCGGCGTCACCAGCACCCACGCCCCGTGCGCTCGAATCCGCCGCCCCCCGATGGTGAGGACCGCCTGCACCGGCCCGTCGCAGATGTTGTCCGTCCAGCCGTCGTTGTCGGCGAAGGTCGTGATGCTGGCGCCTGGGGCCGGGTAGGCGCGACCGTCGCCGGGAAGGAACACCAGCCGGCCGCTCCCGTCGGTCAGGATCTCTCCGAAGTTGATCGGGTTGTCGAACACCGTCGGCCCGCTGAGTGCCACCGGCGAGGACCCCCGCCCGCCCACCGACTGGGTGACGGCGGCGGCCAGGGCGTCCCGGGCCGCACCGGTCACCGATGCATTGCGGCGCGACACCGGTTGGGCGACCGTGATGTCCATGGCGACCGAGGACTCGTACCAGGCTGCCTTCTTGTTGGCAACGGTCACGGTCCAGTCCACGTGCACGTCAGGCGGCACCTCACCGAGCACCTCTCCGCGGGATCCAATGGCGAAGATGCGAAAGCGTGCCGCCTGCTTGGCCATGGCCCCGCTGGCATCTTTGAAGCCGGCCGTTGGTCGCGGTACCCCGCCCGGAACCTCCGGACCAAAGTAGAAGGCGTCGGGGCTGTTGCCGACGCGGGCGATCCCCACGCTCGGGTGGATCTCGAAGCTGCTCGCCCGCTCGAGGATCGTCCGCGCTGACAGCTGAGACGCTCCGGCCATCGCCGTGGTCCCCACCGCCTCTGCCGTGAGCACCGCCCCGGCTGCCAGGGCGCTCGCACGCAGGAAGTCACGCCTCGAAAGCAACATGGCACCCCCGATAATGGTCGGCCAGCCCTCACCGATACCCGAACCGCCTGGCGCGGGATGCTACCAATCCCCGAGTCCTCGCTTGGCTCTGTCGTCGAACTCGGCGGATCGGACCCGCACGACCTCGTGATGAGCCTTTACGGCGCCGTGTCCAAAGGCAAAAGGCAACCGCATCAAGATCCGCGTCCGCACCGCCATATCGGCCCAGGCGACGCAGGGCCGTTTCCTCGGCGGTCTCGCCCGCTGACGGCTACATCCCCGATGACGCCTAGTTGACCGTCTCGCTCTTCTGACCGGTCGCCGACGTGAAGTTGCCGTCACCTGAGTACGACGCCGTCACCGTGTAGGAGCCCGCACTCTCCGTGATTGCGCACTGGCCGGAGCCAGCCGACAGCGTCGTGATGTCGCACGAGTTGGTCCCGTCGCTCACCGTCACCGACCCCGTGGGCGCGAACCCCGGCACCCCCGTTACCGTCACCTTGTAATTCACGGGCCCGGGGCGTCGGGCCGGGTCGCCCGAGGGCCGGATCTTCACCGTTGGCGTCACCTGATCGACCTTCTCGCTCTTCTGACCGATCGTCGAGAGGAAGTTGCCGTCACCCGAGTACGACGCCATCACCGTGTAAGAGCCCGCACTCTCCGTGATTGCGCACTGGCCGAAGCCAGCCGACAACGTCGTGATGTCGCACGAGTTGGTCCCGTCGCTCACCGTCACCGAGCCCGTCGGCGTGAACCCCGGAACCCCCGTCACCGTCACCTTGTAATTCACACGCCCGGGGCGCGGGGCCGGGTTGCCGGAGGGCCGGATCTTCACCGTTGGTGTCGCCTGATCGACCGTCTCGCTCTTCTGACCGGTCATCGCGATGAAGTTGGCGTCACCCGAGTACGACGCCACCACGGTGTAGGACCCCGCGCTCTCCGTGATTACGCACTTGCCGAAGCCAGCCGACAGCGTCGTGATGTCGCACGAGTTGGTCCCGTCGCTCACCGTCACCGACCCTGTCGGCGTGAACCCCGACACCCCCGTTACCGTCACCTTGTACGTCACAGGCCCGGGGCGCGGGGCCGGGTTGGCCGAGGACCCGACGGTCACCGTTGGCGTCAACTGACCGACCGCTACTGGTTCGGCCGAGCAGGAGCTGCTGGCGGTGTTGTTGTGCGAGTCTCCGTTGTAGGTCGCGACCCAATAGTCGGTCCCGGTAGCCGTGACCGTGTAGTCCGCGCTGGTTGACGAACCGCTGACCAAGTTCTCGGTGTCAGAGAACAGTGCCGGGCCTGTGCAGCTGTTGTTCCAGTACAGGTTGAACGTCACTGTGCCCGTCGGGCTGTCACCCCCGGTCACGGACGCCCCGTCCGAAATCGACTGGCCCAAGGTCACCGAACCTGACGATGCCGTCGTCGAGACCAACGGCGTCGCCGCACTGACCGTGACGGATTCGCCGCTATCGCTGCTGGACACTGGGTTGTAGGTGCCGTCTCCGCTGTAGGTCGCGACCCAATAGTCGGTCCCGGTGGCCGTGACCGTGTAGCCCGCGCTCGTTGCCGAACCGCTGACCAGGTTCTCGGTGTCCGTGAACAGAGCCGGACTCGTAGCGGTCGAGTTGTTGTAGAGGTTGAACGTGACCGTCCCCGTGGCGGTAGGGCCGCCAGTGGTGGCCGCGGTGGCGGGACAGAAACCCGCGTCGTTGTCGAGCGTCAGCGCGCCGGTGGTGGTGTCGTAGTCGCAGTAGAAGTCGGTCGGGTTCTCACCCGGAAACGCAGGGTACGAGCAAAAGAGCGTGGTGCCCGTCGTGTTGAACTCCCCGAGAGGAAAGCCCGCCTCGTCTTGAGCCGGGCAGGTTGCCGTGGTACCCGTCACCGTCGCCTGGTCCGCGATCGAGCTCCCGACGGTGGCCGACGTCGGCTGCGGAGTCGTTTTGATGGTTGGCGTCATCGTCGCCGCAGAGGCCGACCCGGCAAGGCCGAGTACAACGACGCCTTGCGCCCCCACCACCACAACGAGCAAGGCCACCATCTTGCGCAGGTTCATCCGGCTTGTTCCCAGGCGAACCATGGTTGCAGTGGTGACCGCCCCAAGTCGTACGACTGCACCCCTTAACCCACGACGGCCAACCCTCACGGTAACGCTCCTTCCGACCCTTTCAACGACAGCGCTACCTGAGAACAGGCCAATCCATCCGATCAGCCTTCGCCAACGCCACCGCCTTAGTGAACGCTGCTGATCGTGTCATACGCTTCCCACAAAGTCAACGCGATGCACGAGCAGCCGAGCGCCCGAACGCTGAGACGGAACACCGCGTTGAATCTTCACTCATCAAAGGTGTCAAGCACCACCGTCGAACCTGTCACCACCTTCTGGGCAGTCCAACGCTTCTGCTGCGAAAGCTTGGTGTCGAAGGACCCGTACGCAACGTTTGCCCGCACCCGTTGTCAACCCAGCGGGCAACTCGGTGGGTTGACTATGGCTGACGAAGCTTGTGCGGCGGCGGCGCCGGGCAGATCGCTCCACTCACGAACGCGTCCCACCCGCTCTTCCTTCTCGGCGCGCCTTCGCCCGGTCCTGGGAAAGATGAGTGGGCGTACGCTGAGCGGGCTCTGGCGCTGGGCGCTGCGGTGGGCGCTGCGGGACTCGAACCCACGACCTCAGCCGTGTGAAGGCTGCGCTCTAACCAACTGAGCTAAGCGCCCGTGAAAGGCGGCCCCAACCGTAGTCCGCGGGAGACCCCCAACCTCGCAGCGCAGGGGCCGATTGTGGGGGGTCCTCGGGGCGCCAGTACCCTGAGATCCGATGTCCGACACCGGCCACAGCAGCAGCGGTCCCGGCTCCCGGGTCTACGCGCTCAAGGAGACCTTCTGGCCGACTCCGCCACCCAAGCCCAGCGCCGAGGAGGGGCCGCAGATCATCCCGCCCGAGGACCGCAAGGCCGCCATGACCTCCCTCGACGCCCAAGAGGTCAAGTGGTCCTTCGCCGCCTTCGTCCTGGCCACGATCGCCGGCGTCGCCATTCCGGCCTACATCGTGGCGACCAACAAGGTCACGAAGCGCGGCAAGGACACCATTGCGGTTGCCCCCGACGCCTGGCTCCTGGGCGGCGCCATCCTCCTCTTCTGTGTCTTCGGCTTCGTCCTCCTGTGGAAACGGCGGCGGTCGTTGATGGCATTCGACCTCTTCCTGATCGGATTCGGCTTCACCCTGTTCATCGGCTTGATCGGCTTCGTCTTCATCCTTCTCGGTGCCTGGCTCTTGCTGCGCGCCTGGCGCATCAACAAGTACGGCACCACCAACTCCAAACTGATCGCCCGAGAAGCGGCGGCCCGACCGAAAGGCGGGGCCGCCAAGGGAGCCACGAAGTCGAGCAGTGGCAAGAGCGCGGCCCAACCCGGCGAGCGGAAGCCCCCGACCCAGAGCAAGCGCTACACGCCGAAGGCCCCGCCCCGGAAGAAGATCCCGAAGCCGACGCAATAGCAACGCGGTGAGGACGATGAGGGCCGCCGGGACGGGGCCGGCGGCGTCAGGGCGGTCAGCCGCCAGGCTCGACCAAAAGTGCTGAGCGCAAGAGCTGCAAGACGTCGGCGCGGCGGCGGACGAGCGAGCGGGCCGTCGGCTCTTCGCCCAGCGCGCGCAGGACCTCGACCTCGGTGACCATCCCGATGACCGTGGAGTAGATGGCAAGAAGGAGCAGGCCGGGGTCGTGACGGCGCATGGAGCCGGCGTCCATCTCGGCCTCCAGGAACGAGGACGCCCGCTGGACGAGCGGTGCGAGCGCCAACGTCATCTGCGTCGCCGCCGGCGGGCCGAGGCGGCCCATCTCGCGCAGCAGCCCCAGCAGCTCGGGCTGGCGGGCCGCCAGCCGGAAGACCGACCGCACCACGGCCTCCACCCGGTCCCATCCCTCACCCGCTCCCTCGAGCGCCGTCTCGAGCGCAGCCGAGAGGTCGGCCGCGCTCCGGGTGATCACCGCCTCGAGCAACGCATCCTTCGACGGGAACCAGTAGAGGATCGTCTGCTTGGTGAGCTCGAGCTCCTTGGCCACGGCGTCGAGCGAGGTGGCCTCGTAGCCACGGCCGGCGAAGGAAGCCAGGGCGGCATCGAGGATGCGGTCGCTGGTCGAGGAGCTGGGCACTTACCAAATGGTAGACAGATTCCGCCGCCGGTGGTAGACATTTCTGATGCCCATTGAGCAGGAGCTGCGCGGGAAGCGCTTCTTCATCACCGGCGCCACCGGGTTCCTGGGCACCGCGCTGGTGGAGCGGATCCTGCGCTGCGTCCCCGACGCCGAGATCACCGTCCTCATCCGGCCGGGGCGGCGGGCCGACGCCTCGGCGCGGCTGGCTCGTGAGGTCATCAAGAACGACTGCTTCGACCGCGTGCGCACCGAGCTCGGCGACGGCTTCGCCGACGAGGTCGCCCGGCGGGTCCGGGCCGTGGCGGGCGACGTCGGGCGCGATCTGCTCGGCCTCGACGACGACGGCCGCGAGGCGCTGCGGCTGGCCGACGTCGTCATCCACTCGGCCGCCACCGTGTCCTTCGACGCCCCCCTCACTCAGGCCGTCGAGATCAACCTCCTCGGCCCCTCACGCGTGGCGGGTGCCATGTCCGAGGTCGGCTCGACGGGCCACCTCATCTCCGTGTCGACGGCGTACGTCGCCAGCACCCACCAGGGCGAGGCCAAGGAGGAACTGCTCAGCGAGAACCGCTTCACGCTCGACGTGCCGTGGCGCGACGAGGTCGCGTTCGCCCGCCGCCTGCGCGACGACCTGCAGGCCGAGTCGCGCAGGCCCGAGAAGCTGAAGGAATTCACCAAGAAGGCGCGGTCCGAGGTCGGAGCGGCGGGAGACCACCTCATCGCGTCGAGGGCGGAGAAGGTCCGCGAGGAGTGGGTGAGCGACGAGCTGGTGAAGGCCGGCACTGCCCGCGCCCTGTCCCTCGGCTGGCCCGATGCGTACCCGTTCACCAAGGCACTGGGCGAGCGCGCCCTCGTCGAACAGTGGGAAGGCACCGTGCCCATCACGTTCGTGCGGCCGTCCATCATCGAGTCGGCCGTCGCCGAGCCGCGCCCGGGGTGGATCCGAGGCTTTCGCATGGCGGAGCCGATCATCATCTCGTACGCCCGAGGCCTCCTGCGCGAGTTCCCCGGCGTGCCCGAGGGCATCGTCGACGTCATCCCCGTCGACCTCGTGGTTGCGGCGATCCTGGCCGTCGCGGCGCACGGTCCCGAGCCCGGGCGGCCGAAGGTGTACCAGGTCGCCTCCGGCGTACGGAACCCGCTCCGCTACGGGCGGCTGGTGGAACTGTCCACCGGGTTCTTCCAGCGCAACCCGCTCTACGACGAGCGCGGCCAGCCGATCAACGTGCCCGAGTGGTCCTTTCCCGGGCGCGGGCGGGTGCAGCGACAGCTCCGGCGCGCCGACACGCTCATGACGTTCGCCGAGAAACTGCTCACTGCCTTGCCGATCCGGGGCAGACAGGCGCAGCTGGCCGCCCGGATCGAGGACCGACACGCCATGGCCAAACGCGCCCTCGGGTACGTCGAGCTCTACGGCGCCTACACCGAGACCGACGCGCGCTACCGGATCGACAACCTGCTCGAGCTCTGGGACGCCGCCGACGCCGTGGACCGCGATCGGTTCGGGTTCGACCCCGCCGCCATCGACTGGGACCGTTACGTGCTCGAGATCCACCTGCCGTCGGTGCTCGAGCACACCCGGGTGCGCACCAAGCCCGGCACCTCGGTGGTGGACAAGCGCCCGGAGCGGCTGCGGCGCGCCATTTTGTCTCCGGACCGTCAGTGCGCCGTGTTCGACCTCGAGCACACGCTCATGTCGTCCAACGTCGTCGACACCTACGCCTGGCTGGCCAGCCGGCACCTGTCGCCGGCGCGGCGCGCCCGTTTCGTGGCCGACCTCGCGCGCGAAGGACCCTCGCTGCTGGCCCTCGACCGGCGCGACCGCGGCGACTTCCTCCAGTCCTTCTACCGCCGCTTCGAAGACGCCCCGCTGGCGCGGCTGCAAGCGGACTCCTGGGAGCTCTTCCACCGCCAGCTCCTCACGCGCTCGTTCCCCGACGGCTTCGCCCGGGTGCGTGCGCACCGGGCGCTCGGGCACCGGACTTTGCTCATCACGGGGGCACTGGACTTCATCATCGAGCCGATCCGCCCGTTGTTCGACGACATCGTCTGCGCCGAGATGGGTGTGCGGGAAGGACGGCTCACCGGGCAGATGACGACGCTCCCCCCCATCGGCGAGGCGCGGGCACTGCTGCTGGCGGACTACGCGGACGAGCACGCGCTGTCGCTGGACGAGTCGGTGGCCTACGCCGACTCGACCTCGGACCTCGCCATGCTCGAGGCCGTCGGCTTCCCCGTGGCGGTGAACCCCGAGTCGAGGCTCTCGGCCATCGCCCGGCGCCGGGGCTGGCACGTGGAGCACTGGGCCAAGGCCGAGGGCGGTTCGCACCGGCCGCTGCCCCTCGGCCCCTTCGACGTGAAGTCGCCGAAGGCAGTGATGGGCCGGTGAGCACGCTCCTGTTCGAGCGCTCGCTCCCCCGCTTCGCGGCGGCGCGGGTCGTCGCGTCGTCGTTGGGCTCGGGGCGCGGGGCGAACGTCGGCCCGCTGCGCCTGGTCGAGCAGGAGGCGCCGGCCGTCCCGGCCGGAGGATGGGTGCACGTCGACCCGGTGCTGTCGGGGATCTGCGGCTCGGACCTGTCCACGCTCGACGGACGGAGCTCGCGCTATTTCGAGGACATCGTGTCCTTCCCCTTCGTCCCGGGCCACGAGGTCGTCGGCACGCTGGCCGAGGACGGGGTCGGGGCGGACGGCGGCGCGCTCCCGGCGGGCCGCCGAGTGGTGCTGCAGCCCGTGCTCGGGTGCGCGGCCCGGGGGATCGAGCCGCCGTGCCCCGCCTGCCAGGCCGGGCACGTGGGCAACTGCGGGCACGTCGCCTATGGGCACATCCGCCCCGGGCTGCAGACCGGCTTCTGCGCCGACACCGGCGGCGGCTGGTCCACGACCGGGCTCGTCGCACACCAGAGCCAGCTCTACGCCGTGCCCGACGGCCTGAGCGACGAGGACGCCGTGACCGTGGAGCCGGTGGCCTGCGCCGTGCACGCCGTGCTCGGCGCGCCGATCGCCGAGGGCGACGTGGTGGCGGTGCTCGGCGCCGGCACGCTCGGGCTGCTGGTGACGGCCGCACTGTCGCACCTGGCGGCGTCGGGTCGCGGCGCGACACCCTCGGCGCTGCTGGTGGGCGCGCGCTACGCGCACCAGCAGCGTCTGGCGCGCGAGCTGGGGTGCACCGAGGCGCTGCCGCCCGACCAACTGGCGCGCTCGGTGCGCCGCCACACCCGCTCGCTCTCCTACGGCGGCGCCTCGGGGGTCACGGCGACGCTGTCGGGCGGCGCCGACGTGGTGCTCGACTGCGTGGGCAGCGCCGAGTCGATCGCCCAGTCGCTGGCCATGGTCCGGCCGCGGGGCACCGTCTCGCTGGTCGGGATGCCGGGCAAGGTCACGGTCGACCTGGCGCCGCTCTGGCACCGCGAGGTGCGGCTGGCCGGGGCCTACGCCTACGGCACCGAGCGCGGGGCCGCCGGCGGCGAGCCGGCCCCCACGTTCGCCCTGGCGATCGAACTGGCCGCGGCGCAGCACACCGGGCGGCTCGTCACGGCCACCTACCCGCTCGCCCGCTTCGAGGAGGCAGTCACGCACGCCGGCGCGGCCGGCCGGCGGGGCGCGGTCAAGATCGCCTTCGACCTACGGAAAGGACGCACCCGATGAGCCGCCGACCCGGCTTCGTGCTCGAGGTCGACAAGTCGACCCCTCCGACGTTGTTCTGGCAGGGCGAGGGCTTCACCCTCGAGACGCTGCCCCAGGGGAGCCGCGTGATTTACGCGCCCGAGCCGATGCAGGCGATCGAGGACCCGTACCGGGCCATCCGCCACGCGCTGTTGCACCCGGCTGGCGACCGCGACCCGTTGCCGGCGCTCCTGCGTCCGGGCATGAAGCTCACGATCTGCTTCGACGACGTCTCGCTGCCGCTGCCACCGATGGAGGCGCCCGACGTGCGCCAGATGGTCATTGAGACCGTGCTCGACCTGGCGGCCGAGGCCGGGGTCGACGACGTGGTGCTGGTGGCGGCGCTGGCGCTGCACCGCCGCATGACCGAGGAGGAGCTGCGCCACGCGCTCGGCGACCGCGTCTACGACGCGTTCGCCCCGCACGGCCTCCTGACCCAGCACGACGCCGAGGACCCCGACAACCTCATCTACCTGGGGCAGACCGCGCAGGGCGAGGACGTCGAGATCAACAAGCGGGCGGCGACCTCGGACCTCCTCGTCTACGTGAACATCAACCTGGTCGCCATGGACGGCGGTCACAAGAGCGTGGCGACCGGGCTGGCCAGCTACCGCAGCCTGCGCCACCACCACAACCCGCAAACGATGCGGCACTCCAAGTCGTTCATGGACCAGCCGTCGTCGGAGCTGCACACGTCGAACTGGCGCATGGGACGGCTCATCGCGGAGTCGGGGGTCAACGTGTTCCAGATCGAGACGACGTTGAACAACAACACGTTCCCGTCCAACTTCCAGTTCCTGCAGAAGCGAGAATGGGAGTGGTCGCTGCGCGACCGCGCCACCTACGCCGCCACGTCGAGCGCGCTGGCCAAGACGCCGCCCCGGGTGGCCCGGCAGATCTTCCACGGCATCCGCTCCCCGCACGCGCTGACCTCGGTGCAGGCCGGCGAGGTGGAGGCGGTCCACGCCCTGACGACGGCCAACGTCTGGGCCCAGCAGGGCGTCGACGTCGAGGGCCAGACGGACATCCTCACCATGGGCCTGCCCTACATCTGCCCCTACAACGTGAACTCCATCATGAACCCGATCCTCGTGGCCTGCCTCGGGCTCGGCTACTTCTTCAACATGTACCGGGGCCGGCCGCTGGTGCGCGAGGGCGGCGTCGTGATCATGCGGCATCCGACGCGGCCGGAATTCCACCCGGGCCACCACCCGAGCTACATCGACTTCTACGAGCAGGTGCTCACCCAGACGGTCGACCCCATGCGGATGCACAAGGAGTTCGAGGAGTCCTTCGCCACCGACCCGTGGTACGTCCACCTCTACCGGACCGGCCACGCCTACCACGGCGTGCACCCCTTCTACATGTGGTACTGGTGCGCCCACGCCCTCCAGCACCTGGGCCGGGTCATCGTCGTCGGCGGCGACCCCAAGGCGGTGCGCCGGCTCGGGTTCTCCCCCGCCAGTTCGCTGGACGACGCGCTCGAGATCGCCTCGGACGTCGTGGGCCCCTCCCCGACCCTCACCCACCTGCACAACCCGCCGATCCTCATGTCGGACGTGCACTGATGGCCCGGACCTCGCTGCCGTCGCTGCCCTCGCTGCGGGCCCGGGTGCGCGCGGCGCGCTTCCCGCTCGCGGCACCGTCGTGGCCCTCGACGGTCGATCGCCCGGACCCCGAGCGCCGCGTCGGCCTGGACTACGAGCACGAGTGGTCGCGCCGCTACCCGGTGCGCCTGGCCCGCGCCGTCGTCATGGACAACGTGACCCGGCCGGCGGCGCGGCTGCTGGCGCCGCCCACGGTGCGCGGGCTCGAACACCTCCAGCACGTGGACGGCCCGGTCATCTTCGCCGCCAACCACGCCAGCCACATCGACACGCCGCTGTTGCTCACGACGCTGCCGGTGGCGTTCCGCCACCGGACCGTCGTCGCGGCGGCCTCGGACTACTTCTTCGACCGCACCTGGAAGTCGGTGCTGTGGTCGTTCGCGCTGGCGGCGATTCCGATCGAGCGGAGCAAGGTGAACCGCAAGTCGGCCGACACGGCGGCGGAGCTCCTCGAGGACGGGTGGAACCTGGTCATCTTCCCCGAGGGCGGGCGCTCGCCCGACGGCTGGACCCAGCCGTTCCGCGGCGGTGCCGCCTACCTGGCGCGGCGCACGGGCCGGCCGGTCGTCCCGGTCTACCTGCACGGCACGCGCCACGTCCTGCCGAAGAAGGCGGAGGCCGGCGCGCGGGCGCCCGGCGGTTCGGGCACCGAGGCGCGGCGGGGCGGGCGGCTGCGCCGCTCCCCCATCGCCGTCCTGTTCGGCGCGCCGATGTCCCCCGACGAGGGCGAAAACGCGCACCGCTTCTCCGACCGGGTCGAGGCGGCGGTGGCCACCCTGGCCCGCGAGGTGCACTCGGACTGGTGGCAGGCTCGGCGCGACGTGAGTGCCGCCGCGCCGTCGCCGGGAGCGGAGACGGTGCACCGGGGCCCGGAGGCCGCGGCGTGGCGTCGGGCCTGGGCGCTCGACGAGCCCCCGGCGCGGGGGCGGCGCGCGGAGTGGCCGGACTGAAGGCGGAAGGTTACGGCGCCGTGGCCGGTGGCCGTGGCGGTGGCCGTGGCCGTGGTGGTGGTGGCGGTGGTGGCGGCGGCGGCGGCGGCGGCGGCGGCGTCAGTCGGGGAAGTAGCGGGCCAACACTCGCAGGAGCTCCCAACCCTCGAAGGGCGACTCGAGGAAGGCGGCGGGCCGCACGCCACCCTCGCCGAAGGCATCTCGGGCATAGCCGCTCATGTAGACCACGACGACCGCGGGGTGCTGGGCGCGGATCGCGTCGGCCAGGTCGACCCCCTGCATGGCCGGGAGCACGACGTCGGTCAAGAGCAGGTCGATGGGGCCTTCGTGGTGGCGGCTCAGCGCGATGGCCGACTCTCCGTCGCCGGTCTCGAGCACCGCGAACCCGTTGTCCTCCAGGATCTCGCGGGCGCGCTCGCGCAGGCCGAGCTCATCCTCCACGAGGAGGACCGTTCTCGGCACGCTGCGACCTGACGGTTCCGTTCCCCCCACGCACTCACCCCCGGGGAGAAGCCTATCGACACTGGCATTGCGGGTGGCCCCGGTCCTGCCCCCCGGCCAGCCGCTACCTTCGGCGTCGTGCGACGAGGCCGCGTGGGTGACGTTGTCCTCGTCTGGCCAGGTGCGATGTGTTGATGTGACGACAGTGCGAAGACGAGCGAGGGGCGGGGACGAGAATCCCGTTGCTGTCTCTAAAAACCGTAAACCGATCTGTGGATAGTTTCGAGGGACGGGCCCGACGCTGACCTACCGCCTTCCGCCGGGATGTCCTGCGCTCAGAACACGATCCCGGTGCTGGCCCGCGGATCACTCGTCGGCACGATCTCCTTGCCCAGCGGCGCCAGGGCGACCGCGGCCAGCTTGAAGTTCCCGAGGCCCAGTGGGATGCCGATGATCGTGAGGCAGAGCAGCACCCCGAGGACCACGTGCGAGATGGCCATCCAGACACCGGCCAGGATGAACCAGAGCACGTTGGCCACCGTCGACGGCGCACCCGCATCAGGCCTGCGCACCACTGCCCTCCCGAAGGGCCACAGAACGAACGCCGCGAGGCGGAAGCACGCGATGCCGAACGGAATGGTAATGATCAAGACGCAGAGCACGAGCCCGGCCAGGGCGTATCCGATCGCCAGCCACAGACCCGACAGCAGGAACCACAAGACGTTCAGCAGCGTTCGCATCGATGTTTCCTCCCTATCGCTGGTTTGTCGCTTCCCGCGGTCGCGTGTCGTCCTCGGCCGCCACTACCTCGTCCGCCGGAGTTGGCGCCGCCTCCGGCGCCGCCGCCCCACGGCCGCCAGCCTCTCTTCCCGCAAGCTGTCCGCGCCAAGGTCGTCGAGGGACGACAACGGGAGCGCATCCTCGCCCAACGCCCAGGACAAGAGAACGTCCGCCAGTGCCGGGTTGCGGGCCAGCACCGGGCCGTGCAGGTAGGTCCCCACCACGTGTCCCGCCACCGCCCCCTCGCTCCCGTCGCCATTGCCCACGCCGGCGGTCACCTCTCCCAGCGCAACCGTGCTCGCGCCGCGAGCGGTGCGGCCGCCGTGGTTCTCGAAGCCGGTCAGCACGGGCAGGTCCGGCAGTCCGACCACATCCGCGACCACCTCACCCACCGCACGCGGGCCGGCGCCCTTCACCGTTTCGATGTCGAGCAGACCCACGCCCTCGTGCGGCTCGCCGTCGGCCCCGGCGAAGGTGCGTCCGACGACCTGGAACCCGGCGCACACCGCCAGCACGACGGCGCCCTCGGACACCCGGGCGGCCAGCGTCTCGTCTTCTATGAGGGTGCGAGCCGCGCGGACTTGCGGCCCGTCCTCGCCACCGCCCAGGCAGTAGATGTCCGCCTCGGGTAGCGGCCGGTCGGACGCCGCCTGGAGGAGCTGGGCGTCACAGCCGCGCCACTCGGCGCGGCGGGTCAGGACCAGCCCGTTGCCGCCGTCCCCATAGGTGCCGAGCAGATCGGGGAACACCACGGCGACCCGGACCGGGCGGTTCACGCCGCCGCCCCCAGCAGATCGTTGAACGCCGTGTAGTTGCCGATCACGTCGACGACGTCGCGGCTGCCGTCCGCCGCCGCGACCACCGCCTCCACCGGGCTCGGCTCCGACGTGTGCGCCACCCCGGCGTACTGCAACCGCACCGACAGGTCGCGGTAGCGATCGCCCGTGGCCACCACCGGCCGGCCGTCCAGCCGCTCGAAGGGCACGTCCCACAACCAGCTGGGGTCTGTTCCGTCGGCCACTCGCGCGTTGATGCTGACGACGAGTGGCGCCGCACCACCGGCCACCAGCTCGAGCAATTCGTCCCATCCGGCCGGGTTCTTGGCCAGCATCAGGCGCGCTCGCACGTCGCCGAAGGACCGCACGGTGAAACGTCCGGCGACCTCCTCGACGGCCTCCATCGCCTGGAGCGCCACCAGCGCGTCGACCCCGCTGGCCTCGGCCGCCACGGCCGCCATCAGCGCGTTCGCCTCATTGAAGCGACCCGGGAGCGCCATCTGCACCCGATACCTCCGCCCGTCGCGCCACACCGCCGTCGCGGCACCCCCCGACGACCGCACCAGCTCGGCCTCGGGCTCCGGCCGGGCAAAGCCACACGACGCGCACGCCCATGAGCCCTCTCCGAAGTCGATGCGCCCGTCGCAAGATGGGCAGCCCACCGCATCGAGCTGCCAGCGCAACCCCGCCCCCACCCAGTGCGCGTCGCGCGCCGCACCGGCGCCCCACACCACGAGCGGGTCGTCGGCGTTGGCCACCACGTGGGTGCGTGGGGCGGCGGCGAGCGCGGCGCGCCAACGTCCGGCCACCATCCGGACCTCGTTCGTTCGGTCGAGCTGGTCGCGCGACAGGTTCAAGAGCAAAACGGCGGACGCTCCTGTCGACGTCAACACCCGCGGCAGGTAGACCTCGTCGACTTCGAGGACCGCCCGTGACGCGGCGGAACCGGCGAGCGCGGCGACGTGCCCCGGCGGCATGTTCGAGCCGGTCTCGTTGCTGACCACGGCGTCCCCCTGTGCGGCCAACCCCACCGTGAGCAGGCGCGTCGTCGTGGTTTTGCCGTTCGTCCCGGTCACCAGCACCACCTGGCGGCCGGCACTCAGGTGCTCGAGCAGCTGGGGATCGACGCGCAACCCGGCGCGGCCTCCCGCCACCGTGCCGTGGCCGCGCCCGAGACGGCGCGACGCCCCATTGACAGCGCGGGTGGTCGCGCGGGCCAGGCGCGACCTCACTGAGGAGGCTTGGTGCGCGCCAATTCTTCCGGCGTCGGCTCGTGACGTACCCGCGACTCCGGCGGCAACAGAGCGCTGATCGCCTCCATGATGGTCTCGGTGTCCGCCTGCGCGTCGGTGAGCGACAGTCCGATCGGCTTGCCGACCCGCACCCGCACCGTCGGCGGGTGACGGACCAGCGTGACGTCGGGGACCCGCGAGGACCTCGGCCAGACCTGTTCCGTCCCCCACAGGCCGACGGGCACCACGGGAGCCCCCGTCGAGGCGGCCAGGCGTGCCGTCCCGGTCTTGCCGCGCAGCACCGGGTCGAAGAAGTCGTAGCCGCGCGGGATCGTCCCCTGCGGGAGCACGATCACTACCTCGCCCGCCTTCAGCGCGGCCTCCGCCTCCCGCAACGGCTGGCCGCTCCCGCTGCCCCGGTTGACCGGGATGCCACCGATGCCGCGGGCGATCATGCCGACCACGGGCGCGTCGAAGATCTCCTTCTTCCCGAGGAAGCGCACGGGCCGGCCGATTTCGCGGGCCACCAGCGCGAGGGCCGCCACATCGAAGTAGCTGCGGTGATTGGCGGCCAGCAGGACCGGGCCCCGTGTCGGCACGTTCTCCACGCCGGCGATGTCGAAGCGCGCGTAGGGAAAGGACAGCTTGCGGACGAACGGGCGCAACAGATGGTACGGCTCGAACCCGATGACGCTCGGGACCCCCGGGGGCCGGTCCCAGTGTTCGACCGGCCAGCGGCGCGCCGTCGCCACCACCATGAGCGAGGGGTCGGGGTTCACGGCGTGCGGCGAGCCAACGCTCGACAGCAGCGGCACGTCGAAGATGCTGTCGCTACAGGCGTGGCAGTCCGACAGGTCGACACCGTGATCGCCCGCCCATTCCTGCACTGCTCGGAGCTTGCCCGTCCCCCAGACGAAGCCCTCGTAGAGACGTCCGGTGTAGCGGCCGTCCTTCGTCTCGTAGGCGGTCGCGATCAGGTCGTCGAAGCCGAGGGCCTCGGCGAAGGGAGCCACCAGGTCCACCGGCGTCGTCGTGGAGAGCACCAGCCGGTGCCCCTCGGCCCGGAAGGCGGCCAGGCGCTGGGGGGCGAACGGGGCCACGAGCTCGCTGAGGGCGGCAACGGCGCGCCGGCCCGCCGCCTGCACCTGCTCCTGGCGCCAGCCGCGGGCCACTCGGGCGGCCGCTCGGACCAGCCCCATGGAGAGCAGGTTCTCGCCTAGGCGGTCGTTGATGGCGTAGAGGACTTTGTCGCCGGGCAGCGAGCGCCCCTCGGGCAGGACCCCCTCCTCGACCAGGGCGTGGTTGAGCACCTGTCCCGAGGCGTGCCAGAGGAGGGTGCGGTCTAAGTCGATGAAGACGGCGCTCTTGACCACGGCCCTGGAGCCTAAACCTGATCCCGAGAAGCGGGCCGGACTCGGTGCCCAGCATTCCGAATTGCACGTGACGACTCATACCCGGCACGTCGTAGACGAGGCGGGTGCTGGGCGCGCCGGCCCCGGGCTGGCCTTCGGTGCTGATGGCACCGGACTGGTTTGAGGTCCAGATGCGCCCTTCGAGCTGCTCGAACTAGTGGGCGGCAGGGGCCTTGGGCAGCCGCGTCGGCCTCGGAATGGCCGGTGGGACCTGGCGCTTGAAGTGATGCTTGAGCCCGAATGCGGGACCGTTGACCGCTGCCTTGTTTGAAATCTGCGTTGCCGTCATATCCACGTTTGTGATAGCGCCAGATCCGCTGGCCGAGACCCTGTTGCACCACTCGGAGACGGCCGCTCCACCTCGCACGTTCACGCTGAAGTCCCCCGTCGTCGTCAGCGGGGCCCCGTTGAACGAATTCGTACCGATATAGGTCGCAGGTTTGGTCGAACTCCTGTACGACCGGGTGCTGCTCCGGGTGCTGTAGCCGACGTCGGTCCAACAGTCCACGATTCCTTCGCCAATTTCCAGGGCGTCAGCGGTAACCGTCACCATGTAGACGCCCGACTGCTGCGGTGAAAGGTGGCCCACGATCTCGGCCGTGCTCACCGGAAGCGACGTATTTGCGGACGCATAGTTGTAGTAGCCCGCCACCGCGCCGGCCGGGCCTTGTCCGCCCGTGGCCCCCTGTGCGCCGGCTGCGCCCTGCGCTCCGGCCGCGCCCTGCGCGCCCTTCGCCCCGGCGGAGCCCTTCGCCCCCTGGGGGCCGGCTGCGCCCTGCGCTCCGGCCGCGCCCTGGGCACCCTTGGTCCCGGCTTTGCCTTGGGCTCCGGCTGCACCCTGGGCTCCCGCCGCGCCCTGCGCGCCCTTCGTCCCGGCCTTGCCCTGCGCCCCCTGAGCACCCTTTGCACCCTGCGCGCCCTTCGCCCCTTGGGCGCCGGCCTCGTTCCAGGAGATCCTCGTCGCCCCCGCCGGGCACGCGGTGTCCGACGTGCGATACGTCATGGCATCGGTCGTGTCGGAGTAGCACGCGTAGAGCTTGGTCGTCACGGCCATGAGCCTCGTGCTGGCACCGGCTTCGGCCCCCGCTGCTGTGGTCGCGATGCCGCCGACGGCGGCGGCGGCGGCCAATCCCGTGGCCACCTTCTGGCGCCGCGAGCGCTGTGTCTTGACGCCCTTCCGTGGCTTCATGTCGCCTCCAAGTCGTCAAGAACTCCGCCGCTGCACGAGGCCGTTGCACGAGCGCCTCTGCACTTGAACCATAACGATGGTTGCAACGGGAGTCAAACGGGGAACCGATGCCGCGAAACCCGGATCTCGACGACGGAAAGCCTTCCTTGTCGCGCTCGCTCGAGCCCCGGTCCTGGTCCAGACCAGCCCTTCGATCTGCTCGATCTCGCTAGTGGGCGGCGGGGGCCTTGAGATGGGGCGGCTTCGGACGGGAGGCCGCGGCCGGTGGGATCTGGCGCTTGAAGTGATGCTTCAGCCCGAATGATGCGGGACCGTTCACCGCATGCTTGTTGGCAATTTGCGTCGCCGTCATCTGCGTCGTCAACAGCACCATTTTAGCGCTGCCAGAGACCCTCTCGCACCACTCCGAGACGGCCGCACCACCTCGCACCGCCACGCTGAAGTCCCCCGTCGTCGTGAGCCCGGTGCCGTTGAGCGTCGAACCCCCGTTGACCAGGTAGACGTCGGGCGTGGAGCTCTTGTACGATCGGCTGCTGTTTCGGTTGCTGAATCCGACGTTGGTCCAGCAACCCATGATTCCCGAGCCAATAGTCGCAGCGGCCGCCGTGGCGGTCACCGTGTAGTCACCCGACTGCGACGGTGACAGATGCGCCACGATCTGCGGTGTGCTCCCGAGCGACGCAAGGCCAGAGAAAGCCCCATTCTGGTAGTTGTAGTAGCCAGCCACCGCGCCGGCGGCGCCCTGCGCGCCGGCGGCGCCCTGCGCCCCGGCCGCGCCCTGCGCCCCGGCCGCGCCCTGCGCACCCTTCGCCCCGGCCGCACCCTGCGCGCCCTTCGCCCCGGCTGCGCCCTTCGCCCCCTGGGGGCCGGCTGCGCCTTGCGCACCGGCTGCACCCTGGGCACCCTTCGTCCCGGCTTTGCCCTGCGCCCCGGCTGCACCCTGCGCTCCCGCCGCGCCCTGGGCACCCTTCGTTCCGGCCTTGCCCTGCGCCCCCTGAGCACCCTTTGCACCCTGCGCGCCCTTCGCCCCTTGGGCGCCGGCCTCGTTCCAGGAGATCCTCGTCGCCCCCGCCGGGCACGCGGTGTCCGACGTGCGATATGTCATGGCATCGGTCGTGTCGGAGTAGCACGCGTAGAGCTTGGTCGTCACGGCCATGATCCTGGTGCTGGCCCCGGCCCCCGCGGCTACGGAGGCGATGCCGCCGACGGCGGCGGCGGCGGCCAACCCCGTGGCCACCTTCTGGCGTCCCGAGCGCTGTGTTTTGACGCCCTTCCGTTGCCTCATGTCGCCTCCCAAGTCATCAAGAGCCGCTGTTCGAGCGCCTCTCCACTTGAACCATAACGATGGTTGCAAAAAGAGTCAAAGGAAACGATGGCGCGAAGCGTGAATCTCGACGACGGCGAACCTTCCTTATCGCGCCGGCTCGAGCCGGAGCCTGGTGCTTGCGGCGACCGATCGAAACCCGACCGTGGGGACTTTCCGGCGGGCCGCCGGGGCGGTCAGCGACGAGCGTTGGTCCCCTTCTGCCGACGCCGCGATTGCCCGAGCGCCCAGGACCCGATCAGCAGAGCAAAGGTCCACCCTGACGTGGGCCGTCCTTGACGGCGATCAGGTTGGCGTGGACGTAGGGAAGCTCCAGTTCGATGTGCTGGGGAGTGGGAAAGAACGTACCGAGATAGCTCACCTGCCAGCGAGAGGTGAGATCCGGGATCAGGTCGTGCAGCGCCTTCTGGGTGAGGTACATGAAGCTGTTCTCGTTGTAGAAGGCGGTGGTGCTCGGATCCTGGAACGCTCCGCGGCCATCGGTGCTCGGCGTCTGCGTGATCAGGAGCCCCGCGTGGGCCAGTACCCGGTAACACTGGTCGAAGAAGGCAGCCCGTTTCGGCATCCGCTGCAGCACGTCGTAGGCCTTCAACACGCCCACACTCGAATCGGCCGCCGGAATGCTGGGCTGGTCGGGATCGACGACGACGTCCTCAAAGGTCGTGGTCGGCTCGTCGCCGATCCAGATCGGGGAAAGTAGCCGCAAGGCCCTCAGTCCCCGGCGCGACGCCCAGGCCAGGACCAGGGACTCGATGAGCTCCCGGTAATAGACAACCGTCTGCTCCTGGATGGCCGCGTTGATCCGCTTCTCCCGCTGCGTATTCTGCGGATGTATCCGTTGGAGATACAGGCAGCGCTTTATCTGAGCGAATTCCCCTGCCAGATACAACCGCGACATCAGCTCCTGGTCGTCGAGGAACTCCAGCTCGGGGTTGTAGCCACCGACTGCCTCGTACGCCGAGCGCCGATACGCCCGCACATGGTTCGGGGCGTACCAGATGTAGCCGACGTTGTGCGGCGTCGGCGCCAAGGCGTGGCAGCGGTCATAGCTTGCTCCCTCAATGGCTCCCTTCGAGTACTCCCAGCCGAAGGACTCCTCGAAATGCTCGTGGTTGGGGGTGCCGTCCTCGTTGATCTGTGCGAAGTCCGAGTAGGCGAGCACGACCTTTTCGTCTTCGAAGGCGTCGAGCACCTGGGCGAGACATCCTCGGCTGAGCACGTCGTCGTGGTCGAGTTCGACCAGTATCTCCCCAGAAGTCAGTTCGCACGCGGCGCGTTTCAAGGCGCCGATCCGCGCCCGGAGCTTGGCCGGCGCACGGCTGACCTTCACACGAGGATCTTTCACCGGCGGAGCCCAGGAGGAAGCCTTGCCGTTGAGCAGGATGACCCACTCCCAGTCGGTGAACGACTGTGCGTCGAGCGATCGATAGACCTCGTCGAGATAGCGCGTGTCGTGGCTCGGGGTGAAGACCGACACCCTGGTCAAGGTACGGTCACCTTCGGTACGGTCACCTTCGGTACGGTCACCTTCGGTACGGTCACCTTCGGCTTCGCAGCCATCTCGGCCTGCACCGACGGCGGAATGCTCGACTGCAAGGACGGCTCCAGCCTGATCGCATGCCGAAGATCCGTGATGGCCAGGATTTGCATGCTTTTGAAGCCCAGCTCCAGAAGGCCGAGGTTGAGAAGGGCGGTCGGGGAATCGGGCTGCAGGACGATCACCTTCCGATAGAGCGCCATCGCTCGGAGCGGCGCCGTGGCCGACAGCACCGTCGCTTCGTTGTACAAGGCGGGAGGGAAGCGAGGATCGCGGGAGACGGCCTGGCGGTAGGCATCGAGCGCCTGCTTGGCCTCGCCCTCCGCCTGGTCCACCACGCCGACGTCGTAGCGGGCCACGGCGCTTTTGGGTTCGATCCCGACGGCCTGCTCGAACAGCTGCTTTGCCCCGCTCGCGTTCCCTTGTCTCATCAGCAGCTGACCCGCGCCGAGCAGGTTCTTGAAGTGCGCCGCTGATGCAGTCGACGAGGACGTGGAACCGCTGGCTGAGCCACAGGCAGTCAGGCTGAGGGCCACCGCGAGGCCAGCGACAGCGAGACGGCGCACCACGTCAAGATAACGTACGTCCAATGGGCATGTTTGGCGGCGACTCCATACCCTCGCCTCCCACCGACGTGGCGCCGGCCCCGGGTTCGCCGTCCGCAGCACCGACCGGCGTGGGTTCAGAAGGCGCACCGGTACCGGGTCTCCCCTCGGCCTTGAACGGCTCCGACGTGACGCTGACCTCGGACGGCACTTCCGCGGAGAAGCGACCACTTCCGAACGTGGGCCGGCGGACCCGGCTGCGCCAGGTGTTCTTGGTGTCACTGGCTCGGTCCGGCTCGACGCTCCTGCGCTACCTCCTGGACACCCATCCGGACGTGGCCAGCCCGCCCGAACTCAACCTCTCGGCCCTGCTCGCCCACGTGGTCCAGGTGTGGACGAGCACCAACCAGGCGCGAGGCATCGTGGCCGACCCGAACGAGCCCCTTCCCGCCGACGTCTGCCGCAAGGCCCGCCGCGTGGTCGACGAGGTCATGAAGGCCTACGCGTCCGACACCGGAGCAACGGTGTTCTGCGACAAGTCCCTCACCACGGTCGACCACCTGCAGCTGGTGAGCCAATGCTACCCCAAAGCGTCGTTCATCTTCCTGTACCGCTACCCGCTGGACTTCATTGCCTCGGGGATCGAAGCATGCCAATGGGGCTACAGCGCCTACGGCTTCGCACCGTACGTCTCGGGCAACGTCGCAAACTTCGTCGCCGGCCTCGGCAACTACTGGATCGACCGAGTCTCCAGAATGCTGGAGTTCGAGAGAACGTGCACGGCCGACCACGCCCGCATTTACTACGAACTGCTCTGCGACGACCCCAAGGGCTCACTGACCGATCTGCTCGCGTTCCTCGACCTCGAGCCCGACGGCACGTTGGTGGATCGGACGTTCGACGTCGAACATGGACACGGGCCCGGGGACTACAAGATCGACTTCACCCGCACGATCACTGCCGACTCGATCGGCCGTGGAGCGACGATCCCACAGCTCCTGGGTGCGAACCAGGTCGCCCAGATGAACGAGCTGCTCGCCGCGCTCGACTACCCCTCGCTCGAGGCGGGATGGCGCGGCAACCTCGCTGCCATGCTCGGCCTCAAGAGCGCTGGGGACACCGCACAAGAGGCCCAGCGCATCGCGTCTGACGTGGCCGCGCTGTTGGCCGCACGCCCGGCGGTTGATGTGGCACCCCCGCACACCCAGTTCCTTCCGTTGGACGTCGTCATCCGGGCGGGCGCCGGCGAGGACGCCTGGCTGGTTGCCGGCCCCGACGGCCGCGTCGTCCAGGCCGACGGGGGTCCCGAGCCGGATGCGGCGGCCCGCCCGAAGATCCGTTGCTCGGGGGACGTCCTGTTGCGGATCCTCGACGGCGAGGTGACGCTGGGCCAAGCCATCCACGACGGCCGGGTCCGCTACGAGACGGATACGCCCGGGCCCGACGCCCGGCCACGGCGGGCGCTGGCGGCCTTCGCCGCCGTCCTCGTCCCCGGCTCTTAGCGGGAGGGGGGCAGGCCCCCCTCCCGGCCTCCTCCCGGCGCGACCTGGTGCACGTTGAGATTGTCGGGCCGGCAAAGCCGTCCCTCGGGCGGCCACGATGTGTCGATGACCAGTGTGGTGAATATCAATGACGTGCTCGACGGCCATGTAGGTCTCGACCTCGCCTGTATCGATCGGCTCTTCTTGAACGCCTACGTTCCCAACCTCCAGGTGAGCGGACAGGTGGTGACCTTCTTGACCGCGCACCTGGGCTTTCCGATCCCCTCACCCGCACTGCTCCAAAGGATTGGGAATCGCTTCCGCCGTGACGTGAAGGCCTTCGCCGCCGAGCATGACATCCCAATCCTCTCGCTCAAGAAGCCTGACCGGACCCGGTGGGACGACCGCAAGCTCGACCACGTCGGGCCCTACCTCGAGGCGGCCGAGGCCCAAGGGCGCTTCGGGATCGTCGCCATCGTGGCGGCCCAGGAGTTCGCCTGGGTCTTTAGCGCCAAGAACCGCTCGTCCACTCCCGACATGGTCAGTTTCGACTTCGTCAAGGAGGAGCGACGGGTCGGGATGTACTACTTCTACGTGCTCGACCCCGAGTTCGGGCCCGGCTTCATCAAGGTCTGCACCTACTTTCCCTATCCCTCGCGTGTGTGGGTCAATGGCCACGAATGGGCCAAGCGCCAGGCCGCCCGAGCGGGCATCGACTTCACCGAGCTGGCCAACGGTTTCGCCTCTTGTGCTGATCCCGCCCGTCTTCAGGCCATCTGCGACCGCTTCGGCCCCGCCGACGTCCAGGGCTTCTTCGACCGCTGGACCGAGGTGATCCCAACCCCCTTCACCGAGGCCGACCGAGAAGCTGGTTACTTCTGGGAGCTCTCCATGCGCCAGGTCGAGGTCTCGCGCACCTTGGTCTTCGACGATCCGCGCCGGGCCCGTGGCTTCTTCGAGTCCTTGGTCCAAGACAACATCGGGGTCGGTCGTCCCGAGCAGGTCGCCGCCGTCTTCGACGCCCAGATCCGCACCCGCGGCTCGCGCCCCACCAAAGGACCCTTCCGCACCCGGGTGTTCTCCCCCGGCACCGAGGTGAGGGTCGACTTCTCCTTCAAGCACAGCCGGGTCAAGCAATATCTCAAGGAAGGGAGGGCCTTGCGTATCGAGACCGTCATCAACAAGCCCAAAGACATCGGGATCCTGGCCCGGCTCGAGCACCTGCCCGAGCTGGTCGAGCGGGCCCGCGCGGTCAACGACCGTCTGCTTATCATCGAACGTGCCGGCCAGGGTTGTGCCATCGGCTCTGCGCTCTTCGAGCGCATCCACCAGCCCTACGTACGGGAGGGCCAACGAACCGGGGCCTTGCGCTTCGGGGATCAACGCGCCATGGCCCTGGCCGGTGCACTCTGCCTCGTCGTCCACGCCGTCACCGGCTTCACCAACAAGAGCCTTCGCGGGCGTGTTGCCGGACTCCTCGGCTGTGACTACAGCTCTTCGCAGATGAGTTATGACCTGCGCCGTCTTCGTCTCCACGGCCTGATCGAGCGAGTAGCGGGAACGAACACCTACACCCTCACGCCCGAGGGCATTCGCGTCGCCGTCTTCTACACGAAGGTCCGAGCGCGTCTCCTCGGCCCGCTCCTCGAGGCCGACCAACCCCCGGCCCCAATCGAGCTCCGCCAGGCTCTCGGGACTATCGAGCACCTCCTGCGCGACTACCTCACCAACGCTCGACTCGGGATCGCAGCCTGAAACTTGTCACAAGATCCAGAGACCGGCAAACCAAGAAGATCTAGAGAGATCTTGGCCCGGCCTCCAGGTCCTGGCGGACTCGACATGCCCTGAGCCTGGGATCGTTCGCCTCGGCGCCTGCTCAAACATCCCAGAAATTAGGAGAAGGGATCGCCGGGGGGGGAGGGCGATCCCTTCTCAAGACTCATCAGGGTAGGAGGGGGGGCTTCCGATTCCCTGCGGTCTAAACACCATTCTGTCGGTATCTCAGCAATCAGTCAAGCAGCTTTTCAAGATACCTATCATCATTTATACTGATGAGTAACAGAACTCGGGCAAGCATTTCCCACACAGGAGATCCGTTGGAGCTCAAACACTTGCAAGCATTGATGGGCATCGCCGACACCGGCAGCTTCTCCGCCGCCGCCGCGTCCATCGGCACCGTGCAGTCCAACGTCTCCGCGCACGTCGCCCGGCTCGAAAAGGAGCTCGACGTCCAGCTGGTGGACCGCGCCTCGGGGCGGCTGACCGACGAGGGTGAGGTCGTGATCGAGCGGGCCCGCCGGGTCATGAACGAGCTCGAAGCCATGGTGGCCGACGTCACGGCCATGCGCGAGGAGGTGGTGGGCACCGTCCGCCTCGGCATGATGGGCACGACCGGACGATGGCTGGTGCCCCAGCTCTTCGACCTGCTCCGGGTGCGCCACCCCCACATCCACCTGAACGTGGCCGACGGCGCGAGCGTCCAGCTCGAGCAGCAGCTCGTCTCGGGCCAGCTCGACCTCGCCGTGGTGACCTTCCCGCTGAGCGGCGACGAGATCATGGCGGCCCAGCTCTTCGACGAGGACCTTGTCGCCGTCCTGCCCAACGACCATCCCCTGGCTGACAGCCCTTCCATCCCGCTCGAGCGCCTCTCCGAGCTCGAGCTCTTGCTCCCTGCCCCCGGCACGGCGTTGCGGGCCGAGATCGACAGCGCCACCGTGCCGGCCCGCGTCACCTTGGTCCCGGCCATGGAGCTCGATGGCGTGCGCCTGATCGCCTCGCTCGCCTTCGATGGCTACGGACCGGCCATCCTGCCGGCGACGGCGGTGCCCGGACACCTCCGCGGTCGCTTCTCCGTGCTGCCGGTCACCGGTCTCCCCCGGCGCCGGGTCGGCGTCGCCCAGCGGCGCCGCGGCCTGCCGTCGGCGCCCGTTCGGGCGGTCATCGACGTCCTCGGCGTCGTGGTCAACGACGCCCTCTCCATGCCCGAGGGCATCCACCCGACCTGAATCGAGGGGTCCCCAGCACCGCTCCGACCTGCAAGGAGAACCAACCTCGCCCGCTTGCTAAACCGACTGGTTTGCAGTTTTCAGAGACGTCAACGGGCTCCTCTCGAGGGCCATCGTCAACGGGCTCCTCTCGAGGGCCATCGACCCGCCCGCCCGCTCACCCCACCGGTTGAGGCTCCCGCCACATCGTCCAGATCGGCGGCCCGTCGTCGGGCAGCTGGACCTCGCGCACGACCTCGAAGCCGTGACGCCGGTAGAAGGGCACGTTGCGCTCCTTGGACGACTCCAGGTAGCAGGGCAGCCCGGCCGCGTCACAGTGCGCCAGAACGGGCTGCATCAACGCGCCGCCCACCCCGCGCCCCTGCATCTCGACGGCCGTCCCCAGCGTGGCCAGGTACCAGTGCGGCTCGTGCGGGTGCATCGACTCGACCAGGTTCAGGATGCGTAGCGTCGTCGGCAGTCGCTCCCACACGTACGGCAGCACCGGCAGCATGGTCAACACCGCGGTCAGCCCGGTCAGGAGCGGCTTGCCCGCCGGTGCCCAGATGGCGGAGCCCAGGTGGCCCTCGGTGGTGTAGCAGCCCCCGAAGGGCAGGTAGTCGGCGCGCATCTGGGTGGCGAAGTAGGCGCGCAGCCCGGCGGGGCGCCGCGACTCGCGCCGGAAGATGTGGCTCGTGACGGGGTCGTCCCAGAACGTCTTGGCCAACTGCGCCGCCATGGCGTCGACGTCGGCGGCGGTGGCCCGGCGGACGACCGGGACGCCCGCACCCGCGCCGACGCCCCCGACCGCATCCGACCCGGACGTCGGCTCTACTGGCAGGGCAGGCTGCTGAACCATGAAGGGACCGATGGTGGCAGAGCTCCGGGCCAGGCGCCACCCGGCGTCGAGGTCGCGTGACCCTGGCCCAGCGCGACGATGTCGGGCAGCAGCCGCAGGCCGACGTAGATCCCTCCCGACGGCGAGAAGTGCACCCCGTCACCGCAGCGGACGTTCACCTGCCCGATGCTGGCGTCGTACTTCCCGTTCGGGTCGACCAAGCCGTTGAGGTCGAACACGTACACCTTCCCCGCCGCGGTCGACGTCGACGTCGACGCCACTTGGCGGATGGTCGAGTTGTCGAGCTGCACCCGCGACGGCACGTCCTCGGGCCACGGAACGCCGGCGGGCGACGTCCCGCTGTCGTAGTAGGGCGACGTCATGAGCACGACCGCCGCCCCCCTCGAGCCGAGCACGCTGACCGCCTGGCGGTAGCGGTTCGCCACGTAGTTGTCGAACGACGTCTGGCCGAGGTTCTGCCAACGACCTCCGATCTGCTGGTCGAACGTCTCGCCGCGCGCCACGTAGAGGACGACGTCGGGGTTGTAGGCGTCCACCCACTTCTTCCACGTGGTGAACAGCGAGTTGGAGTCGTTGTTCACGTCGCAGGGCGGGCCGGGCGGCAGCGTGTACCAGAGGGCCTTGATCTGCGACTGCATCGACACCGAACAGCCCGGGGTCCCCTCGTTGACGAACTGCACCTTGGAGTGGACCTCGCTCGCGTACTGGGCCAGGCCGACGCCGAGTGTGCCGGCGATGGAGTCGCCGACCAACAACACCTTGACCGGCTTGTTCGAGTGACCCGTGCTCGGCGGCAGTGGCAGCGACAGGTAGGTCGGCGGGGGCGGCGCTGTGGTCGTGGTCGTCGACGGCGCGCCGCCGCCACCGCGTGCCGGCACCGTCGTCGTGGTCGTCGTGGTGGTGGTCGTCGACGACGACGCCGTCTGGATGCTGATCGGCACCCCCTGCAGCTCCGTCGCCCCCACCGGCACCAGGGTGCTGATGAAGACCGCCCCGATGGCCACCGCCGCCCCGATGGGCGCCGCCACCCACGAGCGCCAGTTCTTCAACGCGCCGCGGCGGATCGGCATCTCGACGAGGTCGTAGCTCAGCGCGGCGATGGCGACGGTGATCCCGACCCGGGCCAGGAAGAGCGGGTAGACACCCCAGTGCAGGCGCTGGCCGGTCATGACGAGCAGCACCGGCCAGTACCAGAGGTACATGCCGTAGGAGATGCGGCCCCACTGCGGCAAGGGCGGCAGCTCCAAGAGGCGCACGGCCAGTGACTTCGGTGCGACGACGCAGGCCAGCACCACGGCGCCCGCGGCCAGGCTGGCCACGAGGAACCCGCCGCTGAAGGCGAACGTCGAGGACTCCGAGGCGGTCGTCCACAGGACCGCCGTCCCGGCGGCGCCGAGCACGCCGGCCAGGCCGGCGCTGCGGCTGAACCATTTGCGCCGGCTGCCGTCGCGCCACAGCACCAGGCCGATGGCGATGGCGGCGCCGATCAGGAGGGCCTGGGCCCGGCAGTCGGTGCCGTAGTAGGCGCGCGTCGTGTAGCCGTTCGGCGCCAGGACCACCATCCAGACGGCCGAGGCCAGCGAGCCGAAGCACGCCACCGCGAAGAGTGCCTGCAAGCGCCGCCGCCGCTCCCACTCCGCGTCGGTGGCGGGCACCGGCGCCAGCAGCAGCTGCCCGCCGCCCAGCACCCTCACCGAGCGCAGACCGCCGGCCACCCGCCCGCCGCCGCGCCGACCGATCCGCATCCGCCCTCTCCGCATGCGCCCGGTGCCGACCTTGAGCACGGCCAACACGACGAGCGGCCACACCAGGTAGAACTGCTCCTCGATCGCCAGCGACCACGTGTGCAGCAGCGGCGAGGGTTGCGAGGTGAGCGAGAAGTAGGTGACCCCTCCGTGGATGGAGTACCAGTTCGACACGTAGAACACCGTCGACAGCGCGTCGCCCAGGATGTGCGGCGTGGTGAGCAGCCGCGGCACGAAGGCCATGACGATCCCGATCACGGCGACCAGCAAGAAGAGTGCCGGGAGCAGGCGTCGGGCCCGCCCGGCCCAGAACCGGCGGAGCCGGATCGTCCCGGTGCCGCCCCACTCCTTGACCAGCAGCGACGTGATCAGGAAGCCAGAGAGGACGAAGAAGGCGTCGACGCCGTAAAAGCCCCCCGGGACCGAATTCAGCTGCGTGTGAAAGGCGATGATGGCCAGGACCGCGAGGGCGCGGATGCCGTCCAGGCCCGGTATGTGGCCCAGACTCGGGCGAGCCCCGCGTGCGTTAGCGTCCGTGCTCATGTTTGGCGGCCAGGCACAGCCCGCTCACGTCCTCGTTCCTCCATCCCACACAGCGGGAACGCCCATTGGCGCCCCGCCTCACTGCCCCGCCCGGGACCCCAGGCGCCGGTGACCACCGGGTGCTGAGGATCGGGATTCTGGGGGCCGCCCGCATCGCCCCCGTCGCTCTCGTAAAGCCTGCCCGACGCACGGGCCGCGTGCAGGTCACCGCCGTGGCCGCCCGCGACCCGGCCCGGGCCGAGGCCTTCGCCCGCAAGCACGGCGTCCCCCGGGTCCTCGATACCTATGCCGACCTGGTCAACGACCCCGAGATCGACGCCGTCTACAACCCCCTCCCGAACGGCCTGCACGGCTACTGGACGATCGCCGCCATCAAGGCCGGCAAGCACGTCCTGTGCGAGAAGCCCTTCACGGCCAACGCCGACGAGGCCCGGACCGTGGCCGAGGTGGTCAACGGCCACCCCGGCCTGGTCGTGATGGAGGCCTTCCACTACCAGTACCACCCCGCCACCAGGCGCCTCGTCGACATCGTGCGCTCGGGCGAGCTCGGCAACATCGCCAACATCGACGTGGCCTTCTCGGCGCCCCTGTGGAAGAAGGGGGACATCCGCTACCAGCTCGCCCTGGCCGGCGGGGCCACCATGGACATGGGGTGCTACCCCGTCAGTCTGCTCCGTCTCCTCGCGGCCGGTCCGCGAGTGATGAGCGCCGAGGCCAAGCTCTCCTCCCCCGGCGTCGACCGGGCCATGGATGCGCACTTCACCCTGCCCGACGGCGGGCGCGCCCACCTCGGCTGCTCCATGTTCTCCACCTCGGTGTTGCGCCTCCACGCCGAGGTGATCGGCGACAGCGGCAAGGTCTCGGTCTTCAACCCCTTCTCGCCCCAGCACGGGCACCGCATGAAAGTGACGACGACGCTCGGGACGCGCAAGGAGCGTTTCAGCCGCAAGGCCACCTACGACTACCAGCTCGAGGCGTTCGCGGCGGCCGTCGAGGACGGCGCGTCCTTCCCGACCACGGCGACCGACGCGATCCGTACGATGGAGCTCATCGACTCGATCTATTTGGCCGCCGGCCTCCCGCTGCGCCAACCCACTCCTCCCGGAGAGGCCACGACGGGACGGCCCACCACCTGATGCCGCTCGCGACGGACGACCTCAGCGCGCTGGCCGACGCCGCGCTCACCGCCGCGTCAGGCTGCCAGGCCGCCGAGCTGCGCGTCGAGCGCATCCGCAGCCAGACCGTGCGCCTGCACGATGCCCAACCCGAGACGACGGCGGACGGGACCGACTTCGGCATGGGCGTGCGCGTCGTCGTCGACGGCGCGGTGGGGTTCGCCGCCACCGTCGACGTGCGGCCGGAAGAGGCGGCCAACCTCGTCGGGCTGGCCAAGGAGATGGCGCACGTGACGAGCCGGGCGGGGGGCGGGCGCGTCGAGCTGGCGCCCGAGCCGTCACACGGGGAGGTCACGTGGACGAGCGCGTTCGAAGTCGACCCGTCGACCGTGTCGATGGCCGACAAGATCGAGTTGCTGGCCGAGTGGTGCCGGCGCCTCGCCGAGCACCCGGTCGTCGCGCACACCTCGGCGGGGCTGCTCACCGTGTCCGAGCAGACCTACCTCGCCGACCTCAACGGGACGCGTGCCACCCAGCACCGGGTGCGGCTGCAGGCCCAGCTCGAGGCGCTGGCGCTGTCCGAGAGCGGCTTCGAGACGATGCGCACGACCGCCCCGCCGGTCGGGCGCGGCTGGGAGTACCTGGCCGGCCCCGTCACGGCCGGGAACTGGGACTGGGACGCCGAACTGGCCCGGCTGCCCGAGCTGCTGGCCGAGAAGCTCGCCGCGCCCTCGGTGAAGTCCGGCACCTACGACCTCGTCGTCGATCCGTCCAACCTGTGGCTCACCATCCACGAGTCGATCGGCCACGCCACCGAGCTCGACCGCGCCGTCGGCTACGAGGCGGCCTACGCCGGCACGTCGTTCGCCACCTTCGACAAGCTCGGCACGCTGCAGTACGGCTCGCCCGTCATGCACGTGACCGGGGACCGCACGGTCGAGCACGGCCTCGCCACCGTCGGTATCGACGACGAGGGGGTGGCGGCCCAGTCCTTCGACATGGTGCGCGACGGCGTGCTCGTCGGCTACCAGCTCGACCGGGCCATCGCCGCGTCCATGGGCTTCGCGCGTTCGAACGGCTGCGCGTTCGCCGACTCGCCGATGCACGTGCCGATCCAGCGCATGGCCAACGTGTCGCTGGCCCACGCCGGCCCCGACGGCCCGGGCACCGAGGACCTCATCGGCGGGGTCGAGCACGGCATCTACATCGTCGGCGACAAGAGCTGGTCCATCGACATGCAGCGCTACAACTTCCAGTTCACCGGGCAGCGCTTCTACCGGATCGAGAGCGGGCAGCTGGCCGGGCAGCTCAAGGACGTCGCCTACCAGGCCACGACCACCGACTTCTGGGGGGCCATGGAGGCCGTGGGCGGCGCGTCGACGTGGGTGCTCGGCGGCGCCTTCAACTGCGGCAAGGGCCAGCCGGGCCAGGTGGCGCCGGTCTCGCACGGCTGCCCGTCGGTGCTGGTGCGCGGCGTGCGCGTGCTCAACGCGCGCGAGGAGTCGGGGCGCTGAGCGTGGCGGGGGCACGCACGTGATCCCGGCCCAGGAGCTCGTGGAGCACGGCGTGGCCGACGCGTCGGCGGCGGGCGCCGACGGCTGCGTCGTGCTCGTCGAAGAGGGCAGTCACGCCGACGTCCGTTTCGCGCTCAACACGACCACCACCAACGGGGTCAACCGCTCGCGCACGGTGAGCGTCGTCGTCATGGCGTCCGGTTCGGCCGGCACCGCCACGCGCACCGGCGTCGTCGGCCTCGACGGGGTGCGCGAGATGGTGGCCGCGGCCTTGGCCGACGCCGTCCAGGCGCCGCCCGCCGAGGACGCGTTCTCCCTGGTAGTGCCCGCCGAGACGACACCCGCCCGCGACTTCTCCCTCGGGCCCGACGTGACCGACTCGGGCGCCCTCGAGCCGGTGCTCTCGTCGCTGTCGGGCGCCTTCGGGCGCGCCCGCGCCCGGGACGCGGTGCTGGCCGGCTTCGCCGAGCTCGACCTGGCGACGCTGTATCTCGGGAGCTCGACCGGCGTGCGGCTCTCGCACGCGCAGCCGACCGGCTCGGTCAACCTCGTCGGCCGCACGGCGGACGGGACCGGCTCGGCCTGGGTCGGCGTCCCCGCCGTCGACCCCTCGTTCGAGGAGATGGAGCAGGAGATCTGGCGCCGGCTCGACTGGGCGAAGCGCCAGCTGTCGCTCGAGGCGGGCCGCTACGAGGTGATCCTCCCGCCCTCGGGCACGGGCGACATGATGGCCATGATCGCCTTCGACGCCATCGGGGGCCAGGACACCGAGGACGGCCGCACCGTCTTCTCCAAGGAGGGCGGGGGCACGCGCCTCGGCGAACAGATCACGACGCTTCCGTTCACGCTGTTCAGCGACCCGGACGAGCGCGGCGTCGAATGCCAGCCGTTCGTGGCCACGGCGGCCAGCAGCTCGGAGGTGTCGGTCTTCGACAACGGGCTACCGGTCACCCATACCGACTGGCTGCGCGACGGCGTCCTCGCGCACCTGCGCTACCACCGGGCCGGCGCCAAGAAGTCGGGCGCGGAGATGGCGCCCTACATCGACAACCTCGTGTTGCGTTGCGACGACGTGCTCGACGGCGGGACGGTCGACGAGATGGTGGCGCGCACCGAGCGGGGACTGCTGCTGACCTGCCTCTGGTACATCCGCCCGGTCGACCCGGCGACGCTGCTCATGACCGGCCTCACCCGCGACGGCGTCTACGTCATTGAGAACGGGAAGGTGGTCGGCGCCGCCAACAACTTCCGCTTCAACGAGAGCCCGGTCGACCTCCTGGCCCGGGCCACCGAGGTCGGGACGCCGGTGCGCTCGCTCGGCCGCGAGTTCGGCGAGTACCTGAACCGGACGATCATGCCGCCCTTGCGCATCCCCGACTACAACATGAGCTCGGTGAGCCAGGCGAGCTGAGCCAGCTGAGCCACGGCGGCCTCACAGAGCCTCTTGTGCGCCACCTCCTGCCGGCTGATGTTCCGGCGTGATGTCTCCAAAAACCGTAAACCGGTTTGTGCATAGTCGAACATTCTGTCCCGGCGCTTGTCGAGGCGACGTGGTGACCAGGAGAGCTGCCGCCAAGCTGATCTGCGTGGGTCGGCCCCACTCCGGCCTGTACGAGCTGTCAGCCGGGGCGCCGGGCCTCGATCAGCAGGCGCTGCGCGGTGGACACGAACACCCCGTCCGCCTGGATCCGCTCGTGCAGCGCGCGGAGGTGCCCGCCGTAGCCCTCGGGTGTGAAACCGGGCACGGTCCAATGCACCTTGCGCAAGAAGTGGACCACGGCGGCGATGTCGAAGAACTCGACCCGGAGCGCGCACAACCGCAGATCCACCACCGCGAGACCAGCGGCCGCAGCGGCGGCGCGGGCCCGCTCGGGGCTGCGGCTCTCGTTCACGGGCATGGGGCCCATCATGAAGTCGGTCAGCTCACGGTTGGTACCGGCCCCGATCTGCTGGGAGAGGTAGGTGCCGCCGGGCGCGAGCACCCGCGCGATTTCGTCCCAGAGCACGACGACGGGGTGGCGGCTGACGACGAGATCGAAGCTGCCGGCGACGAAGGGGAGCGTCGGCGCGTCGGCCACCGCCACGACGTGGGCGCCCACGGGGCGCAGCCGGTCCCGGGCCACGGCCACGTTGGGCGACCAGGACTCGGTGGCCACGAGGAGAGCTGGCGGGCGCGGCACGCTCGCGACCACCTCGCCCCCGCCGGTCTCGATGTCGAGCGCCGCACGCGCCGCGCCCATGCGCTCGGCCATGAGGCGGGCGTAGCCCCAGGGCGTGCGCTCCTCGGTGGCGCGCCCGTCGAACCACGAGAAGTCCCAACCCTCGAGCGGCACGGCGGCGCCCTCCGCCACCAGCTGCTCGAACGTCGAGGTGTCAGACGAAGGTGTCGTGGGTCGCTGCCGGGAACTGGAGGACGACCGGTTGGTAGTTGTTGGTGTTGTTGTTGTTGTTGTTGAGCACGGCGTTCTGGGCTGCGTTCTGCCCGACGAAGACGATCGAGCCCCAGACGATGGCGAAGATCATCCAGCCGCGAGCACTTCCGGTCAGGACCAGCCTCGCCCACGAGGGCTCGTCCTGACCCGGGTGCGATGCTGCCGCGGTGCGCTCCCACGACGACGGGGGGGGCATGGCGCCGACGCCCGGGGGCGGAGGCGGGGGCGGGGGCATGGCGCCGACGCCCGGGGGTGCGGGCGGCGGCCCTCCCGGGCCGCCCGGCGTGCCCTGGCCGGCCGGATACGAGAAGGGCTGAGGGGGCGGGGGGAGGTTCGCGGGCGGGACGGAGAGGGGCGGCGGGAACGCCGGCACGGCGGTGACATCGCGGTCGCCGAGCATGCCCCAGGGGTACTCCGAGGTGAGCATGAAGAAATAGGACGTGAGACGGAGGTGGTAGCGCAGCAGCGCCGAGTACGGGCCATAGAGCGCCGGCGGCATCTCGCCCCGGACCAACACGATGAACCAGGCGACGATCACCAGCGGGACGGTCAAGCCGTAGTCGACGATGTTCCCGAACACAATGACCGGGATCGCGAGGATGATGCGGAACAGCACCGCCGCCCGGTTCAGCTCGCCGTTTGCGGGCGGGAACGGCCGCGCCGGGTAGTCCTCGTCATCGAGGGAGAAGGGCGGGTAGCGGTCCGTGAGCAGGAACAGATAGGCACCGACCCGCGTCTGCCAGCGGGTGACGCCGCTGATGTAGAGATGCGCAAAGTCGGGCGGCCGGCCCGTGACGAGCGCGCCGAACCATCCGACGATGGCCACCACGACCATGCCGATAGTCAGGAAGATCAGCACGACGTACTGCGGGATGGCCAGGATGATGCGGAAGGCGACGGTGAGCCGCCGCTGCGGTCCGGCGCCGGCGTACCACATCTCGGCGCGCCGGCTCGGCATCTGCATCGCCGCGTAGGTCATGTCGCCCCCCTTTCGCCCGCCCCGGACGACGCCGACCGCCGGCCACGGTCCGGTCGCGCCGAACGAACGCTAGACCAGGCGCTGACCCGGGGCGCGGAGGGTCGCGTCCGCCTATCCGCCACAGGTCCCAAGGCGTCGCGTCTGCAGGAATACCCGGCCCAGCGCCACCCACGCGCTCGAGTAGTAGGTCGGATGGGCGCGGTTCTGCGCTTCGGCCGTGGCCAACAACGCGAGCGCCATGGTGTGGTGCCCCGCCGCCCAGCCGGCCGCCGCTGCGGCGACAAGACCGACGGGCGAGGAGACTGCACCCTTGGTTGAGCCCGCGCCCCCACGGATTCCGAGGTCGACGGTGCCGCGGCCGCGTCGCGCCCGCGGGCCGAGGGTGTGCCACAGCGCGGCCACCGCGTGCCCGTCGGCGGGGTCGCACGACGCAGCCCAGTGGATGGGCAGCCGGACGGCGTCAAAGCCATAACGGTCGCCCTCTCCCGAACCCGAAGGGCCGACGGCGAGCGGCGTGCCCGTAGTGAGCAGCAGCCAGTCGGGTGGGAGCGCGTCGGCCGAGAGGACCCCATCGGCGAGCGCGCGGGTGCCGGCGGCCAGCGCCGCGAAGCTCGGCCCCTGGCCCGGCAACTGACCCAGCGTGGCCAGCTCGGCCGGCGAGGCGTAGCTCGGGTTCGCATACGCCGGGGGGCCGACGGCCCACGGCCCGGCCACCAGGACCCCACCCGCCGGAGTGGCGACCGTCTCATCTCGTGCGATGGCCGACGCCATGGCTGCCGCTGCCGCCGTATCGCCGGGCTCGACGAATTCGGACGCCGCGAGCTCGAGCGCGAAGGCCGCGTCGACGTCGGCGTCCGCAGCCGGCTCGCTTCCCGTGATGTGTCCGGTGTCCCAGTGCCAGGCCAACAGGCCCGACGGTTCGAGGAGATGGGCGCGGGTCCACGACCACGCCGCGTCGAAGCGTTGACGGTCCCCCGCCGCCACGCTCAGCAACATGGCGTACGCCTGGCCCTCGCTGACCGTGTCCGCGCCCTGGTCCCAGCGGACAACCCGCCCGTCGGGGAGCTCGTAGTGCGCGAGAAAATACAGCGCGGCGCCGAAGGCCTGGTCCGCTCCCTTCGTCCCCGGAGAATCGACGGGCGCCGGCGGCGCCGGCGGGCCGGGACCCAGGGCGACGGTGATCCCGAGGCCCACGACCACGAGGATCAGGGCGGCGCCCGTGACGAGGGTGACGACGACCAGGCGCCGTCTGCCCCCACCCCCGGACTGCCCGGACCCGGACCTGCCGGGACCCGGCCGATCCTCGAGCTCCTCCGTCTGGCGGATCGAGGTCAGCGGGAGGACGACGACGCCACTTTCCGTCTGGTCGGCTTGCTCTTGGCACCCGCCGGCATCTCGAGCACAAGCGTCTCGTCGTCGCCCGGAGTGGTCTCGTCAGCCGACGCGTGCTGGGGCGGTGCCGGCGCGGGCTGGGGCGGTGCCGGCGCGGGCGGGGATGGCGCGGGCGGGGGCGGTGCCGGCGCGGGCTTGGGCGGTGCTGGCGCGGGCGCCGTCAGCCCGTCGCCGATGCTGCCGAGGCGCTGGTGCAAAATGCCGATCTCCTCGAGCACCCGCCGACGGTGCTCTTCGAGCAGGCGCAGCTGCTCGCGTCGGACCTGATGCTCCTCGGCCGCCCGGCGCGCCAGTTCGCGCGCCTCGCCCTGCGCCGCCTTGAACAGCTCGTCGCGCTTGGCGGCGGCGAGCGCCTGGGCCTCCTTCATCTCGCGCGCCGCGGCCGCGTTGGCGCCCTCAATGGCTCCTTGGGACTGGACGAAGAGGTCCTCTGCCGCCTGCGACAGTTCTCCCGCCCGTGCCGTCGCCTCTTCGATGATGCTCGCTGCCGCCTCCTCCGCCGCCGCGGTCACGGCCTGCGCGGTGTCCTCGGCGCGGCGGTGGAGCTCCTTCGCGGCGTCGAACGACGACTGCATGATGTTGCCGACGCGGTCCCCGAGCGCCTTCATGGACTCCGGGGTCGCGGTGAGCGTCCCGGAGTCGACCGAGGCCAGACGGCGGCGCAGTTGCTCGATCTCTGCGTTCGCCCGCGTCACCGCGGCCTCGCACTGCTGCGCCCGGTAGTCCGCTTGCTCGATCCACTGCGTGAGGTGCTCGACGTAATCGTCCACCTGCATGCGGTCGTATCCGCGCACGACGGTGGCGAACTTCGGTGCCGGAGTGGTCTCTTCGTTAGGGTGCATGGCTCTCTTCCTTGTTCGTGCTGGGGACGGAACGGGACGTAGCGGCGACGGGCGCCTCGATGTGCCGGATCACGATCCGATCGACGCCGGTGCCGAAGCTGGCGACGGGCACCGAATGCGTGACGGCCTGCGCCACTTGCGGCAGTGCCTGGGCCCCCGAGCCGGCCAGCGCCGCGCGCATGGACGGCGTCTCGATGACGTACTGGAAGTCACGCCACCCACCGCCGATGTTGCGGGCCACCGAAGGATCGAGGTTGTTCACGTAGCCGAGCTTGTAGAACCACACCACGCCGAAAGGTCGATCGAAGCCGTGGTCCACCAGGTCGACCCAGACCGTATCGTCGGTCAGCAGCCGGTCGCGGTGGGAAGCGTGGTGCTCCACCCATGTCTCGGCCTTGACGGTCGGAGCCATCTGATTGGCCGCCATCTGGGTCCGCAGCCCGGAGGCCCACGAGGGCACGACCAAGAGCAGTAGGGCGCCGGCCGCCCCGAGCAGCACTCCGGCGCTGAGCACGGAACGCAGGCGCTGGGCTCCGTCCGAAAGCGTCAGGCGGCGGTGAACGGTCCACCCGGTCATCGCCACCAGGAGGGCCGCGAAGGGCAGGAGACCGATGACGAACGGCACCGGCAAATACCCACCGCGCACGAGGTCGAGGAGCGGGATGGCGAACGCCACGGCGACGGGTCGGTAGCGGCGGACGGCCAGGCCAACCGGCAGGCACAGCACGCCGCCGAGCAACATCCAGGGATCGAGGTGGAGCCAACTCGCCACCAGGGCGTGGGCCTGGCTCGAAGGGTTGAAGGGACTGCCCGTTCCCTGGCGGCCGCTCAGCTGAAACGCGATGGCGCTGGCCAGGCTCACGTGGCCGGGCCCGGGCACCAGTTCGCCCTTCAACAGTGCGAGCAACGGGTACATGGCGACCAGCAGGGCGAACACCGAGACCGTGGCGGTCAGACAGAAGGCGCGCGTCGACCGGTGGGCGCGCTGCCAGACCTGGTACATGAGCGCCGGAGCGAACAGCAGGAACGTCTCCTTGCTCAGGACCGCCACCGCGAGGCACGCACCGCTGGCGCCGAACGTCCAGAGGCGGCGCCGGGGGGTCAGTGCCAACGCGAACGCGCCGAGCACCCATGGCATGGCGAGGTTGTCGAGGTACACCATGCGCTGGTAGTCGACAGCGAGCGGGCTGAGGGCGAAGGCCAGCACCGCGACCGATGCCCAGGCGCGGGACAGACGCAGGCGCCGGGCGATCAGGTAGAGCAAGCCGGCATCTGCCAACGCGTAGACGAGCATGATCCGACGCCCGGCGTCGACGGCGAGCGTGGATCCGGAGAAACCGTGGGTCACGAACGTCCAGCCCGCCAGCTGGATCCATCCCAACGGCGGATGGTCGTACCAGTAGGTGTACGGCGTGAGCGCGTGGCGCACCTGCACGGCCCAGGCCTGGGCCATGTAGGTGCCCTCGTCGTCGACCGGGAGTGGTGAGCGGGTCATGCCGATTCCGTGGACCGCGCCGACCACCACCAGGAGGCAGGAGAGCAGGACCAGGCTGGTCCGGTGCCGACGGAGCCAGACGCGCACCACCGTGCGCATCCGCGCGCGGACGCCGGGGCGGGGCGCCGGCCGGCGCGCCCTCCCCTGCAGCAGGTCGTCGACCGACGGCGTCCGCGGCCGCGGGGGGGCCGGGCGCGGTGGCAGCGTGAGCGGGCGTCCCAGCCCGGTGATCTCGGGGGCCTGCGTCAACGCACCTCGCTCGAGGTGAGCACGAGCGACGGCTCGAGCTCAACCGGCTCGCTCGAGCGTCCCGCGGGCTCGCGGGCGGGGCGGTGCAACCCGGTGTGGGCCGTCTTCTCCCAACCGCGCATCCCGAACATCTCACGCACGACCGCCCGTACCGCCGCGCCCGCCAGGAACAGCTGGTACGGGAAGAGCCCGAGGATGAGGCGGGCGTAGTCGTAGACGCGCGGCTGCACGTAGAAGACGCGGCCGAACTCTCGGAGGCCGACCAGCTCGAACGCCAGGGCGGCCAACGTCGGGATGACCGGCAGGAAGGAGACCAGCGCCAGAGCGACCGGGATCTTCGAGCGCGATCATCGAGTAGATGGAGACCGGGATGACCAGCCCGGTGAAGGCCTGGAGGAACGGCATGGCGAGCGTGTAGCGGGCCAGGGCCCGCTGGCCCCGCGTCGGCAACCGGCGCCACTCCCCCTTGCGAAGGACCTGGAGGAAGCCCTGGTTCCACCGGGTCCGCTGCTTGAGCAGCCCCCGCAGCGTCCCTGGCGTCTCCTCCCTCGTCACCAGCAGCGGGTCGTACGCGACGTCGACCCGCGCCCCGAGGCTCGAGAGCCGCACCCCAAGCTCGCAGTCCTCAGCGAGACAGCGCTCGTCCCAGCCTCCGACGGCGACCAAGAGCTCCGTCCGGACGAACACCGTGTTGCCTCCGAGCGGGATGAACCGCCGCTCGGCATGCAGGTGCAGCCGCGAGCGGAACCAGAAGAAGTACTCGAGACAGTTGCGTAACGCGTACCAACTCGACTGGAAGTTCACGAGCTGCACGCCGCCCTGCACCACGTGGGCGCCACTGCGCTCGAACGAACCGGCCACCTGGCGCAAGAGCCGGGGGTGGACCTCGTCCTCGGCGTCGAACACACCGACCACGTCACCGCGGCAATTCGCCAAGGCCGTGTTCAACGCCGAGGGCTTGTTCTTGGGCCAGGAGTGGTCAACCACGACGCGGATCCGCCCCCCGTGCCGGACCGCCGCCGCATCTGCCACCTCCTTCGTGACGGGATCGTCGTGACCCACGACGGCCAGCACCTCGAAAGTGGGGTAGTCCAGCTCGGCCAGGCGATCGAGGGTCGCGCCGAGCACCACCTCCTCGTGACGGGCGGGAACAATGAGCGAGAACGTCAGCGGCGCGTCCCCCCGACCCACCTCTGCCGGCCCGAAGCCGAGGGACCGGAAGACCTCCGGGGTTCGCCAGGCGTGCAGCATCCACCACAAGGTCGCCATCGCCACTGCGAAGAGGCACAGCGACACCACGAGAAGGACGAGGGCAACGACCATCGATCAGACCTGCGCGCAACGAGAAGTGCGCGGTCCGGTTTCGATTGAGGTCATTGCGCGTGGTCCCCTTGTGACGGTCGGCGCAGACGCCTCACCCGCATGCGTCACCCGAACGGGTGTGCACGGGCGCGTCGTCGCGGCAAGGCTGTGTTTCGGACTTCACGGACGTGTCGGGCAACGTCCGTCGCCATACGGTTGCCACCGTGCGGCGCTGTCCCGGTCGCTCAGCCCTATACCCACGCTCGTGCGCGCTAAGCGGACGTTCTGCTCATTTCATCGACAGGTCATGTGCTGACGCCGCGCGTGCGTGGCGACAATCCCTGCACGCGGTCGGGTAATCGCCGTTGACCGCTCAAAGCGCGTCGTAAAACGCGTCGATGAGCGCGCGGTTGCGCGTGCTCTGCCAACGGGGGATGACGTGATTCATCACGTAGCCGAAGGCGACCCCGGCGTCGGGATCTCCGAAACCGACCGCGCCACCGGTGCCGAAGTGTCCGAAGCTGCGAGGGTTGGGCCCGAAAGGGCGGCGCGGCACCGTCGGCTTGAAGCCGAGACCGAAGACGACCTCTTCGTGCAGTATCGGGCAGAAGCCCTCGGACTGCGGCGATGTCGCCTCCGCCAGCAAGTCGGCTGAAAGCAGGAGGTCGGGCGTGAGCAGCGCGTCGTACATCCGGGCCACGCCGCGCGCCGTCCCGTGCCCGTTGGTCGACGGCACGGCCGCGCCACGCCACTCAGAGGTATTCACGACACCCATGGACGAGTACCCGGGCGGATTGAAGTAGCTCAACATCTCCATCAGCTGGTCACCCTCGAGGGATGACACGTCGACGCCCTCGGCGCGGCCTGGAGCGGCGAAGATCACCTCCGCGCAGCGCCGGGCCGCTCGCCGCGGCAGTCCGACGTGAACGTCGGCGTCGAGCGGTCCAGCCATGGCGGCGAGGGTCGCCGCCGGGCTCGTGCCGCCCACCCGGCGCACGACTTCGCCGATCAGATGGCCGTAGGTGTTCGTGTGGTAGGCGTGGCGCGTCCCAGGTTCCCACCACGGGTCCGTCGCGGCGAGCGCGCCAGCCATCTTGTCCCAGTCCCACAAGTCCTCGTTGGACAGCGGGGCGCGGATGGCGGGGACGCCGGCCCGGTGGCAGAGCGCGTGCCGCAGCGTGGCGGCGTCCTTCCCGCCCGAAGCGAACTCGGGCCACACCGTGGCCACCGGGCCGTCGAGTCCGACGAGGCCGGCGTCGACGAGACGCAACGCGCCGAGCGCCACGAACGCCTTGCCGACGGAGTAGAAGTTCACGAGCGTGTCGGGTTGCCACGGCGTCCGCCGCACCGCATCAGCCCAGCCCCCGGCCAGGTCGACCACGGTGACGCCGTCGACCATCACGCAGACGGCGGCACCGACCTCGTCCCGCTCGGCGAAGTTCCGCACAAACTCGTCCTTGACCTGGGCGAACCGGGCGTCGCACGTCCCGGTCACCGGCGTCTCCACGCCCTGGACTCTGTCGTGCTCCGCGCGCCGAGGGCAAGCTCCGCTCAGGCAGCGGCGACGTACACCAGTGGGGTGGCGGAAGGTGCCGGACCGACCGTCAGTCCCGCCCGCAGCACAGCGCGGCGAGCTCGGCGCGAATGGCGGCTCCAAAACGATAAACCGATCGGTGCATAGTTTCTGGAGGCATCCACGGGCCTCTTGATCGAGCTCTTGATCGAGCTCTTGATTGAGCCTTGAGCTTGTGAGGCCGGCTGTGACGGCGCCCGACGCGCCGGGTAGGCCCGACCGGGTTCAGACCTTGACGCCGGAGCGTTTGATCGTCGACTCGTCGGTGCCGAGGTAGGACTCGATCACCGCCGGGTGCTCGAGCACCTCGGCCGGTGTGCCCTCGGCAATGACCTCGCCGAGCTCGAGGGCGATCATGCGGTCGCAGATCGCCGTCAGCAGCGGCATGTCGTGCTCGACGACCAGGATCGAGCAGCCGGTGTGCTGCTGGACCCGGATGAGCAGCGGACCCATGGCCTCACTCTCGCGCTGGGCCACTCCTCCCGACGGCTCGTCCAGGAGCAACACTGCCGGCTCCTGGGCCAGGACGCAGGCCAGCTCGACGATGCGGCGGGTCCCGGTGGAAAGCTCGCCCACCAGCTTCTCCCTGAAGGCGCTCAGGCCCATCATCTCGACCAGCTCCTCGGCCCGTCTCGCCGCGTCCGCCTCCGAGTCGAGTGACGCCGGCAGCCGCAGGCCGGCGGCGACCATGTCGCGCGACTGCAGGTGGCGCTCCTGGGCGACCTCGATCGTCTCGGCCACGGTGAGCGAGGGGAACAGACGCGCCTCTTGGAAGGTCCGTCCGATGCCGGCGGCCGAACGCAGGTGGCCCGGCCACGAGTCGATGTCGACGCCGCCGAGGCGGATCCGGCCGCCGTCGAGGGACAAGAACCCCGACACGCAGTCGAAGAACGTCGTCTTGCCCGCCCCGTTGTGGCCGATCAGCCCGAGGATCTCGCCGTCTCGCAACGTGAGGCTGATGTCCTGGATCGCGGCGATGCCACCGAAGCTCTTGCGGACGCCGTTGCACTCGAGGATGGACGGTGCCTCCGCCGACGGCGGGACACGCCGGCGTGGGTCGCCCACGATGAGCGCGGACGCCGCGCTGGCGTGCTCGTGGTGATCGGTCGGTCCGGCGTCGGGTGTGACGACCGTGCCCTCGACCGATCCGGCCCCAGCGATGAAGACCGACCGCAGGATGTCGGGACGCTCGAGCAGGTCCGTCGTGCGGCCCGAAAACCGGACCTCGCCTTTCTCGAGGAATACCGCCCGCTCGGCCAGCTCCAGAGCGACGTTGACCGACTGCTCCACCACCACGATGGTCGTGCCCGACTCGTGGAGCTTCTTGACGACCTGCAGCAACTGGGTCACCACGGTCGGGGCCAGTCCCAGCGAGAGCTCGTCGATCATGAGGACCTTCGGCGTCACCATGAGCGCCATGGCCAGGGAGAGCATTTGCTGCTCGCCGCCCGAGAGGTTGCCCGCCTGCTGGTGGGCGCGCTGGCGCAGAATCGGGAACAGGTCGATCACCCGATCCTTGGCCATGTGCACGGCGCGGTGGTCCTTGCGCACCATCCAGGTCCCGAGACGGAGGTTCTCGTCCACCGTGAGGGTGGGGAAGATGCCACGCCCGCCCGGCATCAGCGACAGGCCCTTGCGCGCGATCTGCTCGGCCTGGTCGCCGTCGATGCCCCTGCCGTCGAGCCGCACCGACCCGCCGCCCACCTTGACCAGCCCGCTCGCCCCCTTGAGAAGGGTGGACTTGCCCGCGCCGTTGGTGCCGAGCAGCGCGACGATCTCGCCTTCGTGCACTTCGAGGTCGACGCCGAAGAGAATCTGCACGGGTCCGTACGACACCTCGACCTTGTCACAGGCGAGAACGACGGGCGTGTCCGGGATCAACCCGTTGTTGGCGCCGGCCTCGGCTGCCCCGTTGGACGACAGGACCGGGATCTGCCCCGTGTCGACGTCCCGTGTCGCGGGCACCGGCACGAACTCGTGGGGAAGCGCTTCGTGGACGCCGTCGCCATCCCCGTCACCGAGAGCGTGCTCCAAAAGCGACGACTCCTCGGGCGCGTGGTCGGTCAACTCGACCCGCTTGTCGGCGACCAGGCTCGGCACGAGGATGTTGCGCCGGCGCGCCACCAGCTTGAGCAGCCGGTCACGGATGTTCTGGACACCAGCCGCCAGCCCGCCCGGAAGGAACAGCAGGACGAGGAGCAACCCGACGCCCGTGAACACCAGTTGGTACTTGGGGAACGAGTAGCTGAGGACCTCGATCAGCGCCACGCCCATCAGGACGCCGCTGATGGAGCCGAGGCCTCCGATGACCGCCATGGAGAAGACGACCAGCCCGTACGACGGGTCGAACGTGTTGAAGCCGACCGCCCCCAGCAGCACGGCGTAGAGACCGCCGGCGATGCCGGCGATCGCCCCCGCCAGGACGAAGCTCGAGAGCTTGGTGCGGACCGGTGGCACCGACATCGCGGCGGCCGCCCTCTCGTTGTCGCGCGTCGCCAGCAGGACGCGTCCCGAACGCGCGCGGCGCAGGCCCTGGATGAAGAGGATGGCGAGGACGAGGAACCCGAGGCAGGTGAAGTAGTAGGCCTTGTTCGACTCCAGGTTGAAACGTAACCAGAGCACCGGGCGGAGGAACTGCTGGGGGATGACGTTCGGGTAGAAGGTCGGGTTCAGGAAGAACGTGTCCATGGCCACGCCGAGGGCCAGGGTCACGGCGGCCAGGTAGGCGCCCCGGATGCGCAGCGCCGGGATCCCGACGATCACCGCCAGCACGGCGCCGGCCACCCCCGCCGCGGCGAGGCTGAAGAAGAAGTCGACGTTCGCCTTCTCTATGAGGTCGCCCGCGACGACGCCGCCCACGCCGGCGAACGCGAACTGGCCCAGGCTCACGTTCCCCGACCATCCGGTCAGGACGACGAGAGAGATCGCGATGATCCCGTAGATGAGGGCGGCCGTGTACTCGAGCGTCGTGCCGGGTCCGGCGACGAGCGGGATGATGACGACGACCACGCCGACGAGGACGAAGATGCCGATTCGCCCGGCCACGACCTCGGGGAGACGCCGCAGCGCGTCCGGGATCGGCTTGAGGATGCCCGTCGCAGAGAAGGTCTCGTCCGCGTCGTCGGCCCGGCTGCGCTTCTTCTGCAGGAAGAGCAATCCGAGCAGAATGGCCACCAGGTTGACCACGTCGCCGATGGCGCTGCCGTAGCGGGGCATGTTGAACTCGAAGAGCCCGCTCGTGATCCCGAGGGCCACCCCCGCCCCGAACGCCAGGGGGAGATTCTCCATCCCGGCGATGATGGCTGCGGCCAGCGCAGGGAGGATCAGCGTCGGGCCCGCGCCGGCGGCGATCGTGATGCCGGCGGACGGCGCGCTCAATATTCCGGTGAGGCCGGCCAGCAGGCCGGCGATCACCCACACCAGCGTCGAGAGCCGACGCACCGGGATCCCGAGGAGGCGGGCCCGGTCCGCGTTGTCCGCCACCGACCGCACCGCGATGCCGGCGTCGGTCCGCAGCAAGAACCAGCCCAGCGCCACCAGCACCACGGGGACCACGATGGCGATGAGCAGGTCGTTGCCGTTGAAGAGCACCGGGAAGATGAGGACGTGGTGCGACGTCAGCGGCGTGGTGACGCCGCCCACGATGGACGGGCCGTTGAGCCAGCCCGGCACGAGCAGCTGGATCCCGCCGAAGAGCTGGGCCAGGCCGATGGTGACGACCATGACGATCAGGCGGGGCGCCGAGAAGAACCGCCAGCGGATGATCGCGTCGACGAACAGGCCGAGAGCGGCCCCCACGAGGAGAGCGATGAAGATGCAGACGAACCAGTTGACGTGGTGCGCCAGGTTCAGCTCGACGGCCACCGTGGCCGCCAGGGCGCCCATGGCGCCGTAGGAGAAGTTGATGACCCGCGACGCACGGTACGTGAGGACGAGGCCGAGCGCGAGCAGCCCGTTCACCGCGCCGAACTCGGCGCCGTTGAGGATCTGCCCGCGCGGCGCCCCGTGTGGCCAAATCGCCGGGACGGCGAACAGCAGGATCAGCGCTGCCGCGACGGTCAGCACCGTGGCGCGCAGCCGCGCCGGCGTGCCGGCCCACAGGTTCGTGACGCCGGCCCAGGTGTCTTCGATCTTGGGATAGTCAGCGAGGGGCACGCCCGGCTACCCGCCCCCCGACGCGGTGAACGGGAAGCCCGAGGGCAGTGCCAACGAGCCGCCGGCGTAAGAGCCGATCTTGGTGCGCGTCGACGAGAACACGTAGGCACCTTGCTTGTCGTTGTACGCCGACGTAAGGTTGGGGTTCCAGTAAATGAACGTCCAGTCCTCCTGCGGGGTGAAGTGGCCCGCCGGGAACCCCCAGGTCCCGTACAGCGCATTGGGCGCGCCCGCCTGGCTGCCCGGATAGGCCCGCATGCCGTTCTCGAAGGACTGTGGCGTGAGGTCGGGCCCGGCCATCTGGAGCCCGATGGCCATCTCGTACATCTGGGCGTAGATGATGTCGACGGCGTTGGCCGGCTCGCTGCCGGGATCGACCGACTTGTAGGCGGCGTACCCGAAGGTGTTCTGCTTCGGCACCGTCGGACCGTCGAAGCTCACACCGAACGCATGGGACCACTCGCTCTGCTGGAAGAGCTGCCCCACGATGTCCTGGTCGGTCAGCGCCACACCGGCGACCACCCATTCGGGGGTGTAGCCCTGCTCGGCGGCGCGCGACGTCAGGTACACGGGGAACACGGGGTCGCAGCCGCAGACGACGGTGGTGATGCCGTCGTTCTGGAGCTGGCTGATCACGTTGGCCGCCTGGCTCGAGAGCGTCGACAGGTTCAGCTGGTACTGGATGTTGTCGGCGATCGGGTGCCCCGCCGCGGCCGCCGCCTGGACCGCCGACTGCGCCGCCGTCTGGTACCACGGGTCGCTCGGGGCGATGATCGCCACCTTGCGCGGCTGGTTCTGCAGGCTCCCTCCGGCGTAGGCGGCTTTCCCACCGGCCAGCGACTTGAGGTAGAGCTCGGAGGTCGCCGACACGACGTCGTTCGACTCGGTGTCCAGGCTCCACATGTAGGGGGCGTACTGGCCCATGAACGCCGCCGACAGGTAGGGCACGCCGAAGTTCACGACGTGCTGCTCGGAGAGCGCAACGCCGTAGGGCTCTGACGCCCCGTTCAGCTCCGCGAAGGCGTGCAGCTGTTGGGACGCCGTGACCGCGTCGGCGTCCGCCTGCTGCTGGCCGCTCCCCAGCAGTTCGTTGGTGATGGAGCCCTGACCGTTGAAGTACTCGATGTTGAGCTTGCGGCCGTAGAACTGGAAGTGGTTGTCGAAGTAGGTGGCCAGCGCGCTAATGGTGCGCTCGATGTCCGCCGTGGTGTCGACGATGTTCGCACCGCCCAGCGAGGCCAGCGTCTGCTGGAAGCTCTCGGAGTCCGCTGTGATCCGGTACGTCACGTTGATCTGGTTCGCGGTCACACCCGCCGACGTCGCACCGCCGTTGTTGCCCGAGAACGAGATGCACGGGGGCGAGTAGGGATCGCCCGACACCTGGGCGCCGGCACAGGCACTGGTCTTGCCGAGTGCGGTCGAGGAGGCGGCCGTGCCCGCCGCGCCGGCCGTCCCCGCCTTGCCGGCCGTCCCCGCCGAGCCCCCCGCGGCGCCGGACGCGGCGGAGCCGGGCGTCGTGGTGGCCGTCGTCGACCCCGCGCCCGAGGTGCCCGTGCCCGAGACGGCCTGTGTCTCGTGCACGACGTCTTGCTGCGGTGCCTTCGTCGGCACCAGCGTGGCCATCAGCACGAAGGCCACCAGCAGTGCGGCCAGCGGGCCGTAGCCCTTGAGCAGCCGGCCATTGGCCTTGGCGGCCGACAGCCGCAGCTTGCTCGAACTGGTGGCCTGCTCCGTCACGTCGCTCACTGCGACACCTCCGCTCCTCCCAATAGCCCGTCGCGGCGCCGTTGCCGCAGGTAGTCCCAGGTGAACAGGCCGACCACGAGGGCGAGGGCGGCCAAGCCGATCGGCACCGCGACGTTGCCCGTGTTGCACCCCCCGCCCGAAGGACCGAGGCTCACGCAGGCGGTCGTCTTCTCGAGCGGCCCGAGGGACTCCTTCGGCTGGCTGCCGCTCGACGACGGGGTGGCGGCGCCGGCGCTGCTCGTCGGCAGTGCCCCCGCCCCCGAGTTGCCGGTGAACGCGGGGAGCCCGGGGGTGCCAAGGGTGCCGGCGCTCGACGCCGAGCCGGTGTTCCCCAAGTTCGCGGCGGCCGGTGGGGGCGCCGTCCCGCCTCCGAACGGCGACGACTCGGCCAGGTCGTTGGTCTCGGCACTGGCGCCGCCCAGCTCGACGTTGAGGTTGCCACCGCCCGCCAGCACTCCGATGCCGATGTCCCCGACCAAAATGGGGGTGGCGAAATTGCAGTTGGCGTTCAGCAGCGCGTTCACGAGCGCCTCACGCTCGGTCTGGATCAGGCCCAGGTTCTGGCCGACGACCTGCTGGCCCAGCGTGTTGTTGTCGATGCCGATGCTGAGGGGCGAGATCTGCACCGTGCCGTCCTGGAGGGTCGTCTCGGCCGGCCACTGGATGTTGAGGCCGACGGGTGACAGCGCGGTGTTGATGATGCCGAGCACCGTCTGGGGATTGAGCGTCGAGGTCAGCTGCGACAGGTCGATCTTCACGCCGTCCACCGTGAGCGAGCCGATCGTGAAGGTCCCGCTCGAGGTGGTCGTCGCACCGGTCTGCTGCGTCGCCGTCCACTGCAGGCCGCCGAGCACGACCGAGCCGTGCGCCAGTGAGATCTCGCCGACGCTCGAGGTCGCCGTCGCGGTCCGGGTGTCGCCGTTGTCGATGGAGGTGTGCGAGGTCGAGTTGAGACCCGAGATCGTGAGCAGGCCCCCCGGGACGGTGATGGCGGCGACGCTCGTGTTGGAGTCGGACGAGGGTTGCGTGGTGGCGGTGGCGGCCTCCGTGCCGACGCCCAGCGGCGAGGAGGCCGGGGTGATGGTGTCGTTGAGGGTCTGGTTGCCGTTGACCGACTCGGCCTGCACCGACGGCGGGACGTCCTTGGCCGGCAGGGTGGGCGGGCCGCCCGAGCAGCCCGCTGCCTCGAGGGCGGTGCCGATGGCACCGAGGTCGAGGGTCTGCGACAGCGACTGTGCCTCAATGTCCTGGTACTTCGAAATGGAGGTGGCGAGGATGATGGCGTAGTTCAGGCCGCCGGTCGTCGGCGCGACCGAAATCGCCTGGGCCTGCGCCGTCGCGTTGCCGGGGACGAACGCGGTGGCGGCACCCGAGGAGGACCCGAATTCGACGATGCAGATGGCGGCCACCACCGCGCACGCCAGGCCGGCGCGGAAGCCGGCCGGGGTGTACCGACGCTCACGCACTCGCGTCCTCAGCGTTCGGTGCGGCCCAGTCACCAGGTGTGCCCTCCCCGTGGATCGATCGGATCCCGGGAACAGAACGAACGCTGGGCGGCTTCCCTACGGATCGTCGCGTGCTCGCGATGCGCGAGCACGCCGGGTCGCCGGACTCGCTCCCCCTGGTGGCAGCCACCGGAGGCGCGACGGCGCCCCGTGACACGCGGACACGGGGCCGCGCCACCGCGGCCCTCGGGCCCGACCTGGAACGTCCCGCCGTTCCAACCGCTCGTCAACCGCACACCCCCCGCCGGATGTCGTCCGGACGCCCCGCCCGGACGGCGCATGACAGTAGTCAACGCCCGACCCGGCGCGCCCACGGACCCGGGCTCCGGTGGCCCGGGCGGGCGGGCCTCTCTAGCCCGACAGCCCTCGGAGAAGGGGTACCCAGTGGTCGAGCCCGTCAACCACCAGCCCGTCGACCTTCCCCGTGTCGTCGGCCCGCCGCAGGACGACGGCCTCGGGCGCCCACTCGAGCGCCAGGAACGCCGACGACTCACCCGCCGACAACCCGCCCCCCTGCCGGGCCAGGGAGGCCACGCTGTCCTCGGTCAGCACGGCGCCGTAGCTGCCGTCGGTCGCGACGAGATACCGCTTCGCCGCCACGTGCAGCCCCACGAGACCGCTCACGCGCGCGCCCAGTGCGCCCCGGACCGCCGCCGCACCATCCGTGGCGTGTCGCTCGTCGCTCCCACCGGGCAAGAGGTGTCCGATGTCGTGCACCAACCCGGCCGCGGCCAGCTCGAGGTCCTCGGGGTGCGCACGGCGGAGCAGCGCCGCCGTCTGGAGCGCGTGGTCGAGCTGCGACACCGGCACGTGGGGGCTCAGCTCCCGGTCCGCCCCCGAGACGAGGACGTCGACGATCTCGTCGAGGCCGAGCTCCGGCGGCGTCGTGGGCACCGGTCCATTCTGACCCGGTGCGGCCCCTGACCCGTTGCTCCCCGCCGCTTCGTCCGGCGCGTTACGCCCCCCCCGGTCTCCCCCCTTGCGGATACGGTGGCGCGTGCCCTGGATACCCCCGCCGCGCAGCCCGTGGACCGACAAGATGGTCGCGCTCGGGCGCGGGCTCGGCGACGACGGGCGCTCGGTCATCTCGCTGAAGGCGGAGGACCTGCGCGCCGCCGCGGTCGCCACGACCGGCCTCGAAGACTTCGGCGACACGTGGTGGGAGGAGCCCTTCCGGCGCCTGTGTGCGTCGCTCGAGACCGAGGCGCGGCTCCACCTGCCGGGCCGCCTGCGCACCCGCGGCGAGATCCAGCTGATCCTGCAGAACCGCCTGCGCATGGTCGACCTGTGGCAGCACGAGCCGGCGGTGCTGCGCGAGGCGGTCCCGGCGCCGATCGTCGTCACCGGCCTCGGGCGTTCGGGCACGACGCTGCTGCACGAGCTGCTGGCCTGCGACCCCGACAGCCGCCCGCCGTTGCTATGGGAGCTCCTGCACTCCGTCCCCTACGACGACTCGTCGGGCGACCTGTGCGACGACGAGGTCAAGCTCATGGACGAGATGGTGCCGGCTTTCACCGCGATGCACGAGAACGGCGGGCGCCTGCCGACCGAGTGCATCTTCTCGTTCGCCCACCAGTTCTCGAGTGACATGTACACCGGGCTCTACAGCGTGTCGGAGTACACGGTGTGGCGCGGCGGTGTCGACCAGGCCCCGATTTACGAGTGGCACAAGCGCCATCTGCAGACGCTGCAGTGGGTGGCCGAGCGACCCACGCCGCGCTGGGTCGTCAAGGCGCCGTCCCACCTTTCCGCCTTACCCCTCGTCTTCTCGACCTACCCCGATGCACGCGTGGTGATCACCCACCGCGACCCGCTGCGGGTCATCGGCTCGCTCTCGGACCTCATGGCCACGCTGCACTACATGCACTCGGACCACGTCGACCACGCGGTCCTCGTCGAGTTCATGGCCATGGGCCTCGAGATGCAGATGGACCATGTGGCCGCCGAGCGCGACGCCGGGAGCATCCCGAACGACCAGATCGGCGACGTCGTCTACCAGGACCTGGTGGCCGACCCGGTCGGGGTCATCGAGCGGCTGTACGCGGCGTGGGACCTCCCGGTCACGCCGGCCTTCCGCTCCGCGCTCACTGCCTACCTGGCCGCCCGTCACACCGACCGCGGCCCCGGCCACGACTACTCCTTCGCCGACACGGGGCTCGACCTGCCCACCCACCGTGCGCTGGTGGCGCCGTACCAGGAGCGCTTCGGCGTGCCCTCGGAGGTCTGAGCGGCTAACGGACGCTGTCGAGGGGAACGACCTCGGTCGTCGGGTGCGGCGGTCCGTCGGCGAGCACCCAGCGCACCAACATGTAGCCCTCGAGCCGCCCGCCCGTGTCGAGCCAGTTCTCCACCTCCCGGCCGGGCTGGCGCGGCGCGATGACCAGCCGCCACGAACCGTCGTCCGAGCGCTTCGCGTTCTTGTTGTTGAGGTTCGTCGTCGCGTAGCGGTAGTCGAAGCTCTCCATCCACGGCGAGGTCAGCGTGAGGCCCCAGTACAAGAAGGGCCGGTCCGGCTCGTGCACCGTGACCACGAGTGCCTCGTCCTCGCCCAGCCGGAACCGCCCGCCGTGATACGTCATCTCCGCGTTCGAGTGCGAGCGCACCTCGTCGTCTTGCGCCGCCACGTGCGCCGAGCCCGCCTGGCCCCCGAACGTGTTCATGTTGCCGGCGGCGTCGCGCCACATCTGCAGTGCCGTCCCGCCGACGAACGTGAGGAACATGGCGGCGAACTCGAGCTTGGGCGCGAGGTCGTCGACCGAGAGCAGCGGCGGTGGCACCTCCTCGCCCGGCTCCTGTACCAGCTCCATGCGCAACCGGGCAAGCTTCTCTGTCCGCTTGTCCCAGTGCGTGGCGCGGATGGCCAGCTGCGCGGTGCCCGGCTCGAGCACGACCGAGTTCCGCGGCCTGGGGTCCGGCATGGCCGAGGCGGGCGCTATGAGGATGTCGACCTCGCCGTTCGGGCCCAGCTCGAACTCGTCGATGTGGGTCTGGGTCTGGGTACCCGTGCGCCCCCCGACCTGGCCCTGCCCGAACGCCGTGCCGAACGTCATGCCCAGGTACGCGGACTCGCCGCGGTATCCGAGCATCCGGTACGAGCGCGAGTCGTCGAGCACGCAGAAGAGGTAGTGCGTGTCGGGGTTGTCGACCAGGAGCTTGCGGTAGTCGTCCTGGAGCACGAACAGCTGGGGATGCACGGGGTCGGACCGCTCGACGATCCAGTCCAGGGCCAGCCGGGAGAGGCGCGTCACCCACCGGTAGCCCTCGGCCAGGTCCACTTCGGACTCGGGCACCCCCGTGGCCTGCCTGACGACGTCGAGAGCCGCAGTCTGCGCCTGCACCCAGGCGTCGAACGCCGCGTTGAGCCGGTCATCCTGCATGTGGCCCGACGCTACCGGCGTTCCGGCCGAGTCGCCCGTTCCCCGGCGCGCCCGGTAACTTCGGGGTGTGACCGACACCGCGACCGAGACGACCAGCACCGATGAGCTGCTCAGCGAGCTCCGGGCCTGGCTGGACAGCAATTGGGACCCTGACTTCACGGTCGCCGAGTGGTGGGAGCGCCTCGGGCTGGCCGGCTGGTCCGCTCCGGGGCTGCCGACCAACGCGTACGGCAAGGCCATGGCCCGCCCCGACACCGTGCTCGTCCAGCAGGAGATCGCGAAGTTCGGCGCGCTCGGCGCCCCGGCCGGCCTCGGCCTGCTCCTCGCGGCACCGACCATCGCCACCCACGGCACCCAGGAGCAGATCGACCTCTACGTGCGCGACATCGTCACCGGGCAGAAGGCCTGGTGCCAGCTCTTCAGCGAGCCCCAGGCGGGCTCGGACCTGGCCGGCCTCCAGACCCGGGCCGTCAAGGACGGTGACGAGTGGATCGTGAACGGCCAGAAGGTGTGGACCTCGGGTGGCCAGTACGCCGACCTCGGGATGCTGCTGGCGCGCACCGATCCCGACGTGCCCAAGCACCAGGGCATCTCGTACTTCGCCTTCAACATGCTCCAGGACGGCGTCGACGTGCGCCCGCTCAAGGAGATGACCGGCCACGCGCTGTTCAACGAGGTCTTCATCACCGATGCCCGCGTCGCCGACTCGGCCCTCATCGGCGGCCTGAACAACGGCTGGGCCGCGGCCAACACCACGTTGGCCAACGAGCGGGCCGGCCTCGGGTCCGGCGGGGGCAACGCGGCCGGTGGCGGCCTGGCCCAGCCGGGCACCGTGATGGGCATGCTCGACAAGCGGGTCGGCGACGTGGTCGGCCCCAAGCCCACCGCCGGCGGCCAGCAGAAGTCCCAACAGGCGGGCGGGGCGCTCACCGCCATGCGCGGCGGCGCGGGGATGCTGATCGCCCTGGCCCAGTCCCGCGGCGTCAACAAGGTCGCCGGCATCCGCCAGGACCTGGCCCGGCTCTACACGCTCGGCGAGTTGGGGCGCTTCAACGGCCTGCGCCTCAAGGCGGTCAAGGAGAAGGGCGGAGACATCCCCGGCATGCCCAACGTGGCCAAGCTGTCCATGAGCCAGATCGTGCGCCTCACCCGTGACCTGGGGCTGCGCATCTCGGGGCCCTCGGGCATGCTCCACGCCTACGACAGCGACGACAAGGCCGCGCTCAAGCACGCGACGGGCGACCCCTTCGCGGGCGGCATCACCGAGATGGCGCTGTTCGCCCAGGCGCCACCGATCTACGGCGGGACGGACCAGGTGCAGCGCAACATCATCGGGGAACGGGTCCTGGGCCTGCCCAAGGAGCCCAGCAACGACAGGACGACCCCCTTCTCCGAGCTCCCCAAGAACGCATAGCCGGCCGCACGGCAGAGTCAGGTCAGGACCGGGGGGGCAGGGATGATGAGCAGGGAGGACCGGACCTTGCGCGGCGCGGCGGCGATCGTCGGCGTGGCCGACGACGTCTCCCCCACGGGCGAGCTGGACCGCACCGGCCGCGCCCTCGAGGTCGCCATGGTGCTCGACGCGCTGGACGACGCCGGCCTCACGCTGGCCGACGTCGACGGCGTCTGCCACCCCGAGTCGGCGGTGGCCTTCGCCGAGTACCTCGGCGTCCACCCGACCTTCACCGAGTCCACCATGACCGGCGGGTCCAGCTACGAGGTCCACGTCGAGCACGCGGCCGCAGCCATTGCGGCGGGTGTGTGCGACGTCGTGGTGAGCGTCTACGCGGCCACGCCGCGCAGCGACCGCGCCCGCGGCCGGCAGCGTGAGTTCCGCCGCATGGGCGGGCCGAACCCGATGGTGGAGTGGGACATGCCCTACGGCTTGCGCACGCCCATGGGCCCCTACGCCCTGGCCGCGGCGCGCCACATGCACGAGTTCGGCACCACCTCCGAGCAGTTGGCCCAGATTGCCGTCAGCACCCGGCGGTGGGCGGCCCTGAACCCGCGGGCGCGCTACCGGGACCCGATCACGATCGACGACGTGCTCGCCTCGCCGCTGCAGGTGAGCCCGCTGCACCTGCTCGACTGCTGCCTCGTCACCGACGGGGCCGGCGCCTTCGTCATGACGAGCGCCGAGCGGGCGCGGTCCTTGCGCAAGCCGCCGGTCTTCGTGCTCGGAGCGGCCACCTGCACGGACCACATGGTCATCGGCCAGATGTCCGACCTGACCACGACTCCGGGCGCCGTCTCGGGCCCCCGCGCCTTCGAGGCGGCCGGACTCGAGGCGGCCGACGTGGACGTGCTCATGAGCTACGACAGCTTCACCATCACGGCCCTGCTGCACCTGGAGGACCTGGGCTTCTGCAAGAAAGGCGAGGGAGGACCCTTCGCCGCCGACGGGCACCTGGGCCCCGGCGGCTCGCTGGCCATGAACACCAACGGCGGCGGCCTCTCCTTCACCCATCCCGGCATGTACGGCTTGTTCCTGCTCACCGAGGCGACGCGTCAGCTGCGCGGCGAGTGCGGCGACCGCCAGGTGGACGGGGCCACAGTGGCCGTGGCCCATGGGTCGGGGATGTTCCTCTCGGTCATGTCCACGGCCGTGCTCGGCACGGAGGCCACGCTGTGAGTGCGGCGCAGGCACCGGGCGCTGAGGGCACGGCGCCGACACGCTTCGAGCCGCCGGTCGGCGACGAGGGCGGGCCCTTCTGGGAGGCCACGCGGGAGGGACGCCTGCTGGTGCAGTGGTGTACCGCCTGCGACCGCGGCGTCTTCTACCCGCGTGCCTTCTGCCCGCACTGCGCCGCCAGACGCGACGCGCTGGAGTGGCGCACCGCGAGCGGGCGCGCCACCGTGCACGCGGCCGTCGTCGAGCACAAGCCGGACGCGGCCGGCGCCCGGTTCTCCGGCGGCCAGCCGTACTGCGTGGCCCTGGTCGACCTCGACGAGGGCGTCCGCATGCTCACCAACGTCGTCGGCTGCCCGCCCGACGACGTGCACAGCGGGATGACCGTGACGGTCACCTGGGAGCCGCTGAGCGACGGCCGGCAGCTGCCGCTCTTCCGCCCGGCGGGACCCTCGTCGTGAGCGCGCCCGAGGACAAGCGCGCCGCCGCGGCGCAGGGCATGCTCCACGCCTGGTGGGCGGCGCGGATCCCCGACCGCCTGGCCGTCATCACGCCGCACGGCGACCGCACCTACGAGGACCTGAACCACAACATCAACCGGTTGGGCCGCGCCTTGCGGGCGCGCGGGCTGCAGGCGGGGGACGCCCTAGCCCTGATGTGCACCAACGGGCCGGAGTTCTTGGAGGTCCTCTACGCGGCGCAGCGCATCGGTCTGCGCCTCACGCCGATCAACTTTCACCTGACCGGCGAGGAGGCCGGCTACATCGTCGAGAACTGCGAGGCCAAGGCCTTCGTGTGCTCGGGCGAGCTCGGCGAGCACGTGACGGTCGCGGCCGAGGCCGGCCGACCGGGCCTGGTGAAGATCAACACCGGCGGCTACCTCCCTGGCTTCGAGATGTACCCCAGTGTGGTCGCCGCCGAGGACGCGGCCGATATTGAGGACCCGGTCATGGGCACCCAGATGCTCTACACCTCGGGCACGACGGGACGACCCAAGGGCGTGCACCGCGACTCAGCCGCAGTGAGCGCGCTGGCCGTCGTCAACTTCTGCGGTTACGACGAGGACTGGGCGACGAGCACCGACGCCCACCTCCTGACCGGGCCCCTGTACCACGCCGCACCGCTGGCCTTCTCGGTGGCGGTGCCCTTCATCTACGGCGTGCCGATCGTGGTCATGGACCACTGGGAGGCCACCGAGGCGCTCCACCTGGTCGAGGACCACGGCGTGACGCACACGCACATGGTGCCGACCATGTTCCACCGCCTGCTCGCCCTGCCCGACGAGACGCGGGCCCGCTACGACACCTCCTCGCTGCGCTTCGTCATCCACGGCGCGGCGCCCTGCCCGGTGCCGGTCAAGCAGCGGCTCATCGAATGGCTGGGGCCGGTGGTGGTCGAGTACTACGCCGCCACCGAGGGGCTGGGCACGCTGGTCGACTCCAAGACCTGGCTCGAGCACCCGGGCACGGTCGGCCGGCCGATGGCACCCGGGCTGGTCAAGGTGGGCGACGAGGACGGCAACGAGCTGCCCGCCGGCGAGGTGGGCCTCGTGTTCCTGCAGGCCCCCGCAGCGACGCGCTTCGACTACTACCACGACACCGAGAAGACGACCGGGGCCTTCCGGGGCGACTACTTCACGCTGGGCGACATGGGCTACGTGGACACCGACGGGTTCTTGTACCTGACCGACCGCACGGCCAACCTCATCATCTCGGGCGGGGTCAACATCTACCCGGCCGAGGTCGACGCCGTGCTCCTCGAGCACCCGGCCGTGGGCGACGTCGCCACCATCGGCGTGCCCGACGAAGAGTGGGGCGAGGTGGTGAAGGCCGTCGTCCAGCCCGCCGAGGGGGTCGAGGGCAGCGACGCGCTGGCGACCGAGCTCATGGACTTCTGCCGCGCCCACCTCGCTCACTACAAGTGCCCCCGCAGCGTCGACTTCGTCTCGGAGCTGCCGCGGGAGGATACTGGGAAGATCTTCAAGAGGAAGCTGCGCGAGCAGTACCGGACGGCGAGTGCCGGCACTGACCAACACAACCACTGACCAACACCAAAGGAGCTGCACGTGGGTATCTGTGACGGACGGGTGGTCGTCATCACCGGAGCCGGCCGGGGCATCGGGCGCGAGCATGCGCTCGCGTTCGCCAGCGAGGGAGCCAAGGTGGTGATCAACGACCTCGGCGCCGAGGTCGACGGGAGCGGCTCCTCGGCCGGGCCGGCCGGTCAGGTCGTCGACGAGGTCCGGGCCATGGGCGGCGAGGCCGTGGCCAACGGGGACGACGTCTCGGACTACGAAGGGGCGGGCCGCCTGATTCAGACCGCGATCGACACGTTCGGGACCATCGACGTGCTCGTGAACAACGCCGGCATTCTGCGCGATCGCATGCTCGTCAACATGACGATCGACGAGTGGGACGCCGTCCTCAAGGTGCACCTGCGCGGCACCTTCGCGCCCACCCGCCACGCCGTCGAGTACTGGCGCAACCGGACCAAGGCGGGCGAGGCCAACGACGCCCGCATCATCAACACGACGTCGCCGTCGGGGATCTACGGCAACGTCGGCCAGACGAACTACGGCGCCGCCAAGGCGGGCATCGCCGCCTTCACCATCATTGCGGCCATGGAGCTCGGGCGCTACGGCGTCACCGTCAACGCCATCGCGCCGGCCGCTCTCACCCGCATGACCGAGAATCTAGGCATGGGCGCTGCCTCGACGGAGAAGAAGCCCGAGGAGTTCGACCCGTTCGACCCGGCCAACATCGCGCCGCTCGTCGTCTGGCTCGGCAGCTCCGAGTCGAAGGACATCACGGGCCGCGTCTTCAACGTGCAAGGCGACCACATCAGCGTGGCCGAGGGCTGGGTGGCCGGTCCCGGGGCCGACAAGGGCGACCGCTGGGAGCCGGCCGAGCTGGGCAAGGTCGTGCCCGACCTGGTGGCCAAGGCGGCACCCAACGCCAACATGGGCGGGCGGCGGAAGTAGGTTCTCGGTATGGCCGACGTGACCCCTCCGATGCCGGCCCGGCAGGACGTCGAGGCGTCCGTCCAGGTCATCCACGACAACGCGGAGCGCCTCTTCCTGTGGGACTACGAGCGTGACCGTGGCCAACTCGTCGCGCTCTACAACAAGGCGATGGGGTCGCAGTGGAACAGCGTGCGCGACCTCGACTGGTCGATTGACGTCGATCCCGAGCGGCTGGTGACCGAGCAGGAGAACGTGGTGCTCGCTGTCGCGCGGGTGGCGGGCACGCTGCCGGGCTCGCCCATGGCCAAGTGGGCGGAGAAGGAGTACCTGCAGCTCGGCATCGAGTTCTTCAAGGCCAACCTGTCGCAGTTCATGCACGGCGAGCAGGGGGCGATGATGACGGCGGCCAAGATCGTCGAGACCGTGCCCTGGATCGACGCCAAGTACTACGCCTCGACGCAGACCATGGACGAGGCGCGCCACACCGAGGTCTTCGCCAAGTACTTGCGCACCAAGCTGGGCGACGCCTACCCGATGAGCCCGTTCCTCAAGGCGCAGATCTGGTCGCTGCTCGAGGACTCGCGTTGGGACATTGCGTACCTGGGGATGCAGATCGTCATCGAGTCGCTGGCGCTGGCCGCGTTCGGCGACATGCTGCGCCGGATCAAGGAGCCTCTGCTCACGAAACTGCTGCGCTACGTCATGTCCGACGAGGCGCGCCACGTCGCCTTCGGCGTGCTCACACTCTCGGAGTTCTACGGCGACCTGAGCGCGGCCGAGCTGAAGGAGCGCCAGGAGTTCCTCGTCGACGCCACACTCAACCAGCGGGCGCGCGCCACGACGCCCGAGGTGTGGGAGCGCCTGGGGACGACCGGTGAGGCGGTGTTGCCGTACATGATGGAAGCGGCGCAGCAGATGAAGTCGAACTTGATGGGCGGCTTCGCCCGAGGGTTCTTCGCCAAGCTGGTCCCCAACGTCCGCAAGCTCGGGCTACTGGACGCCAACGACGGCTACCTCCGCCAGCGCTGGGGTGAGGCGGGGCTCTTGGAGTTCGAGTTCGCCGACGACACCGGCTCGGACTACGAGTCCTACGACGCCGTGGCGCAGGACCGGGCAGCGCGGGCGGAGGCCGAGGCCGCACCGGCCGGGTGAGCCGGTCTCCCTCCCCTCTGGCGCGGGTGCGCGCCCTCTGTCTCGCCCTTCCCGAGGCCGAAGAGCGGCCCTTCGGTGATCACACGGCACCGGCGTTCCGGGTGCGCGACAAGTTCTTCGTCATGGCCGACGAGGATGCGAGCTCGCTGATGCTGAAAGCGCCCAAGGGCGTGCAGCGGATTCTGGTGGCCTCGGATCCCGAGCGCTTCTTCGTGCCGAAGTACGTCGGGCACATCGGCTGGGTCGGCGTGCGCCTGGACCTGCGAGCCGAGCCGGACTGGGACGAGCTGGCCGAGATGATCACCGAGAGCTACTGCCTCACCGCGCCGAAACGGCTGGCGGCGCAGGTCGGCGCTCCGCCGGCGACGTAACGAGCCGCTCTGCCGCGGGCCGGACGGAAGAGAACGCCGGCCCTAACGGGCCGGGTCCAGATTGGTGAGCGTCGCTTCCATGTTCTCGCTGTAGCGCACGCCACCCGAGGTGACGCCGACCGACTCTTTCTCCTTGACGATCAGGCCGGTGCTCGGAACGATCCAGAAGTCGGTCGGGTTGGTCCCCTGCTCGCTGCCCCGGAACGTGAACATGAGCCGCGTGTGCTCCACGGGCACGACCTGCCCTCCGACGACCCAGGTCGTGTCGCCCAGGACCTCGCCCGCCAACCCCACCTGCTCGGCCGGACTGTCGAGGGAGCAGGTGGCCGACCAGCGTTCGCCGGCACGCGCCGCGGGCGGCAGCAGATAGGCCGTGGCGGGGCACTCGACCGTCGAGGTCGTGTTGGACCCCGCGATCGACTCGTTGGTGACCAGGCGCGGCACGCTCAGGGCTCCGCCGGGCTCGGTGCAGAAGGTCGTGGTCTCGGTGTGCTGGGTGATGGGGACCCAGCTGACGTTCGCGCAGTGGCCCTGCTCGACGACCATCGACGAGGTGGAGGGGAAGCCACGGGAGACGCCCATGAGGCTCAAACCCTCGCCGCCGGTCGTGTTGTAGGTGTAGACGCCGGGAGCCGGCAGATGATTGCGCAAGGTCGCCAGCATCTTGCCGGTCTGCTCCCGCCGGTAGATGCGCAGCGCCTCGCGCAGGCCCACCGGTGAGGACACCGTGCGGAAGACGAGCGCCCAGGCCGTCCCTCCGGCGGAGCTGACGATCACGAAGGCGAGGAGCAGGACTGTCAGCAGCCGATGCTGCTGCACCCAGTGCCACAGGATCACGACAAAACCCTACCCCGGGGCGTGGATTGAAATCGAGACAGGTTCAGACCGAGACAGGTTCAGACCCGGTCCGCGATCCAATTGCCGTGAAAGCCGACGGGCACCCGCTGGGGCAGTTCCACGACCGCCTGCGCCTCGCCTGTCGGGTCACTGGCGTTGACGATATGGAGGGCCGACCTGCCGCGGTCAGGCGAGTACGCGAGGGTGAGCAGCCACCCGTCGTCCTCAGCGGCGTCTTCGGCCCGTGGCACGAAGACCGCCTCTCCCACGGTGGCCCCGCGCCCGAACGGGCGTTCGACCGACGTGCCCCGCTCGAAGTCGTGGCACAGCAGGATCGACTCCGTGCCGACAATGTCGTCGGACTCGCCGACGGCGGCGGCGTAGCCGTAGCGGTGCGGCCGGCCCACCACTCGCTCGTCGACGCGTGGGAACTCCTGCCCCCGGTCGTCGAGGCGCTCTTCCTTGACGGCGCCGCCGCGGCCGTCGAGATGCCAGCGCTCGAGGGTGGGCGCGCCCTCACTCGGCCCGAGCAGGCGCGTGCGGAACATGGACGGGTGTCGCACGACATCGAGCACGACCCCGCCGCCGGGCTCGTCGTAGGCGTTCATGATGTGGAACACGTAGCACGGCTCGACGTCGTGCCAGACCACCTCGGTCGAGTCGCCGTCGCGGGGCAGCAGCCCGACCCGTGACCGGTAGTCCTCCTGCCAGCGATAGGGGAACGACGCGCCCGACGCCGCCGCCTCCATGCTGAACGTCACGGGCAGATCGAGCAGCACCAGCGAGCGCTCGGTGATGGCGCAGTCGTGCACGCTGACAGGCCCTCCCATCGTCACCCGGCGCGACGACCGCACGTGACCACCGGGGTCGATGATGCTCACGTCCACGTCGTCGCCCCAGCCGAAGAAGTACGACACGGCGTAGAGCTCGCCGCTCTGTGGGTCGCGCTTGGGGTGCGCGGTGTAGCCGCCGGCCAGCGTGCCGTCGAAGTCGCACGGCCCGATAGTGTCGAGCTCGTCCGTGAGCTCGTAAGGCAACGGGCCGGCCTCCACGATGGCGAACGTGCGGCCCGCATGCCCGATGACGTTGGTGTTGGACGCGAAGTCCCAGCCGGAGTGCACCGGGCCGGGTTTCGGCTCCTCGCCGAGAGCCCGGGCCACCGCGGCTGACCGCACCCAACGGTTGCGGTACCACTCGGCCCGGCCGTCACGCAGACGGATCCCGTGCACCATGCCGTCGCCGAGAAACCAGTGATAGCTGGCGGGATCCTGCGGCGTCGCGGGGTTCGGGCCGTTGCGCAGATACCGCCCACACAGCTGTTCGGGGATCGATCCGGACACGGCCAACTCGGTTGCCGTCACCTCCTCGTGCACCGGGGCGTAGCTCCCTTGCAGATACGGGTTGGTGAGGGTGGTCATGGGTGCCCCTTTCGTTCGGGCCGAACGAGACCTTCACGATAGGCACGAAGATGTGAACAGCGTGTGACCTTCCGGGGAGCATCCCGTGGGAAACCGGCATCAGCCGGGAAGGCCGCGCTATGGTTCTCCCCCGAGGGCACCACCATCACAAGTTTGGAAATCCCTCTGGCTCGCAAGAGCTACCGGCCATGGCCCCCGAATCGGGTCAAATCTGGCCAGGAGAGGAGTGGATTTTCAATGGCAACTGGTTCTGTGAAGTGGTTCAACGGTGAGAAAGGCTTTGGCTTCATCACCCAGGACGGTGGAGGCCCCGATGTTTTCGTGCACTACAGCGCGATTACAGGCACGGGCTACCGCAATCTCGAAGAAGGTCAAAAGGTCGAATTCGAGACCAACCAAGGCCCCAAGGGTCTGCAGGCCGCGAACGTGCGCGCCATCGGCTGACGCCGGTTACGAACAACGCAACGACAGGACCCCGTCTTTGCGAAGACGGGGTCCTGTCAATTGCGATCGGACCAATTGCGATCGGACCAATTGCGATCGGACCAATTGCGATCGGACCAATTGCGATCGGAACAATTGCGATCGGATGGACGGAGATCGCACGTTGGCCGGGACGCGGGTGCTGCGCCCGGTATCCCCGCCGGCGCCCTACCAGTAGGGCCGGCGCTGCTGGGCGGTGACCCCCAGCACGCCCTCGGCGTACTCGGGCCGGCACACCACCAGGTCGGGCAACCACGCGTCAGGGTCGCCATAGCGCAGCGGCTCCCCGTCGAGCCGGCTGGCGTGCAGCCCGCAGGAGAGCGCCACGGCGGCGGGGGCACAGGAGTCCCACTCGTATTGCCCACCCGCGTGCACGTAGACCTCGGCGTCTCCGAGGATCACGGCGGCGATCTTGGCGCCGGCGGAGCCCATGGGGACCATGACGGCTCCCAACGCCTCGGCCACGTCATAGGCGACCTCGGGCGGGCGGCTGCGCGAGACCACGAGCCGCGGCGGCTCCCCCGTCGGCGGCGTGAGCGGTGGCGGGGCACCTGTCGAGAGCACCATGTCGCGGGCCGGCAGCGCGACCGCGCCCACCACCGGCTCCGTGGCGACCGCCAGCGCGACGTGCACGGCCCAGTCGGTCCGGCCCGTCTCGCGGAATTCGCGCGTCCCGTCCAGGGGGTCGACGATCCACAGGCGGCCTTCGCCGGCCACGTGCTCGAGACCCTCCTCCGAACGCACGTCGTCGGCCGGGTAGAGACGATTCAGCTCGCTGACGAGCAACTTGTGCGACAGGCGGTCGCCTGCCGCGCCCAGATCGCGTACCTCGGCCGGGCCACTGCGCAATTCCATGAGGGCCCGGCCCGCTTGCTCCGCCAGTCGGGCCGCGTCGCGATGCTCGGCGGAGAGATCCTGGGACATGGCCCTTTTCTAGACCAATCGCCGGTCGGCAGCCCACCTCGTGAGCTCGTGGCGCGTCGAGAGCTGGAGCTTGCGCAGCACCGAGGACACGTGCGACTCGACCGTCTTGGCCGAGATGCTGAGGTCCCGCGCCACCTCCTTGTAGGTGTAGCCCCGGGCGATGAGGCGCAAGACCTCCCGCTCGCGCGGCGACAGCTGATCGAGCTCGGGGTCGAGGCCCGCTGCCGGCGCGCTGCCGTGGGCGAAGGCGTCGAGCACGAAGCCGGCCAGCCGGGGCGAGAAGACGGCGTCGCCCGCCCCCACCCGGTACACGGCCTGGAGAAGCTCGGGTCCCGAGATCGTCTTGGTGATGTAGCCGCGGGCGCCGGCCCGGATGACGTCAATCACGTCCTCGGGGGCGTCCGAGACCGAGAGCGCGAGGAACCGCACCTCGGGGTGGTGCGGCAACACCCCGCGCAGGACGGCGAGGCCGCCACCGCCCGGCAGGTGCACGTCGAGCAGCACCACGTCGGGGAGGCGCTCGCCGATGAGCTCGACCGCGGCCGCCGCCTCGTCCGCCTCGCCGACCAGTTCGACAGCGTTGCCGAGCTCGGCCTTCACGCCGGCCCGGAACACGGCATGGTCCTCCACGAGGAAGATGCGCGGCCGACCAGCCGTTGCGCCCGCGACGCTCCGGCCGCTCACTTCACCCGCTCACTTCACCCGCTCCCGCCGGGGCATGGAGAGCTGGACTTCGGCGCCCTCCCCCGGTTGGGAGCGGATGACGGCCTGGCCGCCGAAGCGGACAACGCGGGCCTCAATCGATTGTGCGATGCCCCTACGGTCCTCTGGCACCGCGTCACGGTCGAAGCCGCGGCCGCGGTCGCGCACGTACAGCATCACCGCGTCGACCTCGACCTCGGCGTAGACCGACACCTGGTCGGCACCGGACCACTTGGCAGCATTGACCATCGCCTCCCGGGCCGCGTCGAGCAGGGCGCGCAGCGCGTCGTCCAGCTCGCAGTCGCCCACGACGACGACCTGCACCGCAATGCCGTGGTCGGCCTCGACCTGGCGCTGCAGCAGGCTGACCCCTTCGGCGAGCATGGTGGCATCCTCGGTGATCGCACCCGGCGGACTGCCCTCGAACAGCCAGGCCCGCAGCTCGCGTTCTTGGGCCCGTGCCAGGCGCACCACGTTCTGGGGGTCGTCCGACGACCGCTGGATCAGCGCCAGCGTCTGCAGCACCGAGTCATGCACGTGGGCCGCCATTTGGGCCCGCTCCTCGGCCCGTACGCGCGCCTGGCGCTCGGCGATGAGTTCGCGCACCAGGCTGAGCCACCAGGGGCCGAAGATGATGATGCAGGCGCCAACGACCAGGGCCGCGCCGCCGACGGGCCGCAGCGCGGCCAGTGTCGTGTGGCCCTCGACGAGCAGCACGATGCCGCACGCGCCGAGCACGAGGCCGACGGCGACGCGCAAGATCACCAGGTGCCGGCCGTGCCCGTGGACGTCGGTCCCGAGCAGCGGGACGACTTCGTTGTCGATGAATTCCTTCTCCGACTCGTTCGCGTTGCGCCAGATCAGGATGATGATCCCGGCGGCGAGGAACGTCGGCCAGCCGATGAACCCGATGAAGGGCACGTGGAGCGTGGCCGTGATCACCTGCATCGCGACGAGTACAGGGATGAGCACGGCGGCGACGAGGCGGATGCCGCGTTTGTCGTTGATGGCCCGGGAGTAGATAGTCGACGACTGCCCCTCCATGGGGATGAACAGCCACGCCAGGGAGTAGAGCAACACCATGATCCCGCTCGCGAGGCAGAGCAGGACCGCGGCGATCCGAACCCAGGTCGCGTCAATCCCGGTGGCCCGCGACACGGCGCCGCAGACGCCCCCGAGCACGCGGTTGTCCGAGCTGCGGCGCAGCGACCGCAGCTTCCGGCCGACGTGGTGGGCATGATCGTGCCGACCGTTGGACCATTCGGCATGGGTCCCGTGCCGGTCGCCGCGGCCACACCCGGGCGGGGGCCGCTCCCAGGCCGGGAGCGCCTGGGTCGGCGCAGCCGGCGCGGTCGGAGGTGGCTGCGTCGGGGGCGCGACGGGTAATTGCTCCGTCGGGCGGCCACCCTCGGTGAGCGGACGCGAACCGGGTTCCGGTGCCTCTGCGATACCCCGATGATCGCGCGCTCTCGGCGGGCTGGGTATCAGGGACATCCCTGAGGGGTCAGGGTCCTGTTCAGGGTCGGACCAGGGTGTTTCCGGATTCCGTCCGGAGGCGCCCACCGTCAGGCTGGCTTCATGGACATCGCACGCGACGACACCCCCGGAACCTCCACCACTGAACCGCCCTCCCAGCTCCCCCCGAGCCAGGCCGCCGGTCACGCGCCCGAGCAGCGACTCCACCGCCGCCACCGCGGCCGCATGCTCGGCGGCGTGGCCTCCGGCCTGGCTGACTACTTCGACGTCGACCCCACGCTCGTCCGCATCGGCTTCGTCGCCCTGACCTTCATGGGCGGCCTGGCCCTGCCCCTCTACCTCGCCGGCTGGGCGCTCATCCCCGACGAATGCACCGACACGTCCATCGCCGAGGAGATGCTCGGGCGAGAGCAGCCGCGCGGTGCCTACTGAGCGGCTTCGAGAGCTCCCTGAAACCGCAAGGCGCAAGACCCAAGACCACCTGATCACCTGATCACCTGATCGACCTGATCGACACGCACCGAAAAGACACCGAGAGGAGACCGATGCGCTACCGCTGGGACCCCGCCTACCCCATGGGCCGCCGGGACTCGCAGCCCTACGACGCCAGCATGCGGGCGTCCGACGAGGAACGGAACGCGGTGGCGGACAAGCTCTCCCGCCACTACGCCGAGGGACGGCTCGATGAGTCGGAATTCAAGACCCGCCTCGACACCGCCATGTCAGCCACGACGCGCGGTGACCTCCACGGGCTGTTCCGCGACCTGCCTACCCTGCCCAGCGCGCCGCTACCGCCGCCGTCACGGCGCCAACGCATCGTGCCCTGGCTGCTCGTGCTCGCCTTCCTGGCGCTCCTTGCCGGAGCGACCATTCCCTTCTACCCGCTGTACCACGTGCCGTGGTTCCTCTTCGCCATCGTGGGCTTCTTCATTTGGCGGCGGGCGGTCGGGCACCAGCACCACCGCCACGGTGGCACCCGGCCGAGCTCGGTCATGGACCACTGAGTCATGCGCACCCGTGCCCGCTGCCCCAGCACGCCCACGACAGTGAACCAATCTGTGGATAACGAGGACCCGCCGGCCGGCCTGCGCTCCATCGGGCTCTTCGCCGACCTGCCGGACGACGAGCTCGAGGAGTTCGCGAGGCTCTGTGAGGTCAGCACCGCCCACCCCGGCCAGATCGTTCAGGCCCAGGACGTGCCCGTGCGCTGGTGGCACGTGATTATCGGCGGCCACGCCGTCGTCCAGCGCGACGGGACCCCGATCGGTCTCCTCGGCCGCGGCGATTCCTGGTCAGAGCACTCGCTGCTGAACCAGCTGCGCTCGCCCATCGCAGTGGTGGCGCTGTCGCCGCTCAGCCTGCTCACGTTGAGCACCCCGACCTTCTTCTCCATCCCCGAGCAGCACCCCGTGCTGGCCGGCCGTCTGGTGGCCCGGTCGGCCTCCTCGGCCGACCGCCTGGCGCTCCCCGTCTTCAACGCCCTCGCGCACCTTCGGGGCGGCGATTGAACCGAGGGGTGTCCGGGCGGCCAGTACCATTGAGCCACCGCGTGACGTCAGCAGGCCGCTGGCGTCGATGTCCTGCAACTGTCCAAGCCCGTCCAACCTTCTGGAGGAATCTCCCTCATGCGCGCCCTGGCCGGGTGGTGCGTCCGTCACCGCCGCGTCGTCCTGCTTTTGTGGGCGGTCGTCCTTGTCACGTCGCTCTCGCTGGTCGTCAAGCTTCACGCCGACTACTCGAACAACTTCAACTTCCCGCACACCGAGTCGTCCGACGCCATCAACCTCCTGAAGTCCGTTGCCCCCGGGCACTCGGGCGACACCGAGGAGGTCGTGTTCGGCACCTCCGGCGGCGCCAGCCTCAATGACCCCGCCATCGGCCAGCGCATCAACACGATGGTCGACCAGATCAACGCGCTGCCGAACGTCACCCATGTCACGAGCCCCTACGACTCGTCCGGCAATCTGGCCAACACGACGAACATCAACGCAGACCACACGGTGGGCTTCATCCAAGTTCCGTTCGACAAGTTGCCGAACAACATCTCGCAGAGTGAGGCGACGAAGTTCGTCCACACCGTCACCAGCACGTCGGACTCAGGCCTGACGGTGGCCGTCACCGGCCAACTGGCCGAGTTCGCGAACAATCAGTCCTTCAGCAGCACCGGGCTGGGGGTACTCCTGGCCTTGGTCGTGCTGCTCCTCATCTTCGGATCCGTCTTCGCCGCCCTGCTCCCGATCATCTCCGCCCTGTTCGCACTGGGCACCGCGATTGGTGTCATCGGGTTGCTCAGCCACGTCATCGGCATGCCCGAGTTCTCACCGGAGTTGGTGTTGCTCATCGGCCTCGGCGTGGGCGTCGACTACGCCCTCTTCATCGTGACCCGGCATCGACAGGGCCTGGTCGCCGGCCACGACGCCGAGACCTCGATCATCAACTCGGTCAACACTTCGGGTCGCGCCGTGCTGTTCGCCGGCATCATCGTCTGCATCGCCCTACTGGGCATGTTCGCCCTCGGCGTGAGCTTCCTTTACGGCCTGGCCGTCGCGGCGGCTATCGGGGTCGCCTTCACCATGATCTCCGCCCTGACGCTCCTGCCCGCAATGCTCGGCTTCATCGGCCCCAAGGTGATGAGCCGCAAGCAGAAGCGCAACCTGGCGCAGAGCGGGCCGCGCGTCGTCGGCTCCGACAGCAAAGGGTTCTGGCCGAACTGGGCCGACCGGGTGCAGCGCCGCCCGTGGCTCTCCGCCGGCGTGGCGCTGATCGTCATCGTCGTCATAGCGCTGCCGTTCTTCTCGCTCCGGCTCGGCTCGGCGGACCAAGGGACCGACCCGGCCGGGACGCCGACCCGCGTCGCCTTCGACACGCTCTCGCGGGGCTTCGGTCCCGGCTTCAACGGGCCCTTGATGCTGGTGAGCGTCGTCCAGCCCGATCAGCATGGCGTGATCGACAACGTCGTGCAGGACATTGAGCAGCAGCCCGACGTTGCCAAGAACATAAAGCTGCACCCCATCTACATCCCGAGCAAGACGGGCGGCGGCGACGTGATGCTGCTGAACGTCTACCCGAAGACCGCACCCCAGGACGCGGCCACCACCGACCTGGTGAATCATCTGCGCTCCGACACGATCCCCCAGGCCGTCGGCAACTCGGGGGTCAAGATTCTCGTCGGAGGCACGACCGCGATCTACATCGACTTCGCCAATGTCCTCTCATCCAAGCTGCCGCTCTTCATCGGGCTCGTAGTGCTGCTGTCCTTCCTCCTCTTGATGACGGTGTTCCGAAGCTTCGTCATCCCGCTCACGGCGGCGGTCATGAACCTGCTGTCTATCGGCGCCGCGTTCGGCATCCTCGTGGCGGTCTTCGAGTGGGGTGACGGCGGCAACTTGATCGGTCTCACCGGTACGAGTCCCATCGAGGCGTTCCTGCCCGTGATGCTGTTCGCCATCCTCTTCGGCCTCTCAATGGACTACCAGGTGTTCCTGGTGTCACGGATGCACGAGGAGTACATCAAGTCGGGCTGCAACAACCGCGTCGCCGTCCGCAACGGCCTGGCCGCGACCGGCAAGACCATCACGGCCGCTGCCCTGATCATGATCCTCGTGTTCGGCTCGTTCATCCTGGGCGGCGAGCGCGTGATAAAGGAGTTCGGAATCGGCCTGGCCGCCGGCATCCTCGTCGACGCCCTCTTCATCCGCATGGCCATCGTGCCGTCGCTGATGATGATGTTCGGCAAGGCCAACTGGTGGTTCCCGAAGTGGCTCGACCGCGCCCTGCCGAGGCTGTCCGTCGACGCCGACGACCTGACGACGCACCAGGCGGACGAGACGGACCCCGGGCCAGAGCCCGAACGGGAGCTGGCGGGGTCCTCCCGGCCCTAATGGGGTCTAGGTGGCTGGCACGGTGGACACTGTCGCGGCCGAACGAGAGCCCTTGACTGCAGAACAAGGAAGCGTCGAACCGCGACCAATGCCACCGTGAACGATGTCCGCTTCTGCCGTCATCGGCCGCCCCCTCCGTAAGGACTCTGTCGTCGCCACGACAGCTGAAAGCCGGAGCTACGCCCTCGTTGCGGTCCGGGCAGATTGGACCGCACGCCGGTTGCCGTCGCATTCGATACGTGCTAGCAACCACAGTTGTAGCGGCGAGGAGGGGCAGTTCAGCGATGCAGAGACTTCCGGCAGGCACACGGCCCCTCGCGATGCTGGGAGCCATAGTGACCACGGTGTTGCTGCTGGGGTCAGCGCTCGCACTCCCTGGAGCCGCCGCCACCACCGCTGCCGCCGCCACCACCGCTGCCCCCACCACGGCCACCGCACCCGGCGCCGAGACGCCGGCTGGCGCCGCGACCACGACCACGACCACGACCAAACCCTTGCTCACTGACGTGAAGTCGATGGCGACGGACGGCATCGGGTACTGCGCGCTCTTGACCACCGGCGGGGTGGACTGCTGGGGATCGAACGGCGATGGACAGCTCGGGAACGGAACGACCAGGAACTCGGCGAAGCCCGTGAAAGTACGCGGACTCACCAATGCCACCGCCATCGCCGGGAACGCAGGCGCCACCGAGGATTACTGCGTCGTCCTCTCGACGGGCCATCTGGACTGCTGGGGGGACAACTACGACGGTGCGCTCGGGAACGGCGCCGAGACCAACTCCGACGTGCCCGTCGCGGTGACCGGCATCACCAACGCCAAGAACGTCGTCAGCGATAACACCGGCTCCGGCTTCTGCGCCGTGCTCTCGTCTGGCGGGGTGGACTGTTGGGGCATCAATGTCTACGGCGAGCTGGGCGACGGGAGTTCCTCGGGCAACTCGGATGTCCCGGTGCCGGTCAAGGGAATCACCAACGCCACCGCCCTCGCAGGCGATTTCTTCAACTTCTGCGCCCTTCTCTCGAGCGGGAACGTCGATTGCTGGGGCGAAAATGAGGTCGGCGAGCTCGGGAATGGCAACACGAAGAATTCCGATGTACCCGTTGCGGTCAAGGAGATCACCGACGCGACGTTCCTCACCAGTGGCAACGGTGAAACGGCCGGCGAAGGAACCTACTGCGCCCTGCTCTCCACCGGTGGGGTGGACTGCTGGGGGGACAACTACGACGGGCAGCTGGGCAACGGCAAGAAGGCGAATTCGGATGTCCCAGTCGTCGTCGAGAACATCACCAATGCCGACGGGCTTTCCAACATGGGCAACGACAACGTGAACCCGCAAACTGGCAACTATTGCGCGGTGTTGAAGACCAAAGCGGTGGACTGCTGGGGATACGGCGAGGACGGAGAGCTCGGGAACGGCACCTATGCCAACTCCCCGATGCCCGTGGCCACCGGGATCACCAACGCGGTGGCGGTCAAGGGCAACTTCCTGGGCCACTGCGCGGTGCTCTCGACCGGACAGGTGGACTGCTGGGGGTACAACGAGTACGGCGAGCTGGGTGACGGGACCACCGGGCAGTCTGATATCCCAGTGGCGGTCAAGAAAATCACCAACGCGGTGAGCGTGCTCGGCGATGGCTTCTACACCTCCTGTGCAGTCCTCTCCACCGGTGGCGCCGACTGCTGGGGTTTCGGCTACAACGGCGAGCTCGGGAGCGGGAGGTTCTACACGACCGGCGACGAGGCCTCGCTCGTTCCCGTGGCGGTCCTGGCGCCGGCTTGAATCGTCCCGGAGCGGCGGGACGGATGGTCCCTGCAGGAACTCCGTTGATGTCCCCGGGAACTGTCAACAGCTCGGTTTACGGTTTTCACAGACGTCGAGGCGACGGAGCCTCATGTGACGAGACGGAGCCTGATGTGAGGACCCGTTCACGCCCACGCTCACGCTCGACCTACCAGGCGTACTCCTCGGGCGCCGGCTTGTAGCCCGGGAAGATCTCGTCCAAGCGGGTCAGCACCTTGTCGTCCAACGTCACGTCGACGGCATGCAGGGCCGACTCGAGATGCTCGGGCGTCCGCGGCCCGACGATCGGCCCCGTCACGACCGGCCGCGTCAGCAGCCAGGCCAGCCCGACGGCGCCCGGCTCCTCGCCGATCTCGTCGCAGAGATCCTCGTAGGCCTCGAACTGCGCCCGCTTGGCCTCGATCCTCTGCTGCAGGTGATCAGCGCGCCGGCGGCTCCCGTCGCGCTCCTTGCGCACGACGCCGCCCAGCAGACCGCCGGCCAGCGGTGACCACGGGATGACACCGAGGCCGAAGTCCTCGGCCGCCGGCAACACCTCGAGCTCGACCTTGCGCGTGAGCAGGTTGTAGTGCGACTGCTCGCTGACCAGGCCCATGAAGTTGCGCCGCTGCGCCACGCCTTGCGCCTTCGCGATGTGCCAACCGGCGAAGTTCGACGACCCGACGTAGAGGATTTTGCCCTGGTTCCGCAGCACCTCCATGCCCTCCCAGATCTCGTCCCACGGCGTCGCCCGGTCGATGTGGTGCATCTGGTAGAGGTCGATGTAGTCCGTCTGCAGCCGCTTGAGGCTGGCGTCGCACGCACGCCGGATGTTGAGCGCCGAGAGCTGGCCCTCGTTCGGCCACTCCCCCATGTTCCCGTAGAGCTTGGTGGCGAGGACCACCTTCTCCCTGCGGCCGCCACCTTGGGCGAACCAACGGCCGACGATCTCCTCGGTCGCGCCGCGCCCCTTGGAGCGGCCGTAGACGTTGGCCGAGTCGAAGAAGTTGATCCCGGCGTCGAGCGCCGAGTCCATGATGGCGAACGAGGTCGCCTCGTCGGTCTCGGGCCCGAAGTTCATGGTGCCGAGGCAGAGGCGGCTGACGGTGAGGCCGGCGCGGCCGAGGTGTGTAAAGCGCATGGGGCCGAACCTACCGGTGGACGGCCAGTCGTGCACCGGGCCGCCTTCTTCCCCGCCCGACGGCTGTCCGGTTCCGCCGGAACGGCTCTGGCGGACCGGGGCGGCAGGCCCGAAGGGCTCCCTGAGCGATTTGGCTCTGAGCGATTTGGCCGGGCCGCCAGCGACCACGGTAGTTTGAGAACAATCTTTTCGACCGAGCTCTGGGGGCTTCGATGGCGCAACAGATCCCGTTGGTGGACTACCTGGTCCTGGGGGACGATCCGCACCTGGTGGCCAACGAGTGCACCTCTTGCGGCGCCCGCTTCTTCGACCGGCGCAACGCCTGCGCCTCGTGCGGGTCGACCGAGTTCAAGAGGGTGGACGTCCCCACGAGCGGAGAGGTCCGGGCCTTCACCATCGTGTCCTTCGCCGCCCCGGGCGTCCCGGTGCCCTTCGTCGCCGCCGTCGTGGACTGCGAGGGCACGAGCGTGCGGGCGAACGTGATCAACGTGTCCCCCGACCCCGAGCACGTGACCACGGGCATGAAGGTGCGCCTGGCCACCGAGGTCATCGGCACGGACGACAACGGCACCGAGGCCGTCGGCTTCGGCTTCGAACCACTGGGAGGTTGAGCACAATGGCATCGGCATCAGAGGACCTGTGGATCCTCGGCATTCACATGACCAAGTTCGGCAAGCACCCGGACAAGGACGTCGTCGACCTGGCGGCCGAGGCCGTGCAGGGCGCGCTGTCCGACGGCGGGGTGACGATGAAGGACATCGGCATCATCGGCGCGGGCAACCTGATGATGGCCATGGCCCCGACCGGCCAGATGGTGCAGAAGCAGCTCGGCCAGACCGGCATCCCCGTCTACAACGTCTCCAACGCGTGCGCCACCGGCGCGACCGCCCTGCGGGTGGCCGCCATGGCGATCAAGGCGGGCGAGACCGACATGGGGCTCGCGTTCGGCGTGGAGAAGCTGGCCGGCGCCGGGCTCCTGGCCGGAGGGAACCGCTCCTCGGACTCCACCTCGTGGACCCCCTCGGGCCGGTACGGCTCGGTGGCGGCCGTCGACGGCCGCATCGGCACCGAGACGATGCCGGGCGTGTTCGCCCAGATCGGCATGGAGTACGGGCACAAGTACGGCGGCACGAGCTTCGAGCTCTTCGCCAAGATCAGCGAGAAGAACCACTCGCACTCCACCCTGAACCCGCTCGCGGCCTACACCAAGAAGATGACGCTCGAAGAGATCATGAACGACGTCATGATCGCCTACCCCAATACGCGGCCGATGTGCTCGGCCAACTGCGATGGCGCGGCGGCCGCCGTGGTCGTCTCCGGCTCCAAGCTCAAGACGCTGTCGCTCGAGCAGCAGAAGCGCGCTGTGAAGATCTCGGCCTCGGTGCTCACCACCGACCCCTGGGAGGAGGCGTGCCAGATCCTGCCGAACGTCAACTCGCTGACCCGGAACGCGGCGACGCAGGCCTACGAGCAAGCCGGCGTCGGGCCCCAGGACCTCAACCTGGTGGAGCTGCACGACTGCTTCGCCACGGCCGAGCTCGTGCACTACGACAACCTGATGCTCTGCGAGCAGGGTGGTGCGGCCGACTTCTTCAACTCCGGCGCCACGTGGCGTGACGGGAAGACCCCGGTGAACGTGTCGGGTGGCCTCGAGTCCAAGGGACACCCCATCGCGGCCACCGGCATCGCCAACATCTGGGAGGTGACGACCCACCTCCGCGGCGAGGCCGGCGACCGCCAGATCAACGGCGCCAAGGTCGGCATGACCCACGTGATCGGGCTCGGGTCGGCCTGCGGCGTGCACATCTTGGAGAAGGCCGCGGCGTAGGCCGCGGGGGCGGCGGCCGCGGGGCGGGGCGGGGCGGGGCGGGGCGGGGCGGGGCGGGGCGGGGCGGGGCGGGGCGGGCGGCATTCCATGCGGTCGCCCGTCTACGACACCATCGGGCGGGGCTATGTCGCCCACCGCCGCGCCGAACCGACCTGGGACGCCGAGGTGGTGCGCCACCTGCGCGGCTGCCGCCGCATCGTCAACGTCGGCGCCGGCACGGGCTCCTACGAGCCCGCCGGGTGCGACGTCGTGGCGATCGAGCCCTCCACCGTGATGCTCGGGCAGCGACCCGCCGGCGCCGCGCCCGCCGTGCGTGCCAGCAGCGCCGCCCTGCCACTCCCGGACGGCTGGGCCGACGCGGCGATGGCCATTCTCACGGTGCACCACTGGCAGGATTGGGCGACCGGCCTGGCCAAGCTGTGCCGAATCGCCCCCCGGCGCGTCGTGGTGGCCATCGACTTCGAGCTGCACTCGCGCTTCTGGTTCCTCGAGGACTACGTGCCCGAGGTGGGCGAGTTCACGCGGCGCCAGGCGCCCGGCGCCGAAGCCGTCGCGGAGATCATCGGGGCGACCTCGATCGTTCCGCTGCTCGTCCCCCGTGACATGAAGGACGGCGTGTTGGGTGCCTACTGGTGCCGGCCCGAGGCGTATCTCGACCCGGCGGTTCGGGCCAACTGCTCTGGCCTCGCGCTGGCCGACCCCGCCATGGTGGCCCGGGGCGTGGCTGCGCTCGAGGCGGACCTGTCCAGCGGGGCGTGGCACCGGCGACACGCCGACTTGGCCGAGCTGGCGGCGATGGACCTCGGGTACCGGCTGGTCGTTGCGGACGAGCGCTGATTACCTGGGCACCCTGGGCAACCCTGGGCAACCCTGGGCATCTGGGCAACCCTGAGATATCCCCTCGCCACAGCAACGGTGGCGGCCCTCAGCTTGCGCAGGCGCGCAGCGGCGCGGCGGCGCGGCGGACCTCAGCGGGTGCAGGGGCGCGGCGCGGCGCCGAAGTGCAGCACTTTCATCTACACCGGCGGGTTCGCCGGCGTGATTCCGCGGGGCCGGTCGGCCGGACCGCCCGCGTCAGGCCGCTGAGGCCTGCCCTGGCGGTGGGCGCTGGTTGCGCATGCGGTTGTGGAACCCGCAGAGCAGCCGGCCGTTCTCCTGGGTGGTCGGGCCACCCTCGGCCCAGGGCTGGATGTGGTCGGCCTGGCAGTTCTCTGCGGGCTCGTAGCAGTAGGGGTGGGTGCACGTGCGGTCCCGCAGTTCCAAGGCCCGGCGGGTTCCGCCGGTGAAGAGGCGGGACCGGGTACTGACGTCGATCCGCGTGCCCAGGGAGAAGATGGCCCGCTCGAAGTAGGCCGAGTTCATCCAGGGGGTGAGCGCAGAGGGGGTCATGACGGTCCCGTTCTCGAGCTCGCAGATGCGCCCGTGCACCGTCTCGTAGCCGACGAAAACGGAAAAGAGCGGTGCGGGGCGGATGCCGTCGGCGGGGGCGGTGCGGCTACGCGTCGCCATCTCGACGAGGGCGTCGGCGCGGCGCTGGCCCGAGGTGCGGGCAAGCTCGTCGAGCCGGGCCGTCCGTCCCAGGCGCTCCTTGGCCTCGGCGCAGTCGGCTTCGAAGAGGTCGTGCTCCAGGCGGTTGAGCTCGTTCGAGACGATGGTGCCCGAGACCGGATCGAGGGTCATCTGGCCCAGCCACATCCCGGTGAAGCTGGCCTCGAGATAGACGTTGCGCGACGCCTTGCGGTCCTCCTCGGCGGCATCGGCCCCGTCGGGATCGGCCAGCTGCTTCCAGTAGCTGAGGGCCCGGTAGAAGTCCTCGAAGCCCATCTCGGCCGCTTGGGAGACGAGCATCGCCTCGTCGCGGGCCATGGAGGACTCGGTGCGGTGGCGCCGGGCGGAAGCGATGGCGCGGGCCTGGTCGGTGCCGATCGCGCCCTCACGCCAGGCCTCGGCGCACACAGGGAGATGGCGCAGTGCCCGCCCGAGGCGCACCCGGCGGCGTGCTGCGGCCCGGGGGACACGGCAGCGGGTGGTGATCCACGCGGGCGCCGTCTTGGCCCCGTCAGCCGCCCACTCCTCTCCCACCTCGAAGGCCGCCGTCGCCTCGGTGACGAACGCCTCGAAGCGCGACAGGTGACGATGCAGCTCCTCGATGGACGCGCCGTCGCCGTAGTTCTCGGCGCCCGACGCGACCAGTGTCTCGAGGGCCTCGGCGAAGTCGTCCAGCTCCACGCCTCGATGGAAGCACGCGGGTGTGACAATTCACGCAAGCAAATTTGCGCTGACACGTCGTCGAGCGGAGCGACCGTTCTTTGGGAAAGCCGCTGCGCGGGTGCCGCCGGAACCGTTCCGGCAGTGCCGGCGCGGCGGCCTCCAAAAGAAGAAGAAAGAAAGGAGAAGGCTTTAGGAGACGCGTGCCGCGAGCGGCACCGGGCGGGCCAGGCTCCAGCTGAACGTGTCCTCGATGTCGGCCAGCGCGAGCGGCGCCGCGAGGTCGGCGACCGTGGGGCCGACACGGTCGGCCACCGACTGGAGGAGGCCGGCATCGAATCCCCAGAGATCGATGGCGTTGCCGCCCAGGATCCGGCGAAGATCGTCCTCGGGGAGGCCGCCGAAGATGTAACGCAGCGTCTCGCGGTGGACGGGCGCCGCCCCCTCGAGGTGGGGGTAGTCGGCACCCCACATCAGCTTGTCGATGCCGATCTCGTGGCGCATCTCGGCCTCGTACCGCTTCATCAGCGACCCGCCCATCCACACGTGCTTCTCGAAGTAGTCGCGCGGTCGCATCTTCAGGTACCCGCGGACCGGGGCACCGCCGTGGGTGTCGAAGAACGACTCCATGTCGCGGATCAGCGAGGGCAGCCACTGGACGCCGTTCTCGGTCACGACGACCCGGAGGTCGGGATGGCGATCGAAGACGCCGCCGAAGATCATGAACCACAGCGGCCGTCGCGTGAACACGAACACTTCGTAGAGCCCGAGCATGCCGCCGTGCTCGGAGTCGTAGAGGAACTTCGTGTCGGTCGCCGACCCGGAGGCACCCGTGTGCAGGTTGACCACCATCAGGTGCTCCTCACACGCGCTCCAGAACGGCTCGTAGTACTCGTCGGCGTATCCAGGGAGCTTGGAGGTGACCGACATGGCCGGAAGCATCACGCCGCCGAAGATGCCGTGCTGGCGCGCCCAGGCCACCTCCTCGACGGCGCGATCCATGTCGTGGAAGTCGATCGGCATGCAGCCGGCGCGCCGGCCCGGCGCCGCATCGCAGAAGTCCGCCAGCCAACGCACGTAGCCGTGCAGCGCCGGCCACACCATCTCGAGCCCCTTGTCGGTGACGGCGCCGAGGTACATGGCCGGCGAGAGCCCGCCGGCGAGGATCGGCCCCGGCAGCGTGACCTCGGCGTGAATGCCCTGTTCCTCCAGCACGGCCAGGCGTCGGCCGCCGCCGTCGCCCGGCACCACCCAGTCGGTGCCGTAGTGGGCCAGCCACCCCTTGGCGGCGTCGACGTCCACCCCCATGCCGGCCAGCCGCCGGGCCGCGGTCGCCCGCACGGGGTCCGCCTCGTCGACTTTGCCGGGGTCGAACCCGCCGAACATGCTGATGGCCGTCGACGACATGTCGCCGAAGCCGGCGACCGCTTCGCGGTGCGCCGGGTCCACGTAGGAGAGGAAGTGGTCCAGGCTGTCGGGCGACGCGTGGGTGTCGGCCGACACGACCACGTAGTTGCGGTCCGCCGCCGCCGTCGTCGCCGTCGCCGTCGCCGACCCCGCCAGCTCCGGCTCGGTCGCGCCCTCACCCATTCCAACCGTCTCCCTTCACCAGAGTCCCTGGTCAGTGCTCCGCACACTACCGCCGGTGCAACTTGGGCCGGGGCGGACCCGGGGCCAAGTCATTTCGGTCCGGTAGGCCCGGGCCAAGTCATTTCGGTCCCGGGGTAGGCCCGGGCCAAGTAATTTCTCCGCTGGTCACCTATGCACACCTCCTCCACCATCGTGCTCGTCCTGGCGGTCTTCGCGGCCAGCCTCGTCGAGATGGTCGAGGCCCTGACCATCGTCGTCGCCGCCGGGGTGAGCCGGGGTTGGCGCTCGGCCCTCGAGGGTGCCGCCCTGGCGGCGGTGGTGCTCGGGGTGCTGGTGCTGGCCGTCGGCGTCCCGCTGATCCGGTACATCCCGATCGACGCGTTGCGCGTGGTCGTGGGCGCGCTCTTGCTCGTGCTCGGGCTGAACTGGCTGCGCAAGGCGATCCTGCGGTCGAGCGGCCACAAGGCACCGCACGACGAGGACGAGATCTACGCCGAGACGGTGGCCGAGCTGAGCGAGGAGGACCGCGCCACGCGACGCAAGGGATACGACGGCGTCGGCTTCGCCGTGGCCTTCAAGGGGGTGTTCCTCGAGGGCACCGAGGTCGTGCTGATCGTGGTCAGCCTGGGGGCGGCCCAGCACCGCCTGGGGATCGCCGCGTTGGCGGCCGGCGCGGCGGTCGTCGTGGTGACGATCGTCGGCCTGCTGGTGGCGCGCCAGCTGAGCGAGGTCCCCGAGAACACCATCAAGGCGGCCGTCGGGGTCATGTTGACCAGCTTCGGGGTGTTCTGGGCCGGCGAAGGTGCAGGGGTGCATTGGCCGGGCGGCGACCTGGCCATTCCCGTGCTCGTCGGGTTCTTCGCCGTCACCTTCTTCGCCTACGGCGCCCTGCTCCGGACCAGGCTGCCCGCACCGGCCGCCACGGTCGAGGAGGCGACGCCGTGATGGCCACCCTCGGACGGGGCATCCGGGCCTTCGGGCACTTCTGGTGGGATTTCCTGGTCGGCGACACGCCCGAGCTCGCCCTCGCCACCGGGGTCATCGTCGCCGTCGCGTTCCTCCTCGCCGGCACCCACTGGCTGGGCGCCATCCTCCTCCCGCTCCTCACGGCGGCGTTCCTCCTGGCCAGCACGCTGCGGGGCCGGCGTCGGGCTCCGGACAGCTGAGAATCGCCCCTCGGCATCCGAGCCGTTCCATACCCTAAGGTACGGAACGGGACCGAACCGATTGGGGGCACCATGACCACGACCGCGGGGCTGAGCGTCGACGACGCCGGCAAGGTTTTCGTCGATCCCGGGGCCTACGCCCACGAGGACCGATTCCACGAGGCAGCGACGCTGTTGCGCCGCCAGTCGCCGGTCCACTGGGTCGACGAAGGGGGCTACCGGCCGTTCTGGGCCGTCACTCGGCACACCGACGTCATGGACGTCGAGCGCGACAACGCGCGCTTCCTCAGCGCACCGCGTCCGCTCCTGGCTTCCGAGGCCGCGGAGGTCCTGGCCGAGGCGAAGGGTCAGGTCCTGCGCACGCTCATTCACCTGGACGAGCCCGATCACAAGGCGTACCGGGCCATTGCGGCGGCCTGGTTCCAACCGAACGCTTTGCGGCGCATGGAGGACCGCATGCGCGAGCTGGCGGTCCGCTTCGTCGACCGCATGGCCGAGCTCGGGACCGAGTGCGACTTCGTCGGCGACATCGCAGTGCACTACCCCCTCTATGTGATCTTGTCGCTGCTCGGGCTGCCCGAGAGCGACTTCGACCGCATGCTGATGCTCACCCAGCAGCTGTTCGGCGGCGACGACGAGGAACTGCGGCGCTCCACGGACCTCGAAGAGCAGTTCACCGTCCTCCTCGACTTCTTCAATTACTTCACCGAGCTCACTGCCTCGCGACGCGCCACTCCGACCCAGGACCTCGCGTCCGTTCTGGCCAACGCGCGTCTCGACGGCGAGTACCTCCCGGACATGGACCTGGCGTCGTACTACGTCATCATCGCCACCGCCGGCCACGACACCACCAGCTCCACCATCGCCGGCGGGCTCCACGCGTTGTTGCGCCACCCGGACGAGCTGGCGCGCCTGCAGGCGGACCCGGGGCTCCTCCCGAGCGCGGTGGAGGAGATGATCCGCTGGGTCACCCCGGTCAAGGAGTTCATGCGGACCGCGGCGGAGGACGCCGTCGTCGGCGGGACCGAGATCACCGCGGGACAGTCCGTCTACCTCGCCTACCTCTCGGCCAACCGGGACGAGGCCGTCTTCGACGACCCGTTCCGCTTCGACGTCGCCCGCCAGCCCAACAAGCACCTCGCGTTCGGGTTCGGGCCGCACTTCTGCCTCGGTGCGCAGCTCGCCCGCCTCGAGACCAGGGCGCTGTTCGGCGAGCTGCTGCCGCGCCTCGAATCGATCGACCTGAACGGCACACCGAGGTCGTCGGCCACCGTCTTCGTGGGCGGCCTCAAGTCGCTGCCCATCCGATATCGGCTCCGTCCGGCCTAGTGCCGCCGGAGGGCCTGCGCCCGGGCGCCTACTTCGAGGCCGGCCTCGAGCTATTGGCGGAGCAGGGATTCCGCGGCCTGACCATCGTGGCGCTGTGCGCGAAGCTCGGCGTGACCAAGGGCTCCTTCTACCACCACTTCCGCGACATGGCCGACTTCGTCGACCGGCTCCTCGAACACTGGGCGCACGAGCACGCCTCGGCTCTCATTGCGCTCTCGGAGTCGATCACCGACCCCACCGAGCGCTACGACCTCCTCGAGGGGATCGCCGTCGGACTGCCGCACGGGGCCGAGGCGGCCATCCGCGCCTGGAGCTGGACGAACGAGTCGGTCGCGGCGGCGCAGCGCAAGGTTGACGCCGCCCGGCTCGAGCACCTCACCGCGTCGGGCATCGAGGCCGGCGAACCCCCCGACCGGGCCCGGCTCATGGCGCTGATCTCCCTCGGGGTGCTCGTCGGCGTGCAGCAGCTGGAGCGGCCGGCGTCCACCGAGTCGATGCGCGAGGTGTTCTCCGAGATCCGGAGCTGGGTGCGCGCCGACACCGGTGCGTAGGGCCGGCGCGGCTTGTCCACCTCCACGCTTATCCACGGAGCGGGCGGAGACTCGTGGTAGTGGCACCTGGTCCGGCCCTGCCTCCACTCGCTGGGGGCCACTGAAGTCTCGTCGGGTGCAATCGTCGCTTGAATCAAGCGAGATCCGACTCGCAACGACACGGGGTTTTCCTGTGATCGGCTCGGCTAGCCCGACCCCTTGAAAACCCCCATTGACTCGTTTTTCGACCAGCGGTATGTTCAGCTCGCGCCACCGAGCTTGGTGGACCACTGAGCGAGGTGACGGAGTATGGCTCAGAAACGAGTCGGCTCACGACCAATCGGGCGGAAGGGCGGACAACGGAGGACGTTGACACGCCAGAAGGTCGCAGCGGGGCTGGCCGCCGCGGCAGCCGTCGGCGGTATCGCCTCTGCAGCAGCGGGGGCCGGGGCCAGCACGAGGATCATGGCCGCGACCGGCAAGGTCTACGCGTGCTACTCCGACACGACTGACGCCATGACGTATCGCACGTCGGACACGACGTGCCCGGCGGGGGCGACGAGGATCTCCTGGAATCAGGCCGGCCCCCAGGGGGCGAAGGGTGCACAGGGTGCAAAGGGTGCGCAGGGGGCCCAAGGTGCAGCCGGGGCGCAGGGCAAAGCGGGGGCGAAGGGCGCCCAGGGTGCAGCCGGGGTGCAGGGTGCGGCCGGGGTGCAGGGTGCAGCCGGGGCGCAGGCTGCGGCCGGGGCGCAGGGTGCAGCCGGGGCGAAGGGCGCTCAGGGTGCAGCCGGCCCGCAGGGGGCAAAGGGCTCCGCCGGTGCGCAGGGCGCCGCCGGTGCGCAGGGTGCCACCGGTGCGCAAGGAGCGCCGGGGGCAAACGGGGTGATTAACGGAATCCACGCAGCGGACAACAGCTTTCTGAGCTACTCCGCCAACGCATACCACCTGGTCGCACTCGCAGTCGTGTCGTCGTCGGCCCCGGGTCAATATCTCGTCGACGGGATCGCCAGGGTGGAGACCGCCACCGGAACCGTCTTCTGCTACGCGGCTGCAGTGAGTTTGAGTGCCACTCAGAGGAGCGACGGAGAAATCGAGGATGTCCCCGGTGCTCTGCACGGTTGGTACGGCGCCGATCCGGTCCAAGCGGCCGTCACGTTGTCGGCCGGCTTCCCGTTCATCGGGATCTACTGCGATGCAGCGTCCAACTCGCTCGATGTGTCGAACGTGACGATCAACGCGACCGAAGTCCAGAACCTGGACGGCGGACCACGCCATGGCGCCCGCCATCCCAAGACCCCTACCAACAGGTTCGTCACCCCCGGCGGCGCGAACACGGCTCGGCCGGGCACGTCAAACGGCGGGGGCAAGGGTTAGCTGCGTGCCACATGAACCTCCTCTGATGGGAAGGGGAGGCGTCTGCCCCGCGTGGCCACCCGGCGACCTGGTGGAAGGCTCCTGAACTCTCACCGCCCGGTGGCGTACGAGCGGGACCATTCCTGAGCGGAGCGACGTGCGTCAAGCCGCCGCCCATTCGATGGCGGCCTGCGTCTGGGTCACCTCGTAGACGGCGACTTCACCGGGGATCATGAAGCGGAAGATCTCGATGGAGTGCCGAAGCCAATCGAGGTTCGTGACGACGGCACAGCGCTTCCAGTTCGACAGGTTCCGGTGCACGAGCTCCCCGATGTACAGCTTGGCATCGCCCTCAATGGCGCCAACGGTCAGGCCCTCGTACTTGTCGCCGAACACCCACACGCACCGGATCTCGCCCGAACCTTCGATCTGATGTTGGATGGCCGGGAGGAGCACCGAGTCGTAGTCCGCCTTCTCGAGCTTTCCCACCACCTCGACGGCGACGACCGAAGCCGGGCTCGCGAGCGTCTGGAGCATGGCACGACCTCCTTGGTAAAACGTCAACGGTTGTGGCGTGGACTCCGCTCCCCACTTTGTTTCGTCTCAGTGGGCGTGACAAGCGGAACCCACCTGGAAGAAGGCGATCGGGGCCTCGGAATGACCCCGCGGTCCTGACCGACCGCGAGCCCGGACGGGCTTCCACCCCTTGGGCCTGCCGGTAGGGAAGAATCCGGTGCGGCGACCCCTCGAAGAAGGACTCGGTGCACGATGGAATGCCCGAAATGCGCGACACCCGCCGAGGCCGGTGAAGTCTGCCCGAACTGCGGCACTCCTCTGGCCCTCGACCTGGGTCCCCCCACTGGGGACGCACCGCCTCCAGAGGGCGGGGACACAGATCCGGCCCAGTCCGCAGAGTCGTCAGAGTCGTCATACCGGGCGCCACAGTCCCCTCCGCCTTCAGTGACGTGGCCATCGCCACCCACCGGGCCGCCCCTGGCGGTCCCGCCTCCGGCCGGCTCGTCCGGCCCACCACCGCCGCCCGCGCCCGGTTCGTACGACTACGCGGCGTACCGTCCGGCGTCCGGTCCCTACGGTGGCGGCTACCGCGTGCAGCAGGTGCCCAACTACTTGGTCTGGGCCATCCTGACGACGTTGTTCTGTTGCCTGCCGTTCGGCATCGTCTCCATCGTCAACGCCGCCAAGGTCGACGGACTCGTCGCTAGCGGAAACATTCGCGCCGCGCTGGACGCGTCGGCCAGTGCGAAACGCTGGGCGCAGATCGCCGCCGTGTGCGGTGCGGCCGTCCTCGTGATCTATATCGTGATCATCGTGATCGTGGCGGTCGCGGCGCACAACACGCAGCCCCAGCCGTGAGGCCGGCTGCGACGGCGCTCGCGCTCCCGAAGCTCGCCGTCCCCAGGCTGGCCGGCCCGGCTCTCGCCGCAGCCGCCGCGCTGTGCGTCTGCCTCGCCACGGCCGTGGTGGACCCGTACAAGGGGCAAACACCGGACTGCCCCTTCCACGCGCTGACAGGGCTGTGGTGCCCCGGCTGCGGCTCGTCGCGGGCCATCTACTCGCTGACCCATGGGGATGTGACCGCCGCGTTCGCACGCAACCCGCTGATGCTGCTCGCACTCCCCTACGTCGCATGGGCGTGGCTGGCGTGGCTCCTCGACGCGTCAGATGGGCCCCACCTGTGGCGGTTGCCGCAAAGGCGATGGGTCCCGATCGCCATCGGCCTGGTGATCGGCGCCTACGGAGTGGCGCGGAACATCCCGTGGCCGCCGCTGCGGGTCCTCGGTCCCGGATAGAGGCCCACCCCGACCGCACGCGGCGACGTGCGCCGGCGGACGAAGGGGGTGCCACCGCCCCCGCAGCGGCGCCTCCATGGTGGTGCCAACTTCCTTGCCGTCCGCGACGCGGTGGAACACGCTCGTGGAGTCGGAAACCTCCGTTGGTTGCGTCCACACGAGTTTCCGCACGAAGGCCACAGCGATGTCCTCGGGCCCCGGGCCCTTGGCGAGAGGAGACACGAAGGACCATGCGCACCAAATTGCTCATCGGCGCGGCCGTGCTCGTGGCCGCGATGGCGTTCCCTGCCGTCACCGCCACGGCGGCCGTGAGGAGCGGAACGAGCCCAGACCCAAACCAGGCGACCGTCGAAGTGGCCGGCAGCCCCTACGGACCGGTGCTCAAGGTGGGAGGCCTCGGCGCGGGATACGTGCCTGCGACGTCGAAGAATCCGGCGCACTACACCTACCCGGCCGGGTCGTCGCTCTACCTCGCGACCATCGACCCACGGGCAATGGCCGGAAAGACCTACTCGCCCGGCTGCCTCACCGTGGTCGTGTCGGGTACCGTCTTCGGAAACGTCTCGTGCACCGGCGCGGAGACCGACGGCCAGGCTGACTGGCCGGCCCTCACGACGGACCGACCGCCTGTGGCCGGCCCCGGCACCAACGCCGGACTCCTCGGGGAAGTCTTCCGGGCCGACATCGACACGTACCAGGTGACCTACGGAGGTCACCCGCTCTACCTGTTCAACCCGGGCAAGCACTCCTTCGCCGGCGAGCGCTTCTACGAGACCGTGCTGCCGCTCCCGCCGTGGCACACCGCGTGGAGCCTCGTGTCCAGAGCCGGGCTCCCCGCTATTGGTCAGGCCACGATCGAGACTGAAGCACCCCAAACCGGGACCACGTACTCCTCCACGGAGCTGGCGGTCGAGATGCTGCCCTCCGTCGTTCCTCGCGGCGTGGCCGTGTCGGCGTACAGCTTCAGCAACGACACGTCGACGGCCATTGCCTGCGAACACGCGTGCGCACGGTTCATGATCCCTGTGGTCACGGTCGGCGCCCCGATCATCGCCCCGGGCTCGGGCGTCAATGCCAGCGACGTCGGCACCATCGTGCGGCCAAACGGGACGGAGCAGGTCACCTACGGCGGCAAGCCGCTGTACATCTTCAGCAGAGAGCGGCCACTCGTCGGCTCGAGCGGGCCCTCTACCACGGGCACCCAGGGGAACGGCAACGGCTCCACATTCGGGACCGGCACGTTCAGCCTGGTCTCCCCGTAGGTCGCGGGCGGCGCCCAGCGCGCTGCGCCAAACGAGCGCCCAGCGCGCTGCGGCCTCCCGCCTTCAGGCGGGGGGCCGCAGCGCGTCATTCCCTGGTCGTGCCGGCCCGGCACTAACTTCTCAGAGAAGCGACGACAATCTCGTCGCTCTCACATCGGCCGGAGGCGGGCTGCTTGGACCGGCTGCTGGCGGTGGGACTCGACATGGACACACTCACCCGTTTGCTCGAGGGCCTGCCCGAGACGCCTGACCCAGCCCTCGACCCGTACCTGGACGCCGCCACGAGGTGCTTCGCCCGCTAGGCGCGGACGATGGAGCAGCAGGTGCTGCTGGTGGGCACGATCCTGGAGGGCCACTTCGGGCGCGTGCGCGACCCGGTCGTCCCGGTCGCTGAGCAGATCTTGGAGAAAGGCATGGCGGCCGGCGTCTTCGCCCCGTCGAACCGCTCGTCCTGGCTTCGTGGATCGTGCGGATGGGGGTCACGCTGCTCGTGCTCGAGCCCGAGGTCGAGCGGCGCGCCTATCTGGGCGAGATCCTCGTGCCGCTCCTCAGCCCCCCAGGGCGCGGCGAGGGCGGCACAGCGGGCCGAAGGCCCGGGCTTCTTGGCCGGCACGGCCATCGGGCATCATGTGTGCCGGCCACCCGGGAGGAACTCGCATGGGACAAACAACGCGCGGCGTCGTGGCCAAGGAGAAGGGCGCGCCCGTCACGCTCGAGACGATCGTCGTGCCGGACCCGGGACCGGGTGAGGCGGTGGTGGCGATCAAGGCGTGCGGGGTCTGCCACACCGACCTGCACTACCGCGAGGGCGGGATCAACGACGACTTCCCGTTCCTGCTGGGCCACGAGGCGGCGGGCGTCGTCGAGTCCACCGGTCCCGGCGTGACCGACGTGGCGCCCGGCGACTTCGTCGTCTTGAACTGGCGGGCCGTCTGCGGCGAGTGCCGGTCGTGCCGGCGCGGCCGACCTTGGTACTGCTTCGACACGCACAACGCGACGCAGAAGATGACCCTGGCCGACGGCACCGCGCTCTCCCCCGCCCTCGGCATCGGCGCCTTCGCAGACAAGACCCTGGTGGCCGCGGGCCAGTGCACCAAAGTCAACCCGGCGGCCCGGCCCGAGGCGGTCGGGTTGCTCGGCTGCGGCGTCATGGCCGGGCTCGGCGCGGCCATGTTCACCGGCAGCGTCGGGCTCGGCGACTCGGTCGCCGTCTTCGGCTGCGGCGGCGTGGGGTGTGCCGCCGTCGCCGGGTCGAAGCTCGCGGGGGCGGCCGTCATCATCGGCGTCGACCTCGACGCGGGCAAGCTCGAGCAGGCCACCGCGTTCGGCGCCACCCACACGGTCGACGCGGGCGCGACCGATCCCGTCGAGGCGATCAAGGCGCTCACCGGGGGCAACGGCGCCGACGTCTGCATCGAGGCGGTGGGGCACCCCAAGGTGATGGAGCAGGCCTTCCTGGCGCGTGACCTCGCCGGCACGCTGGTCCAGGTCGGCGTGCCGACGCCCGAGATGCGCATCGACCTGCCCATGATCGAGTTCTTCGGCCGCGGCGGCGCGCTCAAGCCCAGTTGGTACGGCGACTGCCTTCCTTCGCGCGACTTCCCGATGCTCGTCGACCTCTATCTCGACGGGCGGCTCGACCTCGACCGCTTCGTCAGCGAGACGATCGGCATCGGCGACGTCGAGGCGGCGTTCGCGCGCATGCAGCGCGGTGAGGTGCTGCGCTCGGTCGTCGTCGTGTGAGCCTCCCGCTCGCACCCTTCGGGCCCCGGCGCGGGCAGCGCGGCATGGTCGCGGCGGCCGACCAGCTGGCGGCGGTTGCCGGCATCGGCGTGCTGGCGGACGGCGGCTCGGCCGCCGACGCCGCGGTGGCGACCGGGGCGGCCATGGCCGTCGTCGGCCCGCACCTCTGCGGCCTCGGGGGCGACGTGCTCGCCATGGTGGCTCCGCCCGGGTCGGAACCCGAGGCGCTGCTCTCGGTCGGCCGCTCCGGCGCAGGATCCGACCCCGGGCGGATGCGCGCCGAGGGCATGACGACGATGCCGCTGCGGGGCGACATCCGCAGCGTCCCGGTGCCCGGCGCCGTCGACGGCTGGCTCGCGCTGCACGGGCGCCACGGCCGCCTGCCGCTCGAGCGGGTGCTGGCGCCGGCGATCGAGCTGGCGGAGAAGGGCTTCGCGGCGTCGATCATGCTGGCGTTCGCCACGCATCTCGTCCACGCCCTGGCCGGTGCCGGCGACCTCTGCCCGGACGGCCCGCTGGACATCGGCCAACGCGTCAGGGTCCCGGGCGTCGCTCGCACGCTGCGCGCGGTGGCGCGAGACGGGCGCGACGGCTTCTACGGCGGCGAGTTCGGGCGTGGCTTGACGGTGCTGGGCGCCGGGCACTTCGTCGCCGCCGACCTCGCGACGAGCCTGGCGCAGTGGTGCGAGCCGCTGCGCCTGCCGGCCTGGGGCCACGACCTGTGGACGGTGCCGCCGCCGTCGCAGGGCTATCTCTCGCTGGCCGGAGCCGCCGTGGCCGAGCGGGCGGGGCTCGGGACCGACCCCGACGACCCGCGCTGGGCGCACCTGCTGGTCGAGACGTGGCGCGCCGTCGGCCACGACCGGCCCGAGGTCCTCTTCGACGGGGCGGACGGCGCCGCACTTCTGGCCGCGGACCGCCTGGAGTGGGCGGCGGAGCGGGTGGCCGCCGAACGGGCGGCGCCACCGGACATGACCGCCGCGGGTGGAGCTGCGGGAGGTGGCGCCGCCGACGCGGCCGGGCTCGCCCGGGTGGGCGACGGCGACACGACGCACCTGTGCGTGCTCGACGCCGACGGCCTCGGCGTGTCGCTGACCCAGTCCAACGCACTCGACTTCGGGTCGCACCTCGTCGAGCCGGCGACCGGGGTCTTCCTGCACAACCGCGGCGTGGGGTTCTCGCTCGTCGAGGGCCACCCGGCCGAGGTCGGCCCCGGCCGGCGGCCGCCGCACACGCTCTCGCCCATGCTGGCCACCGGGGCGGACGGGGAGCTGACGTATCTGGTGGGGGCCATGGGCGGCGACGCGCAGCCCCAGATCATCAGCCAGCTCCTCGCCCGGCTGCTGCACGCTGGCCAGGACCCGGCCACCGCCATCAGCGCGGCCCGGTTGGCGCTCGACGCGCCTTCCGCCGGGCCGTTCCGCCTCTGGTGGGGCGAGGACCTCACCGTGCTGGTCGAGGCCAATGCGCCGGCGGGGTGGCGGCCGGGTCTCGAGGAACGCGGGCACCGCGTGCGCGCCATCAGTGCCTTCGACCCGGTGGCCGTCGGGTGCGCGCAGATCATCGCGGTGGAGCCGGAGGCCGACGGCGGGCGCCGGATGGTGGCGGCCTCGGACCCGCGCAGCCCCGAGGGCGCGGCGGTCGGGCGGTGAGCGACGGCGGAGGTGGTGGTGGTGGTGGTGGTGGTGGTGGTGGTGGTGGTGGTGGTGCGCGGGTGGTCGGGGCGCCGCTGCGGATCGCGTCGCTGGCCAAGCAGATCCCTCAGCCTGAGGCGCTCCGGATGAAGGACGGCCGGCTGGTGCGCCGCAGCGTCGAGCTCGAGATGAACGCCTACTGCCGGCGCGCCGTGGCCGAGGGGGTCACGCTGGCGGGTGCCACCGGAGGCTCGTGCACCGTCGTCACCCTCGGCCCCCCCAGCGCGGAGGACGTGCTGCGCGAGGCCATCGCCTGGGGCGCCGATTCGGGACTGCACGTCTGCGACGAGGCGTTCGCCGGTTCCGACACCCTGGCCACGGCGCGGGCGCTGGCGGCGGCGCTGCGGCGGGCCGGACCGTTCGACCTGATTCTGGTGGGGCGCAACTCGCTCGATGGCGAGACCGGCCAGGTCGGCCCCGAGTTGGCCGAGCTGCTCGACCTGCCGTTCGCCGACGGCGTCCGGCGCCTGGACGACCTGGGGGGCTCGCTTCGTCTCGAGCTCGAGCACGACGACGGGCGCCAGGAGGTCGAGGTGGCCCTGCCGGCCCTGCTGTCGGTGGCCGAGCGGCTGTGCGACCCGTGCAAGGTCGATCCCGAGGGGCGGGCGGCGGTGCCGGCATCGCTGATGGCCCGGCTCGGGCCGGCCGAGCTCGGGACCGGGCCGTGGGGCGACGCCGGCAGCCCGACCGTGGTCGGCGAGACCCGGCCGATGGAGCACGATCGCGCCCTGCATCTGCTCGAGGGGCCGGTGGATCGGCAGGTAGAGGCGGCCGTCCGGCTGCTGGCGGCCCGTGGCGCCCTGGCGCGGACGGACGCGTCCGGGTCCGGCCCCGACCCCGACCATGGGCCCGGGCCCGGCCCCGACCCCGGCCCCGGCCCCGACCCCGAAGGTGACACCGACACCGACCCGGGAGATTCGCTCCTCATCGCCGTGCTGGACGAGCCCGGCCGGCCCGAGGTGGCGGCGGAGCTGGTCAGCGCGGCGGCCGGTCTGGGCCGCCGGGTGGGCGCGGCCGTCCACCTGCTGCGCCCCCGGACCGAGGCGGGCGACGGCCCGTCCGACGCGCCGGCCGGCACGGCCCTGGTCGTCGAGCTGGCCGGGTCGACCGTGCCCGAGGACGTGGCGCGTGCGGTGACCGCCTACGCGCGCGACGAGAGCCCATGGGCGGTGCTGGCGCCGAGCACGGCGTTCGGGCGAGAGGTGGCCGCGCGCGCCGCGGCGGCGACGCGGTCGGGGCTCGTCGGTGACGCGATCATGCTGACGGTCCGTGACGGCCGGCTCGTCGCGGGCAAGCCCGCCTTCGCCGGGGCGCTGGTGGCCGACATCACGTGCCGCAGCGCGACCCAGATGGTGACGGTGCGCCCGGGCGTGCTGCCCGCGCCGCGGCGCGGCACGCGCCACATCGTCCGCTCGCTCGTGCGCCCACTGGAGGTGCGCGGCCGGCTGCGCGTCCTGGCCGAGGAGCGCAACGACGACGTCGAGACCCTGGCGCGGGCCGAGGTGGTCATCGGCGTGGGCACCGGCGTGACGCCCGACGACTACCCGCTGCTCAGCCCGCTGGCCGCCCTCCTTGGCGCCGAGCTGGCCGCGACCCGCAAGGTCACCGACCGCGGCTGGGCGCCCCGGTCACGCCAGGTCGGCATCACCGGCCGCTCGATCGCGCCCCGCCTCTACGTCGCCCTCGGACTGAGCGGCAAGTTCAACCACATGGTCGGCGTGCGCGGCGCGGCGACGATCCTGGCGGTCAATCCCGACCCCGGCGCGCCCGTCTTCACCCACTGCGACGTCGGGATGGTGGCGGACTGGCACGCTGCGGTGCCGCAGCTCCACGTCGCGCTGCGCCGGTACCTGGAGTCTCCCGTGGATGAGTCTCCAGAAAGTATGCACTGACTCGTTTACGGTTTCTGGTAGGCCCTGGGGTCGGCGGATTGGAAGGGGTCCGGGGAATCAGCCGAGAGTCCCGTGGATGTCTCCCAAAACTATGCACTGATCGGTTTACGGTTTTTGGAGAGGCCAGAGGCCAGCGATCGGCAACGCGGGAGTCTCGCCCCGCCGGGGGCCGACCGACTCCTAGCCACCCCGTTCGCCAGGGCAGGCTCATCGAAGGGAATCAGCCGAGGGGGATGGCACCGGCGGCGGCCCGCACGGTGGCCACCACCTCCTCGTTCGAGGCGCCCGGACCGAGCACCGCGGCGACGCCGTCGGCCAGGAGGACGGGGACGTCGGCGGGTGGCACGATCCCGCCGATGACGACGGGCGTCCGCAAGCCGACCGTCCGCAACGCCTCGACCACGGCCGGCGCCAGGGTGAGGTGTGCCCCGTTGTGCATGGAGACCCCGACCACGTCGACATCCTCCTGGGCCGACATGGCGGCGATCATTTCGGGCGACTGGCGCAGCCCGGCGTAGACGACCTCGCAGCCGGCGTCGCGCAGGATGCGGGCGACCACGCGCAGGCCCCGGTCGTGGCCGTCGAGGCCCACCTTGGCCATGAGCACCCGCAGCGGCCGCTCGCCGCCCCCTTTCGCCACCACGCTCAGGCGACCTGGCGCTCCATGTAGGTGCCGAAGACCGACTCGAGGGCGCGCATGGCCTCGCCCACGGTGACCATGTTGCCCGCCGCCTCGACGAGGGTGGGCATGAGGTTCACGGTGGGATCCGCCGCGTCCGCCACCAGGCGGGCCAGGGAACGCCGCACGGCGTCGTCGTCGCGCGCCTGCTTGACCGCGGCGAGGCGCGCCAGCTGGTCCGCCTCGACCGCGGGGTCGACGGAGAGCGTGGGCGGGGCCGCGCCCTCGTCCTCGACGTAGGCGTTGACGCCCACCAGCTTCCACTCGTCCCGAGCGACCTTGGACTGGAACGCATAGGCGGCATCGGCGATCTCGCCGACGAACCAGCCGTCGTCGATGCACGCGATCACGCCGTCGAGCATCGAGCCCGCGCCGGCGCCGAGGAGGTGGGCGAAGACGGCCTCGGCTTCGCGCTCGAGCTCGTCGGTCAGCTCCTCGACGAACCACGAGCCCCCGAGCGGATCGGCGACGTGGACCACGCCGGACTCCTCGGCGATGACCTGTTGGGTGCGCAGCGCCAGGCGCGCCGCATGCTCGGTGGGCAGCGCCAGCGCCTCGTCGAAGGAGTCCGTGTGCAGGCTCTGGGTGCCTCCGAGCACCCCGGCCAGCGCCTCGATGGCCACGCGGATCAGGTTCACCTCGGGCTGTTGGGCCGTGAGGGAGACCCCGGCCGTCTGGGTGTGAAAGCGCAGCTGGAGCGAGCGGTCCTTCTTCGCCCCGTAGCGGTCGCGCATGGTGCGGGCCCAGATGCGGCGGGCGGCGCGGTACTTGGCGATCTCTTCGAAGAAGTCGATGTGGGCATTGAAGAAGAAGCTGAGCCGGGGGGCGAAGTCGTCGATCTCCGCCCCGGCCGCCAGCGCGGCCTCGACGTAGGCGAACCCGTTGGCGAGCGTGAACGCGAGCTCCTGGGCGGCGGTCGAGCCCGCCTCGCGGATGTGGTAGCCGGAGATGGACACCGGGTGCCAGCGTGGCAACTCGGCCGAGGCGAAACGGATGACGTCGGTGACCAGGCGGACGCTGGGCCGGGGCGGGAAGACGTACTCCTTCTGGGCCTGGTACTCCTTCAAGATGTCGTTCTGGAGCGTCCCGCTCAGCGCGGCGCGGGGCACACCGGTGTTGTCGGCGACCTTGACGTACATGGCGAGCACCGGCGCGGCCGGCGAGTTGATGGTCATGGACGTCGACACGGCCCCGAGGTCGATGCCGCCGAAGAGCGTCTCCATGTCGGCCAGCGTGTCGACCGCAACCCCGGCCCGGCCCACCTCCCCCTTGGCCCAGGGGTCGTCCGAGTCGCGGCCGAGCAGCGTCGGCATGTCGAAGGCGGTGGACAGCCCGTCGCCGCCGGCGCGGAGCAGCTCCTTGAAGCGGCCGTTGGTGTCCGCGGCGCTGCCGAAGCCGGCGAACTGGCGCATCGTCCACAGGCGCGAGCGGTACATGGAGGCGTACGGGCCCCGGGTGTAGGGGTACTGGCCGGGCATCTCGGCACCAGGCGGCCCGTAGACGGGCGCGAGCGGCACCCCCGACATCGTCTCGAACCGCGTGGCGCGCCGCGGCGACCGGTCGAACTCCTCTTGCCAGGCGTCGCGGTCGGCCACGGCGCCATAGTAGGCGGGGCCCGAGGCCGCCCCCGCTTCAGCCGGCGAGCGCCCCCTGGACGATGTGCAGGTCCGGCGTGGACTTGGTGTTGGCCTCCAACAGCACGCCGAAGGAGTGGGCCGAAACCGGCCGGGCGAAGTAGAAGCCCTGAGCCCCGTCACACCCGAGCTTCCTGACCTCTTCGAGCTGGGCCAGCGTCTCGACGCCTTCGACGACCGTGGTGGACCCGATGGCCTGGGAGAGCGCGACCACGGCGGACACGATGGCCGACTTCACGGGGTCACCTTCGATGTTGCGCACGAAGCTCTGGTCGATCTTGACGACGTCGACGGGGAAGCGAGCGAGATAGCCCAGTGACGAGTGCCCGGTGCCGAAGTCGTCGATGGCCACGTGCACGCCAAGGGTGTGCAGGATGGTAAGGATCGACGACGTCAGGTCCACGTCGTCCATGGCCAGGCTCTCGGTGATCTCGAGGCAGAGCTGCGAGGGATCGATGGAGGTGGCGCGCAGCACGCCGGCGATCTCCTCGGCCAGGGTCACCTGCTGGAACTGGCGGGCCGAGAGGTTCACGCCGATCTGGAGCGAGACCCCGAACGTCTCCCGCCACGCCTTCGCCTGGCGGCATGCCTGCTCCAGCACGGTGCGTCCGATGGGCAGAATGGTGCCGTTGTCCTCCGCCAGCTGGATGAACTGGGCCGGGAGCAGGATCCCGTGGTCCGGGTGGTTCCAGCGCACGAGCGCCTCAGCGCCGACGATGCGCCGGTCGGAGAGCGACACGAGAGGCTGGTAGACGACCTCGATCTCGCCGCGATCGACGACGTGGTGGAGCGCAGTGTCGAGGTCGAGGCGGCCGGACGACCTTTCGCCCATGCGGTCGACGTCGAAGACGGCGAACTGGCCGCCCCGGCCCCGCTCCTTGGCCCGGTACATCGCGACGTCAGCGTCGTGCAGCAGGTCGTCGCGAGACTTGCCGGACTCGCTGAGGGCCACGCCGATGCTGACGGTGGCGACCACTTCGTGGCCGGCGCTGAGGATGATCGGGTCGCGCAGCGAGTCGAGCACGGCGTTCGCGACCTCGCTGGCGTCGTCGGGTGCATGGACGCCCTCGAGCAGGATCACGAACTCGTCACCGCCGAAGCGCGACAGCGTGTCGGCTGGCCGCACGGCGCGGCAAATGCGCTCGCCGATGACCCGGAGCAGTTCGTCGCCCACCTGGTGCCCGAGGTTGTCGTTGACCACCTTGAAGCGATCGATATCGCAGAACAGCACCGCCACCTGGCTGCCGGCGCGGTCGGCCTGCAGCAGCGCGTGATCGAGGTGGTCGAGCAGGAGACGGCGATTGGCCAGCCCGGTGAGAGCGTCCTGGAACGCGTGGCGGGCCAGCTGCTCCTCGAACGCCTTGCGCTCGGAGGTGTCGCGAAAGACGATGACCGCTCCGGAAGGAGCCGACCCGCCGACCACGGGCGAGGCCGTCATCGTCACCGGGAAGTGCGAGCCGTCGGGCCGGTCGAAGCGGGTGTCGTAGCTGGTGACGTTGCGGCGCAAGGCCATCGCCCGCATGGCGGGGTCGAGCAAGAACCGTGGCGTCTCGCCGGCCGGCAGTAACGCGCCGCCGTCGCCGCTCCCGTTGCCGAGGCTGTACCAGCCGAGCATGCTCGCGCCGGCCGGGTTCATGAAGGTGATCTCGCCGGCCTCGCTGATGGCGCAGACGCCCTCGCCGAGGCTGCTCGTGATGACCGAGAGGTTCTCCCGCTGGCGCTGCACCTCGGCGTAGAGGTTCGCGTTGGCGAGGGCGATCGCACCCACCGACGCCAGCGCCTCGAGGAGGGCGCGGTCGGCGTCGTCGAAGGGTTCGGTCCGGCTGCGGCCTGAGACGCCGAGCCAGAGCGTGCGGTCGGCCAGGGTCATGGGCGCGGACAGACCCTCGCCGTCGGGCCGCGAGCCCGTCAGCGTGACTTCGGGCGAGCGGAGCAGCGAGCCGGCCGCCGTCAGCACGGCCGTCTTGGTCTCCTCCCTCCCCATGGAGCGGTTCACGTCGAGTGTCGCCTCGAACAGGCCACGCAGCCGGGCCCGGTCGCGCAGGGCGTAGAACTGCCCGGTGCCGAGATAGCGCACGATCAGCAACGGCAGCAGCGCGACGGGGAGGTACTTGGCGTTGTGCGCGAGCAGAAGCGCCACCGGGACCGCGACGCCGATGCCCCCGACGACGACGAGGAGCTTGCCCTTGAGGCCGCCGAGCACCGTGTGGCGCCACGGCGTGCCGAGCGTCGACATGATGGACACCATGGCGGCGGTGTTCACGACGAAGTAGCACGCGGCCCCCGCCACCGCGGCCCCGATCTCGGCGTACCCGAGCGCCGTGCCGGAGTCGTGGAGGAGGCTGAAGACGGCGGCGCCGACGCCCACCGAGGTCACCACCTGGCCCACGTTGAACAGCGACTTGACCAGCGGCCGCCGTTTGATCGCCTGCGATGCGATCGTCACGAAGGCGAAGACCAACACGGTCATGGCCGACGGCACGAGAAGGACGAGCAGGACGAAGAAGCCCTCGTCGAAGTCGATGGCGTCGGACTCGCCACCGACGTACAGCGTGATCGGCCAGATCCAGCTTGCGGCGAGGAGCGCGCCGAACACGGCGGCGAACACCACGTCCGTGCCGCCCGGCCAGCCGGCGGCCACCATGCGAGCCAGCGCCAGCCCCAGCGTCACCAGGCCGGCGACCGCCCAGAGCGCGACCACGATTCGTGACGACCTTGGAAGGTTCACCCGGTCTCCGATTCCCCTTTGGCTACTGCTGCCGCTCTCGGATGCGTCAGTTCCAGGCCGACCCGTTCCACGCCGAGCCGTTCCAGGCCGACCCGTTCCAGGCCGACCCGTTCCAGGCCGACCCGTTCCACGCCGAGCCGTTCCACGCCGAGCCGTTCCAGGCCGAGCCGTTCCACGCCGAGCCGTTCCAGGCCGAGCCGTTCCAGGCCGAGCCGTTCCAGGCCGAGCCGTTCCATGCCGAGCCGTTCCACGCCGAGCCGTTCCACGCCGAGCCGTTCCACGCCGAGCCGGTCCAGTTGGCGGGGTTCCACGACGACGAGGTACCGGAGGACTCGAGGCTGACGGTCTGCCCCATCGGCGTGTCGAGATTCGGCACGGGCTGGTTCAGGGTCATTGGCGCGGAGCTCACGGCGTCGGCGACATTGAGGATGCCGTGGCCGTCCACGAACGGGTCGCCGACCGGGCCGGGCGTCGTGGTCCCGAGCAGCGTCCCCTTTACCGTGTCGGGCGCGTACGAGGGGTTGGCCGCGATCAGAAGGGCGGCGGCGCCGCTCGTGATGGCCGAGCTGAATGAGGTGCCGGAGCCGACGAAGTTGGCGTCGCCCACCCGTGCCGTCGGATTCTGCGCGTCGATCGTCGATCCCGGGTCGCGCAGGCTCACCACTGAGCGGCCGGAGGTCACCAGGTCGGGCTTGAACCATCCGTCGGGGTTGGTCGGCCCGATGCTGCTGAACGTCGTCATGGTGTCGTCGGCGGGGTTGGTCTGGCCCCCGTCGTCGACCGCACCGGCCGTGATGACCAGCGGGTCGTCACCGGGTGAGAGCACGGTGCCGTTGCCGGGGCCCGAGTTGCCCGCGGAGGCGACGACGGTGATCCCGGCCCCCCAGGCTTGCTCGACCGCCTGGTCGAGCGGGTCGAACACGGTGGACTCCACCGGCAGGTACCCGAGGGACATGTTGAGAACGCGGATGTTGTCCGTCGCCTCGTTGGCGATGGTCCAGCCGACGCCGGCGATGACGGTGGCCAGATCGGTCTCCCCGGAGGCACCGGCGACCTTGACCGAGACGAGGCCCGCACCAGGCGCCTCGCCCGTGTAGCTGCCGCCCGAGGAGGCGCCGTTCCCGGCGATCAGGCCGGCGACGAAGGTGCCGTGGCCATAGCTGTCCTGCCACGGGTTGTTGCCGCCGGAGAGGTCGACGCCGTCGACCCGCCGGCCGGCGAAGTCGGGAAGCGGGGTGATGCCGGTGTCGAGGACGGCGACGTTGACGCCGGCCCCGGTGTCACCCTGGGCCCACACCTGGGTGGCCTCGGTCTGCTGCGGGAAGACGGCGGCCGGGGCATGGCCCGACGGACCGATGGAGCCCTGGACCTTCACCGTCAGGTCGGGCGTGACGACGATGCCCGGGGTGGCCTGCAGCAGGGCGACCTCGAGCGGGTTCAGCTGCGAGGTGACCGCATCGACGAACGACAGGGTGCTGCCGACGGTGGCGCCGACGCCCTCCACGGCGTCCACGACCACGCCCAGCGAGCCGCCGGGCGCCGAGACGATGTACTCGGACGAGCCGCCTCCGAGCAGACCGGCCTGCGCAGGCGCCGGCAGGGCCAAGACCGACGTGCTGAGCGCAGCGGCACCCGCGAGAGCGAGGCTCCCCCACCGGACCCCACGGCGACCCATGGCGTGACAGGCACGACGTCGCAAAATCCCCATGTTTCCCCCTCCCCCGAGATCCTCCTCGGGGAAGGTAACACCGGCCAAAAGTCACTTCAACGGTCGTGACACCCTTCCATAGGCAATTCGGCCCTTTTTGACCGATTTGCACATCACGCGCGCTGCGCTGACCAGCGACTGTTCTGTTCCGGTCGCAATCCGGTTGCGGTGAGCGCCCCGGACAGTCGCTCAGGTCTGGCGCTGGTGCCGTCCGTTGACCTGCTCGGCCTTGTACGTCCGGTAGCGGTGCCAGAACACCACGACCACTGCGATGACGGCCAGGGCGGCCAGGACGTAGCCGGCGTCGCCGAAGTCGCTGACCACCTTGCTGTACGTGCTGCCGAGGCTGTATCCGAGGGAAGCGAGCGCCGTGCACCAGATGGCGCACGCGATCGTCGTGTACAGGAAGAACTTGCCGATGGCCATTTCACCAAGCCCCGCCCCGAACAACACGAAGGATCGCAACAACGGGATGAAGCGACCGAAGAACACAAACCCCTCGCCGCGGCGGGCGAACCACGCATCGGCGCGATCGAGGTCCTTGTGCGTCAGCAGCAGGTATTTGCCTACTTTGTCGACGAGGGGGCGGCCCCCGTACCGACCGAGGGCATAGCCAGCACCGGACCCGAGCACCTCGCCGAGAATGGCGAGGATGATCACGACCGCCAGGTTCAAGGACTTGCCGCTGTGAGTGAAGATCTCGCCGCTGGCCAGCGCGCCGCCGCCGATGATGGCCAGCTCGGACCCGACCGGAAGCCCCATGGCCGAAACAAAGCTGAGCACGAAGACGGCGGCATATCCCGCCGACAAGAGAAATGACTCGAAGACGACGGCGGAGCCAGCTGACCTGAGAATTTCTTCCACGAGTTACCTCGCTCCCGCCATCAGCACGGCGGTCATCATTGGCGCGCGGCGCAGACGGCGCAATTCATACTGCACGGCCCACTTCTCCTAGCGCGACGAGGTCCCGCCGGACGTGACGACGGGCTGGGTCGTCGTGGTGGTGGGCGGGGTCGTGGTCGTGGTGGTCGTGGTGGGCGAGGTCGGGGACGGAGCACCGCCCCCGGAGGGAACGCCGCTGCCGGTCGAGCCCGAAATGGCCGGAGCGGTCGTGCTGGTCGTGCTGGTCGAGGTCGTCGGCGCCGGGGTCACCGGCGGGACCGTCCTCGGCGACGGAGCTGACGAGCCGGGATGCTCCTTGGCCACGATGACCCCGATGAACGCGGTCGCACCACCCGCGACGAGCACGGCGAACCTTGTCAGCCGCCTGACCCGCTCCTGCGCCCGCGCGGGCGGCCGGCGAAAAGGAGGCTCGGTCGCGCCTCACGGTGTCGAGGTGCTGTGCACATCGATCGGCACGCGTGTGTCCAGGGTGTGCATTGCTCGGCGCCAGGCTACGCGGGAAACCTGAAGAATCGATGACGAACGAGCGCACACCGTCCACCAATCTCGGGCCATAGCCTGAGGGCCGTGTCACACCTCGGTTTCCGGTACACGTGAGGATCCTCGTCGCTGAGGACGACGATGCGCTCCGCTCCGTCCTCGAGCGGGGACTAAAGGAGGACGGGTACGTCGTCGACGCCGTCTCCGACGGGGAGTCCGCGCTCCGCCACCTCCGATCGTACGACTACGACGTCGCCGTGTTGGACTGGCGCATGCCCGCGTTGTCCGGATTCCAGGTCGTCTCGGAGGCACGGCGCCGGGGCGACCGTACCCCGATCCTGATGCTGACCGCCCGCGACATGCCGTCCGACAGGGTGGCCGGTCTCGACGAGGGTGCGGACGATTACATGGTCAAACCATTCGATTTCTCCGAGTTGATCGCACGCCTGCGTGCGCTGCAGCGTCGACCTGCCCTTGCTCTGACTCCGGTCCTCGAATGCGGCAACCTGCGCTTCGATCCGGCGACGAGACAGGTCACGGTCGGAGGGCAACCTGTCCCCATGACGGCGACCGAGACGGCGCTCGTCGAGCTCCTTCTCCGCCGGTCGCCCGCTGTAGTCACCCGGCGCTCGATCGCGACGCAGATCTGGGAGGACGAGGCATCCGCCGTCGGCTCGAACACGATCGATGTGCACGTCGGCCGCGCACGAACGAAGCTGTCCGGCAGCCGCGCGCGGATCGAGACGGTACGTGGCACCGGCTATCGGATGGTGGAGACGTGAACTTGCTCCGGGCGCGTCGCCCGCACGCGCTCCGGGTCGCAGCGGTCGCCACGCTGTTCGTCATGGTGTGCTACGTCGTCGCCGCGCTCGTGCTCAACGTGTTGGTCACCCACCACCTCGTGGGGAACATCGACGCGCGCCTCAGTGATCGACTCGAGGACGTCCGCCAGCAGACGCTGCAGCTTCCCGGCACAGGGTCAGCAGAAGCAGAGAAGGTCGACGTGGACGACGCACCCTTGTTCCTCTGGTCCATTTCGCCGACCGGGGCCGTCACCTCGCTGACGCCGGGCGGTCCGGTCCTTCCGAACCGCTCGTGGGGCTCAGCTCCCGTGACGCTGCAGGTAGGCACCTCCACCCTCCGGTTCGACGCGATTCTGAACGGAGACACGACCCTGGTGGCCGGGCAGAGCATGGCGAGTACGGCCAACACGAAGTCGACGCTGTTCTTGGCCGAGCTGGTGTTCGGTGTGATCCTCGCCCTCGCGGTCTTCATCGGCGCGACCATCGTCGGGCTGCGAGCGTCTGCGCCGTCCGAACTGATCCGTCGACGACAGGCTGAGTTCACAGCCGACGCGTCCCATGAGCTCCGTACGCCGATCTCGGTGATCGAGGCCGAAGTGGATCTCGCCCTTGACCGACCACGCGACCCCGGCGCCTACCGGGAAACCCTCGAACGAGTGGGCGAGGAGAGCTCACGGTTGCGTCGGATCGTCGAGGATCTGCTCTGGCTGGCTCGCGCCGACGATCCCCAAGGGTTGCAGGCCGAATCCGCGAACCTGGCCGACGTCGCCGAGGTGGCCCAGGCCTGCGGCCAGCGTTTCCAGGCGCTCGCCGCGTCGAGCCGCGTCGATCTCTCGGTCGAGCCGTTCGGGACGGGGCCGTTCACCGTGTCGGGACCATCGGCCTTGATCGATCGGCTGGTCGGCGTCCTCGTCGACAACGCCTGCAAGTTCGCCGGTGAAGGCGGCCGCGTCGAGGTCACGGTGCGCAGTTCCGGCAATCGCGTGACGCTGCGGGTCGACGACTCGGGACCCGGGATACCGGAGGATCAGCGGGAGGCGGTGTTCGACCGGTTCCACCGCGCCGACGACTCGGTTGCAGGAACCGGGCTCGGCCTGGCGATTGCCGACTCCGTCGTGCGCTCCACCCAAGGCAGCTGGGACATCGGCACGGCTGAGCTGGGTGGCGCCCGCATGGAGATCTCGTGGCGGCGGGCAACGGCGCGAAAGGGACGGCCAAGCCCAGTTGCCGAGGACACACTTAGCAATTCCTTAACCTGACCTCCCAGTTCTTCATGTGGGCGTCAGGGTGCCCCCGTACCTTGATGCCATGGCACGACTCCGCCAGGCGAGCCCAGCCCAGCGCCAGCGCGCCGCGGCCCAGCGACGAGATGGCGCACTCGCCCGGCTCGGTGGGATAACGGCTGGTATCGGCATCGCCTCGATCTTGGCCGTCGGTGTCCTGGGTGTCTACGTCGGCAGGACGCTCCCCGGACACCACGCTGCGCCGGCGAGCGGCGCCGTTTCGGGGTCCTCCGGGTCGCCCGCGGCGTCCTCGGGCCCGCAGAGCTCGCTCAATCCCCCTTCGACACCGACTCAGAACGCCCCCGTCGCCCCGGTGGTGACCAGCGGGGCGAGCTGATGTCGGCGGCTCACGCCGGCCACCTCCCCGCGTGCGTGTACCGAACCCACGCCTTGGGCACCACCGCGGAGTTGGTCGTCACCGACCCCGACTGCTTGGTCAGGGGATCGGAGATCCTTCACGGCGAGCTCGAACGGATCGATCGCGTCGCCAACCGGTTCCGGGCGGATTCCGAGCTCAGTGCGCTCAACGCGTCGGCCGGCTCGGCAATGCGCGTCAGCCCCGGTCTGTTCGAGGCGGTTGCCGTCGCGCTGAAGATGGCCGAGGCTACCGAAGGCAGGGTGGATCCGACCGTGGGCCGCGCCATGTTGGCGCTCGGGTACGACCGCGACTTCAGCGAGGTCACACTCGGCGTGGACGGTTTGTTGCCTGCCCCGCGGCCGGTGCCCGGGTGGCGTCTGATCACGGCAGACCCGCGGCGACGAGTGGTGGCGCTTCCTCCGGGGACCATGCTCGACCTCGGGTCGACGGCGAAGTCGCTCGCGGCCGACCGGGCCGCCGCAATCGTCCACGAGCGCATGGGTTGCGGCGTGCTCGTGTCGCTCGGCGGTGACGCGGCCATCGCGGGCCCGTCGCCCGCGGACGGCTTCGCAGTCGGTATCGCCGACGCGTGCACCTCGGGACGCCCCTCGCAGACAGTGGCCATCCACTCGGGCGGGCTGGCGTCGTCCGGTACCGGGGTTCGGCATTGGCGGCTCGGGACTCAACAGGTGCACCACATCGTGGACCCTGCGACCGGGCTGCCCGCCCCCGAATGCTGGCGAACGGTGTCGGCCACGGCAGCGACCTGCGTCCAGGCCAACGCCGCCGCGACGGGAGCCATCGTCATGGGTGCGGCCGCCCTCGAATGGCTCGAAGGACTCGGCCTGCCGGCGAGGCTCGAACACACGGACGGCTCGGTCGTCTGCACCTCGGGCTGGCCGGCTCCCGACTTCGCCACGACGGGAGCGGCGCACGTCCGATGACGCCGGCGCTGGTGTCGACGGTCGGCCACGGGTCGAGCGCCTTGTGGTACCTGACCCGCGCCGCGGGGCTGGTGTCTCTCGTGCTCCTCTCTGCCACCGTCGTCCTCGGGACGGTGGCCTCGGTGGGCTGGACCACCGAGCGGTGGCCGCGGTTCCTGTCCCAATCGGTGCACCGGAACCTCTCCTTGTACTGCCTGGCGTTCATCGCATTGCACGTCGTCTCCACCGTCGCCGACGGCTATGTGCCGATCAGCTTCGTCGACGCCGTGGTCCCCTTCCGAACTCCCTACCGGCCGATCTGGGTGGGATTCGGAGCCCTGACATTCGACATGCTGCTGGCCGTCGCGATCACCAGCGGCCTGCGCCGGCGCATCGGGACGAGGTCCTGGCGGGCGGTGCATTGGCTCGCCTATGTCTGTTGGCCGATCGCCGTCGTCCACGGGCTCGGCTCGGGCTCCGATCCCCGGCTGCCGGGAGCGCTGCTCGTGTTCGTCGCGTGCATCGGATCGGTGGCGGCCGCGGTCGCCTGGCGCTTGGCGGTGGGTCGCGCCCGGTCCGCCTCTTGGCGGCTCGCCGGGGGGATTGCCGCCGCCATCGTGGTGGTCCTCATCGCGGTGTTCGCGACGGTGGGCCCGCTTCGACCCGGCTGGTCGCACCGGGCGGGAACGTCCTCTGCCCTTCTGACCGAACTGGCCGGCTCCGCCGTCACGACGTACAGCCGCAATGGTCCGTCCAACGCTCCCACCACGTCCGCACCCGTGTCGGGCCTTCCGACGGTCCCCTTCACAACCACTGTGAGCGGCACGATCACTACGACGGGTACCAACGCGGCCGGCAACACGTCCATCCTGCTGTCAATGCGGCTCGCCGATACGGCGACACCGCTGACGGTGCGGATCTCCGGCCCGGCGATCGACGGCGGCGTGTCGATGCACAGCAGTGCCGTCGCCTTCGGACCACTCAACGGACAGGTCACCGCCCTCAACGGGCCGGTCGTCGCGGCGACGGTCAGCGGAGCCTCCAGCGCGGTCAACCTGACCATGGATCTCAGTCTCGACCCGGCCTCGGGAACCCTGACCGGGCAGGTCTCGGGGTCCGCGACATGACGCCCACGCTGCACGCGCCGGCCTCACCGGCCACCGGTCACCGTCTACTGCACGGACTGACGAGCACCTCTCCCGACCCGGGTATCGACGTCCACCACGAACGCTGGGGTGTACTCCGTCAGGGCAAGGCGGGACTCATCGATCAGCTCGACGCGAGTGGGCTCGCCGGGCACGGTGGCGCGTGGTTCCCGGTCGCGACCAAATGGAGAGCGGTGGCCCGGGCCTCGCACAGGCGGCCCGTCGTCGTCGCCAACGGTGCCGAGGGCGAACCGGCAAGCAGAAAGGATGCGTTCCTCCTCGCCCGCGCCCCACATCTGGTCCTTGACGGCCTCGTCGCCGCGGCAACAGCGCTCCATGCGCAGCGGGCGATCGCGTACGTCCCCGCCTCGAGCGCACCGAGTGTGGAACAGGCGTTGGCCGAACGGAAAACCCTTCGTCTCGACCCGATCGAGGTGGAGGTCTTCGTTGCGACCGACGCGTTCATCGCCGGACAGGAGTCAGCAGTCGTGAGCGCATTGAGCGGACGCCGGGCCGCCGTGCCCTCCTTCGTCGGCATCTCGTCGGTCCGCGAAAGGGGGGTAGCCGGGCGCGCCACTCTGGTCCAGAACGTGGAGACTCTGGCGCATGTGGCGTTGATCGCCCGGTTCGGCGCCGCCTGGTACCGCCAACTCGGCACTGAAAGGGACCCGGGCACGATGCTGCTCACGCTCGATCGGGGAGACGGTCCGGTGATCGTCGAGGGGGTCCTCGGATCTCCTCTGTCCGCAGCCCTGGGGCTGACCCCCCAGGACCTGCGGTCCATACAGGGGGTCTTGCTCGGGGGCTACGGTGGTGGGTGGATCACCCCAGAGGTCTTTGCGACGCTGGCCCTGACCGAGAAGGCAGCCCGCGGTGCCGGTACGACCCTCGGTGCCGGTGTCGTCTCGTGCCTGCCGGGCCACGTCTGCCCGCTCGCGGAACTGGCGGATGTGACGAGGTACATGGAGGGCCAAGGAGCTGGACAGTGCGGGCCCTGCGTCCACGGGCTCGCTGACTTGGCGGAGGCCATGGAACAACTCGCATACGGCGTGCCCAAACGGCATAGCTCCGATCACCTCCTCGAGGTCTGTAACCTCGTCGAAGGGCGAGGCGCGTGTCGACACCCCGATGGCGTGGCCCGCCTCGTGCGCACCGGGCTCGGCGTCTTTGCCGACGAAGTTGCCGCACATGAGCGCCGCGGCGCGTGTCGGGAGACACGAGCGACGAGAGTGCTGCCGGTCGGGAACAGGACGGCAGGAAGAAGGTTGGTGAGCAAGACATGAGCCGCCGGGGCCTGGAATTGATCGTGGACCGCATCGCGTGCGACGGTCGCGGCGTCTGCGCCGAGATCCTCCCGGAGCGCATCGAACTCGACCGATGGGGCTACCCCATTGTGGACGGTGAGATCGCGCCGGCGCTGTACGACCACGCGGTGCGAGCAGTGCGATCATGCCCCAAGCAGGCCCTCCACCTGGTGGAGCGCGCATGCTGAGCCCTCCGCTCGAAGAGCTCGATGAAGCGCGCCCTTCGCCCCGTCCGCCTCAGCACCGCCGGTCTCGCTGGTCGAAGTCGCGGGTCCACCGTCGGCGACGCGTGCTGGCCGTCGTCGCCGTCATTTTGAGCGTGCTGCTGATCTGGTTGGCGGTGTCGATCGGTGGGGCGCTGACGAATCCTGCCTTGGGGAGTTCGTACAGCGCACGCTTCGCCGAGTGGGTCCGGGAACACGGTGGCGCCTCCGTCGTCAACTGGACGGAGAACGAGTGGTACTCCCACCACCAGCCGAAGATCGGTGGCGCGCTGGCTGCCGGCACAATCCACAAGCCGAAGACCGTCACGACTGCGCCGCCCACGGTCGCGGTGGCCCACCTGACGCCTCCCGCGCCGATCGCCCCGATCGTCAGTCCCGCCATCAGCGGCGAAGGCCAATGGTCGCCCGCCGGCCGCCTGGTCGACGGACTGCCCGCTGTGTACGAGACGATGTTGCGGCCGAGCGCGATCCACACGAGCTACGTCGTGGGCGTGGCGTGGATGGACACGAAGCTGCTCCATGCCACGCTGTATTCCGGCAGCCAGATCCCCGGCGGCGGTCCGTTCTCGCACACGGCGCCCGTGCCAGCGGCCGGCGCGTCGTCACTGGTCGCCGCGTTCAACGCCGGCTTCCTCATGTCGGATGCCGAAGGCGGTTACTACACCGACGGCAAGGTCATCGACCCTCTGCGCACGGGCGCCGCCTCCTTCGTCGTGTACAGCAACGGTTCGTCGACAGTCGGGCAGTGGGGTCGCGACGTGTCGATGGGCCCGACCGTGGTGTCGGTGCGCCAGAACCTCGACCTGCTGGTGGACAACGGCCAGGTCGTCCCCGCTGCCTACGACGCCAACTCGACCGAATGGGGTGCGACGCTCGGGAACGCCCTCTACGTGTGGCGCTCGGGACTCGGAGTGACGGCCGACGGCGCCTTGGTCTACGTGGGCGGACCGGGCCTCGACGTCCTCGACCTGGCCAACCTGCTGGTCCGGGCGGGCGCCATCCGGGCGATGGAGCTCGACATCAACACCGACTGGGTGAACTTCAGCACGTACCGGCCGACCACTGCGACAGGATCGGCCTCCGCGGCAAACGGAACGGAGCTGCTCTCGGGCATGACCGGAACGCCCGGTCGCTACTTCGAGTCGTGGTGGGCGCGTGACTTCATCACCATGTCCGCGGCGGGTGGCCCGTCGTGACGTCGCTCGATCCGGCGCGTCGCCGCGGGCAGCCCGTCCAGGCAATCCCGGAGCCCCTCGTGCTCGATCGCGAGCGCAGCACCCCGGCGCTCATCCTGCGCGCCATGCGCCCCGCACAGTGGACCAAGAACCTGCTGGTCTTCATGGCCCCCGCCGCCGCCGCCGTGCTCGGCCACTGGCCGACCACCGTCCGGGTCATCGGCGCGTTCTTCGTCTTCTGCGTGGTCGCGTCCGGCACGTACCTGATCAACGACGTCATCGACGCCGAGTCGGACCGATTCCACCCGGTCAAGCAGCGGCGGCCCGTGGCCAGCGGCGCCCTGAGCCCTCGGGTCGCCCTCGGCGCCGGCGTCGGCCTCATCGCCGTCGGCGCCGCAACCGCCGTGGCCATCGGCCCCTGGGCATTTGCCGCCGTGGTCGCGGTCTACGCCGGGCTGAGCATCGCCTACAGCCTCCGTCTCAAGCGAGAGCCGGTCGTGGAGCTCGCGGTGGTCGCTGCCGGTTTCGTGTTGCGGGCGATCGCAGGGGGCGTCGTCGCGCAGGTGCACCTCACGAACTGGTTCCTGGTCTTCACCTCGTTCGCCGCGCTCTTCGTCGTGACCGGGAAGCGCTACGCGGAGTACGCACGGCTCGGCCCGGACCGGGGCGAACACCGGGCTGTGCTCGACCAGTACACCGAGTCGTTCCTCCGGTCGACCCTCACCATTGCGGCCTCGGTGACCGTCGCCACGTACTGCCTCTGGGCCTTCGACCGGACCGGCCTCCTTGCGGCGGGCCACCACGTCGTCTGGATCGAACTGACCGTGATCCCGCTCGTGCTTTCCGTCCTGCACATCTTCCGCCTGCTCGATGCCGGGCATGGCGGGGAGCCAGAGCAACTGGCACTCCGCGACCACCTCCTGCAGGCCTACGCCTTGGTGTGGACCGGGCTCATGGCTGTCGGGCTCTACGCGTGAGCGTGACCGCCCTCCGTCCTGACGTCAGCGTCGGCATCGAGCACTCCACGCGGTCCCTCAGCGGTTGGGGCAGGACCGCAGCCGCCCGCACCACCGTCGCCCGCCCAAACGACGCGGCGTCGCTCCAAGTGGCACTCGCCACGGCCACCGGCGGCGCGATCGCGCGCGGCCTCGGGCGGAGCTACGGCGACGCCGCCCAGTGCAGCGGCGGGCTCACCATCGAGCTCGGCGGATTTGCGCGCATCGGCGTCCTCGACCCCGACGCCGGCACCATCGAGGTCGGTGCCGGCGTCAGCCTCCACGACCTGATGCGCCAGATCATCCCCGCCGGCTGGTTCGTCGCCGTGACCCCAGGGACGCGCTACGTGACCGTCGGCGGCGCCATCGCGGCCGACGTCCACGGCAAGAACCATCACCGTGACGGCAGCTTCGTCCGGCACGTCGCGTCGATGACGATCGTCACCCCGACCGGCACGTCGACCGTCTCCCCCGAGCGCGACCCCGAGCTCTTCTGGGCCACCGCAGGCGGCATGGGGCTGACCGGGGTGGTGGTCGCGGCGACGCTGCGGCTGACCCCTCTCGAGACGTCGTGGGTCGCGGTGGACACCCGGCGGTTCACCCGCCTCGGGGATCTGATGGCGACAATGGAGTCGACCGACCACCAGTACCGCTACAGCGTGGCGTGGCTCGACTGCCTCGGCCGGCGTGACCATGCGATCCCGTCGATTCTCACGAGGGGCGACCACGCGCCGTCGGCCTCGCTCCCCGGCCGCCTCCGGGCCCGGAGCCGGGAGATCCCGGTGCGCCCCGGACTGCGCGTGCCGCGTCCGGTCCCCGGCCGGCTCGTCAACCGGCTGTCGGTCCGCGCGCTCAACGAAGCCTGGTTTCGGGCGTCTTCGACGTCCGAGGGGGCGATCCGGCCGCTGACCGCCTTCTTCCATCCGCTCGACGGCGTCGAGAGCTGGAACTTGCTCTACGGCCCCGGCGGCTTCGTGCAGTATCAGTTCGCCGTCCCTCCGGAGCGGGGCGACATCGTCGAGGAGGCGGTCGGCATGATCGGGTCCTCGGGCCTGCCGTCGTTCCTCGCCGTCCTGAAGCGCTTCGGCCCCGGCACTCCAGGGCCGCTCTCTTTCAGCCAGGAGGGTTGGACGCTGGCTCTGGACTTCCCGCTGGGACCACCTCCGCTCCCCGGACTCCTCGACCGCCTCGACGACGTGGTGGCCGGGGCAGGCGGTCGCGTCTACCTGGCCAAGGACGCCCGGTTGCGACCCGAACTGGTCGAAACGATGTACCCGCGGGTCTCTGAGCTGTACGCGGTGGCACGCCGCGTCGACCCCGAAGCGGTGCTCTCGTCCGACCTGTCACGCCGCCTGGGCCTCACGCCGTGAACGACGCGTTCGGCCACCCGCAGTCGGTCGTCGTCCTGGGCGGCACCTCCGACATGGCGCGGGAGATCCTCATGCTCCTGGCCAAGGAGCGGTGCCGCTCCGTCGTGCTGGCGGGTCGCGACGGGGCCGCCCTCGAGCGGGCGAGCCGGGAGATTCGGGCCACCGTCGAACGGGTCGAGACCGTGCCCTTCGACGCCGCGACCACCGGTGACGCCGAGAAGGTCGTCACCCGGTGCTTCGAGGCGGCCGGCGAACCGGTGGACCTCGTGCTCATGGCGGTCGGCGAACTGGGCCACCAAGACGAGGACGAGCACGACCCCGACCGCGTGGCGCAGATGGTCACGGTCAATCTGACGTGGCCCGCGGCGGCGTTGACCGCCGCGGCGACCCGCCTGCGCGACCAGGGGCACGGTCGGATCGTGGTGCTCTCCTCGGTGGCGGGCTACCGCGTGCGGCGCGCCAACTTCCTCTACGGCTCGACCAAGGCGGGCCTCGACACTTTCGCGCTCGGCCTCAGCGAGGCGATGCGGGGCACGGGGGCGTCGGTGCACGTCGTGCGGCCCGGGTTCGTCCACACGAAGATGACGGAGGGGCGCCCCGTGGCGCCCTTCGCGGTCGGCCCGGACCGGGTGGCGAAGGACGTGCTGCGCGGACTCGGACGGGACCAGACCGTGATCTGGTCACCCGGCGCGCTGCGCTTCGTCTTCGCCGCGTTCCGCCTGCTCCCGCAAGCGGCGTGGAGGCGGCTCCCGGGCTGAACGCCCCAACGGCGCCACGAGCCGGCGCGCGCCTGCCGTAAGGTGCCCGGTGTTCGACGGAAAAGGGGCCGGTGGATGCTCTTCATCGAATACGACGTCAGTCCCGCAGGCCAGATCGAGCTGGTGGCGCTCGTCAACGCGATCGAGGTGGCCGGCCTCGATCCCGACGGCACCTCGTGGATGGAGTGGCGGGTCAGCGCATTCGACGACGACGGCCTGGGCTGCGTGGCCGTGGGCCCGCAAGACCTCGCGCTGATGGAGGAGACCGAGGACGCCGAGCGGCTGCGCTCCATCGTCGAGCGCATCATTTTGGCCGACCGGGCCGCGAAGGAGCAGGCTCCGCAATGAGCACGACCCGCTCGCAGCTCTACCGGTTCGCGCGCGACCTGGGGAACATCGAGGCCGTGGAGCACGGCTACCAGCGGGGTGGGCTCTCGGGCGCCACCGGCTCGGCCGCCCAGCGCGAGGCCCGCCGGGTGATCTACCGAGAGGGCAATCGCCAGATCAACCGCTTCGTCCGGGCGGTGGGCCTCTCCCCGCCGCGCCGATGAAGGCGGTGCAGGACCCGGACGGCCACCCCTTCCGACCGGCGTCGGACCTCACGCCTCCTGGGGGACCGAAACCCTCGGCGAACTGCAAGTTCGAGGACCTCAGCTCGGTCGGAAGCCCGCAAACCAGGGTGTCCGACGGGCGCTACCGGATTCGGGGCGAAGGAGACTGGATATGGTGATCCTCAAGGAGGAGTGCAGTGGTGGAGTCAGGCGAGGGCGATTCGAATGCCACCAGCCCCGTCGCCACCCCTGCCGCCCGCAATGGCGACTCGAGCCAGGACTCCGAACCTCCGGAGCCGAAGAGCGGGCCGGCCGATGACCGGCAGGTGCGCAAGGACAATCCTCCCCCACCCCTGACTCGCGACAAGAGGGGTTGGCACGTCGCCCCGGCCCCTGACGGGCGGGGGGCGCCGGAAGGCCAGAGCCAGGGTCAGGGTAACCAGCGCCCGGTGCACCACCTGTGGTGGTTCTGGGTCGTGCTCCTGCTGCTCCTGCTCTTGAACTGGGGCACCCTCCTCGGGTCGCAGTCCGGCTCACTCCCGCGGGTGACCGTGCCCTTCAGTCCGTACTTCCTCTCTCAGGTGAAGGCCGGCAAGGTGCAGTCGATCTCCTCGACCGGCAACACGATCCAGGGCACCTTCAAGAGCAAGCTCCGGTACCCGTCGAACGACAAGAAAGCGACAGCGACAAACCTCTTCGCGACGGAAGTGCCCACGTTTTGGAACAACAACCAGCTGGCGCAGTTGTTGCAAACCCACAAGGTCCAGGTCAACGCGCAGTCAACCTCGTCGAGCACCCCGGTGTGGGAAGAGGTGCTGCTCGGGTTCGGGCCCACGATCCTGTTGATCGGCCTCTTCTGGTTCCTGTTGACGCGGGCAAGGAGCGGTGCCGGCGGGGGGCTCGGTGCGTTGGGCAACTTCGGGCGCTCCCAGGCCAGGCGGGTCGATCCCGAGAAGATCACGGTGAGCTTCGACGACGTCGCCGGCATCGACGAGGCCAAGTCCGAACTGACCGAGATCGTCGACTTCTTGAAGAACCCGGGTCGCTACACGCGCCTCGGGGCGCGCATCCCGCGCGGCGTGCTGCTGTACGGCCCGCCCGGCACCGGCAAGACGCTGCTGGCCCGAGCCGTCGCCGGCGAGGCGAGCGCAGCCTTCTTCCAAATTGCCGCATCCGAATTCATCGAGGGGATAGTGGGCGTCGGTGCGGCGCGTGTGCGTGACCTGTTCGCGAAGGCGAAGGAGGCGGCGCCGGCGATCATCTTCATCGACGAGCTCGATGCGATCGGCGGATCACGACGCGGAGCGTTTTCGGGAGCTGACGACGAACGCGAGCAGACCCTCGATCAGATCCTGACCGAGATGGACGGATTCGAGTCCAACGAGGCGGTCATCGTCCTGGGTGCGACGAACCGGCCCGAGATCCTCGACGCCGCGTTGTTGCGCCCGGGCCGCTTCGACCGGCGTGTGGCCGTCCCTATGCCCGACCTGGCCGGTCGTCGGAAGATCCTGGCGGTACACGTGCGCGGGGTGCCTCTGGCGTCCGACGTCGACCTGGCCGCCATTGCTGCGCTGACGCCGGGCATGGTCGGCGCCGACCTCGCCAACCTCGTCAACGAAGCCGCGCTCCTGGCGGCGAGGCGGGGCGAGGACCAGGTGCACCAAAAGGACATGAGCGACGCGCTGGAGAAGATCGTCCTCGGTGCCCCCCGCGGCATCGTCCTCCTGCCGGCCGACAAGGAACGCACGGCCTACCACGAGTCGGGTCACGCCCTGGTGGGGATGCTGACCCCGGGCGCGGACCCGGTGCGCCAGGTCTCGATCATTCCTCGTGGGCTGGCGCTCGGCGTCACCCTTTCCGCACCGGATTCGGACCGGGTGTCCTACACCTCCGAGGAGCTGAAGGCCCAGATCAAGGTGTCGCTCGGAGGCCGAGTGGCAGAGGAAGTGGTCTACGGGAAGGTCACGACCGGTGCGGAGTCGGACATCCAGCAGTTGACCAAGATCGCGCGCCAGATGGTCGGTCGCTGGGGAATGAGCGAGGAGCTCGGCCCGGTCACCCTCCTCCCAGGTGACGACGAGCAGCAAGGACCTTTCGGGTCACCAAGCGACGTCTCGCAGCACACGATGTGGTTGATCGACCAGCAGGTGCAGCGTCTGATCGAGGACGCCCACGGAGAGGTCACAAAGCTCCTGACGGCTCACCGGAAGCAGCTGGAGAGCCTGGCGCAAGCGCTGCTGAAGGCCGAGACGCTGGACGCCGCCTCGGCACACGCGGCGGCAGGAGTGCCGGCGGCACCACCTTCGTCGGACAGCCAGCCCCCCCAGCGCGACGCGGTCGGCACCTCGGCGTAGAGCGGCAGGGTACGTCTCTCGGCGCCAGGCCGGCGGCGGGCACGATCGATCGCGTCGTGCATGATGTCGTCATGGGCGGAGCCTCTCCCCGGGCCCGCGTCATCAGGGCGGTGGCGCCAATCCGGATCTGCGACAACGGCGGCTGGACCGACACGTGGTTCGCCCGTCACGGCCGTGTCTTCAACATCGGGGTGAGCCCGTACGTCCGGGTGCGCCTCCGGGTCGAGCCGAACGACGCCCAGGCGAAACCGGTGAGCATCCACGTCGAGAATTACGGCGACCGGTACGCCGTGACGCCGGGCGCCCTCCCGGACCGCCACCCGCTCATTGAGGCGGGCATCGACGAAGTCGGTGTGCCCGATGACATGTCGGTCGACATCTCCATCAGCTCAGGGGTGCCTCCCGGGAGCTCGACCGGCACGTCGGCGGCGACGTCGGTCGCCCTCATCGCTGCCCTTGACGCGCTCACCCCAGGTCGCATGACGGCCCACGAGATCGCGATGACCGCCCACAGGATTGAGGTCGAACGACTCGGGCTGCAATCAGGCGTCCAGGATCAGCTGTGCGCCGCCTACGGCGGTATCAACGACATCGAGATCCCGGCGTACCCGCAGGCGACGGTGACCCAGATCCGGGTGCCCGAGGGCGTGCGCCAGGAGCTCGCACGGCGCCTCGTGCTGGTCTGCCTCGGGCGGCCGCATCGCTCCTCCGACGTGCACGACCGCGTGATCGCCGAACGGGCCGGGCACCGCGAGAACGCGTCCGTGCTCGAGGGGCTGCGCCAGGCTGCCGCCGAGGCTCGGGACGCGGTGTGCCACGCGGACTTCGAGGCGCTCGGCCGCGCCATGACGGCGAACACCGAGCTGCAGCGACAGCTGCATCCGGATCTCGTCGGCGCACACGCCCAAGTCGTCATCGACACGGCGGTGGCGGCCGGTGCCGCGGGCTGGAAGGTCAACGGCGCCGGCGGGGAGGGCGGAAGCGTCACCCTCCTGTGCGACGCCAAGGCCGAGTCCCCGGCACGGCTGCGGAACTGCGTTCTCCAGGCCGATCCGTTGTTCGAGGTCGTACCGACGACGATCACCCGTGAAGGTGTGAGGGTCTGGGAGGAAAGGCCCGGGCGGTGACCTGGGCTCTCCAACCGCACCGGGACGGTCTCGGGTGGTTCGGCGTAGTGTCCAGCGATCATGCCACCGCCCGCCGAGAACTCCGAACCCGAACCTCAACGGGTGCTCGCTCCGTTGACCAGTGCCGCCATCTTCCTCGTCGTCACGATCCGGCCCGGCGACGACGGTGATGCGGCGATGCGAGCGATGGGCGAGGACATCGGCGCCCTGGTCCGCTCCATCGGCTTTCGCGACCTGGAAGGAGAGCTCTCGTGTGTCGTGGGCATCGGCTCGGAGGCGTGGGATCGGGTCGTGGCGCCGGCGCGACCGAGCACACGACCGTCTGCGCTGCACACGTTTCGGGCCATTGAGGCCGGGTCGAGGGTGGCGCCGTCGACACCGGGGGATCTCCTGTTCCACATCCGGGCGGCGCGCTTCGATCTGTGCTTCGAGTTGGCGAGGACCATCCTCGATCGACTCGGCCCCAGCGTCTCGAGCGCCGACGAAGTCCATGGCTTCCGTTATTTCGAGGCCCGTGACCTCCTCGGATTCGTCGACGGTACCGAGAACCCGGTTGGAGCCGCCGTGGCCGAGGCCGCCATCATCGGCGACGAGGATCCTGACTACGCCGGCGGGAGCTACGTCATCGTCCAGAAGTATCTCCACGACCTCGACGCCTGGCACGGACTCTCGGTGGAGGAGCAGGAATCGGTCATCGGCCGGACCAAGCTGGAAGACATTGAGTTCGATGACGCGGTCAAGCCGCCCAATGCCCACATCACCTTGAACGTGATCGAAGTGGATGGCGAACAGGTCCAAATCCTCCGGGACAACATGCCGTTCGGCAGCGCGGCCGCGGGCGAGTTCGGCACGTACTTCATCGGCTACGCGCGAGACCCGGGCACCACCGAACAGATGCTGCAGAACATGTTCGTGGGTCGTCCTGAGGGTACCTACGACCGAATTTTGGACTTCTCCACGGCAATGACGGGCTCGCTGTACTTCGTTCCGTCCCTGCCGCTGCTCGAAAGCCTCTCGGCCATCGAATCCGGCGGCGCGGGTTCGACTCCAGCGTCGCCGCGAGACTCAGATGGTTCACTCGGGATCGGTTCTTTGCGCTGACCGAGACTTCGGGGCGCCCGGGCCGAGGTGCCCGGGGTGCCCGGGGCGCCCGGGGCGCCCGGGGTGCCCGGGGTGCCCGGGTGCCCGGGGCCGAGTCTCGTTGATGTCTCGAAAAACCGTAAACCGGTCGGTGCATAGTTTCTGGAGAGATCCACGGGCCTCTCTTGGTCGAGCCTCATGCGGCCGAACGGGGAGGTGGCCGGCCGCCTCGGGACTCGAGGGCGGGTGCCTGGGTCTAGCCGTGAGAGCTGATCTTCTCGAGGAATGGCACGAGGCGCGCGAAGAACACATTGCTGGGATAGGCGCCGGCAGGGTCGTTGTGTGAATACGTGCTCTGGCGATTGACCAAGGTCAGGTTTCTCGCCGGAATGCCTGACTGCTCGGCCAAGAGCTGGGCGGCCGTCAGCACGCTCGCGCCGCCAAGACGTGCACCGAAGGCATAGATCAACAGGTTCTTAGGCAGAGCGTGGCCCATGGTGGCGTCGACGCCGAGCACGGCCTGCGCCGGATTTGCATTGCCGTTGGCGACTGCTCCCGTATCGTCGGTCAGCCGCTGTGGGAAGTACCACTCGGTCCCGTCGACGCTCTTCATCGGATATCCCGAGAACATCGTCGCGAAGCGCTGGATCGGGGTCAACGCGCCCGTGCCGTTCCAGCCGTGAATCGGTCCGACCGCGGTCAACCCTTGGCCGAGGTGCGCCTGCGCGGCCAAGAGGCTTGGCGGAGAAGTCGAGGCGTTGAGGGCGTAGCCGTACTGTCCAAGATTCGTGACACGGACCGCCGGCACAATGTCAGAAGGGAGCAATCCCGACGTCTGACCCAATGACGGCTGGCTGGGGAAGAGCAGCGCAGCCAGAGATCCCGTGGCGCTGAATATCCCGGCGTAGGGAGCGGGGATCCCCCCGAAGGCCAGCCAGGGGGACGCGCTCGGCGCCTCGAGGGCCTGCAAGGTCTGGGTGGCCTGCTGTGCGCTGACGGCGCTCGGAGCGCTGCCACCGTCGATATAGACGAGGCCCGCCAGTGCGTTCGCTCCAGCCTTGCCGCTGAAGTCCCAGGTGGCGTACGCCGTGACCACCGACCCCCCGAGAGAATGGCCACCGAGCACCACCTTGCCGCCGAGTCTCTTCGCGGCGTTGATCACGACGCGGAGATCTTGGACGGCGACGTTCATACCCCATTGCTTGGCAAACTCGACGCTGGACGTGGGAATCGATTTGAAGTGAGGTGTGATGCTCGGGTCCTTGAGATACCCGAGGTAGTAGTCGAAGAGTTGTCTCGCGGTTGCCTTGCCCTTCTTGGCCAAGTTCATCTCGGACTGGTCCTCGAGCAGGTTCTCGCGACGCTCCACCGACCACACCTGCCAGCCGCTCGTCCTCGAGACGATCCACTTCGCGAGCGGTACGAAGTAGGTGCTCCCCGCGGAGGTGCCCGGCTCCAGCACCAGTACGTTCTTGGCGCTCGTGGGCCCAACCTTGATCACCCCGACCTTGTCGTACTTCACCGGCGTTCCCGGGGCGGAAAAACCCTTCATCCACGTGATGCCAAGAGGAGACTGAGCGGCGCCGGCGGAGGCGATCGCAGCAACGCTCGGGACACCCGCAGAGATGCACCCGATCGCCATCGCTGCCAGGAGGCGTCGCCGCGTCTGTCCTCGTTGCGTCATAGTCGATCGTGGCGATCCTAGGGGTCATCGAGAGCGGAAGCGGGTTTCGGCCCAGCGACGCTCACGTGGGCGGGGTGGGCAACCAGGTCTTGGATAGGCTCGCCGAAGATCGTGGCCGGCGTCGACCCTTCTGAGATCTCCAACCGCACGGCGTGGCTCCAGCGCGACACTGCCCTTCGCCGATTCCTGCAGACCGAGACGGCAAGCGCGGCCCTTCTTCTCGGGGCTGCGGTCGCCGCGCTGGTCTGGGCCAATGTCGACGCATCGTCCTACGACCGAGTGTGGCAGACCAGCCTGTCCGTACATTTCGGTCGGGCGGCGATTTCGATGGATCTCCGAGGCTGGATCAACAGCGGCCTCATGACCTTCTTCTTCCTGGTGGTCGGGCTCGAGGCGCGCCGGGAATTCGACATCGGCGAGTTCAGGGAGCGCCCCAGGATCATCCTTCCGGTGCTGGCGGGACTCGGCGGCATGGCCGGTGCAATCGGGCTCTACCTGGCCATCAACGCCGGCAGGACGTCGGTGCACGGCTGGGGCGTGGCGATGTCGACGGATACCGCCTTCGCCCTTGGCCTGCTCGCTCTCTTGGGAAGGAACGCTCCCCAACGACTGCGCGGGTTCATCCTCACGCTCACGGTGGTCGACGACATCGTCGGCCTCGTGGTGATCGCCACGGTCTATACCCATCACGTCACCATCGCGCCGCTCATCATTGCGGTGGCGTTGATGACCCTCGCCGTCCTCGCGGCGAGGGTTCGGATCCACTACGGACTGCTCTACTTCGCTCTCGCGGCTGCCAGCTGGGTCGCGCTGGTCGAGTCCGGTGTCGACCCTGTCGTGGTCGGGCTGGCAGCCGGGCTCATCGCGTACGCCGCACCGCCCGCCCGTGCGGACTTGGAACGGACATCGGATCTGTTCCGAGACTTCAGAGAGCAGCCGACCGCCGGGATGGCAAGGCAGCTTCGTGCCGGCGTGCGGACCGCGGTCTCTCCGAACGACCGCCTCCAGCAGCTGTGGCACCCCTGGACGAGCTATCTCATTGTCCCGCTGTTCGCCCTCGCCAACGCCGGCATCTCCATCGATCCCGGATTTCTGGCCAAGGCGTACACGTCGCCCATCACGTTGGGCGTCGTCGTCGGTTACGTCCTCGGCAAGCCGGCCGGGGTCATGGCGGTATCCGGCCTCGTCAACAAGGCCACGAGGGGCCGACTCCGTCCGCCGGTCGGATGGGTGGCCGCTCTGGGCGGCGGCACCCTGGCCGGGATGGGCTTCACCGTTGCGCTCCTTGTGGCCTCGGTCGCTTTCAAGGGCACCGATTTGAAGGAGGCCACGCTCGGTGTTCTGACCGCCGCCGTGCTGGCAGCTCTGCTCACGTTCTTGATATTCCAGATGGTGGGACGACTGCCGCGCCAGACTCGCGTCCGGGTGCTCCTCGGCCAGTCCCCCACGATCGTGGACCTCGCCGATCCCGTCGACGAGGACCGCGATCACATCCGCGGGCCGGCAGACGCCCACGTGACCCTCGTCGAGTACGGCGACTTCGAATGCCCGTACTGCGGGCAGGCGGAACCGGTGGTCCGGGAATTGCTGGCCGACTTCGGGGACTTGCGTTATGTGTGGCGCCACCTGCCCCTCACCGACGTGCACCCGAGAGCGCAGCTGGCGGCCGAGGCATCCGAGGCGGCGGGGGCGCAGGGAGCGTTCTGGCCGATGCACGACCTGTTGATCGAGCACCAGGCTGACCTGGAGCCCAAGGACCTGATGCGGTACGCAGAACAGCTCGGTCTCGATGTGAACCTGTTCACCAACGATCTCAGGAACCACCGATGGAGCGACCGCGTCGCGGCTGACGTCGACAGCGCGGACGTGAGTGAGGTCGCGGGCACTCCCAGCTTCTTCGTCAACGGTCAGCGCCAGGTCGGAGCGTATGACCTCACGACACTCGGCCGCGCCGTCAGGACCGCGCAGGCACAAGCAGAAGCGGGAGGACCGAGATAGCCGGGATCCCGGGACTGTTCGGTCACGATGTCGCCGGCGTTCGCCACAAGTCAATGCCCGCGTCAACGGCATAGCGATCAATAGTGGCGAGCTCGTCGGCGGAGAACTCCAGGTGGTCGAGGGCGCTGACGTTTTGCTCGAGCTGGGCGACGCTGCTCGCTCCGATGAGCACGGACGTGACCCGCTCGTCGCGCAAGGCCCAGGCGATCGCCATCTGCGCGAGGGACTGATGCCGCGTCTGGGCGATGTCGTTGAGGGATCGGATCCGAGCGAGATTCTCGTCGTTGAGCATGTCATGGGTGAGCGAGCCGTCCCGGGACGCCCTTGAACCGGGGGGGATGCCGTTGAGGTAGCGGTCGGTGAGCAGACCCTGCGCCAAGACGGAGAAGGCGATGCAGCCGACTCCTTCAGCGCTCAGGACGTTGAGGAGACGGTCTTCGATCCAACGGTTGAACATGGAGTACGACGGTTGGTGGATGAACAATGGAGTGCCGAGCTGACGGAGGATGGCGACGGCCTCGGTGGTGCGCTCATCGGAGTACGAGGAGACGCCGACGTAAAGGGCTTTGCCGGAGACGACTGCGGTGTGGAGGGCCCCGAGGGATTCCTCGAGGGGGGTTTGGGGGTCGAAACGGTGGTGGTAGAAGATGTCGACGTACTCGAGCCCGAGCCGCCGCAGGCTCTGGTCGAGGCTGGCGACCAGGTATTTCCGAGAGCCAAGGTCGCCGTAGGGCCCCGGCCACATGTCCCAACCCGCCTTGGTGGAGATGACGAGCTCGTCACGGTAGTCGCGGAAATCGTCGTGAAGGATCCGGGCGAAGTTGGTCTCGGCACTGCCGTAGGGCGGTCCGTAGTTGTTGGCCAGGTCGAAATGCGTGATGCCCAGGTCGAAAGCTCGGCGCACGATGGCGCGTTGGGTGTCCATGGGCCGGTCGTCACCGAAGTTCTGCCACAGTCCCAGCGACACGGCGGGGAGAAGGATGCCGCTGCGCCCACAACGGCGATAGGTCATGGTGCCGTAGCGATCGTCGGCGGGGTGGTAGCTGGTCACGCGCCTGCTCCGTCTCGGTGCTGGTGACGAATCTATTCGAACGACTGCAATCGAGCGACCCGACCAAAGGGTCAAGGGGCGCCAACCGTGAGCTGCCCGACGCGTTGCACGTCCAATCAGGGTTGGGGCGGCTCGCCTCCCGGGTCCTCGAGTGCCCAGGTGACGACCGTCAGGTCGCGGTCTCCGAGCCCGCGATCGACGACCGCTTGCCATTCGTCGGCCAGGCAGGCCAGCGCGCGGAAGCGGTCGTCGCCGTCCGCCTCGAGAGCGAGGTGCGCGTCCTTGAGCGCGAGTGCCAGCGCGAACTGGACCGAGTAGTCGCCCTGGGCGATTCGTTGCAGCTTGGCTGCCTGCCAGGGCGACACGAGCGGGTTGCCACTCAAGGCGTTCACGACGGTCTGGCTCTCGAGTCCCAACCGACGGGCCAGGGCCACCGAGGTGTTGACCGCCTCCGCCTCCAAGGCGAGCCACGCGTTGGCGACGAGCTTCAATCGCGACCCGGCACCGGCTGATCCCACCCAGACCGTTCGCTGGCCGAGTGCGTCAAAGAGCGGATCGAGGCGCGAGTGACCTTCGTCTGGGCCGGACGCAAAGATCGTCAGCCGACCGTTCTCCGCGGGCTCCTTGCTCCCCGAGACCGGCGCGTCGACGAGAGTCACGTCGGGCCGTTCAGCCGCCGCGACAGCTTTGACGCGTTCGATGCCGGCGACCCCGATCGTACTCATCTGCACCCAGACTGCACCGGGCGCGAGTGCAGCGAGCATGCCCTGGTCCTTGGCGATCGAGAGGACGGCGTCCGCGTCCGTCACCATCGTCACGACAATGGCCGCTTGTCGTGCCGCGTCGCCGGGCGAGTCGGCTACCCCGGCGCCAAGATCGGCGAGGTCCCGGACCGCCGCTGGTTCACGGTTCCACACGATCGTCGAGATGCCGGCACGCAAGGCACTGGTCGCCATCGCGTGTCCCATCGTGCCGATGCCCAAAAACGCAACCGGCTCTTTCGCTGCGGCCATGGGTTCTCCCCTCTCGAGGCGGGCCCGTTGAGGGACGGGTCACCCTCAGCATCGCACCGACGCTGGCCGACGCGCCTCCCGGTCACTTCGCCTGAATCGGTCGGTAGGATCGGGCCGCACTCCCGGAAGCAGAGGGCAGAGGCTCTGATGACCACGTTGATGACGATGGAGCACCCCGGCCAGGCCGCGGCCCCGGCTGAGGGGTCCAACTACAGCCGGCGCTGGTGGATCCTCGCGGTGCTGGGGATCGCTCAGTTGATGGTCATTCTCGACAGCACCGTCATCAACATCGCCCTCCCCACGGCCCAACACGCTCTGGGATTCTCCATTGCCGATCGTCAGTGGGTCGTCACCGCGTATTCCCTGGCCTTCGGCAGCTTGCTCCTCCTCGGCGGCCGCATCGGGGACATGATCGGACGCAAGCGGGCCCTCCTCATCGGACTGGTCGGCTTCGCTGTGGCCTCGGCCATCGGCGGTTTCTCGGTCGACTTCACGATGCTCGTTATCGCCCGGACCATCCAGGGTGCGTTCGGGGCCTTGCTCGCCCCTTCGGTGCTCGCCCTGTTGACCACCACCTTCACCGATCCGGGAGAGCGTGGGCGAGCCTTCGGGCTCTACGGCGCCATCGCCGGCGCCGGTGGCGCTCTGGGCCTCCTGCTCGGCGGCATCCTCACCTCCTACGCCTCATGGCGATGGACGCTCTTCGTCAACCTCGTGTTCGCTGCCGTCGCCATCATCGGCGCCTCGCTGTGGTTGGCCCGGGACGAGCCTGCTGACCACGATCCCTTGGATCTGCCCGGCCTCTTCATGGCCGCAGGCGGGCTCTTCTGCTTGGTCTTCGGTTTCTCTCACGCGGAAACCACGTCGTGGAGCGATCGCTATACGATCGGGTTCCTCGTGGCGGGGGTGGTCCTACTCGGTGCGTTCGCCTTTTTCGAGACGAAGGCGAAGTACCCCTTGCTCCCGCCCCGGGTCGTGCGCAACCGCACCAGGGGCGGATCCGTCCTGGCGATGCTGTTCGCCAGCATTGGGCTCTTCGGTGTGTTCTTGTTCCTGACCTATTACCTCCAAGGCACGTTGGGGTTCAGCCCGGTGAAGACCGGCGTCGCGTTCCTCCCTCTGGTCTTTGCATTGGCTGCGATGGCCCAGGTGTCCAATCGCATCCTCTTGCCGCGATTCGGACCCAAGCCGATCGTGCCCCTCGGGTTGCTGGTGTCTGCCGCGGCGTTGTACGGGCTCCACCTGGTCGGGTTGCATTCTTCGTACGTCAGCCACGTACTTCCCTATCTCCTCGTGCTGGGTATCGGGTTCGGACTGAGCGTCGCCCCCGCCTTCAGCACCGGCACCCTCGGGTTGGGGCCAAAAGACGCGGGCGTAGGATCGGCCACCCTCAACACGGCCCAACAGGTCGGCGGATCCATCGGCACGTCGCTGCTCAACACGCTGGCCGCGAGCGCTGCCGCTTCCTACCTGGTCAGTCACCCGGGCCATCTCCCAGATGCCCTCGTCCATAGCTACACGACAGCATTCCTGTGGTCCGCCTTGATCTTCGTGGCCGGGGCGGTCGTCGCTGGGTTGGTCTTCCAGCGCGGTGGCCTGGCGTCGCTCGCGCCCCAACACCAGATCACGACGGCCGAGGCTCCAGTCGAAGAAGCACCTCAGCACCACACCGTCCGCGTCCGAGTGGCCTGTCGGTAAGGTCCCCCGCTCTGGAGGCTGACACCATTCGATGGCGCTTCGTCCTGGGCAAGGGTCGGGCGAATCTTGAGCGGCGTGCCCGCCCCAGGCATGGCTACCGCGGGCGGAACGTGACCAGCGGGGACGTGCTGAGCCACGAGGGGTCGAGCGTGTACGCCTCGACCAACCACCGCGCGCCGCGTCGGGGCGCAGCCGTCTGTGCCGGCGGGAGCAACCTGATCGTCTCGGAGTCATGAGGCCCGAGCGCCGCGAGAGGCTCCGAGGGCGTCCAGAATCCGTCGTAATTCTTACTCGTCGCGGCATCCACGAGAAAGTGTGGCGCGAGTGTGTCGGACGTCCGGTTGACGACCGAGACCGTCACCGCAGTGAGCTGCGTGCCGGCGTGGGACGTGACGACGCTGCGAATCGACAACTGCAGAGGTGGCTCGCTGAAGGCGATGAACGATGCGATGACGACGCCAACGCCAGCGAGAGCGACCACCAGGATGGACGGGCGCGCCAGAAGGTTTCGCGACGTCGTACGATCTTCGGACACCTCCCGGAACACCCCTTCGACGGAGACTGCTGCGACGAGGGCAATTGGAAAGAGGTCGACGAGGTAGCTCGAGAGGCTGCGCGGCGAAAAGAAGAAGGGGATCGCCAAGAGCAGCGGCCAGATCCGCTTGAGCTGCGGGTACCACGCGACGAACGCAGCAACGCAGCCGATCATGGCCAGAGCTGCTGCCAGGCTGAGCATGGCCAGGTTCACGCCACCCGTCAGACCATGGGTGGCGAGGGTGACGAGCCCCTGTCCATCGGCCACCAGCCCACCGGTCAAGGGGATGAGCGTGCCGTGCCACCATGCCCCTGGATGCCACGCGAGGAAGGGGAGATTCACCACGGCGAACACTCCGAGCACGGTGAGCAGGTAGCGCAGACACAAACGAGATGCTGCACCGCCCCTGAGGCGCGCTTCGAGGAAGAGGCCGGTGACCAACATCGGGACCGCGAACCATGGGGTCTGCTTGATGGCGCATGCGACTCCCAGCGCGATCGGTCCGATCCACCGCGCCGGTCCGGGCTCCCTGTCGCGGCCGTACCGGTCCCAACGCCAGACCGCGAGCACGAGGAAGGGCAGGTACATCGCATCGGTACCTCCCGATGTGAACGAACCCACGAAGAACGGCGTCAAGCCGACTAACGCGGCGAGCCACCGCAGTGATGCGGGAAGAAGCGCGAACAGGAGCACGATGGTGGCGAGCCACGCGACGAGATCGGTCCAGTCGACGGCCATGTGGACGCCGAGCGCCGTGGCCGGGAGGCTGAGCAGGAACGACCCCGCGGGGTAGGAAAAGTGCGTGACGTGACCGCCATTGACGGTGTAGGTCCAAAAGTGGGACGGAACGCTCAGGAGATGAGCGACGCTCGACATTGAAGCCACGTACGGGTCGGCGCCATGCAGCAACGCACGCGCCGCCGCCTGGTCAAATGCCGCGGAGTCGGTGGCATAGAACGAGCGCGAGCTGATCTCGATCGACTGCGGAAACAATGCGGTCACGAGCACCGCTCCAAGAGTGACGAGTTGGAAGAGGCGTGAGCGAGGGTTCCCGACTAGCCAACAGGACGCGACACCGAGGAGGCCGGCGGCAATCATCAATGGAGCAAGGGCGGTGATCGCGGGTGACCACCACCAGAAGCTCCAGACGTTGACACCGCCGGTGAGAACGGTCAACCACACGAGACTCCACGCTCCTCGCTCGGCGAGGAACGTGCGCCGGTAGAACGGCGAAGGAAGTCGTGCAAGGTCCCGATCGAGGGAGGGTGCCTCGGCCGGGCCGGCGCTGGGAGCGGTCAGCACTCGTCAAGTATGGCCAGACCGGGGACGCCGAGCCAGAACGGCGAAGACGCGTTGGGTAGCGTGGCAGGCGTGCTCGGTGACCGTCATATGCCAGAGCGGCATGTCACCTCTCGATCCCGGTGAACGTCACCGCGACGAAGGGCGCATTGCCCAATCACGGACCCACGCTCGAGGCCCAGCCGACCTGCTCATCGAATGGCGCGGTCGACGAGCACAATCGATCTCGCCTGGTCGTTGCCGCGACCGCTCTGGGCGGATTCCTCGTCCTGGTGGCGATCCTGTACGTGTCGGCGCGCCACGCGTTCGCCGGAGACTCCGACGGTGCCACCGTCGTACTGCAGGGACGCGACATGGGCAACGGCAATGTCACCCTCAATGGCTGGGCGCTCTCGCTCGACTCCTTCTGGACGGTGGATGCCGTGGTGTACACGCTCGTCGAGCTGGTCACAGGCGTGCGGGACACGCTCCTGTTCCTCGTCCCGGCGATCATCGCTGCGGCTGTCGTCGTCGTGGGCGCACTGCTGGCGCGCGACGGTCGTCGTGGGATCGCAGGTGTCGCGGCAGGAGCGACAGTCGTGGTCGTCTTGGGCCTGCCGAGCCACGTCCTGGCCAACGTCTTCCTCCGTGGCCCGCTGCACGTCGGCACGGCGTTGCTGTGCCTCTGCGCCTTTGCCGGTCTGCGCTCGGGGCGCTTCGGATGGGGTTGGGTCGCGGCGGTGGTATGCCTGGCCGCGGGCCTCCTCGGCGATTTTCAGACCGCTGCACTCGGCATCGGAGCGGTGTGCGCAGCCGGCGTGGTGGCAATGCTGCGCATGCGTGACTGGCGTTCTGGAGTACCCGAGGTGGGCGCGGGGGTGGCCGGTCTGCTCCTCGCAGCCTTCGTTCGGGCCGTGTGCGAAGTGGTGGGCACGTTCTCAGTGAATGCGAGCCACCCCCGGGCCTCTGGATCGCAGATGGTCACCAACCTGCAACACCTCCCGTCGTGGGGCGCCAACATGCTCGGCGTCGGGGGGGACAGCTCGGCACCGGCGGTGTGCCGGTGGCGCTCGAGGCGGTGCACCTGATCGGCCTGATTTTCGTGACCGGGGGATTCCTGGCCGCCGCCGTGGCAATGGTCAGCGGGGTGATTCGCGGGCGGGCGACCTCGGTGGAGGCGAGCGCGGCCTGGAGACTCGAGGACCTTCTCGTCCTGGCCGTGCTCGCCGACCTCGTCATCTTTGTCGTGCTCACAACTTCGAAGGATCCCGGGTTTCTGCGCTATCTGTCGGCAGCAGTCATCTTTGCCGCTGTCCTGGCGGGACGTTGGGTTGGGCGCCTCGCCGCGTCACTCCCGTCGGCACTGCCCGTCAGGAGGATTGCAGCGGGCGTCTGCGTTGCCGCCGTGGCCGCGATCGCCGCCGCCTTCGGGTTCACCCTGGCCGCACCGATGCCCAAGCAACCAGTTGCCCAGCTCGAGGGGTTCCTCAAAGCTCGCCAACTGGTCGTGGGGATCGGCGATTACTGGAGTGCCTCGATCACGACGGTGGCCACCGGCGGCGTCGTGACCGTGCGGCCCGTCATCGCCACCGCTGCCGGGCGCGTGGAGCGCTACGAGCGACAGTCCGCGGTGACCTGGTACAAGAATCAGCCGTTCGAATTCCTCGTCTTCAACACCGCCAGGCCGTGGGGCGGTGTCGACGCGTCCTCGGCCTCCTCGACGTTCGGGCCCGTAGCCCGGACCTACGCGGTCGGCCCTTACCGCGTCCTGGTGTGGCAGCACCCGCTCTTCGTGCCGGGCACGAGCCGTCAGTCGGGCAGATGATCGCGAGGTGCGTTGCGGCGCGGACGCGTGATTTCGAAGAAGCCTTGGTGTTCAGAGAGCACTTGGATGGCATCCCAGAGAGCAAGGGCTGAGGGTCCAGTCGGGGCAGGCGCCATGACGGGTCCCTTGAATCCATGAGGGGGATCGGCTCGAACGACTATGGCCGGTGTCTGAGTTCTCGGCCCCCCGAAGGCATACGCCACCTCCATTGCGTCACGAATGGGCACGTCCCAACCCTCGTCACCCGCGGCCTCGGCCAAACCAGCGTGGAGTCCTGCGGCCGCCACACAGTTGGCGAGGAGCTCCGTGGTCTTTTGCCGCTTCAAGACGAAGTACGACCGGCCCCATGCCGAATACAGTCTGTCCACCGCGTCCTCGCCGGCCTCAGCTCGTGCGGCCTCGAAGATCCGCAGCATCCGATGGGAGATGGCGTGACCCTCGAGAGCCTGTTTCCGGAACTCGTCCGGGACGGTTGGCGCGACGTCGTAGTCATCTCGGATCTCGAGGCAATACGAACGCCAGAACACGGTGAGGTCCCGAGCGGGTGCCACCTCTCGTATCCAGCGCGAGGTGACCCAAGCCCACGGGCAACTGGGATCAACGAACACCTCGACGTCTGTCATCGGCCGCAGACTGTGTCGAACCGGTCCGTGGGCATCAGGACGATCGATCGAACGCATGGACCAGGATGGCGTGCGAGTCGGATCTTCCGTCGATGACCCTGTTGATCCGCCGCGTCAGCCGCCACCCGCCTGGAGTCCGACGGCATTCCCACTGATTGGCGGAAACGCGCCAGACGTCATATCCGTCTTCGGTGTGCAGGAACACCTGCGAATACGCGGTTGCGGTCGCCCGGTCGCCGTCCACTTTGATGACCGGAGCGCTCTGCACGTGCGCACACCCCTGGTCGATCAGGGCCCGCTGGCCCTCGCTCTCGACCATGGCACGGACCGCGGCGGGGCCGTCGAGACGGGAGAGGTCGGATTCGAGGACCCCGTCGTCGTCCCACAGATCCGCAGCTTCCTCGCTGCTTCCTGTGTCAACGGCCGGTCCCCAGCTGTTGACGAGGCGCATGACGGCCAGACAGTCTTCGAGCTGTCGCACGCGCCCCTCCAGCGCCGTCATCCGGTCCTCGATTCCTGGGTCCCCCACGACGCTCACCTCTGGTCCGTGCTCGCGCTCTCGGAGGTCGCAGGCTTCAGCGTCCCGTTGGCGTCGAGCAGATGATGATGCGACTCGTGCACGGCGTAATTGGCCAGGCCAACGACGCTGAATTCGAACACTCCGTCGCTCCCCCCGTCCCTGATCATCGTCCGCGCCCAGTCCCCAGGCTGCAGCGTGTCCAGAATCTCCGCCAGACGTCGCGCCTGCGCTTCAATGTCGTCGGCGAGCTCTCCCGCGCCGAGGAGGTTGTACCCGTCCCATGCGGCCTCGTCGGGATTGAGCTGGGGAAATACCGGATTCTCCTCGTCCAGCATGAGGAGGATCCGATCACCGTACGCCCGCTGAATGTCGCGCACGTGAGCGCCATATTGGATCGGCGAAAAGATCCCCGGTCCAGGCACCGTGCGCAGGTAGTCGTCGTCGGCACTGAGAAGAAACGTGCGCCATGCCGCGGCCGATTCGAGGAGCTCCCCGCCCAAGGCGCCGCGCTCCATGCTGGCGGGGTACTGCCCGCACTGCGGACAGCGGTCACTCTGGGCACGGGCCCACTGCCACCCCTCGCCGCGTTCGCGCCGTAGGTCGTCAAGCGTCTTGCGACTCTTTTCCGTCGCAGGACGAGACTCGGGGACCCTGCTCACCGGTCGTGACTTTAATGCAGGAGGACTCGCGCCTCGCTGGCATGACGTGAGTCACGTGGCCTTCTGTCGCCAGCGAACCAGGACCGCCTCTTGTGCTCACTGGGGCCGCTCGCGCACGACCTCCGCCGGGGACTTGTCGTCGCGGAGCCCGAGAAAGCGCGCCTGCCGCAGCCGAGCGTCGCTCGTCCATTCGGCAAATCCGACTTGAGCGACGAGCTTGGGCTGCGTCCAGTGCGTACCGCGAGGGATCGGTCGCGCATCGACAAACGCCGGCTCGGCCGATTCCAGCTTTCGCAGCCGGCTACCGAGGTCATGGAGAATCGCCTGGGTGTAGCCGGTGCCGACCTTGCCGGCGTAGCGCAGGGAACCCTCCTCGTAGTAACCGACGAGCAGAGCACCGAAGTCCGTCCGGCTTCCGACCGGATCGGTGTACCCGCCGATGACGAACTCCTGCTCCCAGACGCACTTCAGCTTCAACCAGTCCTTCGAGCGGCCCGCGACGTACGGTCCGTCGGCGCGTTTCGCGATCAGCCCCTCCCAGCCGGATCGACAGGCGGCGGCGAAGCGCTGCTGAGAGTCGTCGCGCCAGGCCTCGGAGTGCTGCAAAGCCGAGCTCGACCGGATCTTCCTCGTCAGCTCGGCGCGACGCTCGACGAGCGGCCGGTCGGTGAGATCGGCCCCGTCGACCTCCAAGAGGTCGAAGACGCAGTAGACGACCGGGTACTTGGCCACCTGCTCTGGAGACGGTGTCGTCGCACCGAGACGCTGCTGGAGTCGGGTGAAGGACGTCTGGTCACCGTCGAAGGCCACCACCTCGCCGTCGAGCAGGAGGTCCCGCGAGGGTTGCGCCGCCACGGCGGCGCCGACCTCGGGGTAGGTGGAGGTGAGGTCCTTCCCGCTACGCGACTCGAGTCGCACGTCGCTGCCCGCCTTGCGCGCGACGCAGCGCTCGCCGTCGAACTTGCGCTCCAGCAGCCAATCGTCGCCAAAGTCGCGACGCTCGGTCAGCGTCGCCAGCATGACCGGGATCACCATGTCACTATCGTTTCACGTGGACGTCGACGGGATCGAAAAAGCTCGGCCTCGTGGCGAGACTTCCGTCTATCGACGAGACTGGGAACTCCGGGATCCTGACCATTGAGAATGAACAGACCGAACGGGGGTGCCGATGCCTGCTGTAACCGTCGATGACCTGTCGAAGCTGCCGAAAGTGCCCGTTCCCGACCGGGGGGCGATGGCCGAGCGGCCCGTCAGGTCCGTGACCACCGCGCCGAGCGGGCTCGAAGGAGAGGGGTTCCCGGTGCACCGGGCGTTCGCCGGCGTGAGCCTGGCTGACCTCGATCCCTTCGTTCACATGGACCAAATGGGCGCGGTCAACTACGCACCGGGTGAGCCCAAGGGGACCCCCTGGCATCCCCATCGGGGCTTCGAGACGGTGACCTACATGATCGACGGCACCTTTGCCCACCAGGACTCCCAAGGGGGTGGTGGTCTCATCACCGACGGGGCCACCCAATGGATGACCGCCGGCGGTGGGATCCTGCACATCGAGACGCCCCCCGAGGAGCTCGTCGTCTCAGGTGGTCTTTTCCACGGGATCCAGCTCTGGGTGAACCTGCCGGCAAGGGACAAGATGATCCCCCCGGCCTACCAAGGCCTCGAAGCCGACCAGGTGACTCTCGTGTCGACCACCGACGGCGGCTCCTTGGTGCGGATGATCGCCGGCCAGCTCGGTGAGCACAGGGGTCCAGGCTCCACCCACACCCCGATGGCCCTGATGCACGCCAGCCTCTCCCCCGGGGCGCTGCTGGAATTGCCCTGGGATCCCGGCTTCAACGCGCTCGTCTATGTGCTCGCCGGATCGGGGCGGGCCGGGAGCGAAGGGAGGCCGGTCCAAGGCGCCCAGTTGGTGACGTTCGATCCCGGTGACTGGATGGCCCTCCGCGCGGACGACCGCCAGGAATCCGGCACGGACCACCTCGAGATCCTCCTCCTGGGAGGCCGGCCCATCAAAGAGCCCGTCGAGCATTACGGACCATTCGTGATGAACACCCGAGCAGAGATCGGGCAAGCACTCGAGGACTTCGAGGCGGGTCGCTTCGGCACGATTCCCCCGAACGCGCTGATGCCACACGTGCCCGACCCTGATCCGGTCCGAGCCGAGCACACCGGGATCTGACGCCCGGCACCGGACGACGCAGCACGAAACGGGCATTGAGACACCCGCGCATGGATCCCGTGCCCATTCGGCCTATCCGGTCGCTGCGGACACTTCCTTTTCAGAACCGACAACACTCCAACGGAGAAGAGAACGATGAACCTTGAGCAGACTCTCGAGAAGATTGTCGAGCACGCCCACGACGAACTCCGCATCGTTCGGAAGCGAGCCGAAGAGAAGACGGCCGCCCGTGACCACGGCAAGGATTACCACGAGGCTCAAGCCGCCGCCGATCGACTGGACCACTACGCCCATCTCGTCCGTCGGTTACATGATGCCGAATACAAAGACGGTTGGCGGCACGAGAGTCTGAATGAGAACGGCTAGCCCGAGTTCGATCGAACCACGCCTTATGGAACAGCGAGCTCAAGTCGGCCCGGGTCCAGAAAGCGAACACCAGCCACGCGGTGGCTGATGACGGTGCCGCTGTCAAAGCCATCCCCGACGATCTACCGACGAGCTTGGGCGGCTCACCACTCGCCTCGACGCCGCTCGTAGGTTCAGCGATTGACTGCCACACGATTCGGCCAGCCCAAGCTTCAGACTGGACTCCCTCCTACAGTGGCCACGAGGCTGACCATCGGCGGTGAACCAAGGTAGGCGTCCCAGTAGCCAGGTGTGAACGAGGAACGCCCTTCCGGAGAGACCGTCGGCATCACCCACTCGAACGAGGTGAACCCGGCGACCCTGAACTCGTCTCGGTACGCCTCGGTCGGCAGGTAGTAGTTGTCAATCTCGAACTCGGTTCCGTCCGGATTGTAGAACCGGTACGTGATTGTGCTGCCTTCCTCCGGCTCAGCCGCACCGAACTTCACGAACCCATACGGCCGGTAGCGGTCGAAATGAGAGGGCGGATTCTCCGGATAGTCGTTGCTGCCCACGACACGCCCCCCGGGGTGCAGGAGCCCAGCCACGCTCTTCACCAGGGAGCGTAACTCGTCGCGACTCCGGGCGTAGTTGAACAGAAAGGAGCAGAGGGCGACGTCGAAGTGCTCGCCGATGTCCACGGTTGCCACGTCGGCGACGACATACTCCGCGCCGAGTGGCTCGGCTTCCTCGGCTCGTCGGGCGAGGGAGACCATCTCGGGCGAGATGTCCACGCCGACGACGCGGGCGGCACCTCGGCGAAGAAGCTTGCGGGAGTAAATCCCCTCACCGCAGGCGAGGTCCACGACTGAGCACCCTGCGAGATCCGGGAGGAGCTCGAACATCGAGTGCTCCTCGATGTGGAGGCGGAAGGGCAGGCGCTTGGACTCCTGGTACTCCCGGCCGATGCTGTCGTACTCCGCGGCCACGTGGTCGAAGTCGGACATTAGCGAAGATCGTATCGCTGGCCGTCCGGGCCGGCGGTGGCCCGTAAGGGCGGCAAACGCTCACCGGATGCGATCATCCGAAGAAGACCTCTGCTTCCGCATAGAGCTCCGGTGGCACCAGCTTGAGCGTCGACGTCGCTTCGGAGAGCGGTACGAGATCGACCGAAGTCCCATGCAGGGCAACCATCTGACCAGAGTGACCGTCATGAAGTGCGTCGACTGCATGGAGTCCGAATCTCGTGGCGAGCACCCGATCAAACGCCGTTGGGCTACCACCACGTTGTACGTGTCCGAGAACGGTGGTGCGTGCTTCTTTCCCCGTGCGCTTGGAGATCTCGGACTCCAGTAGATTTCCGATACCCGAGAGCCGCAGATGGCCGAACGCGTCCACTTGGCCGTCGCGCGGGGGCAACGTCCCTTCCACGGGAAGTGCCCCTTCGGCCACGACGACAATCGGCGCATAGTGACTCGCGAATCGATGTTCGATGAACGCACACACCTCGTCGATGAGGAATGGGCGCTCTGGGATCAGAATGGCGTTCGCCCCTCCCGCGACACCGGAGTGCCAGGCGATCCAACCCGCGTGACGTCCCATGACCTCGACAATGAGCACGCGATGGTGACTCTCCGCGGTCGTGTGCAGTCGATCGATGGCTTCAGTCGCAATCGTCACGGCCGTGTTGAATCCGAAGGTGTAGTCGGTCGCTCCCAGATCGTTGTCGATCGTCTTTGGTACGCCAACGATTGGAAGACCGGTCGCGGCCAGCTTGGTCGCCACGCCGAGCGTGTCCTCACCTCCGATCACGACAAGACCATCCACACCCAGGCGACTGACTGTGTCGAGGATACGGCGTTCACCGTCGTCGGCCTTGTGGGGATTGGTCCGGCTGGACCCCAGGATCGTGCCACCCCGCGGGAGGATGCCACGCACAGAGGCCACATCAAGGGGAATCCAGTCCCCTTCCATGGGCCCCCGCCACCCGTCACGAAATCCGACGAACTCGTCACCGTAGACCTGGACACCTTTCCGCACGACCGCTCGGATCACAGCGTTCAGACCCGGGCAGTCCCCGCCGCCGGTCAGCACTCCTATTCGCACGGATGTGAGCGTACCCAGAACCCGGGTCGGGCCAGAGTTGGCCGTGTCTTCTCGACCTCAGCAGCTGTCGAGGACCCGGTGTCCGTTCACGCTCGAGGAGATCGGGTCGTGGCCCTCGGCAAGCGACCGGACGATGCGGGACGTCGACGCCGAAGGACTCTTGCTGAGGAGAGCACCCACCGCGGGCTTGACGCAGGCAGCGATCTGTTGCTGCCCCGTGATGGTCGGATGGAAGATGGCCGGCGCAGGGTAGCTGGCCAGACTGGTTGAATTGCCGTTCACCGAAAATCCGTAGGTGTAGGGCTCGCGGTATTCGAGGGCATGCGTGCTCGGGCTGAGGTTCCCAGCTTTGTCGTCGCACCACTGATACCCATGCTCCAAGTTGGCCAAATTGACGAAGCCAATGTTGCCCCCAAACTCGCTGGTCTTTTGGTAGGTGCTCACCCACAGCGCAATGTCTTCGTTCAGTTGGTCGACAAGTCCTGAGAAAAAGTCGACCTGTGCGTTGTAAAGGGGAAAGGTGTCCGGACAAAAATCAGACGACCAGTTGTTCCCGTCCTTTTGGGGAAGGCTGTTCGGCAGAGGGTTCGGGTAGTTCGTGATCACGATTTTGGGCGGCCCGGTCTGCCCTGGTTGTCGCCCTTCCATCTCTATCGCCGTCAGCAGATTCGTGAGGTGCGTATGGAGCGCCGCGAGTTGATTGGAGTAATAGTCCTGGATGACACCGTCCGGATAGCCTGAGCCCGTCGGGCCTTTTCTGTCGACGTCATTGTCGTCGGAACACTGCAAACTCCCGCTGTACCGGCTGCCGTATCGCGAAAGCGCACTCGCGATGCCGGACACGGTGCCCGCGCCGACGTAGTTCCATTTGAGGCACGCGGTCAGGATGTCGACAAACTTGAGGTCGTCAGCTCCGAGGGTCAGCAGGACCAACTTCGGGTTGGCGGAAGTGTAGGCAGGATTGACGTTGCTCGGTGTGCCCTCGGTAGTGATGTCCCCGAACTGCGCGGGAACCGAGGTAGTCACTTTCGGGGCGCCGACCGTGTACGGGCCCAGAAACGCCGAAGAGTAGACACTTCCTTGCGCAAATGATTCAGCTCCCGTGATCCCGGCGAGGTAGGAGGCACCGGTACACGCCAGCTGCGTGAACTTGGCGCCGACGGCATCGGCGACGAGCTGGCCGTAGGCATCGGGTGACTGATGGCATTCGGGGTACGCGGGAGAGCCCGAAGGAGTCCATTTGCCGGGCGACGTAGACGGCCAGTTCTTCCAGTAACCGTTGTAGTAGCCAGAGACATACGAATAGCAGGAACTTGATGGATCGCTCGACGATTTGCAGAAATACAGCTGTCCACCCGGAGTTTGTGGATTCGGTGCCTGGTAGAGCGTCCCCTCTCCCGAGGCGATCGAGTCACCGAGCTGGACGACAGAAACTGGGGCGCCCGCTGCCTCGGCCGCGACGACAGGCGATGATGTCCCGCCGTACAGTGCGACGGCAACCATCGAGGACGTCAGGGTCATGGCCAAGAGCAGCGGTGCAGGCAGATGACGGATCACAACCGGATTGTAAAGGGCCGTCCCACCAACTTCAGGGCAAGCCTTGATTCCGATGAAGTCGTCTTCTGTGTTCTCGGGTCTGGCTCGGATGAGCAACCCGGTCACGCGAACGGGGCTGAGAGAGGCCCTCTCACTGGGATTCTGCGAGCGGAAGAGCTTCGAGCCCGCGCGAACCTCATTTTGGCAGGGTGATGGTTCTCGTCTCGGCAGTCGCCCCCGTGCCACAGCTCGCCACGAGGCCCGAGAACTTGCGTGGCCCACACGCCCACGCGTTGCAGCAGTCCGAGATACACGGCCAGCGCGATGACGACGATCAGGAGGGTCCACCCGCTCCGGTTGCCGCCGAACACGAGAAGGAGCGCTGCCACGACCACCTTGACGATACGCAGGCCGTTGAGGTGCTCCTGGATCCGTCCGCTGGAACGGCGGACGGATCCGATCCCGTGGCGGCACGAGAAGACACCGGCACGAGACGGCGCTGTTTGGTCTGAGTGACCGAGGGCAACCTTTGTCTAGCCGAGGATCTTGGCCTTTTGAGCGTCGAACTCTGCCTCGGTCAATGCCCCTGAGTCCTTGAGCGCCGCCAGCTGAGTGAGCTGTTCGATGGGGTCCGGAGCAGGTGCCGCCGCCTCGGGCGCTGGCGCAGGAGCCTCCGGTGCAGCCTGTTGGGCCTGGGCCTGGGCCCGCTTGTTGGCCATGTGTCCACCGACCACGGCCGCGGTTCCAACCACTGCGGTCGTTCGAACCGCCGCCCTTGCAATGGGTCGCCTTCTCATCATGTCAGTTCTCCTGTCCTTGTGCGGGCTCAGACCGCCGACGGGAGACCCGCCAGCAGCGGTTCAATGATTTCGTGCGGCATCCGGGCGCCCTCGAGGACGACTCCGTTCGACTTGCGGACTGCCTCAGCGAAACGCGCTGCCCAGACGTCCTCCCAGATCAACAGCGCAGCCGAAGAGTTGGGCTCGAGCGCTGCGGCGGCGTACTCGATGTCCTCCGGACCGATAAGGCCTCCGATGTCGGCGTCCAACCCTCCGAATCCCGTCACTCCGTCCAGCTCGTCCAGCTCGAAGAAGACGACTGACCCATCGGTATCCTTGCCGATGAAGACCAGGTCGAGGATGCGGATGGTGCCGGATTGGACAAGATCCACCAACTCCGGGGCGATCTCTCCGTTGAACTTGTTTCCGGGGAACCCCACGATGATGTACTCGACTGGTCCAATAGTCATGTGATCCGTCCTTGCCCTTGATGTGCTTTGAGGTTATGGCTCACGGTCGCCGAAATCCTCACCCTGATCGGGTGATTCACTGGGCAACCCGGCACCGATCATAGGACAGCACTGCGTGCCCCGCGACTGCCGGGGTACTGGAGTGCCGACGCACTGCATCACAACCCGGACTGGACCGCGCGCCCATCTGCTGCGGCCTCTTGGAGAGCCTCGAAGTCGCGCTGGTTCTGGTCGGCATACGACTGCGAGAACGAGACGATGGCATTGTCGAATGACTTGCCGGATCCCAGGTACGCGGCGATAGCGACCCGGTCGCCCGAACGAGCATGGGCTCGCGCCAGTGTCCAACCGCAAAACCGGCCGTACACCGCCATGGACGCGGGAGTCATCTGATCCGTGTCGGCCGAGCCCTTCCAATCCCTCAGCTGGCGAATGTAGAAGTCCCGTCGGCCGAAGCGGCTACTCGGCGGCAGAGATGTGTCAGGGTCCTTCGCGGCGTAGGTGGTCAGGCCCACATGAGACCTCTGAGCAATCGGCAATTTGGTCCGCGCCATATCAGCCGTCGGAATCTCCTTTTGGTGCCTCAGCCTCACTACTGGGACCGAACGTATCCCGTTCAGGTCGCTTGGTGTTGACCGAGAGCAACTGAATGTTCAGATCGCGGAGCAGTTCCAGCGTGCCGTGCAAGCGCGCCTGATCAGGCACCCACCCGACCAGATGGGTCTCGCCATGCTCGCACCGGCTGACTTCGAATCCGTCAATCGCGGCGACCAAGGTCGGGCTGAGCCTTCCCTTCACGACGATCTCGAAACACTCGGCGTTCAAGGGGACTCTTCGGGGTACCCGGTCAGCTGGACCCGTGGAGGTCTGGCACGCATCGCCTCATCGTGGAACGGTCAGCCAGCAAAGTCGTCATCCCTAGAGGGTGATCGTCGGCATGCTGCGTTTTCTGCCGGCTCCATGTCCCGGGTATTGGCACGGATGCCCGAGGTCCACGACGACGATAAGTCCAGCGTAAATTGTCGGCGCCTGACGCCGATTCACGAGTAATCGTCCCTATGCTTCACCACGCTCGGAGCGGCTCTGCACCGGACTCATGGGTCTCAAGGCACCGAACTCAACAAAGCGATCGATCGCGTTGCGAAAGACAGCGATCTCGCTGATCGACCTGGACTTGAGCAGGTCGGGTTCGGTGACCCCGATGTTGCTGCACCATCCGACACGTACACCCCTGAGACTCCACGATGACGAGGTAAGCGCTGTGTCAACCCGCACATTCGAAGTGGTCGTGCGCGGAAGACTCAGCACGGCATTACTCGCTGCCTTTGGCGAATTTGAGGCTGCTCGCTCTGATGGAGGATTGACCCACCTCATTGGGCAGGTTTCTGATCAGGAGGTGCTCTACCGACTGTTTCGTCAACTGCGCGACCTCAATATTGAGTTGGTGTCGGTCAACCCGGTCGGCGAGTAACCCTGCGGATCCTCGTCGTTCCAATCGACACGGTCGGTGCCTCTCCTTCGCGGTAGACGCGGTGCGAACCGAATGAGGAGACCGGGCCTGCGCAACGCTCGCTGCCGACGATCACCCCAAACGCGTGACGACGAGGCCATGGCAGCCCGGCGAGCGAACCTCAAGCAGGCGCCCCGATCGCGGGCGACAGCCTTTTCGGATCACTCAATTGGCTGGCCAACCGGGTCGGTAACGTTTGGCACCCCCTCACGGCTGTTTGGGGCAAAATGACCTTCGTAACTGGCTCGAACGTTTGTTGGGGCTCAGAATGGGGGTTGCCATACCGAGCAGGAGTTCAAGCCAAATTCATGCCCCTACTACCCGCTGCACCGGGTTACGCCGTCGATCGTTCAGCCCTCAGACGCCGTTTGGACGAGGCGCTCGTGCGTCCACTCACGCTGATCGTCGCGCCCGCCGGAGCGGGAAAATCAGTGCTCCTCGCACAATGGGCCGCTACCCACAAAGAGCTGGCTTTCGTCTGGATGGAGATTGGCAACGACGACGACGACCCGGTCCGATTCTCCCAGCGACTTGTGTCCGGCCTTGCCGCCATCAACTCGGACTTCGCCGATCTGACTGCTCTGACGTCGCTGCACAGCGGAGGTCTCGGCGGGCCACTCCTCGAAGCGCTCGAGGCACAAATGGCCGACCTGCCCGAGGTGGTGATCGTCCTCGACGATCTGCACCACCTTTCGAACTCTGTCCTCATGTCCGATCTTGGTCGGCTGGCCAATGTTCTTCCGCCGAATGTGCATTTGGTGCTTTCGACCAGGACCGATCTGCCGATTGCGTGGAGTCGCCACCGGGTGAGCGACCGGCTCACTGAGATTCGCCAGTCGGACTTGGCCTTCGATGACATCGAATCCGCTGAGCTGCTCGAGCACATCACCGGTCGACCTCTGAGCATCGACGGGGTGGCCACGCTGGTCGCACGAACCGAAGGGTGGGCCGCCGGGATTCAGCTGGCGGGGATGACGCTCAGGCTCTACGACGATGCGGACGAGTTCATCACCCAGTTCAGCGGAGACGACCGTCTCATCGCCGACTATCTCAGCGAGGAGGTGCTCCAGGCGCAGCCCTACGATCGCCGTGAACTCTTGCTCCGTGTCTCAGTACTGGACACGATATGCGCGGACCTGGTTGCCGTCCTTACGGGCGAATCGAACCCCCAGCTCGTCCTCGAGGAGCTGGAACGGGATTCGATGTTCCTCGTTCCCCTGGACACTCATCGTGGGTGGTTTCGCTTCCACCATCTCTTTCGGGACATGCTTCGATTCAAGCTCAGAGCGGAACAGCCATCTGCTGAAGCCCGTTTACTGAATCAGGCCGCTTCCTGGCACCTCGAGCGAGGGGAGCTGAGCTCTGGTCTCGAATACCTGCTGCGAGCCCGGAATTGGAACGATGCCCTGGACGTCATCATGGCGCGAGGCTCCGAGGTCTTCGAAAAGGGCGAGATGGCCACCGTCATTCGCTGGATCTCCCAGGTCCCCGAGTCCGCCCGGGCAGATCGGCATGACGTGACTCTGCTTCTCGGCATCTTGATGGTGCTCGAAGGTCAGACGGCGGGAGCGGAGGACCTCCTGGGACGCGTCGCTGCCGATGTCAGGTCCTCGGCCGGCGAGCGGGTCTGCGCCCAGGTATTCCTCGCTGCGATGGTCCAATGGCTTCCGCGCCCGGAGACCTCCGTCGACATGGCGGTCCGGGCCCTCGACGAGCTGAACCACATCGGCGACAGCCGGCTCCCCACCATCTTGAATCTGACCCATCCGGCATCACTCGAGACGATGGCCGTCATGTCCTGTGGGCGGGCGCATTTCCAGGCGGGAGATCTCGAACAGGCTCGGGACTGGCTCGAGCGAGGATTGGCGACCCAAGGAGCCACTTATCCGATCTGGAAGGTCAGCGGCCTGGGCTCCCTCGGGCTGCTCCAAGCATGGCTGGGGAACACCGAACGAGCCGTTGCATTGTCTGTCGAAGCATTGACCATCGCCAAGGAAGTAGGCCTTCTGACACACCCCTCGGTCGCCGAGGCGTATCTGACCTCAACTCTGGTGGCGCTGGAACGAGGCGAGCCCGGTCGTGCATCGGTGTCGTTGCATGAAGGCATCCTGAGGGCCGGGGCAAACGGACGAAGCCAACTCTCGTGGGTCGGCCACCTCGAGGAAGCCCTCCTACTGGAATCGGAGGGCAAGCGGGAGGAGGCGATGACGACTGTTCTCCTGGCCAGAGACGACCTGGGAGCACCGGCACCCCCAGCCGTCGCAGATCGTCTCCTTGCCCTCCAGAGCCGTGTGCTCCGTCTCGGCGGATCACCCGAACTGAGCAAGCGGTCGCTCCGCACCGCGTCGCCGGATTCACTCATGATCGCTTTTGAACGCGCAGCCGCGGCCCTGACCCTGGGTGACGACGATCTCGCCCGAAAATTGGTCGAGACCTTTTCAGGATCGACCGACACGGGGCATCCCCTGGCGATGATCGATGCTCTCCTCTTGGCCGCATGGCTCGCTGACAGCGAAGGTTCCTTTGCTCTCGCTCGAAAGCACCTCGAGGAGGCCGTGGCGGTGGCAGAGGCTCACTCCTTAGTCGAGTCCTTCGTGCGTGCGGGTCCGACGGTCGTGCGGATGATCTCCGAGCTGCCGGATGCGCATTCAGTGCTTCAAGGTCGAATCCTCCGACGGGCCCAGGCTCTCGCCTCTCCGTCCCTGGCGAGCGGTCTCGTCGAACCCCTGACCAATCGGGAGCTTGAGATTCTCTCGTACCTGCCGAGTCGACTCACCAATACCGAGCTCGCCGACCACTTCTATGTGTCGCTCAATACGGTCAAGACCCACATGGCTCACATCTACCGCAAGCTAGGTGTCGCCAACCGCAATGGAGCCATCTCACGTGCCCGGGAGATTGGCGTCCTCCGGGCAGTCTGAGGTGGTACAAACCTGAAGGAGTGTCGCTGAGCTCCACGCCGAGCAAAGTCACCCCCTGCGGGTGATGCCATCGAGGGCTCGGACATGGTTCGATTCCTCAGCGGTATCCGCACCTGACGATGACCTCAGATGATCCGCGGCGCGGAACAGGCGAGGATGGTGGCCGGCGGACGCCCAGCTTGTGAATCGCACCAATCAGGGAGGACACTTCGATGCTCGCGTACACCTACCCGCTCGCCGACCTCTTCGGCACGATGTTGGGTTTCTTCCTCCTCATCATCTGGTTCTGGCTGCTCATCATCGTGTTCTCGGACATCTTCCGCAGTCACGACCTTGGCGGTGGGGCGAAGGCACTCTGGGTCATCTTCGTCATCGTCCTGCCGTTCCTCGGCATCTTCGTCTATCTGATCGCCCGAGGCGGGAAGATGCAGGAGCGTGCAGCGAAGCAGGCGGCCCAGCAACAGGATGCGTTCGACGCCTACGTTAAGGAGACGGCCGGCACCAGAGCTGACTCGGCGGAACAGTTGTCCCAGCTGGAGGACCTCAAGCAGAAGGGGGTCATCACCGACGCCGAATTCAATTCACAAAAGGCGAAGATCCTGGCCTGAGGTCAACCAATGCGCCTCAACGCACCCCATCTTCCAACGAAACGACCGACATGCACTCGGTAACGAAGCCGTCGGTGCTGATGGTCTACTCGTACACCCAATTCACCGATGCTCGGCACCAAAAGCGCTTCAAGCAGTTCCCGATGCCGAGACCCTTCCTCGAGGTTGTCGCAATGGTCCCCGCCGAACTGGGACACGGCCGGGCGCAGATTGGCCTTCCCGACGACGTCGTGACCGAACGCACCTACGACTTCGTGGTCATCGGAGCGCCGACATGGTGGCTCTCGGGCGACGTCCCGATCCGAGTGTTGTTGGAATCAGATACTGCCGTCAAGGTGCCCGAAGGCAAGCCATTCACGGGAGTCGTATGCTGCCGACGGTATTGGAAGCACAACCTGAAGACTGTGCGGAGAATCGGGACCAGGCGTGACGGAAGCTATGTGGACGGCATTGGCTTTCGCTACCTGGGTGGACAGGTTCGCTCACTCTTCTCGCTCTTGGGCCATCCCGGATCAGGCGAGTACAAGGAGCGCTACCACGGGGTCAAGATTCCCCCAACGAACCTTCAGGACCACCACCTCGACCGGGCCCGAACGTTCGCCGGTGACGTGGGCACACGCCTTACGGCCAGCAGCGGCGGATTGATCGAACACGGAGGGTAGCCCGGTGGTACCAGCGTGATCCTCGATCTCCTGCTTATCGGCTTGGTGATCACCCTCGAGCCGATCCCTCTCACCGCCTTCCTGCTCATCCTTCTTTCCAAGAGTGGCACTCGCAAGGGCGCCGCCTTCGTCTTCGGATGGCTCGTCTCCTTGGCCATCGTCGTGGCTATCACCGTCCTGATCACGGGCAACAAGCCCCCGGCGCCGAGCACGGCACCCTCGCTGGGGGCTCTGGCCGCAAAGATCGCGATCGGCGTCGCCCTGGTGCTGATCGCCATTCGGCAACGCCGGCGCATGGGGAAGCCCAGGCCACCCAAGAAGCCGCCGAAGTGGCAGACGGGCTTGGACAACATGTCGCCCTGGTACGCCATGGGCCTCGCTCCACTCACCCAGCCCTGGGGACTGGTCGCCGCAGGCGTTGCCGTGATCGTCGAGGCCAAGCTCACGTCGTGGGAGAGCTACATCGCATTGTTCCTGTTCTGCCTAGTCTCCACCGCTGTGTACATCGCCTTGGAGCTCTACGCCGTCTTCCGTCCGGAACGAGCCCAGGCATTTCTCGTTTCCATCCGAACGTGGATCGACACCCACAAAGATCAGGTCATCATCGTGGTCTCGCTCCTGCTCGGTCTGTGGCTGGTCGGTAAGAGCATCTACCTCATTGTCACGGTCGCGTGATGGCCGAACTTCATAGCGAGACAAACGATGCGCTCAGCGTCTCCGAGACGTGGAGCGCAGACGGTCTTCGAGGCGAGAAGCGCTGGCCGATGGCCCTCACCCTGGTTGTTGCCATGACGTTGCCGTTTCTTTTGCCTCCACGTTTCAGCCTCGGTCCAAAGTGGATCATTCCGGCGGTCGAGGGGCTGTTCCTGCTAGCTCTGATTCTCGCTGATCCGGGGCGAATCGACAGACGATCTTCGTTCGTGCGGGCTCTCTCCCTTGGGCTGGTGGCCATTCTGGTTGTCGGTGCCGCCGGAGTGACCGCGCGGCTGATCGCTGATCTGATCAGAGGCGGACCAGAGACGAACTCACCTGGGCAGCTGATCCGGGTCGGTTCAGTGGTGTTGGTTTACGTAATCATCACGTTCTCGTTCCTTTACTGGGAACTCGATAGCGGAGGTCCAGAGTCCCGCGCACGCACCGACCCACGATTCCCGGATTTCGCATTTCCCGAGCACCTCAACTCGCATGTCGCCAAACCCGGATGGCGCCCCGAGTTCTTCGACTATCTGTACTTAGGTTTCACGAATGCCACCGCCTTCAGCCCTACCGATGTGATGCCGCTTGCTCGTTGGGCCAAGCTGGCCATGGCCGTACAAGCAACCTCTTGTCTCGCCGTGATGGGTCTGGTGATCGCGCGGGCTGTCAACATCTTGAAGTGATAGGACCTATCGACGGCTCCTGACCGAAACCGGCAACACCAGCATGCGGCCGTAGCCCGCTTATTTCGAGCTCCACGGCCGCGAGGGCAGGCCCGGGCGCGTGTTGGATGGCGTTGGTGGGCCTGCCGATTGTCGAGCCAGGAGTAATCCGACGGACCGGCGGCACCGACGCAATTATCCGCAGTTCGAGTCAATGCACTCGATCCCGTCGCCTTCAAAACTCACCCTGAAAGGGTGACGAGTTCACGCAAGCATCCAGTTAAACCTCAGTAATGGATGGCACCAAGTGGAAGAACGAATGACGACGCTGGAACAACTCCCACAACTCGGCCCAATCGCTCGGTACGAACAGGAAGTCGTTAATCGGATAACTGACTTCAACGACCCCCGTCAGGAGTGGCGCCGTCTCTTCTCGGAGTTGTTGGGAACGTTCTTCCTGGTCCTGGTGGCCGCTGGCGGGGGCATGATGGGTCACGCCTTTCCCAATACGATCAGCCGCACCGCCGCGGTCGTGGCACCGGCCCTGATGGTGATGGCAATCATCTTGTTCATGGGCAAGATCTCGGGTGCCCACCTGAACCCAGCTGTCTCCGTCGCCTTCGCTTTGCGTCGGGACTTCCCCTGGTGGCGGGTGCCCGGCTATGTCCTGATGCAACTCGCCGGAGCCACCCTCGCTGCGCTCTTCCTCCGTTCCGTCATCAACGTCTCTGCCATGTACGGATCCAACTACCCCGCGCACGGGTATTCGAACATGGCGGCGTTCTGGATGGAGCTGATCTTGACCATGGGTCTGGTCAGCGTGATCCTGGGCACGGCGTCGGGGGCGCAGAACGTCGGCATCATCGGTGCCTTCGGCGTGGGCGGCTACATCGCCCTGGCCGGGTTGTGGGGAAGCCCCATCTCGGGCGCTTCAATGAATCCGGCCCGCACCTTCGGCCCAGACCTCGTCTCGAGGACTTTCAGCGGCTATTGGGTCTACGTTGCCGGCCCTCTTGCAGGAGCTGTCCTGGCCGTCGGGATCGCGTTCATTCTGAGGGGCCGGGGGGGAGGCAAAGCCGGCTCCGGGGCGGCGCAAGGCGACATCTTCACTGAGGTCTACAAGGAAGGGCAGTCCTAACTCAAGGAAACTCCGCGCATGAACCCGGACCTGGGCTCTTCTCTCGGAGATCGACCTGTCCACGCTGAAACGCCCCTCTTGCTCTCGGGATCTCAGGAGAGGAGATGTGTGCGGCCGGCGCGAGCGAAACTCGCGGTGATGTTCGCTCGGTCGGATTGCGACAAGCGCTGATATTCGAGCCTTCGGCCCGAACGTCTCCAAACAGGATCCGTGGTCTCCCAGCGATTTCCCCGCAGAACCTCGCGATCAACTTTGCCCGTTCCGGTGAGGGGAATGGTTTGAGCCACGCGTATGTAGCTCGGTTGCCATTTCGGGCCAAGGTCTCTCTGAGCTTCCAGGAACCGCGCAAAGGCATTGGGATCGAACACCGCTCCACTCCGCAGCTCGAGAACGGCCATTACCTGGTCACCAGTTCGTGGATCGGGTAGGGCAAACACGATGGACGCGCCGACATCGGGGTGCCTATTCAGGATCGCCTCGACCGGCGCGGCCGCAAAGTTCTCACCGTCCACGCGGAGCCAGTCATTCCCTCGTCCGGCGAAGTAGAAGGTTCCCTCGTCGTCCCGATATCCGAGATCACCGCTCCAGAACCAGCCCTTACGGGTCCGAAGAGCGTTAGCTTCCTCGTTTGCGTAGTACCCCTCGAACGACCAGTCGGGATCCCGACGGACGATCTCACCGATCGCCTCGGTGGGGTTGAGGAGCTTGCGTTCCGACCCGAATGCAGCGCGGGCGCACTCCTCGCCGGTCTCCGGGTTGACGATGGCGACATCTGCACCTTCGGGTGGGCGGCCGAGGGCTTCGGGCGGCATGCCAGCAAACGGATTGATCGAGACTCCTCCTTCGCTGGACGTATAACCCTCGACGACATAGCAGCCAAATCGGCGTCGAAATTCATTGCGGTCACGTGCCGACGCCTCTGCGCCGACACAGAACTTGAGAGCATTGTCGGCGTCCTGGGCGGTGGGGGCCTGGGCGAGGATGTACGACAGCGCACGGCCGACGTAGCTGAAGGACGTACAGCCGTGCTCCCGGATATCGCTCAAGAAGGACGAGGCGGAGAATCTCCGCTTCAGGACAATCCGCGCGCCCACGCTCATGCCAGGGAAAAGGCACCCCGCAAGCGCATTCAGATGAAACATTGGCATGGCGCAGTACAGAACGTCCGCAGCTGTGTAGACAGCCGCCGCACCTGACATCATCCCCGCCGCGCGTCCCTGCGACACTCGAACGGCTTTAGGGGCACCGGTGGAGCCGGAGGTGAAGATGAGAAGAAACAGCGCTTCGGCTGTGGGGCCGTCGCCGGGAACCCGGGCGCCACGGTGATCATCGACCGCTTTGAGCCACTGAACCTGATCGACGGAGCGCACTGGAGCTCCGAGGTCCGCTCCGGCAATGAGATGCGCCTTTGAAGCGTCTGTCAGGATCACCGCACAATCGGAATGGCGAAGATCTCCCGCGAGCGCCTCGCCTCTACGTGTGTCGTTGGCCCCGACAATGACCGAACCGGTCACCGCTGCTGCCCCAAGTAGGAAGACGTACTCAGGGAGGTTGTCCAGTAGGACGCCGACGTGACTACCGACGAGGCCCAATTCGTTCAAGAGCCCTGCGCGCGCGAACACTTCGTCTACCACTTCGTCCCAGCTCCAAGTTTTGTCCTCGAAGACGAGTCCAGGTCGGTGGTCACCAGCTCGGGCGTAGAAGAGGTCGGCGATCGTCTCGGCCATGCTGACTCATGTTACGGATCTCAGTCACTGGCGGTCACTGCAGATGCGGGCAGATCCACAGTCAGGTATGACTCGTACGACGACGGTGTCGACTGAGGAGCCCGCTTGTCCGATCCGTGAAAGAACGAGTAGCCAACGGATTCAGTCACATGGGCGGAGCTCCTTCGTGCGGAAGACGGGATTGACACCCGCGACCCTCACCTCGGCAGGGTGGCGTATTCCCTCGGTGCGTCCGCTCCATTCCCCGCTGTGACGCTTCCCGCAGCCGGTTTCCATCGGTCCAAGAAGTGTCCGGAACGAGAGCGGTCTACTATCAAAGGACGCCCCAGGGCGCTGCCGCATCGGTCCCGGTACCACATGACAGGCCACACGTTGTGAGCCATTTCGGGGCCGAGAGGTAGCGACCAGAAGAGGTCTGGGCATCGCACGACGTTGCCTTGGCCGATCGACGAGAGGAGTTGGATGTCAGTCCCAATGCCCGGGCACCTGAACAATCGTCATCGCGACACGCTCTTGCAGATCTTTCAGCACCCGACCAGTCACAACATTGAGTGGCCCGCCGTGTTGTCCTTGCTCGAAGCCGTGGGATCAGTCGAGCAGCACCATGACGGCAAGTACTCGGTGACGGTTGGAACCGAGACCGAGGTGCTCACCCCTCCGAAGCACAAGGATATTGATGTTCAACAGGTCGTCGACCTTCGCCGGATGTTGACCAGTGCCGGGTATCGAGCCGTAGTGGACGAGCTCGAAGCCAAGGGCAAAGAGGTCTGACCATGGTTGACGACATCCAACTGATACATGAAAAGAAAGTTGTCGCAGTCATCGACTTTCACCAAACAACGATCTACCCCACCGATGCGTCGCCGGGACAACTTCCAGAGCATGTTCTCCCTACCGACCCGCATGGTCACCTCCATAAGGTCCATCATGCGGCGGGGAACCCCAAGGGCGCCTACCAGGCTGACGACTCCGAGTATTGGCGTGACGTGACCGACGCTTTGGCACCGGCCGGGGCGATTCTGCTGTTGGGGCACGGCGGGGGTAAGGCCAACGCCTCTCACCATTGGGTGGCATACGCCGAAAAGCATCGCCCTGACGTTGCCGCCAAAGTGGCTGCGGACGTACGGGTCGACATCGATCATCTCGATGACACGCAGGTGCTCCGGATCGCCCAGTACTACTTCGACGGACCTCCCTCACGGGATTTCGGGGACGGTCGTTGGGGAGAAGCAAGTGGAGCCAAGCCATCAGCGGACCGGGATCCCGAAGGTTGACTGCCCCGCTCATTGCCGCCTTATCTACGCCCATCGCCATACCGCGCTGACCCTCGGGGAAGGCATCGGTCAAGATGACGGCCGAGTCGGCCATCAGCATGGCCACGACGCTCACCGGCAGGAGCTTCTTTCCGGGTTTGATCGCTGCCTTTCCGAGCCGGCCCGCACGTCGCACTCGACTTCGCCATTGTGGCCAGCCTGCTCGCTGCCGTCGCATCACGGACCCGCGGCGCTCCCAGGGCCCAGAACCCGATTCCACTGGGATCGGAACCTGAACAAATCACGCCTGTCACACAGTCCACATGGATCTTCGGCTTTGCACCACACCGGATGAAGGAAAATCTCTCCCGGTCAGTCAATTTGGAATTTCGTTGCTCATCCCTGGATAATTTCAGACGATGAGCGTTCAGTCGGGCCGGCACGGAAGGGGGTCCGATCGTTCGGCGGACGATGCCCGTGAGCCTGGAGGCGTCCCCGCCTCGACGACCCGGTTCCTGCGGAGCGTCGTCGCCCGCATGACGACCCCTCTGCTGCCGGACGATTACCTCCATATGGTGAATCCCCTGTGGTCGGCCCGCGAAGTGCGCGGGAAGATCGTTGAGGTCGTGCCCGAGACCGACGAAGCTGCCACCTTGGTCATCAAACCCGGGTGGGGTTGGTCCTTCACCTACGAAGCGGGTCAATACGTCGGCATCGGCGTGCACCTCAACGGCAAATGGCACTGGCGCTCCTATTCCATTAGCTCCTCCCCTGCCGACGGCAGCTCGAGACGGCGAGGCGGTCACCTGACAATCACGGTCAAGGCGATGCCCGAGGGGTTCCTGTCCGAGCACCTGGTTCGGGGTCTCGCGCCCGGGACCATCGTGCGGCTCGCTCTGCCCCAGGGTGAGTTCGTGCTGCCCGATCCCCCGCCGGCCAAGATCCTGTTTTGGACTGGGGGAAGTGGGATCACGCCTGTGATGTCCATGCTGCGCACGCTGGACCGCCGCGACACCATGCCGGACGTGGTCCACATCCACTCCGCCCCGACCATTGGGGCTGCCCTCTTCCGCGAAGAACGACTGGCCCTTGCGGCGCGACACATTGGGCTCCGGTTGATCGAGAATTTCGACGACCAGCACGGCATCCTCGACGTGGACCGCGTGACTGAGGTGTGCCCCGACTGGAACGCTCGCGAAGCCTGGGTCTGTGGTCCCGCTCCAATGCTGGCCGCAGCGGAACAGCGATGGGAATACGCCAAGCTCACACGTCGCCTGCACTTGGAACGGTTCTCCGCCGCACTCGCCACGTCGGCCGAGGGAGGGCGAGTCACCTTCGCCGCCTCAGGGAAGGCAGCGGAAGTCGACGGCGCCACCACCCTGCTCGAAGCAGGAGAGGCCGCCGGCATCCAGATGCCATTCGGATGTCGCATGGGTATCTGCCACACATGCATCGTCCCGCTGAAAATGGGCATGGTTAAGGACTTACGCAACGGCGCGGAGTACCACGAGAACGCCGGCGTGCAGACCTGCATCACGGCCGCCGCCGGTGACTGCGTACTCGAGATCTAAGGAAGGATTGCAATGGCTATTTCGGATGTGGCGACATTCGCTCATCTCAGTGATGCCGATCTCGAGGCGCTCGGCCAAGAGTTCGATGCCATTCGCCACGACATCGAGGAGTCCCGAGGCGCGGATGATGCCGCCTACATCGGACGGATCATCTCCGCGCAACGTCGGCTCATGGTGGCGGCACGGCTGACCCTTTTCGCCAGCGGGTTTCCCCCGGCCTGGGCCGCCGGGACCGCCATGCTGGCGGCGGGGAAGATCCTCGAGAACATGGAGATCGGACACAACGTCCTGCATGGGCAGTGGGACTGGATGAACGATCCCGAAATCCACTCTGGCACCTGGGAGTGGGACAACACCTGCCCGGCGGACCAGTGGAAGCACTCCCACAACTTCGTGCATCACACCTTCACCAACGTGCTCGGCAAGGATCACGACGTTGGCTACGGCATCCTGCGGGTGACGAGCGAGCAGAAGTGGCACCCGGTCAATCTGGCGCAGCCCGTGTACAACGCGCTTTTGGCGATGCTGTTCGAATGGGGCGTGGCTCTGCACGATCTGGATATCGAAGCGATCCGCAAGCGCGAGAAGGATCCCAATGAACTGAAGCGTCAACTCAAGGGGATCTGGCGCAAGGTACGTCGTCAAGTGGGCAAGGACTACATCATTTTCCCGGCGTTGTCGGGCCCCAATTTCTTGACCACACTGTCGGCCAATGTGACGGCAAATATGGTTCGCAACCTCTGGTCCTACATGATCATCTTTTGCGGCCATTTTCCGGATGGTGCCGAGAAGTTCACCGAGGAAGAGCTCGAGGGCGAGACGAAATCCGAGTGGTATCTGCGCCAGTTGCTCGGATCAGCCAACTTCGAGGGAAGCCGCTTGCTGCACATCATGGCCGGCAGCCTGGGTTATCAGATCGAGCATCACCTCTTCCCTGACCTCCCAAGCAACCGCTACCCCGAGATCGCCGAACGCGTCCGAGCACTATGCGGGAGGTACGAGCTTCCCTACACAACCGGGCCTGTGTACCGACAGTACGGGCAGGTGCTCCGCACCATCTTTAGGCTGAGCTTTCCGACCAAGTCGATAAGTCCCCGAGCCCGTTTCACCGAAACCCCGAAGGGCCACACCCGAAGAACTTCGTCGCCACGAAGGACCCCTGGCCCCTCAGGCAGCCGTGGCCTGAGCGGAGGCCCGCTCTACACGTCTCGCCAGAGTGGTCCACCGAATGGGGTCGAGGTCATTCCAGGCAAAATTGGTCAGCGGCTGAAGCGCCTGGCTTCATCCGATCCCGAGGTGGCATTTCCCTCCCCATAGGAATGCGCGCCAGTGCCCGCCAGGCTGCCGCCATCCACGATCAGGTATTCCTCCCGAATGGGGCGGCCACTGAGGAAGCACTCGAGAATCTCCCGGGTCCCAGCGGCATAGCGCGCCTGCGCCGAGAGCGAGGTCCCTGAGATGTGTGGGGTCATACCGTGGTGGGGCATCGTGCGCCAGGGATGGTCCTGCGGTGCTGGCTGTGGAAACCATACGTCTCCTGCGTATCCTGCGAGTTGGCCACTGTCGAGAGCCCGGACGACCGCGTCACGGTTGGCGATCTTCCCGCGTGCCGTGTTCACGAGGTATGACCCGCGCTTCATGCTCCCGATCAGCTCGTCGTCGAAGAGGCCCTCGGTGGCGGGGTACAGCGGCGCGTTGATGGTCACAACATCGCAGTGGGGCACCATCGCCGCCGCGCTCTCGTGGAAGGTCAGCCCGAGGTCGCGCTCCACCCCTTCGGGCAGCCTGTGCCGATCGGTGTAGTGCAGGACGACGTCAAACGGCTTCAGTCGGCGCAGTACCGCCAGACCGATGCGCCCGGCAGCCACCGTGCCGACCGCCATGCCTTCGAGGTCGTAGGAGCGCTCGACGCAGTCGGCAATGTTCCAGCCTCCTCGTACGACCCACCCGTAGGAAGGAATGTAATTGCGCACGAGAGCGAGGATCATCATCACCACGTGCTCTGAGACGCTGATGCTGTTCGAGTAGGTCACCTCGGCCACCGTGATGCCGGCGCCAGCAGCGGCCTGGAGGTCTACATGATCAGAACCGATTCCGGCGGTGATGGCCAGCTTCAGTTTGGGCGCCAGAGCGATCCGCTCGGACGTCAGGTACGCCGGCCAAAACGGCTGTGAGATGACCACGTCGGTGTCGACGAGCTCGCGCTCGAACACGGAATCGGGCCCATCCTTGTCAGCGGTCACAATGAGCGCGTGCCCCGCTCCTTCGAGGAATGTGCGCAGGCCGAGTTCACCCGAGACGCTGCCCAACAACTCGCCAGGCCTGAAGTCGACGGCGCTCGGCGTCGGCGCGCTCTGGCCGCCGGGGTATGCGGCGATTGTCGGGATGTCGTCCCGGGGGTACGAGGTCGGGTAACCCTCGATCGGGTCGTCATAGAGCACGCATAGGACCTTGGCCATGGAGCACCTCCGTAGTCGTTCGCCTTTACCCTGTTTCTACCTGTCCCTTGAGTCCAGTTCCCCGAAGAGAGGCCTGCTGGTCACCGATCAAGATCCGTGAGTGCCGCATCGGGGTTCGGCGGCGTGTGGACGAAGGCGGCCAGCACTGCCGCAGCCAGGCAGGCTCCCGAGCCAACCAGGAGCGCGACCCTCGGACCACTGGCCGCGATGATCCCTCCGGTCACGATGCTGCCGATCGGCGTGGTCCCCAAGTAGACGAAGACCCAGAGCGCCATGATCCGGCTGCGATAGGCGCTCGAGCTGTGCAGCTGGAGAGTGGTCGAACACAACGTGACGAAGCAGAAGGCCGCCGCGCCCATGACGAGCAGCGTGATGCAGGCCACGGCAACGTTGGGAGCTGCTGCAGTGAGAACCGAGGTGACCCCGAACCCCGGCGGCGAAGAGCAGGTACTGGCGCCTCGGATGGTGGATGCGGCCCACCGCGAGGGATCCGGTAACTGCCCCGACGCTGAGCATGGTGGTGAGCAGCCCGTACGTGCCGCCGTTGCCGTGGAAAGTGTCCTTGGCGCACACGGGCAAGACCACCGCGAAATTGAAGGCCAAGAGCCCGACCACCGACATCATGAGCAGGGGCAGCCAGAGCTGCTGGCGGCCGGCCGCGTACCGCAATCCTTCTTTGACGCCTCGGCGTCCGGGCGGGCCGGGTCCACCCGCCTTGCGGGGGCGGATGACGAACAGGGCGGCGATCACAACCAGATAGGACAAGGCGTTGAGCCCGAAGCACACCGTCGTGCCCACCGTCACGATCAGCACGCCGGCGAGGGCCGGGCCGACTACGCGGGCGCTGTTCACGACCCACCCCGTTGAGGCTGACCGCGCTGGCCAGGGCGTCGCGCGGCACCAGGCGGCTGACGATGGCCTGACGGGCGGGAGAGTCGGCAATCTGCACGACACCGCCCGCCATACCAATGGCCACCAAAGCTGCCACGCTGGTCCTCCCCGTGAGTGCCAACACCCATAACAGGGCTGCCAGGAGACAAAACAGCGTCTGCGTGACGATGAGGAGCTTGCGCAGGTCCACCCGGTCGGCCACTGCTCCGCCCCAGGGGCCGAACAGTAAAGAGGGGATCCCCCCGGCCGCCAGAACCAGCCCGAGATCGCTGGGCGACCGGGTGAGCTCGAAGACGAGCCACCCGATCGCGGTCTGCTGCAGGAAGGTGCCGCTGGCGGAGACGGCCTGTCCCCCGAAGTAGATACGGAACGATCGAGACCGCAGTGCGCGAAAACGAGCCGCCGGCTTTGGTGGTCGTCGCTGCCTCGGACCCCGGCACAGGTCCCGCCTCAGGCATAGCCGCCAAGCCATCACGGTCCATTACGCACCGGCAGCGAGGTTACCGGGGTCTTCTCCTGCGCCATTGGACGAACCTCACTCGTCGTCGTCTTCCGCCAGAGGCCACTCGCCGAATCAACCCCAAGGAGTCTTGGGTCGATGGGTAGGTGCCGGATACCCGCGACGGCGTTGGAGCGCAAAGGCGCGGGTGGTCCGAGATGCGGTGGGCACCGGCAGCCGGTGCGCCAGCTCTTCGAACGGGACACGGAGCTCGATGCGCAAGACTGGACCAATGACGACCGGAACGCTTGCACTGGGCCAACTGACCGAACAAGCACAGCAAGCCACAGGGCTTGACGACTTCGGAGATCAGTCGTGGAGGGAAGGGGCCGAGCGATTGATCTCTGACTTGAACGAGAGAGGTGCCCTTACCGAGGTCGGCAGCGTCATCGCTGGGTCCGACGTTGTCGAGTATCTCAGTAGCCGACTGCGCGTCGTCAACTGGGTGAAGCGCAACCCTTCGATCGCTGACGCGGATATCCGGCCCCCGATTGTCGTCCTGGGACAACCGCGGACCGGGACGACCATCCTGTTCGATGTCCTGGCCCAGGACCCCGCGAACCGTGTGCCGCTGACGTGGGAGGTCGACCAGCCGTGGCCGCCGCCAGAGACGGCAACGTACGAGTCCGACCCACGCATTGAGGAGGTGGACGCCAAGCTGGCCAACGTGGACCTGCTGATTCCGGGGTTCCGTGCCATGCACGACATGGGCGCCAGGCTCGGCCAGGAATGCGTGCGGATCACGGCCGCCGACTTCCGCAGCATGATCTTCTCGACGCAGTATCGGGTGCCGGAGTACCAACGTTGGCTTCTCCATCAGGCCGACATGGCGCCCGCCTATCGGTATCACCGAATGTTCTTGCAGTACTTGCAGTCGGCGCATTCCGCCGACAGATGGGTGATCAAGTCGCCAGCCCATTTGTGGTCGCTCAACGCGTTGTTCCACGAGTACCCGGAGGCGCTGATCGTTCAGACCCATCGAGATCCGCTCCGGGTCGTCTGCTCGCTGGCATCGCTCGTCGATCTTCTTCGACGTCTCGCGAGCGACGACGTCTCGATCTCGGCGGTCGCGGCTGAGTGGGCAGACGATATCGTCCTCGGTCTCGACAGGGCCATCGAGGCGCGAACAGACGGGACCGTGCCGGCCGGACAGGCTGTGGACGTCCTGTTTCGGGACTTTCTTCGGGACCCCATGGCTGTTGTCAGGACGATCTACGAACGACTGGGCATCGAGCTGAGCGACGCGGCGGAGAAGGCAATGCGAGTCTTCCTGGCCGCCAATCCCAAGGAGAAGCACGGCGGCCATAGGTACTCGTTCGCTGACACAGGCCTCGATGCGGGCCTCCTGCGAGAACGGACGCGCCCGTACAAGGAGTTTTTCGACATTCCAGAGGAGGCGTTGCCGTAGTGTCGGAGGCGATGGCAACAGCAGGCGAAATGCGGGCCTGGCGAACACACACGTACGGGCAGCCGCTTGAGGTGCTCAAGCTCGATGTGGTTCCCATTCCTGACCCGGGACCGGGGGAAATGCGCATCAAGGTCGACGCGATCCCGCTCAATCTCAACGACCTCGAACGGATCACCGGCGGCAACATGATGGTTCGTCCCGAGCTTCCTTATAGCCCTGGCATGGAGGTCATGGGCACCGTGGAAGCCTGCGGTGACGGCACCGGACAATGGGCAGGCCGACGAGTGGTGTCGATCCCGACCGGGGCGTACGGCGGCTTCGCCGAATATGCAATCTGTCCCGTCGCATCGACGTTCGAGATGCCAGAGTCGATTCCGCTCCCCGATGCCGCAGCGTTGTTCTTTCCCTTTCATCTGGCCTGGCTGGGTCTCATCGACCGAGCCGGCCTTCAAGAGGGCGAGACCGTCCTCATCCATGCCGCTGCTGGCGGCTCGGGTTCCGCGGCGGTGCAACTCGCCGTCGATCGTGGCGCGCGGGTCTTCGCGACCGCCGGCACCAATGAAAAGATCCGCCTGTGTCGAGAACTAGGCGCTCATGTGGCGATCAACTACAACACGAGCGACTTTGCCGAGATCGTGCTGAGGGAGACGGGGGGCCAGGGGGTCGACGTCGTCTTCGACAATGTCGGCGAGGCGGTCTTGGAGAAGTCGCTGCAGTGCACCAGGTACAACGGTCGTTACCTGATGATGGGCTTTGCTTCCAACAAAGTGGTTGCTGACGAGAAGTTCATTGTGCCGAGACGCATTGCTCTGGGAAATCTCAAGCTCTGCGGAGTCCTGCTTTCGTACCAGGAACCGGACGCATTGGCATTCCTCAAGACCGGCATGGGCTGGAACTTCATTCCGAGTGAGTTGGGCTCGCGGATCATGGACGAGATCCTCTCGCTCGTACTTTCGAAAAGGGTCAGGCCGGTCATTGGGCGCGTCGTCGACTTCCAGGAGATACCTACGGCCATCGACGCGATGGCGCGGCGGGACACTGTCGGACGCACCATCGCCTTGATCGCGCAGTAGCAGCTTCGACTCAAGGCGAGCTTCGCCCAGGCACCACGACGATGACGAGACCTCCGGCGCAGTCAATTGCCTGAACAAATCGGTCGAGCTCGCGGCTGAGTCGAGAACGCTCCGGAATGTCCATGGACCTGCGGCGGACGCCTTGTACGATCTGCCGGTGCCCTTCCAGGACGCCCAAGTGGTCCGGTCGGGACGCGAATCCCAGCAGTTGATCGAAACGACCTGAGTAGAGACGGATCCATAGCCAAGGCGGGGATGGGGCCATGAAACCGGAACAGTCGCGGCGGGGGGTTCTCGTGGCTGTCTCGGTCGCCTTATTCTGCATTCAGCTCGACTTCTTCGCGCTCAACCTTGCCCTTCCAGGTATCGGGGACTCTTTCCATGCCTCGCCGCAGGAGACGCAGTGGGCGATCAGTGCCTACATGCTCGCCCTCGGGTCCGTGTTCATCGTCGGAGGCCGCCTGGGTGATGTGTTCGGCCGGCGCCCCGTCCTGCTGTGGGGCGTCGCCATCTTCGTCCTGTCGTCGGTGGGTGCAGCCGTGGCGCCGGACATGGGGAGCCTCATCGGCTTTCGGGTGATCCAGGGCGTTGGGGCCGGCCTCATCTTCCCCGTAGGCGTCTCGTCCGTCTCCAACGCATATCCCGAGGCCCTTCGGGCCAGAGCGTTGGGCCTGACGTTCGGTCTCGCCAATCTGGGCACGGCTCTCGGGCCGTTCGTGGGCGGCGGACTGACCGGCGGTCCCGGGTGGCGCTGGATCTTCTGGATGCTGGCGGCGCTCGCCGGTGTCTGCTTCCTGTTGGCCACCCGGTTCGTCCCCGACAGCCGCGACGCGGTGACGGATCGCCGTCTCGATGTCGCAGGCGCTGTCCTCCTTGGCGGCGGCGTGGGTCTTGTCAGCCTGGGGTTCAACCAAGGCAGCTCGTGGGGTTGGGCATCCCTCGCGACATGGCTTTGCTTCGCCAGTGCCGCCACGCTCTTGGTCGTGTTCGTCCTGCGCGAGCGAGTCGTCCAGCATCCGCTGGTGGACCTCCGCCTCTTGCACAACCTCCCTTACGTGCTCGTCACGACAACCGGGGCGGTCAGCAACATCCTCTATGCCGTCACGGTGTTCGTGGAATCGCTCTACTTGCAGAATGTGCGAGGCCTCTCGCCGCTTGCCGCCGGGGCGCTGTTCCTGGCGCCGGCCCTGATGGTGGCATTGTCGGGACCCATCGGCGGCCGCCTTGCGTCGCGTTTCCAACCTTCGGCCGTCATGATCGCCGCCGCCCTCACCGCCGGGATCGCCGTGTTCTGCCTGACCTTCGTCGTCTCATGGGGGCCGTTCGTGGCCGTCTTCGCCGTTGCCGGGCTCGGTCTCGGGCTCGGGTACACGTTCGTCAACGTCGCCACACAGGGCCTGGTGCCACTGGAACAGACAGGTGAGGCGTCGGGTGTCGTTCTGACGGTGGTCGTAACCATGGGTGGTATCGGAGTGGCGCTGGCATCGTCGATGATCCTTGGGTTCGAGCACGGGGGCCGCGGGGTGACCGACGCCTATGCGACCACCCTCCGCATCTTCGCGGGCATCTGCTGCGGCTGGGCCATTCTCGTCTTCGGGGCCCGCGCGGTCCTCGTACGCCGCGGGGCCATGGCGCCGTTGTTGACGAAGCGCAGTGCGACGGCGGCAGCGGCGAAGTGAAGGGGTCTGCAGAGAAGACCCTGTCTCTCTCCACCCAGTTTCCATCCCCTCCACTGCGTCCGTCGCCGTAGTAGAGCGCTCTACTCATCACCACATCACTCCGAGTCTTGGAGCCTGGGTCATCCGAAGGGGTTGCGAAAGGTGAGCATCTCATTCGGACGCGCCGCTTCGCTTTTCAATCTGGGCGCCGACCAACGCTCACGGCCTGCTTCCCCCGTTCACGAGCGCGGCGGTGGGAAGCCGGGGGGCCAGGGCGGTTGGGGAGGACGGCCAGGACGACCACGCCGGCCACGCCCACCACCACGGCGGCGACGATGAACCCGAGGTCCATACCGGAGATGAAGCCACGCCGCGCCGCGTCGGCCAGCTCCTCGCCGAACGCGCCGGGAGCCTTTTGAGCGACCGCCAGCGCACCACCCAGCGACCCGAGGATGAGCGAATCGATTCCGGCTGGGATGTGGCGGTCGGCGAGCAGGGGTGTCATGAAGTTCGTGTAGCGAATGGCAAGCGCGGTGCCGAGGACCGCTACTCCGAGTGCACCGCCGATCTGCATTGAGGTGTCGCTCGAGGCCGAGCCGACCCCGGCCTCCTCCTTGGGGAGCGACCCGAGCACTGACTCGGTCGAAGGAGCGAGCGCCAGACCCACCCCGGCACCGATGAGCACGAAGAAAGGCAGGCTGTCGCCGTAGGTGCTGTGCACCGAGGTATGCGAGAGCAGCCCGAGTCCGAGGGCGATCAGGAGCAGCCCGCCGGAGACCACGACCTTTGTGCCGACTCGTCGGACCAAGACGACCGAGAGCGGAGCGAAAACGAGGAGCACCAGGGCGATGGGCCCGATACCTAACCCTGTCTTGAGGGGACTGAAGCCGAGGCAGAACTGCAGATACTGGGTGATCAGGAAGAACATGCCGAGTAGGGCGAACAGCACCAGGGCCAATGAGGCGATGGCCGCGCTGTAGCGGGGGTTGGAGAAGAAGTGCAGGGGCAGCAGCGGATGGTCGATGTGCCGCTCCCAGATGACAAAAGCGGCGATGATGACCGCCGAACCGGCCAGGGCGGCGACGATCGCCGGGGAGGACCACGAGCGGTTGGGCGCTTCGATGATCCCCCAAAGCAACAGCCCGAGTCCGAGCATCGAGAGGACGGATCCCACCGGGTCGGCGCGCGTGGCCAGCGGGTTCTTCGAGTTCGGCACGAGAAAGGCGGCGGCAACCAGCCCGACGAGGGCAATGGGCACGTTGATGAGGAAGACCGAACCCCACCAGTAGTGAACCAGCAGGAAGCCGCCCAGGATCGGGCCGATGGCCACCCCGAGGCCGGCGGTCGCCGACCAGATCCCGATGGCCTGGGCCCGGTCCCGCTCCGCGGTGAAGACGTTGGTGAGAATCGACAAGGTGCACGGCATGATGGCGGCGGCACCCACCCCCATCACGGCCCGGGCGGCAGTGAGGCGGTCCGGGCTTCCCGAGAATGCCGCCAGCGCTGAACCGGTCCCAAACACCACCAGGCCGGCCATGAACACCCACTTTCGCCCGACCCGGTCGCCCAGGGCGCCGAGGGTGAACAGGAGGCCGGCGAAGACCACGGCGTAGGCGTCGACGATCCACTGCAACTGACTCGATGTGGCGTGCAGGCCGCGCACAATCGAGGGCAGTGCCACGTTGAGAATCGTGTTGTCCAGGCTGATGAGCAGCAGGCTGACGCAGAGAACCGACAGTGTGGCCCATCGCCGCCCTCCCTGGCGTTGCGCAACCGAGCGGTCCGAGGAGGTCAACGAAGGCCCGTCCGTCACCATGCGGCCATGTTGGCACTTGGCACCACAGCGAGATAAACGGTCTCGCTGGCCACCGTGTATGAAGGAACCACGCACGGGTGGTCGAAGGGTCCGTTCGCTCCATAGGCGTAGGCGATGGTGCCGGGTTGGAATCGCCAGCCCTCACGAAGCGGGCCCAACGTGTGAGTCGGACAGGTCCGACTTGTTCGGTATCGGATCATCATTCGGCAATCGCTTACGTCGTGACAAGAAAGCGTCGACGTCGGAGGCGAAGGGGTCATAAGGCCGAAACAGAAACCCGTGGGTATCCTTCTGCCAGGTGGTGCGAGACTAGCCACCGACAGCCACAGGAGTCACTGTGGTGCACATCCGACCAGGGGCATGCCGTGACGTCAGACAAAACCGCCGGCAGAGATCAATCTCGGAGGCACCGTCGCTGGCACATCGTCCGCGGTTTCGCGGCGGGGCTCTCTTTGAGCGTCGTTCTCGTGACGTGCGGAGGCTCGCCGAGCTCCGCGTCCACCACGTCCTCAGGCCGTTTTACATCGACGAGCACCTCACACGCGCTCTGGGGCGTCACTGTCACTGGACCCGTTCCGGTCGGTTCTCCTACGTTCAACAACACGCTCTACGGCACAAGTTTCAACCTGGCAAAGGTCGGTTACGAGAAGTCCCAGTTCTTCGTGTCTGGTACCGCTCGCTCTTATACGCCCGCGCAGCCTCTGACGAGTAACGGCAAGTGGGTGGTCACAACAGGTGTCAGCGCACCCTATAAGACGCGGATAGCTGTCTACCGTCCGATCGATCCGAAGAAGTTCAACGGGACGGTGGTGGTCGAGTGGCTCAATGTGAGCGGCGGAACGGATGACAGCCCTGACTGGACGCTCTCCCACAACGAACTGATTCGCGACGGCTTCGCCTGGGTAGGGGTTTCCGCCCAACAAGTCGGCGTCAACTCAGCGAAGACCACCGATCCGGCAGAGTACGCGTCGCTCTCGCACCCAGGCGACACCTTCTCCTACGACATCTTCTCGCAGGCGGGCCAGACGGTTCGCAGGGATTCATCGAAGATCTTGGGTGGTTTGCGGCCGCACACATTCATTGCGGCGGGTGAGTCGCAGTCGGCTGGACGGCTCATGACGTACATCGATGCGATACAGCCGTTGTCGCACGTCTACCAAGGGTTTCTGGTGCACAGCCAATTCGGCACCGGCGCTCCACTTTCCCAAACACCGCAGACCAACTACGCGGCGCCGAACCCGACCACGATCCGCGCTGACATCGGCGTCCCGGTTCTCGAGTTCGAGACCGAAACCGACGTCGACAACAGCAATCTGACCGACCGGCTGCATTACGGGAATCCGAAGTGGTTCCGACTCTGGGAGGTCGCCGGCAGCTCGCACTACGACTACTACGGTCTCGCCATAGGTCCCGACGACACCGGCAATGGTGGGGGTGCAGTGAAGAACCTGGCTGCGATGCAGAATCCGACGCGCACTCCGGTGGGTGGATTCAATTGCGCCGTTCCTATCAACACAGGGGGAACTCACTGGGCACTCGACGCCGCCATCCACTGGCTTGACAAGTGGGTTGTCACGGGAACTCCTCCCCCGCGGGCACCCTTCCTCGCAACGACACACGTCTCGCCGGTCGTCTACAAACTTGACGCAAACGGAAACGTCATCGGAGGTGTGCGAACTCCACAGGTTGACGCGCCGATCGCTGCGCTCGGAAGCCAAGGCAACAGCGGGGGCTTCTGCTTCCTCTTCGGCTCCACCGTGCCGTACAGCGCAGCTCACCTCGCCAGCCTCTACAAGACCCACAGCCAGTTCGTTGCGGCCTGGGCTCGTGCAGTGAAGAGCAATCGTGCCGATGGGTTCTTGCTCCCCGCCGATGCGACTGAGCTATTGCACTCGGCGGTTGTGTCGGACGTGGCACGGGTTGGTGATTGAGTCGTTCCCGAGCTTCACTTGCCGAAGGACTGCAGGTTGAAAATCGCCCTTCACCTGCTCCGATGAGGACGGGATTCGAGTCCCGGACCCTCACTTTGGCAAGGTGGTGCTTTTCCTTCTCCATGGCCAGCTCCCCCGCGCCGTGCCCTTCCGTCCACCCGGCTTCCATTGCGTCCACCCGGTCTGCCCCTGCAGTAGACGCCGTAGTGGAGATGGCGCAGCAACGGTGCATATCACCCCCCTCCGGTCCTTAACAGAGAGGCTCCCCCCGACTTGAGCAGCTCACGCAGAGTCATGATCGGCCTCCCTTTCTTGCAGCCGGTGTTGTACCCAAGGTGAGTCAGTTTGAACCACTCCGAAGACCGTCGCTGGTGCTCCGCACCGCTGCGGCATCAATCGCGTTGCCGGTCAAGAACTCGCAACCGATGGAGCGATGGTTTGGCGGTGCAGTCTCAGGGATTCGCTGCCCTGCACCCCGCTAAGTGACTGCCAGCCGAGCGAAGAGAAAACCGTCCTCCTCCAGGAGGTGCACCGAGCGCAGTTGGAGCGGTGGCATGAGCTCGGGTCCGGCGAGGACCCGGGTTCCGTCGCCCGAGACGAGCCGGGGTGAGAGTGTGAGGCAGAGCTCATCCAGCAGTCCCGCGTGAACCACGTCGGCGTTGAGGCCCGGGCCACCCTCGAGCAGCACCGATCGATGACCGGCCTCCCACAACTGGTGCAGGGCCTCGACCGGGTCGGCCCGATCCTCCCCGGCGATGAGGACGTCCGCAACCGCCTCGGCGCGCCTGCGCGCACCGGCGTCGCAGGCACGTGTGGTCACGACCACAGGGCGCGCCTCGGCCTCAGTGAAGAAGGGAGCCGACCAGTCAAGGTTTCCCGATCCGGTGACGATCGCTATCGGAGGAACATCAGATTGCCCCCGGGCAGCTCGTCGCGCTCGCAGCTGGTCATCGAGCTTCACCGGCCCATACCCTTCGGCCCGTGCGGTTCCTGCACCCACGAGAATGATGTCTGTCAACGATCGCAGCACTTGGAAGACGCTGCGATCGGCTGGCCCACCAAGGAGGCCGGACCGACCGTTGATGGTGACGGCCCCGTCCAGACTCGAGATCATGTTGCACCGCACGAACGGCCGGTTTCCTGTGTCGGACGGAACCGCGTACGCCTCGACGAGGTCGACCAACTCGGCTGGTTGTGGCAGCAAACCCTTCATATGCGGGGTGCCCTCGCCGGGCTCACGACGCCCGAACTTCGGTCGAGCGGGTAGTCATCGTTCATCATGACCCAATTATGACTGCGAGGGTCCCGCAACAGCGAAGGTATCCCGAACCACGGCGCGGCGAACCGAGAGCGCCCGAGTCTGAGAGCGGGAGGCCGGATTCGAACCGACCTAGGCCTAGATGCGTACGCCGACGTCGGAGCTGTTTCGGGCCTCTGAACAGGGACAATGCTGTGTCAACCTCGCACCGTCAATGACCGTCAATGACCGCAATTTCGTGTTTTTCTGTGTTCTTGTGTCTTTTTCGTGTCGCGAAAGACACGTCTGTGCGCCCGAAAATGTCGAGGGGACGTGAGCTCTGAGGGCCGCCTGAATTCGTCCATCAACACTGCCCTCGTACGGCACTTACATGGGTGATCCGGCGGCCTCAGATCCCGCTTGGCTGTCCCACCGGTTCCGACGTACCTCGGCGCTGCCGCAAAGATAGGAGATTGCCCGGAGCTACTGCACACTCTCTACTTCGGAACCGCACTTGCTCATTGACGCCAAATTGTTGATGTTCCCCGAGTACGACGCCCGCCAGTAGTAGGTCCCGGGGGTGGGAAGCGATACCGGGATCGACGCCGGAGCGGCCCCGGGGGTAGTGATGGCCTGCGATGCACCATTGCTCACCACAACTGTGCATTTCGCGTTTGAGTACACGTCGTAGGTGACCCTCCCCGTTGCCGTCGAGGCGTTGGCCCCCGCCAAGGTGGCCTGATCAGTCACGGCCGTGCCGGCCGGGACCGAGATACTAGCACCCGATTTCCCCCCGCCAGATAGAGAGGTGGCGGTACACGACTGGTAGACCTGGGCGCCGGCGGTGGTGTACTCGCCCACTGTGTCTCCGCCGAAGTTGACGGCGAAGAGGTGGGAGCCGGACACGGCGATGTCGGTGGGTGAACTCAACCCTGTGATCAGTGAGGCCTTGACTTTGGCGCCGGCAGTCGTGTACTTGCCCACCGAGTTACCGTTGAGGTTGGCGACGAACAAGTCGGAGCCGGAAACGGCTATGCCTCCGGGAAAGTTCAACCCGGTGATCAGCGAGGCGTTGACCGTGGCGCCGGCGGTGCTGTACTGACCAACCGAGTTCCCGCCGGCGTTGGCGACGAAGAGGTCGGAGCCGGACACGGCGATGCCAGCGGGAAAGTTCAATCCGGTGATGAGCGAGGCGTTGACCGTGGTCCCAGCGGTGGTGTATTCGCCCACCGAGTCACCGTAAGTGTTGGTGACGAACAGATCGGAGCCGGACACGGCGATGCTCTCGGGTCCGTTCAGCCCAGTGATCAACGAGGCGTTAACCGTCGCCCCGGCGGTGGTGTATTCGCCCACCGAGTTCCCGTTGAAGTTGACGACGAATAGATCGGAGCCGGACACGGCGATGCCATAGGGAGTGTTCAGCCCAGTGATCAACGAGGCGTTAACCGTCGCCCCGGCGGTGGTGTACTCGCCTACCGAGTCCCCGCCTATGTTGGAGATGAACAGATCGGAACCCGACACGGCGATGCCGTCGGGACTCTCCAATCCAGCGATCAACGAGGCGTTGACAGTGGCCCCGGCGGTGGTGTACTCGCCCACCGAGTTCCCGTTGTAGTTGGTCACGAACAGATCGGAGCCGGACACGGCGATGCCCTCGGGCCCGTTCAGGCCGGTGATCAACGAGGCGTTGACCGTGGCGCCGACAGTGGTGTACTCGCCCACCTCACCCACGCCGCTCCCGGTCCCGGTGAGGTTGGTGACGAACAGATCGGAGCCGGACACGGCGATGCCCACGGGTCCGTTCAGGCCAGTGATCAACGAGGCGTTGACCGTGGCGCCGACAGTGGTGTACTCGCCCACCGAGTTCCCGTTGGCGTTGGTGACGAAGAGGTGGGAAACGGACACGGCGATGCCCTTGGGGTAGTTCAATCCCGCGATCAGCGAGGCGTTGACCGTGGCACCCGCGGTGGTGTACTCGCCAACCGAGTTCCCGGCGGAGTTGACGATGAAAAGGTCAGAGCCGGACACGGCGATGCCCTCGGGTCCGTTCAATCCGGTGATCAGAGAGGAGTTGACCGTGGTACCCGCGGTGGTGTACTCGCCCACCGAGTTCCCGGCGGCGTTGGTGACAAACAGCTCGGAGCCGGACACGGCGATGCCGAAGGGTTCGTTCAAACCGGTGATCAGCGAGGCGTTGACCGTGGCCCCGGCGGTGGTGTACTCGCCCACCGAGTTCCCGGCGGCGTTGGTGACAAACAGGTGGGAGCCGGACACGGCGATGCCGGAGGGGTACGCCAACCCCAATAACGATGCGAGGGTTCCGTTCCCACAGGAGGGGGTGCTGGAAGAGGGGGTGCTGGTGGCTGGTGCTGGCCCGGTCACCACAGATCCAGCAACGGCGGTGCTTGAGGTGATCAACCGAGGCGTGGGTGTGGCGCGCGCAGGCTGGGGCAATAGCACTACGGCGGTCAGGGCGAGAAGCGTGGCGGCTATCGGCGTCGCGATCCGAGGGAGACGGCTCCATGTGCTCGCGTGAGTCTGGGTCACTGGCCACCTTCCTCGTCGCCAATTCCAAGTGTCGGAACTCCCGGCCTCGCTCTTCACCAGGATTTTCCCACGCTACAGATCACTTCCGCTTAGCGTCAACGGGTACACCTCACGACAGTTCCGATTGGCATTGGCGTGCCGTCAAGTCCCCACACGACACGAACGGCGTAGAAGCGAGTGCGATCGAGTGCGTCGAGGTGCTGGCGGACTATCGAGTTCCGCGTCGGGAGGTCTTAACCACCTCTCGTTTTTCGGACTTCGCTCGGGCTACGGGGGCAGTACGCAGTAGTCCCCTTTCAACAGGGAGAGGCTGAGTGCCGGCCCATTGGCTTGGCTAGCCCGAGCCGCCGATCGCAGCTTGGACGTCCGAGGCGATCGCAGCCTGTCCCGCTGAAGTCGGATGTGGCACGTCGTTGACCGCAATGGTACCCGCAAAGCCATTTCCGCTCGCTAACACTCCATAAGTGAAAGACTTAACCGCGCACCCCTTGTCAAGGATCGTGCAAGTTTGTGAGGCGGTGAAGGCGTAATCTTTTGAGTTGCCGCCGAATGCAGCTTGGAGGTCCACGCTAGGCGCAAAGATCCACGGCGTGCTTCCGCCGGGGTAGTCCTGGCAGAGGTCGTGACCCTCGAAACTCTCGGTGACGCCCGCACCCGCCAAAGCGGCCACGGTGACATTCCGGCCAGCCATTTCCATTGTGGGGTTCCGGTGAGAGCTCGGTTGGCAAAGGGTCGCTGCGGGACTCCGCTTCGCTCCGTGTCCTCGCTAAGCCTGCGGCTTCCCCTTGACCAACCTGGCGGTGCAAATGCGCATTCCGAGGACCCGAAATTCAAGCCTCTGGTCATACCCCCGTCGCACCTCACTGAACTCCGACGGAAATCCTGTGTCTTTTTCGTGTCTTTTGGCGCGAAACCGGCCGCTGGTCAGAGTGAAATCCCTGGTCAACGGCCTGTATTCGTGGGTGGTGGAGGTGGCGGGAATCGAACCCGCGACCCTCACCTTGGCAAGGTGGGGCGATCCGTCCATCTGATTTTTGGCATCTGCCGACTTACGGTTTTGTACACGGAAATGTCCACCCAGACGGGCTGGACTCGAGCCTGTAGGAGAGCGGTCTACAAATGAATCTAGGCGAGCGCCTCCGGGGCGACCGATCGTTCGATCATGCCCAGAGCGCTCTCGCCGTCCCAGACGTAGCGGCAGACGGCTTGCTGCAGCTGCAGCCCTCCGGCCAGCTCCTTGGGCATCACCATGAAGGTCGAGACCTCAGTTCGGCCCGTGATCTCGAACGTGGTGCCGTCGACGGCCTCCATCCCGAAGGAGACGTCCTGTCCGTTAGCAGCGAGCGACGACAGCCACGGCGGATCGACGACCCGGGCGGGGACCAGCTCGCCGCCGCCAAGAAACACGTGACCCTCGTTGAGCGTGGGTGGCTTGTCAGGGCGTTGCGGATAGGTGATGTAGGCGAAGCCCTTGCCGCTCGGGAAGGTCGCAGCCTGCCACGCATGGCCCCAGAGACTCGCTGCCCTCCGGATGCCTTGGCGCCGGATCCGGTTACCGCTGCCGTTGACGGCGTAAGTCGTATCGCCGACTGAGAGCGTGCCCGACGCTCGGCACAGCTGCTCGAACCGCCAGGGGTGACCCATCAGGTCGCCCTCCTCGTGGTTCTCGAGGATCCACTTCGCGTCGGGGACCAGATCACCGTTCATCCATGGCGGCGCTGCGGCCACAAGGTCGATCTCCGCCCAGAGGGGCAGCAGAGGCCCCTGCCCGGGAAACTGGCCGGACATCTGGGCCTCGACCGAGGTTGCGTGCACCTCGCCGTCAATCCGCATCCGCCACCGGCCGAACGGCTCGACCATCTCGAACGACAGCGGCCCTGCGCCCAAGATCCGTGGCTTCCCGTCGGCGCAGGCCGGGTCGTGCACGGTGCCAGGGCCGAGGAGGTTGAACACCCCGCCGTCGGCGAACGCCACGTTGATCTGGACGTCATGGGTCGCCCACTGGTCGGCGACAGCCTCCACGCCGATACGGGGCATGGCAACCTGTTCGTCCCAGATCCACGCGTTGACCGACTCACGCATCTCGGCGTTGTCGGGTTGGGTGGGCCACACCAGACCCAGCTCCTCGCTGTAGCCGCCGCTCACGTCGAATGTCATCGCTGCCTCCCTGTCCAGTCGTGCATACGAGCGATGTACGCCGCGAAGCGAAACCGCACCTCGTCGAGGTCGAGCCCGAAGGCGCTCGGGTCCGGGTGCACGTTCTCCTCGCGGGTGGCCGCGTTCTCCGCCCACCACCGAGTCATGCCCTCCTCGAACGCCGGACTCACCGGTTCGCCCAGCCAACCGTACAGTCGGCGTACCTCGCCGATCGGGTCCGACTGCATCTGCCGAAAATCGATGTCGAAGAAGCGATGCTCGCGGCCACTGTCGCGGAAGTCGAGGAGGCGATCCATCCCTATGACCCACTGATCGACGTTGAGGCGACCGAGGTACTCGAGGTCGATGCCTTCGCTGAACTGTTTGCCGACCTCGAGGTAGACGTCCGCAACCGACACCATCACGTCTGTCGGGTCCCGATGCGTCATCACGAAACGGGCATCGGGGAACACCGCGTCGAGTGCGTCGAGCCATAATAGATGGGAAGGGCACTTCAGCCGCCACGGCCGGCGGGCCGGCTCTCCCCACTGGAGGAGCTGCAAGGCGCGCTTCTCGTACCGGTAGGTCGACGTGAGGTCGGCGTTGAGCAGCCACTCGGTGTAGGACGGCATGTGGGCGAAGGCGGGGAAGTAGTGAGCCCGGAAGTCGAGGGCCATCAACTCCTGACATTCCATGGGCCCCGTCGGAGCGGAAGGCACCAGCGACGAGAGCCGCGGGTTCATCTCCTGTTGGATCGCCATGCTCGCCTCGGTGGCGGCGATGCGGGGATCAGGAGGCGGCACGGTGGACGGCGGCGGGCACGGCTGGTTGGACTCCCACAGCCGGAGGGAGCGGGCGCACGGATCCTCGGCGAGGAGGAACGACAGTGCGGTGGACCCGGTGCGCGGAAGCCCGAGACCGATCAGCGGCGCCGTGATCTGTTCATCCGCGATGTCGGGGTGTCGGCGATACCAGTCTTCCATCTCGAGGCGGGTCTTGAGCAGGCGGCCAACAAGCATCGGCAGGACCGCCGCCCCGAGCTCGTTGAGCGTCGCCTCCGCCCTAATCGAGTGCACCAGACGGTCGAGCCCCTCGCGGAACGAGTCGTCACCGAAATCGTCGAGCCCCGTATTGGTCGACGCTGTCTCCAACAGGTCCTCCACCCGCATTGCCGTATTCTTGCCTAAGGGGCGGGGGCATGTTCTTCCTGTTGGTTACGCCGTGTTGCCAGTTCCTTTTGCGCCTACAGGAACTGGGCAGGACCCACTGCGGGCCATTCGTTCGGCTTCGACGAAAGTGGCGGTGGTGGACCCGTCAGAGTTCTACCGTTCACCTCTGACCTGCACCGATGGTGCGGAAGACGGGATTCGTACCCGCGACCCTCACCTTGGCAAAGTGGTGTTTTCCTTTGATATGCGCCGTATCGTTACGTCGGTACGTAGGTGAAGACACCGCCGGTGCTGGCAGCGCTGGTCGCCCCGTTTGCCGTGACGTACACATTGAGCTTCCCGCTGCTGGGCGCTGCACCTGTCGTGGCTATGAGCTTTGTCGATGACGCGACTCCGACGCTCGTGCAGACGACTGCTCCTGTGCCCGAACCGATCACCGCCTTTGCCCCCAAAGCGAAACCGGTGCCGGTGATAGTGATCACGGTCCCGCCGATCTTCGGACCAGAGCTCGGCGAGATGGACGTGACTGTGGGCGGCAACTCGATTTTCACGGAGTTTGTCTGTGCAGAGGATGGTCCGGCGCCAAACTTGTTCGTGGCGTGAGGGAGAAGGTGTAACTGTCCCCGCTGGTCAGCTTTGTGACCGTGCACGTGTCTTTTTCGGGACTTTTCACAGTGTAGGTACAGGTTTGCCCGCCGCGGGTCGCATTCGTGGGCGTCGACGGCAGTGACCTTGTAGCTCGTGATCAGCGACGTTCCGTTGTATGTCGGCGGCTGCCAGCTGACTGCGACCGAGCCGACGGCCACGTTGGCTGCTCGGGGAGCGGCTGAAATGCGGTCGACGACATTGCCTTCAAAATCGGCCCCGCATACGTCTCCGAACGAGTCGACAGCAACGCCCCCCGTGTAGGTGAAGCCAGACGCGATTGCCGTTTGCACTCCTTGGGGCGTGATGCGGAAGGCTTGATTTCTGTTCGGTCCACTCATATTGCCCACGTAGACGTTGCCGACCGAGTCGACGGCGATGCTGACCGGCTCGGTGAAACCCGATCCAATGAGCGTCTCGGTGCCACTCGGGCAGACCTTGAGCACCTGGTCCGCGCCCGTGTTGGCCACGTAGATGTTTCCGGCGGAATCAACCGCCACACCTTGCGGGTCGTCCACGTTGGAGACAATCGTCGTCTCCAGGCCGGCAGGAGTGAGCTCGTCGAGTTCGCCGCCAGCGTTGACGACGAAGAGGTTGCCCGCCGAGTCCGTCGCCAGTGCGGACGGTCCGTCCCAATCTCCGACGAGGTCGAACGGGATCTGGACGCCGCTCGGGGTTACTTCCATGACCTCGTTGCCGCCCTCGGTAATGAAGAGATTGCCGCTCGGATCGACAGCGACGTCTGTGCCGTATGGATACTGGACAGGCACCGTCCGGAGGAGCGTGCCACGTGGGGAGAACTGACCGCAAAGTTCTCTGGGACCTTCGCCTTGCCAGTGTTCGGGAGCCGATTGTGAGGTGCAGGTTCTTCGGTTTCCGATCTCGACCAACTTCCAGTTGAAGGTCTAACCGCAAACTATCTCGCTATCGCCTTTCCGAGGGGCAAACATTCCACGACCGTCTGCTTCAGGCGTACCGGGTTGGTTTATTCAACCGACATTTAAGTGCGGTTATGCAGTACGAGGAAGACATCCATGGCGGACCAGCCATGCTTAGCATCGGATGTTATCTTCAGCACATGAGCTCGCGTCGCGTAAGCCGACGTTCAGTGCTTGGTGCGGCAGCCCTAGGCGCGTTGGGCGCTGGGATCGATGTAGGAAGCGCGGAGTTGGCGGCGACACCTTCGGGTGCGACGAGCGTGATTCGGCCTGACCGCGTGAATCCCACCAACCATCAGAGGGTAAAGGAGCCCGGCTTTCTTCCCAATCCTAAAGCACCGCCCGGAACGGATCAGGTGCCCCAGATTGAATACTTCACTGTCGTGATGATGGAGAACCATTCATTCGACAACATTCTCGGCATGCTGGGTCGCGGTGATTGCTTCCCGAAAGGTCCGAACGGCCGACCCACGGTTACTCTTCCAGACGGTCACGGCAACCTCGTTCACGCTTTTCATATGCCGAGCGAATGTCAAACCAACGGGGTCGGCCAAAACTGGAATCTGGCCCACCACTCGTTGGCGAATGGAAACCGCGGTTTCGTCGAAGGATCCACGGGTGAGGCACTTGGCTACTTCCTCGGAGAGGACTTGCCGTTCACCTGGGACATAGCTCGCATATTCCCGATCGCCGACCGGTGGTTCTCGTCCGTACTTGGTCAGACGGATCCCAATCGACGATACCTGATGGCCGGCACATCGCTCGGCCAGATCGCCGATCAACTCAACACTCAACTCCCACCCAATGGCACGATCTTCGATCTCCTCAATCGCTATGGCGTCACATGGAAGAACTACTACTCGAATGCACCTTCGATCGGCGTCTGGCTGCCTCTGCTCTCCAAGCCTGCGATTACGAAAAACATAAATACAATCGACCGCTACTACGCAGATGCAGCCGCAGGGACGCTCCCGCAGTTTTCGTTCGTAGAGCCCAACTACTCAGTCTCGTCGGAGGAAAATCCTCAGGACGTACAGTTTGGCGACCAGTTCCTCGCCAGCATCGTGAACGCGATGATGGCTGGTCCGCAATGGAAGAAGTCGATGCTCATATGGACATACGACGAGTGGGGCGGCTGGTATGACCACGTCACACCACCTGCCGCCATACCGCCTGACAATGTCCTGCCCGTCCTCTCGCCCAACCAAGAGCCCGGCCGGTTCAACCAATATGGCTTCAGGGTGCCGGCAGGAGTGGTGTCGCCCCTTGCCAAACGTGACTTCGTTTCCCACACGGTCTTCGACCACACATCTGTATTGAAGACCCTTGAGAGAAAGTGGAACCTACCGGCGCTCACTCGGAGGGACGCGAATGCAAACGACTTATTCGATATGGTCGACTTGCAGTCACCTCCAGCCTTTGCGGCGCCACCGATTTTGAAGGCTCCGGCCGACCCGACCTCTACTCAAGCGTGTGTTTTGACGGGACCGGGAACAATTCCCCCGCGTGGAGCAGTCACGCTTGGGGGGGTTCCGAAAACTCCGGTCATCGGACCTTCAAGCCTCCCTTCCGGGGTGGTCGGGGTGCCATACCAAGCCGCGCTTACCGCATCGTCGATACGCCATGGTGCACGCTGGATTGTCTTGTCCGACGACCTTCCGGCGGGACTGGTGCTGGATCGACACGCAGGAACCATCACGGGAATACCCACTGCAAGCGGTAGCTCGGGGGTCACGATCGGCGTGAGCCAGGACGAGGGTCCGGTGGGAGCACAGTCATACACCGTCCAGATAACTGCATCCTGACCTCTCCCGCGGTTGACCGATGATGGACGCCATCGCACCGCCGTACGATCCTCGATTGCGACGTTCAGGTTCTGGTCGGCCCCACGTGGTCAGCCCCAATTTTTGACCAGGAGTTCTGCCTTGTGGAGCGAAAGACCTTGTCTGGAATTGGCCTATCACAACGCCGCCGAGAAAATTGGTGAGCTTGCGGTTCCGCCCGGCAACAAGCTCGAGAAGCTCAAGGGTGACTTGGCCGGGCAGTACAGCGCATTCCTGTCAATGATCAATTTCGGATCTGCTTCAAATGGGCCGGCACTGGCCCCAAAGACGTCGACCTCGTCGACCATCACTGAGGAGGACGGAATGCCCCAAGTCCGAGACGCCGATGATGGCTCCCTGCACCCCGGGGCGATTCTCAAGGAGGATTTCTTGGACCCGCCAGGGGTCAACCAGTACCGGCTGGCTCAAGCCATTGGTGTGCCTCCCCGCCGCATCAACGAGACAGTGCGCGGCACTCGCCGCATCAGTGCCGATACGACCCTGCGTCTCTCACGGTTCTTTGGCATGAGCGATGAGTTTTGGATGCATCTTCTGGGGCACTACGACGTCGAGGTCGAAATGGACAAGCTTCGTACCACCTCGCAGACATTGAGCCGCTCGCCGGACGCAAGCTAAACGAGGGGCGGAACCGCATCTCGGTCCGCCGCGGGCAGAGGATTCCCGATTCAAGAGTGGTAGCGGGCGGACCGCGAACAGCGTGAAGGTGCGAGGTGCGAGGAGGTTGAACACCGCTCCTGAACTGCAACGATGTAGCGGAAGAATGGAGCGCAAGACACATGGAGCGCAAGACGGCATTCGAACGACCCCTCACCTTGGCAAGGTGGTGGTTTTCGTGCGTTTAGGTCCGGCCGATCTCTTGAAGTGCCGCTCTTTCTACCCAGTGCCAGCCCGTCCGCTCCGTCCGCCCCTGTAGTAGAGCGCTCGACTATCGCGGCGCGGCTCGAAGGCCGCACCTACGCGACCCTTCCGCCGCGAGACGACCCCCGGCCGGCTCCGTCTCGACCAGCAACGACGCATTCGCTCTTTGGCAATTCGACTCGGATCTTGACCAGCGGCTTGGGGCATGCTGTGGGCATGAGCCCAAATGGCGTCGAAATTGAGCAAATGACGCCCACGATCTCCGACATGACGGTACAAGAGCTGACGAACCGGCTCGCCCGCAGCCGCGTGTCTCATTCTCCAGACCAAGGGTGGCAATTCGGAACGCCCGCGGCATGGCTCGAGAACCTGATCGCCGATTGGCAGGCCTTCGAATTCTCGGACTTCCAGGCTCGACTTGGCGTGATGCCCCACATGACCGCGCGGATTGGTGAACAGCAGGTCCACTTCTTGCACGCAGCGGGCATAGGCCCGGATCCGTTGCCACTCGTACTCACTCATGGGTGGCCCGGTTCGTTTCTCGAATACGGCGAGCTCTTGCCGCTCTTGGTGGACCCCGGCTCGCACGGTGGGGATCCAGCGGACGCGTTCACCGTCGTAGTCACCTCACTTCCCGGCTTCGGCTTTTCTTCCCCTCCTCCTCTCAGTGGCCTGACCGCAAGTGACATTGCCCAACTTTGGCATCGGTTGATGCGCGACGGGCTTGGCCACGCCCGCTACGCCGCCCACGGCAGCGACCTTGGTGCGGGAGTGACTGCCTGGCTTGCTCGCAACAATCCCGACGCTCTCGCCTCCATCCATCTGGCCACTCCGGGACTCGGCGTGCCACCAGCGCCGTGGACGGCGCCCGAACAAGCGCATTTTGCGGAGGTTGGAGCGTGGCAGGCGGAGGAGGGCGGCTATGCGCACCAGCAGGCGACCAAGCCAGGGACCGTGGCCGCAGGCCTGTTGGATTCGCCGGCCGGCCTTGCGGCTTGGGTGGGAGAGAAGGTCGTTGGGTGGAGCAGCACGACACCGGACGGACTGACGTCGTTCCCGCGCCGCCTTCTCCTGGACACGCTCACGCTTTACTGGAGTACTGGGACCATCGGCAGTTCGTTGATGCCGTACTGGACGTATCGACACCGCGCCAACGCAGCTCTTCCTGCCGACGATCCTTCGTCAGTCCCCACGGCGATCAGCATCTTCGGTGGCGAGCGGGTTCCATTTCCCAAGCCCCCACGCCAACTCGCCGAACGGTACTTTAAGATCTCGAGCTGGGTAGAGCACGATCACGGTGGTCATTTCCCCGCCGTCTCTGAACCTGAGCTTCTGGCTCAGACACTTCGGCAAGCCTTCCGGCCCCATCGGAATCTCCGCCCGCAGTAGCGCGCTGGCTCGTCTTTGCCCAATTTGAGATTGGGCATGGACTACCTCCTTGTAGCTCCACGACTACCAAACTCTTACAACGCTGGCTCTGCCTAAGGGGTCCACAGAGAGCGGAAGACGGGATTCGAACCAGTCAGGCTTAGGAGGATGAACGCCGGTGACGCCTGGACCGGGTGGCCAAGCCGATGACCAACACGATGCCGGCGACGATCAGCAGCGGTGCCAGCCGCCGGGCCACCGACGAGCCGGCGACGCCGACGAGGTCGACTGGCTCTGCCCGTGGACCCTCAATATGGCGGACGGCGGGTGCGGGATCTGAACCCCTGTCGTCGGATTGGCCATCGGCCACCGGCTCCTCCGGTACAACTTCGACCTCATCCGGTCCCAGAACGTTGGCCTCAAGGTTGGTCACGAACTGATCGAGGAGCTTGGTAGACACGTCGGCAAGGACGCCGCGCCCGAACTGCGCCACCTTGCCCGTAATGGAGAGGTCCGTCACCACGCTCACCCTCGTCCCTGATTCCGAAGGCATCATGGTCGCGACGATCTGCGCGGTGGCATTACCCTGCCCGCGCGTCTCGCGCCCCTCCGCCCGCAGCACGACTCGATGACTGCCTTCGTCGAGCTCGACGAATCGGGCCTTGCCCTGGTACGACGCCGTGATCGGTCCGACTTTGACCTTCACCACACCGCGGTACTCGTCACCTTCCACCTCCCGCAGCTCCGCCCCGGGAAGGCACGGGGCAATCCGCTCGGCGTCGGTGAGGACGGCCCAGGCAACTTGCACGGGCACGGCGACTTCGAACTCGTTTGTCAGTTCCATCGCGTGAGGGCCTCGGGGGTGTCGATGTCGGCGGGTGAGCCCACGCAGGGTACTTCCCTCACGAGTTCGGGCCGGCCGCCGGCCAGTGAGCGGGCGCCCTCGTCCCCGGTGGTCGGGAGCAGGGGCCACACCGACGCGTCGAGACGCACCGGGTGGCCGCGCCGGCCCTCGTACGTGGCGAAGACGATCGGCCCATCGGGGGCGGTGGCAACGGAATGCCAGGCCGCGGGAGTCAAGCCCGGGGTGTCCCCGAGGCCGATGACCGCAGCCAGATGACCTTGGCGGGCGCACCATCCGAGGGCAACCTGGAGCGAGGTGGCCTGGCCGTCATACCACCGGTGGTTGTGCAGGAGGGTCACGCCCTCGGGCATTGCGGCGCCCAGCTCGGCGGCGCCGTCGACCACCACCACCTCATCCATACCGGCATCGAGCGCCGGTGCGATAGCCCAAACCACCAGCGGCCTGCCTTTGACCGCATGGAGCAGCTTGGCACCGGGGTCGTCGCGATTGAAGCGGGTCCCAGCACCGGCGGCAAGGATGACGGCGGCCACGGACACCGGGCGAGCGTACCGGCGTGCCGACCTGCAATGACGCGGCCTCCTCAGCGGTCATGGATGGAGCCCGATCCGTCCCGCAGCGGACCGAGAGGCCCAGACGCCCGCCCAGTCCGGGCGGCGATGATCTCGGCGAAGATCGACACTGCCGTCTCTTCGGGGGTCCGCGCCCCGAGATCGAGGCCGATCGGGCTCATGAGCCGCGTCCGCAATTCGGGCTCCGACGCGCCCGCGTCGAGCAGGCGTCTCCAGCGCTGCTCATGAGTTCGCCGCGACCCCATCGCCCCCAGGTAGCCGACCCGGGTGGCGAGCGACCCCATGATCGCCGGCACGTCGAATTTCGTGTCATGGGTGAGGACGCACACCGCGTCGCGAGGCCCGAGATCCGATCCCACTCGCGCCAGATACCGGTCGGGCCAATCCACCACGACTTCGTCGGCCAGGGGGAACCGGTCCTTCGTGGCGAAGACCGGTCGAGCATCGCAGACTGTCACCGTGTAGCCGAGGATGCGGCCCACCTCGACTAGCGCGCGCGTGAAGTCGACCGCGCCGAAGATGACTAGGCGTGCCCGTCGGACGAAGACATCGAGGAAGACAGTCACATCCTCCCGCCGCGCTTCGCCGTGCGGGCCGTAGTGGCGGGTCACGGTCGCGCCCCGGTCAAGCGCGGCCAATGCATCCCTCGCCACGACGCGATCGAGCTCGGGGTCGCCCAGCGTGCCGAGCGGGGGCTCCCCCGGTTTCACGATCAGCTTGGCGGCGAGCGCGGTCGCATCACCCGTACCGTCGGCCAGGTCCGTCACGGTCGCCAGCACCACCGGCTCGTCGGCGTCGAGTGCACGCCGCAGTTCGGTGAAGAGCGGGCCCATTACCAATCGAGAGGCTCCACAAGCACGTGGAGCGTGCCGCCGCACGTCAAGCCGACCTCCAGGGCTTCGTCGTCCGAGTAACCGAACACGCAGCGCCGGGCCACGCCCGTCGCCAGTGCTTCGAGCGCCTCGGTGACAACCGCACCCTCCACGCAGCCTCCGGAAACCGACCCCGTCACTTCGCCGTCTTCGCTCACTGCCATGGTGGCCCCTGGATCTCTCGGTCCCGAGCCCTCGACGTCCACGACCCGGACCAGCGCCACCCGCTTGCCTTCAGAGAGCCACCGATCAATGGCCGGAAACGCCTCCCTCATTGCGACATCACCTCGACCACTTCTTCCAGCGCCCCCAGCGAATGCCCCGAGACGAATCCGTCCACGTACGGCAGTGCGGCCCGCATCCCCCGGGTCAGCGGCTCGTAGCCCTCCGAACCCTTGAGCGGGTTGGCCCAGATGATCCGGTGCGCCACCCGAGACAGCCGGCCCATTTCCTCGGAGAGCACTGACGGGTCTCCCCGGTCCCACCCATCGGAGCACACCACCACGATTGCCCCCCGGGCCAGTCCGCTCAAACCCCAGTCGCCGTTGAAGGAGGAGAGGCCCTGGCCCAACCGCGTTCCGCCCTCGAGGTCCGGTGCCACCCTCGCCACACGCCCGAGCGCGGCGTCCGCATCGCGCCAAGCCAGCTCGCGCGTCACCCTTGTACAGCGCGTACCCACGGTGAAGACCTCGGCTCCACGGTGAGTCAGCACCAGGGCATGGGCAAAGCGAAGCAGGGCCGGCGCATACGGCCCCATGGACCCCGAGACGTCGATCAGGAGCACGAGCCGGCGAGGTCGAGTGCCGCGGACCCGTCGGCGCAACCGGAAGGGGTCCCCCTGGGACGCCAGCGAGCCGCGCATCGTACGGCGCACGTCGAGGGTCCCCCGGCTAGGCCGGCGGGCGACGACCATGCGCCGGCTACGCCGGAGTGGAGGGCGGCGGCGCACCTGCAGCATGAGCCTGGTCACCTCGGCCAGCTCCCCCTCGGTGCAGGTCGCAAAGTCCTTTGTACGGAGGATCTCGGCCGCGCCGTAGGCCGCCTGGAGTGGCGCGGCGGGACCACGGGGTTCGCCCGCGGGGTCGACCGCGGGAGCCTCCCGGCCGCTCGCCACCGCGCGCGGTGGCACCGGCGACGGTGGCACCGTCGTGAGCCGCCCCCCCGGGAGGGTGCGTCCGGCATACCCGAAGTACGCCACGAACGTCGCACCGTAGAGCTCGGCGTCGTCCGGACCGGCACAGAAGCAGGCGTGACCGGCCCAGAAGACGTGCTCGGGTCGGGTGATCCCGAGCACACCGACCGCCCGTGCGAAGTCAATGGTGGCGCTGGTCGGGGCGGCCAACCCGGCGGCGCGGAGGGCCAGCGAGAAGCCGGTGGCCAGCGCGGCCCCGTCGGTCGACCCGCCAGGGCTCGGAGTCACTCCCCCACCTTGCGCGCCTCTGCCAGCAGGTCGGTCACGCCCGCCGCGCGGACCCGCTCGGCATCTTCGCGGTACTTGAGCACCGCTCCCAGCGTTCGCTCGACCGTCCTCTCGTCGAGCCTGGTTGCGCCGAGCGCGGCGAGCGCCTGGGCCCAGTCGATGGTCTCGGCCACGCCTGGGGGCTTGTAGAGGCCCCGCCGGCGGAGCACGGCTGCCGCCGCCGCAACCTCACGGGCAATCGACTCGGTTGCCGTTGGCACACGGAGGTGGACGATTGCCACCTCGCGCTCGAAGCTCGGGTGATCCACCCAGTGGTAGAGGCATCGACGCTTCGAGCGCGTCGTGGACGTCGCGGGTGCGGTTCGACGTGACGACCACCACCGGCGGCCGCTCGGCCCGGAACGTGCCGAGCTCGGGCACCGAGACGGTGAAATCGGACAGGATCTCCAGCAGGTAGGCCTCGAATTCGTCATCGGCCCGGTCGATCTCGTCGATCAGCAGCACCGGTACCGGGCCGTCAGCGGACCCGGCAATGGCCCTCAGCAGAGGCCGTCGCACCAGGTAGGCCTCGGAGTACAGGGAGCGCTCCAGCTCGGAGGTCTGTCCCGACGCGGCACCGGTCGCCTCAGCGGCGCGGAGGTGGAGAAGCTGGCGGGCGTAGTCCCATTCGTAGACGGCCTGGGAGACATCAATGCCGTCATAGCACTGCAGGCGCAGCAACTCGCCCCCGGTCCAGCGCGCCAGGACCTTGGCTACCTCGGTCTTGCCGACCCCAGCCTCCCCCTCCAAGAACAGCGGGCGCCCGAGGCGCAGCGCAAGGAAGAGCACGGTGGCCAGCGGCTCGTCGGCCAGATAGTCGTGCTGGGCGAGGATGAGCGAGAGCTCCTCCGGCGACTCCACGGCGGGCGACGGGGTATCGATCAGACGCCCGCTCGGTCGAGGGCGCGGCGCACCAGTACCCGCGCCACATGTTGGCGGTACTCCACCGACCCGTTGAAGTCCGCCGAGGGCTCCGTGTTCTCGGCGGCCAACTGTGCCGCCTCGGCGGCGCTGGCCCCCGACGCCACCGCGGACTCCACGGCGGCCGCCCGCAACGGCACCGGCCCCATGTTGATGAGTCCGACCCCGACGCCGTCCTCAGTCCGGGCTGCCACCGCGCCGACGATGGCCCAGTCCTGAGCGCGCTTGGTCAGCTTCTCGAAGCCCCACCGCTCCCCGGGCGCTCGGGGCACCCGGACCTCGACGAGGATTTCGTCGGGCTGGAGCGACACTTCGAAGAAGCTCAGGTGGAAGTCGTGCGCTGCAATCTCGCGACGCCCCGACGGGCCTTCGGCGATGAGCGACCCGCCGAGCGCCAGCACGACTGCGGGCAGGTCGGATGCGGAGTCGCCGTGGGCGATGGACCCACCGATGGTGCCGCGGTGGCGGACCTGGGGGTCGCCGACCTGGCCGGCCACATGGGCCAGGACGGGAACGGCGGCCCGGGCTTCGGGACTGGTGGCGATGTCGTGATGACGGGTCAGCGCCCCGATGGCGACATGACCACCCTCGTCGCGCACGTAGCTGAGCTCTTCCAGCCGGCCGATGTCGACCAGCACGGCGGGCGTGGCCAGGCGGAATTTCATCAGCGGGAGGAGGGAGTGGCCCCCTGCAAGCAGCTTCGCCTCCTCGCCGTGGTCCGAGAGCATGGCGAGGGCTTCGGCGACCGATCCGGCACGCAGGTAGTCGAAGGGTGCCGGGATCACGCGTGGAGCTCCGGGATCTTGGCGGCCGCGAGAGCAGCGGCCACAATGTTGTGATAGCCGGTGCAGCGGCACAGGTTGCCCTCCAGTCCGACTCGGATGTCCTCCTCGGTTGGATCCGGGCTCTCTGCCAGCAGAGACGTCACGGCCATCACCATGCCCGGAGTGCAGTAGCCGCACTGCAACCCGTGGTACTCCCGGAAGGCCTGCTGGACCGGATGCATCCGCCCGTCAGCGTCAGCTAGTCCTTCGATCGTCGTGACGTCGGTCCCCTCAGCCTGGGCCGCCAGCACCGTGCACGACTTCACGGATTCGCCGTTCAACAAGACGGTGCACGCCCCGCACGACGTCGTGTCACAGCCGACGTTCGTACCAGTGAGGCCGGCCTCGTCGCGCAGGTAGTGGACCAGTAACGTGCGCGCCTCGACCTCGTGGGACTCGTTTCTCCCGTTGACGTTGATCGTGATCCGCACGTCAGTTCCTCCGATCCCTGGCGTCTTGAATGGCACGCCAGACCCGCGTCGGCGTGGTGGGCATGTCGACGTGCCGGACTCCCAGATGCGCAACGGCGTCGCACACCGCGTTGTGCACGGCGGGGGTGGAACCGATGGTGCCAGACTCCCCGATCCCCTTGGAACCCAGCGCGTTGACCGGTGTCGGTGTCTCGGTGAAGCGCGTCTCGTAGGTCGGGAGCTCGGCGGCCGAAATGAACGAGTAGTCCGCCAGGGTCGAGGTGAGCGGGTTGCCCTCTTCGTCGTAGACGACCTCTTCGAGGAGCGCCTGCGCCACGCCCTGGGCGATGCCGCCGTGGACCTGCCCCTCGGCCAGCAGGGGGTTCACGATTCGACCGGCATCGTCCACCGCGATGTGACGGAGCAGCGTCACCTTTCCGGTCTCGGTGTCCACCTCGACCACCGAGAGGTGGGTCCCGAAGGGGAAGGTAGGACCCGGCGACGCCAGATCCACCTCTGCCAGGAGTGGCGCGCCGCTCCGTTCGAGGGCGGCCGCGGCCAGGTCGACCCAGCTGTGCGTAAGCGCGGGAGCACCGACCACGTGGAAGAGCCCACGTGCCTTGTCGAGGACCACGTCTTCGGGCGCGGCCTCGAACAGATCAGCGGCCAGATCCTTGCCCTGGTCGACCACGGCGATGGCGGCCTGGTTGACGGCGGCGCCCCCGACCTGGAGCGAGCGGGATCCCATGGTGCCTCCGCCGCGAGGCACGACGTCGGTGTCGCCGTGGATGACCTCTATGTCCTCCATCGGGATTCCGAGCTGGTCGGCCACCAGCATCGACCACGCCGTGACATGCCCTTGGCCGTGGGGCGACGTGCCGGTGCGGACGATCACCTTGCCGTCGGGCCGCACCTCGACCGCGCCGAACTCTCCATCGGGCATGCCGTTGGTGATCTCCACGTAGCACGACAGCCCGATGCCGAGCTGGCGTACGTCGCCGCTCGAACGGCGGCGCTGCTGTTCTGCCCGCAGGTCGTCGTAACCCGCTACCTCGAGGGCCAGCTCAAGGGTGCCCAAGTAGTTTCCGGTGTCGTAGATGGTCCCGGTGGGCGTCTCGTAGGGGAACTCGTCGGGTCCGATCAGGTTGCGGCGTCGGACCTCGGCCGGGTCCATGCCGATTTCGGCGGCGAACATGTCCACCGCCCGCTCAATGGCGGAGGTGGCCTCGGGCCGCCCGGCCCCCCGGTAGGCCACCGTCGGTGTCGTATTGGTCACGACCGAGACACTCGAGCACTCCGCCTTGGGAATGGCGTAGACGCCGCTCGTCATGGTGCGGGTCATGAAAGGGAGAACGGTGCCGAAGTCGGGGTAGGCGCCGCCGTCCTGGAGCACCTCAATGCGGTACGCCCGGATGTCGCCGTCACGCTGGCCACCCAGCCTGATCCGCTGCACCTGGGCCCGGCCGTGCCCGAGCCCAAGCATGCTCTCCGAGCGGGTCTCCGTCCAGCGGACCGGTCGCTCGAGATGCAGGGCGCACCATCCCACCATGAGCTCTTCGGGATAGACCGAGCCCTTGGCACCGAAACCGCCACCGACGTCGGGCGACACCACGTGCACCCGGTCCGGCTCCAGGCCGAGCGTCGTGGCCAGCGTCTGGCGGACCCCGTGGGGAGCCTGGGTCGATGCGTAGAACTCGAGTCGACCGTCGGCGTCCATGCGTGCCGCCGACGACCGCACCTCGAGCGGACACGGCGCGACCCGCTGGTTGGCAATCGTCTGCTCGACCACGACCTCGCAGGTCTCGAAGAGAGACTCGTCGCCCTCGAAGTCCAGGGTGAACGCGATGTTCGTTCCCGCCTCGGGAAAGAGCAGGACCCCGTCCTTCAAGGCGTCGGCGGGGTCGACAACCGCCGGGAGCGGTTCGTACTCGACGATGACCTGCTCAGTGGCATCGGCCGCCGCCTGGCGGGTCTCGGCGACGATGGCGACCACAGGCTCGCCCACGTAGCGAACGGTCCCCGCGGCCAGGACACTACGGGTCATCGCCACGGGCGTCATGTCCATGATCGCCGGCAAATTGGCTAAGCCGAGGTCGGCGTGCGTGTAGACGGCGAGGACTCCGGGCATGGTGACGGCGCCTGAGATGTCGATGTCCGCAATGGTGGCGTGGGCCATGCTGGACCGGACGAAGGTCAGGTGGACCGAACCTGGAAGGTCGAGGTCGGCGACATACGTGCCGCCCACCGTCAGGAACTTCGGGTCCTCACGACGTTGTACCCGGTTGCCGAGGATGCTCATCGGGGTGCGCGTTCGGTGATCACCAGTGCCCTTCCACACGTCAGCTCATCGCGGCGAAGCGCGCCAGGCTAGACGGCTGGGCCGGCCAGATCACCCATTTGAGGTCGGGGGACCACCGGATGCCGTAAACGAGCGAAACCGCGCGCCCGCCGCTGAGGCCTTTGGGCCCCCGAGAGTGGTGGCAGACTCCCCCGGCTACATAGCCTGCTCACCGGCCACGATGGCTTCCCGAATTCTCGGGTAGGTGCCACAGCGACAGATGTTCCGGATGCCGTCGAGATCGGCGTCGGTGATGGAGCGGCCCTGGGCGTTGACCTCGTTGACGAGGGCAACAGCGGCCATGATCTGCCCCGGCTGGCAATAGCCGCACTGAGGGACGTCGTATGCCAACCAGGCCTCCTGCATCGGGTGGAGCGGCTTGCCCACCGTCGCCGGGAGGCCCTCGATGGTGGTGATCTCGTCCGTCGGCTGAATGTCCCCGACCGGGACCGAGCAGGGATTGAAGGCCAGACCGTTGATGTGGCTGGTGCAGGCCCGGCACACCTCGAGCCCGCACCCGTACTTGGGACCGTGGATGCCGAGCAGGTCGCGCAACACCCAGAGCAACCGCACGTCGTCGTCCACGTCGACGCTGACGGTCTGACCGTTGACAATGAACGTCTGCACAGGCATGAACCCTCCTAGGTGGCTGGTGTCTTGTGGGGTGTTCGGGCAGCTGATCGGCCGTTGATCTGCGTGGGACCAAGGGCCAGTTCCGGAGTCGCACGGTGAAGTAACGACCTTTTATGAGTGGGGACCTGCCTTGTCGCGGCGCGCGTGACGTTCGAGGGGGGGGGTGGTGGGTTCTCGTGCGTCATTGGAAGTTCCTCACGCCCCTGCCACGGTCCATCCGGCGGGTGCCGAGTGCGCTCCGAGCGTCGCCAGGCGCGCCAAGTTGGCGGCGGCAGCGAGGAGGGTGAAGTCGGCGGCGACCTTGACCCGGCCGCGCACCCGGGCACGTCGCCCTCCGTGCTTGCGTCGCATGAGATGAGCGATCTTGCGCTCGACCTTTGGCCGGGTGGCGCGGTAGTCGGCGATCCACTCAGGGTCGCGCTGGCGGCTGCGGGCGCGCGCCAGCGTCGCTTCGTTCGGACCGACGCTGATGTTGCGGCCTCCATTGGCGTCGGTGCACTGCGCGCGCAGGGGGCACGACGCGCAGGCGTCGGCGAAGCGCGCCAGTCCCGAGCCGTCCTTGCCCCGACGGATCGAGACGGTGACACCGGCCGGACAGGTCACGAGGTCCTCTTCGAGGTCGACCACGAAGCGGTCCTTGGAGAAGAGGCCCTTGGTCGTCGTGGGCTCCTGGGTCTTGGCGCGCGATTCGATGCCCGCATCTTCGAGGCGGGACTGGAAGTCCCCCGTGCCGTAGGCGTTGTCGCCGTAGACGGTCGCGGGTGCATCTTCGTCGCGCTCGTCACGCCCCTCGCTCGGCGCCGGCGCGTCGGGGTGCGACACCTGCTCTCCGGATGCCGGCGTCTCGAGGCCCTCGTCGGGTGCGCCCGCCGTGTCGCCGAGCAGGTCGGCGATGAGGTCCTCGGCCACCGTGGCATCGCCGACATTGGCGGCGCTGACCGCGGTGTCAGTGATGATCTCGGAGTCGGGATCGAGCGCCACGTGGCCCTTGTAGCCGTCGAACCCCCTGACCTGGGTCTTGTGCCCGTGGCGGGCTTCGGGGTCGACCGTCGAGATCACCCGGTCCTTGGCCACTTTGCGAGCGATGCGAAAGGTGCCGTGGTCGTCCACCTCGAGGTCCTGGCCGACCACGGTGGCGAGCAGGCGGGCGGCCTGGTCGAGCGCGGGAGCGAGCTCGGCGCCGTCGAGGAGGGCCAAGCAGGCGTAGGCGTCCTTGGCCCGCGAGTCGACGAGGGCCTCGCGTGCTGGCCGGTCGTCCCAGTCGATCTGGGGCTTCGCTGCCGACGCGTAGTCGTCCCCGCTCGTGATGACCGCGCGCAGCTCGGCGGCACGCGCCGCGTCGGCGATCTTGAGCAGTCCTCGGATGGCTGAGCGGATGAGGGTGACGGTGTCCATGGTGGCCACCGCGTCGTAGAGGGGGGTCGAGTCGAGCGCCCGCTTGCGACCGACGAGGCCCGCCTCTGCGGCGGCGTCGAGTGCGGCGGCGAAAATGCGGTCGGGACTTTCTGAGCGACGCAGGCGCTCACGCATGTCGACGAGCACCGTGTGCGCGAAGCTCGTCCAGCCCTTCGCGTCGTAGCCGCCAGCACCGGCCGCGTAGCGCCAGCGAGCGTCGAAGCAGTAGCGCTCGACCGCTTCTCGGTCAGACAGGCCCTCCAGGCGCTGGAGCACCATCACCACGGCCACCACCGAGGGAGGCACCGAGCGCCGCCCCTTGCGCTCATCGAAGAGGTCGGCGAAGGACTCGTCGGGGAAGAGCCGGTCGCGCTCACGGTGCAAGAAGCTGTAGATCGAGTGCTCAGGCAACGCCTCGTCACAGAACCTGGCCGCGTCGTCGAACAAGTCACCCTGCTTATCAGCCACACCGAGGGTCATCGAGGTCCTCTCGTCTGCGAACTACAGCGTTGTAATTCTCCCAGACTTGGGCCCCGATCGCGAATCGAGGGGTTCGGTGCTACCGGTCAAAAGACACCAACCACCTAGAACGTGTTCGAGAGCCCGTCTGTGGGCGATGGCGGCAGCGGAGGCACGACCGGATAGGGCGTGAAGCCCAGCGGGCCGTTGTGGTTGATGGGAAAGCTGGTCGGCATGGTTCCGGTCGCCCGTGCGTAGGCACAGGCCACCGCCGCCATGGAGGCGGCGACACCGAACTCTCCGGCCCCGCCCGGTTCATCAGTGGTGGCGGGCATGACGATGACCTCCACGTCTGGCGGCACGTTCCACTGCCGGGTGTAGAAGTAGTTGTCCCAGCTCGCCTCGAGTGGGAGGCCGTTGACGAAGTGCAGGCTCGACGTCAGCGTCTGGGCGATCCCGTCCATGATTCCGCCCAGCATCTGGGCCTGCAGTCCGAGTGGATTGATCGGGAAGCCGACGTCGACGACGAAGACCACCTTGGTGACCCGGGGCCCGGTGTAGCCGTTCGTGACCGAGCGGTTCACGGTGGCGGGAGTGCAATCGATTTCGACCAGCGCGGCGCAGACACCCTTGTACTCGGCGTGAAAAGCGATGCCCTGCGCGGTACCCGGCGGCATGGACCGGCCCCAGTTCCCGACCTGGGCCGCCTTCTTGAGCACCGCCCGTGATCGGGCGTCCTTGAGAAAGGACCGACGGAACGAGTACGGGTCCATCGCCATGCTGAGGGCGATCTGATCGGTGATCAACTCGAGCGCCGTGGTCACGTCCGGGGAGTAGATGTTGCGCATGCTTCCGGTGTTGAAGCCCATGTCAACCTCGTTCAGGACCTGGTCCGTCAGCCCGAAGTTGTATGGAACATTCTGAGTCAGCTCGAAGATCGTCTCGGCGTAGCCGAGATTGCCGAAGGGCAACTCCGCCAGCTGAGACGTGATGATCTCCCCGAAGCCGTGGGTGAAGTCGGTCGAGACGCTGGTATGCCGCTGCTCGAACGTGAGGACGTTGCCTCCGAGGTACGTGGCCTGAATCCGAGAGACGGCCATCGGGTGGGTGCGCCCTTGACGGAAGTCGTCGGCCCGGTGCCACATCAGCTTGACCGGCTTGCCCATCTTCTGCGACGCCTCTGCCGCCTCGTGGGCGGCGTCGGAGAACAGGTGCCGACCGAAGGATCCGCCGCCCAGCACCACGTGGACGGTGACCGCGTCGATCGGAAGACCCAGCTGGTGGGCGATCGACTCCTGCGCCAGGATGGGCGCTTTGAGGCTGGACCAGATCTCAGCGCTGGTGGACCGGACGTCCGCAATGGCGCAGTTGGTCTCGAGGGGGCTGTTGCTGCGGAAGTAGTACGTGAATTCGCCCTGCACCGTCTTAGCCAGCGGGTTGAGGGAAGCACCGAGGAAGGGGAGGGCGTTCTGGAGCTGGGCCAACACGGTCGCGTCGGACTGGCCGTCCTCGGTGCCGGGACCCCAGGTGACATCGAGCGCATTGACCGCATCGATGCATTGGCCGAAGGTGGCACCGCGCACCGCGACGCCGGTGGAGATAGGGACCACATCGGTAATACCCGGCATGCCCTGAACCGCACTGATGTTGGACACAGACACGACCGTGCCGTTGAGAGTCGGCGGCCGGCACACCATGGTCGGGAGCGCGTTCGGGACCTCGATGTCCATGGTGAAGACCTTGGTGCCGGTGACGGCGGCCAGGGCGTCCACCCGGGGTTGTGGAGTACCGACAATGGAGAACTCCGACGTCGGCTTGAGCTGAATGTGCATCGCGCTCGTCTGGGAGGCGGCGGCCGCCGTGGCCAGAGAGCCGTAGGTGAGCGACGCGCCGTTCGGGGCCGAGATCACCCCGTTTTCGGTGACCAACGATTCGACCACGACACCGAGCTGCGCGGCGGCCGCCTCGAGCAACCGCAGGCGCACACCGGCCGCCGCGATGCGGACGGGTTGGTAGAGAGATCTGGTCGTGTTTGATCCACCCGTGAACTGGTTGAACTCCAGTGCCGGCGTGGCGTCGGCCAGCGTGACGATGACGTCGGACAACGGCAGATCCATCTCCTCGGCGATGATCATCGCGATGGAGGTGGTGATGCCCTGTCCCACCTCGGCCCGAGGCATCGCGAAGGACGCCGTGCCATCGCCGTTCATCACGATGGTGATCAATCCGGATGTCGGCGCCGCCGCCAGGTCCTGGAGGTCACCCAGATCGAAGAGGTCCGAGGGCTCGGGTGGCGAGGGGATCACCGCACCGGCTTCTTCGGGCCGGAGGGCGTCGAAGCCGAGCCTCGCCGCAACAACCAGCGTCGGGGCGGCCAGCACGTAGCCGAGGAAATGCCGTCGGTCGATCACCTTGGGGGCGTCTTCGTCGGCGCCTTCCCGAGGGGCCACTGCCTCCCGAGGCGTCACTGCCGGCCGCGCTGCCATCACTCTTCCTCCCCACTGAGACCTCTTGCCGGCCTTGTGGCCACCGCAGGCTGGTCGATCGCTGGCGAAGCGCCCAACTTCGTACGATCAGCGAGGCGCGTTCCACCACATCGCCCGGCACGGGCTCTATACCCAGGAAACGGGTGGATCCTTTTCGGATTGCGGTCGCCATCTCGTGTCCCAAACGAACGTTAGACCGCGCTCGTCCGCGCCATCGCGGGCAGCCGTCGACGCTGGGGAACTGTTTACTGCGACGTCGCCGTGAGCCCCTCGAGGCGATCGATGCTGGACAAGTTCTTCTCCGCCCAGTACTCCCGGATGCCTTCGGGTCCTTTTCGATCGGACCACTGGTCCATCGTCGGCCGGTGTCCCTCGAACGACATCAGAGGGACGCCGTAGCCACACGAATCGGAGATTCGACGGACCTCAATCACAATCACCGAGCGCACCCCGACGCCGCCGCCCCGCGGAAAGCGCGCCGAGAGTTCGGAGAAGTCGGGAGAATCGGTGAGCACCGCCCGACCTACCCCGTGCAGCCGCACGATGCGAGGCGGTCCGGCAAACGCGCAGAACATGACGACGATCCGACCGTTCTCGCGCAGGTGGGCAATCGTCTCTATGCCGCTCCCGGTTTGGTCGAGGAACGCGACCCGGCGCTCGCCGAGAACGGCGAATTCGTCCCGATTGCCTTTCGGTGAGCAATTCACTGAACCATCAGCAGCGAGCGGAGCCGTCGACACGAAGAAAACGGGCTGTGCGACCAGCCAGTCTGCCATTTTCTCATCGATGAGCTCGAACGTCTTGGCCACGTTCTTATTATGCCGCCGGGATAGAAGGCACGGCAGGAGGGGCTGGGATCGTCCCGCGCTAGCGTCGCAAAATGGCCCCGCCCGCCAAGATCCTCACCGTGTCGGATTCTGTCCAGGACGGGACCCGACAAGACCGGTCGGGTGATGATCTGGCCGCGTCGCTGGTCCGTCACGGCTTTGTGGTGGTGGAGCGACGGGTCGTGGCCGATGGGGTCGCACCGGTGGCGGCGGCGCTCGCCGACCTCTCGAAGATGTTCGCTGGGCTGCTGGTCACCACGGGCGGAACGGGGTTCTCGCCCACCGATCTCACGCCTGAGGCAACCCGCTCGGTGATGGAGCGTGAGGCACCGGGGCTCGCCGAGGCCATGCGCTCGGTCAGCCCCCTCGGCCGTCTCTCGCGTGGCGTCGCCGGGACGATCGGAGCGTGCCTGGTCCTCAATGTCCCCGGATCACCCAGGGGCGCCGTCGAATCGCTCGAAGCGGTGGCCGATGTCCTCGGTCATGCGCTCGACCTGCTGGCCGGCGGGCGCCCCCATTGACCCCACCCGTGGCGTGCGTGCACTCCCTACCCATCGCTCGTGCGCCGCAGGCTGACGATCACTGCGCCTTGATTAACCTGGAACGGGGCGACCCGCCGGAAGGCGCTGGGCGGCCGAGGAAGCCGTGAGGAACGTGATCGACGCTATGAGACGTTGGCTGGCCACCGTGACGCATCAGCGACACCGCTTCTCCGTTCCCGTCCGTGTTACACCACCCATGCAGGTGTCATGAACACGAATGAGCCGTTTCCGCCCGAACGTGATGAGTGGATCGACGTGTGCGAAGGCGAACTGCCCGTCGATGCCACGTGGAAGTGGGCCAACCTCCCCCACTGCGGTGGCGTGGTTACCTTCTGCGGCACCGTGCGTGACTACTCCGATGGGCGTCCCGGTGTGTCCGCGCTGGAGTACGAGGCCTACCTGGACCAGGTCGCGCCGAGGCTGACCGACGTCGCCGCGGCCGCCCGTGGTCGGTGGCCCGAAATCGGCCGCGTCGCCCTCTTGCACCGCGTGGGACGGCTCGAGGTGGGAGAGGTGGCGGTCGTTGTCACCGTCTCGACCCCGCATCGGGCAGAGGCGTTCGCGGCGGCTCAATTCTGCATCGACACCCTGAAGCACACCATTCCCATTTGGAAGCGTGAGACCTGGGCCGGTGGCTCCGACTGGAGCGAGTGCTCACATCAGGTCGACGAGCCTGGTCCGGCGGCCTGGGCAGCGCCGTCATGAAATGTCACGGCTGCAACCACTCGGTCTTTGGGTTTCAGCCGTGATCCCACTTTGGGAGGCCCAGCAATTCGTCATAGACCAGTGTCTCCCCCTGGAGGCGCGCGCGCTCCGGCTCCACGACGCCTTGGACTGCGTCGTCAGCGAAGACGTCGTGGCGACCGAGCCGATCCCCCCGTTCACGAACTCCTCCATGGACGGTTACGCGGTCCGCGCCGCTGACACCCGTGGTGCGCCCGTCCGCCTCGCTGTGGTTGGCTCCATCATGGCCGGGCACGTGCTGAATGAGGACCTTGCCCCCGGTACGGCGGCGCGCATCATGACCGGCGCACCGCTTCCTGGGGGGGCCGATGCCGTGTGCATGATTGAGGAGACCGCGGATCATGATGAAGGTCGGAGCGTCACGATCGGTCGCGTGGTCCGCGCCGGTGAGTTCATTCGCCAGCCGGGACGCGATGTAGGCATCGGAGACGTGGTAGCCCGCGTCGGGGCGGTACTGACTCCGGCCCACCTTGGCGTCCTGGCCAACCAGGGAGCCGACAGCGTGCTCGCCCATCCCCGTCCTCATGTCGGCGTCCTGTCGACCGGAGACGAGTTGTACGCCGGCCCGGGGCCACTTCCGCCCGGCAAGATCCGCGACGCCAATCGTCAGTCGCTTCTGGCATTGGCCCGGCGGGAAGGATGGGGATGCACGGACCTCGGAATCGTCGACGACGACGAACAACGTCTGCGGCAGCGGCTTGCGTCCGCGGCCTCCACCTGTGATGCCATCATCACCTCCGGCGGCGTGAGTGTCGGTGACCTCGACCTGGTCCGTGTAGTCCTGGAGGACCTCGGCGGCGGGACAATGCGATGGATGCAGGTGGCCATCAGGCCAGCCAAGCCGTTGGCGTTCGGGTTGCTGGCAAGTTCTGGCACGCCCGTGTTCGGGTTACCGGGGAATCCGGTGTCGGCCATGGTCAGCTTCGAGCTGTTCGTGCGGCCGGCGCTCCGTGCTATGGGTGGCCATCGCAGTTTGCACCGACCCGTGGTCCCCGCCGTGGCCGATGTCGATCTCGATAGACGGAGCGATGGCAAACTTCACCTCCTGCGCGCCAGGGTGACGTTGGACCGCCGAGGGGGCTGGCACGTCCGGACCACCGGCGGTCAAGAGTCGCATCAGCTCCACTCCATGTCCGAGGCCAACGCGCTCATCCTCTTGCCCGACGGGAGTGGAGCCCGGGCCGGAGACCTGGTCGACGTCATGGTCTTCAGCGCGGACGACCTCAGCGAGAATGGCTCCGCCCTGCTCGCGCGCGAGCGACAGATGACGGTGTCATGAACGCCCCCGTTCCCGTTCGCGTATCGGTCGCACCCCACCGGCCCCGCTCCGACGGTGTGCCCGAGGTTCAGGTCATGCCCCTCGAGGGTCCGATGGTCGATCGTTACGGGCGCGTGCACAACGATCTGCGCATCTCGGTGACGGATCGTTGCAATCTCCGCTGCGTGTACTGCATGCCGGAGGAGGGTCTCACCTTCCTACCGCAGAAGGAGCTGCTGTCGTTCGACGAGATCGCCCGACTGGCCGGCGTTGCGCGCCGGCTCGGCGTCACTTCCCTGCGCATCACGGGGGGCGAGCCATTGGTCCGGCGAGGGCTGCCCGAGCTGATTGCCCGGCTGTCCCACCTCGGCTTTGAGGACCTGGCCATGACCACCAACGGGACCGGGCTGACAAGGCTGGCCGCGCGCCTGGCCGCGGCCGGGCTGCGTCGCGTCAACATTAGTTGCGATTCGTTGCGGGCCGATCGCTTTGGCGCGATACGCAGGCGCGGCAACCTGGCCGATGTTCTGGGCGCAATGGACGCTGCCGAGGCGGCGGACCTGAGCCCACTGAAGGTGAACGTCGTGCTCCTGCGCGGGCAGAACGATGACGAGGTCCTCGACTTTGCCTCCTTCGCTCGGGAAACCGGGCGGATCGTACGGTTCATCGAATACATGCCGTTGGATGCCCAGGGCCGCTGGGCCCGGGATCAGCTCGTCTCGGGGAGAGAGGTCTTCGACCGCATCTCGGCGGTCTGGCCGCTCGAGCCGAGGACGGACCCAAGCGGGTCCGCACCGGCTGAGCGATTTCGGTTCGCCGACGGCCAGGGAGAGATCGGGCTGATCTCGAGCGTGACCGAGCCGTTCTGCGGAACGTGCAATCGCCTGCGGCTGACCGCCGAGGGCGCTCTACGGAACTGCTTGTTCACCGATGACGAGCGAACGGTGAGGGACCTCCTGCGCCACGGTGGATCCGACGACGAACTCTCACTCGTGTTCCGTCGGGCAGTGTGGGAGAAATTTCCCGGTCATGGCATCAACGAACCGGGTTTCCTCCGCCCGGCTCGGTCCATGTCGATGATCGGAGGCTGACATGGCGCAGCTTCGCCTCTTCGGGCCGGCCCGCGACGCAGTGGGCCGCTCGTGCGTGACGCTGCCGGGCGAGAGCGTGGCGGCGGTTGTCGATGCCGCCGAAGAGCAATTCGGAGCGCCCTTCTCCCGGATCCTTGCCGTGTCGAGGGTCTGGCTGAACGGTCAGCCCGTCCCGCCCGACACCCGCGTCGGTGACGGTGACGAGATCGCGGTGATCCCACCTGTCTCGGGGGGATGAGGTCGTGCCGGCGCAACCGAATAAGGATGGGATCGAGCCCGGACTCACGCACATTGGTTCACGGGGTCAAGCACACATGGTGGACGTCACCTCCAAACCTCCCACCCGGCGGGTCGCAGTTGCCAGGAGCGTCGTCGTCACCACCGCTGATGCGGAACAGGTACTGCACGAGCGCCAAGACGGCCTGAGCGTGATGGAGGCGGCGCGATTCGCCGGAATCCAGGGTGCGAAGTTGACGTCCTCGCTGATCCCTCTCTGCCACTCCATCCGCCTCGATCGGGTGGCGGTGGACATGGTCGTGGCATCCCACCGGATTGAGGTCAGCGCCACCACAGAAATCGTCGAACGAACCGGCGTGGAGATGGAGGCCCTGACCGCCTGTGCCCTTGCGTCCGCCACTCTGGTCAAGGCGCTCTTGCGCTTCGACCCGGAGGTGTCCATTGAGGAGCTGACGCTGTGGCACAAGTCGGGGGGGCGTTCCGGGGACTGGCATCGCGCGGGGCCAGCCGATCGGCTGACCCGGCGTCAGGATGCACCAAGGTCAGCGTCCCCACAGGAGGCGTGAACTCGGCGCGAGGTCGGCCACCCGACCGGTATCGGCTGGACCAGGGCGACTCAGGCCTAATCGCGAATACAACGTTTACTAGGATGTTCGACCGGCATTTGCGCCGTTTCCAACGGCATTTTCCGGCATGTGCGCTCTCCGTTTGTTACCTTGTGGACCGTGTCCAGAAGGGGTGTCACCGCACTTCCGTCATGTCGCGTGCGCCGAGTCGGGCTCATGGCTCTCTTCTCCCTCGGCGCTGCCGTGATCAGCGGTCCACCGGCCGCAGCGGCGCGCACGCAATCCGGTCCAGTGGACGTCCTGTCGGCGGGTTCCCTCCAGGACCTGATGCAGCAGCAGATCGGCCCCGCCTTCAACAAGGCCACCGGCTACACGCTCAACGACACATCGATGGGATCGGATGCGCTGGCCAGTGGCATCCGAGGGGGCACCCTCCAGGGTGACGTGTTCATCAGCGCCTCCCCCGCCGTCAACGCCACCCTGGAGGGCTCCGCCAACGGCGACTGGGTGTCGTGGTTTTCGCAATTCGCGACCTCCCCGCTGGTGCTCGGGTACAACCCTTCCAGCGCATACGCGCGTGAGCTCAAGACCGAGCCGTGGTACGACGTCATTTCGAAGCAAGGGTTCCTGCTCGGTCGGACCGATCCGGCCACTGACCCCAAGGGCGTGCTGGCCGTCACCGCGCTCGATCAGGCGGGGAAGGAGCACCACCTCAGCGTCTTGACGACTCTGGCCACCACCACGTCCAACGTCTTCCCCGAAGAGACCCTGGTCGGTCAGCTCCAGGCGGGACAGCTCGACGCCGGGTTCTTCTACGGAGTCGAGGCTGCGGCCGCCGGTATCAAGACCGTGCCGTTGACCGGCACCCACCTCGCCGGTGCATACACGATCACGATTTTGAACAGGGCCCCACACCCCGCGGCCGCCCGCGCCTTCATGGCATACCTGCTCGGCGCGGGTGGACAGCGGATTCTCAAGGAGAACGGGATCGCAGTCGTCACGCCCACGAAGGTGAGCGGCCAGTCACACGTTCCGAGTGATGTGAAGGCCCTGCTGCGACGGTGACGAGGGGCGTCACGCGCAGCCCTCTGCCCTGGTTGGCGGGACTGATCGTCGTCTACCTGAGTGTTCCCCTCGTCGCGTTCGGTATTCGGTTCCTCGGATCCGAGAACCGTGGCTTCCATTCACCCGGACTGTTCCCCTCGCTGGCCGTCTCTCTCGAGACGGCCACGATCTCGCTCGTCCTGATCTCGCTGTTCGGGATCCCGCTGGCCTACCTCCTGGCCAGGTCGACCGGTTGGCTGTCCTCACTGGTCGGGCTAGCGGTACAGCTGCCACTGGCCCTTCCCCCGCTGATGAGCGGCATCCTGTTGATCTATCTGGTGGGGCCGTACACCTTCCTCGGTCGGCTCTTCGACGGACACCTCACGAATTCGATCATCGGCATCGTGCTGGCCCAGACGTTCTGCGCCGCCCCGTTCCTGATAGTGGCGGCCCGGGCCGCTTTCGGCGCCGTCGATCCGGCCAACTTGGACATGGCGGCCACACTCGGGCATTCCGAGCTCTCACGGTTCTGGCGGATCGCCGTACCCCTTGCCGCTCCCGGGATCCGGGCCGGCATGCTCCTGGCCTGGCTCCGCGCCTTCGGTGAATACGGCGCGGTGATCGTGCTGGCGTACCACCCTTTCACGCTGCCCGTCTACACCTACAACCAGTTCAGCGGGGTAGGGCTCCCGACCACGATCGCCCCCACCGCGCTGGCCCTCGGGGTCGCCGTCGTCGTTGTGGCCCTGAGTCGCTTCCGACTCGGCGCGCGCCCGCGCGCCGCCGTCGAACTCCCGCAGTCCTCGCCGCCCACTCCCGTAACTCCCACCCCAATCAGCTTCGACATCGACCACCGGTTCGGCACCTTCCGCCTCGCGCTGCAGCGACACGGTGGGGCCAGCCACCTGGCGATCCTCGGCCCGTCTGGATCGGGCAAGTCGGTGCTTCTCCGCAGTCTGGCCGGGCTCTACGGGCCGACGCCAGGCGCCGTCTGGTACGGCGATCGTCGGGTCACGGACGTTCCCGTCGAGGCCCGACAAGTCGGCTATGTCGCGCAGGGATTCGCCCTGTACCCCCATCTCACCGTGTGGCAGCACCTCCTCTTCGCCGACGGCGCCACGCCGGCAATGGCGGCCTATTGGCTGTCCCACCTCCGACTGGACGGGCTCCAGGACCGGTACCCGTCCGGGCTCTCCGGCGGACAACGCCAGCGGGTGGGTCTGGCCCAGGCCCTCTGCAGATCTCCAGAGCTGCTCCTGCTCGACGAACCGTTTTCTGCCCTCGATGCCCCGGTTCGCCACGAACTCCGGCGCGAGGTTCGCCGGCTGCAGCAGGAGACCGGCCTCGCGACCGTGCTCGTGACCCATGATCCCGAAGAGGCTGCCTTCCTGGCGGACGAAGTGATCGTCATCTCCGACGGTCGAGCGCTGCAATCGGGAACCACCCGGGAGATCTTCACTCGCCCCGACACCCCCGAAGTGGCCCGGCTGCTCGGCATACCCAATCTCCGCCGGGGCGAGGTCACTTCCGAGGGATGGATCACTGCCGGCGGTGCCCTCATCGCCGTGGACTCGGGGACGTTGGCGCCGGGGACGCTTGTCCTGTGGAACATCCGGCCCGAGCGGGTCTCCCTCCTCCCGTCGGGGGGGCTGGCAGGAACCTTCGTCGACGTCGCCGACGTCGGGACCTCGGTCGATCTGTACATCTCCATAACCCCGCAGCTCGAGATACAAGCACGCCAGGAGGAGCCGGTTGGCTTCCGAATCGGCGACGCCTGTCGCGTTGGACTGGCACGTGAGGCCATTGCGGTGTGGCCCGACCTGGTGGAGGCGAACGACCAGTTCTGAGCCGCGTCAGGGGTCGGCCGGAAGCTCCACTCCGACGTTCGTCGCCTTCACGACGGCATCGGCCCGCATTCCCGGCTCCAACTCGAGCTCGTCGGCCGCTTCCCGTGTGATGAGGGACACAAACCGGTGCGGGCCCGACTGAATTTCGACCTGGGCGGCGACGCCGTCCTTGGTCACCTGCGTGACGATCCCGGTGAATCGGTTCCGGGCCGATTGTCCCCGACGCTTGTCCTGCTGCGGTCCCGCCGCGAGCTCGGTGGCGAATTTGGCCAGATCGGCACCATCGATGTACCGCCGCCCCGCCGGTCCGACGATCGCCCGCACCCGGCCCGCGTCCGCCCATCGTCGCATGGTGTCGGAGCTCACGCCCAGGATTTCCGCCGCCTGCCCGATCCGGAACTGGGTCACCGCCACAAGGTACCAAGAGGTCCTCGAGGCAGCAGCTGATCCGGCCGTTACGAATAGATCTCGATCTGATCACCGATCCGAATCTCACCGGGTGTGACCACGGACAGGTAGATGCCGAGGTGATTGGCATGAATCTCATCGAGGGCACGGAAGAGCGCTGGTTGTGACTCGAGGCCGGGTTGGGCACGCAAAGGCATGGCGCACCGAACGGTGGGCTGCAGCGCCTCAACGACGGCGCTACCGATCCGCAGTTGCCTCCCACACCAAGCGTCCTCGCCGAAGGACGTTGTTCCCGCCGCGTCGACGACCAGGTTCGGCCGGAACCGTCGCACATCCCAGTTGAGGTCGGGACGAGTCTCGACACCTCCGCGGAGCGTCTGCTGGCTCACCAGGTGGACCGGTGCCAGGTCGAGGAACGATCCGGACGGCGCAGGGATTTCGTAGAGCTCGGCGTCGTCGTTGGGTGGATCAAAGGTCATTTCGTAGGAGAGATCCACATCGGGAGCGACCTGGTGAAGCGCAACTTCGCGCTCCAACCAGGTTGACAGCACGCGATCCATGTCGCCGGATTCGTACGGCCTGTGGGTCCCGTCAGGAAGGGTGATCCCGTTGTCGTCGGCGACCCCGAGTAGGAGTCGTGACCAACGCTTTGCGCTCATGAGTCTCCCGGAAACGACGTCGATCAGCGCTCGACTGCGGTCACCGTCTATTCCCGAGAGGCCGAGCTCGACGGACCCGACGGCGAAACCCTGCATCGACTTCACCGGATAGCGATAGAGCTGATCGACCGTGGCTCCACTGACCGCGTCGTCTGCCATCACTTTCGCCTCCTTGCCCTCCGAATGTGATCACACTCACTCGACCGGACCGCGAATTGCTTGAAGCTCGACGCTAACTGGTAGGACCGAATCGCTCGACTCGGATCCGCTCCACGGGTTGGCCGAGGCCCAGGAGGAGTTCATGCCCGGCCACCGGTGACATCGGCCAAGGGGAAGTTGGTGGTGTAGCCGGTGTGGGAGAACGCCAGCACGTGGCTAGCCGTCTCGTCCAATTCCGCTCTCTCGAGGAGCGTGTCGACTGACACGCCGCTGAAGGTGACGCCGAGCTTGGATCAGGTCGTCACGCAGTGGATGTCACCGGAGTATGAGGACGCCGGAAGCGCGTGAATCTCCTCCTAGGTCCACGTCGTGGGGCGTGCTACGAGACCTTCGACCGCGAACGACCACGAGGCCAGATCGAGATGCGGGGTGACCTAAGCGGTGAGCACGGGCCACTGGTCCCCGGCGTCATACTGGCCGGGTAGGAGACGGGGTCGCGGGCAGCTTTCCCTCGACCAAGGAATCCTCTTGTCGGCTTTGCCATCGCAATTCCCAAGATACATATATTCACCGCTGGGTGATCGGTTGACCCACCGCCAAGGCGATCGCCGTACGCCAGGAGCCTGACCGGCGATCCGTGAGCCCGCGTCACGGCACGGCGTCGGGCTCCACTTTGGCTTCCTCTTCGGCCGACCAGCCCGGCGCGTGGCGGGCGGCCCACGCCTTAGTGACCCAGCCCCTGATCATGGAGCGCAGCGATTCGGGGTGGGCCAAGGCGAACACCACGTGGCCAGCAACCACGATGAAGATTGCGAATGCGAAGACGTCATGGACGAATGTGGCGCCACTCCGCCATTCGAGCGGGAAGAACCGGAACCACTTGAGCATGGCGCCGGTGGCGAGCATCACCACGATGGCAGCGCCGATGAAGATGGCATTGAGCTTCTGGCCGGGATTGAACTTGTCGACGACCTTCGGGGCCTTCCGCCCCAGCGCCTTCAACCAGGTCACCTCGTCCTTCGTCCAGACGTTGATCCGGCGGAGGTCACGGCGGAACTCGGCTCCCCAGGGGCCCAGGATCGCGATCAGGAGCGGCACCGGCAGCGCGATACCCGCCCACAGGTGGATCTCCTCCACCGGGGCTCGGCGCCCGATCACACTGGCAATCGACCCGAAGTAGAGCGGCAATGCCGTCGCCATGAGGATGCCGAACAGCAACGCATTGGCCCAATGTGCGGCGCGCTGCACTGCGTCGAAGCGCACGATCCGTACCGTGGTGCGCGGACAGGCGGCGACGGCGGGTGTCACGCCGCCCCTCCGGTCAGAGACGGATCGGTCGCACCGGTCGAACCGTCGATCCATCCGTTGAGGGGATATCCGTTCTGCTCCCAGAAGCCGGGAACCACTTGGTCCACGACCCTGATGGCCGAGAGCCACTTGATCGACTTGTAGCCGAACATGGGAGCGACGTAGAGCCGCACGGGCCCACCGTGCTCGGTGGTGACGGGGGCACCGAGCATCCGGTACGCCACAATCACCTCGGGCAGGCGCGCCTGATCGAGCGTCAGGCTCTCGGTGTCGGCGCCATAGTAGGACTCGAAAGTCAGCGCGACTGCCGCTTTCTGCACGCCTGCGTCGTCGAGGATCTCCGAGAGCCGCACGCCTTCCCAAGGCACCGAGGGAACAGACCAGCCGGTGACGCAGTGGAAGTCCTTCACGAACGCTGTGCGCGGCATCAACTCGAGATCGTCGATCGTGTAAGTCCGGGGCTCATCGACGAGTCCGGTGACCTCGAGTCGGTACTCTGAACGTGGGATGACCGGGAACGTGTCGGAGATCGAGTAAATGCGGAAGTGGTCCCCAAGTGGCAGCAAACCTCCAAATCCGGAACCGACGACCTCGCTGAGGACGTTCTGCACTTTGGCACCGAACACGATGCCGGCCGCACCCAAACCCACGAGACCGATGAAGGCTCTTCGTCCTACCCTGACCCGTTGCTGGGTCGCTTGGCGACTCGTTTCGGAGGGCTTGGCGGGCACAAGCGAAGCCTATGGGCGCGGGACTCCGCGGTGGCAGCGCCCCCTGTCCCATGGTTGTAGTGGCTCTGGCGTGCTTTGCGTGGGCCGCCCGACCACGTTGAGAGGTACGACCGAGTCGAGCTGAATGCATTCGCGATCAGCCAGACTCAATCGGTATGGCCGATCCGATCTCATCGTCCGATCGCGTAGAGGGTGCCCTTTTCGTCTCCGACGATGAGCACGCCGCTGGCCGTCATGGCGGGGTAGCTATCTATCGGCCCGCTCACCCGGAGGTCGAAGCGGAGATGACCCGAGGCGGTATACCCGTACACGTGAGCGCCCTGCGTACCGAAGTAGACGTCGCCGTGGGCGTCGACAACCTGCGCTGCCCAGAGACCCTGCAGGCCTTGGTCAGTCGTCACCGCCCGGCCGGTCGATGTCCTCACGACCTGGAGATGTCCGGTGTTCCCGCCGAAGTAGGTGTTTCCGTTCGGACTGACCGACGGAGAGGAGTACGACTGTGTGTTCCGATGGACTCGCCACTTGAGCCCGCCGGAGGGAGTGAAGGCGTACTCGTACTGGTCGTTGGTTCCCAGCACCACTGTGCCATCCGCGCCCACCGCGGCGGACACCTCGACGGCTCCCCTAAACGTACGGCGCCACTCGACGGTGCCTCTCGTCCCCTGGTCCCGCACGACCACCAGCCGGTTGTCCGCCGTCGTCACGACCTCGCCGTCAGGTTCCACGACCGGGCTCCCATAAGACGATCGGCCGATGGAGAGCTGCCAACGCACCTGCGGGACCGGCGCACTGACGTCGAGCGCCACGAGAGCACCACCCGTCGTCCCGACGTACACGATTGAACCCGATTGGACCGGCGACGTCAGAGCGGCACCGAAGACGTGCTGCCAGAGCAGGTGCCCGGAACTCGAGAGCAAGTAGAGCGTGTTGCCCGGACCGGGCCACACGACCTCCCCCGTCGCTAGCACCAGGGGGCTGGTCGAGAGGTCCGGCGGACCGGTCGAGGTACCCTGCCCCGTGAAGCTCCACTTGTCGGCACCCGTCGAGGGGTCCAGGGCGTAGAGGACGCCTGCGTTGGTCGCGACGTAAATCGTGCCGTCTGCACCGACGACTTGCCCCGGGGTGATGTTGCTCCCGAGGTCGCGCGTCCACTCGACGTGGCCGGTCGCCGGTCCGGTCGCTGAAGACGTGCCCGAGTGCCGCGCATCGAACAAAGCCATTGGCCACGGCGCTGCGCCAGCCGAAGTTGGTGCAGCGGAAACAGGCACCGGTTCGAACACCGCTCTGATGGCCGGCGGCACGAGGACGAACACGGTAGCCAGCGCGACGATCGCCAGTCGACTGATACCGCCTGGATGGTGCACGTTCGAATCGTATTGCGGAGGCCTCCACGCGGCGCCAGCGATTTGCTTACGAATATCTAATTCTTTGTGAACGGGCTCCAAGGCTGGCCTCGCCCGCGCCTGCATTCCCGTGAGACGACCGTAGGGTTAGACAAGTGCTCCAGGCGATGCTGCGCACCGTGGTCCGGTACCGCTGGGCCGTGGTCGCGTTTTGGGTGTCCGCCACTGTTGCCTCCGTTGCATTGTTGCCCTCGCTGGCGAGTGTCGTGCGCAACGACACGGAGTCGTTCCTCCCGGCCAACGCGCCGAGCGTTCTCGCCGCCAGGTTGGCCGCCCCCTTTCTGGCCCCGAGCGGCGCGACCGGCGTGCTCGTTGCGACGGACACCGCTGGACCTCTGACACCCGCGGACTTGTCCGCGATCAAGGCGGTGGAGGACCGCGCCCTCCGATCGCCATTGGTCGTCTCCGTTCGCGGGAGCGCGGTCTCCGTCGATGGAGAGGCGTACTCGGCCCAGGTGCGCTTCACTCCGGCCACCGCAGGTGGAGGCAGTGAGGGGCGCGACGCGGTGAGCGCCGTCCGCGACGCGTTCGGTGCGCTGCGGGACCCACGGCTCTCGCTGTACCTCACCGGCTCGCTGCCGATCCTGGTCGATCAGCAGGCGGCGGCCGTGCGCACCGAGGCCGCCGCCATCCTGGGAACGATCCTGCTCATCATCGTCCTGCTCGCGCTCGCGTTCCGTGCCGTCCTGGCACCACTTGTCGCACTGGCGCCCGCCGGCCTGGCGTTAGCACTCGCGGGACCGCTCATCGCCGAGTCGACCCACGTCGGTGTCGAGATCTCTTCTTTGTTGCAGCTTCTTCTGACGGCGTTGGTGCTCGGCGCGGGCACCGACTACGGCCTCTTCCTGCTGTTCCGCTACCGGGAGAATTTGGCGGCCGGCATGCCCACCGACGAGGCCATCGTGGCTGCGGGCTCGCGAGTGGGGACGTCCATCACCTTCTCCGCATTGACCGTCGTCTGCGCGCTCCTCAGCCTCCTGTTGGCGAGCTTCGGCCTTTACCGCGGGGTGGGCCCGGGACTGGCCATCGGCATCGGAGTCGTGCTGCTCGTCGAGCTCACTCTCCTCCCGGCCCTGCTTTCGATCGTCGGCCCCCGGCTGTTCTGGCCGTCGCGCGTGCGCTCTGACTCGGGCCCCGGCGTCTGGGGGCGAATCGCCAGCCGCGTCGTGCGCCAGCCGGTGCGCGCCCTCGTCGGCGGGGTGCTCGTCCTCGGCGCGCTCTCAGCCTTCTTGGTCGGGTACGCGCCCTCGGGCTTCAACCCCGGGGGTGCCATCGCCGGCTCGGACTCGAGCCTGGGGCAGGTGGTGCTGGAGGACCACTTCGGTGAGATCGCCGTCGGGGCGACAGACATCGTGTTCCGGTTCCCCTCCTCGGTGTGGTCCGACCCCTCTCTGCTCGGCCAAGTCCAAGACGAGCTGTGGTCGTCTGGGCACTTCTCTTCGGTGAGGAGCCCCCTCGACGCCGGCGGTCGCGACCTCCCCCCGCAGGCAGTGGCCCGCCTCTACACCACTCTGGGTCCGCCGCAGCGCCTGCCACTGGTCGACGCCAAGGCGCGGGACGGCCTGCCGGCCTCCCTCTACGCCGCCTACCGGGCCGCGGCACAGTACGTGACGGAAAACGGCCGCACCGTGCTCTACCAGACGTCGCTGCGGGCGGGCTCGGCCGGCAGCACGGCGGCGATGCAGGTGATCCCGTCCGTGCGCGCCGCGGTGTCCCAGGTCGGTCGGTCGGTCGGGGCGACACAGTGGGGAGTGGCAGGGCAGGCGCCCGGTGCCGCCGACGTGAGCACCATCTCGGGCCAGGACGTGGTGCACATCCTCCCGGTCGTGGCACTCGTGCTCGCCTTGCTGCTCGGCCTGTTGTTGCGCAGCGTGGTGGCACCGCTCTACCTCGTTGCCAGCGTGTTGCTCTCCTATACCGCGTCGCTGGGTCTCGCCGTGCTCATCTTCGTGACGATCGGCGGGCAGCTCGGGATCAACTTCACGCTGCCGTTCTTCATGTTCGTCTTCATCATGGCCCTCGGAGAGGACTACAACATCCTCGTCATGAGCAGGATCAAGGAGGAGGCGGCCGGACTCCCCCTCCGGGCCGCGGTCCCTCGTGCACTGGCCACCACCGGGACGACGGTCACGACGGCCGGACTCATTCTGGCCGGCACATTCGGCGTGCTCGCTCTGACGACGACCGGGCAGGTGCGCCAGATCGGGACCGGCCTGGCGCTGGGTATCCTGCTCGACACCTTTCTGGTGCGGACGCTGCTCGTGCCGTCGACCGTGGTGCTCCTCGGTTCCTGGAATTGGTGGCCGTGGCGCGACTGGTCCAAGGTTCCGGCCGGCCGCGAGGCCAATGGGCGGTGTTCCTAGCCCGTCTTCTGAGCACGAGGAACGATCTCGAGGATCTCGTCAAAGGCCCAGCGACACCAGGGGTTGCCCGTCTGCGGTCGACGGCCATCCCTCAGATTTTTCCCGAGAGGGAAGTGGACGAATGTGCAGAGGCACGCGAAGGTCCGGGGCGAAAAGGCGCCGGGTTCGCGAGCGCGAGAGTCATCGCGGACCTGCGGCGGCCGTCCTAAGCTCAGCCCTGGCGAACTCGGCCATGCCGCGGGCAAAGGGAACCAAGGCCTTGAAGCCAAGCAGACGGTGAGCTCGTTGCGGCGAGGCGGTCACGTGGCGCACATCGGCGAGCCGATACAAGCCGCTCACCACCGGCAGCCGCGAATCAGACCCGTACGCGTGGCCCAGCGTGCGGGCCAAGTCCGCCACCGTGTGCACCACACCGCTGGCGATATTGAAGGCGCCCTGGACCTCGTCCGGCGCGAGAAGGGCCGCCTCGTTGGCCGATGCTACGTCAGCCACGTCGATGAAGTCGCGTCGCTGGCCGCCATCCTCGTACATCAGCGGCGCCTCGCCTTTCTCGTATGCACTCCGGAAGATGCTGGCCACGCCGGCGTACGGGGTATCGCGGGGCATGCGTGGGCCGTAGACGTTGTGGTAACGCAAGGCGCACAGGCTGCTGCCGGTCTCCCGTGCAAAGGCCCCGCAGAGGTGCTCCTGCTGCAGCTTGGTCGCGGCGTACACGCTGCGCGGGTCGAGTGGTGACTCCTCGTCGAGGTCCAGCGGGCACAGCGTGGTTCCACAGCGAGAACAGCGGGGGTCGAACCGCCCGGCCTCGAGGTCGTCCTTCAACCGGGGCGCTGGGTGCACCCGACCATGTTCGGCGCACTCATACGCACCCTCGCCGTAGACCACCATGCTGGAGGCCAGGACAAGGCGACCCTGCCACCGGCACTCGTACAAACAGCGCAACAAGACAGCCGTTGAGGCGTCATTGTCCTGGACGTAGGCAGTGACGTCACGGAAGTCGACGCCCAGACCGACTCGTGCCGCCTGGTGGCTCACCGCGTCTACGCCGACCACGGCCCGTGCTGTCGCGTCGGCGTCGGCCACGTCGGCCCAGACGTACTCCGCCTCGGGGTTGAGGTAGCCCGGCATGACGGCGTGGGCACTCGGCGAGAGGTTGTCGAGCACCCGGACCTGGTGGCCGCGCGAGACCAGGAGGTCCACCACGGCTGACCCGATAAAGCCGGCGCCACCGGTGACGAGCACGCGCATCAGACCACCTCCAGGAGTCTTCGGCACGCCTCGGCGAAGAGTGTGCCCGGTGCCTCGTTTGCCACCGCCAGGGCGTCGTCGATGCGATCGACGTCGCGCAAACGCGGCAGCCGGATCGGGTCGTGCCCCAGGTCGCGCAGCCGGCGCTCCTGGGCGCGTCCGGTATGCGGGGTGCTCATCGGCACCCCAACGAAGACGGCGGGGTCCGGCCGCCGCAGGCCCAGTGCCCACCAGCCGCCGTCTTCCGCGAGGCCGAGAGCGGCCGAGGCGCTACCCGCTGCAAGCGGTTGGAGGCAGTCGTCGAGGAGTCCGGCCGTCACCTGAGGCGTGTCCATGCCGATCTGGAGTCCCGGGCCCGCGGCGTGCTCCCAGGCCGCAGCCAGCCGCTCGTCGAGACCGCGCCCCTGCTGGGGGAACACCTCGAAGCCCGCGGGGAGCCACGGGCCAGGTCTGCCATCGAGGGCCAGCAAGCGGCGGCCCGCGTCGCACTTGACCACCGCCTCGAGCGTGTCGGCGAGTGCCGCCTCGGCCAGCTCAGCCGCCTGGGACGCGCTGCACGGAGGACACAACCGGGTCTTGACGCTGCCCGGGACCGGCTCCTTCGCCACCACCAGCACATGCAGTTCCCTCATCGCAGCACTCTCCCCATGTCGCGGACGGCCCGAGCTGTGCCCCGGACCGTCCCGGTGACCTTGGAACGCCCAACTCGGCAGTGGTAGGTCACCTCCACCTCGTCGATGCGCCACCCGGCCCGCGCCGCGGACACGACCATCTCGAGCGGCCAACCGAACCGACGGTCGCGCAGGTCGAGAGAGAGAAGTGCGGCGCGGCGAGCCGCCCGCATCGGCCCCAGGTCGCGAAGCTGTGGTCCGCCGCGACGGCCGAGCTCCCAGCAAAGGAAGCGATTAGCCAGCCGGGGCACAGCTGGCCACGCCCCCGGTTCGGCAGCCCGAGCACCCAACACGAGGTCGGCTCTGCCGGCCGCCACCCCTTCGACAACTAGGGGCAGCTGCTGCGGATCCAGGCTGGCGTCGGCGTCCATGAACGCCACGAGATCGCGCTCGGCGTGGGTCAGGCCGGCGAAGCACGCAGCGCCGAAGCCCGGCCGGGGCTCGGTTATCACCTCGATGCCGAAGCCACGGGCCACCTCGGCCGAGTCATCGGTCGAGCCATTGTCGACCACGAGAGCGCGGTAGCCCGCTGGCATCCGCCCGAGCACCCAGGGCAATGCCTCCGCCTCGTTGAGCACGGGCAGGACCACGTCGACCAGGGTGACCGCTGCCGCATGCACCGCAGGGTCACTCATGTCCGGTTTGCACGGACCTTCGGCAAACGGTCACGGACGAACACCAGCAAGGGACGCTGCGGCAGATCAGTGACCGGAAAGAACACGTTCCCGGTAATAGCGTGCCGGGGCAGAAGGTGATAATCCGCCGAGAGCTCGCCCTCGAGGTTCCGCTCGTCCCCCTGGTCGTCGAGAATGACGGCGCCGATTCCTGGGGCGAGGAGGGCGCGATGCATGCTCTGGATCAGCAGGCGCTGAGCGTCGCTCGGACCCGAACGTTCGATGTCGTCCGCAGCCTCCTCATCGGCCACCGTGCCCTTGCCCGCCATCACGCCGTAATACGGATGGTCGAACACGAGTACTTCGCCCGGGAGGTGACGTATCAGGGAAATGAGATCTTCGCCGGCGCGTTCGTCAGCCTGGGTCGGGATCTGTCGGCTGGGGCGATAGTCGATATGGTGAAGCTGCGCGGCCAGCACCGCGGCGAGGAGGAGAGAGACCCCCACGCGCACTGCGACGCGGGGGTGGCGGCGGAGGAGTGCGACGGAGCCCCCGACCCCCAGGGCGACGGCGGCGTAGGCGGGCATGAGCACGTCGTCGTAACCCCCATTGTGGAGACGTCCGATCCAGGACGCGCCGAACAACCCCACAGCCGCCGCGATCCAGAAGCCCGCCCGCGACCAGAGCACTCCGAGCCGGTGCCGGTTCCGCACCAGCAGCACCGCCGCGGCAACCACGACGAGCCATACCGCCAGCGCGAACGGCTTGAAAATGCTCAATTGCCAGAAGAAGTGGAGGTTCTCAGCGACCCAGCCCTGTGACCCCAGCTCGTCGAACACGTAATACTGGTACCAGCCGTGCGTGAAGGCGTCGAGCACGACGGTCGAACCCACGACGAGGCCGCCCAGCGTCGCGAGGGCGCTCACGCCCGCAGCGCGCCGCGCCATGAGGAGCCAGGCAACGACAGGAGCTGCCACCACCAGCCCGTCCTGCTTGGTGAAGAAGGAGAGAAAAAACAGCACTCCCACGATCACGCCGTCCCGGCGCGTCCGTGCCCGCCGCGACCGCTCCAACGCCCAGAGAGTGAAGGCGAGGAAGAGAGAGTCGACCCGGCCGATATCGGCCCACGCTCCGGCCAGGCGGAAGGTGGCCGCGTACACGCCGCCGGCGACGATTCCGGCCACGAGGTCCGACGTCTCGTTGGCCACCATGCGGTACAGCAGCCACAGCACCGTCAACGAAGCGGTTATTGAGACGAGTCGCAACGCGGTGAAGCCGATGCCCGTGACCTCAGCTACGGCCGCGGACACCCAGAAGTAGAGCGGGGTGTAAGGCCACGGCGTGAAATGCATGGACGGCGGGCCGTAGATCCCCTGCCCAAGGACGACGCGGTGGACGACCTCGACCGACCCCCCCTCCATCCACTCGAGCTCGTAGGGATAGCCGATCCGGTGGGCCACGACGAAGAGGTAGCGGGCCACGGGGATGATGCTGAGCGCGACGAGCACGGCACCCACGATCCGCTCCCCCAGGTGGCCGCGCGAAAGCCAGGGTCGTCTCGCAGCCGACCAGGCGGTCCCCGCAGTATCGCGGACGGACATGTCCGCGGTGGGTGTCACGCTCACTCTGTGTTTCGCCGTCGTCGGTCCCGACGCACCAGGTAGGCCATCGCGGAGATGGCGAAGAGCCCAGCGCTGACGAGCAGCCAGCGCTCGAGGTAGACCGATTCATGAAGCCCGCTGGCGGTGGCGTACGCGTGATCCGAGAGGCGGAACACGAGCGGGAACGTAACAAGTAAGAGCACACCCGAGATCACGGCCGGGACCCGCAGGTGGTTGACCCAGGTAGGGCCCTGCCGTGCACTGACCTCCCTCCGTCGGCGACGGGTGAGGAGGCGGTCAAACGCCGAGTAGAGGGGGAGGAAGAGCAGGTCGTGGAGCACGATGGCCCCGACGAACCACACCAGGAGCCAGCCGGGGTGCGACGCACCGATGATGAGCGTGAGCAGATAGCCCGCGAAGGCGAAGCAGGCCATCATCAACACCGCGTGGGCGGGACCTGCCCCGTAGAGGCGCCGGAACCACGACCGCGGGCGCTCACCCGTGTCGGGGGTAGCCGGACCTATCACGTCAGGAACCTCAGCTCGGCGACCCACTTGGTGCAATGCACGCCCGGCGCCGCCGGGGCGATCATGCGAGCCGGGTACCCGTGGTCGAGCGAGATGTCCTCGCCGTTGACACACAGCGCGAGCAGAGTTTGGGGGTCGCCGGCCTGGTTCGACGCGAGCGTGGCTGAGCGGAAGGGTTGACCCGGCTTCTCGAGCGACTCCACCTCCACGTCGACGGCGTGGTCGACACCGGCCAGCCGCGCCAGGTCCAGCAAACGCACGCCCGTCCAAGTCTGCACGGTCGACCAACCCTCGACGCAGGCAATAGGGAGGACCTCGGTGGCCAGGGGCATCGCCATCAGCTCGGGGCGTGACAACGACACGGTGCGCGGTCCGCTGAGGACGAGACGCCAGCTGTCGCCGGTTGCGGAGACCGGGATGCCCGTCGCAGCGAAGACGCGGTTGACCTCGAAGTCGTTGGCCTCGGGATGGGGTCCGGTGCCCCGGCTCCGTGCCCGCGGCGAGAGCAGGGCGAGCGGTCGCAGCACACTGACGGTCCCTCCGGCGGTCAGCAGGAACACGGCGGCCGCCGAGCCACCCACCAGACCCAACACCCCGCGCCGCGAGATAGTTGGCGGCGACGGGTCCGATGCCACCAAACCGTGCCCGTCTCCCGGTTCTGGACGCGTCCGTCCCAGTGGTGTCCGGACGATCTCGCGCAGGCTGTAGCGCTGGAGTGACCGCCACATTGTCGGCCATTTCAGGCAGACGTGCACCACGAAGCCGACTGTGAAAACCCATGCGCCGTAAAGGTGCGCCTGGTAGAAGTCGAACTTCCACGGATAGTAGTACTCGATGTCGGCGATCCCAGTCGCGAATTCAAAGATCGCGCCCCCTACGACGAGAATCAGGCTCAGGCGCTCGAGGAAGTGCGCTAGTGAGCGAACCCCGGGCCACTCGAACAGCTTCGGGATGACGGACCACAGTTTGGCGAGGACGATGGGCACCAGGGTGAGGCCGAGGACGACATGCGTCCCCTGACTGACCCGGTAGATCCAGGACGGGCTGGTGACCCAGGAGAAGAGGTAGAAGCCCAGGATCCCCTTGCCCGGCGTGGTGTCGTTGCCGGCCAACCGCGGGTTGTAGGACGCGTACGAGACGAGCCCGGTGAGAAACATCACCGGGATGCCCACGAGCAGAATCGACCCGAAGTAGGAGGTCAGCCAGGGACCGCGCAGCGGGCTCCTCCACCACCTCGCACGGAAGGGTCCTGGTGGCGCGGCCTTGGCGCCCCTCGGTCGATCCATGGCGCGCCGGTGCCGCGAGCCCTTGTCGGGGGCCGGGGGTCGGTCGGGCACGGCGTCGAGTTCTCCGGGTCTCATACACCAACCCCGGTCTCGAGCGCATAGCGGATCAGATCGAGCGCCTCCGCGAAGAGCGCCGGAGCGAGGCCGAGCCCGACGCGGAGATGACGTTCGAACCCGAAGAACGATCCCGGTGTCACGGCCACACCGAAGTGTTCGCGGAGTCGGTCCGCGAACACGAGGGCGGGTACCGAGAGCGGGAAGGCGGGAAAGGCGACGAGTCCGTCGGCCGGCGTGCTCCATCCCCCCGATTGGGCGAACCCCTCCAGCTGCGCCCACAAGCGCTCGAGGTTCGACCGGGCCGTCGGTGCCGCCGACAGAGCCCCGCGGTTCTCCAACGCGATGGCGGCCAAGTGTTGGCTCAGCGCCGAGTTCGCCAAGCTGGTGACGTCGCGCAACTCCGCGATGCGGGTCCGGTGCGCCGGTTGAGGCGACGCGCACCACCCCACGCGGAGCCCGCCAAGCCCGAACGCCTTGCTCACGTCGCCGATCTGCACGATCGCCGTCGAGCCAGGCGCTTGCCGCAGCACGGGGAGCGCGTCCGGATCGAGGGTTCCGAGGGACACCTGGTCGACGACGAGGGTCGCGCCGGCGGCGGCGCATCGCTCGGCGAGTTCGGCCAGGTCCGGCGCGGCTGCGGTGAGACCGGTGGGATTGTGGGGCGAATTGACGACCACCGCGCCATAGCGCCGCAGGTCGAGATCCAGCAGCCGGCCGAAGTCGAGACCGGACGCACCGGGGCTCCACACTCGCACCGGTTGCACCACCCCTCCGGCCGCCTCGGCCGCTCGGAACAGGCCCTCGTAGCCCGGTGCCGCAACCGCGACCGCGGACCGGCTCTCGAGTGACGCGGCGCAGGCGAGAAGGAGTGCCTCGATGGCGCCGTGGGTGATGACAACGTCTTCGGGCGAACAGCCGGAAACGGTGGCGGCGGCAGCGCGGAGACGCTCGGTTCCAATCCCTGGGCCATAGTCCAAGGGCATGTCGAGATAGGCCTCGACGTCGCCGGGCGTGGCGAGGCGCAGGAGCTGGCGGGCGGTCAGCCCCGATGCTCCGCTGCGGGCGAGATCCAGTCGGGGTGGCCCGCCCCAACCGGAGAACCAGCGTTCGAGCTGAGAGCGCGGCACACCGACGATGCCGGGGAACGCCCCGGGCTCCGGACGCTGGGCCAGCACGGGGGCGTGCGACGCCGCAAGGTTCACGCTCGCCGACCATATGCGCCGCCACCTGACGGAGGAATGGCTCAGACCTAACCATTCTCTTAACTTCTGGGGTGCGCTGGGCGTGGTCCCCGGCGAGCGTCCTACGATCGTGCTCGTGGCCAAACCGCAGATCCTGGTGGTGGACGACGACCCCACGGTGGTGGAGGTGCTGACCCGGTACCTCGACCGCGAAGGTTTCGAGGTGCGCTCGGCGGCGGACGGGAGCGCCGCGCTGGAGGCAGCGACGCAAAATCTCCCCGACCTGATCGTGCTCGATCTCATGTTGCCCGAGATGCACGGGCTTGACTTCTTCCGCCGCATCCGCCTCATGGGCCGCGTCCCCGTCATCATGCTCACGGCGCTAGGCGAAGAGGAGGATAGGGTCGGTGGCCTCGAGGTCGGAGCGGACGACTACGTCACCAAGCCGTTCTCGCCGCGCGAGGTCACCGCACGGGTCAAGTCGGTTCTGAACCGCAGCGCAGCGGACGTCGCCCCATGCCTGACCACGGGCCCCACGCTGAGGGCCGGCGAGCTTGCGGTCGACGTGGGTGCCCGCCGGGTGACTCTCGCCCACCGCAAGATCGTGCTGACCCCCCGAGAGTTGGACCTGCTCGTCCTCCTTATGCGCAACCCAGGTGTGGTGTTCCGCCGCGAAGAACTGCTCGAGGCGGTCTGGGGCTGGACGTACGGGGACAGCGCCACTATCACGGTGCACATCCGCCGCCTTCGCGAGAAGCTCGAGCCCGACCCCAGCAACCCCGCCCGAATCCTCACCGTGTGGGGCGTCGGCTACCAGTTCGCGGCATGAGCCGTATCGTTCTGCTTGGTGCGGCGGGAATCGGCGCCGCATGGCTCCTCGCCCTCTCGTTCGGCGACACCCCCGCGGCGGCGACCGAAGTGGTCGCACTGGCTGCCGGCGCCGCGCTCGTGCTGTCGTTGCTCGGGTTGATGGTGACGCATCATCTCGGTCAGAGACAGTTGTCCGTCTACCTCTGGGTGGCCGCCCTGACCACGGTGCTCGGCGTCGTAGCCGGGACGGTGCTGGCCGGCTCGCGCATGTTCCTGTCCGCCAAGGACGAGCGGACCGTCATCGTCGTCCTGGTCGCCGCGGCAACGGTCGGCGGTTTGACCGCCATCGTCCTGGCCAGGACCCTCCGCCAGGGCATCGGTACGGTCGGTCGTCTGGCGTCGTCGCTTGGTCAGCGTCCACACGATCCCCCTGGCCCGGTTCCGACACTCGAGCTCTCCAACCTGGCGAGTCAGCTGCAGGAGATCGGAGAACAACTGCACGAGTCGATCTTGCGGGAACGCTCGCTCGATGCGTCCCGCCGCGAACTGGTGGCATGGATCTCGCACGACCTGCGGACGCCGTTGGCAGGGATCCAGGCGCTGACCGAGGCGTTGGAGGACGGCGTCGTGACCGATCCCGAGACGGTGTCCCGCTACTACCGGACCATCAAAAGCGAAGTCACCCGCCTCGACGGGATGGTCGACGACCTCTTCCGCCTCAGCCGCATCCATAGCGGCCTCTTGAACCTGAACCTCGAGTTGGTCTCGCTCAACGACGTGGTTTCGGATGCGCTCGCGCTCGTGGGCCCAATGGCGAAGGCCAAGGGTGTGCACGTCGTCGGGCAGGTCGAGGGGACCTCGGCCAAGGTGAGGCTCTCAACTACCGAGTTCCTCCGCATCTTGCGCAACTTGCTCGAGAACGCGCTGCGCCACACGCCCGCAGGCGGTGAAGTGAGCGTGCGGGCCCGAGTCAACGACGACGAGACCGTTCTGACGGTGCGTGACGGCTGCGGTGGCATCGCCGAGGCGGACCTGGCCCGGGTCTTCGAACTGAGCTACCGCGGCGACGCGGCCAGGAGCCCCAAGCCGGACAAGCGGGCGGGACTGGGTCTGGCCATCGCTCAGGGCCTGGTGCACGCGCACGGGGGGGACATCGAGGTGGCGAATGAATCGGGTGGATGCTGCTTCACCGTCCGCCTACCCTTGGCCGCTGCATGACGTAAGGCGGCGACGCCCCACACCCGTGAGCCCACCGCTGTGATCACAGGTCAGCACAGCTGCGCGCGCATCGTTCGCCGGGTTCTTGGTTCCATGACAGTTCCGATGTTGCAGTTTCCGCTGAGGGGAAGCGGGTCGACTGAATGAGACACGGGATTCCGGCCGGTGGTTCACGAAGTCGGGACCGGCAAAGAAGCGCGGCAGCTGACGCGAACATGGAACCCGGGTGGCTCGATCCGACGGCGTGCACCCTGCCCTCTGCCTCCGTCGCAGCCACGCCCGCGCTGTCTGCAGTGTCATTGGCGGCACCGAACTGGGTGTGTCCGCTTCCCTGTTCCGGCTACACCCTGACCCTTCGAGAGCGGAAGACGGTGAGCGGAGACAGAGAGAGAGAGAGAGAGAGAGAGAGAGAGAGAGAGAGAGAAGACGGGATTCGAACCCGCGACCCTCACCTTGGCAAGGTGGTGCTTTTCGTCTCCGAGGTCAGTCCCACTCCCCTGTCGTGCTGTTCCGTCCACCCAGTTTCCACCTCATCCAGCGAGTCCGTCCCTTTAGTAGAGCGCTCTACTATCCGTCGGCCGCGCCTTTGAACGGGTTCCGGTATCGCCCGAGGATTTACGGGGCATTAGGAGATGGCCCTTTCGGTCGAACAAGAACCTGGTGCCTGTCTATCGGTGACGTTCACGCCCAAACCGTCGCCTGGGCGGGAGCTCTCGCCTGCCGGCGCGTTGCTTATCGGTCAGATCGGGACGTAGCCCTGGGGGAGCGGGACGGGGATGTCCTCGTAGGTGACGATCCCAGGGGGCGCGGCCACGACAGCTGGGATGGCGTTGATGACGGGCAACGCCGTGAGGATGTGCCCGAGGATCATGAACTCCTCCATGGTCGTCGCCTCGAAGTACGGCGGCGGCAAGATGTCGATCTTCGTAGTGATCGTTGGCCGGCCCTGGATCTCAATCGTCCACCCCATGCCAACGTCCCAGTCGGGCTTGAGCGCGTCGCCTTTTCGCCAGCGCACGCGCATCTCTACGATGCTCTTGCCACCTATCTTGCCGAGCCAGTGGATCGTGACGCCGGCGACGGTGTCCTTGGCCAGCGTCCATGACCCGAGGTCGAGCTCCTTAGTAGTCTTGGCGTACTCGGCCTCGCACACGATCTCGTCGAATACGACCCCCAAGGCGTCACCCACCAGGGCGACTGCCTCGCTGAAGACCACAGTTGCCGCTGCGGTCATGCCGGGCAGTGCGGGGTCGTCGAGCGGCCGGCCGAAGCCCACGGGGATCTCTGTGGGCGGCGAGTCGTACGCAGTGGTATCGGCCTCTTCGCTGATCAGCACGTGATCGATGCGGTCCGAGGCGTTGGCCAACGCCACAGTGATGAGCTCGATGTAGCCCGGGCTCACGCCACTGCCAAACATCGAGCTGCCACCCTTCGCACAGGCATCGAGAATCCGTTGCCGTCCATCGTCGGGATACGACTGGCCGTTGATGAACGCCGCTGTGGCCACGATGTTGGCACCGGATTCGAGGATGCGGACCATCTCATTAACGTTGAACGACATCGGGTTGTATATGACGCAATCTGGCTCGAGAGCCATCAGCGCGTCGACGTCGTGCGTCGCCCTGAGCCCGATCGGCGGGAGGCCGCACAGTTCACCGATGTCCTTGCCGGACTTATCTTCCGACCAGGAGTAGCAACCAACCAGCTCGAGATCCGGCCGCTTCATGACCGCCTCGACCGACTGCTTGCCGACGTTGCCCGTCGTCCACTGCACGACACGGATCGTCACTGCTTCCCCTCCATCGCTGCCTCTGGTGAACACGGCATACCATAGCGACGTAGTTTGGGCGATCACTCAGCACAGCCGGCGCCGGAGAGTTACGAGATGATTTTGGACCTGGTGTTGAGCACAAGCAGTTCTCTGGCTGGTCCCCTGACGCGCTGCGGCGTCCACCCAGTTTGCGGCCCGTCCACCGGTGACGAGGCGTTGATGCGATGAGCCCTCAGAGGACTCTCCTTGGGCACATCCAGCGCACCATCGGGACTTTCCAGCAGCGGCGCCGACTACGACAACGACAGGCCGGATCGCGACGTACGCCAATCGGGGGCGAGACATTTGTAAGTCCTCACCTGGACGGAATGAGTTCCGACCGCTGCTCCAGCTCTCCGATATCGCCGGAGACCTCCGCGCTAGCAGCATCAGATATGGGACACTGACCCCAGAACATGAGAAGGAGCTGTTCCGCGGTTCCGCGGATCCGTATCGATGCATTGCGAGGGTCGCGACGCACGATTCTGCCTCTCAGCTCTGACAGATCGAGCCACCACCGGTCATTTCTATCGCTGCACTCGAAACTCATCGTCGGTCCGGCCGGGGACTGGTGTACAGCCCGCGACGCTGCGACGAAGACATCCAGGAAACCGTCGGTACCGTCAGCGGCGATCTCGGATGCGACCGAGAAATTTCGTCCTTGTGCGGCATCGGTGTCCCAGCGGTGGACGACGCCTTCGAATGCCATGCGACGGGCCCACCGACCAACGCGATGCCCGGACGCGTACCACGACCAACATTCGTCGTCGGCTGGGACGCTCGGATAGGTGCTCTAGTGGCGACGCCGTCCCCGAGCGGAACCATTCGACGAACTCCGGGGAGTCTTTCGGTGGCGCTCGTAGTTCAGAGAACAGGCCGAAGTCGGCGTCGGGCCGTCCTCGGACCACTTCGGCCACGACGCGATGCGTACCCGCCACGTGTCGTGCGACCGTGCCGACGGTCCGCACCGGCACCGTCCTATCTCTTGGGCAGGGCATGCTGTCCGTGACTGACTCGAGGGCCAGACAGCTCCCAGCTTTCTTCTCATTTCACAGCTGGACCCTGCCGAAATTCATCGCGATCAGTGGACTTGCCGTCACCGTGCTGGGACGCCCCGACGACGCCATTACCGCCGCGATCACCACGGCGGTCGTGTTGGTCGTCGCCGCCTTAAGCCCGAACGAGGCCTGGCGGAAGCCGATCCTCCGTTTCGCCGACACAGTGATCGGCGTTGCCGTTGGCATCGAGATCGCGTGGATCGGCCTACGACTGATCTGCCCTCGACTTAAGCCTGCCAGCTAGTACCTTGAGTAGGCGATCGACCATCGCTCGACGTCCACTCGCTCCAACGTTGTTGGGACCGATCCGAGCCATTGGTGAAGACGCAGTGTGCAAGACGCAGTCCGCGTGTCGCCGCCAATCCACCCACACCCTGTGAGTTCCCGCAGAGATCCGAAGAGCCCGCGGTGACTGATCCGGCGCTCCCGCAGTAGCGTTGAAAACCTCCCCTGACCTGCGACAATTGATTGAGGGTCAGCGACAAAACTCGCTAACCAGGTGCGACGGCAGCTCTGCGCTGGTCACTTCCCGGCTTTGCGCTTTGGCTTTCCCACGGCAGTGGATGCGTCGAGTCCCTCGTTGGCCAGTTCGGTCACCGTCAAGGACTCGAGCTCGGTCAAGCCCCAACGAGTGGTGTACGAGGCTCGTGATGCGCGGCCATCCGCGTCAATCCTCGCGGCCGGTTGATTGCCGACCTTTGCACCAATTCTACTCGACGGTCAATGGCTCCCTCCTCTCGCCATCGACGCTCGGCGCGTCGATGGCTGGCCTCGGATCGAACTCGCTTCGATCCTCGTAGCGCGGCGCGCGCAACGACTCGGGCCCGATATAGCGCTTGCCGAGGGCCCACTCGTCGGACTGCTCGGCCAAGATGGCGCCGACGAGGCGGATGACCGCTTGGCGATTCGGGAAGATGCCCACGACGTCGGTGCGCCGGCGGATCTCTTTGTTGAGCCGCTCTTGTGGATTATTGGATCGGATCTTGGGCCAGTGCTCGACGGGGAAGGCACTGAAGGCCAAGATGTCATCCGCCGCGTCGAGGAGGTAGGTCGCCGCGTCGACGAACCCGGTCTCGGTGAGCTTGGAGACGACGTCGCCGAGCCGCTCCCACACGGCGTCGCGCTCGGGCTGTTCGAACACCGAACGCACCAGGGTCGCCACCATCGGCCACGAGGTCTTGGGCACGCGGCCGGCGAAGTTCGCCATGAAGTGCGTGCGGCAGCGCTGCCACGACGAGCCCGAGAGCACGGTCTCGATGGCGGCCTTGATGCCCCCGTGGGCGTCGGAGATGACGAGCTCGACCCCGCTGAGCCCCCGGGCGACGAGCGAGCGCAAGAAGGCCGTCCAGGCGGCGGTGTCCTCGGTGGTGACGATGTCGAAACCGACGACCTCGCGCCGGCCCTCGGCGTTGACGGCGGTGGCGATCACGGCCGAGACGTTCACCACCCGGCCGCCCTCGCGGACCTTTTGGGTCAGCGCGTCGATCCACAGGTAGCGATAGGGGCCGTCCTCGAGCGGGCGCTCTCGGAACTCGGCGACCACGGTGTCGAGCTCGGCCGCGATCCTCGAGACCTCGGACTTGGAGATCCCCTCGATCCCGAGCGCCTTGACCAAGTCGTCGACCCGGCGCGTCGAGACCCCGCTCACATAGGCCTGGCAGATCACCGCCACGAGGGCCTGCTCGGCGCGCCGGCGCGGCTGGAGCAAGAACTCGGGCGAGTACACGCCCTGCCGGAGCTTGGGGACCGCCAGGTCCTCGATCGTGCCCGCCCGGGTGTCCCAGGGCCGCACCCGGTAGCCGTTGCGCCGGTTCGTCCGCTCGTCGCTGCGCTCGCCATAGGCGGCGTTGCACTGCATCGAGGCCTCGGCACTCATGAGCGCCTCGGCGAAGGCCTTGAGCATCGCCCGCAGCAGGTCGGGGTCATCGGACTCCAGGTGCTTGCTAAGCCATGCGCCCGCGTCGATAGTGGTAGGGACAGTCACCGTGATCCTCCTCAAGTTGTTGTGTTGGAACTTCTTCTTGAGGTTGACGCGGTGACCGTCGCGTCTGGGGGATGGTCCCTCAGCTCACCTGCTCATACACCACTGGCTGGGACTCAACTTCGAGCAGCTCGGCGACCAGTGCACGTAGACGGCGATCGGCGGCCAGCATGGGACGCAGATGCTGCGCTTCTTGGGCGCTGAGGGTCTTGGTCACCTGACGGCCGCTCTCTTGGTGCATCCAGGTGGCATAGGGACCGTGCAGCTGGGGCGGCTCGGCGCGGCAGTGGCACCCTGAGCGCTGGCAACGCGTCGAGCGTTCGACGATGGAACCGGGGAGCACCGGGCCGAGAGCCTCGATTTCGGCCAGGATCGCCGCCCGGCGCCCTTCGCTGGTGCCTTTCATCTCCATAGCATCCCCGATCGATGGACTTGACGTAGATACTATTCAAGTCCATGCCCCCCGAGCGTCGGGTCAGCCGGGAGCGTTCGGTGCTCGCCGGACTCGAGCGCTTCTGTGCGAACCAGGGACTGGGCTCACCCGCGCTGGCCGATCTTTTGATCGCGGCGTACTTGTGCACCGGGCTCGAGGGCCGCGCTCCTTCGACGAAGGGCACCTACCACTCGGTGCTGCGCTCAGTCGGGGGCGTCGAGACGCCCAAGGGCGCGCCGCGTTTCGCCGGCTCGTCCGCCCCGGCCCCCTATAGCGCGGCCGAACGGGCCGAGCTCTTCGCCATCGCCCGGGCCCAGCGCCGCGCCTGGCGGGTGCGCTCGGCCCTCGCCCTCTTGGCTCTGTGCCTCGGGGCCGGAGTGCGCTCAGGAGAGCTGGTGGCTCTCAGAGGGAGCGACGTCGAGGCGGGACATGACCGAGTCCTCATAAGTGTCGGCCCTCCCGCGGCCCGCGTGATCGAGATGCGCCCTCACGAAGCGCGTCTTGTAGAAGAACTCGGCGTCGCCCATGACGCCTATGTCTTTCGCCCCGGAGAGGCGGATCGCTCCTATCCCAACTTCGTCAACGACTTTTGCCGGACCCTGGTGGCCGACCCGGGCGCGCCGAGGCTCTCGGTGGCGCGGGCGCGTTCGAGCTTCATCTGCGACCATCTCGTGGCGCGGGCGCCATTGCGGCGGCTGCTCGAGATGACCGGCATTGCCGAGGTCGAGTCGCTCTTGCGCTATGCCCGCCATGTCGACGGTGCCGCTCGGTCCAAGGCCGCCCTGCGCGCCGCTCTGGCTGCGGAGCACCTATGAGCTCGGGCCGGGCGATCCCGGCGGTCTCCTCGCACATGAGCGACGAAGCCGTTGGCTTCGCCATCGACGTGATCGATGCGTCGGGGATCCCCGATCGCCTCGAGGCCCTGCTCGTGCGTCAGACCGGTCGACCGCGGACCCTGCCGGTGCGCGCCCTGTTGGTCGCGCTGCTCTGCTTGGCCATCGACGATCGGGCGCTGCATCTGAGCGCGGCGACCAAGCTGCTCTATCGCACCCTCTCGGCGCACCGGCGCGCCGAGCTGGGCGTGCGCGGCGAGGCCAACACCAAGAAGAGCCTGCTCGCCCGCTATCGCTGTGTGCGCTACTTGTTCCACCTGATGGTGGGCGTCATGGACCCCTCGCGCCAGGTGAAGAACCGCGTCATCGACCAAGACGTCCTCGACGCGTTGGCCGTCGAGCTCACCGAGGCCGAGGTCGCGTTGCGACGAGCACGCCTCGAGTCGGTCGTGAACGATCTGATCGAGGCCTCGCTCATGGCGTGCTCGAGTGCCGAGCTCGGGACCTTCGACGGCTCGGCCGGTCTCGACGCCACCGTCGTCCCGCTCTTCAGCCGCGGCCCTTCGGCACGGGCGGGCACGTCTGCGAGTGATCCCGACGGAGGCTGGTATGTGCGCGAGGGCGACCACCGCGAGATGGTCGGCCCGACAGGAAAGAAGCTGCGCAAGCTGTTCTGGGCCCAAGAAGCCACCATCGTGACCATGGGACGTCCACCTGGCGCGGTGCCCACGCATCCCAACTTGGTGCTCGGCGCCTGCCTCGGGCGCCCCGGCGAGGATCCCGGCGGCACCGCCGTGCGCCTGCTCACGTCTGTGCGCGAGAGGGGCTACCCGGCGGGCTTCTTGGGGGCCGACCGTGGTTATAGCCAAGCCCGTCCCGAGTCCTTCCACCTGCCGGTGCGCGCGCTCGGGTACTCACTCGTCATGGACTACAAGGAGACCGAGCTCGGGCGCGGGGCCAATAGCGCGGGCGCGGTCATGGTCGAGGGGACCCTTCTACTGCCCCGCCATGCCCACCGACTTGGTCCAGGCCAGCACGCAGTTACGCGCGGGGACCATCGACGCGCCCACCTATGCGGCACGCATCGAGGCCAGGAGATCATGGCGCTTGGTGCGCAAGGAGGGACCCGACGACGACGGTTATGAGCGCTTCGCCTGTCCCGCCCGCGGCGAGCACCCGCGCCTGTGCTGTGCGCTTCGTCCGGAGGCGGCGCCCCTGGCCCTCGGCAAGGTCCCCGTGCTCGACCCTCCGGCGGATCCGCCCAAGGTGTGCACCCAAAGCGCGGTCACCATCGCCCCTGACGTCGGAGCCCGGCACCGCCAGGACCTCGCCTTCGGATCGCCCGAATGGGCTGGTGTCTATGCCACCTACCGCAACACCATCGAGGGCACGAACGGCTACGTGAAGGACCCCGCGCACGAGTCCCTCCAAACACCGGGACGCCGCCGTGTCCGCGGCATCGCCGCCCAGAGTCTCTTTGTGGGCCTGCTCCTCATGGCGGCCAACTTCCGCAAGATCGCCGCCTTCCGGAACCTCGTGGGGGCTGGCGAAGAGCCCAAGGTGGCCGAGCGGGCTCGACGACGGCGCATGAGCATCACCGACTACCGACCACCCCCAGCTGTGGCCGACTGAACCTGACCGCCGCGCACACGAGCCCTGACAGGCGCGTCCGCGACCGCTCCATCGCACCCCCGCTTCAGCTCAGTGACCCTTCGCAGCACCGCATCGGGGATGTGAGACACCCTTGCTGCAAAATGGTGATGCCTTATGGCGAGTTCTGTCGCTGCGGAGGGGTCAGTTTTGTCACTGACCCATTGAGCGGAAGACGGGATTCGAACCCGCGACCCTCACCTTGGCAAGGTGATGCGCTACCGCTGCGCCACTTCCGCGTAGGGGCCCCACTCTATCGCGCCCGCATTGCCCGAAGACGTGGCTGCGAACCCTCTGCGGCCAGCGAGTTTGTGCCACCTCCGGCGTGCTGTGCCCGGGGCTCGAAGACGTCGGTAGATTCGCCGCTATGTACCAAGACGAGCACACCACCGTTCTCAGCCGGTCGTTCGGTGCCGTGGCGGACCAGTACGACCGCCTCCGCTCCGGCCCGTCGGACGAGGCCCTCGACTGGCTCCTGCCCGCCGACGCCAGGGACGTCCTCGAGATCGGTGCCGGGACCGGCATCCTCACCCGGCTCCTTCTCGCGAGGGTGGAGCAGGTGACTGCTGTTGAGCCCGACGACCGGATGCGTGCCGTCCTGTCTGCCTCGGGGGTGGAAGCCGACGTCCGGGCCGGCCACGCCGAGGAGCTCCCCGTCGAGAGCGCGTCCTACGACGTCGTCATCGCGGCGTCGGCCTGGCACTGGGTCGACGAGGCGAGGGCCGTGCCGGAGGCAGCCCGCGTCCTGCGTCCGGGCGGAAGGCTGGCGCTCACCTGGAACGGCGTCGACCGGTCCATCGACTGGATGCGCGCGCTCTGGGCGGGCGGCGTCGAGCTGACCTCTGACGAGCAGACCGCGGTCGATCAGCATCGCCGCAGACGGCACGTCGTCAACGTCGACGCCGGAGGCGCCAGCCCGTTCCTCGAGCCCGAGAGCCAGCTCTTCCGCTGGACCCGGACCATGACCAAGGACGAACTGATCGGGATGGCGGCGACCTACAGCGCCATCATCACGATGGATGACGACGCCCGCCGGGCCCACCTCGACGCCATGCGCCGGTACCTCGATGCGCAGGCGGCCTTCGCCAACGAGGACGTCATCGACGTGCCGATGCGTTCCTACTGCTGGCGGGCCGCCAAGGCCTGACGAACACCCGGCCCGGTCGGGGCGCTGACGCGAGGAAGAAAACACTGGACCACGGGACGTTCCTCCCTAGTTTGGTCGCCAGCGCCCGATTTACAGTCGCCGTATGGCGATCGGAATGCTGCTGGCGGCGTTGATCAATCTCAATGGCTCGGGTCACTACGTCCACTGGGGCTTCATCCAACTCTCTGTTGCCAACCTCGTCGTCATCCTGGCGATGGTCGCCGTCTTCGTCCTGGCCATCCTCCTCCCGTTCCCCCGGCGCAAGAGGGACGACCGGTGAGCCTCGACACCGCCCCTGCCGCGACCAACGCGGAGAGCTCTCCGTCAACCGCTGTCTCGAGGCAGTGGACGGCGCGACTGCGGCGGTCTGCCGAGCGCGCCCTCCCCCCCGAGCGGCTCCTCCCCGACCGTCAGCCTGCCTACATGGCCTCGTGGATCTACGTGTTCGGCGTACTGACCCTGACGAGCCTGGCCTGGGTCATCATCACTGGCTGCGTCCTCGCGCTCATGGGACCGAGCTGGTGGCATGTCTCCTCCACCGGGCACTTCGTGAACTCGCTGCACCTCTGGAGCGTGGAGGCCTTCTTCTTCTTCATGGTCATCCACCTCTGGGGCAAGTTCTTCATGGCGGCCTGGCGGGGCAACCGGCGCCTGACCTGGGCGACCGGCGTGATCTCCTTCCTGGTGTCAGTGGGGGCCGCCTTCACCGGCTATCTGTCGCAGCAGAACTTCGACTCGCAGTGGATCTCGACCCAGGCCAAGGACGGCATCAACGCCACCGGTGCCGGCGCCGTCTGGAACGTCCTCAACTTCGGCCAGATGCTCATGTGGCACATCGTGCTGCTGCCGATCGGCGTCGTCCTCATCGCCGGCCTGCACATCCTCCTGGTCCGGCGCCACGGCATCGTCCCGCCCTTCGCGGCCGAAAGCGCCAAGGTCCAAACGCCAGGCGACCTCCCGGCGCCCTCGGAAGAAGCGTTATGAGCGGGCGCCGCCGACGGCGCTTCAACCCCGACCGCGACGTCGAGGAATGGAAGGGCGCCTACCGGCCTTACGACATCGTCAAGGAGGCGTTCGTCGCCCTCTTGGCCGTCGCCGTCCTCATCGTGCTCCTCGCCGTGGTGTTCTCCTCACCAGACGAGCCGGCTGTGACGCTCAAGACGTGGTCGGTCGCCGACCCGGTGGACTTCGCGCAGACGGCCGTCACCGAGCTCGACGGGACGAGCGGGACCGCGTCCTACGGACCGCCGTACAACACCACTCCCGACAGCGGGCAACACATGGGGTTCTTCGAACCCGAGCAGTGGTTCGGCGTCCATCAGCCCATCGATACAGCGCAGGACTTCGTCCTCGAGCCGCTGCGCACGCTGGTGTACCAGCGCGCGACGCAAGCTGCGGTCGATCACTACGAAGGAGCGACCTCGGCCCAGCAGAGTGCCTGGACCGCGGCCTACGAGAAGGCGGTGGCCAATGCGACCGCACTGCACGGCCGGCTGCACGTCCCGGCGGGCCGGTACGGACCGGTGGGCGTCGTCATCTCCTCACTCACGTCGATGGCCCAGACGGGTGGGCTCGACGGCACGCTGCTGAGCCAGGGTCAGTTCTACAACACGAACTACACCAAACCGCTGCTCTTCATCGCCGACGGCACGTACCTCGCCAACCTGGCCGGCGCCCAACACCTGCAGGGCAGCCAGTGGGGCATGATGAACGAGACAGGGAACTATCCCGGCCAGGCGTGGCTGTGGCTCTACACCATGTGGTACCAGGTCCCCCCCATGAATTCGTCGTCCAACGGCGACCTCGAGGTATGGGCGATCATGATGGTGCTCTCGCTCGGGCTGGTCCTCCTGCCCTTCATCCCCATAGCGCGCTCTCTCCCGCGCTGGTCCCGCGTCTACAAGCTCATCTGGCGCCAGCACTACCGCGACCTCGCCACGACGTAGGAACGGCACAGGCACCACGTCGCCCCGGCCTGTGCGCCGCCGCCGACCCCGCTGTGCGCCGTCGCCGCACCTTCTGTGCGGCGCCTGCGGGGAAACCTGTGAATCGTCATCGGATCGTCAGACAACTCCACCAACGCGCTGCGGTGGTTCTGCGGAACACCACAGGTGGCGGGCGCATCGTGTGCAGTGCCGGTCCGAAGGGGCCGGGGCAACACACGACAGGAAGGGCAACCACCTCATGCAGATCCGCTTGCGCAACGTGCTGGCGATCGGCGCACTGACGTCCGGCCTCCTGGCCGGCGGCGCGCTGGTCGCCAACGCCGCCACCACGCCGACCACCGGCAACACCGGCACGAGCTCGGGCTCAGGCTCGTCTTCGAACTCTTCGACGACGACGCCATCGTCGAGCTCAGGCAATACCGGCTCGTCCAGCACCGGCTCCGCCAGCTCCGGCTCGTCCAGCTCTGGATCGAGCTCCAGCTCCGGGTCGAGCGGGTCGAACGGGTCGAGCTCCGGCTCGACCCACAACTGCCCGAATATGGGCAGCGGCTCAGGCTCCCACGGCGCGCCGCCGGCCGGCAGCAGCCCAGCGACGCCCCCGGCTGGGTCGAGCTCCGGTTCCTCAACGGGCTCCTAGCCCCCCGGCGCACGAGGTGCGCGGTGCGGGCCGTATCGCCAAGCGGCCCGCACCGCCGCCTCCCGGCGGCTCAACCGGCCGCCCAAGAACGGGCCTACGCGGTCGCCCCCCGCGCGTCCAGGGCGCGCGCCACCAGCTCGCCGAGCGCGTCATCGACGAACAGCGCCACCTCGTCGAGCTCGGGCAGCAGCTTCCGGCAGGCGAAGAGGCCGAAGTGCACCTGGTCGAGATACGAGAACACCGTCACGTTGACCCCGATCCCCTCCGCCATCGGCCCGACCGGGTAGAGGTCGACGACCCGGCTCCCCGCGCAGAAAAGCGAAAAGTCCGGGCCGCGTACGCTCGAAACGGTCACGTTGAACGGAGGCCGCACCTTGTCGAACAGGCGCGTGCCAGCCACGGCGCGCGCCACCCGCGTCGTCAACACCGGCAGGGCCAGCTGGGCCAGGTCGCCGACGAACCGCCCTCGGTGCAGCTTCTCCTGCTCCTTCGCCACACGCGCCGACTCCGAGATCGCGTCGAGCCGGAGGACCGGGTCCTCGACGTCGCTGGCCAGGGAGACGAGCATGCCTGAAATCTGGTTGCCGAGCTCCTCGCCGGCGCCGTCGGGCCGCGTCGACACGGGGACCATGGCCACCAGGGAGTGGTCGAGCTCCTCGCCCCGCCCCTCGAGCAGTCGCCGCAGCCCCCCCGAGACACACACCAGGACCACGTCGTTGACGGTGGCCTCGAAGACGCGGCCGACCAGTTTCACGTCGTCGAGCGGCACGGACAGCGAGCAGAAGCGCTTCCGGTTCGAGACCGCCCCGTTGAACGACGTCCGGGGCGCGTTGAAGAACCCGGGCGGCGGCTGCTCGCCCCGGCTCACGAGCTCGCGGTTGTGCATGCCGAGATCTGCCACCGCCTCCACGCCGGCGTGCAGCGTGCTGAGCGTGCCGCCCGGCTGCCGCGCCAGTGACGAGGCGGCATGCCGCAACATCGTCGCGTTCGACGGGAGCGGGGCAGGCTTCCATTCCTGGGGCAGTGCGACGACGCGCGTCCGCGGGTTCAGGTCGAGGAAGGCCGCCAGCACCGACGCGCCGCTCACCCCGTCGAGGATCGAATGGTGCACCTTGGCGATCAGCGCGCTGCGCTCGTGCTCGAGCCCCTCCACCACGTACATCTCCCACAGCGGCCGGTCCGGGTCGAGCGGGCGGCTCATGACCGCCGCGACGAACGCGTCGAGCTCGGCCTTCCCGCCCGGCGACGGAAGGCTGGCTCGCATGAGGTGGTCGTCGAGCTCGAAGTCCGGGTCGTCGACCCAGACCGGGTGGTGCAGACCCAAGGGCACGCGAATGGCCCGCTGCCGGAACTGCGGCACCAGATGCAGCCGCAGCTCGATCACCCGCCGGATCTGGGCGTAGCGCGTCGACGGCGAGAAGAGCGAGCGCCGCCCCTCGGGGGGGTCGAGCACCAGCGCCACGCCTACGTGCATGGGCGTGGTCGGCGTCTCGAGGGACAAGAAGGCCGCGTCCATGCCGGTCAGCGGGCGCATCATCGTCCTTTCTTACCCGCGATCCCCCCTCGGATCACGTACCGCTGTGCCCGAAGCCGCCCGTACCGCGCTCGGACTTGCCCAGCCGGTCCTCGTCCACGAGCTCGAAGGCGGCCTGTTCGACCCGGACGAGCACCAGCTGCGCAATGCGATCTCCCCGGCTCACCGCGTAGTCGTGCTCCGGATCGAGGTTGACGAGCACGACCCGGAGTTCGCCCCGGTAGCCGGAATCGACCAGACCCGGGGTGTTCAGACAGGTGATCCCGTGGCGCGCCGCCAGGCCGCTCCGCGGCAGGACCATCCCGGCGTAGCCCGCTGGGATGGCGACCGCGACGCCGGTCGGCACGATGGCACGGCCGCCCCGACATGCCAGCTCGGCGTCGGTGCGCGCCAGCAGGTCCGCCCCTGCGTCCCCCTCACGAGCGTACACAGGCACCGGCAGCTCGGGATCGAGGCGGTGCAGGGGGACGCGCAGCATCGCCGGACCTTATCGGCCCGGTCCGCCTCGGCCTGGTCGACGGGACGACCGGTAGCATGCCGACGCATGCTGGCGTGGATCGACCTCGAGATGACGGGGCTCGATCCGTCGCGCCACACCATCGTCGAGATCGCCACGCTCATCACCGACGACGACCTGACGATCGTCGAGGAGGGCCCCGACCTCGTTGTGCACGCCTCGCCGGCGCAGCTGGCCGACATGGACGACGTCGTGCGCACCATGCACACCCGTTCCGGCCTGCTGGCGGCCATCGAGGCCTCCACGCTGTCGCTGGCCGATGCCGGCGCGGAGACGCTTGCCTTCCTGAAGAAGCACATCCACCAGCCCCGCACCGTCCCCTTGGCCGGCAACTCCATCGGCACCGACCGGCGGTTCCTGGCCGTGCAGCTGCCCGAGGTCGAGGACTACCTCAACTACCGCTCCGTCGACGTCTCGACGATCAAGGAGCTCTGCCGCCGCTGGCGTCCCGAGGTCTACAAGGCCGCGCCGGTCAAGAAGGGCGACCATCGGGCGCTGCAGGACATCCGCGAAAGCGTGACAGAGCTGGCCTACTACCGCACCGCCATCTTCGACCAGCGCCCGCCGACCGAGGAGGAGAGCTCGTGACCGTCGCCCGCAACGACACGCCGTCCATGTCCATTGCGGAGGCCAACGAACAGCTGACGTCGCCCGGTCAGCTCTTCGAGATGGAAGAGCTGGACATCCGCGGCGTGCCCACGCGCACCTGGAAGAACGCACCGCCGAACCTGCGCGCCGTCATCGACCTGTCGCTCGGCCACGGCGACGCCACCTTCCTCGTCTACGAGGACGAGCACACCACGTTTGCCGAGCACTACCGCATCGCCTGCAAGCTGGCACACCGCCTCCGCACCACGTTCGGGGTGGAGCCGGGCGACCGCGTCGCCATCGTCATGCGCAACCTGCCCGAGTGGGTCATGGCCTTCTGGGGCGCCACGCTGGCCGGCGCCATCGTGGTCCCGCTCAACGCGTGGTGGAGCGGGGAGGAGCTGCGCTACGGACTCGAGGACTCCGGGTCCAAGGTCGCCTTCGTCGACACCGAGCGCGTCGAGCGCATCAGGCCCTTCCTGGGCGGCCTGTCGACCCTCGGGGCCATGGTGGTGACCGACGAGCACCGCACCGAGCTCAAGGCGCCGCTCGTGGTGTACGAGCCCCCGGGCGGCATGCCGCCGGTGCCCGAGTGGCCGTTCGCGCTCGCCCTCGGCGCCGTGGACGAGGACGCCTCGCCGCCCGACGTCACGATCGATCCGGAGGACGACGCCACGATCTTCTACACGTCGGGCACCACCGGACGGCCCAAGGGCGCCGTGGGCACCCACCGCAACATGGTGACCAACCTCATGAGCCTCTTCTTCCTCAACACCCGGGCCTCCCTCCGTTTCGGCACGTCGGTCCTGACGACGGACGAAACAGAGGAACGTGTCCAACCGGCGATGTTGCTCTCGGTGCCGTTGTTCCACGCCACGGGGTGCCACTCCATCATGGTCACCAACACGGCCGCCGGCGGGAAGATCGTGATGATGCACCACTTCGATCCCGAGCGCGCGCTCGAGCTCATAGAGCGCGAGAAGATCGGCACGTTCGGCGGCGTCCCGGCCATGGTCATGCAGGTGCTCGATTCGCCGAACTTCTCCAAGTTCGACACCTCCTCCATTCGCGGCGTCTCCTACGGCGGCGCGCCCGCCCCGCCCGACCTGGTGCGGCGCATCCGCGAGGCCTGGCCCGTCGGCCAGCCTTCCAACGGCTACGGCCTGACCGAGACGTCATCGGTCACCTCCATGAACTCCGGGGGCGACTATGTGGCCAAGCCGGACAGCGTGGGCCCACCGGTGCCGGTGTGCGACGTGGCGGTCGTGCCGGAGGACTACGCCGCCGACGAGCCCGAGGACACCGAGCCCCAGGGCCGCGAGGTGCGCGGCGAGCTCTGGATCAAGGGCCCCAACGTGGTGCGGGGGTACTGGCACCGCCCCGAGGAGACGGCTACGACCTTCACCCGGGGCTGGCTCCACACGGGCGACGTCGCCGAGCTCGATGAGGACGACTTCATCTACATCGTCGACCGGGCCAAGGACATGATCATCCGGGGCGGCGAGAACGTGTACTCGGTCCAGGTCGAGTCCGCGCTCTTCGAGCACCCCGCGGTCGCCGACGTCGCCGTGATCGGGGTGCCGACCCCGACCCTGGGTGAGGAGGTCGGCGCCGTCGTCGTCCTCCGGCCCGGGGCCAAGGTCACCGCGGACGAGCTCGGCCTGCACGTGAAGGCACGGCTGGCGGGGTTCATGGTGCCGACCCAGATCTGGTTCCGCTCCGAGCCCCTCCCCCGCAACCCGCAGGGCAAAGTGCTCAAGCGGGAGCTGCGCGACGAGTTGGTGCCGCCCCAGCCCGACTGACAAAAGGGCGGCGTGTCCTCGCTCGCGCTGTCACCACCAAAAGTGTCAACGAACCGGTTTATAGTTTTCAGAGAGAGCCGGCGACTCCATCCAGAGGGAGCCGGCGACTCCATCCAGCGAGAGCCCGGCAACCTCCTTCGGACACATCACGCCGTCCCGTGGGCCCTTGTCGAACCTCGGGAATGACCCCGCCCGGACGCGACCACGCCGGCCCCAGAAGGCCGGCGGTGGTCCAGAGTCCGGCCCGCAGCGCGGGCGGCGGCGACGCTCAGCGGTTGGGCTGGGGGGTGACCCGCAGGTAGGGCTTGAGGGCCTTCCAGCCCTTCGGGAAGCGGTCCTTGGCCTCGTCGTCGCTCACCGCCGGGACGATGATGACGTCCTCGCCCTCGGTCCAGTTGACCGGTGTGGCCACCTTGTAGTCAGCCGTCAGCTGCAGCGAGTCGAGCACGCGCAGGATCTCGTCCACGTTGCGCCCCGTCGACGCCGGGTAGGTAAGCGTCAACTTGACCTTCTTGTCCGGGCCGATGATGAAGACCGAGCGCACGGTCAGGGTGTCGTTGGCGTTCGGGTGGATCATGTCGTAGAGGTCCGCCACCTTGCGGTCCTCGTCACCGATGAGCGGGAAGGCGAGCTTGGCGCCCTGGGTCTCCTCGATGTCCCCGGCCCAGCCCTTGTGTGACTCGACCGAGTCGACCGAGAGGCCGATGAGCTTCGCGTTGCGCTTGTCGAATTCGGGCTTGGCCTTGGAGAACGCCCCGAGCTCGGTCGTGCAGACCGGGGTGAAGTCCTTCGGGTGGGAGAACAGGATCCCCCAGCTGTCACCGAGCCACTCGTGGAAATTGATGGTGCCCTCGGTGGTGTCGGCCGTGAAATCGGGAGCGGTGTCCCCGAGTCGTACTGCCATGTGCTCCTCCTGAAGTCGTGTTCGCTCCGAATCTGAGGATCCGACCTTACCGGGAACTCCCACAATTGTCGACACGTTTGGTCATCTTTTGGCTCCGCCCGGCCCGCCTGCAAAAACCGCCCCTTACCTGGGGGTGGGCCGAGGCTCGATGTGCGGAACGCCCACCCACTCATGCGAGAATGCCTCCATGAGTCCTCGATCGGCCCGGCCCGCCCCCGCCGAAGCCGCCACCGGTCCCCCCAGGAATCCGTACGCGCCCTACAGGAACGACACGCTCGTCGTCGAGCACGACGGCCCGGTGAGGGTGATCTGTATCAACCGGCCCGAGCGGCGCAACGCGGTCGACAGCGTCTGTGCCGACCAACTGCGCGATGCCTTCGTGGCCTTCGACCTGGACGAGGCCGCCTCGGTCGCGGTGCTCACGGGCACCGGGGGCACGTTCTGCGCCGGCGCCGACCTGAAGGCGATCGCAGAAGGGGACGTCCGGCCTGTCCCGGACGAAGGCACAGGCCCGATGGGACCGACCCGGCTCCTTCTGACCAAGCCGGTCATTGCCGCGGTGGAGGGCTACGCCGTCGCCGGGGGGATCGAGCTGGCCCTGTGGTGCGACCTGCGGGTGGCTGCCGAGGACGCCGTCTTCGGCGTGTTCTGCCGGCGCTTCGGGGTGCCGCTGTGCGACCTGGGCACGGTGCGGCTGCCCCGCATCGTGGGCCACGGCCGGGCCATGGACCTGATCCTCACCGGCCGGGCCGTGGCAGCACCCGAGGCCATGGCCATGGGGCTCGTGAACCGGATGGTGGCGCCGGGCGAGGCGCGGGTGGCGGCAGTGGCGCTCGCCCACCAGCTTGCGGCGCTTCCCCAGGTCTGCCTGCGTTCGGACCGGATGAGCGCGTTGGAACAGTGGGGGCTGAGTGAGGAGGATGCGGCCGTCGGGGAAGCCCGGCGCGGGCGCGACGTCATCAGCAGCGGCGAGACGCTGGCGGGGGCAACCCGGTTCGCAGGAGGGGCGGGACGCGGTGGCGCTGCGATCGACTGACCAGCGGCCAGGCGATCCGTCGCCCTCGGGACGACCGACGGTCGCCGCCTTCGACTTCGACGGCACGCTGACCGACAGCGGGAGCGTGTTCCCCTTCCTCGTCTCCCTGCGGGGCCTCTGGCCGGTGCTGCGCGCCGTGTTCCGGCTCGCACCCGCCCTCCTGGGGGCCGCGATCACCGGCGGGACGGCAGCCGACCAGGTGAAGGAACGACTCTTCGTCCGCCTGCTCGGCGGCCTGTCCGTGGACGAGGTCGACCGGCGCTCGCGGGCCTTCGCCCACCGGCACCTGCAGCGCCACCTGCGCGAGGACACGCGGCGCCGGCTCGAGTGGCACCGCCGGCAGGGCCACTACACCGTGATCGTGTCGGCGTCGCCCGAGTGCTACCTGAGCCCGGCCGGCGAGGAGCTCGGCGTGGACGGCGTCGTCGCCACCCGGCTCGCCGTGGGCGGGGGCGGCCTGCTCACCGGCGGGTACGAGGGCAAGAACAACCGGGGCGCCGAGAAGTACGCCCGTCTGGTCGGCCACCTGCGCGCCCGCGGCCTCCTGGGCGGCAGCCCCGCCGCCGAGCAGCCGGTGCTCTGGGCCTACGGCAACAGTCGGGGCGACCTGCGCCTGCTCAACGCCGCCGACCACGGGGTCGATGCCGGGCGGCTGGGCCCCCTCGGCCGCCTTCGCCGCTTCCCCCGCCTGGCGGAGGTCACGGCGCGCTCAGCCGGAGGCGACGGCGGCGATGCCCACGGCGTGGCCTGAGTAGCCGGGGACCGCGGTGGTGACGTCGCCGAAGTAGGGCGCGTCGCCGTAAGCGAAGGCCTGGCCGCGGCCGTCGACGGCGTCGAAGCCCTGCCCGGTGAAGTCCGGGATGAGGGCGGCCATCGGGCCGGACATGGCGCTGAGGCCCGGGGAGCCGGCGGCCAGGCCCACGGTGGGCGCGTTGCCGAAGCCGTGCACCGCGCCGTCGGCCTCGAGCATCCAGTAGCCGCCACCGTCGGGCGACGGGGCGACGCCGACGATCGGGGTCGGCGGCGGCGCCGACCCGAGTGAGCCGTAGAACCCGGCGTCGCCGAACGCGAAGATCCCGCCGTCGGAGGCGACGAGCCAGTACCCGCCCCCGTCGTGGGTCGGCACCATGCCGATCACCGGCTTGTTGAGGCGGATGGCCCCGGTGCTGCCGTGGAACTGCGCGTCGCCGAAGGCGAAGATGCCGCCGTCGGAGGCGACGAGCCAGTAGCCGCCGCCGTCGGGCGTCGTCGCCATTCCGACGACTGGCTGGTTGAGCACGATGCTGCCCGTGCTGCCGTGGAACAGCGCGTCGCCGAAGCTGAAGACGCCGCCGTCGCTGGCCACCTCCCAGTAGCCGCGGGCGTCGTGCGTGGACGCCATCCCGACCACCGGCTTGTTCAGGCGCATGCCGCCCGTGCTCCCGTAGAATTGCGCCGCGCCGAAGCTGAAGACGCCGCCGTCGGACGCGTTGATCCAGTAGCCCGAAACGCCGCCGCTGGCCTGGCCCCCGACCGAGCTGATGTTCGACAGGTTCTGCATCTGGGCAGGGCCGTAGTAGTGATCCACGATCTGGGTGTAGGTCGAGTTCCCGTCGCCGTGGTCCTGGCCGATGGCGTAACCGAGCGCGCCCCACTGGCCCATCCCGATGCCGTGGCCCCACCCCTGTCCCGTGATGAAGACGGAGCTCCCGTTGCTCGAGGTGACCGAGAAGAGGTCCGAGTTGAGGCCGAGGTCGACGTAGAACTCGGTGCCCGGAATAGTGATGTCCTCCGAGGTCCCGTCGAGGGTGATGGCGTCCACCCGTCCGTGGGGGAAGTCGTAGGGCTGGCCGGAATCGGTGGTCGCGCCGCCGAAGCCGGTGAACGAGCCGATCTGTGGCCACGTCGACGCAATGGTCGAATAGGAGACCGAGGTCGACCAGTTGTGGTTCGGGTTGCAGGCGCCGGGCACGCAGACCGCATCGCCGTCGTCGGGCACCGCGGTGAACGGAGACTCTTGATTGGAGCTCGAGGTGTAGCCGCCGGTCGAAGCTGAGTATTCGGTGGTGGCGATCTGGCCGCCGGGCATCACCATGACTTCGCCGGCGGTGTCATTGGCCGCGGCGATGCTCGTCGACGTCTCGTATTCGGTGCCGCGGTACGTCTGACACGTGAGGTCGCAGGTGTCCGCGTAGCCGCCGTAGCCGCCCAGGTTCGCCAGCACGTAGGAGCGGACGGCCACCGCTTGGGCCTCGAGTTCCTGGAACCCCCAGGGCATGGACTGGGGACCAGGACCACCCAGACTGGCCCAGCTTGACGGCGACTCCCCGGGCACCGTGTCGGCGACATACTGCTCGAGCGGGAGCGTGTTGATCGTCCGCGCCTGGCCAACGGAGTTGTACAACGCACTCAACGTTCCGTGGACGGTGGGGCTGTAGCTCGCGACGCAGAGCGTGAGGAGCCCACCGACCGGCGATGCCGTCGGCGTGCCGCCCTGATCCGCCGACACCTGGGACCACGGGCCCGCACAACCGGGGCCGGTATCGATGTTCCACGACCCACTCCCACTTTGTTGGAATCGGACGGCCGCCGCATTGGCCACGCCCGGCGCGGACACGCCGCCACCCGACGCAGCCACGATCACATCGAGGCCGTCGTTCTCCGTCATGGCGATGTTGACGTCGGTCGAGTCGGACGGCAACGCGTGCGACTGGGAGGCCGCCGCCGTCGAGGTGGGGCCGAACAGGGCGGCGGGCACCACGAAAGAAGCCGAGACGATGAGTACGGCCGTCAGGGTGTGCACGCGAGGCCGACGGCGCCGCATGAGCCCGGGACGCGTGACGGGGGTTCCGTGCGGCACGATGCGACCAGGCTAGGGCGCGGACCAGGGCGAACGGGTGCATGCTCGGCGCAATTGGGGTGCGGATGGCACCGGTACACTGCTCGGCCGTGCGAGTGGACCAAGTCATCCCGTCCCTCGCCAGTCGCGACGCCATCGGGGTGAGCTCGCTCAACCTGCGCGACGGCTTGCGCGCCGCCGGCATCGACTCGGACATCTACTACGGGAGCTTCACGCCCGACGTCGAGCATGAGGGACGGCCCGTGACGGAGCTGGGACGCTCGGGGCGCGACCGCTGGCTGCTCTACCAGGCGTCGATCGGCAGCCCCGTCTACGACATCTTCGCGGCGCGCTCTGAGCCCAAGCTCGTGAACTACCACAACATCACGCCCGCGTCGCTGCTGCGCGATTGGGAGCCCGCGGTGGCCTACGAGGCCTCGCTCGGCCGCACCCAGTTGGCGCGGCTGGCCGACCAGAGCCGCTTCGCTGTGGCCGACTCCGCGTTCAACGAGTCCGAGCTCGTCGCGCTCGGCTACGAGGGGACCGCCGTCGTGCCGTTGCTCATCGATATGCACGCGAAGAGCGACGAGCCGGACCCCGAGCTCGCGACCCGCCTGGCGGCGCGCAAGGCGCGCCAGGGCGGGGCGGACCTGTTGTACGTGGGGAAGATCTCGCCCCACAAGGCGCCGCACGATCTCGTCAAGATGCTCGACGTCCTGCGGCGAACCGACGACCCGGCGGCGCGCCTGCACCTGGTCGGCTCGCCGCTCGGCGAGACCTACGAGCCGGCACTGCGCGCCTTCATCGACGAGCTCGGACTGGCCGACGCCGTCAGCCTGCCGGGCTCGGTGACCGGCGCGGAACTTGAGGCGTACTTCCGGGCGGCCGACGTCTTCGTCATGGCGTCGGACCACGAGGGGTTCTGCGTGCCGTTGGGCGAGGCCATGGGCCACGGCGTCCCGATCGTCGCCTACGGCGTCACCGCGGTGCCCGAGACGGTGGCGGGCGCGGGCCTCGTCCTGCCCGACAAATCCCCGCTCCCGTTCGCCGCGGCGGTCGGACGGGTGCTGCGGGACCCCGAGCTCGCCGCCGTGCTGGCGGCCGCGGGCCGGGCGCGCGCCGCGGGTTTCGACCTGGCGGCGTCGACGAAGCGGTTCGTCTCCCTGGTCGAGGACGCGGTCGGCGCGGCATCCTGAGCCGGCTGCGGACGCCGACGGCGGGCGGCCCGGGTCCTCGGTCTCGACTGATCCGCGGCCCGCCTCAGCGAGCCAGGGCGGCCACCAGGTCGATGGTGCGGTCCCCCGCCGTCGCCAGGTCCAGCTCGTCCACCCGGTGCGCCGCGGCCCGCGCCAGCGTGCTCCGGAGGCCGGCGTCGGCGGTCACCCGGTCCGCGGCGTCGGCGAGCGCGTAGGGATCCGTGGCGTCGACGAGGAGGCCGCCGTCGCCCACGATCTCGGGCAAGGCGCCGGCCCGGTTGGCCACGACCGACAGGCCCATCGACATCGCCTCGAGCACCGGCACCCCGAATCCCTCGTGCTGGGACGCCATCACCAGCGCGTCGGACCCGGCCATGGCGTGGACGAGCTCGGCGTCGCTCAGCTGCCCGCGGAACGAGACGGCGTCGCGGACACCCAGCTCGGACGCGAAGCGCCGCAGCGCGTGCGTGTAGGCGGGCACGACCGGGCGACCGACCACCTGCAGCGTGGTGGCCGGGTCGTGATGGGCCCGCGCCACCAGCAAAGCCATCAGCGCGAACTCGATGCCCTTGTTCGGCGCCACCCGGCCGACACACAGCCAGCGCGCCCCGCCCAGCGAGGCCGCCGATCCGCCCGCCGCCGTGACGGCGACCGGCGTCGGTGCCATGGCCGCGGGCGGGACCACCGCGGTGCGGACGTACCCGGCCCGCTGCAACTCGCCCTCGTTGAACGCGGAGACCGCGATGCCCAGCGCCGCGCGCGGCGCCAACAAGGCGAGCTCGTGGATGGCGCGGAGCTGGTGGCGGGCGAGCGGGTTGTTCCACGCCGCGTAGAGCTCGGGCGGCGTCACGTTGTGGTAGTTGACGACCAGCCGTTCGCGCCGTCCGGCCAGCCACGGCGCGAGGGCCGAGGCGGTGGCGAATTGGTACAGCAGGACGTCGCCCGCCTCCGCCTCGTCGTCGTAAGAGGTGAACGGCCGCGTCTCGGTTTCGGTGTCCGGGTCGACCATCTCGACGTAGATGCGCGACCCGATCCCCCGCCCGGCCAGGACGTCGCGCAGCCGCAGTGTGTGCCGGCCGACGGCGTCGTCGCGGTGCAACATCGGGACGAACTGGTGCACCCCGCTCATCGCGAGCTTCCTCGGTCCAAGAGCGGCGTCAGGAGATCGACGAAGCGCTCGGCCGCCGAGCCGAGATCGAGCTCGGCCAACCGCCGGCGACCGGCCGCAGCGATGCGCCGGCGTGCGGCCCCGTCGGCCAGCAGCCCGGCGATCGCGTCGGCCAACGCATAGGGGTCGCGCGAGGTGACCAGGACACCGGCGTCGCCGAGCACCTCGGGCACCGCGCCCTGGTCGAAGGCCACGACGGGCAGCCCCGCCGCCATGGCCTCCACCACCGGCACGCAGAACCCCTCGTGGTCTGACGTCACCACCAGCACGTCGGCCGAGGCGTACGCGGCGGCCACGGCGGCGTCGCTCGCATACCCGGCGAACGTCACGGCGTCGGTCAGCCCGAGCTCGTCCACCTGCCGGCGCAGCGCGCGCTCGTAGGCATCGGTGACGGGACGCCCGACGATGCGCAAGGTGGCCGCCCGGTCGGCGTGCCGGCGCGTGACCGCCAAGGCGGCCAGCGCGTGCTCCACCGCCTTGTTGGGCGCCACCCGTCCCACGGCCAGCCATAGGGCCCCGCCGTCGTGGGTGGGCGACGGGCCGGACGGCTCGGCGGCCGTGACCTCGGGACCGAGCGCGGCCGACGGCGGCACCACCGCGGTCCCGGCGAAGCCGGCCGCGGCCAGCTGCGCCTCGTTATACGCGGAGTCGGCGACCGCGAGTGCAGTGCGCGGCGCGAGCACGTCCAGGTCGCCACGGGCGCGTTCCTGCCCGAGCGCCAGGTAATGGTCCCACGGCTCCACCAACTCGGGCGGCGTGACGTTGTGGTAGTTGACGACCAGGGTCTCCCGGCGGCCGGCCAGCCACGGCGCCATGGACGAGGCGGTCGCGAACTGGTACACGACGACGTCACCCGGCTGCGCGTGGGTGTCGTAGTCCGGCGCGGGCAGGGTCTCGTCGGCCGTCTCGCCCTGCACGAGGTCGACGTAGATGTCGGAGCGTACGCCGCGCGCCCGCGTCGCGTCGCGCAGCCGGAGCGTGTGCCGGCCGACGGCGTCGCCGCGGTGCAGGACGGGGACGAAGTGATGGATCCCGCTCACGACGACGGCGTCGCGGCGGTGACCCCGAAGCGACCGTCGTGGGGACCGCCCGGTAGCGGCGCCACGCCGACGAAGCCGCTGCGCGCGAGCAGCAGCTCCCAAGTCTCGACGTGGAGCGGCGAGCCGGTGCCGAGGTCGTGCGGGACCGGCCCGTCGAGACCTCCGGCCAACGCCTGCTCGGCCACCACCACCAGCGGCGCGCCGTCGGCCAGCGACTGCCGGCACCGGGCCAGCAGCGGGAGCAGCGCGTGGAGAGGGAGGCGGTCGACCACCCCGCTCAGGACGATGCCGCCGAGCGAGGCCGAGGCGCAGTCGGCCAGGAACTCCGACACCTCGCTGATCGTCACGTCGCACCCGCTCTCGAGCGCACGCAGCGCGACGCCGCCGCGCGGCTCCACTCCGAGCGCGGTCAGGCCCCGCTGCAGCAGGACGCGGACCAGCGCGCCCTCGCCACAGTCGGCGTGCGCCACGTCGCCACTCGTCACGCGCGGCGCCACGAAGGCGGCCACGGGCTCGACCCAGCCGCCGAGCTCGCGCGCCGGGACGAGCCAGGCCGCGCCGTCGAGCGGCGTGTCCTCGTCGGCCAGCCTCGACTCGAGCGTCCTCACCCGGGCGTGGAGGAAGCGGAACGCCTCAATCACGTCGGTCATCGCCTCGTCCAGATCCGAGCGCTCGCCGCCCTCCGGTCCCGGCGAGCCGGCGCGCTGGCCCCCGGTTCGCAGCCGCCCCAAACGGCCGGCGCGCCGGCCCCGCTCCTGCACGGCGAGGAGGTCGGCCACGTCCGACGCCCCCGGACGGTAGGGGCCGTGGCGGTCCCCGAGGTGCGTGAAGGCACCCATGAAGTTCCACTCGTCGCTCCCCTGGGGCGCCAGCCGGGCGAAGGACGCCCGCAGGGCTTCGCCGGCGCGGGCCCGGTCCTCCGCGCTCACAGGGTCATCGGGGTTGGCCGCCTCGGCGCCCGGATCCTCGCCGTGACCGGCGCGGTCGGGCGACGAGCTCGGGGTGGACACGCAGGTTGATGCTAGCGGGAGCGCCCGCGCTGCCCAGAGGGGACGCGGAGACATGCGTACGCGGCGGGGGCTAACTTGGCGCGATCCGACCGAGCGGAGGCGGCTCCCCTTTGAGATACATGTCCATGACTGGGACGCGACTGTTACTGGCCGCGATCCTCACCACCGGCATCTCACTCACGTTGGGCGCGCTGGCATCTGGTGGCGCCGCTGCGTCGCCCGCCACGCTCTCCCTCACGCTGAATTGGAGCACACCACTCGACGACGCGCCGTGTGGTGTCGCCGAGTCGTCGCCGATCGAATTCAACGACGGAGGGACGCCGGCCGTCGAGGTGGGCGATCGGGAAGGCGACCTCTACGGGTTCGACTTGACGAGCACAGGTACTGGCACCACGGCCACCACCGCGCCGGGCTGGGGCTCCACGACCACGAACCCGACGCTCGGGTCGGGCCAAGGGTGCGGGCAGACCAATACGGGCGGCGTGACGCCGGTCGCCGACCCAACCGCGGCAGTCGGCATCGGGGTTCCGGAGTCGCCGCCGGTCGACTCGACCGCCTCGGTCGACCCGAGCTCGGGCAACCTCCACATCACCGCCGGCAACGCAGCCGTCCCGGGGGAAGGCGGGTTCTACGCCTACACGTCGAGCGGCAGCGAGGTCTGGAACCAGACGACGTCGAACCCGCCCACCGATCCCATGGACGACATCGGCGTCCAGGCGTCGGCCGCCGAAGGCGGCGGCCTGGTCGAGGCCGGCAACCTCGGCCAGATGACCTACGCCTTGAACGCCGGGAACGGCTCGCCCGCCACGGGCTGGCCGCAGTTCTCCGCCGACAGCGTGTTCTCGACGGCCGCCGTCGGAGACCTCTACGGGACCGGCGGCGACAACTTCGTCTCCGGTGGCGCGTCCTCGAACGGGTTCGCCTACGGCAAGCACTATTCGGACGGCGGGCACCTGCGCATCTACAACAACCACGGTGGCCTGATCTGCGCTGCCAACACCAACGAAGAGGTCGACTCCTCGCCGGCCGTCGGCCCGGTGCTGGCCGGCAAGGCATACGGCATCGCGGTTGGCACCGGGACCTTCTTCTCCGGCGTGAGCGACGAGAACGCGCTCAAGATGTACGACACCAACTGCAACCAGGTGTGGAGCGACACGCTCGACGGCGCCACCGGTGGCAGCCCGGCGCTGGCTGACGTGCAGGGCAACGGCCAGCTGGCCGTCGTCGAGGGAACGGTCGACTCGAACGGCACGGGCTCGGTGTGGGCCGTCAACGCGGCCAACGGTTCCACTCTTTGGCAGACCCACGTGCCGCATGCGGTGTACGGCTCGGTGACGACCGCCGACCTGACGAACGCGGGCTACCAGGACGTGATCGTGCCGACCGCGGGGGGCGTCTACATCCTCGACGGGCAGACGGGCGACGTGGTGGCCAACTTCGACGACGGCTCGGGCCACTACGGGTTGAGCGGCCTCGTGTACGGCTTCCAGAACGCGGCGCTCGTCACCAACGACCCGAATGGAACGATCGGGATCACGCTGGCGGGGTACTTCGCCCTCAGCGGCACGAGCCCCGACGTCCAAGGCCAGGTCCAGCACTTCGAGGTGGCCGGCTCCCAGGGCGGCCGGGCCGCCGAGTCAGGCAGCTGGCCCCAGTTCCACCACGACCCGCAGCTGACCGGTTTCATCGGGGGCGGCACGCCCGCGGGCGCCTGCAGCCGTCCCGCCGCCGCGCAGAACGGCTACCTCACCGTGGCCTCCGACGGTGGAATCTTCGCCTTCGGCCAGGACTTCTGCGGCAGCACCGGCAACCTGGTGCTGAACAAACCGGTCGTCGGCATGACGGCGGTGCCCGGTGGGGGTGGGTACTGGATGGTCGCCTCGGACGGCGGCGTGTTCTCCTTCGGCGACGCGAAGTTCTACGGCTCCACCGGGGCACTGCATCTCAACGCGCCCGTGGTGGGGATGGCGACCACGCCCGACGGAAAGGGCTATTGGCTCGTCGCATCCGACGGGGGGATCTTCTCCTTCGGTGACGCCGCCTTCTACGGGTCTGCAGGGGCCTTCCCGCGCCAGGACATCGTCGGCATGGCCGTCTCGCCCGACGGGCAGGGCTACTGGGAAGCCAGCACGACGGGGAACATCTTCGCGTGGGGCGACGCCGCCTACGCCGGCGGCACTGGCTCGCTGCACCTCAACGGCACCATCGTCGGGATCACCCCAGATCCCGTGACCGGCGGCTACTGGCTCATCGCGTCGGACGGCGGGGTGTTCTCCTTCGGCGCGCCCTTCTTCGGCTCGACGGGCAACATCCACCTCAACCAGCCGGTGGTGGCGATGCAGGCGACCGGCGACGGCGGCGGCTACTGGTTCGTCGCGCGGGACGGCGGCATCTTCGCCTACGGGGACGCGCCGTTCAAGGGGTCGATGGGCGGGCAGCATCTGAACCAGCCCATGGTGGGCATGTTCGGCTTCTAGGTAGCTGGGCCTCCTCCGAGGGCAGGGTTTCACGCCGCTTCGTCCATCGAATCGAGCGGGCTACTGACCTCGGCCAGGATCCTCCGGCTCATCGTCAGAATCGTCCCGAACGTCAGCCATTGCGTGGGATCGTCTCCCCACCGCTGCTGCGCTCGGCCCACGGCCTGGCCGAACGTCCCTCCCGCGACACGGATGGCGTCCGAGAGTCGTTGTCGATCGGCCGGGTCGTCGGGAGACGCGATCCATGCCGCGTAGGACTCGATCGCAGAAGCCGTGGAGACGAGCATGGTGCCGACGGCAGGCATCGGGCGAGTATCTGCCGCCCCGTCGACCAAAGCCCGTGCGATAGAGCGAGTCTGGATGGCGGTCAATTCGGCGACGCGCAGCGCCTCGTCCGCCCGCTCGAGCACAGGGCGATCTCGGCGGGCCCGTGTGTTCCAGCGGGCCGTGAGCTGATGTCCTTCGTGGTCCCTCCTCGCCTTGGTGACCGCGTCGACCAGCCCGAATGCGCTCCCTCGCCAGACCTCGGCCTGCTCGAGGGTCCAGGCCGAGCCGATGGCCGACCCGATGTCCACCAGGAGGTCGCGACAACGACGCAACGGTGCCACGGCATCGGAGACCACGCGCTCGGGCGCCGGCGCCGAGGGACTCACCAGCACCGCCAGGACGGCGATGGCGGAGCCGATCAACGTGTCCAGGACGCGTCTGCTCCCGTAGCTCGTGGTCGCGCTTCCCACCGCGATGACGAGGAGGGCGCTGATCGGGACCTGCACCACACCTTGGGGGCCGAGACGGACGCTCCAGCCGATGAGGAGGCCCGCGAAGACGATGATGGCGATGCTCCAGCCGCTCGGGGTGAGGAAGTGGCCCACCGCCAGGGCTGCGGCCACCCCTAACACGACCCCGACGACCCGCTGCAATGCCCGCGAGAGCGAGTCGTACACCGTCGGCTGGACGATCAAGATCACGGCCAGCGGCGCGAAGTACGGACGCGAATGCGGATCGACCAGCAGCGCGACCGCCCAGGCGATCCCGGCGGCCACCGCCACCCTCGTGGCCAGGAGAAGCTGGGTGCGGCTGACGCGCGCCGGCAGGAACGCTCCGGACCGAAAGGACGATCGAACGGCGCGCCACCAACTTCTGACCTCTTGTTGAGCCTGTCGGACCATGGTCATATCTGATCCGCACCGGGCCAGTAAGTCACGCGACCGACCGCGGGCCCCCGGGGACGTCTATCCGGAGACGAACGTGAAGACGGCCTCGTTGACCTCGTCGGGGTGACTCGCCGGCGTGGCCTTCCCGGTGGCGGGGCCACTCCGGAGCCCGTTCCCGCCGGTCGCCGCCCCACCTCTGCGCAATGCCGTGAAGTCGACGTGTCGAGCGGACACGTTCATGTCAAAGCGTACGTAGCGTAAATCCCCATCGACGCGACGTGCCACGCTCTTGGCCGTCTCCAGCCAACCGGAGCTCCCCGGGTCAGGGTATTTTGCCGACTGCCTGAAAAGGGGCCGTCGGACACAATGGAGGACGTGAGGCAGACACCGCCCACGCTCTACGTGATGATCGGGCTTCCGGCATCCGGCAAGAGCACTCGGGCGAAGCAGGTCGAGGAAGAACACCAGGCCCTGAGGCTGACTCCCGACGAGTGGATGATCCCCCTGTTCGGCCATCACAATGCTGACGGCAAGCGGGACGTCCTCGAGGGGCGCTTCGTCTGGCTGGCACTTCGGACCTTGCGCAAAGGCATCGACGTCGTCTTGGACTTCGGGGTCTGGGGCAAGGACGAACGAACTGCCCTCAAAGCCCTGGCCGCCGAGGTGGGGGCCTCCTGCGAGCTCGTCTACCTCGAGATCGACGAAGACGAGCAGCAACGTCGGCGTGACGGTCGCGCGTCAACTGATGGTGGGACGACCTTCTACATCAGCGACGACGACCTCGCTGCGTACAGGCTCCTCTTCCAGCCTCCAGACGACGCGGAGCTCGGTGGGGCCGAGCTCGACCCGCCTCCCGCCGGCCACGTCAGCTGGAGCTCGTGGGCATCCGAGCGGTGGCCAACATCGATCGAGTAGGCGTCATGCTGCCCGCCAGGGTCCGACGAACCGGGGTTCTACTCCGGTGAGATCGTCATGCGGCGCATACAGGAGTGACCATCAACCCTCGCCTGCTGGTCGTTCCGGAGCAATGAGGATCGGGCGTCGGCCATGCGACGCCAGCGCGTGGGAGACGCTGCCAAGCGTGCTGCGCACCACTCCGCGACCCCGTTGGCCGCAAACGATCAACCGTGCTGAGACATTGTCCGCGGTGTCCATGATGGCTTTGGGGATCCCGTCGAAGGACTCCCTCACCATCGCTGAGGCCTTGTATCCGTGCTCGTTCGCCCGCAACGCTCCTTCTTCCGCGACCGACCTTGCATAGGACTCTTCCTCTGCATCCAAGTCCGCGCCCCCCGTCGTATTGCCCGCCGCAAAAGCACCCGAAAGGGCCAAGCGCGTTGCCACGGTTTCCCAAACCGTGAGCACAACAGCGTCGACCGGTCGGTTGATCAGTTCCGCGGCGACCTTCATGGCTGCCCTTGAACCCTCAGAACCATCGAAGCAGAACAGCACGGGACCGTTTTGGCTTGCGCCCGTCATGACATTTGCTCCTTTCTCTTGCGAGCACTTTCCGAAGGATCGTCGCGGCCCTGCGGGCGAAACGACAAAGGCTCCGAAGTCGTCTTCGGCCGGGTACCGTCTGCCGCGAACGGCGCTCACGCTGAGCTTCTCGTCGGAAGACCGGCGGTCGGTCCACCCCGCCGTCAACGTAGTCATCGCTGGGCAGATGCAATCGGGTTGGTGAGACCAATTCCGACCCGTCGTCCTTGCTGGGTGAGGGAGTTTGCCCCTACGGCTGAGTCAACGCTCTACCAGGGAAAATGGAGCCCCCCACCCACCCTGACCAGGCCAGAGGGCTATTGTGCGCGGCTGGGTGGCCGCGGCGTCGAAGATCGAAGACTCGCCAACGGTGGGCGGCCGACGGGTCTCGCCCTTTCGATCGTGGGACGGACCTCCCAGGGTCGGCGGTTGGCTTCAATCGGACCCACAAAGGTTTGAGGAATATAAGCGCCCACGGCACGTTCAAATATCTGAGAGCGCGGCAGGAGTGGGGCGTAAAACTCTCAGGGGATAGGTTGACCTGATGCATCGATACCGCACGATCCTCTTGTCCAGCCTGGTGGCAATAGCGGCCGTTGTGGCCCTGCCTGCCGGTGCGTTCGCGTCGACCGACTCGAGCTCGAAGCCCGCCATCGTGATCGGCTCGACCGACTTCGAAGAGCAGGCGATCGTGTCGAACATCTGGGCTGATGTCCTGAAGAAAGCCGGTTACCCGGTCACGGTGGAGCCGGCGCTGGGCACCCGGGCCATCGTCGTGCCCGCGCTGGAAAAGGATCAGATCAACCTCGAGCCCGACTACGCCGCTTCGTTGCTCGGGTTCCTCCACGGCGGGACACCCCAGGCAGCCGGGGACAACATCGCCACGGCCATCCCGGCCGATCAGAAGGCTCTGGCTCAGTACGGGGTCACGGTGTTGCCGGCGTCCAAGGCCCTCGATACGAACGTCTTCGCGGTCACCCGGGCGACGGCCAGCAAGGACCACCTCACGACGATCTCGAGCCTCAAGCCCTACGCCTCGAAGTTGACTCTGGGCGGCCCCCCCGAGTGCCCGACGTTCGCCGGTTGTGAGGCTGGGCTCGTGAAGGTCTACGGGCTCCACTTCGCCGGGTTCAAGTCCCTCGACGAAGCAGGCCCTCTGAGCGTGGCCGCGCTGAAAAACGGAGAGGTCCAGGTGGTTGAGCTGTTCTCGAGCGACGGCAATGTGGTTTCCAACAATTTCGTTGCACTGACCGACAACAAGCACCTCGAGGGCGCCGACTACATCGTCCCGGTGATCCGCAAGTCCGTGGACACGTCCGGAGTGGCCAGCGTTCTCGACGCCGTCGACGCCAAGCTCACGACCACTGCGATCTCGAAGCTCAACCTCGAGGTGACTCAGCAGCAGGAGGAGCCGGCAGCCGTTGCCCAGTCCTGGGTGACCTCCGAGCACTTGCACACGTAGTCGGCAGCAGGACCGCCGGGCGTCCCAATTGTCGGGGGCTCAGGTCACCGACGGTCGGGCCGAGAAAGGCCCGACGCGGGACTGGTGCCGGAGAGGCAGCGGAGTGAGGAACCGGCCTGCCACGCTGAGCACGAACGCGACCGCGGCGGCCAGGGCAGCCACGAGGATGGCGCCGGCCGTCGCCAGGACGGAGTTCTCCGTATTGAGTCCGGAGATGACATATGTCCCCAGGTCCGAATAGCTGACGTAGGCAGCCAGGGTGGACGTGGCGACGACCTCGATCGACGCGGTCCGGATACCGGCCATCACGAACGGGACCGCCAAGGGCGCCTCCACCCGTCCGAAGACCTGCCACCCCTTGAAGCCCATCGCCTTGGCGGCGTCGCGGACGTCCGCGTCGACCTCCCGGATCCCGACATAGGTATTGGTGAGGATCGGCGGAACGGCCAGGACGGTCAGCGCGATCCACGCGGCGAGGAAGCCACCCCACTTGAGTGAGATCTCGGGTTGGATGGCCAGCAGGGTCAGGAGGGCGAGTGTGGGTACGGCCCGGAAGGCGTTGGCCGAATTGACGGCGACCAGCGAGCCCCGGCCGGTGTGCCCGAGGACGGCCCCGAGACCACCGCCGAGAACGAGCGCCGTGACGATGACGGCCGCACTCAGGAGGAGCTGGCTCCAAAGAAGCGCAGGGATCCCGTTCGGTCCGACCCAATTGGCCGAGGACGTGAACCAGTCGAAGAGGCTGGCCAGGAATGACATCAGCGCACCACTCAGCCCGCGGCCGCCCGCGCCTTGCGGCTGGCGCGCGACCACGGGACGGCCAACCTCTGGGCGCCCACAAGGAGAAGGTCGGCCACGGCAGCCAGGAGTATGGAGAGCACCAGCCCCACGATGATCGGGGTGTTGTACGCGATGTTGAAGCCGTAGGTGATCTGCTGGCCGAGACCACCGAGACCGATCAAGGCGGTGACCGTGACCAATCCGATGACCGTGGCGGTCGCCACTCGGAGCCCGGCGAAGATGTACGGCAGCGCAAGGGGAAGGTCGACCCGCACGAGCGCCGCGTTCGGCGAGTACCCGAGCGCGGTGGCGGCTTCCCGGGCGTCCTCGGGCACGGCATTGAGGCCCGCCACCGTGTTCCAGATGAGGATGAGCAGGGTGTATCCCACGAGGGCGATCTCGGCCGTCACCCATGATCGGGGCGGTACGTACCCGGTGACGCCACCGAGGACGGCGAACAAGGCCAACGAGGGGATGATGTACAACGCGCTCGCGACGCCGAACACGGGAGTGCGGACGAGGCGATAGCGCCAGGCCAACACGCCGAGGGGGATCGACAACAGAGTGCCGATGACCACGGCGATCAGGCTCAGCTCAATATGCTGCACCAGGTCAGACTGGATCTGTCCCCACTGGCTGGTGACGTAGCTCCAGCGAAAGAACGGGTTGCCGGTGGCCAGAACCACGAACCGACCCTATCGGCCGGGCGCCGGCCCAGTGGGCGTTTGACCGGGTGTCTCGCCCGGATCCATGAGTAGCGTGGGACCGCGTGATCACGCTCGATCGTGTGACGAAGCGCTACAACAAGGACTCGGTTGCCGTGACCGAGCTCAGCTTCACCGTCTCGACCGGGGAGCTGTGCGTCCTGGTCGGCCCTTCGGGCTGCGGGAAGACGACCACCCTACGGATGATCAACCGCCTGATCGAGCCCTCCGGTGGCCGCATCTTGATCGACGACGTCGACGTCTTGAAGACGAACCCGGTCATGCTGCGCCGGGGTATCGGGTACGTGATTCAGCAGGGCGGCCTGTTCCCCCATCGTCGCGTCGCCGACAACGTGGCCACCGTCCCCCGTCTCCTCGGCTGGAACAAGGCGCGTGTCGACGTGCGCGTGCACGAGCTGCTCGAGCTGGTGGGCCTCGACCCCACTCTCTACGCACGTCGTTTCCCCCACGAGCTGTCAGGCGGTGAACGGCAACGAGTCGGGGTCGCACGGGCCCTCGGAGGTGATCCCCCGGTGCTCTTGATGGACGAGCCCTTCGCCGCCGTCGACCCGATCGCCCGCTTGCGCCTGCAACAACAGCTCCTGGATCTCCAACAGCAACTGAAGAAGACCATTGTCTTCGTCACGCACGACATCGACGAGGCGGCCAAGCTCGGCGACCGCATCGTCGTGCTCTCCAAGGGCGGCGTGCTCGAGCAGTACGACACCCCGGCGGAGGTGCTCGGGCGTCCGGCCACGCCGTTCGTCGCCGACTTCGTCGGTGCCGACCGCGGCGTCCGGTTGCTGGCCGTGGTCCCGATCGTGCCCGACGATCTCTTTCATCCGCCCGAGGTACTGCCCGACGTCACGATGCTCGACGCCCGAGCGCAGGCTGCGGGCGCCGACATCCGATGGGCCGTGGTGGTCGACGCAGGCCACGGCCTCCTCGGTTGGATCGAGCTCGACCCGAGCGCGACCGGGTCTGTGCAAGACCACTTGGTGCCCTTCGACGTCCAGGTACCGCTGGGCACCTCGCTCCGGGCGGCCTTCGGCGAGATGCTCGAGCACGACGTCCGGTGGATCCCCGTCATCCAGGACGGGACCTATCTCGGAGTCCTCACTCCGAACGCGATCCACGCGGCGATGCGGCGTTCCGTGGGAGGACAGCCCGCAGTCCCCGAAGAGACCCGCTAACGCGCAGGCCCGTCGCGCCCGGCGACCACGTCCCTCAGAAGATCCCGGGCAGGCTGCGGCCCCGCTCAGCCACCGACTCGAGGAACGCGTCGTAGCGCGCGATGACCACAGGCCACTGGAAGTGGGCGTCGACGTAGTCCCGGCCCCGCTGGCCCAGGGCGGTGCGCAGCGCGGCGTCGGTCACCAGCCGGTGCAGCGCCGCCTCGAATTCGGGATACGACTGGAACCACAGGCCGCCGCCCGAACGTTCCGCGTGCTCGCGGGTGGGGCCGCACGAGCCATTCACGAGCACGGGCACCCGGTCGACCCAGGCCTCGACGACGACGAGCGAGAACGACTCGAGTGCCGACGGCGACACCGCGACCAGAGCGTCGCGCACGATGTCCCACTTGTCCGGCTCGTCGACCGGGCCGGTCACGACGATGTCGGGGTGCGGTGGTGGCTGGTACGACACCGGGCCGACCAACGCCAGGGCGAGCGGGCCGGGATGGCGTTCCTTGTAAGTGGCGAAGTACGCCGCGAGCATCTTGGAGCCCTTGTGCTCGTCGACGCGGCCGACGCTGACGATGTAAGGCCGGTCGCCCAGCCCCAGCAGCTCGACCCCGGGCCGGCCCGTGCCCTCGGACTCCCCCACCCCGAGACCCAGCACGATCTGGGGGCGTTCGGCCACCGGGTACATCCGCTCGACCAGCGACCGCTCGGCCGCCGTGTGGAAGCAGAAGCCGTCGGCGTCACCGAACGTGCCGCGGAAGACCGGCAGGTACAGCGCCGGCTCGTCGTGCGCAGCCGGGTGCAGCACCGCCGGGACGCGGACCTTCCCGATGGTCGCAACCGTCGGGTGGTACATGTACGGGTAGAAGGCCACGACGTCGGCGTCGGACGCGCAGACCGCGTCGACGAGGTGGGGTGAGACCGGGCCGTTGTAGTCGACCCACCGCTTGCCCTGGTCCCGCGTGGCCAGCTGCGGCGCCAGCCGCAGCAGCCCGTCGAGGTTGTAGAAGTCCATGATGCGGCCGTGGGCCGAGGGGTGGCGGTGCACCGGGACACCGTTCACTGCCGTGAGCCCGGGCTCCAGCTCGTCGGCCCAGGTGTGCGGGTCGAGCGCGCAGGTGGTGTGCACCTCGGACTCCCAGTCGGTGTGGGCCCGCAGGTGCTCGGCCAGCTGGCGCGCCGCGGTCTCGGCGCCGCCCATCACCTGGGTGCCGTAGCGGGGCGTGACGAACACCACCTTCTTGCTCACGGCCGCCCGACCACCTCGGCGACCGCGTCCACCAGCCGGGTCGCCACGGCGTCGCCTTGGAGCTCAGCGGCGCGCCGGCGCCCGCGCTCGGTCAGCGACCGGCGCAACGCCTCGTCGGTGCACACCCGCCGGATCGCGGCGGCGACGTAGGACGGCTCCACCGACTCGAGGACCAGCGCCGCGCCGCCGACCGTCTCGGTGACCGCGCCGGCGTCGCGGGTGACGATGGGGACGCCGGCGGACATCGCCTCCACCAGCGGCACGCCGAAACCCTCGTGCAGCGACAGCGAGAGGAAGACGTCCGCCGCGCCGACGTACGCGGCCAGGGCGGCGTCGGAGACCTCGCCAGCGATGCGCACCGCGGCGGACAGCCCGAGATCGTCGGCGAAGTCGTGCAGCGACTTGCTGTACGCGTAGCTCGAAGTGCCCCCGAGCAGGTGCAACCGAGCCTGGGGGTCGTAGAGGCGGCGGTAGGCCCACAGCGCCTTGATGAGCTCGTGCTGGGCCTTGGAGGGCACCACGCGGCCGACGAAGATCAGATCGGCGCCGCCCTCCGCCTTCAGCGCGGCAAGCTCGGCCGCCACGCGCGGATCGGGGGAAGTCGTCACCCGGCCGTAGTCGGCCAACACCGGCACCACCGCCGTGCGCCGGCAGCCCGCTCGGCGCAGGCCCCGCGCGTTGTACGAGCTGTCGGCCAGGCCGAGCAGGGCGCGGGGCGCCAGAAGCGCCAACTCGTCGGCCGCCCGGGCCGCGCGCTCGACGTTGTTCGGCTCCCAGCCGGCGAACAATTCGGGGGCGGTGAAGTTGTGCGAGTCGAGGATCAGCGGCAGGCCGTGCTCGAGCAGGTAGCCGGCCACCGCCGACGACGTCGTGAACTGGTAGAGGGCGACGTCGCCCTCGGCCGCGTGCTCGGGGTACATCCAGTGCTTGTACCCCTCGGAGGCGAGATCGTCGTGGATGGCCTCGGCGAAGATGTCGGAACGCCAGCCGGCCCGGCGCAGGATGTCGCGCGCCATGAGGGTATGGGTGCCCGTGGCGTCGTGGGGGTTGAGGGTCGGGACGAACTGGTGGACGGCCACCGGCCTCCCGGCGGCGGCCATCAGGTGGAGAGGTACGGCGTGACCCCGGAGCGGACGGCGGTGATCAGGTAGTCGGATCCCTCGGGGTCCACCTGAGCCGTCGCCTCGTAGCCTCCCTGCTCCAGGAGCCGGCACCACGTCTCCGCGCGGAGCGGGCGGCCCGGCGCGAGGTCGGCCCCGAACGGCGCGTCGGCGGCCTCCCAGGACTGGCGCGTCACCGAGTAGAGGACCAGGGTCCCGCCCGGCGCCAGCCGCGTGCCCACAGCCGTGAGCAGCTGGGCGCGCTCGCCGCCCGACAGGCCCTCGACGATGCCGCTCAGCACAATCCCCCCGAGCCCCGCCGCGGCCACCGAGCGCAGGTGCTCGGACAGGCCCTCGGCGCGCAGGTCCAGCACCCCGAGCTCGGCGGCGTCGACGACAGCCGCCCGCGGGTCGACCCCGTACGCGTCGCCACCCGCCTCGATGAGGCGCCGCACCAGCCACCCGTCGCCGCAGGCGGCGTGCAGGACGCGCCCGGGCACCTTGGCCAGGGCGGCCACCGCCGGCTCGGCCCACCAGGCGGCCAAACCGGACGAGGCCGGGAACTCGACCACCGCCGCGTCCGGGGCCCGTTGCGACTCGACCTCGCGCTCGAGCTCCTTGAGGCGCTCGTCCACAATGTGCAGGGCCCGGCTCACCGCGGAGGCGGACTGGCTCATCTGGTGGGTGAGCCAGCCCACGTACCACAGCATCATGGAGCGCATGCCCTTCTTGACGAAGGAGCCGGCGGCCCGCTCCGAGTCGACCGGGACGACGGGGTCGATGAACGTCGCGGCATCGACTTGGCGCAACGCCTCGCCCAGGTCGCCCCCGCGCACGCCGATGGGCGAGTGGGCGAGGAACAGCTCGTCGAGCTCGCGCTCGAGCTTCGGGGGCAGGTCGCCCGAGGCACGGCGCAGGCGCACCTCCTCAGCGATCTCGGCCATCACCTGCTGGATATAGGCCTGGGCATCGGCCGGCCGCGTCTCTTCGGTCTCGCTCATCTGCGGTGTCCTCAGGCCAGGGCGGCCGAGTCGACGGCACTCTCGGTGGAGATGAGCGCCGCATGGACGTCCATGCGCAGGAATCCGCTCATCTTCCCCGGGTTCATGACCTCGAACGTCCCGGCGTTTTCCTGCCAGTCGTAGAGGATGCCGCCCCGGCTTTGGACCCCTACGGCGAAGGAGAAGGACCCGTCGAGCATCGGCATGTTGACGATCCCGAAGTGCATGACACTGACGCCCGGCGGCGCGTCGATCGAGACGCCGATGATGGTCGTGTCGGTGCGCATGATGGTGTAGTTCTCTTCGTTGCGGATCTCCAGCGAGAAGACGACGTCGTCGGTCGGGTACAGCGCCTCGAACTCGACGCGGATGGTGAGGTCGTCGCCGGTGCACATGTAGGGCACCGAGTTGTCGCCCGAGTAGACGCGATGGACGGAGCGGAAGCGGACAGGCCGTTCGCCCTCGTCCAGCCCGCCCGCGTTGCTGCCGGGCGCCGCCGGCACGGCGGGGTCGGCGATCGACATGCCGGCCCCTTCGGCCATGAGCCCCTCGCGGAAGATGCGGGTGGCTTCGCCGGGCTCGCCCTCGCCCACCAGGCGCCCGTGGCTCAGCACGACGCCGCGGTCGCAGATGCTGCGCACAGTGTCGGCCGAGTGGGTCACCAGGAGGATGGTGCGCCCCTCCTCCTGGAACTGCTTGACCCGGTCGACGCACTTGCGCTGGAAGCGCTCGTCACCCACGGCCAGCACCTCGTCGATCACGAGGATGTCGGGATCGACGTTGACCGCGACGGCGAAGCCGAGGCGCACGTACATGCCCGACGAGTAGAACTTCACGGGCCCGTCGATGAACTCCTCGAGCTCGGAGAAGTCGACGATGGCGTCGAAGACCCGGTCCACTTCGCGCTTGGACATCCCGAGCAGCGAGCCGTTCAGGTAGATGTTCTCGCGGCCGGTCAGGTCCTGCTGGAAACCGGCTCCCAGCTCCAAGAGCCCGGCCATCTTGCCCCGGACGGCGACCTCTCCGTCCGTGGGCTGGAGCACGCCGCAGATGCACTTGAGCAGGGTCGACTTGCCCGAGCCGTTACGGCCGAGGATGCCAACCGTCTCGCCCTCGCGGACGGTGAGCGAGACCTCTCGCAGGGCCCAGAAGTCCTCGGTGGACTTGCGCCGGCCCCCGTGGATGAGGCGCTCCTTGACCGTGTTGTACTGCCCGTGGGCCAGCCGGAAGCGCTTGGAGACGTTGCGGACGTCGACGGCGTAGTCGCTCACGATCAGAGCTCCTCGGCGAAGTTGCCTTCGAGCCGGCCGAAGATGGCGAGGGCGACGAGGAAGAGTATGAGCGAGAGGAACAGCACGGCCAGGTCCAGGCCGACGTACCACGCCATGCTCTTCGTGGGCAGCACATGGAACGTCGTGTACACGCCGTTCACCCAGGCGTACGTGGTGGGGTGGGCGTAGATGCAGCGCTGGAACGAGAGCACGAGGGGCACCATGGGGTTGAGGAAGTAGATCCAGGTCAGGCCCTTGGGCCCGAGCTTTTCGCCGATGTTCGACTGGTAGGCGTAGACGATCGGGCAGGCCCAGAACCACGCGGTGAGGATGACCTCAATCAGGTGCTGGGTGTCGCGCAGGTAGACGTTGACCGACGAGAGCAGGACCCCGATGGCCGACGACAGCACGATCCCGGTGACCAGGGCGAGCAGCAGCACCGGCAAGTAGCTCCAGTCGGGCACCGAGTGCAGCACCACCAGGAAGATCACCATCACGATCGCCTGGAAGAAGAAGAAGACGCAGGCGGACCCGACCGCGGCCAGGGCCAGGATCTCCCGGGGGAACGAGACCTTCTTCACGATGCCGGCGTTGTTGACCACCACGCCCGTGCCGGTCTGGACGCCGAGGGAGAAGAGGTTCCACAGCAGCAGGCCGGCGAAGAGGAAGATCACGAAGTTCGGCTGCTTGTTGCCGAGCACGATCTGGAAGACCACGAAGTAGATGGCCAGCGTCATGGCCGGCGCCACCATGGACCACACGAGGCCGAGTACCGAGTTCTTGTACTTGACCTTGATCTCGGTGCGGACGAGGTAGATCAGCAGCTCGCGAGACAGCCAGATCTCGCGCAGGCGCTGGCGCACGCTGATGGTCGGTGTGACGATCCGGGTCGAGGACCCTCGCCTCGCGACGCGCGCGCCGACGCCGGCCGCCTGGGCCGCCATGGGCGAATCGTCCGCCACCCGCCGCTCCACTGCCTCCTCGAGTCTGCTGTCTGCGTCCGACGAGGGGGCCGGGACGTCTAATGCCACGCCTATGATTTCCCTGCCGCCGCCGTGGCCGTCGAGCGGTCGATCACCTTGTCGATGAAACCGTACTCACAGGCCTCGTCGGCGGTGAACCAGCGGTCGCGGTCCGAGTCGGTCTCGATCCGCTCGAGCGGCTGCCCGGTGTGGAAGGCGATGCGCTCGGCCATCATCCGCTTGAGGTAGATGATTTGCTCGGCCTGGATGGCGATGTCGGCCGCCTGGCCCTGCATGGACCCCGACGGCTGGTGCATGAGGATCCGCGAGTGCGGCAGGGCGTAGCGCTTGCCCGGCGCGCCGGCGCAGAGCAGGAACTGGCCCATGCTGGCCGCCAGCCCCACGCAGATGGTGGAGACGTCCGGCCGGACGTACTGCATCGTGTCGTAGATGGCGAGGCCGTCGGTGACCGAGCCACCAGGCGAGTTGATGTAGAGCGAAATGTCCTTGTCGGGTTCTTCGGCCTCCAGGAGGATGAGCTGGGCGCAGACGAGGTTGGCCGTCACCTGGTCGATCGCACTGCCGATGAAGACGATGCGCTCCTTCAGGAGCTGCTGGAAGACCCGGCCGCTCGGGTCGATATCAGCCCCGGCGGCAACGATCTGGGGGGCTTCGAAAGCACTGGACATGGCCATGAGGCTAGTTGGAGCCGGGGGCATCCGTGGGCACCCGGCCGTACACTCCCAGTTCACCCGCACTGCGGGACCGCTGCGGGCGTGGCGGAATTGGCAGACGCGCCGGGTTTAGGTCCCGGTCCCCGAGAGGGGGTGGAGGTTCGAGTCCTCTCGCCCGCACTCCGCCGTCGCTCCGGCCCGGCGTTTCCAGCGGCTGCCCGTCGCCCGCCGCGGACGGTCGGTCAGGCGACCGCGCAGGTTTCCGTGGCAGTTGCTGCAGGAACGGTGGCCAAGCACACCCCGCCGTAGAGCACGATCTCGACGGTGTCTCCCGGATCGAGGACGTTGGGAGAGCCGTAGTCGTTCCCGAAGCTGAACGTGACGGCCGTGCTCTGGTATGACGGGACCACCAGCCCGACGCACTCACCCGTCGCACCGGCTTCCCACCCTCCGGTGAGGTCGGAGACCGTGAAGTAGGAGTAGGGGTAGTCCGAGCCGCTGTGCCCGCAGTGCGTCCCCTGCGCCGGCGGCTTCGGCGTGAACCCCGAGCCGGACAAGGTGAGCTGGAGGGACGGGGAAAGGGTGAACTTCACTTGGCTCATGGTCGGCACCGGGACGTAGTGGGCGAGGTCCAAGGTCTGGAGGGTCCCCGAGCTGTTGTCGTCGAAGCCGGCCGCCTGGCAGTTGACGTAGGTGTTACACGAGACCCCCGCCAGCACGCTGGTGGTGGCACCCGGGCTGGGCACGGTGGTGGTGGACCAGGTGGTGCCGCTCCAGCTCTCGACCAGGTCGAAATGGGTCGATCCGTCAAACGACGAACCGGTGGCGACGCAGTGGTGGGTGTCGGGGCAGGACACGCCGTCCAAACCGTCCCCCGCGGCCTCGGGGTTCTTGCTCGCGACGATGGTCCACGAGACGCCGTTCCAGCTCTCGATCAGCGTGTTCTCGGCCTGGTTGGAATTCCCGAAGTTGTTCACGAAGTCTCCGACGGCCATGCATTTGACCGCGCTCGAGCACGAGACGGCTTGCAACGCGTTGGCCGCGGTGCCGTTGTTGGCCGACGGCTCGATGGTCCAGGTGGCGCCGTTGTACGTCTCGACCAGCGTCTGGTCCGGCCCGGTGGCGTCGTTGGCGCCGACTGCCGTGCAGGCCTTCGTGGTGGGGCACGACACGCCGAAGAGCATGGTGTCACCGAAGGACGGGTCCGGCGATGGAACGATCATCCAGGCGGATCCGTTCCATGATTCGACGAGGGCCTGCGCTGTGCCGTCGACGTACACGTGTCCCACGGCGACGCAGTCGTTGGCGGCCGGGCAGGTGATGCCGCTCAAGAGGCTGTCGCCGGGCCCGGGTGGCGGCGTGGTGACGAGGGACCAGGTCGCGCCGTTCCAGCTCTCGACCAAGGGCTGGTGCGCGGGGCCGACACCGCCGAGGACCTCGTCGCCCACTGCCGTGCATTGCGTGGCGCTGGCACACGACACGCCGTAGAGGATGCCGATGGCGTCACCGAGGGAGGCCGTCGGTGTCACCGTCCAGCTCCCCCCGGCGAGGACTTCCGCCAGGGGCGTCACTCCGCCGGTCGACGCGGCGTCGCCCACGCTGACGCAGTCGTTCGGGTCGGCGCACGAGGTGGCGAACAGTTGGTTGCCCCCGCTCCCCTCGTTCGGGGTCGAGGTCACGAACCAATCGGGCGGCGGGGTGGTGTCGGGGGTGGTCGTCGGCGCGGTGGCGGGCTGATCAGCCACCTGCGGGCGTCCTACGGCGGGCTGACCCGCCTGGGCCCCGGGCACCGACGGCACCGACGCGGCAAGGGCCGATGGCGCGGGGGGATGTCGGAGGGTCGAAGCGCCCGGAGGGTCGGCCGTCGCGTCCAGCCGGATGCCGGCGATGTCCCAATTGTCGGGGAACAGGCTGCCGAACTGTGTATGGATGTCGATCGACGTCAAGGATCCCAGCGTGGTCGACGGCGGTGGGACGAGCGGGAACGAGAAGACCGATCCGTTGTCGAGGGTGTCGCTGTTGTTCACGTTCTGATACGTCTGCGACCCCCCGAAATTGAGGATCACCTGTGCGTTGTCTCCTTGTTCTCCGCCTCCGCGCAGGTTGTCGCTTCCGGTGGTCAGGGTGACCTGCAGGGCGGTCACGGTGTCCGACGCCAGCGAGGGCGAAACGGGCGGGATGGTCTCATTGCAGTCGTTGCTGCCCCCCGTCTCCCGGCACAGGCCGGTGCTCCCGTCGCCCAGAGTGGTGGTGTTGGCGACGTTGACCAGCGTGGTGTTGACGAAAGTGGGGGGTGGCGAGGTTGCGGGGCAGCCGACCGCCGCGGTCAGGGAGATCGACTTCACGTCCCAGTTGTCGCCCCCGCCCCCTCCCGGCAGGTCCGTCTGCAGGGTGAGCGAGGTGATCTGACCGACCGTCGTGTCGGGCGGCAGGGCGTTGAGCGGGATGACGTTCGGGAGGGGGCTGTCGTCCGCCAGGTCGATGGGTTGGCTGGTGAAGCCGTTGGTCCAGTTGGCGTTGTCGTTGATGTTGTCGAACACGATCTGCTGATCGTCACTCAGCTTGATGATGGCGTTGGCGTTGTCCTGCGGCTCGTTGCCGGCACGGAGGTCGTCCCCGCCGGTGCCGATCACCAGCGACATCCCCGCCACCTGCCGGTTGGCGTCGCCGCTCGGGGAGTGGAACGGCTCGACGAACGTCTCGCTCGAGCCTCCGGTGAACCTGACGAGCCCGTGGCTTCCGTCGCTCAGCGCCGTGTGGCCGTTGGCGTTCACGCCCACGATGGGCGGTTTCGGGGTGCATCCGACCGTCGGGGTGACCACCGACGCCTGCAGCTGGACCCCGGTGACGTTCCAGCTGGTGCTGTCGGTGGACAGGGTCATGCTGACCAGGTCGGAGGGCGAGATCCCGTCGACGAAGGGCAGCAGGACCGCGTGCATCGTCCCGTTGCCCCACAGCGTGCCCTCGTTCAACCCGTCGGTGGTGAAGGAGTGCATGCCCCCGCCCAGGTTCACCGTGAGCGTGACGTCGAGTGAGTTCCCGCCGCCCAGTCCGCTCGTGCCGGTGGCGACGTCGAGCTCGAGCGCCTTGATCGTGTTGGTGTTGCTGTCGCTTATCGGCACGGTGAGGCTGTGGACGCTGCCGGAGAAGGTGACCGACGGGCTGCCTGCCAACGGCACGGGGGTGTCGTTCATGATGGCCCCGGGCTCGCACCTGTTGTCCTGGTCGGACCAGTACGAGCCCGTCTGGAGCCCGGTGATCGGGGGTCCCCCGCTCTTTGGGATGATGTCGGGGAACGGGATGGCCGGCGTCGGTGTCACGCCGACGCCGCTGCAGATGTCCTCGAGCTCTCCGTTGTCGTACGTCTCGTTGAAGTCGGGCAGGACACCGTGGACCCATCCGAGGCCGAAGTTGTCGGAAATGAGCTCCACCATTTCGTGGGACTCCACTTGCATGACTCCTCCGGGATTGGAGTTGCAGCTCGGGAGCGTCGCGATCGTGGTCCACTGGGGGACGCCGACCCCGGCCCCGTGATAGCCGCCCAGGTTGGCGCTGCACAGGTCGGTGCCGTCCTCGTTGTAGGCGGACGCCTTGATGGTGGGCCCGACGAAGATGTTGACCTGGGCAGAGGGATTCTGGTTGGCGCTCGAGTTGCACGCTGCGAAGCTGCGCATGGTCGCATAGGAGATGACACCACCGGTGCTCATCGCATCGTGCTGGGCGGTGGTCACGCAGCGGGAATTCGTCACCTGGTCTCCCGCGTAGACGGGCGTGTTCAGGTTGTACTGGGTGAGCAGGTCGAAGAAGGAGCTGCAGACGAGGCCGAGCGTCATGGCGTCGATCTGCTCCTGGGTGGGAGGCCGCATGGCCGCCGGGAGGCTGGCGACGTAGGTGTCCCAGCTGGTGAAAGTGGGCGGCATCAGGAAGATGTTGGTGAAGTCGCCGTTCGGGATGTCGTTGGCCCCGAACGGCGGCGCCGTCACGTAGTCGCTGAGGAAGTGGTCGCTGTGAAAGGCCCCTGTCCCACCTGAGAAACCGCTGAATTGGGGCGGTAACCCGTTCGGACAGTTCTGGATGACGCCGGCCGCCGGCGCCGCGCCCGCGGGGTGAGTGGTCCCCACGACGGCGATCCCGCCCACTGCCACCAACGCGCCCGCCGACAATATGCCGGCCAGGACGACCGCTGCGAGGACTCCGACTGGGGAGTTTCGAAAGCCCTGGAACCGAAAGCCCTGGAACACAGCAACCACCTCTGCCGCTACATGGGTTTCAATTGTTCACCGTGAACGCAGTGGGGTGATTTGTCAAGCGACAGGACGGTGATCTGTCCACAGACCTGATCGCATTTCGGACGCACGATCCGTTCGTTCGTTAGCTTGCTCAGGCATGCCGCACCTCGTCGCCGCACCCGACAAATTCCGGGGCACCGCGACCGCGGCGGAGGTCACCGCGGCGGCTGCGGGCGCGGCCCGGCGGGCCGGCTGGACGGCCGACGAGGTCCCGATGTCCGACGGCGGCGAGGGCCTGCTCGACGCGCTCGGCGGCACCCGCCACGTGACCACCGTGACCGGTCCTCTCGGCGCGCCGGTGCAGGCCGAGTGGCGCATGATCGACCGCGCCGCCCGCAGCGGCGCGACGGCGGTCATCGAGATGTCCCGAGCGGCCGGGCGCGCCCTCGTCCCCCAGCCCGGCGGCGACGACCCGGTCCGTGCGACGACGACCGGGGTCGGCCAGCTCCTCCTCGCGGCGAGGGACGCCGGAGCGGCACGCATCGTGATCGGGTGCGGCGGATCCGCCACAACGGACGGCGGGGCCGGGGCCTACGACGCCGTCGGCTCGCCGGCGGCCCTCGCCGGCGTCGAGCTCATCGTCGCGTGCGACGTGACCACGCCGTTCCTCGACGCCGCCGTCGTGTTCGGCACCCAGAAGGGCGCGACGCCGGGACAGATCGACGCGCTCACCCGCCGACTCGCCGAGGTCGCCGCTCGATACCAACGCGACGCCGGCGTCGACGTCACCACCCTCCCCGGGGCCGGTGCCGCGGGGGTCTCGCCGGCGGGCTCGTCGCGCTCGGCGCACGGATCGAGCCGGGTTTCGAATTCGTGGCCGGCTTCGTCGGCCTGGCCGGCCGCATCGAGCGGGCCGACCTCGTCGTGACGGGCGAGGGCCACCTCGACCCGCCTTCGTTCCAGGGCAAGGTGCCCGGCGGCGTCCTCGCGCTGGCCCGAGCGGTTCGTCGCCCCGCCGGGTCGCTGCCCGTGCTGTGCATTGTGGGCGCCTCGGACCGGGCCTTGCTCGCGACGCCACCTGCGGGCATGGAGGTGGTGAGCCTGACCCACCGCTTCGGCCGGGCCCGGGCCCGGGGCGAGACCGCGGCGTTGGTCGGCCAGGTGACCGCCGAGGCGCTGCCCCGGTTTTGCCCCTGAACGGATCCGTCGGCCACACTGCACGTTCGCGCGGCGTCCCGCAGCGCCTGAACCGATCCGGCGGCGGCCGCGGGCCCACGGCACCGGACCACATCGCCGGGCGCGCACGCACACTCGCACACAGAACGCACACGGAACTCACCGAGAGACGGACAGAAGGAGGCATCACCATGGGACTGCTCGATGGCAAGGTGGCGGTCGTCACCGGCGCAGGACGCGGCATCGGCCGCGAGGAAGCGCTCGTGCTGGCGGGCGAGGGCGCCAAGATCGTCGTCAACGACGTCGGTGCCGGCCTGCACGGCGAGGGCAGCGCGGACGTCCACCCGGCCCAGGAAGTCGTCGACCTCATCAAGAAGGACGGTGGCGAGGCCGCGGTCAACGGCGACGACATCAGCTCGTGGCAGGGCGGCAAGAGCGTGGTCGACCAAGCCGTCGACACGTTCGGCTCCCTCGACATCCTCGTCAACAACGCCGGCATCCTCCGGGACAAGATGTCGTTCAACATGGAAGAGTCCGACTGGGACGACGTCATCCGCGTCCATCTCAAGGGCCACTTCGCCGCCACGCACCACGCCGCGGTCTACTGGCGCAACCGCGCCAAGGCCGGTGAGGAGGTGACCGGGCGGATCATCAACACGTCCTCGGAGGCGGGCCTCTTCGGCAACGCCGGACAGGCCAACTACGCCGCGGCCAAAGCGGGCATCGCCGCGCTCACCTGGGTGGAGGCCCGCGAGCTCGGCCGGTACGGCATCACCGCCAACGCGATCGCTCCCCGCGCGCGTACCCGCATGACCGAGACCATCTTCGGCGGCGGCATGAGCACGGACGAAGAGGGCTTCGACAAGTGGGACCCGAAGAACATCGCCAACGTCGTGGCTTTCCTGGCCGCGCCCGCTTCGGCGGACATCAACGGGCAGATCTTCGTGGTCTTCGGCGGCGACGTCTACGCCATGAGCGCGTTCAAAGCAGTGGGCCAGGTCACCCGCGAGTCGGCCTGGACGCCCGAGGAGCTCCTTGCCGCCAAGGGCGAGCTGTTCAAGGGCATCAGCTCGGCCGTCCCCGACTTCAGCTTCATTTGAGTTCGGCAAATGCCTGTGATCGGGGCGCTTGAGATTGGGATCGGTGAGGCATCCGCACTCGCCCCGAACCGGCAGCGGGGCCATCCCTCACAGCCGCACGGTATCGGCACTTACCCACCACGAGCGCCGGTGCGGATGAACGACAGCACACGAGGGAAGAGGTAGCAGAACTCTCCACCGCCCCAGGAGTCCACTGAGCCACCGGCTTGCTCTAGCGCGTCCCAGAGAGGTCCTGGCGCTCGGATGACGGCCTCGGCTGTGCCCTCATCGACATCGAGAGCAGCACGCACCGCCTCAACGACTTCGCTACGAGACTCGGCGGGCATGTCATCCAAGGGGTCGTGATACATGCCAGAACGCTATGCCTGAGGCATCCGGCATGGGTTGCGCCGGAACTGCCGGATACAGGTCGGCCTGCTGCTATGAGAGTGCCCCGAGGATTCGATCGGTTGCACCCCTAGCCGATGCCGGTAGGTGACACCGCCGATTCTCTGTCGAGAGCACATGGGAACTGTATTTCAGGAGAGATCTGCGGTCGTTACCCGCGGGCGAGAAGTTCGTCGAGAATCTCGCCCTCCCGGTGATAGGCAGCAAGATGACCTTCGTCTTCTCCGAACTGGACCAGTCGTGCATTCGGAAGCTGGTCGACGAGACGCCTTGCTGCCGCCAAGGGGGCATTGGCGTCCTTGGGTGCGTGCCACCAGGTCACAGACGCCCTGACGGTGCTCAGGTCGATGTCGTCCCACGGCGATGCTATGGCGATACCCTCATCGAGCCAGCCATCCAGACCCGGTCGGAGCGCCTCCCTCGCCGCGATGGCGAACTCTGTTTGCCATTGGGGCTCGGCCATGACGGCGCGGTCCGCGTCTGGCGCACGGTCCATGATCTCGCGGAACGCCGCATTGGGATCTGCGAGCATGGCGGTCCGGATCGACTCCATGAGCCCGTACAGCCCCTCCACGTCGCCCTCGCGCACCAGGTGATGCGCTTGAGCGTTGAGCCCAATCATCAACGCGATCTCATCTTCCGTCGGCGGCGCGGCACCGACGAGCACCGTCATGGCACGCACGCGATCGGGATGCCGCGAGGCGAAGGCCAGCTGATGCGGCGAGGATCCACTGGCACCTATGACGTGGACGGCAGCAAGGTCCAGCTGGTCCAAGATTGCGGCTATGTCGTCGGCTGGCTCGCGGAACCGCCTCCCGGGCAATCGGCTTGAGGCGCCGAAACCTGGGCGCTCGGTCGTGATGACCCGCAAGTGCCGTTGCGTCCAAGGGGTTCGGTCAGACCGCAACGAGTAGCGACACCCAGGCGTTCCGGGAACTCGCAGGAGGGGCACACCGTCCTCGTCCCCGAACTCGGACCAGGCGACAACTCGACCGTCGGGACGTTGCAAACGCAGATCACGGACACCTTCCAGAACCGCTTCGCTCACAATCGAAGAGTCTTGCAAAGAGGGGGACCACTGACCGGTGGGATCGCCGGATAGCGGGCGGTCGACCTGCGTCAGTGCCGGCGACTGTTATGGGCGACTCCCGGTGACGACTGCCGAGGTAGCGCACCTTTGCATTGTGCTAATCGTGCGAGCGAGCGACGGCAAAAAGCTTCCACGACCCTGGAACGCCCTTGAGATCATGCTGATGTGGACGGATAGACCACCGATGTCGTCGCCCCGCATCTCACACTTCCCGGTGTGCAGCCCGGCGCGGGTTTCTAGCCCGAGCTCAGCGGCCGTGACAGTCACCGCTTGCGCACAGCGGATGGCTCGTCCGGGACCGTCGAAACAGGCCATGAATCCGTCGCCAGTCGACTTGATCTCGCGACCCCGGCGAACAGGCTCGCCCTCAGACCCTTGTCGGCGGGAGGGCCATCATCGTCGCGGACGCTGGCAGATCGCGCAAGAAGTGATGTATCACACCGTTGTTCAGTCGTTGTTGGACGAAAGGGCGGGATCAACGGTGAGCTCGAATAAGGCAAGGACGGGGGCAAGGAAGATCCTCGAACACGTGGTGCTGGCGTCGCTCGTCATCGCGCCAGGGTTGCTGGTGAGCACGACCACGCTTTCGGGAGCACAGGGCGTGGACCTGTACGTATCACCTGCCCCGCCGACAGCAACCGTAGGCCAGCCATACTCATACCAGCTGCAAGTTGTCGGGGGCGCTCCGCCGTACACATTCGCCGTCAATCAGAAGCAAGTGGCCGAGGCGGGAGACCAGTTTGCTCCGGGCTTCCCTGAAGGCCTTTCCATGTCATCTTCGGGTTTGATCACCGGGACCCCACTCATCGCCGAGCGGTCCGATTTCGAGTTGTTCGTAACCGACGCCGCTGGTGACAGCAGTGGCGGTCGCTCCTTGACTATGACGGTCAGCACCGGCAATCCGACCCTCGATCAGACTGCAATTCCGCTCGATACGAACGCGTTGGTCTTGGAGAACGTGGCACAAACCAATGTGATCAACGCGACCGTTCCTCTCCTCGAAAGCCTGCCAGGATTCCTACTTTGTGTCGCAGGTGGCCCAGGCAACTTCTGCCCCCTCTAACGCTTGGTTCGAAGGGTCTCGAACGCGAAACACGTGAGCCTCGACCGGTCTGTGGGAGAGCTACGGCGCCCCTGGTAGGTGTCCCTGATGTGCCGGCGTGTTCCCACCGTCCCGGCAGCGTTTAGAGGTCACCCATTGGGCCTGTCCGGTACCCGTACCGGGATCGTCAGCCGAAGTGGCCCCAGTGCGTGGCGACGGTGTGCGCGACGTCGGTGAGATCGCGCTGGATGCGTTGCGCCGCCAGGCGGCCGGCCCGATCGGCGTCCATCACGATCGGGACGTCAGGGTCCTCGGACCCGAGGGCCCAGGCGCTGTCCCACGCCCGGTCGCCAGGAACGGCGAGGGCCGGCATCTCGCAGGCGCGCGCGGAGATCATGTCGGCAGGGCCCTCGGCTGTCCTGCGGCCATTTGCAGGAGCCGGTCGTCCCTGCGCGTTCACAACGGCCCTCCGGAGACAAGCGGAGGCGACTCAGAGATGGTCCTGCGCGCGGGATCGACGGAACGGCGGCATTCGCACTTGCGGCTCCCTGTGAGGCTTAGGTGGGCATGGCTCACGGTACGAGCCCGGTCTGGTATGCGAGCACGACGACTTGGACGCGGTCGCGGAGGCCGAGTTTCTGGAGGATGTGCGTGACGTGGGTCTTGACGGTCGTCTCGCTGATGTAGAGCTCCGCGCCGATCTCTGCGTTGGACAGGCCGCGGGCGATGAGCCGGAGGATGTCTTGCTCGCGTGCAGTGAGCTCGTCGAGTTCTTTCGGCGGCTCGTGGCGAGGGATGCGGGTGAATTGGTTGATCACGCGTTTGGTGATCGCGGGTGAGAGGAGCGCGTCTCCAGCGGCGACGGTGCGGACCGCCTCGATCAGCTGTTCGGGGGGATCGTCTTTTAGTACGAATCCGCTCGCTCCGGCGCTGAGGGCTTCGAAAATGTATTCGTCGAGTCCGAAGGTGGTGAGGATCAGGATCCGCGCGGTGTTGTCGGTGGCAAGGATCCGGCGGGTGGCCTGGAGCCCGTCGAGCTCTGGCATGCGGATGTCCATCAGGATCACGGTCGGGTCAAACCGCGCCGCCTTGGCCACCGCTTCGAGTCCGTTGCTTGCTTCGGCGACGACCTCCATGTCTTGTTCGCCGGCGAGCAGCATGCGGAAGCCGGCGCGGACCATGGACTGGTCGTCGGCGATGAGAACTCGGATCGTCATGGCCGGTCTGGGGTGAGTGGGAGGCGGGTGCTGAGCTTGAACCCGCCGCCGTTTGTCGTGCCTGCGGTCATCTCGCCGCCGTAGAGTCTGACTCGCTCGCGGATGCCGATCAGTCCGTGGCCGTAGCCGTCGCTCGGCGTCGCGCCGGTGCCGTCGTCGCGCACTTCGATCCCTACCTCGTCCGGCCCATACCGGACGGTGACCTCCGCGTGGCTGGCGCGGGCGTGCTTGAGCGCGTTGGTGAGACCCTCCTGCACAATCCGATACGCGGAGAGGTCGATCCCTGGAGGGAGCGGGAAACGCTCCCCGTCGAGGTGCAGCTCGACGGGCAGCCCGGCGCGGCCGATCTCCTTCACCAACGAGTCGAGGCCGTCAAGACCGGGCTGAGGTGCGAGCTCGACGCCATCGCCCTCACGGCGCATCACACTGAGCAGACGGCGCATCTCCGCTAGCGCGCCGCGCCCGGCCTGCTCGACACTCCTGAGGGCATCGCGATCCTCGGCCATCGCGTCGGGGAGCTGGTGCCTGACAGCGCCGACTTGCAGCACCATCACGCTGACGGCGTGCGCGACGATGTCGTGCAGCTCGCGCGCAATCCGCGCCCGCTCCTCGGCCACTGCGACGCGCGTCGCTGCATCCCGCTCCTGCTCGGCCTGTGTCGCATGCGACTCCGCCAACTCGGCCTGCTCGACCCGCGCGCGGACGGCAAGGCCTGCAACCCAGGCGACGGCGAAGTCGAGAGGAATGAAGACCAGCTGATCGACCGAGTGTCCGGGGATGTTGTAGACGAGGGTCGCCGTAGCGCCGACCACGATCGCCAGTCCGAGGCCGGCCCGCCGGACGTCCCGAAGGTTCCCGAGCAGGAATGCAGCCGCCAGCCCGATCAGGAAGAGGGACTCGGGGTACGGGATCAGCAGCGGGTCGACGAACGAGATTCCCGCGGCCAAAAGCCAGTACGCCGCCGGTCCGGCAAACGGAAACCATCGCCGCGCGAACACGGGCAGCACCAGGATTACAAGCGCGGGAAGGCAGAACCACAGCGTCGTTGTCGGAGCTCCGGACGAGCCGCGCGTGAGCACCACCTCAAGGATCGCCGCGATCGCCAGCAGCGCGATCAGCAGGTCGAACCAGTACGTGCGGGCGAGATGTGCGATTCGGCTCACGCGCTGAACGTACTCCGCCCCCTCCGTTCCCGCCTCCTTCCTAAGTAGGAGTCGAAATCGTCGGATGGTAGGAGCCGCAATCCGGCCTCCCGACGATGCCGATCTCCGCGATCGCACCTTAGGTTCGCCATATGGCGCAACGAGGGTCGACGAGAGGAAGAACAATGATCGAGAAAAACCACCTGACCAAGCGCGACGGCAAGACCGTGGCCGTCGACCAACCAAGACCGCCGCCCCAAAGACCACGGGCATTCACCTGGGCACGAATCGTTGCCCTGCTGGTGATCATCGTCCTATTGACCGGACTCACCTACCTGGGAGTCTCGTCCAGCCCGGAAACAGTCTCGGTCGCCCAGGGGGCGCACGCCGGCCAGCTGACCATGCACCCCTGCACCTATTCGACCGAGAAAGGCGGCTACCGCTCCGACTGCGGAACGCTCGTCGTGCCCGAGAACCGGGCAGACCCTCGGTCGCGCCTGATCGCGCTGCCAGTGACCCGCATCCTGGCTCGCTCATCCCACCCGTTGGCGCCAATCTTCCACCTCAACGGCGGCCCTGGCATTACCAACATGACGTTTCCCCAAGCGAACCGCCTGGCCGCCCAGCACGATGTCGTCATGGTCGGCTACCGCGGCGTCGACGGTTCTTCGGTGCTGAACTGTCCCGAGGTGACGGCGGCGCTCCAGGACTCCGCGGACTACCTCGGCAAAGCGTCGCTGAGCGCGTACTCCCAGGCCTTCGCCTCGTGCGCGCAGCGGCTTGAGCGATCCGGCGTAGACCTCGCCGGCTACACGCTGGCGGAGCAGGCCGACGACATCGACGCCGCTCGCGTCGCGCTCGGCTACAAGCGCATCGACCTGCTCAGCGAGAGCGCCGGAACCCGTCTGGCGATGACCTACCAGTGGCGGTACCCGAACAGTGTCGACCGCTCGGTGATGATCGGGGTCAACCCGCCCGGGAACTTCATTTACAGCGGAGCCGAGATCGATCAGGGGATCCAGCGTTACTCGGCGCTGTGCGCGCAGCAGCCTGCCTGCCGCGCCCGCACCAAGAACCTCGCCGCGAGCATGCAGCACACGGCGGCACACATGCCGAGCACTTGGTTATCCCTGCCGATCAAGCCGGGCAACGTCTTGGTCGGGACCTTCCTCGGGCTCACCGAGGCGACCTCGGTAAATTCGCCACTGACTGGGCCGATGACCCTCAACTCGTGGATCTCCGCCGCGCAGGGCGACCCGAGCGGCCTGTGGCTGCTCTCGCAGATGTCCTATCTCGTCCTTCCCCAGTCGTTCGTCTGGGGCGAGTTTGCAAGCATCGGGTTGGCCGACGCGCAGCCCGTCGAGCGCTACTTCAGCTCCGGCGCGGACCGGGGCTCGATCATCGGCAATCCCCTTGCGGAATTCTTGTGGGGGGCAGGAGGCCTCGTGCACGCCTGGCCGGCCAACCCGGGTGAGAACCAGTACACCAGCGTGCAGAACTCGAGCGTCCCGACGCTGCTCATCGGCGGAACACTCGACTTCGAGACACCGGCCCAGAACGCCACGAAGGAGCTGCTGCCGCACCTTTCCAACGGGCATCAGGTCATCTTGTCCGGACTCGGGCACGTGGACGACTTCTGGCCCTACGAGCCGAAAGCCAGCACGCAGCTGCTGACCACGTTCTACGCGACCGGCCAGGTCGACACGTCCCGCTACACCCCGAACGAGGTCAACTTCACCACACCGGACACGCAGGCAGCGATTGCCAAGAAAATCCTTGCGACAATGGTCGGCCTCGCCTTGGTGGCAGTGATCTGGCTCGTGGTGTTGGCGATCCGGATCCGGCGCCGAGGCGGTACCGGCCACAAGACGGGCGCATGGATCCGTTCGGCCGGTCCGATCGTGTTCGGACTCGGCGGATGGTGCCTCGGCGCGCTGTTGGTGCTGCGGTTCTGGCCGAGCCGGCCGCTCGACGACGAGCTGCTGGCAGTGGTCTCGATCGCGGTGCCGATCTGGCTCGGGGTCTACGCCGGCTGGGTCCGCACCGACACGCCGAAGGCGATGCGGGCCAAGGGCATCGGTGCCGCTGGTGTCGGTGCGGTCGTCGGAGCCGCACTCGGTTTCCACGTGACCAGCGGGGGAATCGCGTTGATCACGACGATCATCGGTGCGGCGGTCGTGTCGAACCTGAGCCTGCTCGTGCTCGACATCTGGACCGAGCGGGCCGCCTCACGGGGAACGGCCGCTCCGGCAGTGGATCTGTCAGAGACGGAGCACCTGGAGCCGGCCCTGCATTGAACGCCCGAACCGTGTGTCGGGGAATCCTTGGAGGATTCCCCGACACGCGCGCGTGATGCCGAGTGACGCATGCCTGTCCCAGTCGCGCCGAACGGTGACACCCTCACCCCGGATCCAGCCCCCAGTGTCAGGCGTCCCGATCACAGCCATTTGCCGAACCCGGCTTCATTTGAGTTCGGCGCGCTCGGCCTGACGCCGTATGGCGGTGCTTCCACCAATTGTCGTCGGCGACGACGCGGCGAGTCTCGAGGGCGGGCGCGGGAGTACGACTGAGCCTGACCTGCGGCCTGCTTCGGTAGCCTTGGGTCGCTGGGCTCGATCGAAGGGCGGGTGATCGAATGGGACTGTCGGCGTCGTGTGTGTGGCACCGCGAGGGCTGGTCGCCGCGTCCCGTCCGGCCCGAACGCCACGTGCTGGCGGTGGCCATCCTGCTCGGCGCAGGGGTCTTGAGCGGCTGCACTTCTGCGACGGCCGGCTCCCGCTCGAGCGCAACCGCTTGCAACGCCACGTCGGTCGCTGACCATGACTTGCCCTCGGTGGTGACGATTGCCGTCTCGGGGACCGCGGGCGCATCGACGGGTTCGGGAGAGATCATCGAGGAGAATGGTTCGATCCTCACCAACAACCATGTCGTGTCGCCGGCGGCGAACGGGGGCACCATATCGGTGGTCTTGAGCGATGGGAGGACGTACCCGGGGACGATCAAGGGGCGCGACCCGCTCACCGACTTGGCCGTGGTCAGAATCGACGCGGGGAGTCCATTGCCTGCAATCGCGCGGGGATCGTCGAAGTTGGTGCGGATCGGCCAGCCGGTGGTCGTGCTCGGTGCGCCGCTCGGCCTGTCGAACACCGTGACGACGGGCATCGTGAGCGCGCTGGACCGGACGATCCAGGTGCCCTCTGACAACGGACAGACCGCCACGCTGATCGCCGCCGTTCAGACCGATGCGGCCGTCAATCCCGGAAACAGCGGCGGCGCGCTGGTCAACTGCTCAGGGGAGCTGATCGGCATTCCCACCGCCAACGCCACGGTGACGACGGCGACGGGGCAGACGAGCACCGGCAACGTCGGCATCGGCTTCGCGATCCCGGTCGACCTGGCGCTCGCCGTGGCCAACGAGCTGATCGCCACCGGAAAGGTCACGCACTCGTACGTGGGCCTGCAGGTGTCGGGAATCGCGCCGGCGGCCGCGAAGGAAGCCGGGACCGCCGAGGGGCTCTACGTGAACGCGGTCGTCCCGGGAGGACCGGCAGCCCAGGCAGATTTGCAACAGGGTGACGTCATCACCAAGGTGGACGGCCAACCCGCGACCGATCCGCTCCAGCTCGCCCTATTGATGTTGCAGAAGAATCCGGGTGAGACCGTCGCGGTGACCTTCGATCGCTCGGGCAAAACGATGGAGACGATGATCACGCTGAGCGGGCCTCCGCCTTCCACCTGAGTCGTGAGACCCCCTGTTCAATCCCGGTGCCAGAGGGCTCTCTTCCGACTGATGCTTTCACGAGGCCGACATCGAGCACGATCGGAGAAGACTGTTGCGGGAGCGCACTCTTACAATCGTCGCGATGACGTCGGAGAACTCGTCCGGATCCTCGATCTGCGCTGAGCTCGCTGGTCATGACGGATGCCAAGCTCACCGAACGGAGGAACCGTGCAGTACGTACTGCTGATCTATCAGGGCACGACACCGCTCCCGACCGACCCGGACGCGTGGGCAACGCTTTCTGAAGAAGAACAGAAGGCCATCTACAAGGACTACAACGAGCTCAACCAGATTCCGGGAGTCTCGCCGGGCCTCCCGCTCGGCTTGCCAGAGGATGCGACCACGGTACAGGTGAAGGACGGCAAAGCCGTCACGCGAACGGGTTCGTATTTGAGCGAAAGCCCAGGTGGCTACCTCGTGTTCGAGGCCGATGACCTGGACGCCGCCGTCAATCTGGCCGCGCGCATCCCGGCCGCGCGTCACGGTGGCGCCATCGAAGTTCGCCCCGTCGCCACCTACTGGTGACGGACCCCCTTCATCGCCCGGTCCAACGCGGCGGGCGGCGCTCGCTCGAGGCCCGAAAGCCTTCCGCCGCGTCGTGGGTCCCGCCGACGACCTGTCGCATCGTCTCGCCGAAGCGGATGGCCTCGAGCGCTGCCATATGCCGAGTCCGCATCGCCATCTCCTTCATGGCTCGCTGAGCCAGGGGCGCTCCGCTGAGAAGGCGTCGCGCCAGTGCATTGGCCTCTTCGAGCAGCGTTTCATGGGGGACGACCTTCCAGACCAGACCCATGGCGTGGGCCCGTTCGGCATCGATGCGCTCTCCGGTGAGCAACAGCTCCATCGCATCGGCCCAGTTGATGCGCTGCGGCAGGCGTATCGACGCCACAATCGCAGGGACCCCGAGGTTCACCTCGGGAAGACCGAACTCGGCTCGGTCACTCGCGAGAACGAAATCGCACCAGGTCGCGAGCGTGAGCCCGTAACCGAGGCAGTACCCGTTCACGGCAGCAATGACGGGCTTGAAGATCTCCCAGCCGCTCTCAAAGGAATTCAGCGTCGGCTTCTCCCAGAAGGTTCCCGCGAACTCCCCCGTTGACCCAGCTCCCTGCCGCAGGTCCGCTCCGGCGCAAAAAGCCCGACCCGAACCGGTGACGATCGCCACCCAGGCGTCCTCGTCATCACGGAACCGCGAAAAGGCGTCGTTGAGGTCGCGCCTCATCTCGCCATTGATCGCGTTGAGAGCGTCGGGTCGGTTGTAGGTGATGGTGGCCACGTGGCCATCGAGTCGGAACGTGGCTGCATCACCCATGGGCCACCAGTCTGGCCGGTCGACACCGTTCCCCGCTGCTCCAGCGGCCAGAAATGCGGCAGTGATCCCCTCTTTAGTGCGTGGCCGCAGCCACCCGGTTGCCCTCGATGTCGAGGTCGGGCAGCACGCCGTTCAAGCGTCGCGGCAGCCACCAGGCGGCCCGGCCGAACAGTGTCATGGCCGCGGGGACCATCGTCATCCGTACGACGAATGCGTCGATCAGCACTCCGATGGCCAGGCAGAAGCCAAGAGACTTCGTGATCGGGTCGGGGGTGAAGATGAAGCTGGCGAAGACCGAGATCATGATGATCGCCGCGGACACCACGACCTTCGCGCTGCCGCGATAGCCGTCCACGACGGCCGCCCGAGCGTCTTCGCCGTGCCCGAATTCCTCGCGCATGCGCGAGACCAGGAACACCTCGTAGTCCATGGCCAGACCGAAGAGGCCACCGATGAGGAGGATGGGCAGGAAGCTGAGAATCGGCCCGGCACTGGCGACGCCGAACAACCCGTCCAGATGGCCGTCCTGGAACACGAAGGTCACCGCTCCGAGCGCGGCGAGGACGCTGAGCACGTAGCCGAGGACCGCCTTGATGGGGACGAGGACGGAGCGGAACAACACGAAGAGCAGCAGCACACACAGGACGACTATCACGGCGAGGTACAGCGGGAGCACGGCCGAGAGCTTCGATGAGATGTCGATGTTCAGCGCGGTCTGCCCGGTGACGTACGTCTGGAGCCCGTACTGCTTCTGGCCCTCCGCCGCCACCTGGTTGATGGAGTTGATCAGCTGTCCGGTCGTCGCGCTGTTCGGCCCGGTCTTGGGGACGACACTGACGACGACAAGGTCGTGCTTCGGGTTGGGGATGGGCTGGCCGATTGAAGCGACGTCTGGAGGCGGATGCGCCTTCATCTTCTGGTAGTAGCTCGTCAATGCCTGGGTCTGGGTGGGGCTGAACCCGCCTGGTGCGTAGACGACCACCACGAGCGGCCCGTTGGCGCCGGGTCCGAATCCCTCGGAAATCAGGTCGTACGCACGGCGAGTGGTCTGGCTGGTCGGCTGCGCACCCGCGTCCGGTAGGCCCAGGCGGATGTGTAGCGCCGGCGACGCCACGAGCAGAAGGAGGATCACCCCGGCCAGCAAGATGAGCACCGGTTGGCGAGTGAGGAGCCCGACGTAACGCCGTGAGAGCGGGCGGTAACCGGGCTCGTCGGCCGCCGCGATCCGCCGGCGGGCGCGCGGGGTCGTCACCAGGCGAGATCCCGTCAGGCTCAGCAGGGCCGGCACCAGTGTCAACGCCGCCGTCACGGCCACGACCACCGCGCCGCCGGCACACAGGCCCATGACGGTGAGGAAGGGGATCTGGACGATGCTCAGCGCCACCATCGCGACGAACACCGTCGAGCCGGCGACGCAGACCGCAGTTCCGGCCGTAGCCGAGGCGAGGGCGGCCGCGTCGGGCGGCTCCATGCCTGCGACCAGTTGCTGGCGGAACCGGTTCATGACGAGAAGCGAGTAGTCGATGCCGACCGCCAGCCCGACCATGACCGCGAGGACAGAGGTCGTCGTCGTTTCGCTGACCACCGCCGTGAGCGCGAGAATCGCCAGATCGCTCACCACGACCCCGGCGATCGCGGCGAGAAGCGGCACGAACGCGGCGAGCAACGAGGCGAAGCCGATCAGCAGCACGAAGAACGCGATGACGATGCCGATGACGTCCGTGTCCGCCACGGTCGACGCCTGGACGACCTGACCGCCGTAGTTCACGGTGATCCCTGCGGCCTCGGCCGGCCCGCCCGAATTGAGCAGCGCGTGCTTGGCGCCGGCGGTGACGTTGCCCACTGGCACCGGGTAGGCGACGATGGCGTAGGCGATCCGCCCCGAATGCGACACGGCGCCGGACGTGTAGGGGTCGGTCACCGCCTCGACCTGGGGGTCCTTGCGGAGGCCGGCCAGCGTTGCCTCGACCGCCTGTTGCGTCGCCGGGGTCGTCAGGGTGGCGGGGGCCGAAACGGAGAACACGACCTGCGCCTGCGCCCCGCCCGCCCCGGGGAACTGCTGGTTGAGGAGGTCGAGAGCTTGTTGCGCCTCGGTGCCCGGGATGGTGACGCTCGTGCTGACGGGCTGCTTGAACGCGACGGCGAGCGACACCAGCGCTACGATCAACAGCGCCCAGGTGCTGATCACCCGCCACCGGTGCCGGAAGCACCACCCGCCGATCCTGAACAGGACAGAACTCACCCGCCGCTCCCCACCCTCCGTCTGTCGCAATGTCGCCGAGCAGTCTTCCCCGACGAGAGGCAGTTTGGCTACTGCGGACGGTCATGGTGGCGGATCGGGCTCGGCCGACTGAGCAGGTGCTACGGGGATGAGGCAGCATGGCGCCATGGCACACGACCGCAAATTCCGGTTTGCCGCGCAGCTGAGCAAGGCGCCCGACGGCTCCGCCCGCTCGTGGGCCGACCAGGCCCGCAAGGCGGAGGACATGGGCTTCGAGCGCGCTGCTGATGCCCGACCACTTCGACGACCAGTTGGCCCCGGTCCCCGCCCTGGCCGCCGTGGCGGCGGCTACCACCACGCTCCGCATGGGGGCGCTGGTCTTCTGCAACGACTACCGGCACCCCTTCGTGCTGGCAAAGGAGGCAGCCACGCTCGACCTCCTCAGCGACGGCCGCCTCGAGCTCAGCCTCGGCGCGGGCTGGAAACGCACCGACTACGACGCCGCCGGGCTGCCCTACGACCACCCGGTCGTCCGGGTGGCGCGGTTCGAAGAGGCGGTGAAGGTCGTCCAGGGCCTGCTGCGCACCGACGGCCCCTTCAACTTCCACGGCGAGTACTACGAGGTGCTCGGGCACACCCTTACGCCGCGCCCGGTGCAACGACCCGGTCCGCCGCTCATCATTGGCGGCGGCGGCCCGAGGGTGCTGTCGTTCGCGGCGCAGCACGCGGACATCGTGAGCATCAACGTGAACCTGCGCGCAGGGGCGGGTGGCCCCGAGACGGCGGGCGACGCCACACCCGAGCGCACCCGCACGAAGGTGGCCTGGGTGAAGGAGGCGGCGGGCGACCGCTTCGACGACCTCGAGCTCAACTCGCTCATCGGGTTCGTCATGGTCACCGACGACGCGCCGGGCCTGGCCGCCCAGATGGCGCCGGCGTTCGGGATCGATCCGGCCGACGCGTTGCACGTGCCGCTCGCCCTGATCGGGACGCTCGACGAAATGGTCGAGGAGCTTCAATGGCGGCGGGCCGAATACGGGATCTCCTATTGGTCGATCGAGTCCGACGCCTGGGAGACCCTGGCGCCGGTCGTGAGCAAGCTGGCGGGCACGTGACGATCACGACGAACGCCGGCTGGGACGCGATCGGGCGGCACCGGCAACTCTGCGGTGCGCGCGTCTTCACCATTGACGCGCCGGCGATCGGCCCCGAGCTCCGCCCGCCCCTGCTCGTCCTCCACGGCTTCCCGACGTCGTCCTTCGACTACGCCGCCGTCCTCGACGGCCTCCGGGCGGGGCGCCGGGTGCTCCTGTTCGACATGCTCGGCTACGGGCTCTCGGCCAAGCCCGACCGCGCCTACTCCATGGCGCTCCAGGCCGACCTGGCCGCCGCGTACGTCGCCGAGCTCGGCCTCGACCGCCTGGCCCTGCTCACCCACGACATGGGCGACACGGTCGGCGGCGAGCTCCTGGCCCGCCGCGCCGAGGGCGGCTGGCCGGTCGAGGTGACCCAGCGCGTCGTGACCAACGGGAGCATCTACATCGAGCAGGCTCACCTGACCGACGGCCAGCAACTGCTGCTGTCGCTGCCAGACGCGTTGCTCCCCGAGGGCCTCCCCATTGACGCGTCGAGCCTGACCCGGAGCCTGCGTGACACGTTCAGCGCGGCCACCCCGGAGATCCCCGAGGGCTGGCCCGAGGACCCGGTGCCGCCGGCGGCGGCGCAGATCGTCCACGACGACGGGCACCGCGTGCTGCCGCGCCTGATCCGCTACATCGAGGAGCGGCGGACCAACGAGCGCCGCTTCACCGGGGCGATCGAGTCCGACCCGGCACCGCTGCACGTCGTGTGGGGCGTCGACGACCCCATCGCCGTGCCGTCCATGGTCGACACGCTGCTGGCGGCGCGCCCCGACGCCACCGCGGTCCGCCTCGAGCGGGTCGGCCACTACCCGATGGTCGAGGCGCCGGCGCGGTTCCTCGACGCGGTACTGCCCGCGCTCGGCTGAGAGGCCAGCCGGCTGGCGCTGAATCAAACTGGGCTCAGGCGGGCGCCACCACCTTGAGCGACCGGGTTTCCGACGGCAACGACGCGTAGAGGTCGGCCACAAGGTCGTCGCGCCGGGCGCGACGACCGGGCTCGTCCCACAGGTTCTCGAACTGGTGGGGGTCCTCCTCGACGTTGTAGAGCTCGCCCGTCGCGATGTCCACACCGCCGGGGCCCGCTTCCGTGCGCTCGTAAACGACGGGGCAGGGCTTGAGCACCGCCTCACCCCACGTCTCCTCGAGCCCGTTGGACTGCCCGGCCGTCGACGGCTCGTAGACCGTGCAGAGCCACCCGTCGCGATAGAGCGAGCGCAGGTGCATGCCGTACCCGGGGAACTGGCTGTCCCACTCGCAGAGCGCCCGTACTCGCCCCGGCGCGCCGTCGGCCGTGGGCAGGGTGTCGCCCTGCATCGTCGGCGCGGGGTCCAGCCCGGCGATGGCGCAGAACGTCGGCGCCAGGTCGACCTGCCCGACCGGATCGGTGACCACCGCTGCGGCGACGCCGGCGGACGGGGCCGGCCGCCACACCATGGGCAGCCGCATCAAAGCATCGGTGTGGTACGGCCCCTTGAAGAGGAGGCCGTAGTCGCCCTGCAGCTCGCCGTGGTCCGTCGTGAAGATCACGTCTGTGTCCGCGTCCCAGCCACGCTGGCGGATCGTCTCGAGCACCCGGCCGCACGCCTCGTCGATCAGCTCGTTCATCACATGCGTCTTGGCGTTGACTTCGCGGATCTGGTCATGGGTGAGCCGGGACGGCACGAACGAGGCCGGGCCGCCCTCCATGTTGGGGAAGCTGCCGTCCCAGAAGCCCAACCAGTGGGCGGGTTTGCGCTCGAGGATCTTGCAGATGGCGTCGTCCGAGCCGGGGTGGCCGGGCGGCAGGTCGAGGTCCTGCCACGGCACGCGGTGGAGCTCGGACTCCGGCGGGTCCCAGGGGTGGTGCGGGTCGGGGAAGGACATCCAGCAGAACCACGGCTCGTCCGCACCAAGCGAGTTGAGCCACTCCACGGTCAGGTCGGCGACCCAGTCGGTGTGGTACCACTCCCGCGGGATCGGGTTGTTCTTCGTCTCCGGAGCCAGGGTGTCGCCGCCGGGCTCGCCCTGGAGCAGGCCGGCGAAGCTGTGCAAGTGCTCGGGGTGGTGTTCCTTGAGCCAGCGCCCGTAGTGCGCAATCGGATGGTTACCCCACGCGGCCGCGTGCATGGCCTGCTCCGACCGCTCGAAGCCGCGCCAGGGCCCCGTGTCGCCGCGGGCGACGCGCGCGTTCTCCTCGAACTGGAGCTGCGGGTCGAAGCCAGGCTCGAAGTGAGCCTTGCCGAGGAGCGCGGTGCGGTAGCCCGCCTCGTCGTGGAGGTACTGGGCCACCGACGGCGCATCGACCGGCAGGGGGATGCCGTTGGCCACGACGCCGTGCGTACGCACGTACTGGCCGGTGAGCATGGTCGAACGTGCCGGCATGCAGACGGTGTTCTGGTTGTAGGCCCGGCGATAGTTGATGCCCTCTGCGGCGAGGCGGTCGACGACCGGCGTGCGGGCGACGGTGCCGCCGTTGCAGCCGAGGCTGTCGTAGCGCTGCTGGTCCGACGTGATGAAGAGAATGTTGCGCCGCCGCGGGGTGCGGGTCGCGGGCTCAGGCATCGGCGATTTCATCACGGGAAGGGAGGGCGTCGAGGACGGGTTCGCACGCCAGGAGGACGGTGCGGTCGAGGCCGCGGGCACGGTGTTCGTGCGCCTCTTCGTACTTGGGCGAAGTGACCATCTCGATGAAGGCGGAACGGCTGGGGTACGAGACGAGGGCGACCAGGTCCCACGCATCGTGCTCGGAGTCACCGATCAGCACGTTCTCCGGCCGCCCGGTCCAGATGACCTTGCCACCCCGGGACTCCACCATCTTGATGACCTGGTCGCTGTACTCGCGGTAGGCGCCGGCGCCGCTGGACTCGCCTGCCGGCGTGCGGTCGGGGGTGGCGTTGGCGGCCTCGGCCTCGGCGTCGTCGTCGGGCCGGGCGAAGTGGAGGAGGTTGATCATGACCACCTCGCCCTCCCTGGTGCCGTGCGCGAACTCGGTGAACTGCTCCCTCGTCGGGGTGATGGCCATGGCGCTCCTTCCTGTGCGTGTTTCTCCCGCCCTCGTTGGCGCGGCCGGGGCGCCCGTGGCCACGGGCGCCCCACCGCCTAGCCGCGGAGCGCACCCCCGACCAAGAGCTCCATCACCTGAGCGGACGACGTCACCGACAGCCCCTTGCCCCGCCGGAGCTGGTCCCACGTCTCCCAGCCGGCGGCGACGTCGGCGGCATCGAGCGCGGTGGTCCGGCGGTGCCGGGGCAGGCTCTTCAGCTCGCGCTCGAAGACCTCCGCCACCTGGGTCCGCAGCATGAGGTGGTGCAGCGACAGCCCTTCAGCGATGCGCACCGAGGTCGCGCCCAGGCGGTCGGCCACCCGACGTATCGGGGCGATGGTCTCGAACACGGTGACCCGGTTCTTCACCAGGGTGTGCAGCCGCGTCTCGAAGGTGCCGGTGCTCGGGAGGGTCACATAGAGGTGAGCGGTGCGCTGGACCTGCCGGAGTACCGCGGCCGCGTGGAGCGACTCGATGTCCTCGGTCAGCCGGAAGACCGTGCGCACCGAGATGCCGGAGCGCTCGGCGATCTGCTGGGCGGTCGGGGCCTCGTTGCCGGACTCGATCAGATCGAGGAGTGCGTCGACGGCACGTTCGTAGGAGTTCAGCCGGCGGCGGGTGCGCCCGTCGGCCGTGGGCTCAGGAGCAGTGGAGGAAGTGCTGGTCGCTCCGGAGTCCGCCGTTTCCGTCTCGCCGTCCAATGCCCGCCCGGGTTCCAGCGACTCGGGAGCGTGCAATACGGCGGACACCGCGACCACAGTAGAAGGCTAGCTCAATTGGCAGCAGGACTGTCAATAGGCTGCGACAGCGTTTGGCTGTTTCACTCGGAGTCGTGCATGCGGTGCAGATCGAGCTCCAGGGCGTCCATCAGCTCGGCCAAGCGCGCCACGCGGTGGGCCGCGTCTGCTGCCGCCAACAGTCGTTGCGCGTCGTACGCGCTCAGCGGCGCCGCGGCGCAGAGCTGCCACGACGCCACGTCGACGTCGCCGCCGCCGTCGAGCGCGAGGTCGGGCGCCAGAGGTGGTCCTCCGCCGAGTTCGGCGATCATGGCCCGCGCCCGACGGACGCGCTGCGCCGCGCGCACGAGGTCCGGATCCGACGCAGGCGAACTCGGGGCGGCGGCCGAGCCCGGGGCCGCCGCTCCGGCTGCGGCTGCGGCTGGGTCGCTGACCAGGGCGACCGGGTATGGGGCGTCGGGGAGCCACTCGTTGACCGCGATGACGGCTTCGCCGCGGACCTCGAGGACCCAGCGGCCGTCGGGCAGCTCGGCCGCCCTGGTGATGATGCCGCGCGTACCGAGTCCGCTGCGCTGATCTCCGCCCCCGACCTCCGATCCGCGCTCAATCAGCACGACACCAAACCGCCGGTCCCCCTCGAGGCAGTCGCGCATCATCGCCCGGTACCGGGGCTCGAAGACGTGCAACGGCATGGTGGCGTGCGGGAACAGCACGGCGGACAGGGGGAACATCGGCAACCGCGTACCGGGCATGACCCACCATGGCACGGGCCTCGGCGGACCGCACCGAGGCGCCGTGCGCTCGGACTCCCGCGGTTCGCGGCGAGCTGTGCACGCGAGAAGGACCGGCCTTTTGGGGCCGGTCCTTGACTCGTTTGAGTGATTCTGTCTGTTCGCGGCTTCTTGGGTCCTCGCCTACGGCGTCGTAGGTGCGGGGGCCGCCTTGTCGGCCGGCCGGCACACGCACCGGCACAAGCGCGGCCAAAAACACACGCCGGGCTTCACGCCAAGTGAGCCGCCTGCTGCGTCACCGAAGCCGATATCGGTGACGCCGGCTCAACCCGGCGGACCAGCCTCCTCGGTCGAGCTTGTCGATGGCATCGGCAGCTCCTTTCAACTCGGGGCAACGGCGGGTGCTCCGGTTGCCGCTACTTGGGACCAGTATCCACCTGCGCCCCTTTCGTGTGAACCCCACGCGAACTGGACATTCGCGAAGGCCCTGGTGGAGCGACGCGCTGTCACGCGAACTTCATGTACAGCACGCGTCGGTGGCTCTCTGGGCAGGCATGGTGGCCTCGGCGTCCGGTCCCGTACGCTCTGGCCCATGGCACTCCCGACCCCCAAGGACAACACGACCGCCCTCGTCACTGGGTCGTCGTCCGGCATCGGCAGCGAGATCGCCCGCGAGCTGGCGCGGCGCGGCTACGGCCTCACCCTGGTGGCGCGGCGAGAGGACCGACTAAAGGCGCTGGCTGACGAGTTGGCGCAGGCGCACCAGGTCCGCACCGAGGTCATCGCCGCCGACCTGACCGACCCGGACTCTCGGGGCGAGCTGCCGGGGCAGGTCGAGGCGCGGGGCCTGACCGTCGACATCCTGGTCAACAACGCCGGGTTCACCACGATGGGCCCGGTGTACCGCGCCGATCGAGCGCGAGAGCTGGCCATGGTCCGGACCGACGTCGAAGCCGTCGTCGACCTCTGCACGCTCTTGGTGCCCGGGATGGTCACCCGGCACCGCGGGGCCGTCCTCAACACCGCGTCGACGGCGGCGTTCCAGCCGCTGCCCGGACAGGCGGGCTACGGCGCGTCGAAAGCCTTCGTCCTCTCCTACGGAAGGGCCCTCGGGGCCGAGCTGCGCGGCACGGGCGTGAACGTCACCACGCTGTGCCCCGGGCCCGTCGAGACCGGCTTCGCCGAAGCGTCGGGGTTGTCGGACGACGAGGCTGCCGATGCGCTGCCCAAGGTCATGTGGGTCCCGGCGGCCGATGTGGCCAAGGCGGCGGTCGAAGGACTCGCGAGCGGGCGCCCCGTCGTGATCCCCGGTGCGTCCAACCGGGCGACGGCCGCGCTGGCCCAGCTGGCGCCGAAGGCCTGGATCCTGCCGATGATGGCGCGGCGCCATCCGGCCATGAAGCCGCCCCAGGGGTCGTAACGGTTCGTTGGTTCGTCTGTCGTTCCGTTGGCTGTTTGGCCGGCGGTTCTGGTCGTGGTGTCCCGTTGGAGTGGGCGTGTTTTGAGACGCCGACGATGCTTCACGGTGCTTCACGATGTTTCACAAGGTTCCACAAGGCGGCCGCATGCCTCTAAAAACTGCCAACGATCCGGTTTATGGTTTCTAGAGAGACACGGCGCTGGTGCCAGCGACGTCCAAGGCGCTCGTGCCAGCAAGGTCCACGGCGCTGGTGCCAGCGAGGTCCACGGCCCTCGTCCCCTGCGCCTCCCATGATCCGCACCGAACACCCCTCAACGAAGGGCACCCTCGCGCCCCAACTAATCTCGTTGTGGAACGGCGATCCGCGTCAGGCGGCATCGCTGGGCCACTCATAGACCCTGGGGGGTTCCATGGCACAACTGGCTTCCGAGATGCAGCTCCCCTACCTCGCCACGATCGGCCTGGAGCGCCAGGATGCCATCGAGGCCATCCGCACCGCCCGCGCGGAGCACTGGCTCGCCCGCACGGACATGGGCTACTCGGTCACCAGGTTGCAGGACGTGACGACGATCCTCCGCGACAAGCGCTTTCACTCGGCGCTCTCGATCGTCCAGCGGTCGCCCGAGGTCGCAGGCACCGAGTGGGCCGAGAATCGTGGTCAGTCCATCCTCACCATGGAGGGCGACAGCCACGCTCGGCTGCGCCGTCTCGTTGCACCCGCCTTCACGCCGGCCTCGGCCAACCGGCTGCGCCCGACCATGCGCGCCGTGGTAGGCGAGCTGGTCGACCGCGTCGCGGGACAGGGCGAGTGCGAGCTGGTGGCCGACGTCTGCGAGCCGTACCCCATTCCGATCATTTGCGAGCTGCTCGGCGCTCCGCCCCAGGACTGGAAGCTGTTTTCGGCCTGGGCGACCGACATCTTCCGCATCTTCAACAACAACCTGGTCGAGGACCTGCCGCTGATCCAGCGGGCGGGGACGGAGCTCACCGAATACGTGACCGAGATGATCGCGGAACGCCGCTCCGACCCCCGCGAGGACCTGTTGAGCGATCTGATCGCCATCGAGGAGGAGGGGGACCGGCTCTCGACCGAGGAGATGACGATGCTGGCGCAGGCCGTGCTCATGGCCGGCACCGACACCACGCGGAACCAGCTGGCCTGCTCGGTCGCACTCTTCAGTGAGCACCCGGACCAGTGGGCGCTACTGGCGGAGCAGCCCGAGCTGGCGGGCCGCGCCGTGGAGGAGTCGATGCGTTACCTCGGAGCGGTTCGTGGCACGGCGCGCTTCGCGTCCGAGGACATCGTCTATCGCGACGTGCTGTTCCCGGCGGGGACGCTCGTCTCGACTTCGCTGGCCGGGGCCAACCGCGATCCCGAGGCGTTCGAGGATCCCGACGTTTTCGACATCACCCGCGAGCGTGGCACCGCACAGATGACGTTCGGCGCCGGCATCCACTTCTGCATGGGCGCGGCGCTGGCCCGGGCTGAGCTCCAGGAGGCGCTACCGCTCCTGGCGCGCCGCATGCCGGATCTCGCCCGGAGCGGCGAGATCGAGTGGAAGCCCTCGACCTTCGGCATCTGGGGACCGGCCCGGCTCCCGCTGCGCTTCGAGCCCACCTAACTCAGGGCCAGCCGGCATCTATAAACCAACTCGTTGGCAGTTTCTAGAGGGATCCACGGGGCTCTCAAGCCGTCGCCAACCCGCCGGGGCGCCGCCGCCGCCGGGGCGCCGCAAGCTCCGAACGCGCGCCGCCAGCCCCTCGGCCCCCTGCATTCCGATGCTTAAGGGAGCGCCGCCGTGGCCTCGCCGACCAGCTTGTCCTCCCCGTCCTCGTTCGACAGGGTGACCGACAGGTCGATGAGCTTCTTGCCGTCCTCCTCGCGTTTGCCGGTGACGACGATCTTGGAGGACAGCACTTCGTCGGGCCAGGTCTGGCGCGCGAAACGGACCTGGTAACGGCTCAGGTTCCCGATGCCGACGAAGTCGGTGATGGCGGTACCGAGCATTCCCATGGAGAACATGCCGTGGCCGAACACGCTCGGTTGGTCCGCGGCCTTCGCGGCCACCTCGTCGTGGTGCATGGGGTTGAAGTCTCCCGACGCCCCCGCGTACTTGACCAGGTCGGTGCGCGTCAGCGTGTGCGTGATCACCGGCGCCTCGTCGCCCACCTTCACATCCTCGTAGGACAGCTTCTTCTCACCCATGGTGTCGACCTCCCGTCACTTCCTCGAACCCGAACTCATCCATCCACCACTCGCCAAAACCACGCCGTCATGCCAATCAAAGTCGTGGTCACGCGATCACGCCGTCTTTCCTCACGCCCCGAACAGGTGCAGCCAGTGGTCGATCGACCACGTGTTCCAGGCGTGGGTCCCCAGCACGACCACCGAGGCCAGGATCATCATGAAATTCTGGCCCTGCTCCGCCCAGTCCGAGATCATCAAGATGAAATACGTGAGGTTCAACAGGATGCCGGCGAACGCCGCGATCGGGGTCAGGAAGCCGAAGATCAGCCCGAGCCCGATCGCCAGTTCGCCGAAGACGACGATGTACGCCATCGCCTTCGGCCGGGGCACGACCACGACGTCGAAGCCCTTCTTTACGAATTGCCACTTGTGCTTCTCGGCCACCGACTGTCCCCACGAGATCCCGGCACCGCGCTTGAACCAGGCGGCCTTGTCCTTGTGCCGAAAGCTTTCGAACCACCACACGCCGAGGCCGATGCGCAGAACGGCCAGCCACTCGGCTGCGGTCAGCCAGGTCGTCGAGCTCGTCCCGAGCGTCAGCAGATGCAGATGCAGGTGCACGTGTGTCACCGCAGATCCCGATCCCTATCCATATCCCGATCCCAGTCCCCCCGCCGCGTCCTAGGCGCGGTGGATGAGGTTGAAGCGGGCCGTCACCACGGGCTCGCCGGTCTTGTCGTCGCTCCAGTTGGTCTCCTGGATGATGAAGGTCATGGTCCGGCCCTTCGACTCCTTCTGGTAGGCGTCGACGATCGAGCCCTCGCTCACGAGCACGTCGCCCACCTCCACGGGGCGGTGGTAGATGAACTCCTGCTCTCCGTGGAGGATCAGCCCCCCCTTGGCGATGAGCGGCCCGACCGCCGCCGCGAGCGGGCTCCCCGTCGCCGCGTCCGCCGGCTGGAGCTCGTCGAACTTCCCGGAGAACTCCATGGCGAAGGGCCACGTCGGCGGCGCCGGGATGTTGTCGAAACCAGCCTTCTTGGCCGCCGCGGGGTCGTGGTAGATCGGGCTCGTGCTGAGCACGGCGTCGGCGAAGTGTTGCACCGGCCCGCGCTCGACGACCACCTTGGCCTTGCCGGTCGGCTGGCCGATGATCTCCTTGAGCACGTCTTCGTGCGTTGTGGCGCTCTCTGCCACCGTCTGCCTCCTGTCCCCCTCCGCCTTGATCCGATCCATGTCGCTCGGGCGGGCACCGGCCACCCCGGGCCGATGCGCCGCCAAAGGTAGCGGCTCGCATGGGCGCAGCCCAATCCAAGGCCGGGCCACACCTCGAGGCCCACGACGAGCGAGCCCGGCGCAGCCGGGGCCCGCCGTCCTCGATACCATCGCCCGGCGTGCCCGACTTCTTCGACGTGGTGTACACGCAGCGGGCCGCCCGCTCGTTCCTGCCCGACGACGTCGACGACGAGACCGTCGCCCGCATCCTCAAGGCCGCCACCCACGCCCCGAGCGCGGAGAACAGCCAGCCCTTCGTCTTCGTCGTGGTGCGGGACCCCGCCCTCAGGAAGACGATCGGCGAGCTGACGGCGCGCCTGTGGCAGGGCGGCGCCCGGGCCTACGAGGAGGAGCGCCTGTCCCCCACCCTCCTGGCCGAGGTCGAGGGCGGCGCCATGGGCGGCATCGCCGCCGCGCCGGTTCTGGTCGTGGTGTGCGGCGACACCCGCCTGACGTTCCCCGAGGGGATCGGCGCCTCGGTCTTCCCGGCTGTCCAGAACCTGCTGCTCGCCGCGCACGCGCTCGGCTTGGGCTCCACCCTGACCACGCTCCCCGTGGTCGCGGGCGACGAGCTCAGCGGTCCGCTCGGCCTCCCCCCCGAGGTGGTCCCCGTCGCCGTGGTCCCGCTCGGCCATCTCCCCAAGCCCCTGGGCCCGCCCCGCCGCCAGCACATCTCGGAGAAAGCGCATCTCGACCGCTACGGCAACCCGTTCGGCTAAGCCCTGCCGTTCCCGCGCCCGGCCCCACCCGTGAACCGCTCCAAGAACGCGCAGTAGCGGTCGAGGATCACCGGCCAGCGGTAATTGGCGTCGACGTACCGACGCCCGTTCGCCCGCATCACTTCGTACGACGCGTCGTCGCTCGTCAAGAGCTCGAGCACCGCCTCGAATTCCGCAAAGTCCCCGAACCACAGCCCCGCCCCGGAGCGCTCGCAGTGCTCGCGGGTCGCCCCGCACGCCGCGTTCACCAAGACCGGCACCCCGGCGGTGAGCGCCTCGATCACGGTGAGGGAAAACGACTCGTGCGGCGACGGCGCCGCCAGCACGCGCGCGCCGCGCAGCAGAGCCCACTTGGTGGTCTCGTCGACCACGCCCGTCACGACCACGTCGTCGGCCGGCTCGGGGGCGTCGACCACCTGGCCGACGAACACCAGTCGCAAGGGGCCCGGATGCCGGCGCTTGTAGGCGCGGAACGAGCGCCACAGCATGCCCGTCCCCTTCTGGTCGTCGACCCGCCCGATGCAGACCACGTAGGGCACCTCCTCGAGCCCGAACGCCGCCCGCACCCGGACCGTCGCCTCGTCGACACCGTCCCGGCCATCCCCGCCGGCCTCTGCAGGCCCCTCCACCCCCAGCCCGATCAACACCTGCGGCGTCGTGCCCACGCCGAAGCGGGCGTGCACCAACGCGCGCTCGCTCCGGCTGTGGAACGCGAAGCCGCGACAGCGCGCGAAGAGCTCGTCGAAGATCGGAAGGTGCAGCGCCGGCTCCTCGTGCGCGGCTGGATGCAACACCGCCCGCTCCTCCACCAGCGGCAGCCCCCGCACGGTCGGGTAGTAGAGGTAGGGGTAGAAGGCGACGACGTCGGCGTCACTCTCGGCCACCGCGGCCACGAGGTCCGGCGAGCGCGGCCCCTGCAGGTCAACCCAGCGGTCCATGTCCTCGGCCGTCGCCGACCCGGGGTCCTCGCGCAGCACCGCCCACAGCGGATGGAAGTGCTCGTCGCGGCCCGCCGCTGAACGGATGCGGTGCACGGTCACCCCGCGCACCTGCTCGGTCCCCTCGGGCAACTCGTCGCGCCAGGTGATGGCGTCCACTGCGCACGTCGTGAACACCTCGACGTCCCAGCCACGGTCGGCCGCCAGGCGTTCGGCCAGCATGCGCGCCCCGATCTCGGCGCCGCCCAAGATGTCAGGCCCGTAGCGGGGCACGACGAACGCAACCTTCATCGGCACCGAGACCTCACGCGGGCGACCCTACCGGCCGGCCCCGCTTCCGCCGGGCCGCACCGGCCGCACCACCTGACGTGGCCGTCAGGCGCAGGGATAGGGTGAGCCGGTGCAGGAGCACCACTACCACGTCGACATCGACGCCACCGTCGACGAGCTGTGGCAGCTGTTCTGGGCCCGCGTCCCGCACACCGAGACCGGCGACGTCACCATCGACATCCTCTACCCGGGCAACGACATCGGCGACGGCCTCATCCGCCACTGCACCTTCCGGGTGCCGCGCTACCTCCTCACCGGCGGCCAGGGGCAGTCCTGGGAGTGGCTCACCGAGGTGAAGCCGAAGGAGTCGTGGAAGTACACGGCCGTCGGCCGCCCGCTGCTCTCGGAGGCCGAGGGACGGACGCGCCTCGAGGACCTGGGCGCCGGGCGTACCCGCGTCCATTTCTCCGAGACGTACCACGCGTTCAACCCGCTGCTCCGCGCGCTGTTGGAGAAGCGAGTGCACGCGTTCATCTCCAAGGACAACGACCGCCTGATCAAGCAGTCGCTCGAGACGGGGGTGCGCTATCTCCGCGCCGCCAAGGCAAAGGCGGCCGAGAAGGCCAAGACACCCGCCCCGCCGGGAGAGCACGAGCCTCAGCAAGCACAGCCCGAGCGACATCGAGCACAGCCCGAGCCCGAGACCACGTGACCGTCGTCGACCTCTGGGTCAACGCCCTCAGCGGCAAGGCCGCCGAGGCGTTCCTGGGGCAGTCGGGCAACGAGGGCATCCCCGACCTCCTGGGCGGCGACCTCTCGGCCGCCGCGACGCTCAAGCAGTTGCTGGCGACCATGGACGCGTGCGGCGTCGACGTCGGCGTCGTCGCCGCGGGGCTCTCGAGCGACGAGACCGAGCCCCTGCTCGATCAGCTCGGCGAGCACCACGACCGCCTCCGCGCCGCGCTCGTGGTCGACCGCCCGGAGCGGCCGGTCAAGCAGTGCCGACTGCTGCGCGAGTACTCCGCCAACCCGGCGGTTGCGCTGGTGCGCGTCACGCCGCTCGTGCACCAGTACCCGCTGAACGACAAGCTCTACTACCCGATCTACGCGCTGTGCGCCGAGCTGAATCTGCCCGTGTCGATCAATGTCGGCATCCCCGGCCCCCGCGTGCGCTCGGCCTGTCAGAACCCCGAGCTGCTCGAGGACGTGCTCATCGATTTCAAGGGTCTCACCGTGATCGGCGCGCACATGGGCCACCCCTACGAGGCCCGGCTGATCCAGTACATGCTCAAGTGGCCCGACCTCTACCTGTCCAACTCGGCCTATCTGGCCAAGTACATGGACCCGGCGCTCGTCGCGTTCATGAACTCCACGCGCGGCCTGGGCCGGGTCCTCTACGCGTCCGACCATCCCTTCTTGCCCATGGAGAGGGCGGTGGCCGCGGCCCGGGATCTGCCTCTCTCCGCCGCGGCGGCCCACGCCTTTCTCGGCGGGACGGCGTCGCGCCTCCTCAGGCTCGACTGACCTGCGCGTGGACGCTCCCCGTCTGCTCGTGGTGGTGACCGGGCTGCAGGGCACCGGGAAGTCGACCGTCTCCGACGCCGCCGGTGCGCACCTCGGGGCGGCCGTGCTCGCGCACGACTGGGCGATGAGCGGCCTGCGGCCCTATCCCGAGATCGAGGGCGCCCTCGACGCCATCGAGTTCGGCCACCGCGACGTCGGGTGGTCGATCCTTCGGGCGCTGGCCCGTTCGGAGCTGCGCCGGGGCCGGGACGTCGTGCTCGACGGTGTCGCCCGCGCACCGGAGATCGCACAGTGTCGCCGCCTCGCCGCCGAGGAGGACGCGCGTCTCGTCCTCGTTGTGAGCGAGTGCCCGGACGCCGCCGTGCATCGTCGCCGCGTCGAGGGACGTCGCCGGGCCATTCCAGGCTGGTACGAGCTCGACTGGGCCCACGTGCAGCACGCCCGGGACACCTGGGTCCCCATCGACGACGCCGACGTGGTCATGGACGCCCTGACGCCCGTCGCGGACAACCTGTCCCGCCTCCGGGCCTTGCTCAATCTGGCTCGCGCCCGCTAAGCACGGAGCCATGGATCTCGGCCGGGTCGGCGTGTGGTGGAGCGGCTCGTGGCGGGCGACCGACCAACCCCACCTCAATGTGGCGGGCGAGCTCGAGTCACTCGGCTACGGCACGCTGTGGTCGTCGGGCGGCTTCGACCCCGGGTTCTCGCCGCGCTTCGGCCAGCTCCTGGCGGCGACCGAGCGGGTCACCGTGGCGTCGGGCATCGCCAGCGTCTGGGCGGCCGCACCCGCCGACGTCGGACCCGCCGTGACCGACCTCGAGACGCGCTACGGCGACCGCTTCCTCCTCGGTCTCGGGGCCAGCCACTCGGTCATCGTCGAGAATTACGAGCGTCCGTACACGCGCGTCGTCGAGTACCTCGATGCGCTCGACGCCCTCGACCCGCCCGTCCCGCCCGGGCGCCGGATCCTCGCCGCCCTCGGCCCGCGCATGCTCGCCCTGGGCGCCGTCCGCTCTGCTGGCGCGCACCCCTACTTCGTACCGGTCGACCACACACGCTGGGCCCGCGAGGTCCTCGGGCCGGGCCCGGTCCTGGCGCCGGAGTTGGCCGTGGTCCTCGAGACCGACCGCAGCGCCGCACTCGAGCTCGCCCGCCAGTACGCCGCCATCTACCTGCCGCTGCCGAACTACGCCAACAATCTGCGCCGCTTTGGCTACGGCGACGCCGACTTCGAGGGTGGCGGCAGCGATCGGTTGATCGAGGATGTCATCCCCTGGGGCGATGCCGAGACGATCGCCCGGCGCGTCCACGACCACCTCGATGCAGGCGCCGACCACGTGTGCGTCCAGGTCGTCGCCGGTCTCGAGGGTTTCCCCTTGGCCGACTACCGCTCACTCGCCCCGGCCCTGCTCGGACGGTGAGCACGCCTCGGCGACGTCCGCTTCGATCCCGGCGGCGCGTCGCCCCAGGTCAGGGCACCCGCGCCGACGGGCTACCTCGGGGCAGCCCGCTCGCCACCCTCAGTTGTGCGAACTGCCGCGCCCCCGGGACGGAGGTCAGCCTGGATGCAGCGCCTCGGCCAGTCGTGGGGCCAGCGCCCGGAACGCCCGCCCTCGATGCGACATCGCGTCCTTCTCCTCTGCCGCCATCTCGGCGAACGTTCGCCCCCCTCCGCCGTCCGGCTCGAACACAGGGTCGTAGCCGAAGCCCAGCTCGCCGCGTGCCTCGTGGGCGATGCTGCCGTCCATCACGCCCTCGGCCCACACCTCGGTGCCGTCGGGGAAGGCGGCCAGCGCCACCGTCTTGAAGCGCGCGCGCCGCTCACCACCCCCGTCGCCCAACGCGCCCAGCTCGCGCAGCAGCTTGGCCACGTTGTCGGCGTAGGTGGCGTCCTGGCCGGCGTAGCGGGCGGTGTAGACGCCCGGCGCCCCATCGAGCGCGTCGACCTCGAGGCCGGTGTCGTCGGCGACCGCGGCGATACCGGTCGCCGTAACGAGCGCCCGGGCTTTGAGCCGCGCGTTGTCGATCAGCGTCTTCCCGTCCTCCACGACGTCGGGCACGTCGCGCGGACGCGGGACCAGCTCGACGTCCATGGCACCCGCGAGGACGGCGACGATCTCCTTGACCTTGTCGGGATTGGCCGACGCCACCACCAGTCGCAGCGGCGCGCCGCCGCTCACCGACGGGGCAGGGGCTCGGCCAGCACGGCCGCTTGCAGGCTCGACAGCTCCTTGATGCCCGCCTCGGCCAACCCGAGCAGGCTGTCCAGCTCGCTGCGGGTGAAGGCCATGCCCTCCGCCGTCCCCTGCACCTCGACGAAGCGGCCCGCACCCGTCATGACGACGTTCATGTCGACCTCCGCTCGCGAGTCCTCGGTGTAGGGCAGGTCGAGCATGGGCACCCCGTCGACGATGCCGACCGACACCGCCGCGACGGAGTCCGTCAGCGGCTGTGCGCTGATGGTCCCGGCGTCGACGAGGCGCGTGCAGGCGTCGTGCAGCGCCACGTACGCGCCGCAGATCGACGCCGTGCGCGTGCCACCGTCGGCCTGGAGCGCATCGCAGTCGACCGTGATCTGGACCTCGCCCAGGGTCACCAGGTCGCACACGGCGCGCAGCGAGCGCGCGATCAGCCGCTGGATCTCCTGGGTCCGCCCCGACTGCTTGCCCTTGGCCGCCTCTCGGGAGGCTCGCTCGGGAGTCGAACCCGGCAACATGGAGTACTCCGCGGTAACCCAGCCCTTGCCGGTGCCACGCATCCACGGCGGCACGCGCTCCTCGACCGACGCCGTGCAGAGCACCTTCGTCTGCCCGAACGTCACCAGGACCGAGCCCGGGGACATGACCGTGTAGTCACGCTCGAACGTCACCGGCCGCATCTGGTCGATGGCCCGTCCGTCCGGGCGCGCCGTCCGGGCGTCCCCGCTGCCTTCGCTTGCTCCCACTGCGCTCCTCTCCATGGACGGCCCGTTTACGGCCGCTTCGGACTGACACGGTAGGCGACCGGTGTGCGTCACGCGAGCGCCCGGCGCGGTACGCCCGGGTGACCCTTCAGTTCCCGTGGGCAACCGCCTCGGGGTACGAGTGCGCGGAGATCTCGAGGGCTGCGTGCACGTCGCGGTAGGTCTTGAGCTCAATCACGTTGCCGCTCGGGTCCGCGATCTTCGCCTTCGTCTGCTCGGTCAACTGGCCAGCATGGTCCGTGGTCACGGGGACCACCCACTGCACCGTGTCACGCTCGAGGCGCGCCACGAGCTCGTCGAACTCGTCGCGCCCGAGCGTCACGCCGAAGTGCCGTGCTCCCGGCGCCGGCTCTCCCACTTCGTCCGGCCGGTCGCTCAGAGTGAGCTGCAGGCCGTAGAACCACACGTCGACGAAGTCGTCCCGCGTGCGGGCCGCCTGGCAGCCCAAGGTGTGCACGTAGAAGTCACGCGCCGCGTGCAGGTCCCTGACCGGCAGGGACAGATGCAGAATGGGCTGCATGGTGCCAAAGCTTACGGCCGCCTTGAGCCGAGGCCGGCGCCGTAGAGCACGCAGTGGGACATGGCGAGGGGGTTGGCCCGCGCCGACGGCGCCTCGGCCGCCGCTCGGCAGAGAGCGAGCGACCGGCCCACCACCGGTGGTGCCGGAAGGACCCCCTGTTGCAGGGTCCAGACCCAGGCGCCGTCCTCCACCGCCGGTGCCGTGCCGATCACCATCGTCAGGAACCCCGAGGTGTACACCGGGTCGGTGCTGTCGCCGGCGATCACCACCCGGTCCACCCGCCAGTCGCGCAGCGCCAGCCGAACCGTCGCGACCTGTGCCGGGGTGCCCCCCGGGAGCGGCTCGCCGGGCAGGCTCAGGTCGCTGAGGATGCGGCGCGCCGAGCCCGGCGCCCCCTGGCCCACGGGCCCGCCGTGCGGTGCCGGAGTCTTCAAGGCAGCGCCGGCCAGGTCGAAGTGCATGTCGTCGACGGCCTGCCAGAGCATCGGCTCGGCCGAACCCGACACGGCAAAGGGAACGGTCAGCACCACCGTGTGGAGCGGCAGCGTGGGTGCGGCCCGGCGCATGTAGGCCGGGACGACCACCGATTCGACCCTGAGGGGGAGGTCGAAGGTGGCGAACACGGGCACAAGCGCCAACACCGTCACGGCAACTGTCGCCGCGCCGGTGACCACGCGGCGCCGCGACGCCAGCCACGAGCCGTCACGGCGATGTTGCACGTACAGGGCGTCGAGCCCGACGGCGAGCAAGAACGCGACGAACAGCGTGATGAGGACCGCGAACTGATCGGGCAGGATCTCCTTGAGCAGAGGCAACTTCGAGAGGGACCGCCACGGCAGCCAGAAGCGTTGGCGCGTCGACGAGGGCGTGAGCAAGAGATAGGAACCGAGGGCCACCAGCGAGGTCACGAGGGTCATGAAGACCAGGAGCCAGGTCAAGGGGCGACGCCGGCCCAGGACCGCCGAGGCCGCGCCGGAGAACACCAAGCCCCCGCCGAGGTAGTCGGGGGGCGGGCCGCTCCGCCCGAGGTAGCCCCCGAACCTGATGAACGCGTTGGCGGGCGCCTCGTAGGATCCCGGCGCGACAAACCCCGAAAGCGGCACCCCGGACAGGGGCGCGGTCGCGAACAGGACCCCTGTCACGGCCTGTGGCCCGGCCAGGCCGAACCAGATCGGGTAGGCCAGCACGACGGCGGACACCAGCGCCCCTAGACCGAACGCGGGCAGGGCATGCCCGGCGCGCGCATGGACCTGCCGCCAGCCGACCACCATGACGGCGACCAGACCCACGGCGCCCAGCAGCGCGCACATGGCGAGCACCTCGGGAGAGATGAGGAACTGGATCACGACGAGCGCGGCCAGGACGAGCCCATCGCGTCGCACCGAATGCGCTTGGCGGATGACGATCTCGTGCAACGTGGTGAACAACAAGGGAGGGATGACGAGCAGCGTGACCGACACATGGCCGAAAACCAGCGCCGAGACCATGGCCGCCGAGTAGCCGTAGACGAGTGCGGCCGGGACAGCGCCCACCTTCCAGGTGACGAGCGGCCGGATGGCGACGAAGCAGCCCCATGCGCTGAGCGCGGGTGCCAGGGTGAGTGCCACATTCGTGGCGACCACCGGTCCGAAGAGCCATGTGACCGGTGCGAGCACCACGCCCACGAGGGTGCCCGAGGTGTTCGACAGCAGGTTCGCCCCGTCCGGCACGTTGACCGCGTTCGAGAAGAACGGGTTGCCGACGTGCGCGATGGCCCAAGCGGGCCAGGCGACGAACCAGACCTCTTGCGCAGGGTCCCCGCACGCACACGTCAGCGTGTTGGCGGGATGGCCGGACCAGACGTGCCACCAGAGGATGACGGCGGGCACCGTGAACAGGACGATGGCGCCGAAGTGGAACCCCACCGCACGCGCTGCCCTGGCCGCGATACCTGGGCGGCCCGGCCGGTCGATCGGCGGGATGGTCGTTGCGGCGTGGCGTGGCCTCGGCGCGTGGTCGTGATCGTCAAGGGTGTCGAGCAAGGTCTCGGTCGACCCGTGCCTCGGACTCGTCACCGCACGAGCGTAGTGCCACGCTTTTTGGAGGTCCCGGTATCCACGGAACGCATTCCTAAGTGACTGTCGCGATTATTTCCCCAGCGCGATCACCCGATCGACGATTGGGTGAGTCGGCGCAAGAGATGCCGGCTATGAGCAGCCCAGATGAAGCCCTCGGTCACGACCGGATCGCGCTCGTAGTCGACCTGGAGCCGTCTGCTGTTCATGAGCCAGGCCCAGGTGCGCTCAACGATCCAGCGTTTCGGGAGTGCTTTGAATTGGCCGGGGTGGATGCGGTTCACCACTTCGACTCCGACGTGATGGTGTCGGCAGTGGTCGATGAAGGTGCGCTTGAAGCCGGCGTCGCACCAGAGTTTGGCAAAGCGTGTGGTGCGGTTGCGGGCACGGTCGGCCACCGTGATTCCGCCGACGTTGTCCGAGATGCTCGCCGCCACGACGGTGACCGCGATCAGGAGTCCGAGAGTGTCGACGACCCCGAAGGTCTTGCGGCCATTGATCTTCTTTCCGGCGTCAAAACCCTTGGTTTTCTTGCTCACCGTGGCTGCGGCGCGCACCGAGCGGGCATCGACGATGCCCGCCGACGGCTCTGCGTTGCGACCCTCTTTTGTGCGCACCGCCGCGGCCAGTCGCTCGGCGATACGCTCCCAGGTGCCGTCTCTGGACCACTCGAGGTGGTAGCGATGCACGGTGTTCCAGTTCGGGTAACTCTTCGGGAGAGCTCGCCACTGACAGCCGGTCGCCGTCACGTAGAAGATGGCGGCCACCACTCGGCGGCGATCCACCTTGACCGGACGGCCCATCGATCCCGACGTCCAATACGGAGCAACCAGATCGGCGATGAGCTCCCACTCTTCATCGCTCATGTCGCCGTGCGTCGTTCGCCAAGTGCGCGCTGCTCCAACCGGGTCCGATTCCATACCGAACGCTACGCGATGACCGGACCCTCACAGGGGCTATTTGCACGATGACATGCCAAAATTTTCCGAACAGACTCTAAGATCGGTGTCGTGCCGGAGCAGCGCCGATGCATCGTGGTAGGAGCCGGACTGCTCGGCCTCGCGGCCGCGTCATCACTGACACGACGGGGATGGACGGCGACGGTCCTCGAGGCCGCGGGCTCGGTCGGTCACGCGCGCTCGGGATCCAAAGGTGACGCGCGCATCTTCCGCCTCGGCTATCCCGAGGCGCACGCCGTCGAGATGGCGGTGTTGGCCGAATCCCTGTGGCGCGACCTCGAGGCGGCGACCGGGCGCCGCCTGCTCCACGTCACCGGGCAGCTGACCTTCGGGGACGGAGACGCGCTCACCGCGATCGCCACCGCCCTCGCGGCGCGGGGCCGCGCCGTCGAGGTGCTGGCTCCGCCCGACGCGGCTCGCCGGTTCCCCGACCTCGTGGTGCCCGGGCCGGCCCTGTACGAGCCGGACTCGGGTGTGCTGGCGGCCGACGAGTGCCTCGCCGCGCTTCGAGCGTCCGCCCGCTTCGAACTCCGAACGGGCCGCCGCGTGACGTCGCTCGTGTCCAGATCCGACTCCGTCGCCGTCACGACCTCCGACGGCGGCACCTTGGTGGCCGACATCGTCGTGGACTGCGCCGGGCCGCTCGCCCTCGCCCTCCTGGACGATCATTTGCCGCACGACACATCCGTGCAGCTCGCTCCGTCGGGCCCTCAAGTCGCGTACTTCCTCGGCACCGGCAGGGCCACGACGTCGACGCTGCCTGTGTTCATCGAGTGGGGTCCGGACATGATCTACGGCCTGCCCGTGCTCGGCTCGGGAGCCCACGCAGGGGCCTACAAGGTGTCCCATCACACGCCGGGCGCGCCGATCGATCGCTTCGACCCGGTCGACCCGTCGCCGTGGGACGACGACCCGGCTCTGCTCGCCCGGCTGACCGGCGCGGTGAGCCGCCTCCTGCCGGCCCTCGACCCCGAGCCGGTGGCGACGGAGCGATGCGTCTACGACAATTCGGCCGACCAGGACTTCGTCCTCGACCGGGTCGGTGGCGTCGTCGTCGGCTGCGGCACCAGCGGCCATGGCTTCAAGTTCGGGCCGCTGTTCGGCGAGCTGCTGGCGGACCTGGCCGAGGGGCGCAACCCCCGAGTCGACGTCAGCCGCTTCCGCCTCGACCGGCCCGCGAGCACGGGCGCCGGAGCCGTCGCAACGGGCCGGTAGCTTTCCGACGTGCCTCGATACGTGGCCCTCCTGCGCAGCGTCAACGTGGCCGGTCACGGCCGCATCGCCATGAACGAGCTGCGGGCGTCCTTCGAAGAGCTCGGGTACAGCGACGTGGTGACGTACATCCAGACCGGCAACGTCTTGTTCTCGGCGGGGTCGAAGAGCGAGGCCAAGGTCGCCGCGGACATCGAGGAGCGGCTGGCCGAGGACTTCGGCGAGTCTCCCGCAGTGATGCTGCGCAGCGTGCCCGAGTTGCTGCGGATCGGAAAGGCCAGTCCCTACGCACGCCGGGGCGCCGACCCGTCGCGCCATCACGTGACCTTCCTCGGCACCGCGCCGACGAGGGCGGCGCTCGCCGCGCTCGAGCTGCCACCCAGCGGACGTGACGAGCTCGTCGTGGACGGCAAGGAGGTCTACGTCCACACCCCCGACGGCTACGCCGAGACGAAGTTCACGGGGTCGTTCCTAGAGCGAAGGCTCGGCGTCGTCAGCACGACGCGCAACTGGAACACCGTCACGAAGTTGGGTGACCTTGCGGGGCGATGAGAACGGTGCAGTGTTCGCGCCAGCGGGACTATCGTCCTCCGCCCATCCACCTCAGCCCGTGTAGATGCTCCGCCAGATCTCGGAGACGGTCGTCACATCCTGCTCGACGAGGCTGATCGCCTCATCGAGCATCGTGCGCATGCCGTGCTTCTGGGCCTGGCGGCGCAGCTCGTCCTGGGTGGCCCAGCCGACGATCATGCGCTTGATCTCGGGCGTCATCTGCAAGAGCTCGTACACGCCGATCCGGTCCAGGTAGCCGGTGTTGCCGCAGAAGTTGCACCCCTTGCCGTACCAGAATTCGGTCTTCGGCTCGCCCCCGTTCTCCTCGTAGAACGTGAGCTCATCGGAAGTGGGCGTCTTTCGGGTCTTGCAGGACGGGCAGATGCGCCGCACGAGCCGCTGGCCGACGACCGCGATCACCGAGGACCCGATGAGGAACGATTCGATCCCCATGTCCAAGAAACGGTGCATCGCCGAGACGGCGTCGTTGCCGTGCACAGAGGAGAGTACGAAATGCCCGGTGAGCGCTGATTGCACCGCGATGCGGGCCGTCTCGACGTCCCGGATCTCGCCGACCAGGATCACGTCGGGGTCCTGCCGCAGGATCGACTTCAACCCCGTGGCGAAAGTCAGGCCGGCCGCCTCGTTCGTCTGCACCTGGTTGATCTTCGGAAAGACGAATTCGACCGGGTCCTCAATCGTCATGACGTTGCGCGCCCGGTCGCTGATCTCGCCGAGCGTCGCGTAGAGCGTGGTCGTCTTTCCGCTGCCGGTCGGACCCGCACACAGAACCATGCCGAACGGCGCCCGGATGAGCTTGGAGTAGGTGTCGTGCGTGTCGGCCGGCATACCGAGCTCGTTCAAGTGGAGCACGGAGCGCTTCTTGTCCATGATCCGCATGACGCACTTCTCGCCCCAGATGGTCGCCATCGTGGAGACACGGACGTCGGTGGCCTTGCCGTCGATCTCGCTGGTGAATTGACCGTCCTGCGAGCGGCGCTTCTCCACGATGTCGATGCCCGCCATGATCTTGATGCGGCTCACGAGCCCCGCGCCCATGCTCACCGGGAGCTCGAGGACGTCCTTCAGCGACCCGTCGATGCGGAGCCGGACGTAAATGGTGCCGTCCGACGGTTCGATGTGGACGTCGGAAGCGCGGTCGCGTACCGCCTGCGTCAGGATGCTGTCAACGACTTGGACGACGGGCGCGTTCTCGGCGACCGCCGTCAGGGCACTTGCGTTGGCCGGTCGCTTCCGTGAGACCTCGACGGCCTCGAAGGCCTGCACCAGCTTCCCCACGCCCCCGATCGCCTGGTAGTTGCGGTCGATGGCCCAGCGGATGTCGGTGACCGGGGCCAGTCGCAGACGGACGGAATAGCCGCTCGTCGCGGCCAGCAGGAACCGCAGGTCGTCGCTCGGCTGGGCCACCACAACGTGCAGTCCCTCGTCGTCGACCTGCACTGGAATGGCGAGGTTCTCGCGCGCAACCTGTTCTGTCACGAGCGCGAGCGCGGCCGGGTCCGGCGCCTCGTGTCGGAGGTCGGTCACCGGGATCTCGAAGATGTCGGCCAGCGCCTCGACCAGGTTCCGTTCGTCCAGCGCGCCAATGTCGACGAGGACCTCCCCGAGCCGCTTGCCCGAATCGGCCTGCAGCTGCAACGCCCGGGCGACCTGGGCGTCGGTGACGAGACCCCTCGTCTTCAGCATCTCGCCGAGTAGCACCTTCGGCTGCAGTTGCGCCACCTCGACGAGAGTGGCCGGGGACGGTGGTTCGGGTTCCAGCACGGCGAACGACGCCGGTGCCACCTCGACCGTTCTTCCCTCGTCCTCTCTGCCCTCGTCCTCGGAATCGTCCTCTCCCTCGAGGACGAGGACATCTCCACCAGGCGCCGCCAGACCTTGCTGCTTGCGTGCTCGTCTCATGCAGGTCCCCCCAGCCGTCCGCGGGCGCGGCCGCACGGTCACGAGCTCGCCTCTGCTCACTTCATCGGCGCGACGCCCCCCGGGCCTTGAGCGGCCAGCTTCCCGGACCCGTAGACATGCCCCATTAGGGTCGGCCCATGCCCCGCTCCAACAGTTCCCCTGCCCGCTTCATCGACAAGGTCGCCGTGGTGACGGGAGCCTCCTCCGGCATCGGGCGAGCCCTCGCACTGACGCTGGCCGAGCGTGGGGCGACCGTCATCGGGCTGGCCCGGCGCAAGGACCTACTGGACGAACTGGCCCCGGAGCTGGCTCGCCGCACCCCGGGCAGCACGACGGCGGTCTGCGACGTGAGCGACAACGACGCCTACCGTGCCGCGCTGGCCGCGATCGAGGCGGCGCGCGGCCGGCTGGACATCTTGGTCAACAACGCGGGGATCGACCTCATGCTGCCGGTCGACGGCGCTGACATGGTCACCGTGCACGAGGTGTTCGACGTCAACTTCTTCGCGACGGTCGCGGGCACCCTCGCCGTCGTCCCGGGCATGGTCGCTCGCGGCTGGGGCGTCGTGGTCAACGTGTCCTCGGACACCGTCCGCGCCCCCGAGCCTCGGCAGGGTGCCTACGCGGCCTCCAAGGCGGCGATCACCGCCTTCACCGAGTCAGTCGCCTACGAGCTGTTCGACGCCGGCGTCCACGTGCACGTCCTCTACCCGGGGTGGGTGCCCACGGCCATGGGTCTCTCGGGCAGCGAGGACGGCGCGTCGCTGCCCCCGAAGATGGTGCGTCGCACCGCGGACGGCGTGGCCAACCTGACCGCGGACCGGATGGGAGGGCGCCACGTCGACATCAACGCAGCCCGCCTCCCGCTACTGGCGCCCATCGCCCGGACCATCGCGCCGCTCTCGTACCAGAGGGCGATGCGCCGGATGGCGACCACCTGAACGCCACCCACACGAAAGTTGGCTCGGGTCGAACAGTCCTGCAGTAGCGTTGCTGCGGGCGACGCGGCGATCGCCGGGAGGTGGTCTCGCGTGGCGGAAGACGGCACACCGGTCGGGTCGTCCTCGGCACCGGTGACCGACAAGGCGCCGGACTGGTGCCCCGACAGGATCAATCCGAACCTGCAGCGCTACTGGGACGGCCAGGCGTGGAGTGCCCAACGGCGCTGGGTCGCGGGGCAGTGGGTCGAGGACCAGATTGGGGCGTCGCCACCGCCGCCCGGAGCGGCCCCAGGTGCTCCCGTGGGTCCGGCTCCCAACTTCCCGCCGTCCGGCCCCTCGGTGGCCATGGGGCCGCCGTCGTTCGCGCCGCCCAACCAGTACATGGCGGCAGGCTCCTACGGAGCACGCCCGTACGCGACGATGACGCCGCCCGTCACCGGCCTCCCCGGCAGTCTCGTCGGCGTGCTCGTCTGCAGCGTGATGCTCATCATCGGCTCCCTGACCCCGTGGATCACCGTCACGCTGGCCGGCCACAGCGTCGGTTCGGCCAACGGGATCGACACCTCCATTTCGGATCTGATCAGCATCAACGGATGGCTGGTGTTTGCAGGCGGCGCGGTCCTTTTCGTGCTGGTGATCCTGACGGCGATGACAGGCGAGCGCTCGATCCGAGGCGTCTCCCTCGTGATCGCCCTTGCGGCCGGCGGGGTCGCCATTTACGAAGCGGTGCGCGTCATCCAGAAGATCTCCAGTTTTCACCCGTCCTCGAGCCTCGGGCTGCCGACCACCCCGTTAGTCAGCGTCAGTGCGGACGTCGGGTGGGGCTTGATCATCACGATCGTCGGCGCGGTCGGTGCGATCCTCACGGCCATTCTGGACGTTCGACAGGGCTAATCGGGCGGTCCCCACCCCAGCCCACGCGAACCTAAACAAGTCTGTTGGCAGTTTCTGGAGACACACGGCGACTGCGACTTGGCCACGCGCCATGTTCCCCGGAACCTTTAAAAGTAGATGATCTTCTTCGCCCGCTCGGTGACCTCGTCGAGGTCGTCCGTCCACGCCCCCGTGGACAGGTACTTCCAGCCGCCGTCGGCCGAGACAACGACGATCGCCGCCTGCTCCCCCGGCGCGAGTGAGGACGCGCACTTCACCGCGCCGGCCAGCGCCGCCCCCGACGAGATCCCGGCGAAGATGCCCACCTCGGTCAGCCGGCGCGTCCACTCGATCGACTCGCGGGGGCGCACCACGGTCTTGCGGTCGAGCAGCTCGGCGCCACCCAGCTCTTCGAAGATCGGCGGGATGTAGCCGTCGTCGAGGTTGCGCAGGCCGTCGACGGTCTCCCCCGCCGGCGGCTCGACGGCCCAGATGGACACGGCGTCGCCGAGCTTCTCGCGCAGGAAGCGACCCACCCCGAGCAGCGTGCCCGACGTGCCCAGGCCGGCCACGAAGTGCGTCACGCCGGGGCAGTCGCGCAGGATCTCGGGACCGGTGCCCTCGTAGTGCGCCCGGGGGTTGGCGGGGTTGCCGTACTGGTAGAGGAAGACCCACTCCGGGTGCTCCTCCGCCAGGCCGCGCGCGATGCGCACCGCACCGTTGGACGCCTCAGGCCCCGGCGACTCGATGATCTCGGCGCCCCACAGCTCGAGCAGCTGGCGGCGCTCCACCGACACGTTGGTCGGCATCACCGCCTTCAGGTGGTAGCCCCTCACCCGGCACACCATGGCCAGCCCGATGCCGGTGTTGCCCGACGTCGGCTCCATCAGCACCTGGTCCGGCTTTCCCGGCACCAGCACGCCGCGCCGCTCGGCGTCCTCTATCAGCGAGAGTGCCACCCGGTCCTTCACGGAGCCGCCGGGGTTCTGCCCCTCGAGCTTCATGTAGATGCGCGCGTCGGGGGTGGGGCTCAGCGCGCTGATGTCGACGAGCGGCGTGTTGCCGATCAGGTCGAGCACCGAGGAGGCGAGGGCCATGACGGGCTCGAAACGGCGGACCGGGGCCGTCAGCCGCCGGCCACGGCGGGCAGGATGGAGACCTCGGCCCCGTCCTTGACCGGCGTGTCGAGGCCCTGGAGGTAGCGGACGTCGTCGTCGTCGACGTAGACGTTCACGAACTTGTGCAGGGTGCCGTCGTCGGTAAGGACCTGGCCGGCCATCCCCGGGTACTCGGCCACGAGCTTCGAGAGCACTTCGCCGACGGTGGCGCCGTCCACGGTGGCGACGGAGGCACCCCCGGCGTGGCTGCGCAGGACGGTCGGTAGGCGGACTTCGACGGCCACGTGGCCTCCTCGCTCGTGCTCTCGGGTGCACCGGACCGCTCAGAGGCAGGTCAGGTGATTGTTGACTGATTCGGTAACGATTCTACAAGGGCCCGCGCCCGCGGCTACCCCAGGGCCTCGAGGCCCGGCACTTCGAGCCCGGGCAGCTCGAGCCCCGGCACCTCGACCGGCTCCTCTGTGATCCGCCCCTCCTCCATGAGATAGCTGCGCACCACCGGGTGGGTGTCACGCAGCGAGACGAGCACGTAGTGCCAGCCGGGGTCCGTCGCCTGGGCCACGTCGGTCGGCGAGGGGTAGGCGTCGGTGTGCGTGTGCGAATGGAAGACGCCCATGATGTCGGCGCCGAGCTCCCGGGCCGCTCGGTCGACCCGCAGCATCTCCTTGGGGTCGATCTCGTAGACCATGGCCGAGGCCGCCGCGTTGGCGGTCGGGAAGATGTAGGCGGCCTCGTCTCCCCCATAGGACCCGACCAGGAGGCCGCACGCCTCCTCGGGCAAACCGGCCAAACAGTGGGCGACCATCTCCAGGTAGAGGTCACGGGGCAGGCGGAGCACCCGCCCACGGTACCCTCGTAGCCCTCATGGCCAGGGCGAAGAAGCAGATTGCCAAGCGAGCGGCCGCCCGGGAGGAGCGCGGCGGCGACCGCGTCGTCGCCACCAACCGGCGCGCCCGGCGTGAGTACGAGTTCCTCGAGACGTTCGAGGCCGGCCTCGTGCTCCAGGGTTCGGAGGTGAAGTCGCTCCGCGAGGGCAAGGCCCAGCTGAACGAGGCCTACGCCCGGGTCGACGGCGGCGAGATGTGGCTCTTCCAGCTGCACATCCCGCCCTGGCAATTCGCCACCGGCTTCGGCTCTCACGACCCGGACCGCAAGCGCAAGCTCCTGCTCCACCGCGACCAGATCGACGAGCTGATGGGCAAGACGCAGCAGCAGTCGCTCACCCTCATCCCGACCCAGCTCTATTTCCGAGACGGCAAGGCGAAGGTGCAGCTGGCGCTCGCCCGGGGGCGCCGGCTCTACGACAAGCGCAACCTGCTCATCGCCCGCGACGCCGAGCGAGAGGCCGCGCGGGCCACCAAGGAGATGGGCCGCTGGGACGGCGGGTAGGCCCGTTGGGCGGCCCGGCGGACGGCGGGTCACGCCGCCCGTAGACTGGTGGGGCTGACCAGGTCGGTCGGCAGCCCAGACATGGGGGTGATTGGTTTCGACTTCGGTCGTCAAGGTAGGAGAAGCGAGCCGTGGTCTCCGGAGCCACGTTAAAGAGCCGGAACCAAAAACAAACGCCGAGCCTCAGCTCGCGCTCGCTGCTTAAGTAGCGACGTCCGCCCGGTCCCCGCCCTACGGATCGGATTTGGGCGTCATTCAGTAGGGCTCACTTAGCGATCCACACCAACTGGACGCTGAGGACATTTAGCTTGGTTACGGGGCAGCACCGCCGCCGGCTGTAGTGCCGCCCCCGACAATCCTCTGCCGGCTGCGCTCGGAGAAGGCCTATTGCGACTCCGGAGGACGCGGGTTCGATTCCCGCCACCTCCAAGGGCTCTCACGCGCGTCGTGAGGGCCGTTGGAGGTGCGCCGACGCCTCGCGAGTGAACAGTGGGGGTACGTCCGAACGCGAGCCGTGGATTCAGCTTGCTGAAACCTGGAAGGCCTCCAGCGCGTCCATCGGAACTCCGAGGGTCCCGTCGGCAAGGCGCACCCGAGGAAGCTTCTTCTCGTACATCGCCTGGATAATGACTCGAGTCGGGACACCCAAACGGCGCGAGGCCGCGGCCGGTCGCAGAACATTGGAATCGTTCACAGCGCGCCTCCTTCGTCCAGGCCGAGCCTACCGTGGAGCAGTCGGATGACCGTGACCAGCTCGTCTCGGAGACCTGGAGCGATAGCTGCCTCCTCCATGGCAAGCATGGCGTCCTCCAGCGCTTCCAACACTCGAAATGCATCATCGAGGCTTAGGACGAGGTCCGATGGAACTGGATCGTCGCCGGAGATGACCCGGTCAACGCGAGTGACCCGACAGGGATGCTGCTTGAGAGTCCCACTTTCACACTTCCAAACACGCTGTACAGATTCGGGACCGATTGGGAACCCGCTGAAAAGCTACAAGCTGACGCAGAGAACGCGGCGGCCAACGGATTTCCGTTTGGTGTGTCTACGACGGCGAGAAAGCCGACGAGGACAGCAGCCTCCGAGGCCTCTGTTGCCGAGCTCGTCCGGCATTTCGACATTCAACAAACCGGACGAGATCCGAATCATTACACGGTCCTTTTGCCCAACCCGGTAACAGAACAAGTGGCAGTAACGTTCAATACATTGTTTGGACGTACGCCTCCCGCATCGTCGACGTTCAATCCGTGTGATGAACCTGATCTTGCTGTCATTTGTATTGGCAAGACCCCGCTTCCGAATTTTTTCGGGATCAGCTACGTAGTGGGTGGAACGACGTCAACGATCTGTGGCTTGCCGACAGGTCCTTTCAGCCCAGAACCGAATTCAGACTCCGATCATGCCTACGTCTGAACGGCTTTCATTGGATCTCAACTTGTTTTGAGTAGAAGCGTCCATCGTTCACGACTGCCGTGTCTGGGATGAACTGGCCCCTATAACCCTTCAGACTTTGTGGGTTCGGACCTCGGCCGAAAGGAACCCGGTGGTCCCACGTCCATCCATCCCTCATCCCAAGTCTTCACCATGCCGTCCGCCAGCGTTACTTCGAGCCTCCCATCGGCGAACACGGTGTAACTCACGGCCTCAAACACTCCACCCGGCTTGGCGTCGAAAAGCAGCACCTCGACCAACATGGTTTCCACCAAAGCCAGGGTACCGGAAGACAGATTTTTTGCGACCCTTACTCCGCTCCAGCTCATCGAATAATGCAAGAGCATGAAGACACGACAGCTGAAGTATGCGGGCCCAGCTGGTGGCGGCCGAGCGCTCGTCTCGCACCGGCCCGGCTGCTGGGAGGCCGACCACTTCCGGGCGCTGACGTTCCCGCCCGAGCTCATCGAACACGCCGAGAAGCCCTGAGCGGCCGGCAGTCCGCCGTTTCCCCTCAGCCGCCTGTCGCGCTTCCGTTGTCCTGGTGTTGCGGGCCGCCGGTGCGAGACTGGTGGTGATGGCCGAGCCGACCACCACGACGCGACGGACGGCGCGCTGTCAGAAACACGCGTTCGCGCCGCGCGCCGCGTGGCGCCCCAAAAACGGACTCGTCCACGACGTCACCCTCCCAGCTCACAGACATCAAACCTGTCTCGGTCGAGCGGGACTCGCGTCGGAAACTGCAGGAGCCGGAGACGATCCAGTGAACGGTTCAGATCCGGACGGGATGGCGACGGGAGGCCTAATTCTTCGTACGAGTTTCAATCCTGTTCCACGTAGGATAAACAGCAATGCAGTTGCGGCGGGATGGAATCCGCGGGGTCGATTGAAGCTGCAGATGTATATCTACCTACCGGACGGTGGCATCCTCGAATCTCAGACTTACAGTTGCAACGGAAATACGGGCGGGACTTGTAGCAGCCTCAATCGGGACTGGACGCAGGATATGTGGTCCTACTGGGGTGAGATGAGCGTCGTCGCGAAGGCGTGGAACAACCTCGGTGATTCGGAGACCGAGCAGAAATCTCTTCTTGTCCCCGTTAACGGCACAGGCCCAAGGCTCCCAGGCATTGACGAACTGCCACCGGGCGACGATGTGCCGGACTTTTTCGATATCGGCTACTACAGTTCTGGCTGCCAAGTGGAATCCCAAGTTCTGGTCACGTGACAAATCAACAGCCTTGGTCCGCGCTCTCGGGGCTTTTCACTGCACGGTACGACGGACCCCTAACTGATTTCGGACGATCTCTCTATCACGGGGCGGAGAACACCCAGGACGAGCTCGCTAGCGCGGAGTTGGCGGTAGTGGAACGTTACGTCTTTAGCGTTTTGACGAAACCCTTTCGATTCGGTCTCGTGAATCTCGTGGTGGATGAAGATCTCATCCCCCCAGCTATTGCGTGTACCGACGAGAGTGTTCGCGGCGACTGGACGGTTAATGCCATGTTGGACCCAACCCCACTGACTGAGATCATCGATCTGCCCGATGCTGGGACGTTTCGAGTTCCTGGCCCTCCAGTGGAAGCAGACCTTTCCCTGGTCGCCCCACTTGTGGTTCTCGCATCTGACTACTACGAGGCTGAGATGGATCAAGACTTACAGATACTCACATCGTGGAAGGCATTCATACGAGGCCGCCTGGCGGTCGAGTTTACGGTTGAACCAAACTGGTGGGAAGCATAGGCCCGACTTGGGTGCGTCTTTGGCCGGAGATGCGCGTTCACACGTCAAAATCGGAGACGCTTATTCGAGATGTGACCAGATGTATGCCTCCGTTCATCCCACCAAGTCTGGTCGAGGGCTATGACAGGAGTCGCCCCGGCGTAGGACACGAATAGGACACGTGCGTCACGTCAACAACGCGCGCCAGCGCGCGCCAACGAGTGTCAACGGGTGCCTCTCCGTCTCACCGATGTGGCAGGTAGAACGGCCAAGATCGAGGGCCGGATGCATTCTCGGCACCTACACCGCCCGATAGTGGTCGCAGGTCGTCTTGTGGTCTACGTTGAGGTCGCTGACCCAGGAGGAAGATGCTGATGAACCGATCAAGAACACGACTGGGCTTCGGACTCTTGAGCGGTGCCTTGCTTGCGGCCGCCGCGATCACTCTGCCCGCCGGTGGGATTGCAGGGGCAGCGACCGCAGGATCTGCTTCCACCGCCGTGGTCGTATCCCACGGAACGGTGACCATCCCGGGCACGGATGTCTTCAACCCCGTCACCGGCCAACTCGGGGGTGAGGTGGGGATCTGGTGGGACATCGAGGGTGGGTGCGCTGCTTACAACAATCGAGCGATGGCACCGCTCGGGGGTGATCTGCTGCACAACATTGGCGGGGTCCCCTTCAGCTCATACGGACGCGCGCAGCTCGCCGCGCTGCACTACAGCAACACTCCGATCCCCGGCAGTGCGACGTCGAGCTGTGGCTCGAACCTGCTCGTGAAGGGTGACGTGTTCGCCGCCAAGACTGCGGCAAAGGACTACGCCAAATTCCTGGTCCTGTCGTACGGGTACGACCTCAAGGTTAGGTGGGTCACCTACAGTTGATGGAACCTGAGGTCCGCAGGCTCCAGGCGCGGAGAACTCAACCCGGAAGATCACGATCGCTGCATTTCGGACTGAACGCGGCCGCTGTTCCTGTGGGCCTTCCCCGCTCAGGGAGGTGACGCCGAGCGAGTGGGTACACTGGAGAAGTCAGGAACCTCAAGATTCAAACTGACGGGTCTGCTCAACGACGAGCAGACCCGACGGTGGGAGGCGCCCTCCCGTTCGATAGCGGGCTACTGGTCGACTACAGAACTTTCGGCTTTGCGCTTCGGCAGAGTCGGCACGGCTCGCATCGAGGCGGTACGTCTCAGTTCGTCACCGCCGCGTAGACGCAGAGGACGGCGAAGGCGGAGATTCCAGCCCAAATCAGCATCCAACCCTTGTTGCCTATCGTCGCCATCTCTCCGTCTTCCTTTCCAGGGGCGCCAAAATCGCCCGCTTGTGCGTGTGTTCACAAGCTATCTTCGTGCGGCAGGTGCTTGCAAAAGTACGCGCCAAGCGAAATGACCTGGTGATTTAGCATCCAGCGTCGAACAACGTGGTTCTCGTTGTCGGCACGGACCCGTCTGCAATGGCAATTGCACCTAGTTCAACCACAAAAGATCGACGGAGGTGGGGGCCATCATGTTCTCTCCCGGAATGCGTCAGCGAGCGTGCAAGTCCGGCATCGCGCTCGCAATGGGCGTCGCGCTCGCCGTGCCGATCGGCATCATGGCGTCGGGTTCGGCCGGTGCGAGCACCGATCTTTCGTCCTGACGCTCGCGCAGGGAGTCACTGGCTAACACCGACGAGCTGCTCAACAGTCTCGACAGTGATGTCACGTCCGTCGTTGGGACCTTGCGGTACACCCTGTACTGCCTGACCACCCCAGGCTGCATCAAGTAGGCGCTCAGCTACGGGCATCGTGGGCTTGCTGCAGCGATTTGACCCAAAAGCCGCCACGCCCGGAGGCCGGAGAGCAATACCTCCCCGGCGAACCGGGGCACCCCTCTAGATCCTTCTCATGCTCCGGCAGTGTTGGCGGAGCCATTGGCGCCGGCAAGCCAATTGAGTACGTCTTCTCGGCGAGTGAGTGCGATGAAATGGCCTTCGTCGGGGTAGACGGTGAGCGACGCGTCCGGCAACCGCTCGGCAAGGTTCCTGCCCCATTCCTCAGGCACCAGGGCATCGGCAGTGCCTTGATACACGTGAACGGGTGTCCGTATATCCTCCGGACGGAATCCCCAAGGGGCAGCGATGGCGAGATATTCATCGACGACACCACGGGGATTCCCGGTGCCCTCGCCAATGATCGTGGGTAACCAGCCACCCTGCTCTCTGACCGCGTTGACTTCAGCCTTCGGCTGTCCGCGCGTAGAGGTCGTCAGGAGCACTCCTGGAATGAACCTCGAAAGCCTGTGCATACAAGTGCTGATGAGCCGCAGTCCGATCGGAGCGCTCCGAGCCAGCCGGACGAATGCATGATCGATGCGGTTGAGTTGCTCGAACGTGTGCGGATCGTCGAGCGGGGGGCAGCCGGCAATCACGGCACAACCGGTGACCCGGGCGCGGAGTTCACATGCTGCGGCGAGAGCGTACTGACCACCCTCTGACCAACCCATGACCCCGAACGAGCCCACCTCCAGGTGATCGAGGAGCGGCACGAGGTCTGCTCGGACCCACGGCAGCAATCCGTGGTCCGACAGACGATCGGTGCGATTGATCCCAGGCCTGTCAGGTGAGATGACACACCAACCCGTCGCTCGAGCCGACTGGTCCGCTGGACCGACATCGTGGCCGCTCACCAGTCCGCCGTGGCAGCTGACCACGGGTTGCCCCGCGGGATCTCCATAGATGGCGTAGCCGAGGGTTCGGCCATCGGGAAGAGTCAGGCTGTGATCGCCAAGTGTGGGATGCACGGCTGGCCTCAGGGGGTGATCGTGACGCCAACGGCGTATCGGCTGTCCTTCGCCCTCATGCTTGCTATCGCACTCATGGTTGCACTCCTCCGGGACTCGGCGGGATCGAATTGTGGCCCAGGGCGTATCGAGGCACCCTCAATCGCTGAGCGATACGTAGAGCCAACGAGGTTCGATGACGCAATCCTTGCGTCCGCTGCTTCGAATACCCCCCGGCGTCCTCGGAAAGGATCGCTCACCAATGAGAAGGTTGGACGATAGGCCCAAACACTGAGGACCCCCACTTTGGCGTCGTACGTAGTGATGTCACGCCCTTGTCTCCACGGTGATCCTAGATATAAGGGCATGTGATTCGCCGGGAAGGCGCCCTCGGATGTTACCGCGAAAGAACGCTGCAACATTGTCCTCACCAAGTGGAGAGATGACCGCGTATGACCACGAATCTCAACGAACTCGCACCGAACATCTGGCTATCTACCTTCGTGTCAGACATTGGACCTACCGGATTAACGTTCAATCAATTCCTGCTGGACGATGCGGAGCCACTCTTGTTCCATACAGGCCACCGCTCGATGTTCCCCTCGATCTTCGAGGCAATCGAGCGTGTCCTACCAATAGATCGCCTCCGATGGATCGCTTTCGGGCATGTCGAATCCGACGAATGCGGTGCTATGAATGAGCTTTTGGCTGCGGCGCCACACTCTCAGGTCGCACACGGAGCGCTCGGCTGCCTGGTCTCGGTAAACGAGATGGCCGATCGAGCTCCGCGCCCTCTCGCCGACGGCGAGACCATCGAGTTGGGAACGAAGCGGGTGCGTCATCTAGATACGCCTCATGTTCCGCATGCCTGGGAGGCCCGGGTCCTGTACGAAGAGACGACGAACACGCTGCTGTGCGGAGATCTCTTCACTCACTTGGGCGACGGCCTCGTCATCACCGCTGACCACATCGTCCAACCGGCCCTGGATGCCGAAGCGATGTTCCGCGCCTCGTCGCTCGCTCCAGACACCGCAACCGTGATGCGGAAGCTCGGCGATCTCGAGCCGAGCACGCTGGCCTTGATGCATGGTTCTTCGTTCAGTGGTGAGGGCCGAGAGGCCCTCTACAACCTGGCCTCCGCCTACGAGTCACAGTATCTAACGCCCTCCTGACGCTAGTCAGGGACCAGCCCCAATGAATGATGACCGGTGGGGGTGTATCGATATCCCGGCGAACCGGGGTATTTAGGTAGGAGCGCCGGAGGCCCGCCTATCCAAAACCGCCCCAATGGGTCGCGACAATGAGCAGGATTCCGGCAGCGGCGAGACAGCCTCCTGCGACGAAGATCCGGAACTTATGCCACTTGACGGCACCAAGGGCGGCCATCTCTGACGCCACTAGCCACACGCCGGCGATGAGGATCAGCAGGAACCCAATTTCCGCGAGCTTGATACCAGTCGCGTGCGTGATCGCGACGATCACTGGTTATGCCCTCCTTGTCGGTTCATCGCACTTCAACCCTTGGACAGGGGTCCACCCTTCGACCAAGGATGGTCTGAGATAGCGGCGAGTCAAACGAGCGACCGCACCCAACCGGCGACTGGGCAGATCAGTACGACATGGCGGCTAGGAAGTGTCAACTTCTTCGCGCGTCATCAAACGCAATCACCAGCGACATTCCACGTCAACTGTCCAGTAACGACTCTGGCCCGTCCAGGCGGGCGCAGTCCCTAGGCACCGCTGCAGCCGGGATTCGGATAATTCAAAAGCGGAATAGTGCACACGACCTCCGACACCGCTTCACCGACGAGCTGCTCGAGCTCAGCGACGATGGGATTCGTGTTGTTGCCGCTGTGGTGGAACTGGACCGCCAATGGTCCAATCCATTGCGTGGCTGGCATCAGGGCATCGTCGGCTTCGATCACGGCGGGGATCCCTGGAGAGTTGTAGCTGGGCGAGTACGGAGACTCGTACACGTCGAGACCCACGTCCACCGTCAACGTCTCGGCTGGCGAACTCGAGTCGGTGACCGTGATCGTGAACGACCCGTCTTGGGGGATGATTCCGTATCCCTCGACATAGCCGTCGGACTCGAGTGCGCCGCCGGTGGGGAGATCGCCGCTCACCAGGCTCACCGTGTAGGGCGCGGTGCCACCCTCGATCGGGATCCGCCGGTCGTTCCACTGGTCGAGGTCGAGGTAACCCATGAAACATTGTCCCGGTGGTGCGATCGAGTAGAGCGGCTGGCCCCCTTGACACGATAGGGGTGCGGTCGACGCTCCTGCAGGTGACCCACCTACCCCCGTGGTCATCACCGCGGCAGCCGACGGGACCATCAACCCGATGACCAATGCCAAGCGCCAATTCGCCAAAATCCTGCACTGTCCCACCACGGACCTCCCCGCACTCTCGGGACCGTGGCGAATCGCCCCCACCGGCCGCGGATCCCATAGAAAGCGTAGCTGCGGGACGTCGATGTTGCACCTGCGTTGTGGATCCGGACTCCGCGGGGATCACGGGCTCAGGCACCGACGCTGGAGACCATGGGCACAGTCGAGATTCTTCGGTGACGGGTCGACACATCGTGGTCTTGACCCCGTTCGGTGGACCGCGTCAACGTAAGCGACTCCGTCGCGAGACATCGTAGACATCGACCTTCGGCCTGGGCTGATCGTTCACCGTCGGATCGGGCGTCAGGTGTCGCCGGACGGTGCCCGCCTCGTCAAGGATCGCGATGTCGCCGACGCGGAACGGCAGCCAGGCCAGTCCGTGACGGTCGAAGCCCAGGCGAGCCAGCCCTGGCCGCCGGAGCCGCCCGCGATAGATCGTGAGGGAGCCCGGCTGTCGACGTAGCAGGGCCAGCCCGAGGTCGTTCCGGTCGTGTACCCACTGTTCGCCGTCAGCTGGGGAATCCACTTGGTGGTGTCGAGCGAGGTGCCGCTGAACTCGTCGTCGAAGCTGCAGGTCCAGGTGCCTGACATCCCGAGCGGAGCGGTGTTCTGGCAGTTGGCCGCCGAGGGGGCCGGGGCGATGGCGCTTGCGACCGACCCGGGGCCAGAGGACGGCAGCAGGAGCGAGGATGCGGCGAGGAGAAGGCCGAGGACCGCGGTGCAAAAGACACGCGTGGGCGCAATGACGAAAGACATGCAACAACCCCTCACAGCCATAGAGGCGATCCGCTGCCGCGAGCCGCCAATGGCCCTCTAGTTAGGTTCGACACACTGCGAACCCGGGCGCGTCCCTAGCGCGCCACTCCTATGAACTGCTATCGAGCGTTTGTTTGGTAGGGGCCAAGGTCACATTGAACACTCGTCAAAGCGGCGTTGCATCGCAAGAATCAAGCGCGTCTTTTCACCATTCCGGCATCCACTTGACAGGCTGGAGCACGACCTCGAGCACTCTCGTCGTGGTGGCTTCGCCTTTTATGGTGTCGCTCGGATTGCGAGTGAGGTCAGCTGGGTCGGCGCAAATGTCGACACCTGTCATCGCAGGTGCAGACCCGAACGCATCGGCTATTCGAGTGCCTCTCCATCCCACGATCTGGGCGGTTGTCGCCTAGGACCGGCTCGGCTAAATGCTGGACGAGCGACCCAGGTATTCGCGCAGACGCAACTCCTCCCCGACGTCCAACGCGTCCAACAGCGACCCCAACGCAGAATACGCCGCCTCCCCAAGTTCGGACCGCAGCTCGTCCTCGATCGCCCGGACCGCCACACGCTGGTGTGCCAGGTAGTCGACTCCCCGGGGGCTGAGGACTACCGACTTCTCCCTCTTGCTGGTGGCCGAGTCGGCCACCGCGACGTAGCCACGATCACGGAGATGAGCAACGACCTTGCTCGCGCCCTGCCGGGTTATGCCGAGCTCTCGTCCGATGGCCGAGATGGTTGATCCCGCCTGACCGGAGCACGCACGCAATACACGGCCGTCGGGGAACTTGCGGTCGTCGAAGCCCGCCTCCGCCATGGCTCGATCCAACCGAACCTGATAGCCGAGCCAAGCGCGCCGGAGCGCCGCGCCGAGGCCGGATGATGCCGATGGGCTGAGTGCGGCGGCATCGGGGACCACAAGGAACATGTTAGCAAACTGTGAACTTAGTTGACAGTTCGCTGCCGGCGCCGGATACTTCCAGCATGCGGCGCAGGGAAACGACGATTCGCTCGGTTGGCGCGGCGTACCGATGGGGCCGGCCTGTGGGCACCGACGTCATGACAGGGCACCGCCACATGCGTGCAGCTGCATCCGTCCTTGGCGTGGCGATGCTCGTGACCGTGTGCGCGTCGATAGCTGGCGCGGCGACCACCAGAGCGACAGCAACGGCGGCGACGTCCACCGGTGGGCCTACTGCGTCGTATGCCGTGGCCGCGCGGCGCCAGCCACTGACCACGAATACCAAATCTCCCGTAGCGCACGACACCGAGACCGAGGCACTAGTCGCCCACTCGGGACGCATCTTCGCGGCAACCGGCCAATGGGAGTATCCGGGCCCTTCCGCGTTCGGACAGGTCCTGGTCAAGAAGTCACAGACCAGTCCCTGGACGGTCTTCGAGCAGACACAGTCCCTCCGGGTCCAGGCGTTGGACTCCTTTCCGATTCCGAGTGATCAGGGTCTCGGGCCGGGACACTCCCTCCTCATCACCCAGGCGATAGTCGCCGGGCAGTCGAGGATCCAGTGGTTGCTCGACGGCGCCAAGTCCTTTCCGCTCACCGATTCGTACGTTCTCCCCGCGGGCGCTGACGTCCGTGCGTTCGGGGCGCACGAGTCGGGAGGGGTCTGGGCCGTCTACGCAGGCGTCCGCCCGACCGGCGTGCTCCAAGGAACCTGGTCACCCGCTCGCCACACCTTGATGTTCAATCCCAAACCCGAGCTCACCGTCGCCCCGCCAGGTTCACCGGGTGCGGTGACGCAGAAGGTCACGGGCTTCGCCGACTGCGCCGGAGCTCTGTACTCCACCATCAACACGACGCTCTATCGGCGCAATGACGGCGCCCTGGGTTCCGGCATTCCTCGCTGGGTCCCGGTCTACCGAGCACCACCGGTCGGGCCGCACAACAGTGGCCTCCGGGGGATCACGTGCCTCACCCACGACGGCTCACCCGTCCTCCTCGTCTCGACGGAGGGCACCGGCAATGTGTACCGATTCGCCCATCTGCCACGAGGCCAGCTCGATGTGATCCAACGCACGAGCCCGGGATCGGCCGCCGACGGGCTGGTGCAGACGCTCGAGTTCCAACCCATCCCTGCCATCCGCCAGATGTTGGCGGCTCAGGGAGCGATCATTCCGGCATCGGGAAGGGGTTCGATCGCCTATGTCATCGCTGCCTACAACAACGGTGACTTCCAAACCATGAAGATCGGAGGAGTCGATCGGCAGATGTTCGGGTTCGAGTGGGGCTACCAGGGAGTCTGCCCCGCGAAGCAAAAGTGTGGACCGATCGCGTCAGGTGTCGTGCACTTCAATGCAAGCGCCTGCTTCGCCATTCGTACCGATCAGAGGACATCCCCGACGTACTCGCTGCGCTGCCTCGGAGGACCGACGCTTTCGCCATCGGCCAAGGTGTCCAAACCGATCCGCTCGGGCCAAGCCTTCGTGTCCATCCGGAGCATCCTGCCCTCGCCGTTTTCAGGAGGCCAGATCTTCTACGGCGGCTATGACTGCAACTTTTACCCCGCCGACGGCACGGCGTGGGTCGCATCGTCGGCGCTCAGTTCTCTCCACCTCTCCACTTCGTCGAAAGGAAGACTGTCATGAGACGAAGAACAAGATCTCGCAGACCAGGAGTGGGCGGGAAGATGACCTTGGGCAGCGTCGCGGTTCTAGCGCTGGCGCTCAGTGCCTGTAGCAGCTCGCCGTCGCAGCCCGCCGCCTCCCCCGAGCGTGTGACCGGAGGGCCGACCGGCCACTACGAGGTGGCGGCAGGAATCCACAAGATCAAGCACATCATCGTCATAGAGCAGGAGAATCGTTCCTTCGACAGCTACTTTGGGACCTATCCGGGTGCCGACGGCATCCCGACCAAGAACGGCGTGCCGACGGTCTGCGTGCCCATCCCGACCGGCGGGTGCCAGAAGCCTTACCACGACACGGCCGACGTCAACGGTGGCGGCCCTCACGGTGAGCGCAACGCCAGGCTCGACGTCAACGGGGGGAAGATGGACGGCTTCATCACTGAGGCCACCAGCGGAAAAAAGGGGTGCGGGGCCAACGTCAACACTGTCGACAACCCGGCATGCTCCAATTCTGCGACACCGGACGTTATGGGCTACCACACGGCGGCGGAGATCCCGAACTACTGGACCTACGCCAAAGACTTCGCGCTCGACGACCACATGTTCGAGCCTGTCGCTTCGTGGTCGTTGCCCGACCACCTCTACTTGGTCTCCGGCTGGTCAGCCAGCTGCTCGAGCCCGGCACCTTCGAGCTGCAAGAACGAGATCCGTGGCCCCTACACCCCTGTACAGATGCAGGAGTACGTCGACCAGGCCATTGACACCGGCACGGCCGATGTCACCAACGCCTGGACCGACATCACGTGGCTCCTCTACAACAAGCACGTCTCGTGGGCCTACTACGTGCAGACCGGCGACCAGCCCGACTGTGACAACGACTCGGCCGTGGCGTGCCCACCGGTGGCCCAGAGCTACCTGACCCCGGGGATCTGGAATCCGCTCCCGATCTTCGAAGACGTGCAAAAAGACCACCAGCTCCGCAACATCCAGCCGCTCAATAACTATTTCGCCGAGGCCAAGAAGGGGACCTTGCCCTCGGTCATGTGGGTCACGCCATCGCAAGCCGATAGCGAGCACCCACCGGCCAGCGTCCACCAGGGCCAGGCCTACGTCACCGCGGTAATCAATGCCGCCATGAAGAGCCCCGACTGGGACTCGACGGCCATCTTCTTGCAGTGGGACGACTGGGGCGGCTTCTACGACAATGTGGCGCCCCCGGCAGTCGATCAGAACGGCTACGGGCTGCGGGTCCCGGCCATGGTGATCTCGCCCTACGCCAAGCCGAGCTACATCGACCACCAAACGCTCTCGAGCGACGCTTACCTCAAGTTCATCGAGGACGACTTCTTGGGTGGGTCACGGCTCAATCCTGAGACCGACGGGCGACCAGATCCCAGGCTCGACGTCCGCGAGAACGAGAAGGTTTTGGGCAACATGGTCAACGATTTCGACTTCAACCAAACTCCACGAAGCCCGGTTCTACTTCCGACCAACCCTCCCACGGACTCGCCCAGCATCCCCGCCTATTTCACCGGGTCGGGCCCGTGCGTGGGGTGCACTGCGACGCCGCCCAGTACATAAAGGCTTCTGTGCGGTACGTGCCGGCGAGGGATCTGGAGCTGGACATTTAGAATTTATGGGACTAGTTTTATTAGCATCATGGAAACGCCCCGAATCGACCCCACTGATCAGACGCCACTCCACGAGCAAGTGGCCGCTGAGATTCGCCGTGCGATCGGAGAGGGAGACGCCAAACCAGGCGAACGTCTCCCAGCTGCTCGGGACCTGGCTGCGGTGTTAGGTGTCAACAACAACACTGTCCTGAGGGCGTTGCGATCACTTAGAGACGAGGGTCTGGTGGAATTCCGAAGGGGCCGCGGCGTCACCGTCTGTGGCGGAGCCGATAATCGCAATGCGGTACTTCAAAGAGCTCGCGAGCTTGTGACTTTCGCTCGGCATCACGGGTATCGGACTGACGAACTCGTTCAGATCATCCAGCAGGTCGCGTGACAGGTGACGACCCCAACTGAACCACAACCTCCCGAGGGGCCCGCGATGGCGCGTCGTAGCCTGATCGATGAGGCACGACGCCATCAGCGTCGACGCCGCCAGGTGATCGGAGCAGTCGTGATGACACCTCTTGCGATTGGCGGCCTGATCCTTGGGCTGAACCTGAGTAGCGGGGGGAGCCAGGGCGGCGAGGCGGCCACACACTCAAGCCATCCCCCGTCGAGATCGCAAACCCGTCAGGCGGTCGGCAAGAGCCCCCCGACGACGGGGTCACCATCGACCGTGGTCGTGCTGAGCCCTGTGACAGGCGATGTCATCGCAGCCAGTACGTCGCAGGCGTCGGCGGCAGCGCTGCAAGCTGTCCGCAGCGCAGCTGCTGCTCAGTCTGGGAAAGTCATTGGAAGCGGCCAACGAGAGCAAGTTGCACAGGCCCAAAAGGCAGCCGAATCAGCGCAAGCTGGTGCCGCACAACCCGGACATCACTGACACGGGAGTCTGCGCTCACCATCCGCATCGTCTGGAATCCGATGGCTTGAATGAGGGTCGTTGGATCCGCTCCCCCCTACGGTGTTCCGAGAGGAACCCAGATGGAACCGGTCAGACCGAAACAGTCACACGTAGGAACGTTGCCGGGATCGAAGTCTGGTCGTCGCTCTGACTCACATTCCGGGCGTTGAAGAGGGCATCCAGCTCGGCCTGCAGCTCGGCATCCGTACCATTGCCGGTGGCGGCTTCGAAGGCGTTCATCGTCGGACCGTAGTACGTCCGGAACTCGGCGAGGAGCTCCGAGGGCGGGGCCGGATAGCGAAAGGTGTACGTGTCCCGCTCGAACGAGATCTGTTCCTTGGAGACGCCCGCCCCGACGAAGCGTTCGGTCACGTGCTCCTCGACCCCCCAGGTCATCGGACTGATGAACCCTTCCGGAGGAGGCGGCGAGTAGGCCGAACTGATCTTCAGGATCTGTGCGACGAGTGTCGGGTCGTTGGGGATCCAATTGCCCATGACGATCCGGCCGCCGGGCCGCGTCACCCGGACGACCTCCTTCGCGACGTCGTATGGCTTCGGCGCGAACATCGCTCCGAAGATGCTGACGACGAGGTCGAAGCGACCGTCTGCCAGGCCGCGCAGGTCGGTGGCGTCGCCCTCCTCGAACCGACAGTTGGTGAGGCCGAGGCTCGTGGCTCGGGCGTTGCCGGCCTCCACGAGGTTGCTGGCGATATCGACTCCGAGCACATTTGCCCCAAGCGCGGCTGCGGGTATGGCAGTCGTTCCATCACCACACCCGAGGTCCAGAACCTCCATGCCGTTGGTGATCGACAGCTCATTTACGAGCGCCTCACCGCTGTCACGCATGCTGGCGGCGATGCGAGTGAAATCGCCCTTCTCCCAAAGTGCCTGGTTCGGGTTCATGACTTTCGTTCCCTCCGTTGATTGCCCGTCATCCTTGCACCCTGGATTGCTCGCCGCTGTTAGTAAAGTGCTCGCCACTGCTGGTAAAGATGGAGCGAAGCCAACCTGCGGGTATGACCGGCTACGAGCAATGTGCCGTTGACGTGGTCTTCTACAGAGAGGACTCGCACCGTTCGAATCGGCCCCTCCAAGGGCTTTCACGCGAGATTTAGAGGTGCACCGACACCCTCAGCTCGGCGCTGGAATCAGGGTGCTGGCACCAAGGTGACGCGGATGCTGCCCTCCTTGGACACCGACTGAGTCTGCGCAACACTTGAGGTTGACAGCGCGGGTCGAGAGCCGGGGGGCGTGAGAACGGGATGGTGACCGTCGCCAGGTATCGATTCGGGGCCACCTTCCGCCGCCGCTGGGGTGGCTACCTGGCCATTGCCCTCCTGGTCGGGTTGGTCGGCGGCATCGCCATGGGGTCGATCGCGGCGGCGCGGCGGACCCAGTCGTCCTACCCGGCCTTCCTGGCCAGCACGAATGCGTCGGACCTCACGATGTCGACCTACGGGGTCACTCCCAACAGCGCGGCCAATGGCTATTCAGCGGAGTTGACGCGGAAGATCGCGCGCCTCCCAGAGGTCAAGCTGGTCGAGGGTTGGGTGGGCGTCGGGGTCGTGCCGCTGGCACCCGACGGAGCACCGAATCTCAATCCCTCAATCAACCCGGCCGGCAGTCTCGACGGCCTGTATTTCAACGAGGACCGCGCCACCCCGATCGTCGGTCGGATGGCGAATCCACGTCGCGTCGACGAGTTCGTCACCACCGCGTCGGGAGCGCACGCGTTGGGCTGGCATGTGGGTCAAGTCGTTCCCATGGGGGCCTACACGTCGAACCAGTTCGGCCTTCCGGGCTTCGGCACGCCACGCGTGCCGCCGGCGCTGCGGATTGACATGAAGCTCGTCGGCATCGTCGTCTTCAACAACCAGGTGATCCAGGACGACGCCGACCGTCTCCCCACCGACGTTCTGTTCACCCCCGCCCTGACCCGCACGCTACTTTCCTCCAATTCCGTGCAGGGCACCTGGTACGCGATGCAACTCGCTCACGGCACGGCCATTCCTGCGGTCGAAGAGAAGCTCCTCCACCTGCTTCCGAGTGGGAGCGATGCCAACTTCAGCCTCACCGCAATCACCGAGACCAAGGTGGAGCGAGCCGTCAAACCAGAGTCGATCGCATTAGGCGTGTTCGGCGCGATTGCCGCCCTGGCCGCGTTGGCGATCGGGGCGCTCGCGGTATCCCGGGAATTGGGCTCGGACGAGACGGATCTCTCCGTGCTCCGCGCTCTCGGTGCCAGCCCGGCCACGACGGTTGCCGCCGCGCTGGTCGGAGTCCTGGGCGCGATCGTGTGCGGCGCGCTGCTGGCGGTAGTGGTCGCTCTCTCGCTGTCGCCGCTGTCCCCACTCGGACCCATACGAGCCGTGTACCACGAGTCCGGATTCGCAGTCGACTGGACGGTCCTGGGCTTCGGGTTTCTCGTGATGAGCGGCGGGCTCGGCGCGATCGCGGTGGCGCTGGCCTACCGGGGCGCCCCGCACCGACTGGCGACCACATCTCGCAACCACCATCCCCGCGACTCGAAGCTGCTACAGATGGCTACCTCCTCGGGGTTGTCGGCCCCCGCGGTCGTAGGACTTCGCTTCGCCGTCCAGTCCGGTCGAGGGCGTACCTCGGTCCCCGCCCGCTCCGTGCTCGTGGGCGCCACGCTGGCCGTGATCTTGGTGACCACGACCCTCACGTTCAGTAGCGGGCTCCATACCTTGGTGTCGCGTCCCGCGCTGTACGGGTGGAATTGGAGCTACGCGCTGACGTCGGAGAATGTCGTCCCCCCGCAAGCTCTCGCCGCCCTGAACCGCGACCATGACGTTGCGGCCTGGACCGGCTACCACTCTCTCTCGGTGCAGATCGACGGCCAGACCGTTCCCGCCCTTTTGGGTAGCAACCACGCAACCGTCGCGCCGCCGATACTTTCCGGACATGGGGTCGATGCAAACAACCAGATCGTCTTGGGCCCCACCACGCTTTCGCAGCTGCACAAGACTGTCGGCGACACTGTCATCGGTTCGTTCGGCACCCCGAACACCGCTCCGCTCTACCTCCCTCCCTTCAAGGTGGTCGTCGCAGGCACCGCCACGCTCCCCGCCATCGGCGGCACCAGCAACTTCGCCGACCATCCGTCCATGGGAACCGGAGCCGTCGTCTCGGACCACGTCAGCCCAGCGTTCCTCCGCGCCGCCCAGAACCCGGACCCCAATCTCGACGGACCGGGACTGGTCTTCGTACGCCTGCGCAACGGCGTCGGCGCAGCGGCCGGGCGGGCGGACATGGACCGCATCACCACTCTGGCCAACAAGGTCTTCGCCGACGACCCGAACGCTGCGGGAGACACCGACGAGGTCCTCGGCGTCCAACACCCTGCGGAGATCGTCAACTACCAGTCCACCGGCGCCACACCCGTCGTCCTCGCGGCCGGCCTCGCCCTCGGGGCCATCGTCGCACTGACACTCACCCTGATCGCGTCCGTACGGCGACGAAGGCGGGATCTCGCCATGTTGAAGACCCTCGGGTTCACCGCCCGGCAGCTCGCGGCCACCATTGCCTGGCAGGCGTCGGTCATCGCCGTCGTCGCTGCCGCGATCGGCGTGCCCGTCGGCATTGCCGCCGGGCGGCAACTCTGGACCCTCTTCGCTCGCAACATCAACGCCGTCCCCGAGCGCACGGTGCCCGCCTCTGTGATCCTGGTCGCCGTGGGAGTTCTCGTACTCGCCAATCTCGTTGCGGCGATCCCGGCGCGTGTCGCCGCGCGCACGCCGGCCGCCCTCGTCTTGCGAACCGAGTAGCCGAAATCGCAAGATCCGCGCCAGAGCCCATCCCCTGCCCTGATTGCGCACATCTCTGACCAGAGCAGCTCCCGGCGGCCAACTGAGACTTGAAACGGGAGTTGACAAGCCTTAGGGTGTCGCGCGAAACCCTCGTCGGAGAAGGAGTCCCTGAGGGAGGAGTGATGCTCCAAGCGATTTCGGTGCGCCGCTGCGTCGGCAGGGCTCATTTTGTTGCCGATGGCAGGGACGTATGGGTCGCCAATTCCGGCAACAACACAGTGACGGAACTGTCGGCCTCGACCGGCGGGCTGCTACAGGTCCTGTCCGCCTCCAGCCTCGGGTTCGACGACCCCGTCGCGATCTCCTCCGATGGCGCCAGGGTGTGGGTCGCCAATTCCGCCAACAGCACTGTGACCGAGATGTCCGCCTTGAGCGGCACGGGCGGGGTCCTGTCCGGCTCCAGCTTCGGGTTCGACGACCCCGTCTCGATCTCCTCCGACGGGACGGACGAGTTCGTCGCCAATGCCGGCAACAACAGCGTGACGGTGCTGGAGCTCGGCGAAAATCCCGAAGTCCTGTCCGGTTCGACCTACCAGTTCGATGACCCCGACGGGGTGTTCTCCGACGGCACCTTCGTATGGATCGCCAACGCCGGCAACAACAGCGTGACGGTGCTGACGACCCCCGACATCGAGCTGGCCGGGGTGTGGTCTGTCCCCCTCTACGGGCTCGATCATCCAGTGGCGGTGTGCGCCGACGGCCCCGAAGGCAACGTATGGGTCGTCAACACCGACCAGTCCGTCACGGGCCATCCGGCCTAGAGAACCCCATTGGCTGGCTAGGGAGTACCACCGAATCCACCCGATCAAATCCTCTTCGCAGGTGGCGTCAGCGCAGGGCCTTTGACGTGGAGTCATGCCGTGTGGCTTCGTCAGGGTAAACCCGCAGGCTGAGCGAGGACACGGAGCGGTAGGGCCGGCCGCGCCATGGCCAGCGACATCGAGTGGTCATGAGAGTGCGCTCGACGCTCCGTTGGGCCTGTTCAGAGTCGATATCAACGCTAGTTTTGAGGCTATGGAGGAGTGTGGGGTCTGTGGGTCGGAGAACCCGGGCGACAATCGGTTTTGCCGAGATTGCGGCACGCCCCTCAGCCTGGAGTGCCCGTCGTGTCACGCGGCGGTCGACCCTGGTCATCCGTTCTGTGGGGCTTGCGGTTCCGCCCTGACAGATGGTCGTGAGCCGACGAGGCAGAACGAGGTGGTCACGGGACCGCCGGAAAGCGCCGAACCGGTGGCCGGCACCCAGGTGGCCGAGCGGAGAGTGTGCTCGGTTCTCTTCGTCGACCTGGTGGGCTTCACACCGATGTCCGAGACAAGAGACCCCGAAGAGATCAGAGAGTTGCTCTCCGACTACTTCGACCGTGCCAGGACCGTGATTGGCCGCTACGGCGGGGTGGTCGAGAAGTTCATCGGCGACGCCGTCATGGCGATCTGGGGCACCCCGGTCACCACCGAGGGAGACGCCGAACGGGCCGTACGCGCCGCGCTGGACGTCGTGGCGTCCGTGGCTGAGCTAGGTGACGAACTCGGCGCTCCGGACCTGGCGGCCCGTGCCGGTGTGGTGACCGGCGAAGTGGCCGTCACGGTGGGACTGGGCGGCGAAGGGGTGGCCGGTGACGCGGTGAACACCGCAGCGAGGGTCCAATCGATCGCCGAACCCGGCGCGGTGTGGGTCGATGCCGCCACCTACCGCCTGGCGGGGGCGTCCATTGGGTTCGCCGATACCGGCGAGCACGAGCTGAAGGGGAAGTCCGAACCACTGCGCCTGTGGGCGGCCACCCGCGTGCTGTCGGGAGTGGGTGGCTCCCAGCGCACCGACGGCCTCGAGGCCCCACTGCTTGGCCGCGATGCCGAGTTGCGCACAGTGAAGGAACTGTTCCACGCCAGCGCCGAGCGCAGGGTGCCTCGCCTCGTGGTGGTGTCGGGGCCCGCCGGGGTGGGCAAGTCGCGGCTGGGTTGGGAGCTCGAGAAGTACGTCGACGGACTGGCCGACACAATGTATTGGCATCGGGGCCGCTGTCTCTCGTACGGCGAGGGCGTCGTCTTTTGGGCCCTCACCGAGGTCGTCCGCCAACGACTGGGCATCGCCGAGGAGGACCCTGCGGAAGCCGCCGCCGCCAAGCTCGCTGAAGGTCTTGTCGCCATTGTGCCCGATCCCGGGGAACGCGCCTATGTGGGTCCCCGCCTGGGTCGTCTGCTCGGGGTGTCGCTACCCGGCGACGCGGGGGGCGCCCTGGCGCGCGAAGAGTTGTTCGCCGGGTGGAGGGTTTTCTTCGAGCGCCTGGCCGAGACCCAGCCCGTACTGCTGCTGATCGAAGACGCTCAGTACGCAGACGCGGGGTTGCTCGACTTCATGGACCACCTCGTCGACTGGGCCCGGGACTCGCCCATCTTCGTGGTCGTCTTCACCCGCCCCGAGCTCGATACGACCCGGCCCGGGTTCGGCAGCGGCCGCAACCGTTCGAGCTTGACCCTCGATCCACTGGACGATGCGTCCATGGCGGCCCTGATTGACGCACTGGTTCCCGATATGCCCGAGGCAGCGGGCGCCGCCATCTTGAGCCAAGCCGAGGGCATCCCACTGTTCGCCGTGGAGACGGTGCGTTCCCTCGTGGACCGCGACATCGTCGTGCCACGTGACGGCGTCTACCGGCTCGTCGGCGACCTCGGGGAGCTGACGGTGCCCGATGGGCTGCGGGCTCTGTTGGCGGCGCGACTTGACGCCCTGGACTCCAACCTGCGCTCGCTCGTCTCCGAAGCGGCGGTGTTAGGCACGACCTTCCCAGCCGATTCGCTGGTGGCCATTTCCGCCCAAGACGAGGAGTCCGTGCGGGCGGGTTTGGCCGAGTTGCTGCGCCGAGAGGTGATGTCGATCAGTGCGGACCGCCTTTCACCCCAACGCGGCGACTACCGCTTCTCCCAAGATCTGTTGCGCCAGGTCGCCTACGACACCATGTCGCGACGGGACCGCAAGGCTCGACATCTCATCGTGGCGGCGCATCTCGGCTCCGTATTCGGGGACGAGGTGGCCGAGGTCATTTCGAGGCACTATCTCGATGCTCTCGCCGCGGTGCCCGACGCCCCTGATGTTCCCGAAATACGCACCCAGGCGATCAGCGTGCTCGTGCGGGCTGGCGACCGGGCCCTGCGCACCGGCGCCGGAGGGTCGGCCGCTTCCAACTATGCCAGCGCCGCCCAGCAGACTGAGCTCAGCGAGGGTGGCTCCGACGCCGATGTGGTCTTGAGCGCAGCCGGACTGTGGGAACGAGCCGCCGGCGCCGCAAGGATTGCCTTCGACATCGACGGAACCCTTGCGCACTCCAAGCGCGCCAGCAGTCTGTACGCGGCGCAGGGACAAGCCCGGGCCGCGGCGCGCGCCGAAGCGATCGCTGGTGACGCACTGCGGCGTTCGGGTCGGCACGCTGAGGCCCGCGAGACGCTCACCGCCGCCTTGGTTGTGCTTCGCCCCGATCCAGACCCGGACACGGTCACAGCCTTGGACCACCTCGCTGCCGTAGAGATCTTCTCCGGCGCTCCAGACGGGGACCGGCTGTCGGCCGAGGCTCTGGCCCTCGGGCAGGCTCTTGACGTCGACGCTGGCCTGCTGGCCGATCTCTTTATAGACCGCGGCATTGCTGTTGGCTTTGCGAACCGAACGGCCGAGTCCGTCGCCCACCTCAGGCACGCCGCTGGGCTTGCCGAAGAGGCCGGCGATACCGTCCGGCAGGCCCGCGCCTTGCTCAATCTGGCCGAGATGCTCAATGCGACTGATCCGGTCGGCGCCGCAAAGACGGCCCGCATGTCGGCTGCACTCGCCCGTCACAGCGGCAGCATCGATTTTCTCACCTACGCCGTCTGCAACGAGGTGGAAGCATTGCTCCTGGCCGGGGAGTGGGACGACGCGCACCGTGTCCTACACGAGACGATCAACACGGACCAGCTGCAGCTGGGTGTCCTCGGAGTCCTCGGTGTGATTGCGTCAGTTCTGGCCGCACTGCGTGGTGATCTCGCCGACGCCGCCGCCTATGCCGAATTGCCGGGGTTGCGTGGCAGTGAGGACCTGCAGGATCAAACGGGTGCCGCCCTCTGTGATGCCTTCCTCGCGGCAGCGCAGAACCGGTACGCCGACAGCTTGGAGTACGCCTGCGCCGTCTTGGCCCACGCCCCGATCCTTGGCATCCGGCTCACCTTCGTCAGGTGGGCGTGGCCACTGGCAACCCGTATCGCCCACCACCTCGGCGCCATCGATACCGTGATAGAGCTCGTTGCGCTTCTCGACGCCCACCCGATCGGGCACCTTCCACCGTTGTTGCGCGCCGAGCGTCTTCTCGCCCAGGCCCGGATCGCCGACATCAGGGACGATCCCGACGTCACCATGGCATTTGATCGAGCGGTTCTCTCGCTGCGGCAGGCGGCCAGCCCCTACCACCTCGCCCAGGGTCTGCTCGACCACGCTGAGCACTTCACCAGGATCGACAACCGGCCCGGCGCCCTGGCGCTGGTGACCGAAGCTCGCACGATCGCCGGTCAGCTCGGGGCGCAGCCGCTTCTTGACCGCGCTGATCGAGTTGCAAGAGACGCCGAGAGGCCCGAGCAGGCGGATGCCCAAGCCGGAGTCCGAAGTTAGAGAAGACACCGAACATGCCGACTTGACGGACGCAAAGACCCGCTGACCGTCCTTGCACCGTCGACACCGCCCGTCGGCGAAGACCATCCAGCCTCCGGCGGTATCTTTGTCGGTCGCGACAATCGACCACTTCGTAGGATCGGTCCCAAGCAGGTCAAGATTCGAGGAGGTGCCGTGGCCGAAGGCGAGCAGAATGACACGGTCCCCGCTTCTGGGGGGAGCGCTGGCGAACCGACCAGTGCTCAGCGGCGGCCCCAAGACGGACCAGCTCCTGCCCCTCCTGGTGGGAGTCCGATGCCTGGGCCACCCCCTATGCCGTCCTCTGATCGCGTGTTCAGTGCCTGCGCGCGCCGAATCGAAACGGACTACATCTTCAGTTACTGGACGGCGCTCGGCTGGACCATCCTTACGCTTGGAATCTACGGCTTGTACGTCTTCTACCAGTTGGTCCGTCGCATGCGCGACCACAATTCGCGCAGAGTCGAATTTCTTGATGCCACCCTTGCCTTCGCGTGGGAGGAAGCGGGCCGACGGGGACTCCAGGACGAGCTGACGCCATCTTTCCAACGGGCTGGCGCCCACATGGAGGTTCTCAGGCGCATGACCGGGGACTTCCGCGACCCTGTCATCTGGCTGGTGTTGGCCATAGTCGCACGCGGCATCGTGGAGCTCATCGCCTTCGTGTTGTTGGACAAAGATCTGGTAAAGCACGATCGCGCCGAGGTCGGCGTGGAGTACGAGCTGTCACTCATCTTCGGACGCTTCGGTCAAGCGGTACCCGAACCTGATCAGAATCGGGTAAAGGGCGAGAACAATTACGTCGGACGGATCGTGGCCACGGCCTTTTCGTTGGGCATCTACCTGTTCTGGTGGTATTACAACCAAATGAGCGACCCGAACCGCCACTTCGAGGGCAATTGGCTCCAAGAGGACGCCGTGGTTGCAGCCATACGAGCGCTGCGTGACACATCACGACCGCCACCCCCATCAGACCTGGATACCTGAGGCCATTTTTGTAGCTCAGTCCCGGCAGCGAGGACTGGGACAGGCTGTCTGGCTCTGTTCTTCTTTGTGGTTTTCACCTTTGCTTGCACACTGTCTTCAACTCAACGTCGCCAGCTCATCGGGCTGACGCCGGCCCGCTGACGCTCTAAAGAGTCCTGACCCCCCTTTCCCCTTGGCGAAAGGGGGGTTTCGAGATTTTCATTCCCTATGGAACGGCGATCCAGCTGACACCGATGATCTGAGCACCGCCGTGCACGCCGACGACGGCACCCAACGTGCCGATCCGAAGGGCCACTTGAGGAAAGCGGGGAGCGATGAGGTCGAGAAACTGGTCGATGTCGGGTGCGCCACCGTGCATCACCGCGACGTGTTCGATCACCCCGGCGGCGGTCATGCGCTCATAGAGCATCTGCAACGCCCTCTTGCGTGTCCGAGCCTTACCGGCCTCCTGGACGACTCCACCGGTAAGGTCGACGACCGGCTTGATCGACAAAAGTGACCCCACCATTGCCGTCGCGCCCCCGATTCGCCCACCCTTCTTCAGGTTCTCCAGCGTATTGAGGGCCGCAATCACGTGCGTGCGAGGGATGAGGTCGCTGACTCGACGCAATACTGTGCCGATGTCTGCCCCCTCGGCGGCCACTTTGGCGGCTTCAATCACCAGAGTGCCGAGCCCGCTTGACACCGTCCGGCTGTCGATCACATGAATGACATTCCGCCCCTCGAACGTGGCGGCCGCTGTGAGAGCTGATTGAAATGTGGTTGACAGGTCGCTCGAGATGGTGAGACAGACCACTGCTTCAGCGCCAGCGTCTATTGCGCTGCCAAAGGCCTCTTCAAACGCGGCAGGCGACGGGCACGCAGTTTGAGGGAGGTCTTCGGTGTTCGCCATTCGTAGGTAGAAGTCTTCGACGGTGAGGTCCTGGCGGTCCGTAAATTCTTCGCTCCCAAATCGGATCGTGAGCGGCACGATCTCAATATTGAAAGGGTCGATGTCGCCCTGTTCCAAGTCGCAAGAGCTGTCGGTGACCACGAAGACACCGGGCATGAGGCTCCTCCTCTTTAGGTCTTCACCATTCTGGTGCCCCGAGTAAGGGATCCCGCCAATCCCGACAGCGACGAATATCCGTACGGCTCCCTTTCAGAAGGTCTTGGTTCCGGTCCACACTCCGCGTTCGGGTCACCTTGGGGCGCGACACTCGAAACACGCCCCCGCTGACGCGGCCAGCTCCGCCGTGTCAGCAGCGATTGTTCGTCGCCTAGGGCACTGACCCAATTTGGATCGTCGAAGCGCGGCGTCAGGTTCGCTCCCAACTGCTCGGTCAGCTCTGGATGCGGTAGCGGAGGTTCACGACACCGTTGCCGAACCGGTGCTCCTCCAGCAGGTCCAACTGGACGCGGGCGTCGCCAGGGAATGCGGGCTTTCCTGCACCGACGACTACCGGATAAATGAAGAGCTGGCACTCATCGACCAGCCCGGCGCTGAACGCGTGCGCAGCGAGGGTCGGCCCTCCGACAGTCAAATCGCTCGCGGCGGACGACTTCATCTCGCGGATCGAGTCGGGATCGAAGCGCCGCTCGAGCCGCGTGTTGGTGGTCGAGACTTCGGGCAGCGTCGTGGAATAGATGATCTTGTCGGCCGCTTGCCAGACGTTCGCGAAGTCGGCCATGAGCTCCGACTGGGCGGCGAGGGTCGGATCGGCCTCCCAGACGGCCATCGTCTCGTACATGCGCCGTCCGTAGAGGTAGGTACCGACGGGGCGCACAATGTCAGTGATAAAGGTGAAGACCTCGTCGATGGGCGCGGTCCATTCGAACCTGCCCTTCGCGTCCTCGATGTAGCCGTCAAGGGACACATTCGCCGCGTAGATCAGCTTGGCCATGCCGCTCCTCAGTCACCCGCGTGAAGGTGCCTGCGGGCGAGTGTAAATGAGACGCCTCAGGGTTCGCCATGCCCGAGCGGTGCTGGCTTCAGAACGCGCTCCGAGGGCATTTGGAAGCTCCTCGTTTGGTTTCGGGGGGCGCACGGCTGAGAGTTGAAGCTCACGTAGCCGCTCCCACGGAGGTTCCCCCAATTCACTACGGGTGACCGCTTCGTCCCGGACAGCCATGCGTGCCTTCACTTCGCGTACTTCGTGTTCACTCGTTGGACGCTGGCGAAAGAACGCACGCCCCTCGAACGCCGAACCGTCGCATCAATGGACTAGGGGGGCTTACTTCGGTTGTCCGGTCGTCCTCGAAAGGCCAGGAAGGAGGATGGAGACCAGGGCCTCGGCGTGCGCGGCGATCCACTCAGGGTCGCGGGGATCACGGCCCGCGAGCAGTCGCACTTCGGCCGCGGTGACATAGGGCTGTGATGCCGCGCCGACGAGCAGGTAGTACAGGACGTCACTGTCGATCGGCGCGGCCCAGCCGGCGTCACGAAGCGTCCGCCAGGCCAACCCGATGGCGTCGAAGAACGGCTTGACGTGGGTCTCGGTTATCCAACTCAACCGATCGCTGGCGGCAGTGCCTTCGTGCACCATGATCTGGTTGAGTTCGGGGTGCTCGGCGGCGAATCGCACGAATCGGCGAATCCCGTCTGCGAACCCCAGAGCGAGTTCGGTCAGGCCAGCCTCCGCCGAATCGGGTGGGACGGCACCGTCAAGTGCCTTCTGCAAGAGCCCGAAGAGGTAGTCCACCGACGCGACCCAGAGAGCCTCCTTCGACTCGAAGTGGTAATTGATCTGCGGCTGGTGAGCGTCGACGCGCAGTGCGATCGCTCTCGTGGACGCCCCGTCGAACCCCTTGGCCCCGAACTCGACCAGCGCCGATTGCAGCAGCGCTTCCCGGATGTCAGCTCTCGCCCTGCGGGTCCGGGCCCTAGGCGGCGCGGCGCCCTTGCGTGCCATCTGGTGGAACTGTACCTTTATTATCACTCGATAACAAGGAGGCGGCGTGAGCTCCGCAGAGGAGGCCAGAGGCCAGGACCGCGATGGTGCGTCGGTACGACTGCTGCCGCTGTCGAAGGATCCGTTCCAGGCGCCGACAGACCGGGACATGCTGCCTTCCGAGCGGCGACGCTTTGTCGAGACCCACCGCACCTGTGTATTCGGTTATGGCCGGCGCTCCGATGGTCCGGCCATGTCGGTCGTGTACTACGTCCCCGCGGAGAACGGCGACCTGTTCGTGGCGACCATGGGCGAGCGGGCCAAGGCCAAGGCCGTTGGTCGAAACGGCAAGGTCAGCCTTTGCGTCCTCGACGAGACCTGGCCGTTCGCCTACCTGCAGGTCTTTTGCGACGCCGTGATCGACCCCGACGGCGAGACGCTCGTCGACGTGATGATGGCGGTGGCGGCGCGCATGTCGGGTGAGGTCCTCGGACCAGAGCTTCGACCGATGGTCAAGGCCCTGGGAGACGAGGAGGGGAGAGTACTCATTCGCTGCCGGCCCTACGCGACATTCGTCACGCCGCCCCGACACCTACACCGGAACGATCAAGATGAGCGGCTCACCCATTGGGTCTCGGCGTCGATGCCGTGGGGCGCCGCCGACAGTCCCGGCGAGGGGTGACGGTCCCAATTCGCCAACGCCAAAGGCCGTTCGGCGCTCGTCGATTCTGACGCGATTGGTTCGATGCTACGAGAGTGAGCGGCCGAGTGCGATGATCTTGCTTCATGACGACATCCGAATCGATCGAGACACCGGCCCCCCGGGTCCCCAAGCAGGAACAGATGGATGCCTCGCCGGACATCATCGAGGTGGTGCCTGGAATCCTCCGCCTGCAGCTGCCCATTGATTTCACCGGCCTGGGCCACGTCAACACGTACGCGCTCGAGGATGAGAAGGGCTTCACATTGGTAGATCCAGGCCTCCCAGGTGAGGAGTCGTGGAACGCGCTCAGGAGTCGCATGGACGCGGCGGGTATCCCCTTGGACCGAGTCCACACGATCGTGGTGACGCATTCGCACCCTGACCACTTCGGTGGCGCGGGGCTCTTGGCCCAGGAGAGCGGTGGCACCATTGTGGCTTCCGACCGCTTCCGAACTTTCTTTGATCCGGCTGACATCGACGATCGCGAGCTCGAGGCGGCTGACGACATCGATCCGAACGAGAGCCCGATTCCCAGTATCCGCATCGAGCGGCCTGCACCCTGGGGTGGCTCAATCATCGGACCACCACCCGAAGCGCGAGCCAAGATGCTGGCCCACCAGGAACAATTCTTCACGTGGTTCAAGCCGCCCCGCCCATCACTGCGCGTGGCAGATTGCGACCACATCACCTTGGGCGGCCGGGACTGGGTCGGCCTCTTCACCCCGGGACATACCGATGACCATCTCTGTCTCTATGACGAGGAGGGCGGGGTCCTGCTGGCGGGCGACCAAGTGTTGCCCACCATCACGCCGCACATCTCCGGCCTGATTCCGGGGAACCCACTGCTCCTGTACATCGAGTCGCTGGACCGTTTGTCCGACCTGCCCCAGGTGTCGACCGTGCTGCCGGCGCACGGCGAGCCGTTCCACGATCTGGCCGGACGGGCCGAGGAGATCAAGCGCCACCACGACGAACGCTTGCAACGAGTGCTCGAGATCTGTGACGCCGCAGGCTGGGCCAACGTCATCGATGTGTCACACGAGCTGTTCGCCCCTCGGTCATGGGGCTCCATGGCCGAGGCCGAGACCTTCGCCCACCTGGAGCACCTGCGCGCCACGGGCGCCGTGCAGCGTCGCGAAGAGGCTGGCATCCTGCTCTATCACGTGTGATCCGCCTCATCAGCTGGTCTCGGTACCGCTGTGCCACTGAGGACCCGCGAAAAGCACAGTAGACCCCAAAAGTCCGATGTGAGTGGCAAAATGGGAGGTGGACCCCGACGGCACGTTGCTCGCCCCTGCAGCGGTCGCCGACGATGCGCCTGGGGAAGACGGCGTACCCCCCTTGGGGGCGTCGGCTCCCGAGAGCACGCCGAGGATCGGCGGTTCGCTCAGTCCTCGCCGTTTCGGCCTGATTCTGTCCGCCATCACAGGCGGTGCGCTGGCGCTCCGGGTCGGTTACGTCCTCAGCTTCACCCGCTACCAGAACGGGAAGCTGTACGACTCTTTTTGGTACTACAGCACGACGATCGGCCTCCGCTCCGGCCAGTTCTTCCGAGAGCCCTTCAGTTTCAGTCCCTCGGCAGCACATCCTCCGATGACCTCGCTGCTCTTGGGCGCGGCCGCGTACATCGTCGGCCTCCACGGGGGCACCACCTCCTCGCTCCTCGTCATGGCGATACTCGGCGCCGCCGTTGTCTTCTTTGTCGGCCTGCTGGGACGTGCCGTGGCTGGCCCATGGGTCGGCCTGACCGCAGCCGGATTGGCCGCGCTCGCACCAAACTTCTGGATGCCGAGCGGCATCTTGATGTCAGAGACGCCGGCCATGCTGTTCATGGCCCTGATCCTCTTGGCCGTGGTGCACCTGGTCCGCACGCCGACTGTGGGTGCGGCTGTCCTGCTCGGCTTGGCCTGCGGTTTCGAAGTTCTGGTTCGGGCCGAGCTGATCTTGTTCGTTCCCGGCCTTCTGGTCCCCGCCACCCTGATCGCTCGTCGCGTCCCGCTGCGACGGCGGCTCGTCCTGCTCGGTGTAGGAGTGGTGGCGACGGCGTTGGTTCTCGCCCCCTGGGTCGGGCGCAATCTGGCCACCTTCAAGGACGCGACGTACATCTCCACCGGCGACGGCCTGGCTTTGTTGGGGTCGAACTGTCCCCAGACCTACAGCGGGCCCGAAGTCGGTCTGTGGAGCCTGCACTGCGCCACCTCGCTCCACGTCAAGGGCGACGAATCCGTGCAGTCCTCTGCGGAACAGCATGCTGCGTTGCAGTACATCGAGCACCACGCCGATCAGCTCCCCCTCGTGATGCTGGCTCGGATCGGCCGCGAATGGGACCTCTACAAGCCGGCGCAGATGGCCCACGTGGAGACCGGCGAGGGGCGACCGTTCGTGGCATCGCTGGCCGGCCTCGGCTTCTATTACGCGCTGTTGCCTTTTGCCATCGCGGGCATCGTCATTTTGCGGCGCCGGCGCATCGCCCAGTGGTTCCTTCTCGTGCCGGCCGGGGTGGTCACGCTGGTCAGCGCCTTGGTCATCGCCTTGGTGCGCTACCGTGCCCCCTTCGAGGTCTGCCTCGTCGTCCTGGCTGCTCCCGCGATGGTGTTGCTGGCCCAGCGTCTACGTGGTCGCCCGACTGTCCCGGCGCCCCCTGCGCTGTCGGACCCAGGTCCCGCGGACGATGTGCAGGCTGTCGTCGCGACTGGGGTGGAGACACCGAAGTAAGTGGCACGAGAGTGGCACTCTTGTAGTATGATTGTGGCATGACTCGAGTTCGTCTGAGCACGACCGTCGATGCGCAACTCCTCGAGGACGCTCGACAGGTGAGAGCTGGAAAGCCTGATTCAGTACTGATCGACGACGCACTCCTCGCGTTGTTGGCAAAGAATCGTGCCGCCGAATTGGACGCCACGTACGCTGCCTACGACGAGCACCCGCTCACGGAGGAAGACGAGTGGGGCGACCTGGATTCCTTCCGTGAGGCTGCCGACGCTTCATGACCCCGCTACCGTCGCGGGGTGAGGTGTGGTGGTGCGAGCTGCCCGATGTCGGTCGCAGACCCGTCGTCGTGCTCTCACGAGACGCAGCAATCCCTCGATTGCGCCGTGTCATTGTGGCTCCTTGCACGACGATGATCCGGGGACTGCCCAGCGAGGTGGTGCTCAGTCCGGGTGAGGATCCCATTCCGCGACGGTCGGCGGTGAATCTCGATTCGATCGAAAGCGTCGCGGTCGCTGCCCTTGTCGAACGAATCGGTCGCCTTGCCGGCATAAAGATGCGTGAGGTCTGCTCGGCCCTGGAAGTGGCCGTCGACTGCGGGTGACAAACCGCCGTATTCGTTGGTACTCACCGCTGTCCTGTGGTAAAGCCGCATCAGAACGAGGTGTCTCGCGGCAGGACACAGATTCGACTCATCAGCGACGAAACAGCGCGTCCAGTCCGTCCGAACGAGCACGTCAGCCTCTGTCAGCCAGGTCGTACTCGGCCATGAAGTACGGATGGTCAGGGTCGAAGATCGTGAGCGTCGAGGGCTGCTCGACTCGGCCGATCGGCCTGACGTTCCGGCCCAAAATCCCAAGACGTCCGTCACCGAGCTCTTGTCGGTACCCTTCGGCGATCGACTGCAGCAGCGTCACGACCTCGGGTTTCGCGGCAACCACGTCCGAGGTCTCTCCCGGATCTTCCGTGAGATCGTAGAGCTCGGTGACTTCGCTTCCGTCGCGAGCGAGGTGCAGCTTGTGGCGGTGGTCCCGAACGGCCTCCAGGTCGTCGCCGCGGTAGTACGCGAACGAATCATGCGGAGATGGAGCGCTCGGATCCTGCCAGACGTCGAGAACGTCACGCCCGTCGATGATCCGGTCCGTAGGGACTCTTCCGCCGCAGAGCGCGGCCAAGGTCGGATAGAAGTCCATCGATGTCAGCAGCTCGTCGCAGATCTGACCACCGTCCAAGGTCCCGGCCCATCGGATGATGGCCGGCACTCGCATACCCCCATCCCAGGTCGAACCCTTCGCGCCCCGGAGGGGGAGATTGCTCCCACCGAGAGGCTCGCTCGAACCCCATGGGGGCGGCCTGTCCCCCAACGAGCCGTTGTCGCTGGTGAAGATCACGATGGTCCGTTCGTCGAGTTCGAGCGCCCGCAACTCGTCCAGCAACAGGGACGTCGCCCAGTCGATCGACTCGACCGCTGCTCCGTACGGGCCGTTGGACGATCGCTCCAGGAACTCGGGCTGTACGTAGATTGGGGAGTGGACGTACATGTGGGCCAGGTACAGGAAGAAGGGACCGTCCTGGGCGCTGCGCAAGAACGAGAGAGCCTCCGCGACGTAGCGGCCAGTGAGCGAGCGCTGATCAGGTTGCTGCTCAATGACGTCGTTGTCGGCGAGCAAGGGCAGCGGCGGCAGCGAGCTGAGGATGTCGGGCGTATTCACCTGCCGACCCATGTCGTTGCTGTACGGCAGGCCGAAGTAGTGGTCAAAGCCGTGGTTGAGGGGCAAGAAACCAGGTTGGTCCCCGCAGTGCCACTTCCCGATCATCTGGGTGCGATAGCCGGCATCCGAAAGGACTCGGGCAAGGCTTATCTCGCTCTGCGGCAGGCCCAGCGGCTGACCAGGAAAGAGGACGGGAAGTCCCTCGAACGATCCGAAACTGATCCGCGGCGGATAGCAGCCTGTCAGGAGGGCTGCCCGCGATGGGGAGCAGACTGGGGAAGCCATGTAGAACGACGTGCAGCGAATGCCTTCGTTCGCGAGTCTGTCGATCGCCGGCGTGGCATTGCGAGTCGAGCCGTAGCACCCGAGATCGCCGTACCCGAGATCGTCACAGTTGATGAGAACAACGTTGGGAGGACATGGTGCGGACCCTGGCACCGGCGGGATACTAACTCGCCGGGCCATAGCTGATTCTCCTCATACAACGCACGAGACGCGCGCTAGCTGAAAGGAACGCCAATGACTAACTCCCCCACCCCCGAGGACAAGTTCAGCTTCGGCCTGTGGACGGTCGGCTGGCAGGCGCGTGACCCATTCGGTGACGCCACCCGCGGCGTGCTCGATCCCGCGGAGTCCATCGCTCGCCTAGCGGAACTCGGCGCGTACGGCATCACCTTTCACGACGACGACGTGATGGGGTTCGCTGCCAGCGACGAGCAACGCGAGGCGTCCGTAAAACGACTGAGGACCGCTCTCGACGCCGCCGGGCTTGTCGTGCCGATGGTGACGACGAACCTGTTCACCCATGCCGTGTTTAAGGAGGGCGCCTTCACGGCCAATGACCGTGACGTGCGCCGGTTCGCGCTGCGCAAGACGATGCGCAACATGGCTCTTGCTGCCGAGCTCGGCGCGAACACCTATGTGTTCTGGGGTGGTCGTGAGGGCTCGGAGGTCGACGTCGCCAAGGACGCTCGTGCGGCTCTCGACCGCTACCGCGAGGCCATCGACCTCCTCGCCCAGCACTCGATCGAACAGGGCTACGGGCTGCGATTCGCGCTGGAACCAAAGCCGAACGAGCCTCGAGGCGACATCTTCCTGCCGACGGTGGGCCACGCGCTGGCGTTCATCTCGTCTCTCGAGCACTCCGACATGGTCGGAGTCAACCCCGAGGTCGGGCACGAGCAGATGTCCAACCTCAACGTCGTCCATGCCGTCAGCCAGGCGCTCTGGCACGGAAAGCTGTTCCACATCGACCTGAACGGCCAGCACGGCCCCAAATTCGACCAGGACCTTGTGTTCGGGCACGGCGACCTCCTCAGTGCCTTCGCGCTCGTCGATCTGCTCGAGCACGGCGGCTATGAGGGACCACGGCACTTCGACTACAAACCGCTTCGCACCGAGGCAAGTGACGGTGTCTGGGCGTCAGCAGCGGCCAACATGCGCACCTACCTTCTGCTGAAGGAACGAGCCGTTGCGTTCCGGGCCGACCCCGCAGTACAGGCTGCGCTCGTGGCGGCGGGCGTGCCGAATCTCGATGTCCCCACGCTCGCCGATGGAGAGTCGCTCGCCGACCTCCTCGCCGACCCGACGGCCTTCGAGCAGTTCGACGCCGATGCCTTTGGAGCACGGAGCCACGGCGCCAGCGTGCTCGACCAACTCGCGGTCGAGCATGTCCTCGGCGCCCGCTGATGCCACTCGTGGCCGGAGTCGACTCGTCGACGTCCTCGTGCAAAGTCGAGATCCGTGACGCAGACTCCGGTCATCTGATCGCCGCCGGGCGCGCCCCACATCCAGCGACGACGCCACCTCGAAGTGAGCAGCATCCCCAGCAGTGGTGGACCGCCTTCAAGTTGGCGTGTGCCGATGCCGGCATGTTCGGCGACCACCGTCCCGCGGCGATTTCGATCGCGGCGCAGCAGCACGGCCTCGTCGTCCTCGACACCAGTGGCAACGTGCTGCGCCCGGCCAAGCTGTGGAACGACACCGAGTCCGCCGCTGACGCTCGCCGGTTGGTAGCTGCCCTCGGTGCGGATGCTTGGGCGGAGGCGTGCGGAAGCGTGCCGGTCGCCAGCTTCACGATCACCAAGCTCTGCTGGCTGCGCCGGTGCGAACCTGACGTGTTCGGTCGCGTGGCGAGCGTCGTGTTGCCCCACGACTGGCTGACCGGGCAGCTCACCGGGCGGTTGACGACGGATCGCGGAGACGCCTCGAGCACCGGTTGGTGGTCGCCTGCCGAGGAGCGCTACCGGCCCGACCTCCTCGAGCTGGTCGACGAGTCCGTGCCATGGGATGAGTTGCTCCCGGAGGTCTTGGAGCCCACGGCGTCGGCCGGCGAGTGGGAGGGCATGGTCGTCGGGCCGGGCACAGGCGACAATATGGCCGCCGCCCTCGGCGTCGGGCTGCGCCCAGGCGACCTCGCGCTCAGCCTCGGCACCAGCGGCACCGCTTTCTGTGTCAGCGAGAAGCCGACCGCAGACGGGACCGGCACCGTCGCAGGGTTCGCCGATGCGACCGGCCACTACCTGCCACTGGTGTGCACGCTCAACGCCACGAAAGTGACCGACGCCGTGGCTCGACTCCTTGGGGTCGATGCTGCTGGACTCGACACCCTCGCTCTCGCGGCGCCTGCTGGGTCCGGCGGGCTCGTGCTGGTCCCGCACCTCGACGGCGAGCGCACGCCGAACCGGCCCGACGCCACGGGTGACCTCACCGGCATTCGCTCGGATGTGACTCGTGAGCAGCTCGCCCGGTCGGCCTTCGAGGGTGTCGTCTGCAACCTCCTCGAGGGAGCCCGCCGGCTCGCTGGTTGGGAGTCCCCGGAGAGCGACGGCCGTGTGCTGTTGATCGGGGGCGGCGCCCACAGCACCGCCTGCCGCCAGGTCGTTGCTGATCTCACGGGGCGTCCCGTGCTGGTGCCCGACGTCGGAGAACCCGTCGCTCGAGGCGCCGCCATGCAGGCCACCGCCGTGCTCACCGGGCGCTCCTTCGATGAACTCGCTGACGCGTGGGGATCGGGAGCGTCAGCACGGTTGATCCCGAACCAGCCGTTGACGGCACCGCCATCCGTGCCGCCTACACCCGCGTGCTCCGGGAGAGTGAAACCTATGACCGCTGACACCTTCCGCGATTCGACCGCAGCCATTGACGATCGTGTGAAGGACCTGCTCGACCGCATGACGCTCGACGAGAAGCTCGCCCAGATCGGCAGCATTTGGCTCACCGAGCTCGTCCAGGGTGACCGTTTCGACGCCGACTACGTGGCTGGACGGCTGGAGCACGGCATCGGCCACGTGACACGCATCGGTGCGTCGACGGGTCTGCGACCGGCCGCCAGCGCGCAGCTCATGAACCAGATCCAGCGGGTGGCCGTTGAGCGGACCCGCCTCGGCATCCCCGTCATGGTCCACGAGGAAGCCACCGCCGGATACTGCGCACGCGACGCCACGCAGTTTCCTCAGGCCATCGGCCTCGCCTCCTCGTGGGACGAGCTGCTCGTCACCGAGGTGGCCAAAGCCATCCGCCGGCAGATGGTGGCCGTCGGCGCCCGTCACTCCTTGTCACCGGTCCTCGATGTGGCTCGTGATGCCCGGTGGGGCCGGGTCGAGGAGACGTACGGCGAGGACCCGTACCTCGTCGGGCGGATCGGCACCGCCTACGTACGAGGCCTGCAGGGCGACGACCTCCGTCACGGCGTGATCGCCACAGGCAAGCACTTCCTCGGTTACGCGATGTCCGAGGGCGGAATGAACCACGCACCCGTCCACTTCGGACCGCGCGAGCTGCGCGAGGTCTACGCCGAGCCCTTCGCCGCGGCGATCCGCGACGCGGGCATCGGGTCGATCATGAATTCGTATTCGTCGGTCGATGGCATCCCGTGCGCCGGCAGCGCCGCGATCCTCAATGACTTGTTGCGGGGGGAGCTTGGCTTCGAGGGTGTCGTCGTCGCCGACTACTACGCCGTACAACTGCTCATCGGCCACCACGCTGTTGAGGCCGGGCCTGGTGAGGCGGGTGCGCGCGCCCTGCGGTCCGGCCTCGATCTTGAGCTGCCCGACCGGGCGTGCTACGGCGAACCGCTCAAGGCGCCGATACGAGATGGTGGGCTCTCCACGCAAGTGCTTGATACGGCTGTTGGACGAGTTTTGCGCTCGAAGTTCCAGGTCGGCCTGTTCGAGAATCCCTATGTCGACGAGGGTGCCGCCGCAGCGTCGTTCGACACACCGGCCGATCGCGCCCTCGCCCGGCGGGCCGCCGTCGCGTCCATGGTGCTGCTGCAGAACCGCGGCGACCTGCTTCCGCTCGACCCCAAGGCGCTGCACCGGATCGCCGTGATAGGGCCGTCGGCAGACGACCAGCGGTTGCTCCAAGGTGATTACCACTACCCGACGCACACGGAGATGAACTACGAGGGCGCCGAACGGGGCGCGCCATTCGGTGCGCAATCAGGGCCCTCCGCACTTGGAGGCGAGCACTACCTGCCGGAGGGGGGCAGCGCGTTCCAACCCGGTCCGCACTTCGTGCGGCACGTCACCCCCCTCGAGGGACTCCGCGCCGAGCTCCCCGACGTCGAGATCGCGCATGCCAAGGGCTGCGAGATCAGCGGAACCGACGCCTCCGGCCTTCCAGAGGCAGTCGAGGCCGCTCGAAACGCGGACGTCGCCATCGTCTTCGTCGGAGGCCGATCCGGCCTCACACCGAACTGCACGGTCGGAGAAGCCCGCGACGCCGCCGACCTCGGCCTCACTGGCGTGCAGCAGGACCTCGTCGACTTCGTCGTGGCCACCGGCACGCGGACCGTCGTCGTACTGATCAGCGGCCGCGTCCACGCCATCCCCTCGATCGCCGAGCACGTTCCGGCCGTACTTCAGGCATGGTTGCCCGGTGAAGAGGGTGGTCACGCTATCGCCGACGTACTGCTCGGGCGGGCCGAGCCAGGCGGTCGCCTACCCATCTCGATGCCGCGCACAGTCGGCCAAGTCCCCATCCACCACGACTACCGCACCGGAGGCGGCCGGGCTTTGTTCTACGGCGAGTACACCGATTCGCCGACCACGCCGCTGTTCGCCTTCGGGCATGGGCTCACGTACACCACCTTCGAGCACGGTCAGCTCGAAGTCGTCGCATCGAGCACCACGGCCGAACCGGTGGTGCTGCGCGCCCGGGTCAGGAACCTCGGTGGGCGGAGGGGGACCGAGGTCGTGCAGCTGTACGTGCGGGACCTCGTAGCAACGGTCGTACGGCCGTACCAGCAGCTCGTCGGGTTCAGCCGGGTCGAGCTCGATCCTGGCGAGTCGGCCACCGTGACCTTCGAGGTACACCCCAGCCGTCTGGCGTTCTACGACGAGGCAATGCGCTTTGTCACCGAACCGGGAGCCTTCCGTTTCTCTGTCGGCGGCGCCTCGAACTCTGCCAAGGCGCATGCCACGGTCGATCTTGCGGGCGAGGTCGCAGAGTACCGCCAGCGCGAGATCGTCGCGACCTCTACGAGCGTCGAGTCCGGTGACGCCGCGGCAGCGCCAGGCTGATTCCCCTCTGTTGCGATAGGAGGTTGAGAGGAGTCCCGCGACGCGCCATTGCGGGTTGGCGGTGCGGGGGGCACCAGGCACAACGTAACCGTTCAGGCATGAGCAAGGGCTCGGTGGTCCCGATCCGCGGCGGGCGCTCTGCTCGTTTCCCTCCTGGAGGGCGTGTTCGCCTCCGGAGCGATCCTGCTCGGCGAACAGCTCGTGAGACGTCGGGGCTGGTCGCTTCGAGCGTTCTCGGCGTGCTCGTCCTCGCCGTGGGCGTCGTGCTCGTGGCCGTCGGCGTCGGGCTCGGCGTGGCCCTGCTCGTCGGCGTGGTGGCTCTCGTCGCCTGGCGCTCCTGGGGACGGGCGCGGGTCGCCCGATGGTGAGCGACAAGGACCCAGCCGCGGTTCGCGGCGCCCGCGTCGTCCCGACCACGTGGCGCCCCGTCGACGACGACTACCGGGCGACGCAGCTCGCCGCGGGCCATCCGACGCGGTGGAGCGGCTGCAGCAAGTGAACGAGGACACCACGACCTGAGCGAAGCGCCGGGCGATCGGCCATCTCGCCCGGACGGGACACCCCCGCAGTACCGTTTCTCCCATGGCGGGCGACGTCGGAGGCGCGACGAACCGCACGTCCACCGGTGAATCGATCGCATCCCAGCGCACGCCGGTCGACGACGCTTCCGCCGACGGTCATCGGTGGCTCCCTTCTCTCACCGACGCGCTGAACCGGCCGCTACCCACCTGGCTCTGCGTGCTCGGATGGTGCGCGGCGACGGGGATCTTCCTGGCGCTCATTGCGGCCTTCGCCGGGCCGGGTCACGTTGACCCGGGCGAATCCGACTACAGCACGTGGGCCATTGCCCACGGCGAGATCGCGTGCGCCTACCCCTCGGTGAAGTTGTTCGAAGAACCCCCGGTCCCACCGGTCTATCCCCTCCTCTCCGGCGCGATCGCCGCAATCACCCGACTGGGACACGGCGCGCCCTTCCCATCGGCCTCCGCTGTGGGACCGGGCTGCGACAAGGCGTTCAGCGCCATGGATCGCTGGGTGAAGCGAACCGGGGTCGTCGAGCCGACCCTTTGGATCGGATGCGTGACCTGGCTCGCCCTCATGGCTGGCATGATCGCGTGGCTGCGCGCGTCCGGCCGGGGACGTTGCGGCTGGGAGCCCCTCACCCTCATGTTCGTCGCCGGTCTCCTGCCGGTGTGGATGTGTGTGCAGAGCTTCTTTCACCCGCAAGATCTGCTCGCAATGGGGCTCGCGTTGTCCGCCATGGCCTACGCCTGCCGCGGACGGTGGGTGGTGGCCGGAGTGCTCTGTGCTCTGGCCATTCTCTCTCAGCAGTTCGCGCTCCTGGTCGCAGCGCCGCTGCTCGTGCTCGCACCGGTAACCAGGAGGCTCTCCTTTGCGGTGGCCGGCCTGCTGACGGGAGCGATCGTGGTCATCCCTCTTGCGCTGATGACGTCCGGGCGCGTCGTGCGCGCCATCGCGCTGGGAACGGGGAACAACCCCGGCGAGGGTGGGACGGCTCTCTGGGAGACACATGCCTCGGGCGTGGCGGCCGTGCTGCTCTATCGAGCGGCGCCTATCGCGCTCTCGGTCACGCTGTCGTGGTGGGTCGCGCGACGCCTCGGTGCTGGTGCTCTCCAGCCCGTCGCGCTCATCTCTCTCGTGGCGGTCTCGCTCGGTCTTCGGCTCGTCTTCGAGGCAAACCTCTACTCCTACTATTTCATGGCCCTGGCGGTGACATTGGTGTTGCTCGATGTGACCGCCGGGTCCATTCGCCGGACAGTCGTTGCGTGGCTGGCCGCATTGACCCTGTGGATTTGCCGGCTTTCCGTGGTGCCCTTCGGTCTCGTCGGGTGGGGGTCGTATCTGCAGAACGACCTCATTCCGCTCCTCGGCGCCGTTGCGCTCCTGGGCGTCCTGGTCCAGCTCGTGCGAAGCGGCGATCATCGGAACCTGTGGCCCTGGCTCGCCCTCGTGGCGGTTGATCTGGTCACCCTGTTTCCCGGCGGCAACGAAATCAGCGCCGGGCACCTCATCTGGCTCTGGCAAGTCGTTCTCGTCGTTCCCGGGATCGTCCTGGCGGCCCAGCCCTTGCTCGCCAGGATCCGACAACCGGCTGGGAGCTGATCGCTCATGGTGGGCGCGCCGGCGAGCCATGACACCCGCCTCGGGTCGCGCCTGAAATCCTGGTTCAATCCGCCGCTCTCGCCATGGTGCCCGCCTCGCCCCCGCCCTTGTCGTCGTCTCGCTCCGTCCCGCGTCCCCTCCCGCCGTTCCGTAGGTCCGCCCATAATCCGGTCAAGGCGGGGCGTCGAATCGTGGTGCCCGGTGACGGCCCGGTTCGAATCCCGCATCTTCCAAGAGCGGTTCGACTGCATCCGTGCGGGTTGGAACGCTGTTGGAGGTGCGCCGACGCGCCGCAGGACACAGCAGGACGCGAAATGTAGCCATGGCGGTCAGCCGGCCCTCAACGGACCCACCACCTCGGCCGCGAGGTACTCGATCTGCTCGTCGCCTGGGTCGAAGAGGGACACGTAGGTCACGCCTGCCTTCGACCGCCACTCTTGTAAACGGTCGCGTACCTCGGCCCCGGTGCCCATCAACGCGAGAGTGGAATCGGCCAGGGTCGCCGCTGGGACGCCAGCATCGGCCGACGCCCGCGTCATGGCCGGACCGACGTCGTCACCGACGAGGACGGTGGTCACCAGGGTGTGTAGCTCCACCTGCCCCGGGTCCCGTCCCGCCTCCTCCGCTCCTTCACGCACCCAGGCCGCCCGCTGCACCAGGCGCTCGACGGTGGCGTCGGCAAGCGAATCCGCCACCGACCAGTCACCCCGGTCTTGCTTGGGGATCATGGAGATGATGTCAGCCGTCCGGCCCCCAAGATGCATCACGCGGCGCCCTCCCCCGCCGATCAGCACAGTGGGCGAAACGGGGCTCGCTGCCACCATCGGTGCCTCGGTCACGTCCCAGAAGTGACCGTGCATGGTGGTCGATGGCTCGGTCCAGAGCCTCCGCATGAGGGTCAGGGCCTCTTCGAGCCTGGCGATCCGGTCGGCCGGGCGCTCGAACGGCACCCCGCTGACGGCAAAGTTGCGCGCCACGTAGCCGGCGCCGAGACCAAGCTCGAGCCGCCCCGCCGAGACGAGTTCGAGGGTGGCCGCCGACTTGGCGGTCAGCACGGGGTTGCGCAGCGCCATATCGAGTACGAGCGGACCGACGGCGATCGACTCCGTGACGGCGGCGACGGCCGCCACCGCAGCCATCGGCTCCCACTGCGCCACGACCTGGTGATCGGTGAACGTGATGGACGAGAACCCCAGCTCCTCGTAGCGCCGGACCCGCTCGACCCACGAGTCCGTGGGGAGGGTCCAGAAGTGAAGGCCGAAGCGAAAGCCGTAGGTACCCACCACCGCGTGGACCATACCGTCGGTGGACCGCGCGGGCGAGGGCCCCAACGCGCGCCCGCCGGCGGCCGCTTCAATCCCTCCGATGTGAAGTGAGCCGGCGTCCTTTGGCGGCTACGTTTCGACCATCGTGGGAGGGGTCCGACGGCGGTCGATGGTGTTCAAGGGGCGACCGGGATGGCCGACCCGGTTTGCACCGTTGTGCACCGCGACATTGGCGCTCATCTCGACGGCGCTCGTGTCACCGGACGCCGGCGCGGCCACCACGCCGGTGAGCCAGGCCAGCACCAGCACGCGGGGAGTCACCGCAACGACGATCAACGTCGCCTTTCCTGTAGCCAATCTGGACGCGCTGGCCTCGACCTACGGATTCGCCGGGGACGTCGAGTACACCGAGCAGGCCAAGGCCATCCACCTGTTCGTCAACCAGATCAATGACAGCGGCGGCATCAACGGCCGCAAGATCAATCCGATGATCACGTCCTACAACCCCGCGAATGACGCCAACATGCAGGCTCTCTGCGACGACTGGACCCAGGGCAACCCGGGAGCCTTTGCGGTGCTCGACGGGGTGGGGACGTACGAGGGCGCCGACCAGCTCTGTGTCACGCAGCAGGGTCACACACCCTTCCTCAGCCAGTGGACGACTGTCTCCACCTTCACCCGAGAAGGTTCGCCGTATCTGTGGTGGACCGGCCCCGACGACGCGGCGCTTCTGCAGGCGCTCGTCAACTGGGGAGAATCCCGCGGCACGATCGGCGGCGCCGCCAAGTTGGGTGTGGTGGTCGGCGATCGGGCCAGCGACCAGGACGCGCTGCACCAGTACCTGCTCCCCGACCTCGAGCGCCTGCACGTGACCCCTCTGGTCGAGACCATCCCGGCGCAGACCTCGGAGACGGCATCCACCGCCAGCGACTCCACCCTGATCGTCGAGAAGCTGCGCGAGGCCAACGTGACATCGGTGATCCCTCTGATCCCCTTCAACGCGTTCCTCCCGGTCCTGCTGGCGCAGACGCAACAGCAGTACTTCCCCAAGCTCCTGCTCTCCGACTACGAGGACTCCATCGAGTCCTCCCTTGGACTGATCCCTGTTCCCTTCGAGAAGGCGCTCAACGGACAGGAAGGCGTCACGACCGAGACGCTCGGCGGCATCGACAACCCGCGCCCGTACACGCAGGGTGGGTACGACCCTGGCGTGCGAAGCTGCTGGACCGTCTGGCACCAGGCGTACCCGGAGATCCCCAAGGGGAACATGAATGACGACATCGAGGAGCAAGGACCGGTCCAGGGCTGGTGCCAGGAAATCCACCTCTTCGCCCAGGCGGCGAAGGCTGCCGGCAAGAACCTGAACCGACGCACCTTCGTCACCGCCATGTCTCAGATCAAGAATTTCCCGGGCGGGTACTCCCCGATGCTCACCTACGCCCCTGACAAGTTCTACGGTCCGACCCAGTACCAAGTGGTCCGACTTCACGTGAACTCTCCGCCGAGCAGCCAGTGCCGGACGCCGCCGCCTTCCATGCCGCCCGAAGTCGTCTGCTGGACGCCGGTCCAACCCTGGACACCGCTCCCCGCTGCCCGATGATCCGCGTCGCCGCTGTCGGCCCCAAGACGCAGTGGGAGACCGACGGGTGGTGCGTGCTGGAGCGATTCGTGCCCCAAGAGGTCGTGGTGGCAGCCCAGGACCAGTTGCGGCGCGTGTTCCCGAGCGCCGAAGACTTCGCCGCCGATCGGGATCCGGAGCGAAATGCACCCTTTCGCGCCGACTCGCACGCCGTGATGCCCAGGTTTCCCTTCGAGAGTGCGGCGTTCAACGACCTGGTCCTGCACGACTGCTTGATCGACTTGGCGGAGGAATTCCTCGGTCTCACCGACCTTCGCCTGTATCAAGGCATGCTGAGCGCCAAGTACTCCGGTGGTGCCGAGTCCGACGACCAGCTTCTCCACGTCGACTACGGCAATCACACCTTGGTGGTCCCGCGGACCGACGCCGGCTATCAACACGTGGAGCTGTTCGTTTACCTGAGCGACGTGACCGCCGACACCGCTGCGACCCGAATGGTGTCGCGCCACCTGACCGGCGACGTCCCAGTCGAACGGACGTACCTGAGCCTGACGGACTACCGGCACATCTACGAAGCCGAGGTCCCGGCCGAGGGAACGGCGGGATCGGTGCTGGCCTACCGACCGGACGTCTTCCACCGGGGCGTTCGTCTTGCCGCGCCAGCCTCCGCCCGCTTCATGCTCCATGTGTCGTTCAAGCCCGCCCAGACGGACTGGCTCGGCTCGCAGGCCTGGCCGGGCGCAGCAGAGGGAATGGCCTGGCACCGTTTCGCGAACGGTGCCCGCGTGCGGCAGCTGTCCGCGTTGGGTTTTCCACCGCCGGGCCATCCGTACTGGAACGAGGAGACCCTGGCCGGGGTGGCGGCCCGGTACCCCGGTCTCGACCTCACGCCGTGGCGGGAGGCTTGACTCCGACCTGAAGCCCGGCTTCTGCCCATGGCTGGCGAGTTAGGTTGTGGCTCCATGACTTTGGAGACGACAGGCGGCTCACCCAAGCGCGTGGTGGTCTGGGGGACCGGCTTCGTCGGCCGCATGATCATCCCCGAGATCGTCCGGCACCCCGCATTCGAGCTCGTCGGTGTCGGGGTGAGCAGTCCCGAGAAGGTCGGCCGCGACGCGGGCGAGATCTGTGGCATCGAACCCATCGGACTGGCGGCGACCAGCGATGTCGATGCCCTCGTGGCGCTCGCACCCGACGCCCTGGTCCACTACGGACCCACTGCCGCGCATGCGGGCGACAACATCTCGTTGATGGGCCGGTTCCTGCGCGCGGGCATCGACGTCTGCTCCACCGCGATGACGCCTTGGGTCTGGCCCTCCATGGCCCTGAACCCGCCGCAGTGGATCGAGCCGATCACCGAGGCATGCGAAGCCGGGGGCGCGTCCTGTTTCACCACCGGCATCGACCCGGGCTTTGCCAACGACCTGTTCCCCATGACGCTGATGGGGCTCTGTGGGGAGGTCCGCTCGGTTCGTGCCCTCGAGATCCTCGATTACATCAATTACGAGGGTGACTACGAGGACGAAATGGGCATCGGCCGCTCCCCCGAGTTCACGCCTCTCCTAGAGCACCAGGACATCCTCGTCATGTCGTGGGGTGCCACCGTCCCGATGATCGCCCACGCCGTTGGCATCGAGCTCGATCGCATCACGACGACCTGGGAGAAGTGGGTCACGCCGACTCCGATCAAGACGGCCAAGGGGGTCATTGACCCCGGACACGTCGCCGCCATCCACTTCACGATCGACGGGATCTTCGAGGGACGGCCGCGGATCAGCCTCGAGCACATCAACCGGATCGGTCCCGATGCGGCACCCGACTGGCCGCGCGGCACGGATGACGACGTGTACCGCGTCGAGATCGACGGCTCGCCCTCGATCCGCCAGGAGACCGCGTTTCGCTTCACGGACGGGTCGGGCCGTGACGCTGCCGCCGCCGGCTGCCTCGCCACTGGGATGCGTGCCCTCAACGCCGTGCCGGCGGTGAACGAGTGCCCACCCGGCTGGGTCACGCCGCTCGACCTTCCCCTCATCCCCGGCGTCGGCACCATCCGCTGAAGGCCGCCGTCGCCCTGATCACTCAGCCAGCCTGAGGCCGCGGCTCGCCGGCTGCGCTCGGCGTCGGGCCGTGCGACACTGACGGGGATCCGCCATCGCGCTCGCAGGGTCGGAACACGACCAGAGCGCCGGGCGCGGCCCCATCGCCATGCAGCGGGCTGGCCGAGTACGCCACCTTGATCGTCGTCCCGTCGCGTCGCGTGAACGATTCGCCGGTCACGCGCACCGTGGAATCACCCCGCAGGGCCCGCGAGAGGGGGCACCCGGCGTGCGGGTGCGTGCGCTCCTCCGGGCTTTGGCAGTGCACCACGTCGTGCGCCCCCCTCCCCCGGAGCTCGTCTTCGGACCACCCGAGCAGGCGCGCTGCCGCCGGGTTGGCCACCACAATTCGCGCGTGGGCATCGACGACGCAGACCCCATCGTCGACGGCCTCGAAAACGACCCGCTGGAACTCCTCGATCCTCTTCAAGGCCGACACGTCCGAGAGGGCCATGCAGACAGCCACCGGCTCGTCCGCGATGCGCACCAACGACATCGTGGCCTCGACCCACACGACGTGTCCATCCTTGTGCAGGAAGCGGTACTGCCTGGCGAGGATGTCGTCGTGGCCACGCACGAGCGCGTCGAGCACAAGGATCAACGCCTCCATGTCCTCGGGGTGCACGACGCGCAGCACGGAGCTCCCGACGACCTCGTCGCTGCGGTAACCGAGAAGATCGCACAGCGCCCGGTTCGTCTCCTCGACGCCCCGGCCGAGGGTGAGGATGAGATGAGGAACGGGACTGGCGGCAAAGAAGGAGTAGTCGTGCTCTCCCGCCGTCATCTCGCAGCCGACCTCCTCACGCAATGTCACCTCGAATTCGGCCCTCTCAGGCAGAGCGGGTCGCGGATCGATGACGTCTCGGCGCGCACCCGATCGCCTCGACCGGTCAACATCCCCTGGACTCGACTGTGGGTGCGCTCCCTCGCAGACGCGTGGTCCGGACCCGTCACCATCAAGGCCATCTCGATGTCGCCGATCCGTCCCTTCCCGAGCACCGGACTCGACGGGCCGGTCGTCATGCGTGTGTCATCCGCCGAGCCCCCCCTTGTTTGCCGTCCGCCGAAGGTCTTGTCCCTATGTTGTCGGCCCGCACCCTGAGGGTGCGTCTAGGGACTTAGGTCACGAATCCGCCGGCGAGCACTGGTCAGGATCGCCCGAAAGGGGTATCCGGCAAATCCTCCAGATCAGGTGAGGAGTCCGCGGCAACGTCGGGAGCAGCGGCCACGATGCGAGCTGCTCGCTGGCGGGAGACACCCAGAATGCGGGCGGCCTCGGACAAAGAGAGGCCCTCGTCGGCCACGAAATGACGGATGACCTCGGCCCGGAACGACTGCACGGCCTGCTCGTATCGCTGCAGAGCCAGACCGGCGGCCCGGCGCGCCGCCGGGCCCCCTATCTGCTCCATCCTCTCGATGTTGGCGCGCAGGGGCACGCCGGCGATGCGGTCGTGGCGCACCGGACCCAGCACGGCGACAACGGCGTCGAGGGCGGTCCGTGCCTCATCGGCGGCCCTCTCCATCGCGTCGAGCGACACCACGAACCAATCGGCTTCCAACGACCCGCCTCCCGGTGGATACAACTCCAGTTTCCGCCCCGTTTTTGCAATGGTACTGCAATCAACCGAGGCGTCGGCCGGACACAGGATGCGATCCCGGGCATCGGGTCTCTGTTTTTCTGTGGCGGCGCGTCCACCCTCAGCCGGCCGTCAGTCGACGGTCCTCGCCGGGCGCGACCTCCTGCCGGCGAGGACATCAAGCAGGACTCGGGCTCCCGAGTGCTCCACGTCACGGGTAGCGGTGACGAGCGTCACGGGCTTCTGCTTCGCCTCCGTACGCAATCTCTTCACCGCCTCCTTGCCGGGCGACCGAGAAAGCTCGGCTCGGTAGCGGCGGGCGAATTCGTCGAATTTCTCCGGCTCGTGTCCGTACCAGCGCCGCAGCTCGTCACTCGGCGCGACGTCCTTGTCCCACTCGTCGAGCGCCGCCTTCTCCTTGCTCACGCCCCGGGGCCAGAGGCGGTCGACCAGCACCCGATAAGTCCGGCCGCGCGGGCTGGCGTCGTAGGCACGCTCGATATCGAAGCTCGGCCGGTCAGCGCCCGCCATCACGGCGACCCCGGAACGTCGGAGATGCGTGACCGGAGCGATGATTCGCGTCCTCGTGGATAGCGCGGACGACGATGGGGCCACAGGGGCCGAACGTCTCCGCGAACCGCGTCCGGATCACGTCGGACCGACTGGTGCGGGCCGATACGGCGTGAGGTCGATACCAGGGTAACGATTCTCCACGCCGGCGAGTGTGGTGTCGTCCCAATAGGGATCGCCGGGCCGAGGAAAACCGAAGAGGTCGCGCTGACGCACGCTGCACTGCGGGATGAACTTGGCCCAGCGCTCCGGCGACTGCTTGGGCCAGGCCATCTTGCCGCCCCAGGTCGTGCCGCGCACCTGGAAGTCCACGAGGATAGAGAACCGCGCCCGGCCGGCGCCCGCGAAGTCCGAACCCCGGTGCAAGATGTCGGTCCGGTACACGAGCAACGACCCGGCCGGTCCGGTACACGGCACCTCCGCCTCGGCGAGCTCGCCAAAGGGGACGTAGAGCGGCGTGTAGGGCACGTCCTTGCCGTCGTCGTAGGGCACGATGCGCGTCGGCCCGTCCACCTCGGTGACGTCGGAGAGGAAGATGAACGTGGTGAGCTGCTGGTAGCGCGGCTCGCGACGGGGCACGACCAGGCTGTGGCTGCCGTAGTCGCGGTGCAGCGGCTGGTCGTAGTTGACGGCGCCGGAGTACTTGGCCCACAGCTCGACCTTGTAGAGATGCAATTCGGTGGTCTGGAGGTAGCGCTCGGCCGCATCGATGAGGTCGGCGTGGACGGCGAGGCCGTTGAGGTCCCAGGACCTATACGGAAACTCCTCGACGCCCGCGAACTGGCTGGCCCGGTAGGACCCGAACTGACCGGGGTCGGCGAAATAGTCCTCGGGGCTCGGGAAGTGGAGCCAGAGGGCCGCCTGCGCCGCGTCGAGTTCCGCCGGGGTCAAGAAACCCTCCATGAGGGAGAAACCCCGCTCACGCACCTCGTCGAGGGTGGCGTCGGAAACCCGCATCGTCGGCACCTTAGGCCGCGGAGCCTGGACCCGTGACCCGTCGTGGATCGCCGGGGACCTCGTGAACCGGCAGTGCGGCGCGCCTACGCTCACGCCGTGCGCGCCGTCGTCTTCGACATGGTGGACCCGGCATTCCCGGCCTCGCTGGGCGAGCTGTCCGAACCCGAGCTGCCCGGGCCGGCGTGGGCCCGCGTCGAGGTGATGACGGGCGGGATCTGCGGCAGCGACCTCCATCTGTTCGCGCACAACACCGGCCCGTCGCCGACACTGGCATCGATCGGCACCTTTCCCTTCGTCCTAGGGCACGAGACGGCGGGCCGCGTGGTGGAGGCCGGCTCAGCGTGTCCGGTCGCGCCCGGAACTCGCGTCGTGATCGACCCGTGCATCCCCTGCCTGCCCCGAGGCCTCCCGCTGTGTGCCAACTGCGCCCGGGGGTGGACGTCGTCGTGCCTCAACCTCGACAGTGGCGTCGTCAGCTCGGGCCGGTCGCTCGGCTACACCCAGGACCTCGGCGGCGGGTGGGCCGATCTGGTCGTGGCGCACGAATCGATGCTGCATCCGATGCCCGACGCCATCCCCGATCGGGGCGCCAGCCTGTACGAGCCGGTGTCGATCGCCTGTCACGGCCTGTTGCGCGCGGCGCCGACCGACGGCGACCCCGTGCTCGTGGTGGGCGCCGGCATCATCGGGCTGGCCGCGCTGGCGGCACTGCGCGGGCTGTTCCCCGAGTGCTCGGTCACCGTGCTGGCGCGGCACGCGCACCAGGGTGAGGCTGCGCGCGCATGCGGGGCGGAGCACGTGGTGCTGGAAGACCCGGCCAACGGGCACTGGGAGGAGCTGGCGGAGCTGTCGGGGTCGCGGATCGTAGGCCGCAACAAGCACCAGATGCTGATGGGCGGCTTCCCCTACGTCGTCGAGGCGGTGGGGGCGCCGGCGTCCGTGACCGAGGCCCTGCGCGCCGTCGCGCACCGGGGCACGGTGTTGTTGCTGGGGGCGGCGGGCATCAGCGAGGTGGACCTGACACCCATTTGGTACAAGGAGGCGGCGCTCGTCGGATCCATCGACCACACGGTGGACACCTCGTCGGCGCCCGGACTGGCCGGCGGGGTAGCGCGACACTCGGTGGACCGGGCGCTGGACATCCTGGCGGCAGGCCTGCTGCCGGATTCGGTCGTCGTGACCCACGAGTTCGCACTCGAGGACTACAGAGAGGCCATCGGGGCCGCCATCGACCGATCGTCGTCGCAGGCGATCAAGGTGGTGTTCCGGCCTTAGGCCTCCCGGTTGTGGGGAGTGGCGAACGCCCGGCGGCGGCAATGGTTGAAAGCTGCCGATGGGTGGCCCGATGTCCCCGGAAACTCTAAGCACCCTGGTTTACGGTTTTCAGAGACACCAGCGGGAGGCTCCTGGGCATCCGGGACCACGGCGCCGCATTTCCCCGGAAACTATAAGCACCCTGGTTTACAGTTTTCAGAGACACCACCGGGAGGCTCCCGCGCAACCGGGGCCAGGGTCGCCGCATGGCCCCGGAAACTATAAGCACCCTGGTTTATAGTTTCCAGAGACACCACCGGAAAGCTCGTGGGAGCGGCAGAATCGAAGGCATGCTCACTCGCTCCCGCGGATACCTCACCGTGCGCTCACGCGGCGGCAGTAAAGCGACCAAGCACCTGCAGGAAGAGGGGTACGTCCTCCTCGAGGGCGTTTTCGACGAAAAAGCGGTCAAGGCGCTCTGCGACGACGTTGAGCGGGTGTTCAAGGAATACCCACCCGACGAGCGCTCGACGCGCCACCCGGCGAGCCACTGGGAGCCGTTCCGCTACGAGATGCTCAACCGGAGCGCCCTCGTCCAAAAAGCCATCGGGAACCAGAACATCCTGCGGACGATCGAGCCGCTCATCGGCGAGGACTGCCACGTCATCGCCAACACGGCATGGTGGCAGCAGCCCGGGAACGACGAGCACCTCGGACACAACTGGCACATCGACGCCGGCCCCCACGTGCCACGGGCCAAGGGCATCCCCTGGGACCCTCGCATCCCATACCCGGTGTTCGCCGTCGCGGCGCACATCTTCCTTTGGGACTGCGCGATGGAGTCCGGCCCGACGGGGGTGATCCCTCGCAGCCACACGTCAGGTCAGGCGCCTCCGCTCGACCACCTGGCCGACGACGACCTCGAGTGCGAGGGTCGAGGGGTGGTCCCGATCGTGGCCAACGCCGGCGACGTCGCGCTGTTCGTCTCCGACGTCTGGCATCGCCGGCTGCCGATCATGCCCGGCGACCAAGGCCGCATGTTCATCCAGTGCCACTACGGCCGACGCGACCTGGCCCAGCGCATCCGGCCGACGGCGACCGTCAACCATCTCTCTGACGACGCCCTGACCCGTGCCAAGAACAGCAAACGACAACAGACCCTGATCGGCCTACACCGGGTTGGCTTCTACGACGGCTGACGGCTGACGGCTGACGACTGACGGGACCGTTGACGGCTGATCGCAGACCCCGGCCCCTACGAGCCGGGGTCTGCGTCACGCCCCACTGCGATCTTCGCTGCTGCTCAGACGATGCTTACCCGATCAACCCGGCCCGGGCGAAGGAGGGGTCAAAGAGCCTGTCCCCATGGAACGTCGCCTTGTAGCCGAACCGCAAGACGATCGGGAGCAGGCTCCCCAATCCGTTGCAGGAAGCGATGCCCTGCAGGTCCGTCCTGGCCGAGCAGATGAAGGTCGACCCGGTGGTCATGTCGACGCGCACGCCGGGCACCGGCACGCCGGCGAAGGAGGTGTTCCTCACGGTCGCGGTGAGGGTGAACAGCTTCAGGTCCAGGGGCAGCTTGAGCACGGCCGGCTGCGCCGCTGTCGCGGTGTGATCCCTGAGCACGACATGCACGGCCGTCGCCGACGACGGCGCGTAACCCGAGTCGCCCGAGTATGTGGCTGTGATCGCATCGTGTCCGACCGGCAGCAACGTCGTCGAGCACGTCGACTGGTTCGCGGCGGCGCCGGTCCCGCTCCCGAGCTTCAGCGAGACGCAGCCGGGGATCTGGGTCGGGCCGAGCGAGAACGTGAAGGTGCCCCCGCCGTCGGTCGGCGTGACGGTGGCCCTGAGCTGGACCAAGTACCCGAGGAAAGAGGGATCGGGCGCCGAGCTCGTGGTCACCGCGGACGGCGCCTTCCCCGCTGGAGCGTTGGGTGCCGCCGCTGCACCTGCAGCTGCCGTGCCTGCCAGAGCAAAAGCTCCTGAAACCAGGGTGAACGCCAATGCGGCCACCCAAACGAATCCCACCTTGCGCATACAAATTCCTCCCGCCTAGGGCATCGATCCCGCTCTTTACGCACGGGCTGTTTGGTGAACCGCCATGCCACCGAGAACCTACGCCCGGAAGCCGAATTAACCGAACAAACAATCGTTCGGTCACACGAAGAACCCGATTCCGCCACACGTCGGTCACATTGGCCACGAGTCGTCTGGTAGAGATGGGCCGTGTCACCCGGGGTTGCCAGTGCTCGTGGCAGGATCCGGCAAGGCTCGGTGACTGCGCTTGCAACGGCGGTGGTCGGCGGACTCAGTGTTGTCACCCTCGTTGCTCCCCCGATCGCTGGCGGGGCCGACCCCACCACGACGACTGCGCCGACCAGTCCTGCGACGCCCACCCCGCCGACCACACCCACGACCACCGCCGGCCCCCGCCCCCAGTACCGCTGCACCTTCAATGTCAACACCGACGCCTTCACCGGCGCCGGCGGCACCGCCTCGGCCATCGGGTGGCTGGGCGACCACAACAGCGTCATCACCTGCCTCGGCGGGACGTTCGTGGTCCAAGACGGCCCGAACGGCTTCTTCCAGGACTACGGCTTCGGCGTCTACGACGGGCAGCGCACGACCTGGGCCGACGCCGGCGGCTACCTCCCCGAGCAGATCACGACGTTTGACGCCGGCGGCGCCACCGTCGCCATCAGCGAGTTCGCCGACGAGGTCGACATCGGAAAGAACCCCTTCGTCGCCGTGTACAGCCGCGTCCGCGTCGACAACACCACCGGCCACTCCGTGAGAGTGGACCCACAGGCCTCCCCGCAGCTCGTCGCGCTCGACGACGCGCCCGACACGGTGGCGCCCCACCACGCCGTGGACCACGACTACGCCATCGTGACCGACCGCTTCGGCGCCGGCGCCTCCTCCCCCTGGCCCGACGCGCCGGCCCTCGCCCGAGCCGGTGGCTTCGCCGTGCACGAGGCGCACATGCGCGCCTTCTGGGTTGCGCAACTCGCCGGCATCGCACAGATCGACGTCCCCGACCGCGCGCTCGTCCATGCCTACAAGAGCGGCTTCATCACCACGCAGATCACGCGGAGCGGCGACCAGCTCGACACCGGCGTGAACGGGTACGAGAGCGAGTTCAGCCACGACGTGATCGGCATCCTCACCAACCTCTTCACCCAGGGCTACTTCACCGGCGCCCATGCGTTGTTGACCGAGGCCCGCAACGTCGTCGGCGCGTCGGGCCAGTACGTCGACGGGATGTGGACCTACGCCGTGCCGTGGGCCGTCTACCTCATGAAGACGGGCGACGTCGCGTTCGTGCAGCAGAACTTCGCGGCCGACGGTCCGGCGGGCGCGACCCAGCCCAGCATCGAGGCCAGCGCGCACGCCATCGCCGCCGGCCGGACGGGCCCGATGGGCACCATGGAGGCGACGAACGACATCGATACGCAGGGGTACTGGACCACCGACGACTACGAGGCGCTGCTCGGCCTGGCCGCCTACCGCTACGTGGCGCAGACGATCGGCAACGCGCCGGAGGCGTCGTGGGCCACCGCGCAGTACGACAGCCTGCTCGCGGCGACGAACGCGGTGCTCGCACAGACCATCGCGCGCAACGGGCTGGACTACCTGCCCTGCTCGCTGTTGCAGCCGAACAGCGCCAACCGCTGCACCAAACCACAAGATGCCAACTGGACGTCCCCGCTCGGTAACTGGGCCTGGGAGGGCTCCCTCCTCGGGGCGCCGCTGAGCGGCCCGGGGCTCAGCATGATCGACGCCACCTACGACTACGGCTTCGGGCGCCTGCACGGCCTGCTCCCGCCCGACACGACGGGCGGCTTCCCGGGCGACTACTACTCGAGCGCGTACAACGCCGCCCAGGGGTCGGCCGGCCTCGCCAGCGCCCACCATCGCGACCAGGGCATCCTCGACTACGAGTTCATGGTCGCCAACAGCCAGAGCGGGCCCTGGTCGTGGTGGGAGAGCTCGAGCGGCCCCGACCCCGGCTCGCCGTGGGTGGGCCGGCACCCCGCGTCGGGCCAGGGCTCGTCGCCGCACGCCTGGGGCATCGCCGGCGCCAACAAGGTGCTCTTGGACTCCATCGTGGCCCAGGGCGCCGACGGCTCGCTCGTCGTCGGCCGGGGAGTACCGCCCGCGTGGCTCGGCCGCGGCGCAGCACCTCTCAGGGCGCGCAACTTCCCGACCACGGACGGCCGGCGGTCGTCGGTCACCATCACCGCCACCGGCACCGCAGTCACGCTGACGCTGAGCGGCGCCGCCCCGCCCGGGCCCGTCCTCTTCGAACTGCCCTCCTTCTTGGGCAACATCGCGTCGACCTCCGCCGGCACGGTCAACCGGGCCACCGGAACCGTCACGGTGTCCCCCCACACCCGCCACGTCACGGTCACCCTGCGCCGGGCGCCCTGAACACGCCCACGCGGCGCCCCAGGGCAGTCCACGCGACGCGAACGCTCAGAAGTCGAGCAGGCCCACGTAGCTCCCGGCCCCTCGCCGACCACGACCCTCCTCCACCGGGCCCGTCCCCAGCACCGGCTCCACCATCGCCCCTCGGTACGCGATCCACAACAGCAGCAGCGTCGTCGCCACCATGGCCGGCCACCACAGCGCGATGGCGTGCTCGCGCCGGTTCCCGAGCACCGTGTTCACCACCGCGAGGACGCCGGCGAAGCCGAACCACGACCAACCGCGCCGCAGGGCCAGCAGCAGCGCCAGCGCGAGAACCGGGTAGAAGTAGAAGCCCAGCAGCTCGCTCTCGAACACCACCCGGACGGTGAAGCACGCGGCGATCGCGGCCACCACCCACGGCAGGTCGTGGCGGCGCCGGCAGGCCACCCACCCGAGCGCCAACGCGGCGACCGTGGCCACCGCGCGCAGGGTCCCGCCGCTGTACATGCCGTGTCCGAGCGAGCGGGCCAGGGGGGTGAACGGCGTGCTCGATTCGTCCGCCGGCCAGAACGGTTGGTCCGCGATCTGGTGCAGCGTCTGGCCGGCGTGGGTCACCAGCTCGGGCAGCACGACCACCACGCTCGGCAGGGCCAGCCGCCAGGCGGCACCCGGCAGCGCGCGCCATCCGAAGCGGGCCAGCACGGGCGCCACCGCGAGCAGCGCGAGCGGCTGGAATGCGACCGCCAAGCCGAGCAGCCACGCGGCGCGGGGCAACCCGCCGGCTCCCCGGCGCTCGACGGCCAACGCCGCCCACACGACGAGCGCGAACGAGATGCAGTCCTCGGGATGCCCCCAGAACATCGTGGCGCTCACCACGCCGAGCCCCGCCACCAGCGAGAGCGCCAGCCGCTGGCGCTCGCCGTAGCCCCACGAGCGGGCGACGGCGTCGAGGGCGAACAGCGCGCTCGACGCGAGCACAGTGGCGAAGGGCGCGAGGACGAGCCAGAACACGGGATAGTGCGGGTGCACCTCGGCCCAGGTGCGGAACCCGACGGCATGGCCGATCGCCATGAACGGCGCCAGCAGGTACTCGAAACCGGGCGGCGAGTCGATCTGCGAGCCGAGGCCGTACACCGCGCCGAGATGGCCGTGCGCCAGCGCGAGCGAGATGTCGGCGCTGTTCCACAGGTCGCCCACCGACTGCCACCCGTGGTGAGCCATGACCGACCACGAGACGGTGTAGACGAGCCCCGCCGCGACGATGATCAACGTGGCGGCGACCGGCGCCGAGCGCTCCTCGGCCCAGGACGACAACCTGTGCATTCCCCCTGCCTCCCGGCGCCCCATCGGCTGAGCGCGCCAGAACCTCCTCCACCGCGGTGGGTGGGCCCGTCGGACGGGCTGCTTCCCCCGTGCATTGTGAACGCGCCCGGCGGTGCTGACCAGAGCCGGCGCCCCGAACGGCGCCATCGCAACGGAACCGCAACCGGTCCGGGGCGACCGGACGCCCACGCGCATCCTGGTTCCAGGGGACCAACGGCACTACCCGCCAGCGCCAGGGTGCTCCAGACTTGAGGCAGCGGCGCGGCTTGGCGCGAGCACCGCAGTCGAGAGGGTGGCCGGGAGAGAGGTCGACGTGGCAACCGGAACATCGAAGGCAGCAGCCAAAATGGGCCAGCCGACCGCCCCTGCCCGCCAGGGCCTGATCCTGGCGGCGCTCACCGGCGTCGCCACCCTCGCCAAAATGGGACTTTCGGCCCAGCAAGAGCCCGGCTGAGCGCCCGTTACTACTGACTGATGGAACCGGAACGCATATCGAAGGTCCCCGGGCAGGGCTGTGTGATCGATCTCGCCACGCTCTATCTGTGCCGGCACGGGCAGCAGTGGGTGGTCGTGATCGAGTCGCCACGCCTGACCGCGGCCGTGCCACTCGGCCCCTCGGCTCGCGACTCGTACGACGCCCGGTTCGAGCTCCTCGAACGGGCCCGCCTCGCCTGCCCGGGCGCGGCCATCGACACCACGGACGGGGCGGTCGACGGCGCCGACTACGAATGGCGGCTCGAGGTGCGCGGCGTCCACGGCCACGAGGGCGGACTGGGTGAGGCTCTCCACCGCGAGCTGGCGACGCGCCCGCTTCAGCACCGGCGCCGGCTGTCCACGATGCGCGCCACACGTCACTGCCAGCACGGCTGGTGCCCCGCGGCCTCGGGTCGCCCCCGCGTCTTCTGACGACGACTGCTCATCGCAAGCCAGCTTCGGCAAATAGGTGAGATGGCGGCCTGAGGTCGATCTCGTCTTCGACGGTCGCAGCAAGTCGGCCCGGCAGCAACCTTTCTGCGGACTCGACTTTCGGAAGGCCATTCGGTTCCGACGTGATCGGGAGTCGTTTCCGGGACGAGAACGACGGCTCCCGCCATCGCGGTGGCGCGAGACGATGGTCAACGTCGATCGTGACAGGGAAAGCCAGACCTATGGACATTGCTGATCATTGCCGGTAAACCTGCCTGGAGTCGGCGAGGACACTGACAGGATCGGGACCGGGGGCGGCCGGAGATGCGCTACCAGGCACTCAGCTTGCCGAACCTCAGCGCGACCCGGGTTCGGCAAATGGCTGTGATCGGGATGCTTGGGACCTGGTTGCTCAGACACCGGACACCCGTTGGTGGGAGTCCCAGACCGCCGCCGAAGACGCGGCCATTCGCGAACTCTGCCGGCCCGTTTGCCGACCGTTCATTCGTGCCCCCTGGGTCTGGATGGCTACCCGCAGTGACGAAGATGGTGTACCGGGTTCGACTCCCGGCCGGGGGGCCGACCCGAGCGGTTGGTCGTCGGTGTCCCGTCACCATTTCAGAGGCGGCCAGCCGCTGTGGGAACCGGTACGATTGAAGTGTCACTGACGGGTAACCGAATGAGAGGGGTTCAAGCGGCCCCTCTCATTCGCGTTCAGGAGAAGCGCCCCGTACGCATCGGACCAGGGCTAGCACCGAGCCTCCTCAAACCCCCAATCTCAGGCATCCCGATCACAGCTGTTTGCCGAACTCAGCGCGGCGCAGCCCCCTTCACGCTGGTCCGGTACATCTCGCGGCGCAGGCCGGAGTAGTCGTTCAGCGCGTTGTGCATGGTGCAGCGGTTGTCCCAGATGGCCAGCGTCTTGACCGACCAGCGCAGACGGCACGTGAAGTTCTCGTTGATGCTGTGCCGGTGGAGGTAGGACAAGAGCGCCTGTGACTCCTCCTTGCTCCACTCGGCGAAGCGCGTCGTGTACACCGGGTTCACGTAGAGCGCCCGCCGACCCGTGACAGGGTGCACCGTCACGGCCGGGTGGACGTGCTCGGCGAACGCGTCCTCGGACGGCGCGATCGCCATGGACGAGAAGTCCTTGAACCGGTCGAGCAGCCCTCCCGTGCCGTAGGCCATGCCGGCCGAGTGCACCGCGTCGAGCCCGTCGAGCGTCGCCCGCAGGCCTTCCGAGAGGGTCTCGTAGGCGAGGTACTGGTTCGACCACACCGTGTCGCCGCCGTGGTCCGGCACGTCCCAGGCGTGCAGGAGGGTGTACGCCGGCGGCGCCGGCAGGTAGCTGAGGTCACTGTGCCAGGCGTTGGCGAAGTTCAAGACGTCGGTCGGCTCCTTGATCACCCGGATGACGAAGGGCCGGTCCTCGAGCGGTTCCACGAAAGGCGTCATGTCGCGCCCGCCGAGCAGGTCGGTCACCCGCTCGAGGCCGTCGAGGCTCAGGTCCTGTCCGGGCAGGAACACGACCAGGTAGTCGGCCAGCGCCTGGCGCACCTCGTCGAGCTCCGACACCTCCATGACCGCGGCGAGGTCGATCCCGGTGACCGTGGCCCCGAGCGCGCCCGCCACCGGCTCCACCGTGAGCGCCGTCGCCTTGGCAGTGACCACGCTCGGTCCGCCTGCCTCAGGCGAGGCCGAGGAGCTCGGCCCCGTTCCGCCAGAAGAACCGCTCTTGGGTGACCTCGTCGAAGCCTGCCACCGCGTCGCCGAACGCCTCGAAGGGACGTCGGCCTCCCTCGGGGTGCGGGTAGTCGGTCGAGAACATGAAGAGCTCCGGCCCGCACTGCTCAATGAGCCACGCCGTGTCCTCGAAGGGGAACGGCGTGAAGCGCACCTGCCGCCGCAGGTATTCCGAAGGGAGCAGTGTCAGCTCCTGGAGCGCGGGCTCGAATTTGGCGAACGAGCGCAGCGCGTGGTCGACGTTGCGCAGCAGCCCCGGCACCCAGGTGGCGCCGAGCTCAATGGCCGCACCCCGCAGGGCCGGGTGACGCTCGAAGACCCCGTCGAGCGCCATGCACGCCAGGAAGCGCTCCGGGGAGTGGTGCACCACGGGGAAGTCCTTGGAGCGCAGGTTCTCCCCGCCGCCGAGCCAGTCCTTGGGCCGCGGGCGGCCGTTGTTGTGGAAGGCCCGAGGCAGGAGCTTGCCGCCCCCGACGTGGAGCACGAACGGTACGCCGGCCTCGGCCAGGCGGGCCCAGACGGGCTCGACGTCGACGTGGGTCGGTGAGAAGTCTCCTGGGGCGTCCGAGGGCACCCACACCGCCGCCACACCCTCGTCGAGCGCCTGGTCCAGCGCGCCGAGGGCGCGGGATGGGTCGTTCAGCGGGAGGTAGCCGACCGGCTTCAGGCGCGGGTCGCCCGCGCTGAAAGCGACCATGGCCCGGTTGAGCGCCTCGGTGCCGCCATAGAGGACATCGGGGTCCTTGTCCCGGGCGAAATGGCCGAGGGCGAAGGTCGGGAAGACCAGCTGGGCGTCGATCCCGAGCGCATCGAGCACCCGGGTGCGCACCTCGGTGTCGAGGGCACCCGGCGCCATCCACCCCTTCGGGCCCTTCAGTACCTCGGGCCCGATGTCCTGGTGGCGGTGGGACTCCCAGAGATCGGGCAGCTGCGCCATGAGCTCGTCGGCACCGGCACCGGCGCCGGCGAGAGCCAGGGGCGCGAGCCGGTCCCGGAGCGAGCCGTCGGCGAACCCGCCGAGCCAGTCCGGCGTCTCCATGAGGTGGCTGTCGGCGTCGAAGATCGCTGTGTCCACGTGGCCCCCCGGTTGTTCGTCCGTCGGGCCAGCGTAGACCCGACCAGGGCCTGCCGAGGCCGGCTCAGACCCTCCCTCGGTCGGGTCTGATTATCGCCCGGTAGCGTGGCTCGACTGGTTTACGTTCCGTCGGAAACGTGCGGGGATCGGCAAAATCGGCCTGTGACACGCCCCACAACGCCCACCACAGACAACATTTATCCCGCTCATAGCTTTCTCTGAACTGGCGTACAGCCTCGGCCTTTTCAATGGGATGCGTGACCAGCCTGCGGATTCGTGGGCAGACGGAGGATCTCCAATGACCGAGGACCAGAACGACCAGACAACCGGGGAGCCGACCCCCGGCCCGGACCCGGAGACCACTCCGACTCCGGCAGCCGAGACCGGCCAGGCCATCCCGATGCCGGCGGCATCGACGCCGCCCGCCGGCGAAGCCGCGGACGCTCCCTCCCCCGCCGCGCAGCCGGACACGCCGCCGCTCGGCGTTCCGCAGGGTCCACCGCCGACCGGCGCGTACGCCATGGGCGCGCTGGCCGCCAACCCCAACCTCGTCCCGCCGCCGGGCTATCACTACGGCGGCTACTACGGCGGGCCCCCGACCGACCCTCACGCGCCGTTCTGGCCGGCGCCTCCCGCGCCGGGGGCCTCGAGCGGGAATCGCGACCACAAGGTCCGCAACGGCCTCTTGGCCGGCGGGGCCGCGCTGGCCGTCCTGGCCGCCGGGATCGGCATCGGCCACGCCGCCTGGACCGCCAACTCCAATTTGTCGGCGTTGTCCCCGTCCTCGAACCACTTCGTGCCGCCTGTCCGCGGCGGGAACAACGGCTCGGGCAGCTTCCCCTTCAACCCCAATTCGGGGAGCAACGGGAACTCCGGCAACACCGGCGGCAACTCCGGCTCGTCCAACTCGGCGGGCCCGAGCGACGTCAACGCGATCGCGGCCAAGGTCGACCCCGGCCTGGTCGACGTCAACACGACCCTCGGCTACCAGCAGGAGCAGGCCGCCGGCACAGGCATCGTCCTGAGCTCGAACGGCGTCATCCTCACGAATAACCACGTGATCGACGGGGCGACGAGCATCAGCGTGACGGACGTCGGCAACCAGAGGACCTACACAGCCAGCGTGGTTGGCTACAACCGGACCTCCGACATTGCGGTGCTGCAGCTGCACAACGCATCGGGTCTCCAGACGGCGAGCCTCGGCAACTCCGCGAATGTCTCGGTGGGACAGGACGTGGTCGGCGTCGGCAACGCCGGCGGCACGGGCGGAACGCCGAGCGCGGCGGGCGGCACTGTTACTGCGCTCAACCAGTCGATCACGGCCAGCGACGAGGGCGACGGTACCTCGGAGCAGCTGACCGGGCTCATCGAGACCAACGCGAACATCCAGCCGGGCGACTCCGGTGGCTCGCTGGTGAACACGTCGGGTCAGGTGCTCGGCATGGACACGGCGGCGTCGGACGGCACTTCGTTCCAGTACAACGGACAGTCGTCGGGGAGCCAAGGCTTCGCCATCCCGATCAACACCGCGCTCTCCATTGCGCGGAGCATTGAAGCGGGGAATGCGTCGTCGACCGTGCACATCGGCGCCACGGCGTTCCTCGGTGTCGAGATCAGCCCGAGCGGAGCGAGCTCTAACGGCAGCGGTGGCTCCGGCGGGTTCGGCGGCCTCTTCGGCGGGAACACCGGGAGCACCGGGAACACCGGCGGCGGCTCGTCGGCGAACGGTGCGGCCGTGGCCGGCACCGTGACGAACGGCCCCGCCCAAGAGGCAGGCTTGGCGCAGGGCGACACCATCACTTCGCTCGGTGGAAAGACGATCACTTCGGCCGACGACCTCACCAACGCCATTGCGATCTACCACCCAGGCGACAAGGTGCAGATCGGCTGGACCGACGCCAACGGGCAGAACCACACGGCAACGGTGCAGCTGACCTCGGGTCCGCCGCAATAGCGCAACGAACACCAGCTCCAGACAAAGAGACCGAACCGCCTGTCCCTCTTGGGAGGCAGGCGGTTCGGCGCGTCCGGCCTTCTAGCGGCTTTGGACCAAGCGGCCGAACGAGACGACGACGGCCAGGAATCCGCCGATCGCGAGCAGGATGATGCCGACGCCGACCGTCGCGCTCCCGTGTCCCGACGCGTCGTTGATCTTCTCGACCACGCGCACTACGAAGTACGCGGCAAACCCAACCGAGGTCAGCCCGACGACGAGCGTGAGCAGCCGCAGGGAGGAGTCGTCGCTGGCCATGGCCGCGCAGCTCAAGCCGACGAGCACGACACCACAGATGAGGGTGGCGAACCCGTTGATGCCGAAGAGGCTCGAGGTCCCTTCGTCGAGACCGTTGAGCGAGACGCTGAGATGGAAGAAGGTGCCGAAGGACGTATCGGCGTGGATCCAGGTCGTGACGGATCCGATCATCAGCAGCACGCCGCTGCTGAGCAGCAGGATGAGGCCGAGCGACAGGGCGGAGTCGGTCGAGGTGCGTCGGAACGTCGTCCCGGCCGCCCGCGAGGACGCAGGGGCGGGCCGAAGGTAGGGGTTCGCCGAGATCAGGGCCGGCTCGGGCGTCCCGGGGGCGTCGCCGACGGACACCCAGCCGCCCCCCGAGGTCCATCGTCGCCGCGCAATCCACCCCTGGCCGTCCCAGTACACCTGGTCGTTGGGGTTGGTCCTACTCGGGAACCACCCCGGCTCCTTGGGGTTGGCCTCGACCGCCCGGCGCTCCAGCTGGGCCTCCTCGCCGGTCAAGGGTCCGGTCTCGCCGCCTTCCTCTGCCACAAGGACCACCTCTCTCGTATCCGTCCCGCGCCGTACGCCGTCACTCCCAACGTAGGTCAGGCAGTCACTGAAAGCGCTGTCTTGACCTGGCAGGACGTACTGACCAGAAGCTCGCCGAGCTCGCGCTGGCGGGAGACCCTCCTGCCCCCCTCCCGGATGAGTGGTGCCGATAGACGTCCAACCTTGCTCGGTCGGGCTCGCCGGTTACCGCTCTGAAACTTGCCGCCGATCGCAGTGCGCAGAAGGACCGGTGGCGTTTGTCCGTCGTGATCGCCACGGTGTAGGCGCTCCTGCTGATCGATGCGACGGGCCCCTTGCAACACTGACGGGAGCGGGGCGAAGCCGTCCTGAAACGCCCTCACTCACGGCTTTCCGGCGGCCACCCAGTTCTTCACACGGGCATCGCTGATCCGCCGTGCCGTGGGCATGTCGGCCCACGTGCGAAAGCGATTCTTCTCCTCGTCGCTGAGCTCGGAGTACATGGACTTCTCCGCCGGGGCTGGCCTCCGGGCGGAATCTCCCTTCGCGCTGCGAGCAGTGCCGGTAGCCCGGCCTTTGTCGATGAAGGGCTGGAACGTCTCCCGGAGCTTGGCCGCGTTGGCAGCGCTGACGTCGATCTCGTAGGTGCGCCCGTCAAGGGCGAAGTACACGGTCTCGTCGGCGTCGCCGCCGTCGATGTCGTCGGTGAGCTTTACGATCACGGTCTTGGCCATGGCGCCATCGTTGCAGAGCGTCCCGACCTGGGCCAACGGCTCGCCAATAGGCCACGAGGTGACACCTGGGGGGCGCCCTGCACTCTCGGAGATGTGATCCGTTGCGCCGAGCTGGACGGGCGCGTCAGAAGTCCGCGAAAACGTATCGTCCTGAGGCATGCGTGCGGCACATTGCCCTAGGGTTGAGGCCAGTCCTGACGCGCCCGGTTCGACCCTTATTCCCCCTCCGTCGAACCCATGGCGCGTCGGGCGCGTCTGGGGGCGGTGGATTAAGGGGTCAGGCGAGGGACTCGTCAGCCTCAGCCACAATGGTGCAGTGCCTCGTAGGAAGAACGACCGGTCCAACTGGCGCCACAGTCGGGGAGACGGCCGGATGGGGAGACTCGGCGCCCACTGGCGGGCCGACGGCATGCCCAAGACCCCCTACGGATCCCAGGGTGAGGCGCTGACGGTCGCGGAGGAGCGCCGTCAGGACTCCGGTGCCGACCTCCGCGTGTATCAGTGCGACGTCTGCCACGCGTGGCACATGGGGAACGCCGCCGGAGGGGAACGAGGGTCCGGTGACTGACTCGGCGCGGAGGAATGCGAGTGTGTGGGGACTCAGAACGGGGCGCTGCGCCGAGTGCGACTTCGACTGGGGGGAGGCCGACTACCAATTCCTCGTCGGACGGTGTGTTCAGGAGATCGCGCTGTTCGGCCAGGTGCTCTCGCAAATCGATCCCTCGGTGGCAGTCGAGACGGGCCTGTGGTCAGCGAGCCGCTATGTCTGGCACACCGTCGACGTTTTGCGCTTCGGCACCGAGCGACTCTGGACGATCAGCGCAGACCCGACTTTCGGCGTGCCCAGCTGGGACGAGAACGTCGTGGCCGAGGTGCGCGCCTACGACGCGCTCTCGCCAATGGTGGGCCTGATCGCGCTGGTCGGGGCAGCCCGGGACTGGCGAGACGCGGCAATGGAGGCGCCCCACGACGTCCCGACGACCCACCCCGAGGCCGGCCAGATCTGCGCCTTCGACGTGGTCCAGCGCAACGCCCACGAGGTCTCCCACCACCTTTGGGATATCCAGAGGGGATTCAGATCACAGTCATCGATCCCGTTTGGAGGGCAACTCGACTGAGGGCACAGAGGGCTCGATACGAGCCCACTGCCTTTGCCAATCTGCGTGCAGAATACGGTCATCTCGTCGAGTTGAGGTTGAGACTTTGCTACTGGCCGGGCACCCGTTCTGCGTCGGGTCAGTTGGAGTCGACGGGGGGCGCGGGGTCAAGTCAACGGGCTCGGATGCCGCTCGTTGCCGGGAGTCGAGGGACTCAATACGTGTACGTGGGAACTGCGGAGCCACAACCCCCCTGCTGAGCAGTGGGGCAGCTCGCGCCACCAGTCGTCGTCGTGACCTCGACGTAGTAGGTCCCAGTGTTGGTCCCATTGTTCGGGATCGTTGCGGTGAGGGTGGTCGAAGCCGAAACAACGACGTTGGTGGCGGCCCACGTGGCGCCGTTCCCAGAAGTCGGGACCAGCTGGACGGTGGTCGCCCCGCTCACGAAACCAATCCCCGTGACCGTCACCGAGGTGCCCGAGACACCCGTGGTTGGGCTGACGCTGGCGACGACGGGTGTGAACGGCAGGAAAGTGAAGACGGGCCCTTGCGCGCTGGTGCCCCCGGGCGCAGTCGTCACGGTGACGTAGTAGGTGGAGCCCTGGGTGATGCCCGGTGTCGTGACGGTGATCGTCTGGACGCCGTTTACGTAGGAGTTAACCGTCAAGTACGTGGCCTGCACGACGACGGCAGCATTGGCGGTGTCCACGAAGTTCACCGTCGTGGCGTTGATGGGATTCGCGAGGAATCCCGTTCCGGAGATCGTGAGCGCAGTCCCCCCGGCGGCAGAGCCACAGACATCTGGAGAAGGGCAATTGGTGACACCACTGATGGCGGTCGTCGAGATGCTGCTGACTGTCGGGACGACGGACTGGTAGGTGTACTCCGCGGTGAATTGGGTCGCCTGGTTCGTCGCCGCACTCGATCCATTGGGGGTGCTGACGATGACGTAGTAGCCCCCCAGCGCTGTTGCGGGTGGGATCGTCACAGACAGGGAGGTCGAAGAAGCTACGTCGATATTGGTGCCTTGCAGCACAAAGTTCGACGATGCGTTCGTCGACACGAAGCTAACCGTCGTGTTGACTGACGCCGCATTGCTCACAAATCCGGTGCCAGTCACGGCCAGCGTGCCCGAACCAGTCACGGGGCCCTGTGTATTCGAAAGCGCAGTGACGGTCGGATTGACGGTGTCGCTTGTCGAGCTATTGATGGTCATTCCCGAGCCGCACGTCCCGCCGGGCGGCGGGACGCAGTGACCGGGATTGGCCGTCGGGTTGGACTCGGAGTAGTCGTCGAAGGTCACCACTGTCTGGAGCCCTGGATTCGCCGCGCATGCGGCCGCGGTTGAGGTAACACTGGTGAGACAGGCTGAGAGGGTGACAACACGGGTAGACGAGCTGCTTGAGTTCCACACAGTGCTGCACCACACCGCCACGTTATTTGTGACCTGATTGGTCATGAACGAGAGCTCGGAGACAGGGCCCGTGCCCCAGCAATAAGAAGGTGGGCTGGCATTGAGCGTCGGAGTGAACAGAGGCGTGTACCGGATGTTCTGGATCGCCACCTGTGTCGTGCTCGACAGCGCGTACTGCGCATCCCGATCTTTCTGAAAGTTCAAAGCGTTCGTGAGATCGTTCGAGGTCCATGTCGCCAGTCCGCCCACGATCAGGCCGATCGCCAACATGAAGATCAGGGCCAACACGAGGATGGCACCGGCCTCATCACGGACGTGTGGCTCAGAACGGAGGCTCATTCGGCCCCGTTCGGGCTCAGGGCTGCTCCCCTTTCGGAATATCACCTTGCTGGACCTGTGCCATTGAAGGTCTCGATGGCAGGTGAGTTGCGCACGATCCCGCTCGTCCATGCCTTCACCGTTCACGGGACCGTCGTCTCGGACATCCCGGTGCCACAGGTCGAGGTCGCCGTGTTGTTGTTGGTGTCGCCGCCGTAGGAGGCATACCACCAGTAGTTGCCGACACGCGTGGGCGTGAAGCCGGCCGTCGGGTGATAGGTGGCGTTGCCGGCGACCGTGGTCCCGGTCCCCACCCTGGTGCCCCCGAACGCGCAGGTGGTCGGGGCGTTGGCCTGGGGGCCGAAGACGGTGAAGGTGATGGTGCCGCTCACCGCCGGAGCGGTGGTGCCGCCCGCCAACACCGAGGAGATGTTGGGCGCCGTGATGAGGGTCCCGATCGCGCCTGTCGTCGGGCCGGTCGCCGTCAGCGTCGGCGTGGCCTTGCCCACCGTCGTCTTGGACATCGTCGTGCCGCAGGTCGAGGTCGCCGCGTTGTTGTTGGTATCGCCGCCATAGGAGGCATACCACCAGTAGTTGCCGGCACCTGTCGGCGTGAAGCCGGCCGTCGGGTTGTAGGCGGCGTTGCCGGTGACCGTGGTCCCGGTCCCCACTGTGGTGCCCCCGGTGGTGCAGGTGGTCGGGGCGGTGGCCTGGGGGCCGAAGACCGTGAAGGTGATGGTGCCGGTTGCGGTCGTGCCCGACGATGCGGCGAGGACCGAGGAGATGTTGGGCGCGGTGATGGCGGTCCCGGCGGTGCCCGTCGTCGGGCCGGTCGCCGTCAGCGTCGGCGTGGCCTTGCCCACCGTCGTCTTGGACATCGTCGTGCCGCAGGTCGAGGTCGCCGCGTTGTTGTTGGTATCGCCGCCATAGGAGGCATACCACCAGTAGTTGCCGGCACCTGTCGGCGTGAAGCCGGCCGTCGGGTTGTAGGCGGCGTTGCCGGTGACCGTGGTCCCGGTCCCCACCGTGGTGCCCCCGGTGGTGCAGGTGGTCGGGGCGGTGGCCTGGGGGCCGAAGACCGTGAAGGTGATGGTGCCGGTTGCGGTCGTGCCCGACGATGCGGCGAGGACCGAGGAGATGTTGGGCGCGGTGATGGCGGTCCCGGCGGTGCCCGTCGTCGGGCCGGTCGCCGTCAGCGTCGGCGTGGCCTTGCCCACCACGGTATCGGTCATCCCCGAGCCACAGGTCGAGGTCGCCGTGTTGTTGTTGGCGTCGCCGCCGTAGGAGGCATACCACCAGTAGTCACCGGCACGCGTCGGCGTGAAGCCGGCCGTCGGGTTGTAGGTGGCATTCCCGGTGACCGTGGCTGTGCCCACCGTGGTGCCCCCGGTGGTGCAGGTGGTCGGGGCGGTGGCCTGGGGGCCGAAGACGGTGAAGGTGATGGTGCCGCTCACCGCCGGAGCGGTGGTGCCGCCCGCCAGCACCGAGTTGATGTTGGCCGCCGTGATGGCGGTCCCAGCGGTGCCCGTCGCCGGGCCGCCGGCCGTCACCGTCGGAGAGAACTTCGCCACTGACGTCTCGGACATCGCCGTGCCACAGGTCGAGGTCGCCGTATTGTTGTTGGCGTCGCCGCCGTAGGAGGCATACCACCAGTAGTTGCCGGCACCCGTCGGGGTGAAGCCGGCCGTCGGGTGATAGGTGGCGTTGCCGGCGACCGTGGTCCCGGTCCCCACCGTGGTGCCCCCCGTGGTGCAGGTGGTCGGGGCGGTGGCCTGGGGGCCGAAGACGGTGAAGGTGATGGTGCCGCTCACCGCCGGAGCGGTGGTGCCGCCCGCCAACACCGAGGAGATGTTGGGCGCCGTGATGAGGGTCCCGATCGCGCCTGTCGTCGGGCCGGTCGCCGTCAGCGTCGGCGTGGCCTTGCCCACCGTCGTCTTGGACATCGTCGTGCCGCAGGTCGAGGTCGCCGCGTTGTTGTTGGTATCGCCGCCATAGGAGGCATACCACCAGTAGTTGCCGGCACCTGTCGGCGTGAAGCCGGCCGTCGGGTTGTAGGCGGCGTTGCCGGTGACCGTGGTCCCGGTCCCCACCGTGGTGCCCCCGGTGGTGCAGGTGGTCGGGGCGGTGGCCTGGGGGCCGAAGACCGTGAAGGTGATGGTGCCGGTTGCGGTCGTGCCCGACGATGCGGCGAGGACCGAGGAGATGTTGGGCGCGGTGATGGCGGTCCCGGCGGTGCCCGTCGTCGGGCCGGTCGCCGTCAGCGTCGGCGTGGCCTTGCCCACCGTCGTCTTGGACATCGTCGTGCCGCAGGTCGAGGTCGCCGCGTTGTTGTTGGTATCGCCGCCATAGGAGGCATACCACCAGTAGTTGCCGGCACCTGTCGGCGTGAAGCCGGCCGTCGGGTTGTAGGCGGCGTTGCCGGTGACCGTGGTCCCGGTCCCCACCGTGGTGCCCCCGGTGGTGCAGGTGGTCGGGGCGGTGGCCTGGGGGCCGAAGACCGTGAAGGTGATGGTGCCGGTTGCGGTCGTGCCCGACGATGCGGCGAGGACCGAGGAGATGTTGGGCGCGGTGATGGCGGTCCCGGCGGTGCCCGTCGTCGGGCCGGTCGCCGTCAGCGTCGGCGTGGCCTTGCCCACCACGGTATCGGTCATCCCCGAGCCACAGGTCGAGGTCGCCGTGTTGTTGTTGGCGTCGCCGCCGTAGGAGGCATACCACCAGTAGTCACCGGCACGCGTCGGCGTGAAGCCGGCCGTCGGGTTGTAGGTGGCATTCCCGGTGACCGTGGCTGTGCCCACCGTGGTGCCCCCGGTGGTGCAGGTGGTCGGGGCGGTGGCCTGGGGGCCGAAGACGGTGAAGGTGATGGTGCCGCTCACCGCCGGAGCGGTGGTGCCGCCCGCCAGCACCGAGTTGATGTTGGCCGCCGTGATGGCGGTCCCAGCGGTGCCCGTCGCCGGGCCGCCGGCCGTCACCGTCGGAGAGAACTTCGCCACTGACGTCTCGGACATCGCCGTGCCACAGGTCGAGGTCGCCGTATTGTTGTTGGCGTCGCCGCCGTAGGAGGCATACCACCAGTAGTTGCCGGCACCCGTCGGGGTGAAGCCGGCCGTCGGGTGATAGGTGGCGTTGCCGGCGACCGTGGTCCCGGTCCCCACCGTGGTGCCCCCCGTGGTGCAGGTGGTCGGGGCGGTGGCCTGGGGGCCGAAGACGGTGAAGGTGATGGTGCCGCTCACCGCCGGAGCGGTGGTGCCGCCCGCCAACACCGAGGAGATGTTGGGCGCCGTGATGAGGGTCCCGATCGCGCCTGTTGTCGGGCCGGTCGCCGTCAGCGTCGGCGTGGCCTTGCCCACCGTCGTCTTGGACATCGTCGTGCCGCAGGTCGAGGTCGCCGCGTTGTTGTTGGTATCGCCGCCATAGGAGGCATACCACCAGTAGTTGCCGGCACCTGTCGGCGTGAAGCCGGCCGTCGGGTTGTAGGCGGCGTTGCCGGTGACCGTGGTCCCGGTCCCCACCGTGGTGCCCCCGGTGGTGCAGGTGGTCGGGGCGGTGGCCTGGGGGCCGAAGACCGTGAAGGTGATGGTGCCGGTTGCGGTCGTGCCCGACGATGCGGCGAGGACCGAGGAGATGTTGGGCGCGGTGATGGCGGTCCCGGCGGTGCCCGTCGTCGGGCCGGTCGCCGTCAGCGTCGGCGTGGCCTTGCCCACCGTCGTCTTGGACATCGTCGTGCCGCAGGTCGAGGTCGCCGCGTTGTTGTTGGTATCGCCGCCATAGGAGGCATACCACCAGTAGTTGCCGGCACCTGTCGGCGTGAAGCCGGCCGTCGGGTTGTAGGCGGCGTTGCCGGTGACCGTGGTCCCGGTCCCCACCGTGGTGCCCCCGGTGGTGCAGGTGGTCGGGGCGGTGGCCTGGGGGCCGAAGACCGTGAAGGTGATGGTGCCGGTTGCGGTCGTGCCCGACGATGCGGCGAGGACCGAGGAGATGTTGGGCGCGGTGATGGCGGTCCCGGCGGTGCCCGTCGTCGGGCCGGTCGCCGTCAGCGTCGGCGTGGCCTTGCCCACCACGGTATCGGTCATCCCCGAGCCACAGGTCGAGGTCGCCGTGTTGTTGTTGGCGTCGCCGCCGTAGGAGGCATACCACCAGTAGTCACCGGCACGCGTCGGCGTGAAGCCGGCCGTCGGGTTGTAGGTGGCATTCCCGGTGACCGTGGCTGTGCCCACCGTGGTGCCCCCGGTGGTGCAGGTGGTCGGGGCGGTGGCCTGGGGGCCGAAGACGGTGAAGGTGATGGTGCCGCTCACCGCCGGAGCGGTGGTGCCGCCCGCCAGCACCGAGTTGATGTTGGCCGCCGTGATGGCGGTCCCAGCGGTGCCCGTCGCCGGGCCGCCGGCCGTCACCGTCGGAGAGAACTTCGCCACTGACGTCTCGGACATCGCCGTGCCACAGGTCGAGGTCGCCGTATTGTTGTTGGCGTCGCCGCCGTAGGAGGCATACCACCAGTAGTTGCCGGCACCCGTCGGGGTGAAGCCGGCCGTCGGGTGATAGGTGGCGTTGCCGGCGACCGTGGTCCCGGTCCCCACCGTGGTGCCCCCCGTGGTGCAGGTGGTCGGGGCGGTGGCCTGGGGGCCGAAGACGGTGAAGGTGATGGTGCCGCTCACCGCCGGAGCGGTGGTGCCGCCCGCCAACACCGAGGAGATGTTGGGCGCCGTGATGAGGGTCCCGATCGCGCCTGTTGTCGGGCCGGTCGCCGTCAGCGTCGGCGTGGCCTTGACCACCGTCAGCTTCTCGTTGCTCGTCGCCGTGCAGGGACTCGAGACAGCATTGTTGTTGGCGTCGCCGCTGTAAGCAGCCTGCCAGTAGAACGTGCCGGCGCTGTTAAAGGTGACAGCGTTCGAGTTGGGCACCGTCCCGCTCGTCGGCACCGTCACCGTGTTGACCGCCACGGCTCCGGTCGTGCACGTGTTGTTCGTGTAGTAGCTGTAGGCCACGGTGCCCGTGCCCGTTGAGTTCACCAGCCCGGTGAACGTCGAGGTGTCGTAAGCGGTCTGTCCGACGGAGATCGAACCCGACGACAGACTGGTGGCGATCGTCGGGGAGGCCTTGTTCACGGTCAGCTGCTCGTTGCTCGTCGCCGTGCAGGGGCTCGAGACAGCGTTGTTGTTGGCGTCGCCGCTGTAGACGGCCTGCCAGTAGAACGTCCCAATGTTGTTGAAGGTGACAGCGTTCGAGTTGGGGACCGTGCCGCTGGTCGGCACCGTCACCGTGTTCACGCTTACGGCGTTCGCCGTGCACGTGTTGTTGGTGTAGTAGCTGTAGGTGACCGTTCCAACGCCCGTCGAGTTCACCAGCCCGGTGAACGCCGAGGAGTCGTGGGCAGCGCCGCCGACAGGGATGCTCGACGCCGACAGCGTGGTGGCGATCGTGGGGGACGCCTTGTTGACTGCGATGCCGCCCTGGGCTCCGGTGATGGTGCCGGTCACCGTGTCCGTCGCGGTGATGGACTGAGTGCCCGCCGTGTTGAGCGTCACCCCGTTGGTGAAGATCTCGGTCCCGGCGTTCACCGCGGTGAAGGTGTAGTTGGCGGGCAGGACCGCCTTCGTGTCGCTGCTGCTGAACTTGACCGTACCCCTGTAGCCAGTTGCGACGTTGCCGTAGAGGTCATCCGCGGTGACCGTGACGCTCCCGTGCGCCCCGGCCACGGTCGGGTTGGGGAAACCCGAAACGCTCAGTGTGTTGGTTGTGGAGGGCTTGACCGCGATGTTGCCCGAAGTGCCGGTCACCGGGGCCTGCGTCGCCGTCAGCGTGGTCGTCTGGGCGTCGTCGAGCGTCACGGAGGCGGCGCCCACGCCGTTGGTGAAGGTGACGGAGGCCGGATAGAGCGGACCGGTGCCGTTTGGCGAGCTGGCGGGGCCACTGAAGTTGATGGTCTGGTTCCCCGTCAGGCCGGTGAACGTGTTGCCGCCCTGGTCCAGGGCCGTGATCGTCACGTTGAACGCGGTCCCAGCCGTCGGGGTGGTGGTGGTGGGTACTACGGAGAACGACGTCAACACGGCCGCCGCGACGTTGAAGGAACTGCTGGTGGCCGGTGTCAGGGTGCCGTCGGTGGCGACGAGGGTGTAGCCGTTCCCAGCACTGCTGATGGAGCAGCCCGTGAAGGTGGCAAGGCCCGCCGTTGTGGTCTCGCTGCAGCCCGACAGCACTCCGGTACCAGGGTTGGTCCGGATGGCCAGCGAGACCGTGCTCGTGTTCGTCGTGACCGTGTTGCCGCCGAGGTCCTGAATGGTGACCTTCGGCTGAGTCACGAACTTGTCACCCGCCACCGCCGTACCCGGTGTGGTCGTGAACGCGAGCTGGGCGGCCGGACCCACCGTGATGTTGAACGCACTGCTCGGCGTCGGGTTCGTCAGGCCGTCCGTGCTATCGGTTGCCGCAAGGGTATAACCGTTGCCGGCCTTGTCGACCGTGCAGCCCGTGAAGGTCGCGACGCCGTTGATAGCCGTCGTGCTGCCGCAGCCCGACAGGGTCCCGCTGCTGGGGTTCGTCCCGATGGCCAGCGAAACGGAGCTGTCGTCTCCCGTGAGCACGTTGCCCGAGGAGTCCTCGATCCACACGACGATGGGTTGCGCGGTGGTGGCGAACGGAGTCCCGCCTGTCCCGTTGACCGGTTCCTGGTGGAATACCAACTTGGCCGGGCTACCGGCCGCAATACCGAAGGGGTTGCTCGCCACCGGTGCGATCCCGTCCGTAGGGTCGCTGGCCTGCAACGTGTACACCCCGACCGTTTCGAGGCTGCAGTCCTGGAAGGTCGTCTCGCCATTGCCGTGGAAGGGACTGCAGTTGTTCAGCGTTCCGCCCGACGGACCCGACGCGATCGACAGCTGGACCGTGGAGGCATCCTGCTGTTCGACACAGCCATTGGCGTCCTCCAACACGACTGTCGGCGCTGGAGTAAGCGGCGACCCGGCGAGACCGCCGCCGGGTTGCGCGACCCAGACCAATGTCGTCGCCGCGTCGCCGCAGCTGGGTGTGCCCGTCGGTGGGGCGGGGTCTTGCACGACGGTCTTGATGGACTGGCTCGTTCCTTTGTAGGACACCTGCACGGTGAGCTGCTGCGGTCCGAGTACGTACGCGTTTGCTCCAGTTCCGACGACAACGACGCCACTTGGGCAACCGGTATTGGCCGGCGGCACTTGCGCGGTCCAGGTCGTGCCGGTCCAGTACTGGGCGTACTGAATTGTGGCGGAATAGCCCGCCGTCGGGAGCGGAATAGAACCCGGTGTGTTGTTCACCGTGTACGCACCCGAACAATTGGCGAACTCCGAACTCGGTTGCTGCTGGATGGTGGCGGTGACCTCTGCCGCGGCGGTCCGCAGCATCGTGTCCATGGTCGCCAGGTTTCGGTGGGCGCTCGAACCCGAGATGGTGGTCGCGAAGGCCAAGAGGATGGCGACCCCCGCCACGCCCAACACGGTGAGGGAAATGAGGATCTCCACGAGCGTGTCGCCCGCCTCGGAGCGTCGCCTGTCGTCGCTTTGCCGTGCCGGTGTCTCATCGCCGCGACAGGATCGCCTGCTCCTCATGACAGCTCCACCCCGAGGAACATCGCCTGCAGTCCCCCTCCGACCAGGGTCACGGTCAGCGTCGACGGCGTGGTCGCATAGAGCATCGTCGTGCCGGTGTGGTCGGCGGAGACGGTCGACGAGCACTTGACGGTCGTCGACGTCCCGGCCCCAGAGAGCCCGGCCGTCGTGGTGTTGTAACCGGGCGGGGCATACTGCCCGAAGCTCATGCAGGCGTTGCCGATGGGTGAATTCGTGGAATTAGGGATCAGGGACAAAACCTCGTTGGACTGCCAGGTGATGGATTCGCTTGTGTCTGTCGACTCGGCATCACCCGTCGCCAGCTTCCAGTTCGTGGCGACGCCGCCGCTCGCGGTCAGCACTTTGATATTGGTGAAGCTGATCACCGCGGTCGAACCCTCCTCGACCGTGTAGAGCGCCGGGTCGCCGGGTACGCCGGTGTAGAACCCGTTGTTGCCGAGAAAGGCCTCGCTGGCGGGCGGGCAGGCATAGGTCGGTAGGGGGACAGCGTCGATGTCGTTCCAACCGGCACGGTTGGCAACGCCACAACCATTGTTCGCCTGCGACACGTAGCCGGAATAACTACTGGTCACGCTCATGCAGAACGACAAGGTGTAGGCGGTATTCGTGATGCCGGCCGACATGTACAGCTGCCCGCTCGCACAGTTGGGGTTGGTGGGAGGAGCGGACTTCAGGGAGTCCCAGGGCGCGAAGTTCACGAAACACAGCGTCGACAGACCCGTGCCCGGTGTGGCGAAGCCACATCCCGTCGACTGGTTCGTCACCGGCGGCGGGTTGGCCGAGTTGGCCGACGCCGCGGGCACTCCCACGACTTGGTAGGTGTAATTGCTGAGGGGCGCGGTGGTCTGGAAGGTGACGCCGGTGACGCCAAGGACTGGCACCCAGTCGAGTTCGTAGGCGGGCGTGTTGGTGGGTGCCACAAGCTCGCACGCTGTCGCCGCCGCCCCGCATGTGGTAGTCACCGGCGACGACATCAGCGTAGACGAAGGGAGATCGTGGGCCAGGGCCAATGAGCCTGTCAGGTTCCCGTCTTTGCAGACGTACCGCCAGAGGGTTGCCGCGCTGTTGCCGTCGGCGACCGTCGAGTAGGAGATCTCGGTGCCGTTGCCGAGCTGGAGACCGAGGATCTGGAAACCCGGATTCGCCGGAGGCGGAGGAATGCACGCCGCAGGAGCGCTCTGCGGGGAGCTCGCGGTAGTGATCATCTGCGCGCTCTGTACGTCGTCCTGGAAGTGGATCGAAACCACCTCGGCGTCGCCCGAGTCGGAGAGACGGTTCGACACGCTGGTCTGGTTTGACAAGACGGAAAGAATGCCGACGGAGATGGCGCCGACGACAAGTGGCAAGATCGCGACGACGACGATTAGCTCAATGAGCGTGAACCCCTCGTCCCCTGAGCCGCGCCTCGGCCCAACCAGGCTCTTGGCTTCGGCCGGGCGAGAGCGGGGCTGGCCCATAGCGGGGGCGCGCGGAAAGAACCTGGGCACTATTTTCAACCTTGCAGCATCGCCAAATCGCCGCTTCGCCAATCTCACACTCCCGTGAGCAAAACCGCCTCCGTCCGGCGACACGTCGGATGTCCCCGGCCGCAGCCCAGCCAGGCTACTCCAGTTTCAGTCCAGGCGGAAGGCGAGGTGTTCGACCCTGAGGTTCGCCTGAGCCGCTGAAACGGGAGGTCCTGGGCGTGGTGCCCGACGGCGTGTTGGAGTTTCGCGAGGTCCCACTGGCGCCGCCACCGCATCAAACCGGGAGAAGGCTTCTGGGAGCCTGAGTGGCCCTTCCCGGCCCCAGGAGAGTCCCATCCTGAGTGGCTTTTGGGGTCCTCGGAATTGGCCGGGAATTGGCCGATGGCGATTGATGGAGCAGTGGCGGCCCATGAAATCTCGAGAGCCGTTTTCGGGTTAGCATTCCCGCGGGGTCAGGCGGTCCCACGCTGGAGCGGACGATGAGATATTGGCGAACTGAAGTCCACCCCTCCCCGATGCCTATGGCGTCGCGACTCGCCCTGGGTTTCTTCGGCTGCGGCCGACGGCATCAGCCTCGAACGCCCGCCCGACCAGGACTGTGGAAAGAGACCACGGCGCTGAGTCGGCGGCCTGGGCGGAGGCGGCATGGTGCTCAATAGAAGAGGCGACCGAAAGGATCGCAAAGCCGTCAAGGAAGCAGTCGAGGAAGCCGTACCGGTCAGCCAGAACGGATCAGCGGTTGACGCCAGCCAGAACGGATCAGCGGTTGCCGACCCGACACCAAAGCTCAACGGGAGATCGAGCCTCCGACTTCAAAAGGTGTTGCTACAGCGCAACCTCGTGACCGAGGCCCAGATCGAGCAGGCGCTGGCCGCCGAGCCCGTCTCGGGCACCGACCTCGGCGACGTGCTCGTCAACTTGCAGGTCCTCGATGAACACGACCTGGTGGTGGCGCGTGCAGAGCTCTACGGCATGGAGGTCGCGGACCTTCGACAGACCGACCCTGAACCAGAGGCCTTGGCCCTCATTCCCGACCCCATGGCTCGGGAGCATTTCGTCATCCCGATCGTCCTCGACGATATGGGCCTCCACGTGGCCATGGCCGACCAGCCATCGTCCGAACTGGTCTCGCTTCTGAGCGAGACGAGCGGAGTCCGCATTCTCCCCATGCTGGCCCCGTTCTCCGAGGTGCGCCGAGCCATCGAGAACAACTACCGGGCTATTGGAGGCCTCGATCACCTCGTCCAGACCTTCGAAGCGATAGAGGGCACGAGAAAACGGCCGGCCGAAACGACGCCGCAAACGCCGGACATCGTGGACGAGGATGCCCCGGTCGTTCAGGTGGTCGGCCGCATCCTGACGCAAGCAATGCGTGACCGCGCGTCTGACGTCCACATCGAGCCGTCAGAACTCGGCATCAGGATCCGCTATCGGATCGACGGAGCGCTCAAAGAGGTACTTACGCTCCCCTCGTCCATGGCCGTGGGCTTGATCAGTCGGATCAAGATCATGGCCGGCATGAACATCGTGGAACGCCGCCGGCCACAAGATGGTCAGCTGCGCACAGAGATCGACGGAAAGACCGTCGATGTCAGGGTCGCCACTGTCGCCACTATCTGGGGCGAGAAGTGCGTCATGCGGTTGCTTGACAGAACCCGCTCTGTCCTGCGTCTCAGTGAGTTGGGAATGCCCCGCGAAGCGACCGAGACCTACTCGAACTTCGTCCGGGCCCCGTTCGGCATGGTGCTCTGTGCGGGTCCGACCGGCAGCGGAAAGACAACAACGCTCTACGCGACACTTACCGAGATCAACGATGAAACCCGCAACGTGATGACGGTTGAGGACCCCGTCGAGTACGTCTTTCCTTCCATCAACCAGATACAGACGAACGAGCAGTCGGGTCTCACCTTCGCGACCGGACTTCGTTCCATCCTGCGACAAGACCCCGATGTGATCCTGGTCGGAGAAATCCGAGACGTCGAAACGGCTCGCATCGCAGTTCAGTCCGCCTTGACCGGCCACCTCGTCCTCTCGTCTCTGCACGCCACCGACTCGGTGTCTGCTCTCCACCGCTTCCTCGATATGGGAATCGAGTCCTTCCTCGTGGCCTCCTCGGTCATCGGGATCGTCGGGCAGCGCCTGGTTCGGCGCATCTGCCCTTCCTGCAAGACCTCGTACAAGCTCACAGATGCGGAACGAGCGTTCTACGAGGAGAGCGGGGGTCCGGAGAAGCAGGAGTTCGTGCGGGGCCGGGGATGCAACTTCTGCGGCGGCACCGGTTACCAGGAGCGAATCGGGGTCTACGAACTGCTACGGATCACCCCCGAGATCAAGCGATTGGTCGTCGGATGGGCGACTCAGGACGAACTACGCAGACTTGCCGAGCGACAAGGCATGCGATCCCTACGGCAAGAAGCGATCAGTTTGGTCGCACAGGACGTCACAACGGTGTCCGAAGTCATCAGAAGTATCTACGCGTTGTGAGATTCAGGAGGACGAGATGACCACGTTGGAAAGCTACCGCTACAGCGCACTTGACCAAAACGGCAACAAGGTCAGCGGGACCGAGAAGGCGACCTCCGTGAGTGCGGCGCACCTCATGCTGCTCCAGCGCGGCCTTGACCCGCTCGAAGTGAAAGAGCGCAGGAACATCCTCCAATTCGAGGTCACGAAGAAGGTGGTGAAGCGCAAGGAGATCATGCACTTCTCGCGCCAGCTCAGTGTGTTCGTCGAAGCGGGGATCCCGATCATGGAGGCCCTGCAGGTCATCTCAGAAGAGACCACCGACAAGCTCCTCAAGAAGGTGCTGCTCAACATGATCGACGAGCTCCAGTCGGGTGACACCTTCGCCGCGGCTGCGGCATCACACCCGGAGGCGTTTCCTCGCTACTACGTGGCCGTGCTCGAATCAGCAGAATTGACGGGAACCCTTGACACGGTGCTCTTGGAGCTCGCCGATTACTTGGAAACGGACATCGAGGCCCGGTCGCAGGTCACGTCGGCACTCGTCTATCCGTCAGTGGTCGCGGTGATGGCGATAATCACCGTTGTCATCCTGGCCACCTACGTCCTGCCCAAGTTCCGGACCTTCTTTGCGTCCCTCAATGCGAAACTTCCGCTTCCGACCCGCATACTGCTGAGCGTTTCAAGCTTCATCAGCCAGTGGTGGTGGGCCATTTTGGGGATCATTCTGCTTGCGATCATCGGATTCGTGGCGTTGCGGCGGTCAAAGGGTGGACGAGCATGGCTCGACTCTGTACTCCTCAAGCTTCCCGTCGCCGGCAGCCTGTTGCAGGCGGCCATCGTCGAGCGCGTGTGCCGCGTTCTCGCTTCGCTCGTTACGGCAGGCGTCGACCTCCCACGCGCAATGGCCGTCACTGCGGAGGCGTCCAACAACGCTGTCTACAACGACGGCATCAACCACATCAGGGAGCAGATGATGGAGGGGAACGGGTTGGCCGAGCCCCTCGCGGCGACCAACCTCTTCCCGTCCGCGGCCCGCCAGATGTTCCGGGTCGGCGAGGAAACCGGGACCCTGGACAAGCAGCTCACAACGGCGGCCACCTTTTATCATCGGGAGCTTGAGATCAAGGTGAAACACTTCACGAGCCTCTTCGAGCCCGCCATCATCATTTTCATGGGTCTGATCGTCGGGTTCGTAGCGATTGCCCTCGTTTCGGCCATGTACGGCATCTATCGCCAAGTCAACATCACGTAACGAGACGGGCCGCCCATGGGTATCCGCAGACCCTTCAGATCACTCGAAAGCCGTGTCGTACCTTCTTGAAGGCTTGCTTCGAGGCTGACATCCGGGGTCCCGCAACGGGGGTGGGACCCGTTCAGGACCCGATCCATCCAACCCCACGCTGGGCGCCCCTCTGAACTGCCTGCTCATAGAGGTCCTTCTGCCCTAGTACATAGGAGAAATACGGGTTATCATGCCGTTTGCCACGAAGGGCATCGTGGCGTCGAGACGCCTGAGTACCGGGAATCTCATTCAAGTGCACTAGAGACGGGCCAATGGCGAGCCCGACAAGAAAGGCGGTATTCCGCATGGTTCAACGCATGTTTGAGCGTCATCGAGACACGATGGCACGTAGGAAGTCGGGGGAGGCCAACGAGTTGGGCTTTACCCTGATTGAGCTGCTGATCGTCATCATCGTGCTCGGCATCCTTGCCGCGATCGTCGTCTTCTCCCTCACCGGAGTGTCCGGTCAGAGCAAGACAGCGGCGTGCACAACGGACGCGAAGTCGGTCGAGATCGCGAACGACGCGTACCAGACCGCGAAGAACACCTACGCGCCCAGCGTCGACGCACTGGTGCCCAGCTATCTCAAGTCGGCGCCGCAGACGAACAACGGCTACACGATCTCCCTCTCGGCAGGCGTGGTCCAGGTTGCGATCGGGACTGGCTCACCTGCCGCATTTGACGACCACACGGGCTGCCCAGCTGTCCCGTAGTCACAAGTTGGATGCGACCCAAAGCGCCCGGCCCTCGTGGCCGGGCGCTTTGGCTTTCGCCTCCCCGACAGGGCATCGAAGGAGGTAGCAGGGTGAATTACAACGAACGCATCGATCCCTGGCTGCAAGTGCTCTGGGACCAAAGAGGTTCGGACCTGCTCCTCGTCAGTGGTTCGAAGCCAAGGGTCAGGATCGACGGAGGGCTGCGCCCGCTGGAGAGCGCGCCGGTCCTCATGGCCGCCGAAATCACTGAGCTGGTCCACAGCATGTTGACTCCCGGCCAGCGGGCCATCCTCGACGAGCACCAGGACGTCGACTTCTCCCTGACCTGGCAGGACAAGGCCCGGCTGCGTGGCAGCGCGTTCCACCAGAGGGGCGAGTTAGCGCTGGCGCTTCGTATGATCCCCTCCGAGATCCCGAGCTTCGAGGTCCTGGGGCTGCCACCTATCGCGGAATGGCTGGCCCGGCTCCCTCGCGGCCTCGTGCTGCTCACGGGTCCCACAGGTTCCGGCAAATCGACCACCCTCGCGTCGATCATCGCGCGCATCAATCAGACTCGTGCGCTGCACATCCTCACCATCGAGGACCCGGTCGAGTACGTGCATGACCACGACCTCTCGGCCGTCAACCAGCGCGAAATCGGCCTCGACAGTCCGTCGTTCGAACGGGCACTGCGCTCCGCCCTCCGCGAGGACCCCGATGTCCTGCTCGTCGGCGAGATGCGCGACCTCGAGTCCATCCAGCTCGCACTCACGCTGGCCGAGACGGGCCACCTGGTCTTCTCGACCTTGCACACCAACGACGCCGCCCAGGCCATTGACCGAATCATTGACGTGTTCCCGGCTTTCCGGCAAGAGCAGATACGGGTCCAGCTTGCGGCTTCCCTGGGTGCAGTGATCGCCCAGAGGCTGGTGCCTCGGATTGGCGGAGGGATGGTGGCCGCCTTCGAAATCCTCGTGGCGAACAACCCGGTGCGGAACCTCATCAGGGAGGGGAAGACCAACCAGCTGCTCAACGTGATCACGACGAACCAGCAGGCGGGTATGTGCACGCTGGAGGCCAGCTTGGTCGACCTGATTCAGGCTGGAGTGATCACGTACGATGACGCGCTGGGCATTACGGCGCACCCCAAGGAGCTCGAGCGTTTGCTGAGCCACCGGGGCGCCATGCTTTCTACTGCGTGAGGGCGGATCCTCCCTCCCGTCGGGGTCCGAATCTGCCGTACTCGCTCGTGGCGGGCGTGACGACCTGCCGTGGCGGGTGGCTGGTCGCCGCCGCCAAGCTCCAAGGCACGATCTTCGCGCCCGAGGACCCGATCCGGGTAGAAACCTTCGTCGACGTGGTGGACATGCGCCCGGCGTATTCGATCATCGCCCTCAACGCACCTGTGGGCGGCCTCAATCAGGCAATGGTCGGCGGCCGAACCTGCGACCGGGAAGCCCGAGCCCTGCTGGGCCGGCGGGGATCTGCCGTCAAGAGTGCACCGATTCATATCGAATCATCGGACGGCACGGACTTGCTCCCGGACCATACCGATGCCATCACGCGGACCCTGCTTCCCCGCTACCAGGAGGTCGCTCGCGAGATGGCCCCGTTTCGTCAGCGCAGTATCTACGAGGTGAACGCGGAACTCAGCTTCTTCCAGCTGAACGGAGACGTCCCTATGCAATGGTCGAAGTATTCCGAAAAGGGGGTGGAGGAGCGCCGATCCGTGCTGGAGCTGAAGCTTCCCGGTGCGCTGAGGGTCATCGACTCCGAGGTTCCCGGGGCCAGTCCGTCGCACCTTCTCGACGCGGCCGCGATCCTCTGGACCGCGAGAAGGGTATTCGTCAAAGCTGCCACGCGCATCCCTGCTGATCCCGAATGGGACGAGCAGGGCTTGCGGATGGAGCTCGTGCGCTAACGGTTGTCCGAGGTCCTCGCCCGTGTGGGCTCAGATCGAGTAGCCCGCGAACGGACGCAGAAGCTCTGGACCCGCGAACACCGCCACGGCGCATCCCAACGCCAGAAAGATGCCGTAGGGAATCCTGGTCTGCAGTTCCGCGTGTTTCGTCGCCATCAGGGTGACACCGAACACGGCACCAATGAGATTCGCAGTGAAAAACCCCAGCAGGACATATCCCACACCCAACCACCCAAGCGAGATGCCAAGCACCAGGGAAAGCCGTACGTCCCCGAACCCCAAGAGCCGCGGACTGGCCAGGTTCATCGCGAGGAACAGGACGAACCACGCTGCCGCGCAGATGAGCCCAATCAGATAATCGTGCCATTTACCCGTCTCTGCGGCCGCGAGCAGCAAGAGCGCTGTCACCATGACGGTCAGCGGGTAGACGATTTTTTTCGGCAGGATCATGCGCTCGACGTCGATACACGAGAGTGCAAGGAGCCCCGCGAAAAGGGTGAGGTATGCAGGGAGATCCCATTGGTAGGCGAAGCGAGCGGCCGTGCCGGCAAAAAGTGCACCACAGGCCAGCTCCACCAGCGGATAGCGCTTTGAGATCGGTGCCTGGCAGTCGCGGCAGCGACCACGGAGCACGAGCCATGAGACCACCGGGATGTTGTCCTTTTCCCGGATGGAGGCGCCGCATGCAGGGCAGGAAGATCGAGGCGTGACGATTGATTCGTTTCTCGGCACACGGTAGATGACCACGTTCAAGAAAGAGCCAACCGCCAGACCCAGGATGGCGCATGATCCGATGAGCAACCCGAGCATGCGGCGAGTTCTACAGGCCCAGGGGATGGGTCATCGCCCTCACGCTAGCGATCGTTGCGATACCTCGGTCGGATCGTACGGTCACGGACTACGGACCATTGCGCTGGGCGTCGTCGCCACCGCGACTTCTTGCCGTGTCGCCCAGCGGACCTCGGTGCCAAACCCGCTTCGAGACAAGCCGTACCACTGTCGGGTGTCCACACACTCTGGTTGGTACTTTTCCTAATGTGGCGGCGGTGGCAGGCCTAGGTCTCTTGGACGAACAGGACGCCCCCTCCTGGCAGCTCTGGCTCAACAAGCCACAGTCGGGATTGGTGTGTCTGGCGGGCTGGATCGTTGCCACGGCCATCTTCATCGGTGCCATCGCGCTTCTTGGTGGACCCTCGCAGGTTGACGCTGCAGAGTCCCTCTATGCGACCTGGGCCATTGCCCATGGCAGCATCGCTTGCGCCTACCCCCCGGCGAGCCCGCACACCTCCTCGTTCTTCCTCTTCTATATCCCGGCCCCTGCAGTGCCGCCTCTCTGGCCGCTCTTCTCGGGCGGCCTCGCCGCGTTGACAGGGGTCGGTCATACGGCGCCGTTTCCCTCGCAGCATGCGCTGGGCGCGAACTGTGCCCACGCGTACAGCGGGATGTACGCCTGGGCACAGAATTCTGTCGCCATCTTCCCGACCATCGGCTTCGGGTACATCAGTTGGTTCTTTCTGCTCGGCGGAATGATCGCCCTCTTTCGAGCGGCAGGTCGCGGCCGTACTGGCTGGGAGCCTTTCGGTGTCATCTTCGTTGCCCTGGTCCCGGTCGTGTGGGAACCGTTGCTGACCCTCTACCATCCACAGGACCTGGCTTGCTTGGGATTGGCACTCGCCGGCACGGCGTGTGCCCTCCGTCGCAAGTGGGTATGGGCCGGCGTATTCCTGGGCCTGGCGGTCGCCTCGCAACAGTTCGCCCTGCTGGTTCTCGCGCCGCTGTTCGTGGTTGCTCCGGGGAAGGAGCGATGGAAACTGCTCGGCTCATCCGCCGCTGTTGTCGCCGTCCTCTCACTTCCCTTCATCGTCGCGACGTCTGGGAGGGCCATCCACTCCGTGCTGTTCGGAACCGGTGACTCCGTGACCCACGGAGGGACCATCCTGTGGGAGACGGGGCTGCGCGGGCCTCTGTTGGTCTTCGGCGCCCGGGTCCTGCCGATCCTCGTCGGCATGGCGATCGCGTGGTGGGCGTTCCGGCGCCTCGGCTCCCGGGTGCTGGAACCGATCCCCTTGGTCGCTCTTCTGACGACCACGCTGAGCATGAGACTCGTCTTCGAAGAGGGCCTCTACGGATACAAGTTGATGGCGCTGGCCGTCATGCTCATACTCCTCGCCGTCGTCCGTGGCCGGGTTCGCGGCCAACTCGTCGCCTGGCTTGCCCTGGCGAGTCTCGCTTTCAACCCGATTCCCGCTGGTATCGCGATCAATGCGCGATCATGGGGCGGCCACGTTGCGTCGGCGCTTCCTCTGCTCTGCATCGTGGTGGCTCTTGTGCTTATCCTCCGAGACGCTATCCACCGGCGGGTCCGCTGGTATCTCCTTGCGTGGTTCGTGGTTGCTGCCTGCGCGTTCCTCCAATGGCCGCTGTGGTCAATCGACACGATCCGCCCGGTGCTCCCGCTCTGGCTCATACAGCTGATTTTGTTGCCGACCGGGATCGCGATGGCACTGAGCCCGCTCCTCAAATCGATGCGGTCCGCCGGACCGAAGCCTCAGGTCGGCTCGCAGAACATGGCACTGTGAATCGGTCGATCGGTGTCCGGCGGACCGGTGAGCTTCCCCGATCGTGACGGAGCATCACCGCGTCAAAGTGCTCCACCCGGTAGTCCTCGTCTCGTCTCTTCGTGGCGCGGTCGCCCGAACCGAGCGATCGGTTCGATCAATCCTTGAGTCCCGGCGGAAGTGGCTCGCCGCCCATCCCACAGGTCGTCGTTTCGGGACACGACATTTCCGATTACCTACGGCCTCCCCATGAGTGCGCGGAGTCTTATACCTCGATGGGCAACTCGGGTCCGCCTCGCTTCGCTGATCATCTGGCGCTGCGCTTCGAGTGTGGATTCGCCGCCTCCATAGACGCTCCTTTCAACGGATGACGCCAGGCGACGCCATGCCGTTGACCCACTCCCTGTCAAATGATCCAACGCGGCCGCGTATTCGATGAAGCTCTCAGATGGTCGTCGCGGGTGGCCAGCCCGGCGACCAGCCCGCTCGGCGATGCGGGCCACCCGCTCGGCCCAGGTGGTCGGGCGTGTCCGGCGGAGCCGCACCAAGACGACGATCAGGACGGCGAGGGCGGCGGCACCCCCCAACGGGATCCACGGAATGTGTCGCAGCGCAGCCCCGATGTCGCGTAGTGCGACGCTGCCCGGCGCCGGGTTGGCCGGCGGGACCGAGGCAGTCGGGTCAAAGTCCTGCCACCCGTAACCGGGAAACCACACCTGCACCCAGGCGTGGGCGTCGTCGGCATCAACCTGGTAGAGGTCGGTGATGGGGTCGTACGAGCCAGGCACGTAGCCGACGGCCTCGCGGGCGGGAATGCCGAGCGAGCGCAGCATCACCGTGAGGGAGGTCGAGATCTGTTCGCAGAAACCGATCCGGTTCCCGAAAAGGAACTCGTCGACCGTGTCCGCCCCGGGAGGCAGCGGCGGGATGTTGATGGAGTAACGCGTATGCCGGCCCATCCACGAGATCAAGGACTGCACCCTGTCGTACGTGTTGGTGTCTCCTGCGGTGACAGATTCGGCGAGCGCCTCGACCCGAGGATAGGCATGCGGCAGCTGCAGGTCCGCCTGCCGTACCGCTGGCGTGAGCTCCGGCCGGCCCGAGGCGGCCCTCATTTGGTCCGCAGTCGGCGAGGTGACCTGGGAGTCGACCGTGTAGACGGATCCTTGCCCCAGCCCGATAGGCGACACGATGGTCCCGTCATTCGAGAAGTACACGGTCGAACGCGGGAACCACAGCTCGCTCGCGCTCTCGGCATGAAAGATCAGATCGGCGGTGGCGGTGGCGACGTAGAACGTCTGCAGGTCCGACTGGCCCAGTGGGATGTCGCCATTCGAGACGGGCAGCGCGATGGGCGCCGACTCGCTGAGCCGCTCAGTCGACCGGGCCGGCTGCCTCTGAGTCCAGTTCTGTCCGTCCCACGTGTCGAAGGTCTCTCCCACCCAGTAAGAGGGACGCTGGGCCCGCACTTGCATCACCAGGGAATTCCCAAGACCCCCGCGCAGCGCGGTGTTCAGACTGCCGGCGAAGCCGAGGTAGCCACCCACCCGTGATGGTCCGGTCGGCGTCCCGGCCCGTGCCAGCTGGGCGGGAGAGCCGGAGTCCCCGGCCAAAGCCCCGGGGACTCCGATTGAGCCACCCAGGCCGGCCTTGGCCAGGAAAGCCACGCCGTCGGCCACTTCGGGCGCCGGCAGCACGAGGAACACTGCGGCCGCCGCGGTGACCATCGCCAGGAGTGCGGCAGTGAGCCCGACGACCGAGGCCCGGCCGCCCCCGCTGGCCGCCGCCCACATCTCTGTGAGGGCCCACAGTCCGAACGCCGCCCAGGCCACCACGTAGAAGCCGAAGCGGAGGTCGATGGCCTGCGCCCCCGCCACCGCTATGAGGGCCGACGACGCCCCGATGGAGAACATCAGGTCGCGCCGAGCCGGCACATGGAAGGAGTGCAGGACGACGACGGAGGTCATGAGGACAGTCAGAGGGCCCTCGATCGACGTGACGCCGGCGTCGGGGGTCACGACCTCGTGGAAGAACCACACGCAGGCCGCCACGGCACCCGTGGCGACGACCAACTTGATCCACCAAGGTGGTCGGGCACGGGTTCGATAGGAAAAGGCCATGCCTGCGGCGATCAGCGCCACCGCACCGAGCGCCTGGACCCGTGACAGTTCGCCCACGGAGGCGCACGACCCGATGGCGACGAACACGGTGGCCGCGGAGGCGACCCGGAGTCGGACGGAGTCTTCGGGCGGTCCCGGCCGGTTGGCCTTGCGAATCGCCTCCAAGATTTTCATCGCGACGCGGTGACCCCGCCGGAAGTCGCCGAAACGCCGGGCGATCCAACCGCTCGAGCGAGACGGCGCCTGGCGCCGCGGCGGTCCACGAGTGGCGCGGTGACGGATCCCGTCGCCTCGGTGGTGGACAGGATCACCTCACCGCCCTCCTGGAGGAGGTAGGCGACCGTGCCGAGCGCCCGCTCCGCCACCCGCTCACCCTCGTCGGGGTCCGCGGGGAGGACAACGGTGACCGTCAGGGGCCGGGCCGAGGGTCGCTCGAGCTCGCGCACCATCAGCTCACCCGAGTGTGCAGTGGCCCGCCAGTGCACGAGGCGCCGGTTGTCACCCCAGCGGTACTCGCGCGCGCCCCTGGGATCACCCATGTCCATGTGAGGCCGGTCTGCTGCATCGCCGGCGTCCTCGAACATCCGCAGGGACGGCGCGTCGGGCCGCCCGCGGCGTGGCGCGACGTGGAGCGTCGACGGCAACGGAATACGCACGCGCCGGCGCCACCACTGCAGGCCGAACGGCGCGGCAGACGCAACATCGAGCGTCAGCGAGTCGAACACACCGTGCCGCTCGGGTCGCAACGTGAGCCCGGTGCCGATGGAGTGCCGACGCGGCCCGGCGAACGTCTCTTCGCCGGGAGGGTCGAGCGGGTGGACACGCAGGCGCGTCGAACACTCGAGAAGCAGCTCGATCGGTCGTCCGGCGACACCGTCGGCCGGAGCAGCGACCACCCGCACCTTGGCCCGGGCCAGCACGAGGGACGGGCCGAGGATGCCGATGCAAAAGGCCCCGAACACAATGTCGCCGAGAACCTGCACCCAGCCCGAGCCGCCGTTGTGGGCGACCAGCCACCACAGGCCGAGGATCAGCACCGCGGCGAGCATCGGCGCCAGCGGCCGGGTGGGCCGCACCCGACGGCTCACGGGCGCGGCGTCGGGACCACCTGGAGTAGCTCCTCCACGGCCTGGCGCCCCCACCCGATGCCCTCGTCGCCGTCGTCCATGAGGATCCGGTGGGCCAGGCAACCCACGGCGACTTCCTTGACGTCGCCGGGCGCCACATAGTTCCGCCCGGAAAGAACGGCGTAGGCCTGGGCGGAGCGGATGAGCCGGATGGTGGCTCTCGGGCTGGCCCCCAGGCGCACCCCGGGCGCGGAGCGAGTAGCCCGGCCGAGCGCCACGGCGTAGTCCGCCACCGCAGGGGCGACGAGGACCGACCCGGTGGCCCGCAGGGCTCCGAGCCATTCGTCTGGTGTGCAAACGGGACGCAGGCCCTCGAGGGCGTACTTGCCACCTTCGTGCAGCACCAGGTGGGCCTCGGTGGCGGCGTCGGGGTAACCCATGGCGGTGGCAATGGAGAAGCGGTCCAGCTGGCTCTCGACCAGCGGGAACGTGCCCCGCTGCGACAGGGGGTTCTGGGTGGCGATCACGAGGTGGGGCCGCGGCAGGGGCCAGGACTGGCCGTCGACGCTGACCTGCTGTTCCTCCATCGTCTCGAGCAGGGCCGATTGGGTGCGCGGCGGGGTGCGGTTCAGCTCGTCGCACAGGACGACGTGGGCGAACACCGGTCCGGGCCGGAACTCCCAGCCCGCCGTGTCGGGCGCGTAGACCGAGACGCCGGTGACATCAGAGGGAAGGAGGTCGGGATGGCCCTGGATCCGGGACAGCTCGGCCCCGAGCGAGATGGCCAGGGCCCGGGCGAGCACGGTCTTGCCGACGCCAGGCACGTCCTCGATGAGCAGGTGCCCCCCTGACAGTGCGGCCACCGCGGCCGCGGTCACGGCCTCGGGAGTGCCAAGCAGGACGCGGCCCAGGTTCTCCCGGATGGCCTGACCGAGGGCGATCGCCTCATCGAGGTCAGAAGTGCCGTTGCCGTGCACGCTGGGGTCATTCCCGACGAGCCTGGCCACCGCCCCCGGGCCGCCTCCGGTGCGGACCGGCTCCATATTGCCCATGCTACCTGGCACATCGCGTGTGCTTCCGGCGGGGGTGCCACGATCACATTCCAGCTGCGAGCGACGACGGCTCCTCTTCAGTCGCTCGTTGCGGAACCGGTTCGGCGCCACGCTCCGGGCCGGACAAGGGCCCTACAAATAGTCTTTTTGGCCCATTTAGAGATCTCGGCGGACTCCGTAGCATTTGACCAGGAAGGAATCGAGGCCGAGAGAAGAGGCCTCGGGACCGACGTGAGGGGGTTGGTGTCGCCATGACGCTCGAGCAGATGTTCACCGACCAGGACGACCTGACCTTCGAGAATCGCCGAGACGAGGTCATCTCCATCGTGAGCGCGGCCACAGACCTGGCCGGCGCCGAGCGCAATCTCCGCCCCTTCGTGGACCAGCTGTGCGCCGCGGTCGACGAGCGCCAGTTCGACGACGCGTACGCCCAGCTGGTGGACCGCCTGTCGGGCTCCCTACGGATGGTGGCGAGCGCCGCCTGAGCGGACCTCAGTTCCGGGCGATCTCCAATCGATCGCCATCCGCTGTTCGGGTGCGGCGAAGAAGAATCTCTCTCCGGCTCAGCTGGTCGACACGCCCCGCAGCACGCACAGGACCTGACTCGGGGCGGCAAACGAAGCCTTGACCGTCCACGAGTTGGTGCCGTTCGCGCCGACCGCGACAGACGTGGAGGCCGAGGCCAGGTCGGTCGCCTGCGCCGACGTGAAGAAGATCGTGATGTGGTAGGTCGTCGCCGAGCTCGACGGGTTCTTGACGGACCCGCCCGCCGACCAGCCGCCCGGGATCGAGCCGCAGTTGGCCACCGTCACGTTCTTACGATCGGCGTCGACGTTGGGGACGCTGTTCGGGATCGTGGTCGTGCCTGAGCCGCCCGGCGTCGACGTGGTCGAGCCGTTGGAGGCAGCGGTGGTCGAGGTGGAGGCGCTCGTCGAGTTCGACGGCTTGGAGCAACCGGCGAGCACGCCGACCGCTCCAAGCGCGCACAGGGTCAGTCCGACTCGCCTCCAGATCACGTCCACTCCACCTCTCGCTCGCGAGGAAGCTCAAATCATAGAGCCTCCCCTGGCCATGGATGGTGTCGCTCGTCGACGACGCCGCCGTTCGGGCACCGTGTCGGCCCCGGCCGGCGTCCCCCTCCCCCGGGTGCGACCATGGTGTGGTGACACCCAAAGAGGGCGACGCGCCCGGACCACCCGAAGAAGAGGTGCCGACGGCCGAGGAACCCTCCGACGCCGACGACGGCTCGCCCCCCGGCTTCGATCGCTGGCGCCGGGAGTCCGCCCTCGGCGCCGTCGGCACCGGCATCGCCCGGGGCCTGCAGAACGTGTTCGCTCCCCCGCAGGATCAACCCGTCATGGTGGCGCCGGTGCCGGGCGGCCCCCCCGATCCCGACCGCATCCAGGTCGTCCTCGATCCCGACGACCCCTCCAAGTCCGTCGTGATCGTGCCGCAGCCCCACGCCGAGGACGATCCGCCCAAGGCCTGAACGCCCACCCGACAGCGGATGGTTGACATCACCTAGAGGATGGACTTAGCATCCTGAATATCGGACAGTGTGTCCGATCAAGGGGAGGAGCTGTCCGATATGAGCACCCTGGCGGGCGTCGCCCCCGTCGACCTCTCGGACTCCCGGTCCTACGTGGCCGGAGTCCCGCACGCCTGGCTGGCCCACTTGCGCCGCCACGACCCGGTGCACTGGCAGGACGAGCCGGGAGGCCCCGGGTTCTGGGCCGTCACCCGCTACGAGGACTGCGTCACCGTCAACCGCGACTACGAGCGCTTCAGCTCGGCCGCCCGCGGCACCATGCCCTTCGAGATGCCCGACGAGGACGTCGCGCAGCAGGGCCTGATGATGCTCAACATGGACCCTCCCCTCCACACCCGCTACCGGCGCCTCGTGAACAAGGGCTTCACGCCGAGGATGGTGCGCGACCTCGAGGACAGCATCCACCGCGCCACTGACGCCATCATCGACGGGGTCATCGAGCGAGGAAAGGCCGACTTCGTCACCGACCTCTCGGCCGAGCTCCCACTTCAGGTCATCGCCGAGCTCCTCGGGGTCCCCCAGGAGGACCGCCACAAGATGTTCGAGTGGTCCAACCGCATGGTCGGCAACGAGGACCCCGAGTACCAGCTCGAGGCCGAGATGGCCGTCGTCTCGGCGATGGAGCTCTACGCCTACGCCGCCGAGCTGTTCGGAAAGAAGCGGATCGACCCCCACGCCGACCTCATGAGCGCCCTCACCACCGTCGAGGTCGAGGGCGAGCAGCTGAGCGAGATGGAGCTCGAGCTCTTCTTCCTCCTCCTGACCGTGGCCGGCAACGAGACGACCCGCAACCTCATGTCCGGCGCCATGCACGCCTTCTTCCAGCACCCCGAGCAGTGGCAGCGCCTGCTCGCCGACCGCAGCCTTCTGCCGACGGCCGTCGACGAGATGCTCCGCTTCGTCACCCCCGTCATGAACTTCCGCCGCACCGCCATGTGCGACCTCACCATGAGCGGCACCGAAATAAAGGAGGGCGACAAGGTCGTCTTCTTCCACGCCTCGGCCAACAGGGACGAGGACGTCTTCGAGGATCCCGACACGCTCGACGTCGGGCGTGCCCCCAACCCCCACATCGCCTTCGGTGGCGGCGGGCCCCACTTCTGCCTCGGCACCAACCTGGCGCGTATGGAGATCCGGGTCATGTACGAGCACCTGCTCGACCGCATGGCCGACATCCACCAGGACGGCGAGGCGCAGCGCCTGCAGTCTCAGTTCATCAACGGGGTCAAGCACCTCCCCGTCGCCTTCACGCCGGCCGCACGCGTCGGCGCCTGAACCTGGACCTGGCAGGCTCGGAACCATGCCCAGGCGCGCGCCCGACGCGTTGAAGGAGGTCATCCGCGACTTCCGGCGCGACCAGATCATGGACACCGCGCGCCGCCTCTTCGGCGAGCGCGGCACCACCGACGTGTCCATGGACGAGATCGCGGCCGAGGCCGGGGTGGCCCGTTCGACCGTCTACGTCTATTTCGCCAACCGGGACGACCTGCTGCGCGCCTGCGTGCAGGCCATGTACGACCGCATGCAGGACACCATCGCGCTGATCGTGGCGGACGACGCCTGGCCGGCCGATCGACTGCACGGGCTCATCCTCGGCCTGCTCGAGCGCATCGACGAGAGCCCGGCCTTCTTCCGCCTGGCCATGGCCACCCAGGCGACGACCGGCGCCGCCGGGTCGGCCGCCGTGGGCGGCGCGCTCATGCTGATCGGGCTCGACATGATCCGGGTGCTCGAGGAGCTGGCGCGGGCGGGCATGGCCGCCGGCGACTACCGGGCCGACCTCGACCTCGAGCGCGCCGTCGTCCTCGTCGGCCAGCAGATCTACGGCGCACTCTCCATCCGGGCCGGCGAGCCGAACCCGGTCCCGGCAGCGCAGGCCGCCGACGAGATCTGCGATTTCGTCCGCCGTGGGCTGGGGGCCTGACGTGCAACTCGACCTGTGGCTGCCGACGGCCAGCCCCATGACCACGAGCGAGCTGCTCGACGCGGTGGCCGAGGGGGCCGAGGCGCGGGGCATCGGGACGATCTGGGTCGGCGAGCACGTGGTGCTCTTCGGTGAGTACGAGAGCCACTACCCCTACGCCGAGGACGGCCGCATCCCCGCGCCGCCCGGCAGCGGCCTTCTCGAGCCGATGGTCACCCTCACCTACCTGGCCGCCCGGACCTCGACGGTCCGCCTGGGCACCGCCATGCTCCTCCTCCCCCAGCGCAACCCCGTCTACGTGGCCAAGGAGGTCTCCACCCTCGACTGGCTCTCCGGCGGTCGGGTCGACCTCGGCATCGGCGTCGGCTGGCTCAAGGAGGAGTTCGACGCGCTGAACGTGCCCTGGGAGCGCCGCGGGCGGCGCACCGACGAGTACCTCGAGGTGCTCCGCACCCTGTGGACGGACGAGACGTCGTCGTACCGCGGCGAGATCTACGACCTGCCGCCCTGCGAGATGTACCCCAAGCCGGTCCAACAGCCCCACCCCCCGGTCCATGTCGGCGGGGAGACACCGGCCGCGCTGCGGCGGGCGGCCCGCCTCGGCCAGGGCTGGCACACCTTCAACCGCTCGCCCGCCCAGCTGGCGGCCGGGCTGGCCGAGCTCGACGAACACCTCGAGGTGGCGGGCCGGCAGCGCTCCGATCTGCGCATCACCGTCTGCCCCTACTTCAACGCTCTGACGCCCGACGACGTGGCGGGCTACGCCGAAGCCGGCGCGGACGCCGTGGCGGCGCTGTTCTTCGCGTTCACCCCTGACGACGTGGCCCGGGCGTTCGACGACCTGGAGGCCTGCCGGGAGGTGGCGGCGCGCGCCGGAGGCTGAGCTCGTCCCGCGGCGCCGTCGCCCACGTCAGACGAGGGCGTTCCTCGGGCGGCGCGAGGTGCGCTGCGCACTCGGGGCGGAATGCACCCGCTGCCTCGCGCCGCTCGAAGGCATTGGCAACCGAAACGTATCCTGGGTCCTCGCGTTTCCGAATCGTTCGCAGGAATGAACCCGGCCACCTCTGTTCATCCTTGGGGATGAAGGCCGAGCGGGCGTGCGCCGTGGAGGCTGGAGGGATGCCGACGCAGTGGACGGCGCACGGAGGCCCAGCTCAGCGGGTACTACCATGGTCGTCTCGCCTGGGAACCAAGGATCTGATGCGACCCAGCTCTCACTTTTACCCCGAGTGGCTGCGGCCCGGGACGCCGCGCCAGGGTACGGCCGCGGGGGCCGCCGAGGGCCGCCAGCTCGACGGGGCTTGGCGAGTCTGGGAGCGGGTCCATGCCTTCGACCGGCGCTACGGGACGCTCGTCGACGTCGCCGGCGCGGTCGTCCTCTTCGTCCTCTGTTCCGGCGTGTTCTTCTCGTCGCACGCCACCCGGCCCGACCTACTCGTCGTCGCCGCGCTGATCTTCCCCCTCGTCTTCCGGCGCCGGGCCCCGGTCACCGTCTTCGTGGTCATCGCGGCTGTCTCCTTCGTGCAGTGGCTCGTGTCAGGCCCCGCCCTCGCCAACGTGTCGCTGCTCGTCGCCATCTACACCGTTGCGCTCGAGTCCGAATGGCTGCTCGTCATCGTGTGCTCGGTGATCCTGGAGGCCGGCGTCGTCATGGCGACCGTGCGCTGGACGCCGACGGGCAACGACACCAAGTCCCTCGTGTTCCTCACCGGGCTCGCCATTGCCGCGCTCCTCGCAGGCATCGTCGTGCGCGCGCTGCGGAGCCAGCTCGACTGGCTGGCCGAGCGCGCCGGGCGCCTCGAGCTCGAACGGGACCAGCAGGCTTCTCTTGCCGCGGCGGCCGAGCGAGCCCGCATCGCCCGCGAGATGCACGACGTCGTCTCCCACAACATCCAGGTGATGGTGACTCTGGCCGACGCGGCGTCCACGGCGCAGCGCACCGACCCGGGGCGGGCGAGTGAGGCCATGGGCGAGGTGTCGAGCACCGGGCGCCAGGCGTTGAACGACATGCGGCGCCTCCTCGGCGTCCTGCGCGACGAACGCCCCGCCCCCGGCACACCGCCCTTGGCCTCCCCAGGGAGCGACGACCGCCCGTCCCTCGCACCCCAGCCGGGGCTCGCCGAGCTCGAGGCGCTGGTCGAGCGCGTGCGCGGCACCGGGCTGGACGTGACGATCGAGCGCGCCGGGCGGCCCTTCGAGATGAGCGATGCGGCGGGCCTGACCGTCTACCGCATTGTGCAAGAGGCGCTGACGAACGCGCTCAAGCACGCCGACGACCCCGCCTCGGTCGAGGTCTGCCTCCAGTTCCGCGACCCCGACATCACCGTGCGGGTGCGCGACGACGGCGCCACCGCGCCGGCCGAGCCCGGTTCCGACGCCCACAGGAACGGCCACGGGAACGGGAACGGGAACGGCCTGGGCCGCCGCGTCAACGGGAGCGGCGGGCACGGCGTGGCCGGCATGGCCGAGCGCGCCGCCGCCTTCGGGGGCACGCTGCAGGCGGGACCCGCACCGGCCGGAGGCTGGGAAGTCAGGGCCACGCTGCGCGACTGCAAGGCACCCGCCGCGTCGTGACCGTCCGCATCGTGCTGGCGGACGACCAGGCGCTCCTGCGCAAGGGTTTCCGCATGATCCTCGAGGCCGAGGCCGGCATCGACATCGTGGGCGAGGCGGCCGACGGCGCGGACGCCGTGCGCCTGGTCGAGCTGTACCAGCCCGATGTCGTCCTCATGGACGTGCGCATGCCGGTGCTCGACGGCATCGAGGCCACGCGGGCGATCACGACGTCGGCGGCCGGCGGCGAGACCCGGGTCCTCATCCTCACGACGTTCGACCTCGACGAGTACGCGTTCAGCGCGCTGCGCGCCGGTGCCAGCGGGTTCCTCCTCAAGGACGTGCCGCCGACCGAGCTCATCTCCGCCATCCACACCGTGGCCCGCGGCGACGCGGTCGTCTCGCCGCGTGTGACCCGGCGGCTGCTGGAGGAGTACGCGGACAAACTGCCCGACCTCTCCGCCGGCGGGGACGGCGCGGCGGGCGGCGCGGCGGAGCACCCGGCGCTGGCCCAGCTGACCGACCGCGAGCGCGAGGTGCTGCTGGCGGTGGCCGACGGCCTCTCCAACGCGGAGATCGCCGAGCGTCTCTACGTCTCGGAGGCCACCGTGAAGTCCCACGTCGGGCGCCTCCTGGCCAAGCTCGGCCTGCGCGACCGCGTCCAGGCCGTCGTCTTCGCCTTCCAGTCCGGCCTCGTCCATCCGTCCTGACGCTCGCCGCCACTTCGGGGACGCCGCGCGGCGGGCCCGCCGACGGAGGCCCGCGCCGGGCGCCGTAGGCTCGCCCTGGTGGCCACGGAACCGACGTCCCAACCCCGGCGCGACATCGCCATCGGCGTGTTCAGCGACGACGGGCCTTGGGAGGTGGACCCCGACGCGCTGGCCTGGCTCCCAGGGTTGGCCGCGGTCCGCGAGCGCCTGCAGGCCTCGCTCCCCCAACTGACCCGCGCCCGCCTCCTCCCGCCCGGCCGGCGCCTCGGCACCACGCTCCGGCACCTGGGCGGCGCGCTCGGCCTGTGGTACGTCACGGATCGGCGCGCCGGCGGCAACGCGTCCATCGCCGGTATCTCGCACCGCACCCGCGTGGCGGCGGAGCACCTCGGGCCGACCTACATCAAGCTGGGCCAGATCATCTCGTCGGGCGACGGCATCTTCCCGCCCGAGCTCGTCGCCGAATTCAAGTGGTGCCGGGACCAGGTGCCGGCCGAGCCGTGGCCGGTCGTCGAGCGCGTGCTCACCGAGGAGCTGGGCGGGCCGATCGACTCGGTCTTCGCGTCGGTCGACCACACGCCGAGAGCCGCCGCGTCCATCGCCCAGGTCCACTCGGCCACGCTGCGCGACGGCACCCCCGTCGTGATCAAGGTGCAGCGGCCGTCAGTGGCCGTCCGGGTGCGCCAGGACCTTGCCATCATGGCCTGGCTGGCCCCGCACCTGGTGGGGCGGATCCCGGTGGCCGCGCTGGCGAACCCGCCGGCGCTGGTCGAGCTGTTCGCCGAGACGATCGTGGAGGAGCTCGACTTCCGCCTCGAGGCCGAGAACATGCTCGACATCGCCATGACCTTCGCTGCGCTGGACCAGCGCTCCTTCGTGGTGCCCCGACCGCACCCGACGCTGGTGACGCGCCGCATGCTCGTCATGGAGCGCCTCGACGGGTTCCACTTCGGCGACGTCGAGGGGATGCGCGCCGCCGGCATCGACACCGAAGCGGTGGTGCGCGCCGGCATGATCGGCTTCCTCGAGGGTTGCATGATGCACGGCATCTTCCACGGCGACCTGCACGGCGGGAATCTCTTCGTGCTGCCGTCCGGGAAGATCGCGCTGCTCGACTTCGGGATCACGGGCCGCCTCAGCGAGTCCAAGCGTCTTGCTCTCCTCTCGCTCCTCGTCGGCGCGTCGAACGCCGACATCCCGACCCAGGTGGCCGCGCTCCGCGACCTCGGTGCGTTCCCCGACGACACCGACGTCGACCGCGTGATCGAACAGCTCGGCCTCGACCGGCCACCAATCGACCCCACGCAGCTGACCCCCGACGAGCTGGTGGCCGAGATGCAGCGCTCCATCAAGACACTCCTCGCCCTGGGCGCCAAGCTGCCCAAGGAGCTCATGCTGTTCGTCAAGAACCTGATGTTCCTCGACGGGGCCATCGCGACCCTGGCGCCCGACCTCGACCTCTTCGCGGAGGTCGAGGCGATCGCGCTCATGTTCGCCACCAAGCACGGGGAGCGGATCATGGCCCAGCTCGGCCTCGAGCAGCAGGAGGACTGGACGCCTGACCTCTCGGGGGTCAAGGCCAGCTTCGGGCTCGACGAGTCGACCGAGCACCTGACCCACCGCGAGATCCAGGCCCGTCGGGCCCAGGTGCGCGAGAAGTTCGAGGACCGGGGGCGCCAGCGTCGCGGCCGCGGGGCCCGCCGCTGAGACTCGGGTCCTGGACTCCGGCGTCCCGTGTTTTGTATGCGCTCGCCATTTCCATCCCTTCGACTCACGAGGGGAACACAGAAATCGGGCGGCAACGGAGCCCCCGCGGCCGCATACCCAGCAGGAGATGCTATAACTTACTGATAGCATTTAGTTATGGCTTCGTCGAGAACCACTTTCACGCTGGACGACGAGTTAGCTGATCGCGCTCGCAAGCTCGGCGTCAACGTCTCGGCGGCAGCACGTCAGGGAGTCGCTGATGCCGTGCGCGCCGCGTTGGCGCGATCAGACCGAGAGGCGTATTTGAGACACCCCGAACGTGCGGACACCTTCTGGATCGAAGCTGAGGCGTGGACAGAGCCTTGAGGCGCGGCGAACTTTGGTTGGCCGAGGTGGGTCGCAAGAGGCGACCCGTTCTCTTGCTCACGCGATCCGAGGTGCTCGACGCCCGCGACCTCGTGACCGTGGCCGAAATCACCACTTCGATCCGGGGTCTCGCCGCGGAGGTTGACATCGACCACGTCGAGACCGGCTTGGACCGGCCGTCGGTCATCAACTGCGACGGTCTTCACACGGTCACCCAGGGATCGCTCACCGGTCCCGTCGGGCGAGTCGGCGACGACGTCATGCGAAAGGTCTGCTCGGCGGTCAACTACGCGCTTGGCTGCTGACGTACCGGGTGCGCCGCGAGAGTCCCCGCCAGCCGCTGGGCCAGACGCGAGGTGCGCCGGCGGCGCGCTGCTGTCTGCGTGTCTCCAAAAACCATAAACCGGTCGGTGCATAGTTTCTGGAGGCATCCACGGCGCTCTCGGTTGAGCCTGCGGCGCGGAGCCGCTGAAATCGCCCCGTTTCAGCTCCCGGGCCACCCCGCCACGAGCGCGACGAGCTCGCGGGCGACCCAGTACTGCGGCGGGCGCCCCGGCCCCACCGCGTCAGGGCGGTACCGCTCGACGATGCCGCGCTCGGCCAGGGTGGCGAGCGCCGTCTGCCCGGCGCGCGCCGAGACTCCGAGACGCTCGGCCACGACGGCGGCGGAAAGGACGGGGTGCTCGGCCAGGATCTCGAGCACGCGTTGCGCCGCCGCATCCCCGCGCACGCCGCCGAGGCGGGCGCGCCAGTCGGCCAGCAGCGCGTCGGTGCCCGCGATGAGCGTGGCGGCGGCGTCGCTCGAGCGCTCCAGCGCGGCGGCCATCCACTCGACCCAGGTGTCGAGCTGGCCGAGCCGGTACAGGGTGAGGCCGGCCAGATACCCGCCGGGGTCCCGCGCGATCAGCACGCTCACCGGCGGGGGCAGGGCGACGCGGAGGCGGTGCGCCAACACCCACCCGATGAGGATGCGCCCGATGCGGCCGTTGCCGTCGCCGAAGGGGTGGATGGTCTCGAACTGCGCGTGCAGCACGGCGGCGTGGGTGACCGGGTCCAGCGCGTCGTCGTTGGCGAAGGCGACGAGGTCGTCCATCAGCGCGGGCACGAGCTCGGGCGGCGGCGGCACGAGCGCGGCGTCGCGCGGCGAGGTCCCGCCGACCCAGGACTGCTCGGCTCGATACGCGCCGAGCATCGCCGGCGGCAGCCCCCCGCCCTCCTCCATGAGCCGGCGGTGCCAGGTCCAGAGGTGGTCGTGGGTCAGCGCGCCGTCGGAGGTGCGCAGCGCGTCGACGACGGCGGCCAGGTTGTCGGCCACGTAGGAGGCGGTGTCGGAGAGGACGCTCCCGACCTCGGCCGCGGCCACGTCGACGAGGGGTGTCCGGATGCCCTCGATGAACGAGGACGCCACCCCCTCGGAGCGCAGCAGGAGCATGGCCACGGGCTCGAAGCGCACCGGCCGGCTGCCCGCTGCGACAACGGCGCCGGCAGCCCGCTCGCTCAGCCGGACGGCCCGGGTCCCGAGCTCGAAGGACTGCCCCGCCAGCGGCGCCGGGACCCAGGCCCGCACGCGGCTGCCGTTCCAGGTGATGGGGATCTCGGTCCCCCGCGTCGCACGCGGCCGGGACGATCCTTCGGCAATCGCGGCCATAACAGAAGGTTACTCGATGAACATTCGTTAATTGGCCGAGTTTCGGAAGGTTCTGCCTGAGACCTGGGCGCTGGGGCGGCTGGGCCGTCGGCCGGGGGCGGCGGCGGCGGACCGATCCCGGCCCCCGGGGCGAGCCGGTGGGAAGCTGGCGGGGTGGCCACCCTGCGGGGACTGCGCGAGGACGACTGGGACGACTGGCGGGCCCTGTGGGCGGGCTACCTGGCCTTCTACCGGGCCGAGCTCTCCGACGCCACCACCCGGGCCACGTTCGATCGGCTCTGCACCGGCGGCGACGGCATGTTCGGCCTGCTGGCCGTCGACGAGTCGGGGCGGGGCATCGGGATGGCCAACGGCGTCATCCACGCCACGACCTGGTCCCGACAGCCGACCTGCTATCTCGAGGACCTCTTCGTCGCCCCGTCGGCCCGGGGGCACGACGTGGGGCGGTTGCTGCTCGAGGGGATCGAGCGGGCGGCCCACGAGCGCGGCGCGGACCGGGTCTATTGGCACACCCAGCAGTACAACGGGCGGGCCCGCTCGCTCTACGACCAGGTCGGGCGCCCGACGTCGTTCGTCGTCTACGAGATGTAGTCCCGCGGGTGGCTCCACCCCGCTGTGACAGCGGTTCCCTAGCGTGGCCGTCATGGCACTGGCACTCTCGTCCCTCTCGACGCCGGCGCCCCGCTTCATCCCCGGCCGCATCCCGTAACGGTCGTCGGGCCGCCGGTAGGGTCAGGCCGGACCAATGCCGCCCCGCCGTCGCCCCGCGACCCCAAGCTCCAATTTTGGTGTCGGGCGCCGCGAGTCGCACGGGGCCGACGCCTTCTACGCCCGCTTCGAGGCGCCCGAGCTCAGTGCGGACGAGGACGTCACGCCGCACGTGCCGGGCGCGTCTTGCGTCTGCGGCAACGCCCGCCACATGGAGGCGGTGGCTGACGACTCGGACCTTTCAGCGTTCCGGATGTCGTCGCAACCGTCCAGTAAGTTCAACGACACCGCAGGACTCGGAGTAAGCATGAAGACCACGGAAACCGTTCACTCAAAATGGCAACAGCATGAGGCAGACCGAGGACACATCCTCCGTCGATCTGCTTGGCTGCCGCAATGAAACCCACAGATCCAACGCGTCGTCGCGCGCGCCAACCGACCTCAACCTCGCAATTTGGGGTGGGAAGGCGAGAGAATCACGATTCAAGTGACTTTTACCGACGCTTCACTGCACCCACGATCAACGACGACGAGGACGTATGCCCGCCCGACGACCGGAAGGGAATTGACCAGGTAATCCTGGGTGACATACGGGACAATCTCAGCACCGTTTCACCTCGATCCGTGGCGTTAGTTGTTACATCCCCCCCGTACTACTCGGGAAAAGAGTACGAGGCATCAATCGGAGAGGGACATGTCCCCTCTAGTTATGGCGACTACCTCGACATGCTTGGTGGGGTATTTGATGCTTGCGCTCAAGCGCTTGAGCCGGGTGGACGAATTGCAGTCAATGTCGCAAACCTTGGGCGTAAGCCATACCGCAGCCTCGCTTCAGACGTCATTCGGATCCTGGAGGACGATCTCAAGCTTCTACTTCGAGGCGAGATCGTTTGGCAAAAGGCGAAAGGTGCTGCGGGGAATTGCGCTTGGGGCACGTACCAGAAGCCTGGGGACCCGGTGCTACGAGACCTGACCGAGCGCATAGTCATCGCATCCAAAGGGCGGTTTGATCGCGCCATCTCACCCGCAGCTCGAGCTACAAGGGGATTTCCTTCCGAGGCAACCATCTTCAGAGACGAGTTTCTGGAGGCCACCGTTGACATTTGGGAGCTGAGTCCCGAAAGTGCTACTCGAGTTGGTCACCCCGCCCCATTCCCTGTGGAGCTGCCGCAACGCCTGATCGACCTCTACACCTACCGAGGCGACCTCGTGATGGACCCTTTTATGGGTTCCGGAACCACCGCCGTGGCAGCACTCCGGACGCAACGCCACTTCTTGGGCTATGAGACGGACGCCAGCTACCTTGCAGCCTCCTTTGATCGCATCGCTGCTGAGCAGAAGCGGACAGCGAGTGAGGAGATGCTTGATCGGAACCTCGGTCGCCCACGATTGCCAGCGATCGCAGAACCCCACGATCCTCAAGAGCATTTTCAGGCCCGCGGTGTTCGAGAAGGACGGCGAGCTCGAGAACTGGCGAAGTGGGCTCTTGAAGACGCCGGTTTTTCGATAGCGACCGAGAACAGGCGGTTGGATGCAGGAGTTGAAGTCAACTTTGTGGCGCTTGACAGCAGCGGGACGGAATGGCTCTTTGACGTATCAGGAGCGTTTACTTCTAGCAAAGCCGGGCTCCAACGCACGGATACCCTATGGAAGGCTCTAGGCAAGGCAACGGTGGTCCATCACACCCGCGCGGGTGCACGTTACGTACTTCTGACCACCGACAAGCCGGCTCCCAATAGCGCTGGGGGCCAAGCCCTGAAAGCGGTGACTGGGCCTGATACGAAAACAAAGCCCATTTACGATGTCATCAGCCTCAAGCGGGAGGACGATCTCTCTCGCCTTCACAGCTATGGGAGTGGCAGACGACGGGCTCAGCGGTGAGCGTGTTCGACCCGGCTTTGCGCAGTCCACATCGTGTCGCATACGCGCTTGTTCCAGGGGAAGAGGAGATCGCCCACGTTGCCAAAGACTCGGAAGTCCTCACGAGGGTCATCGTGTTGGAGTTGGTTGCGCAACTCCGTCCGGACCAACTTCAGAGCGGTCAGGTCCAGCGAATTCGAGAGGCGCTGATTGCGGAAGATTGGCAAGAGGCAATTCTGGTCTGGATGGATGCCACCGGCCGGCGTTTGAACATCTTTTCGGATGAGCCGATCTGGACGAATGAGACTCTCGATGAGGAACGGCTGCGGCTTGAACTGCAAGTGAGTCCGATATTCAGCGGTTGACACGCCTGGAGACCGCACCCTGGTCACAGAACTCGGGACCGCCCTCGGCATGCTTAGGCAATATGCAGTAAGAGGCCAGCGGGGGACGTTTGAAGTGAGCGGCCACGTTGAGATTCGGTGGAGCCACTCTCTCGAGGAGTTGGACGCCGACTGGATCTTGGAACCGCCGTTCCGTGCGTGCACGCACCCACTCTGAGTGGGGTCGGGAAACCGCTTCGAACCGTGCTGCGCTGCGGGAGGAGCGCTGGGGAGACGCGGTGTTCGCCTTCATCGCCCGCACCGGCACCCCGGTCGACGCCTACGAGAGCACCCGGCTGCACCTGGCCCAGGACGCGGCGGTCGGACCGCTCGAGCTGCAGCTCACCCCGCTCTTCACCGACCAAGGCCGGCGTCGCCGGGCGGCCGGCGCGCCCGTCCGTGGAGGCCGGTGCCGGGACGGGCCGTGGAAAGATGCGGGAATGCCGAGCGATCGGACCACGGTGACCGAGCTCGGGACCGGGCTCGGCATGCTCGGCGCGGCGGACATCGACGCCGCCGTGCGGGCGCGGTCGCCCGTCATGCGCAGCCTGTCGCCCGAGCTCTGGCAGCACCTCGCCGAGCTGCGCGCCGGCGGCGCGTACGACACCGAGTTCCACGCGGCGTGGGCCAACGGCCGCGCCTTCCTGGCCGCCGACGACGGCCTGCGCGGCCGGCTGCCCCTGGTCGTCGAGTGGAAGGGGACGGGTCGCGCCCCGGGCGACGAGGTAGCGCCCATCGACCTGCGGGTCGACCACGTCTACCTCGTCAGCTGCAAGTACCTCTCCAACATCTTGTTCAACGTCTCGCCCGCGCACGTCTTCGACTACCTGCTGATCGCCGGCCAGAGCCGGGGCAACCGCGCCGCCCGCCAGGTGCTGCCCGGCGGCGGCGACTGGTACGCCGAGGTGGCGCCGGCCGAGTACCAGTCGCTGTACGAGGTGGTGCGCGAGGACTTGCTGCTGTCCGAACGCGGGAAGGGGGCGGCGGCGGGGCGGCCGGCGGGGGCGCGGCCGCAACGGCCGGCGGCGCGCACCCGGGCCGGCTCGAGGGGGGCGGGCCGCACCCCCGCCACCCTGCCGGGATTGGGCACCGACGACGAAGCGGCCCACGACGACGCGCCGTCGCCCGCCGGCACAGTGAACGGGAGCAGGCACCGCGACGGGAGCGACGCCGTGCCCGAGCTGCGTCGCAGCCTCCCCCACTTCGCGGTCGATCTCACCACGGCGCAACGCGACGCGCTGGCCCGCTGGCTGCGCGGCGGCTGGCCGCCCGGCGCCAAGGGCCTCTACGCCCAGCTGTCCGACGCGGTGGCCCGGGCGTCGGTGCGCCGGTGGGAGGCCGCCATGGACGTCGGCGGCGGCAACGGCGAGGCCATCCTCTGGCGCCTCCTGCGCGTCGGCAGCGCGCCCTACTTCGTCCTCGGCACCGCCGCGGCGCGGTCGTTGCGGCTGCGCATCGCCACGTCGTGGGACTGGCGCCAGCAGTACCAGCTCATCTCCGTCGCCATGGAGCCCCAGGGCGGCGGCCAACCACGCGTCGGCTGGGAAGCGCTGGTGCGCGACCGCACCTCCTACGAGGTGACCGAGATCGCTGGGCACATCGAGGTGCGCTGGAGCCACGGCCGGTTCGGCGGGCTGCCCGAGGCGAAGGGGTATCTCGACACGCCGCACCACCTGGTGCCCGGGTACCTCCCCCTGCGATGAGGGCGTTCGACGTCACCGCGCTGTCGCCGCCGCTGCGCGTCCCCCGGCTCTCCTCGGGCCCCGTCGTCCTCCGCCCCTTCGCTCTTTCGGACCTCGCCCTCGTGCGCGAGGCCGCGCGCGACCCCCTCATCCCCTCCATCTCGTCGGTGCCGCACTCCTACACGGACGACGCCGGACGCGCCTTCGTCGAGCGCCAGCACCACCGCGCCACCGCCGGGGACGGCTTCTCGTTCGTCATCGCCGAACCCGTCGTCCCGGTCACGGCCGGTGTCGGCTCCATCGGGCTGTGGCTGCAGGAGATCGACAGCGGTCGCGCCTCGATCGGCTACTGGCTGGTGGCGCGGGCGCGCGGGCGCGGCCTGGCCGGGTGCGCGTTGCGGGCGCTGGTGGCGTTCGCGTTCGGCGAGCTGGCCATCCCGCGCCTCCACCTCTTCGTCGAGCCGTGGAACGTGGCCTCGGCCCGCACGGCCGAGGCGGCCGGCTTCCAGCGTGAGGCGACGCTGCGCGGTTGGGAGCGCATCGGCGGCGAACAACGGGACGCCGACTGCTATGCGCTGCTCCACGCGGAATGGACGCCGCCCGCGTCGTGAAGCGGGCGGGCGGCCGGCGGCTCGGCGCCCCGGCTCTGGCCGATCTCAAGGGGTCCGCGCCCAAAGCTCCATCGAGAGCGCCGTGGATGACTCCAGAAACTATGCACCGATCTGTTTATGGTTTTGGGAGACCGCCACATTGGGCTGGGAGACTGCGCCGTGTTCCGGCACGACCAGCGCGGTGAGGACCTGGAACCGTGCATCGACTAGTTGGCAGCGCCGTTAGTCCTTGATCCCCCTGCGACGGACGAGCCCGGTCGTGCACCACGTGCTCCTTCCGCTTCACCTGGAAGCGGGTGGAGCGCGCCGCGGTCGTCATGACAGGCTGGTGCTTCGGCTCGGTGGACGAGTCGGGGGCGCTCCGCCGGGTCGTCGCGTTCGAGGGCCTCTCCCCGGGCGCCCCGACCCTCCGGCGTGACCCGGTCGGAACTACGCCGCGAGGAGGAACGCTGATGCTGGTGCTGGTCGAGGTGGCCGACGGGGTGGGGACGGTCACGCTGAACCGTCCCGAGGCGCGCAACGCGATCTCGGCCGAACTGCACGGCGAGCTCGACGAGGCGATCCTCGGCCTAGACCGCCGCGACGACGTCGGCTGCATGGTGCTCACCGGCGCCGACCCCGCCTTCTGCGCCGGCATGGACCTCAAGGCGCTGGCCACCGAGCTGCGGTCGGTCCAGCAGAACCGCCAGCGCGGCCCCCTCCGCCACACCGGCATGCTGCCGCCCCACGAGACGCCGGTCATCGGGGCGATCAACGGGGCCACCGTGACCGGGGGGTTGGAGCTGGCCATGGGCTGCGACTTCCTGATCGCCTCGGAGCGCGCCCGGTTCGCCGACACGCACGCCCGGGTCGGGGCGATGCCGGGCGGGGGCATGACGATCCGGCTGCCGCAGCTGATCGGGATCGACCGGGCGCGCCGCATGAGCTTCACCGGCGACTACATCGACGCCGAAACGGCGCGCGACTGGGGGCTGGTGGTCGAGGTGGTGCCGCACGACGCGCTGCTGCCGCGGGCCCGGGAGGTGGCGGCCACCATCGCGGCGGTCCCGGCCCAGAACATCCGCGAATTGCGGAGGATGTACGAGGAGATCGGCGCGATGGCCGGCCCGGACGTGTGGCTCGCCGAGGCGCGCTGGTCGCGCCGGTGGATGGACGAACGGTTCGACCAGTCGCGACTCTCCGGCGAGCGCGAAGCCATCCTGGCCCGAGGCAGGGCGCAGAGCACGGGGCTCGACGGCACGCCGGCGTGAGGGTCTACGCGGGCATGGACCCGCGCCTCGACCTGCGCGACGTCATCGCCCACGCGCAGCGCGTCGAGCAGCTCGGTTACGACGGGCTCCACGTGGCCGAGACGGTGCACGACGCGCTGGCGGTGGCGCTGCTCGCGGCCGAGCACACCGAGCGCATCACCGTCCGCACCAGCGTCGCCCTCGCGTTCACGCGCAGCCCGACGTTGCTGGCGTACGCGTCCTGGGACATCGCCAAGCTCAGCGGCGGGCGCTTCCAGCTGGGCCTGGGGACCCAGATCCGCCAGAACATCGAGGACCGCTACGCGGTGCCCTTCGGCGAGGACCCGATCGCCCGCCTCGGCGACTACGTCGGCGCGGTGCGCGCCGCGTTCGCCTCGTTCGCCTCGGGCCAGGCGCCCTCCTACGAGAGCACGCACTACCACGTGACGCGGATGCAGCCCTACTTCAACCCGGGGCCCGACGCCGCCACCCTCGCGCCGCCCATCTACCTGGGCGGGGTGCAGCGACGCGCCTGCGAGCTGGCCGGCGCCGTGGCCGACGGCTTCGTGAGCCACCCGACCAATTCCAACCCGCGCTACCTGCGCGAGATCTGCCTGCCCGCGCTCGCTGACGGCGCCCGCGCCTCGGGTCGCGACCTGGAGGGGTCCGGGTTCGAGACGGTGGTCGGCACGCAGGTGATCACGGGGGCGTCGACCGAGGCGGTCGCCCGCGAGCGGGAGCGCCAGCGCCGCCTCCTCGCCTTCTTGTACTCGACGCCGGCCTACGCACCCACGCTCGAGCTGTACGACTGGGCCGACCTCGGGCCGCGCCTGCGCGAGCTCATCCGGCGCGAGCGCTGGGACGACCTCGCGGACGTGCTCTCCGACGAGGTGCTCGACACGCTGGTCCCGTGCGCCGGCTTCGACGAGCTCCCCGGGTTGCTCCTCGAGCGCTTCGGGGACCTCGGGCAGGGCCTCTTGGTGTCGCCCCCCGGCGCGACGGACGACGACGGACGGTTCCGCGAGGTGGTCGCCGCGCTGCGCGCCGGCTGAGGGCCGAGCGCGGCGGTGCCCGCCTTCAGCGCGGCATGGGGAAGATGAGCTCCTCGGGGGCCATGGCGTCGACGGCGGCGCGGCGGGCCGCGTCGTCCATCGGCGCGTAGCGTCCGGCCGAGGCGAGCACGCGCGGCAAGAGGGCCATGTCGCCCGGCGTGCAGAAGGCCTGGACGCCAGGGGTCGAAAGCGCGAAGTGGATGCCGCGGTCGAGGTCCTCGTCCGTCGCGACGGGCTCGTACCACGAGTTGGCCCAGCGCGCCGCGGTGGCGGCCTCGCCGGCGACGGCGTCGGCCAGCGGGCGCCGGTCGGCCCACGGGCGGTGCGCCGCCGCCTTGATGGCCATCACGCCCAGGTCGCGCGCGGCGCAGACCTCCAGCAGCTCCTCGGCGGCCTCGCGGTACTCGGGTCGCGCCCAGAGCGCGGGGTAGACGGGGAACATGACCGTGTCGAGGTCGAAACGGCGCAGTGCCTCGAGGTGCGACCGAGGCACCCCGAGGTCGTGGCCGGTGATGCCGGCGAAGCGGGTGTGGCCGGCCTCGCGCAGGGCCAGGATCTGCTCGATGGCGGGCGAGCGCCGGTCGAGCTCCTCGAGCGAGGTGACAGCGTGGGCCTGGTAGAGGTCGAGGACCTCGGCGTGGAGCAGGCGCCGCGTGGTGTCGAACTGGTCGCGCACCCCGTCGGGGTTGGCCCGCAGCGTCTTGCCGGCGATGAAGATCTCTTCGCGCCGCGAGGCCAGGTGCGGGCCCACCACCGACTCGGCCGCGCCGTACTGGGGCGCGATGTCGAGGTGGTTGACGCCGTGGTCCAGCGCCAGGCGCAACCACTCCCCCGCTTCCTCGACGGTGGCCGCCCAGCAGGCCGCGCCGCCGAGCACGGCGACGCTGCTCTCGTGGCCGGTGCGCCCCAGGCGCCGGCGCTCCATGGGCCGGCCCCGCCTAGCTCTTGAGCGCGAGGACGTTGAACACGGCGCCGACGTTGTCCGCCAGGACGGCGAAGCGGCCGGGCTCGATGTCGGCGGGCCCCATGAAGACCGTGCCCCCCAGCTCTTGGGCCTTGGCGACCGTGGCGTCGGTGTCGGCCACGACGAAATAGACGCCCCAGTTCGGTGGCATGTCGGCCGGCATGTCGGGCTGCTTCAGCATCAGGCCGCCCACGGAGCGCCCGGCCAGCTTCCACTCGGTGTAGGCCGGCGGCCCGGCCGGAGGGCCCTGGTCCTCGGCGTCCCAGCCGAACACGGCCTTGTAGAACGCCTTCGACGCGTCGAGGTCGGTGGTGATGAGCTCGCTCCAGCCGTAGGTCCCGGGCTCGTTGGCCAGCTGGGCCCCGGTGTGCTGCTTGGGCTGCCAGAGGCCGATCACTGCGCCGAGGGGATCGGCCAGGACGGCCATGCGCCCCGCGTCCATGACGTCCATGGGCGCCGCCAGCACCGTGCCGCCTGCCGCCGCGACCTTGGCGGCGGTGGCGTCGGCATCGTCGACGTTGACGTAGGTCATCCACGTCGGCGGGACGTTGGGATTCATCTGCGGTCCCAGCCCGGAGACCGTCTTGCCGCCGATGTCACACACCGAATAGCCCCCCGCCTCGGGCGGGCCCTCGGGACAATTCCAGCCGAAGAGCGCCCCGTAGAACTCCCTCGACTTCGCCAGGTCGGTGCTGCCCAGGTCGACCCACGAAGGGACTCCGTCGTCGTACTTCTCGAACTCCATGACACTGCTCCTTGTGCTCCGGCCCCGACACGTTGGACGGTACCCGATCGATGCGCCACTCGCACCGCCCGAGGTGAGAAGATCACCGTAATGTCACAATTCCTGGCGGCGCGGTGAGCTCGCACCCCATCGGCTCCCGGGTAGAGCAACTGGCACAGGCCCTGGCGGAGCGGATCGTGCCCCTCGTGCTCGACGCGATCGACATCAACGCCATCGTCGACAAGGTCGACGTGGAGAAGATCATCGACCGCGTGGACATCGACAAGATCGTGAGCCGGGTCGACATCGACAAGATCATCGACCGCGTCGACATCGAGAAGATCATCGAGCGGGTCGACATCCAAAAGATCATCGAGCGGGTCGACATCAACACGATCGTGAACTCGATCGACATCGACGCCCTCGTCGAGCAGACCGAGATCGGCTCGATCATCGCCCGCTCGACCACCGGCATCCTGACCGAGGTCCTCGACGTCATCCGGGCGCAGGGGGTCGGGCTCGACGACTTCGCCTTCCGCTGGGGCAACCGGTTGGTGGGCCGGCGCCGCAAGGTTGCGGACTGGCCCGACGGCCCGCCGCTGCTCGTCGAGCCGAGGGTGCCCGCATGAGCACGGTGCCCATGCCATCAGCCGAGCTGACGGTCGGACGCCAGGGGCACTACGCCGGCGCGGTCAGCCGCCTGGTGGCCTACGCGGCCGACGTCGGCGCGTCGTGGGGCCTTTACCTCGCCGGGTCGGCCCTGCTCAACTTCGCGGTCCAGCTCGTCTCGGGGCATTCCTTCACGTTGACCAACCACCGGGTGGCCGCCGGGATCGTCTACTTCGGCTGGGAGTTCGTCTACTTCGCCTCCCAATGGGCGGTGAGCGGCAAGACGCTGGGGATGGCCATCTTCGGCATCCAGGTCGTGACCCGCCAGGGCGGGCCCATCAGCCCCGGACAGGCGATGCTCCGGACGATCGGGCTGGGACTGACGCTCTTGACGCTCGGGATCGGCTTCCTCGGCATCGTCTACCAGCGCGAGCGACGGGCGCTCGACGACTTCGTGGCCGGGACCGCGGTCGTGTACTCCTGGGACGCCCGGGCGGCCCGGCTGCGCTGGATGGCGCGGAGCGAGGGCACGCTCCACCGGGACGTGCCTCGCCGCCGGGAGAGCGAGCCCGGCCCTCCGGCCGCCACCGTCCCGCCCGCGGCGACTTTGCCCTAGAGCCAGCGGCCCCCGTTCCGGCCCGCTCTACGATGCCGGGCCATGCCCTTCACCGAAGTCACGACGCCGCACCCCAACGTGGCCGTGGTCACCCTCAACCGGCCCGAGCGGATGAACGCCATGGCGTTCGACGTCATGATCCCCTTCCGCGACGCGCTGCGCGCGGTCGGTTCGGACAATGCCGTGCGAGTCGTCGTGATCACCGGAGCGGGGCGCGGGTTCTGCTCGGGGGCGGACCACGAGAACCCGGGCAGCATCCCGCACATCGAGGACCTGACGCTGCCCACGATTGCCCTGCGGTCCATGGAGATGCTCGACGACGTGATCACGACGATCCGCCGCCTGCATCAGCCCGTCGTCGCCGCGGTCAACGGTGCCGCCATCGGGGGCGGGTTCTGCCTGGCGCTGGCGGCCGACGTCCGCATCGCCGGGGACGACGCGTACTTCCGGGCCGCCGGGATCAACAACGGCCTCACCGCGGCCGAACTCGGGCTGAGCTACCTGCTGCCGCGCGCCGTCGGCCAGTCGCGCGCGGCCGAGATCATGTTGACCGGACGCGACGTCGACGCGGCGGAGGCCGAACGGATCGGACTCGTCTCGCGGGTGGTGCCGACGTCCGACCTACTGCCGGCGTGTTTCGAGCTGGCCGACCGCATCAACGGATGGAGCCGGGCCGGCGTGGAGCTGACCAAGCGCCAGCTCTGGAACAGCCTCGACGCCAGCAGCCTGCAGTCGCACATGGACGCCGAGGGCACGTCGCAGCTCTTCGTGCGGTGCCTGACCCGCAACTTCGAGGAGTCGGTGGCCGCCCGCAAGGAGGGGCGGACGCCCGACTTCAAGGATTAGCGCGGGAGCGGACTCACGGGGCGTTGACGAGCTGGCCCGCCGCCATGTCGAGATAGGCGCGCAGCTCGTCTGCGTCGGGCTCGCCGATCCTGGCGTCGGCACGCATGGCCTCGAGTGCGCCGTGCATGTGGCGCAGCCAGGCGTCGCGCTCGGCCGGGCCGATCACGAACGGGGCGTGGCGCATGCGGAGGCGCGGGTGCCCGCGCTGCTCGTTGTAGGTGGGCGGGCCGCCCCAGTACTGCATCAGGAAGAGGGCGAGGTGCTGTGCGGACTCGGCCAGGTCGTCGGGGTACAGCGGACGCAACAGCGGGTCGCCGGCGACACCCAGATAGAACCGGTCCACGAGGTCGACGAAGAACGGTGAACCCCCGACCCGATCGAACAGCGCGTCCACGGGCTGCAGAGTAGAGGCCGTAGACTGCCACCCGTTCCGCGGCCGTAGTTCAATGGTAGAACCTCAGCCTTCCAAGCTGATGATGCCAGTTCGATCCTGGTCGGCCGCTCTCAACTCCGGTGCTGGTGACGAGTGGTGAGTGCAGCGCTGTATGTCGCCCGACGAGGCGATCGCAACGCCGCACACCACACACAGACCACGCGCGGTTCACGACCGACCACATCTGCGACCATCCTCGGCCGTTTCGTTCGGAACCAGCCGAACGGCGTCGTGGTTCGTCGGGCTTCGGTCGATCCGCAGAGCTCCCAACGCCTCTTTGGTCATCTCCGACAACCGATCGGCGATGACCACGTCGCGCTCCTCCGATGCGTGCTGGTAGGTGAGGGCGGCTCGAGCGCTGGCATGGCCCATGCGGGCCATGAGCTCCTTCGTGCTGGCGCCCGTCCCCGCCGCCAATGTGTTGCCCGTGTGGCGCAAGTCATGGAAGTCAAAGCCGTCCATCCCGACCGCACACCGGGCCCGGTCCCACGGCTCGGGCGCTACCCAGCGCAACAGGTGGTCCTCAACGTCGAGGCTTGCATCGAAGAGCTTGGGAGTGCCCCTTCTCGCCGGCCTGGGCGCACCCTGCACATCGCGGGCAGGCGTCATGATGGCCGTAGCGAGCCGGCCGGTCCCGAAGCTCGTGTGGTCGGTGGCAACGCTGTGCGGAAAGGAACGCGCGACGAGCGACCGCCGCAAGACCCTTCTATCGGAAGGCCTCGGCCAGGCCGGCGTCGTTGAACTGGTCGTAGCTACGCACCTTGCCGTCGGTCAGCTTGAAGATGTACACCCAACTGCTCGACCCCTCCCTGCCGGTCTCGCGGACGCGGAACCTGACGTCGCCGGTCGCGACGACCGTGTCGTCCTGAGCGACGAGGCCATTCACCGGGTGGCCGGTGACCTCGACCGAACCCCCGAGCGCCCCGAAGAACTGCGCAACGTTGTCCCTGCCCGAGAACTCCCCGGCCCAGGGGACGACAGGATCAAGGTGGCTCGTGAAGCGGACGTCCGCCGCGAGCTGGTCGAGGATGAATGGCACGTCCCCCCGTCCGAAGGCCTCGAAGATCGCCTTGACCTGCTCGGCGTTGTTGTCTGCAGCCATGTCGCTCCCTCCTGTGTTTAGTTGTATAAGGTAAGTTAATGAATATAACTCATGTTGTCAACCACAACATCGGATATAGTCTGAGGTATGGCGACCGGATCCACATCGGCACCGTCCGACCGGCTAGGACAGCTGGACCGTCGCGCCCGGCGCCGCCAAGAGACGATCGAGGAGATCCTCGAGATCGCGATCGGCGTCATGAACGAGCGCGGCGTGAACGGCCTCACGCTGGCCGAGGTCGCCCGGCGGCTGGGCGTGCAGACCCCCGCGATCTACAAGTACTTCCCTTCCATTGCGGCGGTGTACGACGCCCTCTTCGGGCGAGGGATGTCAGAGAATCTCGAGGTGTTGCGTGATGCCATGGCCGGTCGTGAGCCCGGGATCGACGCGTTGACCAGCGGTCTCGAAGCCATAGGGCGGTGGGCCTTGCAGAACCAGGCCCTCGCACAACTCCTGTTCTGGCGGCCGGTGCCGAACTTCGTGCCGTCCCCTGACGCTTTCGCACCGAGCGAGGAGTTCGCCAGTCTGCAACAACAGGCGATCGCCGACGCCGTTGCCGCGGGACAACTTGGGCAGGATGCCGTCAAGGATGCAGGCTTCATGGTCTCCATTCTGATCAAGGGTGTCCTCACGCAGGCCATAGCGAACGAGCCTGAGCTCGAGTGGGGTGAGGGACGATTCACCCCGATCTTTCCGCGGCTGATGAAGCTTCTCCCCGCCGCCTACCCGCCGCCGAGCGGGGAACCAGCAGAGACCAGGTGAATCAAGGAATCTGCAGCGGATGCCCGACGATGAACACAACTGGCCGAGCGGAGTGCCCCAATCCTCGCTGCCGGTTCGAGGTGACGCCTGAAGGCATCCAAGGGCAGGTTGGAAGAGGCGGACTTTTGGGGGCTCGGAAGAGCCCGGCGATATTGTCGGCACGCAATGGACGGCGAATCGGCCCAGCGGGTTGAGGAGGTCCGGCTTCTTCTGGATGCCCACACGCTCAGCGGACCGGATTCCAAAGTTGTGACGCGCGTCACCATGCTGATCAAACCCCAACTCATCGATCGATCTCGTGGCGTGAAGCGGCGAGGGTAGACGAAGGTGCGGGCATCAGAAGTCCCGCGTGCGGTGGCTGCCGCCATGTCGACCGCCTCAGCGCTTGATCTGACCGTCGACGACGCGATCGTTCTTCAGGACTCGAACAAGCTCGCTCTGCGCCTGCTGCCGTGTGACGTTCTTGCCCGAGTCGCACTCTCAGCGCATCAGGTGGCAGGGTTCGAGATCGAAGTTGCTCAACGCCTCGCCGAAACGGAGAGCCCTGTCGCTGCTCTTGAGCCTCGGGTGGAGCCGCGTCCCTACGAGCGTGATGGCTTCGTGGTCACGCTGTGGACCTACTACGAACCGCTGACACCTCGAGAGATCCCACCACCCGACTACGCGAATGCACTCGAGCGGCTGCATGCGGGCATGGCGAAGCTCGATGTCACGACGCCGCACTTCACGGATCGGGTCGCAGAGGCTCAACAACTCGTGGCGAGCCGCGACCAGACTCCGGCGCTCGCCGACGCGGACCGGGAACTTCTCAGCAACGCGCTACGAAGTCAACGACGAGCGATCGGCGACCGCGGCGCCGCCGAGCAGCTGCTGCACGGGGAGCCGCACCTAGGCAACCTGCTCAACACGAAAAACGGGCCGTTGTTCATAGACCTCGAAACGTGTTGCCGTGGGCCAGTCGAATTCGACCTGGCTCACGTGCCCGAAGAGGTCAGCGAGTGCTATTCGGACGTTGACCAGGAACTGCTTCGCGACTGTCGAATCCTCGTCCTTGCCATGGTCGCAGCGTGGCGCTGGGATCGAGGCGACCAATTCCCGAACGGTCAACGAGCAGCCCGAGAACTCGTCGACGCGCTCCGCCAGGGTCCACCGTGGCCGCCGGCCGGCCGGCTCATCCGTTCCTAGAGGTGGTCCGAAGGCGTACAGGCATCACCGGAATGTCCCGTCAGCAAAGGCCCGAGCTCCTAAGGGTCGCTCCCCGGTCCGGTGTCATTGATAGGGACACCTTGCGCAACCGTTATTGAACGGCTGCTTCGACCATGTGGAAGGGTGCATCACCGATTCCTACCTTGTCAACGACCGACTAGAAGTCACCTCCCCTCCTCCACGCCATTTCTTGGAAGATAAAGGAGTTTCCATCGGGATCGGCGAAGCCGGCATACTTCACGCCGTCTCCGACGTCTTGAACGGGTGAGACGTCTACACCTCTGCTCACGAGTTCGATGCGCGCGCCTTCGATATCGGCGACCACGAGGTGGATGCCTTTCACGGAACCAGGGGGCGGGTCATCGTAGACAGGGAGGCCGTAACCGATGCTGATCGAGCAGGCCGAACCAGGAGGCGTCATCTGCACGACCCGTACCCCTTCAACCGGTTGCACGTCCACGTCTTCGGCGAAGCCCAGTTTCTCGACGTAGAACGCCTTGGCACGCTCAACGTCAGCTACTGGGAGCGGTATCAACTCGAGCTTCATGTCCATTCGGAGCCTCCTTTGCCGGGGCGCGGAGCGTACTCCCCAGTCACGCGGACCAGAGCCTTCGGGGTGCTGCTCACCGACAACACGGACTGGGAGGAGATCCATGAGCGCGTGACCGAGAGCTATCGGGTTCTCGCGCCGAAGAATCTCTCTGCGCCGTTCGAATAGCAGGTGCCGGCAGAAGGCGTCCTGCCGAGCCGGCGTACGCAGGCACCCTCTCGTCAAGTGATCGCAAGGGCACTGAACGCCGTCGAACCGGCATCGAACCGGCACAGCCTTCCAGCCCGTCAAGGAAGCTCAGGGGTGGCATCTTGCTGGACTATGGGTAGGGATGTCAGTAGTGCATCTCAACGCGGCAATTGGAGGCAAGGCAATGGCTGGAAGCAACGACCCGAGGACGAGCTTTACCTACACGACCTACATCCTGGCGACGCCCGAGCGCGTCTGGCAGGGCCTCACCGACCCCGCACTCATGAAGCGCTACTGGCGGCATCAAAGGGCTGGTGAGAAGACGTTCCGCTCGGACTGGAAGAAGGGCTCCACCTACGACATGGCACACGAGGAGGTCGGGCTTGTCGTGAGCGACCCTGAGCAGGTGATCCTCGAGTCCGATCCCTACAGCCGACTGGCGTACACCTGGCACACGATTACGCCCGAGTGGGCCGCCGAAGTCGGCATGGACGATGCCACCGCTGACGCCTGGCGGGCTGAACCCCGATCCAAGGTGGCCTTCGACATTGAGGACGTCGGACATGGCGCCGCAAGGCTCACCGTCGTCCACGACGGCTTCGAGCCTGGCAGCGACGTTCTCCCGGCCATTTCTGAGGGCTGGCCCGCTGTTCTCTCCAGTCTCAAAACCCTCCTTGAGACCGGGTCTGCCCTACGGACCTCGTAGCGGGTCCGCCGCCAGAGCGAGGAGCACTTGGTCAGACGGTCAGGGCGCCCGGTCGCCCTCAAGACCAAAGCAACATGGAAAATGAGAGGATCCCGATGGCTGAAACACCCGGAGAGTACAACGCCAAGGTGATCGGTGAATTCCGGGCCAACAGCGGACGAGTCGGCGGCATGTGGGAGGGAACGCCACTGCTGCTGCTCCACCACACCGGCGCGACGTCCGGTGTGAGCCGCGTCAACCCGGTCGCGTACCTGCCCGACGATGGGCGCTACTTCATTTGGGCCGCGAACGGAGGGGCGCCGAAGCATCCAGCCTGGTATCACAACCTGAAGGAGCACCCCGTCACGAAGATCGAAGTCAGTGACGACACGATGGACGTTGTGGCGGAGGAGGCGACCGGCGACGATCGCGACCGACTCTTTGCGAACGCAACCGAGCGCTATCCGCAGCTTGGTGACATCGCGCGGAAGACCGAGCGGATTATCCCGCTGGTGGTCCTCACGCCGACGCAGGGCTCCTGAGCGCTTCGGGCCGCCACTGCCCGCAGTCGGCGTTTGAGGGTCGAGGTTGGCCCTGTTTCATATCGCCATGCACCCCGAGCCGGCAGTGAACTGGGACACCTCGAGATCGACCTCCGTCACGACGGGCCGACGGGGCCCGGAGTCGCTTCTGCCGTCCGACGCTTCCAGAGTGATGCGTTTGCGGCAATCGAGGCGGTCAGCAGCCTGCCAGCGAAATACGTCCAGAGCAGCAGTGCCAGGGAGATTCCGATTGCACCGTAAAGGGCGGACTTCCTCGTCACTTCAAAGGCAACGTAGGTGATCGTCAGCAGATGAAGAAGCCCCACGCCAAGACCCACTATGACGGCTCCGGGGAGGAGAGCACTCCAGTCGCACTGTTCGTGCGGCAGCCACAACGATGCCAGGAACCATACGGCGCCCGATCCCACGATCGTCAGAACAAAGGCAAGCAATTTCAGTGCGATCGACTGGGTTCCCATCCAGGCCGCTACGTCTGCGATCACGAAGAGGGCGGTAACGACACCAAACAAGGTGAGTGCGGCCCAAGGCGTGGGCTTCCGCTTGGGTTGGACACGCCAGATCAATCGGTCGACGACCCAGAGCACTCCAACGAGTGAGCGAGCCGTGAAGGCCAACGCAATGCCTCCGAGAAAAAGCACCAATAGACGGTTGACCAGCGAGAGGCTGCTCTCGCTACCCACGGCACTCGCCAGGAGACCCCCGATCCCCGCCGACCGAGCGGCATCCTTCGGATCTTGGCCCATGCCCGTCGACAAGAGTCCGAAGCCCGTCATCATGACAAGGGCATACGGCACGAGGAACATGAAGAGACGAAAGGCGACCGCCGCAGCGAGCACTCCTCCCCCGGTTTGTGCGTCGCGTTCAACCGCCTCAAAAGCGCTATCGATCGACGCCGATCCGGCCCGGCGAGCCTCGAGGTCGGCCCGAGCGCGCTGCGCCGTCTTCCGCACGCGGTCCAACCTGCTCGGGGCGACCTCCGAGGCCGATCGGGCTTCGAACCCGCTCGATTCGGACCGCGCCGAATGGTCGGCCGGATTGTTCCCCGGTTCGCCGGCGGTGGCCATGTTTCATTCTTGACCCATTCGCTACGAGCGGCATCGTCGCCCGGCACTGACGCGTCTCACAGCCGGCGCTCGGGGGCACTCCGAAGGGTCACCGCCGCCTCTGGCCGTTAGTGGCACTCTGTCAATGATTTCAACCTGAACTCCGATGGTCGGTTGGGCTGTCCAGGTGTCGAAGAAGCCGCAGAGGCTCGCACACGCTCTCGAAAGAAGATCGAGGAGAGTCGGCCCATGCGGGCACCGTTCTACGTCTCCTTCGAGCGAGGTACGGCTGATCTGCACGAGTCTGGGAGATCTGAAGAGCCACCTCACGGAGGCACGGCTATGGACGCGTTCACCCTGCCAACTGCTCAGCGGCTGGCACTGCGTCCCGTCGATAGGCCAAAAATGCCTGGCTCGTCACGGGTTCACTGGGCCGGAAACACGGTTACGGACTGGTCGGCGTTGGTAACCCAGGCATGTGCTCCATCGGAGGAGATTGCCGAAGGGATGTCAAACCCGTAGCCAACGCCCTTTATTACCCGGGCGAGTGCTCCGTTGCTGGCATCCAACTCGCTCACTGAATCGCCACCGCCGTTGACAACCCACACGTGAGTGCCGTCGGAGGTGGTGGCTACGGGGTCGGCGAAGCCGTAACTGGCATCAGTGAGCACCAGAACAACGGCTCCGGTTGTGGCGTTCAGTTCCGTGACTGAGTTGCTCCCGTCGTCGGGGATCCATACGTGCGTGCCGTCGCAGGACAACCCGGCCGGTTCATTGAAATAGTTCGGATCCGATCGCACGTGGACGAGGGCGCCGGTGGAGGCACTCAACTCAGTTATCGAGTGTCCGTTGGCGTTGGCGACCCAGACTCGGGTGCCGTCAGAGCAGATGCCGTCGGGAGTTGAGAAGGCATAGCTCAGATCGGTCAGTACTTGGACAACGGCTCCGGTAGATGCATCGAGCTCGGTGACTGAGTTCCCCGCTTCGTTGGCGACCCAGACGTGAGTGCCGTCGGAGAAAACGGCATCAGGGCCGTTCAAGCCGTCGGCGGTAAGGACTTGAACCAGTCCTCCGGTCGTGGCGTCCAGCTCTGTCAGCGAATCGCCAGCGAAATTGGCCACCCAGACATGGGTGCCGTCGGAGGAAATCGCCCCGGGCTCGTTGAACCCGTAGCCAGAATCGTCGCTGCGCCCGAGAACTTGAATCAAGGTTCCGGTGGCCGCATCGAGTTCAGCCACAGAATTGCGGTAGTTGGCGACCCACACATGCACGCCGTCCGAGGACACAGAATCAGGACTGCTGAACTCGTAGTGAGAACCGGAAATCACGTGGGCCGGAGCGCCGCTCGCGGCGTTCAACTCCGTTACCGTGTTCCCTGCGCCGTTGGCCACCCAGACATGGGTGCCGTCGGAGGAAACTGCGTCGGGGTCGATGAAGTCGTAACTGGCGGTACCGCCGAGCAGGTGTGTGAATCCGCCGGTGGCGGCGTTCAGCTCCGTTACGGAGTTCCCTACTTCGTTGGCCACCCAAACGTGGGTGCCGTCGGATGAGATTGCCACGGGGTCGTTGAACTGGTCGCGGGAGTTGGACAGGACCCCAACTACTATTGCGGTAGAAGCGTTTAACTCCGTGACCGAGTTCCCGCCAGCGTTGGCGATCCACACATGGGTCCCGTCGGAGGAAACGGCATCGGGCCTATTGAATCCGTTTTGAGGGCCCTTTTTGTACTTCACAAAACCTCCCGTCGAGGCGTCCAGCTCGGTAACGGCATCGGCGCCCACGACCCAGACGTGGGCGCCGTCGGAGGATACGGCGCGAGGATTCGAAAACGGGTAGCCGGGACCGGAGAGCAGTTGCACAAGGGCTCCGGTCGAGGCGTCGAGCTCGGTCACAGAATTGCCGGCGAAGTTGGCGATCCATACGTGGGCCCCATCGGAGGACACAGCATCGGGCTGGTTGAAGCCAAAGCTGGGACCAGAGATCACCTGGACAACGGCACCCGTTGAGGCGTCGAGCTCGGTCATGGAATTCCCGGCGACGTTGGCAACCCACACGTGCGAGGCGTCGGAAGAAACAGCAGCAGGGGAGTCCAAACCGTAGCCAGAACCAGCGATACCCCTGCCGACAAGTGTGGAAGCGTCCACTTCTGTCACAGAGTTTTCCTGATTGGTGACCCATAAATGGGTGCCATCCGTAGAAACCGCTGTGGGGGCGGCAAAGCCCCAGCCGAGGATCCGATGACCGCCAAGCTGCGCAAACGGTCTGTCGGCGGCGATAGCGGCCCTTTCGGAGGTAGCCACTGAGATCGTGCCCGCGAGCAAGCATCCCACTGTCGCTATGAGAACGAGGAGCCTTCGGGCTCGTCTTCCGAGGTCCATCGTCCTCCCCCTTTTGACCTGAACCCGAGTGGCGGGCCAAGACAACAACCGTAATCCCGCCGGACTCGCCCATCGGAGGCGGGATCGGCTGGCCTTGACAGCGTTCGCAATCGCAGCGCCGCGGTCATTGGTCTGGGACACAGGCACCTACGATCGGCTGAGTGGACTCCCCCTTGTCGGCCTGGGACTCCTTGGGTTCGACATGGCAGCTCGCCATCGACCAAGCGTGGAAATCATGGACCGCGGGTTCAGCTGGGGTCGGTGCTGTACTTGTCGATCAGACCGGATCAGTGGTTGCGAAGGGTCGCAACAGGACAACTGAACAGTCGGACTCTCACTTGTCGGGAACGATCATGGCGCACGCCGAGATGGACGCATTGTCCCAAGTGCCCTTTGGAACCCGGATCACGGGACCGCTGTACACCACCTTCGAGCCCTGCCTCATGTGCGCCGCAGCGATCGCGTTCTACCGGGTACCGGAGCTTCGTTACGCCGCGGCTGATCCATTCTTCGATGGTCTCCACGACTGGTTCGGTAGCTATCCCTTCACAGCCGAGCGCGTACCTGATCGGATCAGACTCGGAGGACCGTTTGGTGCCTTCTGCCACGTCTTGCACCTGGCATGGCTCGTTGCCTACCCGGCACCACCCGACGTTGTCGATGCACATAGACGCCTCACCCCACTCACGCTCGAGTACGCCAGCAGCATCGCCAAGCATCATCGTCTCCGGCAGATCGGCGATCAAGGTGCAAGCGTCCTGGAAGCGATTGAAGGGCTCTGGCCGGACCTTGTGACGCTGAGTAGGTGACTTCGATCCGGTCACTGTTCGGTGACACCCATGAATGTCCGGGCCCAGCGCCCTCGGACGGCGCAATACGATCGCTCCAGCTGCCCCGTGACACCGTTGCTCCTTGGCTGTTGGTCTCTATCAGTCAAACTGTTATCGACACGACCGCTCCCGAGCCCATGCGCAGGCGAGCATTCGTCGGTCGACATCGCACCCACAACCGGCCAACGCGGACATTTAGCGTCCGACTATTTCGGATCGGGCTCTAAGCTAACGTCGTCGAGATGGCGCCGCTGACCCAGAGATGGCGCGCCATGCGCCCAATCTGGGTTGGCGTTGTGGCCGTCGTTCTCGTCGGCTGCAGTAGCGCTCTTGCCGTGATTTTCGGCCGGGTGCCCGCGAGTGCGGCAACCGGTTGTGGAACGAATGGTGAGCGTCTCGCTGCTCACGTCTGTGCAGCCTCAGGGGACAGCCGCGGCGGCGCCGTGCTGTCGATCATCCAGCGTCTGCAGGCCCAATACTCGCTGCGCTCAGTGACCTTCGGGGTGTGGCAGCGAGGGAAGCCTTTGGTCACCGGAGCGATTGGGAACGCCTATCCGGGGTTCGATGCCACGCCCACAATGCACATTCGCATCGGTAATACCACCGAGACCTTCGAGACGACGTTGCTCCTACAACTCGTGCAAAAGGGGCGGATCAGCCTGAACGATCCGTTGTCCAAGTGGTTTCCCTCACTCCCGGATGCTGACAAAATCACGGTGGCCATGCTCGCCCGGAGCACGTCGGGCTATTACCACTACGTGAAGGACCCGTCGTTCATCGACGCGGTCCACGCCAACCCTTTCCGATTCTGGACTCCCCAGGAGCTGGTCGACGTCGGGGTGAGCCATCCACTCAACTTCGCGCCAGGTACAAGCTGGTCCTTCAGCGACACCAACTTCGTTCTGCTGGGCGAGATCCTCCGCATCGTCGGAGGCAAGTCCGTGGCGGCGCAGATCGCAACGAACGTCCTGGGGCCTCTTCATCTTCACAACACGCAGATGACCACCACCGCCTATACGCCGACTCCCACCTTGCACGGATACACCTCGGAACGGGGTTTCTACGAGGACGACACCTTCTGGAGTCCGAGCTGGGCCACGTACACCGGCGACATGACTTCCTCACTGGGCGACATGGGGCGGTGGGCTCAGGCCGTGGGCACGGGTACGTTGTTGTCCAAGCAGTCGCATGCTGAGCAGTTCGCCCCGGTCACCGTGGGCCTGGGTTCCATGACCTCGTCGTTCTATTACGGGATGGGTGGCGCAGTTGCCAACGGGTGGATCATCGCCGGAGCTCCGGGACTCGAGGGTTTCACGGGCGCTGTGGCATACCTCCCGAGCAAGCGGTTCGCTGTCGTCGTCTTCACCACTGCCGAGGCCAATGCCCCCGACAACGTGCAGTTCGCACCGGCCATCTTCAACAAAGTGGGCGCGTTCCTCGCCCCGGGGTCACCACCAAATTTCCCATCAGCTGGATGAGCCTCCCTGGCGACTGAGTTGCGATGCTCGTTCGCTCGCTTCGAGCCCTTGCTGACGGACCGGGGCGACCTGAACGCCGGGGCGATCGCCGGCCTGGACCTTGTGAACGTTGGACAGCACTGGCACCCGTGACGCGCCTGTTGAGAGGCGTGCTTGTATCCCGATCCTCGCGGTCCCTCCGCACGATGATCGCAGCGGCCGACCTGTCGAGAGCATTGCGGCAGTAAGCATCCGGCCGTCCGGACCCTTAAAAGGGTGTCCGTGACCCGGCCGATCTGGGAGCATGTCTTCAGATTAGTTTGTGTATACACTTATTAGTATATGCAACGAAACTCCCCCACCGCTGACTCCAGCCAGGAGTCGGTCGTGGACGCTGTGCTCAGTGCCAGCCGGGTGCTCGTAGCGATCGCCGCCCGTTCGCTGGCCGATGCCGGCGAGGAGGTCACCCTCACTCAGTACCGTTCGCTCATCGTCCTGGCCTCACGCGGGCCGCAGAGCGTGGCCGAATTGGCCGAGGCGGTGGCGGTCACACCGCCCACTGCCTCGCGACTGTGCGATCGACTCGTGAAGAAGGGCCTCGTTCGGCGACGGACCGACCGTCACGACCGCCGTCAAGTGCACATCGCGTTGACGAAAACGGGTCACGAGCTCGTCGACGCGGTGACCGCTCGCCGGCGCCAGGAGATTGCCGACCTGTTGACCGCAGTCCCAATCAAGACCCAACGTTCGGTCGCGGTCGCGCTGACGCAATTGGCCCAGGCTGCAGGTGAGGTCCCCGAACAGGACTGGAGTGCCGGGTGGGACCTGTGAGCGAGCAAGGCGACACCCCCCATCCCAGCCGTGCCACGTGGGCCAGGGGTCTCAGCGCACGAGCGGGGCGTTGGGTGGCCTCTGCGTCCTACCTCAAGAAGTGGAGTGTCCTCGGTGTGGTGATCGGCGCCGTGGCCGGTGTCGGTGCCATCGTGTTCTACGAGGCGCTCGTCGTCTGCACCCACTTCTTCTTGACTATCCTCGCCGGCTACCAGGTGCCGACCCCCAAGGGTGAAGGAGGCCTGGCAGCGTCGAGCTCGCCCGCTCGCCCGTGGGCCCTCCCACTCATTGCCGGGGCCGGCGCGCTGCTCGGGGCGGTACTGGTCTTCCGGATCGCCCCGGAGGCGCAAGGGCACGGCACCGACGCCGCCATTGCAGCCGTGCACCACAACCCTCGGGGTGTGCGCTTTCGCGCCGTCATCGTCAAGATCGTGGCGTCGGCACTCACCATCGGCTCCGGTGGCTCGGGCGGCCGAGAAGGCCCGACCGGGCAGATCAGCGCCGGCTTCGGATCGCTGCTCGCCCGCAGCCTCGACCTCGAGCCCGCCGACGGGAGGATCGCGGTGGCCACGGGTATCGGCTCAGGCATCGGGGCGATCTTCGGCGCGCCGCTTGGCGGTGCCGTGTTGGCCACCGAGATCCTCTACCGCGACGACTTCGACCCTGCAGCCCTGCTCCCCAGCTTCATCGCCTCGGTCGTCAGCTTCGTGGTGTTCGGAGCGGCAGAAGGGTTTTCACCCCTCTTCGGTTATGTTGCCGCCTACCACTTCGACGACCCGGTTCAGCTTCTCTGGTTCGCCCTGATCGGACTTCTGGCTGGCCTCATGGGACTCCTCTACGCCAAGGGCTTCTATGGGCTGGCCGACCTCTTCAAGCGATCTCCTCTGCCTCAATGGACAGCTCCGGCCGTCGGGGGCCTCTTGGTCGGATCCATCGCCGTCGCCGTACCCCAGGTCATCGGCACCGGCTACGGCTGGGTGCAGCAGTGCCTCAGCCACAACGGCCTGGCGTCCATCCCGCTGTGGATCGTGCTCATCGTCCCTTTCGCTCGGATCCTGGCCACCGGTCTGTCAATCGGCTCGGGAGGGTCGGGCGGGATCTTCGGTCCCGGCATCGTGATCGGAGCCTTTCTCGGCGCTGCGGTTTGGCGGGTCTTCGACCCGGTGTTCCCGTCGATGGGGCACGACCCCGCGCCCTACGTGATCGTCGGCATGATGAGCTGTTTCGGGGGCATCTCACGCGCACCCCTCGCCGTCATGCTTATGGTCGCCGAAATGACCGGAAGCCTCTCGATCCTCACGCCCGCCATGATCGCTGTCGGCATCTCGTGGCTGATCGTGCGCCGCAGCGACGACACCATGTATCGCAGCCAGCTGAAGAACCGATCGGAGGCGCCATCACAACGACTGTTGGCCGGGCTGCCGCTCCTTGGGGCGATTCCGGTCGCCCGGGCGATGGCACAGCCCAAATTGGTGATCACGACACAACGCAGCATCGACAGCGTGCGACGTGCGCTCCTCGACGCAGGTCTCAGCGGAGCACCGGTGGTCGACGAAGCCGGCCGACTCGAAGGGACCATCGCCCGATCGAGGATCGAGAAGTCGGGCGAGGGCCGGCACAGAGTCGGAGATCTCGTCGATGCGGGGGCTCCCACCGTGTCAGACTCCAGCCGACTCGATGTGGCGCTCGAGAGCCTTACGGCCGCACCGCAATCGTGGGTCCCAGTCCTCGATGACGAACGCCGGGTTGTCGGAACGCTATCCGTCTCCGACGTGGTGCGGGCCTACCGCCAGGAATTGGTCACAAGCGCCGAACGGATGAGTGATCTCGGGGCTATGACCGGTGCGGCCCAGGTGACACTCACCGCGGCGTCACCGGTAGCGGGTAAAACGATTCGCCAGGCCGGACTCCCCGCCGGACTTCTCATCACTTCGATCTCGCGTGGAGACACGGTGTTCTTCCCGACCGGCGACGTCAAGCTCACCATCGGTGATCAGCTGACCGTGATCGGCCAAGGGTTCGACCTGACTCGGATCGGAACAACCACACCGGTGGGTGTGGCCAAGTAGGAACTGCTGCCGAGCGGGGGTACCGCCCAGGTTCACCTACCAAGAAGGCGACATCGAGAGCCGACCAACCCCGATGGTGGCCATCGCCTTGGCACTCTGGAGCCCGAGATTATCGAATCGGTGAGCCGAACCTGAGCCTTCGCCGGCACGTCGTGCGAAAATGGGGACAACCGATCAAAGCGAGGAGCTCATGGATGCGATTCGTGCCTACCGGGATCAAATAGCCCTCGTCGCAGCAGTGGTTCTGCCGCTCGGTGTGGCTGTCATCCTCGTCCCATTCCGATCGAGCTTCGCCAACACGGCATCCGCGCTGATCCTCGTTGCGGTCATCGTGGCGGTGGCGGCATTGGGCAACCGCTTCTCCGGGTTCGTGGCCACGGTCTCGGCAACCTTGTGGTTCGACTTCTTCCTCACGCGCCCCTACGAGAAGTTCGCCATTACCCACCGCCCCGACATCGAGACCGCCCTCAGCCTCTTCGTGGTGGGGATCATCGTGACCGAACTCGCGGCCCGGAACCGCCTCCACCATGCGACAGCAGCCGAGGAGGCGGATTTTGTCGGGCTTATTCACGACGTTTCGGAACTCGCCACGTCGGGCGCATCCTCCCGAGAGGTGGTTGCACGCGTGCGGAACGAACTCATTGCCCTGTTGCACCTTCAAGCCTGCCGCTACGAAGCGGGAACGGCAGAGCGTCCCATATTGCGGCTGGAGCACGACGGACGTGTCTTCCTCGGCGGGAGGGTCTGGGGTGTCCATCGCATGGGGCTGCCCGGTCCAGAGATCGAACTGCTGGTGCAATTGCAGGGGCACACACTGGGCCGATTTGTCCTGACGCCTAACCCTGGGTATCCGGTTTCGTACGAACGACGGGTGGTGGCCGTGGCCCTCGCTGATCAAGTCGGCCCATCGTTGCGACCCCTGCTCGGCTCTCGCGTGTAAGGAGTCGCCGACGTTGGCACCGAGCGCGGCGGATCGTGGCTCCGAGATTCTCGCAGGCGTTGGACTTCTGGTGATTGGTAGGGCCGTCGTCCACGCTCTCGGCGGATGACTCGCCAAGCGCTATGCAGGTCCTGCACTCATCTGAACCGCCCTGTGCCCTGTGGCCCAGATAGGAAATTGGTCATCTTGAAGTCGCGGTGCACTGAGCGCACACTGATGGTGCGGGATCCGAGAGGGTTCCAAAAGGAGGCGCTTATGCTCCGTATGCATGAAGAGCCGTCCTAGAGCGGATGGACGAGGATTGACTGGGAGAGATCCTGGTAGGCCCAGATAGAACCAACGGCAAGCAGCTTGAAGTGGAAGCGTTGCCACGGCAAGGGCAAAACGCCCACTGGTAGCCATTTCCCCGAGCATCCACTCTCGGATCAAATGAGAAAAGCGCCCGATCCCCGACAGTTCGTGGGACGGGCGCTTTCGCATCGGTGCAGCTGCACACCGCTTCAACGTCTTTCCTGCTCCGCCGTCGGCGTGCCTACCGGGCGTAATGAGCCAGTCGCCCGACAGCGAGTAGCGCAGAGGTTAGGGAGAGTTTTGGCCGAGCGAGCATCTCACGGTTGTAAACGAGTGTTGACAGACGGTTGCGATTCGTTCAGTGTTGTGACGGTGAAACCCGTGGAGTCGTTCTGGGAAGCATGGGAGCGCATTAGGACAAGCCCAGACCCCGACCCGCTGGAAGTCCTTCAAGTAGCGGCTGCATTTGGTCGTTACTTTGATGCAGCCCAGAAGGAAGCAATCTCGTTTGCGCGCTCGGCTGGACTGTCGTGGGAGCAGATTGCCGAGTCCGTCGGCGAGAGCCGACAAGCCCTGTGGCAGCGTGCGAGTAGAGACGCGTCGCTGCAGGCTCTGTTGGCCGCATCGGGAAAGCGACGGTGGGAGGCGGTCAAGCGTGATCCCATCTCCTGGTACGGAGAAACGAAAGCCTTCCCTGCCTAATCCGCAAGCGGACTAGGTGCTGGAATTGCGCCCAGCTCCGGCGATGATGTCGGAGGCAGTCCAGAGGGGTCACCTCCGTGCTAATGCAATGCTTGAAGGCATGGTTCGTGACTCGCACGTAGATGCCGAGGCAGCGGCTTCGATCCTCTCAAAAGTGACAGGGAAGGCATTTCGCCACGTGCGTCAACTCAGTGGCGGCGAAACCGGTGCACACCAGTTCCTCGGACCAAATGGCCATCCGATCGTCATGAAGTGGGACACCACGCCAGATGGCCGGGCTCTTCGAGGTGAGGCCGTCGTCCTCTCCGAGCGGCTTCGATGTGCGGCGGGCTGGCCGGTCCCAGCCGAATCAGTCATTGATGGCGAGGAGGTCACCTTCATCATCCAAGAGTTCATGCCCGGGACTCCGGCCACCTCGATCGATCATCGGCTCATCGATCGGCTCTTGGACCTTCACTCATGCCGCCTCGGATTGGCAGATTCACACGACCCTGTCCGCTGGCCCGAGAACCTCATCGCGACGCTCGCCTTCGGTGGGAATGGCTACTGCCGCCACGAATCCTTCCATGAGTACGATGAACGAACCCGATCGCTGATTGAGCGAATCGAGTCGTTCGGGTGCTCGCTGAAGAGCGAAGACTTCATCGCTCACGATGTAGTCCACTGGGATCTTCACCCAGGCAATCTTCTCGTTGATGGCAATGACCTCTCGGCGGTCGTCGATACCGACTTCGCCATCGTGGGAGACGCCGGCTTCGATTTGGTCATGTTCGCTCTGACAAGCCTGAATGTGGAGTGTGGACCGGGGGTCCGGTCCCGACTCTTTGCCGAGGCTTTCAACCACCTCGAAGAGTTGAGGGCACAGGCGTATCTGGCGCATCTATTCGTCCGGCTTATCGATTGGCCTATCCGGCGCAACAGCCCTACCGAAGTGGACTTCTGGTTGGCGCGGGCAGACGAGCTACTCACACTCTGAACCTGATCTCCGGGTGACATCCTGTCCCGTCGGTAGTTGGCATCCTCAACCGGAATTGCCGCGCGTTATGAGGCACTTTCCACAAATGCGGTCGAGAGCGGAGATTGGGGGGCGTCCGCTTCATTGATGCCACCCCGACGCTACGCACCCGACCGCCGTCGCGTTCAGTCCGACAAACCACGGCGGGTGCGGAACGGGTCCAACCCACCTGGCGATCAAGACAGAGCGCTCGCGTCATGCTTGCCATTCAGGCACGGGCAGGAAACGAGTGCCGCTGAGCGACGGGCTCCGAGACGTCGGTTAGATGAGCCCGTGTTCTTCAGCAAGAAAAAGCGGCGAACGCGAATGGTCTATGAATCGCAGCTCATCCTTTAGTAGCAATTCTCCGGCGGCCGCTCCCTCTGGAGTCGAAGCCGCAGCGGAAATCGCCTCAGCGCTGTCAAACCACAACTCGGCAACTCCATCGAAACACTCAGGAGCGTGGCGGGTGGCGGCGAGTACGTCATTTAGGGGCGTAGGGACTGTGTGGACCTGCACGTAGCGACGGATCCCGAGAGCCGGCGCGACGCTTGCCACCAGAGGCCCATGAACGTCTCTCCAGTACCGGTGGAACTCGGACTTCTCGATGTCAGGATGCCGGCGTACGCAAAAGACCAGTTTCACCATCGCTCGGAAGCCTAATTACAAGCGCTGCAGAGCCGTGCGAATTGTCCAGTGCAGACTCGCTCCTCCAGCGTGGGAACTCGTTCCACCACCGCAGCGGATGTTGTGGGCCCAACGGCCTCTCCGTCAGTTCCCGGGAACCGCAGTCGGGGCGGTGTCCCCGGAGGGGACCCGATCAACGACCGGCGGAGGGCCGCTTCGATTTTGTTCGGGTTGCGCCTACCGGCCGCATGGCCCGCATAAGCGGCATCGCTAGGAGGCCCACAAACTTCTCGGTATCTTGGCTGTGAGCCCGACCTCGACCGATCCTACGGTCACATGCCATCAGGGGATGTACTCTTCGCCGCCCAGTGAGGGAACTGAAAGCGGGCTCGCCTGCGCCTTCAGGTTGACCGTCGGTGGATTCGCCGTCCCTCGCACCTTGTCGACAACCTCTCGGACCGAATTGGTCACGAGCAGTGGCTGGTCCCACTGGATGTAGTGACTGGCGTTGGTCTTCGTGACCCACGCCGCGCCGGGGAAGAGACCGGCAAGCCTGGCCTGCGCCTCCCTGTCTGTCAGGCTGACGTGAGACACCTGCAGTAGCCCACCATCCCACCAGGGCGAGTCAGGAACACGTAGACCAAATGACCATGACATCAGCACCTGTGACGACACGCGCCCAGAATGGGGCCGTGGCCGAAGACAATCCGGCGGCGAGACCCAAGCGGCGCCAGTTCGGCGCCGACTACAAGCTGGCCATCTTGGAGGAATACGAACAGATCACCGAAGACGGTGGCAAGGGCGCCCTGTTGCGCCGAGAGGGCCTGTACTCGAGCCACATCGTCGAGTGGCAGCGCGCCCGCGACGTCGGTGCCCTCTCGGGACTCGCACCCAAGCACCGCAAGAAGCGCTCGGCGGCCGAGCGCGAGCTCGATCTCTTGCGCCGGCGCAACGCCAAGCTCGAGGACCAGTTGGCTCGCCACCGCACGGCGCTCGAGGCCCAGGGAAAAGCATCGGAGCTCTTGGCGCAGCTGCTGGCGCAGAGCACTCCGGAGACCGACCAGCAGTCAGACGAGGAGCCGACGCGGTGATCGACGAATGCTTCGCCGTCGTCGAGCCGCTGCTCGGCACCAAGAGCGCCTGTGCCGCCGTCGGGCGGGCCCGGGCCAGCCATTACCGCCGGCTCAAGCCGTGCCGGGTGACGGAGCGCAAGCCCCGGCCCGCCCCGCCGAACAAGCTCAGCGACGAAGAGGTCGACGCCGTTCTCGAGGTACTGCGTTCTGAACGCTTCGCCGACTGCTCGCCCGCCCAGGTCTACTTCAGCCTCCTCGACGAAGGCGTCTACCTGGCGTCGGAGTCCAGCTACTACAGGATCTTGCGCTCCCAGGGCGAGGTGCGCGAGCGCCGCCGCCAGGCGACGCACCCCGCCAAGGTCAAGCCCGAGCTCGTCGCCGGCGCGCCGTTGGTCGTGTGGTCCTGGGACATCACCAAGCTCAAGGGCCCAAAGCGCGGCGAGTACTTCGACCTCTACGTCGTGCTCGACATCTTCAGCCGCTACGTCGTGGCCTGGTGTGTGGCGCCCTCTGAGTCAGGCGAGCTGGCCAAAGAGCTCATCGCCGACGCCGTGGCGCGCCACCGGGTGCCCCCCGACCAGCTCACCATCCACGCCGATCGCGGCTCGTCGATGACGTCGAACCCGGTGACCGAGCTGCTCACGTTCTTGGGCATCGGCCGCAGCCACAGCCGCCCGCACGTGAGCAACGACAACCCCTACAGCGAGGCGCAGTTCAAGACGCTCAAGTACTGCCCCGCCTTCCCCGAGCGCTTCGGCTGCATCCAAGACGCCCGGGCGTTCTGCGAGGCGTCCTTCGCCTACTACAACCACGAGCACCGCCACTCGGGCATCGGCTACCACACGCCGGCCTCGGTGCACTACGGCACCGCCGAGGAGGTTCGCTCCCAGCGCGCCGAGACGCTCGATGCCGCCTACGCGGCGAACCCGGTTCGGTTCAGCCACCGCCGGCCACAGCCTCCGAAGCTGCCCACCGTGGCGTGGATCAATGAACCTGTGCCGGTCGAGGACCTTGTACGGATTGCGTCATAAGAACGTGTCTCAAATCGCTTGACAGGTTCCGCCTTCTGCTGAGCAGTCCAGAGATCCTTGGAGAAGGACGGCGGAAGGTCGAGTGCAGCCACCTTCCGGCGTCAGCAAAAATTTGTCCGCTGTCAGAACGATCACCGGAACCTTCGGAACTGCGGCCCTGTGCAACTGGGCGAACACGGTCTTGTAGTTGGAATACTCAGAATCGGCGGGCCTACCTTGCGTCGCTGGCGAGTTGAGCCGTTGCAACTCTTTTAGTTGCTTGGACGACAAGTACGTGGCCAGGTATTCGGATAGCGCGTCGACCAAGACGAGGCCGGCGGTCATTTTCGGGTGTTCACTGGCGTAGACCCGGATGACGTCACCGCCGTAGGACTGCCCGACGAGGACGAAGGGACCGCGCTGCCCCGATGCTGTCAGTACGGCGTTCAGATCTGCCGCTGAGCTCCGTGCCGTGACCGGCTGCGGAACGGGCGTCGACGGAGTCAGCTCGACCCCGTTCATGAGGTCGGACGCCGTGCCGGGGCGGTCGTAGGCGCACACACGGGTGAACTTGGCTACTTCCGGATCTACGGCGTTCGGGCTTGGCGTCAACACCCCCTGGCTGTCGGGTAGGTGGGTCCAGTCATTGGCGCGCCCGCCCTGGCCCGCGACAAGCACGACGGTGGGCTCGCCGACTCCCTCGCATTCCAAGTAGAGGGAGCGACCGTGCGCAATCGCTACCAGACCAGAGCAGACGGCATCGGCGCAACTGTACGGATCCGACGCCGCGATTGTTGGGGTCGAGATCGGAGTGCTCGCCCCAGTCGGCCCGGCCCCCCAGCCCGCACAAGCGAGGACCAAGGTGACGGCGAGCGCAGGGGTGAGCCGTCGGATGAGCATCAACGACGTAGGCCCGTCGTGACGTGACGCCCTCCGCGTCCGCCGAAGCACCACCAGAGCGATCACCGAGTTCCTGACCTCACGCTGCAGTCTGGCCCCATTCTCCTGACCCTCCGGTCGTCGTCGATCCAGGGCAATACGGTCTTCCAACTGCGACAGAGATGTCAATATCGAGGAGAGCCGGTATCAGAAGATTCTCGATCAACCAGCGGGTTCTGGGTGATCCCGCGTCTCGACAGCGTCTGCCGGGCCAATGGACATGATGGAGCCGACGGTTTATCGCGTTCGGGCTTCGGACAGCGTGAGGCGGTCATCCACACGCCGGGATGTGCCGGAGTGTCCCACCCCGTATGGGGCACGGATCGGAGGGCCAACCAGCCTCGATTACTTCGTCGAATGCTTCGCAGCCGGGATTTTCACAGATGAAGCGTGGGTCGAGAACGTGCCCCGCGTCACCCGGTAGAGCAGTCACCCCGCAAAATGGACAAATGGGAGCGCGACCTTCGTCGTCGATACTCATTCACTCACGGTATGTCGTTAGTGATGGGAATGCGTTCAGCTCTAAACCGGCACCGGGGCAGGCGCCCGCGCGTCCCGCCGTGCCGATTCACTCGACACCCAGAAGGTGATCGCGACTAGGTTCTGATTCTCCGACCGATAAAGGGGCAACTCCATGGCTGTCATGGTCACCTTCACGCTCAAGAGCGAGTCGAGACCTACCGGGGTATGTACGACCAGATGCTTGGTTTCGCGATCCCGGCCGGGATGCTCTTTCACTCCGGCTACGAGGTTGGCGGCCAAATCGGGATCGTGGACTTCTGGCCGAGCGCCGACGCTTGGCAGAGTTTCGCCGAGGGCCCGCTGGCGGAGGGGGTGAAGGCGGGCGGGATTGCCCCGCCTGACGACATCAAGATCACCCCCGTTCTCGACGCCGATGCTCGGTAGAGTCTCGTTCCTGCTCCGAGGTTGATGTCGGAGCGGTCGACCTCGCGCTAGCCCGAAGTGGATTCGGAGTGTCGCGCCTATCCCGGCTGTTCGGGATCACCCCTCACTCTTTGCCCCGGCGATAACGCCATACTCGCCAGGATGAGCAGAGATATCAGCGAGCTTCCACGAGTGGTCGAGGCGCCAGATGGGAAACCCGTTCGGCCCGAGGCGCCCGAAAATCAAAGGTTGATGGCAGAAGTCCTCAACAACCCCTCATCGTGGACCCCAGAAATCGCCAAGTTTACTGCCGAGGTGTTCGACGCCATGTCGGATACGTGGGTGGATGAACGAGGGGGCTATCGAGCGGCTCCGCTGATCGATGCGCTCGATCGTGGGAGCTTTCCAAGAACTGGACGGTGTCTGGAGATCGGAAGCGGTACGGGAGTCCTGACGGCCTATCTTCAAAAGGTCTGGGACGACATCGTCTGCGTCGACCTATCGATGAAGATGATGCAACGCCAGCGTATGAGCCGGCAGGTCCAAGCCGATGCAAGCGCGCTCCCGTTTCACAAACGCACTTTCACTGCGGTGGTCATTGGCGACGCGCCTCTCTTCGCTGACGAAGTGGTAAGGCTGCTGGCGTCTGATGGCGCTGTCATTTGGTCTAACGCGCTGGGCCGAGGCGCTCCCTATTACGTGCCGACCGTGGACCTTTGGGATGCCTTGATTGGCGCTGCGCCGAACTCACAATGGTCAGCAGTGGAAAGTCAGGCTCTGTGGGGTAGCTGGGTGGTGTTCCATCGATCTGAGGCTGCCGGGCCATAGGTCGTCGACCCGGGACTCCGACCCGTCTGGAGTGCCGACGGTTGCGCTGCATCCCGGCGAAAGGTGGCCAGTCAACCCTGACGGTATTCCGACCCGCCGAAGCAGCCCGGTGGCACCTCGCACGACCACCGACACCTGAGTGGTGCTACCACACCGCCGCGCCAGCAGGCTGGCTCCCTTGAGCGGCCTCAGGCGTTCAGGTCACACTGGTGGCCGGGAGGTGCCGTGCCGTTTCTCCGACTGATGCTCCAGGCCGGCGCACGGCATCGCTGGCGCTCTTGGCTGGTCCTGACGCTGCTCACCGCGGTGGTGGTCGGTCTCGTGCTGGCCGGGGCAGCCACCGCCCGCAGGACCGCCACGGCCTTCCCCCGCTTCGAGGCGGTCCACGGCTACGACGCCTTCTTCTACAGCGCCGGCCCGATTCCCCGGGTCGCGTCCCTGCCCGAAGTCGCGTCGGTGACGCGGCTCCTCGCGCCCGCGGCCGGTCCCCCGACGTGCTCCACCTGTCGCTCCATCAGTGCCAACGACTTCTCCGTCGACGAGATCGCCCCGGCACAGCTGACTACGGTGGTCAAGTTGGTGAGCGGTCGGCTGCCGGACCAGTCCGACCCTGGCCAGGTCCTGGCCTCGTACAACCTCGAGCCGCTCGGCGTGCACATCGGCAGCGTCCTGCGCATCCGGTTGGCGGCCTCGTCCCAGCGGGCGGTGGTGCTCAGCAACGCCACCTTCACCCCCGGTGGTCCGATCGTATCCGTACACGTGGTCGGCTTCTCGGTCTCCGAGTTCGAGTTCCCCACGACGGCGAGCCCGCCGTCCTACGACCTCTACGCCACGAGCAGCTTCGCCCGGAAGTACGACGCGCGGGGCGTCGTGTTCAACGAGTACATGTTCCGCCTGCGCCACGGTGCCGCCAGCCTGCCGCGCTTCGACACCCAGGTGCGCACCCTGGGGGGACTCTCCGGCACCGACCTCGACGCACTGGCAGACACCATCGCCATCTCTATCGACCCCCAGGCGGTCGGGTGGTGGATCCTCACCGGCCTGGCCGCCCTGGTCGGCATCCTCGTCTTGGCCCAGGCGCTGGCCCGTCAGGCCGCACTGGAGGCAGAGGACTACCCTGCCCTCGGCGCGCTCGGCGCCACCCGCCGCCAGCTGTTCACGCTCATCATGGCCCGCACGCTGGGGGTCGCCCTCGCCGGAGCGGCCGGGGGGGTGCTCCTGGCAGCGCTGCTCTCCTTCTTCGTCCCCGTCGGCGAGGCGAGGCTGGCTGATCCGACGCCGGGCTTCGACTTCGACGCGCTGCTGTTGATCGGAAGTGCCGCGGTGGCGGTCGTGGCGGTGCTGGCGTTGGGCGTCTGGCCGGCTGTCCGTGCCGCTCGGCTGGTCTCGCGGCGCGACGACGACCCGGGCGTGCGGCCGTCGCGCGTCGTCGCTCTTCTGATCGCGTCCGGCGCCCCCCCGAGCGCCCTCATCGGAGTCCGCAACGCCCTGGAGCGCGGACGCGGGCGCACCGCCGTGCCGGTCAGCTCGGCTCTCGTGGGTGCGGTCCTGGCGGTGGCGGTCCTCTGCGGCACCGTCGTGTTCGGGGAGAGCCTGACCCACCTGACCAGCACACCCGCGCAGTACGGCCAGGCGTTTGACGCGTGGTTCTCGGTCAACGGCACGGGTTCAGTCGCTCAGAACGATCGGCTGCTCGACGACGTGGAGCGACCCGGCGTGGCGGCCATCACGGCGGGTGTCGGCGACGCCGTGAGCATCAACGGCCACGTGGTCGAGGCCCTGGCGGGGCAGAGCCTGCGGGGCCCGTACATGATGACGATCATCGACGGGCGGCTCCCGGCGGCAGACGACGAGGTCGTACTGGGTGCGAAGACCATGCGCCAAGTGGGCGCCCGCGTGGGCTCGACAGTGCGCGTCGCGGTGTCGGGATCGTCGTTGGCCGGTGGGGCGACGACGATCCGCAGCTTCCGGGTGGTGGGAACCACCGTGCTTCCGCCCGACTTCACCGGCGCCGCGCTGGGGACCGGCGCGCTCTTCGCCCTCGACGGCCTGATGGGACCGGTGTGTCCGCGCGGCGCCCCAAACGACGCCTGCCTCTCCGCGTTGCTCGTGGCCGACTCCGGCGGCCTCCTCGTCCGCACCACACCGGGGCCGCAGGGTACGGCGGCACTGGCCGCCCTCAGCCGGGACTACCCGTCCCAGGTGAACTTCCCGCGCCCGCCCACCGACCTGGTCAACTTCGGGGAGGCGGTCAACTTCCCGCTGATTTTCGGGCTGATCGTCGTGCTCTTCGGGGTGGCGACGCTGCTCCACATGCTGCTCACGAGCCTGAACCGCCGGCGACGCGAGATGGGGCTGTTGAAGTCACTGGGCTTCGTCCGCCGCCAAATTGCACTGTCCGTCTCCTGGCAGACCACCACCGTCGCCGCCGTCGGGATCGTGCTGGGCGTCCCCCTTGGCATCGCCGCCGGCCGGTTGGTCTGGAACGCTTTCGCGTCGAACCTGGGAGTGGTAGCGGACCCCGTCGTGACGGCATGGGTCGCGGCGGCCATCGCTGCGGGGACGCTGGTCGTGGCGAACCTCCTGGCCGTCGGGCCGGCATGGGTGGCCTCGCGCACCAGGGCGGCGTCGTTGCTCAAGGCCGAGTGAGGCTCAGGCGTCGAGGTACTTGAGGTCATCGAAGGTCTCCCGGCGATCGAACAGTAGGGCGAAGAATTTGCGTGTCGTGCGAGACAACCAGGCCGATTGTTATGCCGCGGCCAGGTAGTTGCGTGCGTACTGGTCGTCATGGATGGCAAGGGCAGCGGTCATGACCCGTTGGCCATAGGGCGTGACCCTATAGAGCCGTGATCGGGGGACCTTGGCCACGAGACCGTGCCCACGCAGCTTGACGATGAGCCGGGACGTGCGCTCGCAGCGACGGTGCGATTCGGCGCGGGTCGTGGCTCGACGACGATAGAGCTGCTCGGTGATGTGGCGGTTGCGGAACCCGTTGACGTTGTACTGGCCGGCGAGCACCGCTCGGAAGAGGGAGATGTCGGCCTGGCTCAGCGGGTTGAAGCGGGCATGGGTCCGCCCTCTGGTGGTTCGGGGCCGGCACAAGGCGTCGAGGGCGGCGACACCTTCGCCCTTGAGGGGGGCCGCAGCGAGGGCGTCGAGGTAGCGGCGGTTCGAGCCGATCCCCACCTCGTAGTTGCGCCACATGTCGCCGACCCCTTTTCGCATGGGGCACCACCGCCGCTCGCGCCGGCCCGCGTCGTCGGTGACGATGCGCAGGACCCGGAACTCAACCGAAACCCGCACACGTTCATTTGTCCCGAAATCACCTGGAAGCTGGGACTTCCCGCTCTGTCCGAGGGTCGTTGACTTTCGAGGTATGACCGACAACTGTTAGGTGCCACCTAGTAAGTCGAGGCAGGAGGAAGGTGTGCAGGCACCACGGGCGGGGCTCCGGGTCGTTCAGGGCAGCGCGCAGGCAGGTGTTGGTGAGTCGGTTGACCCGGAACGCTTCTCGGCTGACTGTGTCGAGGCCTACGTGGCTTCGTGGGTGACCCGTGGCTTCAGCCAGGTGACGATCGACAGCGGGACCAGTCGGCTCGAGCGGGTGCTGGACGCAGTGGGCAAGCCCGCGTGGGACGTGACCCCAGACGACATGGATCGGGTGGTGGGAGCCTGGGCAGCTGCTGGCATCGCTGCCTCGACCCGACGCGGATACGTGCAGGCATTCAAGGGCTTCCACGAGTTCTTGGTGGCTCGCAAAGCGGCGAGCATTGAGGCCACCTTCGGAGTTCGCCTGGAGAGCCCGCTGGATGAGTTCAACGCCGCCCGTCACGTGGGAAACGAGTCGGCGACGGCGAAGGCTCCGCCGACGGCGGAACGAATGGAGGAATTCTTCGAGTTCTTGCGAGACCGGATCGCCACCGCCCGCAAGTTCGGCTCGGCGGGGCGGGACTACGCGTTGTTCCGCACCCTGTATCACACCGGCGTGCGGGCCGAGGAGTCCGCCGCCCTCGAAGTGGGGGATCTGCATTTCGGTCGCGGTCCGTTCGGCAAGCTCCATGTGCGTTTCGGCAAGGGCGCCAAGACATCGGGGCCACGCCCGAGGTGGGTGCCCATGTTGGACGGGTTGGACCTGATCCTGCGCTGGTTCCTTGACGACGTCCGCACCCGGTTCCCTGAGTCCAAGGCGCTGTTCTGTGATGAGGGAGGAGGCCGGCTGCACCGGGGCACCATCCGCAACCGTCTCCGCCATCTCTTGGAGATCGAGGGGCGACCGGAGGAGGAGCGCTTCACTCCTCACGGTTTGCGGCACGCGTGCGCGACCCACAACTACGAACGAGGCGTTGACCTTGTTGCTATCCAGCAGATGCTCGGGCACTGGCAGGTAGGAACGACGATGCGGTACGTGACGCCGTCGGCGACGTTCATCGAGGACGCCTATCGCCGGGCGGTGTCAGACACGCTGGGCAAGCTTGAGGAGGGCGACGATGGACATTAGGTGGAAGCTGCGGATGACGGCCGCCCAGCACGAGGTGTGGACCGGCGCTCAGTTGCGACGGCTGCTGGCCGAGCGGGCGGGACTGGAGCTGTCTTCTGCATCGGTTTCCGCGTTGTTCACCAAGACGCCGTCGCAAGTGAAGCTGGCGACGCTCGCGGCGTTGTGCACCGCGCTTGAGTGCAGTCCCAACGACCTCCTCGACGTTGACATCACCCCCGTCACCCCGAGGGCCAAGCCTGCGAGATCTTCTCGCCAGCCGCCGAAAGTGGCACGCGGGCGATCCATGCCTCCGCGGTGATCCCTCGGGTGTGTGTGGACTGCGGTGCGCCGGTCCGTCCCCTCGATCGGGTTCGATGCGGCCGATGTCACCGCAAGGCGGAGCCCGACAGCACCTGTCGCGGATGTGGACGGCGGATTGTCATTGTGGGACGGGGCCTGTGCGAGTTGTGCTGGCAGAAAGACCCTGAACGGCTCCTTCGTCAAGCGGAACGGATCGCCGCCCGGCTGGAGGACCCGCCAGCGTGGTTCTCCGACTTCGTCGACTACGCGGCGGCCCGCAACTGCGTTGGCCGTACGTCGCTGATGATCGGCCGTCTCGGCCGCATGCTCGCCGAGCCGGGACCGACCAACCCCCAGGCTGTCCTGGAGCGCACCCGCCAACATGGTCCCTCCGCGGCCGCGCTGGCCCGCACGCTGGAGGGCTTCTTCGTCGATGCCGGCTTGGCCTTCCCACTCGACCACGAGGCCCAACGTTGGGCCGGCCGGCAGCGGCGGCGGATCGATGAGACCCCCGAACCGCTTCGGCCTGCACTTGGCCGCTTCGCCGACGCCCAGGTAGCCGGTCAGCAGCGCGCCCGACGGGCCGGGACTCGGCCCCGCACCGACCTCACCATCATCGAAGACCTCGCCATCGTTCGCGACCTGGCCCGCCTCATGATCGACAACCGCGCCAAGAGCGACTGGGCCAGCACCGAGACGGGCGATATCGAGGCGTTCCTGGCCCAACGGCCTCTCAGTCGGGCCCGTCGCCTGAGCACACTGAGGCTCTTCTTCCGCTGGGCCAAAGCCAACCGCGTCGTGTTGGTCGACCCCACCATGGGCGTCTCCGCCAATCGCCACCGAGCTCCGCGTTCGGAGATCCTCAGCGTCGCCGAACAGCGCCGGCTGTTCCTCCGCTGGACCTCCGACCCCGACGCCCATCCCCACGAGTGCCTCGTCGGCTTGCTGGCGCTGCTGCATGCCGCCTCATCGACAGAGCTGCGCGAGCTGAGGGTGTCCGACATCAACTTCACCGGACACACGGTCAGGCTCGGTCGTCGTCGCCATCGCGTCCCCCTCGACCCGGCTACATGGACCGCGCTGCAGCGCTGCCTCGATCACCGCGAGCAGCTCGGCACGCACAACCCGCACGTGATCGTTACCCACATCACCCGGACCCGCACGACCCCGGCATCGGACCAGTACTTGTGGCGAGTATTCGCTCCCTCGGAGATAACGTCTCGGCCCCTGCGGGCAACCCGCCTGGTGGACCTGGTCGCCCAGCTCGATCCCAAGGTGGTGGCCGAAGCGGTCGGCATGGACCCGGCCGGGATCCTCCCCTATGCCGCTGACCAGGTGCAGGACCTCCGCCTGTTGTCGAACGTGTGAACGTTAGGTGCCACCTTGCACACCTTCGGACGAACGTGTGCGCTTTGCGCGGATTGTTGATGGTGGTCTCGACGCGCAGCACCGAGACCTTGTCGTAGACCTTGACCCAGTTGCCCGCCACGCGGTGGCGGACCCGCCAGCCCTGGGGCCGGCGCTTGGTGTCGGTGACCACCTGGGCGGCGACGAGGCTCGGGTGGAGCTTGCGGCCCAAGAAGCCGAGTACGTCTTCGGCGGACATGTTCAAGGCGGCATGGCGGACCAGGTCGGGCCAAACGGCCAGGAGCTCGGAGCGCGACTTGAACATGACGTCGGTGGCGATCTCGGCCTGGTCGAGGACCCAGTAGTAGCCGCCGAATCCGGCGTGGGCGATGGAGCCCATGAGCGGGTTGAGGCGTCGGGCGAAGGCGTTGAGCACCCGGGGCCAGGTCCGATGCGCGAAGCGATCGCACAGCTTCGCGGCGCGCTCGAGGTCGTCGATGGCCAACAGCGAGTTCTCATAACGCACGTAGCCGACGCCGGCCTTGTCGAGTTGGCGGGCCAGCCACTCCCGGCCGTTGATGTAGATCTGGACCTCGTAGGGGATCCAGCCCTGGATGCGCACGTGCATGAAGCCGAACTCGGGGTCGATCAGGTACATGTAGTGGTGCAGGCACTTGCGCTCGCGCCGCGTCACCTCGATGCGATGGGTCTCGTGGCTCTTGCGGACCTGGAAGCTCATGCAGGGCTCCACTGCGCTGATGAAGCAGACGATCCCCTCGGTGATGCCGTCATCTTGGGCGACGGACTTGGCCAGGTCGTCTTTCATCTGGACGCGGTTGCGGGTCTTCACGTGGTCGAAGGAGATCCGAGGGCGTCCCGACTCGGCGGCGAGGCGGTCGACGTTGTTGGCGATGCGGTTCGTCGTGGCCTTGGCGTACTCGGTGAAGTTGGTGATCGGATAACCCTGGGCCCACAGGAGGGCGCGCACGGCGTCGGGCTTGAACAGGTGCGAGAGGTGACCCTTGAAGATCATCCGGTCGAACATGGCGAGGCTGCCGGTGATGTGGCGGCGGTGAATGTCCTCGAAGGTGTCCATGGCGGACCTCCTTGCTGGTGCGTCGCCAGCGAGTGTGCACCTTTGGTCGCCGGCCCGCACAAGGTCCGCGTCTTGGCAGCTCCGCCGGTCCCATCAGGGGCGGCTTTGCCGCCCCGGCACCGGCCCGTCGCTCTCCGTCGAGGTCACCCCCGCAGACTGCGGCCCATCCCAGCCGGAGTGGTCACGGTGTTTGGTTGCGGCCGCAGGCTGCGGTAAGGGGCACTCCGCACGACGAAAGAAAGGGTCGGTCTCACGGTCCCGTCGTAGGTATCACAGAATCCCTGCGACTATTCTTGCTCGCCGGCCGATTCGGCCCGTTCCTGCGAATCTGAAGCCTCGGGTACGTCGTCCTGTGGCTCGTGATGGTGGCCGACCAAAAGGCCGATTGATGCGAAGAGTCCGGTGTCCCAGTCGCCAACAAGTTCCCATGCTCTTCCGATCCCGATCAGCAGGGACGCAATGAGCACATATCCAATCGTCGCCAACGCTCCGCCTTGATGTGGGTCGATGATGAGCTTGATTCCGTACACGATCTGAATTCCGAAGACAATGAACAAAGCAACAATCAGCGTCGCCTGCGGTCGGCGATGTTGTAACCGAGAAGGGAGCGCCACCGTTGCGCGGGCGCCGGCAGCCGCAAACATGACTCCAATTACTCCCACGATCGCCGCGGGATACCCGATGTTCGTTCCAGGCACTAGTCCGAAGAGCGAAACGGTGAACGGATTCGTGAAAGCCAACAGCGCAGCAGCGGCCCTGAACTCACGCACTACTTGCGAACGAGCCTGAGATCGACTCTTAGAGACAGAAATGGCAACAAAAAGTAGGCCAATGAGTGTGGCGGAGGATGTTGCGATGACGACGAAGAGGTCACGGTAGTCACCAAACACCACGGCTTCACCCTAGTAATTCCCTTGTGGCGTCTACAGGCCGACCGTGCTTCGGAGACAAGGGCACCTCGAACCCCACCTCTCATTCCCGCTTCCACCCAGCAGGACGGATGGCCGGCTGGATCGGCGTAAACAACGGTCTGCAAGACTTAAAGGTCGTGGAGACTGTGGATGTACCGCAAGAGGTCGCTCGCCTGCGTCGCCAGTTCGCCAACCGGGTTGAATCGCTCGACGAGACGGCGTGGATCACCGCGTCCTGGTGCACGGGTTGGCGAGTGCGCGACGTGCTCGCACACCTCGTGCGAGGTGCTGAGATGACGCCTCTGTCATTGACACGCGTCCTCCTTCGAGGCGGACTACGACCGGATCGAGCGGTGAGCAACGCGGCCAAGCAACTCGGTGACGTTCCCGTCGCGGAGCTGGCTGATCGTCTCCGCACGGCGGCCGAGGGCGGATTCCGTCTCCCCGGATTCCCCGAGGCGATGGGATTGGGTGATGTCCTCGTGCACAGCGCTGACGCCTTCCGGCCACTCGGCCTCGATGTGGATGCGCCGCCAGCCGACGCGGCACCTGTCCTGGACGCCTATTGCCGGAGAGGTCGAATGCTCGTCCATGCCGAACCTCAACAGGGTCGCCGCTTGGTGGCGACAGACCTCGATTGGAACAAGGGAAGTGGACCGGAAGTGAGAGGAAAGGCGATAGACCTCGTGCTCCTGGTGGCGAACCGACGCCAGGTTCTCCCGTGTCTCGAAGGGCCGGGATTGGCCGGGCTGTAGTCCGGGATACGGCACCAACCAATGCGATGGCGTGCCGGGGCAGGCTTGGACCTGCCCACGGCTCGTTGTGAGGACGATGCCCTCGACCCTGGTGGTTTGGATGCTGAAGAGCCATAATTTTGGGAGTGGCGAAACAGGTCGATTGGGAACGTCTACTTGTCAAGGGTCACGAACCCCTGAAGGTTGCGCAACGGATCTTTCGTTGGCTTCCTAGCAGTCCCGCTGCAAGCTTTGCCTGAACCCCTTTGGCGGCGTAGGCGGCAAAATGGTGGGCCTGTTCGGGCACAAGCCCTCCCGTAAGAACCCGAACATCTGTCAGTTCTGCTTCGATCGTCTGCCGACCGGAGGCATCGAGATCGACATCGCAGTTGTGTTCGCCGACGTGCGAGCTTCGACAGCCCTGGGTGAACAGTCGGACGCCACTACGTTCGCCGAGCGGCTGAACGAGTTCTATGCCACAGCAACGAAGGTGCTGATTCACAATGAAGGGATTGTGGACAAGCTGATTGGCGACGAACTAATGGGTCTCTTCATCCAGGGTGTCGCTGGCCCCGAATATCGACGCAAGGCAGCGATTGCCGCTCTCGAACTGGCGTCAGAGGTCGTCGAACTTCCCCTCGGTGTCGCTGCCAACGCTGGTATTGCTTTCGTCGGCAATGTGGGATCCGGGAGCGTATTGGACTTCACCGCGCTGGGTGACGCCGTCAATGTTGGTGCTCGCCTTCAAGCTCACGCGTCACCAGGCGAGGTTGTGCTTACAGCTTCGCTTTACCCGCTGATTGAGGCGGAGTATCCGGGGGGCCGCCCGGATCGGATAGTGATACGTGGCCGTGACGCGCCAGTGGACGTTGTGGTCTTGAGCGCATCCGCGTAATCCCCACAGGGGTATCAGGGTTGACATAAATCAAGCATTTCGTCCACTCATGGGCCTGTCATCGTGCGCGATGTTCGAGTATTGCCGTTTGCGCCACCTCTCTCGACGCCGTCTGGGCAAGCGCCTCGTTGATCCACCTTCCCTACGAAGATGCCTCGGTCGCGTTGCGAGAATTTGCCAGGGTTGCGCGAGCGCGTGTGCCTGTCAGCGCTCCCGTCAAGGCCGCCGGGGTAACTGGATGGGCCGATGACATCCCCGGAGGAAGACGCTGATTCTCGATCTGGAACCCGGAGGATTTCGCGGCAGCGGTCGAGCGCCGCCGGAATGTCAGTCGAAGCCGTCGTGGGTGACGACGGATGGATTGAAGTCAGAGCACCTGGGAGCTGCGCGCAACCTCGGCGACCCGGGCTACCCGGTGGGCGGGATTATGGGGCGCCCACAGTGGGATACTGCTGGCGCATCGCGGGCCTGCCGCGGTGATCTATCTGAGATCGGCGGCAACGACCGTCGGGATTGGAAGGTGGCCGGTGCGTTCGCCGTTGTGTGACTTGGTCGAAATTGAAGTTCCGATCATCCAGGCGGGGATGAGCATCTTCACGTCGCCGTTGCTGGCGGCAGCGGTCTCCGACGCAGGCGCGCTCGGCAGTCTCGGTGCGTGGAACCGTCCGACCGACCAGCTCCAGCGCGAGCTCGATGAGCTCCGTGACTTGACGGAACGTCCCTTCGCGGTGAATCACGTCGTCCCGGATCTCAACACAGATGCGTTCGCGGCGACGCTTGAACGTGCTCCTGCCGTCGTTTCGTTCGCGCTCGACGACGCCGGCATCGAGCTCGTCGGCCGTGTCCACGATGCTGGCGGCATCGCCATGCAACAGATCACGACCGTTCGCCAGGCGCAGCTCGCCGTCGAACACGGTGTCGACATCATCGTCGCCCAAGGCGGTGAAGCCGGCGGGTACGGCGGCACCGTGAGCACCCTGAGCCTGGTTCCTCAGGTCGTCGACGCGGTAAGGCCGGTCCCGGTCGTCGCTGCGGGTGGCATCGCCGACGGGAGAGGCATCGCCGCCGCCGTGACCCTCGGCGCAGCCGGCGTTAACCTCGGCAGTCGTTTTCTCGCCTCCGCCGAGTCACCCGTCGGAGAACGGTGGAAGAAGGCCTTGGTCACCCACCCGTCCGAAGATTGGATCCAAGCTGGGTTCATCAACGCGATGAACCCCAACCCCGGGACACTCGGATACCGAACACGCTTACGTCTCTTGCGCACCGCGTTCGTCGAGCGCTGGGAGGCGCGAGCAAACGAGGTCGAGGTCGACCCGGCACCAGTGCTCACCGAGCTCAACGAGGCGGTCGCGGCCGGCGACAAAGAAGCACTTCTCGTGGTCGGCGGTCAGAGCGCAGGCCTCATCCGACGCGTCGAACCTGCGGGCGCCATTGTCCGCGCGCTCGTTGCCGAGACGCGAGAAGCGCTCGCCGAGGGCGCGCGGTTTGAGCTCTAAATGCTGGGCGAGGGCCCGCGACTCGCCCAACCTCTCGCACGACGAGTAGGCGATATCCCGCGAGGGGGACGGCAAGAGCGCGGATTCGGCCACAATCGCTGCATGAGTGACACACCGGCTGTCACCGCGCGGCAACCAACTGCCCCAATATCACGCACCCCAACTCCGACTTGCATCCCCGGCGTGCCGGTCAGCAGCGCCGAAGGCCGGCGAAGAGGGGCACCTACTTGACGGAGCCTAGCCCTGTCCGTAGTTGTCGATCAGCCAACGGCCGGAATCGCCGCGTTGCATTGAGATCGTCCAAAATGAGTCGGGGTTTCCCTCGGAGGAAGATGGCCTTTCGTTGAAAGAGCAATAGACGATTGCATTCCGTCCAGACTCTTGCAGGGTCTTGCAATGAAGCTTTGTGAAGGTGGACCAAGTACCGGTATCGCCCCCTCCCCAATCCATCATGGATCGAGCTGAGGGCACAAAGTCCCCTTGCGCCGCACTCAGGTCTTTGCTGTTGATCGACTCGAACCAGGACTGAGCCAGCGCCAACGGAGTCGATCCGTGGTTTGACGAGTCGATTGGGGCCTGAGTGCTACTGCAGGCCGCAAGAACACTCGCACCGACCAAGATCCACCCGAGGTTTGGTAGACCGAACCTCCTGCGCCGGTCACGGCGACCGGCTGGTTGGCGCGGTGCCATCTCTGCATCGTAGATGCGCGCGACTCTCCAACCTGGATCACCATCGGTGAAGCGGCGCTCCGACCCGTACCGGGACATACGCCGATACGTATCCAATGGCGGCCAAGTCGATGGGTTCAGCGTTGGGGTATCACCACGATTCGCTCCGTTGTTCCTCCTGGAGCACTCCAGATCCGCTCGACGTCGACCAGTGGCTGGGCAACGGCATCGATCGAGAAGGACCCCTTTCCGATTTTCGCGGCAAGCTCTGGGAGCGCGCCAAGGATTCCGGGCGTACTGACTGACGCTTGCCCGCTGCCGAGAAACTGAATGTTTGCCTGGCGCAGAACAGCGGACGGAAGGTTGATGTTTGCCCCGGCAATGGCTCCGATCTGGACCCACGAGATCAGTCTGCTCCGATCTTCGCGCCCAGTGAGCAAGGGCAGAATCGCTGATTCGGCAGGTTTGCCCCAGAGGTAGTCGAGAACCACATCAACCTCTGCTGCCTTGACCGCCAAGTCGCGTGCGACCTTGTCGGGGGCGGCGGCGAGATCGATGGTGTCATCAGCACCGAGGCCAGCCAGTGCGGCGAGCTTGCCCGCTCCCCGTCCAGCAGCACAGACGGCGTTGGCCCCCAGGTGCTTCGCGATCTGAACGGCGAGCTGCCCGGCCGAGCCGGTGGCACCGAGGATCAAGACCGACTGCCCGGGCGTGAACGTGATCCTCTGGTGTAGCGCGACCCACGAGGACATACCGGGATTCATTGCTGCAGCCAGCAGGATCGGGTCTGCACCGGACGGGAGAGGGATGCTGCGGCATGCGTCAATGACGGTGTGCTCGGCCATCGCTCCATAAACGGTGTCAGGCAGGATGAAATACACGAGCGAACCGTCAAAGCGGCGACCAACGCCGTCGATTCCAGGAATGAGCGGTAGCTGGTCGGTAGAGGTGTAGTGAGATCCGTTCGCCTGTGAGCGGGCTCGCGGGCGTAGGCCGGATGCCAGCACGTCGATCAGTTCCTCGTGTTCGTCTGCTGGGACGGGCGGGGCAAAATATTCGTATCGGGGGGGGACGGTCGAACTGGCGGACAACGGCAGCATGCATCGACTGGCCTTTTCTCGACGGCAGTGGTTCGGGAATCTCATGCTTCATGCCCGAGTTCAGAGACGCAAGGGCGCTGCCGGCACGCCAAGGTGTGCCATCGAACCGAACGGGGGCACTCCACGTGGCACTTCGAGACCAGCCGATGGGGCGAATGATGCCCAGCTTCGTTAGCAGGGTGCCAGGCGGCCCAAGGCCGGGTTGGGGACACTCGCAGCAGAGAGAACGATTTCCACGCCTCTCACCTCGGCCAGTCGGCCAACGTCCACGGAGGAACGAATGGCGTTCCCGCTTGAGTCGGTCCGAAAGCCGGCAATGACAGGCGCTCGAACGTAGTTGTTCGACCAGTTGACGAACACTTCGTCCGCTGGAGGCAGACCGCCGACGTTCACCGTGAGAACGCCTTTGAGCTCCCCGCTCGTCCCGTCGTAGTGGATGGTTCCAGTCAGAGGCGCGACAGCGCAGAAGTTCTCGGTGCCCCGGTAACCGGCCTGGGCCGGGAGAGTCGTCGGCCCGCTTTGTGGGATGGTCTTCAGGGTCCCGGCCGGAGTGTACGGGGGGCTCAGGCCGTCTCGGTGTGTTGGCTCACCACGCTCAGTCGTCGCCCCAACGACGGCGCTGACTGCCGCGAGGGCCGTGAGAACAACGAGTAAGGACCATGGAATCCAAGACCTCACTCGGCAGATTTAAGCCTGCCACACTGAACACATGGCGGAGGGACAGACGCGACACCCTTGGGAAGACTGGGTCTGGGACCAAACCCTGTTCGACGGCACTGCCGGCTACTACCGGCAGGGTCGCAAGCCATACGCACCTGCCCTCGCCGATGCTCTCGCCGAGCACCTCCATCTCAATGGTCGTGGGCGCCTCCTCGACGTCGGTTGCGGGCCTGGCACTGTCGCTCTGTTATTCGCCCATCTCTTCGAGGACGTCATTGGACTCGACCCAGATTCCGGAATGCTGGCTGAGGCCCAACGAGCTGCCGCGGAGGAGCGAATCATCAACGCCAGCTGGCTCCAGCTGCGGGCTGAGGACCTCCCCGGACCCCTCAGTACCTTCCGGGTCATCAGCTTCGGTCAATCGTTCCACTGGATGGACCGAGCCCGGGTTGCGTCGGCTGTCCGCGAGATGCTCGATGCCAATGGCGCCGTCGTCCAAGTCGACCTTTGGCACACCAGCCCGCCGAACCAGGTGCCCCCGAGCGGGCCATACCCACCAATCCCCGAGGCCGCCATTGATGAGCTGCGTCGCCGCTGGCTCGGTCCCGACCGCCGTGCCGGTCAAGGGTTCCGGAACACCTCGCCCGATGGGGAGGACGCAGTATTCCAGGCCGCCGGGTTCGCTCCCGAAGAACTCGTGATCGTCCCGGACAACCGAGTCCTGGAGCGTTCGGTCGGGGACGTCGTGGCCTGGGTTCTCTCTACCTCATCAACCGCACCTCACCTCTTCGGAGATCGCCTGGACGATTTCATCGAGAACCTTCGTGGCCTCTTGCTCGATATGTCTCCCGAAGGTCGCTTCAGCGTGGCGCTATCAGACAACCGACTGCGGATTCGCAGGCCGGACTGAACTTGTGCCGAGCTGTCGCTTCATCCCGGCGACTGGGCGCCCCCTTTGAGCAGTTCTGGGAGCGGAGCGTGGGAAAATGTGACGGTGCGACGGATGTCCGCCGGGGCTCTGCTCCTGACGCTGGCTCTAGTGATGGACGGAGGAGGAGTTGCCGCCGCGGCCCAGCGCTCAATTGGTGGCGCTGAGGCCAGCTCAGGTGTTTCGGCCCTGCCCTCTTGGCTTCACAAGACAGTTCGTGCCACCGCCTACGAGAGCCCAGCTTCGCCCTTCGCCCCAAACATTGAAACATTCGGATCGCCCGTTCCTCGGAGCGATGTGATGGCCACTGAGTCGGACGGCGGGAAAATACATCTCGCTTTGGCTACTTTCCCGAGCTCGACCCAGACGTATCCCGCGATCAGCAGGGATGGTGGGGCGACTTGGAAGATCGATGGCCCCTTGTTCCATGTCGACGCGCTGCAAGGTGCCAGCGTGGTCGGAAGGACCGGAGCCCTTGGACCCCATGGCGGTTATTTCTGGGGTCGCGGTGGCAACGTCGTTTGGATCACCTACGACTTGGGCGCTCACTGGTGGACTGTTCTATTTGGCGGTGGGGTGGATCGAGTGAGTGCAACGAAAGGAACCCTTGAGGCCGTTGCATTCGGCAGCCAAGTGAAAGGTGCTACCGCTGTCCAAAGATTCCTCTACACAAGCACCGATTCGGGAAAGACATGGAAGGTGGGTCTGCAGTTGGCCAACCTTCGCACCGCTCGCTGAGCCTCAGAGGCTCAGATCCAGCCCCGACTGCGTGCGACGCACCTGGGTTGGTCGGGTTTCCACTTCGCACGTACCCGGACTGGCGTGCCTTCTCATAGTCGCCCCCCTGCTGACTTCCTTGATTTCGCCAAAGGCGGCGCAGGAGCAGGGTTCCAAGCTCGTCGCAAGAGCGGATAATGGGCCGGCCGAACTCCGTAGTGTTCCGCGAAGAGCAGTCTCCGAGTTTTTTCGCCAGAATGTCGAGCGTGGCCGCCGCCCCCCGGGATCCACTACACGCGTGCAGCTGAGGGGACGGATCTCGCCTATCAGCTGAGCGGCGAAGGGCCGCTTGATCTGGTGTTCTTGCACTTCGCCTACCCGATCGACCTCCTCCGGAGGACCCCGGGTTCGTCCGCCTCCGAAGGCGGTTGGGCACCTTCAGCCGGAGCGTCTGGTTCGACGCCCGCGGCAACGGCGCGTCGGAAGGCGATTTTCAAGATGCGCAACGTCAAGAGATCTTCGACGCTGACTCATCGCCGTGCTTGACGCCGTGGGTTTCGAGCGGCCCGCTGTGGTGGCCGAGGGTTGGCCGGGCCTGAGCGCGATCCGGTTCTCGGTTGCCCACCCCGAGCGGGCCAGCTCCCTGGTCCCGATCAACAGCTATGCCCATGGAGTGCAAGAGAACGACTGCCCGTGGGGTGTTCCACCCGAGGCCATTGAACCGGCCATCATCGCGACCAGGTAGGCCTGGGGTACGGCCGCGGCCGTAGAGGTTCTCGCCCCCAGTCAGGCCACCGATGAGCTCGCGGGCCATGGGCAGTTGGAGTCCTGAATGGTCCAACGTTCGTCAGCATCACCAGGCGAGTTCGCCCTCGCCCTCCTGGAAGGTGCCGGTGGGGCCGTCGGCGCGAATTGTGGCCATGCGCACGATGACCTCCGCGCCCTTTTCGACCGGCTGCCCGGCCCCACTGAAGGGCGTGAGGTCGGTAGCAGTGAAACCGGGCTCGACAGCATTGAACTTGATTCGTGGAAATGCCTTTGCGTACTGAACAGTGAGCATCGAGACGGCGGCCTTACTCGAGCCATAGATGACGCTTGGGAAGTGAAACTGGCGCCGCTCTGGATTTGTGACGGCCCAGAACGAGCCGAGGGCGCTCGAGACGTTGACCACCACCGGATTCTCGGACTGCTCGAGCAGCGGGAGTGCGGCCTGCGTGACCCGGATGAGACCGATTGCATTGGTATCGAATACGTTCAGTGCGAGCGGGCCGGTAACGTCGGCACCAGGAGTACTGATGCCGGCGTTGTTCACGAGGACGTCCAGATGGCCCTCGCGCTCGGCGATGGCTCCCAGTGCGGTTTCGACCGACGAGTCGTCAGTTACGTCGAGCCGCACGAATTGGCCGCCGAGCGCAGACGCTGCCACCTCTCCACGCTCGGCATTGCGCGCTCCGAGGTAAACCAAATGTCCCCTCTGAATCAACTGTCGGGCCGTCTCGTAGCCAAGTCCCTTGTTGGCTCCGGTGATGAGCGTGACGGTCATTTCTCGGTGCTCCTCTATCGTGGACGATCTGTCGGGTCCTCGAACGGCGGGTCGTGCCCCGACCGTAGCGGGGTGCCCCGAACAGTGTTGCTGTCGGATCCGAGTATCGGGGTCAATGGGCGTCCCCGAACTCGACCTTCTCCAGGACTGCTCTCAACCCAGGTGGACTCTTCGAACCGGTGGAAGACGGTTTCGATCCGCCGCGGCACCCCGGAACGCCGACCCGTTGTGGTGCCGTCGAACGTGCGCTCTTTTGATGCTCGCTGACGATGACGGCTGAGCTGATGATTGACCAGGGATAGACACATCGCTGCCTCGGCGCTGACGGGAGAGTCGCAACGAGCTTGAGAGTCCGTTCACCCGCCTCAAACGGTCTCGGTCGTCGCGATTTCGGTCAACGGCGACTTGGTATGCGATGCTCTCGCCGTGGCAAAAGGGCGGCTCGAAGCATTCACTGATGCCGTCATCGCCATCGTGATGACGATCATGGTGCTCGATCTGCGGCCACCAGCTGGCCACGGTTTCGGAGACCTGAAGCCACTGGTGCCAAAGCTTCTTGTCTACGCGTTGAGCTTCACCTTCTTGGCCATTTATTGGAACAACCACCATCACCTGATGCACGTCGTTGAGCGCATCGATGGTCGGGTCCTCTGGGCGAACATGGGCCTGCTGTTCTCACTCTCACTGACCCCCGCGGCCACGGCGTGGTTGGGTGAGCATCCGGGCAATACCGCCCCGGTGGTCGTCTACGGCTTCGTGCTGCTTCTTTCGGCCATCACCTACTTCCTGCTCACCCGCGCCTTGTTAGCACTCCATCGGCCGGGTTCGCGATTGGCTGTGGCGATTGGCAATGACCGCAAGGGCCGGCTTTCGGCTATTGCCTATGTGGTGGGGATCGTCGTGGCGCTCTTCGCACCATGGGTAGCCATCGCGATCTACGTCGGGGTAGCGATCGTCTGGCTTGTGCCCGACCGGCGAATTGCGAGAGTTATCGAGGGTGCAGAAGGGCCGGACTCCTGAAGGACGAGGGCTGCCCTGGCGCCGTGCGATCCGGCGAACTCGGAGCTCGACTCGACAACTCGAAGTGGGTGGGCGGTGCACGGGCGTGAGTGCATCATGGCCCGCTTTGTTGACGACAACCCGCGCCTCGCGAATCAACACCGCGGGGATCCCCGACGGTCCTCCTAGATCTTCTTGGTCTGCCGGTCTCTGGATCTTGTGACAAGTTTCAGGCTGCGATCCCGAGTCGAGCGTTGGTGAGGTAGTCGCGCAGGAGGTGCTCGATAGTCCCGAGAGCCTGGCGGAGCTCGATTGGGGCCGGGGGTTGGTCGGCCTCGAGGAGCGGGCCGAGGAGACGCGCTCGGACCTTCGTGTAGAAGACGGCGACGCGAATGCCCTCGGGCGTGAGGGTGTAGGTGTTCGTTCCCGCTACTCGCTCGATCAGGCCGTGGAGACGAAGACGGCGCAGGTCATAACTCATCTGCGAAGAGCTGTAGTCACAGCCGAGGAGTCCGGCAACACGCCCGCGAAGGCTCTTGTTGGTGAAGCCGGTGACGGCGTGGACGACGAGGCAGAGTGCACCGGCCAGGGCCATGGCGCGTTGATCCCCGAAGCGCAAGGCCCCGGTTCGTTGGCCCTCCCGTACGTAGGGCTGGTGGATGCGCTCGAAGAGCGCAGAGCCGATGGCACAACCCTGGCCGGCACGTTCGATGATAAGCAGACGGTCGTTGACCGCGCGAGCCCGCTCGACCAGCTCGGGCAGGTGCTCGAGCCGGGCCAGGATCCCGATGTCTTTGGGCTTGTTGATGACGGTCTCGATACGCAAGGCCCTCCCTTCCTTGAGATATTGCTTGACCCGGCTGTGCTTGAAGGAGAAGTCGACCCTCACCTCGGTGCCGGGGGAGAACACCCGGGTGCGGAAGGGTCCTTTGGTGGGGCGCGAGCCGCGGGTGCGGATCTGGGCGTCGAAGACGGCGGCGACCTGCTCGGGACGACCGACCCCGATGTTGTCTTGGACCAAGGACTCGAAGAAGCCACGGGCCCGGCGCGGATCGTCGAAGACCAAGGTGCGCGAGACCTCGACCTGGCGCATGGAGAGCTCCCAGAAGTAACCAGCTTCTCGGTCGGCCTCGGTGAAGGGGGTTGGGATCACCTCGGTCCAGCGGTCGAAGAAGCCCTGGACGTCGGCGGGGCCGAAGCGGTCGCAGATGGCCTGAAGACGGGCGGGATCAGCACAAGAGGCGAAACCGTTGGCCAGCTCGGTGAAGTCGATGCCCGCTCGGGCGGCCTGGCGCTTGGCCCATTCGTGGCCATTGACCCACACGCGCGAGGGATAGGGAAAGTAGGTGCAGACCTTGATGAAGCCGGGCCCGAACTCGGGGTCGAGCACGTAGAAGTAGTACATCCCGACCCGTCGCTCCTCCTTGACGAAGTCGAAACTGACCATGTCGGGAGTGGACGAGCGGTTCTTGGCGCTAAAGACCCAGGCGAACTCCTGGGCCGCCACGATGGCGACGATCCCGAAGCGCCCTTGGGCCTCGGCCGCCTCGAGGTAGGGCCCGACGTGGTCGAGCTTGCGGTCGTCCCACCGGGTCCGGTCAGGCTTCTTGAGCGAGAGGATTGGGATGTCATGCTCGGCGGCGAAGGCCTTCACGTCACGGCGGAAGCGATTCCCAATCCTTTGGAGCAGTGCGGGTGAGGGGATCGGAAAGCCCAGGTGCGCGGTCAAGAAGGTCACCACCTGTCCGCTCACCTGGAGGTTGGGAACGTAGGCGTTCAAGAAGAGCCGATCGATACAGGCGAGGTCGAGACCTACATGGCCGTCGAGCACGTCATTGATATTCACCACACTGGTCATCGACACATCGTGGCCGCCCGAGGGACGGCTTTGCCGGCCCGACAATCTCAACGTGCACCAGGTCGCGCCGGGAGGAGGCCGGGAGGGGGGCCTGCCCCCCTCCCGCTAATTTCCAGGTGCAGGGGCGCCGTAGGACGGGAGTGGGCGCTGAGGCGCCATGGGGGCCGATTGCCCGTCACGGCTCGCGACAGGCGACAAGGGGTGCGCCAGTGCCGGCCCCGTTGTCGCGGCGCCGTCGTCGGTCCCTGGAACCACAGCGACGCCGAAGGGATACGTCACTCCGCCCACCGAGGCCGGAGACCGCAGTCCGGAGAAGACGCTCATCGTGTTCGACGCCCCGTTGGCCACGTAGAGCCACCGGCCACTCAGTCCCAGCGCGTCGGGGTAGCCCCCCGTCTGGACCACCCCGGCCACGGACAGAGAAGGCAGATTCAAGAGCAACGCGTCGCCGGAGCCGGCGGCGGCCACATAGGCGGTCCTCCCGTCGGGCGAGATCGTGATCGCATCGGGTGTGCAGCCCGGGTCACCTTGCGCGTGGCATACCAAGCTGACGGCGGTGCCGACGTGGTCGGTCGCCAGGTTGATCGGGATAACGGTCGCGTGTTCGGCGTCGAGCACGTAGGCCCACTTGCCGCCTGGAGCGATGGCGATGGCTCTCGGCGCCGTACCGGGGAGGGCGATGGGCGGCTCGGCCACCGGTGGCCAACTGGTGAGATTGACGGGGGTGATTTCGGCGGATCCAAAGGCGGCGACGTACGCCATGGTGCCGGCGGGGGTGATCGCCAGTGATTCAGGGTTCAGGCCGACCTCCACCGGTGTCGACACGGCAGCGTTGCTGAGGTCGATCTCGCGAATCTGATGCCCCGGGCTGCTGGCTGTGCCTTGGAGGGTCACGACTGCGTCGCTGCCGCCCGGTGTGAGGGCGATGGCCAGCGGTCCAGTCCCCACCGCAATGGGGTGGCCAGGCGTGCTGGTGCGCACGTCCACGGGCGTGACGGTGTGGGCCGGCTCGTCGTAGTAGCCGTAGTCCGCGACGTAGGCCGTGTCGTTACTGGAGTCGAAGGCGATACCGGTGGGACCGCGCCCGACCTTCGCGATGGTGCCGGCGAACGTCGCCCCGACATACACCGACAGAGATGCCAACTGGCTGTTCGTCACATAGGCCGTTGGCGGGACCGACGTCGCGCCGCCCGCACCAGTGGCCGACACGGCGATGCTCGCGATCAGTGCCGCAGCTACGGCAGCGGCCGCCACGGTTTTGGTGCTCCACCGGACGGTCGTGCCCATTGTCCTGTTCCCCACTCCGGGGCGAGCCTCCGGCCGCCATCTCCGCCCTGGCGCCCCACTCCCCAGGAACGAGCTCGAACATAGCCGTTGGGGCTTCTCCGTGGCCGAAATTCGTTGCGATCGGGCCTTGGAATGCTGCACCGGAAATCGCGGCCGAGGTGTCGACCCACGAACGAGTTCAACCCGCCGACCCTTTTCAACTGTCGTCACCGGGGCTGGCGCCGTGCTCTTGCAACCACGTGACGAGGAGCTCGCGGCGTGTATCGGGCGCGGCTGCCATATCGAGCGACGTCTGGCCGTGGGCGTACTCAGGAACTGCATCGATCTCGGCGCCGGCCGCCAAGAGTCGTTCCGCGGCCCTCCGCTGCCCCCCGTGGCAGGCTTGCCAGAACGCTTCGTTGAGGTCCCCTCGAGCGGGCGCGGGCGTTGCCGTCAGGAGCCCTTCGAGCCGGGTGAGCTCCCCGAGAGCCGCGGCGTGCCAGAGGGCGTCAACCGGCGCACCCCGCTCGACGAGAAGTCGAGCGACGTGCCAACAGCCGTACCCGATGGCATTCTCGAGCGGGGTGCCGATCGAGCCACCTGGAGTGTCGAGGCGGGCGCCACCATCGATGAGTGCCGCGGCCACGTCGACGTCGTCGGTGCTGGCGGCGTAGTGCAGGGGCGTCTCAGGTCGATCGCCTCCAGTGTCGTCGTTCGGATCAGCACCTGCGTCGAGGAGCATGGCGACCACGGCGGGCGCCTGCGGGAAGTAGCCGGGCCAGTCGGCCGTGGCGTGGAGCGGGGTCCCCCAGCCGCCCTCGATGCCGTGGCGGCCGACCATACGGGCCGCGGCGAGCTCGGGTCGCTCCGCCAGCATGCGACCGAGCGTGTCGAGATCACCGCGGTGAATGGCCCCGGTCAACTCGATGGCAACCGCATCGAGAAAGGGCAAGGTCAGCTTGGCTGCACCTTCATGAGCCTCGGGCGCGGGCATGTGGGCCAGGCTAGGTCGCCGGTTCGAGTGGGCACGCCCCTCCCTCAAGGTCCGTCGAGCAGGGCCTGCTGAATATCCGTCAGGGCGTGCGCGAGCTGCTTCGTGCACAGATACTCGGCGGCGAACTCGGAGACGACATAGGCCTCGAAGACGGTGAGGTGGTGCGCGGTCAGCACGGCGATGATCTGTGTGGCGTCCTGTCGCTCCGAAAGACCCGTGCACGCCATTTCGCCGTCGTTCACCGCCGTGCGGGGAGGCACGCCGGTGAACGTGCCGGGCACGGCCTTTATCAGTTGCAGGAACGCCGCCCGAGGCCCGGCGGGAAGGTGGGGGTCCCCGAAGTACAGGGTGCCTTCGGCCAACGCCGCCGCCGGCGCCACCGCGGCAATGCGCGGCGCTCCGTTCTTCGGGAAGGCCAGGAGGTCGACGTACAGGCGCCGCTGCGCGTAGTCGCCCGACTCGCCGGGGACGAGCCCGTGATGCACCATCCAGATGAGGGTGCCGACTTCGAAGAACTCCGCCCCGCCGTAGCCCTGCCCGTCGGCGCTGTTGGTGATCCCGTGCCAGGCCCGGTCGAGCGGCTTGGTACAGGGGCCGGTGACCGTGGCGCACTTGGCGATCCCGATGCCGTAGCTCGGGGTCCCCCACAGATTGGCCGAGTAGAACAGCCAGTAGGTGTTCGCTTGCTCGAGCATGGCGGGAGCCTCGACCAAGCCACCCTCCCAGTCCTGGGTCGCCCCGATCAGACGGTGGGGCGGGCCGACCGTCGACAGTCCGTCGGGCGACAGCTGCTGGGAGTAGAGGTACGTCGGCTCGTGGCAGCAGTCCCCGTCGCTCTTCCACAGGAGCCACGGCGTGCCGTTGGGCATCACGAAGACGCTCGGATCGATCGCCCCGCCCTGCGCGGCCGGGCACACGAACGCAGAGGACGAGTCGTCGACGAACGGTCCCGCCGGACTGGTGCTCGTCGCCCGGGAGATGCACATGGCGGTATTGGGCCCATGGACCGTCTCGACGCAGCCCGGCGACGTGTGTTTGGCGAGGCACTCGAGAGGGATCGTCGCCGGCGTCGAGTAATAGAGGACGAAGGTCCCGTCGGGGCGGGCCCACACGGCCGGCGCCCACTGGTAGCCCGAGACGGTCCACTTGGGGAGGGTCGGGAGCGCATCGCCCAGGTAGCGGCCGACGAAGCCAGAGTCACGGGACAGAGCGATCACCGGGATGTGGGCCGGGGGCAGGCCGCCCGACCCCGTGGTACCGGTGGCGTAGCCGTACAGGGTGGACCCGTCCTTGAGGGCGAAGGGGTCGGCGAAGTCACCGTTGAAGATGGGCTGGCTGTGGAGCAGGCCGGAGAGCACGGAAAGCTGGATGCCGTGTGCCTTCGACGGGTTGGGCCCGATCGGTCCCGCCGTCGCCCGGTGGCCCGGAGTCACGTACGGTTGACCGACGCGCACACCCGGTGTGATCGGAGGCACCGTTGGCGAGGTGGCAGCGCCCGCCGGCTCCGGCGATTGGGCGCACGCCACCAGGGCGGCGCCGCCAAGGCAGGTCGCAGCGACGACGGCCAGGAGGAGACGGAGCACCGCGGACGCGCTCGCCGGCCCGAGGTGTCTTCTCGGCGCAGCGACCCGCTGCAACGCAGGACCGCGCTGACTCGTACGGCCGCCCAACGTCCCCCCTCCCCGCCGCCCAGGAACGGCCGCACACATTCTCCTTCATCGGGTTCGAACGGACAAGGGCGCCATCGCCCCCGCTCCCTATGATCGGCGGCACGCCGACAGGGAGGCTCATGACGACCGAGACGCAGACCGCCTTCACCGAACTGCTGGACTGCGTTGCCGCCACCCACCGGCGCATGGTCGAACAGCTCGCAGACGACGGGGCGACGCTCCTCGAGGCGCACAAGTGGATCCTGTCCATTCTCCAGGTCGGCGCCGAGGTCAACCTGTGGGCCGACACGGCGCGGCCCCGTTTCGTCGAGATCGTCGGTCCCTACAAGAAGTGGGGCGGCGACAACGCCGATGCCTTCTACTGCTACGCGCCGATCGACCCCGTGCGCACCTACCACGTCACCGTCCACCCGGGCGACGCCGTGTACCTCTCGCTGACCGTGTACGGCGGGCCCGACGACGGCCGCTACTCCGAACGCATCGTCGGCGCGGTGAACAGCCGCGACGCCGCCCGTCACGCCGACGGCTCCATCGCGATCGTCCTCTCACCCGAACGGCCCGACGACCCGGACGTCGCCTGGGTCCGCCTGGAGCCCGATGCGGTGGCGGCGATCACGCGCGACTACCTCGAGGACCCCGTCCACGGGCGGCGCGCCGAGTGGCAGATCGAGGCGGACGACCCGCCCGACGCGTTTCGCCAGGACGATGCGGACCTGGCCTGCCGCCTGCGTGCCATGACCACCTGGCTGCGCGAGCAGGCCGGGATCGTGCCCATCCCCGCCGGCACCCCCAACGTGATCGACCCGCCGTATCCCGTCCCGACCACCACCTTTGGCTGGGCGGCCGGAGACGCCGCCTACGCCATGGGCGCCTACGAGCTGGCCGAGGACCAGGCGCTGGTGATCCGTGGGCGCTCGCCGGAGTGCGTCTTCTGGAACATGTGCCTGTGGAACCCGCTCCTGCACACCTACAACTACGACTACGAGCGCGTGACCATCAACGGCGCGCAGGTCGACTACGAGACGGACGGCTCGTGGACCATCGTGGTGGCCGCCGGACGTCCCCACCACCCCAACTGGGTCTCGACCGCCGGGCACACGAGCGGCCGCATCTGGTTCCGGTGGTTCCTGCCCGACCGCACACCGGACCAGCCGGAGGTCGAGGTCGTGCCGGTCAGCATGCTGTGAGCCCGCGGCCGCCCGCGGTGCGCATCGACGACCTGGCCGAGCCGCGGTTCTCCGACGAGGCCCGCGCCGTTCTCGACTTCATGAACGAAGCCGGGTCGGAGCTCACCCTCGACGCCGCCACGCTGATGGACGCTGCGATCGCCGAGACGGGCCTCCACGACTTCGGCCCGGGCGACCTCGTGCCGCGGCTCGAGTTGCTGTGCCGAGCCATGCACGAGGAAGGCGGCTTCAACGACGCCGGCATCCTGCAGCAATACACGCTCGTCCTCGGGCTGTTGAAGAACCGCCTCCTCATCGAGGACCTCGTCGCCCGCCACCCCGAGATCCTCGACGAGGAGATCAAGGCGCCGATCGTCATCTGCGGCCTGCCGCGGACCGGGACCACGCACCTGCACAACCTGATTTCGGCCGATCCGGCCCTGCGCTCCCTCCCCTACTGGGAGAGCCTCGAGCCCGTCCTGGCCGAGCGAGAGCGACCGGCGGCCGGTGCGCCCGATCCTCGCCGGGAGCGCACGGCCGTGGCGCTGTCGTTCCTCGACGTCGCCCTGCCGTACTTCAACCGCATGCACGAAATGACCGTCGACCACGCGCACGAGGAGATCCAGCTCCTGGCCGTCGACTTCTCCAGCATGCTGCTCGAGACCACCGCACCGATGCCGACGTGGCGCGACGCCTACCGCGCCCGGGACCAGGGCCCGAGCTACGCCTATCTGCGGCGGGTGCTCCAGGTCCTGCAGTGGCTGCGGGGCGGGACCCGGTGGGTGCTCAAGTCCCCCCAGCACCTCGAGCAGTTCCCCGCCCTCCTCGGCACCTTCCCCGACGCCACCTTCGTCGTGACCCACCGCGACCCGGTCTCGGTGACGACCTCCATGGTCACCATGCTCGCCTACGCGTCGCGCCTGGGGCGCGACCGGGTCGACGTGGTCGGCATCGGCCGGTACTGGGCCGATCGCCTCGAGCTCATGTTGCGCAGCTGCGCCGAGGAGCATGACGTCCTGCCGGCCGACCGGACCATCGACGTGCACTTCGACGAGTTCATGCAGGACGACCTCGCCATGGTGGCCCGGGTCTACGAGCGGGCCGGCCAGCCCTTCGATGCGTCGGCTCGGACGGCCATGCACCGATTCACGGCGGACCACCCCCGCGGCAAGTTCGGCGCCATCGACTACGACCTCGCCCAGTTCGGCCTCGACCCCGGAGAGCGACGGCGCGCGCTCGCCTTCTACACGGAGCGCTTCGGCGTCACGCCCGAGTCCTGACGCTCAGCGGATGACGGAGCGGCGGATGCGGCCCCACCGCCGCGCCACGTGGACGCAGACATAGGCGAGCAGCACGAGCGCGGCGGACACGTGCCACCCGATGTCCCGGAACGGGACGCCGATCGAGCGCGGGTGGAGGATGACCTGGTTGCCCGTCACCAGGTCGTAGGTCCCCGACACGAGCACGTTGAGCGTCAGCAGGCTCAGCACCAGGTCCGACCACGCCAGCCGGCCGCGGCGGTGCACCCACGTGCGGGCCCGCACGAGGCTCCCGAGCAGCCGGGCGACCGTGTGCTGGCGTTGCACCACGTGCACCCCGACCAGGGCGACGAACGCCGATCCGATCACCAGGTGCGGCCAGCCCTCGGTGATCACCGTGACAGTGGCCAGCGAGGCGGCGAAGGTCGCCAGAAGGAGCAGGTGGACTGCGAAACGGGCCTGACTCCGGTGGCCTGGAGCCACCGCAGCGCCCGGTGACGGCGAGGGGGACTCGGTCGTCACCGGGCCGGTGTCGCTGCGGCTCGTCACGTTGGCCTACTCCAGCGGCCGGGCGCCGATCCCCCTCGGCTCCCGTCCCGCCAGCACCCAGCCGATGAGCACGGCGGCGGCCGGCATGGCGATCACAATGAAGAACAGGTTGTCCCACGGGACGTGATTGGTGATGTCGGATATGCCGCCTTCCAGCGCACTCGAGCGGAAGAAGCCGAACAGGCCGACGTAGGCGGCCACCGTCCCGAGGAGCGCCCCCAGGAATGCGAGCCCACCAGCGGTGACCGCCGTCAGGGCACGCCGGGTGCGCGAGCTCGCACCGGTGGCCGTGAGCGTGCGCAGCTCACTTGCCGTCTCACTGCGGATGAGACCCACGCTCATTGCGAGGACGCCCAGGGCGAGCGCGATGCCGAAGACGGTGGCCCAGTTCACGATCTCGGCCGACGTCGGCTCGTCGTTCTTGGACTCGATGCTCAGGCTGTTGCTGGCAGCCAGCGAGCGGGCGCTCGTGAGCTGCGCCGAGGTGATCGCATTGTTGGACAGGATCATCCAGCCGTCGAGGCTATTCTGGCTCGTGAGGTGCAGACGGTGCAGCGCGCTCTCGGTGATCAGCGTGTTCGGTGCCGACGTGCCCGTCGGCAGCTGGCTCTCCTGCTGGACCAACGGGTGGGCCACGCACTGGTTCGGAGTGCACTGGTTGTAGTTGTTGCCGCCACCACCGGGCCCACCGCCCTGGAAGTCGCCGCCGCCCTTGCCGCCGCTACTGAAGGTGAGCTGTACTCCCGAGCCGTCCAGCCCGGGCCGCGAGCTGAGGACGTCGACGTTCGACGAGATCGACGACGGATTGATGCCGTAGGCCCGCAACAGGGCCGGGGTCGCCACGTAGATCGGGCCGTTCCATTGCCGGCCGTTCCCGCTCGGGTTCTGAAGGCCAACGGCCGGCTGGATGAGCGGGACCGTGTCCTTTGCGCCGACGGCGCCGGCGATGGCGTGCACCGTGGCCTCCTGTGCCGCGAGGCTCGGCGCCGGCGCGGCCTGCTGGCACACCGGTGCTCCTCCTGACGTCCCCTCACAGGTGGGGCCGGTCGGCGGGGAATACACGTTGATCGCGTTCGGCGCCATGTTCGGCCCGACGTAGTCGAAGACATTGGAGAAGCGGGCGACGGCCACGGCGCAGACGATCACCGCGATCATGATGCCGAGGCTGATGGCCGAGAGGGCCGAGCCCGAGCGCGCCCGGTAGCGCGCCAGGTCGCGCAGCGGGAGGCGGACGGCGATCGGCGACCGACTGCCGATCCGCGCCAACAGGGCGAGGAAGAATGGTGAGACGAGGATGATCCCTGCGATCAGCGCGATGAGCCCGGGGACCAGCCACACGACGCTGCCGCCGTTCCCCGCCGCGCCCGAGAGAGAGAAGAAGACGAAGCCGATCACCAGTGCGATCACGCCGGGAATGAACGAGCGGTGGATCTGACGCGGCGGCGCGGGGCGACCGGCCAGCGCGCTGACCACCGGCACGCGGGTGATGGCGCGGGCGGGGTAGCTGGCGGCAAAGAAGGTCGCGACGATGGCGAGCACCATGGCCGGCACGATCACGTTCCACGGCAGGGCGAACGTGCCGATGAGGTGGTGTGCGTTCTGCTCGTTGGTCGGGCGGTAGGCCAGCCAGAGCACCAGGCCCACCACGAAGCCCACGATGGCCCCCACGACCCCGACGATGACGCCGTTGGCCTCCAGGACCAGCCGGACGTTGCGGTCGGTCGCCCCCATCGACTCGACCATCCCGAGGGAGCGCATGCGCCGCTGGGCCAGCACCGTGAAGCCGCCGATCGACACCAGGGCGATGAGGAGCATGCCCACGGTCGCCAACGCCAGGATGATGGTGGACGGGTCGATGATGTTGCTGTTGGTGGCGCCTGGCGTCGTGATGAAGGAGGACAGGGAGTTGAGGGAGGAATGGAGCGTGTTGGGCGATGCGTCGAAGAGGACGCTCACCTGCGTCGGGTGCGTCACCTGGCCCGGCGGGACGAGCGCGAACTCGTCGAGCAGGCTCTGGGGGTTCTGCACGATCCCGACGACGGTCTTGCCGCCCTGGGACCACGTGTCGCCCACGCGCAGGTTGAGCTCGGACGCCAGGCCCGGTGTGAGGGCGATCTCGTTCGGCCCAGTCGGGTAGTGCCCCGACAGCAGCTGCAGCATCGGCCCCCCGTAGGGCCCCTGCGGATTCTGGGCGCGCAGCTGATACGTCTGCGTCGTGCCGGGCACAGTGAACGTCTGGTTCGCGATGACATCCACGGTGCCGACGGCGCGCTCGATCTGGGCGATCTGTGCCGCCACGTGAGCCGGGCTGTCCGACGACGACTTGGCCGTGGACGTCAAGTTGAAGGTCGCGAGGTCGTTGGCCGTGCCGAATCCGGCGGTGGACGCCGGTGGCGTGTTGACTGCGACCGCGGAGCCGACCACCACGGCGGCCACCGCCACGATGATCAGGAGCAGGATCAGGAGCTGCTGGCGCCATTCGCGCCTGAAGAGACGCCAGGCCCAGCGGAGCATGGCCCGGCGGGCCGGGACGCCGCCGGTGCTCGATTCTGCGGCCGCCGACCCTGTGGCCCGCCGTTCGAGGACGCCGACGCTCATCGGTTCGGGAGTTCGGCGAGGAAAGCGTCGGGGCTGTCGACCGGGAGTGTCTGGTCGACGATGCGGCCGTCGCGCAGGAAGACCACGCGGTCGGCCCACGAGGCGAGCTGCGCGTCGTGGGTCACCACGACGGCGGCCAGGCCGCGATGACACGCCGCCAGGATCAGGCGCATGACGGCTTCGGCGTTGGTCGAGTCGAGCGCGCCGGAGGGCTCGTCGGCCAGGAGGAGCTGTCGCCCCCCGACCACGGCCCGGGCGATGGCGACGCGCTGGCGCTCGCCACCCGACAGCTGGTCGGGGTAGTGCGAGGCCCGGTCGTTCAGCCCGAAGTCCTCGAGCGCCTCGAGCGCCGTCGCCTGCGCCTTGCGGGCCGAGATGCCGTCGAGCTCGAGCGGCAGGGACACGTTCTCCACCGCGCTCAGCCCGGCCAGCAGGTTGTAGTCCTGGAAGACGTAGCCGATGGACTGGCGGCGCAGACGCGCCTTGCCGTTGCGCGACAGCGAGGACAGAGGACGGCCCCCGATGTAGACCTCGCCGCTCGTCGGGTCCTCCAGGCTCCCGGCGATGGTCAACAGCGTGCTCTTGCCCGAGCCGCTGGCGCCCATGACCGCCACGAGGGACCCGGAGTCGACCGAGAGCTCGATGCGCGAGAGGGCGTGCACCTCTCCGGCCCCTTCTCCGTAGACCTTCGAGATGTCGTGTAGTTCGAGGTAGCTCATTGCGGGGCTCCTACCTTGCGCCGGGCCTTGGGGAGGGGGAACTGCTGCGGCGCCGGCGCGTCGACGCCCGCAGCGGCTCGCTTCAGACGGCCGTCGGCCGTGTCCAACCACCTGATCAGCGAGTCGAGCCGGAAGAGCTCGGCGTCGACGACCAGGGCGAAATTGAGATCGAGGCGGGACTCGTCCTCCTTCAGGCGAGTCCACTGCTGCATCAGCTCGACCAGGTAGCGGCGGTGCACCTGCACCACCTCGTGCACGTCCACCCCTGGGAGCTCGAGCGCGACCAGGACCTTGATGACCAGCTCGTCGCGCGGCGGCGAGGAGAAGTCGGGCGGGGTGTGCAGCCACTGTGTCAGCTCGGCCGCACCGTCCTCGGTGATGTGGAATCCCTTCTGGGGTCCCTCGTCGGCGGCGTCGTCGGACTCCACCAGCCCGTCGCGCTCGAGGCGCTGCAGGGTCGTGTACACCTGCCCGACGTTGAGCGGCCAGACCTCACCGGTCCGCGCCTCGAACTCCTGGCGCAGCTGGAGGCCGTATTTGGGACCCTCGCTGAGGAGGGCCAACAGGGCGTGACGGATGCTCATGAACCCTCATTTCGAAGTAGAATACTGAGTATCCTACGCCGAATCAGGGCGTTTGGCAAGGGGGAATACCCCCGTCTTTGTGGTGGGTCAGCCGCCGTCGATCCGCCGCACCCGGCGCGGCGGGGTCAGCTCAGCTGGCCGGGGCCCAGACCCGTACGTAGTCGACCTGCGTCGTGGCCGGCAGGGGCGTGTTGGCGGTGGGGGCGTTGGTCCCCAGGCCGAGCGCCTGGGTCAACGCGATGAAGAAGGGCTCGTTGAAGGGTGCCGGGCCGTTGATCGGTTGGTCGGTCAGGCAGACCTGGCCGTTGAAGAGGACGGTGATCGACGACGGGGTCCAGTCCACGTCGTAGGTGTTGAACTGCGTCGGATCGATGGTGCAGTCGTGCGCCGTGACGTTCGGGTCCAACGACGAGAAGGCGTAGTGGACGTAGGGCACGTCGAGGTCGGGGTACTGGCTGTAGAACTCGGCGAAGTCGATCTCGCCCGAAGCCGGCCACGGGCCGTAGGTGAGCGTCTGGGGGTACAGCCACAACGTCTCCTGCAGCCCGGGAACGGTCACGTCCGGGATTTTGGCCCTCACCTCGAACACCCCGTACGTCTGAGTGAACAGCTTGGAGCTCGTCACCATGCCGGCTTGATACTGGGGGTCGTAGCCCGGGACACAAGTGAATGGCGCCGTCTTCAAGACCGAGAGGTTCAGATACCCGCCAGAGACACTGATGGTGTTGGGATTGTCGACGTAGCAATCGGGGCCACCAGTGATGTACCCGCTCGTCGCCGTGAGCTGAGGCTGCCAGTTGGCCGTGTTCAGCGACGTGCCGTCGAACTCGTCGTCGAAGGTGCATGCCCATTGGCCGCTCAACCCGTCGGGTGTCCCGTTGCACGACGGTTGTGCCGCAGCGGTCGGCGCGCCGACGGATTGGCTGAGCGGCACCAGGACCAGCGGCGCCATTACGGCGGCCGCGGCGAGCACCGACAGCTTTGCTCGGCGACTGAACGAGCGTGGTGCGGCGTGTGCAGCCTGCGCGCGATGCGACATTCCGTACTCCCCTCATCTGCCTCGATACAGCGGAGCCCGCCACGGGATCCGGAACCTCCGTACACCCGTCGGCGACCCCAGCGCTGAGGCCACCGACGGAATACGGACAGTGTAAACCAGGTCGCTTATAAAGGCCTGAAGGGCGTGGCCCGCCCGTCAGGCCGAGGGGGTGGCCGGCCCGTCAGGCCGAGGGCAAGGCCAACCCGGTCTCCAACAGCGTCTTGAGGCTGGCCACCACAGCGGGCCAGCCATTCGAGACCCCCTGGCGCTGCGGGCTGCCGGCCCTAAAGCCGTCGTGCACGACGGTCAGCTTGACGACCCCGTCGGACGACTCCTCGATGTCGAACGCCACCTTGGAGCGGGGCTCGGCGGCCCAGGCGGCCCGGTCGGCCTCGTCGAAACCGTGGGCGGCGGCCCACTCCGGCGTGTAGGTGTGCCAGGCGTAGGCCAGGCGGCGGAAAGGGTCCGACTCGAGGATCACCTGCTCGGGGTCGCTCACGACCAGCCCGGACTCGTCGTAGGTGAGGTCGTAGGACGAGCCCTTCTTCCAGTCGGAGTGCATCTGGACGCCGCCCGCGGTCGGGTGCCTCCAGTACTGCTTGGTGAAGGCGGGGTCGGTCAGGCCGCGCCACACCTTCTCGGGCGTCGCGTGGATGTAGGTCGTGTAGACGAAGGTCGTCTCGTTGTCCATTGGGTTGGCCTCCAGTGCCGTCTTGAGATCGGACAGGGCCTCGGCCCGTGTCCGGTCGTAGTGGTGGATCCAGCGGTCGGCGATGTCGGTGATGGGGGCGGCATTGAGGTAGTGCAACTTCTCCCTCCCCCGCCGGAGGGTGGTGACCACGTCGGCCTCCTCGAGCACCGTGAGGTGCTTGGAGACCGACTGCCGAGTCATCCCCATGTCCTCGCAGAGCTCGGTCAGGGTCAGCCCATTGCGCTCGTTGAGGCGATCGAGGAGCCGGCGCCGGGCCGGGTCGCTGAGCGCCTTGAAGACCGCATCCATATCTCGCATCGGTTGTCGTCCGCTTGGTTGTGTTGGTTTGGTTGTTCGGTTTGTTCGGTTTGAAAATGCAACCTTGTGGTTGCGCTTCCACTTAAGCAGCCAAACGGTTGCATGTCAAGCGGTCGCCCGGCCCGGGCGGAAGTGCGGACTCACGGACTCGGGCTCGGGCTCGGGCTCGACGGCCCAGATTTCGGGCTCGAGGCGAAGACTCGGGAGCGTCGGCGATGTCTCCGAAAACTATGCACAAGGCCGTTTAGTTATGGAGACAGCGCCGGCCCGTTGAGGCGCTCCCGAGTTGTCGCCGGCTGGGCTCAGCCGGGGGGTCGTGGCCTACGCGGCCGGCGACCAGGCCCGCACCCAGTCGATCGAAGTGGTGGCGGGCAGCGGGGTCTTGGCCGTCACCGCGTTGGGCCCCGTCAGTCCGAGCGCCTGGGTGAGAACCAAGAAGAACGGCTCGTTGAACGGCTCGCTCCCCGTCGTCGGGTGGTCGACCAGACACACCTGCCCGTTGTAGAGGATCGTGAGTGATGTCGGCGTCCAGTCGACTCCATAGGTGTTGAACTGGTTCGGCGTGATCGTGCACTTGTCGGTGGTGGCGTCCGGGTCGCTCGACGACTGTGAGTAGTGGATGTACGGGATGTCCAGCGTCGAGAAGTCACTGTAGAACTCGGCGAAGTCGATTTCGCCCGAATCCGGCCACGCGCCATAGGTGAGCGTCTGCGGGTAGAGCCAGAACGTCTCCTGCAGTCCACCGATGGTGGCGGTCGGAAGCTTCGCGTTGACCTCGAAGGCACCATAGGTCTGGGTGAACTTGCCGCTCGTGCTCACCATTCCCGCGACGTAGCTCGAGGAGTAAGCGCCGACGCACTTGAATTTCGGCACCCGCGCGACCGACAGGTTCAGGTAGCCACCCGACAGCGAGATGGTCTGGGGCGTGTCGACGTAGCAGTCCGGGCCGGCGATGTACCCGCTCGTCGCCGTGAGCTGCGGGACCCACAGGTTGGTGTCGAGCGAGCTCTCGCTGAATTCGTCGTCGAACGTACACGTCCAATTCCCGGCGAGCCCGAGCGGGGTGGCGCCCTGGCAATTGGGCGGCGGAGGGGGCTGGGAGACCCAAGGCCGTTCGATGGCGGCCGACGTTGAGCCAACGGGCGCGCCGACGATAAGAGCAGTGATGAGCAGGGCGACGCCGCCTGCCAGGATCGCGCCGATCCTCCCGCGAACGCGCGCAGCGGTCCTCTCCATTTTGCTTCCCCCTCGCACGGTTCCCAGCCGATTTCGTGCATGGGCATGGTACGACCGCGCAACAAAGGGCAGCCAGGGCCATTTGGACTAGGCAACGCGCAAATAGGACGAAAGACCTAATGAGGGTGCGGCCCGCGGCCCGCGGCCCTCGTTTCCCCGGACCCGACGCCCCGCGTGGGCGGGGAAGCCTTGCGGTCAGAGCGCCGCGATGACCTCTTCAGCCGAGCTGACGTTCAGCCCAGGTCCCGGCTCCACGGCCAGCCACGCGACGACACCGTCGTCGAGGATGGCGGCAAACCGCTGCGATCGTGTGCCGAGTCCGAACCCGGTGCCGTCCATGGTGAGACCCATCGCCTCGGTGAGCTCACCGTTGCCGTCGGCCAGCATCACCACCGAGCTCCCGACCTTCTGGTCCTCCCCCCAGGCGCCCATGACGAACGGGTCGTTCACCGAGACGCATACGACCCGATCGGCGCCCTTGTCCCGCAGCTCCTGGGCGCGCAGCACGAACCCGGGCAGGTGGTGGTCCGAGCACGTGGGGGTGAAGGCACCCGGCACCCCGAAGAGCACCACTTTGCCCTGGCCCAGCACTTCGGCCGATGTCGTCGCCACGGGGCCCTTCTCGCCAAAGGTGAATACCTTCACGTCGGGGATGCGGTCGCCGACTGCGATCGTCATTCGAAGTCTCCTCGTGTGGTCGGGGCGCCCAGGTTGCCACAGACCCCCCGCGCCCCCCTCAATCGATCACGGAGTTGTAACCTGCCCACGAACCCCGGCCAAAGCGTCGTCGTGGGTGAGGATCGAGACCTTTGGGGGGTTGCAGTGGCGCAGTCTTTTGACAGGCGGTCGTTCCTGGCGGGGGGAGTGGCACTCGGAGCGGGCGCGGCTCTCGCCGGCGCAATCGGAGGCGAGGCCGGTGCCGCGAGGACGAACGGGCCCGGTCGAAACGGGATCTCCACGGCCAGGCCCGTCAAGGGAGGGTCGCTCACCTTCGGCATCGACACCGAGGAGAGCGGCTTCAATCCCTCCACTGCCCGCTGGGACGAGGGCGGCTTCCTCTACGGCCGCACGGTCTTCGACCCCCTCGCCATCGTGAACGCCGCCGGCGGCGTGGAGCCGTACCTGGCCGAGTCGATCACGTCGAACGAGGACTTCACGGCCTTCACCATCACCCTGCGCCCGAACATCCTGTTCCACGACGGCACGCCGCTCAACGCCGCCGCGCTGCACCAGAACATCGAGGCCACGGCGTCCGGCGTGTTGACCGGGCCCGCCTTCGCCGACTTCAGCAGCGCAACGGTGACGGGACCGCTGTCCGTCACCATCAACCTCAAGGCGCCGTGGGCCCCGTTCCCCTACTACCTGGCCCAGGCCCAGACCGGCTACATCGCGGCGCCGTCCATGCTCAACAGCACCGACGGCGGCACGTCGAACCCGATCGGCACTGGTCCCTTCGTCTTCCAGGACTGGCAACCCAACAGCCACATGACGGCCACCCGTAATCCGCACTACTGGCGCAAGGGGTACCCCTACCTGAGCTCCATCACCTACAAGCCGATCATCAACGACCAGTCGCGCGCCGACGCGCTCGAGACCGGCGAGATCGACATCATGCACTCCAACTCCCCCAACAACCTCCTGCAGTTCCGGGGCAACAAGAAGTACTCCTACTACGACAACAGCGGGCAGATCGTGGGACAGCCCACGGTGCAGTGCATCATGTTGAACACCTCCAAGGCCCCGTTCAACAACAAGACGCTGCGCCAGGCAATGGCGATGTCCATCAACCAGGGCCAGTACTCCAAGGTCATCGACAAGGGCATCGACGCGCCCATGAACGGCCTCTTCCTGCCCGGGAGCGAGTTCTACACCAAGACCGCCTACCCGAAGTACAACCCGACGCAAGCCGCCAAGCTGGTCAAGCAGGTGCAGCAACAAACGGGCAGCCAGCCCAGCTTCAGCCTCAATTCGACGAGCGATCCGGAGACCCTGGCGGCCGCCCAGTTCCTGCAGCAGGCCTGGCAGACGGCGGGCATGAAGGTCAACATCGCCATCCTGGCCCAGGCGACGATCATCAACGACGCGCTGGCCGGCACCTACGAGGCCACGTTGTGGCGCCAGTTCGGCGCAGTGGACCCCGACCTCAACTACGTGTGGTGGAGCACGACGACCGTCGGCCCGCCGCTGCCCTTGAACATGGCCCGCAACAACGACCCCAGGATTCAGACAGCCCTGACCGCGGGGAGGGAAACGAACGACAAGGCAGACCGGATCAAGGCCTACCAGCAGATCAACGAGTACCTGGCCCAGGACATCCCCTACCTCTGGCTCGCCCGCGACACGTGGGCCGTCATGGCCAACCCCAAGGTGCAGAACTTCGCCAACCCGACCACGCTGCAGGGCTCCAAGGCCGTCGCCTACGACGAGGGCGTGCTCTGGCCGGCCCAGATCTGGATTTCCTAGCGTTCTGCGGCCAGGGGCCCGCCGGCAAGGGGCTGCCCGGCAGGACGCGGCGGCCTCGGCCTACCGCATCTCCACGTCGTCGAGGTACTCCTCCCGCCAGTGGGTGAAGCGCTCCTCGGGGAGGCGCAGCGCGTAGGTCGGGCGGAGCGCCTCGACGAAGCCGCGCTCGTGACTGACGGCGATGATGGTGCCGGGCCAGTTCCCGAGCATGGTGCCCACCGCGGCGATCGAAGACGGGTCGAGGTTGTTCGTGGGCTCGTCGAGCAACAGCAGGTTGGCCTCTCCCGCCGAGAGCATGGCCAACCCGAGCTTGGCCCGCTCGCCGCCCGAGAGCGTCGGCGGCATCTGGTCGGCCGCCTTCGACGGCAACCCGAACGACCCCAGCAGCGCCCGCCGGTCCCTCTCGGCCTTGAGCACCACGTCGCTCACGTTGGCCAGCGCGCTCCGGCTCGGGTCGATCTGCTCGTGCTCCTGCGCGAAATATCCCACTTCCACGTTGACGCCCAACTCGACGACGCCGTTGGACGGCTCTTGCACGCCGGCGAGACAGCGCAGCAGCGACGACTTGCCGGCTCCGTTGCGCCCGATGATCACGATGTGGTCGCCTCGGCCCGCATGGAGATTCACGTCCGACAGCACCTGGTTGCTGCCGTAGCGGATTCCCAGCTTCAGCACCTCGAGCGGGACCGCGCCCGACCGGGGCGGCGTCGGCAGCCTGAACTTGCTGGCGCGCTCGCGCTTGTCGACCTGGGTGCGTGAGGACTCGATCCGCTCGACACGCTTGTCGAGCGCCTTGGCCTTGCGCGCCCGCGTCTCGGTGCTCGCCCGCATGGAGTCGGCCAACTGGGAGAGCCTCTTGATCTCTCGCTGCTCGAGCTCCGATGCCCGCTCCCGCTGGACCTGGGTCGCCTCGTGTTGGGACTGGAACTTCGAGTAGTTGCCCTTCCACTCGGTCATCCGTTCGTTCGAGATGTGGAGCACCTTCGTGATGGAGTGGTCGAGCAACTTGAGGTCGTGGCTCACCACGAGCAGCGCGCCACCGAAGCGCGCCAGCTCGTCGAGCAGCCATCGCTTGGCCGAGCGGTCGAGGTGGTTCGTCGGCTCGTCGAGGATCATCAGCTCGGGCTGCTGGAAGAGCACGCGCACAAGGTCGACGCGACGACGTTGCCCGCCCGACAGCTGGTCGATGTCCTCGAGAAGTAACTCCTGGCGCAACCCGAGCCCGTCGGCCAGTCGCGCCATCACGGACTCGGCCTCGTAGCCACCTCCGGACTGGAACTGTTCCTGCAGATCGGTGAACAGCTCGATGTTCTCCTCCGACGAGTCCTCGGCCATGGCCTTGCGCGCTGCGCCCAGCGCGTCGTCGAGCACGTCGAGGCCACGGGACGAGAGGACGTGCGAGAACCCCGTCGGCTCCAGGCCGAGCCCACCCGGGACGGGAGCCTGGGGCAGATAGCCGAACGAGCCGAGGATCCGGACGTTGCCCCGGTGGCGCAGCTGGGGTCCCGGCTCGCCCACCAGCACGGAGATGAACGACGACTTCCCGGTGCCGTTCCGGCCGACCAGTCCGACCTTCTCACCCGCCCCGACCACGAACGACGCCTCAGAGAGGAGGGTGCGGTCGCCGATCTCGATGGTGAGTGCTGATCCGACGATCACAACACATTGTACGAGCGAGAGCAGGGTCTCGGTACACTCCCGGAATGCCTGCTCTCGATCGCAAATGGTGGACGCTGATCGCAGTCTGCACGGCGACGTTCATGCTGCTGCTCGACATCACGGTCGTGAACGTCGCACTGCCGGACATCCAGCGCGAGCTGCACTCGAGCTTCTCGGACCTGCAGTGGGTGGTCGACGCCTACTCGCTGACGCTCGCCGCCTTCTTGCTCACGGCCGGCGTCGTCGGCGACATCTACGGCCGGCGCGAAGTCTTCGCGGCCGGCCTCGCCGTCTTCTCGCTCGCCTCGCTGTTGTGCGGCCTCTCGACGTCGCCGTTGATGCTCAACCTGTGCCGCGCCTTCCAGGGCGTCGGCGGCGCCATTATGTTCGCCACCTCGCTGGCGCTCATCGCCAGCGCGTTCGTCGGGAAGGATCGCGGCACGGCCTTCGGGATCTACGGCGCGGTCATCGGTGGCGCTGTCGCCATCGGCCCGTTGATCGGTGGCGCCATCACCAGTGCCTGGGGCTGGCGCTGGATCTTCTTCGTAAACGTGCCCATCGGGATCGTCGCCATCGTCATCACGTTCACCCAGATCGCCCGTTCCAAGGACGAGCGGGTCCGCCGCGTGGACTGGATCGGCTTCGTCACGTTCTCGGGGAGCCTGTTCGCCCTCGTGTTCGCGCTCGTGCGGGGCAACGACCTCGGGTGGAGCAGCGTGACCATCGTCGCCCTCCTGGTGGGCTCGGCCGTCCTCATGGCCGCGTTCTTCATCAACGAGACGAGGACCCCCGACCCGATGCTGGACCTCGGCCTGTTCAAGATCCCGGCCTTCGTCGGCGTCTCGATCGTGGCGTTCACCATCGCCGCGTCCATCTTCGCGATGTTCTTGTACCTCACGCTCTACATCCAGGACGACCTCGGCTACAACCCGCTCCCCGCCGGTATCCGTTTCCTGCCCCTCACCCTGCTTGCCTTCGCGGTCGCCCCGTTTGCCGGGCGCCTGACCGTACGCATCCACTCGCGCTACCTGCTGTCGGTCGGCATGCTGCTGATCGCGGGTGGCCTGTTGGCCATGGCGACCACCACTCCGCAGTCCGCCTGGACGGTGCTGCTGCCGGGGTTCATCCTTTGCGGCATCGGGATCGGCACCGTCAACCCGGTGCTCGCCTCGGGCGCCATCTCGGTCGTCCAGCCACAGCACAGCGGCATGGCGTCAGGTGCCAACAACACGTTCCGCCAGGTCGGCATCGCGACGGGCATAGCCGTCCTCGGCGCGATCTTCCAGACCCAGATCCTCACCCACACCAACGCTGCACTCGCCAAGACGGCATACGGGCTCGACGTGCTGCACCGCGGCGGATCGCAGCTCTCCGGCGCGCTGTCGGCCGGCGAGGTGCACGAGGTCGCCCAGCAGATCCCCCTCGCCGGACCGCGCCAGGCCTTGCTCACCGCATACCACCAGGGGTTCTCCACGACGCTGAACCACCTCATGGTGATCGCGGCCATCGTGGCCTTCATCGGCGCGGTGAGCGCGCTGACCCTGGTGCGCCAGCGCGACTTCGTCATCCCGGGCGGTGGCGCGCCGTCGAAAGACGGCCAGCCGAGCGGCGCCGAGCCCGCTGACGCGAGCGTCCCGGCCGTGCATGCCTGAGCCTTTCACCCTGGAGGGCGTCCACGTACGGCTCGAACCGCTCTCCGAGTCCCACATCCCGGCGCTCGTCGAGGCGGCAGCCGAGGACCGCAGCCACTACCAGTGGGCCTACGTCCCCGACGGCGCCGAGCACATGACCGCCTACGTCCGAGACGCCCTGGCCAAGGTCGCGTCCGGCGCGCACGTGGCCTTCGCCACCCTGCGCCGGGGCCCGGACACGCCCGGCGGCGACCACGTGGTGGGCGCGACGCGCTTCTGCGAGGTCTCCTGCTGGCAATGGCCACCAGGAGCGTCCCACCAGCGCCATGGCGTACCCGACGTGGTGGACATCGGCTTCACCTGGCTGGCGGGCTCGGCTCAGCGCACCCCGTTGAACACCGAGGCCAAGCTGCTGATGATGTCGCACGCGTTCGAGGTGTGGCAGGTGCACCGGGTGGCGTTGCAGACCGACGTCCGCAACGAGCGCTCGTGGGCGGCCATCGAGCGTATCGGCGGCCGGCTCGACGGCATCCTGCGGGCGGACCGGCCGGGGTCCGACGACACGGTGCGCACCTCGGCGCGCTTCTCCATCGTGACCGCCGAGTGGCCGGACGTGAAGGCGCGCCTCACGGCCCGCCTGGACAGGGCTTAGCTCGCTCGCTCTCTGCTCAAGCGCGGGCGAGCGTGGCGGAGATCTTCCGCAGGTGCAGCGCGTGCACGGCCGCCTCGGCCTCGTCCTTCGGCCGGACCGCCGCGACCGCCTTGCCCGTCCGGTGGATCTTCCAGGCTAGCTGGTCGGCCCGCTCGACCGTGTGCCCGAAGATCTCGACAAAGGCCTGGATGACGGTCTGGAACGTCGTGACGTCGTCGTTCCACACGATCACCGCCCAGAGGTCCTCGAATTCGAAGAACGCGTCGATGTCTGCGTCGGCGACCCCGGGAAGGTCGATGGTCGAGGGATGGGGGTGGGTGGACATCGTCGGATGCAGTCACACGAAGGTCGTTTTTCGGCCCGGTGCATCCTAGTTCGGCGCGGTAGCGTGCGGACGTGCGCGCCACCGTGCTCGAGGGTCCCCGCGACGTGCGACTCGAAGAGGTGCCCGACCCCGTGTTGCCGGGGCCCGAGGGCGTCATCGTGACGGTCGAGCGCGCGGCCATCTGCGGTTCTGATCTGCACCTGTATCACGACGCACCCACCGGGATCGGCATCCACCTCGGCCACGAGGCCATCGGCACCGTCGCCGAAGCCGGACCGCACGTGCGCGGCCTCGCGCCGGGCGACCGCGTGCTCGTGTCCGGGGTGATCGGGTGCGGCGTCTGCGGCCCCTGCCTCGCGGGCCAACCCAACGTGTGCCTCGCCGACCAAGCCGCGGCGTTCGGGACGATGCCGGGCCTGCCGGGTGGCCAAGCCGAGGCAATGGCGGTGCCGTTCGCCGACGTCTTTGCCCTCCGGATCCCCGAGGGCGTCTCCGACGAGGACGCGCTCCTGCTGACCGACATCCTCCCCACCGGCTACGTCGGCGCGCTTCGCGCCAGCATCCGCCCGGGCGCGACGGTGGCCGTCGTCGGCCTGGGACCGGTCGGCATCATGGCGCTGCAGTGCGCCGCGCTGTTCGGCCCGGCGCGGATCCTGGCGGTGGACCAAGTGCCCGAGCGACTGGCCCGCGCCGAGCGGCTCGGCGCCGAGCCGCTGGACGCCCGGGTCGCTCCCGGCGCGGCGCAGGTGATGGACGCCACGGGCGGCCGGGGCGCCGACTCGGTGATCGAGGCCGTCGGCGCCGACGCCACCGTGCTCGACGCGCTGTCGTGTGCGGCTCCCGGCGGCACCGTCTCGATCGTGGGCGTCAACCTCAACTTCGCCCTCCCCTTCCCCATGGGCCTCGTCTTCTTGAAGAGCCTGACGGTGCGCGCCGTGTTCGCGCCGGTGCCGGGCACGTGGCCCTCGCTGGTCCCGCTCCTGCAGTCGGGCCGCCTGGCGCTGGGTGACACCTTCACCCACCGCATGGAGCTGGGCCGCGTCGCCGAGGCCTACGAGCTCTTCGACTCCCGGGCGGATGGCGTCTTGAAGGTCTTGCTCTTGCCGAATCCCTGAGTCCCGGCGGGCTCTTCGGGGGTCCGGTTGAGGATCAGCGGGAACTTCGCCGGACCAAGCTCGGGCCGGGCCACGAACCAGGGCGCGGGCGGGGGGACGATCAGGACGGTCAGCGCGTCGACGATGGGCTCGTAGTTGACACGCCACCCTTGGAAGTGGCGCCATGTCTCCTCGGCGTCGCGCTCGAGCGGGAAATTGACTTCCTCGAGGCGCCGGTAGCCATCCTCGAACTCGCCGCGCGTCAAGCGGATCGGGGCGGTCGGCAAGGGGTCGGGATCGAACGGGATCCGCAACGCGTTGGCGATCGAGCGGAGACATCGGATCCCCATTGACAGGCAGAGGCGCGCCTGGCGCGGGGTGTTGGCCGGGCTCGCCGCGTGCTGCAACGCGGCCGAATCCATCATGGCGACGAGGGCCAAGAGCCAGCTCCGCGTCGAAACCGGCGAGCGGAACCAGATGAGCCCGGGATAGTTGGCGTGACTCTCGGACACCGCGGCCGCCCAGCGCTCCCACTCGGCGTACAGCGGGGGGAGCTCGTCCATGGTGTCGAGCCAGAAGCTACGGGCCAGGATCTCGGCGCCCCACGCCGGATTGCCCCCGCGGGCGTCGAGCAGCGTCACCTCGGTCTCTCGGACCGAGAAGGCGTTGTAGAGCGCCGGCAGGTACGCGATCTCGAGCGCAATGACCAGCAGGCCCATGCCGGCGGCCAGGATCTCGAGCGTGTGCGGGCCGGAGCCGCTCGTCGACGCGATGCCCAGTGTGAACACCGACGAGCCCGAGACGCCGAGGGCGGAGGCGAAATCGATGCCGGCGTTCCACCAGATCAACAGCGAGAACCCGACCACAATGAGCAACAGCCAGAGCCCGAAGAGCATCACCATGGAGGCCGGACCGACGAAGGAAAGGAGGCGGTCGCGCAACTCGAAGGTCGGCAACCGCAGCGAGAGGCGCCGCGCCGAGCCCGCCAGCGCACGGGTGATCCCGCGCTGCGCGCGCGAGGACGTGACCCGCGGGAGCACCAGGGCGGTGAAGACGTTCCAGATCGTGCCGACCACGATGACGATGCCCGCGACGCATGCGGCGATGCGGGCCACCTCCTCCACGGCGCCATCCTGCCAGATGGTGCCGTCGCAACCCCGGGTTGGTCAGGCCGGGTCGCGCGCTGTCGCCGAAAAGGAGGCCAGCCGCCGCGCCGGGGCGCCGCGGGAGACCAGCACCGCCGGGACGTCGACGAGGCGCGCGCGGAGCAGCTCGCCCAGGCCCTTGGCTTGGGTGTCCAGGCGGAGGTTCGAGGCCACCCCCCACCCGAGGATGCCGTGGACGACGAAGTTGACCGCCCGTAGGTTGGGCAGCGGGTGGCGGCTGACCTCGAACGCCCGTGCCTCGGGCAAGAGGGCCCGGAAGGCGTCGGTGGTGAAGTCCCGCTGGAGCCAATCGGCGACCGCGTCCTCGTCCGCCCACAACCCCACATTCGCGTCGCCCCCCTTGTCCCCCGAGCGGGCGCCGAGGAGCAGGCCGAGCGGCAGCCGCGTGAGGTCCGACGGCGGTCCCGGCGGCGGTCCCGGCGGCGGTCCCGCGACCGTGCCGGGCGCGGGCAGCGGTGCGCTGTCGACGGGCTCAGCGGGAGCCCGAGCCGGCGCTGGCGCGGGACGGACAGGGGCGCCGTCGCACTCGACGCGCGGGGTGACCGCCGCCGCCGTCACCGTCGTCGGCCAGTAGCGCGCCACGCCCTGCGCGCCAGTAGGCGCGGTCGTGAAGAACGTGCCGGGATAGCTCGACAGGCTCGTCTCGACCACGGCGCCCGAGAAGGCACGGCCGACCGCCTGCTCGTCGTCGCCGCGGACGGCCAGGCGCAGGTACGCCATGCCGTCGCCGCTGAGGTCGCCCGAGAGGTCCTCGGCGGTCTCGGCGTAGGCGGACAGGCCGCCGGGGACGCCCGCCCACACGGCGTCGGCCGCGAAGCGCGCCTTCTCGGCCACCAGCGCGCCGGTCAGCGCCAGCGTCATGGAGTTGCGCCAGCCCGCGTCGAGGTTGGCCGTGACCTTCAGCGTCGGCGGCGGCGGCTCGCCGCGCACGCCCGCGATGCGCACCCGGTCGGGCCCTTCCTGCGCCAACTCGATGGTATCGAAGCGCGCCACCGCATCCGGGCTCAGGTAGCACGGGGCGCCGATTTCGTAGAGCAGTTGCGCCGTCACCGTCCCGACCGTCACCGCGCCACCGGTGCCGGGGTGCTTGGTGATGATGGAGGAGCCGTCGGCGTGTACCTCGGCGATCGGAAAGCCGATGCGCTCGCGGTTCGGCACCTCCTCGAAGAACGCGTAGTTGCCGCCGCAGCACTGGGCGCCACACTCGATCACGTGGCCCGCCACCACGGCCCCCGCGATGGGATCGAGGTCGGTGTCCGACCAGCCGAAGGCGTGCAGGGCCGGTCCCACGACGAGCGCGGCGTCGGTGACGCGACCGGTGACCACCACCTGCGCACCGGCCGCCAGCGCGTCGGCGATCGGGCGCGCGCGCAGGTAGGCGTTGGCGGTGACGACGGGGGCCTCGGGCGGGAGGGGTTCGCCGGTGTCGAGGTTGACGAACGACTCGCCCGACGCCCGCAGCTCGGCCAGGCGCGGCGTGATGTCGTCGCCCGAGACGGAGGCGACGTGGACCTCGAGCCCCTGGCGGCGGGCCAGCTCGCGGACCGCGGCCGCCAGACCCTCGGGGTCGAGGCCGCCGGCGTTGGAGACGACGGTGATCCCCCGCTCGACGCAGGTGGGGAGGACGTCTTCGAGCTCGCGCAGGAAGGTGCGGGCGTAGCCGCCGCTGCGCTCCCGCGTCTTGTGCAGGATGTACATGGTCAGCTCGGCCAACCAGTCGCCCGTCAGCACGTCGATGGGTCCGCCATCGACCATCTCGCGCGCCGCGGAAAGACGGTCGCCGAAGAACCCGCTGCAGTTCGCGATGCGCAGCATGGCGCCCGAGCGCGCCGGACCGCTCACGCCGGGGCTGCGGTCGGGTCCACCGCCACGAGGAGGTCGCCGACGTCGACCTGCTGGCCCGGCGCGCCCAGCACCTGCGTCACCGTCCCCGCCCCGTGCGCCCGCAGCGTGTGCTCCATCTTCATGGCCTCGAGCACGACCAGCCCGTCGCCCTCGGCGACCATGTCGCCCACCGCCACAAGGACCTTGGTGACCGCTCCCGGCAGCGGCGCGCGGCACTCGCCCGCGACGCCACCGCGCTGGTCCGGGTCGTCCTCGGCGCGCCGGGCGAAGGTCGACTGGCCCTCGGGCCCGTTGACGAAGGCCCCGTGCGCGGTGTGCCGGACGGAGTAGCGGCGGCGCAGCCCGTCCGCCGCGGTGAGGTCGACCGTCGCACCGTGGGTCACCGCCGTCCCCACGTCCTGCCATTCCCCCTCCACGAGGACGCACGCGGGATCGCCGGGCGTCGTGGCCCGCACCTCGATCGTGCCCACTGCGTCGGCCAGCTCGTCGGCGTGCAGCGCGCGCCCGACGTTGCGCCACCCGGCGGCGGGCACCGGCACCAGGCTGTGGCCGCCGCGCTCGCCGAGCAGGCCGAAGGCGACGGCGGCGGCGTGGCGCCTCCGCACGGCGTCGGGCAGCACGGCGTCGCGCAGGTCGGGGCGGCTCTCCAGGTAGTGCACGTCGATGTTGCCCTGACGGAACGCGCCGTCGTCGAGCACCGCTCGGAGCAGGTCGCGGTTGGTCTCGAGGCCGTCGAGCTCGAGGGCCCGAACGGCCAGCGAGAGCTTGGAGAGCGCCCCGAGCCGATCGGCGCCGTGCGCCATGAGCTTTGCGACGAGCGAGTCGTAGGCCGGGCTGACGACGCTGCCCGACTCGATGCCGCGGTCGGTGCGCAGTCCCGGGCCCTCCGGCCAGCGCACGTGGGCCACCGTCCCCGGTGTCGGCCGGTAGCCGTCGCGCGGATCCTCGGCGCACAGGCGGACCTCGACGGCGTGGCCGCGCGCGGCGACCTCGTCCTGGCCGAAGGGCAGCGGCTGGCCGGACGCCACGGCGAGCTGCAGCCCCACCAGGTCGAGCCCGGTCACCAGCTCGGTCACGCCGTGCTCGACCTGCAGGCGCGTGTTCATCTCGAGGAAGTAGAAGCCGTCGTCGTCGACGAGGTACTCGACCGTGCCGGCGCCGACGTAGTCCACCGCCTTGGCGGCGTCCACCGCGGCGCGCCACATGGCGCGTCGCGTCTCGTCGGCCACGAGCACGGCCGGCGCCTCCTCGACCACCTTTTGGTGCCGGCGCTGCACGGAGCACTCCCGGTCGAGGAGGTGCAGCACGGTGCCGTAGTAATCCCCGAGGACCTGGACCTCAACGTGCCGGGGGTGGGACAGGTACCGCTCGACGAAGACCTCATCCGAGCCGAAGGCGGCGCCCGCCTCGCGCTGGGCCGAGGCCACCGCCTCAGCGAGCTGGCCGGGCTCGTCGACGAGGCGCATGCCGCGCCCCCGCCCCCGGCCGAGGCCTTGACCAGCAGCGGGTAGCCGACCCGCGCCGCCGCGTCGGCGACCTCGGCTGCCGGTGCACCGGCCACCAGGACTTCGCTCGGGAGCACCGGCACGCCCGCCCCGGCGACGATCTCCTTGGCCCGCGCCTTGTGGCCCATGACCCGCATGGCGTCCGCCGGCGGGCCCACCCAGACGAGGCCCGCCCGCGCGCACGCCTCGGCGAGCGCCGGGTTCTCCGACAGGAAGCCGTAGCCCGGATGCAGCGCGTCCGCGCCCGACACCTGCGCCGCGAGGACCAGCGCCTCGGGATCGAGGTAGGTCTCGCGGAGCGCCGCTCCGGGCAGCAACACGGCGGCGTCGGCCTCCCCGACGTGGGGGCTGGCGGCGTCGTCTGCCGCGTACACGGCGACGGCCTCGCACCCGGCCCCGTGCGCGCCGCGGATGAGCCGGCGGGCGATCTCGCCGCGGTTGGCAACCAGGACACGGCGAATGGGCGTCGGCACCATCGGCATCAGTGCCGGACCACGCCGAAGACCGCGGTCCCCTGCACCGGCGCTGAGTGCACGGCCGTGAGCGCGATGGCCAGCACCGTACGGGTGTCGCGGGGATCGATGATGCCGTCGTCCCACAGCCGGCCGGTCGCGTATTGCGCGGTCGACTCCTCCTCGATCTGCTGCTCCGTCGCGCGGCGCAGCTCCTCGTCCGCCGCCTCGTCGAAGGGCCGCCCGGCCGCCTCGGCCGCGTTGCGGCGGACGATCGAGAGGACGCCGGCCAGCTGCTTCGGGCCCATGACGGCGATGCGGTGGTTGGGCCACGTGAAGATGAAGCGGGGATCGTAGGCCCGGCCCGCCATGGCGTAGTTGCCCGCCCCGTAGCTGGCCCCCACCATGAGCGTGAGGTGGGGCACGGCAGAGTTCGACACCGCGTTGATGAGCTTGGCGCCGTCCTTGATGATGCCGCCCTGCTCGTAGCGCGTGCCCACCATGAAGCCCGTGATGTTCTGGACGAAGAGGATCGGCGTGTTGGTGCGGTTGCAGAGCTGGATGAACTGCGCCCCCTTCTGCGCCTCGGGCGAGAAGAGGATCCCGTTGTTGGCCACGACGCCGATCGGGTACCCGCCGATGGCGGCCCAGCCGCAGACCAACTGCGCGCCGTAGGACTCCTTGAACTCCTCGAAGCGCGAGCCGTCGACCACGCGGGCAAGGATCTCGCGGACGTCGAAGGGCACGCGGACGTCGACCGACGCGATCCCGAGCAGCTCCTCCGCTGGGTACAGCGGCTCGTCGGCCGGGCCTTCGGGTCCCGGCCCCTGTCGCGGCCAGTGCAGGTGGGCCACGATGCCGCGCGCGATGCGCAGCGCGTCCGCCTCGTCGCGGGCCAGGTAGTCGCACAGCCCCGACGTGCGCGCGTGCATCAGCGCGCCGCCGAGCTCCTCCTCCTCGGCGTCCTCGCCGATGGCCATCTTGACCAGCGGCGGCCCGCCGAGGAAGACGCGGGCGCGTCCCTCGACCATGACCGTGTAGTCGCTCATGCCGGGCAGGTAGGCGCCGCCGGCCGTCGACGAGCCGAACACCACGCAGATGGTGGGGATGCCCTGGGCCGAGAGCTGCGTGAGGCGCCGGAATTGCTCGCCGCCGGGGACGAAGATGTCGGCCTGGCGGGGCAGGTCGGCCCCTCCGGACTCGACGAGGAGCACCACCGGGAGGCGGTTCTCCTCCGCCACCACCATGGCGCGCAACAGCTTGCGGATCGTGGTCGGGCTCGTCGTCCCGCCGCGCACCGTCGGGTCGTTGGCGATGACGAGGCACTGGGTGTGCGCCACCTCGGCCAGCGCCACGGCGACGCCGCCGCCGACCGGGTCGCCGGTATCCAGTCCGGCCAGCGGGCAAAGCTCGAGCACCGGGGTCCCCGGGTCGACGAGGGCCTCGAGACGCTCTCGCACCATCATCTTGCCGCGGGACCGGTGGCGCTCGACGTAGCGCGCGCCGCCTCCGGCCAAGACCTCGTCGTGGAGCGCGCGCACCTTCTCGGTCAGCGCGCGCATGGCGTCGGCATTGGCGCGGAACTCAGGCTCGTCCGTGCTGAGGAGGGTCCGGATCGGTGTGCTCATCCGGTGGTATCCCACGACGGGCGGCGCTTCTGAAGGAACGCGTCCATTCCCTCCGCCGCCTCGGCGCCCGCGAACAGCTCGGCCGAGATCGCGGCGGCCTCGGCCAGTCCGTCGCTCCAGCCGCGCGCCGGCAGAGTGCGCGCCAGCTCCTTGGTGGCCCGGATGGCCCCGGGCGCGGACTGGCGGATCCAGGTCGTGCGCTCGTCGACCCAGGCATCGAGCGCCGCCTCGTCCTCCGCCACGGCGGAAAGCAGTCCCGCAGCGGCCGCGTCCCGGGCGCCGAAGCGCTCGCCGGTCAGCGTCGCGTGCGCGAGGAAGCGGTGGTCCATGACCCGCAGCGCCGGCACCAGGATCATGGCCGGCGCCACCCCGACCCGGACTTCGGTGAAGGCGAACGTCGCCGACTCGGGGGCGGCGGCCAAGTCGCACGCCGCGATGAGGCCGAGCCCGCCCGCCCGGGCATGGCCGTTGACCCGGGCGATGACCGGCGCCGGGCTCTCGACGATGGCGGTCAGGATGTCGGGCATGCGGTTGGGCGCGGCCGCGCCGCGCTCGGAGAGGTCGGCGCCGGAGCAGAACACAGTGCCGGTCGCGGTGAGCACGACGGCGCGCACCTCGGGATCACTCGTCGCGTCACGCAACGCGCGGTCCAACTCCTCGAGCAGGCGCGACGACAGTGCGTTGCGGTTGGACGGCGAATCCAGCGTGATGGTCCGGATGCCACCGTCGTGGTGGTGCACGCTGATCAACGCATCCGTCACGGTTGCGCAGTGTAGGGGCGCGCCGGCCGAAGAACGGAAAAATGCCGGTGGTATCGTTCGACGGTGATCGAGACCGACGAGCACCAGCTGTTCCGCAAGACGCTCCGGGACCTCTTCGAGCGGGAGATCGAGCCCCACGTCGACGAGTGGGAGGCGGCCCGCATCTTCCCCGCCCACGACCTCTTCCCGAAGCTCGCCCCCGTCGGTCTCTTCGGACTCGAGTACGACGAGGCGTACGGCGGCATGGGTGCCGACCACACGTTCACCCTGATCGCCGCCGAGGAGATGGGCCGGATCAGCTGCGGCGGCGTCCCGATGGCCATGGCCGTTCAGATGTCGATGTCGACGCCCGCGCTGGCCCGCTACGGGTCCGAGGAGCTGAAGCAGCGCTATCTCGCGCCGGCCATCCGCGGCGAGGTTGTGACCTCCATCGCGGTCACCGAGCCCGACGCGGGCAGCGACGTCGCCGGGATCCGCACCCGCGCCGTGCGTGACGGCGACGAGTGGGTCATCAACGGCGCCAAGCTCTACATCACCAACGGCACGCAAGCCGACTGGCTGTGCCTCCTGGCCCGGACCTCCGACGAAGCGGACGGCGCGCGGGGCATGTCGATGATCGTCGTACCGACGGACGTTCCCGGTGTCGCCGTCTCACGCAAGCTCGAGAAGCTCGGCATGTGGTCGAGCGACACTGCCGAGCTCTCCTTCACCGACGTGCGGGTCCCGACGGCCAACACGATCGGCCAGGTCGGCCGCGGTTTCCAGCAGCAGATGGTCCAGTTCCAGGCCGAGCGGCTGACGACGTTCTACAAGCAGGTCGGCTCCATTGAGCTCGCACTCGAGCGCACGAAGGCCTACCTGCGCGAGCGCCAGGCGTTCGGCGCCCCGCTGCTGGCCAACCAGCACCTGCAATTCGTCCTGGCCGAGCTGGGGGCGCGCCATGACGTCCTCAAGCAGTACGCACACACCACGGCGGACGCCGTCGTGCGCGGCGAGGACGCCACCCGCTACGCAACGATCGGCAAGCTCCTCGGCTCGCGGCTCCAGCGCGAGGTGGCGGACGTCGCGGTGCAGTTCCACGGCGGCATCGGGTACATGGCCGAGCACTGGACCTCGCGCTACTTCCGCGACACCCGGCTCGACTCCATCGGTGCCGGGGCCGACGAGGTCATGCTGCGCATCTTGGCCCGGATGGACGGCTACACGGTCGACTAGAGCCGGCGCTCGCGCCGGCGGCCGTCGTGGCCCATCGAGGTCAGTTCGCCGTGGGTCAGCTCGCCGTGGGTCAGCTCGCCGTGGGTCAGCTCGCCGTGGGTCAGCTCGCCGTGGGTCAGCTCGCCGTGGGTCAGCTCGCCGTGGGTCAGCTCGCCGTGGGTCAGCTCGCCGTGGGTCAGCTCGCCGTGGGTCAGCTCGCCGTGGGTCAGCTCGCCGTGGGTCAGCTCGCCGTGGATGTCCGTGAAAACCGTAAACGAGGGTGTTTACAGTTTCTGGGGACATCGCCACAGCTCATCGCCCACGGCCATCGCCCACGGCCATCGCCCACGGCCCATCGCCCGCCCATCAGGGACCCGCCGAGTCACCCAACTAGGTGTGCCGGAAGACAGCCTGCCCGCCCCCGCTGGCCAACAGCTTGCGCTCCTCGGACCAGACCCGGCCCGTCCACGACAAGAGGCCGCCCTGGGCCACCGGGGAGTGCGCGTCGATCAGCAGCCACTCCGAAGAGTGCCCGGGATACTGGAACGACGCGTACAGGTCGAGACTCGGCGCGATGAACGGCGGCTCCTGGTACATGTGCGGTCGCGAGCCTGCGGGCCAGCTCCCGACGTCGAGCACAATGAGCGAGCGCGCCGCGTCGACCCAGGGGTCGGTGAAGCGCGCCGTCGGCTTGTAACGCACCCAGCTGCGCCACGTGGGTGGCAGCGGCCCGGGTGGGGGCCACGTCTCGCTCAACTCCAGCATCCGCTGGTCGAAGTTGTCCCAGAACGAGTAACCCGGCCGGTCTTCGTGGGGCCAGAGCTCGGCGCGGTTCGGCACCTCGGCCGGTCCCGGCACGTCGGGAGGTGACGTGTCGTCGTGCTCGAGGCCGGCCACCTCCCCCACCGACCACACCATCGCGTCGAGCACCGGGCGGCCCGCCTGGGTCATCTCGACGCGCTGGGCGGTGACGGTCCGGCCGGCGCGCAGCGGCGTCACGGCGAGGTCGACGGGCGCGAAGGCGGCGACCGACAGGTAGTGGCAGTAGAAGCTGGCGGGACGGACCAGCGGGCTCTCGGCACCCGCCGCCCGCAGCGCGATCGCGGCGACGTAGCCGCCGCACGGCCCCCAGATCTCCCAGTCGGCGTGCACGGTGGCGGCGTAGCGACCCTCGCCGACCGGCTGGACCGCCGTCTGCTCGTCGACGTCACCCATGCGCGCTGCGCTCCCGCCACTGCTCTTTGGTGAGCTCCGTCACGTCCACCGTCTCGCCGCGCAGCGTGCCCGACGTGGTGCGCCAGTGGGTGAAGCCGAGCCGGGCCATGACACGGCCCGACGCGGCGTTCTCGCGCTCGTAGATGCTGACGATCCGGTCGAGGCCGCCCTCGGTGAAGCCCCAGTGCACCGCGGCGGACCCGACCTCGGTGGCGAGGCCGCGGCCGCGGTGCGCCTCGGAGAGGCGCCACCCCACCTCCACCGCCGGCAGGATCTCGGGCAGGAAGTGCGGGACCGCCAGGCCGGCCCAGCCGATCATCGCCCCGCTCGCCCGGTCCACCAGCGCCTCGACGCCGAAGCCGTCGGTCTCGTAGCGGGCGATGACGTGGGTCAGGAAGTCCCTGGTCTCGTCCTCGCCCATGCCGGATCGCAGCGGGTACCACCAGAAGGATTCTTCGGCGTGGATCGGAGCCAGCTCCGCCAGGTCGCCGGGCGTGAACGGCCGGAGTACGAGCCGCTCCGTGGTGAGGGTGGGGATCCGGCCCGCGTCCACGCGCTTAGTCCAGCGGAAGCCCGGGGGCGTCGGCCAGCGAGGGGTCACGGCCCGGGCGGGCCGACGGGGCGTAGAGCTGGTCGGGGCGGAAGGAGCGCACCGAACGGTCGCCGGCGCGCCCACCCACCACCTCGACCCAGGCCTCGCCGGTCTCGCCGTTCGTCACGTGCGCGACGAACGCCCAGGACGCGCCACGCAGGCGCGTGCCCTCCACCTGGACCGGGTCGCCGGGACGCAGGCCGGCCCAACGGGTGGTGCGACGAAGGTCAGCCACGCGTGCGCCAAGCCATGCCGCCTCTTTCTACCCGCTCGCAGGATGAGCCAGGTCCGTCCGCGCCCGTCGTAGTCTGACCCCATGGCGCTCAACCCCCCGCGCACGCTGTCGCCGTCGAAGGTCAGCTCGTTCACGAGCTGCCCGCTGGCGTTCCGCTTCTCGCAGATCGAGCGCCGGCCCGAGCCGCCGTCGCCCCCGGCCGTCAAGGGCACCCTGGTGCACGCCGCGCTCGAGGGCCTCTTCTGGCACCACGCGCCGGGCGCTCGCACGCCTGCGGCGGCGACCGCCGAGCTGGAGCGCGCCTGGGACGACCTGCAGTCCGACGAGGAGTACGTGCAGCTCGAGCTCGGCCCGGATGCGGCGACGGGCTTCCTTGATGACGCGCGGACGCTGGTGGCCAACTACTTCCGGCTGGAGGATCCCGACGCCGCCCATACCGTCGGCGTCGAGCTCGGCGTCGAGACCATGGTGGACGACCTGCGGCTGCGCGGCATCATCGACCGGCTCGATGTGGACGCCGAGGGAAACCTCATCGTCGTCGACTACAAGACGGGTCGCGCGCCCGGCGAGCGCTTCGAGCGAGGGAGTCTCGGCGGCGTCCAGACCTACGCGTTGCTGTGCGAGAGCATGCTCGGCCGCGCCCCGGCCGAGGTGCGGCTGCTCTACCTGCGCGAGCCGGTCGCCATCACGGCGGTGGCGAGCGAGCAGTCCATCCGGGGCCAGCGCAAGCGCGCCGTTGCGGTGTGGACGGCGATCGAGCGGGCCTGCGATGCCGAGGACTTCCGCCCGCACGTCGGCCCGCTGTGCGACTACTGCCACTTCAAGGCGTCCTGCCCGGCCTTCGCGGCGTGACCCTCCCGATGAGCACGATCGACGAGGCGGTCGACGCGGCCTTCGAGCCACTACGGGGCAACCCGCGTGCCGACCGCGCTGCGGCCGTGGTGTCCAACCTGGCCGACTACGGGCTGATCTGGGTCGCCCTCGCCGCGCTCAAGGCGCGCCGGCGCGGCCCCGACCGCCGCCGCGCCGTGGTGGCGCTGGCCACGGCCGGCTTCTCCTCGCTCATCGTCAGCCGCGTCGTGAAGGCCGCCGTCGAGCGGGAGCGGCCGGACGACCACCTCGACGCCACGGTGCGCACCCCCTCGAGCAGCAGCTTTCCGAGCGGCCACACGCTGGCGGCCTTCTGCACCGCCTTCGTGCTCGCCGACTCCGACGCGCAGACGGCGGCCAACGTCGGTTTTGCGGCGGCCGTCGCGGCGAGCCGGGTCCACTTGCGCGCCCACCACCCGAGTGACGTCATCGGCGGCGCTGCCATCGGTTCGGTCCTCGGCCTGGGGCTGCGCCCGATCGTCAACCTGGTGACGCCCGGGAGCAAGGGACGGCGGGGAGGCCGGCGCCGGCCGCGCCAGGCGGGACGGGGAATCGCCGCCGACGAAGTCGTGTTGGAACGACTATGAAGTCTTTCGCCGTCAACTGGGACTATCGCTGTCCGTTCGCCCGCAACGCTCATGAGCACCTCGTGCTGGCCCTGGCCGACGGGGCCGACTGGGAGGTGGCCTTCCTCCCCTTCTCACTGAGCCAGACGCACGTGCCCGAGGGCGGGACGCCGGTGTGGGACGACCCCGCGAAGGCGAACGATCTCCTCGCGCTCGCGTCCGGCGTCGTGGTACGCGACCAGTATCCCGGCCGTTTCTACGACGCGCACCTCGCACTGTTCACCGCCCGCCACGATGAGGGGCTCGACCTGCGGGTGCCCGAAGTCGTGGCCGGCGTGCTCGACCGCGCCGGCGTGCCGGGCGACAAGGTCCTGGCCGAAGTCGAGTCCGGAGCCCCCGTCGAAGAGATCAGGCGCGCGCACGAGAACGCCGTCTCGCAGTTGCAGGTGTTCGGGGTACCGACCTTCGTCGTCGACGACCGCGCCGTGTTCGTCCGGCTGATGAGCCGGCCCCAGGGTGACGTCGCGCTCGGCGCGGCGGACCATTGAGGGCGTGCTCGACCTGTTCGACACCATGCCCGACCTCAACGAGTTCAAGTACACGACGCTCGACCGCTAAGCCGCCCGCGGCGAGAAGTTTGCTACGCACGATCCTGTTTATAAACAGGATCGTTGGCAGTTTTTCGAGAGGGACTCCTGACGTTTCTGTGGGTCGAATCCCGGCATGAGGCGGGGTCAAGGGAGGCCGCAGGCCAGCGCAGCGTGCCCTTGACGCCGCCGCCCTGAAGGCGTCGCCAGCAAGCATCGAGATGGCCCCGGCTCCGTGCCGGGGCCTGTTCGCGTGGGGGAGACACGCATGGCCCTCCCTCGTAGGTTCGGTTGCGACCAAACAACGAGACCACAAGGGAGAACGCATGCGCGTCACCACTGCATTCAACAAGATCTTGGCCCCCAAGGGCGCATCGGTGGCCGGGGTCTGCTTTTGCCCAGATGGCGTCGTCATCGAGTTGCGGCGGCGTCGGACCCGGCATCTGTGCCCGTGCGGGCGACGCACCTGGGCCGTCTACGACCGCTCGGTGCGCCGTTGGCGCCACCTTGACCTTGGGGTCACCAAGTGCTTCTTCAAAGCCGAGATCGTCCGGATCGACTGTGCGCGCTGTGGGCGGGTGCGCACCGAGGTCGTCCCCTGGGCCCGGCCCGGGGCGCGCCACACGGCGGTGTTCGAAGACACGGTGGCCTGGCTGGCCCAGCGCACGGACAAGACGACGGTGAAGCGATTGCTGCGCATCAGCTGGAGGGCCGTCGCCGCCATCGTCGTGCGGGTGGTGGCGAGCGAGCTCGACGAGGAGCGCTTGGAGAACCTGCGCCGCATCGGCGTCGACGAGGTGTCGCATCGAAAGGGCCATCGCTATCTCACCGTCGTCGCCGACCACGACCGCGCCGGTGCGGTCGTGTGGGCCGGCGAGGGCAAGTCGGCGGCCAGCTTGGGCACCTTCTATGACGAGGTGCTGGGCTATTGGCGCTGCAAACGCCTCGAGGCGGTCTCGATGGACATGGGTCCCGCCTACGAGGTGGCGACGCTCACCCGCGCTCCCCAGGCGCGCCAGTGCGTCGATCCGTTCCACGTGGTCGCCCTGGCCAATCGGGCGCTCGACCGCTGCCGCCAGTCGGCCTTCAACGAGGAACGCCAGCGCGCCGGGGCCACCAACGCGCACCAGCGCCGGGTGCAGCGCCGCCGCTGGATCAAGCACACCCGCTGGGCGCTGCTCAAGGACCCCGACGCCTTGAACGAGGACCAACTGTCGATCCTCCACGACCTGCGCCGTCAGCGCTCGGTCCTCTATCGGGCCTGGCAGCTCAAAGAGGCCTTGCGCGATCTCTACCGCGTCGACCCGGCCGACGCGCCGGCCCATCTCGAGTGGTGGCTGCGCTGGGCGGCTCGGTGTCGCATCCCGGCCTTCGTCTCGTTGGCCCGGACCGTGCGCACAGAGCGCGAGCGCATCTTGGCCGCCATCGACCTCGGCCTGTCGAACTCCAAGCTCGAGGGGCTCAACTCGAAGATCCGCCTGATCAACCACCGTGGCTATGGCCATCACAGCGCCGCCGCCCTCATCGGGATGATCTACCTGTGCTGCGGCGGCATCACGATCGAACTTCCCGGCCGAGAGGCCGCCTGAACGCCCGGCCCCTCAATTCGACCCACAGAAACGTCAGGAGAACCTTTCGAGACATGCACGGGAGCTCCATCCACGGGAGCTCCATCCACGGGAGCTCCATCCACGGGAGCTCCATCCACGGGAGAAGTCCTCAGCCTCGCCGGCGCCCGGTCAGGCGCGCACCAGCTCGCTCAGCAGCTTGAGGCCCCGGTCGCGCTCGGCCGCGTCGCCCACGATCCCCGCCACGAAGTCGGTGGCGCCGGCGTTGGCGAGCCGGGTGACCGACGCAACCACGGACTCCTCGTCCCCGATGAAGGCGATGTCGCCCGCATGGTCGGCGCCCTCCTTGACGAGCATCGCCTTGTAGGAGGGCAGGTTGGGGTAGATCGAGAACGCCGCGTTGATCCGTTCCTTGGCGGCCTCGACGTCGTGGGTCACCGACACCGGCAGCGCCACGACCACCCGGGGGGCCGGGCGCCCCGCCTCCTTCGCCGCGGCCTCGATCGTCGGCGCAATGTGGTTCCCAATCGTCCCCGTCCCCGTCATCCAGGTGATCGTCCCGTCGGCCACCGAGCCCGCCAGCTTGAGCATCGTCGCCCCGAGCGCCGCCACCAGGACCGGGGGCGGCTCGGCGCCGGGGATCGCGACGGGTGCGAACGCGTTGGTGGTGACCCGCTCCCCCGCGCTCGACACCGTCTCGCCGTGGAGCAGCGGCATGAGCGAGGCGAGATACTCCTTCATGTACCGCGCCGGCCGATCGAAGCTCATCCCCCACATGCCCTCGACCACGACCTGGTGCGACAGCCCGATGCCGAGGAGTAGCCGGTTGCCGGTGGCCGCCTGCACCGTCAGCGCCTGCTGGGCGAGCATCATCGGGTGGCGCGGGTAGACGGGCACTACGCCCGTGCCCAGGCCGATGCCCGGGACCCGTGCGCCCAACAGCGCCAGCAAGGTGAGCGCGTCCGGCCCGAAGATCTGGGCGGCGAACGCGTGGTCGAGGCCGGCGTCGGCGTAGCGCTGTAGCTCCGCCACGATGTCGTCCAGCGGCCGGTCGACGTCGATCATGCTCCCGATGCGCAGCGGTTTGGCCATGGTCGTGGTGCTCCTCGCGTAATCTGCCTGTGTGTCCGCCCCCCTGTCTATGCCAAACCCTGGACGGGGGCGAGCGACCTGAGCACCCACGACCTGGGGTTCGTCGGGGCGGGGCAGCTGGCGCGCATGGCCGGAGAGGCGGCCAGCGCACTCGGCCTCTCCATGGCGGTGCTGGCCGAGCGGGCCGACGACGCGGCGTGCGACGTCGCCGCCGAGGTGGTCCTCGGATCTCCCTTCTCCGAGGCCGACCTCGGAGACTTCGCGCGCCGGTGCGGCGTCGTGACGTTCGACCACGAGCAGGTGAACCTCGAGGCCGTCGCACGCCTGGCCGCGGCGGGGTTCGTCGTGCGGCCCGACGCTGACACGCTGCAGCTCGCCGTCGACAAGGCACATATGCGGATGCTGCTCGATGCCGCCGGCGTCCCGATGCCGGCCTACACGGTCCTTGGCGACGGCCCGGACGCCCAGCCCTCTGTGGACTCGTTCGCCGCCACGCACGGCTGGCCGGTCATGGTCAAGGCCGCCCGCGGCGGATACGACGGCAAGGGCGTCTGGCCGGTGGCCGGTCCGTCCGAGGCCGCAGAGGTGCTCGCCCGCATCGAGGGGCGGGTCGTCGTCGAGGAGCTCCTCCCGCTCCAAGCGGAGTTGGCCGTCATGGTGGCCCGCCGCCCGTCGGGCGCCTCGGCCGCCTGGCCGGCGGTGGAGACGGCGCAGCTGGGCGGGGTGTGCCGCGAGGTGCTGGTGCCCGGGCGCCTGGCCGCCGACGTGCTCGACGCCGCCTCGGCCCTCGGGCAGAAGGTGGCTGAGATCGCCGGCGCCGTCGGCGTCATGGCGGTCGAGCTCTTCTGGTCCGACGGGCGGCTGCTGGTGAACGAGGTGGCCACTAGGCCGCACAACTCGGGCCACTGGACGATCGAGGGGGCCGTGACCTCCCAATTCGAGAACCATGTGCGCGCCGTCCTCGACCTCCCGCTGGGCTCGACGGCCCCCCAGCACGCCCGGGTGGCCAGCGTGAACGTGTTCGGGGGCCCGGCGGGTGAGGACCCGGCGGCGTTGCTCGGCCGGGGGCTGGCCGTGGAGGGCGCCCATGTCCACCTGTATGGCAAGAGTCCGCGGCCCGGGCGCAAACTGGGGCACGTGACTGTCTGCGGCGACGACGCCGAGCTCGTGCGGGCCCGCGCCTGGTCGGCCGCGCTCGCCCTCGGCACCCCGGTGCCCGAGGGCCTCGAGCTGCCGGCCGGGGTGCGGCGGTGACGACGCCACCGCTCGTCGCGGTCGTGATGGGCAGCTCCTCGGACCTCCCGGTGATGCAGGGCGCCGTCGACGTCCTGGCCCACTTCGACGTGCCGCACGAGGTCCGCGTCGTCTCGGCCCACCGCACGCCACGCGACATGCTCGCCTTCGGCCACGAGGCGGCGGCGCGGGGCCTGCGGGTGCTCATCGCCGGGGCGGGAGGCGCCGCGCACCTGCCCGGGATGCTGGCCTCGGTGACCACCCTGCCCGTTATCGGCGTGCCCGTCGCGCTCTCCCAGCTCGACGGGATGGACAGCCTGCTCTCCATCGTGCAGATGCCCAAGGGCGTCCCCGTCGCGACGATGGCCGTGAACGGTGCGCGCAACGGCGGCCTGCTCGCCGTGCGGATCCTGGGGCTGGGAGACCCCGAGCTGGCTGGCAGAATGGAGGCGTTCCAAGAGGAGATGGCGTCCGAAGCCCGGGGCCAGGATGCGGACGTGTCGGGAGGAGCGGGAGATGGCTGAGCCGAACCTGGCGCAGCGGCTCGGGTACCCCGCCGACGCCAAGCTGGTCGTCATCAACGCCGACGACCTGGGCTCGTGCCACTCGGCCAACGTGGGCGTCTTCGAGTGCCTGGCCACCGGGACCGTCACCAGCGCCACCCTCATGGTCCCCTGCCCCTGGGCGCGCGAGGCCAGCAGTCGCTACCGCGGCGAGGACGTCGGCGTGCACCTCACCCTCAACGCGGAATACGAGCTCTACCGGTGGGGCCCGATCACCCACGCCCCCTCCCTGCTCGGTGGGGACGGCGGCTTCCCCCGCACCGTCGAGGACGTCTGGGACCACGCCGACCTCGACGAGGTCCGCCGCGAGTGCCGGGCCCAGATCGAGCGGGCGATCCTCTGGGGCTTCGACGTGAGCCACATCGACTCGCACATGGGCACGCTGCAGCTCCGGCCCGAGTTCTTCGACGTCTACCTCGACCTGGCGGTGGAGTTCGGCCTGCCGCTGCGCATGGCCGGCCCGGGTTCGGAGCGCTTCGTCGGCTTCCCGGCCCGCGCCGTTGCCGCCGAGGCGGGCGCCGTCTTCACCGACCACTTCCGCTACGTGGGCGGCTTGGGCTCGCGTCAGACCTTCGAGCAGGACTTCGCCACCCTGCGGCCCGGCGTGACCGAGTTCCTGTTGCACCCGGCCGTCGACAGTGCGGAGCTCCGGTCGCTCGCCACCGAGGACTGGCCGCTGCGGGTCGACGACTACGAAATGATCTGCAAGGAGGACTGGGTGCGTCGCTCCCTCGAGGAGGCGGGGGCGACGCTGATCGGCTACCGGCCGCTGCGCGAACTGGCGCGGGCGGGCGGCTAACCCGGTGACCGCCACGACCGCGACGACGATCGAGGGCGTTCTCGTTGCTCTCGAAGCAGGGCCGCGAAGGCAGCCGGTTCGCCATCGCGCTGTCGCCGCGCGGCATCGAGGTGCGCCGGCCCGGACGTCCCGCGCAGCTCATGTCGTGGTCGCGCGTCTCGCAGTGGGAGATCGAGGAGTGCGAGGGCTACGTCCTCTTGACGCTGCGCGGGAGCGGCGCCGCCACACCGCTGGTCGTGCCGGGCTGGAGCCTCGAGGACCTCGAGCTGGTCATGCGCGACGTGACGTCGGACCCGGGCGATTACGTCGCCGACGGAAGCGGAACCGGTCTGTTGGTCACCGAGCGCAACGGCAAGACGGCGCCTCCGACGGCGGCAGCCGCAACCCCACCCGCAACCCCACCCGCAGCCCCACCGCCATCCGCACCGGCGGCCCGTGCCGTGCCGGCACCCGCAACGACTCCCCCGGCGACCCCAACCCCGCCGGCCCCCTCAGTAGAAGCGGCCCCCGTCCTGCCCCGGGCCGAGCGGCGGCGTCAGCGGCGGTTGTGGCGGCGGCCGCAGCTCAGCTGGAAACCGGTGGTCATGGTCGTGCTGCTCGGCGCGCTGGCCGCCGCCGTGACCCTCGTCCTGCTGCAGAGCGCAGGGGTCATCAACTGGAGCTTCCTCGGCCCCGTGGCCTGAATCCCGTCTCGCCCTCAACGTCTGCTCATCCGGATCTGCTGGAGGGCGAAGAACGCATCTGCATCGACACGACCCACCACACCGCGCCGCTCAAGGGCGTCAATCTGAAGACATCACCTGGTGGAACATCTGGTGGTCGAAACGGCACAACATCAGCGCAGCGAGATGCACGGCCGGCATCCTTCATGGCTGTGCATGGAGAACGACTGTCGCTAAGGCGATCACCACGTCCAGGTGTCCCGGCGAACGCTGGTGCCTGAGTTGCCGCCACCGCCACCGAAGAGGACCATGTTCCCCGTCGCCGGGTCGTAGGCCATGGATGCGCCGGCTCGGGCCGGAGGGCTCGTCGTTGGCGACACCTTGCTCCAGGTGGTGCCATTCCAGGTCCAGGTTTCCCGAAGGGGATTGAAGTCGTTGTCGCCGCCGCCGAAGAGGACCATGTTTCGTTTCGCAGGGTCAAAGGCCATCGAAGCGTCTATGCGAGCGGAGGGGCTGGTCGCGGGGGACACCAGGCTCCAGGTGGTGCCGTTCCAGGTCCAGGTGTCCCCGAGGACGGGGACGCCGCCCCCGAAGAGAACCATGCTCCCCGTTGCCGTGTCGTACGCCATCGATGCCCCGAAGCGGGCAGGAGGGCTCGCCGCGGGGGACGCCTTGCTCCAGGTCGTGCCGTTCCAGGTCCAGGTGTCCCGGAGGGAGAAGCCGCCAGCAATGGCGCCCCCGAAGAGGACCATGTTCCCCGTTGCCGGGTCGTACGCCATCGAGGCGTAGTTACGGGCAGAGGGGTTCGTCGCTGGCGATGCCTTGCTCCAGGTGGTGCCGTTCCAGGTCCAAGTGTCCGCGAGGTTGCTGCTGCTGTTGCTCGTGTGACTGCCTCCGAAGAGGACCATGGTCCGTGTCGCCGGGTCATAGGCCATGGAGGCCCCGGCCCGGGCCGGAGGGCTCGTCGTTGGCGACGCCTTGCTCCAGGTCGTGCCGTTCCAGGTCCAGGTGTCCCTCAGATGGACGTCACTGTTGTTATAGCCCCCGAAGAGGACCATGGTCCGTGTCGCCGGGTCATAGGCCATTGCGGCCCCGGCTCGGGCCTGAGGGCTCGTCGCTGGCGACAATTCGATCCAGGTGGGCGCCCCCGACCCTGGGACAGCCGAAGCGGCAATGGGCCCGGCGGCAATCGCGGCGACGAGCGCCGGTCCTGCCACCATCGCGACCGCGCCGGCCACGCGGGCGCGTTGCCATACCAACCGACCAACTGATCGCAGCCCGCGCATTCGTCCCTCCCACCGTTTCGCGATCTTCTCCACCGCGTCCCATCCGCCGATCAACGAAACCGGCTGACGCACGGTAACACGCAACCGCTATTTCCCGACGACAAGAGACCCCTGGGCGATGCAATCGTGTCTTTCAGCCGCCCCCGGTCCCGGTCGGGAGACCCGCTCGCCGAACCTCAGTCGCTGCGCAGCCCGGCGAAGAGGTCGTCCTCGGTCACGTCGGTCGGGCCCACCCGGCTCTGGGCGAGGAAGAACTCCTCGGTGGGGTGGATGCCCCGCATGACCTCGGGCGGCAGGCCGAACCAGAAAGGTGAGTTCGGGTCGACCTGGGTGGCGTGGGCGCGCAGCGCCGCGGCCCGGACCTCTTGATACCCGTCGATGTCGATCGTCGTCGTGAACTTCTCGTCGCGCTCCAACCGCTCGAGCCACTGCTCGTTGAAGGGTGACTCCAGGCCGAGCTCCTCGAACTTGGCGTGGATCTGGCGGAAACGCGCCGCCGGCCACACCGAGTAGTAGAGCTTGGAGGGGGCGAACGGCGGCCCGGCCTCCGGGAAGCGGTCCGGATCGCCGGCGGAGTCGAACGCCAGGACGGAGATGTCATGCACCCGGATGTGGTCCGGGTGGGGGTAGCCAGCGTGGTCCTCGCCGTAGGTGACGACGACCTGCGGGCGCTCGCGGCGGATGGCGGCGACCAGGCGCCCGACGGCCTCGTCGAGCGGGGCCTGGCCGAAGGAGGCCGGGTTGGCGTTGGCCTCGGAGTCGGGCATGCCCGAGTCGCGGTAGCCGAGGAGGATCGTGTCGTCGTAGCCGATGATCTCGGTCGAGGCCTTCAGCTCGGCCATGCGGACGGCCCCGATGTCGGCCCGCACCTCGGGGGTGTCCATGGCCGGGTTCAGGATGTCCCCCTCCTCGCCGCCGGTGGCGCAGACGAGGACGGTGTGCACCCCCTCGGCGTGGTAGCGGGCCACGGTGGGGGCGCCCTTGGAGGCCTCGTCGTCGGGGTGCGCGTGGACGCACAGCAGGCAGAGGCGATCGGGCACGGGTCGACCTTAGCGGGGGCCCTGCGCAGGGCCGCCGGGCCCACCAATGCCCCTCTGGGCCGTATGCTCGATAGACATGGCAGGCACGTTCAGACGGATCGCGGACATCTTCCGGTCCAAGGCGAACAAGGCCCTGGACAAGATGGAGGACCCGCGCGACACGCTCGACCTCTCCTACGAGCGCCAAGTCGAGCAATTGACCAAGGTCCGCCGGGGCGTGGCGGACGTGGCGACGGCCCGCAAACGGATCGAGCTGCAGGCCCAGGGGTTGCAGAAGCAAGCCGACAAGCTGCAGGGACAGGCCAAGGCGGCGCTGCAACAGGGCAACGAGGATCTCGCCCGCGAGGCCCTGTCCCGCCGGGCCGCGCTCGGCGAGCAGCTGGTCGAGCTCAAGACCCAGCACGACCAGATCACCGAGCAGGAGCAGAAGCTCGTCGAGACCTCGCAGACGCTGCAGGGGCGCGTGGAACGGTTCCGCACCCAGAAGGAGACGATGAAGGCGTCGTACACCGCCGCCGAGGCCCAGACCAAGGTCGGTGAGGCGGTGTCCGGCATTTCCGACTCCATCGGCTCCGCCGGTGCCACCATGCAGCGCGCCCAGGACAAGATCCAGTCCATGCAGGCGCGGGCCGGCGCCATCGACGAGCTGCTCGAGTCCGGCGCCCTGAACGACCTCACCACACCCGTCGACGACATTCAGAAGCAGCTCGACCGGGTGTCAACCACCTCACAGGTGGACAACGAACTTGCCGCCTTGAAGGCCGAGATCGGGACCGGGGGCGGCGCTCCCGACACGGCCGCACTTCCGGCGGCCGAAGAAGCAGAGACTGCAGAAACTGGAGGAGAGAGCGCCTGATGGCTATCTCACGCAACATCAAGCCCGACCGAGGGCTGACGTATCGCATGCTCATGACGGGGTTCTTCCTCGTCGTTCTCTACGGCGCCGTGATCGGCATCCTGATCGCGGTCGGCCTGTCCTACTCCCTCGTGCTGATCATCGCGGCCGTGCTGATCTTCTGCCAGTACTGGTTCAGCGCCAAGATCGCCATGTACGCCATGCACGCCAAGGAGGTCACGCCCGAGCAGGCTCCCGAACTGCACGGCGTGGTCGACCGGCTCTGCGCCCTGGCCGACATGCCCAAGCCCAAGGTGGCGATCGCCACCACCGACATCCCGAACGCGTTCGCCACGGGCCGTAGCCCGAAGTCGGCCGTCGTGTGCGTCACGAGCGGGCTGCTGCGCCGGCTCGACGAGCCCGAGGTCGAGGCCGTGCTGTCGCACGAGATCTCGCACGTCGCCCACCGCGACGTCGCGGTCATGACGGTCGCCAGCGGGCTCGGCATGATCGCCGGACTGATGACCCGGGTGCTGTTCTACTCCGAGCTCTTCGGCGGCGGCCGCGGCGGCAACAACCAGCAGAGCCAGGCCGCGCTGGTCGAAATGATCGTGCTGCTGGCCTCGGTGGTCGTGTACTTCGTGAGCTTCCTGCTCACGATGGCGCTGTCGCGCTACCGCGAGCTGGCGGCCGACCGGTCGGGCGCCCTGCTGATCGGGCGCCCCTCGCTGTTGGCCTCGGCTCTGGTGAAGATCACCGGCGAAATGGGGCGCATCCCGACCCGGGACCTGCGCGCCGCCGAGCCGTTCAACGCCTTCTTCTTCACCCCTGCCGTGGCCAGCGGGGCCACCCAGGGCGGAGGCGGGGGCTTCAGCTTCGGCCAGCTGTTCCAGACGCACCCGACGCTCGAGAAGCGGCTGGCGCAGCTGGACCAGCTCGAGCGCCAGCTCGGCCAGGCCAGCTGAGTCCCTTCGGGCTGCCCTCGCACCGGGCTGCCGGCGCGCCGGGCTGACGCCGCCGCGCCAGGCGCTACCCTCGCCGGCGTGGGCCTCTTCGACACCATCCTCGGGCGCAGCAAGCCCGTCCGGGCCAACCTCGACGCGCTGTTCGCGCTGCCGACGGCGGCCCTGACCCTCGAGAGCGCCGGCGGGCTGGTCTCGTCCGGCCACGCCGGCGTGTGCTGGAAGCCACCCCCGGGTCAAGCCGCAGCGGACGCGCAGAAGGAGATCTCCGAGCTGGTGGGCGACGGCTTCGGCCACGCCACCGACAAGTTCGACTACGGCTGGCTCTTGCTCGACGACCCCGACCTCGAGGAGCTGGTGACCAAGATCCACATGGCCAACTCGACGCTGCAGGACAACGGCTGGGGTCCCCAGCTGCTGTGCTCGGTCTTCGGTTTCGTGCCCGGGCCCGACGCTCCCGAGGACGCGCGCCCGTTCCGGCTCGTTTACCTGTTCAAGCGGGGCACCTTCTACCCCTTCGCCCCGGTCGACGCCTCCAAGGAGCGCCGGGACACGGAGCTCGAGCTGCGCATCCGCACCATGGTGGGGGCGGACCTGCCGGTGGAGCAGGACCTGTCTCGCTGGTTCCCGATGTGGGACATGCCGGTCTCGTGAGCGCCGGAGGAGGAGGAGGCGGCGGAGGAGGAGGCGACGGCGGCGAGGGCGATGGAGGTGGCCTCGGGGACGGGGCCGTCGGGTCCCTCGACCGGCTGATCCCGCTGGAGGGGGCGGTCAACTTCCGCGACCTCGGCGGCTATGCGGCCGGCGACGCATTGCGGACCCGCTGGCGGGTGTTGTTCCGGGCCGACGGCCTGGGCGACCTCACGGCAACCGACTTCGACGTCATGCGGGGGCTGGGCATCCGCACCGTGATCGACCTGCGTTCGGGAGAAGAGCTCGAACGCGGGCGCTTCGACGTCGACGCGCACCCGGTGACCTTTCACCACTTCCCCATCATCGAGAAGCTGCCCGACGCCGAGGAGTTCGACCGCCGGCCCGGGCTGCTGGGCTCGCAATACCAGGAGATGCTGAGCGACGCGGGTGGGCCCATCCGCTCGGTGCTCGAGATCCTGGCGTCGCCCGGCACCTTGCCCGCCGTTTTCCACTGCACCGCCGGCAAGGACCGCACCGGCGTCCTCTCCGCGTTGGTGCTGTCGCTGCTCGGGGTCGACGAGTCGACGGTGGTGGCCGACTACGCGTTGAGCGGCGAGGCCATGGGCCGGCTGCGGGCCAAGCTCCTCGTGAAGTACCCCGAGGGCCGCGAGACGATCGAGGGGATTTCTGAGGTCTTCTCGGCCGAGCCGGCACAGATGGAAGCGCTGCTCGACTACCTGCGCGCGCAGTACGGCTCGGTCCCCGCGTATGTGGCCGGCCTGGGGACGCCGCCTGCGGTGGTCGAGGGGCTGCGGGCGGCGTTGCTCGAGCCGGTCGGTTAGCGGGCACTCAACCCGGGCACTCAACAGCGGGCCACTGTGTCCGTGTGTTTCACACGGCGGGTGGGATGTTTCACGGACCCCGGTGACGTCCGTGAAAACTGCCAACCATCCTGTTTAGTACCGAGCGATGTAATGCTCGGCTGTGAAGCCCCCGGGCATGGCAGGCGGGGTCAAGGCCGGCCGGAGGTCGACGCAGTGCAGCCTTGACGCCGCCGCGGTGGAGGCGACGCCATCCATGATGAGACAGGCCCGGCCCTGGCCGGGCCTTTCTGCGCCTCTTTAGCCGCCGTCGGAGTTGGGGTCCTCGCTGCGGACATCGGGGCGCATCCGGTCGATGGCGCCGGCCAATGCCAGGTCGAGCAGCGTGATCCCGCCCGAATCGTGCGTCGTGAGCGCGAGGCGCACCTTGTTCCAGCGGATGTCGATGTCGGGATGGTGGTTGGCCGCCTCCGCCGCGGCACCGACGGCGTTGACGAAGGCCAGCGCCGCTGCGAAGTCGTGCAACTTGACCGTGGTGGTGAGCACGTCGCCTTCGCGGGTCCAGTTCAGATGTTGTTCGTCGACCGCAGCGTCGACGTCGGACTCGGTCAGCACGGGCTCACTCACGGGTGCGTCATGTCCTCGGGCCGGACGGCCGCGTCGAACTCTTCTGCCGTGAGGAGGCCGAGCTCGATCGCGGCCTCACGGAGCGTCGTGCGCTCCTGGTGCGCCTTCTTGGCGACCTTTGCCGCATTGTCGTAGCCGATGATCGGGTTGAGGGCCGTCACGAGCATCAGCGAGTTCCGCAGATGGCGCTCTATTTGCTCGTAATTGGGCTTGATTCCCTCGACCGCGAACTCACGGAAAGTCCGGCAGGCATCGGTCATCAAGGCGATCGACTGCATCACGTTGTAGGCGATCACCGGCTTGCAGACGTTGAGCTCAAGATTGCCCCGGCTCCCGGCGGTGGTGACGGCGACGTCGTTCCCGATCACCTGGATCCCCACCATGATCATGGCCTCGCTCTGGGTCGGGTTGACCTTGCCCGGCATGATGGACGACCCGGGCTCGTTCTCGGGCAGCTGGAGCTCGCCCAGTCCGCTCCGAGGTCCCGAACCCAGCCAGCGCAAATCGTCGGCGACCTTCATCAGCGACACCGCGAGTGTGCGGAGGGCGCCGTGGGTGAAGACGAGTGCGTCGTGGCCGGCGAGCGCCGCGAACTTGTTCGCTGCGGTGACGAAGGGCAGCCCGGTCATGTCGGCGATTGCCTTGGCCACCCGTTCGGCGAACTCGGGATGGGTGTTCAGCCCTGTGCCCACCGCCGAACCGCCGATCGCCAGCTCGTAGAGACCGGGCAGCGTTTGTTCGATGCGCCCGATGTCCGCGGTCAGCTGCGCGACATAGCCCGAGAACTCTTGACCGAGAGTGAGGGGTACCGCGTCCATGAGGTGCGTGCGGCCGATCTTCGTGATGTCCGAGAACGCAACTTCCTTCTCGTGCAGCGCGTCACGCAATGCGGTGACCGAGGGCAAGAGCCGGTGCACGATCTCTTCGACCGCCGCGATGTGCATCGCCGTCGGAAACGTGTCGTTCGACGACTGCGACATGTTGACGTCGTCGTTGGGATGGATCGGGTCCTTCGAGCCCATGACGCCGCCCGCCAGTTCGATGGCCCGGTTGGAGATCACCTCGTTGGCGTTCATGTTGGTCTGCGTGCCGCTGCCGGTCTGCCAAACGCGCAGCGGGAACTGGTCGTCGAGCGCGCCCTTGGCGACTTCGGCCGCTGCCTGCTCAATGAGGGCGGCCCGCTGGTCGTCGAGCTTGCCGAGGTCGTGGTTCACCGAGGCCGAGGCGCCCTTGAGGATCCCAAACGCCCTGATCAAAGACTTGGGCATCGTCTCGATGCCGATGTCGAAGTGGTGCAGCGAACGCTGGGTCTGGGCCCCCCAATAGCGGTCGACCGGGACCTCGATCTCCCCCATGCTGTCGCTTTCGATGCGTGTCGTCGTCACGACCGTCAGCTTAGGACCGGTGGCGCGCGTCGAGTCCCAGCGCGAGGAAGGCGCGTCCCGCCGCCACGTCCTGTGCCCGGGCGCCGTGCCCGCCTCCCGGCACCTCGAGGATGGCCGGCACACCGACGAGCGCCGTATGAGAAATGAACGCTCCGAGCGCGAAGGCACCGATGCCGCGCGCGCCAGCGTTCTCGTGGCGATCCCGGTTGGCGCCGAGCTCGACCTTCGAGTCATTGAGATAGAGGCAGCGCGATCGGTCGAGCCCGACGGTCCCGGCGAAGCGTGCCATCACTTCGTCCGACTTCTCGATGCTGCCGTAATCGCTTCCGGACGCTTACAGGTGCTGGGTGTCGAGGCAGAAACCGAGTCGGCCCTCGTTCCCCGCGGCCTCGATGATCGCCGCCAGTTCCTCGAACCTCCGACCGACGGTGTCACCACAGCCAGCAGTGTTCTCGAGTACGAGGGGACACCCGCCCGCGGGCTGGCTGGACAAGGTCATCAGCAGTCCCTCGACGACCTGGTCGAGGCCCGCCCCGAGACCTCTGCCTCGGTGGCTGCCCAGGTGCAAGACCAGACCCGACGCCCAATGGCGGTCGCGATTGCAAAGTTGGCAGTCATAACGGCGCCGCGAGCGGTTTAGAATCTCGTGATCTGCTGCCGCCAGGTTCACCAGGCGGGTGACGCGACCAAAGGTGGCCTGCACCCGGTCCTCGGCCTGCTGAGTCTCGCGATAGGCGCGCAGCGTGTCGTCGCTGTACAGAGTCGGCTTCCAGGCTCGCGGGCTCTGCGCGAAGACCTGGACAACGTCGGCCCCGATCTCGCTCCCACGTTGGAGCGCGGGCAAGAGCCCTCCCCCAGCCCGTACGTGCGCACCAATTGACACGGCGGTGACGGTATCGGTGACCCCCCCGTTGCAACGAGGCCGCCTCGCGCTGAATGCGTGCGACACGTCCGAAATCGTCAACCCGACACCCTCTGCACCACAAGTGAAGGCAATCACCAACGTTGTGCATTGTGCGCTCAGACAGGGCAAACTGTCGTGGACTGCATCGTGAGCTGGCGGTGAGTGCGCTCACACAGAATGGCGAGGCGGTCGGCGGCAGTACGGCGTAGCACTTCGGCGGACCCGTCGGAAGTGACCCGCCGGAAGTAGTGGACAGTCGCAGGACAGGCAGTCGAACCTCGGAAGGGACCACCCAATGCTGGCTTTTCGCCTCAGGCAGTCGCTCATCACCATGGCGGTTGCGATCGCAACTGTTGCCGGCACGTCGGCACTCTTCGGCGCAGCGGCCGAAGCGCAAGGCCCCGATACCGGGACCGGAAACGCCTACGGCATCAACGTCCAGTTATTGGGCGGAGACCTCTTGGGACCGATCCCGGCGGTGACGCTCGGCCCCGACGGCCAGCCGTCGAGCCTGATGACGACGCTCCCCGTCGACCTGCCGGGCGTCATCACCGCCAACACATTGAACGCGGATACCACGTCGACCAACTTCAGCGACGCGAACGAGACCATTACTTCGAACGCAGGAGTGGAAGGTCTCTCCGGCCTCCTCGGTCTGTCAGTACTCAACCCTCTGCTCAACGTCGACGCCATCAACACGACCTGCACCTCGTCTGCCGTTGGTTCGACCGGGTCGACGACGGTCGTCGGCCTGTCCATCGGTGGCTCTACGGTGGATATTCCGTCCCCCGTTCCGCCCAACACGGGACTCACCGCGGCCCAGCTCGGGCCGCTCGCGGGTCTGGTCACGATCACGCTCAACAAGCAGACGGTCGTCAACACCCCCAACAACACGTCCATTGACGTCATCGGTCTGCAGATCACTTTGCTGAGTGCGTTGCACAGTGGCGTCGTCATCAACGCCGCCCACTCCTTCTGCCAGGCATCGGGCCCTGACATCCTGGCCCCGCCGACAGTGACCTCGGTCGTGCCGAACTTCGGGCCGAAAGCGGGCGGCACCAACGTCACGATCACGGGCACCGGTTTCATCCCCACGTCGACCGTGGACTTCGGTACGAATGCCGCCACCAACGTGGCCTACGTCAGCCCGACCGAGATGACGGCGACCAGCCCGGCCGACCCCACGATCACGAACAACACGACGGTCCCGGTGGTCGTCGGCAACAACTTCGGATCCAGTTGTTCGACGCCGACACCGGCTTGTACCTTCACCTACGAGGTCCAACCGAGCACAACGTCGATCGTGCCGTCCGCCGGTCCGACCACCGGAGGACAGGCCTTCACGATCAACGGAGCCAATCTAGGCCCCGATTCGACGGTCTCCTTCGGTGGGAACGCCGCCACCGACGTGGTCGTCGCGCCCGGCGGTGCGTCCCTGACCGGCGTGACGCCGGCCGGCACGGCCGGTCCCGTGAACGTCACGGTGACGGACGCCGGTGGCACCTCGTCGCCACCGCTGACCTACACCTACATCACGTCGAACATCAACGTCACCGGCATTAGCCCTCAGTTCGGCCCCACCGCGGGCGGGACCAAGGTCACGATCATGGGCAACGGCTTCACGGCCACCAGTGCGCAAACCAGCGTCGCCTTCGGAACCGGCAACCCGGCGACGGACGTCACCGTGGTCAGCCCCACCGAGGTGACCGCGGTCTCCCCGGCCCACACCGCCGGAACGGTCGACGTGCAGGTCACGACGCCCGGCGGGACCAGTCCCGCTGTCGTGGCCGACCAGTTCACGTATTTGGCGGCGCCGACGATCGCGACGACCAACGGCATCGTCCCCAACCTGGGACCTGTCGCGGGCGGGACGAACGTGACGATCACCGGCACGAACTTTGCTGCGGGTGACCCCAACCTGGCGGTGGACTTCGGGGCGAACGCCGCCACCAACGTGGTCGTCGTCTCGCCCACGACCATCACCGCGACCTCGCCCGCGAGCACAACAGGTCCGGGTCCGGTGAACGTGACCGTCACCACTTCGGGCGGGACCTCCAACCCCCAGACCTTCACGTACATCGCGGCTCCGACGATCACCACGGTCAATGGGATCGTGCCCGACATGGGACCGACGGCCGGTGGCACCAACGTCACCATCACCGGGACCAACTTCCCGACCAGCACGGCGCTTGGCGGTCCGGCAACCGTCACCTTCGCAGGGAACCTCGCCACCAATGTCGTCGTCGTGAGCGCGACGAAGATCACGGCAACGAGCCCGCCCGGAGTGGCGGGTGTGGCCGAAGTCATCGTCAGTGACGCCGGCGGGCCTTCGAACCAAGAGCCGTTCACCTATGTCGGTCCGCCGACCATCGGCGTCAACGGTCTCAATCCCGCGTTCGGGCCAACCGCCGGCGGGCAAACGGTCACCCTGTCTGGGACCGGACTGACCGGAATCAGCGCCGTCGTCTTCGACACCACCTCGTGTACGTCCGCGGGGGCAGTGGGAGGCACCCCCGGTACGAGCGTGACCGGGATCAGTGACACCGACGCGACGGTCGTCACGCCTGCGCACGCCGCTGGTGCGGTCCCCGTCTGCGTCACAGCGGATGGCGGCACGGCCCAAGCGTTGGAGCTCTACACCTACGAGGCGACGCCCACCATCGGTGCCGACGGCATCAACCCGGACCAGGGTCCCGTGGGCGGCGGCACGAACGTGACCATCACCGGGACCAACTTCGCCGTGGGTGACACCTCGACGCAGGTCAACTTCAACGGGGCGCTGGCCACCGACGTCGTCGTCGTGAGCTCGACCACGATCACCGCGGTCTCCCCCATGAGCCCTCTGCCCGCACCGGGAACGGGCATGGTCAACGTCACGGTGAGCGATGGCGGCGGCACCTCGAACAGTGAGCCGTACACCTACGTCGCGTCGCCGGTGGTCTCGGGCATCAACCCGACCAGCGGTCCCAACATTGGTGGCGAGACCGTGATCATCAAGGGCTCGGACTTGTGCGAGAACCCGACGAGTGGCAATCCAACCGTGATGTTCGGCAACGCACGAGCCACCGTGAAGTCCGTGTCCGCCGACTGCACGACCGTGACGGTCGTCGAGCCGCCGGGCACCGGCAGCGTCCCGGTGGTCGTCACCACGGCTGGCGGGTCCGCGTTGTCGCCGGAGAACTTCACGTACATCTCGCCCGGATACTGGATGTCGGCGTCGGACGGCGGCGTGTTCGCCTTCGGCGGCGCGCAGTTCTACGGCTCCATGGGCGGCAAGCCGCTGAACCAGCCGATCGTGGCCATGGCCGACACGCCGGACCACGGCGGGTACTGGCTGTTCGCGGCCGACGGTGGCGTGTTCGCCTTCGGTGATGCCAACTTCGACGGGTCGGTGCCCGGCGTGCTCGGGCCTCAACATCGCACGCTGAACGGACCCATCGTCGCGGCCGAGGCCACGCCCGACGGCGGCGGCTATCGCATGTTCGCCACGGACGGTGGGGTGTTCGACTTCGGTGACGCCCTCTTCGAGGGATCGCTGCCGGGGCTCTTCATCACGCCGTCGGCCCCCATCGAAAGCGCGACCACCTACCCCTTCGGCGCCGGGCCCAACCCCAACAACGCGGGCTACTGGCTCGTCGGTAAGGACGGAGCCATCTACGCGTTCGGCAACGCCCCGTCCAACCTGGGCTCGGGCTACGGCCAGACGGTGGCGCCGGTGGTATCCCTCGCCACCACGCCGACCGGGAACGGCTACTGGATCTTCCAGAGCAACGGGTCCGTGCTGTCCTTCGGCGACGCGTCGTCCGGCTTGGGTCAGATCAACTTCCCGATCAACGCTCCCATCGTCTTCGGCCAGGCCACCTCGACCGGCAACGGTTACTGGATGTTCGGGGCCGACGGGGGCGTGTACACGTTCGGCGACGCACCGTACGAAGGCTCCTTGGGGAACATCCACCTCAACAAGCCGATCAACGGGGCCATCGGCTTCGGGTCGTTGACGACAGGGGGTTAGCTCTTAACCCAGCAGCTTCAGCGCTTTACCCGCCCGGAGGGTGGTCATCCGGACACGCTCCGGGCGGGTCGTTGAAGTTGGGGTCGGAGGTCCATGACCCCTGGGACCAGTCGGCGCTCGCCGGGCCGAGCCCGAAGACCTTGGTCGTGTCCGCCAGGAGCGCGGCGGCGTAACGGGCGCTGCCCTCGGGGCACAGGTGCACCTTGTCGAGCTTGCGCACGCGGATCCACTGGCTGCTGGGGGCGTGTGGATCGTTCTCGGGTGGCAGCCACGGCGAGAACTTCCCGTCGAGCAGCACCGAGTCCGCCAGCGGGAAGTACATGACCCGACCCGGGAAGTCCTTGGTCATGCCTCGGGCGATGTCGTTCCAGGCCACCACGCCGTCCGAACGTTCCTTGTTGTAGCTGGCCTGCTGAGCCGGGGAGGACGCCGGGAGGGCCCCCGATTGGGGGAACTGGGTGAAGATCACTCCTTCGACGCCGTTGCCGGGCGCCAACATGGTGGCCACGGCACGACGGAGGAGCCGCGTGTACTGCGTGGGCTGATGTAAGGCGTTGGGGGTCGTCGGCCCGTACTGGTCCCAGCTCCACGAGGCGACGATCACCTGGGCCTTGGTCTGGCGGATCAGCGAGGGGATGGACGTGGGCCAATTCGTCGCCGTGCTGAGCCCGAAGCCGTCGATCGTGCGCGTGGCGACCGTGACGTCGCCGGTGGCCGACAGCGCCGCCGTGATCCCGTAGGAGGCGTCGTGCATCACCGAGTCGCCGAGAAGCATGACCCGCAACGGATCGGACGGCGACGGCGCGGTCTGCAGGACGATCGGCCGCTGTCCGGAGAAGCCGCCGGCACCGGGTACCGACGTGCCCCGCGCGGTCGGGAGGCGCGTCGTGCCGACCACCTGGGCCGGGTCGGCCACCGCGGGAAAGGTGGCGACGACGATGAGGACCGCAGTGAGCACGCCCGCCAACGGCGCACCGAAGTAGCGCACCCATCCGTGCAGGCGGGCCCGACGGATCGGTCGCTCCACGAGGTAGTAGCTCGCCGTCGACACGGCGAGGGTCACCGCGACACGCAGGATGTCGAGGGGCCACGCCGAGAGGCCCGTGCGGGACCCGTTGAGGTACACGATGACCGGCCAGTGCCACAGGTAGATGCCATACGAGATGGTGCCGAGGAAGTGCAGCGGCGCCCAGGCGAGGCCACGGGAGAACCACCCGGGTTCGATGAGCCGGGCGTCGGCCACCACGAGTCCGGCCAGCACGGCGCAGAGCAGGAACCCGCCCTCGAACATGAAGTCGGTCGGCAAGCCACCGGCCGTGCCGGCGGTGACCCAGAACACCCCGAGCACCACGGCGGCGACCGGTCCCACGACGTGGAGCGTCCGGCGCGCCCGCAGGTTCGGCTGCGGGCGCGCGGCGGCGATGAAGGCGATCGTGGCGCCGGCCATGAGGTCGAAGAGCCGGGTGTCGGTCCCGAAGTAGATCCGCGAGGGATCGGTGCCGGGTTGGAACAGGACGGCCATGAGCATCGACGACAGGACCCCGAGGCTGACCGCGACGGCTAGGCCGGTGCCGCGCCACGTCTGCCGGCCGAAGCGCAGCAGCACGAGCAGTACGAGCGGCCAGACGAGGTAGAACTGCTCCTCGATCGCCAGGGACCAGGTGTGCTGCAGCGGAGACGGCGTCGAGAACTGGGCGAAGTAGGACTGGTGCGCGTAGATCAGATGCCAGTTGTTGACGTAGAGCAGCGTGGCGATCGCATCGCCGCGCAAACCGGACAGGTCGACGAGGCCGTTGGCGCCGGGACCGCCGAAGACCGCGTCGCAGACGAGGTAGAGCGCCAGCGCGGCCACGACCAGGAAGAGGGCAGGCAGCAGCCGCCGCGCCCGGCGTCCCCAGAACGCGGCGAGATTGATGCGGCCCGAACCGACCCACTCCTCGAGCAGCAGCGTCGTGATGAGAAAGCCCGAGAGCACGAAGAACAGGTCCACGCCCAGGTACCCCCCGGACGCCCAGCCGAGCTGGAGGTGGTAGGCCACGACGCCGAGGACGGCGAGGCCGCGCAGCCCGTTGAGCGCGGGCAGGTGCCGGCCGGTCACCGCCGTGTCGACGCCACTGAGCTCGGCGTGCTCGGTGACGAGGGTGGCGTCGGTCACACGCACTCCAGCCGGCAGACCGCCGGGTCATCGGTTGGAAGCAGGAGCAGGTCGGCCAGGCCGTCCACCGCCGGCGGCGCTGAGCCGGCGGCGAAGCCCGTGAGGTCCAGGGCCAGCAGCGGGCTGTGCGCGGTGGCGGGGCGCGGCAGGTTCACCGCGCCCGGCACGGGGAACTCGGGCCCGGCGCTGTGGGCGGTCCCGTCCCGCCACATGGCGCGGCAGAGGGCGACGGCCTCGGCCAGTTGTTCGCCGAAGGGCGGGACGAAGCAGAGCACGGCACGTCCGTCGCAGACGAGGTCGAGACTGGTGGCTTCGCGGGCCAGCAACGTCGGGTGGCGCCCGTAGGGGGGCAACGCGACCCGCGTCCCCAGGAGCACCCGCGGCACGGAGACGCTCAGGGCGGCCGCCAGCACGAAGGGATCGCCGAGCGGGCCCTCGCTTACGAACACGGCCGCGGCCCCGTCGGCCTCGGCCCGGGCGGCGGCGTCGACCAGCGCAACCACGTCCAGGGCCTGGAGAAACCGTCCGCCGTCCACGGCGTCGCAGATTAGGGCGCCCGCGGTCCCCCACCTCAGCACTTGCCGGCGCGACCGGGAGGCAGCTGGGGCGCCGCTGCGGCCGGCCGGGCCCTCAGGAGGCCGAGCAGTCCGGCGGGCGGGCGCCACGGCCGGACCAGGGTGCGGTGCCCAAATCGCACATGGCGCGACCCGAACCGGATGCCCGCAGCCTGTTCAGACCCGCTCCCACCAGCCCCCGGTGTCCCGGGCCAGCCCGGCCTGGGCCAGCCCTTCGAGGGTGCCACACAGCGCAGAGAAGTCGAGGCCCGTCTGGATGGCAAGAGCGTCCAGCGAGGAGGGGTCGTAGGTCAACGCGTCGTAGACCACGCGCTCTCGGCCCGCGCGGGGCTGGCGCCGCGGGACGTCCTGGGCGCTCGGCGGGATGCGAACAATGGGCACCGTTGCGCCCGCGAGCGACAGCGCCACGAGGATGTCGCCCGCCGAGCACACGGGAAACGCGCCCTCGGCCAATAGCGCGTTGGTCCCCTCCGACGTGGGGCTCCGGATCGACCCGGGGACCGCCCCCACCGGGACGCCCCGCTCCATCGCCGCGTCCACCGTGTAACGCGACCCGCCCTGGTGCCGGCTCTCGACGACGACCACCACGTCGCTCAGGGCCGCCAGCAACCGGTTCCGGACGGGGAACCGCCACTTCTCGGTCCGCACCCCGGCCGGCGACTCCGAGACGATCACCCCGTGCTCGGCCACGCGGTCCCACAACCGTTCGTGCCGGCGCGGGTAGGGGTCGTCGAGCCCGCCGGCCACCACGCCGATGGGCGGCGCGCCTGCGCCGCACGCGCCCTCGTGCGCGGCGCCGTCGATGCCCAGCGCCAAGCCCGAGACCACGCTGACCCCTACTGCGGTGAGGTCGGCGGCGAACTGCGCGGCGACGCCGATGCCGTAGCGCGTCGGGCGCGTGTGCCCACCAGCGCCACTGTCGACGCGCTGTCGAGGGCCGAGGGGTCACCGAGGCAGAACAGGACGGCGGGTGCCTGCGGATCATCGAGCAGGCGCGCCGGATAGGACCCCTCGCCGCGCCGCAGTACCGAGATCCCGAGCCGGCGATGGCGTTCCCACACCTCCGCCACGACATCGGTGCCTGGGTCCACCCCGTGGCGCGAGCGCGCCCAGGCCGCAGACGGTGGATCCGAGCGCAGCAAGCTGCGGAGCGTCGACGGCCCCACCGCCGGCATCGAGGCCAAAGCGGCGGCGTAGGCCTCTTCGGGCAGGCTCATGTCACGATCGCGTTGCGGCCGGCCCGGAGCGAGATCGCCTCCGAGACATGCGCGTACGAGACGACCTGCTGGCCGTCGAGGTCGGCCACCGTCCGCGCAACGTGCCTGACCTTCTGCAGCCCGCGGGCGCTCAGCAGCCCCTCGCGGAGCTTCTGCTCCAGAAGGCCGACCGCCTCCGGGGTGACCGGCCGCGCCCCACGCGTCGCGGGCCGATGCTCAGCGCGGGCCCGGGCCGCCGCGACCCGCGCCGCGACGCGCGCCGACGACTCGCCGGGGATCTCGGAGAGCAGGTCGTCGGGCGTCGGCAGGTCCAGCGGGACCACCAGGTCGAAGCGGTCGAGCAACGGCGCGGAGATCCGGCGCTGATAACGCGCCCGCGACGCCCGCGTGCAACTGCACGCGCCAGGACGCACCCCGGCGCCGCACGGACAGGGATTCATGGCGGCGACGAGAAGGAAGTCCGCCGGGAAGGTGGAGGTGCCACCGGCGCGGCTGACCCGAATCACGCCTTCTTCGAGAGGCTGGCGCAGGGCTTCGAGGGCGGCGATGGGAAACTCGCCCAGCTCGTCGAGGAAGAGGACACCGTGGGTGGCCAGGCTGATCTCGCCGGGGCGCAGCGACCAGCTGCCGCCGCCCACCAGCGAGACCACGGTCGACTGGTGGTGCGGCGACCGGAACGGTGGGCACGACAGGAGCGCGCCTTCGGGCAGGGCGCGGCCAGCCGCGGAGTGAATCCGCGTCACGGTGAGCGCCTGCTCGGGCGTCAGAGGGGCGAGCACGCCGGGCAGTCGCTCGGCGAGCATCGTCTTGCCCGCGCCCGGCGGACCGATCATCAGCATGTGGTGATGGCCCGCGGCGGCCACTTCGAGGGCACGACGGCCGAGGGCCTGCCCGCGCACCTCGGCGAGGTCGGGGACGGGCGCCACGCTGGCAACGGCGACCGGTGCCGGCGGCTCGGGCCACGGCGCCTGGCCGCGCAGCACGCGCACCAGGTCGGCCAACGTGCCGGCGCCCTTGGCGGCGTCGCCGCGGACCAGGGCGGCCTCCCGCACGTCGCAGAGCGGCACCACGAGCCCCTGCGGCGCCGTGGCGTCGGCCACGGCGATCACCCCGGGGACGTGGCGGAGTGCGCCGTTGAGCCCCAGCTCACCGCAGAAGGCCACCCCGTCGGCACAGGCGGGCGGCAACTGGCACGTGGCGACGAGCAGGCCGACCGCGATGGGCAGATCGAGCCCGGCGCCGCCCTTGCGCACGCCCGAGGGCGCCAGGTTGACGGTGACGCGGTGCACCGGCCAGGGCAGACCGCTCGAGAGCAGGGCGGCCCGCACCCGGTCGCGCGCCTCGCGGACGGGGGCATCGGGCAGGCCAACGATGGTGAAGCCCGGCAGGCCCTTGCCGACGTGCACCTCGACGGAAACAGCGCGGCCGACGGCCCCGTGGAGTGTGGCTGACGCGATGGAGGCGAGCATGCCGAAGAACGGTCGCCACGGTGGAGCGACCGAGCCGCGGCAATATTTCTCTGGCGCAGATTCGCAGAGAGCGGTTGGCTACGCGAGTCTCCGTCCGCACGCCGGAGCTAGCCGCTCAGCCCGAAGATGGCGCGCGTTTTGGGCTACTTGAACCCCCGCACGGAGTGGTCACCTCCACCACGGCCGGGCAGCGGTCGGCTCGACGTTCGGCTCAAGCAGAGGTCCGGCAGAACCCCCGTGCTCGCGAATGTCGTCTGACGAGTCCGGCCCGATTGGGACAGCATGGTGGCGGCGGCGCGACCCTGCCCACGTATCGCACCTTGAGGACGGGGAGTTCATGGCGGCGGCGCGCCCGGTATCCGGCATGTGCGGTGCGGTCCAGCCAGATCCAGGGGTGCGCCTGCTGAAGGTCTTATCGAGCGGGCCCGCCCAATGGCGTCGACCCGACCGTGGTGTAGGTCGAGCCCTCGTTCGCGTCGCCTCAGGTGGTGGTGATGGCTCTCTTGGTCAAGGCGACGGGCCGTCGCCCTAGGGCTTGACTGTGCCGGTCGCCGTGCTCGGGTCGTAGTCGCTGTTCCCCACCACACGGGTTACATGAACCGATTGTGCAAGCGACGTGCGGCGACATCAGACCGGAATCTCGTTCACGTCCTGACGGGAGTTGCGTCATTGCGAAGCAGTCTCCAGACCCAAGGCGCACCGATGGAACAGTCGTGAAGTTGCGTCGAACGGACTGCTATTCTGGGAGCCACTCATTGCGAAGCAGTCGTGCGAAGGGGCCTTCGGGCCCCTTCTGCGCGCCAGAGCGGACCTCTTCGACTTCCTCGGAGTTGCCGAGATGGGGTTAGCCCAAGTTTGCCGACTCGGTGACGCTTACGTCGGCGGGTTCTCACCGCCTCCTAATTACCCGAAACGATCGGAGAACGGTCGAAAGGAGAACTACGATGCACGTCACCGAAGCACAGCGTGAACCATCCGGATCCACGAAGTGATCCCGGATCTAGAGGAGGACTGTGCGGATTGGTTGCAGCTTGATCGGCATCCTGATCGTGATCGTGATTCTCGGGGTCGCCGCCGCACTGACGTTTTCCACACTCAACGGGAACCCGACGACGACCACGACGGGTATCGCCGCACTGACCACGACGACAACCAAGAACACCACGGCTGTCAGCTCCAAGGAGACAACGGCTCCGACCACAGCCCCGCGCGGCGGCATCCCGAGCCAAGCCGCCGTCGCGGCGTGCCACGCCGACGCATCAACCGTCGAGAACGCAATTGCGGATTACAGCGCGGCCCACGGCATCCCTGCCACGGCGGTGACAGTCGCGCTGCTGGCCTCGGGACCTTCGCCGTACCTCTCCTCCATCCCTACGAGTCCCGACTTCAGGATCTCCATCACTTCGGGTGCGGTGATGGTGGCGGCGCCACCGTCCGCTCCAGCCATTCCGTACCTCGCGGCCGGAGCCTGCTCAAAGGCGTGACAGCCGACCATGCATCGGGCCGCCACTCCATTGATTGACCCTGGACGGCGCGAGGGAGACCGTCAGGGGGCTACCTCAATCCTCGCTGCCGGTTCGGGGCGTACCGCGCCCCCATCCTCCCTGGTCGCTCGGTGGTTACCAAATGTGAAGGCAGCAGGCGCCAGGTTGACCGTGACCCGGTGCACCGGCCAGGGCAGACCGCTCGAGAGCAGGGCGGCCCGCACCCGGTCGCGCGCCTCGCGGACGGGCGCATCGGGCAGGCCCACGATGGTGAAGCCCGGCAGTCCCTTGCCGACGTGCACCTCGACGGAGACGGCGCGGCCGACGGCCCGGTGGAGTGTCGCTGACGCGATGGAGGCGAGCATGCCGAGACAACGGTCGCCACGGTGGAGCGACCGAGCCGCGGCAATATTTCTCAGGTGGAGGTCGCAGAGAGCGGTTGGCTCTGCGCGTATCCCCGTCCGGATCGCACCTATGGGACACCGACCTTAGAGGGACATTTGCCGCCTACACCGCCAGGTTGGTGACCTCCCGAGATTCGCCTTCCCTCCCGCTTGCTTACAACCCTCCCAGGAGAGAGGACCCGCCCGGAGGAGTGCCCCAGGAATCGATCACGGCCTGGGTGTCGTTGAAGACGGGCTTGTTTTGGGTGGCGACACAGAAAGTTGTCAGCGGACACGAAACGGAGGTGAAACCCTGGTCAGTAGTGGTTCCGCTCGCCTTCATCTGAGTCCATATCGATCCGTTCCAGAGTTCGGCGATCGGGTGGTTGCCCGTCGCTCCGGCGGCGACGCACTCGTCTGTAGCGGGACACGAGATGCCGCTGAAGCCACTCACGGTGATGGGCGCGGAAGTCTGCGTCCAGGTCCCGCTGGAATCGTTCCAACTTTCAGAGAAGGCGGGACCGAACTCGCTACCTCCGAACAACATGCAGGTGGCAGGCGCCGGATTCGCGGCACATCCAACTCCGTTCACATCGACTCCCCCATTGGACGGGATGCTGGGCGGCGGGTCTTCCGTCCAGGTTCCTCCCTCCAAGACCCAGGTACCGACGTACGAGCAGCTTCCTGCCTGGACGCTGCAGCTCTCCTCCAGGCCAAGGCATTGCTCGGCGGCGAAGCAGTTGACGTCATCGAGACGATCGTTCGAATTCAGGTTGAGTGAACTGGGGGTGACATCGGTCCAACCTTGTCCGTTCCAGAGTTCGAGACTCTCGGTCAGATTGTTGTCGAGGGCCGAACCCTGGCCAACGAGCACCAAACAGTCCGTGCCGAAGCAGGCCGGGCGAGCGAAGAACGAGGGGTTGGCCACAGGGTTCGGCAAGACCGACCACGCGGATCCACTCCACAACGCGAGGAATTCAGGCGACAGCCCAACCGCCACACACAAAGTGGGTGATGCACACGAAACGTATTCCAACTGGTTGTTGTCCACCGCGGGATCTGGTGTGGGAGTGACCTTCCATTTGCCGTTCCATACTTCGGCCAGCGTTTTTGATGGCCCCTCCGGGCCGGATGTCTCCTGAGGGGCAGTGGATCCGACGGCAGCACAGAACTTCACCGTGCCGGGAGCGCACGAGATACCTTGCAATTGATTGGTACCGGGCTTCATGAGTGGAGTCGACATTGCCGACCAGGAGGTGGTTGCGCCGTTGGCTGAGGGCGCACCGATCACTCCCGTTGCCATGATGGCCAGAAGGGCTGCGGCGGTCAACGACGGGACGAAGCTCTTTCCTGTTCGAATGAGCACCTAGCTCGCTCCTCAGGCTCGGGTTCCCCCAGACTGAAAACCCGCCTTGCTGACCGACCTTTCGATTTCGCGCGACTTCGGGATCGAAATGAGATGCGGGTAGATGCCCCGTACATCGGAAGGTGGGACGAGTTACACGGCTCGAATCCTCGCCACGAGTGCCTCGCGCTCCACATCGGTTTCAGCCCTCACCCGCTCGAACTCTTCCCCGAATCGTACGTCTGCGTGGAGACCCGACGGGTCTTCGTGGAAGTGCAAGAAGGCCTTCGACCTACGGTAAAAGATGCCTGGCCTCTTCTCGACGAGTCCGGGCACCGAGCGGAGCCTTTCAAGTAGCGGCTCGATTTCCTGGAGCGTCTCGGAGGTGGCGTGCCGCATGCCGCGTCACTCTATTTCGGCTCTCTTCAGGGTGTCGCCGACCGCCGGGATATGGGTATCCAGTGACCTGACGGACTAACAGGGGGACGCATCCATGTCGCCTATTCGGAGCTTCGATCACGTCGGCATCACGGTCGCGGACCTCGACACGGTGACCGGATTCTTCGCTGGGCTTGGCTTCGAGATCGAGGGCCGGACGGTCCTGGAGGGCGACTTCCTCGACACCGTCATTGGCATAGCTGACTCCCGTACAGAGATGGTCATGCTGCGGCCGCCGGACGGAGGAACCGGGCTAGAACTGGCGACCTTCATCCGCCCCAACCACGAACCGGGATCGCCCGGCGCCATGGCCAACGAACTGGGGCTGCGCAGCGTGCGTTCGAAGTAGACGACCTTCAGGGGATCCTCGGCCGGCTCGCCGCAGACGGCTACCAGCTGGTCGGCGGCGGCGGTCAGTACGAGGGTGTCTGGCGCATGGCGTCTCTGCGCGGACCCGAAGGGATCATCGTGTCCTTGGCCCAGCAAATCAATTGATCCTTCGCCCCGACCCGCAATGGCAGGCGGGACAGGCCGTGGCATGGAGGGAAGCGCTCCGAGCGAGCCTCGACAGCTGGATCGACGAGGCCATCGCTCTCGACTCGGCATGGGACGATTTCGACCTGGATACGGTCCGGACGTCGGTGACCTGGTGGCACGCGCCGAAAGACGCAAACGCCCCGTCGTCGGCCGCTCTCCGCGTGGTCGATGAGTTACCCAACGCACAGCTCGTCCAATTCGGCGAAGACGAGGGCCACCTCGGCGCTTTCACCGTGAGGTTGAGATTCTCGACGAGCTACTAAACCGCGGATTACGGGATTCGACCGGCGAGCGGGGCCAAGCCAGTCAATGCACCAACGACAGCACCAAGTGAGTTGTGGGTGTCCCGTACGTTCATCGACCGCAGGTTTCCCAGAGTCGCCACGTACGCCGGGTTGGAAGCGTTCTGAAAAAAAGGTCAGCGCACCCTTCTGGGCAGCAGAGCGCCGATCAGCCAGAAGAGTGGCAAAAAGATCCCGATAATGAACATCACCCAATGACCCTTCCTGATCGACATGATGCCCAGTGTCACCATCAGAACGAAATAGATCACGGCCCAAAGACCGATGAATCCTCCACTCGTCGCGTCAGCGACCAACATGTTGGTTGGCACCTCCTTCACTCGCAGTCACAAATTGTTCTCTTGCCCATCTGATCACACTGGCATGCCCCATCCGGGCTCCCGCCCATAGGGTCCCATCTGGGCTAAATGCCGCCGTACAGTCGCCGGAGGTGGGCGTTTCGCGCGACGCGCAAATCGGGTTTGCAAAGGAGAGCGACAGCCGAGTAGCCGTTATATGTCGTGCTGGCTGCTCTGATGTTCGGAGGCAGCCCGCAGCGCTTGAAGGTCTCCGCAAACGAACCCGAGTGCTAAAGCCGCGGCGGTTAGGGAATCTCGTCTTCCAATCGACCGCAGTGCCGCCAGACTGACGACCGTGTCGAGCGCATCGCTCGCCAAAGTGGCCTTCAACCAGCGGAGAGGATCGGATTGGTCATTTGATCGCGCCGCGGACAGCGTCCCCAGACCCAGCACGAGATCACGGATGCCTATCGTCCTCATCAGAAGGAGGGCAGCACCTGTCGGCGATTCGGTACCGGCGAGGCGCATGGGAGCGCCGGGTGCGACCATCAAAGCGACACCCACCGCCGAGCGCAGCCACCCCATCGTCCCCGTACTGATTCTCGGCACAGCCAGAGCGTAGCGAGTCCATTTTCAACTGCCCCCTACTGCGGGGCCGGGGACTGGGCATGCCAGGTCGAAGAGTTCGGCATGGCACGTGAACGGCATCGACGAACGGCGTCCCAGACGTGCAAACTTGTAGTCGTGGTCGACGACCGTGGCCCGAAGAGCAACCCACTCGCGGGAATGGAGGTCACTCAAATCCTCGTCGTGACTGACACTCGGCGATCGAAAGCCTTCTGGACCGAAGTTCTTGGCGCTGAGGTCTACCGCGAGTACGGATCGAGCGTCGTGCTGCGTTTCAGTGGGTCTTGGGTTCTCCTCGTAACCGGGGGTGGGCCGACACCCGACAAGCCGCGGGTTACCTTCGCTCCACCGGCGGAACCAGACCGAGTGAGCCACGCCATGACCCTTAGGGTGGACGACTGCAACGCCGCCTACGAAGCTCTGAAGGAGCGAGGCGCTGAGTTTCTCACTCCGCCCTATAACTGGGGTGGAGAGGTTCGGTGCTTTCTTCGAGACCCCGACGGGCACCTGATCGAACTGAGTGAGGTGGATTAGACGACGTGCCTGCTCTGGAGCATGCGCGTTCTCGATGGAAAGTTGAGTAGGAGATCAGCTCTGCATCGATAAGCCCGAAGCTAATCCCTTCCGCAGGCTCGGGGACGTAGCGGACCGGCACTTAGGGGATAGCAGATCGCCAACAGAGACAAGTTGCCTCGGCGTAGGCGTGGCTGGCGATTTTTAGGGCGCCGTTCCCCAAGAAGCCGAAGTGGGTTCCGTCTGCCCGGTGAAACTCGTCTTGCTCCCGACCGTTACGCAGAACGTTGGTGAGGCGCAGGAGACCTGGCTCAGCTGGAAATCGGGATGCGTCTGCGGAGAGGTCAAGCGACTTGTGTTCATGATGGCCCAACTCGAACCGGTCCAGATTTCGGCCAGCGCGCCCACCCCATCCACCTTCGTGAGGTCTTGACCACCCACGGCAACGCACTCTGTCGCGTTGGGACATGAGAGGGGGCTGACCCCGCCGTTGTCTTCGATCGACGGCGTGCTCGTCCAATCCCCGGTCGACGCATTCCAGACGTAGGCCGTGCTCCCATCGCCGTGGGCCATGCAAGACACCGGGGCTGTCGCGCTCTGACAAGAGACATCGAAGAGCGAGGGGGGCTGACCTGGAGTGGGCGGGGGCTCATCCGTCCAGGTACCGTTGTCGAAGAGTTCGGCCATGGCCGAAGGAGTTGAGCTTTCGCGTCCCGTGACGAGGCACTGCCCGGGCGCGAAACACGAAACGCCGTAAAACCCACTGAACCCTCCGTCCGGAGGAATGCTCGTCCAGCTCTGCCCATTCCAGAACTCGGCGACCGGTTCGGAGGTGGCATAGACGGTGCCGACGGCGAGGCACTCTGTGGAGGAACAAGACACAGTCCTCAGCGGGGCCGATGGGAGCGGGTTCGGGGTCACCGACCAGGTCTTGCCGTTCCACGCGTCGGCGATCCCGGGTCCGACCGCCATGCAAAAGGTGGGCGAGCTGCACGAGACGCTGTAGAAGTCGTCCTCGACGGTTCCGGGCGTCGGGGTGACCTTCCAGCCAGTCCCATTCCACACCTCGGCCAAGGCACCGCTGATAGGAGCGCTGGTTGGAAAGCGGATGTCATAGCCCACGGCGACACAGAATTTCCCTGCGTCGGCGGGACACGAGACGCCGTTCAGCGCGCCACTTTGGGCCCCGAACGCGTTCGGTGTCGACATCGGCGCCCATGGGGTGGCGGCACTGACTGCACCACCCGCAGCGGGTACTCCGATCGCCAAGGTCGTCAGCACGATCGCGAATACTGAGAGGGCGGCAACGCCGCGCTGGCCCCCGTCCCGACAGACATGCTTCCGCCACATGTTGCCTCCCTACTCCCGCGACTCGGGTGGCTGAAAGGATCCTCTGAACTGCAACGACCCCACCTAGTGGCATTCTACGAATTCCACTAGGTTCGAGCAAGCGACATCGGCAAGCGTCTGCCGTCCAGTCGCCTGGGTCACCGTTCTGTGTCACCACAGGAAGGCGCTGCAGGGTGTCCCAGAGCATCGGGAGGTTGTCCTGAATCTCCGGTGAAATGCCGAAGCCGTGGGGGGCGCATGGGCGCGCAAATCGAGGCACCGATTGGTGCGTGATGAGGTGGGGTTGTCGAGCGGGTGTGTGTCTACGCGGCTTTCTCTTCGATGGTGACGGCGAACCCGAGGGCCTCGATCCTGCGCTGGAGCCGCTTTGCCTCGACGACAGGATCGTGGCGGCGCTCGAAATAGTCGGCACCGGGGTCTTGGTAGAGGGCACCCGTGCTGAGTAGATGCCAGGCGGTTTCCAGCATGGAGTGGGCCACAGCGACGGCGGCTTTGTTCGGTCCTCGTCGTCTGGCGATGCGGGGGTAGAGGGCCGAGTAGTAACTACCCCTGGTGCGCGCCGCCGAGCGGGCCGCTTCGATGAGGTGACGCCTGAGCCACGGGGCGCCCTTGCGGGTCCCGGCCGGTCGCTTCTTGCCCGCTGACTCGTGGCTGGCCGGGGCCACTCCGGCCCAGGCGCACAAATGCCCGGCGGTTGGGAACCGGCTCATGTCGGCGCCCGTTTCGGCCACGATGATCTGCGCTGTGGTCACCGAGACCCCTGGAATAGAGGTGAGCAGGGTGATCTGGGGCTCAAAAGGGACGAGGCGCTCGCAGATCTCAGTGCTGAGGGTGGCGATGGAGCGGTCCAAGAAGTCGAGGTGGTCGATCACCTGGCGGCAGAGGATGGCGTGGTGAGCGCCGAAGTTGCTCTCGAGCGCCTCTGCCAGCCGGTCGGTCTTGGCACGCATCTTCCCCTTCGCCATGTCGGCCAAGACCACCGAGTCCCGCTCGCCGGCGATCATCGCCTCGATCATGGTCCGAGACGAAACCGACCACACCGTCGAGGCCACCGAAGTGAGCTTCACGCCGGCGTCCTGGAGGATCTTCTCGAGCCGTTGGATCTCCTTGGCCCGGGCGTCGATCTGGGTCTTGCGGTACCTGGTCAGCTCCCGCAGCTCCCTGATATCAGGCGGAGGCACAAAGGAGGGCCGCACCATCCCGTGCGCCGCCACGTCGGCCAGCCACTCGGCGTCAGAGAGGTCCGTTTTTCGTCCCGGGACGTTCTTCACGTGCTGGGCGTTGCAGAGCCACAGCTCCTCGAAGAGCCCTTCGAGGGCGTAGTACACGGTGCGCCAGTAGATCCCGGTCGCCTCCAAGGCCACCGTGTTCACCCCGGCGTCGATGAGGAAAGCCGTCAGCTCGGCCAGCCCCGCCTGCGTCGTGGCGAACCGCTCTTTGGCGACCTCGACCTCTCCGCTGGGCATGGTCACCCTCGTGCAGGCCACCACACTGTCGCGGTGGACGTCGAGGCCGCCGACCTTGTCTCTGATCTGCTTCACGTTCACCTCCTGGTTGTTGTCGGAGGCCACCGGGGAGGACCACGGTGTAAAGCGGAATCTCCGGTTCGTGCTCGTAGCGACACTTGGTGGTCCCCAACGGTCCCGCACCAGACTTGTGGCGCGCTCTCAGCTGCAAGATTTGTTCGGTGACCACACCCGACGGCCGCCCGCCAGCATTTCATTCCTTGATGGTGACCGGCCAGGTCATGCGGACTTGTGGGAAATAGGTGGCGGTCCCCCGCCTGATGCCTTCCGGCTGGTAGGTGTTCAGGCGTCAAAACCAAGACCACCACCCACAAGAAGGGGACCACCACCAATGAAGAAGAAGCTACCTGTTGTGACAGTCGCCGAGCGGGAGGAGGCGGCACGCCTCGCTGAACTGCCGGCCGAGGCGACCGTCGCCCTCCATGACCTGGCGGGAGCCATCAAAGACGGCTTCATGGCGTTCTGCTGCACCGCCGGTCTGGCTGTCGTCGAAGAGATCATGGCCGCCGAGATGACCGAGAAGGCCGGGCCCAAGGGCCGCCACGATCCCGAGCGCAGCGCCACGAGGAACGGCTCGGCGCCGGGCTCGGTCGTGCTCGGCGGGCGCACCGTGCCCATCCGTCGTCCCCGGGCGACGATGAGCGAGGGGGGCGAGGTCCACCTCGACTCCTACGGCGCCTTCAACGACCGGGACCTGCTCAGCCAGCTCGCCGTCGAGCGCATGCTCGCCGGCGTGGCGACGCGGCGCCATGCCCTGGTCGCCGAGCCGATCGGAGAAGAGCTCGAAGAGGTCGCCCGGGGGGACTCGCGCTCGGCCGTCTCGCGGCGTTTCGTGGCCGCCACCAAGGCCAAGCTGGCCGAGCTGCTCGCCGCCGACCTCTCCGAGCACGACGCGGCGGTCCTCATGATCGACGGCATCATGTTCCACGAGTGCTGCTGCGTGGTCGCCCTGCTCATCACCGCTGATGGCACCAAGATCCCCGTCGGGGTCTGGGAGGGCGACACCGAGAACACGACCGTGGTCAAGCACCTGCTGGCCGATCTCGTAGCCCGGAACCTGCGCTTCGAGGCGGGACTGCTCTTCGTCATCGACGGGGGCAAGGCGCTCGCCGCCGGCATCAAGCGCGTCTTCGGCCGCCACGCCGTGGTGCAGCGTTGCACATTGCACAAGCGACGCGACGTGGCTGACTACCTCGACCCCGAACTGGCTCGGCGCATCGACCGCCAGCTCAAGGGCGCCTTCAACGACGTCGACGCCGCCCGAGGGCTCAAGGTGGCCAAGGGCCTTGCCGCCCAACTCGAGCGCGAGCACCCGAGCGCGGCGGCGTCTTTGCGCGAAGGGCTCGACGACATGTTCACCGTGCGCCGGCTCGGAGCGTCGGACCGCCTCGCCCGCTCGCTTTCGTGCACCAACGCGATCGAGTCGATGATCTCGACTGTGCGTCTGGTGAGCTCGGGGGTGAAGCGCTGGCGGGATCCCGCCATGGTGCGGCGCTGGGTCGGCACCGGCATGATCGAGGCGCAGCGATCCTTCCGACGGATCAAGGGCTGCAAGGACATGGCATCGCTGGTCGACGCCGTCCGTTCAGAAGTCGCACGACGCCTCGCCGAAGAGGAAGGAGGAGTTGTCACACCCACCAAGTACGATCAGGCTGCCGCCTGAACAGCTGTGGGTCCGTCACCGAAATCCCACAGGACTCGGGACATCCTCAGCATCGGGGTGGGGTGCAATATTGACTTACTCCTGCTATGCGTAATCCCGCCCTTGAACCGCTAGACGTGTTGATTGGACAGTGGTCCTTGACGCTCACCAACGCCTGGTTCCTGGAGTCCCTCGATGTCGAAAAACACGGCAGTGCCGCCGCCCGGTGGCTCGGCGACGCGTTCATCGAGTTAGTAGCGGATCTCGAGGGAGAGCCACTTTGGCATTTCGCGTTCGGGAGGACTGATGCCAACGGTGAGCTGGTGGCGCTGTACCACGACCCGAGGCCGACTTCCCGCCTGTTTCGTATGACATTCGTCGAGGGCATGTTGACACTGATGCGACAGGATCCTGACTTCCATCAACGCTTCATCGCCACCGTCACGCCAGCTCGGATCGATGGGCACTGGGACGCCTCCGATGATGGTGGCGCAACGTGGCGAAAGGATTTCGACGTAATTCTCGAAAGAGCCGAGACATGACTCCTCTCGCCGACTGAGAGGTGGTGCTACAAACCACGACGACAACGGTTCCGAAAGAACGGTTCCGGGCGCGCTGTCGCTCGATCGTGCGCAGGGCTTGGTACCGGCAAAGCCACTGCTGACCCAGGCGGGATTCAAATACGAGGTCATCCCAACGGGCGTGGGCGCCTGAGACCTCACAAACTTGAATGGTCAACTGGATTGGAACACAAACTACATGGTCGAGCCGATTCCCTACCCGTTGATACCGAGGTACTTGGCCCAACCATTCAGCTTTACGTGTGCGCGGCATCCCTGGACCCGCTACCCCTGACTCCATTCGGTTAGCGCCCCCTACCAGTCGCCGGCATCGAGCGATACAAGTCGGCGAGTTTCGCCATTCGCCACCCAAGAGTGAAGGAACCGGCACTTCCGAGCGGTCGCCTCCGCGCCCGATCCCCACGGTGACATCCTGTTCTCGTGCCTGATAGTCCGGACCACCTCGAGATCCGCCGCAGCTACGACTTACTTGCCGAGCGGTACTCGGCTCAGCTGGGTGACGAGCTCGTCTACAAGCCCCTCGACCGGGCCTTGCTGGGTGCGCTCATCGAACAACACCTGGCTGGAACATCGATTGTCGATCTGGGCTGTGGGCCAGGCCACGTCGCAGCGTGGCTCACCGCTCATGGAGTGGCAGCGGTTGGGATCGATATGTCTCCGGGGATGGTCGCGGTGGCCAAACGCGAGCATCCCGAGGTCGAGTTCCGGCAGGGAGACCTGCTTTCACTACCGGCGAGCGACGGCGAGTTCGGATCGGCAGTTGCTTTTTACTCGATCATCCACCTCGGCGCTGACGAGTTGGCACCCGCGTTTTCCGAACTACGACGGGTGTTGATTGCAGACGGACGCCTGCTCGTTGCCTTCCACGTCGGTGATGAGGTCCGCCACGTCGACGAGCTCTGGGGCCAGGGCGTTGACCTAGACTTTCGCTTCCTCGAAACGGCGGCAGTGGTCGAGATCCTGGATATTGCGGGGTTCGAAATCGACGCGCAGGTGGAGCGCAGACATTACCCGGAGGAAGTCGAGACCCGCAGGGCTTATGTCATGGCCCGACGTCGTTGAAGAACCGAACCCGACCCACGATTACATCCGAGAAGTGATGCCGGACCACAGAAGCGACGCCCCACAACGCGAAGTCGATCCCGATAACCCCTGATTCAGTAGTCACGGAGATTCAGTTCGAACTGCGTCGGACGCATTTCAAGCAGAACATTCCGGAGCTTCGCAGCAGGCGAGCGACCCGCTCGGAACGGTCTCGAGTCCCAAAAACGGTGCGCCCAAACGCCGGCCTAATGCATACGCGGGAGCGCCTTCGTCGTGGCTATGTCCGCGCGACGTGACGATCACACCTAGTGCCCCTTCAAGCAACGATTGCAACACTGCCTGATCCTCGCCGGTGATCCACATGGATCGGCCCGACCCCGCGGTGGCGAGGTCGGGTGCGAGCGAGCGACTCCCCAGGGTTGGGGCGGCCCGGTGCCGGGCAAGACCGACGACGCTCGTCCATCAGATGGCGGCGTCGGTCACGTCGGGCCGGCACGATGCCGGCTCGGCGGTGCGTGACGACGGGATCGGCCGTCGTGGATCCGCCGCCTCGCGCGGCGATGTTGCGGGCGCCGACGAGGTCACGGTGCCCGAGGTAGCCACAGCTCCCACACGCGAAGCGCCGGCCCTTGGGCTTGGCACAGCGCGCTTGGCACTGCGGACAGGTCGAAGAGGTGCCCCGCTCGTCGATGCGGACGACGTCGATACCCGCCAGCTGAGCCTTGTCCGAAAGAGCCCCCAGCAGGTGGGTGCGCCGCCAGGCATTCGCCACGCGGCGGTTCTGGCGCCGTCCCGCGTTGCGCCGAGCGATTCCCTTGGGGTCGCCCACCACCAAGGTCGCGACGCCGTGGGTCTTGGCCCACCCGATCACCTCGCGGGCGGCCTCATGGTGCATATGGCGGACCCGGCGCAAGTGACGGGCCTCGGCCCGGCGCTGGGCGGAGCGGAGCTTGCGCCATCGCCTCGAGCCGCGCTGGCCGCGCCGTGGCGCCTTCTTGGCCATGGCCCGGGCCCTCGCCTTGGCGTCGGCGAGGTGCACGCGCTCTTCGGCCCGGATGGCCCGACCCGAGACAAGCAGGGCGTCGGCACCTCCGGCCAGGGCGTAGGGGTGGATGATGCCGAGGTCGACGCCCCCCACGATCCCGGACGCCGCGGCTTCGACGGGCACCTCGGCCGTGACGTCAAGGGCCAGACGTCCGGCCTCGGCGAGCAGGGTGACCGAGCGCACTTCTGATGCGGGATAGGGCCCCTGGTGCGAAAGACGGAGCCACAGCTCGGGCGTGCCGCACGCCGTCGAGAGCCGGACCCGGTTGCCTTCAAGGGCGAACGTTCCGGCGTAGTAGCGCAGCGGCACCCGGGCACGGCGGCGCCTCGGATAGCGCGCCCGCTCGCCGCGGCGCTTGCGCCGTGCGGTCTCCATACAGGCATCGGCGTAGCGCCGGAGCACCGAGCGCAGCGCGGGGACCGACAGCTCGCCGACGCGGACCCCGGCCACTTCGCGGCACAGCTCTTGGTAGTTGAGCAGCGGCCGAGCGCCGCGTCGAAAGCGATGTTCGTTCAGTTCGATGAGGGCGGCCCACACGTCGCCCCCTGCCGCCAGCAGGCGGTAACAACGGCGGACCTGGGCCGGGGTGGCACGCACGAAGACCCGCGCGGTGCGATAGGCCACTTGTTGGGTGCCGCACGGTCGGACTCTTGGCACCAGCACATGGTGTGCTCAGGTTGTGACAGGGCAAACGTTGCCTGATGGGGACCTAGCTTGGTCAAGAATCCACGGTAATCAGTCTGGACCCATTCCTCTGCCAGCCGGCCCTCGTCGTCGTACTTGAAGGTACCGATCACCTCCCATTCGAGGTGTTGCCCGGTGGGCTCGACTGGACCGATGGGCGAGTAGGTAAAGACTCCAGTGAGGTCTCCGGAGAATGTTGTGCGCGCCGCCAGGAAATTGCCATCCACGATGATCTGTTCACGGACGAGTCGCAATCCACTGAACGCGGCGACGCAAGGAGCCGAAGTAAGCGCGGCGCTCTTCATAGCCGAGATTGGCTCCTGGCCCATGAAAGGCGTAGTCGGGCGTGAAGTAGTCCCGCAGCTTCACGTCGTCCTGCAGGGCAATGGCCTGTTCTCCAATGCGTATCAGATCGCGTGCGAGCGGACTGTTCGAGATGAAACCCAACATGTGGCCTCCCTCGTTCGTGTTTCGCAACCAAGGACCGAAGGATCAGCCTAATTGAGGCATCAAGGAGCGGCCACGGTCTGAGCTCTCAGATGCCGAACGCCGGCCTCGAGGGCGATCTTCATGAGTTGAGCAGTGTCTACACTTGATCGCTGGTGTCGTGCCTCGCCGATGAAGAGACTCAGCATTCAATTGGATCACGGGTCAGACTGCGTGTTCCATGAGCCGGCCGGACACCAAGTACGTAGCCGTCGGAGATGCTGACGTTGCCTACCAGGTCCTCGGGGAAGGACCCTCCGACCTCCTCTTCTTCAACGGACTTGGCAGCCACATCGAGATGGCGTGGGAGGACCCCGACATTGCCGACTTCCTCAGACGGCTGGCGTCGTTACGCCGCTTGATTTTTCTCGATCGACGGGGCACGGGGGCATCTGACGGTGTGCCTCGTAACGCCATACCAACATGGGAGGAGTGGACAGAAGACATCGAGAGCGTCCTCAACGAAGTCGGGTCCGAGCAGACATCGATTCTTGCGACGGCCGATGCCGGACCGATCGCGATCCTCTACGCCGCATCACATCCCGAACGGGTCGATTCCCTGGTGCTATGCAATACCGCTGCCCGTTATCTGGTCGCTGACGACTATCCGATCGGGTTCACACCTGAGGCACTCGAGTTCGTCATCGAGTTCCTCCGAACGCACTGGGGTACGTCGGACTTCCTCTCGCTTGCTGGTGCAGCTGGCCCGGAAGACCCAGGTCGCCGCGATGCTCTCGCTCGGCTCTTCCGGTCGTCGGTCACGCCGAGAACCGCGGCCGCCCAGTACGACTACCTGCTTCGGAACCTCGATGTTCGCGCGGTGCTCCCGCTCCTCCGGATGCCTACGTTGGTCCTGAGCGCCGACAATCCAAGCTTTCTACCCATGGCTCATGGACGCTATATGGCCGAGCATATTGAGGGGTCGAAGTTCATCGCGCTTCCTGGCAACGACATGTTGATCTTCAGCCAGCGGGACGTGATCTTCGACGAAGTCGCCGAGTTCTTGACCGGTACGAGACCGGTAACCGACATCGATCGGGTGTTGGTTTCTGTACTCTTCACCGATATCGTCGGATCAACTGAGCGTGCAGCGTCGTTGGGTGATCAACGCTGGCGATCCTTGTTGGATCGCCATGACCAAATTGTCCGCGAACAACTTCGGATCTTCCGAGGTCGGGAGGTCAACACGACGGGTGACGGCTTCGTCGCGTCATTCGACGGTCCGGCTCGAGCTATCCGTTGTGGACAAGTGATCATTGACGCCACCCGAGCGCTCGGTATCGAGCTACGCATGGGTCTCCATACCGGCGAATGCGAGGTGAGAGGCGACGATCTGGGCGGTCTCGCCGTTCATATTGCCGCTCGGGTCGGGTCCTTGGCATCACCGAACGAGGTTCTTGTCTCGAGCACCGTCACTGACCTCGTGGTGGGCTCGGGAATTGAGTTCAATGACCGAGGTGAGCATGTTCTGAAGGGGGTGCCGGGGAGCTGGAAGCTCTACGCAGTCTCCGATTGAACCGCAATGGCATGCGGGTTCGTTCTTCGACTCAGTGACAGATTGAGACGTCTTGTGGCCAGAACACCGCCAGACCATACGTGTCAGCAAGTAGCCCGGACACCGGGCTTGTGCGCCACCTCGTTACCCGGAATGTCGGACTGCCTTATCGATGGTGACTGGCCATCACCAGCCCGACGCTGGGGCGGGGCGCACCGGCCGGGAATCGAACATCCCGGTGTCACTGCGTAGTCAGTCGAGCGCAGTCACCGAGACCCAGGGCGCGACGAACGAACGGTCGTCAGGGATTTGAATACGGGTGATATCCGGCTAGTAATCGGTGGAGTGCAGTCGTGAGAAGGGGCCTTCGGGCCCCTTCTGCGCATCACCGCTTCCTGTTCCAACCTGACCCAGTCGCCGGTTCATGCTCGCTTCTCGATCCCAGGGCTGACTGGAACTTCTGCCGTGGTTCTATTCACTCATGACGGTGTACCACCTCAGTCGAAGCAGCCACTCGGAGTCCGGCGTACGCTTGAGAATGTGGGCCTCGAATGGGAACAGACGAACGTCGATGCCAAGGATCCGGTGTCGTTGGGGCGCTGGTGGCAGCAAGCGCTCCGGTGGGTTGTCGTCAACGATGCTCCCGACGAATTCGAGATCCGTCCGGCGCCCGACCGGCTGCCCGGCCTTCTTTTCGTCCCGGTGCCGGAGTCAAAGACGGTGAAGAATCGGCTCCACCTCGACCTTCGCCCCGACGATCAGGATCTTGAGGTCGATCGCTTGCTCGCGCTGGGCGCTTCAAGGGTCGACATTGGACAGGGTGAGCGGTCGTGGGTCGTTCTCGCCGATCCAGAAGGAAACGAGTTCTGCGTGCTCGGCGAGCGTTGAACGCACACCCGGTGGTGTAACCCTAAGACTCAACCTGGGAACCGACCCTCCCTATCGTGCGGGCACCCGGGCGCTTTCTAGCGCCAGCAGACCGATACTTTCCGGAGCTGCTCGTCGAACCCGTCGACTCGACAATGAGCAATTGGTGGCTGCTGCCGAGGCAGAGGTACGTCGGGGAACAAGTTGGGTAAAGGTCATTGCCGACTTTCCCAAGGTCCTAGAGTTCGGCGAAGTTGCACGAACCTACCAATTGAGGCTCCTCACCGAGATGTGCGAGAAGCATCCCGTCGCGGAGGGCTCGGCACCTCCCGTAGCATCCCACCTCCGAGTAGAACGGACCGCACTCGCTGTGACCTGAATGCTCAGGCGGGAAGGGAGCAGTCGGATTCGAGCGGGATGACGCGGCTCGTCGCGTACGCAGCCGGCTGATGGCCATGACGATCGCCGCTGGGATGGTCGAACCGGGCGCATTCGTCCGCGCTGACGATCTCGTGCGAACCTACGAGGTCGGGAACCGACTGTCAGGAGGCCGCCATGTCCCAGGTCCGTGTCCACAACTTCTCGATCTCCTTGGACGGGTTCGGGACGGGCGAGGGCATCACATTCGACGCCCCGTTCGGCCATGCCGGCCATCGGCTACACGAGTGGTATTTCGCTACCCGCTTCTGGCGCTCGATGGTCGGCGATCCCGGTGGCACCGTCGGTGTCGACCATTCCTTCGCCGAACGGATTGAGCTCGGATTCGGTGCGGAGATCATGGGCCGGGGCAAGTTCGGTGCGCAGACCGGCCCGTGGACGGATGTCGGCACAGACGACGAGTGGCGGGGCTGGTGGGGTCCGAACCCCCCGTTCCACACACCGGTGTTCGTGCTGACGCACCACACGCGCCCGCCGATCGAGATGGAGGGTGGCACCGTGTTCCATTTTGTCGACGCCTCTCCGCAGGAGGCACTCGACCTCGCCCGGAAGGCCGCCGGTGACCTCGACGTGCGTATCGGCGGTGGCCCGACGGTCGTCCGCGACTTCCTCGCCGCCGACCTCATCGACACCCTCCACGTCGTGCAGGTGCCAATCCTGCTCGGCCGCGGCACTCGTCTCTGGGACGGCCTCGAGGGCGTCGAGGAGCGCTACAACCTCGAGGCAGTCTCGTCACCGAGCGGCGTCACCCACCTGACCTTTACACGCAGATGACCGATACTGCGGACGAACTGACGACCTGCCTCGCTGCCGGGCTGGGGTGCCTTTGGGCAGCGCTTCGGGGATAGTCCATCGCTCAGGCTGATACGGCGGACGAATCACTTCTCATTCGACATGGCAAGCTCGACGTATGGACGACGTTTTCGCCAAGGACTACCTGCACGGCGACCTGCGCGAGGTGCGCTCGGTCATACTCTGGAAGCTCGACGGACTGTCGGAATACGACATCCGTCGTCCGCTGACCGCCACCGGCACCAACCTCCTCGGACTGGTCAAGCACCTGTCCAACACGGAGGCCCGGTACTTCGGGGACATCTTCAACCGGCCGTTCCCTGAACGACTGCCGTGGTGGGACGATGACGCTGAATTCGAGGCCGATAAGTGGGTCACCCCAGACGAAACCCGCGTCCAGATCGTGGACCGCTACAGAGCCGCCTGTGCCCACGCTGACGCCACGATCGACACCCTCGATCTGGACGCGCCCGGCCATGTGCCGTGGTGGCCCCGGCCGAATGTGACGCTGTTCAACGTCATTGTCCACGTACTCACCGAAACCAACCGCCACGCGGGACACGCCGACATCCTCCGTGAGCAGATCGATGGTGCAGTGGGAACCCACCCTGAGTCCGCTGCTCACCACGATCTCGGCTCAACCTTCTGGGAGGCGCACCGGACCAAGATTGAGGAGGCAGCCCTGACTACGCGGCATGTTCGGACCAACCAAGATGACCCGGCAGCCCCAGCGCGAAGGTTCAAGACTGAGCGCACATAAGACACCCACCCCTGGGCGGCCGGGGTGTCCCAGAGCGCTGCCGGGATGCGGTTCAGCCGACCGACACCTCGGGCTACCAGTCGGCAGGGAGGTTGGCTCGGTTGGAGCTCACTCCAGTACCCAAAGGCAATGGTGTCCGAATTGCGCCAGCACGTGCGAGACGTCGTCCTTACGATCGGGTAACGGGTACGACGAAAAGATCGAGATGAAGATGGATTCCAAGCGGACGGTTATGGCGCTGTACGGCGCATACGCGACCGGCGATGCGGAGAAGATCAGCGGTTTGCTGCATGACGAGGTGGTGTGGACAGCGCCAGCGGGCAATGCGACACAGGTCGCCCTTGGGCTCGGTCGACCCGAGGACGCTGGTCCGCCGCGTGGGGCGAACGATCTCGATCGTGATGCCATCGTCGCGTTCATGGCATACAACTTCGTCCGGTTCTTCAGAGGTGTCGATAACAACTTCCGGACGCTTATAGCCGAAGGCGAAGTCGTGGTCGTTGAGCACCGACTATCGGCCACTCTTCCAAATGGTCGGTCGTATCTGAACGACTACTGCTTCGTATACGAGGTGCGCAATGGCAAGGTGTGGCGGATTCGTGAGTACATGGATACGCGGGGCGGTTGGGCGCAGGTGTTTGGCGAAGATGCACCAATCCAGCTGGTCGAGTTCGTGGCTGGGTAGGCGATTCAAGGCCCCGTCCCAGTACGCCGACTCGAAGTGACATTGTGGACTCGTGCTCGACTAGCCAGAGTCGCGGAAAAACGAACTACGGGATTCACACCCGGGCTAACGTGTCACCAAGGGCGTCTTCGCTGCGACGGATGCCACGGATGACCCGACTCGGGATCCGGTGGGGGAACGGGAGGTTCGATATGTTCGGCAAGCATCCGGAGCTCATGCGACGCTTGAAGAAGCACGGCGCGAAGGCCACGGCCGAGGTGCTCACAGCTCGCGAGACCCACATGTCAGTCACTGGCGGCAACCCGCAGCTCGTCGCAAGTACGCAGATCGAGTGGAAGCTCTCGATCCGAGTACAGCCGCAGGAGGGACCTCCATTCGACGTGGATGTCGATGCCTTGTTCCCCCAGATGGGTGGCCCAGCGGTGGGCAGCCGCGTCCCTGTCCTCTACGACCCTGACGACCACTCGAAGGTAGTGATCGACTCCTCGACGGATGGCCAGTTGGACGCCGAGGCAGATCGGATTGCAAGGGCGATGGCCAAGTCAGGACGGGTCGTCGATCCCGACCAGATTTCAGCCGCGTTAAAGGAGTCCGCGAGCACTCATGACCCTTGCGCCCTACGGACTGCTTTGGGGGTACCGGCCGACGGAGGCCCGGTAGTGATTGGCGGATCCACCAGTGGTAGTGCGACTCGGCAGGATCCGATTGAGCTGCTTTCAAAACTCGAAGAGCTACACGAAAAGGGCGCCCTCAGTGATGCCCAGTACGAGGCACAGAAGCAGCGGCTGCTGAGCACCTGAGGATTGTACTGCGGCAGTCCGGGGCGCCCCCGAGCGCCAGCACGGTAGGACACTTAAGTTGCGCTTTTGATGCTCGATCCGAAAAAGGATCCCGCACGCGAAGGCAGGGGTATCAGCTTTGTGGATGGAGTCTCGTGCCGCGTTGCGTATGGCCAACCACGTGTTCGTCGCGGGACACCCACTTCACGACGGCGTGGAGTTCGTGCAACTCCGAAGGGGCATGAAGGCGAGGCGCGCGGTCGATGCCACCGTATTTCGCGATGATCCCGATGTAGGCGACGATGCGGCCGAAGACTTGGTTCGCTTGTCCGAGGGGATTGCGGCATACGTGGATATCCGCAGGAAGGGCAGGTCATACATCGGTTTGTCGTCTCAAGCGAACACCCAGTGATACTCGGTAAGCGCCGTGGCTCCCCGGACGTGACGCGTGTCGCGGTAGATGAAGAAGAGCACCAGAGCCTGCGGGGCAGCTCGGTGCTGACGCTCAGTAAGTCCCAAGCGATGAGGCCATTCGCTTGAGCGAGTAACTCTGCCCAAGTTGGCCCTGAGCATTGTGGTGAGGGCTGGTCAACTTTTGAACACCTGCCACGAGTACACGGCCGACACAGTCGGCGAAACGGCAAATCTCGTCTTCCCGCTGGACCCTCGGGCCTGCTCACTGACCGTGCCGTCTAGGAGGACCTGGGGTACATACTTACTGTCCTTAAACGTATAGGTGAGCCCATTTGGAAGCGGATCTCCCGACATGGTGACCGGGCCCGTTGGATAGCAGATCACTTCATCGTGTACCACTTCTCCGACGTAAAACGGATAGCGCGAAACACAATGGATGGACGCAGGCTCCGGCGGCCGAGGATCCGTGACGTGCCAATTTACCGTGGCCGCCACTTTGTGCGCAGCTACAAAAGTCGTTTTGGCGTAGTACTCATTTCCGCCGACGGTGCCGTTTAGGACAATCCACGTGCTTTGGTCCGTCGGATAGCGCTTATAGGTGAGCCCGGCAGGGAGTGGATCAGCCGAAGTAATGACCTCGGGGATGGGGATCCCCGTTGAGGTGCAGATGTGTTGGTCCACAACCGTTTGCCCAACTTCGAGATCGACGTCGGGCGTACATTGCATCGTGGGATCCGAGGCAGTGCTCAAACACGCCGGGGTGTAGTCCTGGGGGATACAGAAGATCGTGGCACTGGTATTCCCTGTCTGTTTGCAACCGAGATGGATCCCAAGCCCAAAGCACGTCAAGGCGTACGGTTTTCCCGCCTCGTTTTGCCCCAGATACAAGCCGATCTTTCCTTGGTACGGGCTGGTGACGTTGACATCGAAATACTGATAGCTCGTGTCTTGCCAACAGAAGGGAAGCGAGGTGCTGGCGTCGATCCAAAGGTCATGTTTCTCGAGGTCGGTGGTCGTGAACCCCCATCGGCGTTGACGCATTTGAAGTGTTGCGTGCCATTTACCGAGCCCTTGACTCCCACCCCGAGGTCGAGGGTCAATTCGCTGTTCACTCGGTACTCCCCAAGGCCGGGCTTCGATCCGTACTTGGTCGTCGTTGCCGAAGGGTGCGATGCCGCCGATGCGACGGCGGGCAGCACGGCCAACGAGCCAAGCAGCATCGCACTTCCCAGAACGAACTTCGCCACGGGACTCATTAGTCGTCCCATACCGTCATTGGCTTGATACTAATGAGTCGGCCTCGCGGTATTCATCATTGCTGCGCAAAGATGTTTGAGCGATGACATTCGAAGCAACTTGCACAAGTTGAAGCATGCGCTCGACTGCCTTTGCCGTGGAGCCCATCTAGGGCTTCCGGTCCGCGAGATGAGGTTGCACATCCACCCCTTTGAGGGGTCCGGCGATGGACTCTGTGGTTCCTTCCACAGAACAAGGAGCCCATCACCGTGACCCCAACAGAGATCATCTATCGCCGACGCATTGCCGTGTTGGACTACGCCCAGCGAACGGGCAACGTGGCCGGCGCCTGCCGGGTCTTCGGCGTCTCGAGGACCCGCTACTACGAATGGAAGAACGTGGCCGACCGCTACGGACTCGAGGCCCTGGTGCCCAAGGGTCGCCGTGCTCCCCAGATGCCCGAAGCCACTCCCACCCACGTCATCGAGGCCTTGTTGACCCTGGCCGTGACCCAACCGACCATCGGCTGTCGCCAGTACGCCGACCGCCTCGGTGACCAGGGATTCGCCATCGCCAAGTCCACGGTGCAAAAGCACCTCGTCGCCCACGGGTTGGGCCGGCGCGCCCAGCGCCTGGCCCGGGTGGCCGCCATTGCGGCTGCGACGACCGGACTGGTGGTGCCCGACGCCGAGCGCAAGGACGAGCCGTTCGGGTTCTGCCTGGCGACGGGCGGTCCGGGCGAGCTGGTCTGCCTCGACAGCTTCTACGTCGGCAAGCTCAAGGGGGTGGGCAAGGTGTACCAACTCACCGCCATCGACGTCTTCACCCGTTTCGCCGTGGTGGCCATCGTGCTCGGCACCCCCAACGGCGAAATGTCGGCGCGGTTCATTCACCAGGCCCTGCGTCTCTATCGCCGTCACGGCGTCAAGGTCCGGGCGATCCTCACCGACAACGGGCCCGAGTACATCGCTGGCACCTTCATCAACGCCCTGGCCGCCAAGGGGATCGGGCACCACCGCATCCCGGCCCGCTCGCCCAACCACAACGCCGTCTGCGAGCGGTTCCAAGGCACCATGCTCCAAGAGTGCTGGCGCCCGGCCTTCCATCGCCGGCACTTCACCTCCATCCGCCAGCTCCAAGCTGAGGCAGATGCTTGGCTCATCACCTACAACCGCCGCCGCCGCAATCACAGCGACTACATGCGGGGACGTACCCCTCAAGAAATCCTCGACAACCACAAGCGAAACCAGGCAGCATGACAACCATCAACCGCAGAGCCCATCTGTCACCTCGACTCTCGGTCCGGAAGGTCTAGGGGTTGTCTCAGGGCACCCAATAGCCAAAAGGCCATCGTAGGTGACCTCGGTCTCTCCGGTGCCCTGTCCGCCGGGACAGTGGGACGGAATCGGACCCGCTCTTCGACCTCGAACGCGCCAATGCGCAGGTTTCGCGACTAAGAAGAGAAGCCGTGCTTGACGCCTCCTCTATCGGGATGGTCCTCGGGGTCTATCGACCCGAGCGGTCCAATTTGACCACTCTGTTGGAGGGGCTGGATCCAGATGAGTGGGGGCGTCCAACGGAATGTCCCACGTACACAGTGAAGGGCGTTGCAACGCACATCCTGGGCGATGACGTGTCCCTTCTCAGTCGCCAACGCGATCGAGCGGAGAACGGGCTCTCCATTCTCAGTGCCGAAATGCCCAGCTCCGATTTCCGCACCCTGCTCAATACGTTCAACGACCGTTGGGTCGCGGCAGCGCGTTTCCTCAGTCCCGATCTGCTGATTGAGTTGCTCGGTCTGACAGGTGAGTGGACCGCAGAGTATTACGAGAGCGTTGACCCGCTCACCGATGGTGAACCCGTAGGACTTTTCGGTGCTGGGCAAAGTGAGAGTTCGCCGTTCTGGCAGGGCATCGCTCGCGAGTACCTCGAGCGTTGGATCCATCATTCGCAAATCCGCCGCGCCCTTGGTTTGACCTCGCTCTCGGATCGCAGGTTCCTTGGACCTGGTATCGAGGTTGTTGGCGCCATTGCTCAGCTGGATCCCAAAATCCCCACGAGTCCTGACACCTCCTGGTCGATTGGTCCAATCGCCCTTGGCTCCGAGGAGCAGGCAGCCGCCATCCTGACCCGGGCCCACACGCCCGACGAGGTGTACGAACTTGCTTCAGGACCGTCCGAGGTCGTGCAGTTGTTCGCTGCGGCAGTTGGCCGGCCGTAACAGTTTTCCCTGTCATGGAGTGAGTGCACCCGTTTCGCCGGGACTAAGGCATGGTCCGATTGTCCGCTAGCGGCTGTCTCAGACGGGGCGCTCCGATAGCAGTCGTCCGGGCAGGACTGAAGCTATCCGCCAATACGGAAAGCCTGGCAACGGGAGCACCTCATTCCTCGCCTTCCGACTCGTGGCAGGCACGGCGCGCCGTCAGCATCACTCCGGGCACTCTCGGCGCCGGTCCCTGGCTGAGCGGTCCGCCGAGTTGGACAAGACGAAGAACCTGCCGCCATTGCGATATACAACGAAGTTGACGCGCCCGGCCGGGTGTAGCCGGCTGGCCCGCTAACGGGCCACATCAGGGTGGCGCACCGTTCTGATGCGGCGTATTGGGGCAGGATGCCTGTTGCAGCATCCATACTTGATCCGTGACGACGGTCGTACCGAAGTTGATCCTTGCGTCCGGCTCGACGGCGAGGCTGCGGGTTCTCCGAGACGCAGGTTTCGACCCCGACGTTGCCTTCAGCGGAGTGGACGAGACGGTAGGTCAAATGGCGACGGCAGTGGCAGTGAACGTCCTCGCCGAACGCAAAGCAAAGGCCGTGGCGGGCGATTACTCGGATGCGTTGGTTCTGGGGTGTAACTCAATGCTCGAGCTCGATGGGAAGTCATTGGGAAAACCACGATCAGACGATGAGATCATCGATGTGTGGGGACGCCTTGCAGGCCGACAGGCTCCGCTTTGGACAGGACACTGTCTCATCGACACAAGATCTGGAGTCGTTGCACGTGAAGTGGCAAGCACCGTGATCAGATTCGGACGTCCGAGCAACAAGGAGCTTCGCGCCTACGCCGCCACAGGTGATGGGCTCAATCTCGCCGGCGCATTCAGTATCGAAGGCCGTGGCGGACCATTTGTGGAAGGCATCGACGGCTCACCGTCCAATGTGTTGGGCTTATCTCTTCCCCATTTTCGATCGATGGTTTCGCAGCTTGGAGTACAGATCTTCGACCTTTGGCGTGTCGGCTGATCCTGTCGGTCACCTTCGTCGATCTGCCTAGCTTCCGGCCTACAGGTGTCGGTGATTTGACTCGGGGGACTGCGATCCAAGGCTGACCTGGCATTTCTTCTTCTGCTGATCTCAGGAGTCTGGACTGCAATTGCTTGGCTCGCTCGGGGCAAGTGGGAGCGGTTCAGGATGGTCGTAGCAGGGGTTCTCATTGCGGTGGCCGGACTGCTTCTCATCATTGCCACGCATTGGGGTCACTTGTTTAGCGACGTCTAAGCGTGCCCTCTACCGCGGGAAGGTGGGCGGTGCAACGTTGAAGGACAATCTGAACGGCTACGGATATAAAGTCTCACGTGCCGAAACGGGTCCTGGCTGTGCAGTACCTCGACGCGACCGACCGCGATGCCGACTCCATCGCCGCCCTCCATGCTGACAGCTGGCGACGTCATTACCGAGGTGCTTACCTGGACGCCTACCTTGACGGGGACGTCGTGGCCGATCGCCAAGAGGTGTGGCGAAATCGCCTGGCCCAGCCCAAGCAGAGTCAGTTCACGGTGATCGGCCGCCACCGCGGTGAGATCATCGGTTTTTCCTATACCATCTTGGATCATGATCCGCTCTGGGGATCACTGCTCGAGAACCTCCATGTCAGGAGTGACCTCAAGAGAACCGGCATAGGTTCACGTCTGCTGTCGGAAACCGCCCGGAAACTCCTTCGACTTCGTCCCGAGGGGTCCCTTCACCTCTGGGTGCTCGATCAGAACACGGCCGCCCAAGCTTTCTACGACGCACGAGGTGGCAGCCGGGTCGAGACTCAACTGCGCGGGCCGTTTCCAGGTGGTGGTCGTGCGTTGGGCCACCGCTACCACTGGACCGATCCAATTCGACTTCTCGTCGAACCCGGGATCAGAAGGGGAAGCGAGCTCGGTTGAGATTGTCCCAGATCGAGGCCGGTTCCGGGTCATCCCGCCGACCTCTCGCCCGGGTCGCTCCGCGGTGACCCAACAGGACAGCAGCAGGCGCCAGGTTGACCGTCACCAACCGCACAGACCAGGGCAGACGCGCGCCTCGCGGACGGGAGCGTGGGGAAAGCCCACGATGGTGAAGCCCGGCAGTCCCTGACGTCAGGCCCTTGGCGCGTCCGCGCCTGCCGTGCTCAGCGAACCGGCACCGAGCGATGCTGCCGCAGATGCGCACGCCCCGAGGCTGACACCGTAACGACCTCGCTCCGCTCGGTGGCGCGTTGCCGGGCGATGAACCCGCGGGCGTTGGCTTCCTCCCACACGGCCAGCTGCGGGCATGACGTCCGCCAGGCCGCCATCACGTCGGCGTAGGGCCGCGGGGCGGGTTCGAGCCACTCGAGCAAATCGAGGATCAGCGCTTCAACGGCCTCACTCACCGACGCACATCCTCAGTCCCACGTCTCTTCGACCTACGGCACGGGCACCGAGTCGACGATGCCCACGCCCTTCGTGTTCTCGCCGGTGGCCCAGCAGGTGGTGGTCGTCGGGCAGGCGATCGCAGCCAGGCTCTGGCCGGGCAACACCGTGGCCGGGGCCGGCACACCGCTGGCGATGTCGCTGACTCGGGCGGTCAGCGCATTCGTGCTGCTGCGCCGATAGCCGACCGCGAAGCAGGTCGTGGCAGTGGCACACGTCGCCCCCGAAACGGAGTTCATGTCCTTGATCACGCTCTTCCCCCCCGGCTTGCCGGTCGTGGGGTTCAGCGGTGCCGAGTAAATCTTCTGGCCCACGTAACCGACCATGAGGCACGAGGCCGCCCCGTCGCAGGTGATGGCCTGACCGTCGAACGTGGTCGGAAACGTCTTCGAGACCACCCCGTTGTCGATGACCATCACTTCACCCGTCCCGTCCCCAACCGCTACCGCGCCGTAGCACCTGGTGGTGCTGACGCACGCCAGTCCGTCGACCTCACCGGAATTCGCTGCCCCGAAAGTGGTGGTACCGGGTGCACCGCCGACCGTCATGGGCGTCAGCGTGGTGTAGAAGGTCGGATCGCCGGTTACCGACGTGCCCCCGGCGAGGCACGAACTCGCGGTGGGGCAGGCTGCGGAGTAGTAGATCACCGGATGCGCACTGTCGTAGATGTTTGTCCCCATCGTCCCGGTGGTCCCGTTGACCGGGGCGGAGTCACCGACACCCGCCACCGCGACGCACTTGGTCGCGGTTGGGCACGCGATGCCACTGACGGGGGACTCGGCGGCGTTGTCCGTGCCACTGATGGATGCGGCACCGGTCGTCCCGTTGATCTTCACGATGGCCGCCTGGTCCGCCGCATCGTCCGAAGCGCCGGCCAGGCAGACCGTCGCGGAGGGACAGGCGATGGCATTGGTGCTCATCGTGGTGCCTGCGACGGTCGCCGTCGGCCCTGCTGCTGCCGCCGGCAGGCTGCTGAACCCGAACAAGGAACATCCGACCCCGAGAGCTGCGGCGGCGCCGGTCAGGAAGCTTCGTGCGCCCAGCCGTGACAGCCCCTGAGTATTCGCCAATCTCATCTGGGCTCCTTTAGGAGGTCTTTGACGTCAACCGGCGATGCTAGTCCCCCCTCGTCAGGTGCACCCCGCGCCCCGCGCCCCGCCTCGACGTGCAGGAAGTTGCTGGTGGCACGCGCCCCACTCGGCCAAACCAGCACGTTTGGAGAAGCCGGCGAGGGGGCTCGTTTCTAGAATCGTGAAATGACCGTGGGCAAGGTCGTCCGCGTCCGGGTACGGATGGCCTGGTGTAATCCGGCGATCGCAGCGACGAGATGCGCAGCGGGCGGAGGGGGTGAGGCCCAGAATCCTCGTCCCGCAGCCCGTCCACGTTGAGGCAAGTTCGTAATGTGAAAGGAACCAAGCATCATGAAGACCATGACCTGCAGGCAAATGGGTGGACCGTGCGAGGCCCCGCATCAGGGATCCACCGCTGACGACGTCATCAAGGCACAGGATCGCCATCTCAACGAAATGGTCGATGGTGGTGACGAGACGCACCAGAGTGCCTTGAAGGACATGAAAGGTCGTTGGAAGCACCCCATTTCAGGGATGGGGTGGTACCGGAAGACGAAGCGCGACTTCGCAGCCCTCCCAGAGGACTGACCCCAACGGGGTGTTCACCGACCAGCTTTCGTGAACGGCTTTAGTCGATCCGACCGCCTCTGGACCGTCACGACGGCATCAGCTCTCGGGCGGCAACTCCCTTGGCGGGCGCGCCGGCGTCGCGACGGGGGGCGGCGGCGGTGTTGAGCCGTTCGTGCTCGCGTCGGCCAGGTTTTCGTTGCGCAGGGTCGAGAGCAACACTTCGGCCGCACCCATCAGGCTGGTCGCCTCGTAGGGTACGACGACCTTGGCGTTGTCCGACGCCGCGATGTCCTGCAGCGCCCGCAGCTGGAGCACAGCGAGCGTGTGCGGGTTGATGGCGACGGTGTCGATGGAGGTGAGGCGAGATGCCTCGCCCTCGCCGCGCAGAACCAGCGCCTTCTTCTCTCCTTCCGCCTGCAGCTCAAGCACCTTCATCTGGGCCTCGGCCCGCAAGATGGCGGACTGCTTGGCGCCCTCGGCCTCGAGTACGGCCGCCTGCTTGCGGCCGCCGGCGCTGTTGATGGCCGCCTGCTGCTCCCCCTCGGACTTCAAAATGGCGGCCCGCTTGTGCTGCTCAGCCTCCTTCTGCTCCGACATCGCCTGCACGACGTTCAAGGGCGGAGTGATGTCGAGGATCTCGATCCGGTTGAGCCGTACCCCCCACTTGGCCGTGGCGTCGGCCATGTGGTCTTGCATGCGACTGTTGATCGTCTCACGCTCGCTCAGGGCCTGGTCGAGGGACAGCTCGCCGAACACCGCTCGCAGCGCCGTGCGCGACAGCTGGTCAACGGCCAGCTGGAAGTCGTTGATCTCGAACAGGGCCGACCTGACGTCGATCACCTGGCAGAAGATCGTCGCGCTCACCTGCAGCGACACGTTGTCCTTCGTGATCACGGCCTGCTGGTCACCGGTCATGGGGAACTCACGGACATCGACCTTCTCCATCCGGTCGACGAAGGGCGCCAGGATGTGCAGGCCCGGTTGGTCGACCGACTTGAACTCGCCCAGGCGCTTGACGACGCCGACGCTCCCCTGCTGGACGATCTTGATGAACCGCGACGCGAACAGGGTGACGATCCCCACCGCGGCCAGGGCGACCACGATGACGATCCCTACTACTTCTCCGGCCGATGCGAACATGGGGGTACCTCTTTCTTAAGAGTCGCTGGCGTAGACGACGAGCAGGCCTCGCTCGACATCGGCGACGACGACGTTTGTCCCGACAGGGATACTGGCGTCGGGGTCGAGTGGGATGGCCAGCCACTCCTCACCCCGAGCCCGGATCCGTCCGGGGTTGTGCGCGCCCTCAAGGGCTTTGGTCACCAGGGCCGTGTCTCCGATCATCCCCTGAACGCCGTTGCGCACGCTCTCCAGCCTATTACCGCCCGATGAAAATGGGCTCCCGCTTCTCGGCGAAGGCAGCCATGGCCTCGGCGGTGTCCTTGGTCGAGAAATTGAGGGCCTGGCATCGGGCCTCATCCTCCAGGGCCTGCTCCATGGACGCCATCGACGACGCGTGCAACAACGTCTTGGTCATCGACAGGGCCAGGGGCGGACCCGCTGCGAGCTTGGTCGCCCACCCATGGACGAACGCATCGAGCTCGTCGGCGGGGAGGACGCGATTCACCAGCCCGATGGCGGCCGCCTCCTCGCCGCTCCACATGTCGCCGAACAGCGCGACCTCCTTGGCCTTGGCCATGCCGATGAGCCGGGGCAGCAACCAGGAGGCGCCGCCGTCGAGGGCGAGGCTCCGCTTGGAGAAGATCATGGAGAGCCGGGCCCGGTCGCTGCACACCACAAGGTCGCACCCGAGCGCGAGGGAGAGGCCCGCTCCGACGGCCACCCCGTCGACCTTGGCGATGGTGGGCTTGGTGACGTGGTGCAGGGCAAAGGCGACGTCGCCGAGGCGGCGCATGCGAGCCAAGCCGGAACGGGTCGGATCGGTCGCCGGCCCGTTGGGATCGGACAGGTCCGCGCCCGAGCAGAAGGCGCCACCGGCGCCGGTGAGGACCATGACCCGGTCGCCGGGGCTGTCCTCGACTTCTTCGAAGGTCTGGCGCAGCTCGGTCAGCATCTTGCCGTTGGCGGCGTTCTTGCGCTCGGGGCGGTTCATCGTGACGGTGACGACGCCGTCCATACGCTCGACAATGAGGGTCTCCATGGCCGCGACCCTACGCCGGGACCTTTCAGAACGCACTTTCCACGACGTCAAGGGCCCGTCCCGTCACCGCAACCACGTCGAAGCGGACGTGGTCGTAGTGGCGACTCTGGCTCCGCAGGTACGCAGTGGCCAGACGGCGCAGTCGCTGCTGCTTGACCCTCGTCACCGCCTCGAGGGGGTTGCCGTGCGAGTTGGACGTGCGCGCCTTGACCTCGCAGATCACGAGCACGGTGCACCCGGTCGCGTCGACGGTGCCGCAAACGATGTCGATCTCGCCTTCGGCGTTGCGCCAGTTGCGAGCGAGGACCCGATACCCGTTCTCTACGTACCAGTCGGCGGCCCAATCCTCGCCTCGATGTCCCAGCGCGATCCTGCGATTGCTCACGCCGAGGAACGGTCGGTTCGCCAGGGCCCGATTCACAAACCCGTGACTGCTCCGGGTGGGCTCACGGGACGGGTGTTTCACGAAAGGCGGCCCGGCACGTTCCACGGACCCCGGTGATCGCCGCCCTAAAACCGTAATCAACTCCGTTTACAGTTTCTGGAGGGACCACCGGGACTCTCGCCGTCGGGGCCATCCCAGCCCGTTGACCACCAAGACGAGGCATGTAGGCCCCGGCAGGGGCCGGGGCCTCGCCAATGATGACTGGCGGCACCCAGCCGCGGCGGCGTCAAGGGTGCACTCCGTCGGCCGTCGGCCGTCGGCCGTCGGCCGCCCTTGACCCCGCCTTCCTCTTCGATCGACGTAAGAGACGCCCGCGGAGTCCAACCGCGCGAGAGCTACAGCTCCTGTTCCGGCAGCCGCTCGATGTTCACGTCCTTGAACGTGACCACCTTCACCTCGGGTACGAAGCGGGCGGGACGGTACATGTCCCACACCCACGCGTCGCGCAGCTCGAGCTCGATGCATGCCGGCGTCGTGTCGGACCGCACGTTCAACGACACCTCGTTCGCCAGGTAGAAGCGCCGCTCGGTCTCGATCACGTAGGCGAAGACGGGGAGGACGGCTCGATACTCGTGGACGAGCCCGAGTTCGATCTCGGACTCGTAACGCTCGAGGTCTTCCTCGCTCATGCGGCGCCGGCCCTACTACTCGTCTGCGGCCTCCTCGGCAGCCTCGCCGTCGGCGGCCTCGTCGGCCACCTCGGTCTCGTCGATCCCCTCGACCGTCTCGTCGACAGTGTCGTCGTCGTTGTCGTCAACCTCGACGTCGATGTCATCCACCTCGGCCAGATCCTCGACCAGATCCTCGGCCTCGACCTCCTCGGCCTCGACCGCCGCCGCCTTGGTGCCCCGGGCGACCCGCAGCTCCTTGATCTTGGCCGCCTTCCCGTGGCGGTCCCGCAGGTAGTAGAGCTTGGCGCGCCGCACGTCGCCCAGCGTCGCCACCTCGATCTTCGCGATCGTCGGCGAGTGCACGGGGAACGTGCGCTCCACGCCCACGCCGAAGCTCACCTTGCGCACCGTGAAGGTCTCTGAGACCCCGCCGCCCTGGCGCCGCATGACGGCACCTTGGAACACCTGGACCCGCTCCCGGTTGCCCTCGACCACCCGGACGTGCACCTTCACGGTGTCGCCGGGCCGGAAGTCGGGGATGTCGTCGCGCAGGCTGTCGCGATCGATCGTTTCGGTGGGGTGCATGAAAGAAATCCTTCGGTCACGCCGGCTCGGTGGGGGCGATCCGCTCTGGGCCGGACGAAACATCGTAGCCGTGCTCGGCCAGGGCCCGCACGTCGTCGTCGCGCAACGCGGACGCCGTGACCAGGCGCTCGAGCAGGTCTGGGCGCCGCGCCGCCGTCCGCAGGAGGGCCTGGGTCCGCCGCCAGGAGGCCACCGCCCCGTGGTCGCCGGACCGCAGCACGGCGGGCACCGCCCAGCCCCGGAACTCGGCCGGCCGCGTGTACTGGGGGTACTCGAGCAGCCCCTCGCTGAAGCTCTCCTCGGCGGCCGAGTCCTCGTTGCCGAGGACGCCGGGCAGCAGCCGGGCCACCGACTCGATGACGACCAGGGCGCCCAGCTCCCCTCCCGCCAGGACGTAGTCGCCCACCGAGAGCTCGCCGTCCACCAGGTGGTCGGCCACCCGCTGGTCCACCCCCTCGTAACGCCCGCAGAGCAGCGAGAAGCCGCCCGAGGGGCTCTCGCTCCCGTCCAGGGCCGCCAGCTCGGCGGCCACCGACTGGTCGAAGCGCCGCCCGCCCGGGGCCAACAGGTAGAGGGGCCGGGGCAGGTCGGGCACGGCCTCGACGCAGCGGAAGAGCGGCTCGGGCATGAGCACCATCCCGGCGCCGCCGCCGAAGGGGCTGTCGTCGACCGAGCGGCGCGGGTCGTCCGCGCCCTCGCGCAGGTCGTGCACCCGCACCTCGAGCACGCCTGCCTCCACCGCGCGCCCGAGGATGGAGGCGCCGCAGTACCCCGTCACCACCTCGGGGAAGATCGTGAAGACGTCGATCCTCATCAGGCCCTCACACGTCCAACAGGCCGTCGGGGATGTCGACGTCGACGGTGTGCGCCGCCGGGTCGTGCGCGGTGACGAAGCGGACCGGGATCAACCCGCCCGCCTCGAGCACCAGGAGGTCGCTGGCCGGGTTGGCCTCCACCGCGGCGACCCGCCCCAGCTCGGTGCCCGCGACGTCGCGCACCACGGCGCCGACCAACTCGTGCACCCACAGCGTGCCGGGCACCTCCAGGGGCTCGGCCGAGAGCTCCACCCCTCGCAGGGAGTCCGCCCCGGCGCGGTCCACCACCGACTCGAACTGGACGAGATAGCGAGTCCCGCGCCCGCCCATGGGCCGGGAGGACACCACACGCAGCACGCCGCGCGGTGACATCAGCGAGGTTCCGGGCTCCAGGCGCTCGGTCTGGTCCGTCCACAGATCGACGACGACCTCGCCGCCCAGGCCGTGGGCCTTGGCGATCTGGCCGACTTTGAGGAGGTCCGAAGCCGGGCCCGTAGGCTCGGACGGCTTAGACGTCGACGATGTCCACCGAGGCCTGGACGCCGTCCTTGGCGCCCGCCACGTTGACCAGGGTGCGGATGGCCTGCGCGGTGCGTCCCCGCCGGCCGATCACCCGGCCCATGTCCTCGGGGGACACGTGCAGGTTGAGCCGCACGCCGCTGCGGCGCTCCTCGGTCTCGATCACGACGGAGTCGGGCTCGTTGGACAGCGCCCGCGCCAGATACTCGAGGACCGCCAGCGGCGTCCCCCCGTCCACCTCGTGGCGCTCGTTGCCCTCGCCCACCTCGTCGACCTCGTCGACCTCGTCGACCTCGTCGACCTCGGCCCCGTCGTCAACGTGGTTCACGTCCCCGGCGTCGTTGCCGCCGTCGGTCTGGTTGATGTCGCCCGCTTCGTAGAGGTCAGTCATCGGATCCTCACTTCGCCCGGGCGGCGGCGAAGTCGTCCCAGGCCCCGGAGGTCTTGAGGATGCGCTCCACCCGCTCGGTCGGCTGTGCGCCGTTCACCAGCCACTTGACGGCCTTGTCGTTGTCGATGTTGATCACGGCGTCGGGCTCCGCGGTCGAGACCCCACGGGGGGCGTACGTGCCCAGGATCTCGAGGAAGCGCCCGTCACGGGGCGACCGGCTGTCGGCAGCCACGACGCGGTACGTCGGCTGCTTCTTCTTACCCATCCGCACCAGGCGGAGCTTGACTGCCACGAACTGTTTCCTCCAACTTCCGGCGATCGGCCACTTCGGGGATTCGGCGCATCGACGGACGCGCCTGGCGGACCATTCTGCCAGATGGGGCAGGTGACGAGCCTACCGGCCCCCCGTCCGCCCTCACGAGCCGTCTGCTCGGCCCCTCAGCGGCTCTTCGGCGGGGTGACCCGGCCGCCCTTCTTCTTCTTCTTGGTGCCCTTGTTGGTGCCGACCACCGGCCGGGGTGGCGCCCCCGACCCGGCTCCGGCGGGCAACCCGGGGAAGCCAGAGGGCAGCTCGGCGCCGTCGCCCATCAGCTGGGAGAGCATGTCGAAGTCGGGCTGGCCCGCCCCGCCGCCGGCCGGTCCGCCGCCACCGAGGCCCGACGCCTGTTGGGCCAGCTTGCGGGCGGCCCGGCCGCTCATCCCGGCCATGTTGGGCATCCCGGGGAGGTTCGGCATGTTGCCCGACGCCATCCCCTTCATCATCTTCTGCATCTCCTTGAACTGCTTGAGGAGCGTGTTGACGTCTTGGATCGACGTGCCCGAACCGCGGGCGACCCGGCTGCGTCGCGAGCCGTCCATGACCGACGTGTCGTTGCGCTCGGCCGGCGTCATGGAGCAGACGATCGCCTCGACCTTGGCCACCTCGCCGTCGTCGATCTCGCCGGCGGCCTGGCGCATCTCCTTGGACATGCCGGGCATGAGGCGCATGATCCCGCCGAGCGAGCCCATCTTCTTGACCTGGCGCAGCTGCGAGAGGAAGTCGTCGAGCGTGAACTGCCCCTGCATGAGGCGGCTGGCGCTCTTCGCGACCTCGTCGCCGTCCATGGTGCGCTCGGCCTGCTCGATCAGGCTGAGCACGTCCCCCATCCCCAAGATGCGGTCCGCCATGCGGTCGGGGTGGAAGAGGTCGAAGTCGGCCAGGCGCTCGCCCGTGCTGGCGAACGCGATGGGCCGGCCGACGACGCCCTTGACCGAGAGGGCGGCACCGCCGCGCGCGTCGCCGTCGAGCTTGGTGAGGATCACGCCGCTCAGCTCGAGCGCGTCGTGGAACGCCTTGGCGGTGGCGACCGCGTCCTGACCGATCATGGCGTCGATGACCAGGAACGTGTAGTGCGGCTCCGTCGCGGCCGAAATGGCCTTGATCTGGTCCATCATCTCGGCGTCGATGGTGAGACGGCCGGCCGTGTCGATGATGCAGATGTCTCTGCCGAGACGCCGCGCCTCTTCCACCCCGGCCCGCGCGCAGCGGACGGGGTCGGTCGACTCCGAGAAGACACTCACGCCGGCCTGCTGTCCGAGCACGCGCAGCTGCTCGACGGCGGCGGGGCGCTGCAGGTCGGCGCCGACCAGGAGCGGGTTGCGCCCCTGCTGCTTCCACCACAGGGCGAGCTTGGCCGAGGTGGTCGTCTTGCCCGCGCCCTGCAGGCCGGCCATGAGCACGACGGTCGGCGGCCGCGACGCATAGGAGAGCTTGAGCGACTCGCCGCCCAGGACGTTGACCAGCTCCTCGTGCACGGCCCTGATGACCTGCTGGCCCGGGGTCAGGCTCTTCGACAGCGCCTCGGTGCTGACCCGCAGCCGGATGCCGTCGATGAAACGGCGGGCGACGGAGAGCTCGACGTCCGCATCGAGGAGCGCGGTCCTGATCTCCCCCAGGGCTTCGTCAAGGTCCTCGTCGCTGATGCGCCCCTTGCCGCGCAGGCGCGTCGAGATCCGCTCGAGGCGGTCAGACAGGGCGTCGAACATGGAGTCTCAGGTTAGTGGGGCGGTCATAGGCGGCTGCGGGCGGCTGCGGGCGGCTGCGGGCGGTTACGGGCGGTTACGGGGGCGTGCGTTGCGTGCAGGTGCAACGCCGCGGTGACCTCTTTGGCGTCTTGCGGGTTTTGGCGTCGAGCGGACGAGCGCCGGTGATGTCTCTGAAAACTATGCACAATCTCGTTTAGGGGCCAGCATGGGCGCGGTGGCCGGGGTGGCCGGACTTGCTACCGTCTCGGCGCATGGCCCGCTCCCTCTTTCGCCCGTGGTCCTTGGCCGCCCTCATTGGGGCGGCGGCCCTCGGCCTGTCCGCCTGCAGCTCCTCGCCCTCGAACGGGTCGTCGAGCTCGACGTCGACCACGTCGGGCTCCCATGCGACGTCGCCGGCCGGCAGCCCGCTCCACGCGATCGAGCCCATCCCGGTCCCGGACCGCTCCCCGGGCGGCACCGCCGGCACGGCGCCGACGGTGACGGTTCCCTCGGGGAGCCCGCCGACCAACCTCGAGAGCGCCGACCTCATCACGGGCAGCGGCCCCTCCGCCGCCTCGGGCGACAGCGTCACGGTGCAGTACGTGCTCGCCACCTACTCGAGCGGCAAGGTGGTCCAGTCGTCGTGGACGTCCCAGCCGTTCACCTTCACCCTCGGCGAGGGACAGGTGATCCCCGGGTGGGACCAGGGCGTGGTCGGGATGAAGGTGGGCGGGCGGCGCGAGCTGATCATCCCGCCGAGCCTCGGGTACGGCGCCGAGTCCCCCGGCCCGGGCATCGCGGCGAACGACACCTTGGTCTTCGTCGTCGACCTCCAGAAGATCGGCTAAGCAGGGCGACGTGCAAGTCGCCGCCCACGTCGAGGTGCTGTGGTCCGAGGGCGAGCGCATGGTGGCGGCGACCCGCGCCGCCGACCCCGGCTCGCCGGTGCCGACCTGCCCCGAGTGGTCGGTGCGCGACCTGGTGCGCCACACCGGGGGCGTGCAACGCTGGGCCACTGGCTACGTGGCCGAGGCGCGCACCGAGTACTCGCCCATCGACCTCGACGAGCTCGTCGGCGGCTGGCCCGATGACGCCGACCTCGCCGATTGGTTCGCCGCGGGCCACGCCGGGCTCGTGGCCACGCTCGCGGCGGCGCCGCCCGACCTCGTGTGCTGGACCTTCCTCGCCGCGCCGTCGCCCCTGGCCATGTGGGCGCGCCGCCAGGCGCACGAGACGGCGATCCACCGGGTCGACACCCAGCTCTCGGCCGGCACCGAGCTGAGCCCGTTCCCGGCGCCGTTCGCCGCCGACGGCGTCGACGAGCTGCTCACCTGCTTCGTGCCCCGTCGCTCGACCAAGCTGCGCGCCGACACCCCGACGACGTTCGGCGTCCGCTGCACCGACGACCCGGCGGCCTGGGTGCTCGACATCGGGCCCGAAGGCGTGACCGCCGTCCGAAGCGACGGGTCGGGCGACGCCGCCTGCACGCTGTCGGGCCGCGCCGCCGACCTCTATCTCGCGCTGTGGAACCGCGGTGGAGCCGGAGCGTTGGAGGTGGCGGGCGATCGCGCCGTGCTCGACCTGTTCCTCGACGGCGCCCAGGTGCGCTGGTCCTGATCGAACACGGACGCGCGCTCCACACGCGCTGTCAGGACGGGACGACGCCGCTGCCCGCGCGTGCCAGCGCCTCTTCGGCTTCGAGCACGAGCTGTGCCACCAGGTCGGATGCGGGCGACAGGCTGGTGATGAGGTCGATGGCCTCGCTGGCCCACACCGGCACCACCGAGAGGTCACCGGTCGCGGCCGCGGCGAGGTAATCCGCCTTCGCCGCCTCGTCGCTCTCCAGTTCTGCTTCGCGGCCGCGCCAGCGGTCGATGAAGTCGTTGCGCAACGTGCGCGCCCGATAGCTGCTCGGCCACGGCGCACCGCGCGCGATGTCGAGGATCCGGCTGCGTTCGGTGTCGCCGCCGCCACCATCGAGGATGGCCTTGACCGACTCCGCGTCCACGATTGCCTCGGCGCTCACCTCGAACCGGGTGCCGACCAACGCGCCCGCCGCGCCGAGACACAGTCCTGCCGCGAGACCACGGCCGTCGGCGATCCCGCCGGCCGCAAGGACCGGCGTCGGCCCGGCCAGATCCACCACGATCGGTACGAAGGGCAACGTCGACCGGGTCCCGCTGTGGCCACCCGCCTCGACGCCCTGGGCGACAATGACATGCGCTCCGACGTCGAGCGCCTTTTGGGCTTCCTCGAGATCGCAGACCTGGATGATCAGCCGGACGCCGGCCCCGAGGACCGGCCTGGCCAGTTCCACGGGGTCGCCGAAGGAGAGCATCACCGCGTGCGGCCGGTAGGTGAGTGCCACGTCGACCATCTCCCTCGACGCCGCATACGTCTGGAAGCCGACACCCCAGGGCTTGTCGGTCATTTCGGTCACGAGCCTCAGCTCGCGCTCCAACCAGTCGCGACTCTCACGCCCCCCGCCCACCAACCCGAGACCACCACCGTTCGACACGGCGGCGGCGAGGGCCCCGCCGGCCATGCCGCCCATGGGCGCCAGCGCCACGGGAGCGTCGACGTTCATCAGCTCCGTGAACGCCGTCCGCAGGGCCACGGAGCCCATTATGTGGCGCGGGAATCTCGGTGGCTCGCGACCATCCCGGTTGCCGAGCAGGGATGCATCAACTTCTCCGCGCGGGGGCTTGGGGAACCGCCGAGTCCACGCGGACGCCGGCGGCAACGGGAACGCGGATCAGGCGACCGTGTCGACGATTTCCAGCTCGGGTAGCCGGCGACGACCGAAGAGCCAGTAGGCCACCGAGCCGGTGGTGTTCATCGCCGACGCGATGCGCCACATTCGCTTCTGGCCGCGCACGGCAGAGTCGGGTCGGTGGCGCAGGTCGCGCCACGTCAGGTTCAACACGATGACGTGGATCACCAGAACCACGATCAGGGCCCGCTTCTTCTTCTCGTCCATGGCTGCCTCATCTCCCCCGCGGTGTCGGGCCGCGACAGGCGCCGCCTCAGTCGGTGTCGAGCAGCGCGGCGACGAACTCGTCCGGATCGAAGTCAACCAGGTCGTCGGGCCCCTCGCCCAGGCCCACGAGCTTGACCGGCACGAAGAGCTCGCGCTGGACCGCGATCACGATGCCACCCTTGGCGGTGCCGTCCAGCTTGGTCAGCACGATGCCGGTCACGTCCACCGCGTCGGCGAACTGTCGCGCCTGCGCCAACCCGTTCTGGCCCGTCGTGGCATCGAGCACGAGCAGGACCTCGGTCACGTTGCCCGGATCACGGTCGGCCACGCGCCGGATCTTCTTGAGCTCCTCGACGAGATTGGTCTTCGTGTGCAGGCGGCCCGCCGTGTCCGCCAGCACCAGGTCGTTGCCCCGGGCCGCGGCACGTTGGACGGCGTCGAACACGATGGCGCTGGGGTCGGCACCGTCGGCGCCCTGGACGATGTCGGTGCCGGTGCGCTCGGCCCACAGCGAGAGCTGATCGCCGGCCGCGGCCCGGAACGTGTCGCCGGCCGCGAGGAGCACCGACCGGCCGGCGCCGGACTGACTCCGGGCGAGCTTGCCGATCGTCGTCGTCTTGCCCACCCCGTTCACGCCGACGAAGAGCCAGACGTCGGGATGCCCGTCTCGTCCTTCGAAGTGCAGCTCCCGCGATCCGGCGCCCTCCAGCAGCTGGCGGATGGAGGTGCGGAGCGCATCGAGCAGTTCGTCGCCGCCCTTGATCTGTTTGGCCGCGACCTCGTCCCGCAGCTCGTTCAGCAGCGCAGAGGTGGTGGACACTCCGACGTCGGCCCGGATGAGCGCCTCCTCGAGCGAGTCCCAGGTGGTCTGATCGATGCGGCCCGCCCGCAGGGCGGAGACGGCGCCGCTGAAGAGGCCCCGGACGTTGCCGAGGCGGCTGCGGTAGGTGGCGGCCTCGGCGAGAGGTTCGGCGACAGGTTCGGCGAGAGGTTCGGCGACAGGTTCGGCGACTGGTTCGGCGACTGGTTCGGCGACTGGTTCGGCGACTGCCTCGCGGGCCGGCGCGACGGCGGTGGCGGTCTCGGGTGGTGGCGTGGTCTGCGGTGGTCGTGTCGGTGGCCGCGTCGTGGTCTCGGTTGGCGCGGTGCCCCGGCCACGCCGCCGGGAGCGCGTGACGGAGATCGAGGCGGCGGCCACGGCCAACACGACCACGACCACCGCGATGATGATGTACGTGCCGATCACGCCGACGCGGTCTCCTTCGCCTCTTCGGCTTCCTGCTTCTCGATCTTCTGGCTCACGACCTGGGACGAGCCACCGGGTGCCATCGTCACGCCGTAGAGGGCGTCGCCCGTCTCCATCGTCCGCTTCTGGTGGCTCACGATGAGCAGCTGCGCCTCGTCGCGGAACTCGTGCACGAGGGCGAGGAAGCGGCTGAGGTTCACGTCATCGAGCGCCGCCTCGACCTCGTCCATCATGTAGAAGGGCGAGGGCCGGCTCCGGAACACGGCGAAGAGGAATGCGAGCGCCGCCATGGAGCGCTCGCCGCCCGAGAGGAGCGACACCCGGCGCACGTTGCGCCCGGCCGGGCGCACCTCGATCTCGACGCCCGTGTTGAGCAGGTCGTCCGGCTCGACCAGCGACAGGCGTCCGGTCCCCCCCGGGAACAGCATGGCGATCAGCGCGGAGAAGTGCTCGTTCACGTCGGCGGCGGCCGCGGCGAACGACGTCATGATCTCGTGGTCGAGCGTGCGCACCACCTCGTGCAGCTCACGCCGCGCGCCGCGCACGTCGTCGATCTGAGCCTCGAGCTCCTTGTGCCGCTCCTCGAGCGCGGACAGCTCCTCGAGTGCGAGCGGGTTCACCGGGCCGAGCGCGACGAGCTTGCGCTCGAGCTCCTCTGCGTGCTGCTGCAGCGTGGTGGCCTCCGGGGCCTCGGGCTGGGGCAGGCCGACGAGCTCCTCGGGACGCGCGTTCAGGTCGCGACCGATGTGCTCCTGCAGCGCCTCCGTGCGCAGGTCGACCTCGTTGGCCTCGAGGTCGAGGGTGCGGGTGCGGGTGCGGACCGCATCGAGGCGCTGGTCGGTGGTGTGACGGTCCTGGCGGAGTTGCTCGAGGCGCTGGCCCCCGGCACGCACGGCGTCGACCTGGTCCTGGTAGTCGTGACGCAGATCGTCGAACACCCCGTCGAGGCGTGCGTGCTCGCGCTGGACGAGCTCGTCGAGCCGGGACAACGCTGTCGCCTCGGCCTCGAGGCGCTGGCGGCGGGCCGCCGCCGACGCGCGCTCCTCGGCGTGGCCGGCCAAGCGCCGCTCCACCTCCGCGTTGCGCTCGGCCAGGACGCGGCGGCGCTCGGCGACGCCGGCCACCCGGACCTCGAGCTCCTGGCGCTGGGCGAGGACCTCGGCGCGGCGGGCCTGCAGCTCGCGCCAGGCGTGCAGCGCTTCGGTCAGCTCGGGCAGGGCCCGGTCGAGGTTTGCCTCCTCGGCCGTGACGTCGGCGAGGCGCTGGTGCGCCGCCGCCACCGCGCTGCGGGCGTCCTCGAGCTCGCCGGCGCTGCGTTGCTGCTCCTCGACGGCGCGGGTGACGTCGGCGTGGGCGGACTCGCAGGCGGTGGTGTGGCGGTCCGCCGCCCGTTCGGCGGCGGCCCGGGCGTCTCTGCTCCGGGCCAGCGCGATGCGCGCCTCGGTGAGGTTGGCCCGGGCCAGCTCGGCCGCAGCAGCCGCGTCGTCGGACCGGTGGCGCGCCTCGTCGACGGCGGCGGCGGTAACCACGCCCGTCCCCGAGCGCACGCGCCAGCCCGTGGCGGCGAAGCGGTCCCCTTCGGGCGTCACGACGACGAGGTCGTCGCGGGCGAGCGAAAGGTCGATGGCCTCCTCCCAGCCGTCGACGCGCACGGCGCGGCCGACCAGCGTGTCGAGGACCGACTCGGCCACGGCGCCGCCGTGCCGCGCCCGCACGTGCCGGCGCACGGGCTCGGCGCTGCTCCCGTGCGGGAGCTCGCCGTGTTCGGCCGCGGTCCTCGTCGTGGCGCGCGGGGTGAGGACGGCGCCGGTCACCCCGCGTTCGCGCAGCCTGGCCAGCGCGGCCTGCGCGGAGTGCCGCCCGTCGACCACGACGGCGGCGACGCCGGCACCCGCGGCGGCCTCGAACGCGGCCTCCCAGCCGGCGTCGATCTCGACCAGGTCGACGAGCGAGCCGACGACGCCGTCGACGTCGCGCAGCAGCTCGCGCCCGCCGGCGCCTTGGAGGTCGGCCAGCGCGCGCTCGAGCGCCTCGGCGCGCGCCGCGCTGCGGTGGCGCGCCTGCTCGGCCTCGTCGGCCGTCGCCTGGGCGGATTCGGAGGCGCGCGCGGCCTCCTCGAGCTCGGCCGAGCGCGCGGTGAGGTCGGCCTCCAGGTTGGCCGTCGAGCTCTCGAGCTCTGCGAGCGTGCGGGCCAGCAGGTCGGCGCGCACGGCGGCGCCGGCCTGGCGCTGTTCGACTTGGACGACGCGCGCGCCGAGCGCATCGAGGTCCTGTTGCTCGCGGGCGGCCGAGCGCGTGATCAGCTCGCGACGCGTGCGCACGCGCGCCATGGCCTCGTCGGGCGCGTCTCCTCCGAGGACGTCCTCCCAGCGCCGGCGCAGCGCGGCGTCCTCTTCGTCGAGGGCGGTCAGCAAGCCGGCGATCTCTGCCCGCTCGGGTGCGCCGCCGGCCGCCTCTTCGGCCCCGGCGGTCTGCAGCTCGGCGGCGAGGCGGGCGGCCTCGGCCTCGAGGGTGGAGACGACGTCGACGTCGGCGGCCGCATCGAGGGCGGCGGCCGTGGCGCGGGCCCGCTCCCGGAGGACGCCCTGGAGGCCGCGGGCCCGCTCGACCAGCCCCTGCACCCTGCCCAGGGCGTTGGCCAGGTCCTCTTCCCGGCGCGACGAGAGCTCGGCGGTGGTCTCGGAGGCCTCGGCGTCGAGCTGCTCGAGGGCGGCGTGGAGCTCGCGCTCCTCGTCGCGGCACACGGTGAGGTTCTGGGCGGCGGTGCGTCTGCGGGTGGTCAGTTCGGCCAGTTCGGCCCCGGCCAGGTAGCGACGCACGCTGAGCAGCTGGGACGCCACGCTGTCGTGCGAGCGGGCGGCGGCGGCCTGGCGCTCGAGGGGGCGGATCTGGCGCCGGACCTCGCGCACGAGGTCGCCCAGGCGCTCGAGGTTCTCGGCGGTGGCGGCGAGACGCCGTTCGGCCCGCTCCCGGCGCCGGCGGTGCTTGAGGACGCCGGCCGCCTCCTCGATGATGGCGCGCCGGTCCTCGGGCCGGGCGTTGAGGACGGTGTCGAGCTGGCCCTGGCCGATGATCATGTGCTGTTGACGGCCCACGCCCGAGTCGGCGAGCAGCTCCTGGATGTCGAGCAGGCGGCACGGCGCGCCGTTGATGGCGTACTCGCTGTCGCCCGAGCGGAACAGCGTGCGGGTGATCGTCACCTCGGCCAGGTCGATGGGCAGCTTGCTCGAGGAGTTGTCGATCGTGAGCGAGACCTCGGCGCGTCCGAGTTGGGGACGCGACGACGTCCCGGCGAAGATGACGTCCTCCATCTTCGCCGAGCGGAGCGAGCGGGGGCCCTGGGCGCCCAGCACCCAGGTCACGGCGTCGACGACGTTGGACTTGCCGCTCCCGTTGGGGCCGACGACGACGGTGATGCCGGGCTCGAACTGCAGCACGGTGGGGTCGGCGAAGGACTTGAACCCCTTCATGCTGAGCGACTTCAGGAACATTCGGAGCGACCCTATCGGGTCACGCCGGTGCGCCTGGGTGACTTTTCTCGGTGCAGTCGGTGTGGGTCAGGGTCGGTGCGGCGGACGGGTCGCGGAGCGTCTCGTTGATGTCGCTGAAAACCGTAAGCAGGGTTGTTTACGGTTTTTGGAGAGGGCCGCAGGCCGTACCGACCCGAGTAGAGACGTCCCGTTGATGTCGCTGAAAACCGTAAGCAGGGTTGTTTACGGTTTTTGGAGAGAGCCGCCAGACATCGCCGGCCCGCCAGCGGCAACGGGCCCCGCCGAGAAAGAACTAGACCTGGCAGTGCTCGCAGAGGAACGTCGAGCGCCCACCGGTCTTCACGCGCACGATGTTGTTGCGGCACCGCCGGCACGGCTGGCCCTCGCGGTCGTAGACCTGGTGGGACCCCTGGAAATCGCCGATCTCGCCGAACAGGTCGCGGTACTGCTCGTCGGCCAGCGACGACCCCCGGTGCTTGATCGCATCGGCCAGCGTCTCGACGATGGCCCGGTAGAGCCGGCGCACCTCGGTCGCGGTGAGCGAGTTCGCGGCCCGGTCGTAGCGCAACCCGGCCTGGTAGAGCATCTCGTCGGAGTAGAGGTTGCCGATTCCGGCGGTGAAGCTCTGGTCCATGAGCAGCGCCTTGATGCCCCCCGTGTGCTGGTGGAGCAGCATGCCGAAGCGGTCCCAGCTCACCAGGTCCTCGATCGGGTCGAACCCGAGGTGGGCCAGCTCGGGCACCGCCCTGCGGATCGCGGCGCCGTCGCCGCCGGCCGTCCCGGAGACGGGCGAGAAGGGCGAGCCGTCGGCCTTGAGCGGCGGCGTGGAGACGAACAGCTCGCCGAAGGTGCGCGGGTCGACGTAGCGCAGCTCGCCCCCCTGGGTGAACGTGATGACGACGTGGGTGTGCTTGGGCTTGGGGTCCTTCACCGACTTCACGCGCAGCAGCTGGCCGCTCATGCCCAGGTGGACGACGAGGGTGTCGCCGCTGTCGAGCGTGAGCAGCAGGTACTTGCCCAGACGCCCGACCGACTTGATGGTCCGGCCCTCGAGCAGGGCGCGGAAGTGCTTGGCGGAGGGGTGGCGCCGGACGGAGCGTCCGTTGGCCACCGCGACCCCCTTGATCTTGCGCCCGACGACCTCGCGGGCGAGGTCCTGGCGCAGCGTCTCGACCTCGGGCAACTCAGGCACTGCTGAGCTCCTCCCACGCGACGCGAGCAGCCTCTTGCTCGGCGTCCTTCTTCGAACGTCCCTCGCCGGTGCCCCAGCAGGTCCCGCCCAGGTAGACCTCGGCCACGTAGGCCCGGTCGTGGTCGGGCCCCGAGCCGACGACCACGTAGCGCGGCGTCCCCTCGCCGTCGCGCACCGCCTTCTCCTGGAGCCGGCTCTTGTGGTCGAAGTCGTCGGGCTCCTCGCCCGCCCGCTCGATCGCGACACCCAGCTCGCGCAGCACCAGACCACACGCGGCGTCCCACCCGGCGTCCAGGTAGACCGCCCCGAGGATGGCTTCGAAAGCATCGGCCAGGATGGAGGCCTTGGTCCGGCCACCTGATCCTTCTTCCCCCTTGCCCAACAGGAGGACCTCACCCACCCCGAGCCGCCCGGCCACGTGCGCCAGCACGCGGGCGTTCACCACCGCGCTGCGCACCTTGGCCAGCTTCCCCTCGGGAAAGTCGGGGAACCGGTCGTAGCAGTACCCGGCCACGATCAGGCCCAGCACGGCGTCGCCGAGGAACTCGAGGCGCTCGTTGGAGGGCGCGCCGCCCTCCTGCTCGCCGCACCAGCTGCGGTGGGCGAGCGCGTGCTGCAGGAGGCTCAGGTCGCCGAAGGTGTGGCCAAGTCGCTCGGCCAGTGTGGCCGCTCCCTCAGCACCCGCGTCACCCCGCCTCGAGCTTGGCGTAGACGTAGTCAACAGCGTCACGGACCGTCCGTAGGTCCTCGAGGTCCTCGTCGTCGATGCGGAAGCCCACGGTCCGCTCCCCGAGCTCCTCCTCGAGCGCCTCGACGAGCTCGATGAGGGCCAGCGAGTCGGCATCGAGGTCCTCCACGAACGAGGCGCCTTCGGTGATCGACGACGGGTCCATCTCCAAAATGTCGGCCAGCTGGTCCCTGATCAGCTCGAACACCCCGTTGCGGTCGAGAGGGCCCTGATTCGTGTGTGTCTCGGCTGGCACGGCAAGCAGTCTAGGTGGCGGAGGGGCCGAACCGCCCGTTTATGCCCTCTGAACAGGGAGTTTCAGACTTTTTCGTCTGAGCGCACAGCGCGGGCGACCTGGTCGACGAGGCCGCGGGCGGCGCACTCGTGGGCCACGAGCACGGCGTTCATCATGGCCGTTGCAGTGGAGGACCCGTGGCTGATCACGCAGACCCCGTCGGTCCCCAGCAGCATGGCCCCGCCCGTGTTCTCCGGCTCGAACTGGGCGGCCAGCGGGAGCAGGTGCGGGAGCAGGACCGCGGCGGCCTCCCGGGTGGCGTCGTCGGTCCCGAAGACCCCCAGCATGGTGTCGAAGAGGAAGCGCAGCGAGCCCTCGAGGGCCTTGAGGGCCACGTTGCCGGTGAAGCCGTCGGTCACGATGACGTCGGCCGGCGAGGGCAGCAGGTCCCGGCCCTCGAGGTTGCCGACGAAGTCGAACGCCCCGGCCGACGCCGCCCCGGCCAGCATCCCGTGGGTCTCCTTGACCAGCGGGGTGCCCTTGGTCGGCTCCTCGCCGATGGACAGCAGTCCCACGCTGGGCGACTCGGTGCCGAAGCGGGCGGACACGTAGGCGGCGCCCATCTGGGCGAACTGCACCAGCATGGGGGCGGTGCACTCGGCGTTGGCGCCGGCGTCGACCAGCACGGCGGGCGTGCGGCCCAGCCGGGGCAGCGGGGTGGCGATGCACGGGCGGATGACCCCGGGCAGCCGGCCCATCCGCAACAGCGCCGAGGCCATGGTCGCCCCGGTGTTGCCCGCCGAGACCATGGCCGAGGCCCTCCCGTCGCGCACCAGCTCGGCGGCGCGGACGAGCGAGGAGTCCTTCTTGCGGCGCACCCCGCCCGCCGGGTCCTCGTCCATGCCGATGACCTCGGTACAGGCGACGAGGTCGAGGCCCTGGGTGTCGCCGACCTGGTCGGGCGGGCCCACCAGGACCACGGCGACGCCATGCTCGGCGGCGGCGCGGTGGGCTCCCTCGACGATCTCGCCGGGGGCCTTGTCGCCGCCCATGGCATCCACGGCGACGGGGAGCGTGGCGAGCGCCTCGGGCGACGGACGTTCGCCCCGGCGGCTCAAATTACTCGACCTCGACGGCCTGGCGACCCTTGTACCAGCCGCAGCTGGGGCAGACCACGTGCGGGGTCTTGGCGGCCTGGCAGTGCGGGCACACGCTGCGCGGCGGCCGGCTCAGCCGCCACGCCGCGGCCTGGTGGCTGCGGCCCTTGGCCTTCGACTTCTTCTTCTTCGGGACAGCCATCGAGGGTCTCCAACGATTTGTGCGGGGACGCCGGACCCGGCGCCACGGAACGGGGCCGGCCTCGGGAACCGGCTACCGCAGAACGTCGAGGTTAGCCCACCGGGGATCACGGGGGGCAACGCAGCCGCAGTCGCCCTCGTTGCGATTGGCCCCGCACTGGGGGCACAGGCCGGCGCAGTCATCGCGGCAGAGGGGGGCCATCGGCAGCTCGAGCACGATGGCGTCGCGGGCCATCGGGCCGAGGTCGATGGTGTCGTCGGGCCCGATCGGGTAGAGGTCCTCGTCGGAGGGGCCCGCCAGCGGCGGGTCGGCGAAGCGCTCGTGCACCGGGATGGTCAGCTCGCCCTCGACCGGCTCGGCGCAGCGGCGGCAGATCCCCACCCACGGGGCACGCACGGTCCCCTCGGCCTCGATCCCGCCCTCGAACGACCGCAGGGTCACGTCCACCTCGACCTCGGCGCCGGCGGGCACGACGCTGCGCCCGGGGTCGATGCCCACCTCGTGGAGGGGGCCGGCCAGCGCGACCTCGCCGCGGCGCATCTCGTGGGCCTGCTGGCCGGTGGTGCGCCGCAGCCGCGCCACGTGGACGACGAAGGGGTCGGACCGCGGGCGAGGCGCCATCAGGTCTGATCCTGGTCGAAGAAGCCGTCCTCCTCCGTCCCGGGTCCTTGTTCGTCGGTCTTCGCCTCGACCAGCGGGGCGGCCAGCCGGGCGCGGCCGGCCTGGACGGTGCGGGTGAGCCGATCGAGCACGATCTCCATGCCCGCCAGCTTGGTGTCGACGAAGTCCTCGGCCTGGTGGCGCAGCGCCCGGGCCTCCTCGTTGGCGTCGTCGAGGATGCGCTGGGCGACCGCGTTGGCCTGGCGGACGATCTCGGTGCGCTGCACCATGTGCTCGGCCTGGGCGCGCACCTCGTCCATCAACGCCTCCGCCTCGCGCGAGCGCTCGGCCATGAACTCCTCGCGCTCGCGCAGCAGCCAGCGCGCCTGGCGCAGCTCTTCGGGCAGGGACTCGAGCGCGGACTGCACGAGCGACGTCACCTCGTCGCGCGAGACCATGACCGAGGACGACAACGGCATCGACTTGGCCGTCGAGATCAGGTCGAGCATCTGGTGGAGGATGGACTCGATCCCCACCTCATCGAGGGGCTGCTCCTCGTCGACGTCGAAGAGGTCGCTCACTGGATCCCCTCTCCCGCCTCGTACCTGGCCGCCAACGCCTTGGCCACCGGCTCGGGCACGAACGCCGACACGTCGCCGCCGAAACGCCAGACCTCCCGTACGAGCTTGGAGGCGACGAAGGACCATTCCGGGCTGGTCGGGATGAAGATCGTCTCGATGCCCGAGAGGTGGTTGTTCATCTGCGCCATCTGCATCTCGGCCTCGAAGTCCGACACCGCCCGCAGGCCACGGATGATGGCGTCCGCGCCGACGTCACGCGCGACATAGACCGTGAGCTTCGACATCGACACGATCTCGACGCTGGGGAGATGCGCGGTGACCTCCTCGAGCAGGGCCTGACGCTCCTCGAGGTCGAAGAGCTGCGCTCCCTTTTGCGGGTTGCGTATGGTCGCCACCACGACCTTGTCGAAGAGGCGGCTGGCCCGCTCGACGATCTCCAGGTGCCCGTTGTGGAACGGGTCGAAGGAGCCGGGGAAGAGACCGACCTTCATTCGCCTTCGCTGCCTCCGCTGGGTGGCGCGTCACTGGGTCGTGCGTCACTGGGTCGTGCGTCACTGGGTTGTGCCACGGTGACGAGCGTACCGCCGTACCGTCGCTCCTTCGTGACCATCCAGCCCTCGGGAAGCGCCACGGTCGATGACGATTCCATGACGACGACGTCAGCGTGCAGCGAGCCGAGCAGGGCCTCCCAGTCCTCGAAGTTGTAGGGCGGGTCGCAGAGCGCGAGATCGAACGTCTGGGCGGTGGTGGTCCGGGGGGACGGCGCCGTCGCCGTCGCCGTCGCCGTCGCTCTCGCCGTCGCCGTCCAGGTCCGCAGCCAGCCGGGGAGCTCGGCCCGCACCAGCGTGGTCGTCGCGTCGGCGAGGCCGACGTCCTCGAGGTTCTGCCTCACGGCGGCGAGGGCGCCGGGCTCACGGTCGACGAAGGTGGCGCTGGCGGCGCCGCGGGAGAGCGCCTCGACGCCCAGCGCGCCGCTCCCACAGAAGAGGTCGACGACATCGAGGCCCTCGACGCCGCCTTGCGACCCCAAGATGTCGAAGATCGACTCGCGGACCCGGTCCGAGGTGGGCCGGATGTTGGTGGGGAGCTTGGCCTTCAGCCGGCGCCCGCGACTCCGACCTCCGATGACCCGCATCGGTCTAGGTTACGGCGCTGGTCGGGTGGGTGGACGCGGGGTTCAGCGGTCCGGCTGCGGGTCGCGGGTCGCGGGTCGCGGGTCGCGGGTCGCGGGTCGCGGGTCGCGGGTCGCTGGGCTCGTCCGCTTTGTTCCGATTTGGGACGCTCAACGGGCCGACGATGTTTCACGATGTTCCACGAGGCGGCCGCATGACTCTGAAAACTGCCAACCATCCGGTTTATGGTTTCTGGCGACATCACCGGCGCTCGTCCGGTGGGACTCTCAAGAGGACGACGAAGTTCCACGATGTTCCGCGATGTTCCACGGTGTTCCACGAGGCGGCCGCATGTCTCTGAAAACTGCCAACGATCCGGTTTATAGTTTCCAGAGACATCGACGGCGCTCGCGCTCGTGACAGCGACTTCCCCGGCGCCACCCAGGGGGCGACCGCCGCAGACCCCGACTAACTCTTGAAGAGGTACTCCCCCTCGTCGTCGCTGAGCAGCAGCTTGACCTCGTCGGCCAGGTCCCCGTGCGCCTCCAACAAAGGGTCCGAGCCCACGATCGCCTCGGCCACCTCCTTGGCCTGGCCCAGCAGCGCGATGTCCCGCTCGTCGGAGAGCGAGGCGAGCCGCAGGTCGGTCTGCCCCTTCTGCCGGGCGCCCAGCAGCGTCCCCTCCCCGCGCAGGCGCAGGTCGGCCTCGGCCAGCGCGAAGCCGTCGGTCGAGCCGGCCACCGCGGCCAGGCGCTCGTTCCCCTCCTCGCCACCGAGCAGGTAGCACCAGCTGGGCCACACGCCACGTCCGACCCGGCCCCGCAGCTGGTGCAGCTGCGCGATCCCGAAGCGGTCGGCGCTCTCGACCACCATGACCGTCGCCTCCGGCACGTCGACCCCGACCTCGATCACGGTGGTCGCCACCAACACCGAGATCTCGCCGGACCGGAAGCGCTCCATGACCTCCTCGCGCGCGGCCGCCGCCATCTGGCCGTGCATGAGGCCCACCCGCAGCCCCGACAGCTCCCCCGCCTCCAGCCGCTCGTACTCCTCCGTGGCGGACTTGGCCTCGACCCGCGGCGACTCGCTGACGAGCGGGCAGACGACGAAGGCTCGGTGTCCGGCCGCGACCTCGGCGCGCACGCGGTCCCATGCCTCGTCCCCGCCGCGGTGGTCGTCGCCGGCGCCGGGCAGCCACACCGTGGTGATCGGGACGCGTCCAGGCGGCAGTTCGTCGAGCGTCGTCAGGTCGAGGTCGCCGAAGATCACCATGGCGGCGGTGCGCGGGATCGGCGTCGCCGTCATGACGAGCAGGTCCGGGTCGCCGTCGGAGCCCTTGCCGCGCAGGGTGGCGCGCTGCTCGACCCCGAAGCGGTGCTGCTCGTCGATCACCACGCAGCCCAGGGAGCGGAACGCCACCTCCTCGGTCAAGAGCGCGTGGGTGCCGACGACGATCCCGATGTCGCCCGACGCCAAGCCTTCCAGGACGGCCGCGCGCGCCTTGCCCTTGACCTTGCTCGTCAACAGCTCGACCCGCACCTCGCCGCCCGCCATGCCGCCGGGGCCCTCGAGGTCGCCCAACAACGCGCGCACCGCCGTGAAGTGCTGCTCCGCCAGCACCTCGGTCGGCACCATCAGCGCGCCCTGGTGCCCGCTCTGGACGGCCGCCAGCAACGCGGCGAGCGCGACCACGGTCTTGCCCGAGCCGACGTCGCCCTGGAGGAGACGGTGCATGGGGAACGGCCCGGCCATGTCGGCCACGATGACGGCCAGCGCGCGACGCTGCGCGGTGGTCAGCTCGTAGGGCAGGCCGGCCAGGAAGCGCGCCACCAGGGTGTCCGCCACGCCGCCGGTCACCTCGCGCGGCGAAACGTCGTGGCGCAGCGCCCGTGCGTTCACCTCGAAGGCGCGACGGCGCAGGACGAGCGCGAGCTGCAAGCGGAAGAGCTCGTCGAAGACCAGGCGACGGCGCGCCGGCTCCACCACGGCCAGCGACTCGGGCCGGTGGATGGCGCCGAACGCCTCGGAGCGGCCCCACAGGTCGAGCGAGGTCCGCCACTCGGGCGCCAGCGGGTCGGCAAACTCGCCCGCCCGCTCGAGCGCCTCCTCCACGAAGGATCCGATCTCCCAGCTGGTGAGGCCGACCTTGGCCGAGGCCGGGTACACCGGGAGGATCCGCAGGGTCTTGCGGCCGGGCGTCACGCCGGCCACGACGTCGACGACCGGGTTGGCCATCTGGCGGGTGCCGCGGTATTCGGTCACCTTGCCGAAGAAGATGGCCTCGGTGCCCGGCTCGAGCTGCTTGGCCCGCCAGGGCTGGTTGAAGAAGACGATCTTGAGCCGGCCCGTGTCGTCGCGCACCACGGCGTCGACCACGGCGCGCCCGGTGCGGGCGCGGCGCGCGTGCGCCGACTGCACCGTGGCCAGCACGGCGGCCTCGTCGCCCACCACGAGGTCCGAGACGTCGGCCTGGCGGGTGCGGTCGATGTAGCGGCGCGGGTAGGTCGTGACGAGGTCGAGCACCGACTCGATGCCGAGCTCAGCCAGCATCTTCGTCCGGCGCTCGGACACCCGCTCCAGGCGCGACACCTCGATCGCGCGCAGGGCGGGCAGGGTGCGGGCGCTACTCAATCCCCAGCAGGTACGGGTACAGCGGCTGGCCGCCCTGGTGCACCTCCAGGGCGATGTCGGGGTACTCCTCCGAGAGCCACTCCTCGATCCGCCTCGTGTCGGCCACGCGCGCCCCCTCGCCCTCAATGAGCGTCACCAGCTCGTGCGACTCGTCGAGCAGGCGGCTGAGCAGCAGGCGGGTGCAGACCACGACGTTGTCGGCGATCGCCACGACGCCGTCGCGCGAGATCCCGATCCAGTCGCCCTCGTGCACCTCGCCGACGTCGGTCATGGAGGCGCGCACGGCCCGGGTGACCTCGGCTGGGACGACGCGGGCGGCGGAGTCGCTCATGGCGCGGACGTTCGTCTCGAGGTCGGCGCCGGGGTCGTACGCGAGCAAGGCGGCGAACCCCTCGACGATCGAGCCCGTGGCCACCACCCGCACCGCCTTCTCGCTCAAGGCGTCGACCTGCTCGGCCACCGGCGCGATGTTCTTGTTGTTGGGCAGGATCACGACCTGGTCGGAGGCGACCGCCTCGACGGCCTTGACCAGGTCGGCGGTGGCGGGGTTCATCGTCTGGCCGCCGACGATGAGGTGGTGCACGCCGAGGGAGCGGAAGATGCGGCCGATGCCGTCGCCCGACACGACCGCCACGACGCCGGTCGTCGCCGGGGGGCCCGCACCCTCGACGCTGGGCCCGGCCCCGGGGGCCCCGACGCTCTCGCGCACCCAGCGCTCCTCCTCCACCTGCTCGTCGAGGTCGGAGACCCGGATGCGCGACGGCCGGCCGATCTCGAGGGCCGACTCGATGGCGGCCCCGACGTCGTTCGTGTGGATATGGCAGTTCCAGATGCCGTCGCCACCGACCACCACGATGGAGTCGCCGATGCCCGCCCACACGTCCTTGAACGCCTCGATCGAGTCGTCCGGCGCGGCCAGGAAGTACATGACCTCGTAGCGCAGGTCCCCGGCGGCGTCGTGGTCACCGCCGCTCCCGTTGGCGTGGCCCTCGGAGCTCCAGCCGTTGAGCGCGGCGAGGTCGGGGGCGGCCACGCCCGAGGGCTCGGGGAGCGGGCGGCCGTCGAGGACGAGGAGGAACGCATCGAGCAGGAGCAGGAACCCGGCCCCGCCCGCGTCGACGACGCCGGCCTGGGCGAGGACGGGCAGCTGCTCGGGCGTCCGCGCCAGGGCGTCGGCCGCCTCACCGCGTGCGCTCTCGACGACGCCCAAGAGGCCCGAGCCGTGCGCTGCCCCTTCGGCGGCGGCGGCGGCCACGGTCAGGATGGTGCCCTCCACCGGCCGCACGACGGCCTTGCGGGCGAGCTCGGAGGCGTGGGCGATCGCCTCCACCAGCAGCTGGGGCCCGACGCCGCCCTCACCGGCCGAGCCCATGCGCTCGCTCATGCCGCGCAGCAACTGGGACAGGATGACGCCCGAATTGCCCCGTGCCCCCATGAGGGACCCGTGCCCGATGGCCTGGCAGACCTCGGGCAGGCCCGACCCGGTGGTCACCCGCGTCAGCTCGGCCATGACGGCCTCCAGGGTGAGGGCCATGTTCGTGCCGGTGTCCCCGTCGGGGACCGGGTACACGTTCAGCCGGTTGATGTCGGCCTGGTGCAGCCGGAGTGCGTCCCGGTACCCCCCCATGACGGCGCGCAGGTCGTCGGCGCGCAGGGTCGCCGGGGGGGTCATGGCAGGTGATGCTAACCTTTAGGCCGTTCGTGAAGGCCTGCCTGGTCCGTCGACCGCGGCCTCCCTCAGGAAGGTTCCACCAATGGCATCAGTGTGCGACATCTGCGGCAAGAAGCCCTCGTTCGGCATGAACGTGAGCCACTCGCACCGCCGCACCAAGCGGCGCTGGAACCCCAACGTGCAGCGGGTGCGGGCGATCGTCGACGGCGCTCCGAAGCGCATCCACGTCTGCACATCGTGCATCCGGGCCGGCAAGGTGACCAAGCCGCTGCGCCGGACCCACGAGCCCGCCGCCAGCTGACGCCCTGATCAGCCGAAGCCGGCGTTGCCGCTGAAGCTCGGCGCGGCCACTCAGGTCGTGAACGGGACCCGAGACCAGCCGCCCTCCATCATGCGGCGCTGCGCGGTCCACCTGCTCCCGTCCCAGTAGCGCTCCTCCGAGAGGTCACCGTCCACCGAGTACCACCCCATCGGCCGGCCCTTGGCCCGGTTGGGGGGCGCGTGGACGTAATAGCTCTCTCGCTCAGGCGGCGCTGCCGCTTCGGCTGGAGCGGGCTGTTTGGACGCGCGCACCCGGGAGCGCCTCCGCAGCGTCACCACGGAGAACATGACCCCGGCCGCGAAGAACGGCCGCCAACCTCGACTACCGCCATTGTTCAACCTCCGTGCTCGCCAACTGCACCTGACTCGAGGCTAACAAGGTGGGTTGCCGTGGAGGCAGGGTCAAAGGGCCCTGATGAGCTGTTCGAGCGCACTCCGTGCCCGCGGCGCCGGGCGGCGGCCGAGGCCGCGCCCGGAGGCTTCCCATGAGCTCGTCTGATGTCCCTGCCGCCCGTCTCCCAAAACCATAAACCGGTCGGTGCATAGTTTCTGGAGGCATCCACAGCGCTCTTTTCTGGAGGCATCCACAGCGCTCTTTTCTGGAGGCATCCACAGCGCTCTTTTCTGGAGGCATCCACAGCGCTGTTTCTGGAGGCATCCACAGCGCTCTCGATCACCCCACCCGGTGCTGCCACCCCAGCCGCTCGAGCGAGCTGGTGCCGAGGAGCCTCACCTCCGGGTCCTCGACCACCGAGCCGATGCGCAGCGGCTCCCCCAGCCCGGCCGCGTCGAACGCGCGCGCCAGCGCGTCGAACTCCCCTTCGGCCACCGCGAGCGCCAGTTCGTAGTCCTCCCCGCCCCCGAGCGCCTCGTCCAGCGTCGCCCCGGCGCTCACCGGGACCCCCTCGAGCACCAAGCCCACCCCCGACGCGTCCGCCAGCCGGTGCAGGTCGAGCGCCAGCCCGTCGGAGACGTCGATCATGGCGTGCGCCCCGCCGCGGCGCGCCACCGAGCCCTCGCGTAACCGCGCCACCGGGCGCCGGTACGCCAGACGATCGTCCGCGCCCTCGGCACCGGCCCGCAGCTCCCGCAGTCCCGCCGCTGACCCGCCGCACGCACCGGTCACCAGCACGGCGTCACCGGCAACCGCCCCCGAGCGCGGCACGGCGGCGCCGGGCTGCTCGACCGTCCCGAGGACGGTCACCGCGACCACGAGCTCGCCCGCCGAGGACACGTCCCCACCGACCACGGGGCAGGCGCTCGCCTTGGACGCCTCGGCCACGCCGCCCATCACCCCGATCGCCAGCTCGCCCTCGCCCGACCCCCCCGGCACGCACAGCGCGATGAGTGCACCCAATGGCGCCGCCCCCATGGCGGCCAGGTCGCTCAACGCCCGCATCAACGCCTTCCACCCCACGTCGGACGGGGTGCAGAACGCGAGGTCGAAGTGGACGCCCTCGACCACGCTGTCGACCGAGACGACGAGCGACCCACCACCGGGAAGTCCCAGCACCCCGGCGTCGTCACGCAAGCCGAACAGCTCGATTCCGTTTTCGAGGAGCCCCCGAATAAACTGCAGCATCTCGTCTTCCGCGAGAGGTGTGCGCCCAGGGTTGGGGGATCCCACGGCACATGCCTAGCATTGGACCCCACCGAAACCGGTCGGACAAAGGAGCTGATCCCCCCGAAATGGCGCCCACCAAGAACGCAAAACTCCTGGCCTGGGTCGACGAGGTCGCGAAGTTGACCACCCCGGACCGCATCGAGTGGTGCGACGGAACCGCCGACGAATACGACCGGCTCTGCCAAGAGCTGGTCGAAGCGGGAACGTTCACCAAGCTCTCGGACGCCAAGCGTCCCAACAGCTACTGGGCGCACTCCGACCCGGGCGATGTCGCTCGCGTCGAGGACCGCACCTTCATCTGCTCCGCGTTGGAGATCGACGCCGGCCCGACGAACAACTGGCGCGACCCCGCCGAAATGAGGGAGCACCTCGACGGCCTCTTCAACGGATGCATGAAGGGGCGCACCATGTACGTCGTCCCCTTCTCCATGGGCCCGCTCGGCTCCGATATCGCCCACATCGGCGTGCAGCTGACCGACTCGGCCTACGTGGCGGTCTCCATGCGGATCATGACCCGCATGGGCACGGGGGCGCTCGAGGTCCTCGGTGACCACGGCGAGTTCGTCCCCTGCCTGCACTCGGTGGGCGCGCCGCTCGAGCCCGGCCAGGCCGACGTCGCGTGGCCCTGCAACGCGGAGAACAAGTACATCGTCCACTTCCCCGAGACCCGCGAGATCGTCTCGTTCGGCTCGGGCTACGGCGGCAATGCGTTGCTCGGCAAGAAGTGCTTCGCACTCCGCATCGCGTCGGTGATGGCGCGGGACGCGGGGTGGCTGGCCGAGCACATGCTCATCTTGAAGCTCACCTCACCGGAGGGCGAGACGCGCTACATCGCCGGCGCGTTCCCGTCGGCGTGCGGCAAGACGAACCTCGCCATGCTCATCCCGACCATCGACGGCTGGAAGGTCGAGACGGTGGGCGACGACATCTGCTGGATGAAATTCGGCGCCGACGGTCGCCTCTACGCCATCAACCCCGAGGCCGGGTTCTTCGGCGTCGCGCCCGGCACCAACACGCACACCAACCCGAACGCCATCCTCACGCTCGACGGCAACTGCATCTTCACCAACACGGCGCTGACCGACGACGGCGACATCTGGTGGGAGGGCATGACCGACGAGAAGCCGGCCCATCTGATCGACTGGAAGGGCAACGACTGGACGCCCGAGTCGGGCACCCCGGCCGCCCACCCGAACGCCCGCTTCACGGCGCCGGCCAGCCAGGACCCGGCCATCGCCCCCGAGTGGGAGGACCCCAGCGGCGTGCCGATCAGCGCCATCCTCTTCGGCGGCCGCCGCGCCTCGGTGGTGCCGCTGGTGTTCCAGTCCCACGACTGGGAGCACGGCGTGTTCCTCGGCTCCATCATGGCGTCGGAGACCACGGCCGCCGCGGCCGGCGCGGTGGGCAACCTGCGCCGCGACCCCTTCGCCATGTTGCCGTTCTGCGGCTACAACATGGCCGACTACTTCGCCCACTGGCTCCGCACCGGCGCGGAAGCACCGGACCGCAACGCCCTGCCCAAGATCTTCTACGTCAACTGGTTCCGCAAGGACGAGAACGGCAAGTTCCTGTGGCCGGGCTACGGCGAGAACTCGCGGGTGCTCGAATGGATCTTCCACCGCGTCACCGACAAGGCGCCGGCGGTCGAGACGCCCATCGGCTCGGTCCCGACCGTCGACGCCATCGACACCAAGGGCCTCGACGTGTCCACCGAGGACATGACGGAGCTGTTGCGGGTCGACATCGAGGGCTGGCGAGCCGAGGTGCCGCTCATCCGCGAGTACTACGCCAAGTTCGGCGAGCGGCTCCCAAGTGCGCTGAGCGACCAGGTCGACACGCTCGAGCAGCGCCTGGGCTAGGTGACGCGCGCCACCGTCACGTGCCCGGGGCCTCGCGCAGCACCATCTTCGTCTGGGCGATCACGAGCGCTGGATTCTCCGTCTGAATGAAGTGCCCGCTCTCGGTGTGGGTGACCTGCTTACCACCGAGACTGCGGGCCAGCAGGGTTTGGGCCTCCACCCAATCTGGGTGATGTTTGGGGGCATCACCGATGCCCAGGAAGTCGATCGGCTTGTCGGAGGTGAGGACCACCGTCGGGACCTTCTTCACCGGCGGGAGGGTCGAGAGGAAGGCAATGCTCGCCGGGTAATCGGGTCGCTCGGCGGTGGAATTCTTGCTTCCGTTCCCGGCGATCGCCCGCATCCACGCGTTCCAGACATCCGGGGACAGCACGGTTTGCAGGTACTGCGAACCGGGATCGATCAACACCATGCCGTCCAACTGACCCGGGTAGAGACGGCCATAGGTTGTCGCGATGAAGCCGCCCCAGGAGTGGGCGACGAAGAGGTACGGGGGCGACACTCCGGCAACGCGGAGGGCGCCGTGCAGGGTGCGCGCGTCGCCCTGCGCCGTCGTCGGTTGCGAGACCGGGCTCGAGCGCGACGGTGAGTCGTCGAACCCGGTCGTCCCGGGCCGGTCGTAGCTGCAGACACGGGTGACCTTGGCCAGCTGCGGTTCTACCGCCTCTGTACTCTTTTTCGGGGGATTGGCGGTGTCAGTCGGGTCACCCACGTAGCCCCAGCTCACCGACGAGACTCCTGCTCCCGAAATGAGGACGATCGTCGGAGAACCACGGCCCAGGCACTGCACGAACACTCCGTGCCCGTCCACGGGGAAGACCTTGGCGAAGTTGCCCTGCGCCTTCGACGCCGCGGTGCCCGTGCTGGCGGCATTGGCGCTGCAGCCGGCCGTCACGAGCAACAACGCGAGGGCAAGGCACAGGGCACCAGCGGCGCATCGCCGACGGAACAACTAGCGACGTACCGTTTCCATCAGGATCTACCAACCTTCAGCGTTGCCGCTACATCACCGGAGGCCGCACGAGTGATCGAGGCTATTCCTCGTCGCAGGGGGACACGGATACGACAGTTCCAGTACCCGGGTGCCCTGGGTCATCGGCGTACCCGGGGTTGGTCTGAACGATCGCGATGCCGACGGTGTTGCCGGAGATTGTCGATCCGTTCTTCACCACCGAGCTCGTGACGATCACTTCGATGTCAGCACCGACGCTTATGGGAGGACCCGAGCTGTTGCCAGGACGAGTGGACCACGTGGTTCCACAAGTCGGAACCGGCGTCGAGTCGGCGTAGCCCTTGAAGCTGGGGGGCGCCGCTCCGCCGCTCAAGCTGTCCTGCGAGGTCCACTGCGCACCCCAGAAGGTGACGGTCGCGCCCTGCACCGCGCTTTGATCGCCGATGACAAAGGAGCCTGCGCCCGACGGTTGCGGGATGCTGGCCGAGGCAGGAGTTGCCGCAACCTCCAGCGCGACGAATCCCACAGCGCTCAGAGACAGCGCGGCAACAACCTTCGCAAGATTGGTCGGAATAGTTCCCTTTATCATGTGGCTTCCCTCCAAATTGGCTGGTCCAGCGCTCAAAGCCCGAACGACACCAACGGCCCAGCGGTGCTCTCTACCTGCGAAATCTACTGACCCGCAAGGAGGACCGTCAGAGCCAAACGTCACAAGATTCGGGGATCGACCAGGCAAAAGAAACGTCAGGACCCGGGCGAGCTCCCGAACTCGCCGAACTCCCCGACGTCGCGGATGTGGCCGATGTCCCGGACCCGGCGCACCGTGCGCGGGGCGTGGGCGGCGCGGCGGCCCGAGATGTAGGAGAACCCCCCCAGCGCGCCGAGCACGGCCATGGTGGCGTCGCCGGCGGGCAGCGAGAAGGCGATGATCACCGGGATGAGCGAGCCCACCACCCAGACCAGCTGTTGGCGCATGCCGAAGCGAGCGAAAGCCCGGCCCTGGGCCGACAGCGGGATGAGGCGCTGGGTCATGGAGTCGAAGGACGGCTGTGCCACGGCCCCGCACAGGCCCACCATGAACGCGAGCAGGACCTGGGCGAGGAGGGTGCCCCACACCGCACACCCGGCCGCCGTCGCGGCAATGAGCCAGAGCGAGCCGAGCAGGAGCTGCTGCTCGCTGAAGCGCTTGCGCAGTCGCCCGACCAGCACCAGGCCGACGATGGCCCCGGCGCCGGTGCCCGCCAGCACGAGCCCGTACCAGTACAGGCCGACGCCCTTCATGCGCCGCAGCCCGAAGGCGAGCATGAACGTCATGAAGCCGGTGAGGCCGCGCACGATGCACATGGCGGTCAGGCCCAGCATCACCTCCGGGTTCGCGATCGGCTGCAGGCTCTTGAGGTCCTGCTCCCGCGCCTGCGCCTCGCCCGCCTGCCCGTACTCGCGCACCTGGGTCTCTTGCTCGTTCCAGAGCTTCTCGGCCCGGCGGCTGCTGATCACAGGGAGCCGGGCGCCCGCCACGGCCGACCCGACGAAGACGATGGTGGCCAAGATGAGCACGGCGGGCGAGCCCCCGAGCTTGTAGAGGATCACGCCGGGCACGGAGACGACGAAGCCGGCGAGGGTGCCGAGCAGGGTGAGCCGCGCGTTGAGCGGCGCGTACCCGGCCTGCTCGCCGGTCGATTCGTCGGGCTCGGTGAGCGCGGCCATCTCGGGCACGAGCGCCCCCTTGGTCACCAGGTAGAGCTTCTGACACACGAGCACCAAGAAGGCCAGCGGGAAGAGGAGGAGGCCGTGGATGTGCATGGCCATGAGCGGGCAGAGCACGGCCTGCCCGATGGCCGATGCCACCACCATGGCGCGGCGCGCGCCCCGGCTCTTGTCGATGAGCGGCCCGAGCAGCGGCGACACGATGGCGAAGGGTGCCAGCGTGAAGAGGAGGTAGAGCAACACGTTGTGATCGGCGGCACTGGGCGAAATGGAAAAGAACAGCGAACCGGCCAGCGAGATCGTGACCAGCGTGCCCCCGCCGAGCATGGCGCATTGCACCAGTGAGAGGCGGCCGATGGGGTGGCTCTGGTCGAACAGGTCCTTGCCGGCCTGGCGGGCCATGACCTTGAACTGCTCGATCTTTGGGGACATGGCCACCAGGCCAATGTACGGTGTGCCGTGACCGTCCACGCGTACGTCCTGATCCAGACGGACATCGGCAAAGCAGCCCATGTTGCCGAGCAAGTCAGCGCAGTTGGAGGGGTCGAGCTCTCCGAGGCCGTGACGGGACCGTACGACGTGATCGCCCGGGCCGAGGCGCCGTCGATGAACGACCTCGGGCGCATGGTGGTGCGGGACCTCCAACAGATTGAGGGCATCACCCGCACCATCACCTGCCCGATCGTCAAGATCAACTGATCGACCCCGTCGCCCATCTCGGGCGCGCACCGGGCCGCCGCGTCGCGGTCGCGTGGCGCTGAGCCCGTCACACACGACTTCATCGAGAGTGCAACCCCTACACATCGGAGACGCTGCATGCGTTGCGCGTTGATCGGGTCTCAACGAACGTTCGCGCGCGTTGATTGCAGCATGAGTGAAATGGCGCCGGTCGGGGTATCACTCCCGTCCGCCCCGCCGAGTCTCCCCAGGAGGCAGCTCCCCCATGCCCTCCTCATCCGCTCGGCGGTGGCGGGCCGCCGGGCTGTCGACTGCGTTGCTACTGGTTGCCGGTCTGGCCGCGCTTGCAGCACAGGTGGTGACGCCCGGGCGGGCGGTGCCGAAACCTCGCCCGCACGTCGCCGCCGCGGCACGCGCGCGGGTCGCCACCGCCGCAGCGCTGGCGCACGTCGATCGCTCTGGCGCGCCTCGACCTCATGTGCACGCGCCGGCCCTGACGACGTCTCCGATGTCGACCACGACGACCACCACGCCACCGGCAACGACCACGACCGCGCCACCGCCACCACCGGCGCCGGCCGCGGCACCCACAGCCGACCCTTCGGGCGTGCCGGCACAGGGCCGGGCCACGCAGTGGGGCTGCCGGGCCGCCCTGGCCTATCTGACCGTGTACGCCTACCCGGGCTTCACCTTTGAATGCCCCGGGAACGCGGAGGGCCGAGAGGGCATGACCTGCAAGTACTGGCCCGGCGTGTGCCCGGGCCAGTTGGTCATCGCGATTGCCGACCCCTGTCCGGCCGCCTACATGAACGAAGCGGCGAACTCCTGGGTGTTGATGGGCGTGTCCAAGGCGCCCGAGGACCCCTACGGCACCTGCTGAGGCGCCGAGCGCGACGAGGAGGGGAACTTGCCAGGGCGACGGCGCCCCGGCGGACTCAGCCGGCCCGCTCCATCACGCGCGCCGCGCAGCGCTCCACGAAGCCGTAGCCGCCGTCGGCCGCGACCACACGGGCGCGGGCCGCCATCTCGAGGCCGGCCGCGCGGTCGCCGGCCCCGTTACGCGCGAGCAGCATGCGCCCCCACAGCACATCGGTGTACGCCTGGGCGTCGCGCATGTCGCCCGACGCACAGAGTTGCGAAGCCTTTTCGAACCACGGCTCGGCCTCGGCGTAGCGCCCAAGGACGGTGGCCAGTCCGCCGAGATAGGTGGCAACGGGCGCGAAGATGATCAAACCCTCGAACGCGATCTGGTCGTCGAACGGCATCAACGCGTCCAGCAAACGCACGCTCGGTTCGGCCAGGTTCAGCCAGGTCGCGACCTCGGCATGGTTGATCATGATGTCGAGCCAAATGGCGTCGTACTGGACGCGGTCCAACCCCTGGCGGACCGTCCCTTCGGTCAGCGTGCGAGCTTCGTCGTCACGGCCGGCCTGGAGGTATCCGTTGGCCAGTGCGCCGAGGTACGCGGGAGCGGTCGAGTCCGGAACGGCCTTGATCACATCGCTGATGAACTCGATCAGTTCCCCCATCCGTCCCTGATGCGAACGGATGCAACACATCTGCGCGCTGTAGAAGAGCAAGGCGTCGGGCTGACCGGTCTCCTCTCCCTTCTCGAGGGCAGCCGTACACAGTCGTTCGGCTTCGTCAGGCTCGCCCCGCCGGAGGGCTTCGCATGCGAGGATGAGGTTGATGTTCCAGACCAGCGTCGGTTGCCGGACCAGGCGAACCACGTCCTTCATCGTCTCGATGCAGCGGCCGGCGACGTCGAAGCGGGCGGCGCGGATCGCGTCGACGTAGCCCTGCTCGCAGAGCCAGTACCGGGTTGCGGGGTCAAGCAGACCCTGGTCGACCGCGTCGAGGACTTCCAATCGGTCGGCCATCTCCTGATGGAGCTCGGAGGGGACCCGTAGGGCGACGGCGCAGTCGTTGACCACCTCGACCAACGTGGTGAGGTCGTCGAGACGCCGAGCCACCCCCTTCGCTTCCGCAGCGAGGGCGACCCGGCGCTCGAGAGGCGCCCAACTGAGCTCCGAGCAGAGGCGCGCCAACAACCGGGCCCGGGCCGCGCTGTCCCCCTCGGGGAGGGCGGCCAATGCCGCCTCGAGGACTTCGACCCGCTCCTCGTCGACCACGCCGACGGCACTGAAGATGCCTCGGCTGTTGGCCAGCGCGGCTGCGACGAGACGGTCGCCGTCCCCCAACTCGCGGGCTCGGCGCGCCGCGTCCAGCAAGGTCGCCCGGAAGTCGGCGACGCCAGCTTGGCGCTGCGCGGTGCCCAGGCCGAGCAGGAGGTCGACGCGGACGGTCGAGTCAGGCTGAGGGCTCTGCTCCAGGAGCTGGAGCGCCTGTGCGAAATGGCGCGCCGCTTCGTCGGGAGCCAGTGCCTCCAAGGCACGCTCTCCGGCCCGCCGCGCGTAGGACATCGCCTTCCCGGCGTCGACGGGCTGCGTCGCCCGGGCCCAGTGGTGGGCCAGCTCGCCGATCCGTTCGTCGGGATCGTCATGGCAGAGCAGCTCGAGAGCCTCGGCCACGCGCCGATGGGCGCGCGCCCGGCGGGTCGCTCCCAGGTCGGAGTACAACGTGTGCTGGACGAGCGCGTGAGAGAAGCTGAACCTGCCGGCGCGATCGGGCACCTCCGCCACCAGCGCGGCGGCGGCGGCCACGTCCAGCAGGTCGAGGAGCTCGTCTTCGCTCGTGTCGGTGACCCGAGCCAGCAGGTCGAGATCGAAGTCGCGCCCGATCACCGACGCCAGCGAGAGCACCTGCAGACCCCGCTCGCCCAGTCGGGCGACTCTCGATCCGATCACCTCGCGCACGCTGTCGGGGAGCGCCACGTCCTCCAGATCGGTGGCGGACGACCATGTCCCACTGTCGTTCTGGTAGATGGCGCCCGTTTCGGCGAGGTTGCGCAGGACCTCGCCCACGAAGAAGGGGTTGCCGTCGGTCTCTCTGGAGAGGGCATGCGCCAGTCCCACGCCGTCCGAGTCGAGCTCGTGGCCTGCGGACGCCTCCATGAAGGCGATCACGCCCGTGTCGTCGAGCCCCTTCAGATCGAGGCGGCTCACCCCTTGCTCCCGGCGCAGGCCGGCCAGCGTCTCCATCAACGGGTGCGCTGCCGACAGCTCCGAGTCGCGGTAGGTGGCGACGACAAGCAGGCGCATAGCGGTGTCGGTGGCCATGACGTGTCGCAGCAACTGGAGCGACGCCGTGTCGGCCCACTGCAGGTCGTCCAGCACCAGCACGATCGGCTCGACGGCGGCGCCCTGGGCGAGGAGCGCGACGACCGACCCGAAAAGAAGGTAGCGCTCCGCCTCGGAATCGGCGCCTTGCGGTGCCAGATGGCCGAGCCGCGCCTTCAGCTCGGGGGCGATCCGCTGCAGTTCGGCGGTGTGCTCCGCCACGTGCACGGCGAGCAGTTCTTCGGGCGCGTGCGCGACGAAGTGACCGAGCGCCTCCACGAAAGGCCCATACGGCGCAGCGAGGTCTTCGTCTCCGCGGCCGAGCAAGACCCAAGCACCGACGTCGGCGGCCGCACGGGCGCATGCCGCGGCGAGCGTCGTCTTTCCCATTCCGGGCTCGCCGGAGATGAGGACCAGCTCTCTGCCGTTGCCCGCCGCCACCCGCTTCCACGCGTCATCGAGCACCCCAGTCTCGAACCCTCGCCCCACCACGCCGGTGACCGGGGCGATGGCGAGCCGTGCCGGCAACGGCACGCGACCCGCACCCTCGTCCGCGCCAAGCAGGGACTCCCAGGGAACCTCGAGCGCCTCCAGTGGCTCAGGCAGGCCCTTCAGATCCATCTCGCCGAGCGAACGGAACGCGTGGGCGCCGCGTCGCCCCGCTGCGGCGCGCACGAGGTCGGACACCACTATCTGGCCGCCCTGCGCGACCGCACACAACCGCGCTGCCTCAATGACCGGATCGCCGAAGTAGTCGTCCTCCTCCCGGGTGGCCTCCCCCACGCTGATGCCAACGCGCAGCCCGAGGGGCGCCGACGTCGTCACGCTCGTCCGCTCGACCGCCTGCTGCATCGCCGCCGCACAGGCGAGGGCGGCTGACGCGGCGGGGAAGACCACCATCACACCGTCCCCCAGGGTCTTCACTTCGGTCCCGCCCTTGGCGGCGATCGCGGCCCGCAGCGACGAGAAGTGCTTCCGCCGGAGCTCGTCGGCCGCCTCTTGGGCCAGGGAGGAATTCAGCTCGGTCGAGTTGACCAGGTCGGTGAACAGGACCGTGACGTGTTCGGTGTGTGCCATGGGCTCCCCCAGCCGCATCCGTGCTGATCAGAGGGTATCGGACCAACTGGGCGCAAGCCCGGTTTGACCCGCTAGCTGAGCGCCCCCGACTCCCGCAGCTTGGCCACATCGGACTCCGACATGCCCCACTCGACCAACCCCGACACCGTGTCCGCCCCGGGCGGCGACGGTGGCGACGAAATCGCCGACGGCGTCCGCGAAAATCGAGGTGCCGGCGCCGGCTGCACGGCCCCCTCGACGTCGACGAACGTCGAGCGCGCCACGTTGTGCGGGTGCAGGTGCGCCTCCCACGGAACCAACACGGGCACCACGCAGGCGTCGGTCCCGTCGAAGATCGCCGTCCACTCGTCGCGCGTCTTGCTCTTGAAGATCTCAGCGAAGCGCGCCTTCAACGCCGGCCACTCGTCCCGCGCCATCTGCCCCGGCAGCGACGGGTCACCCTCGAGCCCGAGCCCGCGGATCAACTCGGCATAGAACTGCCCTTCGATCCCCCCCACCGCCATCCACTGCCCGTCCGCCGTCTCGTAGACCTCGTAGAAAGGCGCCCCGGTGTCGAGCATGTTGGCACCACGCGAGTCGTTCCAGAGGCCGTGGCGGTGGAAGGCGTGGATCATCGTCATGAGCGAGGCCGCGCCGTCGACCATGGCGGCGTCGATCACCTGCCCCTCGCCCGAGCGGGCCGCCTCCAACAGCGCGGCCACCATGCCGAAGGCGAGCAGCATGCCGCCGCCGCCGAAGTCGCCGATCAAGTTCAGCGGCGGCACCGGCGGCTCATCGGCCCGCCCGATCGACCAGAGCGCGCCGCCGATGGCGATGTAGTCGATGTCGTGGCCGGCCATCGACGCCATCGGGCCGTCCTGGCCCCACCCGGTCATGCGCCCGTAGACGAGGCGGCGATTGCGGGCCCAGCAGTCCTCGGGACCCACCCCGAGCCGCTCGGCGACGCCGGGGCGGAAACCCTCGACGAGCCCGTCGGCCTGCTCGGCCAGGCCGAGCACCAGCTCGACGGCGTCAGGGTGCTTCAGGTCGATGCCTACCGAGGGCCGGGAGCGGTTCAGCAGGTCCCAGTAGGAGCCGGCCCCCGACGCGGCGAACTCCTCACCCCGCTCGACGGCGCCGGGAAGCGCCCGTTCGAGCCGGAGCACCTGGGCACCGGCGTCGGCGAGCATCATGCAGGTGAAGGGCGCCGGCCCGATCCCAGCCAGCTCAATGATCTTGATCCCGTTCAGGGGTCCACTTCGCACTCGGTCGGCCATCGCAGGATGCTGACCCGGGCAGCCCACGAGGTCAAGCCGGTCCGGCGCCGGCAACCAATGCCGCGCAATGCCGGTCCTGGCCGACCGCCCTGCGTCAAGCTGGGAGCATGCCCACGGCCCGTGCGCCCGGACGAGTCACCATCATCGGCGACCACACCGACTACAACGGCGGTCTGTCGTTGCCGATGGCCATTGAGCTGGAGACCGAGGTCACCTTCACGCCCAGGCCGGGCAGCTTTCTCGTCGGCGTGGACTCCGACCAATTCCCGCACGAGCCGCTCGAGATCCCGCTCGGCGAGTCGACCGTCCCGGTGCCGTCGAAGGCGCTCCTGGCGGAGGGCGTCCTTCGCCTGTGCCCGCCGCCGTCCGGCGGGTCGGTCCGGGTCACCAGCACGCTCCCGGTCGGCGCCGGGCTCTCTTCGAGCGCGGCGTTCGCTGTCGCGCTCCTGCTCACACTCGGCTACGACGACGAGCCGCTGGGCATCGCCCGCGCCTGCCAGGAGGCCGAGCGCCACGCGGGCGCCCACGTCGGGTTGCTCGACCCACTGACCATCGCCGGCGCCATCGCCGGCCACGCGCTCCACATCGACTTCCACACGCTCGAGTCCCGCTACGTCGCGGTCCCGGACGACGCTGCCTTCGTGATCGTGCACAGCGAGTCCCCGCGCCTCTTGGTCAACTCCCCCTACGCCACCCGGCGCGCCGAGTGCGAGCAGGCCGCGCGCGCTATCGGACGCCCGCTCGGGCTGTGCTCCCTCGGCGACCTGAGCGAACTGGCCGACCCCGTGCTGCGCCGCCGCGCCCGCCACGTCGTGACCGAGTGTGCCCGGGTGCGCGAGGCCGAGGGGCTGCTGGCTCGGGGCAACCTCGTCACCCTGGGCGAGGTCATGACCGAGGGCCACCGCAGCCTGGCCACCGACTACCGAGTTTCGGTCCCCGCCGTCGACGAGCTGGTGGAGCACCTCTTGGCCCAGCCCGGAGTTCTGGGCGCCCGCATGTCAGGCGGCGGGTTCGGCGGCTGCGTCATCGCCCTGTGCCAGCCCGATTCGCCGGCGCTCGACCCCGACGCCCACGCCCCCCGCCGGGCCTGGCAGGTCAGCCCGTCTGCCGGCGCAGCTCTTCTTGCGACGTAGCGACGAGCCGGTCGAGCACGGCCACCGCCCGCCCGCTGTCGACCGACTCGCGCGCCAACGCCAACCCGCTGTCGAGGTCGTCCACCCGGCCTGCCACCATGAGCGCGGCCGCCGCGTTCAGGACGCCGATGTCACGACGGGCGCCCTGCTCGCCCTCGAGCACCGAGCGGATGACCCCCGCGTTGAACGCGGCGTCTCCGCCTTTGAGGTCGGCCAAGGTCGCCGGCGCCAGGCCCAACTCCTTCGGGTCGACCCGCCACTCTGAGGTCTCGAACGCGCCCGTCCCGTCCCCGCGCACCTCGAGGATGCTCGCCGGCGTGGTGACGCTCAGCTCGTCGAGCCCGTCGTCGGCGTGCACGATGAAGGTGCGCCGGCTGCCCGTCGCCCCGAAGACGCCGGCCATCACCGGCGCGATCTCGGGGTCGCTCACGCCCACGAGCTGATGGCGGATCCGGGCCGGGTTGCTCAGCGGCCCCAGGTAATTGAAGACGGTCGGCACCCCGACCTCCTTGCGCACCGGCCCCACGAAGCGCATGGCGGGGTGGAAGCGCTGGGCGAAGCAGAAGCCCATGCCCGCCTCGCGCACGCAGCGCGCCACGCCCGCGGGCCCGACTTCGATGGACACGCCCAGCGCCTCGAGCACGTCGGCCGTCCCGACCGACGAGGAGGCCGCCCGATTGCCGTGCTTGCACACGGGCACGCCCGCCCCTGCCGTCACGAACGCGGCGAGCGTGGTGACGTTGATGCTGGCCAGGCGGTCGCCGCCCGTGCCGACCAGGTCCACCACCACGGTGCCCTCGTCCGTCCCGAGCGGACAGGGCACCGCCGCGTCGACCATGGCGCGGGCCAACCCGGTCACCTCCTCGGCCGTCTCACCCTTCGCGTGGAGCAGGGTCAGGAAGGCGCCGATCTGCGCGGGCGTGGCGTCGCCGGCGAAGACGACGCCCATCGTCTGCTCGGCCTCCGCCTCCGACAGCGGCTCCCGGCGCGACAGGCGCGCCAGCACCTCCGGCCAGCTCAGTCCCGTCGGCACCGCACCGGCCCGGCTAGTCCCACCACAGGTCGCGGTCGAGCACTCCCCGGGCGATCAGCCCGAGCTGCACCTGCGACGTGCCCTCCACGATTGTGAGCTGCTTGGCGTCGCGGTACCACTGCTCGGTCGGGTGGTCCTCCATGTAGCCGGCCGCGCCGAGCAGCTGGACGGCGAGCGACGAGGCGCGCACGGCCAGCTCGGTGGCGTGGTACTTGGCCATGGAAAGGTACGGGACGTAGTCCTTGGTGAACTTGCCCTGGTCGGCGAGCACGGCGGCCCGGTAGGTGAGCAGGCGTGCCGCCTCGATGTCGACCGCGCACTTCGCGATCTCCCACTGGATGCCCTGGAAGTCGGCGATCGTCTTGCCGAATGCGGCCCGCTGCTGGACGTACTCGGTGGCGTACATGAGCGCCCCCTCGGCCAGACCGATGCCGCGCGCCGCCACGATCGGGCGCATGGCGTTGAGCCCGAGCATGGCCAGGCGGAAGCCGCCCACCTCGCCGATCACGTTCTCGGCCGGGACGTGGACGTCGGTCAGCACGAGCTCGCCGGTGTCGACGCCGCGCACCCCCATCTTGTGGTCGGTGCGGCCGACATCGACCCCGTCCCAGGCCCGCTCGACGATGAACGCCGTCACCGAGTCGTGGGCGCGGCTCGTCGGTTCGGACGTCTTGGCGAACACGGTGTACCAGTCGGCCTCGCGCACGCCCGACATCCAGCACTTGGTGCCGTTGAGCACCCAGCCGTCGGTCCCCGCATCGGGCACGGCCCGGGTCCGCATCCCCATGACGTCGCTGCCGGCCTGGGGCTCGGAGAGGCCGAAGGCGGCGCGCAGCTCGCCGTCGCAGATGCCCGGCAGGTAGCGCTTCTTCTGCTCCTCGGTGCCCGCGATCAGCACCGGGCCCGTGGGCAGGCGGGTGAGCAGGAGCATCAGCGCGGCCGTGTTGGAGTACTTGGCCACCTCCTCGATGGCGAGGGCCAGCCCGAGGATGCCGGCGCCCGAGCCGCCGTACTCGGCCGGAATGCACAGTCCCAACAGGCCGGCGTCGCGGAACGCGTCGAAGAGGTCCTGGGGGTAGGCGCTCTCCTTGTCGATGGCCCGGGCCCGCGGCTTGACCTTGTCCTGGGCCAGGCGCCGGACCGAGTCGCGGAGCTCGAGCAGTTCGTCGGGGAGGTCGAAGTGCACGGGCGCAGGCTATATGACCCTCCATGACCCTCCGGATGGCCCTCCGGGCAGGTATTTTCTAATTCTTGACCCCCGATGCACCCGAGACCGTCGATCCCCCCGACGAGGCCCCTTCTGAGCCGCCGCCGTCTCGAGCCGACTTCCAAAAGCAGCTGCGCAAGGCTCAGAAGAAGGAGCGTAAACACCGCCACCGCTGGCGCCGGCGGCTGATCTACGGCCTTTCCGCCATTGTGCTGCTCGGCGCCCTCGGTGCGGGCGGCGTCTACTTCTACGCGCAGTACCGCTTCGACCAGATCAAGAAGATCCACGCCAAGCACCTGGTGACCCAGTCGGCCGACCCGCTCCAGCCGTTCGACCTCCTGCTCGTCGGCTCCGACTCGCGGGCCTTCGTCAACGACAACAATTCCGTCCAGGTCAACGCGTTCGGCACCGAGGCGGACGCCGGTGGCCAGCGCAGCGACGTCACCATGGTGGCGCGCTTCAACCCGGCGACCAAGGCGGTGACCGTCCTGTCGATCCCGCGCGACCTGTGGGTCGACATCCCCGGGAACGACAGCGGGATCTCGGGCATGAACCGCATCAACGCTGCCTACGACTCGGGCCCCGACCTGCTGATCCAGACCATTGAGCAGGACCTCGGCGTCACCGTCAACCACTACATGTCCGTCGGCTTCCCCGGGTTCCTGGGCATGGTCAACGCGCTGGGCGGGATCACCCTGGACTTCCCCACCGCGGTGAAGGACCAGTACACCGGCCTCTACGTGACCCAGACCGGCTGCCAGCAGGTCAACGGGACGGTGGCGCTGCAGCTCGTGCGCAGCCGGCACCTCTACTACATGGGCCCGAACGGCTACTGGGAGTACGACGGGCAGTCGGACTTCAGCCGCATCCAGCGCCAAGACGCCTTCTTCCGGGCCGTGCTGGCCAAGGTGAACTCGTCCATCACCAACCCGTTCGCCATCAACTCGTTCATCGGCTCCGCCGTGGGCAACCTCACCATCGACGACACGCTGAGCGAGAGCGACCTGCTCCACATCGCCGAGGACTTCCGCGGCCTCTCCTCGTCGCATCTCATCACCGAGACCCTGCCGACGACCGGCTACGTGACCGACGGCGGGGCCGACGTGCTCAAGCTGGCCCAGCCGTACGCGCAGAACATGATCAACGCGTTCAACGCCATCGGGGCGCCGGCGCCAGCGACCACGGCGACAACGACGATCGCCAAAGGGGGGTCCAAGGTCAGTGCCCAGGGCGCAGGGGCGGGTACGAGCACCACGACCACCACCGTGGCCGGCGAGGCGCACAAACTGGTCGACGTGAACGTCCTCAACGCGTCCACCGTCAACGGCCTGGCCCATCTCGACGCCGCCGCCATCGCCTACCAGGGTTTCACCATCACCGAGATCGGCGACGCGACGACGTCACAGCTCGCCTCGAGCGGCACGTCCGAGATCCTCTACGGGCCCTCCGGCTACCAGGCGGCCCAGACCCTCGCCACGGTCCTGACCGGCCCGGTGACCACGGTGGCCGACCCCAACCTGAGCGGGCAGACGGTCTCCCTGCTCGTGGCTAACTCGGCGCTCAAGGTGCTGTCGAAGGGATCGACGTCTTCGGCCACGTCAGCCACGGGGGCGACCACCTCCACCACCACCACCACGACGACGACCACCACCACCGTCCCGACCGGGCCTACCACTACGACCACGACGACGATCCCCGGCGACGTCTACACCAACACCCAGTCCGAGCCGTGGAACCCCTACCCCTGCACGCTCGGCGCGCCGACGACGGCGTCGCCCAAGACGCCGACGACAGTGGCGCACAAAACGCCGACGACGGTGGCGAAGAGGCGCTGAGCGCGGCGGGCGCCGAGACGTCTCAGTCCCGGCGATGTCTCCCAAAACCATAACCAGGCCTGTTTACGGTTCCTGGAGACACACGGCCTTTCATACAGTCCCTTCGAGGGGCCCGCGCCGGGCCCGCGCTCAGGCCGACTTCGACGCTGGCGTCGCCCAAGACGCCGACGACGGTGGCGAAGAGGCGCTGAGTGCGGCGGGCGCAGGAGACGTGTCAGTCCCGGCGATGTCTCCCAAAACCATGCACAGACCGGTTTACGGTTTCTGGAGACAGCCGGCGGCCTGCGCCGGGCTCGCGCTTAGGCCGACTTGCGACGCTGGCGCACGATCCGCCGGCGCTCCCGCTCGGTCGCGCCACCCCAGACGCCCTCACGCTCGCGGTGGGCCAGCGTGTGCTCCAGGCACAGTTGGCGAACCGGGCATTCGGCACAAACAGCCTTGGCCTCGGCCGCGTCGGCCTCGTCCTCGGTGACCGGGTAGAAAACCTCGACGTCGAGGCCCCGGCAGGCGGCTTGCTTGCGCCACGTGGTGGCGGTCATGGGAAACACTTCCTCTAGCGGAATGGACAGGCGGATACTTACAGTTCCCCTGGTCGGAGGGCCTTTCGGTCCGCTTACCGACGGCACCCGCTCCGAATTCGGGGAACGAAGATTATGGCCTATCATTCGTGCCCCTGTAAAGAGTGGCGCACAGAATTGTCCCAGCTCAGCCGATGGGTAGAGGCTTTGTTGTGCCGAGCAGGTCCCCGAGGAGCTCCTGGCGGACGTCGGCGGGCAGGACCGTCCGGGCTTCGTAGGCCGGGTGGGTGGACACCAGAGCGACTTCGGGGGCATCCCGGAACGCCACGACCTGGGCTGCCGTGAAGGGGAAGCGCAGGTAGTGGACCGCCGGCGTCAGCGTGTCGCGGGTGAGCGCGGCGGCGTGCTGGGCCTCGGGCTCGCTGGCCACAACTTCGCCACCGAGGTCGATCCCGACCTGGCGTTCTATCCCGACCAGCTTCGGCAGCCACTCCCGCAGCTCGTCCTCGGAGGTGAGCTCAATGAGCAGGGTGGCCGAGAGCTCGCCCTCGCTCGGCAGCAGGCGGTTGTAGATGTCGATCTCGACCTGGATCGCCTCGTCGCTGATGATCTTCTCCACCCGCGCCATCTCCTGGACCTGGAAACGCACCGTGTCGAGGCACTCGAAGACGAGCGTCACGAGCGGACCGAGCGCAACCCGCCGGTGCTTCTTGCGGGCGATGACGCGGGCCCGGTAGTCCTCGCGCACCCGCTCGTAGGCGCGTAGGTCGAGGACGTCATCGAGCGTCAGACCTTGCACCTCCCGACTCACGAGGCGCAGCGGCACCGCCGGCGACCGTCGCGGAGGTCGAAGATGCGGTCGACCTGCCGGACCGAGACCGGATCGAAGTACTTGGGATGTAGGGCGTCGGCGGCAGCGGCCACTTAGGAGACAGACTCCAGACCCTGCGTGAATCGCCCAGCGTGCGACTTCTCGGCCCGGGCCAGCGTCTCGAGCCACTCGGCGACCTCCTCGAGTCCCTCGTCGCGGGCCGTCTTGGCGAAGCCGGGGTACATCTCGGTGTACTCGTAGGTCTCTCCCTCGATCGCCGACTTGAGGTTGTCCGTGGTGGCGCCGACCGGCACGCCCGTGACGGGGTCGCCGACCTCGCGGAGGAAGTCGAAGTGGCCAAAGGCATGGCCCGTCTCTCCTTCCGCGACAGAACGGAACAGTGCGGCCACGTCGGGGTAGCCCTCGACGTCGGCCTTCTGAGCGAAGTAGAGGTAGCGGCGGTTGGCCTGGCTCTCGCCGGCGAACGCCGTCTTGAGGTTCTCCTCAGTCTTCGTGCCCTTCAGTGCTGGCATGGCGGGTGGTCCCTTTCTTTTGGGTCTCTGATTTGGTCTAACGGTTACTGCGAGATCTGCTTTGTGGTCTTCGCCGTCGGCTGCAGGCCCCTGCACTCGTCGCAGAGCCCCCGGAAGACGACCTCGGCGCTGTCGACAGCGAAGCCCTGGGTGGCGCGCCGCGACAAGGTGAGGCCCGAGACGTCGGCCGCCAGGTCGCGCACCTTGCCGCACGAGCGGCAGACCAGGTGGTGGTGCGTCGTCTCGACGTTGGGGTCGAAGCGGGCAGAGCCGGTGCCGACGTCGAGCACGGAGATGGCACCGAGCTCCGCCAGATCGTTGAGGGTCTGGTAGACGGTCTTGAGCGAGACGTTGGGCATCTCGCGGAGAACCTTCTCGTGGACCCGCTCGGCCGAGGGGTGCGTGACGTCGTCCTCGAGGGCGCGAAAAATGCACTGGCGCTGGGCTGTGATCTTGCGGCCACGGGCCCGGAACAGGTCCGTCAGTGCCTCGGGTGATTGCATGGCGTCGTCACCCTAGCGGCGATGCCATCCTTTTTGACAATCGTTGTCAAAATCAGCATGCGACCTGCAGCTGTGTCCTTGTGAGGGCAGGGCTTCAGCGACGAGGCAGGGTCCGACGCCGTGGTCTCCTACGACTCGCTAAACGCCGTCCGCCGGAATCTCCTCCCACCATTGGCACCACCACTCACCTCCGACCAATATGCGGAGCTTCGGATGCCAGCAGTACGAAAGGTCCTTGTACGGCTCGAGGTAGTAGCGGCAGGTGTCACAACGTTCCTCGCCTGAGGGATGTCCACGGAGGACGTTGTTGTCCACCATATGGCCGAGCTCCACTGAGAGTCGCTCGTCGATCTCCTTCGGCTCTGGCTCGGGAATGGTGTAGTTCGACATTTCGAGGACGCTACCCGAGGGTGGATGGCAGTGGTACCAGACCCGATTCTCCGCGACGCCGGTCAGCCCGACATGAACCCGGAACGCGAGTCCACGGCGACCCCTGCCCCTAGCTCCGATACTGCTCCAGTTCCCGAATGGTGAAGAGGGCCTGCAGCTCGATCCCCTCGGCCCTCACCACCTCGCCCCCGCCGCCCTCGCGGTCGATGACGCAGAGCGCGTGCTCCACGACCGCGCCCTCGGCTCGCAGGTCCTGGGCCGAGAGCACCACCTGACCGCCCGTCGTGACGACGTCCTCGATGATGACAAGGTGACGCCCGGTGACGTCCCCGCCCTCGCAGATCCGCTCGGTGCCGTACTTCTTGGGCTGCTTGCGCACGAAGAAGGCCGGGAGGCCGGTTCGCGCCGACAGCATGGTGGCGAGCGGCACGCCACCGAGCTCGAGCCCAGCGAGTCCCTCGACCTCCGGTGGCATCAGCCCCACCATGGCGTCGACGATCTCGGCCAGCAAGGCGGGATCGGACTCGAAGCGATACTTGTCGAAGTAGTGATCAGCCTTGCGTCCCGAGCGGAGGACGAAGGTGCCCGTGAGGTGCGATGCGGCGTAGACGCGAGCGGCCAACGTCACGCCCCCCATTCTGCACGGTCTGGCCGGACGAGGCGGCTCGCAGGACGCGACGTTGGCCCTGGCTCCCCTGATGCCCCGTGATCCTCCAGCTCAGGTGGCGGTGGGACGTGACGGCGCCCACGACCGCAGGATGCGCACCGTCCCGGTCGCGGCGAGCGCCAGGCCGGCCACCATGAAGATCCCGGCTGCGAGCAACGGGGGCGGGACGAGGCTGGACGTAAAGGGCATGCCGTTGCCGATGGTCGCCACCAAATAGGCGGGCGCATGCACCGCCTCGTTCGCCCACCAGGCCAGCATTCCGGCGAAGACGAGCGACATCGCGGCCGTCACCCCGAGCGCGAGGCTCCCGAGCAGGCGGAGCGTCTGTTCCGACAGGTCCACCCGTCGCGCCACGGCCACCGCGGCACCCGCGCCGCACGCCACCGCGACGACCACCGCTGCGCTGACCACCAAGAAGAACGCACCGTAGACGGGCAGACCGCCGTTGCGGTCATGCGCACTCAAGTCGTGGGCCCACGCCACGGCGATGGACAAGAGCACGACCGCGATCACGGCCGAGATCACCGCACCCAGCACCGGGCGCTGGACCGAACGCCAGCCACCGTCGCGGACGAGACCGACGAACGCAGGTAGGACGAGCAATGCGGCGAACGCCACGAGCGCGCACCCGACGGCCGCGGCCACGCCCACCACGTTGAAGCCCGAGCTCGCCACCCACCGGCCGGCCTGCGCCGACTCGTTGAACCAGTTGTCGGTGACCTTGGTGAACACGGCTGTCGCCACGAGGAACAGGGCCCATCCCCACAGGATCAGGACCGAGCCGGCGCGGAGTCCTGCCGACGGTTCCTGGGGCGGCGACGATCCGAGGAGACCGGCCGTCCGAGCCCGCTCGGCCAGGCCCGACCGCACGAGGCCCAGCCGTTGACCGAGCGGCACGTCGCGCGCGGTGGCATAGGTGTCCTCGAGCAATGCCGTCATCTCGCCGCCGTAGCGGGCTCGCCAGCGAGGCGGATACCACCGCAGCAGGCGCTCGAAATCTGGCGTCATCGTGCCCCCAGCACAGGGAACGTCGCGATGATGCCGAGACGGGTCGCACCTTCGTCGGCCAATGAGCGCATCTCGCGCACGGCCTCTTCGAGAGCGGCCCGGCCCGCCGCCGTGATGCGATACGGACGACGGCGCTCGTCGCTGCCCACAGGCTCAGGTTCGATCAACCCTCGCTCCTCGAGGCGCGCGATGGCGCCGTAGAGGGTCCCCGGACCCAGATTCACCCCGGCGAACTGCTCGATGTCCTTGGTCAGCGCGTACCCGTGCTTGGGGCCGTCGGCGAGGCTGGTGAGGATCAGAACGGGCGGCTCGTTGCTGCGACCCAGCCCGCCCTTGGCAGTGGTTCGTCGTGGCACGGCGGCCACTCTACTACGTCGGACGTAGTAATGGAAGGCCAAAATTCAGGATCTCCCGGTCGGCTCTCCCGGTCAACCTCGTCGTTCCGGCGGCGCATCCTCGGCCAGCGACCACCCCTGCACGACCCGTCGCGGCCCGGCGCAGGCCACGATGGCCCACTCGGTGGGCGTCCAGCGGAAGATGGCGTCCTGGTCGTAGCGCGCGCCGGCCTCCCGCAGGACGCCCTCGGTCAGGCCGCGGACGGCGACACCCTCGTCGCAATGGCCCGACACGGGATCCACCCCGCGTGCGGGCCACAGGTCGCGGGGATGCAAGCGGTCGAGCTCCGCCTCCAACGCGGCCTGGCGAGCGCGGTTCTCGTCTTCGCCAAGGCGGGCGTCCCGGGGGTCCCATGCGGTGAGGACGTGCACCGGATCGGGCGACGTCCAGGGCCACGTCCCGCAGACACCAAGCGGCGCAGCCCAGACGACAATCTGGGGTTCGCCGCTGCACACGATCTCGACGGCCGTACGCGCGTAGCCCGCCCACGGATCGTCTGGCCGCAACGACACACCGCGCACGCTACGCCTGCGGTACCGCCACGCGAACGGGTTCCCATGCCCCCGCCCTTGGGAGGACCGGGGGAAGGTGGGCCGGCAGGTTGATGCTGAGGGCCTGGGGTGGGGTTCGAGACCATCGGCGAGGCGAGGCGACGACAGGATGTCGTCACCGGCCAGGGCCTCGAGCGTGGCGCGCGCCGCCATCAAGCCCCACACGAATGGTGCCGCACGACCGATGGTCCTGCAACGCGGCGCGTATCCCGACGAGGACTAAACGGCGGCTGAACCCCCCGGGATCCCCGCCGCAGGCGATGTGGCAGGCTGGATCGATGCACCCCTTTCGCCGCGCTGACGCGCTGCGCCGCCTCGCTGACGAAGAGTTCGACGTTCTCGTCATCGGGGGCGGGATCACGGGCGCCGGGGTTGCGCTCGACGCCGCCTCCCGTGGTCTGCGGACGGCCCTAGTCGAGAAAGACGACTTCGCGTCCGGCACCTCCTCCAAGTCCTCCAAGATGATCCACGGCGGCCTGCGCTACCTGCAACAACGCGAATTCCGACTCGTGTACGAGAACCTGGCCGAACGCCAACGCCTGCTCAACAACGCTCCGCACCTGGTCTCGCCACTGCCGTTCCTCATCCCGCTCTTCGGCCGCGACGGCGTCGTCTCCAAGACGGTGGCCCGCTCGTATGCCACCGCGCTCTGGATGTACGACCTCACCGGTGGCTGGCGCATCGGGGAGCGCCACGAGGAAGTCACCAAGGCTGACGCACTGGCGCATCTGCCGACGTTGAACACCGACCATCTCGTGGCGGGCTTCCTCTACTTCGATGCGCGAGCGGACGACGCCCGCCTCACGCTCACCGTCGCCCGCACCGCGGCCATCGAGTACGGCGCGGTGATGGCCAACTACACCCCGGTCGTCCGCCTGCTGAGCGCGGTCGACGGCACGGTACGCGGGGCAATGGTGCAGCCGGAGCCTGGGGACGACGCAAGCGCGTTCGAGGTCCGCGCCAAGGTCGTGGTGAACGCGACCGGGGTCTGGGCCGACTCCGTCCGCGCCCTCGACGAGGGCACGCGTCCGCAGTCGATCCGTCCGGCCAAGGGCGTCCACGTCACCGTGCCGGCCGACCGTCTTCCCTGCGACATCGCCGCCGTCATTCCCGTCCCCGAGGACCGCCGGTCCATTTTCGTGGTGTCGTGGCCCGGTACCGACCTCGTCTACCTCGGGACGACGGACACCGCTTATACCGGCCCGCTCGACGACCCGGCCTGCACGCCCGAGGACGTCGACTACCTGCTGGACGCGGCCAACAACGTGACGACATCGCGTCTGACGAGGGAGGATGTGACCGGCGTATGGGCCGGCCTGCGGCCGCTCCTGGCGCCGTCGAGCGGCCGGCACGTATCGGAGCGGACGGCCGACCTCTCCCGTCGGCACACCGTGCTGACCTCCCCCGAAGGCGTTGTGACCGTCACGGGCGGCAAGCTCACGACCTACCGGAGGATGGCACAGGACACCGTCGACGTCGTGGTCGAACAACTCGGCGAGACGCCGCACCGCCGGCGCTGCGTCACCAAGTCGCTCCGCCTGATCGGCGCCACCACCAAGACCCGTGACCCGGTGACGATGGCCCAGCCCCACGCGCGGCTACTCGGGCGCTACGGCACCGAGACCGACGCCGTGCTCGCCGTGGCCAAGGGGCGGCCCGAGCTGCTCCGGCCCGCCGTCGCCGGACTCCCCTACATCGGTGCCGAGCTCGTCTACGCGGCGCGTGAGGAGATGGCGCGCACCCTCGACGACGTACTGGCACGCCGGACGCGGGCCGTGATCCAGCGGGCCTATGCCACGATGGAGGCCGCGCCCGCCGCCGCCTCACTCCTCGCGCCCGAATTGGAGTGGACGAAGAAGGAAGCGAAAGAGCAGGCGGCGCGGTTCACCGAGTCGTACCAGAAGGAACTCTTGACCGCCGGGCTCGAGCCGTCGTGACCACGCCGACGCCCGTCACCCCGATCGACGCGGAGGACGACAAAGTCGCCGATCGACTCGGCGCGGCGGCGGTCGACGCGCCGTCCGCCCTCCTCGAGCGACTCGCGGCCAGTGGCGCCGCCGTGCTCACCGACCCTGCCAGCCGCGCCGAAGCCGGACGCGACTGGTGGCCGCTCGCCATCGGCTGGGCGGCCGAAGGGGGCGTCCCGCAGCGGCCAGCCGCCGTGATACGACCGCGCTCGACGGACCAGGTGGCCGCCGTCTTGGCCGCCTGCAACGAGGCAGTCGTCCCGGTGACGCCCGCTGCGGGCCGCAGCGGCGTGTGTGGCGGTTCCATACCCGTGCACGGTGGCATCGCCCTGGACCTCACCGCACTCGAGGGGGTCGCGGCGGTCGACGAAACCTCGCTCACGGCCGACGTGCGGGCCGGGACGTTCGGGCCCGATCTCGAGGCCGCCTTGGGCCGGGTGGGTGAGGGGTACACGCTGGGTCACTGGCCCCAGTCGATGGACCTGTCGACCGTCGGCGGCTGGCTGGCCTGCCGCGGTGCCGGCCAGTACTCGACGCGCTACGGGAAGATCGAGGACATGGTGATCGGTCTCGAGGTCGTGCTGGCCGACGGCCGGATCGTGCACACCGAGGGCAAGGCGCCGCGCGCGGCGACGGGGCCCAACCTCACCCAGCTGTTCGTCGGGAGCGAGGGCACGTTGGGCGTCATCACCGAGGCCCGCTTGTGCATCCACCCGCGACCGCCGGCCCAGGAGCGGCGCGCCTTCGGGTTCACGACCTTCGACAACGGTCTCGAGGCGTGCCGGCGCATCTTGCGCCGCGGGGCGACGCCCGCCGTGCTCCGCCTCTACGACCGGACCGAATCCGGCCGCAACTTCGAGCAACCGGACACGAACGTGCTCATCGTCCTCGACGAGGCTGACCCAGCCATCCTGGCCGCCACCATGGCGGTCGTCGACGCCGAGTGCGGTCCCGCGACCGACGACGCCCAGCAGCTCGACCGCGAGCTCGTCCAGCGCTGGCTCGGGCACCGCAACGACGTCTCCGCCCTGGCGCCGCTCTGGCGCGGCGGCATCGTGGTCGACACGGCCGAGGTGGCGGCGCGCTGGGCTGTGTTGCCCCGGCTCTTCGAGGACGTGGTGGGCGCGCTCCAGGCCATCGACGGCACCCTGGCGGCCTCGTGCCACCAATCCCACGCCTACGGCGACGGGGCCTGCCTCTACTTCACGTTCGGCGGGCGGGGTCCCGACGGGGACGACGAGTGGCGCGAGCGCTACTACCGCCAAGCCTGGGACGCCGTCATCGACGCCACCATCGCTCACGGCGCCGCGATCAGCCACCACCACGGCATCGGCCTGAACCGCAGCCGCTTCGTGCCCCGCGCGCTCGGGTCCGGCTTCGATGTGCTGCGCGGGCTCAAGGCGACGTTCGACCCCAAGGGCATCTTGAACCCGGGCAAGTTCGGGCTGTCCTCGCCGTTCGGTCCCGCGCCCTGGGCATGAGCGGGCCCGGCGGCAGCGTCCTCGTCGTCGACGTCGGCACCTCGGGGGTGCGGGCCGCCATCGTGCGTCCCGACGCGACCGTCGAGCACGAACACCATGTCCACGTCCTGCCGCGCACCCCGGCGCCCGGTCTGGTGGAGTTCGACGCCGTCGAGATGGCCGACGCCGTGCTCGACCTCGCCCGCGCCGCGCTGGCTGACGCCGGGCCCGTGGCGGCCGTGGGGATCGCCAACCAGCGGGCCTCAACGATCGTGTGGGACCGCGCCACCGGGGCGCCCGTGGCCCCGGCCATCGGCTGGCAGGACCTGCGCACGGTCGGCACGTGCCTCGTCCTCCAGGCTGAGGGGATCCGACTCGCCCCCAACGCGTCGGCCACCAAGTTGATGGCGATCCTGGACGAGGTGGACCCCGACCGCGCACGGTCCGAGCGCGGTGAGCTCTGCTTCGGCACGGTGGACAGCTGGGTGGCCTGGACCCTCTCGGGCGGCGCGGGGGCCGGGGCGGATGCGCTCCACGTGACCGACGCCACCAACGCGGCCGTGACGGCGCTGGTCGACCCCGCCACGATCGACTGGGACGCGGCGCTGCTGCAGCGACTCAACATCCCTCCCGCGCTGATGCCGCGGGTCGTCGACTCGTCCGGCGCCGTGGGTGTCGCCGGCGCGCTCCCGGGTGCCCCGCCGATCTGCGGGATCGCCGGCGACCAACAGGCCTCCCTGGTCGGCCAGGGGTGCACGCTCCCGGGACTGGCCAAGGCCACGTTCGGAACCGGGGGCATGCTCGACCAGTGCACCGGTCCGGCGCGCCCGACGCCAGGCGTGTCACGGGGCGAGGCCGGTACGTTCCCCATCGTGGCCTACCAGCTCGGGGGCGTCGCCACCTGGGGCACCGAGGCGGTGATGCTGTCGGCGGGCACGTGCGTGGAGTGGCTCCGCGATGACCTGGGTCTCCTCGCGACCGCTGCCGAGTCGGCGTCCGTGGCCGCCCAGTGCGACGACTCCGGCGACGTGTGGTTCGTCCCGGCCCTCCTCGGGCTCGGGACGCCGGTGTGGGATTTCGGCGCCCGGGGCACCCTGGTGGGCCTGACGAGGGGCTCGGGGCGGGCCGAGGTGGTGCGGGCCGTGCTCGAAGGCGTGGCCCACCGCGGCGCCGACCTGCTCGAGGCGTCCGAACGAGACAGCGGCTATCCCATCGCCTCGCTCCGCGTCGACGGGGGCATGTCGCAGAACGAGGTCTTCGTCCAGGCGCTGGCCGAATCGGCCGGGCGCCCGGTCGAGGTCTCCCCGGTGCTCGAGGCGACGACCCTCGGCGCCGGGCTCCTGGCCGGGTTGGCCATCGGGAACTACGGCTCCGCCGAGGACCTCGCCAAGACCTTCACCCCGTGGCGCACCGTGGAGCCGACGACGGACGAGACGACCCGGATGGCCCGGCGCGAGCGTTGGCTGGCCGCCCGAGGCAAGGCCGAGGCGACCATCCCGGAGCTCTCGGGCATCTCCTTCTAAACGGCGCCTCCGCCGCCTAGAAGGAGATCACTCCCGAGATCCCCCGATCTGGTTCCCCTACTTCCCCGCGTGCTTCGGGCGCCGGCGCCGGGTGATCAGCACCAGCCCCGCACCGAGCAGGATGGCCGATGCACCGATGATCCACTCGTCCGAGAGGAGTGCGCCGGTGAAAGCGATGGCCGGGGTGGTGACCGGTGCCGCGGCTGCAGCGGGCGCCGGAGCTGCCGGCGGGGCGGGCGTCACGGTGGCGGCTGCCGTCACCGGCGCTGCCGTCACCGACGTCGTGACCGGGTTGGTCGTGCACGAGGGCGTCGTGGTGCAACCGGGCCCGGTCCAGTCCGCCGTGTTGCCGATGGTCCCCGTCGGGTCCGACGCGTTCGCCGTCACCGAGAAGGTGAGCGTGTAGCTCGTCGTCGGCGTCACCCCGGCCGGGATGGTCCAGGTGATCGTCGATCCGCTGAGGGCGACCGTGCAGGCCGGCGGCCCGCCGGTGCAGGCCGGAGACCCCGACACCAAGGTGGTACCCGCCGGCGCCGCGTCGGTGTCGACGATCGGCGTGGCCGTGGTCACGGTGCCGGTGTTGTTCACCGTGATCGTGTACACGATCGGGGTGTTCGAGCCGGCCACGACGGTCGGCGGGCTGGCCGCCTTGACCTGGCTGATCTGCAGGACGTCCAGCGTGAGGGTGGCCGACTGCGTCACCGTGCTGGTCGCCGCTGCCGCGTGCGCCGTCCCGGAGGTCGCCGCAATCGGTGCCGTGCCCGTGACGGTGCCGGTGTCGGTGATCGTCCCGTTGGTGATGTCCGCCTGCGTCGTGGTGTAGACGGCGCTGCAGGAGTCCGAGGCGCCGACCGGCAGGCTGATGGTGCCGGGGGTCCCGGTCGTGCAGGTAATGGAGCCGAGGCTCGAGTCGAGCGACGGCGCCTTCTGCGCATCCGTCAGGTTCACGTCGGTCAGGTCCACGTTCCCTGTGTTCGCGAAGGCGAACGTGTAGGTGATCGCCTGGCCGACGGAGCTCGCGTAGGGAACCGACGCCGTCTTGGTCAGCGAGATGCCTGCCGACTGGACGGCGTCCACCGTGGCCGAGGACATGGCCGTGACGGTCTGGCCCGCCCCGGTGCCCGACGCGGTGCCCGTGTTGTTGATCGAGCCGTTGTTCACGTCGCCCTGGGTGGTGGTGTAGGTGGCCGTGCAGGTCTCAGAGGCCAAGGGTGCGAGCGTGGTCGACGCACAGCTGATCGCCGAGAGTCCGCTCATCGGGTCGGTGACGCCCACCGCGCTCAGGTCCACGTTGCCCGTGTTGGTGACCTTGTAGGCGTAGTCGATCGTCTGGCCCACAGCGTTGTAGGTGTTGTCGGGACCCGGGGCGGTAGCCGTCTTGACCAGGCCGATGGTCGGGCTCTGCGCCGCGTCGACGGTGGCCGAGGACTTGGCGGTGACCGTCTGGCCCCCTCCGGTGCCCGACGCGGTGCCCGTGTTGTTGATCGAGCCGTTGTCCACGTCGGCCTGGGTGGTCGTATAGGTCGCCGTGCAGGTCTCCGAGGCGCCCACGGCCAGGGTCGTCGACCCACAACTGATGGCGGACAGGCCGCTCATCGGGTCGGTGACGCCCACCGAGGACAGGTCCACGTTGCCCGTGTTGGTGACCTTGTAGGAGTAGTCGATGGTCTGGCCCGGAGCCGAGTAGGTGTTGCCAGCGCCGGGAGCGACGGCCGTCTTCTTCAGGCCGATCGCGGGCGACTGGACGGCGTTCACCGTGGCCGAGGACATAGCGGTGACCGTCTGGCCCCCGCCGGTGCCCGATGCCGTGCCCGTGTTGTGCACCGAGCCGGCGTTCACGTCAGCCTGGGTGGTCGTATAGGTCGCCGTGCAGGTCTCCGAGGCGCCCACGGCCAGGGTCGTCGACCCACAACTGATGGCGGACAGGCCGCTCATCGGGTCGGTGACGCCCACCGAGGACAGGTCCACGTTGCCCGTGTTGGTGACCTTGTAGGAGTAGTGGATCGTCTGGCCCGGAGCGTCGTAGGTGTTACCCGGACCGGGGGCGACGGCCGTCTTCTTCAGGCCGATCGCGGGCGACTGGACGGCGTTCACCGTGGCCGAGGACATAGCGGTGACCGTCTGGCCCCCGCCGGTGCCCGATGCCGTGCCCGTGTTGTGCACCGAGCCGGCGTTCACGTCGGCCTGGGTGGTCGTATAGGTCGCCGTGCAGGTTTCGGAAGCACCCACGGCCAGCGTCGTCGAGCCGCAGCTGATCGCGGAAAGCCCGCTCATCGGGTCGGTGACGCCCACCGAGGACAGGTCCACGTTGCCCGTGTTGGTGACCTTGTAGGAGTAGTGGATCGTCTGGCCCGGAGCGTCGTAGGTGTTACCCGGACCGGGGGCGACGGCCGTCTTCTTCAGGCCGATCGCGGGCGACTGGGCGGCGTCGACCGTGGCCGAGGACATGGCGGTGACCGTCTGGCCGCCGCCGGTGCCCGACGCGGTGCCCGTGTTGTTGATCGAGCCGTTGTCGACGTCGGCCTGGGTCGTCGTGTAGGTGGCCGTGCAGGTCTCCGAGGCGCCCACGGCCAGCGTCGTCGAGCCGCAGCTGATGGCGGACAGGCCGCTCATCGGGTCGGTGACACCCACCGCGCTCAGGTCCACGTTGCCCGTGTTGGTGACCTTGTAGGAGTAGTGGATCGTCTGGCCCGGAGCCGAGTAGGTGTTGCCAGCGCCGGGGGCGACGGCCGTCTTCTTCAGGCCGATCGCGGGCGACTGGGAGGCGTCGACCGTGGCCGAGGACATGGCGGTGACCGTCTGGCCGCCGCCGGTGCCCGACGCGGTGCCCGTGTTGTTGATCGAGCCGTTGTCGACGTCGGCCTGGGTCGTCGTGTAGGTGGCCGTGCAGGTCTCCGAGGCGCCCACGGCCAGCGTCGTCGAGCCGCAGCTGATGGCGGACAGGCCGCTCATCGGGTCGGTGACGCCCACCGAGGACAGGTCCACGTTGCCCGTGTTGGTGACCTTGTAGGAGTAGTGGATCGTCTGGCCCGGAGCCGAGTAGGTGTTGCCAGCGCCGGGGGCGACGGCCGTCTTCTTCAGGCCGATCGCGGGCGACTGGGAGGCGTCGACCGTGGCCGAGGACATGGCGGTGACCGTCTGGCCGCCGCCGGTGCCCGACGCGGTGCCCGTGTTGTTGATCGAGCCGTTGTCGACGTCGGCCTGGGTCGTCGTGTAGGTGGCCGTGCAGGTCTCCGAGGCGCCCACGGCCAGCGTCGTCGAGCCGCAGCTGATCGCCGACAGCCCGCTCATCGGGTCGGTGACGCCCACCGAGGACAGGTCCACGTTGCCCGTGTTGGTGACCTTGTAGGAGTAGTGGATCGTCTGGCCCGGAGCCGAGTAGGTGTTGCCCGGACCGGGGGCGACGGCCGTCTTCTTCAGGCCGATCGCGGGCGACTGGGCGGCGTCGACCGTGGCCGAGGACATGGCGGTGACCGTCTGGCCGCCGCCGGTGCCCGACGCGGTGCCCGTGTTGTTGATCGAGCCCGCGTTCACGTCGGCCTGGGTGGTCGTGTAGGTGGCCGTGCAGGTTTCGGAAGCACCCACGGCCAGCGTCGTCGACTTACAGCTGATCGCGGACAGGCCGCTCATCGGGTCGGTGACGCCCACCGAGGACAGGTCCACGTTGCCCGTGTTGGTGACCTTGTAGGAGTAGTGGATCGTCTGGCCCGGAGCCGAGTAGGTGTTGCCCGGACCGGGGGCGACGGCCGTCTTCTTCAGGCCGATCGCGGGCGACTGGGCGGCGTCGACCGTGGCCGAGGACATGGCGGTGACCGTCTGGCCCCCGCCGGTGCCCGATGCCGTGCCCGTGTTGTTGATCGAGCCGGCGTTCACGTCGCCCTGGGTGGTCGTGTAGGTCGCCGTGCAGGTCTCCGACGCCCCGACGGCCAGCGTCGTCGAAGGGCAGCTGATCGCGGACAGGCCGCTCATCGGGTCGGTGACGCCCACCGAGGACAGGTCCACGTTGCCCGTGTTGGTGACCTTGTAGGAGTAGTGGATCGTCTGGCCCGGAGCCGAGTAGGTGTTGCCCGGACCGGGGGCGACGGCCGTCTTCTTCAGGCCGATCGCGGGCGACTGGGCGGCGTCGACCGTGGCCGAGGACATCGCGGTGACCGTCTGGCCCCCGCCCGTGCCCGACGCGGTGCCCGTGTTGTTGATCGAGCCCGCGTTCACGTCGGCCTGGGTGGTCGTGTAGGTGGCCGTGCAGGTCTCCGACGCCCCGACCGCGAGGGTGGTCGACCCGCAGCTGATCGCGGACAGGCCGCTCATCGGGTCGGTGACGCCCACCGAGGACAGGTCCACGTTGCCCGTGTTGGTGACCTTGTAGGAGTAGTGGATCGTCTGGCCCGGAGCCGAGTAGGTGTTGCCCGGACCGGGGGCGACGGCCGTCTTCTTCAGGCCGATCGCGGGCGACTGGGCGGCGTCGACCGTGGCCGAGGACATGGCCGTGACCGTCTGGCCCCCGCCCGTGCCCGACGCGGTGCCCGTGTTGTTGATCGAGCCGGCGTTCACGTCGGCCTGGGTGGTCGTGTAGGTGGCCGTGCAGGTCTCCGACGCCCCGACCGCCAGGGTGGTCGACCCGCAGCTGATCGCGGACAGGCCGCTCATCGGGTCGGTGACGCCGACCGAGGACAGGTCGACGTTGCCCGTGTTGGTGACCTTGTAGGAGTAGTGGATCGTCTGGCCCGGAGCCGAGTAGGTGTTACCAGCGCCGGGGGCGACGGCCGTCTTCTTGAGGCCGATGCTCGGCGTCTGGACGGCGTGCACCGTGGCCGAGGACACGGCGGTGACCGTCTGGCCCCCGCCCGTGCCCGACGCCGTGCCCGTGTTGTGCACCGAGCCGGCGTTCACGTCGCCCTGGGTGGTCGTGTAGGTCGCCGTGCAGGTCTCCGACGCCCCGACGGCCAGCGTCGTCGAAGGGCAGCTGATCGCCGAGAGGCCGCTCATCGGGTCGGTGACGCCCACCGAAGACAGGTCGACGTTGCCGGTGTTGCTGACCTTGTAGGAGTAGTCGATGGTCTGGCCCGGAGCGTCGTAGGTGTTGCCCGGCCCGGGGGCGACGGCCGTCTTCTTCAGACCGATCGAGGGCGACTGGGCGGCGTCGACCGTGGCCGAGGACAAGGCCGTGACCGTCTGGCCGCCGCCCGTGCCCGACGCCGTGCCCGTGTTGCTGATAGAGCCGTTGTCGACGTCGGCCTGGGTGGTCGTGTAGGTGGCCGTGCAGGTCTGCGACGCCCCGACTGCGAGCGTGGTCGAGCCGCAGCTGATCGCGGAGAGGCCGCTCATCGGGTCGGTGACGCCGACCGAGGAGAGGTCCACGTTGCCGGTATTGGTGACCTTGTAGGAGTAGTCGATCGTCTGGTTCGCGGCGTTGTAGGTGTTGCCTGGCCCGGGGGCGACGGCCGTCTTCTTCAGGCCGATGCTCGGTGACTGGGCGGCGTTCACCGTGGCCGAGGACATGGCGGTCACCGTCTGGCCGCCGCCGGTGCCCGACGCGGTGCCCGTGTTGTTGATCGAGCCGGCGTTCACGTCGGCCTGGGTGGTCGAGTAGGTGGCCGTGCAGGTCTCCGACGCCCCGACTGCGAGCGTGGTCGAGCCGCAGCTGATCGCGGAGAGGCCGCTCATCGGGTCGGTGACGCCGACCGAGGTGAGGTCGACGTTGCCCGTGTTGGTGACCTTGTAGGAGTAGTGGATCGTCTGGCCCGGAGCCGAGTAGGTGTTGCCCGGACCGGGGGCGACGGCCGTCTTCTTCAGGCCGATGCTCGGCGACTGGGCGGCGTCGACCGTGGCTGACGACATGGCCGTGACCGTCATTCCGCCGCCGGTGCCCGATGCGGTGCCCGTGTTGTTGATCGAGCCGTTGTCCACGTCGGTCTGGGTGGTCGAGTAGGTCGCCGTGCAGGTCTCCGACGCCCCGACTGCCAGCGTGGTCGACCCGCAGCTGATCGCCGAGAGTCCGCTCATCGGGTCGGTGACGCCCACCGAGGTGAGGTCGACGTTGCCGGTGTTGGTGACCTTGTAGGAGTAGTGGATCGTCTGGCCCGGAGCCGAGTAGGTGTTGCCCGGACCGGGGGCGACGGCCGTCTTCTTCAGGCCGATCGAGGGCGTCTGGGCGGCGTTCACCGTGGCTGACGACATCGCGGTGACCGTCTGGCCGCCGCCGGTGCCCGACGCGGTGCCCGTGTTGTTGATCGAGCCGTTGTCCACGTCGGTCTGGGTGGTCGTGTACGTCGCCGTGCAGGTCTCCGAGGCGCCCACGGCCAGCGTCGTCGAGCCGCAGCTGATGGCGGACAGGCCGCTCATCGGGTCGGTGACGCCGACCGAGGTGAGGTCGACGTTGCCCGTGTTGGTGACCTTGTAGGAGTAGTCGATCGTCTGGTTCGCGGCGTTGTAGGTGTTGCCCGGCCCGGGGGCGACGGCCGTCTTCTTCAGGCCGATCGAGGGCGTCTGGACGGCGTGCACCGTGGCCGAGGACATGGCGGTGACCGTCTGGCCTCCGCCCGTGCCCGACGCGGTGCCCGTGTTGTTGATCGTGCCGGCGTTCACGTCACCCTGGGTGGTCGTGTAGGTCGCCGTGCAGGTCTCCGAGGCGCCCACGAGCAGGGTCGTCGACCCACAGCTGATCGCGGACAGGCCGCTCATCGGGTCGGTGACGCCGACCGAGGTGAGGTCGACGTTGCCCGTGTTGGTGACCTTGTAGGAGTAGTCGATGGTCTGGCCCGGGGCGTCGTAGGTGTTGCCCGGCCCGGGCGCGACGGCCGTCTTCTTGAGCCCAATCGAGACGTTCTGGGCAGCGTTCACTGATGCCGAAGACATGGCGGTGACCGTCTGGCCCCCGCCCGTGCCCGACGCGGTCCCCGTGTTGTTGATCGAGCCGGCGTTCACGTCGGCCTGGGTCGTCGTGTAGGTCGCCGTGCAGGTCTCCGAGGCGCCCACGAGCAGGGTCGTCGACCCACAGCTGATCGCGGAGAGGCCGCTCATCGGGTCGGTGACGCCGACCGAGGAGAGGTCCACGTTGCCCGTGTTGGTGACCTTGTAGGAGTAGTCGATGGTCTGGCCGGGAGCCGAGTAGGTGTTGCCGGGCCCGGGGGCGACGGCCGTCTTCTTCAGGCCGATGGTGGGCGACTGGACGGCATGCACCGTGGCCGAGGACATGGCCGTGACGGTCATTCCGCCGCCTGTGCCCGACGCGGTGCCCGTGTTGTTGATCGTGCCGGCGTTCACGTCAGCCTGGGTGGTCGTGTAGGTCGCCGTGCAGGTCTCCGAGGCGCCCACGAGCAGGGTCGTCGAGCCACAGCTGATCGCGGACAGGCCGCTCATCGGGTCGGTGACGCCGACCGAGGACAGGTCGACGTTGCCGGTGTTGGTGACCTTGTAGGAGTAGTGGATCGTCTGGCCCGGGGCGTTGTAGGTGTTGCCCGGCCCGGGGGCGACGGCCGTCTTCTTCAGACCGATCGAGGGCGACTGGACGCCGCTCACCGTGGCCGAGGACATCGCGGTGACCGTCTGGCCCCCGCCGGTGCCCGACGCGGTGCCCGTGTTGTTGATCGAGCCGGCGTTCACGTCGCCCTGGGTGGTCGAGTAGGTGGCCGTGCAGGTCTCCGACGCCCCGACCGCGAGCGTGGTCGAGCCACAGCTGATCGCCGACAACCCGCTCATCGGGTCGGTGACGCCCACCGAGGTGAGATCCACGGTGCCGTTGTTGGTGACCTTGTAGGAGTAGTCGATGGTCTGGCCCGGAGCGTCGTAGGTGTTGCCCGGCCCGGGGGCGACGGCCGTCTTCTTGAGCTCGATGCTCACCGTCTGTACCGCCGCGACGCTGGCCGACGACATGGCCGTGACGGTCTTTCCGCCGCCGGTGCCCGACGCCGTGCCCGTGTTGTTGATCGAGCCGTTGTCCACGTCGGTCTGCGTGGTCGTGTAGGTCGCCGTGCAGGTCTCCGAGGCGCCCACGGCCAGGGTCGTCGAGCCACAGCTGATCGGCGAGAGCCCCAACATCGGGTCGGTGACGCCGACCGAGGTGAGGTTGACGTTGCCCGTGTTGGTGACCTTGTAGGAGTAGTCGATGGTCTGGCCCGGAGCCGAGTAGGTGTTGCCCGGCCCGGGGGCGACGGCCGTCTTCTTCAGGCCGATCGTGGGCGACTGGACGGCGTTGACCGTGGCCGAGGACATCGCCGTGACGGTCTTGCCACCTCCGGTGCCTGACGCCGTGCCGGTGTTGTTGATCGAGCCGGCGTTCACGTCGGCCTGGGTGGTCGAGTAGGTGGCCGTGCAGGTCTCAGACGCCCCGACCGCCAGGGTCGTCGACCCGCAGCTGATCGCGGAGAGGCCGCTCATCGGGTCGGTGACGCCGACCGAGGACAGGTCCACGTTGCCGTTGTTGGTGATCTTGTAGGAGTAGTCGATGGTCTGGCCCGGGGCGTCGTAGGTGTTGCCCGGTCCGGGAGCGACGGCCGTCTTCTTGAGCTCGATGGAGGGGTTCTGGACGGCCGGCACGGTGACCGTGTTCGAGGTGCCCGTGATGGTTCCCCCGCCGGTGGCGGCCACGGTCCCCGTGGCCGTCGAGTTGTCGACGACCGATCCGTTGTCGAGGTCGGCCTGCGAGACGTCATAGGTCGCCACGAACGTGGCCGATTCCCCTGAGGTCAGGTTCGTCGTCGATCCGCTGCAGGTGCCCGGGGGGGTGCTGACGCTCTGGCAGGTCGGACCACTGGTGAGCGGGCCCGCCGGCGGGGTCGGGTTGTCGGTCACACCCACGTTGTTGAGGGTGAGCGGACCGGTGTTGGTCACGACGAACTTGTAGGAGATGGTGTCGCCCAAGTTGGTGTAAGAGGCCGTCGAGCTCGATTTCACGATGGTCAGCGTCGCCGGCGTGTTGGTGAACGTGCAGACGATCGCCGCCCCGCTGTTCCCGCTCGGGGCGGGGAAGGCGGGCAGGGTCGCGCTGATGCCGGTGCCGCTGGCGAACGTTGCCGACCCGTTGAGACACGACCACGTCGTTGTGTAGTTGGACAGGTCCGCACCCGACGCGCCCGCCTCGGCGATGCCGTACTGGACAGCGGGCACACCGACCACCGGGCCGGCCACCGCGCCAGAGCCGGTCTGCAAGCCGGTCGTGTTGCCCGAGGTCGTCCCGGTGTTACCACTCGTGATGCCGCCACCGCTGATCGTCAGCATGAACTGGTCGCCGGGCACGGCCCGGCCGACGATGTCCTTTTGCAACTTGAGCGTGCCGTTGTAGGCACAGCTGGCCAAGTCGGCTGGCTCACCCGAGTTGCCGGTCTGGTTACCGAGGCTGGTGATGACGCCGGTGTTGGGCTGGATCGAGTAGACCCCGTCGCTCGAGTCCTCGGCATAGAGAACCGAGTCCGCGGCGAACGCGATGCCGTCGAAATTGCCCGAGCCCGACAGCGTGGCGATGACCTTGAACGGCAAGGCCGCCGTGCCCGAGGTGGGAACCGGCGCGACGACCTCCCAGATCTTGCCCGCGCCGGCGCCGCCGCCGCCGAGAACGTACATATCTCCGCTGCCGTCGAACGCGAGGTCGCCGCTGCCGAAGGCACCACCCGGGGTGATCGTGCCCACTTCGGCCGCGGTGTCGGTGGTGGGATTGAAGGCGAAGGCGGTGAAGACCGTGCTGCCGCTGTTCCACCCGCCGTAATAGAAGTACGAGTTGACCGGGTTCACTCCGCCCGCAATGACGTTCGAGACGTTCGTCGTCGGCACCGTGTAGTTTGTGCCGACGCCCGACGTGATGTTCGTCACGGTCAGCGTCGTGGTGGCGCTCCCGCCCGGCACCTTGTCCATGGAGTAGGTGGTAGTGCCGGCTTCGGTGATACCCACGGCGTTGTCGTTGTTGGTGCTGGGCCCGAGTGTCGGCGGCGCGGCCGCCGTGTTGGCGAGCGACGTGGTGTTCAGCGCGTAGAAGTTCCCACTGGTCGTGAGGTTGTAGATCGTCCCCGCCGAGCACGTCAGCGGCGGGTTCGTGGCCGCCGCCGGCGCGTTGGTGATTGCGCTCTGTGCTCCGACCGTTCCGTTGTTCGGCCCGGCGGCCGACGCAAGTTGAAGTGAGACGAGTGGGATGGTGACCGCCGCCAGCGCTACTGCGAGCGCGGACGTAATCGTACGAACACTTGCGGGCCGTCTACGCATCTGTCTTGCCACCTTCGCCAATCTGTAACCGCCTGAGGCCGGTGGTCCGGGGGGGACCGCTACACCTCGCTGCGCCAATGCCAACAGCGCCGATTGTAGGCTCCTTTGCTCCAGAACACCACAACTGCCCCACAATTTCGCTCAAGTTGGCGTCGTTTCGATCCGAAAACCGGCGCTCGCTCAAACCGCCGCGGGAGTGGGGCACACACAGCGCCCCCCGCGCTCCTCACCAAAGTAACGAGCGAAACGGTCCGACTCCTAGAGCCAACTGGCTCTAATTCCTTGTTTTTGTGCGCGCTGGTGCCCAAAAGGTGGGAGGACCCTGAGAAGCGGCGGGGCTCTGACTGAGTGCACCCTCACAAACTGGGAACCGTCGGAGCGCGCAGCAAATGTGCGCGCGGGTTACGGCGCCGCGTGGGCCAAGGCGTCGGCCCAACTGCATCCCGACTGCAAGAGCGGGCGATAGCCCATGAGCTGGCGCGGCCGGCCGATGGCGAAGACGGCCCGCAGGCGCCCGGCGCGCCCGTAGAGCGCGACGAACTTTCCCTCCTCGAAGGAACCTTGGGTGACTTCCACGTCGTCGTCCGCGCCCGGGTTGCCGAGCACCTGGAAGCGGAGGCCGTACTGGTCCGACCAGAAGTAAGGCACGGGCGTGAACGGCGGCGCGTCGTTGCGGCCGGCGAGCAGGCTGCGCGCCGCCGCCAGCCCGGCATTGGCAGCAACCTCCCAATGTTCGATCCGGATGAACTCCTCGAATTCGTCGTGACGCCACAGCCAGCACGCCACGTCGCCGGCGGCCACGATCCCGTCCGCCGCGTAGAGCCGGTCGTCGCACACCACGCCGTTGTCCAGCGTGAGGCCCGACTCCTCGAGCCATCGGGTCGAGGGAGCGACGCCGATGCCCATGACGACCACGTCGGCCTCGAAGACCTCTCCGTCGGCGAGCCGGACCGCCAGCCCGCGGCGGGCGCCGCCGACCTCATCGATCGTGTCGATGCCCGCCACCCGCACACCGGCGCGCAGCTCCACGCCGTGAGCGCCGTGCAGCGAGGCGCAGTGCGCCCCGACCAACGGGCCGAGCACGTTGGCAAGCGGAATGTCCATCACCTCGAGCACGGTGACGCGACACCCGAGGGTCGCGCAGGTCGACGCGACCTCGGAGCCGATGAACCCGGCGCCGATGACGACGACCCGTGCCTCGTCGACCGCGGTCACGGCAGCGCGCAAGGCGAGGGAGTCGTCGAGCGTGCGGAGAGTGAACAGGCCGTCGCGAGGCCCGAGCGAGTCGGTGCCCGGAAGCCGGCGCGGTGCGGCGCCGGTGGCGAGCACTATGCCGTCGGCCATGAGCACGGTGCCGTCGTCGGTCTCGACGGCGCGGCCGTCCACGTCGAGGCGCACGGCGCGCCGGCCCAGCACCTCGTGCACCTGCATCTCGCTCGAACGCTTCTTGTCGGCCAGCACCGCCTTCTCGGCCGGCCAGGTACCGGCCAGCACCTGCTTCGAGAGGGGCGGCCGGTCGTAGGGCCGATGGGGCTCCTCGCCGAGGAGTGTGATCTTGCCGCCGAAGCCCTCGGCGCGCAGCGTCTCGGTGGCGCGCCACCCGGCCAGTGACGCGCCGACCACGAGTACCGAGTCCATGGTCGCTCGAAGCTCGTCAGCCGCCGAACATGGCGATCCACTCCTCCGGAGTGCGCGGCCGGAAGACGTAGTTCCACTTCCGGGTCTCGCCCAAGCTCTGCGACGCCTCCGCCGAGTAGAGGTGCCCGGGGAAGAGGATGGCGTCGTCGGGGACGCGGGCGAGCCTGGTGTGCAGCGACTCGTACATGGCCATGGGGTCGGACCCGGGGAAGTCGGTGCGCCCGCAGCCCTCGAGGAAGAGCGTGTCGCCGGCGACCAGCCGGCCGTCAACGAGGAAGCACTGGCTGCCCGGCGTGTGGCCGGGCGTGTGGATCAGCTCGACGTCGACCCCGCCGACCCGGACGACGTCGCCGCTGTGGTGACCGACCAGGTCGTCGCGCCCGACGCCGGTCGTGCGCTCGACCCACGGCACCTCGTCCGCCTGGACGTGGATCGGCACCTGGACCCGCTCGAGCAGGGCGCTGATGCCCTCGAGCGACCACCCGGCCATGGTCCCGCCGAGGTGGTCGGGGTGGAAGTGGGTGCCGAGCACGCCGGTCAGGCGCATGTCGTCGGCCTCGACGATGTCGAGGAGGTCCGCGACGGCGTAGGCCGGGTCGACGACGACGGCTTCGCCCGTCTCCCGGTCGCCAATGAGATAGACGAAGTTGACCATCTGGCGGGCCATCGTGTCGCCGCGGGCAAAGTCGCGGCCCGACAGCAACTGCTTGAAGTAAACCCGGTCGGCCTGGGCCGGTCTGACCTCTTCCGGCGTCGAGTCACTCACCGTCGTCACCCCTACCACCGCCCCCGGACTCCGCCGCCAGCGTTTCGAGCCGCGGCACCAATTCCTCGACCTGGGCCCGGGTCTGGCGCAGCCGGCGATCGAGCTCGTCGATCAAGGCGGTCGCCCGCTCCAGCCGGGCCACCAGCACGTCGACGTCGACTTCGCGCTGGTCGAAGAAGTCGACAATGGCATCGAGCTCGCGGCTGGCCTCGGTGTAGCTGAGCTGCTCCACGGGCTTGGGGTCCTCGCCGGCGGCGGCGCTCACGAGAACCCACCCGCGTCCGGCGCCGTCACGGGGTCGCCCGGCTCGGGCGGCGCAGGGGCTGGGGCCGGGGTCACCGTGACGCCACTCACCGTGCTGCGCGCCGTGCCATCGGCCAACCTTGTCACGATCTCCTGTTCGGGAGCCAGGTCGCCGGCGCGGCGGACCAGCACCCCGTCAGCGGTGAGCGTGAGGCTGTAGCCGCGCTCGAGCTGGCGCTCGACGTCGTAGGCGGCGAGCAGGCGGCGCCACGTGCGCATCTGCTCGTCGCGGCCGGCGAGATGCCGGCGAGCCAGCGGCCCGAGGCGGGCCGAGCGGGTGGCCAGGTCGGTGGCGCTGCGGTCGAGGCGGGACGGGGCCTGGCGGGCCGCCGCGGTGGCGCGGGCACCCAGGCGGTCGCCGTGGACGCGGAGCTGGTGGCGGGCGGCGGAGGCGAGGCGGCCCCGGGCGGCCGCGTCCCGGGCCTGCGCCGCGGCCAGGAACGACGGGACGCGTCGGGAGAGGAGTCCGGCGGGGCCGGCCACGTGGGCCGACCACCACTGCGCGGTGCGCAGCACGATGGCCTGGCCGCACTCGGTCGGCGTGATGCAGGTGCGGGCGGCCACGATGTCGGCCACCGTCTGGTCGCCGGTGTGCCCGATGCCAGTCCAGACCGGCGTGGCCGACTCGGCGATGGCGCGCGCCACGAGCTCGGTCTCGAAGGCGGCGAGGTCGGCGCGCGCTCCCCCGCCGCGCACCAGCGCGATGACGTCGCAGTCGCTCCGGCTGAGCGTGCGCACGGCGCGGGCGATGGTCGCGGGGGCGGCGGCGCCCTGGACGCGCACGGGGACGTGCGAGATGCGGAAGGCAAAGCCCGAGTCCGTCAGCTGGCCGAGAAAGTCACGGCAACCCTCGGTCTCGGGACTGGCCACGAGGCCGACGTGCAGCGGCAGCTCGGGCACGGGCAGGGTGGCGTTGCGGCGCAGCAGGCCCTCGGCCTCGAGCGCACGCAGCAGCTTGGTGCGTTGCGCGGCGATGCGGCCGAGCAGGGCGGTGACGTCGATGTCGGAGAGGATGAGGCTGAGCTCGCCCTTGGCCCGATACAGATCGAGCGAGCCCCGCAACACGACGACCATGCCCTCGGCGAGCTCGATGCCCTCTTTCCCCAGCGTGTGGCGCAGCGGGATCCACGAGGTGCGCCAGCACTTGACCTTGAGCGTCGGCTCGCCGCCCCGGCTGCGGGCGCCGCGGGGTCCGGTGTCCTCGTCGGGATCGACCAGATCGAGGTAGAGATGGCCGGAGCGGTGGTCGGAGATGTGCTGGACTTCGCCGCGGACCCACAGGTGCCGGCGCCGGGGGAAGGCCTGGGCGAGCGCCGCCTCGACCTCGTCGTAGAGACCCGTAATAGAGAGGACGCCCGGCCGCTCGGCGGCGGGGGCCGAGGTACGGGCTTCGGGCGGAGTCTCGGCGTCGGTCCCGGACCCTGTGACCTGGGGTTCCATGGACTCGGGCTGCAGGGCCTCGGGATCGAAGAGCTGGTTGGCGCGCTCGGCCATTGCGGGCCACGTTACCGAGATGGTGTGCCCTCCCTGCTCGGGCGCCGGCTCCGTGCCATTGCCGTCGTGGCAACACGATGAGAGGCGCAACCAGGCCCCGGCCAAGGCCGGGACCTCATCCATGATTGATGGCGGCGCGTTCACCCCGGCAGCCTCAAGGGTCCACTTCGCCGGCCTGCGGCCGCCCTTGACCCTGCCTTCCATGGTGGACGTGACCCCACGGAAACCCGGGGAGTTCGTCGTCGCCGGATCTCTCCAAAAACCGTAAACGGGTCAGTGCATAGTTTTTGGAGACTCTTCCACGAAGCTCATCCACGAACGGCCAAGGCCGGGACCTCATCCATGATTGATGACGGCGCGTTCACCCCGGCAGCCTCAAGGGTCCACTTCGCCGCCCTGCGGCCGCCCTTGACCCTGCCTTCCATGGTGGACGTGACCCCACAGAAACCCGAGGAGTCGCCGTCGCCGGATGTCTCCAAAACCGTAAACGGGTCAGTGCATAGTTTTTGGAGACTCTTCCACGAAGCTCATCCACGAACGGCCAAGGCCGGGACCTCATCCATGATTGATGGCGGCGCGTTCACCTCGGCAGCCTCAAAGGTCCACTTCGCCGGCCTGCGGCCGCCCTTGACCCTGCCTTTTATGGTGGACGTGACCCCACAGAAACCCGAGGAGTCGCCGTCGCCGGATGTCTCCAAAAACCGTAAACGGGTCAGTGCATAGTTTTTGGAGACTCTTCCACGAAGCTCATCCACGAAGCTCATCCACGAAGGTCGTCCACGAAGCTCATCCACGAAGGTCGCCGCCGGGTCCACGTGCACGCCCGGATCGGCCGGGGTGCCAGACTGATGGCGACGGTGAGTCGGCCGGGTGGCCGCGGTGCGGGTCGCGCGAGCGGGACCGCATCGAGGAAGGTCGGGACTCCGCAGAGCAGGGTGCTGGCTAACGGCCAGTCGGGGCGACTCGCAGGACAGTGCCACAGAAAGGAAACCGCCGATGGCGGGCTTCGGCCCGCACAGGCAAGGGTGAAAGGGTGCGGTAAGAGCGCACCAGCGACGGGGGCGACCCCGCCGGCTCGGTAAACCCCACCCGGAGCAAGGCCAAGCGTGGGAGACGGGCGGCTCGTCCGGCCCCTGAGAGGGGGCGCTCCCCAGGTAGGCCGCTCAGATGGATGGCCACCCAGGCCTTCCGCCTCTCATCGAGGCGGGGGCTGGACAGAATCCCGCCTACAGGCCGGCTCACCGTCACTCGTCCACTCCTCGAGAAGGGGCCGGCGCGGCACGCTCGGAACCCATTGACGGTCAATCCAGGCATGGATAGCTTTCCGTCGAGGCCGTTAGGTAGTGCCCGAATCCCCGAAGGGCAACGACCTTAAAGGAGGAAACCCCGTGCGTCCCCTTACCCATCGTCTCGCAATTGCCTCACTCGTCGGCGTGGCCGGCTTGGCCCTCGGAGTCATCCCGGCGGCCGCCGATACGCCGGGTGCCAGTTTCGACTCCACGCCCGCGTCGACCGCGCCGGTCACGCCCTTGGTGCTCCCGAACGTGAACATCGGGCAGAAGACCGGCTTCCCCCCGGCCTACCACCCCCACGCACTGACGGTGGCGCCCAAGGGCTACACGACCTGCACCGCTGCGAGGGCGGTCTTTACGGTCTCCAACAGGACCACGGCGACCCAGACGATGACGCAGGCGGGCAAGGTGTTCGCCACGATCCCGACGAAGGAAGGCGTGGACGTCTGCGCCAAGGGGCCGGCGGGGGCCACGGCAGTCTTCGGCCTCAAGGGTTCGAAGTCCAAGCTGACCATCACGCTCAGCTGACAGCGCCGCAGGCACCCAGGGGGCGACCTTGGCCCGGCCGCTACCAGCGGTGGCCGTAAGTGAAAGACGTCACCTCAGAGCACTTAGCACCGTGACCGGCGTCGCACCCACCACGTTCGAGAACTTGCTCGACCCAACGGCATTGAGCGCCTTGATGGCGAAGTAGTACTTCGTACCGTTCGCGAGCCCCTTGACCACATGATCCACGGTGCTCGCCCCAAGGGGGTTGGCGTTGACCAACGTAGTGACAGACGTCGAGCTCGTGCCCTCGTAGACGTTGTAGCCGGTTACGGCAGTTCCTCCGTCGGAACCCGGTGCGACCCAGCTGAGTGTGGCGCTGCCGTTGCCAGGTGCTGCCTTGAGGGACGTCGGCGCTCCGGGAACCGTCGCCGGAGTCGCGTTCGCCTGGTTCGAGAACTTGCTCAGTCCAGCCTCGTTGAGCGCTTTGACGGCGAAGTAGTACTTCGTGCCGTTGGTGAGTCCCCTCACGAGATGAGTCGAAGTCTTCGGACCGAGAGGGTTGGCGGTGACCAACGTGAGGCCAGCCCGCGACGTGCCCTCGTAGATGTCGTAGCCCGTCAGGCCGCTGACGTCTGAGGCCGGTGGACCCCAGGCGAGGAGCACCGTGCGGTCGCCCCGCGTTGCAGTGAGGTTCGTGGGCGCGCTCGGAGGACTCTCAATTGTCAACGTTCCGGCCACAAAGAAGATCGAGTAGTCGGGATCGACCGCTCCGGAGCAAGTGACTGGATACGTGCCGTCGGGGCTCGACGAGGTGGCGGACGTTATGCATGTCGCCGGCGTGGTGACCCGGCTGAGTGGCGTGACATAGCCGGAATATATGGGCGTCAACCTGGGGACGGCATGACCTTCGATCATCGTTGGGCTCGGAGCCGTGACGGTGAGCGCTGTGTACTCGTAGGCGCCGAGGTCGCAAGCCGAACCCTGCGGGCGCTGCACGCCCCGTTGGTCTTTCGCGGTGCCGGGGCAGAGGCTGCTTGTCCCGAGAGGGATGACGTCGATGGCGGGGCTGCCCGGCTGCAGCGGGAAGGTGTCGGTGGCTCCACCGGCATTGCTGAGCGTCGTCAAACCGGCCGCCTCGCCCACGATGTCATTGCTCAATGAGCTGAAGCCGCAGCTGGCACCGGAGTCGTCCTCGAGGTTGTATCCATCATCCGTGATGGCGCCTGTGCAATTGCCATCAGCGCTATCGGCGACGATGCTGCCTCCGACGGCGAGGGTGCCCGCTTCGTTGTCGAGCGCCGGCAAGCCGGGGTTGGCATCGAGGGTCGAATCGACGATGGTCACGGTCCCGGTGCCGCCGTAACCGCCGTTGGCCACTGCGGCGCCGTAAATTGTCGCACTGTTGACAGAGAACGTGGAGGTCGTGATGTTGAGGGTGCCGTCACCACTTTCGTCCCCGTTATCTATGGCACCGCCGTCGTAATAAGTAGCGGCGTTGTTGAAAAAGGTGGACGCGGTGACATTGACTGTGGCTGTGCCGTCAGCGTCGGCATTGTCGATCGCCCCGCCGTCGTACGCTGCCGAGTCGTCCGAGAAGGTCGACGAGAAGATGGTAACCGTGCCTTGTCCGGCTCCGTCCCCGTTATCGATAGCTCCGCCATCGCTCCCGGAGCTGTCGTTGGAGAAAGTCGACGACTCAACAGTCAGCGAGGGCTGAGTGCTCGCGGGACCGCTGTAGTCGTCACCGGTGTCGATGCCTCCACCGGACGAGCTCGCGTAGTCGTGCGAGACCGTCATGTCAGACACGTCGAGGATGCCTTGGTTGTAGATGCCGCCGCCGTCTTGAGTGTCAGTGTTGTCGGCGTCTTGGATCGTGAAGGAGCTGAGGTTTACATTGACCCCGGCATCGACCGTCAGCACCGCTCCGGTGCAGGACGTCGTGCTGCAGGTTGCGCCAGCGGTGTAGTCCCCGTCGAGGATCGGGTTTGACACACCGGGTGCCGGCTCGATGTCCACTGGCTCGCTCGCCGAAGTGCCCGGAACGCTGACCGTGTAGTTCCCGTAGTAAGTGGCGTCGCCAGCGAGGAGCACTGCAGCGCCGGGTGAAGCCTGAGCGAGGGCCTCTGTCAATGAGCAACCCAGTGACGGCGTCGACTCCGACGGGCAACCGACAGGAGAGGAGGTACCGCCGGCGTAGGCGTAGAGAGTCTGCGCAACTGTCGGCGCGCCGTTGTCCGCGGCGGCGGCCGCCAAGCTGTCGAACAAGAAGGGCCCGAACAGACAAACGACTGCCACGATTGCTGCCCGTCGCACGACCAGTCCCACGATGCCTCCTCCACGCCGTCAGTGCCCGTTCCGGACGTTCCGCCCGCTTTCGTGGGGCAGAGGCAGCTGCGCTCTGTCTACCCCGACGGGCTGTTCGGTGCAATAACCGCTGCAACGAACCTGGGACAGGCTGGCTCACCGTCACGCACCGAGGGTTACCTCGACGGCCGCGCCCTATGGACGGCCACCCAGTTTCTCTGCCTCTCAGCGGGGCGGGGGCTGGACACGATCCCCGCCGCCAGGCCGGCTCACCGTCACGTCGTCCGATTCTCGAGGGCCCTTGACCCTGCCTTCCATGGCGGACCTGACCCCGAGAAACCCGAGGAATCGCCGTCTCTCACCAGAAACTGTAAACGGGTCAGTGCATAGTTTTTGGAGACTTCCACGAAGCTCAGCTACGAACGTCGCCGCCGGGTCCACGTGCACGCCCGGGCTGGGTCCGAGTGGTACAACGCAGATAGAAGATTTGCCTTGTGAGGTTGCCATGACCCGGGCCGGCGAAGTCAAAGTGAGTGAGCGGGGGCAGATGGCCCTGCCTGCCCAGATCCGCCACCGCTGGGCTCTCGACGACGGCGGGGTCATCGGCTGGCTCGACCTGGGTGATTCCGTTCTGCTCGTGCCAGGCGGGCTGAGTCAGTTGCGCAAGGAGATGCTTGGGAGCGCCGACTGGGCGGGGGCGCGGTCGGGCTTCGGAGACCCCGACTTGGCCAACCACTAGACGCCAGGGAGGAGCCCTGACCGTCCTCGTCGACGACCAGACCCTCTCGGGGTTGTTGCGCGAGGCGATCCGTCGGCCCGAGGATCGAGTCTTCACGACCGGACACTGGTACCTGCGGTTGTGTCAAGCCGTTGTGCGCGGAGCGGGCGGAGCGCTGCCCAGGCCCTTGCTGTCTCTTCCTCCGACTCGACGCGAGGCAGCGCTGCGAGCCGTGCTCGATCTGCCGGACCGTATCGAGATGCTGAGTTGGCGTGAAGTGGCCCCGACGATGGCGAGCCAACTCAGTGGGCCCGGTCAAGGCCTGAACGCGCTCTCGCGCGAGGCGCTGGCGGTCGCCACGCTGTTGCAAGCGCGGGTGATCATGGCGCCCGGGAACGAGAATCAGCTGCTGCGCGCCTCCCTCCTGCAGGTTGGGCTCAACTGATGTCGCACTAAAGGGCTCGAGCCGTGCCCTTGCCCCGCGTCGTTGCACGATCGGGCACCTCACTGTGCCGCTCGTTGAAGCGTTGGATCGCTCGTTGCTCGCACGAATTCGCCGAGGTTGCAGCTCCGACGGTCGTTGGTCAGAGAATCCCGCCGACAGGCTGGCTCACCGTCACGTCGTCCGGTTCTCGCGGGAGCTGCCCCGGGCGCGTCGCGTCCCACAGGCGCTCCGCCGGGCCGGGATACCCGTAGAGGAAGCCCTGCATCGACTCGCACCCGATCGCCCGAAGCACGTGTGCCTGTTCGGTCGACTCGACGCCCTCGCCCACCACGGAGAGATGCAACGAGTGTCCGAGGTTGACCAGGCCCCGGACGATTGCAGCACTCCGAGCGTCACCCGAATCGAGTGTCGCGATGAACCGACGATCGATCTTTATCCCGGTGATCGGCAGGTCCTGGAGCCACCAGAGGTTCGAGTAGCCCGCGCCGAAGTCGTCGAGGTTGAGGGCGATGCCCAGGGAGCGCAGGTGCTTCATGATTCCCTTGGCCGCGCCCACGTCGAGCAGCGCCTCTTCGAGGATCTCGAAGCCGAGCCCTTCGGGCGAGAGGCGGTGCTTCGTCAAGACATCCACCACCAGCTCTGGGAACGAAGGATCGGCGAGCTGCCTCGGGGAGACGTTGACCCAGAGGCGGAACGGGTCGGGCAGGCGGCCCTCGGCGTTCCAACGGGCCAGCTCGGACGCCGCCTGCTCCAGGACCCACGCGCCGATGGGCACGATCAAGCCGCAGTCCTCGGCGATGGGCAAGAACCGCTCCGGGAGCACCATGCCGTGACCGGGACGGTCCCACCGCAGGAGTGCCTCGGCGCCGACGACCGTCTCGGAGCTCGAATCCACGATGGCTTGGTACAGGAGCGACAAACCGCCCGTGGCGAGGGCGACGGGAAGGCCGCGTTCGACCTCGAACCGCTCGACGACCTGGGCGCGCATCTCGTCGTCGAAGAGCTCCCAGCGCCCTCGACCCGCCTCCTTGGCCCGGTACATGGCGGTGTCGGCGTTGCGGAGCAAGGTCTCGGCGGACTGCCGGCGGCTTCCTCCCGGCACCGTCACGGCGATCCCCACGCTGGCGCTGATCGCATGCTCGAAGCCGTCGATCTCCATGGGCTCCTTGAAGTTCTCGAGGAGGTGGTCGGCGAACACGCACGCATCGGCCGAGTTCCTGATGTCCGAGCAGATGATGACGAACTCGTCACCGCCGAAGCGGGCGACGCTGTCGGTCTTTCGGCACGAGCTCGACAGCCGGTTCGCCACCTCTTGCAGGACCTGGTCGCCCACCTGGTGGCCAAAGAGGTCGTTCACCACCTTGAAACGGTCCAGGTCCAAGAAGAACAGCGCCAGCGAGCCCCCGGTTCGCTGGCTGATGGCCAGGTTCTGCTCCAGGCGATCGTCGAGGAGGGCCCGGTTGAGGAGGCCCGTGAGCGGGTCGTACATGGCCTGGTACGCGTTGATCCGCGTCAGGCGGTCGACCAGGCTCCGGTTCTGGTTTTGGAGGCGTCGCCTCGTCAGCGCGTTCGCCACGCTGTGCTGGAGCTGCTGCGGCGCGACCGGCTTGATGAGATAAGCGTCGAGTTGCCCAACCGCCGCGACGGCGGTGTCGAAGGTCGCGTATCCGGTCAGCAGGAGGACCGGGAGCTCCGGGTCGTGCACCTTGACCTGTTGGGCGAGCTCGATTCCGCTGCCGTCGGGCAATTGATAGTCGACGACCACGACGGCCGGTTTTTGCACCACGACGAGCTCCAGCGCTTCGTCCACCCGTCCGGCCGTGATCGTCTCGATCCCATCGAGGGCCAACAACGCCACGAGGGTCTGCCGCACCTCCTCGTCGTCGTCGACCAGCAGGACGACTTCGTGGGAGTCGGCCGCGCCGGCAGAGGACGTCACGGCCGCTCCTCGCCTCGCTCCATGGCCGCTCGGACCTCGTCGAGAAGGCGGCGGGGGGCGACCGGCTTCACCAGATGTGAGAACACCTTGTCCCCGACGTTCTTCTTGTCTTCGCCTTCGAAGCGGAAGGCCGACATCAAAATGACGTGCGGCGGCGTGTCCAGTGCCTCCAGGACCTCGATGCCGCTCCGTCGAGGCATCCGGATGTCGAGGAGGATCAGCCCGACGCTGCCGGACTCGAGGAGATCGAGTGCGGCCTGCCCGTCCTCAGCCTCGAGCACCGAGTAGCCGGCCGAGCGCAGGATTTCGACCACGGAGGTCCGGACCGGCTCTTCGTCGTCGACGACCAGGATGTCGGCCAGCATCACACCGTTCACACAGGCACCCGCTCTTCCGCGAGTGGGAGGATCACCGTCACCCGGACTCCGCCGGTCGGCAGGTTCTCGAGGGAGACCTGGCCGTCGTGGGCCTGGACGAGGCGCTGCACGATGGCCAGGCCGAGACCGGTGCCACTGCTCTTCGTCGTGAAGAAGGGCTCGAACACTTGATCCATGACCGTCTGGTCTACCCCTGGTCCCGTGTCCTCGACCACGATCGTCGCGCCCGGAATGCCGGACCTCGCGCTGAGACGCAACGTGCCTCCGTCGGGCATCGCCTGGTAGGCGTTGGCGACCAGATTGGTCAAGATCTCGGCGAGCTGGCCACGGTCGCCGAGGACCTCAACGGGCGCGATGTCGAGGAGCACCTCGACGCCGTCGGGAGACGGCGTCGCGCCCATGACCTCTTGTACGAGATCGAGCAACTCGATCTCGGTCTTCTTCAGCTCGCGAGGCCGGACGAACGCCGTCAGGTCGTCCGCCAGCGTGGCCGCCTTCGACGTCTCCCGTTCGGCCACCGACAAGTACTTCTCGGTTGTCGGCGACACGTCGCCCAGGTCGTTGCGCACAATGAAGAGGGAGTTGGTGACGGCCGCCAGCGGATTACGGAGCTCGTGCCCGATCACCGACGCCATTTCGCCGACCGCGGTCAGCCGCTCACTCCGGACCAGGGCGTCCTGGGCGTCCTTGAGCTCCTGCAACGACGCGTGCAGGTCGGCCGTCCGTTCTTGGACGAGGGCCTGCGCGTACCGGTGACGCCGTTGGACCGTCTCCACGGTCAGCGTGACGATCAGGGCGATGAGGAGCCCCAAGACGAGGAGGATCAGGGGCGCCGATGAGGCCAGGCCCGAGACGAACGGTGTCTTGGTCGCTGCCACGAGCGTCCAATCCGACGCGCCGATCTTGACCATCGTGCGCGCCGTGGGTCCGGGCAGCGGAAGCTCCCTCGTCGTCGCAACGAACAGGTTCTGGGGATGTGTGGGTCCTGGGCCATAGAGCGCGATGTTGAGTTCGCTGAAAGCCGCCGATCCCAGCGCCGCGGCGACGTTGACGTGCGGAGGGATGGCGATCTGCTCGTAGACGTACAGGTCGCCGGATACCTTGGTGGCGAACCGTCCGTAGCTCAGCGTCCCATTCGACGTGACCGGCCCGGTCGTCACGCCGCCTTCCGTCGCTTCTTCGACGGTCGCGAGGGCGGGGCCGCTGAGCACTTCTCCGGCTGTCAAGCCCGGACCGGTAGCCACCACCACCACGTAGTCCTGTCCGGTCTTGCGGATCAGGTTGACGGATAGCGCGCTCTTGGACGACGGCGGGTTCAGGGCCTTGAACGCGCTCGGCGATGCACCGGTGAGCTTGACCACAGTCGCGTCGCTCGACACCGACGTGGTGAGTCCCCCGAACAGCGACGAAGCCGTCGCACCGGCATCGGTGGTCTGGCTCTGGAGCAGTGCCGTCTCCTGCTGGTCGACGCTGTGCTGCAGGAAGAAATAGCCGCCGATGCTCGCGAGGACGATCACGACCGCGATCGCCAGCGAAACCGGCGAAGGGAGCCAACGGTGCGACTTCATGCGCCGACCTGTGGCGGCCCGCTCGCACGCCGGCGGGCCGTGGTCCCCAGCGCCTCGCGGCGCGCAGCGGTGTCAGCGGGTCGGGCCAGCATCACGTGCGTACATCCCCCCAATAAGACGGTCGCGGCCGGAGCCGCTGGGTCTCCCTGGTCCCAGTTTTCCACACCCGTTGCCCCAGGTCTTCCGCGCCCCGAGCCTGGGTTGGAAACCCACGCTCATCAGGACTTTTCTGACGGCAGCGGGGGGGTGGTACCCCACGCTCGTCAGAACTTTTCTGACGGCAGGCCGAGAGCTGGATGCAAGCCGTGTCTGGTCGCGGCCCCCCAGAATGGTGTGGGGCTCACACTCCGCCCCGCTCAAGTGATATCGGCGGAACCTGTCCGATCGATCAGTTTGCCGACGGAGCGATCAGCAGTTGGACCTACTGATAGGCCTCTAACAAGTGGGGCAGGGCGTCTTCGATCGTGAGGATGGGCTTCGTATCGAACTCGATGTAATCCGAGTATTGGAGGGTTGCCGCATAGCCACCTGTGGCGTCCTCGGCTTCGGTAATAGTCCATCCCACCGTGTTGTCAGCCGCAACGTAGTGGGCGATGGTCCCGGGAGCTGCTCCCACCTTCGCGAAAAGTTCAAGGAGCTTCTTTGTCTCGGAACGCGGAAGGTAAGGCTTTGTTCTGTATGTCGTCATGAACAGCATGGCGCACCTCAGGGCCTACGCAGGGTCGTGACGGGCCCTTCCCGCCATCCGGGCGCATGATCCCGTCCCCAGTCATACCTGGGCAGTCATACCCTTGTAAAGGCCCGCGCCGAAAGCGGATCCAACGGGAGGGCCGCGTCATCGTCTTGCCGAATCCGTCTTTTGGTTTCGATCCAGCGCGTGCCTGACGGCGTCGCGAACGGGCCACGCCGCGTCACGGGCGCGCCGTTGACCCAATGTGAAGAGGCACCCACTTCACGGCCCCCAAGATCGGGCCTGGCATCACCCCCACACCATCGGCGTATGGTCACGCGACAGGGATGTGCCGCATCCCATCATCCGGCGGTGATCCCAACCAGGAGGGTCGGAGGCTCCCCGCCGCCATCCGACCCCAACGAAGTTAAACCCCCCAGGACCCCCGGCGATGGGGTTCGGGGGGTTTCTTCGTGAAGGGGGACGATGACCCTGACCCGAAGTAGGGGATGACCCCTAGATGGTTAATTCCAAGGGGTCACCCGTGGTCGAACGCGACGAGCGATCGCAGCGGACGCTGCGCGGTCTTGGCGTTGTGCCAGATGGCGGCGGTCAGCGCGAGCAGGCGCTGGAGCACGCGGGTAAGGACGCCACCTGGGGTTCTGCCCCCGTGGCGCTCGAGGTCGAGCTGGGTCTTGAGCGTGGCGTTGACCGATTCGATGAGCTGGCGCAAGGGCTTGAGGAGCGGGCTGCTCACGCGGCCTCGGTCGCCCTTGTGGGCGGGTCGGATCAGCGTGACCCCGTGCTCGGCCAAGAAGGTCTCGAACTCGCGCGATCGATAGCCCTTGTCGGCGAGGACGCGCTGGCCGGGGCGCAACAGCGCGGGCTCGGCCTCGAAGAGGAACCGGGCCACCTCGCGCTCGTCGACCTTGGGATCGGCCAGCGCGAAGGTGATCGGCAACCCCGCCGGCGTACAGACGAGGTGCAGGCGCAGGCCCCAGAAAAAGCGCGAGTGGCTGGCGCAGTAGCCGTAGGAGGCCCACCCCGCCAGGTCGGATCGTTCGACGGTGGGACGCGAGCGTCCGCACTCGACCGGCGTCGAGTCCATGACCCAGGTGTCGTCGTCCCAGTGCTCGGTGTCGGTCGCCAGCAGGCGGATGCACGCCCTGAGCTGGCCTTCGGACTTGCGCAGCCGCTTGTTGTAGCCGCTCTGCATGGGGATGTAGGGGAACCAGGACCGCAGGTGGACCGCAGCGTGACGCAAGAAGCGGGTCTCAGAGGTGAAGCCCAAGAGCGCCTGGAGCACGGCCAAGGTGACGAGTTCGGCGTCGGAGATCTTGGGGGCGAGCCCGATCCTCGGGCGCCATGGGCGCAGCTCAGGGCGGATCCGAAGCGCGTCGTCGATCGTCACGTACAGTGCGGTGACAAAGGTGTCCAGGTCGGCGTCCATTTGACCTCCATGGTCCAGTTGGGATTACGCAACGCCGATCATGGACGCCTTTGTCGCGTCCGACGCGGACCCTCGCTCACCGGGGATCCCTTGGAATCAACCGTCTAGGGAAGACAGACGGCGATTCCGACCTTCGGCGGATTCTCTGAACCGCCGCAGGCGCAATGATGGGCGAGCCATGATCATCCACACTCGCGGCGTTTCTCGAACGACCCACCAGCACGGCCCGGAGACGGGACTGGAGCAAAGAGTGCACGCGGAGCAGCCGGCGTGATCGAAGTCCGCGGCGTGACGAAGCGCTTCAAGGACACCCTCGCCGTCGACGACTTGTCCTTCGACGTCAAAGCGGGCCAGGTGACCGGGTTCCTCGGCCCCAACGGCTCCGGCAAGTCCACCACCATGCGGATCATCATGGGTCTCGACGCTCCGGATGCGGGCACGGCCACGGTCAACGGCCGCCGCTACCACGACTTGCCACTCCCGCTGCGAGAGGTCGGTGCGCTGCTCGAGGCCCGCGCCATCCACCCCGGTCGCAGCGCCTACAACCACCTCTGGTTCCTGGCCCGCTCCAACGACATCCCGCCGTCACGCGTGCTCGAGGTCCTCGAGTTGGTCGGGCTCGAGAAGGTGGCGCGGAAGCGGGCCGGCAAATTCTCACTTGGCATGGGCCAGCGCCTCGGCATCGCGGCCGCTCTCCTCGGTGACCCCGAGGTGCTCCTCTTCGACGAGCCCGTGAACGGTCTCGATCCCGAGGGCATCCTCTGGGTCAGGAACCTGCTCAGGGGTCTGGCGGCGGAGGGCCGAACGGTCTTCGTCTCGAGCCACCTGATGAGCGAGATGGCGCTGACGGCTGACCACATCGTCGTGATCGGCAAGGGCAAGTTGATCTCGGCCGGATCGACGGCCGAGTTCATCGCCGAGAGCTCAGGGCAATTCGTCCGGGTCCGCTCGCCCCACATCGATCGTCTGGAGCCGCTCTTGCGGGCCAAGGGCGCGGTCGTCCGCCGGGAGGCTGACGGCGCGCTGGCCGTTTCCGCGCTGTCCGCTGCGGACATCGGTGACCTGGCCGGCACGAACGGCATCTTTCTGCACGAGCTCGCCACGCAGTCGGCGTCGCTCGAGGAGGCGTTCATGGAGCTCACGCGCGACAGCGTCGAGTTCCACGCCGAGGCCCTGCCGATCAGTGTGCCCGTGCCGGCTGCCGGCTCGGCGCCGAGGGAGGAAGCGTGACCGTCGCCGTCCCGACCCGAGCCGGTCTGCCTCCCGCGCAGGGCCGCCGCATCCGCGTCCCGAGCGTTCTCGCGTCGGAATGGATCAAGATGCGTTCCGTCCGGTCGACCGGCTGGAGCATCTTCGCCATGACGCTCATCACGATCGGCGTCGCCATCATCGCCGGCGTCACGGTCACGCACCAATGGAACACGTTCTCCCTCCCGGACAAGATCACCTTCGACCCGACTGGGCTCAGCCTGCGCGGCCTCCTCTTCAGCGAGCTCGTCATCGGCGTGCTGGGGGTCTTGGTCATCAGCGCCGAATACGGCACCGTGACCATCCGGGCGACGCTGAGCGCCGTCCCGCACCGTCCGCTCGTGCTCGCCGCGAAGGCGGCGGTGTTCGCCGCCCTGGCCTTGGTCGTCGGTGAGATCCTCTCCTTCGGTGCCTTCTTCCTCTGTCAGGCCCTCCTGTCGAGCCCGGCTCCGCACGCCACGCTGAGCCAGCCTGGGGTCTTGCGCGCTGTCGTCGGCGGTGGACTCCTCGTTCCGATTTTCGGCTTGTTCGCGCTGGGACTCGGTGCCATCGTGCGGCACACCGCCGGCGCCATCACGGCGTACGTCGGTGCGTTCCTGGTCTTGCCGCTCATCGTCGAGTCGTTGCCGTCCTCTCTCAGCCATCCCGTCCTGAAGTTCATGCCGTTCGCCATCATCAACACCATGACGTCGACCCGCGGCCAGTTCGACTTCGGGCCGACGTTCAGCCCGTGGACGGGCTTTGCGGTCATGTGCGCCTACGCCGCCGCAGCGTTGTTGATCGGCGGGTGGCTCATGGTCCGCCGCGACGCCTGAACCGCGGCCCCGCCGCAGCGCTCCACCACGACCCACTCATCGGGTTGGCCGCGCAGATGGATGGCCACCCAGGCCTTCTGCCTTTCACCAGGGCGGGGGGCCGGACAGAGCTACGCCCCCGGGTTCTTCTCGCGAGCCATCGCCGATGGGTCTCGGAGACCACGTCAGAGCCTGGCGAACACGGCCGCTTCCTCGTCGAAAGCGGCGGCCGCTTCCTTGTGGACGCTCGGACGCGTCCGTGAGACGGCGTCGGCGCAGTCCTCGGTCGTCACCGCAGGCGCACCGCCGCCGAGAGCGCGCTCGAAGGCGAGCTGGGCGGCTCGCTGGGCGGCCAGCGCGAAGTCGGCCGGCGTGAAGCCCTCCGTGTGCTCGGCGATGTCCGCGGCATCGCAGTTCTCTAGGAACGCTGCCGCCAGCTCCCTGCGGCCAGCACTGTCGGGGGCACCGATCGGGATGATGAGATCGAAGCGTCCTGGCCGGAGCATGGCCGGGTCGATGGAGGCGATTGAGTTCGTTGCCATCACCATGAGTCGACCCGGGCGGGATTTGAAGACGGGAATTGCCTTGAGCAGCTCGTTGACGATCGGCTGGCTCTCGGGTCGGCTGGCGCGAGCCGACGCGATTTCGTCCGCCTCGTCGATGAAGCACAATAAGCGGTCCACGTGCGCCAAATCGTCGAGCGCGGCACGCAACGCCGCTGCGCCAGCGGTGCCATGACCCAGGAGTGAGGGGTGCAGCTCGACGAACGCCCAGGAGAGGCGCGACGCCATGGCGCGGGCAAATGAGGTCTTGCCCGTCCCAGGAGGCCCGAAGAGCATCACCGCCGCAGGTGCTCGTAGGCCGACGCTCTCCGCCAGCTCGGCATGCGCCAGCGGATCGACGATCCGGCGCTCCAGGAGCTCCTTAGTCGTCGAAAAACCCTTTATCTCCTCCCACAGCCCTGCCGCCGGAAAGTGGCCGCCGTAGCGCTCTACGATCTCGAGCTCCTCGGGCACGATGGAGCCAGACCTGAGGTAGAAGTGGAGCCCGTCGATTCGCTCAAAACCCTGGTGTGCGAACGCGACCCCCCCGACTTGACCCGGTTCGACCAGAGCCAGCATGCGCAGGGCGCCGTGATGGATCGCTTCCTGGTCGAGTGCGCGAAGGAGCGCCGAGCCGATGCCCCGGTTCCGCCAATTCGGGTGCAGGGCGAGGGCAAGAAGATGCGCATCGCGACCGGCCATTCGCGCGGTGGCGACGCCGACCAACTGCCCGGACGCCAACGCCACGGCGGCCGGCTGGTGTTCGCTGAGCGCCTGGACCACGTCGCTGCGGCTGTAGGCGGCGGCCGTGGCCGTGCCGGCCAGGTCGATGAGGCGCACGATGTCCTCCACGGGAGCCAAGGGGTCCCGGTGGTCCACTGGCTGGACGCGCCATCCCTGTGTCACGCCTCCAGTCTTGCTCGCTGAAGCCCGGCGTGGGGCCAACCCGAAGAGAGTGCACGCCTCGAGGACTCTCCGGCGCCGCCTCAACCGATCACAAACGGTCCCGTCGCGTCAGAAACCGTCGCAGGCACCCAGAAGAACGCCGGCTCAAGGCGGACACGCCCCTGCTGGGAGCGGCTCGTCGTGTGTCGGTGCGGTCGAGACGGTTCGCCTCTCGAAGAATATTCGTGTCGTTGCGAGCGGCGATAATGAGTCGGAACGACAGCTGGAGAGGGAATTGGCTGCGCTCGACGCAGCCCCTCTTCTCTCGATGCCTGAGCGAAACGTGAGCACATCGTGATTGCACGCTGGGTTTGGGTGGTCATGATGATCGCCATCGGCATCGAGTTCGCACTCGGAGTGGCTTGCTTGGTGCTCTTGCCGGTTGGACGACCTGACCAGTGGCTGCCTCCGCAGAGCAGGGGTGTGTACGGCGCCCACGCCGTTCTCGGGGGGCTGCTGGCGATCGGGGCGCTGGTCATCCTCATCGCGGCTCTCGGTGCGTCGAGGTTCGTGCGCCTCGGCGCAAAGATCGGCTTCGCCGGGCTCATCCTTGCCGCCGCTGGCGGGATGCTGACCGTGTCACATCCATGGAGACTCTCGGGCATGGGTTTGATGTTCGCAGGGGCACTTGTCGCCTTCTTTGGATACATCGTTCCTCTCGCTGACGTCCCGGTACGCGAACCGTCGGCGTGACATCTGAGGTGTCCGGCTAGACCGTCGCTTCGGACCTTGAAGGGAGTTCCGGCCGGAAGACAGAGCATCCCTCTGACACCTCCCCTGCCCTTCGCACAGACAAGGGCGTGTGGCCTCGCGTACATGCGCTGCCGCGCTCTTCCGAACTTGGGGGTTGGGGCAGATGAAGCGGGTCACTCCGCTCGAGCCTGGACAACGGCACTTACGCTCACGCAGAAATTACGAGGGTGTCTTATCGCCTACAAATGCCTGCTGCCAGTCAAGATGGTTGTAATTATGGTTGTCGACGATTAGGCCTCCTGCTGCACAACTATTGGCAGAAGGGCAGGATATGGAATTGACTTCAGCCGAGCCATCGTCGATTGGTGATGTTGCAATAGCCTGACCGACTCCCCATGAGCCGTTGAGCTCGGTCACGACGAGGGCGACGAATCCACCGGCTGCATTGGCGAAATAGCCCGCTGCAGAACAATGGCCAGCCGAGGGACAAGAGACTGAACTCAACCAGGCGTATCCACCGACGTTGAGCGACCCCGCTACCTCCTCGGCAGGCTCCCAGCTGCCGGCTACTTCGTTGTCGACGTAGGCCTGCGGATCGCCGCTTGCATCGACGTAGGTTCCAGCGACTGCACAGTTACCGTTGGTGGGGCACGACACCGACTGGAGATTGCCGCGATCGCCTTTGTCGAGCGAAGCAGCGACCTCTTTGGCTTTGCCCCAAACCCCAGCGGTCTCGGACGCGACGAATCCCTGTTGGAACCCGTCGTAGGCACCGTATTCGCCGCCAGCGGTGCAATTTCCGGGAGAGGAGCACGAGACGGAGGTAACGAGATCGACCTCGTCGCTGCTGTCTGAGTAGTCAAAGGGTCCGGCCAGACGTCGCACCGAACCCCAAGTGCCGCCTGTTTCGGTGGCTACCAACGGATATCCCACACCTGGAAGCGGTCCCGCGGGCTGGTCGTCGTAGCTGCCACCCGCAGTGCAATCGCCCGATGCGGTACACGAGATGCTTGTGATCGCGGCGTCAACGTCCAGCGGTCCTGGTAAGACCTGCGCCGTACCCCAGGTGCCACCAGCCTCGGGGATTACGAGGGCCTGTCCTCCATAGCCGACTGTTCCGCCAGCGACACATGAGCCCCCAGTTGTACAGGAGACGGTCTCCAGGTCACCAGCGACAAGATCTTGGGGTTTGGCCCAGGTCCCATTGGTCTCATCAATGACGAGGGTGGAGCCAAGGCTCTGGTTCTCCCCTACAACAAAGCAGTCTCCGTCAGAGGGGCAGGAGATTGCGGAGGCGACCTCGCCGTACTCGTCCGGGTTCGGCACCTGCTTGGCCTTTCCCCACGATCCGTTGACCTCATTCGCTACGAAGAGCCGATCACCGGACTGCTGGGAGTCGAACTTTCCGACAGCCCCGCAATTGCCCGGCGATGAGCATGAGACACTGGTCGTCTGAGCAAAGCCGTTCGTGTTCAGTGACACCGCGATTTCTTCGGGCGGTTGCCAAACACCTCCTGCCGCGGGAGTCGATTCAAGATCTGGCGCGGTTGCGGCTGCGCTCGCACCGCACGCCACGGCGCCGATCAAGGCGATGCTGGCCAGCGCAATGAATCCACCCCGGATACATCGAGAGAATCCAACGGTTGTGTTTCGCCAAAAGAGTTCCACCCACCCTCCCAATGTCAACCCCTCTTGCACCGTAGCCCATCCAGATCCACGCTGGATAGGCCGCGCGAACGCTCACCTCAGGAAGCAAGCTTGGCTGCCACACCCGGCTGCGGGACACAGAGCCGAATCGGCTTGACCAGACGATGGCAGCCTGACCACCTCGAACCTCGGACCCTCGTTACCCCCCGCGAATCCGAAGTCCCGAAAACCACGGCCACCCCCAGGGCGGCTCCGGCCTCTCAAATCGAGACTGGGGACTGGCGCACCACATCACCACGACGAGCACAGGCGATGTCACAAAAAGCACATGGCCATCGACGTGCACCGTCTGCGGTCGGTCACCCGACCGGTGGACCTGACCGAGACGAGATCGCCTCGGTCAGGAACTGCGGGTGATGTGCAGCTACGACTTGGAGAGCGCCGACACGAAGCCGGTCCCCGGGGTCCCGAGTCCCGTCATGTTGTCGTAGCCCGCTGCGGTCACCAAGGTGTTGTCGCGGGACGCGCAGTTGCCCGAGCCGTTGCAGTAGGCCTCCACTCCTTCGTACGTGATGATGCGGTACGAGGTGATCAACCCGTCGCTGTTGTCGAACAGGTTGGCGTAGTCGACCCGGGCCTGCGACTGTTTCCCACCCGGCACCACGTCGTAGATGGCCGACGGGTCGCTGGTGTCCAGCTTGTAGAGCGCCGGGTTGAGGAAACCGAGCGCCGGGCCGGACGCCTGGTCGGCCAGCGCGACCACGCCGGCGAAGAGCGGTGAGGCGAGGCTGGTGCCGCCGTAGCGGGTCGTATCCCAGTACGTCCCGTTGGGGAAGGTCTGCGTCTGGCCCATCAAGAGGCCAGTCGAGGGGTCGGCGTCCATGGAGAAGTCGGGCACCACGCGCATCGGCGACGACCCGGTGATCGGGGAGTTCTCCTCGGACATCGAGGTCGGGACGATGCCCGCCTGGTACCACGGCTGCTGGTAGTAGTAGCTGGTGCCACCGCCGGCCGCACCGTCGAAGCTCAGCGGGAGCCACGTGTTCACGGTCGCCTTCGAGCATCCCGGCGAACCGAAGAGGACGGATGTGCACAGGTAGCTGTGGTACGTCGACCATCCCAGCTCACCAAGGCGCTGGCCCTTGGAGCCGACCTGCAGCGTGGTGCCCCCGATCGACGTCGCGTACGGGCTCGAGGCCGGGAAGTCCGGGGATGTGACGCCGAGCACCGGGAAATTGTCACCGTCGTCCCCCGATGAGAAGAGCACGCTCACTCCCGTGCCCGCCGCCATGGTCAGGACGCTGTCGTAGGCGGCTCGCGTAGACGCCGAGTCGAGCAGATCGCCACCGGTGTCGCCCCACGAATCGGTGATCACCTGCGCCAGGTGATCGTCGACCACCTTCGCGACGGCGTTGAGCAACCCGTTGTCGAGGCAACTGGAGGCGGCGACGTAGTCGATGTGGGCACCAGGGGCCACTGCGTGGACCGACGTCACGTCGAGCGTCTGCTCGGTGTACCAACCACTGGCCCCGCAGAGAATCGCGTGGTCGTACTCGGAGGGGTAGAGCGCGCTGAACTGGCTGCTGCTCAGCGGGTGCGACGGGTCGGCCGCCCGGTAGTACTGCTGCACGTCGGAGAGCAACGTCGGCGACGCGTAGGCGTCGACGATGGCCACCGTCTCCCCTTGTCCCGTCTGGCCCGCGGCCACCTGGCTCGCGACCCCGTAGGCGGAGCGGAACTGCGAGGGCGAGTACCCGCACACCTGGTACGGCGGCGTGGCCGGGTAGCCGTTGCCATAGGGAGGCAGTGTCGTCGCAGTCTTCGAGTTGTAGGACTTGCCGCACGGCGGAGCCGGAACGAAGCCGGACGGGGGCGGGAAGGGCGACGGGCCGCGACCTGCCGCCGGCACCGCGTTGTCGTCGTTCGGAACGGGGGCCGTCGCAGCGGTCGCAGCGGAGGTCGCCGGCGCGCCCGAACTGGTGTCGGGCGTGGCCACTGTCTCGCTGAGCCCCGGCGCGCCGCCCACAATGCCGGAGAGCGAGCTCGGGATGGTCAGGTTGCTGTCGAGCAGGCGCAAAGTCCGTCCCTCCACCACGTGGTACGAGAGCGTGGTCGAGAAGGCCTGCTCCACTTGCGCCGCGGTGCCGGTGACGTCGATGCGGAGTCGGTCCGCGGACACCGTGCCCACCTGGAAGCCCTGCTGGCGGAGCCAGGTCGTGACCTGCGCCACCTGGGCCCTGGTCGGCGAGAACTGGGCCTCCCACTCAGCTGGCGTCAGGTAGGCGCGGTACTGGGAGCTACCCGGCGTGGAGACCGCTTGGGCGAGTGCCTGAGCGCCGGCGGCGTCGCGGACGTTAAGGGAGATTTCGAAGTTGATGGAGGTGGTGCCCGCTACCGACCCGGTGGTCGGCGTTTTGGCGGCGACCGGCGACGCCGTCCCGCTCACCAGAGATGTGGCCGCCGTGGACGCTCCCGCCGTGGCGGCGGAGGCCGTCAGACCGAGCGTCCCGAAGAGGGTTGCCGCACCCACCATGAGCAGATTCCATCGCTTCATCGGTTTAGCCCCCTTTTCTGCCGACGCGACGCCAGCCCCGGGATCGGGCACCAGACGCAAGCACCGGCTTCGGTTGTCACGTGACTGTAACAACCGTGCCCACCGTCGACAATGGACAAACTTTGGAAACGACTGTTCCGAACGAATCGCGCCCGGTCTATTCGCCCCGGTTGGCCCGCCGCATCTTGGACACGCCAGCAACCACCACGAAGACCGCCAACACCGCGAAGACGCCAACCCCGACCACCCACATGACTGCCTCCCTTTCGAACCCCTATGGCACGCTACGCCCTACCGGCCGATGAGGTGGGACGGCGTACCACGGCTCCCTACGAGCGGGCGTACCACGGATCGACGCTCGACATCGGACCGTGCCAGCCTTTGGCTGTCGTCGCGTCAGCCGTCGGACCTGATCCACGATCGGAGGAGCACACAAAATGCAGATCATCCCGAAACAGCCGTCCATCAAAGGGCCAGCGGAGTGGTTCACCGGCGACGTCTACATCGATCCCATCGCACGGGGTGAGGAGCCTTCACGGATCCAGGTGAACGCGGTGCACTTCACGCCGGGCGCGCGGACAGCGTGGCACTCGCACGGACTCGGGCAGTCGCTCTACGTCACCGAAGGGGAGGGGCTGATTCAGAGCCGGGGGGACGGAGTCCACGAGATCCGCGCCGGTGACGTGATCCGCACGCCGTCAGGCGAAGAGCACTGGCACGGTGCCTCCGCGGACCACTTCATGACCCACATCTCCATGACCGAGAGCGCGCCGGACTACCACGATCACTGGGGCGACCACGTCACCGACGACGAGTACGGAGGTGAGAGCTCCTGATGGCATGAGGCCCGGTGATGCTTCCAGGGTTCTCATCGGGTTTCAGCGGTCGTTCCTCCACCAGAAATATTCGGCGACCAGGACCAACGGCCGAAATGAGGACGTCTGGTGCTTGTACGGGCCCGAACTCGGCGAAGAGGGACCCTGCCGGTACCTATGCCTGCCGTTCTCAGCAGTGATCACATGCGCTGGTTCTCGCCTTCTTTGCGCCACGATGGGAGGCGCAACCAGGCCCCGGCCAAGGCCGGGACCTCTTCCATGATTGATGGCGGCGCGTTCACCTCGGCGGCCTCAAGGGTCCGCTACGCCAGCCTTCGGCTGCCCTTGACCCCGCCTTCCATGGCGGATCTGACCCACAGAAACCCAGGAGTCGCCGAGCCAGTCTTCGAGAACCATGCACAAACCCGTTTACGGTTTTTTGCGCCGTCCACGTCTCGACGTCCACGGCGGGCGCCCAAGACGCCCGTCACGTCGTGACCCGCCGCGTCAGTCCTTCGGCTTCGTCCTCAGCGTGACCGGGACGTACTCGGGGTCGCTCTCGTCGCGCATGCTGAACTTCCACTTGCAGCAAACGTCGCCCGGGTCCACCCGCGGCGGGATGGCCAGGATGTCGACCTTCATGTTCGGGTTGTACATCTTGGTCGTCACGATCATCGACTTGGGGCACGTCGAGTGGCAGTTCTTCTCCAGGATGTCCGGCCGCCCCATGGACTCCCACTGGTCGACGGCGACGCAGCGGTTGAAGGTCATGATGCCGACGTCGGGCTCGGGCATCTCGAAGACGACGTCGAAGGCCTTGCCCGGCATGGCGGTGGCGTCGGTCTGGAGATCCTTCATCCAGTCCTCGACCGTGTCGCCGGAGATACCGAGGTACTCGGTCTTGAGCTTCTTCACCCCCGGGAGCACGGTGTCACCCCAGAGCGTGTACTGAATGTCGAACATGACGTCGAGGCCGTAGCGCACCGTGATCTGGGTCGCCCACGCCTCGATGCACTGGAGCAGGTACTCGTGCGACCCCAGCAACCACGCGACCACCTCCTGCTTCGACAGCTCACCGATGCCCGGACGAGGCGAGAACAGCCCGGTGTACACCACACGCGTGCCGGGCCGGTCCTCGTCGCGGACCTCCCGGTTCGGGTCGTCGTAGGTCGTCCCCACGGGGAGGAACTCGTTCTTCATGCGCTCGATCTCGGGGACGACCTGGTCGTTCCACGCCGCCCACTCGAGCTCGGCCGCGATCTCGGTGCCGTAGCGCTTTCCGACCTCGGCGGACCAACCGTTGACGCACAGCAGCATGTACTGCTCGCTCCACGGGACGAACTTGGTCGCGATGGCCTCGGCCGAGAAGTCGGTGAAGCGCAGCTCGGACCGGAAGGGTCCGCTGTAGTCGGGCAACTCGGCCCCTGAGTCGACGTCGACCTGCTGGCGGATGTCGAGGTCCGTCTTCGCATAGGTGCGGGTGTCGTCGAACTTGGGGAACTTGGGAAAGTTGACGATGTCGACGCCGAGCGCAATGACGAAGTCGTCGGCGACCACGCCCTCCTCCAGGTGCGCACCCGGCTTACGGATCTCGAAGAACTGGTCCTGCACCTCGTTCTGGGGCTCTGCCACCGGGACCTCCTGCGACTCGAGGGGCCGGCGCCCACCGCCGACCAACTGTCACCCAAAGTAGCCGATCGGCTAGCCCGTGACAACAGCTCGGCTAGCGTCGTTCGGGTGAGCTCGTCGGAGCAGGTCGTCGCCCCCCGCCTGGGCTCCACCGTCTACAGCGCGGCACAGATGCGAGTCGTGACGGCGGCCCTCGACCTGTTCGCCCAGCAGGGAGTGAGCGCCACGTCGCTGCAGATGATTGCGGACGCCGTCGGGGTGACGAAGGCAGCCGTGTACCACCAGTTCAAGACGAAGGAGGCGATCGTCGTGGCGGCGGTCGAGCTCGAACTGGGCCGGCTCGAGGCGGCGCTCGATGCGGCCGAAGCGGAGCCGGGACCGGGCGCCCTCGAGGGCTTGCTGGGCCAGGTGATCGACCTCGCCGTCGCGCGCCGTCGGATGGTCAACACCCTCCTCTACGACCCCGCGATCGTCCGGCTCCTGGCCGAACGCCAGCCCTTCATGGAGTTCATGGACCACCTCTTTCAGGCCCTCCTGCGCGGACAGGCCGACGCGACCGCGCGCACCCGCGTCGCCATGGTCGCCTCCGCCATCGGCGGGGCCGTGAACCACCCCTTGGTGGCGGACCTCGACGACGCCACGCTCAAGGCCCAGCTCCTCGAGCTCTCGCTCCGCTTCTTGAATCTCGAAGACTGATCCCGCTTCGGCCAGAAGGCCGCCGGCCCGCCGGCGAGCGAAGATCGGCGTGCCGTCACCAGAAACTGTAAACGAGTATGTGCATACTTTTTGGAGACACCCACAGGACTCTCGTCCCACAGGACTCTCCTCCCACAGGACTCTCCTCCCACAGGACTCTCGTCCCACAGGACTCTCGTCGCTCATTTGAGCGACGAGCCCGAAGCTCTACGCCGCGTCCAGCCGCCCCATGGCGCGGAGCCACTCCAGCGTCTGCGCCAGCCCGTCGTCCAGGCTGATCGGGCGGTAGCCCAGCCGCTTGTAGGTCTTGGAGTCCTCGAGGCTCTTGCGCTGGGGCGTCACCCGAGCCGCCTTCTCGGCGATGGCCACCAGGGTGGGGCCGAAGACCTTCGCCAGCTCCGGGTCGTCGGACGGCTCGACGTCGACGACCTCGTGGTCGAGGCCGGCCATGCGGCACATCCGGTTGCACGCGTTCGCGATGCTGACCACGTCCTCGGGCCGTCCGTCGAGCATGTAGCGCTCCCCCGACACGCCCTTGTCGAGCGCCAGCAGGCAGCCGCGTGCAATGTCGTCGGCGAACACCCAGCTGACCGGGAACTTGAGGTACCGCTCAATACGCCTGCGCGCCGCTGAGAGCAGCACCCGGTTGAAACTGGTGATCCCCGAGCGCGTTGCTCGCCACCGGCGACGGGCCGAAGATGGCACCCGGGTGCGCGCTGACGACGTCGCGACCAGCAGCGGCACGGGACATGGCGTCGAGGAAGGCCGCCATCTTGGTCACGGTGTACGGATCCTGGCTCGGGTGGTCCATGACCGGCGCGTCCTCGCGGTCCAGTCCGCCGGCCGTGTCGAAGAAGGTGCCGGTACTCACCGCCACGACGCGCCCAACCCCAACCGCCTCCGCCGCATCGAGCACGTTCTTGGTGCCCCCGATGTTCACCGCCTCGAAGTCGGCCATGTTCTGGCTGGCGCCGCCCAAGAGGGCGGCGCAGTGGATGGCGGCGTCACTCCCCCGGGCCGCCCGCACCACCGCGTCCGGATCGGTCACGTCACCGGTGACCACCTCGACGCCGAGCGAGACCAGCGGGGCGGTGTCCGCCGTCTCCCGAGCCAGGGCGCGCACGGCGCCGCCCCGCTCCACGAGCAGCTTGCAGATGTTGGCGCCGGCCAGCCCGGTGGCCCCCGTCACCAGGACCGTCTGGGTCATGCCGAGGCGTGGACCGCGGGCTCGCTGACGGCGGTGTCGACCTGGTCGGCGCTGTACGGGATGACCGGCGCATCCTCGCCGAAGACGTCGAGCGTGTGGATGAAGCGGTGCAGCCCCATGGAGTTGGCGCACGAGAACCCGAGCTCAATGATCTGCGCCGCCGTGAAGTGCTCGCCGAGCCGCCGGTAGAACTCTTCGTCGATCGCGTGGTGGTCGGCCGAGAGCAAGTCGAGGAACTCGACGGCCAGGCGCTCCTGCTCGTTGAGCTCGGCGCCCCCGGGCGAGACGAGGCAGGCCACGTCCTCCTCGGTGATGGAGTCGTGCTTGCGCGACTGCATGCAGGGCTGGCACTCGCCGAGCTGGGCGCTGCGGATGCGCAGGAGCTCGAGGATCCTCCCCCCGAGCAGCGACTGCTGGCCCCACGTCGTGCGCGCCGCGTTCGTCATCAGGATCTGCGACGTCTTGTAGGCGAAGATCTGGAGCGGGATCGGCGTGGCGTACAGCCCGTCGGTCACGCCCTCCTCAATGATCCGACGCGGCTCCGGCGCCATCTCCTCCAGCGGAATGGGCTCGATTCTCGGCACACAACCCCCCGACCGCCCCCCGGCCGTACCGGCGGAGCACTCTCGTACGGCGACGCCGCCACTGTACAGTCCCCCTCGTGCCGATCGACCCGTCGTCCATCCTGCTCACCGACCGCGTCGCGGTCGTGACCGGCGGGGGCTCGGGCATCGGGCGCGGCATCGCCCGGGGCTTCGCCGCCTTCGGCGCGAAGGTGGCGATCTGGGAGCGTCACGCCGACACGGCCGCCGCGGCGGCGGAGGAGATCGGCGGCCTCGGTCTCCACACCGACGTCCGCGACTCGAGCGAAGTGGACGCGGCACTCGAGAGCACTGTGGCCGAGCTGGGCCCGGTCAGCATCCTGGTGAACAACGCCGGCGGGGTGTTCAACTCGCCCCTGCTCGAGACGTCCGAGAACGGCTGGGACGCCCTCTACCGGTCCAACCTCAAGCACGTGATCCTCTGCACCCAGCGGGTGGCCCGCATGATGGTCGAGCGCGGCATGGGCGGGAGCATCATGAGCGTGACGTCGATTGAGGGGGTGCGGGCCGCCCCGGGGTACGCCGCCTACGCCGCGGCCAAGGCGGGCGTCATCAACTACACCAAGACCGCGGCCCTTGAGCTCGCGCCCTACGGGATCCGGGTCAACGCCCTGGCCCCCGACATCACGCTGACCGAGGGCATGGCCGCAGTCGCGCCGAAGGGGTCCGAGGAGCGCTTCGGGTTCACGGTGCCCATGGGCCGGCCCGGCCACGTCGACGAAATGGCCGGCGCCGCCATCTTCCTGGCCAGCGACATGTCCAGCTACATCACCGGCCAGACCATCCACGTCGACGGCGGCACCCAGGCCGCGAGCGGCTGGTACCACCACCCCGAGACCGGCGTCTACTCGCTGGGGCCGCAGTAGCCACCGTCGCCAGCCCAGGCGAACGGCCGGGTCTGCCGAAGGCGCCGGATCAGCCGCGCCGACCCGTTACCGCCCTGCCATGACGAGCGGGAGCGAGATGGTGCTCGGCACGTAGAACCCCACGGCCTGGCAGGCGCCCGTGGGCGGACAGGAGACGCCGGCGGTGTCGACGTCGTTCGGACTGGGAGCGGACTCCGCCGCCCACGTCGTGCCGTTCCATGCATCGACCAACGTGACGTTGTTAACAGACGTCGTGTAATAGCCAATGGCGTCGCACGCGTTCGCGGCGCTGCACGCGACGTCTCCGAAGAAGACCGCAATGGCCTCCGAAGCGCTGGGGCCGGGCACCGACTGCAGGCTCCACGCCGTGCCGTTCCACTTCACCGCGAGCGGTGCACCCGGCGTGCCGGACACCGAACCGGTGGCTTCACACTTCCCCGTTGCGACGCACGAAACGCTGGAGAGCGACGTCTTGGCGGTCGGTGACGGCGAGGGGATCGTCTGCGCCGACCAGGTCCCACCGTTCCATCGCTCGGCCAGGGCATTTTTCTCACCGGGAGCGGAGGTCAGACCGACCGCCTCGCAGGCACTCGACGAGGAGCACGACACGCCGTTCAGTTGCGCGGAGCTCGTCAGGGCGGCTGTCGTTTGCAGCGTCCAGTTCGTGCCGCTCCACCCCTCGGCGAGCGCCACCGCTCCGTCTTGCCCGACGGCTTCGCACGGGCCCGAGGCGGTGCACGACACGGAGTACAACACGCTGTAGGTAGAGCCTTTGGGGTTCGGTGGCTTCTGCGCGGCCCAGGAGGTTCCGTTCCATGCCATGGCGAGCGGCAAGGTGTCGCCCGAGGCGTTGTTCCGGGAGCCAACGGCTTCGCACGCGTTCGCCGCGGTGCACGACACACCGTCGAGGGCGGTTTGCGTTGCTCCAGCCACGGGGACCGTGTGGAGCTTCCATGCCGTGCCGTTCCACAGCCCGGACACCGCGAAGGAATGGTACGAGCTGTTGTCGTACCACCCCACCGCGACGCAGGCGTTCGCGGCCGGACAGGAGACGGACTCGAACGCCTCGGCCGTGACACCCGTGGGCATCGGTCCCTTCTCCTGGGTCCAGGGGATCGCCGTGACCGCGGGGGTCGCCGACGTATCCGGTGCCGGATCGGCCGCCGCCGTTCCGCTGCTCACGAGCGCACCCAACACCAAGATCGGCAGCACGCTCCGACGCAGGGTCGTCCCCCACAGGGCACCCTCTCGACCGACCATCGCCATGGTCCACCTCGATTCGCCTCATCTGAGATCGCCTCAGACCTGAGGCAAAGTAGCACCGACACGGGGGTTCTGCTCGGCCGCCGACCTCGTGAGGGCCACCCCGGAGTGCCAGCGGTCAGTCGCTGAGCCCGACGTGGGCCGACATCCCGCCGTCGACGGCGAGCATCTGCCCCGTGATGTAGCGGGACTCGTCCGAGGCGAGGAACACGACGACGTCCGCGATGTCGTCAGGCTGCCCCACCGACGGGGTGAGCGTCGCCTTGCCGAGCGACGCCAGCATCCTCTCGTCGAGGTGGGCGCGCACGGCGTCGGTGAGCACGAGCCCGGGCAAGATCGTGTTGGCCCGGATCCCTTGCTTCCCGTGGCTCGTCGCCACGTACATGGTCAGCGCGTTCACACCGGCCTTCGAGACACCGTAGGCGGTCCGCGTGCGGTCTCCTTTGAGCGACGCGCCGGAGGACATGTTGATGATGGAGCCGCCGCCCCCTTCCACCATCACCGGCACGGCGTGCTTGCACATGAGCATCTGGCTGCGCAGGTTCACCGCCATGGTCCGCTCCCACACGTCGAGGGAGAGGTCGGTGACCGCGGTGTCGCCGCTGAGAAAGTCCGAGTCGGTCAGCGCGGCGTTGTTGTGGAGCACGTCGAGTCGCCCGAAGCGCGTTGTGACGGCGTCGATGGCGGAGATCACCTGGCTCTCGTCCGACAGGTCGGCCGGGAACGTGGCGGCCTCGCCGTCGCCCCTAGTCTGAATCCCCGCAGCCACTCGCTCGGCTGCCGACTCGTCGATGTCGACGACGAGCACGGCCGCCCCCTCCCGGGCGAAGGCCCGTGCCGTGGCGCCGCCGATGCCGCCGCCACCGCCGGTGACGATGGCGACCTTGCCGCGCAGACGGTTCACGACCGGATCCGACTCGCGGGTGTCGTCGACTGCTCCGACCGGCTCAGGCGGCCGACCCCCAGAACGGCGCGTCGCCAAAGGCGAACGCACCCCCGTCCTGCGTCACCATCCAGTAGCCCTGGCCGTCAGCGGTGGCGGCCATCCCCGAGACCGGGGCGTTGAGCACGATGCCGCCCGTCGACCCGAAGAACGTGGCGCCCCCGAAGGAGAAGACGCCGCCGTCGCTGGCGACGAGCCAGTAGCCGCCGAGCCCGTTGCCGGCCAGGCCGACGACGGGCTTGTTGAGGGGGATGCCGCCCATGGACCCTGCGTACTGAGCGTCACCGAAGGCGAAGACACCGCCGTCGGACGCCACCATCCAGTATCCGTGGCCGTCGGGGCTCGCGGCGATCCCCACGATCGGTGCGTTCAGCGACGCCCCCGGCGGCAGCGCGCCCGGGACCGACCCGTAGAACGGCGCGTCGCCGAACGAGAAGATCCCGCCGTCGCTCGCCACCAGCCAGTAGCCGCCATGGTCGGGCGTCGAGGCCATGCCGACGACGGGTGCGTTGAGCGGGGTGCCCCCCATGGAGCCGAAGAACGGCGCGCCGAAGGAGAAGACGCCCCCGTTGGCGGCCACCGTCCAGTAACCGCCCGACGAGGCAGCCGCCATGCCGACGGTCGGCGAGTTGTCGAACGGCATGCCGAGGTTCGTCGCGTTGCCGAACGGGCTGATGCCACCGCCTTGCGCGACCAGCCAGTAGCCGAGGTTGCCCGACGTGGCCGCCATGCCGACGTACAGAGCTGGATTGTTGAATTCCACGACGGGCGGGTTCAACATCGCGTGGCTGACGTTCCCGAAGTCGCTGCACGGCTCCACGGGGCTGATCGGCGGTGCAACCGACGTGCCTGCCGTCGGGCTCTGTGCGGTGAACCGGTACGGCAGCGACGACGGGTCGGCGCAGTGCGGCGACCATTGCCAAGCGATGTCGGGCGGCGCCACGCCGGGCAGGAAGCTCACGGTCACGGTCGAGGCCTGCCCGTTCCCCGTGACGTTGGACGGCCGAGTTCCCCCGCGGTAGCGATGGTGGCGGTCACCGAGATCGTCGCGTTACAGACCTGGCCTGGCACCGCCGGCACGACAGTGGTGACGAAAAAAAGGCTGCCCAGGGCGCCTTCGAGCTGGGTCGTACCCAGTTGCATGCCGCACCCAGACGCACCGGCGGGGGGATGGCCCCCTCCCACGTCCATCGCGACCGAGGCGACGGTCATGGTGGCACTCGCCACGGCCACCGCGACGGCGAGACACCCCAGACGAACCAGACCGACGACACGACCGACGCCGAACCGAGAACTGGGCATGGCACACTCCCTCGTCGGGGACCGCCTCATTGCAGCAGCGCTGCATGTACTACCACGGCGTGTCGATGGGCGCCCCGGGTGCCCGCCCTGCGCGCCCCTCGATAGGGTGCACCCGCTCGAGCCCGACGGACCGCAGGCAGCACGCCGCACCCACCGGGGCTCGGAAGAGGGAGGGACGGTGCGCTTCATTTTGCAGTACCCCGAGGCCAACGGGTCCGAGCTGGACCTGCTCGATGCCGGGGCAATCCCCGACATCGCCAAGGCTGCCGAGGCCGCGGGCTGGCACGGCATCGCGCTGACCGAGCACCCGGCGCCGAGCAGCCGCTGGCTCGAATCGGGCGGGCACCAGAGCCTCGATCCGTTCGTCGCCCTCGCCGCGGCCGCCGGCGCCACCTCCTCGCTCGCGCTCGTAACCAATCTCAGCGTGATCCCCTACCGCAACCCGCTCCTTCTCGCCAAGACCGCGGCCACGCTGAACCGGATGTCCGAGGGCCGCTTCTATCTCGGCGCCGGCGCGGGCTACCTCAAGTCCGAGTACTTCGCCCTCGGCGTCGACTTCGACGAGCGCAACGCGCTGTTCGAGGAGGCGCTCCAGGTGATGCAACTGCATTGGAGCGGAAAGCCGTTCAGCTTCGAGGGCCGCCACTTCTCGGCCCGCGACATCCAGGCTCTGCCGGCACCCCGCGGCCAGGACGTCCCGATCTGGATGGGCGGGAACTCCGACGCCGCGCTCAAGCGCGCCGCCAGGTACGCCGCCGGCTGGATGCCCATGACCGCCCCGGCCAGCGTCGCCAGGACGGCCCGCACACCTCCCGTCACCTCGACCGAGGAGCTGCGCGAGCGCCTGGCCACCCTGGAGCGCTTTGCCGGCGACCGTTACAAAGAGCTCGAGCTCATCATGGGCTTCTCGGGCCCCAGCCTCGCCCGCTTCGAGCAGGACGCCGAGCAGATCCGCCACCGCTTCGGCGAGCTGGAGGAGCTCGGCGTCGACTGGACCTTCGTCGGCCCACCGTGGTCGCCCGCGCCCGGTCCAATGGAGTGGATCGAGACGTTCGGACAAACGTTCCTTTCGCCCCGGTCGAGTTGAGCCTTCTGACCGACACGCCTTTCGCCTTTGCAGGAAAGCGTCCAACTCCGCAGAGCAGGGTGCAGTGGGCGCGCCCCGCAGGACGGGTCACAGACAGGAAGCCGCCGAAGGCAGGCTCCGGCACGCGCAGGCAACGATGAAAGGGTGCGGCGCGTGCGCACCGGCAACGGGGATGTGCCCGCCGGCTCGGTAAACCCAACCCGGGGCACGGCGAACGGTCCGTTGAAGATCAGGCGGTCAACGGACCCGTTGGGTACATTGACTTTGACCGACTTCAGCCTGATCACCCGTTTGACAGTTGTACGTGAGACCGCCGCCAGAGTGCGGCCGTTGCGCGAGGCGGTGACATCATGACCCTGGGACTCCCCTCACGGCCAAGCCACGGTCTGATCCGCCGCATTCACCTCGATGAGATACATGTGGAGCCGCTCCTTTTGGCCGCGTGGTCAGCGATCGGTTTCGGCGCGGCCCTGGACAACGGCAACTACTCCGACCCATCAATCATCCTGGTTTCGCTCGGCACTCTCAGCCTCATCGCGGCCACGGCCTTGCGAGCGGGGCCCTCTCCGCTATCGGGTCAGCACTTTGACTGGGGACTGCCTATTGGCGCCGTCGTCATCACCGCGTTGGCTCTACCGGCCGGCATCTTCGCCGCAGGGTTCCAGAGTTACCTAGGTCATACGCTCACGGCTATCGCCGCTCTGGGTCTCGCGACCCCTGTCATAGTGCATCAGCGGATCTCTCGCCTCTACGCCTACCTCCTCATAGCGGTCGTGACGTGGGCTGGCGTCGCGATGATATTGGCTGATCCAAACCCGTATATCGATGTCTGGTATCTCTTGCAGGCAGCAGCTCACGGCCTGTCGCACGGCGTCAGCATGTACACGCTGACTTGGTTCGCCCCTCCCGGCCAGGATGCGAACGCGTTTACCTATCTGCCCGGCAGTGCCCTCCTGTTGTGGCCCTTCTACGTCTTCTTTGGCGACGTCCGCTACGGAGAACTGGCCGCATTGGTGCTGACCAGTGTTCTGTTGATCCGCGCTCGCCCAGGCAGAACCGGTTTGATCCTCGGATGTCTCGTAATGCTGTATCCACGGGCCTTCACAGGCATCGATTTCGCATGGATCGACCCACTTGTCGTCCTAGAGGTGGGCGCCGCAGCCTACGCTTGCACGCGCGGGCGCCTGAATCTCGCCGTTCTCGCGTTAGCCGCGGCCTTCGTCACGAAGCAGCAAGCGTGGCTGCTAATTCCACTGGCCGCCGTTTGGGACCAATTCGGGTGGCGTCGAACCGCGTACGCCGTTGGTGGTGCTGTCGCGTTCCTCTTGCCCTGGTATCTGGTCGCTCCTTCGGGCTTCGCCAACGGCGCGTTGCTCTACAACCTGCGCCTCCCGGCACGACACAATTCATTGTCCTTGTTTACAACAGCAGTCATGCATCATTGGCAACCGTCCTTTGCCCTCGTACCGCTCGCGACTCTCGCCGCGATCGCACTCGCGGTCTGGCGGGGGACGAGAGATACCTCGGGGTTTCTCCTCGGAGCGGCGATGGTGGAAGCAGTGTTTAACCTCGCCAATAAGCAATCGTTCTTCAACGAATGGGAACTGGCTGCTGGACTGGCCCTTCTTGCCGTCGGATTCAGCCATGTCGAAGAGTCGACACCGAAGGAACGAATCCTCGGATCAGTGATTGAGGAAACTCACCAACCAAATTTAAGTTGAAGCCTTCTCTTTTGAACTCAACCGCTGGAATTCGGGAGTGCCTTCCTCACATGGACCTTCCGGGTTGCTTGTGACCAGCCGCATGCTCGGTTCTGTCATCAATTTTTGTCGTGGCATAAAGATCCGAGCCTCTACGCGTGATCCCGAGTGGGGAACGGCAGAGGGACCTAGCAGGACACACCCACGACGAGCCCGGTGCCTATCGCCGGCTCACTGTCACCTGCCGATTGACCTCGCGTCTAATTCCGGAGGCTCGAGATGTTCTCGTAGACGTATTCGCTCGGGTGCAACCCGTAAAGCGAAGTAGTCGGCACTATTCCAAGGATGAACGTTGGTGGCGGCGGGAACTGGTCGGTGTAGTGGGCGACCAACCTGTAGTTCTGCTTAAACCAACTCACCGTGGGGCTCCCCCAGGGGAAGTAATCGCTGAAGGGGATCGCAACGACGACGTAGTCGGCCGCCTCGAGGTTGGAGAACCACTGTTCCTCGAACGCCAGCGGGTAAGGGGGCGGAAAGGGATGAGGAAGCATCCCGTTGTCCTCTGAGAGGTATGCCCCAAAGGGATCGATTTCGGCCGGACAACCCTGTCGCGCCGGTGTAAACCGATTCGCTGCCAGTAGGGGCGTGGGGTTGTCTGAGATCACGCATGCGCCAGCTGGAATGGTCGAGGCAAGCTCCGCGCTGAAGTCGAAGGAGAGCGACAGGTAAGCCTGTGCGTAGACGACCTCCTGTTGGATGAGAAAGCAAGCGATGACAAGTGCGAGTGCGGTACCTAGTACTGGAATCGCCCGAGTTACACGGGGAAGCTTTCCCCGCGTCGTCTCCCCAACCATCACGGCCACCTTGAAGACGCGACTCACGCACACGCCAGCCAAGAGCGCGACGAACGCAGCGGGAAAGTACGCGTAGAACTCGTTGAAAGAGGGGTCGTCGAACATCCCCGCGAAGACAAAGATCGGCGCGACCAATGCGAACCACTCCAACAACACAATGCCGCGGCGTCCGACCACGTACACCCATATGACAATGAGCCCAAACAGTGACCACATTGCGAGCTCCAGCCCGGTCCTCAGGCCTATCGACGGCAGCCTTCCAATCCCGCTGAGAGTCAGGAGGCGTGTCCCGAGCGTCGTGGCAGTCAGAGCGTGACGGCTGAGTTGAACGACTATCACGTCGTGGACGAATGCGCTGGGCGCGGCGAGGAAGAAGGGTAGGCCGGGGACGACGGCACCTGCAGCGATCCCCAGTGCGAGCGGAGCTCCTCGTGATCTCCACCTGGGGAGGCAGACGAGCACCAGGGCGGCGATGGGGAGTATGGCCCAGACCTTCACCTCCACCGCGAAACCGAAGGCCACTCCGCCGAGGAGCACACGCCGCCAAGAAGCCAAATCGCCTGATTCAAAGACCAAGAAGGTACCCACGAGGCAAAAGAAGACGAGGAACGGCTCCAGCACGACAGCGCGCTCGACCGCTACCGAGAGCGGCCAGAGGGCGAGGGCAAAGGACGCCGTAACGGTCGCCACCCGACCCAAGGGACGCGTGATCAGCCCGGCAAGGACCGCGTTGAGTGCCATGACGAGGACGGTGATGCAGCGCCCCATCTCAAGAGTGAAATGAGAGCCGAACGCGCTCCCCAACAGCGCGAAGGGCGAGAAGAGAAGAACGAAGCCTGGTGGGTGGACGAGTAGAAAATCCCGGTACGGGAGAACGCCGTGCACGAACCGGACGGCCGCACCGACATAGACGCCCTCGTCATAGCCCTCGTCCCAACTCGAGACACCCGCCAACACATGGGGCAGGCTGAGCTGGTAGCACCCCAGCCCCAGGCTCACCAAACCGGCGAGAACGGCCAGCGCTGAGGGCGTCGCCCGGCGATCGACCCACGCCATGAGACGTCCTATCGACGCCATGGCGTTGTTGAAGGGCGACAGGGCGACCGACGGGTTGTCGTCCAAGAACCACTCAGCCATAAATGAGAATCACCGGACCTGGGTCAGAATGCTGCCGGCGATGTCCGCACCGGAATAGGGCGACCGGATCGACTGGTCCGATCCCACCCGCCAACCCGCAGGTTTGAATGTAGCTCCAGGTCGTCCTCCGTTGCCGGTTCCCAACCGGAACCGCCCGATCATGTGTCCGCCGCAAACATCAACCCCGGTGCCCGCGTCCGCGCCTCGTAGGTCGGCCCGTGGGTCTTCATCGGCCCACCCTGGCCCCTGGCTCTCGGCCCGAACAAGGGCTTGAGGCGTTCGGCGCCACGTTCATCAACTACTGGGCGTTCCGGAGACAGACAGGTCCGGACCCCGGAGGGTGAATTCTCGACCCAGCCGGGCGTTGCACGGCGACAGAGTAATCGGACTGAATTCGATTACGCTTGCCAGGCATTTTGGACAGAGTTGTTGTCCAGCTCTACCCACGAGGGGCACCTTCGTGCTTGGCGGTACCGGTTGCGTCAAGAAGCTTGCTCATGCGCATGACCTCACCGGTGTCGTCACCATCGGCGCGAACTCGATTGAAAGTGAGTCACCGCATGTTGAGATGCTCCCCGCGGGGCTGTCGAGTGTGGCGGGATTCGAACCGCAGTCAGAGGCAGCTCTCGCCCTGTGGACTAGAACAGGACCTGCCAGAGGGATTTCGGCCCGATGCGGTCCGTGCTGCGCCGAAATGCTGATACACACGCGCCGCCTCTCACCGGGTGTTTCATCGCAGTCTGATTTTTTAGGGTGGCGCATTTCCGTGCTGGCTCAGCAAGCTCACAGGTCATGTTCCGGGTTCAACGGTCCAGATTCGCCAACGTAACGCACGGTTGACGATGACACAGGGTTCCGTTACCCCCACCGTTGACGAAAGCTCGGTCCAGCAGGCCCACTCTCGAACGAATCGGCTTCAGCACGCAGGACCGCGCTGGGCCCGTCAAGAGCTGATGACCGCGGCTGCGCTGCTCGCGATCGGGGTCCTTGCACTCCTTCTGCGGATACCCGGACTGACTTCGACGGGTTTGTTTCGCGCCGACGCCTGGGTTGCATTGGGCAGCAGAGTCGGACTCGGCACTGCCATTCGAATGAGCTCGACCGCCCCAGGTTTCATGACGGCAGAGAGATTCTGGATCGGCCTCGATCCAGGATCCTCCCTGTGGGCGCAGATTCTGCCGCTCCTCGTGGGCATCGCCGGCGTCTTCGCCATCTATTTCTTGGTCCGCTACTGGGGAATGGCCCGTTGGCTCGCCCTGACGGCAGCGTTGACCGTGGCCGTTTCGCCGGTCGCGACTCAGTACTCAACCCACGTAAAGCAGTACAGCACCGACTTTCTCTTGGCCTGTTTTCTCTTGTGGAGGGCTGAGGCAACACGGCGGTCCCCCACGAACGCCCGACTCGCAGGCCTCGGGTTCGGTTCAGCAGGCGCCATCTTGATTTCGGGCTCCGTCGCCCCTGTGATCGTCGGCTCGTGGCTGGCTGTGCTCCTGAGCAACGCAACGAACCGGAATGATCGGCTCAGAATCGTGAAGGCCGGCGTCGTCATGGCGGCCTTCTTGGGATGCGTCTACCTCTTGTTCTTTGACGGCATCCCCGAGGTTCTTCACCGTTACTGGGTCCTCAGCGACGCGTTCTTGAGTCACGCGTCGCTGATCGCGTTTTGGCACAGCCTCTCTTACGCCGTGAGCGTCATCACTGTCGGAGTGGTCGCCCCGGCCGGGCACATCGACGTGTACGGCAACCCGTATTGGACCACTGCCAGGAACTTTCTTCCTGCGGTCGTGCTCGTGATTCTGTTGGCTGCCGGGCTTGTTGCACGAGGACGGGCTTTGCCTCCAGGGCTCACCCTGCTTGTGGCGTTGGTCGCCAGTTTTGCCAGCGCAATTCCCCTTGGAACCGGACGCACGGATGATGTGCTGTACCCAGCGGTGATCCTCCTGGCGGTCATGGGTCTCGATCAGATCGTTCGCTACGCCGATAGTCGCTTGCAGCAGCGGCCCACCGGCCGCATGGTCGGCAGGGTGGTCTTGGGAGTGGCGGTCGGAGCGTTCCTCATCGCGTCGTTGAACTCGACCACGGTGCGACATCCACCGCAGTATCCGAATATCAACGTCCGCCAGCTGACGGCCTTCGTGACGCAACACCGACTACCCGGAGACAAGGTCCTCGTGGACCCTTACACCAGATACAACTGGGCTCTCTACGAGGAAAGGAACGTCCGGGTCGAGTTCGGCAGTAGCTGGGGTACGGGATACACGATTGTGAGCGACCAGCCGGACGTCTTCGTCTCCCCAAGCGAGCCGTGGGAGGACGGTTATAACCCGCAGGCCTGGGTAGGCCAGGTGGCCGACGCCGGGAGGCTCTGGTATCTCGGCACCTGGTTCCTGCCCCGCAACGAGGACCCGATCTATCAAGCGATGCTGGCGCAAGGTTGGAAGCCTCAAGGGGAATACAACGCGACCGGCGGCTTCGTCGTGTTGATGACCGGGGGCGGAACTTCGGGCCCCGGCCTCGTGCGGCAGGGAACCGTCGCGCAGAGCCAGGGGGACCTCGCACTGGCGGTCACCCGCTTTCAGGCTGCGATGGCAAAGGACCCCGCCGACGTCAGCGCGCCGTACGACCTGGGGGTGCTCTTCCAACAGCGACTTCACGACGGTGCTCTCGCGGCGAGCTACTACACCAGGGCCCTCGCCGTCGACCCGACCTTCAAGTCGGCGCTCTTCAACCTGGCCTTGGTGGAGACACCCAAGAACCCGGCTCGAGCGATCTCGCTGTACAACCAACTCTTGGCACTCAACGCCAATTCCCCCCAAGTGCTGTGGAACCTCGGCTTGCTCCTGATCAGCCAGAACCAATCGAGCCAGGGGCACGCCGATCTCGCCAAAGCGGTGGCGTTGGACCCGACGTTGGCGAAGCAGGCACCACCCGGTGTCACGCCGTAGCGAATCGACGGGCATCGGCACCGTGAGGCTGAACTGGAGCCGTCAGGATTGGGCGGCAGCCGGAGGACTTGTCGCGATTGTCGTTCTCGGCGTGGTCGTGCGCGTTTCCGGATTCACCGAATCGGGGCTATGGCGAGACGACGCGTGGACTGCGCTCGCGAGCAGAGTGAGTACGGGAACGGCGATTCGAACGGCGACGACGACGCCGGGCTTCACTTTGGCCGAACGATTCTGGATCGGACTCGATTCCGGATCGTCATTCTGGGCACAAATGCTCCCGTTTCTCGTGGGGACCGCGGGCATCGTCGCCATCTATTTCCTGGTCCGCTACTGGGGAATGGCCCGCTGGCTTGCCCTGACGGCCGCGTTTGCCGTGGCCGTTTCGCCGGTCGCGACTCAGTTCTCGACCCATGTCAAGCAGTACAGCACTGACTTCCTCTTGACGTGTTTCTTGCTTTGGATGGCCGAGGCAGCGCGTCGTTCACCGACGTCCCGACGATTAACCGGCCTCGGCGTGGGATCGGGAGTGGCGATTCTCATCTCCGCAGCAGTGACCCCGATCATCGTCGGGTCATGGGTGGCCGTGCTCATCTGCAACGCCCGCAACTCTTCGGACCGGCGACGGATCACCCTGGCTGGCGTGGGCATGGCCGCGTTCTTGGGCGTCGTCTACCTCCTGCTGTTCCAGAGCCTGCCCGGCGTTCTGCACCGATATTGGGCACTCAGTGGAGCGTTCTTGACGCGTTGGCCACCGAGTGCGCTCTGGCACAGCCTGGGGTATGCATGGAGTGTCATCACCGTTGGCGTCATCGCGCCGGCGGGTCGCCTCGACGTCTACGGCGATCCCCTGTGGAGCGCCGGACGTGTCTTCTGGCCCGCCGTAATCCTTCTTGCGCTGATGGTCTGCGGCATCACGGCACTGAAGCGCGCTGCCGTACCGGCGCTGTCGCTCTTGGCGGCGTTTGCCGCGAGTTTCATAGGCGCCATTCCTTTAGGTACCGGTCGGACCGACGATGTGCTCTACCCGGCGGTGGTGTTGCTCGCCGTGCTGGGTCTGCAACAGATCGTCGCCGGAGCTGGGAGACTGCTGGCGACCCGGGCGCCGCAATGGCGCGTTGTGGGCACCGGGATCCTGATTGCGAGCTTGATCTTGTTCGCTTTGGCGTCCTTCAACTCGACCACCGTTCGCCATCCGCCGCAGTACCCAAATATCAACGTCCGCCAACTTGCAGCGTTCCTGACGCAACACCGCCAGGCCGCCGACGGCGTGCTGGTCGACCCCTACACCCGGTACCCGTGGACCCTTTACGAGGCCGATCCTGTCCATATCCAGTTCGGTAGCGGCTGGGGTGCCGGGTTCAGCGTGGTGAGTGGGCAGCCAGACGTCTTCGTCTCCCCGAGCGAGCCGTGGGAGGACGGTTATGACCCGCAGGCCTGGGTAGGCCAGGTGGCCGACGCGGGGAGGCTCTGGTATCTCGGCACCTGGTTCCTGCCCCGCAACGAGGACCCGATCTATCAAGCAATGCTGGCGCAGGGTTGGAAGCCTCAAGGAGAATACGACGCGACCGGCGGCTTCGTCGTGTTGATGACGGGGGGCGGAACTTCGGGCCCCGGCCTCGTGCGGCAGGGAACCGTCGCTCAGAGCCGCGGGGACCTCGAGCTGGCGGTCACTCGCTTTCAAGCTGCGATGGCGAAGGACCCCAGCGACGTCAGCGCGCCGTACGACCTGGGGGTGCTCTTCCAACAGCGCCTGCACAACGGTGCTCTCGCCGCGAGCTACTACACCAAGGCCCTCGCTGTCGACCCGACCTTCAAGTCGGCGCTCTTCAACCTGGCCTTGGTGGAGACACCCAAGAACCCGGCTCGAGCGATCTCGCTGTACAACCAACTCTTGGCACTCAACGCCAATTCCCCCCAAGTGCTGTGGAACCTCGGCTTGCTCCTGATCAGCCAAAACCAATCGAGCCAGGGGCACGCCGATCTCGCCAAAGCGGTTGCGTTGGACCCGACGTTGGCGAAGCAGGCACCACCCGGTGTCACGCCGTAACCGCCGACGGCGCTCCGTCCCGCACAGACAAGGGTGAAAGGGTGAGGTATGGGCACACCGGCGACGGGGGGCGACCCCGCCCGCTCCCGAGAGGGGTCGCACCCCATGCGGGCCGCTCAGATGGATGGCCACTCCGGATTTCTACTTCCGATCGGAGGCTGGGGACCGAACAGAATTCCGCCTCTCGGGCTCCGGACTTGCTGCCGCCCGTCTGGGGCGGCGATTTTCGACCGAGGGCGCAGACTCAAAGGAGGCGTGACACCGTCCCGAACTCCGGTAGCGACGTCGGCGAACGCCCAAGACGACCCTCCGGTCTCCGTGACGCCCTTCACAGGAACGGCCCAGGATCCCGAAGCTCGAGCTTCGCCCCCTTTCGGAGGACCGACATGACTACGAACGACGAGGTTCGGCCACTATCGTGGCTCCAGCCTCGGCCAGACCGAGGCCTTGTGCGTCCACGACCACTCGACCTAGGAAGAAGTTCAGGGGTACCCACACAGATGACGCCACGCTCCAACCGTCCGATCGACGCGCCCGACGTACTCCAAGGAGAGGCTTCGTCTCCACACCGTTCACCCGGAACCTGGGTTCGCAGACTCCTCCTAGCGCCGGCAATCCTCGCCATCGCGGTGGTCGGCGCGGCGTGTAGCAGCGGCAGCCCGAACCCCGCCGACCAGGCGAGCACACTGATCTCCCAGGGGTTGAGTGCAGAAAAAAGCGGCCACACTCAATCGGCCCTGAGCGACTTCAACGATGCGGTCTCGAAAGATCCGGCGAACGCGGTTCCGTACTACGACCTCGGCGTCCTCTACCAGCAGGATCTCAACAAGCCGGGACTAGCTGCGGCCGAATACAACAAGGCGTTGTTGGCTGACCCGAACTACAAACCCGCGGCCTACAACCTCGCCATCGTGGAGACCCCGACCGATCCAACTGCTGCCATCACCCTCTACAACGAGCTTCTCAAGGTCAAGGCGAACGATCCAAACGTGCTCTTCAATCTCGGCCTGCTCTTGATCGCCCAGGGCCAGACAACCCAAGGGCAAGCGGACGTGACGAAGGCCGTCTTTCTTGCCCCGGCACTCAAGAGCAAGGTGCCAAAGGGCGTCACCCCGTAGGCGCGAGGAGATCTGACGTTGATGGCGGCGAAGAAGTGGGGGCTGAAGCGCGTCGGGTGCGCCGACTCTCGGAGACCGTGAACTGAGGTGTCGGTGGACGGCCCGCCTCAGGGGACGATCGGACGTCCCCAGTTGTTGATATCCATCGCGAACGTCGCGGCCAACCCCCGTCCCAGCTGCCTGCTGCGAATGGACGTCGCGACGCAGCGCAAGGAATGGATTGACATTGGTCTGGGCGAATTGTTGGCCAGCGGGGTGGGCATTTTCGCCGATGACAGGTACGTGTACCACGTCATCGTGGCCAACTCGGGCTTCAGCACGTATCTCACCGTGCTCGACCGCCGATCCTTGCAGGTCGTGAACGTGCAGCCGATGCCCGAGATCGACGACGGGCACTCGATCGTCCATATGGGGGACGAGCTGATCGTCGTGTCGACCGGGACAGACGAGATCTTTGCGTACCCATTGCGGGACGCGCGAATCGGTCCGGCGCGGGTCCTCTGGAGCCCCACACACTCGGGTACCGACGTGCACCACATCAACTCCCTCACCATCGCCGATGGTGAACTCCTGTGCTCGGCGTTCGGGCCCAAGGACGGTGAATCCTGGTACACGGCCCGCAACGGGTACATCCGCAACCTGACGACCAGCGCCGTCCTGATCGGGGGTCTCCGCCAACCGCACACGGCCACCTGGCACGACGATCAGCTGTACTTCTGCAATTCGCTCGAGGGATCGGTGAACACGGCGGACGGCGTACTCGCCTACCTCTACGGCTACTCCCGGGGCCTCGCCTTCGGACCCGACGGCACGCTGTACGCCGGCACCAGCCTGAGCCGCCGGCCTCGGACCGATTTGGCGGACGCCGGTGTGTTCGGCAACCCGGCCGACGAGGGTGACCTCCACGGACAATGCGCCCTGATTCAGATGACCCCGGGCGGCACGAACCGGGTCGAGATGCCCATGGAACCGTTCGGAAGCGAGATCTACGACATCGTCGTGCTTTAGCTGTTTGGAAGATCGACGCGGTGAGGACACCGAAAACCGCGATAATCGAACGATGACGTTCCGGATGGGTCAGGTAGTGCGCTTCGCAGGCGTCGAGAGCGTGGTGAGCGAGATCGGGCATCGCGCCGGGCGCCCGGCCTATCTGATCCAAAACGGCGACAGCCGATTACCCATGTGGGTCCCGGAGGACATCCTCGAGGCCCACCAACGTCCAGAACAGCAGACACTTCAGTTCAACCAGCGAGCGCCGAGCGTGATCGTGGTCGACGACTTCCTGCGGAACCCGGACGAAGTGCGTGCGCTCGCCCTCGCACAGGAGTACGGCTCCGATCTTCGCTTCTACAAGGGCCTTCGCTCACTCGAGCGCTTCCTCTGGCCGAACCTGCGCGAGGAGTTCGGGCGCCTGCTCGGGCGACCTGTCACCGAGTGGCTGGGACACGGCGCCAACGGCATCTTCCAGCAGACGAACGTCAATGATCCCCTCGTCTGGCACCACGATGCCCAGGGCTATGCGGCAGCTGTCTACCTCACCCCTGACGCCCCCCCGAGCGCGGGCACGAGCTTCTGGCGCGACAGATCGTACGGTTGCAGGCGAAGGCCGACGCACCCGCTCGAGTCCGCGCGACTCGGAAATGCCGAGACGGTCAAGGCGGCCGAGGCCGTGGTCTACGACAAGTACAACATCGAGCACGGCGACAACTGGGAGCTCGTCGAATCGGTCGCCGGTCTCTACAACCGGCTCGTGATTTGGGACGCCAGCCTCATCCATTCGGCGACGTCGTACAGCGAATTCAGCGAACGCGGGGCAGCAGCAACCCGATTGGTGCAGTTGTTCTTCTTCGACGCCGACTAAGCAGGGCGGCAAGCGGATCAGATCTTGAGGAGTCCGCCTTGGCGCGGGCCGTCTTTCACGGCTATCAGGTTGCTGCAGATGTAGGAGATCTTGTGCAACTCGTGCCATTCGCTCGGAAAGTACGTCACGAGTCGGCTCACCTGGAAACGGCAAGTGAGCTCTGGCGCGAACTGTGCGTAGTCCCTGTCCGTGAAGTACCAAAACGAGTTCTCGTTGTAAAACGCAGTGTGCGTCGGGTCCTGGAACGCCCCACGCCCGTCCGTGCTGGGTGTCAGTGTCAGCAGAAGGCCCCCGTGGGCGAGCACGCGGTAAAACTCGTTGAAGAGTGCGACCTTGTCCGGGACGCGGGCCAAGAAATCGACCACCTGAATGACCCCCACGCTCGAGTCTGGTAGGTCGATACCCCGGGACACATCGCCGACGATGTCCGCCTCGGGACCTCCCTCGCTCCCGACGCGCAGGTACCCTGACGGCGTGTTATCCCCCGAACCGAGGTAGAGAGCCTTCAACTTGTTGCGACTCGACCAGGCAACTGCGTTGGGCTCGATGTAGCGGTCGTACAGGGCGACAGTCTCCTTTTGGATCCGGGCATTGATCTCTGTCTCCAACTGCGTATTCGTCTTGTGAATCCGCTGGAGGTAGAGACACTCGTGAACGAGGTGGAAATCCGTGAGTTGGTACAGCCGGCACATGATGTCCTGGTCGTCGAGCACGTCCCTGGTGGCGTCGTAACCCCCAGTCATCTCGTAGACCGCCCGTCGGAAGGCTCGCACGTGATTGGGGGCGAACCAGATGTAGCTCACGTTGTGCGGAGATGCCTCCAGGGAATCGCATTGCAGGACGGATCGCCCGTCTACCGTCACTTCCCGGTACACCCAACCATTGCTCTGGTCGAACCGCGAATCGTTGCGGGAGCCGTCCTCATTGATCTGGGCGAAGCTGCTGAACACGAAGCCCACCTCTGGATGGTCATCGAAGGCCTCGACAATCAGCTGAAGCGCATCGGAGCGGAGCTCGTCGTCGTGGTCGAGCTCGACGAGGAGCTCACCGAGCGCCAGCGAGCAGGCATAGCGCTTGGCGGCCCCAACGCCATTGAGTTCGTCCTTGATGACGACCCGAAGACGCGGATCCTCGACGGGCGGCCGCCACCGTGCGCCCTGATTCAGCACAACGATCCACTCCCAGTCCTCGTAGGTCTGCGCGAGGAGACTGTGCATGCAGTCGTCGAGATAGCGCGTCTGGTGGCTCGGACTGAAGACGCTGACCCGGGGCCGCCGGGCTTTAGTAGCCGGCTTGCGGACGGCGGCAGAAGGGGTGGGCGACGTGTCCGTCATGGTGATTTTGTAGCATCTCCACGGAGTGAGTCACTGAATCCGTGGACTTGCACCCGTCGTTCTTGCCCTATTCGCCCGAGACCGCACGCCCCCGGTCGTCGGGGTGCCATCGGAGATGAGCTGGTGTCGCGACAGGGCCGGTCAGCGCTGATCGACTGCCTGGTTTTTTTGAAGTTTGATCGGCGCCTCCGGCAAACCCAGGCGACCAGCGGGTCCAAGCCTTGTCGTAGCGCGCTCACAACTCCCGACGACAGAAGCTTTCACCCAACCCATCGCGAACACCCAAACCATGTACCCTCAAGATGTAGTCGTGGTCGTAGTCGGCACCGTGATCCCCGGTGGTACGTCAGCAGACAGCGCGGGGTTAAGGCGCAGGCCTGTCGCGAGATAAGTGTTTCCCTGCGCGGTTTGACCCTGTTTGATCAACAGGACGCCCAGATTGAAATTTGCCGAGGGGTTGTTCGGATCGAGCTTGAGATCCTGGTCGTAGTACGTAATAGCGAGCGCAGGGTTTCCCGGCGCCTCGAGCACCCCCATGTTGTAGAGGGCCTGTTCGAAGTTCGGATCGATCAACAATGCCCTCCGGTACTCGGCGGCAGCTTGGCTCGTGTTACCAGCCTCCTGGTAGATGTAGCCGAGGTCGTAAGCGGCATACTTGTTGTTGGCATCCTTGGCAGCGGCCGCTTTGTAGTAGGCCACCGCCCCGTTCACGTTGCCCGCCCGTTCAGCCGCCAGGCCGGCGGCGACCAGTTGGTTTGCAGTCTTGGAATTTGTCTGTGCTGCCGGGACTGCCGGGCCAGAGCTGCACGCAGCGAGGGCAGTGGCCATAATCGCGAGAAGGAAGACCAAGATGGACGGCAACTGCGCACGGCGAAATCCCCGTCCACCCATGGTTGAATCGCCTCTCACGATGCCAGACCAAGTGCCACGAACATGGAAGCCCAAACTAGTCAAAATTTCGTAGCGACTTACGTCGCGTAAAACCCGTCGCCCCAGAGGGTAAGCAGTCGGGCGAAATATGCCTCGTACTGCGAGCCCACGGCGTCGTACGAATACCGGGAGCGTGCCGCGTTGCGAATCGCTGTCCGATCCAAGTCGCCGGCTACCTGTGCTGCCGCGAGGAAATCCTTGAACATCTTGCACCGGTACCCATTGACTCCGCTCTCGACAGTTTCGGTGAACACACCCCAATCAGTTGTGATCACAGGGGTACCGCACAGCTGCGCCTCGGCGTGCACTCCCTCGAACGGGCCGACATAGAGCGTCGGCGCGAACAGTGCCCGAGCTCCGGCCATGAGTCTGGTCCGCTCCTCCGGACCCACCATGCCGACATATTCTCCGTAGTTCCCGGGCGGGGTGCCCTTGCCGGCGATGACAAGCGGGACACCGAGGCGCTCGCAAACTTCGACAGCGATCTGCACGCCCTTGTCGGGGTTCAGCCGGCCGACGAATAGGAAATAGTCGCTTCCACTGCCGAGCGGAAACTCCTCAGCCGGGTAGTAGTTGGGAATGACCTCATGGAAGAAGTCCCCGTTGAGATCACTCCTTCCGTATACAAAGTTGCGCCACGCATGCGACTCAAAGACGAGGTAGCGGGCGGTCGTGTACTTGTAGCCGATCCCGTACTCCACGACCTGGTGCTGGGGCCACGGAAAGGCATCGAAGATGGGATTGCCCAACCAGTTCGCAGTGACGAGGATGAAATCCTGTCGGTGAAATCGCTCTCTTATCTCGCGGATGACGTTGCGGCTGAACGCCGTCCAATACGGAGCGCTTTGCTCCCATTCGACCTTCGTGTAGTCATCGGGTCCCATGAACCCGCAAGCACGCTGCGTCACGGTATCGATGCAAGCGATGTGCTCCTTGCACCTGGCCTCGTTCTCCTCGCCCGAGTACAGCAGGATTTCGTGTCCCCGATCGGTCATCATGTCCGCGAACTTGAGAGCCTTCTGCGTATAGGCGCACGCGCTGTACGCGCCCGTCGTCTGCGTGTGGGGCAGCGCGACGAGGTGGAACCTCATGGTCTTCCCCCTTGCATCTTCAACTGGGCCTTTTCCGTCTCATCCGCGAAGACGTGAATCGCCCCCAGAATCGATCCTCGATCCTCGATCATCGGCGAAGAGTACAGGCACCTCCGCCGGACGGAAACTCATCGTTTGTCGAACGATTGTGGTTGAAGGACGCGTACGAACGGTGGCATGGGCCGGGCCTTTCCGATAACCAATATTTGGCAGCTTGCTGGTCACAAGCGCGTGTCTGAGGCCACAAGACGCCCTCCGCGGAGCGGAAACGTCCACGCGGGATGATGCCGTCAGAATGCGGAGGGAAGAAGACCCTGAGGCGTTCCCTTCCCCGTTAGCTGGGTCGGTGCCGACAAACTGGTGCCAGCCTGTTCGGCGGACGACCGAGCTATAGCGGCCTAATCCAGGGCGTCCAAGGGTCGGACATAAACACGCTGCCGCCGCCTTATTCGGGTTCGTAAGAAGTGACCCTCATTGCCGTCATGCACAATGATTGACAGGTAAAACTCGGGCTAGCATTGCGATTATGGATCATCTTGGAGGGTTTATCCCGGGTGGAGACGAGGCAACCTGGTTCCCCGAGCTGTGGAAATGGGCAGTTGAGACATATCAGATCGAATCTGTATTGGATTTGGGTTGTGGCGAGGGATATGCAACTCAATTTTTCGCTGACCTGGGCTGTCATGCTGTGGGGATCGAGGGTATAGAACAATCGAATCCCTTAGTAAGACAGCACGATTTTACCCTGGGAACATGGGAAGCAGATGGAGACTTTGACCTGGTTTGGTCATGCGAATTTGTGGAACACGTTGAAGAAACATTTCTGCCTAATTTAGTTCGGACTTTTCAGAAAGCTAAAATGGTGATGCTGACCCATGCCTTCCCAGGGCAAGGAGGATATCACCATGTTAACTGCCGCGAACCAGAATATTGGAAGGGAGTTTTTGCGGCAGCAGGTTTCCAATTCTTACCTGACGTGACTGACATTGCGCACCGTATGGCAGCTGTGAACAAATCGCCGTGGAATCATTTTGTCCGCGCTGGAATGGTGTTTAGAAGAGTGAGGTAGTTGATCAAATTAGATTGTATATAGCTCAAAAGGAGCCGAAAGCTTTTGCGATCCTGGGTGAACAGATCTAGGTCGCTCGCTCAATGAGGCTCGGGGCTCACGACCGCTTTTCGAGCTGCTCGCCTTCACCGGGCCGGGAGTCGGTGAAGCACTCGGTCCGCGTCGGGAGGAAGCTGCCTCGCTGCCAGGGCGTTTGTGCGTGGTCAGACAGCCCACGCCTCGACCGACCGTCAAGGAACCAAGACGCCGGTTGGCGAGTGCGAGCAGGTGCTCGCTCCAGCCGTCGTGATCCTGTTGGAAGGCATGCTGGGGCGCCGATGGAAGCGGTTGTGTTATCGCGACCGAAACGGGCCGCTGCATGGTCGTAGGAACTCACCTACGCCGATCCCAAGGCCAATTCGCCCCGCCAGGACGACACCGCCCGCCCCGGGCGGGACGGGAGCGGGCTTGTCCTGTAGCGCATATCTGGCCGCAATGGGTCCGAGGTGCGAGTACCGAGGGCTCAAGACGGTGGAAACGGTGGTGGAAACACCGGGGCGGTAAATGGCTCCAGAACGTGCGAAGGGGAGGCCCTCACGGACCTCCCCTTCACTGTTGCCAACAGGTGACCTCAGTTCAACGGAATGACTGTGATCGTCCGGTCGATGATGGTCGCCGTGCCCGCCGAAACCCTGTACTGCATTGTGAACACGTTGCCGGCACCGGCCGTGAGCGTCACGTACGTCATGGTGCTGGCCTGGATGCCTCCAGTGCTCGAGCTGGTTCCCTGATTACGCTCGACGGCGTTCTGATCCGATGCAGCAAGCGTAGTGGTGCCGCTGATCCCGAAACTCGCGAAGCTCAAATTGTCCGTGCTGGCGGTGGTGTTTTGGATATTCGCTGTCACGATCACGATCGCTCTTGTCGTCGTAGCCGAGCCCAACGTGACCGAGACGGCGGTGCACCCTGTCAATGCCGAGGTGTACGAGGTCGAGGTTGTCGTGCAGCCCGCGGTCGCGTTGTTGAGCGTAACTGGTGTGTTTGCGATTCCAGCGGCGCCGGTAGAACCGGTGGCACCAGCTGGAGGGCGAGACAAGGCCAGCTCAGACAGGGAATAGGCGGCAGCGAGGTCGCCGGTGGAAACGAGGGTGGAAACGGCGTAGTCCTAGTGCGGGGTTTCGGGACTAGGTGGAACGAGGGTTCGCTACGCTCGGCTCATGGTCAAGGCTCGGCGACAAAGAACGTGGGCCGATGTCGGCATCAGTAATGCGGGATTTGCTGAAACGGCCCGGGCGTTGAAATTTGCCCTTGGCTGGGGACTGGCGACGGCGGAGCTGGGTCGTGAGCCAGAGAACGTCGATGAGTATGCGTCTGTGATGGAGGAGAGCCGGACGAAGGCCTTCCGGGACCAGCGGGCGTTTCGTACCGCCTTCCCCTCCGAGCTAACTCCTGGGCGGATGAATCGGGCGACTGGCTCGCAACAGCGTTACGACGAGGCGAGGAAAAGGCTGAAGAACGTGGGGGCCGCCTACCGGGACATGCTTGCGTTCACCTTCGTACTGGGATCGAAACCAGCCGACGTTTGAGCAGCTAGTAGGAGTATTCAGAAAGTAGTTCGCAGTTCGCGAACCGCGTACTGTATGGTGGCTGGATGGGAGGGCGCCGGACTGAGAGTGGAAGCCCCCGGCGTGTTCGGGCGGCTGAGGGCGTCTATCAGCGGGTTGATCGGCGGACGGGACGGCGGGTACCGGGGAAGTTTGAGTACACCTTCCGAGAGGTCACCGGTCGGCAGGTGTGGCGGACGGCTAGGGGAACAACGAAGGCGGAGGCCCAGTGGGAGCGGGCGGAGGTCCTACGGCGTCATCGTCAGGGCGACAGCTCGACGACCCGAATCTGACCTTGGCGAGCGTTGCTCAGACTTGGCTCGATCGGGGCACGGGGGTCACCGGTCGGTGGGAGCCCGGGACACTGGACCGGTACGAACGGATCGTTCGCTCCAAGATGCTCAGGTCTCAGGACCGGTCCCTCTCACCACTAGGCAGTGTCCGTCTGCGTGATCTCGACGTGGATCGTGTGGCCGCTTGGTCGGCGGCTAACGAGCGAGCGTTCGCACCTACGACAGCCGCCTTCGCACTTCGAGTGCTCGGTACGATCTGCCGTTTCGCTGTGCGTCGGGGTTTGCTCCGTGAGGACCCAGTGGGTCAGCTCGAGCGTGGAGAAAAGCCGCCAAGGACGGCGAAGAAAGTCGCCGTGCTCAGTGGACCCGACCTCGGTCGGTTTCTCGCTGAGGCCCGCTCTTATCGGCCGCTGTTCGAGTTGCTCGCATTCACGGGCTTGAGGATTGGTGAGGCGCTCGGGCTCTACTGGGACGAGGTGGACCTCAGCGCAGGTCGCTTGCGTGTGGCGAGGCAGCTGACACAGGGGCGGGTCCTGAAGGAACCGAAGTCGTCAGCGGGAGTGCGAGACGTGGTGTTGGCGGCATCGGTCATTCGGCTGTTGGCAAGTCTGCAGGAGCATCGAAGCGGCGGAGCATTTGTCTTCTGCAACGAGGCGGGCCGCTGCTTGGACCAAGGCGCAGTAAGGGACGCCTTTGAGCGGACTTACGCCCGCTCGGGGATCGAAGTTGACGGTCGATTGAGTCTCCACTCACTGCGACACGGGTATGCGTCAATGCTGATCGCCGAGGGTCTCGATGTCGTGTTCGTGTCCCGTCAGCTCGGGCACGCCAAGCCGACGACGACGCTTGCCACGTACGCCCACCTTTTCGAGCGTGCGAATCATGCTGGGACCGCCCGGCGGGCTGTTGAGAATGCTTATCGTGCCGTGGCGGCGGGTTTGGCAGAGGGGTCTGCGGCGTGAGCGGAACCGGTCCGGCCCAAGTTCCCCTCTCTAACAGAAGGGGAACTAACAGAAGGGGAACTTGTCCAATAAATGGACATCTGAGCTTTGGTGTCGATCGGGTGAGTGTGTCGTTTCCGGTCGATAGCTACGAACGTGACGTGCTGGCTTGGACGCGAAAGGGCACGACCAAGGAAGGCACACCGGAGTACTCCGAGTCACTGAGCCACAGTGTCCCGGTCGCTCCCGGCGTCCAGGTGTTCGTCGGTGTATTCCAAGGCGAGAGTCTGTGGATGACGAGGCGGGGACGAATCGACTTCAACCCCGCCCGACTGCTCGACCCGAACGGGCACGGCCTCGCTCCGTTCGAATCGCTCCGGGAGGTCATCGCCGAAGCGCTGGGTTTGGTGCGTGGCTGGGTCAAACCGTCGTGTGCCATGGGCGATCTGAACATCACCCGGCTCGACATCGCCCGGGATTTCGAGGGGGTGGAGGACCCAGGAGCCCTCATTCACGCTCTCGTCGGGACTCCTCGCAAGTGGGCCAGGAGCATCAGCTTGCATTTCAACCCCCGGGGTGCGGGCTGCGAGACCCTCTCGGTGCGATCGGGCAAGGCGGGCATGGTTCGGCTCTACGACAAGCATGCCGAGACCGGTGGGGAGGTCCCCAGGGGGACGGTGCGCTTCGAGGCCGAATGTCGTAAGGGCTGGCTCCGTACGTCTGGGAACATCGCAACGCTTGGCGATGCAAAGGTCCAAAAGATTCAGGAGCTCGCTCGCAATCGCTGGGAGTGGAGCCAGATGGGCGTCACGGTCGTGGGCAGCTCCGAAGATGTGGTCCTGGCGGTGACCGATCTGGGGTTGAGCGGGAATGAGGCGCTGGCGGTGGTCGGCTGGATTGCGGTCCAGAGGGCCGGTGGTGCGATCCGGCCGGCCAGCCGCACCACAGAAGCCAAGTATCGGAAGCTGGCTCGTGAGGCCGGTGTGTGTCTTGCTCAAGGCGATATCGGCTCACGGCGTCTGGACTTCGAGACAGGCAGAGAAGTCACCGGAAGCGACCTGTTGGCCCAGCGGGTGCCAGCCTGAACGTGGATGCGACCAGGTAGGCGAACCAGCACAATGACGCCACCAGCCCGCCGGACCGGACGGATGGCGCCCGCAGGTCGTCACCGCCCGGGCCGGAGGGATGGAGGCGGGCTTGTCCTGTAGCGCATATCTGGCCGCTGCGACCTCAGGGGACCGGTTCTAGAGGCCCTAAAAGGCTGTCCCGTGTGGAAACGGTTGTGGAAACAAACGGGGTCGGAAATGACCAAACGGGAGGCCCTGAGGCCCCCCGTTCGTCGTTCTCATCCTGCGTTGTGACCTCAGTCCGATCTGCCCTCTAGGGCTAGTTCCGGGTTATGGCTATCCAGTTGAGCGTTATGCCCCCAGCCGGGACGGTGACAGTGCCTCCTGCATCGTTCGTCACGTGGACCGTGAACTGGGTAGCGCTGTTGTTGACAACGTAAAGGATTGGCACGTCGGCGCTCGCGGATCCCCCGCTCCACGCCTGGGAGAAAGTCGCGGTCACCGCGTAGTTCGTCGGACTGCCGGTGAAACCGGTGATCGTAACGGCGATGGCGTCGGTGGTACCAGCTGGGAGGGTAGCGGAGCCTGCATGCCAACCGGTGAACGTCGGACCCGAGGGACCCGAAGATCCGGTGGCACCCGTGGCACCCACGGTTCCGACTCCCGTCGCACCGGTGGCTCCCGTGGCACCCACGGTTCCGACTCCCGTCGCACCGGTGGCACCCGTGGCACCCACGGTTCCGACTCCCGTCGCGCCGGTGGCACCCGTGGTTCCGTTTGTACCTTGGAGCCCCGAGGGACTGACGCCCGAACCAGTGGGAATGCTGGCGGCCGGGGCCGCGTTACCGCTGGCCCCCGTGTTCGTGAGGACGACCACGGTGGTATTGGTGATGGAGATGACGGTATACACCCCACCCGAATTCACATAAACCGGTTGACCCACGACCATCCATGCCGTGCTGAGGACCGTCACTGAGACGGTGCTATTCACAGCCGGCTGAGTAAACGATCCATTTGATGTCGTAAAGGCATTGACGCCCGATACACCTGTCGGACCGGTGGCTCCCGTAGCGCCCACAGTTCCGACTCCGGTCGCACCGGTGGCTCCCGTAGCCCCCACGGTTCCGACTCCGGTCGCACCGGTTGCTCCCGTAGCGCCCACAGTTCCGACTCCGGTCGCACCGGTTGCTCCCGTAGCGCCCACATTTCCGTTTGTACCTGCGACACCGGTCGCACCCGTCGCGCCCACGGTCCCGGCCGCACCAGTCCCACCGGTGGCACCAGTGGCGCCTACGGTTCCGTTCGCACCAGTGGCACCAGTGGCGCCCGTAGCGCCCACGGTGCCGGCCGCGCCCTGGAAGCCCTGCGCCCCGTTGGTCCCGGCGGTGCCCGTCGTGCCTTGGTGGCCCTGCGCCCCGTTGGAGCCGGCGGTGCCCTGGAAGCCCTGCGCCCCGTTGGTGCCGGCGGTGCCCGTCGAGCCCTGGAAGCCCTGCGAGCCGTTGGTGCCGGCGAAGCCCTGGAAGCCCTGCGCCCCATTGGTGCCGGCGGTGCCCGTCGAGCCCTGGAAGCCCTGCGAACCGTTGGTGCCTGCGGTGCCCGTCGAGCCCTGGAAGCCCTGCGCTCCGGCGGTGCCCGTCGTGCCTTGGTGGCCCTGCGCCCCGTTGGTGCCGGCGGTGCCCGTCGAGCCCTGGAAGCCCTGCGCCCCGTTGGTTCCGGCGGTGCCCGTCGAGCCCTGGAAGCCCTGCGCTCCGGCGGTACCCGTCGAGCCCTGGAAGCCCTGCGCCCCGTTGGTGCCGGCGGTACCCGTCGAGCCCTGGAAGCCCTGCGCCCCATTGGTGCCGGCGGTGCCCGTCGAGCCCTGGAAGCCCTGCGCGCCATTGGTGCCGGCGAAGCCCTGGAAGCCCTGCGCGCCGTTGGTGCCGGCGGTGCCCGTCGAGCCCTGGAAGCCCTGCGAGCCGTTGGTGCCGGCGAAGCCCTGGAAGCCCTGCGCCCCATTGGTGCCGGCGGTGCCCGTCGAGCCCTGGAAGCCCTGCGCTCCGGCGGTGCCCGTCGTGCCTTGGTGGCCCTGCGCCCCGTTGGTGCCGGCGGTGCCCGTCGTGCCTTGGTGGCCCTGCGCCCCGTTGGTGCCGGCGGTGCCCGTCGAGCCCTGGAAGCCCTGCGCTCCGGCGGTGCCGGCGGTGCCGGCGGTGCCCTGGAAGCCCTGCGCCCCGTTGGTTCCGGCGGTGCCCGTCGAGCCCTGGAAGCCCTGCGCCCCGTTGGTGCCGGCGGTGCCCGTCGAGCCCTGGAATCCCTGCGAGCCGTTAGTGCCGGTGAAGCCCTGGAAGCCCTGCGCCCCGTTGGTTCCGGCGGTGCCCGTCGATCCCTGGAAGCCCTGCGCTCCGGCGGTGCCCGCGGTGCCTTGGTGGCCCTGCGAGCCGTTGGTGCCGGCGGTGCCCGTCGAGCCCTGGAAGCCCTGCGCTCCGGCGGTGCCTTGGTGGCCCTGCGAGCCGTTGGTGCCGGCGGTGCCCGTCGAGCCCTGGAAGCCCTGCGAGCCGTTGGTGCCGGCGGTGCCCGTCGAGCCCTGTAAGCCCTGCGCCCCGTTGGTTCCGGTGAAGCCCTGGAAGCCCTGCGAGCCGTTAGTGCCTGCGGTGCCCGTCGTGCCCTGGAAGCCCTGCGCCCCGTTGGTTCCGGCGGTGCCCGTCGAGCCCTGGAAGCCCTGCGAGCCGTTAGTGCCGGTGAAGCCCTGGAATCCCTGCGAGCCGTTAGTGCCGGTGAAGCCCTGGAATCCCTGCGCCCCGTTGGTGCCGGCCGTGCCCTGGAAGCCCTGCGCCCCGTTGGTGCCGGCGGTGCCCGTCGTGCCCTGGTGACCCTGCGCCCCGTTGGTGCCCTGGAAGCCTTGCGAGCCGTTGGTGCCGGCGAAGCCCTGGAAGCCCTGCGAGCCGTTGGTGCCGGCGAAGCCCTGGAAGCCCTGCGAGCCATTGGTGCCGGCGAAGCCCTGGAAGCCCTGCGCCCCGTTGGTGCCGGCGGTGCCCGTCGTGCCCTGGTGACCCTGCGCCCCGGCGCTGCCCTGGAAGCCTTGCGAGCCGTTGGTGCCGGCGGTCCCTTGGAAGCCCTGCGAGCCGTTGGTGCCGGCGAAGCCCTGGAAGCCCTGCGAGCCGTTGGTGCCGGCGGTGCCCGTCGAGCCTTGGTGGCCCTGCGCCCCGGCGGTGCCCTGGAAGCCCTGCGCCCCATTGGTGCCGGCGGTGCCGGCGGTGCCCTGGAAGCCCTGCGCCCCGTTGGTGCCGGCGGTGCCCGTCGTGCCCTGGTGGCCCTGGGCCCCGGCGGTGCCGGCGGTGCCCTGGTGGCCCTGCGCCCCGGCGGTGCCGGCTGTGCCCGTCGTGCCTTGATGGCCCTGCGCCCCGGCGGTGCCGGCGGTGCCCGTCGTGCCTTGATGGCCCTGCGCCCCGGCGGTGCCGGCCATGCCCTGGAAGCCCTGCGCGCCGGCGGTGCCGGCTGTGCCTTGGTGGCCCTGCGCGCCGGCCGTGCCGGCTGTGCCCGTCGTGCCTTGGTGGCCCTGCGCCCCGGCGGTGCCGGCGGTGCCCGTCGTGCCTTGGTGGCCCTGCGCCCCAGCGGTGCCGGCAGTGCCCGTCGTGCCTTGGTGGCCCTGCGCCCCGGCGGTGCCGGCCATGCCCTGGAAGCCCTGCGCGCCGGCGGTGCCAGCCGTGCCTTGGTGGCCCTGCGCGCCGGCCGTGCCGGCTGTGCCCGTCGTCCCTTGGTGGCCCTGCGCGCCGGCCGTGCCGGCTGTGCCCGTCGTGCCCTGGTGGCCCTGCGCCCCGGCGGTGCCGGCGGTGCCCTGGAAGCCCTGCGCGCCGTTGGTGCCGGCCATCCCCTGGAAGCCCTGCGCGCCGGCGGTGCCTTGGAAGCCTTGCGCGCCGTTGGTGCCGGCGGTGCCCGTCGTGCCCTGGTGGCCCTGCGCCCCGGCGGTGCCGGTCGCGCCCTGGAAGCCCTGCGCGCCGGTGCCTTGGGCGCCCTGCGCGCCAACGGCGCCCTGGTGACCCTGGGCACCGTCAAAACCTATGAAGCCTCGGCGACCCTGCGCGCCCTGGGCGCCGTTAGTGCCGGAGGTGCCCTGGAAGCCCTGCGCGCCGGCTGTGCCGTTCGCGCCCTGCAAGCCTTGGGGACCTTCAAAACCTCGGCGACCCTGTGCGCCCTGCGAGCCCTGCACGCCCGCGACGCCCTGGAAGCCCTGGAAGCCTTCGAAACCTCGCCGACCCTGTGCGCCCTGGGAGCCCTGCACGCCCACGTTGCCGTCCGCGCCCTGGTGGCCTTGCGCACCGGTGAAGCCCTGGGGACCTGCGAGACCTCGTCGACCTTGTGGCCCCTGTGGCCCCTGTGGCCCCTGTGGTCCCACCGTGGAAACGCGATCGGTCGAATGGACCGGCCTCTGGGCGGCACTAGCGGGTGCGGCGCCGCCCAGCCCGATGAGCTGACCACCGCCGGTCGCAAGAGCTGTGACGCCAAGCGCGGCAGTGGCAAACTTGTTGCGCTTCGGCGGGGTGTAACGGCCGCCCTTCCGCTCCTTTTGCCGCTTCGTCATCTCGCTCCTCTAGCTCCGCGTGACCTCAAATGGGATGACAGTTGATCGAGCAGAGGCGCGGCGCGCTGAAGTGTGGAGGGCCGTAACGCCCAAAACCCCCGGGAATTCGCAATACCACCGTTGCCCGATCTGTGTAAAACGTTCGCCAAACAGCCGTTCTGCCTACGGTCCTAAAGCCAATCATGTGGTCGTTCCTGCGTCAACCGACGTGCAACCCTACGGAAACCTGCTCAGCAACGAGTTCTCCACAGCCATTGGTCAATAAACCCCCACGTCACGAGGGTTTTTGAGAAACGAAGTGCGCGCCGATGGACTGATGCAACGGGTGGGTCAGAATTTATGGTGATTTGCTTGTGACAAAGGTCCTCAATTGGACGAGGTCAGCGCCCGAATTTGGCCGGTCCCCGTCGGCCGTGGCCTTCCATGGATCACCGAGGTCCTGAACCACGGATTGCTGGGTGCGTGAAGGCCTTCGCGAACTCGGGCTCGTGATCGTTATTCGTCGAGCTCAGCCGGGCAAGTGCCTTGAGTTGGCCAGGTCGGGGAACCGATCAAGGGGAGCCGCCATCGCGTCCGGCGCGCCATGCACTCGGTGCCCCGACCGGGAGCGAGATTTTGAGGGAACGACACCGGGTACGGGCATCGGGTGCGGCGGCCGAAGCGACCGCCTGAGCACTTGGAGCCCGCGTGCAGAGCCCCCTCCACCCCGTCGTCCGGAAGATACGTGACGGCCGCTGGGTCGTCGCGTGTCGAGAGCGCCAACGTGACCGGACCAGGCCAGGCCGAGCTCGTAGCGGAAGGCCGCCGGGAGGAATCCGGCGGTGACGGCGCGGTGGAACCACCCGAACAGAGCCGGCATCGGCCAGGGCAAGAACCCCAGTCCGGCGAAGTCGTAGAGGTAGGCGCGGCTCACCTCGTCCATCTCGATGCGCGCCGTCGCCTCGGCCAGGTACTCCTCGAAGGCGGCGCGGTCGGGCGGCCACGTGGCCGCGGGGACCTACAGCGTCGTGGCCAGACGCGCCCCGTGGCGATAGATGAGGTCGATCTGCGCCGCCGCCGGCGGCCCGTATAGGGCGGCGTAGCTGTCCTCGAAGCCGCGGTAGATGCAGGCGGCGACTCAGGCTGGAGCTTCGGACCGAGGGCGCTGTAGCGGACGGGGTCCCCCGGGCCCGAGCGCACGTGGCGGTGGACGTCGGTCACCGCGGCGCCGAGTGCGACACGCTTCTCGTCGGTGACGAACATCGCGATCATCACGTAGCCGAACGTCGTGCGCGCCGCTGGATGGGGTGCTGGTAGAGGGCGCCGCTGTCGACCCTGCTGTCCGCGACGTCGCGCCACCGACATCGAGAACCGTCTCGCCTTCGACGTCATAACCGGGCCTATGCCGATCTCGGCTCCATGATCAAGGTCGTCCGCCCTCTCGATTGGCAGTCAGGTCGAGAGCTCCTGGCGTCGAGGCTGCATCTCGCTGCCCGAGAGGGCCGAGTGGCGCCGCCGCCCCAACGCACCTAGTCCGGAGGGACGGGCGCCCGCAGACCGACCAGAGCGGCGGGAGTATGAAGCTGGCTTGTCCGTCTAGTGCCGCGAGGCCTTAGCCAGGGTTCTCGGTGTGTGAAGACTGTTGCGGAGAACACCGGTCAGAGAACGGCCCCACAACGACGAAAGGGGAGACCCTGAGGCCTCCCCTTCGTCTACGGACTTAGCGAATCAAAGTTCGCCGATGCCAGTGCCGCTAGTTACTACAGATTACGTAGGCCGTAAGTGTCCCAGCGCCAGTCAGCGTCTCATTATTTTCTTCGGTCACCGTCCAGACACCATTTGCTCCGGCCGTGGTAGCCCGGTTCACAGTGACCGTCATGGAGCGGAGGTTCATGGCGGTGGCGTTGCTCATCGTGTAGCCGCCACTGAGGAGTATGCCGCCACCCGTACAGGCAGCAGTTGCACTCGTGGAAGTGCCCGCCGTCGTGGCCGTCGTTACAGGTGTCCCAGTGGTCTGGCCGCCAGTTACGGTCGGACCAGTGGCCCCGGTTGCGCCCACGGTCCCGGCAGGCCCGGTGGCACCCGTGGCGCCCACGGTTCCGCCCGGCCCGGTGGCACCCGTGGCGCCCACGGTTCCGGCCGCACCGGAGACACCCGTCGCGCCCACGGTTCCGTTCGACCCGGAGACACCTGTCGCGCCGGTGGTCCCGGTCGCACCAGTGGGACCCGTCGGGCCGACGGCTCCCGTAGCGCCCACGGTGCCGGCGGTGCCCTGGAAGCCCTGAGCCCCGTTGGTTCCGGCGGTGCCCTGGAAGCCCTGAGCCCCGTTGGTTCCGGCGGTGCCCTGGAAGCCCTGCGCGCCGTTGGTTCCGGCGAAGCCTTGGAAGCCCTGCGCGCCGTTGGTGCCGGAGAAGCCTTGGAAGCCCTGCGCGCCGTTGGTGCCGGCGGTGCCCTGGAAGCCTTGCGCGCCGTTGGTGCCGGCGGTGCCCTGGAAGCCTTGCGCCCCGTTGGTGCCGGCGGAGCCCTGGTGGCCCTGCGCCCCGTTCACACCGGTGCCGCCAATGCCCGAAGCGCCCGTAGCGCCCACGGCACCGGTCGCACCGGTGGCACCTGTAGCGCCCACGGCACCTGCGGTGCCCTGGTGCCCCTGCGCCCCGTTGGCGCCGGCGGTGCCCTGGAAGCCCTGGGCGCCGGTGCCCTGGAAGCCCTGCGCGCCGTTGGTTCCGGCGAAGCCCTGGAAGCCCTGAGCCCCGTTGGTGCCCGCATGGCCCTGGAAACCTCGGCGACCCTGGAAGCCCTGCGCGCCGGCAGTACCGGCGGTGCCCTGGAAGCCTTGAGCCCCATTGGTGCCGGCGAAGCCCTGGAAGCCCTGGGCCCCGTTGCTTCCTGCGGTGCCCTGGGAGCCCTGCGCGCCGGTGCCCTGGGAGCCCTGCGCGCCTGCGGCGCCCTGGTGGCCCTGAGCACCGTCAAAACCGATGAAACCTCGGCGACCTTGCGCGCCCTGTGCACCCGCCGTGCCGGCGATGCCCTGAAAGCCCTGGGCACCGTTCAAACCTTCGAAACCTCGGCGACCCTGGGCGCCCTGTGCGCCCTGCACGCCCACGTTGCCGTTCGCGCCCTGGAAGCCCTGCGCACCCGTGAAGCCCTGAGGACCGTTGTTTCCTTTGCGACCTTGCGCGCCCTGTGGCCCCTGTGGACCTTGCGGCCCGATGGTGGAGACGCTATCGGTCGAATGGGTCGATCTCTGGGCCGCACCGGCGGGGCTCGAGGCCCCCAGTCCGATGAGCTGACCGCCGCCGGTCGCAAGAGCTGTGACGCCAAGCGCCGCGGTGGCGAGCTTGTTCCGCTTCGGCGGGGTGTAACGGCCGCCCTTCCGCTCCTTCTGCCGCTTCGTCATCTCGCTCCTCTGGCTCAGTGTTGTCTCAAATGCGATGGGGGTTTATGGAGCAGAGGCGCGACGAACCTTCGAGGGCCAACAGTCCTGAGCCCCGAAATTCGCAATCCCACGCCACGCTGCCTGATCTGTGCGAAACGCTTGCCAAACGACCGTCCTGCGTCGGTGGTAGCCAATCACGCACTCGTTTGTGTGTCAACCAACGTGCGCTGCGACGGAAACCCAAATGCCACGGGGTTTTTCGCAGCTGCAAGAGGGTTTCGTCCGCCTCATTAGGGTTTTTGCCTGCCTCTGATGCGCCGCCATCGAACCGTTGCAACTGGCAGGTCGGGACTTATGTGACTTTAGTCCTTTTTTCACCTTGTAGGACTACCGAGAGGGCGCCGCATGGACACAGGGCGGCTGTGTCGGGCTTCAACCGGACGCTGGCACGTTCCGGCCTGGAAGTAGCAGGCGGTTCTCGCTGCACTCGCTGCATCACGGGTATGCGTCCCCGTTCAACGCTCGGTCGGACGTGGTGTTCGTCCATCGCCAGCTGGACGTTGACACACTCTCGGTGCGCTCGAGGAAGTCGGGAGTGGTGCGTCTCTAGGACAACCTCGCCAAGAGCGTGGAAAGGTGCCGCACGGGACGGCGCGCTCCGACGTCGAGCCTCAAACCTTGGCTGAGTGATTGCGTAATTGCGTAATGCCATGATGGCTGAGTTATTACGGGCACAAGTCGGCGCCGTGAGATGTGGCGGCAGAAAAGGTCGACGAGCTGGTCCGCGACCGTTGGGAGTGGAGCCAGATGCGCTCGTCGTGGTCGGCCGCTACGACGACGTGCTGAGCACCACGAGCGACCTGGGCGTGAGAGGGAACGATTCGCGTAGGGGTGCTCAGCTGGGTCGTTTCGCAAAGGACCGGAGGGTCGATTCGCCGGGCGAGCCGCACCACCGAGACGAAGTACGGCAAGCTGGCCCGAGAGGCCGGCGTGTGCCTCGCTGTGGGTGAGGTCACCTCAAGGCGTACTGGAGTTCGACATGGGCACTAACTACTTCCCCCTGAAAAACGGGGGCCGGATCCTCGTTCCCGCTCAAGTCGGATTTTTCAGGGGCAAGTAACTAAACCAAGGTCACCGGAGGCGATCTGCTGGCTCAGAGGGTGCGTGCCTGAGCCTTGATGCGACCGTGTAGGCGGCACGGGACGTTGCCGCACCGCCGGACCAGGCGGGGCGCCCAGCGGTTGTCACGCCCGGGCCGGACGGCTGGCGCCGGCTTGTCCTGGTACTCATATCTGGTCGCTCGCAGGTCAGTGGGCGGGCACAGTCTCTAGAAGCGGCCCCGTCACGGCGTGGAAGCGGTTGTGGAAACAATCCGGACCAGAAAATGGGCGCTATCGCTTCACCAATCGCGCCGAGGTAGCTGCCCAGGGGTGCCTGCTGACTTACCGCCCAAGGGTCCAGGTTAGGTTCGGACTTCCTCCGATGCCGGTTGTGGTGCTCAGCGTTACGACGACGTCCACCGGTGTGGCAGCAGTAATGCCCGGTGTGCTGATCGTCCCGCTCTTCGCACCGACACCCGTGAACGTGAGGGCGCTGCCGACGTTGGCCCCGCCGACACGGAGCTGCACGCTGACAGTCTTGGTTGCCGAAAGTCCCGTGATGCCCTGGAGTGAAACGTACAGGGTGCTGCTCGAACTGATGGTCGTGTCGAACAGCTGCTGTGCTTCCGCCTCCGTCGTGTTTGTCGTACCCACCCCCACATACTGGGCGGTGGTGGTGACCTGAAGTCCGAGATCCGCACCGAATCCGGGGTTGTAGTAGTTGCCGCTGCTGCCGTCTATGAAATCCGGACCTGTGACACCCGTGGCGCCCACGGTTCCGGCTGATCCGGTGGCACCCGTGGCGCCCACGGTTCCGGCTGGTCCGGTGGCACCCGTGGCGCCCAGGGTTCCGGCCGGCCCGGTTGCACCCGTGGCGCCCACGGTTCCGTTCACACCGGAGGCACCGGTAGTACCTACGGTTCCGGCTGCGCCGGTGGGACCCGTCGGGCCGACCGCACCAGTCCCGCCGGTGGCGCCCGTCGCGCCCACGGCACCGGCCGCGCCAGTCCCGCCGGTGGCGCCCGTCGCGCCCACGGCACCGGCCGCACCAGTCCCGCCGGTGGCGCCCGTCGCGCCCACGGCACCGGCCGCGCCAGTCCCGCCGGTGGCGCCCGTCGCGCCCACGGCACCGGCCGCGCCAGTCCCGCCGGTGGCGCCCGTCGCGCCCACGGCACCGGCCGCGCCAGTCCCGCCGGTGGCGCCCGTCGCGCCCACGGCACCGGCCGCACCAGTCGCGCCCGTAGCGCCTACGGCGCCGGCGGTGCCCTGGAAGCCCTGCGCCCCGTTGGTGCCGGCGGTGCCCTGGAAGCCCTGCGAGCCGTTAGTGCCCGTCGTGCCTTGGTGGCCCTGCGCCCCGGCGGTGCCGGCGGTGCCCTGGAAGCCTTGAGCGCCGGCGCTGCCCTGGAAGCCCTGCGCCCCGGCGGTGCCGGCGGTGCCCTGGAACCCCTGCGCCCCGTTGGTGCCGGCGGTGCCCTGGAAGCCCTGAGCGCCGTTGGTGCCGGCGAAGCCCTGGAACCCCTGCGCCCCGGCGGTGCCGGCGGTGCCCTGGAAGCCCTGAGCGCCGGCGAAGCCCTGGAAGCCCTGCGCCCCGTTGGTGCCGGCGGTGCCCTGGAACCCCTGCGCCCCGTTGGTGCCGGCGGTGCCCTGGAAGCCCTGCGAGCCGTTAGTGCCCGTCGTGCCTTGGTGGCCCTGCGCCCCGGCGGTGCCGGCGGTGCCCTGGAAGCCTTGAGCGCCGGCGGTGCCCTGGAAGCCCTGGGAGCCGTTGGTGCCCGCGGTGCCCTGGAACCCCTGCGCCCCGTTGGTGCCCGCGGTGCCCTGGAAGCCCTGAGCGCCGTTGGTGCCGGCGAAGCCCTGGAACCCCTGCGCCCCGGCGGTGCCCTGGAAGCCCTGAGCGCCGGCGAAGCCCTGGAACCCCTGCGCCCCGTTGGTGCCGGCGGTGCCCTGGAACCCCTGCGCCCCGTTGGTGCCGGCGGTGCCCTGGAACCCCTGCGCCCCGTTGGTGCCGGCGGTGCCCTGGAACCCCTGCGCCCCGTTGGTGCCGGCGGTGCCCTGGAACCCCTGCGCCCCGTTGGTGCCGGCGGTGCCCTGGAAGCCCTGCGCCCCGTTGGTGCCGGCGGTGCCCTGGAAGCCCTGCGAGCCGTTAGTGCCCGTCGTGCCTTGGTGGCCCTGCGCCCCGGCGGTGCCGGCGGTGCCCTGGAAGCCTTGAGCGCCGGCGGTGCCCTGGAAGCCCTGGGAGCCGTTGGTGCCCGCGGTGCCCTGGAACCCCTGCGCCCCGTTGGTGCCCGCGGTGCCCTGGAACCCCTGCGCCCCGTTGGTGCCGGCGGCGCCCTGGAAGCCCTGCGCCCCGTTGGTGCCGGCGGTGCCCTGGAACCCCTGCGCCCCGGCGGTGCCGGCGGTGCCCTGGAAGCCTTGAGCGCCGGCGCTGCCCTGGTGGCCCTGCGCCCCGGCGGTGCCGGCGGTGCCCTGGAAGCCCTGGGAGCCGTTGGTGCCCGCGGTGCCCTGGAACCCCTGCGCCCCGTTGGTGCCCGCGGTGCCCTGGAAGCCCTGAGCGCCGTTGGTGCCCGCGGTGCCCTGGAACCCCTGCGCCCCGTTGGTGCCCGCGGTGCCCTGGAAGCCCTGAGCGCCGTTGGTGCCGGCGAAGCCCTGGAACCCCTGCGCCCCGGCGGTGCCGGCGGTGCCCTGGAAGCCCTGAGCGCCGGCGAAGCCCTGGAAGCCCTGCGACCCGGCGGTGCCCTGGAAGCCCTGGGGGCCGTTGGTGCCCGCGGTGCCCTGGAACCCCTGCGCCCCGTTGGTGCCCGCGGTGCCCGTCGCGCCTTGGTGGCCCTGCGCCCCGGCGGTGCCGGCGGTGCCGGCGGTGCCCTGGAAGCCCTGAGCGCCGGCGATGCCCTGGAAGCCCTGCGACCCGGCGGTGCCCTGGAAGCCCTGGGTCCCGGCGCTGCCCTGGAAGCCCTGCGCGCCATGTGTGCCTTGGAAGCCCTGGGCCCCGGCGGTGCCCTGGTGACCCTGCGCCCCGGCGGTGCCAGAGGCACCAGTCGCGCCGACCGTTCCGTTCGCGCCTGAGGCACCAGTCGCGCCGACGGCTCCGTTCGTGCCGGTAGGACCAGTGGCGCCCACCGCACCGGCCGCACCAGAGGCACCCGTCGCGCCGACGGCTCCGTTCGCGCCCGAAGCACCCGTCGCGCCGACGGCTCCGTTCGCACCAGAGGCACCCGTCGCGCCGACGGCTCCGTTGGCGCCCGAGGCACCCGTCGCGCCGACGGCTCCGTTCGCACCCGAGGCACCGGTCGCGCCGACGGCACCGGCGGTGCCCTGGAAGCCCTGCGCCCCGCCGATGCCCTGGAAGCCCTGGACCCCGTTGCTGCCGGCGGTGCCCTGGAAGCCCTGGGCGCCGGTGCCCTGGGAGCCCTGCGCGCCCACGGCGCCCTGGTGGCCCTGTGCACCGTCAAAACCTATGAAGCCTCGGCGACCCTGCGCGCCTTGCGCGCCGTTAGTGCCCGCGGTGCCCTGGTGGCCCTGCGCGCCGGCGGTGCCGTTCGCGCCCTGCAAGCCCTGGGGACCTTCGAATCCTCGGCGACCCTGTGCGCCTTGCGCGCCGGCGGCGCCGGTGAAGCCCTGGGGACCTTCGAAACCTCGGCGGCCTTGCGCGCCCTGCGAGCCCTGCACGCCCACGTTGCCGTTCGCGCCCTGGTGGCCCTGCGCACCGGTGAAGCCCTGGGGACCTTCGAAACCTCGGCGACCCTGCGCGCCCTGCGCGCCCACGTTGCCGTTCGCGCCCTGGTGGCCCTGCGCACCGGTGAAGCCCTGGGGACCTTCGAAACCTCGGCGACCCTGCGCGCCTTGGAAGCCCTGCGGACCCTGTGGACCTTGTGGCCCGACAGTGGAAACGCCGTCAGTCGAATGGACCGGCCTCTGAACCGCACCAGCAGAGGGTGCGGCGCCCAGTCCGATGAGCTGACCACCGCCGGTCGCAAGAGCTGTGACGCCAAGTGCGGCGGTGGCGAACTTGTTGCGCTTCGGCGGGGTGTAACGGCCGCCCTTCGGCTCTTTCTGCCGCTTCGTCATCTCGCTCCTTTGGCTCAGTGTGATCTCAATCGCGATCGGAGTTAAGGAAGCGGAGCCACGAGCAAGCCGGGAGCGCCGCAACCTCCGAATCCCCGAGACCTTGCAATCTCACACGCCACGCTGACCGATCGTGTGAAAAGTACGGCAAACACCCGTTCTACCAACGTAGACAAAGCGAATCATGCACTTGTTTGTGTGTCAACCAGGCTGTACCGCGACGGAAACCCGGATGCGGCTGGGTTTTTCACGGCCCACAGGACGATTTCGTCATCTTCATTAGGGTTTTTGCCTGACTCTGAATCGCCACGATCGACCCAACCGGCGGGACCGTACCTGTTGTGACTTTATTACGACATTCGTCCTTGATCCCTTGTAGGACTACCGAAGCGGCGCGTGCCCACCACGGGTCCTGCGACAGGCCGCAGTTCCCCGCACGGATCCCATTGCACGAGAGCTTCGGCATAACCACTCTCGCCTTCGGCCTGGCGCTACTGCGTGCCCCGTGCCCGGATTCAGATCCATGCAGTCGCTGCCCGATCTCATAGTGGCCTCTCACTCCACTTTCGAAAGTGGGCAGCGCCCCGACCTGGAACCAGTTTTGAGCGACCGGGCCAGGGTACGGGCATCGGGTGCGGCCCTGGGAGGATGGGCCGCCCGAGTCTTAGAGCACGTGTGCAGAGCCCCCATCACCCAGTCGTCAGAAGGACACCTGACGGGCGCTGCTAATCACGTGTCCACAGTGCCGACGTGACCCTCGCTCCGCTATCCCGATCGGGATCGACACGCCCATGCAATCGCTCGAGATGGCCGAGTTGACGCGCGACAACCACGCCCGCGCCGACCTTGTTGCGGCCAGCACCTCGAGACGATCCGCTGCGGCCTGAGCCCTCAGAGTGGACCCGGCGAGGCCGTCGGCGGGGTCAGACGATGTTGCGGCCCTTCCTGATCCGCCGGCGCATGTCCCACAGGTAGAGATCGAAGGGCAGGGTCCGCAGCCGGCGTGGAGTCACCGCGTTGAGGCGGCGGAGGACGCGCTTGTTGAGTTCGAAGGCGCGCTGCTCTTTGCGGCCCCACGCCAGGCCGAGCTCGTGGCGGAAGGCCGGGGGGAGGAAACCAGCAGTGACAGCGCGGTGGAACCGTCCGAACAGGACGGGTACGGGCCAGGGCAAGAAGCCCAACCCGGCGAAGTCGTAGAGGTAGACGCGGCTCACCTCGTCCATCTCGATGCGCGCCGCCGCGTCGGCCCAGTACTCCTCGAAGGCGGCGCGGTCGGGCGGCCACATGACCGCGGGGACCTGCAGCGTCGTGGCCAGACGCGGCACTGTGGCGATAGATCAGGTCGAGCAGCTCGGGCGGCGGCGGCCCGTACAGGGCGACGTGGCTGTCCTCGAAGCCGCGGTAGATGCAGGCGGCCACCCAGAGCTGCAGCTTGCGATCGAGGGCGCTGTAGCAGACGGGCTCGCCCGGGCCCGAGTGCACGTGGCGGTGGACATCGGTCACCGCGGCGCCGAGCGCGACGCGCTCCTCGTCGGTGCCGAACATCGCGATCATCACGTAGCCGAACGTCGTGCGGGCCCGCTTGATCGGGTGCTGGTAGAGGGCGCCGCTGTCGACCTTGCTCTCGGCGACGCCGCGGCCGACCGGCAGCTGGGCGAGCTGCATGATGATGTTCGCCCCCGCCAGCGACAGGGTGGCCGGAGTCAGCAGGTCGTGCAGCTCGGGGGGCACGGTGCCATCGGGCCCGAGGTGAGTGATAGGCCCGGTCGAGCGGTCCAGGTGCCGCGGCGTCGTCTCGGTGCTCATGAGGTCTCCGGCGTGAGCACGGCGAGCAACAGCTCGTCGAGGGATGCCTTGAGGTCGCCCGGCGGCGGCGCGACGAGGGCCGCCAGCGCGATCCGCATCAGCCAGTGCGCGAGCGGGACCGGGTCCTGGCGACGGATAAGCCGCGCCTCCATGGCCGAGGCCAGGAACGGTGCGACGACGTGGACACCCTGGTCCAGCAATGGGCCGAGCTGACGCGTGACCATGCGGCCCACGTAGTCGCCCTCGTCGCGCAGGACCTTGGCCGCCACGAGGTTGTGGGCCAACGTCGTGACGGCCTCGGCCATGAGGCCGGTGATGGCGTCCGGCCCGTTGGCTTCGGCCATGAGCGCGGGGACCCGGCGCAAGAAACGATCCGCCTCGCGGGCGAAGACGAGCAGGGCGACGTTGTCGACCGACCCGACCTTCCGGTAGACGGTGCTGGGCGCGACCCCCATCTCGCGGGCGATGTCGCTGAGGGTGGTCTTGGAGATGCCCCGGCGCGAGAGGCACTCGACGGCCGCATCGAGCACCGGGTTCAGCGCGGGGTCGGCCGGCAGGGGGAGCCACTCGATCTGCAGCGGGAAGGAGAGGAGCTCGGCGTCCATGTGCCTCATGGTGGCGCATGAATGCAAGGACCGTCAATCTTCTTTGCATTTATGCGGGGCGCTGGAGCCGAGCCGTCGGGACTGCTTCAGGGAACTTCACGGGCTGTCCAGGTGCCTCCCGGTGGCGTCTCCGAGAACCGTAAACCAGGTTGCTTAGTGGTTCTGGACCGGCCTGGCGATCACCGCCGGCTTTCAAAGTGGGTGCCGCTGCAGGGACGTCGCCACACCCCTCGACCGCGAGGGCTCAGAGCTGGTCGGGCTCGACGGAGTTGCGGACCATGTGCTTCACGAGCGACTGCAGCAGGGCCCAGGCCACGTCCGGGTGGTCGTGCACGATGGCGCGAAACTCCCACGCGGGCAGCACGAAGCAGTCCACGTCGGTGTCGGCGGTGACCTCGGCCGTCCGGGGGCCATCGTCGATCAGCGCCACCTCACCGAAGTGGTCCCCCGCCGCCAGGGTGCGCACCGGCTTGCCGTTGACCGACACGGTGGCCGATCCCGCTCCCATCAGGAACAACCCCACGCCGGGCTTGTCGGCCTCGATGATCACGGACCCGGCCGGGAACGACCGCTCCGTCAGCGCCGAGGCCAGGCGCTTGATGTCCTTCTTGTGGAGCTGTGAGAACAGCGGCGCGCTCTTGAGGGTCTGCTCGACGTCCATCGGTTCGAACGGTACACCGCCGCGGATTCCCTGCACACGGTCCCGATGGAAGCGGGCGCGTCAGGCCCTCGGTGCGACCGGGACGGGTGCGGGCGTGGGCGCGCGGTCGGCTGCCGGGGCCGACCAGTGGCGGAGCGTCACGACGAAGCGGGAGCCCCCGCCGTCGGTGAGCGGCGACTCGGCGCGCACGGACCCGCCCATGGCTACGGCGAGCTCGGCCACGATGGCGAGGCCGAGGCCAGAGCCCATCGGCCGGTTCGGACCCCGGTCGCCGCGATAGAAGCGCTCGAAGACCCGGTCGAGGTCGCTCGGCGCAATGCCCGGACCGTCGTCGTCGACGGTGATCACGCACGCGCCCGACTCGGCGAAGTCCCGCAGCCCCACGGTGACGGTCGTGCGGGCGAAGGTGATGGCGTTCTCGAGGAGGTTGGCCAAGAGCTGCGCCAGGCGATCCGGGTCGGCCGCGACGGGAGGCAGAGGGGGCGTAGGCGCTGCGGATACGGCCTGACCGTCGCCGCCCTCGTTCCCGGGCAACCACAGCGCGAGCTGCACGCCGTTCCTGGCCGCCGCCGGCCCGAAGCCCTGCGCCGTCGTGGTCACGACCTCGGTCGCGTCCGTGGGCCGCATGGAGATTGACATCTGGCGCGCCTCGAGCTTCGTGAGGTCGAGCAGGTCGCCCACGAGGCGCTCCAGCCGGTTCGACTCGGCGATGATCACGTCCGCCGCGTGCCCGCTGTCGGAGATCGCGCCGTCCTTGATCGCCTCGGCGAAGCCGCGGATGGACGTCAGCGGGGTGCGGAGATCATGGGAGACCGCCAGGAGGAGCTGGCGTTCGCGGGCGCGGCCGTCTTCCAGGCTCTGCGCCATGTCGTTGATGGAGCCCGCCAGCGACGCGAACTCGGGGTAGTCGTTGCGCCGGACCGGCACACGGCTGGCCAGCTCGCCCGACGCGATGCGGCCCGTCGCCTCCATCGCCTCGACGAGGGGACGGGCCATGCGCCGGCTCATCTGCCACGCCACCAGCGCGGCGACGGCGAGCGCGGCGCCGCCGGCGATGATGAAGTACCCCCAGCTCGGCCCGAGGTCGCCGACGTCGCGCGTCAAGAGGACGGCGAACGTCGCCCCGGCCGCCACGTGCAGGCGGACCCTTTCCGCCTCGCTCAGCTGGACCGGCGCCACGGCGTAGACGAGGCTGCCCGAGCGGCCCGACACGGTCTGACCCGACTGGACGGCCGCCACGTCGATGTCGTCCTGGGCCAGGTCGGGCGGCAACGTCGTCACGATGTCGCCGAAGCGGTCGATGCGGATGACCTCTGCGTCCTCGAGCAGCAGCGTCTTGCGGACGACGCGCAGCACTCCGAGCGAGCGGGTATCGCTGGTGGGCCCCGTCAGCCCCTTCACCTCGGTGACGAGCTGCTGCTGCGCCTGGTTGCGCGCCGCGTTGCGGGTGAGGAGCAGGCTGCCGACACCGGCGATCACGAGGACGACCGCGACGAGTCCGACCATGGCGAGCATCAAGCGGCGGCGCATGTCAGCCGAATCGGTAGCCGACGCCCCAGACGGTGGCCAGCGGGAGCTCCGCCCCGAACTTCTTGCGGAGCTGGGCCACGTGCACGTCGACCGTGCGCTCGTCGCCGTACCAGTCGGCGCCCCAGACGCCATCGAGCAGTTGCTGGCGCGACAGGGCGAGGCCGGCGTTGGCGGCCAGGAATGCGAGGAGGTCGAACTCGCGCGTGGTGAGCGCCACGGTCTCGCCCTGCTGGCGCGCCTCGCGCCGGCGCAGGTCGACCTCGACGTCGCCCACCGCGACGACGTCCTGGGCCGGGGGCGCCTCGCGGGTGCGCCGCAGGATGGCGCGGACCCGCGCCACCAGCTCACGGGGCGAGAACGGCTTCACCAGGTAGTCGTCGGCGCCGAGCTCGAGCCCGAGGATGCGGTCGACCTCGTCGTCGCGGGCGGTGAGGAAGAGGACGGGCACCTTGCTGCGGGCGCGGATCTCGCGGCAGACGTCGAAGCCGTCGCGCGCACCCGGCAGGCCCACATCGAGGATGACGATCCAGGGGTCCTCCTGCTTGAAGGCGGCCAGACCCTTCTCGCCGTCGCCGGCCAGGAGCACCCGGTAGCCCTCGCGGCGCAGGTAGAGGTCGACGAGGTCGGCGATGTGCGGGTCGTCCTCGACCACGATGACCGTGCCGTTCTCCGAGCTCACGCCTTCCAGCCTCGCATCTCGGGCGGCCCGAACGGCGTGAAACGGCGGGTCCCTTACAGAACCTTCACGTTTCGCCAACAGGTCCCTCACTGCCGGCACCGACACTGAGCGTGGGTGGGCTCTCCTCTTCGGAGGCCCCGGATCGAGAATCGAGAGGAGCCGGGATGGTGCAGGGAAGACGACAGCCCTTCGGGCTGGGGGCGCTCGCGCTCGCGGCGGCGGCCGGCGTCGCTGCGGTCCCGGGCGTCGCCGGCGCGGCCGGAACGTCGGGCGGCAACGGCGCGGGTGCGGCGACGCCGGCCACGCTCACGGGCATCAAGGCCAAGGCGACCACCGAGATCACCCGGCGCGTCAACTCCCTGAACGCAGCGATCGCCAAGGTCAACGCGGCCAAGGGCCTCGGCGTGGACCAGGCGACGCTGGCCGCGTACCTGGGGGCCGACATCTCGCCGCTCCAGCAGCTCGACACCAAGATTCAGGGCGACACCTCGGTGCAGGAGGCGGCCCAGGACTTCGCCAACATCTTCGGCGGGTACCGCGTGTACCTGCTCGTGCTGCCGGTGGCCCGCATCGCCGCGGTCGCCGACCGCGCCACGACCACGGCGCTTCCGGCGCTGACCGCCGACGAGGCCAAGGCGCAGGCCCACGAGAACGCGGCCAACCAGGGCGAGCTGCAGCCGCTCCTCAACGACCTGCAGACGCAGATCGCCACGGCCACCAACGCGACGAACGGGCTAGCGACGACGGTGCTCGCCTACACACCGGCCGAGTGGAACGGGAACCACGAGTTGCTCTCGGGGGTCCGCGGTTCCGCTCGGACGGCGGCGGCCGCGCTCAAGCAGGGGCGCCGGGACCTGGTCCAGATGCGCCAGGACCTGGGTGGCGGCAAGGCCGGCGCCGACGGCAGTGCCCGGGGTGGTGCCGCTGGCAAAGGCTCCGCGACGCCTACGACAGCGACCTGAGTCGGCTGTTCCGGGAGCGTTCTCCCGGCCCGGATGTGTCAGCCTCCAATGCCCTGTGGGAGCCACGTCCTGACGCGGGCTTTCCTAGATGCCCCAGGTGGGTCCTCATGTCGTTCCCACAATGGTGGGCACGGTGGGTAGGTGAATATTGCTCCCCACCAAGACCACTACAGTGGGACCATGGCAACCGACACCCCGGGAACGACCTTCTGCGTGCATCTCGACACGAAGCGGCGTCCCACGCTGCCCGTTCGTCTCCTGGAAGACGCTGGCTTAGCCGGGGTCTCGGAGCTGGTTGCCCGGGCCGACGGGCGCGGTCGGATAGTTCTCGAGGACCCGGCCGCCATGCTCAGCGCGCTCCAGGAGCGCCTGGCTGGCGCTCTATCCGAAACCGGGGAGTCTCCCGAGTCGGTGGCTGATTCTCTCCTGGCGGATCGCGCCGCCGACACCAGTTTGTAGTGCCCCACAAGCTGGGAGACGAGCCACTACTCGTGGACGCCTCCTTCGTTATCGGAGTGCTCTTCAACGAGCCGCTCGCAGTTCGCTTCACCGACGCGCTCGATAGGGCGAGCATCGTGGACATCAATCTCGGTGAGGTCTTCTACAAGGTCGCCGAGAGGGCGCCGGTTACTCCCGCCGAGATCGGGGGCGTGCTTCACGCCAAGGGGTTGCAGGTCATCGCAGCGAGGGTATCGGGAGCAGCCAAGTTCGCAATGCTCAAGAAGATGGACCTCGAGCATCGAGAGCGGCTCCGCCAGCAGGGATGGCCCCCGAGCGACATCAAGTCACTATCGCTTGCCGACATCGCGTGTCTCGCAACCGCGCTCGATCGAGAACTTCTGGTTCTGACCGGCGACAAGCACTGGAAGACGCTGGGCCTACCTTTGAGAGTCGAGGACTATCGGGACGCCGACCTGGTCCCGTGACGGGGTGACCGAATCCACAAGTCGGAAAGCAAGAGGGTGAAACGACCCCGAATTCTCAACACAACATCTTGCCGGGACCGGGGGGCGGCTGACGGAGCTGCGGCCCATTAGACCGACCCCCTCCGTGATGAGCGAGCGGGGACCGCGCGCGTTGGGCGCGCAACCGCGGTGTCCGCTGCAGGCGATGCAAGACGGCGCTCGAACTGAGTGATCGCTTCGAGAACGTCGGCGACCTCGAAGACACGATTGCGTCGTCCAACGGAACCTTGTCGTAGGACGCCGCAATCGCGCAGGCGGTTCACGGCGTCGTTCGTCGGCTTGCGATCACGCTTGATGGTTGCGGCCGCAGTCTCGACACTGAGGATCGGTATGCCGGGCAAGGCAGAGAGGAGCGCGTCGGTCGCGGAGTTCTTGCGCACTGGACGCGCCGCCTCACGCCATCGCCGCTCGAGCTGGTCGAGTTGGTCGGCGAAATCCACCGCGTCGGCGCTGGCACGGAGCATCTCGATGACGAACCGGTCGAGCCATTGGACTGCTCCTGTGGCGGCGGCAGGATCGTCCGGCGGGGCGTCGTAACGGTAGGAGACCAGGCCGGCGATGTAGGCGCCGGCGTTCGTCGCCAGGATGAGGCTGACGGGCGGCACGAAGTTCGGAGCCAGCTTCCGGCGTCGAAGGACGAGATGGATCAGGGCCCGCCCCACACGACCGTTGCCATCAACGAAGGGGTGGATGGTCTCGAACTGGGCATGGGCCAGTGCTGCTTGGACGATGGGTGCGTGGTCGTCGCCGGAGATGAACGCGCACAAGTCCTCGAGAAGAGCGCCGATGTGCTCGTGCGGGGGCGGGACGAAAGCAGCGCGGCATGGGTTCTGCCCGCCGATCCAGTTCTGTTCTTCGCGCACGACCCCGCCCCAGTGTTCGTCGCGCGTCCCGGCCAGAAGCTCGCGGTGGAGCTCGCACAGATCATCGACGGTGATCGGCCGCTGTACCTCGGCCAGCTGGAGAGCGCCACTCATCGCTCGGATGTTCCCGAGCACCGCTCGGGCGGTGTCATCGGTGGTAGGCAGTCCTGCCTGCTCGGCGAACTCTTCCTTGGCGAGTCTGCGAGCGTTGACCTGGAGACCCTCGATGTAGGAGGACCCGACCGCCTCGGCACGCAGGAGCAGGCGGGCGATCGACTCCATGTTGGCCAAGCCGGTGCCGCGATCTTGGAGCGATGCCACCGCACGGTCCGCGTCGGCGAGGTCGGCGACGAGGTCGGCCGGGAGGGACAGGGGACGCCCTGCGAGGGGGTCAGGTATGTAGGCCCGGTACGAGCACGGGGTTCGATCCCGACGGGTCTGACCGGTCAGGCTTCCTTGCCAGATATGTTCCTCGTATCGGGCCATGGAAGCTTCCTTCTGGGTTTCCATAGTATAGGTTTTCTTCTAACCTACACTATGGCTGACCTGTAGTGTCGGTTCGGCGGCATCCCCATTAGGGCCCATCTGGGTGGGTGTCATCGGTTTCGTCGAGGTGCCCGGACGACCTGCTGACTCAGACAACCGATGGCCTGGGCGAGTACGGCACGTCCTCAAGCCGCACCACGGCGTTGGCGTTCGCGAGTCGGCGACCTCGTGCTTCCCACCCTCGCCCCAAGACGTGCCCAGGTCGGCCGACTCCGGTTGGCACCGTCGGCCCGTCACCCCCCAGGTTCAGGGTGCAACATCACAGCCAAATGGCTCGCGCGCTAGTGAACATTGGCCTCAGATGCAGCTACTGGCCGCAATCGACCGCAATCGACAGAGCGGCCACAGCGATGACACGGTCGAGGGTCTCGCCCGCCCCACTCGGCGTACCAGGCGATCTCGGGCGACCAACTGCAGGTTGTCAAGGTTGGCGACCGCAGGCCTCCGGATGTCGTCTTGCGCGTCGACCCGGACTTCGGTCGAGACGCCACGCACCGTTGAGGTGACCGGGGCGACCAGGACAGCATTGAGCAGGCGCCCCATCGGATCGCGTGTCATCACGACCACCGGGCGGATCTTGTCCAAAGGGGTGGATGTGCAACCTCATCTCGCGGACCGGAAGGGCTAGACGTGTACCGAGGCCGCCTCGCCCTGCGATTGTTGGAGCCACATCTTGTGACCGCGCCAAGAGCGCGCGAGCCCGTCACAGCCAATTGCCATGCCGAACCTCAGCTGAGCAGCGACGCCGTGTTGACGTTGAGCCCGTCGGGCGCCTTGGAGCGGTGCACGACCTGGAACTCGGAGAACTCGGCGAGACCCCACGGCCCGTTCTCCACTCCGATGCCGCTCCACTTGAAGCCGCCGAAGGGCTGGTTCGGCGCCAGCGCGAGGTGCGTGTTCACCCAGGCGGTGCCGCACTCGAGCTGCGCCGCAACGTCGGCGGCCCGGTCGGCGTCGGTGCCCCAGACCGAGCCCGACAGGCCGAAGTGCGTGGCGTTGGCCCGGTCGACCGCGTCGCCGAGGTCCCGGTACGGGATCACCGGCAGCGCCGGCCCGAACTGCTCCTCGTCGACGATGCGCGTGCCGTCGGAGAGCCCGGTGAGGATGGTCGGCTCGAAGAAGTAGCCCGGCCGGTCCATGGCCTTGCCTCCGGTCACGGCGGTGGCTCCGGTCGACAGCGCGTCGGCCACCAGCTCCTTGACCCGTTCGTACTGGGGCTCGTTGTTGATCGGCCCGAGCTTCACGCCCTCCTCGGTGCCGTCGCCGACCTTGATCGCGTTGGCGTGCGCGGCCAGCCCCTCGACGACGTCGTCGTAGAGGGCCTCGGGCACATAGACCCGCTTGATGGCCGAACAGACCTGGCCGTTGTTGTTGAACGCGCCGGCGAAGATGGCGGAGGCCACGACGGCGGGGTCGGCGTCGTCGAGGACGATGGCCGGGTCGTTGCCGCCCAGCTCGAGGGTGACCCGCTTGAGGTCGGGCGCGGCGGCGAGCGCCACCTTCTTGCCCGTCTCGACCGAGCCCGTGAAGCTGATCTTGCGCGGCACCGGGTGCGTCGTCATCCAGGCGCCCAGCTCGTCGCTGCCGCTGACGATGTTGACGACTCCCGGCGGGAACACGTCGCGCAGCAGCTCGCCCACCTTGAGCGTGGTGAGCGGCGTGAAGGGGGACGGCTTGAGGACGAGCGTGTTGCCGGCCAGCAGGGCCGGGGCGATCTTCCAGAAGGCGAGCGTCAGCGGGAAGTTCCACGGCGTGATGGCGGCCACGACACCGAGGGGGCGCCGGGCCAGCTCGACGTAGGCGGCCTCGTCGTCCTGGATCACCTGCGGCGGCATCTCGAGGTTGGCGAAGTACTGGCACCAGATGGCGGACGCGAAGACCTCGATGCCGGCATCGGGGAGCGGCTTGCCCTGCTCGGCCGTGAGCACCGGTGACAGCTCGGCGGTCAGTCCCATCAGCACTTCGGCCGCCTGGTTCAACGTGGCGCGCCGCGCCGCCTCGTCCGCTTTCCAGTCCCGTGCTGCCTTGGCCGCGGCGTCGAAGGCGGCATCGAGCTGCGGGCGCGAGCACTCGGGCGCCTGAGCGAACACCTCGCCCGTGGCGGGGTTCTTGACGTCGAACGTCCCCTCGGTCGGCGCAGGCTCTCCCGCGATGGTCATGACGAAGTCGGACATGGTGCTCCTCGAGTGCTCGCGTGGAGAGATGGCTCCCCCTGGTCTGATGGCGCCATCCTCGCACCGGACGGGGCGCATCTCAATGGGCGTGGCGGCGATCCGGGTGGGGCGGCGCGACGGCATCCGCGCTTCGGGCTTCGGGGTGGCACGGAAGGGACGGCTTCTCGAAGTTCCCTCGACAGCCACACCAAGACCGTCAGCGCGGTCGACATCCAAGACGGTCTGGAGACCCCGCTGGCCACAACCGGCATCCTCCAAGGCTCCTCCTTCAGGCTGGTGTGCTCGGGCGGGACATCCACTCACGCCATGGATGCCAGAGGGGCGGCCCTTGACCTCGTCCGTTTGTCGACTGCGACCGTCGACAATGGCCCCAGCACCGCGCTCCGCCATACATTCGTTCGTGGGGCTCGCCCATAGAGGCTTCAGCCGCCGCCTCGCCCAGCGGGACCAGATCTCTGAAAACGTGGTGTTTGTCACAAGTCCCGCCGTCTCACTCAACTTTTGGCAAAGCGAATCAACGAAGCACAGTCGTCCGTGGGCGCCGCAATCAGCGCGGCAATGTACGCATCTCTGGCCGAGCCAGAACTGTCGAGTCGTGCCGCTCCCCAGCTGAACGGTGGAAGCTGTATCGAGATCCGATAGAGGTCTGCAATGAGGCGTGTGCAGCGGCCGTTTCCGTTAGGAAAGGGGTGAATGGAGACGAGCCGGTAGTGGATTCGCACGGCCCGCTCGTCCCGCTCGAACACGTCGTTGTCGTGCCAGTAGCGAGCATGTGCCAAGAACGTTGCCAGATGCTCGCCGATCAGGCCAGGTTCGACACCAAGGTTGGCCTCGCGGAGTTGAGTCCCAGCCAGTGGTGTATGAGCAGGTGAGCTGAGGGACCATCCCCCAGACGCGACGGTCACCGCGTCAACCTCAAGAAGAAGTTCCAACACAACAACTTGAGGAGGATCACGGTGACTGTCCCTACCACTATCGACGCGGGCGCATGGCTTAGCAAGCACCTGGAGTCCGATGACCCCGACCTGCTGCGGGCGATGCTCAAGGCCTTCGCCGAGGCGCTCATGAGTGCCGAGGCCTCGATGCAGTGCAACGCCGCCTATGGCGAGCGCAGCGACGAGCGGACGAACCGGCGCAACGGCTACCGGGTGCGGCCCTGGGACACCCGGGCGGGCACGATCGAGGACCTGGCGGTCCCCAAGCTCCGGCAGGGCGTGTACTCGCCCGAGTTCTTGCTCCAGCCGCGCCGGCGCGCCGAGCAGGCCCTCGTGGCGGTGATCTGCCAGGCCTATGTGAGCGGGGTCTCGACGCGCCGGGTCGACGACTTGGTCAAGGCGCTCGGGATCGAGGGGATCTCCAAGTCCGAGGTCTCGAGGATCGCGGCCGAGCTCGACACCGTGGTCGCCGAGTTCCGAGAGCGCCCGCTCGAGGACGGCCCCTATCGCTACCTGTGGATCGACGCGCTGACCCAAAAGGTCCGCGAGGGCGGCCGGGTGGTGAACGTCTCGGCCGTGATCGCCACCGCCGTCAACGCCGAGGGCCGGCGCGAGGTCGTCGGTTTCGACATCGTCACCACCGAGGACACCGCCGCCTGGACGGCCTTCTTGCGCTCGCTCGTCGCCCGGGGGCTCAGCGGGGTCGAGCTCGTCATCTCCGACGCCCACGGGGGCATCAAGGCCGCCATCGAGACCGTGCTCTCGGGCTCGTCGTGGCAGCGCTGCCGCACGCACTTCATGGCGAACTTCGCCGGCCGCGTGCCCAAGACCTCGTGGCCGATGGTGGCGACCCTGGTGCGTTCGGTGTTCGAACAGCCCGAGCGCGACGCCGTGTGGGAGCGGCTCGGCGACGTCGTCTCCAAGCTCACCGAGACCGGGATCGTCGACGCGGCGACCTACCTCCTCGACGCGGCGGATGACATCTTGGCCTTCAGTGCCTTCCCCGTCGAGCACTGGCCCAAGATCCGATCCAATAATCCACAAGAGCGGCTCAACAAAGAGATCCGCCGGCGCACCGACGTCGTGGGCATCTTCCCGAATCGCCAAGCGGTCATCCGCCTCGTCGGCGCCATCTTGGCCGAGCAGTCCGACGAGTGGGCCCTCGGCAAGCGCTATATCGGGCCCGAGTCGTTGCGCGCGCCGCGCTACGAGGATCGAAGCGAGTTCGATCCGAGGCCAGCCATCGACGCGCCGAGCGTCGATGGCGAGAGGAGGGAGCCATTGACCGTCGAGTAGAATTGGTGCAAAGGTCGGCAATCAACCGGCCGCGAGGATTGACGCGGATGGCCGCGCATCACGAGCCTCGTACACCACTCGTTGGGGCTTGACCCCTCGCGGCGCCGTTGGGTTCCAGCCCAACGCCAAACGTCACTGAACATCCGCTTGTGGAGCGCGAAGAGGAACCTGGTTTCCAATAGTTCTGCAGGCCGCCCAGCCTGAGCGCGCCGCGTTGCCCACGGCAGCGCTCGCGCGATGTTCTCGTACTCGACTTGATTCAGATCGGCACGGGTTGCGACAAAGGCTGGGATGAGTCCGGCCAGGTCTTCGTCACCGATGGGAGTAGCGCCAGTTGGCTCAGGTCCGATTGCTCCTACGTTGAATTCCCCAACGCTCACGCATCACGCCAGAGACGACCGTTCGCAACGAGTTCTCGGATGTAGTCGGCGGTGAACTCATTTAGAGCATCCTCGTCGATCCCCTGGTTCTCAAGGTCCATGGTGGTACTGGTGTATCTCAGCTGGCCAAGAGCGATTTGCCGTGCTTGAAGCTGCACCACGTCCTCGAGGGTGGAGTTGGGCACAAGGGCGTAGACCAAGGTGCAGTCGAGTGCGCCAGCCGCCTCTGCCAGCCGGGTCAAAGTCACGTTCCCCGTGGGCTCGGCCCGCTCGAGCTGGGCGACGTTGGACTGGGCGACTCCAAGTCGCTTCGCCAGAGCACCTTGAGACATGCCTAATGCGGTTCGGATCGCACGAACCCAACCAGAGTGAGGCCGCGTCCTGATGGGCGACAGGTTGGCCTGCTTAAATTTTCGATCTAGCTCACGCCGAGCCTGGGCAGCACGCTTCGCGGTTTCCACACAGAATAGTTTATCAGTATGGCTCTTGCATATAAGTTATTTTATCTTTTTTTTATGACTAATAATCATATATAGCTTATATTTCTGTCTCCACGGCCGTTTGCACCATTAGCCGAAGAGCCTGGTGACGAAGGCGTCGACGGTGGCCGTGACCGCCTCGCGCCGGGCCCGGTTGAAGGGGGCGGCGGCGATGATCCCGGCCGCCTCGTTGAGGAAACCCAGGAGCAGGGCGGCGGCCACACCCGGATCGCCCGGCACCTCGACGCCCTCGTCGGCCGCCCGGGCGAAGGCGTCTTCGAGGAGCGGCAGGCAGGCCTCCGCATCGAGGGCCCGGCACGCGGCGACGCCGAGGACCGCCGGCGCGTCGGCCAGCACGCGGGCGACGGTGGGGTCGGCGCAGGCGTCCATGTAGGCCCGGCAGCCGAGATGCAGCTGGGCCCGCACGCCCTCGGCCTCGCCCGCCGCGGCCACGACGCGCGCCACCAGCTCGTCCTCGAGCTCGGCCACCACGGCGGCGGCGACCGCAGTCTTCGAGTCGAAGTGGTGGTAGAGGGCGCCCCGGGTGACGCCGGCGCGGGACGCGATTTCGTCGCGGCTCGTCGCTGCGAAGCCCTTGTCGGCGAAGAGCTCCCGCGCTGCCGTGACCAGCGCGGCGCGGGTGCGCGCCGAGCGGTCGGCCTGGGTGCGGCGGGCGGGGCGGTTGACGCCCGGCTTGGCGGCGGAAGTGGTCATCGAGGGTGTTCGGGCTCCTCGGTCGGTCCTGCTGTTTACATGCGGGCAGCACGCATGTTAGCGTCCTTTGGACTGAGGAGGTGGCAGCGATGGCCGGACCAGCGATGGAAGCCGACGTCTGCGTGGTGGGTGCCGGCCTGGCCGGGCTGACCGCGGCGCGGCGGCTGACCCAGGCCGGGCAGGCGGTCGTCGTGCTCGAGGCCCGGGACCGGGTGGGGGGCCGGGTCTGGACCCAGACCTCGGCCGGGGGCGTACCCGTCGACATGGGCGGCTGCTTCGTCGGCCCCAACCACGACCGCCTCCACGCCCTGGCCAAGGAGACGGGCGTGGCCACGTTCAAGACGTTCGTCAAGGGCGACAACGTGCTCGCCACGGGCGGCAAGGTCCGCCGCTACCGCGGCGACATCCCGCGCATCAGCCCGCTCGCGCTGGTCAGTGCCGGGCAGGCGGTGGCCCGCATGAGCGCGATGGCCAAGAAGGTCCCCGTCGACGCGCCGTGGGACGCGCCCCGCGCCGTGGCCTGGGATGCGCAGTCGGTGCGCGCCTGGCTCAACCCCGGCCGCGTCCCGACCCGGCTCGCCCGCGACCTGGTCGAGGCGACTGTGCGCGCCTGCTTCACCTGCGACACGTCCGAGGTCTCCTTGCTCAGCTGGCTCTTCCTCGTGCGCTCGGCCGGCGGCGTCGACGCGCTGATGAACATCGCCGGGGGGTATCAGGACTCCCAGTTCGAGGGCGGCGTGGGCCACATCCCGAACGCCTTGGCGGCCGACCTCGGCGACGCCGTCGTGCTCGATGCGCCGGTGACCGCGGTGACCCAGCAGGGCGACCGGGTCGACGTCGTGTCCGACGCGGCGACGGTGACGGCGCGGCGCGTCGTGCTCGCGCTGCCCCGGGCGCTGGCGGCGGGCATCCGCTTCGAGCCCGCGCTTCCGGGCGACCACGCCCTCCTCGTGCACAAGATCCCGGCCGGCACGGAGGTGAAGACCGTGGCCATCTACGACGAGCCGTTCTGGCGCGCCGAGGGCGTCTCGGGGGCGACGGTGGCGACCGACGACCTGATGGAGGTCACGCTCGACACGACCCAGCCCGGGCACGGGCAGGGCGTCATCGCGACCTACTCGGCGGGACCGCGGGCACGCGCCCTGTGGGACCTGAGCGAGAGCGAGCGGCGCGCCAACCTGGTCGAGACGCTGACGACCCGGCTGGGGCCCAAGGCGGCCCACCCGCTCGAGGTGCTCGAGCTCAACTGGTCCGAGGAGCGCTGGACGCGTGGCTGCTCGTGCGCGCACTTCGCCCCGGGCGTGCTCACCCAATTCGGTAGGCGACTACGCGAGCCGGTCGGCCGCATCCATTGGGCGGGCACGGAGACGGCGACGACGTCGTTCGGTTCGATGGACGGCGCCGTGCGCTCGGGCGAACGGGTGTGCGAGGAGATCGTCGGGGCCGGGCGCTGATCTGTCGCCTCTCCTGCCGTCAGTGTCGAGTTCCGTGGGTCCGGACGGGAGACGCCAACGAGGCCGGGGGCTGCCTCGGGGACTCGTTGACCTAGGGCCTATGGCTTGACGGCGTCGATCATCGCCATGATTGCGCGGTTTGCGTTGACCGGTACCAAGCGAGCCGTCGGGTGATCGTTCAGCCAGACCCGGAACAGCTGGTCGGCGAAGCCTTGTCCGATCTGTTCGACGCCCGTGAAGTCCAGCTCGATGACGTCGAAGCCCTCGAGACTGGCTCCGATCGCCTTGGCCTCGGTTCGAGACACGAACTCCCCGCCCCCCTGAAAGAGCTCGACGCGCAGGGTCGTCCTGTCGAGTCTCTTCGTCTCGGGGCTCGTGTACCTGGCCATGACCTTCTGGAGGGAGTCGTCGGTGTCCCGCCGGATTTCGCACCGCACCAGGGTGCCCTTTCGCGGTCGATCGAGACCACGCACTGCGAAGTCGTTCCCGATCTCCTTGCTCACCGTCCAGCTGTATTCGTTGGCGGTGAGGACAAAACGGTCCACGATTTTCGAGGTGAGGAAGATGCCCAGGCCACTGTGGCGGGCCGGATCCGTTGTCTGCTTTCCCTTGGACAGCTCGCCGATGGCCTGGAAGTCGTCGGGGAGGCCGCGGGCCTGACGGATGGACGCGAAAGCACCGATGCCGTCGTCTTCCACCTCGAACGAGACGTCATCGGACAGGAACCAGCGGACGTTCAGGTGTGTGCCTTTGGAGTGATCGATGACGTTGTTCACCATCTCGGTGAACGCAAAGTTCAGGATCGAAATCACATTGGGGGCATCCTCGATCTCGGGGTCGAGGCTGCGGAGAGGCAACTTTTCCGCTCCCCAGACGGCGTCTTCGGTCAGGCCGACAAGCTCGTACGAGGATGCGCGCTGAACGTTTTGCAGGTAGCGCGTTGCTCGAGCCTTCCCCTCGACGGTCAGCAGCCCCGAGCGAACCATCCGGGCCAGCTGCCGCTGAGCCGCCTGTCTCGTGACGCCGGCTGCCGATGCCAGCTCGGCCGCGGTGATGGAGGTCCGGGCGGCGAGGAGCCGGTCCGCAGCCTGCGCGGTGGTCTCCGGGGCCTTCACGAGGTCTGCCGGGCGTCGAGCGCAAGCCTGCGGCCGGGGCCCACGGGGTTTACGATTTGACGAAACATGGGTTGCAGATTTGCCATTAACGCTTCTTACGGGGGTTACGATTTGACGATTCTAGCCATTCTAAGCGTTAATCGTAAAATCGTAAATCCACTCTTTTTGCCCAACTCAGGCGGCAGCCCTGTTCGAAATCTGGCTCCCCTGGGCGCCGCCGGCTGTATCCAGGGAAATCGACAGCGACCCGGTCGGAGGCGAAGCGAGCGGCGGACGCGTCAGAGATAGGTACGGCCGTCGATGAGCTCGCGGGCGGCATCGAGGTGGCCGGCGTGGCAGGCCGTCTCGGTGATCACGTGGAGCACGACGGCGCGAACGTCGTCGAGCCATCGGGTCGGCCACAGCTCGGTCGGCCAATACTCGAGCGGCGCGTCGAGCGGCGTGGCGGTGATGATGGCGTCGGCCCGCTCGATCTCGTCGCGGTAGCGGCGGAACACCTGGGCGGCGGTCTCGCCGCCCGGGACCAGCCACGCCGAACCTTGATCGGTGGCGACCTCGCCCGCCACCACGCCGCGGAACCAGAACGACTCGACATCGAGCGCCAGGTGGTTCACCAGGCCGAGGCACGTCCAGCCCGAAGGGAGCACGGGCCGGTGCAGGGACTCGTCGTCGAGGCCCTCGAGGATGCCCATCACGTGGCGGCGCTGGTTGCCCAGCGAGTGGACGAGTTGCTCGGCTTCGCTCCGTTGCCCCCGACCAACCACCCGGGTCAGTCCCCCAGGCCCTCCGGGCGCGGTCCGGGGCCGGTGCCCACGCCGAGCTTCTCCCGGAAGAACGACAGCGTCTGATCGAGCGCGTCCCGGGTCGGCGTCCCCGGCTTGTCGACCAGGTGCTCGGTCAGCACGGAGTGCGCCTGCTTGCGATGCCCGAAGGGGTTACCGGGGGCCGAGTCGATCTCCACCGCAATGAACTTGTCGCCCAGCTCGCGGCGCAGCGTGTCGAAGCGCGCCTCGAAGCAGAAGGGGTCGTTGGTGAAGCGCAGCCCGAGCACACAGGTCCCTGCGGCCGCCCGCTCCTTCACCCGGGCCAGGTCAGCGTCGGAGATGCCGATGTCGGCCTTGTACTTCTTCGACAACGGGAACGGCAGCGAGGGCTGGCTGAGGACCGGGGCCAGCACGATGTCGTCGACCATCATCGCCAGCGCGAACCCACCGGTGAAACACATGCCGACGACGCCGACGCCGGGGCCGCCGCAGCGCTCGTGCTCGTGCGCCGCCAGCTTGCGCAGCCAGACCGTGACCGGGCTCGTCTTCTTCAGGGCGAAGCACGAGAACTCCCGCGAGATGCACGCCGGGCCGATCGACTCCAAGGCGTAGCCCATCGACGGCGCCCGGCCGGGCTCGCCGAAGAGGACGGGCAGCACCGCCGTGCAGCCGGCCGCGGCCACCCGCCGCCCGAACTGCGCCACCAGCGGGGTGACGCCCGGGATCTCGCTGATCACGATGACGGCCGGGCCACTGCCGATGCGATAGACGTCGCGCCGCTTGCCGTCGGCCTCGAAGGACTCCTTCTCGAAGCCCTCGAGCGCGGCCTCCTCGGTCATCTCGCCGGTGGCCATCGCCGGACCGTAGCATCGGCCGCCGTGGCCGGACCCGATAGGACGCACGACCCGCGCCTTCCCGTCCTGGTCGGGTTGGGGCGGGCGCGCGAGGCCGCGCCGGTCGTCGAGCTCATGACCGAGGCGGTGAGCCGCGCCGCGACGGACGCGGGCGCGGCGGGGCTGGTGGGGTCGATCGAGTGCATCGTCGTGCCGCTGGGGTCGTGGTCGCTCACCGACCCGGCGCGCACGGTGGCCCGCCGCCTCGGCTGTCCGGGCGCGCGCACGGTGCGTTGTGAGCTCGGCGTGTCCCAGCAGGAGCTGATCAACCACGCGCTCGCCCTCGTGGCCGCGGGATCCTGCGACGTCGTCGCCGTGGTGGGGGGCGAGGCGCGGGCCTGGGCGCGCGGTGGGGGCACCGAGACCGACGAGGAGTCCGCGCCGCCCGACGAGGTCCTCACCCGGCCGCTCGACTTCGTGGCGCCGATCGAGATCGCGGCCGGGATGGTGGTGCCGGTCGTCCAGCAGTACGCGTTGATTGAGAACGCGCTCGGGGCGGCCGAGGGCGAGCCGCAGGCGAAGCAGAGCGCTGCGATTGCGGCGCTGTGGGCGCGCTGCAACGAGGTGGCCCGGGACAACCCCGAGGCGGCCTTTCCCGCGCCGATGTCGGCGGTCGAGATCGCGACGCCCGGTCCAGGGAACCGGCCGCTCGCGTTCCCCTACAACCGCTGGCACGCCAGCCAGTGGACGGTGGACCAGGCCTCGGCGCTGCTGATCTGCTCGGCCGAGCGGGCGCGCGCCGCCGGCGTCCCGGCCGACCGCTGGCTCTTCCCGCATGTGGCGCTGCACTGCTCGGAGGCCGTCACGCTCACGGCCCGCCGCCGTCTCCATCGCTGGCCGGCCATGGGGGTGCTCGGGCGCGCCGCCCAACACCGTCTCGGTCGGCCGCTGCGCGACCTAGCGCTCGCCGAGGTGTATTCGTGCTTCCCCGTCGCCGTGCGTATCCAGCAACGCGAACTCGGGCTCGATCCCGAGGCCACGCCGACCCTCACGGGTGGCATGGCCTTCGCCGGGGGGCCGTTCAACCACTACGTGCTGCAGTCGACGACGACGATCGGGGAGCGCCTGCGTGCGGCGCCCGACCAGCTCGGCCTCGTCACCACGGTGTCGGGGATGTTGTCCAAGCCGGGCCTGGCCGTGTGGTCTGCTACGCCGCCGGCGCGAGGCCCGCTCCTGGCCGACCTGGGCGTCGACGCCGTCGCAGCCACCGAGGTACGCCCGGTCGTCGAGACCGCCCCGGAGGGGGACACGGCCACCGTTGCCTCCTACACCGTCACCTACGGCGGGGCCGACGGGCTCGAGCCGGAGCGCACCGCCATTGTGGCCGACCTGCCCGATGGGGTCCGGACGGCCGCCACCTGCGAAGATGCACAGACCGCCCGCCTCGCCCTGGCCGAGGGCCTCGCGGGCCGGACCGTCGAGGTGAAGGGCACGACATTCAGACTGTGAGCTCCACTTCCCCGCGGCCCGGTCGGCCGCGGCTGGTCGACCCGGAGCTGGCACAGCGGGTACCCGGACTACGGCGGGTGGCCGCGATCGCCCTGGTGGTCGCCGCGCTGAGTGCACTCGTCATCGTCGTCCAGGCCGTGGCGCTCGCGCATGTCGTCGACCGGTCGCTGCTCCACCACGCGCCGCTGGGCGACGTGGTCCCGGCTCTCGTGCTGGTAGGCGTCGCGTTGGTCGTCCGAGCCGTGCTGCACGCCGTCGGCGATCTCTCGGCGCACGCCACCGCCGACCGCGTCGTCGCCCGCCTGCGCGGCACGCTGCTGCGCCACGCCTTCGACCTCGGGCCGGGGTGGCTGGCCGGCGAACGGCCCGGGGAGCTCTCGCTCACCGCGACGCGCGGGCTGCGCTCCCTCCACACCTACTACGCGCGTTACCTGCCGCAGGCCGCTGCGGCCGCGGTCATCCCGGTCGTGTTGCTGGCCTGGGTGGCGACCCAGGACTGGCTCTCGCTCGTGGTCGTCGTCGCGCTGGTGATCGCGGTCCCCCTGACGATGATCTACTTCGGGCGCGAAGCAACGCGGCGCTCGGAGCGCCAGTGGCGGCGGCTCGCAAGTCTGGCGGCGCGCTTCCTGCAGCTCGTCGAGGGACTGCCCACGTTGCGCGCCTTTGGGCGGGAGGCCCAGGGCCGCCGCGAGGTGGAGGCGGCCACCGACGGGGTGCGCTCGGCCACCATGCGCACGTTGCGCACCGCCTTCCTCTCCGCGCTCGCCATGGACCTGATCGCCGGCTTCGGCGTGGGCCTGGTGGCCATGGTCCTCGGATTGCGCCTGCTCTGGGGCCAGCTCGGCCTGGAGACGGCCATGGCGGTGTTGCTCGTCGCGCCGGAGATCTTCATCCCGCTGCGCCGGGCCGGCGCCGAGTTCCACGCCAGCACGGAGGGGCAGGCCGCGGCGGCCCGGGTGCTCGAGGTGCTCGACACGCCGGCTCCGGCCGCCGACACGGTCGTCGGGGCGGTGACGGCGGCGGTCGCTCCCGACGGAGAAGGGGGCGCATTGACGATCGACGCGTTGCGGGTCGACTACCCCGACCGCGATCGCCCCGCGCTGGTGTCCTTTTCGTTCCACGCGCCCGCGGGCGCGCGGGTCGCGCTCACCGGTCCCTCCGGTTCGGGCAAGTCGACCGTGCTCGCCGCACTGTTGGGCTTCGTCGTGCCCACTGACGGGCCCATGGCGGTCGGCACCCACGCGGCCACGCGCGATGAGATGACGGCCTGGCGCGCCCACTTCTCCTGGCTGCCCCAGCGTCCGCACCTCTTCCACGAGACCCTCGCCGCCAACCTGCGGCTCGGGGCGCCCGAGGCGGGCGACGCCGCGCTGCTCGACGTGCTGGCTGCCGTCGGTCTCGCCGACTTGTTGGCCAACCTGCCGGCGGGACTCGAGACCGTGGTCGGCCACGACGGGCTCACACTGAGCGCCGGCGAACGCCAGCGGGTGGCGCTGGCGCGCGCCCTGCTCCGGCCGGCTCCGATCCTCCTGCTCGACGAGCCGACCGCCTCGCTCGACCCGCCGACGGTGGCTCGCCTGGCGCCCCGCATAGAGCCCTGGCTCGAGGGACGCACCGTCGTGGTCGCCGCCCACAACCCCGTCCTGCTCCCTCGGTTCGACGCCGTGGTGGTACTCACGGCGGGACCGCGTTCCTTGGTGGCGTCGCCGTGAGCGACCGGCGCGGCTCGCTCCGCCGGGTGCTGGCCGACCCGGGCACACCCACCGGCCGCCTCGCGCTGGCCGGGCTCCTCGGCCTCGCCTCGGCCGCCGCGACCATCGGGCTGCTGGCCGGGTCGGGCTACGTCGTCGGCCGCGCCGCGCTCCGGCCGGGCCTCGGCGCCATCGCCGGCATCCTCGCCGTGGTCGAGGTGCTTGCCTTCCTGCGCGGGCCCCTGCGCTACGCCGAACGGCTGGTCGGCCACGACGCCGCGCTGCGCGCGCTGACCGGCTGGCGGGTCTGGCTCTACGACCGCCTGACGCCGCGGGTACCGGCCGCCCTGGCCGGGTGGCGCAGCGGGGACCTGTTGGCCCGTGCCGTCGACGACGTCGACGCGTTGCAGGACCTCTACCTGCGCACGTTGCTGCCGGTGGCGATCGCCGTCGGGGCCGCGGTCATCGGCACGGTGGCCGTCGGAGCGATCCTGCCTTGGGCCGCGCTGGCCCTCGGGCTCCCGCTCGCCGTCGCGCTCGTCGTGCCGGCGGTGCTGACCTCGCGGCGCAGCGGCGACGACGAGATAGCCGCGCTCTCGGGCGCCCTCTCGGCCCAGGTCGTCGACGCGCTGGAGGGGACGCGCGAGCTGCTGGCCTTCGGGGCGGAGGGCGCCGTCCTCGGCGCGGTCGAAGAGCTGGGGCGGCGGGCCGACGCGCTCGAGCGGCGCTACGCCCGCCTGGCCACGGCGTCGGCGCTCGTGATCCAGCTCTGTTTGGCCGTCGCCGTCGTGGCGACGCTGGCCGTCGGCGTCGCCGCCGTGCACGCCGACCACCTGGGCGAGGTCATGATCGCCGTCCTCCCGCTCGCGGTGCTGGCGACGTTCGAGACCGTGCCCGGGGTGCCGGCGGCGGTCGCCCGCGCCCTCTCCGTGCGCGCCTCTGCTGACCGGCTCTTCGCGCTCGAGGAGGTGCCGGTGCCGGTGATCGACCCGACCACGCCGGAGGCCGTGCCGGTGGGGGTGCCCGAGGTGGCGTTCGCCCACGCGTCGCTCCGCTACTCCCCCGGTCTGCCCCGCGCGCTCGACGGTGTCAGCCTGCGTCTCCCGGCGGGCGGCCGCGTCGCCGTCACCGGCTCGAGCGGTGCGGGCAAGTCCAGCCTGGTCGCCGCACTCCTCCGCTACTGGCCGCTCGAGTCGGGCACGCTCACCCTGGGCGGCACCGACGTCACGCGGGTGGGCCAGCGCGACGCCCGCGCCGCGTGCGCGCTGGCCGACCAGCGGGCCCAGCTCTTCGCCGACACGCTGCGGGCCAACCTGACCCTGGGCCGCCCCGACGCCAGCGACGACGAGATCGACCGCGCCCTCGGCGCGGCGCGGCTGCGCGACTGGGTCGCCACGCTCCCCGCCGGGCTCGACACCCCGGTGGGCGAGGACGGCGTGGCCCTCTCGGGCGGGGAGCGACGCCGGGTGGCCGTGGCCCGCGCCCTCCTCGCCGAGGGGCCGGTGCTGCTCCTCGACGAGCCGACCAGCGGGCTCGACCCCGAACTGGCGGACGGACTCCTCGCCGGGGTGTTCGAGGCGGCGGGCGAGCGCAGCGTGCTCCTGGTCACCCACCGGGCCGCCGAGGCGGCGCGGTGCGACACCGCGGTGGCGCTCGAGCGTGGCCGGGTCGTCCCTTCTTGAACCTCGGGCGAGCGGGCGGCGTACCGGGGGCAGGGATTTCTTAGGGTGTCGAGTGACGTTGGCCGGCCCGCTCCGGCGCTTCGTGTGCGAAGGGAGTGGAATCAGGCAGCCAGGTCACGCTGATACCAGATTCCGGGTCGGCCGCCGGGCCGTGCCGGGCCATCTCGAGCGAACCCGGCCTTCGTCAGCACTTTTTGGGACGCGACGTTGTCAAAGGTCGTCGCCGCTCTGAGTGCGCGCAGGCCGTACCGCGCGGCCGCTCTGTGACACAGTTCCTGCACGGTCGCAGTCGCCACGCCATGGCCCGCGACGTGCTGCGCGACTCGGTACCCGAGCTCGGCCGTGCCGTCCGCGAGATCGACCAGATTGAACCGGCCGAGCACCTCGGCGTTCTCGTCGACCAGCACGTGAAGGACGCAGGTGCCAGCGTCCTGCTCGGCGAGCAGCGCGTTGAACGACTCGTCGAAGTGCTCGAAGAACGCATCGCCCCGGTCGGAGATAAAGGTGGCAAAGTACGCGCGGTTCGCGAGCTCGAAAGCCAGTACCGCTGCGGCGTGGCCGGCGTGCAGGCGCTGCAACTCGGGCACTTGCCAACCCTACCCAGGCGTCATGCAGCGTCCGGCTGAATGACCCCCGAAGCCTGTGCCAGGCGAGGACACTCTGAACATTCGCTCCGGCAGCGGTCCTACTCGATACAGATCCGCTCGAGCCTCTCCAGGCTGGCTGTCATGGACTCGAGCACCGAGTTCGTCCCGTTGATCCACGCCCCGCCCTCACGGAGCAGCGGTTGACCGATTTCCTCCGATACGGGGCCAGAGTCAAAGACCTCGGTCACGACGGTGACGTTGTCACCGACGGGAATGAGGGTGTAGCCCCAGCGGTAACCCGCAGGGATGCCGACCTTGGCTGGATCATCGCCGGCCGTGGGGAGATCTCCGGGAGCGGGTTCCCAAAAGATGCGGCGATTTGGCTCGAACTCCACGACGTAGTTGACCATGAGGTAATCGCGACCGAGCCGATGCATCTTCATGGTGAAGCTATCGCCGACATCAGAGATGGGACGGTTGGAGGTGGCCCCCCGGAGCATGTCCGACCCGTCGAAATCCATATGGCGCTGTGGATTGGCCAAGATCTCGAAGATGAGGGCGGCCGGTGCTTCGATCCGGCGTGACACTTCGACCCGCTTCGGTTGTTCTGTCATGGTTTCAGTCTTCTCAGTTCTCTGTGCCTGCCCAATCGAACGCACCTGAGCCGTTCCTACGCCTGGAGCATGCCGTACATTGCCGATGGTCAGTAGCTCATTCGTGACGATGACCGATCGAAATCGAACAATCCGTGAAGAAGCCACTCAACCGCTTGTCGTATGCCAAGCTGGGTACATGGCTACTGTTCATGCCGGCGCCGACGAAGTAAGCGACATCGCCTTCGACGCGGAAGGGGTGACGTTGAGGGGCTGGCTGTACCGTCCGACGTCAGCGAGGACCCCGGCGCCAGTTGTGGTGATGGCCCACGGCTACAACTGTCTCAAGGAGTTCTACCTCGATAAGTACGCCGCGGAAATCGCCGCCGCCGGACACTGCGTCGTTGCCTACGACCATCGGAACTTCGGCGACAGCGATGGTGAGCCACGCCAAGAGTTGGACCCTTGGACCCAGGTTCGTGACTACCGGCATGCGATCACGTATGCGCAAACATTGGACGGAGTGGACCCCCACCGCGTCGGTATCTGGGGAAGCAGTTACGCGGGCGGTCACGTCCTCGTCGTGGCAGCCATCGATCGACGTGTGAAGTGTGTCGTGGCCCAAGTCCCGACCATCAGTGGCTGGGAGTCCACCGTGCGTCGCACCCCGCCACAGGGGCTGCCTGACCAACGTCTGGCGTTTGATGCCGATCGACTAGAGCGATTTCGCGGGGGACCTCCGAAGATGGTACCGATGGTCGTCGAACCATCGGAGAGCGCTCTCGTCTCGCACGCCAGCTCCGACGCTTGGGCCTTTTTCACCGGCCAATTGTCGCCGCCCGAGGACCAGTGGCGTTTCGCCAAGTGGAGGAATGAGATAACCCTTCGATCGCTCGAGTTCTATTCGGAGTATGAGCCCGGATCGTTTGTAGAGCGCATCGCGCCCACCCCGCTATTGATGGTGGTCGGCGACTCGGACGCGGTGTGCCCGACCGACCTGACGTTGGCCGCATTCAATCGGGCCAGGGAGCCCAAGCGGCTCGAGCTCTACCCGGGTGGACATTTCTCGGCCTACACCGATCAGTTCGAGCGTGCTTCCAACGCCGCTGCTCAATGGTTCACCGAGCACTTGCGTCCGGACGACCGCGGCCCTTGAGCCGACGTTCGGAGAACAGCCTCCCCGAGGTGACGCAATATCTCTCGCTCACCACCAAAAGGTGGGGTAATGGCGGTTCGAGTGCCCGGAGAGATTGTTCACCACTACAGCGACACCAAGCAGAATGAAGGATCCCGCAAGTATTGGTGTGAGGATGAACTCGTAGCCAAGTCGGTGCACTTGGACAGGGCCGAGTACTGCGATGAGCGCGGTAGCGCCGGCGGGTGGGTGCAGAGAATGGCTGGCCTGCAAAATCGCGATCGTGGTTGCAACGGCGAGCGCCGCAGCCAACCCGACATGAGTCCCCAGAACCTTGTACGCCGTGACCCCGACGGTGGCGGCCACCAATTGGCCGACGATGAGGTTACGAGGCTGCGCAAAATCGGAATGCGGTGCGCCATAGAGCAGTGCTGCCGACGCGCCGAACGATCCGACGAGAAACAGCCTCGTCGACAGCGGTAAATCGACATACAGGCTCGGAATTGCTATCAGGAAGATCCCGATAGCGGCACCGGCCCAGCTGAGAATTAGGACGGACATCGGCGTTCTAGTGGGAGCACGCAACCCACCTCCTCGCATACGGCCGAAATACACCGCCAGTGGCGTCGCCCGCCCATCGCCCATGTCCAAACGCTACATCGGATTGTGCTCCTCGCCAGCCCTCATCTGCCTACCCCGTGCCGGCGGAAGGAGGCAGTCTCGTGTGTCGCTAGGGCGCGACCCGTGTCGTGAGGGAGACACCTGTTGACGCATTGCGCTCCGCAGCGATGCCGTTCCGCGAGAAAACTCCACAGGCGAGGACGAGAAGTATCCCCACCAACAACAGGTCGGGAGCGACGGTCACGGACCCGACTATCCCGATCACCAACCCAGCGATGGAGAGACCCCAAGCAAGTTTTCCGGCATCGGCCCGACCATGACGGGCGCGGTCCTGAAGAACAACGACCACAGCGACAACCAGCAACAGGCCGAAGCTAAGGAGAATCAGCTCAGGACCACCGTATTTCTCGAAATAGGTCTGAGGTACGACCGGAACCTCGACGAACCACCCGAAGTGGTTCTGACGAGGTTGTCAGACCCATCCCTGACCGGAATGTGAACTACGAACGCCAACAGCATGAGGGCCAGACTGCCCAAGCCGGCGACAAGCAACAGGGTGGCGGTGAGTCGATCCAGACGTTTCATCACCGCCTCCTTCGCGCTTCCATTCTCACATCGATCCGCAGGGATTTCCACCAACGATATGTAGCGGAGAAGAGCCACCCCCTAGTGACAGTCCGCTCGAAACGTGGAAGTACTAGTTCGTATCCACCATCGACCATACCCGGCGTCGAATACATTGACCCTGTGACGACGGTTCGACTGGCAACGCTGAAGGATCTTCCTCAGATAGCACATGTCCAAATGCGGGCGTTTGAGGACGACCCGTTGATTACATGGATGCTTCCTCCCGACGACTTTGAGCGGCGGGCCACGCTGTTGTTCGACTGCATGATTCGCGCATCCATGATCCACGAAAGCATCTACACGACCGATGATCGTGTTTGCACGGCGACGTGGGCGCCACCCGGAGCCTGGGCATGGTCCGAAGAGCAGATCGGGATGATGGCAGGACCGTTCGCTGAGGCGGCCGGTGAGAGGGTCCATCGTGCCATGGGCGTTCTGATGGAGATGGCAGAGGTACACCCTTCGGAGCCCCACTGGTACCTCGAAGGTCTGGGCACACATCCCGACTGGCAGAGACGCGGAATCGCCTCGGAAGTGCTGGCTCCGGTCTTGTCCCTTTGCGACGCCGACGGTCTACCCGCGTACCTTGAGACGCAGCGGGAGAGCAACGTCCCGTTCTATCGTCTGCACGGGTTCGAGGTCATTGGCACGAAGCAACTCTCGAACGGCGCACCGAATGTGTGGCTGATGTGGCGGGGGCGCCCTGGAGCAGCGCCCATCGACGGCCGATGACATCGAAGTCCGGGAGGGACGAAGGCCGGGAATGCCGGTACGTCTTGTCCTCCTCGAGCCCGACAGTGCCCCATGATGCGCTCAGGGCCGGCGTTATACGAGTGATCGAGCTTCGGTGCGGGTCACCGCTTTCAGCCACGACTCGGACGCTACCTCGGTACGCCGCTCAGCCGCCCGGTGCCGTGCGTCTCCGCACCAGCGTTGGGTCACCCCGAGCGTCGGCACCCGATCGAGGAGTGAGCCGTTGCTACGCTCGCCGAAAGAGTGCAACAAAGGGAGGCAGCATCATGTCGGAACAAATGATCGTTCTGCGATCCGAGCAGCCACGGCAGCTTCTCGTTGATGTCTGTGCCGCTCTGGCCGACGCAGTCAACGAGCCTCATGCGTGGCGACCCACCGACGCTGAACTACTAACGGTCTACGCCGAGGCCGTTTCCGCGCTTGCTCGTCTTCGGCGAGCGCGGCTGGCTGGGCACCCAGGAACCGAGGTGGCCGTGGCCATCATCGACCACTTGTTTGACCGCCTTCGCCAGACGCAAGCAGGTGAGATCGAGATCCCACTCGTCGACGTGGTCGACCGGCTCCATGCTAGGGCGATCAGCGAACCGGTCACTGTCTGACCGCGAGCTGGATTGAAGCAGTCAATCAGCTGGCGTGGCGAGAGACGTATTCGTCTAGGGCCTCACGACTCACGTCCGCCAATCGCTTGCCCTGAGCTCTGGCGAGTTCCTCGAGTGCGCTCCTCGTTTCCGGTGGAACACGAACGGTGAGGCTGGGAGTGCGTGCGCTCTCACCCGTCACTGATGGCCGGCCCCGGTGCCGGGCAAGGGCACGCTGTGCGATCTCCTCGGCGAGCTGTTCGGTCAGGCGCCGCCCATCGGGCAGATAGACCTCCTCGGTGTCGAGATCGACGTCGGTTCCGATCGCCCCCGGCTTGATCTTGCGTCGTGTCATCGTCCCTTCTTTCGATAGTGGGTCGGCATCACGTGGATGACGAGATAGCAGTCGGGCTTCTCGATCGCCACGATCTCGAGCTCCCGACCCCGTTCGTCATCAGCCACCCAGGTCAGTGTGGTCTCAGCCGTGTCGGAATCGGTGGTGATGGTGGCGGCGGTCAAGGCGATCACGTGGTAGGCGGACTTCTTGCCGACCCGGTGTTTGCGGGATCCCCGGGTGAACCGGAGCGGCTTCACTCTCCTATTATGTCAGACACAAAACTCTTTGTGCAAGACATAATAGCGGCTCGCGACTTGTACATAGTCGAGTAGCCGGGGGGAATCTCACCCCCCGGCTCTCACGGAACCGGACGTGAACCTCTCAGCTCATCCGGCTCTTGCAGGTCGGCTGGAAGCGGGCGAAAGGTTCCAATGAGCAAAGAGCCGGGGAGAGCGCTGGCGAGCAGCGTGCCACCAAGCCCATGCTCGTTTTGGATTTCCTTTCAATCGTTTGAACTTCCGCATCGCCCATCGAACCAAATGTTGGTCGATGCGCAATGCTATGGAATTCAACTCGGAGCGATAGAAGGCCCCGTAATAGTTGATCCAGCCCCGCACTTGGGCGTTGATGCCCAAGGCGGGTCCGGACAGGTCTCCGCTTGTGCGACGTTTGAGGTGCCAATCCCTGATTGTCTTGCCGATCGCCTTCTTCGTCTTGCCGCTCATGGCCGGTAAGAAGCTCCAGAAGAGCCCTCGCCGACCCTTGGCCCGACGTGCCCGGAAGGTATAGCCGAGGAAGTCGAAGCTGGTGTGCTCGAAATTCCTCTGGCGGGTCGCGTCCTTGCAGTACACGATCTTCGTCTTCTCGAGAGGAAGCTCAAGTCCGACAGACCCGAGCCTCTCGGCGAGATCGGCCCAGAGTTTCCGGGCCTGGACCTCGGTGTTGCAGTGGATCACCACGTCATCCGCGTAGCGCTCGAAAGGACATCTCGGATATGTCCGGTCCATCCATTTGTCGAACGCATAGTGCATGAACAGGTTGGCGAGCAGCGGTGAGATCGGAGAACCCTGCGGGGTTCCCTTCTCTCGGGCCACGATGGTTCCATCCGGCATCTGCATTGGGGCTGCGAGCCACCGTGAGATGTAGAGCAGAACCCATGCCTCGTCGGTGTGGTGAGCAACCGCTTTCATCATCAGATCATGGGGAACGCTGTCGAAGAAGGCCCGGACGTCGACATCGAGCACCCAGTTCTGCCTCCAACAACGCTTTCGAGCGACAGCCAGTGCGCCGAGGGCGGATCGCCCCGGACGATAGCCATAGCTGTCTCGGTGGAAGATCGGCTCCAAGGCCTCTTCCAGCAGCATCGCTGTTGCGGTCTGGGCGACCCGGTCTGCCGTGTTGGGCACCCCGAGAAGCCTGATCCCGGCTCCATGATCCTTCGGTATCTCCACGCCGCGTACCGCTCCGGGGAAGTAACTCCCCGAAGACATCCGATTCCAGAGCTTGTAGAGGTTGTTCACCTCGTCGAGTCCGAACTCGGAGATGGAGACGGCGTCCACGCCCGGCGCACCACTGTTTGCCTCGACCTTCTTCCACGCCCCATAAATGAGGCGCTTGTCGATTACAAACGACTTCACTTTCAACGGTGATGTTTCCGTCGGCTCCTCCCCCGAAGGGTTGACCGCTGGTTGACCTGACCTGCCCGACCCCTTCGCTCCAGCCCCATTACAGAGCCTTCATCGCTACTACGAGTCGGTCCGCCCCTGTGTCTCGCATCGGTACTCTGCCCCTCGTGGTGTTTGACACTTGGGGTTCTCCCTCTGAACCGACCACGGACAAACATCATCCGCTGCAACTGTCCGTTCGTATCGAGACGACAGGTTCTCCTGTTCCATGCCAGCGCCTGCGACGAGCTCACGCCACCTTTACACCGGACACCGCTGAGGCCACATGCAGGCAGCTCCCCAGCCGGGGGTACGCAATTGCGCACGCCGTAATCCCAGGGGTAGGTGACAACCCTGGTTTCGATGTCATCGCTCATTATTTACGATGCGTCAGCAGTGGTTTACACACGTTCGTCTTCTCGTCGCTTAGCTGACCCGCTGGTAGCGAGCCTTTTCCGCAGTCGCTTCCCACCCCGGCTCTTGACCGGCATGACACTGCGGCAGTTTGGAATCTCCGCCTGCACGGCGAATCCGGAGGGCCTCCCTCCATCACTGGCACAGCACGGTTCGTGCTGACGATCTTCTACATCGACATCACTCCCCTTTCAGGACACACTCACCCATGTAATCGTAGAACGGGGGCGCCCCGAAGTGCCGGTCAGCAGCACCCAAGGGCGGCGGACCGGGGCATTTAGCTTGCGAGGCGTCGCAGTCAATTGCAGCTGGCGAGAACCGTCGCGTGAGCAACCCCATTTGATCGCACTGTCACGTTCACAGGAACGACGGCCGACTGGTTCGTTGTGACTCTGTAACTTCCGGCTGGCAAGAAAAACGTGAAATCGTGAGAGCCGAGTTTGGTCTGTTCGACGACGACGCGGCGACGTCGGTAGACGATGACCTGGACGGGATGAGAAGGCAGACCAGGTGGGCCCGTACATTCCTCTGCGAGTCCCGACAGCACGCCCAGGCGGGCCGCCTCGGGCGGCGTTGTTGAGCCTCCGCAAGCAGCGATCGCAAAGGCGCCGGCGATGCACAGAGCCACTGGCCACTTCCTCATGCTGGCGATTCTTCTCGCTTTCGGCGTCGTCGTTCTTTTTTATGACGCATCCTCATGGCGCCCGGTTCGCCGAGCCCTGGAAATTCGTTTGAGGCGTCTGCAACTTCCGCGATCACGTTGTTGGCCGTGGCGCACCTGCTGAAAGCCGAGGAACCATCAAGCCGGGATCCGTAGGCACCGAGCCCAGGTTCAGTCCGCAGCCTCGTAGCCCGTCCGCCCGGTCAGTTGGGTCGGCTACTCCCTGACGACCAGCGTGATCGTGAGCGGGCGCACAGCCCTCGGGCTCGGTTCCGGCCGCCCTTACGGCGGCGGCGAATACGGCCGCCCTCGAAGGTTCATGGTGCGCAATCGTGTCAACATCGTTGCAAGCTGCCCGGCGCCGATGGCGAGCGGGCCGAGGGGCGTGAGGTGGCGCACTCCCCGTTCGAGATTGTGGCCCCGTTGACAAAAGCCCACGTAAACTCCCATCCTCTGACGACCGATGCCCTCTTTGGCGAGGGGCAGGTAGGAGGTCCCGAGGCGCAAGTCCGTTGCGGATCCGAGCGTCTCCAACTCTTGGCGCAAGGTTCAAGCGACCGTTTGATTCTCACTGTGACAGGAAGGTGCACCCGGTGACTCCCAGCTCCACCCCAGCGGTGAGCGAAGCGGGGAATGGGGGCGAACGTACCGGCGTCCCCCTCCTCGATCTGCTCCCGCTGGAATTCGCAGTGGCCGAATTCAAGGCCGAGGAACCCGCTGACGCTCGCGCGACCGACGGCCGCGTCGCCCGGGGACAGCGCACGCGGCGCAACGTGGCCCAGGCCCTGATCGACCTCCTCCGGGCCGGCGACCCGGAGCCGACGGCCAAGGCAGTGGCGGAACGCGCCGGCGTGTCACTCCGCCTCGTCTTCCACCACTTCGCCGAAATGGACGACCTCTACCACTACGTGGCGGCGCTGGTGCTGCGCGTGCAGTGGTCGGGCATGCCGCGCATCTCCCCCAAGCTCGCGCTCGCCACGCGCCTCGAACGGACGGTGGCGCACCGCGCCGCGCTCTACGAGGACATCTCCCCCGTCCGTCGCGCGCTGGTCCGCCGCACATCGTCGTCGCCGGGCGTGTGCGGCGCCATCACCGCCTCCGACGGGCTGCTGCTCGAGAACCTGAAGGAGACCTTCGCGCCCGAGCTCGATGCGCTGCCGGCGCACCCGCGGGCCGAGCACCTCGACGCGCTGGACACCGTGTCGTCGTGGGAGACCTGGGACCGCCTCCGCAATGTCTCGTGCCTGCAGATCCGCGGGGCCAAGCGGGTCATGACACGCACGCTCGAGGCGCTGTGCGCCACCCAGGCCGGTCTCGGCGGCCGACACGCCGAGCCTTTCGCCGCCTCGGCCCCCTCCTAGACCTTCCGGACCGAGAGTCGAGGTGACAGATGGGCTCTGCGGTTGATGGTTGTCATGCTGCCTGGTTTCGCTTGTGGTTGTCGAGGATTTCTTGAGGGGTACGTCCCCGCATGTAGTCGCTGTGATTGCGGCGGCGGCGGTTGTAGGTGATGAGCCAAGCATCTGCCTCAGCTTGGAGCTGGCGGATGGAGGTGAAGTGCCGGCGATGGAAGGCCGGGCGCCAGCACTCTTGGAGCATGGTGCCTTGGAACCGCTCGCAGACGGCGTTGTGGTTGGGCGAGCGGGCCGGGATGCGGTGGTGCCCGATCCCCTTGGCGGCCAGGGCGTTGATGAAGGTGCCAGCGATGTACTCGGGCCCGTTGTCGGTGAGGATCGCCCGGACCTTGACGCCGTGACGGGCCACGTTGCCCGTTCGCTGGGCGTAGTCCAACACGGCAATGCGTCGGCGATAGATGATCTCTGTTGGGGTCACGGTGATGGGCTCCTTGGTTCTGTGGAAGGAACCACAGAGTCCATCGCCGGACCCCTCAAAGGGGTGGATGTGCAACCTCATCTCGCGGACCGGAAGTCCTAGACCGCCGGCTCCTCATCCGCGTCGGCGCCGGCCTCCTGCGCCAAGCGCACGCGGATCTCCGCCACCGTGGGCGCGGGGTACTCGGACAAGCCGGGGCGCCAGCCCGTGGCGATCTTCTTCTCCCCCTCGCCGCCCTCGATCCACACGTGGCACGTGTTGGCCAGGAACGTGAGGCTGCGCTCGCCCTCGGGATAGGGCTGGTGGGCCTTCTCGACCTGCCACGCCGCGGTCGACGTCATGGCCTGGACGACCACCGGTCCGAGGGCGCGGGCCAGGAACTCGAGATGGCTGCAACCGCGCTCGCGACCGAAGCGCTCCTGCACGGCCGAGGTGTAGCCGCGCGCCACCGAGAGACCGACGAGCTCGCCGAACTTCGGCTCGATCGCCGTGCACTCGGCGTGGGGGAATGTCCGCATGTCGGCCACCGCGTCGACGATGACCAGATCGGCGCGGCGGACCACGATGCCCAGCTCCATGAAGTGGAGGTCGCGTGGGCCGAGCGTTCCGCCCGCCCAGGGCCGCTGATCGTGCAGGGTGCCGATCACGACGAAATGCTCGTCGCGCACGAACACCTCCATCTCGATGGTGCGGCGGTGGACCGGCTGCTCGTCGGCACCCGGCGGCGGGCGCAGCGCGGCAACGGTCGGCTCAGGCACCGGGTGATTGTGGCGTCCGCCCGGGGATTGACGCCAACGCCACCTCGTTGTACCCGTGCAGGATCGGGGCGTCGCGGCTCCAGCCGATGCGGGTCACCGAGGCGGTCATGAGGAAGAGCCGCCAGTAGAGGTCGGTCGTCCCGAGGGCCCAGGCCACGGCCGCCTTGATCGGCGTGACATGGCTCACCACGACGACGTCGCCGTCGGCGCGGCGGGCCCCCTCCCCGTCCGTGGCGAAGAGCTCCTCGCAGGCGGCGGCCACGCGCGTGTCCACCTCGGCCAGCGACTCGCCCCCCGCCGGGCGGAACCCGCGGTCGCGCTGCCAGCGCTGCCACACGTGGGCCGGGATGCCCCCGAGCGGCTGGCACTCGAACTCGCCGTAGTCGACCTCGATCCAACGGTCGTCCACCATGATCGGCAGGCCGAGCCCGAGCAGCTCGGCGGTGTCGCGGGCGCGGGCCAGCGGGCTCGAGCGCAGCTCGACGACGGGGCGACGCAACAGGGAGGGGACCGCCGCGGCCTGCACCCGTCCCGTCTCGGTCAGCTCGGCGTCGGTGCGCCCCAGCAAGAGGCCTTGCGCGTTGGCCACGGACTCGCCGTGGCGCACGAGGATCAGCACGAGGCCGGCGCGGGCCTCAAGCGGGGACGAGGATGCGCCCGCACTGCTCGCACGTGGCCACCTCGCCCGGCGGCAGCGCCCGGATCCGCTCGACCTCGACCGACGACAGCTCGAGGTGGCAGCCGTCGCAGTGGCTCTTGATGAGGCGGGCCGCGCCGGTGCCCTTCAGACGGGTGCGCAGCGTCTCGTAGCGGTCGGCCAGCGCGGATGGCAGCCGGGCCGCCTCGGCGGCCCGCGTCCCGGCGGCCGACGCGATGGCGGCGTCGATCTCCAGGGTGTCCTGGGCCACCTGGCCGCGCAGCAACTCCACCCGTTGCTGCAGCGGCGCCATGCGCTCGCGCAGCCTCGTCAGCTCGGCGTCGATGGGGTCCTGGTCGAGCATGGCGACGAGCTCGAGCTCCTCGAGCTCGGCCCGGCGATCAGTGAGGTGCCTCACCTCGTCCTGCATGGCCTGGAGGTCGCGGCCCGAGGAGCTGGTCGTGGCGTAGAGGCGCTTCTCAATGACGTCGCGGCGCTCGGTGATCGCGGCGATCTGCTCCTCCAGCCCCTTCTGGGTGTCCGCCAGCGTGGCCCGCCGTCCGGCGGCGTCGGCGCGCTGGCGCTCGAGCTCGGCCAGTTCTGCGTCGAGCGCGGCGAGGCCGGACGTCTCGAGGAGTCCGTCCCGCCGGTGCTCCAGCTGGGTGATGGACGTGTCGAGGTCTTGGACCGCCAACAGGTGGGTGAGCGTGTCGGTCACACCAGCGCCTCGTAGGCGGTACGGGCCAGCGGGAGCGCGTCGATCAACGCCGCGTCCGCCATCGCGATCGCCTCGTCCCAGCTGCACCAGCGCGCGTCGGGGCTCTCGTCGGGCGGCGGGTGCGGGTCGTCGTCGCTGCCGATGAGGAGGTAGCGCAGGTCGAGATGCGTGTGCCCGAGCGCGGCGTCGTGCACGTCGAGGTGGATGAGGTAAGGACCGGACTCGGGGTGCTCGACGGCCAGGCCGAGCTCCTCGGTCGCCTCGCGGCGCGCCGCCGTCTCGGGGGCCTCCCCGGCGTCGATGTGGCCGCCAGGCTGCATCCAGATGCCCAGCCGCTTGTGGAGGTGCAGCACCGTGCCCCGGCGGCCGACCACGATGGCCGACGCGGTGACATGGATGGGGCCGGCATGCTCGTCGCACGGCGCCGCCAGGCGGTCCAGCTCGGCCAGGAAACGCACCTGGGCGGCGGACTCCCGCGGCGACGCGGGCACGTGACCTTCGACGAGTGCCCGCAGGCTCGTCGTGGAGGCACCCATGGTGGGAGTGGTTAGCACAGATGACCACTCAGCACGGTGGTTGCACGCCCGGCGATGCGGACCCGCTCGCCCTCGGGGCGCACGTAGAGGGTGGCACCACGGCGCGACAGCTGCCGGGCCACCAGATCGCCGCGACCCAGCACCTCCGCCCAGTACGGCCCGGCCGAGCACTGCGCCGAGCCGGTGCCCGGGTCCTCGGGGATCCCGACGTTGGGCCCGAACACCCGCAGCACGTAGTCCGCGTCGCCCTCGGGATCGGCGGCGGCGGTGAGCAGCAGCGCCTTCGAGCCGACGGCGGCGATGGCGTCGAGGTCGGGCTGGTAGGCGCGCACGGTCTCGGCGGCGGCCACGACGACGAAGGTGAAGAACGAGGTGTGGCCGGCTACGACGACGGCATCGGGCCATTGCTCCTTGAGCGGCTCGGGCAAGGGCGCCGCGGCGAGGGGGTCGGCGGGGAAGTCGAGCGCCACCAGTGCGCCGTCGAAGTCGGCGTGCAGCGGGCCGCTCCGGGTGTGGAACGTGAGCGGCCGCGTGCCGTCGACGGTGCCCCACTCGCGCAGCGCGTGGGCGGAGGCCAAGGTGGCGTGCCCACACAGGTCGATCTCGACGGCGGGGCTGAACCAGCGCAAGCCGAAGGTGGTCGTCTCGTCGCTCGGCGTGAGGAACGCCGTCTCGGCGATGCCCAGCTCGAAGGCGATGGACTGCATGCGCTCGTCGTCGAGGGGCTCGTCGAGGAGGCAGACCCCGGCCGGGTTGCCCCCGAACGGAACGTCGCTGAACGCGTCGACCCAGGAGACGGGGATGGTCATGACGACCACGATGCTAAGCGGCCAAGTGCGTCCTTCAGGACGTCGTCGCGCTTGCAGAAGGCCCATCGCACGAGCGTCCGCCCCGCCGTGGCGTCGGATGGGTTGTAGAAGACCGAGCTCGGGATGGCGACCACCCCGCAACGGTCGGGCAGGGCGAGGCAGAACTCGACGGCGCTCAGGCCCGGCGCCACGGCGGCGATGTCGGTCGTGGCGAAGTAGGTGGCGGCGGGACGGTAGACGGTGTAGCCGAGGCCGGCCAGGCCGTCGCAGAGCACGTCCCGCTTACCCGCCAGCTGCACCCCGTAGGCGTCGAGCGCGCCGGGTTCGTAGCCGAGGCCGTGCGCCACCGCGCGTTGCAGATGGGCCGGGCTCGTGTAGGTCAGGAACTGCTTCGCCGCACGCACCGCGGCGACGATCGGCGCCGGCCCGCCGACCCACCCCACCTTCCACCCGGTGAAGGAAAACGTCTTGCCGCCCGAGGAGATGGTGAGGGTGCGCTCGCGCATCCCGGGCAGGGTGGCCAGGGGGACGTGCGTGCCGTCGAAGACGAGGTGCTCGTAGACCTCGTCGGTCACCGCCACGAGGTCGTGGGCCCGGCACAGGGCGGCCGCCTGCCCGAGTTCGTCGGCGGAGAAGACCTTGCCCGTCGGATTGTGCGGCGTGTTGAGGAGGAGCAGCCGGGCGCGGGGCGAGGCGCAGGCGGCGGCCAGCTCGTCAGGGTCGAAGTGCCAGTCCGGCGGGTGGAGGCGCACCAGGCGGGGCACGGCGCCGGCCATGGACGCGCAGGCGGCGTAGGAGTCGTACGAGGGCTCGAACATGACGACCTCGTCACCGGGCTCGCAGAGCGCGAGCAGCGTGGCGGCGATGGCCTCGGTGGCGCCCACGGTGACGAGGACCTCGGACTCGGGATTCAGCTCAATCCCGTACCAGGCGCGTTGGTGCGCCGCGACGGCGTGGCGCAGCTCGGGGATGCCGGCGCTCGGCGGGTACTGGTTGTCGCCGTGGCGGATGGCCTCGACTGCGATCTCCTTCAGCTCGTCGGGGCCGTCGGTGTCGGGGAACCCCTGGCCGAGGTTCACCGAGCCCGTCGCCGTGGCCAGCTCGGACATGGTGGCGAAGATCGTCGTGGTGAACGGGCGCAGGCGCCGGGCCAGCACCGTGTCGGCGTCCCGGGCTGCCACGTGGGCGATGGTACCCGGCGGTTTCGGGGCGCCTATCGTCGGAGCGGACCGTGCTCAGCATCGCCAACTACAACATGCACTGCGGGATGGACGGGTGGGGCAGGCCCTACGACTATCTCGGCGCGATCTCTTCCCTGTCGGCGGACGTCATCGTGTTGGAGGAGGCGTGGACGAGCACGGAAGCGGGGTCCAGGTCGGGGTCGGCGGGCACGGGTTCAGGCGTGGGACCGGGAGAGGGCGAAGGCGGGAGCGGCGGCGGAGGGCAGGCCGAGGAAGCGGCCCGGGCGCTCGGCTACCAGGTGGTCACGCAGATGCTCGGTGAGGGGCGTCGGATCCGGCCCCAGCCCGACGCCCCCGACACGTGGCTGGCGCGGCCCGCCTTTGTCGACCGCAACCGGGCGTTGTACCTAGACGGGGTCCGTCCCGTCTCTGAGAACGTGCAGACGATGCCGCGCTGGCAGGAGGCCGAACCCGGGACGTTGGGCACCGCCGTGCTCGTGCGGCCCTCGCTGCCGATCGAGGACGCTTCGGTCGTGCCGTTGAAGGTCCTGCCGGCCGATCGCGTCCGGCGCGCCGCCCTGGTGGTGGACCTCACCGTGGAGGGCCAACCGATCTCCGTCGTCGGCATCCACATGTCCCACCTCATCGACGGCTCGCACCGCAACTGGGCCGAGCTGCGGCGGCGCCTCCAGACGGCGGCCCGCCCCGATGCCGTGCTGGCCGGGGACATGAACAGCTGGGGTCCGTTGGTGCGCGTCTTCATGCCGGGCTGGCACCGGGCGGTCGTGGGGCGCACGTGGCCGACGTGGCGGCCGCACAGCCAGATCGACCACATTTTGGTGCGCGGTTCGGCGCTGCGGCCCCGGCGGGGCACGGTGCTCCCCCACGCCGGCTCGGACCACCGGCCGGTGCGGGCCGAGCTGGACGTGGTCGGCGCGGGCTAGGCGCTGGCGGGGTCGGGGTCGGGGTGACGCTGCGGCTATGGCTCGGTGTGGTCATGTGCTGTGCGCTCGGGCTGGCGGCGGCGAGCTGCTCGAACAACGGTGCGCCGGCGCCGTCGCCGTCGGCGCACGGCGGCACGACGCGGACCACGCGGGCCCCCTCGGGCACGTCGTCGTCGGTGACTACGTCCACGACGAGTGGTCCGGCGACGTCGAGCACGACCCAAGGTCCGGGCGGCTCGGGTGCGTCGACGGCGGCGCCGACGCTCGGGGTGGCGGGGGTCTTCGGATCGTCCGCCGTGGGCTTCGGGCAGGTCAAGCCGGCGGTGATCTCGCTCGGAGGTGACCCCACCGGCGTGCTCACAGGCATCGCCTGGCAGTCCTGGGGCGCCGGGCAGGCCATGGGGACCGGCAAGAGCACCTATGTCGGACCCGGCCAGACGGCAGCCCAAGGCACCGTGGAGACGGCGACCGTTGTCGCCGCCGACCTCGGGACCTGCAAGGGCGCGCCGGCGTATCAAGAAGTCACGTGGTACTTCCCCGAGCAAGGCCAGACGTTGAGCACCGGGACCAACGGCACGATCGACGCCTGCACCGGGCCGTAGGACCCTCTCGAGGGACGACACGGCGTTAGGCGCCTCCCCCGGTGGTGTCTCCAAAAACCGTCAACCAAGTCGTTTAGCGCCTAGAACTCGAGACGGGGCGGGACCTCGGGGGGTGCCAGGGCACTGACCGCCTCGCCCACCGTCGGGAACAGATGGTCCTCTCCGATGCGCGCCATGAGCCCACTGCGGCGGAGGCTCCGGCGCAGGTGGTCCCCGGCCCGGGAGATCCCGAACGCAATGTGCTCGTGCGCGCACTGGTCCAGCACCCGGGACAGTTCTTGGGCACCGGTGTAGTCGAGGTCTGTCATGCCGATCGTGTCGAGGATGAGCACTCGGGTCGGACCCGTCGCCTGGGCCAGGGCCGACGCCACCATTTCCCGGAAGTGTTCGGCGTTGGCGTACCACAGCGGCGTCGCGAACAGCACGACCAGCACGCCTGGGACGGGGTCGAGGCAAACGCCGGTCTCTGTCGGCGCCCAGCTGGTCGTGCCGGCGACGCGCCCGAGCACGTGGAGCTGGGGCCGAGCCGTGAGCCGGATGCGATCGAGGATGGCGAGCAGGACCGCTGCGATGACGCCCTGCTCCACGCCGATCAACGCGACGGCCAAGAACGTCACGGAGGCGAGGAGGAACTCATACGTGTCGAAGCGGAAGATGGAGACCAGGTCTCGCCATTTGAAGAGCCGGACCGCGACGAAGATCAAGATGGCGGCGAGGGTGGTGAGGGGGAGGTCCTTCAGCACACCCGACAGAGGGATCAAGAAGAGGATGATCACGGCGGCGCCGAGGGCGCCCGCCTGGGTTCGGCCGCCGGCGGTCGCAACGGCCTCGGTCCGCGGTGGGCTGGCGTCGACGGCGAACGATCCGACCAGGCCGGACAGGATGCTGCCGGCGCCGACCCCCAGGAAGTCGCGACCGGCGTCGACTTCGTAGCCGCCTTGCTCGGCGAAGGCGCGCGTCGTAGCGGCGGTCTGGGTGATCACGACCAGCGCCACCACGGCGGCCAACGGAGCCAGGTTTTGCAACGCCGACCACGACAGACCCGTCAGCCCGAAATGCGGCGCGCCTGTGTGAATGGTGCCCAGGACGGCAACGCCGTGGGTCTGCAGGTCGAGCGCGCTGACCAGGGCGACCGAGCCAACCAAGGCGATGAGGGCGCCGGGAATCCGGCGGTCGATCCGAAGGCAGACCACCATGACGACGAGCACGCCGACCCCGATGGCAACCGTCCAGCCGTTGGCCGAGCTGAGGTGCGACAACGAATAGACGATGCGATGCTCATCGGATCCCGTGGTCGGCGGCAGGCCCAAGAAGTCGGGGAGCTGGTGGGCGATGATGATGACGGCGACGCCCGAGAGGAAGCCGGTCACGATGGGCGTCGAGAGGAAATCGGCGATCCAGCCCAGTCGCAAGATGCTCACCAGCATCACCATGATCCCGACCATCACGGCCAGGATGGCGACGAGCTCGATGTATTGGGACGACCCCGCAGCGACGAGGCCCGCCACCCCCGCCGCGAACAGGGGGGCGATGGTGGAGTCAGCACCCACGGACATCTGCGGGTTCGAGCCGAGCAGGGCGAAGAGCACGGTGCCGGCGATGAAGGCGTAGAACCCGGTGACGGGCGGCATGCCGGCCAGGCGCGACGTCGCCAGCTGCTCGGGGACGGCGATCACGAGCAGGGTGAGGCCGCCCGCCAGGTCGGCCGTCGCCCACGAACGCTGGTACCCGTGCAATGAGGTCAAGACGCTGGGTGCGCGCACGGCCGACATCTTCGCCGACCAGGGCCTGCGCGAGGTTGACCGCTTTCGAGGGGCCTACCCCAATTGAATAGTCTCGACCTCGAGCCGAGGCGCCCCGCCCGAAGGAGGCCCGCACCCAAAATGAGCGAATACCCCTACGCCGACCGCTTCGCCGTCCACCGCTCGTTGCCCGAGCAGGGGATGAGCCGGGAGGACGTGCTGGCGCAGCTGCACGCCATGGCCCAGGAGGAGGACGCGTTCTGGGAGACGGGCAAGTGCTCGGGCACCATGTACTGCGGCGACCACGACCACTATCACTTCATGAACGAGGCGTTCGGCCTCTTCGCCCACGTCAATGTCCTTCAACGCGACATGTGCCCGAGCGCGACGAAGTTCGAGGCGGAGATCATCGCGATGACACTCGGCTTGTTCTCGGGCGACGCGGCCAGGGCGGCGGGCGACGACCCGTGCGGCCTGGTCACCACGGGTGGGACCGGGAGCATCCTCCACGCCATCCTCGCCTACCGCGAGCACGGCGCCCAGACGCGCGGGATCACGCGGCCCAACGTCATCAAGCCCGAGACGGCACACCCCGCCTTCGACAAGGGCTGTCACCTGTTCGGCGTCGAGCTGCGACGTGCCCCCGTCGACCCGGTCACGACGAAGGTCGACGTGGACTGGGTCCGCGACCACATCGACGACCAGACCGTCGCCCTCATCGGATCGGCGTGCAATTACGGCTACGGCACCGTCGATCCCATCGCCGAACTGTCCGACCTGGCCCTCGAGCGGGGCGTCGGGCTCCACGTCGACGCGTGCCTGGGCGGGTTCATCCTCCCCTTCGGCCGCGAGCTCGGCTACGACATCCCCGCCTTCGACTACTCGCTGCCCGGGGTGACCTCGATGTCGGCCGACACCCACAAGTACGGCTACGCATTCAAGGGCTCGTCGGTGTGCAGCTTCCGCTCCAAGGCCCTGCGCAACGCGCAGTACTTCTACCTGACCGACTGGAGCGGCGGGAAGTACACCTCACCGGGCATGGAGGGCTCGCGCTCGGGCGGTCTCATCTCCGCCACCTGGGCCTCCATGGTGCAGCTCGGCCACGCCGGCTACCTCGGCTACGCCCGGCAGATCTTCGAGACGTCGTTCGCCATGCAAGAGGCCGTGACGTCCCACCCCGAGCTCCGCCTAGTCGGCTCGCCGACGTTCCTCTTCTCGTTCACCTCGGACGACTTCGACATCTACCACGTGAACGATTTCATGCGTTTGCGCGGCTGGCGCTTCAACGGCCAGCAGTACCCGAACGCGTTGCACATGGCGGTGACCCGGCCGCAGACCCAGCCCCAGGTGGCGCAGGAGTTCGCCGCCGATCTGGACGAGGCGGTGGCCTACGCCAAGGAGCACGCCGCTGAGGCCCCGCGGTCCGGTGCCATCTACGGCGGCGTGGCCGGCGGCATGACGGACGAGGCGGACGAGTTCATTCGCGCCGTCATGGCCGACATGCTCGACGGGCAGTCCTCCATCCCGGCCAAGTGACCCAGCCCGCCGGGCCGCCCCGCGAGTGGGTGGCCGGCTGCGTCGCCGCGCAGGCGGCGTGCGACGCCGACCTGGTCGGGCTCGACGACGCCACCGCTTGCGGGCCCAGCACTCTGCCCGGCTGGAGTGTTGGCCACGTGCTCACCCACTTGGCCCGCAACGGCGACAGCGTCGTGTGGCGGCTCGAGGGCGCGGCCCGCGGCGAGCTGCGTGACCAGTACCCGGGCGGGCTCGAGCGGCGCCGGGCGGACATCGAGGCCGGAGCGGGCCGTTCGGCGGCCGAGCTGGTGGCCGACGTGCGCTCCAGCTCGCGAGCCGTGGAGCGGGCCATGACCGAGCTGCCCGAGGCGGCCTGGGACGCGCCGTCTCGCACGTCACGCGGCGTGATCGAGACGTCGCGCGACGCCGTCCTCTCGCGCTGGCGGGAGGTGGTGATCCACCACGGGGACCTCGGATTCGCGCTGGTGCCCGTCCCGGACGCGCTGGTGGCGGCCTGGCTGCCGCGCGAGCTGCCGCGCCTGGCGGAACGGACGGACCCCGCCGTCCTGCTGGCGTGGGTGATCGGGCGGGGTGACCCCCCGACACTCGCATCGTGGTGAGTTCGGCAAATGCTGTTGATGAGGTAGCGCGGAATTGAAGAGCTATCCCTCTAAAGTGCGCGACCCACAAGATGTTGTGTTTGAGGTGGAGAGTCCCGCCTGACCGCCGGCTGTGGGCGTCACCTGGAGCAGGGACCCGCCGGTAGCCTCTCGCGTCATGACGCCAGGTCACACAATCAACATCGACCCAACCGCCGCGCATGTGGAAGTCCGGCTCGGCGGCCGGCTGCTCGCCACCACCGACCGGGCCATGAAGCTCGACGAGACCGGGCTGCCCTCTCGTTATTACCTGCCGCCAGACGACGTGCGGATGGATCTCCTGAGGACCACGACGTTCCATACCAACTGTCCGTTCAAAGGTGAGGCGTCATATTGGTCTCTCGACATCGACGGAGAGATCCACGACGGCATCGTGTGGAGCTACGAGACTCCGACGGCTCAGGCCGCCGAAGTGAGAGGGATGTTGTCTTTCTACCCCGACCGTGCGGAGGTGACAGTCGACGGTCAGTCGCTTCGAGACTGACCTACCTGTCGAGTTCGATCTCGGCTAGTCAGTCTCCCGACTCGCAGGCGGTGGGGGGAGCCGAAGGCCCAACCCTTCAAGCACCAACAGGTCCCCTCTGCCACCGTGCCGAAAGCTCGACGGCAGACTGCCCCGAGACGCCGGGTCGGGGTGTCACACTTCGGCGCACCTTGGGGATACCGTCCTGGTGTCCGAGATCGCCGGAAGACGAGTGTCCGGGTAGTCCATGCGAGCGACGAAACTGGCACTTCACCCACGCCCGGCTCGCTGAGCTCAGCGTTGTGGATGACGAAGGCGAGAGATCCGCTTAGCGATCGGACTGCAATCGGCGAGGCTCAGAACGACGTGTGGTGATGAAGCGGTGGATGGCCTCGTTGGCGTGGTCCTGAAACGACGGGTTGGCCAGGTCGGGGAGGATGTCTGCTTGGTTGACCAAGGGACCCTTGAGCGTGTCGGCCGCGCTGGCGTAGAACACGCCGCTCGACAGGGTCGGGTCGGTGACGCCGTCGACCAGTCGCTTCGCGCCCACGTCAAGTTTGTGGGCGAGACCCAGGGTGGGCATGACGTATTTGGCCGCTATACGCATCGGCAATGGGAGGTCACTGGCCGCTTGGGTGCCGGTGGTGTTACCGGGGCTCACGGTGATGAAGCGGCGGTCGGGGTGTTGGCGGGCCAGGTAGGCCATCCATAGGGCCCCGATGTACTTGGCCTGCCCGAAAGCTAGGTTGAAGTCAGGTTTTCTGCTGGCGAAGTAGCTGCCGTCGATGACAGTGGCGAGCTCGTCGGCTGAGGTTGAGACGAACGATGGCCCCTTCATCCGCAACTTCGGGACCCCCCTGACCGCTTCACTTCCGGCCAAGACCGCAACCTCGCCAAGCCGATCCTCGGCCAGGAGCCCTTCGAGGAGGACGACGTGGCCAAGGACGCTCGTCGCGAACACGGTGGTGACCCCGTCAGCGGTCAAGTCCATCGAGTGCGGGCCAATGACACCAGCGTTCATGACCAGCCCGTCGACGGATCCGTTGATGGCCGCAAGGCCGGCGCGCACCGAACCCAGATCGGCGACGTCCATGAGAACGATGTCGAAGATGCGCCGGCCGGTCGCTGCTTCGAGCTCGGCCTGTGCCGCTGTCGCCCGTTCTCGGTTCCGGCACGCCAGGTAGATGCGGGCGACCTCGGGACGTAGCGCCAGTTGCCGGGCCACGTCCTTGCCGATCCCGGCGTTGGCGCCCGTGATCATCACGGTCTTTTCTTGGAGTGTGCTCATTGGTATTTCCTCTCGTTTTCTGTGGGCCTGGTCAGGCAGGACAGCTCTTGGCGGGTTACGGCCACCGGTTCTCCCGGGTTGCCATAGACCCGTAGCGGATCGACGAGCACGTAGGCACCGGGTGGGATCTGGAGTTATGTCGCGACCCGGCCGCCGTCGACCGCAAGAGTGACGCCGTGGACGAAGCTGGCATCATCACTGGCGAGGAAGACGATCGCCGCAGCAAGTTCCTCGGGCTGAGCTACGCGACCTGCTGGTGCCAGTGCTGCGAGCTGATTCACCATCTCGTCAGGGACTGCTTCCATCATGCGGGTGCGCGTCGGGCCGGGGGCAACGGCGTTGACCCGAACACCACTCGGGCCGTATTCGGCGGCCCAGGTCTTCGTCAGCAGTTCGAGAGCCGCTCGGCTGGCGCCGTACAGAGCCATGCCGGCCTGTCCAAAACTCGCGACCATCGTGGAGATGTTGACGATCGAACCCCATCCGCGTTCGGCCATGGCTGGCGCCAATGACGCGACGAGGAAGAACGGAACCTTGACGTTCAGTGCAAAGGTCTCGTCGAACTCTGCTTCGGTGGCGGCATTGCTTGGTCCGAGCAAGGCGACGCCAGCGTTGTTGATGAGGATGTCGACGCGACCGTCGCCTGCCCCAGTGGCCCACTCGACCAGGTCGTGGGCCGATTCCAGATCGCTCAACGTAGTGAGCCGGAACGTTGCGGTACCACCGCTTTCTTCGATCTCGGCGACCACGTCTTTGGCTCGTTGTTCGTTGCGTCCCACTACCAGTACGTGAGCGCCGCGGGCGGCCAAGGCGATGGCCGTCGCCTTGCCGATCCCGCTCGTCGAGCCCGTCACCAGAGCTGTCTTGCCTTTTAGGTCAGTCATGCGATGTGTTGTCCTCTCACTCCAAAATGGGTCGTGTGACTCACTCTGACAGTTCAGAACTGGGTTGTCAAACTCAGAATCCTGTTAACATTGGTGCATGGTCAACGAGACGAGTGACCGGCCGAGGCTCACCCCCAAGGGAGCACGCGTCCGGGCACGAATAGTGGAGGAGGCCGCCGCCCTGATCCATCAGCGCGGGGTGGCGGCCACCACCTTGGAAGACGTCAAGGTGGCGGCGGAAGTCAGCGGCTCTCAGATGTACCACTACTTCCCCGACAAGAACGATCTCGTGCAGGCGGTCATCGACTACCAAGCCGACGCCATCGTCAATCGCCAGCGGCACGCGCTCGGCAGCGCGAACGGAGTCGAAGCCTGGCGGAACATGGTGATCACCGCAGCGAAGCGCACCAAAGCAAAGGGGGGCTGCGCACTTGGCTCGCTCGTTGGTCAACTCGCCGAGAGTGACCCCGAGGCCCGAGCGCTCATCGCGGCGGGGTTCGATGAGTGGGCAGCCGCCATCGGCGAAGGACTCAGATCCCTTCATGCCGACGGCAAACTCCGGTCCGACATCGATCCGGACGACCTCGCCGTTACTCTGCTCGCCGCGCTCCAAGGAGGGCTTCTACTCGGTCAGGTACTTCGGAGTTCTCGCCCGATCGAGACTGCGGTCGATACCCTCCTCGCCCTTGCCGTCGGCAGATGAGCCCAAGCCCGGTTCGTTCACAGCCATCGCCGAGGTCGGTTCACGCCTCTTGGATGATGCACGTGCATCCACACGATGCGCTTGTAGACCCGCTGTCGTTCGTGATGCGGGACACCTCGTCGCTGCCAGTGGGTTGCTCAGGTCTGGCTTTCCGTGAGCTCATTCAGCCGACCCCGACTGCTCGGGCCTCTTGGATGTGGACCGCCCTCGTCAAGCCGGATGAAATGTCATGACAGCTCCTCGCGTGGGGGAGGCGTTCCACCTCGACCTCGACGGGACGGCAATTGCCGGCCGCTACATAGAAGTCGATCCCCCGCACCGCCTGGTGATTGGATGGGACCGTCAAGGAACCGACGAAGCGACGCCGACACCTGCATTCATAGAGATCACGCTCACCCCGACGGGTGACGGCACAAATGTGAAGGTCCAGTTATCCGGCCTGAATGCGGAGGATGCCGCCTTCTATAGGCAACTCTGGGCGCGTCATCTTGACCGGATTGCAGCTGTCTTGGCTGGCGCCGAACCCGCGCACGGCAACTGAGTCAGCGATCGCCTGCTCTGACTCTCATCCCCAAGTCCACCGCTGGAGTCGCGACGTGACCGGAGCAGACGGCACTGACGGCCCTGACAGCAAAAAGGTCGCACCACGCGAACCAATCAAAACCTCAGCGATCACGGCCACCGTCAGCAGCAGATTTCAAGCCACCAGGAGTGCCACGATTGCGGTCCGCCGAGCCCGAGCGGCCGAAGACCCTCCACGCATAGTCGTCCAATGTGATGGATCGCAGGGGTGACGGCACAGGTCTGAAGGACCCATTTGTAGGGTGACTGGCGGAGACCCAGTTCGCCGGGATGGAGGCGTTCCCTATCGCGAGTTGACTCGCACTTTCCGAGACTAGGTACGGCGGTTTGCTAGTCGCCGGGCCGTTCGACGAAGGCATAGAGCTGGCTGATCATGTCTCCGTCGAGGATCAGGAAGTCCATTCCAGTCACGGCGTCCGGACGTTCGGGCGGTCCGAAGGTCCACGAGGCCCGGATCGCATTTCCGATCGAAGTAACTGCGGTGAGGGTGAATCGCGCTCCGGGGAAGCGCGATTGCAAGGAATCACTGAAACCTTCCAACTCCTCGTATCCAACAAACTCGCCGTCCACGTCCTGGAAGTGAGCATCGGGTTGGAAAAGCTGCCGGAGTGCCGAGCGCCGTGAGGTGCTGTCTGATTGCGTCCACATGCCAAGGAGACTGGTCATGAAGCTCTCTGGAGACTCCATCACCGCATAGTGCCAGATCTGGACGTGCCCCGCCGATCTTGCGCTCGGGCGTCCTGGCCTCGGACAGCGGCCGACGAGCGTTCCATAGCGCGCGCCTTGTACTGGCAAGCAGGGTGATGCCCCAGTCCGCCGTCGGGTGGGGAGTTCAGGGCCAGCTGTGGCATGCCAAGCCCGGGCCCATATGTTCGATGCTAAGGGCTCGTGACCGGACGAAATGGATGACGGTCGCAGGTACGCTGCGTTCATCTTCGAGCCAGACAGCGACCGTTGGGAAACCAGAGGAGATCTCCCATGTCGGCAACGCTGAAGGTGACGCATAAGGCACTTGGAGCGGAGGTACGTCGTTACGCGTACGACGTCGTGGTCGACGGTAAGAAGATGGGGTCGGTCGAAATGAACGGCTCGATCGAAATACCAGTCGAGCCTGGACGTCATACCCTCCAGGTCCGCAACGGCCGAAAGTCGAGCAGTAGGGAAAACCTTTGACGCCGTCGAGGGCGAGATGCTCGGCTTCCGATGCACCGGAAAGAGGTTCTTGCCGATCTTTCTGGCTTCCTTCATTGTTCCCAGCTTGGCCCTGAAGCTCGTACGCGATTGAGTCGGCGTCGCTTTTCTGGCGCTCTCGCACTCGGGTCGTCATTGCCACCCGCCTCGCCCGAGTGGGTGTCCCCGATCGCCGGATGCCGGACGCTGTCAGGAGTTTTGGGTCCGGAGGATGGTGACCCCACTCGGTCTGGTTCAGAATGGTCCTTGTGCGACGTTCGGGGTTTTTTGCGGTATGTGGAGCCACCGTCGCCGTGCTGGGACTAGGGCTGACCGCTCTCTTCAGCACTGGATACAGCACTTCGCCGGAAGGGCCGTCTCGACCCCCATCGGTCGAGCAGAGCTCCCAGCCGTGTCTGACGGCCGGCTCAGACGCTCAGCCGGCTCTGTCAGATGCTGCGCTCGTGGCGCACCTGAACTCAAAAGGGGTCGCGGCGGTCGCTGCCCCAGGGTCGCAACTCATCGAGGCAACGATTCCTCCCGGAGGTTGCGCGAATCCGATGACGGCGTCGGCGACGTCCCTGACCTACTCACTTACCAGGGGGATCACACCGGCCCAAACCGCATATGTCTGGGACCAACTGATGAAGTCGGGCTATTTCGATCAAATCACGGAAACAAGCGCATCGACGCCCTGATCCGACGCCGAGAGACTGACACCTATCGCCGGTTCGGGGAGAGGCGGCGGGCGAAGTCACTATGGAAGGGCCAACACAGCATCTTGTGGGTCGTGCAGTTGAAGAGGTAGCCCTTCGAAATTGTATTTAGCGAGACCCATGGCTGGGGCGCTGGTCTTGGCCCTCGAAATCCTGAGTGCCCCGGCACGCCGAACGAGCAGCGAACCGGGAGAGCCAGGCCGCTATCTCGAGGGTGACAAAGCGCCAGCAGCCCGACTCTCGGGTCGGCCCCCGGCCGGGAATCGAACCCGGTGGACCGGCTTATTCAGGGCCGGCCAGGCGTCCAGCCCCAGGGCGCCGCAAAGAACGGTCACTGAGGCTTGGTTTCGTTGTCGCTTGGTAACGTGGGAAGAAGTCAGGGCCGGTCAGTCATCGTGCGAAGGGGCCTTCGGGCCCCTTCTGCGCGTTCGGGGCTCGGTGGATCAACACGATTTGCCGAACTCGCGCCGCGGTGAGCGGCGGTGCCTACCCGGAGAAGAACGCGTTGCCGGAGCGATCGACCGCCACGCAGTACGTCGTGGTCGGGCACGAGATGCCGGTCAGGGCGTGGCCGTTGTCGATGAGGGTGCCCGAGGTCCACGTGCTGCCGTTCCACCCGAACACGCGGCCGATGGAGTCGACGGCGCGACAGAACGTCGGGGTGGGACACGAGACGCCCGTCAGACCCGAGGCGTTCGTGCCGTTGAGGGGAGGCTCCGTGGCGATGGACTGCGGGGGCGAGAACCCCTGGCCGTTCCACGTGAGGACGCCCCCGTTGCTGTCGACCAGCGCGCAGAAGGCGGTCGAGGCGCACGAGACCGAGTTGAGCTGGCCCTGCGCGTCGGCGTCGTTGGGTTGGGTCCAGGTGTGGCCGTTGAACACCGACGGGCCGCCCTCGGCGGCGACGCAGAAGGAAGGTGACACGCAGGAGATCTGGTTGGCCGCGCCCCAGGCGCCCAGGTTGCCGGACCAGGCACTGCCGTCGAAGGCGAACGAGTTCCCCTCGCCGTCGACCGTGATGCAGAAGGCGGGGCCGGTGCAGTCGATGGCGGTGAAGCCCTGGGCGGCGGAGAGGGTCGCCGGTGGCAGCCAGGACTTGCCGTTGTACATCGCGACCTGGTTCTGGCTGGGTGCCGCGGCGCAGAAGGTCGCGCTCGGGCACGACAGGTACGACGTGCCCTGGGGCGAGGGCGCGGGCAGCGCTGGCCCGAGGGCGGTCACCTTGTCGAACAGCAAGCGGTAGGTCTGCCCGTTGGCCGAACCGGCGAAGCAGGTGCCCGCACTGGGGCACGACACGACGCTGAGGTTGGCCCCGGGCGCGACCGGGATGGCGACCGACCACTTGCCGGCGGGCGACGTCGTGGTGGGCGTCGTCGAGCCGGCGGCGGTCGAACTTGTCGTGGTCGGCGCGCCGGAGGTGCTCGGCGACGAACTGCAGCCCGCCGCGAGCAGCGACAGCGCGGCCACGGCCAGCGCCGTCGCGAACGGGGCCGTCCGGCCACGCACTAGTCAGTCGCCCCGCGCACTATTCGTGGACGGGCAGTCCGCTCGCCTCGAGCGCCCGGTGGCGCGACCACGTGTCGAGCACGATCAGCGTCTTGGTGCCGGTGACCCGGCCGCGGCGGCGCAACTGCTCAATGACCTGACCGAGCCGCTCGACGTCGGGCACTTGGAGCCAGACCAGCGCGTCGGGGTCACCCGCCGTGGTGAACACGGCTTGTACCTCGGCGAGCTGGATGGCCGTCTGCTTGATCTCCTGCAGATCGGCGGTGCCCGCGAACCGAACCTCGGTGAAGGCCTGGATCGGCCGTCCGGCCTTGCGGTGGTCGACGACCACCGTGTAGCCCGCGATGACGCCGGTGCGCTCCAGGCGCTCGATGCGCCTGGTCACGGCCGACGCGGACAGTGCGACCTGCTCGCCGATGTCGGCCATGGTTCTTCGAGCGTTGTGCGACAACAATTCGATGATCTGATGATCAATCGGATCAAGTTCCTCTGTTCCCATGGAGCGCAAGACTAACGAAACCCGCTTCGACTGCACATTCAGTGCAGCCAGGGCTGGTGTCACCTCCCTCCGTTGCGCGGACGGGCCGTTTCACCGGGTCAGCTCGCATGTCGGTGCACCGAGACGGCGTAGCCGCCCCCCGGCACCCAGGGCCGGCGGTCCCAGGTGGACCAGCGGTCCTCGAGCTCGAGGCCGGCGGCGCCGGCGTAGGAATCGTGCTGGTCGGGGTGGAGGCCTCCGGGACGGATGGAGTAACCGGCGACGAGGCGGCCACCCGGAGCCAACCACCGAGCCGCGTTGGCGATCACCTGGGCCTCGGTGCCCGACGGCACGAAGATGAGGACGTTGCCCGCCATGACCACGACGTCGAAGGTGCGCCCGAAGTCGAGGGCCGGGTCGGTCAGGTCGGCCTCGAGCCACGCGACGGCCGGGGCCTTGGCGCGGGCCGTGTCGAGCATGGCGGCGTCGACATCGACGCCGACGACGTCGCGTCCGCGGCGACCCAGCTCGATGGCGAGGCGGCCGGTGCCACACCCCGCATCGAGGACGGTGGCCGGTCGGTAGGAATCGACGAGCGCGGCTTCGCCGTGCACGTCGACGCCGGCCGCCGCGAGGTTGTCAAAGCGACGGTCGTAGTGCTCGCCGCGCGGCACGTCGCTCTCGTGCCAGCGGTCGGTCATGGTGCGGGGCGCGCCGGTCGCGCCGCGCGTGCTACGGGATGGACGGGATGGTGACTCCCCCCGGCAACGTCACCGTGGTGGCGCCGGCGGGGAGGACGAAGAGGCTCGACGAGGGCTTCGACGAATATTTCGTGAGCTGGAAGTTCTGCGTCGGCCCCGTGCCCGAGTACGAGAGGAGCCCCTGCTTGGTCACGCAGTACTTGCCGGTCTTGCCATGGACGGTGACGGAGAGGCACGTCGAGGGCTGACCGGCGAACGTCGCCGAGGACGACGACACCTTGATGCCCAGCAGGTGCGAGACCAGACCCTCCTTGGCTTCGGTGAAGGCTCCCAGCGCGACGGCCGGGCTGAAGATGTTCTCGAGCCCGAGCAACGGGTTGGAGCCGCTCACCGACAGGCACTGTTGGCCGGATGACGAGCCGCTCGAATTCGTGGAGCAGTAGTAGGTCTTGGAGCCGGTGTTGATGACGCTGCCGTTCCCGGCGGAGAAGTTCGACTTCGGCGGCGCCTGAGCGATGGTCACGGTCTGCTTCTGGGTGCCGTTGACCGTGGTGTACGTGGCCTGGTAAGTCAGGTGCTTCGAGTGGCTGAGGTTGTTCTCGAGCGTCTTTAGGTTGGCCGAGCTGATCGACTTGGCGGCGGCCGGCAAGGCGGGCAGCGCGGCGACGGCCCCGAGGCCGAACGCCAGCGCCGCCGTCACGGTGACAACACGGGTTCGCATGCTCATACCGTACCTTGCAACCCGGGGCGCCGAAAGGGCGGGCGGCGATTTGGTGGCGAGCGGCCCGGGCGCGGGTGGTCGGTAGGGTGACCTCACATGTGCCTCCTCGTGGTCGCGTCGCAGCTGCTGCCCGCCGAGCCCCTGCTCGTCGGCGCGAACCGCGACGAGATCTTGGAGCGGCCGTCGACCTCCATGGCCGTGCTCGCCGCGGCGGGGCCGCGGATCCTCGGCGGGCGCGACGAGCAGTCGGGCGGCACGTGGCTGGCCCTGAACGAGCACGGCGTCTTCGCCGGGCTGACCAACCAGCCGCTCGGCGACGCCAAGGACCCCACGAAACGCTCACGGGGCGAGCTGCCGATCGCGGTGGCGCGGCACGCGACGGCCTCCGAGGGGGTGCACGCACTGGTCCGTGACCACGACCCCTCCGACTACAACGGTGCGTGGCTGCTGGCGGGCGACCGCACCTCGCTCTACTTCGTCGACTTCACCCGTACGCCGGCCTCCATCCGGGCGTTGGCACCGGGCATCCACGTGTTGGAGAACCGGGCCCTCGGCGAGCCCTCGCGCAAGGTCGACCTGGTCCGCGAGATGATCGGGTCGCCGGCGGACGGCGACGAGGTCGTCGAAGCCTTTCGCGGCGTTTTGACCGACCACCGCATCCCAGACGGCGACGAGCGGCCCAACGCGGCCAACTGCGTGCACCTCGAGCAGTTCGGGACCCGTTCGTCCTGTCTCGTGCGCGTCGGGGCGGACGCATCGGATCGGCCGCGGGTGTGGGTGGCCGACGGTCCGCCCTGTATGACGCCGTCCGTCGAGATGAGCGGGCTGTGGCAGGTGGACGAGGTCGAGGCGACGCCGGCCCCGGTCCACCCGGCCCACTAGTCGCGGACGAGCGGCTTGTAACGGAGGCGGTGCGGCTGGTCGGCGTCGACGCCGAGGCGCTTGCGCCGGTCGGCCTCGTAGTCGCTGAAGTTCCCCTCCCACCACCGCACCTCCGAGTCGCCCTCGAAGGCGAGGACGTGCGTCGCGATGCGATCGAGGAACCAGCGGTCGTGGCTGATCACCACCGCGCAACCCGGGAACGCGAGCAGCGCGTCCTCGAGCGCCCGCAGCGTGTCGACGTCGAGGTCGTTCGTCGGCTCGTCGAGGAGCAGGACGTTGCCCCCGCTGCTCAACACCCTGGCCAGCAGCACCCGGTTGCGCTCCCCGCCCGAGAGCTGGCCGACCTTCTTCTGCTGGTCGCTGCCCTTGAAGCCGAAGCTCGCGACGTAGGCGCGGCCGTGGATCTCGCGACCGCCGACGACGAGTCGGTCGACGCCGCCGGTGATCTCCTCGAACACGGTGCTGTCCCCGCCGAGGGTCTCGCGGGATTGGTCCACGTAGGCCAGCTGGACCGAGGCCCCGACGGTGAGCGACCCCTCGTCCGGCTTGTCGTCGCCGACGATCATGCGGAAGAGGGTGGTCTTGCCGGCGCCGTTCGGCCCAATGACCCCGACGATCCCTCCCGGCGGGAGGAAGAAGCTCAGGTCGTCGATGAGCAGGCGGTCGCCGAACCCCTTGACGACGTCCTCGGCGTCGACCACCTGGTCGCCCAGGCGCGGCCCCGGCGGAATGGTGAGCTCGACGTTGTCGGCCCGCCGGTCCGCCGACTCGGCTTCGGCGACGAGCTCCTGGTACGCCGTGATGCGCGCCTTGCCCTTGCTCTGGCGGGCCCGGGGCGACATGCGGATCCACTCCAGCTCTCTTTGGAGCGACGCCTCCCGGGCGCGGTCGGACCTCTCCTCCTGGGCGAGGCGCGCCTGCTTCTGCTCGAGCCAGGACGAGTAGTTGCCCTCCCAGGGGATGCCGGCGCCGCGGTCCAGCTCGAGGATCCAGCCGGCGACGTTGTCGAGGAAGTAGCGGTCGTGCGTCACGGCGACCACGGTGCCCGGGTAGTCCTGCAGCGTGCGCTCGAGCCAGGCGACGGACTCGGCGTCGAGGTGGTTCGTCGGCTCATCGAGGAGCAGGAGGTCGGGCTTGGACAACAGGAGCCGGCACAGCGCGACCCGGCGACGCTCGCCGCCCGAGAGCGTCGCGACCTCGGCGTCTCCGGGCGGGAGGCGGAGTGCGTCCATGGCGATCTCGAAGGTCCGGTCGAGATCCCACGCGCCGGCAGCATCGATCTTCGTCTGCAGGTCGGCCTGTTCGGCCAGCAGGGCGTCGATGTCGGCGTCGGGCGCGCCGAAGGCGGCGCACACCTCGTTGTAGCGGTCGACCAGGCGCTTGGCCTCGCCGACGCCCTCGGCCACGTTGCCGGCCACGTCCTTGGTCGGATCGAGCTGCGGCTCCTGCGGGAGGTGCCCGACGGTGAAGCCCGGGGTGAGGCGCGCCTCTCCGGTGTAGCCGTCGTCCTCGCCCGCCATGATCCGCAACAGAGAGGACTTGCCGGACCCGTTGGAGCCGATGACGCCGATCTTGGCGCCGGGATAGAAGGAGAGGTTGATGCCCTTCAGCACCTCGCGGTCGGGCGGGTAGAAGCGCTTGAGGCCGCGCATGGTGTAGATGAACTGGGGAGCCACGGCTGTCCAGTGTGCCCGATCTCCGAGGGGGGCTTGGTCCGGGCGTCGAACGCGTGGTGCCTTGTTGGAGTCCCGTTGATGTCGCACCGGGAGTCCCGTTGATGTCGCACCGGGAGTCCCGTTGATGTCCCTGAAAACCATAAACGACTTTGTGGATAGTTTCTGGCGGGACTCGCATTTGTGCCGGTCGACCAGGGAGGAAGGCGGGGTCAAGGGCGGCCGCAGGCCGACGAAGTGGACCCTTGACGCCGCCGCGGCGGAGTGCCGCCAGTCATGATGAGCCGGGCCCCGGCGCCCGCCGGGGCCTGATTGCGTCGTTCGCCCGGGGAACACCACCCGCTCAACCAGACGCTGCACCCGGGGTGGGTCGTGTCGGGCGGCGGGTTACGCCGGGGACGCCTCGCTGGTCCAGCGGATCCGCTGCAACCGCCGCGCCGTGACCATGCCGCTCTCGGCGAACCAGCGGGCGGAGGCCTCGAGGGCTTCGATCGCGGGCCGTGGCGCGTAACCCAGCTCGGCGCAGGCGCGTGAGGTGTCGAACGCCATCTGCGAGGTCGACATGCGCGCCGCCTCCAGCGGGACAGAGGGGTGGCGGCGCAACAGGCCCCCCTCCACGGCCTCGGAGACTGCGGCGACGGCGAGGGACACGAGCCGCGGCACCTTGATCTTCGCCGGCGGAAGGCCGGTCAGCGAGGCCAGCTCCCCGAGCAGCTGCTGGAGCGTCAAGTTCTCGCCGCCCAGGATGTAGCTGCGGCCGTTGCGACCCCGCTCCAGCGCCAGGACCTGCCCCTCGGCGACGTCGTCGACGTGGGCCACGTTCAGCACCGTGTCGACGAACCCGGGGACGCGCCCGTTCAGGAAGTCCAGCACCAGCCGGCCCGTCGGCGTCGGGGCGCGGTCGCCCGGGCCGAGCGGGAAGGTCGGGAGCACGATTGATGCCGGCAGCCCCTCCGCAATGGCACGCAGCACCTCGTGCTCGGCCACGTACTTCGAGCGCTTGTAGGAGCCGTAGAGGTGGCGCACGTCGGGAAAGGACCGCTCGTCGGCCGTCGCGCTCCCGGTGACGTGCTCGAGCCCGAGCGTGCCGACCGTGCTCGTGTAGACCATCCGCTCCACGCCGGCCTCGGCCGCCGCCGCCAGCACGTTGCGGGTGCCGTCGACGTTGATGGCGTAGAAGGAGGACGGGTCGCGCGCCCAGAAGCGGTAGAGCGCGGCCACGTGGAACACGGCCCGGCAGCCGCTCATCGCCTGGCGCACGCTGTCGGCGCTGCGGATGTCGCCAACCAGCTGCTTGACGTCGAGGCCCTCGAGGTTGGCGCAGTCCGCCTGCGGTTCGACCAGCGTGACGACCTCGAGACCCCGGGCCAGGAGGTTGCGGGTGACGGCGGAACCGATGAACCCGGTGGCTCCGGTGACGAGGACCCGGTCGCCCGATTCCAGGTTCACAACCGCGCCCGGTGCAGCGTGCCCTTGGCCATCGTCTTGCCGAATTCGAAGATGAGGCTCGAGCCCTTCTCGGCGCTGAGGAGCACGTCGTCGAGCGCGTCGGTGAATTGCTCCACCTCATCGTCGCCCGCGATGAGCGGCGGCAACAGCTTGATCACGTTCATGTTGTCGGCGGCCACCTGCGTGAGGATGCGGTGCCGGTGGAACAGAGGGGTCACGATCATCTGGGAGAACAGCGCCGGGCGCAGCGACTCGACCAGGCGGAAGCGCCGGCGCAGGCTGGCCGTCGTGGGCTCGCCGAAGACGAGGCCGATCATCAGGCCGAGGCCGCGCACCTCGTGCAGGAATTCGTAGCGGTCGACCAGCGGTTGCAGCGCCTTGGTGAACGCCTTCCCCGTGCGCCGGACCCGGTCGAGGATGTCCTCGTCGTCGAACGCCTGCAGGGTGGCGAGGCCGGCGACCATGGCCAATTGGTTCGTGCTGAAGGTCGACGAGTGCACGACGGCGCGGTCCATTGAGCTGAACACGGCGTCGGACACTTCGGCGGAGCACAGCATGGCCCCCACCGGCACGTAGCCGCCGGAGAGCGCCTTGGACACGGTGATGATGTCGGGCCTGATGCCGAACTGCTCGTGGCAGAAGAACGTCCCGGTCCGCCCGAGCCCGGCCTGTACTTCGTCGAGGACCATGAGCGTCTTGTAGCGGCGGCACAGCGACTGTGCCTCGGGCCAGAACTCGTCCGGTGCGAGGTTGACCCCCTTGCCCTGGATGGGTTCGATGATGAGCGCGGCCACGTCCCCGCGCCGAAGCTCGCGCGCGAGGGCGCGGGCGTCGCCGAACGGGATCATCTCGCAGCCCGGGAGGAGCGGGCCGAACCCGCTGCGGAACTCGCGGCCCCCGTTGAGGGAGAGGGCGCCCATCGTGAGGCCGTGGAAGGCGTGGTCGCAGTAGAGGATGCGCGTCTTCTTGGTGGCCGCCCGGGCGAACTTGATCGCGCTCTCTATCGCCTCGGACCCCGAGTTGGTGAAGAAGACCCGCTCGATCCCCGAGTGCGAGCGGGCGACGAGTTCCTGAGCCAGGACGCCCGGCAGGAGGGAGCAGTCCATCTGGACCAGGTTCGGGAGGTCGGCGTCGAGCGCGTCGTGCAGCGCCTGGGCGATCCCCCGGTGGCTCCGGCCGAGGGCGAACACGCCGAACCCCGAGAGGAAGTCCAGGTACCGATTCCCCGCGTCGTCGTAGAGGTAGGACCCGTCGCCCCGTACGTAGAAACGGTCGAACTCGATGGTGCCGAGCACCCGCGGCAGCTGCGGGTTCACGTACTTCGAGTACAGGCTGAAGTTCTGCCCCTTGTGCTCGTCCAACACCTTCTTCAGATCAAAGGGCATGCAATGTGCTCCACGGTCGGCCTCCGGACAGTGGAGCAGAGGTTACTGGCGGCCCTCACCACTCCGGGCGCCGGAATTCGTCCCCGAACGGCAGTTCGGCTCCATGGCCGCGTCGCGGCGATCCGTGCCAAGATCAGCGACGGCCCGCGCACCGGGCGTGGCGCCACGGGGGAGGAATGGCCGGTGGGGAGCAGTCCCAACGTCGTGCTCGTGATGTCGGACCAGCACCGGGCCGACATGATGGGCTGCGCCGGGGACGCCAGTGTCCTCACCCCGTCGCTCGACGCGCTGGCCGGGGAGGGCGTCCGCTTCTCCCGGGTCTCGTGCCAGGGACCGCTGTGCATGCCGTCGCGGGCCTCGTTCATGACCGAGCGCTACGTGCGCGACCACGGCGTCTATACCAACTGGGCCGAGATCCCACCCGACAGCCCGACCTACGCCTGGGCGCTGCGCGAAGCGGGCTACCACACCGCCATGCTGGGCAAGGCGCACCTGTATCTCGACGAGCGGCTCGACGTCCCGCACATCGACCGCATGGCGGGGCGCCTCGGCGAGCTCGGCTTCAGCGAGGTGTTCGAGACGGGCGACAAGTTCGCCGGCACAATCCCGACCAAGTACACGGACTACCTCGAGCGCGAGGGCCTGCTCGAGGCGTACCGCAAGCACCTGGCCGACCGGAGCTATCAGGGCGAGAACGAGGACGGCCAGAACGCGACCAAATGCGTCCCCATGTGGGACTCCACCCCGATCCCGCTCCCCCTCCGGTCCTACGTCGACACCTGGCACGGGCACGAGGCGGTCGAGTGGATCGAGCGCTACGACCGTGACGAGCCCTTCTACCTCTTCGTGGGCTTTCCCGGCCCGCATGACCCGTGGGACGCCCCGGCCGAGGCGGTGGCCCGGTACGACGGGGTGGACATCTCCATGCCCCGGTCGACGACGCGTCCACGGGTGGAGACGACCGGCCGCTACCGCGGGCTCTTGAACGGGTTCTTGTGGATGTCGGACTCAGAGACGATGACCGACGACGCCATCCGCGGCATGCGCCGCGCCTACGCCGCTGACATCTCGGTCATCGACCACGCCGTGGGGCTCATGGTCGACGCGCTGGCGCGCCGGGGGCTGCTCGACACGACGTGGATCGTGTACACGAGTGACCACGGCGAAATGGCCGGGAGCCACGGGCTGATGTCCAAGTGCGTGCTCTACGAGCCGGCGGTGCGCGTGCCGCTGATCATCCGCCCGCCGGGCGGCTGCGCGCCGCGGGTGGTCGACTCCTTGATAGAGCAGCTCGACGTGCCGGCGACGCTGCGTGAGGTCGCGGGAGGCCCGGAGCTGCCAGGCGCCGAGGGCACGTCGCTGGTGTCCACGGTGCGCGGCGGGCCGCCGCCGGCGCGGGACGTGACGGTGAGCGAGAACTGGGGCTTCGCCGTGTTCGAGACGGCGCGGTACAAGCTGGTGGTCGACGAGGACGCCGCGCTGCCGTGCCAGCTCTTCGACCTGGCCGAGGACCCGGACGAGGACCGCGACCTGCTGGCGGACCCGGAGGCGGCAGGGATCATCGAGGAGCTCATCGAGACCTACGTGCGCCCGTTCTTCGCGACGGCGCCGGTGCGCCCGCACCCCAGCCCCTTCGCCCGCGTCTAGGTCGTCGCCCTATCGGGCGGCTGGTCTCAGCCCGACGGTGTCGGTGGCAGCGCCGCCCCGTAGGCCGCGTTGAACGCGCTCAGCGCGCTGTCGGGATCGCCGGGCGTCGACACCTGCGCGCCGCTCTGGATCATGACGCCGGAGTCCTTCTGGTAGGCGAGCCCGGCGTTGCGGTAGGTGGGCGACCCGGAGCTCACCGGGGCGGTCAGGACGCCGGCGTTGTCGAAGTCACCCGTGCCGGCGGGCGGGGTGATGGAGTAGTGGGCGAGGGTGGCGATCTTGCCGTTGACCTCCGGCGCCTCCATGATCCACTCGGCCGAGCTGCCGGGGCCGCTGTAGCTCTGGGTGGTGGAGTAGGTCCAGGCCCGGGTGGTGTCGCTGATCGTGATCACCCACTCGTGGGCGCGGCGGTTGCGGGCGGCCACGGTCGACGTCTCGTAAATGGACGCCTTCATGCCGTCACCGGGCATCACCACGTACTGCGCGGGCAGTGCGGTCTCTGCCGCCGGGAGGATCTCCCACCACGCGTTGTAGTGGGCGGCACCGTTGTAGTAGTCCTCCTCGGTCCCGGTCTGGATAAGGCTGCTGTTGTTGAAGCCGTCCACGCCGATCCAGGCGGAGGAGAAGGTGGACGACGACGACGACGCCACGGAGGGAACGCTCCACGTCGAGCTCACACCGGCGAAGGTGCCGGTCTCGGCGTAGCCCGACCAGTTGGAAGCCGCCCAGGTGTCACGCACACCGAAGCCGCTGACCGGGACGCGCTGGCGCGTGCGCGATCAGCGGGACGACGCCCGGAGTGGACGCGGCCTCCGCCGCGCCGACCGACGCGATGGTGCACACCACGGCGCCGCAGGAACCAAGCGCGGCTGCGACCCGAGCGACGCCGGCGGCGGTGCTTCTCCGACCGGCACGCCCGACGAAGCTCGACAACGATCCGTTCCCCATGATCTCCCTCCCTTGCCGCAGCCGGCCCGGCCGGCGGCTCGCCTTACCGAGGACTATATGAGTTCCCTCGGCGACTGGGCAACCATAGTTGCTCACAGCGTCGGTTACTGGTCGGTCCCTGCTCGGTCGATCCGGCCGGCCGGCCGGATGCGGTCTCAGCTGGGGGAGGACCCCACGTAGCGGGCGGCGGGCGTGCCCGGAGGGTTGACGACGCCGGGCTTGGCGTCAGGGTTGGCCACGCACACCTCGCCCTCCAGGCCGTCGGGATCCGTGAAGAACAAGGACAGGACCGGGCCGAAGTCGGTGACGAACTCGTCCGCCGCGCCCCGGCCGATGAGGCGGCGCCGGATCTCCTCGAAGGCAGTGAGGGAGTCGGCCTGCAGGCCGAGGTGGTCGATGCGGCCCCGCCCGAACATGGGAGTCTGGCGGTCCGCCTCGGTGTTGCCCTTGAACTCGAACAGGTTGAACTCGGACTCGTCGCCGATGCGCACGAACGTCAGGGTCCCCTCGTCTCCGAGTCGCTGCTCGCCGAGGACGTCGGCCTCGAACATGTCGCGGTAGAAGTCGACGAACCGCTGCGTGTCCTTGGTGATGATGGCCACGTGGTTGATTCCGTTCAGGAGCACGGCGCACCTCCTTCTCCTCCCAGGTTCTCATTTCCTCGCCCCGTCACGCCAGGGTCCCGGCGGGCAACGTCGTCGGGTCAGCCCAGGCCGAGGGGATCCGGGGCGAGCGCCTGGTCGGCGGGCAGGCTCTGGCGCTGCACCACCTCGCTGCGCAGCCACGTTCGTTGCGCGTCGATCGCCGGCCGGCGCTCCGGCCCGACGACGGCAGAGAGGTCGTCGAAGACCGCCAGCAGCTTGCGCGAGATCTGCGGCGCCCCCGCCCCGTAGACGCCAATCTCGGTGAAGGCCAGGTCGACGAGGCGGCCCCAGCCCGGCACCGGCACGATCAGCCGGACCGCACCCGCCGCATCGACGAACCTGCCCGAGGGCTCCGGGCGCGCGGCGACGGCGCGCAAGACCCCGTGCACACGATCGAGCGCCTCCACCGCGGTCGTAGGGTCGTTGACGGCGGGCGACAACGCGCGGATGGCGATGTCGACCAGTTGGCGGATGCCGTAGCTCGGGTCTTGGTAGAAGGTGCGCACCGCCGAACTGTCGAGCGACCTCAGGACGTCCGCGGGGTCGGGTGACGTGCCGCCGAGCACCTCGACCACGTCGTCACCTCGGTGGAGGAACGTGCCGATGGGGACCGAGACCCGGAGCACGCAGGCGTGCGCCGCGGCGATCTGGACCAGGTGGTGGGCGTCGACGCCGTCGAGCGCGGCGTCGCGATGTTCGAATGCGATGCGTGTGGTGACCGGCAGCCCCTCGGGCTCTTCGGATTCTTGGTATTCCGCGTCGGGGGCGAAGAGGATCCTCGCGGCATCGAGCGTCTCGCGGAAGACGGCCTCGATCACGTAGGTCACGCGCATGGAGCGCACGGTCGAATGGACGAAGAACACGAACACGATCACCGAGGCCATGACGAGGAGGTAGGCGAGCCCGACCGCTCCCTGGGGCACCGTGTGGGCGCTGCCGGCCGTCCCGACGCGGGCGAGGAGCGTGAGCGAGTACACGAACGTGGCGATGAAGGTCGACAGCGCGAGCTTGGTGACCGGCTTGCGGACGAACGTCCGCAGCACCCGGGGCGAGTACTGGGTGCTGGCCATCTGCAGCGCCACCAGGGTGATGGAGAAGACCACGCCCGTGAAGGTGAGCAGGGCGGCGGCGATGGTCGCCAGCAGCGTCCGGGCGTCGTCGAGGTCGGTCGGGAACAGGCCCTGGTGCAGCGTGAAGCTCTGGAGGTCCCGGGCCGCGAGGTCCCCGCCGACCCAGGCGGCGAGGGCGGCAACCGCCGGCCACAGCCACAGGGACTCCCGCCGCCATTCCCGCAGGTGGGCGCGCCGCGCCCCGCCGGCGGTCGGGACCCGGCCGCGCACGGTCGTCACGGCTCGTCGTCTCGCGTCAGGTCGCCTACATCGGTGCCGGTCGTGGCTCCGGCTTGTTCTCGCTGAAGACGGCGCATCCCGACGATCGGGTACAGGAGGACCGACAGCATGCCGGCCGCGACGAGGGCGGCCGCGTTCTGCGGCGTCATCCGGTGCTCGCCGACGCCGATGGTGGTGATGACGACGATGAGCGGCAGCCCGGTCGAGGCCAGGATGGCGAGCGCGCTCGTCTCGGCCTTGGTGAGGACCGACCGGAAGAAGATCCATGTCGGCACGCCGCGAGTGACCAGGAACAGCACCGTGAACACCGGCACCAGGAGAAGGACCTTGGGCTTGTCCAGTAGGGCGTGGAGGTCGAATTTGATGCCGCTCTCAATGAAGAAGATCGGGATGAGGAACCCGAACCCGATGGCCTCGAGCTTGCTCGTGACGGGCTCGTAGTCTTCGGGTGGGATGAACAACCGGACGACGACCCCGGCGGCGAAGGCACCGAGCAACACGTCGAGGCTCAGCTTCAGGGTGAGGTAGACCAGGACGAAGACGAGCAGCACCGAGATCCGGATCGGCAGCTGTGACGACGAGTTCAGGTGGCGCCGGAGCAACGCGATCATGCGCGGCGGGTGGACCTGGACCGCGAGCAAGGCCGCGATCACCGCGACGGCGACGAACAGGAGCAGCAGCAGCAAGGTGATGCGCGAGTCGCGCTGGGTGAGCAGGATCGCGACGGCGACGACCGGCCCGAACTCGCCGACGGCGCCCACGGACAGCATCACCGAGCCGAAGCGCGAGCCGATGATCCCCGAGTCGCGCAGGACCGGGAGCAGCGTGCCGAGCGCGGTGGTGGTGAGGCAGAGGCCGACGACGACAGGGTCGAGGACGAGGCCCGAGGCACTGAGCCCGGCGCCGACGGCGAGGGCCACTGCCACCGAACACAGCCACGCGATCGCCGAGCGGCCGAGATGCCCCTTGCGCATGGTGGCCACGTCGAGCTCGGTGCCGGCGAGGAACATCAAGTAGGTGAGGCCGAAGTCCGACAGCGCCGTCACGACCGAATTCGGGTGCGCGAGGGCGAGGACGTAGGGCCCGAGGAGGATGCCGAGCAGGATCTGGATCACGACCTCGGGAACCGGGACGATCCGCCGCGACCATTCGGCGAGGAGCGGCGCGAGCACGGCGGCTCCGGCGATGAGGACCAGCGTCGGGACCGCCGTCGCCTCTGTCATCGCTCCTCCCCTGCCGCTCGGGACCGCCTCCCTCGGCGCCGCGCGCGCCAACCGGGTGGCGACCACGCTACGCGGCGGGCTCGCGCCGAACGGTGATGTCAACAGGGCGCGTGATGCCGGCCCGCGCCGGGCCCGCGTGCTGCAGCGCGGGTTGACCGCAAAGGAGCGCCGCGAAAACATGGCCGTCTCTCGGCGCAGGGGGTGCCCACGGTGATTCAGCCAGTCGTGCAGACGCGGGACCGCGCGTGACGGGTCAGTTCGTCAACCCGTCGTGGATGCCCCATTCCGTCAGCGAGGCGGCCCGAGCAGGCGACGCGACGGCGGACGACCTCATGTCGGGGCGGGCCTGGTCACACCTCCTCGGCGCCCTGCGCCGGGCCTCCGAGGTCGTGCTGTCGGAGAGCGGCCGCAATGCGGCTGACGTGGCGGCGGGGTTCCGGCACCTGCTCGTCCTGCTGGTCACCGGGGCCGACCAGGGGCTGCGCGCCGAGTCGAGCCCTGTGCTCGCCGTCAAGCCCTCGGGCGTCGACAACGTCTACAAGTGGGGCATGGACTGCCCGGACTGCATCTACGCCGGGGCGCCGCTGCGGGGTGGGGAGACCTACCGCCTCTGGGGGAACCGGGGCACGGCCCGCTACGTGGGCCTGCAGTCGATGGCCGGGATGGCCTCGTCGGCGAACGTGCTGCTCGATGAGCTCGACCTCGGCCCCTCCGGGGAAGTCGAGCTGGTGATTTCGGCCGACGAGCACGAGGGGAACTGGCTGCCCATGGACCCGACCGCAACCACGCTCGTGGTGCGGCACTTCTTCTACGACTGGGACACAGAGGTCGCGTCCTCCCTGTCGATTGAGCGGGCCGACGGCGCGGCGAGCCGGACCGGGCGCCCGCCGGCCGAAGACCCCCGGGCGGTCGCAGCGCGCCAGCTTGTCGCCCTGGGTGACTTCGTGGTGGCCAACCTCGAATTCTTCCTGCAGTTCTCGCGGCCCGAGACCCCGAACACCTTCCTGCCTCCCCTCGACGGCACGGCCATGGGGGCCGCCGCCGAGAACCGGCCTGTCATCGGCTCGTTCGAACTCGGCCCGGACGAGTCGCTCCTCCTCGAGGTGACGCCGCCGCAGGGCCTCTATTGGAGCTACTCGCTGGGCAACCCGTGGTGGGAGACGATCGACTACGCGGGACACCAGAGCAGCCTCAACGGCCACCAGGCGGTGGTCGACGACGACGGGATGATGCGGGCGGTGATCGCCCACGAGGACCCGGGCATCGCCAACTGGCTCGACACGGCCGGGCACAGCGCGGGCCCGGTCATCCTCCGCTACGTGCGCACCGACACGGCGCCCATCCCGACCGCGCGCGTCATCCCGTTCGCCGACGTCGCCGCCGCTCTCCCGGCGGGCACGCGCCGCGTCACGGCCGACGAACGCCAAGCCGTCCTCGCGGCACGCCGCCGGGCGGTCAGCAAGCGGTTCGCACGATGACGCTCGACGCCGACGCGCTCGAGGCCGAGGCCCGGGAGCAGACCGGGCTCGAGGACTTCGGCGACGGCGCGCACCGCGAAGGGCTGGAACGGCTGGTGGCATCCATGAACGCCGAAGCCGACCTCACGGAGACGGGCGAAGTGATGCAACACGTGCGCTTCGTGGCGCTGCTGTCGTCCCGCCTGCGCGTGGAGGACACCTACCGCGCCCACCCCGAGATCGACGAGCAGCAGATAGAGGGGCCCGTGTTCGTCATCGGCCTGCCGCGCACGGGCACCACCGCGTTGAGCCAGCTGGTCGCGGCCGATCCGCAGTTCCGCTCGTTGCGGATGTGGGAGTCGTCCGATCCGTGCCCACCACCGGAGACGGCCACCGAGCACACCGACGCCCGCATCTCCCAGGCGGAGGCAGGACTGGCGATGATGTACCAGATGTTCCCCCTGATGGCGTCGATGATGCACCAGGAGGCGACGACGGCGACCGAGTGCCAGGACCTGCTCGGCATGAGCTTCCGCACGGTGCACTTCGATGGCTTCGGGCGCGTCCCTTCGTACCTGGAGTGGGTCACCGAGTGCGACATGAAGGAGACCTACCGCTACCACCGCCGGGTCCTCCGCCTGCTCCAGTGGCACTGCCCGCCCCGGCTCTGGCACCTCAAGACGCCGGTGCACATGTTCGCCCTCGACGCGCTGCTGGCGGCCTACCCCGACGCCAAGTTCCTCTGGAGCCACCGCGACCCGGCCAAGGTGCTGGGGTCGGTGTGCAGCCTGATCCACTACACGCGGAGCTGGAGCAGCGACCGCGACGACTCGGAGGAGCTGGGGGCGGAGCAGCTCGACCGCTGGTCCGAGGGGATCGGGCGGGCCATGGACTTCCGGGCGCGGGTCGGGGTCGAGCGGTTCGCCGACCTGTCTTTCGGCGACCTGCAGGTGGACCCGGTCGGCGCGCTCGGGGCCGCCTACGAGAAGATCGGGCTCGGCTTCCCCGAGCGCTCGCGCCGGGCGGTGACAAACTGGGCCCAGCACCACGAACCAGGGTCACACGGTCAGCACACCTACGACCTGGCGCAGTTCGGGCTGGAACCAGACCACGTCCGGTCCCGGTTCTCCCGGTACATGGAGACGTACGATGCCGCCGTCTGACCGACCCGGACGCGCGGCGGAGAAGGAGGATGGGACAGATGGATCTGGGCCTCACTGACGCGACCGCGGTAGTGACCGGTGGCAGCAAGGGCATGGGCCGCGCCGTCGCCGAGATCCTCGCCGCCGACGGGGCGCGCGTCGCCATCATGGCCCGCGGCCGGGACGCCCTCGACGAGACCGTGGCGTCGTTGCTCGCGCTGGGCAGCCCCGACGCCGTCGGCCTCAGTGTGGACATGACCGACCCCATCTCCATCGCCACGGGCTTCGGAGAGGTGGCAGACCGGTGGGGCGGCCCGTTGAACATCCTGGTCCACACGATCGGTCCGGGGGCCGGCCGCTTCGAGGCGCTCGACGACGACGGGTGGGACGTCGCGTTGTCGCTCGGCACGATGTCCGCCGTGCGCAGCGTGCGCAGTGCCCTTCCCCTTCTACGCGCGGCCGAGTGGGGACGCGTCGTCATCTTCTCGGCCCACTCCATCCAACGGCAGAGCCCCATGTTGGTCGCCTACACGGCATCGAAGGCGGCGGTGACGAGCCTGGCCAAGAACCTCTCCAAGACGCTGGCGCCCGACGGCATCCTGGTCAACGTGGTGTGCCCGGGCTCCATCGTCACGGCGAGCTTCACCGAGAACCTGCGCGACATCTTCGCGGCCGATGGCCTGGACCCGTCCGACCCCCACGACGTGATGACGTGGATCGACAAGACGTTCCACCAGCCGGCCGACCTGGGCCGGGCCGGGCTCCCCGACGAGGTGGCGTCGTTGGTGGCGTATCTCGCCTCCCGGCGCAACGGTTACGTGACTGGGGCGATCGTCAACGCCGACGGAGGCTCCGACTTCGTCTAATCGGATAGTTCACGTTGCCAGGTTGGTGGGGCTCGGTGGCCGCCGTCCGGCCGCGTGGCGAGTCGTTCGCAGATCACTCGCGACCACCAGGTGCATCGCTCCACACTTTGCAGGGTCTTTCGACCCTTGAAAGGACCCGATCGCGGGCTCAGCGTGAACGTGGCCGTCCGAGGCGGTCGGCCGAAAAGTGGTGCCCGATATGACGAAGTTCCTCGTGAGCTGGACGTTCCGGCAAGGTGGGAGCGGGCAGCAGAACCACGAGGACCAAAAGAAGCTGCTCGACACGTTTGCGAAGTGGGCCCGCCCGCGGACCAGACATTTCACGAATTCCTGGCCCGGCTCAGTGGCCAGGGTGGTTACGCCGTGATCTCCACTGACACGTCAACGGCATGGCCACCTCGATCGCTCCGTTCCTCCCGTGGCTCGAATACGAGATCGTCCCGGTGATGGAGATCGGCGACAGCGTGGCCGTCATCGCCTCCGGGGTGGAGTTCCGCGAGTCGGTCTGAGACACAGCCTGGCCGTATGCCGTCCGTGCGGGACGGCACGCCGAATATGGATGCCCCGGCTCGCTGACCATGGGCTTTGGACTGACCGCCCGGGTAAGGCCGGTGACGAACACACGAGCTTTTCTGGGGCGCCGGGTGAACGTTCGGCGATCGATTTTGCCCCTGCCCAGCGCGCGGCACCGCTTTAGGGGAGACTCATCCCCGTCCTCCAGAGGGGCGGACGACACCAAGGAGGAAAACCCGTGCGGAGAGCAACGAACGTCGCGGCGGCTGCAATGGCCGCCCTTGTCACGGCTGCGGGGTTCGGACTCACCACGATCGCCGATGCGGCGACCCCCGCCGGGGCGACTCCGTCGTCGACGTCCACCACCGGTCCGTGCGGGACCATGGCCGTCTCGTCCGTCCACTACACGCACGTCATCTGGGTGTGGATGGAGAACCACAGCTACAGCACGATCATCGGTTCGACGAGCGCGCCGTACATCAACACGGTCGCGAAGGAGTGCGGCCTCGCCACCAACTACCACAACATCAGCCACCCGAGCCTCCCCAACTACGTCGCGGCCACCTCGGGCCTCGGGCTGTCGGGACTGGCTCAATTCACCGGCGACTGCAACCCCTCGGCCAGCTGCAGCACCGCTGCGGCGAGCATCTTCGGCCAGGGCGAGACGTGGAAGGCCTACGAGGAGAGCATGCCGTCGAACTGCGCTCCGACGAACAATGGGAACTATGCCGTCCGCCACAACCCGCCGCCCTACTTCACCACCCTGGCCGGTTGCTCCACCCTCGACGTTCCCTACACCCAGTTGGCGACCGACCTCACCAACGGGACCTTGCCGGCTTTCTCCTTCGTGACACCGAACCTGATCGACGACATGCACAACGGAACGATCGCTGACGGCGACAGCTGGCTGTCGGCCAACCTGCCGACCATCCTCAACAGCTCTGAGTACAAGAGCGGGACGACGGCCGTGTTCGTGACGTGGGACGAGGGTGAGGGTGGAGTCAGCGACAACTGCGCCCACAACAAGACCGACGTGGGCTGCCACGTGCCAACGCTCGTGATCAGCCCGAGCACGGTGGCGCGCACCAAGTCGCCCGCCCTCTTCAACCACTACTCGCTCCTCAGGACGGCAGAGGACCTCCTCGGTCTTCCCGAACTGCGTCTCGCGGCGAAGAACACGAGCATGGTCTCGGCCTTCAATCTCTAGGCGTAGCCGGCGGGACGTCTTCGACGGGCGTCCCCCCGGACTCGCCGGCCAGCTTGTTCGAACCCGCGGCGCGGCGCATATCGTGAGGAGCGTCCGCCGGTCACCGGCTCGTCGCCGGGCCGAAAGAGGGAGAAGGAAATCATGCGGGACCTCACGCAGTTCGCCGAGCTGGTGCCCCTCGATCACGGCCTGACCGTCGTCGTCACCCGTCGCACCGATCAGGCCCCGCAGACCACGGTGGTCAACGCAGGCATCGTCACCCACCCCTCGGCGGGTGAGCCCGTGGTCGCGTTCGTGTCCCAGGGCGCGGCCCGCAAGCTCGCATATCTCCGAGCCGACCCGACCATCGTCCTCGTCATCCGTGCGGGCTGGTTGTGGGCGGCTGTCGAGGGATCGGCCGAACTGATCGGACCCGACGATCCCCATCCCGACGTCGACGAGGATCGACTCACAATGCTCCTCCGCGAGGTGTTCCAAGCGGCCGGAGGTATCCATGACGACTGGGCGACGTACGACGAGGTGATGCGCCGCGAGCGCAGGACCGCCGTCTTGGTGACACCGAGGCGCACCTACTCGAACCCAGCCTGAGGCCACCGCCTCCTGGGAACGAACCATCCTCCCGGGCCAGTCACCGTGCCGGCGTACCGGCCGGCAGAGCGGAACGGGTGGGGCGACCGGCACCGCTAGGGTGCGCCGACGACCCCGGAGGCTGACCCGAGAGGAGATCGGTGGCGCTGCGCGCAGTGATGTTCGATTTCGGAGGGGTGATCTCCTCGAGCCCTTTCGCGGCATTTGCGCATCTCGAGGCCGAAACCGGCCTCCCGCCCGGTTTCATCCGCACGGTCAACGCCACGAATCCGAACGACAACGCTTGGGCCCGGCTCGAGCGCAGCGAGATCGGCGTCGACGACTTCGGCGAACAGTGGTCGAGGGAGGCGCATGCGCTGGGTCACGAGCTCGACGGACGCCTCGTGCTGGGACGGCTCGCCGGCGAGATCCGTCCTCGCATGGTCGCCGCCATCGAGACCTGCCGGACCGCTTACAAGACGGCCTGCTTGACCAACAACTTCTTGTCCGAAGAGCGCGCCGTCTCCCAGGAGGTGGCGCACGTCTACGACCTCTTCGATGTCGTTCTCGAGTCCCGCGTGCTCGGAGTGCGCAAGCCTGACCCCCGCTTTTACGAGCTCGCGTGCAGGGCGCTCGACGTCACGCCCGAGGAGTCGGTGTTCCTCGACGACCTCGGGGTCAACCTCAAACCGGCACGAGCCCTGGGGATGCACACGATCAAGGTGACGGACCCGGACGCTGCGCTCGTTGAACTCGGGCGCGTTCTGGGTCTGACGTTCACCGGCTGAATCCGGCGCGATCGGGAGAGGCCGTACGTAGGATGGCCGCATCAGGAGATCCACTTCGTCCCGATGGTCATTCGCGTCCGAGAACGCCGTGCTGTCGATTGCCTCGAAGGGGTCGGTCCTCTCGATCGGTTCCGTCGGCTCGGCGCTGTCGGTGCGATCCGATCCGTGGGGTCCCTCCTCTCCCTTTTTTCCATCGGCTCCGCCGGGTCGGCCCTGAGCTTGTTGTCGTGGCGGTCGCGGTGGTCGGTGATGTCGAGTCGTAGCCGGAATGCCGTTCTGACCGGATCGACTGCACACAAATGACCGATGCCGTTCCCGCTCTTCGTCCAAGCGGTGCGTCACGACGCTGGCCCGCGCCAGGCGCGGACGTCTAGAGCGCTGACTCGAGCATCGACAAGCTGACCGCGTTGGCCATGACCTGGTAGCCCGCCAGGTCGGGGTGGAGGTGGTCAGGACCCGAGTACGCAGGGTTGAGCACCGCTGGATTCGTCGGGTCGCGCAGCGCGGCGTCGAAGTCGACGACGCCATCAGCCAGGTGCTGGCTCCTGATCCAGTCGTTGACCTCTTCCCGGTAGAGCTCACTCTTGGGGGCAGTGATCGTCCCGTCAAAGAAGGCATTCGACGCCGGGGGCAGGGTGCCCAACCAGAGCTTCACCCCGTGAGCATGCGCCATTGCGATCACCTCTTCGTAGCCGGCGATCAAGTCCGCGGGGGTCGTCGTGGCGGGCGGCAGCCCAAAATCGTTGATGCCCTCTTCGAGCAGCACACCCTTGACCCCGGGGACGTCGAGGGCATCCTCCTCGAAGCGTTGCAGGCCGCTCAATCCCAGCATGAGGGGCTCGCCGTCGCTCACGAGGCGGTTGCTCGAGATGCCGGCGTTCACGACGGACAGCGGCATGTTGGCGGCGTCGAGTCGACGCTGAAGATCGTCGGGGTAACGACCATTCTTGTCGGCAACGGCCAGGCTGACGGGCTCGCTGAATGGGGTCGACGCGACGAAGCCATCTGTGATCGAGTCACCGAACGTCACGATCACCCCGGTGGTGACCGGCGCCTCGACGTCGACGCCGTCGACATAGAGCCACGCCTCGGTCGGCGACAGAAAGTGGGCGTCCGAGGTCGCCGTCGAGAGGTCTCCGCTACCCGGAGGCGCATACCACGACGTGGCGTTCGCGTTCCAGTGCTTGGTCGGGAATCCCTGGGTGCCCGGCATGTACATGGACACCGCCAGCTTCGTAAAAGCGCTGAACGGCAGTGTGACGGGATCGCTCACGACATCGTCCCCCGTCGGGACGGTGACCTGGTCGTTGCCATCGAAGGTGACGGTCGTCAGATCGGACACCGCGTTCGACCCCGCGATGCCGACGGTGACGTGGCCGAACGTGGTCGGCTGCTTACCAAATCGATTCGACAGATGGATCCGCAGCACACTGCCCCCGAGATGCGGCGTCACCATCATTCGGAGTGTCTGGTCCGCCAAGACCTCGGGAACGGGCAGACCGGCAGCGTCGACGGGCATCAGAGAGTCGGTCGGGCTCGCCGTCCAACTCGCCACCCAGTCCTGATCGGCGTGCGCCGACGCGTGCGACACCAATGGCGGGGCAACAAGTACGGCCGCCCTGAGGGCGACCGTCACCATGGCAGCACCCGCTCTAGACACCCGCCACATTCCTCTTCCTCGTCAATCCACCTTGACGCTGCGCTCGGGCGACGCGCTGGTGATCCCAGCAAGGCCCGATGTCAGTCTCTCACGCTGGCCCGAAGCGGTTCGAATGCCGGTTCAGGGCGTCACTCGCACCCACTCCGGCGTGAGCGGGGTTTGGGAAATGGTGTCGGCCGAACGAAGCGCTCAGCAAACCCACCCGCCGCCGGCCTTGGCACACGCCCACATCAAGTTTCGACCGACATGCTGGCGGTTTGTCTCGCCACGAGCCGCGCCTTCCGATGACGGCTCGACTTGTCGCGCCCTCAACCACCCCCGAAAAGGGGGTCTTGCGACAAAGAGGATTCAGTCTCTGAGGAAGTGCGCAGCATGTTTCACGATGCTGAAGGAGTTCAACCGCCGGGTTCGACGAACCGATCCGTTAATTCAGGAGTGAGCCGAACACCGAGGTCGAGAGGTCAAGGTGTGAAGCGGCCGTTATTTCTTCATCAATCCTTAGTTGCCGAATGTCCGTGGGCGCTCGCCGCCGGTACAGTGGTGCTTCGCATGGCGAGGGTGGCCAGAGCCGCCGGAGAACGTTTTTGACTATCGTTGCAGCAGCACCTGTTGTTCCAGAGGATCTGGCGCGCCCACGTCCAGTCGCTCTGTCCTTCCGGGGCGTCACCCATTGCTACGGACCCCGGATTGCACTCGACCGGCTGGACCTGCAGGTGCACCACGGTGAGGTGCTTGCGCTCCTCGGACCGAACGGGGCCGGAAAGTCGACCACCATCTCCGCGCTCCTCGGTCTCGTCCGACCTCAGCAAGGACGTGTCGAGGTCCTCGGCAGCGACCCGCGCCGGGCCGTCGCCGACGGCCGAGTCGGTGCGATGCTCCAGTCCGGCTCGGGCATCGGCCTGCCCCCCGGCGTTCGCGTCGATGAGACCCTCGGGCTGGTCCGGCGGCTGTACCGCCGACCGGCGCCACTCGCCCAGATTGTCGAGCGCGCGGACATCGGTGCGCTCATGCGCAGGCGGACCGACCGTCTCTCGGGTGGCCAGGCCCAGCGCGTCCGGTTCGCCATTGCGATCGCAGGCGACCCCGAGGTCGTGTTCCTCGACGAGCCGACCTCCGCCATGGACGTCGAGTCACGCCAGGGCTTCTGGCGGATGATGCGAGACTTCGGGAACGAGGGCCGCACCGTCCTCTTCGCCACCCACCATCTGGCGGAGGCGGACGAGATTGCCGACCGGGTGATCGTGCTCAACCACGGCAAGGTGGTGGCAGACGGCCCCGGCGCCACCCTCAAAGCGGCTGTTCCGACCCGGAAGCTGCGCTTCGTCACCGACCAGCCAGACTGGGCAGTGCTCTCCGAGCTCGATGGCGTCACAGAGGTCGACGTCTGCGGCACTGGCGTCTCGATCGACTCGTTGGATGCCGACGCCACCATTCGCGACATGGTCGGCCGCGGCGTCTCGTTCCGGGACCTCGAGGTCACCGGGGCCGGGTTGGAGCAGGCCTTCGTGGCCCTGACCGGGTGCGGTGTCGTCAAGGCGGGCATCCCCGTCATCCCCGCCAGTGCCGCGTCCGCCAGCACGATGGGTCGGGACGGCAGGTGACGGACCTCTCGACCGCCCCGCCGGGCCTGGCCGAACATCGGGGCGAGTACAGCTCCGCTGGCCTCACGCCACGGGACGGTTGGCGCGTTCGCCTGACGCCACTTCTGGCCTTCGGCCAATTCGAGGTGGGGCGCCTGTTGCGGAGCTGGAAGTTTCTCGCCATCACCGTCGGCTTCCCGGTGATCTTCTACCTCCTCTTCCTCAGCGACCAAGCGGCAGGCAAGACGGTGGACGGCACAGTGCCTTGGCGCATCTACCTCATGGTCTCGATGTGCTCCTTCGGCGCGCTGGTGGCCGCGCTCAACGCAGGCGGCACCCGCCTTTCGATGGAGCGAGCCTCCGGATGGGCCCGCCAACTACGGATCACTCCCATGCCTGCGTGGTCCTACGTCGGAACCAAGATCGTCGCCAGCATGCTCGTGGTGCTCCCGGTGATCGTCTTGGTGGAAGCGGTCGGCGCCGGCTTCGGCGGCGTCCGACTGAGTGCCACGACGTGGATCGGGCTTACGGTCCTGCTGTGGGTGACCTCCCTCCCGTTCGCCGTACTGGGCGTCTTCATCGGCTTCCTGGTGGCGACCGAGGCTGCGTTCCCCGTGGTCACGGGGCTCATGTTCGTCCTCGGCTACTTCGGCGGCCTGTTCAACCCGGTCGACCAGATGCCGGGCTTTCTCCAGTTCATCGCCCACTTCATGCCGAGCTACCACCATGAGGCCTTGGGCCTGGCCGCCCTCGACGGCCAGAGCCTGGCCCTCAGCCATTGGCTCGTCCTGGGCGGGTACGTCGCGGTCCTGGGATTGGCCATCCTCTGGAAACACCGGGCCGAAGAAGCCCGGGGCCTTGCCTGACTGAGCCCCTGGTCTGCTGGTTGTTAGCCGGTACGGGCTGAGCGCTGTGCTACCCGCCGAAAACGCAGGCCGTCTTCGTCGAGCGAATCGGCATAGCCAGTAGGTGCTGATTCGGCACGCTCGGCCGCCACAAGCGGACCAGGTTCGGGGCGGCAGTGAACTGGGGTAGTCGCGAGGTCCAGGGCTTCCGGCCGAATGCGATTTACACTCCGACGCCGACAGGCAGCTGCGTTTCGAGCACGAGAAGGGGGTGCTTGTGAGCACCGCACGTAACGGAGAAGTGGATCTTCACTACGAGTCTTTCGGCGACCCAAATGACCCGACCCTTCTCCTGATCAATGGCCTTGGATCACAATGCATCAACTACGCCGTGCCATGGTGTCAACTCTTCTGCGACGAAGGCTTCCAGGTGGTCAGATTCGATAACCGCGACGTCGGGAGTTCCACCAAGCTCGACGGTATCGACTACTCGCTAGCCGATATGGCCGATGACGCCGTTGCGGTCCTCGATGCGGTGGGTGTGGACAAGGCGCACGTCATGGGTTGCTCAATGGGAGGGATGATCGTCCAACGGCTCGCCATCGACCATGGCGACCGCCTGCTCTCTATGACGTCAGTCATGTCTCGCACCGGTGAGCCCGGCTATGGCGACAGTTCCGAGGCGGCCCTCGCTTTTTTGATCGCACCACCGGCTCCTACCCGATCCGCTTATATCGAAAATCAAGTTGCTGCCTTGCACGTGTACGGGTCGAAGCCCGAATGGCTGGACGACACTGCGATACGTGATCGGGCAGCTGCCGCCTATGACCGATGTTTCTGTCCGGCGGGGGTCGGCAGACAGATGAGGGCGGTCATGCACGATGGTTCACGAGCCGACCAACTCGCAACCATCGATCTCCCCGTCCTCGTGATCCACGGCAGCCGCGACACCTTGATCGACCCCAGCGGAGGGCGTCGTACCGCTGCCACCATTCCGGACGCCCGCTACTTCGAGATCGAGGGAATGGGCCATGATTATCCGCCGCCGGTGTGGAATGAGTGGGTTGGCATCTGGTCGGAGTTTGCCAAAGCCAGCGTCCCCAATTGATCGCATCAGTGGTCCGCAAGACCAGATACGGGCAGTCGAGGCGATCGACCTGAGGCTGTGGTGGACTTTCAGCCCACCTATCCCTACTGGGTCTGCTGCGCCAGGCGATACGGCAGGTGGTTCGACCGCTCGTCCGGTAATGGACCGCCCTTGGTTGGGACAATCCGGAGTCATTCCTTAACGCCGCGGTCCCGGCGTACCGGGCACCCGGGGGAAGCGCGGTTGTCACCCCGTCGCGTTCACATGCAGTACCCAGCAGCCTTAGCCGCCTGATATATGGCCGCAGGCATCGAACCGCAGTAGGAGGCGGGATTGCCGACACTTTGCCAGGCGCCGTTCACGGCCATGAAAATGAAAACTGCTCCATCGAGCTGACCTGGTGTGGGCGATATTTCGGCATCTGCGTAGGCAAAACTTCCCGAGCATCCAAAAGTGTCGAGGCGTGTGAAGCCCGGAGTAAGGATCGCCGCCGTTATGGCTTGAGCAGTACAAGGGGCCGACGACGTCGTGGTCGGTGGAACCGTCGTGGTCGTGGTTGTCGTCGCAGGCGGGGCAGTCGTGGTCGTCGTTTGAGCCGAGGTGCGAACCGAGGTCGACGTCCGCAGCCCGGTAAACGAAATGGCACAAGGTTGGTTGTTCCCGGCTTGCAGATTGAGCTGGCCCGTGCCGGTGATGTCGTTAGCGCCGTTGCTGAGCGTGATCGTGATGTCGTCCATTATCTCGTTCGCCGGTTGCACGAGGACGAGGTGATAGCCCGTACCTTGTGCGCTGGCCGTACCTGTGAACGGGCCGTATCCGCCGCCCACTGGATCGGTCACGGCGCTCCCTTGGACGTACATCACTTGGCTGGCTTGGCGTCCAACGGGCCCACAGAAGTTGGGCGCCACGGTCAATACGTACGTACCGACAAACTGGCTTCCGCCCAGGACCACGGCTTTCCTGGCGGGAGCGCCGCCCTTCACAGAGGCGATGAGTGTTGCCCGAAGTGGTGATGTCGCATTCGCTTTCGCGAGCGAACTGCGTCCGATTTTCGTGAGGGTGAAGTTAAACGTCCCACTCTTTCCCTTGGCGAGTTTGTAGGGGGTGCTCGCAAGGACGACAGACATGGCTTTCGTGACGGTTCGCTTGCCTACCTTCTTCTTGATTTTCACGGTACCGGTCATTCGGACTGATCCCGAACATGCCGCCCCACTGCAGCTCAAAGTCACCGGGGCTACGCGAGTCTTTCCAGCAAGGGCGACGGGGGACGAGGTGATGACGACCTTCGGCTTCGTATTCGACGCCGCTCCAGCTACCCCGTTCGATGCAATCGCAACGAGACCGCTTGACCCGAGTATGACGGCCACGGCAATCGAGATCTGTACGGCGGAGGCTCGAACATGCATGAATGGTCCCTCCACTGTTGATGGCCAATGGCCACAACATTCATTTGGGAAGTTTGACAAACTGACCTATTGCGGGCAACGGCTGTGAGTTGATCAGGAAGATTGAACAGGAAGATATTGTCCAGAATGCGAGATATCGAAGCTGACGAGTATCCGTTCAATGCCGATTATTGGCACTCCCTGCGGGAGGCAAAATCAATCATTCTCGCCCAGGTTCACGGGGCCACAGCCCCCAGCTCTGCCAGCAGATCCTGGCTGTAGGCGACCCGGCCCGTAAGGGTTCGAGGCGACCGACTGCAAAGCGCAAGCGCTGCATCCGCCATCACCTCGGGTTGTTCGACTACCTGGTTCGGGTCATCGGGACGGATCAGATGGTGAAAAACCGTGCCCGAAGTGGGCACCACCCTGTTCGGAGAGAGCGAGTTGACCGCGACGTTCGCTTCCCAGACCTCCGCGGCCAAACCCGTCGTAAAGCGCTCCAGGGCGGCCTTGACCATCCCGTACACCGTGCCGCCTCCACGCCCCATCGGACCCGGCGGGAGCGAAGGGTGGCGCGACGCGCCCGAAGAGATGTTGAGTATCCACCCCTGGCCGGCCGCGGCCATGCTGGGAAGAACCCTCTGCGCGAGGTCAATAGTGGCGTAGACCTGGACCTCGAACATCAGCTGCAGGCGCTTCGTTGCGAAGTCGGCGATCGGGGTGAAGAAGGTGACGGCCGCGTTGTTGACCAGGATGTCGACTGGTCCGATGACGGCTTCGGTCTCCTGGATCAACCGCTCCCGCTCCTCCGGCCTCGACAGGTCCGCCGCGATGGCGACCGCGTGCCCACCGTCCTTGGTGATCGCTAGGACAGTCTCTTCAAGGCTCCCCTCGAACTGGCTGGTTCCCGGCTCGACCGTCCTGGCGGTCACCGCCACCGTGGCACCTTCGGCGGCGAAGCGCTGCGCGATCGCCATTCCTATCCCACGGCTGGCGCCGGTGACCAGGGCCGTGCGGCCGGCGAGGAGGCTGCTCGTCATAGGTCGATCTCCTTGTGTTGTTCCGTGTCCTGGTCCTTGTCCCAGACCACCCGTGCGTCGAGACCTTCTACTTGGCCGCCATGCACGCGGAGTGGATTGATCTCGATGTGTCGAGAGGGAGCGCTTCGGCTAACCGGGCGACTCGCCCACTCAGCTTTGCAGTCCGCACGGCGTCAGTATTTCAAAGTCGGTGGCCCGCAGCCGGCGGGTGGGGCGCCCAGACATGGGTCGACACTGTCCGAAGAAGGTGCAAACTGTAGGCGTGGCAATGGTCGCACCACTTTGATCCGCCGACGTGATCCGCTTCTCCTCGTCGCCATTCTGGTTGCCCTGGTAGCTCTCGGCGTTGGCCTGGCCGCTCTCATCGCTGGGTCCGCCGGCGTTACGCCGCAAGCCACAAGTCCGAAGCCTGCCGTAGTAGAGGGTGGCGCAGCCTTCCATCATTGGAGAACTGGGCGCATCTCTCGGGTTCGGAAACGTCGGACCTAAGTTCCAGACAATCTCGGCATGGCACGTCGTGGAGTTGCTTTGTCCCGATCGGCCGTTCGTAGCGAACCGCCCTTCGTCGGGGAACTCTTCGTGTTCTGCGTGATCACGGTGCTTGCCTCGTATTGGCTGACAAGCTTCTTCATCGCAGCCATCTGGGCGGCCAGCGCTGATTGCCCGGCGCTGGTGATCTCGGCCCACGTTCGCGGACGCCGGCCCTCATAGCCCTTCGTGATCTCGATCAGACCCTCGTCGGCGAGGATCTCTAAGTGTCTGCCAAGGTTGCCGTCAGAGAGTCCGAGCGTCGATTTGAGGTAGGTGAAATCGGCTCGATGACTCTCAGCCAGAACCGTCAGGATGCCGAGTCTGGTGCGTTGGTGCACGACCTCATTCAGTCCCGCGGACGGATGCGGCAACTCAGGTGCGTCGGCTCGCTCTCGAGCGGCCACTTTACGAACCTTCGCGGTGTCGTGCGTACAACCCTCCAGCGATCATCGCCATGCCAAGACACGCGTACACGAGGGCAGATCCCCATGAAAAGTAGCCATTCTTGCTGCGATTGATACCCAACGCGTCGGCGACAGAGTAGAGGCGATTGCTGACTAGGTAGAACCGCTCCAGACCTCCAACGACTCCGAAGACGACAGCCCATAGTCCAAGCGGCACGTTCCGTTGCAGAATGGCGATGATCACCAATGCCAGTCCGATGACCGCATACTCGCCAACGAGGAAACCAAAGAAGGGAAGAACCACCAGTGTCGTCAGCGCGGCGATTTTGTACGCGCGCACTCGGCCGCCCACGCCAAGGGAGATCTCGCGTCTCTTGTAGATGAGTGCAACCAAAAGAAAGCCGAGTGGAGCCAGAAAGAAGAGCGCCACGACGGGCGCCCAAACGAATCTGGGTCCAAGTACGGCGATGATCACCGTGAGTGCTCCGAACACCAGCAACGGCACTGACGTCGCGCGTCGGTCGCCCCTCACGCGGCGCTGGACCGCACCGACCTCGCTCAGCATCTCCCCTGCAGCTACGGAGTCCATGGCGCCACCATCAACATTTACTCTACACTGCAGAGTACTCTAGATCAAGGGCAGGTCGATGACTCCCCCAAAATGCCCTAGCCCGAAAGTGCCGGAGTGCCCACCGTCCCGTCCTGTTCGGGGGCACCCCTGGGCGATGTGCTGCTCCCTGATCGGAGAGACTTTCTGTCCCGGTTGAGGTTACTACTGCGGTAACGCCTTCTTGATTCGAGAAACTCACTGCATTGTCCGTACTCTCCGAGCAAGTCATTTACAGCTCGATGTCCGCATAGAGGTGGTGGCGGTCGAGCAAGCTGAAACACCGGTCCTCGCAGACTTGGGCGATGTGGGGATCGATCTCGTACTTCGCTTTGGCTGTGGATGTCGCCGGTGTCGTGGCTCTCAAGGCAGTGACTATGACGTCGGCGACTTCGTCGATCTCGTCTGGCCCAAATCCCAGCGTGGTCAGCGCCGGTGTGCCAAGTCGAATTCCCGAGGTGTACCAGGCGCCGTTGGCGTCACCTGGCAATAAGTTGCGATTGGTGACCACGCCTGCGTCAAGCAGGGCAGCCTCAGCTTGACGGCCGGTGAGTCCGAAGCTGGATGCCACGTCCAAGAGCACAAGGTGGTTGTCAGTCCCCCCGGTGATGAGCCGTGCACCCCGCCGTATCAGACCTTCCGCCAGAGCACGTGCATTCTCTACGATGTGGACGGCATAGTCAGCGAACGAGGGCTGGCGAGCCTCAGACAAAGCAACGGCCTTGGCAGCCATCATGTGAGGCAGCGGGCCGCCGAGGACCATCGGGCAGCCTTTGTCTACGTAGGGTGCGTATTCCTCGGTGCAGAGGACTAGTCCACCCCGAGGTCCGCGCAGTGATTTGTGCGTGGTGGAGGTCACGACATCAGCATGGGGCACCGGATCGAGGTCACCGACCAGAACCTTGCCGGCCACCAGCCCAGCGAAGTGGGCCATGTCGACCATGAAGGTAGCCCCGACGTCGTGGGCGATCTCGGCCAAGATGGCAAAATTGGGGTTCCGGGGGTAGGCCGAGTACCCCGCCACGAGGACCAGGGGACGGAACTCCCTGACCTGAGCGGCGATGGCGCCGTAGTCGAGAAGTCCGGAAGTGGAATCGACCCCGTAGCTGGCCTGGTCGAAAAGCTTCCCCGAGATGTTGGGCCGGAACCCATGGGTGAGGTGCCCACCGGCGTCGAGAGCCATGCCCATCATGCGCTGGGAGTGCAGCTCGCTACGAAGTCGATCCCAGCTCACGGGGTCAAGGTCGTTCACATGACCCACTCCGACCTCGTCGAGGAAAGGCTGCTCGACGCGGTGGGCAAGAATGGACCAGTAGGCCACCAAGTTCGCGTCGATCCCCGAATGAGGCTGGACATAGGCGTGATCGGCGCCGAACAGTGCTTTGGCGTGGTCGGTAGCCAATGTCTCGATCCGGTCAACCAACTCGCATCCGGCATAAAACCGATGGCCCGGTGTGCCCTCGGCATACTTGTCCGACAGCCAGTTGCCCATGGCCAGCAGCACGGCCGGTGAGGCGTAGTTCTCTGAAGCGATGAGCTTCAGTTGATGCCGTTGGGACTCCAGCTCACCGACGATGGCCGCTGCCACATCTGGTTCGGCGGCAGAGATCACCTCCAACGCCGATCGATAGGCACTCGCTACGACTGGTTCGGGCACCACGCGCTCCTTCGGACGACATCGAGTCTTCGCCCAGGCGCACGGCTACATCCGGCAGGCTGCCGGCGGGTCGGTCCCCGGTGGTACTCCACCCAGACGCCAGTAACGACCCGCCCCAACGATAGTCCCAACAAGCTCGGGAGAGGTATGGACCTGATCGAAGGATGACTCGGAGGCGCCCGGCGAAGGATCGGCCCGCAGGCCTTCACTCAGGGCTCATGCCCCCTACCGCGCGGCCCATATCCACCGCCGGGTCCCAGAATGAGCTCGAATCGTGGGCTTACTGGCTCGACGCGCACGGAGTTCCGCGTTCACAGATCAGGGAAGGTGGCGGCGGCGGTTGGATGTTCGACTTGGTCGATCCTGATGGCATTCAGCTTGAGTTCTTCTTCCTTGACGAAGAGGCGCTTAGCCGCTCCGACCTGTAGTGAGGCTCTGCTGGGGCCAAAGTGCCGAGGTGTCCCACCATTGGCGAACTGGGTCACGTACGAAGCCGAAGTCCGATCGGGTCATTGGGGCATGCATCGGGTGCCGATACCGGGCGGAGCGCGACGATCGGCACATCTCGCCCGGTCTCCCTCGATCGAGACACGGCTGAGTATCATGGGGCGGCCGCAGTGCCCACCAGCACGTAGAACTGCCCGGCGAACAGCACCACACCACCGACTTCGGCCGCCAACGCCTCCGCATCGAAGTGGCGGCGGAAGACTCTGTAGCGACCTCCTTCCGGCAGCGTACGCTCCTGCCACTCCTCGGCGCTTACTCCTACGGGGCGACCGGCGTCGAGGATCACGACCTCGGACGCAACCCGGTGCGCTTCGGCAAGAAAGGGTTCACGCTCACTCGGAAGAAGCAAGCCATAGGTGTGGGCGGAGAAGAAGCGGTCGACGGCGTGGGCTCGCATCGGTAGGGCAGTGGCATCGGCCTGGATCACTGGCACTCCGGGAAAAACGGTGTGCAGAACGTCGAGCGCCCTTCGACTCTGGTCGATGGCGATGCCCTTCCCCGCAAGGTATCCGGTGAAAGTGCCTGGCCCGGCACCTACTTCGACGAAGCGGACTGCGGACAGCTCACGAAGTAGGCGTTCAACCTGCGCAGCTTCAGCAGCGATGTCTGCGACTTCGACGGTGACGCCTAGCCCGGTCCAGTAGGCGTGGGCGTTGGCCAAGCCAGGCAAGCGCCCGGTCACTCGCCGGTCGTAGTACTCCCAGAGTGATCGACGATGCTGCTCTCTTTCGCTCGGCGATTCGCCGATCACCGACGGAAGCGACTCATTGGGATTGGCACGCAAGCATATTTGCAGCTGCTTGAATCGACGAGTCCGCACCTGCCTCCGAAGTGCCTGCTTCGGTAGGAGGCAGGCCGCGCGCCGCCGCATTGCCCAGATCGGGCCGTTCCCGGGGAGGAAACGATCGTGAGCACTGGGCGAGGCGCCGCACGAGCTGCTCGGACCTCGGTTCAAAGTAAGCGACACCTTCGACAAGCTCCGTATCCAGTCTCGGCGGCGAGCTCGTGCGCAGTTTGGACACCGTGGCTTCTTGAACCATTCAGCTCACGTAATTCAAGAGCGCGGGCGTCGTGGACGTCGCGATGCTCCGCCAACACGACGCTTATATCCTCATAGCTTTCAGTCGGCTGGTCCGGTCTGGCCTGAAGAAGGTTTGGCTATCGATCCTGGATGATGGTCATGACACCGTCCGAGTCAGCTACGTGTGCGGTAGTCCCCGAAGACGCCGTCGCGTTCGTTGAGGGTCGCCGTCAACCCTTGCTCCTGTGACTTGCGCACGAATTCGTGCAGGCTCTTTTGGTGGGTGCCCAAGGCACACAGCTCGGTCCCCACTCTGATGGCGGTCCGCAGGCCCATCACCTCCATCCCCCGGTGAACGATCCGCTTGTTCAGGCGCACGATGTCGGGAGGCATCTGGGATATACGTCGCGCCTTTGCAATGACCTCCGCCTCGAGTTGGTCGGGCGGAAACGCCGCGTTGGCCCATCCGTACTCCACGGCTTCGGTGCCGGTTATTGAGTCCCCCGTGAGCATCATCTCCATGGCCTTGCGAGGTCCCACGAACCAGGCGTGAAAGTGCATGTCCGGTACGCCGAAGCGCACGGCGGGGTAGCCCATCTGCGCGTCGGTGGCCATGTAGACGAGGTCACAGCAGGTCGCGAGCTCGCTCCCTCCGGCCAAGCAGTAGCCGTGAACCTGGGCGATCACCGGCTTGGCGAGATCCCAGATGCTCATCCAGCCCTCGGTGACGTGTCGCGGCCACTCCCCCTCCCCTGCTGCCGTATAGAAGGGCATCTCGTGGCCCTCATTACCGCCACCGAGGTCGTAGCCGGCGGAGAAGGAGCTGCCCGCCCCGCGAATGATCTGGACACGCACGTCGGGGTCGGCATCACCTTCTCGCAGTGCATGGAGAAGCTGCCCCCGCAACGGGTGATTGAGCGCATTGCGCTTTTCGGGGCGGTTCAAGGTGATCCGTCTCACCCCCGGAGACGGGTCGTCCACCTCAATAACGTCGTACTCGGAGTAGTCGATGCTGTCGTACATCTCGAGAGTGTAGGGCGACCCAAGAAATGGATGCCCTCAAGCAGACACGGCCAGCTCTCGAGCCGATCGCCGTAGCGCCTCGTTGGGGTTCTCGGGGAGCTCCGTCAACGGCTCCGCAATCTCGCTCACGGTGGGCCCGTGGAGAGTGGCCGCCGGTCGCAGAGCCTCGATGTCGAACCCGTAGACGCGTGCTGCGTTGGCGCCCACGAACTGCTGGATCTGCTCCGGTTCCAACGCACCGACCACTTGGCGCAGATGCTCACGGGAGAACGGCAACGTGCCCTCTTCGTGCGGATAGTCGCTGCCCCACATCACGCGGTCGAGACCCACCGGGCCGAGTGCCGCCGAGATGTCCGAAGGTCCGGGCTGGCTTACCCCGAGATAGCAATTCTGCTTGAAGTACTCCGAGGCCGAACGCGGCGGCACGGCGTCTCCGTCGAACCGCATCTCGCCGGTCTTGCCCTTCCGCAGCCTGGCCATGACGGCATCGAGATGGCTGAGCAGGTCGGGGACCCACGAGCAGCCGGCCTCGGTCAGGACGAACGTCAGCTTCGGAAACCGCTCGAAGACGCCACCGACGATCATGTACACGAGGGGGCGCTGGGAATAGAACAGCATCTCGAGCACGTGGACCGCAGGCATGGCCGGCGCCGGAGGGTACGCAGGGCTGCCCGGGCCGCTGTGGGTGTTGACCGGTACGCCAAGTTCCTCACACGCCTGCCAGAGCGGGTCGTAGTACGGATCGTAAAGCGGCCTGAGCCAGTCGCTTGTCGGCGGGACCGAGCCGATGAGCACCCCTCCACGCAGCCCGTTGTCCCTGCACCACACCACATCCGCGATGGCGTCATCGAGATCGTTCAGAAAGATCTGCCCGATTCCCGCGCGGGCTTCCGGCTTCTGCGAGACGAAGTCGGCCATCCATCGGTTGTGCGCCTGCAGGCCGGCATGGCGCAGCTCGTACTCCTCAGGTCTGGGCGGCGGCGCGAACAGCACAAAGCTCGGGAAGAACGGCGGCACGGTGTTCGGGAAGATGACCTCGGCGACCACTCCGTCCGCGTTCTGCTGCGAGTCCCGCAATTCTCCGTCCCAGTTGCGAGTCCGGAGGCTCGTGTCTTTCAGGTCCTTAAACGGGTTCTTGTAGCGACCGCGCCACGCATCGAACTCGCCGCGAAACTTCGGATCGAGGAATCCTCTGTATTGCTCATGACTACCGCCGGCATGCGCGTCCGCTGTGATGATGACGTAGTGCTCGTTGGACTTCATCGGTCCTGCCTCTCCTGTGCGATCACCCGAGTCAAACCGCAATCCAATTATCGCTGGCCCGGATATTGATCCGGCGAAACTCGGCTCGAAATTCGATCACCAAGTGACTGGCCCCGGTCAGGTCACGACGATATCGTGCACCAGCGTTGCAGGGCCGGGCGGGAGCAATCGAACGAGCCGGTGATCTCCCTGGTCCTCGAAGGAGGGGTGGCCATGCGCACCAAGTCGACACGGGGGGCACCTTGGCGGGGATCCGTCGCGCTGGCGGCGATGGTGATCGCTCTGATCGGGGCGCGGGGGCTTCCGGCGGGTGCCGCAACTGATGCCGGTGCCGCGTCGCTGACCTCGTGCACCTTTGCCGGCCTGCAGTCGGCACTGGCGTCGTCGAACACGGTGGACTTCGGCTGCAGCGGCACCATCGTCTTCACCTCGACCCTCACGGTGAACGGAACCGTGACGCTCGATGGCTCCGGGGAAAAGGTGGCCCTCGACGGCGGCTCGAAGGTGAGGCTGTTCGTCGACGACGGCAGCCTGACGCTCGTCGACCTCACCCTGCAGCACGCCAAGTTCACCGGCCAGGCCGGCACCAAGGGCAAGGCCGGGACCAAGGGCACACCCGGCGACAACGGCGCTTCCGGCGGTGCCGGCACGAACGGTGCGGGAAACGGCCAACCGGGGACCGACGGCAAGCCGGGTCAACCCGGGACCGAAGGCACCTCGGGCAGCGACGGTGTCAACGGGCTGGCCGCTCCCGACGCCCACGGCGGCGCCATTCTGGTCAACACCGGCGACACGCTGACGGTGGCGGGCGGACTGTTCAAGAGCGACGCCGTGGTGGGGGGCGCCGGAGGGGCGGGCGGCCCGGGCGGTGCGGGGGGCAACGGTGGATGGGGTGGCGGAGGCGGCAACGGCGGCAACGGAGCCGACTGCAGCCCCGACTGCACCGGCGGTGCGGGGGCGAAGGGCGGCACGGGCGGGACGGGCGCGGACGGGAAGCCGGGAGGCAAGGGCGCCGACGGAGCGGACGGCGGCGGCGCCACTGGCGGCGCCATCTCGAGCACGGGAACGGTGGTCGTCGATGACACGACGTTCACCGGAGACACTGCGATCGGGGGCGCGGGCGGGGGCGGCGGCAAGGGAGGTGCCGGCGGGTCGGGAGGCCTCGGCGGCGGCATCGCGACCTGCACATTGGGCGGCAGCTGCGAGATCGGAGGCTACGGCGGGAGCGGCACCCCCGACGGGGCCAACGGCAACGGCGGCGACGGCGGCCCGGCGGGAAAGGGCGGCAAGTCCGGCGACGGCGGAGGCGGCGGAGACGGGGGCGATGCTCAGGGCGGCGCCATCTACTCGACCGGGAAACTTGACGTGGTGGCGGCAAAGTTCAGCGGCGACACGGCCACGGGCGGCAAAGGTGGCGCCGGTGGCGCACCCACTTCGTCTTCCAGCTCGGCCGCCGGCGGATATGGGGGCATCGGGAGCGGCCCGGGCGAGAACGCGGACGGCGCCCCCGCCGCGGGGGGCAACGGAGGCAAGGGCGGTGACGGCGGCGACGGAGGCGATGGAGGCGGCGGTGGCGGTGGGGGCGACGCCGACGGAGGAGCGATCTACACCGGCGGCGCACACTCCCAGTTGGCGTCCGACGACTTCAATTCGGCGACGGCTACGGGGGGCAACGGCGGCATCGGCGGGCAGGGAGGCCAGGGCGGCACCGGCGGTAGCGGCGCCTACGGGCAGTCCGGAGACTCCGCTGGCGGCACCGGGGGCAACGGCGGCGACGCCGGTGACGGCGGTGACGGCGATGTCGGCGGGAACGCCGGGAACGCCGACGGCGGTGCGGTCGACGTGGTGGCCACCGCCGCCGGGACGGGCATCCTCTACGGCGCCGACAACGCCACGGCGGGGAACCCGGGCGCCGCCGGCGGCGCCGGCCCGGCGGGATTCGTCGGACCCGCTGGTCCGGGCGGGACGGACTCGAACGGCATCGCGGCCGCGTCGGGAACGCCGGGTGACGCCGGCGACGAGGGGCAGGCCTCGATCGCGGGCGCCAAAGGCACCGGCACTGGTGACGAACTGGCGGGCTCCCTCAGCGTGGGCACGCCACTCACGATCTCCGACTCCAGCCTGCCCAAGGGCACCGTGGGCAAGGCATACTCGGCCAGACTTGCCTTGTCGGGCACGGCATCCTCGGTCGCCTGGGCGGTGTTCGGACTGCCCCCGGGACTCACGGTCGCCCCGTCCACGGGCAAGATCACGGGCACGCCCACGGCCGCCGGCACCTTCTCCGTAGTGGTGTTCGTCACCGATAGCGCGGGCATCGGCGGGGCCACGTATTCCGTGAAGGTGGCCCAGGCCACGTAGCCGCGCCCGGACCGGCCACCTCGAACTCCGTGGATGTCCCGTCCAGATTGAAAGCTCCGGGAGTGGCGAAGTTCGCTACCCGGCCATCGCGCGGTACTCGTCCATGACCAGCTGCCCCATGATCGCGTAGCCCGCTGAGGTTCCGTGGGGGTTGCCGTTCCTGCACGTCCACGTCATCCAGCACACGGTGGCCACCGCAGCGGGGATCTTTCCGTAGGCCATCGTCTGCGCCATCTGGTCCAGCGGGGTGTAGGCACCGGTCTCGGCCGTGACGTCGACGAACGCAACGTTCTCGGCGGCGTAGGCCTTGGACAGCGTCGGGTTGAGCAACGACTCGAAAACACTGACCGACTCCTGGGCTCGCTGCAGCGAGACGGAGGACGGCTGCCGGCTCGGGAACTCGTCCGCACCCAGGTAGGCGTCGGGGTAGCTGAGCCCGATGATCGGGACGCGTGGGCCCACGGCTGCCCGCAGTTCCCGCGCCAACGTCGCCACGTTGTTGGCCAGGTCGGGCATCGCCGCGCCGGCGCACGAGACGAAGTCGCTCGCGAACCAGCAGGGGACGACGTCGTTGCCGCCGATCAGGACGGTGACGAGCCCGATGTGACCCTCGTGCGCCGTGATGAAGGCGTCGGCCGCGGCGAGCTGCGTCGTCAACGGATAGGTCATCCCATGGGCCTCGTTGGGCATGGGGATCGGACACCCGACCTTGTCGAGGATCGACGTCGTCGTGGCCCCCGAGCAGGCGAAGTTGACGAGCGTCATGCGCGTCTCGTCGGCCACATAACCGGTGAAGCCGGGCGTCGAGTCCAGGTTCGGTTGGTAGCCGACGGCGTAGGAGTCGCCGAGCGATAGGTAATAGGTCGGCGACGCCGCGCTCGCCGCGCTGGTGCTCGGCCCGATCAGCAGTGTCGAGGCGGAGAGCACGAGCGCGGCCAGGATCGCAGTGCGTATCGGTGCGAGTCGGTGCAACGATCTTCCCCCTCCGAAGCGCCACCATGAGTACCCTGTGGTGCGGTTTACGGCCTAGTTATCGACCATGCGCAGGCGTGCTTGAGGGGCCGTTTGGTTGCGGCTGCTGGCGGGTCACGGTCACGCGCGGCTGTACTCGGCGTGGACCAGGTGGTCCGAAGTTTCCTCTGAAGCACGCGGGACCCTGAGCAGCGAGGTGATTGGTTCCACCAAAGCGGTCGACGAGGCGATCAACCAGGCTCTTAGCTTCGCGATGACCGTCTGCTGGGCGGTGAACTGGCCCCGCGCCCCTGATGTCGCGCACTCGGCATCAGCAGGACGACGATGATGGAGAGGCGCGGATCAGCCCAGTCGCATCCGCCGGCCTGGTGCGCTCGGGAAGGAGAAGGATCCCTCCCACGAGGAAAAAGATCGCACCGATGAAGGTGCCGAGATTCGTCAATGCCAGGCTGGCCAGTTGTCCGTTCGGCTTCACGTAGGAAGCGACGGCTGAAACGCCGAACGCGACCGAGCCCACGAGGTTGACGAGTGTTATCCACCATGAGAGGTCATGGGGTCGCCACGCAAAGGGCCCGTGACACACTTCAGCCCAAGCGAGCCAGCTCGAGACCAGGAAGCAGATCGACCCGAAGGCGTCCGGCCGCCAGACCGGGTGGTGCGTCGCCGAGGCGCCGAGGCCTACGACCAAGGCGCTCAACGTGGTGCGGTTGAACCAGAGGGTGCCAAGGAATTGCACGAGCGACGCCCACCAGTCGATGCGCTGGGGCTGCGCCTCGAAGAGCCGCCTGAAGCGGCGATGCTGGTCCCGGTCGAGATGCGGATTCGTGGACGCTGCTTCGAAATACTGAAGGAAGGCGGCGGTCGTAAAGAAGACGGAGCCGATGAAGTAGGTCAGATTGTCAGAGTTCGTCCCGACGCCGTCGGCATAAGCGGGGAGCGCGCCAAGCGCGAAGCACGTGGAACCGATGGCAAACAGGACCCCGATCCACCAGGCGATCGCTCGAGGGGCCCACCAAGTCGATCCCATCCGCTCCGTTCGAGGGTGCTTGCGGTGCCAACGCGACTCCCACATCACGCCGGTCCCGTCGGCCCGAATCAGTTCCTCGCAGCTGACGAATGGACCCAGCCCGTGCGCCGTTGTGCGAGTCCAGCCCTCGGGCAGCTCGACGTATCCGTGAATCAACGACATGTGATCAGCGCGCGTGGACGCTCACCCGCGAGAAACGGAGTCGATCATGGTTGCACCGTAGTTCGCCGGTCGTGCGATGCTTCGAGGTCCGGGTGTCAAGGACTCAGCCGTTGTTGCGTCACGGCTCACCAATTACCGAACAAGGGATGGACCGTGGGTGATTCGGACGCATCGACTGTCGCAAAGAGGCTGATCTGATTTCGGCAGGGGTGTGGCGGGCGGCCAAGAGCGGAGCGCGAGACTTGCATGCGCTCAAACGGCATGTCGGAGCCGGGCCGTTTCACGGGCCCGCCCCGCCGGTGACCTCCAGAGAGGTCTCCACAGGGTTCTCGTACTGGCCTGCTCGACAGATCTGGAATGCGGAGGTGCCCCCTGACGCGCGACCACCATCCCGGTTGAGGTGTTCTGCCGGGCGGTCCGCGCCGTCTCTTGAATTTCAAAGCCTCAGTGAACGATTGCCACAACAAGGGGTGCCTGGCTGAGCGACTGCCGGGCTGAGTATGGTGGTCCCATCCGGTGAGGGGATCACGGTAGGAGTCGGAGATGCACAATCCAACACATCGGCCCGAGATTTCGCGGCGCAACGATGGTCAATGGGTCGTCAACTGCCCAGAGTGCCAGCGAGACCGCTGGACGGCCGTTCCGATTGGCATCGGTATGCCCGTCCAGTCCCACCGGGTCGCGGAGATGCTGCGTGACAACCATCTGGGAGGGCCGCGGTCGGGACGCAACTCCGGCTAAGGAACGTTGCGAGTTGGACCTCGTCCACTTCGCGAACGCGCTTAACTCGCTGCACCAACCGGAGGCACTTACCGCCAGGAACGCGCGACTCGAGATCCGGATTCCGGAGCGGACTGTGCCGTGGCATGCTCTGGTTTCCTGAAGCTCGTCAGCGATGACCAACGCCTGCGCGGAGAAGTTTGAGGACTTCAGGCCGACGGGAGCCATTTGGTGGCTGGAGCCCTCTGATTTGTACTTCATCGACTACACGTTCTGAGGCGGAGTCGGAAGAGGCTCTGACCCGCCGAGCGCCCAGCTGAACAGACGGAGCAACGAAGCTGACTCGCTCGCGTCGATATTGTGATGCAGCTGCTACGCCACCCGCCCCCAGCCCAGCTCCCGTCGCTCTATGGCGGTGAGCCCGGCCCAGATGCCCTGGAGGTTCAGGTCGCTCATGGCGTACCCGAGGCACTCGTCCCGCACCGGGCAACCCGCACACAATTTCCGGGCACGCGCCAGATCTTCCACTTCCCTTGAAAAGAAGGGGCTGGTCTCACCCTTACAAGCTGCCTGCTGAAGCCAGTCCAACGACCCGTCCGCTTCCCGATGCCAGCGCTTCGGCGTGGATACTGAAGGGCGCGACCTCTGCAGGAGATGCTAGCGGGAACGCGTCGGAAAGACTGTTCAATCAGGGCTGGACGGTTCGCTGAATACCTCCGTTTGGGACTCGCTCATCAGGTGGAACTGGTCCTGGTCCCTGTCCGGAGCCGGCACGGATCCCAGTAGCTCAGCCGTAACGTTCTGCCAAGGTCACCTCGGTGTCGTTGTCCTCGGCGATTCCCACCGCAGTGCACGCCGTGGCCGAGGTACAGGAAACCCCGTAGAAGGTGCCGGTGCTGGTGCTGGGGGTCTTCTGAACGGTCCAGGCGGCTCCGCTCCACGCCTCCGCCAAGGAGAGCTGCTCGCCCTCGCTGTTCTCGTAGGATCCCGCGATCGTGCATGCAGCAGCCGAGCTGCACGACACCCCGTCGAGCGGCGGCGCCGCCCCTTCGGTCTCTGAGTGGTCGACTGGGTCTGGGGTCTTCTGCACCGTCCAGGCCGCGCCATTCCAAGCCTCGGCCACTATGACGTATGCCTCCACGCTGTTTTTCCAGTAGTAGCCGGCGGCGGTGCATGCGGTCGCAGAGCTACACGACACACCTGCCAGGTCGCTTTCATCGAGCTTTTTGATGCCGCCAGGACTGGGAGTCGTTTGTATCTTCCAGGTCGTGCCATTCCACACCTCGGCCAGGGTGAGCTCAGCGGGGGTGCTGCTGTAGTAGTACCCGACGGCGTTGCAGACCTTGGCCGAAGTGCACGACACGCCGAGCAGGTAGCTGTCGTCGGTACCGCCAACGTTCGGGGTCGTCTCCACCTTCCAGGCCGTACCGTTCCACGCCTCGGCCAGCGTGCTGTTGAAGTTGTACCCGACCCCCGTGCAGGCCGTGGCCGAGCTGCACGAAACGCCGGAGAAGACGGTGTCCGAGCCGCCTACTGGGTTGGGGGTCGTCTGAATGGTCCAGTTGGTGCCGTCCCACCTCTCGGCCAGCATGACTGTGGAGTTCGAGCTGGTGTAGTAGTAGCCGACTGCCGTGCACGCGGAGGCCGAGGTGCAGGACACTCCGTCCAGCACGCTTCCCGGCGCGGTGGCGCGCACTGGGTTGGGAGTTTTCTGAATGGTCCAACTGGTGCCGCTCCAGGCCTCGGCCAGGGTGAGCTCGACTCCCGAGGTGTCGAAGTAGGAGCCAACGGCGGTGCACGCCGTGGCCGAGGAGCACGACACGCTGTAAAGCGCACTGGAAGCAGGGGTGGTTCCCGTGGCGTTGGGCGTGAGCTCGATGGTCGAGACCGTGCCGTTCCACCCCTCGGCCAGCGAGAGATTGATGCCCGAGCTGCTGCCGTAGTACCCGGCGGCGGTACAGGCGGTGGCCGAGGTGCACGACACCCCTTTGAGCTCGCTGGCCGTCGCGTTGGCGGGGTAGGGGGTTCCCTGAACGGTCCAGGTGGTTCCGCTCAAGGTTTCGGATAGGGCCAGGTCGGTGTCGTCGCCGAAGTAATACCCCACGGCAAGGCAGCCCTTGTCCGAGGTGCAGGACACCCCCGACAACTCGGCCGAGCCGCCGTCGGGGCTGACGGGGCTCTGCGCAGTCCAAGAGATGCCGTTCCATCCCATGGCGACCGGGACATCGGTGAAGCTGACGGCGTCGTCGTAGTATCCGACGGCGGTGCAGGCGCTGGCCGATGTGCACGACACGCCGTCGAGGTAGTTGAGGTCGTCCGCAGGATCGGAGCTCGGGGTGGACTGGATGGTCCAGGTAGTGCCGTCCCATGCTTCGGCCAGGTTGAGCTGGCCGGCCGAAAAGTTGGACGAATCGCCGACGGCGGTGCAGGCCTTGGCCGCGGTGCACGACACGCCGTCGAGGTAGTCGTTGGACTCGCTCACATCGGCAGTGGTCTGGACGCTCCACGTCGTGCCGTTCCACGCCTCGGCCAGAGTGCCGGAGACCAACGAGGCGCTCTCGTAGTCCCCGACAGCGACGCAGGCGCTGGCCGAGGTGCACGAAACACTGTTCAAGTAATTGTAGGAGGGCCCGGGGTTGGTGGGGGGATGGATGCTCCAGCTCTTGCCGTTCCACACCTCGGCCAGGGTGACGAATACGTCCGATGTGTTCTCGTAGTCTCCGACCGCGACGCACGACTTCGTGGTGGCGCAGGACACTCCCTCGAGGTAGATCCCGTACGTTGTGGCATCGGCCGGATTGGGGATGGACTCGACTGTCCACTTCGTGCCGTTCCACTCCTCGGCCGCAACCTCAATCGGGGTGTTCGGTGAGGTCGGCGTGTAGGCGTAGCCGACAGCCATGCAGAAGGCGGAGCCTACGCAGGAGTCGGCGGCCAGTTCGGTCGGGGCTGCACCGAGTGGATCGACCGTCTTCTCGACCGTCCATTTCGCTCCCGACGGCGGTGACCCGGCTGGAGATCCGGGCGGCTGAGGCATGGGGGCGGGACCGGGCGACAGGGCGATGGGTGGACTGACGGCCGCCGCTCCTGTGCTCGTCGCTCCTGCGGGTGAAGGAGCGACAGCGATCAACCCAAACACCAGCGTGGCGGCCGCTATGAGCATCCAGTCGCCGCCAACACGGCGCAACCTCAAACGATCCATACTCATCGCCCCCACCGTCCCCTTCTCGAACCGCCCGCTCCAAAGTCGAGGTTGTTGCACGATAACCAATCACCGCCGTGGTTGCTCATCATGCGTCCTCGGGACACCGGCCCCTTCGACCATCAGCTCGACGCTCCGGCTTCGACGCTCATAGCGGCACGACCCGTAGGCCTTTGAGGCCCGTGGGGTCCCCGAGGATCTCGGTGTGGTGGACGAGGACGAGGTGGTTCTTGCGGAGCGTCGAAGTTCGAACGTCGTCGACCATGGATGCGCGCGCCGACACTCCGCGGAGTCGAGCCACGTACAGTTGGCGGATGCAAAGGACCAGGGTCTGGTCGGGCGCGATGGCGGCCGCCCTGGTCGGTACCGCGCTGGTGACGGTCGCACCAGCAGACACGGCCGACGCCGGAACCACCCAACCGGTGGCGATGGCAGCACCCTACGAATACTTGGCGTGGGGAGATCCGCAGCCGCCGGCCGCGGTCGTGACCGCGACGGGCGTCACCGATCTGACGCTGGCGTTCGTGCTGGCCCACAAGGGGTGCCACCCCGAGTGGAACGGCACCCGGTCCCTGCTCGGCGGGAGCTACGCCTCCGCCGTTTCCGCGGTCCGGGCGGCGGGCGGCAACGTCGACGTCTCGTTTGGTGGCTGGAGCGGGGCCAAACTCGGCATTGCCTGCACCACCGTGGCTTCGCTAGTGAACGCCTACCAGACCGTCATCGATGATTTCACCCTTTCGGCGATCGACATCGACATCGAGAACACCGAGATCACCGAGGCGGCTCCGCGCCAGCGGGTGATCGAGGCACTGGCGCAATTGCATTCCGTTGACCCGAGCCTCGAAATCTCGATCACCTTCGGCACAAATGAGTCGGGACCAGACAGCGACGGCAAGGCCATGATCACCCAGGCGGCCGAGCTCGGGTTTCAGCCCTACGCGTGGACGATCATGCCGTTCGACTTTGGCACGCCGGTCACCAACATGGCGTCGGCGAGCATAACCGCGACCAACGGCCTCGAAGCTGACGTGGCCGCTGCGTACGACGAATCGCCGTCTGAGGCCTACGCCCACATAGGCATCTCCTCCATGAACGGTGAAACCGACGACTCTGGCGAGACGGTGACCCTGGTCAACTTCCAGCAGATCCTCGCCTTCGCCCAGAACAAGCACCTGGCCCGGCTGACGTTCTGGGCCGTCAACCGCGACCGGACGTGTACGGGCGGCCTTTCGACTTCGGCCGGCAGCTGCAGCGGGATCAAACAGTCGGCGTACGCGTTCACCGACCTGGTCGCCGGCTACCACGGTTAAACGCGGCGGGAAGCGTCCGCCGCACAGCGGCACATCGGGCTGCTCCTGGTCAAGAACCGAGAACTCCGATCTTCAGCGAATCGCGACGAACGGGTCGGCAACTATCTCGCTCGGGGTGCCGTTTGGTCCGACAGGAATTGAGCCGGCGACGGTAACCCGTCGCATGCGCCGGTCCCCTCCGCCGTAGTCGTCCGTTGCGTAGTGCAGAGTCGCCTGGTTGTCCCAGATGACTACGTCGCCTGGCTGCCAGCGATGCCGATACGTGAGCTCGGGTTGGCTCAGGTGCTCGTAGCAGAGCCGAAGGAGATTGTCGCTCTCGATCCTTGACAGGCCCACGACGTGGGAGGTGAACCCAGGGTTGACGAAGAGCGACCGGTCGCCGGTGACAGGGTGGACGCGCACCACGGGGTGGACGACGGGTGGGACGGTGGCGGCTTGATCGAGCAACGCCTGCGCGTCAGAGCGCGCGAGGGCCGAGTCGGCAGGCTCGCCCCAATAGGCCAGGGGGGTGATCCGATGGACGGCGCGCAGCTCGTCCAGGGCCCGGCGCAAGGGCTCGGCCAGGCGCTCGTACGCGGAGCGGGCATCGGCCCACAACGTGTCTCCTCCCCACGCGGGGAGGGCGTCGGCGACCAGAACCGACGCCGCCGCCGGACGCAGGACGAAGGTGATGTCGGTGTGCCACCTCGCGTTGCGGCCACCCCGAGCCCCGTCGAGTACCAGGATCTCGGGATGCGCAGGATCGCCGGGCACTACCGGATGAGCCGGTGTCGGGGTGCCCAACAAACCCGCCAAGTGCACTTGGCCAACCTTGGACAGGGCCTGGCCGGGGAACACGAGCACAAGGTGCTCGTAGAGCAAGCGCCGCAGACTTGCACCGTCCTCAACACGGTCCAAGTCGACTCCGCTCACAGAAGCACCCAAGCTTCCGCTCAAGCGCTTGACGCCCCAGGTCCCAGCCTCACCATTCGGGCTGGTCGACATCAAATCAATCTATCGCCCGGTGTACACCCCAGATCGGAGACGCTGCCGCTGTACGGACCTGCTGGAACTAAGCCAGGTCGGGCTGAGCGCCGTACTACGTGGCGAGATCGCCGGATGCCGGCGAACGATTCGTCACAACGAGTAGGTGGAAAACGCTGTCGATGCCGGGAACCCATCCCGCCATTGGCCGAGCGCTCTCAGCAGATGTTTGCAAACGATGTATTGGGAGCTCCACAACCGTCCGCAGAGATCGAAGAGAGTTGTGGATGCGACAAACCCATTTAGGTCAAGCTGGTTATCCTCGCGTAATGGCGGGCTCGCTCCGGCTGAACGCGCCGGTGGACCCGTCGACCGCGTCAACCCCGGCCGACACTCCGCGAACGGAACGCCGGCACCGGCCCGTCCTCATGGCGACGGCGGTGTTTGTCGCCTACGGCGGTATCAGCCTCCTGGCCCAATGGCCAACGTGGCCGGGCGACCCCGACCGGATCCGGGGCGGCGACCTCGAGATGATGTCGTGGTTCCTGGCCTGGACCCCCCATGCCCTCCTGCACGGACAGAACCTGTTTGCCACGACGTGGCTGAACTACCCCAACGGGGTCGATCTGGCCCAGAACACCACGTCGCCTCTGCTCGGCCTCCTGACGGCGCCGCTCACGCTGACGGCCGGCCCGGTGGCCAGCGTGAACCTCCTTCTCTGGCTGGCCTTCCCGCTGTCTGCATTCTCGATGTACCTGGTGCTGCGTCGGTGGGTCGGTTGGACGCCCGCGGCCATCGTCGGCGGGGCCCTCTACGGCTTCTCGCCCTACGTGGTGACCCAGAGTTACGACCACCTGAACCTGGCCTTCGTCCCGCTGCCTCCGCTGATCCTGCTGAGCGCGTTCGAGCTGGTCCGCCCCGGCTCACTGCGCCCGCTGCGCTGGGGAGTGGCACTCGGCGTGCTGGTGCTGGCCCAGTTCTTCGTGACCCAGGAGATCGCCGCCACCTCCCTGATGGTCGCCCTCCTGGCCGGGCTCGTCCTCGCCCTGGCCCGCCCGCGCGAGGTCGTCCCGGCACTGCGCCGGGGTATCAAGGGAGCGTTGGTCGCGCTGGCGATCGTGGCCGCCGGGGTGGCGTACCCCATCTGGGCCATGACAGCTGGACCGTATCGCTACGTCGGACCGGCCTATGCCCACGGGGTGAGCGCCGACCTCGTCGGGAGCGTTGCGCCCACCTTCACACAGAAGCTCGCCCCGACCTACCTGAGTACGCTCGACTCCCGCCTGGTCCAGGGCATCATCACCGAGAACGCCAGCTACCTCGGCGTGCCGTTGCTGCTCCTCCTCATCGCCATCGTGGTGGTCAACCGGCGCGACCTCTGGATCCGATTCGCCGGCGTCATGGCCGTCGTCACCACCGTGCTTTCCCTCGGTCCCGAACTGGTTGTGGCCAACCACAACACAGGCGTGCCGCTGCCTTGGGACCTCCTGCAGCATCTGCCCCTCGCTGACAGCGTCGTCGTAGTCCGGCTGTCCCTGTACACGGCCCTCTTCGCCGCTTTGATCTTGGCGCGCGGCATGGACGACCTGCGACGTCGGTGGCGGGCGCCGGTTGGGAAGGAGCGGGGCGAATCCTCGCGCGACCGCGCGGCTTTGATGTGCCTCTTCGGAGTCCTCGGTCTGGCCAGTCTGCTGACCCTCATCCCGGCGTGGCCGTTCCCCACGGGCCCCGTGGCGGAGCCGGCCTTCTTCACCTCGCCCGCCGTCGACCAGATCCCTTTCGGCTCGGTTGCCCTCATCGAGCCCTACCCGTCGGTGGACGAGATCCAGCCCCAGGTGTGGCAGGCAGAGGCCGGCATGCGCTTCCGCATCATCGGAGGCGACGCCCTCGTGCGTGGCCAACGGGGTCACGGCACCACCTCCGCAGCGGTGCTCTCTCCGGAGCCGGCCCAGCGCTTCCTTTGGGCCGAGGGGACGGGCGAGGGCGCCTATCCGCCGGGCACTGTCCCTGCCGATGACGCGTCACTGGAGTGTGCCACCCGCACCTTCATGCTTCGCTACCGAATCGATTCGGTGATCCAGACCACCCGAACTGTGCACCCTGTGGCACTGCTCACGTTGTTCCGGCGGGTGATCGGACCGCCGACTCTGGTCGAGCAGGGGACGGACGTCTGGCTCGGTGTCCTCCACCGTCTCCGCGTACCAGGTCATCTCTGCGACTGAGCTTCCCTCTCGGTGAGGCACCCGGAGACCTCTCGACCGGGCAGAATAGATTCCGCACCAGAGAGGAAAGGCCTTGACCTATAGCGACACTGCACCCACGCTCGTGGCCGCCAAGCACGATCTTGCGGCCACGGCCGCCGATCGCCGCGAGATGGGACGGCAGGCCCGGGTGCTGGCGCCTCGCAGCGAACTGGGTGACTGGGACGAGCGGAACCGCGGGCACGACCCCGTCGACAGGATCCTGGCCCAGAACGAGATCCGGCTACCCGGTCTCGCCCCACTCCGGCACCAGCGGATGTCCCTCTCGCCGTGGAACTTCTATCGGGGTGCCGCCGCCGTGATGGCGGCCGACCTGGCCTCCCGGCCGCACAGCCGGATCGAAGTCCAGCTCTGCGGGGACGCCCACGTCCTGAACTTCGGACTGTGGGCCACGCCGGAGCGGAATCTCAATTTCGACCTGCGCGACTTCGACGAGACCCTGCCTGGGCCGTTCGAGTGGGACGTCGCCCGCCTCGCCGCCAGCTTGGTAGTGGCCGCCCGGGACAACGGCGTGAAGCAAAGTAAGTCAGACGCCGCGGTCACGGCGGCGGTCGACGCCTACCGCCACCGGATGCGGTACTACGCAACCTTGCCGATACTCGATATCTGGTACGAGGGCACACGTTTCGACCAGTTCATCGACTACTTCGAAACCGCCGACCGCGGCCAAGTGAAGGTGCAGATCGAGAAGGGGAAGGAGACGCGGACGAGCCGCGGAGCCTTCGCCAAGCTCACGACGAAACGACGCGGGCGGGCGCGCATCACTGCGCAGCCACCGCTGCGCGTGACGCTCGACGACGATGAACAGGGCGATGTCGTAGAGGGCCTGCTCGGCAGCTATCGCCTCACGCTCCAGGAAGACCGGCGGAAACTTTTCGACCGCTACATTCCGATGGACATCGTCCGCCAGGTGGTCGGGGTCGGCAGCGTCGGCATGGTGGTGTATCTCGTGCTGCTCGAGGGGAGCGCAACGAGGGACCCACTCTTCCTGCAGTGCAAGCAAGCCGGTGCTTCCGTTTACGAGTCCTTCACCTACTCGAGCGAGCACGACAACCATGGCGCCCGAGTCATTGCGGGCAAACGCATGGTGCAGAGCGCGACCGACATCTTCGTGGGCTGGGGTTCGCTGGGCGAGCGCGACTTCTATGTCCGCCAGTTCCGTGACATGAAGCTCATCCCCACCACCAACCTCATCGCGCCGGTCCTGGTCGAGTTCGGCATCGCCTGCGGCAACACGCTGGCCCGGGCACACGCCCGCTCCGGCGACCCGGTGGCCATCAACGTGTACATGGGAAAGGGCGACGTGTTCACCAAGGCCATGCGCAATTTTGCCCGCCGGTATGCCGACCAAAATGAGAGGGACCACGCAGCGCTGCTCGCCGCCATACGACGCGGCAAGGTGGAGAGCATTCTGGATTGAATTCCGACCCGGATAGCGGATTCAAGGGACCTCTGCCGGGTTGTGGCCCGTCATGCGAGCGCTGATCACGCGCGTCTTACAGTCGTCGGCGTTGCCGAGCAGTCCGAGACCTATCGATTTTTCAGGGTGTCCCTATTTGCTGAGCTCTACTCGCTTACGGCAGTCGATGTCACGGTCACTGACCACGCGTCCACGTCCAGGGAATCATGAGCCCGTCCTTGTTCCAATCGGTTGTGAACGCAGCATCTGCCAGCGAAGACGTGCAGGTCACCGTCATCTTGAACGACCCACCCTTGAACACCGGGGCCCAGATGCTGTTCGAGGCCCAAGTACCTTTCTCGAATCCCGTGGCGGTCACGACGTCCGTGTACCGTGGCAATACCCGAGGGTTTTGGGTATCGGCATCACCCGGCTTCACTCGAACGTTGACCGTTTTCAACTTGAGGTCGTGAAGCCCCGCCTTATATCCAACACCGTCAGATGCCTCGACCCGAAGGTCCGCCTCGTAGGCTTGGTAGATATTAGTGTCCTTGTGTTCGACGCCGTTCGACTTGAAATAGGGAGTGGCGGACGGGCACGAATACTCGGGCATGAGCACGTAACTGGTGGCTGGGATGTTCCAAGAGAAGACCTTGATGCTGGTCGACGCCCCGTCGCTCTTTGGAAGTTGCTCCGAGTACGCCACCGGCGCGGCGGCGTCGAACTTGTAGCCGCGGGGCGGATGGCTGCCAGACGCCGCCGCTCCAGCCGTACCACCGACGGCCAGCGTGCCGATCAGCACCGCTGACATGACGGCTGCTCCTAGCACCGCAGCGTGCCCTGACATCCAACGGTTCATCCCACCCCTCCTCGACTCTCTGGGAGAATTTCGCCGGGCGTCAGTGTCGCCGCATCACATCCCGGATGCAAGGCACCCCCAGACTGAGCGCGGTATGCGAGCACTCCCGTCCTCAGGATGGCGTCGTACTGCCACCTGAACACCACGGCGACCGCCGTGAGCCAAGGCTTGTTGGGTGGGCGCTGAGGTAGTGGACCTTGGGTCACACAATACGAACCGCTTCACGGTGGCAGCCGGCGAGGTCATCGCTCTCGGGTCGAGTCGAATCGCGGAAGACCCGGACTGCTCCATGAGCGAATGACGGGTTGGTCTGGTGGGGTTCACCCTGACGCCACCTCACTTTTCGCATTTCGCACACGTCTGGTCTCGCCGACACCAGGTTCGCTGAACAGGCGCGTTGCCGGGCGAATAGCGGTGTATAATCTGGTGTATGAATAGAACCAACATTTACCTCGACGAAGGGCAGGCTCGTTCGCTCGACGAGGCCGCCCGAGCACAGGGGATTTCGCGTGCCGCGCTGATCCGTCGGTTGATCGATCGAGGCCTCGATCAAGGCGATGGCGACCTCGAATCGGATCTCGCCGCCATCGAAGGTTCCTTCGACGTGCTCTCACGTGACGAGGACTTTCTCGAGCGAGGTGCCGACGAGCGTTCTCGGCACCTCGACAACGCGCGTCGCAGACGGTGATGCTCGTTGATTCGGACGTGCTGATCGCGCATCTTCGAGGCGAGCCCGAAGCGAGGGACTGGATGTTGCAAGCTCGTCGCGCAACAGGACCGCTCGCTACCAGCGCCATAAGCGTCGTCGAGGTGGCCGGGGGCATGCGTTCGCAGGAGCGCCGAGAGGTCGGGCGGCTCTTCGCCTCTCTGCGAATCTTCCCAGTCAACGATCGAATCGCGTGGCGTGCAGCCGAGCTCATGCGCACCCACCGGCGATCCCATACGGGAATTGGTCTTGGCGACTATCTGGTCGCGGCGGCGGCCCAGATCGAAGGCTGCGAGCTGGCGACGTTGAATGTCCGGCATTTCCCGATGTTCCCGGGGCTACGACCGCCCTTCACGCTCTGAGACAGGATCGGTCGAGAGCGACTGGCCTGGTCGGCGTTCGACACGCTCACCAAAGCAGATGAACCTTGCCCGATGGCGGCCCCGACAGCCTGCCAACCGAATAGGCCCGCTCAGTCATGTCCATGAACTCCGGCGGGGCCGCAGGGATGGTTCGCGCAACTCGAATTTGTGGGCGCTGAGGGCGCTGAGGGCGCTGAGGTCTTAAGGGGCGTTGGGGTGTCATTATACGAACACCCCTCCGACAACAAAAGGGCAGGTCGCGCCCATAATCGATGGCGGAGCCATCCGCATCACGGCGTCGAACACGGTCTTACGGAATGGAGAAGGTGACCGGTAGGCAAGACCGACCCGCCGTGGTGGGTTCGAAGCGTCGGCCCGATTCACTCCGGCGAGATCGGAATCGGCAGTAGCGCACAATAGGAACCGTGCCCATTCCCGCAGTCTTCGTCGCAGTCGACGCTGACCGGCTCGAACGCGCCGCCCGCTTCCTTCAGAATGCGGCACAGGTCGAGACCGGGTATACGGAGCCTGATCCCACGTGGGCGGGCTCTCCCGGATCGAGGGCCGACCGGGACCGCCAGTGGACCCAGCCTGGCGTACCAGCGGACAAGACTCTCCGGGCGGTCGAGACCACCTACGCCGCTGCACGACTCGGGCTGATCGCCGTCACCGATCACGCCGCGTCACTCGGCCGGCTCATTACCGATCCGGATCTCACTGGCTGCCTCGCCGTCGAAGCCGTCGGACGGTCGGCGGTCGAGACCGCGGCCCGTTCCTGGTGGCTCGTCGAACCGGGGCTGACCGCCCGCGAGCGTGTGGCCCGGTTTCTGGCAGACCAATTGTTCAGTGCCTACCAGGCCGAGGACATGGCGCGCAGGATGAACTGGCCTACAGGCGTAGCTGGCATCTCGCCCGAGGCGGACGAGATCAGGACGAAGTGCGACGAGCTCGGGCTCAACTGCGATGCCAATCGGTCGGCACCGACGGTCGACGGCCAGAGGCGGCAGGGTTCCACCCCGCTCGTCGCCGCTCTGATGCGCGACACCATCTATTCGGCGTCATACCCGCTCGTCTACGCGCTCACTTCGGCGACCACCCACGGCACCCACTTCGCCCTCATGCGGGCCTACGTTGACACCGGGGACAAGCACGGCAGTGAATCGATTCTCGACCGCCGCCTAGATCACCGCCAGATCGAGCCCGTCTGCGGTGTCGTCCTCGAAGCATTCGCGACAACCCTGCGCCGTGTCGTTCAGCTCACCGGGTGGGGATGGACCAAAGTCGACGGCTACCAGTCTCCCATCCACAACTTCCTCTACACGATGCCCTATTGACATATCGCCTTCAGGCATTTCCCACGGCCTTGCCGTAGGCGAGCACCTGTCAGCCGGCCTTGCACATGAATAGTTCCTGTGCAAAGCCCTGTCAGCCGGTAGAGTACGAACGTATGTTTGCTCTTTGCTGACCAGCCCCCCGGAGCGTTGACCTTTGGCGAAGAAGACGAAGCACCGACACAAGCGTGGGCCGACGCCTTCGAGCAGCGGCAGGGCTGGTCCCTTCCGTATGGTCGTCGCCGCCAATCCTGGGTCGTCGGTCACGGTGGTCCCGGAGCTACACCTCCTGAAGGCGGCGCTGCTTTACGGCGACAAGGTCACTGTCCTCAGCCCCGTGACGACCATGTTCCTACGAGTAGAGGGGCTACAGAAGTTCTCCCCTCGTGAGCAGATCGAACTCATGCGCCGGGTGGCGCCCATCCTCATCCCTGCGGAGGACGTACCGGCCTTCCAGGACGGAATTGCCGGGGTCGATGACTTACTCCGTTCGACGGCACGGAGTGGTTCGGCAGGACAGCAACTGCTTCGTGCTGGGCTTCTCCAGCAGTTCGCTCCCGTCCAACGAATGTTGTCTGAGGCCGTGCAAGAGATCACGGACGACGCAGGTATCGACCAGCTCGCCTGTGCCCGCGCACAGGGGCTCCTCCAAATCGAAAGCGCCGATCCCGGAGACGCCATGGACCTCCTCGTCTCGTGCATCCTCTCGGCGAAGCTCGCACAGTCCGGCGAACGGAACGAGGACAGCCACACAGATCGGATCGTCGAGACGTTCGTGGACAAGCTTTCGAAGCATTTCTCCTCGGGCCGGGAATACCTCATCTTCGATGAGCCCATCGCGAATCTGACCGAAGCCGCCATCCGAGAAGGGCTCTTTACCCCTGCCAAGGGTCCTGCTGGTCGGTGTGCCCAAGCAATGACTGCCTCGGGGCTCATGGGCCGATTGCCGACCTTCCCGACCGCTACGGTCGATGAGGTCATCGACATCCGCTCCGAGCTTGCCCCGTCGCTCACGCAGTTCCGCAGCGCCATGGTGACCATCTCGAAGTCCTTCAGTAGCGCACCGTGGGAGACGGACTTCGAGGACGAGGTACACGATGCGTGGGTGGAGAGCGTTCTCCCTGCCGTCGAGTCCATCGACGCATCGGTGAAGGACAACTCCTCCCTTGTGTCGCTCGCCACCGGGATTACGGGGGCGGCGAACTCGGCGTACCCCGGGCTTGCCATCGTTGGCACGGGACTCGTCGGCCACCTTGGGGCGGTCGCCGCAGTCGGTGGTGCGCTCGCCGGAGTCGCCCCCATCCTGCAAGCCGTCCGTGACAGGAAGAAGGCCGTCAGCGAAATCCGGATGCAGCCCTTCTACTTCCTATACGGCGCAGACGAGGCGCTCAGTTAGGAGGCATCACGCCCGGATTCCTGCCAACAGGCTTGGCTCTATCTGTGTCATATCGCAAATGACAATCGCCGTGTCCGCACCAAAGCCCGCCGGAGAGCAGTTGAGGTTCCGTGTGGCCGACGACCAGGGTCGGTACGGGTCGTCGTGGACCGTCCGCTCCTCACGGTCGAACGGCGATGTCGTGGTGTCGCACCGTGAGGCGGGCGGCTGGGTTCATGCCACCTTCCACGCTGGCATGCCCGGCGAGTGGCACTTCGCTCTCACCCCGTCCGGCGACGAACGGCCACCGGACGAACCGCGGTACGTGGGCGTGCTACGGAATCCGGGCGAAGTCGCGCCGGGTTGGCAACACGCAATGCGGATCAGCATCCCGACGGATGAACTCCGTGCGAACTGGGTGGAACGGGCGGCCGTCCGCCCACTCGTTACCGTTCGCCCATGGGATGCCTTCGACGCGGTCTCAATCGACATCTTCCTCGGGGGTCGGACGCGGTCCGACCTCCTTGTCACTCCGAGCTTCCCGATTGGGGAGATCGAGCGCGGCGATGGCGGAACAGTCGCTGTGGTTGCCCGCCCCGAACGGGTCGCTGAGCCACTCCGCACTGTGCGGGCCGAGGACGTCGTTGAAGCCGTCGCCGGGATCCGAGCTGCCGGATGGCCGGGCAATGAGACGACCCGATTCGTCCTGTTCGGTGTCCACGACGACGGATACCTAACTCAGGTAGAGCTGGCTCTCGACCCGGATTGAACCATTGGCCGAATCTTTCCAGCTACCGGATTCAGTGAGCCAACCTCTGGGTGCCGTAAGGAGATCGCCTGTGGGACACTGGCCCACATGACGGCTTGGCATCACGATCCGGCGAACGCACAACTCGTGGACCGTCTGCGCAATGTAGTCGCCGGACAAGGCCGGCTGCTCGTGTTCCTGGGGGCCGGGCTGTCATTCGGGGCGGCCCGAATCAACGGCCGGGCCACATTCGACTACGACCACTACGACCGCTGGTGGCCTCATGACTTCCCGCACATCGACCTCGCCCCGGACGACGATGGCCTACCTCTGCCTTCATGGCCGTGGTTAGTCAATCGAATGTGCAGGGAGATCATGATCCGTTGCAGTACTGAGGAGCACGCTTCGCTCCGATCTTTTTTCATCGAGGAGGGGCCTCTCGACTGTGCTCAACTATTCCGCCAGACGGTAGGTGAGGCCAACTATCGCGAGTTCTTGCTGTCCCAATTCGACGCAGGCCGACAACCATTTATCCGCACCACGCCAAGCCACGCCGCCCTTGTCCGCCTCGATCTGCCACTCTTGTTCACGACGAACTTTGACGAGCTCATCGAAGCTGCTTACCACGAGGCAGGCCAACAACTCCGAGTCACTATCTCAGAAGAGCAGTTCAAGGCGCGACGAACGGAGCGGACAGACCGACATCTCGTCAAGCTTCACGGGTCGATCGACCAACCTGACTCGATCGTTCTCACCCGCTCGGACTATGCGCAAGCCCGTATCGACCGCAAAGAGATGCTCGGCTTTCTCCGTGGCGAGATGGCAGAGACCTCTTTCCTCTTCGTCGGATTTAGCCTCAGCGATCCAAACTTCAACCTCCTACACGACGACATTCGCTTGGTCTATGGCATGAATGTCCCTACCTCATACGCCGTGCAGGGCCGTCGCAATCCTGTAAAGGACCGATATTTGCGGTCACTGGACGTCAATACGATCTGGCTCGACGGGTGGAACGACATGCCCGACTTTCTGATGCGGATCAATCCGGCGGTGTCAGCCGCGGACTTATCGGGCTCCTCACGTTGAACTACGGAGTGTGAGCGCCCGGAGGCGTTTGGCTACCGAACCTCAGCGGGACCTATTAGTTGGTCGCGGTCCGTCTTCGCGAGTCCAGGACCTTGGTCGCTTGAACGCCCTGATTGAGGGTTTGACATGAGCGAACACGCCCGGGCCGAGAACGCAGTCCCTGTGGCCAGCCGGGAGGTATCTTTGGCCATAGAGGAGCGCCAGAACGGCCCGCTCGGACATGGAAGGCCGCGGCGTGGGATCGACGATCAGCTGGTTGGATCACTCAGAGGAAGACCAGCGAAGAGTTCGGGAAATGCTCCGGCTCTTCGAGGACACGGACACCGTCGACGACCTGGGCATCGGCACCGTCCGGGACTCGATCAGCAACTCCCTGTTCCCGGGCACTTCGGTCATCCAGACCCGCGCTCGCTACTTCCTCTTCGTACCCTGGCTCTTCCGCCGGGCAGAGCAGCGGCACCCCCAACAGCTCGTCGCCAAAGCCACCGACATGGAGCGCAGCCTCATCGAGGCCTTACGGGCCGGCGGGGACACCGACGGGCTGATCGGCGTCCAGCGCGGGAAGGACGTCCGGACCCTCCCATCGGCCATCTTCTGGGGTGGACTGATCCGCTACGGCATCTTCCTGTCGCCGTCGCTGACCATCCGCCAATACGGTCGCCACGTCGCACGGGGTCTCGCCGCCCTGGACAGCGAAGACGAGATCGGCGACCGCATCCCCTCGTTCTGGCAGCGCGACATCCCCGACCCTCCAACCGACCTCTTCCGGTTCAAGGTCGCCACATTCGACCTGACCCGCGAGGAGGCCGAATGGCTGTGCGAGCGGATCATCTCGTCCGACCGTCCGGACCAGCCCGCCAGCCTGCTCACCGCCTACATCCGTGACCTCCGTCGTGGCGAACCCCTCGTTGTCGCCGACGCCATGTGGGATGCGGCACTGCCTTCCGACACGCCGCCGCCCATCGCCGAGCTGGTCCGACACGCCCAGCAGTTTTCCTGCGCCACGCAGGGCGCCGCTCTCCTCTACAACCTGATGCTCGCCGAGGAGCGGCTGGATACGGACCTCGAACCGACCGACGGCACCTCGGTCGACAACTACCGCCTCCGCCTCGACGAGTGGACAGCTACTGCTACCCGGATCCGACTTGCCGATTGGGCCGCCCGAACCAGTGACTTCTTGGACTGCGTCCTCGATCACAGACTGCGCATCCCGCGTGACACGCGCAGCTTCCTCGACGGGTGGGCGAACCTGATCGTGGAGGATCTCCGCCAGCTCGCCACTTCTCCGGATGCTCGTGACCTCATCCGGAACAGAGAGATTGAGCACAAACGCGGCCAGGCTCGTCTTGCGAATAAGAAGCGCCTCCGCGAGTGGAGAGGCGACGCAGGAACCCGGCCGCTCGTGTTCCGCTGGCCGCAGGTCCAGCGGATGCTGACCGATATCGCCGTCGGCCTCAATGAACCCCAATCCGGGGGCGAGCATGCTGTCGCCTGACGACCGCACCCTTTTGGTCGATCTCCTGGCGCCGCCGGATGCTGGGTTCCGGCTCGAGCGTGCCGTTGCCACAACGTTCACTCTGCACCTCACGGCACTCCTACCCGTGCCGTTGGGACTTGCTGGCGCCGACCTCAGCTCGTCGACCGACCCCCTCAGCATCCTGCAGGCGATCCGCAACTACTCCGACCGCATCGACGTCTTCTGCCAGGCCGGGCACGTGTCGGTGCCCTCCCAGCGCAACGATCTCCTGGCCTTCCTCGAACCCATGGTCCATCAGGTGAAGGCACCGCGGCCTGGTCACCTCTTCCACCCCAAGTTCTGGGTGCTTCGGTTCGCCAATGACGAGGGCGAGGAGCGTTATCGCCTCGTCTGCGGCTCCCGCAACCTCACCCACGATCGGGCATGGGATGTGGTGGTCAGCTTGGAGGGCCGCCGAACCCTCCAGCGCCACGCTGTGAATCGACCCATCGCAGATCTCTTGACGTCACTGGCTGGGCGTGTGCCCGCTGGTGTGCCAGCCGATCGCCGGGCTGCCATCGATGAACTGGCCCAAGGTGTGCGCTATGTCGAATGGGAGCGCCCCGACAACGTTGTCCCCAGCAAGGACTGGCTCGCCTTCCACGTCTTCGGACCTGGCCGTGCAACCGCTCCGAACATGGACGGGTACCGCCGCCTCGTCGTGTCGCCCTTCCTGAACAACGCAGGCCTCGATGCCACGTGGCCGGACGGAGCCGGCGAGTGCGTCCTACTCTCACGGGCCGAGGAACTCAACGCTCTCGGAGACGACTGGCGGGACTGGCTCGAACAACACGCCGACCTCCGTGTGCTCGACGAGACCGCCGCCATCCCCGATCCGGACTCCGACGAGGCCGGGCTCCGGTGGTCCCTTTCCGGCCTCCACGCCAAGCTCTACATCGTCGAACGCAACAAAGAAGCCCACGTCTTCCTCGGTTCGGCGAACACCACCGATGCGGCCTGGGGCGGGAACGATGAGCTGCTCGTCGAAATTGTCGGCAGGGTCGGCACCTATGGCGTCGAAGCCACCATCGGCGAGTCGACCGGATTCGGTCGTATCCTCTTACCGCACACGCTCGGCGACGTCGTCGAGGAACCTCCCGACGACGAGCTTCGCCGCACATTCGAGAACGCGCTGCGAGAGCTGAGCGCCCTCACGTACACCGCCACCGTTGAAGGAGAACGCGAGCACCCGATGCTCTGGGTTCGCTCTGACGAGTCGCTGCGTGCCGCGGACGGCCTCCCCGCGGACACCGAACTGACGGTCGAGCTTCTGACCATCACAGGCCAACTTCACCGACCGTCGTTTGGGGTGCGCCTCGACCATCGCTGGCAGCTCTCTGAGGTCGAGGAGATCACACCCTTCCTCGTCATGCGCCTTGCCTCCGGCAGGGGATCGGGCCGAGTCGAGGTCAGTTCGGTCGTGCTAGCCCGCCTTGTCGGCGATCCAGCCGACCGACTCGATCGAGTCCTCGCCCGCCGCATCGGCACTACCAGCGAGTTCCTTCGTTTCATCCTGCTCCTGCTCCAGCTCGCCGGCCGTGAGGGCTGGTTCCCTGAAAGCCAGGGCGCCGGAACCTTCGGTGCATTCGGGATGGGCGACGGAGGTGCTGGCGTCTTGGAGGCCGTTCTCACCGCATTGGCCACATCGCCCGGCACGATCGACGACATCGATCGACTCGTCAAGCGACTGACGGCGACCGAACAGGGCAGGAAGGTTCTGCCCGACGGCTGGGACGCATTCTGGCCTTCGGTCGTCGATGCTCGATCAAGACTCCGGTCCCAGCAATGAACAAACAGTCCGCCGACACCGCATTCGCGACGCTGAAAGACTTCCAGGTCGACACCGCCGAGTACGTTCTCCGCCGCCTGTACGACGACAACGAAGCCACCGACCGGTTCTTGGTCGCCGACGAGGTCGGCATGGGCAAGACCTTGGTGGCCCGTCACGTCATCGCTGGTGCCATCGCACGGCTGCAGCATGACGACAGTGTCGACCGCATCGACATCATTTACATCTGCTCGAACGCAGACATCGCTCGCCAGAACATCGCCAAGCTCGATGTGCGTGGCGACGGCGCGAAACCGCTGTCAACGCGCATCACCATGCTCGCAACCCAACTGCGCGACCTCAACCGGACAATGCCCGATGGCAGTAAGACGGTTAATCTCGTCGCGTTCACGCCCGGTACTTCGTTCGACAAGGGCCATCGCAGCGGACGCGTCGAAGAGCGCGCCCTCCTTAACTGGCTGCTTGAGCCAGTAATGGAGGGCACTCGTGCCCAGCGGAACGCCCTACAGCGCATCCTCCGAATGGACGTCAACGAGCAGCGATGGGAGGCGATCTGCACTGGTCTCGATGACCCTGAAGCTCTCCCCGACGCAATGGTGACGAGGAAGTTCCGGACTGCGATCCGCCGGTCGCCGGTCATCGCCGACCTCCGAGAACTGATCGATGAGCTGTACGGGCGCTCGCAGCTCAACGCCGAGCAGAATCGGCGGCGGCTCGTCATCGTCGGTGCCCTCCGTCGCGAACTCGCCAAGATCAGCGTCGACTGCCTCGAACCCGACCTCGTCATCCTCGACGAGTTCCAACGGTTCAAGCATCTCCTCGAACGGCCGGAGGCCGATGCTGAGCGCGAGGTCAGCGAGCTGGCCCACGACCTCTTCACAGCCGAGCACGTCAAGGTCCTTCTGCTCTCGGCGACGCCGTACAAGATGTTCACCCTCGCAGAAGAGCGAGAGCTAACCGGCGACGATCACTACTCCGACTTCATCGGCACCGTCGACTTCCTGGAACAACCACGCGACGAGGGAACCACGCGGCGTCTCAAGGCCGCGCTCGCCGACTTCCGACGCCTGGTCGTGACCGGCGGAGACCCGCAGACAGCCAAGGACGAGGTCGAGAAGTTGCTGCGCAAGGTCATGTGCCGGACCGAGCGCCCGGTGTCGGGAACGGCCGACATGCTCATCGAACGAACCGACCAGCCCGCGCCACCGACCGCCGACGACCTGCTCGGCTTCGTCGCCTTGAAGAGCATCGCAGACGAGGTCGGCGGGGCATTGTCCGTCGAGTACTGGAAGTCGGCGCCGTACTTCCTGAACTTCATGGACGGCTATCAGCTCTCTGAGAAGTTTCGTCAGCACGACCTGGACCCCTGGAGCCGCCGGGCGCTCCTGACTAATGCCCAAGTCATTCGCCGCTCCGACCTTCGTGGCAGCGGCGAGATTGAACCCGGCAACGCCCGCCTGCGCCAGCTCATGATCGAGACCGTCGATCGTGGACTGTGGCGACTGCTCTGGCTCCCGCCTTCGATGCCGTACCACGAGCCCGGCGGTCCCTACGCCGAGATCGATCCCGCCACGGCGACCAAGCGCCTCATTTTCTCCAGCTGGGCCGCTGCTCCGACCGCTATCGCCTCCCTCCTGAGCTGGACCGCCACCCACCGCATGCAGGCCGCCGTCGAAGGGGATGGCCCCACCCGACCCCGCCTCGCATACCGCATGGAGGACGGTCGGCCTGCGGGCATGACCGCACTCGCCCTGTTCCTGCCCACGCCAGGGCTCGCGGAACTCACCGATCCATTGGAGTTCGCACGCCAGACGCCTGGCGAGGTCCTCCCTGCCGAGAGCGCCCTCGCGTACGCCGAGGCGCGGGTCGCTTCGCACGTCGGGGTCGCCCGTCGCGCAAGTTCGTCACTGAGCCGCGATACCTGGTTCTGGGCCGCCCCTTTCGCCATCGATGCCAACGGTCAGCACTCCGAACTCTTCGAAGATATAAGCGAGAGCGAGACTTCTGAGGACCGCGGCCTCGCGACCCACCTCGACGCCGCAAACCAAGCGGCGCTAGATGAGATCGACCTCGGCGCGCACCCGCCAGATCTCAATCGCTGGGTCGCCCTGGTGGGCGTCGCCGGACCCGCCAACGTCGCATGGCGCGCATTGCGCCGCGTTACCGCTGGCATCCCTGCCCTAACCGACGATGGTATTCGACGGGCCGCATCGGTCATTGGCGCCGGCTTCCGGTCGCTCTTCAATCGACCGGAAGTAATGGCGTTGCTTGACAGCCAGGGATCGGAACTCGCGTACTGGCAGGTCGTGTTGGAGTACTGCCATGGGGGCAACTTGCAGGCCGTCTTCGACGAGTACCTCCACCACCTCATCGGCAATCAGAATCCCGTCAACGACAATGCCCTTCTCGCGTTGGCCGCCGACGTGCGTTCGGCGATTGCCCTACGTGGCGCTGTACTCCAAGGATTCGACCCCTCCCGTCCCGAAACACCTCTGCGCTTCAACGCCCGCTTCGCGCTTCGCTACGGGTCCGCCAAGGGCACCCTAAAGACCGACGAGAAGTCGGTCGAGCGCATGTCCGTCGTCCAGGCCGCCTTCAACTCGCCGTTCTGGCCCCTGGTCCTTGCGTCAACGTCCATCGGCCAAGAAGGAATAGATCTCCACTGGTGGTGCCATTCGCTTGTCCACTGGAACCTGCCCGCCAACCCCGCTGACTTCGAACAGCGCGAAGGCCGAGTCCATCGCTTCAAGGGCCACGCCGTCCGCAAGAATGTCGGTCCCGCGCACCGCGAGGAGGCGCTGCGCTCCCCAGCTGCTGATCCGTGGATTGCCGCTTTTGCTGCCGCCGAACTGCGTCGCCAGCCCGACATGAATGACCTTTGGCCGTGGTGGACCTATCCAGGCGACTCCAAGATCGAACGGTGGATCCCGTCATTCCCCCTCAGCAAGGATCAGCAGCGGGAATTCCGCCTCAAGGTACAGCGAGCTCTCTATCGACTCGCTTTCGGCCAGCCTCGCCAAGAGGACCTGGTGACCATCCTCGACCAGCAGGGATACGCCGACGATGACGAGCGCCTCGCCCACCTGCGGATCGACCTGCGACCCCCGAAGCACCACGCCACTCGTGCCTAGATCGCACAAGACCCGTCAGATGTTGCATACACGGGGTTCAGCTGGGTGTAGGCCAGGACTCGTTGCTGCCGCAGCCGCGTTGTCGGTTCATATCCTCGGCCCGATTTACGCGCCAACTACGACCGGTCCTTGAAGCGGTGTATCAGCGACGCCGTCTACCGCCAGCTGCTTACGCGTTAGCTACGACCGAATCGGTCAACGTCTCCGTCAACGCCGTGCTCTCGCTCGACGACGCAACGGCCGCCTGACGTGGATTATCGGAGTTCCGGTAGGGCACAGCCCAGGCCACCCGAGGTGAAGGAGCAGCTCCGGTGGATCAGCGCCAGCGACCGAAACGACCCCTACCGTCAGGACTATCTCCAGCATCGTCGTTCCCGTCGTCACAGGCCGGGAGGATCGTGGCAACTTCGTCCTCCAGGTCTATCCCGTACTTGGCCGAGAGCTGCCCGATCTGGATGCCCATCGCAGCCCGGAACTGACCAAGCGCATCGTTGAACATCCAGGACGGCGTTCCTGGCTGCCACGGTCCGGGGATGCCACCTTGGGCTTCCAACTCAGACACAGTGGTCATAAACTTCCGACAGGCGGCACGCATAGCCCGAAGATGAGGCGCAATGTCCTTGTCATGCTCGCCGAGTTCAACGAGGCGATCCGTCAGAACGGCCCGGATCTCTATTACCGACTCAATGCAGTGTTCTGGGATCTCCACGTTCCACGGAGCAAACAAGACGCGGCGATCCTCCAAAAAGACCAGTACCGCCCGGGCGGTCGCGACCTCAGCCTGGCCAGGGTTCCAGGAGACGCCGAAGATAGGTGTCGAGAACCCTGTCAATCGCCGGGCGACCTCGGTGAAGCGCACAGGAGCGACGATACCTCTGATGTCGGTGCGTCTCCGTCGAGCGTCCTACGGTCACAGCCTTGTGCAATGCTGAAACGGTGACCGACTCAACGCCTGACGGTGGGGTTCGACAAGACATTACCGAGGCTCCCTCCGCCGAAGAAGTGCGATCGTCCTTTGCGGCGGCCGGCTTCGACGTTGCAGTGGAGGAGCGGACACTGGCCCTCACGGCGTCTGCTGATGGGGGCATGCTGCTCGGAGTCTTCATCGGCGTCTCCTTCTCGGAGTTCGCCAAGCTGATGGTGGATGACGCTTACGCGGAGCTCAAACAACTACTTCATCGATTCCACCATCGGGACACGGTCGACTACGTCGTCTACGTCAGCCAGGAGGGCGTTGACGCGCGGATCGATCCGGACCTGCCGCCGGCAGCATTCCTCAAACTGCAAGGCAAGCTACCGACTGCTCCATCTGGTCGCATCGTCTACAACCGAGAGGCTGATTGCTGGCAGGATTCTGACTAACCGACGGAGACGACGTCGGTCGGCCGGAAATCTTTCTTGGCTAGCTTGATCAGACTGACGAGCGACTGGGAGGTGGCGAAGTCGTCCGCCTCGACGCTATCGACGGCGCACGCTGATCAGCCGTGAACTGAGGCGCCCGCGCCAAGGATCATGGTCCATGAAGCGGGCTACCTAGTCGAACTCGGCTGGGTCAAGCCCGAGGGTTCGGGCGTTCTCGGTGACCACCCGCCGCGTGTCCTCGTCGAAGTTCGGCCCGTCCGCTTCGATTTCGATGGTAATTCTGAGGTTGCTCCCCCGTGCGGCCGCAAGGTGCGGAATTAATTCGGTGGCGATGCTCCCGGCGACCGCCGCTAGCCGGGCCGGGTTCTGCACCTCCAGTCGCCCGAAAAAGTGGCTAACGACTCCAGGTACAGGCTCCTGCCGCCCAGGTGGACGCTGTCGGTCAACCTCGGCGCCGGACCCTCGGACGCCTTCGGGCACGTCGGATTCCTCGTGTGCCTGCCGCTCTGCCCGTTGCTGTGCAAGGGCTACGCCCGGCATGACAAGCACGCTGCTCCCATCGGCGACAGGACGTTCGACTGACCCGTTGATGACCAACCCTCGGTACCGGCCATTCTCGGCGTCGAAGGACTCGGCGTATCCAAACCCCTCATCTTCGACGGCGAACCCTTGTGGTCCGGCAGCGACGGCGGAGAGGAATACAGGCAGGTCCTTCAACCGGGGCAAGTACGAGTAGCGGGCGAAGTCCTCCCAAACCTGCCTAACGTCGACATGGTCGCCGTTTCGCCACAGTGGGATTCGATCCAGCTCCAACCGGAGGTTGGTTGCGCCGTAGACCGTGCTCAGGTGGTCGGGCATCGCCTTGCGCGCAGCGCGAGTGGCGAGCCCACCCTGACCATTGACCCTTATTGCCTCGAAGTGAAACTCGGACTCGTCGGGCGTCTGGGCCGGTACGAGCAGCCAGACATAGGTTTCACTCAGGCGTTGTCGCACGGTGTCCTCTGCTGTCTCCCGCTTGGTCCTCGCCTGCGTGATGCCAAACTGGTCAAGGTTCATCTCCGCCTGCCGCTCAAAAATGTGGGACCACGCCATCTGTTGCCGGATCGCCGTGAGCAGGTCTGGCAGTCGGTTTTGGTCGGCCGCCAGAAACACGAGCATGTTGCGGTAGGCGCGCTCTCCACCGGACCGACGGGTGACGATCTCCGTAGCCACAGTAAGAGCCTCGGACGACGCCGATCTTGCCGCATATGCGTACTCGGGCCGCAGAATCACCAGTCCTGCCGAAGCCTCGTCGGCAACGTCACCCGGGTTGTGAGGGCACCGATGGACCCGCGCGAACTCGCCCTGGTCGGTCTGAGCCTGGATCAGGCGAGCAAGCGCCTCGTTCACCTCGTCGTCGCGGTATCCATCAGCGAGCGCCTGGGCCGTGCTGGCTACCGAGGGGATCGTCGAGTACCAGTAGCGTGAGCCGTCCACGTAGAGGTGGGTGGCCCGGTCGGACAGCCGCCGCAGTGCGTCGCCAAACACCGCGATGCTCTCCCCTGGGAGGACGCTCCCCAGCTTCACCCGCACGTCCTCGATGCCTCGGTTCGGATTCTGCCCGGCAGCACCATCCTGGGTCCGCCGCTGCATCGTTGGGGCCGAACCTATGAAGACAGTCCGGGCGACCCGTCGTGCGGCTCGGAGACGGCCGAGAGCAGGAATATCCCGGTCGAGGACGTTCGGCACCGAGCCCTGCCCGTCGATGTCGGTGTCGACAACGGGCTTCCAGTTATCCTCCAGGTGCCGGGTGACCTCTTCAAAGACCTGTTGGTCGTCGAGGGGGATGCTGGCAGGGAGAATCAACGGGTTCTGGTCGCCGTTTGCCCACAGGCTGTGGACAACGGCCGCCATGAGGCGAAGTACCCCGCGGGTCCTCTGGAATCGCTCCAGGGTAGCCCAATCCTGGTAGAGGCGATCGAAGAACTCCGGGTGGATCGGATAGGCGCGCTTGATGCGGTCCTCGTAGGACGCCTCCCGGCTCTCAGCCGGGAACTCGGTCTCTTGCTGGCGGTACATCTCCACGAATCGACGTGCGATCGTGTCTCGTTTGACGAACCCCTCGGCGTCGAGGGGCTTGAACAGGCGACGGCGGACGATCTCAAACCCCTCCTCGGCCGTCGCTGGCTGCCATGGAGAGTCCATGCGGTGCATGACATTGCGGAGCCGCTTCGCACGGCTTTCGCGAGGACCAGGTCGGGGTGCCCCCACGGGCGGGGCGGGGCAGCGGAGGCCGGTTCGTTGCCGGGCCGGGCACGCTCGGCCAGCTCGGCCCGCAGGAGCCGGTTGGCGCCGATGCGGGCCAGCCAGCACAACCGCGACGCCAGCCGAGCCCGGCCCGGCTTGCAGTTGGCGACCGCGGCCAGGAAGGCCGTCAGGGTCTCGGCCTCGATGTCGGCCGCCTTGCCGGGGCAGGCCTGGACGAGGGGCCGGGCAGCGCGACGCAGGCCGGGTAGGAGCACCCCGGCCAGGCCCACCGTCCACGCACCGCCCTGGGCGCGGGAGCGGGAGACGAGCTCGTTGACCACCGCGTCGCGCACGTCGAAGGGCGTGGAGGGATGCAGGAGCCTCGCCTTCAGCTCCCCGAGCGGAATCACACGGTCCGGCAGGCCGGCGACCGTGGCGCCGTCGAGGGCGAGGGGGTTGGGGCCGGCGACGAGGAGATCGAAGGTCTTCTCCAGGGTGTCAAACGGCGAATCAGTGAGAATGCGTCGGGCGGCCATGGGGCAGCTCCTTTCACTAAGGAGCCGCCATCGCGCCACGCGGGGTACCCCGCTTTTGCCCCGAATCGACCCCGCTCGCCGCAACCCCGCGAGTACCCCGAATGTGGGGTACTCGCGGGGTACTCGGAATGGCCCTACGCGTTGAGGCAGGTCAAAGAGGTGGGGTATCGACTACCCCGAAATGGGGTACTCGGCCGGGTCGCCGACGCCAAGACGCCGGAAGAAATTTCTTCGACGACCCCTTGCGGCGAGGGTGGGGTCGCCGTCCGGGGGTCCCCTACCCCGAAGTGGGGTAGTCCGTGCCCCGCGGGGCACGAGGCCGCGGGTACGGACTCCTGGGCCGGGCTATCGGGATTCGACGATCCGGTAGCGACGAGGAGAAGCGGTCACGAGCTGTGCCTCGCCCCCGGCTTCCAAGCGGGCCAGGGCATTGGACACCGCCCCCTGGGAGCGGCCGAGGGCCTTGCCGATTTGGGTTGGCCCGAGATCCTCGCCGGGCCGGGCGGCCAGGTACTCGCGCACCAGGGCGCCTAACGCGCCGCGGCCGAGCCGGTCTGTCGAGCGGGCTGTCCGGCCTTGGTCGGGGGCGGGCGCCGTGGTGCTCCACCGGTCTGCCAGCCGCCGCCCACCTTCGCGCCCACCGGGATCTCGGCGGGCCGTGCCCGCCACTTCGAGGGTGGCGAGGTGCTTGGCCGCGGTCGACTGGCCGATCCCGAGAATCTCGGCCAGTTCCGCCGAAGTGGCCCCACGATGAGCGGTGAGAACCTCGACGACCTGTTCGGGTGAGACCTTCTGGGTGGTTGCCATGGTGGCTCCTTTCAGTTCGAGTTGCTTCCGTCTTGGAGGAGCTACCTCGCTATCCGGATCGATCTCAAGGCCATGAGCCGGTCTCTTTCGACATGCCCTCGAAGTTGAATGGGCCGGTCCTGACCGCGGGAGTTTGTAGAAAAAGAGGCCCGGACCCCTTGTTCTTTAGGTGACGCTTGTTCGGTCGTGGGCCGCCCATGACCACACCCACTACCCCCCGCTGTGCCGCCCGTCCCGCCGTGCCGCTCGCTATCTGGCCCGTGGCTCAGACCTCTGCCCAATACCAGCGTGCCGGCCGTTACCTGCCCGAGTGCGCCCAGCACCCGGCCAAGATGCTCCCCGAGCTCGCCCGGCGCATCGTCACCGAGTATTCGACCCCCGGCCAGGTCGTCGTCGACGTCATGGCCGGCATCGGGACGACCGTCGTCGAGGCCGCCGCGCTCGGCCGGCGCGCCATCGGCGTCGAGGTCGAACCCCGCTGGGCCGAGGTTGCCGAAGCCAACATCGACCATGTCCTCGACCCGGACCTCGCCGCCCTGGCAGAGATCCGTGTCGGTGACGCCCGCAAGCTCGGCGGCGTCCTCGGCGACCTGGCCGGAACTGTCGACCTGGTCTGCACCTCCCCGCCGTACGCGTGCGACGTCGGCAACATGGACAAGGCCAACTGGGGAGCCGGAAGCGACCTGTGTCCGTCGGTCAAGCGGAACTACTCGACCGACAAGTCCAACCTCGGCCACGCCCGCGGCGCCGCCTACCAGGAAGCCATGGCCGACATCTACGCCCGCTGCTTCGCCCTGCTCCGACCCGGCGGGGTACTCGTCACGGTAACCAAGCACACCCGCCGCCACGGACGGACCCTCGATCTAGGTGGTTGGTGTCTTTTGACCGGTAGCACCGAACCCCTCGATTCGCGATCGGGGCCCAAGTCTGGGAGAATTACAACGCTGTAGTTCGCAGACGAGAGGACCTCGATGACCCTCGGTGTGGCTGATAAGCAGGGTGACTTGTTCGACGACGCGGCCAGGTTCTGTGACGAGGCGTTGCCTGAGCACTCGATCTACAGCTTCTTGCACCGTGAGCGCGACCGGCTCTTCCCCGACGAGTCCTTCGCCGACCTCTTCGATGAGCGCAAGGGGCGGCGCTCGGTGCCTCCCTCGGTGGTGGCCGTGGTGATGGTGCTCCAGCGCCTGGAGGGCCTGTCTGACCGAGAAGCGGTCGAGCGCTACTGCTTCGACGCTCGCTGGCGCTACGCGGCCGGTGCTGGCGGCTACGACGCGAAGGGCTGGACGAGCTTCGCGCACACGGTGCTCGTCGACATGCGTGAGCGCCTGCGTCGCTCAGAAAGTCCCGACCGCATTTTCGCCGCCGCACTCGACGCCGCCGCAGAGGCGGGCCTCGTCGGTCGCAAGCGGGCGCTCGACTCGACCCCCCTCTACGACGCGGTGGCCACCATGGACACCGTCACCCTCATCCGCTCAGCCATCCGAGGACTGCTCAAGATCGCCGACGCGGCGCGTGCCGCCGAGCTGCGCGCGGTCATCACGAGCGGGGACGACTACGCGTCGGCAGCGAAGCCCCAGATCGACTGGGACGACCGGCCAGCACGCGAGGCCCTCGTCGACTCGCGGGCCAAGGACGCCTACGCCTGCTTGGCCCTCCTCGACGGCGCCGAGCTCGCTCCCGCGCTCGACCAGGCCGCCCGCCTGCTCGCCACCGTGGTCGGCCAGGACCTCGAGGTGGACGACCACGGCACCTTTCGCATCGCTCGCAAAGTGGCCAAGGACCGGGTGATCTCGACGGTCGACCCCGAAGCCCGCCACGGGCACAAGACCCAGGTCAGGGGGTTCGACGGCTACAAGGGCCACGTGGCGCTCGATCCCGACTCCGAGATCATCACTGACACCGCGGTCAGCGCCGCCAATGTCGGCGATGCCACGGTGGCCGAGGACCTCATCGCCGACCTGCTCGGCGACACGGCGGGCGCACCCGACGAGGGCCTCGAGACGCCGGCATCCGGAGAGCAGGTGTCGCACCCCAACGCGCCGGCGCCGAGCGAGGGGCGTGACGAGCGCGACGAAGATGCACCCGCGACCGTCTACGGCGACAACGCCTACGGCACGGGGGACTTCCAGTCCCGCCTCGAAGATGCGGGCATCGAATCGCGCGCCAAGACCCAGGAGCCCACGACGACCAAGGGCCTCTTCTCCAAGGACCGCTTCGTGGTCGACCTCGAAGAGGACCTCGTGACCTGTCCGGCCGGTGTCACCGTCTCGATCCGTCGGGGCAAGGACGGCTCGGGACTGGCGCGCTTCGCCGACGCCTGCGCGTCGTGCCCCCTGCGCGCGCAGTGCACCGACGCCAATGGAGGCCGCAACATCAGCGTCGGTCCGAACGAAGCGACGCTGGCGCGCGCCCGCAGCCGCCAGCGCGACCCTGAGTGGATCGCCGACTACCGCGCCACCCGGCCAAAGGTCGAGCGCAAGATCGCTCATCTCATGCGACGCAAGCACGGAGGGCGACGTGCCCGGGTGCGCGGCCGGGTCAAGGTCGCCGCCGACTTCACCCTCCTCGCTGCCGCCGCCAACTTGGCGCGCCTGGCGACGCTCGGAGCGCACTCGGCACCCGCCGGATGGACCGTGGCAGGGGCGTGAGGAACTTCCAATGACGCACGAGAACCCACCCCCCCCTCGAACGTCACGCGCGCCGCGACAAGGCAGGTCCCCACTCATAAAAGGTCGTTACTTCACCGTGCGACTCCGGAACTGGCCCTTGGTCCCACGCAGATCAACGGCCGATCAGCTGCCCGAACACCCCACAAGACACCAGCCACCTAGCCGGACTCACCAGCGTCCTTGCCCGCCGAGCCGGTTTCACCTACCTCGCCCACGTCATCGCCCTCCACGCGGCGATCCGCGACGGGGACCTCGTGGCCCGGCCGTCGTTCTGGCAGACCACCCAAGTCCGAAAGTCACGCTCCCGGGGCGAACCCACCCATCTCACGGTGCATGAGGACTGCTTGGCCTTTCGTCGACCGGAGGTACCCGATGCCCATTGAGCTCCCCCTGTCGGTGTGGCCCACCGCTCAGCGCACCGCCCGCGCCCAGCGGGCCGGCCGGTACCTCGAGGTGTCAGGTGTCCACCCAGCAAAGATGCTCCCCGCCATCGCGGCACGGGCCGTCGCCACCTACACCCAACCCGGCGATATCTGCGTGGACCCCATGTCCGGCGTGGGCACGACGCTCGTCGAAGCGGTTCACCAAGGACGCGACGCCATCGGTATCGAGTACGAATCCCGATGGGCCGAACTCGCCGAAGCCAACCTCGCCCTTGCTCGCACCCAAGGCGCCAGTGGGCACGGCGAAGTGATCTGCGGGGACGGGCGATCCCTCGCCAGTCTGGTCGACCCGGCCGTCCGGGGGCTCGTCGCTCTGGTCCTCACGTCCCCGCCCTACGGTCCGTCGTTACACGGTCGGGTCACCGCCACCCCCGGCCAAGGCGTCCGCAAAGAGCACGACCGGTACTCGACCGATCCGGCGAACCTCGCCCACGTCGGGCTCGCCGGTCTGCTCGACGCCATACGCACCGTGATGCGAGGAGCGGCCCAACTGTTGCGACCTGACGGGATCGTCGCCATGACCGTGCGCCCCTGGTGGCGCGACGGGCAACTCATCGATCTCCCCGGCGCACTCGTCACGGTCGGCGAAGAAGCGGGTCTCGTCCTCTACGAGCGCAACGTCGCCCTTCTCGCCGCTCTGCGAGACGACCACCTCGTGCCACGGTCGTCATTCTTCGCCCTCGAACAGGTCCGTAAGGCTCGCCATCGCGGCATCGCTCGATCGGTGACCGCCCACGAGGACTTGTTGACCTTCCGGCTGGCCTCTTCCGCCACCCGAGGACGAGGGTGAGCGATCCAGATTCCGACGGCTCAAGCGACGCCGGTTCAGAGGGCGCGGCGGCACGAGCGGGCATTCGGCTCCTGCCGGTCATCTACGTGGAGATGTCGCCGGAAAAGGAGGGGCAGGCGGTCGCCGCTGTCGCCGGGCTCCTCGGCGTACTCGCCGAAGGCCAGCGGGAGATGGCCTTGACACCAGCGGGCTCGTGGAGGTCTGGTCTGGACCAACCGAACCCGCGACCGGGCGAAGGAGGTGACAATGGCATCGAGGAAGACCACGTCCCGGCCGGCCCCCGACCTCACCGCGGGCGGGACGACCCGCGTCGCGCTCTACCTCCGGATCTCCACTGACGAGGACCACCAGCCGTTTTCACTCGGCGCCCAGGAGACCCGCCTCGCCGCCTTCGTCACCAGCCAACCGGGCTGGGAACAGGTCAAGACCTACACCGACCAGTTCTCCGGCGCCTACGCCGAACGACCCGCTCTCCAACAAGCGCTACGCGACGCACGCCTCGGCCTCTACGACACCGTGCTCGTCTACAGGGTCGACCGCTTCGCCCGGTCGCTCAAGGTGCTCGTCGGACTCCTCGAAGAACTGGACACGATCGGGGTGGCCTTCCGCTCGGCCACCGAACCGATCGACACCTCCACGGCGACCGGGCGAATGCTCATCCAACTCCTCGGGGTCTTCGCCGAGTTCGAACGGGCCACGATCATCGACCGCGTCGTCGCCGGCATGGAACGAAAGGCGGCCAGAGGTGGATGGCCCGGCGGTTCCATCCCTTACGGGCTGCGACTCGACGACGACCACCACCTCGCCATCCGACCGTCCGAGTTCCCGATAGTCGAACGGATCTTCACCCGCTACGGCACCGAACGAGCCGGTGCGGCCACCATCGCCAACGAACTGAATGACGACGGTCATCGCACCCGCACCGGACGACGATGGAGTGCCAAGGTCGTCCTCGGCATCCTTCGTAACCGGGGCTACCTCGGCGAGGTCTCCTTCCGCGACGTTGTCCACCAAGCCGATCTGCCGCTGCTCGACCGGGTCCTCTTCGAGAAGTCCCAATCGCTGTTGGCCGAGCGCGGCGAGGGATACGACCGACGCTTCGCCGACGCCCACCCCGAGTACCTACTGACCGGGCTCATCACTTGCTCGCGTTGTCAACGCCACTACGTCGGGGTGGCGGCCCACGGCAAGCGGCACCGCTATCGCTACTACGTTTGTTGGACGACTCAGCGCTACGGGAAGGCGGCGTGCGGAGCAGAACGCCTCCGAGCAGACGCCCTCGAAGAAGCGGTCCTTGACGCGCTCGTCGATCTCTACAGCGATCCAGAATTCATTACCCGTGCGCTGCAGGCACACCAGGACGCCGCGACGCTCACGGTGCGCCAACGCCACGACGAGCTGACGGCAACCGACGCTGAGCTGGCCAAGACCGAGGCCGCCGTCGAGCGATACATGCACGCCTTTGAGGCCGGCACCCTCACCGCCGACATCTTCGCGGAACGTGTCCGCGAACTCGGCACCAAGGCCAAGCTGTTGCGCGCCCGACAGGCAGAACTCGCCGAGGTAGCAGCCGACGCGTCTGCGCCGCTGCCCAGTCTCGACGAGGTCGAGACCCTGCGTGATCAACTTCAGGCGGTCGCTCTCAGCGGACCCGGGACGGTTAGAAAGGCCGTCGCGCAAGCGTTCGTGCATAGCCTCACGGTGGAAGCACGCGACAAGATCCTGCCGAAATTCGAGATTCGGCGCGGCCTGGTGATCGGGGACACCGGTGAACATGACGGAAACCCCTCCCAAGGGAGGGGTGTTCGCGCCATGACACCTACGGCGCTGAGGGACTCGAACCCCGACCTGCTGGTTGTAAGCCAGAACGGAGCTGAACGCCGTGCTACCCCAGAAAGGCGCAGGTCGCGACCGAGCGAAATGGCATAACTATTAGGTGTAACTCGTAGCTTTCTGCCAGGTGTTCTGCTCAGCGAGGACCGCAGGGGTCGATGTTGTCTTCAATACGGCGGCCGTAGGCCCGCGAACATCGGAAAATGCCGCACATTGCGAGTGAGTAGGCGCGATCCAGCGCTGATGGCGGTAGCGGCGATCGCGAGGTCCGCGCTATCGATCGAGTGATGGCTGGCAAGCCATTGCCGGCCGAGTGCGCACGCCTCCTCGGCAACGTCAGCATCCACCGGGTGCCACACGAGGCTGGACAGAAGTGCTCGAGTACCGCCTTCCTCCTGTGGTCGCATGCCCGCGAGGATCTCCAGGCGGGTGATCTCACTCGCGTGCAATGGAGCGGCCGCGCGCTCGGCTTCGAGGACTTCGCCAGCCCCAAGATGACCTCGCAGATAGTCGATCAACACGGACGTGTCGACCAGTGCAGTCATTCGCCGTGTTGCGGAAGCCGCGATCCGGAACGCAGGCGATCCACCCAGGCCTCGCCATCCATGCCACGGTCCCCCCATGAGCCGAATGCCCGACGCATGGCGGCGAGGTCATCGTCACTCGAGCGCTGCACGCCATAGACCGTCTCAACCGCCTCCCTGATGAGGGAGGATACAGATCTACCGGTTCGTGCCGCTTCAGCATCGAGCGCTCGCCGCTCCTCGGCGGTCAGGGAGATCTGAGTTCTCAACATGATGTAAGTATACATCATGTTGAGAAGCTGCAGCACTTGTCGCAGCTTGATCTTCCGGGGGCCCGTAGCCACAACTCAGGGTCCTGCGACGTCGCACCTGCTTGCAGTGCATCGCCGCTCCCGTCGCAGCACCGTGGTAGCCGTGGGGAACCGAAGAAAGGACGAAATGGGACGACGCAGCCGCCAGCGCATCCGCGCCGGTTTGCAGCCACCGAAGCAACCGAAGGCGCGCCTGCAGTCGGTTGGCACAATCCGACGAATCGAGGATCTGTTCGTCTCCACCCTGGGAAAGTTCGATATCGGCCTGGGAAATCAGGCCGGCGCCGAGCTTGCTGCGCTCACCGATTGGTGGGCGCAAGGGGTTGGTCAAGTGGCGGGTATCACGCCGGGACTCGTCCCGGCGCTGATCTGCTCGTACCTCTGCGGCGAGATTGACCAGGCGTGGGAGCGCGGTTGGCAACCGGCCGACCTCTACCGGGTTGTGGCCCGGCATGCGAGCGCTCATCACGCGCATCTCGCAGTCGTCGCCGTTGCCGAGGAGTCCGAGACCTATCGATCGCGTCAACGCGTCCTTCCCGCGTGGTTGGAACAGCTCGAGGAGATTGGAGCAGTCCTCCTATGGGGTCCGGCCGACGATCACCTTGCGCACTATGCCGAGGAGCGTGGTCTCAGCCGCGCGGCGCTTTTGCGAACGGCCCTGGAACTGATCGTGATGCTGCATGACCTGCCCGCGATACCGCTCCTCGTCCCACCGCCTTCACAGTGGGACCGTTCAGCGGCCCTCGACGCCGCGCTGGCGTGGCGGCCGGAGACTCGATTGGCCGAGGCGCGCCACCTCGAGCGGATCCGGGCGCTTCTCGCCAAAGCAGAATCCACGGAGTTCGACGAGGAGGCCGACGCCCTCACTGCGAAGGCTCAAGAGCTCATGACGCGCCATGCGATCGATGACGCTCTTCTGGCTGCTCGCGGAGCCGGACGGAGTTCCGGAGAACAGCCGTCGGCGATGCGGATCGGCATTGACGATCCGTACGCTCAGGCCAAAGCAACCCTGCTGGCGGTAATCGGCGAGGCTTCCCAGTGCCGCGCCGTCTGGAGCAAGGACCTTGGGTTTTCGACTGTTTTTGGATTCGCGGGAGACCTCGCATCCGTGGAGCTGCTCTATACCTCGCTGCTGCTTCAAGTGAGGAGCGCCATGGTGCGCGCCGGTGATCGGGGCAAGCGAGCACGAAGCAGCGCTTTCAGACGGTCGTTCCTTCTCGGTTTTGCAAACCGCATCGGCCGACGACTCGAAGAGGCTGCCGGTGCAGCCGTGGCGCATGCGGTCGAGGAGCGGGGAAGCGCATTTCTCCCAGTCCTTGCAGAACGCTCTTGCCGGGTAGAGGAGTTTCGCAACGAGGCATTTCCGGACTTGGCCCACAACCGGATCACGATGGGCGATTGGTCGGGTTGGGCTTCCGGTGTCGCGGCAGCCGACGCTGCCGTGATCACGCGGGGACCCTCAATCGACGAGATGGCGTCTGCCTGACGTTTGAAGGGGAATCTCGAACCCGCGAAGCTGAAACGCCCGCCAATGCTTGCGTCACATGGTGCATTCGGCCACGAGAAATGAACGGCCACAAGGCCGAGCGCTGTTCTCGTTTTCCGACCGCAGCCCGAGCGCCAGACCGGGAACAGTGGAGCTTGTGGGGGTTTACTCGAACAAAAGCCGAACAGCCCTTAAGTGGCGTGAATTGCTCCACCCACCTGCTGACGGGACCAGGATCCCAGTACGGGTTGTCCGGAAACCTCGAGCGCCTCGACAGAAGCAACGGAGACTCACCGGGTCAGCCCTGGATCAGCTACTGGCCGACTTCAAGGCCGGGGTCCCAGTTCGGGACATCGCCAAGGCCTATGGAGTTAACCGAGAGACGGTTACTTTGGCGGCTCAGCGAGCGGGACTAGAGCTTCGGTACCCCAAGCTCTAGTCCTACCGATGTAAAGGTAGCTATCCAACTTTACCAGTCAGGTCAATCACTGGCAACGGTAGGGAGACGCTTTGGTGTCAGTGGTGACACGGTGGCTCTGGCGCTTCGGAAGACTGGCATGGAGATTAGGAAGAGGCGAGGGGCATAAAAATGACTCCGGGCAATAAGCCCAGAGTCGCTGAAATGCTGCTTGGGCAGATAGGCGCTATCCAACTGAGAAGTTCCCAATGACTGCGGCACATGGAATTAGATAGTCCTTACCCCCTCGGATTGGCTGGTCCCAAGTCCATGACACAGTAACGGTCACGCTCTCCATCCCTGCGGTATTTACGGTGTAGTACCCGCCTTGCTCGTATGAGAACGCGCCAGACCACAACGTTGTAGACGTAGTACCGCTATCACCGGTGATCGTAAAAGTGTCACTCTCACAGTCTGACGCTACGCCATCATTTTTGATGTCGTCGATCCCAATTAGGGCTCCAAAAGTCTTGTGGCCACCATCTAGCCTGAATGTGACGGATCCACTTCCGGCACCATTCATACTATTTGGCCAGAACCCAGAGCGTATTATCTGGCGAGTAACAGCCGAGCAGGCGCACTTACTGGGTAGGGCGCTCAGATTGTCCACGGAGTTGGCCTGAAGTGCTGATACTGGACCGGGGTTTGCGGGAAGGATGGGTGATGGGGTGTGTTCCTCAGTCGACGATGGCTTCGGCGTAGTTAAGAGAATGATCACGATCAGAATGGGCAAGGCAACCGCCAGGAATCCAAAAAAGGCCTGTAGCTCCTTTTGAAATATGAGGAGCGTCCCCGCCCCTCCAAGTACCACGACACCAACGACAATCACGATTAACTCCTTAGGGAGAGTTGTTGGAAATAGGTGTGAAAGAACTCGGCCAATTATCCGATGTTTAGGGTGTATCGCCAAGCATGAGCACTTAGGCTTATGGGGCTGGAGGTGAGGCAGCAGCGAGGGCGTCAGGTCCTAGCTTCCTTGCCATGTTGCTCATTAGGCGACGACGACGTCGGATCTGTAAGTCATTTAGAATCACTGCCGACTGAGTCACTCCCAATATCATGTACTCATCTGCCAACGGTTCAATAAAATCCTGATACACAAGAACTATTGCGTCGATGTCTCGCATATTTCGCTCTGCCATCATAATAGCAACATCGTGAGCTATTGCGCGCTGGGCATCGACGATTGCCCTCATGACTTCACTGCGATCACCATGCGCATGCAATTTCCCCTTAGTTACTATCCGAGTCATATCGACAAATATCATCTTGAGGGCGGCAGCCTTACTGTTCGGTCTATTTCGTAGCTGCGACTCTGCTTCTTCTATTCGCTCAGTCAACTTGTCAGATGTATAAAGCCGCTTGCACTCTATGGCAACCCTCTTGCCCTTCCATCTTGACTCAATATCTGGATTGGGCTCCTTCAATTGAGAGGGTATCCCGAGGCTATTCAAGCGGGCGGCTACACCCAATTCGAAACGTATGTTACGTGCATGGGCGTTGTCAGACGTTTCGGAGCGCGTCGATGTCGGCCCTTTTAAAATCTCATTTAACTTCGAGCTGAGCACCTTTTCATTCTGAGGACCAAGGTTCTGCATAATATGCCTGAGATGTAGTAAGTCCGCTATATTATGCTGGCTCTCTACTACCTCGTTTGCATAAACTTCTCTCTACTACCTCGTTTGCATAAACTTCCTTGAATATCTCCTTGCGATTATCATCTCCGGTATTCATCACTCGCCTGAGGCGGCTTAGCGTCAGCTCAAGCCACGACCCATTGCCGATACGTGCACCATGTTCACGCGCCCATCTTAAAAACTGCTCGCCGTCTTCGATGAGTTGCTCTACTCCGTATTCATTATTAATTGCATATGGCACAGTAGCTGCTCAAGTCAATACATCTAGCATCGACCTCCCTAGTCTTGATTGCAACCATCTAAGTAATGGGCCCTCAGGGTTCTAGTAAGGCCCTCAAGGTCGTCCTTGAGGAGTTAGAACCTTTTCAGGTTGAAGACAAAAATGGACCTATTGTCATTTGACTAATGCCATGTCGTATTTACAGCCAACTTATCGGCCGTATATCTGGAGTAATTACATTATGAGTGCAACTTGGTGGACCTTGGAGGACACAATACGAACCGCAGTCCAACTGCAATCGCCCCGACCATCAGGCTTGGGAATCTGACCGAGGGTGTCTTGGAGGATGGCGGCGATCAAGAACGTCAAGTCATCGATTTGGCGGACGCCGGCGAACGACCACGGATGGACCGGGACGCGCTGACCATCAAGGTGTCATGGTGCTGACATCGGCGGCAGCCGGCCGGGGGCACGCAGACGAGTAGGCACCTCGGGTAAGCGTCAGGTGTCGGTGTTGAAATCGTGTTCAAGGTATTTCCGGGCTGTGACGGACGGTCGGGGGTGGACCATGAATGGCCCCTGGACGGGTAGGGGGTAGTGCGGGAGCGGCGCTGGGGAGAGCGGCGAGATAGGTGCAGAGAAGGCGTCGGGGGGCCGGGGCGAAAGTCTTCGGTGTTCGCGATCAGGTAGAGGAAGTCCTCACAGATCGCCGTCCACGACGCCGACAGCAACGTCGTCGACGAGCGCCGTCGTCACCTGCCGGCCGAGGCGGCGGCAGGGGTTCAAAAGAAGGATGGGACGGTGATTCCCACGACAATGAGGACGGCAACTGAAGCCACAAGACTTCCAATGGCGGTGGAATCCCAAGTTCTGGTCACGTGACAAATCAGCAAGGAGGGCAAACGCAACTCGCCGCAGAGTCGGCGCGCTGAAGCCCGCCCGATCCTCCGGCAAGACGAGCAGAACCGCCGCACCCACCGCGAAGACAGCGCCCAGACCAACCAACCCCGCAAGCGCCGTCAGCCACCAGTAGCTCGGCCAGACCCCCGCAGCGATCCAAACTGCCCAGATGAAAATGAAGCCGGCTATTGCCAAAATCGCCAGGTCACAGAGCGCAGCCACCCCCGCGGCAACGCTCGAGCCGACGTTCGCCAACGATGTCCCGGAGGTGCCGTCAGCCATTTCCGACAAGGGATTGGCGCCTACGCATTCTTCGTCGCATCAGCAGCATCGTCGCGACGATGACTCCGTTCCCGATGATCCATGCCCATATCAGACTCGTCAAGACGATCGTCTCGGACGTCGTTGTGACATTGGGTCGTCGGGCGATCAAGACCTCTGAAAGGATCGCAAACCACCATCAACGCGGTCCACACGACCAACGCTAGAACGAAGAGCTTTCGGGTCCGAGACAGACGGGATTCCAGGTTCTCTCTCCTCGGCTATTCCACTTGTGGTCGAACTGCCGCCAGGCGAGCTGCCACGTAGAACCTGAGAGAGTTGAAGGGCGGGCTCAGCTGGCTCCCAGAGAGAACGACGCTCCCCCGACCTTTCGAGCCATTCGGGAGTGTGGTTTCGTCATCCAACGTCGTCTTTCGGAAACGATGACGCCGAATCCAAAACTCAACCCGACCCGCTTCGTCAGCGTACGACCAGTGGTCCTCCGCAACGAGCACACTGACCCCATGATCGACCAAGTCCGGTTCGCGATCAATGAAGGCCAGTGCCCCCGTTTCATCTGTCGGTTCGCGTTCCGGGTCTTCCATCAAGGGTGATCAAGTCCCGCAGGCGATACTGCGATCATCGGACTCAACGGTTGCCGTGTACTCGGTGCCGTTCTCAATCGAGGAACCGGTGGCCTTCCCATAGAAAGTGCTCTGCGCCTTAGAGTCTGTTCGGAAAATTGTGGCATGTCATCGTGCAAATAGTCCCTGTGAGGGTCCGGTCATCGCGTAGCGTTCGGTATGGAATCGGACCCGGTTGGAGCAGCGCGCACTTGGCGAACGACGCACGGCGACATGAGCGATGAAGAGTGGGAACTCATCGCCGATCTGGTTGCTCCGTATTGGACGTCGGGATCGATGGGCCGTCCGGTCAAGGTGGATCGCCGCCGAGTGGTGGACGCCATCTTCTACGTGACGGCGACCGGCTGTCAGTGGCGAGCTCTCCCGAAGAGTTACCCGAACTGGAACACCGTGCATCGCTACCACCTCGAGTGGTCCAGAGACGGCACCTGGGAGCGTATCGCCGAGCGACTGGCCGCGGCGGTGCGCACAAAAGAGGGTCGCAACGCAGAACCGTCGGCGGGCATCGTCGATGCCCGCTCGGTGCGCGCCGCAGCCACGGTGAGCAAGAAAACCAAGGGTTTTGACGCCGGAAAGAAGATCAATGGCCGCAAGACCTTCGGGGTCGTCGACACTCTCGGACTCCTGATCGCGGTCACCGTCGTGGCGGCGAGCATCTCGGACAACGTCGGCGGAATCACGGTGGCCGACCGTGCCCGCAACCGCACCACACGCTTTGCCAAACTCTGGTGCGACGCCGGCTTCAAGCGCACCTTCATCGACCACTGCCGACACCATCACGTCGGAGTCGAAGTGGTGAACCGCATCCACCCCGGCCAATTCAAAGCACTCCCGAAACGCTGGATCGTTGAGCGCACCTGGGCCTGGCTCATGAACAGCAGACGGCTCCAGGTCGACTACGAGCGCGATCCGGTCGTGACCGAGGGCTTCATCTGGGCTGCTCATAGCAGGCATCTCTTGCGCCGACTCACCCAATCGTCGATCGGGTGATCGCGCTGGGGAAATAATCGCGACAGTCACTTAGAAGTGCAGTCAACAAAGGTCCCCTTGTTGGATATATCGCGTTGGAATTGCACAGGAGGGGCGCCCCTTTGGGCCTGAAGGTAATCCCAGAAGAATCCTGTCTTGTAGAGCCACACGTACAGTCCCAATTCTTCAACCGGGTAGTTGCAGTGAACGTCTGCGTTCACCTTGACGGATCCATACCCAAGAGACTTGGCAAGGTGTGGATAGTCAACCTTCACTTCGCAGCCCGCCGGGCTGTAGTTGGTTCCGAACGATGGTAAAGCCACCGCGATCGACGAGGGTTGTGCGGCGGGAGCGGAGATAACAACCGGCGAGATCGACGCAAGGTCAACTGTCGTCGACACGACGAGATTCGTCGTCGGACCACTGACTCCAATTGGACAGGGTTTAGAAGCCAATCCGGAGGCCGTCAGTACAGCCGTGCTACCGGCAGGATCCATTCCTGTCGGATCGCTCTCGTTCACCGGGTCATCTCCGGCTCCTGTCACTAGACCTGTAGGTCGCTGGGATCAAAATCGATGATCCACCCCCACGTATCGCTCCAACGAAGGGTACCTACGGCGTCCGGCATGTCTCCGTCAGCATCACGCATTAGAACCTTGTCTCCTTCTGACGGAGCAAAGCCCTGCTCCTCGAACTGCCGCTGGTAGTAGACGCTTGTAACCCGACGGTCGCCCCACTTGGATCCTAGATTTACCCATCCTGTTCCTTTGCCGAGCGCGCCGTCGTTGTAATGGATAACGAGATGCGGCAATCGATGATCCATCTTCAGACGTTCGGTAGATCCGTTTTTTTCTGAACAACGAAGAGCTTTGTCGCGATTTGCACCTGAACCATGAAGAGCAAAGCGTGATATGGCTTACCAACCTCAGGATCGGGCACAACAATCGCACCGATCGCGTTCAAAATTGCCTTCGAGGTGTAACCCACTTGGTTATTCGGCAAGTCTGATGCGAGGGTACGCAGGGGCACATAACTGCCATAGGAAGATGTGTTGACGGAAGCCCCAGTAACGACCGGTCCCACCGGTGTCTGGGTCCATTCGTCCGGCTTTCTCAACCAGTTCTGCTCATCGCTTGCTACGCCACCGCGAACAACCCACTGGTTCTCGGGGCTCGTTGGAGGGCTCCCAGCACCCGGAGGGATGTAGTTGTTGTGGTGCCGGCTCGGGCAAGGAGGTGCTTGCAAGGTCGGAGTTGGTACCGGGTTCGGAACTGGTTCGGGTGACGGATTCGCAACGGCCTCGCATTCCGGTTCCAACTCGGGATCAAGCAAGCAAGCGAGGCCTGCAGGGCCCAAGGGCAACATGCCACTCGGGTCCGACTGGTTAACTGGGTCGTCTCCGGCGTAGGCGTACGCCTGATCCGTCTGCGAGAACAGCGGATCCCTCGTCGTAAACCCACCCGTCTCGGGCTCATACCACCGGGCTCGCATGTTGGAGAGTCCCGTGGTGGCATCGCTGTACTGGCCGGCGTAGCCGAACGCACTCTGAGGATTGCCGAAGGCGAGCGTGCCGAAGGCGTCGTAGCCCCAGAACCCCGTCTCGTCGCCGGCGCCGTTGGTCGCCACCCAGCTCGAGTCCGAGGCGTTGTAGGCCAGATACGTCGGCGTCGAGGTGGCGAGGGACACCTGTTCGACCGGGGTTCCGTTCGGTCCGTAGATGTAGTCGTTGGCCCCGTCGGAGAGCACGACGGTTAACGGACTGTTGGTGTCCCAGGTGAACTGGCCCGTTGAAAGGGGCGCCGAATAGGTCAGGGCATTGCCGGAGCTGTCGACCGCCACGCAGGATCCCGGAGCAGCACACGAGACCGATGTGATCGTCTTGGCGCCGTCGATGTCGGTCCTCGGTCTCCACGTCGACCCGTTGGAGGACATCTCGAAGCCGACCCCGTCGACCGCCTGGCACGAGGCGAAGCTCGCGCACGATACCGAGGTGATGGTGTGGCCCGCCGTATCGATCAAGACCGGTGCACTCCAACTCATCCCGTTGAAGGAGAGCTCGTGACCCGACGTGTCGACCGCTACGCAGAAGGTGGCGCCTGCACACGAGACAGCGCGGAACGCATTCGAGGAATCGACGTTGGTGGTCGTCCACGTCCCATTGGCGTAGCTGAGCGCGTTCCCCGACCCATCGACGGCGGCACAGAAGGGCTCGCTGCCTTGGGTGCTCTGATCGTAGGCGGTCGTGCAGGAGACGCTCTTGAGGGATCCACCCGGGTCGACGCTGGTCGCCGCGCTCCAGGTCGTCCCGTTGTAGGTCAGCGCGTTGCCCGAATTGTCCACCGCCGTGCAGAAGCTCGCACTCGTACACGACACGGAGGTGAGCGCGGTGGTGCCGTCGATGTTCGCCGCCGCGGTCCACGTGGTGCCGTTGTAGGTGAGCGCGTTGCCCGAGGCATCGACCGCCGCGCAGAATGTGGTCGTCGGACACGACACGGCGTCGAGGGCGGTCGTGCCGTCGATGCTGGCGGTGGTCCAGGCGGTCCCGTTGTAGCTGAGGGCATTGCCGGCGCCATCGACCGCTATGCACTGAGTCGACGTCGCACACGAGAGGCCGTTGAGGCTCGTCGTACCGTCGATGCTGGCGGCAGTGCTCCAGGTCGCTGGTCCGAAGGTGCGGGCTCCGCCTGTTGCGGTGCCCAGCGTGCAGCTGTTAGCGGCGGGGCACGACACGGCGGGGAAGGCCGTGGAGCCGACCTTGACCGGCGTGCTCCACGCGGCGCCGTTGTAGGCCACCACGTAGCCCGACGCATCGACGGCCTGACAGGCGGCAGAACTCGAACAGCTGACCGAGTCGAAGGTGCGGGTGCTGTCGATCGAGACCGGGGTGCTCCACGACGTGCCGTTGAACATCACGTCCTGGCCGTGGCCATCGACGGCCACGCAGAAGCTCGAATCGGCGCACGATACCGATTCGAGAATGCGCGTCCCGTCGACGTTCGTGGCCGACGACCACGACCCGTTGGCGTAGGTCAGCTCGTTGCCGACGTGGTCGACGGCGACGCAGAAGCTGGTCGAGGGGCACGAGATGCCGTCGAGGACGGTGGTGCCATCGATCGAGGCGGAGGACCAGGTGGAGCCGTTGTAGGTGAGCGCATTGCCCGAACTGTCCACCGCCACACAGAAGGAGGTGCTGGCGCACGAGACCGAGTTGAGCGACTTGGTGCCGTCGACGTCCGAGGCTGACGACCAGCTCGTCCCGTTGTAGGTCAGCGCGTTGCCGACTCCGTCGACGGCCACACAGAACGAGCTGGTCACGCACGAGACCGCCTTCAGGGCATTGGTGCCGTCGATGCTGGCAGCCGAACCCCAGGTCGTGCCGTTCTCACTCAGCGCGTTGCCCGCGGCATCGACAGCCATGCAGAACGAGGTGGTGGTACACGACACCCCGTTGATGCTGTTGGTGCCGTCGACGCTCTTGACCGCCCCCCACACCGAACCCGTCGCCGTGGTCGCCGCCTCGAGACCGTCACCCTGGTCGAGGTAGGCGGCGTTGCCCCCCGGCGTGGTGGCCGATGCCAGCTGGCCGGCCTGGGTGTAGCCGTAGCTGGATTCGACAGTCGTGCCCGAGTTGACGGTGACCTGGGTCTGGTCGCCCAGCGTGTCGTAGCCGTAGCCGGTCGAGATCCCGCCCGAGTTCGACTGCGGCGTCTGAGCCGTCAGCTCGCCGGCGGCGTCGTAGCTCTGGGTATAGGTGTCGTAGGTGCCGCCGCTAGCGTGGTTCGAGATGGTCGTGGCGTCACCCGCCGCGTTATAGCCGATGTTGGCCGGGTTCGAGCCCTGCGGCGAGGTGCCCTGGTAGGTGACCCGCCCCGCCGCATCGTAGGAATAGTCCCGCTCCATCGACCCTTGGCCCGAGCACGAGCCGGCATAGCTGGTGTCGTACTCGGTCAGTTGGCCGTCGGGGTTGCGCGGCGAGGCGCTGGGGTCGTAGTTCTGGTTCAGCGTCTCGGAGCCGCCGCAGGTTTGGGCCAGCGTCGAGCTGGCCCCGAGGTTCTGGTCGGCCGGGTCGTAGGACCAGGTTGTCGAGCTGGTGCCGTTCGGGTTGGCGGTCGACACCGCGTTGTCCTGGGCGGTGGAGTTGCCGTCACCGTCGTGGGAGAAGGTGACCTCGTTGCCCAGCCAGTCGGTCTCGGTGGCCATGGCCCCGGTGGCGTCGTAGGTGTAGTTCACCGTCGGCGCCGAGTACGTCCCATAAGCCGGGTAGCTGACCGAGGCCTGGACGCCGGTGCTGAAGTAGCCGTAGCTCGTCGTCTGGTTCGAGAGGCCCGCGTTCGCCACCAGCTGGGTGGAGGTCACGTCGCCGTTGTCGTCGTAGGCGTACTTGGTCGTGCCCGAGCCGTCGGTCATGGTGGCCCGGGTGCCGTCCTGGTTGTAGGTGTAAGCGAGGTCCGAGGGCACGCCGTAGCCGCTGCCTGTGTTGAGGTACTGGACCGAGGTCAGGTCCCCGGCCGGGTCGTAGGCGTCGGTGGTGGTGCCCGCCGGCGTCGTCGCAGACCCGGCCGTGGTGGCATCGCGCTGGCCACCCGGGAAGTAGGTGGTCGTGGTCACCTCACCGCTTGCGTCTTTGGCCGTGTCGGGCGTCGTGCTCTGATAGAGATCCGAGCCGAGGCCGCCCGCACTCGGCGCCGCCGTCGAACACGGGCTGGTGCCGCTCTCGTAGTAGTAGCAGTCGGTGGTGGTGTTGGACCCGGGGTCCTCCATGGTCTGGACCGAGCCGTCGGGCGTGTAGGTGTACTTGGTGACGTCGCCCACCTGGTCGGTCGAGGAGGTGACGTCGCCGATCTGGTCGTAGACCGTGGCTGTGACGCCCGAGGACGGGGGTGGGCTGGTGCACAGATACGGGTAGGTCCCGGTCGGGTTGGTCTTGAGCCACGCAGCCACGTTGGTCGGGTCGCTTTGGCAGATGGTCCGCCCGTCGGGGTCGTTGACGTCGACGGTCGTCTCGACGTCGGGGTTGGTGCTCTGGACCTGGTTGTTGTCGGCGTCGTAGAAGGTGGTGGTGACGTCGTTGGCCTGGGCGGCCGTCGGAGTGGACGAGTAGAGCGAGGTCGGGCTCGGCGGGGCGGCGATCCAAGTGTCCTGCCAGGTCGGGCACTGGAAGCTCGCGCCCGCCACCGCGTTGGCCGACACCGAGCAGAAGACATTGGAGTCGGGGTCATAGGACTGCTTGGTCTCTTGTTGGAGCGTGCCGCCGCCCGGGTCGACCGTGGTCGAGGTGAGGCGGTTGTCGGCGTCGTAGCCGTACGAGGTCACGATGTTCGGGTCCGCGCTCGAGTTGTTCGACTCGATCGTCGTCTGGGTCACGTTGCTCGAGGCATCGTAGGTCGTGGCGGTGACCCCGCCGAGCGGGTTGGTGACCGACACCGCTCGGCCGTTGGCGTCATAGGACGTGAGCGTGATGCCGGCGGTCCACGCCGCGCCCACGGCGGGGCACGAGATGCTCTGCGCGTAGTCGGCCGGAGCGACGGTGCAGTAGACGTTGCCGGCCCCGTCGTAGGCGGTCTGGGTCACGCCGCCCACCGCGTTGATCTGGTAGGTCGGTTGGCCCGAGCCGTTGTAGATGGTCACCTGCGCCCCAGGGTACGGCCCTGGGTTCGTGTCAGAGCTCGGTGACGGCGGGCTCGTCGGTTCGGTCGATGGGCACGTGTCGGTGTCGTTTTCCTCGGCGTAGCCCAAGGGGCTCATGGTGCAAAAGACCCGGCCCGCGGCGTCGTACGCCGTGATGGTCGTGGCCGAGAATGCGCCCGCGGGCGCCGTCTCGACCTGCCGGGTCGGTTGATCAGCGTCGTTGTGGTAGATGAGTGTCGTGTCACCCTCGGGATCGACCACTTTGGTGGCGCTGTCGGGGTAGGTCGTGTCGTGGTAGCCGTAGGTGGTGGTGGCGCCCAGCGGATTCGTGACCGAGGTCTCTCGGTCCGACGAGTCGTAGAGCGTCGTCGTGTAGCCCGTTACCGTGCCAGTCGGCGGGCTGGCCGGCGGGCTCGACGGACACGACGTGCCCGCACTGGTGTACTGCGCGGCGTCGACCTGGCACCACGGCTGCTCGGCGGTGGTGTACTTCGTCTGGGTGGTGTTGCCGAGCGGGTCGGTGACGTAGGTGGGGTTGCCCGCCGCGTCGTAGAAGGTGAAGGTGGCGCCCAGACAGGGCTGGGTCGAAGCGGCGGTGCAGTTCGAGGTCGGCTTGCCCGATGACCCCGGCGAAGGCGGCGTGGTGAGTTGGCTGCTCGGGCACACGACGCCGTTGGCGGCCTCGGCCGGCTCGACCTCACACCAGATCTGGTTGGTCGAGGTGTAGCCGTAGAGGCTGGTGTTGCCCAGCGCGTCAGTCGTCGAGGTCGGGTCGATGGCGTTCAGATACGAGCTCGGGGTCGACGGTGTGGGCAGGTTCGTGGTCGAGGTGTTGCCGTTGTCGGTGCTCGAGGCGTGCTGGCCGGTGTCGGGATCGTTGAGGGTGCTGGTGACCGATTGCGTCGCGCCACCAGGATCGACCGTGGTGGAGGCGAGTTCTCCCGAAGAGAAGGTGTACTGGGTGCTGGTCGACGGTTGGCCGCCCCCGGGCGAGACCGTGACCGTGGTGGAGTCTCCAGGCACCGCCCCGACTGGCTGCGACGGCGTGCCGATCTCGTTGTAGCTGAAGGTGGACACCACTCCGCTCGGGCTCGTCTGCTGGGAGACCTCGCCGGCCGAGTTGTACTGGTTGGCGATGGTGGATTGGTCGGGGTTCGTCTGGGTCACCAAGTCGTAGCGCAGGGCGGTGTTGGAGTTCGCATAGTCGTAGGCATAGCTGGTAGTCCGCGCACCCGGGTCGGTGGCCGAATAGAGAGACCCGGCGAGGCCGCTGCCGTGGCCGGCGGCACAGGTCGACCCGTAGTAACAGAAGCTGACCGACGCCGGGCTGCCTGAGGACGCATAGCCCTGAACCTCGGTGAGCACGCCCGCGTCGTAGACCTCGGTCAGCGTTTCGTTGGTGACCGACGACGTCCAGACCGTGCAGCTGGTGGCGCTCGACGGACAGGCCGCCGAGCCCGTGCCGCCCCCGGGGCTCTCGGTGGAGGCCGTGATCGACTGCCCCGCCGCGTTGGCGATCTTCGAGAGCTGCCCCGACGACGTGAACGTATAGGTCAAGGGAGAGCTCAGGTCGTCGGTGAAGGTCCAGGTTCCGTCGGTGTTCTGGTTGAGCGTGGAGATGTCGCGTGGGGCGAGCGGGCAGTAGTTGTCGGCCGACTGACACCACGCAGTGTTGGTGTTGGAAGGAGTGAATTGGACTTCGGCGCCGTCGGCCTCGGTCACCGTCGCCATGCCCGGCACGCTCGCGATGTTCATGGCCAGGTTGTCGGTCCAGCCGGGCCCGAGATCGCTCGGGTTCGACACGCCACCACTGATCTGGGCCATGTTGGCGTCATAGGTGCGTACGAAGCCGAGGGGGACACCGGGACCCGGCACCGTGAGATCGGTGGCACTTTGGTAAAAGTCACCATCTATGGCGTTGACCGGGTCGACCGTTGGGGTCGCGCCCACGCAACCGCACCACGTGGTGGGGCCGCCGCCCTGACCGTTGGCGGCGGTGACCGCGCCACCTACGAGTGGCAGGCTCAAGCTACCGGGGGATCCAATCTCCACGTAACCGGCCCCGGCGTTCGTTCCGGCTTCGCTCTGGAGGCCCGTGGCCCCCGCCACGACGTAGCTCGAACCACCTCCACCACCTCCACCCGCGCCGCCGGGGTTGCCGTTGCCGCCGCCTCCACCACCGCCGCCGCCCCCGTAGTACCCGCCTCCACCGCCTCCGCCCACGCCCGCCCAGTCGTAGCACGGGCCTTCGCCCGGTCCGCCCGCTCCCGCCCCTCCCGGGTCACCGCTGCAGTTGCCATCCCCACTCCCTCCAGCACCACCCGAACCTGAGGTACCGCTGGTCACGCCACCACCACCGCCGCCGCCGCCGGGTTCGCTGCCGCTTTGCCCAGCACCACCCGGCACACCGGCCGAGATACCACCCGCACCGCCCGCACCGCCTTGTTGGGGAAACTCGTCGCCGTAGTAGGTGCTGCAGTAGAGTCCGTGGTTCGAACAGTCCGATCCGCCGGCTCCACCACCGCCGCTGGCGACCACCAGGGCGGTCGAGCCACCGGTCCCCGACTCGGTCACAGATGACGCACCACCCCCGCCGCCTCCACCAGGCGTCCCGAGGTTGCCACCGCGCCCCGCGGCGCCACCGTTGTAGCCTGCCGCGCCGACGCCGTTGCTCAAGGCGTTTCCGCCTGCCCCTCCAGCCGCGATCGTGAGCGAATCACCCGTTGGCACCGTGAGGGTGGCCATCTCGGCGGCCCCGTCGCCTCCCAGCATCTCGCCTCCCGTCGACGAGTTATCCGCAAAGAGGTCCGAGCCGCCCGCCGCTCCTACGGCCAGGATTTCGATGGTCTCATCACTGGACCAGGGTCCCCACGTCACGGTGGAGTCGGTGTACGAATAAGTGGTTGGCAACGTCGGACCGGAGGCGCCCACGGCGGTCATCTCCGTTGTCGCGATACTGATCGTGGCGAACATAGATGCCATCAGAAGACTGGCCAGCACACAGCCACACAGTAACGAGTGGCCAGTCCCGAACCTGCCGACACTGCGCACCTCCGCACGGGACTTGTGCTGCCGCAGGACGCGACAGGACTCTTCGCGAACGCTCACTGTTCCCCTCCTCTGACCACTGCATAAGTCTTTGCAGGCGAGCGCGCTCAGAGGTCTGATATCCAAGGGTCCCCTACGCCGCGTTCACCGAGTTCCCACTCAACACTGTCAGTTGTTCGTTTGTTGAGGACTACGTTGAGCATACAAAAGTCCGCGCCGAATGTCACTGGGCGGACTATCAAGTAACCGAGAACGATCTGACTGACATTGGTTCTTCACGTACACGCTCCGTCCTCGATGAAGTGGTTGCTCACCGTCACCACACCCCGGCGGCGCGGCCCCGAGCTACCCGACGCCTTGGCCAAACGGACCCAACAGACACCGGAGTCACCGAACTCGGGTGCTCTGGTGTTGGCCCCGAAGTCGGGGCGCTCGAGCATCACCAGCTCGTGGCGGCACAGGCCCCCACCCGTAGGCCGCCTTGAGCATGGTAGCGTCGCAAAACGCTGGTACCCAGCCCTTGCGCCCGGCCGGATCCGCTCGGCCCGGGCGTCGGCCGCATCGAAGAGGTTCTGGCATTCGGCCATCTTCATCGAGCGCCGTCCCGGTCGGCCCTCGGCCTCGACCACGTGCGCCATGGAGTTGGCGCCCGAGCAGATCTGGGTGGGATGATTCCCAAAGCCGGTCAGGCACTCGGTGTCCCAGCCGTAGAGGGGGTCGCAGACGTAGGCCAAGAAGGCCCGGACGCTGAGCTGGTAGCCCCTCAGGGTGGAGGGTGCTCGTTGCTCTCGACGCAGCCGCGCCGACCACGCGTCGAACATGGCGGGCGTCCAATGCCAGGGGGGTGACGCGGCCAATTCTGCGAAGCGGCGCACCCACCCGAGCGCCCGCGTCGATGGTGGCGAAGGACAGACTTCGAGCCAGCTGCTGGGCCCGCCACCCGTCGAGCATCGCCTCGAACACAGCCGACTCCGCGTCGAGATCGACGGCTCCGTCGACCAAGCTCAGATGGGCCGCTCCGACCACGTTTCCGCCTTGCACAGTGCCACCTGTCGTGGCGCAACTGACGCATTATTCGATCATCAGTTGCGACCCGAACGAGGGATGCCACGTCAGCGAAGTGATCTTCGGCGAAACCAACGTCACCTTCGTCGTCACCTCGCCGAAGCAGCGCCTGGTCACACGGCACAACGGGACTCGCCAACGAATGCGCATCCAATCGAATATGCGGCATTACGCAGCCTTGGTGCACGGGTGTGGCTGATATGTACAGGTCCGGCGGAAAGACGGGGGTGACGTCAACCGGCGCTCACGGCGGGCTCGATGCCCGCCTGGACGCCGCTGCGTTCGCGTCGAACGGCGACAGTACCCGGACGTGTTCCCGATCGCAGTGGTGAGGGGCGCGGCCACCGCCGCGCCGCTCACGGACGCGACGAGCGACAGCACGTGTCCCGCCAGATTGAGCCAGATGGACTGCAGAATGTCCGTGGAGCTTCGAGCGGGCACCATGCGGACTTCGGGTGCCCTGGATCGAATCACGGTCTCTGCTGGCGCCCTGAGCCCAAGTTACGCGGCCACTTCCCGGATCAAAGGTGCGCCCCGTGGTCGAGCGAGGAGCGCACGCCCAACAGGGAGACGCGCAGCCCAAGACCGCTGCCGTGCCGGCCACGGCGGCGCCACCAACTCGAACCAACCGTGGCTCGGCCGCAAGCACAGGCACACGGTGCCCCGTCTGGTCGAGGTCGAGCGATGCGCGTCCTTGACCACCGCCGCAAACAATCCCACTACCAGGGAGGGTGATGTTCCGGGGTGACGCCGCAGGCCGAGCGTTGAGGTCAAGGTGACGTCGTCGGGCACCAAGGTGACGATCGCAACCGTCGAGGTGACGCTCCGCTCGTCGCGAGATCCCGACCGGGTGAGCGTATGGGATGACGACGGAGGTGACGCCCATTCGAACCATGGGAGTAGTCAGGACATGTTGTCTTGGCTTCGATCCGTGGAGAACCGATGCCGCGACGACGAGGATCTGCGGAACGCAGGGTCATCGCTGAGATGCGACCCGAGCGCCTGGTCGACACCGGACGCCCCGAGCGACGGACATCGACGACGAATAGCGCGGGCATTTCGCTCTGTCCCGTCACCTTCGTCGCCCTCTCCCCCGACCAGGAGTGGCGAGCCGTCGAGGCTCTGGCCGAGCTGCTGGTGCCATTGCTCGGCGTTGCGCACGGATCACACATCGGACCCATTGCCGTGCCCGTCGGGGCCGGCGATGGTCTTCCGAACACGAACTCGCACTCGACATCGCCTTCAACGACGTCATCGAAAGAACGACGAACCGATCGACGATCACGATGCGGACGTGGGGCCTGAACCGTCGGGCTCCGACTCGGAGCAAGGCCCGGCCTTGCTCCGTGAGCGAGGAGAAGCCCGCTCCGACGGCGGGAGTCAAGGGGCGGCCTTTGGCCGAGCGAGGAGCGGAGACCGGTGATGGAGCCGAGCTGGGCGAGGCGAAGGCTCCGCCGACCATCACCGTGGCGGCGCCCCGCAGCGACCCTGGACGCCCGACGGCGGAACGGGCCAGGCCCCCCCGGGCACCTGGGCCACGGAGAAGACGTCGTGTGGACTCAGCGTGCCGGCAGGTGACACCCATCGGTGATACTTGGCCAGGTTCGCTGAGCACAGCATCGGATCACGGAGGGAGCACCGCGTGCGCATTGCCACCTACACCCGGATCTCGACCGACGAGGTGAACCAGCCCTACTCACTCGGTGCCCAGTCAGAACGCTTGGCCGCCTACGTGGCGAGCCAAGAGGACTGGGAGCTGGTCGGCACCTTCACCGACCAGATGTCGGGCGCCAAGCTCGAACGTCCGGGTCTCAGCAGTGCATTGCGCGCCGCTAAGGCCGGCCGGTTCGACCTTCTCCTCGTCTACCGCGTCGACCGCCTGGCACGTTCGGTCCGTGGACTGGCCGAGGTGCTCGAGACCCTCGACGCGGCCGGGGTCGGGTTCCGCTCGGCCACCGAGCCCTTCGACACGACGTCGGCGGCGGGGCGGATGATGGTCCAGATGCTCGGGGTGTTCGCCGAGTTCGAGCGGGCCACCATCATCGACCGCGTGATCGCCGGCATGGAGCGCAAGTCCGCCCAGGGCGGCTGGTGCGGCGGGCACGAGCCCTTCGGCTATCGGGCGGTCAAGGGCGAGGGTCGCCTCGACGTCGACGAGGCCGAGGCCCCGCTCATCGCGGTCATCTTCGACCTCTACGCCAACAAACGCCTCGGTGCGCATGCCATCGCCAACTGGCTGAGCGCGGCCGGGCTCTCCACACGGGCGGGCAAAGCGTGGTCGTTCAAGGCCGTGCTCACCGTGCTGCGCAACCGCACCTATCTCGGCCAGGTCCATTTCCGCGGCACCTGGAGCGAGGCCAGCCACCCCCCGCTCGTCGAAGAGGGCCTCTTCGATACCGCCCAGGCCATACTCTCGGAACGGGGCGAGGATGTCTCCAAGCGCGCCTCCAACGCTTCGGACTACCTCTTGAGCGGACTGGTGGTCTGCGGTGGCTGTGGCCGTCACTTCACCGGGACGAGGGCGACCGGACGCAACTCCACCTACCGCTATTACACCTGCGGCGGTCGTCAGCGCTACGGGTCGAAGACCTGTGCCGCCGACCGGCTCCCCGCCGACGCGCTCGACGATGCCGTCGTGCGCTCCCTCCTCGCCGCCTACGAGGACACTGACCTCTTCACTACGGCCGTGGCCGAAGCCCAGGGACGCGCACAACTCGGTCGTTCACGCCAGGAAGGTGAGTTGGCCGCCGTCGATGCCGAGCTGGCCAAGGTCGAAGCAGCAATCGACCGTTACCTCCGGGCCTTCGAGACCGGAGCCATGCCCGAGACCGTTTGCGGCGAGCGGGTCACGGAACTGGGCAACCGGGCGACGGCGCTGCGAGCCCGTCGTCAGGACCTTGCGGACCAGATGGACGACGCTGATCTCACCGCGCCGACACCGGAGGATCTCCGCGTGCTGCATGAGCGCGTCGCCGAGGCCGTGGCCGCAGGCGGAACGGCTCCCGTGAAGGTTCTCCTCCAGGCTCTGATCCACGAGATCCGCGTGGACAGCCGGGACGCCATCCACCCGATCTTCCGTGTTCCTATGGGTGGGGTCCACCATGAGAACGGCGCGGTTTGCGCACCGTCCCGGTCGGTGGGCGCTGAGGGACTCGAACCCCCGACCTGCTGGTTGTAAGCCAGCTGCTCTAACCATCTGAGCTAAGCGCCCGCCCCAGCGCTCGGGCGCCGGCAGGCAATTATGCCTCCCGCCCCGCGTGCGGGAGTCCCGACGAGCCCTCAAGCGGCGCCGAGGGCCTGGGAGTGGTCGAGCGTCAGCTGGCCTGTGTTGGAGTCGAGATCGAACAGCTCGCCGTAGCGGCCCCAGTCGACCGCGATCCGCATCTGCTCGCGCGCCTCGTCCTCGGAGAAACCCCGGCGCAGCAGGTCCAGGAAGAAGTTCTCGCCGATGTTGCCGTCGTTGGTGGCGTCGAGCGCCTTGCAGATGGCCCGGACCAGCGGCGCGCGTTCGCGGGCGCGCTGGGCGAAGATCCTCTTGGATTCCAAGATGTCCGCCTGGACGAACACGCGCCCCTCCTCGGTGATCTGCAGGTCCGCTTCGTCGACCTCGGCCAGCCCCAGGAGTTGCGCCGCGTCGACCAGCGGGAGGAGGTCGTCCACCTCGAACGTCAGCTCGCTCGCCAGGTCGGGCAGGTCCTCGCGCCCGCCATGTGCCTCGACGATCTCGAGCAGGCCCGACATCCCGCCCACCGTCGCCGCCGGCAGCGGGGTGTCCACCGGCGACCCCTCCCCCGGCGTCGCCACCGTCCACACGTGCGACGGCGGCCGCGAGTCACGGTCCGTCATGAATCCGTAGATCTCGTCGACCAACGCCGCAAAGTCCGCGTCGTGCCGGTCGCGCGGCTGGGGGAACGCCACGGGGATCTCGGCCCGGATCCGCCCCGGGTTCGCTCCCAGCACGAAGATCCGGTCAGCGAGGATCACCGCCTCCTCAATGTTGTGCGTCACGATCAGCATCGCCTTCGTCGGGAAGTCGGGCTGCGTCCACAACCGCAGCAGCTCGGCGCGCAGATTCTGCGCCGTGAGCACGTCGAGAGCCGAGAAGGGTTCGTCCATCAACAGCGCGTCGGGCTCGACGACCAGGGCGCGGGCGAAGCCCACCCGCTGGCGCATCCCGCCCGAGAGCTCCTTCGGGTAGGCCGACTCGAACCCGTCGAGGCCGATGGTGTCGATCGCCCGCTCCGCCCGCACGCGCCGCTGACCGGCATCCACTCCGCGCGCCTCGAGCCCGAGCTCCACGTTCTGGAGAACGGTGAGCCACGGCAGCAGGGCGAAGCTCTGGAACACCATCGACACCCCGCGGCAGCAGCCGTTGAGCGGCGAGCCCCGGTAGGACACCTGGCCTGACGTGGGCACGATCAGCCCCGCGATGCAACGCAGCAGCGTGCTCTTGCCCGAGCCCGAGCGGCCGAGCAGCGCGACGATCTCGCCTTCTCGCAACTCCAGCGAAATATCGTCGAGCACGGGCAGAGGGCTCCCGTCGGGCGAGGTGAACGTCTTGGTGACGTGCGACACCTCAATGATCGGCGTTCGCTCGGGCGCGACAGTCGGACGGGCGGTCGGGGCGGTCATCGCCGTTCACTCTGCATCGGCGCGACCCGCCCGGTCAACGCCAGCGCGCTCACAGCGCGTACCTCGTCTCGGCCAGGCGGTAGAGGCGGCGCCAGAACAGACGGTTCACAGTCACGACGAAGGCGCTCATCACGATCCCGCCCGCGATGAGCACGGCGAACTTGCCGTCGCTGGACGCCACTGAGATGTAATTGCCCAGCCCGTACGCGTTGAGCGTCTGCCGGTGCCAGGCCACCAGCTCGGCGACGATGGACGCATTCCACGCCCCGCCCGCCGCGGTGATGCCTCCCGTCACGTAGGCCGGGAACACGGCGGGCAGGATCACCTCGCGCCAGCGCTGCCGTCGGGTCAGGCGCATCAGGTCCATCATCTCGATCATGTCGGTCGGGATGGCGCTCGCCCCGGCGATGACGTTGAAGAGGATGTACCACTGCGCGCCGAGCGCCATGAGCAGGATGGCGCCGACGTCCAGCGGGATGTCCAGGTCGAGGAACACCACCGTCAGGAACGGGAACAGGAGGATGGCCGGGAAGCTGGCCAGCACCTGGACCACCGGCTGGGCGTAGCGGGACAGCTTCGGGCTCATGCCGATCTTCACTCCGACCGGCACCCAGATCAGCGTCGACACCACGAGCAGGACCACGACCCGGCCGAACGTGGCGAACCCCATCGCGATGATCGACGGGAGGTGGGAGAAGCCCAGGTGCGCGTTCAGGTAGAGGACGACATCGACGACGAGGAATGCGGCGACGCCGCCGATGACCACCCAGAAGACGATGTCGCCTACGCGGCGCCGTCGCTCGTCCACCCGCAGCGGGTACTCGGCCAGCCCGAACGGCCGCGTGACGCGGTCGAGGAAGCGTCCGAGCGGGCGCACCAGGCGGCCCAGCGCGTGCGGGACGGACGAGCGCCGCAGGAAGTCGAGGACGTAGCTCTGGGGCTTGTCGGTGGCCTCCGAGGTCTCGAAGCGGAAGCGGTCCGACCACGCCACCAGCGGCCGGAAGACGAAGAAGTTGGTCCCCACGACGAGGATGATCATGACCACGATGGCGATCGTGACCTTGGGGTACGACCCCTCGGACACGGCGGCGCCCATGTAGCTGCCGATGCCCGGCAGGCTTTCGGTGATCCCCTTGCCGTGGATGAACACCGTCACGGCCTCGGACGCCGTGAGGAAGAACCACCCGCCGCCCATCGACATCATCATGTTCCACACGAGGCCGATCATGGAGCTCGGCACGTCGAGCTTCCAGAAGCGTTGCCACTTGGTGAGGCGGTACATCCGGGCCGCCTCGTCGAGCTCGGTCGGCTGGCTGATCAGCGAGTGGTAGAAGCTGAAGGTCATGTTCCAGGCCTGCGACGTGAAGATGACGAAGATCGACGCCAGCTCCAGCCCGAGCAGGTTGCTCGGGAACACCTTGAGGAACAGCGTGAGCGCAATGGGAAGGAACACGAGGATCGGGATCGACTGCAGGACGTCGAGGATCGGAACGAGCACCTTGGCGGCGCGTCGCAGCCGCGCCGCCGCCGTCCCGTAGACCAGCGTGAACACCGTCGAGAGGAACAGGGCGATGAACATGCGGAGCAGCGAACGCGCCGCGTAGTACGGAACGTTCACGATGTCGGTGTTGAGCTTGACCTCGGTGCGACCGGGGGCGAAGTTGACCGTCATCGCCTGCCCGAGCTTGATGATGAGGTAGCCGAGGGCGGCGATGCCCACGGCGAGCACCAGGTCGTAGACGCTCAGCCCGGGGCCCCGCAGCGCCTCGCGGAGCGGAAGGGCTCGCCGCGCCGTCCTCGGGCTCATGGCCCGCCCGCGGCCTCACCGCCCGGTGGCGCGGCGCACGGTTGTCCTCGCATCGTGTGTCTCAACGTCGCGCTCCCACCGGGTCGCTCGAGCTGGGCGGCCCAATGTAGGGGACCCGCTGTCCCCTCGCCTGCGCTAGCGCAACTGCTCGGCGAACACCGTGCTCCAAGGCCGGACCAGCGCGCGCAGCTCGGCGCAGCCCTCCTCGCCCAGGATGTCGTAGGGCGCCGCCGCCAGCGCGTCGGTGCCGTCCTCGATCGCACGACGCTCCGACGCGCCCCACCTGGTGAACCGCAAGGGATCCTCCCCCGGTTCGAGCCAGCCCCGCCCGCGCAGCCCGTCGACCGCCGCGTCCCAGGCCGCGTCGGGCCAGGCGCGTGTGGCCCGCAGCAGGCGCGCCGGGACGTCCCCCGCCGCCGCGTGGGTGACCAGGGCCTCGATCCCCGAGAGTCCGTGCACCACCAGGAGGGCGATGTGGCCGTCGCCGCGGAACTCGCGCAGGACGGACTGGGCGTGCCAGAGCGCCAGGTGCGGCTCGTCCGGCCAGGCCAACTCGGCGTGCGCCGCCGCCAGCGGCCGGCCTTCGACGTGGCGGGCCGCCGCTTCGGCCACCGGGCGCGCCAGGGCCGCCGCCCGTTCCATTGCGGCGGACTCGACGGTCGCGTCACCCAGCAGCCGCCGGCAGGCCCGATCGACCGCACGCAGGCGCGCCTCGAGCACCTGGGCCGGCGTCGCCACCTCCCACGCACCGGGGATGGCGGCGTGCACCAGCTCGGGGTTGAAATTGAAGAAGGTGGAGACGACCACATCGGCCGTCACCGCGCCCATGGCGGCAGAACGCGAGGCGAAGTACCCCGCCGTGCCCGTGATGCCGAGGTGCCCGTACTCCTCCGCCGCCTCGGGCACGAAGTAGATCATCCCGTGCAGCGGCTCGAGCGTCCGCCACGTCTTGTGCGCGCGTAGCGCCGCGTCGCTCACAATTCCTCCTCTTCGCACAGCCGGTCGGCCAGCGCCGCCGTCGCCGCCAGAACGGGCCGCCGGCGCGCCTCGTCCCGCACCACCAGGTCGTGGCTGTCGCGCTCGCGCGCCACCGCCCCCGCCTCCCGGCAGATCAGCAGCCCGGCCAGGTAGTCCCAGCCGTAGAGCGTGCTCCGCCCCGCCGTGAGGTAGGCGTCGAGCACACCCTCGGCCACGGCGCAGCACTCCAGGGACGCCGCCCCCAGCGCGCGGAACTGGGCCCAGCCCGGGTGGCGGCCCGGGAAGCCCGAGATCCCGACGATGGCCCGGCCCAGCTCGGTGGACTCCGAGGGAGCGATGGCCCGTCCGTCTCGCTCGGCGCCGCCACCTCGCACCGCGGCGTAGCGCGTCCCGGTCGCCTGGTTCACCACGAGGCCGACCAGCGGGCCCTCGGCGTCGAGCACGCAGATGCTCGTCGCGTAGAAAGGCAGGCCCCGGTGCGCGTTGGTCGAGCCGTCCACCGGGTCGATCACCGCCAGCAGACCAGACGGGCCGTCGCCCGTTCGGCCCGACTCCTCCGAGCGCACCACGAGGCCAGCGCCGTGCAGCACCGGCAGCGCAGCGCCGTCGGCGGCCAGGTCGAGGCGGTATTGCCCCGGCCTCGTTCCCGCGGGGCCCCAGTCATCGAGCGCGTCGAGCGCGTCCCGGACCGCCGCGACGGCGTCGTCGAGCACCTCGAGCAGGCGAACGGGTTCCACGGATGAGGGACCCTACTGGCAGCGTCGCGGCCGGGCCCGCCCGGAACGGGCCCCGTACGGTTTCGTCCTAGGCTCGTCTCCGTTGTGGCTGCCATCGACGTTGCCGGCTACGTCGCCGACCTGAAGGACCACTCCGTCGACCACGGGTTCCACGTCCACGACGAGCGGCACTTCGTCGAGACCTACTCCCTTCGCCAGGTGTGGGAGGTCGACCTGCACCCCGAAGAGGGCTGCGGCGGCCCGCTCGACCTGCACCTCGCCCTCGACGTCGACCCCCGCGTGCTCCTGTCCTTCGAGGACGCGGTCGTGCTCCTGGCCGACGACGAGGAGCCGCCCGACGAGTTCCACTTCCCACTCACATTCACCTGGGCGCTCCCCCCGCTGCCGAGCGGGCCCGACCTCCTGCGCCTCGCCATCGACCTGGCCGGCGTCGGCGGCATCGAGCTGCCGCTCGAGGTCTCGGCCATCGACTCTTTCGCCAACGCGACCGACGGCTCCGAGCGGCGCCTCAGCATCGTGGCCCGCCACCCGGTGTCGCTGGCCCGGGTCTTGAGCGGCGAGGAGCTCCTGTGCGACGTGTTCGACCGCGCCCTCGCGGTCAGCCGGTACCTGCTCGAGTCCGCCGAAGGCTGGCTCGCCTGAAGTGAACCGGGCCCAGCAGGGGGGACGGGCCCTGGCGCTGGCCGCCGTCGTCGCCGGCGCCGCCCTCGTCTTCGGCGCCTGCTCCAACGGGGGAGGCCAGGCCCTGGCCCAGCAGGCCTGTGTCCACGTGCACCTCTCCGTCGCCGACTGGGAACGCTCGAGGAAGGTGGGCATGCCCGCCGCCACCGTGGCGCTGCTCCAGAAGCGGGCCGACCAGGAGCTGCGCACGGCGCTCCCGCTCGCCGCTGCCGCCAATTCCGACGACGGCTCGTGGAACTCGCTGATGACGACGATCTCCGAGGGAGCCACCGTGGACGAGGGCCACCTCGTCCCCGCGCTCGATGCGCAATGCGTCGTCGCCGACACCAACAGCAACGAGAACCCGCAGGCGCCCAGCGGCAGCACCGGCCCGGGTGGAGGCGGCGGCACCACCACGGTGCCGCAGAACGTCAACCCGAAGACGGCCTCACCCGGCTGACGCCGGCGCTGCGGTGCCGTCCATTTGCGCCCGCCCCGCCGCCACGATCGGCGGCATGATCACGGGTGCCAGCAGCTCGCCGCCGGCCACGGTGAAGTGGATGCCGTCGCTACGCCGCACGGCCACGCCGTCGAGGCTGACGGTGAACTTCCCGCCCGGGCACGCCGCCGCGTCGAGGTCCACCACCGAGTCGGTCTGCGGGTGCTCGGCCGCCACCTCGCGCACGAGGCGGTTGTACGCGTTGAGCCGGGCTGCGCTGTCTTCGGGCCACGGCGACCCGTCCGGCTGCTCGCCCTCGTCCGTGCACGGGGCGGTGAGGAAGACCATGTGCGCACCGGTCGAGGTGACAACGATGGACGCCTTGTCGAGCTGGTTCTTCACGTAGGCCGCGTACGTCGGGTTCAAGATGTTGGTCCACCGGCCCTGGTACTCGCGGTCGACCACCTCCCAGCGCCCGGCGAGCAGCACGACGACATTGGGATGGACCTCGCCCATGGCCGACAGCCACTGGTAGGGCCAGGGCTGGTTGGCCGCCGGCTCGCCGGGGTCGTAGGCGGAGCCGTTGCATGCCGCCGGCGTGGCGTCATGCTGGCCGAGCAGCTCGACTTCGGGGCCGTTCACGACGCCGCACCCGAGGATCCCCTTGTCCGAGAGCACGTAGCCGTACTTGGACTGGTCGGCCGGGTCGGCCAGTCCCAGCCCGAGCGTGAGGGCGACCGAGTCGCCGAACAGCAGGACGCGCACGGGCGGGGTCCCTGCCTTGGTCGTCGTCGTGGTGCCGGTGGGCTGGGGCAGGCTCGGGAACGTCGTGCTGGCCACGGCGGTCGTCCCTGTCGTCGCGGCGATCACCGCGACGAGCACGACGCCGACGCCGGCCGGGACCACCAGCCAGGCCCGCCACTGGCTGACGAACGTGCCCATGCGGATGGGCCGCTCAATGAGGTGGAAGGAGACCACCGACACCGCGAAGGTCACGGCGACCCGCACCGCGAACAGCTCGTAGCCCAGGAGCCCGGTCCGCGCGTGGTCGAGCCAGATGAAGATCGGCCAGTGCCAGATGTAGAGGCCGTAGGAGATGCGGCCGACGTAGCGCACCGGAGTCAGCGCGAGCACCCGCGGCACAATGCTGCGCGGCGCCGCCACCGCCGCCAGGACGACGCCCGCGACACAGAGGCCGATGAGGAAGAAGCCGCCGTCGTAGGGGAACGAGGAGTTGGCGGTGGTCGCCACCCAGATCGCCACGGCGCCCACGGCGCCGACGATGCCGAGCAGGCCGCAGGCCGCGAGCCCGCCGTTGCGGGTCGGCCGCCACAGCTCGCCCTTGGCCAGCCGTCCCAGCTCGTGGCTGCGCTGCGCAACGAGCACGAGCCCCACGGCCAGGGCACAGCCGATGAAGAGGCATTGCGAGCGGGTGTCGGTGCCGAGATAGGCCCGGTTCGTGTTCACGCCGCCGTCGTAGACGACGTGCATCCACACGGCCGAGGCGATCGCCGCGGCGACGCAGAGTGTGAAGAGCGCCTTCAGGCTCTTGGTGAAGTAGAGGACGCCGAGGACCACCAGCGGCCAGATCACGTAGAACTGCTCCTCGACGGCCAGCGACCACGTGTGCAGGAGCGGCGAGGAGGCCGCCGTCTCGTTGAAATAGTTCGAGTTGACGAGGATGAAGTGCCAATTGCTCACGTAGAGCAGCGTCGACAACGCGTCGAGCCGCAACGCGCCGTAGGTGCCCTTGGGCACGATGACCGAGGCGAAGAACGCCACGAAGATCAGCATCAAGAACAGCGCCGGCAGCAGGCGGCGGGCCCGGCGAGCCCAGAAGGCCCCGAGCTTGATCGTCAGCGTCTGGCGCCACTCGCCGATGAGCAGCGACGTGATGAGGAACCCCGACAATACGAAGAAGGCGTCCACGCCCATGAACCCGCCGTCCACGTGCGGAATACCGCCGTGGAACATCATCACGGCGACGACGGCGGCGGCCCGGACCCCGTCGAGCGCCGGCAGATAGGCCAGACGAGTGTGCGAGATCGCGCTCTCGTCGTCCTGCATCCGTCCCTGCCCTCCCGGTTCGGTACTGGGCGCCGCCGTCCGGGCTGCCCGGGATCGACCATTGTCGCAGACGCGGCGCGCCACCTCGGAGCGGTGCCCGGTCGCTACCCTGAGTCACCCTGAGCCCGACCCGTCCCCTGGCCGCGCCGCTGCCGCGGCGGAACCCCCCTGTGCGTCGTCGTCGCGGCGTCACGTTCCTCCTGGTCGCGGTGCTCCTGGGTGTCGGCGTGGCGGTGGCCGTCAACCGGCTCGACCGCGGCCCGGCGCTGAGCCCGCTCCGAGCGCGCATCGTCTCTATCGCCGAGGGGCAGGTGGGCTATCGCACCGATCCACCCACCACGTACTGCAACAAATTCAGCGCCTACTGGTATGCGGGCACCGACGATTGTGGAGGCAACGGCAACCTCGACGAGGAGTGGTGCGCCGACTTCGCCGCCTGGGTCTGGAAGCAGGCCGGCGCGCTCGTCGACTACCAGCTGGCGCCCGGCTACCTGAACGGCAACTCGGCCAGCTTCTACGTCTGGGGGACCGATCACGGCACGTGGCACCCGGTCGGCTCGGGTTACACGCCGCAGCCGGGCGACGTCGCCGTCTACGGGCTCAACACCGCCGCGGTCACCGCGATCCACGTCGCCGTCGTGACGGCCGACACCGGCAACCCCGCGGCGCCCGACGTGATCAACGGCGACGGCGACCGGACCGGCTTCAGCGTGGTGGAGGCGGGGAACAACCAGGCGAACGCCGACGTCAAGGGGAACGGGGCGCCGCTGTCGGGCTACGTCTCCCCGACCTCGGTTTCGGGCGAATCGACGTCCTCCTGACGAGGGGCGTCGGCCGCCGCGAAGGCGGCCTCCTCGGCCTGGTTCGCCGCCATCGCCAACACGACCGCCTCGAACACCTTGGCTGAGTCCTTCTCGATGTGGCGGCGCGCCAACAGCAGGCACGCCGCCCCGACGAAGGCGATCGGCATCACGATGAGGAAGGCCGTGCGATAGTCGTCGTCGAACTGGGCCGCCACCGCGGCGGTCACGAGCGGCGCCGCGGCCGAGCCGAACACGACCGAGGCCAGGTTGAAGGCGGCAAACCCCGCCCCCCGGACCTGCGCCGGCGAGGCGTCGGACAGCCCGGCCCGCAGCGCCGGCACCGAGGCCGTCGCGGCCACCAGCCCGACCAGCTGCAACAAGAAGACGAGGACGTGCGGGATGCGGGCGAACGACAGCACGAAGAAGGTCGCGCTCACCAGCATGCAGACGGCGGGAATGACCACGCGTGCGCCCAGGAAGCGGTTGACCCAGCGGTCAGCGACCCAGCCCCCCCAGATGGTGCCGGGAATGCCGCCGGCGACGAGGAGCAGGCCGAAGATGCTGGTCGCCTTGGTCTGGGTCAGGCCGAGCTGGTTCTGGTAGAAGCTCGGCATCCAGGTGCCCACGGCGGTGACGACGAAGCCCACCGTGGACACGCCGACCAGCGCGTAGCGCAGCGTCGGGATGTTCATGATCACGCGGATGTCGCGGTTCAGGCCCGAGACCATCTCGCGGGCGAACACGCGCACGCCGTGGGGGAACAGGGGCTCGAGCTTCTGGTCGGAGACCTCCATCTGGTCGGTGTGCGTCACGTGCGCCCGGTCGGCCGTGCCGCGGCTCGGCTCGGGCAGGCGCCAGCACATCCACGCCACGACCAAGCCGGGGATGATGGAAACGAAGAACGCCACGCGCCAGCCCTGGCCGTGGAACAGCGGCCCGAGCGCGCCGCCGATCACGAGCCCGACCCCGAGGCCGACGTAGTTGAGGCACTGCTGGATGGAGAACGCCTTGCCGCGTTTCTCAGTGCCGTAGAAGTCGGCAATGACGCTGCTGCCGGAAGGGTCGGTGATGGCCTGGCCGAAGCCGAGCGTGCCGCGGATGATCACGAGCAACACGAAGGCCGAGGTCGGGACCAGGCCGCCCACCGCGCTGATGACCGACCAGGCCACGATCGTGACGGCCATGGCCCTGGTGCGGTTCCAGCGGTCAGCCAGGTAGCCCGAAGGCAAGGTGGCGAGCCCGTTGACCAGGATGAAGGCGGAGAACAGCACCGCGATCTGGAAGTCGTCGACGTGGAAGGCGGCCTTCAGCTGGTTGCTGTCGCCCCGGACGATGTACTGATCCAGGCCGTCGATGAGGAGCGTGAACCCGACGACCCACATGGGCCAGTCGGTGACCGAGATCGTGCGGCGGACGCGCTGAGGAACTCCGTCCAGCCCCTCCGCCCCCGCCAGGCTCATGTCGCTCGGCGTCCGCCTACCCGCACCGGTCCGGCGTTCTACGCCCCCGGTGTGTAGTCGGCGGGCAGCCCGATGGATTTCATTTCGAGAAAGCTCTGGAGGCCCTCGGGCCCGAACTCCCGGCCCACGCCCGACTCCTTGAAGCCGCCGAACGGTGTCGCGAAGTCGATCGGGGCGAAGCTGTTGAGCATGTAGGTACCGGTGCGCACCCGGCGGGCCACGCCGAGGCCGCGGTCGTTGTCGGTCGTCCACACCGAACCGCACAGGCCGTAGCTCGAGTCGTTGGCGATCTCCACTGCGTTGTCGTCGCCGTCGTAGGGAATGACGACGAGCACGGGCCCGAAGATCTCCTCCTGGGCGATCTTCATTTTGTTGTCGACGTCGGAGAAGACGGTCGGCTCGACGTACCAGCCCTTGGCAAAGTCGGACCCCGAGGGGCGCCCGCCGCCCAGCGCGACCGTAGCGCCCTCTTCACGCCCGCTGTCGAGATACCCCTCGATCCGCGTCCGCTGCCTTTCGGCCACCACCGGCCCGACCTCGGTCGCCTGGTCCATGGGGTCGCCGACCTTCATCGCCCCCACGCCCGAGACGACGGCGTCGACCACCTCGGCGTAGCGGGCGCGCGGCGCCAGGATCCGGGTCTGCGCGATGCAGGCCTGCCCGTTGTTCATGATGGCGTTGGGCAGCAGCGTCGGGATCGTCGTCGCCAGGTCGGCGTCGTCCAAGATGATGGCCGCCGACTTCCCGCCGAGCTCGAGCGTGCAGCGCTTCAGGCGCTCGCCACACAGCCCGCCGATGCGCTTGCCGCCGACCCCGGACCCGGTGAAGGAGATCTTGTCAACGCTGGGGTGTTTCACCAGGTGCTCGGACACCTCGCGCCCCGCCGGCACCACGGAGAGGACGCCCTTGGGCAGCCCGGCCGCCTCGAAGATCTCGGCCAGCCGGAACGCGTCGAGCGGCGTCTCGGGCGCCGGCTTGTAGACGACGGTGCAGCCGGCTGCCAACGAGGGCGCCAGCTTGGCGGCGGCGATGAACAGGGGCACGTTCCACGGGGCGATGGCCCCGACGACGCCGACCGGCTCCTTGGTCACGAGCACCTTGGGGTTCAGCAGGCCGTCGCGCACCTCGTCGAAGGCGTAGGTGCCGGCGAGGTCGGCGTAGTAGTTGAAGATCATCGTCGGCGCGAGCACCTGCCCCATGGTGGAGAAGGTGATGGGCGCGCCCATCTCCTGCGTGATGATTTCGGCCATGTCGCCCATTTCGGCGGTGATCTGCGCGGCGACGGCGCGGAGGATGTCACCGCGCTCGGCTGGGCTCATGCGCGGCCACGGCCCGTGGTCGAAGGCGCGCCGCGCCATGGCCACGGCCTTGTCGATGTCGGCCTCGGTGCCGTCCGGGACACGGGCGATGACCTGCTCGGTCGCCGGCGAGATCACCCCGATCGTGTCGGTGCCCTCCGGGGCCACCCAGTCGCCGCCGATGAACAAGCGGTCGTAGTCCCGAATCGCCATGCGTCCCTCCCGAGGTCAGGGGGCCCGCGCCCCCGCCGCCGGCCTCGCCGCGCGGCGGAATCAAGGGTAGCTGCGCCCGCCACGACCTCGACAGTCCGCTGCCGGGGACGGCCTCGCCGGGGGCGAAAGGTAGCGTCGCCCGCGTGCTCATTGTGATCGACCTCTCCGAGCAGCGGGTCCTGCTCCAGGACCCCGGCGACTTCACCCGCTTCTCGGTGGCGCTCGAGGGGCAGGGCGACCTGGCCCAGGTCGTGCACCAGTCGGGGCTGGGCCGGCTGCGGGACGACGGCGAACATGTCGTCATCGACCCGGTGGCGTTGCGGGCGCTGGCGGGGCCCGCGGCGACCGAGCAATGGGACGAGGGCTTTTCCGGCATGTGCGCGTATGCCGCCGGGAAGGGCTGGGTGGAGGCGGACGGCGGTGTGCTCGCCCACATCGAGCGCCGCGACGAGACGGGCTGAAGCGGCGGCCGGGCACGGGCCTCGTGCACCGTGGGTAGAGTGCCGCCCCGTGCCTGACATCCGCCAGCGCGATCCGGAGGAGGTCGCCTCGGTCCTGACGCGTTGGCTCGCCACCAGGTCGCACAACGGGCCGGTGACCGAGGTCTTCGACGTCCAGGCCCCGGCCTCCAACGGCTTCTCCAATGAGACGATCCTCTGTCGCACCCGCACGGCCGGTGGCGACGAGCGGCGCCTGGTGGTGCGGGTGGCGCCGACCAAGCACTTCCTCTTCCTCGATGCCGAGTTCTCCACCCAGTACCGGGTCATGCGCGCCCTGGCCGACAGCGGGTCTGCGGTTCCGCTCCCGCGCCTCGGCATCTACGAGGACGACCCGCAGTTCTTGGGCGTGCCGTTCTTCACCATGGACCACATCGAGGGGCAGGTGCCGCCGGACAACATCCCCTACACCCTCGAGGGCTGGGTGATCGAGGCAACACCGGAGCAACAGGCGCGGATGTGGTGGAGCGGGATCGAGGCGCTGGCCTCCGTCCACCGGACCGACTGGCGTGCCCTCGGGCTCGACTGGCTCGGCAACCCGGCGCGGGGTCGGCCGGGGATGGAGCAGCAGATGTCGTACTACCGGGACTTCTTGGACTGGGCGGCCCAGGGCCTGCGGGTCCCGGTGATCGAGTCCACGTGGGACTGGCTCGTGGAGCACCAGCCGGACGAAGAGGGCGAGGTCGTGCTCAGCTGGGGCGACAGCCGCATCGGCAACATCATCTGGGACGACTTCCGCTGCGCCGCCGTGATCGACTGGGAAATGGCCGGCCTGGCCCAGCCCGAGCTGGACCTGGGCTGGTACCTCTACTTCGACCGCCAGTTCTCAGAGGGCCTGAGCGTCCCCCGGCCGGCCGGCTTCGGCTCGCACGAGGAGACCATTTCGCGCTACTCGGACCTCATGGGCCGGCCGATGCGCGACATCTTCTTCTACGAGGTGTTCTCGGGCTTCCGCTTCGCGGTCGTCATGCTGCGGCTCTCGGACCTGTTGGTGGGGAGCGACATCCTCCCTTACGAGTCCGACATGGGAACGAACAACATCGCGACGCAGTTGCTGGCGAAGATGCTGGAGCTGGACCTGCCGGGTTAGGGCGCGCCGTTGATGAAGCGCCGTTGATGAAGCGCCGTTGATGAAGCGCCGTTGATGTCTCCAGAAACCATGCATCGATCGGTTTATGGTTCTGGGAGACATCAGGCCCCCTCCCCGCCTCCCGGTTAGACCCGCCGGACTAATGGGGGTCTGGTCCTCGTCAGGGGTCGATCGGGTCCGGGTCGGCAACGGCAATAGCGTCGCCACCCTGATCGTCGACTGCCACGCCGGCGCTGCGCAACCGCCGTCCGAGCCATTCCGTCGTCGACGCGTCCTCACTCGACCCGTTCAGCATCACCTGCTGCCAGCCGTCGAGGATCTTGTGCACCTCGTCGACCGAGGCGATGTTGGCGATGACGTGGACTGTCATCTTCTTTTCGTATCCCGGCGGCACCGAGAAGTGGATCCCACCGAACGGGTCACCCGTCTCGTGCGGCTGGGGCTCACGCAGCACGTAGAGCTCTCCGGTGTCCTCCACGTAGTTGAGCTCGTAGTTGGTCCCGTCGGCATCCGCCCACTCGGCGCCCAGCTCGAGCTCCGCGGAAGGCCTCCGTCGAGGGTCTGCTTCGTAGAACTCGTCGATGTCCATCTAGCGCACACTACCGCCGACCTGGGCCATTGCCGTGGCCGGTCTCGGGCGGTTCTTGATGCGGAGCGGTGGGAGGGATCGGGGGAGGAGCGATCGCGACGGTGTCGTCATGACGAACACCTCACGCACTTCAGGCAACTCACGCAACTCACGCAAGCAATCGACCGCCTCACGCACGCAAGGCAACGGCCTCGTCAAACAGTTGACGGCGGAATGGACGGTCACCGGAAAGTCCGGCAGCGCCGTGCGGTCGCTGCATGTGGTGGCCCGACGTGACCAAGGGCTCGGCGAGCTCGTCTTCGGGACCACCGACGGCGCGCCGCCCCGCTGCCCCACCCCCTATGACGTCGTCGAGCACATGCACCGTGCCTCCGGCCGGACCCAGCGTGAGGAGGCGGCGCGCCTGGTCAGAGTCCTGCTCCGCGAGTCCGCCGCGGAGCCGTTCCTCGGCCGGATGCTGGTCCAGGCGCTTTTGCCGGGGGTCCTCACCGTGGCCGGCAAGCTCCGTTGGGGCCACGGCGGCGAGTGGCGCGACGCCAACGAGTTCTTCGGCGAGCTGCTCGAGACGACGTGGCTGGTGCTGCAGGAATGGGCCGGCCAGGACCGCCCCTACGCCGTCCTCGACCTGCTCTCCGCCATCCGCTGCCGGATGCGCCGCCAGCTCTTCCGCGGCAAGGACCGCGTCGGGCGCGCGCTCACCCTCGGCCCGGACGTTGAGGACCGGAGGTCCGGGCACTCGGAGACCGACCTCGAAGAGCTGGCCCGAGTCCTGATTGAGCGCCACCGCGAGGGAATGGCCCTCGACGAGGTCCAGGTGCTCTACGCCAACCACGTCCTCGGCTACTCCATCGCCGAATTGGCCACCGCGACGGGGCGCGACCGGCGCAGCCTCTACGCCGACCGGAGCCGGGGCCGGCAGCACCTGTGCGCCTGATTTCCCCAGTGCGGCTCGGATGACGCGTGCGTATGGTGGGCGCGTGGTCGAGGGACGGTTCGGAACCACAGAGGGTCGGCGTCCGCGCGCGGCTCGAGGCCGTCCCAATTGGTGGGTGATCCTCGCCGTGTCGTTGGCGCTCATGGCACTGCTGGTCGCCACCGCTGGGACGTCGCCGCGCGCGACGAAACACCCGCACGGGTTGGCCAACGCGGCGGCGAGCGACACGGGACATGCCGCGGGGTCACGCGGGACGCGCGGGTCAACGGGGTCGACGGGGTCGACCGGCGGCGCGCGGGCGGCGCACGTCGCCACGACCACCACCATGCCTCCGAGCGCCTCGGACACCTCGGCGTCGGGCACGTCGTTGCTGTCGTCGCACGCGTTGAGCGGTGTCGGCACGCCGACGACGGCGCCCGCCAGCGTGACGACGACGACGGCCCCGGCCGCGCCTCCGACGACCACCACGACGACAACGGCACCAACGTCGGGGACGTCGTCGGCCAACGACCGGACAGAGGGGATCCTCAACCCGCCCGGACAACGCTCCAACGGCTTTGCCTTCACCGGGATGGGTCCGACCACCATCTCGGTGCTGTGGTCGGGATCCACGTACTTGACGCTCGAGGCCAGTTGCCCCAACGGCAGCCAGTCCGCCGGCGGCACCTCGGCGATGCAGACGACGCTCCCCGACGCGAGCGGCAGCTGCATGGCCACAGTGAGCGAGCCGGCCTCGGAGTCGACGCCCTTGACGTACACCATCACGATCGGACCGGCCGGTGGGTAGGCCGGCGAGTAGGCCGGCGGGCAGGTCGGCGGCGGCCGGGCCACACGCCGGCCGGATCCCTCCAAAAACTATAACGAGATCTGTTTATAGTTTTCAGAGAGACCGCCGGCGGGGTCACCGGGTCCTCGACGTCGTCGGCGCCGTCCTCGCGGCGCTCCTCGCCTTCACCGCGGTGCCGCTCGTCCTCCTCGTCGTCGTCGGCAACCCGTTGTCGGGCGGACTCGGACACGGTTGGCAGCCGGCGCCGCGCGACGCGCTCTTCGCGTTGGCCGTGGCGGCCTGGGTCGCCTGGGCCGCGTGTTGTGCGCAGCTCGTACGCTCCGTGATGTCGTACGTACGGCGGGGCGACGCGGCGACGCTGGGTGCGGCATCGATCCTCGACCGGCTGGCGGCGCGCATCGCCGTCGGCGTGCTGGCGCTCTCGGCCGTCGGGGCACCCCTCGCACTCTCGTCGGGCGCGGGCGCCGCACCACCCTTGTCGGCGTCGACTACTGCTGCGGCATCGGCGTCGACGTCGGCGTCGACGCCGGCACCATCTGCCGAAAGAACCCGCTCGATGCACACGGTCCGCCCCGGCGACACGCTGTGGAGCATCGCCGAGGAACGCTTGGGCGACGGCGCGGACTGGACGGCCCTCGCCCGCCTGAACCTCGGGGGCGCCATGGGTGGCGGCGCGAGGTTCGTGGACCCCGACCAGCTACGGGCGGGGTGGCGCCTGCGCCTACCCGCCGGGACACCACCGGAAGACCCGCACCTGACCGCACCGACGCCGGACGGCGGCGGTGGCCGCTCCGGCCCGGGCTCGGGCTCGGGACGCGCCGGTCAACCGGACCACCTCCCCGAATTGGTGGCGCTCGGGCTGGGGTCGCTCGCCTGCGCCGCCCTGGCCCGCCGGTCGCGGCGGCGCCATCGGCCGCCCCTCTTCGTCGACGACCTGGCACTGAGCCCGCCCCCGTCGGACGGCGCGATCGACACGGGCGTGCTCCTGCGCCATTTCGACGGGGTGCCGGCGCTCGAGTCGTTCGAGGCCGCCAACTACTTGCTGGCCCGTGCGCTGCCGGGTGCCCAGCCCTCCCCCGCGATCCGCGCCGCCTGCGTCTCTCCCTCGGGCGTCTCGTTCTGGCTGGCGCGCCGCCGACCCGACGCGCCCGACGGATTCACGGCCGTGATGGACGGGATGGCGTGGCAGGTGGACCACGCTGCGCTGGACGGCCAACCACCGTGCGAACCCCACCTGCCCATCGCCGTCCCCGTTGGTGACGACGGCGAGGGGACCTGGCTGGTGACGCTCGCACGCGGGTCGGTCCTGCCCGTCCTCGGCGAGTCGGCCGCGGCGTTGGTCCGCGCGGGCAGGGACGCGGTCGAATCGTGGGCGTGGTCGGACCAGGTGCTGGTGACCGACGACCCCAGCCATCCGCGTCTCCACCCGTCGCCGCTCGCGGACCCGCGGGACATGCCCCCCGTGCTCTTCATCGGCGATCCAGGCGATTTGGCCCGGGATGTGGCCCAGCGGGTCGCGGTCATGACCACGTCTGCGGTCGCGGCCACCGACGTGAGCGTCCTGGTGGATCGGCAAGGGGCGACGCTGCACCCGATGGGCCGCGTACTGCGGCCGTTCCTGGAATCGACCGAGACGGCGGACAGGATCGCCGAGCTCGTCGCGCCTCCGGTGGCGTCGCACCCCGAACCGGCGCCGAGGCGGCTCGATCCGACGACGAGAGGGCTCGTGCCGGACGTACAACGCGGGCCTTCACGGCAACCGGAAGGGACCCACGGGTCGCTGGCACCCGGACCGATCGACGTGCGGCTGTTGACGGCATCGCCGCGGCTGGACGGGCTCCAAGAGGAGCTCCCACCCAACCGTGCCCGGCGCGCCGTGGAGCTCGTCGCGTACCTGACCCTGCACCAACCCGACGTCATCACCAGCGACCGCCTGCGCACGCGGGTACTGGGATCGACCGACGCCGACGCCGCCGCCAAGACACTGTTCAACACCGCGTACGCGGCTCGCCGCGCCATGGGCGTCGACGACACCGGCGTCCCGCTGTTCCCGGCCGGCACGCGCAACGGGTTGTACCAGGTGTCGCCGCTGGTGACGGTCGACGCGCACCGCGCCATCGCCTTCGCCGCGGCAGCCAGGGCCCACGCCGACGATCCACAATTTGCCATTGCGCACTTCCGCGCCGCTCTCGAACTGGTCGAGGGCGAGCCGCTGGCCACCGCGCTGTCCGGCTACTCCTGGTGGGAGGCCGAGGGACACGGTGGCCGCATCGCGGCGGTCCTCGTCGACGCCGCCTGTGCCATGTCGGCGCTCGCCGTCGACGCCGGCCTCTTCGACCTTGCCGGTTGGGGCCTCGAACGCGCCCGTTTGGTCGAGCCCTACAGCGAGGCCCTGTCCCGGGCCGCCATGGAGCTGGCGGCGGCCGAGGGTGACGCCGACCGGCTCCGTCACGAATGGCGGGAGTGCCAACGCCGCGTCGACGCGCTCGACCCGGGCAGCTCCCCCTCCTTGCGCACGGAATCGCTCTACGGCGAGCTCAGCCAGCGGGTCTTGGTCGGCGTCTCGGGCCGCGAGTCGGGGCGGCCACACACGCCTCCGTCAGGCAACGCTTGAACTCACGCGGCGGAGTCGTACGCGGCCACGACGTCCTCGAGCCGGGCCACCCGGCTGCCCTTGACCAGGATCGCACCGTCCGGCGCCACCCCCCGCAGCAGCGCCACCGCGTCGTCCACCCCGTCCACCTGGCGCGTCCCGTAGAGGCCGGTGCGGTACCCGACGAGCTCGATCCCGAGTTCGTCCGCCAGAGCCGCGAGATTCCGGTGCTCGGCTTCGGTCTCGGCGCCGAGCTCGGCCATGAGGCCGAGCAGGGCCAGCTTCCTCTCGGCCGGCAGGGCGGCGAGGGAACGTAGCGCGGCTTCGGCCGAGGCGGGGTTGGCGTTGTAACAGTCGACCACCACGACGGGCCGGCCCCGCACGCGTCGCACCTCCATGCGCAATGCCGAGCCCGTGGCATCGGCCAGCCCCACCGCGACCTTCTCGAACGGGACGTCGCACCACAGCGCCGCTGCTGCGGCGGCCAGCGCATTGGGCACCTGGTGCGCCCCGTGCAGTGACAGCCGCACCTCCCCCTTGCCCCACGGTGTCACGAGCCGGAACCGCGGGCGCAAGTCGGCGTCGAGCTCTATGTGCTCGGCCCGGACCTCGGCGTCGGCCTCCACCGCGTAGCCGAGGACCGGGCAAGGGCTCACCGAGGCCATCCGCGCCACCCGGGGATCGTCGAAGTTCAGGACGGCCACTCCCGCCGGTGGCAGCGCCGTCACGAGCTCGCTCTTGGCACGGGCAACGCCCTCGAGGTCGCCGAAGAACTCGACGTGCGCCATGGCGACGCTCGTCACGATCCCGACGTCCGGGCGCGCCACCTGCGCGAGCCGCGTGATGTGGCCCACGCCGCGCGCCCCCATCTCGAGCACGACCCACGGCGCGTCATCGGGGGCGTTGAGCAGCGTGAGCGGAAGCCCGAGCTCGTTGTTGAACGACCGCTCGCTGGCCGCGGTCCGGAAGGTCGAGGCGAGGCACCCCCGCAAGAGGTCCTTCGTCGTCGTCTTCCCCACCGAACCGGTGATCCCGATGACGCCACCCACCCGTGTCCGCGCCAGCACACCCAGGTTCATCAGCGCCAGCGCGGTGTCGTCGACGACGACCGCCGTCGCACCCACCGGCTCGCGTTGGGTCAGGTAGGCGGTGGCTCCGGCGTCGAGTGCCGACCCGATGAAGTCGTGCCCGTCGCGCTCGGCCACGATCGGCACGAAGAGCTGATGGGGCCGGATCGTCCGAGAGTCGATGCTGGCGCCTTCGACAGCGACGTCGGGTCCGACGAGCGCTGCGTCAAGGTGGGAGGCGAGCTCAGATGTCGAGAACCGCACGCGTCATCCCGGGCGTGATTGTATAGCCTCGACCGATGGCTGATCCCGGAGAGCTGGTCGTGATCTACGGCGGCCCGTCGGCGGAACACGAGATCTCTTGCATCTCGGCGCGGCTGGTCGCGCGAGCGGCGCTCGACAGCGGATTCGTCGTGAAGCTTGTCGGCCTGAGTCACGACCGACGCTGGGTCGATGCCGACGAGTGCCTGGCCGAGGTCGGACAGCTCGGTGCGCTGGCGTCACCGGACGAGCTCCTGCGCGAACAGCCCGCTGCGCACATCGTCCACCTGCGCGCTGGGATCCCGCGCGACGCGGTCGTGTTCCCCGTGCTCCACGGTCCCTTCGGCGAGGACGGGGTCCTCCAGGGCCACCTCGAGGCATTGGACGTCCCCTACGTCGGCGCCGGCGTGCTGTCGTCGGCCATCTGCATGGACAAGGGCATCGCCAAGTCCGTCCTGCACGATCACGGCCTGCCGGTGGCGGCGTGGCGCCTCGTAGCGCGCTCGGCATGGTCCACGGAGGTCATGGAGGAGGCCATCGATGCGCTCGGCCTCCCCCTGTTCGTCAAGCCGGCCAACCTCGGCTCCTCCATCGGCGTGGCCAAGGTGTCCGAGGCGGCCTCCATGGGCGACGCGGTGCTCTCGGCCTTCCAGTTCGACGATCACATCCTCGTCGAGGAGTTCGTCCGCGGCCGCGAGCTCGAGCTCGCGGTAATGGGCAACGAGGACGTACAGGTCTCGAGGGCGGGCGAGATCATCGCGAGCCGTGACTTCTACGACTACGACGACAAGTACGTGCTGGGCACGGCCGAGACCGTGGCGCCGACCGATCTGACCGACGACCAGCTGCGGCACGCCCAACAGGTGGCCGCCGCTGCCTATCGCGCCCTGCGCGTCGAGGGGCTGGCCCGGGTCGACTTGTTCCTGGCCGACGACGACGAGATCGTCGTCAACGAGGTGAACACCATGCCCGGGTTCACGCCCATCTCCATGTTCCCCATGCTCTGGGAGGCCGAAGGCCTGCCGTTCCCCCGGGTGGTCGAGGAGTTGGTCTCGCTGGCACGGGCCCGCCACACCCGCCGCCACCTGCTGCGCACGCACCGCGTGGTGTGACCCTTACTGCGATTCGGTTCCGGTGCTGCAGCACCGGGCGCGCTGCAGCCAGAATGCAAAGAGGGAATGATGGGGTTGACACGGGCGCTCGGCGCAAGCCCGTGTCCGTACTGGGGAGACAGATGATCAGGCGAGTACGACGCAATGTCCCGGATTAGCCGTCGCGATTTCCTGCGGGCCGGCGCCGTCGGCGCCGCCGGAGCCCTGGCCCTCGGCGCCGGGGTGGAACTCCCGGCGGACGCCGCGAGCAGGCCGGTCCCCGAGAAGGCGCTCAAGCAACTCCGTCGGCGGCTGAAGGGACGGCTCCTGCTGCCCGGTGATCCCGACTATCTCAAGGAGAGCGCCCCCGCCAATGGGCGCTACCGGTTCATCAGGCCCATCGCCGTCGCCGAGTGCGCCGATGAGGGAGACGTGGTGACCAGCGTCAACTGGGTCCGCGAGAACGGCGTCATGCCGGTTGCCCGCGGCGGCGGGCACAGCTACGCCGGCTTCTCCACGACGACTGGCCTCATGATCAGCCTCAAACCGATCCACACGGTGCAGATCGATACGCAGAACGCGACCGCGAGCTGCGGGGGGGCGGCACTCAACAACGACTTCTATCTGGCCGAGAAGGGTGGGCCGGTCTTCCTACCCGGCGGGACCTGCCTCGGGGTCGGCGTGGGCGGCTTGGCCCTGGGGGGCGGCATCGGGTACCAGACGCATTGGGCGGGCTTGACCGCAGACCACATGGTGTCGTCGCGCATCGTCACGGCCTCGGGCGAGGTGCTCGACCTCAGCAACGATGAGAACGCCGGGTTGTTCTGGGCATGCCGGGGCGGTGCCGGCGGCAGTTTCGGGATCAACACCGCCTTCGAGTTCTCCCTGGTCGAAGTGCCCCAGACCGTCAATTGGTATCGCTACGACTGGAAGGGGGCGGAAGCAGCGGAGGCGGTCCTCGACGCCTTCAACAACCTCATTGCGTTCGCACCTGCCGGTTTGAACGCCGTCGCCGCGGCGACCGCGGTCGCGCCCGGCAACGGCGGGCCACGAGAAGCGATCGAGGTCTTCTCGCGTGGTCAGTACATCGGTCCGGCCAACGAGCTGCATGACCTGGTGCAGCCACTGATCGATGCCGCCGGTCCACCACTGAAGACCGACTTCCGGCCGATGACCTTCTGGCAGGTGTTCGAGATGATCTCCTCGGGCGAGCCTGCGTCCCACGGCTTCGGAGATATCTCCCGTTATGCCGCCGACCCGATCCCGCAGAGCGCTGTCACCGACATGGTCAACCGCCTGGTCGAATGCCCGAGCCGCTCGAACGATGACAACGGTTCCATCTGGTCCCTGGGGTGGGTCGGCGGCCCGGTCGTCAACTCGGTCTCCCGAACGGACACGGCGTACGTGCACCGGGGCATGTCCACCTTGCTCCGACCCACGACAGCGTGGTCGGACACCGCAGATCCGTCCGTCGGTCGCAACCTCAACGAGTGGACGAATTCCGTCATCGAAATCCTCGACCCGTACACGCCGAACGAGAGCTATCAGAACTTCCCCAACCGCATGATCTCGGACTGGCAACAGGCCTACTACGCGGAGAACTTTGCCCAACTCGTGTCGGTGAAAGCCAAGTACGACCCGAACAACCTCTTCCGGAACGCCCAGAGCATCCCCGTGTCCGCATGAAGGGCACGGGTGCAAGGCCCTTGCGTTCCGCGGCTCGGTCGTGTGAGCACGGTCCGGAGATGGCGCTGCCGACCCTCGATGCGCCGATGCCTCCTACCGGGTCCCCCTCGTCTGGCGGGACACCTTCGTGCCGACCAAGCCCTCCGGAGACTCCTTGACGGTCCAGATCGACTTCACCGACTTCACGGGCGAGTTCGTCGAGCACTGCCACGTCCTCTTGCAGGAGGGCCTGGGGATGATGTCCTCGATCGAAGTCGTCTGATCCGGACGTCCCGGCTGCCCCGTCCTCCGGCAGGCCTCCTGACCACGACGCCATCGCGTTCCAGCTCCAGCCGCCGTCGGACCCTCCCCCGCTTGCCCGCAGGGCGTCCGCCACCTCCGTCGGGCACCATAGGCGCAGGCCCAGAGGGTGCCACGCGCACCCGTTCTGTACCCTGCGGAGTGTGGTGATGACGTTCGAGGGCTTCGAGAGCGACACGTGGGAGGCCCTCCCCGGCGCCAGCCGTCTCACCCTGGCCCAGCGTGAGGCGATCGAGTCGGACGAACCGCTGTTGTGCATCGTGGCGGGCGCCGGCGCCGGCAAGACCAGGGTGCTCACGCTCCGGGTGGCGCGCCGCGCGCGCGAGGGCTCCATCGAGGCGGACCGCACGCTCGTCACGACGTTCAGCCGCAAGGCCGCCGAGGAGCTGCGCACCCGACTGTGGTCGCTCGGGGTCGCCGGCGTGAAGGCCGGCACGTTCCACCGTACGGCGCTGGGCCTGCTGCGCGAGCACCGCGAGCTGCGCGGGCGCCCCGCGCCCCAGCTCCTGACCGACCGCCGCCGGCTGCTCGCCGACGTCACGAGCGGTGACCCCCGCCGCACCCGCGCCCTCGACAGCGAGATCGGCTGGGCCAAGGCCCGCCTCGTCACGCCCGACCGCTACCAGGCCGAGGCGCGGCGGCACCGCCGGCGCGCCGGCGTCAGCCCCGAGCAGGTGGCCGACGCGTACACCCGCTACGAGGCCGAACGCACCAAGCGCCGGCTGCTGGACTTCGACGACCTGATCGTCGCGTGCGCCGACGCGTTGTCCGGCGACTCGGAATTCGCCGCTTCTATCCGCTGGCGGACCCGGCACCTCTTCGTCGACGAGATGCAGGACGTGAACCCGGCCCAGTTCCGGCTCCTCACCGCCATGCTGGCCGACGAGCCCGATCTCTTCGTGGTCGGCGACCCGAACCAGTCCGTCTACGGGTTCAACGGCGCCGACCCGACGCTGCTCGACCGCCTGCCGGAGATCTTGCCCGGCACCAAGGTGATCCGACTCGACGAGAACCACCGCTGCACTCCGCAGGTGGTGGCCGTCGCCACGGCGGTGCTCCAAGAGGGAGGCTCGTTCGGCGGGACGGCGGTGGTGCCGCCGCGCACCACCCGGGTCGACGGGCCGGTGCCGAAGGTGATCGCGCACGCGACCGACGCGGACGAGGCGGCGTGGGCTGCCACCCGGGCCAAAATGTCACGCGCCCCGGGCCGGCGCTGGTCGAGCATCGCCGTGCTCACGCGCACCAACGCGCAACTCGCCAAGGTGCAGGCGGCCATGGACACCGCCAACGTCCCGAGCCTCGTGGCCGGTTCGGACCTCGGACCGGCCAGCGATCTGCGCGCCGAGAGCGGTCGCACGGGGGCGGGGGCGGGGGCGCTCGACCGTGACGAGGAGGAGTTGCGCCCCGAGCCCGTCGTCGGCGACCACGTCGTGCTCACCACGTTCCACCGCGCCAAGGGGCTGCAGTGGCCCACCGTGATCGTGCTCGGCCTCGGCGAGGGGTTGATGCCGATCGCCTCGGCCCAGACCGACGCCGCGGTGGACGAGGAACGCCGGCTGCTCTATGTCGCCCTGACCCGATCGGAAGACGAGCTGTGGTGCAGCTGGTTCGAGCGCGCCGGCGACGAGACGGGAGCGACCTCGTCATCGGCCTCGTCGGCTTCGAACAAGTCGGCGCGCCGGCCGAGCCCGTGGCTGGTGCCGATCGAGCGGGCGATCATCCAGCTGGAGAAGGAGGCCGCGCCGGTCGCGGCGACCGAGGTCTCGGCGCGGGTCGCCGAGCTGCGAAAGCGCCTGTCCGAGGGCGTGGAGGGCCCCGACGCCGAGCGGTAGCGGCCGGTAAGGTCATTCCCGCCCGACCGACCCCAACGTCGGGCCGAGGTGGGGGTGGCCCGTCGCATGTCGGAACTCTTGGAACAGCTGCGCAAGGCGGTGGGCGAGACCAACGTGCGCGTCGGCGAGGCGGTGCACGCGGACTACACCCACGACGAGACGCTGAGCGTCGCGCCGGTCGCCCCGCTGGCGCTCGTGCTGCCGGGCTCGACGAACGAGGTGTCCGAGGTGTTGCAGGTGGCCTCCGAGCACGGGGTGCCGGTCATCGCCCGGGGCAGCGGCACCGGGCTCTCGGGTGCCGCCGTGCCGGTGCCCGACGGCATCCTGCTCGCGTTCGACCGCATGAATCGGATCCTCGAGCTCGATACGGAGAACCAGGTCGCCGTCGTCCAGCCCGGCGTGACGCTCGAGCAGCTCAACGTGGCGCTGGCGCCGCTCGGCCTCATCTATCCGGTGTCGCCCGGCGAGCAGAGCGCCTCGCTCGGCGGCAACGTCGGGACCAACGCCGGCGGCATGCGGGCCGTGCGCTACGGGGTGACCCGCCACCACGTGCTCGGCCTCGAGGTGGTGCTGGCCGACGGCACGGTCCTGCGGACGGGCGGCAAGTTCGTCAAGTCCTCGACCGGCTACGACCTGACCCAGCTGCTGATCGGCTCCGAGGGGACGCTGGCCGTGACGGCCGAGGTGACGGTGAAGGTGCAGCCCCGCCTGACCGAGACGACGACGATCCTGGTGCCGTTCGCCACGTTGCCCGAGGTGACCCACGCCGTGCCGCGCATCGTCGCCAGCGGGGTGAACCCGACCATCCTCGAGTACGCCGACGCGCTGGTGCTGGCGAGCATCACCCGGTCCGCCGGCCTCGACCTCGGCATCCCCGAGCCGGTGCAGCAGGCCGCGCTCGCGTACCTCGTCGTGGTGCTCGAGCAGTCCTCGGCCGCACGCCTCGACGAGGACGTGGAGAAGTTGGGGACCCTGCTCGGCGACCTCGGCGCGCTCGATGTGTACGTGCTGCCCCCCAAGCCGGCGCCGCGCTGATCGAAGCGCGGGAGCGCCTGTTCTTCGTGACCAAGGCGGCGGGCGCCGACGACATCATCGATGCGGTGATCCCCCGCGCCGCCATCGCCGACTACCTGGCCCGGGTGGGCGAGCTGGCAGCGGCGCACGAAACGTTCGTGAGCGGGTGCGGCCACGTCGGCGACGGCAACGTCCACCTTGCCCTCTTCCAGCCCGACCCGGAGAAGCGCAAGGCGTTGACGCGCGAGATCTTCCGGGTCGCCGCCGACGCCGGCGGGGTTGTCTCGGGCGAGCACGGGATCGGGACCGAGAAGATGCCGTACTTCTTGGAGACGGTGGACCCGGCCGCGCTCGAGCTGATGCGCTCCATCAAGAAGGCGTTCGACCCCAAGGGCATCCTCGGCCCGGGCCGCATGCTCGGGATGGCCCGGAAAGAAACGGGCGGCGGCGGCGTCGCTGGAACGGAACGAAGGGAGACCTCGTGAACGGTGCCCGCGCCCTCCTCTCGACGCTGGTGGACGCCGGCGTCGACGTGTGCTTCGCCAACCCCGGGACCTCCGAGATGCACTTCGTGGCGGCGCTCGATGACGTCCCGGCCATGCGCGGCGTCCTCTGCCTCTTCGAGGGCGTGGTCACCGGCGCCGCCGACGGCTACGGGCGCGTGGCGGACCGCCCGGCGGCGACCCTGCTGCACCTCGGGCCCGGCCTCGGCAACGGTCTGGCCAACCTGCACAACGCGCGCCGGGCCCGCACCCCGATCGTGAACATCGTCGGCGACCACGCCACCTACCACGCCCGCTACGACGCGCCGCTGCAGTCCGACATCGCCTCCATCGCCTCGGCCGTCTCGGGCTGGTACCGCGAGACGGCTCGGGCCGACGACGTCGCGGGCGACGGCGCCGACGCGGTCGCCGCGGCCATCGGCCCCCCGGGCCGCGTGGCCACCTTGGTCGTCCCGGCTGACGCCACCTGGTCGGAGTCGTCGACCGGCCCCTGCCCGCCCCGGCCGCGGCGCCGGGCCTCGATCGTGCCCGCCGACACCATCGACGAGGTCGCCAAGGCGCTGCGCTCGGGTGAGAAGACCGCGCTTTTGGCAGGCGGCCGCGCCCTGCGCGCCGACGCCCTCCAGGCGGCGAGCCGCGTCGCCGTGGCCACGGGCGCCGCGCTGCTCGGCGAGACGTTCCCGGCGTATCTCGAGCGCGGCGCGGGCATCCCGGCCGTGGAACGCGTCGCGTACTTCGCCGAGATGGCCCAGGCCCAGCTCGATGGGGTGCGCCACCTGATCCTCGTCGACACCGCGTCACCAGTGTCGTTCTTCGCCTACCCGGGCAAGGCGAGCGACCTCGTCCCCGCGGGGTGCACCGTACACACCCTGGCCCGCCCGGGCGAGGACGCGACGCTGGCGCTCGAGGCGTTGGCCGAGGCGCTGGGCGCGCCCGCCGACGGTTGGGCGCCCGCACCGTCGCTCCGGCCCGACCGGCCGACGGGCGCGCTGACCACCGAGTCGGTGGCGGCCGCGGTGGGGGCCGTGCTGCCCGAGGGCACGATCGTCGTCGACGAAGGCAACACTTCGGGCCTCTTCGTCTCCGGTGCCACGGCCGGGGCGCCGCGGCACGCCTGGCTGACCCTGACGGGGGGCGCCATCGGCATCGGGCTTCCCCTGGCGACGGGTGCCGCAGTCGCCGCCCCCGACCGGCCCGTCCTCTGCCTGCAGGCGGACGGCAGCGCCATGTACACGCTGCAGGCACTCTGGTCCCAGGCGCGTGAGGGACTCAACGTCACCACGGTCCTCCTGTCGAACCGGAGTTATGCGATCCTCAACATTGAGCTCCATCGGGTGGGCGCAGATGCCGGCGGCACCGGGCCGAGGGCGCACCGGATGCTCGACCTGACCGACCCGGACCTCGACTTCTGTGCGCTCGCCCGTGGGATGGGCGTCCCGGCGCGACGGGCGGAGAACGCCGAGGATCTCGTGGCGGCACTGGAGGCAGGTTTCTCCGAGCCCGGGCCGTCGCTGGTCGAGGTTCAGCTGTAACTCAGGTCTGGCGTCGCAACGGGCGCGTCAATGCAGCCACAACATCGCCGCGCCTCGGCGCGAAAAGGGCAGAACGGCTCTAATGACATTCCGGCGCAACTGTCAGTATGCGACGGCAGTGAGTGTTCTCCCGAAGAGTTCGCCCGGGGACCTCAACGAGATCACGGGGATCGGTGACGGCGCGCTCCTGCGCGACGTCCTCTTGGACCTGGGCTAGAGCCCGAGTCGGGCGCTGCGGTTGGCCGGTCAGCGCTTCGGCGCTGACCTTGGCGACGGCCAATCGCAGCGCTCAGGTTCAGGCGCCGGCGAAGTCGACGACGACCGGGGCGTGATCGGAGGGCTTCTTGCCCTTCCGGGCATCCCGGTCGCGATAGGCACCGGTGGCGCGCTCGTCGAGGTCGTGGCTCACGAGCACGAGGTCGATCCGCATGCCGCGGCCGCTGTGGAAGTCGCCGGCCCGGTAGTCCCACCACGTGAACGTCCCGGGCTCGTTGAAGCGGCGGAAGACGTCGACGAGACCCCAGCCCTCGATCTGGCGCAGCGCGGCGCGTTCGGGCTCGCTCACGTGAGTGGCGCCGACGTACGCGGCGGGGTCCCACACGTCGCCGTCGTCGGGGGCGACGTTGAAGTCTCCGCAGACGACAACCGAGGAACCGGGCGGACACATCTGGTCGAGCGTGGTGCGCAATTGGGCCAACCACTTCAGCTTGACGGCATAGAACTCGTTGTCGAGGGAGCGCCCGTTGGGCACGTAGACCGAGAAGATCCTTGAGCCATCGCACTCGGCCGAGACGAGGCGACGGCCGGCCTCGTCGTCGGGCGTGCCGAACCCGCGCGTGACGCCGGCGAGGCCCACCTTGCTCACGATGGCGACGCCGTTCCAGCGTCCGTCACCGTTGTGCGCCGACTCGTACCCGAGCTCGGTGAACTCCTTCTCGGGGAACTTGTCGTCCGCCAGCTTCGTCTCCTGCATGCAGAGCACGTCGGGCTGGTTGGCTTCGATCCACTCGGTCACCCGCGGCAGGCGCGCCGCCAGCGAGTTGACGTTCCAGGTGGCGAGCCGCATCAACCGGACGCCCCGGCATCGACGATCACGAAGAGAAGCTCGGCCTCGCACGCCGTCTGTCCCCCGACGGTGGCCGCACCGTGCCCCTTCCCGGCCCGGGCCGACAGCCGGTCCATTGACACCTCGAGCTCGAGGGTGTCACCCGGGACGACCTGGCGCCGGAAACGCGCCTTCTCGATGCCACCGAACAACGGGAGCTTTCCCACGTACCGGGGGTCAAGCAGCACCGCGATGCCGCCGAGCTGAGCGAGTGACTCCACCATGAGCACCCCCGGCAGGGTGGGGCGGCCCGGGAAGTGCCCGGCGAAGAACGGCTCCTCTCCGGTCAGCGCCCAGTGCCCGCGCGCCGACACACCCGGCTCGACGGCACTGATCGCGGAGACGAAGAGGAACGGGGGGCGATGCGGCAGGACGTCCGCCGGCTGGGGAAGCTCCATCAGCGGAGGGTACCCGCCGTCATTTCGGCTGCGCCCCGCCGGCCTTCTTGGCCGGGGCCTTCTTGGCACCCGGGACCTTCTTGGCCTTCGCGGCCTTCTTCGCGGGCGCCCTCTTGGGTGAGGACTTCTTGGCGGGTGCCTTCTTCGCGGGGGCCTTGTTCGCCGCGGACCTGTCGGCCGCGGACCTGTCGGCCGGGGACTTCTTGGCGGGCGCGACGGCCTTCTTCGTCGCCTTCTTCCCCGCCGGAGCCGCCTTCTTGGCGGCGGCCTTGCCCGTGGCCGGGGCGGGGGTGGCCTTCGTGATCGCCGGCGTCGCGGCGGGCGCAGGCGCCTTGGTCGAGCCGCGCTTCTTCTTGGCGTCCGGTGCACGCGGCAGGGCGAGCTCCGCCACCCGGCGCGGCGGGTCGAGGCCGGCTAGGACGAACGGCCGCACCTCCCCCTTCTTGAGCACCTGGCGCGCCTTGGTCGGGGGCGGCGTGCCCATCGCCGTCAGCGGGATGTAGCAGTGCAGCACGCCGCCGGCGGGCAGCGACACGTCGACCATGGCGCCGTGCGAGGTGAAGGAGACGACCTCGCCCTCAATCGTGCTACCCACCGTGTAGGCCGCCACGAAATTGATGAAGGAGAGCGGTTCGTTGACCGCAGGAGGAGGCGACGGCTTCTGCTTCTTGCGGTCCGACGAAGGTGCCGGTTGTGGCGCCGTCTTGGTGTCGGCCCCCTTGCCGTCGCGCTGCTTGCCCGACACCTCCTTTTTCGCCTTCCCACCCTTGGGCGGCGCCACCTTCTTGGACGCGCCTCGTGAGCGCTCCGCCTTGGTCTCCGTCTTGGGCGTCGAGGGCGGATGCAACGCCTCCTCGACGGCCTCCTCGACGGCGCTCGAGAACACAGGGTCGACCTTGGCCCGGCCCGGAGGCGGCGTGGTCGGGGTGATCGGCCACGACGAGTCGACCGGGACCGCCTTCTTGGTCGACTTCTTGGCCTTGGCCGCCCGCTTCGCCGCCTTCTTCGCGGCGCGGGCCAGCTCGGCCGCCTTGGCGGGGGCGGACTCTGGGTCCTTCTTGGTCTTCGCCTCCGCGGTCGCGGCACGGCTCTTGGGCCCGCGGATGGGAAGACGCGGCGTGAAGATCCAGCCGACACCCGGCACGGGCTTGCCCCCGACGAGCCGTCCCTCGTCGAAGAGCCACGGATGCTCGCCATGGAACTCCTGGAAGGAGTCGTTCGACAGCACGGTGGCGCCGGTGCGCTCGGCGATGCGCAGAACGAAGGCGTCGCCGCGCCCGATGGCACCCGCGGGCGGGGAGATCACCTCGCCGCTGAGCATCGCCTGGCGTACCTCGTCGCGTTCGGCGTCGGAGACCCGGTGCTCGAAGGTCGCGTCGACGACGACGATGATGCTCGCGCCCGGATCCTCGGCGGCGTAGGCGCGGACGGCCTCATCGAGCTGCTTGAGACTCGGAGCGCTTCTGCCTTCGGTGGCCAGGTTCGACCCGTCCACCACGACGTGATGTGGTTCAGCCAATGGCACGCTGCAACAGGTCTGCCTGCTCCAACTGGTGCAGGGCTGCGCTCCCGATGGCCGGGCTGGCGGATGCCGCTCGGCTCACGTGGCGGAGCCGGAGGCGATCGGGCAGGCAGGCGTGGAGGCGGGCGTGCGCGAAGGACCAAGCGCCCATGTTCTCGGGCTCCTCCTGCAACCACACCACCTCGGTGGCCTCGCGGTAGCGCTCGAAGATGCCGGTGAGCAGCTGCACCGGCCAGGGATAGAGCTGCTCGACCCAGACCAGCGCGATCTGAGCCGCCTCTTCGCGCGGGAGCTCGGCCCGGCGCTGCTCCGCGTCGTGGCCGATCTTTCCGCTGCACAGCACGATGCGCCGGACGGCCGAGGGATCCTCTATTGAGGCGTCGTCGATCACGTGCCGGAAGGAGCCCGACTCGAGCTCCTCAATGGTTGAGCGGGAGGAGCGTGCCCGCAACATCGACTTGGGGGTCACGACGATGAGCGGCCGCTGCGGGTGCGAGAGGGCTTGGGAGCGGAGCAGGTGGAAGTACTGCGCCGACGTCGAAGGAACCGTCACGCGTTGATTGCCCCGGGCGCTCAGGGAGAGGAACCGCTCGAAACGAGACGAGGAATGCTCCGGGCCCTGGCCCTCGTACCCATGGGGCAGCAGCAGAACGAGGCCGGCGTACTGGCCCCACTTGTTCTCGGCCGCCACCAGGAAGTTGTCGATGATGATCTGCGCCCCGTTGGCGAAGTCGCCGAACTGCGCCTCCCAGGCCACCAGTGCCTCGGGCGCCTCGACGGAGTAGCCGTACTCGAAACCGACGGCGGCGTACTCGGAGAGCAGCGAGTCACGGACGGTGAAGTTGCCCATCTCTCCCGAGGGCTCGAGCGAGTCAGCCCCGATGCGATGCAATCCGTCGCGGATGTGAGCCAGCGGGACGTACTCCTCGCCGTTCGTGTAGTCGACGAGGACGGCGTGGCGCTGGCTGAACGTGCCGCGCCGCGTGTCCTGCCCGGTGAGGCGGACGTTGACGCCCTCGTACATCAGCGAGCCGATGGCCAGCGCCTCGGCCAGGGCCCAGTCGACGTGCCCGCCCGCGACCAGCTCGTCGCGCTGCACGAACTGCCGTTCGAGCTTCGGGTGGATGGTGAAGCCCTCGGGCACCGAGCGCAACACCGAGGACAGGGCCTGGAGCACGTCGGGCGCCACGCCGGTCTCGGGCGAGGGGACGTCGATCCCGCTGGTGTCGGGTGGCGGCAGCTCCGTCGGCGCCAGCGACGGCTCGCCGCGTACCTCGTCGAGCACCGTCTGGAGCTTGGCGTTGAAGTCGTCCAGTGCCGACTCCGCCTCCTCGAGCGTGATGTCGCCGCGGCGCACGAGCGTCTCGGTGTACAGCTTCCGCACGGACCGCTTGGCCTCGATCCGCTGGTACATGAGCGGCTGGGTGTAACTGGGGTCGTCGCCCTCGTTGTGGCCGTGCTTGCGGTAGCAGACCAGGTCGATGACCACGTCCTTGTGGAAGACCTGGCGGAAGGCAAAGGCGAGGCGGGCGGCGCGCACCGCGGCCTCGGGGTCGTCGCCGTTGACGTGGAAGATCGGCGCCTGGACCATTTTGGCGACGTCGGTCGGGTACACCGAAGTGCGGGCTGAGGTGGGCGCCGTGGTGAAGCCGAGTTGGTTGTTGATCACGACGTGCACCGTGCCACCGGTGCGATAGCCCGACAGGCCCGACAGGTTCAGTGTCTCGGCCACCACACCCTGGCCGGCGAACGCCGCGTCGCCGTGGATGAGGACCGACATGCACGGGAACCCGTCGGCGCCTTCGGCGGCGGCGGCCGGGGTCCCGTCGGTCGGCAGCGAGATGCGGTCCTGCTTGGCCCGGGTCATGCCCTCGACGACGGGGTCGACCGCCTCGAGGTGCGAGGGATTCGAGGCCAGCGTGATCGGGAGCTCCTCCCCCGCGCTGGCCTTGAACACGCCGCGCGCGCCCTTGTGGTATTTCACGTCGCCCGAGCCCTGCACGGACTCGGGGTCAAGGTTGCCCTCGAACTCCTCGAAGATGTCGCGGTACGACTTGCCCACGATGTTGGCCAGGACGTTGAGCCGGCCCCGGTGGGCCATGCCCATCACGACCTCGTGCACGCCGGCGCCGGCCGCGGCGTCGAGCAGCGCGTCCAGCAACACGATGGTCGACTCGGCGCCCTCCAGGCCGAACCGCTTCTGCCCGACGTAGCGCGTGTGGAGGAAGCGCTCGAACACCTCGGCCGCGTTCAGTCGGTCGAGGATGTGTCGCTGCTCCTCGATGTTCAGCGTGGTCGGCTGGCCCTCGACGCGCTCTTGGATCCAGCGCTTCTGCTCGGGGTCCTGGATGTGCATGTACTCGATGCCGAGGGTGCGGCAGTAGGCGTCGCGCAGGATATGGAGTATGTCGTCGAGCGGAGCGACCTCGCGGCCGGCGAGGCCGTCCGCCACGAACTGGCGCGGCAGGTCCCAGATGGTCAGGCCGTAGGTCAGCGGGTCGAGCTCGGGGTGGATGTGCGGGGGCTCGGCGTCGAGCGGGTCGAGGTGGGCGATCAGGTGGCCGCGCACCCGGTAGATGTTGATGAGCGTCTGGACGTGTACCTGCTTGATCAGGCGCTGGCGGTCGCCCTCCTCTGTCCAGTCGCCGGCGTTGCTGTCCACCTGCCAGCGCACCGGCTCATAGGGCACGCCCATCGACTCGAAGAGCGCGTCGTAGAAGCCCTCGGCGCCGGTGAGGAGCGCCGCCACCCGCCCGAGGAAGAGGCCCGACTCGGCACCCTGGATGATGCGATGGTCGTAGGTCGACGTCAGCGTCACGACCTTGCCGATCCCCAGTTCGGCCAGCACCCGAGGGTCGGTCGCCTCGAAACCGGCGGGAAAGCCGAGTGCTCCCACCCCGATGATGGCCCCCTGCCCCGGCAAGAGGCGCGGCACCGACTGCACCGTCCCCAGGGTCCCGGGGTTGGTGAGCGACACCGTCGTCCCGGTGAAGTCGTCGGGGCCGATCTTGTTCGTCTGGATCTTGCGGATGAGGTCCTCGTAGGCCAACACGAAGGCACGGAAGTCGAGGGTGTCGGCTTCCTTGATGCACGGGACGAGGAGCGTGCGCGAGCCGTCGCTCTTCTCCCGGTCGACCGCCAGCCCGAGGCCGACGTGCTTGTGGTGGATGACGCCCGGCTTGCCCTTGCCGTCGGCGTTCTCGACGAACGTCGCATTCAGCGCGGGGATGTCGCAGAGGGCGCGGACGACGGCGTACCCGATGATGTGGGTGAAGCTGACCTTGGCGCCGGTCGTGCGGGCCAGCTGGTTGTTGAGGACGAGACGGTTCACCTCGAGCAAGCGGGCCGGCACGGTGCGCACGCTCGTGGCGGTCGGGACGGCCAGGCTGGCCTCCATGTTGGCGACGACGCGCGAGGCGGCGCCCCGCAGCACGACGGCCTCCTCGTTCCCCGCCTCACCGATGGAAGCCGCAGCCGGGGCGGCGGCCGCCGGGACGGCGGCGACCGGCTGGGCCGAGGCAACGGCGGCCGTAGCGGTGGTCGGGCCGTCGGCGGCGGGCGAGGTGGCAGTTGCCGTGCTGGCGGGAGCGACGGGCGCCGACGGGGGTTGGGGCGCCGGGACGGGTGCCGGACGGTAGTCCGCAAAGAACTCGCGCCAGCTCTCGCTGACCGAGCTCGGGTCGGCCAGGAAGCGGTCGTACATGTCGTCGACGAGCCAGGCGTTGGGCCCGAACGAGCCCCCTGAGCCACCGAACTGCGTCATGGGCCAACCCTACCGGCGGCGGTCGGTGCCAGCAGGCGGATTGCTAGCGTCTGCCCTGCCCATGAGCTATCCGGCCGCAATCCATGTCACGTCGCGGGCCGGATCGGCACCGGGGGGCGCCACCGTGATCTTCGTGCACGGGTCACTCGACCGGGGCGAGAGCTTCCGGCGGGTCATGAGGCGGCTCCCCGACTTCACGACGGTTGCGTACGACCGGCGCGGGTACCAGGGCTCACGGGATGGTGGGGTGGTGGACCTCGGTGGGCATATCGAGGACCTCTTGGCCGTGGCGGAGGAGGTACGGGCGAACGGCTCGGGGACCCGGGCCGGGGGGCCGTTGGTGGCGATCGGCCACAGCCTGGGGGGCGACGTCGTCGTGGGTGCCGCCTTGGCGGAGCCCCGTGCGTTCGACGCCATCGGCGCCTTCGAGCCGCCGATGCCCTGGCTCGGCTTCCGGCGCGATCACGCGACCGATGCGCCGGCGCGCCCGTGGCCGGCGCTCGCCGAGGACCCCGGGGTGGAGGTCGAGCGCTTCTTCTCCCGGATGGTGGGGGCGGCGTCGTGGTCCCGGCTCACCGAGGCTGGGCGGGCGGACCGGCGAGCCGACGGGCCCGCCCTCGTGGCGGACCTCCGCAGCCTGCGCGGCGAGGGCCGGCCGTTCGACGTGGGCGCCCTGATCGTTCCCTCGGTGTTCGGGACGGGCGGGCCGACGACGCAGCCGCATCATCGCCGCAGCGTGCAATGGCTGGGGACCAATGTGCCCGGAGCGACGCTCTTCGAGATCGAGGGCGCGCAACACGGGGCGCACCTGTCGCACCCGGACCACTTCGCTGCGATGACCCGGCTCGTCGTGGAACGGGCGGGAGGGCCCGCCGCCGGCTGACCTCTTTCGATGGTTCAGATGGTTCAGATGGGGGACGGTTCGGGCAGCGACCGGCGTCGGTTGATTTCAGGCCGAAGAGAACGGCGGTAGCCCGCTGTCGGGCATGGCCTCGGACGCCTGGGCGGGCTCGTGGTGGGGGTGCTTCAGGCGGCGCGAGAGCATCTCGTCGTATTCCACTCCCTTGCCCTCGCTCTTCATGCCGGTGATGAGCGGCGAGTTGGACAGGAACACGGCGCCCATGAACATGACGAGGAGGGAGAGCGCTTCGAGTGGGCCGTACGGGCCCGACGTGCGCAGGCTGTCCCCGTAGAGGGCGATACCCAGGCAGATGCTCACGAGCGGGTCGACCAGGACGAGGGTGGACTGCGACGCCGCCAGCGGGCCGGCGTGGAAGGCGTTCTGCGTGAGGAAGAGGCCGAGCAGGCCGAAGACCACCACGCCGTAGGTCTGCCAGTGCTCGAACAACGTGACCCAGTCGTTGGCGGCGTAGTCGCTCGCCGTCTTGATCAGGGCCGCCGTGAAGGCATAGGTGATGGCGGCCGCGCTGCCGAACATGGCCGCCTTCCACCAGCGGGGGCCCCAGCGGGTGGCCACCACGGTGAGCACGATGAGGAAGACGGTGCCGCTGCCCACCACGATCCAGCCCAGGTTGGTCGGCACCTCGTTGCCCCCGCCCGGCGCCGCGAAGTAGAGGAAACCCGAGAGACCGAAGGCGATGGCGGAGGCCCCGATCCACTCGCGGTAGGAGATGGAGAAACGGAAGTAGGTCCCGAGGATCGCCACCAGGAACAACAGCTCCATGGTGAGGATCGGCTGCACCACCGACAGCCGGCCGATGTGCAGCGCAAACGACTGCAACAAGAACGAACAGATCATGAAGGCGAAGCCCAGGAGCCAAATGCCGCGTTTGATCGCGTGGGCCATGAGGCTGAGCCGCATGGTCGTCTCTTCGGGCGCGTCCTCAACACCCATGCGCTGGAACACGCTGGTCAGCGCGTTGGAGAGAGCCGCTGCTACCGCAAGGACATAGACCATCGCCTCGCCAAGAATGTTAACTGCGGGCCGTCACAGATCACGCAGTTAACTCCCAGCTGGTGCTCAGGTACCGCGACCTGCGCCGGAGAGGCCTTTGGACGCGGAATTCATGTGTGAGGTGTCGATGTACACCGGATCGCATCTCCCCCCGGCGCCATACCGCAGAAATTTTGACGTCATGACCTACACAGAATGTGGCAGTTAGGTTACGTTTACGGCATCTTCACCACCGGGAGTGGGGAAGGGGGGCCGGCCGTCACCGGGGCGACCGGCAGACAAGGGAGTGCTATGGGACTGATGGGGAAGTTCAGCGGACGCCCGACCGGAGAGCGGATGGATTCCCGACCGCTCTCGAGCGGGGTGAGGCGGATCGGCAGGACCCTCGGCGTCGCGGGGGTCACGCTCGCGGCGGCAGCACTGTTGTTGGTCGGGACGACGAGCGTCGCGAGCGCCAGCGGCATTCCCACCGGGGGCACGAAGCAGTCGGGCGGAACCGTCCGTTGGGCCGAGCCTCCGGGCACGCCTCCGACCTACATCTTCCCGTTCATCAGCGCCCAGAACAGCAGCGTTGACAACATCAGCCAGTTCCAGTACCTGATGTACCGGCCGCTGTACATGTTCGGGTTCCCGGGGAACAACAAGACGACGCTCAACTCCACGCTCTCGCTGGCCAGCGTCCCCGTCTATGGCAGCGGTGACACCAACGCGACCGTCGCCTTGAAGCCCAACTACAAGTGGTCGAACGGCGAATCCGTGACGACCACCGACGTCGCGTTCTTCTTGAACATGATGCACGCCGAGACGGCCAACTGGTACGACTACGTGCCCGGGTACATCCCCGACAACATCAAGTCGGTGAGCATCAGCAGCCCGACGTCGATGGAGGTCACCTTCACCAAGGCGGTCGACCCGACCTGGATGACCTACAACCAGTTCTCGCAGATCACGCCCTTCCCGTCGGCGTGGGACGTGACGGCGGCCGGCGCGGCAGCGGGCTCGGGCGGCTGCTCGACCGGGACGTTCGGGGCAGCCTCCACTGACGCCGCCTGCACGAAGGTCTACAACTACCTCTCCGGTCTGGCCGGGGACCCGACGGGTTACGCGAGTAGCCCGATCTGGAACATCGTCGACGGCCCGTACACCATCGCATCCTCGAAGGGCGGATCGTTCAGCACGTCCGGCCAGGTGACCATGGTCCCGAACTCGGCCTACACCGGGCCCCAGAAGGCCACGGTCACGCTGCAGCAGCTGCCGTACACGACGGACAGCGCAGAGTTCAACGCCCTGCTCGGCGGCAACATCGACATCGGGTACCTCCCGCAACAGGACGTGACGCAGAACACGACGAACGCCACCAATCCGGGTACGAACAACCCGCGGCTGTCGGGCTTCTACCTGACGCCGTGGGTCCTCTTCGGGTTCAACTACGCGGTGCTGAAGTTCGAGTCCACCGGTGACAACGGCAACGCAGGCGCCATCTACAAGCAGTTGTACGTGCGCCAGGCCATGCAGAGCATGGTCGACCAGCCCACGATGATCTCCAAGTTCCTCAAGGGCTACGGCGTGCCGACCTACGGTCCGGTGCCGGTGCTGCCGAAGAACGACCTGGTCGACTCGTTCGAGCAGTCCAACCCGTATCCGTACAACCCGTCGCACGCCAAGAGCCTGCTGACCTCGCACGGTTGGAAGGTCGTGGCCAACGGCACTGACACCTGCGAGAAGGCCGGCTCGGCGACCGGCGACTGCGGTGCGGGCGTCCCCAAGGGCGCTCAGCTCAACTTCACCATGACCTACGCGAGCGGCACACAGTGGCAGCAGCAGGTGATGCAGGTCGAGCAGTCGGCCTGGAACTCCATCGGCATCAAGACGTCGCTGGTCGCCAACACGTTCCCGACGGTGATCTCGAACTACGCCCCTCCGTGCGCGACCGGCCAGCCGTGCACGGTCGAAGAAGGCTGGTGGGGCGGTGGCTGGGAGTACAGCCCCGACTACTACCCGTCGGGTGAGGTGCTCTTCGCCACGGGTGCGGGGAGCAACGCGGGCAACTACTCCAACGCCAAGGCGGACACGTTGATCGCCCAGACGACGAACACCAACACCAACCTGGACGCGTACCAGAACTACCTCTCGAAGCAGGTGCCGGTTGTCTGGCAGCCCAACGCCGACTATGCGCTGACCGAGGTGGCGAACAAGCTGCGGGGCGTGGCTCCCCAGAACCCCTTCGCCAACCTCTTCCCCGAGTACTGGTACTACGTCAAGTAGGAGGGGCGCGGCAGAGTCTGTAACGAGGAGCACAGCCGGTCACGGGCCGAACCATGCGTAGCATCGGTCCGTGACCGGCTTCCTCGTCCGGCGGCTTCTCCAGGCCGTGGCGGTGATCGTGGGGGTCATCGCCGTCATGTTCATCCTCATCCACCTGATTCCCGGTGGTGAGGCGCATGCAGTCCTCGGGCCCAAGGCCCAGCCGACCGCTATCGCGCAGTTCAACAAGGAGAACGGTCTCGACCTGCCCCTGTGGGACCAGTTCGTCCACTACATCAGCAACCTGGCCAGCTTCCACCTCGGCCGCTCGTACACCCTCAACCAGTCGGTGACGTCGCTGATCGCCACCGCCCTGCCCAAGACGCTCGTGCTGGTGGGGCTGTCGACCCTCCTCGCGATCGTGGTGGCGATCCCCCTGGGTGTGTACCAGGTGGTCCGGCGCAACAAGCCCGAGGACTACGTGCTGACGGGGATCACCTTCGTGCTGTACGCGATGCCGGCGTTCCTCCTCGGCACGCTGCTCATCCTGTGGTTCGCCGTGTACATCCCGATCTTCTCGACCGAGGCGCCCCAGAGCCAGAGCGTCTGGGGAATCCTGTCGGACCCGCGCGGACTGGTGCTGCCGGTGTTCACCCTGGCCGCGATCAGCATCGCCTCCTTCAGCCGGTACATGCGCTCCTCCATGATGGAGACGATGACCGAGGACTTCATCCGCACGGCGCGGGCCAAGGGCGCGGCACCGCGGCGCGTGCTCTACGTCCACGGGCTGCGCAACGCCATCATTCCGATCATCACGCTGCTCGGCCTGTCGATCGGCACCATCGTCAGCGGCGCGGTCATCACCGAGAGCGTGTTCAACTACCCGGGTATGGGGCTTCTCGCCGTGAACTCGGCCTTCCGCGAGGATGTCCCGACGCTGCTCGGCGTGACATTCGTCGTGACCATCGCGACGATCATCGGCAACCTGGTGGCCGACATCCTCTACGCCGTCGTGGACCCGAGGATCCGGTATGCAAAACCCTGACGAGCTGGTGCGTGCGACGCAGAGCGAGATCAATCACGTCCCCATGGACCTCGATGCGCATACGGCGGCCGACTTCGACGTCCTGACCGACGACCTCACCGAAGACACCGCCATCACGCCGGGCGGCGGCGAGGTCGTCTCGCACGGAGGGCTGGGCCGGCGCATCCTTGGCGTGTTCTTCGAGAACAAGCTGGCCGTGGTCGGCGTGGTGGTGATCGTCTTCTTCGTGTTGTTCTGTTACATCGGCCCGTACCTGTACCACACGAACCAGACGGACGCCTCGGCGGCGCTCTTCTCGCCCGACAATGCGCCCCCGGGCAAGGGACACCCGCTCGGCACCGACGCCAGCGGCTTCGACATTCTGGGCCGGCTCATGTACGGCGGGCAGGTCTCGCTCCTGGTGGGCTTCGCCGCGGCGGCCGTCGCCAGCATCTTCGGCGCGCTCTACGGCGCTATCTCGGGGTTCTTCGGCACCTGGGTCGACGCCTTCATGATGCGGGTCGTCGACGCCTTCCTCTCCATCCCCGTGCTGTTCCTGGCCATCGTCCTTGCCGTCGTGTTCCGGCCCTCTCTGGTCGTCTTCATCTTCGTGATCGCCTTCGTCTCCTGGCTCATCCCGGCGCGCTTGATCCGGGGCGAGGCGCTGTCGTTGCGCCAGCGCGAGTACGTGCAGGCGGTGCGCGTGATGGGCGGCAGCCGGACCCGCATCGTGGGGCGCCACATCATTCCCAACAGCATCGGCACGATCATCGTCAACGCGACCTTCAACATCGCCGACGCCATTCTGCTGCTGGCCGCGCTCGGCTTCATCGGGCTGGGCGTGCCGGCGCCGCAGACGGACTGGGGCTCCATGCTGTCCAACGGCGTCAACTACGCCCTGGACGGCTACTGGTGGGAGATCTATCCCGCCGGCCTGTGCATCGTGCTGGTCGTGGTGGCGTTCAACTTCATCGGCGATGCGCTGCGCGACGCGCTCGAGGTGCGGCTGCAGCAGCGCTGACGTCGTTCCGGGGGCCGGTGGGGCCGGCGGGGTCCGGCGGGGTCCGGCGGGGTCCGGCGGAGCAGCGTAGGCGCCCGGTCGACCGGCCCGGCAGGGCGGTCGGGGCGGCGGCCGTCAGGCCGACTCGGACGCCTTGGACACCGCCGGCACGAACCCTTCGACGGCCGCACCGGTCGGCTTTTGGAGCGGGAAGTGGCACGCGGCGACGTGCCCGTCGCCGAAGGCGCGCAGCGCGGGCTCCTCCTCGGCGCAGCGCTCCTGGGCGAACGGGCAGCGGGTGCGGAACCGGCAGCCCGACGGGGGGTTGACCGACGACGGCAGCTCGCCGCGGATGTGGCCTTCACGCTCGACGCGCGCCGTGGGGTCGGCCACGGGGATCGTGTCGATGAGCGCCTTTGTGTACGGGTGGGCCGGCCGGTCGTAGAGGTCGCGGGCCGGCCCCATCTCGACGAGCTTGCCGAGGTACATGACGCCGATGCGATCGGCCATGTACTTGACCACCGCCAGGTCGTGCGAGATGAAGAGGTACGTCAGGCTGTGACGCTCCTGCAGGTCCTTGAGCAAGTTGAGGATCTGCGCCTGGATGGACACGTCGAGGGCCGACACCGGCTCGTCGGCGACGATCAGCTTGGGCTCGAGGGCCAGCGCGCGGGCGAGCCCGATGCGCTGGCGCTGGCCGCCGGAGAACTCGTGGGGGTACAGCTCAGCGGCCCGGATGGGGAGGCCGACCTCGCCGAGCATCTCGGTCACCCGCTTCCGCTGCTGCTCGGTGTTCCCGATGTTCTGGACCTTCAGCGGCTCGCGGAGGATGGAGCCGACGCGCATGCGGGGGTCCAGCGACGCGTACGGGTCCTGGAACATCATCTGCATGTCGCGCCGGCGGCGGCGGAGCGCCCGGCCTTCGAGCCCGACGATGTCCTGCTCCTCGAAGGCAATGGTCCCCGAGGTCGGCGCCTCCAGCGCGACGACCATGCGGCCCATGGTGGTCTTGCCGCATCCCGACTCACCGACCAGCCCGAACGTCTCGCCGCGGCGGATGGCCAGCGACACGTCGCTCACCGCTTTGACCGTCCCCATCTTGCGCTGGACCACGGCGCCGGACGTGAGGACGAACTCCTTCACCACGTGGTCGACCTGCACCAGCACGGGCGCGTGCAACAGGGCGTCGGCCCGGGCCTCGTGCCGCGCCAGTGCGACCTCGTCGACCTTCACGTTGAGGTCGGCCGCCTTGGCCACCGCCTCGGGTCGCTTGGCGATGGTGTCGGGGTCCACGTCGACCTGGTGGAAGCAGGCCACCAGGTGGTGGCGGCTGCTCTCCGCCGCGGGACCGAGCTGGGGGTCGTTCTCGCGGCAGTCGTCCTGGGCGTAGCGGCAACGGGCGGCGAAGCGGCAGTTGGTGATCGGCTGCGAGAGGTCGGGCGGCAGGCCCGGGATGCTCACCAGGCGCACCGAGGGGTCCTGGTCGAGCTTGGAGACCGAGGCGAGGAGCGCCTCGGAGTACGGGTGGCGCATGGCGGTGAAGAGCTCGGTCGTGCTGGTGGTCTCGGCGATCCGCCCCGCGTACATGACGATGACCCGGTCGGCCCTCTCCGCGATGACGCCCATGTCGTGGGTGATGAGGATGACCGCCATCTGCAGCTCGCGGCGGAGCCGGTCGATCAGGTCCAGGATCTGGGCCTGGATCGTGACGTCGAGCGCTGTGGTGGGCTCGTCGGCGATGAGGAGCTTGGGCGAGCAGACGAGCGCCATGGCGATCATCACGCGCTGGCGCAGCCCACCCGAGAGCTGGTGGGCGTAGGCGTCGAGCCGCTGCTCGGCGTTGGGCATCTCGACCATCTTCAGGACCTCGAGGGCGCGCCTCCGACCCTCGGCCTTGGACGCGCCCTGATGGAGGCGGACGCTCTCGGCGATTTGGTCCCCGATGTTCATGGTGGGGTTGAGCGACGTGAGGGGGTCCTGGAAGACCATGCCGACCTCGTTGCCCCGTATCTTGGTCATCTCCTTCTCGGTCAACGGCGCCAGGTCCTGGCCGAGGAGCTCGATGGTGCCGCCGATGACGTGCCCGACGGGGGGCAGGAGCTTCATGACGGACAGGCCGACGGTGGTCTTGCCGCAGCCCGACTCGCCCACCACGCCGACGCACTCGCCCTCGTCGACCTGGAACGTCACGTCGTCGACCGCGACGACGTTGGCGCTCTTCAGCCGGAACTCCGTACGGAGCCCGTTGACGTCGAGGACGGGCCTCAACTCAGGGACCCTGGGCGGTGGTGGCGGCCGTGGTGGCGGCCGTGGTGGCCTTGGCGGGGGCCTTCTGAATGGGGGTACGGGCCGGGCCGTGTCAGGTTGGCGGATCCCCTCTGCACGGTCGAGAACGCTAACCCGATTCCTGTCCCGATGAGGATCAAGACGCCGTGAAGAGCATCCCCTGGCGGTCGTCCACGCACGAAATCTGCGTCCGCACCGGACACGGGTGACCTCGCCAAGGCAGCTCCCCCATGAACGCCCAGCTGCGCCGGTGGATCGCCGAGGGCCCGTAGCCGCGCAGCGCCGTCTGGTGGACGAGAGAGGGATAACCCTTGTTGCGATCGAAGGCGTAGGCGGGGAAGTTGCCGGCTTCCTCTCTCATGATGCGGTCCCGGACCACCTTGGCGAGCACCGACGCCGCCGCGACGGATGCGCACTTGGCGTCGCCGTCGACGACGGGGCGGACGAGGCCGGCGAACGCTTGGTCCTGGTTGAACAGGTTGGAGGTGGTGGAGTCGGGGTGGACGGGGCCGGTGTCGTCGAGGTCGTCAGGGTCGTCGGGGATGTCGGGGACGTCCAGGTCGCTCAGGAGGCTGGGGAGGTCGAGGCTGGGGAGTTGGAGGCTGGGGAGGTCGAGTTGGTCCGGGCCGTTCGGGTGGTCGATGGTGGCGGCGCCGTTGGTGGTGTTGATGGCGTTCGGGGTGTTCGTCGTGTAGACGGTCTTCGGGTGACGCAGCAGGTTGACCGGCCCGTCGATCAGGAGGGCGTCGGGCGCCTGGCCGAGCCCGGCCAGCGCCCGTTGGGCGGCCACGCGGAGCGCCTCGGTCATGCCCCAGGTGTCGCACTCGAGGGCCGACGCGTGCCCGACCGACCACGACTCACACCATTTGCCGACGGCCGTGAAGATCTCCTCGCGCCGTGCCTCGCTCAGCATCTTGGAGTCGCGCAACCAGGCCGGCATGGAACGGATCTGGACCCGCGGCCGCACCACTGCCACCCCGACGGTGAGCGGGCCGGCCCAGGCGCCCCGGCCCACCTCATCGAGGCCGGCGACCCACTCGTGGCCCTCGCGGCGAAGTCGCCGTTCCTCCTTCAGGTCAGGTTCGCTGACGGTCACGTCGTCATGTCGCGTCGACGGTCGGTCGAGTCCGCAGCAACGAGCAGGGCGCTCGCCTCAATACGATGGGGCTCGTGAGTACGGGCGGGGGGGAAGCACCGGATCCGAACGTGCGGTCTCCGCTCGCCACGGGGACCAAGGTCGACGTGCGCAACCGCTACCAGGGGACGTGGGTGCGGGGCTTCGAGGTGGCCGGGGCCACCGAGGACGGCTACCGCATCCGCCGGCTGTCCGACGGCAGCATCCTGGGAGACCTCTTCTCTCGCGACGACGTGCGCCGAGAGCGGAGGCGTCAGGGCTTCTGGTGGCACTAAAGGCGTCAGCCCTTCTCCGACTTCGACTTCAGGACCTCGTCGATGTAGCTGTCGATCGGGATCGCCATGAGCGTGAGCGTCTTCAGCGTGCCGCGCGACCCGAGCACCAGTGCGACCCGGGCCATGGTCGTCTCGTCCGGTGCATCGAGGACCGTGCAGAAGTCGTACTGCCCCAGCAGCGCCCATTGCGCTACCACGCGCACTCCCATCGCCTCGACCTCGGAGTTCACCGCCTTGAGGCGGTCCGGGTTCTCGGTGAGCGTCGCTGCCCCATCGGGCCCCACCGTCGAGAGCATGAGGAACGTCGCCACGGGTGCACGCTACCCCAGGGCGACGGAGACTCAATGGCTCGGGCGGCCCGCTCGGGCTGGCCTTCGACCGGGGGCGGATCGGGGCCGGATCGGCGCCGGCCCGGGTTGTCGCGGGTCAGCCGGGACGGTCCGGATCGGCCCGCAGCTCGCTTCGCACCACCTTGCCGAGCGCGTTGCGCGGCAGCGCCGCCACCAGGTGGACCTGGCGCGGTCGCTTGAACGGGGCCAACTCTGTGGCCGCCAGCTCGAGCAGCAACTCGAGATCCGGCTCCCCCACCACGAACGCCTCGACCGTCTCGCCCCACTCCGCCGAGGGCCGTCCGACCACGGCCACCTCGCGCACACCGGGGTGGCGGGCCAGCACCGCCTCGACCTCCGCCGGGTACACGTTGTGGCCGCCCGTGATGATGAGCTCGGTGCGGCGTCCCCGGATGGTGACGTACCCGTCCTCGGCGACGGACGCGAGATCGCCGGTGGCGAACCAGCCCGCTTGTGTGATCGCCTCGGGCCGCCCCCAGTAGCCGCGGCAGAGTGAAGGACCCCGCACGAGAAGCTCACCGACACCCTCGTCGTCGGGATCGTCGACGGCGGCCTCCACCCGCGGGAACGGCACCCCGACCGACCCCGGACGGCGCTCGCCGTCGAGAGGGTTGGACAATGTGAGCAGCGTCTCGGTCATGCCGTAGCGCTCCAACACCTGGACGCCTTCGTCGGCGAGCCGACGCCATAGTTCCGCGGCCAGCGGTGCCGAACCGGACACACAGAGGCGCAACGTGGCCAGCTCGCCGGCGCGATCCGATGCCATGAGCCGGTGGTACATCGTCGGGACGCCGAAGAACATGGTGCAGTCCGGGACGCCGGCCGCCAGCACCGCGGACTCGTCGAAGTGGTCGAAGACCAGAGCCGACGCCCCGGCCGCCAGAGTCCCGAAGAGTCCGGCACACAGGCCGTGGACGTGGAAGAGGGGCAGGCACAACGCCAGACGGTCGGTCCAGTGCCAGCCCCACGCCTGCACCAAGGACGACACCCCGGCGTGAAGCGACCCATGGGTGTGTACGGCACCCTTGGGCCGCCCGGTCGTCCCCGACGTGTAGACGATCAGGGCGTCGTCGCCCGGACCGAGTACGGGGAGGGGGACTGGCTCCGCGTGATTGGCCTCGTCGAGCAGCTGGGCGATGCCTACGGCTGGGGCCGGCGCCGCTCCCGGCGCTGCTGCCGCTGTTGCGAACTCGTCGGCTTGGTCGGGACGGTCGGTGACCGCCATGACCGGCGCCGCGTCGCCGAGGACGTGGGCGATCTCGGACGCGCTGGCCGACGTGCTCACCGGCACGAGGACCGCGCCCGCCCGGAGCACGCCGAGGAGCGTCGCGATCGACTCCAGCCCGGCGCGTGCGCACCAGGCCACCCTGTCGCCGCGCCCCACCCCGTGGACGGCGAGCACGCCGGCGATGCGAGCCGTCAGTGCGTCCAGTTCTGCGGCCGCGACGCCGTGAGCCGAGTCCCGGCTGTCGACCAGGACCGTGGCCTCCGGCCGCGCCGCCCAGTGCGCCGCCCACACCTCGGGGAGCGTCGTGCCCTCCGGAATCTGGACGGTATCGGGCCAGCGACCCGGGGGAATGCTCGACCTCACCGGCGATCCAAGGTCATAGTCTGGCGGTCATGACCGCTCGCCGGATTGCCATCGTTCCTCATACGCACTGGGACCGGGAATGGTACAAGTCGTACCAGGAGTTTCGCCTCGCCCTGGTGGAACTGATCGACACGTTGATCCCACTGCTCGAGCGCGATGCCAGCTATCCGCACTTCATGCTCGACGGCCAGATGGCGGTCGTCGACGACTACCTCGAGGTGCGGCCTGAGGCAGAGGAGCGGTTGCGCGCGCTGGCCGCCGCGGGCCGAGTGAGCATGGGCCCGTGGTACATCCTGATGGACGAATTCCTGGCCTCGGGCGAGACGATCGTGCGGAACCTGCAGATGGGCCTGGCCCGAGGAGCCGCGTTCGGTGGCGTCATGGACGTGGGGTACCTGCCGGACATGTTCGGCCACATCGCCCAGATGCCGCAGATCCTCACCCTCGGAGGGTTCCACGACGCGGTCGTCTGGCGTGGCGTGCCCTCGCCGGTGACGCGGAACGCCTTCATCTGGGAGTCCCCCGACGGGTCATCTGTGCGCGCCGAGTACCTGCCCGTCGGCTACGGCAATGGGGCCGCTCTGCCTGACGACGCCAAGGCGCTCGTCCGCCGGACGCAGGACCATCTCGAGGAAGTCGGCGAGCTGGTGAGCGGCGACCTGCTCTCCATGAACGGCTCCGACCACCTGATGCCGCAGCCCTGGCTGGGACGCGTGGTGGCCGAGGCGAACGATCTCCAGGACGAGCTCCGGTTCGAGGTGACCTCCCTGGCGCTGTACCTGGCCCGGATGGACACGCAGGGGCTCACCACTGTGAAGGGCGAGCTGCGCTCGGGCTACCGGGCCAACATGCTCATGGGCGTCACCTCCAACCGGGTCGACGTCAAGCGCGAGGGCGCGCTCGCCGAGCGACAGCTCGAACGTCGGGCGGAGCCACTCGCCGCACTGTTCCAGCCGGCCGATGAGTACCCGGGCCGGTTGCTCGACCTGGCCTGGCTCGAGATGGTGCGCAACTCCGCGCACGACTCCATCTGTGCGTGCTCGGTCGACGACGTGGTCGATGCGGTCCTGCACCGTTATGCCGAGGCCCGCACCATTGCAGCCGGGCTGGCCGACCGGGCAGTAAAAGCCTTCGCCCGCTCGCTCTCACAGCCCGGGCCGTCCGTGCTCAACCCCTCGTCGCGGGCGCGGTCGGGCGTCGTCGAGCTGGTCGTGCCGGCGGATGGACCCCCGCCCGCCAACGTCCAGGTGCTCTCGGAGCGGACCGGCCTGCCGGGCTCCATGATCCTCGACGCCGACACCGTCCGCACCGTGCTCGGCATGCTCCAGGGACCGCGGATCAGCGACGACGCCTGGGTGCACGACATCAAGATCGAGGAGACCGAGGAGGGGATCGACGTCACCGTCTCGGTCGGCACCGAGGAGAAGCCGAACGTCCCGATCGCCGAGGCGAAGCAGGACGTCTTCACCCGGCTCGGCGCGCGCCCTGATGCGGTCGTCCGGGTGGCCATGGACCAGCCCTCGACGAGGAAGATCGCGGCGCGCACGGGCGAGGTACCGGGCTACGGCTGGTCCGCCTTCGAGGCAGCCGCGCTCGAGCATCCCGTCGAGGTCTCCGACGATGGCATGTCGGTCGGTCTCACCAACGGGTTGGTCGAGCTCGCAGTCGACCGGGAGAACGGGACGTTCGCCCTCAACGGGATCGCCGGCTACGGCCGCCTCGTCGACGGCGGTGATCTCGGCGACTCCTACAACTACTCGCCGCCACGCCAGGACTCCTTCGTCGACACGCCGCGTGAGGTGGTGGTCCGGGTGGACGAAGCCGGCCCGGTCCGGGCCCGGGTGCACATCACCGCCAGCTACGCCTGGCCCGATCACGTCGACGGCTCCTCCCAGGCGCGGGTGGGTGAGCACCTGGTCGACGTCGAGACCGACGTGGAACTGCGGGCCGACGAGGCCACGGTACGGGTCAGCACCAGCTTCGTGAACCCGAGCGGCGACCACCGGTTGCGGGTGCACCTGCCGCTCCCCGAGCCCGCGGCCGAGTCCCACGCCGAGAGCGCGTTTACCGTCGTCACCCGCGGGCTGACCGCAGAGGGACGGGTGGACGAATTCGGACTGCCGACGGCGCCCGCCCAGCGGTTCGTGACAGCGGGACGCTTGACGGCGGTCCACGAGGGCGTGTGCGAATACGAGCTCATCGACATCGAGGACGGTGCCGCGCGCACACTCGCGCTCACTGTCCTCCGGTCGACCGGCATGCTCTCCCGACTCGGGATGGCGTACCGGCCGTTCCCGGCCGGTCCCCTCACGCCGGTCGAGGGTCTGCAGATGCGCGGCAAGCGGGTCACCCTCCGCTACACGCTGGCCCTCGACTGCACGGATCCGTACCGTCTCGCCGACGACGTGCTCCTTCCTCTGGAGGTCACGGCCACCCTCGGGGGCGGCGTCCGGCCACCTACCGGGTCCGAGCTGTCCGTCCACGGTGCCGAGGTCAGTGCACTGCACCGAGTCGGCGGCGTCCTCGAGATCCGGGTCTTCAACCCGCGGCCCGAGCCGACCGTAGTGTCGGTCCCGGGACGTTCGGGATGGCTGGTAAACCTGCGGGGCTATCCGCTCGAGCCGTTCGAGGGCTCGTTCGAGCTACGCCCCTTCGGCATCGCCACCGCCCGACTGCACGGCGACTGACCCGTCGCCTGCGGTGTCCACGGCGCCGCCTGAGTCGTCGGTGTCGTCTGCGGCCCCGGAACGGTTCGCCGTCAGCAGTCGCTCCCCGACGCCACGGAGCTCCTCCAGGTCGCGCAACACCTCACTGAGGCGCTCCCAGCGCACGTTGCGCCGCCGGTCGGCGGCCGCCCCGGTGCCGTCCGCTTCCTGTCCGACGCGGCCACACCACCACAGCTGGACCCGACCGAGATCCTTGAGCAGGCGAGGTCGCAACGGCTTCCCTGTGAACTCGTCCGGCGCCTCCTCTCTCAGCGCCGTGTGGAACTCGTCCGACATGAGGACCGTGCCGGGGTTCCCGATGTTGACGATCCGGTGGGCGAGGTTGACCGTCGGGCCGAAGTAGTCGCCGTCCCGCAGCAGCACCGGCCCGCAGGCGAGGCCAACCCGCACGTCGGAGAGCAGGTCGTCGTCGGCGTAGGCGTCCGCCAGGTCAAGGCCGATGCGCGCCCCGTTCGCCACGTTGTCGACCACGAACATGACCTCGTCACCGATCATCTTGACCACCCGGCCACGCGCGGAGGTGACGATGTCGTGGGAGAGCTCCTCGAAACGCCGCACCACCGCGGCCAGCTCTTCGTCGCTCAGGTGCTGGCTGAGCAGCGTGAAGCCGACCATGTCGGCGAATCCGACGGCGAGATTGGGGCTCTGCCCAGGAGCGAGCCCGTGACTCCGCAGCATCATGCTGCGCTGGATCCCCGCCGCCACCTGGCGGCGCCACACGAACTCGAGCAACTTGGCCATGGCGGGGATCGTGACGTCGGCCACGCCGGCGAACGCCTCGGCGGACATGACCGGATCCACCTCCGGACCGACCATGTTCCCGAGCCCCAGCTCCGCCTCGGCGATGCGCGCCATGGACGAGCCGATGACGCGCGACATCTGCACCGCGGTGTCGATGTCCGCCGCACCGAGCGCCTGCATGCCCTGGAAGATGCGGACCGCCTCCAGGTCGAGATCCGTGAACACCCGGTCGTCCTCGTCCACGCCCGGAAACCCCAACGATCGCCAGAAGCGCTCGAGCTTGTCGATCGGCACCCCAGTCAGCTCCGACACCTCTACCCGGGTGTAGCGCCGGCGCGAAGGCACCAGCATGCGGTCCGCCACGAAGAGGTCGATCACACCGTCGGCCACGGCCTGGTCGATCTCCTCGGGCGTGGCGCCGTGCATGAGCATGATCTCGCGGACGTGGGCCAGCGCCGCGGCGCGTCGCTCGTCGTCGGGATCCCGTGGGAGCTGGTCGTAACTGTGGAACAGGCCGCTCATGTGGGCAGGCCCCGCAGCAACGTCTCGTCCCACTCGGGCCGAGAGGGACGTCCCATCAGGGCGAGGAGCGCTTCGGACGGCGAGCACCGTCCCTCGACGATGGACTCGACCTGTTCGGCGATCGGCATCTCGACACCGTGAGCGCGGGCCAGGCCGACCAAGGGTCCCGCACTCTTGACACCCTCGGCCACCATGTGCATGCCACTGATGATCTCGTCGAGGGAGTTCCCCTCCCCGAGGGCGAACCCGACCGTGCGGTTCCGGCTCTTCGGGCTCGCACACGTCGCGACCAGGTCGCCCACGCCTGCGAGGCCCCCGAAGGTCAGCACCTTCCCGCCGAGAGTCACACCCAGCCGGCCGAGCTCGGCCAGGCCCCGGGTGATCAGCACAGCGCGGGTGTTCTCGCCCAGACCCAGGCCGTCGCTCATGCCGGCTGCGATTGCCATCACGTTCTTGGTGGCCCCCGCGATCTCGCAGCCGACCACGTCTGTGCCCGTGTAGGCGCGGAACGTGCGCGTATGCACCAACAGCTGCACCCGGCGGGCCAGCTCTTCGTCGGACAACGCAACGACGCACGCAGCTGGATGACCCAGGGCCACCTCGCGGGCGAGGTTCGGACCCGTGAGGACGCCCGCCGCCACGCCGGGGAGTACCTCGGCCACAACCTGGGACATGCGGAGGCTCGAACCCATTTCGATGCCCTTCGCCAGGCTCACGACCGCTTCCACGCGGTCGGCCAAGGGCGCCATGTCCGAGAGCACGGCACGGAAGCCGTGGGAGGGCACCGCCATGAACACGATCCCCGCACCCTCGAGCGCCTCGCCCAACGACGACGTGATGTGCAGGCCCTCGGGGAGCGCGATGCCGGGCAGGTAGGTGCCGTTCTCGCGTGTCTGGTGCATGGAGGCGGCAAGTTCGCCGGATCGCACCCACAACGACGCCGGGTGCGTCGCACCGATCAGGCATGCCACGGCGGTGCCCCACGAACCGGCACCGATCACTGCCACCCGCTCACTCATGCCCAGAGACTACGGCGGCCTCGCCACGACCTCTGCGCCCACCCACCCCTACACTGTCGTGGTGTCGAGGGCGACCCCGCCGAGATCGGGCCTTGCCGTGGCGCCTGCGGCCACCGCACTAGGTCCTGACGTCGTGCTCATCCCGGTGAAGGCCTTCCACCAGGCCAAGCGACGGCTCGGCGTGGCTCTCGCCGAGCCGGATCGGATTCAGCTGGTGCGCAGCATGGCCACGCACGTGGTGGCGGCCTGCACACCCTTGCCGGTTGCCGTCGTGTGCGATGACGAGGAAGTTGCGCAGTGGGCGGCCGGTCTCGGTGCGACCGTTCTGTGGGAGCCGGGGCAAGGGCTCAACGGTGCCGTCGGTGCCGGGGTGGCGCGCCTGGCCGCGGGGGGGACCCGCTGGGTGACGATCGCCCACGGCGACCTGCCCCGGGCGCACGGGCTGGGAACGTTGCCCTACTTCGACGGCGTCACCCTCGTGCCCGACCGCAAGGACGACGGCACCAACGTGCTGCGCCTCCCCGCTGACGCCGCCTTCCCGTTCATCTACGGCCCGGGTTCGTTCCGCGCCCACCGCGCCCAGGCGAGCCGACTCGGCTTATCGGTGCGGATCCTGCGAGATCCCGATCTCGCCTACGACGTCGACTGGCCCGCCGACGTCGAGGAGCTGACCACGACGCAATGAGCGCCGAGCCCGTGGTTGATACCGCGTTGATGTTTGTCGTAATGAGCCGGACACGGAGCCGGGGGCCTGCAGGCCCCCGGTCTCACGTGTTCCGACTGGAACGCAGCCCTTAGCGCCGACGCGCCGCCTTGCGGGCACGAGGCCGCTTCTTGGCCGGAGCGCGCTTGGCGGCGGCACGACGCTTGGCCGGAGCCCGCTTCGTGGTGCGCTTAGCCGGAGCCCGCTTCGTGGCCCGCTTCGTGGCCCGCTTCGTGGCCCGCTTCGTGGTCCGCTTCGCAGCCTTCTTGGCCGGAGCGCGCTTCTTCGCAGCCTTCTTGGCTGGAGCGCGCTTCGCCGTCGAACGCCGCTTGGTGGTCCGCTTCGCAGCCTTCTTCGCTGGGGCCCGCTTGGCAGCCTTCTTGGTCGACCGCTTCGCGGCCTTCTTGGCCGAAGCCCGCTTGACGGCCTTCCGTGCCGGAGCCCGCCGAACGGCCTTTTTGGCCGGGGCGCGCTTGACTGCCTTCTTTGCGGGGGCCCGCTTTTTGGCCGCTTTTCTGGCCGGACCCCTTCTCTTCGCGGCTACTGCCACAGGTGCACCTCCCTAGGAGCATGGTCACTGAATAGAGGTGAAGCCTGCGCCACGTCGAGGTCGACTTGCCCACGCCGTGCGCACTGCCGCACCGGTTTCTTTGCTGCTTTTCCACCCGGAAAGCGCTTCTGCGGCGACGTCATCGACGACCCCACATCACGCCACGCCGTGCGGATTCCCCGAGCTGCGACGTCGTGTCGACGCACTGCGACGCGATGTCCGGCGCGCAAAAAGCGAACCGACATCCTTCGCTTTGCGTGCCACACAACGTTGTGTCGCAGCACATATCAACCCTCCCTCACACTTCGGGTACACACATTCTTCTGTTGTCAACATGCTCAGGTCAAGCATTCTTTGTTTCGATGCTCATTTTGGGTTCGTGAACATCATTCGATTCAGACCGTTCATGACATGCAAATGAGTCTCATGCAGCACTCGCGCGTGGTCTGTCACACGTTCTCGTTGCTGCTTTCAGCGATATGTCCCGTGGATTTGTCTGTTCCCCAACGCAAGCATCGACAGCGTCGTACGCAGTGCTCATACGCATGTCGATGTGCCTGATCTGACCGTGACTTCACGCGCCGCGCTGCGTGAGGTCCACCGTTTTGCGCGTCACAGCATCTATGTTGGTGAGGGAACACAAGGGTGGATGTGGGCGGGCGCGCAGCGATCGACGCTCGTGCTCGGTCCGCCCCGGTCCGGGAAGACATCTTCCCTGGTCATCCCCAATATTTTGCTGTCAGACGGCCCGGTGGTCTCGACCTCCACCAAGCCCGATGTCATGCAAGCCACAGCGACGTCGCGCAGCGGCGACGGGTGGGCGTTTCTCTACGATCCGAGCGGCGAGGTGGAGTGTCCGCCCGGGGTCGAGCGCGTCGGGTGGTCGCCGCTCAACACGGCGGCGTCGTGGGACGCGGCCGTCGTCACCGCGGACGCCATGGTGGGAGCCAGCCGCCTGAGCGGGGCGCGGGCAGGCGAGCACCACTGGACCGAGCGTGCCGGCGCGCTGCTCTCGACGCTCCTCCACGCCGCCGCGCTGGAAGAACTCTCGATGCGGGACGTCCTGCGGTGGATCGACCGCCACGACGGCGCTCCGCCGCTCGAAATCCTCTCCGCCCGCACATCCGACGGCGCCCCGGCGGCCGATCTGCTGGCGGGGATCGTGACGACCGACCCCAGGGAGCAATCGGGGATCTGGTCAACCGCCTCTGGCGTGCTGGGCGCGTATCGCACTGAGGCCGCGCTGGTCTCGACGGGGATGCCACCGCTCCATCTCGATGCGTTCTGCGAGGGACCACACACGCTCTACATCTGTTCGACCGGGCGGCGGCAGCACCAGTTCGCTCCTCTCGTGGTCGCCATGATCGGCGATGTCCGCGATGCCACCTACGCACGGGCGCGTGACGGCCGCGGTGGGGCGCCCACCCTGCTCGCCCTGGACGAGGTGGCGAACATCGCCCCGGTCCCCGACCTCCCCGCCATGGTGAGCGAAGGGGGCGGGCAGGGCCTGCTCGTCCTGGCCTGCCTCCAGGACCTGTCCCAGGCCAGGGGCCGCTGGGGCCCGGCGGCGGACGGCTTCCTCTCCCTCTTCGGCACGACCGTCGTCCTGCGGGGCATCGCCGACACGTCGACGTTGCGCGACCTGAGCGCGCTCGCTGGTGACCAAGAGGTTGTCTCGACGACGGTGAGCCGCTCCGTCGACCGCTGGGGCCGCATCCGCCCGTCGACCTCCGTGGGCTCGCACAACCAGGCTCGGCTTCCGGTCGATGCCGTCGCGCGTGGCGCGCCGGGCCGCGCGCTCGTACTCGGGCCCGACAAAGACCTGTACGACGTCGCGCTGACGCCGGCCCACGAGCGAGCCCCGTGGCGCGAGCTCATGACCACGGTGCCCGAGCTGGCCCGCCGCGAGTCCCTCGGGCTCGGTCGTTGAACAGCGGTCGTCTCGACGTCAGAGTCCCAGATCGAGTTCGACCCCCACGGGAGCGCGCTGTCCGAGCCGGGCCAGCGCGGCGTCGAGATGCCGGCTGGTGCGCACGTGGTCGGCCAGCCTCGCTGCGGGCAGCGACGCCAGGCGCGGTTCCGGCCCGAGCGGCTCCTCCGAACGCTCCAAGCCCCAACGTGCCCGATAGGCGTCGACCGCCTTGGCCGCGCCCAGCCAGACCTCGTGAGCGGCAACGTCGACCGGGCGGGGACCGAGCGCGCGCAGCAGGTGATTGGCCGGTATGACGTCGGCCCGCCCGTGCAACGGCTCGGCCACCCCCACCGCGCCTACGCCCTTCGGGACCCAGCACCCCACGAGATCCGCCAGTGCGCCGGCCGGCACTCCGTCCGTCGCCGCGCTGCCGAACGCGGCGACCACGTCCCGCCGATGGGCGCCGCCGTGCGGCGTCACCGAGAGGATGCCGGCGAAGCGGTGTTCGTCCAGCCTCGGCACCTTCCCCGGCACGCTCCTGGGCGGGTCGCGCCCGAGACCATGACTGTGATTGTGACTGTGACCGAGACCGTGGTCGAGCGGTTCCCCGAGTGCCGCGGCCCGCCGTCCCCACTCCACCACCAACGCTTCGTACGGGGTGCTCGCCTTCGCGGCCCGGGTGGCCGCCCACGCAACGTGCCGGCCGCGCGCCGTCCGGACGCCGAGGCTGTGGACCCGCTCGCGGATCTCCGCCGTGCGCGAGGAGAACTCCCCCAGGAGTGCCGGCGCCACGCCGGCGATCTCCGGCGGGTGGGCGGTGGCCGCGAAGGACAGGGACGAGGAGGATCCCGGTTCAGGATGCCAGTGCACCCCGAGTGCCGTGGTGAGACCGGCACGCAGATGTGCCTCGTAGACGGCCGACGCCGCCGGCCGGTGAGCGGCCAGGCCCCGCCAGTCGCAGGCGCTCCATCGCCCGTCGGCCCCGTGCACGAGGTTCGCCACGACGACGTGGCTGTGCAGATGCGGATCGAGGTTGCGGTTCACGCCGTGGGTGAAGCTGGCGCCGATGGCTCCGCTGGTCGGCACCACGTCGCGTTCGGTCCCGCGGCGCCGAGTCGCGCTCAGCGCGTGCACCTCCAGGTACCGCAACGCCCCGTCGACGGCCTCGAGATGCGCCTTCACCACCCGTCGGGCCACGTCCTCACCGCCGAGGGCGAACACCACGCTGGCCGACTTGGGCGCGCTGAACGTGAGGTCGAAGCCGCAGACCGTCCCCGTCCCCGTTCCCGTCCCCGTCCCCGTCCCGGTCGCCGTCCCCGTCCCCGTCCCCGTCGCCGTCCCTGTCACCCGGGCCGACGGCATCGGCCGGCCGGTCGTCGGATGCCGTCCCTCGAGCATTGAGCGGAACCCCGCCGGGTCGACGGGCCCGATCAGGCCGAGCGCGCCGCTGGCGGTGCCGACCCAGCGACCCGGCCGATCGGGCGTGCTCGTCAGCGGGAGCTCACGTCCGAGGTCGGCCAGGTAGTAATCGGCTCGGTCGCGACCGACCCGGTGGATACCGAGCATCCCGCTCCTCTCGCCCGACTTCGACGAGAGTGAACGGTCGCGGGCGACGCTGGTCGATCACGGCGCCCGTCGGTCGAGGCGAGTATTCAGACCTTCCGGCGTAGTTCCACGACCGGGATCACCCGAGGCGCCGCCGACTTCACGTACTCGCCGAACCCGGGCTGGAGCGCCACTTGCGCCGCGAACAGGCGGTCTCGCTCAGGGCCCTCGACGACGACCGCCGAAGCCGCAAAGCGCTCGTCCCCGTACTCGACCTCTACCTCTGGATGCGCCAACAGGTTGTAATACCAGTCCGGGTTCGTCGGCGCCCCGCCCTTCGAGGCGACCACGTACATCCGGTCACCGTCGAGCAGCGGCACCAGGGGGTGCACCAGCTTCCGTCCGCTCTTCGCCCCGCTCGTGGTCAAGAGCACCACCGGCGAGCCCTCGAAGCCGTGCCCCACCTTCCCGTGGTTGGCGCGGAACTCCTCGATGATCCCCGCGTTGAAGTCGTTCATGGTCATGCCCCACGACCCTATTGGCAGCGGTCCCTACTTGGTTGCGGTCCCTATTGCGAACGGGTCCCTACTTGGTAGCGGGCCAAGACCCTCCGTGCCGCGTCGGACGCCAAACCGGTCAGCGACGGCGGGCTGATGACCCGGGCGTCGGGCCCCAGCTGCAGCAGCAGGCGTTCGAACCAGGCCATCCCCGAGACGTCGAGCACCACGTCGGTGACCACTCCCTCTCCGTCACGCCGAACGCCGCGTACCGGCACCGACTCGGGCACCCATTGCGCGCCCGGCCCGATCCGCAGGTGCACCTCGACGGCGCCCGGCCCCGGCACGAACATCTCCTCCATCGGGCGCGGCCGCCCCGCCGCCGGAGCCGGCGGGCGCTCCACATCTCGCACGGCCCCGATACGGTCGACCCGGAACCGCCGCATGTCGCCCGCCCGGTGACAGTACGCATCGAGATACCAGTGCCCGTCGATCGTGATCACCTGCACCGGCTCCACGACCCGCGTCGTCAGCTCGTCGCGCGACCCGGACAGGTAGTCGATCTCGATCGCCCGCTCCGCGTCCGCCGCCTCGCGCACCGCCGCCAGGTTCGACGGGGCGTCGACGTCGAGCCCCACCGCGGCCGCCTCCGCCCGCGAACCCAGCGCGGCATCGAGCTTGGCCAGCGCCCGGCGCAGCGCGTCGTCGTCCGACCCCGGCACCGCCAACAAGAGGCGCGCCGACGCCGCGACGGCGAACCCCTCCGCCGGCGTCAACGGCCGCGGCCGCCCGTACTCCGACGGCAGGAACGCCCGCACCGAATGCTCCGACACCTCGATCTCCATGAGCGTGTCCGGCGTGTACGGCGGCGTCCCGCAGCACGCCGCCAACTCCAACTCGGCCACGAGCTCCTGCTCGCTCATCCCGAACCGCCGCGACACCTCGGCGATGGGCGCCTCACCGACCTGCGCCAGCCACCCCACCACGGCGAGCAACCGTCGCAGCCGCCGGCTCGTCTCTGCTCCGGGCGCAGATCTGGGTCCGCCCGCCGCGCCGGTGCTGCCCTCATCCGACGCGGCGGGCACCACCACTTCCGCCCGCGCGTCACGCCCTCTCGTGCCGTCCCCCGCCACGCCGTCATCCGCATCCGACAACGTCAGCGCGTTCAACCACGCCACCAGCTCGTCGCGGAACGCCGGCGGCTCCAGCAAGGTGGCGTGGTCGAAGAGGCCGAGCACCCACGAGCGGATGGAGGTGAAGGAGGACACACCGAGGACGAGCTCGATGGAACCGTCGTCGAGGCGGGCCACGACCTTGTCCCGCCCGACCTCGTCGGCCACGCGGCGGGCCTCGAGCGCATCGACGCGGACGCGCATCTCTATCCGGTCAGCACCTTCGGTATCCCACGGCTCGTCGGGCAGCGCCGCCTCGACGTCGACGACGACGTCCTCGGGCATCTCGGCGCCGCCGGGCTCGCCACGCGTCACGTCGCCGTCGATGCGGTCGACCCGGAACGTGCGCATCGCCGTGCGATCGAGGTCCCACGCGACGAGGTACCAGTGGCCGAAACGGAACCACAGGCCGAGCGGCGCGATGCGACGCGACGGCCCGTTGCGGTAGGCGAACGTCGCCGTGGCGCGCGTGCGCACCGCTTCGAAGAGCTCGATCAGCGCGGGCGTGGGGACGATGGAGGCGATGGGACGGACGTCGCCGATGCCGGCCGCGCCCAACTTGAGCAGTGCATCGCGGCCACTAGGATCGCCGAGGTGCACGCCGGCGACGGCGAGATGGAGGGCGACTTGCTCATCGGGCTCGAGGTCCAGGTCGGGCAAGTAGAACGAGTCGCGGTCGATGCGATACCCGTACTGATCGTTGCCTGCGACGCGCTGGGTCAGGACCGGGATGCCCTCGTCCCGGAGCAGGCGCTTGTCCCGCTCGAACGCTTGGCGGCGGGCGGCGCGCTCGGCTGGATACCCCGGCACCTGGTGCGCGATCGCATCGAGGGTGAGCGGTTGGGGCGTCTCGAGCAGGACCAGGACCAGGTCGGTGACGCGCTCGAGCCGATCGAGCTTGGTGGGGGCGTCCATCGGGCAAAGCCTACGGCGGCGGCCACGGCATGATCGCCGTCGCCGCCGCCGCCGGCCACGCCGGCTCCGCCGCCGGCCATCCCTTCGACTGGCATCTCCACCTCGTCTGGCTGCTCGCGTTCGCCGCCGCGGTGGGCGCCTACCTGTGGGCGACGCGGCGCCCGGGCTGGGCGGCGACCACGCGCCAGAGAGTCCTCTTTCTCTGCGGCCTCGTCGTCCTCGTCCTCGCCGTGACGTGGCCGCTCGGCGACCTGGCCGCGCACTGGCTGCTCATGGCGCTGGTCCTCCAGCGCCTGTTGCTCACCCTGGCCGTCCCACCCCTCCTGGTGCTCGGCACGCCACGGCCGATCATCGCCCGGCTGACCCGGCCTGCGCCGGTCGACGCCGTGCTGCGCGTCGTCGTCCGGCCCGTCCCGGCCGTCGCGATCGTGACAGTGATCGCCGTCGCCACCCTGACCACCGGTGCCGTGTCGCTGGCGGCCCGCTCCGAGGCCGCCCGTGTGCTGATTGAGCTCATCGTGCTGGCCTCGGGCTTCGTGCTCTGGGCGCCCGTGCTCACCGAGCTCCCGGGAGCGCCGCCGCTCTCCGCCATGGGACGCGGCGCCTACCTGATTGTGCAGTCGATCGTGCCGAGCTTCCTCTCGATCGTCTGGATCTTCGCCCGGCACCCGCTGTACCCGCCCTTCACCCACACGGGCACCGTGGTCGGCATGTCGTCGCTGCTGGACCAGCAGCTGTCGGGGTTCCTCGCCAAGCTCAGCACGATCGCCGTCTTGTGGACGGTGGCCTACGTGATCATGACCCGGGCGCAGACCGCCGACACCGCCGGCGAGGACGCCGAGCCGCTCATGTGGTCGGACGTCGAGCGTGAGATCGAACGGGCCGACCGGCGCGAACGGCGGCACGGCTGGCCCGGACCCCCGCCCGCGGCCGGATAAACCATGGCGCACCTGGCGGTGGACGGTGCACAATGGTGGACCATGGGTGTCACGGTGATGGTCCGTGTCCGCAGACAGGCGGACACCACGAGACGAGCGGCGACGAAGTCTCGGTCAGAACTTCCTCCGGCCTGACCTGGCCGACCGGCTGGTCGCGGGCGCGGCGTTCGTCCCCGGCGACCTCGTCGTCGAGATCGGCGCCGGCCGCGGCGCGTGCACGTTCGCACTGGCTCGCCACGGCGTCCAGGTCGTCGCGCTCGAGAAAGACCCGCGCTGGGCGCAGTGGCTGCGCCGCGAGGTCGCCCGCCGCGGGCTCGGCGAGTGCGTCCGCGTCGTGTGTCGCGATGCGCTGGACTACCAGATGCCACGCCGGCCGTTCCGGGCCTTCGGGTCGCTACCCTTCGGCGCGACGACCTCGATCCTGCGCCACCTGCTCGACGACCCCTCCAGCGGGCTGCTGCGCGCCGACCTGATCGTCCAGCGGGAGGTCGCGCGCAAGCGGTCGGCGACGCCGCCGACCACGCTGCTGTCGACGACCTGGGCGCCGTGGTGGTCCTTCGAGATGGGACGCCCGATCCCGCCTTCGGCCTTCCGCCCCGTGCCCGCTGTCGACGCCGCCGTGCTCCGGGTGGCCAGGCGGATCCCGCCCCTGCTCCCGGAACGCATGGCCACCGCGTACGCTTCTTTCGTGCAACGCGAATGGAAGTAGCGTTTGCTGCCCATATGCAGGAGGACGCGTGGACGGTGCCTGACGTCTACCTGCTGACCGAGGGCGCGGAGGGCGAGGTCGCCGTCCCGAATCTCGCGCTGACGTTCGACGTCGACGGGGTCGAGCTCGAGAAGTCGGACGGTGAGACCGTCTGGGACCGCCCGTGGGTCGAGCTCGATGAGATGTCGCCCGTGGAACGGTCGGTCCTCCCCGACGGCCGGGACGGCGTGGTCATCCTCGTGGTCGAACGCGGCGGGCGCCGGCGGCACCGTTTCGTGCTCTCGAGCGACGACGCGGAGCTGACCGAGACGTCGATCAGGGAGCGGGCGGACGCCCACGGTCTGCGCACAAGCACGCCGCAGGCCGCGGTGTCGCGCGTGTTGATCGTCGCCATCGGGCTCGCGCTCGGCGCGACATTGACGGTGTTGCTGCTCTCAGCCGCGCACGTCTTCCAATTCTGAGATCAGGTCCGGCCGAATCAGGTCCGGCCGAATCAGGTCCGGCCGCCGGCCAGGCTGGTAGCTGATCCGGTCGGCCGGCTGCCCAAGGGCGGGCGAAAGCGTTGAGCAGCGGGTGCTGAGGAGCAGTGCTCAGAAGCGAGTGCTGAGCAGCGGCCTGGAAGCTCAGGCCAGGGAGGCGCTACGCAGCTCGTCGAGCGAGAGCTCGGCGGTCTGGTTCCCACCGCACTGCGGGCAGTGCTCCACGTGGCGCCACGAACGGAGCAGGCGGGTGCCCTCGGGGTTGAGCATCACGACGAACGACTCCGAGATGGGGTCGATCTCGAGCCCGTAATAGGGTCGCCAGGCTGTGGTGGCGGCATGCGCATCGAGCGCCAGGCCCTTCAGCACCCGGCGGAAACGCAGCCGATCGGTGTCGAAGATCCACGTGCTGTGGCACGACTCGAGGATGAAAAGCGACGAATCGTCGGTGGGGGGCACCACATCGCTGATCATGACCGATCCTTTCCCGAGTGCGGCGTCGAAAGCACCTCAAGACCGTTACGAATTGATGACAATTTGCATACTCCCTGCAGAATCCCTATTGCGGACCGGCATCATGCTTCCGGCCGACGACGAACTCCCGTTTGGTGCAGAGCTGCTGGAGGATGGCGCACATGATAATTCGGCTGTCCGCCGGGTCGATCACCTGGTCTACCAGTCCCCGCTCCGAGGCCGCCCACGGGTTGAGGTAGGCCTCCTCGTATTCGAGCTCACGGTCAGCCCGAGCGCCTGGTTCGAGGCCCCGGTACAGGATCTGGACGGCGCCCGACGCCCCCATGACGGCCACCTCGGCCTCGGGCCAGGCCAGGCAGACGTCGTTCCCCATTCCACGCGAGTCCATGACGATGTACGCGCCGCCGAAGGCCTTTCTGAGGATCAGACAGATGCGGGGCACCGTGGCCTGGGCGTAGGCGAAGGCGAGCTCGGCCCCGTGACGGATCATCCCGCGCCACTCGAGATCCTTGCCGGGCAGGAAGCCGGGCGTGTCCACCAGGGTCACGATGGGGAGATTGAAGGCGTCGCAGAGACGGACGAAACGGGCGGCTTTTTGGGATGCTGCGATATCGAGCGTGCCGGCCAGGTTCCGAGGTTGGTTGGCGACGACGCCGACGGGCATGCCGCCGAGCCGCGCGAAGGCGGTGACCATCTGTCCGGCCCACCGGGGCCAGAGCTCACGGAACTCTCCGTCGTCGCAGACCGACCGGATGACGTCCCTGACGTCGTAGGTCGCGGCCTTACGGTCCGGGACGACGTCGCGGAGCTCGGGCGTCGGCCGGAGGACCGAGTCGGCGATGGTGACGGCCGGCGGGATCTCGTCGGTGTTCGACGGGAGGTACTCGAGCAACTCGGCCACCGCACCGTCGACATCGTCGGAGTCGACCGCGCACAGGCCGCTCGCCGTGGCGTGCATCGCGGTGCCGCCGAGCTGGCTCAGATCGACTTCGATGCCGGTGAACTCGGCCACCATGTTCGGACCCGAGACGAAGGCGAGCGCTTCGGAGCTCATCACCACCAGGTCCGCGAGCCCGAGGAGGAGTGCGGGTCCCGAGACAACCGGTCCCGTGGCGGCTGCGATCACCGGGACCTGCCCACTGCATCTTGACAAGGCCGCTGCTGCCTTGCCCCACCCGTGCAGTGCGGCGACGCCGTCGTGCACATCGGCCCCGCTCGATGCGACGAAGAATACGAACGGGATCCCGAGCTCGGTGGCCTGGTCGGCGGCCTCGGCCAGCCGCACGCCGTCGGCGTGGGTGATGGCGCCGCTTCGCATGGAGCCGAGCGCCCTGGTGATGACGACGTTACGGCCGCCGATCCGGCCGACCTCGGAGGTGACCGCGCCGACAATCCCCTTTCCGACGTCCGGCTGCGCCGCTTCCGTCAACGGGGTGGAGGTCACCGTGGTCGTGTCACGGTCGTGATGACGGTTGGGAATGTGGACTTGGGGGTGGGGGTGGACGTGGGGGTGGGGGTGGAGGTCGAGGTGGAGGTGGAGGTCGAGGTGGAGGTCGAGGTGGAGGTGGAGATCGACGTGGAGGTGGTCAGCACCAGTGCCCGAATGTAGACCAACCCTCTTGGACCTGAGTCTTTTGGTCGGAAAATGTGTACGACGTTCTCTTTGGGGTGGGCGACCGTTCCCTTTACATGACGCCTTCTGCGACCAAGCCCCGGGACGGCGGGTCCGGCTCGGGCGGGGCGGGGCGGCTCGACGGAGCCGATTGCGCGTCGGGGTCGGGGTCGCTGGGCGCGGCGGCGCTCGCCCGGCTCTCCGACGACGAGGTGCGCGAGGGCGCGGCCGAGGCGGGGCGCCAGATGGCGGCGTGGGCGGGGCGACTCGTCGTGCTCTGCGCCGAGTTCGACCGGCGCCAGGGCTGGCGCGCCGAGGGGGCGACGTCGCTCCAAGCGTGGCTGGGCGAGCGCTGCGGGGTCTCGGCGCCGACGGCGCGGGCCTTGGCGCACGTGGGCGAGCGCCTGGGTCGCCTGCCCCATCTGGCCGGGGCGCTGGTCGCAGGCGAGCTCAGCTTCGACAAGGTGCGCACCGTCGTCGACACCGCCCGTCCCGACAACGAAGCGGAGCTCTGCGCCGAGGCGCGCCGGTCCTCGGTGCGCGAGCTGGCCGAGATGGCCCGCTCGGCGGCCGGGCCGCCCAGCCCCGCCGATGCCGCGTTGGAGCACGAGCGCCGGGGCCTGCGTTTTAACGACGCGCTGCGGACGCTCAGCGCCCAGCTCGAGGCCGACACCTACGCCGAGGTGCGCGCCGGGCTCGAGGCGCGGGCCAAGGACCTCTCTGTGGGCGATGACGACGGCGACCAGGTGCGCTGGGACCAGCGCCTCGCCGACGCCCTCGTCGCCGTGGTGCGCTCGGGCGGCGAGCTCAAGGGTCCTTCGGCCCGGCGCCCCTCGTCGTCTCGGGCGCCCCGGGGGCCAGACGCCTCAGCCCGAGCGGCCGTCGAGCCCGAGGCCCCGAGCCCCTACCTGGTCGTGGCGCACGTCGCCTTGGCCACCTTGGCCGAGCCGGACTGCGCCTTGGCCGGCGAGCTCGAGCACCACGGCTGGATCGGGCCCGACACCGTGCGGCGCCTGGCCTGTGACGCCGTGGTGGTCGTCGCCCTCGACGACGACGTCGGGCGCACCATGTACGAGGGGCGGGCCCGCCGAGATCCGACGGGGGCCCAGCGCCGAGAGCTCTGGCGCCGAGACCGGCACTGTCGCTTCCCAGGATGCGCCAACGCCATCTTCACCCACCCCCACCACATGGTCCCGTGGAAACCCGACGGCCGCACCGACCTCGACAATTTGGTCCTGCTCTGTGAGCACCACCACCGGCGCATGCACTCGCGCGAGTGGAGTGTCCGAGGCGACGCCAACGAGGAGCTCACCTTCGTCGGCCCGAGCCGGCGGCTCATGACCTCGCGCCCCTCGGCGTTGTGGACCCGGGTGACGGGGCCGGGGGGCGGGGGGAAGTCGGTCGCTCCGAAGAGGACGACGTAGGGGTGCCGCCGAACTAGGAGTGGTCCGGTTCGGTTACCAAGGTTGGTCCGGTTCGGTCACCAGGGTGGTCCGGTTCGGTGAGGTGAGCGGTGAGCGGTTAGAGGTGGTTGAGTTCGGCCCGCCGCCACGGACCCGAACGCCCACCCGACTTCTCCCAGAGTGCGAGATGCTCGACCGTCATCGTCCGGTCCGCCGACTTACACATGTCGTAGACGGTGAGGGCGGCGACGGCACAGGCGGTCATCGCCTCCATCTCGACTCCGGTCCGATCGACGGTCTCGACCTGCGCCTCCACCTCGACGTAGTCGTCCCCGATGGAGAAGTTCACTCCGATGGAGCCGACCAGGACGGGGTGGCACATGGGGATCAATTCGGCGGTCCGCTTGGCGGCCTGGATTCCGGCGATCCGTGCCGCCGCCAGCACATCTCCCTTGGTGATGGCGTTGTTGGCCACCTTGGTCGTCGTCTCGGGCAGCATCGAGACCCGGCAGCGGGCCAGGGCCCGGCGGTGCGTGGGCTCACGGGGCGTGACGTCGACCATGCGGGCGCCGCCCAGCGGGTCGAGATTGGCCAGCATGCGGTCGGACACGAAGCAGCAGTCTACGGCCTGCCAGGCACCAGGACAGCCGCCGCGACCCGTTCTCGAGCAGGTAGGCTGGCAGTCTCAGGCGGTGAGTGCCAGCAAGTACGTCATGGAGGAGTCCATTGCCGACCTATGAATACGCCTGCACGGCGTGCGGGCACCGGCTCGAGGCCGTCCAGAAGTTTTCGGACGACCCCCTTACGGAGTGCCCCGAGTGTGGGGCGCCGCTCCGCAAGGTCTACGGCGCCGTGGGGATCGTGCTGAAGGGCAGCGGCTTCTACAAGACCGACTCCCGGGCGGCCAACGGGTCCAACGGCAAGAACGGCAAGGCAGCGAGGGTAAGCGAGTCGTCCGGTGGCGAGTCGTCCGGTGACTCGTCATCCGGTTCCGAAAAGTCCGAGAAGTCTGGAGCGTCCGAAAAGAAGGACTCGTCGAGCAGCGAGAGGTCGAACAGCGAGAGGTCGAACAGCGAGAGCTCGAGCAAGGGCGACGGCTCAGGCAAGGACTCCAAGCCGGCCGCCGCGACCGCCAGCTAACGCGTCTGCCGGCGCCGGTTATTCGCCGGAGAGTTGCATGTCGGCGATCGCGAGGGTTTGACCCGCCGCCGAGCCGGGGAGCCAGCGCAGATCGCCACCGATCGCGACGATCGACTGCAGCATGCGCTGCAGAGTCGAGGCGACGGTCACCTCTCGAACGGGCTGGCTCAGGGCGCCGCCGCGGATCATCAAGCCCTCGGCGCCCACCGAGAAGTCGCCGCTCACCGTGTTGACGCCCGAGTGGATGCCGCTGACCGATTGCACGTACAGGCCGTCGCCGACCATCGCGAGGATTTCGTCCGCCGTCGCCTCGCCCGGTGACAGCACCAGCGCCCTGCATCCGGCCGACGGCGTGCCGGCGAAGCCGCCCCGTACCGCCGACCCCGTCGAGACGGTGCCGGCTCGCCGAGCCGAGACGGTGTCATAGACGAACATCCGCAGCACCCCGTCGGCGATGAGCACGTTGCGCCGGGAGGCCAGACCTTCGCCGTCGTTCGACGCCGCACCGTAGGCCCGGGTGTCGGTGGGATCGTCGACCAACGTGACCGCCGGCGTCCCGACCGACTCGCCGAGGCGCCCTTCGAAGAAGGATCGTCCTTTCACGACCGCCTCGCCCGACAGGGCGGAGGACACGAGCGCGATCAGCGTCGAGACCACCCTCGGGTCGAAGACGACGGTGTAGCGACCCGATTGCGCCTTGGTCGCGCCGAGCATCCGCGTGGCCCGCAAGACCGCGTCGTCCATCGCCTCGTCCGCGATCAGGTCGCCGGGACCACGGCCGACGCTGAACCCGCTGCCGGTTTGCGTGTCGGCTCCTTCACCCGCGATGGCGTCGACGGAGAGGAAAGCCGTTGTACGCCTCCGCGACGATGCGATGCCGGTGGTCGAGGCCAATGCCACTTCTCTCCGACTGTCGGCGTAATCGGCCGAGGACACCTGGCGGACCCGGGGGTCGGCGGCCCGGGTGGCCCGCTCGAGCTCGATGGCCACCTCGACCTTCTTCTCGATCGGGGTGGAGGCGACGCCGTCGTCCCACAGATCGAGCTCGACCGCCACCACGCCGTCGGGCTCGGCCAGCACGACGAACGGGTCGGGGGTGGCGAAGCGCGCGTTGTCACGGGCGTCGGCAAGGGTGGCGGCGACGACTTCGGGGTCGAGCGACCCGGCCCACGCAAAGCCGACACGGGCGCCGGGCCCATCGCCATCACCGGCGGCAGCGCCGGCGGCAGACCCGGCGCGGGCGGCGCCGCCGGCGGCAGGCCCGTCGAGGAGGACGCGTATGCCGACGCCCGAGGAGTCGGCCGAGGTGAGCGACTCCACCTGGCCCTCGTAGGCCCGGACCTCGGTGTCGGTGCCACGGGTGACGTAGACCTCCATGCCCTCGCCCGGGCGGGCCTGGTCGACGACGGAAGAGGCGAGCTCGAGCAGGTCGTCCGGGCCGGCGATGGCGGCGGCGGCGTCGGCGTCGGGACCGGTGCGGGCGCTCACGCCGTCCCCCCGAGCGTCACCCCGGTGATGCGCAGGGTCGCCTGTCCGCACCCGACCGGGACGCTCTGCCCGTCCTTGCCGCAGGTCCCCGGCGTCATGTCGAAGTCCGTCGCGACGGCGTCGATCCGGCGCAGCACCTCGGGCCCGTTGCCGATGAGGTTGGCATCTCGGAGCGGCTCGGTGATGCGCCCGTTCTCGATCAGGTACGCCTCGGTTGTCCCGAACACGAAGTCGCCCGTCGCCGTGTTGACCTGGCCGCCGCCGAGTCGCTTGACGTAAACGCCCGAGGGGGTCTGGGCGACGATCTCGTCGGGGTCCTCGTTGCCCGCCAGCAGGTAGGTGTTGGTCATCCGGACCATCGGCAGGTGCTGGTACGACTGACGCCGCCCGTTGCCCGAGGACTGGCGGCCCTCCTTGCGGGCCCGCAACCAGTCCCACATGTAGTCGGTCAGGACGCCGTCCTTTATCAATACGTTGCGCGCGGGCAGGCAGCCCTCGTCGTCGACGGCGAAGTTGCCCCACTCCCCCAACACGGTCCCGTCGTCGACCAGCGTCACCAACGGGCTGGCGACCATCTCGCCGACCCGGCCCGTATAGACCGAGGCGTCCTTGACGATGTGGTCGGCCTCCAGCCCGTGGCCGCACGCCTCGTGGAAGAGGATGCCGCCGCTGCCTCCGGCCAGCACGATCGGCACCTCGCCCGACGGCGCCGGACGGGCGGACAGCTTGACCAGCGCCCGGGCGGCCGCCGTCCGTGCGATGTCCTCGACCTGATGGCGCTCGAAGATCTCGAACCCCTCGGTGCGGGCCAACGACTCGTACCCGGTCTGCATCCCGGTGTCGCCGTTGGCGATGCACATGACGTTGAAGCGCGTGCGGATCTGGTCGTCGGTCGCGAACAGGCCGTCGGAGTTGGCGATCAGGACCCGGCGCCGGCTGTCGCCGCAGCCGACCTGGACCTGGCTGATGGCCGAGCCGGTAGAACGGGCGGCGTCGTCGGCCCGGGTCAACAGCTCGAGCTTGCGCGCCTTGTCCACCGTCTCGGGCGGCGTCCGGTCGCCCCGTCCGTGCCCGTCGACCGGGCCGAGCGCGACCGTCCGCACCCCGTTGCCGCCCTCACGCGCGACGGCTGCGGCGGCCCGGGCCGCGGCCAGCAGCCCCGACTCGCTCAGGTCGGCCGTGTGGGCGAACCCGGTGGTCTCGCCGTCGACGACCCGGAGGCCGGCGCCGCGTGAACGGCCGGAGGAGAGCTCCTCGATACGGCGGTCATCGAGCATCGCCCCGGACGTCGCGGCGTCCTCGGCGAACACCTCGGCCATGTCACCGCCCCCCTGCAAAGCGGTTGAGAGGACGCGTTCGAGCACGTCGGGTTCGATGAGAGCAGTGTCAGTCACGGCGGTATCGTAATCGTCGTGCCCGATCGTCCCTCCGAGATCCGCACCGCGGCCGGGCACGGGCCGCACGCCGGGCTCAGTGCCCAGCTCGAGCTGACCGTCGGCGACGACGACACGGCCGAGCACTTCCGTTCCGGCAACGTGCCCGTCCTCGCCACCCCCCGTTTGATCGCGTTGTGCGAGGAGGCCACCTGCCGCGCCACCGACGGGCACCTCGCCGAGGCGCAGGCGAGCGTCGCCACCCGCGTCCAGTTCGACCACCTCGCCCCCGTCGCGGTGGGCGGCGTCGTCCTCGCCGAGGCCACCTTGGTCAAGGTCGAGGGACGGCGCCTGACCTTCACCGTCTCCGCCGCCCGGCTCGAGGGCGACGGCGGCGGCCTGGTCGGGGCGGGCCGGGTCACCCGGGTCGTCCTCGACCGTGCCGCGTTCCTGGCCAAGGCGGGCGCGACGGACAAGCCCTGAGCACCCCCACGCCCACTCCCCGATGTAGCCGCCGACGATGAGGGTGAGGTCGGTGAGGTCGGTGAGGTCGGTGAGGTCGGTGAGGTCGGTGAGGTCGGTCGGTGCGTTGAGGGCGAAAGCGGCAAGAGGGTCAAACGAGGCGACGGCGGCGTCAAGGAACGTCCAGCAAGAGGTCCAGCAAGAGGTCCGGCAAGAAAAGGAGCATCTCCTCGCCGGCGCCGGGCCGGTCGTCGCCTCCTTCGTCCTTGTCGGCCTGTTCTGGGGTAGCTGGGCCGTGATGTTGTTCGACATCCAGCACGCGTTCTCCCTCGACGACGCCCAGCTCGGCGTCCTGCTCGCCGTCGCCATCGCCGTCGCGGGCGCGTCGAGCGCGGTGATGGCGCACCTGGCCGACCGGGTGGGCGCCCGCCGCCTGCTCTGGATCGGGCTCCTCGCCTGGGCCGTCCTCCTGTGCATCCTGGCGCTCATGCAGGAGAAGTGGGCCTTCGCCGCGGTGCTCGTGCTGACCGAAGTGGCCTGCGGGAGCATCGATACGGCCATGAACGCCGAGGCCTCCCACCGCCTCATCGGCCGCCCCTCGGCGCTGGTGCGCCTCCACGCCCTCTTCAATACGGGCGCACTGACGGGGGCGGCGGTGGCGGCGGTCATCATCCACGCCGGCATCTCCTGGCGCTGGATCTGGCCGGGTGTCGCCGTCGTGGCCCTGGTGGTCGGGGTGTGGGCCGCCGCGACGGATTCCGGCAGGCCGATCGCGGCGGCCTCACCCGAATCCGCCGGACCTGACGACGGAGCTGTCTCCGACGGACTGACCGTGGCGCCGGCGTCGCATCCGCTGCGCCGGCTGCGGCGGGACGGGCTCTTGGTGTTGTTGGTGGTGTTCGCGCTGGCCGAGGTGACCGAGGGCGGCGTCGACACGTGGGGTGTGCTGTTCTTGCGCAACCATCTCGCCACGGGCGTGCTGCTCGGGGCCTCGGCCTACGTGGTCGGGCAGCTGGTGGCGGCGACGACCCGGGGTGCCGGCGGCGCCATGCTCGGGCGGCTCTCGACCCGGCGGGCGTTGGTGGTGGGAGGGTGCGTGGCGGGCGGGGGGATCTTGCTCGAGTCGGTGTCGCCGGTGGCCGGAGTCGCCGCGGTCGGGTTGGCGCTGGGGGCCGGCGGCGCCTCCCTGTTCTGGCCGCTCGTGATGAGCACGGTCAGCCGGATGGCGAGCCAGGTGGTCAGCGCGGTCGGGACGTTCACGGCGGCGGGCTACGTCGGTTGGGTGGCCGGCGCGCCGATCGTCGGATGGGTCTCGCAATCCCTGGGTGCGGCTCGGGGTCTGCAGGTCCTGGCCGTGGCGGCGTTCGGGGTGGCCGTCTGCACGCTCTTGAGCAACAGACGCGCCGCACGCCCGGTGCCCTCTTCGACGCGGGTGCCCGAGCCGTCCGTCCGGTCTCCCGAAGGCTCTGCCAGGACTTCCGAGCGCCCTGCCGAGTCCGGGGCTACCAGGTACCCTGGGACTCCGTCATGATCTTGCAAAGTATCGAGACGCCCGCCGACGTCAAGGGCCTGACCGACGAGGAGCTCGCCGAACTCTGTCGGGAGATCAGGACCTTCATCGTCGACGCGGTGACGACCACCGGCGGCCACCTGGGGTCGAACCTGGGGGCGGTCGAGCTGACGCTGGCCCTGCACCGCGTCTTCGACTCCCCGCGTGACGTCATCTTGTGGGACACCGGACACCAGGCCTACGTGCACAAGCTGCTGACCGGCCGCCGTTACGAGTTCAAGAACCTGCGGCAGGCGGGCGGGATGTCCGGGTATCCGAACCGGTCCGAGTCCGAGCACGACTGGATAGAGAACAGTCACGCGTCGACCGCTCTGTCGTACGCGCACGGGATCGCCAGCGGGTTCGCCTTACGGGGCGTGGAGGGCGAGCGGCGTGTGGTCGCCGTCGTCGGGGACGGCGCGCTGACTGGCGGGATGGCGTACGAGGCACTGAACAACCTCGGCCATTCGCGCCGTCGGGTTGTGATCGTCCTGAACGACAACGGTCGCTCGTACGCGCCGACCGTCTCCCAGCTGTCGCAGAGCCTGACCACTCTGCGACTGAACCCGACCTATACGGCGGCCCGGGAACGGCTCCGGCTGCGGCTGCGCGAGCTGCCTGCCTTCGGCGAGCTGGCCTATTCGAGTGTGCACTCCCTTACCAGTGCGCTCCGCGAGATGGTGTCGCCCCACACCTTCTTCGAGGCGCTCGGCGTACGGTACGCGGGGCCGATCGACGGGCACGACATCGAGCACATGGAGCAGGCGTTCGCGCACGCCGCCGAATGGGACGGGCCGATCGTCGTGCACGTGTTGACGCAGAAGGGTCGGGGGTACGCGCCGGCGGAAGAGGACGACATCCAGCGGCTGCACGACTTCAAGGTCCCCGCCACCGTTCCCACCGAGAACACCGTCGGCAGCTCGGCCGGCTACGCGGTCGGCGGGTCGTCGAGCACGGACACGGGCGGGGTGGCATCGCCCGGGTCGATCCCGGAGACCTCGATAGACGGGTCGACGGACCGTGCCGCCACCTACGGCGATGCGTTCTCGCGTGCGCTGATCGCCGCCGCCGAGGCGGACCCGCGCATCGTCGCCCTGACCGCGGCCATGCCTGGGCCGACGGGGCTGCTGCCCTTCCAGGCGCGCTTCCCCGAGCGTTTCTTCGACGTCGGCATCGCCGAGCAGCACGAGGTCACGGCGGCCGCCGGCATGGCGATGGCCGGGCTGCGCCCCGTGGTCGCGGTCTACTCGACGTTCCTGAGCCGCGCCTTCGACCAGGCCAACCTCGACGTGGGCCTGCACGGATGCCCGGTGGTGTTCGTCCTCGACCGAGCCGGGATCACCGGCGACGACGGGCCCAGCCACCACGGCATCCTCGACATGGCGCTGGCCTTGTCCATCCCCGGCATGACGGTGTTCGCGCCGTCGTCGGCCGAAGAGGTCGAGCCCATGCTGCTGGCGGCGCTGGAGCTTCCTGGGCCGTCCGCCATCCGCTTCCCCAAGACCGCACCGCGCCACGTGGCGTCCGACGAGGTCGGCGTCGGGCTCTCCGCGCACCGCCTGCGCGACGGCGACGGTTCGGTGTGCCTGCTCGGCGTCGGGAAAATGGTCGGTCCGTGCTTGGCGGCCGCCGAGGAGCTGGCGGCGGGGGGGATCGACGCCACCGTGTGGGACGTGCGGGTCGTGTGCCCGCCGGACGTGGAGATGCTGTCGGACGCAGCCCGGCACCAGCTCGTCGTCACGGCCGAGGACGGGGTCCGTCACGGGGGCGCGGGTGCCTTCTTGATGGACGCGCTCGCGGCCCAGGTCGAGTCATTAGGCGTTCCGGGCCCGATGACTCGGGTGCTCGGGATCCCGCGCCAGTACCTGGCGCAAGGCAAGCCGGACGACATCCTGGCCAGCGTCGGGCTGGACGCTAAGGGGATCGCAGAGAGCGTGCGCCGGGTCAGGCTCGAGGTCCGGGCCGAACCGCCCGCCTGAACCGTCTGACCGCCCAAACGGCGTCCTCAACCCGAAACGGGCGGTTGGTGTCCTGGGCTCAGGCGGCCGGCGTCGTGATCTGCCGGGCCCGGCGCGGCCACAGCTCGCGCAGGCTGACGCGCTGTCCGGAACGCAGGACGGCCCGGCGGTAGATCCCCGCGGCGAACCATGCCACCAGGGCGGTTCCGGCGATGCTGAGAATCACCGACGCCAGGAACTGCCACCACGTCACCTGGTCCAGCCCGACCAGGACGGGCATGGCGAACGGCGCCGTCGGCGGGAGGTAGGCCAGGACCTTGAAAAGGAGGCTCGGGTTCCCCGAGCTCGCCACCGTGATTGAGTAGACGTAGGCGATGATGATCGGCAGGCTCAGCGGGAGCGCCAGCGTCTGGACCTGGTCCTGGCGCTCGGCGGTCGAGCCGGCAGCGGCGTATACCCAGCAATAGAAGGAGTAGCCGAGCACCAGCCATACGAGGTCGCTCAGTACGAGCACCGGCCCAGCCCCGTTGAGCAGGTCCGAGCCCACGGCTTTGCTCAAGATTAAGGCCCAGGCGACGATCAGCGCGGCCTGCCCGACGGCTACCAAGCCGATGCCGAGCACCTTGCCCCCGAGGAGCTGAAGGGGCCGGACAGTGGCCAGCAGCACTTCGACGACGCGGCTGGCCTTCTCCTGCATGACGCCGATGAGGATCCAGGTGTTGTACTGCGTCAACATCAGGAAGATCAGGACGACCCCGATCACCGACGTCCCTCTGATCACCCCGTTCTTCGATCCGGACTGCAGGCTTTGCACTGGCGCCGGTTCGGCGTGTCCCACCTGTTCGATCTGTCCGGGCGACAGGCCGGCCGCCTGGTACGCGTGCAGGACACCGAGCTCGGGCGCCAACACCTCCACCAGTCCGGCCGTCGACGACGAACTTGAAGCCGACAGCGGCTGGTTGACCACGATGCGATCACCGTCGACGATGGCAAGGTCCAACTTTCCGGAGCGGAGCGCGTCCTCAGCGGCCGTGACGCTCGGCTCCGGCACGACCCGCACCGGCGTCTCACTCTGCCTGCCGCTCAACGTGACGACCTCGGTGATGCCGGGCGTCACCTGTCCGACGACGCCGACCTGGGTCGCCTGCGTGGTACTCGAACTGTGGATCTTCGGGATGACGATGGCGGCGCCGATACCCAGAAGGATGATGAGGGTGCCCACCTTGAAGATGCGGCCTCGTATCCGCTCGTTGATCTCGCGTTGCGCGACCAGGCCGGCGTCTCCGAGCAACGCAGGGAGCACAGCGAACCGCCATCGCTTGGACACCTCCGGCGACCGGTTGCTCGCCACGAGCGCCACGTCGTCGGTCGTTGCGTGCGCCGTGGTCTCGGCGTGTCCCGTGGTCTCTGCAGCGTGGGTGGACGCTGCCTCTTGTCGCCGGCGGCGTTGCCGCATCCACAGGCGGAGTCCAAGGAAGACCGCGATGACCGGCAGGATGTAGACGGCCTTCATTCGACGGCCTCGCGGAAGACCTCGGAGAGCCGGCGGCGTTCGAAGGAGAACTGCGTGACCCGCCCCGCCGCCATGGCGGCCTGCAGGACCTGGTCGCTGTCCACGGTGTCGTTCAGGACGAGACGGACGGCACCGCCGGCGACTTGGGAGATGGTGACGCCGGGCAACCCGCGGGCCCAGTTGGCGTCGCGGTCGCCCTCCACCCGCACCACCAGACGGCGCGCCCCGCTGCTCACCAAGTCGTCCACCGTGCCCGAGACGACCAGGTGCCCGTGGTCGATGATCGTGACCTGGTCGCACAGATCCTCGACCTGGTCCAACTGATGGCTCGAGAAGAGGACGCAGCATCCGTCACGGGCCTGATCCACCAGGACCTGCCCGATGGCGTCGATGCCCGCCGGGTCGAGGCCTGAGAGCGGTTCGTCCAGCACCAGCAGCTCGGGGTCGTGGACGAGTGCGGCGGCCAGCTGCACGCGTTGCTGGTTGCCGTGGGAAAGCGCCTCGACCTTGCTCTGAGCCCGGTCCGCGATGTCGAGCCGTTCCAGCCAGGTCATGGTGGCCGCCGCGGCGTCAGCCTGACTCAGGCCATGCAGACGGCCGAGGTACGCGACCTGCTCGCCGACCAGCATCCCCGGATACAGACCACGCTCCTCCGGCATGTACCCGAAGCGTCGACGCTCGGAGTGGCCGACCATGGAGCCGTTCCAAAGGACGAAACCGGCATCGAGATCGGTCAGCCCGAAGATCGCCCGCATCGTCGTGGTCTTGCCGGCGCCGTTCGGTCCGAGGAAGCCGACGACGACGCCGCTCGGCACGCTGAACGTGAGGTCGTCGAGCGCGGTGATGGAGCCGAACGTTCGCCGCAACCCCTCGAGCTCGAGCATTCCTCCCATGGAGGTCAGGCTAGGCCCGTCGTTCCGGTTGGACGGATCAGGGGCGGGCCTTACGCGGGCCGTCTCGTTGCCGCCGGGTGTGTTACTGCAGATTGGCGCCGCTCTCTCGGACGAAATCGTTGACCGTGTAGTACGCGTCGATCGACTCACCGGCATCGCCCCAGAATCCCTCTTGGATGTCGTGGGCCATCTGTCCCTTGCCGACATAATGGTTGTTCACGTCGGTGATCTCGAGCTCACCGCGGCCCGATGGCACCAGGTCGCCGATGATGTCGAACACGCCGGCCTCGTAGCAGTAGATGCCGGTGACGCAGTACTCCGACGCCGGGCTCTCGGGCTTCTCCTCGATGTGGGCCACCCGGCCGTCATCCCCGAAGACCGGTACACCGAGGTGGCGCAGGTGCTGGGGTTCGTCGACGTGGGAGAGAAGGATCCGGGCGCCGACCGGGTCGGCCCGGAACGCATCGACCATCGGGCGGATGGAGCGCTCGACGATGTTGTCGGCCAGCATGACCAGGATGGGGCCGTCTTCGGCGAAATGGGCGGCGAGCCCCAGCGCCTCGGCGATGCCGCCGGCGTTCTCCTGGTAGGCGTAGGACAGCTGGTCGATGCCGTACTCGTGGCCGTTGCCGAGCAGGCGCAAGAACTCACCCGCGTGGGTGCCCCCGGTGACGAGCATGATCTCGTCGATGCCGCTCGACACCACCGCCTCGATCGCCCAGGCGATCATCGGACGGTCGTAGATCGGCAACAAGTGCTTGTTGGTGATCCGGGTCAACGGGTACAGGCGCGAGCCGGTTCCGCCCGCCAGGATGACCCCCTTCACCGTCTCGCCTCAGCCAGCTGGGACGATCGCATGGCCGACTGTCTAGTCGAACGTGAGCACGCCACGCGCCACGCGGCCGGCGTGCATCTCGTCGACGACCTCGCTGAAGCGCTCGAGGGGACGGGTCAGCGAGACCAGCTCGTCGAGCATCAGCTGGCCCGACTTGTAGAAGTCGACCATGAGCGGGATGTCGTGGTGCGGACGGGCCGAGCCGTACCGGCATCCCAACAGGCCGCGGTCCACGTAGGCCAGCGCGTTGACGTCGACCGCGACCTCGGTCCCCCGAGGCGGGATGCCGATGGCCACTGCCGTGCCCGCCCAGTCGAGGCAGTCGAGCGCACTGCGCAGGACGGCGGGGTGACCCACGCAGTCGAAGGCCCACGTCACGCCGCCCAAGGGGAACAGGGCTCCTGCGGCGGACTCGCGGTCCGCCGGCACGAGCTCGCGCACCGCCTTGGCGGCGTCGCCAGCGCCGGCGTCGACGAAGTGCGTCGCGCCGAACTGGCGGCCGAGCTCCTCCTTCGCCGCCACCGTGTCGACCGCCACGATCCGCGTCGCCCCGGCGATCCGGAGCCCCTGGATGACGTTGAGACCGACTCCGCCCACGCCGAAGACCGCCGCGGTCTCGCCCGGGCGCACCTTGGCGCGGTTCAGCACGGCGCCGACGCCGGTGAGGACGCCGCAGCCGATGAGGCAGGCCGACGACAGCGGGACGTCCTTCGGGATGCGTACCGCCTGGACCTCGCTGACGACGGTCATCTCGGAGAAGACCGACGCGGCCGCGAAGTTGGACGCCGGCTCACCCTTGAAGGTGAACGGCGTCGAGATGTTCCCGAGCGTGCTCTTGCACCACGTCGGGTGTCCGGCGCTGCAGGCTCGACAGGCCCCGCAGCTCGCCAGGGTCGCGATCACGACGTGGTCGCCCGGCGACACCGACCGGACGGCGTCCCCGACAGCTTCGACCACGCCGGCCCCTTCGTGGCCGAGCACGGCGGGGGCGGGGAACGGGATGGTGCCGTCGATCACCGAGAGATCGGAGTGGCAGACGCCCGCCGCCTCCATACGGACCTGGACCTCGTTCGGACCCGGCCCCCTCACCTCGAGGTCGTCGGTGACCTCCACCCCTTCGCCCGTGTAGACGATGCCTCGCACTTACTTGCTCCTCTCAATGGTCACCACGCGGTCCGCACCGGATGCGTGACGATCGCGCAGCTCTCGCTTCAAAACCTTCCCGCTGGCGTTCACCGGTAGAGCATCCACCAGCACGATGCCGCGGGGCACTTTGTAGTTGGCCATGGCGTCCCGGGACCAGCCGAGGATGTCGCGGCCCAGCTCCTCGGCGTCCGCTCCCTCGGCCATCTCAGTATGCGGCACCACGTAGGCCAGGCCGACCTCGCCCATCCGCGCGTCGGGGACGCCCACCACGGCCACCTGGGCCACTGCCTCGTGGCCGCGGAGGATGGCCTCGATCTCGGCCGGGTAGGCGTTGAAACCACCCATCACGTACATGTCCTTGACCCGGTCGGTGATCCGGACGTTGCCCTGGGGGTCCATCACACCGATGTCCCCGGTGTGGAGCCAACCCTCGGCGTCGATCGCCTCGGCCGTCGCCTGATCGTTGCCCCAATAACCCGGCATGAGGGTGTAGCCGCGGACGACGATCTCCCCCGGTTCGCCCGGCGGCACCTCGCGGCCGTCCGCGACGGCACGGACCTCGAGCCCCGGGATGGCTCGACCCGAGGTCCCGGCGACGACCTCGGGCGGGTCGAAGCGCCGGCACATCGTCACCGTCCCGCAGGACTCGGTCAGGCCGTAGGCGGTGAGGACGGTCGAGAACCCGAGCTGGTCGCTCATCGCGTGAACGAGCTCGACCGGTACGACGGCCGCACCCGTGACACCGAGGCGGAGCGAGGAGAGGTCGTGCTTCGCGCGGTCGGGATCGGCGAGCAGCGTCTGGTAGAGGGTCGGGGGACCGGGCAGCACGGTGATGCGCTCGGCGGGGATACGACGCATCACCGCCGTCGCGTCGAAGACCGGCTCGGGCACAACCGTGGCGCCCGCCATGAGGCAGGCCAAGATGCCCGCCTTGTAGCCGAACGTGTGGAAGAAGGGGTTCACCACCAAGTAGCGGTCGCCGGCGCGCAGCCCGACGATCGAGGACCAGGTGCCGAAGGTTCGCAACGACTGCGCATGGGTCGTCGCGGCACCCTTGGGATGACCGGTGGTGCCTGACGTGAAGACGAGATCGGACACGTCGTCGGGTTGGACGGCCTCTGCTCTCGTCGCCGTGACGGAGGGGTCGACGGCATCGCCCTGACGGAGGAAGTCCTCGAGGCCAGAGATAGGGACGGCGCTGGCGCTGGGATCGGCTTCTACATCAGCGGAGCCAGCGCCGGCCTCGTCGCGCAGGAGGACGATCCGCCTCAGCGCCCCGACGTCCTCACCGGCGAGCATCGCCGGGTAGTCGAAGCCGAGGAACCCGCGCACGGTAACGAGCGTCGTCGCGCCCGAGTTGCGCAGGATGTAGGCCGCCTCGCCCCCTTTGAACCGGGTGTTGAGCGGGACGACGACCCCGCCCACCCGCAAGACACCAAGCGCGGCGAGCATCCACTCGGCGCAATTCGGCGCCCAGATCCCGACGCGGTCGCCGGACGTCACGTTGGCAGCCACGAACGCTCGGGCGTAGCGGTCCACCTCGGGGCCCAATTCCGCGTAGGTGAGCCGCACGTTCCCGTCGACGAGGGCCTCGGTGTGGGCGTGGCGAACGGCGGCATCGTCCACGAGGCGCGGCACGGTGCCCCAGATCAGGTCGGCCCGCGGGTCCTCCTGGTCGGCCGGCGCGCCTCCGATTCCTTCGCCCACGGCCTCGCTCATGGATGCTGGCTGCTCACTGAAATGACCTCTCCCGACAGGTAGGACGAATAGTCACTGGCCAAAAAGACGATGACGTTCGCCACCTCCCATGTCTCGGCCCCTCGACCAAACAGCTCCCGCCGACGCAGGACGGCGAGGTCCTCGTCGGGAATGGCGCGGTTCAAGAAGGGGTGCTCCGCGAGACTCGGCGACACCGCGTTGACGCGGACGCCGGCCGGTGCGCCCTCGGCGGCCGCGCTGCGGGTCAGCGCCATCACCCCCGCCTTGGCCGCTGCGTAGTGGGCCTGTCCCGGCTGCGCTCTCCAGCCGAGCACGGAGGCGTTGTTGACGATGACGCCGCGGCGGGCGGGGAGCATGTGGCGCAAGGCGGCCCGCGTGCAGCGGAACGTGCCCGTCAGCGTGATATCGAGGACGGTCGACCACTGTTCGTCGGTCATCTCGACGATCGGGACCGTGCCTCCCAGCCCGGCGTTGTGGACCGCCACGTCGATGCGGCCGAACCGTGTGGCGGCGCCGTCGTAGAGCGCGCCCACCTGGGCTTCGTCGCGGACGTCGCAGACAAGCGCGTACACCCGCTCGCTGGCACCGCTCCCTGCGTCGCCGGCCAACTGCTCCGCCGTCTCGGCCAGGCGCCGCTCGTGCGCGTCCGACACGACGACCGCTGCACCCTCCTCCAGACACCGGCGCGCGGTCGCCGAGCCGATGCCGGTCCCCGCGGCGGCCGTGACGAGCACGACCTTTCCCTCCAACAGCCCGTGTCCGACCGGCGGGGGAGGCGGGGGCGGCGGATCGAAGGATGCATCGAGGCTCGTGTTGGTCCGGGCGCTGTCGCTCACGCCACCCCTTTTGGTTCGGGCGGGAGGCCGAGCACCCGCTCGCCGATGATGTTGCGCTGGATCTCGTTCGAGCCGCCGTAGATCGTCTCCGAACGGGCGAAGAGAAAGGAGCGCTGCAGTTCGTCGAGCGCGTAGCCGGCGTTCTCGGGCAGGGGTTCCCCGTCGAGCACGGTCGACCGAACGCCGAGGACGTCCATCGCGAGCTCACCGAGCTGCCGGTGCCACGACCCCCAGTAGAGCTTGGAGATCGAGGCCTCGGGCGGGGCCACCGGCCCGTCGACCCCGGAGAGGGAGCGCAGAGTGTTGTAACGCATGATCGTCAGCTCGATGTGCGCCTGCGCCAATCTCTGCCGCATGACCGGATCGTGGGCCCGACCGTTCTGTTGGGCCAGAGAAAGGATGTGATCGAGCTCGCGCCGGAAGCTCAACTGGTGGCCGAGCAGAGCCACACCGCGCTCGAACGCGAGGGTGGCGAGGGCGACGCGCCAGCCGTCGCCGACGGCGCCCACCACGTTGTCGGCGTGAGTGCGCGCGCCGTCGAAGAAGACCTCGTTGAACTCGCTCGTCCGGGTGAGCTGGGTGATCGGCCGGATCTCGACGCCCTTCTGGTCCATGGGCACTAAGAGATAGGACAGGCCCTTGTGCCGGGCCGAAGACGGATCGGTGCGGCACACGACGAAACACCAATCCGCCTGGTGCGCGAGGGAGGTCCAGACCTTCTGGCCGGTGACCACCCACTCGTCGCCATCGAGGACTGCTTTGGTCTTCACGTTGGCCAAGTCGCTGCCGGCGTCGGGCTCCGAGTAGCCCTGGCACCACAGCTCGGCGCCGTCTCGGATGGGAGGAAGGAAGCGCGCCTTCTGCTCTGGCGTCCCGTAGTGGATGAGGGTCGGACCGAGCAGGCCCTCGCCGAGGACGGACACCCGTCCGGGCGCCTTGGCCCGGGCGTACTCCTCATTGAATATGACCTGTTCCGCCATGGTGGCGCCACGCCCGCCGTACTCGACCGGCCAGCCCAGGCACGTCCAGCCGGCCTGGGCCAGCACCTTCTCCCAGCGCAGCCGCACCTCGAAGCCATAGGTCTCGTCGCCCGAGCCGCCGCGGCCCCCCAATTGGGCGAACTCCCCCACCACGTGCTCCTCGAGGAACTGACGGACCTCGTAGCGGAACGCCATGTCCTGAGGGCGGTCACGCAGATCCATCGCCCCGGGAGCGTAGCCAAGCCACCGTGACCGATCTGACGGGGCGTCAGATTCGGGGCGTCGCCGTTCAGGCCGGGGTCACACCCTGGAATACTCGTGGCGGCAGGGGGTGCCTAGGTGCGAAAGGGAGCGTGACATGCCCTACTCCGAGGGCCGGCTCGTCCACGACGCCGACGCCCACATCATGGAGACGCCCACCTGGCTGCGCGACCACGCCGAGGCAAAGTTCCGGGACCGATTGCCGGTGCTGAGCTATCCGGGCGGGAACGAGCTGCGGCAGACGGGCGACCCGGCAGAGCAGCAGCAGGATCTGTTGACGGCCTTTGAGCGGCTGCGGGCGCGGCACGGGTCGGCGGAGTATCGAGCCGATGAGGAAGCCGAGATCATGGCCCGGAAGAACTTCGCGGCGACCGGATCGTTCATCGCCGAGGACCGGCCACGGGCCCTGGACTTGCTTGGGTTCTCGAGCCAGCTCGTCTTCAACACGTTCCACAACGGGCGGCTGCACGACCTGGAGCACGGAGGGGACGTTGAGCTGGCGTACGCGGCGGCCCGGGCGCACAACCGAGGAATGCTCGAGTTCTGCTCGGTCGACCGACGGTTGTTGCCGTCGTTGTACGTGCCACTGTGCGACGCATCGATGGCGGTGGCGGCGGCCCGCGACGCGTTGGCGCTCGGGGCAGCGGCGCTCCTGGTGGCGTCGGGGTGTCCGCCCCGGTACTCACCGAGCCACACCGACCTCTACGGCGTGTGGGCGGCGGCGGCGGAAGCCGGAATTCCCGTGGTGTTCCATGTCGGGGGGACGGGGTCGTTGATTGACAAGCACTACTTCGCCAACGGACGGCCGATCCCTCCGGACTTCCACGGGGGCGAGGAGAACTTTCGCTCGGTCGACTACATGGGGATTCCGGTGCCGCCGGCGCAAACGCTGGCGACGATGATCTTCGACGGGGTGCTCGAGGCGTTTCCATCGTTACGGATCGGTGTGATTGAGCAGGGAGCTATCTGGGTGCCCTCGTGGTTGCGCCAGATGGAGTCGGCCTTCGAGGCGTTCCGGCGGCACGAGGAACGGCTGCAGGCGTTGTCGTTGTCGCCGTCGGAGTACGTGCATCGCCAGGTCCGCTTCACCCCGTATCCGACCGAGGACGTGGGGTGGATCGTGGACCAGGCGGGGGCGGATTTGGCGCTGTTCTCGTCGGACTACCCGCACGTCGAAGGCGGGCGGAAGCCGCTCGAGCGGTTCGAGGCCTCGCTCGGCGACCGCAGCGACGAGGTCCGGCGCCAGTTCTACTGTGACAACTTCTTGTTTCTGATGGGCAGGGCCGGTATGGCGCTCGCCGCCTGACGACAGACGGGGAAGGGGCTGGGACGATGTCGGTGCCACCGATTACCGCAGCAGACATCACCGGGCTGGTCGAGCCGGGCTTCGAGGACGTCCGGGACGCCTTCGTCCGAAACTTCGTGGAGGGCCGTGAGCTGGGTGCGGCGTTCTGTGTCCACCTCCACGGGCGCAAGGTCGTCGACTTGTGCGGTGGATGGTTCGACGCGGGCGGTGCGGTGCCTTACGGCCCCGACGCGCTACAGCTGGTGTTCTCGACGACCAAGGGCGCGACCGCTGTCTGTGCCAACCTTCTGGCGCAGCGCGGCCTCCTCGACATGGACGCGCCGGTCACGGAGTATTGGCCCGAGTACGGACAGGCCGGCAAGGAGGCGACGCTGGTGCGCCACTTGCTGTGCCACCAGGCGGGTGTGCCGGCCATCGACCGCCGACTCACGCCTGAAGAGCTCCAGGGCTGGACCGCCGTCGCCGATGCACTGGCGGAGCAGACTCCATTTTGGGAGCCGGGAAGCGCCCACGGGTACCACGCTCTCTCCTACGGCTACCTGGTCGGCGAGGTCGTCCGGCGGATCACCGGGCGCTCGCTCGGGACGTTCTTCGCCGAAGCGGTCGCCGGGCCACTTGGGATCGAATTCTTCATCGGGCTGCCGGCCCTCTACGAGGAGCGGGTGTCGCCCATTGTTGGGGCGGACTTCGGCGCTGCCGCCGGCGGTGGCGGTGCCCGCGGTGCTGGCGGTGGCGGCGGTGCTGGCGATGGTGGGGCGGGGTCCGGCTTCGCCTCGACGCTGCTCGCTCGAGCCCTCAACCTCGGTGGCGCCATTCGGGACCCGGATTGGATGAACCAGCCCGCCTGGCAGCGAGCCGAGATGCCCGGGGGCAACGGGATCACCAACGCGACATCGCTGTCCCGCCTCTACGCAGGGCTCATCGGAACCGTCGAAGGCGGCCCATCCGAGCCGATCCTGACCGGCGCCCAGGTCGAGAAGGCCCGGACCGTCCTGACCTCGGGGGCGGACCAGGTATTCGCCTCGGTCGGGATGACCCTGCAGCAGAAGATCGGCCTCGGCTTCTGGCGCTCCAGTCCGGAAACCCTCTTCGGAGGGGAGGGCTCATTCGGACATGGAGGTGCGGGCGGCTCGTACGGCTTTGCCGACCCCGAAAACGGACTGGCGGTGGGATACGTCATGAACAAGATGACGATGGAGATGCTCGGCGACTCCCGGGCCCACGGGTTGCTCAAAGCCGTCTACGAGGCCGCCGGGGCGCCTGGGAAATATATCTGACCAGGGATTTGTTGAACATTGCGGAAGGAAGGATCGCATGTTCAAGAGCAAGACGGACAGCAAGGACGCGCCCACCTACGAGGTCACCAGGACCGATCAGGAGTGGCGAGACGAACTCTCGCCGGAGCGCTATGCGGTGTTGCGGAAGGCCGGAACGGAGCCAGCGTGGTCGGGAGAACTGCTCCACGTTGACGGCGAGGGCGTGTTCCGTTGCGCCGGGTGCGGTGCCGAGCTGTTCGACACGGACTCAAAGTTCGACTCCGGGTCGGGTTGGCCCAGCTTCGACCGGGCCAAGTCAGCGGGGACCATCATCGAGCGCTCCGACAACAGGCTCTTCATGAGGCGGGTCGAGATCGTCTGCGCCCGTTGTGGAGGGCATCTCGGCCACGTCTTCCCAGACGGGCCGACCGACACCGGGATGCGTTACTGCGTCAATTCGCTGTCGCTGACTTACGACCGGGACAAGGACAACTCACCCGAGGGGCGGGAGTCCGGACAGCCGGCCGAGGCGCAGCAAGCAGCCACGGAGAGCTAAGCCCAGAGACGTCCAAAGAAGTCCAAAGACGTCCAAAGACCAATGACAGCAACCGGCGGCCGGATTCCCGGCCGCCGGTTTTGTCTATCAGGGCACATCTGACGGCAGTGCTTTCAGGGCAGTGCTTTCAGGGCAGTGCTTTCAGGGCAGTGCTTTCAGGGCGGTGCTTTCAGGGCGGTGGTTCAGGGCAGTGTCCCGCCTCCGGCACGTCGACGGGTACGGAACCACAAGAGCGCCCCACCTCCGACCATCAGCGTTGCCATCGCCGTCGCCGCCAGAACCAAGGGAGAGACGGCGACGCGGGCAGACGCCATCGCGACCTGGAGGGTGAGCGACGGCCAGCCCGTTGTCGTGATCAGCCAAGGCCACACTCACGCCTCGACGGGCATCGCGTCGCTCACCTCGGCCTGACCGTCGGTCCCGCGCCGCTCAACCCTGTGGACGTCGGCCGTGGCGAAGCGCAGGCTCGGACCGACCTCGTCCGCGGTGATCTCGACCTTGGACCGGTGCTCCCCCTCCTCGTTCTCCCAGGTGCGCTGTTCGAGCCGACCGGTCACGACGACGCGCATTCCCTTGCTCAGGCTGAGGGCGACGTTCTCCGCCAAGTCACGCCAGCAGATGACGTCGAAGAAGGACGTCGCCTCCTGCCACTCTTGGGTCGTCCGGTCCTGCCAGCGCCTGTTCACCGCCACACCCAGCTGCGCAGTCGCCTGCCCTTCCCTGGTGTAGCGGATCTCCGGCTCACGGGTCAGGTTGCCCGTGATCGTCGTGGTGTTCGCCATGTCTCTCCTCGCTTTCGTACGACCCCCGACAGGGGGCGTCACGCAGTGTGAGGGAGATGGCTTGCCGAGATCCTCACCCGAGGTCTTGCTGCGGCAAAAATAATTTCGACCGAGTTGGCAAAAGTAAATTTCGACCGAGTTCGGAGGGGGCAGCGGACGCTAGGACTTCGGTTTCTGGCCGAGAACGCGTAGAACGAACGCGCCGAAGCGGCCTGGCTTCTGCTGGTGGTGTTCGGCGGAATGTCCGTACCGAGACCCGAACCCTTCGTTGCTGCTCCCGGTGAGGCCCGCCGCGGGAAAAGTGTTCGGCTCCTCGTACTTGGGCACCTTGGCCAATCGGCGCTTGGGCTTCCGCGATTTTTCGTTTGCGCGTCCCATGGCGACAGTCTGGCGTAAATGATGGCCACTCGCCCGAGTTTGAATCAGGGCCACTCGGCCCGAGTTGAATCAGGGCCACTCGGCCCGAGTTGAATCAGGGCCACTCGCCCGAGTTGAATCAGGGCCACTCGCCCGAGTTGGAGCCCGGCGAGTCAGCGGGGTGGGCCCCGCCAGGGGCTAGTGCCCTTCGCCGTGGTGGTCGGGTTGCATCCGGCCGCCGATCAGGTAGGCCAACACGCCGATCACCAAGGCTCCGACGATCGTCCAGCGGATGACCGCCGTCTCGAGCGACGTCGGCGCCCCGTTGGTGCTGATCTCCGAGAAGCCTCCGCCGATCACGAGGGCGGCGAAGGCGATGACGAAGAAGAGCAACGACATCTTGCGCGCGGTGTTGCGCAGGAACCGGGGCGAGCGGTCGGGGCCCGATCCGTTCGTGGTCGGATTGATCCCGCCGGTCACGTCCGTCTCCCGGCGACGGCGGTGGGGGCGGCGGCGATCGGGCGGGTGGCGATGGGCGGCTGGGCGTTCGGGGCCACCGGCAGCGCATCGTCGAGCGCGGCACGGAAGTGCTCGCAGTCGAAGACGTTGGAGCTCGGGCATCGGAGGGCGTGGTCCAACTGGTCGGCAATCGTGCCCAAATGCTCGGCCTGCGTGCGGAGCTCGTCCCGCTTGCGCGCCGCGAAGGCCTTCCAGGTCGGCCGGCCTCTGGTGGCGAGGAGCAGCTTGATCTCATTGAGCGAGAACCCGGCCCGACGGCACATCGCCACGATGCCGAGCGTGGTCAGCACCTCGGGCGGGAACTGCCGGCGCAGGCCCTTGCGGTGCACGCTCGAGATGATCTCCTCGCGTTCGTAGAAGCGCAGCGCCGAGGCGGCCATGCCGGAGCGGGCGGCGACCTCGCCGATATCGAGAAGGGCGCCCAGCTGCGAGTCCCGCTCCACGCCCGGATCGCGATTTGGCATTGACTTGAAGCGTACTTCAAGTGATTGGGTGGACGCATGGCGATGAGGACCAGGACGGGGACTAGGACGGTGACTAGGACGGTGACGGGGACGGGGACGAGCGCCAGCAGCTTCGAGGGCACGACCGGACGAGTGGCCGGGGCCGTCATGGCCCGCATGAACCGCGACATGGAACGCAGTGCCATAGACGAGCTGGACCCGGGACCGGATGCCTCGGTCCTCTCCATCGGCTTCGGCCCCGGAGTGGGAATCGCCGAGCTCGTGGCGCGCCTTCCCCTGGGACGGGTGGCCGGCATCGATCCGGCTGCGACGATGGTCGAGCAGGCACGGCGCAGGAACCGTTCCGCCGTCGACGCGGGCGGCGTCGAGCTGGTGCGGGCGACGGCGGAGTCCATCCCGTGGCCCGATGGGGCGTTCGGGGGCGTCCTTGCGGTCAACAGCATCCAGCTCTGGGACCCGCTGGCGTCGGGGGTCCGAGAGGTGGCCCGCGTGTTGGCGGCCGGGGGCACCGTCGTCACCGTCACGCATGCGTGGGCCATTGAGAAGCGTGCGCCGCTCGAGGAGTGGGCCGCGTCCACGTCAGATCTGTTCGAGCGCAACGGACTCGGCGATGTCGCCTGGCGCAGCGCCGCGTTCCGCTCCGGCGACGGCCTGGTCCTGCGCGCACGCAAGCGCCGACTCTGCAACCGGATGGCACCCTGACCCAACCCCGCCACCAGGTAGGTTGCGCATTATGGGGGAAGTGGGTGCCGGCCTGGTGCTCGACGCGCGCACCGACGCGCCCCCCGGCCCGCTGCTCGTCCGGGGGTCTCTGTCTCTGGACCCCCGTCCGCCCACCCCGGCTCGACAGGGCCGCTGGCAATTCTGGCGATCGCCGTCGGATCAGCCGCGCTGGGCGCGGCCGGCACTCCTGATCGTCGCCGCCCTCGCCGCACTGTCCTACGCGTGGGGGATGAACGGCGACACGCTCGAGACCTTTTACGGCGCTGCCGCGCGCAGCATGTCGGAGAACTGGCACAACTTCTTCTACGGGGCCTTCGACCCCTGGGGCACCGTCTCCGTCGACAAGCTGCCGGGCGCGTTCTGGATCCAGGCGCTCTCGGTACGCCTCTTCGGCTTTCACATCTGGGCGCTCGTCTTGCCCCAGGTGATCGAGGGCACCCTGACCGTGCTCGTCCTCTACCGCGCCGTGCGCCGGATCGCCGGGCCGGCGGGAGGTTTGGCCGCCGCGCTGGCCTTGGCGGTCACCCCGGTCACCATCCTGCTCAACCGCGGGAACATCTCGGACTCGCTGCTCATCCTGCTGCTCGTGCTTGCGGCCGACGCCACGACGAAGGCCTTCACCACGGGGAGCCTGCGCTGGCTGGTGATGGCGGGGCTGTGGGTGGGTCTGGCCTTCCAGGCCAAGATGGTGCAGGCCTGGCTGGTGCTTCCGGCTTTGTACCTGGCCTACCTCCTGGCGGCGCCCGCGTTGAGCCTGGCCAGACGGTGCGGACACGTCGCCCTGTCCGCCGTCGTCGTACTGGTCATTTCGCTCAGCTGGATGAGCGTCGTGTCGCTCGTGCCGGCGCACGACCGGCCCTATGTCGACGGGAGCTGCAACGACTCGGTGTTCAGCCAGGTGTTCCTCTACAACGGCGCCGACCGCCTGACGGGAAAGGTGCTCGATCAGCCCGGCTGCGGGCCGGCCCCGGTGGCCGTTCCCTCGACCACGACCGGGGGCGCGCCGACCGTTCCACTCGGGAAGGGGCCGGCACGGTTCCTCAGCGGCCCCTTGGGTCGCGACGCGGCATGGCTGTTCATTCCCGCCACCGTCGCGTTCGTCGGCATCCTCGTGGCCCGACGGCGCCGGCCTCGCACCGACCCGTGGCGCGCCGCCGCGCTCTTGTGGGGCTTCTGGATGGTGCTCACCTGGGCTTTCTTCGCCTCGTCGCAGTTCCTCAACTCCTACTACCTGGCCGCCTTGGCGCCACCGATGGCCGCCCTGTGCGGGCTCGGCCTGGCCTTGGCCTGGCGCATGCGCCACGAGACCCCGGTCGTCCCGGCGGTGGTGCTCGTCACCGTGGTGGCCACCTTGGCGGACGCCCTGTTCCTGACCCCACGCAACGCCGGCGTCTGGCCGTGGATGCGCGGCACCGGTGTGCTGCTCGCAGCCGGGACGCTCGCCTCCCTCACGCTGTGGCTCCGCTCGGCACCAAGCGTCGCCGGCCGATCTTCGCGGGTGCCGCGTGTCGCGCTCGTCCTCAGCGCCACCACCCTTTTGCTCGGGGCGGCCTGGGCCTCGGCCACCGCGGTGACGGACCGGCTCGGCCCGTTCGACTCCCCGTACCAGCCGGCGGCCCAGACGGCACTCGAGCGGACGCAATGGTTCGGCGCCGTGGCCGCGTGGCCGGCGCTCTCCGCCCGAGCGGCTCCCTTCCCCATGACTCAGAGCATCGAGACGACCGAGACCTCGACCGCGGTCAGCCTGCTCGTGCTGGGGACCGGGCGCGAGTTCCTGCCGGTGGGCGGGTTCAGCGGGCAGGTCCCGAGCACGCCACTCCCGACCTTCATGGAGGACGTCCAGCAGGGCCGCGTGGCGCAGGTACTCGTCGCCGTTCGGCCGCTCACCCGAAACGCCGACCTTCGATGGGTCCTCGCGCACTGCGGTGCCGAGCACGCGGGGGCGTTCTCCAACACGATCATGGCTACTGGGCGCACGTACCACGCGTATCTGTGCACGCCGGCTGACGCAGCGCGCTGACCGGTTCAGGTTCGAAGCGGGGAACCCTCGACGGCGGCAAGAGGAACGGGTCAGACGTTGGGTCGGACGCCGCTCGTCCGCCGACTCAGACGTCGCTCGTGCGCCGACTCAGACGTCGAGGAAGCGCCGGATGGCGACGGCCGATCCGATCGTTCCGATCAGCATCCCGGCGAGCACCACCACCAAGTTGGTGAAGATGACCTGGGACCCCGTCATGTGCATGGCGGTGAAGATATTGCTGGTCGTCCGCCCGCTGCCCTCGTGGTTGATGAACAGGTAGACGAAGTAGACGACGACTGCGGCCAGTAACGAGCCCAGGAAGCCCTGGAGCAACCCCTCCGACATGAAGGGGACACGGATGAACCAGTTGGTCGCGCCCACCAGTTTCATCACCGACACCTCGCGGCGGCGGGCGAAGATCGCCATGCGGATGGTGTTGAGGATCAGCACGGCGGCCGAAATAATGAGCACGATGGCGATGGCCAGGCACACCCATTTGGAGACGTTGATCACCGTCTCCTCGTTGTGAATGGTCTGCTGGGGCTCGGTCACCGACAAGACACCTGCCGTGCCGTTGAATGCCCGCTGCACCTGGGCCGCATCGGTGAGGACGACCGGCGTACACCAATAGGACGTCGGCATCTCGGCCTCGTTGGTCGCCTGGAAGACGTCGGAGGGCAGCAGCTTGCGGGCCTCGACGAAGTTGCGCTGCTTGTTCCAGTAGGCGCAGGGCTGCGTGACGTAGTTCAGCTGGGACAACTCGGTCCCGACCGCGGCGATCTGCTGGTGGCTGGCGTCGGGCTGCATCCAGACCGTGACCTGAGTCCCCCGCTCGAGGGTGCCGGTGGCGTTGGCCGACCCCTGCCGGAGCAACAGGGCCGCCCCCACCAGCGACAGCGACACCGCCACCGTCAAGATGGCGGCGACGGTCATGAGGCGGTTACGCCAAAGATTCGACGCCGTCTCGCGGGCGACGTAGTCGACAGAGACCGGCGGCATGTCAGCCCATACCGCCCGCGGCCACTTCCACCGCCTGCTGCGCGGCGCCATCGAAGCCGTAGACGCCACGCGCCTGGTCGCGGACCATCATGCCGTTGCTGAGCTCGATGACGCGGCGGCGCATCTTGTCGACAAGGACCTCATCGTGCGTGGCGACCACGACGGTGGTCCCGGTGCGGTTGATGCGGTCGAGCAACTGCATGATCCCCTGACTGGTCTGCGGGTCGAGGTTTCCGGTGGGCTCGTCCGCCAACAGAATGAGAGGGCGGTTCACGAACGCACGGGCCACTGCGACGCGCTGCTGCTCTCCCCCGGAGAGCTCGTTGGGGAGGTTCTCGTGCTTGGACGAGAGGCCGACGAGGTCGAGGACCTGGGGGACCTGGTTGGCGACGACGTGACGGGGCCGGCCGATGACCTCGAGGGCGAAGGCCACGTTCTCGAACACGTTCTTGTTGGGCAGCAGGCGGAAGTCCTGGAAGACGCAGCCGATGTTGCGGCGCAGGTACGGCACCCGCCATTTCGGCAGCTCCACGATGTTGCGGCCCGCTTCGAGGATCTGCCCGCTGTCGGGGAGTTCCTCGCGCAGGAGCAGTCGGATGAAGGTGGTCTTGCCCGAGCCGGACGCGCCGACGAGGAAGACGAACTCTCCCTTGTCGATGTCGACGGTGATGTCGCGCAACGCGACGGTCGAGCCCTTATATGTCTTGGTGACGTTTTCGAATCGGATCATCGGCGAGAGGTTTGGGGCGTCCCCAGCCCCGGCTACGGGCGACGCACCCGCGTCATCCTAGTTAATCAGCATTACGGTCGTGGGTCATCTGTTCCGGTGCAGGTCACAGGTCCGGGCCTCCAATCCCGTTGGCGCTGCAACCGCTCGGCACCTCTTCGGCACCCGCAGCCGCACCACTTCGGCCGCGGTACCTGTCGGTACCTGTCGGGAGCGGCCGCAGCGGTCCCGGAGCCGCCCGGAACGGCCCGGCCGGCCTAGAGCGTCTGCCCATCAGGAGAACGGCAGTTACGAGCCCACCTCACGCTGTCGCCGCAACTCCGCCTCCATGAACCCGTCGAGGTCGCCGTCGAGCACGGCGTCCACGTTGCCCGTCTCGTAGTTGGTGCGCAGGTCCTTGACCAGCTGGTACGGCGCCATGACGTAGGAGCGGATCTGGTTGCCCCAGGCGTTGTCGACCCGGTCGCCGCTCAGCGCATCGAGCTCGGCCTGGCGCTCGAGGCGCGCCCGGTCGGCCAGCTTGGCCCCGAGGATCTGCATCGCCTTGGCCTTGTTCTGGTGCTGGCTGCGCTCGTTCTGGACCGACACCACGATCCCGGTCGGCAGGTGCGTCAGCCGCACCGCCGAGTCCGTCTTGTTCACGTGCTGGCCGCCCGCGCCCGACGAGCGGTAGGTGTCGATGCGCAGGTCCTTCTCGTCGATGTCGACCTCGCTCGACACGTCCTCCAAGAACGGCGTCACGTCCATGGACGCGAAGCTCGTCTGGCGGCGGTGCTGCGAGTCGAACGGCGACATGCGCACCAGGCGGTGCACGCCGCGCTCGGTGGCGAGCAAGCCGTACGCGAAACGCCCGTGCACAATGAAAGTCGCCGACAGCAAACCGGCCTCCTGCCCCTCGGTCGCCTCGTCGATCTCGACGGTGAAGCCGCGGCGCTCGGCCCAGCGCTGGTACATGCGCAGCAGCATCTCGGTCCAGTCCTGCGCGTCGGTGCCGCCCGCGCCCGCGTGGACGTCGCACACCGCATCGAGCTCGTCGTACTCGCCCGAGAAGAGGGACTGCAGCTCGAGCGCCCCCAGCCGCGACCCCAGCGCGTCGACGGTCTCGACCAGCTCTGCCTCGAGGCCGGCGTCGCGCGCCTCGTCGGTGAGCTCCAGGAGTGCCTCGGCGTCGTCGAGAGTCGACCGCAGGCCATCGAGCTGGTCGAGGTCGGCGCTCACCCGTCCCAGTTCCCTGGTCACGGCGCGGGCGTGGTCGGGGTCGTCCCACAGGTCCGGCTTCGCCACCTCGGTCTCGAGCTCACCCCTTCTGACCTCGAGCTTCTCGCGGCCCAGATAGCGCTCCGCCTCGGCCAGGCGCTCCCCCAGGGCCTCGAGCTCGGCGGTGAAGTCGCGGGGTTCTTGGGCGCCGGCCGCCGAGGCGTCAGGCGGCGCCATGGCAGAACTTGAACTTCTTGCCGCTCCCGCACCAGCAGGGATCGTTGCGGCCGACCTTCTCGTGCTTCTCTTTCACGATCGGCACCATGGCGTCGGGGTCGGGGGCGTTCGGTCGCTTGATCTGCGCCTTGGCCCGGCCCCGGCTCTGTCCGTTCCCCCCGGCCACCGCACCGTCGGCGACGGCTCCGGCGACGGCACCGTCGACGGCACCACCCCCGGCGACGTCAGCCGCACCGCCCGCCGCACCGAGTCCCGCCCCGTTTCCGGCACCCCCACCCGCAGCCGGGTTCAACAACGCGGTCTGCGGCGCCACGTTCGTGCCCCGTTCCGCGGCCAGCGCGCCGGCCAACGACGCGGTCTCGGCCACCGGGTCGTCGGCGGCGACGTACACCGCCTTGTCCAGGTCCGGCTCCACCGAGGCGGCCGGCTGCACTGCTTCGACATGGAGGATGTAGCGCAGGTAGTCGTTGTCGATGACCTCGAGCAGCTGGCCGAACATGTTGTAGCCCTCTTGCATCCAGGCGTTGAGGGGGTCGGCCTGCACGGTCCAGCGCAGGTGGATGCCGTCCTTGAGGTTGTCCATCTCGGACAGGTGGTCGCGCCAGCGGGCGTCCATGATCTGCAGGTAGACGTCGCGCTCTATCTGGCGCATCGTCTCGGCGCCGCCCGGCATGCCCTCGGAGTGTTGCTCGTAGTAGTCGAGCGCCTCCTCGACGATGGACTCAATGAGGTCCTCGGTCGTCGCCGCCTGGGCCAGGTCCTCGGGCGTGAACTTGGTCGGGTAGTAGAGCGTGAGCGCGTCGACCAGCGCCTTGAGGTCCCAGTCCTCCTCGAACTCGGTGCGGCAGTGCTCGGACACCAGCTTCTCGGCCGCACCCGCCAAGAGGTCCTCGGTGTGCTCCTCGAGGTCGTCGCCGTCGATGATCTGCAGGCGGCGCTCGTAAATGACCTTGCGCTGCTGGTCCATCACCTCGTCGTACTTGAGAGCGTCCTTGCGCATCTCGGCGTTGCGGGCCTCGACGGTGTTCTGCGCCCGTTCGATCGCCTTGGCCACCGTCTTCGACTCGATCGGCACGTCCTCGGGCAGCGTGCGCCCCATCACCCACGACATCGCGCCCGTCGCGAACAACCGCAACAGCTCGTCGTCGAGCGACAGGTAGAAGCGCGACTCGCCGGGGTCGCCCTGGCGGCCCGAGCGACCACGGAGCTGATTGTCGATGCGCCGCGACTCGTGGCGCTCGGACCCGAGCACGTAGAGGCCGCCGAGCTTGCGGACCTCCTCGCCCTCGGCCCGGCAACGGGCTTCGATCGAGGACTGCCGGCCTTCGAGCTCGGCCTTGCCCTCCTCGGACTCGAGGTCGACGCCCTCGGCCGCCAGCTCGTGCTGGGCCAGCAGCTCGGGGTTCCCGCCCAAGATGATGTCGACGCCCCGGCCGGCCATGTTGGTCGCCACGGTGACGCCGCCCCGGCGGCCGGCCTGCGCCACGACCTCGGCCTCGCGGAAGTGCTGCTTCGCGTTCAGGACCTGGTGCGGGACCCCCCGCTTCTCGAGCAGACGCGAGAGCAACTCGGACTTCGCCACCGAGGCGGTGCCGATCAGCATCGGCTGCCCCTCCTCGTGGCGCTCGACGATGTCCTCGACCACCGCGTTGAACTTGGCCTCCTCGGACTTGAACACGAGGTCCGGCTCGTCGCCGCGGATCATGTCCATGTTGGTGGGGATCGGCACGACGGGCAGCGCGTAGGTGGAGGCGAACTCGCCCGCCTCGGTCTCGGCCGTCCCGGTCATGCCGGCGAGCTTCTCGTACATACGGAAGTAGTTCTGCAGGGTGACGGTGGCCCAGGTGTGGTTCTCCTCCTTGATCTTCACCCGTTCCTTCGCCTCGACCGCCTGGTGCAGCCCGTCGGACCAACGGCGCCCGTCGAGGGACCGGCCGGTGAACTCGTCGATGATCTTCACCTCGCCGCCGGCGACCAGGTAGTCCTTGTCCCGCTTGTACAGGTCCTTCGCCGTCAGCGCCTTGGTCAGCTGGTGGACGTAGTTGACCGAGACGTCGTCGTAGATGTTGTCGACCCCGACCGCCTTCTCGACCTTCTCGATCCCCGACTCCAACGGCACGACGGTCTTCTTCTCCTCGTCGACCTCGTAGTCCTCGTCCCGGGTCAGCGTCCGGGCGATGGAGGCGAACTGGTAGTACAGCTGCGCCGCCTCGTCGGCCGGGCCCGAGATGATCAACGGCGTGCGCGCCTCGTCGATCAGGATGGAGTCGACCTCGTCGACGATGGCGAAGACGTGGCCCCGCTGGGCCATGTGGTCGCGCGAGCGGGCCATGTTGTCGCGCAGGTAGTCGAAGCCGAACTCGCTGTTGGTGCCGTAGGTGATGTCGGCCGCGTAGGCGGCCCGCTTGTCCGCAGGGTCTTCCTGGGCCGACGTGACCAGGCCGACGGAGAGGCCCATGAAGCGGTGGACGCGTCCCATCCACTCGGCGTCACGGGAGGCCAGATACTCGTTGACCGTCACGATGTGCACCCCCTGCTCGTCGAGGGCGTTGAGGTACGTGGGCAGCGTGGAGACGAGGGTCTTGCCCTCGCCGGTCTTCATCTCGGCGATCCAACCGAAGTGCAGCGCCATGCCGCCCATGAGCTGCACGTCGAAGTGGCGCTGGCCGAGGACGCGCCACGCCGCCTCGCGCACGACCGCGAACGACTCGATGGCGAGGTCGTCGAGCGTCTCGCCCTGGTCGAGGCGCTCCTTGAATTCGACCGTCTTGTGGGCGAGGGCGTCGTCGGAGAGGGCCTGCATCTCGGGCTCGAGGGCGCCGATCGGGGGCACCAGTTCGGCAAGCCGCCTGACCTTCTTGCCCTCGCCCGCTTTGAGGACCTTCGTGAACACGCTCATGGCGGAACGATCCTACCGGCCTGCGGGCCCGAGCAGCCGACGGCCGCGGCGGCGTGAGGTCGGGCTGCGTGCGGCTGACCTGGTCTTTGACCCCACACCCGCCTGCTGCGAGGGTAACGCGCCGGCACCGGCGGCACGGCGTCGCCGCCGCACCCAGCGGCACCACGCTGGCACGCATCGCCTCGTCTCCGCCCGCCCCCGACAGCCGGGGACGCAGCGGGCAGGTCTTACCTCTAAGCCGCACCATGCTCAGCGACCACAAGTCGCCTTACGTGGGTCGTTTTGCCTGCGACTGGCCTCGACTTTCAACCACAGACCCGCACGCAGCCCGGCGTGCATGCTACCGAGGCCCTGGGGGGACGCCCCGCCGTCCCGCCGGACCCCAGCCCGGGGGTGCCCCGAAGCGCCCGCCGGAGACAGTCTGGCCTTCTTTGATGGCCTTCTTTAATGGCCTTCATTGATGGCCTTCATTGATGGCCTTCTTTAATGGCCTTCTTGGCTTTACTGGCCCGGGACGGTCGATCCCGCCGAGCCCGAGGCGCTGCTGGCGCTGCCGGGGGTCGCGCCCTCCAGGACGGTCACGTTGGAGATCTTCCACACGCCGTTCACCTGTCGGAAGTCGACGATCAGCCGGACGACGTCGGACTGGGGCGTGGTGATCTTGTTGTTGGCGTAGGTCTGGTCGACCACGGCGTAGATCGACGCCGTCCCCGCCGGGTTGCCCTCCTGCTGCACCACGTCGTAACGGATGTTGCCCCGTGACGAGGCCAGCGCCTGCTCGAGCGCCTTGCGGATGGACGAATTGAAGAAGTCCTGGGCCTGGCTCGAGAACTGGCCGGTGGCCATGCCGGTGATGGCGTCGAAGTCCGAGTCGACGGTCTTCGGGGTGAAGTTGAAGAAGTCGGTCAGGAACGTGCGCGAAGCGCTGAGCACGCCCGGGTCCTGGGTATAGCCCGAGCTCTTCGTGGCGTAGAGGATGCCGAAGATCAGCGTGCCCAGGAGCCCGACCACCGCGACGACGGCCACGATGCCGAACGCCTTGCGGCTGGGCCGGGTCGGTTCTCCGCCGGGACGGCGCCGGGTGGGAGGGGGCGGCGGGCTCTCCGGGGCGGCCTCGTCCGATGCGCTGTCGTCGGCCGTGGCGTCGGGGCCCAGGTCCGGCTGGTCCTTGTCGGGGTGGTCGTCCGGGACGCCCCCGACGACCTTCACTCCGCTGTCCACTTAATTGCTCCTCACGTTCATGCCCTCGAAATTCTCCCATGGCGGGCCGCCGGGGCGGCTGCGGGCCCAGGTCGGGCGCCCGTGGGCCCCCGTCGTGGCGTGGCCGGAGCCGACCGGGTCACCCCGGGTGGGTCGGGCGCGCCTCGGTCAGGCGCGCCGCCTCGCCCGCCGGCGGGACGGCCGAGCCCCCCAGGCCAGGAACAGCACCGGGACGATCAGGCCGCCCAGGGCGAGCAGCAGGCCCTGGCTGCTGCGCGGCACCCGGTACGACGCGCTGCTCACCGGCACGTCGGCGGCGTTGCCCAGCTCGACGTTGGCCTCCTGCGCGCTGGGCTTGACCACCTGGCCGCCCGCGGCCGGGACGAAGCCGGCCTGGGTCGCCGGGCCGACGCCGTTGCCGAAGACGGTGACGCATCCGGCGCCGGGGAGGGTGTTGGGGATCGGGTTCGCCGTCGGGTAGGACACGCCCTGCTCGCTCAGGATGGGCGGCAGCAGCAGGCGGGTGCGCAGGAAGACCTGGCTCTGGTTCGGCGGGCTGTTCTTGGTCGGGGTCTTGGCGTTGCCGGCCACCGCGATGTTCTCGACGGCGCCGAAGAAGTACTGGTTGTAGGCCAGGCCCTGCGAGAGGTTGGTCAGGTTCGCCGGCTGGGCGACGTTGCTGAGGATGTCGGCCGTATCGTGCAGCAGGCAGCCGAGGTTGGCCGACTGCGACGTCACGAGGTTGTCGACCTCGTCGAAGGCCGACGACCCGTTGGCCAGCAGGTTGTGCAGGCCGGTCTGGTTCTGGTCGGCCAGCACCGTCACGAGCGCGGTCGTGTTGACCAGGTCCTGCTGCAGCTGCGGCGCCACCGCGGTGATGGCGTCGAGCGCGGGCGGCGAGTTGGCCAGCAGCTCGGTGAACTGCTGCTGGTAGGCGACGAACTCCTTGGAGAAGGTGGTCCCCGCATCGACGAGCGTGCGCAGGTTGCCCGCCTGCCCCTGCAGCGCGGTGGCGAGCTCGGCGATCAGCCGGTTGAGGTCGTTGGCCGGGATGGCCTGGAGCAGCCGGGTGGCCGAGGCGACGACGGCGCCGACGTCGGCCGGCACCTGGTTGGGCGCGACGGGCACGTTGGCGCCGCTCTTGAGGTCGGGCGCCGCGCCCCCGTGCGACGGCACCAGGTTGACGACCTGCTCGCCCAGGTCGTTGGCGATCTGGACCGACGATTGCACGTCGTCGGGCACGCCGGTGCCGGGGTTGATGCTCATGGTGACCTTGGTGGCCGTCTTGGTCAGCGCCGTCGCGCTGACCGTGCCGACCGGCACGCCGTTGAGCTCGACCTCGAACCCGGCGTAGAGGCCCGACGCATTCGGGAACTCGGTGGTGAGCACGGTCGGGCTCTGCAAGGGGTTGCCGAGCAGGCTGACGATGCCGTAGCCGACGAGGGCGAAGCTGACCGCGAAGAAGACGATCAGGTTGAGGATGAGGCGGCGCGTGATCACTTGCCCGCCCCCGTGGGAGTCGCCCCCGCCGAGTGGGGCGCGCAGCTGAAGGCCGGCTGGCTGTTGTTCTCCCCCAGGCCCGGGATGCCGCAGACGATGATGTTCTCGTAGAGCTGCACGTAGCCGTTGCGCACGGCCTGGGGCAGCGCGTTGTCGGCCACCGGGATCTCGGAGAGGAGGCCGGCCAGGTCGGACTGGTGCTGCGCCAGCTGGCTGCTCACCGCCTGCAGCGTCTGCAGCTGCGTCACGATCTGGGGGTAGTAGGTCTCGATGATGCTGCGGCCCTGGGTCGACAGGTTGTCTATCGACTGCAGCACGGTCTCGAACTGCTGGGAGTTCTGGGCCAGGATGGAGACGGTCTGGGCGAGGTTGTCCAGCGCCTTGGTCGTGGTGCCCGTCTGCGGCGCCAGTGTCGCGGTGAGGCTGTTCAACCCGTTGACGGCCGCGGTGATGTCGCTGGTGTGCTGCGCGTACGTATTGGCGACGTTGGTCAGGTCGGACAAGAACGCCTTCAGCGAAGCGGCCTGGCCGGTGAAGCCCTCGCCGCCGGCCTCAATGATCTGCTCAAGCTCAGTGGTCGAGACCGCCCCGAAGACCTCCGAGCCCGCCGCGACGAATTGCTCGACGTCGGCGACGGTCGCGGTGTGCTCGATGGTGGCGCCGTTGGGCAGCTGCGGCGCGCTGGCGGCGCCCGCGCCCGTCTGGCTCTTGGGGACGTTCAGTTGCACGAACTGGTCGCCGAGGATGGTGGTCCGGGCGATGGCGGCGCTGACGTCGGCGGGGATGCGCACGCCGTTGTCAAAGGAGAGAGTGACGCGGGCCTTGTTGCCCTGGAGGGCGATGTTGCTCACCGAGCCGACCGGGACCTCGGCCAGCTGCACCTGGGCCCCGTTGGCCAGGTCGCCGACGTCGTCGAACAGCGCGGTGGCGGTACGCGACGACGGACCGCCGGACATGGAGCAGCCGGTCAGCCCGGCGGCGAGAGCGAAGAGGGCGGGGACGACGAACACGAGCCGACGGCGGCCGCGGCGGGTCGTCGCCGTCTTCGGTGTCGTCGGTGTCGTCGGTGTCGTCGGCGGGGTCGTCATCTCTCGTTTCTCTGGTGCGCTCGAGGCGCGCCGGCCGAGGCGCATCAGAACCACCCCGTCACGTCGTGCCACCACTGCGAGACCAGGCCGCGATGCGAGGCGTGCGCGTGCGCGTGGTGGGCCTGGTCCTGGGGCAACGGCGGCAACAACCGGGCGGCCGGCGCGGTCAACGACGGATCGGAGTTGGGCGCCGACGCGGTGCTGGTGCCGGTGCCGGTGCCGGTGCTCGCGCCGTTGCTCGCGTTGGCCAGCGTCGCCGTCGGCTGGGTGGACTGGGTCACGGTCTGGGAGAGCAGACCGCCGAGGCCGCCGTTCGATCCCGAACCCGAACCCGAGCTCGAGTTCGAGGACTTGGACGGCGAGCTCGAACTGGAGCCGGAGCCGGCATTGGCACCGTTGGACGACGGCTTGCACCCCAGCAACAGGCCGAGCAGCCCGCATTGTGTGGTGGTGGTCGTCGACGGCGGCGTCGTCGTGGTGGTCGTGGTCGACGACGAGGACGGGGTGTTGGGCGACGAGGATGCGGGGGGTGCGCTCGAGCCGGTGCCGCTACCCGCCCCCTGCGTCGCGTGCGCGATCTGGTTCAGGCCCTGCTGCAGCAGGGCCTGCGCCGTCGCCGAGCCGCCGGAGCCGCTCAGGTCGTTGAGGATGGTCGGGATGTCGTTGAGCAGCGGGTCGAAGAAACCCGATGACGGGTTGCCGCACTGGTTCAACGTGGCGAGGACCGCCGCGGACAGGCCGCCCGGGTGGTTGGCGACGATGCGCCGGCAGATGCCCGCCAGCCGGTCCCGGAGGAGCCCGGCGATGTAGGCGCCGGTCACACCCGGCGAGAGCTGCAGGTTGAGGTCGAGCCAGTTGTAATTCGGGTCGTAGGCGCGCTTGGCCCCTTGGAACAGGTTGTTGCCGTTCTGGAGGATCTCGTCCACGTTGGCCAGGTTGCGATCGAGCGTGCGCCCCACCGTCGTCACCGTCCCCACGTCCGCCTCGAGCGGCTGGATGTTCGGCACCAGCAGGGTCACGATGTTGGAGCTGGCGTCGGCCAGCTGGGTGATGGCGTCGTTCAGTTGGCCGGAGTGCTGGGCCACCGTGGTCGACACCGTGTCGTACTGCTCGATGAGCTGTTCGATGTTCGACGTGTCGGTGTCGAGCGTGCCGGTCAGCTGGCCCAGGGTGCCATTGAGCTGGCCGAGGTCGTTGCCCTTGTCGGCGAGCAGCTGCACGGTCCCCGCCGCGGACGCGATCAGCTTGTTGAGGTTGGCGCCCTGGCCGTCGAGGTCGGTGGCCAGGTTCGAAACCAGGTTGCCCACCGCATGGGGATTCAGCGCATTCAGCGTGCGCTGGAGCTCCTTGAGCACCTCGTCCGTCGACACGGGCACGGCCGTCTGGTCCTCGGGAATGGTGGCGTCGCCGGGGAGGTAGGCGCCGCCGGTGTAGCCGGGGTTGAGGTCGACGTCGGGCGACCCGAGCAGCTGGGGCGCGACGAGCGAGGCGAACGCCGTGCTCGGGATTTTGGTCCCCTGGTCGACCGCGAGCGTGACGTGCACCTTGTCGCCGACGTTCTGCACGTTGGTGACCGTGCCTACCTTCACGCCGAGAACGTCCACGGCCGCGCCGGTGAACAGGCCCGGCGCGTTCGAGTAGACGACGTTGATCGAGTAGGTCGGCGTGCCCTTCGTCAGCTCGACCCCGACGACCACGCCGGCAACGATGACGACGGCTGCGACGCCGAAGCGCAGGATCTTGGACGAGAGCACGCGCCGGACCGCACCCATCACTTGGTCCCTCGCAGCAACGGGCTGAGCAACTCGGACAGACCGCCCAGGCCGGAGTTCGGGCCGCTCGCCGCAGCAGCCGACGACGAGGGGCTGGTCTTGGACGCGCCGCTCGACGTCGAAGGCGCCGTCGACGTGGAGCCGCTGGCGCCGGTCCCAGAGCTCTGCGACGGCCCACCGCCGGGCGCCTGGTTCGACCCCTCGCCGGGCAACGGTCCGGTCTGGCTGTCACAGCCGGCCGGGTCGGGCCCGAGCACCTGGTTGAGCACCTGGTCCAGCGTCCCGCAGGGCCCGATGATGCCGAACGACACGGTCAGCGAGGTCGGGTTCACGAAGATGTTGCCCCAGGGCACCGGCGTGCTGCCGCTGTAGGCGATCGACTGGAAGCCCTTGAGCGCGCTGCCGAGGTAGCTCACGCCTTCGGCCAGGTCATCCTGGTGCTGGCTCACGACGCCGAGGTCGGAGTGCAGGCTGGCCAACAACGAGTTCAGGGCGGGCGAGTCCTGGCTCACCAGGCTGTTGGTCTGGCCCGCCATGGCGTCGACGTTGGAGATGAGGCTGGACAGGGCCTGGTTGTTGGCGGCCAGACCGGTCGAGACCGTGTCGAGGTTGTTCACCACCGACAGCAGCTGCTGGTCCCGGCTGGCCAGGGTCGAGGAAAGCGAGTTGGCCGAGTCGATGAGCTGCGAGACCTGGCCGCTGCGCTGGTCGACCGTCGTGGTGAGCGCGCCGAGGCCGGCGATGATCTTGGCCACCTGCGTCTGCTTGCCCTGGGTGATGCTGGCCAACGACGTCACGAGGTTGTTGAGGGCCCGCGCGTTCGTCTTCGAGAGCAGCGTGTGCGCCGTGTTCTGCAGTTGGTAGAACTCGGTCGGCACCGACGTGTTCGTGATGAACGCCCCCGACTTGAGCGGTTCTTGCCAGCCGCCGACGGGTTTGAGCGTCACGTCGACGACGCCGAGCAGCGTCTCCACCTCGATCGCGGCGGTCGTCATGTGCGGCAGTACGACGCCGTTGTTGACCGAGAGCTGCGCATCGACCGCGTTGCCCTGCACGTCGACGGAGGTGACCGAGCCGACATTGACGCCTGCCACCATGACCTCGGTGCCCTTGGAGATCCCGGCAGCGTTGGCAAAGCGCGCGTCGATCGTGTACCCGGACGTGAACAGGCTGCGGTTGAGGAAGAGGATGGCGGCGACGGCGGCGACGATGAAGACGACCGCCGTCAGACCGAGGATCTTGGGGTTCCGCTCGGTGAAGGCCTTCACTTCGCGCCCCCAGTAGTGGACGACGCCGGCGTGGTCGTCGACCCCGCGACCTTCCCACTGACGGCCTGCAGGTCGAGGCCAAGGTTGGAGGGGGCCAGCGACGCCGCGCCGCTCGCGTCGTTCGTCGACTTGCCACCGTTGCCCGATGCGGCAGGAGCATCGGGGTTGGGCAGCCCGGGCGTGGTCACGTTCTGGAGCGGGGACGGGAGCGGCGGGGAGCCGAAGGGGCCGGAGCCGGGAGGCGGGTTGCTCGGCTGGTAGTAGGGGCAGACCGACTGGCCGGCGAGGCAGGTGTAAATCGTCTCGACCGCGAACCACTGCCCCCACTGCGAGATCTGGATGTACGGCGCCAGTCCGGCGCCCAGCGTCGAGAGGCTGCTGGCCAGGTTCTGCTGGTTGTTCTGGACGTCCGCCGCCACCGCCTGCAGGTTGTCGATGGTGTTGGTGATGGTGGTGTGGTTGTTCCCGATCAGGCTGGCCAGGTCGGTGGCGACCTGGGACAGGTTGGACACGACGCCATCGAGCAGCGTGTTCTTCGACGCGAGCGCCGAGGAGACCGTCTGCAGGTTGCTGACCAGGCTGTCGATGTCGCCCGAGCGGGAGGCCAGGGCGGTCAGCACCTGGTTGAGGTTGCCGATGATCTCCCCGACCTGGGAGTCGAGCGCCTCGACTGTGGTCGACACGGTGGCCCCGCTGTTGAGCAGCTGGTTGATCTGGGCCGTGTCCCCCTCGAGCGCGTCCGAGACGTTCTCGACGAACTCGTTGGCCTCGTTGGCGTTGATGGAAGCGAGCAGCGGCCCGAGCGAGTTCAAAAACGTGTCGATGCTGGCGTCCGTGACGTCGTGGCTCAGGGGGATGGTGGCGTCCGGGGCCAGAACCGCGCCGGTCTTGCCCGGGAAGAGCTCGATCTCCTTCTGACCGATGACGTTGTGCCAGCGCATGCCCACGTCGGTTGACTGGCGCAGCGTGACCGTGTTGTTGACGCTCATGCCGATGACGGCGTGCCCTTGCTGGACGCCGATGCTCGACACCTGCCCGACGGACACGCCCGCGATGTTCACCGTGTCCCCGCTCGCCAGGCCCGTGACGTCGCTCAGCTCCGCATTCACGGAGTGGCGGCTGCTGAAGAGCGAGATGTTCCCGATCTTCACGGCGAGCCCGATGAGCAGGACGATGCAGACCAAGGCGAAGATCGCGAACTTGAACGCCGACGGCGGGAAGAGACGCAAGAACCGCCTCACGAGGAACCCCCGAGCAACTGGTTGAGGATGCCGCCGAGCGTCGTGGGCTTGGAGTGGTCGGGCTCTCCGATGATGCCGTAGACCTGGTTGGCTGCCGCCGATCCGGCGCTGTTCGCGGCGGAGGTCGGCGAGGCGGACGACGGCGTGTTGGCGGTGGGTGCGGTCGTCGGTGCCGCCGGTGTGGCCTGGAGCGCGTTGAAGGCGGACAGTTGCGATGCGCAGTTGAAGGCCGAACCGGCACCGGCCAGCGCCTGCTGGATCGGCTCGAGGAACGACATCCCGCCCGTGGGGGGCGCGATGAGGTTGCACACCAGGCTGTTCACGTCGGTGAAGAGGACGAAGGTGTTGAAGTAGGCGTAGGTGCTGCCGTCCGGGAGCTTGTTGAGACCGGACGCCCCCTCGGCGATCTTCTGGAAGTAGTGGTAGGCGCCGTTGACCACCTGTCCGATCGAGTCTTGCTGGGCCAGGAGCACCCGCGACACGTTGTCCCCCGACTCGAGGATGGTGGCGATGTCGGGGTGGTACGTCGAGAGCAGCGCGGCCAGGTGGTCCGAGAACGGGACCAGCGTGTTCAACAGCTTCTGGTAGTCCGCCTCCTCGGCGTTGAACGCGGGCAGCCCGGCGTTGATCTCGGCGTTCAGGTTGTTGAGGTCGGCCGCCGCCGGCGCGATGGCCTGGGTGAACTTGGCGAAGGAGTCGAGAGCGAGGATCTGCGCGTTGAGCGTCTGGTCCAACAGCCCGGCCAGCTGCGTGCCCGCGTCGATGGAGGCGGCGATCTTCGGGCCCTCGCCCTGGGACGCCTGGGACAGTTCGCCCAGCACGGTGGAGAGATCGTTGGTGTTGATCTGGTTCAGCAACGGCGTGGCGGCGGCGAACAGGTCACCGAGCTCGTCACTGCTCTCGGCGTGGGCGAAGGTCGATCCGGCGGCGAGGTACGGCCCGGCATCCGAGTTCTGGTCGGGGGTGGAGAGCGAGACCTGCTCGGCGCCGAAGAGATTGACCGGCTCGATCGTTGCCGTCGCGGTGGTGGGGACCTTGAACGACGGCTCGATCAGCACGACGACCTCGGCCTGGTTCTCGTAGAGGGAGACGGTCGAGACGCGGCCCACCTGGACTCCCCGGAACACGACGGCCGAGCCGGGATGCAGACCCTCGCCGGCGCGGGGGAAGGTGCCGCTCAGCGCGTAGTCGCCGGCGAAGTCGCCGTTGGCCAGCCGGACCAGGGTGATGGTCCCGAAGACGAGCGCCGCCACGACGACGAGGCTGACGACGACGCTGAAGAGCCTCCTCATCCCACCAACCGGGCGGTCGCGTTGACGCCACCGAAGAGGATGAGCGACAGGAACAGGTTGACGACGACGATGAGGATGATGGAGAGACGGATGGCGCGGCCCGCCGCAACCCCGACGCCGGCCGGGCCGCCGGTGGCGGTATAGCCGTAGTAGCAGTGAACGAACGTGACGAGGACGGCGAAGATCATCGCCTTGAGGAACGAGTAGAAGATGTCGAGGGGCGGCAGGTACAGCCGGAAGTAGTGGGTGTAGGTCCCGGTCGAGAGACCGAAGAACCGCGTCACCACGAGCTCGGAAGCCAGGTAACTGGCGAACAGTGCCGCCAGGTAGAGCGGGATCATCGTGATGAGGGCGGCCCAGACCCGGGTGGCGACGAGGTAGACGACGCTGTTCACGCCCATGACCTCGAGGGCGTCGATCTCGTCGGAGATCCGCATGGCGCCGAGCTGCGCCGTGAAGCCGGCGCCCACCTGGGCCGCCAACGCGACGCCGGCCACGAGTGGCGTGATCTCCCGGGTGTTCGCCAGCGCCGTGATCACGCCGGTGAAGGCCTCGGCGCCGATCTGCTGCAGGCCGTTGAAGCCCTCCAGCCCCACCTCGGTCCCGGTGAAGAACGCGATGGAGACGACGACGAAGAACATGCCGCCGCCCACGATCAGCGCGCCTGACCCCAAGGAGATGTCCGACATGAGGACGAGGATCTCCTTGGGGTAGCGCAGCGCGCGGGGCAGGGCCCTCGCAATGCGCACGTAGAACTTCAGCTGCGCGTAGAACGAATCGAAGACGCCGAGGACGGTGTCACCGAAGCTGACGGCCCGTCCCCCCACCGCCTTGCCGGCGGAGATCACCTTGGCGGGCTCGGATCGAGGCGGTGTGTCGATCGCCATCAGATGCCCTTCTGGGGGATGAAGTTGAAGTAGAAGACGGTCAGCAGGAAGTTCACGAAGAAGGACAGGATGAAGGTGACGACGACGGCCTGGTTGACCGCGTCACCCACGCCCTTGGGACCGCTCTTGCAATAGAGACCCTTGTAACAGGCGACCATCGCGGCGATGAAGCCGAAGAGGCCTGCCTTGACCAGCGCGATGCCAAGGTCGGCGATCTGGCTCAGCTCGCCGAAGGTGGCGAAGAAGCTGCTCGAGGTGATGTGGATGGCGTGGGTGCCGAACCACAGGCCCCCGGCGATTCCGGCCACGCTGACGACCGCGTCCAGCAGGATGGCGACGAGGGTCGCGGCGAGCAGGCGCGGCAGCACCAGGCGGTGCAGCGGATTGACGCCCATGACCTCCATGGCGCTGATCTCGTCCCGGATGCGGCGCGAACCGAGGTCTGCACACATGGCCGAGCCGCCCGCTCCCGCGATGAGGAGCGCCGTCGCGACGGGTGCCTGCTCGCGCACGACGGCCAGCACCATGGCGGCCCCGAGCTGCGACTGGGCGCCGATCTGCTGCAACAGCGAGCCGACCTCGAGCGCGATGACCATGCCGAAGGGGATGGACAGCAGGATCAGCGGCAACGTCGTGACCCGGGCCAGGAACCAGCACTGGTCGAAGAACTCAGCTATCGGGACACCCTTGATCGGCGCCTGCCGCAGCGCCTCGAACGCGGTGGCGAACATGTTGCCCGTCTCGCGCACCGCCGTCGCGATCTTCCCGTCGTCGGTGAGCGGCCGGCTGGGCCGGGGGAGCACGCCGACCGCAGGTTGCGCCGGACGGCCGCTCGGCGTGCCGAGACGCCGTGCCATTTCGGCGCGGCTCAGTGGTTCGGTGGGATTGCTCGAGGCCTTCGGGGGAGTGACGTCCGGCTTGTCACCCGTTTCAGACAACGTTTCCCCCCTTCCGAGGCCTCCTCATGCACGCGGTCGGGCCAGCACCCGTTCCCCCGCGCAACTTCCCTTCCGGTAACAAAACGGCAACCTCTTCGCGAACTTGCGGAGGCCGTGCCTGGGAGCAGCACTTTCACACCAGGCGCCCGGTGAGCCGGTGATCGCCACGCCGTGACTGTGTGCGACCGACCGATGGTCAACGGATCGACAATTCGAAACGCCCCCAAACAATTGTTTGCCTGGATATGCCCAACCTACGAGGATCGGAAGCTTCAACCCCCGTTCATTAATTGTTGGTTGCAGGCTTTCACTCACCAGTCAAGAGCCGCCATAATGTGACCTACCTCCTAGCGGGAGGCCGTAGGAGGGGGAGGGACGGGACATTGGCGCTTCGCCAGGAAGAGCTGACAAGCCTCTGCGACGACGTCGACCTAGACCGTGACCGCGCGCTCGTGGAACGGTGCCAGGCCGGCGATTCGGCCGCGTTCGGCAACCTGTACGCGCGCTACTACGAGCGGCTGCTCCGCTTCTGCCTGCGCCGCCTGAACGACCGCCATGAGGCAGAGGACGCGGCCCAGGAGGCCTTCGCTCGCGCGTGGAAGGCGCTGCCGCGGTTCGCCGGCGAGCGGCGCTTCTACCCGTGGTTGACCGTGATCGCCGGCAACATCTGCACCGACATGCTGCGCCGGCGCTCGCGCAGCACACCGACCGACGACATGGAGCTGACGGCACAGCACCCCGTCGGCGTCGTCGGCGACGACACGTCTGAAGACCTCGTGGTCGCGGCCGTCGACGGCGAGCTCGTCAACCGCGCGCTCGGCCGACTCTCGGCACGCCACCGCCACGTGCTCGCCATGCGCGAGGGCTCGGGTTGGACCTACCAACAGATCGCCGACCACGAGGGCGTCGAGATCGGCACCATTGAGACGTTGCTGTGGCGGGCGCGCCAAGCGCTCAAGCGCGAGTTCGCGGTCGTGTCCGAATCGAAAGAGGCGTTGGCCGGCTTCCTCGTTGCAGGCGGTGCGCTCATCCGCCGCACTGTGTTCCGGGTCGCGCACCGCGGAGCCACCATGCACCAGCAGGGCAGCGGCAGCACCGGCGGTGGCCTGCGTAACGCGTTCGCGGGGGTGGCCGTCACCGGCGCCGCCGTCGCGGCGGCCTTCATCGCGCCACACGCGCTGTCCGGCTCGAACAACTCGGCGCCGCCGTCCAACGCGAGCTCGGCACTGGCCGACCCGCAGATGGCACTCGGCGTCCCCGTGCCGCCAGCCGGCAACGCGGCGACCGCGTCGAATACGTCACACGCGGCGACGTCGAACGGGTCCGGGGGTTCGGGATCCTCGGACGGTCCGCGCACCGGCGCCGGTGCCGCCGGCAGTGGCGGCTCCGGCGGGAGCGGGGGCACCACCGGTGGCTCCGGTCTCCTCGGCGGAATCAACGGCGGGGCCTCCCAGGTCACCGGCGGTCTGCACCAAGCCGCCGGCGGGGTGGGCAGCACCGTGAACGGCCTCACCGGCGGGGTTGGCAGCACCGTGAACGGCGTCACTGGCGGGCTGGGCAACACGGTGAACGGCCTGACCGGCGGCCTGGGTAGCACGGTGAACGGTCTGACGGGCGGGCTCTCGAGTACCGCCAACAACACGACGAGCGGCCTTTCCAACACGCTGGGCGGTCTCACCAGCACGCTTGGCATCTCCGGCCTCCTCGGAGGGACCGGCGGGTCCGGGTCCCAGCCCCCGTCGACCACGACCACCACCGCACCGGGCCTGCTCGGCGGGCTGACCGGCGGCCTTTAGCAGCGCCCGGCCCGCCACCGTGGTGGGCGCAAGCCCGCACCGGGGCATAGGTTCTCTTGGTATGGACACGCAGCAGCAGGCGACCGTGGGGCCGGACAGCCAGCGCACCGAGGTGGTGCAACCCTGGATTGCCCCCGGCGAGCCGATCATCTCGCTGCGCGGGGTGACCAAGTCCTTCGGCTCGCACACCGTGCTCGAGGACATCACGTTCGACGTCCCCAAGGGCCGGATCACCTCCATCCTCGGCCCGTCGGGCACGGGGAAGTCGGTCTTGCTCAAGAACATCCTTGGGCTTCTCAGGCCCGAGCGGGGCGAGATCTGGGTCGACGGGGACCAGATCGTCGGGCTCCGCGAGAAGCGTCTCTACGAGGTCCGCAAGAAGTTCGGCGTCCTCTTCCAGGACGGGGCGCTCTTCGGGTCGATGAACCTCTACGACAACATCGCCTTTCCGTTGCGCGAGCACACACGCAAGAGCGAGGCGGAGATCCGCGAGCTCGTGTACCGCAACGCGGAGCTGGTCGGCCTCATGGATCACCTCAAGAAGCTTCCGGGCGAGGTGTCGGGTGGCATGAAGAAGCGGGCCGGCCTGGCCCGTGCCATGGTCACCGAGCCCGAGATCGTCCTCTTCGACGAGCCGGACTCAGGCCTCGACCCCGTGCGCGTCGCCTACCTCGACGAGCTGGTCGTCACAGCCCAGAGGGAGACCGGCGCCACCTTCTTCATCATCACGCACAACATCCAGTCCGTGATGCGCACCGCCGACTTCATGGGCGTGCTCTTCCGCTCGAACCTGGTGAAGTTTGCCAGCAAGCCGGACATGCTCGCGACGGACAACCCGATCATCCAGCAGTTCCTGGCCGGCAAGCCCGAGGGGCCGATCGGCATGGACGAGATGGCGGACGCGGGCGGCGACACCAGCCTGTACATCGAGGGCGACACCGCCGCACTCGAATTCGGGCCGCTGGCGCGCCCGGGCGAGCCCGCCCTGGCCGCCCGCGCACCGAGCGATCAGCCTGTTCCTCCGGAATAACGACCGGCCGTCGGGCCGCCGCAGCGGCAGACGGCGCACCGACCGCACTGTTTTGTTTGACTGACTGACCCTGCGCGAGACACCGCCGGCTCCGGGCGGTGCGGTCCCGGAACCAGCGGTGTCCTCGGTCGATCAGAGTTCTGCGATCAGGCGGGCGCGTTCAGTCGCCGGCGGCATCCCCGCAGACCGTCTCGACGAGGAGGCGGCTCACCACATAAGGATCCATGTTGGCGTTGGGACGACGGTCCTCGATCCACCCCTTCTTGTTCTTGGCCGTCTGCCACGGGATGCGGATCGACGCTCCGCGGTCCGAGGTGCCGTAGGTGAACTGGCTGAAGTGGGCCGTCTCGTGTGCGCCGGTCAGGCGGCTTTCGATCCCGACCCCGTAGTTGGAGACGTGCTCGTCGACGCGCTTCCCGAGCGCCTCGCAGCCGTCGATGATCGCCTCCCACCCGCCGTCTTCGCGCATGGCCTTGGTGGAGAAGTTGGTGTGCGCGCCGGCGCCGTTCCAGTCACCGAGGACCGGCTTGGGCTCCAGCGTGGCGAACACGTCGAAGTCCTCGGCGATGCGGAACAGGAGCCAGCGGGCCGTCCAGAGCTGGTCGCCGATGGCGGGCGGCGGGAGGATCCCGATCTGGAACTCCCACTGGCCCATCATCACCTCGGCGTTGGTGCCTTCGATCCCCAGCCCCGCCTCGAGGCAGGCCGCCGTGTGGCGCTCGACGATCTCACGGCCGGGCATCTTGTCGCCGCCGACGCCGCAGTAGTACGGGCCCTGCGGGGCGGGGAACCCCACCTCGGGCCAGCCCAGCGGCCGCCCGTACTTGAAGAAGGTGTACTCCTGCTCGATCCCGAACCAGGGCTCGAAGGCGGCGTACTTCTCTGCGGCCTCGACACAAGCACGACGCGTGTTGGTCGGGTGCGGCGTCATGTCAGGGAGCAGGACCTCGCACATGACGAGCTTGTCGTTCGCCCCCCGCAGCGGGTCGGGGCAGACAAAGACCGGCTGGAGCACGCAGTCGGAGTCGCTCCCGTCGGCCTGGTTCGTGCTGGAGCCGTCGAAGCCCCAGATCGGGGGATCCTGACCGTCAGCGACGATCTTCGTCTTGCTGCGGAGCAGCGGGCTCGGCTCCGTCCCGTCGATCCAGATGTACTCGGCCTGATAGCTCATGACTCTCGTGTGTTTCCCTTCTCTTCCTCTACGTGGGTTCTCTGCGTCGGGTTGCCCTCGACGCCGTCCGGGCGCGGCGCCCCCGAAGGGAAGCAACCGCTCTCAGTGTTGCCGGACCCTATTTCGTTGTCGTATCCGCTTTGTGAACCGAGGATGAAATCGTCGGTTCCACCTCTTCCGGGAGCGACTCCTCGAGGTCGTCCATGGCCACCATCCCGTGAATGACCTGGAGCATCACTGATCGGAAGCGCTCCCGCTCCCGTGCGGGGTCGCCGGAGCGGGCCATGGCCAGGACGCCGGCGGCCACGGCGCCGAAGAGCACGTGGGCCAGCATGTCGAGGTCGTCGACCAGCAGGAAGCCGGCCTCGGCCACCCGGTCGAGCTGGGCCCGGATCACCTCGATCTCGTAGCGCTCGCCGCAGGCCCACCATTCCTCGAACCCCAGGGCCGCCGGGCCCTCGACCCAGCAAAGTCGCTGGTAGGTCGGGTCGGAGATCGTCTCGAGGAAGGCGTCGAAGGCGGCCACGATGCCGCTCCAGGGGTCGGCTGCCCGGGCGCCGGCTTGGGTGACGGTCTGGGCGCTCACGGCCTCCTGGCGCTCGAGGACGGCCATGAAGAGATCCCGCTTGGAGGCGAAGTAGTGGTAGATCGCCCCCTTGGTGACGCGGGCCCGCTTGGCCACCGCGTCCAGCGACGTGGCCGCGAAGCCGCTCTCGAGGAAGCACCTCGCCGCGCTCTCGAGGAGCGCCTCGTAGGTGGCTTCGGCGTACTCGTCACGACGAGTCCGAGCCGTCTCCATCTCTCGCATCGTACCGACCCTCCTGGTCGCCGGCCTGGTCGTGTGCACGTCTTGACATCACGAAAGTCTCTCAGAATACTACATACCGTGGGTACGTACCGGCGGTACGGCGGAGACACCGGACGGGAGGGCGGGCCTCCCACCGCCCTCGAGCGGGCCCTGCGCCGGCTGGCCAGGGGGGTCGTCGCCCACCGCGTCGCCATCCTCGTCGTGACCGGCCTCTTCCTCGTGGTGGCCGCCTTCTTGGGCGGGAACGTCTCGTCCCGCCTTTCCCAGGGTGGCTTCGACGCCTCCTCGGAGCAGTCGGTCCAGGCGGCCGACGTGCTCGCGGCGAAGTTCCACAACGGGTCCGACAACATCATCCTCCTCGTCCGCGCCGAGCACGGCACGGTCGACAGCCCCGCTGTCGCCGCCGCGGGCCGTTCGCTCACCCACCTCCTCGCCGCGCAGCCCTACGTGGCGAACGTCATGTCCTACTGGAGTCTCGACTCCGTCCCGATCCTGCGCACCGACAACGGCACGGCTGCGCTCGTGATGGGGCGCATCGTGGGCGACCAGGACCAGATCACCCGGCGGGAGCCGGCTGTCGCCGCGGCAGTGGAGAGCTTCCGGGGGCCAGTCGACGTCCAGGTCGGCGGATTCGCCGCCGCCTTCCACGAGGTCAACAGCGTGGTCGAGCACGACCTCCTGCGAGCCGAGGCGTTCGCGGTGCCCCTCACGCTGCTGCTCTTGCTCTTCGTGTTCGGCTCGCTCGTGGCGGCGGCCATGCCCCTCACCATCGGCGGCGTCGCCGTCGTGGGCACGCTCCTCACGCTGCGTGTGCTCGACGGCATCACGCCGGTCTCGGTCTTCGCGGTCAACCTCACCACCGTGCTCGGTCTCGGCCTCGCCATCGACTACAGCCTCTTCATCGTCAGCCGGTTCCGCGAGGAGCTCGCGGCCGGCCGCGAGGTCGGCCCCGCCCTGGAGGAGACCCTGGCGCACGCCGGTCGCACCGTGGCGGGGAGCGCGCTGACGGTGGCGGCGGCGGTGAGCGCGCTCCTCGTCTTCCCGCTCATGTTCTTGCAATCCTTCGCCTACGCCGGGATCGCGGTGGCCCTCTTGGCGGGGGTGGCCGCACTGGTGGTGTTGCCCGCCGCGCTGGCAGTCATCGGCCCCCGCATCAACGCGCTCACCGTCTGGCACCGGTCCGTGCGCCCCCCGGCGGACGGCTTCTGGTCTGCGATGGCCCGCGGCGTCATGCGGCGCCCGGTCGTCGTGATCGTCGGGGTCACGGCGGTCCTGCTGGTGGTCGCGTCACCCTTCCTCCACCTGCAGCTCGGGTACCTCGACGACCGCGTGCTGCCCCCCAGCGACCAGGTGCGCCAGGTCGACGACACGCTGCGAACCGACTTTGGGCAAGGCCAGACCGACGCCCTCCAGGTAGTGGCGCCGCGCACGGGCGCCGCCACGCCGGCCGTGCAGGCCTCCTACGCGGCCCGTCTCTCGGATCTGCCCGATGTGCAGCGCGTCGACGCCGCGAGCGGAGTCTGGTTCCGCGGCAGTCGGATTCCGGCGCCCGCCTCCTACGAGGCGCAGTTCGCGGGGCGGGGCGGGACCTGGTACTCGGTGGTCCCGCAGGGCAACGCGCTCTCGGCGACCGGGACCGCGCTCGTTCAATCCATCCGTCACGACCCCGCGCCGTTCGCCGTGCTCGTCGGCGGTCTGCCCGCCGGGCTCTCCGACTCGACAGGCGTGATCAACCACTTCCTGCCGCTGGCCCTCGTGCTCGTCGCCGGCGTCACCTTCCTGTTGCTGCTCCTCCTCTTCCGCAGCGTGTTCATCCCGATCAAGGCGCTCGTCCTCAGCGCGCTCAGCCTGGCCGCCATGTTCGGGGCGATGGTCTGGATCTTCCAGGACGGTCACCTCTCGGGCTTCCTCGACTTCACCCCCACCGGAGCCCTGGTCGACACCATGCCGGTGTTGATGTTCTGCGTCGCCTTCGGGCTCTCGATGGACTACGAGGTGTTCTTGATGTCGCGGATGAAGGAGCTCCACGACCGAGGACGCGCCCACGAACAGGCCGTGGCTGGCGGCCTGCAGCTCAGCGGCCGCATCATCACGGCCGCGGCGCTGTTGATGAGCATCGTCTTTCTCGGCCTCGTCACGAGCGGCATCGCCTTCATGAAGCTGTTTGCCGTCGGCCTCACGTTGGCCGTTCTGATGGACGCCTTCGTCATCAGGGGCATGCTCGTGCCGGCCGTCATGAAGCTGACCGGTGAGGCGGCCTGGTGGGCGCCCCGGCCGCTGCGGCGCCGCCCGCCCGCCACAGACGCTCGGGACGGCAGCGAGCGCTACCCGATCGACCCCGATTTCGTGCCGAGACTCCTCGAGCCTTCTACCTGACGTCGCACGCGAAGGAGGGCTGGATCGGATCGATCCAGCCCTCCCCGTTGCCCCCCGGCAACTTGGCCGTCTCCCGCGACGGCTCGTCTTCGTGTAGCCGGCGTCAGTCCGCCGGCATCACCTAGCAGGCGGCGGTGGTGAGCGACCCGACGCAGCTGTTGGCGTTGCCAAACAGGCCGGAGATGCCTCCACCCAGTGCGGCGATCGCCACCACGGCAACGACAGCAATCAGGCCCACCAGCAGCGCGTACTCCACCATGGAGGCGCCACGCTCTGTGCGAGCACGCTGAAGCAGCGCACCGTGCGCACCACGGACCGCGACAAACGCGTTGATGAAGTATCCGAACATTCTGTTTCTCCCCTCGTAGCCCCAATGAGAAGCCCCACGAACGTGGGTTCTCGCTGTTAAGCATCGGCAAAGGCGCCGCCCGGGTAAATAGGTCTTTTGGACCTAATGGCGCCGGTCACAAAGCCCCTATTTTTCTTTACTGCGGCCGTCCGGACGACACCTTTCGTTTCGTCAATCCGTCCCGGAACATCGCCCCAAACCGACAGTGGGCTGGACCGGCTAATGCCGGCCCAGCCCAACCGTCATCCCATTGGGGAAGGGGGAATATTCCCGTAGGGAATGCATTGCACAGCTCGTTGCGGCCAATGCCGCATCACCTAGCAGGCGGCAGTGGTGAGCGAGCCGACGCAGGAGTTGGCGTTGCCGAACAGGCCGGAGATGCCTCCACCCAGTGCAGCGATCGCCACCACGGCAACGACAGCAATCAGGCCCACGAGCAACGCGTACTCGACCATGGAAGCCCCACGCTCGGTCCGCGCCCGCGCCAGCAGGTCGCTGTGGAAACCACGTGCCGCGAAGAACGCGTTCACAAACAGCTCAGTCATTTTTAGCTTTCCCCTCTCTCGCCCCAATGGCTCCGAACGATCCCGGACCCATTTGGAGTTCCCCCCGACATTGTGTGGACCGGAGAGTGGCACTTCCATAGGCAGAAAGGACCAATTGCCGTGCTGTCTCAGCTGGTTATTCGATGGTGACGAGGCCCATGACGACCGCGCGCACCAACGCATGGGTGCGGTTGGTCACATCGAGCTTCTGGAAGATGGCGGCCAAGTGGTTCTTGGTCGTCTTCGGGCTGATGTAGAGCCGCTGTGAGATCTCGCCGTTCGTCGAACCCTCGGCGAGGAGTTGCAATACCTCGAGCTCGCGCTGGGTCAGGGACCACGGTCCCCATTGCCGATCACCCGGCGTCCGCGCCACGGGCACGTCCAGATCCCGGTAGTCGTCCGTTTCGGCGACCGAGCCAGGCTCGTCGCGAGTCAGCGTTGCGACCGCCCCGCGCACGCTCTCCCCACGGTGGACCGTCGTCGAGACCGCTGGTCCCGACACGGACACCTGTGAATAGAACGTCCAGCCGGACGGTTCCGCGACCACGCTGGACAGTGCCAGCGGCGCCTGTGGCCACAAGATAGGCGAGGCTGTGTTGGCCATTTGATTCCCCCTCCAATGCCGCTCGGGATCAGATCCCGAATGGCTCCTCCTCCCCCGCCGAGCGGTGCTCTGGCGGGAATTCCCCCAGGTCATTGTACGCCCGGGTCATCAAACGACAGGTGCAGCGATGTTGCGGCCCGGGTGCAATCTCCGGAGCCTCCCGCCCCGGCGAGACCCTCCGAGCCGACGCCGGGCCGTCGCTCAGCCGCCCTGGAACGCGTGCCGGATCGGGCCGACGATCGGGCCGAGGACGACGATCATGATGGCAGGCAGGAAGCACAGGGCCAGCGGGAAGAGGATCTTCACCGGGACCTTCGCCGCCTTCTCCCGGGCCCGTTGGCGGCGCTTGTCCCGCATCTCGTCGGCCTGCGCCTGTAGGACGCGGCCGATGGGCAGGCCCAGCGCGTCGGCCTGCGAGAGCACGACGGCGAAAGTGACCAGGTCGTCGATGTCGGTGCGCAGCTTCAGGTTCTCGAGCGCGTCGTGACGGGACAGTCCGAGCTCCATCTCGCGAAGGGTGAGGCGCAACTCGTGGCAAACCGGCGACTCGAAGCGCGCACACGAGACCTGCATCGCCTGCTCGAGGCCGAGGCCGGCGGCGACCGAGATCGTCATGAGGTCCAGGAGGTCGGGCAGGTCATTGGTGACCTGGTCGCGCCGCGACTTGATCCGGTGCCGCAACCAGTAGCTCGGGGCGAGTCCACCAATGAGTGGCAACACGAAGAGGATGACCAGTCCCATTTTGGTGCTGACCACGCCACTCAGCAGCGCGATCAGCCCGGTGCCGATGCCCAACATGACCGCACCGACCTGGATGGCGACGAACTCCTCGGCGCGGACCGACCCCGTCAGTCCCGCCTTCAGCAGGTCGGCGTGGACGCGGTCGATGTCGCTGGCCGGATAGAACCGCGACAGGTTGTGCCGGAGGCCGCGACCGACCGGGCCGAAGATGCGGCTGGCGAGCGGCGTCTGCACGCGCTCGAGCGTCTGCACCGGCTCCGCGTAGGCCTCGGCTTCGGAGCCGAGTGAGCGGATGAAGTCCAGTCGGTTCGACGTCTTGTGCGTGCGCCAGGCCGCCGCGCCGACGCCGAGGAGCCCTATGGCCATCAGTGTGATGCCGACCAACGGAACGAAATATGCCGCGTTCACGAGTCCAATCCCCTTTCGTCCTCAGATCTTGATGTTGACCATGCGGCGCACGATCCAGAAGCCGAGCGCCATGAGACCTGCCGTGCCGATGAGGACGATCAGACCCACCCCGTGGAACATCGGCTTCAGGTAGCCCGGGTCCTTCATCTCGAGCGCCGCCACCAGGAACAGCGGGATGGCAAACAGCACATAGCCCGACATCCGGCCTTCGGCCGACAGTGTCTGCACCTCGCGGCGGACTTCTTGGCGGGTTCGCATGAAGCCGGCGAGCGTGTGCAGGATCTGTGCCAGCCGGCCACCGGTCGACTGCTGAATCCGGACCGCCTCGACGGCCCACTTGAGGTCCTCGACGCCGGAGCGCTCTGCCATCTTCTCGAGAGCGACGACCAGGTCGGAGCCGACGGCGACCTCCGCCATGACCCGGTCCAGCTCGTCCGACAGGGGCGGCTTGGCGTCGCGGCGGTACATGTCGATGGCGCGCTGGAAGGTTTGCCCGCCCTCGACCGACGCTGCCATCAGCGCCAGGGCGTCGGGCAGCTGTTCCTGCAGCTTCTTGATCCGCTTGTTGGACTTGTAGGTCGGCAGGTACCAGGCCACCCCCGCCACGAGCGCGATGGCGAGGACCGAGGCGATCGGCGAGCCCACGAGGACGCCGACGATCACCGCCAGCATCAGCGCGATGGCCAAGCCGATGACCAGGTATTCGCCCGCGCGAAGCGGGATGGCCGCCCGTTCGAGGCGCTCTTCGAGGGCGCCGGTGGTGTCGACGCGCCCGAAGATCCCGGCCATACGCACCGTGAGCGCCGTGAGCTCACCTCGCTCCGGTGACTCGCTGACTACCTCCACTGGCACCTTCGGGGTGCCCATGGTGTCGTCCAGGATGTCGGCCAGCGTGCGCTGGCGGGTGCGGACCCGCACGATGGCGGCCACGACCGCGATGGCCAGCCCGGCCCCGACGAGGACCGCGGCGACGAGGGCCTCCGTCTGCGAGCTCAGCTGTAGTGCTGCGAGCATGGTTCCCCTCACCTTCCATCGCGACGGCGCGCGAGAATCTCGTACAGCTCGTCCGATGGCGGCTCCACCACCCGTCCCGGCCGTGCCGGACGGTGGTGGCGGCCCGAAGCACGCGGCCCGAGCAATGACTGGTCGACGTCGCTGCGGAAGAGGCTCGGTGCCACCTCGACCCCGGTGAGGGCCAGTTCGTCGAGGACCTTGGGACGCAGGCCGGTGGGCACGAGGCGGCCCATGCCCTCGGCCGTCTCGACCCGGTGAAAGATGTCCTGCAGAAGAACGGTCTCGCCCTCCATGCCCTGGATCTCCGTGATGGACTGCACGACACGAGGGCCGGCCGGCGTGCGCATGAGCTGGACCATGACTCCGACCGCCATCACGATCTGCTCCCGGATCGCCCGCTGGGGCAGGTCGACGCCGCCCATCATCACCATCGTCTCGAGCCGGCCGAGCATCTCTCGTGGCGTGTTGGCGTGCACCGTCGTCATCGAGCCCGCGTGGCCGGTGTTCATGGCCTGGAGCATGTCCAGGGTCTCCGAGCCACGGCACTCACCGACGATGATGCGGTCGGGCCGCATCCGAAGGGAGTTGCGCACCAGGTCGCGGATGCGCACCTCGCCCGAGCCCTCTGCGTTGGACGGCCGCGTCTCGAGGGTGACCACGTGGCGGCCCTGGATCTGAAGCTCGGCCGACTCCTCGATCGTGATGAGCCGCTCACCCTCGGGGATGAAGTTCGACAGCACGTTCAACATCGTGGTCTTCCCGGTGCCCGTCCCGCCGACGACGATGATGCTGATCTTGCCCCGCACCAATGCCTCGAGGAACACGGCGGCATCCATGCTCACCGACCCCAGCCCGATGAGGTCCTGCATCACCAATGGCTGCTCGGGGAACTTCCGCACGGTGAGCACCGGTCCCCGTAGCGCGAGCGGAGGCACGATGGCGTTGATGCGGGAGCCGTCGGCCAGGCGCGCGTCGACCATGGGGGACGCCTCGTCGACGCGGCGGCCGACGGCGTGCACCATGCGATCGATGATCCGCCGATACTGGTGCGGCGAGTTGAAGACGACGCTGGTGCGCTCGATACGGCCCTCGCGCTCGATCCAGATCTCGTCGAAGTTGTTGCACATGATTTCGGTGATGCTGCCGTCGGCGAGCAGCGTCTCCAGCGGGCCGTAGCCGAGGGAGTCCTCGAGCATTTCGTCCACGAAGCGCTGGCGCTCGATCGGCGAGATCCCGATGTCCTCGCGCTCGAGGATTTCGTTGACGGTCGAGCGGACCTTGACCCGCAACTCCTCCGGCGAGAGGTCGGCGGCCGTCGGCGCGATCTCGGCCAGCACCTTGGCCTGGACCACCGCCTTGGACTGCGACCAGGCCGCCTCGCTCGTCGAGGTGCGGTCGCTGCTGCGCCGCCGCGGGGTTCCCTGGGGCCCGGTCGCCGCGGCCCGGGGCGCACGCGAACTCGCTCCGGCCTCCTCGGACGGTTGCGGCTCCGCACCGCCGTCGGCGGCGGCCAACTTCTCAGACAGGTTCATGGCGATCAGGCCCTTTCGAGCTCAGGCACCTTGGGGGTGCGACTCTTCCGGAACAGCCGCCAGAACCCGCGCGACCCACCGAGCTCGGCCGTGTTGGAGCTCGTCCCGAGAATCGGCGTCACGTCACCTGAGATCAGCTGGGTCATGCCGCCGGCGAGCTTCTTGCCGATTTCGGTGTTGGCCGCCGACACCAGCGCCGGCTTGCCCTTGTTGATCGACCTCATGACATCTCTCGAGTACGGGAGCACCGAGATGATCTTGTTGTCGAGCAGCTCTTGGACGTCGGAGATGTCGATGCCGATGTCGTCCTCCACCTTGTTGAGCACGACCCCGATCGAATCGCTGTTGATCCGCAGCTTCTCGAGGGTCGTGAGGAAGACCCGCATGTTCCTGATGCTCGGCAGGTCCAAAGTCACCATGCAGAGCACCCGGGTGGAGTGGTCGAAGGCCGCCAGCACCATCTCTGACAGCTGGGCGGGCGTGTCGACGACGATGTAGTCGAAGTGCCGGCGCAGCGCACCCATCACCTTGTAGACGTCCTTGGGTGCGATCATGTCGGCGTCCGCCGGGCTGAACGGCGCGGCGAGCACCGAGAAGCCGAGCTCGTGCTCTTCGAGGTACTCCTCGACGTGCTCGTCGAGGTCGTCGTCCTCTACCGGCTCCCGGGACAGCAGATCCGAGATGGTGAAACGAGGCCGCAGGTGCAGCGCCGTCGACACCTCGCCGAACTGCAGGTCCAGGTCGACGAGGCAGACCCGTTGGCCGGTCTCGGCCGCCAGGTAGCAGGCCAGGTTGGTGGCGTAGAAGGTCTTTCCACACCCGCCACTCGACGAGGCCACCGTGTACACCTCGGCGAACCGTGGGCGCTCGACCACCACGCCGTGGGCGACCACCGGCAGCGTCGGGGCCGCGCCCGACTGCGAGGTGTCGGCGATGTCGAAGGCCCGCTGCAGTGCCGTCGAGAGCTGGCGCTTGCTCGTCGGGTACTCGACCAGCTCGACGGCTCCCGTGCGGACGATGTCGCTCAGGTTGGCCTTGGGCTTCGGCCCGAGTGCCAGGACGACCGCCGGGACTGCCGCCGTGGCCCGCAGGGTGGCCAGCCGGGCCATGCCGGCGTGGCTGTCGAAGACGGGACCGGCGACGAGGACGTCGAACGGGCCCTGCTCACGCACCTCGTCGACCACGTCGATGACGTTCGTGCTGGTGACCACCTGGTACCCCGGGCCGAGCGAGGCTTGGATCGCCCGGCTCAGGGCGGGCGACCGGCTGATGACGAGAATCCGGCGCGAGATCATGGGGCGGTGGTCGTCTGGTCGGTGCCGATGCACTGGCCCACGGTCGGTGGATTGGCCTCTTGGTCTGGCTGCACCACGGAGATCCCCTCGTTCTGCGAGAGGAACTGCAGCGTCCTGGCTTGGCCCGCCGTGAGGGCCAGCAACAACGTCTCGGCCGTCGGGACGGTCCGCCCGTTGGAGGTGGTGGCGGCGGTGGCGGTGCTGGTGCCCTTGGTGGCCGCCAGCGAGGGGCTGGTGCTCGAGACGTCCATGACCTCGATGTTGGTCATCGCCAGCTCGGTGCACGGGATCGCCAGCGCGGCGCTGACCCCGGCTGTGCTGCCCCCGGTCGAGAGCTTCGTGATGTTGCCGTAGATGTCCACGTGACTACCCGGCTGGAGGTATCCGGCGAGGTTCTGCGCCCCCGTGATGGTGACCGTCATGGCGTCGAGACCCTGCGGAATCGAGATGGCCTGTGTGCTGACGGTCAGTTCCGTCGAGTTGATGGCCTGCCCCTTCTGCACAGGTGCGTTGAGCACCTCGTCGGTCAGCCCTTGGATCGACGTGAGATCGCTGGGCGAGAACGACTTCGTCGGGACGAGCGCGAGGGCGACGAGCCCTTGCGCTTCCATCGCTTGGCCCGTCGTGCCCGCCGGAATGTTCGACTTGGCGACTATGGCCGAGGTCGTGGTGGGTGCGGTCGCATTGTGCGACGTCGTGCTCTTCTTCGCACCTTCGACACTGGCGTAGGCCAAGGCGCTCCCCGCGACGAAGAGAATCACCCCGATCAAGACGAGTATCAGCGTCTGTTTCTTCACAGAACTTCCCCCTTTCAGAGCCGGCCGCCGACGTGCGCAAGCCCGTCACGCATCACTTGGCTGGTGGCTGTGATGGAGGGTACGACGGCATCGGGCCGAGGTACATAGGTCCTTTAGACCATTCTCCGCGCGAGCGCCCCTGGTGGACACCCCAAATGGTCCATATGTCCTATGTACCGGCGGCAGAGCGCACTCCACAATCATCCCCGGACGCATCCGTGCGTCGATCAATGGCACGCCATGGCACGGCAAGCAGTTCGCCGCCGGGAGAAACAGAAGAGGGGGGTCCGAATTGGGACCGTTTACCTGGGGACTGGTCGAGAGGCTGAGGCGGCGTCAACGCGACGAGCGCGGCGCCGAGCTGATTGAGTTTGGGATCGTCGTGGTCCTGCTCATCACGCTGCTCTACGGCATCATCACCTACGGGCTGATCCTGGCCGCGCAGGCCACGCTCACCCAGGCGGCTGCCGATGCGGCACGCGCCGGCATCGTGTCGCCGTTGACGGCGGTGGCCACGGCAGAGGGGCAGGCCGCCACGGACGTCGGCTGGATGAACAAGGGGACGTGCTACCAACCCGACGTCCCGGCCGGATCGGCCGGGGCGGCGATCAGCTGCGTGGCGAAGACGGAGACCTGCCCGTCGAACTTGAGCGACGGCGAGAACAACACCTGCCTCGCTGTGACGGTCACCTACAACTACAGCTCCGACCCGCTCTTCCCCGAGCTCCCTGGTTTGGGCGTGATCACCCCGTCGACGATCTCGTCGACGAACGTCGTGCAGCTCTCGGTCCCGAGCGGTCAGTAGGTGAGCACCATGGAGCGAATCAAGAGGTACCGGCCAAGCCGCCGCGCCGACGAGCGGGGAGCGACCTTCATCTTCACCGCCATCTGCATGGTGGTGCTGCTGTGGGCCGGTGCCATGGGCGTGGATGTCGGCTTCACCGTGTACGGCAGCCGCCAGGCCCAGGCCATCGCCGACACGACGGCGCTCGATCTGTCGCGCGACATCCAGTATGCGGACACGCTGCTGACCAACCCCGCTATCTCGGCCTATTTGAAGCAAAAGCTGGCCTATGTCAAGACCGACAATGGGTCCAACGCCAACATCACGGTGGTGCCCGGCCTCTGGATGAACGGCAAGTTCACGCAGGCCAACAAATGCGCCCCCACCAACCCGCCGGCGGTGTACCCCTGCAACGCCTTGATGGTCACGGCGGCACAGGCAGTGCCGCAGATCTTCAAGGGCGGGTTCAACTCCCCGACGGCGCGCAGTTCCTCCATCGCCGCGGACACCCCCCTGGCGGGCTTCTCCATCGGGACGTACCTCGCCAATTACAACTCACAGCAGACCGCCGTGCTGAATGACGTGCTCGGTGGGCTTGGCACCCAGGTCAACCTGACCGCGGTGGGCTACGAGGGCCTCGCCAGCACGTATGTCACCATCGCCCAGCTCATCGCGGCGTCGGGCGGCCTGCTCACGACGTCCAACGTGATGACCGCCTCATTGCCGGGTACCGAATGGCAGCAGATCTGGGAGAACGCCGTTGGCAGCGGCAGCGTCAACGGCTACATCAATGCGCTCGGTTTCAGCTCGGTCTCGGCCAAGTTGTGCCAGCTCGTGTCGGTGAACGGCTCGACCTGCTCCAACGGCTCACTCTCGACGCCGGCGCTCCAGGCAAGCGTCAACGTGCTGCAGGAGCTGACGACCGAGGCGGAGCTGGCCAACGGGGCCAACGCATTGGACGTGACCTCGGCACTCAACCTGGGCGTGCCCGGCCTCACGATCTCCAAGGTCACGCTGAGCCTGGACTTGATTCAGCCCCCGCAGGTCGCCTACGGGCCGACGGGGACCACGGCGTCGAGCGCCCAGGTCTCGGAGGACCTTCAGATCTCCGCGCCGCTGGTGGGCACAATCGACGTCCCGCTGTCGGCGGCTGACGGCACGTCCACCTTGAACACGATCACCTGCAGCGCCGACTCCATGACGTCGACCAAGATCAACTCGACGACGACGGCCGCCACTGCCAGCGTGACCCTTACGCCGACCGGCCAGCCGGTCGGCGGCGGGACGACGACGAACATCGCTTCGATGTCGGTCGGAGGCGTGTCGGGCGTCAGCGGCGCCACCTCCTATAGCGGCAGCGTCGTCCCCCCGACGGCGACGACCGAGTCCGGCAACACCAACCCCAAGGCGATCGGCACGACCAGCCCGAGCTTCACCGTCACCATGCTCGGTGTCCAGAATCCCTTGGTCTCGACGTTGCTCGGAAGCGTGCTGCCCGGCGCCCTCGGGCCCGTCCTCCAGGCGGCGGGCGTGACCCTGGCGGGGGCGGACGTCGCGGACCTCAGCACCAACTGCGACGCCATCTCGATCGTCCAATGAGCGCCCCGCTCACCCTTCTCGGCGGCGCTCTCCTCGGAGTGGCGGCTGGTTCCCTGCTGGTGCCGGTCACCAGGCGGGAGCTGGCCGCCGCCCTGAGCCGGTCGTCGGCCGGCACCGAGGGCTCGGTCGACGGGGTCGTCGACGCACCACCGCGCGTGACGCGCTGGCACTGGGTCGCGCTCGCTGTCGTCTCCGGGCTGATCCCCGCGTACGTCTTGCTCCACGTGGGGTGGTCGATCATCGCCTTCCCACCGCTGCTGCTCCTGGTCGGCCTCATCCAACTCGGCTACTGCGACCTCACGCGGCGCCTGCTGCCCAAGACGATGGTCTACGCGCTCACCGGGGCGGTCGTGATCAGCGGGATCGCCATTGCCGGCGTCACACACGAGTGGGGCCGCCTCAGGGTCGCGTCCATCGGCGGCCTCGTGTTCTTCGGGTTGTTCTTTCTCATCAACCTGATGAACCCGCGCTGGCTCGCCTTCGGCGACGTCCGGCTCTCGCTGGTCGTGGGCTTCGGACTGGCCTGGGTCAGCCCGTTCGCCGTCCTCGAGGGCTTCCTTTTCGCCAACGTGTTCGCGGTCGTGATCGGGCTGATCCTCATCGCGACCCACCGGGCGGAACGCCGCCACGCCGTGCCGTTCGGCCTCTACTTGGCGCTCGGCACCGCCCTGACCCTGGCCGCCTGGAGCTGACCCGGCTCGCGACGTCACCGACGCCCACCGAACGCGCCGGCGCGGGCAGGCCCGACCTCACCCCCGGCGCCGGAAGTGCCGGTCGATCTCGTTGGCGTAGGTCCGTCCGAGCGAGTCGCCGTGCGCGCGGATCCACTCGCTGACGCCGATCGTCCCCGTGGCGGGCCCGTCGGTGTCCGCCAGGCCCTCGGCCATCGCCCGGTACTCGTCGCCGGTGAGCAGCACGTCGCGCAACACCAACCCGAGGACGCTCGCCAGCGGCGGCACGACCACCCCGGGGACGCGCACGACCACGCACCGGCTGTGCACCGCCTCCCGGATGACCCTCACGACCTCGAGGAACGTCGGCCGCTCCGGGCCGACGGCGTCGGTCACCGTGTCGGTGCGCTCCGCCCCCGCCGCGACGGCCAGCGCCGCCAGGTCGTCGATGTGGACGGGGCGGATCCGGTAGTCGCCCTTCCCGCCGACGCCGAACACGGGAAGGTGGCGCAGCAGCCAGGCGATGTTGTTGAGGAGGACGCCTTCCCCGCCGAAGAGGATGGCGGGTCGGAGCACCGCGTAGGGGACGCCGACCTCCACCAGGGCCCGCTCCACCTGGGCCTTGCCCCGGAAGTAGCCGTAGGGCGACGAGATGCTCGGATGTGTGATCGACACGTGCACGATCCGCTCCACGCCGGCCCGCCGCGCCGCGTGGAACAGCGTGCGCGAGTTGGCCACCGCCCGGTCGAAGTCGTCGTCGCCGTGGGGGAAGCGCACCCAGTACGTGTTGTAGAGCGTGGTGGCGCCCTCCAGCGCGGCAGTCAAGCCGATGACGTCGTCGAAGTCGAGCGCGCGGACGTCGATCCCGCCGGCTGCTCCGGCGCGTTCGGGGTGGCCCGTCAGGGTCCGCACCCTTCGCCCCGAGCGCTCGAGCTCACGCGTGATGGCAGCGCCCGAGTAGCTGAAGGCGCCGGTCACGACGTCGAACCCTCGCTCTGGGAAGTCTCCGGTTGTCACCACCTGTCCTTGTACCCCCAACAGCTCGGTCTTCGTCATGTCTCCTCCTTTGGTCACGTGTCCCGTCGTCACGGCGCGTGCTCCGGCGCCGGCTCCCGCACCGGTTCCGGCACTGCGCCGAACGCCTGCAGCAGGGCGGCCAGCTGGCGTGCCCGCTCGAAGAGCGCCAGCGCGGCGGCCCGATCGCCGTCGAGATGCGCCAGCATCTCCAGCCCGAGGTACAGCGCCACGACGGCGTGCGCCGCGACGTCGGGCTCCAGCACCCCGGCCAGCGGCGAGCCGGCCAGGACCCCGCGCACCGCGTCGGCGGTGAACTGTCGCCACGGGGCGATGCGCGCCGCGACCTCGGGCGCCAGCCCGGGCGTGGCGGACGCGCCGGCGATCATCTCGGCCAGGACTGCGATGTGTCCGGCGTCGAGGTCCTCCTCGAACACTGTCTCCGCCGCGTCGACCAGCTCGCCGATCCCGTCGGCCCGGTCAACCGCCGCCTGGTAGTGGGCACGTCGCGTCTCGCTCACCGAGTCGAGCGCGGCCAGCAGCAGGTTGGGCACCGAGCCGAAGTGGTAGAAGACGAGGCCCTGGTTGCACCCCGCCCGTCGCGCGATCTCGCGGGCGCTCGCCCCGGCGAACCCCTCCTCCTTGAGCGCGTCGATGGCCGCCCGCACGAGCGCCTCCCGGGTCTCGGCCGTCGCCGTCGACGCCGGCCGGCCCACCGCCGCCTTCGACCCCGACTTGGCCACCTCGCCTCCTCTCAAGCAATTGGTTTAAGCACTCGCTCAAATCATATTCCCACCGGGGAGTTCACCGCAAGAGGACCCGCCAAAGCCGCCGCTAACGTGCGGCACGTGTCACCCCTGGTGCTCAGCCCGGAGCTGAAGGAGCGGTGGGACACCGACGGCTGGTGCGTCGTCCCCGGGGCCATCCCGCCCGACCAGCTCGAGGCCGCCCAAGATGCGGTGCACCGGTACTTCCCCACCCCCGCCGAGATGGTCGAGCTCGGCGGCACCGCGGCCGGGCAGTGGCACACCTGGGACGCACCCTGGCCGGAGTTCCCGTTCCACAGCACGCGCCTCAACGCGCTCGTGCTGCACGACAACGTCATCGACCTCGCCGAGGCGTTGCTCGGCACGACGGAGCTCGCGTGCTACATGGGCATCGTGACCGCCAAGTACGCGCACCAGGCTTCGGGGTACAACCAGCTGCTGCACGCCGACTACCCGAACCACATGCTCGTCGTGCCGCGCCACGAACCGCGGTACCAGCAGGTCGAGTTCTTCGTCTACCTGACCGACGTCACGACCGAGGACGGGGCCACCCGCTTCGTCTCGTGGCAGAAGACGAAGGACATCCCCGTCGAGTGCCACACGTTGAATTATGTGGATCATGCCGCGCTGTACGACGACACCTCGGACGCGGCGGCCCCCGCCGGTTCCGTCGTGGCCTACCGGCCGGATGTGTACCACCGCTCCATCGACCACACCGACCCCGCTCGATACCGCGTGATGATCCACGTGTCGTTCCGGCACGCCGACGCGGGCTGGGGCGGCTACCAGTCGTGGCCCTTCCGCGGCTTCTCCCCCGAGCTCTCCAAGTACGTGCAGCAGGCCACGCCGCGCCAGCTCGCGCTGCTCGGCATCCCACTGCCCGGTCACCCATACTGGAACGGAGCGACGCTCGCCGGCGTGCAGGCGCGCTACCCGCGCCTCGACATGGCCCCCTGGCGCGCCGCGCTGGTCGCCCCGCCCGCGCCTTAGCGGGCGGCAGCGCCGATCGGGGGAGATCCGGCGCGGGGTGAGCCCGGCGCCACCAGCGGCCAGGGCATCTCCCGCTCGGCCACCAGCGCGAGGTCGAGCAGCAGTTCCTCGCGATGGTGGCCCGCCAGCACCTGCAGGCCGACCGGCAGCCCGTCGACCAGGCCCGCCGGGATCGTCACGGCCGGGCTGCCGTTGAGGTTCGACGGCGCCGTGAGCGCGGCGTTGTTCATGATGGCCCGGGCGAACCCGATCTCGTGGATGAGGTCGCGGCCCGGCAGCGTCGACGGCGGCGGGCCCTCGGCCGCGAACGCGACGTCGGGGTGCGTCGAGCAGAACACGAAGTCGGCCTCGTCGAACAGGTCGGCCATGGCCCCGTTGAGCTGCCGGCGGTAGGTCTCGATCGACGCCGCCCGCTCCAGGTTGTAGCGCTCCTGGGCGTTGCGGAGGCCGGCCGCGATCTCCGTCGACAGCTCGGCGACGCAGTCGGGATAGGCCGCGCCGAGGTCCGCCACCATCGGGGGCATGTTCGACATGGCCCACGCCCCGCGCAGCGGGGGCAGGGTCGGGGTGACCGCGACCAGACGCAGCCCGGCCGCTCCCGCCAGACGCTCCGCCGCTGCGGCCACGACCGCCGCCACCTCGTCGCGCACCTGGGCGATCCCGAGGTCGACCACGATGGCGGCCGTCAGTCCCGAGAGGTCGTGGCCGCCCAGCCCGGCCTCCCATCCCGAGACCTGGGGCAGGCTGAGCGGGTCCCGCCGGTCGAAGCCGTTGCAGCAGTCGAAGTACCGGGCCGTGTCGCGGACCGAGCGGGTGAGGCAGCCGAGCACCGTCGTCATGGGCTCGATCGTCCCGTCGGGGCCCTTGGGGATGCGGCCGTAGGTGGCCTTCAGCCCGAAGAGGCCGCTGAAGCCGGCGGGTCCGCGGATGGAGCCGCCGCCGTCACTGCCCGTCGCGATCGGGAGGAGACCCCCCGCCACCGCGGCCGCGGTGCCGCCGGAGGACCCGCCGGGCGTCCGCTCGGGGTTCCACGGGTTCCGCGTCGTGCCGTGCAGGACGGTGGAGGTGCAGTTGATGCCGCCGAACTCGGGCGCCGTCGTCTGCGCGGCGAGCACCGCGCCGCTCGCCCGCAGTCGGGCGACCGACGTGTCGTCGTGCGCGGCCACGCGGTCCTTGAAGACGACCGACGCCTCGGTGTAGGGCCATCCCTCGACCTTCTCGAGCTCCTTCACCCCGAAGGGGACCCCGCCGAAGGGCAGGCTGACGTCCGCGGCGGCGGCATCGTCGCGGGCGCGCTCGAAGTCGGTGAAGCTGGTCACGTTGAGCGGCGATCGCCCCAGCGCGGCAACGCAGTCGTCGAGCGCCTCGAGCGGGGACAGCTCCTTCGCCCGAAAGGCCTCCACCAGGCCGCAGGCATCTCCCAACCACGGCGTGCGCATTGAGCGGACAGTACCCGAGCCTCCCGCGCGGTGCGCAGCGCGGGTCGGTAGCCTCACCGTCCATGAAGAAGCCTCGCCGGCGATGAAGACTTCGGAGCTGACGACGCCAGCGCTCGTGGTCGACGCGTCGGCGCTCGAGGCGAACCTGCGCACCATGGCCGACGCGCTGCCGGCGGCGCGTCTCCGCCCGCACGTCAAGGCGCACAAGTGCACCGCGCTGGCGGCACGGCAGGCGGCACACGGGAACCGGCACTTCACCTGCGCCACCATCAAGGAGATGGAGGGGATGGCCCGGGCCGGCCTGGGCGACGACCTCCTGCTGGCCAACGAGGTGGTGGATGCCACCCGGCTCGGCGCGCTCGTCGAGCGCGGCGCGCGGGTCACCGTCGCCGTCGACTCGGACGCCACCGTCGACGCCGCTGCCCGCGGCGGGGTGCCCGAGGTGCTGATCGACGTGAACGTCGGCCTCCCCCGCTGCGGCTGCGCACCGCAGGACGCCGGACGCCTGGCCGACCGGGCTCGCGCCGCGGGCCTGGTGGTGCGGGGGGTCATGGGGTACGAGGGCCACATCGTGGGGCTCGAGGAGCGCTCGACCCGCGAGGAGATGCTCGAGGTTTCCATGGCGCAGCTGATGGAGGCCGCCGGTCAGGTCGGCGGCGGCGTCGTCTCGGCCGGCGGCACAGGGACCTACGACCTCAACACCTGGGCCACCGAGATCCAGGCCGGGTCGTACGCGCTGATGGACACGGCGTACGCAAAGCTCGGCCTGCCGTTCGCGCACGCGCTCAGCGTGCTGTCCACGGTCATCTCGGTCTCGCCGGACTGGGTCGTGGCGGACTGCGGGCTCAAGGCCCTGGGCATGGACCACGGCAACCCCGCTGTCGACGGGGCCGACGTGTGGTTCTGCTCGGACGAGCATCTGACGCTCGCGCCCAAGGAGCGCGAGCGGATGCGGGTGGGTGAGCGCATCCGCGTCCTGCCGGCGCACGTCGATCCCACGGTGGCGTACCACGAGCATCTGCACCTGGTCGAGGGGGACGAGGTCGTGGAGCGCTGGGACGTCGATCTGCGGGGCTGGTGACAGACTGCACCCGGAAAAGGAGGCCCCCATGGCAGACGCCGAGCCGTTCACGATCGGAGCCGCCGTCTCGTGCACCGACGGGCCCTGCGGCAACCTCTCCAAGGTCGTCGTGGACCCGGTCGCCCGGACGGTGACCCACCTGGTGGTCGAGCCGGTGCACCGCGCCGGCCTCGGACGGCTGGTCGGGCTGAACATCATCGAGCCCGGGACGGACGCCGAGGCGATCCGCCTGCGCATCACGCTCAACGAATTCGACGCGCTCCCGCACGCCGAGGAGACGGATTTCCTCCCCGGCGGGAGCGGCTACGACGCCTACGCCGCGCACGAGCTGTACTACTGGCCGTACTTCGGGATCGAGGGAGGCGCCGACCCCATGGCGACGTACGCAAGCGGCGTCGTGACGCGTGACACCATCCCGTCGGGCGATGTCGAGGTGCGACGCGGCGACCGGGTCCACGCGGCCGACGGGGAGATCGGCCAGGTCGAGGGGCTCGTCGTCGAGCCGGCCGGCGGTCACGTCACGCACGTCCTGCTCCAAGAGGGTCACCTGTGGGGCCGCAAGCAGGTCGCGCTGCCGATGAGCGCGGTGGAGAAGATCGACGACGGCATCTCGGTCGGCCTGACCAAGAAGGAGATCGAGGCGCTCCCCGCGATCGGTGTCGCGCCCCCGGTCAGCTGACGTTCGAGAGATTGAGCACGAGGCGCCCGCGCACTCCGCCCGCCTCCAGCAACCGGTGCGCCTCGGCTGCCTGTGCCGCGGGCATGGTGCGCGCCACCCGCAGCGTGAGAACGCCTGCCTCGGCCTGCGCCCGCAGCTGGTCCAGCTTGTCGCGCTCGCGCGCGTAGTTCCGGACGTAGACCGGGTGGAACGTGATGCTCCGCTCGCCGGCGGCCCCGCCGTCGTAGCCTCGCAGCGTCGCCATGCCGCCGCCGTCGCGGACGGCCCCCACGGCCAGCGAATCGAGGAGCGCGGCATCGACGAGCCCGTCGACGCCGTCGGGGACGACGGCACGTACGCGCTCGGCGAAGTTGGCGTCGCCTCGGCGCACCAGCACCTGCGCGCCCAGGGTGCGCACCAGCTGCTCGTCGTCCGGCGCCGCATCGGCCACGACACGGAGGCCGTCCGCCCTCGCCAGCTGGACGGCATATCCCCCGACGGCGCCCGCCGCGCCGGTGACCGCCAGCGTCTGCCCCGGCACGAGCGCCAGCTCGTCGAGGGCGAGACGCGCGGTGAGCCCGTTCATGGGGATCGTCGCCGCCTCGGCGTCGGTGGAGCCGGCCGGCGAGCGGGCGACGGAGTCGACGGGGACGACGACACGCTCCGCGTAGGCGCCCCGCGGCCCCAGCGGCAGCACGATGGCCATCACGCGCTCGCCCACCGTGAGGTCGGTGACGGTGGCCTCGCCGATCCGCTCGAGCCTCCCGGCGGCGTCCATCCCGGGGACGTAGGGCGGGGGGACGTCCTTCAGAGCTTGGGCCCGGCCCCCGCCGCGCAGGACGGTGTCGGTCGGGTTCACCGCGGCGGCGTGGACGCGGATCCGTACCTCCCCGGGGCCCGGCTCGGGGTCCGGCAGCTCGACGAGGTGCAGCATCTCGGGCGGACCGAACTCCGTGAGACCGACGGCTCGCATGAGCTGGTGAGCCTACGGGCCGTGCTGAGGGAGCTGAGGAAATAGACCGGTGACCGTGCGAGGCCGCCGCATCCCGCTTGCGATCGGGGCACTGGTCCTCGGCGCGTGGTGCGGCTGGGTCAGCGGGTTCCACCGGAGCACGACGGCGGCCGAGATCACCTGGGTGGTGTCGCTTGCCGCCGTGGTCGCCGTCGACCTCTCACTGTGGCACGGCACCCGTCGGGGAGGCTTCGGCTGGCGCCTCGACCGCGCCACCGCTCCGTGGCCCCGGCCCGGAGCAGGCGGCGGCCGGCGGGCGTGGCGAGGCGTCGCGCCGTGGCTCGTGCTCATTGCGGTCGCGGTCGCCTGGGACGTGCTCGGCATCGACACCGGCCCGCACGAGGCGCACCTCACCATCAGCGCGCTCGCCCAGGCCTTCCGGCCGGTGAACGCCGGCCTCCTGCTGATCTGGATGCTGGTGGGCGTCGGCTACGAGGCCGCCCGCGTGTGTGCGCCCCTCCGCACCCCGCGGGCGAGGGGCGCCGGCGAGCCCCGGGAGGGCGCGGCGTGGTGCGCCGCCGCGGGCGCGCCGGTGGCGAGCCACGCCGTGGCGCCGGCCCTCCTGCTCCCCTCGAGCCGCCCGGCGGGCGTCGCCTTCTGGATCGCCGCCGTCGTCGCAGCCTTCGCGGTGGACGTCGTCGCCCGGCGCTCGGGCGGCCGGCTCGCCACCGCCGAGGAATTCGTGCGCTTCATTTCGACGGCGACGCTGGTGAACGTCGTGTTGATCGCCGCCTGGGCCTTCGCCGGTTACCACCTGTTCGCGCGCTGAGCTGGAATCCCCACTCGGGTCAGTGTCGCGCCGTATCCTGACCTGGGCTTCTGAGGTCAAGACGCTTGTGGGCTGCGGTCCCGGGCCGACGCCCCACCATGTCGTGGACGGCAATCAGCAGCGCACGTGGCCAGGTCGGGGACGGAGAGATGATGGAGAACCAGCAGGGCGTCTCACGCCAAGAGGGCGCGGAGACCTAGGGCGGCGCTGGACGTGGATCATGTTCCCAGCGACGCTGCGTTCGCGGTCGTGGCCGCGTGTTTCGTCGTCTGGGGGCTGGTGTCGGCGCGTCTGGAGCGTTGGCAGGTCACCGCGCCCATCGCCTTCGTCCTGCTCGGGTTGGCGGTCACCCATGGGCCCGTGGTCCTCGTCCATGTGCAGCTGCACTCGTCGACCATCCGCTCGTTGGCGGAGATCACCCTCGCCCTTGTGCTCTTCTCCGACGCCTCCCGGGTCAACGCGCGGACCTTGGCCACTGACATCGCCATCCCGGCGCGCCTGCTCGGGATCGGGCTCCCGCTCACGATCGGGGCCGGTGCCGCACTCGCGGTCGGGCTGTTCCACTCGAGCGGCCTCTGGGTCGCCGCCGCTCTCGGCGCCATCGTCGCTCCGACCGACGCCGCGCTGGGGTCCACGATCATGTCGGACGAGCGAATCCCCTCCCGGGTGCGCCGCATACTCAACGTCGAGAGCGGACTCAACGACGGCATCGTGACACCCTTCGTCAATTTGTTCCTAGCCGGGGCCTTGGCGAGCGAATCCATCTCGGCGAGCGGAGCGGGCCAGGCCGCCATCGAGTTAGTAGGCGGTGCAGCCTTGGGCGCGGCCGTCGGCGTCCTGGGCGCCGTCTTGCTCACCCTCGCGACCCGATCGGGTTGGAGCGCGCCGGGATTTCAACCTCTGGCCGTGCTGGCACTCGCTGTGTTCGCCTACGGTGTTGCCCTCGTTGCGCACACCAACGGGTTCGTGGCCGCCTTCGTCGCCGGGCTCGCGTTCGGGACGGTGCTCCGCGAGCGCCAGGGCAGATTCGCCTTCACCGAGGAGGCAGGGACGCTGCTCTCGCTCCTCGTGTGGTTCGCCTTCGGTGCGGTGATGCTGGTTCCCGGCTTGCGGGCGGCGAACTGGCGCGACCTCGTCTTCGCCGTCCTCGCCCTGACGATCGTGCGCATGGTCCCGGTGTCGCTGGCTCTCGCCGGCTCCGGCTTGGATCGGGCCACCATCGCCTTCGTCGGCTGGTTCGGACCCCGCGGCCTGGCGTCCATCGTCTTCGGCCTGATTGCGGTCGACACATTGGCCCCGGCCGAGGCGCAGGTCGTGCTCGCTGCCGTCGTCGTCACGATCGCACTGAGCGTCCTCGCGCACGGCGTCAGCGCATCGCCCCTGACTCGGCTCTACGCCAATCACGCGAAAGGCCTGAAGCCGGAGCGCCCCGAGCACCACCCCTCTCCCCACCTCGCGGTGCGGGATCTGCGCGCCGTGCCCCGCGTCGGTGCCGACGGAGCAAAATGATCAGCGCTTCAGAACTGCGGCGACCCCAGCCCGGGCAGCAATAGCCGGGAGCCGCTGGCCCCGCCCAGCGTCACGGTGTTCAAGCCCGGGAGTGACGGGATCTGGTCGAGGGGGGTCCCCAGGATGTACAGGCGGATCCGGGAACCGGCGAAAAAGACGTTGCCCATGGGAAGAAGCTCGACCTGGTACGTGCGCGTCGCACCCGGCGGGGCGTCGGAGGTCTGCGAGTAGTCGTTGCAGGGGTCTACGACGTCGCCCTGGCCATCGGTGAGCGAGCACGAGGGCAGGATCTCGGGGAACGACGTCCGGAGCGCCCCCGTCGCCACCGGGTACGCCGTGCCGTCGGGTGCGACATCGGCGACCACGGCGTAGAGGTCGGTGACCGGTTCGAGGGACGAGAGCCGGACGTCGAGGGCACCCGGCCCGACCATGGTGAAGGACCGGGTCACGGGCGGGCTCGTGTAGGTCAGCGACGTGAGGTTGCTGAGCGCCATGTCGTTGAGCTCGGGCAGCGCCTGGCCGACCTCGTCGAGCTCGCTGTCGACGAGCGCGGTGTCGTGGAGGTCCGTCTCGGTGACCTCGGACGGGAGGAAGGGATAGAGCTGGGCGGCCGCGCCTGCGGGCCGGGTCGAGAGCGATCCGTCGTTCAGCGATGTCACCGACGAATCGCGGGACGACGAGAGGTAGAGGTTGGTCCATTGCGTCCCGGTGAGGGGCCACTGCGTGCCGGTCAGGTGGGTGACGTTGCCGGCGAGGAACTGGGCACGGCTGCCATTGCTCAGGTAGGCGCTGACGACGGGCTGGTTGGCCGCGCTGAGCGATTGGCCGAGCAGGTAGTGGGCGAACCAATTCTGGTACAGGGGGAACGGCCCGGGGAGGCGGGCCGGGAAGCCGTCGTGCGCGCCGTAGACCAAGAGGTGGCTGCCGTACTGCCTGGTCGCGTTGAACGCGGCGAACGGGCCGTCCGGCTCGACGTCGTAGAAGCTGGTGTCGGCGAGGATCGGGATCCGGTCGAGGTCGCCCTCGAAGGTGCGCTGTTGCCAGAAGGCGTCCTCGGTGGGGTTGCCGAGAACCTGGGCTCCGCTCGAGACGTACCCCAAGGCGGCCGCCGGGATGGTTGACGGCTCGTCGCGTAACCGCGTCAAGCCGTCGGCGAGGGTCTCGAGGCCGATCGCGGCCTCCACGAACACGCCGGCGGCGATGTTCGGAATGCCTCCGATGTCCAGCAGGTCTCGGTAGAGGTCGGTGGTGCCGGCCATGAGCGCCGCTGCCTTCACGCACGGCAGGGGGAGGTGCATGGCGTTGTAGACGACGATCGCGGACGCGGAGAAGCCGTAGAGACCGATGCTTCCGTCGCTCCAGGGCTGGGAGCAGGCCCAGCCGAGGAATTGCGACAGGTCGCTCTGGTCCTGGGTCCCCGTCGAGTCGAGGCTGCCGCCGCTCACACCGGTGCCCCGCCACTGCAACTCGACCAGGTTGAATTGCGGGCCGGCCCACGCCAGCGCGCTGACGGCGGGGGCGTACGGGCTGTCCTCGACGACGAGGGGCCTGGGGTCGAGCGAGCCGGAGCCGGCCACCGATGCGTGCAGGACGGTCCCATCGGACGCGGTGAAGCTGAGGCTCTCGGTCACGAGCTGAGGGCTCGTGGTTGCGGCAAGGGGTGAGGACGCGGCGAAAGCGGTCGGCTCTCCGGCGACGAGCAGGAAGACCGAAAGGAGGACCGCCATGATCGGGACCGTGAGTGCTCCCGCGACGCGCATCTGCGGCCGCATGCCTTCAGAGGACCTTGCGGAGCAATGTCATGAGCGGTGCGCGCAACTCGGTGAGCCGATCGGTCTGTCCGGCTGCAATCAACCCACTCACCAAGGACGAGACCCCTCCCACGAGCAGCTGGGCCGCGAAACGCTGTTCGTGCTCGCTCTCGAAGATGCCCGTCTGCCCGTCGAAGGCCGACACGACCACGTCAACGAATTGTTGCAGCGAGCGACTTCGCTGCTCGAGGGCCCGAGGACCGGCGGCGTACACCTCAATCAGCAAGGCGCGTGCGCTCGGCGGGTCCGATGCCAGCAATTCGAGATAGGTGCCGAGGATCCGGTCGACGCGGTCGAATATCGCGTCCTCGTCAATTGCAATTGGTCGCGACTCCTGGTCGAGGACCGACCCGAGCACCTGAGACAGGAGCGACGCCCGCGCCTCGAAGGCCGAGACAAAGCACTCTTGCTTGTCACGGAACAGTTGGTAGAAGGTCAGTCGCGAGACCTTCGCCCTTCCGAGAACGTCCGCGACCGACGTGTGGACGTATCCCTTCTCGGCGACGGCATCGATGACGGCCGCAAAGATCCGTTCCCGCTGGGAAGCAACGACCTCATCGGAGCTGAGTCCGTGCGGTCCCTTCGGTAAGGGCCGAACAGCCGTGGAGCTCACCGTTCCGCCTCACTTTCTTTTTCCGTGCGCATCCATCACCGTGTCGTGCGCCTCGGACCGGGCCAGCCTACGAGTAATAGACATTCTCGTCTATTACTTCACCACCGTGAATCACAACGGCCGCCGCGTCGACGTCGACTTCCTGGCAGGTTTTCGCGGTGTCTCGACCTGAGGTCCGGTTCCATTGACGAAGGGCGAGCTGTCGAACTGTCGTCCGGAGCGGTCACGAAGAGAAAAAAGGGCTTGTGACCGGCACTATTTAGTCGAAAAGTCCCATGGACTTCGACAGCGGCGTCACGGATGCTTGAGGCCGGGAACCCGCGATCGTGGATTCTCGTCGGGGCCGAGGGGAGAGATACGCGTGTTCTTGATCGACGACCCTGGCGAACGACGAGGAAAGCTCAGTCATCGCTCTTTCGCAGGGCTGCCACCTTTCCCAAGGTCCTGGACGGTGACCGCGCCGACCCAGCTTCACCAACGTCACGAGGTGTTCGACGGCTCACCCTCGGGGCGCGCACTTCCGTCGGTCCGGTGATGCCACTGAGAGCGGCTGACGGCGTCCGCGCTTCGGTCGCGCGCTGAAACGGCCAGGGAACCAGGGGATGTTGCGGGGATTCGGTGGTCGGTGCGCGAGATCCGCTCGGAGCGCGAGAAGCGATGTTGCGGCGCACGCGCGCTGCCGACGGCCAGGCCGACGAGCGTTTGTTTCGATACATGGATTTTATGTTCCGCTGGGGTTTGCCCACCTCCCGCCCGGGTAGGTAGGCACGCGCGCGGTGGTCCGGGCTGTTGCGCGCGGTCAGGTTGGGCACTCGGCAGCCGTCTCTGGACGGCCAGCCGCTCGGCCAGCGTCAATCGAGGAGGCGGGAGTGATGGAGGAGGTGGGGATCGACGTGGCACAATTGGTTCTCGGGTTCGACCCCGCGCCGGGGCCACACGACGACAGCCCGGCGAGCGTGGCGCCGATCGTCGCACTCTCCCGAGCCGGCGCGCTTGGTGTCATCGACCTCGAGCGCGACACGGACGTCTCCCGCGTGCTCGACATGGTCGCCGAGCGCACGGCGAAGCCGTTCGGTGTCCAGCCCGGCCACCACATCGCCGATACCTGCGACGAGCTCGCCGGCCTGCTCCCGCCTCAGGTCTCGACGGTGGTGATCGACGCGTCGACCGCGGCCGACCTCGCCGACCGATCCACGCTCGAGACCGCGCTCTGCTCCTTTCCCGGCCGTGCGGTGCTGGTCGAAGTCACGTCGCTGCGGGAGGGACGGCGGGCTGTCGCCGCCGGCGCCACCGGTCTCATCGCCAAGGGGTGTGAGAGCGGTGGACGAGTGGGCTGCACCGAGACGTTCGTCCTCCTGCAGCAGACCGTCGAGCTGGGCGTGCCGGTGTGGGCACGTGGTGGCATCGGGCTGCACACCGCCGCCGGCGCGGTCGCCATGGGGGCACGCGGCGTCGTGCTGGACGCTCAGCTGGCGCTGGTCCGCGAGTCACGGTTTCCCGCCGCAACTCGTTCCGCCATTGCCCGCATGGACGGGAGTGAGACCCGCATCGTCGGGGACCACCGTGTGTACACCCGAGCCGACCTTCCCGTCGCCTCCCGGAACGCCGACCACGACTCCCGGGCCGTCGCGGCCCAGCTCGGGGCCGACCTGCACGCGGACCTCGTCCCGGTGGGGCAGGACGCAGCCGGCGCGGCCGAATTGGCCCGTCGCTACGAAACGACCGGCGGGGTCGTCCAGGCGGTCCGTTGCGCGATTGAGGACCACTTGACCACCGCGGCGCGGTGCGTACCGCTCCAGCCGGGCGGCGGGATCGCGACGACCCACAACATTCGCTATCCGATTGCGCAAGGTCCCATGACCAGGGTCAGTGACAGAGCCGCGTTCGCGGCCGCCGTGGCTGACGGCGGCGGGCTGCCGTTCCTGGCCCTCGCGCTCATGCGCGGCCCCGAGGTCGAGCAGTTGCTCTTGGAGACGGCCGAGCGGCTCGGCGGCCGTCCGTGGGGCGTGGGCATCCTCGGCTTCGTGCCACCCGAGCTTCGCCAGGAGCAGCTCGCGGCCATTGAGCAGTGCCGCCCGCCGGTGGCCATCATCGCGGGCGGACGCCCCTCCCAGGCCACCCCCCTGGAGCAGGCCGGCATCGCGACCTATCTCCACGTCCCCTCGCCCGGCCTCCTCGAGCGGTTCGTGAAAGAAGGCGCACGGCGGTTCGTCTTCGAGGGCCGCGAGTGCGGCGGTCACGTGGGGCCGAGGGCAAGCTTCCCGTTGTGGGACGCGCAAGTCGAGCGTCTGGCCCGCGTCCCCGACGCGGAGAACTTGCACATTTTGTTCGCCGGCGGCATCCACGATGCGCGTTCCGCTGCCGCCGCAGCGGCCATCGGAGCCCCCCTCGCCGCCCGGGGCGCGCGGCTCGGTGTGCTCATGGGTACCGCCTACCTCTTCACCGCCGAAGCCTGTCAGACGGGAGCGATCGGTCGCACCTTTCAGGAGGCGGCGCTCTCCTGCGACGAGACCGTGCTGCTCGAGACCTCGCCGGGCCACGCCACTCGCTGTGTGAACTCCGACTACGTGCGCACGTTCGCCGATACCAAGGCGCAGCTCGAAGCGGACCAGGTGTCGTCCAAGGAGATCTGGGAGCAGCTCGAGACCCTGAACCTCGGGCGCCTCCGCATGGCGAGCAAGGGTCTCGTGCACGGCGACCGCGGCCTCGAGACCGTCGACGAGGACACCCAGCGCCGCGAAGGCATGTACATGATCGGCCAGGTCGCGACGCTGCGGAACGAGCTCACCTCCATCGCCGAATTGCACGAGGAGGTCAGCTCCGCCTCCACCGACCTGCTTCGGATTGCCGACGCCAAGCGGCGGGCCGAGGGCGTCCGACCCGACTCTGCGCCTTCCCGTCTGGACGTCGCCATCGTCGGGATGGCGGCCATGTTCCCGGGCTCGACGACTGCCGACCACTTCTGGTCCGACGTCGTGGGCGGCGTGAACTCGGTCACCGAGGTGCCGCCGACCCGGTGGAACGTGGACCGCTACTACGACCCCGACGCCGTCACGGTCGACGCGGGGAAGAAGACGCCGTCGAAGTGGGGTGGCTTCCTGGCCGAGGTCGGTTTCGACGCGCTCGCCTACGGCATTCCGCCCGCCGCCCTGGCCGCGATAGAGCCGATCCAGCTGCTGAGCCTCAGCGTGGCGTCGCAGGCGCTCGCCGACGCCGGGTACGCGACGCGCGAATTCGACCGCTCGCGCTGCTCGGTCGTGTTCGGGGCCGAGAGCGGAAACGACCTGGCCGGCGCGTACGGCGTGCGGGCCGTGCTGCCGCAGCTCTTCGACGACCTTCCCCCTGAGCTCGACGAGTTCCTGCCGGCCCTGACCGAGGACTCGTTCCCGGGTGTCCTGACCAACGTGATCGCCGGGCGCATCGCCAACCGACTCGACCTGGGCGGGCTCAACCTGACCGTCGACGCCGCGTGCGCCGCCTCGCTCGCCGCACTCGACGCCGCGTGCAAGGAGCTACTCGTCGGGAACAGCGACATGGTGCTCTGCGGTGGCGCCGACGTGCACAACGGGATCAACGACTACCTCCTGTTCTCCTCCGTGCACGCCCTCTCGCCGACCGGTCAGTGTCGTGCCTTCGACGCCAAGGCCGACGGGATCGCGCTCGGCGAGGGCGTGGCCTGCCTGGTCCTCAAGCGCCTCGCCGACGCCGAACGCGACGGTGACCGCGTCTACGCCGTCATCGAGGGTGTCGCCGGCTCGAGCGACGGGCGCCATCTCGGCCTCACCGCGCCACGGAAAGAAGGACAGCAAGCCGCGCTGCACCGGGCGTACGCACAAGCGGGCCGTGCGCCGGGCGACCTCGGTCTCGTCGAGGCTCACGGCACGGGCACCGTCGTGGGTGACCGGACCGAGCTGGCCACGCTGACCGAGATCATCCAGGCGAGCAGCGCCGAACCGGGGCAGTGCGTGCTCGGCTCGGTCAAGTCCAACATCGGGCACACCAAGTGCGCGGCCGGGCTGGCCGGGTTGATCAAGACCGCCAATGCGCTCTACCGAGGGGTGCTGCCGCCGACCGTCAACCTCGAGTCCCCCAACGAGGCCTACGACCCGCTGACGAGCCCGTTCCGCTTCCTCGGTGGCGCCCAACCGTGGGTCGGCGGCCGCCGCTTGGCGGGCGTGAGCGCGTTCGGGTTCGGCGGTTCGAACTTCCACGCCGTGCTGGCCGGTTACGAGGGCGACGCCGGCCCGCGCTTCGGTGTCGAGACCTGGCCCGCCGAGCTCTTCCTGTTCCGGGCCGACACGGTCCAAGCCGCGCTCGACCGGGCACGCGAGGTGGCGGAGCTGGCCGAGAAGATCGGCGCCGCGGACCCGGGGGCCCAGCGGCACCGACTCCGGGACTTGGCCGCCACCGTCGATGCCGGCGGTTCCGGGCGGGTCCACGTCGCGGTCGTCGCCGCCGACTTCCGTGACCTGGCGGACAAGCTGCGTCGGGCGGGCGACCGCGCTGGTGGCAACGGCGTGTTCGTCGCAGAACCGGAGGGCCCACTCGGGGCGAGCGCTCCGCACGTCGGGTTCCTCTACCCGGGGCAGGGAAGCCAGCGCACCGGCATGCTGGCGGACCTCTTCGTGACGTTCCCGTCCCTCCGCGGGGTGCTGGCGGCCGGTGAGCGCTGGGTGCCAACGCTCTATCCCGGCCTCGCCTTCACCCGCGACGAGCGCGAGTCCCAGACCGCGGCTCTGACCGACACCCGGGCGGCCCAGCCGGTGCTCGGCATGTGCGGCGTGGCCATGACCCAAGTGCTCGCGTCGGTCGGGGTCGTCCCCGACGCTGCCGCCGGTCACAGTTACGGCGAGCTCGTCGCCCTCGCCGCAGCCGGCGTCTTCGACACCGAGACGCTGCTCGAGCTCAGCGCCGCGCGCGGGACCGCCATCCTCGCCGCGGCGGGGGGTGCCGACGCCGATCCGGGGACCATGGCGGCCGTCAACGCGCCGGTCGACGTCGTGGGCGAGGCCATCCGCTCCCGCGACGACGTCGTCATCGCCAATCACAACGCTCCCTCCCAAGTCGTCATCTCCGGGACCCGCCGCGGTGTCGAGTCGGTCGTCGAAGAGCTGGCGGACGCCGGAATCGCGGCAAAGGTCCTCAACGTGCACTGCGCGTTCCACAGCCCGCTGCTGGCCGGCGCATCACAGCACCTGGGCGCGGCGTTGCGGTCCGCCTCGCTCGAGGCTCCCCGGATGCCGGTGTGGAACAACACCAGCGCCACGCCATACCCGGACGACGCCGAGGGCATCAGGTCCGTGTTGGCCGGCCAGGTGGCCCGACCGGTGCACTTCGTCGACGAGATCGAGGCGATGTACGAGGCCGGCACCCGCATCTTCGTCGAAGCGGGTCCGGGCCGGGTGCTGACCCAGTTGGTCGGAAAGATCCTGGGGTCGCGCCCGCACCGCGCCATCGCGACCGACGTGCCCGGCGAACACGGGGTCGTCCGCCTGCTGACCGCGCTCGCCGAGCTGGCTGTCTCGGGGGTGGACGTCCGCACCGAGGCGCTGTTCGCCGCACGGGCCGTCACCGTGGATCTCACGACGCTGCCCGTCGCCGCCCCGGGATGGACGATCGACGGGAGCCTCATCCGGACCAGCTCGGGGGACGTCGTCGCCGGATCGTTGCGCCCGGCCAACGAGTCCCCGGCGGTGGCCGTGGGAGGCGTGCCGGATCAGGAGCGCGAGCGGACCGTCCTCGAGCACCTGCGCAGCCTGCGGGAAATCGTGGCCACCGAACGGGAGGTCATGTTGCGCTACCTGGGCGCGCCGACCACGTCCGAAGGTGCGAACCACGGCAACGGCGGGGGCGCCCCCTCGTCGCTCTTCGAGTTCGCCACGGACCTGCCTTCCGGGCCCGTCAAGGACTCTTCGTCCAACGGCGGCGCCGGCAACGGTTCGTCGGCCAACGGTTCGTCGGCCAACGGTTCGTCCGGCGACGCCCACGAATCGTCCGCTGGTGATTCGGCCGGCGGCGGCGCGACCCGGCCGAGCGGGAAGGCCCTCGCCGAGGTGGTGCTCGGCGTCGTGGCCGACCGGACCGGCTACCCCACCGACATGCTCGATCCCGACCTGGACCTCGAAGCGGACCTCTCCATCGACTCGATCAAGCGGATCGAGATCATCGGCGAGCTCGCCGACCGGATCGGGCTGGGCGCCGGCGCCGGCGCCGGCGCCGACGACGAAACGGTCGAGGAGCTGGCGCAGCTCAAGTCCATCCGCGAGATCGTGGACTGGGTCGACGGCCTCGACCCCGGAGCCGGGCCGGTGAGCGGTGGGCCTTCGACGAACGTCGGCGCAACCCGGCCGAGCGGGGACGCGCTCGCCGGGGTGGTGCTCGGCGTCGTGGCCGACCGGACCGGCTACCCCACCGACATGCTCGATCCCGACCTGGACCTCGAAGCGGACCTCTCCATCGACTCGATCAAGCGGATCGAGATCATCGGCGAGCTCGCCGACCGGATCGGGCTGGGCGCCGGCGCCGGCGTCGACGACGAAACGGTCGAGGAGCTGGCGCAGCTCAAGTCCGTCCGCGAGATCGTGCACTGGATCGACGGCCTCGAGCCCGCGGCCGGGGCGGAGAGTGAAGGGTCCTCGACGAAGGGCGCTGCGACGCCAGCGCCGGCATCTCGCGAACGTGGCGGCGAGGACGGGGCGGTCACACGCCCACACGACGCGGCGACGTTCGTGGGTGCGCAGGACGATCCTCCCTTTGTCCCCGAGACGGCCACCCGCTATGTCGTCGTCCCGACCGACCTCATGCCAGCGGTCACCAACCGCCGGATCCTCGAGGGAGCGAGCATCGCGTTGGCCGTTCCCGACCACGATCCGTCCGGACTGGGCACGGCGCTGGCGGCCGAGCTCGCAGCCGGCGGCGCCACGGTGCGGACGGTCCGCGTCGACGGCACGCCACCCAACGAGCCGGACGCGGAAGTGCTGCGCAGCTCGGACGGCCTCATCTGGCTTGGCGGGATCCACCCGGACGCGGCCAACCGCCCCTCCGCCTTCGACGCCCGGGCGGCCTTCGCCTGGTGGCAGCCCGCACTCCTGGGAACGGCGTCGCGCCTGGTGGCGGTCGTCGGGGGCGGCGGACCCCTCCTGCCGGCGTCGCCCACGCCGGTCCCCGGCCTGGGCCACGCCGGCATGGTGAAGGCGCTCCGCCGTGAGTTCCCGGACCGGTTCGTCCGGCTCGTCCACGTCGACCCCGATGCCGACCCGGCCGAGCTCGCCCCCCGCCTCGTCGACGAGTACGCCGATGAGGAGAGGTGGCCGGCCGACACCGCCCTCGACGGCGAACGGCGCCGCACCCGCGAGGTGGTCCCCGACTCGTCGCCCGCAGAGGAGGGAGGTGTCATCGACCGGTTCCGACAGCCCGGCGCGGTCGTCCTCCTGACCGGTGGCGCCCGAGGAGTGACGGCGCAGGCTGCGCTTGCCATCGCCCAGCAGGGCCGCGGGTGTCACATTGAGCTCGTCGGACGATCACCGTGGCCGGCTGCGGACGAGGACCCGCTGACCGCGGAGGCGCGGGAGCTCGGGGACGTGCGCCGGATCCTCATCGACTCGGGCCGGTTCTCGACACCGTCGGCGATCGAGGCCGAGTGCAATCGGCTGATGCGCGCACGCGAGATGCGCGCCACCGTCTCGGCACTCGAAGAGCTCGGTGCGGCGGTGCGCTACCACCGGGCGGACGCTCGTGATGCGGGCTCGCTGGCTGCCATCGTCGCGGACGTCGACGAGCGTCTCGGGCGGCTCGATCTCGTCGTACACGGGGCCGGGGTCCTCGACGACCGACTGGTGCGGGACAAAACCCTCGAAGGGTTCGATCGGGTGTTCGCCACCAAGGTCGACGCCGCAAGGGCCCTCCTCGACGTGATCCCACCCGACGCGACGCTCGTCTTCTTCGGCAGCGTGAGCGGGGTGTTCGGCAATCGCGGGCAGGTCGATTACGCCGCGGCCAACGACGCGTTGGACGAGCTGGCTGACGTCGCGAGCCGGACGCGCACCGGCCGTGTCGTCAGCATCGACTGGGGGCCGTGGGCGGGGAGCGGAATGGTCTCGCCCCAGCTCGAGCGCGAGTACGAGCGTCGTGGCATCGGTCTCATCGCACCCGGCGAGGGGACGCAAGCGCTGCTTGACGAGCTGGCCCGCCCATCACGAAGAGGCCAGCTCGTCGTGATGAGGGCCCAGGTGGAGGCGATGGCGCCCGAGATGGTCGAAGGCAGGAAGGAGTCGATCCTGCAATGAGCGTGATCCTGCACGAGCGATCAGACATCCGGACGACCGCTCCTGACCCGCGGGACGGATCCGCGGTCTGCCGCGCCCACGTGCCGCTCGACGCGTCGACCGACGTGGACATGCTCGCCCGCGTCTACCTCGGCGAGCCGGAGGAGGAGGCTTTCGAGGCCATGGCGGGGCGGGCTCGCATCCCCTGGCTGCTCGGACGCGTGGCGGCCAAGGACGCCGTGCGCGATCACCTCGCCCACCGCGACTTCGCCCCGTTCGACCCCACACGGATCATCGTGACGAACGACCCCAACGGCTGCCCCAACCTGCAGGTCCTCGGGGCCCGGCTGGCGACCCGGGGCGTGCAGGTCTCTATCGCTCACAAGCCCACCGTCGCCGTTGCCGTCGCGGCCCGGGTCCCGCGTCAGGCGAGCCCGAAGGCGATCCCTCCGAAAGGGATGTCCCCGGCGCCGACCGGCATCGGGATCGACATCGAGTCGGTGCAGCCGCGTCCTCCGAGCTTCGCCGAGACGATCCTCAGCCCACCCGAACGATCGCTCCTCGAGGCCCGCCAAGACGATCGCGACACGTGGCTGACTCTGGTGTGGGCCGTCAAGGAGGCGACGGCCAAGGCGACGGGTCTCGGTTTGCGCGGCCGGCCCAGAGACTTCGAGGTGGACGCCGTCGATGAGGACCGGCTGCGCTGCTGCGGCCGTTGGATCGCGACGGCCCCGCTGCACATCTGTGGCGCGCGCTACATCGTCGCCTGGACGGACTCGGTCTGACCCGCCGTGTCACTGCTCTCCTCCCACCCGCTGCCTCGGCGCAACTCGTCCCGAGAGGGTCACTACCCCGACGCCTTCCCCGCCCGGCCCACCACGGCGCCGCCGGTCGAGCAGTGGTCGGATGCGCTCCTCGACGGCCTCGAGGCAGCGACGGGCGCGCCCGTCGCCTTCGCCGAACAGCCCGCCGCGCTCGACCACTCCGAGGGCCCATGGGCCTTCGGGTGCCGGCTCGCTCAAGCGGTGCTGTGGCCAGACGCTGACCCGGGCGACACCGGCTGCGCCGAGCTCGCACTCCGGCTCGCGCCCGATCGCGCATCGGTCGAGCGCGAGGCCGCGGTCATGCGTGTCGTCCGTCGACAGCTCAACGGAGCGGTCCCCGTCCACGCGGTCGTCCAGCTCGGTGGAGGCCCGCAGCCGCTCTGGGGCCTCCTGCGGGACGAGATCGGAGGCGTCGCGCTCCCCGAGCTCATCGGGTTCAATCTCCATCATTCCGACGAGCTGCTCCGCGGTTTCGCCGCCTGCCAGGCCGACATCCACGCGATCCCGGCCGCCGATCTGGCGGGACACGTGTTGCCGGTCATCGACGCGGATGAGGAGGTCGCCCGCATCGACGCCGCCCACCTGTCGAAGCAGCGACGGTGGCTCGACGAGAACCGGCCGGCCCCGGCCGAACCCGTCCTGTGTCACGGTGGCTACCAGCCGATGAGCGTGTTCGGGCCGCCCCCCGAGGACTGGGAGGCCTACGGCGGAGTCGGCCGGGGGTTCGTCACCACCAACTGGTGCGCCGCCGTCGTCGCCGAGCGCGAGTTCGACGTCGCCTACACACTCGTCGCGCTCTGGTCCGCACCGTTCTTCGCCAAGAACCGCCCGGAGCGCACGGCGATCAAGATGATCCGCAACACCCTCATCAACACGTACAAGCTGGGCTACGAGGACGCGCACCCGATCGACCCGGACAGGGTTCGCTTCTGGGAGGCGTTCCACGTGCTCCGGGGCATCGCCCGGCTGGAGGGCGTCTACGACAGCGCCCGGTCGCCGTTCGCGGCACCCGACCGCGGGATCCTGCCCACCGAGCTCGCCACCGAGCTCCCCCGCCGCTTCGTGCAGCTCACCCGGGTCCGGTGACCGCAGCTGCCTCGGTCACCGTCCGGCCGGTCGCCGGCCGACGGTTCGACGACGACCCGGTGGCCGTTGTCGGCCTCGGATGCGTCTTCCCCGGCGCCCCCGACGTCGCCGCCTTCTGGGACAACATCGTCGCCGGCCGGCGGTCGATCACCGATGCGCCGCCCGACCGCCTGGACCCGGACTTCTTCGGCGACGCCACCGGTGGCGGGGCCGGTTCGCTCACGACGCGCCGGGGCGGGTTCGTCGGTGGCGACACCCTCCTGTTCGATCCCAGCCGCTTCGGGATCATGCCCGTCGCCGTGGACGATGCCGAGCCGGACCAGATGATGGCGCTCAAAACGGCGGCCACGGCGATCGACGATGCCGGTGGGTTAGGCGACGTCGACCACGACCGGGTCGGCGTGATCCTCGGCCGGGGCGGCTACCTCACCCCCGGGCTGTCGCGGCTGGACCAGCGGGTGCGGACGTCGAGCCAGCTGGTCGACGTGCTGCGCACGCTCGTCCCTGGCATCGACGAGAACCAACTCCGCGCCGTGAGGGACGAGTTCGCCGGCCAGCTGGGCGAGCTCCGTCCGGAGTCGTCGATTGGCCTCGTCCCCAACCTGGCCGCATCCCGGATCGCCAACCGTTTCGACTTCGGGGGGCCGTCGTACACGCTGGACGCCGCCTGCGCGAGCTCACTGATCGCCGTCGACGCCGCCCTGGCCGAGCTGCAGTCCGGTCGGTGCGACGTGGTGCTCGCCGGAGGAGTGCATCACTGCCACGACGTGACGCTGTGGTCCGTCTTCTCGCAGCTCGGCGCGCTCAGCCCCTCGGGGGAGATCCGTCCCTACAGCCGGCACGCGGACGGGATCCTGGTCTCGGAGGGGACGGGGCTCCTCGTGCTCGAGCGGCTGTCCGACGCCGAGCGGCACGGCCATCGCGTGTATGCCACCATCGCCGCGACAGGCGTGGCCAGTGACGGCCGGCACGCGACCCTCATGAGCCCGCGGGTCGAGGGTCAGGTGCTTGCCCTCGAGCGGGCCTACCGTTGCGCAGACATCGACCCCATCACGATCGGGTTGGTCGAAGGCCACGGCACCGCGACACCGGCTGGCGACCGCGTGGAGCTCGAGACGCTCGGCCACGTGTTCGGCGCTCCCAACGACACCGCCCACCACGCCGTGCTGGGCTCGGTCAAGTCCAACATCGGACATGCGATGCCGGCCGCCGGCGCGGCCGGGCTCATCAAGACGGTGCTCGCCGTGCACCACGGCGTGTTGCCCCCCACGCTCTCCGCCGACGATCCGCACCCCGCGCTCGCCCACACCCGCTTCCGCCTCCTCGCCGAGGCCGAGGACTGGGTGGCGCCGTCGATCGGGCGCCGCGCCGGAGTCAACGCCTTCGGCTTCGGAGGCATCGACGCCCACGTCGTCGTCGAGCAGCACGCCGCTGCGGCGTTGCCGGCAGGCGGACGCCGCACGACCCGTGCGGCCGCCCGAGCGGGCACGGCGACCGGGGACCACTCCGGCTTCGGCGTCACCGGCATCCTCTTGCAGGGCCGTGACGCCGCCGAGCTCGCAGAGCAGCTGCAGGCCGTCCGCGATCATCCCAGCGCCGTGCCGAACGGTTCTCGCGCCACCGGCCCCGCCCGGCTCGCCATCGTCGACCCGACTCCGAAGCGGCTCGAGCTGGCCGCACGGATGCTGGCCAAGGGCGAAGCATGGCGCGGTCGCAACGACGTGTGGTTCGCGCCGTCGGGCCTGGTCGCCGACGGGGGCCGGGTGGCGTTCGTGTTCCCGGGCGTGGAGCCCACGTTCGACGCCGAGGTGGACGAGGTCGCCGAGTGGCTCGGCACGGTCACGCCGAGCGTCCCGGGCGACCCCGCATCGAATCTCGAGCACCAGGCGCGTCGCATCTTCGAGACCGGCCGGCTCCTCGACGATGCACTCGCCCGCCTCGGGATCCGGCCCGACGACGTCGCCGGCCACAGCCTCGGGGAGTGGACCGGCGTGTTCGCCGCCGAGCTCATCCCACCTGACCGGGCGACCGATTTCCTCGAGGGGCTCGAGCCGGGGTCCATGGACCTGTCCGGCGTCGTGTTCGTCGCGCTCGGTTGCGGGGCGGACACCGCTGCCGAGGTCGTCCGCGACCTCGACGGAATGGTGGTCTCCCACGACAACTGCCCGCACCAGTCGGTGATCTGCGGGCCCGAGGACTCAGCGCGCGAGGCAATGGCCCGATTGGCCACGCAGAAGATCCTCGCGCAGGAGCTGCCCTTCCGATCCGGGTTCCACACCCCGCACTTCGCCCCGTACACCGAGATCGTCCGCTACCACTGGGATCGGATGCCGTTGCAGGCACCGCGTATCCCGATGTGGTCCTCCACGACCTGCCGGCCCTACCCCTCGGACGCCGCCGCGGTGCGCCAGCTGGCCGTGGAGCACCTTCTCCAGCCCGTGCGCTTCCGCGAGCTCGTCCAGGCCATGCACGACGACGGGGTGCGCGTCTTCGTCCAGATGGGGGTGGGCAGTCTCGTCGCCTTCGCCGACGACACGCTGAAGGGTCGTCCGCAGCTGGCCGTCACCGCCGCCGCGTCGGCCCAACCCGGCCTGGCCCAGCTGGCGCGGGTCGCAGCCGCCCTCTGGGTCGAGGGCGCCGACGTCGACATCGAGCAGGTGTTCGGGCCTTCGACGAGCGGCGCAACGGCGTCGGAACCAGTCCACGCCCCGACCGGATCGGGTCCCCTGATGCGCCTCTCCCTCGGCACGCCGCTCGTGCGCCTCCCGGCGCGCACTGCGAACGATGGGAGGCCGGCGTTCTCGCAGACACCGATCGTCGAAGTGGATCCGGAGCCCGGCGGCATGTCCACGGCACTGCGCGCGGAGCTCGACGCACTGCTCTCGGAAACCAAGCATGCCTCGACGTCGGTCGCCGCCGCGGTCGCGGCGACCGTACCGCCGCGACCGGGGGGCGGCGCCTCACCGCGCCCGCCTTCGTCGTGGCCGGGATCCCCGTGGCAAGAGACGCTGTCGGTCGACGTCGCGAGCCTGCCCTTCTTGCGCGACCACTGCTTCATCCGCCAGCCGGTGGGATGGGAGGAGCTTTCGGACCTCTTCCCCGTGGTCCCGATGACGACCATGGTCGAAATGCTCAAGGAGGCGGCCGAGCGTCTCGCACCGGAGCTCGCCGTCACCCGTATGGAGCGGATCCGCGCGTTTCGATGGCTGACCGCCGCACCGGCCACGAACGTGACGATCACCGCCAACCGCACCGGGCCCTTCGAGGTGGAGGTCGCGATCGACGGCTACGCGCGCGCCACGGTCCACTTGGCCCACTCGGGGCCGCCCGCTCCCCCGTCCTCCTTCGGCCCCCTTCGCAAGCCCCGCCCCTCCCCGCTGAGCCCGGAGCGGCTGTATGAGGAGCACTGGATGTTCCACGGCCCGAGCTTCCAGGGCATGCGGTCGATCGCCGCGCTGGGCGACGACGGGATCGACGGCAGCATCGAGGCGTTGGTTGCACCGGGGGCCACGCTCGACAACGCCGGCCAGCTCTACGGCTGGTGGCTCATGGCGTCCGCGAGGCGAGATTTCCTCGCCCTGCCGCAATCGATCGGCCGCATCGAATTCTTCGGGCGGCCACCGTCGGCCGGTGACGTGGTCGAGACGAAGGTGCGCATCACCGAGCTCACCGGCCGGACCATGGCGGCCGACCTCGAGCTCCTCCGGGAGGGAGCGGTCTTCGCCCGGATCACCCGGTGGGTCGACCGGCGGTTCGACAGCGACGAGCCGCTGTGGAACGCCCTGCGCGATGCCGAGCGCTGTCTCGTGGCGTCGCCGATGGGAGCGGACTTCGTGGCCGTGGAGGAGCGGTGGAGCGACTCGGCGTCGCGCGAGCTCATGGCTCGCCGCTACCTCGGCGCGCGGGAGCGGGGGACGTACGAGGCACTCAACCCGCGCGACCAGCGGACGTGGCTCCTGGGTCGCATCGCGGCCAAGGATGCCGTCCGCCACGTGCTGTGGTCACGCGGCCACGGCCCGCTCTTCCCGATTGAGATCCCCTTGGAGGAGGAAGGTGATCGAGCCCTCCGCGTCCCCGAAGGACCGGCGGCCGGGACCCGGGTGGCCGTCGCCGTCTGCCACTGGGCGGCCGTCGCCTCGGTCGGCCGGCCGTCCATTGAGCTCGTGCTCAGTGCCGGCGACGTCGAAGAGGCGCGCCGCCGGCTGGAGAAGGAGCTGGCCAAATCGACACCACCCGATGCGACGGTCCGATCCGAAGTCCTGCGCTCGCCGTTCCACGGGAGCGACGAGCCCGCCGCGGCGAGCACCACTTCCGAACCGCAACAGAACGAGAGAAAGGAGTACGCCGTTGCCTGGTCCCAACCTGCGACATGAGGACGCGCTCGACGCGGACCTCGTCCTCGAGGTCGTAAAGACCATCCTCGCCGACGTCATCGGCGAGGACTACGTGTCCATGATCGAGATCGGACTCGAGACCTCCTTCCAGTCGGACTTGGAGATCGAGAGCATCGAGCTGGTCGCCATGGGCGAGCAGCTGCAGGAGGCCTACAGCCACGTCGACTTCGCGGCCTGGCTCTCGACCATGGAGGTCGACGACATCATCGCCATGACCGTCGGCGACCTCGTCGACCACATCACGACGACCGCGGCCGAACAACCGTCCAAGGCCACCGGAGTGCAAAATGGCTGAGCTCGTCGCCCGCGGTGTCCGCTTCAACGTGGTCCGCCTCGGCCCGAATGCCCGAGCGCAGGCGCCCGACGCTTACCGCGAGGCCCGTTGTCCAGTCGTGTTCATCCACGGCTTGATCATGGACAACCTCTCGAGCTTCTACTACACGGTGGCGCCGGCGATCGCCGCCAAGGCCGACACCGTGCTCTACGACCTGCGCGGGCACGGGCGCAGCGAACGACCCTTGAGCGGCTACTCCATTGAGGACGGAGTCGACGACTTGTTCGGCATCCTCGACGCCCTCGGCATCGACGAGCCCGTCCACCTGGTGGGCAACAGCTACGGCGGCACCATCGCCCTGGCGGCTGCGATCCTGCGGCCCGAGCGGGTCGCCGGCATGGTTCTCGTTGAGGCGCACCCGGCCTTTACAGGCTGGGGAAGCGAGGTCATGGAGGACCTGACCGACCTGGTGTCCGGCTTCGACAACCCGGGCATCCGCGACTATCTGGCCGACGAGGCGCCCCGCATGCTCCGCCTGATGGTGAAAAGGTGCGAGGACCTGGTCACCGTGTCGTCCATGGGCGACGACCTCCGGGCGACGCAGCCCATGGACCCCGACCTTCTGGCCACGATCGCGTGCCCGACGCTCCTGCTCTACGGCGAGAATTCCGACATCATCGACCGGGCGTACGTGCTCGAGGAGTCGATTCGCGGGTCTGAATTGGTCGTCGTGGACGACTGCTCGCACGCGCTCCTCATGGAGAACCCGAAGGAGGTCGAGTGCCGGACGGTGGCGTGGCTCGATGAGCAGGCTCGCCTCGCGCTGAACGAGGAGATCGGCGCGGCGGCCCGATGAGCCGCGTCCTGATCACCGTCCCGCCGCTCACCGGGCACGTCAATCCCACCGTCAGCCTCGGCGCGGAGCTGTCGGCGCGCGGGCACGTGGTGGCCTGGGCCGGCCTCCCGACCGTCGTCGACCCACTGCTCCCGCCCGGCTCGACGTTCCTGCCGGTGGTCGGCGACCTCGACCAGTCGGCGTTCGAAAACATGCAACGAGAGGGAACCGGACTGCGCGGCGCGGCGGCGCTCAAGTTCCTCTGGGAGGGCTTCCTCATCCCCTACGCGCGGTCCACCGTCGCCGCGCTGTCGTCTGTCGCGGACGCGTTCGAGCCGGACGTGCTCATCGTGGATCAGCAAGATGTCGCCGGCGCGGTGGTCGCGCGCCTCACCGGCCTCCCGTGGGTCACCTCGGCCACGACCTCGGCCGAGCTCGCCGACCCGCTGGCCGCCCTGCCGCGGGTGGACGAGTGGGTGCGCGAGCAGCTCATCGCGCTGCAGCTCGAGCACGGCCTCAGTCCCACGCACGCCGCGCGCGGCGACCTTCGGTTCTCCGAGCACCTGGTCATTGCCTTCACGACCGAGGCGCTCGTCGGCCCGGTGTCCGGCCGAGCCGCCGCGTCGGGGTCGGCGATCCGCTTCGTGGGACCGTCGATGGTCGGGCGCGTGGACGACACACCGTTCCCGTGGGAGTGGCTCGAGGGACCCGGCTCGGCCGTCCTCGTCTCGCTCGGCACCGTCAACGCCGAGGCCGGGTCCCGATTCTTCGCCATGGTGGTCGACGGCCTCGGCGGCTCCCCCGTCCGGGCCGTGGTGGTCGCCCCGCCCGACCTCGTCCCCTCGGCCCGCGCCGCCGACAACGTGCTCGTGCGGCCGCGGATCCCCCAGCTCGATGTCCTCGACCACGTCGACGCGGTGATCTCCCACGGCGGGCACAACACGGTGTGCGAGAGCTTGGCCCGGGGGCTGCCCCTCGTCCTCGCCCCCATTCGCGACGATCAGCCGATCGTCGCCGACCAGGTCGTGCGCGCCGGTGCGGGACTCCGCGTGAAGTTCGGCCGGGTCGGTCCGGACGAGCTGGCCGGCGCACTCCAGCGGGTGCTCACCGAGCCGGGCTTCAGGGAAGCGGCCGCGTCGATCCGGGCTTCCTTTCTACAGGCGGGCGGAGCCGGCTCCGCCGCCGACGCCGTCGAGGATCTCCTCACCGTCGGAGCCGTTCAATGACCGCGGCGCGCTCCGGGCCGGCCCGGCGGCGCACGTGGGCCCGGTGGCCGTGGATCGCGCTCGCCGGCTTCTTCGTCGCCGACGCGTGGCGCCTGCGCGCACGCGCCCGCTCGCTTGCGCTGACGAGCTCGGACGAGACGGCATCGCCGGGCGCGTCGGTCAGCGAGGCCGCCGATCTCGAGTACGCCTCTTTGACGGCCAGTGGGATCGACATCGACGAGCCGACCCTGGACGAGGCCAGCCGGTACGCCCGCACCCACGGGCTCGACGTGCTCGATCTGGTACCCGCCGACCTCGCCGCCGAGCGGGCGCTCGACCTCTTGCGCCAGGTCCAACCGTCCACCTACGCCACGAACCCATTGGCGCCGGGTCGAGGGCCAGGACAGGCGACGGTCGTCCATCGGACGGTGCTGGCACGGGCGGGCCTGTCGGGCGGCGACCGCCTCGACCCGGCGACCTACGTCCGCACGATCGCCGAGCTGAAGAAGTTCGCTCCCACCCGCACCGGCCTGGGGATCGCGCCTCGCCTCGCCGCCGGTCGCGACACGCGCTCGTCACACCGGGCGAGCCTCGTCGCAACGCACGGGAAGGCCGCGCCGCTGGTGGGCGCGGTCCCGGTGGCGCAGCTCGGCCTGCTCGGGGTCGGCGTCGCTCTCGCGCCCTCCTGGGGGCTCGTCGCCCTCGCGGCCTACTGCGCCCAGCCGTACCTGGTCACGGCCGGGACCAGCTTGCGCCCGCGCGACCGGACAACGACGGGCGCGCTGGGTCGTCCCTTCCGGCGGGCCGCCGACGCCATCGAATTGGTGAGGGCTTCCCGCGACGAGGTGTCAGAGCTCGCCCGGGCCGAGGAGCAGGCCGCCGAACGGCAGACGTCGGAATACCGCACGCTCCTCGCCGACGGCATCGACCGGTTCTTCGAGGCGCGACGCGACACCTGCCCGCTCTGTGGGGCAGGGACGATCCACGAGCGCCTCCACACCACCGACCTCTTGCAGTGCAAGCCGGGAACATTCGTGCTCGACGAATGCGGCTCCTGCGGCCACATCTTCCAGAACCCGCGCCTCACCAGCGAAGGCCTCGACTTCTACTACCGCGACTTCTACGACGGTGCGGGTAGCGACCCGACGGAATTCGTCTGGACGGCCGATGACCGCTCCTACCGGGGACGGGTCGATCTGGTGCGGGCCCGCACGGAGCCCAAACGCTGGCTCGATGTGGGCGCCGGGCACGGCCACTTCTGCCTCGTCGCGTCGACGCTTCTCCCCGAGACGGAGTTCGAGGCCCTCGACATGGGTGAGGGCATCTTGACCGCCGAACACCACGGGTGGGTGGAGCGGGCGCACCTCGGGATGTTCCCCGACCTGGCCGGCACCCTGGCCGGGAGCTTCGACGTGGTGAGCATGCACCACTATCTCGAGCACACGCGCGATCCCCTGGCCGAGCTCGACGCGGCGGCGACCGTCCTCGAGCCCGGCGGCTGGCTCTCCGTCGAGGTCCCCGACCCCGAATGCGCCTTCGGTCGCTGGTTCGGTCCGCTGTGGGGGCCGTGGTTCCAGCCCCAGCACCAGCACTTCCTGTCGGCGCGGAACTTGTCGGACGCGCTCAGCCGTCGTGGCTTCACCGTCGTGGCCGAGGAGCGAGGGCCGGCGCACATCCCGGTCGACCTCGCCTTCTCCTCCCTTTTGCTCTCCAACCGCGTCGGCGGACCTCCCCGACGGCCATGGCGCGAGCCGGGCGGGTTCGGCGCGCGGGCCCGCCGCGCCGTGTGCTTCCCGCCGCTCGCCGCCCTCGCGGTGCCCGCCTTCCTTCTCGATCAGGCCATCGCTCCCGTGGTTCGTTCCCGGCCCGGCGGCCCCAACGCCTACCGGATGCTGGCCCGAAGAACCTGATCGCAGCGCGGAGAGTGAAGACGCGAGGGATGAATCCCCTCGGCTACACGCTCACGCCCGACATCGATAACCGGGTTCGGCGTCGTCGAGCGCTCGTGACGGAACCTGCGATCATCCGACCCGTGTCTCGCGTGGACCCGGGACACGGGTAGTGGGCCGGCCACGGGGGCAGGCCTGCGCCAGCCAGCGCGCGTCGCGAAGCGCACAACCCTTGGGATCGTTGTTGAAGTAACAGAACACGTCTTCGGACCGCTTCCACTTGACCGTGAGCTCTCTGGCCCAGGTGTCAAGGGCCGACCTCGTGTAACAGGGAGCGGACTTGCCCGTCCCGCCATGGAACCGGACATAGGTCCAGTTGGTCGTCCTCCACTTCGGCACGTCCACGGGGCCACCGTGGACCAGGCAGAGTGCCACACCTCGGAACTCGAGCACGGCACGGACTTCATCATTGAACCACGACACGTGCCGTGCTTCCACCGCAACCTTGGGACCGTGTCGCGCCACTTCTCGAATGTCGAACGTTCGGGCAAACGGTCGAAGGAGTTGTCGACTTCGACGGTGGCAAACCGTTGGCAATAGATCCCCAGCCATTTCGAGGGTCCCAACTCGGCCGGATAGAACCTCGGCCTCCAATGTTGGTAGTGCCAGCCTGACGTTCCGACGAGGACCGTCATGCGCCAACGTCCACCTACTAGGCCTGGTGACCAAGCTCCCGCCAGTCGGATTCGCTGACCTCGACGTCGAACTTCTTGGCGGCTCGGAGCACTCGTTTCCACGCCTCGTCGCGCTCCTTGTCCGTCACGCCCTCCACTTGGTCAAAGCGGGCGATGGCGTTGCGCACATGCGGCGCGTCGACGAGCGGCTCCTTGCGCTCTTTGGGGAACGCGAAGTCCTCGTCGGGAAGGCGGTCCTCTTCGGCCGTGGAAAGGCCGGGTGGCCGAGGAATGTCGGCTCCGTGCGCCCTCTCGCTTTCCACCTCCCGCGCCTTCTTGATGTTCTGACGAGCCGCTTCTTTCTGCTTAATGGTGGACACCCCTGCACCTCCTCGTGATACGGGCTCTCGGCAGGGGCGCTACCCGCCATGGCGGCACGCCAAACGGTCACCCGCCTGGGCGACGCGTTACCGCAGGGTTCGTCCCTCGGAACAGGGGTAGAGCTGGTGCGATGTGCAGTGGCGTCAGTGGCACCGTGTCGGGCGAGGCCGAGATCCGGAGTGCGCCTCAGCAAAGGCCTGGCCTGACAACGACCGGCAGGAACAATATCTTCGACTCCGTGCGTACCACCGCACTCGACGGGTCGACGATCGAGTACGAAGTGAGAGGAGACGGACCAACAGTCGTCCTGGTGCACGGGATCACGCAGTCGCGCCGTGCATGGGATCCACTCGTTCCCGAGCTTGCTCGTGACCACCGTGTGGTGTGCGTGGACCTTCGCGGCCACGGCGGGTCCGAGCGACGGGGTCCCTACGACGTGCTGACGATGGCGAACGACGTGTTCGCCGTCGTCAACGAGAGCGCCAGTGTCGACCCCTTGATGATCGGACATTCCCTCGGAGGCTTCGTCGTCAGCGTCTACGCCTGCTCTCACCCGGCACGGGCGACCGTCAACATCGATCAGCCCCTTGACCTTTCGGGCTTTCGCGAGTTCGTCGGGCCCTCGAAACGTTCCTTGCATGGCGACGAACAGGCCTTCAGTTCGGCGATGCGCCACTTCCTGGAACCGCTGTACGGAGCCCTCCCCGAGAGCGAACGCGTCCGCATCGAGTCCCTCTCGCATCCCGAGCAGGACGTGGTGCTGGGCGTTTGGGACCCCGTACTGATGTCCGGCACGGACGACCTTCGGACCTTCTCGCGAGATGTGGCCGCGGGCATCCGCACTCCCTACCTGGCCTTGCACGGCAGTGATCCCGGAGACGACTACTTGGCTTGGTTGAAAGCGCTCGTTCCGACGGCGACGGTCGAGATTTGGCCCGACCTCGGTCACTATCCGCACCTGGTTGAACCGCAGCGATTCCTCAGGCTGATCCGCACGTTCTCCGGCGACAAAAAGTAGGCGGCCGGCGCTCGAAGCTGGAAGTGCCGGCCCTCGGCCCCACACGCAGGGTCGAAGCAATCTGCGCTGTCTCTCGCCGGCCGGGGGCGGGCCCGACGACCTGCCCGTCCTTCGGCGGGTCAAGGTAGGAACCTCGTGTGCTGCCGGCACATCGATCTCCCTGTAACCAGTGGGCGCCATCACGCGTTCGGCCAACAGGTGTAGCGTCATCGCTGATAGTTGCCCTAGACCTCGGTGACCCAAGCAACGGTTGAGCACTCCCCAATGAGCGCTCGGCAAGAAGGGAAGGGAAGCCGTGCCGGGTGCTATCCAAGAGCCGCCCGCCAGTCGGGTCTCGACTCCGGTCTTGTCAGCTGGCCGCGTCGTCACCGCACTGCTCGTGGCAGGTCCACTTCTTGCCTTGGCGTGTGTCCTGCCGTTCATCTCAGGTCACCTTCTGAACGTCAATGACGTCGTGATCGCCGCAGTGCTCTATGTCTTCACGGCGTTTGGGATCTCCGTCGGCTTTCACCGGCTGCTGACGCATCGGAGCTTCAAGGCCAAGAGGGCCCTCAAGATCGTGTGCGCGGTGGCCGGTTCCATGGCCCTCGAGGGGTCGGCAATAAGTTGGGTGGCCATCCATCGCCGGCATCACATGTTCGGGGACCAGCCAGGAGACCCCCACTCGCCGCACCGCTACGGACCCGGTGCGGTCGAGACGCTGAAGGGGTTCCTCTGGGCCCATACCGGCTGGTTGTTCGCCATGGATCCCACTGACACCAGGCGATTCGCTCCGGACCTCCATCGGGACCGGGACTTCGTCGTGATCGATCGGCTGTTCCCGCTGCTGGCCGTGGCTTCCCTTGCTCTCCCGTTCTTCATCGGGTGGGCCCTGTCGGGAACCCTCTTCGGTGCGCTCAGTGCGCTCCTCTGGGCGGGTCTCGTCAGGATGGCGATCCTCCATCACGTCACGTGGAGCATCAATTCGGTCTGCCACCTGTGGGGACGAAGGCCGTTCGCAACTCACGACCAGAGCACCAACGTCGCTGCCCTGTCCCTCGTCTCCTTCGGGGAGAGCTGGCACAACTTCCACCACGCCTCGCCATCCTCGGCCCGCCATGGCGTCCTGCCCCATCAACATGACCTCTCGGCTCGATTGATCTCGTTCTTTGAGCAAATGGGGTGGGCCACCAAGGTGCGGTGGCCGAATGCGGCTCAGATCGTCGCCCTCTTGAAACCGGGACCCGTTGAAGAGCCGATGGCGAACCAACCGGTCGGGGCCTAGGGAGCGCGACCCGGAGCAACCTGGAGGGGACAAACATCTGAGCGTGGATCTGGTGGAACGGTTCTTGGCCGGTGTCATCGAGAAATCCGGAGACCAGGCACCGACCTTGGACGTCGTCTGCCGGGTCTGTTGTGACCTACTCCCCATCACCGTCGCGTCGGTGGTCTTGATGGGTGACCAGGGAGTCGAGGGGATCACGGGGGCATCCGACGCGCTGGCGACTGCCATCCAGAACGAGGAGTTCACTCTGGGCGAAGGCCCGGCGACCGACGTCCGCCGGCAAAGACGACCGGTGCTGGTCTCCGACCTGAGAGATGCAACGAGCGACTGGCCGCGCTTCGTTCCGGCCGTCGCATCGCTCGGCGTCCGGGCCGTGTACGCCATTCCTCTTCGCATCGGCGCGGTTGACCTTGGCGTGCTGGTTCTCGGCGGCGCGAACCCCGGGGCCTTGGCCAGCCAGGAGCTCGCCGACTCGTTGCTTCTCGGAGATCTGATCAGTCGGCTGGTCCTCGATCTGCAGGCAGGGGTCACTTCGGAGTCGCTCGCCTGGGCGCTTGACGCCACCGACTCCCGGGCGGTCGTGCATCAAGCAACCGGGATGGTCGCGGCCCAGCTCGACGTCGGGGTAGGCGAGGCGCTCGTCCGGCTCCGAGCGAACGCCTTCGCAACAGATCGCCCGATCGATCAGGTGGCCACGGAGGTCGTGGCTGGTCGGCGGCGCTTTGAAGAGCTGTAGTCCGACCAGTCCGGCCCCCTGGTCAAAGCCATCCATGCCAGACAAATATTCTGCCTACAAGCACCCTGAACTCTGCCCCGACGAGCCAGGAGCGTGAGATTTGGACAGTCGAGACGAATGGCTTGCTCGGACCTTTGTTGAACTTGCCGACACCCTGGTGGCGGACTTCGACCTCATCGAGTTTCTGTCGATGCTGGCCGACCGCTGCGTGGAACTACTCCGCGATGCCGAGGTCGGATTGGTCCTGCTGGGCCCCCGCGGGCTGCAGGTGATGGCGTCCTCGACCGAGCGAATGCGGGTGACGGAACTGTTGGAGGTGCAATTCGAAGAGGGGCCCTGCTTTGAGTGTGCTCGCACGGGGCTCGCTGTTTTGAACCAGCAGCTCGCGTCGGCCGCCGATCGGTGGCCGCGCTTTACCCCGATGGCTCGCGAGAGCGGCTTCCAAACGGTCCACGCGATGCCATTGCGGCTCCGCGACGAGGTGATAGGGGCGATGAACGTCTTCGACACTTCGCTCCACGAAATGTCCCCGACGGAATCGAATCTTCTCAGGGCCTTCGCTGACGCCGCCACCATTGGCATTCTCCAGGAACGGACGGTGAAGCAGAAGAGCGACCTTTCAATCCAACTCCAGGCCGCTCTCAACTCCCGGATCGCAGTCGAGCAGGCCAAGGGCATCGTCGCCGAGCGGTTGAAGGTCGACATGGACGCCGCGTTCGGAATGATCCGCACCTATGCCCGGAACCACGGCACGCTGCTGAGCGCTGTCGCCGACGCTCTGGTTCGAGGTTCACTGAGTGCCGCCGATCTCTCGTCGCCATCGCAGGGGCGCAGCGTGGACCGGCCGAAGACTGACTCATCGGCCGTGAAGGATGACCGGTTCTCGTCTTGAGTCAGCGCTGTTGGGCCAGAGTCCAGTCCACGGCGGCACAGATTGCTTCGTGCCCTTTCGGATCGAACGCATGCCCCATGTCGTGGGCGAGGACAACATAACGCCGAGCATCCGCACGGAGCTGCAACTCGAGTCCCCACCGGACCGGGATGAGCGCGTCGCGTCGTCCGTGCACGACGGCGAGGGGACTTGCGACTCTGTCCGTCAAGATCCGAGGCGGATCGGACGCCGTCCATCCTGAGCTGATCTTGACACCCATCCGCCGACGGGCGATCCACCGGCCTGGCCGCGTGCGAGCGAGACCCACGGTCAAGACCGCCCGAAGTCTGAGCGGGATCCGCCACCCGGCAGGACTCGAGACGATGACGACTCCGGACAGCTCGGGGTGGTCGCAGGCGTAGCGGAGAACGGCGACGCCACCGAGCGACGCGCCGACCAAGATCGTCGGGCCGCCCCGGACCATGGCCCACGACGCCGCCGACTCCACATCCAGGTGCTCCAGATGTCCCAGTGTGTAGGTTCCCGCAGAGGCGCCATGGCCCCGAGCGTCGTAGGACAGAACCTCGAAACCGTTCTCCTGGAGACGCCCGGCCAGTTCCTCTATGTGCGGATGATCCTTCCTCGCCGCCAATCCGTGCACGAGCACGACGGTGGCCACGGGAGGGCTACTCGAAGGTGGCCAATGAAGACCGGCCAGGGCGATGCCGTCGGAGGTGACCAGGCTGATTGGCCGAGATGCTGTGTTCAGGCCGGACTGCAAGACGCTCCTCGTTCTGAGGTCGAACGGAGCGACATGCCGGTCCGCCGATCACGATCTCGGGTGGAACGTGACGAAAACGCGCTTCTCCCACGTGGTACTTCAACCCTAAGGGAGCGTGGCGGTCCTTCGTTCGTTCCCAGGAGATCGGTCCCTTGGACAAGGCAACGAGGAGGCTCCCTCTAACCGGGCAGCGAGCCGGACGGAGATACGTTGGGCACGTGTGCTTCTCCCCCGAAGGCGACCTTGTCGGGGGGTTGGTGGTCACCGCCATCGGTATCGACGCGTACCGGCACCTCCACGGACGGAACAATCACCTCCTGTTCGCGACCGTGCCGCTCGTGCTCGGGATTCATCAACTCGATGAATCGCTCGTTTGGTGGTCGCTCGAGGGACCTGTTCCGCACTGGCTCGGACAGATCGCAATGTGGATCTATCTCTTGATTGCCATGGTGGTCGTCCCCATCCTCGTCCCTCTCTCAATCTGGAAGCTTCAACCGACATCACGGCGACGATGGGTCGTCGCTCCGTTTCTGGGCCTGGGCATCGGCGTGGCGATCGTCCTGCTGATCACGATGCTGCACGGGCCGGTCACCGTCAGGCTGGGCTCGTACCATCTCGCTTATAGCATCGGGCTCCGCAACGGGATCCTGATCGTCGGTCTCTACGTGGTTGCGACGTGTGGGGCGCTCCTCTGCTCAGGCTACCGCGACATTGTGATCTTCGGCGTTGCCAATCTGATCGCGGTCGTCGTCTTGGCTCGCCTTACCGCTGATGGATTTGCGTCGCTGTGGTGCTTCTATGCCGCGCTTGCCGCCGGCTTCATCTCGCTGCACATGCGCCTCGGGAGACCGCACCGTGCGCATCCCTACGCTCTGACCTGACCCTGCCGAAGGCCGCCGATCAGTCGGGTGGAGCACTCCGAGGTCGGAACGGGCGGTAACGGCGACTGCGCATCATCGAGGGCCCTTGCTCGCCCATCGAGAGGTTGGCCGCGGTGTTGATCAGCGACACATGCGAGAATGCCTGCGGGAAGTTCCCGAGCAGCCGATGAGCTTTCGGGTCGTACTCCTCGGAGAGGAGACCCACGTCGTTGCAGATCCCACAGAGCCGGTCGAACATCTCCCTTGCCTCGTCGTGGCGTCCGAGCAGCACCAGGTTGTCGGCCAGCCAGAAGCTCGTCATCAAGAAGGCGCCCTCGGTCCCGGTCAGTCCGTCGACGTCCTCGTCGGTGTCGGTCTGGTACCGGCGGACGAAGCCGTCCGTGACGAGCCCCTTTTCGATGGCCTCGACGGTACCGACGACGCGCGGGTCATCGGGCGGCAGGAAGCCGACTGGTGCGATCATGAGCAGGCTCGCATCGAGCAGCTTCGAGCCGTAGTACTGGGTGAACGAGTTGAGCTCACGGTCGAAGCCCTTGTCGCAGACCTCCGCGTGGATTTCGTCACGCAATTGCCGCCAATGGTCCATCCGTCCCTTCGGCAAGATGCCGTCCCCCGCCAGCGTCACGGCGCGGTCAAAGCCCACCCAGGCCATGACCTTCGAATGGGTGAAGTGCCGCCGCGGGCCGCGGACCTCCCAGATCCCGTTGTCGGGCTCGCGCCACACCTTCTCGAGTTGACCGAGGATCGCCATCATCTGATTCGGCGACACGTGGGGGTTTTGGGGGATAGGTCCTCGCCAATAGGTGACGGCAGAGTCCAGGACTTCGCCGTAGACGTCGAGCTGGAACTGGGACGCGGCATCGTTGCCGATGCGGACGGGCTCTGAGCCCTCGTAGCCGGAGAGGTGGTCGAGCTCGAACTCGGCGAGGCGCCGTTCTCCTTCGACGCCGTACATGATCTGCATCTCGCCAGGGCTCCCTGCGACGGCGCGGCGAAGCCACTGCACCCACGCCGCCGCCTCGTCGGTGTACCCCGAGATCAAGAAAGCGTGCAGGGTGAAGGTGGCGTCCCGGAGCCAGGAATAGCGATAGTCCCAGTTGCGGTTGCCCCCGATGGTCTCGGGGAGCGAGGTCGTCGCCGCCGCGCAGACTGCGCCGCTGGGCTCGAAGGTCAGAGCCTTCAAGGTGATGAGCGAGCGCACGACCCGGTCGCGCGAGCCGCCGGTATAGGTGCAGCGCGCGACCCAGTTGCGCCAGTAGTGCCGCGTGTGGTTGCGGGCGGCGAGGCTGTCGAAGGGGAGCGGGGCGTGCTTCTCCGAGGGGAACCAGGTGAGCGAGAAGGAGCGGCGGATCTCGCCCGACATGGTGAAGGTGGCGACGGTGGTGTTGTCCTTGCCGACGAGACGGACGGGGCTGTGCAGGCGGAGGCCGTCCCGGGCGGCGACGAGGACCTGGCCGTCACCGGTCGCGGTGGCCCAGGGGGTGATCGCGCCGTAGTCGTAACGCACGATCAGCTCCATCTGCATCTCGACGGTGCCACTGCGAGCCTCGACGATGCGATGGATCATGGAGTGACCGTCGTAGGGCGGCATGAAGTCGGACACTGACACCGAGCCCGTCGATGTCTCGAAGATCGTCTCGAGAATCAAGGTGTCCGGTTCGTACTGACGGGTGACCTTGGTCACCTCGCCCTTCGGGGCGATCAGCCACCGTCCGTTGCCCGCGTCGCCGAGCAGCGCCGCGAAGGCAGCGCCGGAGTCGACGCGCGGCGCGCACCACCAGTCGATGGATCCGGTGCGGTCGACGAGGGCAACGGATTTGGTGTCGCCGAGCATGGCGTAGTCCTCGATCTTTGAGGGCATTAGTCGCTCCCCTGGACGTCCGATTGCGACGGGCCAATCAGGCGCATCTGGGCCGCTCCCCCGGCTCACGTCGCCCCCGCCCCGCTTGAGCCGCCTGACGAGCTCGCCGCCGGCGGTCGGCCAGCATCCGCACCGGAGTCACCGTGGCGAACCGTATCCCTTGTCGGCCGTCAGCGTGAGGACGGCGTGCCGCGAGCTGCCCGGCGCCGCGACCTGCTGGGCGATCTCGGGCGTGGCTTCAGCCGGTCCAGGCCAGTGGGGCCACCGGCTGGCGCGTGTCGTCGAGGACGAAGATGGTCTGCGTCGAGCGGACGTGTGGCGAGCCGTGCAAGCGCACCAGCACCACGTCGCGCAACGCCACCACGTCCGCCACCCGTACCAACAGCACCATGTCGAAGCCGCCGCTGGTGAAGGCCAGGTACTCGAGTCCCGGCAGCGCAGCCAACTCGTCCCTGGCGGTCTGCCAGTCGTGCTGTTCGACGTTCACCAGAATGAGCGCGGCGATGGGCAGGCCCACCTTGGCTGGGTCGACCACGGCGCTGAAGCGCGTGATGACCCCTTCGTCGGTCAGCTTCTTCAAACGGGCGTAGGCCGTGGCACGCGACACGCTGGCCCGCTCGGCCAAGGCGTTGACCGAGAGACGGCCGTCGGTCACCAACTCGCGCAGGATGCGCCGGTCGGTCGCGTCGAGGCCCGACGGATCATCCACCATTCCTCCTCTCTGACCCACTCGACTGGACGATTCGCCATCCTATGGTGGTCAGAACCAACGATCGTCGTATTTCTACCCAAGCGGCTGGATAAACCGCCAAGAGCAGCGCACAATTGGCCAACATGCTGGCCACGTTCGAGTTGCCCATCGACCACCCGGGCTTTGCCGATCCCGAGTACCGGACCCGCCGTGGGCACATCGCCGCGGCGGGGGCGGCCTACCGGGCGGGCGACCCCATTCCCGACGTCGAGTACACGGCCGAAGAGGACGATGTCTGGCGCACCGTGTCGAGCGAGCTAGCCGGCCAACACCGGGCCCACGCCTGCCGCGAATACCTGCTCGGCTCCGGCCGGCTCGTCCTGCCGACCGAGCGGGTGCCCCAGCTGCGCGAGGTCGACGCTCACGTGCACGCACTGACTGGGTTCCACATCCGCCCCGTCCCCGGCTTGGTCCCAACCCGCGATTTTTACGGCGCGCTGGCTGAGCGCACCTTTCTCTCCACCCAGTACGTGCGCCACCACTCCGTGCCCTTCTACACACCTGAACCCGACCTGGTGCACGAGATCATCGGGCACGCCAAAATGCTGGCTTCGCCGACCTTCGCCGACCTCTATATGGAGGCCGGCCGCGCCTCGCGCCGCACCACCAGCGACGAGGCCATGGAATTCTTCTCCAAGGTCTTCTGGTTCACCCTCGAATTCGGGGTGCTGTGGGAGGAAGGCGACCTCAAGGCCTACGGTGCCGGGCTGCTCTCGAGTTACGGCGAGCTCGGTGCCTACCGACAGGCCGCCGTGTGTCCATGGGACCTGCACCAGATGGGGACGCTGGACTACGACATCACGCACTACCAACCTGTGCTCTACGCGTCGTCGTCCTACGGAGAGATGGTGGAGCACCTCGGCCATTTCTTCCGCACCTACGACGAGGAGTGGTACCACCGGCACGCCGCCGCTCGGGAAGATCCACCGCGCGCCAACAAGGGAAGGACAGCCATGACCGACGCCACGACCTTGGCCAACGAGCGACCGGCCGTATCTCCCGACACCGCGGCCCCGGCCGCGCGTCTGCTCGGGTGGGACTGCCTCGAGCTGTGGGTGGGCAACGCGCGCACGACCGCCGGCTTCTTGCTGTCGGCCTTCGGCTTCACCTGCACCGCCTACGCCGGCCCCGAGACCGGGGTACGCCACAAGGCGAGCTACGTGCTCGAACAGGGCGACATCCGGCTGGTGGTCTCGGCCGCGCTGGCCGCCGACTCGCCCATCGCGGCGCACGTGCGGGCCCACGGCGACGGCATGCACGACCTGGCCTGGCTGGTGGACGACGCCCGGGCCGCGTTCGACGCCGCCGTTGTCAGCGGCGCCACCGTCGTGCGCCCGCCCTGGGCGGAGCGCGACGAGCAAGGCGTGCTGGTCCTGGCCCAGATCGGGACGTTCGGCGACACCGTGCACACCTTCGTGGACCGCAGTCGCTACGCCGGACCTCGCCTCGAGCCGGGCTACGCGGCCGACCACCTGCCACCGACCCCGTGCGGCCCACCGGTCGGCCTGGTGGCGATCGACCACGTGGTCGGCAATGTCGAGCAGGGGCGGCTGGACGACTGGGTGAGGTTCTACGCCGACGTCCTCGGTTTCGCCCCGATGCAGCAATTCTCCGCAGGGCAGATCTCGACCGAGTACTCGGCCCTGGCCTCGACCGTGGTGTGGGACGGCAAGCAAGTGGTGATGCCCATCAACGAGCCTGCAACGGGGCGACGAAAGAGCCAGATCGCCGAGTACCTCGAGGCATACGACGGTCCCGGCGTGCAGCACGTCGCCCTGCGCACGGACGACATCGTTCGGACGGTGGAGGCGCTGCAGGCCCGCGGCGTCCGCTTCATGGAGGTGCCTCCCACCTACTACGACGAGGCACGACAGCGGCTCCATGGCGTCGAACTGCCATGGGCCGACCTGCAGCGCCTGGGCATCTTGGTGGACCGGGACGAGGGTGGCCACCTGCTGCAGATCTTCACCGAGACGATCACCGATCGCCCAGCCGTGTTCTTCGAGATCATTGAGCGGCGCGGCGCCCGCGGCTTCGGCGAGGGCAACTTCAAAGCGCTCTTTGAGGCCATCGAGCGCGACCAGGCGCGGCGGGGCAACCTCTGACCTCCTGCGACTGTCCCGGCCTTCGCCTCGACAACCTCCCGTTCGGGGTGGCCCATCTCCCCGGGGCGGGCCGTCCTCACCCGGTGGGGGCTTTCGAGGACGGCGCCGCCGTCGTGCCGCGTGGCGGGCGCGGCGGGACCGACCCGGCCGCGCCCACAATTGCATTGGGCGAAGTGGCCGGCACCATCGTGCGGGCCTTGGGCTGAAGGAGGCGCGCGCCATGCCGAACTACCGCAGCGTGGGGGAGGTGCCCCGCAAGCGCCACCTGCGCGTGGCGCAGGACGACGGAACGCTCTACTTCGAGGAGCTGATGGGCGCGAACGGGTTCGCTCAGGAGTCCGCGCTGCTCTATCACCGCGGTTCTCCGAGCGCCATCGTGTCGGCCCAGACCGCGAGCGACGCCGCGGCCCCGGAGTTCGCGCCTGACCTTCCGCTCTTGCCGCGCCACCTGCGCACCGGCGCCCTGCCTGCCGGCGGCGACCCGGTGCTCGGCCGCCACTACCTACTGGGCAACGCCGACCTGCTTCTGGCCTGGGTGCAGTCCGACACCAGCAGCGGCATCTACCGCAACGCTGTCGGCGACGAGTTGGTGTATCTGCAAGCTGGCCGCGCCGTCCTCGAATCGTCTTTCGGGGCGCTGCCCGTCGAGCCCGGCGACTACGTCGTCATCCCGGCCGGCACCACCCATCGTTGGGTGTTGCGCGAGGGTGCCTTGTCCGCGCTCGTGGTCGAGGCATCGGGGCACGTCACCTTCCCGGCCAAGTACCTGTCGACCCGGGGCCAGCTGTTGGAAGGCGCGCCCTTCTCCGAGCGCGACCTGCGCGCCCCGGCCGAGCCGCTGCTCGCCGAGGGCGACGAGGTGGCGGTGCTGGTCCGGACCCGGGACGGCCTGACCACACACGTGCACGCCCATCATCCCTTCGACGTGGTCGGCTGGGACGGCTGCCTCTATCCCTTCGCGCTCTCCATCCACGACGTCGAGCCCATTGTCGGTGCCATCCACCAGCCCCCACCGGTGCACCAAACTTTCGTCGGGCCGAACTTCGTGGTGTGCTCGTTCGTGCCGCGGCCCTTCGACTTCTACCCCGGCGCCCTCAAGGTGCCCTACCACCACGCCAACCTGGACACGGACGAGGTGCTGTTCTACTCCGGGGGCGACTTCATGAGCCGGGCCGGCGCCGGTATCCGGGTGGGCTCCATTTCGGTGCACCCCGCCGGCTTCGTGCACGGTCCCCAGCCGGGCAGCCTGGAGCGCTCGGCGGAGGCCACCCGCACCGAGGAGTTGGCCGTCATGCTCGATGCCTTCGGCCGCCTTGGGCTCAGCGACGCGGCGCGGGCGGTCTCCGATCCGGGATACCCCTGGACCTGGGCCCAGCCGGGCCCGTAGCGACGCGGCTCTGGCCGCCGTGATGTACAAGCCGGGAGCGCGGGCGCCTGACCTCCGCAGAAACCATAAGCAGACCCGTTTACGGTTTTCAGAGACATCACCGGGACTCTCAGAGACATCACCGGGACTCTCAGAGACATCACCGGGACTCTCAGAGACATCACCGGGACTCTCAGAGACATCACCGGGACTCTCAGAGACATCTCAGAGACATCACCGGGACACGTTGACCCGACGTGAGTCATTCCCCGACCACCACCCGCACCCGGCCGAGGTTCAGCGATCGCCCGAATGGTGTGCTGGGGTTGCCCTCGCGTTGGGAGGCGACGCGGAGCGCCGGGAAGTAGGTGCCCGGCTTCGAGAAGGCGTGGGTGGCGGTCACGTGGATGGTCTCTGACGTCGGATCACCGAGGTCGGCGGCGTCCGGATACGTGCCCACCCCCTCGAAGTCCCACTTCGCCGACACCACTTGGCCCGGGGCCGGCGGCACCTCGATCAGCGCGGTGAAGGTGACGGCCTCGGCCACCGCGACCTCGGCGCGTTCGCCGCCGTTCACCTCCAGAGAGACCACGGGCTGGATCCCCCTGCGTTCTGCCGCCGACGCCGGTACGTGCACTTGGCCGCCCCGCACCGAGTATTCGCTGGTGGGCGGCGGGACGGCGCCTTGCTCGACCCATGCGCTCAGCTCGCGGAGCGCATACTGCACCGAGCCCGAGTAGGCGACGGCGTGCGTCTGTTGGGTCTCGGTCGTCGGGTCGGTGTGGTTCGCGTTGTCCACGTACCAGAGCCGGTACTTCTCGTCGACGTGCGGTCCTTCGACGGCCTCGACCTTCTTTCGGTACCAGTCGGCCTGCCAGGGCAGAGCATCACCGTCGTGCATGCACTCCATCACGATCATCTTGCCGTGGAAGCGCCCGGTGGGGATTTGACCGGTGGCGCCAAGGGTGCCTGCGGCGCCGATGTCCACCCCTCGCTGGGGGTACTTCGGTGTCCCGTCGGGGTTGCGGAAGTAGTCGTAGACATCGGGGTAGTCGAAGTCGGGATTGGCCGGCGGGAATTGGTGACGGTGGTACGTCTGCAACGCGAGGAACCGCGAGTTGTCGATCAGGACCTCGTCACCCGCCTCGATGCCGTCCAAGACGGCGGGATCGCCGGTGATGTCGATCGTGTCGCCGACCGGTTCGAACACGAGTCCGACTCCACCCCTGCCGTCCGAGGCCACCCGCCCGAGCATGGCGGTCGCCCCGGACGCCGCCCCACTGGTGATGATCACATCAGCCCCCGTGAGATCACCGGTGGGGACGCTCGAGAGCTTGAGCTGCCTCCGGCGGCCCGGACTTACCTCGACGACGGTTGCCTCGTGTTGGACGCGCGCCGCGCGGACCGACGACAGCGGGTCCGTGCCGAGATAGCCGGGCTTGCTCCAGAAGTCGTCGAGATAGGTCGGGTCCAATACCGGCACATAGCTGGCGACGAGCACGAGCGGCCCTCCGCCCTGGGGGACGTAGTTGAACCACGCCCGGGGCGGGAACCCCGTCCGGGTGGCCTCCGCAAGAGCGGCTCGCTCCTCGTCGTTCAGCCCGGCGTACGGGTCACCGCTTCCGCCCGGCTCGATCGCATCTTTGATCGCGGGCCACTTGTCCTTCAGCACTCGGAGGGCGTTCACGCGCACGGTGAAACAATTGGGGATGGATTGCGGCGAGCCCATGACGTAGGGCACGAACCCGTCCCACACACCCGTCGTCATCTCCGCACTGGTCACCGTTTGGTAGGCGCCGCCGCTGCCGCCGTAGAGATAGCCGTAGGTGCGGTGCGGGCCGTAGATCTCGGCCGCGACCTCGCGAGAGAACTTCGCAGCTTCGGCGTTGACCCGGTAGCCGCGAATCGTCGTGTCGGACCGGCCAGCCGCCGACCCCTCGGGGCCACGAGGGTTTTCGCGGCCGCCCATGTTCGTCTGCACCGAGTAGCCCCCACTCGCGAGGGCGAACGCGACATTGCGCGCCGTGGCCTCCTCGCCGGCGAGCAACTGATGGGTCGCCTGGAAGAAGCGTCCCTGGTACTCCTCTTCCGGCGGGAAGCAGAAGGAGAACTTGGCGTCGGTGCCCGTGAACCCTCCGTGGACATAGAGATGGCGCGCCTTGAAGGGCGCGGCGCCGCCGTGTTGCGTCGTGATGGCGCCCGGGAACACCGGGGCATCTGCCGGCTCCTCGCGCCACTCCCGGACATCTACGTAGGGCTGATTGAAACGCGGATCCTCGGAATCCCCGGTCACGAACAACGCGCCACGTTCGTCGGTCTTCGAGTCGGTCATCATCACGACCTTCGGTTGTGGCGATCCAGATCAGGCGGTGCGTGCCCCGTGGAGAAGTTCGTGCATGTTGCCGTAGAAGAATTTTGAGCGATCTTCTTCGCTGGAGCCAGCGAGCGCATCGTCGAACTTCTGCAACGGATCCCTGCCTCCTTCGGGATGCGGGAAGTCGGTCGAGAACATGAAGAGCTCGGCACCCGCCTGCTCCATCATCCAATCCACCGGTTCCCCGGGGAACGGCGTGAACTTGAGATGCCGGCGCACGTAGTCGGAGGGAGTCAACTCGAGTCGCTGGAGCGGCTCCTCCGTACGGCGGAACGCCCGGAGCCCGTAGTCGAGGTGGCGCATCCATGACACCACCCAACCCGCCCCTTGCTCTATACAGCCTCCGCGCAGTTTCGGGAAGCGATCGAAGAGACCGTCGTAGATCAGTGCTCCCAGGAACACCTCCGGCGAGTGGGGGATGCCGAGGAAGTCCTTCGATCGGACGTTCTCGCCACCTCCCAGGTGGTCGGGCACCGGCATCGCGTTGTTGTGGAAGGCGGGGTCGAGGAGCCTCCCACCACCGCCGACGTGCAGCACGAACGGCACGTTGGCTTCGCTGAGGACATCCCAGAACCCGTGCAGGTCCGGGTGGGTCGGACCACGCGTGCCTGCGGCCGTCGAGGGCACCATCACCGCGGTGCATCCGGCCTCGATCGCTTCCACGGCCAGGTCGATCGCACGGCCCGGGTCGACCAGCGGAACGAACGCCACCGGGAACAAGCGCTGATCCTGGGAGCAGAAATTCGCCATGGCCCTGTTCTGAGCAGAGCTACCCGCGTAGAGGCGGTCCTCGTCCTTGCCGGCGAACCTCGCCGTGGCGAAGGTGGCGAACACGAGCTGCCCCTCGACACCGAGGAGGTCCAGCACCCGGCTCCGCTCCGTCGGATCGAAGGCGCCCATGGCGTACCAACCCTTGTCCTGCATGAGACGGTCCTCGGCCAGTTTCTCCACTTCAGTGTCCGAATGCCGCGCCTCGGACTTGGCAACGGCATCGGTGAGCACGGCGGCGAGGCGGTCGCTCGTCACGTCGCGCAGCCGGTCCTTGAACTCCGGGTCGACGAAGTCGTCGAGGAAGTCGGCCAGCTCCATGACGTGGCTGTCGGCGTCGAGGACGCTCCGCTCCCCCACATAAGTTGTCGTCTCCACCGCGCTCACCAACCCTTCCCCATGCATGGGTGACAAAGTGTCACTAACTGTGACACACTGACATCGTGAGCCCCACCGGCGCAAGGACTCGCTCGACGTCCGACCGAAAATCCGTCGCCGGAGGGCGCCTGCAGGGCACCGCGCGCCGTGATGCCCTGCTCGATGCCGCCGTGGCACTCGTCAGGACGAAAGGGGTGCACGAGGTGTCGATGGAGGCGGTGGCCGAACGTGCCGGGGTCAGCCGGCCCCTCGTCTACAAGCACTTCGCCAACCGCGCCGAGCTCGTGGCTGCCGCGTACCGGCGAGAAGCGTCGAAGTTGCACCAGGACCTCGCATTGGAGGTCGCCTCGTCGGGCAGCGTCGAGGAGATGTACCGGACCCTCCTTCGGGGCTCCATGAGGGCGACCGTGGAGAGAGGCCACATCTTCACCGCCCTCCGGGCCGCGGGCGGGTGGAACCGGGACATCCGTCGGGAGCAACGGTCGAGAGATCGCGAGACGGTTCGGGCCTTCGCCGCCGTGGCGGCCCGCCAGTACGGACTTGAGCGCAGACGTTCCACCTCTGTCACGGCCGTCCTGTTGGGCGCGCTCGATGCGGTCCTCGCGCAATGGCGCGTCGATCCGACAGAGGAGAACGGAGGGATCCTCGAGGAGACGTACCTCGCCATGGTGGTCGGGGCGTATTCCGTCGACTCTGCGCGCCCTGCGGTCGAGCGCGTCGCACACCCGCGTGAATCGGCTTCTCAACGGGTGGTACGTGTGAAACGCACAACGTCCAGGCCGCTCCCAAGTGGTCGCGCCCCTGACAGGGCAAACGTACCGTGCCCTCACTAACGTTTCCGGCCAAGCAGAAGGAAGGGTGGGGGGATCCCGCCGTACATCCATAAGACTCAAAAGGGGGGCCATGACATCGTCGGGCCAAAGGTCGGTCAGCGTCCCGTCGCGACGCTTCGCAGGTCATCGGGTGGTGCGGGGGGGGCGCTCCGCCATCGTGCTGGGGGTGGTGGTGCTCACCGCACTGGTCATGGTCCCGGTGGCGGGGGCGTCCCCTTCGTCCCCGGTGCTGAAGAGCTCGGGACCGGCCGGTGAGGGGCCCTACCCGTGGGAGTACCCGGCGACGGGCGGCATAAAGGCGGGCACCGGCACCACCAGCTCGGGCGCCAAGTGTGCGCCGTCGGCTCCGCAGTTCGAATCGCCGTACGCCCCGCCGTGCCTCCCGAAGTTCACCGGCAACAACGGTGGGGCCACGTACAACGGCGTCACGGCCAGCACCATCACCCTGGCCGAGCGCGAGTTCCCCAGTGCCGCCGACACCCAGGAGATCGAGGCGCAGGCGAAGGCGGCCGGGGGTGCCATCCCCCAGGTCATCAGCCAGGTGCAGCAGGTCTTCCTCAATTACTTCAACAAGGTCTATGACCTTTACGGGCGCAAGGTCGTCATCACGCCGTACACCACCCAGGCCAGCTTCACCACCGAGGAGCTGGGGCAGGGCCAGCCGCAGGCCTGTGCCGACGCCGACGCCATCGCGAATCAGATGCACGCCTTCGGGGAAACGGGCATGACGAACGGGGACTCCTACGGAGGCACCGGCCCCTTCTCCACCTGTGCCGCCCAGGACAAGCTGGTGGAGTTCGACGGTGACCCGTATTACGACGAGGCCGCGTTCGGGGCGCTCAATCCCTACGTGTGGTCGATCACCCAGAATTGCAACACGATCACGGACTCCGAGGCCGAGGTGGTCGCCGGCATGCTGGCCGGGAAGAAGGCCGTGTACGCCGGTGACCCGAACCTCAAGGACCAGGTGCGCAAGTTCGCCGCCTTCGTCCCCAACGTGTCCCAGTACCTGAACTGCACCAAGGACTTCATCAACTTGGTCGAGAACAAGTACCACGTCAGCAAGAGCGAGCTGTCGCCCAGTTTCGACTACAACCTGGACATCGCCACCTTCCAGCAGTCGGCGCAGCAGGCCATCATCCAGTTCAAGGCCGCTGGAGTGACGACGGTCATCTGCTCGGCGGACCCCTTCTCGCTCGGCCTCTTGACCAAGGCGGCCGCGGCCCAGAACTATCACCCCGAGTGGTTCATGACCGGCTCGGCCGAGACAGACCTGGACCAGGTGGCCCAGGGGCTCTACGACCTGCCGGAGATCCAGGGCCACATGTTCGGCTTGTCCGAGAGCGCGCCCTCGACCGCCACGACCGGCCCGCAGTCGCTGGCCGGCCAGCTCTACCAGAAGCTGACCGGGCACACGATCCCGAAGGGCACCGACGGCAACTACGGCGCCCTGGTGGAGATCTTCAACGACCTGCAGGCGGCCGGGCCGGACCTGACGCCGAGCAACATGGCCCGGGGGATCCATGCGTTGCCCACGCTCGGCGCGCCGGCCTATCAATACGGTCAGTGGACCTACAACCTGGGGCCGACCGGGACGCCCGGAGGAGGAGTCCACACGGCGGCTGACGATGCCCGCTTCGTCTACTGGGACGGGACCAAGACCTCGCCGCTCAACGGCGTGACCGGGACCTTCGTTCCCGTCCTGGGCGGCAAGCGCTACTCGCTGGGCCAGTGGCCGACGACCCTGCCCCCGCTCTTCGGAGCGGCTTGACCATGGCAAGTGGAGGTGAATTCGCACCCACCGGTGCGGGCTGACGGAGCGACGGGTGGCTCACTCGTCTGTGGGGCGGGGATTTGAGGCTCGCTCGGTGATCGGCCGCACCACATGAGACCTCCGGGCGCAGATGGTGACAACGCACCGTGACGATTCCTGAGGGCGGCGCGCCGCCGGGGGGTCGGGTGGACCACGGGCTGCGTGAGCGCGGAGCCTCGCTGTGGCGGTCCACCCGCGCTGCCATGGGCTGGTTCTTCGGCGCCATCGGGGTGTGGATCCTCCTGGCCGCGGTCCTCCCCAAGGGCTTGCCCCTCGGCATCGTGCTCCTCGGCATCGTCTACGGCGCCATCTACGCGATCTTGGCCGTGGGCATCGTCCTCATCTACCGCGGGGATCGCATCATCAACTTCGCCCAGGCTTCCATCGGGGTCCTGCCGGCCGTGCTGGCCATAGAGCTGGTGGTCACCTACGGGGTTCCCTTCGTGGCGGCCGCGGGCGCGGGCATCGGCGCCGCCATCATCCTCGGCGCGTTGGCCAGCCTGTTGCCCCGCCACTTCCGCAACAGCTCCCGGCTGATCCTCACCGTGGCCACGATCGGGTTGGCCCAGCTGCTCACCGGGGTGGCCACTCTGGCTCCCATCCTCTTCTGCAACCCCGCGACCAACCAGTCGTGCGTCAACGCCTCGAACAGCCAGTCGGTCAACACGCCCCTCCACGTGTCGTTCACCGTCGGTCCGGTGCTCTTCAGCGGCAACGACATCGTGGCCGTGGTGGGGGCCATGCTCGTGGCGGCCGCCCTGGCCCTGTTCATGCGCTACTCCAAGTACGGGCTGGGCATCCGGGCGGCCGCGGAGAACAGCGACCGGGCCACGCTGCTCGGGATCTCGGTGGCCCGCCTCGACACCATCATCTGGGTGCTGGCCGCCATCCTGTCCACCCTGGCCATTTTGTTGCAGGTGCCCGTGCTCGGGTTCGGCGGGTTCCAGACCGTCACCGCGGGAGGCGACGAGATCCTGCTGCGCATCCTGGCCGCCGCCGTGATCGGGCGGATGGAGAGCATGCCCCGGACCGTGGTGGCGGCACTGGCCATCGGCGTGTTCGACGCCGGGGCCACCTGGACGTACTCCAACACGACCTACGTGGACGCTTCGCTGGTGATCGTCATCGTCGTGGCCCTCCTCCTGCAACGGCGCTCCCGCTCGCGGGTCACCGAGGGCGAGCAGTCGAGCTGGCGCTACGTGGCCGCGGTGCGGCCCATCCCCCGCCAGTTGGCCAGCCTGCCCGAGGTGCGCTGGACCCTCCGGGCCATGAAGGTCGCCTTCGTGGCCGTCGTGGCCGTGATCCCTCTCCTGCTCAGCGACAGCCAGACGTATCTGGCCTCGCTCATCGTCGTCTATGCCATCGTCGGGCTCTCACTGCTGGTGCTGACGGGATGGACGGGACAGATCTCCCTCGGGCAATTCGGGCTCGCCGGCATCGGCGGCGCCACCACCGTGCTCCTCTACTCCCGCCACGGGTGGAACTTCTTCGCCGCGCTGGCGATCGGGGTCCTCGTCGGCGCCCTGGTGTCGCTGTTCATCGGGCTCCCTGCCCTGCGCATGTCGGGGCCGTTCCTGGCCGTGACCACCCTGGCCTTCGGAGTGACCGCCTCGTCGTACTTCCTGCAACCCAACTACCTGCCCTGGTTCGTCACCACCCAGGCCAACCGGCCCACGCTCTTCGGGGGGAGCGTCCTGAACACCGACCCCCAGGTCTATTACTTCTGTCTGGCCGGATTCTTCCTGGTCCTCCTGGCGGTGCGCTCGCTCCGCCAGAGCAGGACGGGCCGGGACCTCATCGCCACGCGCGACAACGAGCCCGCGGCACGGGCGGTCGGCGTCAACACCACCCGCCAGAAGTTGTTGGCCTTCGCCATCTCCGGGGGCATCGCCGGGTTCGCCGGCTCGCTCTTCGCCGTGCAGCAGCAGGGCATCAACAGCGGGTCGTTCACCGCGGACATCAACATCACCATGTTCTCCATGGTGGTCATCGGCGGGCTGGGCTCCATGCCGGGCGTGATCCTGGGCGCCGTGCTGGTGTGGGGGGCCCAGTACTACCTCCCGGCTGGCTACGCCCAGTTCGTCAACGGGTTGGGCATCCTGCTGCTCCTGCTCTTCCTGCCCGAGGGCATCGGCGGGCTCCTCAACCGCGGCCGGGACCGGCTCCTGCGCGTCGTGGCGCGCCGCCGCGGGATCCCCGCGGCCGGCATCTGGCGCCGCCCCGAGGAGGACACCAGCGCCGGCGCATCACCCGACCGGGGAGCGCCGCGGCCCGACCCGGTGGAACGCGAGCCCGCCAACGTGCTCACCCTCGGCCTCGATACGGGTGCCCATGGCTGACCTCACCACCTCCCCGCGGCTCCAACGAAAGCCCTCGCGCCTCACCGGGGCCTATTCGCCGCGCCCGTTGATCGCCGTCATGGGTCTGGGCGCCATTCTGCCCATGAGCGCTCTGACCTTCGTCCTCTTGCTGCCCCAGATGCAGGATGCCTACCACGCAGGGGCTCTCCATCCTGGCCCTGGTGGCGGTCCAGCAGGTGCAGACGGGCCTCGGCCCCGACTTCGCCTTGGCCCTGGTGGCCAACGAGACCTCGCGGACCCGGGTCCTGGTCGGCGCGGGCGCATTCTTCACGGCCGCCGCCGCCGTCCTGTGGCTCGCCGGCGTCTTCCCCAACCAGGTCCTGCTCTACGCCGGCGCCATCGGCGTGGTGCTCGGCGGCGGCGCACTGACCTCGACCCAGAACTCCATGCTGTGCGACTACTACCCGGTCAGCCTGCGACCCCGTGTGATCCTGGCTCAGCGGGCGGCCCTCGTGTTCGGCCTCTCCCTGTGCCCGCTGATGGTGGGGATCCTCGCCTACGCGTTCGGGTGGCAGGCGTCGTTCTTCGTACTGGCTGCCGGTGCCCTTGTCTTCGTGGTGCTGGCCGCCCGGCTTCCGGACCCGGTCCCCGTCGGCGGCCTCCCGCGAGGCGACCCGGACCGCCCCGAACCCCCGGTCGAGCGGGCCACGCTGCCCGAGACCGCCCGGGTCATCGCCACCACCCGGTCCCTTCGCCTCATCTACTACTCGCTCCCGTTCCTGCTCGGGACCGTGTTCGGCCTCACCTTCTACGTCACCGCGTACTACGAGAACGTCTTCCACCAGGACGCGGCGCACCGCGCTTTGCTCTTCGGTCTGGTCGCGCCGGGAGCGGTCATCGGCCTGCTCATCGGCTTCGTGGTCCTGCCCCGGCGCATCGCCGCGGACCCGGGGAAGGCGGTGCGTACGATCGCCTGGCTGGCCGTGGCTGCCGCCGCCGGTGCAGCCTGCCTGGCCCTGGCGCCCGATGTGGGCGTGGCCTATGCCGCGCAACTGGTCTTCGCCAGTGCCTCGGCGGTGGTGATCGCCGGCGTGTACGCCATGCTCTCGGTGGCGCTGCCGACCCGCATGCTCACTTTGGGCTTCGGGCTCTCCACGGTCTGGCTGACCTTCGGCGCCCTTCTCATCGGTCCCCCGGCCGGCGTCCCCACCATCAATTCCCTCATCACCAACACCTTCGGCTACCGCGCCTCGTTCTGGGTCTTCGTGCCGCTGTTCCTCATCGGCGCGTCGCTGCTCCGTTCGGCCTCCCGGTTCGTGGTCGAGGACATCGCGAAGCGCAAGATCACCGAGGCCGCGGATGCCACCGTGCGCCAGCAACGGGCCGACGGGACGGGAAGTCTCCTCATGGTCCGCTCGCTCGATGCCGGCTATGACGGCGTCCAGGTCGTCTTCGGCGTGGACCTCGATGTGGGCGACGGCGAGATGGTCGCGGTGCTCGGCACCAACGGCGCCGGCAAATCCACCCTCATGCGGGCCATCTCCGGCCTCGTGGTGCCGACCGCCGGGGAGGTCATGTTCGACGGCCAGGCCATCACCACCTACGAGGCCTACCGGATCACCGAAGCCGGCATCCTGCAGGTGCCCGGAGGTCGCGGCATCTTCCCCGGGCTCACCGTGGCCGAGTGCCTGCGGGTGGCCGGTTGGCTCTACGACACCGACGACCAGGACCTGGCCCGGGCGACCGAGACGGTGCTCGAGTACTTCCCGGTGCTGTCCCGCCGCTGGCACACCCCGGCCGGCTCACTCTCGGGGGGCGAGCAGCAGATGCTCAGTCTCTCCATGGCCTTCATCGCCAAACCGAAACTGCTGATCATCGACGAGCTCTCGCTGGGGCTCGCTCCCACGGTGATCGAGAGTCTGCTGGGCATCGTCAAGGGCATCCACGATCAGGGCACCGCCGTCATCCTGGTCGAGCAGTCCATCAACCTGGCCCTCCGGCTCTGCGATCGGGCCATCTTCATGGAGAAGGGTCAGGTGGTCTTCTCCGGGTCGACGGCCGACCTGCTCGATCGCCAGGACATCGTCCGCGCCGTGCTCCTGGGCGGAGCCGAAGATTCGCCCGCCGAGACGACCCCGGCATTCACCGTCGACAAGACAGACTTCGCACTGCCGGCCGGCGCACTCCTGGACTCTGATCACGCGGTGTTGTCGGCCCGTGGCCTCTACCAGCGCTTTGGCGGGGTGATCGCGGTCGATGACGTCGACCTCGACCTCTACCGGGGCGAGATCCTGGGCCTGCTCGGGCCGAACGGTGCCGGCAAGACCACCATCTTCGAACTGCTCTCGGGCGAGCGGCGGTCCGAGCGGGGGCGGATCACCATGGGAGAGGACGACATCACGTCCTGGGCCGCCTATCGGAGAGCGAAGCACGGGCTGGCTCGTTCCTTCCAGGCCGCCCGGCTGTGGCCGGGCCTCACCGTGCACGAGTCCGTCACGATGGCGATCTCGCACCGCATCTCTTCGCCCGGGGCGGCGTCCGCCATGTTGTGCCTGCCGACCGTGCGCCGATCCGAGCGCCGCCTGCGCCAGGCCGCGGATGAGATTCTCGAGCCGCTCGGGCTGGCGCAATACGCCGACCAACTGACGTCCGATCTTTCGACGGGTGAGCGGCGCCTTCTCGAGCTCGCGGTCATCATCGCCATGGGCCCGCGCATCATCCTGCTCGACGAGCCGTCCGCCGGCCTGGCCCAGGCCGAGACCGAAGCCATGGCACCGGTCCTGCTCGAAACCAAGCGCCGCCTCGACTGTTCGATGATCCTCATTGAGCACGACATGGGCCTGTTGCGCCGATTGGCCGATCGGGCCATCGCCCTCGACGCTGGCGCCGTCATCACCACGGGGAATCCGGAGGACGTCCTGAATCATCCGTACGTGATCGAGTCGTACCTCGGAGTCGCCGTCACGTGAGACGTCGCCCCCGCGATGTCGTAGTCGGACTGGTTGGTGTGGCCATGGCCGCCACGGTCCTGACGGCTTGCCACACCGCGCCCCGCCTGGGTGTGACCACGACCGTCTATCCGGTCGCTGGGCGCTGCGACACCTCGGCCGTCGTCGAGGTGGGTGCCTCCCTTCCTCTGAGCGGGCCCGACCGCGTGGCCGGGCGTGCCCAATTGCTCGGCCTCGAGTTGGGTGTCAACGCGGTCAACGCCGCCGGGGGCGTCCTCACGGCCCATCGGTGTCTGGAATTGCTCTACAAGGACGATCGCTCCGATCCCGCTATCGACAATCAGGCCCTGTTGGACCTGGTGAACCAGGAAAAGGTCTCGTTTCTCGTGGGACCCTTTCTGGCCCTGGACAATCCGGCGAACCTCGACCACATAGGCGCGCTCGGGACCACCGCCCCCAGCTACTCCGCCCTCGCCGTGACCTTCAAGCCGAGTGCATTCCCCAACACCTTCCCCATCGCATCATCGATGGCGGACCAGGCCGGCTTGCTCGTGGCGGCCGCCAAGCGGCAGCACCTCGAGCGCGTTGTTCTCGTTCGCTCGAGCTCGCAGGCGGCAGCCGAGGGGGCCACCGCCTTCCGGAGCGACGCCCGCTCGGCCGGTCTCACCGTCAGCGCAACGACCTTCGTCGTCGATTCCCGGGCGGCCGCGCGGTCGTCATGGTCCGACGCTCGGGGCGGGGCACCCGAGCGCGGTGGTGGTCTTCGACAGCGGATCGACTCTGGCCCCGCTGCTCGCGGCCCGCCGAGGCGCCGGCTCGAGACTGCCCGTCCTTGCCTCCACACAGGGCGCTCCCGTGCTTCCGGCGGCGGCCGCCAAGGGAGTCCAGGTGATCGCGTCGAAGTCGTTGGTGGTCGCACGCCACGTTCCGGCCAGTTTGGCGTCGTTCCGGGCGCGGGTGCTCCGCACGCTTCATCAGGCACGGCTCGGCGGCCCCATCACGCCCTATGCGCAGGGGGACGACGCGGTGCAGCTCTTCGCCAGCGCCGCCAACGGAGTCAACGCGTACGACTCGGGAAGCATCCGCACCTTCATTGAGAATGCCAACTTCGAGGGGCTCCTCGGGACCTACGACTACACCTCGAGCAACCACGAGGGTTTGGCCGCATCACAGCTGACCGTCGCTCCGCTCGATTCGCTGTCCAACGGGCTCTACGTCGTGGCAGCTTCCAGGTAACCGAACACCGAACACGCCGGTGCTTGTCGTCGTCAATCCGTAGTACCGCTGGGCCCCAATGCCTTCGAAACTCAGAAAGCTGACTTTACCACTCGTATTTATAGGTTATAGTGTAGGGATGGTGCCCGCCGCGTCAGCAACAGCCGAAATCTCGGTGCCCGGAGTCCTGTCCACCGCCGCCGTAGGGGACCTCGCCAAAGCGTGGGCCAGTCGTGTCGAGGAATTGGACGAGCTCGGTGACGACCCGCTTCGGCGGAGCGGGCTGAGGTTGCTCGTCACCAGGGACTACGACGTCTGGCTGCTTCGGTGGCCGCACTGCACCAGGGTCAGTCCTCACGATCACGGCGGCTCGGTGGGTGCGTTCGCGCCGATCAGCGGGACGCTGATGGAGCTGCGTTGGGACGATTCAGTTCCAAAGTCACGGACCGTTGGCCGGGGCGATGTCGTCACTGTCGATCATGGAGTCGTGCATGACGTCGTCGCGATCAACGGGCCCGCATACAGCGTCCACGTGTACTCACCTCCGCTGTCAGAGATGTCGTTTTACGATGAGTTCGGGGTCGAGGTCATGTTGCAGGTCGCGGTGGAGAACGACGATTCCGCCGCTCAACGAGTTCAGGCGTGGTCGTAGATGACCAGCCTCTCGGCGATCGACAGATCACTGGCCCACGCTCGCACCTGCATTGCCCCGCGGGTGACACCCTCTGCCTTGAAGGATGAGATTCTCGCTGGCGCGTTCGTGGTTGACATCCGTCCGGCGCGACTCCGTGAGCGCGACGGGAAGATAGCGGGCGCGGTGACCGTCGAACGCAACGTCTTGGAATGGCGTATTGACCCAACCAGTGCCCATCGGCTGCCCGGGATGGACGACCCCGATAGACGAGTGATCATCATGTGCGACGAGGGCTACGCATCGAGCCTGGCGGCTGCGACTCTCGCTGGCCTCGGCTTGACAAACGTGACCGACCTGGAAGGCGGATACCAGGCTTGGCGCAGCCAGCAAAACGATCTTTAGGTCATAGCAGGAAATTGCTTCGATCCCCGATCTCCGAGCCGGGGGCGACGGCGCTACGCGTCGAGGATCTCTCCTTCTTGGCCGATCTGAAGGCGGTCGGGCTTTCCGTGGATCGACCGGGTCGTGAACGAATGCAAGTCGCGCGAGGACTTGGCAGCAGTCTGGACTCTCATCCGCTGTTGGGGACCCGACGCAGAGGACGTCGCGAGCATCTTCTCGCTCTCGACGCACGCCTCCCGGCTCGAGCAGGAGGGCGAGAAACCCATTCAATCGAGAACTGGCGCCCTTGACGTCATGAGGACCGAAGGCGCTTGATTCCAACGCACCGGCCAAGCGAGTCATTCGATGTCATCGGTCCACAGACACTGGTCGGGATGAAGGGACCAAAGCCCCTAGCTGGTGATTCGCACCCATAGGAAGGTTGCGATGTGATTTGGGGGCCATGAGCACCGCTTCCGATCCCGACCTGGCTCAGCCGGACGAGGGTAACCCTCGCTTGGCGCTCCTCTTGGCCATGGCCATGTTCGTCCTGGTTGTCGACACGTCTCTTATGAACGTGTCGATCTCAGCGGTCATCAAGGACCTCCACACGACGGCGAGCGGGGTGCAGTCGGCCATCGCACTGGAGGCACTCGTCTCGGCGGCCTTCATCCTCACCAACTCGAAGCTGGGCGACCTCATGGGTCGGCGACGTGCCTACGTGATCGGCCTACTGGGCTACGCCGTCGGCGCTGTGGCCATGACGGTTGCGCAGGACCTCAACACCATCATCATCTTCTGGGCGATCGTTGGTGGACTGGGTGCGTCATTGCTGCTGCCCGCGATGCAGTCCCTCATCCACGGAAACTTCACGGGCGCCGCCCAGAAGAGGGCATATGCGCTCGTCGGTGCGGCTGCGGCAATTGCAGCAGCCATCGGTCCGCTCCTGGGCGGATTTCTCACGACCTACCTGTCCTGGCGAGTGGGTTTCGGGCTCGAGGCGCTGATCATCCTGGTGGTGCTGTCACAGATCCGCTTGGTCAAGGACGTCCCTTACACCGGGCCACGACAGATCGACGCCGTCGGTGCCATCCTCTCGATCGTCGGCATGGGTGGCCTCGTTCTCGGCATACTCGTGTGGCAGGAGGGCGGCCAGTACGTGGGCCTGATCATGGGGATCGGCGCAGCGACGCTGGCGGCGTTTGCGTATTGGCTGGTGTGGCGCAAGCGGCAGGGAAAGCCGACGCTGTTGGACCCGGGCCTGTTCAAGCACCTGAACTTCCGCATCGGCATCTCGCAACAGATGCTCCAGCAGATCACGCTGGGCGGCGCCATGATCGCGCTGCCGCTCTTCCTGCAGATGACCCTCGAGTACAACGCCATGGAGGCCGGCCTCTCGCTCGCACCTTTGTCGCTGTCGATGTTCGGCGTGGCGATGCTGGCCGGACGTAAGGCGGGCCGTTTCCGACCCGCACAGATCGTTCTCACCGGCTTCGCCCTGAGCACCGTCGGCATGGCGGCCATCATCCCTCTCGTGCCGAGAGTGGACTCGGGATGGTACCTGGTGATCCCCCTGGTGATCTGCGGCTCGGGCCTGGGCATGCTGGTCTCGCAACTGAACAACTTCACCCTGGCACCAATCAGCGAGGAGCATGTCAGTGAGGCCGCCGGCGTGAACTCTGCTGCAGGCTCGTTCGGGCTCTCGTTCGGGCTCGCGATAGCGGGTGGACTCATGCTCTGGGCCTTGGCGCTGAGCTTCAACCACCAGGTACAGGCCAGTCCGGTGATCCCACCGGCCCAACAGCAACAGATCTCAGGGGACCTCGAACACGATGCCGAGATCATGAGCAACACTCAGCTCCAGCAGCAGATCGCCGGGGAGCCGAAAGCCGTGCAGGACGAAATCCTGGCCATCAACACCCGCGCTCGGAACCGCTCGCTCCAGATCGCACTCTTGGTTCCGGCCTTCGCCTCACTTCTCGGTTTCGCGAACTCGTTCCGCATGCGTCGGTTGCCGGACATCACACCTTCAGCAGACATCGAGGGCGTCGGCCTTGGGTAGCACCCTCGTGACGCTGTTGACTCGTTGAAGGTGCGCTGCAACGCGCGACCAACGCTCCAGCTGAGGGTGACACCAAATGGCACGGTTCGTGAGCTTCGTGCAAGCTCATTCAAGGCGATGCGTCAGAGGGAGACATGAACCATGGTCGTGACGAAGATCGCTCATCCAAGCGTCGGAGAAAGGCGAGCCAAAGGTAAGGACGCCCGCGGGCGCGCACCCCTCACAAGCCATGCCGATTGGGTACCGTCCGCGGATCGCCCCGACCCGGTCGCATTGCTCGAGGAGCAGAACGTGACTCGGGAGCCGGATCTGGTGCCTGTTCGTCATGGTCGGATGGTGGCGTCTCCGTTCACCTTCTACCGCGGCGCTGCAAGGATCATGGCCACCGACCTCAAGGACACGCCCACGGCCGGCCTGAATGTCCAGTTATGCGGCGATGCGCATCTTTCGAACTTCGGTGCGTTCGCGTCACCCGAGCGGACCCTGCTGTTCGCTCTGAACGACTTCGATGAGACCCTGCCGGGACCTTTCGAATACGACGTGAAGCGCATGGCTGCGAGCTTCGCCATCGCGGCTCGCAATAACGGTTTTAGCGCAGCGGATGTCACGGCTGCGACGCTCGCCTCCGTCAGGGCGTATCGAGAAGCCATGGCCGGATTCGCCGAGATGGGAAACATGGACATCTGGTACGCGCGACTCACCGAGCAAGAGCTCATGGACGCGATCGGTGCCCTGACCAAGGGGGCACGAACGAAACAGGCGTCTGCCGAGGCCAAGAAAGGCGCACAACGCGCCCAGAAGAGCGCACTAAAGGCCCATACGCGCGACAGCTTGCAGGCGCTGTCGAAGCTCGCCGAAGTGGTTGACGGTCGTTACCGGATTGTCAGCGAGCCACCGGTGGTCATCCCGGCGCGCGACCTTCAGGCGATGTACGGGTACTCGGCCGACGAGGTGGAAGAGGCGATCCACCAGCAGTTCCGCGCCTATCGGGCCACCTTGCAGGAGGATCGCCGCCACCTCCTGGAGCGATTCGAGATCGTCGACCTGGCCCGCAAGGTGGTGGGCGTCGGCAGTGTCGGCACCCGTGCGTTCATCGTCCTGCTCCAGGGCCGCGACGAGCACGATCCGCTGTTTCTCCAGGTCAAGGAGGCGACGGCCTCGGTGCTCGAGGACCACCTCCCCAAGAGCCGGTTCAAGGAACCCGGTGAGCGGGTGGTCCAGGGGCAGCGGCTGATGCAGGCGGCCAGTGACATCTATCTGGGGTGGACCAAGGGGGTCGAGGCCAATCGCCATCTGTATTGGCGTCAGCTCCGCGACATGAAGGGTTCGGCCCTGGTCGAGATGATGACTCCGCTCGTACTCGGGTTCTATGCCGAGATCTGCGGCTGGACCTTGGCCCGCGCGCACGCCAAGTCGGGAGATGCCGTCGAGCTGGCCGCGTACCTTGGCAAGAGCGACAAGTTCGACCGATCGATCACCGGCTTCTCCGAACGCTATGCCGATCAAAACGAGCGCGACTACGTGTCATTTACAGAGGCGATCCGTTCCGGACGACTGGAGGCCGTCGAAGGAGTCTGATTGGCTTTCGTCGGTGGCGGCGATCGGTGATTCGGGTGCTCCGTTCACGGGGGCAACTATCAGGGCTCTCGGAACTGGAAGGATTTGGGCGTGAAGCTTCGGTTGGGAATCAGCCTGTGGATCTCGTCATGGGTGCCCTTTGGCCTGATCTTCGGACTGTCCGGCGCATGGCTCACTGCTGCATGGACCGTGGAAATACTCCTCGGAATATCTGGGCTGGCGATCGCCGGAACCGAATTCGCCCAAGCCGTCAAGGACGGTGGCTGGAAGAGTGCTCCCGCCATCGCTTGGAGCGCCATGCTTCACGGCAAGGACATCGAGGCGACGAACTAGCGCCACACCCGAAGCGCGTACGGTACACCACCCTGCCCCGTTTCATCCCTACTTCTTTGAGGGTCCACCGCTTCGCAACCGGTCCTGAATAGCATCGGGGACTTCTGGCGGGTCCGGTCTGAGTCGAAGTGATGGCGGCGGCAGAGAAGACCGCTGAGGGCAAAAGTACGCGGCGCAGCTCCCAGGTCGATATCATCACGACGATCCTGAACTTCAATTGGATAAGGAGACGCCGCACCTAGCGCCGCTCTCTGCGTGTCGCGACCGCTCACTGACAGAAGGGGAACAAATGTTTGCCGCCAGCTACCAATATCCAATCCTTGATTTCTTCCTGACGATGCTGTACTTCTTCCTCTTCGTCATCTGGATCTGGCTGCTGTTCATGGTGTTCATCGACATCTTCCGCAGCCACGACATGGGAGGCTGGGCGAAGGCACTGTGGGTAATCTTCATCGTCGTCCTCCCGTTCCTGGGCGTATTTGTGTACCTGATCGCACGAGGCGGCAAGATGCACGAGCGGGCGGCTCGTGATGCGGCGCAGCAGCAGAAGGCATTCGACTCATATGTGCAACAGGCGGCCGGGACGACGGGGAACAGCGCCGCCGACCAGCTGTCGAAGCTGGCCGACCTGAAGTCGCAAGGCGTCATCACCGACGCCGAGTTCGAGGCGCAGAAGTCGAAGATCCTGGCTAGCTGACCGGAGCGCGGCGCAGTCCTCTCATCGGGTCGTTGCCCGCCAGCCTCTCCGCACGAAGAGGCCAACGCTTAGAGGAACTCCTGGCCAAGGACGTTCAGGAATGTAGCGTCGGAGGTTGGTGGCCCGAACTGGCAATGGTCTCGCCCAAGTGAACCGATGGCGACACGTGCCGATGGTTGGCTGGATTCGTTCCTACGATCGTCGTTGGCTGAGAGGCGATCTCATCGCCGGTGTCGCGGTTGCGGCGCTGATCGTCCCAAAGAACTTGGGCTATGCCTCCATTGCGGGGATCCCGGTACAGAACGGCCTCTACGCGGCCGCGGCCGGGGCAATTCTCTACGCCGTCTTCGGGACGAGCCGCCAGATCTCGACCGGACCGAGTTCGGGATTGGCGGCTGTGGCCGCCAGTGCGGTCCTGGCCGCGAAGATCTCCGGAACCCAAGACATCGCGTCCTTTGTCGCCACAATCACCCTTGCGTCGGGAGCGCTCTTCCTTCTCCTGGCCGTGTTCAATATGGGGTGGATCGCCCAGTTCTTGTCTCGCGCCGTGGTCACAGGCTTCCTCTTCGGAGCGGCCATCGACGTGGTGATCGGCGAGCTTCCAAAACTCACCGGGACGGAAGTCTCGGGCGCCAACCCGATTCAGGAATTGCGGTCCTGGATCTCGTCCCTGGGCGGCGTCAGCTGGGCGACGTTGGTGGTCGGCATTGTCTCGCTCGTCGTGGTCTTCGGGTTGCGGGTGATGGCGCCGCGCATCCCCGGTGCCCTCGTCCTGGTGGTCGGCGGTCTCTTGGCCTCGTGGATTTTTGAGCTCGGCGCCCATGACGTGGCCCTGGTGGGGGAAGTTCCAAGGGGGTTGCCAACAGTAAAGCTCCCGGAATGGCACCTGGTGAGTGCGCACGCAAGCACAATCGCAATAGCCGCAGTCGCCCTCGTGCTCATTGGCTTCTCACAGACTGCAGGAGACTCCCGGTCGTTCGCCGCCAAGCACCGTTACCGCATCGACATCAACCAGGAATCCTTCGCTCAAGGTATGTCCAACGTGGGAGCCGGTCTCTTCCAGGGGATGCCCGTGTCGACGAGCCTCTCGGCGAGCTCTCTGAACGACCACTCGGGCGCACGCACGGGTCTCGCGTCGTTGACCTCGGGGGTGATCGTCCTGCTCACTCTGCTCGTCCTGGCTCCGGTGTTCTCGAAATTGCCCAAGCCCGTGCTTGCCGCCCTCATTATCGAAGCGGTCGTCATGGGCATGATGGACCTGCCCGAAATGCGCCGACTGGCTCGGGTGCAACGTTTCGACTTTTGGATCGCAATGGCAGCTATCGCCGGGACTCTCGTGTTCGGTGTTCTTGCTGGGGTGATGATCGGAATCGGGCTATCGCTGCTCTGGCTGATCTCAGTGGCTACCCGACCGCCGATGCCCCTGCTCGCGCGCGAGCCTGGTACACAGGTCTTCAGGGAGTTGGACGAGCACCCCTCCGATGAGCAGTTCCCGGGAGTGGTGATCCTACGGCTGGACGGAGGCCTCTTCTTTGCCACCTCTGATGCCCTCGAGGATCGGGTCCGCGAGGTGGCCCTCTCAACGCCGGGCATAACCAATATCGTGCTCGACTGCGAAGGTATCGACTTCATCGATTCGCAGGGGTCCGGGAAAATGGGCGAGATACTCGAGCTCACAAAACAGGCCCATATCACCCTGCGGCTTGCCCGGGTGAAACCGGCCGTCTATGAGATCCTGGAACGCGACGGCTTCCTTGAGCGGATCGGTAACGATCGAATTCACGGGAATGTCTATAGAGCAGTAGAAGCGGACATGGGCGACTCGACGCGGGGGCCCGAAAGCGACCCGACGTCCTGAGGCTTTGGTTCGGTCACTCGTAAGTGTGTGGGCACTTCGCTCGCCGGCTCCATTCCCGAGGAACGCCCAACACCTTCTCCTTGGTGTCGACTCGACGGCCCATCCAAGGTCGTCAACGCGTCATCAGTAGGAAAGGTAGGCGTACTTGTCGGCCCGCTCATGCAAAACCCTGGATGGAGTCGCCCGCCGCATCCACAGCTGCGTCGTGTCTGGCTCCTTGGTCCCCTCATCGCCCACACCCGACGTGGCGCCAGCCTCTTTGGCATCACCGGGCGCAGTCGCCCGCAGTGGTTGCTGGGGCCGACCTTCAACTCTCGGTCGCTGACCGCTATATCTCCTGGCAGTCAACCTCTACGCTGCTCGTGACGCCTTTGGTCATGGTCACGGGTCCCGAGGCCTTGCAGTCGGCGGTGCCTCCTTCGTACTGCGGACTCCGCGCTGAGACGTTGTATGTACCTACGGCTACGGGCACGGAAAATCGACCGTTGTCACCGACAGTAATGGTGGCAATGTTTCCACCCGATCCGCGGAGAGTGATCTGTCCGCTGAGGGCTCTCGGGCCCCCAGCAGGGCCACCTACAGCCCGGAGGGTGCCGGTCAGAGTCCCCGTTGGGCCTGCGGGGCCTGTAGGCGATGAACAGCTGGCTAACGACACCGAAGCAGCCATGAGAGGGAGTAGAGAGAGCAAGGTAAGAGACTTTCGACGCACGGCGTGTACTCGCTGTCCTTTAGGCCGCGCGGCGACAGACGAGCCAGACGGTCACTGCGATGAGCAGTAGCGACAACGCGAGCAGCCCGCCGCCCTCAATTCCCTGGACCGACCAAAAGTGGTTGACCGGTTGGTAGTTTGCACGCAGGACGTCTCCGACGACCACGGCGAGAACGGTGTAGCCCGCCAGGGTGGCGACGATCGCCGGGACGACCCGGCGGATGAGCATCCCGGCGAGGGCGCCGATCGCGAACGCGGCCAACGTCCAAGCGGCGAGCGCGACCCCGCGTAGGTCGAACAGCCAGTGATGAAGCGGGGCCGTCGCGTCATAAAGTCTGCCGGTGGCAAGGTACGGCTGGTAATACCACGAGACCAACACGCTGAAGGCGCCCGCGATGGCGGCCACCGCGACCCCGAGCATCAGCAGCTTGGCGAGCGTCCAGCGCCACCGCCCGAAGCCCTGGGTCCAGGCGTAGCGGAAGGTGCCGGTCTCGAGCTCACGGGCCAGAACCAGTGGCCCGACGAAGGCCCCGATGAGCGCGGGCACTGGCTGCAGGACGAAGCCACCTTTCAGAACACCGCCCGTGGCATCGAAGTTGAAGATCAGCTCACTGCACGCGGTCGAGCCCACCGGGTGACAGGCGATGGCGGCGGCGTAGGCGTGATGCAGCTGAAGGCCGGCGTTCCACAGCCATACCGCCAGCGCGCCCAGGAAGACAACCACGCCCCCCAGCGCAATTCGGTGCTGCCGCCAGGTGACCCAGGCCATGCGCCGCCACGGCAGCGGCCGAGGGTTCGCGTCCTTCTCCAGAGGAATCGGAACGGTGAGTGTCGTCACTGCGTCACCTTCGACGGCTCTGCATCCCGGTCGGGGGCGGGCCCGCCATCGCTGGGATCGTCATGGGGCCTTGAGCACCTGGCCGGCATCGCGTCGAGTGAGGAGTAGCAACCTCGTCGTCGAGATCCGCCGGCGCGGTGAAACCAGGTGCTGAGTCATAAGGGTGGTGAGTGCGCACATCGGATTCTCCGCTTCGTATTCGATCCGCCGCTGCTTGGGACTTCGACCCCATGAAACTAGATTGACAACCCCATAGGAAGCCGGTGATGCCCAGGTTGCGCGCTTCAAGTCACCCGACGGCGGACCAGCCAGACGGTCACGCCAATGAGCAGCACCGACAGCGCGAGCAACCAGCCGCCCTCGATCCACTGGAACGGCCAGAAGTGGTTGGCTGGCTGGTAGTCGGCCCACTGCGTGTAGCCGTGTTGGACGAGACACGTCGTTGGGGTGCCGGCGCCGCCTATTACGCCTATTCTGCCGCCAGGTCCAGTAACGAAAGATGCGGGGCAGAGCTGCTGGAGCAGGCTGATCGGAGGTCGGCCACCGAACGCGAACGTCCCGCTCTTGGTCCACCACTCGCTCGTGATCCAGGCGGCACCGGGTAGGTTCGAACCTTTCGCGAGCAGCGGTGTCAGGTAGTGCTGGCGCAACACGTTCCCGTCCAGCAACGCGAGACCGGCGTAGACGGCGAGGGTGGCAACAATCGCCGGAACGACCCGGCGGATGAGCATGCCGGCGAGGGCGCCGATCGCGAAAGCAGCCAGCGTCCAAGCGGCGAACGCGACCCCGCGCAGGTCGAACAGCCCGGGTGAGAGCGGAGACGGCGAGGAAAAGACGGTCCCGTTTCCGGAGGCGAGGTACGGCTGGTAGTACCACGAGACCAACACGCTGAAGGCGCCGGCCAGGGCGGCCACCGCGAGCCCGACCAAGACCAGCTTGGCGAGCGCCCAACGCCACCGCCCGAAGCCCTGGGTCCAGGCGTAGCGGAAGGTGCCTGTCTCGAGCTCACGGGCCAGCACCAGTGGCCCGACGAACGCCCCAATGAGTGCGGGCACCGGCTGCAGGACGAACCCACCTTTCAGGACGACGTTCGTGCTCTGGAAATTGACGATCAGGTTCTGGCAAGCAGCCGAGCTCGCGGGGTGGCAGGCGATGGCGGCGGCGTAGGCCCGGTGCAGCTGGAGGCCGGTGATCCACAGCCAGAACGCGAGGACGCCGAGGAACAAGGCCACGCCGCCCACCGCAATTCGCTGCTGTCGCCAGGTGACCCAGGCCATACGCCGCCACGGCAGCGGACGAAGTTTCGCGTCCTTCTCCAGACGCGCAGGAATGGTCAGCGTCGTCACTTCGTCACCGCCTACGGTCCTGCATCCCGGCCGAGGCCGGGCCTGGCAACGCGGAGGCGCCGGGCTCGCGCAGATAGGCCAGGGCGAGCTCTTCGAGACTCACCGGGTGCTCCTCCCACCCTGAAGGCACTGCGTCGGTGCTTCCGTTCGTCCTCACCAAGAGGTGAGCCTGGGCCTCGCCGCGCCACGCGTGCACCACGCCCAGTAGTTCCGTGAACCTGTCAGCTTCGGCGGCCGGTCCGGTGAGCACGCGGTGGTGGGCGACCAGGTCGTCGACCTCTCCGACAACCTGCACCCGGCCGCGCGACACCAAGATGAGGTAGTCGGCCACCCGCTCGAGTTCGGTGAGCACGTGCGAGGACAGCACCACCGACACGCCGTCTTCGACCATGGCGGTCATCACCGTGGCCATGAAGTCGTGGCGGGCCAGCGGGTCGAGCATCGCCATCGGCTCGTCGAGCACGAGGAGTCTTGGCCGCCGTGCTAACGCCAGGGTCAGCGCAAGCTGCGCCTGCTGGCCGCCAGACAGGTTGCCGGCCTTGCGCTGCAATGGGATGTCCAGCTCGCCCAGTCGGGCTTCGGCGTATTGCTGGTCGAAGTGCCGGTTCAGATTGCGGGTGAGGTGCAGCATGTCGGCGACGGAGAGGTTCTTGTAGAGCGGCGCGTCCTGAGCGACGAACGCGATGGCGTCGAGCGCAACGGGCGACCCAGGCCGCATATGGCCGAGAACGCTCACAGCGCCGGCGGTCGGACCCGTGAGGCCGACCGCCAGGTTCAACAGGGTGGTCTTGCCCGCCCCGTTCGGTCCGACCAGTGCGACCACGTGCCCATCGGGAACGGCCAGCGTGCACTCACGCAAGGCCCAGGTACTGCCATAGCGTTTCCCGAGGTCGTTGGTTTCGATGACGTTCATGCGACATCCTCCGTTTCGCCGCGTGGGGCGCCACGGCTGTCGCGAGAGCTGCCGCGGCGCTCACGAAAATCCCGCAACACGCTGGTGAACAGCGCCACAATCCCGTCCTCGTCCAACCCGGCCGTGTCGGCCGTGGTCAGCCAGGAGAGCAGGGAGCGGCGCAGTCCGGTCAGCTCCGGAAGCGCAACCTGGCTGACCGATGCCTGGATGAACGTCCCCTGCCCCGGACGGCCCGTCGTCAGGCCCTTGATCTCGAGTTCCCGGTAGGACTTGAGCACCGTGTTCGGATTGATGGCCAGCGACGCGACCACATCTCTCACCTTGGGCAGCTGGTCGCCCGGATTGAGGTAACCGAGCCGCAAGGCGTGCTCCACCTGCTGGACGAGCTGCAGGTAGGTCGGCACACCAGAGACGGGGTCGAGCCGAAACTCGATCGGCGACCCAGGCCCGCGTGCAGTGGCCGGGCCATCGCGATTAGCAGCGACGTCTGGAGCAGCACCGGCTTCGTCATCGGGGTTGCTCTGTTTACCTACTGGCATAGGACAGGACTACAACAGATCAGGGCTCACCTGTCAATAGCGCCGCGAGACCCTCAACTCGGCGAGGATCACCCTGACCAGCGCATCTGGTTGGAAGAATTCCGAAGACCACCTTGCCGTAGAGGTCTGACCGTCAACCGGTTCACGGTTCTGTGATCGCCAGGTAACGAGGCATGCGTTGTGCAGCCGCCCATGGTCGCCGCACCACCCACTGTCGTCGTTTCACCGTCGAAGCCCCGAGAAACCTTTGGCCTCTACGACCTACGGTTCTCGGTGTTTTGACAGGTTCTTTTCGAGGACCTTCCTCGTGGCGGGGACACACGCGTGGTGGATCACCTACCAATACCGACGCTCCACGGTGCCGGTGCGGTCAGTCGTTTCGGGCAACTTCGGGTCCTGTCATCCGGTTCAGGAGCGGGAACGTCGAGGCGATGATCGCGAGTGAAACCGCAAGTCCGCCGATGACAGTCGCCCAGTAGCCGATTCCCGGGGTGCTGAACGAGATGCCGACCTGGGAGTGGAGGTAGAGGGCGGCCGACACAAGACCTACTGTGATCGAGACTGCGGCGACCAGGAGGAGTGGCAGCGCACTCTCCAGGGCGACGACACGGCGCAGAAGGGCAGTGGAGACGCCGGTGAGCCTGAGCAGGCTGAACGGGCGCCGGCGCTCGCCCAACCCGGCGACGATGTTCACCGCGAGACTGCAGGCGGCGATGATGAGGCTCGCCACGATGAGCACGTCGGTCATGTCCTGGATCATCGTAAGAAGGCGCGCGTTCGACGGATCGAGCGACTCGACTCCGACCGGCTGTCCCTGGAAGGGAAAGGCCCGTTCGAGCGTGGTCCGTACCCGTTCGAGCGATCTCGAGGACCCGTCGGTAGCGACGACAACCGCGTCGACGTGAAGACGCGCGGCCTTCGCCGCCGCCAGGTGCGCGGACGGCCAGATCGTCGACGACGCGTGGGAGTTGTGCCCAAGGAGGTTCGAAAGGAAGTAGCCGATACTCGCCACGGTCGCTCCTGGAGCGCACGTGCCGATCGCCGGCGTCTTCGCCAGCTGGGCGCACACGACAACCCCAGCCGGCCCGCCCCAGTTCGCCTGCTGACCAGGCGGGACTTGGTGGACCACTGTCACGCCACGCACGCCCGGCGTGGCGTGGAGCTCGGCAAGCACCTGGCCTGGGACAGAAGGTACTTGCGTGGAAGCGGGACAGTTCGACGTCGAGAAGCTGCAGAACGGCTCGGCGAGGGTGTATTTCCCAGCGCTTCCTCCTCCAGAGCTGCTGACGAAGGCGATGGAGCTGAGGGCCCCGATCAACGCGCTTGCAACGAAAAGGGCGATCACGAGCCCACTGATGAACCGGAAGGCTGCTTTGGGATTGTCGAGGAGCCGGCGGCCGGCGATGAGCGTGGCGGGGCGGTTGGCCCGCTTCGTCATGAGTCGGGAACCAGCGGTCGTGAACCACGGTCCAGCGAGAACCAGGCCCACGACAAGGAGCGCGAATCCCACGAGCAGCTCGAGAAGCTGACCACCATTGCTGCCCGGTTTGCCGTGCGCGTCGAAGTAAGCGAGCACGGCCATGCCGGCGAGGAGCGGGATGATCCGTACCATCCGCGGTTGGCGGGACGACCCTCGCCGGGTCACGCCGAGCGGTGATATCTGGACCCTGCGAAGAGCGAGGTGCGCGGACACGATCGCGGCGACCGGGATGCCGATCACGGCGAGCACGATGTCGATGCCGTGCAGCGAGAAGTCGCCCTGAGAGAAGGGCGCTCCGGTGAACGGCACGTGATAGAGCAGCGGTCGGAAGACGAAGAAGAGTGCGAAACCGACTGCGACGCCCACGAGCGCCGCGACAACTGCCTCCACCGCGGAGACCACAGAAATCTGACGCGGCGTGGCCCCGACGAGTCGCATGGCGGCGAAGCGCTCCTCACGCCGCGCTGCCGACAGCCGGCTCGCCGTCGCGATCAAGATGAGCACCGGCAGCAACAGGAAGACGGCTCCGCCAGCCAGGATCCACTGCAGAACAGGTCCGCTCCCGATGGGGTTCTGGCAGTGGTAGCAGTTGGCCAGCGTGCGCTGGATGCCTCCCACCTCGACCGCACCAGGTGCCCGCGAGAGCTGGCGGGCGGTGTGGCCGACGATGATTATCAGTGAGTTCGGGGACGGAAGCGCCGCTGCGCCGATGGTCCCAATTTGGCGCCCCGGAAACCTGTCACGGAGCTCGTTCGCCGGCTGGGACTCGATGAGCGTCGTGAGGGCCGGCGAGGCGTAGTACCCACCCGGGCCCGGTAGGTGGGTAACCCCCGGCGGGACCGGAGCGTTCGGTCCGGCGGCGGCAACGTCGACGCGATCGATCGCCTGAGTGCCGAACTGATCGACGCTCGACAGCCACCACAGCCGGTCGGAGGTCGACGTGCCCGACGTCGACCGTGACGCCGGCGCCGAGGTGTCGAGCCACGCACCACGCTCGGTCTGAGCGTGCAGACCGTTGCCACCCGCCAGCGCAGCCAGCAGCAGTCCGACGCCCAGGGCGACGGCTGCCGCGGTGACGAGGACACGCAACACCGCTTCGCGGCCGCTTGCTAACGTCAAGCGAAGACCAAGGCGGATCATCGGGAGATCAGTTCCGGCGATGTCACGAGCCCGTCCCGCACGATGACCTCCCGGTCCGCATACGCGGCGACGCGCGGTTCATGGGTCACGAGGATCACCGTCGATCCCTGCTCACGCGCGGCCCGGGTCAACAGGCCCATGACCAGTTCGCCGCTCAGCGAGTCGAGTGACCCGGTCGGTTCGTCGGCGAAGAGGACGTCGGGATGGGCGACGAGCCCGCGCGCCGAGCGCGACGCGCTGGGACTGGCCGCCGGACATCTCGCCGGTGCGGTGGTGCTCCATACCTGCGAGGTCGAGCCGTTCGAACCAGCCCCGTGCCTCACGGATGGCATCCTTACGGTGCGCCCCACCGAGCAACAGCGGCAGAGCGACGTTCTCCTCGGCGGTCAACTCGGGCACGAGCTGACCGAACTGGAAGACGAAGCCGAAACGATCACGTCGTAGCTTCGAGCGCTCTGACTCCCGCATCGTGTCGAGGCGGCGGCCGTCGAAGTAGACCCCGCCGCCGGCGTCCGGGACAAGAATGCCCGCCAGGCAGTGGAGCAGCGTGGACTTGCCCGAGCCGCTCGGACCCATCACGGCCACGATCTCGCCCTTTTCCACCGAGATGTTCGCTCCGCGAAGCGCCGGGGTCTCCCCGAAGGAGAGCACGAGGTCTCGCCCTTCGATGATCGCCCCTCCGACTGTGACCACCGAAGAACCATTCGCGACTGTCATGACGCCACCTCCTCGGCGAGCGCCGCGAGGCGAGCCGCAGTGAGATCAATCCAGCGAAGATCGGCCTCCAGGTGGAAAAGGCCGTGGTCAGCGAGGAGGGCATCCACGAGTCTGCCTTTCTGCTTGAGTTCGGTGAGCTCGCGCATCCGCCGTAAGTGTGTGGCCCGCTGCGCGTCGAGGTACTCCCCGGCGGGGCGACCGAGCATGAGCGAGAGCACGACCTTCACGAACACGTCGGTCTGGAGGTAGGGCTCGGCCGGGATGGGCTCGGCGAGCCACGTCTCGACTTCGCTCTTCCCGGTCTCGGTGATCGTGTAGCGCTTGCGATCGGGACCGGCTCCGGGTTCAGCCTCGCCAGCCATTGCCTTTCCATCCCTCGCGAGGCGGCCGAGAGTTGCGTACACCTGGCCGAACGGCAGCGGCCGGCCGCGACCGAAGTAGGCGTCGTAATCGTGCTTCAGGTCGTAGCCGTGGCTTGGTTCACGATCGAGGAGCCCGAGGAGGGCCATAGGTACACTCATACCTAAGAGAATACTCTCGGTGTATACGTGCCGTCAATAGCACTCCGCCTCGGGTCCGCGAACGGCTCCGCCGTCTACTTGTTGCGCTCGACAGGCCGAGATCGCCGATGTCGTCCGCCCGGCGCGCAGCGAGTCCGTCAACCACGACCTGCGCTTGCCAGCCGAGCCAATGGCTCGTTTTCGGGACTTGGGCGAATTTCGTACCAGCCCTCGACGCGGCCACCGAGCGTCTCGGGATCGAGTCGGCGTTAGACATCTTCGCCCTCGGGGTCCTCGGCCGGCATGTCTACGTAAAGCCACCGCGACATGGGTCGGTCGACGTCAGCCAACCGGCGGTCTGCCAGCATGCCGAGGCGCAGGGCTAGGGCGTAGATGGCAACACTGACGATCACCACTGCGACTGCGCACCCCCAGTCCGACAGTGTGGCCCGCCCACCCCCATAGGGAGAGAGGTAGCTCACCGCGCACATTGCTCCCACATACGGGACGATCCACGAGGCAGCCAGCCATTCGAATCCCGTGTAGCGGGATCCGGGCCGGAGCAGCGCCAGCAGGCCGATGATTATCCCACCGAAGGCGACCACCAAGAAAAGCCGGGAGACTGTCGCCCATCCGACCCACATCAAGAGGAGGTTGGCGATAACAAAGGCTGTCGGTGCGGTCAGCCCGGCGAAGCGGAGACGGTATGGGCGGGGGACGTCTGGAGCCGTCTTGCGAAGCACCCCGAGCGCGAGCGGAGCGGTCGCGTAGACAAGCACCGTTGCGGCGGTGATAAATGACAGCAGGCGGTCCCAATCCGGAAGCAGGATGATGACAACCACTTGTGTCACGAAACAGAGGCTCAAACTCCGGAACGGCACGCCTCGACGATTGAGGGTCCCGAGCCAGGCAGGCAGATAGCGCTCACGAGCTAGCGCAAAGGGGAGCCGGGACGCCGTAGCGGAGAAGGTCATGCCCGATCCTGCCGGAGAGATGATGGCGTCCGCATAGATCAGGTAGGCAAATGCCGTCAGACCGACAACACCGGCGAGTCCCGCCAGAGGGCCGAAGTCACCGTGGAAGCGAACCTCGTGCCAGCCCCGGGTCAGGTCCCCGTGGGGAATGGCACCGATGAAGGCGATCTGGACGATCACATAGATGGCACCGGCAATCACGACGGAGCCGATCACGGCCCAGGGAACGCTGCGCTGCGGATCTTTCGTCTCGCCACCCAACTCCACAGCTTGCTCGAAGCCCAGAAGGGCGAAAACGACGCCTCCAGTGCTGACGGCAGCCAGCACGCTGTGCGCTCCCCCCGGGAAAAGCCCACCGACGGTGAAGTTATGGCGGTCGAACCCGTGGACGACGAATGCGATCGCCACAATGAGCGGGACGGCGATCTTCCACCAGACAACGACGGTATTCGTCTCGCGGAACCATCGCATGCCCGCCGCGTTCAAAGCGGTGAACCCGAGCAGTACGAACACTGCGACGAGCTGGCCGAGCGGTGTGAGCCGCACGAAGCCCGGAGATTGCGATATCAGCGAGGGGGCGTAGTTACCGACGTAACGCAGCGCAGCTTCAGTTTCGATCGCCGGCACGCAGACGGCGCTGATCCACGCGAACCACCCGGAGAAGAACCCAGTGACTCGTCCGAAGGCGTACAGGGGGAAGCGCGCCGTTCCACCGTCGACTGGGAACATCGTCCCGAGCTCTGCGTGAACAAAGGCAAGGACCAGGACGAGCGACACACCCAGGATCCAGGCCGTGAAGGCACCACCCCCGCCAGCGATCCGAGCCGCGTCGAACGACGAGAAGAGCCAGCCCGATCCGATGACGGCTCCCACCGATACGAAGACAAGAGCTCTTCGGCCGAGGGATCGTCGGGGGCCGCTGGACGTTGTGCTCGACGCCGCGTGCGGTGCTTCGTAAGGGGATCGCTCGCTTTCTCGATCCGGATGGTCATTCGCTGAGCCCGCTGAGCGCGCAGACTCGGGGACAGAAGGCTCATCACCTTTGTCGGCTGGACGATTCGACGCAATCCCACTGCTCCTTTAGCAAACAGATGACTCGATTAGACCGGGCTAAGGATCCGTCGGTCGGGCACAACGTAGGCCATGATCAGTGCGAGCGGGAAGAACAAGAGGCTCAGTAGGAAAAATCCAACAAAGCTGCGGCCTTTCCGACCTGCCACCCTGGCGGGCCAAACGGAACCTGTCAAGCGATTTGAGACACGTTCTTATGACGCAATCCGTACAAGGTCCTCGACCGGCACAGGTTCATTGATCCACGCCACGGTGGGCAGCTTCGGAGGCTGTGGCCGGCGGTGGCTGAACCGAACCGGGTTCGCCGCGTAGGCGGCATCGAGCGTCTCGGCGCGCTGGGAGCGAACCTCCTCGGCGGTGCCGTAGTGCACCGAGGCCGGCGTGTGGTAGCCGATGCCCGAGTGGCGGTGCTCGTGGTTGTAGTAGGCGAAGAACGCCTCGCAGAACGCCCGGGCGTCTTGGATGCAGCCGAAGCGCTCGGGGAAGGCGGGGCAGTACTTGAGCGTCTTGAACTGCGCCTCGCTGTAGGGGTTGTCGTTGCTCACGTGCGGGCGGCTGTGGCTGCGGCCGATGCCCAAGAACGTGAGCAGCTCGGTCACCGGGTTCGACGTCATCGACGAGCCGCGATCGGCGTGGATGGTGAGCTGGTCGGGGGGCACCCGGTGGCGCGCCACGGCGTCGGCGATGAGCTCTTTGGCCAGCTCGCCTGACTCAGAGGGCGCCACACACCAGGCCACGACGTAGCGGCTGAAGATGTCGAGCACGACGTAGAGGTCGAAGTACTCGCCGCGCTTTGGGCCCTTGAGCTTGGTGATGTCCCAGGACCACACGACCAACGGCGCGCCGGCGACGAGCTCGGGCTTGACCTTGGCGGGGTGCGTCGCCTGGCGGCGGCGCTCGCGCACCTCGCCCTGGGAGCGCAAGATCCTGTAGTAGCTGGACTCCGACGCCAGGTAGACGCCTTCGTCGAGGAGGCTGAAGTAGACCTGGGCGGGCGAGCAGTCGGCGAAGCGTTCAGAACGCAGTACCTCGAGAACGGCGTCGACCTCTTCGTCGCTGAGCTTGTTCGGCGGGGCGGGCCGGGGCTTGCGCTCCGTCACCCGGCACGGCTTGAGCCGGCGGTAATGGCTGGCCCGGGCCCGCCCGACGGCGGCACAGGCGCTCTTGGTGCCGAGCAGCGGCTCGACGACGGCGAAGCATTCGTCGATCACCGCGTCGGCTCCTCGTCTGACTGCTGGTCGGTCTCCGGAGTGCTCTGCGCCAGCAGCTGCGCCAAGAGCTCCGATGCTTTTCCCTGGGCCTCGAGCGCCGTGCGGTGGCGAGCCAACTGGTCCTCGAGCTTGGCGTTGCGCCGGCGCAAGAGATCGAGCTCGCGCTCGGCCGCCGAGCGCTTCTTGCGGTGCTTGGGTGCGAGTCCCGAGAGGGCACCGACGTCGCGGGCGCGCTGCCACTCGACGATGTGGCTCGAGTACAGGCCCTCTCGGCGCAACAGGGCGCCCTTGCCACCGTCTTCGGTGATCTGTTCGTATTCCTCCAAGATGGCCAGCTTGTAGTCGGCGCCGAACTGGCGCCGCTTGGGTCTCGCCGCCGGATTGTCTTCGGCCACGGCCCCATTCTGGGCGCGTGTCGTCACAGGTGCTGATGTCATGGTCATTTGGTCTACGTGTTCCTGACTCGCCCTGGTGGGATGGTGGGCTACTGCAGGTGTCTCACGTCAGCCTGACAGACAGGGAAAAGGCAATGACAACCCTGATGATGAGGCCCCTCGATCCCCTCAGGTTCCCTCACCATCCCTCCCCTTCCCGCACCGTAAAGACACGTAAAGACACGCTCGGACAGCGGCTGCGTTCGCTCAAATGACCTCTCGGTCGGAACGGTCAGCCCGAAACAACGCGCGTCACCCACTCATGAGCGGCCCGATCCAGCACTCGCTGCCTGCCAGCCCGTCGGGATGGTCGTGCAGCACCTTCTCGATTGCACCCGCGAGCGCGGTGAGGGCAGCGCGACTGCGGGTCCGCGTCGAGGGCACCAAGATCAGGCCCCCATGCGTCCGTCCCTGCGCAAGCCGCTCGGCGGCGAGGGGCCGAAAGTCCTTGATGTTGTTGGTGACTACCACGCGCCCTTCGCCCGTCGCCACCGCGAGGATGGTCGAGTCGATACTTCCGACGAGATCGACGCGCTCGGCGACAGCGACGGCGTCATAGCCCGCCCCGCGCAAGCGCACTGCGATCTGCGGTGAGAGCTGCTCGTCCAGAAGAGCCTTCACACACGGAGCGCTTGCTCACCTGCGGCGGCCGCGGCGCGACCCCGCTCGTACTCTGCCTCATTGGTTTCGATCTCAGTGTCGATCTCGTCGCTGTACTCGCCGTAGTAGGCCGCCGCGGCTTCCACCAATCCGGCTGGGACCTGTAGATACTGTGCTGCCAGTGGGATCGACCCTTCGTTGTCTCGGACGGTGGCGACGACCTCCCAAACATCGAGCCCGCGGCCGACCAGGCTGGCGCGTCGCCCACTGGGACCATCGAGAAAATGAATCAGCGGATGCACGTCGTGCCGCAGCCCCTCCTCGACATAGCGCTGCGCCAGGGTCCGTTCCGGCAGATGGGCGCGGTGGGCCCGCTCGGAGAGTCGCTGTTTCGTGCCGGGTGCGAGCCGCAAGGTGTAGTGATCAGCCATGTGACATATTGTACCACGCTGTACCACGAAGTGCCACAGCGTGGTACAGTGTGCAAACATACGGCTACACGGCGCGCGCTCGCCGGGAGTCCAGGCCGGGGCGCCGCCAGGCAACCTGGGGGGTGGACAGCGCCGGACGGCGAGACGACGGTAAAGACCGCGTGCCGGAAGGGGCTTCTTGTCGGGCATCGGCACGACGCCGGACTCCAAGCTGCGGCGCGGACACGACTGGCTCAGTGCCCTACAACCGTCGGCCGCAGTACCCGACGTGAAGAGGAGAAGACAGGCAAGTCCAGGAGGCACGACGCCGCAGGTCAGGCGGGCGCGGAGCAACTGACCCTGGGCGAGCCGAAAGCGCTCCTTAAGAGGTGTAACGGACATTGACGTGGTGGATCGTGCCGTTGAAGGGAAAGGGCGCACGGTCGTAGTAGTCGAGCGAGACTCGTCCGCCGAGACATCGCCCGATATCAAGACAATCGTTGGCGGTGAAGAGAAGTGGCGCACTGATCGGCACCTGACCTTGGGCGTACACGTTCCCGTTGACCCTTAACGTGATGTCGAGCGGACCGCCGGGACGCGGCTCTGGATAGGTCGTCTCGATTTGAATCTGTGCTTCCCCGCCGGCCGGCACCCGTTCCGTCGAACGGATCTTCGTACGCATGATGATGAAGAGGTTGTATTCGTAGCACAGGACTCCGTCGTCCAGGTAGCACGTAAGACCGCCACCTGCTCCTCCGAGGGAGTACAACACTCCACTACCGTTCTCCGGCATCTCGGCGTCGATCGTTACGACATTGGCACGGTTTCCCAGCGCGGGAGCACAGAACTCCGGCATGCGTATGACATCGCCGGTGAAGTTCCATTCGCGGTACGGAGTCGAGATACGTAGTTCGGGATGGAAGATCGGGATCCACAGTCCCCCACCGATCGGAAACACGCTGTTGCGCGCCGCCTCGATGGCGAACTGCTCCTTCAGCTGCGCGAGCTTCTCCGGATGGGTGGCCGCGAGGTCGTTGGCTTGGCTCCAGTCGGAGCCCAGGTCGTACAGCTCCCACTCATCTTGGTCCGGGGTCCATTCCTGAATTCCAGGAGGAAGACCGGGAACCCATGGAACCCGCGGCCCAAAGGCCCCGGCCATCCAATCGTCGTGATAGATGCCCCGGCTGCCCATGATCTCGAAATACTGTGTCCGGAGGCGTCCCGGTGCGGAGGCGTCGTCGAAGGCGTACATGAAACTCACGCCGTCTATCGGATCTTGTTGGATGCCGTTCACGACACGAGGCGGCGTGATGCCCACGACCTCGTAGATCGTCGGCACGACGTCGTTACAGTGGTGGAACTGCGGCCGTGGCGTCGCATCGGGACGGATTTTTGCTGGCCAGCGGAGCGCCATCGGGTTGCGTGTCCCGCCGAAGTGAGAAGCCACTAACTTGACACCCTTGTACGGCGTGCTTCCTGCCCACGCCCACCCGGCGTGGTACTGGTTGTCAACCTTGGGCGAACCGAGGACGTCGAGGCCGCCGAGTTCGTCCAGGGCCTTGAGATGCATGTCGAGGGTCGTCGGAATGCCGTTTTGGGCGAGCAGCTCGCTGATCGTGCCGTTCTGGCCCTCCCCTGACGACCCGTTGTCGCCCCAGATGTAGAACACCAACGTGTTCTCCCCGCAGCCCAGCGCATCGACTTCGTCGACGATCCGCCCGACCTGAGCGTCGACATGCTCGGCGAACCCGGCTGCCACCTCCATGCTCCTGCGATGGAACGGTCGCTCGTCCTCAGCGACGTCGTCCCACGCCTGCATCAGAGGGTGCCGCGCCGTCAACTCGGCGTCGGAGGGAATCCATCCGAGCTGCTTCTGGCGCTCGAAGACGCGCTCTCGGTAGGCATCCCACCCGTCGTCGAAGGCACCCGCATAGCGATCGGACCAGTCGTTCCAGATGTGATGAGGGGCGTGGAGACATCCGCTGGCCCAGTACATGAAGAATGGCTTGTCCGGCTCGAAGGCCTGGTGCCGGTGCAGCCAGGCGATGGCGTCGTCGGCGAGGTCTTCGCTGAGGTGATAACCCTCCTCCGGCGTGCGGGGCGGCAGCACCCCTGTCGTATTGCGAACGAGATTCGGTTCATACTGTGAGGCCTCGCCGGCTAGGAAGCCGTAGAAGTACTCGAAGCCGATCTCGGACGGCCAGTTGTGAAACGGTCCGGCCGTCGTCGTCTCGATCGCGGGCGTGTTGTGCCACTTTCCGAACGCGGCCGTGGCGTAGCCGTAGTGCTTGAGCACATCGGCGACGAGGGCGCTGCTCTTCGGAATCTCACCCGCATAGCCATCCCAATCATTTGCCAGCTCGGCAATCTGACCGTTGCCAATGCGGTGATGGTTCCGACCAGTGAGCAAGGATGCTCGCGTGGGAGAACACATCGCTGTCGTGTGGAAGCGATTGAAACCGATGCCCTCCCGGTAGACGCGGCTGAGCGTGTCGGTTCTCACCTCCCCGCCGAAAGTGTCTGGCAGCCCGGGCCCGGCATCATCGATCAAGACGAGCAGTATGTTCGGAGCGTCTTCTGGCAAACGGCGAGCAGTGACCCGCTGCGCGTAGGTCGACTCCTGCATCGTCCTTCCGGCAATACTGGCCGAAGGAGTCGGCGGAAACGGCAATGTGTCTTGAAGTATCACCGAGCTGTCCTTCCGTTACCGGCCATGGCGGTCAAATAGTCTCGTGGTCACATAGCTCCAATCGGCTTGTCGCAATGCACAGAGCCACACTCGATTGTCCGTCAATTGGTTGGCTGGGCACAAAGCGCGGCGTCCCAGGTCTTGAGGCAGTGGCCGCCAGAGTTCGCCGTCTCCGCCGACTAGTGATCGGGCCCTGACATGAGGCACCTACGCGCATTTAAGGTTTGGGGGGTGGAGGGTGGATTAGTAGTGGATATGCCACGAAATTGTGCAGAGCCCGAGCGCGTTGATCGGGAGAGCGGTCGGCAAAGAGAGGGCTGAGCAAGGTGACGTGGACATCGACGAGCCATTCGGTCGCTTCCGCAATGGTGATGTCTGGGCGAAGCGCGCCGCGTTCGGCGATCCGGTTCAAGAACCGAGCGACGATCGGGGTCGCCAAGCCGGCGACCGCTTGCGGCCCGCCACCCACTCGGGCGATGGCGGCGGTCGCTCCTTGCCTGTCGAGGGCCTGGAACCACGGTTCGGCGCGTATCGCTTCGGCGTGAGCGAGAAGTCCGTTGACGATCCAGTCAGCCGGGTCGCCGCTTCCGTCGATGTCTGCTTCTAAACGCTCGGCGATCTCGGCCGAGCGCGAGACGAGCACCTCGCGCACGAGCTCATCCTTGTCGGCGACATAGCGGTAAACGGTGGCCCGTGAGCACCCAGCTCTCCGGGCGATCTTGTCCACCCGGACGGCCAACGGACCGTCCTCGTCGATTAGCGCCGCCGTCGCCGCCACGAGGCGCTCGCGGAAGTCGACCTCGGGTGTTGTCACTACCACGAGCAAGATGTTAGCTTAGGTGAGACAAAAATTGAATCTGTCTTACTTCCCTCATCGACGGGGTTGACCAAGGAGCGGTGCGTGTCCGATCTGTTGATCCGTAACGGGACGATTGTCGACGGGACCGGTGCGCCGCCCGTGCGCGGAGACGTCGCAATCGAGGGCGACCACATCGTTGCCATCGGGTCCGATCTCCAGGACACCGGGAGCCCGGTCTTTGATGGGACCGGACTCTTGGTGACGCCGGGATGGGTCGACATCCACACCCACTACGACGGCCAGGCCACCTGGGACGATCTGCTCGCACCATCTGCGTTGCACGGTGTCACCACCGTGGTGATGGGCAACTGCGGCGTTGGCTTCGCGCCGGTGCGCCCCACAAGGCGGAATTGGCTCATCGGACTGATGGAGGGCGTGGAGGACATCCCCGGTACCGCGCTTGCCGAGGGGATCGATTGGCAGTGGGAGTCGTTCCCCGAGTATCTCGACGCGCTCGACCGACGCAAGTGGACGGTGGATGTCGGTGCCCAGGTCGCCCACGGGGCCGTCCGGACATACGTCATGGGTGATCGAGGAGCCAGGAACGAACCGGCGACCCCTTCAGACATCGATGCCATGCGTGAGATCGTTCGAGACGCGATCAGCGCCGGAGCGCTCGGGTTCTCGACCTCGCGCACCATCGCCCACCGAGCCATTGACGGCGAACCGGTGCCGGGTACCTACGCAGCCGAGGACGAGCTGTTCGGCATTGGGGAGGCCCTCGGCGACCTGGGGGCGGGTGTCTTCGAGCTCGCCCCGGCCGGCGTCGCCGGAGAGGACGTCCTCAGCCCGGCGAAGGAGGTGGATTGGATGCGTCGGCTGTCCGCCAAGATCAAGCGGCCCGTCACCTTCGCTCTCGTCCAAGTCGATGCCGAACCCGAACTGTGGCGAGAACTGATGGACATGACGACGGCGGCGGCGGACGAGGGTGCAGATCTGTGGCCGCAGGTGGCCGGGCGAGCGACCGGCCTGTTGTCAGGGCACTTCACCACCTACTGCATCTTCGACCTCGTTCCGGCCTACCAAGAGCTCAAAGCGCAACGGCTGACGCCCGCCGCGCTCATCAGCGCACTTCGGACTGCGGAGGTACGTCGCTCCATCATCGAGTGGCAGCCCGACGAGGAATCGGCGACCCGGATCGCCGCCGCCTGCGACCGTACGTTTGTCCTCGGCGATCCTCCCCAATACGAACCTGGGCCAGAACGCTCCTTGTCGGCGCTGGCTGCGGCTGCCGGACGCACCCCCTTCGAGATGGCGTACGACGCGCTCTTGGCTGGTGAAGGAACCGGGCTGTTGTACCTGCCGATCCTCAACTATGCCGACGGGAGCCTCGAACCGGCCCGTGAGATGCTCTTGCATCCCCGTTCAGCCAACGGCCTCGGCGATGGCGGGGCCCATTGCGGCGTCATCTGTGACGCATCCATCCCCACCTTCATGCTCACTCACTGGACCCGCGATCGCCAACGGGGCCAGCGCCTCCCGCTGGAGTTGGCGGTCCGCAAGCAGACCCGCGACACTGCCCGGCTCTACGGCCTTCACGACCGAGGCACCCTCGAGCCCGGGATGCTCGCTGACGTCAATGTCATCGATTACGAAGCGCTGCAACTCGAACCGCCGGTGGTGGTGTCCGACCTTCCCGCCGGTGGGTCACGGCTCGTGCAACGAGCGAAAGGCTATGCCGCGACCATCAAATCCGGTGTCGTGACCTTCGTCGACGGCGTGGACACTGGAGCCCGACCTGGCCGATTGGTCCGAGGCCAGCGGTGAGCGCCCAGATGGATGACACCGTCGCAGCACCCTCGCCGTCCAGGCAGATGATCGAAATTGGCCGCCGCATGATCGCCAACATCCTTGCCGACACGACCGACCTGGGAGGTTCGACGTTTGTCGGTGACGGGTCGGTCTTCACCGATCCCGACCGCTTCGCGCTCGAGCGGGAGGTGCTCTTTCGGCGAACGCCGCAGGTGATCGCATGGGCGGGCGATGTCTCCGAACCCGGGGACATCGTCGCCCGGGAGGTCGCCGGAGTGCCGGTGGTGGTCACTCGTCATCAAGATGGGGAGCTCTATGCCTTCCTCAATGCGTGCTCCCACCGAGGCATGACGCTATGCGACGGCGTTGGCAATCGCCGTCGCCTGACCTGCCCCTATCACGGATGGAACTACGACCTGCAGGGAAATCTGGTCGGCTTGCCCAACCGCGATCGGTTCCCGGCACTCGACGTCGACGAGCGCGGGCTGCTGCGACTTCCCGTGGCGGTTCAGGCCGGGTTGGTCGTGGTGGGTCTCCGGCCTGACGTAGAAGTGGACGGATTTCTCGATCCCCTTGTCGACGAGTACGCGTGGCTCGGCTATGGCCGCTATCGCAGCGGCTCCGAGCGTGTGCTCCGAAAGGCCGCCAACTGGAAACTCATGATCGACCTCAACAACGAGGCGTATCACGTTCCCACGCTCCACCGCGAGAGCCTGCTTCCTTTCCTGTCCGACAACTGCGCAGTCGACACCTTCGGACCACACAGTCGTATGTGTGTGCCATTTAAGGGAATCGAAAAGCTCGCAGACCTGCCCGAGGCGAACTGGCCGGAACGACTCGACACGATCATGGTCACCTGCATCTACCCTGCCACCGTCTTGGTCGACCACATGGAAGGTGGTTCCATGCATCGGGTCTCTCCGGGCGCCCGCCCGGGCGAGAGCGTCGTGCATCTCATCGAAGGACGCCCAGGCGAGATGAACGCCGAGGGGCGCGCCGCCTGCGAGGAGGTGATGGGCGTGAATCTGAGCATCCTCGATCAGGAGGACTACGCGGCCACCGAAGCCTGCCAACGCGGCTACGACAGCGGTGCCGGGTCACTGGTCGGGGGAGTTGGCGAACCTCTGATCGGCCACTGGCACAAAACCTGGGATGCTGCGCTTTCTGCCCATTCGACTGGCTGACCGCTTCGGAGCGACTTCTTCTACCCAAAGCCACGCGTAGCGCTCGGTGATTCTGGGGGGGTCCCACTTTAGACCTGTGACTTGGCCTTTCGTGGAGGTGAAGGTCTGGAGGTGAAGGTCTGAGGTGAAGGGACTCGAACCCTCGGCCTCTACATTGCGAATGTCTGGTTCACGGTGTTCTGACCAGGCCTTTCCGAGGACTTTCCTGGTGGTTGCGTTTCGATCCCCTCAGGTTCCTCATGATCCCTCCCTTTCCCGCACCGTAAAGACACGCTCGGAGGGGAGCTCGAGAGGCCTGTCACGGGTCGGTACTCACGTCGGATCGGCAGGCTCTCGAAGAAGTGTGCTGGGACAATCGCTCAGTCGCCCTGTTCTCGACGATCACGTCCTTCGGCAAGCAACAAGACATCACCGGCCCTGAACCGGCGGTAATGGATACCGCAGACGACGAAACGCCGATGTTGGGTCCGCCAACAGCTGGTCGACGACCTATCGGGTCGCCCACGAGATCACCCTCTGGATCTTCTCCCAAACCTAGGTCGACGGCAGTGCCCTACCCTCGGGTTCACCACCCAATGCGCACAGGCGGCCGGAACCCGGCTGACCCTCGCCCCATACGGTCACAGCGCGATTACGACCTTGCCGTGAACGTGCCGTCCCGCTTGCATTTTCACAGCCTCGCGGATCTGCTCGATCGGAAAGGTCGCAGCAATCGGCACGGTGAGCGTTCCGGCGAGGATGGCCTCGGTGACCCGGCCAAGAGCGCCCGGTTCGGCTTCGCCGCCGCCCGTCGAGCGCACGGCGCTGGGAGGGTCCGGCCACCTGATAATGGTGGAGATCCGCCCAGGCGCGACGCCGAGCTCCAGGGCGGCCTCGATTGTCTCCCTGCCAAATAGGTCTGTCGCCGCGGTCACCCCAGCGGGGGCCTGCGCCCGGACCCGGTCAGCCAATCCGGCGCCGTAGGTCACCGGCTGTGCCCCGAGTTCCCGCAGGAACTCGAACGTGCCTTCCGAGCAGGTCCCGATCACAGCCGCGCCGGCGATCTGGGCGAGCTGCACCGCGTACACGCCAACGCCTCCGGCGGCACCGCCGATCAGCACCGTGTCGTCGGCCCGCAGGTCGACCGCGTCCAGCGCCGCGACGGCGCTCAGTCCGGCAACCGTGAGGGTACTGGCCACGATGTCACTGATGCCGTCAGGTGTGTGGAATAGCCGGCCGGCAACTGGCTTGACCAAGGCGTAGTCGGCGACGGCTCGGCCGAGCACGCCGCCGTAGACACGGTCGCCGACAGCAAAGCCCTCCACTCCCTCACCAACCTCGTCGACGGTGCCGGCAAAGTCATGGCCGAAACCAGACGGCAGGGTGTAGCCAAACCCCTGGGCCAACTCGGCCGATGAGGGGATCAACCAGTCCATGGGGTTGAGTCCCGCGGCGGCGACGCGGACACGGACTTCGCCGAGGCCGGCGTGCGGTTCCTCAACCTCGCGCAGCTCCAGTATTTCGGGGCCCCCGAATGAATCGTGGATGACGGCTCGGCTCACAAGACCTCCTTAAACGTTGACAAGCGCAGAGCGCGGCTTGAAGCAGCTGATCGGACCGACGAGATCACTCTTGGAAAGTGACCTTGGCCAACGGGCTTTGTTCACCCATTCATCGAGAACCGCCTTCGGCCAGGGACTGTCCGGACCGTTGCGACGGTTGAACTCCTCGACGAAAACGGCGAGGACCCCGCCGGCGCTCCGCGGGATCGACGATGACCGTGGCCATCGCGGGAAGTTCGGCGACGACGTCGTGTTTGAGGTGGAAGGTGAACTGCGCATGGGCGGCCAGGTTGGCCAAACCAGTTGCGCGTCGTGGGTGCAGGGATTCCGCTCAGGTAGATGTCATCACCTAACCGGTAGAACACGATCTCGACACGCCGAGGCTGGCCCGAACGTCGGCCAGTCGTGGTGATGTCAATCGTGCGATCCTCCATCGTCGACGAGGCGTCGATGGCGAGCGCTTGGCGCACGTCCTCTCTCATCCGACATCACACCTCCTGGTAGTAGTAGTCCTTCTCGAGGTCCTCGAGCAGGCTGGGTCCAGTGGGCTCCCAACCGAGCAGTTCGCGGGTGAGGGTGGCGCTGGCCGGGCTGTCCAGCCCGGCGAAGAGGCCCAGGAACCCGAAGTGCTCGAAGGCGTTGGCCGGGTCCACCGACCCTGTCGGAAGACCGAGACCGCGGCCCATGACCTCAGCGATCCGCAGGAAGGGCACGCCTTCTTCGCCCGCGGCGTGTAACACCGAGCCGGCGGGAGCGGCCTCGACCGCCAGGCGGGCCAGCCGGGCGGCGTCAGATACGTGCACGGCCGGCCAGCGGTTGGTGCCATCACCCACGTAGCCGGCCACACCACTTTGGCGGGCGATGCCGACGAACATGGCCATGAACCCGGGGTCGCCGTCGCCGTGGACCGTCGGGGGGAACCGCAGCACCGAGGAACGGACGCCGATGCCCCGAAGCGACAGGGTCAAAAGGGCGGAAGCACTGCGGACGCCTGCGGGGTTGGCCCGGATTTCGGGACTGGCGACGAGGCCGTCGTTCTCGGTGGACGGCCGCCCGAGGGCCAGGCCGACCATGCCCGAGGCCAGCACGAAGGGGCGGTCCGAGCCGGCCAGGGCGGCACCCATGGCTTCGACGGCGCGACGGTCGGCCGCTCCGGCGGTGGCGAAGTCGCCGCCGAACGCGGTCTCGTGCTGGAAGGCCAGGTGGATGACCCCGTCGGAGTCGGCGGCGGCCTCCGCCAGGCCTTCGGGGTCGTCGAGGTCGCCTCTGCGGACGATTGCGCCAGCTTCCTGCAGCTTCTTCGCAGAAGAGTCCGAACGAGCCAGGCCGACCACCTCGTGGCCAGCGCCAAGAAGTTCGGGGACGACCGCCGAGCCGATCCAGCCCGATGCTCCGGTGACGAAGATCTTCATAATGTGCCTCCAAAAGACTAGGATGTCAGGAACAGACATCACTCTAGGACTGATGTCAGTAACTGTCAACAGGGGTAATCCGAAGTCATGGGCCGATGGGAGCCGAACAGTCGAGGGCGCTTGCAGGAAGCGGCTCTTGTCCTCTTCGCCGAGCGGGGGTTCGACCAGACCACCGCCGCCGAGATCGCGGCGCGAGCTGGGTTGACAGAGCGCACGTTTTTCCGGCACTTCGCCGACAAACGGGAAGTGCTCTTCGGTGGAGCTGGCCTCCTCGAGGAGCGGATTTTGGCCGGCGTGATCGGTGCACCGCGGGCTGCTGGCCCCCTCGAAGCGATGTCCCTAGGGCTCGATAGCGCAGCCGAAATGCTCGGCGAAACTCGCCGGGACCTGGCCTGCCATCGCCACGCCGTGATCGCTGCCAACCCCGAGTTGCGCGAGCGGGAGCTAGCCAAGCTCGCCCACTACGCCGACGCCATCACCACCGCCCTGCGCGACAGGGGTGTCAACGAACAACAGGCGAACCTGGCCGCCGAGACCGGCATGACAGTACTTCGCCTGGCCATGCAACGATGGGCCACCGGAACCGACAAACGCCAACTCGCCGCCATCATGCGCGACTGCGTCGCCGACCTCCGGACCCTCGCTACCAGTGCCTGACCCTCGTGCCTGCGCGGTCGTCGAGGATGATGAGTCGGGACGGATCGGTGCGCCTCCTCCGCGCCGGAATCGGCAGAACGACGACCGTCGGTATGCTTTGACCACTGGGAAGGTCTCATCGTCGCACGGCTTCGCGCTGACGGATGGCCAGAAGCCTCGGTCGCCGAGACGGCCTCGGCGGCCCTTGCCCTCATCGAAGGCGCACTACTCCTCGCCCGGGTGACCGGTCATGCGAGTCACCTTGCTAACGCCAAGCGCGCCGCTCTTTCCCTGCTCGCCGTGCGACGAGGGCGGGGAGGGAACTGAGGCGCCACTCGGCCCATTGACCTTCGGATTCGGCGCCTGATGAGGAATGCCGCGGACCTTTGCTCGGCCTCATGGGATGTCCCCAACACAAAATCGTCGAACGTGTTCGCGACCCAACCCGCGGGTCCCTCGTTATTCCACGCTGGCACCGGGTCCTTGTGGTCTCATCGATATTGGTTTTGCGTCAGCTCCGAAGGTCTTGGAGGCCGATCACCCTGAGCAAATCGAGGTTGGCGGCGTCGCTGGTTCCCGGCACAGTCGTAAACACGATGATGCGAAGATCGCTGCCAGTGACCGTGAGCACCTCGCAGTCGAGCATGATCTTGCCGAGTGCCGGGTGGGCAACCGTCTTGCGTGCTGACGAGGGAGGCTTGGCCTCAAAGCGATTCCAGAGGGAGTCGAATGCGGTGCTTTTGGCATGGAGACTTTCGATGAGTGTCTTAAGTTCGCGGTCGTCGGGGTACTTGATCGACGCGAGCCGCAGGTCGGCGACGAGCTCACGCTCGTGGGCTTCCAGTGCGTCCCCACTGTGACAGACCCGTGAGCCGTCGCCTGCGAAGTGGCGCCAGATCAGATTGCGGTCTTTACCTTCCCACTCCGAAGGGTCACCCAGGAGTGCAGCCCACGGCTCGTTCCACTGGATGATGGTGTGGATGGCCGAGAAGACCGCCGCCGGCGTGTCGGCGAGACGGTCAACCATCCGCTGCACCCCGGGGGGCACGTGGCTGGGAACGGTTCCAGGGCTCGGCGGAGCAGATCCGGCGATCCGATAGAGCATGTCCCGCTCGTGGGTCGTGAGACGAAGTGCGCGTGCGAGGGCCCCGAGCGTCTCGGGTGATGGGTTGGTGGCTCGGCCTTGCTCGAGCCGGACCAGGTAGTCCACCGAGAGCCCGGCGAGAGCTGCCAGCTCCTCTCGCCGTAGCCCCGGGACCCGTCGTTTGGTGCCACTCGGAATGCCGACGTCAGCCGGCAAGATGCGAGCGCGCCAAGCCTGCAGGGCGTCGCCAAGCGTCGAGTGAGCTACTGCCATGGGTCCAGTATGCGCCGTCCTTGGCCCGTCGTGCCTGGTACTGACAGTCCCACGGTTGCATGTGACCTGGTTAGCGGCCTCGGCTAGGCGCACGATCGACACATGACGATCTCGCTCATCACCGGTGCGAACAAGGGCATCGGCTACGAGTCGGCGAGGCGTCTCGTCGAAGCTGGGCACGCCGTCTACGTCGGCGCCCGTGACCCCGGGAAGGGCCGGTCGGCCTCCGAGCGCCTGGGTGCCCTCTTCGTCGAGCTCGACGTCATGTCCGACGACTCCGTCCGCCACGCCGCTGCTGTCATCGAGCAAGAAGCGGGACATCTCGACGTGTTGGTCAACAACGCCGGAATCACTGGACCCATCCGCGATGTCCACGAGTACGACGGCGACGACATGGCCGAGGTGCTACTGACCAACGTGGTCGGCTACGTCCGGGTGATCCACGCCTTCCTCCCGCTCCTCGAGCGCTCCTCCGATCCACGTATCGTCAACGTGAGCAGCGGGCTCGGTTCGTTCACGCTGGCCCACGACGAGGGTCGGAGCGAGTCGCTTGCGCCTTCGCCGCTTTACGCCGCGGCCAAGTCCGCGATCAACATGCTGACCGTTCGCTACGCGCGGCTGCTCCCCGATATCCGTATCAATGCCGCCGATCCTGGAATGACCGCCACCGATCTCAGCAGCGGACAGGGTCACTCGGTCGAAGAGGGTACCGACGCCATCATCGCTTTCGCCCTCGGCGGGCCCGACACAGCGACGGGCGCATATCGCGATCGCAACGGCGACCTTCCCTGGTGATCATCCGAATCTCATCTCTGTCCACCAACCAATTCACCCAGCCGATCTTGAAAGGATCAGCCATGTACCTCATCACCGGATCCACTGGCCACATCGGCCGCCCCCTCGTGGAACAGCTGCACAAGGAAGGCCACGATGTCCGGGCTCTCGTCCGTGACGCGGATCGCGCCGAAGTCCTTCCCGATGGCATTGACATCGCAGTCGGCAATCTCGACGATGCTGACAGCGTCGCTGCAGCACTCCGAGGCGTCGACAGCGTGTTCCTTCTCCACGTGGGCGCCGGTACCACCCAGACGCAGATCATGATCGACGCCGCTCGCTCCACCGGAGTGAACCGGATCGTGTTGCTCTCGTCGGTGGGTGCCCGACTGATCCCTATCGCTGGCCTCATCCCTGGATCGCTCGCCGCTCGCGAAGATCTGCTCCGTGCGTCGGGACTCGACGTCACCTTTCTGCGACCAACCTCTCTCATGTCGAACGTACCGTCGTGGGCCGTCGGCATCCGCGAGAGCAACCAAGTGGTCGATCCGACCGATCCGGGTGTTCAGGTCCCAGTCGATCCCGACGACATTGCGCGCGTCGCCGCGCACGTGCTCACCGAAGACGGCCACGTCGGCAACGGGTACATCCTCGCCGGGCCGGAGGCACTCACCGTCCGCCAACAGGTCGAGATCCTCTCCGATGTCCTCGGACGCACCATCGAGTTCGTCGCCGTCACACCCGAGCAGGCCGCCAAGGAGGCCATCGAGCGCGGTACCCCGGTCCAGCTCGCCGAAGCCATGAAAGACCTCAACGAGATGTTCCGTGCGCGCCTCGTCGGCCAGCTCGCCGACGACATCGAGAATCTCACCGGCGTCGCGCCCCGGTCCTTCCGCGACTGGTGCGAGCGCCACGTCAACGTGTTCCGCTGAGCCGCAGCGTGGGCCTGTGCAATTTCCGCCCCGGGGCGTCGAGCTTCGCAGGCGAGTGCCTGGGCCGGCAGCTGCCATGGGCCGGGGCATCGGGTCCGGCGGATAAACACGACTCCTCTTTCAACCCTCTTGGGGTCTAATGACCCACCGCCAACTTCCAGCCCGTGCGTGGGCGATATGAACCCGCGACCGCGATGGACGGCATCGTCGCTGGTGAGAGTGCATTTTCCGGCGATGCTCACAGGTACCCATATCTACGGCCCGATTCCAACCTGCGACCTTTCGCTGATCCTGCTCGAAGAGACGCTTCCAGTCCCGAAATAGCTGATCGGTCTGCCCAGATTTTTTTGACTCGGCTACGCGATGGGTGCCTGCACGGCCAAGGGAATCCCATATGTATCGCAAGCCTGGGCCAAAAGGGGTGACGCGGTGGCCAGCCGAATACTGCCGCCGCACAAGAGCGCAACAGCAACGGCCTCGGCGGTAAGAAGGTTCGGGCGCGGGTCAAGACGTAGCGCGCCCATAACTGGAACGACTAACCGCGGACCTGGAATTGTGATCTTGGCGGGCGGATCGTTCAGCGCGTGAAAGAGTTCCGATCGCCTCTCCAAGGAAAGTTCTGAGGCCATTCGGGAAAATACGCCCGTCGACTTCGGATCGTTGATCGCCCTGTGAAGCCGGTAGTACCAGACACCGGTGGTCCACACGTCTCCGGACTCAACGGCCGAGAGCAAGGGTGAGCCAGCGTCATTGCTCAGTATGGCGAGCAATGTCAGGTCGTCCACAACTTGGGGCATGTTGGACGGGCCGAAGCTCGCGACCTACATCGAAGCCAAGTCAGGATCTTCCTTGCCGATGCGAATGATCTCTTGTTCGTAAGTGCCGTCGGTAAGAATCTGGCGGACAAACTTCGAGACCGCAGCCGCCATCGGGGTTCTCGGGGGACCCTCCGGAGATGGCAGAAGCTCGCCAGTCACTGCCGCACGTTGACGCGCCCGCTTCACGGCGTCCTGCAACTCGGTTGGAAGGGTCGCACGCAGCGTCACGACACGAGGTTACCAACTCAGCTTTTGAGCCCTCGCCCATCGGGAAATCGGCCTGCTTTCTCTGAGGCGGGCGTTTCTCGAAGGCGGCGGATCCGCACGGACGCCTCGACAGTGACTCACGTAGCGCTCATCAGCCCTCACTGCCCCGTAAAGACACGTAAAGACACGCCGGGGAGCGTGTCTTTACGGGGGATCCCACTTCAGCCCTCTGACCTGGGCCTTTTGGTGGAGGTGAAGGGAGTCGAACCCTCGGCCTCTACATTGCGAATGTACGATTCTCGGTCTTTTGACCAGGGCCTTTCCAGGGCCTTTCCTGGTGGCGGCGTTTCGATCCCCTCAGGTTCCCTCACGATCCATCTCTATCCCTCTCGATAAAGACACGTAAAGACACGCTCGGGCAGAGCTCGCGGGGCCTGTCCACGGATCGGTACACATCTCCGATCAGCAGGTTCTAGCATCACGAGGCCCATCGCGCGGCGTCCCTTTTGGCGACGATCACGTTCCTCGGCGAGCCAGCCGACATCATCGGCCCTGAGGCGGAGATGCTTGTTGCCGGGCCAGACGACGGAACGCCAATGCTTAATCCGCCGAGGAGCGCTGGATCGGACCTGTTGCCTGCAACTGTGCCCTGCGGGGGAACAGCCCGATCTGAGCACCATGGAGGCGGCGCCACCCCTGCCCACGTACGGCACGCACATCGGAGCTACCGGTGGTCCCGAAGTCGCCCGTGCGTTTTGGGGCACTTGGTCCCCGAAAGACCATTCATCGAACCCGCGTGCAGCCGGCACAAGGCGCCTCGCCAGTATCTTTCGGGACGCGGGCTATTGCACTGCAGGTTCAGTGTCGGCGAGGGGGTCCGCGATCCGCAGTTCGCCGCTCACCCGTTCGAGCATGAGCATGACCATGACACCGCCGACGATGCACAGGATCGCGCCTATGCGCCAGGCCAGGTCGTAGCCGTGAGTAGAGGCGATTGGTGCGGGGATGCCGTGGATGGCCTGGCTGGCGGCGTGGCGAAGCGCGAGCGTGACCAGGCAAGACAGTCCGATCGCGCCACCGATTTGTTGCATCGAGATCTGCACCCCGGACGCGAGTGAAGAGTCCTCGCCCGTGACCCTGTGTAGGGCAGCGTTATTCAGGGCTGGGAAGGCGATGCCGGCGAAGAACGCGAGGATGAACATGCCTGGAGCGATGTCGTGCCAGTACGTGGAATGCGTGGTCAGGTCGCTGATGAGCCAGAGACCGACCGCACATCCGAAGAAGCCCGTTGCGAGCAAAGGCTTGACACCGACTTTCGGCATCACGAGCGCTCCGACGCCGATGCCCGCGATCATCCCCACGCCGAAGGTGAGATAGGACAGTCCGCCCTGTAGCGGGGAGTAGCCCAGCACTTGTTGCTCGTAGAGGGTGAGCAAGAAGAAGTAGCTGATGAACGCGGCAGCAAGAAACAGCGTGACAAAGTTCGCCACGACGCGGGTGCGGTTCGCGAAGAAGTCAAGCGGGATGAGCGGTGATCGCGAACGCGCTTCAACCGCGACCATGAGTCCGAGCAATGCCATGCCGCCGAAGAGCGGGAGGAGGACTTGCCACGAGCCCCACGGGTGGGTCGCTGCGGCAAGCAGGCCATCGACAACGGCTATGAGGCCAATCGTGCCGATGATGGCTCCGGTCGGGTTGGGACGCTCCCGTCCCCGCATGCGACTCTCCGACACCAGCCTCGGGACGAGGATGAGCGCCAGCGCCGCGATCGGCAGGTTGATGAAGAAGGCCCAGCGCCAGGATGCGAGATCAACGATGATGCCGCCGATGACGGTACCGAAGACGCCCCCAAGGGCGGTGATGCCGCCGGCCAGCCCGAGTGCTCTCATTCGTTCGGTCGGGTCGGTGAACATGACGGCGATGAGACCGAGCGCCGCTGGCGCGGCGAGCGCTTCACCGCCGCCTTGCACGAAGCGGGCGGCGACGAGAAATTGCTGATCGGTCGCGCTCCCGCAGGCCGCCGAAGCGACAGCGAAGAGCCCAACGCCGATCAAAAACATCCTTCGTCGGCCGACGAAGTCAGCGGTTCGACCGCCCAGCAGCAGCAGTCCTCCCGCCATCAGCACGTAGGCGTTGACCACCCACGCGAGCCCGGTGGAAGAGAATCCGAGATCACGTTGCATCTGTGGGAGCGCGATGTTCACGACGGTGATGTCGAGGCTGAGCATGAATTGAATGAGGGCGAGCACTCCCAGGGCTTTCCAGCGCCGCGGGTCCGCAGCAGTTGGCGCAGCCACACTGCTGACCCGGTCTGGCTGAGGCATCAAGCGGATTCAGGCACGAGGCCGGTGTAGTCCTCGCCGCTCAGCATCTTGGCGATGAGCCCGGTGTCGAAGTAGTCGGTCCACCGGGTGATCAGGCCAGCTTCGACGACGAAGGTTCCCATGACCGGCACACCGTGGAGACTGCCGTCGAACCCGTTGATCACGTCAACGCGCTCGGTAAGGACCACTTTGCCGTTGGCGGCGATGTTCTCCGTCTTGTACTCGTAGGTGTCGGGGAACATCGAGAACTGGCCAGCAAGGTCGGCAAGGACATCGTCGACTCCCTTCTTCGCAGGCATTCCCGTGTTCTGATAGACGACGCCTGGGGCGAGATAGGGACGGAGCGCTTCGGGGTCTCGTTTGCCCATCGCGTCGCAAAAGCTGGTGACCACCTCGATCGCTTCCGCCATCGGAATCTCCTCGCCACTGTCTGGACGTATGGTCCACATTCACCTTGTATGTGGACCATACTGGGTGCATGGCAGCGGGTCAATCACCATCGGACGACCCGGCACACCGCCCGGCATCAGCGGCGGTTGCGGAGCGGGCCGAAGCCACTCGGGCCGCAATCGTTTCAGCGGCCCGCGTGCTCTTTGTTGAACGCGGGTATCACGACACCAGCGCTGAGGAGATCGTCGCCCGGGCCGGTGTCGGAACCCGGGGCGCGCTCTACCACCACTTCGCCGACAAGCGGGCACTCTTCGTCGCCGTGTTCGAGGCGGTCGAACAGGACCTCGTCGCAGCGGCCGGCGCGAGTCTGGCAGACGACCTGTCCCCACTCGAACTGCTGCGTGCGGGCCTGATCGGCTTCCTCGACGCGTCACTCACGCCCGAGGTCCAACGGGTTCTGCTCATCGACGGGCCGGCGGTGTTGGGCTGGCAGGAGTGGCGTGCCATCGAAGCGCGTTATGGCCTGGGCGGCATCCAGGGCATACTCGAACTCGCAATGGCAGATGGGTCACTTCCCCCTCAGCCAAGTGGTGCACTCGCACACATTCTGCTCGCGGCTACAGACGAAGCAGCGCTCTACATCGTCAACGCCGATGACCCGCTTGCCGCACGAGAGCAGTCCGTGACGGCATTAGACAACCTCCTCAGGGGTCTGCGTGGTGCGCCGTGACGCCCATTCCGAAGCCGGGACGACCGTCCCGAGCCGGAACGTGGAGCAGTTCGCAAGCAGCACTTCAGGGAAGGGATCCGCCCCTCCTACGGGCGATACCAAACGAAAACCGCAGACCGAATATTTGGTTTGACATGTGTAGTTGGATGAGCGAGCCTTTGGTGCAGCGGGGCTGAATCGAAATCCCGCACAGGGGAGGCGGGTCCTCATGATCGACTTTTGTCGGCAGGTTGCTGTCGTGACCGGCGCGGTTCAAGGACTCTGCAGCGGCGTGCGTACCTCCCCATCGAAGCGACGGACAGCCGCAGCAATAAGCGCCGTCGTCCTAGTCCTTGGCTTGCTGATCGTTGCGCCGTCGGGTGTGGCCACGGCCTCGGCCTCGCTCCCGGAACACTGGGTGGCGAGTTGGACAGCAAGTCCCACCGACTCGTTGACCCCGTTCGACGCCGCTGGCTTTCCCGTTCCCGAAATCCTCGCCAAGCAGACGCTACGCATGATCGTCACGCCGCACCTCGGCGGCACGCAGTTGCGTCTCCACCTCTCGAATCGCTTTGGTCACGCGCCCGCGCAGTTCGGAAACGTGACCATCGGAGTGGAGGGATCGGAGACGGTCTCCGACATCACCCCCGTGACGTTCGGGGGAAGTTCTCAGGTCAGCGTCCCAGCGGGCCAAGACGTCGTGAGCGATCCCGTCGCCTTCGCGTTCACGGCGTTCACACCCCTGGCGGTCAGCATCTTCCTGCCAGCCGTCCAGAGCTTTCCGACCAAGCACTGGAACGCCAATGCCACGTCCTACTATGCGCCTCCCGGCACGGGTGACCTGACGACGGATTCCAGCAATGCTCGCTTCTCGTTGCGGACCGAAGCCTGGCTCTACATCGACGGGGTCGACGTAGAGGCCCCAGCGTCCACCGCGACCATCGTGGCGTTCGGCGACTCCATCACTGACGGGTTCGTGGCATCTACGCCGGTCAGCCTGCCCGTGAGCCTGGCAGTCGCGGACAAGAATGGCCGGTATCCCGACGACCTGCAACGCCAGATCGACGCCGCAGGTATCCCAATCTCGGTTGTGAATGCGGGAATTAGCGCCAACCGCCTGGTCACCGGCGGGTTTGGCCTACTCATGGGTCCGAGCGGCGTGCAGAGGTTCCAACAAGACGCCCTCGATGTCCCGGGCGTCAAGGGGGTAATCCTTCAAGAAGGAATCAACGATCTCGGCATTCCTCCACCCATTACCACCCCGAGCGAACTCATCGCCGGCTTTGAGGAGGTCATCGCCATGGCCCACGCGCAAGGGGTGAAGATCTGGCTCGGGACGCTGCTCCCCGCCTCGAACGCCATCATCGACGGCCCCGCAACCTCACCTCTGAGCGAGATCTACCGACAACAGGTGAACGCTTGGATTAGAACTCAGCATCTCGCTGACGGGGTCATCGATTTCGATGCCGCGTTGCGCGATCCCAATGACCCGACGGTGCTCAATCCCATTTATTCGAGTGCGGATCACTTGCACCCGAATCTGCTCGGCTACCAAAAGATGGCCGCCACTGTGAATCTCGCGATGCTTGAGTCCGCTTTGTGAACGAAGGCGCCGCCGCTACTGAACGGGCCGATCGGCTAAGGACCGCCACGACGGCGAGTCTCAAAAACTACCGCGCCGCTGCGAGGTGTCGGTGCGGACTCGAACCGCCGACTTCTACGATGCGAAAGTACGCTTCTCAGCCTTTTGACCAGGTCCTTTCCGAGGACTTTCCTGGTGGTGGCGTTTCGATCCCTCAGGCTCCCTCACCTTCCCGCACGGTAAAGACACGTAAAGACCCGCTCAGACAGAGCTCGCCGGACCGGTTCACGGATCGAGATTCACGTCCATACTGCTGGCTCTCGCAACGCTGGGCGAGCGGCTCCGGTTCCCTGTTGACGACAATCACGTTCCTCGGCAAGCGACAGGCCATCACCGACCCTGAAGCGCGGTGCCAGTTTGCCGGACAGACGACGGAGACTGTCAAGCTCACTTCTGCGCAACGACGATCGGCTACTCGGACGGGGTCCTGTCATCTGTCGAGCGGTCACGGAGGCGGTAGAGCTCGGCGAGCGCTTCATTGTCTTTGGGGCGCCCGGCGTATTCCTTCGAGGCGATGATGTCGTCGAGGCCGGCCACCCGAACCTCGATTCCGGCGACAGTGAGCTCTTCGGCGGCACCTTCAAGATCCTCGTACTGCTGTCGGTGGCCCTCGCGGTTGACCATGTCGACCAGCACGTCGAGGTGTCCGGCATCGGTCGCCCACGTCGAGATCTGCGATCGACTGAGCATCAGGCCGTCCAACTGGACGGGTAGGACGGCCGACTCTTCGTCACTGAGTCCCTCGACCCGCAGGCGCGCATTCAACTCGCGCATGGCGGCAGCCAGTCGGTCGAAGTTCTCGCCTGTGCGCCGGACCAGGCAGTCGAAATCCCCGGTGGGCCGCTCGGCTCCGTAGGCCTGGGTGGCCACTCCCCCGATCACCAGGTAGTCGACGCCATGGCGATCGAGAACTTCCGCAATGCGGCGGACGTCCGGACGGGACTGATCAGGCAAAGGTGTCGGCAGCCGTCTTGCCAGCTGCACGGTCGGCCTCGATCTCGGCCAGCCAGGCAATCGCCTTTTCTTTGGAGTCGATTCGCCGGCCGTCGAGTGTGATGGTCACGTCATCGGGTGTCGGCGGGCTGTCGATGACGGCGGCCGCCCACTCGTCACCGGTCATGATCGGACGTACTGCAGCCATATGGCCAGGATACCTGGGCATGAGCGAAGAGTGATTCTCTCTGGATTTTGTGAAGGCTCTTCTTGACGCTCGCTGATCGGTCGGGCACTCGTGCGGAGGGCGAGTGGGAGACCGGCGCCCTCCGACTCGCGGACCAAGTTGGTGTTCGCAAACAGTGGCCCCTTGACCCATCGCGAACTCCTGAGTTACCGGACGGCCAATTCTGCCCGTAGAGACACGTAAAGACACGCGCCGCCCAGTCGCACATCCCACTGTGACGGAGATCCGGCCGTCGGCTTGTGACCTGGTCCTTTGGTGAGTGCGGCCAACTCGCATCTTCGAGCTCTACGACAAAGCACGTAGCGCTCAACGGTGCTTTGTGACCTTCTGGGGGTTCCACTTTAACCCTCTGACCTGGGCCTTTGGTGGAGGTGAAGGGACTCGAACCCTCGGCCTCTACATTGCGAATGTCTGGTTCTCGGCCTTATGACCAGGACCTTTCCGATGATTTTCCTGGTAGCGACGTTTCGATCCCCTCAGGTCACCTCACAATCCCTCCCCCGCCCTCTCGATAAGGTCACGTAAGGTCACGCCGGAACGGAGCTCGAGCGTCACCACGCATCAGACTCACGTCTCATCGGCAGGCTCTCGCATCGCGGAGCGAACGGCGCAGGTTTCCTTTTGGCGACGATCACGTTCCTTGGCGAACGACAGGACGTCTTCGACCCCTTGAAGTGGCGGTGCTTGTTGCCAGGCAGACGACGGAGCGCCCATGTTCTGTCCGCCAGCGGATCGACGACCTGTCGGGTCACGCCCACGAGGTCACTCACCGGGGCGTCTTCTGATCCTGGGTCGAAGGCGGTGCCCTACACCTTCGGGTTCGAGGTCCGACGAGCCCGCCGGTCAGGGCGCCGTCATACGCGCTGCAGACGCGCGCTGCCTTCTCAATGTCGGCATCTCGGCTGACAATGCCCCGAGAATCGGCAGCTCGGGACGGAACCTCGGAAAAGGAAAACCGCGGCCCTCAAGGAGGTTGGTGGCTCCCCCAAGGGGAGCAAATTCCAAAGTACCAGGTCAGGGCCGTGACGCTACACCCGGCTGGCCTCAACACAGGCCGGTAACCGGGCCGCGAAGCTGGTGGGCGTATGGGTCGGCGGGGACGCGCCGCGGGTATCAACCGCCACTCGTTGCATGAGATAGTCAAGGGTCATGTCGCGCCTCGATGCTCGTCGCGAGGTCGAAGGCGGTAGCAAGTTCCCTCGCGTACTTATCGAGGTCGAGATCCGGGTCGCGGGCAAGCCTATGTGGGACCGCGTCGATGGCTGCTCGGATCGCCACCGCGATGACTTCCGAGTCGAAATCAGCTCGAAGCTCACCTTCGGACTGAAGACGAGCGAGTAGCTCTTCGAGGAGACGGACGGCGACGCCGACTTCCCGGCCGTCCCCACGCTGACGCCCATCTATCGTCAAGCCGCCGTTCTGAGCGATCTCGATGACCGCCACCATGTAGTTCCGGTGTTCGCGCATGAAATCGAGGTTCGACTCGATGTAGGTGCGAAGCGTGGCTCGTCCCGTCGTCTCCGCGAAGATCCGGGGAAGCATGTACGACCTGCCGGCCTCGACGATCTCGATCACGACCTCCCGGATGAGGTCGTCCTTGCCGGCGAAGTGGTAGCTGATCACGCCCTTGCTGATGCCGATCCGCTTGGCGATGCGAGCGATCGACGCCTGAGCGAAGCCGACCTCGGCAATCGTGTCGATCGCGGCCGCGACGATCTGTCGGCGCCGGGCGGTCTCTATAAACGTCCGTTCCGCGGGTCCCGTCCCGGTCTCGGTCTCGGTCTCGGTCATGAGCGAAGACCCAAGCGAGTTGACCACATGGTCAGATATTAGTACGATCAGCTTGGCCCTATGGTAACTTTTCCAATCGTACGACCTAAGACTGGATCCCTGAGACGCAACCGCCAGCCTGAGGTAACCAGCGGGTGCGTTCGCTAATGACCTCTCAGGCTCTCGGCCGGATCCGACCAAGCCACGACGGCGTGCCCTCGGATGCCGCGCTGGTGGTCGAGCACTTGACCAAGCGGTTCGGTGAGCGCGTTGCCTTCAATGACGTTTCATTCGAGGTCGGCTACGGCGAGGTGTTCGGCTTCCTCGGTCCCAACGGGGCGGGGAAGACCACGACAGTGCGGACGCTGGGCACGCTGCTGGCTCCGACCTCGGGATCAGCGACGGTGGCGGGCATCGAGTTGCGTCCCGAGAACGGACCAGCCATCCGGTCGCGCATCTCGATCATGCCGGAGTCGCCTGGGTTGTACCTACGTCTCACGGTGCGGGAGAACCTGGAGTGCTTCGCCGGGCTCTACGAGCTAGACGACGTTCGCGGCCGCATCGAACGAGCGCTGCGGGCGGTCAACCTTGAAGACCGTGCGGGCGATCAGTGCGGGTCGCTGTCAAAGGGTTTGCGTCAGCGCGTCGCGCTGGGGCGAGCACTGCTCAACGACCCCTCCGTGCTGTTCCTGGACGAGCCGACGTCTGGCCTCGACCCGGTGGCGAGCCGCGAAGTCCACGGGCTGATCGCCTCGCTTCGGGAGCGGGGCGTGACGATCTTCCTCACTACGCACCGGCTGGAGGAGGCCGAGCGGCTGTGCCACCGGGTGGCGATCCTGAACACGACCTTGCGACTGATCGGCCGGCCCGATGAGCTGCGTGACCAACTGTTCAGCCGATCTCTGGAAGTGCGAGTTCGCCCTCCGCTGGAGGATCCGAACGCCGTGCTCGGCGGTCTGCCCGGGATCGAAAGATGGGAGCAGGCGCCGTTCGGCTACACGCTCGCCGTGACAGACGCCGAGATCGCCGGCCCGGAAGTGGCACGAGCACTGGTCGGCGCCGGTGTGGACATTCTGTCGATCGCCGAGTCCCGCCACTCGCTGGAGGACGTCTATCTCGAACTGATCGACGAGGACGTCGAAGCGAGGCGACGATGAGCTTCAGCTGGACGCGCGTCAGGGCGATCTTCGTCAAGGAGCTACGGGACTACCGCCGCAACCGCTTCGTGATCGGCACGATGACCGTGTTGCCGCTGCTGTTCATCACCCTGCCGTTGATCCAGGTATTCCACAGCTATGCGCACGTGGACAGCAGTAACCTCAACCTGCACGTCGGTGCCTCGATGCTTTACCTGCTGGTGATCCCGGCGTTCATGCCGTCCACCCTGTCCGCCTATTCGGTGGTTGGAGAGCGCGAGCAGGGAACGTTGGAACCTGTTTTGATAACCCCGATTCGCCGCGAGGAGTTCCTCATCGCCAAGGCGCTCGCTGCCTTCATTCCGACCCTTGGCATCGCCTACCTAGTCTTCGGCATCTTCCTCGCCGCTTCGGCCTTCTTTGCCAACCCGGTGATCGCCTCGGCGATCTTCTCGGGCACGCACGTGCTGCGTCAACTGCTGTTCACCCCATTGCTCGCCGGCTGGGGGATCTGGGTGGGGATCGCGGTCTCCGCCCGCTCCACTGACGTGCGCAGCGCCCAGCAGTTGAGTGTGCTCGGCACCCTGCCGCTGCTGGCCATCCTGGCGCTGATCTCGCTCAACGTCATCGCCGTGTCGGCCGGCGTTGCGGTCGGGCTCGCGGTGGTCCTGCTGGCCATCGACCTGCTCGCCTGGCGAGCAGTAGCGGCGATGTTCGACCGCGAGCGACTCATCATCGGAAGACGCGCTTAATGCCCTCCCGCCGTCAGGTCCTGTGATCAACGAGAAACATGGAGAACCGAATGTCACCCACCGTCACATTGGAACGCACGAGCACCGGCACCATGGAGCTTCGCCGCGAACCGTTTCAAATCATCCTCGACGGCAGTCCAGCCGGATCAATCGATCGGAACCAGACCGTCGAGCTACCAGTCGAGCCTGGCCGACATACGCTCCAAGTCAGAGAGGGCCGATACTCGAGCCACGCCCAATCCTTCGACGCCACGGATGGCACGACCATCCGTTTCCGCTGCAACGGAGCGATCTTCTGGCCGCGATACCTCGCGTCAGTCTTTGTGCCCATGATCGGCCTCAAACTCAAGCGCGAATAGGGACCTTCGTCTGCTTCGGGCCGGGCTGCGATAGCCGCAGACCGACAAGAAGCTAAGGGGGCAGACGCAGGGCTCCTCGGACACCGTCTGAAGTCAGGGCAGACCCCAGCGACCCCTCCAGCTCCATGCACCGGACTCTCAGGTTGTTAACTCACGGCTCAGCCACGACCTCTACAAATCCATCGTAGCGCTCCCCGTTGGAAAACCATCCCTGACCAGGAATTTCGGACCGGTGGAGGTGAAGGTGTTCTGTCCCAGGTCATAGGGGACGCCATGTCGCGGATCATCCGGGACACTCACAGACATGGGTGGACGGATGGCGCTGGCTCGTTACGTGGTCGATGCGGTGGTCCTCGAGGGACGAGGGGTCAGGGAGGTGGCCCGCTCCCACGGGGTGTCCAAGACCTGGGTCTCTGTCCAGCTCGCCCGCTACCGCGAGGGTGGCTACGAGGCCCTGGCCCCGAGGTCGAGGCGCCCGCACACCCGCCCCAACCGGACCCCGGCCGAGCTCGAGGACGCCATCGTCCGGCTCCGCAAGGACCTCGTCGATGCCGGCTACGACGGCGGGGCACGCACCATCTCCTGGCACCTTTCCAAGCTCCGGGCCGACTGCCCGTCGGTGTCGACCATCTGGCGGGTGCTATCGCGCCGGGGGTTCATCGAGCCTGAACCACAAAAGCGTCCGGACTCCTCGCTCATCCGCTTCGAGGCGACCTTGCCTAACGAGTGCTGGCAGGCCGATGTCACGCACTGGCATCTGCGAAACGGTCGCGACGTCGAGATCCTCGACTTCATCGACGACCACTCCCGTCTGATCGTGGCCGCCCGGGTCTTCGGCGTCACCAAGGCGGCCGATGTGGTCGACACCTTCGAAGACGCCGCAGCTCGGTGGGGCTATCCAGCTTCGATGCTGACCGACAACGGGGCCATCTTCAACGGTGGACCGCGTAAGGGCACCACCGCCTTTGAGGCCCTGCTCAAAGAACTGGGCATCGTGATCAAGAACTCACGGCCCTACCATCCCCAGACCTGCGGCAAGATCGAGCGCTGGCACCAGACGCTCAAGCGATACCTCGAAAAACAACCCCGGGCACGGTCGATTCCTGAGCTCCAGCGCCAGGTCGACCGCTTCGTCGCCTATTACAACGAGGAGCGACCGCACTCTGCGCGAGGCAATCGCCCTCCCAAAGAGGCCTTCGACGCGCTCGACAAGGCCCGCCCGGGCGATCCCGTGGCCGGGACACACTTCCGGGTCCGTACCGACAAGGTCGACAGTTGCGGCAAGGTCACGTTGCGTCACGATTCGAAGCTCTTTCACATTGCGATCGGCCGGCGCTGGAAGGGAACACGGATCCGCCTTTACGTCGCGGATCTCGACGTCCGCATTGTCACCTTTGACTGCAAACTCTTGCGCCAGCTCACCTTGGACACGACGCGGCGCTATCAGCCGAGCGGTCTCCCCCGTTATAGGGTTCGTGAGGGTTCGGACGTCCCGCGATGATCCGCGACATCACACGGTGGAGGTGAAGGGATTTGAACCCTCGGCCTCTACATTGCGAAAGTGTGGCTCTCGGTGTTTTGACCAGGCCCTTTCAAAGCAGATGCCTTGTAGCGGCGTTGCGGTCCCTTCAGGTCCCCTCACGATCCCTCCCCATCCCTCTCGATAAGGTCACGTAAGGTCACGCTGGAGAGGCTCTGGTTGCGCCCATTTGCGGATCGGTGATGATCACGTCGGGATTGCTGATCGATCTCACGAGGATCCGAGGCTCATGGCGCGCCGAACGGACTACCTGGGTGCAGGCGCCATGAGCCCAAAGATTCTTCTAGTTTGGCTGGCCCTCGCCGGCGGTGATCAAGCTCCGCAAACTGCGCCCGATGTAAAAGCCCCACGCGTTCGAACAGTTGTCGAAGCACTCGAAATCGGGAACCAAGCCCAAGTGGGTGAACCGGACGCTGGTCTTGTCCCCTTCCTTCGTGATGTCGAAGGTGATGTCCGTGCCAGTCCACTCCTCTTTGTCCTCGACAAAATTGAGGTAGCCGTCCAGCACTTGCCAAGCAACCCTTTTGCCCGGGATCAGCTCGGTGACCTTCTGCTTGGAGTAGTGAATGTCCTTGTATCGGTAGGTCCACTCTTCGCCGAGCTTGTCGGTGCTGCCTTCAATGTCTCCTGACCACCATCCACGAACATTGTTGATGGCAGCAAAAACCTCTTCAGGAGATTGATCTACCGTGAACGTGGCGGTGAAGCTTTGAGCATTCATGACTTCCTCCATTTCTGTTGATTTGGGAGTGAGTTCTATGCCCGGGACCGGGGATCCAGGGTTGAGTCGCCCTCGGGTGGGTGTGGTAGGACAACTCCGGTCGAGGCTTATCCCAAGTGCGCTCGGTTCGTCAGCGTCGGGCCGACCCGGTGTCGCACCGCGTCCGCCGGTTGACTACGCGCCGACGGCCTCTGGCGCTACGAAGGCAGCGAACTCGTGTTCGAACGCCTTGGCCGCACCACTGCACCAGCTCTCCGCCATGGACTCCGACATCGGATCGGGGAAGATGTCCTCCTCGCCGTGCTCCACCCCGTCCAAGATGCCTCGGGCAACCGACTGCGGCGAAACCTTCGGGATGTCGAAGCCTCGGGTCATGTCGGTGTCCGTGGGCCCGGTCAGAACGGCATGGACGGTCACACCCTGCCAGACCAGAAGCGCGCGCAGCGACTGGGTCAGGTTGAACGATGCCGCCTTCGAGATCGCGTAGGCCGGAGTGACCGGGAAGGGGGCAAGCGCCATCATCGACACGTTGTTGACGATCGCGCCGCGGGATCGGCGCAGCAACGGTAAGAAGGCCCGGGTCACCTCGTAGGTGCCGAAAAGGTTGACGGCCAAGTGCTGTTCGATCGCGGAACGATCACTCAGGTTGTCGAAAAGTGCGACACCTGCGTTGTTGATGAGGATGTCGAGAGACTCGACTCTTTCAACAGCGGCTTGAATCTGCGCCGCGTCCGTGACGTCCAGAATCACGGGCGTGACTCGTCCATCCAGCTCGGTCAAGGCGTTGCGCGTGCCTGCGTACACTTGGCGCGCACCTCTCCTCAAAGCTTCTTCGACCAACGCTCGCCCTATTCCGCGGTTGGCCCCGGTCACCAGGACCGTCTTGTCTGCGATTGTCATTCTCGGCTTCCTTTCAGATCGTCTTATTCGTCTCGGTCCGTCTATGACGACTTTTCTCTCCCCTTTTCAGTCGGGCATGTGTTTGGATCGCTGCTTGAAGTTCGATGATCAACTTCTCTGGCAATAGAAGGCCCGGATCCTTCTTTCCTCAACATCTCGAGCAAAGCTCTAAGAAGTTCAACGCCGTGGGAAATCAGAATCATCGGCCTTCGGGAATTTTTCTTAGATCGTTTCAGGCTGGCGCATCGGTATCCGATCGGCCTTCGACTGGCGAGCGCGACGAACTAATAGCGTGGTATCAGTCGCTGACCCAGCACGAGAAACGGACAGCGCCACTTCGCTAAGGTGCGTGTTGGAGTCCCCAACAAGGGAATCTGGGACATCAGACGTCTCGTGGAGGCCCTCCAATTGCTCGGCTCGTCCCTCCGAACAATCTTGCTCTTCGTGGTCAGCCATGCGTTTCGGGGCGCCCCGATCTGGGACGACCATCAGGGAATTGGCGTTGGCCCGATTAATTCGGGGCTCCTATGGCGTTGAACTTATGAGGGCTCATTTCGGAGAGGATGAACATGCTGGACACGACCCTTGCGCGCGCGAAGGCTGGTGACGGAGAGGCTTTCCGCGAGCTGGTCGACCCCTATCGCGGCGAACTTCAGTTGCATTGCTATCGGATCCTCGGATCCTTACAAGACGCCGAAGACGTCGTCCAAGAAGCCTTCCTCTCGGCGTGGCAAGCACTTCCACGATTCGATGGGCGGCTCCTCAGAGCGTGGCTATATCGCATCGCCACCAATCGCTGCCTCGACTTCCTCCGAGACTCCTCCCGACGGCCAAAGGTTTCGCCCATGCCTAGATCGAATTCGCCATTCGCAAAAGCAATACCTTCGGATGAGCCTTGGTGGCTCGAGCCCTATCCTGACGCCTTGATCGGTGAGGTCACTCTCGGACCAGAGGCGATCTACGACGTGCGAGAGTCCGTCGCGCTTTCCTTCGTGGCTGCGCTACAACAGTTGCCGGCTCGACAACGAGCGATTCTAATTCTTCGGGACGTTCTTGGATTCTCGACTGCAGAAGTTGCGGGGTCCCTCGACACGACTCAAGCATCGGTCAATAGCGCCCTACAGCGCGCGCGGGCAGCCTTTCGCCTCTTCCGGGACGCCGACAGCGTGGCTGTCCCACTCTCCCAGCGCGATTTTGAGGTCGTCGATCAGTTCGTTTCAGCATGGGAGCGATGTGACATCGACACAATCGTCATGCTTCTTACGGACGACGCGCGAATTATCATGCCACCGTCTATCGTCGAGGTGCGACGTCGCTCGGTGATCGCCGAGTTCCTACAAGTTCAAGGGTTCTGGGGTAACGAGCTCAAGGTCGTCCCGACTGCAGCCAATCATCAGCCCGCCTTCGCCTATTACCTTGGCGATCCTCATGCTGGTATCGCGCGTGCGCTCGGGCTGGTTGTCCTGACCCTCTCCGACCACAGGGTGGCGTCTTTGACGCACTTCATCGGCACGGATGTCCTCAGGCGCTTCGGACTTCCCCGGAGCCTGCCTAAGGATTGACGTGTGGGTGGCGCTCAGGCAAGTCGTACGACACGCGGCCGGACGAAGCCCTTCGCTTGCCGAAGAGCCAACGCCTCCAACGACGAGCTGGCCATTACGCCCAGCAGCGATATTGCGACGGAAGCGACGGCGGTCGGCCACTCCCTGAATGCTTATGCTGCAGGTGGTCGACGCACGCCGCACACCTAACTGGCGCTCTTCGACCTCGGGCCGCTGGCTACGTGTTGCGTTCATGAGCCTCCTCGAGTGTGGTCGCAGTGCTCGTCAGCGGTCTTTTGCCGGCAGCCGAGATCGCTATCGGCGTGCACTGGAATCGACGGGTCGACGCCGTGGGATGACGGTCGGTAATTATGAATCCTTTGCGGAGTTGCTCTGGTTACAGGAGCGAACCGAGGCCTGGGCGAAGCCTTCGCTCGTGCGCTGGTGGATCGTGGTGTACAGAGTATGTACGGAGCGGCTCGCGACCCGGCTACAAGACCCAAAGGCACGGAGCGCCCAAGCGCGCCGCCGACCGCGCGAACTCAGCGGATTCCCACAGACGGCCTTACGGTGACTCACGTGGCGTTCATCGGCGCTTTCACAGGCGCTTTCCTCACCGATAAGGTCACGTAAGGTCACGTCGATAAGGACGTGATTGGGGGGGTCCCACTTTCAGCCCTCTGACTTGGGCCTTTGGTGGAGGTGAAGGGACTCGAACCCTCGGCCTCTACATTGCGAATGTCTGGTTCTCGGCGTTTTGACCAGGGCCTTTCCGAGGACTTTCCTGGTGGCGGCGTTTCGATCCCCTCAGGTTCCCTCACGATCCCTCCCCTTCCCTCTCGATAAGGTCACGTAAGGTCACGTCCGAACGGAGTCGGAGGGTGGCCACGGACCGGAACTCACGTCCGATCGGCGGGCTCTCGTAATGCGCAGCGAATGGCGGTCGTTCCCGCTTGGCGAGGATCACGTTCCTCGGCCAGCCAGCCGACATCAACGGCCCTGAAGCGGGCGACGCTTCTTCCCGGGCCGGACGACGGAACGCCAATGTTCAATCCGCCCAGGAGCGCTGGATCGGCCCTGTTGCTTGCAACTGTGCCCTGCCGAGGAATAGCGCCCGATCTGGACGGTCCCACTCCTTTCGGGCCGCACATTTCCGGATAGCGAATGGTTCGATACCACGACCGGTGGACAGCCTCAGTTCGACCGCCGACACCTGTCGCAGCACCGGGTTCAAATCTCAAGCAGGTAGTTCAGGGATTGCCCGGCCGACGGGGGCCAGCGATGTGACAGATGGGGGGAGAATCAGCAACTAGTGAGTATGGAGTCAAGCGCGGAAGCGCTCGAGGTCGACGCATCGTCGGGCACGGAGGTCGCGGTGCGGGAAAACTCGAACTGCTCGGCACTGTCTGAGTTCGAGGGCATATACCGTGCCAACGTCGGCGTCGTGACGGCCTATTTCGCCAGGCGTTGCAGCCCACAGACCGTCGCGGATCTCACGTCCGAGACGATCGTTCGGGCCGCAGCGGGATTTGCCGGCTTTGACCCCCATCGCGGCACCCCGGGCGCGTGGCTGTAGGGGGATCGCGAGACACGTCTACGCCCAGCACTGCGCAGATACGGCGGGTGGCCGGGCCCCGCCCACCGCCCGGACAGCTCCCCGTCCAGCGGGGCCTCGCTCCGGTCCTCCCGGACCTGCCTCGCCGTCACCGAGAACCTCGCCGTCGTCAGTGGTCGGGGTCGTCGTTTGCGGGCCGGCGTCGAGGCCAGGCCCGCGGTTAGGTCCGACTGGGTCAGGTCGGCGCGGCAGCAGCCGGTCTTGTCCGGGATCCGGTCCAGGTCGGAGCAGACGGTGCTAGCCCGGGTCGGCTCAGGTCATTCGGCCGCCAGTTGGCGCAGGTTCGTCTTCGTGAGCTCGACGAGTTCTTCTCCGCCGCCGGACAGTATCGTCCTGGTCGCGTGCAGGGTGAAGCCCTTGATCTGGCCGAAGGTCAGCTTGGGTGGCAGCGCGAGTTCCTGGCGGGCCGTGCGGACGTCGACCAGGGCAGGCCCGTCGTGGCCGAACGCCGCTCCCAGCGCGTCCTCCACTTCGTCTGCCTTGTCTACGGTCGCGCCGAACAGCCCGGCGGACTTGGCGATCCCGGCGAAGTCGGGGTTGTCCAGCTCGGTGGCGTAGGTGGCGATGCCAGCGGCCTTCATTTCCAGCTCCACGAAGCCCAGTGCGCCGTTGTTGAACACCACGACCTTCACCGGAAGATGCTGCTGGCGCAGCGTGAGCAGTTCTCCGAGCAGCATGGCGACGCCGCCGTCGCCGGACAGGCTGATGACCTGGCGGCCCGGCTGGCTGGCTTGGGCCCCGATGGCCTGCGGCAGCGCGTTGGCCATGGACCCGTGGTTGAAAGAGCCGATCAGCCGGCGGGTGCCGTTCATGCGCAGGTAGCGCGCAGCCCAGACGCAGGGCGTGCCGACGTCGGCGGTGAAGATCGCATCGGGCGCGGCGAGCCGGTCGATCGTGGCGGCGACATACTGCGGATGCAGTGGTGACTCGTTCCGCCTGTCGTCAGCCAGCTTGTCCAGCCGGGCGCGGGCCCGCCTGTAGTGCGCAGTCATCAGGTCCAGGTGGGCTGAATCGGGCTTGGGTTTGAGCAGCGGGAGCAGCGCATCGACCGTGTCGGCCACGGTGCCGACGAGCGGGATCTGGACCGGCACGCGGCGTCCGATCTGCTCGCCGCGCACGTCGACCTGGATCACGGGCACCCCGGCCGGATAGAACGGCCGGTAGGGGAAGTCGGTGCCGAGCAGGACCAGGGTGTCGCAGTGCTCCATGGCCCGGTAACCCGAGCTGAACCCGATCAGGCCGGTCATCCCCACGTCGTAGGGGTTGTCGTACTCGACGAACTCCTTGCCACGAAACGCGTGCACGATCGGCGCCTGCAAAGCCCCGGCGAGGTCGATGAGCTGCCTGTGCGCCCCGGCGCAGCCGGCGCCAGCGAGGATCGTTACCCGGCCGGCGGCATCGAGCGCCTCGGACGTCGCGGCCAGGGCGGTGTCGGCAGGGCGGATGATTGACGATGTCGGCCAGACCGGCGGACGGGCGGCGCCGGCCGGGGCATCGGCGAGGAAGATCTCGCCGGGCACCACGACGACGGCGACCCCGCTACGCTCCAGCGCCGTCCGCATCGCGATCTCCAGTATCCACGGGAGCTGCTCGGGGATGCTGACCAGCTCGCGGTAGACGCTGCACTCGCGGAACAGCTCCTGCGGATGGGTCTCCTGGAAGTAGTTCCCGCCGATCTCCTCCCGCACGATCTGCGCGGCGATCGCCAGCACCGGCACCCGGCTGCGGTTGGCGTCGAACAGGCCGTTGATCAGGTGGAGGTTGCCGGGCCCGCAGCTACCGGCGCACACCGCCAGCTGCCCGGTCACCGCGGCTTCCGCCGCCGCAGCGAACCCGGCGGCCTCCTCATGGCGTACGTGCTCCCAGCTGATCTCGCCGTCCCGGCGCAATGCATCCGTGAACCCGTTCACCGAGTCACCCGCGATCCCGTACACCCGCCGCACGCCGGAGGACTTCAGCGCGGCCACCATGACATCACTCACTGTCTTGGCCATGGTTTGCTCCTTCCGTGGTTATGCGGCGGCCCAGAACGCGTGATGGTGCCTAGCGGCGAAGTCGGTCTCGACCTGCGGTCGTGGCGGGACGAGCGACATCACCTGCATGTCGTTCGCGTCGAAGGCGGGCCAGGGCAGGTCCGAGGTGGACGGGTTCCCACTGGCCGCGAAGCTCGCCCATGCCGATTGCATGCAGGCCGAGAGGGCCTGCTGGTCGGCGCTGAACGGTTCCTGCTGCGGCGCGTCCGGCAGGTCGAACAGATACGGCCAGTCGGACTTGTGGGTCGCCATCGGCGTGTCGGTCATCGGCGGGTCATAGCGCAGCGGCGGGTTGTCGTCGTTGAACTCGTAACCGAAAGTTGGCACCCACTTCGAGGTCCACAAGTCCAGCTGTACGGCAGGGGACGCGAAGTTGGCGTCGCTGACCAGGGCACTGAAGGCCACCGTGGACGACGGATACGCCTCCAGCGGGTACTCAGCCGCAATAGCTGCGGCCCGCCCGGCGGACACGTCCAGCACTGAGGCGATCACGCGCTGGTAGCTATCGGCGGTCACCGGTTCAGGTACCCGCACGACGGCTTCGGTGACCGCGAGTTCGGCGTCGACGAACAGGCGCTCCTCATCGTGGACGGTCCCGTTGAGGACCGGCACCCGGGCGAACCGCCCGGCAGCCAATGACACCCCGATCGGCTCTTCGAGCACCACGCCGTCAACGACGGGTGGGACAGCGGCCCCGGGGAAGTTGCTCACCAGGTCAGCGACCGCCAGGCGGCGCAGACTCTCGGCGGTCTGATCCGGGCTGCCCGCCCTCTTGGCGAAGGCCTCGCCCTCCGCCTCGGCCGCAGCGAGAGACTTCCCCGCCAGCGCCCAGGGACCGACGCCGCTTTGCACGATCGCCCGGTGGAACAGCCCGTCCGAACCCCGGGAGGTCATGTGGGCGAGCACGGACGGGCCGCCGGTCGACTGGCCCGCGACCGTTACGTTGTCCGGGTGGCCGCCAAAGGGGCGGATGTTGCCCTGCACCCAGCGCAGGGCAGCCTGCTGGTCCATCAGCCCGTAGTTGCCGGACGGGCCGCCGGGCTCGGACGCCAGCGCCGGATGGGCGAGGAACCCGAGAGCGCCGAGGCGGTGGTTGATGGTGACGACCACGACGCCGTGCGCCGCTAGCTTGGTGCCGTCGTAGTCCCCGCCGGCGCCGAGCGTGAAGCGGCCGCCGTGGATCCATACGAGCACCGGCAGGCCGCCTTCGCCATGGCTTCCCAGGGTCGGCGTGTACACGTTGAGATACAGGCAGTCCTCGCTCGCCGGACCGGTCAGGGTCGGGTTCTGCGGCTGCGGGCTTCTCGGTCCGAAGACGGTGGCGTCGCGCACGCCCTGCCAGTCGGCCGGCTGGCGCGGGGGGCGCCACCGCAGGTCGCCGACGGGAGGAGCGGCGTAGGGCAGACCGCGGAAGACGTAACCGCCGGGCGCGGTCAGACCGCGAACCTGGCCGCCGGTGGTGGCCACGATCGGTTCGGCGCCCGACTCCGCAGGCGACTTTCGGCCACGCCGGCCCTGCGAAGATGATCCTGATGCGTTCATGCTGTCGAGTCCTTCTCCTTGGTCCACTGCGGTGGTGGCTTGACTCTTCGATGCATCCTGGCTGCTTCAGGTGTGCACCGATTAGCGCAGCGACCTGAACGCCGCTCGCATCTCGCCCGCAAAAAGCTCCGGTTGTTCCCAGGCGGCGAAGTGACCGCCCCTGTCGAGCTCGTTGAAGTAGACGAGGTTCGGGTAGGCGCGCTCGGCCCAGTTGCGCGGTAGGGGGATGATCTCTCGTGGGAACCTGCTCACGGCTGCAGGGATCGAGACCGCGCCGCCGACCTTGGCTTTGTGGGCGGTGTCCTCCCAGTAGATGCGGGCCGAGGACGCCGCGGTGTTCGTGAGCCAGTAAAGCGTGATGTCATCGAGCATCTCGTCTTTCGTGAGGGCGCGCTCGGGTTCGCCGTCCGTGTCGGTCCACTCCGTGAACTTCTCGTAGAACCAGGCGGCCAAGCCGACCGGCGAGTCCGCTAGCGAGTAGCCGATGGTCTGCGGGCGTGTGCCCTGTATCGCCCGAAAGCCTGAACCGCTCGCGGCAAAGCTCTTTGATGCCTCATAGGCGATGGTCTCCTCGGCTGACAGCCCCGCCGGCGGCGGTTCGCCGTTCTTGAGCGCCTTGGCGACCTCGGGCGGAATCGCCGTTTGCGTGTTCGCCGTTGGTGGCCGTTCGATCGCTCCCAGCAACGTGGTGACGTGGATACCAACCAGACCATCCGGGGCCTGGCGGCCCAACACGTCCGTGACGACCGCACCCCAGTCGCCGCCCTGGGAAACATAGCGCCGATAGCCCAGCCGCCTCATCAGCTCAGCCCACGCGCCGGCGATGCGTTCGGGATTCCAGCCTGACGCCTGCGGCCGGGCGGAGAAGCCGAACCCGGGCATTGACGGCACGACCAGATCGAACGCGTCCTCCGCCCCGGCTCCATGGGATTCGGGGTCGCTAAGCGGCCCGATCACCTTCACGAACTCGAGGAACGAGCCCGGCCAGCCGTGGGTCATGATCAGCGGCAGCGCGTTCGCATGAGGCGAGCGGACATGGATGAAATGGATGTCGAGCCCGTCGATCTCCGTGATGAACTGGGGGAACTCTTTCATCGTGGCCTCGAGGTTGCGCCAGTCGTAATCGGTGGCCCAGTAGTCGACGAGCTGCTGCACCCTTGCCAGCTGTATGCCCTGGGTGCGATCGTCGACGGTCTCACGGTCGGGCCAGCGCGGTGTCGCCACACGGCGGCGCAGCTCCTGTAGCGACTCCTCCGGGATGTCGATCTCGAAGGGACGAATACTGACATTCGAGCCTTCCGCTGTGGTGCTGGAGGTCATCCGTGGAACCCCTTTCCTGTAAGGGCCCGTCTCCTGATCCTGTGTCACTGGCATCGCCCAGCGGAGATCGGGCGCGGCTGTTGATCAGGAAGCGGGCAATGTGCGTTTGAGAAGGTTGGTCCATAGCCGGGTCAGGCTCACAACCCCGCGCCAGGTGGAGGTGAAGAGGGTCGTGTCGCCCACCAGAAGATCGCCGCGGAACACTCCCGGTCGGGATTGGAGCAGCGAGTCGAACGTGGCCCTTCCGTCCGCCGTGAACGTGTGGGGAGGAGCATCCGGATCGACGCGCTGGCGGGCCAGAACGTCGAGCTTTTCGGTCGCCGCTCCGCAGCGCTCGAAGTGCCCCAGGTGCGGATGTGAGTTGAACGTCGTGACGCCTTCGAGCAGGCCCAGTCGGTCGAGGTCGGGCTCGCATTCGATCGGGGCGGGATCTCCGTCAGGCAGAATCGCCGGGCGGAGCCCGAAGCGGTTCTCGACGGGAACGTCGAGCCCGGCGAGTATCGATCGTGCGAAGCCACTGAAGCGCTGCTCGGGCGGGATGACACGGTCGCCGTGGTGGAAGTATTCCACCTCGGGGTCGTCGCCGATGTTGTGGTGCGGCGCAACCACGAGGAGATTCCCCGGCACGTCGAGGAACTTGCGGAGCGTGGCTACCTCGTCCTCGCTCGCCCGCTGACCGGTGCGGATGGAGTCGAGGCTGATCACGACGAGCGTACCAACGTCGGAGAGAAGTTCGCCCGTGATCGGGATTTGGACCCCATCAGCGTCGGCGCGCTCGACCTCGATGACCGGAGTCCCGATGAGGGTCGCGGCAAATTCGGTGAAGGCGACGAAAGTAGCGCGCTGGAAATGATCGAGGAACCCACCGATGCCCTGGTCGTACCGCGCCGGGTCGGCGAACTCAGCAAAGCGCGGGTAGCGGATCCGCCTGGCCTCGAACAGAGCGGGGAATCGGTTCTCGATCACCTCGAGTGGCGCAGTGATTTCGCCCAGCCTGCTCCAGGCGTAATAGATCGCCGCCCTGTGGCTCACGAGTGGGGCCGCACCATCTGGCTCACCTCCTCTTGCTCGTTTGGGCCACGAGCATCGAGCGAAGCGACCGGAAGCCGGCGCGAACCTCTTCTGAGAAGAGTTCCGGCTGCTCCCAGGCGGCAAAGTGGCCCCCTGTATCGAGTTCGTTGAAGTAGACGAGGTCTTTGTAGGCGCGTTGGGCCCAACTCCTTGGCGCCTGGTAGCGCTCACCGGGGAAGACGCTGACGGCAACCGGGATAGTGATGTTCTTTACCCCGAAAAAGCTGAACTTGTTCTCCCAGTAGAGGCGAGCCGAGGAAACGCCGGTATTCGTCAACCAGTAGAGCGTAATGTTGTCGATCACATCTTCTCGTGTGATCGCTCCGTAGGGGCGTCCCTCCACGATGGCCCGTGAGAGCTGCTGTTCACTGCTCGCATCGTGGTCAAGCATCCAGGTTGCGAGGCCAAGGGGTGAATCAGCCAATCCGGACATCGTTTGTGGGCGCGTCCCCATTTCCGATGCGTAGCCCCTCTGCTTGGACCCTGCTCGTAGCTGCTCGTAGGCATGGCGCTCGTCGGCTGACAGACTTGCCGGAGGGGGACTGCCGGACTGAATGGCCATCTCAACGTCGGATGGGACCGTTCCGGGAAAGTTGGTGTGCACACCGAGCAGTCCCGGAGGCGCCTGTGCAGCCATTACTTCGGTGATGAGCCCACCCCAATCGCCGCCTTGTGCCACGAATCGGGTGTATCCCAAGCGATTCATCAGCACGACCCAAGCGCGTGCGATACGGGCGGGGTCCCAGCCGCTTTCGGTGGGCTTGCCAGAGAACCCGTAACCCGGCATCGATGGAATCACCAGATGGAAAGCGTCCGAAGCGCTCGCGCCGTTCGCAGTGGGATTGGTGAGCGGATCGATGATCTTCAGTTGCTCGATGACCGAACCAGGCCAACCATGGGTGACGATGAGGGGCAACGCATTTTCATCCTTGGAACGAACGTGGATGCAATGAATATCGAGACCATCAATCTCGGTGATGAACTGAGGTAAGGCGTTCAGGGTCGCTTCGCATTTGCGCCAGTCGTAGTCGCTTGCCCAAAACCGCGCGAGTTCATGCAGGGTCGCGAGCTGCACACCCTGCGAGTGGTCCGTGACAGTCTCTTTGTCGGGCCAGCGTGTGCCTGCAATGCGAGCACGCAGCGAAACGAGTTCCGCCTCAGGGGTCTCGACGGTAAAGGGCCGGATAACTGTGTTGCTGGCTGACTCTTCGGACCCGTCAGACATGCGAGGACCCTCCTCGGTTGGTGGTCGGCTAGGGTTTCCGACGCACACTCTGTTCGGGATATCAGATGGTGCGATTCGGACCGCTCTAGTCGGCCAGGTCAATGCGAATGCCTCTGGTGGATCGCTCGATGTTGGCGACTGCGAGGTGATCACCAATGTCAAACCGTTTGCCCCACTGCCAGCTTCTCGAGCTCGGCGATTCTCTCCTCAATGGGAGGATGCGTGTCATATAGGCGGTGGTACCACGATTCATGATGCTGCAGAGGGTCATCGATGCACATCGGGGCGGTCGCGTGATTCATTCCTCGAAAGGGCTTGTCGTTGCTTTGAAGCTTCTTCAGCGCGCTCAGCAGTCCCGCGGGATTGCGCGTTAGTTCCACGCCACTCACGTCAGCCAGCGACTCACGTCGACGAGAGAGGGCTAGGCGAATGAGCGGGCCGAAGATGAATCCGACCACCGTTAGCAGCGCCGCTGCGGCGACAAGGACGATCACGAGCTGACTTCCACCATTTTCCTCTCCTTCTCCGATACTCCCCCAAAAAGCGGTTCGCCAAAGGATGCTCGCCAAGAGCGCTGCTAGCCCGATCAGCGTCCCCACCACCAAGAGAAGTCGGATGTCATGGTTCTTGATATGGCTCATCTCGTGACTGACTACACCCTCGAGCTCTTCACGGTTCATGCTGGCAAGAAGGCCCGACGTGAACGTGATCGCCGCCTTGTCGGGACTCACGCCGGTGGCGAAAGCATTGGGAGAAGAGTCCTCGATGACGTAGACGGTCGGTGTCGGTATGCCCTCCCCTATCGCGAGCGCCCCGACAAGATCATTTACCTGCTGGTACGAGGCTGAGTCAGCCCGGAACGCTCCCGATGTCCGCAAGACGAGTCGCGTTCCAGCAATCAGCGAGTAGAGAATCCCAAGGAGGGCCAAAGTGGCACCAATCAGCACTCCAACAATGATCGGAGTCCAACTCGAGTTCGCTGTCTGGGAAAGCTGACCGTCGGCCGAGTGGTGCGTGATCGCCCTGACGAGAAGTCCCAGGATCGCTCCAATGGCTAGCCAGGCAAGCACGAATAGGCCAATGAACACGACGCTTCGCCGCTTGTTACTGGCGATCTCGCTGTACACACGCCTCTCCTTTTGTGCGGTTTACCGTCGCTTCAGCTGCGCTCAGTCGGGCTGTCAGGGTTGCCAGAAGGGCGGGCCAAGGTTGTCGATCCACTTGCGGTCGGGCCAAAGCTGGACAGGCTCAGCTGTGGTACCGCTCGCTCGTCTTCCTGCGCAGCGAAGAAGGAAGCTGCCTTGAAGTGGAACAGAGCCGCTATGAGGCTGCGCGGGAACGTCTGCAAGCCAATGTTGTAATCACGGACGCTGGTGTTGTAGTAGCGCCGCGCATACTCGACCTTGTCCTCAGTTGCAGTGAGCGTCTCTTGGAGCTGGACGAAGCTTTCGACGGCTCTTAGCTGCGGATAGTTCTCCGCGACTGCGAACAATGATCGGAGTGTTCCCGTCAGGGCGTTTTCAGCCGCCGCAATCTGCCCGGGATCGCCGGTCGCTCCTGCCTCTACGGCATTCGCACGAGCCTGGGTGACGGCTTCAAAGGTACCTCGCTCGTGCGTGGCATATCCCTGCACGGTTGAGACGAGGTTCGGGACGAGGTCATGACGCCGCTTGAGTTCGACATCAATCTGAGACCATGCCTCCTGAGTGCGGTTGCGTCTCTTGATGAGCCCGTTGAAGGCGGCCCAAATGCCAATTAGGAGCACTACAACGACAACCAGAATGACGATTAGCTCAAGCATGTGGAGTGAACCTCCTCGCTCCGAGTGAAGCCTTTAGGGCCGGGTGCAATCAGATAGGCATTGCTGGTGCGCCCCATGCTGGGGCTAGTGCTGCCAGTGTGATCATCGACGTCAGCCGTTGCATCCCTGAAACTCATTAGTCCCAGGCGCCCGGCCGCACCCATAGACCTGTCCGACTGCTTGCACTATTCCAGGGTGCTCGGGGAGGAAGAAGACCAGCGACTCCGCACTCCTTTCCGCGACCGAAGGGGGTATTGCCGAAGCGCCTGACGCCTCCGCGCAGACACAAGTGAGCGTGGATGAGGCGTTTCGCCAGGCGCAGCGCGCCAGCGTCGAGCACGGCAAACTTCGCCGTTACCCACGACGCCAAGGCCGCCATAGCAGTGGGTCGCTTGCAGCTGTTGTCTGTAGACCATCCTCCAGCGCCGACCCGGCTCGGCGATGAAGCCAAGGCAGACCTGGCCCAGCTTGGGCATCGGAGACGTCTATTCAATCCATGCAAATATCGGACCCTTGTCGAAAATTGCATCCGCGGCAGGAGCAACGTGACGGCCTTCTTGGCCTGACGCATCACGGAGTGTAAGTGTGCCGGGACCGTCGAACGTGAAGAACAACGCCTGTCGGTCCGGCGTATCGTCAACTATGACCGCTTTCCAACCGAGATCCACGGTTCTCTCTTCCAGCGGCAGACCGTTACCTCGCTGGACGAATGTTCGGATATTGCCCTTTCTCAGCTGATCTGACATGACCACCTCCAGCTACTTCCATGATGGATCCTCAGGAGCGCCGTTCGCGCTCTCAACTGACCTCCCGCCTCGTCACGTTTTATCGCCAACCGATACCCTTCCTCCAGAAGATCGCACCGTCTCCACGAGTCCTAAGGCAGCCTCAAGGCCAAGGTTGTCGAACGATGTGACGCCAGAAAAGTCGAGTACCACCCTCGCATCATCTGACAGGCTGGTCGCTTTGGATTTCGGGCTCATTGGCGGTGTCAGACGTCCAGCGAATAAACCCGATTGGCAACTGCCCGGTAATAGTCGGCCTGAAGCGGTCTGTTCTCGGCGTAGCAGATGAACACCAGAGGCAAGTTGTCCGGATCGCGTCCGAACAGGAGGTCCGACGCGCCGTCGGCGATCGGGCGGCGGGAGGTAAAGAGGTCGCGGCCGCGCAGTACGGACTCGATCCGATCCAGTTCACCGAGCGATCTAACATTGAAGTGAATCGAACGCGCGCCCAGCGACTGTTGGCCATGACGACCACGATGAATGCCCCGCGTCTCGCGCAGGATTAGTGCGATTGTTGCGGGCAACATCTCACCGAGCACCGCGACCGCGTCCTCGCGGAAGATCTCATCGAAAGGACCGATCTCCCCGTAGAAAGCGACGGATCGATCTAGGTCGGTTACGGCGACCAATGTAGAGCGAATAGTCCACCGCTCTGGGACGTTTTCAGTAGTCATGGTGTTTCCTCCATGAGTCTTAGATCTGCTTTTCACTGCAGACACGCTGAACCGGGTTCGTGGGATTTCAGTGGGATACCACCGACCTCGGAGTCCTGCGGACCCTCCCTCAAGAGTCTCGATTCGGACCTTCCTTCTTTCTCGGATCCGAGAATCATCTGCCCACGAACCGCAGAGAGTCGTGGACTGATCTCACGGCCGCCGAACCTTCACCAACGGCGGCGGCCACGCGCTTGGTCGATCCGGAACGAAGATCACCCACCGCGAACAAGCCTGGGTGGTTAGCCTCGAAGGCGAGTGGACGTCGGCCCAGATCGCTCCACCGGCCGTCGAGCTGGCTCTCGGGGAGCGATCTGTCGGTCAGGACGAAGCCGCGGTCGTCGAGTGCGGCACATCCGGAAAACCAGCCGGAAGCGGGCTCCGCGCCGATGAAGGAGAACAGTCCGGCGACTCGCACAGATCTCTCCTGGCCCAGCCCGGCGAGGCGCACGGCACGGAGACACTGCTCCCCCTCCAGACCGACGACCTGGGTTTGGGTCAGCACCTCGATGCGCGGGTGGCCCTCGAGCCGGTCTACGAGATAGTGAGACATTCCTGCGTTCAGGTCCGTACCCCGGATCGCTACCGTCACCTGGCTCCCCTGTTCGGCCAGGAACACTGCCGCCTGTCCCGCAGAGTTGCCCCCTCCGACCACGACGACGGGGTCGCCAGAACACTGACGCGCCTCGAGGTCTGTGGCGGCGTAGTACACGCCGCTGGACTCGAACTCGGAAAGCCGATTCACCTCCAATCGCCTGTAACGCGCACCGCTGGCCGCGATGACAGCCCCGGCCACAAGCTCCGAGCCGTCGGACAACTCGATGACGAAACGGCCCGCCTGCTCTCGCAGGGCCACCACAGTGCAGGGAGCGGTCAGGTTGGCACCGAATTTCTCTGCTTGCACCAGCCCACGCTTAGTGAGCTCGCTCCCCGAGATACCGGTGGGGAAGCCGAAGTAGTTCTCGATGCGTGAGCTCGTACCCGCCTGACCACCTGGAGCCACCATGTCGACACATATCGTGCGCAACCCTTCGGATGCACCGTAGACGGCGGCGGCGAGGCCTGCCGGCCCTCCACCGACGATGACGAGGTCGACGCACCGCTTCGGCACATTGGCGACGGTGAGCCCGAGGTACTCGGAGACAGCGCCCGGGCTGGTCCGACGTAGGACCTCGCCGGAAGAGATCACCACCGGCAAGTCGGTCGGCTCGATCTGGAACTGTTCGAGCAGAGATTCCACCAGCGGATCGGCGTCGGGGTCGAGCCACTCGTAGGGCAGGCGGGTTCGGGCCAGGAACTCGCGGATCTGGAGGGTCTCAGGTGAATACCGCGGGCCGATCACTCGCGTCGTGGCGGCAGCATCGGTGATGAGGTCGGCCCGGCGAGCCATGAAGGCGGCCAGGATCTTGTCGCTCAGCTCGGGCTGGGTCGCAATGATCCTGCGAAAGGACTCGACTGGGATGGCGAGTACCTCACCCGACTCGGCCACTCGGGCGCTCAGGAACACCCGCAGCCCGGTCAACAGGTTCAGCTCACCGAGGAACTTCCCAGGACCATGCGTTGTGATGAGGCGGCCCTCGCCGTCGGCATCGAGCAGGATCTCCACCCGCCCTGAGAGCACGACGTAGAAGTCGTAGCCCTTGTCACCCGCCCGGTAGAGATAGTGACCGGCGTCGACCTGATGCCGCGCACCCAGTGGCCCGAGAAGGGCGAGCTCGGCAGTATCGAGGGCCGGGAACGGGCTGTCCACGTCACTCATCGACATGAGGAGGCAAGGCGGGCGACCGACCCAAAAAAGGCCTGATACGGGGCCACCAGCTGCTCGTCGTTAGGCAGGGTCTCGGCATCGATCAAGGCTTTTGACTCGCTGATCGCCTGGCTATCGAAGCCGGCGATTCTCGACGCCAGTTCATCTATGAAGCCGTCGAGCTCTTGATCAGGTAGGGCACGGTTTACGACGCCGTAGTGATCAGCGAGGGCACCGCCGAGCGGTGTCGAACCAAGGATGATCTCGAGGGTTCGGGCCCTCCCGCACAGTCCGGGCAGGCGGGCGATGGCGCCGCCGCCCGGCACGACCCGCTTACTCACCTCAGGCTGGTCGATGTGAGCCCTCTCGAGGCTGGCGAAACGTAGATCGCAGGCCAATGCAAACTCGCTGCCGACACCGCGGGTGGCACCCCGTATCTTCGCAATGGACACGACTGGCAGACGGGTGAGGCGTGTCGTCAGGTCGAGCCAGGTTGGCAACCCGGTGGGCCCCGGGTCGTTAGGAGTATCGCCGGCTCGGGAAAGGTCATAGGGGCCGAGAAAGACCTCTCTATGAGCGCTCTCGAAAATTACGGCCCGTACATCCACGTCGTCCTCTAGGTCTGTGATGGCCTGCTGCAACTCGAGGATCATCTCTGGATTGACGAGGTTGGCGGGCGGATTATCGAACGTGATAGTTCGAATTGGGAATTGGGTCGAGTCGACGTGCAACGTTGACATTGATAGTGCTCCTCCCGTGATTAGCGAGCTACTCAGGTACTTCACTCGGTTGGGTTGACTTCAAACGCAGGTTGAACGGGGACCACTTCGATCTCACAGTCGATCCCCGATTCCCGCTTGTCGTTGGCTTGCTCCAATCAGCGGCGTCCTAGGGACACGGCCTGATGTTTCGGTGGTCACGAAGGCCCTTGCGTTGCATACAATCTCGCGCCCACCACCGGCCATGGACTCAAACCACGGCATCCTTGCGGTGCGGCAAGGTCCACCCGGGCCGGGGAAAGTGGCAGGTGTAGCCGTTCGGGTAGTGCTCCAGGTAGTCCTGGTGTTCTGGCTCGGCCTCCCAGAAGGGGCCTGCAGGGGTCACCTCGGTGACGACCTTGCCGGGCCACAGCCCCGACGCCTCCACATCGGCGATGGTGTCCTCGGCGACCCGGCGCTGTTCGTCATCGAGGTAGAAGATCGCTGAGCGATAGCTGGCGCCCACGTCATTGCCCTGACGATCGAGCGTGGTGGGATCGTGAATCTGGAAGAAAAACTCAAGCAGGTCGCGATAGGACGTCTTTTCGGGATCGAAGATGATCTCGATCGCCTCGGCATGGTTTCCGTGGTTGCGATAGGTGGCGTGATCGACGTCACCTCCGGTGTAACCCACCCGGGTCGAGATGACGCCCGGGCGCTTGCGGATTAGGTCCTGCATGCCCCAGAAGCATCCCCCGGCGAGGATCGCCTTCTCGGTTTCTTGACTCATTTATTCTCCTCCCTCTTCTTGGGCGGCTCCTTCGAAGAGCCTCTTGTACTGTCCGTAGCCTTCGGCTTCGAGATCCTCGTACGGAACGAAGCGGAAGGCAGCGGAGTTGATGCAGTAATAGCGGTCGTTGAGGCGATCCGAACCCTGTTAAGCAGTTCAACGTCGATAAGGGTTGCCTTGTGGTCGGAGAGCGTTCCGGTCGTCCACCGGACGCTGTGCTCGGCGTGGAGCTCGGTGGCCAGAGCCCACCGGGCGAGTCCGACGTAGAGTCGCTCCTGAGTCAGCCAGGCCGCGAATTCTCCGTCTCGGTCGAAGCCGAGACATGGGCCCACATGTCCAACGATGTCATGGACGGCCCGAAATCTGTCGTACGTGCCGCCGAGGTCGCAGCCCAGCAGTGGGTGACGGCGGTCCCGTTCCCTGGCGCTCGTGGCGATCTCCAGCACTCCATGAGTGCGCACTGCGCCGACCAGCTCATCGTCGGAATCGTAGGGGCTTTCATAGCGGGTGAACTCGACTCGGAGACCGCGATGGAGTGGACGATCAGGATCTGTCAATTGGGTGAAGATCGCATCTGACTGTCGTTCGAGCTGGTCGTACGCGGCACAGACGGTTGTATTGGTGTGGTCATTTCGAGCGGCCTGGAAACGCGCAGCCACTTCGCCCGCAAGATCTGGATCCACTCTTCGGGGACTTTTGCGAACAAACCTCAAGCGAACGCCTCCCTCATCGGGCGGTCCGTCGTCGAAGACGTGGCCGGTCTCGCCTTCCGTAAGGACCTCGGTACTTCTTCTCATGGCTGCCTCCTGGCGTGTGTCGCCGTCAAGCAAGAGACTGGTGCTTCGAACGTCGTGTCGCACCGGCGAGACCCCTGGTCATTCCACTGGCCGACGCCCATCACCTTTAGCCGGGCAAGTCTTCAGGTCGCTTCTTGGCGAGCACCCCATGGAGGGCTCCGGTGGCCTGGCCAACTTCGATCATGTAGCCATCCGGATCTCGCATGTAGCAGCGGATTTCAGCAAGGCGATCGATCGGCGGCGTGACGAACTCGGCCCCCTTCGAGCTCCACTGCTCATAACACGCCTGGATGTCGGCGACGCGTAGGTTCATGAAGCTCGTGACCGTGTTCCCGGGCTCGTAGTTCACGACCGAGATGTCGGGCTTGTCGGGTGTGGGGGGACCACCCGGGCTCATGAGCACCCATGAGTTGGCGAGCTTGACGATGCAAGGGTTCTCCTCCAATACCACCTGGCCGCCGAGGACCTCGGAGTAGAACGCACGGGACCGAGCAACGCTTCGTACAGTAATGAAATGGGTGACGACAATGCCCTCCGTCGGTGCGGGCAGGTTCTCATAATCGATGAATGGCACATGCTCCTGTGCCTCGGTGGCGCTCATGGCTGCCCCCTAGTTACGTTAGGGAAGAGCTCGATCTCAGTCCGCTGCTTCATCGCTCTACCTCCTCTTTCTTATTGGCTTCTTCGAAGAACCGCTTGTACTGCCCGTAGCCCTGGGCCTCGAGTTCGTCGTACGGAATGAAGCGCAAGGCGGCTGAATTGATGCAGTAGCGCAAGCCGCCGGCCTCGGGAGGCCCATCGTCGAAGACATGACCGAGGTGACTATCGGCATGGGCCGAGCGGACCTCTGTGCCGAACATCGGGTGGCTAGTATCGAGCTTCTCGATCACATTGTCACGTTCAAGTGGGATCGTGAAGCTCGGCCATCCGCTCCCGCTGTCGAACTTCTGGAGGGAGGCGAAGAGGGGCTCCCCGGAAACGATGTCGACGTAGATTCCGGCCTCCTTGGTGTCCCAGAATTCGTTGGCGAAGGGCGGCTCTGTGGCGGCCTCCTGGGTGACGGCGTACTGGCGCGGTGTCAACCCGGCGACCGCACATTCATCCTTTTCGTATAGCTCTGTCATGTGACCTCCTTGTCCTATGGGTGAACTGCTGCCCACCATCGATGTCGTAGGTGGCCCCGGTTATTGCTGTGTTGCTCATGATGTGCACGGCCAACGCGGCGACGTCAGCCGGACCGACCACGCGTCCAATCGGTAACGTTTCGCGAAGTTCGGTACGTCGCGCTTCGAGCTGATCCCCCAACAGGGAGGCCGAGAGCGGCGTATCCACGAAGCCCGCGGCGATGAGATTGACCCGCAGCGGGGCCACCTCAAGTGCGAGGGCCGCTGTAAACGGCGGAAGGGCGGCTGTTGCGGCCGACACGATGCCGAGACCGCGGCCGATACGACGGCCACCTGTACCTCCGATAAAGAGGAGTGTTCCGCCAGCTCGCATCCTTCCGACTGCGTGGCGGGTCACCTCGAGTGCGAGCACGATGCGGTCGCTCAGCGCCGCTGTCACCTCCTCGGCACTCATCTCGAGCATGGGGCCGTATGTTGGACCACCCGCCGTGACCATCAGATGGTCGATCGGGCCTTCGAGCTCCTCGAAGAAGGATGCCAACGCCAAGGTGTCGTTGGCGTCGAAGCTGGCGGTTCGCTGAGCGCCGATCGCGGTCGCGGCCTCGGTCAGCCTTTTGGCGTTCCGCGCAGTGAGGATGACGTTCGTACCCTCCGACCCTGCACGCCGTGCCGTCTCGAGACCAATGCCGGCACTGCCACCGATGACTACGAGCGTCTGTCCAAGGATCGCCTTCTCGCATCGCTCGTTCATCGCTCTGCCTCTTCTCCTGACTTGGCCTCTTTTGAAGAGTCCCTCGCGGCGCCTGCCTTCTCCGTCTTCGACGGGCAGTCGATTCCTTTGAAGGCGGAGGTAGGTGCGATGGTGGAGAGGGAACCGCCGATCATGGCCTGAGACGAGGTGGTGGGAGCGGCGGACCAACGTCGATGCCTGCGGTCCACCTCGAGCGGCCCCGGACCGACCCGTTGGTAACTGCGTCGTCGCCGCGTTGGCCGACGAGCACATAGGGCTTTGAAGCGCCTGATCTCCCAGAGGGATCCAGCATTGGCCCGGCAACGGACTGAACCAGGTCCATGACGACGACAGCGACCGGACGTTCAACCAGCAAGGCCACAATGGTCCCAACCAACCGGGCCAAGCCGGTGGCGCCTCTCTTCGCAAACTTGGTCCAGTGCGACATTTGTCCTCCTCGTGTTGTTGGATGGATACCGCCGTAGCAATTCGGCGAGAACGACTGTGGAGCTCAGTGACCGGCCCACATGGATTCGGAGAACTCGTCGATGGCAGCCAGCGTGGCGCAGAGCAATCGACAGGTGCTCACGAAGGTCGGCGAACTCCACGACATGGATCTCCTCTGTGAGAACTGATCGACTGCCTCATACGCCCACACGAGATGGGCCGTGGCCTCAGCGAGAAGCGAGTCTGTTTGAGCGGCTGGCACCTCACGTCCGCCCGACACATTGAGGACTCGCTGCGGCCTTGCGTCCTGAAGGGTTTCGGTAGGCACTTTTCGTTCTCCATCTCTTCGTTAGTTCAGAATCCACGCTCTAATCGAGGGCGATTGCTACGTGATGGCATCAGCCAAACGTGAGGACGTATGCCTCCGGGTCTCGCTCGGAGAAGGTCACCACGACAGTGCGATCAACAATTTCGCCCTCTTGACGAACGAGCTGGTACATGCGTCCACCGTCGAGCATCCCGTTTCCCTCTTCGTCGACGTCGATACCTCGGGAAGTGCCTGGCGGCTCGCCGTCGAGGGTTACTCGGAACGGGACCGGTTCTGGCACCTTGCTCGAGAGCACCAAGTGGGCGTCGCGCGCGTGGAACCGCATGGCAATACTGCCGCCCCCTTCGTGCAGCAGGACGTTCTCTGCTCCGATCGTCCAATGTCCCGACAATCCCCACTGGTTCAGTCGTAGCGTCCCGGGAAGCCGGTATCGGCGGTGGCCGTCTTGGCCTTCGTCTTCCGGTGATGCGAACCGGTCTTGGCGATCGAGTCCGAGATAGGTCTCGGGTGAACTCAGGTCATCCCAGTCTGGCGGCGCCTCAACCCCAGATCCCACGACCGGCACCGGCTCTCTCTCGGTTCCGAGCAGGTCCTGGATGACGGCCTCCGACTCTTCGTAGCGACCTTCTCCGAAGTACTCGTCCCGGATGACGCCATCCGAGTCGACGAAATAGAGAGTAGGCCAGTAATGGTTCTCGAAGGCCCTCCAGATTTGGAAGTCGTTATCGAGGGCGACCGGATATTTGATGTCGCGCTCCCCCATGGCCCTTCGCACGTTGTCCGCCTCATGCTCGAACGAGAACTCAGGTGTATGAACTCCCACGACGACGAGGCCATCCTCTCGATAGGCCTGCGACCAAGCACGAACCCACGGTTCAGTCCGTAGCCAGTTGATGCAGGTCAACGTCCAGAAATTGACCAGCACGACGTGGCCCCGCAGCTGGGCGGGGCCGAGCGGCTCGGAGTTGAGCCACTCGGTCGCCCCGCCCAGTGACGGCATGTGCGGCTTGCTCAGCATGGTCGGCTACCGCAGGGACCGGAAGCCGGCGCGGAGTTCTTCTGAAAAGAGCTGCGGCTCTTGCCAGGCCGCGAAGTGGTTGCCCTTGTCCAATGCATTGAAGTAGACGAGGTTGGGGTATGCCTGCTCGGCCCAACTCCTCGGCACGGGATAGATCTCACGCGCAAACGTGGAGACAGCAACCGGGATAGTGACACCCTTAGCGTCGAAGAATCCAAGTTTGTTCTCCCAGTACAGGCGGGCTGAGGAGACACCAGTGTTCGTCAGCCAGGTCAACGTGAGGTTGTCGAGGATCTCGTCTCGAGTGAAGTTGCCGACTGGCTTGTTGTCGACAAACGCCTGGGTGACGTCGGCGTAGCTCTGGGCGTCGTGATCGAGCATCCAGGAGGCGAGGCCGATCGGCGAGTCGGCAATCCCGTACAGGGTCTGGGGACGGTTGCCCATCTCCACTCCGTAGCCGACGCCGTGCGTGAAGAAGAAGTCCAACTTGTCGTAGGTCCGGTTCTCTTCGTCGGAGAGACCAGAGGGCCGCGGATAACCGGCGCCTAGGACGTTGGACGCGAGAATCCCCATGATTTGGGGCGGAAGGACGCCGGCCATGCTGGTATGGATGCCGAGCAGCTCCGGTGGCGCCAGTACGCCCATTTCGTCGACGACGATCGCCCCCCAGTCGCCCCCTGTTGCCACGAATTGCTGGTAGCCGAGCCCCTTCATCAGCTCGACCCACGCAGAGGCAATATGGACCAGATCCCAGCCTGTGGTGCTCGGCTTGCCCGAGAACCCGTACCCCGGGAGGGACGGAATGACCACATGGAATGCATCCTCGGCCTTGCCGCCGAACGCGGTGGGGTCAGTGAGCGGACCGACGAGATTGAGCAGCTCGATGACCGATCCGGGCCAACCGTGGGTCATGATCAGCGGCAAGGCGCCCTCGTGACGAGACGTGACGTGGATGAAGTGGATGTTGAGATCGTCGATATTGGTTAGAAACTGAGGCAGCTCGTTCAGCCTCGCCTCGACCCTCCCGAAGTCGTAGTCGTTGACCCAATACCGAGCGAGTTCCTGCATCGTCTTCAACTGCACACCTTGTGAAGAATCCTCAACAGTCTCTTTCTCGGGCCAACGCGTCGCCTCAATGCGCCGCCGAAGGTCGGCAAGGTCTTCTTCGGGGATTGCAACCCGGAACGGCAGCGCCGTCGCCGCGCTCGCTGGCGTGTTCGTCGTGATTGCCATGTGAGGTTCTCCTTTGCGGTCGGGTCCGGGAGCTCGGGGCGAGCAGCCCGCCTGAAATTGTGGGCGTCTTGACACCCGTCACCCGAGTGTGAACGGGAGCCCCGCTGCCTGCATCACTGGAACCCCGTAGTCCTTCGGATTGTCACCGGACTCTGATTGAAGTTTGAAGCGTCGTCGGCCGACTCCCCGTCAGTTGGCCACGCGTTGGGCTGCTCTTCGCATTCCCTAACGCGGGGCCCCTGTCAGGTACAACTGGTATGTCACCTGGCTCGACGCACTTCTACGGAGCGGTGGTTCGGCACGACTAACAGAAACCAACGATTTATTCACGCAAGGATCCACCCATGATTTGGTGGTGTTTGCGCTCCGACGAAGGGGCGCTGATGGCCGATCAATGGAGGAGCATGGATCTTGGATTCCGGGGCAAGGTTGCCGTCGTCACAGCAGCCAGTTGGGGGATCGGCATGGTCGTCACCCAGACTCTGGCGGACGAGGGTACGCACGTCGTGGCGGAGCTCGGAATACCTTGAGCCTGGAGGGGGAGCTGCGAGGGGCAACCTCTCAAGTCCTGAAGGGGTCGCCTGTCTCATTGCCTCCTAGCGTCTGGCCGAGCTTCGAACATCACGGGCCAAAATCTGATCGTGGATGGCGGATTGGTGAAGACCATCTGATCTAAGACCGCTGGCAGCCCGCCATGAACCGGGGTTGAACCCCAAGGCTTGCGCATCGGAGAGGGAGCGAGGTGCACGGCTTCGTCACGTTGTTCAACTCAACGGTGATCGTTCCTTCGGTCAGGAGGGGCGACCTGATCGAATCATTGTCAGTCCGACACGTCAACCAGGGAAGCAATTTCGTCCGATACTGAGGCCTCGACTCGCTGGCAGACCAGTTCTGCATCGAGGGGCACAGGTGCCGTGCTCATGACTCCGGCAAGCGCAGCTGTCGCCGCCGCCGCTAAAGGACGCCAGGCGTCGATCCAACCCGAAATCACGTCGGCGTTTTCGGGCGTATCTTCGACGGCTGATTGGATTAGACGTCCGCTCCATTCGCGATGCCAACGGGCGTCCTCATCAAGCGAGAAGTGAATGTGCCGCAGGACGGGATCGTCGTTCGTGGCGGCAAGATGACCGGCGAGTTCTCCGTTGACAAGACGATCGAAGTGCGGCTTGATTACGACGTTCGTCACGACGAGCGCCTCACCCCAGTCATAGGCGATCAACGCTCGCTCGATGAGCTCGCGCAAGGGTTGGTAGGCATCCGCTTCCTCCCAGTCGCGACGGTGCCTATTCACATCGACGGCCGAGCGACTATCGCCGAGCTGCGCGGTTCGGTATGCAACGCGCTGGAGGCGCCGCAACTCGTCGGCCGCCTGGAAGGCGGCACAGTTGGTCACCCGCGACGCGGGCGCCATCTGTGCTACGTACGCTGCGAGCATCTGGAGCCCATGGGCCGGAAAGCGGAGCGGCGCGTACCAACGGTCGACAAAGTCGACCCATGCGTCTGAGAGCTCAGCGTCGTAGCGATCGTCGTCGATCTGCCGGAGGAGGCCATCGATCACGTCCTCCTTCTTGTCCTGCAGCTCGGTGTAGCTGCGATACGTGGTGCGACGGGGGTCGGCGAAGGACCCCCAATCCGTTGAGCACAGTTTGGACCCCTCGCGGTGGCGGCGATACCAACCGGCCACCGGGGTGTCGGTGAGCTCGAAACCGTCCGGGTAGTTGTAGTGGAGATCGGTGCTTCCTACCTCATACTCCGTCGGCATGCGCCGACCCGTCGCTATTCGTGAATATGTCTTACGTGCTGGAGGCCGACTACTCGCCACCTGATCCCTCCCTGGACGATTCAGGTGGCGTCTCGCCGGCAAGCCACCAGACTGCAGCGCGATCCGTAAGCCGCATCACACCGGTGAAGGAGGACATGATGACTTCAAGATCGCCCGGAAATTGCACATCCTGTCCGGTCATGGCCACCACGGCAGCGCGCGAGAGGCGGCAGACGTCAGGCACCAGCACGCGCAGATAGGCGCCCTCGTGGCGGACCTCAACATCGTCGTTCTCGTCCTGAATCGCTGCAACGATGGCTTCGGCGAACGGTGTTGCTTGCAGCACGGGTCCCACCCCACGCCGATCCAAGTCGATCGCGCTCACGGCTCCGCCTCCCCGAGGTCGATGAAGATCACGTCATCGACCACGCAGGCCGGGTACCGGTGCAGGAACGCCCCCGCCGGGTTAACGCCGGCGCCGCCACGTGCATCGAATACCCACTCGTGAGCCGCGCAGGTGATCCGTCTCCCATCAAACGCACCCTCTGACAGCCGACTTCCAAGGTGAGGGCACCGATCAGCGTAAGCGAACACCTGCCCTTCCACGTTGCACACGACGAGCTGGACGGTCCCAAGACTCACCGAACGCATCTCGCCCTCCCACAACTCATCGAGGTCGCCAGCGTGGGCCCAGCAATATGCCCCAGTGTCAGGCACTGCGCCGCACCGTGAAGATGTCGCCGTTGCCAAGCCCAACAGAATGAATCGGTGCGAGCAGGTCCAATTCGTCGCCGGCTTCATTGGTGACGGCAACGGGTGCACCGCGTTTATACGACCATGCGGAGAGCTGCTGGGCGAGCTCGCCAATGGTGAGCTCCTCCGACGCCATAATCAAGCGCCCGAGATAGTCGTCCTCGAGGAAGCCGAAGAGGTGGACGTGTGCCATGCGTTCCCTTTAGGCGTGGGGGACGGGATCCAGGCGCCACTGATCGACGCCGCGACGCAGGTCTTTTCCGGTCTCGGTTGGCGCCTCGAGGCTCATCCAGCGGAAAAGGTCTGGCAGGCCGGCCGGTGCGAGACCAGCGACAACTCGGTCGACAACACTCTTGTGCCCTCCGAAGCGATCCAACTCCTGCAAGAAGATCCAGCGGCAGGGCTCGGAACAGAAGAGGTAGCGCCGGCCATTCGCCGTCGTGGTGCAGGCCGTGTTCTGGCCGGGTCGAACAAACACGGTCGGTAGCTGGCACAAGTTGCACAAAGCTGGCAAGGCATAGCCGAGGGTGTCTGGTTCGCCCTTCGTCTGCCAACTTCGATCGACTTCGTCCCAGAGAGTGCCGAATGTCTCCTCCCACCGTGGATAGGCGCTCGCAAGCCACAGCCGTTCTGCCGCGTCGGGCATGGCGACGTCGAACCAGAGGGTGGGACGGTACGCGTAGAGGCCGAGTTGCAGGCTGTGGTGGGCGGAGTCCAGCTCTTCTAGGAACAACTCCCAGAACCAAGGGCGCTCGAGGCCGAACTCTGCCAGGTTCTTCATGAACTGGTCGATGATCCATTCCTCCATGAATTGGCGGAACGACTTAGTGCGTACCTCCACTGGTGTGAGGTACTCCATCGACGTGCCGGTGAGCGCGATTAGCACCCGCCAAGAGCGCCACCACATCTTGTCGACGAGGTATTGAGCCCGCTGTGCCTCTCCGTTGTCGATGAGTGTGCGTAGCACGGGGTGCCCGATCTGAGCATGCCGAGCCTCATCGGTCTGGATGCTCGTTAGCGCTTTCTCAAAGAGGTGGTCGCGGACACCGTCGGCCATCGCGGCCATGGCCATGAACTGGAGGTTTGTGAAGCCAGTTTCGAAGACGAAGTTGAGTTGCACGGCGACTTCTATGGCGTCGGCAGCGAGGATCATGTCGTCGAAGAGGTGCCGTGCCGCGATCATCACCCAATCAGTGGTGTGATAGGCCCGGTGTGTCCAGTCGAAGTTGCCGTCGATACCCAGGAGGTCGTGGCCGAGCAGTAACGGGATCTGCGCGTGCCGGAGCTCGTCGAGCGCGCCCAGCGTTGCCATCGTGCGCCATGCGCTGTCGCGGCCGAAGCGCGCCATCCGCAGTTCTCCTACCGCGGCCGCGTACTCCGAAAGGGCAAACAAAGCGTTGTGGAATTTCACGAGTTGCAGCCACCCGAGATCAAGCTCCTGCCTGACGTGCGATTTAGTGAGCACGGACCGGACACCCATTACGGATTCGTCCTTGGCTCGTTGGTTGGCGACGTACTCGCGGTAAGTGGTCCGGTAGACCTCGTTCCACCCGGCCCACGCGGCGCGGGCAAGCCATGGGCTGCCACTTATCTCGGTCGGGAATACCTCCTGCTCCGTGACGTAGCGGTAATCCCAATCCACCTTGCGGGCGAGGTCGAGCCAGTGCTCACGACTCGGCACCGGGAATCACCTCCTGGAGTAGGCCAGGACTTGCTGGGCTTGCCACGGTCTCTGCCATGACTTCGTCGGGCGTCTGGTAGTGAGGGTTTTCCAAGAGCAGCCCGCCCAAGAGCAGCGTTTGGTGAGTTCTGAGCAGGTCAAAAATGAGTGAGCCGCCGAACTGCTCCAGGTCATAGAGACACAACATCACTTGCCTGTAAAGGGGCATAATCCGGTTCATTTCGGACTCGAGCAAAAGGTGCTCGTCGGGGTTGACGACGACGTCGTGCTGCGACCATGTGTTGACGGCGCGGACCATCTCGAATCGATTGTCGTACATCGCTTCGGAGATGGCGACCTTCCAGAGGCCGATCGTCTCGTTGGCGGAAAACCCGCCGGAGCGGCAGAAGACGTGTGAAGAGCGCATCACAACGAGCTGGTTCACATCGGCTCGGTGACGGGGATCCAGATCAGAGTCGAGCTTGGTCATGATCTCCGTCGGCTCGATGGAGTCCACGATGCACATGCACTTGTCCCCGGCCCGTAATCCCGCCTCTAAGAATGGAAGCACGATCTCGTCGTGCTGACGCTGCCCGGCGTAGATTCCGCAGATATGGGTGCCCGGCCGTGCCTCAAGGCCGCCGAACCCCAGGTCGACTGCATCAGGCATGGCGCCCCTCTCGAATTGGGTGCAATGGGTGATGATACTTCCGTTCTCCGAAGGTTTAAATGGGCTCTAACCTGGGGCTTTACGCTCTGGTGAGCGCAGCGCATAGAACCTCCCCGGCGTCAGTCGCCCCGCACGGCTACAGGACAGTCCGCGGCTGGAGAGCCGACCCGGCGAGAACGGAGATATAGGTCGCCAGATAGAGGGTCTCCCCCCACGTCCCTAACGGGCTGGAGTGACCAAGAGCGGCTGATCCACCGCCGGCAGTGATTCCTCGACGGTGTCGATGGCGGCCAACGTACGCCAGGCGCGAGCGGCAAGCTGGAGGTTGAACTGAACGTCGGGTTCGGCAAGATCGTGGCCGGAGATCTCGCCAATACGCTTCAGCCGATAGCGCAGCGTGTTTCGGTGGATATTGAGGACTCGAGCCGAGTGCGCGTAGTTCCCACCCGTTTCGAGATAGGTGCTGAGGGTCGCGACAAGCTCCGCGCTCCGGCTCGCGTCATAGTCAAGAAGAGCTCCGAGCCAGTTCCGTACGAATCGCTGGACAGTGTTGGGGTCCCGAGCCTCCGCCAGGATTTGAAATACACCGAGATCGTCGAACGAGACAACTGCCGCCTCGCGGTTGCCGTATGACATGAATTGGAGTGCAAGTTGGGCCTCTCGGTATGAGCGTGGAACGTCTGTCGCATGGTCGCAGACCCCTCCAACGCCGATGTGGCAATCCACCCGCCCCAGCTCGGCGTTCGTCTCCGCCCGAAGCGAATGCCACGAAAGTGAGGCCTCCGCCAAAACGACCACGGTGCTTCGTCGGGAGCCAAGCAGCGGACGTGCGCCGAGGTTCTGGGCAGCACGGCGGACGCCATGGAATACCCGGTCTTCAGGAACAGCGGTCGGGCACGTCACAACCGCTACCCGCTGTTGCAGGCCGAGGTCGTACCCAAGGATCTGGGTACGGAGCCGAGCCCGCTCGTCATCGGTGCCAGTGAGCAGTTCCTCGAGCAGGTCATGCCCGAGGCGGGTCTCAGCTTCTATGACGCTCTGGAGCCTCGACAGTTCGAGGGCAAGCACGGTCGTGCCGTGCTCCAAGGCGATTCGTTCTTCCTCGCCGGCTGTGCCGCCCGGATCAAGGAGCGCGAGCACGGCGAATGGCTCCCCAGTGTGGCCGGACACCGCTGCGAGTCGGTCTCCGAGCCGGACGGGCGCAGGATGCTTGCGGGTGAGCTCCGCCAGCTCCTGCTGCCGGTCGCGGGCCTGATCGCTATGACCAGGAGACCACGGACCAGCCGAGGCCAACAGGTTGCCTTGTGGATCCTCGATGACGACCGGGAAGCCGGTGAGCTCATACACAATTTCGGCAATTCCCCCCACTCCCCGCCCTTCCACCGCCGCCTCGGTGAACCGGCTGTGAATGGCAAGGCTGCGTTCAAGTCGAATATTGACGATCCCAAGCTCCTCCGCTGTCGCATGCTCGCGTGCGTGGATATCCGCATTGGCGACGGCGATCCCGACCTGCTGAGCGAAGACCCCGAGGAGGAAGTGCTCAGTGTCTTGGATAGGCACCTCTCCAGCGATGACAACGTGTCCGAAGGCACCCTCGAGACTGCGCATTGGAAGAGCCCACGCCCAGCGCTCGCCCTCGACCTTGATGGTCCCACCCAGTCCGTCGAGGTCTCCAAGCTGCCTCTCAACGGCTGTTCTGACCGGACGCCGAAGGCACGGGCCAGCCGTTTCTAGCCAACCTCGACCCGCAACGAATACCCCGTCGCATCGCACCGGCGCCAGGGACGGCACCGCCGATGACGCTAGGTGGGCTATCTGGCCTGCGTCCGCCCTCTCGGTCATGACCATCGACAACGCCACGAGCCCTTGGAGTTTGGCGAGCTCATCGCGTAGCGCCGATGCATCCGGACCTGCCTGGGAGGTCGAAGAAGGTCCGTGGTGAGGGTCCACTCCTGTCACCTCCTCCCTTCCCCTTCCGTGCCGAGCCGAGGCGAGTACGGAAGTTGTGTTAATTGCACAATATCTACTCGGTTATTTGGCTGCAATAGCCATAGCAGGATCTGGTGGCTCGGCTCAGGCTGGATTCGTTGGAACAACCACCGTCATCTCAAAAACAGGAGAAACCGTGGGTACCGCCGAGCATCAACCGAGGACTGGCACAGCCGAGCGTCAGCGCACCCCCCCTACGGACCCCGCAAGTCCGCCGAGCCGGGTTGGGATGCAACGATGCTCCTAGGCAGGGCGGCCGAGATCGAGGTGCTGGCACGTGTGATCGGTCAGGCTCGAGCCGGTGGCAGTGCGGCGCTGGTCATTCGGGGCGATGCCGGTATCGGAAAGACCGGCTTGCTCAATGAGATGATCTCATTGGCCGATGACTTTGAGCTGATCCGTGTTGACGGCGTGGAATCCGAGGTACATCTCGGTTACGCAGCATTGCACCGCATCGTCCTTCCCTTCATCGATCGGATCGGCCACCTGCCACCCCCTCAACGGGCAGCCCTTGAGTCCGCGTTCGGGATCAGTGCATCTGGACCACCGGACCGCTTCCTCGTCAGCTTGGCGGCACTGGCCTTGTTGGGAGACATCGAGAGAACCTCGCCCTTGATTGTCGTGGTCGACGACGCCCACTGGCTTGACCTCGACTCGGTGGCCGCATTGGAGTTCGCCGGCCGCCGTTTGGTCGGCGACCGCATGGTCGTTGTCTGCGCCGTGCGCGAGCCGCTGCAGGATCCTCCGCCGTTTCAAGGGTGGCGAGAACTCCACCTGAGAGGCTTGGACGAGGACTCTGCGCATCAACTTCTCTTGTCGCTCGCCAAGGCTCCGGTCCAGAGAAGGGTTGCCAGGGAACTCGTTGTTGCGGCCTACGGAAACCCTTTGGCTCTAGGGGGCTTCGTCGCAGAGCTCAGTCCTTCCCAGCTTGCAGGACGGTCCCCCCTGCCGGACCCCCTTCCCACTGGACACTTGATCGAGGCCAGATTTGCACGGCAAGCGGAGGCGCTTCCTCCAGAAACGCGAATGGCCTTACTAATCGCAGCGGCGGAGCCGTCCGGTGATCCTGCGACAATTGCCGCTGCTGCGGGCCAGTTGGGAGTTTCGCTCACATCGCTCGAGCCAGCCGAAGCGATTCAGCTCATACGAACGCATCCTGGGATTGAGTTCTCGCATCCCTTGGTCCGCTCCGCGATCTATTCCGGTGCATCGTTGGCTCGCCGCAGGGAGGTGCACCAAGCCCTGGCCTCCGCTACCGATCGGTCCTCCGATGGTGAACGTTGGGCGATGCACCGAGCATTGGCCTCTCTCGGCCCGGATGAAGACGTTGCTCTTGCCCTTGAAGAGTCAGCACTCCAAGCGCGTGCACGGGGTGGTTACTCAGCAGAAACGGAACTCCTCGTGCGATCGGCAGATCTAACGCCTGAGTTACGCCAACGCTCGCGACGGCTCCTCTCGGCCGCTTACGGGGCGCACCGTGCCAGCAACCTATCGTTGGCCCAGAGCCTGCTCAATGACGCCCGCGGCGGTGAACTCGACCACGTCGAGCTCGCGCATGCTCAGCTTCTAGAGGGCATGATCCAAGTACACATTGGAAAGTCTTCGCAGAGTCCCGTTCTTCTGCAGCGCGCGGCTGAGGCGTTTGAAGCCTTCGAAACGGAACTCAGCCATCGAGCTTTTCTTACGGCGCTCCTCGCCCAGTGTTACGCCCTTCATCTCGCCGAGGGTACGACGGGGCGTGAACTTGGAGAGGCGGCCCTGGAGTCACTCCGTGAGGCGGAAGCCGACTCGACGGTCGACATCCTCCTTAGAGGCATGGCGTCGCTGTTTGTCTGTGACTTGGGAGACGCTGCTCCGGCGCTTCACCGGGCGCTCGCTCACTTCGAACAGATGTCAGCCGAAGAGGTGATCGAGTGGTATGACGTCGCATGGTTCATCGCCAACGCGCTTTGGGATGCAAGGGCATCTTTCTCTGCTATCGAGCGAGTCGAGGGTGTTGCCAGACAACAGGGCGCGATTCTTGCGCTTCGGCACGCCTTGTTGAACTCGGGTATGAGGGAGACGTGGGAGGGGAAGTTCTCGGACGCCGCTGCACGCTTTGCAGAATTCCTTGACATCAGGGGAAGTCCTATTGACGCTGCTCTGGATCTCGAATTGGATGCATGGCGCGGCGACGAGTCGGCTGCCCGGGCCAAGATTGGCGAACTCTTGGAGCATGGCACTGCCATCGGAGCTGGCTGGGTGCTTCAGAACGCTCATCTCGCCTTAGCCACGCTGGAGCTCGGATTAGGCAACTATCGCGAAGCCCTCGCCGCAGCAGAGGCACTGCACGCTCCCAGGGCGCCAAGCTGGTCGTGTTGGGCACTTCCCCTACTGGTCGAAGCGTCTGTGAAGTGCGGCGACAAGACGGCCGCCAAGACAGCGTTTCGCGGCGTGGAAGAGGTAGCCGTTGTGGTTCAGACGCCCTGGGCGCTCGCCGTCCAATCGCTCTGCCGCGCACAGATCAGCGAGGAGAGCAGCGAGATTACGTCCTCATATCAAGAAGCCATCGCAGGGTTCGAGGACATGCAATGGTTTACATACACGGGACGCGCGCATCTGCTGTACGGCGAGTGGCTACGTCGGCAGAAACGCCGGGCCGAAGCGGGAGTCGAGTTGCGCACTGCCTACGAGATCTTTGAGGCGATGGGCGCCAGAGCGTTCGCGGAACGCGCTCGAATTGAGCTCCAGGCGATCGGGGAGCGTACGATGAAACGGGACGGCGGCGCACCAACGGACCTTACGTCGCGAGAACTGCAGATTGCGCGCTTGGCGGCAACGCGGCTGACAACCCGCGAGATTGCGTCACAACTATTCATCAGTCCCCATACTGTGGAATATCACCTCAGGAAGGTCTTCCAGAAGCTGGGGGTCAGCTCGCGACGAGATCTCGCCAAGGCCATCGAGCGTATTGACCTCTAGCGTGTTGAGTACCTCCCACAGGGGTCACCCAACCTCGCTCCTTTGACCTAGGCCTCTGATTGCGGTAACCGTTCTGTAGGGACGACCTCTACGCAAAGCCACGTAGCGCTCGGTGATTCTGCAGGGATCCCACTTTAGGCCCGTGACCTGGGCCTCCTGGTTGTGGAGGTGAGCGGACTCGAACCGCCGACTTCTACGATGCGAATTCTGGTTCTCGGTGTTTTTGACCAGGGCCTTTCCGATGACTTTCCTGGTAGCGGCGTTTCGATCCCCTCAGGTTCCATCACGATCCCTCTCCTTCCCTCTCGATAAAGACACCTAAAGACACGCCCGAACGCGGAGTCGGAGGGTGACCACGGACCGATACCCACCGTCCGATCGGCAGGCTTTCCATGCGCAGTGAAAAGCGCTCGTTCCCGCTTGGCGAGGGCCACGTTCCTTGGCGAGCGACAGGTCATCTTCGACCCTGGGCGGTCTGCGGACATGTCCGAGAGCATCAGACTGTGACGAGCGGTGGCTCGTGATCGTCGCTGACGGGCCTGGTGGACTCGGCTGCTTGGCAGATGTGGACCGCGAGCAGGACCATGGCCAGCGAACGGCCGCCATTTGCAAATCGACCCTGGCGATCCCGACGGACGCCGTCTGCTCGGCGCACACCAAATCCTTCACCAACATCTGGGACGTTGCGCTCGTCCTCTTCGGCCTAAGTCTGTTCGTCCTGGCTTAAAGCTCGGGCTATGTCCGAAGCTGTTGGGCGTACTGCTCGCGACTGCAGGTTCCGGCCAGGTCGATCTCGCCGAAGTCCAGGTCGACCATGCCGTCGAGGAGCTGGTCGTTGTTTTCCACGTGGTTGTAGAGCAACATCGCCTCGACCCCGATGGCCTCGCCAAGAGCCCGACTCTGACCGGAGCGGAGGTGGGTCAGGTCGCGACGCCCCAGCGCCGCTTGGAGGCGACTTCCTGCAGTCAGTACGGGGACCGGGGCCACCAATTGCGGGCAGGCGGGACCGGTACGCTAACGGGGATGGGTCCGATCGGCTGGCTGATACTGGCGATCATCGTCGTTGTGGTGGCCGTGCTGGTGTTTGTGGTCTTTCGGCGGCGGCGGCGGGGAGGAGGCGTGATCGCTACGAAGGGCAAACGATGAGACTCCTCATGACCGCGTCGCAGATCCGCGGGCTTCCGGTGGTCACGGTCGGGGGCGGAGAGGATGTGGCCGAAGTGCGCGATGTGATCTACAGCCCCGAAGCGGGTCGCCTGGTCGGCGTGACCCTCAACAAGCGGGGCTTTCTTGCTGGTCGGCACCGCGACGTGCTTCCCGCCGAGGCGATCCACGCAGTGGGCCAGGACGCGATCGTGGTGCTCGACGAGTCCAGCCTTGTCGATCCTCAGGACGCGCCCGGCGATGTCGGCCGTCCCGCCACCGAGCGCAACGTGATCGGTGACGATGTCCTGACCGAGGGAGGAACCAGTCTCGGTAAGGTCGCTGACCTGGTCTTGCTGGTAGGGAGCACCGGTGAGGTTGTCGGCTACCAGATCGACAAGGCCGGCGGTGGGCGAGGTTACATTCCGTTACCGGCGCAGCTCTCTGTCTCCGGGGTTGCGCTGGTGGTCCCAAACATCACCGAGGAGTTCGTGCAAGACGATCTCGTAGGGCTGGGCGCCGCGGTCGACGAGTTCCGAGCCCGGATGGGGCTGACGTGAGCGAATCGTTCCGGGGTTCGAGCGGCCGCAAGGTCATCAGCAGATCGAGTGCGTCAGAGCTGGGCTCGGTCGATCACCTGCTGGTAGACGCCCAGCAACGACGAGTCGCTGCGGTTGTCATCGGACACGGCAAGAAAGCCCAGCTGGTCGACTGGGCGCAGCTAAGCGGGTTCGGTCCCGACGCGGTGATGGTCGTCGACGAGGATGCCCGTCGTCCGCCGGCCGACGACCGCGAACCGGCCGCCACCGAGGGAAGTCTCGACCTCGTCGGCAAGCGGGCGCTCAGCGAACGCGGCAACGAACTCGGCCAAATCGACGATGTGACCTTCGACGCTGATACTGGAGCGTTAGAGGACTTGCTCATCGGTGACCGCCGCGTTCCGGCCGGGTCTTTGCTGGGCAGCGGCTCGTACGCTGCCGTGCTCGACGACAGCCAGGAGCCCTCGACGTAGCGTTCTTGCCCGCGCTCCCACGGCCCGGACCGGCGCGGCTGTGAAGGTTGCAGTTTCGGAGCTTCTCAGCGGCAACGTGCCTGCCTCATAGGACATTCCCGGTCGCCCGTATTCCGACATTCCTCGAGCCGACAGGGTCACCACAGCTCTTAGGCGCGATCGACCAGGAAGTCGAAGTCGCACCCCTCGTCGGCTTGCAGCACGTGGTCGAGGTACAGTCGCTCGTAGCCGCGACTTGCCGCTGAGACACTGGGGCGGGCTTCGGTTGCTCGACGAGCGAGTTCTCGGTCTTCGACCAGCAGGTCGAGTCTCCCGGTCATGGCGTCGAGGACAATTTCATCGCCATCACGAACGAGTCCTATGGGACCACCGATGGCCGCCTCAGGGCAGACGTGCAACGCGGTGGCCCCACCTTCGGTCCCGCTCATACGGCCATCGGTCACGCACACCAGCTCGGTGATGCCCGCTTTGCGAAGAACGGCCGGGATAGGAACGAAATCGACCTCCGGCATGCCGGGCGCCCCTACGGGTCCGGCATTGCGCAACACGATCACGCTCTCCGGTGTGGCCCCGAGGTCCGGGTCTTGGGCCCGCCCCTGAGCGTGGTAGTCGAACACGACAGCGGGACCGCGGTGGGTCCACAAGGCGCGTGGTGCCGCCGACCGCTTGAAGACGGCGCCTCTCGGAGCAAGCGAACCGCGCAGCACGACGAGTCCACTTTCGGGCTCGAAGGGATCTTCGAGGGAGCGGAGGCAGGGATGGGTTCGTGGCTTCGCGGAGCGGACGGCGGCGGAGACCTCGGCCACCGTTCTCCCGTCGCCCAAGACGCAGTCTCGGTCCAGCAGTGGCTCGAGCACCGCCAACAGCGCGGGGACGCCGCCGGCATGGTCGAAGTCCTCCAGGGAGAAGGCGCCGGATGGGCGGACACCGAGGACCTGGGGGGTCTTCTCGCCGATGCCGGCAAACCGATGGAGTCCGAGGGACACCCCGAGCCGCCCGGCAATGGCCTCGAGGTGGATGAACTCGTTGGTCGAACCGCCGGAGGCGGCCAACACACACAGGGCGTTGTCGAAGGCGCTCTGGGTCATCACCTCCTCAGGGCGGGTACCGGCACGGGTCAGTTCCACCGCCCGGACGCCGGTACGCTCGGCCAAGTCGCTCCGGCGGGATTCGACCGCCGGCACCACCGCCGAGCCCGGCAACGCCATACCGAGAACCTCGGTGGCGATCGCCATCGTAGTGGCGGTACCCATGACGTTGCAGACCCCGACGGTGGGGGCGAACACCCCTTCGAGCTCGTCCCATTCCTCGTCGTCGATGCGGCCCATGATGCGGTCCGGCGCGAGGGTCCAGACGTCTGATGTGACGACGGGACGTCCCTGGAATTGACCACAGCTGCGGGGCCCCGCGGTCAACATGGTGGCCGGCTTGCCGGCACTGGCCGCACCCATCAGTTGGGCCGGCACGGTCTTGTCGCAACCGGACAGCAGGACCACTCCGTCAATGGGGCTGCAGCGGATCATCTCCTCGACGTCCATCGCCATCAGGTTCCGCAACAACATGGTGGTCGGCACGATGAAGTTCTCGGCCAGCGAGATGGTCGGGAATACCACCGCGGTTCCTCCGGCCGCAGTGACTCCCCTCTTCACCGACTCCGCAAGGTCGCGGAGTCCCATGTTGCAGGGGTTGAGCTCGCTCCAACTCGAACAGATCCCAATGATTGGCCGGCGCCGCACCGCCTCCTTGCTTAATCCGCCGGCCCGGAGGAACGCCCGTTCGATCGAGCCGCGCATGTCACCGGCGAAGTGATCCCCGTTGAACGGAGGCCCACCTCCAGCTGTCGCGTCTCGTGGGTGGCGCGAATGCTCTGTCTCCGCCCCAACTTCTGTCTTTGCCATCTTGCTTCACTCCTCGATCGTCGACATTCGAGTAACGGATCTTTGTAAATCGGCCTGCGGCCTCTGAGCCGGGCGTTTCTCGAAGGCGGCGGATTCGCACGGACGCCTCTACAGTGACTCACGTAGCGCTCATCAGCGCTTTCCTCGCTGCCCCGTAAAGGCACGTAAAGACACGCCGGGAAGCGTGTCGTTAAGCGGGATCCCACTTCAGCCCTCTGAACTGGGCTTTTGGTGGAGGTGAAGGGACTCGAACCCTCGGCCTCTACATTGCGAATGTCTAGGTCGCGGCCTTTTGACCAGGGCGCTTTCTAGGATCTTCCTGGTCGGGGGCTTTCGATCCCCTCATGTTCCCTCATGATCCCTCCTCTTGCCTCTCGATAAGGTCACGTAAGGTCACGCCCGAACGGAACCGGAGCGTTGCCACGGGTCGGTACCCGTTCCCCGTTAACGACGATCACGTTCCTCGGCGAGCGACAGGCCATCTTCGACCCCGACGCGGCGGTGCTTCTTTTTGACCGACGGACGACGGAACGATCATGTTCTGTCCGCTGGCAGCGGGTCGACGACCTGTCAGAGCACCCCACCAGGAGATCCGCTTCTCCCCAAGCGCGAGGACCGCCGTAGCCCCGCTGAGCGTGTGCCTAGTCCTTCCGGTCCGCGAACTCTAGATGGCCTCACGGTGATTAGCTCGATCTGATTGCCAAACCTCGCGCTGCCACACTTTAGGACCCTCCCAGGTCTTGCCGACCCATGACGGAGACGCTTGACCCGTTCGATCCCACCGTTCATCGTGCGGACCCTCGAATTTCGACGTGTCGAATGGTAGATCTGCGAAGGGATTTACGAGTACCGAAAGATAAGCCAATCGGGCGTGGCGGTCGTAACAACCTGACCGCCTTAACTCGGCCTCCGACTTCCGGAGTGCCATTGCCCAAGTGGCGTCACCAGCCGAATCCGCACGGGTGCCAAGACTGGTCGCTGCGTGCCGTTCTAGTCGCCAAGCCGTCGGATTGAAGGACCGCACGACGCCGACAGCACTGATATCGGAATACTTGCCAGAGCGGAAGGGTCCGTCCAATCCGAACATGGCGATGGCTACCTCGAACGGTTCGATCGCGAAATCACAGCGAGGATTGGTACTGGCCAATACGCCGAGTAGCGGCAGACCCGCTTGGTGCGCAGCGGCAATCTGCTTGCCCTTGTGGTTATTGCGGAACAGTTTGCCGGGAAGCGTCGCCGGATTGCGCCAGCCGCCCAGCGGACTGGCCTGCTCCTCGGGCTCGTAGACCTCCACGATCATGCGTCGACCATCTGCCATGAGAAGCCCGAAATCAGGCCGTGAGTCACCGACTAGCGGCGCATATTCCCAATGAATCACTTGTTGATTGAGATAGCCGGCGAATAACTGGTTGCCAACGGGCGCCGAAGCCGGGCAGCTTGGCCGACTGGTCAGCGTCTCTTTCTGTAACGCAGCCACTGCTTACCTCACGTATCCCGAGCTCTGCCGTCCCCATTTTAGGCGTTGGATTTCTGCCGATCGCTTCTAAGGCTCGATCGTCAGATTGAAAAGGCCGGCGACCCGCTCCAAAGCCTCATGCATTGCGTCTGGCGCCCCTGACCCGATGGCGACGTGCAGATGTAGAGGCAGCGACGCGTCCACGGTGCTGACCATTATCCCCAACCCGACGAAGGGCTCATTTTCCATCTTCTTCCGAAGAATCGAAACCCAGACTGAGCCACTTCGAATCCAGCCGTCGCCCAATCGAGACACGTCAACAAGCAGCACGGTTGGCATCTTCTGGGCCTGACGACGCTTCTTCACGATTACGTTGTCAACTTCACGATCAACTTCAGCCAGATGATCGGTCAAGAGCGCACCGATCCGCTTACCGAAGTTCAACATCACCTGGCAACTCTCGAACCCTGAATCCGGACTGAAGCCGACGCTCAGCTTTACCTCTTCAAAACGAAGTCCCGTCTTCGGATCGTCGATGGCTCTCTCGACAATCCTGGCGACGATCTGCGCCACTTGCTCAACCCCCAGTTTGAGCGGCCTCTCGTCGAAGGTCAGAACGATTAGTAAGCCTTCCTGATCCGACAACTCAAGCTCAAGCCGCTCATGAATGTCCCAGGGAGTGCTGTCGACGGTTCTTGATCCCACCTCGATTCCACTGGTAGCACCATCAAGGACCAGGTCTGGGTGATCCACGGCAAACTCGAAGCCGACTCCGGCTCGGGCCAGAAGAGAAGCTGCGAGGAGCTCAGCCCGCTGCTCCGATAGCTGATCTATCGTCTTGATCTGCTGAAAGGCCTTTCGCTTCTGACCCAACCGCAGCGGCTGGGCAAGTTCTAACGTTCGAATGATCTCATCGAAAGCATTAGTTATCGCAATCCGAATCCCTGGCCGATGGAGCGGGTGCTCAGGGTTGGCGCCGACCATCCATGTAGTCAACGAGCCGGGGCCAGCTTGATCTGTCGACATTCGGTTGTCATTCTGGCACCGGTATCTTCGATTGTGTCCCGACTGGACTCATCAGGGGACTTGGCCACAATCGGTCATCGGCCGCCCGCCAGGCTCTCAGCAAGTTCCTACTCTTGTCGTGCCCACCCTCGCCGATCCAGCTCGGGGAGTACGACATCGAACGCTTCAAGGCTTGACCGATCTACCTGATCGCCACACCCACCTAGCCTTGTGGGGTGTCAGCAGCGGACGCCAGCCAGTCAGACGGGGAGACCTCCGACGACAGCAAGCTGTTGTCGGCTCACACGAGAATTGTGGTGGAGACGCTCAGAGAGCGCCTCCAAGAGGATGCCCTGTCGCTAGTGGACGATGTCCTACGCGAGCCAGACACGCTCGCAATCGCGGGGCTTTCGCACTGCTGCATGCTCCTCGAAGAGATAGACCAGGCGAGGCGGAATGGGAATGGCCTCCTCGTAGGTCTGCTGTGTCGAGCTCACTTCGAGGCGATGATCACGGCGGGCTGGCTCTTTCTGGGTCGCGAAGCGGCGGTGGACAAGCTACTCGGCGACCTCAGGCGGGCTGTACGCCTCCAACACGAGGCGTTTGCTCGGAGTGATGCCGACGGTCGTGCCCTGCTCCGTTCCATCCGGAAGCACAACCGCAAGCTCGAAAAGCAAAATGCGCACCGACGACTTGCCCGTGAGCGCGGCGTACAGATCGACCTGCTAATGCCAGTTGCCGAACCGGTCATTCGGCTCGTTGACGCGGATCTCTCTGACGTTTGGCGCGCTTGGGGCTACCGCGACGTCAATGAGTCCGACGTCGGCTTCGAGGAGATTGCCGCGGCCATCGGACCGCTGGCGGCAAAGGCAGGACTTCCTCACGGAAATTGGGACGCCGCATACAACGTGCTCTACCGATCGCTGTCGAGCTTCGCCGCGCACCCCAGCTACTGGCTTCTGGACACTTACGTATCGAGAGGCAAACTGTTTGCATCCGTGATGAGCGCCCACCCGGGAGAGGAACACCGCATGACCGTGGCGGCTGAAGGGGCGGTCGGTCTCACGGCTCAGTTTACGACTGCGATCCTCGAACCTCGCGGAGTCGACGTTGGGATCTTTCGAACAATCAGTCAATGGTACGAAGATCGGTTCGAAGCAGCAGGTCGGAGAATCCGCGAAGAACTCGAGGATGGCCAGCAGGCCTAGGGAGGCGTTCTCGAATGCGCCGCAAACAGTAGGACGGCGACCTCAGGAATGGTCGGCCGCAGGTTGATCGCGATTTCCTCACTTCGTTCTCAGTTGCGCTCGCCCACAGGCGGTGGTACCAGCACCGGTGGCCCTAAAGATCCGCCATCGGGTACTGCCCCGACACAATCACGCCATCCACCAGCTGGCAGGTTTACGCCAAATCCGCCGTCAACGAAGAGAGCCCCAAGTTGGCGACATCCCTCGACCCCCAAGATTGGAAGGCCGTTGATGTCCAAATACTCGGGTGGATTGGGCCAGAGTCGAGCGGCCAAGCCAGCTTGCTCGAAGGGGTGCTCGAAGTCACACAGCGGATGTACGACCATCTGAATCTGAAGGACTCGACTGCTCACCTGTCGAAAGCCAGTCAGCAAGGTTGCTGGCTTTCCACCTCCGCCCTCAGGATTGAATGTAGTAGGGAGGTAAATGCGCTTCGCGCCGGGAAGCTGTTCGGTTCCGTATATGTCGTCAAACATGGTCAGCCACAGGGAGATATCAAATGGCAAGTTGCCCTTGATGAGGCCCTCATACAGCGACGCCGGCAGGTTCCACGCCGGACGTTCGACTCCGGGGAACGAATTGCGGCAAGCGGGATGTTGCAGGAGGAGGATCGTCTTGACCCACCATCTTGCAAAGTCCATCACCTGGGCCGCCGTATCAAGTACCTCGCTTCGATCCAAGACCGCCTCCACCACGGGCATACTCGGCACTTCGTACAGTCGGTTCAGGGTGCCATTGCAGTTAATCGGACTGGTCGTGAGATCACAGACTGGTAGCAGGACCGGCGGAAGGTGGTCCGCGGTCCTGGGAGCTCCATGTCGGTTAGTGATCGGTTCGCCATTCACTTCATAGGTGAATGGACCTTCGCCAGACCACCGTCCCAGGAACCACCTAGGGAGGGCGTGCTCGCCACTCTTGGAGGATGGTCTTCCGCAGAAGATGCAGGGTGGGACCACTTGCTCACCGATCATGCTGGCTCCGGTGGGTATTCCTCGTCCGCACCCTCTCTCCTTTTGGCGGCGGCTTCGGCGACGATTCCTCGAAGACGCCGGACTTCCTCGACCAGTTCGATGATGACTCGGTCCATCAAGGTGTGGCGCTCCTGAGCCGCCCGCTCGATGCTGGTTAGGCGATCTTCGGTCAATCTGGAAGCGCTCTTCACGGATACGAACATACGTTCGTATCCGTGGCTCGTCAAGAGCCTCACTGGTCATCTATGGCTGCTCGTTGTCTTCCTCCACCTCGACTTCGAAATCGGAGTCGGCCAAACGGCCGATAGCGTTTATTTGGTCGCCTGTCGGTTCAACGTCGCTAACCGAAGGAACGCGGATCGCCAGCTGGGCCATCCTTCGTCGAAACTCGGTCTCAAGTTCAATTCGGCTGGCTCGAGCGTTGATCTCTCGAGTCTCAGCCTGTGTCCGTTCGATCTCGGCGTCTCGCTGGCGCCGCATCCCAGACCAATCTCGAACGAGTTTGGCGCATTCGACAAACGTGCCATACCTGAAGCCAGCCGCTATGACCGCCCCAATTCCGAACACGATGATGATCGGGTTCTGGTAGGTCAGAGACTCCACTATGGGAACTCCGGGCAATCGGGCAGCGGACTCGATGGCAACAAGCCGGGAATAGCTATCGGGACTAACTTCCTGAAGCGCCCCCGATCCGTAAAATGGCAACGAGAAGGGCGACGACGTCAGATATCGCCGTGAATTTTCGACGAAGAACCTGCGCCGGAACCGATACCACTCCTCGATCCAAAGATCGGGAGGCAAGGGTCCTCGATCGAGGAATTCTGCGAGCAGCCGGCGCTCCTCTACGAGCAAACGAATTTCGCCGTAGTCGCCATCATCAGATCCCTGAAGGCGTTCCAAGAGCGCACCAGGCTGATTGCGCCAGAGGCGGTCAACCTCCTGGACAGCCGATGATTCTGCAACTGCGCGGTCGACGGTCAGCCCAAAGTCCATCACATGCGACACATCTCCGATAATTCCCGCAAGCTCTCCGACCGATGCGTTTGGACCGGCATCAATGGTGATGATGACACGAGCCATAGTTCTCCCTTTCCGGAAAATGATCGGACCGAACGCGACTACCTGCACCACCAAGACAGCGATCGATCTTCGTGGATGTCACTCCATGGTTTGCCAAGATAGCTTCTGGGCTTCAACGAGACCCTGGTTCGATCCCCTGGTGGAAATCGAGAACGGCGCGCGGGGAGAATTAACCACCCCTGTCAACAAAGACATGAAATAGACCGTCGTCTTCATCGTCGGCGGTGTTTGGGACGCAAGGACACAATTTCAAGCCGTACGCTTCCGGTTCCGGCACCGATTGATAGCGATGTAGCCGTCAAGGTCATCAACGTCGTAGCGGGTCGAGGCACCGATCTTCACTATTGGCAGCTCTCCTCGGAAGACAAGCCGTTCTACCGTCGCTCGAGACACTCCAAGGTATTCCGCTGCGGCCTTAATCGGTAGCAAGCGCTTCGGCACTCCCTCGGTCGGAAAGGTCTCCGGGTGAGTGTGGAGACCGTCAACTCGGGTCGACACGTCAGTACGAGTTCTGGTTCGCCTGAGCCGTGCTCTCAGTGCTCACGTCAGCCAGCAGCTCTTCCACATCGGCCGGGTCCATGTCGCGTTGATCGATCCACCATGACGCCGAAGTGACCGTTCTTGCTGGCACCTCAAAGCGATCCGCGAACTCGTCGTTTGACATTCCACCGCCGGTCACGTGGTAGTCGTGAGCTGCGGTCAGGAGACGGTAGCGGACGTGTGCTCCCCACGGAATCGCTTTGTCCGAACCTTCGAGGTCACACATAGCCGTTCGCCTCTCCCACGTTCGGACCGCGATGGCGTCCTCAGCACGGCGATCGGCCAACCAAGACTCGCTGTCGATTGCATGGTCGCTGCCACGGGTGCGCCGCCAGCAGGCTGAGCAATCCTTGCCCCGAAGCCAGCGTGCGTAGCCAGCTCGCTCCGACGGGCGCTTACCCGAGAGGTCGTGCACCTCGTCGTCACCGCAATCGTGCTCGACTAACCACAATGTCTTGATCGCCATCGTCGAACCTCCCTGACTCCAGTTTCGGCTTTCAGTCATCCGGCCAACGCTGGGCCATGAACGGCCTCCTACTCCGTCAATGGTTCGTTGACTGTTTCGTCCTGACGTCGAGTCACATCGTCGTTGACGAACTGGAGCCATACCTCAGAGTCGACTGATCGGACCTGATGTGTCCGAACTTCGTGTGTAGCCCCGCACGCCAGCTGCGCGGTCCACTCGCGAAGACGCGCCTCGATATCCCGAAAAGCCCGGTGCCAATCCATCGCGGCGCTACCCGGCGCGGTGTCCGAGTAGTTGACCCGCTCCTGATCGCGCAGGGCAACGAGGGCTTCGACGTGACCGTTGTGCCGGAACCAGCAGCGAGGAATGACGTGGTGGTCAAGATGCGCGAAGCGAACCACGAGCTGTTCGACCCAGGCCCGCAATGCCTCCCACTCTCGATGCGCTTCGCCGGGCGGGAGGCCAGGCCAGTACATGGGTCCGTCAATCTCGTCGAGATCTATCGGACCGTCTGCCTCGTAGAGCTTGGCCAGCGCGGAGACGCGCTGACCCTCCAACGCCTCGTCGCCTTCGTAGTCAGCGGGGATCGAACCCTTAGGTATCCGCTCGGTCACCGACAACTTCCTTCGTATTGTTGAGGGTCTCGTGCGATGCCCGCCGGTGGTGAGCCCTTTTACGACGTAGCGCCTTGACGATCAGGTCTGTAGCTTGGGCTCGGTCGAGCCGGCGCCACGACCGATCGAATTCGAGGACCCGGTGTAGCGCCATATGGCAGATCCGGCATAAAGGGATCAGGTCGCGCGACCCCTCGTGACCCAGACGGGAGTAACTGCGGTGGTGAAGATGTCCTCGCTCGAGCGACCACGGGACACCGCAGATGAGACAACGGGGTTCGACGCGGTGGCGAGTCGTCCAGTCCTTCGCCCACTGTTCCCGTACCGCAAACCACTGCGGGCTGGACATGTAGTCGCAATAGGCGGCCCGCCGACGGAGACGGCCAATAGACCAGATGAGGCCGGGACGGGGATCACGCATCGCCCGACCAACTGAGCGCGGCGGCGGTGCAGATGGCCTCTTCGACGCCCGCACGATCCCGCTGCAACGTCGCGGCATCACGGCGCTCCGTCCACGGGCGCAGCGACAGCATGATCGGACGCGCCGAACGCAAGAGCAAGAGCCCGTGACCGGGAGTGATCGAGCGGATCGCCGACGGATCGAGTATGGCCCGCTCCCTGGTGGACGCCGATACCGAGGTTCCGCCACCGGGCTGACGGGTCTTGCTGTACTCGTGCTCTGTACGATCGCCCACAAGGCGGGCGATGTCGGCGAGATCGTCTGCGTCGCCGCCGCCGCCGAGCACGATTTTCACAATGGCTGAGTCCCATATGCCTTGGGCTTGTTCACGGCCCCAGCGATGCCGAGCCTGCGCGAGAGACTGGAGCGAGGCCAACGTGGTGATCCCCGTTCCACCTCCTTCGGACATCAGTGCCCCGAGACTGGGGAGCGGGTAGTTGGCCGCCTCGTCCAAGATGAGACCGAGCGGTGGGTCCAGACGCGCTCCGGGCGAGCCCGCTGCGAGACGGCGGGCTACTTCCACCACGTCTTCGACCAAGGCGGTCACGAATCCGGCGGTAGCCCTCGCCCCCGTCGCTGTGCCGATCAGGTACAAGGTGCCCCGGCGGCGCAAGAAGGTGGCGGGGTCGAACCGCTCGGACGCTCCCGGCGATACGGCGTCGAGCACTTGGGGATCGGCCAGAGCGGCAAAGGCGTTAGCCACCATGGCCCAGATGGAGTCTCGTTGGCGCTGGTCGGCCGAGACAATGGCATCGAGAGCCTTGTCCCACGCTAAGGCTGCAGCTGGAGCGTGCACGAGAATGTCCACCGCGTCCTTGGCCGCAGCCGGAGAGAGCGACCAGCGGTAGAGATCGGCTGGGGTCCGGTCATCGAGTGCAGCCGCGTGCAGCAGACACCGCACGGCCGAGACCGTTTGTTGGCGCCAGAAAGCGCCCGACTCTGTCCCCTCTCCCGCATCAGCACATAGAGCGTTGGCCCGTATCATGGCCGTCTGGGGGCGTTCGCAGCCCCTCACCGGGGACCAGCGCAGGGAGGAGGACACGCCGCTTGCCAAGCCCTGTGGGTCGAACACCCCGACCGGTCCGAGGGTCGCCCGCGCCGTGATCGTGGCCGACAGATTGTCCGCACGCGTTGCCGTCGTGATGACTGCTCCGGGCGCGTCGAGCACCATGGGGATCACGACGTTGTAACCCTTGCCGCTTCGGGGCGGACCGAGCAGAACCATCGAGTCTTCCACCGAGGACCAGCACCCCACTCCACGCGACGAACCCAGGTAATAGCCCACGTCGGCTGGAACCGGACGCGCCAACGACGGGCGCAGTGTTTCCGCCCGGGTGAGAAGAGCCGCCGCTCCAGCTGCGGCCTTCACCTGGCGTCGGTTGGCGAGGCCGAGGATTGCGGTCGGGTCGTCTCTCGTCTTGTTGTGCTCGCCCGCAATCAGGTGCCACACCGCCATCGAGGCGGTGATGACGACGGTGAGGACCACAAAGGTGAGGGCCCAATACAGAACGGCCGGACCGACTGGAGCGTGCCAGGCTCGGCTCGGGTCACCGCCGTGAGCGAACGAGGCGGCGCCAGCGAGCAGGTCGCCGCGTGGGATCCGGTGACCGGAAACCCACGCCGAGGCTGCCCCGGCCAACCAAAGAACACCCACGAGTACGGCGCCGACAGCTACCGCCCCGAGAGCCAGATCACTCGACTGGGAGGGGTGCGGGCGCGGGGCGGGAGCTCTCACGCGACGTCGGGCCCTCGATAGCCGGCTGATGCCGCGACCACACCGTTGCTTGACATACCTGTCGACAATTCGGCCCCTCGCGTCGCCGTCTCCCCGTCGAGCTTGCGCACGGCGGCTAGAGCTACGTCGGTGCCCGGCGGCTTGCTTCCCGCCGCGTGCTCCGCCGGAGACTCGGCGATGATGGCCCGGGCCGCCATGTTGACCCTCGCCTGGGTCTCCCGGATCGCCTTGTCGGGGTCGTCGCCAGCCCAGCCGGCTACGTAGGGAAAGCTGTAGTCGTCGGTTGGCATTCCGTGCACCGAAGCCACCACATAGGCCACCGATTCGGCTTCTACCTCCTTGAGGGGACGCGGCAGCTCACACCCCGGCGGGCCTTCGTGCAGCAAGACATGGGCCGCTTCATGAATCAAGGTCTTGACCATGGCGGCATCATCCATGTCGGCCCGCACGTGTACCGTCCTCGTCGCCAAGTCAGTGCGCCCGTTTGCCCCTTGGAGGTGATCGGCATTGGGCACGGTGGCGACGGCGAACCCGTTGGATTCGATGAGCTCCATAACTGCCGCGCCGAGACCGATGGGCGCCTCACCTGCGAGCAGATGTGGAGTAGGGGCATGTGGCAGCGCCTTTCCCGACGTCTGACTGGCGTCGAAGACGGTCGCCACGGTGAAGCCTCGCAAGACCGGCGTCTTGGTCTCTGTCTCCCCGGCATTCGGGCGGTCACCTCGGGAGAGGGCCCGCACATTGCCGTCGGCGTCACGAGCTTCGCGGCGCGTTCCCCGCATGGGGGCCAGAATGGCGTAGCCGTGCTGGCCCCGCTCGACCGAGCGGCCCAACGCCCGCCAGGTCTCGAAACCGGCGACGAAGGTGGGGGCCGGCTCGGACACCCGGCCCTCCTCATACGCCTGTGCGTGCTGAGCGAAGATCAGCATGACGTTGTTGGCGCTGTAGTCGTGCAGCTTGGCTTGGAAGTCGAGGAACTGGCGCCAGTCCTCCCCGCTCACCAACGAACCCACTTCGGCCGCGAGCACCTCCTGGGCTGCGGCCACCTTGGCCGCCATGTGTTCTCGGTACTGCTCCCTGGACCCCAGCGCCATCATCGGGCCTTTCCGGGGCGACCTTCGCCCCTCGACCAACGACGAACCCGCAGCCATAGACAGCCCTTGTAGCCCGGCGGGCCGAAAGTGGCCGGTTTCCGACCAAGAGGGAGTCACCCCTCACGGATCGGAGACCCCATGACCGCCGCCCAGCTGGCTCACCTGGCCGAGTTGTCTGCGTATGCCGCTGACTTCTTCACCATCACCAACCCTCAGGCAGCTCGCGTCTTCGGCGATGCTGCATTACGCGCCGACGCGCTATCGGCTCGTCTTTGCCGCGAAGAACAACAGGCGAGGCAAAGTGCCGGTCTAGCTGTCGTCACGGCGAGGATGGTGGACGGGGTGGCCCTGTAACTGACGTCGGGCTTTGAGCACATATTCTCTTGACGTGACGAACGACCCCGACGTTCTAGTTGCCTTTCTCAAAGAGGCTCGAGATATCCGTAACGATTTGTGGCACCAAGATCCACTTGGTAGCACTCGCGCCTACCGAGACATTGAATGTTCTGCAACGGATTTCGGGAGTGAAGAACCGGGTCGAAGGATCTACGAGATGGCGAACCTGTGGCTGCTCGTCGCCGCAGAACTGATGAGAGGCATCGGAGTGTTAATCGAGGAACGCAATTCATGGTCGGCCATGTTCCCTCTAATGCGCTCCATCATCGAGAATTGCGGGGCCATCCTTTGGCTAACCGACGAGTCGCCAATGGACGTTCGCGCCGCTCGTGCTTCGGTTGCGTTGATTGACAGTCTTGAGCGTAACGTCGATGTGTTGGCCAAATTTGAGAAGGACTCGGAGGAATACTCGGCTGCAAAAGCACGTCGTGATGACACGGTAACCATCATCGAGAGAGAATTTGGAACAGTTGAACAAAGCCCGTGGAGGGTGAGTGGTACACGCATGCCCCGGCCATCATCGTTCATAGATCCAATTGCCAAGCGTCGCAACGAGCCAGGAGTATGGGAAGGTATGTACGCTTATCTGTCGGCAATGGGGATCCATCCGTCAGCCGGACTCGGCAGCCTGATGAGCCAACCGGGCCCCAAAAAAGCTCAAATAAGCATCTCGGATGTACTTCTCGGAAAGTTTCTTCGATCAACCGTTGATCCGTTCATGCTCGCTCTGGGAACTGTGAGCGGTTCAATGGGCTGGGATCGTCCGAGATTTGACGACTACCACCAGCGATATGTCGAAGTTTTGAGCGAGTGAAATCGGCCCAGTAAGGATCCTCTGCGAAACGGATAGGACAGCCGTTCGGCCACCACACGATCTCGTCGCCCATACTGAAAAGTATGCCCACAGCTCATCCTTCGTGACGTTGTGGAATCGGGTCGGCCCCGTTCCCAGTCTCGGGACGCGAGTTCGCAGTTCTACGACTGAAGTTGCTGTTGTTGCGAGGAGTTCCGTCTTGCCTCGAAGACTCCTGCGGAGCGCTCCTCCTTCGTGGGACCCATGGGCACCGGCCACCCTTGGCTGATGCATCCCCATTGAGATCGACCGCGTCGACCAGCACGACGGTGGCTCCTAAGTAGGTCAAAATGTAGTCATGCGGGATCGGCTGATCGACGTCGACCCCTGGGAGTTGGATCGGTGGTGCCGGAGTCACCTCGGTGAGGGGGTCGATGAAGAACTGTTCCGCTACAGACACCTGTCCGCCGTCATCGGGATCCGGTTGAGTTCCGGCCAAAAGGTTGTGGTGAAGATTCGTCGGCCGGCGGTGCGTCTCCTGGCCTGCTCCGCCGCGCAGCGTGCTCTCTTCGAACGAGGTTTCCAGTGCCCAGAACCCCTCGTCGGCTTGGCGCCCTTTGGCGACCGAGTTGCTAGCGCAGAGGCCATGATCGTGGGCGGCGAGCTCTTCCCCGACTCAGGGCGATCTCCGATCCCCTTCGCGAGAGCACTAGCCCATCTGGTCGCGCTGGCTCCGGAGCCTGAGGAGCTGGACTCGCTCGAGCCAGCGCTCCCGTGGACATTCCCGCCGTCCGTCGGTACAGATCTGTGGCCGTGGCCGGATGATTGCGACATCGATCTGAATTCAGTGGATGGACCGGCCTGGGTCGATGAAGCCGGCCGAGCGGCCCGCGATCGACTTCAAGCTTCTGAGCGAGCACCGATCATCGGACACGGAGACTGGTATACGGCCAACCTGCGTTGGGAGGGCCGCAGTTTGCTCGCAGCGTTCGACTGGGACAGCGTCGTTGCGGCTCCTGAGCCAGTCATCATCGGCCTCGCTGCGGCCGTGTATCCAGTCACGCACCCTGGCACAGAGGCGAACGTCGATGAGACCCAGGAGTTCCTGGACGCCTACGCGTCCGCCCGGACCAAGACTTTAAGCGATGAGGAGCTGGAGGAAGCTTGGGCCGCTGGACTTTGGAATCGAAGCTTCGACGCCAAAAAGCAGTTCTCCACCGAAGGGAAGGCCCACTCGTTGACAGAGAGTGAATCGCTCGAGCGGCGGCGTCGGGCCGGAGTAGGCCGGGTGTGAAATCGAGGTCAGCTACCTATCCCGGCCATGCCGGCGCCAACTCGGTCCCGGCATGGCCCAAGCTGCTTAGAAGTCCAGTGCGCAGCTCGGCCGGCGAAGACCCGAGTTGTCGCATGATTTGGAACGATCCCTCAGCATCCACGTTCGTGACGGCCAACGCGACATGTTCGACTTCGGTGAGGCGATCTCCGAGGGCCAGGCGCTCGCGAAGGGCCATTTCCAGGACCCATGCCCCACTCCGACTCCAACTCCACCGAACCGGACGCTCGGGGAGCGCCGGTCCGACCATGGCAATCAACCGTTCGACCTCGGCTCGGGTCACACGATTACCGGCGAAGATCGTCGCTGGCGCTGGGGCGGTCGTCACGATGCCGAGGAGGAGGTGCTCTGAGCCGGCGGCGGGGGCCCCGAGGCGGCGGGATTCCACATAGGCTGCATAGATCGCGGCTTTGGCGTTGTCACTGAACCCCTCGAACATCCTCATAGCATCGCACCAGCGGCCGGCCTGCGGCACCTTCAGGCCCATCGGCTGTCTCAGTTGTCGAACGGCATCCGGTGCCGTTCAGCTTGTTTAGTCGGTTGGCCGAGTGCCCGTAGGGGATCCTCAAACAGGAACGGATAGGGTCCGGTGGTGGGCGGCATCGTCTTCCTTGGCGTCACGACCAGTTCTTCGCTCATTCATGAAGCTCTGGTCACCTGGCAGCCACTGCTTGGAACTCCCGTTGGACTTCGGGGACTTGATATTGCTCTGGATGCAGACGACGACGCCTATGTCGCGATGCTGGACGATCTCCGCCGAGATGATGGGGACGTTGGCGCTGTGATTACGGCCCACAAGCTTCGAGTGCTCCAAGCCGGAAGGGACCGTTTTTCGTGGCTTGATCCCCTAGCTCAGGTCTGTGGAGAAGTCAACTCGATCCGACGCACCGCTAATGGCTTACACGGATGGGCCCGCGATCCGGTATCCGCAGGACGCGTTGTCGACCGTATCTGGCCGGACTCCGAGGGATCCGTCGTCTGTCTGGGGGCAGGTGGCACTGCGCTTGCTATTGCGCACCATCTCTTCGCTACCCGACCACCGGTCCGGTTCGTGTGCGCTGACCCCAATGGCGCAGCGGTCGAGCGACTTGTTCGAGTCGCGCCGGATTCTGTTGAGGGCCATGTCGGCAGCGGCCCCTGGGACACTCTGGTCGGCTCTGCTCCACCGGGCTCGCTGGTCATCAACGCAACTGGGATGGGAAAGGACCGACCGGGCTCGCCTATGACCAGCGCTGCGCAATTCCCGAGCCGCGCCGTGGTCTGGGAGTTGAACTACCGCGGTCGACTCGACTTCCTCCGACTGGGCAGGCTCCAAATGGCGAGCTCCGGTCTCCATGTCCACGACGGCTGGCAGCTGTTCTGTCACGGATGGGCAGCAGCCCTCACGGCAGTGCTGGATCTGCCAGAAGACGACAGGCTTGGCGACCAGTTTGCGGACGCGGCCGAATCTCTTCGTCCCGACACTGGCTGATCCACACATCTTCTCGTTGGAGACGGTCGTGATGCACCTGCCCGCACACCGAGCTGCAGACCTGCCGCTACGACAAGCGCCACGCCCTGTTGGGTATTCTGCCCTTAGTGGGATTCCTTGTCGGAGCGGCGTTGTTTGACATGGATGGCGTACTTGTCGACTCCACCGCGGCGGTTGAGCGGCACTGGAGGGAGTTCGCATCTCGACACCGGCTTGATGCTGAAGAGTTGATCTCCGGCATTCATGGTCGCCGAAGTTGTGAGATCATCGCCGAGTGCGTGCCTCAGGCTGACATCGAAGCTGAACTGAGATGGATGGAGTCACTTGAACTCGCAGACGCCTCTGATGTCTCCGTTCTTCCCGGTGCTCAATGGCTCACTGAACATCTGGATCCTTCGACTTGGGCGGTGGTCACCTCCGGGGCGAGATCCATCGCCGAGGCTCGACTCGCATCCGCGGGTCTGGCCGCTCCGAGTGTTCTGATTACTTCCGATGACGTGGTCCGCGGAAAGCCCGATCCTTCTGGGTACCTACAAGCCGCCGAACTACTTGGATCCGCGCCGGGGAGATGCATTGTCTTTGAAGACGCCCCCGCGGGCATCGCTGCCGCCCTGGCGGCCGGCATGGTTGCCGTGGGGGTTTCCACAACCCACTCGACGGCGGAGCTCTCCGCAGCACATCAGGTGATTACGAACCTTTCGTGTGTCTCAGTGAATGAGTGGCTGCCCTTGGATTTTGAGTTGGTGGATTCGGGGGCGCTAAATCGCTGATCTCCATCAGGGTCGCACGGTCCACCTGGACACCGTGCCTCAGTGACTGGTTGGGGTCACCCCGCAATTCACTTACCATATTGGCTTCATGTCGGAGTGCCCCATCTGCGTTGATAATGCTGCTGCCGACCGAGGTGCCGATCCGTGGTTCATTGCTCGACTCAGGTCCGGTTACGTCCGACTAGCACCCAACCAGTACTTCAGGGGGAGCGTGTTCTTCGTCGCGAGACAGTGCGTCCGGGAAGTCTTCGATCTCGATGATGACATCCGTGGCTTCCATCTCGCAGAAATGGCCGAGGTGGCTGCGGCAGTCAATGAAGCGTTCCAGCCCAGGAAGGTGAACATCGAGTCCCTCGGAAACGGAGTGCCCCATCTTCACTGGTGGATCACCCCTCGCTACGAATCCGATCCCCGGCCAAAGGGACCGATCTGGGAAGACCTCGACTTCCTTCGGGTGCTCTGGGTTGAAGGAGGTCGACCTTCCGCAGAGGAGTTCGGTGCGCTCAAAGAATCCCTGCTTGGGGCTCTTCGTTCGAGAGAGGTCACCATCGAACCGACGGAATAGTGCCGCAAGTGCTTCGAGCCGCCCCACACTCCGGTGAAGTGGGACTCTGACTCGCTTCCCTCAGCGCCGGCTGATCACCGCACGAGGATCCTTCTTCGGGATGCCGAAATTTGGAGTGGCGGGTCCAGCTGCTAACGCCGCGCTAACCCACCCACTCCGGCACTACCCAGGCGGTAGAGGTGTCACAATGAAGGGCGCTCGATGTGGAGCGTCCCAGCGGTAGACCTGTTCAATAAATCCCGGTGAAGTGACCGCCATACCGGACTCAGGGGAAACGGACCATAGCGTCCATCCCTCTCCGGCCCCGATCGTCCCTTGAAAGAGAGGTGGCCAATCGTTCACGTCGAGACCGAGGTATCGCTCGTAGATTCGACGCACGAGCACCGGATCATGGGGTTCGGAGCCGCCGTACCCACGCACCCGCACCTGGCGTATGGACGCCGGAGGATTGAAGTCGTCCACGATGACTGCGAGTTCAACGCCACGTTCTGCAGCTCGGACAAGAGGTGACGATAATGGGCTCCTAAACCAGAACTTGCAGTTATCAAAGAGATACCAGAGACTGCCTAGCAGTGGAGCAAGCGCTGGCGAAACGGAGGCCACCTGCGCACTCCTACCAGTCTCACAAAGGAATGCGTCGACATCGAATGTCGCCTTGTCCACCTCTTCAAGGCTAGGTCAATCGGTCGGCACCCTGCCCGATACGAGAACTCGCTCGTATTCGACGGCCGGGAAGGCAAGGCCATCCCAGGTGGTCTCTTGGCGGTAGTTTCCGGTCTCTGCCCAACGAGACTTGGCGTAGAACCGCCGGGCCCTTTCGGCCTCTGTGTGAGTCCACAGAATCGCCAACCTGAACGACTCACCTAGTAAGGCGACGGCTCGATCCATAAGTGCCTGCGCACTCCCTGTCCCCCACGAGGACGGAAGCACATAAAGCCCATAGATCTCACCGAGCCCGTCGTTTCCCGAAGCTTGACCGAAGTGGATGAAGCCAACGACCTCTCCAGCTTCTTCTGCAACTAACAGCGTTCCACCGAGTGCTGGATCACCGACGAGACCGACCCACATACGACGGCGGAGATCCACCGCAGCTTCCAACAGGGCACGGGGAAATAACTCGTCGTAGCCGATCCGCCAAGCCTCGGCGTGTGCCTCGCCAATGCTCTCGGCGTCATCAGGAGTGGCATCGCGGACGATTGGCACACTCCAATAATGCCTCCATTTGGAAGCGGGAGTCACTTGAGCGTAGGTGCCCCAGTAGCCGGTCTGGCAACAGGGCTCCACGGGCCTACCGCCGACATTGCTGCCTCTCGCAAGCGGCGTCCGCTCCCGATCTCCAGCCCGCGGACAATCTCCGTAAGCCGAACCGTGCCCGGGAGCGCCGACGTCCCGCCAATTCGAGCCGAGAGAACATCCCGTAAGACCCGCCCGCAAAAGTGCGCGGTGACGGGTGGGCGTACGGGCGGTCTCCATGAGGGGCGATGACGGTCCAGCGCACCTGTGGGCGACATCCAGTGGTGATGATTGACACAGTGGCTCGTTGCTTCCACGCCACGTGCCAGAACGAATCGGTACGCATCTCAGCTGAGCCGGTTACATCCCACGACACCGACCCTCAGCAGTCCTTCTTTTACATCGGTGCCATCATGCGCGCATTGGTGTCGAAAAGCGCCAACTCGCCCGCCGTGCACAAGTGACGCACCATGAAAGAGCGCTCACCGATCCGCCACAACCCCTCGCCCCTTGCCAACTCCGGGAGTTGGCTCGTCTCCGTCGAGGACAGCCCGAGCACTCCGCCGGTCCTGACCGCCTCGCCAGCCTCTTGGGCGTAGACAATCTTGGTCGAGCAGTCAGCCAACAGACCCAGCGCCAGATTGCGAGCTTCGCTGTTGGCGTCGCCGACCGCGTCGAGATCGCTGAGCCGATGGATGACCATGAGGTTGGCGATGCCAAGGGCGCGGGAAAGCTTCCATTGCGACTGCATCCGGGCAAGGAGGCTCGGCTGGGCAATCAAACGCCACGCCTCGTCGTAGATCACGTAACGCTGACCGGCGTCGGGGTCGGCCAAAGCGGCTTCCATCCATGCCGAGGCGCAGGTCATGACCAGGCCAATGAGCTGGTTCGAGCCCGAGATGCGTGACAGATCGAGAGAGATCATGGGCAGGCTCGGGTCGAAGTGCACGGTGGACGGTCCGTCGAAGAGACCGGCCAGGTCCCCATGTACCAAGCGGGCAAGGGCGTGGCCGGCGTCGCGCCCGTCAACTACCAATTGGCTCACCGACGACCCCAGCCAGGCCTCTCTGGGATCGAACAAGGCATCGACAACCGTGGGCAAGATTGGAATACCACAATTCGCCACCGCGGCCAGGGCAGCGTCGAGGGCACTGTGCTCGATTGAGAGCAGAGGTCGGCCGAGTGCGGACTCGGTCAGCGAACCCAACAGCACTCGTCGTCGCTTTGCCGTTTCGACCCTCCACGTCTCGTCGTCGATGCCGGCGACTCGGGGGCCCTCATCGAGTGGATTCAGCCGGGCATTCAACGTCCCGCCCAGTTCGATGACCTGACCGCCGACTGCGCGCGTCACCACAGACCATTCACCCTTGGGATCGCCAGGTACATAGACCTTGCGCCCGAACGCGATCGAGCGTGCGGCCAGGGACTTCGCCAACATGGACTTGCCTTTGCCAATCACGCCCGCCAGGAGTTGGTTCGGGTTGGTCAACACTCCTTGTTCGTAGAGGACCCACGGGTCATAGACGAAAGCCGCACCCGACCACGAGTCTGTACCGATCAGCACGCCGTCACTGCCCAGTCCGGCCTCGGCCAAGAAGGGGTAGGCCCCGGCCAATACGTCAGAAGTCGCCCGGTGCGGTTGGACTTTGAGCTTGCGGTATGAGCGGAGGGCGGCGGGACCCTTCTCACCGCCTTTGGGTACGTAGCCGGCCGATCGCTGCTCGGCTTTCACCGCCTCGACCTCGGCCCGGCGCCGTTCCATCCACGCCTTGCGCTGCGCCGCCTCGATCCCCCGCGCCCGTCTCGCGTGATGCCGCCGCTGGCGCCGGCCCGTGCCGGCGGGCGTGAACAGGGAGGCACCGAACGTCCGACCGTTATCGAACATCGACCCACCCCGAGCTCCTGGTGTGGGCGTGAGTGGATCTGCCGAGTCCCCTACTTGCTGGCTGTCCGAATCCATCGATATGTCGAGTTCCTTCGATGTGCCTGTCCTCTTGTTCGACATCTGTGCTCCCTTCCCGGCAACGTTGCACAGCTCCCTCAACTGACCGAACGCGCGAACGGCAACGCGGAGACGACGAATCCTTGGGCTTGCCGGCCGTAAAGGATGCGCGTCTCGCAGGTCGACTGGGCGACCGCTTGTTCGATCAGGGAGACCGCGGCGGCGAGCTCGTCCGGGTTGGGCGCCGTCACGGTGACGAAGCCGGAAAACTCCATGTCGGCGTGACCGGCAATGAGGGCCTGCTCGCGGACGAGAACGTCCTCGTACTCCTGGGCGTCGGAGAGATCAAGAATCTGGCCGATCTTGGCCTTCTGGGCCGAGTCGGTGACGGCCTCGGTCTTTTCCTTGCGGATCTGTTTGAGCGCTGCGTTCGCACCGAGCGGGTGGGCCACTAAGGACAGTGAACGCCGTACCCCCTGGGCGAACAGGATCGGGTGCAAGAAGTTCGGCGCCGCGTTCTGGCGGGGCCACTCACTTATCCACAGGACGGTGGAGAACCCCGAGTCGTGGCGTAGGTAGCTCCAGTGTTCAGACACCCCGACGGGGCCGGCGCTGCGCAGTGTTGCTCCGGGCGAATCGGGCCGGACGGATGCCGCCGGGTCGTAGGCCTGCCGGACGACCACAGCTAAGGCTGCGGCATCGAGCCAACGGTCAACACGCAGCTCAGCGGCGCGCAGTGAGTAGTCCAGCGCATCCATCTGGCTACGCAGAACGGCTGCGGCGCCCTTCACTCCCCGCCCCGCATCCTTGATCGCCTTGGCTGCTCGCCGCATGTCGAGGGAGAGCGTGATGGTCGTGCGATGCGCCGAAGAAGTGTGCGAAGACTGCGCCAGCAAGGCGGCGTAGTTGGCATCGGCCCACCCTCCGTCGTGGGTGCCATGTCGCGCGTAGTAACCGGCCACGCCGGTGCCCGGATCGGGGACAGTGGCCTCGAGGACCTGGATCGCCGCGCAGTATCCCGACTTGGACAACGCGGCCAACAGGCGTCCCCAGGCACTCACCCGGCTCTGCTGGTCGCCGGGCGAGAGCAACACGTAGGCCGGGTGGGTAACGGCGACGGTCGCCGAGAGGGTTTGCCGGTGCGGGTCGTGCACCATGCAGGCAAAGCTCTGAGGGTCCTCGTAGAAGCGCAGCGTGGCGGCGTCGCCGGGAAGGGCCATCGTGCCGGCCGGACGTGGTACGGAGACGCGAGCCCGGTACTCGTGCTGCCGGACAACCGTGCGGGCCTTCCAGAACGCAACGACGGGAACCCACTCGCTGAGGCTGACGCCCTGCCAAGTGACGAACGAGGCCGCCAGCAGCGGAACCCAGAGGAACCCACTGGCCGCCAGTCCGATCCCTCCAGCAACAACCAGGCCAATCACCAACGCGACGACGGCAGCCCCGGCCGAGATGCAGCGCGCGGTGGAGAGGCCGAGTAGAAGTCCACGGGTGGACCGACGACCGAAGCGCACAGGTTCGGGACTACTCATTGTCGCGAGGTCAGATGACACAGATCTGGCTCCCATTGTGTGTGACGGACTAGTCGATCAGGCGCTCTTCGGACGTCCAGATGACGGCGGCGGAGGTGGCGGCGGCGGGTTGGGTCTTGGACGGTGTTCGTTCGAGGCAGTTGTCGATGGGGGCGCAGCCGACGAAGAAACGGCACCGACGTGTGCCGCCAACTTCCCGGCAGCTCCTTTGGCACCGCTCGCCGCCGCGGCAGCACTGAGCGGCCCAGCCGCTGCGGCCAGACCACCACCGACTGCAGGTCCAGAGGAACCGGCGGCCAACGAACCTCGTCCCTGCCGTGCTAACGAGCCGCTCGTGGTGGTCAAACGTCCACCCGTTCCGCTTGATCCCGCCGGGTTCGATCCGACTGGGTTCAGTACACCTGGGTTCGACCCAACTGGGCTGGCTGCCCCCAAGCCCCCACCGCCAACACGCCCCGCCATCGCTTGCGCCTTCTGAGGAGCGGCGGCGACGCTCTGCGCGCCGGCCAACGCGGACCGGGCCTGGCCATGGACCTGATGGAAGTGGTCGCCGCCGAAGTGCACCAGCCTGATGGCCAGCCAGGGAGCGAAGCCGCCCATCAACAGGATCAGCGTCCCGACGATCGCCTGGGTGATCGACTGCGATGCCGAGGCGCCACCCGTACCGTTCGACTCGCCAAGCCCGTCGGTGAGTACGCCGAGGCCGATTACGAAGATGATGACCAAGATGAGCTTCGAGACGATGAGAGCGACCATCGTCTCGATCCACCGTCGCACCCACGCGACCGAGATGTCCGCTGTCGCCCCAGCGAAGGCCAAGGGTGCGAACACGGCGGTGACGATGATGAGGAGCTTGCGCACCATCATGGCTCCCCACACCACGATGACCGCCCCGAGGACGATGAGGGCTAACACGAGCACAATGGCCGGGTTCGCGGCTGCCGTGATCGCGGAAGCCGAGAGGATGGCCGTCCCCATCTGCGACATCGAGTCGCCGGTGGCGGCTTGGACAAACCCGGCCGAAAGAGCGTCGACCGCTGACAGGAGGAGTGTCGTGACGGCGATGGCGGCCACAGAGCCCATGAATGCGACCAAGAGTCCCTTGACCGCGCGGCCCAGGCCGCTCCCGTCACGCCGCAATACCGAGGCGATGATTTGGATGAGGAACAGTCCGGTAGCCACCACGACCGCGAGCGCGCTCACGATGGCCAGGTCACGGGTCATGGCCGACCCGGTGAGCGAGACGGCGGTGGCTCCGCCGATCTGCCTCCACAGCCAGTTCACTGCGTCGCCGGCGGCGTTGCCGAAATCCTTGGCAATCTGGTTAAAAGCCGAGTCAGCGATCGAACCCGCCGCGTTGCCGGCCAGGTCGGCCAGGCACCCGGCTGGATCGGTAAGCGAGCAGCCCATCAGTTAACCGTCCAGTCACCGGCCGCTACAGCGCCGTAGCCAGTGTGCACATGGGCGGCTGTTCCCAACGTGAGGGTGAGGGAGAACGCTTGGGGTGGAGCGGAGTGACCCTCGGTTGTGACCGTCAGCGTCCCGGTGACAGTCTCGATGGTCAGGCGCGGGTCGCGGGGCTGCCAACCTTCCGAAATAATCTGGGCCCAGTCGGGATCGACCTCGGCGTCCACGCCGCTCACGCTCTGGGTCACGCCCTCCTCGGCGTCAGTGGCCCACTGGCTCGCCGAAGGCGTGGGCGACGGTGTGCCACCGGGCAGGCTCGGGTCCGCCAAGGAAAGGACGAGAGCCTTGCCGGCCACCGAGGTCGGGACCCCCGGCAGGGTGTTGGGGGCCTCCTCGTGTTCGGCCCAGGCCAACAAAGCGGCCCGGGACTGGGTCGCATAGTTGGTGTCCAAGAGTTCCGTGGCAAAGGCAATGGCATAGGCGGTCGGGTCGGAGCGGTCCGTGGCGGGAGTCGACGGGTAGGCGGCGGATGTTGCCGGTACCGGGACGTTGGTTGCCTCGGCCGCGGCGACCGAGGCCGGAGTCTCCGCCGCCGCTAGCTCGGCGTCGACCTGCTTTTCGATGGCAGTCGCCGCGGGCTCGACAAGCCGCACCGGTATCCGGTGACGGGGGGCCGTTACGGTCCCGGCCTTTGAGGGCGTCGTCGACTTGGCCGATCGGGTGACCGTCAGGTGGGTCGCCTCCGGAGTGCCGTGGCGGCTACCGACGAGCACGACACCCGCCGAAACGGTGAGGCCCACAGTGAGGGCGGCCGCCACGATGAGGCGGCGATGGAAGATCCATAAGGCGCGCATGAGATCAGCCACTGCTTGGCGCGAGGCCACTCAGAGTCCCTTGCCGGTGGTCACGAAGAAGTCGACGAGCACGTTGGCTCCGCCGATCAAGATGGCAGCCACAAATGCCACCAGCACCCCGGACTTTCCCCGACCGGCGAGATATGGGTTCGAGCTGTGGGTCCCGATGGCCCAGATAATGGCGGCGATGACCAGTCCGGCCACACAGGCAATGAGGCCGATCGTGAGCAGTGCGCCCACAATGTTGCTTAAGCTCCCGATCCCAGGTAACCCCGTGCTGTTGGGGGACACGTCGGCCCAGATCGTGGGCACGCCCAATCCGACGATGTGGAATCCGGCTGTGGTCGTCGCGGTGAGGACGGCCTCGGTGATGGTCGAAAGCATGATGATGCTCTCCTCAGCTGGCGGCTGGCCCCAATGACCGGCGCATCCCTCGTCTGACTGCCCGCCACCAGTTGCCCCTCCGTGCCATCACGGCCCCTCAGCCGAGGTGGCGGATCCCCGACAGTCCGCCCGCGGTGAAGTTGGCCCAGGTCTGGACGATCACGCCTTGCTCGGGATCGGTGGCCGAGAGAACCAGCCCATAACCGATGTAGAGGCCGACGTGGCCGGGATTGGCCAACGTCCCGTCCGAACCGGGAATGAGCACCAGGTCGCCCGGTGATATAGCGCCGTAGCCGGCGACCGCGACGCCTTCTGTCAGCTGGTCACCGGTGAAGTGATCCAGTCGCACACTCGCTTGCGCCCACGCCATCATCGTGAGCCCCGAACAGTCGAAGCTGTCCGGCCCAGCCGCGCCCCACACATAGGCGTCGCCTAATTTCGAGATGGCATACGTGATGGCCAACGTCTCGGCCGGCGTAGCGTCGGAGGGAATCGAGTAGCCGATCGCGAGCCCATACGAGGTGGCAGGGCCGGCAGGCTCGGCGCCATTCTCCCCGCCGCAGTCCTGGCCATCGGCCAGTCCGGTGATGGCGCTGAGAAAGGTGGCAACCAGACTCCAGTTCGCCTCGTAGTTCGACCCGTCGCCGAACGCACTCCCCTGCACGTCCTGAGCCGCCGTCCAGGGCGCGATGCTCTGCCAATTAGGCACCGAGAGGAGGTGTTGAACGAACATCGCGGTGGCGTCGCTCGGGTTCTGTTCTTCGGCCGCCGTTCCCCAGCCGGCCGCCGTGCGCTGTTGGAACAGCCCCAACGAACCGTCGTTCCCCAACTCGGGTCCGAGGTTCACCAAGGACGACTCGGTGAACGCCGTCATCAGAGCAATCTGCGCGCCGCGCTCGCCTGCCCCAAGCGTCTCGGCCGCAGCCACTATCGCTTCGGCGTTGCTCGCCTGCGCCGCGCTGAGCGTCGGTACCGCCCCGGTCGGCAAGCACTCTTCTTCTTGGAGTTGACCGAGTACCGAGACCGCGACCGCACCTTGGGCGCCAACCGACGAGCCCGTTCCGCCCGCGAGGGCTACCAGTGCGAGGATCAGGCTCCCAAACACCGTCACCACCGCCGTACCCACCTTCAACGCTGCGCCCGTGGACGACACACCCATGACCAACCTCCGAGGATGGTCCGGTTGACCGGACCTCAATATCGGGGTGGGTGGGTGACCATCGACCACCCCCCAATGTGGGACCACCGTCAGATCGCGATCGCACCCTCGGAGTCATCGAGGTCGCTCAGCGCGGCCATCTCGAAGACCCGGCGGAGGTCGTCCCCCCTGCGGGACCGGTCGCGCATGCGCCTGCGCCGGCGCTCTGAAAAGGACAGGATGCTCGGAGACAACGCCAGCAGATCAGCCCGCCAGTCCGCCACGATTGCGGCCGGTACACCCAGCGGCGACAGACCAGAGAGGTGGCGCCAAAGTAGAGCGGCTTCAGGGTGGTGATCGGTGCCCAATAGGAGGTGTGACAGGGCCACGCTGGTCGGGCGGGGCAGGTCGCGGAACACGTCGGTGATCCGGTTCGACTTGTTGGCCCGCTTGCTCGGTCGTGCGGCCGCCAAGAGGGCAAAGCCACAGAATCCCTCCGGGCGCTCGCTCGTGACGCTCCTGGCCCGTACCGCATTGAGGTGATCGACGGCGATATCCGAGCTGGCGTCCAACAGGGCGGCGGCGCTTGGTGTAACCATGTAGCGGTGTTCACCCAGGGCCAGACGTAGATCGGCCACGACAGCTCGGCCCAAGGAAGAGACTGGTCGCGGTCGCGGCGAATCGTCAGGCAACTCGAGAGGCACGGCGTCGTAGCTGACGAGACTGACGACCCGACCGAGGTGCTGACGCAACTCTCGATGCTCGGGACGCTGGCCAGCCTTGTGCACCACGCCAATCAGCCGCATAGTCGACCATCGCCCCTCGCGTACATGCTGGGCGCCGGCCATGGCCGTTCGCACCATGGCGTCCACCCGGTCGAGCATCTGCTCAGGCCAGGCCGCCATCACCCAAATCGTCAGCGCCTCATAGAGGGGTGTGGCCACCAGGGCGGTCCAGGTTTGCTGAGCTTCGCTCCCCCGCCGCGACATCAGGTCGGCGGGGATGATGGCTAGGGGTAGCTCGGCGATGATGCGCTCGAGATCCTCAGCCGAGCCGGGGGCTGGCTCTGACCCCCGGTTCGTGCTCGGACTGGCCGGGCTGCTGGACCACTGGAATGAACTCGGGTTGGCGCGGGCCTTGGGCATCGGCGGCTCCTCTCGAAGGGGCCGTCATCGCGCCATGGGCGTACCATCAGATTTCCAGCGCACATCCATCGGAGCGGACCTCCAGCAGAGGTGATCAAGCACTCCATCAAGGACAATCAAGGGTGATGGAATGCTGATGGACTACGAAGAGCGCCCAGCTCAGGGACGTGATGGGCTCCGATGGATCACGGTTTGACCTTCATCAGGTCGCCCGGAGAAATTCTTTCGCGGTACGCAATTCCGGGTGCTTCGAGTGGGCTCTCAACTCAGGACGTCAGGATGGCGATGAGGGTGCCGAGCACCAAAAAGGGCGCCAGCGGCAGTGATCCCGTCACGTGCCAAAGGCGCCGTATGGCTACGGCGATCGCCGCCGTGCTCCAGGCCACGAGCACCCCGAGCACCACCTCTGATGATCCGAACCAGGCGAGATAGAGGCCGAGTATTCCGGCCAGTTTGACGTCGCCAAGGCCAAGCTGGCCCGGAAAGGCCACCGCAAGAGCGCCAAAGAACCCGCCGAGCACGAGCAAGCCGATGCCCGCTCGAGCCAACGGCCACCAGTCCCCAGAGATCGAGGCGGCAAGTCCGAGAAGGATTATTGCTATGGGGTAGGACGGCAACACGAGGTGGTTCGGCAGACGTCGCGTGCTGACGTCGAGAACGACGAGCGCACTACCGAGAACGCCGAAAAAGAGGTACGCGGGGAGCGCCGGTGAGGCGCCCAGCCGCCATGCGATCAGCCCGTCGGCTGCACTTGCTACGGCACATGCCCAGGCGAGCCGGGCCGGAGCACGGGTAACCCCGAGTCGACCAGCTGACGACAGCTCAGTCACTCAGGCTGGTCATGATCGGGCCCGACCGCTCGACGACATCGGCCGGGGACTCAGCACCTCATGGACCAGCTCAGCGGTCGCACCTTCAGGTTCAAGGTCGAGCTCGGCCAGGCGGCCCAACAGGAGCCGCCAGGTGCGCTGCGCGGCGTCGGCGCGCCCGAGACCGACTTCGAGCACAATGAGTCGACGGTAGGCGTCCTCGCAGATCGGGTCCAAGTCGATTGCCCGCTCCAGCACGGCGATTGCGGCGTCCGAACGCCCATCGTCGGCGTAGAGTTCGGCCAGTCGGATATGCACGTCCAGGGCCCGGCGGTGAAGGTCCTCTCGCGCCGGCTCAACCCAGAGCGCGTCGGCGCTCGGATGGAACTCTCCTCCATAGGCGGCGGCCGCACGTTCGAGTGCCGCGACGATCTCAACCCCTTCCTCGGCTTTTGTAACGTCCGTGAGGGCCGCCTCGAAGCGCCACAGATCAATATCAAGGGCCGATGGGTCGGGGCGGTAGTGATCGCCCACTTTGGCGAGTATCTCAACCCCGTCCTCGCCCGGTCCGTGAAGCCGGGAACGCAGATTGCCGAGTGCGGTCCAAAAGCGCTCCCGGCCGCGTTGTGGCGAAACGTCGGGCCACAGGGCCTCGATGGCCGCCTCAGCGGTCGCCCCCTCGGGTCGCAGCGCGTACCAAGCAAGTAATTCGTAGGCGCTGGCCCGCAGTCCGCTACTGACTTTCTCGCCCCAGGCCTCGACGAGTGCGGGTCCGAACAACTCCACGCTGATAGGGGCTGGCTCGGGGTCCGGGCTGTCGGGTGCAGGCCAACTGATCGCACCAGCATCGTTGCGCTCAGCTATCAGAGGATTGTCATCGAGATTCGCCTCCGCCGCACCGCCTCCGAGGACCACATCTGCCTCGAGAGCAGATCCGCCGGGGAGACCGTTCTCGGAAAACGGATCGAGCGGGTCGTGTTCATCAAATTTATGCTCGTTGTGGATGGACGCAACCGGGCTAAGTAGGTCGGCGGACTCGGCGGCGCTGAGCCCGAAAAGGGTGCTCCCCTCCAAGAGCTCCGCCAGAGCTGGAGGCGTGACACCTTCTATCCAACCGCCCTCGCCAACGACGATCCGCGCGTACGGCTCCCGCAACTCATCAGACGCGTGCGAAGGGATCAGGAGCACTGCGGCGATTCCGAGCCTGGTGGCCTGCGCCGCCATCGAGCGCCACCGAGGTTCGACCGACTCGGGCACGACGTCAGTGACAATGAGCAGGAGAGGAAGCGGATATTCCGGAGACATCGCTCGGTGGGCGACGGCGTCTGCGACATCAGCGTCATCGAGCCGTCGGGTTCGAACGGCCATCTCAGGCTCAAGCCGCGAAAGCGCGCCGTCTAGGGTCTCGAAACGGCGCAGACCGGGCACCTCAAGTCCAGGGAAGAGGCGATCACCCAATGGCCCGACGACGAGGATCTCAGCGCCGTAAGGGCCGTTGCGGGTAATGAGCGCGGCGAGCCAAGCCCGAAGACAGGCATCAGCGCCCGGCCCGCTTATGGCGAGCCCAGGCCAGTCGCAGATACCAAAGCGGACGACTTCGTCGCCCCGGATCGCCACCTCCATCACGTCGGGACGCGCGAGTGCCTCGCCATCAGGGATTGCCGTCATCGGTGTTGGTTCGTTCCGCACGTCGGCGGTCAGATCTTGGTCTTCGTCATTGGGCGTTGCACGTACAGTGACGAGCAGGTCGCGCAAACCAGCGGATTGAGGTTCGACTTTGAGGTGGCGACCGGGACGCGGCGGTTGGGGCCGATAGTGATGGCGGCGGCGCAGTCGTCCTGCGGCAAGCGCGGACAGGACACCCGCCGCGAACGAGCCGGCCACGATCGACCCTGACGGCAACCGGATCGGTGCACCCGCCGGGTCGACGGCACGTGCCTCGCCCGTTGAGGATGCGGGTGCTCGCGTCGGCGCGGTTGAGGACGCTGGCCGTGGAGTATTCGAGTCGATTGATGGCGTAGTGAGCGGAGCAATCGATGGATTGGTAGGGCCGGGGGGCATCGCCGCGGGGGGCCCATTTGGGACTGGCATGGGAGGTGCCGCCGTAAGTTCAACGGGTAAGAGAAGGGTCCAACCAGGATCGATCCAGTGCGGGTCATCGAGTGTGGTCCCGTCGGGTTGGGGGCGGCCCTCGTTGAGTTCGAAGATCTCCGACCATTTGAGCGGGTCGCCCAACTCGCGTTCGGCGATGCCCCACAGGGTGTCGCCTCGCTGGACCACATAGGTGGTGGGAGTCGGAACCGGTTGGGCCGACGCTGCGGGCTGCGCTGCCCCTGCGTTCGACACAGCGGGCGGGATAACCGGGACCGGGGCCGGGGCCGTGGCCGTGGCCGTGGCCGTGGCCGTGGCGATACGCCGAGTGGAATTGGTGAACGCGGCGTCCCGCATCACAAGGGTGGCGGCGGGCCGGTGAACGGTGGCGGGCAGTGCGCCGCCGCCTGTGACCCCTTGGTGGCCGGCTCGGGGGGCGAGCGACAGACCGGCGACCAAGACGGCGGCGACCAGCGGGCCGGTGAACGGTTGAAAGATACCGGCGAGCGGGAGGCGCCGGGCGTGGCGGCCGGTGACGGCGGCGGGGATCTCGGCGGCGAGGGAAACGACCAGGACGGCCCACGTGATCCAGACCACTGCGGCGAGGGCGTCGATGAGGGTCTGCGCCGGGATCCCTTGGCGGTTGAGGGCTCGGCCAACCTGGGCGGCGGAAGGGAGATGATGCGGGAGGGGCCAGCCGACGAAGTGCCAGAGCGCCCAGGGAATGCCGGCCACCAAGGCGATTATTAGCCCGAGGGCGCCGACGCCCCTGGCGACGCGCGCGACCCGGTTCATGGCGCGTTGCCTTGCTCGGCCGTGGCCGTGCCGCTTCCGGTGACGGTCAGGTGATCGATGCCGGCCAGGGAGAGGATCTGCATGGGTTGGGTGATCGACACCGTCACGGTGACCTGCTCACCGTTCACCGACACGGTGCCGGTGTGACCAGTCGACGCGAGGTAGTGGTCGGCGTCGGTGACCGCTTCGGTGGGGTCGAGGGTGATCTGGCCGGTGGCCCGGTAGGTGGGAATGTCGATGGCCTGCGCACCGGCCCGCGCAGCGGCCTGGGCGTCGTCGATGGCTTGGATCTTGGAAGCCAAGGTGAGGCCGCCGTCGAGGACGAGGCCGGCCATCATGATCAAGGCCAGGCTGAAGACGACGACAAAGGCGGTCACCATCCCTGACTCGGTGTCGCCGCAACGTCCACGCAGCCACGTCAGGGTGGCGCTCACGATGTCGGCCTGTAGGTGTCGATGACGGATGTGGCCTGCGAGCTGATCGTCTCCGCCGACGGTAGGCGCAAGCCGGTGAGGTCGCCGAGGTTGACGGTGCAGGTGACGGTCACCCCGACCGAACCGCCGGGGGTGAACCGGCTGGTGTCGGTGTCCACGCTGAGCTGGGCGCATGTGACGTGGTCCGAGCTCAGCGCCGCGGTGGCGGTCTGTTGCGCCATGGCCGTGGCGCTGCTGGGGCTCTGGGCAATCGACGCCGCTCGTGCGGCTTGGGCCGCAGCCCCGTCAACTTCGAGGCGCGCCCCAGCGAGTCGCCCGAGGGCGACCACGAAGAGCAGGAGGAGAATAAGCAGCGGCGTGAGCAGGACCAGCTCGGCCGTGACGCTGCCCGACTCGTCGCGCCGCAGTCGGCTGCGCCTCCAGCGGTCGAGGATGTTCATGGGATGGTCCCCGCTGCGGGTTCGGTCGGCCCGCTGGCAGTGGCCTTCACCGGCAGGGAGAACAGCCCGATGACGCTCTCGGCATGGCCGGTCACCGTCACCGTCGTCAGAGCGGCGGTACGCGTGGCGTTGATGCCGGCGTCGATGAGCACGCTGGTGCCGAGCTGATTGAGCACGCTTCGGCTTTCGGTTTGGCCGGCCGTGGCAGTCTCGCCTTGGAGACGGGCGACGGCCACACCCTGCTGGGCGACGGCCTCGGCGACGTGCTCAGCATGCTCCCAGAGAGCGAACTGAATCACCCCCATGATGAGCAGCAGTAGCAGTGGAGTAGCGACGACCAGTTCCGCTGCCACTGCCCCGCGGTCGTCTCGGAGCCGAGCGCGCCAGAGGTGCCGGGGTCGGCGCTTGACCAAGGATCCCGGGGACCTGCGGACGGTCACGGCGCTTGGTCAGTTCCCGCCGGTGGTGGAGATGTTATTGGCCGAAGAGATGACCTTGGCCACGATGATCCCGACCGCAGTGAGCGCCAATGCGACGAGCAAGGCGGTCACGACGACGGTCTCGGTGGTGTAGCCGGCCTCCGGATCGGCCCGCAGCTCCTGCCACCTGACGGCGAGGGTGTGAAAAAGCTGTCGGATGATGATCAGTTCGGGGGGCATGGCTGTCCTTTCATGTCTTGGTCCTTCCTTTCAGTTGGAAGTCATTGGTCAGAGGCCGGTGAGGACGTGCTCAATCGCCGGGTAGCCCAAAAAGAGGAGGAATGCGGCGAAGAGCATGACGACCGGGAGGCTCATGCGCTCGGTGGCGCCTTGGTCGGCGGTTTCGGCGTCGGCCAGCTCATGGGTGCGAAGAGACGCCGCCTTGGCCGCCAGCGAGGCGCGGACCTTGGCACCCTCGGTGCCGGCCAGGGCAACGCTGGCGGCCAACTCGGACAGCTCGACGATTCCAAGTTCTTGGCCAAGCCGACCGAAGGCGGACCACGGGGTCTCCCGAGCCAGGCGGGCCTGGTCGAGCGCTCGGCGCAGAGAGGAGAAGGCCCAACCCGAACCGACGCTGGCCGAGTCGCTGAGTGCGGTCTCGACACCGCCGCCTCCAGCCAGGGCGACGACGACCAGGTCGAGGAACGAGCTGAGGGCGTGGCGGAAATCGCGACGGCGTCGGGCGGCGTCGGATCGGATGCCGAGGTCGGGCAGGACGAAACCGGCCAGCATGCAGGCAAGCGACGCCCACAGCGGGATGACGAGGGGGAGCCGGGTGCGACCGAGGAGCAACAGCGCGGTGACGGCAGAGGGCAACAGCAAGCCGACCAGCGAAAGGGTTACCTTTTCGGCCAGGTGGCGCTCGGGGCTGCGACCGAGCACTGCGAGGTCCTGGCGCACTCGGGCGGGCACCAGCCACCCGGCACCGGCCCGGCCGAGGGCGCTGGCGATCGGCTGGCCCACTCGGGCGGCAAACCCCCGATCGGGCTCGGGAACCAGCACCGGGGCGGGCTCGGGCAGCCGACGTAGTTGGGCGAGCGCTTCGGCGAGCGATGGCCGGGGCGGGTAGAGACCGCGCAGGGTGAGCAGCAGCCCTCCGCCGACTCCGGCGCCACAGACCAGGGCGAGGATCATGCCAAGCGCTCCGACGCACGTCTGGGCACGTCCACTTCGGGCCCGGTCGAGAGAAAGCGATCGACGCTGGCGGGACGGGTCATGCGGGCCAGCCAAAAGAACGCGGCCGCGAACAGACCGCCGACCAAGACGAGCACGAGCTGGCCGACAGCGGTGTCGTATGGAGTGAGATAGCCCCGATTGAGCACGGCGAGGGCCAGAATGAGACCGCCGGTGGCGCCGACGATCACCTTGACCGAAGTGCGGACGCGTGCCCGGCCGGCCTCGACGCGCAGCCGCATGGTGGCCTGGTCCCGAGCCGCTTGAGCCAGCGATCCGAGCAGCTCGCCGAGGCGGCTGGCCTGGTGCTCGGCAGCCAGGATGAGGGCGGCCACAACCAGGTCACAGGTGGGGTCGGCCACCTCGTCGGCAAAGGAGCGCAACGCCGGGGCCAGGCGCTCACCCTGCAGGCGCAACGCCAAGGTGGCGACCTCGGCTCGGATTGGCAAGGGGGCGAGGGGGGCCGTGGCCACGATGGTCTGCTCCAGCCCGGCCGCCCCGGCCATGGTGTCTCGGAGCATCTCGGCCCACCCGGCCACGGCTTCGATGCGTCCCACCCCCGCCTGCGCGCCCCTGGCTCCACCCAGTAGCGAGGGCGCTCCCCAACCGGCCAGAGCAGCCAATACGGCACCGACGGGCCAACCCGTCGCCGCTCCCACCACGACCCCGGCGCCGACAGCCAAGCCGATCCGCAGGTTGATCCGCTCGACCTGTCGGCGCTGCAGGCGCCGAGTTGGCCGGGGCATATCGACGCCGCGCCAGCCGACCCATACGAGTACGAGACCGAGGCCGACCCCCGCCCCGCACAATGCACCAAGCGCGCTCACTCCCACCACCCCTGAGGGCGTTCCAGGAGGCCGGGGTCGAAGCCGACCGCAGCGAGCTGATCGAGCGTCTCGTTGCGCAGCGGCACCCCAGGGACAGCACGGCCGTCGGGACCGGGGCGGAAAATCTCATTGGAGACCACCATCGGTCCCTCCGCGTCGACGACCTCTCTCACTGAGGTTACGAAGCGGCGTTCAGCGTCTTGCACGAGGTGGATGACGAAGTGCACCGCGTTGGCGACGAGGAGGTTGGTGGCCTCAAGCGGCAGGCGCTCGGGTGCCTGCACCGCGTAGGTGGCCAACTTGGAGAACGCCCCCCTGGAGCTCGACGCGTGCAACGTGGCCATGGAACCGTCGGTCCCCTGCGACATGGCGTTGAGCAGGGCCAGCACTTCCTCGCCGCGGGCCTCGCCAACGATGACGCGGTCGGGGCTCATGCGGAGCGCCCAGCGGACGAGTTCGGCCAGGCTGACCCCGCCCTCTCCTTCCAGGTTCGCCTCGCGTGCCTCCAACGCCACCACGTCGGGATGCAGTTCGGGGTAGCGGTCGAGACCAAGCTCGAGGGAGTCCTCAATCGTGACCAGGCGCTCGGTGGGTGGGATGTCCGCTGCCACGGCGCGTAACAAGGTCGTCTTGCCCGCCGCGGTGCCGCCGCAGATGATGCACGACTTCTTGGCCAACATGGCGGCCCGGACGAATTCTCTCAGTGCGATGTCGATCGTGCCCATGGCGACCAAGTCGTCAGGGGTGATCTTCAAATAACGGTGACGGCGAATCGACAAGCACGGCCGGGCCGCAACTGCCATCAACGCGAACAGACGGGAGCCGTCGGGCAATTGCAACGACAAGCGTGGTGAGCCACGGTCGAATCGGCGCTCACCGATTCCGGTGCGAGCTGCCGCCGTCCGCAGCATCTCCTCCAGCTCCGCATCCGAAGCGGCGATCGGTTCTACCCGTTCCCGGCGACCGTCGGCGTAGCGGACCCACACCTGGTCAGCTCCGTTGGCGTTGATGTTCTCAATCTCCGGGTCGTCGAGGAGCCGCTGGAGACGATTGAGACGAAACAGCGCGTCAAAGACCGCCCGGGCCAGCGCGTCCTCCTCCGGCACCGGCAGCACCGCAGCCCGGTTGCGCAACGCCTCGCTGGCCCGGCGCTCTAACGCCTCGCCAATCAACTGGCGACCGAGCGCCTGCTCGTCGGCCGAGGAGAGCGGCGGGCGACCTTCGGTCGCCAACTCGCGCTCGCGTTCAGAGAGCCTTGCCAGGACCTCCGCCCGCAGGTCGGTCACGAGCAAGCCGTCGACGCTCACCCCGACGACCCCTGGTCGCTGACCCCATTCATCGAAGGAGCGGTCGTGGCGACCGGGCGCAAGGCCCGCGTGAACTTGCGTCGTAGCGTCATTGAGGGCTCCGGCGCGGCATGCGCCACGGACGTCGGTACCAATGGATCGAATTCGCTCGCGAGGCGGTCGGCGAGCGACCGGGCCGCCCGTACCAGAGGTGCAAGTCTCAGCTCGCGAGAATCTGCTGGCACTGAGACGATTGCCTGAGCCGCGTCGGGATCCCACGGCACGCGCGCCAGGACCGGGATACCGAGCGCCTCGGCGATCTCGGCGTCGGAATAGGGGCCGTCACCGATGACGATCAGTTCCTGTTCCGCTTCTATGGAATGGCTGTCGAGCCAGGTCGCCAGAGCGTGCAGGTCCGTCAGGCGCGGCCGGACGGCCAGCAGGGCCAGGTCCGCACCGTCAAGCACCGCAGACACAGGCGACACGGGATCGAGCCGGCCACCGTCCACCAAGACGTCGGCGTCCAACTCACTCAGACGACGAGTCAGTTCGCCGAGCATCGCCAGCGCACTCTGAGCGTGTTCTGCTGAGACCGGTCCGGCCAATACCGCACTACCTGTAGACAACGCCTGGCAGTGCTGCCACACCATTGCGGGGTCACCACCACGACGCGCCGCGGCAGCGAGGGACACCAGGCTCGGCTCGGATGGCCACCCGCACGCGGCCGCCAAGGTGCCACCTGCCGGGTCGAGCTCTGCCAAGAGCATTCGGCGCTGTGACGGCCAGGTAGCAGCGAGTGTCAGCGCCAGAGTCGTCACCCCGCATGAGCGCACCGAACCGATCACCGTCACTGCCATGTCAGGCGCCGGCCCCGACCTGAATCAAGCTGACCTCACTAGCCGCTGCGAGCGACGCCACCTCGTCGACGTTGCTCTTGGATACAAGTAAGGAGAACACCGTTGGGTTCCCGGTGCCTGTCGACGCCGCGTCCACCGCGACCACCGTCGCGGCGACCGCGCTCCCGGTGGTGACGTTGCCTGTGCCATTGCCGGAGCCAGACGAGACGACCGGGACGACCTGCACACGGTCACCCGGCGCCAGGTCGGGTGGGAACGCGCCCGACTTCAGGCCGACCGCCACGACGTCGGATCCAGAAGCGATGGGCGACGTGGCGCCAAGCTCGGAGGTGGTGAGGAGGGCCCCGGCCACCAGCGGGACCGCCACGCTTCGACCGAGGACGGTCGACTCTTGCGAGAGCGGGACGACCTGCAGTCCACTGCCGGTCGAGACCTTGGCGGTTCCCAGGTCACCCGAGGTGACCACCTGGCCGGCGGCGAGGGGTCGGCTAACAACGAGCACCTCCTCTCGACTTCCAAGATGCAACGAAGCGTCGGCAAAGGCCAGTGCGGAGCCGAACACCAAAAGCACGCCGATCACGACGAAGGGCAACTGGCGGCGACGCCGAGTAACGGGCTGCCCGGCGACCGGTTGGGTACGCCGGGGTACTCGTTGACCGTTGGCGCGGCTTTCCGCTGTGGTCGTCACCATCGCTTCGCCTTCCTTTAGTTGCTTCCCCCACTTGGGGTGTTGATCGCCTGCGACACGGTCACCTGCACCTCCGCCTCCGCGGGCGGCCCGGCCTGAAGGCCTAGGTTCCCTCCGCCGGGAGCGCCCACCGCGGTCCAGACAACCGACCAGTACACCGTCGCGGTCACCCGGTAGCTGCCGGGCTGAGTCCAGCTATACGAGCAGTCAGTCGTTGCGCTTGGGTCCGATGAGTTGTACGCGGTGCCCGGACCGACGCAGGTGAGCTCGTTGCCGTCACCCATGTTCCACACGACTTTGGAAGGAGCCGCTGTCGCTGTCGCGGTGACTGTTCCTGCGGTCGCCGATGCGCTCCTTGTCTGCCAGGCTCCCGAGTCGAGCCATAGCCACGTGGGCACCCCGACCAGCTGAGCGGCACCACTAGGCGGAGCCATCTCGATCGACGGTGCTGCCAGACCGAGTTTCGACACCGCTTGCTCCGCCAATGCGGCAGCGTTGACCGGCATAGGCGCCTGAGCAGTAGGCAACCATTCCAGAGGGAGCGCTCCATCAATGGCGGTGTTCGGGCAGGTATAGATGACCCATTCCCCCGGGGTCGCACCTCCTGGCCCTAGAAATTGTTGTATTTGTGCAGACGCCACGGCGTATGTGCACTCGTACACAGTTGATTCACCTGTCCCTGATGAGCTGTCACCTTCGCTCGCCCCACCTGGTGACGACTGGACAGTTCCTGCTTCCACCGTGATCTGCCCGCCGGCTGCCGAACTATCGGTGGTACTTGCATACCCACCCGAACCGTCACTGGCTCCAGCGACCGAAGGCTGCACAAAGAACACCCACGCCGCCATGCCCGCCGCGGCCACCACGGACGCTACGACCCGGCTGGGCATTTCCTCTCGGTAACCGTCTGCTGAGATACCTTCCAACCTCCGCTGGCAATCACCAAGGTTGAAGTCACCCCGTCGTGCTCGGGTGGGGTGACTGGCGGAACTGGGTTGCCATTTTTCGTATAGACCAGCTCCGAACTGCTGTAGACGCAATCCACGACCGTTGCGGACGTCGTCGTCAGTGCCGTAACTTTCGGGTGGAGTTGGACGCTGCCTCGTCCCGCGATCCCTTTGGCCTGATACCCGAGCAAAGCTGCACGCACTTTTTGCAGCAGGGGGTCAACCATTGTTGCGACAAGTGCGGGATCGTACGCATTGGCATTCGACAGAGCTTGGTCGTAGGCAGTCCAGCCAGCGCTATAGGCCTTGAGTACGCCCGCCGCGGTTGAATTTGTCGTGGTGCTCGTGACGCCTGGTTGACCTGTTGACGTCGAGCGCGACGATTGTGCAGGATCACTTGGGTTGCCGCAAGCGGACACGGCAAGGGAGAGGCCTATCAGTGTCAGAAAACACACTGTTCCGATCCCACGCCGGCCTACTCGCAAAGGCACACCTCCGGCAGCTGTCCCGAATGTTCCAAACCACAACCGAAAACCCTGAAATAAAAATATGCCCAAACAGCCATGAGGGAAACACGAGTGAATAGAAACCCGAGCGACTACACGAACTCGAGGTGGCAGCTCCTCACTTGCAGGCAGCACCACGTCAACCAACACGTGTTGGCGCAGCCGCAGTTGCTCTTCGCACGCTCACTCGGTGTCCTTGGTCATGCGACGAACCTCTGCAGTGCTGAGGTCAAGCACGGCAGCGGCAACGTCCGCACCCATCACTCGACTCACGGCAACAACAGCTGCAGCCACTTCCGCGTTCGCCGCGACGACAAGAGCATCTTGGCCAGCGACGACTTCGTCCCGACGAGAGACCACCGCGTTCAGACGAGCCAGCGCCGCGGAATGGGCAGCTACCACCTTGGCAGCGGCGGCCTGATGGTCCCGTAGCCGCTCGCGAGCTGCCAGCGACACCGGCGTTGTGCGGGTCATGTGCGTCACGTCCTCTCCCGGCCCGGCGTAGGTCCTCAAGCCGGGGTCAGCAAGCGACCACCATCGGCCCTCGGGTACCACAACGTTGGCCCGCGTCCCCCAACGAGGTGGAGGTCCGGTTGTGGCGCTTCACCGGGCTAATCGTGTGGCCACTTGGGTTGACCTCGATCAACTGAGCCCCTCGGTCCTGCGCCACGTGGCCGCGGCCAAAGAGCTCGCCACACGGCCCCGTTACGACGACACCGAGGCAATGGCCGAGGAGCTGGCCGCCATGATCATGTCCGGACGTCGTCCCACCGTCGGTTGGTACCGGCGACACCGCACGCCATCGACCTCTCCATCTGATTCGCCAGACTCCAGTCCATAATGCGCGACGCTCGCTGAGCGTTTCCGATTGCTCCCGCGCTCTTCGAATCGCCCTTCCCCAGGGATTACTCGTTGCGGTTGTGATCCGCGTACGCGTGGTGTTCCGGGCCAGGACCACCGGCGCTCCACGGCGTCAAGTCCACGGCTCGGCTCGCAACAACTTCTGGCGGTTTCGTGATCGTTGAAGTTCGCCCTACGGGCGAACCAGCCAGAACTTCTTGCTCGGCCCAAGGGCTGCCCTCTCCGGAACTTGACTCCGCTGCGCGCCGGTGGGGATCGCCGTTCATCGAACGACGCAGCGGCGTCGTTCGCAAGGAACGAAGCCAAGAGCATAAGGAGCAAGACAATGAGCAACACGACCACTATCACCGGGAACCTGACTCGGGAACCCGAAATCCGCTACACCAAAGAGGGTCAAGCCACGGCCCAACTCGGCGTGGCCGTCAACCGGCGCTGGCAGGACCGGGCCACCCAGGAATGGCAGGAGGCGACATCGTTCTTCGACGTCGTGTGCTGGCGTGACCTGGCCGAGAACGTGGCGCTCAGCCTCTCCAAGGGGATGCGCGTCGTGGTCACCGGGCGCATCGAGCAGCGCAGTTGGGAGACCGAGGACGGTGAGCACCGCTCCAAGGTCGAGATCGTGGCCGACGAGATCGGCCCGAGCCTGCGCTTCGCCACCGCCGACGTGCAGCGGACTCAGCGCCGTCAGGCAACGGAGGAACCCTCCGAGTCAAGTGACGCCGAGGCAGCTTCGTTCTGAGGCCTGCGTCCCGAGCAGGGTCACCGGCTCCGGCCGGTGGCCCGACCCGGGGCACACGGCACCGGACAGAGAGAAAGGCAACACCATGACAACCACCCATGACGCTCCGGCGTCGGTAACCACCCCAGCCAGCGCACCGGAAGGCTACGAACTGCGAGCGGTAGACCCGGCCACGCTGGTGGACAATCCGCAGAACGCCCGACGGCCACACCGTGACCGTGAGGGCTTAGCGCCTTCCATCGGCGCTCTGGGCATGCTCAATCCGCCCTTGGTGCGCCAATTGGACGACGGTCGGCTGGAGTTGATTGCCGGTGAGCGCCGCAAGTACTCCGCCATCAAGGCGGGTCTTGCGACTATTCCCGTGTTTGTCCGCGATGACCTGTCCCCCGTCCACCAGCTGGCGGGGATGCTCGTGGAGAACCACGACCGGGAGGGCCTGACCCCGACCGAAGAAGCCGTGGCCATCCAGCAGCTGGCCGGTTTCGAGGGCGTGTCCCAGCGGGACATCACGACCATGACCGGGATCAAGGCCGGGGTTGTTCGGACCGCTCTGAAGGTGGCGGCCAGCGAAGTGGCGACCGCCATAGGCGAGCGCCATGACCTGAACATGGACCAACTGATGGTGTTGGCCGAGTTCGACACTGACGCCGAGGCCGTCAAGACCCTCACCGTCACCGCGCTGAAGGAACCCGACCGATTCGACCACCTGGTGGCTCAGCTCCGGCGAAACCGCGACGACCGTGTCGCCTACGACGCCGTAGCGGCCCAGATCACCGAGTCCGAGGTGCCCCTGATCGAACTGGAGAACGGCTGGTGGCTCCCCGAGGGCGCTTACTGGCTCTCGGACCTTCCGGCCCCGAGCGGTGCCCGCACCTTCACCCCGGCCAAGCACCGAACCTGTCCCGGTCACTGTGCCGCCGTGGTCGAAACCGACGATGGCTACGAGCTGGCCTACATCTGTCTCGACCCGGTGGGCCAGGGCCACATAGACCAAGCCACTGCTCGCACAGCCACCGCGTCGCCAGCAGCGGAGCCCGCATCGGGCATGACCGACGAGCAGAAGGACGAACGCCGCAAGGTCATCACCAACAACAAGGCATGGGAGACGGCCACTCCGGTACGCCGTGGGTTCGTCACCGAACTCCTGGCCCGGCGCAGCGTCCCGAAGGGGACTCTGCGGTACGTGACCGAAGTCATCATGGCCGATCCCGCTGGATTGGCCGCTGGCAACGGCGACGGGGTGGCGTCGCTGATCGGGAAGGACACCAACCCAGGGCGGACGTGGGACCGAACGGCTGCGCTGGCACTTGCCAGTGACGCTAGTGATGCCCGTCTCCCATTGGTCCTATTGGCTCAAGTAGCCGCCTCGGTCGAAGCCCGCTTCGGGGAGCGCCAGGGATGGCGGCATCCCGCATCGGCCCTCGTGGCCTACCTCAGATTCCTCGCCGCCTGCGGCTACGGACTCTCCGAGGTCGAACGGGAGATAGTGGACACCGGGGAGGGATCCCAAGGCGACCAATAGAGCGCCTCGTTCCATCCTGGCAACAACCCCGGCTGAGCCGGGGTTGTTGCGCGTCGCCACAAAATTTCCAAGTCCGCTCCCCGCGAACTGGCCTGACACGTCGCCGCCGATAAACACGCTCCCCGAACTCTGACAATCCGCTGAACAGCATTTCGCGCATACCCACCCGCACTTCCCACCCACATTCTCCTTGCCCCTCCCGGCGAGACCACTCCCCCCTTCGGCCGTCCATCAGCCACATCAGTTCGCTTCACACGTGTGGCATTCGAGGGGGGAGTCGGGCTTGCCCGAGGGGGTGATGATGGTCGTGCGCCGATCTCAGAGGTGCGGGACGAGGGCCGTCCCGGTGAGGGGAGCAGGCTGTGATCTCGCTACGCCGGATGACCTTGGGGTCGGGCTATCGCTACCTGATGGAGTCTGTCGCGGTGGGTGACGGCGCCCCGAGTCACACCTCCAACCTGACCCGCTACTACGCAACGTCGGGGACGCCGCCCGGCGTGTTCTTGGGCGCAGGCTTGGGCGGCCTCGACGACGGCCGTGGGATCGAGCCTGGTTCGCAGGTGACCGAGCAGCACCTGTTCAACCTGCTGGGGATGTGCGCCGACCCGATCACCGGCAAGGCGCTCGGCCGTCAGCCCAACCGCACACACCTCTCCCTAGCAAAGCGGGTAGCGGAGCGGGTTGCCGCCATTCCGGCCACCCACACCGGCACCGAACGGGTCGAGGAGAGGGTTCGCATCGAGGCCGAGGAGCGTGCGAAGGGAGGGACCTTCCGTACGCCCGTCGCCGGTTTCGACCTGACCTTCTCGCCATCGAAGTCGGTGTCCACGGCCTGGGCATTGGCCGACCTGGAGACCAAGGCGCAGATCTACGCCTGCCATCGTCGCGCCGTCGAGGTCGTTCTCACCTACGCCGAGCGCGAGGTGTTCCACTCGCGCTCGGGCACCAACGGCGTGGTCCAAGAAGACATCGAGGGCGTCGTGGCCGCCGCCTTCACCCACTGGGACTCGAGGGCTGGGGATCCCCAGCTCCACGACCACGTGGTGGTGGCTAACCGCGCCCGCTCGGTCTCCGACGGCACCTGGCGGACGCTCGATTCGAGGGGCTTGTTCAAGTCCGTCGTGGCTCTCTCCGAGCTGCACCAGGGCGTGCTCAGCGACCTGTTGACCGAGGAGTTGGGGTGGGGCTGGGACGGTCGGGCGCGCCGCCACTCCGAGCAGCTCCGCTGGGAAGTGACCGGTGTGCCCGAGGCCCTCATGGCCGAATTCTCGCAGCGCTCGGCCGCCATCGAGGAACGCAAGGCAGCCTTGATTGGCGAGTTCGTCGCCGCCTATGGCCACCAGCCAAGCAGTGCGGAGGTTCTCGACCTGCGGCGCCGAGCGACGCTGGAAACCAGGCCGGCCAAGGAACACCACGGCCTGGCCGAGATGACCGGGGGCTGGCGCCGGCGGGCCGAGGGCTACATCGGCGAGGACCAGGTCTCGTGGGTCGAGGGACTGGCGGACCGTAACGACCTTCCCCTTCTACACGCCGGCGACCTGGCCGATGGCATCTTGGCCGACGCAGCCGGCGTGGCGGTGCACCGCGTCGCCGAGCGCCGGGCCACCTTCTCCCGGGCCAACGTCTTGGCCGAGGTGCACCGCCAACTGCACGGAGTCCGTTTCGCCTCGCCCGAAGAGCGGATCAGTGTCGCCGAGCACACGGCGGACCTCGCTCTGGACCAGTCGCTTTTGATCTCGGCACCCGAGCTGCACCACACGCCCGAACGGCTGCGCCGGGCCGACGGGACGAGCCGGTTCCGGGCCAAGGGCCATGAGATCTACACCACGTCCACCCTGTTGGAGGTCGAGGCCCGCCTGCTCGAGGCAGGGCGGCAAATCGGCGGTCCGTCGGTCACGAGGGGCACGGTGGCCGCAGTCACCGAGGCCAACCTGCCGGGGAGGGACCACAAGTTGTCCCTCGACCAGAACGTTGCGGTGGAGCAGATCGCGACTTCTGGTCGGCGGCTTGATGTCCTGGTCGGCCCAGCCGGAACGGGCAAGTCAACCACGATGGCCGGGCTGCGTGCCGTATGGGAAACCGAGCACGGTGCGGGCTCGGTCCTCGGCCTGGCCCCCTCTGCCGCCGCGGCCGAAGTGCTGGCTGGCGAGCTCGGCATCGACACCGAGAACACGGCCAAGTGGCTCCACGAACACCGACGGGAAGCCGAGCGCCTTTGCAAGATCACCGAACTACGCAACGCACTCAGATCACTTCCCAATGTCTCGCGAGCCCGCACGCCGTTGCGTCAGCGCATCACCGCCGCCGTGGACGAGGTGGCCCGGTGGCGCCTCAGCGCGAACCAGCTGGTGATCGTGGACGAGGCCTCCCTGGCCGGGACCTTCGCCTTGGATGAGCTCGTACGCGCCGCCGCGACGGCCGGGGCCAAGGTCGTCCTGGTCGGTGACCAGGCCCAGCTCAGCTCTGTCGATGCCGGGGGCATGTTCGGCGCCCTGGTGCGCGACCGCGAGGGGCTCGCTCCCGAGCTGACCGACGTGCGCCGTTTTCATCACGCCTGGGAGAAGAGGGCCAGCATCGAACTGAGGGCGGGGTCCGCCGACGCCATCGACGCGTACCAGGCCCATGAGCGGATCGCCGAGGGCGATCGGGACCAGATGCTCGATGCCCTCTACCTGGCCTGGAAAGCCGACACCGAGTCCGGTCGGACCAGCCTGATGATCGCCAGTGACCTCGGCACGGTCAGCGAGCTCAACGCCCGGGCCCGGGCCAATCGGGTCACCGCCGGTGCGGTGAACGAACGCGGGTTGACGGTGGCCGGCGGAGGGACCGCCGGGGTCGGTGACCTGGTGGTGACCCGCCAGAACGACCGGCGTCTTTCGACCGGACAACGCTGGGTGCGCAACGGAGACCGATGGATTGTCACAGCCACGGAGCAGGATGGAAGGATGACTGTGCAACGGGCGATCGGCGGTGGGATGGTGATCCTTCCGGCCGCCTACGTGGCCGAGCACGTCGAGCTGGCCTACGCCTCGACGGCACACCGCGCCCAGGGGCGCAGCGTCGACACCGCGCATGCCATGGTATCTGCGACCACCACCCGCGAGGTGCTCTACGTCATGGCCACAAGAGGCCGCGAGTCCAACCGCCTCTACGTCGACACGCACTACGACCCTGACCCGCAGACCGCTCACGACGAAGCATCCGAACCGGCAACGGCCAAAGAGGTGCTGGCCGGGGTGTTGCGCAACGAGGGGGCCGACGTGGCCGCCCACGACATGATCCGCCGCCAGCAGTCCGAGGCAGAGGGCATGCAACGGCTCTCGGCCGAATACCTGACGCTGGCCACGCTTGCCCAGCACGAGCGCTGGGACAACCTGCTCGTCCGATCAGGTCTGAGCGACGCAGACCTCGCGGCCGTGCGAGCCAGTGCGGCGCACGGTCCGCTCCTGGCGGCCTTCCGGGAAGCCGAAGCCCGCGGCCTCGACATCGAGTCCACCTTCCCTCGCCTGGTGGCCGGCCGGTCCCTAGCCGACGCTGCCGATGTAGCCGCGGTGCTGCACGGCCGAGTGGAGCGTTGGACCGAAGCCGCCGGTGGCCGTGGACGGAGAACCGACAACCTGATCGTTGGGCTCATCCCCCGGGCACAGCGTGTCAGCGATCCCGAGATGGCCCAAGCGCTGGCCGAGCGAGACAGGGCAATGGAAGAGCGAGCCCGTACGTTGGCTGACCAAGCCGTCGGAACCGAGGCGAGTTGGGTACAACGTCTCGGGGTCCCGCCAGCAACCCCGGCCCGACGCCAACGCTGGATAAAAGAAGTCTCCACCATCGCCGCCTACCGGGACCGCTGGCACATCACCGGCCAGGTCGCACTCGGCAGGCCGGGCGACGTGAGCAGTATCGAGCAGACGGGCCAGCGCCTTCGAGCACTGGCCGCCGCGGCTCGGGCGACGGCCATCAGCAGTGCCGCACTGGAGCAGCAGAGCGACTTCAGCCCAGAGGTCGCTGTCGAGGCGCAAAGGGCAGTCGAACTATGAGCAAGCGCAAGGACGCCAAGGCCCTCACCCGATGGGACAACGATGCCCGCCAATGGGCCACGGCGACCGGCCGGGACCTCGCCCTCGACCTGTACTACAACCGGGAGACGGCCGCCCGGCCTTACGGCGTCGGAGTCGTGCTCGACTCGGGCGAGAGGGTGTGGGCCGAGGTGCCGGTCAGGTTCAACCTCGACTGGCCGCCACTGATCAAGCCCGGCGAGCTCGCGCGGCCGGCCATCCGGTCCTGGCTGGTTACCTCTGCTCGTGTCGTCGGACGCCTGGCCGATGACAGGCTGCATGGCTACCGGTGGGATAGGGCAGTGGGCGCTCGCGTCGACCTCACACCGGGACGCGAGGTCGTGAGCCTCGACATCGAAAACGAACCCGCACTGATATGGACCGGGCCGGCCGTGGCCCCTTTGGCCGTCGCTGCGGTGTTTCACCTCTATGGCGCGCTGGCGATGATCGATCACCCCGGCCTGGCCCCACTACGGGTACTGAGAGACCCGTCCGAGGCCAGTCCAAAACCGTCAGCACTGGCCAGTCTTGAGCCGCCTGTCGCGCCTTCGTGGTCCCACCTCTGAGGGGCAAGCGATTTCGGTCACCTACGCCGTTTGTGACACGGCTTCGCTCAAGCGTTGCAGAGCACCAGCTCGCCGCTCCGGGCAGTCCCGAGAACGGTGAAGCCAGCCGCTGAACCACAGCCAATCCCCAGCTCAGAGCTTCGGGGAGATACACGCGTGCCAGAGCGGTCGCCCGTCACCAAGTGGAGTGCTTCGCCCCGGCCCTTCGGCGTCAAGCAGCCCACCGCGTAGCGTGTGGCCATGATTTCTGTGAGTTCTCGCCGGCGGGGAAGCTGTCCGTGTCGTAAAAGCCCAGGTCAGGAGACACTCAGCTGCTGGGTCCTCCATGGGGAGATCCATGGGAACTCGGGGCGAACAGGGTGGGACCCTTCTTGGGTGGGTTGCACATGACGGTGCTCCAGGCCAAGCCTGCTTTGGCCCTTCCCGAGCTCAACCAACTGGTCCGGGTTCGGGGTCGTCACTGGGTCGTGGCTGAGGTGCGCCGTGGCACGCTCGACGTCGATGTGTTCAGCGACGCCGGCCAGATTCAGCATCTCGTCGAGCTGACTTCGGTCGAAGACGACGGGCTTGGCGACTCCCTCAGCGTCATTTGGGAGGTGGAGCCCGACGCCCAGGTCCTCCTCAAGGAGACCCTGCCAGTGCCAATTGCGGACCGCTTCGACGACCCCGCCCGCCTCGACGCCTTCTTGAACGCAGTGCGTTGGGGAGCCATCACCTCCGCCGACTCACAGGCCCTCCAGGCCCCTTTTCGCTCTGGGATCACCATCGAGACCTTCCAGCTCGACCCCGTCGTGCGGGCTCTCTCGATGCCCAGGGTCAATCTAGGAATTTTCGACGACGTCGGACTGGGCAAGACGATCGAGGCTGGCCTAGTCGTCCAGGAGATGATCCTGCGCCACCGGGCCCGCACCGTGATCATCGTCTGCCCGGCCAGCCTTTGCCTTAAGTGGAAGAGCGAGATGGCAGAGAAGTTCGGCCTGGAGTTCCGCATCGTAGATGCCGAGCTGATCCGGCGGCTGCGCAGAGAGCGGGGCTTGGCCGCCAACCCGTGGAAACACTTCCCCCGCCTCATCGTCTCCATGGACTGGGTCAAGAGGCCCCGGGCGATGTCGCTCTTGCGGGAAGTGCTACCACCCACGCCTTCGTACCCCCGCGAGTTCGACATCCTTCTCATCGACGAGGTCCATAATGTCGCCCCAGCTGGCGGGGGCAAGTACGCCACGGACTCCCAGCGCACCAAGGCCATCAGAGAGATCGCCCCACACTTCGAACACCACCTCTACCTCTCGGCAACTCCGCACAACGGCTACACGGAATCCTGGACAGCCCTCTTGGAACTGCTCGATCCCCAACGATTTGCCCGGGGGGTCCAACCCTCGGAGGCCTCGCTCAAGCGAGCCATGGTGAGAAGACTCAAGTCAGAGTTGCGAGCGGACCCCGAGCTCGCCAACTCCGACGGCACCCCGCGCTTCGCCGAGCGAGTAATCGAAGAGATCGAGATTGCCTACCCAGAGCATGAGCGCGAGGTGCACCGTCTGTTGAAGGAATACTCGGCCCTGCGGGTTTCGTCGGCACAGGGGAACAAGCGGGGGCAGATGGCTTCGGCCTTCGTGACGCTTCTCTTGAAGAAGCGCCTGTTCTCCTCGCCGGCTGCCTTCGCAGGTACCCTCGAGGTGCATCGCAGGACTCTGGCGGCTCAAGGTCAGGGGAAGGGCGATGCACGATCGCTCCAGGCGACCTTTGACCGCCTCGATGACGATGTGGCGGACGAGGACGAGTACGAGGACGCTGTCGAAGAGGCCCTGGCTGCCGCTGCCGAAGTGGGTAGCTCCGTCGATGCCAGGCAGGAAGAGCTCCTCGAGAAGATGGGTCGATGGGCCGACGAGTGGCGGGTCAAGGCGGACACCAAGGCTCAGCGCATCCTCGACTTCATCGATGACACCTGCCGGCCGGTCGACACCGGCGGAGCACGGGAGTGGAACGACGAGCGGGTCATCTTCTTCACCGAGTACCGCGACACCCAGCTCTACCTCCACCAGCTGCTGGCCGACCATTTACCCCAGGGCGAGCTCACCGCCAGGGTGGCGCTCCTCTACGGGGGCATGGACGAGGTGGCCCGGGAGCGCATCAAAGCCGAGTTCCAGGCCGACCCGAGCCGGCGCCCGCTGCGGGTGCTCCTCGCCACCGATGCCGCTTCGGAGGGCATCGACCTCCAGCTGCACTGTCATCGTGTCGTGCACATCGAGACCCCGTTCAATCCGGCGAAAATGGAGCAACGGGCTGGACGGGTCGACCGCCACCTCCAACCCTCGCCCGAAGTGCTCATCTACCACTTCATCGGAGCTGGTTGGAGGGACGCACCCCCCGGAAGCCTCGAAGACGATCTGGGGTTCCTGAGCCGCCTCGCCTACAAGCTCAACGCCGCCCGCGAGGACCTGGGCAACGTCGGACCGTTATTGGCCGACGCGGTCGAGCGGCGCATGCTGGGCGACACCGGGGCCTCAGTCGATGTGAAGCCCGACCCCCGCCGTAGCGCGGCGGCGGGCGTGCTCAAGGTGGAGCGAAACTTGCGCGAGGAGGTGGCCCGCCTGGCCCAGCGCCTCCAAGAGACGCGGGTCGAGCTCGGCATGTCACCGACCGCGGTGCAGCACGTGGTCGACGTAGGGCTCGAGTTGGCCCGTCAGCCCGCCTTGACCCCAGCCAGACTCGAGCGCCGGGCGACAGACCGCCGCCCCAACGGACCGGTCTTCAAGGTCGGCCAGCTGTCGGCAAGTTGGGCGCGCACCGTCTTGGACCTCCCCGACAAGCTTGAGCCCGAGAAGATCCGCCCCATCACTTTCGACCACGACGTCGCCGCCGATGGCGCCGACGATGTCGTGCTCGCCCATCTAGGCCACCCGTTGGTGACCCAGGCCATGCGCCTCTTGCGCGGGCGGATTTGGTCGAGCGATGAGGCCGGCCTCTCCCGGGTCACTGCGAGGGTCGTGCCCGACAAGGAGCTCGACGAGTTGGTCATCGCCATTCACGCCCGGCTCGTCATCACCGGTCGCGGCGGCCATCGGCTGCACGAAGAGGTCATCGCAGCGGGAGGTCGCGTCTCTCGCGGCCGGTTCAGCCGGGAAGGCTACGGAGTGTCCGAACTGGGCAGGGTGCTCGACGCCGCCAGCGACGAGCTACCGCCGCACCACATCAGAGAAGCCCTGGCGCTCTCATGGCCGACCTTTGAGGATCCGGTGCGCCTCGCGCTGCTCACGCGGGCCAACGACCGCGCTGACAGCCTGGTTCGGATGCTGGGGAACAAGGTCGAAGAGGAGGTCAAGGCCATGCGCGGTGTGCTGGGTGACTTGCGCGCCGGGATCCTGGCCCAGCTGGAAGAGCTCGAGCAGCCCGAACAGCTCACCTTCGGGTTCGCCGAGAACGAGCGCGAGCAGTTCGTCCGCGACGTCGCTGCGCTGCGGGCCCGGGTTGACGCCATTCCGGCGGAAGCCGACGCAGAGGAAGAGGCCATCCGGGGCCGCTACGAGGAGGCGAGCGAGCGTGTCTTCCCAGCCGCCATCACTTTCCTCGTCCCGCGCCGGCTCTGCGAGATCGGACTGACCGACACGCTGGGGGCCGCGTTGGCCGCGTCATCGCTGCAGCAGGCCCTGTGAGCACCAGGACCACCGCCCGCCACGCTGACTGGCTGAGCTTGGTTGACCCGATCGGGCCGTTCCTCACTTTGCCGGTGATCCGCCGGGTCTGGCCCGGCGGGCCGGACCGGACACCGGCTCGGCTGCGGGTGGACCTGCGTCAGCGCTACGAGGAGCTGGGCAAAGGTGAAGCTGAGCGCCGAGAGTTCGTGGGCTGGACGCTCCGGCGCCTCCTCTCCTTCGGCCCTGCAGTCCTCGAAGGTCCCGCCGTGCCTGAGGCTCTCGACGTCTTCCTCCCCGAGCACGGTGTCACCTTGCGAGCCGACTTCGCCATCGTGTCACCCTCCGAGGATCCCACCGCGCGCTTGTTGGTGACGATCTGGCCTGCCGGTACCGATCTCGCGGCCCATGTGGCTGGCGAGCAGTGGGCGGCCAGCCCGATCGACCGGTTGGCCACGCACCTGCGCCACTGCGGTGTGGCCCTCGGTGTGGTAACCGACGGCGACCGGTTCTGCGTGGTCTACGCACCCTGGCAGGGGGCGATAGGGCGGGCGACGTGGGTTGCCGGCGTCTTCACCGAGGCCGCCGAGGACACCCAACTGGACGCTTTCGTCTCGGTGCTGGGTGCCAAGCGCTTCTTCTCTGTCGCCCCGGAGGATCAGCTCGAGGCCCTAATCGCCGAGTCCGCCTCGGCCCAGGCCGAAGTCACCTGGCAGCTTGGGCGCCAGGTGCGCGCCGCAGTCGAGCTACTGGTGGCCGCTTTCTCCCGTGCGAACCGTGAACTCGGTGGCGCCGCGCTCGCAGGCCTTGACCCGCATCTGGTCTACGAGGCCGCATGCACGGTCATGATGCGTCTCGTCTTCCTCCTCTACGCCGAGGAGCGTCGCCTCCTTCCGCTCGGTGAAGCGCTCTACGACGACTCCTACGCAGTTTCGACACTGCGCCAGGCGCTGCGTGACACCGCAGATGCGATCGGCAATGAGGAAAACCTCGAGCACACCTCGAGCGCCTGGCCGCGTCTGCTGGCCAGCTTCCGGGCCGTCCACGGAGGTCTTTCACACGACGAGCTTCGCCTCCCTCCCTACGGCGGCCGTCTCTTTGACCCCGACCGCTACCCGTTCCTCGAAGGCAGGCGCCCCGGCGCGGGCCACGTCGAGGGCGCTCGGCCCATCCCCGTCGATGACCGCACCGTGCTCGGCATCCTCGACGCCCTTCAGGTCCTCAAGATCACAGAGGGCGGAATCACCGAGGCCCGCCGTCTGTCGTTCCGGAGCCTCGACGTCGAGCAGATAGGTCATGTCTATGAAGGATTGCTCGACCACTCAGCCAGTCGCACAGAGGAGGTGACCCTCGGCCTCATTGGCCGACCCGGCGACGAGCCCGAAATCGCCCTCACTGACCTCGAAGCCCAAGAGGCCAGAGGTCACGGTGCGTTCGTGGCCTGGTTGATGGAGGTGACCAAGCGCACCGAGAACCAGATTGAGGCCGCGCTGGTCAAGCCGCTCGACGATGTGCGCCGCGCCGTACTGCGCGCCGCCTGCGAGAACGACGACGGTCTTCTGGCCCAGTTGCAGCGGTTCGCCTGGCTGCTGCGCGATGACCTGCGCGGGCTCCCGATGGTCCTCTTGGCCGGGTCGATCTATGTGACCGAGGTCTCGCACCGTCGCGACACCGGGACCGAATACACGCCCAAGGAGTTGGCCGAGGAAGTGGCCCGCTATGCCCTCGAGCCTCTCGTCTACAGTCCGGGGCCGGCCGAGGGCGTCCCGCCAGAGGAGTGGAAGCTCAGGCCAGTCGCCGAGATCCTCGCCCTCAAGGTCTGCGATCCGGCCATTGGCTCGGGAGCGATCATCACCGCGGCATGCCGCTACCTGGGTGACCGGCTAGTGGAGGCCTGGGCGGCCGAAGGCGCCACGCCGACCGTGGCCGGATCGAGCCCAATCGACGACGTCGACGACGTGCGCATCGCGGCGCGCAGGGCCGTCGCCGAGCGCTGCCTTTTCGGTGTGGACCGCGACCCGATGGCCACTGAGATGGCGAAGCTCTCGCTGTGGCTAGTGACGATGGCCAAGGAGCGCCCGTTCAGCTTCCTCGACCATGCCTTCCGGTCTGGGGACTCTGTGCTCGGCATCACGAGCTTCGACCAGGTGGCTCGATTCCATATCGACCCGTACCAGGCTGTGGCCCCCCTCAACCTCGCGGGCGACCTCGAGCCTCTGGTAAAGGAGGCCCTTGAGCTTCGCCAGCGCCTTGAGGCGGTGCCCCAGCTCACCGTGCGTGATAGCGAGGAGAAGGAGCGCCTCTTCACGCAGGCCGCCTACGCTTTGCGGTCAGTCGAGACTATTGGCGACCTGGTGATCGGAGCGGCACTGTCGACGGCCGGTCAGTCGAAAAGGGATCTCGACGCGCGCCTGGCCAGCGTGGCGGGCATGGTCAGCGACCTCTTACAGGGTGACGACGAGAAAAGAGACGAGACGCTTGCCGAGTTGTCGGCCCGGGCGGACGCGTGGCTCAACGAGGGGCGCCCCAACGCAGCCCCGCATCGGCGCTGCCTGCACTGGCCACTGGCGTTCCCCGAGGTGTTCGATGGCAGGACCAATCCCGGCTTCGACGCCATGATCGGGAACCCGCCGTTTCTCGGGGGCACTCGCATATCCGGCCCGATGGGCACTGATTTCCGGCGGTTTATCGCTCGGCGCATCGTGGGTGCTGCCACCGACCGTGCTGATCTCGTGGTCTTTTTCTTTCGCCGGGCAGCCACCGTGGTGTCCAGGAATGGAGCGATCGGTTTTCTTGCAACTCAGGCTATTGCGGACGGCGCGAGCCGCGAGGTGGGGTTCGATGTCCTCGCGGAGAATGGGTGGATGATCTACCGGGCCACTCCGCGCACACCTTGGCCCGGTAGCGCGAATGTGCATATCGCAAAGGTATGGCTTTGGCACGGAATTTGGCATGGATCCGCGAATTTGACTGGCCTCCCCGTGAGGCGGATTACCCCATCGCTCACCGCCGAATCGCGGGTCGGCGGTCCACCGTTTCGGCTCGCTGCAAATGTGGGCCGTGGCTTGCAGGGTTGCAAACCAACGGGAAAGGGATTCATCCTCACTCGGGAGGAGGCGCGCGAGTTGCTCAACGTGGACCCAGCAAATGCGGATGTAGTTCGTCCTTACCTCATCGGTAGTGACCTCAATGCCGATCCGTACCATCAAGCCAAACGGTTCATTATCGATTTTCGAAATTGGGATCGCGTGCGGTCGGAGCGCTACAGCGAACCATTTCGGATCGTGAGCCAACGTCTTCCCATCGAACGCGCTAAGGCGAAACAGAGGCTGCGGGAGCACTTCTGGCAGTTCGAACACCCAGCCGCGGAACTCTATGAGCGCATCTCGGGGCTAAATGAAACCATTGGCATCGCCGAGACGAGCGGCACGCTCACTCCAGCAATGATCCCAACAGAGCAAACCATTGCTAACACCGTGGTGGTAATTCCCAGTAGCGATTACAGCCTTCTCGGAGTACTTACAAGCAGCTTCCACTACTGGTGGGCGATCGAACAAGGAACTGCCATGAAGAGTGACCAGCGCTATCAGGTCCCAAGGGCGTTCGACACGTTTCCACTTCCCGCACCCGATATGACAGTCGAAAGCGTCATGCGAGCCCTTGATCAGCACCGGAGATCATTGATGATCGGGAGTGGTCAAGGTCTTACCGCAACCTACAACCGGATCCACAATCCCCACGAAGACGACCCAGAAATCGTGCAACTCCGCGAACTCCACGTGGCCCTCGATCTAGCTGTACGAGGCGTCTACAGATGGGAGGATTTGAACCTCGACCACGGCTTCCACGAGACCGCCCAAGGGTTGCGCTACACCATCGGTCCAGCGGCACGCACCGAGGTCCTTGACCGCCTGCTCGAGTTGAACCACGAGCGCCACGCGGCAGAGGTCGCCGACTCCGCGCCGGCCAAGACGAAGCGGGATGCCCGCAAGGTTAAAGCCACGAGCGCTGCGAGCGCCGAAGCCGAGCTAACGCTGTTCGATTCGCTCTTCGCAGATGACCCCTCGGGAGATGACGCATGAGCATCGACACCACCACGAGTGGGCACCAACCATCCCCGCCAGAGTCTCTGCTCACGCCGAGCGAGATGCGCGCCGAGTTCCAGCGCATGATCATGGCCGACCTGCTCGGCCCGGTGGGAGGAGAGGACGAGGAACTTCCCGGACGCGGGCAGGTCCGGGACCGCTATCTCGTGGGGGCGCTCGCTCCCACGGGCTCAATCGGCGTTGACCCAGAGCGCAGCGTCGAACCCGTTGTCGAGGGAGACGCTGCCCCGGACCTCCCCGGGGAAGTAGCCGACACAGACCAATCAGCGGCCCGGGCGTCGATGTTCCCCTCCTCAATCGGGCTCTCCTGCGTCGTCGTGCCAGAGGTCACCGAACTAGTGCTCACCGCGTCCTGGGGTCAGTATGTCAAGCAGGTGCGCGAGCCCGAGGAGCTCGGAGGCGAGCCCGATCCATCTGTCACCACACCATCTGCTGGCGCATCGGCCCGGCCGTCCCGGATATGGCAGCGCTACCCGGCTGAGGGCGCGGTGATGATACCGCTCAGCGATGGGGTCTTCGGGCCGCTTCCGGTCGCGGCGGAGCACCCGGGCGTCGTGGTGCGCGGGCGGGTCACCAAACGCGAGGGCTTCTCGTTGGTCAGCACGTTCTTGGTGAACGAGCAGGAGAAGGCCGCCACCAACTCCGACGAGCGGTGGCTGTACCAGGTCCGGTTCATGCTGGCGGCCGCTAACGGCGACGGCGCGGTGCCCGCCTTCGTCGGGCGAGACGTCGCCCTCGCCGACCATGGTGCCGCGGGGAACTACGACTCTGAAGACGAGGTCGCCTTCTTGGACCTCCAGTACCGCAACCACATCGAGTTCGCCACCGGCCACGGCACCGCGGTGCACGCCGTCATGGCCGCCGACGACCAGGGAACCCGCGACCCCACCCGTGCCCGGCGGCTCGAGACCCGAGTCATTCCCTCCTTCGAGGTGCCTCGCACCGAAGCTCCGACTGCCGTCGAGGAGCCCATGCTCGCCAGTGCTGTGTTGGACATGGCCACGCTCGCCCAGTCGCCCCAGGTGGACCTGCGGGCCGCCCTCGAGCCGCTGGTCGATGCCTACGAGGCGTGGATCGACAAGCAGGCCAATCGGCCCGGCGACCCCGGCGCCCGTCTGGATGGGCATGAGGCGGCCATAGACCTCGCCCTAACTACGGCCCGCCAGGCCGCAGCACGCATCCGAGCCGGTATCGAGGTCCTGGCGCAGGACGCCGACGCGGCCGAGGCCTTCTCCTTCGCCAATGAGGCCATGTGGCAACAGCGCGTCCGCACGGTGGCGACGGCGCAGAGGCGAGCCAGCGGGAAAGAGGACGAGGATAGCGAGGAGTACTTCGACCTGAACGCCGCTCTCGACGCGGCTGATGTCCCGGCCAACCGGTCGTGGCGCCCGTTCCAGCTCGCCTTCATCCTCTTGAACATCCCGGCGTTGACCGACCCCACCCATCCTGAGCGCCTGCACGACAGCGGTCTGGTCGACCTCCTCTTCTTCCCGACTGGTGGCGGCAAGACCGAGGCCTACCTGGGCCTCACCGCCTTCACCCTCGCCATCCGGCGCCTCCAGGGCTCGGTGGCCGGGCACGGTCCCGAAGGGGTCGCTGTCCTCATGCGCTACACCTTGCGCCTGTTGACGTCTGACCAGTTCAGCCGGGCGTCGGCGCTCATCTGCGCCTGCGAGGTGATCCGCCGGGCCAGGGTGGCAGAGGACCCCCGATGGGGCGACACGCCATTTCGCATCGGGCTGTGGGTGGGATCGTCCCTCACTCCAAACCGGGGCAAGGAATCACAGGCGGCCATCGAAGAGCAGCGCTCGGGAAAGCGCGTCCGTGGCTCGCAGCCGGTCGTGCTCATGGCTTGTCCGTGGTGCGGGCGCCGCCTCGATACCGGGGCCGATGCCCGCTATGACCCCGACCGCTGGCGGACGCTCGTGTTCTGCGGTGACCCTCTTGGTGCGTGCGCCTTCACCGAGGGGGCCTCGAACAAGGAGGGTCTCCCGGTCGTCACCGTCGATGAGGAGATCTACAGGCTCCTGCCGGCGCTGTTGATCTCGACAGCGGACAAGTGGGCTCAGCTGCCCCTGAAGGGCCAGCTTCACCTGCTCTTCGGTCGGGTAGCGCGGTGCTGTGAGCGCCACGGCTACCGCTCGGCGGAGCTTGACGTCACGTCTGATCGGACCGAGGCGGACAAGCACAACAAGACGGCGCAGCTCCCTTCGGCCAAGACGCTCGACTGTGACCCGCTGCGCCCACCCGACCTCATCATCCAAGACGAGTTGCACCTGTTGGCCGGACCACTGGGCACCCTGGTTGGCCTCTACGAGGCTGTGATCGACGAGCTGGCCAGTTGGCAGGTGGGTGAGACGACGGTTCGGCCCAAGGTGATCGCCTCGACGGCGACGGTGCGCCGGGCCGCCCAGCAGGTCCACGCCCTCTTCTGGCGCGGGCTGTCAGTCTTCCCTCCGCCCGTGCTTGATGTGGAGGACAGTTTCTTCGCACGCCAGCGTGCCGTGGCTGCCGGTGGTGACGACGGAGAGCCTGCTGGCGTTCCGGGTCGGCTCTACCTCGGGATCTGCGCTCCGGGCCAACGGATGGCATCGGTCGAGACCCGAGTCTTCACGACGGTACTGGCTGCGGCCCAGGTCCTCTTCGAGCGTTACGGGGCGGCTGCGGACCCGTGGATGACGATGGTCGCCTATTTCAGCGCTCTGCGTGAGCTCGGTGGCGCGAAGCGCCTGGTCGAAGATGACGTGCGCTCCCGTTTGCGCAACGCTGAGAAGCGGGGGCTGGCCCAGCGCACGGGCATGATCGTGCGCGAGCTCACCAGCCGGATCAGCTCGGGTGAGGTCGGTGGTCGGCTCGACGAGTTGATGGTGCGCTTCGATCCCGATGCCCCCGAGGATGCAGCGAAGCCCATCGACGTGCTACTGGCCACCAACATGATCAGCGTCGGCGTCGACGTGGCGCGCCTTGGGCTCATGGTGTGTGTCGGGCAGCCTAAGGCGACCGCCGAGTACATCCAGGCCACCTCGAGAGTCGGGCGCACCGATGCCGGGCCGGGACTGGTCGTCAGCCTCTACAACTGGGCCCGCCCCCGGGACTTCAGCCACTACGAGACCTTCGAGCACTATCACGGGACCTTCTACCGCCAAGTCGAGGCGCTCTCGGTGACGCCTTTTGCCATCCGGGCGCTCGATCGGGGTCTGACTGCCGTCTTCGTGGCCCTTCTGCGCCAGCACCTCGGCTCGGTGGCCGACTGGAACCCCAACAACGGCGCGCAGGCGGTCGTCACGACGGGGCACCCGGTGGTGAGCGAGGCCATCGACCGCTTGGCCACCCGGGCCGAGAACGTGTCGGGCAAACCCGAGATGGCCGCCTACGTGCGCGCTCAGCTCCAGAGCCGGCTCGATGAGTGGGCCAAGGAACAACTGAAAGCGGCCGGGGGCGGGGCCACGCTCGGGTACCAGGACAAGGCCACCGTGGCCGGGCTCCTCAGCACTCCGACGGTGGGCGACTGGCCGCTGTGGGCGGTGCCCAACTCGCTGCGTGAGGTGGAGCCCACCATCAACCTGATCATCGACGAAAAGGACTGGTCCATCGAACACCCACGACCGTGGGCGCCCGCCGGCACCGGGGGGGCCGCCGCCAGTCAACCGACCGTGGAAGACCCCGACCCCGGATCCGAGGTCGAGTTCGAGGGCGACCTTCTAGGTGAAGCGGGAGTGGTGGCACCATGAGCCCGCCCAAGACGAAGCATAAGAAGACCTTCTCGAATCGGGTGGGCGGAGTACGGCCGAGCCAGCTTATGCACACCTTCGGTGTCGGGTCCATGGTCGACCTGCCGAACTTCTCAATCATCGTGGCCGGTCTCGACGACTGGAAGATGGACTACGCCGACGAGCTGGTCGAGGAGCGACTCTTGGCCGCCATCCGGGCCGATCCCTCCCTCGGGCTCGCCCATGTGACTTCGCTGCGCTCGGCGCCGTGGCTCGAAGAGAGCAAGAACCCCTTTGAGGACTGGGCCCGCACCGGTGTACCCGTCGTGCCGTTCCCCCGCTGGATGCGCTGCACCGCCTGCAGCCTCTTGACCACGGTCGACGGTGGGCTCCTCGAGCTCGACGAGAACCCCTTCCGGCCCGACCGGACCCGCTACGTGCACAAGAACTGCGCCAAGACCCGCGGCAAGCCGCCGACGGTTGTGGCAGCACGTTTCGTGGTTGCCTGCCGCAATGGCCACATCGACGACTTCCCCTGGGTCGAGTTCGTCCACCGCGGGGCCGGCACTATCTGCGCGGACTGGCAGCTGCGCGTACGTGACATCGGTGAGGGCTCCCGGTCGACCGACATGCTGGTCACGTGCGTGAAGTGCAACCAGAACGTCATGATGACCGCTGCCTTCGGCGCGAACGCACAAGGCCTGCTGCCGCAGTGCCGGGGCCGCCACGCACACTTGCGCAGCTTCGACGACTCGTGCAGTGAGCAGGTCCGCCCACTTCTCTTGGGAGCTTCGAACACCTGGTTCGCCGGGACCCGGGCCGTCCTCTCCATCCCAGCCAGCGCCGACTCCGTCGAGCAGGCCGTCGCCGAATGCTGGCCCAAGCTCAACGCGCCAGACGCACCCGTCGAATCTCTGGCCACCCTCAAAGCAGTCATCGCGCTCGTCCCGGAGCTGAAACCGCTGGGCGGCTTCGACCCCGCGGTGGTCTGGGGGGCGATCGAGGCCCGACGGGCGGGTCTGGCAGAAGAGGAGGGCTCCACCGACCTGCTCGGTCCCGAATGGGAAGTCTTCGTGAGCCCCCATGCGGCACCAGCGACACGGGACTTTCGCCTCGGCACGCCAGCGCATCCGCTCGGCTACCCAATGCTGACCGTCACGCCCGCTGAACGATTGCGAGAGGTCGTGGCCCTCTGCGGCTTCACCCGGCTCGACGGTCCCGACTCGGGAGTGGCTTCTGACATCGAGGGAGTGGTCCCGCTCGCTCCGCTGTCGCGCCACACCGTGGCCTGGGTCCCAGCCGCTGAGGCTCGGGGAGAGGGAATTTTCGTTCACGTTGACGAAGAAGTGGTGAGCGCCTGGGAAGAGGTGGTCGCCGGCAGCGAGCAGACCGAATCGCTCCGAGAGGCGCACCAGGAGTGGCGCCGCAGGCGCAACCTCTCAGACGTCAACGTGGGCTGGCCGGGCGAGCGCTACATCCTGCTGCACACGCTCTCGCACGCTCTCATCAATGAGCTAGCCCTCGAGTGCGGCTACTCGGCCGCCTCGATCCGCGAGCGCATCTACGCCCGGGAAGCCTCCGCTCACGGGCCGGCCATGGCCGGAGTCCTTCTCTACACCTCGGCCCCGGACTCAGAGGGCACGCTGGGCGGCCTGGTGGCCTTGGCCGAGCCCGACGAGTTCGCTCGCATCCTCGAGGCAGCGCTACGCCGGGCTCAGCTGTGCTCGTCGGATCCTCTCTGCGCAGGCCACCGGCCCGATGCCACCGAGAACTCCCTGCACGCGGCCGCCTGCCACTGCTGTGGCTTCTTGCCCGAGACCAGTTGTGAGCGCGGCAACCGTTACCTGGACCGCAACGTCCTTGTTAAAACACTGGCCGAGGCCGGGGTCGAATTTCCCTTCGGGCCATGACCGCGGCAGCGGACGCGAACAGCGCGGTCGACGACCTCACGGCATCGGTGCACGAAATCGCACTCGGTATGCCGGCCGCGCATGTGCGCCGGCTGGCTGGCGCCCTCTCGAGTCACTCAGGCCCCGGGCCGGCAGCGCGCGTGGCGGCGAGTGCGGCCATCCCCGTCCAGAACCTCCAGCCACAGGTCCGCCGACTCCTCGATGCCTGGCAGTGCGCCCCTTCCGTCGTTTCAGGCAGCGGTCTGGCTATCGCCCTGTGCGCCGCGGTCGAAGCGGTTGAGCAGATCCGGGCCAGCCAGCTCATCGACGTTGTCTGGACCGGCCCGGCCACCCCTGAGGTCCCGGTCCGCCTCACCAGGGAGGTGCTGCTTGAGGTCATCGGCTCGGCCAGCGGATCACTCTTCATGGTGAGCTTCGCGGCGTACCACGTCCCAGCGGTCGCCGATGCTATTGCCACGGCAGCTCGGCGCGGAGTGGACGTCCGCTTCGTGCTGGAGACCGGTGAGAGCTCGGGCGGGACGCTCAAGGGTGCTGGTGCCGCCTGGGCGTTCAAGGACCTTGCAGGCCTGGTCACCTTCTACGAGTGGCCAGCTGACCAGCGTGAAGCGCTACCGGCGGGGCGCCGTGCCGCCATGCACGTCAAGACCGCAATCGCCGACGAGCACACCGCTCTCATCACGAGCGCCAACTTCACGGGCTCAGCCATCGATACCAACATGGAGCTGGGCATCTTGCTCCGAGGTGGCCCGGTTCCCAAACGTCTGGCTAGACATTTCCGCCAGCTCATGGTGGACGGCGTCCTTCAAGAGGCCAGCTAACCGCTGCTTGATGCGTGCTCCCGAGGTCGACCATCCTCAGGGTGAAGCAAGGAGCGGAGTGAGTTCCACTGTCATTTACACATTGGCGGGAAGGATGATTGAAGGCACGTATCCGTCACCGTCTCGCTCGTAGAGGTGGAGATCGGTGTGGAGTGACGTAAGTCGGTGACCGAGCAGCACGGCGAACTCGACCGGGGAAGCACAGAACACGTGAGTCCGGGCGGGCCGGAGGTCGAAGACCGCATCACGAATGGCGATAGCTGCTCCGGATGCCATTGCTGCCACGTCATCCGGGAGCAGGTCTGATTGCTGTCCTTCTCGCCAGATGCACAGGCGGTTCGTAACTGGGTCGGGCAGATGCATCAATGCTCCAGCGGCAAGGTCACTCACTCGCACATCGAGGAGGTCGATCTCGACCGACAGGTCCCCTGGCCTTCCGCCTTTGTCTAGCGAAGTCCTCAGTCCTTCATGGTCGATCTCCGTGCTCGGACTGACGCATCCGTATCGGCCCACTATTTCCGGACGCCAGCCTGCCGCTTGGTTGAACACTCGGCCGAAGGCGACCGCGGCGCTAAGGTGCGCGCGGATACGTAGGTCGAGCTGTCGACGCTTGGTCCAGCGGGCCAACGTGCTCTGCATGTCCCGGAGGCCAGCCAGGTAGCGATCCCAGGTCGCCGAGTCGCCGGGCCTGTTGGTCGCTCCGCCGACGAGACTGGTTCCGTCGATTGATAGAAATGCTGGTGGTTGCCCTTCTCCACGCGTTACGACCAGAAGCTCGATTGGGTCCTCCGGTGGCGGGGCGGCTCCGGGCGCGAGAAGCGCTCCGAGTAGGGCACGCCCGACGGCCGCTGCCTCGGACTCGGTAATGGAGGTGGTGCTCTGATCCAGGGTCACAGGTGTCCAGAGACTTGAGATGTCCTTGCCGGTGGCTCTCCGAACCCGTTCCGGGGCTTGGGTGCGTGGATCTCCGAGTCCGTGCGTCAGCGGGATGATCACGGGACGCTGTGAAACGCCGTCTTTCGCGTGCGAGCGGGCCAGTCGATCCATTACAGGCTTGAACTCGTCGTCGATAGCTGGGCGTGGCGATCCAGGGGGGCTCGATTCGTAGAGGGAATGCGGAGTCAGATAGGCGACGAACCCGTCACAGCTGGCTACGGCTTCGTCCATGTTGCTTCCGATGCGGCTTCCGGTGGGAAAGCTGCATCGGTCGTGATGAACGACCAGGCCGCGTAGGGCAAGCTCCTCATGGATCAGTTCGGCTGCGCTCGCATCGGTCCACTGATAGCTGATCATGGCCGAGAGCGCTTCGGTCATCTAGTACTCCGACGTGAAGGGAGGGGTCGGTTCGAGTGATCCGGCAACATGGAGCAGGAGGTCTCCATCGAGGCGTCGGTCGGGATACGCAGCGAGTACTGCGGCGGGCACGAGGCGTTGATAGAGGTCGGAGTAGGTGTACCCGTAAAGGCGTCCATCGAGGGGTCCGGTTGCCTTCACGAGCGCTCGCAGTTTGTCCGCTTGGAGTTCAACTCCTTGGAGCAAGCTCGCCAGCGCGACTTCGCGCTGGATGTCGTTTGGGCGTTCGAACTGAAAGGTTGCGGCGGCCCTTCGACGCACCGCGGGGTCGATGGCCTGTAGCCGGTTGGTGGCGAGGACCACGATGGCAGGGAGGTGTTGTTCGCTCAGGCTGTTGATCCCGCGGATGAGCGCGTTCACGCCGGCGCGGTCCTCATGGTGCATCTGGGATGCTTCGCGGGACTGCGCGAGCGCGTCCGCCTCGTCGATTAGGAGAATGACTGCCGAGGAGTATTTTCCGTCACGCCCGCGGGGCACAGCAGCCACGCGACGAACTTCGTCGAAGGCCGCTGCCAGCAGTTGGGTCATCTCTCCGACGGCGCCGCTCCCCCGCGATGCCAAGCTGAGGCGGTAGAGGTAAATGGGTAGTCCGATCGACCGGGCCACCTGGTCGCCGAATGACTCGGCAAGCGCTGTCTTTCCCGTACCGACGTCTCCAGCGAAGATGAATACGGGGTGCCGGTCGGCGAACGCGTCACAGGCCCGGAGTCGGGTTCGGTGGAAGCGCTGACTCCATTGGTCGAGAGACGCCGGTTGGAGCAGGAGTTGCGCCTCTTTAATCAGGCGCTCTTTTGTCTCATCTAGACCGACGAGGTTTTCGTAGCGGGTACTGGCCGCGGCATCTGGGAGCTCGATGACGGCTTCGAAGAGGTTTGGGTTGGCGTTCATCGTGGCTTGAAGACGGATCGGGCCACGCCTTGTCCTGCCGAGGAGTAAGTGCGGTCACCGCTCCAGGTGCCGTAGACGAATCCGGCCTCGCGCCCTGCGGTACGTTGGATCGGGAGCGCCGCTTTGACGCGTTCTCGCTCGGAGTCGCTGAGCGCGAAGAATGGTGCGGTGTAGGTGAGGTACGACCAGAAGCCCGTGCCGCTGAGGTCGATCCCGGCGGGTACGCGGCCAGAGTTGTCGTCTTCGAGGTTCCCGTTCTTGGCGACGTAGCGAAGCAGGAGCACCCATTGGTTTCCGTGTTGGGAGTCTTGACGTCGGAAGCCGTAGTCAACTCGTTCGAGGTAGCCGTCTCGGAGGAGCAAGGCTGCCTCTTCGGCGTAAGCGTCGATCTGTTCGTCGTCTGGTTGTCCGTAGAAGAGCTTCAGCTGACGCAGGTCGGCGGCGACCTTGCTGGTCACGTATCGGGCGTGCGTGATCGTGAAGGTCTTGCTGGTCGTGTAGGTGCTGGACATGTCAGTCCCCTCTGAAGGTCGGCCCGAGGACTCGTTGCCAGCATTCGACGGCGTAGCCTTTGGTGGTCCCGTACCTTGCCGCAGTCACGGCGTCGAGGGCGTCGGCGGCTGCTTCGAGGAGCTGATCCTGATTCGCCGTCGTGTAGCTCTTGCAGACGTTGTTGGTCGGATTCACTGGATCCATGACGCGGATCGGATCGCTGAGCGATGGTACTGCGGCCAGATCGTAGTAATCGTCGAAGGCCACTTGCTCGTCCAATCCCGTTCGAACCATGTATGCGAAGACCGCTTCGATAGCCGTTGGATAGTCCGATAGTGACGTTCCGGTTGCCGCCAGATGGGCTATGACGAGTTCAAGGAGGAAGGACTTACATCTGAAGTCGCTGCCTCGCGAGCGCTTCTGTTCTCTGGCCCAGAACTTGAGGAAGCGAATGAGCTGTGCATAGTCCTTGCCGTAGCGCTGCTTTCGGCTGCGGATGAACTCGAGGTGCAAACGGACGGACGTCTCTACTCGGTCGCCACTCCTCGTTATGAGGTCACCGCGGTCATCCGGAAGTCCCGCATACACGACTGGGGCGACGTCTATGTCCAAGCCGGACCCATGAAAGTGCACCTTGACAGAGTGGGCCTGCTCCTCGAAGTCCTCGGGCGCCTTGGTGGCTCCGTAGGCCGTGCGCAGGATGTCTGCCAGCTCTGCGAGGAGCTTGTACTCGTCGCCAGCTGGCACTTGGCTGGCGTCGAGGTACGCGGCGACGTCCATATCGGAGATCGTCTTAAGGGCAGTGCCCTTGGCCACGCTTCCCGAATGGAGGGTTTTGATCAGCTTGTAGTGATCATGGTCCTCGATCACCCGCTGGAGGTGGTCTCGTAGGCGTTGTACTTGGTCGCGATGCTTGTCGACCTCGGCGTTCGGCAGGTTCACCCTGCTCTCGGCAAAGGAACGGAGACTGGCGTGGTTGACGATCGGTGCGGTACCAATGGTGCTCATGAAGCGTCATCCTCGCTTCCAGCGTTGAGCTTCGTCTCCACCTGCTTGAGGTAGTCGTCAACGTTGACCGGACGATCCGGAGCTCCTGCCGCTGGGGCCAGCTCACCAGTCCACCCGACCTGAAGGGAACGACGGAGAGAGGCGAGCACAGTGGATCGATCGATGGGAAGAGCGCGGATCCACGCGACGGCGGTGTCAACAGGGAGATGAAGGTTGATCTCCGTGTCTCCCGCCTCCAGCTCTTGAACCGCCTCCTCGGTCAGCTCGGCCTGGGCTGCAACATCGGCCAGGGACATGGAACTGCGCTCGCGCACGTTGCGCAGCAATACAGGGAGCAGGCCGTTCGCCTTTCGGCGTTCCGCCAGAGCTCGGCTGGCCGCTTCGAGCATCCGAGCGCGGGCTTCCGGTCGAGGCTCCTGTGGCTCGATCACCAGATCGGCGGCGGCCGCCACCACGGCGGGGGAAGTCAGAGTCGGCTTCCCCAGGTATGCATCGCCCCAGGTCTCATTGTCCGTTGGCGCCTCGGGCAAGTCCGCGGTGTTCTCCTCTTGCTGGATACTCCGGCGCAACTCTTCGAGAAGCGAGGCGGGGACTTCGGTGCCGGCGGTCTCGTCATAGTTGGTCATTGGTTCCCTCCTTCCAGGTAGCGATTTAGATCGGGGTCTTCCGCAGCGCGATTTCGCAGTCGCTCAAGCGCCCTCTCCAGCCTCTTGCGACAAGCGGGCTCTGAGACCCCAAGCCGTTCAGCGATCTGGGCGTGGAGCAGGTTCTCTTCGTAGCGGAGACGGAGAATGAGTTGGTCGGCTTCGGGTGCGGTGAACACCAACGCCGTGAGCGCAGCCGACGCTGGGTTGTCGTGTTCCTCTTCGATATCGTTTTCTGGTACCAGTGCATCAGTTCGTTCTTGGAGCTGTGTCGGTGCTCCCGTAGGATGGCGGCGGCGCCAGTCGCCGACGGCGTGCCGGACGAATGCCCTGACCCACCCGGGAAAGGTTCCTTTGTTGGGGTCGTACCGATCGATCCGTCGGACGGCGGTCTCAATCGCCTCTTCGACCGCTTGCTCTCGGTCGGCCAGGGGCAGATCGTTGGCGATCATCTCGGCGTAACCAAGAAGTCGTGGCGCGAGGATGCTGACGAGGACCGGTCCGGCAGTGTCGTCACCGGCCTTGAGTTGTTCGATGAGCCGTCCAATGTCCATCTCGCCTCCTAATCCTCTACGTTCGGGCGTGACAAGAGGCCGCCCGAGCTGGATCAGACCAGGTCGCGAGGCTGGGCGATGCTGATCGCCGGTTCTGTGGGGGGGATCTCATCCCTGACCGTGTGGGCCCCGTCGTCGGGCAGCCAGCCCCATACCGCTCCTGGTATCCGCCAACCGAGGACGTGGAGGTCGCGGACGTGGTCGGTGGCGTCAATGACCGCTTCAGCTAGCACGCATGGTTCACCAGCATCACGTAGGGCGCGATCAGTGAGTTCGACTACCCACACGAAGCGGGAGAGCTGCATCCTCTGGTAGGCGGCCGCGACATCGTCGGGGTATCGACGCTCGCGGAGCGTCCGCTTGAATTCGTTGGAGTGGACCACCGTGGACCGGAACGACAGCGGACGTTCTGGATCGTCTAGACGCTGAAGCAGGGAGCTGGCGGCTTCGGTGGGAGCCCGGTCGAGTTCGTCACGGATTCGGGCAGAGCCGATGACTTCGGCGTTCTCACCCGGCAAGTAGACCTTGAGCGGCAGGGGCACGATGGCGTACTCCCAGGGACCGTGCTCGTCGAGCTTCCAGTCCACCACCCGGTATGGGCCGACCTCGTCGTCGTGACGGACGAAGTGGAGAAGTTCCTTGTAGTCGTCATCACGGGTACGCCCGTATCCGATAAGGACAAAGGCATGGGATCGGGTGGCAATGGTGACCGGTATCCCGGAGTTGAGGTAACGACAGATCACTCGAGGGACGGTCTCGTCCTGGGCGAGGTGACGGAGCGGATACACGAGCGGTGGAAGCCCGATCGAGCGTGCCGCGTCGGCCATCTGGCCGATAGTGAGGCCGGGAGATGGCAGCTGGCGGCCGACCTCTAGGTTGTCGGCGACTGCTTCTGCGATCTGACCGGGCAGCACCCGTGGGCCGCCGAACCGAAGATGGTGGTAGTAGGCGGTGACCCAGGTGGTGGTCTGTGCACATCTGCTGAGTTGCGCGTCCTGGGCGGCGAAGGGGGCACCGATCACTTCCAGGTCCGCGCCAAAGAGGTTCACCTTGTCCTTGGCCATGCAGGTCAAGTTCTTCGGATATCGCGCCTGCAACATGGTTCGCCCAACCGGCGCCGCCGGCACGGGGCGCAGTACGCTGTAGCCCAGGTAGTCCATTCCATCGAATTGGGCGGGACGGTCCAGATCGAGGAACATAGGGTCGGGTGACTTCGCGAAAAAGTGGAGTCGGTGAGTGATCGATGGGTACCGACGAAAGGTGGTGGCGTAGAACTCGCGGTGCTCGTTTCGCCAGTCGGGGTCGAGGTAGCGATACTCCACCACCGCCGTCCTCGCTCCAATCGACAAAGCGTGAGCGATGACCGCCTGGAGGACTCTGGGCCGGGCGCCGCCATACGTGTCGAGCAGCCACGGCACCGACCGTTCGTCTACGAGGTTGACGACTCGGGCGACGCTGCCGTCGCCCGACCACTCGGCGAGCGTTAGCGTGGCGGCGGGCCCCCAAGGTGGACGGACCGGCTTTCAACTTCCCCGCGAGTCCTAACTGCGTCGAACTCGTCTAGCCGGCTCTGCAGCTGCTCCGTCGTGGCGGCATCAAACTCAGCGCCGGCCCCGGAGGGCACGCGTCGCATCCCGGTCCCGATGGTGGGTGCGAACTCCTCGGTTTGATCATCTGAACTGGCAGCTTCCCACGGGCTCGGCACGAGATGTCCCCTTATCGTCGCTGCCCGCAGCGTAGCCGGGAGAGGCAAGGGGGCTCTGGAATAACCGGATCTGGTCCAATACGTCCTCTGTCTCGGAGAGCTCACAGACCTGTACGGATCAGCGTGACACGTCTTCAGGGTGGCGAGCGCGTGGTGGCCAAGCTGGCCCAGTACCGATGCCAGGCGATGTGACGGATCTAGAGGCGAACCCGTGCTTGTTCGCCAGAGGCTGGGGGACGTTCGAGGTGAGGTTGCGGTTCGCCATCCAGCTCCGCAAGCTACCGATCGTCACTTGTGCCGCCCGTCGACCGGGGCTTCCTCAAAACGCCAGCCCGGACCAAGTCCAAGATGGCTTGGGAGCTTTCGCCCCTGAATCGGGCCACCTCGCCCCATCGGTACCGCGAGCTCCGCTCTGGCTCGTGGAGATTCTCACCGAACCCGCAGTCAGCGATCAACTCGCCCGCCGAGCCTCACGAAGCTGTTCTACCCGGGCCGCCGCGCTGTCCTGAGATCCGTCTAGGAGGTGGGCGTACAAGCGCTTTGATGTCTCGATGTCAGCATGACCGAGAATGAGTTGCACTTCGATATCGCTCGCTCCAGCGGCCCAGAGCAGCGCGGCAGCCGTGTGCCTCAAATGGTGGGGCGTCAGACCCTTGAGTTTCTGGGCGGACGTCACTGCTTCAGCGGTGGCCTGCGCTCGGCTCAGGCCTTCGGCGACAAGTCGTTTGCGCTCCCCAACCGCCCAACGCACAGCCGTCGAACAGATCTTGGGGCGTAGCCGGCGAGATAGGTAGTTGTTCCACCGGAGACCGTCGCCCATTGCACTTGTTAATAGCGGTGTATCAGCCGCCGGCATGCCCATACGCATGAGGTGCTCGCGAAGTAACTGGGCCAGTTGAGGACCAACAACCACCGCGCGGCTCCGACCACCCTTCGGCGTTGGATTGCGAACGAGACGACCTTCGACCTCGACTACCGGTTGGCGCACCCATACCCGCTTGGCTGGCAGGTCGACGTCTCCGACCATCATTCCCGCCACCTCGGAGCGACGACCCCCAGTTCCCAACAGCAACTCGAAAACCAAACGGTCCTGGCCCGTGCCCAACCTACTTGACAGCATGTCGATGAACCGGAAGTCCGGCACGACGACATGCCGTACCCGGTCCAGCACGGCATCGGCCGATACGGAGGCCTTGGCGATGGGACTGACCGTCAACACGTCCTCTTCGAACAGCCAGCCGAAGAACGCCTTGATCACCGACCAGTGCGTCTTGATCGTCAGCGGAGCCAGGCCAGCCTGCTCCATGGCGTCGATTACCCCTGTGATCTCGCGCTGGGTGACCATGTGTGGCAGCTTCGACCCGAGCACTGGGGCCCACCACTTCGACCAGTACGCTCGGTCTCGTGCCGCTGTAGATTCAGCGCCCCCACGCTTCTTGTTGACGCGTACCCGCGATCGCCGAGCCGCCTTGGCCTCCTGCCAGCGGAGAAACCACTCGTCGCAGCGAACTCCTCCGACCGCGACGCTTGCCGGGAGTTCCACGGCCTGTTCGGGGTCGTCCGCAGGCAACAGATGGGTGAGATTCCACCGGGACTGAGCCACCGCAGCCAGCTCTTCGGTTGCATAGGTGCCGTACGTGGCTCTGCCGCCGGTCGCGAGGGGTACCCGCAATCGCCACCGGCCGCTCGGCAGTTGGTCGATCGCGCCCGCTCCCCTTATGCCCCGACTTCTTCTTCTCTTGGCCATCCCGATCCCGTCCGTCGGGAGGCCACTATACGACCGATAAGGTCACGTAAGGTCACGGTGGCCCTTTTTGGGCCTTATGACCTCACGGGGAGCTTCCACCTTCAGTCCGTTGACCTGGACTTTCTTTGGTGGAGGTGAAGGGACTCGAACCCTCGGCCTCTACATTGCGAACGTAGCGCTCTACCAGCTGAGCTACACCCCCGCAGCATCAAGAATAGTCGGCGCCCACAACAGCCAGAAAGCGCCCGACAGCCCAAAAGCTCGACCTGAGAGTGACGGTCCCGATCGGAGACAGGTCAGAGAGTGGACTGCCGTCAGCGGGCGGCGACCCGAGGCATCTCGTCGAATTCTTCGTCCGATCCCCCGGCGTAGCCGGCAGATGCGGGATCGACGAAGGACCCACTGTCCGCGTGGTCGACGGACGCGCGCCGCCGACGACTCATCCTCTGTTCCGCCTCGACCTCTTTCGCGTAGGCCATGAGCCCGATGAGACCCAAGGCGGCCAGACCGGTCAGTCCGGTGAACACCCAGGCGAGGTGCATGCCGGGCCAGAGTCCGATAATGGCGGTCGTGAGGGCGATGCCGCCCAGGAGGCGCAACAACGTGGTGAACCTACGGCGCGCCTCTTCGCGCCGGAAGACACGCAGGTCTGCGCCATTCTCGGCCACGCAGACGGGCTCGGGCCGGTCCAGGACACCAACCCTCTCGTAGTGAAGACCCTCTTGATCGTCCACGTCGGCAACGGTGGCATCGTCAGTCGGCCGCAGGAGCACGAGCTTCGGCCGGGAGCTGTCGGCGGGCGCCGCAGTTACCTCGGCCTGGGGTCCCGCCGCACCGGGTATCGCCGTGTGCAGCCGGTACGCAGGCGCCACTGTTTTCGGCCCGGCGTGCTCGAGAAGCTGCAGCTGGTGGTGGAAATGGTCGATGGAACCCACCCCCTGCCGCTCTCCGAATTTTCGCCAAGCGCTCGGTGCCAGAACCGCCACCCACAGCAGTCCCACGAGGACCAGCAAGATCACAATCGTCACTCCCCGACGACCTACCTTCGCTCCTGGAAAAAGCCTATTGAGCGGCCTTTTCCAAATGGTGGATGGTGGGGAAATGCACAGCGCCGACCTCGTCGGCACTTCTCCGCTTGGCTCCATTCGTACCAACGTGGCGGCGCCGATTCAAGCGTTTTCTTCCCGCCCTGCTCACCGGTGCCGGCGGCCGTTCAGGTGGCCCGACTCCACCACCGCCCGTCACTGCACCCCACTGTCACCGCCACGCCGAAGCAGCCCGACACGTTCTCCGACGTGATGGTCTGGCGCAGCGCGCCGGCCGCCATCAACGTGCCGGCGCGCATCAAGCCACCGTGGGTAAACCCCGGCGGGATCTCCTCGGCGTGGTGCGTGACCAGCACAAGGGGCGGGTTCTTGGGGTCCGAAGCCAGCGCGGTCAGCTGCACGAGCAGGCGCTCACGGGCGCCCAAGTCGAGACCGGCGAAGGGCTCGTCGAGCAGTACCAGCTCGGGGTCACTCATGAGGGCCCGCGCCAGCAGCACCTGTTGGCGCTCCCCTTCTGAGATCACCCCGAAGGCGCGGTCTCCGATCTCCGCGACCCCACCCGCGGCCAACAACCGCTCCGCCTTCTCCCAGTCCCCCGCGGTGTAGCGATTCCACCAGGTCTCGAGCGCGCCAAAGCGGCCGCTGGCCACGACGTCGCGTGCGGGCACGTCCGCCCGAAGTTGGCGGGTCACCGCCCCACTGACCAGCGACACCCGGGGGCGGAGGCGGCGGACGTCCACCCTGCCCAAGCGGGCGCCCAGGACCTCCACCGTGCCAGCCGTTGGCCAGAGCCGGGCGGCTGCGATCTGGAGCAACGTGGTCTTCCCCGACCCATTGGGACCGAGGATGACCCAGCGCTCGTCGTGTTCGACGCGCCAGTTGATGTCCGAGAGGACCGAAACGCCTTCGCGGCGGACCATAACGCCCGTGAGGGCGACCGCTGGCGGGCCGCTCACACCTCCGGGGTGTCGCCTCGTACGTCACGCCGGGAGATGCGCCCGATGAGGCCCGAGCAACACTGCGCCCACGTGCGTTCACCGGCCAGCCAGAGCCAGATCTCCCGTCGATAGTCGAGGACGATGCGCTCCAGCTCGTCCTCGGTCAGTCCGGTCGAGGCCAGCGACCGCCAGCGCGCCCACAGCCAGGCGACCACTCCGTCGTCTCCGATGAGGACCGCGTCGAGCCCTTTTCCGTCGTGAATCGACTCCAACCACTTCTCGGCCAGGGTCGTCGGCTCATCGGGTACGTGCAGCACCGGGGTCGCGGTCATGCTCATTGCCGGATGTAGACGGGCTGGCGATCCGTGCCCTCGTAGGCGCGGACGTGCTCCTCGAACTCGATGAACAGCGGAGCGTCGGGGTCGAGCTTGCGCTGCAGCGAGCGGTTGGCGATCTTCTTGTCGAGGGCGTCGAGCCGCAGCAACGCGGCCGGGTCGTCCAGCCCACGAACGTCGAGCTTGGCCCGGGCGGCCTGAAAAGCCAGGCGTCCGCGCTCGGTCCGCACGATCACGCTCGTCCACCCGTTCATGGACCCGACACTGCCGACGGAGATGTCGGCCGAGCGACCAAGGAAGTCCGCGCACTCGTCGCACCCCTTGAGCGCGGCACCGTGGAAGTCTTTCACCGGCTCGTCGACCGCCAGTTCCCCGTCCCGGTACTCCACGATCATGCGGCCCCGGATCACATCCATCTTTGAGACGCGATCGAGGTCGACACCCCGCTTGTCGCGCAGCTCCCGCAAGGTCAGCGCCTCGTAGTCGAAGTTCTTCGTGCACATCAACGCGATGCTCAGCACGACGGCATCGACCCGGTGCGCACCCGTCGGCCAGCGGCGAGCTTGCATGGCGCGCAACCCCTGCACCTCGCAGGGTGTGCCCACGACGGCGATACGCGGCTTGGGCGGCAGGGCGTAGCGGGACAGGTCCAGCTCGGCCAAAGCCATGGTCTGGTTGTAGAAGCTGCCCGAGGCGGCGCGGATCTCGTCCGGCGTCGTCGCGATCGTGGCAATTCCCTTCCACTGTTCGTCGGGGTCGGCGCTCGGCTTGGACACGAGCGCACCATCGATCTCGCCGGCGGCGAGGAGCCCGATCAGCAGTGCGCTCACTGCTCCCCCGTCCTGGGCGTCCTCGACCTCGCTGGACGCCCGCACGGCGTAGGACTCCACGACCGCGCCCAGCCCGTCCGCCGGTGGGCCACCGCTGATCTTCCAGTACGTGTCGGACGAGTCGGAACGTACCTGCGCCGGCTGGACCGCGGCGTCCTCGTCACCCTCGACGGTCGAAGGAGGCCAGAGCGCCTCGTAGCGCAGGCCGCCGCGTGGGCAGAAGTCCCAGCACAGCGAGCAGCCGGTGCACATCTTGACGAGCTCCGGCAAGTCGGTGTCCTCATTGATCCCGATGGAGTTCGACGGGCAGACCGCGACGCACGTACCGCACTGGATGCAGCGATCGGCGTGGATCACACCGGCTTCGAGCTCCCAGAACCACACCTTGCCCGGCGGCTCGGCGATCCCGTTCATCTGCTCTCGCAGCCGATAGCGCTTCATGACGATGCCGCCTCCGCCGCTCCGACCAGCATCGACTGCAGCTCTTCCGGAGCCGTGCGGCGAGCCCACAAATAGAACGGCTCGCTCGGACGGTGCTCGTCGCGGTAGCGGGAGACGACCCGGAGCAGCGCGTCAGGCACCCGGTCGACGGGAACCGCCCCCGCCACCCAATCGATGAACGCGGCGTCGGGCCCGAGCGAGCCCCCCATACCGATGTCCACCGCTTCTTCGATGTGCTCGTCGACATGCGCGATGTCGCCGCGGAATCCGATGTCTGCAATCTGGGGCTGCGCACACGAGGCCGAGCAGCCAGAGAAGTGCAGGCGGATGATTCCGGCGTCACGCTGAGTGTCGTTGTTGTTGCCGTTCTCGCCCGCGGAGAGCTGCGCGTCGAGCGTCCGCGCCCACTTGACGGCCCGTTCCTTCGTCTCGACCACCGCGAAACGGCAGAACTCGGAGCCGGTGCACGCGACGACGCCCCGCTCGAACGGCCCGGGGAAGGGCGAGTAGGTCTGCATCAGCGTCTCGGCCAGCAGGTCGTCGAGGCGGTCCTCGGGCACGCCGGACACGATGAAATTCTGGTCGATCCCGATGCGGACGCCGCCGTCGCCGTACGTCTCGGCCAGCCGGGCCAGCTCGACGAGGTCGATGCCGTGCATCCGCCCCACCGGCACCGAGCAGCCGACGTAGAAGAGCCCGTCCTGCTTTTGGGGGTGGACGCCGACGTGGTCGCCCCGGAAGGCCGTGCTCAGCTCGCGGCCCGCCGGCTCGAGCGCGAACTTCGTGCGCTCCTCCAGCGCGGCGCGGAACCCCTCTGGCCCCAGCTCCTGGGCCAGGTAGCGCATGCGAGCCAGGCCCCGGTTCTCCCGGTTACCCAGCTCACCGAAGACTTGGGCGACGCCCCGGCACAGTTCGACGCCCTGGTCGGGCCGAATGAAGACGTCGATGTCCGACGCCATACGCTCGCCGTCCGACAGGCCCCCGCCGATGAGCACGTTGAAGCCGACGCTGCCGTCCGCCTGCTCCGCCGGCCACAAACCGACGTCGTTGATCTCGACCCGGGCACAGTCCTCCGTGCACCCCGTCACGGCGATCTTCCATTTCCGCGGCAGGTTGGCGTACTCCCGATTGCCGGTGAAGAAAGCGGAGATCGCCTGCGCCACGGGAAGCGCCTCGACCACCTCCTTCCGGTCGATCCCCGACACGGGGCACGAGCACACGTTGCGAGCCGAGTCGCCACACGCCTGGACGGTCGTCAACCCGACCTCCCAGAAGCGCTGCCAGATCCGCGGGACGTCGGCGATGCGGATCCAGTGCAGCTGGATGTCCTGGCGCGTCGTCAGGTCGGCATAACGGTTACCGAAGACCGGGCTGTCGTCGGGCCCCTCGGCGAACGCATCCGCCGCGACGCCGACCTCGCGCACCTGCGCCGCCGTCATCACGCCACCCGGCACCTTGATCCGCAGCATGAAGGCGTCGCCCCCCTGACGCTGCGGGTACAGGCCGACCCACTTGAGTCGTTCCTGCTCACCCGGGACCTTGTTGATGGACTCGGGCCCCTGCTTCGAATAGGTGTCGATCACCGCCTGTGCCACCTCGAAGGGATGGCGCGCCAGCTTCAACTGTTCGACGCTGTTCAGCTCACCGATGTTTCGGTAGGGCCGTATGAATTTCAGTCCACGATCGCGGCGACCCCGGAATTCGATTCCGTAGGGGTTGTCGAGGTCACGGGGCACTAGACGTGCAGGCCGCACTCGGACTTGTCGAGACCCGACCAGCGCCCGGCGCGTGCGTCCTCGCCTTCGGCCACGGGCCGCGTCGTCGGCGCGCACCCGATGGACCGGTAACCCCTAGGGACGAGCGGGTGCACCGGCAGACCGTGGTCGGCCAGGTAGGTCGCGACGTCATCGTCGGTCCAGTTCGCCACGGGGTTCACCTTCACCAGACCGAAGGTGGCGTCCCAGCTCACGATGGGGGCGTCGGCCCGTGTCGGGCCGTCCGACCGCTTCAAAGACGTCATCCAGGCGCCCTTTCCCGCCACGGCGCGCCGCAGCGGCTCCACCTTGCGGAACTGGCAGCACTGCGCGCTCCCGCAGGGATGCGCGGCCGCCTCCGGGCCAGGCTTGGTGACGGTCAGGTTGAGGTCGTAGTGCTCGCGCACGCTCTCCACGAACGAGAGCGTCTCTGGGAAGTGGGCCTCGGTGTCGAGGAAGATGACCTCGATCCCCGGCGCCGCCTTCGTGGCCAGGTCGATGAGGGCGACGTCCTCGAACGAGGCCGCCAGTACGAGCGAATCGCCGAAGAGCTCGACCGCCCAACGGATGATGGAGCTGGCGGGTACGGTCTCGAACTCCTTGTTGATGAGGGCCAGATCCTCGGCGCTCATCGTCGGCTGGTCCCTCACGCTGATCTCGGTCACCGATCCTCACCTTCGTTCCGCGGCGATCGACCCGTCCCGGCAGGGCCCGCCACCAGCGCTTGACGCTGGTCCGATTGCATCCGTTAGTATACATGACCAATCTGGTCATGATTTATACGTGACCAAAATTGTCAGAATTCGAAGGGGCCCCATGGATACCGCCGCTGCTCTCCCGCACCAGCACGATCGTCTCGGCCAGGGACCCCGAGGCGGACGGACCGACGCCTCGGTCACGACCCTGGTCAGGCCGGTGGAACACCCCTTGGGCCACCTCGATCTTCTCGAGTCTCTGGCCATCTTTATCATCCGCGAGGTGGGCGCGGAGTCGGAGCGCCCGGTCCTCTTGTTCAGCGGTGGCAAGGACTCGGCGGTCCTACTCCACCTGGCCTCGAAGGCCTTCAAGCCTGGTCGCATCCCGTTCCCAGTGCTCCACGTCGACACCGGGCACAACTTCGCCGAGGTCCTGGACTACCGGGACGCCCAGGTCGAAACGGTGGGCGCCCGCCTGCTCGTGGCCAAGGTGCAGGACTCCATCGACCAGGGCCGAGTCGCCGACCCGGGACCTGGAGGCTCGCGCAATCGTCTACAAACGACGACGTTGCTCGACGCCATCAATGCCAACGGGTTCGACGCCGCCTTCGGCGGGGCGCGCCGGGACGAGGACAAGGCCCGGGCCAAGGAACGGGTCCTTTCGTTCCGCGACTCCTTCGGGCAGTGGGACCCCAAGCGGCAGCGTCCCGAGCTGTGGCAGCTGTACCAGGGCACGGTGCTCCCGGGCGAGCATCTGCGCGCTTTTCCGCTTTCGGACTGGACGGAGCTCGACATCTGGCAGTACATCCGGCGCGAGCGGATCGAGCTGCCGTCCATCTATTACGCGCACGAACGCGAGGTCATCGAGCGCGACGGCATGCTGCTCGCGCTGAGCGAGTGGGTCGTCCCGCAGGCAGGGGAGGAGGTCCGCAAGGAGACGGTGCGGTTCCGCACCGTAGGTGACGCCACCTGCACGGGCTCCGTACGTTCCGAGGCTACATCCGCCGACGAGATCATCCGCGAGATCGCGGTGTCCCGGATCTCCGAGCGGGGTGCGACGCGCGCCGATGATCGCTTCTCCGAGACGGCCATGGAGGACCGCAAGCGCGAGGGCTACTTCTAGGCCTATGACGACACTGCCCGGCTCGCCGCCGGCCGGCGGGTCCGAGCAGGAAGCCGACACCATGGACTTGCTGCGGTTCGCCACGATCGGCTCCGTGGACGACGGCAAGAGCACGCTGATCGGGCGGCTCCTTTTCGACACCCGCCAGCTGTTCGACGACCAGCTCACCGCGATCGAGACGGCGTCGGAACGCCGCGGCTTGGGTGAGGTCGACCTCTCCTTCGTGACCGACGGCCTGCGGGCCGAGCGCGAGCAGGGCATCACGATCGACGTCGCCTATCGGTACGCCGCGACACCCCATCGCAAATTCGTCATCGCGGACTGCCCGGGCCACGTCCAGTACACGCGGAACATGGCCACCGGTGCGTCCACCGCCGACCTGGCGCTCGTCCTCGTCGACGCGACGGCGGGGCTCCGGGAGCAGACGCGCCGCCACATCTGCATCGCCGCCCTTCTCGGTGTCGACCAGTTGGTCGTCTGCGCCAACAAGATGGACCTGGTCGACTGGGGCCGCTCGGCCTACCAGCACATCGCGGACGACATGGAGGCGCTGGCCCGCCGCCTCGGCATCTCCGCCTGCACCGTGATCCCCATCAGCGCCCTCCTCGGCGACAACGTGGTGGAACGGTCGGAGGCCGCACCTTGGTACGACGGCCCGACGGTGCTCGACGCGCTCGAATCCGCGCAAGCCGGCGGCTGGGCCACCCAGCATGGCGTACCGCGCGGCAGCGGAGCGCGTTTGCCGGTCCAGTGGGTACTCCGCCAGCCCGGGGGCGGGCGCAGCTATGCCGGCATGGTGAACGGTGGGCCCTTCCGCGTCGGCGACCCGGTTGTGGTGCTTCCCGAGGGGACCCGGACAACGGTGCGCGCTATCGACACGGCGGATGGCGCGCTGCAACGGGCCGAGGTCGGCCAGTCCGTCTCGATGCGGCTGGCGGACCATCTCGACGTGTCGCGAGGCGACCTCATCGCAGCGGAGGAAGGACCCCCGGAGGTGACTGACACCTTCGAGGCCACGGTCTGTTGGTTCCAAGAGCGGCCGCTGCGCGCTGGCGACCGGCTGCGGCTCAAGCACACGACGCGCGTGACGCCGGTCATCGTCGAGGCCGTGACGGGGACCTTCGACGTGAACGACCTCCGAGTGACCGAGGCGAGCGAGCTCAACGAGAACGACATCGGCGTCGTGAAGCTGCGCACGGCGAGCCCGCTGGCGGTCGACACGTACCAGGCCGACCGCATCACGGGCAGCTTCGTCCTGATCGACGAGCTCACGTTTGCGACGATCGCGGCGGGCATGGTCGGGCAGCCGCGGCTCCATGACTGACCAGCCGGCACCGACCGTCACGTTCTACCCCGTCTCGCTCGACGTGTCGGGCCGACCGTGCCTCGTGGTGGGCGGTGGCCGCGTCGCCGCCCGCAAGGCGCGCGGCCTGACCGACTGCGGCGCCGTGGTCACCGTGATCGCCCCGTCGCTCGGCGCCGACATGGAGGCACTCGTCCCCGCGCTGCACCGCGTGGAGCGCCGGCCCTATGGCCCCGGTGATGCCGCGGCCTTCCGGCTCGTGGTGACCGCTACCGGCCTCTCGGAAGTCGACGGCGCCGTCTTCGCCGACGCCGACGCGGTCGGGGTGTGGATCAACAGCGCCGACGACCGCGCTCATTCCTCCTTCATCCTCCCGGCGGTGCACCGCGACGGCGCGGTGACCGTCTCGGTGTCCACCGGGGGCCTGAGCCCCGCGCTGTCGTCGTGGCTGCGCGACCGGCTGGCCGAGGAGTGCGGCGACGGTGCCGGCGCGCTGGCGCAGCTCCTCGGCGACGCAAGGGCTCGGCTGCTCCGCGCCGGGTTGCGCAGCGACTCGGTGGACTGGGCAGGACTGCTCGACGGTCCGCTGCCCGAGCTCGTCCGAGCCGGCGACTTGGACAATGCACAGGCAATTCTGACCGCCGCCACGGACGGGTAGTCCGGCGCTCGGCCCTTTCGGGCGTCCCAGCTCAGGAGCATATTTTGCACTGGCACTGAAGCAGAGCCTGCGCGGTGCCGATGGTTGCAACGCGGTCGGGCCCTTGGGTTCCGGCTCGCCACGTGCGCCGCGACAGACGAGGCGTGCGAAGAGGTCAGGACATCCGGCACCAGGGGCCGGTTCCGAGGGGGGACACATGAGACGGACGAGTACTCGAGCCAATGATGGTGCCGAGACCCGAGGGAACGCGCTGCGCGCCATCTCACTGCACGGTGTGGCCGAGATGGGCCGGCGCGGCCTCGTGGCCATTGTCGCCGCGTGCTTGCTCGTCGCCGCGGCGGGCATCGTGCTCGCCCCGAGCGGTCCCGCCCGAGCCGACACGGTCTTCCAGTCCGGCCAGGTCTTCGCCTCCGTCGGGTTCTCGACCGTCAACGTCTACGACCCGGCCTCGGGCAACCAGGTGACCTCGCTGGTCGACAGCACCGGGGAGCCGTACACCGCCGGGAGCGCGTTCGATTCGAGCGGAAACTTCTACGTCACCGACGACACGAGTGGTGACATCAGCGAGTTCGCGCCCGATGGCACACCCATGGGGCAGTTCGCTACCGGCCTGCAGAATCCGCTCTCTTTGGTCTTCGACAGCAGCGGCAACCTCTACGTCGGCCAGCAGACGACTCCCTATGTCGCGGAGTTCTCTCCGACCGGACAGCGGCTGGCCGACATCGGCCCGCTCCAGACCGAGCTCTACGGCGACGACTGGATCGACCTCTCGAGTGACCAGTGCACCCTCTACTACACCACCGAGGGAACCGACATCCTGCGCTACAACAAGTGCACCAACACGCAGCTGCCGAATTTCAACCAGGTGCCGTTCGGCGGGCCGGCGGCCTACGAGGTGAGGATCCTGCCCGACGGCGACGTCCTCGTGGCTGACTCGACGGCGGTTCTGTTGCTCGACCAGAACGGCAACGTGATCCAGACGTACTCGTGCTCCTCGCTCCCCGGATGCCAGGGTCAGTTGTTTGCCATCAGCGTCGACCCCAGCGGGACGTCGTTCTGGACGGGTGACTCGTACTCGGGAAACATCTGGCAGATCGACCTGGCGACCGGAAACGTGCTCCAGACGATCAACACGAACGCCGCGTACCTCTACGGTCTCTCCGTCGACGATCAGATCGCGGTGGCTGCCAGTCCGACCGTTGTGTCGGCCACTCCGACGACCCTGACCGTCAATCCGGTCAGCGGCAACTTCTTTTCACCGACGCCGGTGTCCGCCGTATTGACCGACAGCACGACGAACACACCGATCGCCGATGAGCCGGTCACCTTCACGCTCAACGGATCGGAGACCTGCACGGGCGTCACCGACAGCACGGGCACGGCCACCTGCGTCATCACCCCTGGTGAGCCCTCCCAGTCCTACACGCTAACGGCGTCGTTCTCGGGTGACTCGACGCAATCGCCCCCGATCGGCTCGGACAGCGCGTCGAGCACCTTCACGGTGAACCCCGACACCAGCTCGATCGTCTACAACGGGCCGACTAGCGCGGTGAACGGCCAGCCCGTCACGCTGAGTGGGTCGCTCACCTCGGACACGCCCACGTCGGGGACGCCGCTGTCGACCAAGGTCGTGACGTTCACCATCGGCTCGGGATCGACCGCGCAGTCCTGTTCCGACCCGACCGATGGAAGCGGGAACGCGAGCTGCACCATCGCCTCGGTCGACCAACCGGTCAGCAACGTGCCCGTGACGGCGAGCTTCGGCGGCGACGTCTACGACACCCCGGCCACGACCACCACCAGTGCCGTCGTGACCGAGCCCACCACGCTGACCGTGCATTCCGCCACGGGCAACTACAACGACGAAACGACCGTCTCGGGCGTGCTGACCGACTCGGTCACCAACGCGCCGATCTCGGGTGAGCCGGTGACGCTCAGCCTCGACCACAACGAGACCTGTACCGCGACGACCGACAGCACGGGCACGGCCTCGTGCAGCATCACGCCGAGTGAGCCGGCCGGGACCTACCCGCTCACGGGCAGCTTCGGCGGTGACTCGACGCTGCCACTCCAGCTCATGGCGTCGAACGGGTCGTCCAACTTCGTCGTCACCTTGGAAGAGGCGTGGCTGTCCTACACGGGGGCGACCACCGCCACCAACGGCCAGCCCCTGGCGGTGTCGGGGGTGCTCACGACCGACGACCCCGCCATGGGCGCGCCCATTGTCGGCCGCACGGTGACGTTCACCCTCGGCTCGGGCGCCTCGGCGCAGACCTGCTCGGGCGTCACCGGTTCGACGGGCACGGCCGCGTGCAGCATCGCCTCGGTCGAACAGTCGCCCGGACCCATCCCGGTCACCGACACCTTCGCGGGCGACGCCTACTTCGTGCCGGCGAGCGCCTCCTCGACGGTGAACCTGCCCGAGGGGACCAGCCTCACCGTCAACCCGACCACCGGGACCTACAACGGCTCGACGACGGTGTCGGGCACGCTCACGAACACCTACACGGGCCAACCGGTGCCCAACGAGCCCGTGACCCTGACCGTCAACGGGACCCAGACCTGCACCGCCACGACGGGCGCCAACGGCGTGGCCTCGTGCCAGGTCACGCCGACCGAGCCGTCAGGGACCTACTCGCTCACCGGGTCGTTCCCAGGAAGCACGTCGAGCACGCCGCAGTTGCTCTCGAGTAGCTCGACGACCACCTTGACGGTCACCAAGGCACCGACCACGCTGACCTATACCGGGCCGACGTCGTTGACGAACACACAGCCGACCACGCTCTCGGGCGTGCTCACCACGAGCGAGCCGTCACCGGGGACCGACGTCAGCGGGCAGACGGTGACCTTCGCCGTCGGCTCGGGCACGTCGGCCCAGAGCTGCACCGCCACGACCAACGCCAGCGGCGACGCCAGCTGCACCATCGCCTCGTTGAACGAGCCGTACGGCAGCATCGGAGTCACCGTCACCTACGGGGGCAACAACTACTACCAGGGATCCAGCACGAGTGCGACGGCCACCGTCATGACACCCACCACCTTGACCGTGAGCGCGGGCACCGGCTCCTACGGCACATCGGTCACGGTGTCGGGCACCCTGACCGACACGCAGACGGGCCAGGGCATCTCGGGCGAGACCATCACGCTCACGCTCAACGGGACCGAGTCGTGCACGGCCACGACCAACAACCAGGGCGTAGGCAGCTGCACCATCACGCCCGGTGAGTCGGGCGGCACGTACACGCTCACGGGGAGCTTCGCGGGCGGTGCGGCACCGTCTCAGATGTGCCACCAGCAAGGCAACGGCCCGCAGCTCGCGCCGAGCACCGGCTCGAACAGCTTCGTGGTCACCAAGGCGTCGACCAGCATCTCCTACACCGGCACGAGCATCGCGGTGAACGGCACCTCGATCACGTTGTCGGCCACCCTGTCGACCTCTGGCGGCAGCGGGCTCGTCGGGCAGCAGGTCACCCTGACCTTGGGCACTGGGAGCTCGGCGCAGAGCTGCACGGGGATCGTCACGTCGTCCGACACCGTTAGCTGCACCATCACCGACGTCAACCAGGTCTCTGGATCGACCACGGTGACAGTGTCGTTCGGCGGGAACTCCCACTACCAGAGCTCGAGCTCGTCGGGCTGCGAGACCACCGCATCGGCGCCTTCGGGCGGCGACTTCGTCGTGCAAGGCTACGGGAGCGGCGCGCCGCAGGTCGGATCGACGATCTACTTCTGGGGGTCGCAGACCTCGCAAGGCAGCGGCTACAGCCAAGGGTCAACCTCATCGGGGGCGATAGAGAACTGCATCCAGAACTCGTCCAACCACGAGTGCAGTGCCCAGTGGTCCGGCTACGGCCAAAATGAACAGCCGCCATCGACGGTCCCGGTGAACGTGGTCGTCGAGGTGGGGTCGAACTACTCCCAAAATGGCGGCAACGACCAGGGGGACATTGACCACATGGTCGTGGTCCACGTCGCACCGGGCAACGGGCCCGCTCAGGGTCACGAGGGGTCCGGACAGGTCATCGGCCAAATGTGCTGAGGAGCTGACGGATTACCTCGCTTCCAGGAAATGCAGTGCGGGGCCGCTCCTTTGGGAGCGGCCTCGTGCCGTCCGGGCCGAAATCAGGGTGTGACGATCATCACGACGATTCACAACGGAGACGTAGCGACTCAGTCCTCGGGGCTGGCTCGACGGTCCGCTGCCCGAGCTCGTCCGAGCCGGCGACTTGGACAATGCACAGGCAATTCTGACCGCCGCCACGGACGGGTAGTCCGGCGCTCGGCCCTTTCGGGCGTCCCAGCTCAGGAGCATATTTTGCACTGGCACTGAAGCAGAGCCTGCGCTGTGCCGATGGTTGCAACGCGGTCGGGCCCTTGGGTTCCGGCTCGCCACGTGCGCCGCGACAGACGAGGCGTGCGAAGAGGTCAGGACATCCGGCACCAGGGGCCGGTTCCGAGGGGGGACACATGAGACGGACGAGTACTCGAGCCAATGATGGTGCCGAGACCCGAGGGAACGCGCTGCGCGCCATCTCACTGCACGGTGTGGCCGAGATGGGCCGGCGCGGCCTCGTGGCCATTGTCGCCGCGTGCTTGCTCGTCGCCGCGGCGGGCATCGTGCTCGCCCCGAGCGGTCCCGCCCGAGCCGACACGGTCTTCCAGTCCGGCCAGGTCTTCGCCTCCGTCGGGTTCTCGACCGTCAACGTCTACGACCCGGCCTCGGGCAACCAGGTGACCTCGCTGGTCGACAGCACCGGGGAGCCGTACACCGCCGGGAGCGCGTTCGATTCGAGCGGAAACTTCTACGTCACCGACGACACGAGTGGTGACATCAGCGAGTTCGCGCCCGATGGCACACCCATGGGGCAGTTCGCTACCGGCCTGCAGAATCCGCTCTCTTTGGTCTTCGACAGCAGCGGCAACCTCTACGTCGGCCAGCAGACGACTCCCTATGTCGCGGAGTTCTCTCCGACCGGACAGCGGCTGGCCGACATCGGCCCGCTCCAGACCGAGCTCTACGGCGACGACTGGATCGACCTCTCGAGTGACCAGTGCACCCTCTACTACACCACCGAGGGAACCGACATCCTGCGCTACAACAAGTGCACCAACACGCAGCTGCCGAATTTCAACCAGGTGCCGTTCGGCGGGCCGGCGGCCTACGAGGTGAGGATCCTGCCCGACGGCGACGTCCTCGTGGCTGACTCGACGGCGGTTCTGTTGCTCGACCAGAACGGCAACGTGATCCAGACGTACTCGTGCTCCTCGCTCCCCGGATGCCAGGGTCAGTTGTTTGCCATCAGCGTCGACCCCAGCGGGACGTCGTTCTGGACGGGTGACTCGTACTCGGGAAACATCTGGCAGATCGACCTGGCGACCGGAAACGTGCTCCAGACGATCAACACGAACGCCGCGTACCTCTACGGTCTCTCCGTCGACGATCAGATCGCGGTGGCTGCCAGTCCGACCGTTGTGTCGGCCACTCCGACGACCCTGACCGTCAATCCGGTCAGCGGCAACTTCTTTTCACCGACGCCGGTGTCCGCCGTATTGACCGACAGCACGACGAACACACCGATCGCCGATGAGCCGGTCACCTTCACGCTCAACGGATCGGAGACCTGCACGGGCGTCACCGACAGCACGGGCACGGCCACCTGCGTCATCACCCCTGGTGAGCCCTCCCAGTCCTACACGCTAACGGCGTCGTTCTCGGGTGACTCGACGCAATCGCCCCCGATCGGCTCGGACAGCGCGTCGAGCACCTTCACGGTGAACCCCGACACCAGCTCGATCGTCTACAACGGGCCGACTAGCGCGGTGAACGGCCAGCCCGTCACGCTGAGTGGGTCGCTCACCTCGGACACGCCCACGTCGGGGACGCCGCTGTCGACCAAGGTCGTGACGTTCACCATCGGCTCGGGATCGACCGCGCAGTCCTGTTCCGACCCGACCGATGGAAGCGGGAACGCGAGCTGCACCATCGCCTCGGTCGACCAACCGGTCAGCAACGTGCCCGTGACGGCGAGCTTCGGCGGCGACGTCTACGACACCCCGGCCACGACCACCACCAGTGCCGTCGTGACCGAGCCCACCACGCTGACCGTGCATTCCGCCACGGGCAACTACAACGACGAAACGACCGTCTCGGGCGTGCTGACCGACTCGGTCACCAACGCGCCGATCTCGGGTGAGCCGGTGACGCTCAGCCTCGACCACAACGAGACCTGTACCGCGACGACCGACAGCACGGGCACGGCCTCGTGCAGCATCACGCCGAGTGAGCCGGCCGGGACCTACCCGCTCACGGGCAGCTTCGGCGGTGACTCGACGCTGCCACTCCAGCTCATGGCGTCGAACGGGTCGTCCAACTTCGTCGTCACCTTGGAAGAGGCGTGGCTGTCCTACACGGGGGCGACCACCGCCACCAACGGCCAGCCCCTGGCGGTGTCGGGGGTGCTCACGACCGACGACCCCGCCATGGGCGCGCCCATTGTCGGCCGCACGGTGACGTTCACCCTCGGCTCGGGCGCCTCGGCGCAGACCTGCTCGGGCGTCACCGGTTCGACGGGCACGGCCGCGTGCAGCATCGCCTCGGTCGAACAGTCGCCCGGACCCATCCCGGTCACCGACACCTTCGCGGGCGACGCCTACTTCGTGCCGGCGAGCGCCTCCTCGACGGTGAACCTGCCCGAGGGGACCAGCCTCACCGTCAACCCGACCACCGGGACCTACAACGGCTCGACGACGGTGTCGGGCACGCTCACGAACACCTACACGGGCCAACCGGTGCCCAACGAGCCCGTGACCCTGACCGTCAACGGGACCCAGACCTGCACCGCCACGACGGGCGCCAACGGCGTGGCCTCGTGCCAGGTCACGCCGACCGAGCCGTCAGGGACCTACTCGCTCACCTCGTCGTTCCCAGGTGACAACACGTCGATGCCGCAGCTCAACCCGTCGAGCTCGACGAGCACCTTCACGGTGACCCAAGCGCCGACGACGCTGACCTACACCGGACCGACCTCGCTCACCAACGGCTCACCGGCCACGCTCTCGGGCGTGCTCACCACGAGCGAGCCGTCACCGGGCACCGACGTGGGCGGGCGGACCGTGACCTTCACCATCGGGCAGGGCACCTCGGCCCAGAGCTGCACCGCCACGACCAACGCCAGCGGTGACGCCAGCTGCACCATCGCCAAGGTGAACCAGACGTCGGGCACCGTCGAGGTGTCCTCGGGCTTCAGCGGCGACATCTACTACCAGCCGTCGAGCGGGGGCGCGACGGCCACCGTCCACACGCCCACCACGCTGACAGTGACCGCTAGCACCGGGCAATACGCCGGCTCCACGACGGTCACGGGCACCTTGACCAACTCGATCACCGGCCAGGGGCTCCCGAGCGAGCCCGTGACGCTGAGCGTCGGGACACAGTCGTGCACCGGCACCACCAATTCGCAAGGCGTCGCCACCTGCACGATCACACCGAACGAACCAGCGGGCTCCTATCCGCTGTCCGGCAGCTTCGGCGGCAACACGTTCGGCGGCAACAACTCGACGCCTGTGCTGCTCTCGAGCTCGGGCTCGAACACCTTGGTGGTCACCACGGCGCCGACGACGGTCGTCAACACCAGCCCGACCATCGCGGTGAGCGGCATGCCGATCACGCTGTCGGGCACCCTCAGCACCGCAGGGGGGAGTGGACCCGGGGGGCTGCCGGTGACCCTGACATTGGGGAGCGGGAGCACGGCCCAGAGCTGCACCGGGACCGCCGCGGCGTCGGGTTCCGTGAGCTGCACCATCGCCAATGTCAACCAGACGGCGGGGTCGGTGCCGATCACGGTGTCCTACGGGGGCAACTCGTACTACCAGTCCTCGAGCGCGTCGGTCTCCGAGACCACCGCGGCGGAGCCCTCGGGCGGCGGTGGCTTCGTGGTGGGTGATGTCTCGGCCGGCGCGCCGACGAATGGCACCACGGTGAACTTCTGGGGCTCGCAGCTCTGGAAGAACAACGTGTTCAGCGGCGTCAACAACGCACCGGCGTCCATGAAGGGCTACATCGACAACGCACCCGACTACGCCTGCGGTGCGCAGTGGACCTCGGACCCGGGCAACAGCTCGGACCCACCGGCGACCATTCCGGTCAACATGGTCGTCGTCGTGGCATCGGCCATCAACAAATCGGGGTCGACCGAGTACGGGAACATCGAGCATCTCGTCGTCGTCCACGTGGCACCCGGTTACGAGGATGACCCCGGACACGATGGCTACGGGCAGATCGTCGCGACCCTCTGCTGAGCCGCTGGCACACCGCGCCGGTTCGGGCGGCGCCGCGCAAGTCGGCGCTGCCCGAACGGGGTCGCGCGGGGCAGGCCAGGTTCAGGGCTGGGCGATCATCACGACAATCGCGGCCAGCAACAAGACGAGGGCCAGGGTGGCCGAGCGCTCGAGCGTCGCGGCGTCGGCGGGAACCGGAGGCGCCTCCGGGGCCGGGTCGGAGCCGGTCCCGGCCGCCGTGACGACGGTCTGGAGGCGCCGCTCGGCCGGCCACATCACGCCCTCGGCCAGCGCGGCCACGGCGACGAAGATGGCGAGCCCGATGAGCACCCACCCGTCGCCCAGGGAGTAGGCGCCCTGGCTCAGGCCGAGGAGGGCGAACCCGAAGACCGGGATCCCGTAGATGGTGCGGCCGGCCCAGTTGACGCCCGGCCGGAAGTAGCGGCGGAGGGCCTCGGGCAGGGGGGCGGCCGAGCCGGCCCGGCGGCGCAGCCGGCGTGCGGTGGCGGCCGCCGTCGCCGTCGTCACGAGCCCCACGACCACGCACGCGACGTGGAGCACCAGCACGATGTCGAAGGCGGCGCCGTCCGGCTGGTGATGCATGGGCGACATGTTCTCTTATGTCCGCCTTAGGTCCGTAGCGGCCCCTGCGGCGGCTCGGTGACAGGCCCGCGACCTGGTGCCTCTCCGGGCACCGAAACCTGTACCGTAGTAATGAAAGGAACGGGATGAGGCTGTATTCGATGTCAGTGAACCGGGTTGGGACCCAGAGGGTGCGCACGTGAATCAGTTGCGCCTCGATCCGTTGTCGGGACGTTGGGTCGTCGTCAGCCCGGGACGTTCCGAGCGGCCCTACTCCTTCGTGACCCGATCGCCGCAGCTGCCCGACCCGCTCGGGCGGGACTGCCCGTTCTGCCCCGGGAACGAAGAGGACACGCCGCCGGCGCTCGAGACGTACGGCCCGACCGGCCGCTGGCTGGTCCGGGTGGTGCCCAACCTCTATCCCGCCTTCGACGGCGACGAGCCTTTCGTCGTGGCCAACCGCGGGCCGGTGTTCACCCAGGCCACGGCCGGCGGCATCCACGAGATCCTGATCTTCTCCCCCGAGCACGACGCCTCACTGGGCCAGCTGAGCCGGGAGCAGGTGGAGCTCGTCATGGCCGCGCTGCGCGACCGCCTGGAGGAGCACGCCTCGCAGCCCAACATCCGTTACACGCAGGCCATCGTGAACTCGGGCCGCGAGGCCGGGGCCTCGCTGCACCACCCGCACGGGCAGCTGCTCGGCATGTCGTTCATCCCGCGAGAGCTGGCCGAGGAGCAGGCGCGCTTCGCCCGGTTCGTCGGGTCGTGCCTCCTGTGCACCACGATCGAGGCGGAGGAGGACTCCGGGGAGCGGGTGATCTACGCCGACGACCGCTCCGTGGTGGTCTGCCCGTTCTGGAGCGCCGTACCCTACGAGATGCTGGTGATGCCGCGCGAGCACAACCCGCACTTGCACCGCAGCCCGACCGAGGACCTCCTCGCGGTGGGCGAGGCGATCCGCCGCGTCCTCCAGCAGCTGGCCGAGGCGATCGGCGACGTGGCGTACAACATCGTGTTCCACTCGGCTCCGTATCGAGTGGGCGAGCCCTACCACTGGCACGCCCACATCTGGCCGAAGGCGACGACGACCGCCGGCTTCGAGCTGGGTACCGGGGTGGCCATCAACGTGGTCTCCCCCGAGGAGGCGGCCCAGACCCTGAAGGTCTCGGCGCTCGCCCACTAGGGCCCCGGGCTGACGGGTCGCCGGGCGGCGATTCCGGGCCCTTTTGTCGAGGGCTGATCCCAAAGGGAGCAGGACGAGCCGTGATTCGCGCCCGGCCCGAGAAAAGGCCCGGATCAGGCCGAGCCACCGGGACTTCGTTCGGGCCGTATACGGGCTACCTGTATGCAAAAGTGCCCCGACTGCGTAGAGGTCCGCCATATACACAGGGAGAGCATGGGCACCAGGCCCGGTAGGCACCATTGGCGCTGCTCGGAATCCGAGACGGATCCCTGAACTTCAGTGATCTTTGGAGTCGTCCGCTTAGGCCAGCGAAGCCGGCCGCACCGAGCGGGCCAGCTCGAGGAACGACACCAGGCGCCGCACCAGATCCCGGTCGGGGCCAACCAGCCCGGCGATGCCGGGCGTGCCGAGATACCCGCTTACGAAGGCTCGCCGGTTGCGCGTCTCCCAGGCCTGCCCGAGCACGCCGAGACCCTGGCGCCCGGCCGGGTCGCGTTCGGCCGCAGCGACCACGCTGGCCTGGTGGAGGGACCACAGCAGGTCGGCCACGTCGGCGAGGGGGGTGCGCTCGCCGGGCACCGACGTCCCCGGCAGCACGCCGCCCGGTGCGCAGTCGCTCACCACCCAGCCCTGGTCGGTGCGCGCCGTGCGCCCGAGGTGGAAGTCCCCGTGGGTGCGCAGCACCGGGAGCCGCGCGTCGGAGTCGTGCAGCCACTTGACCAGGTCCGCCACGCCCGGCGCATCGAGCAACTCCGGGTCGGCGAGTGCGATGTCCTCCTGCGCCTGATCGACCCAGTCGACCACCGGCTCGTGGTGGCGTTGGAACGCGTGATCGAGGGCGAGGTGCATGCGCGCCGTCATCACCCCGAGCGCGCGCGCCTCGGCGCCGAAGTCGCCCCCGGCCGCCTCCGGCGTCCCGCGCGCGGCGTAGAAGTCGCGCAGCGAGGTCAGGGCGATGGCCCAGCCCCCCGAGCGGTCGGCCAGCGGCTCTTGCACGACCCCGAGGTCGCGGCCCTCCCACACCCAGCGCACGAGCGGCGCCGCCACGTGGTTGAAGCCGGCCTCGTCGAGCGCCATCAGGAGGTCGACGTCGGCCCGTGGTGCGTGCATCAGCCACGGGAAGACCGTGAGGTCGCCCCGGTCGCCGCAGTCGACCACGGTGGCGTCGTCATCGTCGCGCAGCACCGTCACGGGGCCGGGACGGGTCTCGACGCCACGGACGGTGGCGAGCAACAACGGCGCCAGTTGCGCGTCGCGCAACGCGTCGGTGCACACGACGAGGCCCTCGTCGTCGTCGAGCAGCCCGAGCGCGGCCTCCTCACCCGGGCGCAAGAAGTGCTGCTCGTCGGCCACCCCCCGCATTCCCGCGACGAAGTGCGCCTCGCGACCGTCGACGCCAGCGATCACGTCGAGCAAGCCGGGACGGCCCGGCCGCAGCTCCTCCGCCCGCACGATGCTGATGACGCCGCCCCGCTCGGCCTGGTGCTGTCCGAGCCACGCTTCGGTGAGCGTGCGCAGGGCCAGGTCGCGCTCGGGTGTCACTCCTGGACCGGCCTCTCTTCGGGAGCCAGGTCGAACCACAAAAAGCCGTAGGGCGGCAGCGTGATCGTGTACGGCTCGTCGGTGATGACCGGGAAAGGCACGCGCCCGAGCACCTCGTAGGGCGTGGAACCCGCCCACTTGGCCAGCCCCAACTCGGCCGGCTGCGCGAAGCGGCTCAGGTTGTGCACGCACAGTACCGCCTGGTGGCGCCGTACCACGTCGTCGCCCTCACTCTCGTTGCCGGCGGGCACGGTGCGGGCCAGCACCGGCGAGCGCCCCCAGTCGAGCGCCCGGTCGGCCGAGGGGATGACCGAGGGACCGGTGGCCGGCGCAGCCGTCAGGATGTCGACCACCTCGCCCGTACGCATGTAGGCCAGGACGGAGGGGTTGGCGCAGGGCAAGACCTCCATTTTGCCGACTCCCATGACGGGGAGCGCCCGCCGCTCGGTGAGGAGGCGGCGCAGCCAGTGCAGAAACGAGCCCTGGTTGCGCAGCTGGGACTCGACGTTGAGCGCAGCGAAGCCGTAGACGGGGTCCATGAGGGGCGGCAGGTAGAGCTGGGCGAAGTCGGCCTGGGAGAAGCCGCCGTTGCGGTCGGGCGACCACTGCATCGGGGTGCGGACCGAGTCCCGGTCACCGAGGTAGATGTTGTCCCCCATGAGCAGCTCGTCGCCGTAGTAGATGACCGGGCTGCCCGGCAGGGACAGGATCAGCGTGTAGAGGAGCTCGGCCGTGTTCCGGTCGTTGTCCAGGAGGGGGGCCAGCCGGCGCCCGATGCCCATGTGCCGCTTCATGCGTGGGTCCTTGGCGTACTCGGCAATGAGGTAGTCGCGCTCCTCCTCGCTCACCTGCTCGAGCGTGAGCTCGTCGTGGTTGCGCAGGAAGATGGCCCACTGGCAGCCGTCGATGATGGCCGGGGTCTGGGCCAGGATCTCGGTGATCGGGTAGCGCTGCTCGCGCCGCACCGCCATGAACATGCGCGGCATCAGCGGGAAATGAAAGCAGAGGTGGCACTCGTCGCCGTCGCCGAAGTAGTCGGCCACGTCGCTCGGCCAGCCGTTCGCCTCGGCCAGGAGGATCCGCCCGGGGTAGTCGGCGTCGATCTGCTTGCGGACGCGCTTGATGAACGAGTGCGTCTCGGGCAGGTGCTCGCCCGACGTGCCGTCACGTTGGTAGAGGTAGGGCACCGCATCGAGCCGGAAGCCGTCGAACCCGAGGTCGAGCCAGAACCGCACGAGGTCGATCATGGTGTCGGCGACTTCGGGGTTCTCGTAGTTGAGGTCCGGCTGGTGGTGGTAGAAGCGGTGCCAGTAGTACTGCTGGCGGGTGTCGTCCCACGTCCAGTTGGACCGCTCGACGTCGGTGAAGACCACCCGGGCGTCGGGCCATTTCTGGTCGTCGTCGTTCCACACGTACCAGTCGGCCTTCGCGTTGTCACGCGACGAGCGCGACTCGATGAACCAGGGGTGCTCGTCGCTCGTGTGGTTCATGACCAGGTCGGCGATGACCCGGATGCCCCGGCGGTGGGCGTCCTCCAGGAAGGCCACCAGGTCGCCGATGCTCCCGTAGTCCGGGTGGACGTTGAAGAAGTCGCTGATGTCGTAGCCGCCGTCACGCATCGGGGAGGGGTAGAAGGGGAGCATCCAGATGCAGTCGATGCCCAGCCACTCCATGTAGTCCAATTTGTCCCGCAGGCCCTTGAGGTCGCCGGTCCCGTCGTTGTTGGCGTCGAAGTAACCGCGGATCAGCACCTCGTAGAACACGGCATGCTGGAACCAACGGACCGAGGGGTCGAAGGCACCCTCGCGCGAGCTGATCGGGATGGGTGGCGAGCTCATCGGACTACTGGTTCTAGCGGCCCACGAAGTTGGCCTTGCCCGGGCCGTTCTCGCTGAACGAGCGGATGCCGAGGGCGGCGTCCTCGGTCCGGGCCACGGCGGCGAACGCCTCCCGCTCCATCACCAGCCCGTCGGCCAGGGAGCCCTCGAGCCCGCGGTCCACGGCGGCCTTGGCCAGACCGTGGGCGACTACCGGGCCCGCGGCGAACTCGGCCGCCCACGCCAGCGAGGCATCGAGCACGTAGTCGGGCGCGGCGGCGCGGTTGACCAGACCGATGTCGAGGGCCTCGTCGGCGCGCACCTGGCGCCCGGTCATGATCATCTCCTTGGCGCGGGAAGACCCGATGAGCCGGGGCAGCCGCTGGGTGCCGCCGCCGCCCGGGATCACCCCGAGCAAGATCTCGGGGAGCCCGAAGCGCGAGTCCTCGGCGCAAACGCGGAAATCTGTCGCCAGGGCGACCTCGAGCCCGCCGCCCAGGGCGTAGCCGTTCACGGCGGCGATGGTCGCCCTGGGGATGGCGACGAGCGCGTTGAGCGCCTTGGCGAAGTTCGCTCCGACGGCCTCGGCGCCGACGCCCTCCAGCTCGACGATGTCGGCGCCGGCGGCGAAGATACGCCGGCCCCCCCAGAGCACGACGGCGCCGGGGGGATTGTCGGTGAGGTCCTCTGCTGCCTTCTGGAGCTGGCCGAGGACGGCGGCCGACAGCGCGTTGGCTTTGGGTCGGTCCAGCCTGATCAGTGCCACGCCGTCGGGGCGGCGCTCCACGGTGACGAACGTCTCATCCTCAACCTCGGGCTCGGCCATCGCCGCACCGTACCTGACCTTTCGTTCGGGGCTGAGAGTCCCGGTGATGTCTCTGAAAACCGTAAACGGGTCTGTGCATAGTTCTGGGAGTCATCACCGGGGCCTTGCCGAGAACCGTGGGGCCCGAGAACCCCGTGGTTGGCGATTCGCCAAAAACCGTAAACCACCCTGTGCATACTTTTCAGAGACATCACCGAGACACAAAGCCGAGTAGTCCGACGGCCGACGCCGACGCCGGTCAACCCCCAAGGAGCCGGGTCGCCGCCTGGTAGGGGTCGAGCTCGCCCGCAGCGAGCGCCTTGACCGCCGTCTGGAACTCCTCCCCCGCCACCAGCTCGTCGATGTGCACCTCCGTGCGAGCCAGCAACACCCGGCGCAGCTCCGTCGCCAGGCGCTCGGAGCGCCGGCCCGCCAGCTGGCGCGACGACACCAAATGGGCCCGATGCCGGGTCACCGCCGCCCACAACGCGGCGACCCCGTCCCCGGCCGTCGCCGTCGTGTCGAGGATCTCGGGCCGCCACGAACCGGGCCGCGCCAGGTCCAGCATCTGCTCGAGGTCGCGGCGCGCCTCGCGCGCCCCCGGACGATCCGCCTTGTTGATCACGAAGACGTCGGCCACTTCCAGCAGACCGGCCTTGCTGGCCTGCATGGAGTCGCCCCACCCCGGGGTGACGACCACGACCGTGGTGTCCGCCGCGGACGCGATCTCGACCTCCATCTGCCCGACCCCGACCGTCTCGACGATCACGACCGGCAACCCGGCTGCACCAAGGAGGCGGACGGCGTCGGGCACGGCGAGCGACAGTCCACCGAGGTGGCCCCGCGTCGCCATCGAGCGGATGAACACCGTGGGATCGAGCGCGTGCTGGCCCATGCGGACCCGGTCGCCCAGGATGGCGCCGCCGCTGAAAGGCGACGTCGGGTCGATGGCCAGGACGCCGACTTGCGGCACCGGCTCCACCGCAACCTCGTCGTCAGGAGACCATCCACCACGCGCCGACGTGATGAGCCCGTCGGTCAGTGTCGACTTCCCTGCGCCCGGTGCACCCGTCAGGCCCACGGTGTAGGGGACCTCGGACCGGTAGGCCAAGGCAGCCACCGCCGTCGCGGTGTCGCCGCCGCGTTCGATGTACGACAACAGTCGAGCCAGAGCCACCCGGTCCCCGCTCCGCGCCAGCTCCAACAGCGACGCCGGATCGCTCGGCAACACCCTGGCACCGGCACCCGCACCCGCACCCGCACCCGCTGACGACCCACTCACCGACGGCTCACCTTCGCCCCCAGCGACGCCAACGCCCCGGCCAGGTCTTCGTACCCCCGCCGGATGTGGTGTGCACCGCTCACGACGGTCGTGCCGTCGGCCACCAACCCCGCCAGGACCAGCGCCACCCCGGCGCGGATGTCCGGCGCCCGCACCGGCGCGCCCGACAACCGGCCCACGCCGCGCACGACGGCGTGATGCCCCTCGGTCCGGATGTCCGCGCCCATGCGCCGCAGCTCCTCGACGTAGCGGAAGCGGCCCGAGAAGAGGTTCTCGGTCAGGATCCCGACGCCGTCGGCCACGGTGAGCATCGCCACCAGCAGCGGGCTGTAGTCGGTGGCCACCCCGGGGTAGGGCAGGGTGGCGACGTCGGCCGCCACCAGGCGACCGTCGGACCAGGCCCGCAGGCCCGACGTCCCCATCTCCGTCGAAACCCCCAGCTGCCCCACCTTGCGCAGCAACATCTCCATGTGCTCGGGGCGGGCGTCGGCGATGGTCACCTCGCCGCCGGCCAGGCCCACCGCGGCCAAATACGTGGCGGCGACGACACGGTCCGGCACCACCGCATGCCGCGTCACCGGCTGCAGCGACTCCACGCCCTCGACCTCGATGCGCGACGTCCCCGCCCCCCGCACGACCGCGCCCATCTCGCCGAGCAGGGCGGCGAGGTCGGCCACCTCGGGCTCCTTGGCCGCGTTCTCGATCACGGTGGTGCCCTTGGCCAACGCCGCGGCCATGAGCAGATTGTCCGTCGCCGTGTGGCTCGGATACTCGAGCACGATCCGCGCCCCCACCAGGCGCCCACCTGGCACCGTCCCGCGCACCTCACCGTGTGAGGACTCGAATTGCGCGCCCATCGCGCTCAACCCCGTGATGTGGAAGTCGATGGGCCGTGCGCCGAAGTCGTCGCCGCCCGGCAGCGGCAGGCGGACGCTCCCGCAGCGCGCCAGCAACAGCCCCAGCACGACCACCGAAGCCCGCATGCGCTCGAAGAGCTCGGGGGGCGCCGCCGGCACGAGCGCATCGGCAGCCGGCGTGGTGACGGCGATCGAGCCATCGTCACCCTCGACCCGCTCGACCTGCGCGCCCATGGCGCGCAACACCCTGGCCATCGTGTCAACGTCGGAGATGAACGGCACGTTGGAGAGCACGGAGCGCCCCTCGGCGAGCAGGCAGGCGACCATCAGCTTCAACGCGGAGTTCTTTGCACCGCCGGCGCAGACGGTGCCGGCCAACGGCCCGCCGGGCTCGACGACGATCTGGTCGTCGGACTGGTCCACACCCGGCTGCACACCCGGCTGCATATCCGGCTGCACATCCGTGTGCACACCCTGCTGCACGCCCGGTTCGACGTCCTTCGTCACGCCTCAAGTATCGCCGCTGGCAGGGGGCCGGACCGGCAGCCGCCGATCCGCCACCAACTATGGTCACTGCCGTGGTGACGAGCCGGCAAGCCCCTGATCGCAACCTCGCCATGGATCTGGTGCGGACGACCGAGGCCGCAGCCATGGCCGCCAGCCGCTGGATGGGCCGGGGCGACAAGATCGGAGCCGACGGTGCCGCCGTCGAGGCGATGCGGACGGTGCTCGCCAGTGTGCCCATGGACGGCATCGTCGTCATCGGCGAGGGCGAGAAGGACAACGCGCCGATGCTCTTCAACGGCGAGAAGATCGGCGATGGCACCCCGCCGCTCACCGACATCGCCGTCGATCCCATCGACGGGACGACGCTCACCGCCCAGGGACGCGCCGGCGCGCTTTCGGTCATCGCGGTGGCCGAGCGGGGCGCCATGTTCGACCCGGGGCCGTGCGTGTACATGGAGAAGCTGGCCGTCGGGCCCCGGGCTAAGGGCGCCTGCGACATCCGCTGCACGCCGACCGAGAATCTCAACTTCCTGGCCAAGGCGCTGGCCCGCCCGGTGCGTGACCTGACGGCGGTCATCCTCGACCGGCCTCGGCACGGCGATCTCATCGACGAGGTGCGCGGGTCGGGCGCGCGCATCCGCCTCATCACAGACGGCGACGTCGCCGGTGCCATCTCCACCGGCTGGCCCGGCGCCGGCACCGACATCCTCTTCGGCATCGGGGGCACTCCCGAGGGCGTCCTGGCCGCGGCGGCCCTCAAGTGCATGGGCGGCGAGATCCAGGGCAGGCTCTACCCCCGCGACGAGTCCGAGCGGACCGCCGCGCTCGAGGCCGGCTACGACCTCGACGCCGTGCTCACCACCGACGACCTGGTGCGCGGCAACAACTGCTTCTTCGCCGCGACGGGCATCACCGACGGCGAGTTGCTCCAGGGCGTGCAGTACCACGAGTTCGGGGCGACGACGCAGTCGCTCGTGATGCGTTCCAAGTCGGGCACCCTGCGCAAGATCGACGCGAGTCATTCGCTGAACAAGCTGGCGGAGTTCAGCTCGATCTCGTTCTCGTAGCACGAGCTCGCATGAGGGCCCGGGCCTCCGGCCCGGCTGCCGAGTCGTGCCGCCTACGCCTGGTCGGCGGCCACCGCGAGCCGCAACTCGGCCCGCGCCAGCGACTCCCGGGCCTGGGACACCTCGAAGCTCTCTTCGGCCTCTTCGCCCGCCGGCGCGCGCCCGGCACCGAGCTCGTTCAACCGCTGCGTGGACGCGTCCCGCGCCAGCTCGGCCCGCGGCACGTCGATCTCCTCGGCCAGCTCGGCCACTCCGGCGAGCACCGTGACGCGGGTCGACAGCCCGGGCAGCGGGCCGTCGCCCTCCGCCAGTCCCTCGGCGGCACCGGGGCTCGTGTCGACCTGGAGGAACCCTCCGTGCATGGCCACGCGCTGCAGGGTCCCGTCCGCCTCCTCGACTTTGAGCTCGCAGGGGACGACGTCGCCCACCAGGGGCGTGTGCCCGTCGAGCACGGTGAGCGCACCGTCGGAGGTGGCCAGCACGACCGAGCGGGCGCCGCCCGCATAGAGGGATTGCTCGGGCGTGACGACCTCCACGCCGAAAACGTCGTCGGCCACTAGCCGGCCTCGGCCTCGAGCTTCTTGGCCTTCTCGAGCACCGACTCGACCCCGCCCACGTTCAGGAAGGCCTGCTCGGGGATGTTGTCGAGCTCGCCATTGGCCAAAGCCTCGAAGGACTCCACCGTCTCGTCGATCGGGACGAAGATCCCGGGCACGCCGGTGAACACCTCGGCCACGAAGAAGGGCTGCGAGAGGAAGCGCTGGATCTTCCTGGCGCGGTTCACGGTGACCCGGTCCTCCTCGGACAGCTCGTCCAAGCCGAGGATGGCGATGATGTCCTGCAGCTCCTTGTAGCGCTGGAGGATCTCCTGCACGCGACGGGCCACCTCGTAGTGCCGGTCGCCCACGATCTCGGGCGCCAGGATGTTCGACGTCGATCCCAGCGGGTCCACCGCCGGGTAGATGCCCAGCGCGGCGATCTGGCGCGACAGCTCGGTCGTGGCATCGAGGTGGGTGAACGTGGTGAACGGCGCCGGGTCGGTGTAGTCGTCGGCCGGGACGTAGACCGCCTGGATCGAGGTGATCGACTTCCCCTTGGTCGAGGTGATCCGCTCCTGCAGCTCGCCCATCTCGTCGGCGAGGGTGGGCTGGTAGCCGACGGCCGACGGCATGCGGCCGAGCAGCGTCGACACCTCCGAGCCGGCCTGGACGAACCGGAAGATGTTGTCGATGAACAAGAGCACGTCCTGGTTCTGGACGTCGCGGAAGTACTCGGCCATGGTCAGCGCGGAGAGGCCGACGCGCAGGCGCACGCCCGGGGGCTCGTCCATTTGCCCGTACACCAGCGCCGCCTTGTCGATGACGCCGGACTCCTGCATCTCGAGCCACATGTCGGTGCCCTCGCGGGTCCGCTCGCCCACGCCGGCGAACACCGACACGCCACCGTGTTGCTGGGCGACCCGGTTGATCATCTCCTGGATGATGACCGTCTTGCCCACGCCGGCGCCGCCGAAGAGGCCGATCTTGCCGCCCTGCACATAGGGCTCGAGCAGGTCGATGACCTTGATGCCCGTCTCGAACATCTTGGAGCTCGGCTCCAGCTGGTCGAAGGCGGGCGAGGGGCGGTGGATCTCCCAGTAGTCGTCCGGCTTTCCGATTGAGTCGGTGTCGAGCGGCTGTCCGAGCACGTTGAACACGTGACCGAGGACGGCGTTGCCCACCGGCACCTCGATCCCCCGCCCCAGGTTGCGCACGGCGGCCCCGCGGACCAGGCCGTCGGGCAGCTCCATACAGATGCAGCGCACCCGTCCGTCGCCGATCTGCTGGGCCACCTCGGCCGTGATGGTGTGCTTCTCGCCGTCGAGCTCGAGGTCGAACTCGACAGCTTGGTTGATCTCGGGGAGAGCGTGCGGCGGGAACTCGATGTCGACCACCGGCCCGGTGATGGCGACAACGCGGCCCTCCTCTCGCACGGTGGCCGCGCCGGTGGGGGTGGCAGTGGTGGTCATGGTGGTCAAACTCCCTTCGATTGGCGGAGCGCCTCGGCCCCGCCGACGATCTCGATGATCTCGGTCGTGATGGCGTCCTGACGGGCGCGGTTCATGACGCGCGTCAGCGTGCGGACGAGCTCGTCCGCGTTCTCGGTGGCGGCCGCCATGGCGCGCTGCTGGGCCGTGAAGAAGGAGGCCGCACCCTCGAGCAGCGCGGCGAAGATCTCGGCTTCGAGTGCCCGCGGCGCCAGGTTGACGAGCAGCTTCGCGGGCTCGGGTTCGAACTCGGTGTAGCCCTCCAGATGGGCGTCGTCTGCCTCGGCCTCGGTGTCGACCGTCTCGGGCAGCGGGAGCGGCAGCAGCTGCTGCGACGCCACCCGCTGGGTGCCGGCCGAAATGAAGCGGGTGGAGACCATCTCGACGAGGTCGATCTCGCCGGAGGTGAACGGTGCGGCCACGACGGCGGCGACGGCGCGGGCGTCCGAGAATTCGGGGCGGTCAGTGAAGCCCGTGAACGACTCGGCGGGCTCGACGCCGCGGTAGCGGAAGTACCCCGGGGCCTTCTTGCCGACGGTCCACAGCGTCACTGCGACGCCGCGGGCTTGGTACTCCAAGATCCGCCGCTCCGCCGTGCGCAGCGAGCCCGAGTTGTACGAGCCGGCCAGGCCGCGGTCGCCCACAATGACGAGCATGCCGACGTGCTGGGGGGATTCCGGCGTGCCGAGCAGCTTCGCCGCTGCCTGCGGGTCGGCCGCCGCCGTCTCCCGCAGCACGCGCTCCATGCCGTCGCGGAAGGGGCGGTTGGCCGCGATGCGGGCCTGGGCGCGCACGATCCTCGAGGCGGCGATCAGCTCCATCGCCTTGGTGATCTTCCTCGTGGATTGCACGCTGCGGATCCGCTGCCGCAGGATGCGCTCTTGGCCTCCGGCCATCTGTCAGTCGACCTTCCCTGTGTCGAAGCCTTCGAGGAACGACGTGAGGCCCTTGTCGATCTCGCCCTCGTCGCCCAGGGCGCCGGTGGTCCGGATCGTCTCGAGCACCTCCGGGTGGTTCGCCTTGAAGTATTCGACCACCTCGGTGCCGAAGCGCTGCACCTCGCTCACCGGCACGGTGTCGGTCCAGCCCTTGGTGCCCGCGTAGATCACGAGCACCTGCTCCTCGACGGGCTCCGGCTGGTTCTGGGGCTGCTTCAGGAGCTCGGTCAGCCGGTAGCCGCGGTCGAGCTGGGCCTGGGACACCCTGTCGAGCTCGGAGCCGAAGGTGGCGAACGACTCGAGCTCACGGAACTGGGCCAGGTCCAGCTTGAGCGTGCCGGAGACGGACTTCATCGCCTTGACCTGTGCCGCGCTGCCCACCCGGCTCACCGAGTTGCCCACGTTGATGGCGGGCCGGATGCCCGAGTTGAACAGGTCGGTCTCCAAGAAGACCTGGCCGTCGGTGATGGAGATCACGTTGGTCGGGATGTAGGCCGAGATGTCGCCGGCCTTGGTCTCGACGATCGGCAGCGCGGTGAGCGACCCGCCCCCGAGCGCGTCGGACAGCTTGGCTGCCCGCTCGAGCAGCCGCGAGTGCAGGTAGAAGACGTCGCCCGGGTACGCCTCGCGGCCCGGTGGCCGGCGGAGGAGGAGCGAGACCGCCCGGTAGGCCTCGGCCTGCTTGGACAGGTCGTCGTAGACGATCAGTGCGTGCTCGCCCTTCTCCATCCAGTGCTGCCCCATGGCGCACCCGGCGTAGGGGGCGAGGTACTTGAACGGCGCGGGGTCGCCGGCCGACGCCACCACGACGACGGTGTACTCGAGCGCGTTGTGCGCTTCGAGTGTCGCCACCGTCTGCGCCACCGACGAGTTCTTCTGGCCGACGGCGACGTAGATGCACTTCACGCCCTCGCCCGCCTGGTTGATGATGGCGTCGACCGCGACCGTCGTCTTGCCCGTCTTGCGGTCGCCGATGATGAGCTCGCGCTGGCCGCGGCCGATCGGGGTCATGGCGTCGATCGCCTTGGTCCCGGTCTGCAGGGGCTGGCTCACGGGCTGGCGGTTCACGATGCCCGGGGCCTGCACCTCCATGCGCCGGGTCTCGGTCGCCGCGATCGGGCCCTTGCCGTCCAGCGGCTCAGCAAGGGCGTTGACCACCCGCCCGAGGAGGGCGTCCCCGACGGGCACGGTCTGGATACGCCCCGTGGCCTTGACCGTCTGCTCCTCCTCGAGGTTGTCGACCTCGCCGAGCACGACCGCACCGATCGTGTCCTCGTCGAGGTTCAGCGCCAGGCCGAGCGTGCCGTCCTCGAACTCGAGCAGCTCGTTGACCGCGGCACCCGGCAGGCCCGACACGTGCGCGATGCCGTCGCCGACCTCGACGATGCGGCCGATCTGCTCGGTCCCGACCGCCGGCGTGTACTCCTCGACGTTCCGCTCGAGCGCCTTGGTGATCTCACTGGCGTCGATCGTGAGCTCTGCCATCAATTTGCTCCCTCTGTATCTTCTGTCGAACTCCGGCCGCGTCGGCCGAACGTGTCCTGTTCCCAGCCGGCCGGGGCGATGTGCTCGCGCAGAGTGTCGATGCGACCCCGCGCCGTGGCGTCCACCTGGAGGTCACCGATGCGGATCAAGGCGCCGCCGAGGAGCGACTCGTCGACCTCGACCTGGAGCTCCACTGGTTGGCCTGCCAGGGTACCCAGCGATTCGGCCAGCTCGGTCCGCTGGGCGTCATCGATGGGCGCGGCCGACCGCACCTGGGCGATGCGCCAGCCGCGGGCCTGCGCCGTCGCATCCACCAGGTACTCCAGCGTGCCCACGAAGTCACGGGCCCGGCCGCCGACGACGGCATAGCGAGCCAACCCCTCGGTCGTAGCAGGGACCTTCCCTCCGAGGAGGTCGGTCACAATCCCCTGGCGGGCATCGACGTCGATGTCCCGGTCGCTCAGCGCGGCGCGCAGCGGCGGCGTCGACCCGACAATCCGGGCGAACCGGAACAGGTCGTCCTCGAGCGACTCGAGCTGCGCATTCGTCATGTCCTCGTAGACGGCCGTGGCGTAGCCGCCGACGCGCTGACGGGACTGGGCGAGACCCAGCGGCGGCTCTTCGTCCAGACCCTCGGACAGGTGCCGGACCCGGTTGGCCAGCCAGCCCAACGCGTGGGCAACCTCCGGCGCGCCAACCACCATGGAGGAGTACGCGGCAAGCCGGCGCGCCTCGGGCGAGACCTTGCCCTCCAACAGGTCCAAGAGCACGGCTCGCCGCGAGGGTCCCGGGATCGCCGTGTCGCTCAGCGCGGCCCGCAGTGCCATGTTCGACATGACGAGCTGCTCAATGTCCTCAAGGTCGGCCGCGATCGGGCCGAGCGCGGCCCGGCCGGCCGCATCGGCGACCGCCGCCGTATACCCCTGAAGCGTTGGGTTCACTGCCTCGCCCCGGCGCTGGCGGCCGCGCCGCCGGTGGTGTCCGCACGCAACGCGGCCACCGCTTCGTCGATCAGGTCTCGGTGGGCTTCGGCGTTGAGCTCGCGCCCGATCACCCGCTCCACGACTTCCATCACGATCTCACCCATGCGGGAGGCGGCTTCCTCGACGGCTCGCTGACGGGCCAACGCGATCTCGACGTCCGCGTTGCCCACGATGCGCTCGTACTCGCCCTGCCCTCGCGCCTGGGCGTCCGTCCGCACCTGTTCGGCGGTGCGGTTGGCGGTCGCCACGATCTCCCGCGCCTGCTGGCGGGCGTGCTCGAGGACGGTCCGCCGCTCGTCGTCGGCCGCCTCCGCGTCAACACGCGCCTGGTCGGCCGCCTCGAGCGAGGTTCGGATCTTCTCCTGGCGCTCCTCCATCGCCTTGTTGATGGGTGGCAGCACGTACTTGTAGATCAGGAGGATCAGGATGATCGAAACGATCAGTTCGACGAAGAACGTGCCGTTGGGCAGAAGGAAGATTCCAGCTGTGGTGGTCATGATGCTCGGTCTCCGGGTTTGCTCCGGTGGGTGGACAAGTGGGCTCGGTTAGGCCGTGATGCTCTTGGCGGCGAAGACGTAGACGAAGACCACCATGAACAGCAGGTTGATGAAGTACATGGCCTCCACCAGACCGACTGTCAGGAAGAAGTACTGGCGGGCCTTGGCCTCGATCTCGGGCTGCCGGGCGATGGCCGCGATGGTCTGCGAGCCGGCCAGGCCGTCGCCGACTGCGGCACCGATGGCGCCCCCGCCCAGCGCGAGCCCGCCACCGACGAGGGCACCGGCGATACGTATCGAACCTTCAACTGTTCCTGCCATTTTTCTCTTTCTCCTTTGTCGAGATCCTTGAGAGCGTGTCCAAACGCTTCCGCTAGTGGGCCTCCGTGCTCATCCCCATGCCCAGGTAGATGATCGTGAGGAGGGCAAAGATGTAGGCCTGGATGGCCCCGATGAACAGCTCGTCGAAGGGCTTCCAGATGGCCAGTCCGATCCACGACGCGTAGGGCGGGATCAGGGTGACGATGACCGTGACCATCAGCACGCCCGAGAAGATGTTGCCGAAGAGCCGGAACGTCAGGGTGATCGGCTTCGTGATCTCCTCAATGACGTTGATCGGCGTCAGTGCGGCGTAAGCCCCCCTGTAGCTCTTGAAGTAGCCGCGGGCCCCACGCACCTTGACCGAGTTGTAGTGCACCAGGAAGATCACGATCAGGGCCAGGGCGAGCGGCAGGTTCACGTCCCCGGTCGGCGGGGCCAGGAAGCCGGGCTCGCCGCTCGGGATGAAGGCGATCCAGTTGCAGATGAGGATGAAGAGGAAGATCGTGACACCCAGCCCGACGAAGGGGAGGCCCTCGGGGCCGATGGCTGACTGCGCCAGGTCCGAGACCTGCTCGACCAGGAGCTCCCAGACCAGCTGCAACTTGCCGGGGACGCCCGAGGTGACCTTACGGCGCATCAGCAGCCCGAGACCGAGCACGATGGCGGCTGCGATCAGCGTCGTCCACACCACGTCGAGGTCGATGGTCAGACCCGCCACGTGCACGACGCCGTGGTGCTCGCCGATCGTGATGTTCCCGCTGGCGAGCACGAAGCTCTTGCTCATTGAATCCCCTGCGAAAGGATGACGCGGCCGACGTTGACAACGAACAACAGCTGGAAGATGACCAGGCCGGCGACCGCTCCGATGCCCAGCGCTCCATTGAGGAGCAACAGGCCGATGCAGACGACGGTGATGATGCCCAGGCGCGTGACGCTCTTGGTGCCCATCGCCCGGCGCAACACTTTGTTGTTCACCTCGCCGTCGGTCTTGACCTTGGCCACTCCGGCGTCGAGGAACCGGAGGTTCACGACCGCCAAGGCCAGCCCGATGCATAGGCCGAGCGCGCCCCACAGCGAGCCGAGCAGCGCGGTGACCACGACGGCGACGGCGCCGACGATGAGGGCCGAGATGATGGTCCGCCGCAGCACCCGGGCCAGCGCGTTGCCCCCCAGGTCGGAGAGCCCGTCGAGCACGTTCATGCGCCGACCTCGGCGCAGCCGCCCGCTAGATGTAGGTGCGGATCTGCTGGACGACGCCCATCGCCGCGGTGACCAGACCAAGCGCGAGCCCGATCAACAACAAGATCGGCGCCGTACCGAACACGTCGTCCAGCCATATCCCGAGGCCGATGCCTATCCCCACGCAAATGGCGGCCGTGAGGCCCATCCCCAGGAAGGCAGCGGCGCCCGGAAGGGGCTTCGGGCCCTCCGGGGCGTTCGCAGGCTCCGAGGAGCTCTCCGGCTCCGAGGAGCCCTTCGGGGTTTCCGGGGCGTCCGAGTCGTCCTGGTCGCTCACCCGGACGGGCGCGACCGACGACGGTTACCTGACCACGCACGAGACTGCTGCCCCCCTACGCGGTGCGTGGCGCGCCGGAGTCCATCGTCCGCGAGGCCGCATCGGCGGCATCGGGCGAGGCGAGGTGGACGGGGTACACAGGCGTCATCATCGCATCCCGGCCCAGATGCCGTCCAAACGATCACGAGGGGAACCTGACGACCTCGCTGACCCGCTCGACCCGGCCGTTGGTGACGGGAATCCCCTGGTCGGGGTCCTGGCTCTTCCCGTCCTCGTCCTCGCCGTTGCCGCGCCGGAGGCCGGGGTGGAAGAAGGTGTAGAGGCCGACGCCCAGGGCGGCGGCGCCGATGGGGATGAAGGCGTTGACCTGGTGCACGAAGAGGGGGAACAACAAGAAGCTCGAGAGGATGGCCGTCCAGGCCCACAGGATGATCACGCTGCGACGGGGGCCGTGCCCGAGGCGCAAGAGGCGGTGGTGGATGTGCTCCTTGTCGGGCGTGTCGAAGCCCGTCCCCCGGGCCGTTCGGCGGACGAAGGCGAACGCCATGTCCACGAGCGGCACCCCGAGGATCAGGAGCGGGATGAACAGGGGCGCAAAGAAGAAGTAGGTCACGCCGCTGATCGGGACGTCGGTCGGCACGCGGCCCCCGATCACCATGGTGGAGGCGGCCATCAACAGCCCTAGGAAGAGCGCGCCGGCGTCACCCATGAAGATCCGGGCGGGGTTGAAGTTGAAGGGAAGGAAGCCGAGGCAAATGCCGCACGCGATCGTCGCCACCAGGGGCCCCACGTTGTCGCTCGGTATCAGCCCGAGACCCATCAGCCGGATCCCGTAGATCGCGAGGGCACCCCCGCCGATCGCGACCACTCCGGCGGCCAGGCCGTCGAGCCCGTCGATGAGGTTGACCGCGTTGGTGAGCGCAATGACCCACACGGCGGTGATCAGCGGGAGGATCGCCGGCCCCAGGACGAAGAACCCGGCCAACGGGATCTTCAGCTGCCACATGGTGACGCCGAAGAAGTAGAGGATGCTCGCAGCGAGGACCTGCCCCGCCATTTTCGCCGGCGCCGACATGTCGCGGACGTCGTCGATCAGCCCGACGGCGAACATCGCACCCGCCGCCAGGACCACACCCATCATCTCGGGCGAGTCCTCGAAGATGGACCGGAGCTGGGGGACGGCGGACGCCGAGACCACGGCCACGAGGAACCCCATGAACATGGCGGCGCCCCCGCCGTAAGGAATCGGCTTCTTGTGCACCGACCGGTCGCCAGGGTGCGCGATGTAGCCCACCTTGATGGCGATGCGCTTGGCCGGGACGGTCAGTGCGGCCGTTGCCCCTGCGGCTATCGCCAGGATCAGGCCGTACCAGCCGATGTCGGGCATGCGTTATCCGAGCAGGTCGGGGTAGGGCAGGAAGGCCGCACAGAGCGCGGCGACCTCGGACCGCACCGCCGCAATCTCCCCGTCGTCGCTCCGGGCCTTGAGGGTGCGCACAAGCAGGTCCGCCACGAGCTGCATCTCGGTCGGGCCCATGCCCGCCGTGGTCTCGGCTGCCGTGCCCAGACGGAGCCCGGACGTCTGGAACGCTGAGCGCGGGTCGTCGGGGATCGTGTTGCGGTTGCAGGTGATCCCGGCGCGGTCGAGCACCTCCTGCGCCTCCTTCCCGGTCAGGTCGGCGTCGAAGGGCCGCAGGTCGACGAGCAGCATGTGGTTGTCCGTGCCGCCCGACACCAGGCGGAAGCCGTGCCCGGCCAGCGCGTCGGCCAGTGCTGCCGCGTTGGCGACGATCTGCGCCGCGTACTGGCGGAACTCGGGCCGGGCCGCCTCGGCGAACGCGACCGCCTTGGCCGCGATGACGTGCTCGAGGGGGCCGCCTTGCAGCCCGGGGAACACCGCGCTGTCGATCCGCTTGGCCAGGTCCTGCCCGCACAAAATGGCCCCGCCCCGGGGTCCGCGCAGCGTCTTGTGCGTCGTGAGGGTGACAACGTCGGCGATGCCGACCGGACTGGGATGGACCCCGCCGGCGATGAGTCCGGCGGGATGAGCGGCGTCGAACATGAAGGCAGCCCCTACCGAGTCTGCGATCTCCCGGAACGGCAACGGATCGATGATGCGCGCGTAGGCCGTCGATCCGGCCACGATCAGCGCCGGCTTCTCCCGCTTGGCCAAGTCGGCCACCTGGTCGAAGTCGATCACCTCGCCCGGATCGGACTCGTCCTGGGACTCGGGCGTCACGCCGTAGGACACGAAGCGCCAGAACTTCGAGACGATGGACGCCGGCGACCCGTGGGTGAGGTGGCCGCCATGGTCGAGGCGCATGGCGAGCACCGTCGCACCCGGCTCGAGCAGCGCCTGGTAGACGGCCAGGTTCGCGTTTGCACCCGCATGAGGCTGCACGTTGGCGTGCTCCGCGCCGAAGAGCGCCGTCGCCCGGTCGCGGGCGAGGTCCTCGACCTCGTCGATGATCTGGTTGCCGCCGTAGTACCGGCGTCCCGGGTACCCCTCGGAGTACTTGTTGGTGAGCACCGAGCCGGTGGCGGCCAGCACGGCGGGCGAGGTGAAGTTCTCCGAGGCGATCAGCTGCAACGTCGTCTGCTGCCGGTTCAGCTCCTGGCCGATGAGGTCGGCCACTTCGGGGTCGGACGCCAGCGCGGTCTCGTAGCTGCTCATGGGGTCCCTTCGAGTGAACGGTGGCGGGCGAGGTCCCCGTCGAGGGCCGCCAGCTTTTCGATCCGGTGGTCGTGGCGCCCGTGCTCCTCCGGCGCATCGAGGAAGGCAGCGAGTGCATCGAGCACCACGGTCGCCCCGGTCGTGCGCGCTCCGAAGCACACGACGTTGGCGTGGTTGTGGCGCCGGGCCTGGCCGGCCGTAGTGACGTCGTGGACGACGGCGGCCCGGACGCCCGGGACCTTGTTCGCCGCCATGGCGATCCCGTTGCCGGTCCCGCAGACGCAGACCCCGAGGTCGGCCCGCCCGGCGGCCACGGCTCGGCCGACCGCCTCGCCGAAATCCGGGTAGTCGACCGACGCCACCGCATTCGAGGTGCCGTGGTCGGTGACGTCATGTCCGAGCGCCGCCAGCTCGACCCTCAGGATCTCCTTCAGGTCGAACCCGGCGTGATCCGAGCCGACGGCGACGCGCATGGACAGCGAGTCTACCGACGACCCCGGGAACCCCCGGGGCGTCAACCGGTACGCTGCTCGGGCCATGAGCCTCGACCCACGGACCCCCGTCGTGGTCGGTGTGGGCCAGGTCAGCACGCCGGCCGACGCCGGACTGGCGGCCGCAGCCAGGCCCGAACCGCTCGAGCTCATGACGCTGGCCCTGCGGGCCGCCGCCGAGGACTGCGACGGCGTCGCGCCGGGTGGCAGCGCCCCCGCCGGGCACGCGCTCCTGCGCGGCGCCGACAGCCTCCGTGTCGTCGCCCCGCTGGGCTGGCACGTCCCCAACCCGGCGCTTCTCGTGGCCTCGCGTCTCGGCTACCCCGAGGGCCAAGAACCGGCCGAGCTCATGCTCTCGTCCATCGGGGGCAACTCCCCGCAGGCCCTCATGCACGACGCCTGCCGCGCCATCAGCCGCGGCGACCTGGACGTCGTCGTGGTGACCGGGGCCGAGGCCATGTACGCCCGGGCACTGGCCAGACGCGACCCCGCGAAGCCGTGGCTCGAGTGGGCCGCTCAGCCGGCCGAGACCCCAGCCCCCGTCGTCTTCGGAGTCGACAAGCCGGGCGCCACCGAGCTCGAGGTGAACCGGGGGGTGCTCCTCCCCGTCGTCGCGTACCCGCTGCTCGAGAACGCACTCCGGGCCGCCAACGGCTGGACGCTGCGCGAGCACGCCGCCCACATCGGCGCCCTGTGGTCGCGGTTCAGCGAGGTGGCCGCCGCCAACCCCGACGCGTGGATCCGCACGCCGCGCACGGCGGCCGAGATCGTGACGCCCTCGCCGGACAACCGCATGGTGTCGTTCCCCTATCCGAAGCTGTGCACGGCGAACATGCAGGTCGACCAGGGCGCCGGCTACATCGTGTGCTCGGTGGAGGCGGCGCGCCGCGCCGGAGTCGCCGAGGAACGCTGGGTGTTCCCCCTCTCGGGCGCCGACGGACACGACCACTGGTTTCTCTCCCAGCGGCCCGAGCTGCACCGCTCCCCCGCCATCCGGCTCGCCGGTGCCGCCGCCCTCGAGCTCGCCGGCCTCGGCGCCGACGACCTCTCGTTCATCGATCTCTACTCGTGCTTCCCGGTCGCCGTGCAGATGGCGGCCGCCGAGCTGGGCCTCGCGGTCGACGACCCGGCCCGGCCCCTGACGCTGACCGGCGGGCTCACCTTCGGGGGCGGGCCCGGCAACAACTACACCGCTCACGGCATCGCCAGGGCCGTCGACGCGCTGCGCGCCGCGCCAGGATCGAGCGCGCTCGTGAGCGGGCTCGGTTGGTACGCCACGAAGCACTCCATTGGGATCTACGCGTCGCGGCCGCCGTCCGGTGGCGACACCGCGGCCTTCGCTTGGCGTGACGTCCAGCCCGAGGTCGACGCGCTCCCGCAGTGCCGGGTGGACGAGCGAGCGAGCGGTCCCGTGCAGGTCGAGACCTACACCGTCACCTTCGACCGCGACGGGGTGCCCGAGCGGGGCATCGTGGCGTGCCGGACCGCCGACGACACCCGGGCCTGGGCCAACATCGCCGACGCCGACACGCTGGCCCAGCTCTGCGTCGAGGAGGGGATCGGACGCAAGGGCACCCTGGTGGCGGACGGGGTCCTCAGCTTGGAGGGCTGAAGGACCGTCCCGGCGGGCCGGTCCGGACAATTTCGGTCTGGTTGCCACCCCCAGGTCAGCCGGCCGCCACCATCACGTCGGCCGGCGTTCATCGGCGGGTCGTACGCTGCGTCCGTTGGCAGAATCCGGTGTCCGGAGTGACCCCGGGCACATCACGAAGGGAGAGTGCGGTGTCCCATCGAGTTCTCCACCCGGTACCTCGCCCCCACCGGGGACGGCGCCCGGCGGCGGCGCTGGCCGTCGCCGTCGGTGCCACCGGCCTTCTCGCCGCACCGGTCGCGGCGGCGACCGACTCCGGCGCGGCAACCCCCGCGGTGACCAAGGTGCTGACGAATGCCAGCAACGGCAGCACGACGGCCGTCACCAAGGGCGAGCAGGTGGTGGTCAAGCTGACCAGCGACGGGTTCCGTTGGACCGAAGCGTCCGTCATCAATGCCTCGGCCGAGCTCGTGCTCCGCAAGGAGTCGGGTCACGTGTCGCGCAACGGCTCCTCCACCACCACGTTCCTGGTGGTCGGCTACGGCAACGCCGACCTGGAGGCGACCGGCACCAACAAGTGCTCGGCCGGCCCGGTCTGCAACCCGCTCAGCGTCACCTGGAGCGCGAACGTGTACTCGTACGTGCTCGACCCGCCGCCCGCCACCTGAGCGAGGACGACGCCGGGGCGGCTACCCCGACTCCACCCCGAGGGTGCGCGCGGTCGGCGACACCTCCACCGCGGCCCGGTCGGGGAACGTCCTGAGCACATGGTCGGCCAGGTGCATGGTGACGCCGAACCAGTAGTGCTCGTTGCGGAAGTGGTGGTTGCGGTGCGCGCGCCAGACGTAGCGGTACGGCGAGTGCCGCGGCCGGTAGGACGAGTGGATGAGGAAGTGGGTCCACTCGTAGGCGAAGAGCATGGCGTAGGCCGCGATCAGAGCGGAGAGGCCACGCGACAGCGGCATCGTGGGCAGGAGGACGACGGCCAGCCCGAGCACCAGCGCGATCAGCGCGGGCATCGGCACGAACACGAGTCCCACGTCCTTGGGGTCGGCGTGGTGGGCCCGGTGCTTGCGCGCCACCAGGGGGTCGAGGCGCCGGCCGGCGACCGTCTTGGGCTTGAAGTGCAAGAGGAACACGTGGATGAGCCACTCGGTGAACGGCTGCGCCGCCAGGATCGCCGCGGGCACGAGCAGGTCCCACCAGCTCCACTGGCCCACGAGCAGGCGGCCCGCCACGGCGAGGACCAGCACCACCACGATCACCCGGGGCGACCGCCACGCCGCGAAGGTGCGCGCCGCGTCGCCCAACGACAGCGCCGAGTCCTCGCCACCCACCACGGGACCAATTGTGCCCGACGGGGCGACGGCGAACCTATGGTGCGGCATGGCCGCTGGCGCCGACGACCGAGTGCCCGGGATCCGGCTCGTGGTGTCCCTCTACCGGGAGTTCGAGCAGGTGGCGCGCCGGGGCGACCTCAGCATGGCCCAGTACCGCACGCTGCTCTACCTCCTCGGAGGCTCCCGCCGGGCGGGCGAGCTGGCGGCGGCCAACGCCGTGACCAAGCCGACGGTCTCCTCCATGATCAACGGCCTGCGCCAACAGGGGTGGGTGGCCGACGCGGTGGACGAGACCGGGGACGGGCGGGTCACCCGAATAGAGCTCACGCCCGCCGGCCGGGCCCGGCTGGCCCGCTTCGAGGAGGAACTCGCCGACCGGATGGAAGTGCTGTTGCCCGGAGTCGACGGCGACGCCATGCGGCGGTTCCTCCGCGAGCTCTACGAGTCGCACGCCCAGACCAGGCAGGAGCGCCTGGGCAACGTCTTCGGACCCCGCTGAGTAACGACCCGTGCGATTCCATCCCCTGAGATGGGGCGCTCGGCGCCCGGGGGAGGGCTCCTGGCGCTCGGGACGAGGGCGAGACGCCACGCGCGAGGAGATAAAGGGCTGCGCCGCCAAAGCTCTGGAGTTGTTCTAAAGGGTCCGTCGCTACTCGAGCGCCCACACGCGGTTACCCGTGCAGCAAGACCTCGATGGAGCGCTGCACACGGTCGAACAACGAGTGGTTGGCCACATCGCGGTCGGGTCTGACGAGCAGGCATCGGCTGGCCATGGCGACGGTGCGGGCCAGTCCGTTCATCAGGAGGTCTTCGACGGTCGGATCGCTGCGGCTTCTCCACAACGCCAGCGCGGTGTCCCATGCAACGTCGCGAGCCGAGTTGATGCTCCAGTTCCCGACCAGGTCGATGACTGCCTGCGTGTCCCGGTCCGCATGCAGGGCGGCTCCGGACTCGAACGACTGCCGGACGGACTGCTCTGCCGCGTCGAGCAATGCGTCGACCTTCTGGTAGTCCTCTTTGTGCGTGCCGTCCTCGGGATTGGTGCCGAGCAGAGCGCACGCGTGAACGAGGGCGATCGGCAGATCGTGGTTGATGTGCGCGTTCATGCCCGCGAAGGCGAACTGGATCGGGTAGATGCCCGGCTGCGAGCGCTCGTCGATCAAGGGCTGCCAGGCCACAGGGATCGGTGTGGGCGGATCGGCGAGTGCGTTCACCGCCTCGAAGTAGACGTTGGCGAACACGGTGTCGAGTGTGCTCAGGAAGGACGGGTCCGAGAAATAGCCCTGCACCAAGTGGTCATTGATGTCTTGGGTCACTTGGAGGTACATCCGGTTGAAGCACGCCAGGCCGTCGGCAGCGGGCAACGACTCCTCAATCGCCTGCATCCGAGTGATCGCCGCGTCCACCGACGTTACCGGCGACCCCGCAGGGGGAAGAGCGTCGGCCATCGTCGCGTCAGGCTAGCGCCGGTTGGCGTTGAGCCGTCCCGGGCTTTGGCTCACGACTACACCAATCACCGGCCTTGCCTCGAGACGCGCGAGAACCATCCCCGATCGCCGCGTCGGTGGGACCTCGAGCACGCACATCGGGGCGCCTCGTCGTCGGTAAGGGGCGTCACCGAACGCTTGGCGCAGAGAGCCGTTCGGCGAGATAGGCGAGGGACATCGGGTAGCGGTACTCGATGCGACCGTGGGCCCCTTCGAACAGCTCGAAGTGCACGTCGGTAACACCGATGGCGCCCAAGGCGTCGCGGAACGCCTGGCCCCCGATCTCGAGAAACCACTCGTCACTGGTGCCGCCGTCGATCCAGATGGCCCGCAGGCTCCGCAGGGCATCGGCATGCCGGGGCACCATGCGCACCGGGTCCCAGTCGAGCCACCGCCCCCAGACATCCTGGTCCAGTACCCCGTTCTGAGGGTCGAACGGTAAGCGCGGGGTCCCGTCCCGGTCGGCCGAGAAGCAGGCGGAAACGCCCAGCATCATCAGGAGGTTCTCGTCGGCGGGTTTGGTGAACGCGACCCGGCCACGGAAATCCGACCACCACCGGTCGATCGACCCGTCGTAGTCGCGGAGGTTGCGGACCGCCTTGCCGAACTCGGGGATGTAGCAGTACTCGTAGAGCGCGTCGCCGGCGTGGGTGGCCAAACCACCGAACAGGTCGGGGCGCAGCATGGGCGTGATCATGGCGCCAAAGCCCCCGCTCGACTTCCCGTGGACGCCTCGGTGCTCCGGTCGGGCCAGGGTCCGGTAGTTCGTGTCCACCCAACCCACCACGTCCTCGCACAAGTACGTGTGGTACCGCCCGGTGCCCGGCGAGTCCACGAACTGCGATCCCCCGTACAGGGTCCAGGCATCCACGTACACAACGATGCAGGGTGGGGCCTGCCCGCTGGCGAAGAGCTCGTCCGCCATCTCGGGAAACGGCTGGCGATAGGCGGTGCGGTTGGCCCACATGGTGAGGTAACCGGTGTAACCCTGGAGGACGTACACCGTCGGGTACTGCACCCCGGGATCGTCGTCGTAGCCCGGCGGGACGTACACCCACAGCGGACGGTCGGCAGGATCGCCGAGATGGTTGCCCTCGAGCGCCGCGGAATGAATGGTGTGGCGGTCGAGCCGGCCAACAAGCTCCGCCTCCCACGGCAACGTCATGGACCCGCACCCTAGACATCCCACGGCCCGAAGAAGTCGAGCGGCAAGCCTGGACTCTTCTCAGGCCTGGGTACGGAGGCCGTGGGTGAGGAAGCCCGAAGTGAGGGAACATTGACAGAGCCGGTGGACTTAGTTAGATTGATCTAACTAAGTCTCGAAGTGACCCACAAGGGGGTGGCATGGCACACGACCTCGTGATCCGGGGCGGCCACGTGGCCGACGGCCTCGGCGGCGAGCCGATGACGGCCGACGTCGCGATCGACGGCGGCCTGATCTCGGCCGTCGGGACGGTGAGGGCGAGGGGTCGAGAGGAGCTCGACGCCGCCGACCTGCTCGTCACCCCCGGCTTCGTCGACATCCACACGCACTACGACGGCCAGGCCACGTGGGACTCTCGCCTCACGCCTTCGAGCTGGCACGGCGTCACCACCGCGGTGATGGGCAACTGCGGCGTGGGCTTCGCACCGGTGCGACCGGACGCACACGACCGGCTCATCTCGCTCATGGAGGGCGTCGAGGACATCCCCGGCGTCGTCCTCGACGAGGGCATCTCCTGGTCCTGGGAGAGCTTCGCCGAGTACCTCGATGCCGTCGAGCGCCGGCCGCACGACATGGATGTCGGCGCACAACTGCCACACGGTGCGCTCCGTCTGTACGTCATGGGAGAGAGGGCGGCCCGCCTGGAGGATGCGACGCCGGAGGACGCGGCTGCCATGCGTAGCCTGGCGACCGAGGCCATGCAGGCGGGTGCCGTCGGTTTCTCGACGTCGCGCACGCTGAACCATCGCACCGCGACCGGCGACCCCACGCCGTCGCTGCGGGCGCGGGGCGACGAGCTCGAGGCGATCGCGCTCGGCGTCGCCGACGCGGGGCACGGGGTGATAGAGCTGATCTCCGACTTCTGGCCCGACACCGACGGTGAGTTCGAGCTCATCCGCTCCATGGTCGGGCGCTCGGGCGTGCCGCTGTCGCTGTCGCTCGCGCAGAGCCACCGCCAGCCCAACGCCTGGCGGGATCTGCTGGGACGCATCGAGGCGGCGGTGGCCGAGGGGCTGCCCGTGCGCGCCCAGGTGGCGCCGCGACCGGTCGGGCTGCTCGTCGGCCTGCAGTCGTCGTACCACCCGTTCCTCATGTTCCCGTCGTGGCGCGAGATCGCCGCCCGGACCGTGGGTGACCAGGCGAAGGCACTGCGCGACCCGTCGTTCCGCGCCCGGCTGCTGGCGGAGCTGCCCGAGGACGACCACGCCGGGGGCCGGCGCAGCGGGCGGCGGCGCCTCATCGACTTCGCCCGCCTGTACCCGCTGGGCGACGTGCCCGACTACGAACCTCCCGCCGAGTCGAGCGTCGAGCGGCTCGCGCTGGCCCGCGGCGTCGAGCCGGTCGAGCTCACGCTCGACCTCTTGAGCGAGAACGAGGGGCGGAACTTCCTCTATACGCCCTTCTCGAACTATGCCGAGGGCAACCTCGACGCCTGCGGGGAGATGCTGGCGCACCCCGACACCCTCTTCGGGCTGGGCGACGGCGGCGCGCACGTCGGCCTGATTTCGGACGGCAGCTTCCCGACCTACTTCCTCTCCCACTGGGCCCGCGACCGGAGCCATGGCCGCATGCCGGTGGGGCGGGTGGTCGAGCGGCTCACCAAGAACAACGCGCGGGCGGTCGGCCTGCACGACCGCGGCGTGGTGGCCGAAGGGATGAAGGCCGACCTGAACGTCATCGACTTCGACCACGTGCGGTGCGAGGTGCCGGTCATGGCCTACGACCTCCCGGCCGGCGGCAAGCGGCTCACCCAACGCGCCCGGGGCTATTGCGCCACCGTGGTTGCCGGGCAGGTCACGTACCGCGACGGTGAGCCCACGGGTGCACTGCCCGGGCGGCTCGTACGCGGCGGCCGCGACACGACGACGCCCGGCGCCGATGCGCCGCGGCGAGCATGAGGAGAGGAGACGCCATGGACACCAACGAACTGCACCAGCTGGAGCCGGCGGCCGAGTGGCGGGCCGCCGACATCGCCGATCCGGAGGCGTGGACCTTCCGCCTGAGCGCAGAGGACCAGGCCGAGCTCGATGCCGCGCTTGCCACGGCCAAGGCGAAGAGCAGCGACCCGCTCGAACTGGGGAGCGACGACTTCCCCCTGGAGCGCCTCGGCCCCAAGCTGGCGGCCGTCGTCGACGTGTTGCTCGACGGGCGCGGCTTCGCCCGCATTGCGACGCTGGACGGCGATCGCTACAGCGACGACGATCTCACGCTTCTCTACTGGGGGATCGGGCTGCACCTCGGCGAACCGTGGGCCCAGAACAAGCACGGCCACGTGCTGGGTGACGTGACGGACCAGGGCAAGACGATCGACGACCCTACTGTGCGCGGCAACGAGCTCGGCGGTATCGCGCTCGACTACCACACCGACGGCTCCGACCTGGTCGGGCTCCTGTGCCTGCGGACCGCGCGGACGGGCGGGCTGTCGTGCGTGGCCAACGCGGTGGCCATCCACAACGAAATGGTGCGCGAGTGCCCCGAGTTGGCCGCAGCGCTCTACGAACCGATGCCCTACGACGCCCGCGGCGAGCAGGCCAAGGGGACAAGCGCGTTCTACAGCATCCCTGCGTTCACGGAACACGCCGGGCGCCTTTTCGTGCGCTTCATCCCCCAGTACATCCTCGCCTCGCAACGCCACCCGGACGCGCCGCGGCTGAGCCCGCTGGCCCGGGAGGCCATCGCCCGGGCATCGGAGCTGGCCAACGATCCCGACTTCAACGTCTACATGGACCTGCAGCCGGGCGAGATGCAGTTCATCAACAACTACCACGTTCTCCACGGCCGCACGGCCTACGAGGACGACGTGGCCCACGGCTACAAGCGCCATCTCAAGCGCCTCTGGCTGGCCACCTACGCGCTGACCGACCGGCCTGCCTACTTCGCTGCGCTCGGGCGCGGCCACTGGGAGGCGAAGCGCTCGGTGAGCTCGCTTCCTGCGGTCGAGCGGGTGCCGACGGGGTCGTAGGCCAGGGGCGGCGACGCCGCCTGCGGTCGCGGCCCGTTGGCGTTGCCGTTGCCGTTGCCGGTGCCGTTGCGGTTGTGGACGGGTCGGGATCTGGTCCTTTTGGCCCATGTCCGGGGTGGCGGGGTTGCCGATACTGCAGGGGATGGGGGAACTCGGCGCCCCGAGGCGCGCTCTTTGTCGCGCCACCGGGGTGGGAGAGCCACACGCCTCCGCGAACGCGACCACGACCGAAGGGGCGAACGCACCGACCGGCAACGACGTCCACGCGCCGACCGTCGGGTTGGCCAGCCCCGCTCCGCGGTGGGTCGCGTGGCTCGATGCGCCGGTGTCGCGCGGTTGGTGCGTGCTCTGGTGGGCGGTTGCCACGTTCGCGTTCGTTGCGTTGGCCAGCTTGAATGGAGGTCCGGGCCACGTCGACCCCGAGGAGTCGGTGTACTCGACCTGGGCCATCGCTCACGGCGAGCTGACCTGCGCGTTCCCGTCGGTCACCGTGCTCCATGAGCCGCTCATCGCTCCCGTCTATCCGCTCTTCTCGGGCGCGATCGCCGCGCTCGGCGGCATCGGGCACGCCGTTCCCTTCCCGTCCCACGCCGCCATGGGACCGCAGTGTGACAGTGCTGACGTCGCCATCCGCCACTGGGCCCAACTCGCCGGCGCGTCGGACGCGACGCGCTCGATCGGCTACACCGGCTGGCTCGTCCTGCTCGCCGGGATCGTCGCCTGGCTGCGGGCAGCCGGACGCGGATGCCGGCGCTGGGAGCCGGCGACGCTGCTCGTCGTCGCGTGCCTGCCCGTCGTCTGGCTCTGCGTGACCTTCTACTTCCACCCCCAAGACCTCTTCGCGCTCGGGCTGGCCCTCGGCGCCATGGCCTGCGCGCGTCGGGGGTCCTGGGCGTGGGCGGGCGCGCTCATCGCGCTCGCGGTGCTCTCGCAGCAGTACGCGCTCCTGGTGGCCGCTCCCCTACTCGCGCTCGCGCCCGCCCGACGGAGGTGGCATTACGTCGGCGGCGCCTTGGCGGCGGCCATGCTGCTCGTGGTGCCGCTCGCTGTGGGCACCCACGGAGCGGTCCTGCGCGCCATCACGGTCGGGTCCGGCAACAACCCTTCCTACGGCGGCACGGCGATGTGGGAGCTGGCCCACCGCGGCGTCCTGGTCGTGCTCGGCTCGCGGCTGCTGCCCATCGCCCTGGCGCTCGTGCTGGCGTGGTGGGCGGTGCGCCGTCTCGGCCCCGCCGCCACCTCATCCGTAACGATGATGTCGCTCGTCGCGACGTCCCTCAGCCTGCGCCTCGTCTTCGAACAGAATCTGTTCCCCTACTACTTCATGGCGCTGGCGGTGGCGCTGGTCCTCCTGGAGGTGACGCGCCACCACCTCCGAGGCTCGGTCGTGGCGTGGCTGGCGGCCGTGGTGATCGGGTTCACACTCGACGTCTACTTCCTGCACATCAGCTCGAGGCTGCATCTCGAGGACGTCGTCCCGCTCCTCGTGCTGGCGAGCGCCGTCGCCCTCGCCTTCGTGGGTCTGACACGGGCACAGCCGTGGTCTCGCTGGGGCATCTTCCTCTGGGCGTGCGTCGTCGTCTGCGCACTGGTCACGTGGTTCGACACGGTGGGCAACCTGCTGCTCGTACTGCCGACCTGGTTCCTCCAGCCGGTCTTCGCCCTGACCGGGATGGTGCTGGCCCTCACGCCGCTGCTCGAAGAGGTGCGCCGGCACCGCGACGCATCGACGACTGACCCCGGGGCCGCTCAGGCGTTGACCATCCAACCGGCGGCGCCGGCCTAGACGAAGTCCGATCGTCGCGGACGCCGCTTCGGACCCGTCACCAAGAGGGCAAGTGGCGCACCGACAAAGCTTGCGCTGGTCCCGAGGGTGCTCTCTCTGTATCGGGCTGCCTCTATGCAGTCGGCGCCCTTTTGTATAGACCTCGTCCCTATACAGCGCGTCCGAATCCCAGCCGTTCGGGCCTGATCTGAGAGCGCTGCCAGCGCCGGGCGCGGATCACCGCTGAGACGAGACCCGTGCGCCCTTTTGGATAGACCTTGTCTATACAGCGCGTCCGAATCCCAGCCGTTCCGGCCTGATCTGAGAGCGCTGCCAGCGCAGGGCGCGGATCACCGCTGAGACGAGACCGTTGGAATCAACCGCCCCTTAGCGCCAGTCGGGGATCGTCCTCACCCCTCGCCGCGCTTCGCCCGGGAGAACCACCGCTTCTTCGTGCTCATGGCCATGCTCGCGTCGATGAAGTTCCCGGGCAGCGCGCCTTCGCGCAACACGCGCACCGGTGACACGGTGGCGTCCACCAGCGTCGGTTGCTCCCCCTCGCGTCGCCCGCCGTCCACGACGAGCGCCACGTCCGCCACGTCGAACGCGCGCGCCACCTCGGCGGCCTCGTTGAAGTTGAGAGGGATCGTCCGCCAAGGTCCGTGCTGCTTGCACAGTCGCCGGAGCGCACGCCCGTCGGGCATCCCGACGGTGACGGCCCAGCCGCCATGGTCGTTCTCTCCCGCCGCGGCGTCGGCCACGTCGGCCTCGTCGTGGGCACCCGAGACGGCGCGGGGCAAGAACACGTCGACGGGGCCGGGCCAGCAGCGCTCGAGCAGGCGCTCAATCTCGTCGCTCCAGCCCGAGGTCAGGGCCCGCACCTCCTCGACGTTCCCAACCGCATAGTGGGGACCGTCGGGGTCGGCGGCCAGCGCCTCGAGGCGTGCCTCGGCGCCGGGCGCACCGGCCTGCACCACCAGGCAATACCCGCCCACCGCGGGAAGGCCAACCACCGTTCCGTCCCCGAGCGCCGACGCCACCTCGTCCGCATTCATCCCGACGAGCGGCGGGTGCGATGTGGGGTCGACATCCGCGTCCTCGACGACGGCCTCCCGGCGCACCACGTTCGACACGGCAGCGGCCCAGGCCGCATCGCCTGCCTCCGACGCCCCTTCGGTCCCCTCGAAAAAATCTCCGGTGTCCTCGACATCCCCCATTTGTCCTCTTTCTCTACTCCACGATCCGGCCGACCAGGGCGCGCGGCCGACCCGCCAGGTCACGCTCCACCCGCACGTCGCCGTACCCCAGGCGCCGGGCCAGCGCCAACGCGGCCTCGGCCTGGTGCGGTGCGAGCTCGACCACCGCCGCGCCCGGGCGGCGCAGCCACCCGCGGGCCTGCGAAAGGACGGCCTCGACGCCGGCCAGGCCCGGCGTGCCGTCGCTGCCCGGCCCGGCGACCAGCGCCGCCCGCGGCTCCTGGCGCACCTCGGCCGGCAGCTCGGGCCATTCGGACTCGCTCACGTACGGCGGGTTGGACACCACGAGGTCGACCCGGCCCCGCAGCGACGCCGGCAGCGGGTCCAGCCAGGTACCCCGGGCCAGGGTGACCGGCGGCAGCGGGGCGGGATTCGCCGCCCGCGCCGCCTCGAGGTTGACCGCCGCCACGGCCAGGGCGTCGCGACTGGCGTCGGTCGCCCACACCGCCTGCAGCACCCGCGGCGACAGCTCGGTCGCCAGGGCCAACGCGATGGCGCCGGTCCCGGTGCCCACGTCGACCACGACGAGCTTGTCGTCGCCGGACGCCCCGAGCGACGCGGCCAGGCCCGCGGCCTCGGCCAGCGCCACCTCCACCACCTGCTCGGTCTCCGGACGCGGGATGAGCACCCTCGGGTCGACCGTGAGGTCGAGGCGGCGGAAGGGCCAGTGCCCGAACACGTACTGCAACGGCTCGCCCGCCGCGCGCCGTGCGGCCATGGCGCGCGCCGCCGCGACCGCGGTGACGTCGAGCGGGCCGGTGGGCGGGTTGGGGTGCCCGAGCACCAGCCCGAGGCCGAGCACCTCGTCGACGATGAAGCGCGCCTCGTGCGGTGCCCCGACCACCTCGGCCAGCTCGGCCACCAGCGCACCGCGGGTGACCCCGGCGATTCCTGCGCTCACCGTCACGCGATGTCCTCCACGTCGCCGGCCAGCTGGCGCGTCCGCTTGTCGGCCATGAGCGCCTCGGTCAGTTCGACCAGGTCGCCCTCGAGCACGCGGTCCAGCTTGTAGAGCGTCAAGTTGATCCGGTGGTCGGTGACCCGGTTCTCCTTGTAGTTGTACGTGCGGATCTTGTCGGTGCGGCTGCCCGCCCCCACCTGGCCACGGCGCTGGGCCGACATCTCGGCGGCCTGGCGGTCCTGCTCGGCCTTGAGCAGCCGGGCCCGCAGCACGACCATCGCCTTGGCCCGGTTCTGTATCTGGCTCTTCTCGTCCTGCATGGCCACGACCGTGCCGGTCGGGAGGTGGGTGATCCGCACGGCCGAGTCCGTGGTGTTGACCGACTGCCCGCCGGGGCCGGTCGAGCGGTACACGTCGATCTTGAGGTCGTTGGGGTCGATCTGGACATCGACCTCCTCGGCTTCGGGCAACACGGTCACCGTCGCCGTCGAGGTGTGGATGCGGCCTTTGGCCTCGGTCACCGGGACGCGCTGCACGCGGTGCGTGCCGCCCTCGTGCTCGAGCCGGCTGTAGGCATCGGCGCCCTTCACCAGGAAGACGGCCTCGTTGATCCCGTCCTTGTCCGACGCGTCCTCCGAGAGGACCTCGACCTTCCACTTCATCAAGACGGCGAAGCGCAGGTACATGTCGTAGAGCACGCGGGCGAACAGGTTGGCTTCGTCCCCGCCCACGGCGCCGCGGATCTCCATGATCACGTTGCGCCCGTCGTTAGGGTCCTTGGGCAGCAGCAGCGTCTGAATGCGGTCTTCGAGCCGCGCCGCACGCGACTCCGTCTCCTCCACTTCCTGGCGCATCAGCTCGCGCTCGTCGCCGGAGGCCTCGGTCAGCATCTCGTGCGCCGTGACCAGGTCTTCACGGGCCGCGGTCAGGTCGTGCCAGGCCTTGACGATCTCGCCGAGCTCCTTGTGCCGGCGCGACAGGTCGCGCAGGCGGTCGGCGTCCGAGAGCGTGGCCGGGTCGGCCAGCGCGGTCTCGACGGAGGAGAACTCCTCCTCGAGCGCGGCCATCCGGTCGTCAAACACAGGACCAGGCTAGGGCCGCCGGGTGGCGCGGCCCGTCCGGGGCCGCGCCGGGGGCTATTCCGATGCCGAGGGGGCGGGCTTGGCCTTCGGCTTACCCTTGCGCTCGCCGTAGCGGCGCTGGAAGCGCTCCACGCGTCCACCGGAGTCGACCAGCTTCTGCTTGCCGGTGAAGAACGGGTGGCACTCGTTGCACAGCTCGACGTGGAGGTCGGCCTTGGTGGAGTGGGTCGTGAACGTGTTGCCGCACGAGCACTTCACCGTGGCGTCTTTGTAGTCGGGGTGGATGTCGGTCTTCATGAGAACTCCAGTCGATTCAGTCAAACAGTGTAAGTGACGCCGGTATTCCGGCGGCGCCGGCGACCCCGGGCCGTGCCCCCCCGGGCAGCGGCTCAGGGGCAGCGGCTCAGGTGCCGGGGCCCTTGGCGATCTCGGCCAGGAACTCGTCGTTGCTCGCCGTGGTGCGGATCTTGTCCATCAGCAGCTCGAGCCCGGCGGCGTCCTTGCCGTCGCTGGCCAGCGCGTTGAGGACCCGGCGCAGCTTCCAGACCTGCTGCAGCTGGCCCCGCTCGAAGAGCAGCTCCTCGTGCCGGGTCGAGCTCGCGTTGACGTCGATGGCCGGGTAGAGGCGGCGCTCCGAGAGCCGGCGGTCGAGCCGCAGCTCCATGTTGCCGGTGCCCTTGAACTCCTCGAAGATGACCTCGTCCATTTTGGATCCGGTCTCGACGAGCGCGCTGGCCAGAATGGTCAGCGAGCCGCCCTCCTCGATGTTGCGGGCCGCACCGAAGAACTTCTTCGGCGGGTACAGCGCACCCGAGTCGACACCACCCGACATGATGCGGCCGGTGGCCGGGGCGGCCAGGTTGTAGGCGCGGGCCAGGCGGGTGATGCCGTCGAGGATGATGACGACGTCGCGGCCCAACTCGACGAGCCGCTTGGCCCGCTCGATCGCGAGCTCGGCGACCTGCGTGTGCTCCTCCGACGGGCGGTCGAAGGTCGACGCGATCACCTCACCCTTGACGGTGCGGCGCATGTCGGTCACTTCCTCGGGCCGCTCGTCCACCAACAACACCATGAGGTGCACGTCGGGGTTGTTGGCCTCAATGGAATGGGCGATCTGCTTCATGACCGTCGTCTTGCCGGCCTTGGGGGGCGACACGATCATGCCGCGCTGTCCCTTGCCGATCGGCGAGAGCAGGTCCACGATCCGCGCCGTGAGGTTGTCCTTGTCACCAGGCATCTCGAGGTTGAGCCGCGAGTCGGGGAACAGCGGCGTCAGGTCCTCGAACTTGGGGCGGTTGCGTGCCTCCTCGGGATCGAGACCCGAGATGGAGTCGATGCGCAACAAGGCCGGGTACTTCTCGTTGTTCGACGCCGGCCGGCACGCGCCCTCCACGTAGTCGCCCCGGCGCAGCGCGAACTTGCGGGCCTGGCTGATGGAGACGTACACGTCCTTCGTCGAGGGCAGGTACCCCTCGCAGCGCAGGAAGCCGTAGCCCTCGTCGCGCAGGTCGAGCATGCCCTTCACTTCGACCATCTCGCCGGTGTAGGGCTGCTCCTGCCCACCGCCCTGGAGCTCGCCGCCCTGGCCGGGGCGCTCGCGGCCGCGGCGCCGGCGACTGCGGCGGTTGCCGACGTCGCCGTCGGGCTGCTGGCGGTTCTGGCTCTGGTTGCCGCGGTTGCGGTTGCCCTGGCCCTGGCCCTGGCCCTGCTGGTTGCCGGGCTGGTTGTGCTGGTTCTGCTGGCCGTGTTGGTTCTGCTGGCCGTTTTGGCGCGGCGCCGGCTCGGTGCCCGTCGCCAGGTCCGGCGGCTCCACGAAGACGGCCGGTCCGGAGTTGCCGGTCCCGGCCGCCGCACCCGAGGCGGTCGCCCCCGGGGCGGCCTCACCCGAGGCGGGCTCGGTGGCCGGAGTCTCCGCAGCCGAGGTGTCGGGGGCCGAGGCTTCGGCCGCGGGCGTCTCGGCGGTGGCCGGCGTGTCCGCGGCCTCGGCCGTGGCGGTGGCGGTGGCGGTGGCGGTGCGGGAGCGCCGGGACGGCTTGGTGCCGTTCCCGTCGACGTCCCCGTCGCCGTTGCTCGATGCGGCGGACGCCGACCCGGAGGTCACGCCCGTCGCATGGAGGATCTGATCAATGATGTCGGCTTTCTTCGTCCGGCTCGTCGTCTTGAGCGACATGGCCTGGGCGATGGCACTGAGCTCATCTCGCTCCTTGCCTTCGAGAACCGATCGTTCGAGCTGCTGTTCCGCAGTCATGGCTCCTCATCTACGAGGGTTATCGCCGGCCCGGATGATGGTCCACGCGTGGCGAGGGGATTTCAGGGAGGCGAAGGGCTTGCGTGTGTGAAGCCCTCCCCCAAGTCACCACCACGTTGGCTCTCCCGAGACCGCTTGTACCCGCGGAGAGCGCTTCGAAGCGCAGTGGGGATAGACACACTTTACCCGGTACGCACCGGAGTGCCAACACACCCCGGGTTCCGGCCGGTCGCCCTGGTAACCCGGGCGGCAGGCCGAGAGGCCAGGTCAGAGCGAGATCTCGGCCAGGACCGTCTCGAGGTCCAGATCGATCACCGTGGGGACCGAGATGGCCTTGATGGCCAGGTCCGGGTCCTTCAACCCGTGCCCGGTCAAGACGCAGACGACCCGCGAGCCCGCCGGTACGCCCTGCTTGAGGAGGCCGGCCACCGACGCCGACGACGCGGCCTCGCAGAAGACGGACTCCTCCTTGGCCAAGAACGTGTACGCATCGAGGATCTCGTCGTCGGAGACGGCCGAGATGGATCCGCCGGACTCGGAGGCGGCCGCCGTGGCCGAGTACCAACTGGCCGGGTTCCCGATGCGGATCGCCGTGGCGATCGTCTCGGGCTCCTCGACGGGGTGCCCGAGCACAATCGGCGCCGCACCTGCGGCCTGGAATCCCATCATGCGGGGCAACTTCGTCGCCTTTCCCGCCTCCTTGTACTGTAGATAACCCCGCCAGTAGGCCGAAATATTCCCGGCGTTGCCCACGGGGATGCAGTGGACGTCGGGGGCGTCGCCCAGCACGTCGACGATCTCGAAGGCGCCCGTCTTCTGCCCCTCGATCCGGTGCGGGTTGACCGAGTTCACGACGGTGATGGGCGCGTGGTTGGGCAGGTCCCGCACGATCGTCAACAACTGGTCGAAGTTGCCGCGCACCTGGAGCACCCGCGCCCCGTGCATGAGCGCCTGGGCCAGCTTGCCCAGCGCGATGTGCCCGTCGGGGATGAGCACGACGCAGGCCAGCCCGGCCCGCGAGGCGTAGGCGGCGGCGGAGGCCGAGGTGTTCCCCGTCGACGCGCAGACGACCGCCTTCGCCCCCTCCTCGACCGCCATGGAGATGGCCATCGTCATGCCCCGGTCCTTGAAGCTCCCGGTGGGGTTGGCGCCCTCGACCTTCAGCCACACCTCGGCGTTCACCCGCTCCGACAGGCGCGGGGCGGGCACGAGCGGGGTGCCGCCCTCGAGCAGCGTGACGACCGGCGTGCGCTCGGTGACCGGGAGGAAGTCGCGGTACTCGGTGATGACGCCGCGCCAGCCGGCGCTCACGGGGCGCCGTCCTCGTGCTCGCCGATCACTCGGAGCACGCCGCTCACCCGGTCCACGGCCTGGTGCCGGCGCAGCTCGTCGATGGTGGCCAGCAGGTCGCCCTCGCGCGCCACGTGGGTGAGGAAGATCAGGCGGGCCTCCTCGGCCAGGCCGACCTGCTCCATGGAGCGGATGGAGACGTCGTGGTCGCCGAAGATCTTGGCCACCGCGGCCAGGACGCCCGGCCGGTCCGCCACGTCCATGGAGAGGTAGAAGGCCGAGCGCAGGTCGTTCTGCGGGCGCACCGTCGTGCTCGTGCGCTTGGGTGCCGGTGCCGGGGCGCCGGCGAGGAGATTGCGCGACGCGTCGACGAGGTCCCCGAGCATGGCGCTGGCCGTCGGGCCCCCGCCCGCGCCGCGCCCGTAGAGCATCAGCTCGCCGCTCACCGCGCCCTCGACGAACACCGCGTTGAACGCGCCGCGCACCGAGGCCAGCGGGTGGGTGCGCGGGACCATGGCCGGGTGCACCCGCACGGAGACCTCGGGCCCGCCGTCGACGAGCTCGGCGATGGCGAGGAGCTTGACCGCGTATCCCAGCCGGCTGGCGTACGCCACGTCGGCCGCACTGACCCCGGTGATGCCCTCGCGGTAGACGTCGCCGTCGACGAGGTCTGCGCCGAAGGCGAGCGCGGCCAGGATGGCCGCCTTGGCGGCGGCGTCGTGCCCCTCGACGTCGGCGGTGGGGTCGCGCTCGGCCAGGCCGAGCGCCTGCGCCTCGCGCAGCACGTCGTCGTAGCTGTCGCCGTCCTCCTCCATGCGAGTGAGGATGTAGTTCGTCGTCCCGTTGACGATCCCGATGACCCGGACGATCTGCTCGCCGGCCAGCGACTCGCGCAGCGGCCGGATGACGGGGATCGCCCCGGCTACGGCGGCCTCGTAGAGGAGGTCCACCCCGGCGGCCGCCGCGACCCCGGCCAGCTCGGCGCTGGCCACCGCGAGCAGCGCCTTGTTCCCGGTGACGACCGGCTTGCCGTTGCGCAACGCGCTCTCGACCAACTCGTGCGCCGGGTGCAGGCCGCCGATGAGCTCGACCACCACGTCGACGTCGTCGCGCGCGACGAGGGCGGCGGCGTCGGTCCCGATGAGGTTGGTGTCGATCGCCGGCGGGCGCGGCTTGGCCGGGTCAGCCACCGCGATGCCCACCAGCTCCAGGCGGATGCCGGTGCGGTCGGCCACGTCGTCGGCGCGAGTGAGGAGGATTTCGGCCAGGGCGCTGCCCACGTTGCCGCATCCGAGTAACGCGACCCGGACCGTCGGGGCGGGGTGCGTGTGCGTGTGCGTGTGGGAGGGCTCGGGCTCGGGCTCGGGCTCGGGCTCGGGTGCGGGCCGCATCGGCTGCGTCTGCACCTTGATGGGCAGTTTGGGCTGGGCGGCAGTCACCTCCAAACGGTACAGGCTGCCCGCGCCGGCGAAGTCCTTCTGCGGGGACGCCCACCGGCTCGCTCATATGAGGTCGCGCGTGGTGCCGGCGTCGGTGCTGCGGGCGAAGTGGGCCGGTGGGTTGTCGAGCCCTTGGGCCGTTTGAGAGCGCCGGAGAGCGGAGGGCGCCGTCGATGTCTCTGAAAACCGTAAACCACTCCGTTGATGGTGCATGCAGCGTGCTGCGCCCAGCGCACGGCGCCAAGCAGCGCTGGCTGCACTGCCCAGGAGTACCCGTCGCACGTGAACTTCCAGCGGCCGACCGAACTGATCAACTTCGGGCAAGCCGTGAAGTTCCCGCTCTCTTCGGACTGATCGTGGTCAAGTCGCTCGTGCTCGCGCGCTTCAGGTCGGACTTTCGGTTCCCGGGAGCCACGACTGCGGCCATCATCGGAATCGTCATCGGCGTGCCAGCGTGGCGGCCCACGCCAAGCCGGCGTCGTCGCTGAGTTCGGACTAGTGACTGAGTCACTGATCCGCGGACGCGCAACGTGCGGATGCAGGTCAATAGGAGTCCGTCGTGCAAACCAATCGACGTCTCGAGTTCCGCCGAGGGGCGCTCGCATTCGCTAGCCTGCAACAGGGCGGCATTCGGGCGAGAGGGGTTCCCATGTCCAGCAACCGCATCACGCGCGTGGCCTTGGCCGGCATGTTCGGCCTGATGGTCATGTCCGCCGCTCCCGCCGCGTCCGCAGCGGCGGCAGGCACCTGGACCAAATTCTCCGCCTTGCCCAATGGGGCATCGACGTCTGGGGCCGAGGCGGCAGGCGACCCCGCCGGCGGGTCGGTCTTCTTCTTCACCCTGGCCAGCGGGGTGCCGGCCGTTGCCCACGTCGCCGCGGGTGGCACCGTCGGGGCGGCCGTGGGAGTTCCCCCGATCTCCGGGCTGGCCGAGACCGGGACCCCCGGCCACGTGGCCTTCACGACGAGCGGCGCTGCGGTGTACACGTGGGAGCTGACGACCTACGGAACCGAGTACATGGCCTACCGCTCCGCCGCCGGGGTGTGGGGCAGCCCGGTTGAGCTCCCGTCCGGCTTCAGCAACCTTGCCGTGCGGGCTGGCGAGGTGCTCACATCCGAGGCGACTTCGACCGGAATGAGCGTCGAGAGCTTCAAAATCAGTGGCTCCGGGGGATTGACGCTGGCATCCGGGCCGACCGATGTGTACACGGGTCAGCCGCTGTTCAACAGCTCCTGGCTGGCGCTCGATGCCTCGGGCACCGCCGCTCTGTTGGTCTACGGAAGCACGGACGATGGCAACACCGAGTCGATCCAGGCGGTCTACCGCACCGCCGGTGGCACCTGGTCCTCGCCATCGCAGCTGTCGGCGAGCGGGGCCTACGTCTCGGCCGCGGCCGTCGGGGTGTCCCCCGGGGGCCGGGCCGTGGCCGCCTGGGTGGACAGCAACAACTACGTGGCCGCCGCCAGCTTCGCCTCCATCCGACGCTTGGGGAGCGACTTCGGCACGCCCCTGTCGACCGGGACCGTGTCCGACACCAACGGAGCTTCCATCCTCATCCACGCCGCCGGCGGCCCCGACGGGACCCTCGCCGCAGCGGTCACCCAGCGGCTCTACGCGTCGAACGGCATCTCCTACACCGAAACCACGAGCATCTTCTCCGCCAAACCGACGGGCTCGACCTTGATCGGTCCGGTCGCCGATCCGGTCGGAACATATCCCTCATCGCTCGGCGCCGGCGACGACCAGGCCATCGTCGGGACCCTGGTCGTGGCCTACGGCTCCGGCAATTCGTCGTACGCGTCCAGTTACACCGCGACCCAGGAGGTGTTGGCGACGATCATCAAACCGGCAGGGGGTTCAGCGCTCAACCATGCGATAGCGAAATCGACCGGGCTGTACGACGGCAACGGCGGCGACGGCTGCCCCTGCCCGACGAGCCCGCCCGCCGCCTCGATCACCGGCGTCAGCCTCGACCCGTCGGGCAACGGGGCCGCCGTTGGCCAACTGCGTCCCGGCAAGCCTCTTGGGTCTGCCCGCTACGTGGCGGCCGCGGCGTGACGACCCACACCTGGTAGACCTCGCGCCCGTAGCGATGATGGCGCGGTGACCTGAGTCACTGGTCCACGCGCGCAGAATCCGCCGAGCATGGAGAGGATCTCGCCGCTCAACGCGATCGGCTCCAGCTTCGGACTCGGCGTAACACCTCCCACAGTCGCGTGCGACGACGGCAACGCGCGACCGCGCGCCGGCCACGCTCATTTGTGATTCAGGTCACGCGGCGGATCGTCAGGCGTCGAGGCGAGTGAGATCGTCGAAGGTCTCGCGACGCACGACCACACGGGCTGTCCCGTCGGCCACGAAGAGGACGGCCGGGCGTGGGACCTTGTTGTAATTCGACGCCATGGAGTTCCCGTAAGCGCCGGTCACCGGCGTAGCCAGGACGTCACCGACCTCGAGGTCATCGGGGACGAAGGCCTCGGGCACCACCAGGTCGCCGCTCTCGCAGTGCTTGCCGACAACCCGCACCGGCCGCCGGCGAGGAGCCGACGTCGCTCGCGGGAGGAACGCCTCGTACCCGCTGTCGTAGAGGACGGGGCGCGGGTTGTCGCTCATGCCCCCGTCGACGCTCACGTAGGTGCGGATGCCGGGAAGGTGCTTGACGGTGCCGACCGTGTAGAGCGTCAGGCCCGCGGTGGCGACGATGGAGCGTCCGGGCTCGGCGGAGAGCCGCGTCGCCGGATCGACCCCGGCCTTGGCGCACGCCGTTCGTGTGGCGTCGGCCCACTCGCGCTGTGTGGGCGCGCTCTCCCCGTTCACGTAGGGCACGCCGAGCCCGCCACCGACGACGAGCTCGGGGAGCCCGAGGGGCGCGAAGAACGCGCCGAGCACCTCGGCCGCCTGCTCGAACGAGGAGGTGTCGAACACCTGGCTTCCGATGTGCGCGTGCACGCCGACCAGCTCCACACTGGGCAGCAGCTCGAGGGCGGCGACCGCCTGGATGGCCGCCCCCGACGAGACGGAGAAGCCGAACTTGGAGTCCTCCTGCCCGGTGCGCACGAACTCGTGGGTATGGGCCTCGACGCCAGGAGTCACCCGGACGAGCACCTTGGGCCGAGCCCCCGCGGGCGGGTAGGACTCGAGCAGCGCCCCCAGCCGGGCGATCTCGTCGAAGGAGTCGACGACGATGCGGCCGACGCCGTTCTTGAGGGCAGCGGTCAACTCGTCGGTCGACTTGTTGTTCCCGTGGAGGACGAGGCGCTCGGCCGGCACGCCGGCGGCAAGAGCGACGTGGAGCTCACCGCCCGAGGCCACATCGAGGTGCATGCCCTCCTCGTAGGCGAGCCGGGCCATGGCGCGGCACAAGAAGGCCTTGGTGGCATAGGCGACCCCGTCGCCCCAGGCCGCGACGGCCTCCCGACAGGCGTGGCGGAGGTGCTGCTCGTCGTAGACGAACAACGGCGTCCCGAACTCCTCGGCCAGCTCGAGCACGTCGATGCCCCCGACGTGCAGGTGCCCCTTCTCGTCGACCGACGCCGTGCGCGGCAGCAGGTCGCGCTGAAGGGCGGCGGTCGCGACGTCGTGGTCCACCGGCATGAAAGTGCAGGATACGGCAGTGTCCGGTCGGTCCCGGCACGAAGGACCGATGCTGGTGGCCCGGTCCGAGGACTACGATCGTTCCTCCCCGCTCAATGGAGCGGGGAACGCCCGCCCCCGTAGCTCAGCGGATAGAGCACCGGCCTCCGGAGCCGGTGGCGCAGGTTCGAGTCCTGCCGGGGGCGCAAAATTCGAGAAACACAATGCCAGATTTCGTGACCGGCAGCCCGGCGCTGCCTGATCGAGCGAGGTGCGCCGACAGGCTTATGTCAGCGTGTCGTCGAAGAGGGTCACCAGCGCGCTCCAGTGGCGCTCGGCGGCGGCCTCGTTGTAGACGGGGAAGTCCGCCATCGTCCAGCCGTGCAGCGCCTCGGGATAGATCTCACAGCGGTGCTCCACACCTGCGTCGCAGAGCGCTTGTTCAAGCCGAGCTGCCATTTCGGGCGGGTATGAGTCGTCGTGGTCAGCGCCGGCGACATAGACCCGAGCGGCGATCCGGGATGCAAGATGGTGTGGGCTGAGATCGGAGTCTGTGGCCAGGTTGCCGCCGTGGAAACTGGCCGCTGCGGCGACACGCTCCGGATAGGTTCCCGCCGCGGTCAAAGACATCGCGCCGCCCATGCAATAGCCGGTCGTGCCCACCTTGGTTCCGGCGACGTCCTCGCGGCTGTCGAGGTAAGCGAGGAACGCCTCTGTGTCCTCGGCCGCGCGGCGATTGTCTGTTGAAGCGAACAAGTGACCGATCGTGCCTCTCACGTCTCCTGAGGCGAATACCTTCTTGGGCTCCAACGCCTCGTAGCGACCAACTCGATAGTACAGATCAGGCACCAGCACGACATAGCCGTTGTTGGCCAGCCTTTGTCCCATCTCGAAGATCGTCGGCCGGATGCCTAGCCCGTCCATGTAGAAGATCACCGCCGGGCGCCGGTTGACTTCCGAGGGCGTAAACACATACGCCGGGCACTCGCCATCGTGTGTGCGAATCAGAACCTGCTCGTAACTCATGCCTCGTCGCCTGTCTACTCCTGGTATCAGGATCATGCCGCAATGCTGGACCATTCCACCACCCGCTCCTTAACCCGAAGGTGACTCGACCGACGGGGACACATCCCTGGCGCACACCGCGCGAGAGGCACTGGGGAAGGGGGACGCTCACTCGATGTAACTGGTCAGCCCCTCCGATACCGGTCTGATGCGACGGGCCGCCGCCCCGCTGGCACAACGGCGACGGGCCGTCAGGGACGATCCGTCGACGTCGGCCACTGAGGCTTTGGGCCGACGAAATCAGCGTCGTGGGCGATTCGCCATGCCTCGTGCTGTCGAATCTCGTCGACGGCGACGAGCCACCGGTGCTTGAAATAGATCTCTCGTCGAATCAGGTAAGCCCGAGCCTCGTGGGACATAGCGCCGAGCCGCCCGACTGCGGCGAGATCCCGAAGTGGCACTCTCTGCGTAACCCGAAAGTCGGCATAGAGATCAGCATCGGCATCGGAGCCGGGTGGGGGTGCCAGCCAGAATGTGTTGGCATAAGCCACCACGACCTCGCCGTCTTTCTCGGCAAAACCGACCCGCAGTCTGGGACGGGAGTTGGGGCCGTGCGCGTCAACCCGGTTCACCCGCGCGACGAGCACCTCCGTGTCCTCAGTTGCCTTAGCACCCAACTCACAGCTCGGATGCACAACCAACACGGCTGTCCAGGGCTTCCCCTTGGTAGTCGTGCAGAGCTTGGTTCCGGGCGTGTTGAACAGGTCGCCGTGGCGGAACGGGTAATCAAACTCCTCGGTATTGAACCAGTACTCGGCCGCTTCTGGATACCAGGAATCCCCCGCCACTTTGTTGCCGCGAGATAGGACTCAGTCGTCGATCAGATCGAGTTCTTCGTCGAACTCACCGATGGGCTCTTGGACGCTAAAACTGGCCCGGGCGATTGGTTCACCATCCTCGTTGGCCGTGAGGCGCACTGGGAAGGCCGCCTGCAACGCGTTGAGCGCTTGCCATGAGTCATCAGTTGGCGACATCCCGAAGCGCTCAAGCATCTCTGAGGGGATTGCGGTCCTGGTACTGACTGCAGCCATGAGAAGTGGGAGCGTGGTCATGAGGCTCTCAAGGCGCTCTTCCTTCGCTGAGAGATCCTCGAAAACGGTCGGTTCGACCAAGAAGGCGTCGGCGCGGTTATAGGCCCCAACCTCGACCACGCCCTCTCCTGCGAGAAGTTGACGCAGCCCCTGGGAACTCACCTTCTTGCGGAACTCCTCGATTCCCAGGTGCTCGAAACTCTTGTACAACATGCTGTACAGCATACACGGCTGCTTGCCGACGCGAGAAGGGCCTCCAACCTGGGCTTTCGTCGCCGGTGGAGCGGGTATCGGGCGGGCAAAGGCACCAAGCTCAGGTTCGCAGCCGGTCATCTGCCCCTCGTTTCAATGACGACCACGGTGGGCGTATCCAAGTACACCGATCGCTTCCACCACGTCCGCTTGCGACGGCAGGGACGGCACGAGAGGCGTGAGGCGAAACCTCGATCAGAGCGCGCCCTTTGATGGCAATCCAAATTTGGCAATCAAACCAGCGGGACCGCGCAGACTCCTGCGGATTGCCTGGACTGTCCGCCCGGCTCAGAACGAGTGCGTCAGACCGACATGACGCACTGGACATTCCAGACGGGCCTCCGGAGCCGGTGGCGCAGGTTCGAGTCCTGCCGGAGCGGCATGCCGGGGGCGCCATGTGCCGGGGGGCGCCATGAACTCCGGCACTGCCGGGGGCGCCACTGCCGGGGACGCCACTGCCCGGGCCGCCACTGCCCGGTGCTGTGGCGTTTCGTATGCCCGCTCAGCCACCGCGACGACGACCGCGGATGACTTGACCCGATCCAACCCGGGTCAAGACGCTTGGGGCCTGGCCCGGCTGCGCGACGCGGTTGCTGAGCGTCAGCCGGTGCAAGTTCGAAGACTATGGCCAGCGCTCAATCAGCTGGTGACGGACACCGGACCCACGGGTCGGCGCGGCGACGAGCCATGACGTATGCTGCGTGGCGATCGCACGACCGCCGGGACGGGACCCAGCAAATGCGACAATCGTCGAGAGCATCACGCGGTGTCGTAGTCGGCTTACGGGGTCGTCGGACCGGGACAACAGTGCCAATCGGAATGGCTGTCATGGCGGTGCTGTTCTTGGGGCTGCTGAATCTCACCGCTCCGGGCGATGCGGGCGCGACTAACTCTGTGCTCTACGCGGCTGCAGACGGGACCGGTACCTGCGCGACGACAGCTGATGCCTGCAGCCTTTCCACGGCGTTACACGACGCCGTCGCTGGGAGCGAGATCGAGCTGGTTACGTCGGGTGCCACGGCTGTCTACTCGGGCGGGTTCACGATCAAGACGAGCGATACGACCGGCGCCGCTCCGGTGACCATCCGTCCGGCCCCGGGAGTAGCCGAACCGATCTTGGACGGCGGGGGCAGCCTGCAGGTTCTGACGGTCGGCAGCGGGGTTTACCTCGTCATGAGCGGCGTGACCATCGAGAACGGTCACGCCGCCGGTAAGGACCCCAATGGGGGCGGCCTGTCGAACAACCTGGGGGGCGTGGTCAGTATCAGCCGTTGCCGATTCAGGGACAACAGCGCCTCCGGCGACGGCGGGGCCATAGGCAATGACCACGACCGCGGCAACGTCACCGTCACCCTCTCCGTCTTCACTGACAATGTGGCGACCGGTGACGGCGGGGCCATCGGCGACGGTGGAAGTCGCGGCTCGGGGACCCTCGAAGTCACCAGCTCCACGTTCTCCGGCAACGGCGCAGCCGAAGGTGGCGCCATTGGCAACGGCATCGGATTCGTCAGCTCCGGGGCTGCAACAGTCGACGATTCTACCTTCTCGCACAATCATGCCTCCTTAGAAGGGGGCGCGATCGACAACGGCGACGGCCTCGGAGCCGACTCCGGCGGCACCGGTGTGCTATCGGTGAGCGACTCGACCTTTACCAAGAACGCCGCCTCCGGCGACGGTGGAGCGATCGACAATGGGGACTACACCGGCGCAGGGACCCTCGAGCTCATCCACTCAACCCTCTCGGGAAACAGCGCCGGCGCCAACGGTGCTGGCATCGACAACGGCGACAACAACGACGGGACAAGCTCGAGCGCTGTCACCGTCGGGGGCGATCTCCTCGCCAACCGTTGTTCGCAAGGAACGGGCGGCTCGGAAACAGACCAAGGATACAACGCCGCAATAGATACGTCATGCTTCAACGGCGGGATCGACGACGTCGCCTCCGCCTCCTCCAGTCTGGTGTCCCCGCTGACGAGGAACGGTGGTCCGACCTCGACAATGGCCCTTCGCTCCGGAAACCCAGCGATCCGCCTGATCCCCAACGAGACCAGCGGGTTCTGTCCGACCGTCGACCAACGGGGCGATCCGAGCCCAGCCGGACAATCTTGCGACGCTGGGTCGGTCCAACTCATCTCGCCGCAGTCGCAGAGCTGAAGCCCAAGCACCAAAGTGACACCCGATGTCCAAGTGGAGGCCCGTCCCCTCGAAGAAGGCCGCCCCTTCCGTCATATCCTGCAGTCCGCTTCCCCTGACGTCCCGGCAATCCTGCAAACATTTCGCCTCGATCATCGTCTTGATCAAGGTGACCGGGTCAGAAGGGGGCACGATCCCGTGGCTGTGCAGAAGGTGGAGCACGAGGTGACTTGGTCGCGCATGCGGAGCGTCTTCGTGTTGTTGTCGTCCCCGGGCACGCCAGATACTCCCGACGGGCTCCAATTGTTTTAGCTGGTCCGTCGACCGCGACGACAAAATGGGATCGGCTGATCCCAGCTCACACCCAGCGAAGCCGCCCGTTCCTCACCAAACCCTTTCCTTATTCCCAGGCCCGCCCCATGTCGGTGGGAAAGGTTCGCGTCGTGCGGGTCACGACAAAACACACGCCTGCGCCGGGCGCAGTGCATCCGGCGCCGCGCGGACTCGGGCGCCAACCGGCGTTTGACGGTCTCCGCGGAGTGGCTTGGCTCGTCGTCTTCGTCGCCCATGCCAACGTGATCCATGACTTCGCCTTCGGGCAGACCGCGATGTTCGTCTTCTTCGCGCTGAGCGGATTCTTGATCACGTCGCTCCTCGAAGCGGAACACGTCGCGACAGGACGAGTCTCGCTTCGCAATTTCTTCGCCCGACGCGCGCTCAGGCTCCTTCCAGCACTCTGGCTCTTCGTGGTTACCTGGCTGCTGGTCGTGGCCGTTCTGGGCAACCACCCGTGGATCACCACCGTCCCCGGGGGAGGTGTCGGCGCGCCTGAGCCGATCACAACCGCGCTGCAGGGGGTCGGCGCGGCGCTGGGTTACTTCAGCAACTGGTTCGAGATCAACAACTTGTCGTCGGGCTACTTTCCGCTCGGCCATCTGTGGTCCCTGGCGGTCGAGGAACAGTTCTACTTGATCTGGGCACCACTGCTCATGGTGATCCTGTGGTGCCGGCCACGCCTGGCGGCGATCTTCGCAGCGTTGCTGACGGTGCTGTCGCTGCTCGACGTCGTCGTCATCCACCACGCCGTGTCGACCACGGGCATCGTGGACATGGGGACGGACACCCGTGCCGGAGCCTTCCTAGCCGGAGCGTTCTTGGCTCTCTGCTGGACCCAGCACAGCCGCGTCGTGACTTGGATCCACTCCCACGTGCGGGTGCCGACCATCGTGGGCGTGCTCGGTGTCATGGTGTGGGCCGCGTGGGTCTTCGATCACCGGGCGTCCGGGCTCCAATTCGCCTTGGCGTGGGTCGGCGTGTCGCTGGGCGCGGCAGTCCTCATCGCGAACGTTGTCGACGAGCGGACACCCAGGAAGGCCACGATCCTCTCTCATCCGGTGGCGGTCTACCTCGGCCAGCGTTCGTACGCGCTCTACCTGTGGCACTACGTGTGGCTCACCTGGTTGCGCAGCCTCGGGCTCATGGGGATCGTCGGCGCATTGCTTGCCTCGCTGACATGCGCCGAACTCTCCTGGCGCGTGGTGGAAGCCCCCGCACTGGCTCGGAAGCGGCGTTTCTCGTCCATGCCGGCGCCCGAGCCCTCACCGGTGGAGGCTCCGGTCCCGTTGCCCCCATCAGGCGAGGGAGGAGAACCCCCGTGGTTGGCGAAGCCTCTCGTGGAGGAGCTCTCGGTATCGTGAGCCGGTGGCGAGGACTCGCGTCGTGGCGATGGCACTGCTGCCCGTCCTCGTTGGAGCCCTGGCGGTCATACTGCCGCCGCTCCGAGCCGGGGCGGCCCACATGGAACAGCGACCGACGTCGACTGCGGCCGAGACCTTCCCGCGGTGGGAGGGTCAGCGAGACGTGACGTACTGCACCGACGGGGGACAACACCTCACTATGTCGCTCTTCGCTCCAGCGGCGACCGCCCGCCCAGCTCCTGTCGTCCTCCAGGTCCACGGGGGCGGATGGGAACGCGGAGAGCGGTTCGTCGATCTGGCACAGTCGACGGAGGCGGCGCAGCTCGTCGCGCACGGAATAGTCGTGGCCTCCGTCAACTATCGCCTGGCGCCCGAGAACCCGTGGCCCGACCAGATCATCGACGTGAAATGCGCGGTCCGGTTCCTCCGTGCCAATGCTCTCGAGCTCGGCATCGACCCGAATCGGATCGCCGCGTGGGGATCGAGTGCGGGTGGTCAGCTCGTGAGCCTGCTGGGGGCCAACGACACCCCAGCCGCGTGGGACACCGGAGCGTTCGGCGACGTCTCGAGCAGGGTCGACGCCGTCGTCGACGAGTTCGGCCCCACCGATCTCACCGCGCCGGGCTGGGGTGCGTACATCATGAAGATCTTCCGCACCGTCTTCGGCACCGCTTCGGGCTCATCACCCGTGCTCCGGGACGCCAGCCCGATCACCTATGTCGGTCCTGGGGACTCGCCGTTCCTGATCCTGCAGGGCACGGCCGACCACATCGTGCCCGCAGCACAGTCTGAGGATCTGGCTCAACGCCTCGAAGCGGACCACGTGCCGACCGAACTCGACCTCGTCGCGCGGGGCGCACATGGGTTGGGCACACCAGGCGAGGACCCTTCGCCTGGACAGATTGACGCGCGGATCGTCTCGTTCCTCAGCAAGGTGTTCGGCATCGGACTAAGTCCTGCGTGAGTGTGCGGCAAAGGAGCGAGGCGGAACACCTCAGACCTGGAGGAACATGGACCCACGCTGTCCCACTGTTTCGGGGCACCAGTTCTGATCAGAGTCTGCCCGCTACTCGAGATGATCTGTCGAAGAGGATTCGGGGCAGGCACGCAGGCGGCCTACAGAAGCTTCACATGAACGGCTGGCACTCTCTCTATACCTGAGTTTGAGGAGCGCCGTCATGAGTGATTACGAACCAACCAGCCCCGAGGATCCCGAATCGGGCAAGTCGTCAGCGTCAATGCCTGACAAAGACGTGGCGGGTGCAGTTTCTGCGTTGCCTCTCCCGCCAGCTTCATCGTCAGGTTGGCCAGTCTCAGCGACCGTGGCCGATCAACGATGCCGGCCACGGGCCTGGCGATCGCTGCCACGCGTGGGGCGATCGCTGCCACGCGTGGGGCGAGGAATGTTCGTGGCCGCTGCGCTGCTGGGTTCGGTGACGGGATTGGTCGTCGGCGTCGGCGCGTCGTCCTCGGCGGGGGCCGCGCAATCCGTGGTCGCCAGCAGCTCCACTGGACATCTCGGACCCGGCGGCCAGGGATCCAATGCACGATCTGGACCGGCCCCCGGGGGATCCTCGGGCGCGGTCGGGAACGTGTCCAAGTCCAGTTTCATCCTGACGACATCAGCTGCTCAGGAGGTGACAGTTGACGAGGAGGCGTCGACGAAATACGAGAAGGGGACGAGCTCGACCTCGAAGAGCGCAATTACCAAGGGCGAGCACGTCCTCGTACTGGGTACCGTGAGTTCGACCACCATCAAGGCCACGCAGGTGATCGTGCAAACGACTGGCGGCGGATCTCGGACCTCGACGGCGGCAACGGTGGTCCCCTTCCAAAAGGGTGCAGCCGAAACGTCAAAAGAGGTCGGTCAGATCCCCGCCAGTTATAGCCAGGGGTCAGGAACGATCGTCAGCGGAACGGCAGCCAACAAGGCGACGGAAGCTGCGCTGGCGGCCTATCCCGGGGGAATTGTCGACCGCGTCGTGAAGCTGAGCAACGGCGAATACGAGGTCCACAACATCGGCGTCAACTGGCCACACCACGTCTTCGTCAATCAGGACTTTAAGGTGGTCGGCGCCGAGTAGCCGCTTACTTGATAGTTACCTGCACGGGTTGCGAGGCGATCCCGTTGGCGACCACGACAAGGGTGCTTGGACCTGCTGGCGTTGTGGTCGGGGCCTTGAAATTTGTAGACGAGGCGGCTCCCGGTGCGACTGAGACAGAGGTCCAGTTGCTGGTCCGGGCATACGTGACTACCCCGGACGCCGAGTTGGTTATCCGTACCAGCGGGAAATTGGTGTTGTCCTGGACGTCGTCACCGTAGGCGGCGCCCTGGTCGAGCCCCGCCAGTTGGATACCCGACAAACTTGCTCTCTGACCCGGGGAGAAGCTCGCTGAGCTGATCGATGTGATCACCGGGGCCCACGCCGGGTTGGGCGTTCCACCGGCGGTATAAACCTCCATCTGGTGACTGCCGTCGTTGAACAGGATCTGCCCGTTCGGAAGCGCCAGCAACCGCGTGTAATACGTGGAGTCATTGGCCGCGTTCGGAACGTTCGGGACCTGGCTCAGCGTGTTCGAAGCGGCGTCATAGAGCTCGAAGGCGATCGGCGCGTTGTAGACACACGGACTCACATCAAAGAGCACATTTCCATCGGGCAGGATGGTGCCGGGGCCGTCGGCGCTGTCGTACTGCATTCCTCCTATCGTGGGGATCGGCGGGCCGTTGACCCATTTGCCGCTGGCGTAGTCGTACAGCGCGGTAGCGGCCGGAGTAGTGGTTGCGCACGCGGCGGGAGCCTCTGCCCCCGATCCGGCGCCCACCACCAAGGTATTACCGCCGGGCATCTCGACCTGAGGTCCTATCTCGGCGGCTGCGCTGTTGACCGGCGATCTCACCGTGTTCCCCGCGTTGGCCCAATTGAGGGTTGAGGGGGTGAATAATTCGGTGGTCGGTGTCAACCAGGTGTCGATGGTGAGGAGCTGACCGCTCGGCTCGAGCGTCCAGCCCTCCTCGTCATTGGGGTCGTTCTTTCCCTGCCCCGGGATCGGCAGCCAGTTCAAACCAGTGGAGTTGAAGAGTGCATCGTCGGTGGTCAAGGTGGGGCTCGACGAAAGGCAGTTCTGGCAAGCCTGGGACAGGATGAAGGTGCCGTTTGCGAGCACCTCGCCCTGAGCGTCTCCGATGTTCGTCCATCCCCCGGGAGGGGCGACGGGCCGCCACGTATTAGCGACTGGATCGTAGATGGCGCCCTTGTTGGTCCATTCCGGGGTGCCTCCGAGGTATTCCCCTCCCTCGACGATCATCCTCCCGTCCGGGAGGATCGCCGAAGCGAAATAGAGGGGGTCATAGCTCGCCGGCATCGATGCGATCTGGCTCCAGGTCCCGTCGATGTAGCTGCCCTCGGAGTTCGGCGTGAGCTTGTACCAGTCGCTGGTACCTCCCGACTCAGGTTCGGAGTGGACGAGCACGGTGCCGTCGCTCGCCAGGAGCATGGTGCCGGGGTAGAAGGGAGGGGCATGCTTCAGGGCCTCCCAGGGCGACGGCGTTCCCGCCGGAGCGGTTTCAGGCCCCGACACCGCGGGCTTCGCCCGCCCCAGAGGCGGTCCGACCGTCAGGTGGCCAACCCCCATCTGGCTCTCACCCGCTGCTTCGGCCGCGTTGGTAGGCACGAAGGCGGTCAGGGCGGCGATTGACGCAGCCAAGGTGACGCCAAGGACGCCGAGGCGAGATCGATAGCTCAATCTGACCACCCTCCAATCAAGTTCCAAATCCCTACGCTCACCCCAGTCGCCTTTTCGCCGACCTGGTCAGCCGCTGTAGGATCCTAGCCATTCCGAGGTTTCAAACCAGAGGAGAGAGCGGTCCGAACGTTGCTCAATACATGAGCGGAACCGACGTCGGCGTCGCTGATGCGCCCCATCTTGTCCACTCCCCTCTCTGAGCATCTCCCGGCACAACGCCCAGCCGACCACTCGATCTGAAACCGCCCGTTCTTGGCAATCCGAGTTGGCAATCAAATCGGCGCTCGTCAGAAGACGATGGCCAACCGACCCCACGGTGCTGAAACGAACGCGTGAGACGAGCTGGGCGCCAGCCATTGCCGATGCGCCTCTGGAGCGTTGGCGCAGGTTCGAGTCCTACCGGGGGCGCGCACTACCGGGGGCGCGTTGCCGGGGGCGCCGAGTTATTTTGCGGCTCCTAGTCAGAAAGCTGTTTCTGGCGGCACTGGCCTTGCGCGGTGCGCGACGAGTCCTCTCAGTGGGACAAGACGACGAAGGCATCGATATCGATGCGCGGATGCCCCGACGTGCCGAGCACCGTTATCAGAAGGTGATGCGTACCTGATCCCGGTGTCGTCTCGACGTCGACGACCTGTGCAGTCTTGGTCGCACTCATGTGGGTGTTGATGGTCTGCGGCGTGTTGGAGTCCAGTTGTGCCGTCGCCGAGCCGTACGTGCTGCCTTTCGTCGAAATCCATGCCACCTGCAGGCCGCTGAAGGTCAGCGTCGCCGTGTCACCTGCTCCGCTCGCATGGTCGACCGATCCGCCGTTGGCACCTGATAGCGCCTGCCTGGTCCAGCCGGCCGAATACGCGATGGACCCGGCGTTCTCCTGGTGGAAGGTGACCTGGTAGGTGGGGCCGGTCCTCTCGGCGCTCGTGTTCCCGGCGTTGTCGGTCGCCTTCACCTCGAAGGAGTAGCTGTGGCCAGTAGCGAGATCGAGGGTCTTCGACGGACCCTTGGGTACGGCGATCTGGGTGAACGCACCGCCATCCTCGCTCTCGGAGAGCGCGTAGCTCTTGACGCCGCTCTCAGCGTCGGTACCGGCCCAGCTCACGGTCACCGGCACCGTCGACCCTACGGGTCCGACGTTGTTCTGGAGCGTCACTTGCGGAGCCGACGTGATGGTTGGGGGCACCGAGTCGTAGCAGAGCGGTCCGTCGGTGACGTCGCCTGACTGGAGCCCCATGTTGTCCCAGGACTCGACGTTGACGGTGTTGCATCCCTGTCCTTCATCCGCCAGGTCAAGGGAGCCGCTCGTCGCGTTGGGAAACTCCGGGCCTCCGTAGAACGAGTTGCCGACGCCCGGTGTCGGTTCTGTGGTCGGATCACCCGGATCGACATCCCAGGCGTCGCTGAAGCCGGCAACGCCGCTCGCGGGGAACCCACCACCAGTGTCCGCGACGGAGATCCCGATAGTCCGATCGGTCTTGTACCAAACGCCGGAACTGGGGCCTGAGAAGGTGACCGTTGGCCGCCCATCGTCAGCCAGCGTGTGCCAGTTGATCGCCCAGGCGAGCTGAAGCATGTTGGCCGTACCCCACCCCGTGACGAGGTCGTACCCGGCGCCCGCGCAGTAGCCGAGGCCGATGTCGTTGCCGTTGCAGCCGGAGGTGATGTCGTAGTACGGGTCGTGGGGCGCACCGCTGAGGCCCGCCTCGTAGATCGGGTAGTCCGCGTTACCGAGAGGTGCGCAGGCGGAGGAGCCGCTTCCGCAGATGCTCCCCTCGCTGAGCAGGTACGAGTCCTCTTGGGCGAAGAACCCCGCCAGTTCCGGTGCAACGATGCTGGTTCCGCCAGTTCCGCTGAGGCTTCCGTCGAAGTAATAGTTCTGCGGGGTGTTGTACCAGTCGGCGTTGAGCGAGAGGTCCGGAACGGCGCGAGAATCAGGTCCACAAGGATGGTTGCTCTGGAACGCGGGGGCGCTGAACGTCGCGCTGCAGCCACCGCCCGAACCCCCATCGTTGGAGCTGCAGCCGTCAGGGCCGCCGGACCAGGCGACCTCGCCGTTGTAGGTGGACCCCGAGGTCAAGCTGAGTTCGGTGCCGCCGGCGGCGACCACGTTGGGATCCGATGCCGGGAAGCTCACGGAGACGTGGGCGCAGTCGTCGTAGCTGCCACGGTCCCCCGAGGCTGCGACCAGGGTCCAGCCCTGGCCCACCATTTCGCTGAAGATGGCGTCCCTGGTGCCCATCGTGGAGGACGAGCACCCGTAGTTCTCGGTGCAGCTCCAGCTGGTGCTGAAGATTCGGGCGGCGTTGTCGCTCACCATCTGGTTGTACAAGTCGGTGAAGGTCGAGTCGTTGAAGTTGGCTCCGTCGTACAGGTACACCTTGGAAGTGTCGGCGTAGCCGCCGAAGCTGTTGGACATGGCGGTCGACCACTCCATGTCCAGTGTGCCCTCGGCGTCGCAGCACGACGGGGTGCCGTCGATGTACACCTGCTGGACGTTGTAGGCCAGGTACGGATACTGGCTCTGAAAGCCGGTCATGTCACTGGTGTTCTGGGAGCCGAACGTGGCGATGGCGATCGACGTCTGGGCCGGCGAACTGCCGGAGTTTCCCAGCGGGTTGCAGCAGTGGCCTTGCCCATAGAGGGCGTTGTAGTCGTAGGCCTCGGAACTGTAGATGTCCGTCGGGTCGTAGGCGCCGTTAGTGATGTTGGGGCCCGCGCCCGCCGAAGCTCGCTCCGCCGCAGGCAAGTCAGCCCGGTTGCCGTTCGCGGCCGCGCTCGGACCGGCGGCGACCACGGGTCCCGCCACGTAGGCCGGGCTGGCCGGTTCTTGGGCCGAGGGGGAAGCCGGGAACATGGTTTGAAGGCTGCTCAGGCCGTCGATCGACGCCACGGTGCCCGACAACGCATCGGGAAGCACCGGATCTTGGTTATTGGCGAAGAACGTCTGTGTCCCGAGCCGGTACGAGTTGATCTGGACAGACAGTGCCTTCTCGATGGCCCCCACGGAACCAGACAGGTCCACGACGAGGTGATTCGGGTACAGATGGGTGACCGTGAGGCCGGCGTTCGTCGCCCACGAGACCACCGTCTGCTGGGCGGCGGCGGTGGGACCGAACCGGGCCGTCCACTTCGAGGGCGTCAGGAAAGCGTGGTACAGCGGCGAGGACTTGTCCTGAATCTCGCGGAGATACTGCTGTTCGGCGCCCATGTGAGGTGGCGTCAGTCCGACGGCGAGCCGAATGGTCTGAGCCGGGTCGTACGGGCCGGTCATGACGGCCGATCCGTTGCGGACCTGGAGCGGAGCCTGGGCCACCGGCGCCGCGGCGCTCGACGAAGCTGCACTCACTGGCACCGGGACCGACAGCGCCAGCCCGGCACCGAACACCACGGTCAAAAGACCAACGAACACCTTCAGCCGCCGGAGAAGAAGAACACGCATATTCTTACAACCCCCTTTAAATGGGCGTACGAGCACCATTAAATCAACCCCCGCTGAGGATCTGCTGAGGATCTCAACCAGAACGCGAAACCGCTAGTCACACGCCTGTGCTCTGTGCAAGCCGCGCCAACCACTATTTCTGTGGTGGTGCGGCGTTGGCGAAAGTGGCGGTACTTGCTGCGCCGTCGGCCTGACCCACCCGAGGCGTACTCTCCCCAAGACGCGAAGGTCAGACGCTCCCGCGCTGCCGGGACGCCGATTGCCGACGGCGGCGATTGCGCCCTCAATGAGCGATCGGACTTCCGATCGGACTCTGTCGACCTCGCGGCTCTGGTGACCTGCTGCGACAGAGTGAGCCGTAGGTTTCCGCGGTAGACTTCGCTTCTCGTCCCCTTGGGAGAGTCGCTTCGCTTGGGCTGGACGGCCACGTCGGCCGCAAGTCGCCCCGTGCAGGTTCGACGCCTCGACCGAGCCTCTCTGAGGAGCATTTGTGCGCGTCCGGAACTTGCCCGTCGAAGGCCTTGATGGGCGCGCTTGCTCTTTTGGGATTCTCAGCTCTTACCCTCCGACCGCATGCGGTCTCGCCACCTTCACCGCGGCGCTGGCGACCGGTTTGGCCGCGCACGACACTCAGGTGAGCGTCGTGCGAGTCGTAGAAGCCGGCAAGCAGATTGCCTCAAGTGATCGGGTCATCGGCGAAGTAGTCAATGGATCACAGCGCTCCCTAGACGCAGGTTCGGACGCACTCAACCAGTGCGATATCGCGGTGGTTCAGCACGAGTACGGACTGTACGGGGGCACCGATGGTGACGAGGTTCTCGAGATCCTCGGCAGTCTCCACATCCCCTCCATCGTCATCGCCCACACAATTCTGACAAACCCGACGCAGCACCAGTGGTCCGTGCTGAATGAGGTGGCTGCCCTGGCAGATCGAGTGGTTGTCATGACCGAGGCGGCCAGGGTCCGGCTGTGTGATCGGTTCGACGTGGACCCGTGCAAGGTGACCACCATCGCCCATGGCGCTGCCATCCCGGCGAAGCGTGTTGTACCCGACCGGGATAGCCGGCCGCTCATATTGACCTGGGGACTCATCGGGCCGGGCAAAGGGATCGAACGGGCAATTGAAGCAATGCGCACGTTGCACGACCTCCCGATGCGGCCGCGCTATTTAGTAGCCGGACAGACTCATCCCAAAGTCCTGGCTGCCCACGGAGAGTCCTACCGTCAGGACCGGATGGAGCAAGCCGAGCGCCACGGGATTACATCATCCGTCGTGTTTGACGCTGACTATCGTGACGTGGCGTCACTTACCGCTTTAATCCAGTCCAGCAGAGTGGTCGTCCTGCCCTATGACTCCAAGGACCAGGTGACCTCAGGCGTCCTCGTTGACGCAATTGCGGCCGGACGACCAGTGGTCGCGACGGCATTTCCTCATGCGGTTGAGTTGCTCTCAAGCGGTGCCGGACTTGTCGTCGACCACGATGACCCCGATGCAATGGCGCGCGCGCTGAGGAGGGTGCTGACCAGGCCTGAGCTAGCCGCCAAAATGGCCGCCGAAGCGTCCCGGCTCGCGCCGAGCCTCGGCTGGTCCGTGGTGGCAGGCGAGTACCTGCACTTGGCCAATTGCCTCCTCGCGGAACGACCGGCATTGGTGTGACCTCGCCACGGGATACTCCTGAGCCGGACTTCGGCCACCTCATCTCCATGACCGACGGACGAGGCACCTTCGAACATGCCCTCTATGGCGAGCCAAGGCCCGAGCACGGCTACTGCACTGACGACATGGCCCGCGTGCTGGTCGTTGCCAGCCGAGAATCTGACGGTGCACCCTCGTTGCGTCACCTGGCCGTGCTCAGCTTGCGATTTCTTCTCGAAGCGTTGGAACCGCAGGGCAAGTGTCGAAATCGAATGAACCGACGCGGCGTCTGGGAAGACCCCCCGGCACTCAATGACAGCTGGGGTCGATGTATATGGGGGCTCGGCACCGCGGCTTCGCACAGCGACGACGGCGAGATACGCCATCGGGCCACTCGTGGGCTCGAACAAGCCTTGAGACCACGATCTCCCTGGCCGAGGGCAATGGCGTTCGCCGTACTCGGTGCCGCTGAATTGCTCACCGTCCATCCCGACGACGGGACAGCGCGCGCCTTGCTGCTCGATGCTGCCGATTCGATGACGACAGTTCGCGGACGGGTCGGATGGCCGTGGCCAGAGCGGCGCCTCACCTATGCCAACGCCACCCTCCCCGAGGCGATGATTGCGGCCGGGACAGCGCTTGAGCGCCCGGTCCTCGTAAAGCGCGGGTTGGACCTCTTGGAATGGCTGCTCGATCGCCAGTCCCCGCAAGGCCATCTCTCCGTGACCCCCGTCGGAGGCTGTGGCCCTGATGACCGTGGTCCGCGATTCGACCAACAGCCCATTGAGGTAGCTGCTCTCGCCGATGCATGTGCCCGCGCGAAGAGCGTCGACAACAACCGACGGTGGGAAGAGGGCATCACCGCCGCCGCGAATTGGTTTCTTGGTGAAAACGACGGATCGGTCGTCATGTGGGACCCCGAAACCGGCGGAGCCTTTGATGGGTTGGAGATCGGCGGTGTCAATCTCAACCAGGGTACGGAGTCGACGCTCGCCCTCCTTTCTACCCTCCAGCACGCCCGGACCTCCGTGAGCGTCTTGCAGTGACCTTGCAGGCGTCACGACTCGTCCGGCACAGCCCGGCGCACATTGCCGCCGACCGATCGCGAGTGGTGACCCGCCTGTTCGTCCCGGGGCACGAAGGCTTCGACGAGCAGGACTCGCGTTCCTCTGCTGTGTTGCAACGCGTTTTGGCGCTGACGGACGACGACGCTCAGCGAAGCCTTGACGACGTGATGGCCCGTTTCAATGGGCGGCACCACTGCTTGACCGACACGTTCCTCCGCCACGCCGACGAGCTCTCCGATCGTCTCGACCCAGAACGACAACTGTCGCCGAGCCGACGCCTGCTTCTCGGGGCAACTTTCACGAGTGAATACGCCATTGAGGGTGCCGCCGTTTGCAATCCGAGCATGGTCATCCACCCCGACCAGGGTCGAGTCAGCCAGGGCGGTGCTCGCTTCATCGTGAGCGTCCGGGCAATCGGCGAGGGCCATCGTTCATCAATCGGGTTTCGGACCGGGACAATCAACGGTTCGAACGACCTCGAATTTGATCCTCCGCCAACCTTTGCTGTCACGGGGCGTCAGGACACTGCGATGCTCGACGCAGAGGTCTTTAGGGGAGAACTCCGTCGTCTCCGTGGAAGTGGCGATGATGCTGACTACGTCCTGGCTCGCCTCGGAAAGCGATTCACTGAGGCAGAGCTGGAGAAAAGGCTCAGACTCCTCGAGAAGCAGATGGCGACTCGAAAGCAGGCGCGGAGGATCATCAGCCTCATACGCAGGATCGCCGAGCGGAGCTATGCCGTGCAATTCGAAAACGGCACTCCGCTGAGTGAGCGGGTGCTTCTCCCGGCGATGAGCGCTGAGTCCAGCGGCATGGAAGACGCCCGCTTTGTGCGGTTTGTCGAAGATGATGCCACCGTCACCTATTACGCCTCGTATACGGCATATAACGGCACCGACATCCGACAGCAATTGCTCGAAACACAGGACTTTTTGAATTTCACCTCGTCACCAATGGTCGGGGCGGCTGCGGACAACAAGGGTCTTGCACTATTTCCGCGGCGTATCGACGGCCGGTTCGCCGCCTTGTCTCGAAGCGACCGGGAGTCGAACACCATCACCTACTCGGACAACCCACACCACTGGGAAGAAGGGCTGCAATGCCAAGTGCCAACTCAATCTTGGGAGATCCTTCAACTCGGCAACTGCGGATCACCAATCGAGACAGAAGCCGGCTGGTTGGTGCTCACCCACGGCGTCGGTCCCATGCGCACCTACAACATCGGGGCGATTTTGCTCGACCTCGAGGATCCAACCCGGATCATCGGCCAGCTTCGTGAGCCGTTACTGAGCCCAGCTACCGATGAGCAGGACGGATACGTTCCCAACGTCGTCTACTCGTGCGGATCCCTTCTCCATTCGGGCATGCTGGTCCTTCCCTACGGCATTGGCGACTCGGCGATCGGCGTCGCGACCGTACCTCTGGACGAACTACTCATCTCTCTGAGATCCATCACTGATTGACTCATAAATCACGACCATTGACTGGAGAAACACGTGCCTGACAGATCACCCCAGAAGCCATCAGCAAAGAAGCCTGGAAAATCCCTTAAAGAGAAGAGAGAAGCAAAAAAGGAGAAGAGGGGGGAGCAAGACGAGAAGACTGATCGCATGCGACTGGGGCGTTGACAATCCAGTGCGCATCGCGGTCCTCGGATCAATCGCATGGCGGGTTCCGCCGCACCACTACGGACCTTGGGAACTCTTTGCGTCTCTCCTAACCGAAGGCCTCGTAGCACGCGGACACGACGTCACGCTGTTCGCGACCGGTGATTCGGAAACGTCGGCTCGTCTGTGCAGCGTGACCCCCCGGGGCTGGTCAGAGGACCCGAGCATCGATCCAAAGGTTGCCGAATGCCTGCATATATCTGAAATCTTTGAGCGAGCGTCTGAGTTCGACGTCATCCACAACAGCTTTGACTTCCTCCCGCTTACCTACTCTCGATTGGTCTCGACTCCGGTGGTCACGACAATCCATGGCTTCTCTTCGCCACAGATTGTGCCGGTCTACACCAAGTACAACGCCGGCACGTTCTACGTTGCGATCAGCAACGCTGACAGGCACCCCGCACTCGACTATGTGGACACTGTCCATCACGGGATCGTCACCGACGATTTCATTTTCAACCCAGGACCGGGTTCCTATTTGGCGTTCTTCGGACGCATCCACCCGGACAAGGGCGTCGTCGCGGCAATCGACGCCGCCACGGAAGCACGAATCCCGCTTCGCATTGCTGGAATAGTTCAGGATCAGGCGTACTTCGAGCGAGAGATCGTGCCCCGCCTCGACGGCGATCGAATTCAGTACATCGGGCCGGTTCGAGCCGGGGATCGCTCATCCTTCCTGGGCGATGCCATTGCGCTCCTCCATTTGATCGACTTTGACGAGCCGTTCGGGCTCTCGGTGGTGGAGGCAATGGCTTGTGGCACCCCGGTCATTGCCTTCGACCGGGGGTCGATGTCAGAGATCATCGACAACGGTGCAACGGGTTTCATCGTGGCTGACGTGGCGTCGGCGGCCGAGGCAATAGGTTGCATCGATCAACTCGACCGGCAGACAATTCGAGACGTGGCCGTTCGATGCTTCAGTAGCAACCGCATGGTTGACCAGTACGTCGCGGTGTATCGATATGCAATCGCGGAGTTTGACCGGCGACTATCGTGTCGCACTGTCAAGTAGCCATCGCATTCCCGGGCCCTTCGGATTTGATCTGTTCCGAATCACCTGAGATGCCGTCCTCGCACGAGCCGTGGCCATTCGAATAGCAATCAAACCAGTGCTACCTCGCGAGACACGGCGGACTGCATGAACCGGAGTCCGGCACTGTAGTGCCCGGGGCTGACCTGCAAGACGGCCAGGACGAATCAAACGGTCCTCTGGAGGCGGTCGCGCGGGCGAGCGAAGGCCTGGGGCTGAGCGGGGATCTCAGGTGTACTTCTCGCTACGACCAGAGCGACTCGAGATCGGCACCGACTCGGCCGAAGCCATCCTCGACTCTGGAGTCCGAGCTCCATGAGGCGAGCTCGTGTTCAACATCTACTTCGTCAAACTTCGACCGAACCTGAGCGGACAAGAATCGGGAAGGTTGTGCCCACCCGTGGGAATCATCTCGACCACGCGGCCGGTGGTGAAATCGCAATGGCATGTAGACATGAAGCGCTTTCCGCGCGCGGGTCAAGGCCACGTAGAAGACGCGTCGCTCTTCTTCCAGACCTTCTGATGATCCCAATGCCATATCCGACGGCACCATTCCATCGGTCGCGTTCAGGACGTGTACAGCCTTCCATTCGAGGCCCTTGGCTGAGTGAATAGTGGAGATTGTCAACCAGTCCTCGTCGATTGTGGGGTTGCCAGCAAGATCAGACGTCGACCGCGGAGGTTCCAGGGCAAAGTCTGCCGCGACGTCTGAGAGCCGCGAGGTCTTTGCTGCACCGGCGACGAGGGAATCCAAATCGACCAGACGAATGCTCGCATCGGGATAGGTCGCTTCAATCAGCGGAACGACAACGACACGAAGACGCTCCGCATGCGCGACCAAGTCGCCCTCCCTGTGAACAAGGGCCGCGACAAGAGCGTCGGCTTGAGAGCGACAGGAGGCTGGCAGTAGTTCGGCTGCTCTTGGCCATCGGTCGAGGACTTGTTCGTGGTTCATTGGGTTGGCGTCGGGATTGCTCAACCCAAGGGCCGCCAAGGCTCGTCGGGCGATGGTCGGGCCTACGCCCTCGTGGAGTTGCAGGAGCCGGAACCACGCCAGAGAATCAGAAGCGTTGTCGGCCAGTCTGAATGCTGCCAGCAAATCCTTTACGTGGGCAGCCTCGACGAACCGCAAGCCTCCGTACTTGACATAGGGAATTCGTCGACGCCCCAACTCAAGCTCGAGCAGATTGGAGTGGTGTGCGGCGCGCACCAACACTGCCTGTTCTCTGAGGATGATGCCTTCCTCTCGGTGCGCAAGTATCTGCTCGCACACCGCCGAAGCCTGAGCGTCCTCGTCGGCACATCTGACGAGGCGGGGGCGCATTGCGAGTCGAGGGTTCGCGGCGTGAAGCACCGCGGAGAACCCCTCTGGCGCTTCAGCAGCTACAGCATTTGCCACGTCAAGAATTTGTTGGCCAGAACGGTAGTTGGTGCTGAGAATTACGGTGCGAGCTCCCGGAAAGATCTGTTCGAAATCCAGGATGTGACGCGGCTCTGCTGCACGGAACGAGTAGACGGCTTGTGCATCGTCTCCGACGATCGTGATTCGTTCGTCCGTCCGGCGCAGGGCCTTCAGAATATCCACTTGCAATCCGTTCACGTCCTGATATTCATCAACCAATATGTGATCGAACGAACTGGCAAGCCGTATGCCCAACCGGTCATCAAGGGCGGCGGCCCTCCAGAGCAAAAGAAGGTCGTCGAAATCGAGCATGCCTCCAGCCCGTTTGCTGGCGACGTAGCCGCGGCAAATCTCGATGATCTGCTCGACAACATCGTTTGCCCACGGAGCCACGGTCGCCGTTACTGTCGAGATAGGCCTCCCGGTGTTGACGGCTCGAGAATAGAGGTCGAGTAGAAGCGCCTTGCGTGGGAACCGCTGGCCGGAGGATTGCGCGTAGCAGCCCTCTTCTCGAACGAGGTCGATGACATCGGCAGCGTCGGAAGGATCCAGTACTGAGAATCCTTCTGGAATACCGAGAGCTTGCGAGTATCTCCGCAGAGTTAGGTGTGCGATGGCGTGAAACGTCCCCCCCATCACTCGGCCGGTCGTCGGATCAGAGCGGCCGTCTCCTTGTTGTGCGGCCAACATCGCACCAGTCCGATCCAGCATCTGCCGTGCTGCCCTTCGCGTGAAGGTCAGCAAGAGAATGCGTTCCGCGGGCGTTCCAGTTGCCAGCAACCACGCGACGCGAGCAGAGAGGGCGGTCGTCTTGCCCGTTCCGGCGCCAGCAAGGACCCGCAGCGGTCCACCTTCATGGCTGACGGCTGCTCGCTGGTCCTCGTTGAGCTGCTCCATCCAGACGAACATATGTTCGATAGTAGTGGATCGGGGTCCTTCCGGCCTGGGGCAATCGGGGAACCCTGAATCGCGCCTACCAGCGGCCTTTCGAAGCGGTCAGGTTGGACGGAGGAGAACCCCTCCGGGGAGTGGATGGAGTTCAAAAGGTCAGGATCCGTAGACGGTGAACAGTCCGACCTTGATCCTCTTTGAGTCCAGGCGTGACTCCTCAGCGGCATGAGTCCATAACTCGTCCTGTGCGAGCTCGCACGGATACAACGAACCGACTGCCACCAGTCTCCACGCCCGGACGGGCTCGCCGGGCCGTTACGTGTACGTGTACTTGTCGGAAGACACGGCGACGGTCGTCCCTGACGGTGTCGTGACTCGAACCTGCACCGTGCCTGCCGCTCCAGGTGGGGTGGACGCGGTGATTTTCCTCGATGACACGACGGTGTAGGTGGCCGCCGTTCCTCCGAAGGTGACCTTCGTGGCAGCGGTGAAGTTGGTACCGGTGATGGTGACCGACTGCGCCCCGGCGGTCGGGCCGGAGCTGGGGTTGAGCGAGGTGACGGTGGGGCCGGCCTCGTAGGTGTATCGGTCGGCAACGCTGGCAGCGCTGACCCCTGACGGTGTCGTGACTCGAACAGGCACCGTGCCTGCCGCTTCCGCTGGGGTGGAGGCTGTGATTTTCGTCGATGACACAACGGTGTAGGTGGCCGCCATTGCTCCGAAGGTGACCTTGGTGGCAGCGGTGAAGTTGGTACCGGTGATGGTCACCTTCGCTCCTCCGCCGAGCGGCCCGCCACCCGGTGACACCGCTTTGACGCTGGGGACGGGGCCGGCGACGACCACCGTGATCGGGGCGCTGGTGGCCGAGGCCATGTCGTAGCTGCCGCCGGCGAAGGTGGCGGAGATCTCATTCGTGCCTACTGCCAGGGCTGTGGTTGCCAGGGGTGGCGGTGTAGGGGCCACCCCCGCTCCCGGACACCCTCACGCGACCCAGGCCCTCCCCACCGAGGGAGAACTTGACTCTGCCCGCCACCACACCGCCCCCAGGCGAGGTCTGCACGGTGGCGGTCAAGGACACCGACTCTCCGACTGTCGCATGGTCCGCGGGCACATCGACAGCCACAGCTTGGGGGAAGGACAGTCCGCTGCCGACGTTGGTCTGGGCCCCGCCGCCAACAGGGAACTCAACCACCCGGTTGTTGCCGGCGTCAGCCACGAACACGTCCCCGGCAGCATCGACAGTCACCCCGGACGGGCTGGACAATCCGCTGCCGACCGTGATCTGGAAGGAGTGACAACAGGCGGGTTCCTCCACCACCCGGTTGTTGTCCGTGTCGGCGATGTACACATCTCCGGCGGCATCGACAGCCACCCCAGCCGGACCGTTGAGACCGGAGCCAACGGTCGTCTCGCCTCCGCCACCAGCAGGCACCTCCACCACCCGGTTGTTGTCGGTGTCGGCGATGAACACGTCCCCGGCAGCATCGACGGCCACCCCCGTCGGGTAGTTCAGATCGGTCCCGACTGTGGTCTCGCTGCCGCCACCAGCAGGTACCTCGACCACCCGGCTGTTGCCGGTGTCGGCGATGAACACGTCCCCAGCGGCATCGACGGCCACCCCGGTCGGACTACTGAGACCGGTGCCAACGGTCGTGTCGGTCCCACCACCGGCGGGGATCTCGAGGACCCGGCTGTTGCCGGTGTCAGCGATGAACACGTCCCCGGCAGCATCGACGGCCACCCCGGTCGGGTAGCTCAGACCGCCGCCAATGCTGGTCTGGCTGCCGCCACCAGCGGGAACCTCCACCACCCGGTTGTTATCGGTGTCGGCGATAAAAACATCCGGTGGCGGCGGCGGGTCCACCGACAAGGTGGCACCGGTCCGCGGCTTCGGGATGACCACTGTGACGGGTGCGCTGGGGGTCGATGCGGCATCGCTGCTGTCCCCCTGGTAGGTGGCGGTGACCTGGTCGGTACCTCCCGGCAGGGCGGTCGTGGCCAAGGTGGCGGTATAGGGACCGCCCCCGCTGCCCGAGACCGTCGCAGTGCCCAGGCTGGTCCCATTCGCCGAAAAATCGACACTGCCCGTGACCGCACCCCCGGGAGGCGAGGTCTGCACCGTGGCGGTCAACGACACTGATGCTTCGGCTGTCGAGTGGGCTGCGGGCACGTCGACGGCAACCTCGTAGAGGCCGGTCCCGCTGAAGATGGTGGTCTGGGCTCCACCTTTTGCAACCTCCACCACCCGACTGTTGTAGGTGTCGGCGATGAAGACGTCCCCGGCGGCATCGACGGCCACCCCATACGGTTCGTGCAGCCCGCTTCCCAGCGAAGTCTCGGCCCCACCCCCCGCAGGTACCTCCGCCACCCGGTTATGGCCAGCGTCGGCGACGAACACGTCGCCTGCGGAGTCGATCGCCACCGCGGACGGGTTGTCAAAGCCCGAACCCACCGTGGTCTGGGACCCGCCACCAGCGGGCACCTCCACCACCCGATTGTTGCCCTCGTCGGCGATGAAGACATCGCCGGCGGAATCGAGGGCGACATCCGACGGGTCGGACAGGCCGCTGCCCACGGTGGTCTCGGTCCCGCCACCAGCGGGCACCTCCACCACCCGGTTGTTGCCATCGTCGGCGATGAAGACGTCTCCAGCGGCATCTACGGCCACGCCGGTCGGGCGGAGGAGGCCCGTGCCGAAGGTGGTCTCGCTCCCGCCGTTGGCGGGTACCTCCACCACGTCATTGTCGCTCTCGACGGCGACGAACAGGTTGCCCGCAGCATCGACGGCCATTCCCGCGGGGCCATTGAAGACCGGACCCGCAGTGGTGGGAGCTCCGGTGACGCCGGGAAGTTCCACCACCCGGTTGGTGTCACCGTCGGCGATGAAGACATCCGGTACCGGCGGCGGCTCCACCGACACGGTCGTGCCCGTCGAGGTCAGCCCAGCTGCTGACGCGGCCGACGCCGTCACCGGCAAGACGGCACACAGCGCAAGAACCAACGACGCAGCCCCAGCAACCGGGGACACCCGAACCAGACAAGAAGTTGCGCGTCGCCGCCAGCACAGCCGCCCACCACAAATCCGCCGCACTTCCATTGCCCCTTCCCTACGCCTCGATGCCCCGCCTCTTGACGGACGGTGCCCAGCCGGCTCGATGCAAAACATGGCGTCGGGGTTCACAGGACCGGAGAGTTCCGCCGTGGCTTGTCCAGGCAAGTTCGATCGAAGGTTTCCAGAGCGATCCCAGATCGGAGCCGCCCGTAAAGGTGCCCACGATGTCTCGCGGCAAGTGTCCGATATCTCCCAAGCCTGAGATCACGCACCGCGGCGCTCCCGAATAGCTGCCTCGGGGCGCCGCGCAGATCGATGTCCCTTGCGTGCCGTCAGCGCTGGTCGAGACGCTTGGCCAGCTGCCCGACAGTCAAGGGCAGTTGCGTTGGTGCATCGTGGCCCGGCCGAAGCCCGTCAAGGGCGAGTTCGAGAAAGCGCAAAGACGGCTTCGACCCTGGCGTGTCGTAGAGGTCAGCAATCACACGTACTGCCTTGAGCAAAACGACGATATCCGGGATCTCGACTTCGCCGCGGAGCGTTCCAGCGTCCTTGCTCCGGTCCACGATGTTGCCCAGCAGCTGGGCCAGCTGCGTGAGCCACGTGCCGTCCGTCGACCCCCAGGGCGGTGCCGAGGTGGTGGCCCGCCAGACGCTGGGCGTGGCGATGCATCGCCGCACGAACTCGAAGGCCGCCTCGTCGGCTGCAACGCTGGCGAGCACCTCCTCGGCGATCTGGCGCACTCGCTCTCGCGCCGCCAGCGCGACCGCGCTGAACAAATCGGCCTTGGTGGGAAATCGCCGGTAGAGAGTGCCGACACCGACGTCGGCGCGGGTGGCGATGGCTTCCATTGAGGCTTCGTACCCGTGCTCGGCAAACACGTCGCGTGCCGCCGACAGGATCCGCCCGAGATTCACCTCGGCGTCGCGTCGCAACGGTCGAACATCCTCGTCCGGACTCGCGCCGGAAATCGGATGCCGGCTCGGGGCGGGCGCGGGGGCGCTGCGACGGGTCACGCGAGGTCCTCTGGCCCAAACGCGATGGAGCCGACGATCACCTCGGCCTCCGCCGTCAGGGCGGGATGCGACTCCAGCGCCACGATGGAAGGGGTCGCGCGCCGAGGGATCAACAGCGCAGCGAGAGCGGCCACGACCAATGCCGCCCCACTGACTGCGAACGCCAGGACATAACCGTGCTCCTTGGGGTAGCCGTCGGACAGCAGGCTCCCAATGACGAGGCTGGTGGCGATACCGCTGCCTAACGCCGCGCCGATATTGCGGATGTTGGTGTTCATGCCCGTGGCTACACCGGTCTGCTCGGCCGGTACAGCCTCAATGATCAGGTTCGCCATGCTGGCGAACCCCAGAGCGATTCCGATTCCGAGCAAGCCCGTCGCGACGTACATGATCCACTCCTGGCTGTGGTCGAGCACCAGCACGAGGTAGCTCGAAGCGGCAAAGAGCGACCCGGCGACCAGCACCATCTTCGAGCCGACGATCACCGAGAGGCGACCTGTCATAGGCGCCACGATCGCCATGGCCACGGCGAAAGGAAGGAGATAGAGGCCCGACTGCGTCACCGAGGCCCCGAATCCGTAACCCACATTGGTCGGGGTCTGAGTGAACTGAGGCAGCACAATGAACATCGCGAACATGCCGAACCCGAAGAGCAACGCGGCGAGGTTCGTGCTCCACACGGCCGGGATGCGCATCATCTTCATGTCGACCAGCGGCGAGACGGAGCGGTCCTCAGACACGACCCAGAGCGCCAGGAGTACCACGGTGGCGCCAAGTAGGCCGAGCACTGAGGAGCTCCCCCATCCCCACGTCGGCGCGTAGGAGATGGCGAGCAGGCCCGTCACCAGCCAGCTCGACATCAAGAACGCGCCGAGCCAGTTGATGCGGCCTGGCGCTCTCACCGGCGACTCAGGAACGTAAATGAAGGTCGCGATCGTCGCGGCAGCCGACATGATGAGCGGGAACCAAAAGAGCCAGTGGTAATTGAGGTGGACCAGGATCGGCCCGGCCAGCACGATGCCCGCGCCCGCGCCCGCGCCGAGGATGGCCGACATGACGCCGATGGCGCCCGCCACTCGTTCCGCCGGGAATTCGTCGCGGATGATTCCGAATGCCAGAGGGAACACGGCCCCACCAGCACCTTGGATGACGCGGCCGACCAGCATCACGGGCAGGGTCGTGGCCAGCGCGCTGATCAACGAGCCGACAGAGAGGGCGATCAGCACAGCAACGATGACTCGCTCCTTGCCAACCATGTCTCCGACTCGGCCGAGGATCGGTGTGGCGATAGCGGCACTGAGCAGATAGGCAGTCAGCAACCAGCTGGCCCCGGTCTCCGACGTGTGCAACGTGTGCTCCAGCTGGGGTATGGCAGGGATGACCAACGACTGGAGGAGGCTGAACGCCAGAGCTGCGGTCGCGAGGACCGCAAATGTGAGGCTGTAGTTGGTGTGTTGGCGGGCCATTGGCGGGTACCCCAAAACGGAATGATCAGTTCCGCTTAGGGTAACAAATGCGGCTCACCGCCGATCAAGCTTTTGACATTTTTCGGCAGGCCGTCCGCCATCTCAATCTCAAGCTGACGAAGTGACTGAGCCGCTCGTCGAGACGGGCGGAAGACCGAAGACGGGGCCCCTGTCAGCGACCGCGTGCGATTGGCCCGCTTTGGCGTTCGCGCGAGACAAGTCCTGCAATAACCCCAAGGTAGCCACCGCCAACACCGCGACCAATCGCTCCGCCCATCCTCGCAGCGTCGCCGGGCTCATCTCGAAGAGAACGATGGCGCCAAGTTGGACTCCGCCCACAATCAAGACCAGTCTCTCGCTCAGCGTCGACGTCGAGTTACGGACGAAGTCGAAACCGAAGAAAAAGGCCGCAACGGGCAGTCCCAGAGCGAGGATCCACGTTCCGACGCTATGGATCGTTCCATCGAAGGTTTCAGGAACTCGAATGCGATCGGTATTGAACCCGGCATCGAGAATCAAGCCGATTGCCGTGCCGGCGAGCGCAACCACCCCGACGCGGCGCCACCTAGACGCTCCGCAGCAAAGCGAAAGGCCAGCCGCCGTGGCCAGTGTCCCCCCCCGCCAGAGCCAAGAAAGCCGCCCGCATGAGCCACCCATAGCGGCCGAGTGAATATTCGCTGATGGTGTGCTGGACAGGGTTCAAGTTGGCCTGGAGTCCGTGAAGTGCCAAGACCGCCAAAACAAAGACCGAGAGTCCGGCGAACCCCATGACGTGAAGCCCTCCGAGCCAAAAGGCCCTGACGGGAGTTGAGAGATCCAAATGCTCGGGTGCTGCACCGGACACGCTGCGGAACTCGACGAATTGCCGTCCGTCGTCCCGGGCACTCTGGGTGCTCCCGCCAACACCCGGCACGTCCGGCCGGACCAACACGCTGATCTCAGCTCCCAGATCCTTGGCCATCGGTACCTCGCATGCTCACGAACGAGGTTGAAGGTTTCGTCCCTTCCTGGCACCCGTAGAACCCCCTGGTCTGCCTGGGGCTCTTCGGGACCGGCGGAAACTCACGCCCACATGGCCGAGAGCACAGCGATCACGACTGCGGGCTCGCCGGCGTCGATCCAGCGCTGGAGCAGCTCGCCGCTGGGCGTAATCGTCAACGCGCTCGTTGTCGGGCGAGTCCGCCTCCATGCCGATTCTCCGGTCCCCGCCCGGAATCGTCCCAATCAGTTCACCACTTCATTCCCCAAGGATGCGGGCGTCAATCCAGCGGGCAAGTTGGTCGGGACCGCGGCGGCTGTCGGTCCGACCAGGACCCGATATGACGGGACCCCCCAGTAATTGGCCCGACCTCTGTCCGTCCAGACCCAATCGTCCTCATTACCGGACGCCGTCGCAGGGGCACGGTCTCATCCCTCGGGCACCCTGAGCGGCCGTCGTCCGGCCGGGTCAGGGACCCTCGGGTACCCGCAGCGCCAAGGGGAGCGTCACAGGTGACGTCGAAATCGAAGGTGGGTGTTGTCGTCGGTAACCTCAATCGTCACCACGTACTCCCCCGGGCGTCGTCGGCAGGGTTAGCGCGACGTGGGCAATGAACTCCCCGTACGAGTTGATCACCAGTCGACGGCGCCGCCCGCTCCATGGCGACCTTGAATTTCCTGGAGCCTGAAGGTCGCCAAGTTGCCCAAGGAGTCTGTGACGTTGATGCTCACTGGTCCCGTCGTCTTCACTGAGACCCTCGACCTCAGGTGACGGCGAGGGGCGCCGTTGCTTTCTTCCCCGAAGAATCGGTGATCGTCACTGTGTAGCTTCCGGGAGCGAGGCTCGATGGCACCACGAACGACGCGCCGCTGAACGAACCCTCGGGGTTGAGCCCCGGAGCCGCCGGCGAGGTCGAGACGGTCGTCGTCCCGATCTTCACCGTCTTGATCGTCCCGCCGGCGATGAAGCCCACGCCGGCGAAATCGACTGTCGAACCGCGTGCGGCCGAGTCGATCGGCTGGCTGGACGTGTTGGTCAGCGTGACGCCGGGATTCAGGGCGAGCGCCGAGTCGACCACGAGGGATCCGTCGGTGAGCGACAAGGTGTAGGAGCCCTGGGGGAGCGTCGTCGGGAGCGTGCAGACCGTACCCAGGTTGCCCTCGCCGTCCGTCGAGAGCGAGCACACGAAGGTCGCGCTGGTCCCCTGGACCAGGTATGCGTTCACGGAATCCGCCAGTGGCCAGCCGCTTCCCGTGACGACGAAGGCCTTCCCGGCGCTCCCCGACACGGCGGAGGTGTCGGTGGCAGCGAACACCTTGACCGTGAGGGTGGTGGAGTGGCTCGCGGCGTCGGTGACGGTCACCGTGGTCGGGCCCGCCTTGGCGGTCTTCGGCACGGTGAAGGTGGCGCTCGTGAACGCGCCCGTCGTCGTCGTGGTCGGCGCCGCCGGCGTCGTCGTCACCTTTGTCGCCCCGACCTTGACCGAGGTGATCGTGCTGCTCCCGTCGAACCCGACGCCGCTGAGGTACAGGGTCTCGCCCGCGGCGACCGACGTGATGGTGCCACTGGTGGTGCTCGAGACGTGGACTCCCGGGTTCAGCGTGAAGGCCTTGGTCACCATCACCCCCAATCCGTCCGTGAGCGACAAGGTGTAGGAGCCTTGGGTGATCCCGGCCGGGAGCGCACAAGGCGCCGGCCCGAGGTTGCCGTCGGGGTCGGCATCGATGGTACAGGCGAAGGTCGCGATGCCAGTTCCCGAGACGAGGTAGCCGTTGACGCTGTCGTTGGCCGGCCAGCCTGCGCCCGACATCGCGAGGCTCGTCCCGGCGTCCCCCGACGAGGCCGAGATCTCGGTCGCCTTGAAGACGGTCAGGTGCAGCGTGGCGGAGTGGCTCGCCGCATCGGTGACGGTCACCGTGGTGGGCCCTGCCTTGGCGGTCTTCGGCACCGTGAAGGTGGCGTTCGTGAACGCGCCCGTCGCCGAGGTGGCCGGGGACGCCGGCGTCGTCGTGACCCCGGTCGTCCCGACCTTGACCGAGGTGATCGTGCTGCCCCCGTCGAAGCCGACGCCACTGAGGTAGAGGGACTCGCCGGCGGCCACCGACGTGATGGTGCCACTGGTGGTGCTCGAGACGTGGACTCCCGGGTTCAGCGTGAAGGCCTTGGTGACCATCACCCCCAATCCGTCCGTGAGCGACAAGGTGTAGGAGCCTTGGGTGATCCCGGCTGGGAGCACACAGGGCGCCGGCCCGAGGTTGCCGTTGGAGTCGGTATCGATGGTGCAGGCGAAGGTCGCGGTGCCGCTCCCGGCGACGAGGTAGCCGTTGACGCTGTCGTTGACCGGCCACCCGGTGCCGGACATCGCCAGGTCTCTCCCCGCAGCGCCCGACGACGACGCCGTGTCCGTCGCCGCGTAGACGTTGAGCGAGAAGGTCGCCGCGTGCGCGGCGGCGTCGGTCACCGTGACGGTGTCGATACCTGCCGCCAAGGTCGCGGGCACGACGAACGTCGCGCCGCTGAAGGCTCCCGTCGCGGAGATCACCGGCGCCGCCGGCGTGGTCGTCGCGGCCTTCGTCCCGACCTTGACCGAGGTGATGGTGCTGCTGGCGTCGAAGCCGTAGCCGAGCAGGAAGACGGTCTGGGCCGCGGCCACAGACGTGAAGGCGCCGCCGCTCGAGGAGGTGGCCACGTGGGCGCCCGGATTCAGCGTGAAGGATGAGCTGGCCGAGAGGGTGCCGTCGGTCACGACGAGCGTGTAGGCACCCTGCGGCACCGATGTCGGCAACGGGCACTCGTCCGGGCCCAGGTTCCCCGAGGCGTCGGCGCTGAGCGTGCAGAAGTACGTGTGCACCGCGCCTTGCTCGAGGTAGGCGTTGACGCTGTCGAAGCCGGGCCACGCCGCTCCCGTGATCAAGATGTTGCTGCCGGCAGCGCCACTCGATGGCGCCGTGACCGTCTGTGCCGCCCCAGCAGCCGATCCGGTCACGACGGCCATGGCGGCGACGAGCACGACCACCGCCGCACCGGCACAAAGTCGGGTCACCGTGCGCGCCGCACCGCGCCGCACACGTCGCAGGCTGCGCCACGCCGCGTCGGTCGTCGTCGAATCCCCCACCGGGGCAAGTCCTGTCCGAGACGTCGTCACGCTCCCACCTCCAAGCTTGGCCGTGTCCCTCCGAATGCAACCATAGTTACACAGACCGTCATCTGCCTGGGGGTTGTGGCTGGGTGCGGGGACGGAGGGTCCGAGACAGCCGGCTGTCACCCAGCGTTCTCCAAGATTTTGTTTGACCACGTCGGGTGCCGAGCGCATCCTCCTCAATGCAGACGTCCACGCGCGCATCCGGATCGCCCTGTGCGACGAGCCGCTCCGTCCGAGCAGGAGGCATTCTCCCATGTCCCTTCGACGGTTCACCTCCCTTCACCATGGCACGGCCCGTCCGCTCGGCGCCGTGCTCCTCGCCGGAGCGGTCGTTGCCGGCGCCGCACTTGTGGGTGTGTCGGCGGCTGCGTCCGGATCAGCGGTGCCCACCTACAACCACGTGTTCCTCATTGTCGAAGAGAACAACGGCTTCTCGGACGTCATCGGGAACGCGGCCGCACCGAACCTCAACTACTACGCCTCACACTTCGGGACGGCCACGGAGTACTACGGAGTGAACGGAACGAGCGAGCCGAACTACGTCGGCCTCCTGGGTGGCAGTACCTTCGGGCTCAACAGCGACGACGCCTACTGGAGGAACGCGGTCACCGGACCCAGCCTGATCAGCGAGATGGACCAGGCTGGCGTCAGCTGGAAGGCCTACCTCGACGGATTGCCCCACCCTGGTTTCGAGGACATCTGCTTCCCCTCCAAGTGCAACGGGGCGCCGGACTCCGACCCGCTGTATGTGTCGAAACACGACGCGATCCAGAACTTCAGCACGTCGCAGAACAACATCGATTGGTCGCATCAGGTGCCGATCCAGCAGCTCGCGCCGGACCTCTCGGCCGGGACGGTCCCGCGCTTCTCCTACATCGTCCCGAGCGAGTGCGACGACATGCACGGCGATCCGCCTTATTGCCTCGACAGTGGGAACGAGGGCGACGCGCAGAACCAGCACCTGATCGCAGCGGGCGACGCGTACCTCGGAAACCTGGTGAGCGAGATCACCAACGCGCCTTTCTGGTCCCAGGGCAACAACGCGATCGCCATCACGTACGACAGCGGAGACACCGGGGCAGGTTGTTGTGACGCCCGGCCCGGCGGTGGCCAGGTGGCGGCCATCGTCATCACCAGCCACGGACCGCGGGTCAGCGACAAAACTCGCTAACCAGGTGCGACGGCAGCTCTGCGCTGGTCACTTCCCGGCTTTGCGCTTTGGCTTTCCCACGGCAGTGGATGCGTCGAGTCCCTCGTTGGCCAGTTCGGTCACCGTCAAGGACTCGAGCTCGGCGACCAGTGCACGTAGACGGCGATCGGCGGCCAGCATGGGACGCAGATGCTGCGCTTCTTGGGCGCTGAGGGTCTTGGTCACCTGACGGCCGCTCTCTTGGTGCATCCAGGTGGCATAGGGACCGTGCAGCTGGGGCGGCTCGGCGCGGCAGTGGCACCCTGAGCGCTGGCAACGCGTCGAGCGTTCGACGATGGAACCGGGGAGCACCGGGCCGAGAGCCTCGATTTCGGCCAGGATCGCCGCCCGGCGCCCTTCGCTGGTGCCTTTCATCTCCATAGCATCCCCGATCGATGGACTTGACGTAGATACTATTCAAGTCCATGCCCCCCGAGCGTCGGGTCAGCCGGGAGCGTTCGGTGCTCGCCGGACTCGAGCGCTTCTGTGCGAACCAGGGACTGGGCTCACCCGCGCTGGCCGATCTTTTGATCGCGGCGTACTTGTGCACCGGGCTCGAGGGCCGCGCTCCTTCGACGAAGGGCACCTACCACTCGGTGCTGCGCTCAGTCGGGGGCGTCGAGACGCCCAAGGGCGCGCCGCGTTTCGCCGGCTCGTCCGCCCCGGCCCCCTATAGCGCGGCCGAACGGGCCGAGCTCTTCGCCATCGCCCGGGCCCAGCGCCGCGCCTGGCGGGTGCGCTCGGCCCTCGCCCTCTTGGCTCTGTGCCTCGGGGCCGGAGTGCGCTCAGGAGAGCTGGTGGCTCTCAGAGGGAGCGACGTCGAGGCGGGACATGACCGAGTCCTCATAAGTGTCGGCCCTCCCACGGCCCGCGTGATCGAGATGCGCCCTCACGAAGCGCGTCTTGTAGAAGAACTCGGCGTCGCCCATGACGCCTATGTCTTTCGCCCCGGAGAGGCGGATCGCTCCTATCCCAACTTCGTCAACGACTTTTGCCGGACCCTGGTGGCCGACCCGGGCGCGCCGAGGCTCTCGGTGGCGCGGGCGCGTTCGAGCTTCATCTGCGACCATCTCGTGGCGCGGGCGCCATTGCGGCGGCTGCTCGAGATGACCGGCATTGCCGAGGTCGAGTCGCTCTTGCGCTATGCCCGCCATGTCGACGGTGCCGCTCGGTCCAAGGCCGCCCTGCGCGCCGCTCTGGCTGCGGAGCACCTATGAGCTCGGGCCGGGCGATCCCGGCGGTCTCCTCGCACATGAGCGACGAAGCCGTTGGCTTCGCCATCGACGTGATCGATGCGTCGGGGATCCCCGATCGCCTCGAGGCCCTGCTCGTGCGTCAGACCGGTCGACCGCGGACCCTGCCGGTGCGCGCCCTGTTGGTCGCGCTGCTCTGCTTGGCCATCGACGATCGGGCGCTGCATCTGAGCGCGGCGACCAAGCTGCTCTATCGCACCCTCTCGGCGCACCGGCGCGCCGAGCTGGGCGTGCGCGGCGAGGCCAACACCAAGAAGAGCCTGCTCGCCCGCTATCGCTGTGTGCGCTACTTGTTCCACCTGATGGTGGGCGTCATGGACCCCTCGCGCCAGGTGAAGAACCGCGTCATCGACCAAGACGTCCTCGACGCGTTGGCCGTCGAGCTCACCGAGGCCGAGGTCGCGTTGCGACGAGCACGCCTCGAGTCGGTCGTGAACGATCTGATCGAGGCCTCGCTCATGGCGTGCTCGAGTGCCGAGCTCGGGACCTTCGACGGCTCGGCCGGTCTCGACGCCACCGTCGTCCCGCTCTTCAGCCGCGGCCCTTCGGCACGGGCGGGCACGTCTGCGAGTGATCCCGACGGAGGCTGGTATGTCCGCGAGGGCGACCACCGCGAGATGGTCGGCCCGACAGGAAAGAAGCTGCGCAAGCTGTTCTGGGCCCAAGAAGCCACCATCGTGACCATGGGACGTCCACCTGGCGCGGTGCCCACGCATCCCAACTTGGTGCTCGGCGCCTGCCTCGGGCGCCCCGGCGAGGATCCCGGCGGCACCGCCGTGCGCCTGCTCACGTCTGTGCGCGAGAGGGGCTACCCGGCGGGCTTCTTGGGGGCCGACCGTGGTTATAGCCAAGCCCGTCCCGAGTCCTTCCACCTGCCGGTGCGCGCGCTCGGGTACTCACTCGTCATGGACTACAAGGAGACCGAGCTCGGGCGCGGGGCCAATAGCGCGGGCGCGGTCATGGTCGAGGGGACCTTCTACTGCCCCGCCATGCCCACCGACTTGGTCCAGGCCAGCACGCAGTTACGCGCGGGGACCATCGACGCGCCCACCTATGCGGCACGCATCGAGGCCAGGAGATCATGGCGCTTGGTGCGCAAGGAGGGACCCGACGACGACGGTTATGAGCGCTTCGCCTGTCCGGCCCGCGGCGAGCACCCGCGCCTGTGCTGTGCGCTTCGTCCGGAGGCGGCGCCCCTGGCCCTCGGCAAGGTCCCCGTGCTCGACCCTCCGGCGGATCCGCCCAAGGTGTGCACCCAAAGCGCGGTCACCATCGCCCCTGACGTCGGAGCCCGGCACCGCCAGGACCTCGCCTTCGGATCGCCCGAATGGGCTGGTGTCTATGCCACCTACCGCAACACCATCGAGGGCACGAACGGCTACGTGAAGGACCCCGCGCACGAGTCCCTCCAAACACCGGGACGCCGCCGTGTCCGCGGCATCGCCGCCCAGAGTCTCTTTGTGGGCCTGCTCCTCATGGCGGCCAACTTCCGCAAGATCGCCGCCTTCCGGAACCTCGTGGGGGCTGGCGAAGAGCCCAAGGTGGCCGAGCGGGCTCGACGACGGCGCATGAGCATCACCGACTACCGACCACCCCCAGCTGTGGCCGACTGAACCTGACCGCCGCGCACACGAGCCCTGACAGGCGCGTCCGCGACCGCTCCATCGCACCCCCGCTTCAGCTCAGTGACCCTTCGCAGCACCGCATCGGGGATGTGAGACACCCTTGCTGCAAAATGGTGATGCCTTATGGCGAGTTCTGTCGCTGCGGAGGGGTCAGTTTTGTCACTGACCCACCACGGGGCATTCAGGACTCGAACCCATCGAACCATTACTCGATGCTGGCCACCATGCAGTCGCTCTTCGGGCTGCCGTGCTTGCAGCTCACGTGCGACACGGCCAACGTCCAACCTGTGCTGCCGCTCTTCGCGGTCACTGGATCGAAGGCGATCGCCACGACGATGCTGACGCCGCCCTTCTACCCGACGTCATCACCCACTCCGGACAACGAGCCCGTGTCGATGACCCATTCGACCGCGAGCTCGGGCGGATGGACGGTCCAACAGGCACAGCGCCTCGGCAGTTCGGACAACAGCCTGGGCGCCGTCGCGGCCTCTTCGCCGAACGACGTGTGGGCCGTCGGCAACTTCCTCCCGGACACGCCGACCTCGAACCCGGACGCCACACTCACGTTCGCCGAGCACTACAACGGCACGAGCTGGTCCGTCGTGCCGACGCCCAACACGGGCTCGAACTTCAACTCGTTCTACGGGGCCGCGGCGAGCCAGGGGCGGGCCTGGGCCGTCGGGATGCGGCTCGACGCGAACTTCAACGACCGCGCCCTGATCGAGTCGTGGAACGGTGCCAAATGGAGCATCGACCCCATTGCCCAGCCCGGCTCGCAGCGAGACATGCTCTTCGGGGCCTCGGCGAGCTCCTCCAGCGACGTCTGGGCCGTCGGGACCCAGCAAAATTCCAACGGTGGCTTCGAATCGCTGGCGTACCACTGGAACGGCTCGTCGTGGTCGGTGATGCCGACGGCCGACCCGGGCACGAACGACAACCTCCTCTACGGCGTCGTCGCCGTGTCGCCCGACGACGCCTGGGCGGTCGGGCAGCAGCTGAACAACGCCGGCCCGGACCAGGCGCTCGTCGAACACTGGGACGGGCAGTCGTGGTCCGCCGTCACCACGCCGGTGGAGCACGCGGGGACCACCATGCTCAACGCCGTCGCGGCCGAGGGCCAGAACGTCTACGCCGTCGGACAGGTGGACAGCCCCGCCGGCGGCGGCCGCCCGCTCGTGGAGGTCTATGACGGCGCCTCGTGGAGCGTCGCCCACCTGCCGGCCTCGGCCGGGTCCATCTGGACCAGCCTCTGGGGCGTCGCCGCTACCCCCGACAGCGTCTGGGCCGCCGGCACCTATGTCGACCCCACGACGGACAACAACAACCCGCTCCTGATCCACGAGGTGGACGGGGTGTGGACGGTCGACACGGGCCCTGCGCCCGGCTCGGGCAGCAACATCTTGGGCGGCGTCGATGCGACGACCGGCGGCGAGCTCTGGGCGGCGGGGGTCTTCGACAACGGAGGCAGCGAGATGCCGTACATCGAGAACTTCCCGGGCGACTAGCGCAGATCACCACCGATCGGCCGGCGGGTACGGGCTCGGAACTCCCCCCTGAGCTCGTCCTTGCCGGCCCGTTGCTTTCGCGCCGAACAGGCTGGCTGAATACGCTGTAGCTCCGAGGGGCGCTGAGCCACTCGCTCCGCCCGACGCCGGCCCCTTGCCGCGTCTGGCCCGCTGCGGGATCATGTGAAGGACATGCCCTTCCGTTAGGTCTGACTCGAACCCGGTCGCCGCCGCCCTGCCGCACGCGTTTGGTCGCGTGCGCACTGGCGACGTTGGCCTATACCAACTGCCCGTGGGCCTCCTCGCCCGCTCGGTCCCCATCCGGTCCGAGCGAGAGGAGCACCCACCGTGCCGTCCAAGAAGCGCGCCCCGTTCGTCGCGCTCGCCACCCTGCTGCAGCGCAGGTTCCCCGTCGTCGTCGACCCGACCCTTGAGATCGCGCGCGGGCGCGTCCTGGTCGACGGCGCTCCCGTCCACAACCCGGCCTCACGCGTGCGGGCCGACGCCGCCCTGCGCCTGGTCGACGAGATTCCGCTGCGCGGGACGCGCAAGCTACACGGCGCGCTCCACGCGTTCGACCTCGAAGTCTGCGGTGTAGTCGCGCTCGACCTGGGTGCGGCGGCCGGCGGGTTCACGCAGGCACTGCTCGACGCGGGCGCCCGACGCGTCTACGCCGTCGACGCCGGCTCGGGCCAGCTGCGCGGGAGGCTGCGCGCCGATCCGCGTGTGGTGAACCTCGAGCGCACCAACCTGGCCCAAGTCGGCCCCGACCTGGTCCCCGAGCCGGTTCAGGTGGTGACGATGGACCTGTCGTATCTCGCCCTGGCCGACTCGCTGCCGCAACTCGACGTCGGTCTGCTCGCACCGTGTGCGCAGGTCGTGGCACTGGTCAAGCCCACCTTCGAGCTCCACGCGGCGACCCTCCGGGCCGACGCCGGCGCAGTGCACGAGGCCGTGACCATGGTCATGGGGGCGATGAAGCGACTCGGGTGGTCGGTGATCGGGGTGGCCCCATGTGCCGTCGGAGGGTCCGGGGGTGCCGTCGAGGCGTTCGTGCACGCCACGGTGCCGGGTGGGCCGGCTTCCGGCGACCGCGAACGGAGGGAGCCGACGAGATAGGCGTTCGCCTCAGACGAGGGCAGGGACGGGCTCGTCGTCTTCGTGCGGTATCACCTGGGACAGCCGGGGAATGGTGATGACGGCCACGACGGCTCCCGCCAGGATGAGGAGCCCCGAGATCAGCAACGCCTCGTGCAGCCCCGAGCCGAACGCGTCGTACGCAGCATTTACCACCTTGGTGGCAATGTGGGCGACCGCCGCATTCTTCGAGTGCTCGGCGCTGCTGGCCGCGCCGCCGCTGGTCCCACCGGTCTGAATGGCGTGCTCGACGAGCGCCTGGAAGTTGGGGGGGATGCCGATCGCCTTCAACTTCGCCGCCAGGTCGCCGGTCAGCTTCGCGTTGACGATGGCTCCGAGGATCGCCACGCCGAAGACGGCACCCATCTCCCGACTGGTGTTCGTAGCCGATGCCGCCATGCCCGATCGCTCCGGTCGGACCACCGCCAGCGGGACGGAGGTGACCGGCACGAGCACCATCCCGATACCGATGCCGGCCAGTGGCAGCACCCACCCGAGCGTCCCGAACCTGACCGTCGGACCGAGCACGGCATCGGCGATCAAGATGCCGGAGCCAGCGAGGAGACAGCCGAACGTCATCGGCCACTTCGGACCTATCTTGGCGACCAGCGGGCCGGTGACCGCCGACGCAATGATCAATCCCGCCGCCATGGGGAGGAAGTCGACCGCGGTCTGGTAGGCCGAGTTGCCGACCACCACCTGCAAGTACAGGGCGGTGAAGAAGAAGATGGAGAAGGTGCCGAAATAGGCGGCGAACGCAACGAAGTTCGCTCCGGTGAAGGGCGGTTTGCGGAACAACGAGAGGTCGAGCATCGGGGTCCGGAACCTGTGCTCCGTGATCACGAACGCAACCGCGGACACCGCGCACAGGACGAAGAGCGCCAGGATGCCGGGCGATTTGTAGCCGGCGTCTTCGCCCTGGATCACGGCCAAGGACAGGCAGGCCAAGAACGCGGCCCCGAACACGAACCCTAGGACGTCGATCTTGCGGTCCTGGCGATCGGCCGACTCGGGCACGGTGACGGCCGCCAAAATGAAGGCGATCGCGCCGAAGCCCAGGTTGAACCAGAAGATGGCGCGCCAGCTCGAGAAGCCGACCAGCGCGCCTCCGATGACGGGACCGAGGGCGAGAGCGAGGCCCGAGACAGCAGCCCAGACGCCGAGCGCGTCGGCTCTCGTTTCCTTGTCGGGGTAGACGTGGCGGATGATGGAGAGCGTCCCCGGCTCGCTGGCGGCGGCGCCGATGCCCATGATGACGCGACCGGCGATGAGCCAGTCCACGTTGGTCGCCAAGGCGGCCACGACCGAGCCGGCGCAGAACACCCCGACGCCGGCGAGCATGATGCGCTTGCGCCCAAGGATGTCACCCAACATCCCGGCGGCCAGCATGAAGCTCGCGAACGTGAGCGCATAGCCGTTCACGACCCACTGCAGCGAGGTCACACCGGCATGCAGGCTGCTCTGCACGTTGGCCAGCCCCACGCTCACGATCGTGTTGTCGAGGAACGTCAGGAAGAGGACGCCGCACAGCGTCGCCAGCGCGAGCGCCTGCGCCGCGGTCCCGAGGCCGCCCTTCTTCGTGGCCAGGCCGGGCACCGCCCCGTCCGATCCGTTCGGCCCGCCCGCCGCCATCCCAGGAGTCACCACGCGCAACCCCCCCACCTGGCGACTGCTCGGGCCCGCTCCCGCGCGCAGCTCATCCATATGAGTTTTGCCTACCCGCCGGGCGGGTACTGCAACCCCAACGGGGTGCCCGCCGATGCGGTTGCGGAAGGGCTCCACCACCGGGGCGCACTCGGGCGTGGCACCCCTCGGCCGACGCTGGGCTGGGGCGATGCCGGCACCCAGTTGGTGCCGCCGAGCGGGAGGTCTTGTGACGAGCCAGAAAGAGGGTCTGGCACCGTTCCTCGACCGGATCGACTACGCCTTCTACGTCGTGACGGTCCGGGCGGGCGACGGCGCCATGAGCGGGTGCCTGGCCGGATTCGTGACCCAATGCAGCATCCACCCGCCGAATTTCCTCGTCTGCATCTCCAAGTTGAACCACACGTTCGACGTCGCCGAGCGTTCGGAAGCCATGGGACTCCATCTCCTGGGCACCGACCAGGTGGACGTGGCGCGCATCTTCGGCGAGGAGACCGGTGACCTGGTCGACAAATTCGAACAGGTGGATTGGCGGCTGGGTGCGACGGGGGCGCCGCTCTTGGTCGACACCGCAGTCAGCCTCGAGGGCACGATCCTGGGCCACTTTTCCGTCGGTGACCACGAGGCCTTCTTGCTCCGCGCCACCCGGTCCGTGGACGGCGGCTACCCGGGCCTGCTCACGTACCGCACCACCCCGAAGCTCATAGCGGGGCACCCCGAACCCGGTTAGCTGATGGGGCGCACCCTTCCGTGGTGCCTCAGCCTGCCTCGCCCGAACCCAGACACCAGCGCATGGCGCCCGCCGGCCCGACGCCGACCGCGGAGATCGGCGTGACGACCCACAGGTCCCAAGGTGGCGGCCCCGCGCTCGGCGCGCTGTAGGGAGCCTCAATAACGGCGCCATTCGCCCGCGCCGGCCAACCGGTCGCGGCGTAGTGCTCCGCCAGCCGGGCGACCGTCTGCTCATCGGTCACGCGCTCGGCCACCCCGCGGATCGTGAGGTCGAGATCGGCCAGCTGGGCCGAGACCGTGCAGGCCGCCTGTCGCTCGAGGTTCTTGCTCTTGCGCGTCCGGGCCCCGCTCGGGAAGTAGAGCCGGCCCTCCAGCCAGCGGGCGCCCACGCCGGCGAGGTGGGGGTGCCCGTCGGGGTCGACCGTGGCCAGCCAGAACCGGTCGACTCGGCCCGCCTCCAGCGGCTCGAGCGCCGCGCCCCAAGGAATGTCCTCGTGCCCGTAGATGTCGAGGTTCTGCTGCGAGTGCGCCAAGGCGGTCATGCGCCCGCCTCCGTCGCGACGAGCTCGTTGAGCCGCTCGTAGGAGTCGATGATCCCTTCCTCCATGCCGCTGGCAACGTGCATGTCTCGCGCCTCGACGGAGCTGTGTACCGTCGTCGCGGTGAGCACGGTGCCGCCGTCCGCCGGTTCGAGGACGAGCGTCTCGGTCGCCTGGTGCTCTGGTGCGCCCTCGTAGACCCAGGTGCCGACCCGGCGCCGCGGCGGGTCGAGCTCGAGGAATTCGCCGTGGAACGCAAACTCCGTGCCGTCGGGGGCGCGGTGCACGATGCGCCAGATGCCGCCGACGCGCAGGTCGACGTCGCACTCGGCGATCTCCAGGCGCCGCGGGCCCCACCAGCGGCGCAGGTACTCGCCCTCAGTGGCAACCCGGAAGAGGAGCTCGGGCGACGCCTTGAAGAAACGGCGCACGATGATGACCGGCTCGCCAGGCGGGGTCGTGATCTCTGTCTCGGTGTTGGTCATGGTCACGTTCCTTCTCCTTTGTCTCGTGTGGTCCGGCTGCTACTTCTTGTTCTTGGTCGCGTGCCGTTCGGCGGTGTCCTCGCCCGGGCCCTGGAGCTCTTCGAGCAGCTCGTCGAGGCGCTCGAAGCTCTCCTCCCAGAATTCGCGGTACGAGCCCACCCAGTCCGAGAGCTGCTTGAGGCGCTGCGGCTCGAGATGGCACATGCGCTGGCGCGCCATGCGGTGCCGCGAGATCAGTCCGGCGTCCTCGAGGACCCGCAGGTGCTTGGTGACGGCCGGCTGGCTCATCGGGAACGGCTCGGCCACATCGAGGACCCCGGCGTCGCCCTGGGCCAGGCGCGCCAGGATCGCCCGGCGGGTCGGGTCCGAGAGGGCGCCAAACGCCCGGTCCAGCTGGCCCTCGCTCAGCGTCGCCTGACTCATAACCTTATGGTTATATAAATCGCACCGGCTGTCAAGGCCCCCCCGAGGGAAGGCCGTGCCCCGCCCCGCTGCAGAGGTGGGCACGTGCGTGACCGTTGCGATCGAGTGAGCCGGCGCCGGGGCAGCGGCGCGCAGACGCCCGCCCGCCCGGTCGGTTACGAGGCCGGCGCGCCGCCGTCGAACGCGAAGGCTTGGGTCAGGCTGATGATGTTCCCCGAGTCGTCGCGCAGCGTCGCCTCGATCCCGTAGGGGCGCTCCGCCGGCTCGGAGAGGAAGGTGACGTCCTTCGCGAGGAGCTCCTTGTAGCTGCGGTGGCAGTCGTCGGTCGCAAGAACGCAGACTCCGAGGGCACCGCTCGCCACCAGCTCGCGCAGCTGCGCCGCCGCCTCGGGCGAGCGGCCCATGTCGCACGACGAGAGGACGATCTGCAGGTCGGGCTGGTCCTTGGCGCCGACGGTCAGCCAGCGGAACCCGGCGCCGGCGCCCTCGAATTCCTCACCCATGTTGATGTCCAAGCGCAGCTCCAAGCCGAGCTTCTCGGTGTAGAAGGCCTTGGCCGAATCCTGGTCGAGGACATAGACGGTGGCGTGCGAGACATGGCTGATCATGGCGGTGGTTCCTTCCTCGGATCGTGCGCTCGGTTCATTCGTCCGGTCAGGGTACGACGACCGCGTGCCGTCAGGCTTCTCCGCGCTTGCGCTCTTGCACCGCTCGGCCGGACGACTGCGGCCGGCTCCACTCCATGAGGAAGCAGCCCGGGATCGGCGGCGGGCCGCCCCGGCAACCGACGCTTTCTGGAACGCGCTCGGGGCCATCCCGACCAGTTCGGAGAAGCGGGCGCTGAACGAACCCAGGCTCGAGAAGCCGACGAGCATGCAGACCTCGGTCACCGTCAGGTTGGCCGAGTGCAACAGGTCCTTCGCCCGCTCGAGCCGGCGTCGGGTGAGGTAGTTCGCCGGCGTCTCGCCGAACGCGTCCTTGAAGGCGCGGGCGAAATGGAACTTGGAGAAGCCGGCCTCCGCCGCCATGCGATCGAGGTCGAGCGGCTCAGCGAAGTGCCGGTCGATGAGGTCCCGCGCGCTGCGCAGGGAGGCGATCCGCTCGGCACCGCTCATGACAGCGGACCGTACCGCCCGGTGCGCGCGGGGGTGCGTGCACACCGGGACGGCGGGGCCACCGCTGGCTCAGGCGGGGTGGGCCTCCCAGAAGTCCCGAAGCAGGACGACGAGGTCGGCCGCCCGCTCGTCGGGCCAGAACAACATGGCGTCGGGCACGAGGACGACCTTCTCGGTCCCCGGGATCATGTCCCGCAGCCGCTCCGCCCACGACGGCTCGAAGAAGACGTCGGCCGTGCCCCAGGCCACCTGCGTCGGCGCGTGCAGTTCGGCCAGCTGCGGCTCGACCGCGATCAGCTCGTCCGCCGAGGGGACGGTGAGGAAGCGCTCGAGGCCCTTGCCGCCGTCGGCGACGAACGCCCCGAGATAGCTCGTGAGCAGCTCGTCGGGCAGCTCGCCCGGTGCGGCGTAGCCCATGCCGAACCCGGCCTCGGAGCGGGCCGCCTCGAGGTCTCCCGCCATGGCGAGCACCAGCGGGGCGAACTCGCCGGCCTCGGCCAGCGCCACGAACGGCCTGAAGGGCTCGGGAGGGAAGTTGTCGTGCACGTCGCAGTTGGTCAGCGTGAGCGTGCGGATTCGCTGCGGGAAGCGGGCGGCGAACACCTGCGCCACGGCGCCGCCGGTGTCGTTGGCGACGACGTCGACCTGGTCGAGGCCGAGGCGCGCGCAAAGCTCATCGAGCAGCGCGGCGTGACCGTTGAGCGTGAGGTCGGCCGCGTCGCTCACCGGCGTCGCACCGTGCGCCGGCAGGTCGGGCGCGACGCAGCGGCGGACGTCGGCCACGTCCCAGATCACGTTGCGCCAGATGTCCGCGTTGACGAGGACGCCGTGCACGAACAGCGCGGCCGGGGCGGCGGCGTCGCCGTGGTCCACGTACGCCACGCCGCCGCCGCGCAGGGCAACCGTCGTCCGAGGGAGCAACGTCGTCGGCGCCTGGGCCGGCGCCGTGGGGTCTGTCTTGGTGGTGGGGGTCATGGCTGCATACTGTACATACCAACTGTCTGTTTGTAAAGAGAGGGATAGGATTTTCCCGTGCCCACGCAGGCGGAACGCACCGAGGCCACGCGTGGCCGGCTCATCGCGACGGCCCGGCGCCTGTTCGCCGAGAAGGGCTTCGCGGCGACGTCGACCGAGGAGATCCTGGGCGAGGCCGACGTCAGCCGGGGCGCCCTCTACCACCACTTCTCCAGCAAGACCGACCTGTTCCAGGCCGCGTTCGAGGCGGTCGAGGACGAACTGACCGCGCGGATCCTCGAGCTCGCAACGGCCAGCGGCGAGACCGATCCCCTGCGCATCCTCGAGCTCGGCTTCGACGCGTTCTTGGACCAGTGCCTCAACCCCGAGGTGCAACGCATCGTGATGCTCGACGGGCCGACCGTGCTCGGATGGGACACCTGGCACGAGCTCGATGAGCGCTACGCCTTCGGCACCATCAAGGCGGTGCTCGCGGTCGCGGCCGAGCTCGGCCGGATCGAGCCCGCTGCGGTCGAGCCTCTCGCCCACCTCATTCTCGGTGCCGTGATGCAGGCGGGCATGGTCGTGGCACGCGCCGACGACCCCGGCGCGGCCAAGGAGGCGATGGTCGAGTCGTTCGCCCGGCTCGTGTCCACGCTCTAGCGGCGGAGCGGAAGGCCGGCCCGCCACCCGATGTCTCCGCCGGCGCTGCAACCGGACGACACGCTCGCCTCGGCCTCGACGTATCCACCCGCTGAGGCGGAGATGCTCGCGCTGACGCGAGCCGAACAGCTCGCGCCGATCGACAAGTGGATCTACGTCGTCGGCGCCGCCATGTTCGCGCTCCTCATGAGCGTCTCGGGCCGCTACGGCTTCCACCGCGACGAGCTCTACTTCCTCGACTGCGCCCGCCATCTGCAGGCGGCCTACGTCGACCAACCCGTCTTCACTCCCCTCGTCGCCTTCGTCTCGCTGAAGCTGTTCGGCGTCTCGGTGGTCGGCCTGCGCCTGTGGGCCGCTTTGGCCGCGTTCGCCAGCGTCGTGATCGGGGGTCTCTTGGCCCGCGAGTTCGGCGGCGGCCGCTTCGCCCAACTCCTCGGCGCGCTCGGCGTCGCCACGGCGCCCGCGTATCTCGGGTCGGACCATCTGCTCGAGACGACCAGCTTCGACCTGCTCGCGTGGCCGGCCCTGGCGCTCCTCTTCGTGCGCATCGGGCGCACCGGCGACCGCCGCCTGTTCATCCCCGCCGGCGTCGTGCTGGGCCTGGGGCTGGCCAACAAGCATTCCATCGCGTTCTTCGCGGTGGCGGTGGTGCTCGGCACCGTGCTGAGTGGCGGCTGGCGCGTCTTCGCCAACCGGTACGCCGGCGCGGGGCTGGTCCTCGCACTCCTCTTCATGGTGCCCGACCTCTGGTGGCAGGCCGAGCACGGGTGGGCCACCATCGCCATGACCCGATCGCTCGCGCAGCAGAACGGCGGGCTGGGCAACGCGCTCTCGTTCCTCGGCTCGCAGTTCTTCATGGCCTCACCGGTCCTCATAGGGGTCTGGCTCATCGGCCTGCGCGCGCTGTGGCGCTCGGGGCCGCCGCTGTGGCGCGGCCTCGCCTGGGCCTACGGGATGCTCATCGTGTTCTTTGCAGCGACGTCGGGCGCCAAGCCGTACTACGTGGCCGCCCTCTACCCGATCCTCATCGGCGCCGGCGCGGTCGTGCTCGAACGGCGCTGGTTCGATCCGGCCGGGGCGGCCCGGAGGGCCGGCCGCCTCCGCCGGCTCTTCATCCTCCTGGCGGTGTCACTCCTGGTGAGCCTGCCGTTGACTCTGCCCGTGCTCCCGGCCCGCCTGGGTGCGAAGTTCACGCCGGTCAACCCGGTGCCCGCCGAGACGATCGGCTGGCCCGAGTTCGTGCACACGGTCGCGGGGGTGTGGCACTCGCTGCCGGCCCCGCAACGCGAGGGCGCAGTCCTCTTCACCGGCAATTACGGCGAGGCGGGGGCCATAAACGAGCTCGGCGCCACCCAGGGACTCCCGACGGCGGTCAGCGGGCACAACTCGGAGTGGTTCTGGGGCCCGGGAAACCCGCATGCCACCACCGTGGTCGCCGTCCTCCCGGGGAACGTGACCAACGTGCACGCGTTCACCGCCCTGTTCGCCCACGTCCGCCTGGCCGCCACCATCCACAACGACGAAGGGGTGAGCAACCAAGAAGAGGGTGGCCATGTGTACGTGTGCACCGGCCCGGTGCTCTCGTGGGGCGCGCTGTGGCCGTCACTCCGCCATTACGACTGAGACTTGACACTCCCCGCGAACTGCTCCCGCACCCACGCCGGCAACCGTGACGGCCGGCCGCGTGTAGGCCGCGGCGCCCGCCGTCTTCCAAAACCGTAAGCAGGTCGGTTTATAGTTTTCGGACACAACCGGCGCCTCACCGCCGTGTCGAACGTGTTTGCCGCTACGACCCGGACCCGACCTGCTCCCGCACCCACGCCGGCAGCCGTGACGGCCGGCCCCGGCCGTCGACGCAGCCGTGCACGGTGACCGCGGTGGCGCACGCCTCGCCGCCGACCGTCAGCAGGTACGCGATCTGGAACGTGGTGCCTGTCACCGCGCCGATGACCAAGGAGACATCGACCTCGTCGTCGAAGTGGAGCGGCGTGCGATAGCGCACGGCCACTTCGAGCACCGGGAAGTCGCGGCCGGCGTCACCGTTCTCGACGTCACCGGCGCGCACCGACTGGTAGGGGCGCTCGATGGCGCGGAGATACTCCACCCTCGCCTCTTCGAGGTAGGGCAGGTACGCCGCATGGTGGATGACGCCCATGGCGTCGGTCTCGGCGAACCGGGTGCGCAGCCGGTGGACGAAGGGATAGTCCGCGGCGCGGCGGGACGGTTCGAGGGACAGCCGGGACATCGGCGGCGCTAGTCGGTGTCGGTGTCGGTGTCGGTGTCGAAGGCGCGCCGGCGCGCCTTCGCCATCCGGTGCACGCCGTCGTTGTTGAAGATGGCGAACTCGCCCTCGGCCTCGACGGTCACGATGCCGCCCTGCACGATACGGCCCTTCGAGAAGATCCTGCGGTCCTTCACCTCGGTGACCCAGCCCTCGAAGACCGCCTCCTCCCCCGTGAGGGTCGGTCGCTTGTAGGTGAGCGCGAGACGCACCGTCGGTCCGGTCGAGCCGGCGACAGCGTTGGCTGCGGTCAAGATGATGTCGAACGTCGCGGCGAGCACGGCGCCGTGCACGCACCCGGGCGCGCCCTCGTAGGCGACGTCGAACACCGCCCGCCCGAGCGCCTTCGGCGGTTCGAAGTCCAGGACGACGGGCAGGGCAAGCGGGTTGAAGCGGCCGACGACGACGTCGTAGGGCATGGCGCCCCCGAGCGGCACCTCCTTGGGTGAGCCGGCCGGGTCCGGCGCCATGAACCGCGGGATCGGCGACGCGGGCGCGTGCGCCTCGAGCTCGTCCGCCACGGCGGCCAGCTGCGCCGCCAGCCGGGCGGTGTCGGCCGCAGGGGGCGCCGTACTGACGGACAGGCGGATGAGCCGCCGCAAGACGTCGGCCAGCCGTTGCGCTTCGGCCTCGCGGCCGCGCAGGCCGGGGTGGTGCGCAAACGAGTTCGACTTGGCGGGCTCCGCGGTCAGCACGGCCGGGAACAGTATCGCCGCGCCCGCGCCCTCCGACATTCCGCCCGTGACCGGGCCGCGACGCGCCCGACCGTTCTGCGTGGGCATGCAGCACCGCTCATAAAATGGCCCGGTGACCTCCGAGCATTCCGTCCAGTTCACCTCCGGGACTCCGGAGACCGTTCTCGACCCGCTGGCACCGGACCAGGCTGCCGCCCTCGACGCGGCCCGGTCCCTCCCTCCGGACCGCCGTCGGGCGGCGGTGGCCGCGGTGGCGGCACAGGACCCGCACTGCCTCCAAGCCTGGGCCGAGCTGGCCGAGCTGGCCGATGACCCGATCGAGAAGTACGCCTACGCGCGCGTCGGCTACCACCGGGGGCTCGACACGCTTCGGGCGTCGGGCTGGCGCGGCTCGGGCTACGTGCGCTGGCGCTACGAGTCCAACCGCGGCTTCCTGCGCTCGCTCGATGCGCTGCGCGCTGCGGCGGCCGCCATCGGCGAGGTCGACGAGGAGCAACGCTGCGAGCTCTTCCTCCGTCAGCTCGACCCCGAGTGGACGGCGCACTGAGCTTCCAGAACTGGATGAGACGTCAGAGGCGCTTTGCGTGACTCGTGGACTCCCCTGACTCAGGACGCCCGTGAGAGCGATATAGCCTCGCGGTCAGAACCGGTGGGCGACCGAGAGAGGCACGATGAAGCCTGGGGGATGGCATTTTCGAGCGGCATTGGTCGCGGCCTTGACGGTGGTTCCTTTGGCGATGGTGGCGCTCACTGACAATTCGGCGGCCGCAACCTCGAGCTGTGTTCTCGTGGAGAACCCGACGCTCTCGCACCACACGGTGTGCCCCGGTCAGGACCTTTACCACGCGACGTGGTCGCACGACAATCTGCGATACGCAGATTTAGCGGGGTCGAACCTCACGGGGGCCCATCTCCGACTGGCCCATCTCGACTGGGCGAACCTCTCGGGGGCGACCCTCACCCTGGCGCAGATGCAGGAATCCACGGCCACGCACACGAACTTCACCGGTGCGAATCTCACCGATGTGAGCATGCAGGACTCCACGCTCGACCACGCAGACATGACCGATGCCCAGCTCCTGTCACGCCCTGATGACCTCAAAGGCCCGATCGTCGATATGACGGGCGCCTCCATGCCGTTCTCAATCCTCAACGGTGCCAGGCTGGAGGGCGGCGACTGGACTGACGTGGATTTGCAAGATGCCAAGCTCCGCGGGGTTATCGCAACGCCGTATTTCAGTCACACCATCCTGGTGAACGCCGATCTCACGAATGCCACGATTTTTACCAACTGGCAGAACGCCGACCTCCGTCAGGCAATCCTCTGCAACACGTATCTCCAAGGCAGAGGCATCGACAACTCCGGCTGCCCGAAGAAACAGTCGTAGAGGTCCCGCAACCTTCCGCCTGTCCGCCCACGAAATGACTGGCGGGTCCTGAAGCCCGATCCGTAAAAGCGCCGGTGCTGCGGATCAGCCCTAGATCAGGGTGATGGTAATGAGGACACCCACATAGTTCGGGAGCCCGATCGTCGTTCCGAACGTCTTGTCGAGTCCGAGATTCCAGTCGTCCTGGCGGGTGACGTTTTGTCCGTTGATGTTGGCTGACTCTCTGGCCTTAATCGTTCCGAATTTGTAGACGTAGGGCACCTTCTGCGTGCTTTCTTGTTCGTACCAATTCAGCCCTTGACGTGGATCCTGAGAGTTCTTCGCGAGTTCCAGGTGCACGTTGAATTTCTTCTTGTCGAGGTGCAATATCACGTTGCTGCCAATGAAGTTCCGCTTTATCTCCTTGCAGTCGTAGGTCAGCTCGGTCTTTTCATCTTTGGGCAAGCAGGAGTCGGCGCCTGGGCCCGTGAGATAGATATGCGCGAACGCACCCGTCTGCGCTTGAGAGTCCGCCGACGCCGTACCGGCGGGTAGGACCAGGATCGACAGTGCGATCATCGCCTGAGCGATCAGCCCAAGGAGCAGCCGGCCGGTCACACCATGCGAAAACAACTTCAAGCTCATCGGATTCCTTCCCTCTGTGCCGCCTGTGCAACCCGGATCGTAACCTCGCAACCGGCCGATTTTGGGTCAGGAAGGGAGCGGGATGCTCTGAGGGAACCGGAACACGTTGAGCGGGTCGTACGCCTTCTTCACCCGCTGGAGCCGCTGGAAATTCGAGCCGTAGTACTTGGTTTCCCAATCCGAGAACGACGCGTCCGGAACGTTGACGTACCCGCCCACGACGTGTGAGTCGATGGCGCGACGGAAGTCGCGCACCCAGCTCTCGCAGGCGTCGGTGAGGCTGGGGTCGTTCCAGCCTGCCCCCGGCTCCGAATAGAAAAGCGGCGTCCGGTGGAACCACGCGGAGCCACCGGCCGGCTCACTCGTCGTAGCGCCGCCGAAACTCAGACACCAGAAGTTGCACAGCGGCGCAGGAGCCTTGCTCATGAACATGTCGACGATCTCGATGGCGGTGTCGTTCAACGGCTTGTACGCCCACGCCGAGGAGAACTTCCAGTTGGCCGTCGTGCGTCCGCTTTGGTTGAAGTAATTGAAGACGTCGACATAGGTGCCCGACGAGGTCGTCAGCTTGGGGTTGCCGACGGCCAGAAGCGGCGCGAGGAGCTCGCGCATTGACGAGACGGTCCCGGTGTACACACCTTGAAGACCGACGAAGTCGGCCTGTTTGCCGAGCACGGCGAAGTTGGTCCCGAACCCCTCTTCGGTGGTGTGAGACCAGTCCTGCCAAACCTTGAACGCGGCCTGCCAATCGGCGAACGGCCACGTGACCTCACACAGAGACGCCGTGGGGAGCGCGTGGGTCTGGAACGTGTACGCGGTCGCGACCCCGAAATTCCCTCCCCCGCCGCCCCGGCACGCCCACAGGAGGTCGGGGTGGTGGGTCTCGTCGACGTGGATGAGGCGCGCACCGCTCCGACCTGCCGGAACGGCCATGTCGAGTGCGACCAGGCTGTCGCACGTGACGCCTTGTGAACGAGAGAGAAAGCCGATCCCCCCACCGAGCGTCACGCCGCCGACGCCCACTGTGGCCTCCGATCCCGTAGGGATCGTGAGTCCAGTGGCGCCGAGGGCGGTGACCGCCTGGCCTTGGGTATTCCCGGTGCCGATCGTCGCGGTGCCGGACAGCGCGTCGACCGACACGCTCTTGAGGGCGCTGACGTCGATGGTGATGCCACCGTCGACACCGGACCAGCCCTCGAGGCAGTGCCGACCACTGCGCGCCCGGATCGGCACGCCGTTCTCCCGCGCCCAGGCGATGGCGTTGACCGCGTCCTGCGGTTGGCTGCAGAAGACGATCACCTTGGGGCGGCTCACGAAGATGCCGTCCCACAAGGTGCGCGCGCTCTCATAGTCGGGGTCGTTCGGCAGCACCACCGTGCCCGTCAGCTTGGTGCCCGATGTTCGGAGACTCTTCTCTGCGCCGCCAGCGACGCTCGGGGACCCTTCCGAGAACAGCGCGATACCACCGGTGGCGGCCGCGAGGGCCTTCAGGGCGTTGCGCCTCGTGATCCTGGACATCCGCACCTCACTACCGCCCAACCGCGGCGTCACCCTACCCTTCGCAACCGTCCCAACCGGTGTCATGACCGAGGCCTACGTCGAGATCTCAGAGGTCATCGTTGACCGCTGTGACCCGGCGAATGTGGCCAGAGGATCGCAGAACTTCGTGGAAACCGGGTGGACCGCTACGAAGGTGCAGGGTTCCTCGTCATGGCTGACCCGGCGGGCAACGAGTTCTGCGGCGCGCTCGAAGTCGTCAATCCCTACGACTGAGGACGAGCCCACTCTCTCCATGGGCTCGACCTTTGACCCATGCGAGTTCCGCTCCAACGGTGAGCCAAACCGGGTGTCGCGGCGAGCCGCGAGAAGTGTTGCGGGCCGCTAGAGCAGGGCCGTCGATCTCAGTGTCGGCACGCTATTCGTTCTGCACCCAGGCCATTAGTTGTGCACCCAGGTGTCGGTGAAGCCCTCCCCGTTGGTGGTGAGCGCGCTGGGCTGAGCCCGCGTGGCGCCCGCTGACGTCTTCATCGTGATCTCGTGCGGCCCGCTGTTGTCGGTGTACGACGAAATGGCGCTGAGCGCGCCGCCCGTGGCCGCCTCGGATCCCGAGAATGTCACCGAACCGAAGTTGCTGAGCTTGGCGTTGCTGCAGAAAATCCCCAGCACGCAGATGTCGGGGGCTTCGGCGACCCACTCGGCCGAGCTGTTGGCGTCGCTCCCGGTCTTGGTGACGGAGAAGGTCCAGCCCTCGCTGCTCTGGAGGGAGAGGGTGTACGACGTCCCCGACCGGCTCACCGTGGCGGTCTCGGTGTCGCCGGCCTTGACCGGGTACTGCGAGGTCGAGAGGTCGACCGACGCCGCGGGGTACATCTCGTACCAGGCGTAGTAGCTCGGCGAGTGGAGGCCCGTGCAATCCGAGTCGGTCCCCAGCTGCTCGACCGACTTGCTGCTGTAGCCGTCGAGGCCGACCCAGAAGGCGGCGTAGGTCTTGGCCGACGTGGTGCAGCTCGCGGTCGGCTGGACCCAGCTGCCCAGCACCTCGGTGAACTGGCTGGGCGACTCGACCGCGTAGCCCGACCAGTTCGTAGAGCTGACCTGGTTGTGCTCCACCCCCACGATGCTGATCGGCGCGTTGAACACCTTCTGGGCCACGGCCGGCGCCGCATTCGCCACCGGGGAGAACAGCACCAGCATCGGCAACGCCACACACAACGACAAGAACCGCTTCATGGAGCCCCACCACTCTTCCGCTCGAGGCCAACCCCAACGGCTGGCGCATCCTTCGGCAACGCCGCTGGACCAGGGTCTGATCCTGGTGACGCTTCCAGCATCCGTCGTTCCCGCCGGGGCACGTGCGCAAACATGAACTCTGCCGGGCGGCCGGCGGGTGACTGCCGGGTGGGTTGGGAACTGGAGCTGCGGCCGTTCGGTGGCCCCCGACCTGCAACCCCGGGGACCCTCGGGGCCGGGCGGCCCCCCGCCCTGCACGTAGTTAGACCTTCTAACTGTAAGATCACTCGAAATGTCCGTGACCTTGCCACCCTCGACCGACGCGGCCGCACGCGTGAAGGCCGCCGATAAAGCCGGCGGCGGACCCGCCACGGCGGCGCCCCTGCCGGGTACCTACGGGCGGGTCGCGGCCTGGCTGTCCAAGCGGGTCGAGGTGGCGCTGGCCGAGGTGGACCTCACGTTGCCCCAGTACAGGGTGCTGTCGATCCTGGCCGAGGGCTCGGCCGCCGCGTCGGGGCTAGCCGAGCGCCTGGCCGTACGCCGCCCGTCGATCACCGCACTGATCGACGGCCTGGTGGCCCGCGGCCTGGTCCACCGGCGCCAGGAGGACGCCGACCGGCGCCGGGTGGCCCTGCGCCTTACCGACGAGGGTGCCCGCACGGTGGCGGAGGCCGACCGAACCGTGGACCGGTATCTCGCCGCCATCGCCGGGCACCTGCCCGACAAGGACGAGTCGATGGCCCTGCGCTCGCTCGAGCTGTGGGGCCAGGCGCTGGCCGAGGACCGCGAGGCACGCCAGGCGGCGCAGCAGGGCGAGGCCGCAGCCGGGAGCACGCCGCAGTGAGCAAGACCGAGGACCGGCTCGACCAGACCGGGGCGGGAGAGGGTCCGGCCGCAGGAAACGGCCGGGTGGCGGAGGAGGCGGTGGGCACCCCCGACGGGACGCTGCCGTTCGCGGCCTACGTGCCCATGGGGGAGATGAGCCGCTACGCCGCGCCCAAGCGGACGATCGACCCGGACCGCTCCAAGTCGTGGATCAAGCGCGCCGCGCCGATCGTCATGGCGCACAAGCTGACGTGGTTCAGCGCGCTGATCTTCTCGTTCCTCGGGTTGATCATCCAGGTGTGGATCCCCAAGATCCTCCAGAACGGCATCACGAACGCGCTGATCCTGAGGACGACTCCGCTCCACACCTACGTGGAGTTGATCGCAGTCCTCGGGGTGTTCACCGGCCTCTTCGGCTACATCTCGCGCACGAACCTGTTCAAGACGGCCTATGCCATTGAGTTCGACCTGCGCAACATGCTCTACGAGCACTTCACGCGGATGTCGTTCCCCTTCTACGACCGGGTGCAGTCGGGCCAGCTGATCTCGCGGGCCAACTCGGACATCCGCTCGGTGCAGATGTACCTGACGTTCGCTCCGATGATCCTCGTGCAGTGCTCCATCGCGGTCGTGGCCTTCATCTTCATGCTCTCGATCAGCGTGCCCCTGGCGTTCGTGGCCATGGCTTCGATGCCTTTCATTTACGTCGTGGGCGTGAAGATGCGTAAGTCGCTCTTCCCCGTCTCCTGGCTGATCCAGTCCCGGCTGGCCGAGGTGGCGACCGTGGTCGACGAGAATGTCAACGGCGTGCGCGTCGTGCGCAGCTTCGCCGCCGAGCAGCAGCAACTGCGCCAACTGGCCACCGCAGCCGACCGGGTGCAGTGGGGGTACATCAAGGACGCCGACCTGCGCGCGCGCTTCGCGCCGCTCGTGCAGAACCTCTCCCAGGTGGGCCTGGTCTTCGTCCTGATCGTCGGCGGGTGGTTGGTGATCCACGAGCACCTGCCGGTGGCGTCCATCGTGTCATTCAACCTCTACCTGGTGATGATGCAGGCCCCCTTCATGATGCTCGGCATGTTGATCATGATGGGCCAGCGCGCCTCGGCGTCTGCCGGCCGTATCTACGAGATCCTCGACGAGCGGCCGACGATCGTCGACCGGCCCGGAGCAATCGACCTCGTCGACTGCAAGGGTGATGTCGAGTTCGACGACGTCAGCTTCGCCTATGCCGACGAGAGCCTGTTGTCGAAGTCGGGCGGGGACGACGGACCGCGCGAGATCCTGAGCCACCTGAACCTGCACCTGCACCCGGGCGAGACCATCGCGCTGGTCGGACGGACCGGGAGTGGCAAGTCCACCGTGGCCCGCGTGCTCGCCCGCTTCTACGACACAACCGGCGGCGCCATCCGGGTCGACGGGCACGACGTGCGCGATCTCACCCTCACCAGCCTGCGGGCCAACATCGGCGTCGTCCTCGACGAGCCGTTCCTCTTCTCGGTGTCGATCCGGGACAACATCGCCTACGGCCGGCCCGACGCCTCCATGGAGGAGGTGGTGGCCGCGGCCGAGGCAGCCGGCGCCGACGGCTTCATCAATCGGCTGGCCGATGGGTACGACACCGTGGTCGGCGAGCGGGGCTACACGCTGTCGGGCGGACAGCGCCAGCGCATCGCCATCGCCCGCGCGCTGCTGATCAACCCGCCCATCCTGATCCTCGACGACGCCACCAGCGCCATCGACGTGAAGGTGGAGCAGCGCATCCACTCCTCGCTGCGCGTCCTCATGGAGGGGCGCACCACGCTCATCATCGCCCACCGCCTCTCGACCATCAGCCTGGCCGACCGGGTGGTGCTGATCGACGGGGGCCGAATAGTGGCCGACGGGACCCACGCCGGGCTGCTGGCCAGCACCCCGCTCTACTCCGAGGTGCTGGCCCAGGCGGCCAGCGAGGAGCAGCAGGCCGCGGAGGCCGCGGCGGGGGCCGAAGACCTCGGGCTGGACGACGCGGTCCTCGAGCCCGAGGGGGTGGACCTCGCTCCGGAGGACGGGCTCCTCCAGACTGACGACGAGGTCCTCGAGCCGGAACGAGGTGCGATCTGATGTTCGGCGGAGGAGGCGTCGGCCCGCCGATGGGTGGCGGCGGAGCTCCGGGCGCGGCCCAGGCCGGCCTGCCCTTTGGCGGCATCCCGCAGGAATTGCAGGAGGGCGTGGACCTGCTCTTGAAGGATGAGCCCGAGCGCGGCGAGTCCGACGCCGTGTTCACCCAGCTGCCGAGCGAGCACGAGTCGAAGAAGTTGACGCTCACCAGCCTGCTCATGGAGTACCCCGGCATGTGCGCGCTCGCTGCGTTCTTGGTGGGGACGATCGCCCTGTTCACCCAGCTCGGCCCGAGCCTGGTCTCCTACGCCATCAACCACGGCCTCACGCCGCCCCACTACGACTTCGCGGTCGTGGTTGTCATGGCGGTGCTCTACCTGGTGTCCATCGCCGTGTCGGGGACCGCCCAGTGGGGCCAGGCGCGGGTGACCGGCCGCCTCGCCTCTTGGGTGATGAACGACCTGCGCCTCAAGGTGTTCCGGCACCTGCAGCGGCTCTCGCTCGACTTCTTCACCGAGGAGAAGGCGGGCGTCCTCATGAGCCGGATGACGAGCGACATCGAGAACCTGCAGCAGCTGCTCCAGGACGGCCTGGCCCAGTTCGCCATTCAGGGGCTGACCATGGTCGTGATCACGGTCTTCCTCTTCGCCACCAACGCGAAGCTGGCGGCCATCACCGTGTTCGTCGTGCTGCCGCCGCTGGTCATCATGTCCATCTGGTTCAAGCGGGCGTCCGAGCGCGGCTACGACAAGGTGCGCGACGGCATCGCACTCGTGCTCGCCGACCTCTCCGAGAGCCTGCAGGGCGTGCGCATCGTGACCGCGCACAACCGTCAGCGCTACAACGTCGAGACCCACCGCGACGTCGTCGGCGCCTACCGGGACGCCAACAACTACACGGGGCGCATCAACGGCGTCTACGGCCCGGGGTCACAGGTCATCAGCGTCGCCGGCCAGGTGCTCATCCTGGGCATCGGCGGCGCCATGTACCTGCACCACCCGCAGGAGATCAACCTGGGCCAGCTGACCGCCTTCTTCCTCTACGTGAACCGGTTCTTCTCGCCCATTCAGCTGCTGGTCCAGCAGTACAACACGTTCCAGCAGGGCCGGGCCTCGGTGTTCAAGCTGCAGGGCCTGCTCGAGACCCCGCCCTCGGTCCTCGAGGCGCGCGACGCGGTCGAGCTGCCGCCGATCCGGGGCGAGATCCGCTTCGACCACGTCTCGTTCGGTTACGACCCCGCCGTGCCCGTCCTGCACGACGTCGACCTCACCATTGAGCCGGGCGAGACAGTGGCCTTCGTGGGCGCCACGGGGGCAGGCAAGTCGACCATGGCCAAGCTGGTGACCCGCTTCTACGACCCGACGGCAGGCCGGGTGCTCATTGACGGCTACGACCTCAAGCGGGTCACGCTCGAGTCGCTGCGGTCCCAGCTGGGGGTCGTGCCCCAAGAGCCCTTCCTCTTCGCCGGGACGATCCGCGACAACATTGCGTTCGCCCGCCCCGGCGCGCCCGATGACGAGGTGTGGAACGCGGTCAACCAGGTCGGGCTGGCCGAGCTGGTGCACCGGCTCCCCTACGGGCTGGACACACCGGTTCACGAGCGCGGGCAGTCGCTGTCCTCGGGCGAGCGCCAGCTCATCGCGCTCGGCCGCGCCTTCATGGCGGAACCTCGGGTGCTCGTGCTCGACGAGGCAACGTCGAACCTCGACCTCAAGTCGGAAACGCTGGTCGAGGGCGCCCTGGACGTGCTGCTGCAGGGCCGCACGGCCGTGCTGATCGCGCACCGCCTGTCGACGGCCATGCGGGCCGACCGCATCGTCGTGGTGGGCGACGGGCGGCTTCTCGAGGTGGGCTCGCACGACCAGCTGGTCGCGCTCGGCGGGCACTATGCCGAGATGTACGAGACCTGGATGAACCAGTCGCACGCCGCCTAGCCGGCGCCGAGTCGGGCGCGGTCGGGAACGGTCGGGCTCACCGAGAATGTGGCACGAGGTCTGACACAACCGCGTGTCTTCAGTAACTTCTGCACCTCCGTTTCCCCAACGGCGCCGCGCCACCGATAATGGGGGCGTGGGAGAGGGGAGCGGGCCCCACGAGGTTGGCGCGTTCACGCCTCCTTCGGCCGACGCGTTGGCGTGGTTGAGGGACCGAGCGAGCCGGCACCGTGGAGCCATCGTCGCGGGCGACGTCCGCAGCGCGCGCGACGCAGGAGTGACGATGAGCGTCGACACCGAGGAGCTCGGGCTCTTCGGGATGCTGTTGCGCAGCTCCGTAGACGGCATCGTCCTCAACGACCGCGACTCTGAGTGGTTCCTCGAGGTCAGCGATTCCTTCGAGGAGCTGACCGGCTATCGCCGCAGCGAGCTCATCGGGCGCACCTCACTCGAGGTGGGGCTCTACGAAACCGGCGAAGGGCAGGTCCGAGCCTCGGCCTGGTCGCAGGCGCATTCCGGCCTGGCAGGGATGTACGAGACGAAGCTGCGCCGCAAGGACGGGAGCCGGGTGTGGGTCGAGTTCTCTCAGCAGCTCCTTGGTGACCGGTGCGTGCTGACCGTCGCCCGCGACGTCACGGACCACAAGCGAGTGGAGCAGGCCCTGCGGGTGCACGCCGAGCTCGACGAGCTCACGGGCATCTACAACCGCCGCCGCTTCCAGGAAGAGGTCGAGAAGCACCTGCGCGCGTCACGCCGCTTCGGGGACCCCTTGACGCTCTTGTTGCTCGACGTCGACGGCTTCAAGCGGATCAACGACACCTACGGCCACCAGACCGGTGACAAGGCGCTGCAGGTGGTGGCCCAGGCGCTGCGCGGGGCCGTGCGGGAGACCGATCTGGTGGGCCGGCTCGGAGGCGACGAGTTCGTGGCCCTCCTGACGCGCGCCGAACCGCGGGGCGTCGAACGCGTGATCACCGTGTTCCGCCAGTCGCTGCGCGTCGAGGACCCCGCATCGGGGGTCAGCTTCTCCATGGAGGCCAGTATCGGCACCGCGTGGTCGGAAGGCGTCGACGAGACCTGCGAGAGCCTGCTGCGCCGGGCGGACCGGGCGATGTACGCCGAGAAGAACAAGAAGGGCGCCTGACCTCCGGGCCTTGCCCCTGGCTCGGCCGGTCGGCGTGGCCGACGGAGGCTCGGGCTCTCGAAGCGTTGATTTCCAGCTGGCCCGCGACACCGGTGGTCCTCGCCTGACGCGACAGACGGACCTGATCAGGCGGCACCCGGCGACACTGTCGGGCGCCGTATAGGGGCTAGGTCTATGCAAACGGGCCCCGACTGCATAGAGGCAAGCCGATACACAGAGAGCCTCTGCCTCTGCCGATACACAGAGAGCCTCTGCCTCTGCCCATAGACAGAGAGCCTCTGCCCCTTCTCTCGAGGGTCGAAGTGCGCGCATGAGCAACTTCGTTTTGCCACTTCAATCGTCGAGGGAGGAAGGGCGCCAGGGTGCCGCTCGCGTCCCCGACCGAGGGAGCCGCGCTACGAAGGAACCTCGATGACGGCCACGGAGTTGCCGTCCGGGTCGAGGAAGGTGGCCTTGCGAGCGCCACTCTCGACGTCCTCGACGCTCGCCGGGCGGAGACCTCGGCCTCCGAGCTCGCTCATCGTCGCGTCGAGGTCGCCGACCGACACGGCGGCCAGGGCGTGGCCGGCCCGTGCCGGGTCGACCACGATGTAGAGCCAGGCCGACTCGGCCAGCCGCCACATCACCTCGTCGTCCGTCACGACGATGTCGGGCGGCGCGCCGAGCAGGCGCTCGAAGAAGTCCCGGCCGGCTGCGAGGTCCGAGACCGGGACGCCGGTGAAGGCGACGTTCACGTCCATCGCCGTGCACGCTACCGGCGACCAATCCCAGGGGACATCCCGCCCGTAGTGCAGATGAGGGTCCGTTGCCGGGCCCTCTCGTCACGCGGCACCAACGGATGGAGGCACACGCCATGGAACATCGCACGCCGACCGGTCGAGGTCACCGTCCCGTCCCCGACGCACCAGGCCGCCGGAGCGGCCCGGGCCGAGGTGTGAGGCTCCTGGCCACGGGCGTCGCCACACTCACCGCGATCGTGGCCTCGGTCGCGGCGGCAGCCGCCGGGCCGGCCGGCGCGGCGCCCGCCCCGTTCTTGTCGCATTTCCACACGACGACCGAGATCGCTTCTGCCGTGCCGGCGAACGGGGACCAGAACCCCTACGGCGTGGCGACGGTTCCCTTCAGCATCGGGAACCTGGTCGGGGGCGACACCCTGGTGAGCAACTTCAATGCGAGCAACAACCTCCAGGGCACCGGGACGACCATCGTCGAGGTTGCACCCGGCGGGGCGGTGAGCACATTCGCCCAGATCGACCCGGCAACGCTGCCCGGCGCATGCCCCGGCGGCGTCGGGCTGACGACGGCACTCAGCGTGCTGAGCGACGGGTACGTCGTCGTCGGCTCCCTCCCCGTGACCAAGGACGGCAGCGGGACCCCGAAAGCGGGCTGCCTCATCGTCGTGAACAGCGAGGGGATGCCCGTCGAGACCTGGTCGGGCGACGGCATCAATGGCCCCTGGGACATGACGTCGCTGCAGCTCTTCGGCCCCACTGCCGATTTGTTCGTGACCAACGTGCTCAACGGCACCGTGGCCGCGGGCGGCAGCGAGGTGACGCGTGGCACCGTGCTCCGGCTGAGTGTGTACGAGCCGTCGGGCCAACCACCGGTGCTGGTCGCCACGCAGCGGATCGGTGAGGGCTTCGCCGAGGAGCTCAACTCGAGCGCGTTGGTACTGGGGCCGACGGGCGTCGCGCTCGGCCAGGACGGCACCCTCTATGTGGCGGACACGGTGAACAGCCGGATCGCCGCCATCCCTCACGCCTCGACGCGCCAGTCCACCCTTCTCGGCGGGGGCACCACCGTCAGCACCGGTGGGAGCCTGGACGCACCGCTCGGCCTGGCCACGGCGCCCAATGGGGACCTCATCACTGTGAACGCCAACAACCCCGACGCGGTGGAGATCACCCCGGGCGGCCAGCAGGTCGACACGATCGGGCTGGACCCGTTCGACGGCGCAGGCGACCTGTTCGGCCTCGCCGTCGCGCCCGGCGGCCACGGGCTCCTCTTCGTCGACGACAACGGGTCCGCCAACAGCCTGGACCTGCTGCACTGATCGGGTCGCGCCCCTCCGGCCGTCCCGGTGACTGCCGGGGCGGCCGGAGCGGTCAACCGACGCGGCTCCAGGCGCGCAGCGTGGCGCGGTAGCGCGCGTCCCAGCCGTCGTAGTCCTCGCGCAGGCGCCCGCCCGGCCAGTCGGCGGGCTGGAGCTCGGGGGGCAGGAGCGGGTCGGCCTGCAGGTGGCGCAGGACGGCGGCGGACAGCACGAAACCCGGGGCGAGCGCCTCGGGCCCGTCGGGCGCCAGCGCCGCGAGCTCGCCGACCAACTGGTCGGCATGGCCGGCCCACGACGCCAGGTCCCAGAGCAGGTGCACCAGCCGAACCGGATCGCCCGGGCGCGCCTGCATCACCTCGACGTCCGCGTCCAGGGTGTCGGGAAGCGGAACGGCGACGTTGGCCGGCCGCATCCAGACGCCCTCGCGCAACTCGGCCAGCCGGGCGTAGGCCAGGGCCCGCCGTCGCGCCCCGCGCACCTCGGCCGTGCTGCCCGCCGTCGTCACCACGGCCAACCACCAGGTGCCGTCGTAGGCGGCCGTCCGGCCGGCGCGGCTGGCCGACTGGCGCGACTGGCGTGCCGCCAGGTGCCCGGCCAGGCGGTACCGCCCGGCGCCGTCGGTGGTCGCCTCGCCCCCCGCCACCATGCGGCTGAGCGCCACGCGGGCGCGGTTCCCGCCGATGCCGAACAGCCCGGCCAGGCGGACGAGCTGGGCCACCGGCAGCTCGGGCGGATCCATGCCCAGCAACGCGCTGGCCAGGACCGAGCGCGCCGTGAGGGGGCGCCCCGGGGGCCGGGCAACGGCGGTATTACCTACTTGCGTCACTTGACTGAATACCGTAATATCGAGCCCATGGCCACCACAACCATGGTGCCGGATGTCGAGGACCGGCCCGACGTCCTCCCGAGCCAGCGGCTCCAGGCCAACGGGATGGCGCTTCCCCCACTGCGGGCCGAGCTGCGGCGCATCGCCAACGTGCGCAACGCGCTCTCGGTCGCCATGGTCTGGTTCTGGGTCGCCGTCATCATCGGCGGTGCGGTGTGGATCGACCAGTGGTGGAGCTACCTGATCGCCTTCGTGCTCATGGGGCCGATGTACGCCCGCTTCGCGATCCTGATGCACGAGTCCGCGCACAAACTGCTGTTCACCAACAAGCGGTGGAACGACTGGATCGGCAAGTGGGTCGTGGCCTACCCGGTGTTCACCCCGGTGCAGCTCTACCGCCGGGTGCACTTCGCTCACCACAAGGACGAGTTCGGTCCCGACGAGCCCGACATGGCCTTCTACGGGCCGTATCGCTGCACGCGCCGTTCGCTGTACCGCCGCCTGTTCCGCGACGCGATCGGCATCAGCGGCTGGAAGAACTTCGTCCCGCTGGTCAAGAACACGGCGCGCCAGGGGCCGTTCCGCTCCATCGGCCTGTCCATCTTCGGCGTCCAGGCCGTCCTGTGGGCTGCCCTGTGGGCCACGACGGGGCGCTGGTGGATCTACCCGCTGTTCTGGTTCCTTCCCTGGATGACCGAATGGCGCGTCATCAACCGCCTGCGCTCGATCGCCGAGCACGGGGGGATGGAGCGCAGCCCGGACCGGCGCGCGACGACGCACAACGTGCGCCAGTCGTGGTTGGCTCGCTTCTGGATCGTGCCGTACAACACCGGCTGGCACCTGGCCCACCACGTCGACATGGGCGTGCCCTGGCGCAATCTCCCCGCCTACCACCGTGAGCTCGAGCGCGCCGGCTACGTCACCGACGGCATCACCTACAAGAACTACTGGTCGCTGTGGAAGGCGCTGTCCAGCGCGGACGCGGCGACGGAGGTGAAGGCGCTCGCCGCCTGAGTGCCGGCCGGGAAGTCCTCGGTCCCCGCTTCGCCCCGCTCGGTAAGGTGAGCAGGTGCGCGACGGCGACTCGCTCCCCGTCATCTTCGTGGGCCACGGCAACCCCATGAACGCGCTGGAGCGCAACCGTTACACCGAGACGTGGGCCCGGATCGGCGCGGTGATCCCCCGGCCCCGCGCCGTCCTGAGCATCTCGGCGCACTGGTACACGAACACCACCATGGTCACCGCGATGGCACGGCCGCGCACCATCCACGACTTCTTCGGGTTCCCCGACGAGCTCTTCGCCTTCGACTACGGCTGCCCGGGCGCGCCGGAGATCGCCGCGGAGGTGACCGAAGTGGCCCGGCCGCGATGGGTGGGCCTCGACCAGGACAGCTGGGGCATCGACCACGGCACGTGGTCGGTCCTGGCGCACCTGTACCCGGACGCCGACGTGCCGGTCGTGCAGCTCGCCATCAACGCGCTCCATCCGCTCGACGACCACTTGGAGCTGGCGCACCGGTTGGCGCCGCTGCGTGGGCGCGGCGTGCTCATCGTGGGCAGCGGCAACGTAGTGCACAACCTCGGAATGATGGACCCGCGGTTCCCCGACGCCGGCTTCGACTGGGCGGAGCGTTTCGACGAGGCAGCCCGAGCGGTCGTGCTGGCCGGGCCCGACGACGTGCCGGCGCTGGCCGAGCACCCCGACTACGCGCTCGCGGTGCCGACCCCCGACCACTTCCTCCCCCTCGTCTACTTCGCCGGGGTGGCGGCGGCTTCGGGCGCGCAGCCCGAGCTGCTGGTCGACGGCTACGCCAACGGGTCGCTGTCGATGACCTGCTACTCGGCCGGCTGACCCGCCTCGGGTCGAGCCGGCGCTAACCCTCGAGGGGGCCGCCGACGGTTGACTCGAGCCACGACAGCATGGGCCTGGCGGCGCGGAACACCTCGAGGACCCGCTGCTTGGCGGCCGCCGTGCCCAGCCAGGCCGCCGGCGGCCAGTGCCTCGAGACCACCAGACCCTTCAGGCGGAGCAACTCGATGCGCGAGTGCTCCTTGGGGTAGCCCTTGGGTGCGGTCTTGAGCGACTCCATGGAGTGGACGTCCAGCCCTGACTTCCCGAGCTCGTCCACGATGCGCTGGAGCTTCATCCCCGTCTTGTCTTCGACCACCGCGTCGCGAAACGCGTCAGCTGGTCGGGCTCCATGTGGTACGTGCCCGCTCCGGCCAGCAGGCCGTCGGCCGAGAACTGGACGTAGCCGTGCCCGATCCGGGCGGCGATGGTCGTCTTGTAGGGCGACTTGTCCCGGCTGAAGCGGGTGTCGCGGTAGGGACGGAAGAGCCGCCAGTCGCCGAACTCGCCCGACAGCTCGGTCAGGAGTGCCTCCATCGGCGCCTTGACGTGGTGCTCGTAGACGTCCTTGTGGTCGAGCCAGTAGGCCTTCGAGTTGTCGGCCTCGAGGCCCTCGAAGAAGGCGAGCGCGCGGTCGGGCCAGCCCTTGAACGCCATGCGCCGGACGTTACCCCGAACCCTTCCGCGAGCCTCTCGGCGCGCTCGGCACGCCGCTCGGTCAGCCCTGGATGGCGATGTGGTCCGTACGCACGCGCACGATGACGCGCACCTGGCCCTCCGCATGGCCGGGATAGTCCGTCCCGAGATACTTCTGGGCCAGCGCGTCAATGTGGGCGTCCGCGCCTTCACGGGTCATGTCGACCACGGTGCCGCGGAAGGCGACGACGTTGTAGGGGTCGTCGGGGTCGATCACCGAGACGGCGACGCGCGGATCGCGGTGCATGTTGCGAGCCTTGACACGGTGCTCGGAGGTGTTGAAGAGGACGTCGTCGCCGTCGAGGTCGATCCACAGCGGGGTGATCTGCGGCGAGCCGTCGGCGAAGAGCGTCGCCAGCGAGGCGATGACGGGTCGCTCCATGAGCGCACGAGCCTTGGGCGACAAGACGTCGGACATGGTGCCAGCGGACTCCTTGGCTTTGGACTGCGGAACGGATGGTGCTTGCGAGGGTAGGCGCCATCGCGTTCCACCCGTGCACCGGCCGGGTCAGGCGACGCGCGGCCCACTCGGAGCGGCGGTTTCGTCCGGGGTGAGGGCGGGCACAGAAGCAGCGTGCAACGCATGGGGACGGTGCGCGCCCGGACCGGCCGGCTGCAGTGGGCCCTCGCCGGAGCGGGGGGCGCCGGCGCCATTGCCGCCGGCCTCACCGTGCCGGGAGACGCTCGCGCCGCGGCCGCGCAGGACTGGCCGGCGTTCGTGCTCGTCGCTGGGCTCCTGCTGGTGGGCCTCGTCGCCGCCGCCGATGGGCTGTTCGAGGCGGGGGGTCACGCGCTGGCACGGCTGGCGCCCAACGGCTGGGCGCTCTACGCGGGGAGCTCGCTGCTGGTCGTGGTGGTCGCGACCCTGCTCAACCTCGATACCGCGGTCACCTTCCTCACGCCGGTCTTGGTGGCCGCGGCGCACCGCCGCGGCGAGGGCGAGGCGCCGCTGCTCTACGCGAGCCTCCTGCTCGCGAACGCCGGTTCGCTCCTGCTACCCGGATCGAACCTGACCAACGTGATCGTGCTCGGGCACCTCCATCTTTCGGGCCGGACCTTCCTGGAGCACATGGCTTTGGCCGGCCTCGTCGCCGCGGCCGTGACAGCGGTCGTGGTCGGAGTGGTCCACCGCGACTCGCTGCGCACGACCATCGCGCCCGACACCGCGCCCGAACGTCCCGTGCTCGGCGTGGGGCTGCTCGCCGTGGCCGCGGTGACGGTTTTCGTGGTCGTGCTGCGCTCACCGGCGCTTCCGGTGCTGGCAGTCGGCGTCGCCGCCGTGGCTCTTCGCCTCCCGCGGCGCACGACGACACCGGAAGCGGCGATCGCAGTGCTCGGTCTTCCGGTGCTGGTCGGTCTCTTCGGGCTCGCGGTCGCCCTCGGCGCCCTCGGGCGCGCCTGGTCCGGACCGGCGACGATGCTGGGGCACCTGGGCACCTGGGCGACCGCGCCGGTGGCCGCCGTCGTGAGCGTGCTCGTGAACAACCTGCCGGCCGCCTCGCTGCTGGCGGCGCGCGTCCCCCCGCACCCGTATTCTCTCCTGCTCGGGCTCAATGTGGGCCCGAACCTCTTCGTGACAGGGTCACTGGCCTGGGTGCTGTGGCTACGGGCGGCCCGCGGAGCCCACGCGCGGCCCGACGTTGCGCACGCCGCCCGGCTCGGGCTGATCAGCGTGCCCCCGGCCCTGGTGCTCGGCATCCTTGCCCTGAGCGCCACCGGCTCTCATTGAGCCGCCCGCGTCACACCTCTTCGCGGACGACCCCGAGGGCGCGACGCAGCACGACTGCGGCCTCCCGCGACGCCCGCTGCGAGACGGCAGCGCGCGCTACGAGCGCGGAGCCGTGGAACGTGCCCGGGAATTGGTGGAGCTCGACCGACACCCCGGCCCGCAGCAGGGCGAGCGCGTAGGCGATGCCCTCGTCGCGCAACGGGTCGTTCTCCGCCGTGGAGACGTACGCCGGCGGGAGGCCGCGCAGGTCGGTGGCCCGGGCCGGCGCCGCATAGATCGGCACGTCGTCTCCGCCCGCCCGCTCGCCGAGATAGGCCCGCCAGCTCTGGACGGCCAGCGGCTGGTTCCACACCGGCGCGTCGACGAAGGTCTGCATGGAGGGCGTCTGGAGGCGGTCGTCGAGCTCGGGGATGTGCAGCATCTGGAAGCACACCGGCGGTCCGCCGAGGTCGCGGGCCAAGAGCGCAGTGCCCGCGGCGAGGCCCCCGCCCGCGCTCGCGCCCACCACCGCCACCCGCGCCGTGTCGACGCCGAGGCTCGCCGCGTCCGCATGCAGGTACGACAGCGCGGCGTAGCAGTCGTGCAGCCCGGCCGGGTAGGGGTGCTCGGGCGCCAGCCGGTACTCCGCGGACACGACGACGGCGCCCGCGTCGACGGCCAGGAGCACCGCACCGACGTGCTCGGCCTCCACGCTGCCCACGACGAACCCGCCGCCGTGGATGAGCAGGATGCCGGGCACCGACGTGCCCGCCGGCATCGCCTTGGGCCGGTAGACCCTGACCGCGACCTCCGGGTCGCCCTCCCAGCCGGGCACCATGCGGTCTTCGATGTCGAGCGCCTCGGCCTGGGGCAGCGGGGTGCGCATCGCCACGATCATCTTCTCGAACGCCGTCCGCGCCGCCACCGGATCGTGCAGGTCGATCACCGGCATCAGGTCGAGGACCGCGGTCAGCTCCGGGTCGATCATCGTCCTCCCCCTCGGCTGCTACTTCGGCTGCATCCGGATGCCGGCGTCGAGGCGGATCGATTCGGCATTCATGTACGAGTTGGTGAGCAGCTCCAACGCCAGAGTGGCGAACTCCGACGGGTAGCCCAGGCGGTGCGGAAAGAGCACGTCCTGGGCCAGCTTGCCCTTGAAGGCCTCCGAGCCTTCACCCGCGCCGTAAATCGGGGTGTCGATCAGGCCGGGCAGGATCGTGTTCACCCGGATGCCCACGACGGCGAGGTCGCGCGCGACGGGAAGCGTCATGCCGACGATGCCGCCCTTGGACGACGAGTACGCGACCTGGCCGATTTGGCCGTCCTCGGCCGCCACCGACGACGTGTTGACGATGGCGCCCCGCGCCCCGTCCGCGTCGGGCTCGTTGAGGCTCATTTTGGTCGCGGCCAGCCGGACGCAGTTGAACGTCCCGATGAGGTTGATCTCGATCACCCGCCGGTACAGGTCGAGGTCGTGCGCCGAGGCGTAGTCGCCGTCCTTGCCGATGGTCCGGGTGGCCCACCCGATGCCGGCGCAGTTGACGAGCGACTTGAGCGGCGCCATCTCGATGGCGGCTTCGACCGCCGCGATGACCTGCTCGGGGTTGGTGACGTCGGTCTGGACGAACAGGCCGCCGAGCTCCTTGGCCAGCGGCTCCCCCTTGTCCGCCTGCAGGTCGGCCACGACCACGTGGACACCCCGTTCGGCCAAGAGGCGTGAGGTCGCCTCGCCCAGGCCGGACGCCCCGCCGGTCACGATTGCCGACGTGCCGTTCAGATCCATCTCTCTGTCACTCCTTGTGAGGTCGTGCGGTACGGTCCCGCGTCGCGCACCCGGGCACTCGATGTGCTGTGCGCGCAGAGGATAGGGGCCGGCCGGCCGCCGGTCACATCTGCTCGGGGGCCTCCATGCCGAGGAGCGCGAGGCCTTGCTCGAGCACCCGCGCCGTCAGGTCGCACAGGGCCAGCCGCGACGTGCGGACGGCATCGTCGTCGACGAGGACCCGGCAGGCCTCGTAGAAGCTGGTGAAGGCGGTCGCGAGATCGAACAGGTAGGTGGCGAGCTTGGACGGGCTGAGCGTCTCGGCCGTCAGCTCGACGGCCTCGGCGAAGCGCAAAAGCTGTACTGCCAGCGCGCGTTCCTGGGGCTCACCGAGCCGTACCGCCGTGCCCGGTGGCGGCGGGACCACCTCTCCGCGCCGGAAGATGGAGCGGATCCGGGCGTGGGCATACTGCAGGTAGGGGCCGGTATCGCCCTCGAAGGCCAGCATGCGCTCCCAGTCGAAGACGTAGTCGCGCATGCGCTCGGTCGAGAGGTCGGCGTACTTCACCGCGCCGATGCCGAGTGCACGGGCCACCGCATCCTGGCGCTCGAGCGACAGGTCGCTGTCCCGCTCCTTCAACGCGGTCGCCGCCCGCTCGATCCCCTCCTCGAGCAGGTCCTGGAGGCGCACGTCACCGCCGCTCCGGCTGGCCAGCTTCTTGTTGTCGGTCCCCAGGACGTTGCCGAACCCGACGTGCGTGGCCGCCGACGCCTCGGGCAGGTACCCCGCCAGCGCGGAGACCGCGAAGACCATGCGCAGGTGCAGTGATTGGTCGGCCCCTACGACATAGATCAGCCGCGTGGCGCCGATGCGCTCGGTGCGGTCGCGCACGCTGGCCAGGTCGGTGGCCTGGTAGCCGTAGCCGCCGTCCGACTTGCGCACAATGAGGGGGAGCGGGTCGCCTTGGCGGTTCTCGAAGCCCTCGGCGAACACGACGAGCGCGCCCTCGTTCTCGACCAGCAGCCCGTCGTGCCTGAGCTCTTCGACCACGACGGGCAACAGCGGGTTGTAGAAGCTCTCGCCGAGCGTGTCCTGCTCGGTCAGCAGCACCCCCAGGAGGTCATAGACCTGACGGTTGTGCCGCATGCTCTCTGCCACGAAGATGCTCCACAGCCGCATGGTCTCGGGGTCGCCGCCCTGCAGCAGGACGACGCGCCGCCGGCTACGGTCGGCGAAGTCCGGGTCGCTGTCGAACTGGCGGCGCGCCGCGGCGTAGAACTCGTTGAGGTCGCGCACACTGAACGACTCGGCGCGCCGGGCCTCGTCGACGTCGAGCAGGTGCTCAATCAGCATGCCGAACTGCGTCCCCCAATCCCCGATGTGGTTCTCCCGCTGCAGGTCGTGGCCCAAGAACCCGAGCACCCGCGCCAGCGCGTCGCCGATGATCGTGCTGCGCAGGTGGCCGACGTGCATCTCCTTGGCCACGTTGGGGGACGAGTAGTCGATGACGATCCGCTGGGGGTCGGCAGTCACGTTCACCCCGAGACGCGGGTCGGCCGAGACGGCGGTCGTCAGCTCGGCGATGAAGTCGTCGCGCAGGGTCAGGTTGATGAAGCCCGGGCCGCTCACCTCGACCGAGGAGCAGAGATCGTCGAGCCGGGCCGCCTCGACTACCTGGCGGGCGACCTCCTGGGGCGGCCGGCCTACCTCCTTGGCGAGGGCGAGCGCCCCGTTGGCCTGGAAGTCCGCCCGGTCCGAGACCCGCAGGACGGGATCGGCCCCCGGCGCAATCGTGTCGAAGGCCTCCTGCAGGCGCTGCTGGAGCAGGCGGGAGACGTCAGGCATTCCTTATTCTCGCATGGTCGCTGCAGGCACCCGTCCGCCGCGCCCAGGCGATTGCGCTCAGTCGGCCGGCGCCCCCATGGCGCCGTCCATCAGCCCGTAGCGCCGGTACGGGCCGAAGAAACCGTGCTCGAGCAGGCCGTAGCCGACCCTCCCGTCGTAGGAGAACTCGGCGACGTGGTCGACGATGCCGTATTGCGCCAGGCCCTTGATCTCGTCGACCGGGAGGACGAGGCCCTGGGTGACGGTGTCGGGCCCGTGGTACATCCCGTGGCGCCAGTCGGCGTCGATTCCGTAACCGGTGCCCACGGAGACGTAGTTGGTCAGGATCGGGCGACAGGCGACCTCGATCCCCGCGTCGGGGAAGCGCACCACCGAGTGGTCGATGACGCGGGTCCCGGGGACCAGGTGGTGCTCGTGCTCGGAAGGTCCGAGGTCCTCAATAGCTCGAGTCGGGTCCGACCACACCCGTTCGGACTGCACCAGCGGTCGCTCGCCGTCGTCGCGCTCGTGGCAGATGTACATGATGGCGTGGTCCTCGAACTGCATGGGGAAGTAGTTCCACATGCCGGCGAGGACCAGCTCGCCCTGACGGATGCCGTCGCTCTCGGGCTCGCCCACGGGCCGCACGCCCCAGGAGCGGTCCCGCGTCCCCCAACAGCGGTCCGGCGTCACCGCGAGATCGGCGCCGCCGACCGACAACGTGCCGGACCAGCGGCCGGTTTGGGCGAGGCGCTGGGTGTCGAAGACGACCTTTCCCTTGGAACGCAGGTACTGGCGCGGCTCCTCGACGGCGGGGATGTGCCCCTCCCACGTGACGTCCATGGCCACGTGGTCCTCAGTGGGCTCGACGATCACCCGCAGGCGGCGCAGCGGCTCGAGCACCTCTATCCGGAACGGCCCGACCGAGATGTCACCCCGGTCGACCAGCGGCGCCGACGAGCGCACGACGTGTTGGGACTCGCCCCGGCGCACGTCGATGAAGGCGTCGACGACGCCCAGGTTGGGGTACTGGCCCATGCCGAAGATGGCGAACCAATCGTCGTCGCACGGGTGCATGTTGAAGTAATAGCGGTCGTAGAAGTTGCGATCGCTGGTGGCGGGGTGCGCGATGAACTCGGAAGCCTGGTGGACGGGGTAGTCGTCCCACGAGCTGAGGGACACGGGGCGGTGGCTCACGAAATGGGCTCTGCTCTCTGCGCTCTTTGGGTCTTGAGGTCGCTCAGCAGCAAGCGCAGCCGGTGCCGCACCCACCCGCCACCGGCGCGCCACACGTTCCGCCGGCCGGCTCGGCGGCCCGGCCCGTGGTCGCGAACAGGGGGAGAAGCCGTCGCGCCCCGACGTGCCCGTCGGGACACACGGCCGGCGCGTCGGCATCAGCCATCGGACGTCGTTCGTCAAAGACGGCGTGACAGGTCGAGCAGCGATAGTCGTAGACGGGCACGGTTCCGAACCTCCGCGGGCAGCCTACGCGCGGCGCGCGTGCGGGCGCAGTGTCGGACCACTCCCGTGCCATACCCCGCCGTGTTTCTCGGAGGGGAGGGCTGGAGGAGCTGGAGTGGCTGGAGTGGCTGGAGTGGCTGGAGGGGCTGGCCGAGTCTCTCCCAAAACTATGCACCGATCAGTTTATGGTTTTTCGAGACATCGCCGGGGTCCGTGAAACATCCGCCTGCCGTGAAACATCGACGCCCACATCACCGGGGTCCGTGAAACCGAAAGTTAGCGGGAGGGGGGCAGGCCCCCCTCCCGGCCTCCTCCCGGCGCGACCTGGTGCACGTTGAGATTGTCGGGCCGGCAAAGCCGTCCCTCGGGCGGCCACGATGTGTCGATGACCAGTGTGGTGAATATCAATGACGTGCTCGACGGCCATGTAGGTCTCGACCTCGCCTGTATCGATCGGCTCTTCTTGAACGCCTACGTTCCCAACCTCCAGGTGAGCGGACAGGTGGTGACCTTCTTGACCGCGCACCTGGGCTTTCCGATCCCCTCACCCGCACTGCTCCAAAGGATTGGGAATCGCTTCCGCCGTGACGTGAAGGCCTTCGCCGCCGAGCATGACATCCCAATCCTCTCGCTCAAGAAGCCTGACCGGACCCGGTGGGACGACCGCAAGCTCGACCACGTCGGGCCCTACCTCGAGGCGGCCGAGGCCCAAGGGCGCTTCGGGATCGTCGCCATCGTGGCGGCCCAGGAGTTCGCCTGGGTCTTTAGCGCCAAGAACCGCTCGTCCACTCCCGACATGGTCAGTTTCGACTTCGTCAAGGAGGAGCGACGGGTCGGGATGTACTACTTCTACGTGCTCGACCCCGAGTTCGGGCCCGGCTTCATCAAGGTCTGCACCTACTTTCCCTATCCCTCGCGGTGTGGGTCAATGGCCACGAATGGGCCAAGCGCCAGGCCGCCCGAGCGGGCATCGACTTCACCGAGCTGGCCAACGGTTTCGCCTCTTGTGCTGATCCCGCCCGTCTTCAGGCCATCTGCGACCGCTTCGGCCCCGCCGACGTCCAGGGCTTCTTCGACCGCTGGACCGAGGTGATCCCAACCCCCTTCACCGAGGCCGACCGAGAAGCTGGTTACTTCTGGGAGCTCTCCATGCGCCAGGTCGAGGTCTCGCGCACCTTGGTCTTCGACGATCCGCGCCGGGCCCGTGGCTTCTTCGAGTCCTTGGTCCAAGACAACATCGGGGTCGGTCGTCCCGAGCAGGTCGCCGCCGTCTTCGACGCCCAGATCCGCACCCGCGGCTCGCGCCCCACCAAAGGACCCTTCCGCACCCGGGTGTTCTCCCCCGGCACCGAGGTGAGGGTCGACTTCTCCTTCAAGCACAGCCGGGTCAAGCAATATCTCAAGGAAGGGAGGGCCTTGCGTATCGAGACCGTCATCAACAAGCCCAAAGACATCGGGATCCTGGCCCGGCTCGAGCACCTGCCCGAGCTGGTCGAGCGGGCTCGCGCGGTCAACGACCGTCTGCTTATCATCGAACGTGCCGGCCAGGGTTGTGCCATCGGCTCTGCGCTCTTCGAGCGCATCCACCAGCCCTACGTACGGGAGGGCCAACGAACCGGGGCCTTGCGCTTCGGGGATCAACGCGCCATGGCCCTGGCCGGTGCACTCTGCCTCGTCGTCCACGCCGTCACCGGCTTCACCAACAAGAGCCTTCGCGGGCGTGTTGCCGGACTCCTCGGCTGTGACTACAGCTCTTCGCAGATGAGTTATGACCTGCGCCGTCTTCGTCTCCACGGCCTGATCGAGCGAGTAGCGGGAACGAACACCTACACCCTCACGCCCGAGGGCATTCGCGTCGCCGTCTTCTACACGAAGGTCCGAGCGCGTCTCCTCGGCCCGCTCCTCGAGGCCGACCAACCCCCGGCCCCAATCGAGCTCCGCCAGGCTCTCGGGACTATCGAGCACCTCCTGCGCGACTACCTCACCAACGCTCGACTCGGGATCGCAGCCTGAAACTTGTCACAAGATCCAGAGACCGGCAGACCAAGAAGATCTAGGGCTGCGCGTACCCGTAAATCGGCGTCCCGTTGTACACGTTGGAGTCCGCCGGCAAGAACGGCCCGTCGATCGCCACCGACAGGTACCCGTCCTGTCCCGGTCCCGCGTCGCCCGCCACCGTCATGATCGAGCCGTCCGGCCAGACCTCCGTCACGATGCCGACGTGGACCGACGTCGCGGTGCTCTGGGGCCCGGTGCCGTAGAGGACGTCGTCGCCCACGGCGGGCGTGGCGGTCGGTGCCAGCTGAGCCGTGGTGGCCCCGGCCCAGGTCCAGATGTCCCCTGTGAACGCGTAGCTCGGGATGGGCACGCCGGCCTGCTGCCAGGCCCACGTGGCGAACAAGGCGCACCACTCCTCGCAGGGACCGTACGGGTTGCAGTACGGGCCCTCGGTCACGTCGGGGTCGGGCTGGATCTGTGAGGCCACCGCCGCCGCAATGGCTGACGATTGCGGGAGCATCGGTTCGGGCGTCGACGTCGCGAAGCTGTACTGCCAGGCCTGGGGATCGAGCAGCCAGTACCCCGTGCCCTGGTTGTTGCCGATGATGCCCGAGATTTGCGTCGCCGTGGGGGTCAGGGAGAGGCCACCCAGGGCTTGGGCGTCGCCGTACGGAAGCACCACGCCGTTCTCGGTGGCGATGAGGTAGCCGCCGCCGTCCGGGGACGCCACCATGCCGACGGCGGGGTCGGGCAGGTTCGCGCCGCCGGCGGAACCGAAGAAGCCGGCGTCGCCGAAGGTGAAGATGCCGCCGTCCGCGGCGACGAGCCAGTAGCCCTTCCCGTCGTGCGTCGTCGCCATGCCGACGATGGGCGCGTTGAGGACGAGAGCGCCCGTGCTGCCGTAGAACAGCGCGTCACCGAACGAGAAGATGCCACCGTCCGCGGCGACCAGCCAGTACCCCTTGCCGTCGGGCGTCGATGCCATCCCGACGATCGGCTGGTTGAGGTGCGTGGCGCCCATCGAGCCGTAGAACTGGGCGTCGCCGTAGGCGAAGATTCCGCCGTCGAGCGCACCGAGCCAGTAGCCCTTGGCGTCCGGCGTCGTCCCCATGGCGACGATCGGCCCCTGCAGCGGCTCGGCGCCGGCGGAGCCCTCGAACGTCGCGTCGCCGGAGGCGAAGACGCCGCCGTCTGCGCTGGCCAGCAGGTACCCGTTGCCGTCGGGCGTGGCGACGCCCGAGAACACCGGCGAGTTGAGCGGCTGGGGCAGCTGCGGCGCGGTCTTGCTCACGCTGCCGAAACCGATCATTCCGGTGTCGTTGTAGACGTGCGCGACCTCCGTGGCGCCGGCGACCGGACCGTGCCCCACGACGCCCGCGGCCAAGGTCATCGGGCCGACCAGCGCGCCGACCGCCAGCAACGAGAGCACGGGAGCGACCCGCCGCCGCAGGTGCAGGTCCAGGCGTAGGCGCACACGGTGCGCGACCCCGCGCCGATCGGGGCGCGCACGCGCGCTCTCCCCAATGTGCTGGCTCGCCTCCCCGGCGCCTCCGCGTCCCCGCAAGGACACGATTGTGCCCTCTCCACCAGGCCGCCACACCCGCAGGGCGTTACGAAGTGGTTACGAAGTGCGCTCAATGCCGGTGTCGTATCCCCGCGGACCCGGGCGACCGGCACCGCAGGCCCACCCGGCGAGCGGCCGAGGCCCAAAGGGGCGCCCGCGCGGGACCCACGGCAGAATGGGCCTATGACCACGACGACGGCAGCGCACCCCGACAGCTTCGGCGCCAGGACGACCCTGGCCGTTGGTGACCGCAGCTACGAGATCTTCGACATCAAGGCCCCGGCACTGGCCGAACGCCACGACATCGGCCGGCTCCCCTACTCCATCAAGGTCATCCTCGAGAACCTGCTCCGCCACGAGGACAGCCCCCACGTCTCGGCCGACGACATCGCCGCCGTCGCGGCCTGGGGCGCCAACCCGGAGGGCCACGGCCAGGGCGCGGGCGACTCCGCCCACGAGATCGCGCTGACGCCCGAGCGCGTCCTCATGCAGGACTTCACCGGCGTGCCCGGCGTCGTCGACCTCGCCGCGATGCGCGACGCCCTCGCCCGTCTCGGCGGCAACGCGTCACGGGTCAACCCGCTGGTGCCCGTCGAGCTCGTCATCGACCACTCGGTTATCGCCGAGCGGTCGGGCGATGCGACGGCCTTCGACCGCAACGTCTCCATTGAGTACCAGCGCAACCTTGAGCGCTACACGCTCCTGCGCTGGGCCCAGAGCGCGTTCGACGGTTTCCGCGCTGTGCCGCCGGGCACGGGCATCTGTCACCAGGTGAACCTCGAGTATCTGGCGCGTCTCGTGTTCGGCACCGAGGACGGCCGCGCCTTTTGCGACACGCTCGTCGGTACCGACTCGCACACGACCATGGTGAACGGCCTCGGCGTGCTGGGCTGGGGCGTCGGCGGGATCGAGGCCGAGGCGGCCATGCTCGGACAGCCTCTCTCCATGCTGCTGCCCCCGGTCGTCGGGCTGCGGATCTCCGGCGAACCCAAGCCGGGCATCACCGCCACCGACGTGGTGCTCACCGTCACCGAACTGCTGCGCGACCACGGCGTGGTCGGCGCCTTCGTGGAGTGCTACGGCCCCGGCGTGGCCGCCCTCCCGCTCGAGACGCGAGCGACCATCGGGAACATGAGCCCCGAGTACGGGGCCACGTGCACGATGTTCCCGATCGATCAGGTCACCGTCGATTACCTGCGCTTCACGGGACGGGACGAAGACCACCTGGCCCTGGTGGAGACCTACGCCAAGGCCCAGGGCCTCTGGCACGACCCGGGCGCGCCCGAGCCCGTGTACTCCGAGTACGCCACCCTCGACTTGGGCGACGTCGTGCCCTCGCTCGCCGGCCCGGCCCGGCCCCAGGACCGGGTCGCGCTGGCGTCGGCGCAAGATGCGTTCCGGGTGGCCCTCGACCGCAGCCCGCTCAGCGCGGCCACCGAGCCCGCCGCGGCGCCCCACCACCAGATGGCCGACGGCGACGTCGTGATCGCCGCGATCACCAGCTGCACGAACACCTCGAACCCGCAGGTGATGGTGGGCGCCGGGCTCTTGGCCAAGAAGGCGGTGGAGAAAGGACTGCGTTCCAAGCCTTGGGTCAAGACGTCGCTCGCCCCCGGCTCACGCGTCGTGATGGACTACCTCCAGCGCGCCGGGCTGATCGAGCCGCTCGAGCAACTCGGCTTCTACCTCGTCGGCTACGGGTGCACCACGTGCATCGGGAACTCGGGCCCGCTCCTCGCTGGGATCAGCGACGCCGTGAAGGACGCCGACCTCTCCGTCGTCGCGGTGCTGTCGGGCAACCGGAACTTCGAGGGCCGCATCCATCCCGACGTCCGCATGAACTACCTCGCCTCGCCGCCCCTCGTGGTGGCCTACGCGCTGGCCGGCACGATGGACATCGACCTCACCACCGAGCCGATCGGGCAGGACGCCGCTGGGAACCCGGTGCATCTCGCCGACCTGTGGCCGCCCATGGATGAGGTGAGCGAGACCATCCGCGCCTCGCTCACCTCCGAAATGTTCCGTACCCGTTACCGCGCCGTCTTCGACGGCGACGAGTACTGGCAGCAGGTCCCGACCGAGGGCGGCGAGACGTACGCGTGGCAGGACGACTCCACCTACGTGAAGAACCCACCGTTCTTCGAGACCATGACCATGACGCCGGCGCCGGTGACCGACATCGTCGACGCGCGCGTGTTGGCCATGATGGGCGACAGCGTCACGACGGATCACATCTCGCCGGCTGGCTCCATCGGGCCCACGACGCCTGCCGGTCGCTATCTCACCGATCACGGCGTGCCGAGGGAGGACTTCAACTCTTACGGCGCCCGGCGCGGCAACCACGAGGTGATGATGCGGGGCACGTTCGCCAACGTGCGCCTGCGCAACCATCTCGCTCCCGGCACCGAGGGCGGCGTGACGGTCCACTTGCCCGACGGCGCGGAGACGTCAATTTACGAGGCGGCGATGCAGTACGCCGACGAGGACGTGCCCCTCATCGTGTTGGCCGGGCGTGAGTACGGCACGGGGAGCAGCCGCGACTGGGCCGCCAAGGGGACGGCCCTGCTCGGGGTGCGCGCGGTGATCGCACAGAGCCTCGAGCGCATCCACCGCTCCAACCTCATCGGGATGGGCGTCGTGCCGCTCCAGTTCTACAAGGGCGACTCGGTCGAGATCCTGGGCCTGAGCGGACACGAGCGCTTCAGCATCGCCGGGCTCGACGTGCTGAACAAGGGCGAGTTGCCCAAGGAGCTGACCGTGACGGCCACGACCGACGACGACTCGGTCACCGAGTTCCGGGTGATCGTGCGCATCGACACCCCGATGGAGGCCGAGTACTACCGCCACGGCGGGATCCTGCAGTACGTGCTCCGCCAGATGGCCGGCTAGTCGCGACTGACTATTTGCTAGTCGCGACTATTCGTCGAACGCGGCGAGCACCTTCTTCGGTGCCTTGCGCCGCCACGACTCGGTAAGCAGCTCGCGCACTAGCGCGCGGTCCGCCTCGCGCAGCAGAATGCGGCAGCCCCGGAGCTGCTTGCCCCACCACAGCTCTTCGACCGCAGCGGGGAACTCGGCCCGGTAGGCCGCCACCTCGTCGTCGGGGAGGAACACGTGAAGGCGGCCGCCTTCGGGCGGCAACGTGGCGAAGATCTTGCCGACGACACGGAACGACGCCATGTCGTGGTGCGGCGCCTCGGCGGTCTCAGGCAGTTGGAGCGCAAGCCGCCGGACCATGGCGATCGAGACGCTCATGCGTCGTCTGCGGCAAGCGCCACGAACCGGCGGACGATCCCCTCCCCCGCCCGCGCCACGTGCGCCACGTCGGAGGAGCGGACGTAGACCCCGGGAGGGAAGTGCGGCCCCCAGTGGGCCACCAGGCTCCCGGTGACCTCGACGTGGAACTGCAGCCCGTAGGCGCGCGGGCCGAAACGGAACGCCTGGTTCTCGTAGGCCTCGTTGCGCGCCAGGCGCACCGCTCCCTCGGGCAGGCCGAACGTGTCCCCGTGCCAGTGCACGCACGGCAGCGGGGTCGGCGCCGGGCCGAAGAGCGGGTCCGCGTTGGCCTCGTTGGCGAGGTGCACCTCGCCCACGCCGCATTCGGGTGCCGGTCCCGGGGTCACCTCCGCCCCGAGCGCGGCCGCCAGCTGCTGGGCGCCGAGGCAGACCCCGAGCACGGGCAGGCCCGCGTCGACGGCCGACCGGAGCAACACCCGCTCTGGCTCCAGCCAGGGCAGATCGTCGTGGACGCCCATCGGACCGCCCATGGCGACGACCCCGGCCATGGCGTCGACGGCGTCGGCCGCGGGGACCGCCTCGCCCCGATCGAGTCGCACCACACACAGTTCCGCTCCCGCGTCGGCGACGGCGGGCGCGATGGCGCCCGGCCCCTCATAGGGGACGTGCTGGAGCACCACCCACGGCTTGCCGGCGGCCACGGTCGGTCAGGGAATGCGGGTGACCCGGAAGATCTCGGCCGACCGTCCCTCGGGCAGCCCGGCCGCCTCCCCCTGGGCCAGGGCGCCCGCCCGCACTCGCGCCGCCACCGCGTCGGGGTCGGGCATCTGGCTCTTGTGGGACATGAGGGCGGCCACTTTGCGCTCCAGGGTGTCGGTCGTGTCGACCGCTATGCGCGTGCCCGGGTTCCCCGGTCCCATGATCCAGAGCTCGGGCACGCTCCACGGTTCGAGCCCGTCGACCTCGAGGAGCTCGGGGTGCGCGAACGGGTTGCGCGCGTCGGGGTACACCGCACACACTGCGGCCTCGCCGGCCGCCATGTGGTCGGGGTGGCTGGCGTAAATGAAGTCCCAGTTGCGCTCGGGCGATTGCGTGATCACCCGCTCCGGTCGCACCTGCCGGATGACCCGGCTGATGTCGCGGCGCAGCTCCAAGGTGGCCTGCACGGCGCCGTCGGGGTGCCCGAGGAAGCGCACGTCGTGCACGCCGACCACCGACGCCGCGGCCCGTTGCTCGTCCTGGCGCAACGCCGCCATCTCCGAGCGTGCCATGGTCCGGTCCGAACCACCAGCCTCGCCGCTGGTGACGATGCAGTAGGTCACCTCGAGGCCCGCACTGCTGAAGGAGGCCACGGTCCCCGCCGAGCCGAAGTCGACGTCGTCGGGGTGCGCAGTCACCATCAGCACGCGCCGGACGCCGTCTTCGGGCGACCAGACAGCCAACGGCTCCACCTCGCTCAGAGAACGCTCTCCTCGGCTTGGGGCGTCCAGGCCGCCAGGTCAGCGAGGCGCGGGTCGTTGGAGAACATCTCCACGATGGGGATGCGCAACCCCAGCCGGCGCTGGATCACCTCCATCTCGACCAGCTGGTTCCACAGGGCCAGGCTCACCACGACGCCCGACTTGCCGGCCCGGGCCGTGCGGCCGGAGCGGTGCAGGTACGCCTTGTGGTCCTCCGGCGGGTCGAAGTGGATGACCCCGTCGACCCCCTCGATGTGCAGGCCGCGCGCGGCGACGTCGGTCGCGACGAGGACGGCGAGCTTGCCGTTCGAGAACTCGGCGAGGGCGCGCTCGCGATTGACCTGGCGCAGGTCGCCGTGGATGGCGGCGGCGCGGACGCCCTCCTTGCCCAGCTGCTCGACGAGCCGGTCGGCTCCGCGCTTGGTGCGCACGAACAGCAGGGACTTCTCCTGGCTCCGGCAGATCGCCGCGGCCACCTTGACCTTGTCCATCTGGTGCACCTGGAGGAAGCGGTGCTCCATCTGGGTGACCGTCTGGGTGGACGAGGCCACCTCGTGGAAGACCGGGTCGGACAGGTATCGCTTCACGAGCCGGTCCACGGCGCCGTCGAGCGTGGCCGAGAAGAGCAACGTCTGATGGGCTTGGTCGAGCCGGCGCAGGACCCATTCCACCTGGGGCATGAACCCCATGTCCGCCATCCGGTCGGCCTCGTCGAGCACCAGGGTCTCGAGGCCGTCGACGGCGATCTCGCCGCGGTCACCAAGGTCGATCAGCCGCCCCGGGGTGGCGATCACGACGTCGACGCCCTTGCGGAGCTTGGCCACCTGACGGTCGATGTCGGCCCCGCCGTAGACGGCGACGGCACGCAGCCCGAGTTTCTGCGCGAGGGGGGCGAGCACGTCGTGCACCTGCACCGCCAGCTCGCGGGTCGGCAGGAGCACGAGGGCCAGGGGACGGGCGGGCCGGGTCGGCGACAGCTGGCCACCCGGCGCATCACGGGTCGCCTTGGCCCGCTGGAGGAGGGGCACGCCGAAGGCCAGGGTCTTGCCCGAGCCGGTCTTGGCCTTGCCGCAGACGTCACGCCCCGCGAGGGCGTCGGCGACGGTCAGTGCCTGAATTGGAAAAGCGCTGACGATTCCTTCATCGGCCAGCGCTTTGGTGAGTTCTTCGGAGACGCCCAGGGACTCGAAGGTCCTGGTCGTCTCGTAGGTGTCGTCGCCCGGGACGTCGCCATCCTCGTCGGGCGTTCCGGCGTGTGCGCCGGCCACGGCTTGTACGGTCATGGACTCGCTCTCTGCGTTGTCGGCGGGACCGTGCGCCATCCACAGGAGTGAGAATCGGCCCCGACGCACCGGCCCCTGCCGGTCGTCGCACTCCCCATTGTACCAGCCCAGAGCAGGTATCCCGCGTCACTGTGTGCAAGAGTGAGCCAGCGCACGACCCGAAGGAGCTGCGACGATGCCCAAACTCGAAGCGGGCGCCACCGCCCCCGCGTTCACCCTCCCTGACCAGGACGGCAAGCCGGTCAAGCTCGCGGACTACAAGGGCCAACGGGTGATCGTCTACTTCTACCCGGCCGACGACACCCCCGGCTGCACGAAGGAGGCGTGCCAGTTCAACGACAACCTCAAGACCTTCGAGAAGTCAGGGGTGGCCGTGCTCGGGATCTCGCCCGACAAGGCGGACAAGCACGTGAAGTTCCGCACCAAGTACAAGCTCAAGTTCCCGCTGTTGACCGACGCCGACAAGAAGGTCATGGAGAAGTACGGCGCCTGGGGGGAGAAGACGATGTACGGCAAGAAGACCATTGGCACCATCCGTTCGACCTTCCTCGTCGGCCCCAACGGCAAGGTGCAACGGGCGTGGTACCACGTCAAGGCGGACGGTCACGCGGCCAAGGTGCTCGAAGAGGTGGACGCCGGTTGAGGGTCCACAAGTGAAGGCGCGAACTCGAGCCGGACGGCGGAGATTGGTGACCTTCGACCCTGCCGCTCGAGGCCGCGAACCAGCAGGCTGAAGGCCGGGTGCGCCCGGGGGGCACCGGGCGCCCCAACATCGTGAGGGGGAGGCGTGGGACAGGGCATCAGCGAGGTCCTCACGTTCGCGATCGCAGTGGCGATCAGCCCCGTCCCGATCATCGCGGTGATCCTGATGCTGTTCTCGGCGCGCGCCCGGGTGAACGGGCCTGCCTTCCTCCTCGGCTGGGTCGTCGCGTTGGCGGCCGTCAGCACGGTCGTCTACGTGCTGGCCCACGACGGCAACGTCGCCACGAGCAGCACGGCGTCGGACTCGGTGTCGTGGGGCAAGATCGTCCTCGGCGTCGTGCTGCTCGGCATGGCCAGGCGCCATTGGCGGGCGCGCCCGGCGCCGGGCGCCGAGCCGGAGATGCCCAAGTGGATGGCCCACATCGACACGCTCTCGCCGCTCAAGGCGCTCGGCCTCGGCGCGCTGTTGGCCGGGGTCAACCCGAAGAACCTGATCCTGACCGCCGGCTCGGCGGCGGGCCTGGCCCAGATCACCGGGCTTTCGACCACCGACGCCGTCGTGGCCATCGCCGTCTTCGTCGTGATCGGAAGCCTGACGATCGCCGGACCCGTGATCTACGCGGCAGTGGGCGGACAACGAGCCCGGGCCTCCCTCGAGTCGGCCAAGGCGTGGCTCGGCGTTCACAACGCCGCGGTCCTGGCGGTCTTGTTCCTCGTCTTCGGGGTCGACCTCATCGCCAAGGGGCTGCCGCCGCTGACCCACTGACCCGACCGGCCCGCCGTCGGGCGCAAGAATCGGAGCCGCCTGCCTTGACAGGATGGCGGCGCGAGAGTCATATTTATCTAGTCACCTAGATAAATGAGGTCCTCGTGATCGAGTTCCATCTCGACAGCCGCTCCGGCGTCTCCCCCTACCTCCAGATCGTCCAGCAGGTCCGCCAGGCGTTGCGCGTGGGGCTGTTGCACGAGGGCGACCAGCTGCCGACGGTCAAGGAGGTCGTGGCGCAGCTCGCCATTAACCCGAACACGGTCTTGAAGGCGTACCGCGAGCTCGAACACGAAGGGCTCGCGAGCGCGCGCCCGGGCGTGGGGACATTCGTGACCGGGTCGCTGGGCGACGGGTCGTTGGCCGCGCAGGGCCCACTCCGCCGGGCACTACAAGGCTGGATCGTCAAGGCGCGGCGCGCCGGACTGGACGACGAGAGCATCGAAGCGCTGTTCCGCGATTCCTTTCGGTCCGTCGCTCAGGAAGACATAGCGTGAGCGCGATCCTCAGCGCCCGCCGGTTGGGCAAACGCTACGGCCGTCGCTGGGCGCTCAACGAGTGCGACCTCGACATCCCGGCCGGGCACGTGGTCGGCCTGGTCGGTCCCAACGGTGCGGGCAAGACCACGCTGCTCCACCTCGCCGTGGGCCTGCTGACGCCGAGCGCCGGCACCATCGCCGTGTTGGGGAACCGTCCCAGCGACAACCCGGCCCAGTTGGCACGCATCGGCTTCGTCGCGCAGGACACTCCCACCTACGCCCGGCTGACCGTGGCCGATCATCTGGCGATGGGCGCGCACATGAACCCCGGCTGGGACGACGAGGTGGCGAGCCGCCGGATCGAGGATCTCGACCTCGACCCCAAGCAGAAGGCGGGAACGCTGTCGGGGGGCCAACGCGCCCAGCTCGCACTGACGCTCGCGGTGGCCAAGCGGCCCGAGTTCCTCATCCTCGACGAGCCGGTCGCCAGCCTCGACCCGCTGGCCCGACGCGAGTTCCTCCAGGGCCTGATGGAGGTCGTGGCGGAGCAAGGGGTCAGCGTGGTCCTGTCGTCGCACCTGGTGGCCGACATGGAGCGGGTCTGCGACTACCTGGTGGTGCTCGTGGCGTCGCGCGTGCAAGTGGCCGGCGAGGTCGACGAGCTGCTCGCCTCGCACCACCGGTTGGTGGGGCCACTGCACGAGATGGAGTCGCTGCCCCCGGACCAACACGTGATCGAGGAGAGCCACACCGATCGCCAGAGCACGCTGATCGTCCGCCACGACGGTCCCGTCCTCGACCCCACGTGGACGGTCGAGGAGCTCAACCTCGAAGACCTCGTGCTGGCCTATATGGGGCAAGCGGCCGGCGGCACGAGGCGCCGCCGGCCCAGCGGGGCGAAGTCAAGCGTGACCAAGCTGGACGTCGCCCGATGATCGCGTTCTCGTGGCGCCAGTTCCGCTCGCAGGCGATCGTGGGGATGGCGGGGCTGGTGGTGGTCGCCGTCGTTCTCGCCGTCACGGGGCCCCACCTCGTCAACATCTACGACTCGGCGGTCGCCGCCTGCAAGGCGTCCGGCGGACAGAGCACGGCCTGCAACAACCCGGTCAGTAGCGCCGACGAAGGGCTCCGGATCGCGGTGACCGCGCTCGTCCTGGTCATCCCCGCCCTCATCGGGATGTTCTGGGGGGCGCCGCTCATCGCCCACGAGATCGAGACGGGCACCTTCCGTCTGGCCTGGACCCAGAGCGTCAGCCGACTGCGCTGGCTGTTGGTCAAGCTCGGTCTGGTCGGTCTCGCCAGCATGCTGGTGGCCGGGCTGCTCAGCCTGATGGCGACGTGGTGGCTCAGCCCGATCGACAAGGCGAACCCGGACCGCTTCAGCTCGTCGAACTTTGCGCTCCACGGCTTCGTGCCCGGCGGCTACGCCCTGTTCGCGTTCGCCCTCGCCGCCACCGTGGGGCTTCTCATGCGGCGCACGCTGCCCGCGATGGCGGTGACGCTGGTCGGCTTCATCGCGGCCCGCCTCGCCGTCACCTACTGGGTGCGGCCGCACTACATGAGTCCCGCCATGCTCAATCTGCCCTTGAACCAGGGCAACGTCGGCTTCGGGTTGTCCGGTCCCGGCAGCACCGCCCAGATCATGGCGCAAGCCCCGAGCATCCCCAACGCCTGGGTGGGCTCGGCCAACGTCGTCGACGCGGCCGGGCGCGCGCCGGCGGCATCAACCCTCAGTCGCGTCTGCCCGAACCTGCCGACGGGAGGACCTTCTGCTCCGATCCAGCGCTCGAGCTCCGTCGGAATCCTCGGGAGGAAAGCGTCGATCGAACACGTGACGCAGCAGGCGCAGCAGGCGTTCAACCACTGCATCAGTGCGCTCAGCTCGAAATACCACGAAGTCGTCACGTACCAGCCGGCCAACCGGTTCTGGACGTTCCAGACGATAGAGACCGCGCTCTTCGTCGCGCTCGCACTGGTGCTCGCCGGCGGGTGCGCCTGGTGGGTCCGCCACCGCGTCACTTGATGGAGCTGATGGGCGGCTGCGGAGTGAGGGCGGCGTCGTGCTCTGGCTGAGCCTCCGGCAGTTCCGTATCCAGGCCATCGTGGCCGGAGCGGCGCTGGCGGCTTTGGCTGTCGTGGTCGTGATCGTGGGCTCCCAGGTGCTGGCCGACTACCACTCGAACGTCACCGCCTGTGCGAGCTCGGGCGGCTGCAGCGGCGCGGCCGCCGAATTCGCAAACAAGTACCAGCAGATGGGCCAGTGGCTGTCCGGCCTCGTCCTCGTCGTCCCCGGCCTGATCGGCGTCTTCTGGGGCGCGCCGCTGGTCGCCCGTGAGCTGGAGTCCGGTACGTTCCGCCTGGCCTGGACGCAGAGCATCTCGCGGGCGCGTTGGACGCTGTGCAAGCTCGGCCTCCTCGGGCTGGCCAGCATGGCGGTGGCCGGGCTGTGCAGCCTGCTCGTCACCTGGTGGTCGAGCCCCCTGGACCTCGTGGCGGGCACCGGGCCCTTCGCCCACTTCGACACGCGCGGCATCGTGCCGATCGCCTACGCCGCGTTCGCCTTCGCGCTGGGCGTGGCCACCGGCGCCGTCATCCGCCACACGGTGGCGGCCATGGGTGCCGCGCTAGTCCTCTTCGCAGCCGTGCGGGCGGCCTTCACCGAATGGGTGCGGCCCCATTTGATGGCGCCGCTCGTCGCACGCACTCCGTTCACCATCACGTCGTTGCACCGGATACCGATCGGGGCCCATCTCGAGCAGGGTTCCTGGGTGGTCTCTGAATCGATCGTGAACGCCGCCGGGCACGCGGTGAGCGGAGGAGCGATCGGCATGTTCGGCAATCTTTCGACCGCTGTCGGTCCCGGCGGCGTGAGCATCCCCGGCGCTGGCTCGTGCCCCAACCTCGCGCCGTCGAGCGGCCAGGTCGTCAACCCCGCGGCGGTGAGCGGCCTGGTGGCGCGTTGCGTCAACCAGCTGCACCTGTCCACCGTGACGGCCTATCAGCCGGCCAGCCGGTACTGGCCATTCCAGGCGTACGAGTCGCTCATCTTCCTGGGCCTGGCTCTGGCCGTCGGCGCCTTCACCGTGTGGTGGGTGCGGCGGCTCAACTGAGGCCGCAGCGCGCCAGCGGGCTGCGCCCGAGCCCGCGTCGTCGATGGCCTCAGCGCTGGTGCGCGGGGCACCAGTACGTGCTCCGACCTCCGACCATTGCGTGCTGGAGCTCGGTGCCGTCACGCGGGCAGTGCCCGCCCGGGTGTCGTTCCTCCATCAACTCGCCCATGTGCGACCCGCCTCCGCGGTCGAGCTGGCGCAAGGTCGCGCGCAGCGCGCGGTGGAGGGTCCGCATCTCCTCGTCGCTGAGGGGCGTGCGGCGGGCCGGGTCGAGGCCGGCGCGCCACAGGATCTCGTCGGCCAGCAGGTTGCCCACACCGGCGAGCCGCTCCTGGTCCATCAGATGCGCCTTGAGGGGGGCGACCGCTCCGTGCCGGTGCGGGTCCACCGCGACCGCGGCGCGCACGTCCGCCAGCGACGCCGTGAGAGCGTCGGGCCCCAGCCGGCTCTCGTCGGGCGCCAGCTCGAGGGATCCGAAGCGTCGTGGGTCGTGCACGAGCAGCGTTCCCCCGTCTTCGAACGAGATCCGGGCCCGCACCCACTTCTCGTTGAAGACGCCCGGGCCATAGCGGAGCCGGTCGAGCGCCTGCTTGCCGTCCACCACAAGGCCCCCGGTCATGCCGTAGCGGACGCCGAGCGTCGGGCCGTCGTCGGTGTCGAGCAACATGAGCTTGCCCCGGCGCCGGGCCGCCACGAATTCGTGCCCGACCAGGGCCGCGCGTAGCCGCCGGGCCGTCGTGCCCCCACGCCCGTAGCGGTCGTCCACCATCCACACCGACGACACCCGGCGGTGCAGCGCCTTCTCGGCCAGGGTGCGGTAGCGCTCGACTTCGAGGATCTCGGGCACCTGCGCAAGGTATCGGAGGTATCCGACCGTCGTCCGTGGGCCGAATATGGTGGGCCGGTGCCACCAGAGAAGCCGCAATGGGCAGAGCTGTTCACCGAGGTCGTGACGTCCGGGCTCTGCACCGGGTGCTCGGCCTGCGTGATCGCCTGTCCCTACGACGTGTTGGGCTACGACGACGCGGAGGGCGTCTACAGGCCGTTCCACGTGGACGCCGACGGCGGTCCCGACAATTGCACCCACGGCCTGAAGGGTTGCACCCTGTGCACGCGGGCCTGCCCGCGCTTCCGCACCTGGGAGCCCGACATCGAGAACCACCTCTTCGGTCGGGCCCGCGAGGATTCAGAGGTGGCGGGCATCTCGCGCCGGACCGTCCTGGCCCGGGCCGCCAACCCCGACGTCCGGGAGACGAGTCAGGACGGCGGGCTGGTGTCCGCGCTGTTGATCTGGGCGTTCGAGCACGACATCATCGACGCCGCCCTGGTGTCGGGGCTCGAGGGTGACGGCTCCACCTGGAAGGCCGTGCCCCGGGTGGCCCGCAGCAAGGAGGACGTCCTCGCCACGGCCGGCTCGCGCTACACCTACTCGGCCAACCCGCTCGCCTACTCCGAGGCAATCGACCAGGGTGCCGAGCGCATCGCCCTGGTAGGAATGGGATGCCAGGCCTCGGCCCCTCCCGTCATGGCAGCGCGCAAGGCCGGCAAGATCGCCCGGCGCTTCACCCTCTCCATCGGCCTCCTCTGCTCCAAGACGTTCGACGACGCCATCTTCCCCGAGCTCTTCGAGGAGCGGTACGGGCTGGCCCGGGCCGACATCGCCAAAATGAACATCAAGGGCGTCTTCCAGGTCTGGATGCGCGACGGCAGCTACCACGAGATCCCGCTCAAGGAGGCGCACGCCTGGACCCGCGAGGGCTGCAAGAGCTGCCCCGACTTTGCGGCGGAGCACGCGGACATCTCGACCGGCGGCATCGGCGCGTACGGCGACTGGACCCTGACGCTGCTGCGGACCGAGAAGGGTGAAGAGCTGTTCAACGACATGGAGGCGGCCGGGGTGATCGAGACGCGTCCCATTGAGGACGACCCCGGTGCCGTGACGCTGCTCAACAAATTGAGCCGGGTCAGCCGCAAGCGCTGGCCGGCGACCGCGGTGCCGATGCCGGGCCGGCTGCCGGCGCCGGCTCCCGCCCCCTAGAAGTCGAGCGGCGGCGGACCGATGGAGGGCCCCAAGCCGGACGCGTTCGCGGCGATGCTCGGCATAGAGGTGGCGCGCCAGGCAGCCGGCCACGTGGTCGCCACGCTGCACACCGACGGGCGGCACGCCAACCCGCACGGCACCGTGCACGGCGCCGTCTTCTACGCGGTGGCTGGAGCGGCCGTGGCCGCGGCAGCCAACGACGACGAGCACTCGGGCATCATCTCGTCGGTGCTCGTCGAGTACCTCCAGCCGGCGGCACTCGGCGACGAGCTCTTCGCCGAGGTGACCCGCGAGGCCTCGACCGACCGCGAGGACATCTTCACCGGGACGGTGCGCCGGGGCACTGAGGGCGACCTGCTGGCCTGGGTGCGCGCCCGGGGCACCCGGCGAGCCCGTAGCTCGTAGCTCGTAGCTCGTAGCTCGTAGCTCGTAGCTCGTAGCTCGTAGCTCGTAAAACGGATACGCGGGCGGGACTTCGGTCTTGCCGGTAGAGACGGGGACGCCTTCGGAACCCGAGGACTGGGACGTCGGGAATCTCGTGGATGTCTCCCAAAACTATGCACGGACCCGTTTACGGTTTCCAGAGACATCGGCGGATCTCCCGGGGGGAACCGGTCAGCTGCGCTTCGCTCGGGACCGGACCGGGACCCGTCAGGGACCCGACGGACGGGGACGTCGAGAATCCCGCGCATGTCTCTCAAAACCATGCACGGACCTGTTTACGGTTCCCAGAGACATCGGGCTTCACCTGGGCACAACCGACGTGAAGCCAGAAGGACGCCCCTATGGCCGAATCTGTGGGAACCATGTCATTGACGCCATAGCGCCGACCCCTCAGAGTGGGACTAATGCTGGAGCGCCACGTCGTCATCGTCGCCTTCGACGGCGTCCAGCCCCTCGATGCGGTCGGCCCCCACGAGGTTTTCGCGGGAGCCGGCCGCGCCGCGGCCGCCGCGGGCCGGGCCGGCGGCTATCGGGTCACCCTGGCCTCGGCGGACGGCGGCCCGGTCACCGCGGAGAGCGGCCTCGTCCTCGGCACGGTGCCCCTCCCTGCGTTCGGGGAGCGCATCGACACGCTTGTGCTGGCCGGCGGCAGCGGTGCCGACGCGGCCGCGGCCGACGAGACCCTCGCGTCGTTCGTCCGGGCCGTCGCGCCGCACTGCCGCCGCGTCGCCACGGTGTGTTCGGGCGCGTTCATCGCCGCCGCTGCCGGGCTGCTCGACGGCCGGCGGGTCACGACCCACTGGGCGCGCGCCACACAGCTGCGCCGCGAGCATCCGCGCCTCGACGTCGACCCGGACCCCATCTACGTCCGTGACGGCAAGTACTGGTCCAGCGCGGGTGTCACCGCCGGCATCGACCTGTCGCTGGCACTTGTCCAGGAGGACCTCGGGGTCGAGGTGGCGCAGACGGTCGCGCGCTGGCTCGTCATGTTCCTGCACCGGCCAGGCGGCCAGACCCAATTCGCCTCGCCGGTCTGGGTGCCCCGGGCCGAGCGCTCCACCGTCCGCGCCGTCCAGAGCCTGGTCGAGGCGGCGCCTGGCGGCGACCACCGCCTGCCCAACCTCGCCGCCGCGGCGGCCATGAGCATCCGCCACTTCACCCGGGTCTTCACCGCCGAGGTGGGCGAGACGCCCAGCCGCTTCGTCGAGCGCACCCGGGTCGAGGCGGCGCGCCGCGAGCTGGAGACGACGGCCGACACGCTCGACGTGGTCGCGGCGCGCTGCGGGCTCGGGAGCGCCGAGACCCTCCGCCGCGTCTTCCAACGCCGTCTCGCCGTGTCCCCCGACGCCTACCGCCGGCGGTTCCGCACCGCCTCGACCGAAAGGACATCGGCGTGACGGAAATCCTGCAAATCGCCATCCCGCTCTTCCCACGCTTCACCGCGCTCGATGCGGTGGGCCCCTACGAGGTGCTCCAGCGCATCCCGACCTTCGACGTGATCTTCGTCGGGCACGCGCACGGCGAGGTACGCAGCGAGAACGCCATGCTCGGCCTGAGCGCCGACGCCACGTTCGAGGAGTTGGCCGAGCCGGACGTGATCGTCTTCCCCGGAGGCGTAGGCACGCGCCCACTCGAAGAGGACGAGCGGGTGCTCGAGTGGGTGCGCAGGGCGCACGCCCGCACACGCTTCACGACTTCGGTCTGCACGGGCTCGCAGGTGCTCGGCGCGGCGGGCCTACTCGCGCGGCCTCTCCGCCACCACCCACTGGTCGTGTTACCGCGAGCTGGCCGCGCACGGCGCCGTGCCGACAGCCGAGCGCGTGGTCGAGCACCTGGACCGGCGCGTCATCACCGCCGCCGGCGTCTCGAGCGGGATCGACATGGCCCTGCGCCTGACCGAGCTGCTGGCCGACCGCACTGCCGCGCAGGCCGCCCAGCTCATGATCGAGTACGACCCGCAGCCGCCCTTCGACTGCGGGTCGGTGGCCAAGTCCGACGACGCCGTGATGACCCGGGTGATCGAGTACGCCGCCCTGCGGTCCTGATCGGCGCCCATCGGGGCACGAGCGATGTCGAGAACCCCGTGGAAGTCTCTGAAAACTATGCACAGATCGGTTTGCGGTTTTCGGAGACATCACCGGCACAGGCACACCCACCCCCGGCACATGTCACCGGAAGTCAGGTTCAGACCTCTATCGGCTATCGGCGACTGTGAGCGAGCTCAAAGAGCCGCGGCCGCCGCGCTGGCGCCGGCGAAGCGCCCGAACATCGTGCTGTCGCCGATGGACAGCCCGCTGGCGTAACCGAACGCGCAGACCCCCGCCGTCGTGCGGCCTGCTGCGAACAGGCCCGGGATGGCGTCGCCGCTGACGTCGAGCACAGCGCCGTCGACCGTCGTCTCGAGCCCGCCCAGCGTGAAGGGCGCGTAGGGCGCCGGACCGATTCGCAAGTCAACCGCCCCGATCGGTGGGACGAGCGGGCGGACCCAGGCCCGGCCCTTGTGGAAGAGCGGGTCCTCGCCGCGCGCCGCGTGCCGGTTGTAGACGTCGAGTGTGGCCTGGAGCGAGCCACCGGGCAGGCCGATCTCGGACTCGAGCTTCTCCGCCGTCTCGCACACCCAGCTGGCGGCGAGGCCCATCCAGTTGACCTCGTAGGAGGCCTCGTCGACGATCAGGTAGACCTCGCCGTCCTGCTCGTAGAGCGCGGACTGGCCGACCCGGCCCATGTAGGTATCCTCGTTGATGAAGCGCTGGCCCTGGCCATTGACGAAGATGCCGTGGATGAGGCTGCGCGGGGGCGTGATGGGCAACGACACCTCCCCCGCGTACATGTTGCGCACGTCGGCGCCGATCGCCTGGGCCATCCGGATGCCGCGCCCGTCGTCGCCCTCGGTGCCCACCTTGAACGAGCCGCGCGCCAGCGGCGGGCAGTGACGGCGCAGCATCTCGTCGTTGTAGATGAACCCACCCGCGGTCAGGACCACCCCGCGCCGTGCTCGCAGCGAGACGGTCTCCCCGAAGCGCTGGGCCTGGACGCCGACAACGCTGCCGTCGTCGAGCACGAGGCGGTCGACCCGCGTGTCGGTCGAGACCGCGGCGCCGGCCTCTGTGGCGGCCGCGGCGAGACGCTGCATGAGCAACCAGCCGGTGGACCGCTCGGTCTTGGCCAGGTGCCCCCGCGGCGCGGGGTGCGCGATCTCGTTGAACGGGTAGGCGTCCTCGCCACCCGAATACACGAGGCCCTCGGTGCCCCGCGGCGCCATGGAAGTCTCGGCGCAGAAGGTCGGGTCGAAGGGAACGCCCCGTGCCACCAGCCACTCGAAGTGGCCGAGGCTCTCGGCGCAGTAGCGCGCGATCTTGGTCTCGTCGGGATCGGGGCCGCAAGCCGCCATCAGGTAGCGATACATGTCGTCGAGGCTGTCGTCGAACCCGCACGCCATTTGGATCGGCGTGCCTCCGCCGAGATACACGATGCCCTCGGCCAGCGCCGCCGCCCCGCCGGGCCCACCGGCCCGCTCGGTCACGAGCACCTGCGCCCCGGCCTCGGCGGCACAGAAGGCGGCGGCCGAGCCGGCCGCGCCGAACCCGACGACGATCACGTCGGCCGTGTCGTCCCAATTGGTGATCTCCGCGGCGTCGCGGGGCGTCACGTCCGTCTGCTCGCTCACGCGCTCCCTCCCGGTATGGCCGAGACGGTAGCCGCCCGCGCCAGCGCTCCGACCCGGCGAGGATCCGCTTCTTGCGGCTCCTCTACGACTTGGCGTCCTGAGCGTGCCCGGAGGGTCGGGGCGGAGGTCGGGCGATGAGATGTCGCGCCCGGTCGAACACGGCATCGAACATCGGTTCGGTCAGCTTGCCGGTGAACGTGTTCTGCTGGCTCGGGTGGTACGAGCCCAGGAGCACGCTGCCGTCGGGCAACGTGCTCTCGGCGAGGTGGCCGAAGGCGGGCCGGGGCCGCAGTGCGTAGTGCGCCGACAACGCCTGCCACGCGAACTGGCCGAGGGCGACGATGACCACGGCCTCGTGGAGCAAGGACAGCTCGCGGGCCAGGTACTCCGAGCAATTGGTCCGCTCCTGAGGCAGCGGCTTGTTGTCGGGCGGCGCGCAGTGGACCGTGGCCGTGATGTACGCGCCGTGCAACGTCAACCCGTCGTCGCGGGACGTGCTCGTGGGCTGCGAGGCGAATCCGGCGCGGTACAGGGCGGCAAAGAGCCAGTCGCCGGACCGGTCGCCGGTGAACATCCGTCCCGTCCGGTTGCCCCCGTGCGCGGCGGGCGCCAACCCGACGATCAGGAGCGAGGCGCGCGGGTCGCCGAAGCCCGGGACGCCGCGGCCCCAGTATTCCTGTCCCGCGTACGCCGCCCGGCCCGTACGCGCCACCTGCTCGCGCCAGCGGACGAGCCGCGGGCACCTCCGGCAGTCGGCGACGTCCCGTTGCACCGCGGCCAGCGAGTCGCTTGCCGGCCGGTTGGACGCCACGATGCAGAGCCTACGATGGCGGTCCGTGCCCGTATCCGCCCGTTCCACCCCCTCACGCCCGGCCACGCGTCGCGGCCCGAAGCCTCGCGCCGCGACGTTGGCGCTGCTGGTGCGCCATGGGACGACGCCCACGACCGGCAAGATGCTCCCTGGCCGCGCCCCGGGGCTGCACCTCTCGGAGAAGGGACACGCCCAGGCCGCGGCGGCGGCGCAACGCATCGCGGGCCTGACCAAGGCACCCGCGGCCGTCTATGCGTCGCCGTTGGAGCGCACCCGGGAGACGGCCGCGCCGATCGCCCGTGCCCTCGGCTTGCGGGTGCGCAACGCGCCGGACCTCATTGAGATCGACGTGGGCGAGTGGACGGAAAAGTCGTTGAAGCGGGTCGTCCGGAGCCCCCAGTGGCCCCTTGTACACCGGTGGCCGGCGGGGTTCCGCTTCCCGGGTGGCGAGTCCTTTGCCGAAATGTCGGTGCGCACCACGGAGGCGTTGCTCGCCCTGGTCGCCGAGTACCCGGGGCAGACGATCGTCGCCGTGTCGCACGCGGACACCATCAAGGCGATCGTGGCCGCCGCCGCCGGCATGCCTCTCGACCTCATGCAGCGCCTCGTGATCTCGCCGTGCTCCATTTCGGCCGTGCTCTTCACGGCGGGCGGACCCGTCGTCCTGTGCGTGAATTCGACAGGGACGCTCGACGAGCTGGTGATGTCGTGACCGGGGCGACACCATGAGCGAGGACTACGACTTCGACGCGCCTGACCAGTGCACGCTCGGGGTCCTCGGGGAGGTCGGCCATCGCCTGTTCCTCTTCTATTGCCGCCAGGGCCTGGTCGAGACGACGGTCAAGGTCGAGAAGCAACAGATCGCCGTGCTCGCGAGTTACCTGGGCCGGATCGTAAAGGAGCTCGGCCGGCCGGGGCACCTTCCCGAGGACCTCGATTTCTACGGCACGGAAGAGTTCGAGTGGGTCGTCGGCACCATCGGCGTGTCCTACGACGAAGAGCTCGATCGCATCGTCGTCGTCCTCGAGGAGATGGGCACCGGCGCCGAGGACGACGAGGAGGACGAGGACGAGGTCGACGACAGCGGTCACGTGCTTCGTGTCGCCCTCTCGCGTGAGCAGGCGGCGGCCTTCGCCATCCACGCCACCCGGCTCGTCGAGGCGGGGCGCCCGCCGTGTCCGCTCTGCGCGCTGCCTCTGGACCCGTCGGGTCACGACTGCCCGCGCACGAACGGGCACCGGCCTCCGGCGACCTGACCGCTGTGTCCGAGCCCTCGGCCGAGACCGTGCTCCTCGAGGGCGAGATGGAGGTGCACGGCCGGATCGCCGGGAGCTCGAACGCCACACTCCTCGTCACCTGCCGCCTCGGACCCGACGAGCTGCTCGCGGTCTACAAGCCTTCCAAGGGGGAGCGCCCGCTCTGGGACTTCCCCGGCGGGCTCTTCCGTCGCGAGGTCGCGGCCTACGCCCTCTCCGAGTCGCTCGGCTGGGGCCTGGTGCCCGAGACCGTCGAGCGGCCCGAGGGACCTTTCGGCCCCGGTTCGGTGCAGCGCTTCGTCCACGAGGACGGCACCTCGCACTACTTCACCTTGCGCGACGAGCCGAAGTGGCACCCCGAGCTCATGCGCATCAGCGCCTTCGACGTGGTCGCGAACAACGCGGACCGCAAGAGTGGCCACGTGCTGCTGGCCGAGAACCGCCTCTGGGCCATCGACAACGGCCTCTGCTTCAACCGCCACGACAAGCTGCGCACCGTGATCTGGGACTTCGGCGGAGAGCCGCTCGAGGCCTCGGTCCAAGAGGACCTGGCCCAACTGGCCCACGCCGGGGCACCCACCCGGCTCTGCGAGCTGCTCGAGCCCGACGAGGTGGCCGCCACCCTGGACCGGGTGGCCTGGCTGCTCAGCCTGCGAGCCCTGCCCGAGCTCGTCGACGACGGCGACTGGCCCCCCTATCCCTGGCCCCTCGTCTAGCGCTCCCGGGCTCTCGGCGTCTGGGTCGCCCCCAACGCCGTCCGGATCTGGGGCAGGCCTGTTGATCTCCTACTTATCCAGTAGATAACCTAAAACAAAGATCATCTATGGGCGGACAGCGTGGCGCGCTGTCCAAGGGAGGCCCAACATGTCGATTGACCCATACATCGTGCTGGGCAGTGCCGTCGTGGGATTCCTCGTCGGCATGACCGGGGCGGGCGGCGGGGCCCTGATGACCCCGATGCTGATCCTTCTCTTCAACATCAAGCCCTCGACGGCCATCTCGAGCGACTTGGTGGCGGCCGTCGTGATGCGCCCCGTGGGCGCGGTGGTGCACATGACGAAGAAGACGGTCAACTACGGGCTGGTCGGCTTCATGGTCCTCGGCTCGGTGCCCGCGGCCATCCTGGGCTCCTGGTGCCTCCACCTGCTCGGCAACTCGAAGGGGGCCGAGAACAACGTCCAGATCATCCTCGGCGCCGCGCTTCTGATCGGAGCGGCGGCCATGGTGCTGCGCGTGGCCCTCGACCGTCGCTCGGGGCAGCGCCGCCGGGGCCTGATCGGCGAGTTGCTCGTCCGGCCGCTCCCCACTGTCGCCATCGGCGCCATAGGTGGCTTCGTCGTCGGCATGACGTCGGTCGGCTCGGGCTCGTTGATGATCGTGCTCCTGTTGTTCCTCTACCCCATGATCGGGGCCAACCAGCTGGTGGGCACCGACCTCACCCAGGCGGTCCCGCTCACGCTGGCCGCCGCTCTCGGCGCCCTGGCCTTCGGTCACATCGAGTTCTCGGTCACGACGTCGATCATCATCGGCAGCGTGCCGGCCGTCCTCGTCGGCTCGCTCATCTCGTCGAGAGCGCCCGATCGCTTCATCCGCCCCGTCATCACCTTCGTGATCTTCGCGTCGGGCTTGAAGTACGTGGGCCTCAGCACGACTGCACTGGGCTGGACCCTGGGCTTCGTGCTCCTGGCCGCCGGCGTCTACTGGCTGGCCTACGTGCGCCCGCGCCGCGCCGGGGCGCCCCTCGGTCTGAAGGAGCCCCAGCTGGAAGGGGCGCCTGCCCCGCCCGACCAGCCGCCCGGCGCTTTGGCCCGGGCGGCGGATTAGGGGATGTGGTAGCCGAGCGCCTGCATTTCCGAGATGACCTGCTGGGCCACCACCTGGCTCCCGCCCGGCGTGAGGTGGATGCCATCGGGCGTGCGGGTGTTGACAATCTGCCCGGCGGCGTTGGTGACGAACGCCGTGTACCCGCCCTGAGCCGTGCCCAGCGACTTGAGGGTGCTCACGAAGTTCACGGGCGGCGCGGCGACCGCCGCCTCGTGCTGGTCCACCGCATTGATGTCCGCAATCTGCGCGCTCGAGGTTCGGATCCTGCATCGGTGGCATGCCGACCCAGACCACGGTGGCGCCGCCGCTCGCCGCTATTTGCATGAACTGCGCCGCCCGCTGCGCGTAGAGCTGGTTCCAGCGCGGTGAGGTGAAGGGCGTGTCGGGCGGGCCGAGGAAGTCCTGGGCGTCGTTCGCCCCGATCATGATGACGACGACCTGCGGGTTGGCCGACTTGAGGTCCGTTTGCAACTCGGCCGGCCAATTGAAGTAGTCGGGGCGCGTCAGTCCCGTGCTCTCCCGCCCGTCCAGCGCAGCGTTGACGACACCGGTGGAGGCGAGGTCCGACTCCAGCGCGCCTCCCATGTCGAGACCGATGGAGTCACCGACGATCAGGACCCGCAAGGGGTTGGTGGCGGTCGGGTGCTTGGGATCCGGCGCCGGTGCGGTCGTCGTGGTCACACCCGGCAGCGTGACCGGATGCGTCCGGTGCCTGTGCGGGGGCCTCGGGACGTCGGGAGGCCCCGAGGAAACGAGCCCCTCGGTGCCGCCGGGCTGACGGTTCGATCGCCCGGTCAGCGACACTATGTGTGAGAGCTGCAGCGTACGGCTCAGCGTGGCGACCGGTCCGACGAAGTCCAGGCTCACCGTGCGGCGCTTCCCGACCGGCGACACCTGGGCGTTGTGCTGCAGCGTGGGCGCGAAGAGCAGGAACCAAACAAGGAACGCGCCGACACCGAGCAGGAGAACCCGCGTCCACGAGGCCCGTACGCGCCCGTCGGGCGGCACCGGCGGGTCGGCGGACTTCTCGTCGACCGGCGCGTTGAACTCAGGGTGGATCGGCGAGGTGGGAGGGACGCCGGCTGTGCTCATCAGAACCGGTAGTAGATGAACGGGGCGACACCGACGGGACCGAAGGTGGTGATGCCGAGGAGGGCGAAGCCGAGCAGGCCCACCTGTACCGCGGCCCGCTGCCGGGAGAACATGACCTGCAGCCGGTCGACGCGGAGGGGCGGCACGAACTGCGAGGCGATCGTGCCCACGACGACCACGACGAGCAGCGGCGTGACGAGGGGAGACGGCGTGCTCCACCCGGTGAAGACACGGCCGAGCACGGCGAAGGCCTGCGACGTGCCCGAGGCGTTGAAGAAGACCCACCCGAGGCAGACGAACTGGAAGGTCAAGAAGCGTTGCACCCAGACCCGCACGGGCCCGTCGGCGACCGCCGGGAGACCCCGTCGCTCCCGGCTGGCCCGGCGCAGGTGCCCGAAGCTCTGGCCCGCACCCTGCAGCGCGCCCCAGATGACGAAGGTCCACGCGGCGCCGTGCCAGAGCCCTCCGAGCACCATAGTGATCATGATGTTGCGCACCGTCTGGCCCTGACCGCCCCTGTCCCCCCCGAGCGGGATGTAGAGGTAGTCGCGCAGCCAGCGCGACAGCGTCATGTGCCAGCGACGCCAGAAGTCCTGCAGGTTGCGCGCGGTGTAGGGGGCGTTGAAGTTCTGCGGGAACTTGAAGCCGAGCAGGAGGGCGAGGCCGATGGCGATGTCGGTATAGCCGCTGAAGTCGCAGTAGATCTGCACCGCGTAGCCCCAGGCCGCAAAGATCGACTCGAGCGCCGAGTGCTGGGTGGGCGAGGTGAAGACGGGCATGACGATCGCGCTCGAGACGTACGACGAGATGACGACCTTCTTGAAGAGCCCGGCCAGGATGAGCCAGAAGGCGCGCGAGTAGTCGATCGAGTTGGGGTCGCGACGGCGCCGGATCTGAGGCAGCAGCTCGCCGCCGCGCACGATGGGCCCGGCGAGGAGGTGCGGGAAAAACGACAGATACAGCGCGAAGTCGAGCGGCTTGGCCGGCTCGAGCTGGCGCCGGTAGACGTCGACCACGTAGCTGATCGCCATGAAGGTGAAGAAGGAGATGGCGATGGGCAGCGCGACCTGGAGCAGCGGGATCGCCTGGCCCAACCCGACGGCGCGGGTGACATTGTCCACGTTCACCGAGACGAAGCCGTAGTACTTGAACCACGCCAGGATCCCGAGGAGAAGGGCGACGGTGATCCCCATGGCGATGCGCCGTCCCCGGTCGTTGCGTGTCGCCGAGACCCAGGCCCCACCGGTGAAGGAGACGGCCGTCGTGGCCAGCAGCAACAGGCAGTAGCTCCAGCCGACCCAGCCATAGAACACGTAGCTCAGGCCGATCATCGCGAGCTTCCACCACCCCGCGTGGGGGTTCAGCAGCCAGTTGACCGTGAAGGCCACGGCGAAGAAGATGGCGAAGTCGATGGTGGGAAAGAGCATCGGGCGCGGTCAGGTGGTGCGCTGAATGTACCGCTGCTCGCGCGCCGCGATGGTGCAGGTGGGACGCGCGGAAGCACCGTCTCTGTACCCGGTCGCCCTCATACCGGTTCCCTCCGCCGCCGCTACCCCCACTGAAGGGGTGCCGGCGGATCGGCCGCTTAGCCCTTGGCCTTCAACGCCTCGATCAACGCGGGCAGCACCTTGTGCACGTCGCCCACGATCCCGAGGTCGGCCACCGAGAAGATGGGGGCCTCCCGGTCCTTGTTGATCGCGATGATGTTCTTGGACCCTTTCATGCCCACCAGGTGTTGGGTGGCACCTGAGATGCCGCACGCCATGTAGACGGTCGGCTTCACGGTCTTGCCGGTCTGTCCCACTTGGTGCGAGTAGGGAACCCAGCCGGCGTCGACGATGGCACGGCTGGCGCCGGCCGCCCCGTGCAGGAGCTTGGCCAGCTCCTCGATCCAGGCGTAATTGGCCGCGTCGCCCAGCCCGCGGCCACCCGACACGACCACCGCGGCCTCGTCGAGCTTGGGACCGCTGCGCTCCTCGGCGTGGCGCTCCACTACCTTCGCCGTGTTCGTCGCCGCGACGTCCGGCACCGGCGCCGGCACCACGGCGGTGGCCGCGCCGCCCGACGGCTCGGCTGCGAAGGACTTGGCCCGGATCACGAAGAGGCCCGGCCCCTCCCCGGTGAAACGCGCCGTCACCATCAAGTTCCCTCCGAAGACCGGGTGCAGGCTCGACAGCACGCCGTCACTCGCCTCCAGCCCGGTGACGTTGGTCAGTACCGGACGGTCGAGCCTGGCCGACAGGCGGCCGGCGACGTCGCGGCCGTCATACGTCGCTGGGAAGAAGATGGCGTCGGGCGCGTTGCCGCCCTCGATCAGCGCGGCCATGGCGGCCGCCACCGGCACGCCCGGCAGGGCGTCAAGCAAATCCCCGATGTCGTAGACCGTCGTGGCGCCATACTCACCGAGCGGACCAGCCAGGGCAGCGACGTCACCGCCCCAGGCCACAGCCTCAACGGTCGAGCCCACGGTGTGAGCCTCGGTCAGCAACTCGAGGGTGACCGGCGTGGGAGCGCCGTCCGCCGACTCGGCGAGCACCCAGATCTTGTCGATCGCCATCTCAGACCACCTTCAGCTGCTCGAGGAAGGCCACGACGCGCTGCGCGCCATCGCCCTCGTCCACCACGATCTCCCCTGCCGCGCGCTCCTCGGCCGGGGAGACATCGGTGATCTGCTCGCGCGCACCCGCCGCACCCACCTGGGACGCGTCGATGCCGAGGTCGGCCACCGTCAGGTTGTCCACCGGCTTGGACTTCGCCGCCATGATCCCCTTGAACGAGGGGTACCGCGGCTCGACGACGCCGGCGGTCACGGTCACTACCGCGGGCATCGGGCACACGACCTCGTCGTAGCCCTCCTCCGTCTGGCGCTCGACCTTCACGTTGCCGCCATCGATGGAGATGGCCTTGGCAAAGGTGACCGAGGGCAAGCCCATGAGCTCGGCCACCTGCACCGGCAGGGTGCCGGTGTAGCCGTCCGTCGACTCGGTGGCCATGACGACCAGGTCGGGGTTGGCGCGTCCGATGGCGGCGGCCAACACCTTGGCCGTGCCGAGGGCGTCGCTGCCGGCGAGGGCATCGTCGCTGACCAGGATCGCCTTGGCTGCGCCCATGGCCAGGCCGGTGCGCAGGCCGGAGGTCTCGCCCCCGGGCGCCATGGAGACGAGGGTGACCTCGTCACCCTCCCCCGAGGCTAGTTGGAGGGCCATTTCGACCCCGTAATTGTCCGAGTCGTCCATGATGAGCTTGCCGGAACGGTCCAGCGTGTTGGTGTCCGGCTTGAGGGCCCCTGGGGCCGCCGGATCGGGAATCTGCTTGACGCAAACCACGACGTTCATGGCGGACCATCTTTGTGGACCAGAGCCGTGCCACGCCATTCGACCCGGTCACAGAGGAGTTTTTCACCGCTCAGACCTCGGCGGGGCGCCGGGCTCGGCTCGCTGACCCACTCGCATGCCCACTAATGCCTGAGAAGTCTAAGCAGGACTGTTTATGGTTTCTGGGGACATCGGGCGCCGCCGTCGCCATCACCGGCTCTGGCTGCGGCACCCCTGACCCTCGACCCCGCCCCGGCGCGCCACTCTCAACGCCCGGTGCCCACCGCCCCGCCCCCAACGCGCTGCGCCACCTCCAGAGCCTCGACGAGACGGTCGGTGATGACCGCGTCCACGGCGGCCTCGACCATGGCCTCGAGGTCGTGCACCGCGTTCACCGTCCAGACGTTCACGGCCAGCCCGACCTCGTGCGCCTGGCTCACCAGCAACGGAGTGACCGAGGTCACGAAGGGGTGCACGGCCCGCCACCCAGCCTCGTCAGCCTCGGCCAGCGCCAGGCCCGGATCGACCGTCCACCCCCAGAGCGCGCCCAGCGCAAGCCGCCCGTCCGCCACCTGCACCGCGCGCAACGTGGCCGTCTCGAAGGACGACACGATGACGCGCTGCGTCCAGCCCGCCTCTTCGATCGATGCGGCGGTGAGCGCGGCCACCGCCTCGCCGGGGTCCCAGCCGGGGTCCTGGGGTGCGTTCTTGATCTCGACGTTGACCACCATCCCGTCGCAGGTGGCGAGCGCGTCTGCGAGTAGTGGCACGTGGGCGGGCAGGTCGCCCACCTCGAGCTCGCAGATCGGCCCGACCCCCTCTACGACGGCGTCGTGGTGGATGGCGAGCGCCCCGTCCGCGGTCAGGCGCACGTCGAGCTCGACGCCGTCTGCGCCCAGCCGCCTGGCCTCCGCGAACGCGTCGAGGGTGTTCTCGACCAAACCCGTCTCGGTGCAACCCCTATGAGCAACGACCGACGTCACCGAGTATCTCCTCGTCCGAGCCCGAGCCCGGCCCGGTCCGAGGGTCGGAGCCGGGGCCCTGGCGCAGCCAATGTCACGATTCCGTCGCGTGCCTGGTGAAAAATTTCACAAAAACTCCTTGCCGGTTCCCCACCTGGACCGTTACCCTTTCAGTGTTAACCACTTTTTGCGGACGGGCACCTTCTGGACCCGATCATGTGAAAAGGATCACAATGCTGGTGGAGGCACATTCCGATGGCTCTCATGTGGAACCGGACCGTCGATTGGGATACGGACGACTGGCGGCGGTCGGCCGCCTGCCGCAATACCGAACCTGACCTCTTCTTCCCGGTCGGGACAACGGGGCCGGCGGTCGATCAGATCGAGGCGGCGAAGCGGGTCTGCCGCTCGTGCGAAGCGATGGAGCCCTGTCTCGACTTTGCGCTGGCGACGAATCAGGAGTCCGGCGTGTGGGGTGGCACCTCCGAGGAGGAGCGCCGCAAGCTTCGCAAGGCCTGGCTGGCCGCCCGCCGCTCCCAGCGCGCCGCCAGCTGACCCCTCCGCTTTCTCCGCTCCCTCCCTTTACCCCGGGGGAGTGTCCCGACTGAACGTCCGGCGCGCACCCGGCATCCGGGCCCTGTCCGTGCCATCCGTTCCTCACTTCGGCGCTTGCACCGGCACCGAGATCGCGACCCGGGTCCCGCCCCCCTCGGCCGCCGGCAGCTCGTCCATGGAGATCGTCCCCTCGAGTTGGCTCACCACGAGGTTGCGCACGATCGAAAGCCCGAGACTCGTCGTCCGCTCGATGTCGAACCCGTCGGGCAGCCCGAGCCCGTCGTCCCGCACCTCCACGTACAGCGCACCGTCGACGTGCGACATTGTGAGGTCGACGTGGCCGACCGGCGCGTAGCCCGCCGCCCCGCCCGCGCCCTCGAGCCCGGCCGCCCCGTCGCTGCCTCCCGCGTTCTCGGGGTCGAAGGCGTGCTCCACCGCGTTCTGCAGGAGCTCGGCCACCGTCACCGCCAGCGGAGTGGCCACGTCAGCCGACACCTCGCCCAGATCGCCGTGCACGGCGATGACAATCGGCTGCGAGGAGACCACCGAGTCCTCGGCCATCTGGACGAGGGAGCGCACGATCTCGGCGAAGGGGACTTGGTCGCTCGGGTCGCGCGAGAGGATCTCGTGGACGAGGGCGATCGAGCGCACGCGCCGCTCCGCCTCGTGGAGCGCGACCCGGGCCGCCCGGTCGCCCACCCGGCGCGCCTGCAGGCTCAGCAGCGACGAGATCGTCTGCAGGTTGTTCTTGACCCGGTGATGCACCTCGCGGATGGCGGCGTCCTTGGACAGCAAAAGCCGGTCCAGCCGCCGCACGTCGGTGACATCACGCAGGAGGATCATCGCCCCGGTGACGACGCCGCGGGAAAGAAGCGGGACGCAGTGCACGAGCACGATGACGTCGGGACGGCGCTCGACCTCTTCGACCACCGGCCGTCCGGTCGCGAGCGCCCAGTCGACCGCCGACTCCTCGATGTCGAGGTCGCCGAAGCGCCGGCCCTCGGGCTGCGTGTAGATGCCCATGCGGTGGAATGCGTTCATGGCGTTCGGTGACGCGAACTCCACCCGCCCGTCGGCGTCGACCACCACCACGCCGTCACCGACCCTCGGCGCCTCTTCGGTGCCGACGTCCTCGTCCGGGAAGGGGAAGGCCGACTGCGCCACCATGTCGGCCAGGCGCTCGAACACGTCGAGGTACGTGCGCTCGTACATGCTCGTCGGGCCCTTGAGCGGCGCCAGCGACACCCGGAGCAGCGCTGCGATGATGCGGTCTTCGTAACGGACCGGGATATTCTCCACCGGCACCTGCTCGCCCAGGATTGGGTGGTGGATGCTGCCGCGCACGATCTCCCCGGTATGCAGGCAGCGCGTGACGAGGGCCCACTGGGACTCGTTGACCGTCTGTCCGACCAGGTCCTGGTCCACCAGTGTCGGCCGGTTGTTCGGCCGCATCTGCCCGAGCACGACCAGCTCGGGGTCCTCGTCGTCCCCGTGCCCTTCGGGCGCCTCGCGGTGCACCGGCACGAGCAGAAGGAGGTCGGAGAAGGAGAGGTCGGCGAGGACGCTCCAGCTCCCGAGGAGCCGCTGCAGGTGCTCGAGCTCCTCGGGCTTGAGATCGGTGTGGCTCTGCGCCAGCTCGGTGGGCGTCGCCATCAGCCACCCCCTCCAGCTGGCTCCACCACCGAGGGTGCCACCGGCACGCGGTGCGGGATCCGGGCCCGGTAGCCCTGCAGCTCGTCGGCCCCCACGGCGCCGAGTACGGCGCGCAGCTCGTCCGCCCGGTCCGCGACGTGCTCGAGGCGGTGTGCGTCTGAGGCCGTGGTCAGGGGCACCGACCGGGCCACGAAGCGCTCGAGCAGCCCGGCCGCGGGATACTGCTCACCCACCGGCTTGCGCCAGCCGGCCGAGGACACCTCGGCCGCCATCCCCGACGCGGCCGCTGCCTCGGCGAGTCGGTCCCACCACTCGGCCGGCGCCTCCGGCACGTAGCCCGCCACTTTGATCAAGTCCGGGTGGGCCAATACGTCGCACGAGCGCGAGGCCGCCAGCTCCTCCATGGCCTCGGTGTACGCGTCCCAGCATGCATCGACCTGGCGCACCGACCACTCCGTGACCGAAACCAGGTCGTCGAGGTCGTCGAAGCGCCACGCCCCGACCCAGTGCACCGACCCCAGGAGCACGTCGAAGGGATAGCCGGCGAGGAGGTCGGCGACGTCGTCCATCCGACCCTCGTAGTAGTCGACCTCGAGGCCGATGACCACGGGGAGGCCGGCGTCCTTGGCCTCTTGGGCCGTCTGCACGTAGGCGTCGAGGTCGGCCGTGGCATGGAATTTCCAATAGCGCGCCATCGACTCGGCCAGCGCCCGCGGCACGTGTTCGTCCTCCCAGAAACCGCCCAGCAGGGCGTCGGCCTGGCGGAAGCGGAACAGGTGCTCGGTCAGCGCCAACTCGGTCACCCCGGCCGCCTGGGCCCGCGCGCAGTACTCGGCCAGCTGCTCGAGGCGCAGTGGCGTCTCGTGCTGGGTATGCGGCCAGAGGTGGAGGTGGTAGTCGAGCAACGCGTCCCCGCCCTCAGCCTCGCCCGTCCCGCTTCGGCGGCATCAGTGTCCCGGGGCGTGGCGGATGAGCGTCACACCGTCTCGGATGGTCGTGAGCACGCACACCACTCGGGGATCGTTGACCACCTTGTCGTTGAACGCCCGCAGAGCCTGAGCCGCCTCGTGGGGATGCTTCTCCGACGCCAGCACGCCGCCGGACTGCAACGTGTTGTCGACGACGATCAGGCCGTGCGGTGCCAGCTTGGGCAGCACCGCCTCGTAGTAGGCGTCGTAGGAGACCTTGTCGGCATCGATGAACACGAGATCGAACGGGCCCTGCAGCTCCTTGATCGACCGCAGCGCCGGCCCCTCGATGACGCTGATGTGGCTCTCGCAGCCCGCCGCCGCAATGTTGCCCCGGGCGACCTTGGCGTGGTGCGGGTCCACCTCGAGCGAGATGATCGCACCGTCCTTCGGGAGTCCCGCCGCCATGGCGATCGCCGAATACCCGGTGAAGGTCCCGATCTCGAGGATGCGGGTCGCCTGGGTGGCGAAAACCAGCATCTCGAGGAACCGACCCTCTTGGAGCCCGACCATCATCCCCCAGGCGGGGAACTCCTCCTTGGTCGAGGCGTCGACCGCCTCGAGACTGCCTGGCGGGGCGGTGGTGTGTGCGTCGGCGTACTCGAGCACCTCGGCGTTGATGAGCTGGACCATGGCACCGATGGTACGCGCCCCGCCCTCGGGCACAATCCGGCGCCGGCCGCATTCTCCCCAAAACGCTCAACCGAGCCGTTGATAGTTTTTGGAGACACTCGGCGGTTTCAAGGGCCTCTCCTACTGCCACGTCCTTGGTCACCGGGCTCAGGAAATGTCGCGTGCCCCTGAACCGATGTCGGGAGACCTGCCCGAGCCGCTCCGCGCTACGGGTTCGTTGCGGTGAGGTTGACCGTCGCCTCCGGCCCCGCGGGAATCTGGCTGGAACCACCACCGCTCTGCCCGGTGATCTCGTACTGACCGGCCGGAACCTGCGAGCCAGGACACGCCTGCGTCTGCCCCGGTGTGCATGAGTCTTGTCCCCAGATGATCGAGAAGCCTTGTGACCAGTTCGCCGCCAAGACAGTGGGCGAGAAGGTCGACGGACATCCCGTCGATACCGGCGCCGCGCTCGACCACACCAAGGCTGCCGCTGCGTTGTGGATGTTGACGAGTGGACATGCGTAACCCGTGGCATTGACCGTGCATGCCGGTCCGGTGTTCTCGAACACGAGCGCAATCTGGACGGGCTGTCCGGTCGAATAGGTGCCCTGATCAGTAGTGACCCTCGTGACGAAGTTGCTCCACACGCAGGCCGGTGGGGACGGGTCAGTTGTCGTCGTCGTAGTCGCCGGCGCCGGCGCCGGCACGGGCACGGGCACGGGCTGAACCGCGGGAGTGAACGTGCTCGCGTTGGTCTTGACGGTGGGGGCTGTGGTGGTCGTCGTCGAGTGGGACGGCTGCGTCGTCGTCGACGTCGTCGGCGTGGTCTTCACCCGCGCCACGGCGTGGTGATCCATCGGCCTTGCTCCGAGATGCTGAGCTTTACCGGCACAGCCCGAACAGACAAGTGCCACCACTCCCAGGACACCGACGATCACGAACGGCCTGCGGACGATCCGTCCCACGATGGCACCCGCGGCGGGCTTCATTACCTTCGTCAACCCCACACCACGCGCAATTCCACAGATCCCGGTCCGCCCATGGCCCATATCTTCTCGCAACCGGACCCTCTCTCATAGGGATATAAGTCACGGTCGGTCCTCAACAGTCACACAAATAAGTACGGTTTTGGGCACGCTGCAGCACGATGTCACCGTCGACCTTCGACCGGGATCGTCCTCCATTCGGACGTGAAGGTTTGTTCTCAGGAGCGATGACGAACGGGCTCGGCGACGATGTACACGCGCTCCGCCTCGGGCACAATCCGGCGGCGGCCGCATTCGCCCGAAAACGCTCAACCGAGCCGTTGATAGTTTTTGGAGGGACGACCCACGGGCCTCTCCCACGGGCACCCCTGGGCGTCTCCCACACGGCCCCCCACCCTGTGCGCCCCAACGGAGCGACCCCAAACGAGGCTCAGGCCCAGACCTGCTCGCCCAGCCGGAGCAACCCGGACAGGTCGTAGATGTCCGCGTCGTAGAAGGGCACCGTAACCAGCACGTCGGGCGCGCCTTTGAGCTCGGCCTCCTGCTCCGCCTCGCGCCGAGCCACCACGGCGAAGTTCAAGAAACTCTCGGCCACCTCGCCCACCACCCGGGCCGCCACCGGGGGGTCGTCGGTCAGGCCCTCGGTCAACTCCACCGCGTGCGCCTCCATCGACTGCGCCAGCTTGTCCGCCTTGGGGTCACGGAGGTACTCGGGCAACACCTTGTTGAGCACGACCACCCCGAGATGCAGTTTGCGCGCCGTCAGCTCGGCCGAGAAGAACTCTGCCTCGCGCACGGGCGTCGCCTCGAGCGTGGACACGACCATGAACGTGGTGCGGCGGTCCGACAGCAGACGGGTTACCGCCTCGGCCCTCTCGACGAAGCCGCTGTACATCGACTGGAACAGGATGAAGAACTCCGAGATGTCGGCGAGGAATTGCGTGCCCAGGATCCGGTCCGCGACCTGATAGAAGGGCCGTGAGGCAACGTTCACCAAGCGGGACCGGTACGGCACGATGAGCCAGCGCAACAGGCGCGACGAAAAGAAATCTGCCATCCGCTGCGGTGCATCGAGAAAGTCGAGCGCGTTGCGCGTCGGCGGCGTGTCCACCACGATGAGGTCGTACTTCCCCTCGGAATGGATCTCGTAGAGCCGCTCCATGGCGATGTAGTCGTGCGACTGCACGAAGCGGCCCGAGATGTTCTGGTACAGCGGGTTGGCCAGGATCTTCTCGCGGGTCTCCTCGTCGGGCGCGTGGGTCCGGATGAGGTCGTCCCAACTCTGCTTCGTGTCGAGCATCGCCGCCCACAGCTCGCCCCTCGGGTGTGCGCCCGCCCGGGCGAACACATCGTCGGTGATGCGGACCTCGTCGTTCCCGATCCCCTTGAGGCCCAGCGCGTCTGCCAGCCGGCGCGCCGGGTCGACCGTGAGCACGAGGACTCGCCCGCCCTGCTCGACGACCGCGGTGGCGGCGAGCGCGGCCGCCGTCGTGGTCTTGCCCACCCCGCCCGGCCCGCAGGCGATGACGATGTCCTTGGCCGCGAGCAGCTGGGCGACCGTCTTGGGGGTGCCGTTGCGAGGCGCGGTCACAGCCCGAGCTCCTCGCCGAGAGCGTGGGCCACCTGGCGGGTGGTGCGGGCGCCGAAGCTGCGGGCGAACAGGTAGGGCAACAGGAGGACCGGCAGCCCCTCGGGCAGCCCGGCTTGCAGCCGCTGCATGTGGGCCGAGCGCGTCCTCCGCAGGGTGACGGCGAGCCGGGCCGCCTCGAGGACCGGCGTCACGGTCCCCCCGGCCCGTTCCGAGAGCACCCGTTCCATCTCGGGCTGGCGCAGCTGTTCGAAGACCTCCTCCTCGCGTTGCGCGAAGAGCTCGGGGAGGACGCGGTTGACGACCACGGCCGACATGCGCACCGTCGTCTCCTCGCGCACGCGGGTGACCAGCTCGAGCGTCTCGTTGACCGGCATCTCCTCGGGCGTGCAGACGGCCACGAGCCCCGTCTGGCGTGGGTCCGAGAGGATGTCGAGCATCCAGTCGGTCTGACTGCGGATGAGCCCGACCTTGACCAGGTCGTTGATGGCCTGGGGAGCCGCCAACTGGCCGATGATGTGGCCGGTGGCCGGGGCGTCGACGACGACGAGGTCGTAGTGCGCCTCGCGCACCTCCCAGCAGAGTTTGCCCACGGTGAGGATCTCGCGGACGCCCGGCGCCGCCGTCGCCACGAAGTCGAAGGCCTTGGCCAGCGGGCCGATGCGCCCGACCACCGGGATGCGAAGGTGCAGTTTGAGGTACTCGCGCAGCGACGCCTCGGTGTCCATCGACATCGACCAGATCCCCGGGGCGATCTCGCGCGGCGTGAAGTCGGTGGCCGGCGCCTCGAAGAGCGACGTCACGTCGCCCTTGGCGTCGACCTCGCACACCAGCACCCGCTTGCCGTGCTCCGCCGCGAGCTGGGACAGACCCGCCGCGACCGTGGTCTTCCCGACGCCGCCCTTCCCGGTGACGAAGACCAGTTTCAGGTCGAGCAGGTCGGGCGCTGCCGTCACCGACCCCGTGCCCGCCCCGACGTCACGACGACCTCAGGGAGCGCCGAACCCGACGCGGCGCTCCGACGTGGGCGCCCCGACCTCGACGTAGGCGACCTTGACGACCGGGACGCCGACGCGGCGCCCCTTGCGATCGGTCAGCCAGAGCACGCCGTCACCGGTCTTGAGCAGCTTCTCGATGTCGGCGACCATCGCGTCGCGGTCCATGTCCTCGGGCATCTCCACCTCGAGCTCCTTGGGGGTGTGGGTGATGCCGATGCGCACGTCCACCTGGTGTCACTCCTCTCGCTGACCAGTCGGGGGTCCTCTGGCCAACTGGACGTTACTGCCACGCGGCAGACTTCATGGCATGAGCGCCACGCCGAGCGAAGGCGAATCGGAGCGCAGTGTCCGCTGGGCAGCCACGATGGCGGGCTACTCGGGGCCTGTCCGGCTGGCGCACGCCGACTCGCACGCCCGCATCGGGCCAGAAGCCGGAGCGGCGCCGGCAGACCACCCCGATCCCTCCGTGCCGTTCGGCCGCACCCACCGCCAGGAGCTCGAAGAGACGCTGCTCGCGCCGGGAGCCACCCGCGCCCGCGGCGCGGGCGACCGCGCCCGGCCCGAGGAGCCCGACCCGTGGCGCACCTGCTTCGAGCGCGACCGTGACCGCATCCTGCATGCCACCGCGTTCCGGCGGCTCGCCGGCAAGACCCAGGTGTTCGTCTACCCCGAGGACCACCAGCGCACCCGTCTGACCCACGCGCTCGAGGTGGCGCAGGTCGCCACCGCCATCGCCCGGGCCTGCCGCCTGAACGTGGCTCTCACCGAGGCGATCGCCCTCGGGCACGACTGCGGGCACGGCCCGGGTGGGCACGCCAGCGAGGACGCGCTCGATCCTTACGTGAAGGAGGGCTTTGACCACGCGCCGTGGGGCGCCCGCGTCTCGCTCGCCCCGCTGAACCTGTGCGCCGAGACGGTCGACGGCGTCGCCAACCACAGCTGGTCGCGGCCTGCTCCGTCGACTCCAGAGGGTGAGGTGGTCAGCTGGGCCGACCGGATCGCCTACGTGTGCCACGACTGGGAGGACGCCGTCCTGGCCGGTGTCGTCGCCGCGCGCCAGCTGCCCGCCGCCGTCCGCTCACTGTGCGGAGGCCGCCGCAGCGCACAGCTCGGCGCATTCATCGCCGGCGTCACTTCCGCCACGCTGCGCACCGGCCAGGTCGGTATGGAGGAGGAAGAGGCCGAGGCGCTGGCCGCGTTCAGAGCCTGTAACTACGGGCGCATCTACCTGCGCGAGGCGTCGTTGCGCCAAGGGGAGGCGGTCGTCGCAGTGCTGCGGGCACTGGTCGAGCACTTCTCGGACCGACCGCATCTCATCACCGAGCACCCCGGGACGATGTCGGAGGGGCGCCCCGACACCTCGGAGACGACCGACGTGGTCGCGGGCAGTGAGGATGCCGTGCGGGCCGCCGTCACCTACGTGGCCGGCATGACCGACCGCTTCGCGTTCCGCCAGGCCGTCGCGCTCCTCGGCTGGGACCCGGCCAAACTGCCCGCCGGCATCGACGGCTGAATCGGCGGGACGCGCGCCACACGGAGGCGCCAGCGCCAGCGCTCACGCTTCGTCAGGCGGGCGGGTCGGGAAACTTCGGCGGGCGCTTCTCGACCAGTGCGGCCACGCCCTCCGCGAAATCGGCACCCTGCATCATCCCGGCCATGCGAGTCCCCGCGTCGTTCACCGACGAGGCCGCGTCGCCGTGGAGGTCGGAGTAGAGCTGGAGCTTGGTGGCAGCCAGCGACGAGGGCGCGATCTCGGTGGCGAGGCGGCCCGCGTACTCGTACGTGAATGGGAGCAGTTCCTCAAGCGGAACGGCCCGGTTCACGAGACCCAACTGTTCTGCCTCCTCGCCCAGCACGACCCGGCTCGACAGCAGGACGTCGGCGGCACGCGTCACCCCGACGAGGCGCGGCAGCAACCACGACAGCCCGTACTCCGCCGGTAGGCCGAGCCGGCCGTGGGACGTGGTGAGCTTGGCCTCTCGCGCCGCGAACCGCAGGTCGCAGTAGCACGCCAGGACGAACCCGACGCCCGCCGCCGGGCCGTTGATGGCCGCGATGATCGGCTTGGGGATCCCGAATTGGTAGGCGAAGTCGGCGTCGAACTCCGGGCGCACGCCGTAGCCCGGCGTGGCGACGTCGTCCCCGAGCCCGGCGTCGTACCCGCCCCGCTCCACGTGGCCCTCGAGCGCCTGCGCGTCCGCGCCGGCGCAGAATCCCCGCCCCGCTCCGGTCACCACGATCACCCGGACGCCGGGGTCGTCCGCGGCACGCGCCAACAGCGCCCGGTACTCGGCGTGCATACGCCCGGTCCAGGCGTTGAGCCGTTCGGGGCGGTCGAGGGTCACCGTGGCGACCCGGTCACGCACGCCGTAGCGGGTGACCTTCAGGTCCGCGAGCTCCACCTCAGTCGAGCGTCTCGTAGCGCGTGAGGTGCAGGCTCCCGGCTTCGACGCTTTGTTCGAACGCGGCCTGGAGTTCGGTGCCGTCGGCCGCCCGCTGAAAGGCGGCCGCGTCAGCGTCGCTGGCCCAAAGCGTGACCACCAACCAGTCGTCGCCGTGCCGCGCCGTCGTTCGTCTCAGGAACCCAGGTTGATGGGGGATCAGCTCGGTCTGCACGCGCTTGTCGAGCGCCAGGAACGACTGGTCGGTGACGCCCTCGGCGAGCCGGAAGGTCGTGATCTCAACTGTCGACACGGCTCAGGCCTGCACGAGCATGAGCGGGTTTCCCTCCGGGTCGGTGATGCCCGCCAAGGTGGGTCCGTTCGGGACGTCGAACGGTTCCGCCACGATCGTCGCCCCGAGGGCGACGGACTTGTCGAGCGAGGCGCGCAGGTTGGCCACCTGCACGTAGAGCGTCACTCCGGAGCGCTCGCTGCCGCGGATATGACCGGACGGCCCGGGCTCCGGCCCGCCGATGCCGGCTGGGATTTCCATGATGAAGCCGTCGCCGATCTTCCAATTGAAGAGGTCGGCGTAGAAGGCCCGCTGTTTCTCGGGGTCCCTCGCCTCGATCTCCCAGTGCACCACCGGTCGTGCCCAGTCCGGCACTATTTCACCTCCCGCTGTCCCGGGTCACACTACCGACGGGTCCGCCGGCCGGGCCGGGCCGGGCCCCCGAAGGACGCGACGCGAGGACCACGCTGCGGCGGATTTTGTCGTACGTCTCGCGCCGGGCCGTCCCGTGCTCCACGAGGCGCGGGTGTCCGGGTGCACCCCGCGTTCGAGGGTGTCCAGGCACCCCCAAAGGGGGGTGCGTTCGCTCGGCACTCGTTGCCCAAATTCGGCATCATGTGCGAAAAATGAGAGGAAACTTGCGCACATTCAGCGAAATGAGGGGCAAATCATTTTGGCGGAGGACCCCCGAGGACTAGAGTGCAACCGGAGTCTCGGGTTGGGGAAGTCCGGGATGGAGGGACCATCGCGGCACTTGGCGACGCGGTGGAGGAGGGGACCGTAGGGGTGGAGCACTGGATTCAAGTCCTGGCCAACGTTTCCCTGGTCGAGTTCGTCGCGTTGGCTGCGCTGACGACCTTGCAGTGGATTCGATACCGCATCCGCGGTGCCGGCTGGGTCGCGCTGACGTTTGCGATCCTCGGCGGGCTGTCGCTCGTCGTGAAGATCGACCCGAGCATCGTGTCCCACGAGTACGTGGCCAAGTCGCTGATCGCGCTCCTCTTGTTGACGCCGTACTGCCTCTTCCGCTTTGCCGCCTCGTTCCGCCGGCCCAGCCTTCCCGTGCGCGCGGTGGCGGCCCTGGTGACCGTCGGGATCATCGCGTTCACGTACTCGCTCGGCTACTTGCCGCAGCCGGGTGCGGCGCCGCCGCCCTTCTACATCGCCTACCGCGTGGCCTTCGCGGCGTCCTTCGGGTTCTTGTTCAGCTACGTGGTCGTCCGCTTGTTCAAGGCCGGCATCGGCGAGCCACCCATCGCGGCACTGCGCATGCGCCTGCTCGCGGTGGCCGTGGCGGGGCTCGAGGTCCAGGTCGTGGTCGCCGCGCTGGCGTTGCACGGGACGACGACCACCCTGCTCACGGAGCTCCTCACCGTGGTCATGGGACTCCTGTTCCTCGTCGCATTGGTCCTCCCCTCGTTCGTCCGTGTCTTCTTGAGCCGCAAGGAGGACGCCGCCTTCAAAGAGGCCGTTCGACAACTGGTGTCCGCCGGGGACTCCAAGGAGGTCGGCGAGCACCTCCTCCCCCACGTCTGCGCGTTGGTTGGCGCCTCCAACGCGGCCTTGCTGGCACGAGACGGCACCGTCGTGGCGCGTTACCCCGCCTGGGCTACGAGCCAAGGCGCCGACGAGGACGGAGCCGACGAGTGGGGAGCCGAGGACCACGAGGAGCAGAAGCGCCGCATCACGGTGCGGACCGCCAGCGGAGCCACGCACGAACTGGCGGTGGAGATCAGCGCCTACCTGCCGTATTTCGGCAGCGAGGAGCTGCACAAGCTGGACCAGCTCGCCAGCATGGTGGGGCTCGCGATCGAACGGTGCGAGATGGCGGAGCAGGTGGCGTTCCAGGCGTCACACGACGCCCTGACCGGCCTGGCCAACCGCACCCTGTTCATGGAGCGCCTCGCCGAGGCTCTCTCCCGCGTCGGCCGGCGCAGCGCCTCGCTCGCGGTCATGTTCATCGACCTCGACCGCTTCAAGCTGGTGAACGACCGGGCCGACCATGCGGCCGGTGACGTCGTGCTGCGCGAGATGGCCGATCGCCTCGCTGCCATGACGCGGGGCGTCGACCTGGTGGCGCGTTTCGGGGGCGACGAATTCGTCGCGTTCGCCGAGGTCGACCGTGAGGACGACGCCCTCGACATGGCCGAGCGCATCCGCAAGGGCCTGAGCGCGCCGATCGAATTCGGTGGCGCGCAGTTGGTGGTCACCTCCAGCGTCGGCGTCGTGGTCACCACCGATGCGAGCGACGCCCCGGCCCTGTTGCTCCGCGACGCCGACAACGCCATGTACGACGCCAAGCGGGCCGGCCGCGATCGGGTCGTGCTCTACCCCGCCAACGCGCGCGGCCTGGCCAACCGGAAATGGGGTCTGGGCCAGAGCCGAGACGGCCAGCTCGACGCCGGCTAGAGCCTGCAATCACGGATCGGCTGAGGCAAAGGTCCGCTTTCTTCGACGCGTTCCCGAAACGGGAGGACAGAGATGCCAAACGTAAGGGGCCGCGGGCTCGGACACTCGGTGCTGGCCGCAGCCGCGGTCTTGGCATCCGTCGCGGGGTTCGAGGTTGCTGGGGGCGACACGCCGGCGGCGTCAGCCGCCGAGCCCTCCGTCACGGTGGAGCCGCCGCTCGGCACCGCCGCCGGCGCCGTGACAGTCACCGGCACGGGGTTCACCTCCGGGCAGTCCGTGCAGGTCGTCAATGAGCAGACCGCGAAGCAGGTGTGCTCGGCCACCGTGGCCACCGACGGGACGATCGCGTGCGCCTACAACGCGGGGCGCGCTCCGGGACCACCAGCACCATCGGCGTGGGCACGGCGACGGCGAGATATCGGGCCGTCAGGGTCGGCGAGATCGCCACGGTCGCCGGGGGCGGCTGACGGCGAACCCAGCCGGCAGGCGGTCGTGACCCAGCCCACCGGCGTCTCCACCGATGCGGCCGGCGATGTGTACGTGGCCGACGCGCCCGCGAACATCGTGCGCCGGATCGGCCATGCCAGCGGGGTCATCACCACCGTGGCGGGCGTGCCCCAGGTGGCCACGCCGTCGACGCCGAACGCGGGTTACGGCGGGGACGGCGGCAAGGCGCTGGGTGCCGAGCTCAACGACCCCACCGGCGTGGCGGTCGACGGCAGGGGCAACGTGTACATCGCCGACTACGCCAACGACCGGGTGCGCGAGGTCGTCGGGTCCACCCACATCATCAAGACGGTGGCGGGCGACGGGACGGCCGGTGCTGCGGGAGACGGCGGTCCCGCCACGGCGGCCGAGTTGAACGGCCCGATCAGTGTGGCGGTGGACCACCAGGGCAACCTCTACATCGGGGACGCCAACAACTGCGTCGTCCGCGAGGTCGCGGCGGCGACCCGCACCATCTCGACCGTGGTGGGAGATCACATCTGCGGCTTCGCCGGCGACGGGGGTCCGGCGACATCGGCCGAGCTGAGCGGGCAGACCTATCTCGCCGTGGACGGTGCGGGCGACCTCTACCTCTCCGACTACCACAACAACCGCGTGCGGGAGGTCGCCGCGGCCAGCCACGTCATCACGACCGTGGCCGGCAACGGCCCGGACTGCGGCGACACCGGGAACGGCGGACCGGCCACCAGCGCCGCGCTCTGTCTCCCCTTGGGCATCGCACTCGACGCTCACCGGAACCTCTACATCGCCGACAGCAACAATGCGGTCATTCGCAAGGTCACACCGGCGGGCATCATCAGCACCGTGGTGGGCAGTGGGAAGTACGGCGACGCGGGGGATGGTGGACCGGCCCGAGCCGCCAAGCTGTCCACCACATCGGGGGTGGCCGTCGATGCCGCCAGGGACCTGTTCGTCTCGGCCTTCGACTTCGACACCCAGGGTTTCAACAACGTCCGCGAGGCAAGCGCTGCCAGCGGGACGATCTCGACCCTCGTCGGCGGGACCGAACCCAAGTACGGAGGCGACGCCTATGCCGCCACCGAAGCGCGCACCAGCTGCGCGTGCGGGCTGGCAGTGGACGCCGCGGGCGACGTCTACCTGAGCGACTACTTCTCGGCCCGGGTGCGCCAGGTCAACGCGGCCACCGGGGTGATCACGACGATCGCCGGGAATGGCAAGACGGGCTTCGGCGGGGACGGCGGGCCGGCCGGGGCGGCCGAGCTCAACTCGCCGGAAGGGCTGGCCGTGGACAAGGCGGGCGACGTCTTCGTCGCCGACCTCGGCAACAACCGCGTGCGCGAGATCAGCGCCGCCACGGGCGACATCACCACGGTCGCCGGCGACGGGAAGGCCGGGTCCTCGGGCGACGGTGGGCGCGCCACCTTGGCCGAGCTGAATCAGCCAACGGCGGTCGCGGTGGACGGCGCAGGCGACCTGTTCATCTACGACTCGATCAATTCGGCGGTCCGGGAGGCCTCGGCATCGGGCAACATCTCGACCGTCGCCACCGGCTTGCCGTCAGGCCCGGGCGGCGTCGCAGTCGACGACGCCGGCCACCTGTACGTGACGAACAACGGGCTCGAAAAGGTGACCCTCTCGAACGACACGGTCACGACGATCCCCGGCGTCGACCCGGGCGACCAGTCCGTCGCGCTCGACGGGTCGGGCGACGTCTACCTCTCCGGGCAGACGAACTACATCGTCCAGAAGGTGGTCCTGTCCACCGAGACCGTGTCCACCATCGCGGGCGTCGGGCACAACGGATACGGCGGCGACGGTGGGCCGGCGACGGCGGCCACGCTCTACCAGCCGATGGCGGTCGCGGCCGATCCGAACGGGGACGTCTTCGTGGGGACCTTGTGGGACGGCCGGGTCCGCGAGATCGTGGGCTGAGGCGCCGGCGGCGCGGTCAGCGCAGGGTGAGCTCGCGGCGGTAGACCCGCGCCGGCCCCAGCGCCGCCAGCTTCTCCGCGATCGCCCGGAACGCCTGCGCGGTCTCTCCGTCGGGGTCGACGGCCATGACGGGGCGCCCCTCGTCCCCGCCCAGGCGCACCGCGTTGACCAGCGGCACCTGACCGAGGAGCGGCACGCCCAGGTCCGAGGCCAGCGTCGCCCCTCCGCCGTTCCCGAACAGCTCGTACCGGGTGCCGTCGTCGCCGGTGAACCAGCTCATGTTCTCGATCACGCCACGCACCGACAGCTTCAGACGGCGCGCCGCGAACGCGGAGCGCTGGGCGACCCGCTGGGCCGCCGGCTGAGGCGTGGTCACGACGACGATCTCTGCCCGCGGCATCACCTCGGCCAAGGTGAGCGCGACGTCGCCGGTGCCGGGTGGCATGTCGACCAGGACGAAGTCGGGCTCGCCCCAGTAGGCGTCGGTCAGGAACTGCTGGATCGCCTTGTGCAGCATGGGACCGCGCCAAATCACGGGCTGGTCGTCGGGGACGAAGAAGCCCATCGACAGGCAGCGGACCCCATGCGCCGCCGTGGGGATCACGATGTCGCCCAGGATGACCGGGTCGTGCTCCGTGCCGAGCATCTTGGGCACCGAGAAGCCGTAGACGTCGGCGTCGAGCAGCCCGACCTGGTAGCCGGCCTGGGCCAGTGCGATCGCCAGGTTCACGGTGACGGTCGACTTGCCGACACCGCCCTTCCCCGAGGACACGCCGATGACGCGGGTCTTGGCGTCGTCCGCCAAGAACGCGGCCATCGGTGCTGCCTGCCCGTGGCCATGGCCGTGACCCGCGTGCGCGTGATCGCGCCCGTCCGGCTCGTCGGGCTGACCCGACACGTCCGCCAGGTCCACGCCCAGCATCCCGGCCCGCAGGCGCTGGCGGAGCACCGAACGCTCCTCGTCGGTCATGACCGTGAACTCGAGATCGACCTCCTCGACGCCCGGCACGGCCTGGGCGGCGCGGTGGATGGCCTCGGCGAGCTCCTCGATGCTCGGCCAGGCCGCCACCGGCAGCGCCACCTCCAAATGGACCCGGCGCCGGCGCGTCCGCACCGTCCGCAGCAGCCCGAGCTCGCCCAGCGTCAGTCCCAGCTCGGGCTCCACGACCGCGTCCAGCGCCGCCTCGAGCTGTGATTGATCTGCTGCCATGCGCTCCTCGTCTCGGGCGGGATTTCAGGTCCGGCGCCGTGCCTGCTGGCGGCACACAGCTCGCGCGTCACCCCAGCTCGAAGCGCTGTTCCCCAGGTAGACTACCCAGCGTGAGCAGTTCGCCGATCACGGTCGAGCCGGAGCGGCCAGCCGCACCCGACGACGGCCGGTTCAGTGCCGCCGTCGCCGCCGTGGCCGCTGCCTTCGGCGATCCCACCCGGCGTGACATCTTCCTGCACGTGCGCTCCGCCCCCGGCGTGACCGCCAGCGAGGTCGCCCGCATCTTCTCGCTCCACCCCAACGTGGCCCGCCACCACCTCCAGCGGCTGGTCGACGGCGGCTACGTGCGCGTCGAGACGGGCCGCACCACCCCCGGAGCCGGCCGGCCCTCCAAGCGGTATTTCTGCGTGGAGGAGGACCTCTCGCTCGGGGTCATGCAACGGCGCGACGACCTGCTCATGCGGTTGCTCGGCGAGGCGATGCGACGGCTGGACCCCGAGGAGGCCGAGGAGATGGCCGCCGTCGTCGGTGAGGAGTACGGCCGCTCGTTGGCCTCGCGCATGACACCCAACGAGGGGCAGCGGACAGTACGCGCCGCCATGCACGTCGTGGCCGAGACGCTGACCGCCCACGGCTTCGCGGCCCACGCCGAGGACCGGGGCGAGCGGACGGCGGTCATCGCCGAGCAGTGCCCCTTCGGCGAGGCCAGCACGACCAACCCGGTGCTGTGCGCGGTGGACCGCGGCATGGTCAAGGGCTTGCTGGCCGGCCTGTGCGGCACGGCGTCGCGGCAGGCGCTCCCGGTGATCCTCTCGTCGCGGGCCCGGGGCGACGACGCCTGCACCGCCTCTGCCTGAGCCCTCGTGGCTCGCTCCTACCTCGATCACGCCAGCACCACGCCGGCACGCCCCGAGGCGATCGCCGCACTGGAGCGGTGGGGCAGTCTGCCCGCGGGCGACCCCGGACGGCTCCACCAGGAGGGGCGCATCGTGCGCGACGCGCTCGAGGACGCGCGCGCCCAGGTCGCCGCGCTGGCGGCGGTGGCGCCGCGCCAGATTGTCTTCACGTCGGGGGCGACCGAGGCCATCAACGCGGCGGTCTGGGGCGCCAGCCGCGCCCGGCCGGGCGACCCCATCGTGTGCGCCGCCGTCGAGCACTCCGCGGTCCGCGACGCCTCGGCCCGCGCTGCGCCGATCGAGGTGCTCGGCGTCGACGCCGCGGGTCGTCTCGACGTCGACGCCCTGCGTGACCGGCTCGCCGACCCTTCGCGTCCCCGTCCGGCGCTCGTGCACTGCCAGTGGGGCAACCACGAGGTGGCCACCCTCCAGCCGGTCCACGACGTCGTCGCCCTCTGCCGTGCGGCCGGAGTCGTCGTCCACGTCGACGCCGCCGCCGCGTGCGGCCACGTCCCGACCGACCTCGGTGCCCTCGACGCGGACCTGGTGAGCGTCAGCGCGCACAAGCTCGGCGGGGTACCCGGTGCCGGCGCCCTCGTCGTGCGGCGGGGCAGTCGCTTCGAACCGTTGCTCGTGGGCGGGGAACAGGAGCGCGGCCGGCGCGGTGGCCTCGAACCCGTGCCGGCGCTGCTCGCCTTCGGCGCCGCTGCCGAGGCACTGGCGAGCGAGGGGCGTCGGCTCCTCGAAGACGAGGCGGCGACCGCCCGCCGGCAGGTCGAGACCGTGCTGGCGGCGGCCCGGACCGTCGACGGCGTGGACGTCGTCGGGCCCGCCTCGCCCGAGGATCGCCTCCCCCACCTCGTCTGCTTCGGCGTGGAGGGGGTGGAGGCCGAGCCCGTGCTCATCGGGCTGGACCGAGCCGGCGTGGCCGTGCACTCGGGCTCGGCCTGCTCGTCGGAGAGCATCGAGCCCTCGCCCGTGCTCGAGGCGATGGGCGCGGACCCCAGCCACTCCCTGCGGGTCAGTGTGGGCTGGACGACCAGCGACGCGGACTGTGCGGCGTTCGCCGAGGCGTTCGGCCGCGTGGTGGCCGACCTGCGGGCCCTACGGGGCTGAGGGCGGGGTCTTCGTCGTCGGCGGCAGCGCCAGCGCCGCCGGGACGGGCTTTCCGGCCCCGAGATAGGAGGGGTCGACCTCCGGGGCGACGTCCGCCAACTCGTTCGACGGCGGATCGTCGGCCAGGAACTCGTCGAACTGCACCACGGCCGCGTTGTTGTTGTGGTCCTGGTTGGCCAGGATCAGCCCGAGGTAGAGGTGGGCCTGGTAGTAGGTGGGCGACACCTTCACCGAACGGGTCACCTCGGCCCGGCCGTCCTCCACGAAGCCGGTGACGTGCGAGTCGGTGCCGAGGTTCCACATGATCCATCCGGCCCCGGCGAGGGCCGCGGGGTTGGACGGGTCCTCGGCGAGCACGCCGTTGTACAGCACGAGCGCCTTTTGCTGGTTCGCCAGCCCGCCGGCGCCGTCGACAGAGGCCGCCTGCTGCAGTTGCTGTTCGATCTGCTGGGCCTGCGACACCGTGATGCTGCCCGACGAGGCCTGTCCGGGCTGGCGCCCCTGGACGAAGTGCCCGACGAGGATGACCACGCCGGCCACGATCAACAGGCAGGACGCCGCGATCCCGAGCTTGCGCCAGAGCGGGAACGACCTGCGTTCCGTGACGGCGGCTGGCTCCTCGCTCGCCGGTGGCTCGGCGCGGACGGGTCCGAGTGCGGCCAACTCCGCGTCCACGATGGCCAGCCGGGCCGAGTCACGCGCCACCAGCACGGCGTGGTCGTCGTCGGACAGGTCGCCCGCCTGGTGCTCCCGCTCGGCGTCCTCAAGCGAGCGGCGCAGGAATTCCCGCTCGTCGTTCAGGTACCAGCGCTCGTCGCGCCCCGCCTCGCCGCGCCCCGCCTCGTCGCGCTGGCGTAGCCCGTCGACGGTCACGACGCCACTTCCGCCTCGGTGCGGAGCTCGTCGAAGGCACGGGAGCGGCGCCAGAACAGCACGCCCACGCCGGCCAGTGCACCGGCCCCGAGCACGGCGGGGATGATCCAGATCAGCGGGACGCCTCCCGCGTCCGGCGGCACCAACAAAATCGTCTGGCCGTACTCGGACACGAGCGTCTGGTCGATGTCGGCCGTGGACGCTCCAGCCGCCACCATGCTCTCGATCTGGTTGCGGACGGCGATCGCCGTCGTCGCGTTGGACTGCGCCACGGACAGGTCGGTGCACGACGGACACCGCACGCCGGCCTCGATCGTCGCCGCCCGCTGGGCCGCCGTCGGCGCCGCCGCGTCGAAGACGCCGCTGCCGATCACGAGGGCGACCGCCACCACGGCCAGCGGCACGAGGACGCGCGCCCACAGCGGCACCCGGGTCGCGCGCTCAGCCATGGGACGACGCGGCCTGCTCGGTGTGGGCGGCCTTCAGCGACGAGTCCAGGTTCGCTTGCGTGGCCGGTCCGACGAGGACGGCCGCCACCCGGCCGGACGGGTCGATCACGAAGGTCGTCGGCGGCGCGGTGACGCCGTAGTGCTCGGCGATGACGCCGCCGGGATCGCTGACCGCGGGCCACAGGTCGCCGTTGGCCCGGAGGAAGGAGCGCGCCGTCGACGTCGTGTCGTGGAACACCACGCTGACCATGTCGGCGCCGCCGGGCGTGTGCGCCTGCTGGTACTGGAAGCGCGACAGGTCCGGTGCCTCCTGCTGACACGGCCCGCACCAGCTGGCGAAGAAGTTCACCAGCACGTAGTGGCCCCGCAGCGACGCCAGCGAGACCGGGGCGCCGGTCGAGAGGTCGGCACCACTGAACGTGGGCGCCGTGCGGCCGAGGAGCGGGCTCGAGACCGCCGTCGCCTCCTGGGGCGTGCGGGTGGCCAGCACGATGCCGACGACCACGAGCGCCCCCAGGACGGCGCCCGCGATCCAACGGGTGGCGTGGCGGCGTCGGCGCTGGGTCATGCCGGCTCCATGCCCCGGGCCACCAGCGCACCGACAGGCTCCTTAGCCTCGTCGGGCTCCCCGGCGGCCTCGCGTCCGTCGTGTCCGCGCGGCTCGGCGTCGGCGACAAGGTCCGACGGCGCCGAGGCGGGGTCGGTGGAGCGCCGTCGCGCGCCGGGCACGAGCGCCAGCAGCCCGCCCACTCCGATGAGCAGGCCGCCGGCCCACAGCCACGCCACCAAGGGTTCGATGACCACCCCGATGGCCACCGACCCGCTCGGCAGGTTGTTCACGGCCTGGTTGCCCGAGGTGGCCCCGAGGCCGCCCACCGCGTCGAAGGTCAGGTAGACGTCGCCGAAGAGGCCGGAGTCGATGGCGGGGGTCCCGACCACAGAGAGGGCGCTGCCGAAGCTCGTCGTGGCGGGGGTGAACACCGCGCCGTCCACCCGCACCAGCGCCTCTTGGGACGTGCGTGAAGGCGAGCTGACCGTCTTCAGCCCCTCGAACTCGAAGCGGTGCCCGTCGTAGGTGACGACGGCGCCGCGGTGCAGCGCCAGCTCGGCCTGGTGGCGGTACGAGGTGGCGGCGATCACGCCCACCGCGAGCAGGACCACGCCGAGGTGGACGATCATGCCGCCGTTGGCGCGGCCGACCAACCCGCGCCACCACCCCACGTGGCGCGCCCCGGCGGCGCGGACCGAGAGGACCAGCGCACGGGCCGCGGTGGCCGCGGCCATGGCGCCGAGGCCGAAGCCGATGAGCGTGGCGGTGCCGCGCAGACCGAACGCGACGCACAGCACGACCGTGCCGACGCCGATCCACACCGGAATGACCAGGCGTTGCCACAGGACGGCGCCACTCATCTTGCGCCAGCTCAGCACCGGGGCCACCGCCATCAGGAACAGCAGCGTCAACCCGACGGGGATGGCGACGGTGTTGAAGAAGGGTGCCCCGACGGTCACCTGCTGCTGCGTGACCGCCTCGTAGAGCAACGGGTAGAGGGTGCCGAGCAGCACGACGAAGGCGAAGCCAACGAACAGCACGTTGTTGAGGAGGAACGCCCCCTCCCGGCCGAGCGGCGCGTCGATGCCGCCCGGTGAGCGGAGCCGGTCGCCGCGCCAGGCGATGAGGCCGAAGCCCACGATGACCACGGCGAAGAAGAAGCCGATGAGGATGGGGCCGAGCGACGACTCGGAGAAGGCGTGCACCGAGGTGATCACGCCCGAGCGGGTGAGGAAGGTGCCGAGGATGGTGAGGGCGAAGGTGGCGATGGACAGCGAGAGGTTCCACACGCGCATCAGGCCGCGGCGTTCCTGGACGAGCACCGAGTGCAGGTACGCGGTCCCGCAGAGCCACGGCAGCAGCGCCGCGTTCTCGACCGGGTCCCATCCCCAGAAGCCGCCCCAGCCGAGCACCTGGTACGACCACCATGCGCCGAGCACGATGCCGACCGACAAGAAGGTGAAGGCGAGCAGCGTCCAGCGCCTGCACTCGACCTGCCAGCGGTCCCCGACCCGGCCCGTCGCCAGCATGCCGATCGCGAACGCGAAGGGGACGGTGAAGAGGACGAAGCCGATGTAGAGGAGCGGGGGGTGGATGGCGACCAGCGGGTTGTCCTGGAGCAGCGAGTTCGGGCCGAGGCCCTGCGTCACGCCCGTCGCCGTGTGGAACGGGTTGGCCGGGCCGACCATCAGGCCGAAGAAGAAGGCCGACACGACGTAGAGCACGAGTAGGGCCCACCGGATCACAGGGTCGTCCCCCTGGCGGCGGTAGCGCGCCACGAAGACCGTGGTGACGACGCCCAGGACGAGTCCCCACAGCAGGATCGACCCGGCCAGCGCCGACCACATTCCCGTGATCGAGTACAGCAGCGGCGTCACCGTGCTGTTGTTCTCGGCGACGAAGGACAGCGTGAAGTCGTGGGTGACCAGCGCGTGCTCCATGGCGCCGGTGGCGAGCAGCGCGCCGACGAGCATGATCGGCGCGAGCAGCCGGCCGTCGCCGGCCACCCGGGCGACGCCGCTGGGGACGGGCCGGCCCGAGGCACCGTTGCCGCTCGGCGGCGCGGCCACCCGCCGCTGCGGTACGAAGCCGACGCCGATGGTCACGATGCCGGCGACGGCGGCCAGGAAGGCCAGCCACACGCCGATGACGCCGAGATGCGCGTCCAGCATCAGTGCACTGTCCCGTTCTTGGCGCGCACGCGGTTCGGGTGCTGCGCGATGTAGGTGGACGAGTGCTTCACCATGATGGTGTTCGACTGGAACTCGCTCGAGGTGTCGGTGGCGAAGTGCCCGACGACGACGACCGGGATGTTGGCCTGGAACAGCTGGGGCGGGCTGCCGGTGTTCACCACGTCGACGACGTGGGACCCCTGGGAGAGCCGGAAGTCGGCGCCCGCCGCCGTCGAGCGGATGGAGCCGGGGACGACGCTGCCCTCCAGACGGAACGTCGTGGTGCCGAGCTGGGCCCGGTGCGCCAGCGCCTGGTTGACCGTGTCGAAGTAGTCGAGCGAGCTGCCGAGCCCCTCGACCAGCAGGAAGACGAGCGCGGCCGCCAACAGTGCGAAGACGACCATCAGCCGGCGCCGGGTGCGGCGTCGCCGCGCCGTGACCGCCGACGCCACGGCTCGCCCGCCGGCCGTCTCGGGGGTGGCGGGCGGGTTCTGCTCGGTCGTGGTGCCGGTCACGACCGCTCGGCGGGGGCGGCGCCTTCTTGAGGGTTCGACTTCGACACGGCCAGCGCGCGCTCCCAGCGCCGGCGGCGCAGGAACAGTCCGAGGCCGTAGAGGAACGAGCCGCCGATCGCGGCCACGTAGCCGATGTCGACGTAGCTCACGGCGTGCCCGTCGCGTCGGGATCGGACCCGGGGGTGCCGACGCCGACCAGCTCGGGGTCCTCGCTCCACCGCTCGGCCAGTGACACCTCGAGCTCCTGGTCGCCCACCGCGTCCTGGAGCACCTCGATCCGGTAGCGCATGGCGAGCAGCCACACGAAGATCAGCGTGAAGGCGACGAAGCTGAGCAACATCGTCCAGAGCATGGAGCCGTGCACGTGCAGATTGAAGCCGGGGTCGAGGATGGTGCCGCTCTGGTGCAGCGTGTTCCACCAGTCGACCGAGAAGTGCACGATGGGCACGTCGATGGCGACGAGGATGGCGGCGACGGCGCAGCGACGGGCCCGGATGTGCGCGTCGGCCGGCACGCGCCGCAGGGCGAGGTACCCGAGCTCCAGGATGAGCAGCAGCGCGGTCGAGGTCAGCCGGGCGTCCCAGGTCCACCACACGCCCCACACCGGCCGGCCCCACAGCGAGCCGGTGATCAGGGTGAGCGCGGAGAAGACCGCGCCCACCTCCACGGCGGCGGCGGCGAGGCGGTCCCAGAAGAACGAGCGTGTGCGCGGCCACAGGTAGAGGAGGCTGCCGGCCAGGGCCACGCCGCCGGCCCAGTAGAGCGCCACCGTCGCCACGGCGGGGTGGATGTAGAGCAGCCGCGCCAGGTTGCCTTGCACCTCGTCCGGCGGGGTGACCCACAACCCGAGCCAGACGGTGAGTGCCGTCGTGACGACCGCTGCCACGCCGACGACGGGGAGCCAGCGCGGGCGCCACGTGGTTGTCGTGGTGCTGGTGCTCGTGACCGACGCCGTGCTCACGCGGCTTCCTGCAGCGGTCCGTAGAGCACGATGCCGACCACCAGGTAGACCACGGCGAAGGGCGCGAGGATCTTGAGCCACTGGGCGCCGGAGGAGACACTGCCGCTGAGCGCGGCCTCCCACATCTTGGAGCCCGCCAGCAACACCGGGGCCAGCACCGGCAGGACGAGCAGCGGGAGCAGCGTGTCGCGCACGCGCAGACCGGCCGAGAGCGCGCCGTAGAGCACGCCGGCGCAGGCCAGGCCGACCGTGGCCAGCAGGCTCGCCACCACCGCCAACCAGATCACGTGCACGCGCACGTCGAAGAGGAACGTCACGCCCGCCCACAGGACGAGCTGGAGCACGAGCAGCTGCAGGCCGACCGCGGCCGCCTTGCCGAGGAAGATGCCGGCCGGGTCGATGCCCGAGAGGCGGAGGCCGTCGCGGGTGCCGTCGCCCGACTCGACGGCAACGCTGCGCTGGATCGCCAGCACCGTCGAGAACAACAACGCGACCCAGAAGATCCCCGGAGCGGCGTGGCGCAGCGAGCTCTGGTCCGGCCCGATGGCAAAGGCCAGCAGCACGAGGACCAGGACCGCGAACGGGACGACCTGCCACAACCCGACGCGCGAGCGCGCCTCGATGCGCAGGTCCTTGCCCGCGATCAGCACGGCGTCATGCCACATGCCAGGCCCCCCCGTCGCGGCTCGCCTCGTCGGGTCCGGGTGCCGGCACCGCGGTGAGGGTGACGCGACGCCCACCCGGCTCCTCACCCGTCACCCGCCCGCCGCCCATGGTCACGACGCGGTCGGCCAAGGAGACCGAGAGCTGCGGCTCGTGCGAGGAGAGCAACACGGTGGCGCCGTCCGCCACGGCCTCGGCGATGAGCTGGCCGAGGAGGGTCCGGCTGCCCGCATCGAGCCCGGCGTGCGGCTCGTCGAGCAGCCAGAGCGCGGGGCGGCGCGCCACGAGCGCGGCCAAGGCGAGGCGACGACGCTGGCCGGCGGAGAGGCGCCCGGCAGGCGTGGTGCGCAAGCGGCCGGTGAGGCCGAGCCGCTCGAGCGCGTCGTCGGCGCCGGCGGTGGGAAGGCCCAGGGCGCGCACGGCGAACCGGACGTTCTCCGCCGCGCTGAGGTCGTCGTAGAGCGGGGCGGCATGCCCCAAGAGGCCGACGAAACGCCGCACCGCCGTGTGGTCCGTGGTGATGTCGACGCCGAGGACCTGCGCGTGCCCCGAGGTCACCGGCATGAGCCCGGCGCAGGCGCGCAGCAGGCTGGTCTTGCCGGCGCCGTTGGGACCCACGACGACCACGACCTCTCCCTGGTCGAGGGACAGGTCGACCCCGGCAAGGGCGGGGAAGCGGCCGGCGAGAGCGACAGCGGCACGGAGGAGAACAACGGGGGCCATGGCCTTCCCCACCATGGTAGGGGGGGTGGGTCCCAGGGTTCCAAGCGGGGTCCGGGGAGCGCGGGGCGGCGTGAGCAGGGACCGGCGGCGGTGCGCTCCGGGGACGGTCAGGCGGTCGAGAAGACCAAGGCGTAGCTGAAGGGCACGCCGCGATGGGGCTCCCAGCTGGGCTTCAGCCGGATGAGCTGGTCGTCGACCAGGGCCTCGTGCATCTCGCGGGCGGTCAGGCCGGCGGCGCGGGCGGCCGCCACGTGCGCGCTGGTCAGGTGGAGGTGGGTCTCGATGGCGACGGGCTCACCTCCGGGGGTCTCGAAGTGTGTGGGCATGCCGACGGCCATGAGGAAGTACGGGTGCACGCCGACGATGACGAAGGTGCCGCCCGGGCCGTAGCGGAGGAGCCGGCGCGCTTCGGCGTAGAGGGGGCCGGGACCGGCCAGGTGCTCGTCGACGAGGACGCACGTCACGAGGTCGTAGGCGTTCGCATCGAGGCCGGTGGCGCGCACGTCGGCCACCACGAGGCGGTCGTGGTTCCCCTGGGCGCGGGCCAGGTCGAGCATGGCCGGGGTGACGTCGACGCCGTCGATCGGGAAGTCGGCCTGGGTGCGCATCCAGCGCGCGGTGCGCCCCGACCCGCACCCGAGGTCGGCGGCGCGCTTGACCGACGACCACTCGACGGTCTCGATCCGATCCATCAGTGCGAGGTCCATGACGTCCTCGACCGTGCCCTCGTAGGTCTCCGCCCAGGCGGTGTAGCCCTCGGGCACGCCGACGGTGCGGTAGTGGCGCCGGTCGAAGTCGGCGAAGTTGGGCATACGTATGGTTCGGTCTGGGGGTCTGCGCCCGGTCGTGTCGGGGTGACGCGCTGGGTGCGGTGTGCGGTGTGCGGTGTGCGGTGTGCGGTGTGCGGTGTGCGGCGCTCTATTGCATGTGCGCGAGCGCGTGGATGGCGTCCAGCGAGGTGGCGGTCTCGTCGTCGATCTCGGCCTGGGCGAAGGCGCGCAGCGCCAGCTCGTGCGCGACCAAGAGGTCCGAGGCCTCCTGCTCGGACGGATCGAGCTCGCCGATGCGCCGGTACATGGCGCAGAACTGCGACGTGATCGGCTCGAACGTGGCCATCAGGTCCTTCCACGGCGTATTGGCCGCGCCGGCTAGAGCCTCCGCCGTCCGCAGGGACTCGGCGTCGGGGCCGGTGGCCAGGCCGGCGCGCTCGAGGGCGGGGACGATGGCCTCTTTGGTGCGCCGCTCCAGGGTGGCGAGCACGCGCATCTTGGCGGCATGGTCCTCGTCGCCGATCTGGTCCGCCATCCGGCCGAACAGCGCTTCCCCCAGGACCTCGCCCTGGTACGCCTTGACCCACAGCACATCGAGAGGATCGTCGTTCGAGAAGATCTGCTGGAAGTCCTGGGCGCTCACGTCGGGCCCAGCTGTGGCGTCGGTGTCGGTCATGGATTCCGACGATATCCCTGGGAGTGGTCCGGCGCTCGGGCTGCCGTCGGTAGTGTTCGACGCGATCCATGCCGACCGTCCTGATGCCGCTGCCGGCCTGCGACTTCGACCCGAGCGAGGTCGCCGTGAGCTGGCGGGTGCTGACGGCGGCCGGTCACCAGGTCGTGTTCGCCACGCCGTCGGGGCAGGTGGGCGCGGCGGACGACCTCATGGTGACGGGGCGGGGCCTCGACCCGTGGGGCTTCGTGCCCGGGCTGCGCCGGGTGGTCGTCGTCGGGCGCTTCCTGCGTGCCGACGAGTCGGCCCGGCAGGCGTACGCGGCGTTGATCGCGGATGAGGGTTTCCGGTCGCCGCTGCATTGGGCGGCGGCCCGGCGCAGCTCCTACGACGGGCTCCTGTTGCCCGGCGGGCACCGCGCCCGGGGCATGCGCGACTACCTCGAGAGCCTGGAGGTCCAGCAGATGGCGATCGACGCCTTCCGCGCCCGGAAGCCCGTCGGGGCGATCTGTCACGGTGTCCTGGCGGCGGCGCGGGCCGTCGACCCGGCCACCGAGCGGTCGGTGCTCTACGGCCGACGCACCACGGCGCTCACCTGGGCGCTGGAGCAGCGGGCGTGGGGCGTCGCGCACTGGACCCGCTTCTGGGACTCCAACTACTACCGGACCTACGTCGAGGAGCCAGGCTCGGGCCAGGGCTGGGGCTACATGTCGGTCCAGCAGGAGGTGACGCGCGCTCTGGCGTCTCCGTCGGACTTCCTCGACGTCGAGCGGGGCGTGCCCGACTACCGGCGCAAGACGAGCGGGCGGGTGCGGGATTCGTCGGAGGACGCCCGGCCGGCCTGGGTGGTGCGCGACGGGCGATACGTGTCGGCGCGCTGGCCGGGGGACGTGCACACGTTCGCCTCTACCTTTGCGTCGGTGCTGTCAGAGGCGGATTCGGATTCGGATTCGGATTCGGATTCGGATTCGGAGGGAAGCGGGGCGGTCCCGGGAGGGGAATGAGCGAGGGATCGCTCTTGTGGTGAATCCCGGTGATGTCTCCAAAAACTATGCACGGACCTGTTTAGTGTCGAGTCTTTCTTACGGGAGCACTCGCGACACCGGGAAGCAGGCGAGCGTTGCGCGGCGCGATTAGCTCTTGGAGAGCCTCCCCAGCCCAATGTCATTGAGGAAGTTCGAGAGCTGCGTGGAGACCCAACTCACGTTGTCGGTCAACAGCAACACGCCGAAGACGATGAGGATCAGGCCCGCCACGAGCTCAATGGCCCATAGCCAGTTCCGGGCACGCGCCAGCATCGTCGTCAGCCGGCCGAACGCGAGGCCCACCAGCACGAAGGGGACGGCGAGCCCGAGTGAATACGCGAAGAGGAGGAGGACGCCACCGGGCAGCGTCCCGTTGCGGGCGGCCAGGCCGAGCACCACGCCGAGCACCGGCCCGATGCAGGGCGTCCACGCGAAGGCAAAGGCCATCCCCATCACGGGTGCCGCCCAGACCCCGAGCTTCGACGGCCGCACGTCGAAGCGGTGCTCGCCGGTCACCCGTGACACGACGCCGAGGGTGCCCGAGCCGGCGTGGGCCCACACCCGCGACGGCAGCGCACCGAGCAACATCACGACGCCGAGCAGGACGATCACCGCACCGCTCACGTGGGCCAGCGTGATCTCGTGGGCGTCGAGCACGCGTCCGACGCTCGAGGCGGCCGCGCCCAACGCGACGAACACGAGCGTGAAGCCGGCGACGAACAGGCCGATGCCGCGCAGCACCGGTCGCAGCGCGGCCGACGGCGTCGCCCCGTCTCCCTCCGCCTCGAGCTCGGCCGCCGAGAGCCCCGAGACCATCGACACGTAGCCGGGGACCAAGGGCAGGACGCAGGGTGAGACGAAGGAGATGATCCCGGCGCCGAATGCGACGAGGGCGCCGGCGGGATTGGCCGAGATGGCGGCCGGTGCAGCGAATGCGACGAGCGCGGCGGCCCCCGCTTAGTTGAGGCTCTTACGGACCAGGTCCATGTCGGCCTCGACCATCATTTGGACCAGTCCTGCGAAATCGACCTCCGGGCGCCAGCCGAGGACCTTGTGCGCCTTGGCGGGGTTCCCCACGAGGAGGTCGACCTCGGCGGGACGCAGGAACCGCTCGTCGATGACGACGTGCTCCTCCCAGTCGAGGCCCGCCGCCTCGAAAGCCAGCCGGCAAAGCTCGCGGACCTCGTGCGTCTCACCGGTGGAGACGACGTAGTCATCGGGGCCGTCCTGCTGGAGCATGAGCCACATCGCACGGACGTAGTCGGCCGCGTAACCCCAGTCCCGCTGGGCGTCGAGGTTGCCGAGCGCAAGCTTCTCGTCCAGCTTGTGCGCGATCCGGGCGACGCCGTGGGTGACCTTGCGGGTCACGAACTCCAGGCCGCGCCGGGGGGACTCGTGGTTGAACAGGATCCCCGACGAGGCGTGCAAGCCGTAGCTCTCGCGGTAGTTGACCGTGATCCAGTGCCCGTAGACCTTAGCCACGCCATAGGGGCTCCGGGGGTACAGGGGTGTCGACTCGATCTGAGGGACCTCCTGGACCTTGCCGAACATCTCCGAGGAGCTGGCCTGGTAGAAGCGGATCTCGGGGTCCACCAGCCGGATGGCGTCGAGCAGACGTGTCACGCCCATGGCGGTGGTCTCGCCCGTGAGCACCGGCTGGGTCCAGCTGGTCTGGACGAACGACTGCGCTGCCAGGTTGTAGACCTCGGTCGGGCGGTGGTCACGCAAGATGTTGATCAGCGACACCTCGTCGAGGAGGTCGCCGGCCACCAGCTCGAGCTGGTCCTGGATGTCCGCGATGCGCTCGAAGTTGACCGTGCTGGTGCGACGAACCATGCCGATGACCGTGTAGCCCTGCGCCAAGAGGAACTCCGCCAGGTACGAACCGTCTTGCCCGGTGACCCCGGTGATGAGTGCCCGTTTCGCCATCGGGGAAACGCTAGCCGAACGGCGAAAGGGCCAGCTGGCACGCCTACAGTGCCGACGTGCCGACCGCGTGCATGGTGTCGTTCCGCCTCGGCGGCGGTGACGGAGTGGCCGTGGAGGCGGCGAAATGGGCCGATGCGCTGGGCTACCTCGGGTGGCACGTCCGCAGCGTGGCCGGGGCGGGCCCGGTCGACACCCTGCTCCCGGGATTGGCGATCGACGCCGCCGACCCGCCGACTCGGACGGAGCTGGCCGATGCGCTCGGGTCGGCCGACTTGGTCGTCGTCGAGAACCTGTGCTCGCTGCCGCTCAACCCTCGGGCGGCGGATGTGGTGGCCAAGGTGTGCACCGGCCGGCCCGCGCTGCTCCACCACCATGACTTGCCGTGGCAGCGACCGCAGTTCGCCCATCTGCCTCCGCCCCCCGACGACCCGGCCTGGGCCCACGTGACCATCAACGAGCTGAGCCGGGCCCAGCTGGCGGCGCACGGACTGTCGGCAACGACGATCTACAACGCGTTCGATCCGGATCCGCCCGCAGGTGACCGCATCCGGACCCGTGCGGCCCTCGGCGTTGAGAACGGAGTCCCGCTGTTGCTGCAACCGACGCGGGCGCTCGAGCGGAAGAACATCCCCGGCGCCATTGCGTTGGCCGAAGCGGTGGGCGGGACCTACTGGCTCCTCGGACCGGCCGAAGACGGCTACGGCCCCGAGCTCGACCGGCTCGTGGCGCGAGCCCGCTGTGCGGTGGTGCAGGGCGAGCCCCGGGGAGGCTGCTCCATCGCCGACGCCTACGCGGCGTGCGACCTGGTCCTGCTGCCGTCGTCGTGGGAGGGCTTCGGCAACCCGTCGGTGGAATCGGCGACCCATCGCCGCGCCCTGGCCATCGGCGACTATCCGGTCGCTGCGGAGCTCGCGTCGTTTGGGTTCCGCTGGTTCAGCCCCGCTGATCCGGCGGCGGTCGCGGCGTGGCTGGGGGGTCCGGAGGAGGAGCTCCTGGCGCACAACCACCGGATCGCGACCGAGCACTTCAACCTGGCCGACCTGCCCGACCGGCTGGCCCGAGTCCTGGGGCAGATGGAGGGTCTTCCCGGTACCCGATGACCGTTCGGTAACGTGAGCGGGATGTCAGGTGCCATCCAGACGGCGACCCGGCGGTTGACCGCCGAGCAGAGGCGCCAACAACTCTTCGCCGTCGCCCTCGAGCTCTTCGCCCAACGCGGCTACCGGGCCACGACCATGGACGACATCGCCGAGGCGGCCGGCGTCACCAAGCCGCTGCTCTACCAGCACTTCTCGTCCAAGCGGGCCCTGTACCTCGAGCTCGTCGACTCCATCGCCCGGGACCTGCTGGAGGCGATCGAGCGAGCGGTGAACCTGGCCGAGGGACCGCGCCAGCAGGTCGAGCTGGGCTTCGCCGCCTACTTCCGGCTCGTCGTGAGCCACGAGGCCGAGTTCCTTCTGCTCTACGGAAGGGACCACGCCGACGACCACGAGCTGGGCCGGGCGTTGCGCACCGTCGAAGACGCCATCGCCGTGGCCATCGACCCGCTGATCAACGCCGGGCTCGACGACAACCACCGGCGGCTGCTCGCCTACGGGATCGTCGGCATGGCCGAAGGCGCGAGCCGCCGGTTCCTGGCCCAGCGCCCCGTCACCGAGGCCGAGGCCGAGGAGGAGGCGCTGCGGCTGGCGCGCCGCATGGCCGACCTGGCCTGGGCCGGCCTGCGCTCGGTGCACAAGGACTGAGCACCGCAGCGGTCGCGTTCTCGCCCGGCCGCATGCTTTCCGCCCGCGCTCGTCAGAGAAGCTTGATCAGGGTCCGGCTGAGGTCCCACAGCTCGTCGACGCACGCGGCGTAGACGTCGGCGTCGTGGCCGGCGGGGTCCATGACGTCCTCGTCGTCGGAGAGCTCGACCGTGGCCAGCCCGAGTCCCGCGACCCGCTCCGACAGTGCGGCCGGGCCGGGTGTCAGGTCGGCGCAGAGCCGCCGGATCGTCGCCGTCTTGGCGGCCGCGTCGGGGAAGCGCCGGCGCACGAAGCGCACGTGGTCGGCCTCCATGACCACGACCAGCTCCGCATGCACCAGGTCCACGCCCTGCACCTGGCGGCTGCGGTGGCGGCGGAAGTCGACCTCGGCCAGCTCGGGGATGCGGGCCAGCGCCGTGCGCGTGCGCAACCCCATGGGTTGGCCGTCGATGCTGTGGGTACCCGCCGTGACGATGTGGAGTGGATCAGGGCGGCCCTTTCCCAATTCTTCGAGCATGAAGCCGGCCATGACCGAGCGCGCCGCGTTGCCGGTGCACAGCACCAGGAGATCGGTCATCGCGTCGCGAGGAGCAGCGCCCCCGCGTCCTCGTCGAGCGCGTGCTGTGCGTGCCGCCGGGTGCTGGTGAGGAACATGAGGTCGCCGCGCTCGGTGCGTTGCACGACCATGGACGCCACGATGGCCATCAGCACGCCGGCGAACGTATCGAGGCGGACGTCGGCGCGCAGTTGCTCCATGGTGTAGCCGCGCACGCCGCGCCGGCCGAGGCCGTCGTGGTAGCGGGACAGGAGGTCGTCCTGATGGGCGCGGCGGTCCTCGGTGCTGAGGCAGCCGCCGATGAAGTACGCCACGTCGGTGGACGCGCCGGCCCAGCCCGTCGTCTGCCAGTCGACCACGACGGGTCGCGGGTTCTCGGGTTGGAACAGGAGGTTGTCAAGCCGGAAGTCCCCGTGGGTGGCGGTGCGCGGCCCGCCGTGCAGCTCGAGGAAGGTCGCCATGTGCTCGACGAAGATGCGGCACACCTCCTGGTGTTCGGACGCCAGGTCGTCGGCGTAGCGCTCGAGGAATCCGGGCAACAGCGAGGAGACCATCGCCACGAAGAAGCCGGCCGAGTCCGGCGAGGCGCGGTTCAGCCAGTCGAGGCCGGCGAGCTCGGGCGCGTCCCAACACGGTGCGTGCAGGCCGGCCATCTCGTCGAGGACGGCGGCCGCAACTTCGGGACTGCACGCCGCGATCTGGTCACCCTGCTGCGCCCCTGCGATGTTCTCCATCAACAGCGTGAACCAGCCGGTCTCTGGCTCCACCTCGGCCACGTAGACATCGGGCACCCGGGCGCCGATGCGGGCGGCGACCTCGCGGTAGAAGCGGACCTCTATTTCGTAGGCCCGCAGCGCGAGGCCGGTGCCGCGGCTCTGGTCGTTTGCCGACGCGAACTTGCCCACCACCGCCTCGGGACCCGCCCCGGGTTGGTCGTAGGCGAGGGTGAACCGGGTGGTGTCGGCCATCTGCCCGGTGCCGATCGGCGCGGTCTGGAAACCTTCGACCCGCGCGCCCACCTCCAAGATGCCGGCCGCCCCCAGCGACGCGGTCAGCCACTCCGGCGTGACGTCGCTGGCGTAGCGCAGCAACGGCTGTGGGTGCGGGCGCACGCCGGACGACACTATTGGACGAGGCCAGGGCCTAGGAGTCCTCGGCGCGGCGTCCCGGCGATCAGTTGAGTTGGACGGACGGGATGGCGTCGTAGCCGCACACCGACCACACCCGGCGGAACTGCGGCGAGGTCCCGCGCAACGTGAGCCCGTCGGGATGGGCGTGCGCGCTGTCGAGCAGCGCCCACATCCCGGCCGCGTCGATGAACTCGAGCTCGGTCACGTCGACGACGGGCTCGCTCAGGTCCGTGAGCGCCCCGGTGAGCCACCGGCCTATCCGCTCGGCAGAGGACGCGTCGATCTCACCGGAAAGGGCGAGGCCGTCCGGGCCGGCGTGCAACTGGAACGGGGACGGGTAGCCCACCGCACCGCCGCGCAGCGAGTGAACCGCGGCGAGGTCGCACATCACATCGGGGGCGGTCTCGCGCTGGTCGCAGGCGCAGACGACGATGCTCGGCAATCCCGAGATCAACACGTCGGCGCGCAACTCGTAGCCGCACCAGTCGTCGCGCACCCCGTCGGCGCGGAGCAACGGTGCGATCTCCGAGCAGACGCGGAGTCCTTCGAAGCCGTCGCGCAGGGCCTGCTCCACCAAAACCGCGTGGCCGGCCAGGCGGACGGACGGTTCCAGCGAACCCTGGGAGAGGTAGGCGCCGGCGACGTCGCCCAGGCAGAGCCGGCCCCGGAGCATCAGCGTGCCGACGTCGAGCCCGGAATCGGCGAGGACGCCCACGACGGCGCGCAACTCGTCGGGCGACGCCAGGTACAGCAACCGCTCGTTCGCCTCGAGCCCCGCGCTCGAAGTATTCGACAAGGAACTCCCGGTGCGCATCGTCGGATCGGTACGACCAACAGGCGTGACTGCTCCGTCCCAACTCGCCCGGCCGGAGGAAAGAGCTGACCCCCACGGGTTGCAGACTAGTGGTGAGCGGCCGTCGGTTCCGAACGGGCCGGCTGGGTCGAGCCTTCAGGCCGGCCGAGGCCGAGGTCGAGGGCGAGGCCGGCCCGGTCACGACGGGGCGGCGAGCGTCTGCAAAATCTCGCCGAGGTGGTCGACCACCAGAAGGTGCCCCTCCCCCGGGCAGGGGTGGAGCTCTGCCCCGGGGATCTGCCGGGCGACGAACTCGCCGTGCGAGAAGGGCACGCTCTTGTCCGCGTCCCCGTGCCAGACGTGGGTGGGGACCGAGATGTCCTGGAGCCGGAAGCCCCAGTCGCGGGCGAAGAGGACGAGGTCCTGGACCGCTGCGTGCGCGGTGGAGGCCGACGCCCGGCGCGCGTCCTCCACGAAGGCGGCGCGTACGTCCGGACGTTCCAAGACGGCCGCATCCGCCCCGGGCATCCGTTTCGTGGCCGTATCGAGCGCCCACTCGGGCCAGCGGCGCACGACGAAATCCTGCGCCGAGACGAACGGGAAGAGGGCGGCCGGTGCATGGGCCGCCAGCGTCGCCAGGCCTCGGTTGATCCCGGTCATCGTGTCGGCGAGTGCCGCGTCGCCCATGGGACCGACACCGCTGACGAGGGCGACACCGGTCACGCGCTCGCCGAGGAGCGCTGCGCACACCGCCGCGTGCGGGCCACCGCCCGACACCCCGCTGACCGCGAACCGGTCGATCTTCAGGTGGTCGGCCAGCGCGGCGACGTCGGCGGCCCAGTCGGCCAGGGTGCGCCCCTGCTGGAACGTGCTGTGGCCGTAGCCCGGCCGGTCGGGGGCCACAAAGCGGACGCCCGACGCGGCAATCGTCTTCTGGTCGAAGGAAACCTGCAGGCGTGAGCCGGGCGTCCCGTGGAACATGAAGACCGGGGTCCCCCGGGGCTTCCCCGCCTCTATCCAGGCCAGCTCGCGCCCGTCGGGCAGGTCCATGACCCGGGTGTCAACCACGGTTCCGACCGTACAACCGTGGACGACGCGACGCAGCCGGCACCGGGCGGGACACACCCAGTGCCGGCTGCCGCGATCGCACCGGTTCTCCGGCGGGAACGGTCAGGCGCCCGTCGCCGCGGCGGCCAGTCGCCCTGCCTCGTCCTGGTCGTCGGCGAAGGACTCCCGGCCCTCGAGCTCCGCCACCGTCATGTCGTCGGCCCCTGGGGACAAGTCGGGGATCGCCACGGTCCGCCGGACCCCGAAGGCCACAGTGAGCAGCGCTCCCAGGGCGAAGAGGGCGGCCACACCGAGCACCTCGTCGAGCGCGTGCACCGACGCTGCGCTGGTCGCTCCGGTCGCCAGGCGGGCGTGGCCGGCCAGCGAGTTGAAGGCGGTGACCAACACCGCGAGCCCGATCGCCGCGCCCAGCTGTTGGGACACGTTGACCAGACCCGAGGCGGCGCCGGCGATCTCGGGCTCGACGTCCGCCAAGGACGCGGACGTGAGGGCCACGAACGTGACGCCGCTGCCGGCACCGATCAGCACCATGCAGGTCACGACGAAGCCGTACGAGGTCTCGGTCCCCACGCGGGTCGCGAGCAGCAGACCCGCGGTGGCGACCGCGGTGCCGAGCAGCATGACCGCCTTCTCCGGGAGGCGCCGCAGCAGGACGCGGCTCGTCAGCTGGGAGGAGAGGAACACCGAGGCCGGCATCGGGATGAAGGCCAGGCCGGCTTGCAACGGAGTGAACCCCTGGACGTCCTGCAGGAATTGGGCCATGAAGTAGAAGAGACCGTAGAACCCGGCGTACAACAGTGCGCGCGCCCCGTTGGCCGAGTTGCGGGTGCGGTGGGCGAGCAGCCGAAGCGGCAGGATCGGCTCTTCGGCCCGCGACTCGTGACGAAGGAAGTAGCCGAACACGACCACGCCTGCGACGAGGGCGCCGAGCGACAACGGGCTGCTCCAGCCCAACGATCCGGCCTCGACGAGACCGAACACGACGCCACTCACGCCCACCGTGCAGGTCAGCGCACCCAGGACGTCGAAGTGGCCGTGGCGCCGTTCTGTCTCGTGAATGACTTCGCGGCCGAGGAACCACACCACGAGGCCGATGGGGACGTTCACGAACATCACCCAGCGCCACGACACCAGTTGGGTCAGCAGACCGCCGCTCACCAGGCCGATGGCGCCTCCGGCGGCCGACACCGTCGTATACAGGCCGATGGCCCGCACCCGCGGGGGACCCTCGGGGAACGTGTTGGTGAGGAGCGACAGCGCGCAGGGGGCAGCCAGTGCGGCCCCGATGCCCTGGACGGCGCGGGCGGCGAGGAGCGCCCACCCGCTCACGGCGAGTCCACCCAGCAGTGAGCTGACGGTGAAGATGGCGATGCCGAGCAGGAAGACGCGGCGGCGCCCGAAGAGGTCACCGGCACGGGCACCCAAAAGGAGGAACCCACCGAAAGTCAGGATGTAGGCGTTCAGGACCCACGACAGCTCACTGGTCGAGAAGCCCAAGCTCTGCTGGATGTGCGGGAGCGCGACGTTCACGATGGTCGTGTCGAGGACGACCATCAGCTGGGCGGTGAGGATCACGAAGAGCAGCACGGTGGGGCTCCGGAGCCGGCTTCCACGCCCCGAAATAGGGGTTTCGGCTGCGGGACCAGCCGCACCTGGGCGCGCTGAGACAAGGGAGGAATGGGGCATTGACTACGACCTTTCCGCTGGTAGTCTGGAGAAGCGGAAGCTTCCTCCGGTTAGTATACGGAGGGTCCCTCCGTTTAGCAACACCTTTGGGGGTGAAATCGAAAGAAATGGTGACGAGACAAGAGTCGACCGAGGGCGCGACCCCCGCTCCTGAGGACGGGACCGTCGAGGGCGAGCGACCCATGCGGGCCGATGCCCGCCGGAACCGCGAGCTGCTCGTGGCGGCGGCCCGCGAGGTGTTCTCGGCGCAAGGTGCCGGGGCGCCCATGGAGGCGATCGCCAAGCAGGCGGGCGTGGGCGTGGGGACGCTCTACCGCCACTTCCCGAACCGCCTCGACCTGGTCGAAGCGGTCTACGAGTCCGATGTCCAGGAGCTGGCGGCGAACGCGCAGCGAGTGGTGGCCGAGCTCGAACCGTCGCCGGCTGTCGACGCTTTCTTCGACGCGTTCATGCGATACGCGCAGACGAAGCAGGCCTTGCTCGGGGAGCTGCAGCAGGCGTTCGAGAAGAACCCCGCGCTGCGGTCGCGCTGCCGCGAGCTGATCGAGTCGTCGTTCGACCTCGTCATCGACCGGGCCAGACAGGCGGGCGCGGTGCGCGACGACGTCAGCGGAGCCGACGTGATGCAGCTCGTCAGTCCGATCTGCACCAACACCAGCATCCCGTTGGAGCAGACCGGCCGGCTCGTCGCGATGATCCTCGACGGGCTCCGGGCCGGCGCATCGCAGCCAGCGGCTGTCTGAACCGAGCCCGCCCGGTTGGACGGCGGGGTCGGGCCGAGGACGTCAGCCTCCGGTCGGAAGGGGGAACCCCGTCGCCGACGCCCACTGCGGGTCGACCACGTAAGTGCCGGCGCTGTTCACATCGAGGATGACCACCGTGCTCTGCACGCGGTTTCCCGTCGATGGTGCAACTGTGATCGGCCCGGTGATGCCCTGGTAATTGGTCGTGTGATTCATGGTGGAGCTCACGGACTTCTGGTGCCACCCGGCATGCTTCACTGCGTTGGCAAGGACCTCGACCGAGTCGTAGGTGAAGGTCCCCCAGGTCCCCGGGTCCGCGTGGAACATAGATTCGTAATTCGCCACGTATTGGCTCGCCCCCGCGAACTGTTGCGCGCTGGGCACGCCGCTCGACAGGCACGCCGACGCGACCGGCTGCGTCGCTGCCGTCACAAAGTCCGGGCCCTGGGCGGCGAGGTCGACGAAACACTTCCCCGTGCCTGATGTGGAAGCGGCCTTGGCGATCGCACCGGCCTCGGAACCGTACGCGGAGATATAGAGCAGGCCGGGGTGCGACGCCGCCACCTTCTTCACGGCGTTGACGTAGTTCGATTGCGTGCTCGTCACGGAGACCATGGCGACCGCGGGGTCACCAGCCTTGGCCAGGCCCGTCTTGACCTGGTTGGCGATGCCCGCCGTGTAGGTGGAGGTGTCGTAGATGATGGCCGGACGCTTCGCATGGAGCACCTGGGTGATCTCTTTGATCTCGACCGGTGCGACCTGGGAGTCCATCGGCTGCGTCGTCACGCCGAAGCCCTCGGTCTTCACACTCGAGGTCAGCCGCACGATCGGAAGACCGGCCTTGGCGTACAGCGACAAGTTCGACACGCCGACGGACGAGTTGAACGGACCCACCACCGCAAAGGCGTGCGACGCGACCGCCTGGTGCTCCGCCGCGACGCCCCCGGCCGCGGTGGCCTTGTCGTCCAGCTTCAAGAGCGAGAGCTGCACGCCGTCGACACCGCCGGCAGCGTTGATCTGGTCGACCGCGAGCTGCGCCCCGTCAGCCATGTCAATGCCGGTCGACGCCTGCTCGCCCGTCATCGGTCCCTCGACCGCGATCAACCCGGCCACGGGTGGTTTCTTCGACTGGGCCGAGCCGGCGTCGACGGCCGGGCCTGCGCTCTGTGCGCACGACGCAGTGATCGCAGAGAGGCAGACCACCACCAATGCGATCGCGCCCGAACCGAGTCGAAACCTGCCTCGTTCCATGTCGCTCCCCCGTTCTCACGCCAGCGGCAACGGCTGCGCCGCAGAACACCGCGACCTTACGCCGCGCGTTGACCGAATGGCGGTCGTCGCCGCGCCGGACCGTGGGGTTTCAGGAATCGGTGAACGATGGATTCGGGATTGGAATCTCGGCGCGGAGCCCGGGGGGAGATCCTTACCAGCGGCCGCGCATCAGCTCGGCGGGGCAAAAGGAAGCAGCTCGCTTCTCATGATGTTGCCTGGGAGTCGTCGGGCTCGAACGCGGCCGAGAAGAGATAGGACGTGGCGAGGCTGCGGTACGGGCGCCACTTCTCGGCAATCTCGAGGACCTCTTCTTGAGTGGGCAAATGATCGAGGCGATATGCGCTACGAACGGCCTTGCGCAGAGCGAGATCGCCAGGCAGGACGACGTCCTCGCGTCGTAGGGCGACGAGGAGCGCGCCTTGCGCGGTCCAAGGCCCGATCCCCGGCACAGCCGTGAGTTCGGCGATGAAATCGTCGTCCGGCAGCTTTGTGAGGCGTTCCGTGTCCAGTCGACCATCCGAGAGACGTTCCGCGAGATCTCGGAGCGTGTTGACCTTGCGCCAAGAAAGCCCCGCAGCTCTGAGATCGCCCGGTTCCACCGCCAGGAGCTCCTCGGGCGAGGGCAAATGTCCTCCAAACAGCGAGGTGACGCGCTCAATCGTCCGTCTCGTCGCAGCTACGGACAGTTGTTGGCCGGTGACCTGAAAGAGAAGAGACCCAAACAGGTCCATCGGAGGAAGGTCGTCCAGCCACTCGTGCGGATCGAAGTCCGGGCGTCGCTCTATGAGCCGACCGATCACGGGATCCACTTTGCGGAGTTGGCTCTGGGCATGCCGAAACTGCGCTCGCCGCTCGTCGGCTTCCGATCGAGAACCCTTACTTGTTGGCACCTTCGGTCACTACCTTCATGTCGGCCTTGGCGACTCTGCACGACGGTACGAGAGCCCGCACGAAGGCCAGTACCTCAACGATGCGCGAATCTCGCCCATTCTGCCCCCGCGGCACCAATCCTTGCTCAAGCAGTCCGAGTTCGGTCGGTTACGGACGACCGTGCCTCTCAATACCCATACGCAGGCAAGATGGCGCCGCTGATCGGCGCCGCGGCATCGCTCACGAGAAAGGCGATGATCTCTGCAATGGCCTCCGGGGCGACGGCGTGGGCCAGCATCTCTTCGGGAAGCGCCGCCCTGTTCTTCGCCGTATCGAGCAGCTGGGGCGCAACGCTGTTCACACGAATTCCGACGGGCCGGAGCTCAACGTCGAGGAGACGGGTCAAGTGGGCGAGGGCGGCTTTACTGGCGGCATAGGCAGCCATGCCGTAGGTCGGCTCTATGCCAGGCCGCGCTGTGACGTGCACGATCGCACCGGAGTGCCGCTGTTGCATGTGCGGAGCTACCGCCTTGCTCAGCCAAAAGGCAGTCCCCAGATTGATGTCAAACATCGCCCGAAGTAGGTCCGGAGAGGTGTCCGCGGCGCTCGCGGGTTGAAAGGCGCCAATGGTGTTCACCAGCGCATCCGGGACACCCACATCCTTCGCAATTCGATCGATCAGAGGTGTCACGACATCGGGATCGGTCACATCTCCGACCTCGCGCCGGATGTCGTCCGGCAGCTTTTCGAGGTTGCTCGCACTCCGATCGACGGCAACAACCGTCGACCCTTGAGCAGCGAGGGCCAGAGCCGTGGCCTGACCGAGCTCTCCCCCGGCTCCGACTACGACGGCGATGGGAGCGCTCATGTCGAGTCCTTGTTGGCAACGTTGGCGAAATCGACGCTGATCATGGGCTCATCGTATCCTCTTTTATTTGCGTTGGCAAGCAAAATGATGTAGGTTTTTGAAAGGCGCGACACCGGGGAGGCAGGACGGGCGACACAGGCGTGACCCCAGCTGTCGGCGTTGGACGACGACGTCCGCAACACTCGATCGGCTGCGTGCTGCGGCGACGAAGCCCGGTATCCGCATGACGCCGGCCGAATTGCTTTCACCCGCCGAGGAAGCACTCTGGCGGGCGACCATGCGCATCGTCACCGTTCTCCCGTCGCGGCTGGACACCGACCTGGTACGAGGAGCGGGCCTCACGGCGAGCGAGTACGCCACGCTCGTCAATCTGTCCGAGGCTCCCCGTCACGAGCTCCGAATGACCGACCTTGCCAAAGCCACCGGACTGTCGGCGAGCCGGACCACCCGCCTTGTCGATGACCTGCAGGAGCGCGGCCTGGTGACGAAGGTGGCTAGTCCGGCGGATGCGCGGAGCACCCGCACACGGATTCGGTCGGATGGTAAGGCGAAACTGAGATCTGCCCGGCAGATTCATCTCGGGAGCGTTCGTCGTCGCTTCCTCGACCACATCGACTGCTCCTCGGTCGAGCAACTTGCGGATGCCCTGTCCGCTGTGGCACGTCACCTCGAGAGCAGTTCACGTCGGAGGACGAAACGAGGTGTCAATCGGTCGCCGGCCGAAGGTGATGGTTTTCTCATTCCGGCCAGAGATTGATCCCGGGGACCGCAGGTGTCGCGCCACTCCTGTCGCGAGACCCTCCCACAGTTGCTTCACAAAGCAAGTTATTCTGAGCCTGTGACGAAGGTCGAATCGCTCTCCCCGGCCGAAGAGACTCTGTGGCGCGCCCTCATGCGCATCGTCAAGGCGCTCCCGCGGGACCTCGACTCCGATCTGATCCGGGGCGCTGGTGTGACGGCAAGCGAATACACCACGCTCATGCATCTTTCCGAGGCACCCAACCGCGAGCTGCGGATGAGTGACCTGGCCAGTGCGACGGGGCTCTCACCGAGCCGAATGACCCGCCTCGTCGACGATCTCCAGTCCCGTTCTCTCGTGACGAAGGTGGCCAGCTCCACCGATGCTCGAGGCAACGTGGCCAGATTGACGCCCCGCGGTACGGCGAAGTTGCGGGCGGCGTGGCCGGTGCACCTGGCAAGCGTTCGCACGCGATTCCTCGATCACATGGACACGCCTTCGATCAAGCTCGTTGCTTCCGCACTGTCCGGCGTGGCCGATCAGCTCGAAGACCACTAGCGCGACGTCAGGCGTCGGAAAGAGAGCCGACAAGCTGATCAATCGACGAGGTGCTCCTCGGGTCCCACGAGGGGACTTCGCTCAGAGCCCCTTCTGAAGTCGTGACGTCAGCACGATGTCGACCACCTCTGGAACCGTGTCGGTCCGGGCCCAGTCGCGTTGCAGCTCGCAGGCGAGGGAAACCCATCCGATCGGCTGGGCGCCCGCTTGGACGATGCGCTCCAATCCCGCCCGGTGTGCTTCGGGCGACGTGCCGCCCACGGCATCGACGACCGGATAGACCTCGTAGCCGTCGCGGAGAGCATCGAGAGCTGGGAACGTGAGGCAGACCTCGGTCCACAACGCGGCCATGATCAGCTTCTTTCGGCCCGTTGCCTCGACGGCCTCCCGAAACTGCACGTCCTCCCACGAAATTGATCTGCGTCCGGTCGATCTCCTCGTTGTCCGAGAGGATCTCCTTCAGCTCGGGAAGCGTCGGCGGCTGGCCATTGGCGACGACGTTCACCGTCGACAACACGATCGGGAGGTCGAAGGTCTTGCCGAGCCGTGCGACGCTCACGACGTTCCGGCTCAGCAGGTCGTGATCCATGGACGTCACGGCGGCCATTTGGCTCGGTTGGTAATCGATAATAAGAAGGGCGGCGTTCTCCGGCGTCAACAGCGGATCCGTCACCTGATCACGCATGGGTTCACTGGTCATGGTCCTGGTCCTGGCTCCTCCTCTATGAACGGCTGGTCTGGTTCACCGATAGAGTTACCATCACTTGCTTGCCAACGCAAATAGATTCGGCTAGGGTTGCGTTGCGTTGCGCGAACGCACGAGCCTGCCGGCCGTGCCCGACAAGACAGGAGCACGCCATGACGTCGACCGCCTCCAACACAGCCCCCGTTCTGCCGGACTATGTGCCTCTTCCCCCGTCAGCGCTCGGCCCCGCACTGAACGACCAGGGCTACCACGTCGGGCGCGTCGAACGGAACCTGTTCTGGGTCACCGACGGCACCTATCAGTCGGCCTTCCTCGCCACCGACGAGGGGATCGTGCTCTTCGATGCGCCGCCCACGATCGGCCACAATCTCCGTCGGGCCGTAGACGAGATCGCCGAAGCCGAAGGCGTCGGCAACACCGTCACCCACCTCGTCTACTCGCATCACCACGCGGACCACGCGGGTGCGGCAGACCTTTTCGGCAACGACCCCGTCCGGATCGGCCACGAGGAAACGCGACGCCTCCTCTTGCGTGACAACGATCCGACTCGCCCTGCCCCGGAGGTGACGTTCCAGGACACCTACACGCTGAGGGTCGGCGGCGAGCGCGTGGAATTGGCCTTTCATGGGCCGAACCACTCCCCCGACAACATCTTCATCCACTTCCCCGATCACGACACGCTGATGCTCATCGACATTGTCAATGCGGGTTGGGTGCCCATCTACAACTGCAACCTGAGCGAGGACATTCCGGGTTACATCGACGCGCCGGCCACGGCCCTGACGTATCCGTGGAAGACCTACATCACGGGACACCTGGGAAGACTTGGGACACGCGAGGACATTGAGCTGCACCAGGCTTACATCGCCGACATCGTGGCCAGCGCTGGAGGAGCGCTCTCCACGGTCGACCCCACGCCCTACTGGGCGAACTACGGCCAGAACGTCTGGGCCGCCGTCAAGGGCTACCTCGACGCAGTCACTGACGCGGCGACCGCTCCCGTTGTCAAGAAGTACACCGGAGTGCTGGCGGCGGCTGACATCGAGGAGTTCACCCGGAGCACGACTTTCATGATCATGCAGTCCTTGCGCCTTGACCGGGGTGTTGGATCGCAGGTCCATCCCTGACGCCGGAGTGCCGAGGGCGCCGGAGGATCGGCGGCCCGGACCACGGCAGTATCCTTTGAGCGAACGTGAGCACTTTTTGCAGCCATCTTGATGAGCTCGAGGGAGCGCCTCCCGCCCCTGGTCGTCCATAGGTATCTGCTGTGTCCCTGTTCGACTACGACACCCGACCCGCGACACCTGGCGTCGTCTTGGTGGACACGGGGACATCGGCGGCTGCGTACCGGATCCGTGACTTTCTCAGCCGGAACAGCTGCCAGTACGAATGGGTCGACATCACGGACTCGGAAAGGGTCCGCGCCGTGCTCGGGAGCACCGAGGTCGATGCACGCTCGCTCCCGATCTGCGTCCTCCCCGATGGCACCCAGCTCTCCCCCGCCACGCTCGAGCAGGTTGCTGCAGGGCTCGGGATGGTCTCGGGACCCGCGCGTTCGCAATACGACCTGACCATCGTCGGGGCCGGTCCAGCCGGCCTCGCCGCTGCCGTCTACGCAGCATCGGAGGGCCTGCGAACTTTGGTCGTGGAGGCCGTCGCTCCGGGCGGCCAGGCCGGTACGACCTCGATGATCGAGAACTATCTGGGCTTTCCCAACGGCATCAGCGGAAGCGAGTTGGCGAACCGGGCGGTGGCTCAGGCTCGCAGATTCGGAGCCGAGATCCTCTTGGCCCGCCCGTTGGTCCGAATCTCGACCGAGGGTTCGGGCTACCTCTCGCACTTGTCCGATGGGACCAGCGTTCTCGGACGGACCCTCCTCTTGGCGAGCGGGGTGGAGTGGCGTCGTCTGGACGTGCCCGGAATCCACGACCTGCTCGGTGCCGGGGTTTACTACGGAGCAGGTCCCAGCGAGGCCTTGGGCTGCTCCGGAGCCCATGTGGTCGTCGTTGGTGGAGGGAATTCCGCGGGGCAGGCCGTGGTGCGGTTCTCACGCTATGCGGTCCGCGTGACGCTCCTCGTCCGTGGGCCGGACCTGGCCGCCTCGATGTCGAAGTACCTCATTGACGCCATCGCAGGCATACCCAATGTCGACGTGCGAACACGGACTCAGGTCGTCGGCGTCAAGGCCGACGGGCAGCTGCGCGAACTTCTCGTCACTTCCCCGGAGGATCAAACAGCTCAGCCGCTGCGCGCCGACGCATTGTTCATCTGCATCGGGGGCGAGCCGCGCACCGACGCTGTCAGTGGGTCAGGAGTGGTGATCGACGATGCCGGCTACGTCCCAACGGGGAGAGAACTGACCTCGTTCGCCCAAGGGGCAGAAGGGGCGGAAGGATGGGACATAGCCCGGCCACCTCTCCCCCTCGAGACGAATCTCCCCGGCCTTTTCGTGGCCGGTGACGTCCGGCGAGGGTCGATCAAGCGCTGTGCAGCTGCTGTCGGGGAGGGTTCCATGTCGGTTGCTCTTGTGCACCAGCGGTTGGCGGAGGTCGGCGGTGAGTAGTGCGGCGAAGCCACCAGACTTGACCGAGCACGCCGTGTCTGCATTCGCTCAGGTCAGCTCGCCGGATCGCATCGCCGCGGTGGCGGAAGCGCTCGAGCACAACGGCATTCGGGCGTTCGTCGTCCCGTCGGGCGACGAAGCTCGTCAGACGGTTGCTTCGTTGATCCCTCCGGGAGCCGAAGTCTTCAACAACACCTCGCGCACGCTCGAATCGATCGGCGTGGCGGATGACATCGAGCGATCTGGGCGCTACCAGGCGCTCCGGGTACGGCTCTTCCAGATGGACCGGGAGATGCAGGCTCGTGAAATGCGAATTCTTGCCGCCGCACCTGACTATGTCGTCGGCAGCGTGCACGCGGTGACCGAGGGAGGATCGCTCCTCTTTGCCTCCGCGAGTGGGAGCCAGTTGGGTCCCATAGTGTCGGGAGCCGAACACGTCATTCTCGTGATCGGCGGCCAGAAGATCGTCGCCGACATCGACACGGGGATGCGGCGAATCTTCGAATACGCGCTTCCGCTCGAGGATCGGCGAGCCCGAGAGGCATATGGCGTCCCGAGCGGTGTGAACAACATCCTCATGATCAACCGCGCCGTGGTGGCTGATCGCATCACGGCGATCCTCGTCCACGAAGCGCTGGGGTTTTGATGAGCGGCCTCTGGACCTCGGAGGTCACTTCGAAGATGGCGTAGGCGCCGAACCGGGCTGGCTCGTTCAAGACCCGGCCCGGCACCCACCAACAGCAGGTGACGGTGGTCGATCGAGGAGCCAGAGTCGCCTCCTGAGTCGTCGGGCATGAGCCTGCTTCCTTTCGCGTCGAATGTCCTGGGAGTGGCCTTCTTATCTTTGCGTGCCACCCTGACAGATGGCGCAATCAGGCGTTGTCACCCGCTCATGGGTGCGCGACAGAGATCGCGACAGAGATCGTTCGTGGCGCGCCGACCCTCAGATCGGCCGACGGGGAACCCGGCCTCTCCAACCGAAGTTGAGCAGCGTGTTTTCCCTGGTGGGTAAGCTGATCTGGATCCCCGGGGTTCGCCCGGTGCTGATCACGAGCATCCCTACTTCTGGTACGTGAACGCCGCGGCCGCTGCCCTCGGGCTGGTGCCGCCTCCTGTGGTGACGAAGACGGCGAACTTGCCACTCGTGCCCGCACCGGTCGCCGCCGTCATCTCGGTCGGCGAAACGACGACCACGTTGGTAGCTGCAACGGCGCCGATCACCACGCTCACGTTCTGACCGAAGAAGCCCGTCCCATCAATGGTGATGGCGGTGCCGCCGCTCTCGGGGCCCGAGCCGGGGTCCACCGACGTCACGATCGGCCTCGGGTCTCTGACGATGAAGTTGGACGTGATCCCGCGGTAGCTGAGGTTGTAGTCGGCGGGGTTGCCCTGGGGCTTCAGCCCCGAGCAACTCGATCCGTCCACGGTGTAACTGCCGGCACCGAGGCTCGAGATGGACGAATGTGATGTCACCTCGCTGCAGGCGAGGGTGCCGGTGAGGGTGACCGGCGCCTTTTCGGTGAACGCGGGAGCCGAACCAAGCACCTCTGTGCCGGACACATTGACGATCAAGTCTTTGGGCTTCACCGCATAGCGGTCATTCGTGCCGACATAGGACACTTGGTAGTCAGTGGCATCAAAAGGCTTCAGCCCCGAGCACGTGCTCCCGTCGACGGTGTAGGTACCGACATCGAGCACGTCGAAGGGGGACCCTCCGACGACCGACGTACAGGTCAGCCTGCCCGACAGTGTCACCCCGGAGGGCGCGTCGTCGGTCTCGGTGAAGCTCGGAGAACTGCCGTACACCTGGGATCCCCTCACCCGCACCGTGATGGTGGCCGGGGACACCACGAAGCCCTCGCTCGACCCGACGTAGGTGATCGTGTAGTCCGTGGCATCCGAGGGGGCCAGCCCCGAGCAGGTGCCGGGGTCGACGGTGTAGGTGCCGACGGCCTCGTTGCCCCCCGAGTCGTATTTACAGGCGAGCGCCCCATAGAGCGTCACCCCGGCAGGGGCGTCGTCGGTCTCGGTGAATCTCGGAGCACCGCCGTAAACGTCGGTGCCCGAGACCTCGACGGTGATGGTGGCCGGCGTGACCACGAAGCCGCCACTCGACCCGGCGTAGACGATCGTGTAGTCGGCGGCATCAGAAGGCGTCAGTCCCGAGCAGGTGCCGGCGTCGACAGTGTAGGTGCCGACGGCTTGGGTACCCCCCGAGTCATAGGTGCAGGCGAGCGTCCCACTCAGCGTCACCCCGGCAGGGGCGTCGTCGGCCTCGCTGAAACTCGGAGCACTGCCGTAGACGTCGGTGCCCGAGACCTCGACCGTGATGGTGGCCGGCGTGACCGCGAAGCCTCCACTCAACCCGGCGTACGCGATCGAGTAGTCGGTGGCATCCGAGGGGGCCAGTCCCGAGCAGGTGCTGGCGTCGACGGTGTAGGTGCCGACGGCCTCGGTGCCCCCCGAGTCGTAGGTGCAGGCGAGCGTCCCATTCAGCGTCACCGGGGCGGGGGCGTCGTCGGTCTCGCTGAAGCTCGGAGCACTGCCGTAGACGTCGGTGCCCGAGACCTCGACGGTGATGGTGGACAGGGAGACCGCGAAGCCCCCGCTCAACCCGGCGTAGGTGATTGTGAATCGCACCGGGTTTGATGGAGGCTTTTCCATTATGAACTGACGTTGGCGAATGTGTGCTCGCTAAGCGTCTCACTGCCCGGGTGGTTGGTGCCACCCGTCTCGAGTCCGGGGCTCTCGGGGGAGCTGAGGGTCCCGTTTTCGATCGCTTCTCGCCAGTTGGTCTCGAACTCGGCCGGCGGGATGTAGCCGATGGGTTCGAGCAGGCGTTCGTGGTTCCACCAGTGGACCCAGCCGAGGGTGGCCAGTTCGACGTCTTCGACCGTCTTCCAGGGTCCCTCGTGCTCGTTGTAGATGAGCTCTGACTTATAGAGGCCATTGATCGTTTCGGCCAGGGCGTTGTCGTAGCTGTCGCCTTTGGAACCGACCGAGGCGACGGCCTCTGCCTCCTCCAGGCGCTCGGTGTAACGGATGGAGAGATATTGCACGCCGCGGTCCGAATGATGAATGACTCCGCTGAGGTCCTCGTGCTGGCGGGTCCACACGGCCATCTCGAGCGCGTCGAGGGCGAGGTCACTGCGGAGCGTCCCCGCCACCCGCCAGCCCACGATGCGTCGGGCGAAGACGTCGATGACGAAGGCGGTGTAGGCGAAGCCCGACCAGGTCGGCACATACGTGTTATGTGCAGCTCCACATAACACCTATTCGGCTCAGTTGTCATTTATGTGCAGTCGCAGCGCGTCCGCGCCGTGCTCACGGGGGTTTGCGAGAGGAAGAACAGCACATAATCACAGACCCTCGAGGAAGGCGAGAAGTCGGTCACGCGGTCGGAACCGAGCGGGGCCTGGGTTCGGGTCGCTCAGGCGGCTGAGCGTTGCCTCCTTGGTGGCGAGGTCGGCTTCCAAATACTGATGGGTGACTGCCGGGCTGGAATGACCGAGCCACAGTGCGATCACGGCCAGATCCGTGCCCGACTCCAGGAGGTGAACTGCCGTCGAATGCCGAATCGTGTGCGGCGAGACACGTTGACCGCGAAGCGTCGGGCAGGATTGGGAAGCCGTAGCCACGGCACGGTCGAGCCGGTCGCGCACTCCCGATCGCGACATTGACGACCCGCTGCGGTTCGGGAAGACCGGAGACCCCGGTGCCTGCTGCGTGTCGTGCAACCAGGTGCGCAGTTCTCTGGCGGTGCTGGCCCACAACGGGATGACCCGCTGCTTGCGGCCCTTGCCGTGGAGTTGGAGGGCGCTCCGGCTTTCGAGAAGCACGTCTCTGACTCGCAGGGCGGTCAACTCGGAGACCCGGGCGCCGGTGTTGTAGGCGACAGCCAGCAAGATGGCGTCGCGTCGCCCGCTCCAGGTGGTCCGATCGGGCGCGGCCAAGATGGCGGCGATCTGCTCCTTCGTGAGGTAGCCAAGCACCGGCCGGTCGAAGCGCTTGGCCGGGATGGCCAGCACCCGTGTCGTGATCGGCAGGGACGCCGGATCGCGCACGGCGACGTATCGCATGAAGGAGTGGATCGCCGCCAGGCGAGCGTTGCGGGTGCGAGCGCTGTTGCCTCGGACACACTCGAGGTGCTCGAGGAAGTCCAAGATCACCGGCGCATCGAGATCGGCGAGCGTCAGAGCACTGGGTGGCCTGCCGCAGTGGTCCTCCAAGTAGGCGAAGAGCAGTTCGAAGGCGTCGCGATAGCTCTCGACCGTCCGGGCACTCGCCCCACGTTGGTCGATCAGGCGACGCACGAAGAAGTCCTGGACCAACTGGTCGAACCCGATCTCAGGCGCTCTCATGACGCACCCTCCGGCGGCTGTCCGGCGAACGCCTCGAATCGCTGACCCACGATGTCCATCAGTTCGGGAACGGCGGAGAGATACCAATAGACGTCGCGCACCTCGACGTGGCCCACGTAGGTGGCCAGCACGGGGATCTTGGCGTCCACGTCGACGCCCTGGGCGTGCCAGGCCTCGATGCGGCGCACCACCATGCGATGGCGCAGATCGTGCACCCGAGGGGCACGGGTCCGGCCATCGGCGGTCCAACCCAGCCGGCGGCGCACCACGCAAAAGGCATGATGGGCGACGCTGTAGCTGATCCGCTCGCTCGCCTCGGTGCGGAAGAAGGCCTCGCCCGGCCCCGGAGCGCTGTAGCGACGTTCCCGCTCAGCGACGTAGTCGGCCAGGGCCGCCACTGCACTCGGGTGCAGGGGAACCAGCCTGGTCAGGCCACGTTTGCCCGCTCGGACCGTGATCAGCGCGCCGTTGAGGTCGACGTCTGCACACGAGAGGGCAAGGGCTTCGCTGATGCGCAACCCGGTGCAGGCCAACAACCCGAACAAGGTGACGTAACAGCTGGGCCGCAGCCCGCCGGGGGGATCCAGCCGAGCTGCCTCGGCCAGAAGGGCGGCGATCTCGGCGTCGGAGTAGACGTGGGGCGGAGTGCGATGACCCGTCGGGCCGAGCAGCCCGGGGGCGGGCACGTCGGTCTCACCGTCCATCGCATGGAGGTGGCGTAGCAGGCCCCGCACCCTGCCCAGCCGATGCGCTGCATTGCGGGGGTTGGTCGAGGACGTCGAGGTGGCCCATTCCAGCGTCGTCTCCAAGGGGATCGGCCCCTCATGGCCGTCGAGGTAGCGAGCGAACTCGCGCAATGAGCGCTCGTGGGTGACCGAGCGATAGCCCAGACCACGACGCATCTCTATGTATCTCTCGATGACGCGGCCAATGGCCCCGGTCATGACGCCCTCCCCGGCCACGGCAGCGCCACCTCACGAAGGGCATCGACGTTGACCGCTGCGTAGATCCGAGTGGTGGCAAGTTCGCTGTGCCCGAGCAGACCGGCGATCTCGACCAGACGGACGCCCCGGGCTTGGAGCTCGGTGGCCATCGAGTGGCGCAGCAGGTTCCCGCCACGGGTGGGCGCGTCGATCCCAGCCCGCTCGAGCGCCCTTTGCACCGCTCGTCCCACGATGCTGGCACTGATCGGAGCACCTCGGCGCAGGCGAAGCAGCACGAACACTTCGCGCACCGTGCTGTCGGGCCGGCCATGCTCGAGGTACTCGGCCAGCGCGTGTCCCACCTCGACAGGGATGGGAAGGCGTGCGCCATGGCCAGTCTTGCGAGTGCGCACCGAAACCACTCCCTGGCGCCAGTCGATGTCGTCGAGCTCGAGCCGGCAGACCTCGCTGACCCGGAGGCCCAAGCGGGCCATGCACAAGATGATCGCCCGGTCACGCAGGTCGCGGGCCGATGACGCGTCCAATGAGGCGATGAGCTCGCTGAAGGCCTGCGAGTTGAGGTGCCGGACGAGATCCTTGCGACGGCGGGGCACCATCGGCACAGCGTCCTCCAGACCGACCGCACCCAGGCCCTGGGTGCGAAGGAATCGGAAGAAAGAACGCAACGAGGTCGCCACCAACTCCAACGTCCTTGGCTGATAGCGACACGACGCCGCGCTGATGAACGCAATGACCTCTTGAGCGCCAAGCCCCTCGACCTGCACGCGCCCATCAGGGAAGCGCTCCTCCAAGAACGCCCGGACCCACCGGGTGTAATTGGCGCGGGTGCCTGCACAGACACCGCGGGCTCGCCGCAGATGGTCATCGAAGGCGGCAAGCGCCGCTTCCTTCGTCCAAGCTGAGTCGACCGACATGAGCTCCTCCTTGTCCTCCGACCCGACGGCCGGACCGGCAAGGAGCCTGCCGTTATGTGCAGCTGCTGGTCGCCCTCAGACTGACGTTCATCGCCCTCATCCGGCCCCATGGTTCCGTTGCACCTGGGCGACTGCACATAAATGACAACTGAGCCGAATAGGTGATGTCGGCCACCCAGAGCTGGTTGGGACGGCTCGCCACGAACTTGCGATCGACCAGGTCGGCCGGGCGCAGCCCCACGTCGGCTGGGATGGTCGTGCGGCGCTTCCGGGCCCGCGAGCGCCCCTGGATTCCCATCTGTCGCATGAGGCGCTCGGTGCGACACCGTGAGATTGCTATGCCTTCCCGGTTCAGCTGGCGCCAGACCTTGCGGGGCCCATAGACGAAGCGGTTGTGGGCGTACACCCGCTCGATCTCGGGCTTCAGCTCGGCGTCGCGGAGCGCCCGGGCGCAGGGCTGACGGTTCAAAGCGGCGTAGTAGGTGGAGGGGGCGACCTCGAGAACCTCGCAGATCGGCTCGACCCCGAAAGACGCCTTGTGCGCCTCCACGTAGGCCACTACTTGTTGGGTTGGCGGTCGAGCTCCGCCGCGAAGAAAGCCGAGGCCGACTTCAGAATTGCGTTGGCCCGCCGCAACTCGCGGACCTCCCGTTCCAGCTCTTGGATCCGCTTGCGCTCGTCGGTGGTGATCCCCGGCCGCTCGCCGGCGTCGACCTGCTGGGTCTTGAGCCAGTTGCGGACCGATTCTGGGTGCACGCCGAGCTTGGCGGCTACTTCCTCGAAACCGCCGTCGGTGCGATCACGCTCCCGACGCCACTCGAGCACCATTCGCGCCGCCCGCTCCTTCAGCTCAGGTGGGTACCTCTTGTGGGTTGGCATCGGCTCCATCCTCTCTCCGAGGGTTAGAGCCTCCAAAATTCCCGGTGCGATTCACCACGAAGCCCCCGCTCGACCCGGCGTAGGTGATTGTGTAGTCGGTGGCATCAGACGGCGTCAGTCCTGCGCAGGTGCCGGCGTCGACGGTGTAGGTGCCGACGGCTTGGGTACCCCCCGAGTCGTCGGTGCAGGCGAGCGTCCCACTCAGCGTCACCGCGGCAGGGGCGTCGTTGGTCTCGGTGAAGCTCGGAGCACTGCCGTAGACGTCGGTGCCCGAGACCTCGACCGTGATGGTGGCCGGCGACACCACGAAGCCCCCGCTCAGCCCGGCGTAGGTGATCGTGTAGTCGGCATCCGAGGGGGTGAGTCCCGAGCAGGTGCTGGCGTTGACGGTGTAGGTGCTGCCCACGGCCTTGGTGCCCCCCGAGTCGTAGGTGCAGGCGAGCGTCCCACTCAGCGTCACCGGGGCGGGGGCGTCGTTGGTCTCGGTGAAGCTCGGAGCACTGCCGTAGACGTCGGTGCCCGAAACCTCGACCATGATCCCCTCGCAAGCGGAATTGGTGAGTTGCTGATTGTCGGCCACGATGTTCTGAGCCGTCTGGTACGGCTGGGCAACGGGCGAGTTCGCGCGCATCGCGTCGGACCCGGGGGTCTCACTGATCTTTCCGTCGCCTCCGGAGGAGGTCACAGAGTCGAGCGACATGTTTTGGGTCGGTCCGGTGATGAACCACGGAGCCTGGCAGGTCTCCGAGTAGGGCCCCGGAGTGAATGACTCGTTGGTGACGGTGACGTTCTGGTCCTGGTACAGCGCGAGGTAGCCGCCGGAGATCACGATGTCGTCCAACGTCGCGCCATTCTGGCAGTCGACGTCGACGCCGGCATAGCCACCGATTCCGATTGTCGTCACGTTGACGTCCCTGATGACGTCGCCGGTGTTCAGGTCGGTGTAGCACGGGTTGGGACCGACGAGGCGGATGCCGAAACCTCCGCCCGTCTCGGCGTCGACGTTGCTCACTGTCGTGTAGCTGGCGTCCGAGACCATGGCCAGTGGATCGGTGTCGTCGTGAACGCTGGGCGGGATCGTCGTGTTGTAGGTCGCCGTGTCCAAGTTGAGGTCCTGGACCGTCACGTGCTGTGCCTTGACGTTGAAGATGGCGGCGTCGTTGTGCTGGACCAGCGAGGTCGCGGTCGCGCCTGCTCCCTCAATGGTGACCTGCGCCGTCACCGGGAACGCTTTGTCGACGGCACAGGTCCCGGCCGAAATTTGGACGGTCCCCCCGGACGCCTCGGCACTGGAGATCGCGTTCGCCAGCGCGCCGGTGTCAGTCACGGGGTTGTTCACACAGGTGACGTCAAAGGTGTTCGTATCGGTATTTGCCGAGGCAGTCGTGGCGACCGTCGCCGCGGTACTCGGAGTGACGTTGCGAGCCGCGGCGGCCGGACCGACGCTGATCTGGAGGACCACGCCGAGCGTGACGATGGAGATGGCTGCTCCGAGGGCACGAAGTCGGATCGGGGATGCTCGGATGCCGGTCTTCGGCCACCCAGTTGGCAGTGCGCCAGGTCTCTTCATGCCGGTCCTACCGTTCCGCGCCGGCTATCGCCGAGCTGCGCCTTGGCCGTCGAGAGCGACGGCGGGCATCAGAACAGCGATCGGAGCGACCTCCACCCGGACGCGACGGAACAGACTGGGACGGTTGCCTACGGCCTGGCCACCCCGACGGAGGCCCACAGCACCGAGTCGAGGCTGGTCCATTCCCACCTCCAATGGAAACCCACGCCGGTTGCCTGAGGTTATCGGATCGACCCCGACCCGTCACTCCTGGAGTCGGCGCGCCACGGTGCGAGCCAGAAGTCAGAGGTGGGCGCTACTGCCGCTGGGCGCTGGTCAGCGTCCCGAGCGTCTCTACGCAGCTTGTTTTTCCTAACTTTGGAGTTGGCCCGGTGGATCAGTTGATGTGGATCCCCGAGATCGCCCGGCTGATCACGAGCCGCTGAATCTCCGAGGTCCCCTCGAAGATCGTGTAGATCTTCGAGTCGCGGTGCCACTGCTCCACCGGATTCTCGCGCACGTAGCCGTAGCCACCGAGGATCTGGATGGCCTGGTCGGTCACCCACACCGCGTTCTCGCCGGCGTAGAGCTTGGACATGGAGCCCTCGCCGTTCTCGAACTTCTTGCCCGTCGACGCCATGTTCGCCGCCCGGTGCACCAACAGGCGCGCCGCATCGGTGTGCATCTTCATGTCGGCCAGCTTGAACGCGATGGCCTCGTTCTCGATGATGGCCCGGCCGAACTGCTTGCGCTCCTTGGCGTAGTCGAGCGAGAACTCGTAGGCCGCCCGCGCGATGCCGACCGCTTGCGCGCCCACAATCGGGCGTGAAGCCTCGAAGGTGGCCATCGCCGCCTGGGTGGACGTCCGCTTGCCCTCCTTGGCGCGCGCGATGCGCTCGTCGAGCTTCTCCTTGCCGCCGAGCAGGCATCGTCCCGGCACGCGGCAGTGGTCCAGGATGACCTCCGCGGTGTGCGAGGCCCGGATGCCCATCTTCTTGAACTTCTGCCCCTGCGAGATCCCGGGCGTGCCCTCGGGCACTACGAAGCTGGCCTGCCCGCGGCTGCCCAGCGTGGGGTCGACCGAGAGGACCAGCACGTGCGTGTTGGCGATCCCACCGTTGGTGATCCAGGTCTTGGTGCCGTTCAGCACCCACTCGTCCTTCGCCTCGTCGTAGACGGCGCGCGACTTGAGCGACGAGACGTCGGACCCGGCGTCGGGCTCGGACACGCCGAACGCGGCCAGCTTGATGTCGTCGGGCGTCCCGAAGCACTGCGGGATCCACTCACCGATCTGCTCGGGCGTGCCGTTGGCGAAGATGCCGGCGACGGCGAGGGTCGAGCCGAAGATGGCCAGCGCGATGCCGGCGTCGCCCCAGCTCATCTCCTCGTTGACCAGGCACATGAGGAGGCCGGTCGGGTCGGAGAACGCCTGGGCGATGAAGTCGAAGGAGTACAGGCCGATCTTGGCCGCCTCCTCGATGATGGGCCACGGGGTCTCTTCCCGCTCGTCCCATTCGGGGCCTGCGGGGCGGACGACGTTCTCGGCGAACTCGTGCACCCACTTGGTGATCTGGATCTGGTCCTCGTTCAGGTCGAGCGAGTAGTCGGACATTTGCTGCGCCCTCCTTGCGCCGCCGGCGCGCGCGCCGGTGCCTGTTGGCGTATTGGGAACCGTGCTCCGGGACCTGCCTCGCGATCGCATCGCCGGCCCGGCGTTTCCTTGGTTACTTAACGGTAACCTACCAGGGGGTCACAGTCCATCCATCCCTCGGTTTCGGGGCCCTGAGCTGGCCTTCCCCTCGCTCAGCGACGGATCGAGGTGCCCGAAGGCGTGTCCTCCACGGTCCAGCCCCGGGCCACCAGCTCGTCGCGCAGCGTGTCGGCCCGGCCGAAGTCCCTGTCCTGCCGGGCCTCGTCGCGCTCGGCCACCAATTTGGCGGAGGCCTCGTCGACCTCGCCGGACTCGTCCCGGAGGGACACGCCGAGCGCCGCCACCAGCACGGCCGCCGTGCGCGCTAGCAAGGCCGCGACCGCCTCGTCGCCGGCATCCGCCGTCGAGTGCGCTGCCGTCACCAGCTCGAAGACGCCGGCCAGCGCACCCGGGGTGTCGAGGTCGTCGTCCATGCGCTCGCGGAATGCGGCCACCGAAGCTGCGGCGAGATCCGTCGCCGGCTCAATGCCCTCGACGACGAAGCCGCGCGCCGTCTGCTCGAGCATCCCCCCGACCCCGAATCGGCGGGCCAGGCCGTCGAGCCGTTCGAGCCCCTTCTCGGCGTCGATGATCGTCGACTCGGTGACCTCAATGGGTGAGCGGTAGTGCGCGCGCAGGACGAGGAGGCGGTAGGCGCGCCCGTCGTAGCGGTCGAGCAGGTCGGTCAGCGACGTGAAGTTGCCGAGCGACTTGGACATCTTCGTGCCCTCGACCTCGACCCACCCGTTGTGCACCCAGTGGCGCGCGAACGGCCGGTCCTCGGCGACGGCCTGGGCCCGCTCGTTCTCGTGATGCGGGAAGATCAGGTCCTGCCCCCCTCCGTGCAGGTCGAAGCCGTCGCCCAACAGGTCGAGCGACATGACCACGCACTCGGTGTGCCACCCGGGCCGGCCCTTCCCCCACGGCGCGTCCCACGACGGCCCGCCGTCCCGTGCCTTCTTCCACAGCGCGAAGTCGAGGGGCGACCGCTTCTCCTCGTTCTCCTCCACCCGCGCACCGGCGCGCAGCGAGTCGAGGCTCTGGCGGGCCAGCAGCCCGTACCCGGGCACCCGGGCCACCTCGAGGTAGACGCCGTCGGACGTCTCGTAGGCCACGCCGCGGCGGACGAGCCCTTCAATGAGGTCGACCATCTGGTCGACGTAGGCGGTCGCGTGGGGCGACTCGTCCGGGCGCAGCACGCCCAGCCCGTCCATGCCCTCCCACCACCGCGCCTCGATCTCCGCCGCCACCTCGGGCTCGGTCCGCCGCTGCTCGGCCGCCCGCTTGATGATCTTGTCGTCGATGTCGGTGATGTTCGAGACGTAACGCACCGACAACCCGCCGAAGAGCAGGTATCGCCGCAGGACGTCGAAGACCAGGCTCAGGCGGCCGTGCCCGATGTGGGGCAGGTTGTCGACGGTCGGGCCGCAGACGTACATCGACACCTCGCCCTCGGTGCGCAGCTCGAGGGGGTGCACGGTTCCCGTGGCGGTGTCGTGAAGGCGCAGCACCCGGGTACGGTAACCCGATCATGTCGACCCCCCTGACCGGCGCGCCCCGCGTCCCCGACAAGCCCACGCTCGAGGGTCTCGAGGAGCGCTGGTCCGCGGCGTGGGAGGAGGCGGGCGCCTACCGGTTCGACGCGGCCGCCACCCGCTCGGAGGTCTTCTCCGTCGACACGCCGCCGCCCACGGTGTCGGGCTCGCTGCACATGGGCTCGGTGTTCGGGTACGTCCAGACCGACGCCATCGCCCGCTACCGGCGCATGCGCGGCTGGAAGGTCTTCTACCCCATGGGCTGGGACGACAACGGGCTCCCCACGGAGCGCCGCGTGCAGACCTACTTCGGGGTCAGCTGCGACCCCTCGCTGCCCTACGACCCCGACTTCGCGCTTCCCGACGACCCGGGCAAGGACGACGTGCCGGTGAGCCGGCCCAATTTCATTGAGCTGTGCGAGCGGCTCACCGCCGAGGACGAGCAGGCCTTCGAGGACCTGTGGCGCCACGTCGGGCTCTCGGTCGACTGGGGCCGCACCTACGCCACCATCGGGGACACGGCGCGGCGCGCCAGCCAGCGCATGTTCCTGCACAATCTGGCGCGCGGCGAGGCCTACTCGGCGGAGGCGCCCACCATGTGGGACGTCGACTTCCAGACCGCGGTCGCGCAGGCCGAGATGGAGGACCGCGAGCTGTCGGGCGCCTATCACCGGCTGCGCTTCGGCGACATCGAGATCGAGACGACGCGGCCCGAGCTCGTGCCCGCGTGTGTCGCGCTGGTGGCGCACCCAGACGACGAGCGCTACGGGGAGCGCTTCGGCACCACGGTGCGCACGCCGCTGTTCGGCGTCGAGGTGCCGGTCCTCGCCCACCGCCTGGCCGAGCCGGACAAGGGCTCGGGTATCGCCATGATCTGCACGTTCGGCGACGTCACCGACGTCGTGTGGTGGCGCGAGCTCGACCTGCCGACGCGGAGCATCGTCACCCGGACGGGGCGCATCGCCGAGTCGCCGCCGCCCGGCGTGCCCGACGGCGAGACGTGGAACGCCCTCGCCGGCAAGACGGTGAAGCAGGCCCAGAGGGCCATCGTCGAGCTGCTCGCCGCGTCGGGGGACATGATCGGCGAGCCCAAGCCGATCACCCATCCGGTCAAGTTCTACGAGAGGGGCGACCGTCCCCTCGAGATCGTGACCTCCCGGCAGTGGTTCCTCCGCAACGGCGGACGGGACGAGGTGCTGCGCGACCAACTGCTCGAGCGCGCCATGGAGCTCGACTGGCACCCGCCGTACATGAAGGTCCGCTTCGACGACTGGGTGAACGGGCTCAACGGCGACTGGCTGGTGAGCCGGCAGCGCTTCTTCGGCGTGCCCGTGCCGGTGTGGTACCCGGTGGGCGCCGACGGGAAGCCCGACTACGGCACTCCGTTGGCGCCCGACGAGGCCAGCCTGCCGGTCGACCCGACGACCGACGTGCCCGAGGGGTACACGGAGGAGCAGCGGGGAGCGCCAGGCGGCTTCGCCGGCGACCCTGACGTCATGGACACCTGGGCCACCTCGTCGGTCACCCCGCAGATCGTCTGCGGCTGGGAGGACGACCCGCGGCTCTTCGAGGCCACGTTTCCGATGGACCTGCGGCCCCAGGGCCCCGAGATCATCCGCACCTGGCTCTTCGACACGCTGCTGCGGTCGCACCTCGAGCACGACGTCCTGCCGTGGAAGCACACCACGATCAACGGGTGGATCCTCGACCCGGACCGCAAGAAGATGTCCAAGTCGCGGGGCAACGTCGTCACGCCCATGGCGCTGCTGGACGAATTCGGCTCAGACGCCCTGCGCTACTGGGCCTGCAACGGCCGGCCCGGCACGGACACGGCGCTCGACACCGGCGTCATGAAGATCGGGCGGCGGTTGGCGATCAAGGTCCTCAACGCCTCGAAGTTCGCGCTGGGGCGTCTCGGCGAGGGCCCGATCCCCGGGCTCGAAGCGGTGCACGACGCACTCGACGCGGCGCTGCTGGCGCAGCTGGCCGAGCTGGTTGAGGCCGCGACGGCGGCGCACGAGGGGTTCGACTACGCGCGGGCGCTCGAGCTCACCGAGTCCTTCTTCTGGTCCTTTTGCGACGACTATGTCGAGTTGGTCAAGTCACGCGCCTACGGCGAGGGCTCGGCCGCCGGCGCGGACTCGGCCCGGGCCACGCTGGCCATCGCCCTCTCGGCGCTGCACCGGCTCTTCGCGCCCTTCCTCCCCTTCGTGACCGAGGAGGTGTGGAGCTGGTGGCAGGAGGGCTCGGTCCACCTGGCGCCCTGGCCGACCGTGGCCGAGGTCGGCCCGCACGCGGGTGCACGGCCCGCCGTGCTCGACGTGGCGGCCGAGATCCTCGGCGTGGTGCGCCGCGAGAAGACGACGCACAAGCGCTCCATGCGGGCCCGGGTGGCCCGGCTCACTGTCACCGCGCCGCCGGCGGTGCTGCTCGACGTGGAGTCGGCCCGCGCCGACCTCGTCGACGCCGGCGGGGTGGACGAGCTGGTGACCGAGGAGGGGGACGCGCTCGGCGTCGACGTGCTGTTGGCTGACGACTAGGACGTCGCGCCGGTCGTGTCGGCGCCGAGGTACGCGCCGACGACTTCCGCGCGGATGTCGGCGGGCTTGCCCTGGTTGACCAGCTCGCCGTTGACCATGATCGCGGCCTCGTCCGCGATGGAGAGCGCCGTCTGGACGAACTGCTCCACCATGATGATGGTCAGTCCCTCCGAAGCGACCAGCTGGCCGACGAGGTCATAGAGCTGGTCGACGATGATCGGGGCGAGGCCCATGGAGAGCTCGTCGAGCAACAGGATCTGGGGATCGGTCGTCAGCGCCCGGGCCAGGGAGAGCATCCGCTGTTCGCCCCCCGACAGCGTGCCCGCCAGCTGCTTGCGCCTGTCGGCCAGGGCGGGGAACCGTTCGAAGGCGTGCTCCTCGACCCAGGCGCTCTTCAGGCCGGCTTGGCGGAACGTGTACATGAGGAGGTTTTCGGAGACGGTCAGGTTCGGGAAGATGGATCGGCCTTCGGGGATCAGGCACACGCCGGAGCGCGCCAGCCGCTCGGTGGCGTTCTTCCCCAGGCGATGGCCTGCTACGTCGACCGTCCCTGCGGTCAGCGGGATCTGTCCCGAGATCGCATTGAGCAGGGTCGTCTTGCCGGCGCCATTGGGGCCGAGCAGCGCGAGGGCGGAGCCCGACCGCACCGCGAGCGAGATCCCGTGCAACACCTCGATGCGCCCGTACCCGGCTCGCACACCGACGGCGGACAGAGCGAGCTCCGGGTCCACCTCGCTCCCGTCGGGCCCGTGCTCGGACCGCGAACCGTCGCTCGCGTCCGCCGCGACCGGTCGGGCCTCGGGGGCGGCGCGTGGTGGGGCGGCGGTCGATGTCCCCCCGCCGAGATAGGCCTCCTGGACGACGGGGTCGGCCTGCACGCTGGCCGGATCACCGCGCGCGATCACGAACCCGTTGTCGAGCACGTCGACGCGGGCGCAGATGGCCATCACCAGGGACATGTCGTGCTCGACCAGGAGGACGGCCATCCCCTCCGATGCCAGCTGATGGAGCACCTCGCCGACGCCGTGGGTCTCCTCTGCGTTGAGGCCCGCGCTCGGCTCGTCGAGGAGCAGGACGGAGGGTGAGGTGGCGAGGGCACGCGCCATCTCGACGAGGCGGGCGAGGCCGGTCGGGAGGGAGTCGGTCGGCTCGTCGGCGACGTGGAGGATCCCGACGCGCGCCAGCTGGAAGTCCGCCTCCTCGGCTGGGGTCCGTCCGCTGGTGAGCTTGTGCTGCTGTACCTCCGCCGCCATCTGGACGTTCTCGCGTGCGGACAAGGTGCCGAACAGCTCCAGGCGCTGGAAGGTGCGTCCGAGACCGCGGCGCGACCGCACATGGGGCTTGGAGCCCGTCACGTCGTGCGGGCCCAGGAGCACCCGTCCCCGCGTCGGGCGCTGCAGGCCCGTGATCACGTTGAACAACGTCGTCTTGCCGGCGCCGTTCGGCCCGATCAGGCCGTGGATCTCTCCGGCCGACACATCGAGCGCGACGGCATCGAGGGCCTGGAGCCCCCCGAACCGTACCGACACGCCCTCGACCACCAGCGCGGGGGAGGCGGTGCCCACCGAGTCAGCCAACGGAGCGCACCTCCTGGGGGACCAGCGGCCCGGGAACCTGCGTCGGCGGCTTCCCGGCGAGGCCGCCGCCCGCCGCGGCCCGCGCACGACGCGCGTCCCACCACTCGCCCAGTCGTGTGTAGACCAGGCCGACTCCGTAGGGGTTGCGCCCCACCGCGATGATGCCCGCGCCAAAGAGGATGTAGGTGAACCCGGAGACGGACGGGATGTGCGTGGCGATGAGGGGCAGGAGGGCCACCCCGATGCCCGCCTGCACCGCGCCACTCAGGATGGTGATGCCGGCCAAGGCCACGGCCACGAAGAGCACCAGGCTGTTCACGAAACCGAACTGCGAGAAGGAGACCGTCCGGGACATGCCGCCGTAGAGGGCACCGGCCAGTCCGGCCATGCCGCCGGCGATCACGAACGCGGCGAGCTTGGTCCGGGTGATGTTCATGCCCACCGTGGCGCAGGCGGCCTGGCTGTCGCTCATGGCCACCAGGCGCCGGCCGAACGGGCCCCGGCGCAGCGCTCCCACGCCGATGAGGCAGACCGCGAAGACCACCGCGACGAGCACCATGAAGGCCCGGTCGGTGGCGAAGTGCATCCCGAAGATGTCGGGGCGCCCCACGTTCATCGACCCGCTGGGGAGGATGGACGGGTTGGTGAAGAAGAGCTGGTCCATCAGCACGGCGAAGGCGAGCGTGGCCAGCGCCATGTAGAGCGCGCGCAGCCGGAGCGCCGGGAGGGCGAGGACTCCGCCGGCGGCGGCACACAGCCCGATGGCCGCCAGGACGCCGAGGACCGAATCGCCGCCGCCAACTTTGGTCATGGCCCAGGCGCCCAGGCCCATGAAGGTGAATTGGCACAGCCAGATCTGTCCGCCGTAGCCCGACAGCAAGACGAGCGACAGCGCGCCCAACCCGATGGTCAAGGCCAGCCCGACGGTGTACAGGTTGGTGCCCGTGACGAAGGCCCCGAAAAGCACGGTGGCCCCGACCAGCGCGGCGGCACCGACGAGCGTGGAACGCAGGCTCGCCGGTTTTGGGGGCCGCAGGCGAACCACCCGGCCGACGGTGAGCTTGGCCTGGGGCAGCAGGAGCAGAGCGACGATCAGCAGCCCCATCGGCAGGATGGCCGTCACGTCGTTGAGGTAGTTGGCCGGGACGTATCCGATGGCCAGTGACTCGGAGATCCCGAGGATCATCGCTCCGAGATAGGTCAACGGCAGGCTGCTCAGGCGCCCGACGATGGCCGCCGCGTAGCCGAAGATCACCACCTCGGAGAGGATGGCGATGCTCATCCCGGACCCGGGAGCGAGGAGGATCCCGGCGAGCCCGGCGAGCATGAAGCCGACGATCCAGGCAAAGCCCGCGATGCGGTTGGTCCGGGCTCCGGTCAGGGAGGCCAGGCTCGGGTCGTCGACCACCGCCCGCATCGACACGCCCACCCTGGTCAACTTGAAGAGCGCCCACAGCGCCACGGCCACGCCCACCGCGCACCCCACGGTGATCAGGTCCTCGTAGGTGAGGTTGACCCCGAGCACGCTGACCTGGTCGCTCGTGAACCAATCCGGCAGGTTGCGAGTGATCGTCTGGTCCCAGATGGTCGAGACCAGCCCGTAGAGCACCAGGAACAAGCCCAGCGTCACCACGATCATGGTGCTGAGCGCCGAACCGTAGAGCGGCCGCATGAGGACGCGCTCGACCACCAGGGCGAACAGCGGCGCAATGACGAGGAGGACGACCACCAGCGAGAGCACGGGGTTCCATCCCCAGCCCTGCCACAGTTGCCAGTACAGGTAGGCCATCAGCATGCCCACCGCGCCGTGGGCGAAGTTGAACACGCCCGTGGACTTGTACGTGACCACCAGGCCACTCGCGGTCACCGCATAGATCGACCCGGTGACCACTCCGGCCACCACGAAGCTGATGAACTCGTTCACGACCGCTGCTCGTCACTCATTCCTGAAGCCACGGCGGGAGAGCAGGTGTGTCCTAGCGCGAGATGCCCTTGTAGCTGCTCGGGTAGAACCCGCCGGGCTTGCAGACGAAGCCCGCCTTGGGGTCCGGCGCGATGCGCTTCCAGGTCCCGTTGTCGTACTGGGCCACGATCCAGCACTGCCCGGGGATCTTCTGGGCCGGGTCCTGGGTCGAGGTGAGGCCGCCGGCGTTGAAGGAGGTGATCTTGTCCAGTTGCGCCTCGAGGCTGGCCCGGGTGGGGTCGGCCCCGGCACCCTTGAGCGCCTGCACGAAGAGCTCGGCGTTGATCCAGCCGTACAGTGTGTAGAGGTCGAGCTGGGTCTGCGGGTCGACCTTCTTGGCCCATTTGTCGAACGTGGCCACGGCCGGGATGACCTTGGCGTCCTGGCCCATGTAGAGCGCGGTGACGGTAGTGATGAGCGTCCCGTTGCCGGCCGGGCCCGGGTCGAACCCCTGCTCGTACGCATTCGCACCGGAGACCAACAGCGCGTTGAGACCTTCCTGCTGGTTCTCCTGGGCCATGGTGGAGATGTAGGCGCCCTGCTGCGTGGGCTCGAAGAGCATCTTCACGCCGGCGTTCTTCATCTTGATCATGTCGGGCAGGAACGACGTCTCGGTGAAGCTGGCGTCACGGTCGTAGACCCACTTGTAGCCGAAGTTGTTGCTCAGGTTGTGGAACGTGTGCTCCGCCGTGACGGCGGTGGCGGCCGAGTTGGAGCCGATGACCCCGACGGCCTTCACGTCCTGGGGGTACTTGCTCTTGAGCCACTTGAACGGGCCGCTGATCTCACCTCCGGTGACGAGCGGAACCGCCGAGTAGAGATTGGGGTCGGTGTAGAGGTTCGGGCTCAGCACCTGGGTGATCTCCGGCACCTTGCCCGCGTCGATGGCCGGCTTCTCGGCGCCGTCGAGCAGCGAGAAGCCGCCGACGAAGGCGAAGTCGTTCGCCGCGATGCTCTGCGCCTCGTTGGTGACGGTGCCCGAGGAGAACGCGCTGTCCATCCCGTTGATCACCAGCTTGCGGCCGTTGACCCCGCCCTCGCTGTTGATCATGGCGAAGTAGGCCTGGGTTCCCACCTTGGCCCCCTCGAACAAGCCGGCGATGGGCGCCGAGATGTCGCTGATGGAGCCCACCGTGATGGAGTTCGACGTGACGCCGGGCGTGGAGGAGGCGGCAGCTGCTCCGGCGGAGCCGGTACCCAGGGCCAGCGCAGTCGTCCCGAGTGTGAGCGCCAGTCCGGACGTGACCACGTGGCGAACGTTGCACTTCAGCAGGCGTCCGATCACCTCGGATCGATCCGGGGCACCTGCCCCACCTCGGCCGCGTCGAGTCCGCGCGAGCGTCGCTCTGTTCCCCACTGCTTCCCCTTCTTCCCTCCGCACCGGACGTCGGCCCGAGACCTGACGAGACGCCAGATTCAAGGTTGCGACTCTAGGTCAGAAAGATTTCGCGCGGGCGTCGCACCTTGGGGGTGCGGGTCGGCGAGGGCGGCCCGGGCGCCGTCGAGAAAGTCGCCGACGGCCGAGGTGGTGGCCTGGCACCGCAGTGAGGCCAGGACGTCGAAGGCGTGCTGGGCCAGGGGCAACTCGGCGTAGGCCACGGGGGCGCGGGAGACGGCGCGCAGGCGCTGCACGAAGGTCCGGGCCGTCTCGACCGGGACCAGGGTGTCGTTGCGGCCGTGCAGGACGAAGAACGGCGGCGTGTCGGCGCGGACCCGGCAGGTCGGGGAGGCATCGCGGAAGACCTCGGGGTGTTCGTCCTCCTTGACCTTCATGACGGTCTTCTCGAGCATCTCGAGCATGCCGGAGCCAAAGAGGTTGGCCTCCGGCGAAGGGGTCACATCCAACACGCCGTAGAAGGGGACGCACGCCTGCACGGACGCGTCGGCCTCTTCGAACCCGGGCTGGAATGCGGGATCGCCCGCGCTGAGCGCGAGCAGCGCGCAGAGGTGGCCACCGGCCGAGCCGCCGCTGACCGCGACGAAGGCGGGGTCGCCCCCGTACTCCGCGATGTGCGCCTTCACCCAGGCGACGGCGCGCTTGACGTCGACGATCTGGTCGGGCCACGTGGCTTTCGGGCTCAACCGGTAGTTGATGGCGACGCACACCCAGCCGCGGGCGACCAACTCGAACATCATCGGCTTGCCCTGCTCGCGCTTCTCCCCGATGACCCACGCGCCGCCGTGGATGTACACCATCACCGGCGCCTGGGCGGGCGGGGCGAGACGGGACCGGTAGACGTCGAGATGATGGTGCCGGTCGCCGTCGCCCCAGTAGTCGACATTGCGCGTCGCCTGGACCGCGCGCGACTTGAACGGGATGGCTCTGGTCACCCTCCACCAGCGGCCCCAGTCGGGCTCGGTCGGCGCGGCCGGCACCGGGAACGCGTCGGACCGTACCTCGGCCAGGGCGGCAGCGGTCACGTCGCCGGCCCGCAGGCCGGCAAGGCCGAGTCCGGCGAGGCCGATCCAGTCCACGACCGCCACCCCGAGGCCGAGCCAGCCGGCCCAGCCGTCGAGCGCGCCGAAGCTGACGAAGACGACGGTGGCCACCACCTGCCAGACGATGTTCTGGAATGCCAGCTCTCCCGCGATCCAGCCGGCGGCAAAGCTCCCCACGGTGAAGGGCTCGCGCCGGATGGGGCGGTAGGCGAGAGCCACCGCGGCGGCCCCCACCAGCGTCACGGCCAGATATGCGTACGGCACGGGCCCCATCATCGCCCGAACCGGGCAGCGGGCGCAGGTCCGCCCTGGTCGGAGACGGTTCCCAGTTGCCCCCGCACGGCAGTTGGTGCGAGGTTATGGACGGCACGGAAGAGTGATGAAGGAGCCTCCATGACCCCCGAACGCCTCAGCGGGCTTGACGCCAGCTTTCTCTATATGGAGACGCCCACCCTGCACATGCACGTGGCGATGACGGCCGTGTTCGACCCGTCCACGGTGCCGGGGGGCTACTCGTTCCGGCGCGTCCGCCAGCTGATCAGCGACCGCATCCCCCTCGCTCCCGTCTTCCAGCGCCGTCTGGTGGAGGTGCCGATGCGGCTCGGCCACCCCGTCTGGGTCGACGACCCCGATTTCGACATCGACAACCACCTGCGGCGGGCCGCACTCCCGGCACCGGGCGGCATGCGCGAGCTCGGCGACTTCGCCGCGGACGTCATCAGCCGCCAGCTGCACCGCGATCGGCCCTTGTGGGAGATGTGGATCGTCGAGGGCCTGGAGGACGGGAAGATCGCCCTGGTCACCAAGATGCACCACAGCACAATCGACGGTGTCTCGGGCGCCGAGCTCCTCGGCGTACTGTTCGACCTGGAGCCCGACCCGCCCGACGCCACGCCGACGACGGCACGCCCGCTCGATTCGCGCATCCCTTCCGGCCTGGAGCTCGTCTCGCAGGCCATGGTGGCCGGCCTGGTGGCGCCGTTCGACGTGGGCCGGATCATGTTGCGCACGACGCGCAACATCTTCGGCGTGCGCCGCATCCGGCGCAGCTCCGACGGCAAGGGCGCGCTGCCGCTGAGCGCGCCGCGCACGTCGATCAACGTCGCCGTGCACGCCCGGCGCCGGGTCGCCTTCGCCGCCGCCAGCCTGGCCGATGCCAAGAAGCTGAAGAACGAGATCGGCACGACGGTGAACGACGTCGTCCTGGCCATGGTCACGGGCGCGCTGCGTACGTACCTGCTGGCGGGCGACGAGCTCCCCGAGATCCCGCTCGTGTCGGTGGTCCCGGTGTCGGTGACGCCCGACGTGGCCGAGCTGAAGGGATCCAACAAGGTGTCGAGCATGTTCGTGCAGCTGCCCACCCACCTCGACGACCCCATCGAACGCCTCCGGTTCATCCACGAGGGCACCAAGGGGGCCAAGGAAGAGCACAAGGCCCTCGGGGCCACCATGCTGCAGAACTGGGCCGAGCACGCCACCCCCAACGTCTTCGCGGCGGCGGCGCGCCTCTACACCGGGATGAAGCTGGCGGACCGCCACCGTCCCGTGGCGAACCTGGTGGTGTCGAACGTGCCCGGGCCGGACTTCCCGCTCTACCTGGGTGGGAGCCAGATGCTGGGAATGTTCCCGCTGGGCCCGGTGATGGACGGCATGGGGCTCAACATCACCATCATGAGCTACATGGGCGTCCTCTACTGGGGCCTGGCCTCCGACTCCCGCGCCGTCCCCCGGCTGTGGGACATCGCGGCGGCCATCCCCCACGCCCTGACCGAGCTCATGGAGGCGGCCGGGCTGGAGCCCGAGCCCTTCGACGTGCCCATCCACCTGGGACCTGGCATGCCGGCGACAGCCAATTGGATCCGCACCGCGGGGCCGGTCGATGCCGAGGCCACCGGTAGCGTGAGTGCATGAGCGTCCGCGAGCTCGGCCACCTCGTCCTGTACGTGCGCGACGTCCGCCGCTCGGCGGCCTTCTACCGCGACGTGCTCGGGTGGAGCCAGGTCCTGCCCGAGCCCGGGGCCGACCCCGTCGGGGTGGCCGCGTTCTCCTCCGGGCGCACGCACCACGAGCTGCTCCTCATTGAGGTGGGCGCGGATGCGGCGCCGATCCCCGCGGGCCGCCGCGTCGGCCTGTACCACTTCGGCCTCAACGTCGGCGAGACCGACGACGACCTGCGCGCCGCCCTGGCCCAGGTGCAGGCAGCCGGTGCCACCGTCGTCGGCGCCTCCGACCACACGGTGACGCACAGCCTCTACATCCTCGACCCCGACGGCAACGAGATCGAGCTGTACGTCGACGTGCCCGGAGTCGACTGGAGGTCGGAGCCGGCGCTGATCGGCGCCGCCATCCGTCCGTTGAAACTCTGAGCCACCCGGTGGGCGAGGAGCACGGAGCCGCGGCCGGCGGCGAGCTGACGACCCGGTTCGTGCAGGCCGACGCGGCGGGCGCGGCTTTGGCGGCGGAGGTGCTGCGGGCGGGGGGCGTCGTCGTCGTGCCCACCGACACCGTCTACGGCCTGGCGGCCCGGCCGGGCGACGAGCGCGCGGTGCAGGCCGTCTACCGGGCCAAGGAGCGCCCCCAGGGGATGCACCTCCCGGTCCTGGCGGCGTCGATCGACCAGGTGCGCGCGCTCGGGGTCGACTTCAACGACGCCGCTGCCACCCTGGCCCGGTGGTGGTGGCCCGGACCACTCACCCTGGCGTTCGGCTTCGCGACCGAGTCCGGGGGGCGGCCGGACTGGCTCGACGGCCGCGAGGAGATGGCCGTGCGCATCCCCGACCACGACTTCCTCCTGGAGCTCCTCGGCGAGACGGGGGCGCTGGTGGTCACCAGCGCCAACGCCCATGGCGCCCCCACGCCACGCACCGCCCACGACGTCGCGGCGATTTTGGCACCGTCGGTCGACCTGATCGTCGACGGCGGCCAGTTGACCGAGGTGCCTTCGACGCTGGTCAACGTGCGCGGCGCCGAGGCGGTGGTCGAGCGCGAGGGCGCCATCTCGTGCGGCGAGGTGGCGGGCGCGCTGGCGGGCGCACCGTGAACGCCCTTCTGCTCGCCCTCGAGACGTCGTGCGACGAGACAGCGGCGGCGGTCGTCGACGAGAACGGCGCGGTCCGGTCCTCGGTTGTCGCCAGCCAGATCGACCTCCACTCGTCGTTCGGAGGGGTGGTCCCCGAGCTCGCCAGCCGAGCGCACCTCGAGACCATTACGCCCGTCGTCGCCCGCGCGCTCGGGGAGGCGGGCTGCGTCGGTCCCGACCTGGCGGGGGTGGCCGTGACGTCGGGTCCCGGCCTGGTCGGCGCACTCCTGGTCGGCATCGCGACGGCCAAGGCGCTCGCACTGGGATGGGGCGTGCCGGTCGTGGGCGTCAACCACCTCGAGGGACACCTGGCCAGCGTGTACCTGGCCGACCGCCAGGTGCCCTTTCCGCAGACAGCGCTGCTCGTCTCGGGGGGCCACTGCATGCTCACGCGGTCGACCGAGCCCGGCCGCTACGCGCTGCTGGGCGAGACGGTGGACGACTCCATCGGCGAGGCCTACGACAAGGTGGCGCGCTTCCTCGGGCTCGGCTACCCGGGCGGGCCGGTGCTCGACCGCCTGGCCGCCGACGGCGAGGACCGCCTCGGCTTCCCGCGCCCGATGATCGACGACGGCTACGCGTTCTCGTTCTCGGGGTTGAAGACGGCGGTCGTCAACTACACCCGCGCCAATCCCGACTTCTCGACGGGCGAGGTGGCGGCCTCCTTCGTCGCCGCCTGCATGGACGTACTGTGCGCCAAGCTCCGCCGCGCCCTCGAGGAGTTCGGGGACCCGGCGCTCGCCATCGTGGGTGGCGTGGCGGCCAGCCCCATCCTGCGGGCCCGGGCCCGGGCGCTGTCCGAGGAGTTCGGGACCACCCTGCTCATCCCGCCGCCGGCGCTGGCCACCGACAACGCCGCCATGATCGGCGTGGCGGGCTGGCACAAGCTGGCCACGACGGGGCCGAGCCCGAAGGCCTTCGGCCCCGAGCCGGACCTGCGCCTGCGGTTCTCGTAACGCGACCGATCAGGCCGGGGCAGGTTGGCTGCGGCGGTTCTGCCGGCGCCGCCCGCGCGACCCGAATAGGCCCGAGGACAGGTCGAGCAGCACGCCGAGGGCGACGATCACCCAGCCGAACCCGTCGACCCCCTTTCCGGGCGCGTACACGAGGGCATAGAAGAGCGTGGCGTACGGCAGGAAGATGAACCCGACGATCCCCTCCCAGCCGGAGTGGAAGGCAACGGTGAGCCGGTCGGTGAAGAGCCAGACCAAGAACAGCGCGAAGCGGGCGGAGATCGCCGAGATCAGCGCGAAGAGGCAGCCCACCGTCAGAGGGGCAGGTCGCCGGTGGCCGCCGCCGCCGACCCCGTGTCCTGGTACGCCGCGATGGTGCGCTCGGCGATACGCATCTGGTGGATCTCGTCGGCGCCGTCGGCGAAGCGCGCCCAGCGGGCGTGCTGGAGCATGTTGGCGAGCGGGGTGTCGGTGGAGTAGCCGAGCGCCCCGTGCACCTGGATGGAGCGGTCGATGATGCGGTTCAGGCTGTTGGCCACGAAGTGCTTCGCCATGGACACCTCGGTACGGAAGTCGTCGCCGCGGTCGATCTTGTAGGCCGCGTGCAGCACCATGAGCTTGCACTGGTACAGCTCCATGGCCGAGTCGGCGATCAGCCACTGCACGCCCTGCTTCTCCGCCAGCAGCGAGCCGTGCGAGTACCGGTGCAGGGCGCGGTCCACCATCATGTCGAGCGCCGTCTCCGCCTGCGCGATCCAGCGCATGCAGTGCGCCAACCGAGCCGGCCCGAGGCGGTACTGCCCGAGCCGGTGGCCGTTGCCGCGGCCCCCCAGGACCTGCGAGTCGTGCACCCGGAGATCCTCGATCACGATCTCGGAGTGCCCGGTCGATCCGTGCATCGTCTCCACCTCGCGCACGTCGTTCCAGCCCTCGGCGGGCAAGTCGACCAGGAAGGCAGTGTTGGCGCCCCGCGACCCCTCGGGAACGTCGGGTTCGGTGCGGGCGATGAGGATCGCGAATTGGGACCGGCGGGCGTTGGAGATGAACCACTTGTGACCGTTGACGATCCACTCGTCCCCGTCCTTCTCGGCGCGGGTCCGGATGAGCGTCGGATCCGAGCCGGCCACCTCGGGCTCGGTCATGGCGAAGCACGACATCGCCGTGCCCTCGCAGAGCCGCCGCAGGTAGTTGTCCTTCTGGGCGTCGGTACCCCAGTGCAAGAGGGTGTGCATGTTGCCCTCGTCGGGGGCCATGCAGTTGAGGATCCACGGGCCGAGCCGGGTCTTGCCCGCCTCGGCCTGCACCATGGCCAGCGCCACGTGGCCCAGACCCATGCCGCCCCACTCCTTGGGCATGTGGGGCAGCCACAGCCCGGCCCGCTTGGCCTCCTCGCGCAATTCGAGGATGGTGACGAGGTATTCGTGGCGCTGCGTCACTCTGCCTTCGTCGTCGAAGCCCTTGATCCGCGGCTGCACCGTGTCCGCGATGAACGAGCGCACCCGGGACCGGATCTCCTCGTGTTCAGCGTCCAGGGTGAAGTCGATCGCCATGTCCGTGCACCTCCCGGGGCTCAGTAGAGGCCTACCACGTTCCCGTCGTCGTCGATGTCGATCCGCTCGGCGGCCGGGGTGCGGGAGAGCCCTGGCATGGTGCGCATGTCGCCGCTGATCAGATAGACGAAACCGGCGCCCACATTGGCGCGCGCCTCGCGCACCGGCAAGCGCCAGCCCTTGGGCGCCCCCAGCAGCTTGGGGTCCGACGAGATGGACAGGTGCGTCTTGGCGATGCAGACGGGCAGCGACCCGAAGCCAGCGCGCTCGTAGGTCTCGAGCTGGCGGGCGGCCGCTGGCTCGTAGTCGACCCCGTCGGCCCCGTAGACCTCGGTGGCGATGGTCTCGATCTTTTCGCGCAGCGACGCGTCGTCGGCGTAGAGCATGTGGAAGTGGCTCGGCTCCTCGGCCGCGTCGACGACCGCTTCGGCCAGCTCGACCGCGCCCTTGCCCCCCTGCTCGAAGTGGGTGCACACGGCCGCGCGCACGCCGGCGGAGGCCGCGATCTCCCGAATGGCCGCGTGCTCGGAGGGGAAGTCGCTCTCGAACGCGTTGATGGCGACCACCGGCGTCACCCCGTGCCGCCGCACGATCCCGAGGTGGGCCAGCAGGTTGGCCGCACCGAGGTGCACCTCGTCGGGATTCTCCTTGAGCATGGCTGGAGGAAGGGGCCGGCCCGCCACCACGGTGTGTCGCCCCGAATGGAGTTTGAGCGCGCGGACGGTGGTCACGACCACGGCCGCGTCGGGGACGAGGCCCGAGGTGCGGCACTTGATGTTGAAAAACCGCTCCGCACCCATGTCGGCCCCGAACCCCGCCTCGGTCACCAGGTACTCGCCGGCGTGGATCCCGATGAGGTCGGCGACTACCGACGAGTTGCCGTGGGCGATGTTGCCGAACGGGCCGGCGTGCACGAGGACCGGGGTGTGCTCGAGCGTCTGCAACAAGTTGGGCTTGATGGCGTCACGCATGATCACCGTCATGGCCCCGGCGGCCCGGAGCTGCTCTGCACCCACCGGCTCTCCCGGTGCGGTGTAACCGACGACGATGCGGCCCATACGGGCGCGGAGGTCGCGCAGCGTCCGGGCGAGAGCGAGCACCGCCATGACCTCGGACGCCGCCGTGATGTCGAAGCCGGTCCGTCGCGGCAGGCCGTCCTCGGCGGTGCCGAGGCCCGTGACCACGTTGCGCAGCGACCGGTCGTTCACGTCGACCACTCGTCGCCAGGTGATGCGGTGGGGGTCGAGGCCGAGCTCGTTGCCCGTGTAGAGGTGGTTGTCCACCATGGCGGCCAAGAGGTTGTTGGCGGCCGTCACCGCGTGGAGGTCGCCCGTCAAGTGGAGGTTGAGGTTCTCGAAAGGAACGACCTGGCTGTACCCACCCCCGGCGGCGCCGCCCTTGATCCCGAACGTCGGTCCCATGGACGCCTGGCGGATGGTGATGGTGGCCTGCCGGCCGATGCAGGCGAGGGCCTGGCCGAGCCCCACGGTGGTGGTGGTCTTGCCCTCGCCGAGCGGGGTGGGGGTGACCGCCGTCACGACCACGTAGCGGGCGCGCGGCCGCTGCGCCAGGGCCTCGACGGCATCGAGGCTCACCTTGGCCACGTGGGCGCCGTAGGGCTCGAGCAATTCGGGCGAGATCCCCATCTGGGCGGCGATCTCGGTGATCGGATGGAGGGTGGCGCGGCGCGCGATCTCGATGGCAGGCGGGAGCGGCACCGGGGTCGATCATGCCAGACGACACCGGCGGCGAACCGGGACGAACGTGACGAAAGGCCCTACGCTCGGGACGCCCGCCGCGGGAATGTGGCGGGCCGGAGGAATCGTGGGTGCGACCGCATCGAGGCGGGCTGCACAGAGAGGAGCGTGGCCATGTCCAAGACCGACGGGGTCTTCATCTTCATCGGGACCTACGCGAGCGAGGTCGACGCGCGGGCCGACTACGACGTGGTGAAGGATCTGCACGCCATGGGCGCCGTCGGTACGTTCGACGCCGCCGTGGTGACCAAGGACGACAAGGGCAAGGTCCACGTCAACAAGGACGAGACCACCACGCGGCACGGCGCGTGGGGCGGTGCCGGGGTGGGCGCGCTGGTCGGGATCCTGTTCCCGCCGTCCATCATCGGCTCCGCGCTGGTGGGCGCGGCCGTCGGCGGAGTGAGCGGGCACCTGTGGAAGGGCATGTCGCGCGCCGACGTGAAGGAGTTCGGCGACGCCATCGACGCGGGCGAGGCGGCCCTGGTCGTCGTGGGCCAGACCACGATTGAGGCCTACCTCGAGAAGGCCGGGCTCAAGGCTCAGAAGCGCGTGGCCAAGGAGCTCGAGCTCGACAAGGGGAAGATCGACGAGGCGGTGCAGGCGGCGGCGAAGGAGGTTTCCTAGCGGCGCGCCAGCGGGACCCCCGTGTCCCGGTCCGGCTGCAACCGAGGATGTAGCGTCACCCGGGCCCGTCGCGGGCCGGCTCGCCGCAGACCATGATCCCCCTTCAAATCCTTTTCTTCGTCATCGGCGCCGCTCTCGCCCTCAGCATCTTGGGTTCGGCCCTCGAGACGGTCGTCCTGCCCCAAGGCGGTTTGCCGCGCCTCTCCCAAGCGATTTTCGCGCTGGTCCACCGGCTGCTGATCCACCGGTGGAACACGGGGTCGCGAGCCACAGCGCTGCGGACGCTCTACGCACCGGTTGCGCTGGTCAGCCTGCCGCTCGTGTGGATGATCCTGATGGTGGTCTCCTTCACCTGCATCTTCTGGGGCACGGGGTCGCTCTCGGTCCAGCGGGCGTTCGAGATCAGCGGCTCGTCGCTGACCACGCTCGGCTTCGCCGAGCCCGACACGACGGCGCGGATCTGGCTGTCGTTCATTGAGGCCACGATCGGTCTCGGCCTCGTCGCGCTCCTCATCAGCTACCTGCCCACGATCTACACGGCCTACAACGCCCGCGAGAAGGGTGTCGTCCGGCTCCGACCCGTCACCGGGTCGCCGCCCACGGCCACCGACCTGGTGCGGACCCTCGAGCGCATCGGGGCGCTGGGCAACCTGGAGTTCTGGCGGAACCAGGGGGACTGGATCCTCGACATGGAGCAGACCCACACGGCGTTCCCGATCCTCTCCTACTTCCCCGAGACGCACCAGGACCACTCGTGGGTGGCCACGGTGGGCACCTTGCTCGACGCCGCCGCGCTCATTCTGTCCGCGTCGGAGACGCAGACCGGTGAGCCCTACGAGGACCTCGAGAAGGGGCCTCTGCTCGTGTTCGTCTACGGCATGCCCGCCTTCGTCGACATGGCGCGCGCGGCCAACATCCCGCTCCCCGAACCGACGCGATTGCCCGATCTGGTGCCGCACCTCACCGAGCCCGCCCCTCCCATCACTGTTTCGCACGACGAGTACCTCGACGCCATGGCCACGTTGTCACCCATTGTCTCCGTCGCGCCCGGGCGCGAGGAGGACGGGTGGCGGCGTTTCGCCTGGTTCCGCTCGAGCTACGAACCGGCGCTCCGGGCCATGGCCGGGCTCACGTATGCCTCCCCCGCTCCGTGGACGACCGACCGCCCCGCCCGGGTCGGCAAGCCGCGGTTCATCCGGCGGCGGCCGATCGCCGTCGACTGGACGGTCAACCGCGCCGGGTCAGCGCAGCCGCTTCCTACAGGTGGCTGAAGCCGCCTGCCTCCTCCTTTGTCATCGACACCGACACCGGGTGACGGTCGAAATGAGCGATCGCCTTCTGCATGTCCTCGAGCAGGAGCCCTGCCAGGTCACGACTGACGCCTTGGCGAACCAAGATGCGCTGGACCGAGACATCCGAGACGGAGCCGGTCAGGGGGTACGCCGGCACCTGCCAGCCCCGGGTCCGGAGGCGGTCGGCGATGTCGTAGAGCGTGTAGCGCGGGTCCTCGCCTTCTCGGATTCGCCAGGTCACCGTCGGGATGCCGGTCAGGGGGTTGGAGTCGCACAGCAGCTCGAAGGGGCCCAGCTTGACCACCTCGTCGGCTATCCACCCGCCGGTGGCGTAGCAGGCGTCGTGGACGTTTCGGTAGCCGTCCCGGCCCAGGCGCACGAAGTTGTAGTACTGCGCCACGATCTGGCCGGCGGGGCGAGAGAAGTTGATCTGGAACACCGGCATGTCCCCGCCGAGATACGTGACGTGGAAGATCAGGTCGTCCGGGAGCTCCGCCGAGTCCCGCCACAGCACCCAGCCCACGCCGAGCGGGGCGAGTCCGAACTTGTGACCCGAGGTGCTGATCGACTTCACGCGGGGGACGCGGAAGTCCCATGCGATGTCGGGTGCGCTGAACGGGGCCAGGAAGGCACCGCTGGCACCGTCGACGTGGATGTCGATGTCGAGCCCTGTCTCCTCCTGCAGCTTGTCGAGGGCCTGGGAAAGCTCGAGCACCGGCTCGTACGACCCGGTGTAGGTGACGCCGAAGGTCGGCACCACCATGATGGTGTTCTCGTCGACCCGTTCGAGCATCTGCTCCGCGTCCATCTGGTAGCGCCCGGGGGACATGGGGACCTCCCGCATCTCGACGTCCCAGTACCGGGCGAACTTGTGCCAGACCACCTGCACGGGCCCGCACACCATGTTGGGCGAGTCGGTCGACTTGCCGGCCGCTCGGCGCTTGGCCCTCCAGCGCCACTTCGCCGCCATCCCACCCAGCATGCAGGCCTCCGAGGAGCCGATGGCCGAGCAGCCGACGGGCTCTACGGCGTCAGGCGCGTTCCATAGGTTGGCCAGCATGTGGACGCAGCGCCGCTCCAGCTCGGCCGTCTGGGGATACTCGTCCTTGTCGATGAGGTTCTTGTCGATACAGAGATCCATCAACCGGTGGACCTCGGGCTCTTCCCAGGTCTGGCAGAACGTGGCGAGGTTCTGGCGCGCGTTGCCGTCCAGCATGAGCTCGTCGGTGATCGCCTGCACGACTTCGGCCGGCCGCATCTCTGCGGTCGGGCAATGCGTCGACGGCAACGGCCTCTTCTGACTGGGGTCGGAATAGATCGTGTCGATCAATTCCTCCCGGACGTTCTCCCTCTTGTGCAACGGCATGGCGCGCCCCAATCACTCGGCTCCAGCGGTTCGCCGTGTACCGTACCGGCGGCGCGGCCGCCGCGGGGCGAGGATCAGCTGGCGAGCAGCTCGAGCCGATCCGTCTCGCTGGAACGGCGGGCGTGGCGCCGCCGCGGCACCCGGCTCGCGGGGCCGCCGGCCATGGCGCGTTCGGCCCGGTCGGCCAGCTTGGAGCGGAGCTGGCGCAGCGCCTTGGTGTGGATCTGGCACACCCTGCTCTCGGTCACGCCCAGCACCCCGCCGATCTCGGTGAGGGTGAGGCCGTCGTAGTAGTACATGGTGAGCACGGTCCGCTCGCGATCCGGCATGCCCTCCACGGCGTCCGCCAACGCCTCCTTGGACTCCTTGACCTCGAACGCGTCCATCGGCCCCCGGGCCCGGTCGGGCAGGGTCTCCCCCAGTGTCGAGCGCTCCGACCGGTCACCGACCCGCAGCACCTCGTCGAGCGCCATCACGCCGACCGAGGAGATCTTGCGCAACGCCTTGTGGAACTCGGCCGCCGTCATTTCGAGCTCGGCGGCCACCTCGGACTCGGTGGGCGTACGCCGGAGCGTCGACTCGAGATGAGCGAGCGCGTGCTCGACGGCGCGTGCCTTGGTGCGCACGGAGCGCGGGACCCAGTCGATGGCGCGCAATTCGTCGATGATCGCTCCCTTGATGCGAGGGATGGCGTAGGTCTCGAACCGGAGATTGCGGTCAGGCTCAAATCGCTCGATCGCATCGATGAGCCCGATGATGCCGTAGCTGACGAGATCCTCCTCGTCGAAGTGACGCGGGAGTCCCGCCAGCACCCGTCCGGCGACGTACTTCACGAACGGTGAGTAGTAGATGATGAGCCGGTTGCGCAGCGTCCGCGTACCCGTCCGCTTGAACTCCGACCACAGGCAGTCGACGCCTCGCTCGGCAGCCGACGGCCTCGCGGAGATGTGATGAGACGTCAGTCCCATGTGTTTTCCCCCTCCCTCATCTGGCCTCTCCGACTGAGACCACTCCCTCAATGAGGTCCCCCTATCTGAGCACGCAACTTTCGACGTTTCAGGAGTAGCTACCACTCTAATTCCGCGCGTTTTCGCAGGTAGGTTGCCTTTTCGTTGTCAACAGGTTGCAGGTTTTCTGCATCGAACGCGGCGACGACCGGAGCGCGAGCACACGCGCGCTAGGCCTTTCGGCCCATAGACCGCGGCAGCGATCCTCGTCGCGGTGCACGGGCCACCGCGCGCACCATTCGGATGCCCGCGGCAAGGAAGCCAGTACGCCGGTGGCCGGCAAAAGGAAGCGGGCGCGTGACCGTCGCATCGTTTTGCTCAAGGCGGTGTCCGAGCGGTCCGAGACCCCGAAGATGAGTGCACACACGTGCAGCAGCCGCAGCGCCATCTCGATCGTTGAGAGACGAAGCCGTTGACGATCTCCCTCGACACGCCGACGATCCTCGTCGCCGAGGACGACCACAGCTGCCGCGCCGCCCTGCGCCAGTACTTCGAGCGCTCTGGCTACCAGGTGACCGAAGCGGCCGATGGGCCGTCGTCACTCCAGGCCGTGTTCCAGCACTCAACTGACCTGGTCATCCTCGACCTCGGCCTCCCCGGGGTCGATGGCAACCACGTCCTGGCCAAGATCCGCCGCTACAGCGGCGTGCCCGTCATCGCCTGCTCGGGCCGCCACTCCGAGGGTGACCGCATTCGCACGCTCAACCTCGGCGCCGACGACTTCGTGGTCAAGCCGTTCTCCTTCGCCGAGCTCGAGGCTCGGGTCCGGGCCGTCCTGCGCCGCGGCGGCAGCGAGCCCGTCGACCGGTGCATCCACCACGGCGACCTGGTGGTCGACCGCGACACCCGCGCCGTCACGGTCCACGATCAGGTCGTCCCGATGACCCGCAAGGAGTTCGACCTGCTCGCGTTCCTCGCCACCTCACCCGGCCAGGTCTTCTCCCGGGAGGACCTGCTCGAGCGCGTCTGGGGGTCGACCGAGGCGTGGCAGGGCTGCTCGACGGTGACCGAGCACATCCGCCGCGTCCGCCTCAAGATAGAGACGGACGCCGACGCGCCGCGCTGGATCACCACCGTGCGCGGCGTCGGCTACCGGTTCAACTCGCCGTCTCGCAACTGACCACTACCGCTGGGCGGGCCGAGCTCGCGCCAGCGCTCTCGCTGTACAGGGCCCCGGACGGCTTCATCACATTTAGTCCGAAAGACCTATGGAGCCGGGCAGACGCCGCGACGACACTAAAGAGCGACGGTCCGCGAGCCCATCGCGATCGTGTCAAGCGCGGGACGGCTCGCCACACGTCGTGACGACCCGCACGCATCCGTGTGCTGGACGACGAGGGGGAAGTGCACATGAAGTTCGACTCGCCGCGCTGGCTCTGCGCGCGTTGCCGCGAAGTCTGGGAGGACGGGTGGCGTCGACGCGCCGCCGTCGCGCGTCGCGGGAGCCGGACATGAACGCCCCTGTCGACCTCTCGGTGCGGACCGAGTTCGTCCACGGCCAGTTCGCCACCGGGCCGACCGCCGGCCACACGCCGGCCGCGCCCGAGCGCACCATCCTGGTCGCCGAGGATGACAGCTCCTCGCGCAGCGAGCTGCACCGCTACCTCGAGAACTCGGGCTATCACGTCGCCGAGGCCGACAACGTGCTCTCGTCTCTGCGGGAGGTCTTCCAGCACTCAGCCGACCTCGTCATCCTCGACCTCGACCGCGACGGCGGTACCTCCGAGGCCCTCACCAAGATCCGCCGACGCAGCACGGTGCCAGTCATCGTGTGCTCGCGATACGCGACCGAGCGCGACCGCGTGAGTCTCCTCAACCTCGGTGCCGACGACTTCGTCGCCAAGCCCTATTCGCTCGCCGAGCTCGAGGCCCGGGTGCGCGCCGTTCTGCGGCGCGGCCGCACGGCGCAGACGGCGACGCTGCACCACGGCGACCTGATGGTCGACCCGGACACCCGCACCGTCACGGTCCGCGAGGCCGAGGTGGCGATGACCCGCAAGGAATTCGATCTCTTGGCCTTCCTCGCCACGTCCCCGGGCCGCGTCTACTCGCGCGAGGAGCTGCTCGAGCGGGTGTGGGGATCCACGAGCCGCTGGCAGGGCCGCTCGACGGTGACCGAACACATCCGCCGGGTGCGGCTCAAGATCGAGGCCGACCCCGAGCGCCCGCGGTGGATCACCACCGTGCGCGGCATCGGCTACCGGTTCAGCGTGGTCGCCGCGTAGCCGCGGGAGGCGCCTCTGAGGTCCTCGCCAGGATGCCGGCAACTGCAGCGGATCCGGGGGAATTCTCCGTAGGCAAATGTCGGGCGGGTCTCTTCGCGCAAATGTGCTGGGATCCACATTTGGCCGGGGACGGCGGCTACGAGCTCGGCGGATGCTGGCCGGCGAGGAGATAGCCGCCGCCGTCGGGCGTCACCACCATAGCGAAGAAGCGGTCCACGGGCGATTGACCGCCGCGCGACCCGAAGAACGGCGCGTCGAAGCCGAACAGACCGCCGTCGGCCGCCACCTCCCAATAGCCTCCGCCGTCGGGCGTCGCGGCCATGCCGACGATCGGCTGGTTGAGCGGGATCCCACCCATCGACCCGTGGAAGGTCGCGTCGCCGAAGGAGAAGATGCCGCCGTCGGCCGCCACCTCCCAATAGCCTCCGTCGTCGGGCGTCGCGGCAATGCCGACGATCGGCTGGTTGAGCGGGATGCCACCCATCGACCCGTGGAAGGTCGCGTCGCCGAAGGAGAAGATGCCGCCGTCGGCCGCCACCTCCCAATAGCCCCCGCCGTCGGGCGTCGCGGCCATGCCGACGATCGGCTGGTTGAGCGGGATGCCACCCATCGACCCGTGGAAGGTCGCGTCACCGAAGGAGAAGATGCCGCCGTCGGCCGCCACCTCCCAATAGCCTCCGTCGTCGGGCGTCGCGGCCATGCCGACGATCGGCTGGTTGAGCGGGATGCCACCCATCGACCCGTGGAAGGTCGCGTCGCCGAAGGAGAAGATGCCGCCGTCGGCAGCCACCTCCCAATAGCCGGCTGCACCATCGCCCGCGGCGGCAACGAGGGGCACGTTCGAGGTGACCGGCGGCCCGGGTGCGGGCGCATCGCCGAAGCCGTACGTCGCCGTGACCTGAGGACCGAACGCCGTGCCGCCACAGATGGACACGAAAGAGTAACCCTGGGCCCTCAGCTCGGTGATGATCTGGGGCAAGGCGGCGACAGTTTCGGAACGGTTACCGCCACCGTCGTGCATGTCCACGACTGCACCCGGGAAGGCCGACCCCACCACCGCCTGCACGATCGCCCCCACGCCGGGCAGCGTCCAGTCCTTGGGGTCGATGGAGTAGCTCATCGTCGTCAGGCCCCGCTGCCCGATCTCTCCGAGCACGGTCGCGTTCCAGGCGTTGTCCGGAGGGCGGACACACTGTGGCGTGGTCCCGGTCACGTCCCGGATCTCGTTCTGGGCCATGTCCACCTGCGCGCCCACGGAAGCGGCGGGGAGCGTCGTGAGGTCGGGATGGCTCCAGGTGTGGTTCTCGACGGGGTAGCCGGCCCGAGTCACCAACTGCGCGTACTGAGGGTAATTGGCGACCTCCTCACCGATCTCGAAGAACGTGGCGGGGACGTGGTACTGCTCGAGCACGGAGAGCACGGCCGGTGTATACGGGCTGGGGCCATCGTCGAAGGTGAGAGCGATCACCTTCTGGCCCGCCGTCGCGCTGCCGCCCGGAGCCTGCCAGGTGTAGAAGGCCGGTTGGCCCGGCGGCACCGTCGCGGGCGCGTTGGCGGGACCGGTGAGGCACGCCGTCAGCGCGGCGAGGAGCGAGGCACCGACCGCAGCGACCGCCATGCGTCCACGACCCACCATCATGGTGACCTCATTCTTAGGCACTCGGGCTCTCGCCGTGGTGATCCCCGCTGCCTGGAGCCGTGGTGAATTTGTGACTTGTTTGCGGAAATAGGCCGAACGGCCCTCCCTGCATCCCCAGTTGACACCCTCGCAATTGGGGGTGGAGTAGGGGAAAATGGTTGTCTCGATTCGGAGGGGGAACGTCCGATGGCAGTCGATGTCGCTGGCGCGCGTGCGATGGTCGCGCGCGCAGATCTGGGTCGCTGGCCCCTGGTGGGTCGTTCACGCGAGCTCGCGCGGGTCAAAGAATCCATCCGCGAGCGCCGCGGCGCGGTGATCACTGGCGGGACCGGGATGGGCAAGACGGCCTTGGGAATGGCCGGCGTCGAGTTCGCACAGGACCAGGGCATGTCGGTCGCCATGGTGGCGGGCACCGAGGCGGCCCGCCCCTACCCCTTCGGCGCCTTCGCGTCGCTCCTCTCGCATGCTCTCATTCCGCTCGGGCCCGAGTCGCACGCCGAGCTCCTGCGCCTCTACGCACGCGAGCTCCTCGACGCCGCCGGGGGGCGGCCCCTCCTCCTCTTCGTCGACGATGCGCATCTGCTCGACGACGGGTCCTCCATGCTGGTCCACCAGCTGTCGCTGAACGGCTCCGCCACAGTGCTCGCCTGCGTCATGGCGGCTGGCCACACGGGCCAACCGGCTTGCGATCCGACCGTCGTGCTGTGGAAGGACCACCAGGCGCAGCGCATCGAGCTGGCGCCACTCGACGAGAACGCCGTGGAGGACCTGCTGCTCGCCGTGTTGAGCGGTCCGATCGACGCGGCCTCCATCCGCCTCGTCGCGGAGCGTTCGCTCGGAGATCCGCTCTACATGCGCGAGCTGATCACCGGCGCGCTCGAAAGCGGCGTGCTGGACGACGACAGCGGGATCTGGCGCCTACGCGGGCCACTCGAGCCGACGGCCCGACTGGTCGAGCTGGTCACCCTCAGGCTCGGGAACCTGAGCGAAGCCGAGCGCCACGTTGTCGAGCTGGTCGCGTTCGGGGAACCCTTGGCGCAGCCCACACTTGACGAGCTGGCCGACCGCAGCGCGGTTGAGTCGCTCGAGGACCGCGGGCTCATTTCCAGCCGTATGGACGGGCGCCGGCTGCAGGTGAGCTTGTCGCATCCCGTCCTCACCGACGTCGTGCGGGCGGGTATCAGCCCGCGCCGCGAACGCGCCCTCGCTCGTGCCCTCGCCGAGGCGTCGGGGGGCCGGCGCCAAGGCGACACGCTGCACCTGGCATCGCTGCGCCTCGTCGGCGGAGGAGGCAGTGCGGAGTTGCTACTCGCCGGAGCGAAGGCGGCGCGCGCACAGCGCGACTTCGCGCTGACCGAGCGTATGGCGAGAGCGGCCATGGAGAGCGGCGAGGGGTTCGAGGCCCGAATCCTGGCCGCCGAGGCCGCCCACTTGCGCGGTCGTCAGGACGACGCCGAGCAGGAGCTCCGTGTGCTCGCGTGCGATGCCCACACCGACTCCGAGCGGGTCCGAGTGGCGCTGCTGCGCTTCGACCACGCCTTTTTCCAGCGCGGGATCGCGGACGTTCTCGGTCATCGACGGGCTGCTCTCCACGGTCGTCGACCCGCTGTGGCGCGGCGAGCTGCTGGCCCGCCGACTCTGCCTGCGTGGCGTGACCGACGGACCACGGGCGGTCGTCAAGGCCGTCCCCGTCGCGCTCCAGGACGGGCCGGGCGTGCCCCGCACGAGCCTGCACGCGGTGATCGGCGAAGCCCTGACGCGCTTAGGCCGCATGGAGCAGGCGCTCCCGCTCCTGGTCCCACCCGCCGGAACCGGGGTACACCAGGGTGAGGCGGTCCGGTCCGAGCCGTGGAGCCCATTCGGCAACCATGCGCTCGCCCTCGTGGGCCTCGGCCGGCTCGACGATGCTGAGGTGCTGCTCGCCCAGGCCCGCGACGAACTCGCCGCCCAAGGCACTTCGCTCGAGACCGCGGTCGTGGGCGCGTCACTCGGCGCGGTGCGGCTGGAGCAGGGACGTGTGCAGAGCGCGTTCCTGCAAGCGACGAGCGCCGCCGGCATGTTCCTCGACCTTGGACGGCCGATGGCCGCGCGCTGGTGCTACGCGCTCTCTGCGATGGCGCTCGCCGTGGCGGGGGTGCCCGACAAGGCCAACGAGACCCTCGCCGAGCTCGACGCACTCGGCCTCCCGACGAACATGGGGTACGAGGTCGAGGTCCTCTTGGCCCGGGCCTGGACCTGGGCGGCCAGCGGCGACATGGGGACGGCCCGAAAGAACCTCGAGGTCGCCGCCGAGCTGGGGCGGCACGTCGGCGACCAGCTCGGGGCGGCCCGTGCGTTACACGGCCTGGCGCGGATGGGCCGGGCGCGTCAGGTGGCCGACCAGATGGGCGAGCTGTCCGAGTTGGTGGACGGGGAGCTCACCACGGCCCGGCTCTCCTATGTGCTCGCCGCGGCGGCCAAAGACAGCCAGGCGCTCGCGGAGGCCGGGAACCGTTTCGAGGAACTGGGCACCCCGCTCTACGCCGCCGAAGCCCTGAGCGAGTCGGCCGTGCACCTGCGCCGTACCGGCTCGGCCCGCGACGCCGCGGCCGCCCAGCAGCGGGCGGCCCGCCTGCTCGCGCGCTGTGAGGGGGCCATCACCCCCTTCGTGCGGTCGGTCGGAGCCCGGGCGCAGCTGACCCCGGCCGAGCTCGACACGGCGCTCCACGCGGCAACGGGCAGCACCGACAAGCAGATCGCGGAGCTCATGAACCTGTCGGTGCGCACAGTGGAGAACCGCCTCCACCGCGCCTACCAGAAGCTTGGCCTGTCGCAGCGGCGCGAGCTGGCGGACGCTTTGCGCGACCTCCCGGGCGCCTAGGCCGGCGCACCACCCGGCTACTCCGGATGCAGACGGACCTCCCGGCTGCCAAAGGGCCGGAAGTCCCTGCCTCGAGGGACCTTGTGCTCTACGGGCAACCACGGCGGACGGTCGATACTGAATGACGAGGAGGCAGACCGTCAATGATCGCCAGCGCAATCCGATGAACGCCGACCTCTCCACACCCGGCCGCGCCGGAGACGACGACTGGCGCTTCCGCTTCGTCGAGGAGATGGGCGGGCTGATGCTCGTCCAAGGTACGCCGCGCGCCGTCATGCGAGTGCTCGGCTGGATGGTCGTCTGCGAGCCGGCCGAGCAGACCGCCCCCGAGGTGCAGCAGCAGCTCGAGCTGTCGGCGGGGAGCGTCAGCACCGCCTTGCGCAGCCTCTCCGAGAGCGGCATCCTCGAGCGCGTGGCCCGACCGGGCGACCGCCGCATCTACCACCGGTTCAGCACACAAGGCTGGGAGCAGGTCCTGGAGGCGCGGTTCCGTGCGCTGAGCGAGATGCGCCGGGTGGCCGAGCGTGCTCTCGCCGCCGCCGGCGGCGAGAGCGACGAGCGGCTGAGGGACATGCGCGACGTGTACGCGCACATGGAGGCCGGGGTGGCCGACCTCATTCAGAACAGCACCACACGCAGAGGGGCCCGGGTCCCAGGCCTGACGCTGCACCGCTGACGGCGCGGGGTCAGTGCGCCGCCTCCCACGCGGCCCAGCCGGCCAGCCCGAAGAGGACGACCGCAGTCACAACGCGCACGGCGGCGATGTTCACGAAGCGGAGCAGGCTCTGCCCACTCACCACGGCAAGCCCCGCCACCGTCCACAGCGCGAGGACGGCGCCCACGCCGACCGAGAGAGCATCGTGATAGTGCGCGGCCAGGTTGGCCGTCAGGATCTGGGTGAGGTCGCCCCACTCCGCGATGAAGATGACGATGAAGGCCGTCACCGCGACGCGGCCGTGTGACGCCACCTCTTTGTCGACCAACGCCTCCCTACGCCGCTCCTTGGCCGCTTCTCGGAGGGCGAGCACGGCGCCACACAAGAACAGCGCGGCGACCAAGGCCTCGAGCGCCCGATGTGACAGCAGATGGAACAGCGCGACCCCGACGGTGGTCGCGATGACGACATGGACGGAGAAGGCCGCGGCGGCACCGAGCCAAACGGAGAAGGGGCGCCCACGCGTCGACATGACCAAGGAGGCGAACATCGTCTTGTCGGGAAGCTCGCCCAAGAAGATGATCGGGTACACGGCCACGATGACGGCGAGCTGCACGCCGACCTTTCTATCGGACCTGGTTCATCGGACCGGCGCACATCCGAGCGTCATCGCGTAGCTTGAGAGGCGGCCTCCTGGAAGGGTGGTCGGTCGCCCGTACCGCGGCGGCCCAACGAGTTTGGAGGCGACCCATGCTGATCGAACTCACCGAAGGGCAGTGCGCCGAGCTGCAGCAACTGCTGGAAAGCTCCCTCGGCGATCTGAGCACTGAGATCGCCGACACCGACAGCGCCGAGTACCGCCAAGGGCTGCGCGAGCGTCGCAGCGTGCTCGAGTCGGTGCTCTATTTGCTCGACAACCCGCCACGCGGGAGCGAGCCGGCCGGCTGACGCCGCACTGTTGCGCGGCGCAGCGCGGCGCGGCGCAGCGTGCTCGCCGGTCAGCGCTCTCCGGGCGCCTTGTTCCGGTCTTCCGTCGGCGTCAGCTGGTCGAGCATGGAGCGTCCCGTCATGGCGTACACCGTCTCGTCGTCGCACTGGCGCCAGAGGTCAAGCAGCTCGAGCGAGACCGGGTCGCACCCGTAGCGCATCGGTCCCGAACGGTCGAGAATCGCGTCGACGATGGCGGAGGCCGCTGCCGGCGGTTCCACGACCCTCGGGTCGGCGTGTTCGCGCCGCAGTGTCGCCGTCACGCCGGCCAACTCTCGGTAGTCCGTGAACCTCGCCGCGTCCTGCTCGCCGGTGCTGAGGCGGAACATGTCCGTGTCGACCGGCCCGGGGAGGATCTCGACCACCCGGATGCCGAAGGGGGCGACCTCCACCCGCAGACTGTCGCCGAAGGCAGACGTGGCAGCCTTCGACGCGCGGTAGGCCGAATAGAACGGGACGGCCGCAATGATCGACGACGACGTGATGGTACAGACCACCGACGGCCGGTTCTGCCGCAACGCGGGGATGGCGGCCGACGTGAGCGCGACGGTGCCGAACACGTTCGTCTCGAACATGCGGCGCCAGTCGTCGATCTCCGCGTACTCCACCGGGAGGTAGTCGGTGTCGATGCCCGCGTTGTTGACGAGCACCCGCAGGTCCGGCGGCAGGTCGAAGGTCGAGCGGTCCGTGACGTCGAGGCGCCGGACGCGCAGACGTCCGCCCGTCTCTTCGGGCATGGTGGCCCCAGCGTCGGGGTCGCGCATGGTGGCGACGGTGTCGAAGCCCCGGTTAGCCAACTCCACTGCCACGGCGCGGCCAATGCCCCGGCTGGCCCCCGTGACCAGCGCGCTGCCGTGCACGTCCATGAGGTCGCCGTCGTCGTTGGGCATGCGGCGATTCTTCCCCATCCGGGGCCGGCACGGGCGGTAGCGTCGCCGGGGTGGGTGTGTACCGCGAGCACGTCGTGCCTCGGCTGGTGGACTTGACCTGCGGTGCCAAGGGCTTCGACCACTAGCGGGCGCAGGCGACCGCCGGTCTGTCGGGACGCGTCGTAGAGGTTGGCTTCGGCTCGGGGCTGAACCTCGCCCACTACCCGCACGACGTGGACGTAGTGCTCGCAGTCGAGCCGGCCACCCTGGCCCGGCGCCTAGCCGAACGGCGCATCGGCGACGCTCGGGTCCCGGTGCAACACGTCGGCCTCGACGGGCAACAGATCCCCCTCGACGACGCCAGCTGCGACGGGGCGTTGTTCACCTTCACCCTGTGCACGGTTCCCGATCCGGCCCAGGCGCTCACGGAGGTGCGCCGCGTGCTCCGGCCCGGGGGGACGGTGCATTTCTTGGAGCACGGCCTCTCCCCCGACGCCGGCGTCGCCAAGTGGCAGGAACGCCTCGAGCCCCTGCAGCGCCGCATCGCCGACGGCTGCCACCTCACGCGCGATTCGTCGTCTCTGGTCGAGTCGGCCGGGTTCGTCATGGAGAGCAACGAACAGCAGTACGTGCGCGGGCCGAAGCCCTGGTGCTGGCTCACCCTGGGCGTCGCGACCAAGCCGGCGGCAGTCGCCTCGTCCGAGACCTAGAACACCTAGTAGACGTCCCTCGTCGCCTCTTCCGTTCGACGCCCGGCGAGATACTCGTCGAAGGCAGCCACCTTCTGAGTGTCGAGGAAGTCCTCTTGGGAGACGACCTTGCCCCACTTGGCGCGCACGAGGAACATGACACGGTTGGCGTAGACCTCGGTCCCCGACGCGTCGGCGGCGTGATCGATGAAGAGGACGCAGACGGTGGTCCGCCACGGCGGGCCGTTCACGACGATGTCGTACACCTCCCCGGTGAGCCCGACGTCGAGGAACCGGCGCAGGAACGTCTCGATGGCTTCCTTGCCGCGATGCTCACCTGCCCACGAGTTCTCTCCCGGGAACACCAAGACCCCATCGTCGGCGAAGCCGGCGACGAGCGGGTTGGGGTCGCCCTGCTGGAGGGCGCGCACGCTCTTGCGCACCTTGCTGCGGATCACAGCCTTGTACATCGGCCATCTCCTTCACTTTCCGGGCGGGGGGATCCTCGCGGAGGGTCCGGAGGACTCCGCCGGGTGACTCTTCCGCTGCGACCGATTGGATAGATCGATCCATACAGACCGTAGCTACACTGAGGGACATGCGCCAACCCCGAGACCAACGCCAACCCCGAGACCAGGGCCAACCCAGAGACCAGGGCCAACCCAGAGACCTGCGCCGAAGGCCGGATCACGACGCCCGTGCCCACCCGCGCCGCCCGACGCGGCGTCGTGAGGCTGGTCCCGGCACCCGGGAACGGCTGGTGACGGCCGGGGTGGGCCTCTTCAAGCAACAGGGTCTCAACGCCACCGGCGTCAAGGAGATCCTCGACCAGGCCGACGCCCGCTACTCGTCGCTATACCACTACTTCCCCGGCGGCAAGGACGAGCTGGCCGCCGAGGTGATCGCCCGGGCGGGTGCCGACTACCAGCAGCTCGTCGAGGCGGTGTGGGACTCCCAGGAGGACCCGGTGCTCGGCGTGCGCGAGGTCTTCGAGGGCGCGGCCGACGTCCTCGAGTCCTCCGGATACGCCGACGCCTGCCCGATCGCCACAGTCGCCCTCGAGGTGGCGAGCACCAACGAGGAGCTCCGGATGGCCACGTCGGACGTCTTCGACGTGTGGCTCGACGCCGCCTCGTCGCGCCTCGTGGGGGCGGGAGCGACCGCAGGGGACGCGCGGACCTTGGCCCACACGCTCGTCGCACTGCTGGAGGGCGCGTTCATCTTGTGCCGCGCCCAGCGCAGCACCGACGCCATGCGCGACGCGGCGCGGGTGGCGGCCAACCTCGTCGGGCAGGCCCTCCGCACCTGAGGTGCGACAGGATGGGCGTCGGAAACCAACGAGGAGAGTGCCGGCCCATGCCCACCGTGATCGTCGACCGGCCCGAAGAGGGCGTGACGCGGGTCACGCTGCACCGCCCGGACCGGCTCAACGCGATGAACGCGGAACTGATCGGCGAGCTGCACGACGCCCTCGGCGCCGTCGCGGCGGACCGGGACTGCCGGGTCGTGCTCCTCACCGGCGAGGGACGCGGGTTCTGTGCCGGCCTCGACCTCGGCGGCTACGGCGACCCGCCCGGCGCGGACGGCCTGGGCCGGGTGGAGACCGGGTTCGCCACCCAGACCCAGATCGCCGCGCTCGTCCCCCGCCTGCGGTCGCTGCCCCAGCCCGTCATCGCCGCGGTCAACGGACCGGCCGCGGGCGGCGGGCTGGCCCTGGCGTTAGCGAGCGACATCCGCATCGCGGCGGCGTCGGCGCGCTTCAACGTCGCCTTCGTGCGCCTCGGCATCTCGGGCTGTGACATCGGCGTCAGCTGGCTGCTGCCGCGCCTCATCGGTGCGTCGCGGGCGTGGGAGCTGATGCTGACCGGGCGCATCATCGAGGCCGCGGAGGCCGACCGCATCGGCCTGGTCCTCAAGGTGGTGCCCGACGCGCAGTTGGTGGACAGCGCGCTCGAGACGGCGCGCCTCATCGTCGCCAACAGCCCGTGGGGCATCCACATGACCAAGGAGGTCATGTGGTCCCAGCTCGAGGTGGGCTCGCTCCAGGCCGGGATCGACCTCGAGAACCGCACGCAGGTCCTCTCGTCCATGACCGGCGACATGCGCGAGGCCGTGGCCGCGTTCTTGGAGAAGCGCCAGCCGCGCTACGGCACGGCCGCGACGCCGGCCCAAGCGGACGACCGGGCATCAGATCTGGCCTGAGACCGCCGATGATCCCGATCTTCATGGCTGCCACCTCTGCCTTCCCTTCGGGTTCTTCCTCTCCGTTCCTCCCCGCGTCCTACCGGGGCACCGCCCGTGTCGGTGCGACCCTCGCACCGCGTCCGGCGACGCCGGCCCGCTCCGGGCGCTCGCTACGTTGTGCGCTTGATGGGGGGCTCCGATGACCTGACCGGTGCCGCCAGATGGCGGGGACTGCGGCACGCCGGAAGGCGTTCGTACCCGGCGGCGCCCGCCGCGGCCGTGGCGCTGGCGGTGTCCGCGCTGGCCTTGATGCTGGCCGGGTGTTCGAATGGCGGGCCGACCCCCAAGGGGCTGGCCGACCCCGCGCACTCGGTCTCCCCGACGCCGGACTACCCCGACGTCTGCGCCCCCATAGGCGCCGACACGTCGAATACGTGCCTGCGCATCACGCTGCAGGCCATCGACTCCGCGCGTGCCGCCGAAGGGATAGCGCCCATGCGGCTGCCGGCGGACTTCGCGCACCTGAGCGTGCCTGAACAACTCTTCGTGGCCATCGACCGCGAGCGGGTCGACCGAGGCCTCGCGCCCTTCGCCGGGCTGACGGCCGGGCTGGACACCGACGCGCAGCGAGGCGCCGAGGGCGCGCGGCTACCGCCGCGCCCCGGGCGCTCCTACGACGCCGTCGACACCGAATGGATCGGCGCGGTCGACAACGGCCTCGATGCGGATTACCAGTGGATGTACGACGACGGCCCCAACAGCGGCGTCCCCGGCTGCTCGGGCGCCAACAGCTCGGGCTGCTGGGCAGACCGCCAGATCGTCCTCGACCGCATGGGCTCGCAGGATCTGGAGATGGGTGCGGCCTTCGACCCCACCAGCGACAATTCGACGGGCGACCGCGGGGGGTCGTCGCTCGCCGCGACGTTGGCGGGGATCGCCACGGAGCCCGGTCCCTACGTCTACACGTGGCGGGACGCGCAGGTCGCCATGCGGCAAGGCACGCTGCGCCCGATGCGCGCCATTCCCTCCAGCGAATCGGACACGGCCATCTCCGACCCGAAGGACAACGTCGCCGCGGTGCCCGACTTCACGCGGATCTGCGCCAACAACGGCCTCGACAACTCGACGCCGTGCATCGACGCCGCCCTCGGTGCCATCAACCACGCCCACACGCTCGAGGGCGTGCGCCCCATGGTCCTGCCGGCGGGTTTCGCGCAGCTCAGCATTCCCGACCAGCTCTTCGTGGCCGTGAACCTCGAGCGTGTCGACCGCGGGCTTCCTCCGTTCGGCGGCCTGACCACCGCGCTCAACGCGAATGCCCAGCGGGGGGCCGACGGCGCCGGCGACCCGCCGGACCCCGGGCAGGCGTATGCCCTCGACGACGCCGAGTGGGCCGGTGGGTCCTCCAACGGGCTCGATGCGGTCTACGGCTGGATGTACGACGACGGCTACAACAGCGGCAACTTGGACTGCCTCCGTCACGACGACGCAGGCTGCTGGGGGCACCGCAAGGGGATCCTCGACGACTTCGGCTCCGGGCCCAACCTCGTGATGGGCGCGGCGGTGAACACGACGGGCGACACCCACACCGGCGACCACGGGGGCACCTCCATGGCGGTGACCCTGGCCGTCGCGGGTGCCCCGGCCGGGTCCTACACCTACAGCTGGACTCAAGTCCTGGCCGCGACGCCGGGCGAGCGCGTCGAGGCCGCCACGCCGTGACCACCGAGACGACCCTGCTCTACGTGAACCCGGCTTGTTCGAAGTGCCGCTCGGCCGTCGCCATCCTCGACGAGCACCACATAGAGGCGGAACACGTGCGCTACCTCGACGACCCGCCGACGCGGGCCGACCTCGAGCGGCTGATGGGCCTGCTCCGGATCGACGACCCGCGCCAGATGATGCGGAGCGGCGAGCCCGTCTACGCCGAGCTCGGGATCGACGAGGCCGACGCCCCCGCCCTGCACGAGGCCATAGCGCGGCACCCCATCCTGTTGGAGCGCCCGATCTTCGTGGTCGGCGACCGGGCCGTGGTCGCCCGTCCCCCCGAGCGGCTCCTCGAGCTGCTTTAGAGCGCAGCGCCGGCCGGCCTGATGTCTCGAAAAACCGTAAACCGGTTGGTGCATGGTTTCTGGAGACACTGGAGAATTCGTCCTCGGGGCTCTCGACGCGTTCCGCAGAGCCGCTGACCCGCAGACCGCGGACGCAACCGGTCCCGCTCACCGCCGCGGTTGCACTTAGGGTGTCCGCATCCGCCGCGGACAGGACGGGCGGCGCAGAGAGCAGGAGGGACGGCCATGACCTCGCAGTTGCTGATCACCGGCGTTCTCGGCATCGTGACGACGGCTGCCGCCTTCTGGGTCAACCGCCGCATCTTCGCCGGCGGCGCCGCCGGGCCGGTGACCCTCCTCGAGGGCGTCTACTACGCCGTCGGCGTCTGCTCCGTCGTCCTGGGTTGGTACTTCAACGTCCGCTACACGCACACGTACCACAACGCCAACTACTGGAACTACACCAAGCTGCTCTTCAACAACTGGGCCGCCGACTCGGCGGCGCAGGACTACGTGATCGTCAACCTGGTGCTGTTGCCGCTGTGGACCATCGTCGAGGGCCGCCGGCGCGGCCTGCGGTGGGCCTGGATCTTCTTCGTGATGAGCCTCTTCACGAGCCTGGCCTTCTCGGTCGCGTTCTTCCTCGCCTTCATGGAGCGCCAGAGGCGCTACAACCGGGACTCCGTTCCGGCCGGTCCCGCCGACCCGACCGGCTACGCCGACGGCGCGTCCGCGGCGTCCAGGACGGCGTAGCCGCAGTTGTAGCCCGGGATGAAGGTGACGCCCGGGCCTCCGTGGCACCCGGCCCCGCAGAGATACAGCCCCTCCACCGGCACCGGGTTGTCCGGCCAGCCGCGTGGGCCGGGACGGAACGGGCCCATGAACTCGGGCTGGAGCAGGCCGTGCGTGAAGTCGCCGCCGGTGCAGCCGAACATCAGCTCGTAGGTGAAGGCCGGATAGTTCAGCTGCCGCTCGATCAGGTCGGGGAAGTTCGGCGCCGCCGCCGCGATCTTGGCCACGAGGCGCGCTCCCATCTCGTCGCGCAGGCGGTTCTGGGTCTCGCGGTCGGCCCCGATGGGGAGGTAGAAGGCGAAGCTGCTCGCGGCGTGCATGCCCTCGGGCGCCAGGCTGGGTTCGTCGAGCGAGGGGATCTGCAGGTTGAACGAGGGCGACGCCGGCACCTGGCCCCGCACGCAGCCCTCGAAGTCGCGCTGCATGTCCTCGGCCGTGCCGAAGAAGGTCACGTTGCGCCCGTAGGTCGTGCCGTTCAGCTCCTCGTAGGGGGCGCGGTACTCGGGCAGGCCGCGCAGGGCGAAGTGGGCTTGGAAGTAGGCGGCGCGGTGGTCGATGGACCGCACCCGCCGCACGAAGGCCTCGGGCAGCGCGTCGGCGTCGAGCAGGTGGAGGAACGTGGCCGACGGGTCGAGGTTGGACACGACGACCGGTGCGGTGGCCACCTCGCCGTCGCCGAGCTCGACGCCGCGCACGGCCCCGCCGTCGACGACGATGCGCGCCGCCTTGGCGTGGCGCCGCAGCTCGCCGCCGTGGCGTTCGAACAACGCGGACAGGTGGTCGGCGATGGTGCCGAGCCCGCCGCGCACCTTCGACATGGTGGCGGTGCCCGGTGACGCCAGCGCGAAGGCGAGGCAAAGCGCGCTGCCGGGCGTATACGGGCCCCGGTACGTCGAGTTGACGGCGAGGAAGCTCAGCATGCTGCGCACGGGCGTGTGCTTGATCGGGTCGGGCAGGTACCGGCTGACCACGTCCATGACGCTGCCGAACAAGGCGATGCGCAGCGCCTCGCGCTCGGCCTCGTTGGCGGCGCAGGCCCACATCTCGTCGAGGGATTTAGGCGGCCGGCGCACGTCGAAACGCCCGATGGCCCGGGCTGGCGCGTCGGCCCACGCCGCCACCTCGGCCATGCCGAGCACCGCCTCGATCCCGAGCGTCTCGCCCAGGTGTTCGAGCAGGCGCTCGGGGTCCGAGTAGAGGAGGATCGGCGGCAGGTCGCCGTTGCCGATGCTGGCCGACTGCACCTCGGGCTCGTAGATGGGGCAGGCCCCGAGGTCGAGGTCCTCGAAGATCTCGTTCGGCACCGGGAACTGGATGGATCCCGCCAACTCGAAGCGATAGCCGCGGATCAGCTCGGTGGTCGACGCCATGCCGCCGATGAAGTGGTTCTTCTCCACGCAGAGGACACGCAGGCCGCCCCGGGCCATGACGGCGGCCGCCGTCAGCCCGTTGTGGCCCGCCCCGATGACAATGGCGTCGTAGTCCGACATCGGCTCCGGACTGTAGCGACCCCCGCCTGGCCGCACCTGGAAGGCCCTCCCCCGGACCGGTTCCGGCGGGCCGGACGGGGTGGCCGCCCCTGGGCGCGCCCCCGCCCCGCGCGCCCACGGTGCGCGGACTGCTTGACTGGCAGTGCTCCGTGGGAAAGGAGAGCGCATGAGCGACTCATCGAGCAGGGTGCCCGACGCGGGCGAGGAAAAGGTCGAGGACGCCACCCGGGCCGAGGAAGAGGAAGAGGCGGGGGCGGCCCACGTGGCCGACCGCGCCCCGACGGAGGAGGAAGCGGCGGCGGCCGACCAGAACGCCCTCGATCCCGACGTCGCGGCGCACGAGCGCGAGATGAACCGGATCGGCGCCGAGGTCAAGGGCGAAGGCCAGATCGACTAAGCCCGCCCGCCGGCGCCGAACGCCGAGCGATCAAGCCCCGGTGGGGCGGCCCTTGGTCTCCGCCCGCAGCTCGGGCGAGTGCTCGCCGTCGCGTACGCGGGCGAGGTAGGCGTGCGCCTGCTCTTCGCTCATTCGCCCGTCGCCCACGGCGCGGTCGGTGTGGCCACGGGCGTGGCGGGCCCGTATCGCCGCCACCGCAGCGTCAAACTCGCTCGTCCCCTCGGCGGCGCGCAGGCGGGCCGCCTCGTCGGGCGTGATGCGGCCCGACACGACCATGGCGTCGAGGCGTTCCATGATGCGCTGGTTCTCCATCGAGTCTCCTTGCTCTGCTCGGCGGCGGTGGTTCATGACGGATGGTGGGCGGCGTCGTGGGCGCGCGGGTGCTCAGCGCCGGGTCCGTGCTCGTGCGCGTGCTCCGATGCGAAACGGTCCGCGCACGAGTCGGAGCAGAAGTACAGGCGCCGCTCCCCGTGGACCAGCGTGGCCGGCGCATGGGCCGTCTCCACCTGCATGCCGCACACCGGGTCGCGCGCCGTGGACTGCCCGCCGCCCAGGCGGACCCGGTTGCGGTAGACCCAGTAGAGGACGGCGAACACGCCCAGGAACACGATGTTCAGCCACGTGGTGTAGTTCCAGGAGAACTCCGCCGGTGCCACCGTGGCGGGACGGGCGGTCGGGACGGCTCCGGCGGCGCGGAAGAGGAGCTCGGTGAGGAGACCCGCGGTCGACATCAGCGCCCAGAAGACAACCAGCATGCGCAGCATCAAGCGGGTGCCGTAGTAGCGCCGGTAGATGAGGAGCAACGGGAACGTGATGAGGTCGGCGAAGAGGAACGCGATGACCCCGCCGAACGAGATCCCGCCGTGCCACAGTGCGGCGGCCAGCGGGACGTTGCCGATGGAGCAGACGAAGCTGATGATCGCGATGAACGGTCCGACGAGGGCGTTCTCGACGCTGGTCCAGAACCCGTGCCCGGTAAGGAACACCGACTGCCAGACCGACGCGGGGACGAGGACGGCCAGGAACCCGGCGACGACATAGCCGACCGCGAGCTCGCGTCGCACCATGGTCAGGTCGGCCATGGTGTAGGTGGCGCTGTCCGCCCACCCCGCGGGGGACCGCAGGCGGGTGCGCAGGGGCGCGGGCGCGGCGTCGCCGGTGGTAGCGGCGTCGGCGTCGGTGGAAGCGGTGGCGGCTGGCCCGTGGACGTGACCGGCGTCGTCCCCCTCGACCCGCAGCCGCTCCTGGGCCGTCACGACGAGCCGGCCGCGCAGCCACAGCGCGCCGAGCGTGGCCAAGAGGGCGATCATGATGAAGCCCCCCACGAACTCGCTGATGGCGAACTGCCATCCGAGCAGCACCACGAGCACGATGCCGAGCTCGATCACGAGGTTGGTCGAGGCGAACATGAAGACCATGGCCGCCAGGTAGTCGGCGCCTCGGGCCACCAGCGACTTGGCCATGGCGGCCGCGGCGTAGGAGCACGAGGACGAGACCATGCCGTAGCCCGTGGCGCGGGCGACCGCCGGGACCCCGTGGTCGCCCAGCTTTTGGCGCATGGCGTCGCGGCTGGCGAAGGACTGCACGGCGCCCGAGAGGCCGAACCCCAGCACGAGCGGCCACAGCGTGACCCAGAACATGAAGAAGGCCTCGCGCAGGGACCGCCCGACATTGAGCAGGACGGTGGCCGTGGCGAAGGCCGACATCAGGAACGCACGAGCCGCCCGATAGCGGCGGAGGCCTCGTTCAGCTTCTCGGCCGCCTCGTCACCGCCCTGGCGAACGGCGTCGGAGACGCAGTGGGCGAGATGGTCGTCGAGCAGCCCGAGGGCGACCGCCTGGAGCGCCTTGGTGGCCGCTGACACCTGCTCGAGGATGTCGATGCAGTACCGGTCCTCCTCGACCATCCGCTGCAGGCCGCGCACCTGGCCCTCCACCTTGCGCAGGCGCTTCTGGACCGCTTCCTTGTTGTCGATGTAGCCGGGCCGCATAACGCCTCCTCGTGGTCGCACTGACCCTCGTACCTTATACCCCTATGGGGTATAAGGTACGACGCCGCGGGCGGGTCGTGCTGCTCCAGAGACGGAGGCGGCTCAGCCGAATCAGCCGAAGAGGCGGGCGACCCGTCGCATGCCTTCGCGCCAGGGCACCTGGGTGCGGCCGAGGACGGCGTGCATCTTGGTCACGTCGGGCCACAGCGGCCACGGCGCCTCCGGGTCGTAGCGGATGCGCACCGGCCGGCCCACCAGCTCACCGAGGTACGCGCAGTAGTCCTCCGCGCTCACGGTTTCGCTGCCGGCGAAATTGACGAGGACCGGATCCGCCGAGGCCACCTCGAGAGCGCGGATGCCGAGCCGGACGTAGTCGTCTTCGAAGATCGGGTTGTAGTTGTTCGGCGTGTCGGGGTGCAGCACGATCTCGTCCCCCGCCACAATGCGGCGCAGCCGGTTCACCGGTGTGCCCCCCTCCGGGCCGTAGGTCGAGAAGATCCTGATGATCGTGAGCGGCGTGCCGGTCTGCGCCGCGGCGAAGCGGACCACTTCCTCGCCGGCGATCTTGGACAGGCTGTACGCGCCCAGGTGCACACCTGGCGGGTCGTCCTCACGCAGCGGCCGCCGGCCCTGGTAGTCGTAGGCGGAGCCGGTCGAGCAGTAGACGAAGCCGGCGCCCGCGCACGCGCTGAGCAAGCGGCCCGAGGCCTGGGCGTTCGTCTCGAAGAACCGTGTCCAACCTCCCGGCTCGCGGCCGAGGAACGCCGCGGCGTGGAAGACGTGGGTGATCGCGCCGGGGAGTTCACGGAAGTCCAGCGACGCCACATCGCCCACCAGCGGGTTGATGCCCGCGGCGGCCAGACGGGCGCGGTCGCCCTCGCGGCGGCAGCGGGCCAGGCCGTAGACCTCGTGGCGCTCCGCCAGCGCCCGCGCCAGCGGGAAGCCCACCCGGCCCGTCGCCCCGGTGACCAGCACGCGCCAGCGGCCGGGCCCGCCGGGCAAGGGGCTAGTACCCGCTACGGCCATCGCCGTCGGTGCTGGTGGCGGCACCGTGGTCGAGCCCGTGACGGTGCGCGTACACGGCCGCCTGGGAGCGGTCGCGGCTCCCGGTCTTGGCGAAGATCCGGTTGACGTGCGTCTTCACCGTTGCTTCGGCCACGTACAGGCGCGCCGCGATCTCGCGGTTCGAGAGCCCCGACGCGATGAGGTCGAGCACCTCGGCCTCGCGGTCCGTCAACCCGTCGGGCAGGGAGGCCGGGCGGGCCACCGCCCCCTGGCGCGCCGCCTTGAGCAGCGCGGCCTGGATCGAGGCGTCGAGCACCGATTGCCCGGCGACGGCGGCCTCGAGCCCCCGGCGGATGTCGTCGCGGTCGGCGTCCTTGGTCAGGTAGCCCACCGCGCCGGCAGAGAGCGCCGCCACTATCGAGTCGTCGTCGGCGTACGTGGTGAGCACGACGACCGGAACGTCGCGGTGGTGCTCGTGAAGCCTGCGGGTGGCCTCGACCCCGTCGAGACGCGGCATGCGGAGATCCATGAGCACGACGTCGGGTGCGTGCGCCTCAACGAGCTCGAGGGCCTCCTCCCCGTCACCCGCGAGCCCCACGACCTCGGTGTCGGGGAACGCGCCCACGATGGTGGCCAGGCCCTCGCGCACGACGCGCTGGTCGTCGGCGATCAGCACCCTCACGAGCGAACCGGGTTGGGATCGGGAGCGGGTTGGGCCGCCGACGGCGCCGGGGCGGTGGCGGTCACCCGCCAGCCGTCCTCGGTCGGCCCTGCGTCGACCCGGCCGCCCAACAAGGCCAGGCGCTCGGCGATGCCGCGCAGCCCGAAGCCGCCGCCGGTCTCGCCGAGGCGGCTCCCGCGGCCGTTCTGAGGCGCAGCCGCGTTTTCGACCTGGAGGGTCACGCTCTCTTCGTCGTAGCGCAAGCAGACCGACGTCGAGGCACCGGCCGCATGCTTCATGACGTTGGTCAGCGCCTCTTGCGCCACGCGGAACAGCGTCAGCACGACCTCGCCGGGGAGCGGCCGAGTCGTGCCCGAGATCGTGAAGGCGGCACTTTGCTGCTCGGCGAGGCCCCGCAGTCGTTCGTCCAACGGCAAGGCGTCGTCACGCAGCGCCCGCACCGCGCCCCGTGCCTCGTCGAGGCCCTCGCGGACGAGGCGACGCGTGCGCTCGAGCTGCTCCCGAACGGCGGGGCTGGACTCCGGCTCGGCGTCGACGACGGTCGCGAAAGCCTCGAGCTGCAGCGACAGAGCGGCCAGAGTGTGGGCCAACACGTCGTGCAGCTCGCGGGCCAGGTGGTTGCGCTCGGCGAGCAGCTCGGCCCGGGTGCGTTCCACGTCGGCCCGATCCGAAGCGAGTTCGAGCCTCGTGATCTGCTCGGCGTGCTCGATGGCCTGACGCCGAGTCACTCCGACCGTGACCCCGAGGAACACCGCGGCCAGGCCACCCCACACGACGGCGAAGTTGTTGCCGTTGGCCACCGTTGCGACGAGGACGGCCAGCACGCCGACGCCACCGACGGCCGTGGCGGGGACGAGGGGCCACCGGGAGGCGGCAGCGAGCGTCGCCACGCCGGGGAACACCAGGGCGATCGGCGAGAAGGCCGCCAGCGCCCCGCCCGCAGCGGCGATCACGACGAAGCACGTCGCGATGGCCGCCTCAGAGCTCGAGTTGCGCACGAGCACCCAGACCAACCACGCGAGGGACGCTGCGACCAGGAGCAGCAGGGCGGCGAGCTTCTGGTTCCCCGTGTCCGCGCGCGGAACCCCGGTGGTGACACCGAACACCAACAGACCCAACCCGACGAGGGTTACTCCGCTGGCCAGGGTGCCCCACCGGGGCCCTATCTGCTTGGGATCAGGAAAGAGGAGTGTCACCGCAATCCATCATGGACCGCGCGCCGCTGAGGACGGGGGTCCTTGTCGGGGCGGGGACCGAGGAGGCGGGTGCGGCGGCTGAGGGAACCGTCGCCGAAGGGGTGCCGGCGAACGGCGAGCCCTCGTGCAGGCGGGAGAACCGCCAGCCGAGCACCGCAGTGCGGGTGGTGGCCTCGCTCAGCGCCATCAGGATCAGCGTCGCTGTCCAGGCCGAGGCGCTCGTGATGCCGTGCGTCGCGCTCGAAGTGGGCGATCTCCGGGCCGCCGCCATGCGAGGCGTAGAGCTGGAAGGCGAGGCGCCCACCGGTACCCAGGATCCACAGCGCGGCCGCGGCAAGGCCTGCCTTGGCCCAGACCGAGCCGTCGGCCGCCTTGGTGACCGCCGTGAACCGGCCGGCCAGGCCGCCCAGGGTCGCCCCGACTACCGCGGCCCCGACGATCAGGAACAGGTCGTTGTGGGCCGTGGGCACCCCACGCAGGTACTCGTAGGCGACGTACGCCACGAGCCCGAGGGGGAGCACCAAGGCCTTGACGGTCAACCGGCGTGCCCTGATCTGGATGAGCACGAGGCTGATGAGGGTGATGTCGATGAGGTAATCGGAAAATGTCATGGACCCAGTGTCGAAAAAATCGCCTCCTGGGTCGTCAATCCCCGGGTCCATTGGTGGGTGGATTCGGGTCCACCCTGACGTCCACCCGGGGCCGGGCGTCAGACCAGCCGGCTCTCCCCCGCCCGGGGCCGGCCCCGCCGCGGGAGGGGCGCCGCCTGCTTGGGCATCCGGCCCGCCTCGGCCAGGGCCCGGCGCAGCACCATCTCGACCTGGGCGTTCACGCTCCGGAGCTCGTCGTCAGCCCAGCGGGTGAGTGCGTCGTGGACGGCTGGATCGATCCGGAGCAGAACCTGCCGGCGTTCGCTCACGTATAGAGCGACCCGGCGTTCACGACCGGCGACGGGGGCTGGTCGCCGCAGAGCACCACCATCAGGTTGCTCACCATGCTGGCGGTCCGCTCCTCGTCGAGGGACACGACGCCGCCCTCGCTCAGCCGGTTCAGGGCCATCTCGACCATCCCGACCGCGCCCTCCACGATCCGCGAGCGGGCGGCGACGACGGCGTTGGCCTGCTGGCGGCGCAGCATGGCCTGCGCGATCTCCTGGGCGTAGGCCAGGTGCGAGATCCGCACCTCGATCACCTCCACGCCGGCGATCGCGATTCGCGCCGCGACCTCCCGGGCCAGCTCGGCCGCCACCACGTCGGTCGAGCCGCGCAGCGACGTGCCGGCGCCGGTCGTGTCGTCGTAGGGGTGGCTGGTGGCCACGTGTCGCAGCGCCGACTCGGCCTGCACGGAGACGAAGTTGATGTAGCTGTCCACCGCGTAGGTCGACTTGGCGGTGTCGACCACTTGCCAGACGACGATGGCGGCGATCTCCACCGGGTTGCCGTCGGCGTCGTTCACCTTCAAGTGGTTGGTCTCGAAGTTCCGGACCCGTACGCTCACGCCGCGGCGCACGGTGAGGGGCAGCACCCACCAGAACCCCGGACGGCTGACCGTCCCGACGTAGCGGCCGAAGAACTGGATCACCGAGGTATGCCCGGGTGGGACCGCGACCAACGCCGTAGCGACGAGGACGAAGACGAGGATGGGCACCCAGATCACGTCCACTGCATGCTGGGCGCTGAGGAACGCGCCCGCGATGCAGGCGAGGAGAACGAGGACCCCCAGCCAGCCGTTCAGCGCGAAGGCCGGACGCTGCGCGATGTCGACCCGTGCGCCTTGGTGGCCGACGGGCTGGGCTTCCGCCGGAAACTCGACTCCGGTCATGATGGGCTCCTTCCAAATGTGATATTAAATTGGTATCACATTTGAGAGCAGCCGCCTAGAGTCGCGGGCGGCAGACCTCGGCGTCGAGCGCACGGTGGCCCAGCGGTCGAGGACCCGGGCAGGGTGACACGGCTCAGACCGGTTCGTCACCCTTGATCGTCACCCGCTGGATCACCCGGTGCTGTTCACCGAAGTCACCCACGACCGAGTGCTGCGTGGCCCGGTTGTCCCAAAAGCCGAGGTCGCCAGCGGCCCAGTGGTAGCGGACGACGAATTCCGGACGCACCGAATGGGCGTAGAGGAAGGAGAGGAGGGCGTCGCTCTCGGGGCGCTCGAGCCCGACGATGTGCGAGGTGAAGCCCGAGTTCACGAAGAGCACCTTCGACCCGGTCTCGGGGTGGGTCCGGACGACCGGGTGCACCACGGGCTCCAGCTCGGGCACGTCGATGCCCTCCCACTTGCCCTCGCCGAAGCGCTCGAGCACCGAGCTGAACTGGGCCCGGCCGTCGTGCACCGCGTGCAAGGTCGACAGGTAGTCCTGCAGCGACGGGCTGAGCGCCTCGAAGGCGGCCTGCTGGTTCGAGAAGGCCGTGTCCCCACCGGCAAGTGGGATGACGACGGCCCGCAGGATCGAGCCCGCGGGTGGGCGGCGCACGAACGTCACGTCGGTGTGCCAGTGGATCCCCTGTTTCTGGGTGGCCACGTCGCCGTACGTGGCGTAGAGCTCACGCGTCTTCGAGTAGTCGATCTCGAAGACGTTCGGGAACCCGTCCACGCTCGGCACGACGGGGTGCCCCTCGGTGAGCGCGCCGAAACGGGAGGCGAAGGCCTGGTGTTCGGCCTCGTCGAGGTGCTGCTCCGGAAAGAACACGACCTTGCGGTCGAGCCAGATCCGGCGGATCTCGGCGATCGTCTCGTCGTCTGCCTCTCGCAGATCGACCCCGCGGATCACGGCTCCAATGGAGCCCGAGAGCGGAGTCACCTCCAGATCGGTGCCGGCAAGGGTGGTCGTCATCTCACTATCTCCTGTTCTGGTGTCGGTTGATTGCGAAACGCCGTGGACATGGACGCGCTCGCCGCGCCTTCACTGGACTCGTCGACCCCGAGCTCGGTGAGCAGCCGCGACCGCAAGCGCGCGAATTCGGGAGCGCCACGCAGCCGCGGGGCGTCGAGGTCCACCGGCAGGTCGAGGGACAAGCTGCCCTCGCTCAGGACGAGCACGCGGTCCGCCAAGAGGAGCGCCTCGTCGACGTCATGGGTCACGAGGAGCACGGCGGGGTGATGCTTCTGGCACAGCCGGACGACCAGGGCGTGCATCCGGATGCGCGTCAGCGCGTCCAGTGCGCCGAACGGCTCGTCCAGCAGCAGGAGCTCCGGTTCGCGTACCAGGGCGCGGGCCAGGCTGACGCGTTGCGCCTCCCCACCCGACAGTGTCTTGGGCCAGTCGTTTTCGTGGCCCTCCAACGCCACCTCGGCCAGCGCAGCGCGGCCCTTGGCGACGGCGTCGCGTCCTTCGAGGCCGAGCACGACGTTGGGCAGCACGCGGGCCCAGGGGAGGAGCCGTGGCTCCTGGTAGACGACCGAGCGGCGGGACGGGACAAAGAGGTCGCCCGACGCTCCGGCGTCGAGGCCGGCGAGCGCCCGCAGAATCGTGCTCTTGCCGGAGCCGCTGCGGCCGAGGAGTGCGACGAACTCGCGGCGGCCGATCTCGAGATCGATGCCACGCAGGACGGCGCGGGTCCCGAAGTTGCGCCGCAGGCCACGGGCCACGACTGCCAGGCCCGTAGGGAGGCCGTGTACCTCGCCGACGCCGGCGGCGGCGAGCGTGGTCATCGACCGGGCTGCCACTTGAGCAGCCGCGACTCCAGCGTGCGCACGAACACGTCGGTGAGAAGCCCCAAAATGGCGTAGCACGCGAGGCAGACCACGATGACGTTCGACTGGAAGAACGTCTGCGCTTGGACGATGAGGTACCCCAGCCCGCTCGACGCGTTGATCTGCTCCGCGAAGACGAGGAGGAGCCAGGCCACCGCCATGGCCAGCCGGAGGCCGACCAGGAACCCGGGCAACGTGGCGGGGAGGACGATCCGGCGCAGACGAGCCCACCGGCTGAGGCCGACGACCTGGGCCAGCTCGCCGTAACTCGGGTCGATCGAGCGGATGGCTGCGTACGTGTTGATGTACACGGGGAACATCACTCCGAGCGTGATCATGGAGATCTTCGCCGTCTCTCCCACCCCGAGCCACAGGACGAAGAGCGACTCGAGGCCGATGATCGGCACGAACCGCAGCATCTGTACGTTGCCGTCGATCAGCCGCTCGCCGACACGGCTGAGGCCGGCCGCGACCGCCAGGAGGGCCCCGATCGGCACACCGATCGCAAGGCCCCAGAAGACGCGCTGGAGGGACGCCCAAAGCGCGGAGGGCAGCGTGCCGTTGGCCACGAGGTGCCATCCGGTGGATACCACGGTGGTGGGCGCGGCCAACTCCTGGGGCCGGATCCATCCCGCGAGGGACGCGATCTCCCAGAGACCGACCAAGAGCGCGACGCCGATCAGTCGGCTTGGCCCGACCGCCCGGTGGACCGCGCGGACCTGGCCGTCGGTCGCGGCGGTTGGCAGCCGGACCAGCCCTGACGGAGGGCCACCGACGCGCCCAACCCGCTCCCCGCCCTCCGAGGCGACCGGTTCGACGGCGACGCTGGGGGTCACGGAGATGGTCACGAACGGTGCCCGCCCGTCACGAGCCCGTTGAAGCGGGTCACGAACTCCCGGTCGACGTTGAGGCGCGACGGGATCAAACCGGCGGCGACGTAGAGATTGGCCAGGTTCTGCTGTGCTGCCAAGATGGCGCCGGGGAGGGGGAAGAACTTCGAGGCGCCGATGGCGGCCGAGACGACGGCCGCCCGCGCCGGCGTGAGCCCGTACTGGCCTTCATAGATCGTCTGGATGACGGGCTGGGGGTGGACGGCCAGGTACGCCTCGGCCTTGATCAGGCGGGTGATGTAGTCAGCCATGGCCGCGGACACGGCCCGATTGGCCAGCGCGGACGAGGTCGCGACCAAGAAGTCGGACTTCTCGGTGAGTGCGGCGGGGTGCTCGACGACGCGGGCGCTCGGGTTGGCCTGCAGGTACGCGCTGAGGAGCGGCTCCACTTCGATCCCCACGTCGGCCGACCCGCCCTGGAGGGCCGCGGCGATCTGCGTCGTCGGCAGATTCACCGGCGTGACGTTGCGCAGGCTGAGACCGGCCGAGGCGAGGCCCTCGAGCAACGCCGACTCAAGTGCCGTGCCTTCCTGGAACGCCACGCGCTTGCCCCTGAGGTCGGCCCACGACTTGATGGAGCGGTTCCCCGGTGCGGTGACGAGCCCGTAGGCGCTCCCGCTGCTCGCCCAGCCGGCGACCGCTGTCACCTGCTGCCCGGCCGCCTGGGCGAAGATCAGCGGCGTGCTCTGGACGAAGCCCAGGTCGAGCGAGCCACCCTCGAAGGCCTGCAGCATCGGCGGCCCGCCGACGAACTCCGAGTACTGCACCTGGTAGGGGAAGTCCTGGTTCTCATGCCCGAGAGTCAGGACCGTCGACAGATTCTTCAGCTGTTCGCCGACCCTCAGCACCGTGCCCGGCGGGATGGTCGCCACCCGCGCGCTGCGTCGATTCGAGAGCGTGGAGGCTCCGGCGCCCGGGATCGAAATCGACGTCAGGGCGGCGCAGGCGAGGCCCGCGATCAGGATGGCATGTCGTCTGTGCTGGGTTCTCGTCATTTCCTATTGATTTACTAAATATGATTGGATTTGTCAAGAATTATCCTCCGACTTTGAGTTGGCGTTCGATCTGCACGCGACGGCGCGCCTGCTTCCGGTCAGTGGACGAAGAGGAGCCCGGGGCCGGGGCCAACAGCTGCGCCGGCGCCGCGCAAGGAGGCCGCCGCCGGGTCAGTCGCTTCGAGAAAGGAGGGCGCTCACCGGACCAGGGTCTCCGGGTCGGCCTCGAGGGCCGATCGGTCCCAATGAGCGAGGGTGGCAGCCGCCTCGTACGTGCTCTGACAGAACGCCAGGAGGGTCGACTCCGGGTCGGAGCTGGTCCGAACCGCGCTGTACGGCAGGATGAACTCGCCGAGCTTCGCGTCGTAGTAGGCCGCGCTGGGTTCCACGAGCCAGTCGGCGAACCCGGTCGGCTCGGGGTACGCGTAGGCGTAGAAGCCCCCCTCGGCGCCGTCGCCACCGGGCCAAAACCCGCAGCTCGACACCTCATGGCTGTACGCCAGCTCCTGCACCCGATCGGGGCAGTTCGGTACGCCGCCGGGGTGCTTGGGCGCCCTGCGCCCCGAGAAGCGGGTGGTGCAGATGTCGGCGCCGCCCCAGAAGAGGTGCACCGGGCTGACCTTCCCGATGAATCGGCCCCGGAATTTCTGCAGCACTTCGTGAATCTGCACGAGGGCGAGCCAGAAGCGCCGAGCTGCGGCGGGATCGTACGTGTGGTGCACGTCGTCCTCCTCGAAGGGAATGGCGACGGGCAACTCCGAGGGGCGCGCGTAGATCTCGACGGAGACACCGAGCTCGTCGAGGGCCGCCATCGTCGCCGCGTAGAACGACGCAACCGACTGTGACTCGAGCTGGACCAGGCGATTCTCCCCGGCGGTGGTGCGCAGACGCAGCTCGTGATCGATGAAGTCGATTTCGATCTCGAGACCGTGGCTCTCCGCGTGCATGAGCGAGGTGGTGAGGCCACGCGCCGACACGTAGAGCGCCACCTGCCACCAGTGGTTGATCATGGGATTCAGCGCGAGCTTCACCTTGCCGACGACCTGGGTCCACAGGTGCACGGTGTCGCGCGTCTCGTGCCAGTCCGACATCCCGAGGTCCGGCCACCCGCCCGATGCGGTCACGGTCGGGCCCATGTGCTCTGGGCGTCGGTGTGGTTGCGCGACGGAGGATGGGCTACCGGCAAGGTTCAAACTGTATCCAGCGCCGCGGAAGTCGGCTCGCTCGCCGGGCCATCCGTGGATCGTCGTTGGCTCCGGGAAACCCCACCCCGCTGATTCAGCGGACTCGCGCCGCTCCGTGTGCATCGGTCACGGCCCTCAGCTCGTCCATGGAGTCGCGGATGATGTCCGCCAGAGTCTCCTCGTTGGAGTTTTCCACCCATCGTTCGAAGGCGATCCGAAAGACTGCCACCCCTGCTTCGGCCGCCAAACTCGCGGTGGGGTCTGTCACGTGACGCCGACACAACGCGTCCCGGAGCGCCGCGGCCAGCGAGGCGAGCTTGATGAGCTCACGCTCTTGGAGCTCCGCATTCGAGGCGATGACGGCTTGCCGCCGGACGGCGAAGTCGCGGCGCTCCTCGAAGAACGCGATCGCGGCGGAGGTCAGCGCGCCCGTGACCGCCTCCATCGGGCCCACGGACGGCGGTGCCTCGTCCACGTTGGTCACCAAGAGGTCCTGCAGGGCACCCGCGCCCGAGAAGAGAACCTCGCGTTTGTCGGCAAAGTGCCGAAAGAACGTCCTCTCGGTGAGGCCCGCTCGCTCTGCGATCTCGGCCACGGTCGTGTTCTGGTATCCCCGCTCGCAGTAGAGCTCCATGGCTGCCTGTTCCAGGCGCTCTTGGGTATTGGGCTCCCATCGGCTCACCTCGACAATCCTACCCAGTGATGACAGTTACTGTCATTGGGTGTAGAGTGACGTCAGTAACTGACATCAGCGCTCGCTCGGACGCCTCCGCGACGGGGTGCGCAGAACAAGGAGGTCCCCCATGCGTGTTTTTGTCACAGGCGCGTCCGGTCACATCGGCTCGGCCGTCGTCCCGGAGCTTCTCGAGGCTGGGCATCGGGTCCTCGGCCTCGCCCGTTCCGAGCTGGCGGTCGCCGAGCTCACGGCCTTGGGCGCAGAGGTGCACCTGGGCGACCTCGACGACCTCGAAGGTCTCGCGGCGGCCGCAGCGAGCGCCGACGGGGTGATCCACCTGGCGTTCAAGCACGACCTGAACGACATCGTGCGGGCGGCAGTGTTCGACCTGCGAGCCGTCGAGACGATGGGGGCCGCCCTGGAGGGCTCCGACAAGCCCTTCGTGGTCACGTCGGGCACGCTGCTGTTGGCCTTCGCCGCGCTCGGGCGGCCGGGAACCGAGCTCGATTTTCTCGAGGGTGGGCCCCGCATCGATTCGGACAACACCGCCGTCGCCTACGCGGAGCGCGGCGTGCGGTCCTCGGTGGTCCGCCTCTCCCCGCTGGTCCACAGCTTCCTCGACCATCACGGGTTCACCCACCGCCTGATCGACACCGCGCGCGAGAAGGGCGTCTCGGCCTTTGTCGGAGACGGCGCCAACCGGTGGCCCGCGGTCCACACCCTCGACGTCGCAAAGCTCTACCGCCTGGCCCTCGAAGCCGCACCGCCAGGATCACGGCTCCATGGGGTCGACGACGAAGGCGTGCCGTTCAAGCACATCGCCGAGGTCATCGGTGACCACCTGGACGTGCCGACGGTCTCGATCGACCCCGCCGAGGTGGACGAGCACTTCGGGTTCCTGGCTCCCCTCGTGGCGCTCGACAACCCCACTTCCAGCACTCTGACCCGGGAGCTGCTGGGCTGGCACCCGTCTCAGCCTGGTCTCATCGAGGATCTCGATCACGGCCACTACTTCGAGGTGCCGGCGGCCTGAGCGAAGGGGAGCACATGGCCGATGGCCGGGCGCCCGCCAATAGGGTCTCGGCATGGATGAAGCAGAGGCCTTCCCGTCTCTAGACCCGGCCGACATCGCCCTGATCGCAGAATTGGGGACGCCGCGTCACGTCGAGGAAGGCGAGTACCTCTATCGGGAGGGCGATCTCACCTACAACTTCTATGTACTCGTGAGCGCCGGGGTCGACATCGTCGTGGGGGTCGACGGGGAGGACCGCATCATCGCCCACCACGAGGCGGGCCGCTTCCTGGGCGAGCTCAACATGTTGACCGGGCTGCGAGTCTTCGTCTCCGCACGGGTCGTCAAAGCAGGAGAGGTCCTCGTCGTCTCGCGGGACGGCTTGCGCAAGTTGATGGACACCAACGCCCGTCTGGCCGACACGATCCTGGCCGCCTTCATGGCGCGCCGCACGTTTCTCTTGCAGGAGGCTGCCTCGTCGCTCCGTGTGATTGGGTCACGGTTCTCTCCCGAGTCGTTGCGCGTGCGGGAATTCCTCGTGCGCACTCGGATTCCGCACGAGTGGTTGGACGCCGACGACGACCCTCAAGTGGACGACCTGCTCCGGCAATTCCGCGTCACCGAGCGCGACCTGCCCGTCGTCATCGCCGGCGGCTCCGTCCTGCGGCACCCGTCACCCGGAGAACTGGCCAGTTTCCTCGGCCTGACCCTCGACAATCTGCCCGAGCGGTGCTTCGACGTGGTCGTGGTGGGGGGTGGTCCCTCCGGGCTGGCGGCCGCCGTCTACGGCGCCTCCGAGGGGCTCCACACCATGGGTGTCGAGATGCTCGCGCCGGGCGGCCAGGCCGGGACGAGCTCGAGGATCGAGAACTACCTGGGATTCCCGATGGGCATCTCGGGGGCCGATCTGACGTCGCGCGCGGTCATCCAGGCCGAGAAGTTCGGCGCTCGACTCACCGTCCCGTGCACCGTCGAGTCCCTGCACAGACAAGCGGGCCATCTGGTCGTTCGGCTGAGCGACGGGACCGAGGTCGCGGCGCGGGCCGTGGTCGCCGCCACCGGCGCCGCCTACCGTCGCCTTGACGCCGCTCGTCTCGGGGACTTCGAGGGTCGGGGGGTCTACTACGCGGCCACAGAGATGGAGGCTCGCCTCTGTGGCCGAGAGAGCGTGGTGGTTGCGGGCGGAGGAAACTCGGCGGGGCAAGCCGCCATCTTCCTCGTGCAAGGTGGATCTGAGGTCACGATCGTGATCCGTGGCCCCGACCTCCGGCACAGCATGTCGCACTACCTCGTGGATCGCGTCGAGGCCGATCCGCACATCAGGGTCTTGACGGACACGAGGATCTCCGCGCTCGACGGCGAGCAGGCCCTCCGAGCGCTGCAGGTGAAGGGGCCCGACGGCGAGTCGGTCATTGAGTGCGCCGGCCTCTTCTCCTTTATCGGCGCTGATCCGGCCTCCGAATGGCTGTCAGGCTGCGCGGCCCTGGACGACCGGGGATTCGTGCTGACCGATCGCTCGCTCACGGCTGAGCTGGTCGACGGGACCGGCAAGAGTGCTGGGCGTCCGCCGTTGCCGTTCGAGACCTCCCATCCCGGTCTGTTCGCGGTGGGCGACGTGCGCTCGGGCTCGACGAAACGGGTCGCGGCCGCCGTGGGCGAAGGCTCGGCGGCCGTGCGGTCGGTCCACCAATATCTGGCCTTCTCGCCCTGACGGACCCGCGGCCGCGGGACCAGGCCTGCGGCTCCTTCGTGGCCTTTACGCCATTTCGAATCGGCTCTTGCGGCCGTGACGTTCGGGCGGGCGCACCTCGGGCGAGCCGATTCCCTCGACGACGTCGTTCGACCGCTCGACGTCGAATTCGTTTCCATTGGCTCTCAGCACGGCAAGGAGGTCGACCAGCTGATCCCGCTGCGACTCGGGCAGGCCGATCCGTTCGTAGACGGTCGCGTTCAAGTCTTGCGTCGCATCCATGGCGGCCTTGCGACCGCGAGCGGTGATCACCGCCAGGGTGGTACGTGCATCCTTGGGATGTGGCACGCGCCGGACGAACCTCTCGTCTTCGAGACGGTCGATGATGTCGGTGACGGTCGCCGGTGGGATGCGAAGGGTCTTGCTGATCCAGCTGAGAGTGAGCGCGGATTCCGGGTCCGTCGCCAACCATGCCAGTACCTCGTATCGGGCGAACGTGAGGTCGTGACGTCGCATGACGCCGTTGACCTGATCGCTGAGCAGCTGATACGAGCGCAATATTGCCGTGAACACCGCCATTCCCGAGGCGGCCTCCGGCTCCCAGCGCTCCAACCACACGCGGCGAGAGGCTTCGACGACGTCGAACGGAGCGACCTGGAAGGGCATCGCCGAAGAATACGGCACCTTCTGCGAGCCCTTAGCTCCCTGTCGCAAGCGGTCCTCCAACGATCCCGTCCGCCTCGAGCCCGTCGATCTCTGTCCGGGTGAGCCCGAGCTCGCTCAGCAACTCTTCGTTGTGCTCCCCGAGCAGGGGCGCGTGCCGCTGGTGGAGCCGTACGGGCCCGCGCGAGAACTTCATCGGCAGCGTGCTGTGGCGAGAAGGTCCGATCACGGGATGGATCACCTCCTCGAAGAAGTCCCGAAACTCGAGCTGGGGCAAGTCGGGCTGGCGGTGCGGCTGTATGACCTTCCCGACGGGTACTCCGACGTTCCACAGACGTTCGACCAGCTCGTCTGCCGACTGGTCGCGGCACCACTCCTGGAGGTACGCGTCAATCTGGTCATGGGCCTGCATGCGCCCCGACGCGGTTGCGAGCGCCGGATCACTGGCCCACTCGGGTTCACCCAGCTCGCGGCAGAGCGACATCCACTGCTCGTCGGTCGCCACCGCGATGGCCACCCAGCAGTCGTCGCGGCCCCACTCGTCGGGTCCAGCGACCTGATACACGTTCTGGGGCGCCGCCTGTGGCCCACGGTTCCCGCCACGGGAGAGGAGCGCTCCGTTGGACGAGAACTCGGTGACCTGCTCGGCGGCGACGTTGACCGCTGCATCGACCATCGCGGCTTCGACGAGGCCGCCTTCTCCCGTGCGCTCACGATGCCGGAGCGCGAGCAACAGGCCGAACAACGCGTGGAGCCCCGCATTCGGGTCCCCGACGCAGTACGGCTCGAATGGGAGGAGATCCGGATGACCGGTGAGCCAGGTGAGGCCCGATGCGTCTTCGATCACGAATGCGAACGCCGAGAGGTCGCGCCACGGACCCTCGAGCCCGAAGCCCGGCATCCGTAGCATGATGAGATCCTGCTTCTCGGCCCGCAGCGTCTCGTAGTCGAGACCGAGCTGGTCGAGGACGCGCGGCGTGTAATTCTCGACGACCACGTCGCACGTCACGATGAGACGGCGGAGGACCTCCTGGCCGCGCTGATCTCGGAGGTCGATCGTCAGACCCTTCTTGTTCGTGTTCAGCGCAGCGAAGATCGGTCCTCGCTCCCAGTACTGCTCTTCTGTCTGGGGCACGCCACCGACGAGACGAGCTCCGTCCGGTCGGCTCGAGGACTCGAGATGGATCACCTCAGCGCCCAGGAGCGCCAGCACGTGGCCGACCAGCGGTCCGGCCCAGAAGGCCGTCATATCCAGTACCCGCAGGCCCCCGAACGGGAGCCCGGGTGGCCCGTCGGCCACTCGGGCCGGGCCGTCGGTCCGGCGCGGCAGGGCAGCTCCTATGGAGTGCTCGCCCAGCCGCGGGGCCGGTTCGGGCGGGCGTAGGCGTCCTGCCGTGAACCGGTACGGCGGGCGCGGGTTGGCCGCGCCGTCGCGAGGGTTGTCCACGAACGTCCCCCGCACGCGAAAATGCTCGAACGTGGTGATATTCGAGCCGTTGGCGATCGGAGCGTTGGGGATCCGAAAGGCCGACGCCAAGCCGAGCACCTCGTCGCAGGTGCGCGCCGCGACCCAGGCATCGATCGTCGGTTCGAGCGCCGTGCGGTCCAGGAAGAGCTTGGGGTCCTCCATCCACTCGGAGTGCTCGACCATGACGCAGAAGTCGAGCCACTGCTGCCCGGTTCCGCACCCGAGACCGACGAGCCCGTCTTTGGCCGCACCGACACCAGGGGTCGCGACGAATCGGCGTCGTCGCATCGGACGCCCAAGTTGGTCGTTGAAGGTGACCGGGTAGTACGTGAGGCACATCGTCATGGCTTCGAGCATCGACACGTCGACGAGCTCGCCCTCCGAGGCGTTGCGCCGCCCCGCGGCCAGAGTTCCGATCGCCGCATAGACACCCGAGAGCCATTCGCCGATCTGGCCACCGACGAACACGGGCGCACGGTCGGGCCTGCCCCGTGCCAGGCCGACGATGGCGCCCGACCACGCTTGCAGCGTGAACTCGGTGGCCGGCCGGCCGGACCACGGGCCTTCGAGTCCGAATGGCGTGATCGACGTGACGATCAGGTGCGGATGGGCTCGGAGCAGATCGCGGGGAGCCAGCGTGGGATGTTCGGCCACTTCAGAGCCGCGAGACCACACGACCGTGTCCGCCGAGGCGAGGAGCGAGTGCAGCGAGTCCAGGCTTTCGGGGCTCTGGGCGTCGACGACGACACTCTGTTTCGACGCGCCGAGAAAATTGAACAGGGCACCGTCGAGGTCGGGCGAGATCGGTGCCCCAGAGGCCGACCATCGGCGCAGCGGATCGCCGTCGGGCGCCTCCACCTTGATCACCTCCGCTCCCCCGTCTGCGAGCAGCTTCGTGCAGTACGCACCCCCGACCCACGTCGAGAGATCGACGACACGGAGCCCGCTCAGCGGCGGAACGGGAAGCGTGCTGTCGGTCACGGCCGCATCTGACTGCGTCGCGGTCAATCTGTTGCGGGACGCCGGCGTCCGGATCGGCTCAAACGCCACTCCGGAGGGAACTTGTCGTCATTGTCCTTTACCGCCAGGTTCAGACCGGCGTCCATCGTCTCCTGGCTCAGGGTCGCCCGCCCGCCATCGTCGTCTTCCCGGAGGACCCCGCCCATCGACTCGAGCCAGGCGCTGAGCAGGCTTCCCATGTACTCGCCCTGGTGCTGCTTCATCACTTCGAAGAACACCTTCTGCATGAACACCGTGTCGGTTGGCCTCGTCCGTGCACACGCAAGCGCGTACTTCTCGACTTCCGCTTCGAGCTCGTCCCGAGGGACGACACTGTTCACGAAATTGCAGTCGTACATCTGCTCGGCCGTGAAGGGGCGGCCCGTGAACACCATCTCCTGGAACTTCCGCAGGCCCATCATCGTCGCCCACTGCCACATACGGGGGGCATACCCGACGTACCGGAAGGCTGGATGACCGAACAGTGCATCGTCGGAGGAGATCACCAGGTCGGCGTCGCCGGCTTGGTAGAAGTGCCAGCCGTAGCAGTAGCCCTTGACCTCGAGAATGCTGATCTTCTTGAAGTCCTGGAGGCTCCGGCAGCCCGACCTCGTGTTGCCGTACCAGTGCAGGAGTGATGCACCGGCACGGTACGAGCGCGGCGGCGGCATGACGACGTCGTCGTCCTCGTCGAGCCCGAACTCCTCCTGCAACGAAGTGCCCTGAGCCTGCTTTGCCATCAGTTCGTCGAGATCGGCTCCGGTTCCCAGATGATCGCCGACCCCGCGCACGACAAGAACCTTGACGTCGTCGTCGATGCTCGCCTTGAACAGGAGGTCCGCATAGCGCTTGCGGGCGGCGATCGTCGGGATGTTCAGCTGGTCGGGACGGTTCAGCGTGATCGTCGCAATGCGGGTGCTCGGATCCTTCTCGTAGAGGATGATCTCCTCTGGCGGCGGGACATCGACATCAGTCACGTCAGTCAGCTCCTCGCATGGTGGAACGGGGTCGTCCGCAGGCCGACGCTATAAGGCCCGCGGGCATCAGCCTTCGAGCCCGAGGAACCGCTTGATGTTGCCCCCGACGATGGTTGCCGCCACTTCGGGCCCCACCGCGTCCACGACGATGGCCAGGGACTCGTTGCTGTATCCGTACGTGCTCTCGTTGTGCGGGAAGTCGGTGGACCACATCACCCGATCGGCGCCGATGCGAGGGAGCAGCTCGAGTCCGAGTGGATCGACCATGAACGACGCACACATGTGGTTCTCCCAGTAGTAGGTCGGCTCGTGTTGCAACTTCAGGGTCGCCAAATGCTCGAACGACGCCGCGATGTGCTCGGCGTCCTGGAGGGCGGCCGCCACCCAGTTGATGCCCCCCTCGAAGTAGCCGATGCGGAGCCCGGGGTGTCGATCGAGAATTCCGCCGAAGATGTACTTCCCGAAGGTGTCCCTGAACGGTGCGACCGACTGGAGCATCCCGATACTGACGGCATTGAACTCGTTCGGCGTCGCTGGAGGGCTCTCACCGATGTGGTGCGAGAGAGGGACTTGCGCCTCTTCGATCGCGTCCCAGACGCCATCCATCGCCGTGCTGGCATAGTCGATCGGGCGCTTCTCGAGGTCCTTGCCCGGCGTGAGCGGCAAGAGGAACGTCTTCAAGCCCAGAGCCTTGAGCTCGTTCAGGGTCCGGCGAGCTCCCTCAGGGTCCCACCAGTTGATCAGGCCGACGCCGAAGATCCGGTCCTTCGACCTCTCCTGGACCTCGGCGATGTGCTCGTTGTAGATACGAAAACAGAGCTCGCGGACCTCGCGATCGGGCCATCCGAACAAGGCGAGAATGGAATTGGGGAATGCGAGCTCCTTGGAGACGCCCTCCGAGTCGAGCGCGGCAAGCCGGGCGTCGACGTCTCCCGTATGGGATCCGGAGACCGGGTCGTACTGGGTGAGCACCTCGATGAACTCAGGCACGAGGATGGACTTCCCGTCCATCCCGATCACCCACCCGCCGTCCACGTTCATGACACGGGGGGCACGGTCCTTCATGCTCTCGGGAAAGCCCTCGTAGAAGATGTCGTCCGCCAGCGAGATGTGGTCGTCCGCCGAAAACACCTCGGTGCCCGCGGGAAGTCCGAGGTCCTGGGCGGGAGGGGCGGGACGACGGTCCTTCGGGGCACCCAGGCCTTCGCGTGGGTAGTTGAGCGTCCTTGCGGTCCTGGTCATCGCCCCCCACTTCGCTCTACGACGGACGCCGACAGATTACTTCGGTACCGTAGCAATCGTCAACAGACCCTGCTAACTTGCCGAGGCGCTGACGGATTCGCGGGGAGGCCGGAGTGGTCCTGACATGACGACGTGGGACGACACCGTCGATGTCGTGATCGTCGGATCCGGGGGTGGCGGCATGGTGGCGGCGCTCACCGCGGCTGACGCGGGGGCGAGTGTCGTGGTGCTCGAAAAGCAGGATCGCCTGGGCGGCTCGACCGCGATGTCGGGCGGGATCGTATGGGTGCCGAACAATCCGGTGATGCAGGCAGAGGGTGTGCCGGACTCCTACGAGGACGCCATGGTCCACTTCGAGGCCGTCGTGGGAGACGTCGGTGCAGCTTCCTCCTTCGCGCGTCGAGACGCATTCCTCACGGCGGGACCCGAGATGATCACGTTCCTTCAGGAGCGCGGCGTTCGTTTCGTGTATTGCCGCGGGTACAGCGACTATTACTCGAGCGCAAAGGGTGGCCATGACCTGGGGCGAGGGGTCGAGCCCGTTCCCTTCGATGCCCGCGTGCTCGGCGAGTGGCACAAGAGAATGCAGCCTGGACTCGCCCAGAGTCTCGGCCTCGCGGTGATGACGAACGAAGCGCGCTCCCTCGCGCATTACAACCGGAGCACCCGTGCCTTCGCCATCTCGGCGCGCGTCGTGCTACGGACGTATGCGGCGCGGCTTCGAGGTCAGGTACTGCTGACGAACGGTGCGTCGCTGATTGCGCAGATGTTGGAGGCCGCGATCGCACGCGGGATCCCGCTCTGGACAGAAGCACCGTTCGAGGACCTCGTTGTCGAGGACGGGCGCGTGCTTGGTGTGTGCACGGTACGAGCCGGATCGGCGGTGCGGATCCGAGCCCGCCGAGGGGTGCTGCTGGCGTCCGGGGGCTTCGCGCACAACCCCGAGATGCGCCAGCAGTACGGCGGGGACCAGCCGAATCGGGCCAAGTGGTCGATCGCGAACCCGGGCGACACCGGCGAAGTGCTCCAGGCGGCCATGCGGCTCGGAGCGAAGACCGACATGATGGACGAGGCCTGGTGGTTGCCGTCGCCCCGAACGGGCCGCTTCGGCCAATCCACGCTCGACCAAGCCCGCCAGCGTCCTCGCACCATTTACGTCGATGCTGCAGGACAAAGGTTCGTGAACGAGTCGAACTCGTATATGGAAGTGGGCAAAGAGATGTACGCCCGTGACAAGACCAGCCGGGCGGTCCCGTGTTGGCTGGTCTTCGACGACCGTTACCGGAAGCGCTACGCGCACCTGCGCTCGAGGCCCGGTCGATTCCCCCGAAAGTTGTTCGAGAGCGGAATGCTCAAGCAGGCGTGGACGCTCGACGACCTCGCTCGCACGTGCGGCATCGATCCTGCGGGCCTCTCAGAAACGGTCGAACGGTTCAATCGGAACGCGGCCGAAGGCATCGATCCGGACTACGGGCGCGGCGAGTCCGCCTACAACCGGGCGCTGGGTGACCCGAACCGCTCAGTGCATCCCTGCCTGGGGCCGATCGACGAACCACCGTACTACGGAGTCCAGGTCGTGCCGGGTGACATCGGCACGTGTGGCGGCGTCGTCACCGACGAGCACGCGCAGGTCCTCGACCAAGACGACCGGCCGATCCCGGGCCTGTACGCGACGGGCAACGGCACCGCGACGGTCATGGGCCGTCACTACCTCGGACCCGGCGCGAGCATCGCGAACACGATGGTCTTCGGATACGTCGCCGCGCGACATGCCACTCGCGACGGCGAGACGGCGCCGTGAGGCTCAGCTCACGATGACGCCGTCCCGTCGAACCGTGATCGCCCGGCTCGGGCACTTACGTGCCGCCGCGATGACCTTGTTCTCGGGCGACGCCAGGGGGTCGACCACGACCGCGACACTGTCGTCGTCGAGACCGAACACACCGGCGGCCTCGTACACGCAGTTTCCGGAGCCGATGCACACGTCGCGGTCGATCTCGACCTCCAGGTCCATGAAGCCATCGTACGCGTTGAGGCTCCCCGATCGAGGTGGCCGATGAGCGAATCCGAGAACGTCAACTTCTTCACAGACCAGTCGATCCAAGACAATCCTTACGACTACTTCGACTGGGTGCGGAACCAGGGCCCGGTCTGGCGCGAGCCCCACTATGGGGTGTTCATCGTCACCGGTCACCCGGAGGCGATGGGAATCTACGGTGATCCCGCGACGTTTCCGCCGGATGACTCTCCCTCTGGGACCTACTCGTCGTGCAACGTGGTGAGCGGGTCGTTCGTGAAGTTCTCGGCACGGTTGGAGGGCGATGACGTCAGCGACGTCATCGCGCGGTGCCGGAACGAGCTGCCCTTCAGCGACCAGCTCCCGGCATTCGATCCACCGACCCACACCGCGCATCGCCACCTGCTCATGCGTCTCATCACGCCGAAGCGCCTCAAGGAGAACGAGGACTTCATGTGGCGCTTCGCGGACCACCTCATCGACGGGTTCGTCGACCAGGGCACCTGCGAAATGGTTGGTGCCTACGCGGAACCGTTCACCCTGACCGTCATCGCCGATCTCGAGGGAGTGCCCGAGTCCGACCACTCCCTCTTCCGGGAGCGGTTGTCAACGGCGCACCAGGATGTCGGCCACAAGCCGCTGGAGTTCCTCTACGATCGCTTCAGCGGGTACATCGAGGAACGCCGCCGGGAGCCTCGCACCGACGTCCTCACCGGCCTCGCCACGGCCACGTTCCCCGACGGCTCGAGCCCCGAGGTGAAGGACGCCGCGCTCATTGCCGCCAACCTCTTCGCCGGGGGCCAAGAGACGACGGTGCGGCTCCTGTCCTTCGCGCTGCGAATGCTCGGCGAACGCCCTGACCTGCAGAAGATCGTCCGTGACGACCGCGACCGCATCCCCAACTTCGTCGAAGAGACGCTGCGGCTCGAGAGCCCGCTCCGGACGCAGTTCCGCATGGCGCGGGTCCGAACCTCGCTTGCCGGCGTGGACATACCCGCAGGGGGAACCGTCATGCTCGTCCCCGGGGCCTGCAACCGCGACCCCCGCGTGTTCGAGAACCCCGACGAGTTCGACATCGACCGTCCGAATGCCCGGCAGCACATCGCCTTCGGGCACGGCATCCACACCTGCGTCGGGGCACCACTGGCCCGAGCCGAGGGGAGGGTGACCATCAACCGGTTCCTCGATCGCACCGCGGCCATCAATATTTCCGAGGACCAGCACGGCCCGGCCGATGCCCGGCGATACGACTTTCTCCCGACGTTCTTCCTCCGGGGCCTCCAGCGCCTCTCCCTCGACCTCACACCGGCGGGCTGACGGCGTGATGGCTACCTCCAGGTCAGGAAGTCGCCGGGGGGCTCCCCTCCGACGACTTGGCCGTCGACATGATGAGCTTCGTCTGCGCGAAGGGCGGGCCGGCGGTGGTGCCACCGTCGATGGGGAGCACGATTCCGGTCACCTGAGCGGCGCGCTCACTGGCGAGGAAGACCACCGCGTTGGCGACGTCCTCGGGCTGCGCCTCGCGTTCGAGTGGCTGCATGTAGCGGAGGACCGGGCCCATTTCGTAGGTCGTGATCCCCGTCCGGATATGGGCCGGGGTGAGGCAGTTGACCCGAATGCCGTACGGCGCGAGGTCGATGGCCATGCACTTCGTGGCGTGAGCCACCGCCGCCTTGGAGGCCCGGTAGCTGATCATGCCCGCGCCCGCGTTGACGGCGGCGATCGAGGCGTTGTTGATGATGCACCCCCCGCCATGGTCCTTCATGTGCCGCGCCGCCCGCTGTGCCCCGGCGATCACCCCGAAGAGGTTCACGCTCATGATGCGGGTGAAGTCTTCGAGGTCGTCGTGCAGAAACCGGGTCAGCGAGCTTCCGATCCCAGCATTGTTGAACATGATGTCGAGGCCACCGAAGCGATCGACGGCGAAGTCGACCAGTGCCTGCACCTGATCGGCGTTGCTCACGTCCGTCTGGCTGAAGGCCGCTGCTTCGCCGATCCCTGCGGCGACCTCTTGGCCCGCTTCGGCGTCCAGGTCCGCGACCACGACGCTCGCCCCTTCGGCGACGAGCAGCTCGGCGGTCGCCCGACCGATCCCGCCTGCACCGCCGGTCACGATCGCCACCTTGCCGGCAAGCTCCTGCGTGTTCATAAGGTGACGATACGGTCTGGGGGCGCGTGCCGCATCGGCGCCCAAGGAGCGGGGTGAGGATGGCCCTCGGAATCGACCCGCGTGGTCGCCCGCGAAGCCCGGCGCACCCGGGGGGCGCGGCGTCGTACACTGGCGGGGTGCCTTCGGATCGCCTTCCCCATGCCTTTCCCCAGTTCAGTGATGTGCAAGAAGAGCGCCGGCACCGCAAACAGAGGCTCGCCGCCGCCTTCCGCGTCTTCGGACGTCTGGGGTTCGCAGAGGGCACGGCGGGCCACATCACGGCGCGGGATCCCGAGCTGCTCGACCACTTCTGGGTCAACCCGTTCGGCATGAGCTTCCGGCAGATCCGCGTGAAGGACCTGATGCTCGTCAATCACAACGGAGAGGTGGTCGAGGGGAATTGGCCATTGAACCTGGCGGGGTTCGTGATCCACTCGCAGATCCACGCTGCCCGCCCCGACGTCATCTCCGCCGCACACGCGCACTCCGTGTACGGCAAGTCCTGGTCCACGCTGCACCGACCCCTCGACGCTCTGACCCAGGACTCCTGCGCCTTCTACGACGACCACGCGGTGTTCGACGACTACACCGGCGCAGTCGTCGACATCGAAGAAGGCAAGCGCATCGCCCATGCGCTCGGCAGCTGCAAGGCGGCGATCCTCGCCAACCACGGTCTGCTGACGGTTGGGCACACGGTGGACGAGGCCGCCTGGTGGTTCATCACCATGGAGCGCACCTGCCAGGCCCAGCTGCTGGCGGAGGCGTCCGGGACACCCGTGCCGATCCGCGCCGAGGTGGCGCAGTTGACCGCCGGCCAGACCGGTGGCCACCGCACGGGGTGGATGCAATTCCAACCGCTCTACGACCAGATCGTGGTCGAGGAGCCCGATCTCCTCGACGAGTAGGCGGATCCGGTCGCGGGCATGCCCGAAGGGTCGACGAGATGACGGTGGTGGACCACAAGTGGTCGGCCCTCCCGGTCCCCCACGCCATCGACGTGGTGGACCGCGTGCGCAAGGAGCGCTACTACGACCCCGACTTCTACGCCATGGAGGCCGAACTTCTGTGGCCACGGGTGTGGCAGATGGCATGTCGCCTGGAGGAGATCCCCGAGGCGGGCGACTTCGCGGAGTACCAGATTCTCGACCAGTCGGTGCTCGTGGTGCGCACCGAGCTCGGCGTGCGTGCCTTGCACAACACCTGTCGCCACCGCGGGGTCCGGATCGCTCAGGGCCGAGGTTCGCGCCGGGGCGGGTTCGTGTGCCCGTTCCACGGCTGGTGCTACGGGACGGACGGCAAGAACACCAAGGTCACACAGTCCGGGGCGTTCTCGGACCACAACCTCCGGCCCGCCGACCTCGATCTGACGCCAGTGCGCTGCGAGGTGTGGGGCGGTTGCGCCTGGATCAACCTCGACGACCATGCCCCGCCCCTGCGCGAGTGCCTCGAGCCCATGGCCAGCGTGCTCGACGCCTGGAAGGTGGAGTCACTTCGCGCGGAGTGGTGGTACGCCTGCCGGTTGCCGGCCAACTGGAAGCTCGCGCAGGAGGCCTTCGTGGAGCAGTACCACGTGCTGCAGGCGCATCCTCAGCTACGGCTCCCGGGCCGGTTGCCAACCCGGAACCCCGCCGACTTCGATCCCCGGACTTTCGTCGAAGCCGAGCTGCAGTACCTGCGGACGATGAGCGACGGAATGGCGGGCATGGTGCATGCTCTGGACGTCCAGGTCGCCGAGAGATTGGCCACGCGGGAGCTGCCGGCCGACTACCAGCAGGCCCGCACCACGTGGGAGCGGGAGCTCAACGACGCGGTGTCCGAGGCCCATCGGGAACGCGGGTGCGACATCCCCGATCTGAACGAGCTCCAGGACCAGGGCCTGAACGAGCCGATGGGGTACTGCTTCCCCCACTACTTCGTCCTGCCGATGTACAGCAGCGCCTCCGCCTACCGGTTCCGTCCGCTGGGACCCGAGGAGACCCTGATGGAGATCTGGTCGCTGACCCGCTTTCCTGAAGGCGAAGCGCCGACGACGCCGCCGATCCCCGACCTCTGGGAACACGACGACCCCCGCTGGCCACGCATCCCGGCGCAGGACTTCTCGAACATTCCGCGCCAGCAGCGCGGACTGCACGCTCGAAGCTTCGAGTACATGCGACTGTCGGAGAAGAACGAGGGTCACATCTCGAACTACCAGCGGGTGATCGACGGCTTCCTGGCCGGCATGCCGTACGACAAGCTGCTCCCCGCGTTGCGCCAGATCAACGTGAACCCCCTCGAGATGCCGATCGTCGACCTGGAGCTCTGAGGTCGCACGCGTTGAGATTCGGACTCGATGTTGCGCAACAACGCATGCCCTGGGACGAGTTGGTCCGTCGCGTGCGCCTCGCGGAGGACCTTGGCTTCGACGGGGTCTGGGGCTTCGACCATTTCGAGCCGATGTACGGCGAGGGGCCCGGCGAGACCTTCGAAGGGATGACGACACTGGCTGCGCTTGCAGGCATGACGTCCCGCGTGCGTCTCGGCCTCCTCGTCACGGGTGTGACGTACCGGCATCCGTCCGTCCTGGCGGCGCAGGCGGTCACCATCGATCACGCGTCACACGGCCGCCTCGATCTCGCACTCGGTGCCGCGTGGTTCGAGCAGGAGCACAGGGAGCTCGGCATCCCCTTCCCGCCGACAGCCGAGCGCTTTGACCTGCTCGAGGACACGTTGGAGATCTTGACCCGGCTCTTCAGCGGTGAGGTCGTGTCGTATGAGGGCAAGCGGGTATCGCTACGCGGCGCGAGGATGCGGCCCCTACCAGTCCAGCGACCACACCCACCGATCTGGATCGGTGGGACCGGGCCGCGACGCACACTTCCACTCGCAGCCCGGTTCGCTGACGTCTGGCATTCGTTCGGTTCGCCCAATTCGTTGCGCGACGCGAACGATCGGCTCAGCCACCTGGCCGAGGAGGCGGGGCGCGATCCCTCCTCCATCATGCGCGCCGGCTCGCTCTCTCTCGACGTACTCGAGACGGCGCGGCGGCACACGACGAAGTGGCAGGACGCGGGATACGGCTACCTCGTCTGCGGCTGGCCCGAGGCTGGGGACATGCAGGTGGAGGCATTCGTGCACGACGTGCTTCCCGCATTCGCTGCTGCGTGACGCGGCGCTCCGAGGGGATGCTGCAGCGCCGCGCTTGATGGCCCGCCTATTTTGATGTCAGACTTCCGACACCAAATTTCCATCGGAGGTGGCGAATGTCCACAGCGAGCGGGATCGACGTTTATTACGACCCGTATGACGTCGACATCATCGCCGACCCGTATCCCGTCTACCGACGTATGCGCGAAGAAGTCCCGCTGTACTACAACGAGATGCACGATTTCTATGCGCTGAGCCGCCACGAGGACGTGGAACGCGGCCTCCTGAATGCTGCGACGTTCATGTCGGGCAAGGGCGGGATCCTCGAGCTCATCCGGGCCAACATCGAGTTACCCCCCGGGGTGTTCATTTTCGAGGATCCCCCCGCTCATACGATCCACCGCCGCCTCATGTCACGTGTGTTCTCGCCTCGGCGCGTGGCCGAACTCGAGGACAAGGTGCGCGAGTTCTGCGCCCAGTGTCTGGACCCGCTTGTCGGTCAAGACCGCTTCGACATCATTGCTGAACTCGGGGCCCAGGTGCCCATGAAGACGATCAGCATGTTGCTCGGAATCCCAGAGACCGACCAGGAAGCGATTCGCGACCATGCGGACGCCAGCCTGCGCACCGAGGCCGGGAAGCCCATGAAGGTCTCAGCAGAGGGCATGATCAGCGGGGAGATCTTCGCGGACTACATCGACTGGCGGGCCGAACACCCTTCCGACGACCTGATGACCGATCTGCTCCAGGCACAATTCGTCGACGAGACCGGCGACGAGCGGCGGTTGGGGCGGCAGGAACTGCTCACGTACCTCGAGGTCATCTCCGGCGCGGGTAACGAGACGACGAACCGCCTCATCGGGTGGACGGCCAAGGTGCTGGCCGAGCACCCCGAGCAGCGGCGCGAGGTCGTGAAGGACAGGTCCCTCATCCCGAACACCATCGAAGAGATCCTGCGCTTCGAGCCTCCCGCGCACCACGTGGCACGGGTCGTCGCAGAGGATGTGGAGGTGCTTGGCGACACGCTCGCGGAGGGCACCATCGTGATCTTCCTCCTGGGCTCGGCCAATCGGGACCACCGGCGCCATCCCGACGGGGACGAGTTCGACATCCACCGTGCGATAGGGCGGACGCTGACTTTTGGCAATGGCGTCCACCTCTGTCTCGGCGCTGCGCTGGCCCGGCTCGAGGGTCGGATCGTGCTCGAGGAATTCCTGGACCGATTCCCCGAGTGGGACGTCGACCTCACCGGCGCCAGAATTTCTCCCACCTCCACCGTCCGGGGATGGGAGACACTTCCTGTCGTCGTCAAGTGACCGGCTGTCGTCTCAGGTGATGGAGATCAGAGCCTTGGGTCTCGGCGAGGCCTCGGAATGGGTCGGCGGCGACGCGACCACTCGGTGGTCGCGCGGGACGACTCGGATGGTTGTACCTCCCGATCACCCAGTCGGGTTCCTTGTTTCACTCCAGAGCACACCTCGTTGACCAAGTCCCAACGCGCCGTCCGTGCGTACGACAGCCCGCTCCGCAGAGCGCAGGCCGCCTCCACCCGAGACGGAATCCTCGACGCCGCCTGCGCGCTGCTCCGCGATTCCTCCATCAGGAACTGGCGGTCGCTCACCATCAGAGCCGTAGCGAACAAAGCCGGCGTCAACGAACGTACGGTCTATCGGTACTTCTCCAATGAGCGCGGTCTCCGGGACGCCGTCATGGGACATATGGAGGACGCAGCGGGCATCGACTTGTCGAACCTGCGACTCGAAGACATCGCCCAGGTCGCGGGCCGCATCTTCGCTCACGTCTCCTCGTTCCAATTCGAACCAAAACCGCCGCTGGTTCCCACCCTGACGGAGGCAAGCCTCCGCCAGCGAGAGGCGCTCCACGATGCCTTGGAACCATGGACCGCGGAATGGCCCGCTGAGGACGCCGTAGCCATTGCGGCCGTCTTCGACGTCCTCTGGAGCGTGGGTGCGTTCGAGCGCGTGGTCGCTGACTGGCAACTCGAGCGGAACCAGGCGATAGAGGTGCTGACCTGGACCATCGGCCTCGTTGCCGAAGCCGTCCGCCAGGGCCGCCATCCGTGGTCCGACTCAGCCTCGATCTGAGGCAGCCCTCCACATCTGGCCTTGAACCGGCTTTTATGCCTGCTCGATGCGAAGCCGGTTACCCGCGGGATCGCGCACGGCAGCGTCGCGGACGCCCCAAGGTTGACTGAGGGGCTCCTGCAGTACCTCCACCCCGGGCGTGGCAGCGATCTTTTCGAAGGTCGCGTCGAGGTCCTCGCAACGGAAATGGACTGGATAGAGCTCACCCTTGGCGAGCAGGGCCGCCAGGGCGTCCCCGTCTTCCTTCGAGCGTCCGCCATGGGGCTGCGACAACACGAGCCCGACCTCGGGTTGGCTATCGGTCACGAGGGTGATCCACCGGAATCCGTCGTTGGCAACATCGAGCTTTACTGTCAAGCCCAGCGTGTCGCGGTAAAAGGCGAGGGCAGCCTCGGGGTCGTCGACCGTGATGTGCACTGTGCTGAGTGAAACTGTCATGGCACCGACGTTAGGCCGGGGCGGCGACGGATGCTTCTCCGAAACTGCGCAGTTCCGACTCCTGTTGGTCGCCACCCCTGCGGGGCCGGGTCAGAACCATGGTTTGGCAGGTGGGCACGACCCGCAGCGGCTCGTGGTTCCGGGCGCGGTACATGGACGGCGACTCGCCGACGAGCTCGGTGAAGCGAGCGCTGAAAGACCCCAGGCTTGACCAGCCAACCGCGAAGCAGACGTCCGTCACCGTGAGGTCGCCGCGCCGCAGCAACGCCTTCGCCCTCTCGATGCGACGGGTCATGAGGTAGGAGTAGGGCGTCTCAGCGTACGCCTCGCGAAAGCGGCGGCTGAAGTGCGCCGACGACATCAGCGCCGTGCGGGCGAGCGCCGCGACGTCGAGCGGCTGCGCGTACTCGCGGTCCATCTGGTCGCGGGCCCGGCGCAGCCGCCGCAACTCGTCGAGGTCGGTGCTCATGCGCCTATTCTGCCCGTCGGCGGCGCTGCCGGTCATCCTGGCCGCTGAGGTCGAGATTTTCCTCCCGAAGTCGGCTAGGAACGTGGAGAGAACTCCGCATCGGGGTTATTTCAAAGAGGAGCAGGCACGATGCACTTCCTGAGCGTTGTGATAAACGTCGCAGACCTCGAGCGCTCGATCGATTTCTATCGCGATGTGTTTGGTTTCACCGTCCTCTCCCGAAAGGACCAACTGGCGGCGGTTTACGCCGCCGGGTCCGAGCGACCTCAGGTCATCGTCCTGCGAGCCCTTGGAACCACCGGTCGCGTCGGTGGAGCTCGTCACATCGGCATGCGTGCCCTCGTGTTGGAAGTCGATTCGATCGCTGAGCTCGATCGAATCGCGGCGTCACTCAGCGATAAGGGAAGCTTCGAAGGAAGGCACGCAGGTGACACCTGGACCGGGGTCTATGGGCGTGACCCCGACCACATTGCCGTGGTGACGTGCACCAGCCTGACTCCCGGGCCGCTCCCCCTTGAGTCGTGGGCTGAACTCGATGAATCGCTTTACGGCCTCGGAGAGTAGGAGAGACCCGGGGCAGCCGTCTGAGCGGGACTGTCCGGGACCCAGCATCGGACGGGCAGCGCCGTGTCTTCAGGTCCGTCCTGATGCAGCTCTGGAAGAGCGGTTGCTACTCAGACCGTGCGCAACGCCTCGGTCGGTGACAGGCGGGCGGCCCGCATCGACGGATACAGCCCGGCGATGGCACCGATGATCAGGGCGGCGGCGACGCCGCCGTAGAAGGCCAGAGCCGGTATCTGGACCGACCAGTGCTGGCTCACTGCGTAGATGGTCGTCGCGGCGACGCCGATGACCGTGCCGGCCACACCACCGAGAAGCGACAGGAGCAACGCCTCGGCCAGGAACTGCTCGGCGACGTGGCGCCGGGTGGCCCCGAGCGCCCGGCGCAGGCCGATCTCGGAGCGTCGTTCGAGAACCGAGACGACCATGACGTTGGCGACGCCGACGCCGCCGACGAGGAGCGCCACCGCGCCGAGACCGAGGAGCAACCCGTTGTAGGCGCCCGTGGTGTCCACTTCGGCCTTCAAGATGTCCGCCGGCAGGTTCCACGCGACGGTCGATGGGTTCTCCGGGTCCACCGTGGCCGACAGCACCGAAGCCACCGCGGTGACCTGGTTCGGCACGGCGCGCAGGAGCAGCTCAGTGGGGTGGCCGTCGAAGCCGAAATACTGCTCGGCGATGGGGATCCCGATGAACGCCATGGAGTCCATCTGCGAGACCAGTTCAACGGGATCCAAGATGCCGACCACCGTGAACCAGTGCCCGCCGATCCAGACCGCGGTCGGGTTGGCGAGGTTCTCGATGCCGAGCAGGCTGGCCGTCTCGGCGCCGAGCACGACTGCGGGGAAGTGGGCGGTGGCCGCGTTCAAGAAGGCGCCGTGCGCCACGCTGGCGCCGAGAGTGCCGGGCAGGGCTGCGTCGGTCGCGGTGAGCGAGATGCCGTTGGTGTCGATGGCAGGGACGAGGGAGTTGCGGTACACGTAGGTGTTCGAGATGGCGCCGATCTGGGTCACGTTGGTCACCGGCCCGATGCGCGACACCATGCCTTCTGAAGTGGTGGGCAGCTCGGTTTGCTGCCCGAATGCGGTGTTGCTGGCCTGCACCGTCAACAGGTTGCCGAGCTTTCCGAGCTCGGCCAGCAGACCTGACTTCGACGACTGGGAGATGCCGAGCACGCCGACGATGGCGGCGATGCCGATGCTGATGCCGAGGGCGGACAGCAGCGCTCGCACCCGCCGACTGCGCAGCCCGAGGCTCCCGACCCGCAGCAGGTCGCGCAAGGTCAGCCGGGAGCCGCTGGCGTCACGAGACGGTCGGCGCATCACGGAGGATCTTCCCGTCTCGGATCTCGATGCGCCGCTCCATGGCTGCGGCCACCTCGAGGTCGTGGGTGATGACCAAGATGGTCGTCCCTTCTTCGTGCAGCTCGCGGAGCAACCCCAGGAGGGACGCACCGGTCGCCGAGTCCAGGTTGCCTGTGGGCTCGTCGGCCATGACGAGGGCGGGGCGACCGGCCAGGGCCCGGGCGATGGCGGTGCGCTGCTGCTCGCCGCCCGACAGCTGGTTCGGCCGGTGCCCGACGCGGTGACCGAGCCCGACCCGGTCGATGGCAGCCATGGCAAGTTGGCGCCGTTCGGCCAGCCGGCCGCCGCGGTACAGCAAGCCGTCGGCGACGTTGTCGAGCACGCTGAGGCCGTCGAGTAAGAAGAATTGCTGGAACACGAAGCCGAGGCGCCGGGCCCGCACACCTGAGAGCTGCGTGTCGGACATCGTCGAGGTGTCCTCTCCCGCGATGCGGACGGCGCCGCGGCTGGGTCGTTCGAGAGTGCCCATCACGTGGAGCAGGGTGCTCTTGCCCGACCCCGACGGACCGACGATGGCGACCAGCTCACCTTGTTCGATCCGCAGGTCGACGCCGGCCAGGGCCGCGACCGGCGGGTCGCCGGGGTACTCCTTGACCACGTCGATCAGCTCGAGCACCGGCGCCGGCGGGGCGGCCTCCCGAAAGGGCACCGGGACGGTCAGGGTCACGACGAGGGCACCTGGACCCGGGTGCCGACGCTGATGCCCGAGCCGCTGACTTGAACCAAGTTGTTGCTGTAGAGGCCGGTGGTGACCCCGACGAGACGGTCGGTGTTGCGGCTGACCACGTCCACGCCGTACCCGCCGCCTTGGAGCGCGAGCAGTGCGTTGACCGGAACGGCCAAGACGTTCGGGGCCCGTTGGGTGGTGATATTGACGTTCACCGGGGCCTCGTCCAAGGTGGCGAGCTCAGGGGTGCTGTCCAATGTGATGGTGACCGGCACCGTAGGGCTGGAGCTGCTGCCGCTCCCGCTCGAACCGCAGGTCGACTGGCTGGCCGTGCTGCTGCCGTTCGTGGCGCCGGTGCCTGTGCCGCTGCCGCCCCCGCTCGGACACGTGGCCACGTTGCCGACCGCCTCGATGTGCCCGCCCACCGTCGAGCTGCCGTTGGGCAGGACGATCGACACGGCGTTGCCGGCCTTCACCAGGTACTCCTGCGTCACGTCGAGGTCGACGGTCACGATGGGGGTGGTGCTCGTGGCCGTGAGGACGGTGCCGCCCCCGCCCGCAGCACTGCCTCCTCCGGTCGCTCCAGCCCCGCCCCCGCCCCCGACGGACTCGCCGACCGAAGGCGTGACTGCGGTGACTCTGATGGGACCGGGCTCGAAAACGACCTGGCCGAGCAGGATCTCGCCGGACGCCGGCAGACCGAGGGCGCGCTGCCAACGTTCCACCGCGGCGGCCGTGGCCGAGGAGTAGTGGTTGCTCTGGGCCAGCCCGCGCCCGTCGCCGAGGTTGATCAGATCCTGGGTCAACTCGCCCACGTCCGCGCCGTCGGACATGCCCACGTAGAACGCTCGGTACGCGGCGACGGAGCCGTACAACAGCGGCACCGATTCGTTGCTGACCGAGTAGACGGACTGGTCCTGGCTGATGACGTCGCCCACGTTGGGCACGGCGGTGTAGGTCGTGCCCGGGTTCTCCGCGCTGGTTTGCTGCAGCGCGAGGCTGGCTTGATCGCCCGCTAGCTTCGTCTGGTCGGAGGCGACCTTGGCCTGGTTCTGGTCGTGGTCACGGGTCGCGCTGCCCTGGGCGGCTGCGAGTTGCTGGCCGGCTTGGGTCAGTTGGGCGTGATCCTGGCTGACCTTCTGCGTGTCCTGGCTGCACGTCGGCGTGGACGCTCCCGGCCCGGCGCAGTCACGGGCCTGCTGAGCCTGGTCCGCGCTGAGCGTGGACTGGTCGGTGGTGAGGCCGGTCTGGGCGGCCGAGACCGCCTCGTTGTCCGCGGTCGACGCGTCCGATTCGGATTGCACATCCGCTGAGAGGGTCTGCTGATCCTGTGTCACGGCCTGCTGGTCCTGGTCGATCTGCTGGGCGCTTGCGCCCGAGGGAGCGGCGACGGTGTAGGAGCCCTCGAAGCCGATGGAGCCGCCCTCCTGCACCGAGTTGGTGAGGGTGGTCCGCACCACCGCTGCGGAGGTGACTGTGCTGTCGCCCCCCGAGGACGAGGAGGCGTCGTTGTTGCCGCTCGCGGACACCATGGCCACCCCGGCGGCCACCGCCCCGCCGACCAGGGCACCGGCGATCGCGGCAATGGCCACGACCCGTCTGGCGGAGAAGTCAGCCATTGGTGGTCCCCGCACCGGAGTTCGCGCCCGACCCGCCGTTGCCACCTGGTTTGCCCCCGAACCCGCCCGGGCCGGGATTGAGATTGATCGTCCCCGGCGGCGGGGTGCCGTTGCTGAATTTGGAAACGAAGCCAGTCTTCTTGGTACACAGAGCGGAGGCGGCCTGAAACGTCGGGTTGGCCGGGTTCAGGTCGCTGCCGGCCGTGGCGTGGACGACCGACTGGCCGCTGGTTGGGTCGGAGTAGTCCGGGACCCCGTTCGCCCGCATGCACTGCGCGAACTTTTCTGCCGTCGCCAAGCTCGGCGTCTCGGGCGGCTCGCCACCTCGAAGCGCGGTCTGTGCCGCGGTCATGTAGGAGGCGCACGAGCGGCCACCTTCCCCGTGCAGGAGCCCACCCAGGCCGTCGGCGTACCCGGCGGGCAGGGTGAGCTGGATCACTTTGTTGGCGTCGACGCTCGGGTCGGCCTGATTGGGATCACCATGGCTCCGCATGCAGGCGGCCCACTCATCGAGCAACTGGGCGGGGTTGCCCGTTGGCCGTGTGGTGGTAGTGACCCCGCCGCCGTGGCCGGCGCTCTGTCCCAGGCTGGCAACGTGCGGGGAGCTGGATCCCCCGCACGCGGCCAGCCCGATGGCGCCTCCTGCGAAGAGGATCGCGAGTCTGACGGAGGCCTTAGCCACTGGCACCCGATCCGCCGTTCGTGCCCGACCCGCGGTTGCTGGGCTGCACGGGAATGGGTCGGCCGCCGTTGGGCAAGGGCGTGCCGCCGGGCGGTTGGCAGTTGGGCACTCCGCTGCAGCTCGTGACGGCGACATCACCCGGAGGACCGGTACCGGCGATCCACCAAGCCGGAGCGTTGATCTGCTTGCCGCAGACCTTGTTGGCGTTCTCGACGAACGGGCTGTTCGGGTCTACGCCGGTCCCGTTGAAATCGGTTTTGCCGTTGGGTCCGGGGTCGGGGTATTTCGGGACCCCGTGGGTGCGCATGCAGTCGGTGTACTGAACCATTTTGTTCTGGTCGGGTGGCTGGTACTGCTGGCCACCGCGCAAGGCGTTCTCGGCTGCGAGCTCATACTGGCTGCACGGGCCGCCGCTTCCATGGGCTTCCGAGGCCACCGCCTGCGTCACGTCCTGCATGGTGATGTTGATCACCCCGTAGGCGTCGATGGTCGGGTCGGTCTGGTTGGGATCGCCGTTTCTGCGCATGCAGGCGGCCCACTGGTCCATGAGCTGCGTCGGGTTACCCGCCTTCGGTGCAGTCGTCGCGCTCCCGCCGCTGCTGCTGCTGTCGCTGCTGCTCGTCCCCAGGCTGGCGACATGAGGTGGTTTCGTTGAGCCGCCCCCGCATGCGCCCAGCCCGATGGCGGTTGCCGCGACGAGGATCGCGAGCCCGCCCGATATCCGGCAAGTCCTTCTCTTCTCCTGCCCTCTCCCCGGCCCCCGCCAACTTGCTCCATCAGCGTTGTCTGAAGCTGACCCGTCACTCCTCATCTGTTTCCTCTCACGGTCGAGGCAGTGTTGAGCGCAGTTGTACGAAACGGGTGGTCACAGCCCGGTCACAGTTGTGACCTGCTCGTGACCGCCGACCTGGCATCTTGTGCACCGACAGGAAACCGCTGCCGGGTTGCCGCCCCATGGGGCCGAGGCGGCTGCCAGGCTTGTGGACCGGGAGACACGATGAGGGTGCTGGTAGCAGAGGACCACGAGCGCTTGGCCAGGGCGGTCGCAGCAGGGCTGCGCCGCTACGGAATGGTCGTCGACGTGGCACTGGACGGCGACGACGCACTCGCTCGTCTGGAATCCAACCGCTACGACGTGGTGGTGCTGGACAGGGACCTTCCTGGCACCCACGGCGACGAGATCTGTCGCAGCCTTGTTGCCGAGCGACGCGAGAGCCGGGTCCTGATGCTCACTGCGGCCAGTTCGGTACGGGACCGGGTCGAAGGCCTCGGCTTGGGCGCCGACGACTACCTCCCCAAGCCGTTCGACTTCACCGAGATGGTCGCCCGGGTCCAGGCGCTCGGGCGTCGGCCCGGCGCTCCGACGCCTGATCGGCTCGGTTACCGCGATCTGACCTTGGACCCCGAACGACGTCTCGCCACCCGCGCCGGACGAAGCCTGGCGCTCAGCCCCAAGGAGGTCGCCGTCTTGGAATGTTTACTTGTTGCCGAAGGAAGGCCGGTGTCAGCCGAGGAACTGCTCGAACGGGTGTGGGACCACGCGACCGACCCGTTCACGACCACGGTGAAAGCCACCGTCAATCGGCTGCGCGTCAAGCTCGGAAACCCACCGATGATCGAAACCATCCGCGAGCGCGGCTATCGCATCGGGAGCCAATGATGGGCGAAACACTCCGATTCGGACCAAGGTCCTGGCTGAGACTGCGTCGCACCGCCCGGCTCCGTCTGACAGCTCTCTACGGCGGCCTCTTCCTCCTGTCCGGGGTGGCGCTGGTTGCCACCACCTACGTCCTCTTTGAACGAGCGACTGCGTTCAAGAAACCCTCCCTACCGAAGGTCCCTCACACACCTTCCGTCCAAGATCTCCAGCTCTTCCCACAAGGGCCTTTTGCGGCAACCGTCCGGATCCCGCAGCAACCGAAACAGCTGTCACAGGCACAGCAGGGGCTGGCGCAAGTGCAACACGAGCTCGCAACGGCTCCGCCCAAAGGCAATTTGGTCCTGTCGTTGCCCGGTGGGTTGGCACACGTCCAGAACCTGCTGACACAGGCTCAGCGCGAGCTGGCAAAAGGTCAACGTCAGCTTGCAGACGCGGTGCATCATCTGTCCCAGGTGGCGCCCGCGCAAGCCGCACAACGCGCTGCCGACTCGCACCAGCTTCTGGTCAACTCGGGCATTGCCCTGGCCATCGTGGCCGTACTCGCCCTCCTCGCCGCCTGGCTCGTGGCGGGCAGGATGCTGCGACCGATCCGGACCATCACCCGAACTGCCCGCAGAATCTCTTCGACGAGCCTACACGAGCGCCTGGCCCTCGACGGACCGGAGGACGAGCTCAAGGAGCTTGGAGACACCCTCGATGACCTGTTTGGCCGGCTCGACGCCGCGTTCGACGCGCAACGTCACTTCGTCGCCAACGCCTCCCACGAACTGCGCACCCCCTTGACCGCCGAGCGCACCCTCCTGCAAGTTGCGCTTGACGACCCGGGCACGACAGCGGCCGCCTGGCGTTCCACGGCCAAGGAGGTGCTCGCGTCCACCGACGAGCAGGCGCGCCTCATCGAAGCCCTCCTCACGCTCGCCAGCAGCGAGAGCGGCCTGAACGGACTCGAAAATGTCGACCTCGCCACTACTGTCGCTGAGGCACTTGTCGACCTCCAGCCCGACTTCGACCGACTGGACATCCACGTTGACGTGGTGACGTCACCTGCACCCCTCGATGGTGACCACCTGCTCGTCGAACGGCTGGTTGCCAACCTGCTCGCGAATGCCGTAAGGCACAACGACGTCGGCGGCCGGGTCCAGGTCGTGACCGGGGTGAGAGAAGGCAGGGCCGCGGTATCGGTGACCAACACCGGTCCGCTCGTGCCGCCGGCTGACGTCGACCGTCTCTTTCAGCCGTTCCAACGGCTCGATACGCGCCGGGCGCACTACAGGGACGGGCACGGCCTCGGGCTCTCCATCGTCCGAGCCATCGCAGTCGCCCACCAAGCGACCATCAGTGCTGATCCCATGCCCGATGGCGGGCTCTCGGTCGTCGTCGTCTTTCCCGCGCCCACCGACCCGCTGCGCGTCGACGCAAGTTCTTCTCAAAGCGTCGGACACACAGCCGAAATCGAGCCCGCGGCAGTGTGATCCAGCTGTCGCCACGGGCCTGTCGAAAGCAGACCCTGGCCGATACCCTGGAGACCCAAGACCTGTTTCTCTCGTTGGATCGCATCTCGAAGACCCACGGAGGCGCAATATGCCAACTGACCATGTCCCACAGTCGTGGGTCATTCGCTCCACCCTGGTGGCCGTCGCCGATCTCGATCGATCCGTCGCCTTCTACCGAGAGCTTGGCCCTTTCGATGAGATTTCTCGTGACGGCGCGGTCGCGGTGCTCGGTGAGCCGTCACCCACGTCAATCGTCCTTCTGCTGCGTGAATCGGGGAGCATTCACCACGGCCAGCAATCGCTGGGCCTCCGGTCGATTACCTTCAACGTCGGATCGCTCGCCGAGCTGGACCGGATCGAGTCCGTGCTGCGCGGCCGCAATCTCTTTACGTCGCGGCGGTCCGTGGACGACGGCGCATCTGAACTCTTGCTTGGAAGGGATCCGGACAACTTGCCGTTGGCGTTCGTTTGCTATGCCGAGGACAAGACGATCGGACCCCACTACTACCGAACGATGAGCAATCTGATTTATTCGCTGGACGCTTGACGTGATCCGAAGCGGTGTGGGGAATGATCTGTGCGGCTTGCGATCCTCCAGGAGTTCAGTACGCTCCGTGCTGTGGCTGAACGCTCACGGCGCGCCGCTGAACTGCTCGTCCAATGCCTCGAGCACGAGGGAGTCACCTGCGTGTTCGGCATCCCCGGAGAAGAGAACATCTACCTCACTGATGCGCTGTCCCGCTCCTCCATTCGCTACGTCCTGGTCCGCCACGAGCAAGCGGCGTCGTTCATGGCCGAGATCCACGGCCGGCTCACCGGTAGAGCCGGCGTCTGCTCGGCCACCCTGGGGCCCGGCGCCATCAACCTCCTCTTAGGAACCGCTGACGCCTATACCAACAGCACTCCGGTGCTGGCGCTCTCGGCCCAGGTCGGACTCAACCGGATCTACAAGGAATCGCATCAGAGCGTCGACCTGGTGTCCATGTTCTCGCCGGTGACCAAGTGGTCCGACCTGATCCTCACCCCCGGCTCCATCCCAGAGATGGTCCGCAAAGCATTCAAGCTCGCCCAGAGCGAGCGGCCAGGATCGGTGTACCTCGGTGTACCAGAGGACATTGATGCGGCCTTCGTCCCCGATGAGCTGGTGCCCCTCGACGTCAATACTCCCCGTACCGATGAACCCTCACCCAGCCAGATTGCGCGGGCGGCCGCGGTACTCAACGCGAGCCAACGGCCCATCATCTTGGCCGGTCACGGCGCCGCCCGTTCGGGAGCGGCCGACGCACTGCTGCATTTTTCAGAGCTGCTGAGTCTCCCCGTGGCGACGACGTTCCACGGCAAGGGCGTGTTCCCCGACGATCACCCGCACTCGCTCGGTGCCGTTGGGTTCATGAGCCACGACTATGTCAACTTCGGGTTCGACGACGCCGACGTGATCGTCAGCGTCGGATACGAACTGCAAGAGTTCGACCCGGTCCGGATCAATCCCCGCGGGGACAAGCAGATCATCCACCTGAGTCGTGTCCCCGCAGAAGTGGACGCCCGCTACGACGTCGAGGTGGGGATCCAGGCCGACATCCCGAGCACGCTGGCCGCTCTGGGAGACGCCACCACCCGCCGTTTTGCCCAGGGAACGAGAGCGGAGAAGATCCGCATGCTCCTGGCCGACGAATTGGCCAAAGGCGCCGCTGACGACGGCTTTCCGCTCAAGCCCCAGCGAGTCGTCGCGGATACTCGAGTGGCCCTCGGCCGCTCTGACATCGTCCTCGCCGACACCGGTGCCGTGAAGATGTGGATGGCCCGCCTGTATCCCACCTTCGAGCCCAACACGTGCCTGATCTCCAACGGGCTCTCGACGATGGCCTTCGCCTTGCCCGGCGCCCTCGCCGCCAAGCTGGCGGAGCCCGACCGCAAAGTACTGGCCGCGGTGGGTGACGGGGCCTTTCTCATGAACTCCCAGGAACTGGAGACGGCGCTCCGGGAGCGCATCCCTTTCGTCGTCTTGATCTGGGAGGACTTCGCCTACGGCCTGATCGGCTGGAAGATGGACCTCGAGCTCGGACATCACGTCGAGGTCGAGTTCTCCAACCCCGACTTCGTCGCCTACGCCGGGAGCTTCGGGGCCCGCGGTTACCGGGTCGCTGCCGCGGACGATCTGCTCCCCATGCTCAAAGAGGCCCTCGCCGCCGACACGGTGTCGGTGATCACCTGCCCGGTCGACTACACGGAGAACCTCCGTCTCACCGAAGCCCTCGGCGAACTCTCGGGACCGTTCTGACAATCCGGGTAGCGGTGGACGCGCCCGGAGGGCCTGTACCTGACCGACGCCCACCGATTGGAAATTGTCCCCGCAGGGTTCATGGTCACCACGATGACGTTGCCGAAGACTTCACGCCAGCGCCGACGCCGGCGCTCCTGGGTTTCAGCGTGAACGCCAGCGGCCTCCTTCTGGCCCGTGCCGTTATGACGGTGGGCGGAATTCCCCGCGACGTAAACTGAGAGGCGATTATGACGTCGCCTGCGGAGTCGACCATCAAGTCCATCAACATCGCAGGCATCGGGTTCGTCGAGGTGACCATAGAAGAGCGTGGCGACGGGCCGCCCTATCTGCTGCTGCACGGCGGCGCTGGTCCCCAATCAGTCGCCGCGTTCGCACGGCAGCTCGACGAGAAGGGCGGCAACCATGTCATCACGCCTACCCATCCCGGCTTCGGCGGCACACCCCGGCCGGACCAGTTGGACAGCGTGGCCAAGCTTGCCGCCCTCTACTGCGGCTTGCTCGACGATCTACGGCTCGAGGACGTGGCGGTCGTGGGGAACTCCGTCGGCGGTTGGATCGCCGCCGAGATGGCCTTGCTGGGCTCACCGCGCATCACCCGCATCGTGCTCCTCGACGCGGTCGGCATCGAAGTGGAAGGCCACGCCGTCGCCGACGTTTCCGGCCTCTCCGTGCCCGAGATCCAGGCCCTCTCGTTCCACGACCCCACACCCTTCCGCGTCGATCCCGCCACGATCCCTGACGCCCAGAAAGCAACCATGGCGGCCAACGCGGCTGCCTTGGCGGTCTACGTCGGCTCTCCGGGCATGGCCGATCCAACGCTGCTCGGACGCCTCAAAGGCATCACTATCCCGACGCTGGTGCTGTGGGGCGAGAGCGACCGAATCGTCGAACCCGACTATGGCTCTGCCTATGCCGCTGCCATCGACGGAGCGCGCTTCGAGGTCTTACCAGCCACCGGACACATGCCCCAGATGGAGACTCCCGATCTTGTGCTGCAACGGATCTAGGGCAGGGACCGAGCCACCGGCCCACAATCCCAGAGCAGCGTCCTGCCTCCCTCGCCGGAGACGGTCTGGCGGAAGGGCGCGGCGGATGGCGCCATCGCAAGGGAAACACGGACGGGTCTCCAACGGGGAGCAAGAGCAAGACAGCCCTCCGTTAGCTTGGGCCCGATGGCAGTCCCGGGCCCGCCCCAACTTGGTCGCAGCGTCGTCGTGCCGCCCAAGATGAGCCCTCCCGAGCCTTGGCGGGACTGCCCCAGGATCGTCGTCGACGCCGGGACCCTCTGCGACCCGGGTGCCGCGGTGACAACGCTGCAGCGGGCATGGATGGAGCGCCAGGCGGTCGTGATCGAGCTCGGGGTCGATTCCCAGGCGCTGCAGGAACGGGAGCGTTGTGAGCGGCCGGTCCACGACCTGACCTCCCGGTTCGAGTTCAGCAGGGAGCGTCTCCACTTCCTGGTATGGGCGAACTCCTACGACGCCCGGAACGGAACCCCGATCTGGTGGCACGGACGCAAGGCGGCCAGAGGGTTCTCGCACGAGGGGGTGAAGGAAGCGGGACCGGCCGACATCGAGCTCGCAGACGAGACCCCGCTCTACGTCGACGGAGGTCCATTCGGCCTCGATTCTCTGCCGGGCGGAGTCGAGGTGGTCCCTCGCTGGAACGCCGAGGCCGGATCCCTCGGCGTGGTCGGCCACCGCCCTCCGGAAGCTGACCTCGCGCCGGACCAGCTCGCGGCAGTCGGTCACGGGCAGGGTGGCGCGCGGGTCATCGCGCCGGCAGGTTCCGGCAAGACGAGAGTCCTGACCGAGCGCCTCCGGCACCTGATCGAAGGGCGGGGCGTGGATCCCTCGACCGTGACCGCACTCGCCTTCAACCGGAAGGCGGCCGGCGAGCTGACGGAGCGGTCCGGCCGCATCGTGACGGCACGAGGCCCTTCGATTCGGACGCTGAACAGTGTGGGCCTCTGGATCTGCAACGAGCACGGAGGGCGGGGGCGTCTTCGGGTCCTGGAAGAGCCGGGCGTCCGGGACCTGGTCCAGCAGGTCTTCGAGGTGCGGCGTCAGGCCAACACGGACACTGTGCTCCCTTACATCGATGCGCTGTCGGCCGTCCGGTTGGGTCTGACCCCACCCGCGATCGTCGAGGAGCAGATCCCCGACGCCCAAGGATTGACGGAGCGATTCGACCTCTATCGGCAGGCACTGGCAGAGGCGGGGACGGTGGATTTCGACGAGCAGATCTACCGGGCAATTGAGATCCTCCTGCGCGACCCCGATGCCAAGCGCGCCGCCCAGGCGCGCTGCCGCCACCTCCTGGTCGACGAGTTCCAGGACCTCACGCCGGCCCACGTGCTGCTCATTCGGCTCCTGTGCGCTCCGGCCTACAACTGCTTCGGCGTGGGCGACGACGATCAGGTCATCTACGGCTATGCCGGGGCCAGCCCCGAATACCTGATCGACTTCGCCGAGTACTTCCCGGGGGCGCACGAGTACGCGCTGGAGGTGAACTACCGCTGCCCGCCCGCTGTCATGCGCGCCGCCACCTGCCTGCTTTCCTACAACACGAGTCGGATCGCCAAGACGATCAGGACGCCGCCCGATCGGCACGATGAGGATTCTTCCTCCGAGCCACTGCTTGCAGGACGCGCTCCCCTGGCGGTCGTGAAGGCACCGGCCGACGAGCTCCCGACGGCGGCGGTCGCGACCATTTCGGACTGGACGTCGTCTGGGGTGTCGCTCGAGGAGATCGCCGTGCTGGCGCGGGTGAACTCGTCACTGCTGCCGGTCCAGATTGCGCTCACCGAGGCCGGCATCCCGTGCTCGGCTCCGCTGGACCGCAGAGCCCTCGATCGGACGGGGGTCCGAACGGCGCTCGCCTATCTGCGCATGGGCCTGGCTCCGGACGCTCTGCGCCGCGACGACGTGCTCCTGACCATCCGTCGGCCCTCACGCGGGATCGCCCGCAACGTGGTGGAGATGGCCAGCAAACGACAGGTGACGTCGGTGGCGGACATCAGGCGCCTCGCCAATGCGCTCTCGGGCCGGGACGTCCCCAAGCTGCACTCATACGCCGATGACATCGACGCCGTGGCCGCCGCGGGCCCGACGTCGACCGCAGCGGTATTGCGGGCGATTCGGGTCCGGGTCGGGCTGGGCGAGACGATGGACGTCCTTGATTCGTCCCGCGGCGAGGCTGACCGCTCGACCCATGCCGACGACCTGGTCGCCCTCGAGGCCGTGGCCTCCCTCCACCGCGATGCGGCCACCTTCGAGGCCTGGCTACGCGAGCTGCTCGGCCGGGGCGCTCCGAGCGGACCAGCGGTGCTGCTTTCGACCATCCACAAGATCAAGGGTCGTGAGTGGGAGCACGTCATCGTCTATGGCGCCTCGAAGGGCCTCCTCCCCCACCGCTTGTCACACGACGAAGAGGGTGAGCGGCGCGTCTTCCACGTCGCCCTCACCCGCGCCATCCGCCAGGTGGTCGTGCTCGCTGACGCGGAGGACTGCTCTCCGTTCGTCCTGGAGTTGGACGGCCATCGGACACGCGACCCGATCGACATGGGAGCAGGCCGTCCATCCGAACGAAGGGCGTCAGAGCGGCTCGCGTTCTCGGGTGGCAACACTCACGATCGTGGCCGCCCCGGCCGCGGGGGCGCCCGCTCGCACCTGCGGGGCGCCAAGAAAGCGGTCCCCTCGGTGCCGGAGGTTCCGGCAGAGGTGGGACTCGCGCTCGACTACGGAGGTCATTCTGGGACCGTGGTCGAGCTCTCCGACTCGGCGGCGGTGCTTCAAGTGGGCGAGGCGCGTCTCCGGGTCGGATTCGGGTCAGAGGTGCGGGTGCGGGGCACGACCGTGGTCCTGACTGCACCGGGAGTGGCGGCAACGTCTTCGGACTCGGCGGAGCTCTACGAGCGCGTCCTGCGCCAATGGCGCTCCGAAGCGGCGAAGCGGGCGTCGGTACCGGCCTACGTCGTGCTCAATGACAGCGAGCTGGCGGGCATTGCGGCCAGCAGACCCAGGACGCTTGCCGAGTTGGCCCACTGCAAGGGCATCGGGCCGAACCGTCTGGAGCGCTGGGGTGATGAGCTCTTGGCCGTGATCAGCGGGCTTGAACCGGAATAGGGCAGATTATGCACTCCGGTTCTCGTCTGGAGCGACAACTTCGGTGTTCGCATCGTTGATTCCGGAAAGGACCGCGGCCTGGACGCCTGGATCGGTAAAGAGGCTCGCCACCGCGCGCGTGCCGACGCGATCGGAGGACTCGGCGACGGCAGCCGCTACCAGGTCAGAACGGCCAGCCTGGAGCCAGGCAGGATGGATATACGAAGACCGGGTGACGGAGGGCGTGTCGCCCAGCAAAGTCGCCGCTGCCCCGATGGCGAGGCGCTCCCGCGACCTCGCCGAGACGTCCGCTGGGGGTTCGGCTCCGGCAAGCACGGCAACTGCTGCCACCGTGGCGCCCCAAGTGCGGAACACCTTGGCGCTCGCTGGCGCCTGGGTATGCGCGTGGAGGTAGGCGTTCACCGCAGCACTCGTCACGTGATGCGTTCCATGTTCACCCGTTACAGAAAAGATCGGCTGGGCATCGTTGCCCGCCGCACTGACAAGCGCGCTCACGACCTTGGCCGTCGCCTGGTCGTGAACGGTGACGGTGTGAGGGAGGTGTTCCTTGCCGATGAAATGGAACGTAATGGTCGCACCGCGCGTATCGACGTTGTTCCGCAGAAGCGTGGTCAGTCCGTAGGTGTGATTGTCCCGGGCATACCGGTCATTACCGACGCGAAGAAGCCCCCGCTCCAAAAGCCTGACGATGGCGGCGGTCACGACATGTGCGCCGAGTGGATCCCGGCGGTACAGAGCGATGTCGCGCGCAACCTGAACGCGTAGCGCGGGAATGGCCGAAGCAAACAGTGTCATGCGGGCGAACTTGAAGTCGCTGGCAAGATCTCGGGCCGCAGGAGAGTATCGGTACTGCGTCCGGCCGCGTTGGTCAACGCCGGTCGCCTGCACTGACGCATTGGCGTCGGCAGACGCCCACACGTCCACCCATGCGGGTGGAATCGCCAGCCGCCGCAATCGCTCGAGGACAGCGGGATCGTCCACTGAACCGCCGGCGTCGTCGACCCACTCGTCGGGTCGTGCGGTGATTCGGTGGAGCCCGGGCGGCCGGAAGGCCCGGGGGGTTGGCGGCATCCGACTGCGAGAACCCCTCACTGCCCCGGAGCGTTCCGGCCGGCTGACACCCACCCCGAGACTCTCAGCCCTCGACGATCAATGTGCATTTGAGCGCTCTTGCCGAACGGGTTTGACGTCACCAGGATGCTTGCGACCGGACTCATCATGACTGGAGCACGAGATGCCAGCTCTACGCTGCGGTTTGGCGGTTGACTCGTCGCCCGACAAACAAAGCTGGCCAAAAAGGCCCCGGTGGGCTCGCCGGCGCCATCGTGGCGGCCACTCAACACGCCGCCCGACGATGGGTCGGCATAGAGGCTTCGGGCATCATCGGGCACGACTACCTGTCCGCCGCCTCACTGCCGCCTGGCGGCGTACGCACCACGGTGCGTCCGGTCGTCTCGCGGTGTTCGAGTGCCTCGAGCCCGGCGGGAACGTCGGCAAAGTCGATCTGTTGGCCGATCACCGGGCGGATGGTTCCGGCCCGGGTGAGATGCAAGATGCGGCTCCAGATGTCGACTCCCTGTGCGGTGGACAGAAAGTTCATGCCAAACGGACGAGCCGGCCGCGGGGAGTCGACGTAGGCGAAGCAAACCCCCAGAAGGTCAAAGTTCCCGTAGATGCTGGGCTGGATCGGTAGCGGTCGCTCCTCCGATTCGATCCCGGAGGCGAACCCGATGATGAGGTGGCGTCCGTTGAATGCCATCACCCGAAACGTCTGCGTCGTCACCACGCCACCCACGGTGTCGAATGCCACGTCGACTCCCCGTCCGTTAGTGACGTCGTCGACGAAGGCCACGAAATCGTCGCTGCAGTAGTTCACGCCGTAGTCGGCGCCCAGCGACCGGCACAGCGCGACCTTCTCGTCGGTGCCCGCAGTGCCGATCACCGTCGCTCCGAACGCCTTGGCCAGCTGGACGGCGGCCGACCCGACGCCGCCGGCTGCGGCGTGGACGAGCACGACATCGCCTGGGGCCACCCGTCCCCGAACCTGCAGGGCGAGGTAGCTCAGCTGGTAGGGGAAATACATCGCCACCCCATCGGCCGCGCTGAGCCAGTTGGGGAGCAGTTGGAGCAATGCTCCGTCGAGCAGCGCCGCTGACGCATAGGCGCCCTGCACGCCAACGGTGGTGCCGACGACTCGCCGGCCGAGCAACTCCTCACAACCCGGCCCAGCGACGTCAACCGTTCCTGCAGCCGCCATGCCGATGACAAAGGGGGGTTCGAACTTCAACAGCCCGTATCGACCTCGGATGGTGTCGATGTCGTTGAAGTCGAGGCAGAACGCCTCCACCGCGATCCGCACCTGGTTGACGCCTGGCTCGCCGACGTTCACGGCCTGGATCTCGAGGACATCGGTTGGTGCGCCCAGGCGGGTGACCATCCAGGCTGTAGCCGTCGTCGTCATCGGGAGCCCCCGTAGTCGACCGGCAGGTGTTTGATGCCGTTGAGCCACGACGAGCGCAGGCGATCCGGCGGACCCATCAACTTCATGTCGGTCAACACGTCGGCGATCACATCGAACATCACCTTCAACTCGAGTCGTGACAGGTTGGCCCCGATGCAGAAATGCGAGCCGCCGGCTCCGAACGTGACGTGGGGATTCGGCGAGCGACCGATGTCGAACCGCCGAGGGTCGTCGAAGACCTCCTCGTCGAAATTGGCAGAGGCGAAGTACAGGCCCACCCGTTCGCCTTTGCGCACCAACTTGCTGGCGACCTCGATGTCCTCGTCGGCTGTGCGCTGGAGGACCACGGCGGGCGAGGCCCAGCGCAAGATTTCGTCGATGGCCGTCGGGGGCCGTTCGGAGCGCCATCGGTCCCATTGGTCCGGATGTTGCAGAAAAGCCAACATGCCGTGGGAGATGGCTTGCCGCGTGGTCTCGTTGCCAGCGACGGCGAGGATCATGAAGAAGAACGCGAACTCTTCGCTGTTCAGGCGTTGACCGTCGGCGTCGGGTTGGACGAGTCGGCTGGTGACGTCCCCGAGATCGTTCTCGGCCCTCGCCTCGGCTGCTGCGTGCGCGTAGGCGAACATCTCGACGACCCCCGAGAGGTCGGTACTGGCGTACTCCGGGTCCTCGTTACCCGCCATCTGGTCGCTCCAGTCGAAGAGCCGCTGGCGATCGCTGTCGGGGATGCCCATGAGGCCGGCAATGGCCTGCAAGGGCAGATGACGGGCCACGTCGATCACGAAGTCGCCCGTGCCGTCATGCTTGGCGGCCCAGATGATCCGTTGGGCTCGTTCGCGCAGGTCGTCTTCGAGGCCGGCCAAGGCGCGCGGGGTGAAGCACCGGTTTCCGACCCTGCGAACTCGAGTGTGCCGGGGCGGGTCCATGCACAGCAGGAGGTTCTTGGTGGATTCGCCTGTGGGATCGGACTCATCTAGCCGACGAACGAAGGCGGAGTTGGCCTCCACGGACCAGCCAGGACTCCTGGTCACCGCCGTGACGTCGGCGTGGCGGGTGAGCGCCCAGTATCCGGCGTCGCCGTATGCCGCCACGGACGCTTGCGGATTCCACCGGGCCGGTTGATTCCGCCGCAGCCAGGCGAACTCGTCCAGGGGCAGGTGATCGGCCAGCAGCTGAGGATCGCTCAGATCGAGGCGAGCGTCGACAGGCGTCGAGGGCATGACGGCGGACCTCCTTGCGTGCACCGCTTTTTGTCAACGACCGTAGGTTTGATACTGCGCGGTGTCAACTAGGCTGGCTCCGAGATGGAGTACCAGGTGACGATGCCGTTCAAGGGGGTGAGCGCCGACGACCGGCGCATCGATCGACGGAACCGGCTGTTGGTGGCCGCCTTCGAGATCGCCGGAACCGAGGGCGCGGGCGCGCTCGGCGTCGGTCGCGTGTGCCTGGCCGCCGGACTGACCAAACGATATTTCTACGAGAGCTTCGCGTCGCTCGCCGAACTTCAGAGCGCCGTCGTCGACTATGCGATCGCGGCAATGTCGGAACGCGTCGATCCGTTCCGGCCCACCGAGCCCGGCGGGCCGCCAGAAGTGTGGCTCGAGGCGTTCGTCGGCGCATTGGTGGACGACGAACGTCTGGCTCGGGTACTGCTCACCGAGACCCACGGAGGGGCGCTCAGCTCTTGTCGGCACCAGATCATCGACGTGGCCATCGCGGGGATGGCACCGCCTGGTTCGGACCCGCAGGCCGACATCCGTGCCCGCCTCGTCGCTTACGCACAGATCGGCACGTTGAGCGAGCTGTGCCTCGCATGGCACCAGGGGCAGTTGGCGATGGAGCGGGCGACGCTTGTCGACGTGCTGGCTGATCTCTTCGTGCGTATCGACGGTGCTCGATCCGGCTCTGCGGGCAGGTGGAACCGCTAACCGCACGCGTGGGATGACCATCGTGGAATGCCATCCACCGTGACCGGTACGAGGGCTTCCTCGCCGTGACAGCTAAACCCGTGGCGACGTCGGTGATCCTCCCGCGATAATGGCCGGCGTGGAGGAGGTCGAGGTCGTTGTCGCCCATAACGAGCGCGCGACCCTGCGTGTCGGCGACGTTTTCCTGAAGATCGATGCTGATCAGACGCGCACCGATGTCGAGGTCGAGGCGATGGCTCTGGCGCCGATCCCGACCCCGGTGGTCCTGTGGCGGAAGCCGCCTGTGCTCGCGCTCGCCGCTCTCCCAGGGACGGCACTCGGCCGCCTCGGCGAGCCGTCGACCGCGTCGGCGACAGCGTGGGCCGCCGCGGGTGCCGCCGTCCGGATGCTGCACGATGCGCCGCTGCCGTCATGGCCCGGTCAGAGCCTCGACGAGATCGCTGCGCGCCTCGACGGCGAATGCGAGTGGCTCGTCACGAACGGCGTCCTTCCCACCGACGTGGTCACGCGCAACCGCCGGATTGCCGAGACCGCGCTCCGGCCGTGGACACCGGTGTTCACGCACGGCGATCTACAGGTCGACCACGTGTTCGTCGACGGTGACGAGATCACCGGCGTGATCGACTGGTCCGAGGCGGGCCACGGCGATGCCCTGTTCGACCTCGCCATCCTGACGCTCGGACACGAGGAGCGCCTTGGCGACGTCGTCGCTGGTTATGGCACGGACGTCGACCTCGGCGTGATCCGCGCGTGGTGGTCGTGGCGAAGCCTGGTGGCCGCACGATGGCTGATTGAGCACGGCTTCGATCCGTCCTCGCCGGGCTGCGAGTTCGCCGTGCTGAGGTCCCAGCTGTGAGGCCCTACGAGCCCGACGGCGACGAGTGCCCTTCTGCCGCAACGAGCGGTCATCTGCCACGCTTCGGGCCGACCGCCCGACTGATGGCGATCCACGTGCACACCGGCGAGAACCCACCAGGCCCATGATCGCCGCCAACCTCTTGGACGCTGATGACGTTCATGCGAGCAATGGATGGCGCTTCGAGCGGTTCGCTCCTCACACCCTCTGGACAAGCGGCGAGCTGTCCGGCAGATCACCCCGCTAAGGCCGTGCCAGCACTACCACCGGAACTTCGCGAGCTGATCGAGTCTGGACCCATGGCACACCTGAGCACCATCAAGGCCGATGGGAGCCCCCAGGTCACCGTCATTTGGATAGGACTCGACGGTGACGATCTTGTGAGCACCCACATAAAGGACAACGTCAAACTCAGAAACATCAGACGAGACCCCCGCGTGGTGATATCGCTCGACGCACCGCGAGAACCTGGAGTCTGGATCAACCCTTACGCGGTCGTTTATGCACGGGCGGCGGTAGAACCCAGCCCTCGCATCTGGGACCTGATGGCCAGACACGCAAAGATCTATGTCTCGCCCGACGCTCAATTTCCTGTTCCTGAGGGGTCGGAGCCTGGCTTCATCGTGCGGTACTCGATCACGCGAATTGGTGGCATCGGCCCATGGGTGACAAGCCCTGCGCTCTGACCCATCGAGTCGGTAAGCCCTGCGAGAACGGAGCCGCACGTGTAAGAGATACGTGTCCGACCTTCGGGTTCTGAACGTCGCCGACAGGGAGAGGCTTCTGACAGCCTGAACAGGCTTCCGTGGGATATTCGTGGGATCTCACGCTGATTGACCGTTCGGGTTGTGATTCGGTTCGGTCCTGACCGCCCCGGCCGACTCCAGACTGGCGATCTGAGCCTCGTCGTAACCTAGGCCTTCGAGCACTTCCCGCGTATGCTCCCCCAGCCGCGGTGCGCGGAATCGGGGTTGGGCAGACTCAACCTCGAAGTCGGCGGGAGTGGCGATCATCATCTGGGTCCCGTGCTCGTCGGGCACCTGCACCAACCCGCCGGCCGCCAGGAACTGTTCGTCGGAGAGAAGGTCCTCGACGGTCTGCACCGGTGACCAAAAGAAGTCCGGCTCGCCGTCAAAGATCTCGGCCCATTCCGACAGTGGCCGGGTGGAAAAGATCTCGTCGAGGAGGCGCACCAGCTCGACCCCGTTCTTGAACCGGTCCACTGTCGTCGCGAAGCGCTCGTCGGTGAGCCATTCAGGGCGACCGACGGCTCGGGCCAGGGGCGGCCAGTGCCGTTCTCCTTCCAGGCCGACGACCCAGAAGCGCCTCCCGTCGCCGGCGGTGTAGTTGTTGACGGTCGGATTCGTCATCGTCGACCGGCTCCCGAGCCGGATCGGCCTTCCCCACATCAGCGCCACGTTCACGTCGAATCCGATGGTGTAAGCGCCTTGGCGAAGGAGGGACGCCGAAACAAGGTCGCCCACGCCGGTGCGTTCGCGGGCGACGAGTGCGGCGCAGACCATGGCCGCTCCCGTCATCGCGACCGAGTGGTCGCCCATACCTCCGCGCTGGAAGGGAAGGTCGGCGCCGGGAGGCGTCAGGGAGGCAGCCACACCGGACCGCGCCCAGAAAGCCGCAATGTCATACGCCGGCCGATCCGCCTCGGGACCAGTCAGGCCGTACCCGCTGATGATGGCGTAGACCAGTGCGGGGTTGCGATCCCTGAGGGACGTGGGATCGAGGCCAACACGTTCCAGTGCCGACAGCCGGATGTTTGTGAGAAAGACGTCCGCCCCATCGATCAGCGCGTTGGCAATCTCGCGACCCTCGGACGAGGACAGGTCCAGAACGATGCTTCGCTTAGAGCGGTTGTCGAGCTCGAAGACAGGGTTGGTCGGAAGATCTCCGCCGAGCATCTTCTGAAAACCGCGTGCCGGGTCACCGCTCGGCGGTTCGATCTTGACCACGTCGGCGCCCCAGTCGCTCAGGATGCCCCCTGCGGCCGGACCGGCGACCCACACGCCTAGCTCGACCACCTTCACGCCCCCTAATGGTCCGGTGGGTTCACCTCGGCTCTCCACGGCTGCGCCTCCCGTCTTCCTTTTGTGGCTGGCGGAGGATTTGAACCTCCGGTCTTCGGGTTATGAGATCGAGCACGACCGTCTGGTAGGTAAGTCGAAGTTCGATACCGTCGTTGTGAATCGGCGATTTAGCTGGAGTTTTAGGGCGAGAACAGTCCTAGCCAGGATTTCCGCCATGGCGACAAATCTGAATCGGTGGGGATTTCCGTCGGCTTGCGCGCCGGATGGCGGTCCCCTGGAAAGCGAACATATGTTCGACTAATTTGCGGGCGTGGAACTTCCGCCAGTCGGGCGGGCGACGATCCTGCATGCCGATCTCGATGCCTTCTACGCGTCTGTTGAGCAACTGTTGGACCCTTCACTGCGGAACCGGCCCATCGCCGTCGGCAGCAGTGTGGTGCTGGCGGCATCGTATGAAGCCAGGAGTTGCGGCGTCCGCGGCGGCATGCCCGGGTGGCGGGCCCGCCAACTTTGCGGTGATCTCCTTTTCGTCGGTGGCCACTTCGGCCGTTATCAACAGTTCGGCGACGATGTCATGTCTGTCTTTCGTGACTTCACCCCTCGAGTCGAGCGGGTGTCGATAGATGAGGCATTTCTCGATGTTGCCGGCGTCGTCCATCTCTTCGGAGCACCGACTGCGATAGCGGCTGCCATCCGCCGACGCGTGCGCGACGAGATCGGCCTTCCTTTGTCGGTTGGCGTCGCACGCACGAAGCACCTCGCCAAGGTGGCGTCACAGGTGGCCAAGCCGGACGGCCTCGTCGTCGTGGATCCGGGCGACGAGCGCGACTTTCTCGACCCCCTTCCAATCAGGCTGATATGGGGTGTCGGACCCACGACAGAGCGGCGCCTCCAGCAGGCCGGGCTCTTTACCATCGGGCAACTCGCCAAGGCGGGGAGCCCGATCCTGGGCAGCCTGCTCGGCCAGGCAGCCGGGGCAAAACTGGCCGCCCTCTCGGCCAACGTCGATGAGCGGGCAGTGGCGACACCGGCCCGGTCGAAGTCCATGGGTGCCCAGGCCGCCCTCGGAAGGCGGGATGCAACGCCGGACCTGATCCGAGAGACGCTCGGCTACCTGGCTGACAGAGTGGCCGGTCGCCTGCGAAAGGCAACCGTCGCTGGCCGGACAGTGACCGTCCGGGTCCGCTTCTCTCACCTGCGCTCTGTGACCCGGTCCGTCACGTTGGCTGATGCGATCTCGAGCACAATGACGTTGACTGAGGTCGCTGAAAGGCTCGCCCATTCAGCCATCCGCGACAACGAACGAGAACGCGAGATCACGCTCATCGCCGTTTCGGTCTCCAACTTGTTCCCAGCCCATTCGTTCCAGCTCCAGCTACCTCTCGATTGCCCCAATTGGCGGCGAGACACAGGCCCCCGATCTCGCTCGGTCATCGACGCCTCCCGATGGGGAGTCGACCGATCTGTCGACGCAATCCGGAACAAATTCGGACGGACCGCCATCGGCTACGCCACGGTCGCACTTTCCGCCGTCGAACATGTTCCCGAGGAGTTCCGCGAACTGGCCGAGCGGCGACCAGGCGGTAGCCCCGCCAAAACCAGTGAGTCCGATCGAGAGCTTCGCCCTGCAGCCCGCCCGGAAGTACGCATCGAACCGCGAGGCCCTCGGCCGCAACGGTCACGAGCTCACTCCAGCGACGGACTGGCCCCTATGTGATTGGAAAATCAAAGTACGTGTTCGGATACGGTTCGCGCTTTAGTGTGTAGTGCCACCACTCGCAATCGTATGAATCAAAACCGCTGTCCTCCATGATGGAACAAAGGCACTGACGGTTTCCCGATTCGACTTGCGTTATTCCTTTTGCTCCATGATGTGAGATTGGGTCCATGAGATCATGGCCACCGCCCATTGGAGCAAGTTCACCGCTCGCCAAACAGTAAAGCGTCAAATCAACGGTGCTGCCCCGACTGTGGCCCGACCTGGCAGCCACATATCCCTTTTCAAACATCTCGGGTCTGTCGATATTCGGATAATGCCGTCGTTTCGTCCGTCCATCTTCCGGCTGCTCTGACCAGCGCAGAAACGAATCTACGGCGCGTTGTGGGCGGTACCCATCCCAAAGAAGCAACCCAAAGCCAACCGATGCCGCGCTCAATCGGGCACGTTCCAACGCGGTGCACAGCGCCAGCGAGCCCACGATTCGATTTGCGAGATATCCGTCGACGGGCTTGCCTGTGAAATTGTCCCATGTGGCGTACTTCGCATCCCAACGTATTCCGGCTACGCACTCGTCAACAAAGACGAACTGATCGTGCATCGTCATTATCCGTTCACTGCCACCGACACGATCCGGTCGATTACCTCGGACAGCGGTATCCCTGCCGCTGCCATCATTCTCGGATAGCGGCTGTATGAGGTCATCCCGGGCAACGTGTTGACCTCGTTCAAGACCACTGTTCCGTCTTCCTTCAGAAACATGTCCACGCGTGCCAAGCCCCTGCACCCCAACGCTCGATAGAGTGCTTTTGCTGTCTCCTGAACGAGCTCACGCGCCCCTGTCGAAATGTCTGCCGGGACGATGAACGTTGCGTTTTCAGAACCGCTTTCAGGCTCATTCTCCTGATGGATTCTGAGGAACCCACGAGATAGCGCAACTCGATCTGGCTCACCCACGACCAAATCTGAGCCGTTCCCTAGAATCGCGCATCCGACCTCGGCACCGACAACCGCATCTTCGATGAGCACCTTCGAGTCGAACCGTCTCGCGGATTCCACCGCATTCGGCAATTCCTCGCTTCGCTTGACGCGACTGACGCCGAACGAGGAACCCGAACGGGCTGGCTTCACGAAGACGGGATAGGCGATCCCATCGGGATTAATCTGCTGGTTCGCCGTCACCGTCCAAAAGTTCGGCGCAGCAATCCCCGCGCTCCTCGCGACGGCATATGCGAGGGACTTATCCATGCACAACACAGAACTTTGGACGTCGCAGCCGACAAAGGGGATGCCCGAAAGCTCCAGCAGACCCTGCACCGCCCCGTCCTCGCCGAATCTGCCGTGCAGAACCGGAAATACCACGTCCAAGTGGATCGTCTCGTATCGTCCCCGCTCCAGGACAAGCAACGCGTGGACACTACGGTCCGGCGACAACGTCGCCGAGCGGCAACGGCCGTCTTCCCAATTTGCGCGAGGTCCGTCACAAAGCTTCCAGGTACCGCCCTTCGTGATACCGATGTAGAACGGCTCGTACCTTTCGAGGTCAAGATGATTTGCGACCTCACGCGTGGACTTGACAGAGACCAGATGCTCTTCGGAGCAACCCCCGAATATGATCCCGACCTTCAATCGACTCACGCTGCACGTCTTTCGAAACGCAAACAATTGGTGAGGGTATTCTCGACGGTGTCGCTCAAGGAGTGCTCCGTGTAGTAAGCGGTGTGCGGAGTGATGAGCACATTCGGTAGCTGTTGTAACCGCAACAACACTCGATTCCCGATGGGCCGCCCTCGGTGATCGGAGTAGAAGACGCCTTCCTCTCCTTCGAGGACGTCCAACGCCGCGCCGCCGAGGTGGCCGCTTTCCAACGCTTGGAGGAGTGCCTCGGTGTCAAGCAGCGCACCGCGCCCCGTATTGATGATGAAGGCGCCGTTTCGCATCTGTTTGAAGCGTCGTCGATTGAGAAGATGGCGGGTGTCAGCAGTCAGTGGCGCGTGAAGCGTCACCACATCACTCTCCTGCAACAGCATTTCGAGCGACACGTACTTGGCAGAGGTCTTTCGACAACGGTCATAGGCCAGCACGTGGCAGCTAAAACCCCGCAGCCTGTCCATCACCGCTGAGCCGATGCGTCCTGTTCCGATGACTCCAATAGTCAGGTCACGGAGTTCTTTCCCGCGCACGTCGTTTAGCCGGTAATCATGGATCTCGGCTCGACTGATCGTTGATGCTGCGCTTCGTACGGCCATCAGCATCAACATCAGCGTGTAGTCAGCCACACTGTCGGGCGAATAGGCGACATTCTCCACGGAGATGCCCACGCTTTCGGCGGACTTCATGTCGATATGGTTGTATCCAACACTTCTTGTGGAGACGTACCTCACGCCGGCTTGTCCAAGCGAGAGAAGAATGGGGCCCGTTATTTGGCTCTTGTGACCAACGCTGATGCATCGATTTCCACATGCCAGGTCGCTGTTCGCTGCGGATACCGCTGCATCTGTGATGGTCGGTTGGACGCCAAAGCGAGGTGCCATCTCTCGGAACAACGCGGCCTCGTCCTCCCCGCATCCATAAATGGTGAGTCCCATTTCTGGGACGGCGCCGTATTCCTCGCCAAGTGCACCACGGAGGTCGGACGCGGCCAAGGAAGCCAAGGATGCCCGCTATCGCCTGCGGCGAGCCGCTGTTCGTGTCGGTGCGCTCTCGGTCACTGCCCCTAGTCAAGCCAGCGTGATGTTGCCAGCACGTATGCGGTTTTCGATACGATGACGATATGGTCCGGCGCGTAGGATCATATGAATGTGCGTGTCTTGATCGTCGAGGACGAGCCCTACATGGCAGAAGCCATCCGCGATGGCCTACGCCTCCAAGCGATCGCCGCTGACATCGCCAGTGACGGCGACACCGCTCTGGAACTGCTGAGCGTCAACGTGTACGACATCGCCGTCCTCGACCGCGATATACCCGGCCGCTCGGGCGACGAGATCGCAGAACGCATCGTTGCCTCCGGCAATGGCATGCCGATCCTCATGCTCACTGCCGCCGACCGGCTCGACGACAAAACGTCCGGGTTTGGACTCGGCGCCGATGACTACCTCACGAAGCCGTTCGAACTCCAAGAGCTCGTGCTCCGTCTCAGGGCGCTCGACCGCAGGCGCGCCCACAACAGACCACCCATCCGCGAGATCGCAGGCTTGCGCCTAGATCCGTTTCGCCGCGAGGTCTACCGCGACGGCCGTTACGTTGCCCTCACCCGTAAGCAGTTTGCCGTGCTCGAGGTTCTCGTCTCTGCCGAAGGCGGTGTGATCAGCTCCGAAGAGCTCCTGGAACGGGCGTGGGACGAGAACGCCGACCCGTTCACGAACGCCGTCCGCATCACGGTCTCGGCAGTGCGCAAACGCCTCGGCGAGCCCCCAATCATCGCCACCGTTGCCGGCGTCGGGTACCGCATCAGGACTGAACCAGAGGCCGACAGTGATGGAGGAGAGCGTGGATAGAGCCCCTGGTTTGAGCGTTCGCCTCAAACTCACCCTGAGCTACGCCGGCTTCGTCATGCTCGCCGGCGCCTTGCTGCTCGGCACGGTGTGGGTGTTCCTCCTGCGATACGTGCCCAGAGGCGAGACCGTCATCGTCCATCCCACGCACGTCTTCATATCGCCCGGCCGCGGCGCTCTCTTGCGCGATTTCGCTCCGGCCGCAGCCGTCGCGGGGGCGCTCCTACTGGTGTTCGGTCTACTGGGAGGGTGGCTTCTCGCCGGCCGGATGCTCGCCCCCCTTACTCGCATCACGGACGCTACCCGCACGGCTGCAACCGGCTTGCTCTCCCACCGAATCCGGCTACCGGGTCGCCGAGATGAATTCCGCGAGCTCGCCGACGCTTTCGACACCATGCTCGCCCGGCTCGAAGCCCACACAGCCGAACAGCAGAGATTCGCAGCCAACGCCTCACACGAGCTGCGCACCCCGCTGGCGATCACGCAGACACTTCTCGACGTGGCCCGCAACGATCCGAACCACGACAACGACAAACTCGTCGACCGGCTGCGCGCCGTCAACACCCGAGCGATCGACCTCACAGAGGCATTGCTGCTGCTCAGCCGCGCCGACCAGCAATCCTTCACCCCGTTACACATCGACCTGTCCCTCATAGTCGACGAAGCGACTGAAACGCTCCTCCCCCTTGCAGAAAAGCATGACGTCAGCATCGAATCGTCCGGCGAACTCACCCCCACCGTCGGCTCAGAGGCGCTCCTGCTGCAGTTGACGACGAACCTCGTGCACAACGCGATCGTTCACAATCTGCCTGAACAAGGCACCGTGTGGGTGACGACCAGCGTTCACCCCAACACTGTGGTGCTCACTGTCGAGAACACGGGCGAGAAGCTCACCCCACAGCTAATTGCCACGCTGGTCGAGCCGTTCCAGCGCGGCACCGAACGCATACACGGCGACCAGACAGGGGTCGGCCTCGGTCTAGCCATCGTCAAGAGCATCACCCAAGCACACGACGGAAGCCTCACCCTTACCCCTAGGGCGGTTGGGGGGCTCTGCGTCACGGTGCAACTACCTGCGGCGCATACGGGCGAACTGGTCCGGCCGGACTTCGACGACTCGTAAGCGCCGCGAAAGTGACCGGGAGGAGGATCGGTTCGACCACCTACTGTCACCGAGCATGAGCCCGCGCCGCCACCAGTCCGCCGCCCAGATCAGGGAACGACTGGGCCATCCCGTCGTCGACAGCGACGGGCATCACGTCGAGTACCTGCCCGTCGTCGGCGACATCGTGGCCGAGGAGCAGGGCGCGGGCGCGGCACGCCATTTCTGGTCCGTCTTCGACGGCCTCGAGATGTTGGGGAGGTTCCCCGGATCCACCCGCCGCGCCCTGGGTGCCATGCGACCACCCTGGTGGGCGCTGAGTTCCAGCACGCTCGATCGCGCCTCCGCCATGTTCCCGCAACTCCTGCGGGCCCGACTGGACGACCTCGGCATCGATTTCGCCTTCCTCTACCCGACCCTCGGCTTCTCGGCGCTGCACGTGCCCGACACCGAGTTCCGGTTTGTGGCCTCGAGGGCGTTCAACCGATACGCCGTAGAGGTCTGCGCAGGGGTCCGAGATCGCATCGAGCCGGTGGCCGTGATACCGGCGTTCACCCCGCAGGAGGCCCTGGCCGCTCTGGAGCACGCTGTGGTGGAGCTCGGCCTGAAGGCGATCGTCCTGACCGGGTTGGTACCACGGACCGAGCGGTCGGGAGCCCCTTCGAGGTCGTCCTTCGACGGGCTCGGGCACGCCGCCGGTGCCGATTACGACCCTCTTTGGGAAGCCTGCACCCGCCTGGAGCTCACACCGACGTTCCACACCCCGGCGTTCAACTTCGGAACCCGGAGCTCTCCCAGCAACTACGTGTTCAACCACATCGGAGGATTCGCCGCCGGTGCGGAGGGCGCGGCTCGCTCGCTCGTCTTCGGGGGCGTGCCGCACCGGTTCCCCGAGCTGCGGTTCTGCTTCATGGAGGGCGGGGCCGCCTGGGCGCTAAGCCTGTGCGCGGAGCTGATCTCCCACTGGCGCCGCCGGGCCGGGGGACGGGTGATGGCCTACGATCCGGCCCGCCTGGACCGAGATCTCCTCCGTCGCCTGCTCGACCAGCACGCCGCACCAGCGTTGCTGGAGCGGGTCGGGGATCTCGACGCCGCCCTTCGACTTCTGAGCGGCCCGGTGCTCGGTGACGATCCTGTCGACGAGTTCGCCGAGTCGGGCCTGCGGAGTGAGGAAGCCATCCGGCGTCTCTTCTCGGAGCAGCTCTTCGCCGGGTGCGAGGCCGACGACCCGCTCACCAGGTTGGCCTTCGCGTCCGCCCTGGGGCACGACGGCATCGGCGTGCTGTTCTCGAGCGACCTCGGCCACTGGGACGCGGGCGACTCCCCCGGGATCCTCCCCGAGCTGTGGGATCAGGTCGAGGAGGGCGCGCTGACCGAGACCCAACTACGCGCGCTCACCTGGGAGAACCCGCTCCGGGCGTGGGCCGGATCAGGAATGGGCCCCTTCCGGGCAACCGCCCTCGAGGACGACGTGCGTGCGGCTCAGACGAACGACGTGGGGTCGAACCCGAGTGCCCGAGAGCCCAGCTCGATCCAGGGGAACCGGTAGCCCTCCAAACGAGGCACGATGACCCGGACCACCGACACTTCGAGATCCTCGGTCGGCATCGCCCGCACCAGGATGCGGTCGAAGCCGGAGGCGACCAGGCGCTCGGTGAGTACCTCGACGTCGCCGTGGAACGTCGGAGTCGAGGCGTCGGCGATCGACGGTCCCTCGACGGTCGGAGCACTCCTGAAGTGACGATCTGCGTTTGCCCCACAGACCTGGAGGGTCCGGTAGGCGGAGCGGAAGAGGTCGTCCCGCGCCCCGGCGATGATGAGCGTCCGGCCCTGCACGGCCTCGGTGATGGCGCGGGTCATCGCGATCTCCGGGTTCAGATGACAGCCGTACCCCTTGTAGAGCCCGAGCTCGGGCACCTCCAGGTCTCGCACGTAGCCGATGAAGACGGGCACCCCGAATTCGTTGGGGCACCAGAGCAGCTCGGCCGACACGCCTGCCGCGGCCAACTGGCCGATGAGCCCGGTGACGACCGGGCCGTCGATGGTGTCCCGGTCGAGGTAGGCCGGCGTGACCCCCTTGTCGATGGCCACCTGCCAGCAGGCCGTGACGTCCCGCTCGATGACCTCGTAGAGGGCGGCACAGAGCGCCTCGGGGAAGTGGTTCCCCGAGGCGAGCCCGTTGGAGCTGGGCGCCCACCACGCCTGGCGCAGCCCTTTGGTCCGGGTTGGGAGACCGACCAACCTGTGGGGCACCAGGACCTCTTCCTGCGACACGAGGTCCCAGGCGTTGGTCCACGGGTGCAGGGTGTCCGGCGACCAAACGGCGTCCCGGACGGTGGGGTACTCGTCGGGACCGAATCCGGCTCGGCCTGCGACCTCTCGATAGGGGGCTTGCACGAGCACGTCGTCGAACCTCTCACCCACGGACCGTTCGAGCGCCTCCATGGCAGCCGAGGTCGCCGCCGCCGCGTGAGTGGCACCCTTTCCAGAGTCGACGGCCAGCGTGCGAGAGTCCGGCCGCACTGAGCACCAGACGGGGACAGCCAGCCGGTCGAGTCCGGTGATGTTGGCCAGCCGGGTGATACCGAGGCGCGGGAAGCAGGGGCGGATACGGGCCAGGGTCTCCTCGGGAGGCATGGCACGCTGCGTACCCCACAGGAACTCCTTGGTGGCCTGGTGGGGCTGTCCGAAATACCGGATGGGCGGGGACACGGCTCTCTCAGTCCCCGGACCGACAACGAGGTCAGCCTGCGTCATCAGCCCTCACCGTCCGTCTTCGCCTGCACCGTCGTGAGTCGGCATGATGGCGGCGAAGACCTGGCCCAGGCGCTCCCGCCGCCGAGCCTGCTCTCGTCTGGCCGAGGCGGCGGCGCTGACGGCCACCCAGAACTCCTGGACGTTGGCGAACCCGTGTTCGTCGATCCACTCGAGGAGCGGCATCGACGGCTTCCAACCGGTCAGCACCTGGTGCTCGGCCAGCAGTCTCGAGGCACGTTCGACCTCCGTCGGCACGTCGAGCTCCGCCCGCGAGGTCAACGTCGCCTGACGGGCGGCGCGCTCTGCCACCTCCGGGTAGCGACCCTCCAGGCGCAGCTCGGTCGCCACGGCGCGGCGATTACGTTCGTATCCCACCGTGTTCAGGTACCACTTGCGCAGCCGATGGAGTTGCGCCTCCTCGTGGACGAGAGTGGCGAACTGCTCCGGGCTGAGATCGTTGTCGGCGAGCCAGGAGTCGATCGTCTCCTCCGTGATGCCGTGTTTGCTGAGAAAGAGCCCCCGCTCCTTGGCGAGCTCCTCGACACTCGGCTCGGTGCCGAGCTCGCGGGCGTACTCGACGGCGATGGCCCGGTGCAGTGCCCGCTCCTGGACCGCCTCGAAGTCGGCTTCGAACAGGGCGGCGTGATCGATGATCTCGTGGCGCAGCACCGTCCCACGCCGACGGCTGACCTCGGTGTCGCAGTCCCGCAAGGCCGGCGCGAACCACCCGACGGTGTCGCGTGGCACGCGCCGCGGTGCGCCGGAGCCGGGAAGACCGGCCGCCACCTGTTCGAGCAGTTCGATGGCGTCGAGGCGCTTCTGATCCACGTAACCTCGGGCCACCAGCCTGGCCGTAGCCACCGCATCGGGGCGCCGGCGGCCACCTCCGGCTCGGACCCGGCTCAGCTCATCGGTCAACCGGGCCTCACACCGATCGCCGAAGTACAGAGGCTTGAGGGCTTGGATCACTGCCTCCGCGGTATCGGCCTCCATCCTTCTCTCTCGGCAGAGTTGCTCCGTCGTGGCCCTCACATTGACCAGTGGCCAGGAGAGGTTTTGCCAGCCCTCGTCCTCCGGGCGGTAGAGCAGGGCGACCTCGTCGTCGTCGGTGAGCACGCCATCGCGGTACCACTCGTAGACCTTGCCGACGCCGATCATGCCGTACACGTCACACTCGGCCGCCCGCAGCGCCCCCATGGACGAGGCCCCGACCACGCTGATCCCGGCGGCCAGCCCCTGGAGGATCTCCTTGTGCCACACGGCCAAACTCTGGGTGAACTCGCCGTCGATGACGGCGACGACCTGGGGCCGGTAGCGGTCGACCGCGCTCATGAGCTGGCCCTGACAGACCGGGGGCAGGAACTGGGCCTCGGGCAGGATGGCCTCGGCCCGCTCACGCTCGAGGCTCGGCCCGAGGAACACGACGATCCCGCCAGCTCGGCTGTCCACGGATGTGGGGCTGGTGCTCAGACGATCGCGCCCATGATGGCCACGCAGACGAGCGCTCCGCCGGCGGCTCCCGTCATCACACTGGCCACGTCCTTGATGTCGATCCCCCCGGCCACGGCATCCAGCTGCTCGGGAGTGAGCTCGTCGGCGTAGCGGTCCAGCGTGGCGTCGCGCAGGTCGCCGGTCGACACGTCGAAACCCTCCTCGTGGAGGAGGGCCAGACTGGCCTCAGGGCTCCCGGCGGCCTTCACCCGCTCGGCGAAGGCCGGGTCGGCCTCCATCCGGTCGAGCACCGCCTGCGCATTGTCGATAGCCATGGTCCCGCAGTCTGCCGGAGACCGCTTTCGCAGCCCTTACGAGGGAGCGGTCCCCAGCGGAGCGAGAAGGGCCACGCCGCGGATCACACGACCGCCCCGGCGATACCAATGACCACCATCAGCATCCCCCCGGCGAAACCCGTGATGGCCAGCCCGGGGTCGATGTCGAGGCTCGCACCCGCGGCGATGGCGTCGAGCTGGTCGGGGGTGAGCTCGTCCCCGTAACGGTCGAGCAGGGCGTCGCGCAGATCGCCGGACGACACATCGAAACCCTCCTCGCGGAGGAGGGCCAAACTGGCCTCCGGGCTCCCGGCGTCCTTCACCCGCTCGGCGAAGGCCGAATCGGCCTCCATCCGGTCCAACACCGCCTGGGCACTCTCGATGGTCATGCGTCGGAGTGTGCCAGAGGACGCTTTCGCCCGGCTTACGAGCCCGTCGGCCGGAGCAACCGCGGTGCCGTCACACGATCATTGCGGCAGCGCAGAGAATCACGGTTGCGCCCGCCATGCCCCCCACGATCATCCACCCGCCGTCGAGGTCGGCGCCGGCGGCGATCTGGTCGAGCTGGTCGGGGGTGAGCTGGTCCCCGTAACGGTCGAGCACGGCGTCGCGCATCTCCGCCGGGGTCACCTCGAAACCCTCCGAGGTGAGGAGGGCCAAGCCCGACTCCGGGCTCCCGGCGTCCTTCACCCGCTCGGCGAAGGCCGGCTCGGCCTCCATCCGGTCCAGCACCGCCTCCGCACTCTCGAGCGTCATGATCGCAGTCTGGGATCCGGTGCTTTCGCCCCGCTTACGTTCAGACCATCTGCCGGGCAACCAGGCTGGCGTAGGTGCCACCCTGGGCCATCAGGTAGTCGTGGGTGCCCTGGTCGACGGTCCGGCCGTCCCGCAGCACCACAATGCGGTCGGCCGACTGGATGGTGCTGAGCCGGTGCGCCACCACGATCCGGGTGATCCCCAAACCTCCCACGTTGTCGGCCACCACGCCCTGGGTCACGTTGTCGAGCGCGCTCGTCGCCTCGTCCAGGATGAGGACCGACGGCCGGCGAGCCAACGCTCTGGCCAGGAGCAGGCGCTGCTTCTGGCCACCGGAGAAGGCTCCCGCGCCGGGCGTCACCATGGTCTGGAGCCCCATCGGCATCTCCCTGACGTCGTCGCCGATGGCAGCGAGATCGGCGCACGCCCAGACCTCCTCGTCGGTGAGGCTGATCCCCGACGCGATGTTCTGCCGGATGGAGCCCGGCGTCAGTTGGGCGTCCTGGAGCACCACCCCGAGCTGGCGCCTGACCGCCGCCACGTCCAACGAGCCGAGCTCCCGTTCGTCGTAGAGGACCGATCCGGCCTCGGGTACCTCGAAGCCGAGCAGGAGCCGGATGACGGTGGACTTCCCGCAGCCCGAGGGTCCGACCAGGGCCAGGAATTCCCCCGGGGCGGCCCGGAGGGTGAGGCCGTCGAGCACCGGAGCGGCGTCGGGTTGGTATCGGAAGACCACGTCGTTCAACTCGACGGCGCCGTTCAGTACCCCTGGGTCGGCCAGGCCGCTCCCGGTCTCCGGCGGCTCGCGGAGGAGAGCGGCGCCACGGCGCACGAGCGGACGGGCCTGCCACGCCGTCCCGACCGTGTTGGCCATCTGGCCCACGCTGCCCAGGTACTGCGCATAGGTGGCCTGGAAGGCGATGAAGGTCCCCACCCCGATCACGCTCGCGCCGCCCAGACCGGCGACCGCCCCGAAGAGGATCAGGGTGCCGAGGGGGCTGAGCAAGGCGATGACCAGCTGGAGCCGGGCCTGCGCCCGGGCCACGTCGAGACCCATGGCGGGGGCAAAGCGCTTTGCCCACTGCTCGAAGGCCCGGGCCTCGCCACCGGCCACCCGCAGCTTGGGCAGCCCGCGCAAAATCTCGAGGACGAATCCGTTGACCGTCGCCGTCTTCTCCTGGAAACGCTCGGCGTGGCGACCCACCGACACCGCCAACACCATCGTCAGGGCCAGCGCCAGGATCCCAGCGGCCACGGCGATGAAAGCCAACGTCACGTCGTAGACAAAGAGGACCACGACAACGAGGAGTGTTCCGATGGTCGCCGCCACGGTGGCGGCGCCGGCCTGGCCGAGGACTTCCCGGGCCGAATCAAGTCCGATGACCCGGCCGGCCAGGTCACCCACCCCGAAGCGGGTGACCACCGAGGTGGGCAGATTGATCACCCGCTCCCAGACGGTCTCGCCCAACCGGCGGGCGGCCCGTGCTTCGAGCCTGATCTGACGACCGGCCTGGACCAGCTGGAGCAGGGCCAGCGCCACGGCCACCAGCACGAGCGCCACCATCAACCAGCCCAGGCGCTCGGTGTCGCCCTGGGGGACGATCTGGTCGAAGACGACCCCGGTGGCCAAGGGCACGGCCAAACCGACCACGCCGGTCACCAGTCCCAAGACGGCGAGAACGCTGATGTCCCGGCCACTGCCTGCCAGCACCCAGCGTGCGAGCCGCCGTCCGGAGCCCTCCTCGTCGGGAGGCCGGGGGGAGAATGCGAACGCCACCCGGACGATGTCGCGGGCGTTGTCGCGGGTCACGGCGTCTTCCCGTCCGTCGCCGGAGACCTGGTGGTACCGACCCCCGGTCGGGACGAGAGCGACCGGGGACCCGTCGGGCCGGAAGGCGAACAGCGGATCGTGCGCCTTCTCCCACCACCGTCCCTCGAGCCGTACGCGTCGCCAAGGCAGACCCGACCCCCGGGCGAGCGCCCGGATCACCTCCATCCCGCGCCGTCCCTCGACCGCCGCCAATTCGGCCGAGAGCTCGAAACCCCCGGCGGCGCCCACCACCGAAGCGCAGGCCAGCACGGGATCGACGGTGGTCCGGGCGGCCACGCTCGGTGGCGGACCGGTCACCACCTCCGCCAGCCGGGTCACCCCGCTGCGCTCGGCCCGATCGTCGTCCTGCGCCCGGCGTCCGGCGGCCGCTCCGGCTCGGGCATCCCGGGCCCGCGCCTCGGACGCCGCTCGGCCCGCGCTCCTCGACAGCAACGTGGCCAGTGCGGCTCGAACCGTGCCGTCCCCCGAGACCTGGTCGAGGGAGCGGACCTCGAGCGTCGCCTCTCCTTCGTCCACCCACACCCGGGTGCGGGGGGCGAGCAGCATCCCCTCGCCGGGGAGCGGACCACCCGGCACCTGAACGCGGCCATTGGTCCCGCCTGCGCCGGACGCGTCCCCGGCGCCGCGGACCCAGAGGACGGCTTCGGCGCTCTCGGCCACGTTGCCCGAGCCGACGGTGACCTCGCCGGGCTGGAGCGGGACCACCCGCCCGGATGGCGGTGGACCCCCGGCGGCGCCGGTCCACAGGGCGATCACTGCCGCTGCCGCTCCGCTCGACCCCTCCTCGGTCAGGAGGTAGCCGTCGAGCTCGGCCGACGAGAGCAACTTGACCCGACCCGACGTCGATGGCACCCCGAGGAGTGCCTCCGACCTCCCGGCTGCGGCCTCGTGAGTACGGAAGCCCTCCGCGACGAGGACCGCACCCTGCTCGAGCTCCACCACGAACTCCCGGCGTCCTGGACCGTCTGACCCGAGCGGGGCGAGGAAGACGTAGAGCGCGCCCTCCTCGACCAGGCAGCCAGCCGCATCGGTCAGGTCGAGCGCGCTCACGCACGCACCAGCCGTGAATAGGTGCCGTCGTCCCCGAGCAGCTCCTGGTGGGTGCCTTGCTCGACGACCTTGCCCTTGTCGAGCACCACGATGTGGTCGGCATCTCGGACGGTGGACAGGCGGTGAGCGACCGTGACACAGGTGCAGCCGCGGCGACGCAGACCGTCCTCGATGGCCGCCTCGGTCTCGGCGTCGAGGGCGCTGGTGGCCTCGTCGAGCAGCAGGATGCTGGGATCACGGACGAGCGCCCGGGCGATCTCGAGCCGCTGGCGCTGTCCGCCGCTCCAGTTGATCCCGCCCTCGGCCACCCGGGATCGGTACGCCCCGGCGCGGGCGATGATGTCGTCGTGGATCTGGGCGTCCATCGCCGCCTGGACCACCGCTTCCTCCGAAATGGTGGGATCCCAGAGCGTCAAGTTCTCGTGGATGGTGCCACCGAAGAGGGCGATGGTCTGGTCGACCATGCTCACCGAGGACACGAGGACAGTGCGCGGGACGTCCTCACGTTGTCGGCCGTCGAAGCGGATGTCTCCGCGCCACGGTTGGTGCAAGCCGGCGATCAGGCGCACCAGTGTCGACTTGCCGCTGCCGCTCGTGCCGACGATGGCCACCCGTTGACCGGGGGCGACGTCCAGGTCGAACCCCTCGATGAGCGGCGGGGCGAGACGCTTAAAGCCGAAGGTCACGTCGCGCAGGCGGAGCGAGCCCTCGAGCCGCGACCGCTGGCCGTCCGATCCATCCGATCCACCCGTCCCGTTGGTCCAGCCGTCGGAGGGGACCTGCAGCTGGTGGGCCGGATCGCAGACGGGGTCGATCTGCTCGTCGAGGACGTCGTCCAACCGGACCAGGTCCTGGTGGAGCTGTTGGACCTGGCCGGCGAAGCCAAGGAACTCGCCGATCGGCCCGGAGAAGGAGGAGAGCAACGACTGGAAGGCGACAAGGGTCCCGAGCTGCAGCTGACCGTGGATGACGAGGAGGGCCCCCACACCCAACACCGCGGCCTGCGTGAGGGAGCGGACCAGGACCGGAACCGCCCCCAGGCGTGCTGTCCGGTCGGCCAGGACCTGACGTTCGAGCCCGACGCCGGTACCCAGGCCCGCCCACCGCGCGAAGGTGTCGGGTTCCAGCCCTCCCGCCTTGATGGTCTCCAACATGGCAACCGACTGCACGGTCACCGATTGCCACCGGGCCTGCTCGACCATCAGGCGCTGGGCCGAGTCGAGGCGTGTTCGGAGGCTTCGTTGGGCGACGAACAGGTTGACGAGTGACAGCCCTACCCCGACGACTCCCAGCAACGGCGAGAGGACCAACATGAGGACGCCGTAGACGAGCACCACCACGACCGACGAGAACACCAGCGCCAACCGCCCCGTCATGACGGTGGCGACCGTCTCGTTGAGCGCCACCCGCGTCGTCAGGTCTGGGACCGACCGGGCGACGAAGTACCGCTCGGGGAGCCGCAGGGCCTGGCGGACGAACTGTGCGGCTGTCCGGCCCAGGAGCAGTGTCCGCAGCCCGACAAGCGTCCGGTTCTGGAACCAGATGAGCAGCGCCTGGAGGGCTACGACGGCGCCCAGGGTGCCCACCAGGAGCGCCGCGGGCGATTGATCCCCCTTGACGAGCACCTCGTCGACGAACACTTTGGAGAGGAGAGCCACCGCAACGCCGGGGACGACCAGGAGGGTGGCCACCACCAAGGAGGCGGCCACCGAAGTGGCGATCGGGCGGAGCCGCGCCACCAGCGACGGCCAGGTGCGGTGGGGTCGCCCTCCCGGCTGGAAGTCAGGACCGGGACGGACCACGAGGGCCACCCGCCCGTACTCCCGGTTGAACTCCTCGTCGTCGACGTGGCGATGGCCCTTGGCCGGATCGTTGAGCCACCAACCGGTCTTGTCCCGACCCTCCACCACCAGGTAGTGGTTGGCCGCCCAGAAGACGATGAACGGGAAGCCCAGCTCGGCCACCCGGGCCGGTGAGCGTCCGAAACCCTCGGCGGTGCAGCCGTACTGCTCGGCCGCACGCGCCAGGTCCCCGGCCGAGGTCCCGTCACGGGACGCCCCACACACCTCGCGCAGCTCGTCGAGCTCCACGAACCTCCCGTAGTGGCCCAGGATCATCCCGAGGGCGGCCGCGCCGCACTCGGTGACCTGCATCTGGAGCACGGTGGGCGTCTTCACCCGACGGCCGGGCGCTGGGCGATCCGAGGACGCAGGACGCGTGGCCGTGGTGGTCACCTGAAGAGCTGTGAGGCGATCGACCCGCGCCCGACCACGGCGTTCATGGCCACGAGCGTGCCCGGCGGCACCTTGTAAGGGGGACCATCCTTGGTCGTCCACTGGTAGCCGCTCACCGTCGTGGCGTTCCGATCGAGCCGGACGTCGACCTCGTAGACCGGTCCGCTCGACAGCAGCCCTTTGATCAGCACCTCGCTTCCGCCCGTCAGCCGGTCCAGCCGGGCCGCCGTGGCCGGCACGTCAGAGATGCGACTGATGTGGCCCTCGATCGATCCGTACTGCGCCGATGGCGCAGATGCCGCCTCGAGCAGGACGCTCTGGCCGTCGACGAGTTGGGCCTGCACCTGCGGCGTGGCAACGGTGGCGGCGATCGTCTCTGAAGATGCCGGGACCATGGTGAAGGCGGGCAATCCGGTGACGAGGGTAGAGCCCGGAGCCGCGGAGACCTCGACCACCTTTCCGGCGACCGGTGCGACGACGGTCTGCACTCCTTGCGGTCCGGCGTAGGTCGCCAATTTCTGGCCCTTGGTCACGTCTTGGCCGGTGGTGACGAACACTTCGTTGACCACGCCGCTGTCGAGACGGGCGACCTCGATGAACCCACTGCTCGGGACGAGGAGACCGGACGCACTGACGGTCACGTCGCGCTGGGCGATGAACCCCCAGACGACCAGCGCTGCCACCAGGATGACCAGTGCGGCCACCACCGACCAGGTCCGGCGGGACGTCAGCCGGAAGAGCCGGTCGAGGTCCTCGAGCGGGTTTCCCCCACCCTCGAGCTCCTTCTCGGTGAGCGCCGCCTCGGTTTCGGCCCCCGGCTGGGCCCGGGTTGTTGCCACGCCCTGTGTCTGCGCCATTCCCCTCACTCCCGTCTCAGGTCCGCCTCACGCGGCATCAGCTGTTGATCACGGCTCCGACAGCGTCAGCCAGTCGACGGCTCGGGCGCCGCCCTCGACCGGGGACTCGGCCACAGCCAGGCGCCGGACGGCTGCCCGCAGGGGCTCGATGATGGTGTACCGGCGCTCGCCACTCGAGTCGTCGGGCATCACCAACGACGCGTGCACCAGCGCCGAGAGCTGCCGGGCCACCTCGATCCCGCTCCGGTCGTCCTCGGTGCCGAGCACCTGCGCGGCGAACAGGTCGAAGGGGCGCCCGAGGAGTGAGAGCCGCTGCAACAGCTCTCGGGTGGCCGGGTCACAGGAGACGATGCTCGGAGCGAACAGCGCGTCGAGGGAGCAGTGCCTCGCGGATCGGCCCCCGGGGGCCACCGGCAGGTCGGCCCCGGCCCGGAGGCACCGCACCAGGTCGACGGGATCGAGCGCGCCGAGGGCGGAGGCGGCCAGCTCGATCGCCAGTGGCAGGCCGGCGAGGTGGGTGACCAGCTCGACCAGGATGCGCAGACCCACCGGGCTCGGGTCGAGACGGCACCCGGCGGCGGTCGCACGGTCGAGGAGCAGCTCGAGTGCCGGGTGTGCCGCGGCGCCAGGATCGGCACCCGCAGGATCGGCATCGCCATCGGGACTGTTCGGTGCACCGAGCGGGCGCAACGCAACAACCCGTTCGCCGTCGGCGCCGAGCGGGCAACGGCTCGTCGCCAATACCCTCGGGCCGCCGGCCGAGCAGAGCCCACCGGCCAGGGAGGACGCCGCGCCGAGCACTCGTTCGCAGTTGTCGAGCACGACCAGGAGGTGCACGTTGCGAAGCGCGGCCACCACGATCTCCACGTCGAGCTGCGCTCCGGCAGGCAGCCCGAGCCCGCGGGCCGCCAAGGCCAGGGTCTCCCGTTCGCCGGCGGCCGAGGACAGATCCACGACGACCGCTCCGTCGTCGCATGACGGCACACCGTCGCAGGCCGCCTCCACGGCCAGGCGGCTCTTGCCCACGCCACCGGGGCCCGTGAGGGTGAGCAGGTGGTGACGTGCCAGCGAGGCATGCACCAGCTCCATCTCCTCGTGGCGGCCGACGAAGGACGAGCGCGGCCGCCCCGGCGCGTGTCTCCGGCTCGTCGTGGACCGGTGCGGTGCAACTCCACCGGTTGCCCCGGGCAGCCCGGTCACCCTGGCTGCGCCTGCCCCGGCTCGGGGCTCTACGAGCGCCGCATCGTGTTCCAGGATCTGTCGCTCCACTTGGAGGAGCTCAGGCCCGGGGTCGATACCCAACTCCTCGGCCAGGTACATGCGCGCCCGGTGCACCACTCGCAGAGCCTCACCCTGGTCACCGAGCCTGTAGAGCGCCCGCACCCGGCGGACCCACAGACCCTCACGTGTCGGGTGGTCGTCGAGCAGCTGCTCGGTGACGGCCACCACCATGTCGTCCCGCCCGAGCCGGCTCAGGGCATCGAGATGGAGCTCGTGGGCACTGGTCCGCAGCTCGAGGAGCCGGGTGGCCGTGGGACGCGCCCAGGGCTCGTACCCCAGATCCCCCAGGGGGTGGCCGCGCCAGAGGGCCATGCCTGAAACGACCTTGTCCAACGCCAGCTCGGCATCGCCGTCCTCCAGGGCGGAGCGCGCCTCGCCGTAGAGCTTCTCGAACATCCTCGAATCGACCTGTTCGTCGCGAGCCAGCACCACGTAACCCGCTGGGGTCCGGACCAGGAGAACGGGAGGATCCCCCCGCCGCCGGTCAGGCTCGAGCACCCGCCGGAGCCGCCAGACGAGCACGTGCAGCGCCTCTCGTGCATCGATGGGCTGCTTCTCTCCCCAGACGGCATCGGCCAGCCGGTCGGGTGAGACCGGCCGGTCCGCCCAAAGCAGCACGCCGAGGGCCGCAGAGCCGCGTCTCCCCAGGGAGCGTGAGGTTGCGGCGTCGAACTCCAGCATCCCAAGATCGCAGAAGCGCACGTGCGGATCCTACGGCCGACGAAGCGACGCGGCAGGGTTGGCGTTCACCTGGGGAAGGCGCTCCAGGTGTCGCCTTCCAGACCTGACTCGGCTCAAATGGCTGCGGCACCGCCCGCGGCTGCGGCGATGCCCATGCCGATCAGTACGGCATCGGCGAGGTGAATGGCGTCCCGCTCCGACATGCCGGCCGCCACCTGGTCGAGTTGTTCGGGGGTGAGCTGGTCACCGAAGTGGTCCAGCAGCGCGTCACGCATCTCCTGGGGGGTTACATCGAAGCCCTCGGCGGCGAGCAGCGGAACGGCCTGTTCTGGGCCACCGGACTGTATGAGTCGCTCGGCGAACGCCTCGTCCGTGTCCAAACGATCGAGAACGGCATTGGCGGCTTCGATGCTCATCGGAACACCTCTCTACTCGGGAGTCTGGTCAACTTTCAACGGGATCTCTTGGTGGCTGTTGGGGTGGCCGGTGCATGGTCGCTGTCACCGACCATCAGTCCCCAGGTCAGAGCGTCGCCTCCACGCCGCGACGACACCCGACTCTGTGGCGAGCGAAAACGGGCCGGCTCAGGGTGGCGCGGCCGCCAGCTCAGACGGCGGCCACCATCGCCGCGCCGACGATCAGGATCGCGCCGATACCTATGCCCGCTGCCACGACCCCGGCATCGACCCCGGCCGCCACCTGGTCGAGTTGCTCAGGGGTGAGCTGGTCACCGAATCGGTCCAGCACGGCGTCGCGCATCTCCTGAGGAGTGACGTCGAAACCCTCGGCGCCCAGGAGGGCGATGGCGGCGTCGGTGCCGCCGCTGCTCTTGAGTCGCTCGGCGAAGTCTGAGTCGATCTCCAGCCGGTCGATCGCGGCTTCGGCCGCCTCGGCACTCACTTGGTCGGGCTCCGGCTCATCAGGTCACATTCTCAAGGCGCCCTTTCGCGGTGCTTACGTGGGCCACGGGAGGCGACCGTACCGTCCGGAGCCCGGGCGAACACCTGAGAGTCGGGCTCGGCGGACAGAGCGTCAGGGCAACCCCCGGGCACCCCCGCACAGCGGCACGGCGGGCGGCTACGGCTCGACCGGAGATAACGGGAAGGCGAGGCACCCCGACACCGCTCTTGGGAGCGGCAAACCGAGCGAAGTGGTGGTGGCGGGGGGAGGATTTGAACCTCCGATCTTCGGGGTATGAGACCTAGAAGAAGCGTCCACCAGGAACTTTGCAGATCTAGCCAGTGTCATAGAATTGGGCGGCTAGCTGGGAAAATGCAGGGATCCACCTGCTGATCTGCCATGCGAACACCGACATGAAATTCCGAATCCGTGGGATTTTCGTGGGATGACAAGAACGCCACCATCGTGGCGATGGCGACGCACTGTTTCCTACGCTTCCAGAACTCCTACGGATGCGACGGGGCAGGCGGCGCGTTCTCGAGCTCGAAGAGGACCTCGTCCTCGTAACACCAGTATCAGTCTTCACCGGGTTCGTACGAGCGAATCACCGGATGCGCTGTCCGGTGGAAGTGCTCGGTGGCGTGGAGGCCTGGTGACCGGTCACAGCAGCCGACGTGGCCACACTCCTGGCACACCCGCAAATGCACCCAGTCGAGCCGGCCCGAAGCGAGGGATTCCTCGCATCCGCTGAACAGGTGGTCCAAGGATGGTGGGTCATCGAGATGACTGCATGTCCTTGCCATGAAGTTGCGCCAAAGCGGCGGAACGCGGCTCTCAGCCGGCGACCCCCGAGCTTTGCGTTGTCGAAGAGGTCAGGCGTGCACCTGAGAGCCGACACCAAAGTCAAGGCGCAGCGACTGCATGATCTGGAACGTCGAAGTCCGGGTGAATTCGACGATGTCGGCCGCGGCGAGCACACCGGCGTACTTCTCGACTACCGGAGCGGTGGCCGTGTCGGTCACGGCATCGAGGTAGCCCTTTACGCCCGCCCATACGTTCTGGCGGTACTTGACAAAGTAAGGAGTCGGGTCAGTCGTCGAGAGCGCGCCCCTCGCACTCTCGACGATGTCAGAGATGTAGGCCTGGTGCAGCTCGATGTCCTCCCTGGCGCACAGTCGCCCCAGGTGGCCGCTGATGCAGGTTTTCCAGGGGTACGTCAGTGCTATATCCGGCGCATCGATGTAGCCCGGAATGTCCTCGCTGAGGTTGCAGTTGTAGATCGGGACCCAGCCTGAGTTGACGATGTCGATGAGCATCAGCACTTCGTGATCCGGAAAGTGGATGAAGATGTTGTCGGGCGAGTGATTGGGCCCGTGGAACGCCAGGTCGACTCGCTCATCGCCGATCCGGAGGGCGTACGTGTCTTCGAACGTCACCTCTGGAGCTGGCCGAGTCGAGTCGTTGTCGCGCAGCAAGAGGCGCCGCGTCTCGACGTGCCCAATCCGCGTCAAATCGTTCCCGAAGAGATCCGCCGCACCGGCGTGGTCAGCATGGTGATGGGAGTAGACGATGTGGGTGACGTTGCTGCCCACGCCTTCGGTCTCAGCAGCCTCGTCGACGGCCCGTCGCAAGTTGTGGCCAATCGTCGGGGGGGCGTCGAAGAACCATCTCCTTTCACGGCATGTCTCCTCTTTGAAAGTTGCCGTCTGACTTCGTTCCGTGATCCGACTGTCGGTGCCACGCGGGCCGGACCGGCGAATCGCGGCACCCGTGCGCATGTAGAAGCAGCTATGGTCTGGGAGCGTCGTCATGAGTGACACGACGTCTCCGCTGAGGTTCGAATCATCTCGTCGAGTTCACGTGCGATCGCGTCGATCGCGTCGGAACCACACGACTCGAACACGCTTGATGGTTGGTCGTAGGCGACATGCGCGCCCACGGCGTCTCGGAAGACCGCCACGCGGAAGGGTGCGTAGAGAGCCGCCGCCGGCTCGACGGCAAGGATTTTGTTAGCAATCACCGGGTTCCCGACGAGATACAGCGTGGCCTGGACCGGATCGCCGCTCAGGCTGAATAGAGCTCCCTGATCGAGTCGCGCAAGGGAGACAAAGCCTGTCGGGCCAACAGTGCGCTCCACGAGAGTTTCGACGTCACGCCACGCTGCTTGATCGACGACGAGTCGGAGAATGAGTAGCGGGTCGAGCAACGGCACTTGTTCATCGAACCGACGGCGGGTCTCTTCGAAATCGACGGCGCTGTCGTGGTTCAAGCGGGTTGCCTGATAATTAACGGTGGTCACGATCCTCCAGAGAGATCGTGTGCCAGGTCCGAACTAGCGGCCGGATGGAATGCCTCAAGCTGGTGACGGCGAGCACCGGAGCCGTGTCGAGATGGCGGCCAAACGCTGCCACCCGTAGGGGACTGACAAACCTGGGCCTTATTGGACACGCCTGTCGTTTTACCACGGGACTTGAGAAAGTCAAGTCCTCACTGTTGATTCTCAAGTCGGCATCTGGCACACTGGCGGCATGAAGTCGTACAACCACTACTGCGCGGTGGCCAAGGCACTCGATGCTGTAGGTGATCGTTGGACCCTGCTCATCATCAGAGAGCTCGTGAGCCAAGGTCCGTGTCGTTACACCGACCTGATGAGTGGGTTACCTGGAATAGCGACCAACCTCCTGGCCGACCGGTTGGCCGCTTTAGAGGAAGCCGGCATCGTTTGGCGTGAGGCGGTTCCGCCGCCCGTCGCTGCCACGCTGTACCACCTGACCGATGCGGGAGCCGACCTTGAGCCGGTACTCGACGCGCTCGGGATATGGGGTGCTCGTTTCATGTCTGAAAAGGACGAAACAGATCAATTCCGCAGTCACTGGTTCAAGCGTCCGGTCTCGATGTTCCTCAAAGACCGCGCCCCAGATGGGCCTCCGGTCTCCATACAGCTCAGTCCGGAGGACTACCCGGCCGTCATCGAGGCATCGCGAGACGGAATCCGAACGCGACCTGGCAGAGTTGAATCCCCTGATCTTGAACTTGCTGGGCCCCCACATCTCATCTTGGGGATCCTCTCGGGTCGTTTAAGCGTCAAAGAAGCCAAGGCTGCGGGTCTGACGCTTAAGGGAGGGGTCGCTGTGTTGACTCGGTTGCGCCGAGACCACGCAGACGCCTCTGTCGCCAACGCTGTCTTTGCTCAGTAATCCGCGAGATTGTGTGAAGTCGAGCTGTCGAAGCCGTGAGAACCATTACTGGAGGAATCCCATCCGGGCAGCAGAAGGGCCGGTCCCGAAGAACCGGCCCTGACATGCTCGTTCTCTGAGTGGCGGGGGGAGGATTTGAACCTCCGACCTTCGGGTTATGAGCCCGACGAGCTACCAGACTGCTCCACCCCGCGGCGAAGAAATGAGTCTACACGACGGCCTGACGGGGTACCTCGGCGCCTGATGTACTCCCGAAGGTCGGATCCCTACAGGGTCTGCGCTTGGGGCGGAGGCGGGGGTGGCGACGACGGGTCGGCCGCCTGGGGAGGCGGGGGCGGAGCAGAACCGTCGGACGGGGTCGCCGTTGGAGCGGCCGCGGCGGTCTCGGGGGCCAGAGTCAGGGGACCGTGATCCGACTCGTATTGCTGCAGCGCACTGATCAACCGCTCAATGTCGGCATCGGTGGTCGGCGTGGCCCGTCCCGACTTGGTGGCGTAAAAGGCGGCGCCGAGATCGCGCAGCATGCCATCGGCCGCCTTCTTGGCCTGCGCATCGTCGATCTTTGCCTGGCCCTTCGCGGCCGCGTCCTTCGCCATCTCGGTGGCCGCCGTCGCCTGCGCCTTGACCTTGTCGAGCAGTCCCATCGGAAGCCGTCCTTTCCTTATTTATTGCTGAGGCTCCCGACCATCATGGGACGACTGGGCACCGCCCGCAACCGCTGTCGGAGACCCAGCGCCGACGGACCCCACCGTCTCTAAACACATCTGTTTACAGTTTTCAGCGACACTCGGCGATTTCTCTCAGCCCGAGTGCGGCGAAGCCGACGCGACGGGCGACGTGGTCGACGTCGTCGTCGACCCACCTCGAGGCTCCGTCGACGTCGGCGGGGTCGAAGTCGTCGACGTCGTGCCCACATTGGACGTAGTGGACGTCGTCGACCCCGACCCCGACCCCGACCCCGAACCCGACCCCGACCCCCGAGTCCCCGTCTTCTTCGGATGGATCTTCGGCACCGTCGTCGTGGTGGTCGTCGTGCCCGTCGTCCCCGACGGCGCCGCCCCGAGCACCTGCTGGGCCTGCATGAGTTGCTGGTCCATGGCGTTGATGTCCGACTGGTACCCCGCCAGGTTGCCGGCCTGCAGGGCGGCCTTCGCGGCGTTGTAGTCCGCCTCGGCCTGCAGCAAAATCCCGGCCACAGCCGCCGGCACCGTGCCGGTCGAGCTCACGCCGTTGCCCGGCGGGGGCAGGACCGTGGTGTTGAAGAGGTCACTCAGCACCGCGGGCACCGTGGGGTCGATCTTCACCGTCTTGCCCAGCACCGCCACCACGTAGGCCAGCTGGGGCTGCGGGTTCGTCGTGGCCGCGACGTACAGAGGCCGCAGGTAGACCATGGAGTCGCCGACCGGGACCATGAGCGTCTCGCCCAGCAGCACCTCGGAGCCGTGCTGGTCCAACAGCGAGATGTCCGAGGACACCGGCCCGTAGGCCGAGATCTCCGCGTCGGCGTTCGCCGGGCCGATCGTCCCCTGCGGCGTCTCGTAGAGATCGAGCTGGCCGTAGTGCTCGGGGTCGGACTGGCCCACCATCCACGCCGTGAGGTTGAAGTTCTGGTTGGAGCCGGACAACGACGACTGCGACGCCGGGACGAAGCCGTCGGAGATCGTGAACACCTGGTTCGCGGGGTTCGTGCCGGGGAGCGAGTACACCTGGTACTGCGGTGCCATGCGCGCCGGCGTCGTCGAAATCAGCTGGCCCTGGCTGTTGTAGGTGTTCTCGGCCAGCAACGCCTGGGACTGGGGCCCGGCGCCTGCCGTCGGAGAGAGCTGCCACGCATTGCTCGCGGCGTAGAAGGCGCCCGGGTTGGTCAGGTGGTAGCGGCCGTAGATGGCCGACTGAATGGAGAAGATGTCCTCGGGGTAGCGCAGGTGCGCCTGCAGCTGCGTCGGCATCTTCGAGATCGGCACGAACATGTGCGGGAAGGCCGACGAGTAGGCCTGCAAAATGGGGTCGTTCGGATCGGCGTCGTAGAACGTCATCTTGCCCGAGTAGGCGTCAATGACCACCTTGACCGAGTTGCGCACGTAGTTGTAACTGCTGGGCAGGGTGCTGTCGATGGCCACCTGCTGAGTGTCCGCGTTCTGGGAGTAGGGGTAGTTGGCGGTCGTCGTGTAGCCGTCGACGATCCAGTCGATGTGCCCCTGGCGGCTGATCACCGCGTAGGGGTCGTGGTCGAAGCTGAGGAAGGGCGCTGCCTTCTGCGCCATCGCAACCGGGTCCCGCACGAACATGATGCGGGACTTGTTCGTGATCTGGCTCGAGATCAGGAGGTTGAAGTCCCCCAGGCGAAGGGCGAAGGCGGCTTGGGTGAAGATCGACGACAGCTGGACACCACCGCTGCCGCTGTAGTTGCTCTCCACGTTGGTGCCGTTCTGCTTCTGGTAGTCGACCTCGGCCTGCTTCGAATTGACGACGACATAGCCGCTCTCGCCCAGGCCGAAGTACACGTTCGGTTGAGTGATGCGGGGCAGGCCGTTGGACGACACCGGCGGCACCCCCTGCACGCCGAAGACCGGGTTGTTGTTGACCGTCTGGTTGGCGGTTGCCACGGCGGCGCCGTTGCCGTGGGTGTACTGCAGGTGCGTGTTGACCCAGGACGGCACCGGCACGTTGGTGGTGATCTGGCGCACGCCGACGAGTACCGGGGTGACCTGGCCGTTCAGCGTGTAGCGGTCGACACCGAGCGAGGGGAACGAGTAGTACGACTTGATGCCCTGCAGGCGCTGGAACGTCTGCAGCGAAATCGTCGGGTCGGGGTCCCACTGCCGGATGTTGTCGATGGTGGGGGCGTTGACCAACGCCTGGCTGGTCGTGACGCTCGTGGAGGCGGAGAACTGGTGTACGCGCACGTCGCCCACCCCGTAGGCGGCGCGGGTGGCGCTGATGTTGCGATCGATGTAGGGCGCCTCGAGCGAGCTCTGTGCGGGCGTGACCTTGAACGTCTGCAACAGGGCCGGGTAGATGATGCCGACGACCAACGCCACGAAGGCCCAGATGCCGACCGCCAGCACCGGGAGCGTCCAACCCTGGCGCCGGATGTTGAAGAGGAGAATGGCCGCGGCGAAGATCGAGACGTAGACGAGCAGCAGCTCCGCCGGGAGGCGGGCGTGCACGTCGGTGTAGCCGGCGCCGTTGACGTAGCCGTCCTGCGAGTTGACCAGCGACCAGCGCTGGAGGACGTAGCCGGCCGCCTTGTCCAAGGCGATGAGCGCCAGCAGCACCGAGATGTGCGCCTTGACGGGTGGGCGCACCCGTGGCAGCCCGCGCTGAGGTTGGATCCCCCCGTTGAAGTAGTGGAACACCAGGGTGACGGCGAGCGTCACGATGAGGATGGCGAGCGTCCAGTCCACCACGAAGATCAGGAACGGCAGCTTGAAGACGTAGAAGCCGACGTCCTTGTGGAACTGCGGGTCGGTCACGTTGAAGTTCCCGCCGTGCAGGAACAGGATCCAGTTGTTCCATTGGCTGATGGTGCCCGACGCGCCGATGAGGGCCACGATGAAGGCGAGAACCAAGTAGATCCGGCCCGAGTAGGGCCGCACGTATTGCTGGTACCGGCGTACCAGCTCGTCCTCCTGGGCCAGCACGATGTCGTGTCCCGCGATGCGGTCGCACACGACCAGGTTGATCCAGAGGACGGCGAAGAAGATGGCGCCGAACACGCCGAAGAGCCCGAGCTTGATCACGAGCAGCGTCGAGAAGACGTTGTGATACCCGACCGACGAGAACCAGAGGCTGTCGGTGTAGATGTTGGCCAGCGAGCGCAGCGACACCAGCACAATGATCAGCAGGACGATGAAGCCGATCACCCACCAGCGGGCGCGATGCCGACGGCGCGGCGAAGGATCAGCAGGGAGGTCGCTGGGGATGCGCACGGGGAGGGAGCCTAACGTCCGCTAGCTGGGGCCCAACGGCACTCCCCGGGGTGCGCGCCGGCAGGAGTGCGCAGGTCAGTCGTCTGCGAGCGCCACCAGGCAGCGGCAGCCCGAGTGCGAGGGCGGGTGGACGTGCCCGGTCGGGAACGCCTCGCTCGCGCTGACCGCGCCCGCCAGTGCGTTGTCCGCGCAATCCGAACAGCCCTCGCTCGACGTCACGACCCAGCGCACCTTGCGGTCCGTGCCGCCCGCCGTCACTCCCGCCGAGAACGCCTGCGTCGCGTAGTCGCCGGCCAGCCGCTCCACCCGCTCGCCCCGCCATTCGCGGAACGCGGCGCCGATCCGGTTCACCGGGTCCTCGCTTCCCTCCACCACCCGGCGCCGCAGCATCGTCACGACGACGCGCGCCAGCCCCGACGACGAGTGGTCGACCGCGTCGCCGCCGTGAGCGGCCGCCCCGGCTCCGGCGAACGTCGTCCCGGCGGCGAACGCCTCCGCCAGCTGCCCGCGCACTGCGGACGCGAAGAGTGTCATCTGGTCGTCTTCGGGGCCGAGCAACTCCTCCAGGCTCAGCGACGGCCCGTTGCGGAGGCGGTCGAGCAGGCGGTTCTGATCGTCGCCGAGGGTGCGCTTCACGGTGCGGCTGAGGCGGGCCGTCACCGGCCCGAGCAACTCGTCGCGCCGGGCGATGAGCGGGTCGTCGGGCCCCGCCTCGAGCTCCTCTTCGGCCTCGACCACCGCCACGGCTTCGGTCGTCTGGACCACGGCCACGGCTTCGGTCGTCTCGGGCGCAGCCACGGCTTCGGTCGGCTCGGGCTCCGCCGCATCTGTCGCCGCCTCGGGCGCCGCCGGAACCTCTCTCGCTTCAGCGGCGCCCGCCTCGGCCTGCGACCCTGGCCCCGGGTCGGTGGCGTGCGACTCCGGGGCACCCTCGTCTGCGCCCGCGCGGATCCGCGCGAACAGCTCGTCCACCGACGGTGCGCCCGCCTGGCTCGACTCCTCCTCCGCCCCCACGTCGCCCACCATCACGACCACGTCCACGTCCCCTTCGCCCTCCACCGCCGCCTCGCCGGCGTCGCGTTCCCTATCCCCGACGTCGGGCTCACCACCGTGCAGGCGGTACTGCTCGCCGACCGCCAGCGCGGCCGCCCGCGCCTCGTCGTCGGTGCGGTCGAGTTGGCCCAGGATCCCGTCCACCCGGTCCCGCACGCCGTGGACCGTCGCCGCCATCTCGTCGCGCGCCGCACGCAGCTGCTCAATCTGGATCCCGAGCGCGCGCCGCCGCGTGGCCAGGTCGGCCAGCACCCGTCGGCGCGCCTCTTGCACCTGCTCGAGCAACGTCCTGCCCTCGTCCTTGGCGCGGGCGATGATCGCCTCGCCATCGGCGACCGCGTCCGCGTGCATGCGTTCGCTCTCTTCGCGCGCCTCTTGCTGTGCGTTGGCCACCAGCAGCTCGACCTCGGCCACGCGCTCGGCCGACGAGATCTCGGTGGTCGCCTGGAGCTCCTCGACCAAAACCTGGGTCTCGCGCATCAGCGTCGCGGCACCCTCCTGGGCTTGGGCGACGATCTTGGCGGCTTCCTCGTGCGCGTGCCGCAGGATCTGTGCGCTGTGCTGACCGAGCGATGTCGTGAGGGTGGCCTCGTCGACGACCGGGTGCGCGGCCCGCTCCTCGGCGTCGGCCAATGCGGTGCGCAGCTCGGCCTCGCGCTCCTCGAGTGCCTCGATGCTGCGCGAAACCGACTGCAGGTACGAGCGCACCTCGTCGGCGTCGTAACCCCGGCGGACGGTGGCGAACGAGTGGCGTGCGACGTCCCCGGTGGCGAGGCGGGAGGACGAAATGGGGGCACGGCCTTCTGACATAGCGAGCAGCCTACGACGCCGCCTGGGTGGTGACACCGTGAGTGGGCACGCTGCCACCCAGCCCCTTGAGGATCCGCAGGACCTGGTCCAGGTTGCTGACCGCATAGACGTGCAACTGCGGCGTCGCCTTGGACTCGGCCGTCTTGAGCTCGACCGAGGGCACGAAGAAGACGGTGGCCCCGGCTTGCTCGACGGCAATGGTCTTCTCCGCCACGCCCCCCACGTCTCCGATGTCGCCCTCGGGGTCCATGGTGCCGGTGGCGGCCACGATCCGGTCGCCGGTGAGCCGGCCGCTGCTCAGCTTGTCGATGATGCCCAGCGTCATGGCCAGCCCGGCCGACGGCCCCCCGATGTCCTGGGTGTGCACGGTCACCTTGACCGGGAACTGCCAGTCCTGCTGGGTCACGGGGTCGATGCCGAGGAAGGCCGTGGGCCGGACCGGCGGGCCGCACCCCGTGTCGGTCAGGCCCTTGGGCGGCGCCACCAGCGTCACCGATTTGTGCACGGTAGGCCCGTCGACGAAGGCGCCCACGTCGTTGAGGGAGGACTCCTCGACCGTGAGGGCCACGCTGGTCCCCGGCGCAACGCCGTGGAGCGAATTGATGAGGGCGCAGTCCGTCGGGGTCGCCGTCCCGTTCACGGCGGTGATCACCTGCGCCACCTTCAGCGACTCCGACGCAGGCGAGCCGGGGGAGATCCCGTAGATGAGCGCGCCGGCGTTGGTCGAGGTCACCTGGTACCCGAGGTGCGAGAGCGCCGCCGCCGTCGCGTAGGACTGGGCCTGGGTCATCTGCAGGTAGCCCTGGTCGAGGAACTGGCTCTCGTTCGGCGTCGGACCCAGCAGGTTGGGCCCCGAGATCACCTCGCTGTTGGAGTCCAAGTACTTGTACTGCAGGTAGTTCAAGGCGTTGAGCTGCGTGACGAAGACGTCGGTGAGGAGGATCCTGCCCGTGAGCGGGTGGTTGTCGGCCGCCGGCACCTCGATGTACTGGGACACCGGCGTTGCGTCGCCCGGCGTGATGACGTAGTAGTTGACGGAGGTCCGGGCGGCGACCACCGCCGCGATGGCCACGATCAGGACCAACGCGGTGACGACGTAGGGCCAGCGGCGGCTACGGGTGCGGGTCGGGGACGAGCCGGGCGGGCCGGGCGCACCGGGCACCGTCCAGCCCGACGCCTGGGTCGGCGGCGGGTTCTGGGTGGGGGGCGCCGGGGCATCCCCCCCGGCGGTCGCGTCAGGGTCGGACATACTCGAAAGCGGTGAGCGACGATGTTGCCACGGATGCGGGCCGCGACCGCCGCGCCGAGCTGCGCCGTCGGCGGGCGGCGCTGGCCGGCCACCGCGGCGACGCCGTCGCCGCCCGGCGGGGCCTGGCCGACCCGGATCCTGGGGTCCAGGCCGCCGCCCTCGGTGCGCTCTCCCGGCTGGGCGAGCTGACGACCCGCGACGTGGCGGACGCGCTCGGTTCGGGCCCGGCGCCGCTGCGCCGCCGGGCCGTGGAGGCCGCGCTCCACGTCAAGGGGAAGGGCTCGCGCTCCACCTTGCCTGCCGTCGTCACCGCCGCGCTCGGCGACCCCGACCCGCTCGTCGTCGTCGGGGCGGCGTGGTTCGTCGGCGAGCGCCGGCACCGCCCGGCGGTCGGCGCCCTGGCGGCGATGGCGACCGGCCACGATGATCCCCGGTGCCGCGAGGCCGCCGTCGCCGCGCTCGGTGCCATCGGTGATCCCGAGGGCGTGCCCGCGGTGCTCGAGGCGCTCGCCGACAAACCCACTGTGCGACGCCGCGCCACCGTGGCCCTGGCCGGATTCGACGACCCCCGCACCGAGCCGGCGCTGCGCCGGGCGGCCGAGGACCGGGACTGGCAGGTGCGCCAAGCGGCCGGGGAGCTCATGGAAGTGGAAGAAGGAGCCTCAGAATCAGACGACGCGGATCCCGGCGAGTCGCCCCCCGACCCCTAGTCGTCCTGGGTGAAGAGGCGCTTGAGTCGATCGAAGGACTGCAGGCAGATGCCCGCCCCCTGCACGACGCACTCGAGCGGCGTGTCGACCAGGTGCACCGGGACCACCGTGCTGTCGGCCAGGCGCTGGGTCATCCCCCGCAGCAGCGCCCCGCCTCCGGTGAGGTGGATGCCCTCGAACATGATGTCCTGCGCCAGCTCGGGCGGGGCCTCGCCGAGGCACTCGACGGCCGAGTTGACGATGGAGGTGACGTTGTCGGCCATGGCGCCGCGCACCTCCCTGGGCGTCAGCAGAATCGTCTTGGGCCGGCCGGTCGCGACCTCGCGGCCGCGGATCTCCGCCTGCTGCTCGCCCCCGTAGGGCGCGGCGGAGCCGATCGCCATCTTCACGGCCTCCGCGGTGCGCTCGCCGATGGCGACGCCGAAGCGGTTGCGGACGAAGCTCTGGATGGACGCGTCGAAGTCGAAGCCGCCGCACCGCAGCGCCCGGACGGCCACAACGCCACCCAGCGAGATCACCGCCATCTCCGCCGTCCCTCCGCCGACGTCGACCACCATGTTGCCCACCGGTTCGTGGATGGGCAGCCCGGCTCCGATGGCCGCCGCCATCGGCTGCTCAATGAGGTAGCTGGCCGACGCGCCCGCCCGCCGGGCCGCCTCCTTGACGGCGCGGCGCTCGACCGCGGTGATCGCCGACGGCACGCAGATCAGCACCTTCGGCCGGTTCAGGCGGGTGACCCCCACTCGGCGCAGGAGCACGGACAACATGCGTTCGGTGACCTCGAAGTCGGTGATGGCGCCGCCGCGCAGGGGTCGCTCGGCCACGATGTAGCCGGGCGTGCGCCCGATCATCTGCCAGGCGTCAGTGCCGATGGCGAGGACCTCTCGGCTACGCGAGTCGAGGGCCACCACCGTGGGCTCGTTGAGCACCAGGCCCTTGCCCTTGGCGTAGACCAGCGTGTTGGCCGTGCCGAGGTCGATGGCAAGGTCCCGCGACATGGGGCTTCATGGTACGGCCCGGCCCATGGTGCGACGGCACTTCTCGAGTCGGCGTCTGTAGCCTCGCCCAGGTGGACGACGTGCCCGAGGAGCCCGAGAGCGGTCAGCCGGGCCCCGACGAGGGTGGCACAGGGGGGGACGAAGCCGACGCGCCGCTCCGCGGGTGGATCGACCCCGACGACCGCATCTGGCGGCATCCCAGCGAGGTCGCACCGCCGACCGGCGAGGTGCCGGTCCGCGTGCCACCCCCGCCGCGCCGCCAGTATCGCAGCGCCATCATGGTCCTCATCGGTGCGGCGGCGGTCGTGGCCGTCGTCGCCTGGGTGGTCGTCTTGCTGTCACCGGCGTCGCAACAACCGCTGACCACCGCCAGCAACGACACCGCCGCCAGCACGCCCCTTTCGACACTCGCCGGGCCGCAGAACGCGGTGCCGGCCGCAGCCGAGGCCGCCGCCCACTCCATGGTCGAGCTGCGGGCCACCACCTCGCACGGGACGGTGACCCTCATCGGCGTGGCCGTGGCCGAAGGCGGCCTGGTCGTCACCGCCGCCGACCTGCTCAAGGGGGTCCAGCACATCGACCTCGTGGCCCCGGGCGACCGGCTCGAGCCCGCCTCCGTCGTCGGCACGGACTCGCCCTCTGACGTGGCGCTGGTCAACGTGCCCGAGGAGGTCCCTGTTCGCGCCCTTCGCCGACGACGCCAGCTTGAGCGGCGGCTCCCCCGACATGCTGCTGAGCTTCGTCCCCGCGGCCGGCTCCTCACTGGCGCTGCACGCGACGACCGGTTCGGTCGCTTCGGTGGGCGCCGGCATCGACGCCGGCCCGGCCAACGGCATGGCCCTCATCACCTCGGCCCCTGCGGCCGCGTCCGAGGCGGCCGGCGACCCGCTGCTCAACTCGAGCGGCGACGTCCTGGGCATCCTCTGCGACCCGGACCCGCAGAGTGCCGGGCCCGTCAGCATCCTGCCGACCCAGCTCGTGGTCGGGGTGGCCGACGACCTGCGCTCGGGGAACAAGGTGGTCCACGGCTGGCTCGGAGTCGAGGGGACCGACGCATCGGGGGGCCCCGGGGCCAAGGTCGTCCAGGTGCAGGCGAACAGCCCGGCGGCTCACGGCGGGCTGCAGGCCGGGCAGGTGATCGTCGCCGTCAATTCGATGCCGGTGCGGACCATGGCGGAGCTGCGGTCCCGGCTCTACGTCCTGCAGCCCGGCGCCTCGGTGGCGGTATCGATCCAGGGCGCCACGGGGACCAAGACCGTGAACCTCACCCTCGGCGGGTCCTCATAGCATGCGAGGGTGAGCATGTTCGGTTCCATCGATCCTGACAACCCGATGGGGGGTCTCCTCGGGGACCTGCTCAAGGTCATCGGGTCGGGACCCGGCGCCGGCGACAGTTGGTTCGAGGCCGCCCGGACGCTCGCGTTCGGTGTCGCCACGGACGGCGGGCAGGACGAGAACCCCGACCCCCTCGTGCGCATCGCCTTCGACGAGCTGGCGCGCGTGGCCGAGCTCCATGTCACCGACGCCACGGGGATCAGGCCGACCTCGGGCGCGAGCGGGGTCTCTTTCGAGACCGTGGGCCCGGGCCAGTGGTCCTTCCGAGTGCTCGAGGCGTATCGCCCGGTGCTCAAGTCGATGGTCGACGCGCAGCAACAGGGCGCGGCCGCCGTGCCGTCCTCCATGGACCTGACCGAGCTCGATCCGGATGCGGCCGGCGGCCTCGGTGCCGTGCTGGGACAGTTCGCGCTCACGCTCGGCCCGGTGTTCCTGGGCATGCAGTTCGGCTCGGCCGCCGGGCACCTGGCGCGCCGGGCCTTCGGCCAGTACGCGCTGCCGCTGCCGTGGCCCGAGTCGACAACGTTGCTGCTCGTGCCCGGCAACGTGGCCCGGTTCGCCGAGGATTGGAGCCTCCCGCTGCAAGAGGTGCAGCTGTGGGCCTGCCTGCGCGAGCTGACCATGCATGCGGTGATGACCCGGCCCGGCGTGCGCTCGTCGCTTTCCACGCTGCTGACCGATGCCTCCGCCCACGCGGCCGCCGCGCAGCGGTCCATCGTCGAGCGGCTCGGCGACAACCTCGGTGACCAGGCCGCGCTCGAGGAGGCGTTCGGCGACCCCGAGGCGCTGTTGGCCGATCTCATCAGCCCCGAGCAACGGAACATCTCGAGCACGCTCACCGCGCAGACGACGGCGCTCGGTGCGTACGTCGATCACGTGACAGCCGGCATCGCCGAGACGCTCACGTCGCAACCGGGCGCGCTGCGTGAGGCGTGGTACCGCTACCGGATCGAGGAGGGCAAGGGCGAGCAGGCCTTCGCCGGCCTGTTCGGTCTGAACGTCGGTCAGGACGAGGTCGACCGGGGCCGGGCCTTCGTGACTGGCGTCATCGAGCGCGCCGGCGAGAGCGCGCTGGCCCGCCTGTGGGAAGACGAGGTCGACCTGCCCACCCCGGCGGAGGTCGACGCGCCCGGCCTCTGGCTCGCACGCATCGGCCTGATGAACTGACCTGACGGACTTGACCGACCGCGCGGTCGGTGACTACGCCGCGGCGGGCACCCCTCGTCCGAGCTGGATGGTGGTGAGCATCGTGGTGACCCGTGCCCCGAGGAGCAGCGCCTCGATCGTGCCGTCCCAGGACGGGGCGATGGCGTAGACGTAGTCGGCCACCGCCTCGTCGGCGCGGACCGTCGCCAGCAGGTCGACGAGGTCGAACAGGTGCTCGATCACGCCGGTGCACGAGTGGTCCGGTGGGGTGAGCGTGCGCACCAGCGCCGCCTCGTCGTCGCTCAGGACGCCGACCAGCCCTCGAACTTCACGGACGATCGGTGCCTCGTCCAGTGTGTGGATATTCCCCACGACTGCCTCCCCTGCTACGGGCCAGAGTCCCCGGTCCGTCAAGCGCCAACGGCACAATTCTTCCACTACCAGGGTGGTTGCCCAGTGGCGCCCCGGATGCAAGACGGGTGCGAGACCCCCGGCCACGCTGGGCCCTCCCGGCCCGGCAGCCCGGAGCAAGTCCGCCGCCCGCTGCTGGGCTCATGTAGGCCTCAAGGGCGGCGCCGATGGACTGATTTCAAATCGCCATGTGTCCAGAGAAACTGTAAACCGGTCGGTGCATAGTTTCTGGAGACATCCACGGGGCTCTCTGGAGACCCCATCCACGGGGCTCTCTGGAGACCCCATCCACGGGGCTCTCTGGAGACCCCATCCACGGGGCTCTCTGGAGACCCCATCCACGGGGCTCTCTGGAGACCCCATCCACGGGGCCCTCTGGAGACCCCATCCACGGCGCTCCGGCTCAGCCCTCGGCGGCCTCGCCGTAGTCGAGCACCCACTCGAGGGCGAGTTGCTCCCGCTCGGCGTCGCGGACGACCCGCTCGCTGTTCCGCCGGAATTGGGGGTCGTGGGGCGGGAGGAGGACCAGGCGGGCCAGCACGCGCTCACGGAACTGGTCGATCACGTCGGGCGGGCCGTAGTCGCTCTGCACCTCCCAGTGGGGGGCGACAGGGCCGAGATACACCACCCGCACGTGCCCGATGGGCTCGACCGGCTCACCCTCTTCGACAACTTCGTCCTCGGCGTCCGGAGCCATGGCACCTCCTGCATCGGCGACTCGGCGCCAGCGTAGCCCTGCGGGCTCTGCGGGCGTTCCCCCTGGTAGAGCGCAAATCCGGGCTCGAATTCTTACGAAGTTCCTATCCCAAGACCCTATTGCTCGACTGGCACCTCCCGTAGACTTGTGCGTAAACAGGGAGCCGAACGATGAATACCGATTGGATGGCCAGGGGGAAGTGCAAGGAAGTTGCACCGGACATCTTCTTTCCAAGTGACGGGATGGGAGTGCTTGCGGCTCAGCGAATCTGCGCCGAATGCCCGGTGTCCGAGCCCTGCCTCGAGTACGCGCTCGAGCATCACATCGACCACGGCGTCTGGGGTGGGGCCTCCGAGCGTGAGCGCCGCCGCATCCTGCGCCGCCGTCGACTCTCCCACGCCGTCGCCACCGCCCCCGCCCCCGCCACCGCCACGCTCAAGTAGGTAGGCGCCTGGCCGGCTCCGGCCGGCTCTGGTCAACCACGCCCGGGCCGGGTCACGGCCCGGAACCGCGCACTCGCTTCGCATCTGCGCCGTCGCGCGACAGCACTTCCCCCCGCCGGACTCGGCCCGCCGCTGCCGTCTGCCACGCTGGCGCGGTGATCGTCGAGTGCGTCGTCAACGTCTCCGAGGGTCGTGACGACGCCGTGCTCGCCGCCGTCGCCGCCAGCGCCGGGCCGCTCCTGCTCGACGTGCACCGCGATTCGGAACACCACCGTTCCGTCCTCACCCTCGCCGGCCCCGCCGACGCCGTGGCGGCAAGCGCCCGCTCGCTCGCCACGGTCACTCTCGAACGCCTTGACCTGCGCGCCCACGATGGCGCACATCCGCGCCTCGGCGTGCTCGACGTCGTGCCGTTCGTGCCCTACGCACCCGGCCACGCCGCTCCTTCGGACCTCTCGGTCGCCGTCGCGCTGCGCGACGACTTCGCGCGCTGGCTCGGCACCGAGATGGGTGTGCCGAGCTTTCTCTACGGACCCCTTCCCGGCGGCGGGACGCGGACCCTGCCGGACATCCGGCGTCACGCCTTTGCCGCCGCCGACGGCCTCGTCCCCGACTTCGGCCCGGGCCGACCCAGCCCGCGCTCGGGTGCCACCGCGGTGGGAGCGAGACGGGTGCTGGTGGCCTACAACGTGTGGGTTTCCTCGGTCGAGGTAGCCCGCGAGGTCGCCCCGGCCCTGCGCGGACCGGCCGTGCGGGCGCTCGGGCTGGCGGTGGGCGAGCGGGCGCAGGTCTCGTGCAACCTGGTCGAGCCCGACACCTACGGGCCCGAGCGCCTCTACGACGCCGTAGCCGCCCTGGTGGCCGGGGCAGGCGGCTCCGTGGAGGGCGCCGAGCTGGTCGGACTGGTCCCCGAGGCGGTGCTCGCTGCCGTCCCCCGCTCTCGCTGGAACGCCCTCGGCCTGAGCGAGGGAGCGACGGTCGAGGCCCGGCTCGCCGCCGGCCCTGAGGGGGTCGGGTGGACCTCGACCCGGTGAGAGACGTCTCCGGGTCGGATGCCGGTGTTACGAGGCGCTGGGCACGTCCCGGCGGGCCAGGGCGCGGGCACGGCGCACGCGGCGACGCTCCCGCTCGCTCATGCCGCCCCAGATACCGAACTTCTCGCCGTTGGCCAGGGCGTACTCGAGGCAATCCTCACGCACGACACAGCCGCGGCAGACCTCCTTTGCCTCGCGGGTCGACGCGCCCCGCTCCGGGAAGAACAGGTCCGGGTCGACTCCCATGCAGTTGGCCTGAAGCTGCCAACTTCTTTCTTGGCGACCGTAAAGCGTGGTGACTACGTCCACTGACACTTGGTTCGCCCCCTTCTCGCCTGAGGTGGCATCGTTGTAGTTACAGCGATGTAAGCAACATCTTTGACCACTCCCCCCTGCGAGCGCAAGGGCCAAATTGCGACCGGGGCAGGAAATGTGCGTCCGTTCTGTCTGGACCGGGGTGGATAGGTGCGCGTCACCCCTGTTCAGCTCGATCTGCAGCGCGATCACGACACAAAAGCCGGAGAACTGGCGGGACCGAAGCGCTCGGGCCGCCGGAAAGCCTGCGTCGTGCCATCCTGGGAGCTGCGGAGTTGGTGACCATGGCGCGGCGTCCGGAGACAACGGTGAAGGAATGCATGAAGACCTTCGTCGCCGCCTGGCCGCGAGCCGATGCGGCCGCGGTGTCGGCCTTCTTCGCCGAGGACGCCATCTACCAAAACGTCCCGCTCGAGCCCGTCCGGGGCCGAAAAGACATCGAGGCCGCCTTCGCCGGTTTCATGGCGATGGGCGGCCGGGTCAGTGTCGACCTGATGCACCTCCTGTCGGACAACACCAACGTCATGACCGAGCGGGTGGATCACTTCGTCCGGGAGGACAGAAGGATCTCGGTCCCCATCATGGGGATCTGCGAAGTGCACGATGGCTTGATCACCGCGTGGCGGGACTACTTCGATCTGAACCTGTTCGACGCCTGACCTGAACCGGCCGGCGCTCGTCGCGTGATCGTGCGGCGGACGCGCGGCCTGACGGCGCCGGTCAGCCGGCGGGGCGCAGGACCCGGCGGTGCTGGAGGAAGTCGACCAGCACGTAGCCCCCGAGGGCGTCTGGGGTCGTGTAGAAGGTGCGGCCGCCGTTGACCCGGGCGATCTGCTCCACGAAGGGGTAGTGGGTGCGCTGGAGGTCGAGGGCGAACGTGTTGATCACAATCCCGGCCCGGGTGCAGCGGATGACCTCGGCCATGGTCCGGCGCAGCGTCTCGGGCACGGGTGGGTAGTTGAAGAAGACCTCGCCGTGGTCGTCGACGTGCGCCGTCGGCTCGCCATCGGTCACCACGATGATCTGCTTGGTCCCGTGCTGGTGCGCCAGCATCCGCCGCGAAAGCGCCAGGGCGTGCTGCAGGTTGGTGCCGTAGACGTAGTCCCACATCGCGGTGGGGATCTCGTCGGGCCGTATCTCGCGGGCGACTTCGGAAAAACCGATGATGCCGAGGAAGTCCCGGGGGAACTTGCTCGAGATGAGGGTCTGGAGCGCCATGGCCATGCGCTTGGCCGGCACGAAGTTGTCGCGCATCGGCATCGACATGGACAGGTCGACGCAGAGCACCGTCGCGCTGCGTGACAGCGCCTCGACCTCGACCACCTCGAAGTCCTCGGGCGTGAGGCGGACCGGGACGCCCGAGCCGCCGCGGCGCACCGCGTTGTGCACCGTCGTCGAGAGGTGCAGGTTCATCGGGTCGCCGTACTCGTAGGCCTTCGTCGTCTCCTCGCGGTCGTGTCCGGCGCCCGTGCGCACCGCCGAGTGGTCGCCGATGCGGTCCTTGTTGATCTGGCCGAAGAGGTCGGCCAGCGCCTTCTGGCCCAGCCGGCGCACGCCGCGCGGCGTGAGCTCAATACGCCCGCCCTCCTGCTCGATGAGCCCCGCATCGGCCAGCGTCTTGGTGAGGTTGGCCAGGCGGTCGAGGGCGCGGGCGGCGTCCTCACCCATGTGCTGCTTCACCTGATCGAGGTCGATCTCGCCGAGTGCAGCCGGCGTCGAGGCCGACTGCAACACCTCCTCCATGCGATCGAGCTGACCGAGCTGCGAGGCCAGGTCGGTCGCCCGGTTCAGGCTCATGGGGCTGTCGCCGTTGAAGTCGTAGGACTGTTGCCAGCCCGCCTCGGGGAAGGCCCGCTGGAGGTTCTGGGCCAGACGCTCGACCTGCCAACGCAGGTCCATGTCCTCGAGGACCGCATCCATGAGCTGGCGGAGTTGGGCCTGCTGCTCGGGACTCAGGGAATTCCACACGGCCTGTGCGGCCGCCATGCGCTCCGCCAGCTGCTCGAGCAACTCGTCGAGCGTCTGCGGGTCGCCCGGGAACATGTCGCCGTAGTTGGCCATGAACTCCTCGAAGCTCGGGTCGAGCTCCTCGCCCCGCTCGCGCTGCTCGAGCATGCGGTTGAGCGCGTCGTACGCCTCTCGCATGCGCCCCATCTCCTCAGGGCTCATGTTGGAGAGCGCGTCGGACGCGCCCTCGAAGAAGGTGTCGGCCAGCTCGCGCCGCAACTCCTCGACGAGCTCCTCGAAGCGCTCGCGGGCCTCGCTCGAGACGAAGTCGTAGTGCTGCAGCGACTGGATGCGCCCAGCCGGGTCGTCGGGCTGGAGGTCGAGCGCCATCCGCCGCTCCGTGGCGACGTCGTCGGTCACATCGGCGCGCCGCTGATCGCCGCTCGTGTGCGCCTCGTCGACGAGGTCGTCGATGGCTTCACGCTCGTCCTGCTCAATCTCGTCGAGCTGTCGTGACAGCTCCGCCATGCGGCCGTCGGGGTCGCCTTCGGCCAGCATCTCCTGGCGGCGCCGGCGCAGTTGGTCCAGCAGGTCGCGGAGGCCCTCCACCTGGTCGCCGTCGGCAGTCCGGAACCCGCTGCGCAGAAGGCGCCGCAACGCGTCGTCGAGGTCGCCCCCGGCGAGCAGGTCCTCGGTGAGCCCGGCCAGGAGGTCGTCGGGGTCGAGGTCGGCGAACTGCTGCGTGCCGTCCCATTCCGTGTAGTCGTAGCGGGCGCTCACCGGGATGTGGCCTTCTTCCTTCTCTGGGCCTATTTGCGCCCGCGGTAGAGGGCGCGGGCGCCTGAGGCGTCCTTGTTGAGGCGCTTGGTCAGGTGCAGGCCCTCGAGGAGGAACTCGAGGGCAGACGCCATGAGCGCCGGCGACTCGGCGTCGGCGGCTTCGGGTCCGGCCAGCTTGCGGGTCGTGGGCTCGAGCTCGGGCATGTCGGCCAGCACAGCGAGATAGGCCGAGCTCGGCATGTCGTCGCCCACGTGCACGACCACCTGGTCGTGGAACGCGCCCACGATCGACTGCGGGTCGTCGAGGGTGACCCGCCGGCGGAACACGGCCAGCGTGGCGGCCGCCACCAGCTGGGCCACGACCTCGTCCTCGTGGCCCTCCTCCATGGCCTCGACCTCGATCTTGCCCTGGGTCGAGGGCACCAGGGACGAGAGGTCGCTGATACGGGGCACCGCCACCGGCTCGCCGGTCCTGAGGGCGCGCCGGATGGCCGAGGCGACGAGGGTCTCGTAGTTGGCGATGGACAGGCGGACCGACACCCCGCTGCGCTGGTTGAGGTGCGTGCTGCGCCGGGCCAACTGGCTGAGCTCGGCCACGATCTCCTTCATGAAGGGCGGCACCGTGACGGGGACGCCCATCGTCGGGAGGTCGGCCTCCCCCTCCATGATCCGGACCTCGGTCACGGTCTCGAAGGGGTAATGGGTGCGGATCTGCGCACCGAAGCGGTCCTTGAGGGGCGTGATGATGCGCCCGCGGTTCGTGTAGTCCTCGGGGTTGGCCGTCGCCACGAGCATGACGTCGAGCGGCAGCCGGATGCGGTGGCCGCGGATCTGCACGTCGCGTTCCTCGAGGATGTTGAGCAGGCCGACCTGGATGCGCTCGGAGAGGTCCGGCAGCTCGTTGATGGCGAAGATGCCGCGGTTGACGCGCGGGATGAGTCCGTAGTGCAGCGCGCGCTCGTCGCTCAGGTAACGACCCTCGGCGATTTTGATCGGGTCGACCTCACCGATGAGGTCCGCGATCGAAGTGTCGGGCGTGGCCAGCTTCTCGCCGTAGCGCTGCGAGCGGTGGACCCAGGCGATCGGCGTGGCCTCGCCGAGTTCCTCGACGCGGTCGAGCGCGTAGCGAGAGACGGGGTTGTACGGGTCGTCGTTGATCTCCGAACCGGCCACAATCGGCAGCCACTCGTCGAGGAGGCCCACCATGGAACGGATGACGCGCGTCTTCGCCTGGCCGCGCTCGCCGAGGAGGATGATGTCGTGCCCCGCCAAGATCGCGTTCTCGAGTTGCGGTACGACCGTGTCGTCGAATCCGAGGACCCCGGGCATGAGCGAGGTGCCGGCGGCAATCGCTTTCTCGGTGTTGCGGCGCATCTCCTCCGCCACCGTCACCGACTCCCATCCCGAGGCGCGCAGGTCGGCCAGCGCGGTGGGGAGGTCAGGTGGCGGCTTCATCCCGCCGGGCGGCGGGGTCGCAGAGGGATCGAAGTAAGAGGTGCCTTCCATGATCAGCCGAGCCTACGCTCCGGAGCCTGCGTGTTGGCGCGGCGGGTTGTGTGGATCGCTCGCGGTGACTCGTAAACGTGGTTGCTGAAGGCTCGCTGTGTTCTGGTGGGGCAGGAACCTCGTGACGTGAGTTCTTTCCTCTCTTTTTTTTCCTCCTTTTTTCCTCCGTTGTTTCACGGCCGGCGCCATGTTCCACGGCATGTTCCACAGACCCCGGCGATGGCTCGAAAAACTATAACCAGACCCGTTTACAGTTTTCAGAGACAACACCGGAACTCTCACTGGGGACTCTCACCGGGGCTCTCAGGGGCCTCAGGTGGAGACCGCCGATATCGCGAGCTCATCGATCTCATCCCCGCGGGGGCTCCCGGTCGCATACCGAGCCGAGAGCTGCGAGGCCAATGCACGGGCCGGCCGGGCCAGCGTGCGGTCCCCCCGTTGCGCCAGCGCCACCGTGCGGCTGAGGGTCGGTCCGGTGAACGGGATCCCCACCAGCGACCCGTCCGAGGGCAGGGCGATCGCCGGCACCACCGCCGCCCCGAGGCCCGCCGCCACGAACGACAAGACGCCCGCCATCTCGCCGCCCTCGCTGACCAGGCGCGGCGACACCCCCGCCTCCAGGCACGCATCGAGGGTGACGGCGCGCAGGTCGTAGCCCTCCCGGAACATGACCAGGTCCAGGCCGTCGAGGTCGCGCACCTGGACCCGGCTCCGGCCTGCGAAGGGGTGGTCCGCCGCCGTGGCCAGGACGAGGGGGTCGTCGAACAGCGGCGTGGTCACGACCAGCGGGTCGGTGACCGGGAGCACCACCAGGGCCAAGTCGACCTCGCCCGCCGCCACCTGTGGCACCAGCTGGTGGGAGCCCCCCTCGACCACCGCCAGGTCGATGCCCGGGTGGCTGGCGTGGAACTCGACGAGGGTGGGCGCCAGCACGCTCGTGATGAGGCTCGGGGTGGCCCCGATGGCCAACCGCCCCCGGGCCATTCCCGACAACGCACGCGCCTCGGCCCCGGTGGCCTCGACGTCGGCCAGGACGCGCTGCATGAAGGGCAGCAACGCGGCCCCGTCAGCCGTCAGGATGACGCGCCCCTGGCCGGGACCCCGGTTGAAGAGGAGCACCCCGAGCTCGTGCTCGAGGAGGCGGATCTGGCGCGACAGGGAGGGCTGGGCCAGGTGCAGCCGGTCGGCCGCCCGGGTGAAGCTCTCCTCCTCCGCCACGGCGACGGCATAGGCGAGTTGGTGCAGCTGCATCAGGCCATATTAATAGCCTTTGGCTTTCAATATGATGCATAATATGTCTTTGACGCGCAGTTGGGACCAGCCGTAACGTCGCTCGGGTGCACGATGCGCAAAGGCAGCGTGCCCGCACGAGCGGACGCGGACATCGCAAGGGCGCCGGAGCGAGACGCAGGAGCGGTCTGAGATGATTTGGCGGCCGCCACCTGCTGCACCGGCCACCGAGCCGAGGAGGTCTCAGTGACGACGACGGCCGAGAGCCCAACCACCACGCCGGTGGAGATAGGGGAACCGCGCGGCGGACCCAGCGTGTCGACCCTGCGCAAGGACGACTGGTGGGTCGAGCCCGTGGTCACCGTGGTCATCCTCACGGCGTTCGTCATCTACTCGACCTGGGCCGCGTTCGTCGGCAAGAACTACTACGCCGGGGCCAATCTGCACCGCGACCTCATCTCGCCGTTGTACTCCCCGTGCGTCGCCAACAGCTGCGTGGTTGGTAGCCACACGTTCGGGACGCTGCCGTTCTGGAACTACTCGCCGGCGCTGCTGATCCTGATCTTCCCGCTCGGATTCCGCCTCACTTGCTACTACTACCGCAAGGCCTATTACCGGTCGTTTTGGTGGTCACCGCCGGCCTGCGCCGTGGCCGACGCCCACGGCAGCTACAGCGGCGAGACCCGCTTCCCGCTGATCCTCCAGAACATCCACCGCTACTTCTTCTGGATCCTGTTGATCTTCAACTGCATCCTGACCTACGACGCCGTGCTCTCGTTCCGACAGCCGGGAGTCGGGATCGGGATCAGCGTCGGCACCGTCGTGCTCTGTCTCAACGCCACCTTCCTCTGGCTCTACAGCCTGTCGTGCCATGCCTGCCGCCACTTCTGCGGCGGCCAGCTGCGCTCCTTCGCCAAGCACCCCATCCGCTACAGGCTCTGGAAGGCCGTCACCCCGCTCAACGCCAACCACATGCGCATCGCCTGGACCAGCCTCGTGGTCGTCGCGTTGGCCGACCTCTACGTGCGCCTCGTGGCGAGCGGCACCATCCACGACCCCGGCTTCCACTTCTAAGAGGGCGCGGCTCATGACTGACATCGAGACCACCGAGACCACCGAGACCACCGAGACCGACAGCACCGACGCCAACGGCACCACCGCCAACGGCACCGACTACGAGACCCACGACTACGACGTCATCGTCATCGGGGCGGGGGGAGCCGGCCTCCGCGCCACCATCGAGGCCAAGGAGCGCGGCCTGCGCACCGCCGTCGTCTGCAAGTCGCTGCTGGGCAAGGCGCACACGGTCATGGCCGAAGGCGGCATGGCGGCGGCCATGGGCAACGTGTGGAAGGAGGACAACTGGCAGGTCCACTTCCGCGACACCATGCGCGGCGGCAAGATGCTGAACAACTGGCGCATGGCCCAGATCCACGCCCAGGAGGCTCCCGACCGTGTCTATGAGCTGGAGCGCTGGGGGGCGCTGTTCGACCGCACCAAGGACGGCCGGATCTCGCAGCGTGACTTCGGCGGCCACCGCTACGCGCGCCTCGCCCACGTCGGTGACCGCACCGGCCTCGAGCTCATCCGCACGCTGCAGCAGAAGGTCGTGTCCATGGGCACCGACGTGTTCATGGAGTGCAAGATCCTCCGCCTCCTCCTGGACGACCAGGGCCGGGTGAGCGGCGCCATCGGCTACATGCGCCCGACCGGCAAGATGATCGTGTTCACCGCCAAGGCCGTCATCCTGGCCACCGGGTCCATCGGCAAGTCGTGGAAGTACACGTCGAACTCGTGGGAGTCCGTCGGCGACGGGCACGCCATGGCGATCTGGGCGGGTGCCGACGTCATCGACATGGAGTGCGTGCAGTTCCACCCGACCGGCATGGTGTGGCCGCTGTCGGTGCGCGGCATCCTCGTCACCGAGGGCGTGCGCGGCGACGGCGGCGTGCTGCGCAACTCCGAGGGCACCCGCTTCATGTTCAACTACGTGGCCGACATGTTCCGGTCCGAGACGGCGGACACCGAAGAAGAGGCCGACGCCTGGTACGACGACCACATCAACAATCGCCGCACGCCCGACCTGCTCCCGCGCGACGAGGTGGCCCGGGCCATCAACTCCGAGGTCAAGGCCGGCCGCGGCACCCCGCACGGCGGCGTCTACCTCGATATCGCCTCGCGGCGCACCCCCGAGTACATCCGCCGGCGCCTGCCCTCCATGTACCACCAGTTCATGGAGCTCGCCGGCGTCGACATCACGGCCGAGGCCATGGAGGTCGGCCCGACGTGCCACTACATGATGGGCGGCGTGCGCGTCGATGCCGAGACCGAGGCGGCCACCGTCCCCGGTCTCTACGCCGTCGGTGAGGTGGCGGGCGGCATGCACGGCGCCAACCGACTCGGCGGCAACTCGCTGTCGGACCTCATCGTGTTCGGCCGCCGCGCCGGCATCGGCGCGTCCGACTATGCCGAAGGCCGCGCGGGTGCCCCCCACGTCGACACGGCAGAGGTCGAGACGGTGATCGACGATGCGTACGCGCCGTTCGGTCGCGAGGGCGGGCCCAACCCCTACGACGTCCACCAGGAGCTGCAGGAGACGATGCAGTCGCTCGTCGGCATCATCCGCAACGGGCCCGAGCTCGAGGAGGCGCTGACCAAGCTCGAAGAGCTCAAGCAGCAGACGGCGAAAGTGTCGGTCACCGGCGGCCGGGCCTACAACCCCGGCTGGAACCTGGCCACCGACCTGCCGTCCATGATCACGACGTCGATCGCGGTGGCCCAGGGTGCGCTGAACCGCAAGGAGTCGCGGGGCGGGCACACCCGGGAGGACTTCCCGGGCCCGGACCCCGAGATGGGCAAGGTCAACTTCGTCCAGCACCAGACCGGCGAGCACGGCTTCCTGGCGCCGATCGCCATCGGGCCCGAGCCGCTCCCGGAGATGCCGGCCGAGCTGCGCGAGCTCTTCGAGGAAGGACACTGAGCGCCATGGCTGACGCCGAGAAGGTGACGATGCGGGTGTGGCGGGGCGACGACGTCGGTGGCGACTTCACCGACTACGTCATGCCGGCCGTCGAGGGCGAGGTCGTCCTCGACGTCATCCACCGGATCCAGGCCGGCCCGGCGCCCGACCTGGCGTGCCGTTGGAACTGCAAGGCCGGCAAGTGCGGCTCGTGCTCGGCCGAGATCAACGGCCTTCCACGCCTCATGTGCATGACCCGCATGGACACGCTGCCCGAGGGAGAGGCGGTGACGGTGGCGCCGATGAAGACGTTCCCCATCGTCCGCGACCTCGTGACCGACGTGTCCTTCAACTACGAGGTGGCCAAGACCATCCCTGCCTTCAAGCCGGGACCCGAGCCCGAGGGTGGCTACCGGATGATGCAGATCGACGTGGAGCGGGGCCAGGAGTTCCGCAAGTGCATCGAGTGCTTCATGTGCCAGGACGTCTGCCACGTCATCCGCGACCACGAGGACAACAAGCCCAAGTACGCCGGGCCGCGGTTCTTCATCCGCTTCGCCGAGCTCGAGATGCACCCTCTCGACGTGAACGACCGCCGCGAGCTCGCGCACGACGAGGGCCTCGGCATGTGCAACATCACCAAGTGCTGCACCGAGGTGTGCCCCGAGCACATCAAGATCACCGATAACGGGATCATCCCGATGAAGGAGCGGGTCGTCGACGCCCGCTACGACCCGGTGGCGTGGCTCGGTCGCAAGATCACGGGGCGCTCCAAGAAGACCGCCAAAGAGGCCGCCGCCGGCTGAGCCGGCGCCCCCGGTCGCACACGTTGGCTCGCTACCTCTCGCCCGAATGGGTGCAGGCCTTTGACGCGGCGCTGAGCGCGCTCGACCTCTCCGACGCCGTGGCGGCGGCCGGGGCGGGCTCGCTCGCCGCAGCCGACGGTGTGTTCAGCGTGGCCCAGCTGGTGGCCGGGGTCCCAGCCGACCTCGGCCTCGGCGCGGAGGCGCGCGTCGTCCTCTCGGTGGCCGAGGGACGGGCCCACCTGGCGCTCGACCCCGATGGCGCGCAGACCGTCGCGGCGACGGCGACCATCGCGCTCGGCTACGCCGACGCGCTGGCCCTCGCGCTCGGCACGCTCGACCCGGCCGACGCCCTGGCCGCCGGCCGCGTGCGCGTACGCGGCGACCTGGCCGCACTGGTCGCGGGCCAAGTTGTCCTCGCCGCCGCGGCCAGCCGGCTTGGGACCACCCTCGACGAGCTGACCGACCCCATCGACGACGCCGCGAACGACCCCACCGACTCGACCGACCCGGGCGCCGGCGCCGGCTCGCCGCCGGCCTGAGCGAGCCGCGTGCCGACCCCTTTCTCCGCCCCGGCGCGCCCGCCCGCGTTCGGCGGTCGCTACGCCGGCCAGGTGGCGGTCGTGACCGGCGCGTCGGCCGGACTCGGAGCCCAGCTCTGCCGCGACCTTGCCCAGGCCGGCGCCACCGTCGTCGGCCTGGCCCGCAGCACGGAGCGCCTCGAGGCGCTGGCCACCCAGCTGCGCACGCACACACCGCAATCCACGACCATCACCTGCGACGTCGCCGACACCGGTGCGCTGCGTCGGGCGCTCGAGGAGGTGGCCTCGACCCGCGGCCCCATCGATCTGCTCGTGAACAACGCGGCACAAGACCCCGGCGTCCGTCTGGTCGACATCGGCGAGGCCGACTTCCGCCACACCTTCGACGTCAACTTCTTCGCCCCGGTCGTTGCCACCCTGGCCGTGATGCCGGCGATGATCGAGCGCGGCTCGGGCATCGTCGTCAACGTCTCCTCCGACGGTGGTCGGCTGCCCTCGCCCGGTCCAGGGGCCTACCCCTCGTCCAAGGCGGCCCTGTCGGCCTTCACCGAATCGACGTCGTTCCGGCTCGACCCCCGGGGCGTCAAGGTGCACGTGGTGTATCCCGCCTTCATGGCCACGGAGCTGGGGATGAGCGCGCTGGGGCGCGGGCTGCGGCGACCACCCCGACTGACCACCCGCAGCGTCGCGACGGTGTCGCGCCGGATCCTGGCGCAGGCGGGAGGGCCCTCGCTCGAGATCAGCGTCTCGGGGCTGATCGACGCGGCCATGGTGTTCCGCGCCTTGATGCCGCGCACCTATCACGGCTTACGGCGCAACTGGTAAGAGGCCACCCCCACCCCTCTGGTAGGACCCGCGGTACGAACGTCCCGGCGACATCGGGCTCGGGACCGGGAGGAGACACCGGGGCGGCTGGACGGCGGGAGAACGGGGCGTGGCGGCGCGGGGACGGCTGAGCGAACAAGTCGTGACGGCAGTAAAGTTGGGCGATACCGGCTCGCAGAGGTCGGGCCGGCGGTAGGAGGGACATCGTGCATCAGCCGATCAACGACCACTTCCTTTCGAAGTACCGGGCCCTGCTCGATGCAGAAGACCTGGCGTTCGACGAGCTCGAGCATGCGTGTGAGGAAGGTGACCGCATGCAGTTCGACAAGGACATGGTTGATTGGCAGACCGCCCTCGAGCACAAGCTCGTCTTCCTCGCCAACGCGGGAATCGAGCTGAAGCTCCCCGTCCTGGGGTAGCTGGCGGCCGGGTCGATGGGCCCGAGTCCCTCCGCAGCACGCGACGGTGGTGCAGCGCGCCCGCCGGGCCGACGCGCACCTGCACGACGCGCACAAGGAAACCGCCCCGCCCGGGTCGCTGATGCATCCGACGCTGATGCGCGCGCCACCGATCCGGCGACGACCGCGGCGGAAACGAGCCCCGGGCTACGACGCGAGGTCCTCAACGCACCGTCGAGCCGGACCAACATCGCCCTACCGTTCTCACAAATAAGGCTGCAGGAGCCCAGCGCCGAATTGGCCGAGATGGCCGGGGTCCTCTGCGAGCTGATCGAGGCCCTCGACCAGGCCCTCCCCAAAGCCCAGCGTGGGCAGCTCAACGACGTGTACACCCGCGCGCAGGCCCTGCGCGCCCGCGTGCGCTGAGGAAGGGACTCGCTCCGTCAAGGTGTCGCGCCGTCAGGTGAGGCCGACGCTTGCGGCGACGTCGCGCATCGTGGCCTCGAAGAACTCCTCGGGATCGAGGATGGTGCGGCGCCAGTGCCCGAACACCTCGAGGCTGATGGTGCCGACGACTGTCGTCCAGGCCTGGACGGCCCGCACGACGATCGCCACCGGCATGCCCGGGAAAAGCCCGTCCGTCACCGGCGCCACCGCCTCGCGCAGCGCGTCGGTGACCGCGTGCGGGCGGAGGCCGGCGCGCAGCCGGCCCGCCGCCTGGGCCTCGACGACCGGCCGCACCATGGCGCCTGCGACCCGGGCGTAGGGCTCGACCGTGTCCTCGGGCGCCTGGTACCCGGGCACCGGCGTGCCGAAGATGAGGCCCCATTCGTGGGGATGAGCCAGGGCCCAGCGCCGCATCGCCCGCGGCACCACGAGCCAGCGTTGGGCGTCGCTCGTCCCAGGCGCGGCTGCCTCGGCTCCCGTCGACTCGGCCTCGGTGGCGAGCGACTCGTACGCATCGAGGATGAGCGCGCTGAGCAAGGCGTCGCGCCCGTCGAAGTAGCGATAAAGGGCCGACGGCGCCAACTCGAGGTCGCGGGCGACCGAGCGCAGCGACAGGGCCGCAGCCCCCTCTCGGGCGACGTGCGCGCGGGCCACGGCCAGGATCTCCACCCTCATCTCTTCCCGAACCCGCTCCCGGGCTGTGCGTGGCGCTGACACTTCCGCCAGTCTGAATGTCCCTGGGTGAGAACACAAGTACTTGACAAGAACACTGTTCACTTCTAATATCAGTGTTCATGAGATCCGAGACCCGGGAGGCCCCGATGAGCACGAACCCCGACCAGCCGGCCGCCCCCCACTACAAGGAGCCGGACTGGTTCACCCGCCACATCTTCAACAACCTCGTGCAGGGGCTGACCCGGCTGGGCGTGAGCGTCCTGGGTTCCCGAGTCCTCGAGCACCGGGGCCGCACCTCCGGCAAGGTCTTCCATACCCCGGTCAACCTGCTCGACCACGAGGGGGCGCAGTACTTGGTCGCCGCCCGGGGCGAGACGCAGTGGGTCCGCAACGTGCGCCACGACGACGGCCACCTGGTGCTGATCCTGGGCCGGCACCGCCAGGTCTGCACCGCCACCGAGATCCCGGTCGAGGACAGCGTGCCGATCCTGCGTTCCTACCTGAAGCGTTGGAAGTTCGAGGTCGGCATGTTCTTCGACGGCATGGGTCCCGACTCGACCGACGCCGAGTGGGCCGCCGAGGCGCCTCGCCATCCGGTCTTCGCGCTCCACTGTTAGCCGCACGCGAGCCTGCAGGCCGCGCCATGATGCTGCGATGGCGTCTCCCCCGGCGAACGAGGCCGCGCTCGCCCACCGCAACCTGATCGAGTTCTGCCGGGCGCTGACCCGCTGGGCTACCAGGGGGGCGCTCGAAGAATCGGGCGGAGCGGTGCTGTGCGCCGGTGGGTCCTGGATCCCCGTCGTGGCCAACGGTGCCTATCGGTGGGACCACTCGCCGACCGGCTCCGAGCTCGTGGCCCGGGCCGACGCGTTCTTCTCCTCGTTGGCCCGCGGCTACACCATCAAGGTGCGCGACACCGGCGAGGACGACAACCTGCGCGCGGACTGCGAGGCAGCCGGCCTGGAAGCCTTCGGTGAGCCAGTGCCCGAGATGCTCGTGCGGGCGCCGCTCCCAGAGCATCCGGGCGTTGCGGGGATTCAGGTGCGCGCGGTCGTCGACGAGTCCGGCGTGGCCGACTTCCTCGCGGTGAACGCCCTGGCCTACGCCAGCTACGGCATGCCGGCCGAGGTCCTGCCCGACCTCTTCGACGACGTGACGACCTTCCTCGCGGACCCGGCTGCGCACGTGGTCGTGGCCTCTCGCCACGGCCAAGCGTTGTCGACGGCCATGACGTTCGAGAGCGACGGCGTGGCCAGCTTGCAGTGGGTGGGCACGCTGCCCGAGGCGCGGGGCGCTGGGTTGGGTGCGCTGGTCACCACGCACGCCACCAACCTGGCTTTCGCGCGCGGGGCATCGTCGTGCTCGCTGCAGGCGTCGCCGATGGGCGAGCCGGTGTATCGAGCGCTTGGGTACGAGACCATCTACCGCTATTCCGAGCTGGTGCGCTGGCCGCGCCAACCGGGGCGCTGACGTCCGAGGCCCGGCGCAGCCGTTCAGTAGTGGAGCAGCCCCCGCACGTAGGCCGCCTGCCCGACGTGTTGCAGGCAGTCGTCGGCGATGCTGGCGAGGCGAACCCCCAAGGTGACGGCCGGCGTCCAGCGTTCGTCGACCACCCGGTCGAGGTCGTCCTCCGACAGCTCCTCGAGCATGGCGCGAGTCCGTGCGTCGACGGCCGCGAGATATCCGACCAGCACGTCGGGACCATCGGGCGCCACGCTCCGCACGTCCTCGTCGCGGTGCCCGTAGCCGGTGTTCGAGGGGTCGGGGGCCAGTCCGCAGCGCGCCGCCCAGTCGCCACTGACCCAGATCTGGTCGGCGCCGAGCAGCTCGGAGACGTGGTGGTCCTGCACCCGGGTCAGGTGCCAGACCAGCCAGCCGATGGAGTTGGTCCCCGGCTCGGGTGAGTGGCGCAGCTGCTCGGGGTCGAGTCCCTCCACGGTGGCTGCCGCCAGGGGCGGGATGCGTCCGTAGATCTCCAGCAAGAGGGCGGTGGTGTCCATGGAGAGCACCTTAGAGAGAGGCGCCCGTGGGCGACCGCGCCAGACGCGCTCCCTCGGTCTCAGGTCCCGCCGGCGAAGTCGATCTCGGGCTGGATGTCGTAGCGTGCCCGCGCCGTGTACGCCACCAAGACGGCGACGATCGCCGTCATCACCAAGGCAGTTTGCCAGTCGCCGAAGTCGGCCCCGCTGATGTTGTGGGGCTTGCTGAAGTAGTCCGCGAAGGACGCCCCGATGGGACGGGTGATGACGTAGGCGAACCAAAAGGCAAAGACGTCGTTGAACCGGTGGAGCTTCCACCCCGCGAAGGGGATCAGGATGACCACGCAGAAGAAAATGGCCGACGACAGATAGCCGAGGCCGAGCGAGGTCGCTGCGAAGTCGCCGACCGCGGTGCCCAGAGCGAAGGTCGCGAAGACGACAGACCAGTAGTACTTCTCACGCCGGTTGGTGGTGATGCTGTGGATATCGAGCGTGTGCTCGCTGCGGTTCCACAAGAAGAAGACGGCGGCCAGCACGATGAGCCAGAAGAGCGAGGTGACGGCGTAGGGCAGCCCGAAGACGAGGTGCATCGTGTCCGACACACCGGTGCCCGCGGTCGCGATGGCGAGGGCCAGGTACCAGTAGGTCCATGCGTTGTACCGCTTGGACCGGAACTGCAGGTACAGGGCGGTGCAGAACATGAAGACGTCGATGAAGAAGCCCCACTTCACGTTGTGCTTGACGCCGAACCAGTCCGAGAGGGCCTCGCCCGCCGCCGTCGTCGAGATCTTGATCACCCAGAACAGTGCGGTGACTTCGGGCACCTTGGCCGCCACCGGCTGCTGATTGAAGACACGGAGGAGTGAACGCACGCTCGTGGGAGCTCCTTCTCGAGATCGTTTGAGGAACGGTGACGGCTGGGGAATCCAACGCCGCCCTGACGATGGTAACGCCCGGGTCCAGGCGCTTCCGGTCCCCCGATGCCGCCTATCATCCCTGGTGGGAGCAGGGTTTTCCCGCTGCGTTCCTACCTTGGGATGAGACACCCGGCGCGGAAATTCATCCTTGCGTCGCAGGAGGTGCGGGTACAAACGCCGAGCGCAGGTCTACCGGCGCGCCGCCGGCGGCGGCCGAGCGGTAGGCGGCATCGACCAGCCGGTGCGCCTGGAGCGCGACGTCGAGCCCGGGCTCGGCCTCGGCTCCGCGCGTGACGGCCTCGACGAATCCCCGGTCGGCCTCGACGTACGCCCGGATGGCCAGGCCGATCTCGTCGTCGGGCAGGGGCAGCGCGTCGACCCACTCGGGCGAGGGGCATGGACGGACCTCGGTGGCCTCGCTCGTCTGCACGTGGAGGGGGCCCCGGAACTCGTCGTCCAGCCACACCATGCCCTGCCGGAAGAAGACCTCGACCCGGCGAGTCGAACCCCGGCTCAAGATGTCGTGCCACACGCTGGTGAGCTGCGCCACGAAGCCCGCGGAGAACGCGAGCGACACCGAGGCCATGTCCTCGACGCCCGCATGGCCGGCGTGATTGGCGGTGCGAGCCGCAAGGCCATCGACCTCCCCGAAGCAGAATCGAAGGATGTCCACGTCGTGGATGGAGTGCTCGATCAGGCAGCCGCCGCCGGACTGCGCAACGTCGGCCCGCCACTGCGAGGCGTACGTGCCCTGAATCGGGAAGTACTGGTCGTCCCGGAATACCGCCGCCATCGGCGCCCCCAGCTCGTCCCCCGCCACCAGGTCGCGCAGCGCCCGAAAGACCGGCGCGCTGCGCAACACCAGCCCGCTCTGGCTGATCACACCCGACGCGACGACGGCGTCGGCCAGCGCCGTGGCGCCGGGCAGGCTGCGGTCCAGCGGCTTCTCGCAGAACACGGCACGTCCTCGGGCCAGGACCTCGTCCACCGCGCCACGGTGGGCGGCGGTGGGTGTGCACACCCACACCGCGTCGGCCCGGTCCGCCACCTCTGCGGCACTGCCCACGGCCGCTGCGCCCGGCGCACCCACCGCGTCGAGGAAGCCATGCGCCCGTCGCTCGCGCGGGTCGTGGACGGCGACGATCGAGGCGTCGATCACCCCACCGTCGATCATCGCCTTCAGGCCGAGCCCATGCGCCCAGGCGATCACCCCCGACCCGATGAACCCGATGCGCAGCACGGTCGGGACACTAGACAAACGGCGCACACCCGTCGCGGGGTGGCGGCGGTCAGCGGGGCGCCGTTGGTCCCGGGCTGACCTCGCCGCTGCCCAGCACCTCGATGAAGCGCGCCGCCACCTGCACCAGGATGCTGATCTCGTGGCGTTCTCGCCGCCGGATGGCCGCGGGCCGCCCACCGCAGACGATGAACCCTGTACCGGGCACCGCTTGGACAAAGACGCCCGAGCGCAACGTGTCGTTCGCCGGGTCGGTACCACTGCGCGCCCCCTCGGCGAACGCGGCCACCCACCGGGGCGTCGGCGCATCGCCGTGCACGTCGACGAATGCCTCGATACCCTCGTCGGCCACGGCCAGCCACGCCAGCTCGAAGAGCGCGCGGAGGCGGCAGCTGAGCGCGTCGAGGACCGCGGGGGCGGTGGCCGCAGCGAGAATGTCGGCGGTGGCGGCGAGGACGGTGTTCTCGCGGTCGGGTGCCTCGCCTTCGCCAGCGCGGGCGAGGACGGTGACCTCCTCGACTCCCGCTCCCGGCACGTTACGCACCCCGCGGCACACGGCGTCGACGGCGTCGGGGTCGTCGGGGAGCTCGACCACCAGCTCGTCGATCGCCACCCCGGCCTCCCGCTCGAGCACCTCGAGCCCCACGACGTTCCCCTCCACGGCCCCGATCTCCGCCGCCACCGCACCGAGGACACCCGGGGCGTCGGGCAACCAGATGCGTATCCGAGTCAGCACCGCCACGTTCCCCATTCGCTAATGGATCCTCGTGATCCGCACCACGACACGCATGGAGTTCTCCGCGTTGCCGGCGTAGATCCCCTTGACCGGAGGCACGTCGGCGTAGTCGCGTCCACGGCCCACGGCGACGTGGCGTTGCCCGATCGGGCAATCGTTGGTGGGGTCGTAGCCCCACCAAGTACCGGTCCACAGCTCGACCCAGGCGTGGCTCTCGCCGGTGACCTCTTCCCCGATTGTGGCCTTCGGCTCGGGGTGAAAGTACCCCGAGACATAGCGCGACGGCAGTCCGGCGGCCTTGGCCAGGGCGAGTGTGAGGTGAGCGAAGTCCTGGCACACGCCGGCGCCGTCGGCGTAGGCCTCGTCGGCGGAGGTGTGCACGGACGTGACCCCTCGCCGGTAGCGGAGCGACTGATGGGCGCGCTGGACGACCCGACGCGCCGTCTCAAGCGGACGCGACGACCGCAGGCTGGCGGCGAGCTCACTGAGCTCGGGCCCGGGCGCCGTATAGAGGCGGTGCGAGAGGTGGTCGGCCATGGTCAGCGACGCGTCCGCGACCTCCTTCCAATCGCAATCACCTGGCGCCCCGGCCTTGAGCGTGTCGACGAGCGAGGTCCCGGTGATCGACAGTGCGTCGTGTGCACGGTCCACGTTGAAGGCCACCACTTGGGTGCCCCAGTAGTCGACGTAGGAGTACTGGGGCGCGGCCGGCAGCGTGACGACCCTCGTTTCGAGCGCGTTCTGCCGCACCTCGGTGCGCGGGGTGAGGCGCAGCTCGTTGTACGAGGCCCGGGCCGGCGCGTCATAGGCGAAGCGTGTCTCGTGGGACACTCGGAGCCGCCAGCCCCCCCGGCGGCTCACGCGACGCCCCCCTGGCGCCATTGTGTGGGCAGGTCCTGAGCAAAGTAGCGCCGGGTCACGGCGTCGCTCACCGACGAGATCGACGCCTCCAGCCGCTCGAGGCGGAGTTCGAGCCCTCGGGCCAGGGTCGTTGGCGCCGAATACTCGAGCTCGGCCCGCGCCAGCCCGACCAGGCCCCGCGCGTCGTCCCAGGCCCCCTCGCGCCCGGCGTTGATTTGATCGAGACAGTCCTCGGCCAGCGTCAACGAGGCAAACGCCGAGCGAGGGAACAGCCGGTCCCGAAGCAAGAAGTCGAGGACCCGGCCCGGCTCGACCACGCCCTGGGAGAGGCGCAAGTAGGGCTCGTAGCCACCGCAGGAGCGCAACAGCATCACCAGGCCGCTGTCGAACACCTCGTCGAAGGCCACCGTGGACAGCTGCCGGGCCACGACGTCGGTCCGCTCCAGACAGCGGCCGAGAGTGAAGAACTGCCAGGTCTGATCACGGCTCATCATGGTGTCGGCGAAGCCCATCGTGGCGGCGCACTGGGTCTTGACGAAGGACAGGTAGGGCGCCGTGCCGGCGCCCCGGCCCGCCTCCCACTGAATCGGCAGCTCTGACCAGGTGGCGTTGATGTGCTCCCAGAACTCGACAGGAACGACGTGGCGTACGGCCCGCGTGTTCTCCCGCGCCGCGGCGAGCGCGCCGGCAATGGACGACCGGCTGGTGGAGTCCGTCGCCAGCCGCTCAGTGGCCTGCCAGAGTGTCTCCGTCCCCGAGTCGGGCAACCCCATCACGGCCAAGAGACGCCGCGCCGCCTGCGAGCCTTCGACGTCGCTCTGTTCGAGCGCCTGGTACACCGACACGTCAAGGATGCGCGCCGTCCCCTCCGCCCGCTCGACGTAGCGACCCACCCAGAAGATGGACTCCGCGACCCGGCTCAACAACGCACGGGTCACGGTTGGTCCCCCGACCATCGCCCGAGTCGCTCGTGACGCCGTTGTTGCTGCTGCTGTTGCTGTTGCTGTTGTTGTTGCTGTTGTTGCTGCTGTTGCACGCCGTTCTCGGTGTCGGCCGTCGGTCCGACGTCCATGGGCGGCCCGGCGAGGGGCGGGGCGCTCTGGCGAGGGGGAAGCACCGGCATGGACAGCCCGCCGCCGACGATCCAGGTGTCCTTGGAGCCTCCCCCCTGGCTCGAGTTGACGACGAGCCCGCCTTCTTGCAGGGCGACGCGGGTGAGGCCACCGGGCAGGACCCAGATGTCCTGGCCGTCGTTCACCGCGAACGGGCGCAGGTCGACGTGACGGCGCACCATGCCGTCGCCCGTCCAGGTCGGCAGGGTCGAGAGCGCGATCACGCGCTGGGCGATCCAGTGCCGAGGGTCGGCCTCGACGTCGAGCACAAGCTCGTCGAGCTCACGGCCGGAGGCCGCGGGACCGATGACGAGGCCCTTGCCTCCGGAACCGTCGACCCGCTTGAAGACGAGCTCGTCCCGGCGTGCGAGCGCGTCCTTGCGGACGCCATCGTCCACCAGGTGCATGGTCTCGACGTTTTCGAGGATCGGACTCTCGCCCAGGTAGTAGCGGATCATCTCTGGCACGTAGGTGTAGACGAGCTTGTCGTCGGCCACACCGTTGCCGACTCCGTTGGCAACGGTCACGCGGCCCGCCCGCGCCGCGTTCACGACACCGGGACACCCGACGAGCGACTCGGGACGGAATTGGAGCGGGTCGAGGTAGTCATCGTCGATGCGTCGGTAGATCACATGGACGGGAACCTCGCCCTCGGTGGTCCGAAGGAAGACGTCGGTGCCGTGGCACACGAGGTCGCGCCCTTCGACCAGGTGCACCCCCATGAGACGAGCCAGGAGGGCGTGCTCGTAGAAGGCCGAGTTGTGCACGCCGGGCGTCAACACGACGACCGTGGGGTCCTGGACCGAGACCGGGGCCGCCCGACGCAAGGCGCTGATGAGGTGGGCGGGATAGTCCGTCACCATCTGGATCGGTTGGCCCCAGAACAACTCGGGCAGCACGCGTGCCATGGCGGCCCGGTTAGCCAGCACGTAGCTGACGCCCGAGGGGCTGCGCAGGTTGTCCTCGAGGACGCGGAACTCGCCCTCCTCGTCCCGTACCACGTCGATACCGGCGACATGGATGCGCACGCCGTTGGGCGGCGTGAGCCCGTACGCCGCGCGGACAAAGCCCGGCGAGCTCGTGATGACCTCATGCGGTACGAGCCCGTCGGTGACGATGCGCGCCGCGCCGTACACGTCGGCCAGGAACATCTCCAGAGCCCGAACCCGCTGAGTGACACCTTCGGCCACCCGCGTCCATTCCGCTGCCGTGAAGATACGCGGCACCACGTCGAGGGGGAAGGGGCGCTCTTCGCCGTCGAGGTCGAAAGTGACGCCCTGGTCCATGAAGGCGCGGGCAAGGCGGGAGGCCCGGGCCGAGACGTCGACCGGCCCCATTTGGGCGAGCGAAGAGGCCACGGCGGCGTAGGAGTCTCGCGTGTCGTCGTGGCCGCCGAACATCTCGTCGAAAGCGGCGGCAGTCAGCCCCTTCGCACTCGCGCCGTAGCCCTCGAAGAGGTCTCCCACGGTCTCAGGGTGGCAGGATCATGTTTCGCCACCGTTTCGCGGCTGCGAACTCCCGGTGACGCCGGACTCTCTTTCGCTCCACGGGGTTACCCTCGCGAGAGTTTCTGGCCGCTGCTCGGTTCCCACGCCAGACTCTCCACACGTTCTTTTCTTCGGTGAGGCATGTCGTACGCCCGACCATCACCCAGCCAGCACCGACCCTCAAGAGCGTCGGGCGGCCCCTCGTCAAGGGGGCGGCAACCAGGCCCCGGCCAGGGCCGGGGCCGTCTCCATGGTGGCTGGCGGCCTCTCCACCGCGGCGTCAAGGCTGCACTTTGTCGGCCTGCGGCCGGCCTTGACCCCGCCTCCCGCGCGCCGGACCGCAACATCCCTTGAAATCGCCGAGTGTTTCGCAAAACTATCAACTACCCCGTTGATAAACGAACTCGTGCGCAGTTTCTGCGGACATCACCGGCGCTCTCACCGCCGCCCCGCCGCATGGCGCCGTTACGAAATCAGCCCCAGCTCCTTGACGTCGTTGCGCTCGGCCACCAGCTCGTCGGTCGTCACCTTGATCCGGTCGAGCGCGAACTCGTCGTGCTCGAGCCCTTCCACTACCGTCCAGCCGCCCTTCCCGTCCGAGGCTACCGGGAAGCCGAACTGCAGCCCCTCGGGCGTGCCGTACTGGCCCGTGCTCGGGATCGCGACCGAGAACCACGAACCCAAGGGCGTCGCCGCGCGCAGGCTGACCACGGTGTCGATGGCCGCGGCCGCGGCGGACGCCGCCGACGACGACCCCCGGGCCTCGATGATCGCCGCGCCCCGCTTCTGCACCGTGGTCAGGAAGTCGCCGCGTAGCCATTCGTGGTCGGTGATGACGTCGGTGGCCGGCTTGCCGCCGATGCGCGCGTTCGCGAAGTCCGGGAACTGCGTCGCCGAGTGGTTGCCCCAGATGCCGACGTTGGTCACCTCGCCGACCTGGACCTCGGCCTTGGCCGCCAGCTGCGCCTTGGCCCGGTTCTCGTCGAGGCGGGTCATGGCGAACCAGCGCGCCGAAGGCACCTCGGGCGCGTTCGCGCGGGCGATCAGGCAGTTCGTGTTGCACGGGTTGCCCACCACGAGTATGCGGACGTCGGAAGCCGCGTTCTCGGCGATGGCCCGGCCCTGCGGCTTGAAGATCCCGCCGTTCACGTTGAGCAGGTCGCCCCGCTCCATGCCGGCCTTGCGCGGCACCGACCCGACCAGGAGCGCCCACGAGGCGCCGTCGAACGCCGTCTTCAGGTCGGCCGTGGCGACGATGTCGTGCACCAGCGGGAAGGCGCAGTCGTCGAGCTCCATGACCACTCCCTCGAGCACCTTCATGGCCGGCTCGATCTCGAGCAACCTCAGCACGATCGGCTGGTCCTCACCGAGCAGCTGGCCCGAGGCGATGCGGAAGAGGATGGAGTAACCGATCTGGCCGCCGGCGCCGGTGACGGTGACGTGGACGGGGGGTTTCGATGCCATGGAGGGGATTCCTTTCGTGCCTGTTCGGGGAGCGAGACGGGTCTCAGGGGCGATGGGAAGGGGCGCAGCCTGCGCAGGGCCACAGATCGACCGGACCGACCGGACCGACGCCCCTCAACGGTGGCCCTACAAGCGGTCCACGATCGCCGAGGCGAACTCCGACGTCTTGACCTCCGTCGCGCCCTCCATCAACCGGGCGAAGTCGTAGGTCACGATTTTGTCGGCGATCGTCGCCTCCAACGCGTGCACGATGTCGGAAGCCGCGTTGTGCCAGCCGATGTGCTCGAACATCAATGTGCCCGAGAGCAACACCGAGCCGGGGTTCACCTTGTCCTGACCGGCGTACTTGGGCGCCGTGCCGTGCGTCGCCTCGAAGATGCCGTGGCCGGTCACGTAGTTGATGTTGGCCCCCGGGGCGATGCCGATGCCGCCGACCTGGGCAGCCAAGGCATCAGAGAGATAGTCACCGTTGAGGTTGGTCGTGGCGATGACGTCGAAGTCCGACGGACGGGTGAGCACCTGCTGGAGCGTGATGTCGGCGATGGTGTCCTTGACGAGGAGCTTGTCGCCGGAGTCGCCGCCACAGTCGTCCCAGCCGACGGCGACCTCGGAGAATTCCTCGCGCACGAGCTCGTAGCCCCACTCGCGGAACGCACCCTCGGTGAACTTCATGATGTTGCCCTTGTGCACCAGCGTCACGGAGCGGCGCTTGCGATCGAGTGCGTAGTTGAGGGCGGCGCGGATGAGTCGCTTGGAGCCCATTTCCGAGACCGGCTTGATGCCGATGCCCGAGCCGTCGCGGATCGGCCAGCCCATCTCGGTGCGCAGGTACTCGGTGAGCTTCAGCGCCTCGGGCGTGCCCGCCTGCACCTCGTAGCCGGCGTAGACGTCCTCGGTGTTCTCGCGGAAGATGACCATGTCGACCAGCTCGGGGTGGAGGACAGGCGAGGGGACGCCGGCGAACCAGCGCACGGGACGCAGGCAGACGTAGAGGTCGAGGATCTGGCGCAGAGCGACGTTGAGCGAGCGGATACCGCCCCCGACCGGCGTGGTGAGCGGGCCCTTGATCCCGATCACGTGCTCCCGGAACGCTTCGACCGTCTCGTCCGGCAGCCAGCTGCCGGTCTCGTCGAACGCCTTCTGCCCGGCCAGCACCTCCTTCCAGGCGACCTTGTGGCCGTGCTTGGCGGCGGCCGCATCGAGGACCAGCTTGGCGGCGGGCCAGATGTCGACCCCGGTGCCGTCGCCCTCGATGAAGGGGATGATGGGCTCGTCGGGGACGACGAGGGACCCGTCGTCGCCCATGCGGATGAGATCTGCCATGGCCCGGATGCTATGGGTCGGCGCTGCAGCGTCCCAATTGACCTACTGGGTGACTAGTGGGCGGAATCGGATGAGCCGACCGCCCCGGCGGACAGCAACTCGGCGAGGCGGGTGTACTGCTCTGCCTCCGGACCGACGATCTCGCCCACCCAGTGGAGACACCGAGCGGCGTCGACCGCCGTGCCCCACCGGAGCATCTCCTCGATGTCGAGCCAGTCCTTGGGACGGTCGAAGATGGCCTTGCAGACGATGAGGTCCTCGGGAGCGAGGATCGGGATCTCCACCGGGCCGAAGCGAACCAGGCGGGTGCGTTCGGCCATTTCGACGTGCAGGTCCATGGTGGCGAAGAACACGTCGAGGTAGGAGCCGTCCCAGTCGAGCCTCGCCTGCCCGTCGAGGGCGATGGCCGCCCGGTCCTCGGGGCCGACCGTGACCCCGAGTCGGGACAGCATCTCGAGGAGAGGTCCGGCGGCCTCCGGGGGCAGCGTCAGATTGACGTCGATGTCGGTCGTCGCCCGTGGATTGCGGTACCAGGCCAGGGCGATCGCCCCCCCGAACTGGTGCGGTACTCCCGCAGAATCGAGCATCTCGTGGAGCGAGACGATCTTTTGGGCCAGGTTGCCGACCGGGGCGGTTTGGCTCAACGTAGGGGTTTTGGCCAAGGCGCGACGGTCCCGGTCGTCACCGCGACGCCGCTGCGACGCGCGCCGCCCGCAAGCGGGCCAGGGCCGGGAAGCGCAGCGGCTCCGGTGCGCGTGGGGGCCCGAAGGCCGAGACTTGCGCCACGAGGTCGAGGAGGTCGATGAGCGCGTCGCCGGGGTCTCGCTGCGAGCCGGCCCGCGGCGGCCGCGTCTCGAGCGCGGCAGACATCCGCCGGGAGGACTCAACGAACTTCCGCATCTCTGGCTGCCGGTGACGCGGGGTTCGGGCGGCAGCGGCGCGCGCCGCACTGGCTCGAACCGCGTCGGGGTCGAAGGGCCGGGAGGCCCTCCTGCTGGCCCTCGCCAGCACCTCGTCGTTCAGCTCCGTGAAGCTGGCCAGCGAGCGGGCCCGGGGGCCCTTGGGGGTGTGGACCGACTCGCGAATCTCAAAACGACCTCGCGGGCGGGCGACGACGTACGCCATCCCACTACTTTACCCACTATGTGACCCACTGGGTTGCTCAGCCGGCGGTCGGCCCCAGGCCCAGCGCGGCGTAGATCTCTCGCGTCGCGCTCGAGGTGTTGAACGTGTAGAAGTGCAGCCCCGGCACGCCGGACCGGAGGAGGTTGGCACAGAGCTCGGTGGCCAGCTCGACCCCTTCCTTCCGCACCGCGTCGGAACCGCCGCGCTCGTCGGCGGCGCGCAGGCGATCCTGCATCCAGGCAGGTGCGGCGGCGCCCATGGCGCCCAGCCGGCCCATGGTCGACAGGGAGGTGACCGGCAGGATGCCCGGGAGCACCGGCGTGTCGACGCCGCGCTCGCGCAGGTCGGATGCGAGACCCTCGTACTCGGACGCCTCGAAGAAGAACTGGGTCACCCCGAAGTCGGCCAGCGCCAGCTTGGCCGCCAGGAAGTCGCGGTCGCTCGCCATGTCAGTCGAGCGGGGGTGCCCGGCCGGGTGAGCGGCCACGCCCACCGAGAAGCCGCCGATGGCATGGGCCAGCTCGACCAGCTCGGTCGCGAAGGCGAGCTCACCGGGGCCCGCCGACGGGTCCTCGGGCGGGTCGCCTCCGAGCGCCATCAGGTTCTCGACCCCCGCCTTGCGCAGCGACACCAAGATGTCGGCCAGTTCGAGGCGCGTGTGGGCGACGCAGATGAGGTGGGCCATCGGGACGAGCCTGGTCGTGTGGAGCATTCCGGTGACCAGGTCGAAGGTGCGCTGGCGCGACTCGGCCCCGCCGCGGTAGGTCACCGACACGAACGACGGCTCGAGCGGCTGCAGTTCGCTCAACGTGCGCGCGAGCGTGGTGAGCTCCTTGTCGTTCTTGGGGGGGAAGAACTCGAAGGAGTACGTCGGACCGGCCGACAAGAGGTCGGCGATGCGCGTCACTTCTTCACGGCCTCACCCACCCGGCCGAAGTCGTCCTCGAGCCGGACGATGTCGTCCTCTCCGAAGTAGGTGCCGCGCTGCACCTCGACGAAGACGAGGTCGGCAGTGCCTTCGTTGGCGATGCGGTGGGCCGACTCGAGCGGGATGTCGATCGACTCGCCGGCCCGGACGACCGTGTCGACGCCGTCGAGCGTGACCAACGCGGTGCCGGCGACGATGAACCAGTGCTCGGCCCGCTTGAAGTGGCGCTGGTAGCTGAGCCGCTTCCCGGGGTGCACCACCATGCGCTTGACCTTGTGATCGGGCGCGTCGTCATCGAGGACCGTGTAGCTGCCCCACGGCCGTTCCGAGTACTCGCGCTCACTCATTTGCTGTCGGCCTCCCTGGTCGCCGTCGCAGCGGGACGCCCCTCGTTCACCGGGCCGACCGCTCCGCTGCCTGCACTGCGTTGCGCAACAGCATGGCACGGGTCATGGGGCCCACCCCGCCCAGGCGCGGAGTGATCCACCCGGCCACCTCGGCCACGTCGGGGTGGGCATCGGGGATGAGCTTCTTCCCCTCGAAAGTGGTGCCGGCCGACACCACCGCGGCACCGGGCTTGACCATGTCCGCGGTGAGCAGATGCGGACGGCCCGCGGCGGCCACGACGATGTCCGCGGTGCGAGTGAGGGCGGCCATGTCCTCCTTGCCGATGCCCGTGTGCACCACCGTCACCGCCGCGTTGAGGCTGGGGCGCTTGAGGGTCAGCAGGTTGGCCAGCGGCCGCCCGATGGTGACGCCGCGACCAATGATGACGGCGTGGCGGCCTTCGACCGGCACGTCGTAGGCGTGGAGCAGCTCGACGATGCCGGCCGGCGTACACGGCAGCGGGCCTGGCGTGCCGAGCACCAAGAGGCCGAGATTCACCGGGTGCAACCCGTCGACGTCCTTGGCCGGGTCGACTGCCAGCAGCGCCTGCTCCTCGTCGAGGCCCGCAGGGAGTGGCAGCTGGACCAAGAACGCGCTGACCGCCGGATCGGCGTTGAACCGGGCAATGACGTCCATGACCTCTTGCTGCGTCGCCGTCGCCGGGAGGTGCTCGCCGACCGAGTACATCTCGATGCCGGCGCAGTCCTCGTGCTTCAGCGTGACGTAGCGCTGGCTCGGGAGGTCGTCGCCCACCAGGATCGTGCCGAGGCCGACCTTGATCCCCTCGGTGCGCAGACGGGCCACGCGCTCGGCAACCTCGGCCCGGATGCGCGCCGCGACCACCTCGCCGTCGAGAAGGATGGCGCCCATCAGTGGCGGAAGTGGCGCTCGCCGGTGAGGACCATCGCCAGCCCCGCCTCGTCGGCGGCCGCGATCACCTCATCGTCCTTGACCGACCCGCCCGGCTGGACGACGGCCGTCACCCCGGCGTCGGCGAGCACCAGGAGCCCGTCGGGGAAGGGAAAGAAGGCGTCGCTGGCCCCGGCGCCGCCCTTGGCCCGCTCGCCGGCCTTCTGCACCGCGATCTCGGCCGCCACGACACGCGACTGCTGGCCGGCGCCGACGCCGACGGCCTGTCCCCCGTTGACAATCGCGATCGCGTTGGAGGTCGTCCGCCCGCAGACCCGCCACGCGAGCACGAGGTCGCGCCACTCGTCGTCGGTCGGTTGGCGCTTGGTGACCGGTCGCCAGTCGGCGCGCGGCACGACGAACGCGTCGACGTCCTGGACGAGCACGCTCGCGCCGATGCTGCGCAGTTGGCGCACCGCCGTCTCGGGCGCGGGCCCGGACAAGAGGCGGGTCGCCCTGCGGCGGCGCCTGAGCGTCTCGACGGCCACCGGGACGAACGACGACGCGATGATGACGTCGGCCTGCGGTCCCGCGGCCACGGCGTCGGCCACCTCGGCCGTGACGTCGCCCCCGATGGCAACGACCCCGCCGAAGGCGCTGAGCGGGTCGCACTCCAGCGCGCGCTCATAGGCGGTGACGAGGTCACCGGCCACCGCCGCGCCGCACGGGTTGGCGTGTTTGATGATGGCCACCGCCACCTGGCCCGGGCCGGCGTCCGCCGCCAGCTCGTGGACGAGGCGCCACGCGGCGTCGCCGTCGAAGATGTTGAGGTAGGAGAGCGGGCTGCCGCCGTGCTGGACCATGGCGTCCCACCAGCTCGGTGACCCGGCCAGGCGGTAGCGCGACCCGTGCTGGTGCGGGTTCTCGCCGTAGCGCAGCACCTCGGTGCGCTCGAGGGTGAGGTGCAGCGTCTTCGGGAGGACGGCGGACAGCGCCGCCTCGTCGGCATCCTCCTCGGTCACCCCCTCCAGCGTGCCGACGGGCGCCGGCCCGCCGGCGTCGAGCCACGCCACGATCGCCGCGTCGTAGGCGGCGGTGTGGGCGAAGGCGGTCCGCGCCAGTCGACGCCGGGTAGCCGGGGAGAGCACGCCCGACCGTCTGAGCTCGGCCAGCACCGTCGGGTAGTCGGCCGGAGACGTGACGATGCCGACGTGCTCGTGGTTCTTGGCGGCGGCGCGCACCATGGTCGGCCCACCGATGTCGATGAGCTCGATGGAGGGGTCCGAAGAGAACGGGTACAGGTTCGACACGACGAGGTCGATGCCGTCGATCCCGTTCGCCTCGAGGTCGGCCAGGTGCTCGGGCTTGGAGCGGTCGGCCAGGATGCCGCCGTGGATCTTGGGGTGGAGCGTCTTCACCCGGCCTCCCAACATCTCGGGCGAGCCGGTGACGTCGGCGACCTCAGTGTGCGCGATGCCGGCCTCGGTGAGCTTGGCAGCGGTGTTGCCGCTGGCGATGAGCTCCCACCCCAGGTCGGAGAGGCCCTGGGCCAGCTCGACCAGGCCCTCCTTGTCGTAGACCGATAGCAGCGCCCTCACGGCGTCATCTCCTCGTGTGCTCCTTCTCTGTACGCGATCCCGGTGCCCGCCGCCGCCCCGGCCGGCGTCTTGGCCGGCGCCTCGATCTCCCGGCCCGCCTCCAATTCGCCGAGCGCCCAGGCCACGGTCTCCGGATAGAGCACCCGCTCGGCCACCTTGATGCGCTCGTGGAGAGACTCCTCGCTGTCGCCCAGGAGGACGGGCACGGCCTGCTGGGCCAGGATCGGCCCGGCGTCCATCTCGAGCGTGGCCAGGTGCACGGTGCATCCGGTCTCGGTGACGCCCGCGGCCAAGGCGTCGCGCACCCCGTGCCAGCCCGGGAACCGCGGGAGCAGGGCGGGGTGCGTGTTGAGGATCCGGTTCGGGAAGGCGCTGTGCACCGCCTGCGTCATCACGGTGCCGAAGCCCGCCATGGCCACCAGGTCCACCTGGTGGGCCACGAGCGTGGCGGTCACCGTCGACGTGAAGCCCTCCCGGTCGAAGTCGGCGCCGAAGCCGCCGTAGAGGGTGCGGTCGACCAGCTCGGGGGCGGCGCCGTGGCCCGCGGCCAGCTCGAGACCGGCGCACGGCCGGTCGGCGAGCACGGCGCTGACAGGGAGGCCCGCCTCGAACATCGCGTGCAGGATCGTCCCCGAACCGGAGACCAGGACTGCGAGGCGCACGCCGCCAATCTAGTTGAGCCGACCGCGGTTCCGACCTGGCCTTACCGCCGGTCTCGGGCGAGTGTGTGGGCTCGACGTCGGCCGCGTCGGCCGGCGTCCCTCCCGCTACTCGCGGGAGGTGGATGCGGGCTGGTCGGCTGGCGCGATGCGAGTCCGAGCCGCGTCGAAGATCACGCGGACGACCAGGCCGATGATGACGAGGTCCAGCAGCATCTGCGCCGACACGATGAGTCGGGCCGTGTCGGTCCTCGGCGTGATGTCGCCGAATCCGACCGTCGAGAAGACGCTGATGGTGAAGTAGAGCGCCTTGGTGTGATCGAGCGGCTGGGTGAATGTCGCCTCGGCACCGTGCGACAGGTTGAGATAGATGATGGAGACGCCGGTGAGGAAGACGATGATCACGATGGCGAGGGCTTCGACCGCTCGCAGCTCGGGCAGCTCGGCCTTCGAGATGCGGCGGATCTGCAGGGCGAGCACGACGCCGACGAGCGCCACGACCGCCGCCAGACGGAACACCGAGCGCGCACCGGACAGGTGGGAAAAGGGCACCAGGTAGAAGGCGCCGAGGATCAGGACCCAGGCGACGATGATCCTCGCGCCCGCTTGGAGGACGGCCCGTCGGCGGTGGGCCGGGTCGAGGTCAGCCAGACGGCGGGGAGCTCGAGCCGGGCTCGCACCCGAGCTCGTCGCGACCGCGTCAGGCACCGCGCGCTCGTGTGACTCAGGCATCGGGAAAACGCTAACGAGGCGGGCGGCGGGGATCGCGGCAATACGCCCCGCGTGGCGCGGCTCAGCCGAGTCCGCGCACGATGGCGACCATCTTCTCCCCACACTCGGTCGGGTTCTCGGCCACCTGGACGCCGGCGGCGGCCAACGCCTCCATCTTGGCCTGGGCCGTGCCCGAGCTGCCCGAGATGATGGCGCCGGCGTGTCCCATCTTGCGGCCCGGAGGCGCGGTGACGCCGGCGATGTACGCCGCCACGGGCTTGGTCACGTTGGTCGCGATGAACTCGGCGGCACGCTCCTCCTCGGAGCCGCCGATCTCGCCGATCATCATGATCGCCTTGGTGTCGGGGTCCTTCTGGAAAGCGGCCAGACAATCGATGAAGTTCGTGCCCGGGACCGGGTCGCCGCCGATGCCGACGCAGGTCGTCTGCCCGACGCCCTGCTGCGAGAGCTCGTGCAGCGCCTGGTACGTGAGGGTGCCCGAGCGCGAGACGATGCCCACCGGTCCTCCCGGCAGCGCGATGTCGCCCGAGGTGATGCCGATGTTGCATTTCCCGGGACTGATGATCCCGGGGCAATTCGGGCCCAGGAGGCGGGTGCCGGGGAACTCCTCGACCAGGCGGTTGTACGTCAGCGCCTCGTCCTGGGCCGGGATGCCCTCGGTGATGCACACGATGAATTCGATGCCGGCCGCGGCGGCCTCGATGATGGCGTCGGCCGCGCCCTTCGGGGGCACGCTGATGAACGACGCCGTGGCGCCGGTCTCCTTCACCACCTCGGCCACCGACGAGAAGACCGGGATGCCCTCGATCTCCTCGCCGCCACGCTTGGGGTTGGTGCCGCCCACGATCTTGGTGCCGTAGGCCTTGTTGCGCAGGCCGTGGAAGAGGCCCTGGCTCGTCGGGCTGATGCCCTGGATCACGACTTTCGTGGTCTCGTCGACGAAGATGCTCACGTTCTCGTTGTCCTCTCGGTCCTTGTGTCGCGTTCGGATTCGCGTTGGTGCGTCGGTGGTCGGCTTGGGGCTACGCGTTGGCCAGCGCGACGGCGCGGCGGGCGGCATCGAGCATGGTCGGCTCGGCGATGAGCGTGTCCGACAGGTGATCGGCCAACAACGCACGCCCTTGCTCGGCATTGGTGCCGTCGAGGCGCATGACGACCGGTGAGCTCAGGCTGACCCGGCCCATGGCCTCGATGATGCCCTTGGCCACCTCGTCGACCCGCGTGATGCCGCCGAAGATGTTGACGAGGATGCTCTTGACCGCAGGGTCGGCGTTGATGACCTCGAGGGCGGCCGCCATCACGTCCGCGTTGGCGCCGCCGCCGATGTCGAGGAAGTTGGCCGCCTGGCCGCCCACCTGGGTCACGACGTCGAGCGTGCTCATGGCGAGGCCCGCCCCGTTGGCGATGATGCCGACGTCGCCGGAGAGGCCGATGTAGTTGAGGCCCTTCTCCTTGGCCATCTTTTCCCGCGGGTCGATGTCGGAGTCGTCGGCGAACTCGGCCCATTCGGGGTGACGGAAGGTGGCGTTCTCGTCGAGCGTCACCTTGGCATCGAGCGCATGCACCTTGCCCTCGGGCGTGAGGATGAGCGGGTTGATCTCGGCCAGGTCGCAGTCGCCCTCCGTGTAGCACTGGTAGAGGTGGACGAGGAGCTCAGCCGTCTGCTCGCGTGCCTCCTGGTCGAGGTTGGCGCGCGACACCCACTCGCGTGCCGTCTCAAGGCTCAGGCCGGTGACCGGGTCGACGTGGATGCGCGCGATGGCGTCGGGGTGGGTCTCGGCCACCTCCTCGATCTCGACGCCGCCCTCGGCCGAGAGCATGCCGAGATGGAGCTTGGCCGTGCGGTCGAGCGTGAACGACGCGTAGTACTCCTTCTCGATGTCCGACGCGTGCTCCACCCAGAGCCGCTTGACCACGTGGCCCTTGATGTCGAGGCCGAGGATGTTGCCGGCGTGCAGACGTACCTCGTCTTGGTTGGCCGCCAGCTTCACGCCGCCGGCCTTGCCGCGCCCGCCGACCTTCACCTGCGCCTTGATCACCACCGGGTAGCCGGCTTCTTCGGCCCGCGCGACGGCCTCGTCCACCGTGTCGGCCACGCCGCCGGGCGAGACCGGGATGCCGAAGCGGGCGAAGTACTGCTTGCCCTGGTACTCGTAGAGGTCCACTTTGGGTGCTGTCTCCTTGTGACTCTGTGAATGTCCGTGTGTCGGATGTCGGGTGTCGCTGTTGCGTGTTGGTTCGGGTCAAGTGGCCCGGTGCTGTGACGAAGAGGCGACGGCGCCGGCCGGAGTGTTCGTGTGTGCCTGTTGGGACGGCGTGGGGTCGTCGCGGGCGGGGAAGGTCAGCCCTCGAGGGCCTCCTCCCGCGCATCGAGAGCACCGGCGAGCCAGGTGCCGATCGACTCGAGCGGTGCACCCGGGGTGAACACCTGGGCCACCCCCTGTTCCTTGAGGACCGGGATGTCCGCGTTGGGGATGATGCCACCGACGATCACGAGCACGTCCCCCCGGCCCGCGTCGGCCAGCAGCTTGACGACCTTGGGCACCAGCGTGAGGTGGGCCCCCGACAGGAGGGACAGCCCGACGGCGTCGGCGTCCTCCTGCACAACCACCTGGACGACCTGCTCGGGCGTCTGGTGCAGGCCGGTGTAGACGACCTCGAACCCGCTGTCGCGCAACGCCCTGGCGATGACCTTGGCCCCCCGGTCGTGCCCGTCGAGGCCCGGCTTGGCCACGACCACCCTGTAGGGACGTTTCATCGAGTTCCCAGGATACGGACGGGCCTGCGGGGGCGCCAGACCGCGGGCCGAGGGGCCGATGGGAGAGCCGGCGGCATTCTCCCTGTTCAGCCTGTCGTTGCCGCTTAGGGCTCGAGTTTCAGCACGTTCCGCTCCATGTACGGCCGGTCCCTCAACTCGGCGGTCGTCGGCATCACGGCGACCCACGACGGTGGCGGCTACTGGCTCCAGGGCTCCGACGGCGGCATCTTCAGCTTCGGCGACGCGCCGTTCCTCGGATCACTGGGCGGGGTGCGCCTCAACGCGCCCATGGTCGGCATCGCCCCTCTGTGATGGCCGCCCTCGATTTCCTGGCCATGGCCGGCAGATCGCTACGCTGTCGGCGGGTTGGGATCCGACAGGCGGTCGGTCCCCAATAAGGAGTTGGCGATGCTCCGGTTCACAGGCACGCTCAGGTATTTGCCGGCTATGTCGCGTCGCCGCGCGCTCGCTCGCGCGCTCGTTGCAGTTCTGGTATCCGTGCTCGGTGTGGTCTCGCTCGCCGCGACGGCGCCGCCTGCCGCCGCCAGCAACTGGGCGCCGGTCCACGCGGGTGACTTCCCCGATCCGAGCATCCTCTTCGTCCCGTCGGCCGGCATCTACTACGCGTTCGCGACCCAGAGCTTCGCCCCGCTCAGCCAGACCATCAACATCCAGGAGTCCACGTCGACCAACGGCGTCAACTGGAGCGAGTCCAACGTGGACGCGCTCCCCACGGTGGGAGCGTGGGCCAAACGAGGCGACACGTGGGCGCCGAGCGTCGCGTTCAACGGGTCGGAGTACGTCATGTATTACGTCGCGACGGAAGCCGCCGCACCCAACGACCAGTGCATCGGCGTCGCGACCTCGGCTGGCCCCGGTGGCCCGTACGTCGACACCTCACCGGTCCCCGCTGTCTGTCAGGACGGCGTCTACGGCTATCCCAGCGTCGACAACGGCAACCTCGGCGGCAGCATCGACCCCGACGTGTTCACCGACTCGTCGGGCACGCCCTGGCTGATCTGGAAGTCCGACGGCAACCACATCGGCGTGAGCACCTCCATCTGGTCGGTTCAGCTCAATCCCGATCTGCTGTCGCCGAGGTCGACCGTCCCGTACGGCCCGCTGTTGACGAACGACCCGGGCTCATGGCAGGGAGGTGTGATCGAGGGCCCCGAAATGTACGAGCCGTCCCCCGGCACCTACGACATCTTCTATTCGGGGGGCGACGTCTATTCGTCGGGCTATGGCATCGGGTGGGCCAGTTGCAGCGGCCCGGCCGGGCCGTGCGCCGACGAGACGACCCGGGGTCCCCTCCTTTCGAGCGCGCCCGGCATGTCCGGCCCCGGGGGGCCGGACATCTACACCCTTCCCGGTGGCCAGACCGCTCTCGCCTTCGCCGCTTGGCAGGGAACCACCATCGGCTACATGTCCGGCGGCATTCGGCCCATGTACATGGCTGACGTTTCTTTCGGCTCGGGCGGCTTGCCGTTCCTCAGCGGCCCGAGCTCGGGCATCACCCCAGTCTGTCCCGCACCCCCAGCCGGCTACTGGCAGGTCGCCAGCGACGGCGGCGTGTTCACGTTCGGCTGCGCGCAGTTCTACGGTTCGACTGGCGCCATCAGGCTCAACCAGCCCGTCGTCGGCATGGCGGCGACGCCCGACGGCCACGGGTACTGGTTGGTGGCCCGCGACGGTGGCGTCTTCGCCTTCGGCGACGCCGGCTTCTACGGCTCGACCGGTGCCATCCGGCTCAACAAACCGATCATCAGCATGATCCCGACCCTCGACGGGCGCGGCTACTGGCTCATCGCCAGTGACGGCGGGGTGTTCGCGTTCGGCGACGCGCACTACTACGGCTCCACCGGGGGCAACGCGCCGCCCTACCCGATCACCGCGGCGGCACCGGGATACCTGGGCGGCGGTTACTGGATGGTCGACGCCAACGGGCAGGTCTTCTCGTTCGGCGACGCCCCCTTCAAGGGACAGCCGGCATTCGCTCCCGACGGCTACACGATCAGCGGCATGGCGGCGACGCACGACGACCAGGGGTACTGGCTGTCGAGTTGGAACGGCAACGTGGCCACCTTCGGCGACGCGGCGCCCTACGGCTCCATGTACGGCCGGTCCCTCAACTCGGCGGTCGTCGGCATCACGGCGACCAACAACGGTGGCGGCTATTGGCTCCAGGGCTCCGACGGCGGCATCTTCAGCTTCGGCGACGCGCCGTTCCTCGGATCGATGGGCGGGGTGCGCCTCAACGCGCCCATGGTCGGCATCGCCGCGCTCTGAGTCCGACAACCTTGAGGCGCCGTCTGCTGCGTGTACAGGCGGCGGAAGATCAGTCAGCCCGGCGCAACGGTGTCGCCGACAACAGCAGGTTCTTCTTGCCCACCGAGTCGAAGTCGACCGTGGCCTGCGCCCGGGAGCCCTCGCCCTTGGCGCTGATCACGACGCCGCGGCCCCAGTGATCATGCACCACGGCGTCGCCGGGACCGAGAGCGAGGTCTTCGGCGCCCGTGCTGCCGCGGGCGCCAGCCCGCGTCGCCGCGGCCTGGGCGGCCAACGGCACGGCCGGCGAGAACGTCGCGCCGGGAAGGTGCTCGTCGCCGGACAACGAGTCGTAGCCGGTGCCGCGACGGGGCGAGCCGAGCCCCACGTCCTCGACCAGGTGCGCAGGCACCTCGGTCACGAAGCGGCTCGGCATGGCCGCCTGCGAACGCCCCCACGTGGTGCGTGACCACGCGTGCGAGATCGCCAGGTGCTGGCGCGCCCGCGTGATGCCTACATAGAAGAGCCGCCGCTCCTCCTCGAGCTCGCTCGGCTCGGCCAGGGAGCGGAAGTGCGGAAAGATCCCCTCCTCCAGACCCACCACGAACACGGCCGGGTACTCGAGGCCCTTCGCCGTGTGCAACGTCATCAGTGAGACCCGGGTGCCGTCGCTCTCGAGCTCGTCGGAGTCCGCCACCAGCGCAACGGTCTCCAAGAAGCCGATCACGTCGTCGAAGTCCGCGGCCTGCGAGGCCAGTTCGGCCAGGTTCTCGATTCGCCCGTCCGCCTCGTGGGTGTGCTCGGCCACCAGCTCGGCCAGGTAGCCGGTGCGGTCGGCCACCAGCTGGACGAAGTCGGCCGGGTTGATGGTCTGCACCAGGGGGCGCAGCTCGCCGAGCGTCTTGGACAGCTGCTCCGCGCCCCGCAGCGCCTTGCCGGTCAGCCCCGCCTCCTCGGCCCGGTCGATCGCCGCGCTGAACGACAGCCCCTCCACCTGAGCCCACGCGGCGAGGCGGGCGACCGAGGTGTCGCCGATGCCGCGCTTGGGCACGTTGACGATGCGCCGCGCCGATACCTCGTCGTCGGGGTTGGCGAGGACGCGGATATAGGCCAGCACGTCCTTGATCTCGCGGCGGTCGTAGAACTTGGCCCCGCCGACCACCTTGTAGGGGATGCCGCTGAACTTCATGGACGTCTCGAGCGGCAGCGACTGTGCGTTGGTCCGGTAAAAGACCGCGACGTCACCCCACGACAACCCCTCCGACGCGTGCAGGCGCAGGATCTCGCTCGACACCCAGGCCGCCTCGTCGCGCTCGTCCTCGGCCCGGTAGCGCTTCACCGGCCCGCCGGTGTCGCCCACGGTGAAGAGCTCCTTGGCCTGACGGCCGATGTTGTTGGCGATCACGGCGTTGGCCGCGTCGAGGATGGTCTGGGTCGAGCGGAAGTTCTGTTCCAGCACGATCGTCGTGACGTTCGGAAAGGCGCGCTCGAACTCCAAGATGTTGCGGATGTCCGCGCCGCGCCAGCGGTAGACCGACTGGTCGGAGTCCCCGACCACGCAGACGTTGCCGTGGGCCTCCCCGAGCAGCTTGACGATCTCGTTCTGGGCGTGGTTGGTGTCCTGGAACTCGTCGACCAGGATGTGCTGGAACCGCTCCTGGTACCTCTCCCGCACGTCGTCGCATGCCTGCAACAGGTTGGCAGTCACCATGAGCAGGTCGTCGAAGTCGAGCGCGTTCGCCGCGAGCAGGCGTTGCTGGTACTGGACGTAGATGTCGGCGATGCGCTTGCGGAACGGGTCCGGGCCGGTCCGCGCATCCTCCCGGAACGACTCGAAGTCGACCAGCTCCGACTTGGCCTGGCTGATGACGGCCTGCACCGCCCGCGACGGCAGCCGCTTCTGGTCGAAGCCGAGCTCGGCCGTGATCATCTCGATCAGCCGGCGCGAGTCGGTGTCGTCGTAGACCGTGAAGCCAGAGCGGTAGCCCAGCCGATCCGCATTCATGCGCAGCATGCGCAGGCAGGCCGAGTGGAACGTCGAGACCCACATCTTGTCTGCGGCGCCGCCCACGAGGTCGACCACACGCGACCGCATCTCGTCGGCCGCCTTGTTGGTGAAGGTGATGGCGAGGATGCCCCAGGGCGCCGCGTCGCCGGTGGCCATGAGGTGGGCGATGCGCCGGGTGAGCACCCGCGTCTTGCCTGATCCGGCGCCGGCGATGATGAGGAGCGGACCGCCCCGGTGCTCGACCGCCGCTCGCTGCGGCAGCGTCAGGTCGTCGAGCAGCGCGGCCGGGTTGCCCGAGAAGGCGCCCGACTTGGTGGCCGAGCGCCGCCGGCGGCGCCGCCCGTCGTCGGCCCCCTCGAGAAAGCCCGCATCGCCGACACCCTCGTCCGAGCCCGAGCCCGGGTCCGGCACCGCGTCCGGGTTCGAGTCCGAGCCCTCTGCCTCCTCACGCACCGGTGCCGCAGCCGCCGCCGCGCCCACGTCCTCGTCCGACACGTCGAACAGCTGCCCGTTCACGTTGCCGTTCGCGTTCGCTTCCACGTTCCCGTTTCCCGCGTGTGCGCCGCTCCCCGGCGTCACGGTCACTCCCACTCGATGGTCCCGGGCGGCTTCGACGTCACGTCGAGCGCCACCCGGTTCACGCCCTCCACCTCGTTGATGATGCGAGAGGCGATGCGCTCGACCAGGTCGTAGGGCAGGCGGGCCCAGTCCGCCGTCATGGCGTCGTCGCTGGTGACGGCCCGGATCACGATCGGATAGGCGTAGGTGCGGCCGTCGCCCATCACCCCGACCGTCCGGACGGCCGGCATCACGGCGAAGCTCTGCCACAGCTCCCGGTACAACCCGGCCCGGCGGATCTCCTCGACGACGACGGCGTCGGCCGCCCGCAGGATCTCGGCCCGCTCGGGCGTCACCTCCCCGATGATCCGCACCCCGAGTCCGGGGCCGGGGAAGGGCTGGCGCCAGACGATCTCGTGGGGGAGGCCGAGCTCCTCGCCGACGGCGCGCACCTCGTCTTTGAACAGCAGGCGCAGCGGCTCGACCAATTCGAACGACAGGTCCTCGGGCAGGCCACCCACGTTGTGGTGCGACTTGATGTTGGCCGCAGTGGCGCTCCCCGACTCGATCACATCTGGGTACAGGGTCCCCTGCACCAAGAACCGGGGCCCGTCACCCGAACCCGAAGCGCTCGCACCCGAACCGTCCGAGCCCTCCTCCCCCGCCCCGAGGTCCCGCGCCACCTCCTCGAAGATCCGGATGAACAGCTCGCCGATGATCTTGCGCTTGCGCTCGGGGTCGGTCACCCCGGCCAGCGCGGCGAAGTAGCGGTCGGCCGCCTTCACGTGCACCAGGTCCACCTTGAACTGGCGCCGGAAGGTGTCCTCGACCTGGTCGGCCTCGCCCGCTCGCATCAGTCCCGTGTCGACGAACACGCACGTGAGCTGTGCACCGACCGCCTTGTGGACCAGCGCCGCCGCCACGGCCGAGTCGACCCCGCCGCTCAACGCACACAGCACCCGGTCGCCGCCCACCTGCGCCCGCACCGCCTCGACCTGCTGCTCGATGATGGAGACGTGCGTCCACTCCGGCGCGCACCCGCACACGTCGATCAGGAAGTGGTCGAACACCTCGCCGCCCCGGTCGGTGTGCACCACCTCGGGGTGGAACTGCAGCCCGAAGAGCCGCCGCTCGGCGTCGTGCATGGCGGCCACCGGCGCGCCGGGCGAGGTGGCCGTCGCCACGAACCCCGCCGGCACCTCGGTGACGGCGTCGCCGTGGCTCATCCACACCGAGGAGGTCGCCGGCCAGTCCGGGCACAACGGCGACGGCGCCGTCTGGGACAACGCCGTTCGCCCGTACTCGCCCTGCCCCGTCCGCGACACCGTCCCCCCCAGCTGCAACGCCATCAGCTGGGCGCCGTAGCAGAGCCCGAGGATGGGGATCCCGAGCTCGTAGATCTGAGGGTCGATGGAGGGCGCCGGCGTCTCGTAGACCGACCTGGGCCCGCCGCTGAAGATGATTCCCTTGGGTGCCCGCGCCCGGATCGCGTCCACCGAGATACTCGACGGGACGATCTCGGAGTAGACGTGCGCCTCGCGCACGCGGCGGGCGATCAGGCGGGCGTACTGAGCCCCGAAGTCGACGACGAGGACGGTGTCGGTCACCGAGCCCGGCTCGCCAGCGTCCCCGCAATCTGTAAACCGATTCGTTTGCAGTTTTCAGAGACATCCACAGGAGCTTCAGCCACAGGAGCTTCATCCACAGGCCGCTCCCTCAATGGCCCATGCCCACGCCCTGGGAGCGCTGCAGGGCCTTGCCCTCCGTTTGCAGGGACGGAGCCACCATCACCTCGGCCTTCTGGAACTCCTTGACCGTCTCGTAGCCGCAGGTCGCCATGGCCGTCCGCAGGGCGCCGAAGAGGTTCATGCGGCCGTCGTTCTCGTGGGCCGGGCCCAGCAGGATCTCACGCAGGGACCCGCGCACCGAGGTGCGCACGCGGGCGCCGCGGGGGAGCGTCGGGTGGAAGGTGGCCATGCCCCAGTGGAAGCCCCGCGCCGGCGCTTCGAAGGCGGACGACAGGGGCGACCCCAGCATGACGGCGTCGGCGCCGCACGTGATGGCCTTGGCGATGTCCCCGCCCTTGGACATGCCGCCGTCCGCGATGACGTGCACGTACACGCCCGTCTCGTCCAAGTGCCGCATCCGCGCCCCCGCCACGTCGGCGATGGCGGTGGCCTGCGGTACGCCCAACCCCAATACCCCGCGGGTGGTGCAGGCGTTCCCGGGGCCGACGCCGACCAGCACGCCGACGGCACCGGTGCGCATCAGGTGCAGGCCGGCTTGATACGACGCGCACCCGCCCACAATGACCGGGATGTCGAACTCCCGGATGAAGCGCTTCAGGTTCAGGGGCTCCGACGTCTTGGACACGTGCTCGGCCGACACCACGGTCCCCTGAATCACGAGCAGGTCCAGCTCGCCGGCGAGGATGGCGGGCGCCATGCGCTCGGTCCGCTGGGGTGTGACGGAGGCGGCGGTGGTGATCCCGGCCTCCTTCATCTGGCGGATGCGGGCCGTCACGAGCTCGGGGATGATCGGCTCCTGGTACATCTGTTGCATGCGGGCCGTCGCCTTGTCGTCGTCGAGCTCGCGGATCTCGTCGAACAGCGGCGTCGGGTCCTCGTAGCGGGTCCAGAGGCCCTCGAGGTTCAGCACGCCCAACCCGCCGAGGCGCCCCAGCTCCATGGCAGTGGCCGGGCTCATCACTCCATCCATGGCCGCACCGAGGAGCGGCAGACCGAAGCGGTAGGCGTCGATCTCCCAGGAGATGTCGACGTCCTCGGGGTCGCGGGTCCGCCGGCTCGGGACGATCGCGATGTCGTCGAACCCGTAGGCCCTGCGTCCCGACTTGAAGATGCCGATCTCGATGTCTGCCACTGCTCGCCCTCCGGCATTCGTTGGGGCCGGTACGGCTCACCAACCACACCGGCATGTCTTGACGACTCAATTGCGAACGCCGGGCCCGACACGCCGACGATCCTTCATCCTACTCCGCCGGTACCTCGCCCCAGGCTCCCCGGAACCCCCGCGCGACGCCGAAATTTCTCGCGGACGGCCGGCCGCCCGGCACCGCCGGGCCCGCCGCGCGACCTCTGGGGGGCGCGAGACTGCACCGGTGCCCGCGCCCGGCCAGGACCTCAATGCGTCCGATCGGGTCACCCGCGGCATGCAGGCGCTGCTCGCCCGTCGCCAGGCCGACTTGGCTGCGGGCGCCCTGCCCGTGGGCTGGAAGATCGGATTCGACACGCCCGCCATCCAACAGCACTTCGGTCTGCACGAGGCGGTCGTGGGCTACCTGACCAACACCCGGATCGTCGATCCCGGCGCCACGGTGTCGCTCGCCGGATGGGTGGCGCCGGCGGTCGAGGTCGAATTGGCGGTCCGGGTGGGCGCCGACGGAGCCATCGCCGGCCTCGGCCCGGCGCTCGAGCTGGTCGACCTCGATATCTCGTTCGACGACATCGAGCCGGTGCTCGCCGGCAACATCTGCCACCGCCACGTGGTCTTCGGGACCGAGGTGACCGACACCGACCCGAAGGGGCTCGCCGCGACGGTGACCAAGGACGGGGCGATCGTGGCCGAAGGACGGCTGACCAAGGATCCCGCGGTGACCGTCGCGTTCGTGAGCTCGTTCCTGACCGCATATGGCGCGGCGCTCGAGCCAGGCCAACGCATCATCGCCGGCTCGGTCGTGCCGCCCGTCTCTGTCGCTCCGGGCGACGCGCTCGAGGTGTCCTTTGGCCCGTTCGGGGCGCTGAAGGTCGCCTTCTCCGACTGATCGCCCGGGGGCGCGGGCCCCGGTCGCCAGGGGCCGAGATTCCCCCGTGAGCCGGGCCAGCGAGACGAGTACCCTCCTGGCAGTCATGGCCGTTGATCGGCCGGCCGGAGTTCTTGTCGGTCGGGGCGAAGAGGTAGAACGTCTGCGGCAGCTGATCGAAGGCGCGCGCCAAGGCCACAGCGGGACGCTCGTCGTCCTGGGGGAGCCCGGGGTCGGCAAGACGGTGCTCGTCGACGAGGTGGTCAACGCCGCCCGCGGAGTTCGCGTGCTCCGAGCCACCGGGGTGGAGTCAGAGATGGAGCTGCCCTTCGCGGCGCTCCAGCAGTTGTGCGCGCCGGTGCTGAGACGATTGGACGGTCTCCCCGCGCCGCAGCAAGCAGCCCTCGGCACAGTCTTCGGTCTGAGCGCCGGCGCCCCACCCGATCGCTTCTTGGTCGGTCTGGCCGCGCTGACGTTGGTGTCGGGCCTGGGTGCCGAACAGCCACTGGTCTGCGTCGTCGACGACGCGCAGTGGCTGGACCAGGCGTCGGCCCAGACGCTGGCCTTCGTCGCCCGCCGGCTGCTGGCAGACCCGGTTGCGCTGATCTTCGTCTGTCGTGAACGGCTCGCAGTATTTGCCGGGCTGCCCGAGCTCGAGCTCCGAGGTCTGCCCGACGGCGAAGCCCGGGCCTTGCTCGACTCGCTCCTCCCCTTCGTCCTCGACCAAGGAGTGCGAGAGCGCATTGTGGCCGAGACTCGTGGCATTCCCCTGGCCCTGGTCGAGCTGCCGCGGGGTCTCTCCCCGGCCGAGCTGGCCGGCGGATTCGTGCAGACCGCGACGGTGCCGCTCGCCGAGCGGATCAAAGAGAGCTTCCGGCGCCGCCTGGAGGCGCTTCCGCCCGACACCCGTGGGCTCTTGCTCGTCGCCGCCGCAGAACCGGTCGGCAATCCGGTCGTCGTGCTCCGCGCCGCCCAGTCGCTCGGGATCGGTCCCTCAGCTGCCGCTGCCGCCGAGTCGAGCGAACTGCTCGAGATCGGCACGCGCGTGATGTTCCGGCACCCCCTCGTGCGTTCGTCCGTCTATCAGTCGGCCACTCTGGTCCAGCGCAAAGAAGCGCATCGCGCGCTTGCCGGGGCCACCGATCCGGTGCTCGATCCCGACCGTCGCGTCTGGCACCTGGCTCAAGCGGCAACGGGAACGGACGAAGAGGTGGCCGCCGAGCTCGAGACTTCGGCCGTCCGGGCCCAGGCGCGCGGCGGAATGGCCGCCTCTGCAGCTTTCTTGGAACGGGCGGCGGCGCTGTCGCTCGACCCCGAGGCCCGGGCGCGACGCGCCCTGTCCGCTGCGCACTCGAAACGGCTCGCCGGCGACAGCAATGCAGCCCTCGCGATCTTGGCTGCCGCCGAGAACGGCCCGCTGGACGAGCTGCAACGAGCACTCGTCGATCTGCTCCGCGGCGAGATTGCGTTCACCGGTAGCCGGAACAGGGACGCCCCGGGACTCCTGCTCCGGGCGGCCGAGCGGCTCCTGCCCCTCGACCTCCGCATGGCCCGCGATGCCTATCTCGATGCGGTGCTGGCCGCTCACTTCGCGGGCCGGCTCGCTCGGGACGGCGGGCGATTGAGCGACGCCGTGCAGGCCGCCCTACGGGCGCCCCACCTCGAGGCAGCACCGACGGCGACCGACCTTCTCGTCGACGGCGTCGCCACCGCCATCGTCCACGGCTTCACGACCGCGACGCCGACGCTGCAGCAGGCGGTCCGGACCTTCCGCAGTCGGGACGTGTCGCTGATGGAGGAGATGCGCTGGCTCTGGCCCGCGGCGCACGTCGCGATGGCCGTCTGGGACGACGAGTCCTACGAGGTGCTGGCCGATCGCCACGTCGAGCTCGGCCGCCAGGCTGGTTTGCTCGCGATCATGCCGAGTGCGCTCACGGCGCGTATCAGCGCGCATGCCTTCGTCGGTCAGCTAGCCGAGGCTGAGAAGCTCCTCGACGAGTTACGGGTCCTCACCGAGGCGACCGGCTCCCCCTATCCGCCCCACGGTCTCCTGACGGTGGTGGGCTGGCGGGGTCGGGAGGCCGACGTCCTCGCCACGGTCGAGACCTACGCCCGCGAATGCCTCGAGCGCGGTGAGGGGGCGGTGCTGGCCTATGCGGACTACGCGCGGGCCGTGCTGTACAACGGCCTCGGCCGCTACGAGGACGCCCTCGCGGCCGCGGCTGCGGGCGACATCTTCGGCGTCGAGGGTTTCACGGTCTATACGGCCTTGCTCCCCGAGCTGATCGAAGCGGCCGCCCGCAGCGGCGCGGCCGAACGCGCCCGGGAAGCGCTGGCGCGGCTGGTCGAGATGACGACAGCCGCGGGCACCGACTGGTCGGCCGGGATCCGGGCGCGCTGTGAGGCCCTTTTGGCCCCGAACGCCGAGGCCGAGGAGCTCTACCGAGAGGCCATCGCGCGCCTCACGCGCACCCATGTCCGCCCTCAGCTCGCGCGCGCACACCTGCTCTACGGCGAGTGGCTGCGGCGTCAGAACCGCCGCACCGACGCACGACAACACCTCCGAGTGGCCCACGAGATGCTGCACGCGCTCGGCATGGAAGCCTTCGCGGAACGGACGCGGCGCGAGCTGCTCGCAACCGGGGAGACGGTGCGGAAGCGCACGGTCGAGACGACCACGGACCTCACCCCCCAAGAGGCGCACATCGCCCGGCTCGCCATCGAGGGCTTCACCAACACCGAGATCGGCGCGCAGCTCTTCATCAGCGCCCGCACGGTGGAGTGGCACCTGCGCAAGCTCTTCACCAAGCTCGGCGTCGGCTCCCGGCGCGAGCTGCGCGGGGCGCTGCCCCAGCTGGCCCAGGCCCAAGCCTCCATCTAAATTCGCCCGGGCCGGGACGGTCAGACTCCGTTGCGGCCGACGAGGACGATGCTGAGCAGCTCGTGAAGCATCCGGGCGGTGGCGCCCCAGATCATTTCGCCGCAGGTCTCGAAGAACCAGACGGGGAAGGAGTTGTCCGCCGACCCGGCAATGGCGCGCCCGGGTACACGCCAGCGCTCCTCGTGGAAGATGACCGGGTCGGCGAGCTCGGCCAGGGAGACGCCGAAGATCCGCTCGACTTCGCCGGGGTTCGGCACCAGGTCGGGACGCTCGGGCAGAGTGCCGAGCACGGGCAGGATGAACGAGGCCGACACCATCGTGAGCACCGGGTGAAGCCAGCCGACGGTCGTGACCAGCGCGGGGTCGAGGCCCACTTCCTCGTGCGCCTCGCGCAACGCGGCGGACGGCGCGTCCTCGCCCTCGTTGAGGCGCCCGCCCGGGAAGCTCACCTGGCCCTGGTGCGTCCGCAGGTCGGTCGAACGGCGCGTCAGGACCACCCGCGCCTCGCCGTCCTCCTCGAAGAGGGGCGCCAGCACCCCGGCGTTGACCCGCAGTGGGCTCGAGCCTTCACCCAACGCGGGCGCCTCGAAGATGGCATCCGAGCCGACGTCGGCCGGCGCCGGGCCGCCCTGACCGGCGGCGTCGAGCGCAGCGAGAATGCTGCTCAGGCCGATGGAAGTCCGCCGCGCCGGGGCAAGGTCGGCCCAGGGCGGCGGGCCACCCGGCTGCCAATCGGCCGGACGGGGGATCACCTGGGGTGGAACGGGCCGCGCCATGGTCTCACGCTAACGGTGCGCACCGGGGCGACGAGGGCGAGTTCCGGGTCCGTGCAGCCTGGCTACGCTCTCGGGCCGTGACGACACCGCAGGAGTTGCAGGCGCAGGCCGATGCGATGGGTTGGTACCACACCATCGACCTGGGCAACGGCGTGGTCACCAAGGGCATCAGCGTCCAGGAGACCTCGGCCGACGTTATCCCCGACGTCACCGGGCGCAGCGTGCTCGACATCGGGGCCTGGGACGGCAAGTTCTCCTTCACGGCCGAACAGGCCGGCGCCAGCCGGGTGGTCGCGCTCGACCACTATGCCTGGGGCGTCGACTTCGTCGCCCGGGGGGCGTACTGGGAGGAGTGCACGCGCAACGGCACCCTGCCCGACCAGTCGCGCGACGAGACCGACTTCTGGCACCCGGACCTGCCGGGGCGGCGTGGCTTCGAGTTCGCGGCGGCCGCGCTGGGCTCGAAGGTGGAGCCGGTCGTCGCCGACTTCCAGACGGTCGACCTGGACCAGCTCGGGCAGTTCGACGTGGTGCTGTATCTCGGCGTGCTGTACCACATGAAGGAGCCGCTCACCTGCCTCGAGCGGCTGCGCGCCGTGACCAAGGAGGTCGCCGTCATCGAGACGGAGGCGGTGCACATCGAGGGGCTCGACAACGAGGTACTGCTTCAGTTCCACGCCGGAAGCTCGCTCCGTACCGACTTCGGGAACTGGTACGTGCCCACCATCGAGGCGCTGCACAACCTGTGCCGGGCGGCGGGGTTCACGCAGATCAAGACGGTGGTCGGGCCTCCGGCGCCGCCGGCCCCCGACCCGAGTCTCCGCAAGAAGGTCGGTCGGCGCATCGGCGGGATCGCGGCGCCCAAGCCATCGGCACCGAGCGAGAACTATCGCGCGGTCGTCCACGCCTTTCCTTGAGCATCCACCGATCACGGTCGCGGGCACCAGGGGCCCATCGTCAGCTCACCCCAGGCAGTAGTAGATCCGCAGCTTCGGCGCCACGACCGACGCGCCCCCGTGCGGCTGGGGCACGTGGAGGCAGTGCGCGGCGATGTACCCGGCACTCGCCGTCGCCCCGGGTGACGCGATGAGGGCCAGGTGGAAGAGCCCGGCGGCGATCATGGAGCGGACGGCGGCGGCAGTCGGCGTCGGGACGGTGCCCGTGTATCCGCCGAGCGGCAGTACCTCCTCCCCGGTGGCGTAGATGAAGGGCGAGGCCACCGCCGAGGTCTGCGCCGCCATCAGGTAGGGCGCGCCCCGGCGCACCGCCTGAAGCTGGGCCAGGCCGGCCGGCGTCGGGGTGGGCGCGAAGACGTGGTGGAGCACCGTCGTCACGATCACGGGTTGGAACGGGGTGTCGAAGGGGCCGAGCGCATTCGCCACGACGGACGCGCTCGCCGCGGCGGGTACGAGGAGGAGGGCCGTCGCGGCCAGGGCGGCCGCGACGGGCGCGAGGAGGCTGGCGCGCCGTTCGGCGTGCCGCGCCAGGACGAGGACGACGAGCGCAGCCGCGGCCATCAGCCCGAGCGCGACGGTCGTCGGCGCCAGCCAGGTCGGCAGCCCCGTGCCCGCCGGCGGGAGCAGCCACGCCGCGTAGCCGACGGTGACGAGGACGGTGGCGGCGACGGTCAGCGCGGCCGTCGCCTGTCGGCGGCGCTCCCAGGCCAGAGCGCCGCCGAGGCCGAGCAGCCCGGCCACCGCAGGCGTGAGCGCCCCGGCGTAGTACGAGTTCATGGTCGTGCTCACGGTGAAGACGATGCCGAGCACGACGAGCCAGGCGCCCCAGAGCAACGCACCCGCACGCACCAGGTCCGTTCGTGGCGCCCGCCGGCGCGCCACCATCACCGCCACCAGCGCGACGAGGGCGGCGGGGAGCAGCCACGCCGTGTCGTGGCCGTAGCCGCCGGTGAACAAGCGGTTCCAGGCCGGCGGCGGCTCGGCCTGGCTGAACAGCGGCGTGCCGAGGGTCTGGCCGAGCACCTGGTTGGGCGACGGCTGTCCGGCGCGTGAGAACCCGTTGTAGACGAAGACCTGGTGGAAGATGGAGTCGGTGGTGCTGCCGTCGACGTAGGGACGACTCGAGGCCGGCGTCAACGCGACGAACGTCATGTAGGAGAGCGAGAGCACCGCGGTCGTCGCGCCGGTCACGGCGACGCGGCCCAGGCGGGCGACCAGGGGGCCATGGGCCGCGACCAGGTAGGCCACCCCAAGAGCGGGGATCACCAGCCACGCCTCGAGCATCTTGGCCTGGAAGGCGAGTGAGACCCAGACGCCGGCGAGGACGGCGCTGCGCCAACGGCCGGTACGGATCGCGGTGACGGTCGAGTCCGCCGCCAGCACGAGCAGCAGGATCATCAGGCTGTCGGGGATGTTCCCGCGGTCGAGGGTGACGGTCGCCGGGTAGGCGGCAAGCACGAGGACGGCCAGAAGGCCCGCGAGCGGTCCCGCCAGGCGGCGCACCGCGTGGTACAGCACGAGCACGGTCAGGGCCCCCTCGACGGCCTGCGGCAGCATGATGGACCACACGTGGAAGCCGAAGAGCCGGACGGAGAGCGCCTGCAGCCACAGCGCCCCGGGCAGCTTGTCCACGGTGACGGTGCCGGCCGGGTCGAACGCGCCGAAGAAGAAGTTGTGCCAGCTCTGGGACATGCTGCGCACGGCCGCCCCGTAGTAGATCTCGATCGTCGACCCGACGTGCCACGAGTAGGCGAGCGCGGCGAGCGCGGTCACGGCCAGCAGCAGCGGACGCGCCCAGGCGGGCTGGCCGGGCGGTGACCGCCAGACCTGGAGGCGGCGACCCCAGTGGGGATGTGGCGCGTCAGGCGTCTGCTCTTCCGAGGGATGGTCGTCCGGCGCCGTCTCAACGCCGGTCACCTCGAACGTGCCGTCGCGAAGGTCCGCCCCGCCGACCATCGAGCCACCCTAGGCGCAAGACGGTTGATTCCAAAGGGGGCACCTCGGCGGTGATCCTCGCACGACACGACAAAGGCGCTTGATCGGACGCACCCGGGGCGACATCCCGCGCTCTGTATCGGGCCTCCCTCTATGCAGACTGCGCCTGCTGCATAGAGGGAGCCCGATACAGAGAGAACCTTCGGACCAGCCCCACTTCAGACGGGCGCCATTGGCGCAGCTCGGGACGGGTCCGAAGCGTCGATGGTCACGGACGATCAGGCATTCGTCTAGGCGGCGACACTCAGCGTTGGTGCCGCCTCGCTACTCCCGCCACCACTCGAAGTCCCCACATCGAAGGGCCTCAGATCGCAAAAGGACGCGGCGCGGCCGCTTTATTCCTGGGGAGGTGGAGGCATCGCGCCCGGCTGCGTCCCCGGCGCGGGAGCACTCAGTGGTGGTGCGGCGGGCGGCGGCTGCTCCGGCTGGACGGCGGATGGGTACGACGGAGGGCTGCCCGGCGAAGGCGGTGGCTGTTGCGTCCCCATCTGCTGGGTCCACGACTGTTGCGGCACGGGGGGTGGAGGGTAGGCCGGCGGGGCGTACCCGCGCTGCATCGCCTGGCTCTTCGAGGTGCCCTGCGCGATCAGGTACAGGATCGCCCCGATGACCCCGAGCACGAATCCGATGAGGAACCAACCCCATCCCGGGATGGTCCAGGGGGAACGGCCGTACCTGCCCTTGAAGCGGTTCGAGGCCTGCATGACAACGAGGCCGATGACGATGCCGAGGATGAGACCGGGAAGGAAGACTCCTGAGCTCACCGCTGCGATCACGGAACGTCCTTCCACTTACCGGGTCGGCAACAGAGGCAGCCCTTGTTGCACAAGCGTAACGAGGCACAGGCGGGCCATCGGACATCGTGGCGGGTGCGGCAATGGGCCAGCACGCGACGAGGCCGGACCCGAAGGCCCGGCCTCGACACCCGACACGATCTCTAAACAGTATCGCTTAGAGCCTGGAAAAGTCCAGGGCGGGAGTTCCCCGAAAAGGGAACTACATCATCCCGCCCATGCCGCCCATGCCGCCCATGCCCGCGGCGGCGGCCGCGGCCGCCGCGGCACCGTCCGCCTTCTCGGGCTTGTCGGCCACGAGGGCCTCGGTGGTGAGCAGCAGCCCCGCGATGGAGGCGGCGTTCTGGAGGGCCGAGCGGGTCACCTTGGCGGGGTCGATGATGCCGGCCTTGACCAGATCCTCCAGCTCGCCGTTGGCCGCGTTGAGGCCGGTGTTGCCCTTGGCCGCCTCGACCTGGCTGACGAGGACTGCGCCCTCGAGCCCGGCGTTGAAGGCGATCCAGCGCAGTGGCTCCTCGAGCGCCCGGGCCACGATGCGCGCCCCGGTGGCCTCGTCACCCTCGAGGGAGTCCGCGAGGGTGTTGACCGACTTGCGCGCCCGGATGAGCGCCGTGCCACCGCCGGCCACGATGCCCTCCTCCACCGCGGCGCGGGTGGCGGACAGCGCGTCCTCAATACGGTGCTTCTTCTCCTTGAGCTCGACCTCGGTGGCCGCGCCGACCTTGACGACGGCGACGCCGCCGGCCAGCTTGGCCAGGCGCTCCTGGAGCTTCTCGCGGTCCCAGTCCGAGTCGGTGTCGTCGATCTGGCGCTTGAGCTGGGCCACGCGGCCCTTGACGTCCTCGCTCTTGCCGGCACCCTCGACGATCGTTGTGTCGTCCTTGGTCACGATGACCCGGCGGGCCGTCCCGAGCAGGTCGACCGTCGCGTTCTCGAGCTTGAGCCCGATCTCCTCGCTGATGACCGTGCCCCCGGTGAGGACGGCCATGTCCTGGAGCATCTCCTTGCGGCGCTCGCCGAAGCCCGGAGCCTTGACGGCGACCGAGGTGAAGGTGCCGCGGATCTTGTTCACGACGAGCGTGGCCAGCGCCTCGCCGTCGACGTCCTCGGCCACGATCAGCAGCGGCTTGCTGGACTGCATGACCTTCTCGAGCACGGGCACGAGGTCGTGCACCGCCGAGACCTTCGAGTTGTAGAAGAGGATGTACGGCTCGTCGAGCACGGCCTCCTGGCGCTCGGGGTCGGTCACGAAGTACGGCGAGAGATAGCCCTTGTCGAACTGCATGCCTTCGGTGAGCTCGAGCTCGATGCCGAAGGTGTTGGACTCCTCGACGGTCACCGTGCCGTCCTTGCCGACCTTGTCGATGGCGTCGGCCAGCACGTCGCCGATGGCGGTGTCGGCGGCCGAGTTGGACGCCACCTGGGCGATCTCGATCTTGCCGCCGACCTCGGTCGACTGCTTGGCGATGTTCTCGACCGCGGCCTTCACGGCCTTGTCGATGCCGCGCTTGAGGTCACTCGGGCTGGCTCCGGCGGCCACGTTGCGCAGGCCCTCGGCGATCAACGCCTGGGCCAACACGGTCGCCGTCGTCGTGCCGTCACCGGCCACGTCGTTGGTCTTGGTGGCGACCTCCTTGACCAGCTGTGCACCCATGTTCTCGAACGGGTCGTCCAGCTCGACCTCGCGGGCGACGGACACGCCGTCGTTGGTGATGGTGGGGGCGCCGAACTTCTTCTCGATCACCACGTTGCGGCCTTTCGGCCCCAGGGTGACCTTCACGGTGTCGGCCAGCTTGTTGACGCCGGCCTCGAGCCCGCGGCGGGCGGACTCGTCGAACTTCAGGATCTTGGGCATGACTCTTTCGAACTCCTCTCGAGTTCCTCAGGTGTGGCGGAAATGGTGAAGGCGGCCGCGCCCCGGACGCACCGGGGCGGTGGGCCGGCCCGGATGAACTAGGCCAGCTTGGCCAGGACGTCGCGGCTCGAGAGGATCAACAGGTCCTCGCCCTCGACTGTGATCTCGGTGCCGCCGTACTTGGAGTAGACGACCGTGTCGCCCGCGGCGACGTCCATGGGGATGAGCTCGCCGGTGTCGTCGGAACGCCGGCCCGGGCCGACGGCGATGACCTCGCCCTGCTGGGGCTTCTCCTTGGCCGTGTCAGGGATCACCAGGCCAGAGGCGGTGGTCTCCTCGGACTCGCCAGGGCGAACGACGATCCGGTCATCGAGGGGGTGCAGCTTCATCGGGAGGGGCCTCCTTGGCACTCGTTAGCACTCTCGGGTTGTGAGTGCCAACATAGCGGGCGCGGCGGGGTCTTTCAACCGGCACGCGGGTCGGAGCCCGGCCGACTCCCTGTCCTATGGTTGGACAACCACCGTTCGGGAGGCAAAGGCGATGAGAGGTCTGTCGGGCGGGCACGGTACCCGTCGGTGGTCCGTCGGCGCGGGCGCCCTGCTCGCGGGGGTGACCCTGCTCCTCGGTGTGGCCGGGCCGGCCGGCGCCAGCTCGAGCTCGGGGGCCTACGCCCAGCTGAAAAAGGACCTGCTCGTGCACTCCGACCTGCCGTCCGGTTGGTCCGGACAAGGGGCGGTGACCACCAGTGACGGGGGCGGCGGGGGTTTCCCGGGCCAGACCCAGCTGGCGAGCTGCCTCGGAGTGAGCTCGAGCCTCATCGACGCCAAGTCGCCGACGGTGATGAGCCCGAGTTTCCAGGACAAGGCGGGCACCCACACGGTCCAGGACAGCGTCAACGAGTTCCACTCGACCAAGCTGGCGTCCGAGGAGTACGCGGCCGTCGCCGACGGCAAGGTCCCAGGATGCCTCTCGGCCGACCTCCAGACGCCGTCGGCCAAGCAGCAGCTCCAGACGGCGATGAAGGGCGTCTCGGTCGGGGCGGTGAGCGTGGCGGCGGCCAACCGGTCGGGGCTTGTCCCCCACTCGACCGGCTTCACGATCTCTTTCCCGGCCGCCAGCCAGGGGATCTCCTTCAACGTCGCGATCACCATCGTGTCGATGGTGCGGGGGAAGACCGGCACCCAGCTCTCCTTTACGGGCGTCGGCACCCCCTTCTCGACCTCGCTGGAACACCATCTGGCCTCGGTCGCCTACGGGCGGTCCTAGAGACCCCATGCGATTCGGGCTGCCGACCCGCCCGAATCGGCTCGGCTCGGCCGGGACACCGCCGTGTGTCCGGGGGTCCCGGGACGTTCTCCACCCGGGAAAGCGTCAGCGTCCCGGTGGAATCCGGCCCCGGCCGGTCACGGACCCGTCGGTCGCAGCCGGGACGAGAGCGCACATGGAGGCAGGAGGGGGCACCACATGGCTCTGTCGGAAATGAACCACTGGCGGCGCGCCCTGGCGGTCGCGTGCATCGCGATCTTCGTCGTCTCGTTGATGGGCGGGCTGCTCGCGGCCGCGGTGGGGGGCGGCGGGACTCTCGCGGTGGCGGCGAGCGCGCACGACGACGGGCACCGAGCGAGCGCGTCGTCGTCGTCGACGACGTCGTCTGGCGGGCGGCACGGGCGCCAGAGCGACCCGTCGGCGTCCGACGGCGTGCCGAACGCCGTCGTGGCGCAGGCCGACAAGGCACTCCTGCAGCTCTCTGACATGCCCAGCGGCTGGGCCTCGGGCGGCGCGGCCGTCGCCCCCAGCCGCACGTCTCCGTGGTCGAAGCAGCTGGCACAGTGCGCGGACGTCGCAAAGAGCATCGCCGCCATCAAGCCGACGAAGATCAGCAGCCCCGACTACACGAGCTCGGACCAGACGCTGGCGATGGAGGATGCGATCTCGCTGTACCCGACGGCAACCGAAGCCCAGCAGGCCTACACCGCGCTGGACAGCACCAAGACGCCGCGCTGTATGAATCGCATCGGCAGCGAGGCGCTGCGCGCCAGCGTCCAGAACGAGGCGGGCAGCAACGCGACCGTAGGCACAGTGACCATCGCTCCCCTCGCGCCGGGCAGCTACGAGGCGCACGAGACCGGCTACACCGTGACCATCCCCCTCGACAGCCAGGGCCGCCAGCTCACCATCACGAGCACCTTGATCGACTTCGTCCATGGTCGCTTCAACGAACAGCTGACGTTCAACGGCAACGGTGCCACCTTCCCGCCTCTGTTGGAGGTGCACCTCATCCGGGTGGCCAAGGCGAAGGCCTGAGGGGTTCCGGGTGCCGGGTGCCGGGTTCCGGGTGCCGGGTGCCGGATGCCGGGTGCCGGTTGCGGGGTTGGAAGAGCCGGAAGGACCGGCCGTATGTCTCTGAAAACCATGCACGGACCTGTTTATGGTTTCCAGAGACTTCGGGCGCCGTCAGGCCTCAGGCGAAGAGCCGGAAGGACCGGCCGCATGTCTCTGAAAACCATGCACGGACCTGTTTACGGTTTCCAGAGACATCGGGCGCCCTCAGGCTGGGAGTGCGGCGTTGCCCGCGGCCGACGGAACGACCTCGTGGCCTAGCTTTTCCCTTTGCGCGCACCGCTGAGAAGCCGCGGGGTGTCGCGAGACCGGCCCAGATCGAGAGGAAACAGGCAGCGTGACGCAGGGGCTTAGGGGGGCGTGGACTGGTCTTGGTGTCGGTGCCGTGCTGGCCACCTTGGCGAGCAGCCTCATCTGGGTGGCTCCGGCGGGGGCCAGCTCGCCGTCGAGCGAGATGCACCAGGCGCGCAAGGCCCTGCTCGTCCTGTCCGACATGCCGGCCGGCTGGACCAGCAAGAAGAGCTCCAACCCCAACAACAACGTGGGCGACAAGCAGTTGGCCCATTGCATCGGGGTCGCGACCTCGTTGATCTCCGAGAATCCACCCTCGGCGAACAGCCTGCAGTTCCAGGACAAGGCGGGGGGGCTCACCGTCAACGACCAGGTCACGGTCTTCCCCTCGGCCAAGAACGCCACCGCAGAATTCGCGACGGTGGCCAGCCCCAAGACGCCCGACTGCATGACGCAGCTGGCGTCGGGCCCGCTCAAGTCCAAGCTCTTGGGCAAGACGCCCGCCGGCGTGACCTACGGCACCGTCCTGGTCTCGGCGACCGACCGTTCGGCGTTCCCGGGGATGGCCGGGTTCTCCTTGAGTGTGCCGGTCTCCGAGCACGGCCAGACGGTGAACGTCACGTCGACGGAGCTCTTTGCGGTCAAGGGCCGTCTCGGCCAGCAGATCACGTTCACCTCGGCTGGGGAGTCGTTTGCCATCGGCCTGGAACAGCATCTCGCCTCGGTGGCCGTCGGCCGACTGTGACAGCAACGCTCACTAGGTTTCCGCTCGTCTGCCGAGTGGCAGCGGTCTCACTGGCCCAGCATCTTCTCGAGGTGGAACGCTCCCGGCTCTGAGCGTCACCGCGACGGGCGACGTCTGGCAGAGACACTGCGTCGTTGCCGCCAGGGTTCACTACGCTCCCCGGCGAGCCGTCCCGAGGTGAAGGGAAGAGAGATGCCGCCAGCGAGCCCCACAACCGATCCGGACCGCTGGTGGCGCGGCGGGGTCTTCTACCAGATCTACCCCCGCTCTTACGCCGACTCGAACGGCGACGGGGTGGGCGACCTGCCCGGCATCATCGGCAAGCTCGACCACCTGGCGCGCCTGGGCGTCAACGGCGTCTGGCTCTCGCCCATCACGTGCTCGCCCAACCGCGACTGGGGCTATGACGTCTCGGACTATTGCGACGTCGACCCAACCTTCGGGACGCTCCAGGACGTGGACACGCTGGTGCGTGAGGCGCGGGCCCGGGGCATGGCCGTCCTCCTCGACCTGGTGCCGAACCACACCAGCGACCAACACGCCTGGTTCGTCGACGCCCTGGCCGGCCGCGACGCCGCGCGCCGCGACTACTACGTCTGGGCCGACCCCAAGCCCGACGGCGGCTTGCCCAACAACTGGATGAGCATCTTCGGCGGCCCGGCGTGGGAGCTCGACGAGGCGAGCGGCCAGTACTACCTCCATAATTTCGAGAGCGGCCAGCCGGACCTCAACTGGTGGGACGAGGACGTACGGCGCGAGTTCGACGACATCGTGCGCTTCTGGTGGGATCGCGGCATCGCCGGCTTCCGGATCGACGTGTGCAACATGATGATCAAGGACAAGGAGTTGCGCGACAACCCGCCCGCCACCGCGGACGATCCGTTGGACCAGCAGTACATGGGCGTCAGGGCCGTCTACAACACCGATCGGCCCGAGGCGCACGACATCCTCAAGCGCTGGCGCGTCATCGCGGACGGCTATGAGCCCACCCGGCTCCTCATCGGCGAGACCAACGTGGAGCTGCTCTCGACGCTGGCGCAGTTCTACGGCACCGGCGACGACGAGCTACAGGGCGGGTTCAACTTCGTGTTCATCAACGCGCCGCTCGAGGCCGAGGCCATGCGCACCGTGGTCGAGGACACCGAGGCGGTGCTCCCCTCGGGCGCGTGGCCGATCTGGACCGGGTCCAACCACGACGTGTCGCGCCTCGCCACCCGCTGGGCCGGCGGCGACCCGGCCAAGGTCAAGGTGGCTCTGCTCATTTTGCTCACCCTGCGCGGCACGCCGTTCCTCTACCAGGGCGACGAGATCGGCTTGACCGACGGCCCGATCGAACGGGCCGACGTCCTCGACGCCGTGGGTGCCCGCTTCTGGCCCTACTACAAGGGCCGCGACGCGGAGCGCACGCCGATGCCGTGGTCGGCTGCGTCGGGCGGCGGCTTCACCACCCCGGGGGTGCGGACCTGGCTGCCCATGGCCGACCCGGGCGCATGCAACGTGGCCGACCAGGAGGGTGACCCCGGATCGGTGCTCGAGTTCTGCCGGCGGGCCATCGCGGCGCGGGCGGCCAGCGAAGACCTGGCGGTCGGGGCGTACCGCTCCTTGCCGTCATCGCCGGGGACGTGGGCCTTCGCCCGCGGGGCGGACACCGTCGTCGTGGCGAACATGGCCGAGGCCACCGCCACCTTCGCCGATCTGCAGGGCACCGTGACCGTGGCGACCGACGTCACGCTCGAGGGCTCCGCGATCGAAGGGGGTCTCACGCTGGCGGCGTGGAGCGGCGCCGTCGTGGCGCGGTGACGGTGGCCGCCGAGAACGATGCGGGCGGCGGTGCCGCGGTGGCGCGCCGCTACGTGCTCTGTACGACGCCCGCCCAGGGGCACACGGCACCCTTGCTGGCTCTGGCCCGCCGGCTGGTCGACGAGGGGCACCACGTCGTGTTCTTCACGACGCCGCACTACCGGGACAAGGTCGCCGCCACGGGCGCGTCGTTCGTCCCCTTCGCCGCTGAGTACGACGCCCACGACCTGATGGTGGCCAACCCCGAGCGCGAGTCGTCGTCCAAGCGCGGCGTGCGCGGGGTGAAGGACGACCTGCGCCGGATCTTCATCGGGCCGATCCCGGGCCAGTGGCGCGACCTGCGCGCCATCCTGTCCGACGCTCCGGCCGACTGCATCGTCATGGACTCCATGTTCTTCGGTGCCCTGCCGCTGGCGATCGGGCCTCGCAGGGAACCTGCGCTGGCCTGCGTGGGTGTCATGCCCTACGGGTCCTGCAGTCGCGACACCGCACTGTTCGGAACGGCCCTCCAACCCGGACGCGGCCCGCTCCGTCGCGTCCGTAACACCACGTTGAATTGGGCGGCCGAGCACGGCGCGCTCGCCGACATCCAGCGCTTCGCTCGCCGCCGGCTGGCCGAGGCGGGCGGGCCCGGCGGCTTCGAGGGCTACTTCATCGACCTGCCGCCCAAGGTGGTCGACGCGTACTTCCAGGCGACCGTCGCGGGGTTCGAGTACCCCCGCTCCGACCTGGCGCCGACCGTCCGCTTCGTCGGACCCATCCTGTCGCCGCCCACGTCGTCGTTCGACGTCCCGCCCTGGTGGGAAGAGCTGGAGGCGGGCCGGCCGGTGGTGCACGTCACCCAGGGCACGATCGACAACGCCGACCTGGGCCGGCTGGTCCTGCTGACCGCGCACGCGCTGGGGGACGACGACCTCCTCGTCGTGGCGACGACGGGCGGGCCAGACCCCGGCCCCTGGCGATCCGGCCTCCCGGCCAACGTGCGGCTCGAACGCTTCATCCCCCACGACCGGTTGCTCCCCCATGTCGACGTCATGGTCACCAACGGCGGCTACGGCGGCGTGCAGCAAGCGCTGGCGAACGGGGTCCCGCTCGTCGTGGCCGGAGACAGCGAGGACAAGCCCGAGGTGGCGGCCCGCGTGCAATGGTCCGGCACCGGCATCAACCTGCGCACGGGTCGGCCGTCGCCGGCCATGGTCACCCGGGCCGTGCGCCGCGTCCTGTCCCGCGGCACCTACCGCGCCCGCGCACGAGGGCTGCAGGCCGAGATCGTGCGGAGCGACCCGCTCGGCGACATCAGCGCGGGATTGGCCGCCCTGTGCGTCGCCGCGAACGCCCCGTCCCCGTCCTAGGCAAAGGCCGGGGTGCGGTGCCCCGTCAGACGCCAGGTGGGCGGTACGACGGCGACTCCCGCTTGGCCGCGGCGTCCATCTCTTCGGGGGTGATGAGCACCGTCGTCCGCGACGCGGCGCCGCCGCTGGCGTTCACGATCAGGCCGGTCGCCGCGGCGGCCGCGTTGTCGGGCATGTCCGCGATCACGTAGGCGTCGCTGCCCCCGAACGCGTAGTGGAACGACTCCATGGTGCCGCCGAGCTCTTCGATGAGCGCCCGGGCCGCGGCCACCCGGGGCGTGCCACCTTGCGCCTTGATCCCCTTGATGCCGTCAAGGGTGTATGTCACTTCGAACAAGAATTTCGGCATCGGTGCCTCCTCTCATGGTGCCCCCAAACGCTACGGAGCGCCGGCGCCCGTGTCAGCCCCTTTCGGGGTACCGATGTTCGAGCCTACCGACGGCCCGCCCGGCAGGTGTGAGGTGGCCTGCCGGGCGGGCGCCGGTGTGGTGCGGTTTGGCGCTACTCGCCCGTGGAGGGGTTGAGGATGAGCGGCGGGTTGGGGTTCGTCGCCGTGAAGTCGAACAACGAGTCCAGCGAGCCGGCGGCGCTATCGGCAGCTCCGTTGCCCAGGCCCGAGAGGCCCCAGTTCTGTTCGATGAACTTCGCCACCGAGCTCTGGTCGATGAGCGTGCTGCTCACCACGTTCCGTCCGGCGTACGGCGACACCACCAGGAAGGGCAGGCGCGGGCCCACGCCGCACTTGCCCTGCTCGGGCTGAGCGCTCGAGTTCTCGGGCACGGTTGCCGCCGAGCCGCACTGCCCGGTGTTGGTGAGGGTGTCGATGCTCGCCGCCGAGCCGGTCACCGTCGGGCCGAGGACGTGGTCGTACCAGCCGTCGGAGTCGTCCCAGGTGACGACGACCGCAGTCGAACTCCAGGTGGGGAGCTTCTCGAGCCGGTTGATCGTGTCCACGAGCCAGGTCTGCTCGTCGAGCGGGTCCGAGTACCCGGCGTGGCCGTCCTGGTAGGCGGGCGCCTTGAGGTACGAGACGTCCGGCAGGTTGCTCGCGTCGGCGGCCGCCCAGAAGTCGGCGATGTCGTACTGGTGGTTGGCCTGGTCGCTGTGGCCGATCATGGCGACCGACTTGGGCGGCAGGTGCATCGGGTTCGCCGTCGAGGCGTAGTACTGGAACGGTTCGTGGTGCGGGATGAAGTCCGTCACGGCCGAACCACCGACGTCGTTGTGCTGCTCCGAGCAGATCTGCGCTGTGGTCGGGGCCGTACCGGTGCCGGGCACGTAGCCGTCGTCGAAGCCACCTTCGAACCAGCCCCAGGTCATTTTGGCCGTGGTCATCTCCTCGCCGACGTTGTTGCCGCCCATGGTGAGCGTCTGCGCCGCCGTGTGGGCATCACCACCGTCTGCGCTGGGCAGGTACGAGCAGATGTCGAAGGTCGGGTCGGCGTCGCTGTAGGTCGTGCCCGCGCCGGCCGCCGGCTGGTCGGCCACCGACGTCGTGCCCCTGGGGTCTGTCGAACTCTTGGGCGACGTCGTGATCTTCGAGTCGGCGGGCGTCGTGGCGTTCAACCCGGGCGGTGCCGCGCACGCCGAGTCGTTGATGGTGGCGGACGTCGGGCCGCAGAGGGTGCCGTAGGTCTGCGCGGAGGTCACGTTGAGCGCGCCGGGGGTCGACGGGCCGTAGGTGGTGCCGTACGCGTTGTCGCTCATGGCGAAGTGCTGCGCGTAGTTCCACAGCGCGGTGACCGTGTTGCCGTCGTAGTAGTCCATGACGGCGTAGTTCGAGCTGGCGCCGGTCGGGACGGGCTCCGAGGGGAACCCGGCCAGGCACTGCGCCAGCGTGGCGCTGTTGCCCGTGTCTTGGGCGTACATGTCCTCGGCGCCGTGATCGGCCGCGGACTGCTCGGCGGTGTACCCATGGTCCTGGTCGCACGTCATGGGGTCGGCGCGGTCGAGGCGCAACGGGTTGGACAGGTTCCCGTTATCGGTGAGGAGCGGCCCGGTCGGGCCGGTCGAGGTGTCCTGGTCGATCAGATTGTTCACGCCCGGCGTGTTGGCTTTGGCGGTGAACGCCGGCTCACCCGCCGGGTTGGCCGCGAAGGGGTACGTCGCGAAGTAGTGATCGAACGACACGTTCTCGTCGAAGATCACCACGAGATGCTTGATCGGCGTCGCCGTTGTCGTCACGGCACTTGGATCGGCTGCCGTAACCGAAGACACGGCGAAGCCGGATGCCGCAACGGCAAGGCCTCCCGCGATCGCGAACCACCTCTGGCGTCGATGCTTCACGTCACCCTCTCTTTCTCGTGTCGGTGACGCACACGTCACCGCCTGATGTCGCGGTGACGCAGCCCACGGCTACGCCACCTCGGTTGCCCGGGGACACTTAGGACCATTCCCGGCAAAGATGAGCGGGAGGGGACGGTTCCGTGAGGCGGTGATGAATTCTTGTTGACGCCTCTCGGTCACCTTCGCGCTGCCCGTGGCCGCTCGGCCCCGGCCACACGTGCGTATCCGCCACGATGTTGCGCGTCGGCCCATGTCGCTCGGGGATGCGTGCGTCACTCATTCGATGACGCGAGGAACGTGTGTGCTCCCGGCCTGTTGGCGCAGGACGCCGGCGCTGGGAACCAGCGCCCGGGAGTAGCGATTGACCGGTGACATGTCGGCGTAGCGGTCGCCGCGGGCCGGGGCGACCCGGTCGAGCACGGCGGGGTCTTCCTCAGTCAGCTCCACGACGAGCGCGGCCACGTTCTCCTCGAGGTAGCGACGGTGGTTGGTGCCGCGGATCGGCGCGACGTCGCGCGGCCGGCCGCGTGCACGAGGCGAGCGCGATCTGCCCCGGCGTGCAGCCCTTCGCCGCCGCCAGCCGGTCGATCACCTCGACGATGGCGACGTTGGCCGGCCGGTGGTGCACGTCACCCAGGGCACGCTCGACACGCTGACCTGGGGCGGCTGACCGCGCACGCGCTGAGGGACGACGACCTCCTCGTCGTGGCGACGACGGGCGGGCCAGACCCCGGCCCCTGGCGATCCGGCCTCCCGGCCAACGTGCGGCTCGAACGCTTCATCCCCCACGACCGGTTGCTCCCCCATGTCGACGTCATGGTCACCAACGGCGGCTACGGCGGCGTGCAGCAAGCGCTGGCGAACGGGGTCCCGCTCGTCGTGGCCGGAGACGAGCTCTGGTCGATGAGCGTGCTGCTCACCACGTTCCGTCCGGCGTACGGCGACACCACCAGGACGGGCAGGCGACGCTCTGGTCTGCCGCCGCGACCGAGGACACGACGAGGCCCGATACCGCAACGCCAAAGGCTCCCGCGACCGCGAACCACCTGTGGCGTCGATGCTTCACGTCACCCTCCCTTTCTCGTGCCGGTGACGCGTGCGTCACCAGGTTGAGGGGACGGTTCCGTGAGCCCTGATGAATTCTTTCCGACCGCTCAGGGTCACCGCGTCCGCGGCAATGGCGTCTGGAGGAGGCCCTCGGCGACCAGCTCGCCGAGGTCGCCCCGCTGAGGTCCGCTAGCTTTATGCCGGCTCGCCCGTGGACGGGTTGAGGACGAGCTTCGGAGCGTGCCTCGTCGCGGCGAAGTCGAACAGGGAGTCCAACGCGCCGGCGGCGCTGTCGGCGGCTCCGTTGCCCAGGCCCGGGAGGTTCCAGTTATCTTCTATGAACTTCACGATCGAGCTCTGGTCGATGAACGTGTTGCTCACGACATTCCGGCCGGCGTAGGGCGAGACCACCAGGAACGGCAAGCGTGGACCGACACCACACCTGCTCTGCTCGGGCTGGTCGCTCGAGTTCACCGGCACGATGGAGGCCGATCCGCACAGACCCGTGCTGGTGAGGGTGTCGGAGCTGGTCTGCGACCCGGTGATCGTGGGACCGAGGACGTGGTCGTACCAGCCGTCCGAGTCGTCCCACGTGATCACGACCGCAGTCGAGCTCCAGCTGGGGAGGCTCTCGAGCTGGTTGATCGTGTCCACCAACCAGGTCTGCTCGTCGAGCGGATCCGAGTTGTTGGCGTGCCCGTCCTCATAGGCCGGGGCCTTCAAGTAGGACACGTCGGGGAGGTTGCCCGCGTCGGCGGCCGCCGAGAAGTCGGCGATGTCGTACTCGTGGTTGGCCTGGTCGTTGCGGCCGATCGCGTGGATCGACGTCGGCGGCAAGTGCATGGGGTTGGCGGTCGAGGCGTAGAACTCGAACGGGTCGTGGTGTGGGACGTAGTCCGTGATCGCGTTCCCTCCGACGTTGTTGTGCTGTTCCGAGCAGATCTGCGCGGTGGTCGGAGGAGTCGCGCCGGTGCCCGGCACGTAGCCGTCGTCGAAGCCACCCTCGAACCAGCCCCAGGTGAGGCCGGCGGTGGTGAGCTCCTCACCGATGTTGTTGCCGCCCATGCCGATCGTCGTCGCTGGCGTGGCGCCGCCTCCTCCATCGGTCTTCGGGAGGTACGAACAGATGTCGTAGGTCGGGTCGGCGTCGGCGGCCACCGTGCCCTTGCCGGCGGCGGGCTGCTTGGACACCGGAGTCCTACCCGTTGGGTCGGACTTGGTGATCGGTGAGGTCGTGATGTCCGAGGCGGCGACGTCGGAGCTGTCGTACCCGGGAGGCGAGGGGCATGCGCTGGCGCTGAGAGTGACGGACTTCGGGCCGCAGATCTCGCCGTAGGTTTGCGCAGCCGTCACGTTCAGCGCGCCGGGGGTCGACGGTCCGTAGGTGGTCCCATAGGCGTTGTCACTCATGGCGAAGTGCTGTGCGTAGTTCCACAGCGCAGTGACGGTGTTGCCGTCGTAGTAGTCCATGACGGCGTAGTTCGAGCTGGCGCCGCTGGGGACTGGCTCCGAGGGGAACCCCGAAAGGCACTTGGCGAGCGTCGCGCTGTTGCCCGTGTCCTGCACGTACATGTCCTCGAGTCCGTGATCGGCCGCCGACTGCTCGGCCGTGTACCCGTGGTCCTGGTCGCACGTCATGGGGTCGGTGCGGTCCAGGCGCACCGGATTGGACAGGTTCGGGTTGCTGGTGAGCAAAGGCCCGGTGGGGCCGGTCGAAGTGTCTCCGGTGGCCAGATCGTTCACGGCGGGAGTGTGGGCGAGCGCGGTGAACGACGGCTCTCCCGCCGGGTTGGTCGCGTAGGGGTAGGTCCCGAAGTAGTGATCGAACGCCACGTTCTCGTCGAAGATCACTACGAGATGCTTGATCGGCGTGGTCGTCGTGACCGCTGTGGCTGTCGCCCCACCACCTGTGTCACCCGTGCCACCCGTGTCCGCCGACGAGACTGAGGATACGACGAGGCCAGACGCTGCAACGGCAAGGCCTCCCGCGATCGCGAACCACCTATGGGGTCGATGCTTCACGTCACCCTCCGTTCTCGTGGTGACGCACACGCCACCGCCTGTCGTAACGCGGCGCAGCCTAGGGCTTTATCACCCCGATTGCACGGCAGACCAAAACGACATCAGTCGCTCTCCACGGTGTAGTCCCAGTCGGCGACGACGTGTTTGTGGTCCGGTGGTTCGGCAGCCCCTCCCCGGATCGTCTCCGCGGGCGCAACTCCTGTCCCCGGTGTCCCCAGGGCCCCGTGAGGGCCGCGTCGCGTGATGGCCACCCTACGGGCAGGGGGCCGCGACCGGACCGCCCGTGACCCGCCTTGAGAGTCCCCCGTCACATCTGGGCGCCCGGCCGTGTCCTTACTCAGTGCGGGCGAACGCGCCCGCGAGAAGGAGATCCTCATGACCATGCACGAGAGCAGGACGTCGACCGAGGTCGGCGTCCCAGCCGGCCGCTACCGGCTGCATCCAGAGCTCACCACCGTCCGGTTCTCGGCCAAGAAGCTGAGGCTGTTCACGATCCGGGGGACGATGCGCCTCGCCTCGGGGACGTTCACCGTGGCCAACCCGCTCCAGCGCTCCACGCTCCACGCCGTGCTGGCGGCCGAATCGTTCAACACGCCCATGCGCAAGCGGGACGAGCACGTCAAGGGCTCCACGCTGCTCGACGTCGCCACCTTCCCGAGATTCGAGTTCGACTCGACCGAGGTCGCCACCGTCGGCGGGGGGTGGGAGATCCGCGGGCTGCTGGCCCTCCACGGCAAGGCCGGGCCGGCGGCCCTCGCAGTAGACGCGGCCACCTTCGACGGCGGCCTGGCGCGGGTGCGGGCGCACGCCCAGGTCGACCGCCGGGACTTCGGCGTGACTCGTCAGCGAGCGGCGGCGGCGTGGTTGATCGACGTGGACATCGAGGCCGTCGGCTCACCCATACGGGAGAGCCGCGACGGGTGAATAAGGGGACGCGGTCCCCGTCCAGCTTGAACCCCGACTCGGCCAGTTCGTCGAGGCGCGCCGCGTGCTCTTCGGTGTCGACGTCGTAGACCCACATCAGCTCGTCCAGGCCGGGCGGCAGCGGAGGTCAGGTCCGCAACGGCTGAAGAAGTTCGCCGAGCAGAACCTCGACCCTTCGCCTGATCTCGTCGCGGATTGGTCGAATCTCGTCGATCGACTTGTCGCCTGGGTCTTCGAGTTCCCAATCCTCGTAGTGCTTCCCAGGCACCAACGGGCACGCGTCGCCACACCCCATCGTCACGACCACATCGGCTGCGCCAAAGAACTCGTCGGTCCAAGGCTTAGGAAACTCTCTTGAGATGTCGATCCCCACTTCCGCCATCGCTGCCACCACCGCCTGATTGATCTTGGCGCCGGGCTCCGAGCCTCCCGACCATGCGACGGCACTACTCCCAGCCAGATGGGAGAACCAGCCCAAAGCCATTTGGGAACGACCGGCGTTGTGGACGCACAGGAACAACACCCCAGGAACCTTTGCGGAGTGGCCCTGGGCTTGTACGAGCGCCTTGAGCCTCTGCTCCGCGAATCGCTGAGACCCGATGACAAGCCATCGAGTTACGGTTGCCGTCTTGGACAGTTCGTTGAAACTGTCCAAGACCAGGGCCTCAATGGTCTGCACGCCGAAGACTCCCTCGAACTGTCCGTGGAGATGTTCGGCGACACGGTGCAGCGCGCCCCGCTGGCCCGGTGTCATCGCTATTTCATCCATGTGCCCTCCCCTTTCATTTGCCATATTCCGCCCGCGTTCAACGAACCGTCTTCGAACGCCCATAGTCCCGGATGCCACGTCCACGACCCAGGTCTGCGATGTTGTGCTCGCCCGACGCGAGCCGGGTCGACAGGCGAGCACGCCAAGGGGTCATGGCCGCGCCGAACGAAGAGTCTCGTCGAGGAGTCTCTCGACCCGGCCTTTGACCTCCTCGCGGATGAGCCGGATGTCCTCGAGCGACTTCCCGGTCGGGTCTTCGAGCTCCCAGTCCTCGTAGCGTTTGCCTGGCACCAGCGGGCAGGCGTCGCCGCATCCCATGGTCACCACGACGTCGGCCGCACCGAGGAACTCGTCGGTCCATGGCTTGGGGAACTCCGTAGAGATGTCGATCCCGACCTCGGCCATTGCCGTCACGACATCCTGGTTGAGCTCGGTTCCGGGCTCTGAACCCCCCGACCATGCGATGGCGCGCTCCGCGGCCAGGTGGTTGAACCAGCCGAGCGCCATCTGGGACCGCCCTGCATTGTGCACGCACAGGAACAAGACGGCAGGGACGCGCTTGAGCGCGCCGTCCTGGGAATGGGCCAAGGCTTCGAGACGCTGCGCGGCGTACTTCTCTGCGAAAACGGTGAGCCACTTGGTCGTCGTGGCCGTCTTGGCCAGATCGTCGTAGCTCTGGAACACGAAGGCCTCAATGGTCTCAAGGCCGAAGGTGCCGTGGAACTTGGTGTGCAGATGCTTGGCAACGTGGTTGAGGTGCACCTTCTGCTGCATCGTCATCGCCTCGTGGTCAGCCACGTCGTCTCCTTTCGCTTACGACCCCACTCGCTTGCCGAGCACCTCCACTGTCTTCCGCCGCTCGAACCTCTGTTGGCCACCCACGTCTGCGCACCCAGCTGCATCACGTCCCATAGGGCTCTCGAGCGGCGGCGTATCGACCTCAGTCGATGTATTGAGTATGGTTTATACATCGATAACTGTCAATGGGAAGAGGACCTGTGGGAAAGCCGGCCGGCGCCGCCACGGTCCGATCGACGGAATGGTGCGCACCCGTGCTCGGCGCTGGCAGACCCGGTCCGCCTCCGGGTGCTGGGCACGCTGGGCGCGTCACCGCAAGGGGAGGTCTGCGTCTGTGATTTCGTCGCGCCGCTGGCCAAGAGTCAGCCGACGGTCTCCCACCACCTGATGACCTTGAGCGAGGCCGGCCTTGTCCAGGGAGAACGGCGGGTCAAGTGGGTCTGGTACTCGCTCAACCGCGCCAAGCTGGCCGAGCTCAGAACGACCATCGACAGTTGAGCGGGCGGCGGAGATCCCGCGGCTGGGTGGCCCCGCGCCGCAGTCAGCCGAACTGGACTCGCGCTGGTGTTGGGTCTCGCTGGGCAGGTGCCCCAAAAATGCGGGTACGACCTCGTCAGGGTGTACACCGAGGCGGTGGGTTCTCCGGTCCGCTGAGGAGCCGCCGCGCCCGCAGAGCTAAGGGACGCGCCGCTCGTCGAGCTTGAACCCCGACGCCGCCAGCTCGTCGAGCCGCGTCGCATAGTCGTCGGAGTCGATGTCGTAGACCCACATCACCAGCGCGTCCTGGCCGGTGACCGGGTAGTAGTTCTTGCGAACACCGATCGGCGCGAAGCCGAAGCGGCGGTAGAGCGACTGGGCCGGCTTGTTGTTGGCTGCGACCTCGAGCGAGATGTGCTTCACGCCGTTGGAACGAAGCGTGCGGAGGGCGTCGACGATCATCGTGATCGCCACGCCGCTGCGCTGGTACGCCGGCGCGGTGGCGATCGTGGTCATGTGGGCCTCCTCGTCGACGATGAAGAAGCCGATGTAACCCGCCATCTCGTCGCCGTCCCAGGCGGCCCGGTACAGCCGTCCCTTGCGCAGGGCGAGCTCGGAGTTGAACACCTCCGGGGACCATGGTTCCGGGAAGACCGCGCTCTCTATCGGAAGCAGCTTGCGCAGGTCTCGGCGCTTCAGCTTCTCGATCCGCATCGTCACCTCGGACCCGTCTCAGGCCCGCGCTCGTGCAAAGTTGCTCTTTGCATCCGCCTCACGCATATACAGGGGAACGACGGACGCGGCGTCGACTGGCGTTTCTCCCGCCTCGAGGCGCGCCAGGGCGAGGCGCAGCAGCGTCGAGGGTGGCGGGTACGACAGCGCGGGGGCCACGACCTCGAGCCCGCGCACGTCCGCCAGCACGGCACCGTAGCGCTGCGCCCCGTCGCCCGCCGCGACGACGGGCGCCCCGCCCAGCTCCCCGAGCGCGCGGACCAGGTCGGCCGGCGCGAACAGAGCGGGGGCGAGGGGCTCAGCTACCGCTGTTCCCGCCGCGTCGAGCGCGCGCACCGTGGCGAACACCTCGCCCCGGCGGGCGTCCACACACGCCAGCACGAAACCATGATGCCCCGCCTCGGCCGCCCCGGCGGTCAGGACGTCGAGGCTGGTCGCCCCGAGCACCCCGATGCCGAGCGACTGGGCCAGTCCCTTGGCGGCGGCGACGCCCACCCGGAGCCCGGTGAAGAGACCAGGGCCGACGTCGACCGCCAGGACGCCGATGTCGTCCGGCGCGAGCCCGACCTGGGCCAGCAGGTGCTCCAGGGCCGGGGTGAGCGTCTCCACGTGACGGCGGCGCCCGGTGAGCACGAGCTCGGCCTCGACGCCCGACGCGTCCCGCACCGCCACGCCGACCGTCTCGGTCGCCGTCTCGATGGCCACCGCCGCGCGCGGCCCGGCGAAGGTCGTCGTCATCTGGATCTGATGCCCCGCCCGACCGCCTCCCCGAGGACGGCGGCGACTTCGCCCGACCGGTCCGCCCAGCGCCCGCGGCCGGAGACCGAGATCGTGCGCCGCTCCGGCGACGCCAGGGGGTCGGGCTGGGCCAGGGTCACCTCGAGTGCGTCGTCGCCGAGCGCGGGCACCGCCAGCTCGCCCCACTCGACGAGCGCGACGGCGTCCTCCTCGACGAGCTCGGCGAGGGCCAGGTCGACTACCTCGGCGAGGGACCCCGTGCGGTAGACGTCGGCGTGGAGGAGCGCGCCCACGGGGCTGCCGGCGCCGCAGCGGTAGTGGCGCACCAACGCGAAGGTCGGGCTGGTCACCGGTCCCAGCACGCCGAGCGCGCCCGCGAAGCCCTGCGCGAACACGGTCTTGCCGGCTCCGAGCTCGCCGACCAGCAGGACGACGTCGCCGGCGCCGCACAGCGGCGCGAGGCGGCCGGCCAGCTCCCGGGTGGTGGCGGCGGAGCCGCTCGTCGTGACCACGGGCCAGCTCACTCTCGGCCGGCCCCGATCAGGCGCTTCGCCCGCACGAGGTCGGCCCGCATCTCGGCCATGGCCTCGCCCCCGGCCCGCAGGACGTAGGCCGGGTGGTACGTCGGCACGAGCCGGGCGCGGCCGCGCTCGAAGACCTGGCCCCGCAGCTCCCGGATCCCCCGGGTGGTCTCGAGCAGCAGCCTGGTGGAGAAGTTGCCCAGCGTCACGATGACCGAGGGGTCGATCATCTCGATCTGCTCGGCCAGGTACGGGCGGCACGCCTCGATCTCCGCCGGGGCCGGGTCGCGGTTCTGAGGAGGCCGGCATTTCACCACATTGGCCACGTAGCACTCGGCCCGCGTCAGGCCGATCTCCTCCCACATGAGCCGGTCCAGCAACTTCCCCGAGCGGCCCACGAACGGCTCCCCCGCCAGGTCCTCCTCGCGTCCTGGGGCCTCGCCCACGAAGAGCAGGTCCGCCGACGGGCTGCCCACGCCGAACACGACCTGGGTCCGCCCCTTGGCCAGCGGGCAACGGGTGCACGTCGACGCCTCGATGCGCAGCTGCTCGAGCGCGCCCGCGTCAGGCACCGGGAACGTCGGGATGGTTGACCAGCACGCGCGGCATGCGCGGGCCCACCCCGCACACCACCTCGTAGCTGATCGTCCCCAGCATGGCCGCCCAGTCGTCCGCCGTGATGGACTCGCCCCCCTGGCGCCCGAGCAGGACGACCTCGTCGCCGGGCCGCACCGCCCCTTCCGCGCCGCAGTCGACGACGATCTGGTCCATGGTGACCATGCCGGCCAACGGGCGGCGACGGCCGCCGATCAGCACCCCGTAGCCCGCTCCGAACAAGGCCCGGGGCACGCCGTCGGCGTAGCCGATCGGGACCGTGGCCACGAGGGCGCGCGCCGGCAGCGCCCGCAGGCGGCCATAGGAGGGTCGCTCACCGGCGCCGAGCTCGCGCACGGCGACGACGCGCGCCTTGAGCGACATCGCCGGTCGCAGCGTCTCGCCGGGCGCCTGTTCGCCGAACGCGCGGGTCACGCTCGGGCCGGGCAGGTACCCGTAGAGCCCGATCCCGCAGCGCACCATGTCGTGACGGGAGCGGGGGAAGGCGATGGCGCCGGCGGTGTTGGCGGCGTGCAGCACGGGGGTGCGGATCCCCGCCTGGGCCAGGTCCGTCACGAGGCGGTCGAACAGGTCGAGCTGGCTTTCGGTGTAAGCGCGGTCCGCCGCCTGCTCCCCGTCGGCCACCGGCAGGTGGGTCCAGACCCCCTCGAGATGCAGCATGGGATTCCGTGCCACCGTGGCCGCGAGGGCGACGAGCTCGCCCGGGTCGGCGCCGACGCGGTGCATCCCGGTGTCGACCTTCACGTGGACCGCGGTGCGCTGACCGGCCGCATGGGCCGCCGCGGCGAAGGCGGCGATGCCGTCCGCCGAGTACAGCGTCGGGGTGAGCCCGTAGGCCAGGGCGGTGTCGACGGCGTCCGGCCCGCACTCGCTGAGCAAGAGCACCGGCGCGGTCACTCCGTGCTGGCGCAGCTCGACCCCCTCGTCGACCAGCGCCACGGCCAGCCGGGCGGCGCCTCCGGCCAGCGCGGCGCGGGCCACCGCCGGCCCGCCGTGCCCGTAGCCGTGCGCCTTCACCACCGCGCACAGCTCCGCCGGCGCGGCCAGCCGCGCCAAGACCGCTGCGTTGTGGGCGACCGCGGCCAGGTCGATCTCCGCCCATGCGGGCCGCGACCGCCCCTGGGCCATGGTCACCTCGGGCTCCTCGTCCGTCGGGCTCGGGGCCACGAGCCGCATCGGCGCCCCCTCACCCACCCGACGCCTCCGACAACACCCGCGCCACCAGCGCGGGCAGGTCCCCGGCGACGAGTCCCTGCGCGGGACCCAGCGAGGCGGCCCGGCCGTGCACGTGCGCGGCGAGGGCGGCCGCCTCGAGCGCACCGAGGCCGCGGGCGCAGAAGGCGCCGATCACGCCCGACAGCACGTCACCGCTCCCCGCCGTGGCGAGCGCCGGACCCCCGGCGTCGGAGAGCAGGACGTCGGGCGTCACCGTCGTCCCGTCGGGACTCGCCACGGCGGTGAGCGGCCCCTTCAGCAACACGACCGAGCCGATGGCGCCGGCCAGCCGGCGCGCCGCGTCGAGCCGGTCCTCGCCGGGCGCCGATCCGGCCATGCGCGCGTACTCGCCGTCGTGGGGCGTGACGATGCTGGGGGCGCTCCGCTTGTCGAAGACGGTGCGCGCGGACTCGGCGTCGCCGAGCGCCGTCAGGGCGTCGGCGTCGACCACCAGGGGCACCGGGATGGCCACCACGACCGCCCGGATCTGCTCGGCCACGGCCGTCCCCGTTCCGAGCCCGGGGCCGATCACGACGGCCTTGCACTTGGACGTGGCCTCCAAGAACGCCGGGCCCCATCCCTCGGCGGGCAGGTGCATGCGCACGACCTCGGTGGGCCAGGGCGCGACGGGGTCGCCCGGCGAGCCGAGGCGGATCATGCCCGACCCTCCCGCCATGGCCCCACGGCTGCACAAAATCGCCGAACCCTCCATGCCGCGGGACCCGGCCGCCACGCCGACGGCGTTCGTCCACTTGTTGATCCCCCGCCCCCGGGCGGGCAGCAACGTCGCGACGTCCGCATCCTCCATCAATTCGGTCTGGGGAGGCCCGAACGCGATGCCGATGTCGGCCACCTCGACGGTGCCGCTGCGGCGCGGCCCGGCCCCCTGCAACAGCCCCGGCTTCAACGCGGCGAACGTCACGGTCCGGTCGGCCCGCACGGCATCGCCGGGTGCCTCGCCGGTATCGGCGTCGACGCCCGACGGGATGTCGATGGCGAGGACCTGGGCCCCGCTCGGAGGGGACGGCGCCTCGTAGGAGCCGCGGAATCCCGTGCCGTAGGCGCCGTCGATGACGAGATCGCACTCGGGCAGCGTGGACCCTCCCGGGGCGTCGGCCGCCTCGACCACGCGGACCCGGGCCCCGCGGCGAGACAGCGCGGCGGCGGCCACCCGCCCGTCCGCGCCGTTGCTGCCCTTGCCGGCCACCACCACGATGCGCCGGCCGTAGGCCCCGCCGAGCATGCGCAACGCCGAATGGGCGACCGCCGTCCCGGCGCGCCGCACCAGTGTCTCGTGCGAGGCGTCGGCCAGGGCGGCGGCGTCCGCGGCCCGCATCTCCTCGCGCGTCAGGACGGCGCGCACGAGGATCCCGAGTGCTCAGCGACCACGAACGCGATGGCGACGCCGTCGGTGTGGGTCAACGAAACGTGAAAGCTCCCCGCGCCCCGCGCGCCGGCCAGCTCGGCGGCGGTGCCGTGCAGGACCAGGTAGGGCGCGTTCCGGGTGGCGTCCTTCCCCGGGGTCCGGCGCACCTCGACGTCGGTGAGGGCGAAGGCGCCGATCCCGCAGCCCAGCGCCTTCATGACCGCCTCCTTGGCCGCGAACCGTACCGCCAGGCTCTGCACCGGGTCGGCCGACACGGTGGCGTCGGACTGCTCGGTGTCGGTGAAGCACCGCGCCGCGAAGCGCGGCCTCCGGTCGAGGAGGCGGCGAAACCGTTCCACGTCGACCGCGTCGACGCCCACGCCGACGATGGCCGCTGTGCTCACTCGACGGTCACCGTCTTGGCCAGGTTGCGGGGACGGTCGGGGTCGTGCCCGTGCAACCGGGCCAATCGGTAGGCCAGCTGCTGCAGCGGCACGACGTCCACGACCGGCGAAATGAGGGGCGAGGTCGGCGGGACCCACAGCACGTGGTCCGCCGCCGCAGCCGACTCCTCGTCGCCGTCGTCGGCCACCAGCACCACGGTGGCGCCCCGGCTGCGCACCTCGGCCACGTTGGACAGCATCTTCTCCCACAGGGGATTGCGGGTGGCGATGCCCACCACGACGGTTCCCGGCTCAATCAGCGCGATAGGCCCGTGCTTGAGCTCGCCGGCCGGGTACCCCTCGGCGCGCAGGTAGGCGAGCTCCTTCAGCTTCAGCGCGCCCTCGAGCGCCACCGGGTAGCCGACATGGCGACCGAGGAAGAAGAAGTCGCGGGCGTCGGTCAGCTTGGCCGCCACGTCGTCGACGTCGCCGACGCGATCGAGCGAGTTGGCCACCAGGCCGGGCAGCACCTCCATGGCGTTGAGGACCTCGTTGATGCGCTCGGCCGATTGCGTCCCGAGGATCTGGGCCAGGTACAGGCCGAGCACCTCGAGCGCCACGATCTGGGCCAGGTGGCACTTGGTCGACGCGACGCCGATCTCGGGTCCGGCGCGCGTGTAGAGGACGCCGTCGGCGGCCCGGGCCATGGAGGAGTCCACGACGTTGGACACCACGAGCACCTTGGCCCCCAGACGCGACGCCTCGCGCATGGCTTCGGACGTGTCGAGGGTCTCGCCGGACTGGGAGACGCCGACGCACAGCGTGCGCTCGTTCAGCACGGGATCCCGGTAGCGGAACTCGCTCGCGATGTCGACCTCCGTCGGCAGCTTCGCCCAGTGCTCAATGGCGTACTTGGCCACCAGCGCCGAGTGGTAGCTGGACCCACAGGCCACAATGAAGACCTTGTCGATGTCGCGCAGGTCAGCCGGGCCCAGCCGCATCTGGTCGAGGATCAGTTGCCCGCCCGGCCCCCGCCGGTCGAGCAGCGTGTCGGCCACGGCGTGGGGCTGTTCGTGCATCTCCTTCGACATGTAGTCCTCGTAGCCACCCTTCTGCGCGGCCTCGAGGTCCCAGGTGATCGTGAGTTGCTCGGGCTCGACCGGCTCCCCGTCGAAGTTCGTGACGTGCAGGGCTCCGGGCGTGAGCACGGCCAGCTCGTCGTCGGCGAGCGCGAAGACGCGGCGGGTGTGCCCGATCAGCGCCGGGATGTCAGACGCCAGGAGCGCCGCGCCGTCGTGCAGGCCCAACACGAGCGGCGTCGAGCGCCGGGCCGCCACGATCGTGTCGGGCTCGTCCGCGTGGACGACGGCGATGGAGAACGCACCGCGGACGCGGCGCAGCATGGAGCGGGTTGCCGCGGCCAGCGACGCGCCCTGGCGCATCTCCTGCTCAATGAGGTGCGCCATCACCTCGGTGTCGGTGGCCGACGTGAGCGTGTGGCCGGACGCCTCGAGCTCGGCGCGGAGCGCGGCGTGGTTCTCAATGATCCCGTTGTGGACCAGGGCCAGCCGGCCGGTGCAGTCGGCATGCGGATGGGCGTTCTCGGGGGTCGGGCTTCCGTGCGTGGCCCAGCGGGTGTGGCCGATGGCGGCCTGGGCCGGGCCGGCCGGCGCGGCTCCGGTCAGCTCCGCCAGCTTGGCCACCGAATCGGTCCCCCCGGCGGCCCGCTCCCTCCAGATGGCACCGTCGACCACCATGGCGACGCCGGCCGAGTCGTAGCCCCGGTATTCCAGCTGGTGCAGGGCCCCGAGCAGGACAGGCAGGGCGTCGGCCTCGCCGGTGACGCCGATGATGCCGCACATAGGGACCCAGGTTAGACGGGGGCCTGCGGTTCGCTCTGCCCCAGGGCCGACTCCACGACGTCGACGAGCAGCGCGGCCACGGCGTTGGCCTGGGCTTCTTGGCGCGCCTCGACCATGATCCGGACCAGTGGCTCGGTCCCGCTGGGCCGCAGGAGCACCCGCCCCTGGTGTCCGAGCTCGGCTTCCGCCTTCACCACCGCCTCCCAGACTTCGGCGCAGTCGGCCAGCCGCTCCGGTCGGGGGATGGGCACGTTGACGAGGCGTTGGGGCACCCGTTCGACCAGGCCGCTCGACAGGTCGGCCAGCGAGCGCCCGGCGCGCCGCATCAGGTCCACCAAGGCGATGCCCGTGAGGATCCCGTCGCCGGTGGTCGACAGCGAACGGAAGATGATGTGGCCCGACTGCTCGCCGCCCAGGCTCAGGCCGTCGGCGTCGAGCGCGGCCAGGACGTGACGGTCCCCCACGTCGGTCTCGCGCACATCGATGCCGCGCCCCTCCATGGCCAGCCGGAACCCGAGGTTGGTCATCACCGTGACGACAACCGTGTTCCCCGTCAGACGGTCCCGCTCGGCCAGGTCGAGGGCGAAGAGCGCGAGGAGCACGTCGCCGTCGACGATCGTGCCGCTCTCGTCCACCGCGATGACCCGGTCGGCGTCGCCGTCGAGCGCCAGGCCCACGTCGGCTCCGCGCTCGACCACGGCGCGCGCCAGCTCGGTGGGGTCGGTCGAGCCACAGGCGTCGTTGATGTTCGCCCCGTCAGGGGCGTCGTGCAGCGTGGTGACCACCGCCCCGAGGTCGGCGAACACCCACGGCGCGACCTCGCTGGCCGCGCCGTTGGCACAGTCGACGACGATGCGCACGCCGTCCAACCCGCGGCCGTCGATCGTCGCCATGAGCTGCTCGCCGTAGAGCTGCCGCGCGCCGGGGTCGCTGCTGAGCCGGCCCACGCCGTGGCCCGTCGGTCGCCGCGGCGGCCGCCCCGGGTCGGCCAGGACGGCGTCGAGCTCGCGCTCGATCTCCTGCTCCACGTCGGTCGGCAGCTTCGTCCCGAAGAGGCTGAACAGCTTGATGCCGTTGTCGCCGAAGGGGTTGTGGGAGGCCGAGATCACGGCGCCCGGCACCGCGCGGCGGGCCGCGGCGGCCGCCACCCCGGGGGTGGGCAACACGCCCAGGTCGATGACGTCGGCCCCTTCGGTGGCGAGGCCCGCCGAGAAGGCGGCCTGGAGCATCGGGCCCGAGCGACGGGTGTCACGGCCCACCACGAAGGTCGGGGCCGGGAGGACCCGCGCCGTGGCTCGTCCGAGCGCCAGGGCGAGTTCGGCGGTCAGGTCCTCGTTGGCGACACCGCGGACGCCGTCGGTGCCGAAGCGGGTCGGCGCCACTCCGTTCCCGCGGCTACCGCTTGGAGTACTGCGGCGCCTTGCGGGCCTTCTTCAGGCCGTACTTCTTCGACTCCTTCTCCCGGGCGTCACGGGTGAGGAGGCCGGAGCGCTTGAGCGCGCCGCGGAACTCCGGGTCCACGGCGCACAGGCTGCGGGCGATGCCCAGCCGCATGGCCCCGGCCTGGCCCGAGATGCCGCCGCCGTCGATGGTGGCGTCGATGTCGTAGGACTCGGCCGTGTTGGTCACGCGCAGCGGCTCGGTCACGAGCATGCGGTGGGTGGCCGAGGTGAAGTACTTCTCGAAGGCGAGCTTGTTGATGGTGATCTTGCCCTGGCCGGGCTTGAAGCGGACCCGTGCGACGGCCTGCTTGCGGCGGCCGGTGGTCTGGCTGAGTGGTACGGGCATGGCCTCGGTGATGTCCTTCCTACGGCGTTCGGTCAGCCGGCCCGGCGGGCTTCGGGCAGCTCGAGCGGCTCGGGCTTCTGGGCGGCGTGGGGGTGGTCAGGGCCGGCGTAGACCTGGAGCTTGCCGAGCATCTGGCGGCCGAGCGTGTTCTTGGGCAGCATGCCGCGGACGGAGCGCCGGACGAGCTCGGCCGGCTTGTCGGCGAGGAGCTCGGCGTAGCTGGTGGCGCGCAGGCCGCCCGGGTAGCCGCTGTGGCGGTAGGCCATCTTGGCCCCGGCCTTGTCCGAGGTCAGGACGACCCGCTCCGCGTTGACGACGATGACGTGGTCACCGGTGTCGACGTGCGGGGCGAAGTACGGTCGGTGCTTGCCGCGCAAGATGGCGGCCACCGACGAGGCCAGGCGGCCGAGGACGAGCCCGTCGGCGTCCACGACGTACCAGGCACGCTCGATTTCGGTGACTTTGGGTGAAAAGGTGCGCACAGGACCGATCTTTCGCTACCACGTGGTGTGGGGTGGGCGGGGAACCAGGCCCTACCCGGGCGCCCATGGGGTCTCCCGGGGCGACCCACCAGGATAGGCGTCCAGGGCCTGAGGGGCAAGCCGCCCTGCGTCCGCCGGACCCCTCCCGGCGGCCTCCACCCGGACGAACCAGCCCACCTCCGCACCGGCGCGCCCGCCTGGGCCCTTTGCGGCGCCTGCGCCGCTACGACGTGAAGGCCCCGATCGAGACCGTCCCGTGGTAGCCGGACGAGGAGACGTACTCGAAATTGATGAGGGTCGGCGAGGAGTAGTTGAACGTGCCACCGACCGGGAGTCTGTGGCTCGTCGTGCCGGGCATGTGGAGGAACGAGATGGTGACCGGATGCGAGCTCAGGTTGGTCCAGGTGATGGTCTGGTTGAGGTCGACGATCTCTCGGAACGGGACGAAGCCCTTGTCGGTCAGCACGATCTGGCCGCTCGTGTCGACGGCGGAGTTGATGGGACTGCCACCGTCGGTCGGGACCTGGTAGGAGTGCCCGTCGATGGTCACGGTCGGGGTGGTGAGCTCCGGGGTGGGGACCGACGACGTGGTGGTCGTCGGCGCGGCGGCCGGTGACGGGGAGCTCGAGCACGCCGACGCCACGAGGGAAAGGCCGCCGAGCGCGACCACGATGGCGGCTCCGTTGCGGGGCCGATGAGAGAAGCGTCGCAGATGATGCATCACATGGTGCCGGGAAGAAGTCTGATCAGATTGCCGTACCAGACGAAGGTGATGGCGAGCAGCACGGGGGTGCTCAGAAGGTAGACCGACCAGTGCCGGCCGCGGAACCGCCAGTAGGCAAAGAAGGTCGCGGCAAAACCGGCGGCGAGGAGAAGACCCCACAGGATGGAGGGCACGACGGCCGCACTGTCACCGCTCAGGCCGCGCTGGGCCGACGTCGGCGGATGCCGCGGGATGGGGAGCCGGTTGGGAGCCGTCCGCAGCGCAGCCACGACGTAGAGGCGACCGGTCCCCGCGACGTCGGACGTGACCAGCGTCAGGCGCGGGTGGCGGTTGGGGCTGGTCGGGTCTTGCTGGCCCGTGCGAGTCGTGCCGACGGCGAGGACGCGGTAACCGTAACGGCCTTGGGATGTCACCACGATGATGCGGTCGCCGCGTTTCAGCAGGTCGAGGTGTGCGAAGGGAGACCCGGCGATCGTCCGGTGGCCCGCCAGGACAGAGTTTCCCAGTGATCCGGGCCGGGCGGTCCCGGGCATCAGACCGGGCCCCTTGAGCAGGTCGGTGGCAGTGGTCCCCTCGACGATCACCTGGGTCAGGCCGATGGCGGGGACCGTGAGCACCCCGGCCGGCTGGCCCTCGGGCACCGACTTTGCGGTGAGGATGGTGCTCCTGGTCCCCGAGGTGAACTCGTTGAGCAGGATCTCCTGGGTGCGGTGTTGCTGGAGTGTGCTGAACGTGTACACGTATCCTGCGAACAGCAGGAGACAGAGTCCCACGGTCGAGGCGGCCAGCCCGGCACGGAGCAGCACGAAGGACCTGCGACCCGGTGTCGTTTCCGGCTGTTCGGGGTTCTCGACCGGCGGGCCGTCGCCCGAGTCGAGCGGCTCGGGCGACATCGGGACAACCCCGTTCACCCCGTCGGCGTCGGCGTCGGCGTCGGCGAGAGTCGCCCGCGCCGGAGGCGCGACATACGTGGTCGCCAGGCCACCCGTGCTCGCTCTCGACATCTCGGCAACGCGGTCCTCGGCCTCAATCGGCTCCGCGGGCTCGGTCACGCCGGGGCCACCCCCGGGGCCGACGCCTCGGCGCCTCCGTCACCGTCGTCGACGGGTGACGACCCTCGGGCGTTCCGGATCCTGCCCAGCAAACCCGAGCTCATCAAGAGGAGACCGACCAGGAGGGCGATGAAACCCAGGAGCACTGCGATGGAGACGAGCGCGCTCCCTTGGCTGGAGGCCAAGGCGTAGCCGGGTAGGGCCGGACCCAGCAACGGTCCCGTCGGCCCGTGCGACGACCCGGTTGCCGCCTTCGCCAGTGAGTTCGCCAGCAGGCCCGCGAGGGGGGAGAGCCCGCCGACCAGCGGGAACGAGTTGGACGAGAACCCACCGAACAGCCCCGAGAAGCCAAAGAGCCTCGAGGAAGCGGGTGAGTTCGTCGACGTCGAACCGTTAGCCGGCGTCCCAGCGCCGCCACCGCCGGCGGCGACAGGTGAAGGCGCCGCGACGATGTCCTTCGCGATGCCGGCCTGCGCCTGCGTGACGAGGCTCGCCGGCAGCGGCACGAAGCCTGCCGGCAAGAGGGACACGTTGGAACCGCCGGTGCCGGTGAGCTGCAGCATTTGGGTCAACAGATCGGTTTCGGCGGATGCCTGGGCGGCCGGCACCGGCGCCGTCGACACGGCGGCGTAGATCACATCCGGCATGGGGTAGACGTCGGGATTGGTGCTGGTGTAGTTGGGCGTGATCGTGCCATCGGGGTTGGGCGTTGCGACCTGCACCGCCGCGTCGAGCGACGTCGGCGTCGGCTGGACGAAGTCGCCCGCCGCGTTCTGCAACGAGGCCACTGCACCAACGCCGTAGTACTCCCCCTCCGCCCAGTTCTCGTTGATGAAGGCGGCGGCCGCGTTGTCACCGCTTTGGTTCTCGACGAACGGCGGTGCCTTCTGGTTCTGCGTCTCCGGGTTGTTGTACGTGAAGAAGTTCGCCGGCGCCGTGAACCCCGGCACCTGGTCCTGGCCCGCCGGACAGGTCACCTTCGGGCCGCTCTTCCCGAAGAGCCCCGTCTCGAGAGCCTGTTCGCCCGATTGGCTCTCCTTGGGATTCGTCCCGAAGTCGAGCGGCACCAAGGGGGCGTCGCACAGCCACGTAAAGAGCTGGTCGGTCGACCCCGATCCGCCTACCTGCATGAAGGCTCCGGCCCGGAAGAAGTTGTCATACCCCGGCAGGTAGTTGAGCTGGTCGAACAGCGAACAGGTGCGGCTGGACCCGAGGACGCCGCACGGAAATCCGCCGCACTTGCCGGTCGTGCCAACTTCGCTCGCTCCGCTGCACGGCACCTGGTCGTCTGCGGTGTACGAGGACGGCCAGGCACCTTCGTTCGTGATTTCGCCGGCCACCATGGTCGGGCTCAGCTGCATTTCATCGATGGGATAGTTGATGCCTTGCTGAGTGCCATCGAGGCCCGTGCCCCGGATCTGGGCGTCCACGCCCACGACATTCGCCGTCAGAGCGACCGGGATGAGGGCAAAATGGCCTGAGCTCAGGGATTTTTGCTGGTCGGCGGACTCAGGATCATCGGTGAAGGCAACTTCTGTGGTGCCGGCGGCCAGGTCGCTGACCGCCGTGGGACCTCCGACGGCCGTCTCGAGTGCGACCACCGCCTTCGACGGGGGGTTCTGCGAACAGCTGAGCTGCGCCAACGACGACGTGAGCACGTCAATGCCGTATTCGCTCTCGCTCGTGACCAAAGGGGCTCCGGGACAACTCGCCGGCGGGGCGAACGTCAACGGGATGGCGACGCTGTTGGCCGCATCGATGTTGAAGTCGTTCTGGCTCGCCGTGATCGCGAAGTCGGTGATCACGATGTCGCAGGCGTTGGTGGAGGTGGTGTCGCAGTAGAAGGTCGTCGTGCCGTTGCCCTGGAGCGGTATGCCCGGTGGCGACGCTTCCTCGGTCTCCACGCTCGTCGCGGCCGTGCCGGACTGAATAGGACCGCTGGTCGCCGAGAAGATGGGGATCCCTCCTGTCGGCGGAGCGTTGTACTGGGGGCTGCTCGTCGCGCAGATCGGCGGAGCGGGAGGATTCTGGAGGTTCTGCGGCGGCAACTGCGCGGTCCCGCCGGGATCCGAGCAGTAGCCGACAAAGGCCGTGTCGCCCGGACCGAAGTCCTTCAGCTGCAGGTAGACGTACTGGCCCAGGCCGAGGTCTTGGGCCGGACCCGCGACGATCTGACCACAGTCGGGCCCGGTTGGACACGGCATGGCCGCGCACGTGTCGCTCGAAGGGGATCCGGCCGGACACGGCACGACCCCACCTGCGGTGCCGGCGTCCGTCGTTGCCGTATGAGAGAGCCGGGCCGTGCCCGCGTCCGACGGTGCGGTCATCATCAACCCTGAGACCGCGCAGACGAGCAATCCCGCTGCCACCATCGCGAGCCGGCCGCGGACTACTCGGCGGCGCTGAGTCGATGCAGGCGTCACTGGTCCACCTCCTCAGACCCCGTGCCCTCAGACCCCGTGCCCTCAGACCCCGTGTGAGGTCGGCGGCGTCCGCCGAGGATCGCGATGGCGGCGGGCGCCACGGCGAAGACGCCGACCAAGAGCAGAGTCCACAGCCAGATCAGACCCGACGAGAACGGGTGGCCGAGTAATCGGTCGATCTGGCTGATGAGCGCCGCACCCGCCGGCTGGACGGTCGCGGCCCGTCGCGCACTTGCTTGCGCCACCTGCGCTTCCTTCTTCTGCGCCGCGGCGATCTCAGCCTGGATCGCCGCACTGGACGTGCTCGAGCCGGCGTTCGTTCCTCCAGAGGTGCCCGTCGCTCCCGTCGCGGTCGTCCCCGACGACGGCCCGGTGGAGCTCGCCCCGGGCGTCGTTCCCGAGGCTCCAGGCGTACCGAGTTGAATCGGCTCGCCCGGCAAGGTGAGCTGCCCCGTCAGGTAGGGGTTCGGGCAGTTGGCGGCGGTCGCGGCCGGGAGCGGGGGGGCTCCACCCTGGGCTATCCGGTTGATGGCGTCGAAATCGTCCTGGACGAGGTTGGGCGGGATCGGCGTGTAGCCGAGTGCCCCGGCCGACTCCTGGCCCTGGCAGGCGATGAACTTGACATAGTCGGCCAGGACCACGCCCACCGCCGGGGGCGTCTGAGCCTCTTGCGTGATGAGATAGCTGTACGCCGAGATCGGGTAGGACAGCGCATTTGAGTTGAGGAACACCCCGGTGAGGATCTGCTCCAGGTCCGGCTCGAGCTGGTCCTGGGTGAGGGCGATCGCGTCAGCCTGTTCGGATGGTTGCACGAATTGGCCCGCCGGGTTCTCAATCGCGGCGCACGGCACATTGTTCTCTTGCGCGTACGCGGTCTCGACGTAGGTGATGGAGTTGTTGGTGTTGTTGCTGGCGCCGTTGTCGTCCTTGGTGTGCTCGATCACGGCGTCGGAACCGCTCCAAGCCGGAAGTTGGGCGATGTCGTAGGGCCCGATCTGGTTTGCGTTGACCGGCGCCGAGGGCCAGATCGCATTCGCTCCGTTCGCGGCGCCCATCGCCGCCGTGAACGCGTTCCACTCGCTCTGGAACAGGGTGTAGAAGTAGTCCGACAGGATGTAGCTCTCACCTGCGCCGTCCGATCGGACATTGGCGATGATCTGGAAGTGGGGCAACGGCACCCCGGGGTTGAGCCCGGCGATCTGCGGATCGTCCCAGAATTGGATCTGTCCGGAAAAGATGTTCAGGAGTATCTGGGGATCGAGGCGCAGGTTGGTGATCGGGGTACCGGCTGGCGAGTCGAGGTTGTACGCCATGCAGAGGGCGCCCCCCACGTCGGGCATGTACTGAAAGGGCACCTGCGACGGGCTCGGGGTGTAGTTCGCCTGGCCCGTCGAGTACCCGATGTCGCTCGCCGCGAAGTTCACGAGCCCCTGTGCGTACTCGTTGAGCCCGGCCACCGACGACGAGGGGGTGAAGTTGATGGCGACACCGTCGACGCCGTCGGTCTGGGCGGCCCACTGGCGCAAGGCCGGCCCGGCGAAACTCGATCCGGTGCCGGTGATCGGGACGGGGGCAACGGCGGAGGCGACGTGGGGTGACAGCAGCACGAGCAGAGCCGTGAGCGGAACCATGACGAGCGCGCTCAACCCGGAGACGCCGAGCGTCCGGGCGCATCGCACCCGCCGCCTAGCCGAACTGTCCATTGACATAGTCGTGCGTCCTCGGGTCGGAGGGATTACTGAACATGGTGTCGGTCGGCCCTACCTCGACCACCCGGCCCGGCTCGTTCTCCCCGGCCAGGAAGAAGGCGCACGTGTCCGAGACCCGCTGGGCCTGTTGCATGTTGTGCGTGACGATCACCACGGTCACCTCGTCGGAGATCTCCCCGATCGTCTCCTCAATTCGGCGCGTCGAAGTGGGGTCCAGAGCCGAGCATGGCTCGTCCATGAGCAGGACTGCCGGTCTGAGGGCGAGCGCGCGGGCGATGCACAGCCGCTGTTGCTGACCTCCCGAGAGGTCCCCGCCGAGAGCCTTGAGCCGGGTGCGCACCTCGTTCCACAGACCGGCCTTGGTGAGCGACTCCTCGACCAGATCGTCCGGCTTCGGTGGCTTGATCTGGTTGAAACGCAAGCCGGAGAGCACGTTCTGATAGATCGTCATGGCCGGAAAAGGGTTCGGCCGTTGGAAGACCATGCCGATGTGACGGCGCACGTCGACGGCACGCTGCGACGGACCGTAGACATCGACCCCGTTGAGGTCGACCGTTCCGGCCAGCTGCGCGCCGTTGATCGTCTCGTGCATGCGGTTGAGAATGCGCAGGAAGGTCGACTTGCCGCACCCGGACGGTCCGATGAGCGCGGTCACCCGGTTGCGTTCCATGGTGAGCGTGACGCCCTCGAGCACGAGCCGACCGCTGAACCAGGCGCACACGTCGTTCGTCACGATCTCGCCGGCTCCCGCCCCCAGCGGACCGACCACCTGGGGCACTTGGTCGGTCTGCGGAACGCTCGTCATGCTGTCCGCAGTGCTGGTCAATTCACCGGACCTCCTCCGACTCCACGGGCGGCGGCGTTCGCCATCCTGCGACTAGACCGCGACCGTGCCTTGTTGGAGAGCCAGGGGCTCGACAGGATACGGGCCAGGATGAAAATGAAGAACACCATCAAGAACAAGACGAGGGCGGCGGCATAGCCAAGCGTGACGTCCGCCCTCTGGGTCGATTTTACCGACTGATAGATCAGAAGTGGTAGCGAGGCCTGGGGGCCGCTAAAAGGGTTCCAATTCGTGGCGTTGGCGCCGAAGACGGTGAAGAGGAGCGGCGCCGTCTCGCCGACGGACACCGCAATGCCGAGCAGGACCGCCGTCATGATGCCCGAGCGCGCCGTCGGGAGGACCACGGACCACACGGTGCGCCATTGCGGCGCACCGAGCGCTGCGGAGGCCTCTCGCAGTTCGTCGGGAACGATCTTGAGGACTTCCTCCGTGCCGCGGGTCACCGTGGGCAGCAGGAGGATGGCCAGGGCGAGGGCACCGGCGATGCCCGAGAAGCCGTAGTGGACCACGATGATGGAGTAGATGAAGATACCCGCCACGATCGCGGGCAGGCCGCTCATCGCGGTGACCATGACCCGTACCGGCTGGGTGAGCCGGCCGCCCACTTCGTTGAGGAAGATGGCGGTGACGATGCCCAACGGGACACCGATCACGACCGCCAGCCCGACCTGCTCGAGGGTCCCGACGATGGCGTGGAACACGCCCGGTTTGGCGCATGTCTGTCCGCGTGCGCACACCTCGAGCACCCCGTTCTGGGTGGCGGTGAGCAGGTGCCATGAGAGCAGCCGGACGCCCTTGACGAAGAGGAAGCCGACGAGGAGCACGAGCGGGGTGAGCATGCACAGGACGCCCAGGGTCAGGAGAGCGCCCGTCACCCGGTCCGCGGCGACCCGCCTGCCATGCAGCTGGCGATTGAGCACGTAGTACAGGATGAGGAACACGATGGCGAGGACCACAATGAAGCCGAATACCCCGGAGAGGAGGGTCAGCTCGTTGAAGATGACCCAGACGAGGCAGTAGGACGCCACCAGGGTCGCGCCGGCCAGCGCCGCGTCGACCGGCTTGAAGTCGCGCGGCCGGATCGGGCGCCGGGCCGGGATTCCGGGCGAGGGCACCGGTGCCTCCGGCGGCGGCTCCGGTGGTGCCGTTGCTTCGGACTCGGGCGGGGTGATCGTCGCCGTCATCGGTTCCGCACCCTGGTGCGGCTGACGATCACGGAGGCCACGGTGTTCACCACCAGGGTGAAGACGAAGAGAACGAGGCCGGCCGCCAGCAGGCCGGAGAGGCCCAACTTGCCGCCCGTTCCGAAGAGGTTGTTGATCAGGGCGGGGATGGAGTTGCCACCCGAGGCCAAAATCTGGAAGTTCGCTCTGAAGACCAGCGCGATCACCAGCGTGACCGCGATCGCCTCGCCCAGCGCCCGACCGAGACCCAGCATGATGGCGCCCACCAGGCCGCCCTTCCCGAAGGGGAAGACCACATCGCGGATCACGCGAGCACGGCTGGCCCCCAACGCGAGTGCTGCCTCTCGCTCGTAGATCGGGGTCAGCGAGAAGATCTCGCGGCTGATGGACGTGACGATGGGGACGATCATGATCGCCACCAGCAGTCCGGCAATGAAGAAGGAGCCGGTGAAGTTCGAGGTTCCGGCTGGGACACTGAGGAACGGGATGAATCCGAGGTGGGTGGAAAGCCAGCGCGAGACTCCGACGACGTGGTCGGAGAGCAGCAGCACTCCCCACAACCCGTAGATGATGCTCGGGACGGCGGCCATGAGGTCCACGATCGAGGTGAGGAAGTTCTTGAGCGGGATCACGCCCAGGAGGGTGCGCGGCGCGTACTCGGTGATGAACAGCGCGGCCGCCACTGAGACCGGGACGGCGATGACCAACGCGATGAGTGCGATGACGACGGTGCCCGCCAACGCCGTCTCGACGCCGAAATGCGCCGCGTGGCCATGCCCGGGGAGCGGCACCCAGGTCTGCGTCGTGAAGAACCGAAGCCCCATGTAGGAAAAGGCGGGCCAGGCCTGGATGAAGAGGAAGACGCCGATGAGGAGGAGGATGACGAAGACGCCCAGGCCCGACGACATCGTCACGCCGTGGAACCACCGGTCTGCGGCCGTACGCTGGGTGGACACGGACCGCGGCGTGGGCGGCCCGTCGGCGCGATATTGGATGTCGGCTGTGCTGTAGGTCACCCGTCTACCGGCATAGCCCTGGGGCCGTCCTCTTCTGCAGTCGCCACGTAAGGGGTCAGGCGCTGATTCCTCAATGTCAATCGCTTTGGTGGTGTGACGTCAAGCACAACGGCTGCTGGGCCAGGACCTCGCCGGAAGCCCACGCGTAGGCAGAAGCGGCCGGGACCCAGCACGATGGCTGAGCCCCGACCGTCCGTTTGAAGGGGTCTGCCGCCCGTGAGGGGCGGCAGACCCCGAACTGCCATGTACTGCTTTCTGCGAACCTCGGTTCGACTAGCTGCTGGCGTTGCCGTCCGTGGTGGTCGTCAGGCAGAAGCCCATCGGGTCACCGTTGGTCGCCGTGGCATACGTGTCGGTCGACGCATAGGCCGAGCCGATCAAGTTGGTGCCCGGGTTGCCCACGTGACCCTCGTCGATCTCGGTCTGGTTGTACTTGCCCGTTGGGCCGCCGGAGGACAGTGGGTAGAACCCGGCGCCCGTGATGACCGCCTGGATCTCCTTGATGTAGGTGGAGCCGGTGATGCTGTCCACCGCCGCGGCCGACTTGCCCTTGTTCGGGTTGCAGATGAACCCGATCTCGGACACGTAGTTGATCGTGGCGGCGCTGGCGGCCGGGATGTTCGAGTTCGAGCCGTTCGAGTACACGTTGTACAGGTAGCGGTCGACCGGGAACGTGTTCTCGAGGATCGTCGCCTCGGTGGCGGCGATGCCGTTGACCTTACCCAGCGCGTTGGTGTCGCCGGTCGGAAGCGGCGATCCACCGCAGTCCTTCGAGCTCACCTTGCACTGCACGGCGTACTTGCCGGCCGAGAAGAAGAAGATGGCGTCCTTCTTGAGGTCGACGGTTGTCGCCTTGCCGGTCTTGCCCCAGTCCGGGTTGTTCTTCACGTACCCCGCCTGGGACGAGGTGAACGCCGAAAGCTCGATCTGCGCGTCCTCGTTCTCGAAGATGACTGCCGGGCCGACGCACTGCTTGCTACCGCCGGTGGGCGTGTAGCAGTTCACCGGGTTGGCGGCCGACGACGGGTCGAAGCCGAGGAACGTCTTGAACGTGCCCTGGGTGCCCGAGCCTTCCTGGGCCGAGAACACGGTGATCGGGTCACCGTTCCCACCCGAGATCTGGTTCCAGTTGGTGTCGGTGCCGTTGTAGATGTCCTGCAGCTGCAACTGCGTCAGGTTCTTCACACCCTCGGACGGGGTGTCGGCTCCACCGACCGTCAAGTAGTGGAACCACGGCACGCCGTCCTGGGCGTAGGCCACGAAGTTGAGACCCTTGAGGTCGCTCGACGACAGCGCACGGGAGCTACGGGCGTAGCTCTGGTTGTCCGCCACGTTGATGGGCGTGCCATCCGATTGCGCCGTGGCGCCGTGGGCACCCTGGTCCTCGAGCTGCGCGATGCCGTTGGAGGATCCCAGCGGCTGCTCCTGGACGGAGATGTCGTCGCGGGGGTTCTCAGGGATGGCGTTCGGCACACCCGACGTGCTCTGCTGCTGGACGATCGGCTGCGGCGGCGTGTCGTTCGGCCCGACGCATTCGTAGTCGAGCGGCTGCGGCGTATCCGCCGACGGGAACGGGACGAACTCCTGGCAACCCGGAGACGTGTTGAACAGGGTGTCCATCGCCTGCATCATGAAGAAGGTCGTACTCGACCCGCTGCCGACCAGGGTCGTGTCGGCCGGAGCTGTGAGGGTGGCGCCAGCCGGCACCGAAAAGGCGCCGAGGGTGAGAGCGCCCGCGGCCAGGGAAGCCCCGACTGCCAGCGCCCCACGCCCGCCCTTTCTTTTGACGAGGCTGCGCACGCGCCCAGCCGGAGGGAGAATCTGCATGGATTGACCCACTTTCCTTTCGTGCACACGGCACGCTCGTTTTGCCCGGACGAGGTCCGCCGGGGTCAAGGCGAACCCTAGGCAAGGCGGGTAAACGTCAGTTGACCAAAGGATGGACCAGAGTGAATTTCTCTGTGACGCCTTGAAAGAAGCCGTTTGAAGCGGAAAGGGCAGGTACCGTGACCTTTCACCTGCCGGTCTGTGCCTGCGAGTGCGTCTCGCGGGTAAACGACGGGTGACAATTTGGGGCGCGAGGACCGGCGCCCGATTGAATTACCCGAATTTTATTGTAAGGGGCTAATGGGGGTCTACGTGTAGTCGACGCGCACCAGGCACAGCCCCTGGGCCGGCGCCGGCTCGGGCTGGCGCTCCCGTGTCACCGCCCGGAGCCGCTCCAGCAAGGTGGCGGCGTTGCCCCTCCCGCGGCCCACGTCGACCAGGTTGGCCACCACCGAGCGGACCATCTGGTGGCAGAAGGAAGAGGCCGTGATCTCGAAGCGCAGCAGCCGTCCGTCGCCGCGCTCGGCACCGGCCTCCGACGCCTCGAGGCCGTCGTCGACCAACCAGCGCACCCGGGTGACCTTGCGCACGATCGGCTCGGTCGCATCGGTCCCCGGTGCCCGCCGGCAGAAGGAACGGAAGTCATGGCTCCCGAGGAGCACATCGGCCGCGCCGCGCATGGCGCCGAGATCGAGCGGGTCGCGCACGTGCCACGCGATGGCCGCCAGCAGCGGGTCCGGCTCCGGCGCGTTCCAGACGAGGTAGCGGTAGGACCGCGCCGTCGCCGATCGTCGGGCGTCGAACTCGGGCCCGACCTCCTCGGCCGCCAGGACGACCACCTCCGGTGCCAGCTGGCGGTTCAGCGCGCGCGCCAGGCCCGCGCCGTCGTAGGGGACTGGCGGCAGATCGACGTGGACCACCTGGCCCCGCGCGTGCACGCCGGCGTCGGTCCGGCCGGCGCAGGTGACCAACGGCGGCTCGTCGAGGCGCGCTGTCCGCTCGAGCGCCTGGCGCAGCGCCCCGGCCACCGTGGGGACCTCGGGCTGGACGGCAAAGCCCCGGAACGCCGCTCCGTCGTACGCGAGAAGGAGTCGCCAGCGCTGCCGCTCGGGCGCCGCGCTGGCGAGGGACTCCACCCCTAGACGAACTCGATCCGCGCCATGGGCGCGTTGTCACCGGGTCGGGGGCCCAGCTTGAGGATGCGGGTGTAGCCGCCCGGCCGGTCCAAGTAGCGGGGGGCGATGTCCTCGAAGAGCTTGTGGGCCATGTCCTTGTCCCGGATCAGCGCCACGACGCGGCGGTGCTGGTGCACCCCGCCCCGGCGGGCGGCGGTCACGCACTTCTCGGCGACGGGCCGCATGGCCTTCGCCTTGGCCTCGGTCGTCACGATCGACTCCGCGGCGATCAGCGAGGCGACCAGGTTGCCCAGCATGGCCTTCTGGTGCGCCGAGGAGCCGCCGAGCCGGCGGCCGCGGGTGGGGGTGGCCTGCATTTCGCTCAGTCCCTGGTGCGGAGCGACAGCCCGCGCTCGTCCAGGCGCTGGACGACCTCGTCGGCCGACTTCTGGCCGAAGTTCGTGATCGCCAGCAGGTCGTCCATCGTGCGCTCCACCAGCTCGCCGATCGTGTTGATCTGCGCCCGCTTGAGGCAGTTGCGCGGGCGCTCGGAGAGGTCGAGCTCTTCGATGCGCAGGTCGAGGTCGGGCGAGCCGCTCGTCGTCGTGCCGGTGTCGCCGAGCTCCAGGCCCTGCGGCGACTCCTCGAGATCGGCCACCAGCGAGACGAGGTTGCGCAACGTGTCGCCCGCCGACGCCAGCGCCTCCCGGGGCGAGATGGTCCCGTCCGTCTCGATGTCGAGCACGAGGCGGTCGTAGTTCGTCGACTGCTCGACCCGCACCGGCTCGATGTCGAACGTCACCCGGTGCACCGGCGAGAAGATGGAGTCGATCGGGATCACGCCGATGGTCGTCGACCGCTTGTTCTTGTCGGCCGAGGCGTAGCCCCGTCCCCGCTCGACCGTGACGTCGACGGCCAGCCGGCCCTTGGCGTTGACGGACGCGATGTGCAGGTCCGGGTTGAGCACCTCGACGTCCGACGTGAGCTGCAGGTCGGCCGCCGTGGCGTCGGCTGGGCCGCGCACGTCGAGACGCAGCGTCACCGCCTCGTCGGAGTGCACGCGCACCAACAGGTCCTTGAGGTTCAAGATGATGTCGGTCACGTCCTCCTTGACGCCGGGGAGGGTGGTGAACTCGTGCAGCGCCTCGTCGAAACGCAGCTGGGTCACGGCGCCACCGGGAATCGACGAGAGCAGTGTGCGGCGCAGCGAGTTGCCGAGCGTGGTGCCGAAGCCCGGGTCGAGCGGACCGACGGCGAAGCGCTGGCGGTTGTCCTGCTCCTCGTCGAGGACTTCGACGGTCGGCCGTTGGATGATCAGCATGGTGGGTACTCCTGTAGCGGGTGGGGGGTCGGAAGATCGGGGGTCGGCGGACGGCTACTTCGAGTAGAGCTCGACGATCAGCTGCTCTTGGAGGGGCTCGTCGATGTGCTCGCGCTGCGGCGGGTTCAGCACGGCCACCGAGAAGCCGGCATCGCCGGTCTCGAGCCACGCCGGAGTCTGGCGCTCCAGGGTGTCCATGTTGCGCCGGACGAGGAAGTTGCCCCGGGTCGACTCGCGCAAGGTGACCGTGTCGCCCTTGCGCACCCGGTAGCTCGGGATGGTGACGCGCTTGCCGTTGACCTGGACGTGGCCGTGGCGCACGAACTGGCGGGCCTGGCGGCGGCTGGCGCCCCAGCCGGCCCGGAACACGACGTTGTCGAGGCGGAGCTCGAGGTTGCGCAGCAGGTTCTCACCGGTGATGCCGGGCTGGCGGTTCGCCTCTTCGTACATGTTGCGGAACTGCTTCTCCAAAATCCCGTAGATCCGGCGCGCCTTCTGCTTCTCGCGCAGCTGGGACAGGTACTCGGAACCCTGGCGCATGCGGTCGCGGCCGTGCTCGCCGGGTGGGTAGGCGCGGCTGTGGCGGTCGGTCACCGCCTCGGAGACCGGGCACTTGAGCGAGTAGCAGCGCTCGCCCTTCAAGAACAGCTTGGTCCGCTCGCGCCGGCAGAGGCGGCAGACGGGACCGGTGTATCGAGCCATGCAGGCGTTCCTCTTCTCTCGGACCTAGACCCGGCGCCGCTTCTTGGGGCGGCAGCCGTTGTGGGGGATCGGGGTGACGTCCTTGATACCGACGACTTCGATCCCGACCGCGGCCAGCGAACGGATCGCCGTCTCGCGGCCCGAACCGGGGCCGCGCACGAGCACGTCGACCTTGCGCACGCCGTGCTCCATGGCCCGCCGGGCGCAGGCCTCGGCGGCTAGCTGGGCGGCGAACGGCGTCGACTTGCGCGATCCCTTGAAGCCGACGTTGCCGGCCGAGGCCCAGGCGAGGACGTTGCCCTCGGGGTCGGCGATGGAGACGATGGTGTTGTTGAACGAGCTCTTGATGTGCGCCACGCCGTAGGCGATGTTCTTGCGTTCCTTGCGGCGAGGACGCCGCTGACCGGGCTTCGTGGTCTTGGCCACTACTTCTTCACCTTCTTCTTCCCGGCCACCGTCTTCTTGGGGCCTTTACGGGTGCGGGCGTTGGTGTGGGTGCGCTGCCCGTGCACGGGAAGACCCTTGCGGTGCCGCACGCCCTGGTAGCAGTTGATCTCCATCTTGCGCTTGATGTCCTGGGAGACGTCGCGGCGCAGGTCGCCCTCGACCCGGAAGCTCTGGTCGATGAAGGTGCGGAGCTTGGCCACCTCTTCGTCGGTCAGGTCGCGGACGCGGGTGGAGGGGTTGATGTCGACGGCCTCGGTGATCTGCCTCGAGAGCGTCGGGCCGATGCCGTAGATGTAGGTCAGCGCGATCTCGAGCCGCTTCTCGCGGGGGATGTCGACGCCGGAAATTCGGGCCATGTCTGCTTCCTCTCCCTAGCCCTGCCGCTGCTTGTGGCGTGGGTTGTCACAGATCACCCGGACGACGCCGCGGCGCCGGATGACCTTGCACTTCTCGCAGATCGGCTTCACGCTCGGTCGAACCTTCACTGAACTTCCCGTCCTCTTCTTCCGATTTCTTTCGTTCTTCTCTGGCCGCTACTTGTAGCGGTAAGTGATGCGACCCCGATTCAGGTCGTACGGGGTGATCTCGACCTGCACCTTGTCCCCCGGCAAGATCCGGATGCGGTGCATCCGCATCTTCCCCGAGCTGTGCGCCAGCACCTTGTGTCCGTTCTCCAGCTCGACGCGGAACATGGCATTGGGTAGCGGCTCGACCACCGTGCCTTCGAGCACGATGGCGTCTTCCTTGGGCTTGGGCAGGTGACTCTCCTCAAAAAATGTGCGCTGGTGTTGTCCCGGGCGCAACCGGGCGACGCGAGGGCCACACGGAGGGTGCTCGGATGCGGCCCGGGGGCACCGATACGCGAAGGAACCCGGCCCCGAGCCAGCGAATGATTCTACCGCACTCAGGCATGAAATCCAGCCGGAGTTTGCGGCTCATCAGGTCTTCCTCGCCGTTCCCTTACGGGAAACGACCGATGCAGTCCCTCCGGACCGGTTCCGGCGGACGACGCACTCTCCACCAGTCAACGGGTTCGACGCCCCAATTGTTCCCGGGCCGTCTCCACCGCCGTTGGTTGACGGCCCTGTAGCTAACCGTTATCTTACCAGCTAACCGTTAGAGGGAGTGCACTCGATGCAGCAGGAGGTCGTGCTGGCCATGCTGGCCAAGGAGCCGTCGCACGGCTACGAGCTGCGGGCGCGCCTCGGCGCCGCCCTGGGCCCGCTCGGCGAGGACCTCAACGGAGGACAGATCTACGTCACCCTGGCCCGGCTCGAGAAGGCCGGCCTGGTGTGCAGCGTCGGCAACGCGGTGGGGACCGCGGACCCACCGGGCTCAGTGGGCGAGCCCGGGCGAGCGCCCGCAGGCCCCGAGCGCCCCGCAGGCCCCGAGCGCCCCGCAGGCCCCGAGCGCCCCGCAGGCCCCGAGCGCAAGGCCTACGCCCTGACCGCCGCCGGCGAGGAGCGTGTGGCCGAGTGGCTGTCCGAGGTGAGTTGGCCCAAGCCCGACCTGGCCGACTTCCATCTCAAGCTCGTGACAGCCGCCGCCGCCGCCCTGGCCGACCCCGTCGGCATCGTGGACGCCCAGCGACGTGAGCTGCTGCGACGCCTCCGCGACGCCCAGCGGGCCGCCATGGCCGCGCCGGCCGGGTCCGACGGGGCGTTGCTCCTCGAGGGCCTCGTGCTGCGCCTGCAAGCCGACATGAGGTGGCTCGAGGCCTGCGAAGCCACCTGGACCACCCGGAGGACCATCTCATGAACGACACCGGACTGGATCACGCCGTACTGCGCGCCCGCGGCATCCGCAAGGAGTACGGCGCCCAGGAGGGCCTGGTGCGCGCCGTCGACAATGTCGATCTCGACGTGGCCGGCGGCGAGTCGCTCGCCATCATGGGCCCGAGCGGCTGCGGCAAGTCCACCCTGCTCCATCTTTTGGGCGGGCTCGACCGACCGAGCGGCGGGCAAGTGTGGCTGGCCGGCCAGCGCCTCGACACCATGAGCGAACGCCAACTGGCCCGCCTGCGGCGCCGCTCGGTCGGCTTCGTGTTCCAGGCCTTCCATCTGATGGACGAACTCACGGCGCTCGAGAACATCGAGCTGCCGGCGCTGCTGGCGGGGTGCTCGCAACGCGCGGCGCGGCGCCGCGCCCGAGACCTGCTCGAACAGGTCGACCTCTCGGACCGGGCCACGCACCTTCCGTCCGCGCTGTCGGGCGGGCAACGCCAGCGCGTCGCCATCGCGCGGGCGCTGGCCAACGAGCCCGCGGTCGTCATGGCCGACGAGCCCACCGGCAATCTCGACAGCGGCGCCACCCTCGAGGTGCTGCGCCTGTTCGACCGGCTGCACGCGGCCGGCCGAGACACTCGTGATCGTGACTCACGACGAGCGCATCGCGGCGACGGCAGACCGCTTGGTCTCCATGCGCGACGGCGCGTTCGTCGACGAAACGCGGCTGGCCGGCGGGACCGGGACCCTGTCGGCGCTTATCGGAATCGAGGCCTGAGCGCCATGGGAGGCCGTCTCCGCCTCGTCTCCCGAATGGCCGGACGCGACGTGCGCCGGCGCTGGAGCGAGTCACTGCTGCTCGTGCTCGCCATCGCGGCGGGGTCGGCCACGCTCACCCTCGGGATGTTGCTGCACAACGTGTCGACCCAGTCGTACAGCCAGACGCAGGCGGCAACCCGAGGTCCGGATCTGGTGGCGCAAAGCTCGTCGCTGGACAACGGCACGACCTCCCCCGCCGACCTGGCGGCGCTCGTTGCGCTCTCCCACGCGAAGGGGGTGGCCGCCTCGAGCGGTCCCTACCCCATGACCACCGCTGACCTGCGCACGCCGGCGGTCACCGGCTACGCCAACGTGGAGGGACGCTCGGAGTCGCCGGCCGCGGTGGACCAGCCGCTGGTCACCGCCGGCACCTGGGTCCGGCCAGGCGGAGTGGTGGTCGAACGCGCCTTCGCTGAGGCGGCGGGGCTGCAGGTCGGCCAGGCGATCGCGCTGAACGGGCGACGCTTCATCGTCAGCGGCATCGCCGTCACGGCGGCCTTCTCGCCCTATCCCAACGTCGGTTGCTTGTCCGGCTGCGGAGGAAAGTTTGGGTTCGACTCGGCCGACGTCGGCCTGGTGTGGGCGACCGAGGCCACGGCGCGCGCACTGGCGACCGCGAACTCCCCCCTGACTTACTTCTCTGACCTCAAATTGGCCGATCCGGCCCGGGCCTCGGCCCTGGCGAACGCGCAAGACAACAGCTACCCCAGCAACGGGCCGCTGCCGACCACGCCGTCCCTGCTCTCGGCGCAGTCGATCGCGTATGAGGACAACAACCTCATCCGCGACGAGCAGATCGTGGTCCTCGTCGGGAGCACGCTGCTGACGATCCTCTCCATCGCCAGCGTGGCCGTGCTCGTCGGCGGGCGGATGGCGGACCAGATGCGCCGGGTCGGCCTGCTCAAGGCCATCGGCGGCACCCCCGGGCTGGTCGCCTCGGTGCTGCTGGCCGAATACCTCTTTCTCGCCCTGGTCGGCGCGGCCGTCGGGCTGCTGAGCAGTTGGCTCTTCGCACCGCTGCTGATGTCGCCCGGGTCCGGGCTGCTCGGTTCGGCGTCGAGACCGCCGTTCACGGCGCCCGACGTCCTTGTCGTCGCGGGCGTGGCGCTCGGGGTGGCCCTGGTGGCCGCGCTCGTGCCCGCGCTGCGGGCGGCCCGGACGAGCACGGTGCGCGCCCTGGCCGACTCCGCCCGCCCGCCGCACCGCTCAGCCCCGCTGGTCAAGCTGTCCGGTCTGCTGCCGGTGCCGCTGCTGATCGGCCTGCGGGTGATGGCGCGCCGGCTCCGTCGCACCATGCTCAGCGTGCTCAGCATCTTCGTCACCGTGAGTGGCATCGTCGCCGTCCTCGTCGCACGCGGCCACCTCAACTCGTCGTTCGACAGCACGAACGGTCTTATCAACCCCAAGACCGCGCGCGCCGACGCGGTGCTCCTGGTCGTCACGATCGGGTTGGTGGTGCTGGCCGCGGTCAACGCCGTCTTCATCACCCGGGCGATCGCGCAGGACGCCCGGCACGCGTCCGCCGTGACCCGCGCCCTGGGCGCCACCCCGCGACAGGTCACCGCGGGCTTGTCGCTGGCGCAGATGCTGCCCGCGCTGTTGGGGGCGCTCCTCGGCCTCCCAGGTGGGGTCGCCCTCTACGGCGCGGCCAAGCACGGGGGCCAGGCGGCGACCATGCCGCCGCTGCCCGACGTGCTCGCGGTCGTCGTCGGCGCGGTGCTGCTGGTCGCCGTGCTCACCGCGATCCCGGCCCGCTTGGCGGCGCGGCGGCCGGTGGCTTCGATCCTGCAGGCCGAGCTGGCCTGAGCCGCCATCGCAGGTTGGTGGCGCGCCTCGGGCACACCCCGTCGCTTACGACGCGGGCTCGTGCACCAGCCCGGGAGTCGGCCACAGCCGCAGCGACGCCACAGCGAGGGTGGCGCCGATGACGTTGTAGGCGAGCCGCTGGACCACAGCGTGGCTCTCGGGCACCCCGCCAAAGGCGGTGAGGACGACGAAGATGACGGTCACGAACGTGATGTAGAACGCGAAGTTGACGCGCTGGACCGAAAAGGCGATCGCACCGGCCACCACGGCAATGATCGCGAGCCCGTTGGCGGAAGGCCGCACCGTGACGAGCACCAGCGTGGTCAACGTGACGCCGGCGGCCGAGCCGACGATGCGCAGGATGCTGCGCTGGCGGGTCAGCCCGGCGTCGGGGCGGCCGATGAAGAGGGCGGCCTCGGGGATCCAGAACCCGTCGGTCGGGTTGAGCAGCCGGTAGAGCAGCGTGGCGACGACCGTGACCGTGGTGAGGCGCAGGGCGTGGTGCACGATCTTGGAGTTCCTGAAGAGCGCGGCGCGCACGGCGCGTCCGGAGGCCCCGCACCACGCGAGCCCGACGTCGGGCGCGTCGGGAGCCGCGGGCCGGGTGCGGCCGGACGGCACCAGCGCGTGCGACGCCCACCCGATCGCGGCCGCGCCGAGGCCGGCGGCGAGCATCCACGCACCCACCTCCGCCGACTGCAGCGTCGAGACCCGGAACGAGGCCGCGTAGAGCAGCCCGGTGGCCGAGGACACCCCGACGAGGGCGGCGGCCGGGCTCACCGCCGCCGCCAGCCCCGAAGCCAGCGCCCACGCCGCGACCAGCGGGTAGATCGTCCAGCCCTCGATACCGCTCAGGGCGCCGAGGAAGCCACCCAGCGCCACGAGGACGGCCGCCCCCGCCACGATGCGGGCCCGGAAGCGGTGCCCCGGCTGCCCCATAGTCATGTCGGTGAGGAAGGCGCCCACCGCGCCCCAGCCGGCGGCGCGCGGGTGGCCGGTGCCGATCCCGACGAGCAGCGGCAGGGCGATGGCGGCGGCGCAGCGCAGACCCGTCGGCGCCGAGACGGCGGCCGTGTCGAAGAACCACAGCGAACGGCTCGCTGCTCCCGGCTGCACGGCGCCCCCACCCACCCGGAGCACGGTAGACGACCGCCGCCGGAAGGAGGTCCGACTGAACAGGGGGGTCGGCTCCCTAAGCCAGGGTGAACACTTCGGGGCCTTCGGGGGTGACGGCGATCGTGTGCTCGAAGTGCGCCGAGAGCTTCCCGTCCGCCGTGACCACGCTCCAGCCGTCGTCGAGCAGCACCGTCTCGGGCGAGCCCACGTTGACCATGGGCTCGATGGCGAACACGTTGCCCGTCTTGAGCGTCGGCCCCTTGTTGCCGGGCCAGTAGTTGGGCACCTGGGGCTGCTCGTGCATGGCCGTGCCGATGGCGTGGCCCACGTACTCGCGCACGACGCTGAAACCGGCCGTCTCGGCCACGTCCTGGACGGCCCGCCCCACCTCGTGCAGGGCGTTGCCCTTGGTCAGCTGCTCGATTCCCGCCCACAGGCTGCGCTCGGTCACGTCGAGCAGCTTCTGCGCCTCCTTGGAGATGCTCCCGATGCCCATGGTGAAGGCGGCGTCGCCGTGGTAGCCCTCGATGATGGCGCCGCAGTCGATGGAGAGGATGTCCCCCTCCTCGAGCACGTAGGGGCCGGGGATCCCGTGGACGATCATCGAGTTGGGCGAGGTGCAGATCACGGCGGGGAAGCCGTGGTACCCGAGGAAGTTCGAGGTGGCGCCGCGGCGCTCGAGCACGGCGCGGGCCACCTGGTCGAGCTCGGCAGTGGTCACGCCCGGCTTGGCGGCGGCGCGGGTGGCCGCGTGCATCTCGGCCACCACCTTGCCGGCACGCCGCATCTTGGCCAGCTCGGCCTCGTTGCGCCTCACGCGAACGCACCCCTTTGCCGCTGCCGCTGGTCGTCGATCGCGCCCACGACGCGCCGGGTCACCGCGTCCGGCGAGCCGGTGCCGTTGATCTCGACGAGGAGGTCGCGCTCCTTGTACCAGTCGAGGAGCGGGGCGGTCTCCTCCTCGTAGAGGTTGAGCCGGCGCTCGATCGCCTCTTCGGTGTCGTCCTGGCGCTGCACCACCTCACCGCCGCACACATCGCAGGTCCAGTTGACCAGAGGCGGCGCCGCCGTCGAGTAATTGGAGCCGCAGTCGACGCAGACCCGGCGCGAGGCCAGGCGCTTCATGACCAGGCTGGTCGGCACCTGCAGGTCGATGACCAGGTCGAGGCCGAAGGGCACCACGATGTTCTCGAGCGACTCGGCCTGGCCCGTGGTGCGCGGGCAGCCGTCGAGCACGAAGCCCCGCCCGGTGGTGTCACGCTCGGAGAGCCGGAGCCAGACCATCTCCATGACCATCTCGTCGGGGATGAGCTCGCCTTGGTCCATGAGCTTGGCCGCCCGCTGGCCGAGCGACGAGCGGGATTTCACCTCGCTGCGCAGCATGTCCCCGGTGGAGACGTGCGGCACGACGTAGTGATGCGACAAGCGGACGCACTGCGTCCCCTTCCCGGCCCCCTGCTTGCCGAGGACCACGAGTCTGACCCCGGGAATCACGACCGCGCCCTTACTTGAGGAAGCCCTCGTAGTTGCGCATCATCAGCTGGCTGTCGATCTGCCGCATGGTCTCGAGCGCGACACCGACGGAGATCAGCAAGGTCGTCCCGTAGAACGGGAACCGATTGAGGTGCCAGAGTGCCATGAGGAGCGAGGGCACGACGGCGACCGAGCCCAGGAAGATGGCGCCGACCACCGTGATGCGGCTGAGGATGTGCGCGAAGTAGCGCTCGGTCGGCGGACCGGGCCGGATGCCGGGGATGAAGCCGCCCTGTTTGCGAATGAGGTCCGCCTGCTGGTGCGGATCGAACGCGACGTACACGTAGAAGAACGTGAACAGCACGATGAGCAGGAAGTACGACCCGATGTAGAAGAAGCTGGTGGGCGTGAGGTGGGTGCGCACGAAGTTCTGGAACCCGTTCCAGGGGACGACGTTGGACAGCAGCACCGGGATGTAGAGCACCGAGCTGGCGAAGATGATCGGGATCACGCCGGACTGATTGACCTTGAGGGGGATATAGGTCGAGCTGCCCCCGTACATTCGTCGCCCGACCACGCGCCGCGCGAAGGTGACCGGGATCCGGCGCTGCCCCTGGTCCATGAAGACGATGACCACGAGCAGGACGAGCGAGACGATGAGGATGACCCCGAATTTGGTCTTGCCCCCCTCGTCGTAGATCGCCTTGAACCCGGTCGGGATCGCGGCCACCACGTTGGCGAAGATCAGGATCGACATGCCCTGCCCGATGCCGCGCTGAGTGATGAGCTCGGCCAGCCACATGACGAACGCGGTGCCCGCGGTGAGGATCAGCACCATGAACAGCGCGAGAGGCCAGCTGAATCTGGGAATCAGGTCGATGTTGGTGCCGAGCAGCGCCGAGTCGTGGCCGTGGAACGCGTAGACGAGCCCGGCCGACTGCATGACGGCGAGCGCCACGGTCAAGTAGCGGGTGGTCTGGGTGATCTTCTTCTGCCCGACGGCGCCCTGGTCCCGCCACTCCTCGAGCTTGGGGATGACCGTCGAGAGCAGCTGGATGATGATGGAGCTCGTGATGTAGGGCATGACGCCCAGGCCGAAGACGGCCAGGCGCACCAGGGCACCCCCGCTGAAGAGGTTGAGGAAGCCGAGCACGCCCGAGGCCGAGGCCTGGCTCTCCAGCGTCTGCAGTCGTGACCAGTTCACGCCCGGCACCGGGACGTTCGCCCCGATCTGGTACAGGGCGATGATCGCGAGGGTGAAGATGACCTTGTTGCGAAGGTCGGGGACCCTGAAGATGTTGGCGAGCCGGGAGAGCATGGCCCTTTCCTCTCAGCGCCTGCAGGTCGCGGGCACTAGCGGTTCATCAGGGCATTGCCCGAGGCGGGCGGGCGCCCATTGGCGTACGGCAGCGGCACTCGCTCGACGCTACCGCCGGCAGCGGTGATGGCCGCTTCGGCTGTCTTGGAGAACGCGTGGGCCGACACCTTGACCGGACGACTGAGGGTGCCCTGGCCGAGGATCTTGACCAGGGCCTTCGGCCGCACCAGGCCCGCTTCGGCCAGCGTCTCGGGGGTCACCTCGCCGGCCCCGAGGGCCTCGAGCGCACCCACGTTCACCGGCGTGTACTCGACCCGGAACGGGTTCTTGAACCCCTTGAGCTTGGGGATGCGCTGCATCAAGGGCAGCTGGCCGCCCTCGAAGCCCGCCGGCACGGTGCTGCGGGCCTTCTGCCCCTTCATACCCCGGCCGGCCGTCTTGTGGCCCTTGCCGCCGGTGCCGCGGCCCACCCGGCGCTTGGCCTTGGTGGAACCCTTTGGCGGCGCCAGATCGTGCAGCTTCACGGCGAGACCTCCTCGACGCTCACGAGGTGCGGCACCCGGGCCAGCATGCCCCGGATCTCGGGGCGGTCGGGCAGCTCGTTGGACTGCCCGATGCCGCGCAGCCCCAGCGCCCGCAGCGTGCCGCGGTGCTTGGGCTTGGTGCCGATGGACGAGCGCGTCTGGGTGACGACCAGGCGCGCCTCGCCGGCCCCCGTCTTGGTGGTGGTGCGGGTGGCCATGCTCAGCGCGCCTCGGCCGTGTAGAGGTCGGTCTCGCGCTTGCGCTCGCGGTAGGCCCGCAGGACCCCACCCGGCGTGACCTCGTCGGCGGCCTTGCCGCGCAGCGCCGCCACGTCGTCGGGCCGGCGCAGCTGCTTGAGCCCGTCGATGGTGGCGTGGGCCACGTTGATGCCGTTGGAGGAGCCGAGCGACTTGGCCAGGATGTCGCGGATGCCGGCCATCTCGAGGATGTGGCGAGCCGCGCCGCCGGCGATGACGCCGGTCCCGGGAGCGGCCGGCTTGAGCAGGACGCGGCCGGCGCCACTCTCGCCGATGACCGGGTGGACGATGGTGCTGCCCGCCAGGGGCACGTCGAAGAGGTTCTTGCGCGCCTCTTCGATCCCCTTCTGGACGGCCAGCCCGGCCTCCTTGGCCTTGCCGTAGCCCAGGCCGACCTTGCCGTTGCCGTCGCCCACGACCATGAGCGCGGCGAACGAGAACCGCCGGCCGCCCTTGACGACCTTGGCCACCCGGTTCACCTTGATGGTGCGCTCTTCGTACTGTGTCTCGGCCATTGCTAGAACTCCAGTCCTTCGGCCCGCGCCGCGTCAGCCAAGACGGCGACACGCCCGTGGTACACAAAACCCCCGCGGTCGAAGACCACCTTGGTGATCCCGGCCGCCTTGGCCCGCGAGCCGAGGAGATGACCCACCGATTCTGCGCCGGTCACGTTACCGCCACCCGACTTGCCCAACGACGCGCGCAGCTCGGGCTCCACCGACGATGCCGCGGCCAGGGTGTGGCCGGTCGTGTCGTCGATGAGCTGGGCCGAGATGTGCCGGTTGGACCGGTGCACGGCCAGGCGCGGGCACTCGGGGGTGCCGTGCACCTTGGTGCGCACCCGGTCGTGCCGACGCAGCCGGAGGCGTGAGCGGTCGCTCGTGCGTGCCATTACTTCGCCGCCTTTCCAGCCTTGCGCAACACCCGTTCGTTGGCGTAGCGCACGCCCTTGCCCTTGTAGGGCTCGGGCTTGCGCAGCTTGCGGATGTCGGCGGCCACCTGGCCCACCTTCTCCTTGTCGATCCCCTTGACGATGATCCTCGTCGGCACCGGCACCTCGAAGGTGATGCCTTCGGGCGCGTCCACGGCGACCGGATGAGAGAAGCCGAGCGCCAGCTCGAGCGCGCCGGGCCCCCTGGCCGTGGCGCGGTAGCCGACACCCACGATCTCGAGCTCCTTGGTGAAGCCGTTCGTCACCCCTGAGACCATGTTGGCCACGAGCGAGCGTGACAGGCCGTGCAGGGCGCGGTTGTGGCGCTCGTCGTCGGGGCGGCTGACCACCAGCGTGTCGCCCTCCTGGGCGATGGTGATCGGCTCGGGGATCTGGCGCTCCAGGGAGCCCTGGGGGCCCTTGACCTGCACCGTGTCCCCGCTCAGGGTGACGGTGACGCCGGAGGGCACCGGGATGGGCGAGCGTCCGACGCGCGACATCAGGCCCTCCCTCGGATACTCGGGGTGCCCTGGCGGCACGTCGCGTTACCAGACATGGCAGAGCACCTCCCCGCCGAGGCGCTTGCGCCGCGCCTCGGCGTCGGTCACAAGCCCCTGGCTGGTCGAGACCACGGCGACGCCCATGCCGCCGAGGACCCGCGGCATGCCGTCGGCGCGGGCGTAGATGCGCAGACCGGGCTTGGAGACGCGCTTGATCCCGGCGATCGTCCGCGTGCGGTCGGCCGAGTACTTCATGGAGATCTCCAGCGTGGTGCCAGGCTTGCCCTGGTTGGGCTCGACCTTGAAGCCCGCGATGAAGCCCTCGCGCTCGAGGATCGAGGCGAGCGACGTCTTGAGCTTCGAGCCGGGCATGCGCACGGTCTCGTGCTGGGCCGAGTTCGCGTTGCGGATCCGGGTCAGCATGTCCGCGATGGGGTCGGTCATCGTCATGGGGGCCTACCAGCTCGCCTTCGTGACGCCGGGCACCTCGCCCGCATGCACCATGACGCGCAAGCAGATGCGGCACAACCCGAACTTGCGGTACACGGCCTTGGGCCGCCCACACCGCTGGCACCGGGTGTACCCCCGGACCTTGAACTTCGGGGTGCGCTGCTGCTTCTCGATCAAAGCTTTCTTCGCCATGGTGCTAGCGGGTCTCCTGTCGGAACGGAAAGCCGAACGCTGCCAGGAACGCCCGTCCTTCCTCGTTGGTGCGTGCGGTCGTGACGATGGTGATGTCCATGCCGCGGGTCGTGTCGATTTTGTCGTAGTCGATCTCGGGGAAGATGAGCTGCTCGGTGACGCCGAACGTGTAGTTGCCGCGCCCGTCGAACGAGCGGGGTGAGAGGCCCCGGAAGTCACGGATGCGCGGGATGGCCAGGCTGAGCAGCCGGTCGAAGAACTCCCAGGCCCGGTCGCCGCGAAGCGTCGCCTTCACGCCGATGCTCTGGCCCTCGCGCAGCTTGAAGCCGGCGATGGACTTCTTGGCCCGGGTGACGATCGGCTTCTGCCCGGTGATCACCTCGAGGTCACGCTGCGCCCCCTCGATCAGCGAGGCCTGCTGGGTGGCCCGGCCGACGCCCATGTTGATCACGATCTTCTCGAGCCGGGGCACCTCCATGACGTTGGCCAGGCCCAGCTCGGACTTGAGCCGGTCCCGCACCTCGGTCAGGTAGCGCTCCTTGAGCCGGGGGCGCACCGGCGCGCTCACGGTGCTCACAGCACGCCTCCGCACTTCTTGCACACGCGCACCTTCTCGCCGTCGGCCTCGAAGCGGTAGCCGACCCGCGTCGCCTGGTCGCAGCTCTTGCACACCAGCGCGACCGTCGAGACGTGGACGGGCATGAACTTGTCGATGACGCCGCCCTGCTGGGTGGCGCGCGTCGGCTTGGCGTGGCGCTTGGCCACGTTCACACCCTCGAGGATCACCTTCTGGCTGTCGGGCAGGGCGCGGACGACCTCGGCCTTCTTGCCTCTGTCCTTGCCTTGGAGGACGATCACTTCGTCACCCTTGTGGATCCGCATCACAACACCTCCGGGGCCAGCGAGACGATGCGCATGAACCGCTTGTCCCGCAGCTCGCGGCCGACGGGGCCGAAGATGCGGGTGCCGCGGGGCTGCTGCTGGTCGTTGATGAGCACGGCCGCGTTCTCGTCGAAGCGGATGTAGCTGCCGTCCGGGCGCCGCTTCTCCTTCTTGGTGCGCACGACCACGCACTTGACGACGTCGCCCTTCTTCACAGCGGCACCGGGAATGGCGTCCTTCACCGTGGCGACGAAGATGTCGCCGATGCTGGCGTAGCGCCGGCGCGAGCCGCCCAGCACGCGGATGCACAGCACCTCGCGCGCGCCGGAGTTGTCGGCCACCCGGAGCCTCGATTCCTGCTGGATCATCGGGCGCGCTCCACCACTTCGGTCAGGCGCCAGCGCTTGAGCTTGGAGAGAGGCCGGGTCTCCTGGACCCGGACACGGTCCCCCACCTTGGCGGTGTCCTCGGCATCGTGCACGTAGAGCTTCTTGGTGCGCTGGACGGTCTTGCCGTACTTGGGGTGGCGCACCCGGTCCACCACGGCGACCACGACGGTCGACGTCATGGCGTCGGAGACGACGATGCCCTCGCGCACCTTGCGCCGGTTGACGCGCCCGGTCTCCTCCGGCGCGGCCGCCGGCGCGGCGGCCTTGGGCGCGGGCGCCGGCACGTCGGCGACGGGCAACTCGGCTTTCGCCTCGGCCTCGATCGCCTCGAGCGCCTTTTCGGCGTCGGCCGCGGCCGCCTTGGCCTGGGCCAGCTTCTCGTCGTTCTCGTTCTCGGTCTCTGGGGTCTCGTCGGCCATCAGGCCTCATCCTCTTCGTCGTCGTCCACTTCGTTGAAGTCCGGCACGTCCTCGGCGCCCGCCTCCGCCTCGGCCACGGCCGTCCGTGCCGCCGCCTTCTCCTCGCGCTCGGCGTCCTCGGCTGCGAGCTTGGCCCGGGCCGCCTCGTGGTCGGCCGCCGACGGAGCGATGTACGCGCCCTCGGCCTCGAGGATCTCGCGGCCGCGCAGCACGGTCAGCATCCGCGCGATCTCGTGGCGCACCTGCCCGACCCGCGCCGGGTTGTCCAACTGGCCCGTGGCCAGCTGGAAGCGCAGGTTGAACAGCTCGCGCCGCGAGTCGCCCAGCCGGGCGGCCAGCTCGTCGCCGTCGAGCATGGAGAGGTCGTGCGCGGTCGGCATCAGATCGCCACCTCGGCGTGGCCGTGGGTCCCGGGGCGCACCACGAAGCGCGCCTTGAAGGGCAGCTTCTGGATGGCGCGCTCCATGGCGGCGCGGGCGAGGGGCTCGTCCACGCCGGCCAGCTCGAACAGCACGCGGCCCGGGTGCACGACGGCGACCCACAGTTCGGGGTTGCCCTTGCCCGAGCCCATGCGGGTCTCGGCCGGCTTCTGGGTGACCGGCTTGTCGGGGAAGACGCGGATCCACACCTTGCCGCCACGCTTGACGTGGCGGGTCATCGCGATACGGGCGGCCTCGATCTGGCGCGCGGTGAGCCAGCCGGGCTCGAGCGCCTGGATCCCGAAGTCGCCGAACGCCACGGCGTTGCCGCCCTTGGCCGCACCGGTGAGGCGGCCACGCTGGGTCTTGCGGTGCTTGACCTTCTTGGGCATCAACACGTCAGTCCGACTCCTTGCGGAAGTGCGGCGCCTCGTGATGCTCGTGACGGGCTTGACGCTCCATCTCCTCGTCCCGGGCCAGCTGGCGCTCCAGGTCGTCGGGCTCGGTCGGCTGCGGCAGCAGGTCGCCCACCGGCGCCTCGAGCGGCGTCTCGTCGTCGACCTCGAGCGGCGGCCCCTCGTCGGCGGCGAGCTGCGGCTCCTCGTCGCGGGCGCCGTTCACGGCGACCGCCTCGTCCACCGTCTCGTCGGTCGTCTCGTCCGCCGCCTCCTCTGCCGCTTCCTCGGCCGCCTCGTCCGCCTCCTCCTCGGTCGCGAAGGCCTCGGCGCGGCGCCGGCCCCCGCCGGCTGTGATCAAGCGGCGCGGGCCGCTCTGGCCCGACGTCTCGCCCACGGCCATGGCGGCCTCTCGGGTGATCTTGTCCTCGATCGAGACCTTGTAGGGCAGGATGTCGCCCTTGTAGATCCAGACCTTGACACCGACGCGGCCCGAGGTGGTCCGGGCCTCGCGGAAGCCGTAGTCGATGTCGGCCCGCAGCGTGTGCAGGGGCACCCTGCCCTCGCGGTACTGCTCCTTGCGCGACATCTCGGAGCCGCCGAGGCGGCCCGAGCACTGCACCTTGATCCCCTGGGCGCCGGCCTTCTGCACCGTCTGGATGGCCCGCTTCATGGCACGCCGGAAGGCGACGCGCCGCACCAGCTGGTCGCAGATGCCCTGCGCGATCAGCGCGGCGTCGAGCTCGGGCTGCTTGATCTCCTGGATGTTGAGCTGGATCCGGTTCTGCAAGCCGGTGAGCTCCTCGAGGTGCTTCTTCAGCCGATCGGCCTCGGCACCGCGGCGGCCGATGACGATGCCCGGGCGCGCCGTGTGGATGTCGACGCGCAGGCGGTCACGCGTGCGCTCGACCTCGATCCGGCTCACGGCCGCCGCCTCGAGCTGCCGCATCAGGTAGTCGCGGATCTTCCAGTCCTCGACCACGAACTCGCGGTAGTGGCGCTCCTCGAACCAGCGGGACTTCCAGTCGGTCGTGATGCCGAGCCGGAAGCCGTAGGGGTTGACCTTCTGGCCCATTTACTTGTCCTCGTCCTTCTCGCCGGCTCCGGCGTCCTCCTCGGCGTCGTCCGCGCTCGCGTCGGCCCCGTCCTCGGCCGACGCGTCGGCCCCGGTCGTCTCCTCGTCGGTCTCTTCGCCGGCGGCCTCGTCGGTCGCGCCCTCCGTGGTGACCGCCTCGCCCGACGCCGTGTCCTCGGTCACTGCATCTTCGGCGTCCGCGTCCGCCGCCTCGGCTTCCGCCGCCTCCGCCTCGGCCTCCGCGGCCGCGGCCTCGGCCTCCGCGGCCTTCTCGGCCTGCGCGGTCCGGCGGCGGGAGAGGCGACCGGACAGGTCGGCCCGGCGGCGCGAGCTCTCGACCCGGCGCGACCGGTTGGCGCTGACCGCCTCGCGGCGACGGCGGCGCAGCTCGAGCTGTTCCGGCGGCAGCCGGCTCACAATGACGGTGATGTGCGAAGTCCGCTTGCGGATCCTCGTCGCCCGGCCGCGGGCCCGGGGCCGCCAGCGCTTCATGGTGGCGCCCTCGTCGGCGTAGCAGGCCGAGACGTAGAGCTCCTCGGGGTTCTGCTGGTCGTTGTGCGCCGCGTTGGCCACGGCCGAGGTCAGGACCTTGCCGACGACCTCGGCGGCCTCGCGCTCGGTGCCGGTCAGGATCTCGGCCGCCCGCTGGACGTCCTCGCCGCGGATGAGGTCGAGGACCTGGCGGACCTTGGAGGCCGAGAGCCCCGCGTGGCGGTGCACCGCCCGCGTCCCGGGGCGCTCGTTGGTCTTGGTGCCGGTCACCGGCGGGCCCCTCGCTCCTGGCCGGCGTGGTAGCGGAACGTACGCGTCGGTGCGAACTCGCCCAGCTTGTGGCCGACCATCGACTCGGTCACGTAGACCGGCACGTGCCGGCGGCCGTCGTGGACCGCGATGGTGTGCCCGACCATGTCGGGAATGATCGTGGAGCGGCGCGACCAGGTCTTGATGACCCTTTTGTCGCCGCTCGAGTTGAGGACGTCGACCTTCTTCAGCAGGTGTCCGTCGACGAACGGTCCCTTCTTCAGGCTACGGGGCATGGCTTCTCGACCTCACTACCGCCGCGCGCCGCGGGTACGGCGCCGGCGCACGATCATGGAATTGGACTTCTTGTTGCGGGAGCGCGTCCGGCCCTCGGGCTTGCCCCACGGCGACACCGGGTGGCGGCCACCCGAGGACTTGCCCTCGCCGCCGCCGAGCGGGTGGTCGACCGGGTTCATGGCCACGCCGCGTGTCTGGGGCCGCTTGCCCTTCCAACGGTTGCGGCCGGCCTTGCCCACCTTGACCAGCTCCGCCTCCGCGTTGCCCACGACGCCGAGGGTGCCCCGGCAGTCGATGGAGACGCGGCGCATCTCGGTGGAGGGCAGGCGCAGAGTGGCGAAGACACCCTCCTTGGCCACGAGCTGGACGCTCATGCCGGCGCCACGGGCCATTTTGCCGCCGCCGCCGGGCCGCAGCTCGACGTTGTGGATGGTCGAGCCGACCGGGATGTAGCGCAGCGGCAGCGCGTTGCCCGGGCGGATGTCGGCGCCCTGGCCGCTCTGGAGCCGGTCGCCCACCTTCACCCCGGCGGGGGCGAGGATGTAGCGCTTTTCGCCGTCGGCGTAGTGCAACAGGGCGATCCGGGCGTTGCGGTTGGGGTCGTACTCGATGCTGGCCACCTTGGCCGGGATGCCGTCCTTGTTGCGGCGGAAGTCCACGACCCGGTACTGCTGCTTGTGGCCACCGCCGCGGTGGCGCGCGGTCTTGCGGCCGTAGCTGTTGCGGCCGCCGGTCTGTGGCTTGGGTGCGAGCAGCGACTTCTCGGGGCGGTCACGGGTGATCTCGGTGAAGTCAGAGACGGTCTGGAACCGGCGTCCGGGGCTGGTGGGCTTGCGTGAGCGAAGTGGCATGGCGGCTTCCTGATCAGCGCTCGAAGAGGTCGATGGAGTCGTCGGGGTGGAGCGTGACGATGGCGCGCTTGGTGTCCGGGCGCTTGCCCCGGGTGTTGGTGCGGCGGTTGCGCGTCGCCTTCCCCTTGCGATTGAGCGTGTTGACGTTGAGGACCCGCACGCTGAAGGCCTGCTCGACGGCGTGGCGCACCTCGATCTTGGTGGCGCGGGGGTCCACGATGAAGACGTAGACGCCCCCTTCCATCAGCGCGTAGCTCTTCTCGGAGACGACAGGGCGGATCAGCACGGACATGGCGTCACGCATTGTCGCCACCCTCCTCGCTCGGGGCCTCGCCGGCCGGCAGCTCGATCTCCGCCTCGGCCCCGATCGCCTCGAGCGCCCGCTCGGCGTCGGCGGCGGCCGCCTTGGCCTCGCGCGTCGCTCGGGCCTTCTGGGCCGGCGTGGGCGCGTCGTCGGTCTCGGCATCACCGGCCGCGTCGGTCTCGGTGTCGGAGGTCTCGTCGGCCTTGGGCTGGGCCGGAGCCTTGGCCCGGGTGGCCGCCTTCTTCGCCGGAGCCGGCGCCGGCTCCTCGGCCGCCTCCGCCGCCGCGTCCTCGGGCACCTCGGCCTTCTTCGCCGCCCCGGCCTTCTTGGCCGGCGCCGGCGCGGGCTCCACCAGGTGGGTCCCCGAGAAGTCGGCGGGCGACGCCGGGATCGTGCGCTCGGTGAAAAGCAGCCAGTCGGCCCTGATCACGTCGTGGGCCGAGAGCTCGGCGTGCGTCGTGATGGAAGCCTCGGGCAGGTTGCGCAGCGAGAGCGCCACGTTGATTTCGTCGTTGGCCAGCACCACCAGGACCGAGCCGACCAGCCTCAGCTTGCGCAGAATGGTGGCCGCCTCGCGGGTGTCGGGATCCTCGATCCCCCAGGCGTCGAGGACCACGATGCGTCCCATTTCGGCCCGGTCGCTCAGCGCGGAGAGCAGCGCCAGGCGAACCATCTTCTTGGGTGTGCGCTGCTCGTAGCTGCGCGGCTTGGGCCCGAGCGCCACGCCACCGCCGCTCATCGACGGCGAGCGGCTCGAGCCCTGGCGGGCCCGACCGGTGCCCTTCTGGCGGAACGGCTTGGCGCCACCGCCGCGGACCTCGGCCCGGGTCCGCGTCGACTGGGTGCCGGCGCGCGCCGCAGCCAGCTGGGCGGTCACGACCTGGTGCAGCACGGCCCGGTGCGGCTCGAGGCCGAACACCGTCGGCTCGAGGTCGACCGTCCCGAGATCGTGCCCCGCCGCGTTGCGCCTCGGCGCGCTGCGGGCGACCGGGTCCGGCCGCTCCTTCTTGGCGGTGTGGCGCAACACGCTGCCGTGACGCCCGGTCGGTGCGTCGGTCGTCGTCATCGCTTCCCGGCCTTGCTCGGGGTCTTCACCGAGTCGCGCAGCACGACGACGCTCCCACGCGCCCCGGGCACCGCGCCCTTCACCAGCACGAGCTCGCGCTCGGCGTCGGCCGAGACCACCTCGAGGTTCAGCGCCGTCACCTGGTTCCCGCCCACCTGCCCGGCCATGCGGGTGCCCTTGAAGACGCGCGACGGCGTGGCGCAGGCGCCGATGGAGCCCGGCGCCCGGTGGTGGCCGTGGTTGCCGTGGCCGCCGCCCTGACCCTTGAAGTTGTGCCGCTTCATGCTGCCCGTGAAGCCCTTGCCCTTGCTCACCGCGATGGCGTCGACGCGCTCGCCGGCCTGCCAGAGGTCGGCGGCCAGCTCCTGGCCGACCGCGTAGTCGGCCACGTCGTCGAGGCGCAGCTCGACCAGCTTGCGGCCCGGGTTGACGCCCGCCTTGGCGTAGTGGCCGAGCTGCGGCTTGACCAGCGTCGAGTTGCGCCGGAAGCCCCAGGTCACCTGGAGGGCGGAGTAGCCGTCGGACTCGGGCGTCTTGATCTGGACCACGCGCACGGGCGCGACCTTCAGGACCGTCACCGGTACGGCGCGGTTCTGGTCGTCCCAGACCTGGGTCATGCCGACTTTCTCGCCGACGATGGCCTTGGTAGCCACGTGTCCTCTTCTTCCTGTTCCGTTCCTGCGCCGGAAAGTTCCCTGCGCACGCCAACGCTCCGCCCGGGAATCCCGAGCGGAGCGCTCGAATGGTTCGGCGCGAGGTTCCGGCCGGAGCCGGCGCTCACGCACGTCTGTTGTGTGTCGCAGCACCGCGGTGCCGCTGTAAAACTCACCCCGACCAGCCCGATTGGGCGGCCCGCAAGATTACACCCTGGGTGGCTCCCCTGCCAGGCGTCCGGCGGGGGTCCGGGGTCGCCGGCCGGCGGGCCGTCGGCCCTCCGGTCGGCCCCCGACCGTCAGGCGGTCTGGATCTTGATCTCGATGTCGACGCCCGCCGGCAGGTCGAGCCGCTGGAGCGAGTCGACCGTCTTCGGCGTGTGCTCGACGATGTCGACCAGGCGCTTGTGCACCCGCATCTCGAAGTGCTCGCGGGAATCCTTGTACTTGTGCGGCGAGCGGATCACCGTGTAGCGGTGTTTGTCGGTCGGCAGCGGGACCGGCCCGAGCACCTTGGCCTGGGTCCGGAGGACCGTCTGGACGATCTTCTCCGTCGACTGGTCCAGGATCTCGTGGTCGTAGGCCTTCAGCCTGATGCGGATCTTCTGCTTCGGGCCGTCGGCCATGGTCAGCTGCCTGCTCTCGCTCGGGTCGGGTGGACGTCGACTACTTGAGGATCTTGGTGACGCGGCCCGAGGCGACCGTGCGGCCACCCTCGCGGATGGCGAAGCGCAGCCCCTCCTCCATGGCGATGGGCTTGCCGAGCACCACCGTCATGTCGGTGTTGTCGCCCGGCATCACCATCTCGGTGCCCTCGGGCAGCGCGATCTCGCCGGTCACGTCGGTGGTGCGGAAGTAGAACTGCGGCCGGTAGTGGGTGAAGAACGGCTTGTGCCGGCCGCCCTCCTCCTTGTTCAACACGTAGACCGCGGCCTCGAAGTCGGTGTGCGGCGTGATGGAGCCGGGCTTGGCCAGCACCTGGCCGCGCTCGACCTCTTCCTTCTTGGTGCCGCGCAGCAGCGCGCCGATGTTGTCACCGGCCTGGCCCTGGTCGAGCAGCTTGCGGAACATCTCGACGCCGGTGACCGTCGTCTTCGCGGTGTTGCGCAGGCCGACGATCTCGACCTCCTCGCCCACCTTGACGACGCCCTGCTCCACCTTGCCGGTGACGACGGTGCCGCGGCCGGTGATGGACATGACGTCCTCGACCGGCATGAGGAACGGCCTGTCGACGTCGCGCTCGGGCTCGGGGATGTAGTCGTCGACCGCGTCCATCAGCTCGACGATCTTCTCGCTCCACTCGGGGTCGCCGTCGAGGGCCTTCAGCGCGCTGACCCGCACGATGGGGGTGTCGTCGCCGGGGAACTCGTACTGGCTCAGGAGCTCGCGCACCTCGAGCTCGACGAGCTCGAGCAGCTCCTCGTCGTCGACCATGTCGGCCTTGTTCAGGGCGACCACGATGTAGGGCACGCCAACCTGGCGGGCCAGCAGCACGTGCTCCCGGGTCTGGGGCATGGGGCCGTCGGCGGCCGACACGACCAGGATGGCACCGTCGATCTGAGCGGCCCCGGTGATCATGTTCTTGATGTAGTCGGCGTGGCCGGGCATGTCGACGTGCGCGTAGTGGCGCTTGTCGGTCTCGTACTCGACGTGGGCGATCGTGATCGTGATGCCGCGCTGCTTCTCCTCCGGCGCCTTGTCGATGTCCTCGAACTTGGTGAAGGAGGTGTTGGGGTTGCGCTCCGACAACACCTTGGTGATGGCGGCCGTGAGCGTCGTCTTGCCATGGTCGATGTGACCCATGGTCCCGACGTTGACATGCGGCTTGTTGCGCTCGAACTTCTGCTTGGCCATCGCCTCGCTACTCCCTACTCCTTGCCGGTGCCCCTCTGGCCCCGACGCTCTTTGCCTCTGTGTGAGATCTCTTGTGTGGTTTGCGGTCTGGGCGGCTCCGGGCGCCGCCCGGGCCTACTCCCCGTGCGCCCGGGCGATGATCTCCTTGGAGATCGACTCGGGCACTTCGTTGTACGACTCGAATTGCATCGTGTACGTGGCGCGACCCTGGGTGCGCGACCGCAGGTCAGTAGCGTAGCCGAACATCTCGGCCAACGGTACGTGGGCGTTGATCACTTGGGACGTGCCCTGCTGCTCGGTGAGCCCGATGCGCCCCCGGCGCGACGACAGGTCGCCCATCACGTCGCCCATGTAGTCCCCCGGAGTGGTCACCGTCACCGCCATCACCGGCTCGAGGAGCACGGGGCTGGCCGCGTGGAGGGCCTTCTTGATCGCCATGGAGCCGGCGATTTTGAACGCCATCTCCGAGGAGTCGACGTCGTGGTACGAGCCGTACGTGAGGGTGACCCGCACGTCGACCGTCGGGTAGCCGGCCAGCACCCCTGCGGTGAGGGCCTCCTGGATCCCGGCGTCGACCGAGGAGATGTACTCCTTCGGGATCACGCCGCCGGTGATCTTGTCGACGAACTCGTAGCCGCCGCCGGGCCCGGTGGGCTCGGCACTGATGACCACGTGGCCGTACTGGCCACGGCCACCGGTCTGGCGGATGTACCGCTCCTCGATCTTGTCGACCGGCTTGCGGATCGTCTCGCGGTAGGCCACCTGGGGCTTGCCCACGTTGGCGTCGACACTGAACTCGCGCAGCATCCGGTCGACCAGCACCTCGAGATGCAGCTCGCCCATGCCCGAGATCACCGTCTGGCCCGTCTCCTCGTCGGAGCGCACCCGGAACGTGGGATCCTCCTCGCTGAGCGCGAACAGGGCGCGCGACAGCTTGTCCTGGTCCGCCTTCGTCTTGGGCTCGACGGCCACGTGGATCACCGGCTCGGGGAACTCGAGCGCCTCGAGCTGGATCGGATGGGCCGGGTCGCATAGCGTGTCGCCTGTCGTCGTGTTCTTCAGTCCGACCACGGCCATGATGTCGCCGGCGAAGATGGCGTCCTTGTCCTCGCGGTGGTTGGCGTGCATCTGGAGGATGCGCCCGACCCGCTCCCTCTTGCCCTTGGTGGAGTTGAGGACGGACCCGCCCTTGGGCAAGGTGCCCGAGTAGACGCGGATGTAGGTCAGCTTGCCGACGTAGGGGTCGGTCATGATCTTGAAGGCCAGCGCGCTGAAGGCGTCGCCGTCGTCGGCCTTGCGCTCCTCGAGGTCCTCGGTCTTGCCCGGACGGTGGCCCTCGGTGGGCGGCAGGTCGAGCGGGCTGGGCAGGTACTCGACGACGGCGTCGAGCATCGGCTGCACGCCCTTGTTCTTGAAGGCCGAGCCGCAGAGCACCGGCACCACGGCCGCGGCCAGCGTGGCCGTGCGCAGGGCGCGGCGCAGGTCGTCGGCGGTGATCGGCTCCTCGGAGAGGTACTTCTCCATGATGGTGTCGTCGAAGTTGGAGACGACGTCGATGAGCTGCTGGCGGGCGTCCTCGGCCTCGGCCGCGATGTCGGCGGGGATGTCGAGGGTCTCCCACTCCTCGCCCATGTCCGAGGACCAGACGAGCGCCTTCTCCTCGAGCAGGTCGACCACGCCCTTGAACTCGGACTCGACCCCGATCGGGAGCTGCACGACGGCAGGCAGCGCATCGAGGCGGTCCCGGATCATCTGGACCGTGCGCTCGAAGTCGGCGCCGATGCGGTCCATTTTGTTGACGAAGCAGATGCGCGGCACGTTGTACTTGTTGGCCTGGCGCCACACCGTCTCGGTCTGGGGCTCCACGCCGGCCACGGCGTCGAACACGGCCACCGCGCCGTCGAGGACGCGCAGGGACCGCTCCACCTCGACGGTGAAGTCGACGTGGCCCGGGGTGTCGATGATGTTGATCCAGTTGTCCCGCCAGCTGCAGGTGGTGGCGGCCGAGGTGATGGTGATGCCGCGCTCCTGCTCCTGGACCATCCAGTCCATGGTGGCGGCACCCTCGTGCACCTCGCCGATCTTGTAGTTGCGACCGGTGTAATAGAGGATGCGCTCGGTCGTCGTGGTCTTGCCCGCGTCGATGTGGGCCATGATCCCGATGTTGCGGGTCTTGGCGAGCGGGAAGTCGCGGGTGGGGGTGGCGTCAGCCATGGCGCGTCGGGGTCCTCTCCACTACCAGCGGTAGTGGGCGAAGGCGCGGTTGGACTCCGCCATCTTGTGCATGTCCTCGCGGCGCTTCACCGATGCGCCGATGTTGTTCGAGGCGTCCAGGATCTCGCCGGCCAGGCGCTCGGCCATCGTCTTCTCGCGGCGCTGGCGGGAGAACGTGGTGAGCCAGCGGATGGCCAGCGTGGTGGCGCGGCGCGGCCGCACCTCGACGGGCACCTGGTAGGTGGCGCCGCCGACGCGGCGGCTCTTCACCTCGACCTCGGGGCGGGTGTTCTCGACGGCGCGCTTGAGCGCGGCGACGGGGTCGCCGCCCGACTTCTCCTGCACCTGCTCGAGGGCGGTGTACACGATCCGCTCGGCCAGCGTGCGCTTGCCGCGCGAGAGCACCTTGTTGACGACCTGGGTGACCAGGACGGAGCGGTAGACGGGGTCCGGGGCGAGCTCCCGGCGGGTGGCGGGTCCGTTACGCGGCATCCCTATGACTCCTTCTTGGCGCCGTAGCGGCTGCGGGCCTGGGCGCGCTCGCGCACGCCCGAGGTGTCCAGCGCCCCACGCACGACCTTGTAGCGCACGCCCGGCAGGTCCTTCACCCGGCCGCCGCGGACCAGCACGATGGAGTGCTCCTGGAGGTTGTGGCCCACACCGGGGATGTAGGCGGTGATCTCCACGCCCGAGCTGAGCCGGACGCGGGCCACCTTGCGCAGCGCCGAGTTCGGCTTCTTGGGGGTCGTCGTGTAGACGCGGGTGCACACCCCCCGCCGCTGGGGCGCGCCCTTCAGGGCGGGGGTCTTGGTTTTGGTCACCTTGGCCTCCCGTCCCTTGCGGACGAGCTGGGCGATCGTGGGCACGCGCTACCTCTCGATACGAAAAATGTGAACGCCATGTGCTTGCGCTCGCGCGCCGACCGAAGCCGCACAGGGCAGGGATTCGAGTTTAGCGGTTACCTGGGGGTCCTTCAATCGTGCGCGGGGCTGCCGCACGGGTTCCTTGTGCGAGGTGTGAGTCCCGGGTGATGACTCCGAAGAGCGTACGTCCCGGTGCCTACTGCGAGGGGCGTGCGCCCCGGTGATGACTCTGAAAACTATGCACGGACCGGTTTACGGTTTTTGGAGACTGCGCCTGCCCCCGGCCCCTTCAAGGGCCTCCGCCCGGTGATGACTCTGAAAACTATGCACGGACCGGTTTACGGTTTTTGAAGGCATCGGGGGCCATCGCCCATCCGGCCCCCTCCGAGGGCCTCCGCCGCCGTTGGACTGGGCCAGGGAACATCCACGGGTGTCCCAAGGCCAAGAATTACAGCCACCCAAAGGGCCGGTCAGGCCGCCCGGCTCCCGGCGAGCGTCCCGGCCCGTTCCTCGCCGGCCAGCGGCACCGGCTGCTCTCGAGGGGCCACCAGCCCGTCCCACCACTGGTGGAAGCGGGAATAGATGAGCGGCAGCACGCCGTCGGCGTAGAAGGCGAGGATGATGGTGCCCGCCCCGATGAAGACGTCCTCCCCGTTGGCGGGGAGAAAGCCGATGGCCAGGCCGCCGGCCAGGGCGCCGCTGCAGACCGAGGCGCCCCCGATGGCCACGACGGCCAGGATGAGCAGGCTCTCGAACATTTCGAAGTTGGTGGGCGTGGCCACCGACGAGGCCGCCCCGAAGAGGGCGCCGGCGATCCCCGCCATGGCCGCGGAGAGGGCGAAGACGGCCAGCTTGGTGGTGCGCAGCGACAGCCCGAGGGTGGCGCAGGCCGCCTCGGAGTCCTTCATGCCCACCAGCACCCGGCCGAAGGGCCCCCGGCGGAGGGCGAGGATGCCGATGGAGAACAGGGCGAAGACGACGGCCAGGAAGATGGTGAAGGACTTGGGCGAGTTCAGGTGCAGGCCGAACGCCGACGGCTTGGGGACGGCCAGCGAGCCGTTGAAGCCGAAGATGCCCGACCACGGGAACAGGGCGTTGTCGCAGAGGGTGGCGAAGCCCATGGTCAAGAGAGCCAGGTAGAGCCCGCGGACGCGCAGGGTGGGCCACGCCAGGAGCGCCCCCACCCCGCCGGCCAGGCCGGCCGCCGCCAACAGGCCGACCACCGAGCCGCCGCTCCCCCACTTGTACATGGCGAACGCACCGAGACCGGCGAAGGTGAGCTGGCAGATGGAGACGAACCCGCCATAGCCGGTCAGCGGGACGAGCGAGAGGCAGATGAGGGCGAAGGACAGGCCGATGCCGAGCTTGATGATGTTGCCTGGGCCCATGAACGAGACGGCGACGATGACGGCGGCGACCAGCAGCAGCCCGCCCTGAATGGAGCGCAGGAAGCTGGCCGGGGCGAGGGGCGCGTGACGCTGTGCGGCGCCGGTGCGGATGCGGTGGGCCGGCAGGAGGAGGATGGCGATGACGAGGATGACCGAGGGCACCGACTCGGTCAGGATGCCCTGGACCGGCGTGGACGCCCAGAAGGCGCCGGTGGTGGGCACGTAACCCTGGGCGTAGGAGATGGCGAGGCCGATGATCAGGGCGCCCAGGAACGTCATGGGCAGGCTGCGCAGCCGGCCGATGACTGCGGCCGCGTAGGCGTCGATCACCAGCAGCGTCAGGATCAGCGGCTGCAGCTGGATGCGGGGGGCGACGAGGATGCCGGCCACCGAAGCGAGCGACGCGCCCATCGACCAGCTGAGGGTGGACAGCCGGGCCGGGCGGCCCCCGAAGAGCCCGATGAGGGGGCGGTTGTCGACGACGCCACGCATCGCGATGCCGGTGCGAGTCCGGTAGAGGAAGAGCCGCAGCGCGACGGCGATGACGATGGCCGCGCCGACGGTGATGACCTCTTCCCAGTCGATGTGCACGCCGAGGAAGGTGAAGCCGTTGAAGCCGAAGAACTGCGGCACCACGCGCGCCGTCGGCTTCCAGAGGTAGTTGTTGACGATCCCGAACAACAGCAGCGTCAGGCCCACCGTCACCGACAGCGTGGTGGCGACGTTGTTGGGGTCCATCCACTGGATCACGCCACGTTCGATGGCCGCGCCGAGGAGCGGCGCCAGCACGAAGACGGTGATGACGAACGCGAGGCCGGGGTTGAGGTGCCAGCCCACCGCGAGCTGCCAGTAGACGAACGCCATGAACATGCCGATGGCGCCGTGGGCGATGTTGAAGATGCCCGACGTGGCGTAGGTCACCACCAGGCCGCTGGCCGCGACGGCATACGCCGAGCCCAGGACCAGGCCGATGATGGTGAACTCGAGGAAGGCGTGCATCTGGGTCGCTCGTCGAAGGGCTTCGGTGGTCTAGTACTGGAAGAAGCCGCTGTTGCAGTCGTAGGTGTTGGGCGCGGTCGGGTAGACCCGCTGGAACGCCCCGTTCTCGATCTTCATGTAGAAGAAGCACTTGGAGGGGATCTTCTGGCCGATGTCGGCCGGCGGCGTCACTCCACCTCCCGTCCACTGGGTGATGCCCTGGAGCTTGGCGATGAGCGCGGGGCGGGTCAGGTCGGGGCCGACCTCCTTGGCGGCCTGTTCGAAGGCGAGGCCGGCGGACCAGGCCAGGATCGCGAAGATGTCCTGGTGGTAGCCAGGCGCCACCCGGTTCAGCCAGCTCTCCATGAGCTGCATGCCCGGGTTCCCGCTCGCCTCCTCGTACGCCGCGGTGGCCGACATGAGGACGAGGTTGCCGTTGGACTCTGGTGCGGTCTGCTGGGCGAACTGCGGCGAGTACTCCTCGGAGAACCAGTCCACTACCTGGGGGGTGTAGTTGGCCTGCTGCATGGCCTGGAGCAAGCGCTCGGCCGAGCTGGCGTCCGAGTACTCGGTGAGGTACTGCACGCCGTCGCCCGACATCTTCTGCACGATGGTGGCGTAGTTGGCGTTGGTCGGCGTCGTGGCGACGATGTCGCTGCCGTAGTTGAAGCCGACGCTCTGGTACGCGGCCACCTCGTGCTCCTCCTGGCTCTGGGTGGCCGACACCTCGAGGTAGATCATCCCCGCGTGCTGGATCGCGTTGGGGTAGAGACCCTTCAGATAGTTGGGCGGGCCGAGGGACCAGTAGTGGTCGTTCCCGGGGCTGGCGCCGAAGATGTCGGCCGTACCGCCAGCGGCCGCCGTCGAGACCTCCGCCGACATGTCGGGGATACTGCACGAGTTCACGGCCGTGGAACCGCCGTCGTCGAAGCCCGACGCGTTCCCGACCATGGCGAAGTCGCTGGAGCAGGCCTGCTGCGCGTCGGCGTAGTTGGTGCCCGAGTCACTGCCGTCGTCGAAGGGCTGCACCTTGATGTCGCGGCCGCAGATGCCGCCGGTCGAGTTCACGTAGGCGGCCCAGGCCTCGGTGGCCTGCTGCGCGCTCTCGGTGAGCCCCGGAACCACGCCGCTGATGCTGGCGATATTGCCCACGTTGATGGTCGTGGAGGTCACGCCCGTCGCGGTGGCGCCGCCGTTGCCGCCGGCCGGCGCCTGGTTGCCGTTGGCGCCGCAGGCGCCCGAGCCGGCCGCGGCCAGGGCGGCGGTCGGCCCGCCGCTCGCCGCGGCCCCCGGTGTGCTGCTGCCGGGGTGGGACGACGAGGGCCCGGTCCCGCCGGTGCCGGTGCCGGCGCCGCCGGCCAGGGCGGTCGACGAGCAGGGGGCGGTGGTGGTCGTCGTGGTCGAGGACGCCGTGGTCGACGACGCGGACTTCGACTTCGCCGCGGTGGTGGAGGTGGTGGACTTGGTGCCCGAGGTCGTGCTCGTGCTCGTGCCGGAGCTCGAGGTCGAGGCGCAGGGGCCGCTCGAGGTGCCGAGAGCCTGGGCACCGGTCCCGGTGCCGGTGCCGTTGTTGGAACCCGACCCGTGCGACCCGGTGGCGCCCTGGGCCAGCGCGGCCTGCTGGCCGCTGAGGCGCGACCCGCAGGCCGAGGCCAAGAGCGCCAGCACGGCGACGGAAAGGACGACGGCGACGCGACGGCGGCTGCCGGGTCGCCGCCCGCTGGGAAGAGTCGGACGTCTCACCGCGCGTGCTCCTCCTGGTCGGCGCGCTCCACCCGTCGCGTCTCGTCCAGACTGCGCAAAATGCGCTCCAGGCGGTCCACCGAGCGCACGATGGCCAACGCGTTGCGCCGGTCCTCCTCGATCTGGCGCATGGTCCAGGCACTCCGCACGAGCACCCCGCCACCGATCACCAGCGCGACGCCGAGCAGACCGCCCGAGATGAGATAGGGGACCTCCTGGTAGAGGTAGGGGCTGTGCGCGGCGCCGTACCAGCCCAAGATGATGCAGGCGAAGCCGAAGACGATGAGCGCCATGCCGATCCACTCGAGCCACAGGCGCACGTTGCGGCTGCTGCGGCCAGGCCGGGCCCGCTCCACCACGGTGGCCAAGCGCTGCAAGCGCGTCTGGACCGGTGTGGACGGCGCATCCGCGTTGCCGAGCGCGGGCGGCGCGGGCGGCGCCGGCGGCACGATCACGCCTCCCGACAGCGTCGGGAACCCCGGGGTCGCGGTGACACGGGTCACGTCGCCGGGGTCCTCGGGTTCCGCGGACGATCTTCCAAAGAGCTTCATCAGGTGAATCCTCCGAAGTCGGTCAGCTCGTCTTGGGTGGCGGCGAAGCGTTCCATGAGGGGGTCGCCCTCGGCGCAGCCGGTGCCCAGGGCCTCGGTCAGGTCGTCCGCGCGTTTGTAGACGTAGGCCAGGGCTGCGGCGGCCAGAAGGCCGAGGAGGATCAGCGCCGCACCGATCCCCTTGAAGGCGGTGCCCACGGCCGAGGTCGGGGCCGACGTCGTGAGCGGTGACCCGGGGCCCGAGGCGGATGGGCTGGTCGAGCCGCTGGCGGGTGAGCTCCCCGTGTTGCCGGTGAAGCTTCCGGGGCTGCCGCTGCTGGGCGAGAAGCCCCCGCCGGTGTTGCCCGTCGTGGTCGCGCCCGTCGAGGGCGAGCTGGCGGGCGAGCTGCCGGCGCCGGTGTTGCCGCTGTTGCCGGCCGCGAACGAGGGCGAGGCGGTCGAGCTCACCTGCACCGCCCCGAGGTCGAGCGTGATGAGCTGCTCGTCGGGGATGGCCACCGGCAACTGGGAGACCAGCTTGGGCGGGAACAACGAGGCGAACTTGTTGGCCGCGGCGTCGAGGGTGTCGAGGTTGATCTGGACCTGCAGGCCGTTGAGGGTACGGCTGGCCGACGGCCCGCTGACCTTGTCCGTGGCGTTGGTCACCGCGATGGAGATACCAAGCTCGGTGAGCAACGTGTTGAGGGCGTCGATGGGAAGCGCCAGCATCGGCTTGTTGCCGAGCGCTTGGATCCCGCTGGCGCCGACACCGACCTGCTCGCCGGCGATGGAGATGTTCTGCACCTGGGTCGAGCCGGTCAACTGGCCGGTCGTGCCGTCGGAGGTCGCGGTCGCGGTGGAGGTGATGGTGCCGATGGAGATGAAGCCACCGAGCATCGAGATCCCGCCGACGCTCGACGTGGCCGTCGCCGTCGCCGTCGTCGAAGGCGCCTGTGAGGAGGAGGTGGCCGACAGGCCGGCGACGCCGACGAGCGCGTTGGACCCGGCGAGCAGGTTGCCCGAGCCCCCTGGCGCCTGCTGCGAGGCGTCGCCTCCGTTGGAGCCCGCTGTGGCGGCGTCGTTGCCGAGGGTAGAGGTCGCGTTGTTCCCGTTGGCCGTGCTCTGCGCGTCCATGTTCACGCCGGGCACGTCCGTCGCGCCGGAGTTGGGCGTCTCCGGGTACTCGCTCACCGCCTGCACGGGCCAGATCGGGGCGGGCGGCAGCGGGACGCCGGGGACGAGGAGCGCCAGCTCGGGGCCGGCGTTCGCCACCGTCGCGCCGGGGTAGAGCGCCGAGGCGGTGGCTGCCCCGGTCGGGCCGTAGTTGTCGGAGGTGGACGCGTACCCCTCGTCGAACTCGAGCGAGGGCGTCGACGGCAGCGGGAAGTTCGGCTGTTCGTACTGGGCGGTGATGGCCTCGGCCACCGCGTTGACGGTGAAGCCGCCCAAGGTGGCCGCCCCGGCCGGGCCGTCGGAGAACGCGGCGGCCAGCAGGCCCGAGCCCCCCGCCACGAGAAGCAGCGCAGCGGAGCCGAGCAGGGCGGCGCGGCGGCCCGAGAGGCCGACTCGGGAGCGGAGAGAGCGCCTCATGCGGCGGCCCCGCCGAGGTAGGCGTCCGCCAGGTCCTCGGGCAGCTCGTCCGGGGTGCCGGCGGCGACGATGTGCCCCTGCACGACGACCGCGACGTCGGTGGCCACGCCGAGGGCGGTGGCGGCGAACTGCTCGGCCAGGATCACTGCGATGCCCTCCCCGGCGATCTGCTTCACCAACTCGTAGAGCTCGGCCACGATCATGGGGGCGAGGCCCATGGAGATCTCGTCGAGCAGGAGGATGGCCGGCTCGACGGAGAGCGTGCGCGCCATGGCGAGCATCTGCTGCTCGCCGCCCGAGAGCGTCCCCGCCACCTGCTGGCGGCGCTCGGCCAGGCGCGGGAAGCGTTGGAAGGCCATCTCCTCCACCCGCGAGCGGGAAGGCCCGGCGTAGGTCATGAGGCGGAGGTTCTCAGCGACGGTGAGGTTGGGAAAGATCCCGCGCCCGTCGGGCAGCGTGCAGAGCCCGGCCCGCGCCAGCCGGTCGGGGCGCAGGCCGTTGGCGTGGCGCCCGAGGACGTGGAAGCAGCCCTTGGTCGGCGTCATCTGGCCGCTGGCCACGCGCAGCGTCGTCGACTTTCCGGCCCCGTTGGGGCCGAGGAGCGCGAGCACCGAGCCGGTGGAGACGGCGAGGTCGATGCCGTGCAGCACCTCGATCTGCCCGTATCCGGCGTGGACGCGGCGCAGCTCGAGGACGGGCTTCTTGGCCGGCTCCGTCTGGGCCTGCTCAGCCATGCGCGCCCACTGTGGCCGGGCTCCCCGCACCGGCACCCGACCCGCCGTGCGGGGCCGGATCGCTGTGCCGGGCCTGTTCGTCGGGCCGGGCCTGCTCGTCGGGCTCGGCCGGCTCGTCGGCCGCGCCCAGGTAGGCCGCTCGCACCCGCTCGTCGGCCCGCACCTCGGCCGGGCCTCCGACCATCAGGACGGAGCCGAAGTCGAGGACGTTGATGGAGGTGCACACGCGCATGACCAGGCCCATGTCGTGCTCGACCAGCAGGACGCCCATCCCGGCCTCGGACAGCTGGACCAGCAGGTCGCCCAGCTCGTCGCTCTCGACGTCGTCCAGCCCCGAGGAGGGCTCGTCGAGGAGCAACAGGCGGGGCCGGGTCGCCAAGGCACGGGCGAGCTCGAGCAGGCGGGCCTGGCCGGTGGGCAGCGTGTCGGCCGACCGGTCGGCCAGGTGGGTGAGGCCGACGAGGGCCAGCACGCCGTCGGCATTGGCGGCGGCGTCGGAGCGGTCGTGGGACCAACGTCGGCGGATCTCCGCCGCGGCCAGCACGTTCTCGCGCACCGACAGCGAGCCGAAGATCTCGAGGCGCTGGAAGGTGCGCGCGATGCCGCAGCGGGCCCGCTGGTGGGGCTTGAGGCCGCTCATGTCGGTGCCGTCGAAGGTGATGCGCCCGCTGTTCAGGCTCTGCAGGCCGCAGATGGCGTTGAAGCAGGTGGTCTTGCCCGCGCCGTTGGGACCGATGAGGCCGGTGACGGTGCCCGCGTCGACCGAGAGGTTGATGCCGCGCAGCGCGTGCACACCTCCAAATCGGATCTCAGCTTCCGCTACTTGGAGCAGCGGCATCGTCTCCCCCCCATTGCGGTCGGGCCGGTCCCCGGGGATTGCGATCCCGGCGCCTCATCTTTTCCCTGGCCAGACCAGGTATTTTCCGTTGCGAAGTAGAACGACTTCTCATCTGTCGTCTTACGGTCGCAATTTCGGGCGGCGCCTGGCGGGCGTTAGCCTCAACCTCATGGAACACTCGATGGCCGAGCGCCTGGCCGAGCTGGCCGAACGGAAGAACGAGGCCCTCCACGCCGGGAGCCCCCGGGCGGTCGAACGCCACCACGCCAAGGGGAAACTGACGGCGCGGGAGCGGATTGAGTACCTGCTCGACGAGGGGTCGTTCCAGGAGCTCGACATGCTGGCCCGGCACCGGGCGCACGGCATGGGCCTCGAGGACAACCGCCCCTACACCGACGGCGTCGTCACGGGGTTCGGCACCATCGACGGCCGGCGGGTCTGCATCTTCAGCCAGGACTTCACCGTCTTCGGCGGCGCCCTGGGCGAGGTCTTCGCCGAAAAGATCCACAAGGTGATGGACCTCGCCGCGTCCACCGGGGTCCCGATGATCGGCCTCAACGACGGCGCCGGCGCCCGGATCCAGGAGGGCGTCGTCTCGCTGCACTCCTACGGCGGCATCTTCCACCGCAACGTCGCCGCATCGGGCGTCATCCCCCAGATCAGCGTGATCCTCGGGCCCTGCGCCGGCGGCGCCGTCTACTCGCCCGCCATGACGGACTTCATCTTCATGGTCCAGGGCACCTCGCACATGTTCATCACCGGCCCCGACGTCGTGAAGACGGTCACCGGCGAGGACGTGACGCTCGAGGAGCTCGGCGGCGCCATGAGCCACGCCACGAAGTCGGGTGTGGCCACGTTCGTGGCCCCCGACGAGAAGGCCTGCCTCGACGAGGTGCGCCACCTCCTGTCGTTCCTGCCCTCGAACAACCTCGAGGAACCGCCGCTCGAGGTTTCGGGCGACGACCCCGAGCGCAGTGTGCCCGAGCTCATCGACTTCCTCCCCACGTCGCCGAACCAGCCTTACGACATGAAGCGGGTGATCACCGCGGTGGTCGACGACGGCGAGTACCTCGAGGTGCACCGGCACTGGGCCATGTCGATCACGTGCGGCTTCGCCCGGATGAACGGCCGCGTCGTGGGCATCGTGGGCAACCAGCCGGCGGTGCTGGCCGGCGTGCTCGACATCGACTCGTCCGAGAAGGCGTCGCGCTTCGTCCGAACCTGCGACGCGTTCAACATCCCGCTCCTCACCTTCGTCGACGTGCCGGGCTTCATGCCAGGCACCGACCAGGAGTACGGCGGCATCATCCGGCACGGGGCGAAGCTGCTGTACGCCTACTGCGAGTCGACGGTCCCGCGGATCCAGATCATCACGCGCAAGGCTTACGGCGGCGCCTACGTCGTCATGAACTCCAAGTCGATCGGCGCCGACCTTGCCTTCGCGTGGCCCTCCGCCGAGCTCGCGGTCATGGGGCCCAACGGCGCCGTCGAGATCGTCTACCGACGCGAGCTGGCCGAGGCCCCGGACCCGGCGCGTCGGCGGGCGGAGCTGATTGACGAGTACACCGAGCGCTACGCCAACCCCTACATCGCGGCCGAGCGCGGCTACATCGATGACGTGATCTCGCCGGCGGACACCCGCGCCGTGATCTGCCGCAGCCTCGACATCCTGGCGTCCAAGCGCGAGGAGCTGCCGCGGCGCAAGCACGGCAACGTCCCGCTTTGAGCCTGGCCATCGACCCCGAGCGGCTCGCGCTGCGACCCCGGCTCGAGCCGGACCCGGCGGTGCTGGCCGCCATCACGGCCGCGGTGCAGATGGCCTGGCCGCGTCCCGCCGCGCCCGACGAGCGGGACCCGGTCCATCAGGCGTGGCGCTTCAGCGGCCGCTGGTGGAACAAGCCCGTGCCGTTGCGGCGCGACCGTCCCTGGGCGCGCCGCTGACCGTCTACGTCGACGATTGGCGCCAGCGCGCCACCGTGCGGGGCCGGGCCGACCGCTGGTCGCATCTGTTGGCCGACGATCCCGAGGAGCTCCACGTCATGGCCGCCGCGCTCGGCATCCCGGCGCGGGGCTACCAGCGGCACCGGCGCTCGGCCGCGCTGAACCACTACGACGTGCCGGACAGCCTGCGGCTGCGGGCGATTCAGCTCGGGGCGGTCCCGGTGACGTGGCGCGAGATGGCGCGCCTCACGCGGGAGTGGCGGCGCGCTGGCGCTCGGCCAGCGCGACCAGATCCTCCATGATGCGGTCGAAGGAATAGTCCTTGGGCGTGTAGACCGACGCCACGCCCTTGCCGAGCAGCAGCTCGGCGTCGTCGGGCGGGATGATGCCGCCCACCACCACGGCGGCGGCGCTGCCGGCGGCGCGCAGGCGGTCGAGCACATCGGGCACCAGCTCGAGGTGCGAACCCGAGAGGATCGACAGCCCCACGATGTCGACGTCCTCGTCGCGCGCCGCGGCCACGATCTGGGCCGGGGTCAGCCGGATGCCTTGGTAGATGACCTCGAAGCCGGCGTCGCGGGCCGCCACGGCGATCTGCTCGGCGCCGTTGGAGTGACCGTCGAGCCCGGGCTTGGCCACGAGCAGGCGCGGCGGCCCGCCGGTCCGCTCGGCCAGCTCCTTGACGCGGACGCGCACCGGGTCGAGATCCTGGCCGCGCCGCCCGACGCCGCCGCTCACCCCGGTGGGCGCGCGGAACTCGCCGAACACGCCGCGCAGGGCGCCGGCCCACTCCCCCGTCGTGCCTCCGGCGTGTGCCAGGGCGATGGTGGCCGGCATGATGTTGCCCTGCGGCCCATCGTCCTCGGCGACGCGGCGCAGCTCGTCGAGCGCCAAACGCACGGCGGCGCCGTCGCGCTGGGCCCGCCACTTCTCGACGTCGGCGATCTGCTCGGCCTCGACCCGGTGGTCGACCCTGAGGATGTTCTCGATCTCGCCGTCGCCCTGCAGCGGGGAAGGCGCCGTCTCGGTGAAGCAGTTCACCCCGATCACCTTGAGCTCGCCCGTCTCGATGCGCCGCACCCGCTCGGCCTGGCTGCGCACGAGGCGCCGCTTCAGCTCGTCGATGGCCTCGAACGCGCCGCCCAGGGCCTGCACGTCGTCGAGCTCGGCGGTGGCCGCCTCGACCAGGTCCGCTGTCTTGGCCTCGACGACCTTCGAGCCCTCGAAGATGTCGTCGTACTCGAGCAGGTCCGACTCGAAGGCGAGGACCTGCTGGATCCGCAGCGACCACTGCTGGTCCCAGGGCCGGGGGAGGCCGAGTGCCTCGTTCCACGCCGGGAGCTGCATGGCCCGGGCCCGCGCGCTCTTCGACAGCGTGACGCCCAGGGTCTCGAGAACGATCCGCTGCACATTGTTCTCGGGCTGCTGCTCGGTGAGCCCGAGCGAATTGACCTGGACGCCGTAGCGGAAGCGTCGCAGCTTGGGGTCCTCGACCCCGTAGCGCTCGCGGCAGATGCGGTCCCACATCTGGGTGAAGGCCCGCATTTTGCAGGTCTCCTCCACAAAGCGGACGCTCGAGTTCACGAAGAAGCTGATGCGGCCCACGACGGCCGGCAGCTCGGACGCGTCCATCTTGCCCGAGGCGCGCACGCCGTCGAGCACCCCGATCGCGGTGGCAAGCGCGTAGGCCACCTCCTGCACGGGTGTCGCACCCGCCTCCTGCAAGTGGTAGCTGCAGACGTTGATGGGGTTCCACTTGGGCGCGTGGCGCACCGTGAAGGCGATCGTGTCCACCGTGAGGCGCAGGCTGGGGCCGGGCGGGAAGATGTAGGTCCCTCGGCTCAAGTACTCCTTGATGATGTCGTTTTGCGTGGTCCCGGCCAGCAGCGCCGGGTCGACGCCCATCTCCTGCGCGTGCGCGACGTACAGCCCGAGCAGCCAGGCCGCGGTCGCGTTGATCGTCATGGAGGTGTTCATGTCGGCCACGGGGATGCCGTCGAGCAGCTCCTTCATGTGCCCGAGGTGCGCCACCGGTACCCCCACTTTGCCCACCTCGCCGGCCGCCTCGGGCGCGTCGGGGTCGTATCCGGTCTGGGTCGGCAGGTCGAAGGCGATGGAGAGGCCCGTCTGCCCCCTGGCCAGGTTGGTGCGGTAGAGCTCGTTGGAGGCACGGGCGGTGGAGTGGCCCGAGTAGGTGCGCATCACCCAGGGCGCGTCCCGCTGCGGTTCGGGTGCCATCACTTCACCTCCACTCGATCGTGGCGCTCCACCATTGTGCCCGTCTTTCCCGCCGGGATGGCTAGCGGCTGTAGTCGTAGAAGCCCTTCTTGGTCTTGCGGCCGAGCTGACCGGACGTGACCATGCGGCGCAGCAGTGGCACCGCGGCGTAATTCGGATCGCGGAACTCGGCGTAGAGCGCCTCGAGGATGGCGAGCGAGGTGTCGAGGCCGACGAGGTCGAGGAGCGCGAAGGGGCCCAACGGGAAGCCGCACCCGCCCTTCATGGCGGCGTCGATGCCCTCTTTCGTCGCCACGCCCTGCTCGAGCAGGCGCACCGCGTTGTTGAGGTACGGAAACAGCAGCGCGTTGACGATGAAGCCCGCCTGGTCCTTCACCTCGACCGGGTCCTTCCCGCACGCGCCCGCGAACGCGACGGCCGCCTCGACGGTGGCGTCGCTGGCCGTGACTGGACGCACCACCTCGACCAGCGCCATGGCGGGCGCCGGGTTGAAGAAGTGGATGCCGCACACCAGGTCCGGGCGGCCGGTGGCCATGGCCATTTCCACGACCGGCAAGGTCGAGGTGTTGGTAGCGAGGATCGTCCCGGGCTTGCAGATGCTGTCGAGCTCGGCGAAGAGGTCCTTCTTGACCCCGAGGTCCTCCACGACGGACTCGATGACCAGGTCGACGTCGACCAGCTGGCCCAGGTGGGTCGTGGCGGTGACGCGCCCGGTGATCTCGGCCGCCTCGGCGTCGGTCCGCTTGCCCTTCTCGACCTGCTTCGCCAGTGACTTGCCCAGGCCGGCCATCATGGCGTCCGCGCCCGCCTGGCTGCGGCTGCGCAGGACGACCTCGTGGCCCGTGGCGGCCGCCACTTCGGCGATCCCCGAGCCCATGATTCCCGAACCGACGATTCCCACCCGTGTGATCGACATGGTTGCGTAGGCTACTGGCCGGTAACCACAGCCGTCGAAGCGGGTGGGCGCCGCCGAGCGTGCAAGAGTGGCGCATGCACGCGACCGGCACGCTGGCCCTGGTCGGGGGCGGCGAATGGACCGAGGGCTGCACTTTCGACACCTCCTTGCTGGCGGCCTCGGGCGGCCGTGACGTGCTGGTGCTGCCCACGGCGGCCGCCTACCAGCACCCCGAGCGCGTCGTGCTGCGGGCCGCCGAGTGGTTCGAACCCCTGGGCGCCCAGGTGGAGGGCCTCATGGTGGTGGACCGGGCCTCGGCCGAGGACCCGGGCATGGCGGCGGTGATGGCCGGAGCCCGCTTCATCTACCTGGCCGGAGGATCGCCGCTCCACCTCCGCGCGGCGCTCAAGAAGTCCGCCGTCTTCGAGGCGCTGCGGGCGGCCTGGTCGGGCGGGGCGGTCGTAGCCGGCGCCGGCGCCGGGGCGATGGTGCTCACGGACCCCATGGTGGACCCCCGCGGCGGCGCGCTGACCCTCGGGCTGGGGTTGGTCGACAACCTGACCGTCGTGCCCCACTTCGGCGACGAGCACGACGACGCCCACGGACAGAAGCTCGAGCGCACGGTCGCCATGGCGCCGTCGGCGCTGCCGGTCGTGGCGCTGCCCGCCCGCACCGCGCTCATCCGATCCGGAGAGGGGACCTGGAGCTCGGCCGGCGCGGGAACCCCGGTCGTCTTCGTCGGCGGCGCGGCGACCGACGGGCTCGGCGCGCTGAAGGGCTGACCCCCTGGACGAACGATTCCAAGCGTCCGTCGCGCAAACCTCATCGGCGATCCAAGAAGCCTTGAGGATCTGTTCGTGGAACCTTGGTGACCGCACCGTCGGTGACGATCGACGCCTCGGACCCCGGTGATGTCTCTGGAAACTGTAACCAATCCTGTTTACGGTTTCTGGAGACATCGCCATAAGGCGCGCTGGAGACATCGCCATAAGGCGCGCTGGAGACATCGCCAAACGCCAACCACCACACCCCCACGTCATGTGAGTTTGGCTAGGGAGGGGTGCGCCGTTGAGGCAGGCCCATTGGAATCGACGGGTCTAGTCAGTCCTTCTCTTCGACCGTCACGCTCTCGATCACGACGCGCTCCTTGGGCGTGCCCGAGCGGCTGCCGACGGCGTCGATCTTCTCGACCACGTCGAGCCCGCTCACCACCTCGCCGAAGAGCGAGTACAGCGGGGGCAGGCGGACGCCGTCGGGGCCGCTGATCACGAAGAACTGGCTGCCGTTGGTGTCGGGTCCGGCGTTGGCCATGGCGAGGGAGCCCACGTTGTAGCCCCCGGCGGCGGGGAGCTCGTCGGCGAAGCGGTAGCCCGGGCCGCCCGACCCCGTGCCGGTCGGGTCCCCGCCCTGGAGCACGAAGCCCGGGATGATCCGGTGGAAGACGATGCCGTCGTAGTAGTGGTACCGGGCGAGGAAGACGAAGCTGTTGACCGTCTTCGGCGCCGCCAGCGGGTCGAGCGCGATGACCATCGTCCCGTGCGACGTGACCATGGTGGCGACGTAGCGCTTGTCCGGGTCGATGATCATCGGCGGCTCACCGGCGAACTGGCGCTGCTGGGGGCTGGAGCCGTCCGGGTTGGGCGGGGTGGGTTCGGCCATGGTCAGGTCCTCACGAGTCGTGGATGGTGACGGAAAGAATGCGTTGGGTCACGGTGGGGGGTACCCCCTGCGCGGAGCCCTGCTGGTTGATGGTGTCGACCACATTCATACCGGAAGTGACGGAGCCGAACAGCGGGTAATTGTTGGGCAGGCTCTCCCCCTGGGGCCCGGCCACGATGAAGAACTGGCTCCCGCTCACGCCCTGGGACGAGGTGGCCATGGCGAGCGAGCCGAGGGGGTACTGCTGGCTGGGGTTGGCGGCTTTGGGGGGGTTCTCAGCCGTGAGCGTGTAGCCGGGACCGCCGCTCGTGGTGCCCGTCGGGTCACCGGTCTGGTTCACGAAGTCGGGGATGACCCGGTCGAACGCGTTGCACTTGTAATAGCCCTTGCCGGCCAGGAAGACGAAATTGTTCACCGTGATCGGCGCCGACTTCGCGTCGAGCGCGACGTTGAACGTCCCGGCCGTCGTGTCGAAGGTGGCCGAGTACAGCTTCGAGGTGTCGATCGTCATCGCCGGGGCGGCCGAGTAGTGCTGGGTGTTGACCGCGCTGGTCGGGCTCTTGGGGCAGCCGGCCCTCACCGCGATCGCGTTGGCCTGCGCCTGCAGCCTGGCGTTGGCCTTCTGCGTGGCGCTCAGCGTCGTCGACGTCTTCGACTGCGTCCCGACGTTGTTGTTGCCGCTCGAGACGGCGAAGGCGATGCCCACGATGATGCCCGCCACGACCAGGACGATGACGCCGTTCCGGATGCGCAGCCGGCGCTTGTGGGCCTGGGCCTCGGCGGCCAGCCGCGCCTCTCGCGCCGCGCGCTGACGGGCTCGCTTCTCGCTGGGCACGGGCGCAGACCCTACCCAATCCCCGCGGGGGCCTCCGGTCGCGGCCCGGGGCTCCGGCCGCTCGGGGGGCTGGACGTCGCCGGCCGCCGGCCCAGGTCAGCCCCTGTAGCCTCGTCCGGATGCCGCTGGTCGTCCAGAAATTCGGGGGTACCTCGGTTGGCGACGCCGACCGGATCCGCGCCGTGGCCGACCACATCGCGCGACCTCGCGGCAGGGTTCCGACGTGGTCGCGGTCGTCAGCGCCATGGGGAAGACGACCGACGAGCTGATCCACCTGGCCAACTCGGTGAGCACGACCCAGCCACCCCGGGAGTACGACATGCTCGTCAGCACCGGGGAACGCATCTCCATGTCGCTCCTCGTGATGGCCCTGGCGGACCTCGGGGTCGAGGCGGCCTCGTTCACCGGGAGCCAGGTCGGCATCATCACCGACAACGACCACACCCGGGCCAAGATCCTCGAGGTGAGGGGCGACCGCCTGCGCGAGGCACTGGCCGCCGGCAAGGTCCCCGTCGTGGCGGGCTTCCAGGGCGTCTCGGCCGCGCGCGAGATCACGACGCTCGGACGGGGCGGGTCGGACGCCACCGCGGTCGCGCTGGCCGCCGTCCTCGAGGCCGACGTCTGCGAGATCTACACCGACGTCACCGGCGTCTTCACCGCCGACCCGCGCCTCGTCCCCGAGGCGCACCGCCTCAACCGGATCGCCTTCGACGAGATGCTCGAGATGGCGGCGACCGGCGGCCGCGTGCTGATGCTGCGCGCCGTCGAGTTCGCCCGCAACCACAATGTCCCGCTGCACGTGCGCAGCAGCTTCACCTGGGAGCCCGGCACCTGGGTGGTGGAGGAGGATGCAGACATGGAGGAAGCCGTCGTCACCGCGGTGACCCACGACACCTCGGAGGCCAAGGTCACCGTCAGCGGGGTGCCCGACCGACCGGGCGTGGCGGCCCGGCTCTTCCGGGCCCTCGCCGACAAGTCGATCAACGTGGACATGATCGTGCAGAACACGTCCGTCCACGGGACGACGGACATCTCGTTCACCGTCCCCAACGCGGACCTCGCCGTGGCGGTGGAGACGGCCCAGGCGCACGCCGACGAGCTCGGGGCGTCGGGCGTGACGTCCGACGCCGACGTGGCCCGCGTCTCGCTCATCGGGGTCGGCATGAAGTCGCACCCTGGCATCGCCGCCACCATGTTCGAGACGCTGGCCAACGAGAAGATCAACATCGACATGATCTCGACGTCGACGATCCGGACGTCGTGCATCGTGGCGGAGGCCGACGTGGAGCGGGCGGTGCGCACGCTCCACGCCGCGTTCGCCCTCGGGTGATGGCACCAAAAGCGCCGAAGGGGCGCACGTTGTGGCTCCTGCGACACGCGAAGACGGTGGCCGACCCGCCCCCGGAGGGCACGGACTTCGACCGGGTGCTCGCGCCGCGGGGCCGCCGCGACGCCACCGCGTTGGGACGGCTCTTCGCCGGCGAGGGCGCGGGCCTGGGGCCCGAGCTCAAGACCGTGCCGCGGCCGGCCGTCGCGCTGGTCTCGCCCGCGGCGCGGACCATGGCCACGGCCGAGCTCGTCCTGGCCACCATGCGCGAGGCGCCGGCCCTCCGCTTCGACGACGAGCTCTACGGGGCGGAGCCGTTCGAGGTGCTCGCCCTCGTGCAGGCGCTGGACGACGACGCCGAGGCGGCCATGGTGGTGGGCCACAACCCGACGGCACAGGCCCTCTCCCGGGACCTGCTGGCGCCGCGGGACAAGAAGAGCCTGTCGCTGGTCGAGCGGCGCGGCTTTCCGACTTGCGCGCTCGGGGTGTACACGTTCAAGGGCCACCGGTGGGCCGACGCCGACTTCGAGGCGGCGAAGCTGGTCGCCTTGCTGACCCCGCCCTACTGAGCGCGGTCGGAGCTGGCGCGACTCAGAGCGCGCGCAGAATGGCGGCGTCGCCCTGGCCGCCGCCGCCGCAGAGCGCCACGGCCGCCGTCGACGCGCCCCGGCGCCGCAGCTCGAGCAGCGCGGTCAGGGCCAAGCGGGTGCCCGACATGCCGACCGGGTGGCCGAGCGCGATGGCGCCGCCGTTCACGTTGACCTTGCCCTCGTCGATGCCGAGGTCGTCCACCGAGGCCAGGCCGACCGCGGCGAAAGCTTCGTTGATCTCGAAGAGGTCGATGGCGCCGAGGTCGAGGCCGGCCTTGCCGGCCGCCTTCAGGATCGCCCGCGACGGCTGGGTCAGCAGCGAGTTGTCGGGCCCGGCCACCATGCCGTAGCCGACGAGCTGACCGAGGGGCGTCACACCCAGTTCCTTGGCCATGTCGGCCGACATGACGATGACGGCGGCGCCGCCGTCCGAGATCTGCGACGAGTTCCCGGCGGTGATGGTCCCGTTCTTGTCGAAGGCCGGCCGGAGGCCGCCCAGCGACTCCGCCGTCGTGCCTGGGCGCACCCCTTCGTCTGTGTCGACGAGGAGCGGGTCGCCCTTGCGCTGGGGCACGTGCACCGGGACGATCTCCTCGGCCAGGCGGCCGTCCTTGGCCGCGGCGGCAGCCTTCTCGTGGCTGGCCGCGGCGAACGCGTCCTGTCGCTCGCGCGTGACCTGAGCCGACTTCTGGTTGTGCTGCTCGGTGGAGAGGCCCATGGCGATCTGGTCGAACGCGTCGGTGAGGCCGTCGTACATCATGGAGTCGACCAGCGTGGCGTCCCCGAGACGGAACCCGGCGCGGGCCCCCGGCAAGAGGTGGGGCGCCTGGGTCATCGACTCCATGCCCCCGGCCACGACGATCTCCGCCTCGCCGGCGCGGATCATCTGGTCGGCCAGGTAGATGGTGTTGAGACCCGAGAGGCAGACCTTGTTGATGGTGTTGGCGGGCACCGTCATGGGGACACCGCCCTTGACCGCCGCCTGGCGGGCCGTGATCTGACCCTGGCCGGCCCCGATGACCTGGCCCATGAGGACGTAGTCGACCTGGTCGGGCAACACGCCGGATCGGGACAGCGCCTCCGCGATCGCGAAGCCGCCGAGGTCCATGGCCGTGAAGCCGGCGAGCGCCCCCGACAGCTTCCCGACAGGGGTCCGTGCCCCGGCGACGATGACGGCCTCAGCCATTCCCAGCACCTCCGCATTCCCGCCGGTCTGGTTACCGGTCGGAAACCACATCGTACCGGCCCACTATCGTCGGGTCACATGAGCGACATCCTGAGTGCAGCCCTGGCCGGCGCGCCCGCCGATGAGCTGGCCGGACTCCCCATGCCCGATCACTACCGGGCCGCCCTGGTCAAGCGGAGCGAGGTGGACATGTTCGAGGGCCTGGAGTCCTCGGACAAGGACCCCCGCCTGTCCCTCCACGTCGAGGAGGTCCCGCTCCCCGAGCTGGCCCCCGACGAGGCGTACGTGGCCGTGATGGCCTCCTCCATCAACTTCAACACGGTCTGGACCTCCATCTTCGAGCCCCTCCCGACGTTCGCCTTCCTCGACCGCCTGGCCAAGGAGGGCCCGTGGGCGGCCCGTCACGCGCTCGACTATCAGGTCGTCGGATCGGACGCGGCGGGCGTGGTCCTGCGCACGGGGTCGGCCGTGCGCAACTGGAAGACCGGCGACAAGGTCACCGTCCACTGCAACTACGTCGACGACCAGGACCCCTCGGCCCACGACGACTCCATGCTCGCCGCCAACCAGCGCATCTGGGGCTTCGAGACCAACTTCGGCGGCCTGGCCGACCTCACCGTGGTCAAGGCCAACCAGCTGATGCCGAAGCCCGCGCACCTCAGCTGGGAGGAGGCAGCCGTCAACGCGCTGTGCAACTCGACCTCGTACCGCATGCTCGTCTCGCCCAACGGGGCGCGCATGACCCAGGGCGACAAGGTGCTCGTGTGGGGCGCCAGCGGCGGGCTCGGCAGCTACGCCGTCCAGCACGTGCTCAACGGGGGCGGCACGCCGATCGGCGTCGTCTCGTCACCCGAGAAGGTGAAGCTGCTCAACGACCTCGGGGTGGAGGCGGTCATCGACCGCAAGGCGGCGAACTATCGCTTCTGGGCCGACGAGCACACCCAGGACGAGTCGGAATGGCGCCGCCTCGGCAAGGACATCCGCGCGCTCGTCGGTGGCGAACCCCACATCGTCTTCGAGCACCCAGGCCGTCAGACCATGGGCGCGTCCGTCTTCGTGTGCAAGCGCGCCGGGATCATCGTGACCTGCGCCGCGACGTCGGGCTACATGATTGAGTACGACAACCGTCATCTCTGGATGAAGTTGAAGACGATCAAGGGCTCGCACTTCGCCAACTACCGCGAGGCGTGGGACGCCAACCAGCTCATCTGCGACGGCAAGGTCTTGCCGCCCCTCTCGGCCGTCTACCCGCTCGAGCAGGTCGGCGAGGCGGCCTACCAGGTGGACCACAACCTGCACGAGGGCAAGATCGGCGTGCTGTGCCTGGCGCCCACCGAGGGGCTCGGCATCGACGACCCCGAGTTCCGGGCCAAGGTCGGCGAGGACCGCATCACGCTGTTCCGGAGGCACGGGGCGTGAGCGACCAGCTCCTGACCGAGATCGACCACGTCGCCATCGCGGTCAACGACCTGGAGGCGGCCATCGCCTGGTACGGCGAGGTCTTCGGCGCCACCGTCGACCACCGCGAGCGGGTGGAGTCCGACGGTGTCGAGGAGGCGTTGCTCAAGGTGGCCGACTCCTACGTGCAGTTGCTCACCCCGATACGCGACGACTCGCCGGTGGCCAAGTACCTCGCCTCCAAGGGCGAGGGGCTCCACCACGTCGGCTACCGGGTCGACGACTGCGCGGCCGCGCTGCAGTCGGTGAAGGACGCGGGCGGGCGGGTCATCGATGACGTCCCCCGCCCCGGTTCGCGCGGAACGACGGTGGCGTTCGTACACCCGAAGACTTCCTTCGGCACCCTCATCGAGCTCGTCCAGGAGTAGGCGGCCGCCGGGTCCTGCCGGCGCGGGTCCGGCGGGCTACCGTCTCGCCGTGCCCGACCAGCCCAGCGCCAAGGAACGACGCCGGGAGGCGCAGCGGGCGGGGGCCCGCCGGCACGAGGCGTCGCGGCGCAAAGGGCGGCCGTCGTCCACCAAGATCTGGCTCGCCGCAGGTGCACTCACGGTCGTGCTGGCCGGCGCGGCCGTCGCAACCGTCGTCGCGACCTCGGGGACGCCCGCGCCGGGCCACGCGGTGCACGTGCGGACGCTGCTACGGGCCCGCGCCGTCTCGGCGGTGACCGGGGGCTTCGGCTCCCTCTGGTACACCAACGACGTCGCCGACGAACTCCTCGAGGTCGACCCGGACAACGGGCACACGCTCGCGTCGCTGCACGTGCCGGGACGGCCCATCGGCGTCCTCGCCGCCTTCGGGAAGCTCTGGGTCTCGTCCATGGTCACCAACACCGTCGAGGAGGTCGCTCCGGGGTCGATGAGGCTTCTGCGCACCATCGCGGTGGGCGCCGGTCCCACCAACCTCGCCGCAACCACGAACCGCGTCTGGGTGGCGAGCGTGGACGCCGGGACCGTCACCGGGATCGACCCGGCGCGGGGCACCGTCGCCGTGACCAAGGCCGTGGCCGCCGGTGCCGTGCGCATTGCGGCCGGCTACGGCGCGTTGTGGGTCTCGGGCCTGACCGACCGGCTCAGCCGCCTCAGCCTCAGCGCCGGCGGATCGATCACCGGCGAAGCGTCGACGCGGGTCGGCAACATCCCGCTCGGTGTCGCCGTCGGTGAAGGCCGCGTGTGGGTGGCGGTCGCCCAGCGCGGGTCGGTGGTGACGGTCGACCCACAGACCCTTGCGGCGACCGGGTCCGTCCGCACCGGGCCCGACCCGGTGACGGTGGCCGTCGACGGATCGACCGTCTGGGTGGCCGACGGTCAGGCCAACACCGTGTCCGCAGTACGCGGTCTCCGCGTCGACGGCCACGCTGCGCTCGCCGGGCCGGCACGCCAGCTCTCGGTCACGAGCCTCGGCCCGCTCGTCGCCGTGGCCAACCCCGGCGCCATCGAGGTGGCGAGCCAGGGGTGATCCTCAGCTGAACCCAGCCGCGGCGCCCGACATGTCGACGAGGCTGTACCCGTTGCCCTTTGGGTTCGCCATGATGCCGAGCACCGGCCACAAGATGAGGCGGCTCCCCTCCGATCCGTAGAACCCAGCGTCTCCGAGGGCGAAGACGCTCCCGTCGGAGCCGGCCAACCAGTAGCCGCCGCCGTCGCTGGTCGACGCCATGCCCACGATCGGTTCGTTCAGCACGATGTTCCCGAGCGAGCTGTGGAACTGGGCGTCGCCGAAAGAGAAGATGCCACCGTCGGAGGCCACCAGCCAGTAGCCCCCGCCGTCGGGCGTCGACGCCATGCCGACGACGGGTTGGTTCAGGTGGATGGCGCCGAGGGAGCCGTGGAACCCGGCGTCGCCGAAGGAGAAGACGCCGCCGTCGGCCGCCACCAGCCAGTAGCCCCTGCCGGCCGGCGTCGAGGTCATGTCCACAATGGGTTGGTTCAGGTGGATGGCCCCGAGCGAACCGTGGAACCCGGCGTCGCCGAAGGAGAAGATGCCGCCGTCGGCGGCCACCAGCCAGTAGCCCGCGCCGTCCGGCGTCGACGCCATGCCCACGACGGGTTGGTTCAGGTGGATGGCGGCGAGGGAGCCGTAGAACTGGGCGCGGCCGTAGGAGAACACGCCGCCCGTGGCACTGGTCAACCAGTAGCCGGACCCGTCCGGCAGGCCCGCAAAGAGCCGACCCCCCGACATGGTCGGTGCGCCGGCGGCAGGTTTCGGGGGGGCGGCGGCCACCGTGACGACGCCCGATGTCCCGAGAATATAGGTGAAGACGGAATCGGTCGCGGTAATCGTCTGCGACCCCGAAGTGCCGAAGGTCGCGGTGAACGTTCCGGACCCGTTGGTCAGCGTGGCGGGCGCCGGCAAGGTGGCAAACGGGTCGGTCGAGGTGAACATGACCGTTCCGCTGTAGTCCGTCGCCGGATTGCCTCCCGCCGTGAGGGCCAGGACCGTGAACGTCACCGGCGACCCCGCCGTTGCGGTCGCGGGGGCGGTCACCACGAATTGCGTCGTATCCGGGAGGGCCTCGACCGACGCAAAGGGTGCGATCCCTCCCGCCGTGGTGGCGTCGCCCACGGCGACGCACGCGCCCTGGGGACACGACACCGCGGTCAAGCCCGCACCCGTCCCATTCGGCGGGTCGATCCCGGTGGTTGGAGTCCAACCCGTCGCATCCATTGACTCGATGAGCGCGTGGACCTGGTCGTTCGAATCGAGGTAGGTGCCGACGGCCGCGCACGCCGCAACCCCCGAGCAGGAGACTCCGGCAAGATTCGACCCGGGCTCGCCGGTTGACGGCTCGACCGCTTCCCAGTGGGCGTTGCCCGACAGCGTCTCGACCAAGGCCTGGGGCGGGCCCGTGGAAGCGGTGAAGGATCCCACCGCCTGGCACGAGGTTGTCGCCGCGCAGGACACTCCGGTCAGCGTTGCGCTCACCGCCGTCGTCGGCACGGGAAGCGTCGAGTTCGAGGTCCACGTCGCACCACTCAGTTGCTCGACAAGAGGGTGTTGGAGGGCGACCGTCCCGAAGTAGGAGCCCACCGCGACGCAGTCAGAGCTCGACACGCACGAAACGGCATTGAGAGACGCCGTGCGGTACGTCGGGGCGATGTTGGTCAGTACCTGCGGCGCCGTCCACGGGGGGGCTCCGACCAGTGAATAGGCGAAGATCGCGCTCTTTTTCGAGACAGTGCCACTCCCGACGGCAACGCACGATGTCGCCGCGGTGCACGAGACCCCCGTCATCGACACGATGGTGGCGCCCGGGGGAGGTGTCAGCGCCGTGACCGTCCAGGTGCCCCCGGAGAGGACTTCCGCGATCCCGTATTGGTCGGTCGTCCCGGCCGGCGCGTTCGTAATGGTCCCGTTTCCGACAGCGGTGCACACACCGATGCTCACGCACGAGACCCCGGTGAGGGTCAACGTGGACCATGCACCGGTCGGCGGAGGAGACGGCGGCGTCGTCAGAGCGGCTGCACTCCAGGACCCGGACGACAGGACGGCGGCGAGCGGTTGGGTCAACAACGGGTTGTTCGGGTTCGGGTCCTGGTTCGGGATGTCGCCGACCGCGACGCACTGCCCCACCGCGGGACACGATTCGGCCGTGAACGTCGCGTTCGGCCCGAGTGACGTGGAGATCGGTACGAACTGGCTGGTCCAGCCGGCCTGGGCAGTGGCGGCGGGGACGACAGACCCGAGCAAGGTGAGTGTCGCGGCCACGGCCATCGCCGAAACGACGGCGCGGCAGAGTCGTGGCCCGGAAACCATGCTCAGGCCGACCCCGGACCCCACGCCCCGAGCGGGAACTGCGCGAGGACGGCCCTCGCGTCCGCGATCTGACCAGGTGTGAGACGGCGCAGGTACTGCGATGCCTGCTGACTTCGACGATTCGTCCCCTCGGTCGCAGTGACCGCGTTTGGATGAACCCGGCGGCTTCCCCCGTGCACGACGTAGTGCGGATCATCCGCTTCTTTCAGGAATTTGGTGGCATCGTCGGTCCACGGAAGGTCAAGCCGGTCGAACAGGTCCTGGCACCCCGCCAGGGGCTCCTCGCTCAATTCGTCGTACGAGATCTGGACCCAATCCGGATGACGCTCCGCGGTCTCTTTGAGCGCAAGCGTCAACAGCCCGACCTTCCATGCGACGGAGGCGACGGGTGAGATCCCCTCTGCCGGCGGGGTGATCCCGAGCGGTTCGAGGTAGTGCTCTCGAATTGAGGGGTGATCTCCCAGCGGCCACATGGAGGCCATGTCGAGCACCAGCCAGCTCGAAATGACATTGAGAGGGTTGCGCCGCAGGACGACCACCCTCGGCGCATACCGCGCGGTGATCCACTCGAGGGCGAAGGCCGAATTGACGGACTTGATGATCACGTGGTCCGGCCGCCGGCGCACGCGGGCGGTTCCCATGGCGAGCCCGGCGACCACGGCGTCCCGGACGCTCGGAGGGATCTTGACCATCTGCCTGCCCGCGCTGCGGGCAGCCTCGACGCGGTCCCAGGGCCAGCCCCCCGAGAAGGCGAGGTCCCACACCACCTGGTACCAGCGGCTCTCGTCCTCGGGGCGCAGAACGGGAAACGGACCCAGCCGGGTCGCCACCAGTGCGCCCAGGATGTCGGAGAAGGGGCCGTCCGGCTCGTACACGGTCCGGGCGTCGGTCGTCCTTCCGAGGACGTTCGCCAGCCACGTGCTGCCGCACCGGGGAGTTCCCGCGATCAGCACTGCGCTCGGACCACCGACTCTACGATGCATGTGGATCCTTCGAATCCTTTCCTCTTGTCCTACCCGGTGCATCCTTGAGAGACACGGCCGGGGATCCACCTCGATCGCGAGAGATGGTCACGCGTGGAGATCCGGGGACGAGCCGCCCCTGACCTGGGCCACGACCCGGAAAGAGTACCCGCCTCAACCAAGGCCCTCCGCTCGGGAACCCTGGCCCCCGGTGCGTCCGATGGCCAGAGCGACGACCAATGAGATCGCGACGGCGGCCACGGCGATCCCGGCGCCCGCCAGGACGCCATAGACGGACACCTGGGCCGCCGGCATGTCGGACGAGAGGTGTTGCATGACCGGGGCAACCGCCACTGCGATGACGATCCCCGCGGCGGCACCCACCAGACCGACGACGAGTGCCCTCACGACCACGTCGAGAGGGTCTCGCGCCCGGTCCCCGCGACGGGTATCCCGCCGCAAGAGGAGGGTCAAGAGCGCCACGCCGATCACGAAGAGGCACGCGGCAACGACTTCGAGCACGCGGCGGACGGCCGTGCCCGTAGAGACCTGGGCCGTCACCAGCTGCGGCTGCCTGAGCACCGTGAAGTCGGCCAGTGCCGGATTGGTGGTGCTGTGCAGCTGCAGGAGGGTCCGGGTGGCTTCGTTGGCCGCGCCCGCTGCCGCCTGGGGGCTGACGGTCTTGATGAGGACCTGGTCGATCGGGTTGCTTCCCGCGGGCGTGAGCTCGTGCCAGGCAGCAGTAATCGGGACGATGACCAGATCGTCTTGGTTGTAGGTGCCCGAATAGCCGCGTTCGGTCAGCGTGCCGACCACTTGAAAGTTCTGGCCGTTTATCTGCACGCTCTGACCGATCGGATCGGCTCCCGCGAAGAGCGACGTGACGACCGACTGACCCAGCACGATCACGGGAGCGCCGGCGCGCACGTCTGCCGCTGTGATGAACCGCCCCTGCGCCACCGAATATCCCTGCACCCGGGCGAGCGCGTCAGTCGAGCCGATGACGTCCGTCTGCACCGTCCGGCCAAAGGCGTCGACCTGGGTCCGCAGCCCCATGGTGGGGGCGACGGACTCTGCATCCGGGACGAACCCAGGATTGGCGAGTGCGTCGGCATCAGAACTGGTGAGGCTCGACGCCGGCAAGCCCGCCTCCACGCCGGAGGACGATTGCGCGGTGCCGTTGACGACGACGACGTCCCGGCTCAACCCGTAGGTCGGACCTTGCGCGACCAGCGACGTACCGTGACTGACGGCGAGGGCCAGCACCACCGCCGTGACGATCGCCGCGACGGCCACAACGCCGAGAAGGAGCGGCAGCAGATCCGTGGCGTGCAAACCACCGGACCTGCTGTTCTCAAGCGGAGACACCGTCGACGTGCGTCCGAGAAGACCGGCGGCTCCAGTTCAAGGTGTGTTCCCGGACCCAGACGACGGAAGGCTCTGCGCCGGGGAGAGGACGACCTGTTCACCGGCACTCAAGCCGGATGCCACCTCAATGAGAGTGGTGCCCTCCAACTTGGTCTTGACGACGGTCGGGATGGAATGCGACCCGTCCCAGACGTCGACGTGCGGCACTCCGGACACGAGGTACACAGCCGACTGCGGCACGGCCAGGACTCGCGTCGCCCGAGCCACCGCGATGGCGACGGTGACCTCCTGGCCGGAGTAGAGACCGCTCGGATCTCCATCCGGCGTGACACTGGCGTACACGATGGAATTCCCGTTGACGGTGACCGGAGTCGAAGCCACTGCGAGCACATGACAGGGGAGCGAGAGCCCGCTGAGACTCGCGTCAGTGATGGTCCCCGCTTGTCCGGCGCTCAGTTCCGGTATGTCGCCGGACGGAAAGGCGGTGCCGACCACGTAGGAGTCGGAATCTCCAATGAGAATGAACGGCTGGCTTCCAGGAGCGGTCGTCGCACCGGCGACACTCGGAATAGGGGCGCTCGTTCCTGGCAACGTCGAGGCGCTCGTCGCCGAACCACTGACGTTTTCGCCGATTTGACCGTTGATCTGCAAGACCTTGCCCGCGTTGGGCGCGACGAGCGTCAGATTGGACAGCTCATCCTGGGCGGTCTGCAACTGGGAGCTCGCGGACGTCACCGTTGATTGGGCCTGGCTGATCGACAACTGCCCACTCGTCGCATCGGTCTGCTGACGAGCTTCGTCCGTACGGAGCTGGTTTCCGTCTCCCGCTACTGCGGCTTGGTCGTTTTGGCACACCAACGTGTTCGACGGTTGTGAGGCACTACAGCCGTTCGTGGTCAGACGCTGCTGGTCGCTGGCGAGTTGCTGCTTGTCACTCGCCACGGCGGCCGAATCGTTCGCCGCCGTCGTCTGCTGATCGGACACCGACTGGTTGTAAACCGTTTGAGCAGACGAGACCGCAGCTTGCGCGCGCGCGACATCGCTTTGCGCCACGGTGCTGTCGAGCTGAGCCAGAACTGTCCCCTTCGACACCTCCTGCCCGACTTGGACGCTGATCGCCGACAACGTTCCCGGGGTGCTGAAATTCACCCCTACCTCGGACGCGGGAACAACGGTTCCGTTGGCACTCGCCGTGACCGGGAACGTCTGGATGGCCGCGGTGGCCAGCTGCGGTTGGTCGGTGGCGTCGCCACCGCCACCCTTCGAGAAGAAGTGGGGCACAATGACGATTGCCAGAACCAAAAGGACCGCCGCCACCGCCACGACCAGGATTTTTGCTCGTCGGCTGTGCAACCAACCGCTGGGCGGCGGGCTGCCTTCTTCAGAGACGTCTTCCGTTACTTCTTGGGTGTCTCCGGTTTCCGACTGGGTCATGACTCAACTTTCCTTCACGGCCTTGACCCGCAGGGGTGCCCACTCCGACCGGACAAACGTAGCCGGATCTCGGAGTGGTGGGAGCGCGGCGTGTCACGCCGCTCACCGCTCGATCCTGCGATTTTCCGCTATCTGGAAGGTCGGGCCGGGCGGAGATGGAACGGCCGGAACCCCGTCACGCAGTAGCGGCAGCCGCGTCCGGGATCAGCTCCGGACCGGCGTGGGCATGCCGGACGTGGCGCCAGATCCGCGGCACCGAGAACACCATTGCCATCCCGTCGTGCAGGACCCGCACCCGGGTCCGCTCGTCATGGTTCCAGGTAATCCCGATCTCGCTGACGGGAATGTCCAGCCGAAGGGAGAGGGCGATAACTTCGACGTCCCAGGCGAACCCGCCCTCCCGCGAGTGGCTCAGAATGCTCCTCCAGATCGGCGTGGCCGCAGCCTTCGCGCCGCACTGTGTGTCCTTCACGCCGCCGCAGAGCGAGTTACGCACGAGACGATTGAAGGCCCGCCCCGCAAGTTCGCGCCGTCGCACCTCATGCTGTTCGATGACCGCGCCGTCGACGGCCCGCGATCCGATGGCGAGGCACGGCCGGGACGCGGCGGCCTCGATGATCGCATCGAGCTCCTCGAGAGGAGTGGCGAGGTCCACGTCGCAAAAGGCAGCGAGGTCGGTGCTGGCCTGCATCAAGCCGAAACGGACCGCAGCGCCCTTGCCGGCGTGGGGCTGCGACAGGATTTCAGCCCTGGCGCCATCGGCCTGCTCGAGACGCCTCTCCACCACGGCGACGGTGGCGTCCGTACTGCCATCGTCCACGAAGAGAATTCGGCTCCCGGGAGGCCGCGTCCCGATGAACTGCAACAGGGGATCGAGGGATTCGCCGACCCTGTCCTCCTCGTTGTACATCGGCACCACCAGAGAGAGCGTCGAGTACTTGTTCGCCTTCTCGGAACCGCTCATGACGTCTTCCTTGTCTCATCACGCTCTCACGGAGCGCTCGCCAAACCGTCTGTGCCGATGCTAGACAGGCTGGCCTCCGCGCACCACTGGGAATTTGCCCTTTGGCCGGCGGGTCACCCCACGTCGCGGCGACGTCACGCACGAAGGCGGCGGCGCTAGAGCCGAAGGTCCCATTCGAACCCCGCGTGTTCATCAAATGTTCACCCGAGTCGCTCCCGCCAGAGGAGGGACACGGCCCGGCGGGATCCTCAGGTGGGGTCGTCCGGGTCCGGGGGGTGGGCCTTCAGATACTGAAGCTCGGCGCTCGAGATCGGGGTGTTGGTCACTGCGACCGGCGCCAGCGGGGTTTGCGAGTAGTCGAACGCTCCCGAGTAGTCGTAGGCGGACGCGTCCTCGCTGCCAAGCGGAGAGAGCCCGAAGTTGTGTTCGGTGAAGGCGAGAACGGACGCAAAATCGGCCACCGTCGAGTCCGTGGAGTGAGACTTTGCGTAGGGGCTGATGATGACCATCGGCACGCGAATCCCCAGTCCGGGCGGAGGTGTCACATGGTCGTAGAAGCATCCGCAGTCGTCCCAGGTGAGGAAGATGGCCGTCGAACTCCAGTCGGGTCCGTTCTCGATTGAGCTGACCACCTGCCCGATCCAGTTGTCGCCAATGGCCATGGAGTCCTCGTTGTGTTGGGAGTCCACCTGGGTCGGAGTGACGACCGAGAAGCTGGGCAGCGCGCCGGCGTGCGCGTCCTTGACCACGTTGTTCGTTTGGACCACGTTGTCGAACTCCTGGGTGTACCGGCAATCGGCGAACGACGGGCAGATGGCCCAGCCATATCCATTCCCATTCCCCGTTCCACCAAGCCCCGCATAGATCTTCCACGAGATCCCCGCAGTATCGAGCTCGTCCATGATCGTGTTGACGTGTGCGACCGGCGTCGGCCGATAGGCGCCCCCGTAGGGGAACGTCGTTGGGTCCAACGCGTAGTCCGGGACACAGGCTGGTTCCCATCTCAACTTCCCCGACGACGATCTCCAGGGCGCGTCGTATCCGGAATCGCAACCCCAGCCTGCTCCGAGAACTCCGTCCGTCCCCGCCCTCGGGAGGTCACCGGTGAACGCGTCAAACGTTGCGGCGACGGCGTCGAGGTGTGATCCCCAGGAGGGAGCAGGCCCGTCCTCGAAGGTGGCATCCGAAACAGTAAAACCGTTCGCCAATGCGATGATGTTCGGAATCTCGGACGGCTGGTACTGCGTGTAGCAGGCGTAATCCGATTGCGCGGTGCAGAAATAGTTGAGGCTGAACCCGTCCATTTTGCCGCCGTCGATCGCCGTCGTTTGGCCGTGGACCGTGTGCTCCGCCCTTGCCACGATGTCATTCGCCTTGGTCAGCCGAATTGGGTGGCCGCCGTACAGCGTGCCCGTCGTCGCACCATTGCAGTGCTTGGTTTCTGCGCACCACGCTCCAAGCACGTTGTCGAAGCTGTGGTTCTCTTGAACGATGTACACCACGTGCCGAATTGGCGACGGCGAAGTCGCCGGAGCCTCGGGTGCCGCAGTCGCTGGGGCGTTCGCCGGCGCCACGGCGGCCGAAGCGGGACTCGGACCCACGAAGATCAGCACCGCGAGCAGACCGGTCGCCACAGGCAGAAGTGCCGCAAGCCAACCGAGAGACCGCCTGATCACCGGTGCAGCGTACCAACGCCAGAGATCCATGGGTCTGCGAGTCGGTCACCCCAGAATCGGTCGGAATGAGAGCGCCAGGTACGCGCTGTCCCGGCGAAAGGCCAGAGAAGCCCAATCGTCAGTGATTTGCAGTGAGCGAGTCGACGCGCATTTGGCCCGAGGTTGATTCCCCACCCTCCCAAGGGCATCATTTCGCTGGCTCTACGAAGGGTGGACGGTGACTGGGCGAGTCGCGCCAAGACAGAGAATGAAAGCGGTGAGCCGCCCGCGGGAAATGCGCCGGAGAAACGCCGGACCCTCACGAGCACGCAGGCCGACGCGGCGGGCCGCGATCCTCTCAGTTGCCATCACGGCGATCATGGCCGCCGGGGCGTTGATTGCCGTTCCTGCGACGACCGTGCGAGCCGCCGGCACGGGTTGGGCCATTGAGCAGACTCCAGACCACTTGTCCAGATTCGGGCTGTTCACCGGTGTCTCGTGCCTGTCGAGCATTCTCTGCACCGCGGTCGGGGAATACCCGACCAGTTCGGCTGCCTTCTCGACCTTGGCGGAGTCCTGGAACGGCGTCAGGTGGAAGCGCGAGGTATCCCCCAATCCGGCGAATGTCAGCAACGAGCTCGACGGGGTGTCTTGCACCTCGGCGACCACGTGCATCGCTGTCGGGTTCTCGCAGGAGGTCATCCATTTCTCGCCGGACCTCAACAGCGGCATCAGAAGCGGCGGGCCGGAGGCCACCCCGGCGAGAGAAGCGCCCTCGTCCACGCCCCCGAACAACGGGCTGAGTGGTTCCTCGTTGGCCGAATCGTGGAACGGGACGAGCTGGGCGATTCAGACGACTCCGAATCCGACTGGCGCGTTGACGACTCAGTTCAACGGCGTGTCCTGCAACGCGGGCGCGGATTCGACAGGGTGCATGGCAGTGGGATCCACGACCACCAAGGCGGGTGTGACGAGCACTCTGGCCGAGTCGTGGAATGGGTCCAATTGGGTCATGGAGACGACGCCGAATCCGACGGGGGCGGTCACCAGCCTGCTGAACGGCGTGTCTTGTGTGAGCGTCACGAGGTGCGTCGCGGTGGGCTCGTCGACCGACGCATCCGGCACCACGACCGAATTGGCCGAATTGTGGGATGGCACAAACTGGACCGTCCTGCCGTCGACGAGCGCGTCGGTCGGCGACGCACTCTTCGCGGTCTCGTGCTCGGGCCCAACCTCGTGTACGGCCGTCGGATCGTCGACAAACGTGACGACCACCACCACCCTGGCCCAGTACTGGGATGGATCCACTTGGACCATTGAAACGACTCCCAATCCCACTCGAGGCGTCTATAGCGAGCTCTACGGCGTTTCATGCATGGACAGCAGCACCACCTGCACGGCCGTCGGAGACTCCGTCAACACCTCGGGGACCGGTGTGACCCTGGCCGAGTCCTTGACGACCGCCGGGTGGAATACCGTTCCGACGCCAACGAACGCCGGCTCGAATTCCAGCTATCTCGCTTCCATCTCGTGCACGGAGCCGACCGCCTGCACCGCCGTTGGCGACAGGTCAGATACCTGGTTGGGCGAATCGTGGTCAGGTGGGAAATGGACGGCCAGTTCCCCGCCGGTCCTGTCGAGCACGAACAACGACCTGACCGGGGTTTCGTGCTTGAACCCTTCGGACTGTGAGGCCGTTGGCAACTACCAAACGAGCTCCGAATCTTTGTCGACGCTGGTCGAGTACTGGAACGGGGCACAGTGGGTGATACAACGCACCCCTGACGCAATCAACAGCCAGTTCCTCGCGATCTCCTGTCCCGGGGCATCCTCCTGCACCGCGGTCGGGAGCCGATCACAGCGCATCGCGAGTGACACCGCGCCGCTCGCAGAATCGTGGGACGGGACGCTCTGGACGACGGAGGCCACCGCGGATCCGACTGGTGCCGTCGAGAGCCAGCTCAACGGCGTGTCGTGCCTCACTTCGTCCTGCATCGCCGTGGGTTCGACAACGTCGGGCTCAGGCACGACGACGACCTTGGCCGAGTCGTGGAACGGCGCCAATTGGGTGATAGAGGCAACTCCCGTACTCAGCGGAGTCGTTGACGGCCAGTTCGCGAGTGTTTCGTGCTCTGGTCCCAAGGCCTGCGTCGCCGTCGGCAGTCAGCAGTCGGCTTCCGGCGTGAAGAGCGCCCTGGCCGAGGTGTGGGACGGGGCCACATGGACCGTGCAAAGTCTCCCCCAACCGGGGCGAGCCGGCACCTACATCAGCGAGCTGGCCGGCATTTCGTGCGCCGCCGCGAGGACCTGCGAGGCGGTCGGCAGCTTCGACTCGACGACCGCGCAGACCACGGTGACGTTGGCTGAGGTGTGGAACGGAACGACGTGGACGATCCAAAGCACTCCAAACCAGGGCGGCGACACCGTCGACGAACTCAACGGCGTCTCCTGTGCCAGTACCGTGGCCTGCACCGCCACCGCCGTGTTCACCGGCACCGGGGGCTATCCGGAGGTCGCCGCAGAGTCCTGGGCGAACGGCTCCTGGACCAGACAGAAGCCACCGATACCGCCCGGCACCAAAACGGAGAGTTACTTGAACGGTCTCTCCTGCAGTGCGCCTGACGTTTGCACCGCAGTGGGTGACTACTTCCTGAGCGACCCGAACAGGTCGATCTCCTTGGCCGAAGCGGAGCCGGGTGGATGAGCTCTCGCCCGCACCTCGAACGACACCTCGGTGTTGAGGAGCTTTACGTGACGTTTAATGCAAGAGACTCGACGGTGTTAAAGCCGCTCGGATTATGTGCCGTCACGGAGATCGAGTAGCTGCCGGGGGCGGTTGGCGTGTAGGTGTTGGACGTCGCCTTCGGGATCGATACTCCCCTGTCGTCCCATTGATAGGTGTAGTACGTCGGAGGAGGCGTTTGCCCGGGCAGCCACTCACCGTTGGTTCCTGTCAACTGATCGCCGACGACGGCAGTAGTGGGCGAGATCGTGGGTTTCGCCACCGGGATGGGTGCGAGGTTGGTGACATTGAAGGTGACGTTCGCCGCTGGTTGGCTGTAGAAGCCACCAACCGGTGAAGTCCAGGATCCTCCGTCGATGTTGAACGTCGCGGGACCGACACTCGAAGACGGAGTCGGGTACGCAAAGGTTGAACCCCCCGCGGACGAATCCGGGAACGTGTCGTCGTCGAAGTCGGCGGTGAGCTGAGAATAGTAGCCATTGATCCCTGGTTGGTACGACTGAATGACAACGTTGGGGATGGTCGAGTTCTCGATGATGATCCCCGTTGCCTTCCGGTTGGGATTGAGCAACAGCGTGTTGCCGCTGTTCAACGAGCTGTTGTCGATCGTCAATCCATTGACGTTGCCTACCTCGAGGTGGTTGCCGTTCGCGGACATGAACTGTTCGTTCTCGATAGTCGTGCCGACCACCGGCTTCTTGTTCACGGGGCCGTTGATCGCTCCACCTTCTCCATAGGTGGTGAAGTTCTTGATGACGATGTCGCTCGAGGGTGCGGATATGTAGAACCCGTTTTCCGCGCCTTCACATGCTGGGTTGGGCGTGTACGTGTAGTTGGTCACGTTGACGTTCTTGTCCACGTAGAGCGCCAGCCGGGATCCGAAGTGCGTGATGTCGGAGATGGTGGCGTCGGACTGGAACGAGAACGAGAACCCGTCGTTGTTGATGCCGTCCTCGATGGTCGTGTCCGAAATGGTGTTGCCGTCGTCGTAGGTCGGAGTCTTCGGCAGCGCACCTGGTGGACCTGGATAGTTGAGTGCGAAGGGCGCTATGGCCCCATGCCCGATGACGCCGATCTTGTTCGCACCCAGGATGCTGTCGCTTGTGACCGTCGTGTTGCTGGCCTGCACGGTCAGATCGGGCCCGCCACCATATGACTGGGCGTTCAGCGTCAACCCCTCCACCGTCGATCCATCGGCACCGACACGCAGCAAGGGTTGGTTCCCGACGTGCTCGACGAGGGAGGTTGTGGCCGCCCCATCACCCTCGAGCAAGACGGGCGGGAGCAGGTCAGCTTTCGGTCCCGACCGAATGCTGATGGACGAGAGGCCGTTCAGGACCTGAGTGAAGGCGTACGTACCAGTGGGCACGTAGACCGTGCCGCCTAGGGCATTGCTTTGGGCCATCTCAATTGCGGCCCTGAACGCAGCGGTGTTGTCGCCGATCCCGTTGGGGTTGGCGCCGAACGCCAGGACGTTGTAGCAAGACGAGGAACAGGAGGGCGACATCGCTGCGTGAGGAACAAGAGCCGGCGTGGCGGTCGCGCTGGCTGGCTTCGCAGTGCCGGCCAAGCAGAGGATGGCTGCAGTTACGGTCGCGACGGCACCGGCCAGGAGGCGTCTGGCTTCCGAGTTGAACATTCCTGCCATCCGTCTCCCCTGTCAACTGCACCCGGATCCGTGGACGACCTGCGAGATTAGCAGGCGCTCTTGCTTATTTGAGAGCGCCGGTGCGCCCACGTGCAGCCACCAGCCGGGTGGGCAACATTCCATCGCCTGCCCGCGTCGTTACGGGGATTTCGCTCCACCAACCGGGTCGTTGTGCGATCGTTCCCTGGGTTCGATGGCACGATGCGAAGCATCACATGCATCGGTCGGACGTCTCCGCGTTGTCGTTACTCACTTCGTGCAAGAAACGTTGGCATAGCTGTTTCAGCAGGGCCGGTGAGCCGTTCGTCATCGCCGCGGCGACTGTCGACTGCAGGATCTCGACGGTGCCCATCGAATGCCAGGAAGCCCCATCGCGGCGAGGTCGGCGCCGAGTTGGCCAAGTCGACGGGAGCTGCACCTCTCGACGAGCGAGCGCTCCGTGAGGTCCGAGGAAGCGTCGTTGGAGTCGAACGCCAGAAGCTCTCGGTCGATCATGGCGTCGAAAGCATTACCCCAGGTCACGACCTCACGTCTCGAGAGTTTGGCTCACAAGCCCGTGACGAGGACAATACCGCTTCGCGAGTTGTCACCTGGGACACCGACCACCAGCCTGGACTGGGAGACGGCGACAGAGTGACCGTAGTTGTCGCCGTAGTCGCCGAAGGTTCCCAATTGCTCGTAGACCTGCGACCACGTGCCATCGAGGTCATTGAACATGTCTGCAGCGTTGTGCCCCGGTGTTCCAACGGCGACGGTACCAGCGGTGGCGGAAATGGCAACCGAGACTCCGTAGACGGCGCCCAAGCCGAGGTCCGAACCTTCGATCTGCGCCTGTTGGGACCAGGCCCCGGCGTTGGCCACGAACACATATGCCGTCCCCGGGTGTCCGTTGATGTTGTTGCTGGCGTTCTCGCCCGGCGCTCCTATGACCGCGGTGGTCCCTGCCACCGCGACGGAGGCACCGAAGATGTTTGGTCCGGGCCCGGGGCCGGGAGGGTCCGAACCGGTCGACACCGCTTGCTGCGTCCACGTCGCGCCGTCCAAGCCGTAGAAGTAGGCGACGCCGGCGCTCAATTTGCTCCCCGGAGCGCCCACGACGATTGCGGAGGGGGAGACACCGACGGCGTAGCCGAATTCGTCCTTGCTCTGCCCATCGGGCGCCGTCAACTCCTGGCGTTGGGACCAGGAGCCGCGGCTTAAGCCAAAGACATACGCCGCTCCCGTGGCTTGATTAAGGCCGTAAGCGCCGACGAGCGCTGTCGGTCCCGACACGGCGACGGAGTATCCGAAGTCGTCTCCTCCGTGCTGGTCGGACGCCGTCAGGGTTGCTGGCAGCGACCACCCGTTCGTCGATCGCTGGTAGACGTACGCTGCTCCGGTGTCACCATTCGTCCCGAATGCGCCGATGACGACCGTACTGCCCGAGATGGCGACGGAATGTCCGAACATGTCCCCAGGCGACTTGCCGGGATCAGCCAGCTCGGCATCGAGCGACCACGTCGAGTCATTCAATGTGTAGATGTACGCCGCACCTTGCCCGTCGAGGCGGCCGGGCGCACCGACGACGATCGTTTTCCCGGAGACTGCCGTCGAAGAGCCGAAAGAGTCGCCCCCTCCTTGGCCGTCCGATGCGAGGAGCTCTGCCTGCTGGGTCCACTTCGTCGGCTTCGACTGGGTGAACACATAGCTCGCGCCCGCGTACTTGTCCCGACCGTAGGCGCCGACGACCGCCGTCGTTCCCGAGAGCGAGACGGAATCGCCGAAGAAGTTGCCGATTCGCTTGTCGGAAGCCTTAATCTCGGTTATCTGAGTCCAGCTCGCCCCGCTGCTCGAAGTGAAGAAGTATGCCGCTCCCTGACCGATGGTGGCACCGGACGATCCGATCAATGCGGTCTGATCCGAGAGGGCCAAAGACACGCCGAACTTGGAACCAGGCTCGCCGTTCGACGCGGTCAGCGTGGCGTCTGGTTGCCAGGAAGCGCCCGTAAAGCTGAACGGATACACCGCCCCTGTGAGGTCGGCGCTGCCGGGGGCGCCGACGAGCACGCTCGATCCGCTGAGCGCGATGGCGGTACCGAACCCGTCTCCAGCCGAGCCGCTCGGACCCTCGGTCAGTTCGGCTTGCTCGCTCCACGTGGTTCCGGCCTCACTGAAGACGTACGCGGTGCCACTGGCCTGAGCGTTGGGTGAGCCCACGACAGCCGTCGTCCCGGACAGCGCAATGGAAGAGCCGAATCCGTCGTTGTCTTGGCCATCGGGCGCGTTGAGCTCGGCGTCCTGTGTCCAAGTCGCGCCACTGCCGGTGAACACGTACGCCGCCCCGGTCCGGGTGTTCCGGCCGGGAGCCCCGATGACCAAGGCGGTTCCGGACAGGGCCAGTGCCTGGCCGAATTGATCTCCGCTCAGCCCGTCCGCTGCGGTCAGCTCCGCGTCCTGTGTCCAGGTGCCACCGGCGTCATCGAAGACGTAGACGGCCCCAGTGCCTCCGTTCACTCCCGGTGCCCCGATCACGGCCGTGTCGCCGTCGATGGCGACGGCTTCGCCAAAGTGGTCCTCGCCCTGCGCGTTCGCCGCGGTCAGCTCCGCCTGCTGTGTCCACGGCGGGCCGGTGTACACGTAGGCCGCTCCTGTGCCGACATTGTGGTCGTAGGCACCCACGATGGCGGTGGTGCCAGAGACCGCAGTGGCCCAGCCCGCGCTGTCGCCGCCGACACCATCGGGCGCTGTTAACTCCGCCGGCTGGCCGATTCGGGATCCGTGCACCGGCGAAGCAAGAGCCGGTCCCGCGAACGACAGGGCGGACATCCCCAACGTGATCCCCAACAGGACCAATCGAAATCTCACGACCGTCTCCCACCGCCCGAAGCTCACCGCACCCTACTGCACTGCACTTCATCCGGGGCGTCCCCGGGTTGGTGGACGCGTCGTTGGAGGGGGCTCTGCGTCAGTGGTACTCCGGCGGTACGGCGGCGGGAGCAGGTCGATCTGGTGCCGGGCGGAATGATGTGGCTGCAATGGAATCCACCTCGACCCTGGTCGAGCCGGTCGGAACGGATGCCGTCTCGAAGAGGACGGATTTCCCTGGGGCGGTTTGTGAGTGGGTCTTCGGTCGCCATCGCGATCCGTTCTGCGTCGTCGCATTGACAGCTATACGTCGGGGCAGGCGTCTGCCCGCCAGGCGTTCGCCGTGGAGCCGTTCAACCGATGGCCGACTCTGGCTGTACCCGAGGTCGTGCGAGGACCAAGGGGTCGGGTGCGAGGTCGGTGACTCAGAAGGTGACGTTCGTCGCTGCCTGCTTCTGAGAAGCGACCGGATGAACTCCAAGACCCTCGTCGACGTTGAGGTTCGTCGGACCCGGAGCGGCGAGGCTCTCGTCGGTCGTCGCCGAACGTAGATTGCGGAGACGGCGCGAGCCACCGGCTCGGGGGGATCATTGAGCGCGACCTATGTCCTTTTCTCCACCATCGGTCTCGTGTGGAGGCCGTCCCGTACTCGCCCGACGACGTCACGAGACAATTGGGATACCTCCCAGTATGCTGCCACGAGCAATAGGCGGTCGGGAGGGTCGTGAGACTTCGTTTGATCTTGTTGGGGATCATATTGGGCGTGTCTGCTCTGCCGTTAGTCGGTCAGGGGCAGGCACTTGCTGCACCAACGGTCCCTTCCATCAGTGGCCAACCGGCGGAGATCACAGCCCCCGATGGTGTCGGCGGCGACAGTGCCGGCTGGGCGACCGCTGTCTCGGGCACTACTGCCATCGTGGGTGCCTTTGATCACAATGCCGCCACAGGAGCGGCCTACGTGTTCTCGGCCCCGTCGTGGACACAGGAGGCGGAGCTGACCGCAGCGAGCGGGAAGCCCGAGGACCACTTTGGGGAAACCGTCGCCCTCGATGGCGACACGGCCGTGATCGGAGCGCCGGGAGTGAACGACGGCACTGGGGCCGTCTACGTCTTCGTTGACGCCGGAGGAAGCTGGACACAGAAGGTGGAGCTGACCGCAGAGGACGGGCAGAGCGGAGATCACTTCGGGCAGGCACTGGACCTGTCCGGAGCCGCCTTGGTCATCGGGGCTCCCGGCCAGAACACCCGGACCGGGGCGGCGTATGCGTTCACCGGAAGTGGCGCGACTTGGACACAGGACGCCGAGCTCACCGCGCCCGATGGCCAAGCAAAGGACGGATTCGGCTCTTCCATTGCGCTGTCGGGGACGACGGCTGTCGTGGGCGCTCCCAACGCTCACGCCAGTGGCACCGCGTACGTCTTCAGTGATGCCGGAACGACGTGGAGCGAGCAAGCCGAATTGACCGAGGGTCCTGGCGGCTCGGCCGGAGACGGATTCGGTACCGCCGTCGCGCTGAGAGGATTGAACGCGCTCGTCGGGGCGCCCGGAAGTGCCGATGCCACAGGGGCGGTGTATCCCTTCAGCTTTACGGGGGGTTCTTGGCAGAGACAAGCCGCGCTGACCGCGTCGGACGCAGAGCCGGATTCCAACTTCGGCATTTCTTTGGCCCTCTCGGATCAGACTGCGTTGATCGGATCGTCCGGTGCCACCATCGGTCAGGGAGTGGCCTACGTCTTCACCTCGAGCAGCGGGGCGAGCTGGACTCAGAAAGCCGAAATCAAGGCCTCCAATAAGCACATCGACAATCTCTTCGGCTATTCCGTGTCGCTCTCGGGAACGACGGCGGTCGTCGGCGCCTATGGTGCGAACAAGTACGCGGGCGCGGGCTATGTGTTCACCGAGTCGACCCCGACCAAGTGGACTGAGCAGCAGCCAGAACTCCTGGCATCGGACGGCCAAGGAGGGGGCGACGCGTTCGGCTCTTCGACAGCAATCTCCGGGAAAACGATCGTGGTCGGCGCGCCTGGCCACCTCGACGGGCAAGGCGCGGCATACATCTACACATCGAACGACTCGACGTGGTCGCTCGATCAGGAGCTGACTGATCCCGCTGCATCAGCTGGGGACATGTTCGGACATTCCGTTGCCATCTCGGGCAATACCGTCGTCATCGGCGCCTTCGGGACCACCCGCGACACCGGAGCAGCGTACGTCTACCGTCGATCGACCAACGGATGGTCGCCGATGCCGCAAGCAACCCTGTCGGCGTCCGACCAGCACGGAGGAGACAACTTCGGATACTCCGTTGCCGTGTCGGGATCGACGGCAGTCGTTGGAGCGTACGGCCTCAATAAAGCCACGGGAGCGACGTATGTCTTTGACTCGAGCGGCGGCACCTGGCCCGAGACCCAGGAGTTGATGGCGCCTCGTGGGATCAGCAAGGACGAATACGGCTACGCCGTCGGCGTCTCGCCCTCCGCAATCGTCGTGGGCTCTCCGGGATACAACTTGAGCAACGGCGCCGCCTACTTCTACGGCCTCGACGGCACCAAGTGGGTGTTCCAAGCGAAGCGGACCGGTTTGAAGCCTCCCGGACCCGGACCCGGACCGAACATCTTCGGTTCCTCCGTCGCGGTCGCAGGTACCACCGCGGTCATAGGAGCGCCGGGTGAGAACGCCAGCGACCACATCAACGGACACCCGGGGACGGCCTATGTGATCGTGGCCGACGGCGGGACTTGGTCCCAACAGGTGCAGATCGAAGGTACAGACCTCGGCTTGGGCGACGTCTACGGAGTCTCGGTCGCCATCTCCGAGGCCGGGGACACCATCGCTGTAGGAGCGCCGGGACCCAACCGGGCATACGTGTTCAATAATCCCGGTGGTATGTGGTCGCAGACATTCGCGCAAACGGGAGCCTTCGGCGATATCTACTCGAAGTCCGTCGCGGTCTCTCACTCCAGGCTGGTGGCCGGTGCCCCAGGCGCCTACTCCCGGACCGGTGCAGTGTTTGTCACGGGCTGATGACCCGAAGGTGGTAGCGGGCTCGGGCTCGGATGCGGACTGCCGCTCCGCTTGAAGCTGAATTCAGGGGCGAAGCTGCGCTTCCGCCGCCCGTTGAGCGGACTTTCCGGTCTATCGAGTCAGCCCGAGGCGACATCGGTGAACGACCGCGGGTGGAGGGGGACGGTTGGGTCGACCTGCTCCCCCCAGCGACTGAAGTTCGTGGACTCGAGTTGTCCATCCTCGCTCGATGTCGCCGTGATAGGCAGGTTACCGGAGCGCCGGCTGAGCAGAAGGGTGTCCGCGGAGTTCGAGTCGGTAGAGGAATCGAAGGCGGTCCACTTGAGGGCGTAGGCCTTCTGGCCGTTCACCGACACGGCGCTTACGGAGACAGCGGTGGTCGAGGGCAGGATGGTGTCGGCCAGGGATCCGATCAGCGACGATGGGGCCAGACTGCCGTACTGCGACGTGCTCGAAGACGCGGACACCCATGATCCACCTATCCGCTGTACCTCGCTGGGCGACATGCCGAAGAATTTCGACAGACCGCTGGCGTTCCCCCTGAAGTAGGCGGTCTGCGGAGTCACGATCAGACTTGCGTTGGCCGCTCCCGACTTCAGCAGTTCGATTGAGGAGCTTCGGCCCGAGTCAGACGCCGCGGCGAGAAGCAATTCTGCAGCGGAACGGGTGGTCACGGCGATGTGGACACCGGTGGCGCGACCAACTGCTGTCCTCGCCGAAGCGATGAGCGAGTCCGCCAGGCTCGTGGGCTCGGGTGGGATCCGGCCGGCGACGACGGGCACCCCCCAACCTCGCAGGAGGGAGTCCAACGTGGTTTGGGTGTCCAGAGGGCCATCGATATTGGTGACTGCGTAGTCGTAGATGTCCTCGGCGAGGGCGAGCGCCGCGGGAGACGAGTGGGTCTCACCATAGGAGGAGAAGAAGTAGATCATCGGTGCGCAGGCCGAGACGCGGCTGGACTGCAGCGCGTCTTCGTCGCTGGAGAGAGCGCCGTGCTCGCACACCGACAGCACCTTGTCTCTCGTGGCGATGCTGTAGGCGACTTCGTTGACGCTGTACTCCAAGATCGCCGGGTTTGTCGAGTAGAACTTGTCGAGATCGGCCTGGACCTGGCTTGAGGAGACCGCCTCGATCGTGGCGCCGACGGGTTGATCCGGGATTCGGGGCTCGGCCGCGTTCGCGCGGGCGGCCACGAGCGTCAGGCTCAGGACCACCGAGAACCGGACGACGCCGTGAAACAACGACTTCAGGAGCACGTTCCCGTCTGATCCGAGCTACGAACGTCATTCAGTGAGCCGAATCCCACAGACGAGCCGCAGACCAGTTGGCCACCGATCTGGCTGTTGGCGATCACGTTGTCCGTGCCCTGATCACCGGTCAGTGTCATATTTCCCTCGACCACGTCCGGGTTGACGGTGCCGATGGACCAAGAAGACACCGGGCTGCTGCCGCTGATCGTGAGGTTCCCGTCAACTGTCGTGCCCCCGATGGTGTTCGACCCCTCGCTGAGGGGATCGGTGGCGGCTTCGCTCTGGGAGATGTCGACATCGCCCTTGACCGTCGAACCGAGGAGTCGCAAGCCGGTTATCCCATTGCCGATGATCGAGCCGTCGACCGTGACGTCGACGAGGTCGCACCAGTCGCCGTTGGGAACCAGCAGGTTCCCCGCAATGGTTGTCGTGTCAATCTGCTCGTTCGTACACGCGACGCTTTGGGCTGGCGACTCGCTGATGGTGGTCTGCAGCGGCAGGTGCGACAACTCGTCGGCGTCGCCCACGTAGACGGAGAGCGTGCCCGTGTCCGGTACCCATTGCTGCTCGGACGAGGACCAGTACTCGAGCGACTGGGGGCTCACCTCGAGCGTCAACCGGGCGCGTGCGCCGGCATTGAGGGAGATCCGGCTGAACTGGGCCAGGGATCGCACCGCAAACTGCACTCCGGCCGGCTGGTTGCTGGGCGGGCCCACGTAGACCTGTGGCACCTCCGCGCCAGCCACCGAACTCGTGTTCTGGACGGAGAACGACACTTTCAGCCCCCCGTCGGATGCCTCGGAGACGTTGAGTCTGGAGAAAGCGAACGTCGAGTAGGAGAGCCCGAAGCCGAATGGGAACTGCACCGGGATGGCCAGTTTGTCGTAGTAGCGATAGCCGTTGAAGATGCCTTCGTCGAAGTTGGTGGTGCGGTCCAGCGACGCCCGCTCGGGATGGGTGCCACTCGTGTCACCCGGGTAGAGGGGCTCGGCTTGGTCATACCCGTAGATCGTGTCGCTGCCGTTGACAGGCCAGGTGATCGGCGTGTGGCCACTCGGGTTGGCGAGGCCGAGCAAGAGACGGGCGGTGGCCGTTCCGCCTTCCTGCCCGGCGTTCCACATCTCGAGGACTACTTTCACGTTGGGCAAGTTGATCCAGGGTTTCGTGACGATGTCCTGCCCCGTGTTGAGAACGACGATCGTGTTGGGATTGGCGGCGGCAACGGCCTCGATGAGGGAAACCTGGTTGCTCTGCAGCCCGGACACGGTGCTCGTGGGGCCAGTCAAGACGGCGCGACCCGCATCGTTGGCGAACACGATGGCCGCTGCCTTGCCTCGGGCAGCGGCCGCAGCATCGGCGATATCACCTTTGACCCGGCTGTAGCCGAAACGGAAGCTGGCCGGTGAGGAGGTTTCGTTGTCGAAGGTGATGGTGACCGCGTGATAGCCGGGGCTGAGCTGCCCTGAAGGACACAGCTCGCTGGCGGGCACGTCTGGCAACCCCGACCCGTCCGTGGTCTGGCACTGCTCGTTGGTGAGACCGGCTTGCGTGTATCCGGCATTCGTCACTGCCGTGGGAACGGAGACCTTCCCGTAATATTCGCCGGTGTAGAAGCTGACCGCGGGAATGAGCGACTTCGCCTTTCCGTCGAAAGAGAGGGTTACGTTCGATGGGGGAACTGACGGGCTGAACTGCATCCGGAAGGCGTAGGTGTCCTTGGTCGGCACGTAGACATAGCCCGTCCAGGTATACGACCCGGGAGCCAACTGCCCCTTACCGGACACGGTGGTGAAGTCGAGCCTCGGATCAACCGTGGGCGAGCCAGGTCCGGTTGTGCGCGAGAGACCGCCGGTCACCGAGCCGTCGCTGGTCGACAGGACGCTTGCCGGCACCGCCTCTCCAGTGTCTCCGCCGGCCGGCGAGTAGGTGAAGGCCGAAGCGTCGCCGCTGATCGCTTCCAGCTGCTGAAGCGGGTCGATCGCGTCCCGACCCGGCACGCCGACGGCCGACTCGTTGTTGGGGTCGGCGATGAGGTACTCCGCTCCGCCGCCGGACACCGCGACGCTCTGTTGAAGGTCGGCAGTTGTCAGCGGGAGGGCGCCGCCATTGTTCTTCAGCAGGACGGCGCCTTCTTCCGCCATCTTCTCGCTGATGGCAGCGTCCCCGTTGAGAGTCCCGATGTCCGGCGCCCCAGATGACGTCGGGCCCGTTGGGAGCGGAATGGTGCCGGAGCGGTTCCCGGCCACGCCGCCCGGATTGCTGCACGAGCTCGCTGTGTCGTCACACCCGAGCAGGCCAAAGCGTTGCTCTTGATACAGCATCGTCGCCAGGGCCTGGTCGAACACGGAGATCGGGAGCACCCCGTTTGCCGCCGCCCCTCCGACTGCGCAGCCATCGTTGCCGCACCCGGTACCCAGCAGGCCTCCGACATGCACCGCTCCTGCGGCGGTGCAGGATTCCGCGTCGCCCGACGAGTCGGCACAGGTGTCACCCGTCGGATCGGTGCCTTGCACGTTGGTGGTACCGAAGTAGAGGGACTCCGGCTCCATGTCCACGCCCTGGAGGATGGCGGCGGCGCTGTGCACGGCGGGGTAGTCGGGTCCGATGAGAGCCTGCGAACCCCACTGGTCGCGAAGGATGTCGGTGAGAGTCAGAGGCTGCTCACACGAGTAGTGCATCTCGTTGAGCGGCCAGGTGGTCGGACCGGTGGTCGGACCGGCCCCATAAGGGCTGGTCTCGTAGAGCACGGGGACGCCGGTGGACGGCACGCCGCTGGAATCGTCTTGCCAGATCTGGTACGAGCACATGGTGGCCGCCGCCCCTCCCTCTCCGAAAGCCATCTGGTAGGGGGGGAGTATCTGCTGGTGCAGTGCCTGATCCTGAATCTCAGTCGCATTTTTCGCGCCTTGGCCGTTGTAGACGGCCAGATGCTTGACCTGGGACATGAGCCCGACGCCTTGCATTCCATTCACCTCGGCTGCCCCCATGGCGCCGCTGAGCAACGGATCTTCCCCGGCCGTGTCGAGGTCACGCCCCCAGTTGAGGTAGACGTCGGTGTCCACCTGGGGACCGAGAAGACCGGTGACCATGAGCTCTCTGCCCTCGGTTCCTTCGACCTGACCCCAGGCGTTCGCCAACTGAGTGTCGAACGAGGCTCCCAGGGCGATCAGGGCCGGGCTGGCGGTCGTCATGCCTTCGTTGGGACCTTTGAGGACGTTGATGCCGACACCGTCGGACCAGCACAGCGGGCTGATCGCAGGCGTTGTTGCGAGAGGCGCCAGGTTGTCCCCCACGTTGTGACACGGGGGATCGCTGACGGTGGGATCGCTCGCTCCGATCAACATCTGGTCGGCATTGTCGACCTCCGATGCGGTCGGCGGATTGTCCGGCTCGAGCTGTGCGATGAGGTTCATCACCGCCGGGGTATAGGGAGCCGCCGAACTGACGGCAGGAGAGGTCTCGGGCGAAGGGGTACGGACCGGGACGCTGTACGGCACGTTGGGCTCAGTGCTCGTCGCTTGCGTGCCGCCATTCGTCGTTTGCGATCCGCTGATGGTGGCGGCGGAGGATGGTGGGGACGCGGATGCCGATTCGGGCCCTGCAAGTCGGGTGACGACGAGTCCCAGAGCGAGCGCAACCAAGAAACCACTGCACCCACGCTTCGACACGAGGAGTGACATCAGTCGTCTATGCCGGCCGAAAGGAAGCACTTCTTCACCCATGCCGCCAGCAGCGCGCTTTCCACCACCACCACCTCAGGATCCATTTCGTCGAAGCGGTTACCGCCCACCACTTGCCGACGTCGGTCGTATCGACTGCCCAAACCTCCCCTTCCTCCGCTCGAATGGTACTCAACCACCGCTTCGCCCGGGGCCCGGAGCTCTGCGCTGGGCGATGCCGGGACCTGAGGCGATTCGCTGCTCTGTCGATGATGATCAGTTGCCGGCGACCGCCGTAGTGGGCCCGAGCGCGGCACCGTGCGCGAGGGAGATGAAGTCGCTACTCGACCCGGCATAAGTGTTGTTCGTCACGGACAGTCCGGTCCACGTTTGCCGGCCAAAGAACACGATCGGGGGGGACGCCGAGCTCCCGAAGTCGTTGCCGGTGATCGACACCCCCTGGAGTGCGCCGGTGCCTTTGAACGTGATCGAGGTTGCGTTGTTGGTGAATTGGTTGGCCTGTACGGTCATTGCGCGATCTGGCGTGTCGAGATGCACCTTGAAGGGGTTTCCCCCGTTGATCTCCATAGCGACGGCGTTGCCGACGAATTGGTTACCTGACACACTCGCGCTGTCGAGTGCGCCGAGTTGCAGGGCGATCCGGAGGTCTTGGAAGGTGTTCCCCGAAAACACGTAGTTGGCGACACTCGACTGGCCGAACACACCGTGATCGCTGACGTTGGCACCCTTGATGCCCGTGTTGCCCATGCTCGTCGTTCCATCGCCGATGAAGGTGTTGTCTTCGAACTTCACGTTGTTGACAGTGATCGAATAGAAGATTCCGGTATTACCAATGTCGGGACCGAAGGTGTTCCCGGTGACCGTCACGCCGTTGTCGTTCTGATAGAGACCGAGGCCTCCGCCGGAGGGGTAAAAGACGTTGCTGCCGAAGTGGCACCCGGACACGGTGAGGTCGCTGCTGTTAAAGAGGATGATCTCGGCGAGACTGCTGTTGAAACCCGAGAAGCTGCTGTCCGAGACCGTGACATCAGTATTGCTGTTCGCGGTGCTGTTCCCGTTGGAGGTCCCGATATCGATACCCCATGCTTGCGTCACGTTCTGGATATTCAGGTTGGAAAGGGTTATGTCACTCGAGCCACGGACCTGGACACCGGAAGCGTGGTCGAGGTTGCCGAGATCGAAGTTGAGACACGAGACCGACGCTCCAGTGACATTGTCCAGTCGGAACACAAAGCTCCTCGTCACTCCTCCGACGATCGTGGGCTTGGCCGCGCCCCCTGTGATGGCGACGCCCGATTCCAAGTCGACGGGGTGGGTGATCCGATACGTCACGCGAGGCGCTGGCACCGAGACGTATCCGTGTTTGGATGCCGCGACCTGGACGGCCTTCTGGAAAGCCGCGGAATCATCGGTCACGCCATTCCCGGTGGCCCCAAACGACGTCACCAGGACAGCCGGTCCGGTGGGTGGCGTACCGCACGTCCCGGCCGGCGTTGCCGTCTGGGACGTGGTCGGTGGGGACGACGACGTTGACGTTGACGGTGCGGATGACGACGTAGACGCTGCTGACGAGGCACTTGGGTGGCCATTGCTGCACGACGACGTCAGGCAGGCGACAAGCGCGACCACCACAGCACAGGCGACCTTGCCCCGCGTCCGCGGAAACCTCAGACGATGTCTCATGTCGCCGGTCCAGACCTCCTGACCTGTCGGCGTTGGTTGCGGTGCGGAATTCGAACCCGGCTCAAGCTAGTGGAGGCCGACCACGCCGGCGTCGCGACCACCGGGTCGACGCTGGGTCGGCACGATACCGCTGGACGTCTGCCCCCCGGCCGAGATGGCGGGAGACGAAGTGACAGGTCCACCCGTCGTTGCGGTCCACGGCATGTGGCAGTCGAAGAGAAACAGCCTGGCGGCCGACGACCGCGTAGAGACTCTCGTCGGATCGTGGTGTGTGACGCCGACGCGGGTGGTGCTCCTCCGTTTCGGTTCGGTTGGCTGAACACCCCCAAGCCTCTTTTGCGGCTGGGCTCGGATCCGAGGACCACCCTCGTGTGCCGCGCCGAGCGAGGAGAGCTCCGCTGGCTGCCCGCAGCACCCGGACGCGAGCAAGTCGCCAGTGTGGGCGGTCTAGGCTCAGGTGGCGATGGGACCTCCTGGGGAGGTTCAGGGCGGTAACTATTCAGGGCAGAGGCTGAAGTTTGACACCCGACTGGCGATTTTGTCGGGGTTTGCGGCGCTCTGGCGCCGGAGAGGTGGTGTCCCGTGAGACGTCGATGGGGTGGTCGGCGGTACGCAATTGGCACAATTGCAATCCTGGTGACTGCGGGTGCGGTCGTGGCGTCGCCTGCGGCCCAGGCGAGCGCGGCAACACCCACCGCGTCGATGGACGTGATACCCACGTCGGGAATCGCTCCGCTCACAGTGACCTTCGACGGGTCGTCGAGCCAAGGCCAAGCCACGTCATGGACCCTCGACTTCGGCGACGGATCCCCGAAAGCGTCTGGCCAAGGGCTTCCGCCTGAACCGACGGCGACGCACACGTACCAATCCCCCGGAACGTTCACGGCCACACTGACCGTCGCGAACGGTAAGTCCAGTACCCAGAGCCAAAACACGGTCATGGTCAATGGTCCGCAGCCGACGCCACCCACAGCACGTCTTGGGTTGGATTCGGGTTCCGGAGTCGCACCACTCAAGATCCGCTTGGACGGCGGCTCGAGCACGGCCGGATCGTCAGGCTTGGCATCGTGGAGCTTGAATTTCGGTGACGGTTCGCCGTACGCGTCCGGCACGGGTGCGCCGCCAAGCCCGACCGCCTCGCATGTCTACGCGTCCGGGGGCGACTACGTCGCGACGCTGACACTGACGGACAAGGACGGGCAGGAAGGCGAGGGTACGGCTCGGGTTGACGTCGCACCCGGCCCCTCGAGCGAGCCCGACGCCACGTTGGGGACCAGTGTCGGATCCGGGTCCACGCCTCTCCAAGTCTCATTTCACGGGTCTGCCACCGACTCTCAGGGCGCGATCGCCAGCTGGCAGCTGAGCTTCGGCGATGGCTCTCCCGACGTGAGCGGATCCGGGCCACCGCCAACGACGGCCATCAGCCATTCATATACGTCAGTCGGCACCTTCGACGCCAAGCTCACCGTCACCGATTCTCTGGGCCAGAGCGGGTCGGCAACCGTCGCCGAGAAGGTGCAGCAGCCACCCCCGGCCGCCGACCTGACCGCCACGCCGGTGTCCGCGGCCAACGGTATCCACAAGATCAAGCACGTCGTGATCATCATGCAGGAGAACCGCTCGTTCGATAGCTACTTCGGCACCTACCCTGGTGCTGACGGCATTCCCATGAAGAATGGAGTCCCAACGGTCTGCGTGCCGGATCCCAGCCTCGGAAAATGCGTGAAGCCCTATCACGACCCGAACGACACCAACGTTGGGGGGCCGCACACCGCGGCGAACTTCAAGGCCGACCTGGACGGGGGCAAGATGGACGGGTTCATCTCGCAGTCCGAGAACGTCCTGCAACCAGCCTGCAAGACGAGGCCATGTGCCATCGCTGGGAGCCACGGGCCGAGCGACGTGATGGGATACCACACCGCGGCGGAGATTCCGAACTACTGGGACTACGCGGACCAGTACGTCCTGCAGGATCATATGTTTGAGAGTGAAGCCAGCTGGAGTGGCCCGTCGCACCTGGGGCTCGTCTCATTGTGGTCCGCGGTGTGTACCAGTCCGACCAATCCGATGAGCTGTACGTCTTCCCTCATGCAGCCCCACACCGGAGCCAATGCCAGTGAATATCCCTGGACCGACCTCACCTGGTTGCTCCACCGTTACGGAGTGAGCTGGGGTTTCTATATCGCTGAGGGCGGCCAACCAGATTGTGACAACAACCAACAGAACTGCGCGCTCGATCCCCAGACGGCGAGGGTGCCCAACGACTGGAACCCACTGCCTAAGTTTGAAGACGTCAGAGAAGACGATCAGACCAGCAACATCACGACAACTGCGTCCTTCTACACCGAGGCACGGCAAGGCACCCTCCCTGCGGTCTCCTGGGTGGTCCCTTCGTATGCCGTCAGCGAACATCCCGAACAGCCGATCAGCGCGGGCATGGCATACACGACCGGACTGATCAACTCGGTGATGGAGGGTCCCGATTGGGGGAGCACTGCCATCTTTCTCACCTGGGACGACTGGGGCGGCTTCTACGACAATGTTGCACCGCCGTACGTTGACACTCTCGGATACGGCTTCCGGGTGCCTGGACTACTGATCAGTCCCTACGCCCGCCAAGGCTATATCGACCACCAGGTGCTCAGTTTCGACGCCTACGCCAAGTTCATCGAAGACGACTTCATGGGCGGGGCTCGACTCGATCCGGCCACCGATGGGCGGCCCGACAGCCGTCCGGACGTCCGGGAGGACGAACCCATTCTCGGTAACCTGACGAGCGAGTTCGATTTCAATCAGGCGCCGCGGCCGCCCGACGTGATGCGGAGCGGGCCGCCGTGGGGTCCCATTGCCTCGGCCGGAACGACCCCGGAGTCCAGTCCGGGGAGCGCGCCTCTCACGATGAGCTTCGACGGTTCCGCCAGCTCCTCGGCCGGAGGGCCGATCGCGTCATGGGACTTGAACCTCGGTGACGGTACGCCGGACGTCACCGGTCAGGGTGCGCCCCCTTCGCCGACCGCGACGCACACGTACACAAAGGCGGGGACCTACACGGCGACCCTGACGACGACCGGCCAAGATGGTGAGACCGCGTCGGAGTCGGAGACCATCGTGGTGAATCCGCCCCCTCCCGTACCGGTGCTCACCGGATCGGCCGCGGCTGTGGTCGCGCCCAACAGCACGGAAACGTTCAGCTCGTCAGGGACGACGGACGCGTCCGCTCCGATCACGTCCTGGACCCTGAACTACGGGGACGGCAGCCCGGATGCGCACGGGACGGGTCCGCCCCCAACGGACCTGCCTGGACACGACTATCCGATTGCCGGTAAGTACATCGCCCAGCTCTCAGTGACCGATGCATCGAAAGACACCGGAACCGACACGTTCACCATAAACGTCGAGGTCAGGGCGACGGTAAAATCCGCGCTCTCGCGTCCGGGCCCAGTGGCGATTGCCGTACCGGCTGGATTCATGCCGGGGGAAACCGTCGACATCGCGTTGAGCAGCGGAACGACTTCGGAGCGTCAGAAGTTGCTCAGCACTGTGCAGGCGGGCGCCTCCGGCGGGTTGACGACGACGGTCCAGTTGTCCAGTGCCCTGGCGGCTGGGACGTACCAGCTCACGATCACCGGAACGCTCAGTGGGGCGACCGCCACCGCCAACCTCTTGGTGTACACGAATTTGCTCGAGTTCGGCGCTGCCGCGGCCCACGGCGACCGCAACACGACCGAATGGATGATCAATCCGACCGACGTTGGTTCGCTCCAGGCGGCGTCCTGGTACGGGAAGACCGGAGGGGCCATTTCTGCGGCGCCCGTGGTGGACCGCGGGCTGGTCTTCGTGGGATCCGCGGACAAGAAAATCCACATGTTCGACTCGTCGACCGCGGTGGAGAGTTGGTCGGCGGAGACGAATGGGGCGGTGGATGCCACACCGGTTATCAGTGGTACAACTCTGTACGCTCCTTCGACTGACGGGAAGATCTACGAAGGCGCCATTGCGTGCAGGGGTGCCGACTTCGGAGTCTTCTGTCCGGCGACCGTGTTCGTCGATCTCGGCACGCCCATCGAATCATCGCCTGTAGTGGTGAAGGGTGTCATGTACGTCGGAGCTGATAATGGCCGGCTGTACGCCATCGACACCAAGACGGGCTCGGTGCTGTGGTCCGTGACCGCCGGCGGGAAGGTCGTGTCGTCTCCTGCAGTCGCCGATGGCCTGGTGGTCTTCGGATCGGAGGATGGCGACGTGTATGGAGTCGATGCCACCACGGGCGCCGTCAAGTTCACCGTCGCGACTGGTGGGCCCGTGACCTCGTCACCAGCCATCGACGCTGGCAGCAAGACGATCTATATCGGGTCACAGGACGGGCACCTGTACGCGATCCCGCTCAGCTGCGCCGGCGCCTGCACACCGAAGTGGAGCCACGCGACCAACGGCTCGATCGAATCGTCGCCCGCCATTTCCTCCAATGGAACGGTCTTCATAGGCTCCGACGACGGCCACCTCTACGCCGTTTCCGGATCAACCGGGAAGACGCTGTGGTCGGTGACGACCGGAGGCGCCGTGAAGTCGCCACCGAGCATCGCCAATGGGGTGTTGTACTTCGGCTCCGATGACGATCATGTGTACGCCGTGGCCACGACCGGTTGTGGGCAGTCAAACTGCTCCCCCCTGTGGTCGGCGCTGACGGGAGGGGCGGTGGTTGCCGAGCCGGTGGTGGACGATGGATCGCTGTACGTCGGCTCAGGTGACGGGATTTTGCACGTGTACCAGCTGCCGGGTGCAGGTTGATTCCTCAACCCGAACATGCTGGGGCCTCGGAGTAACGGGGGCTCCGCCCAAGCCCGAGAGCCGCTGATCGCGTGGTGCGCCGTCTCGGCGTGGGCCGACGCAATTGGTGACCCTCAGCTACCTGGCAGAGCGTAGGAGTACAGGTTCCCGTCACCTGACCCGACGTAGACCTCTCCATTCGAAACGGCGGGAGAGGACGTGATAGGGCCACCCGTCGTGGCGGACCACAGCGGCTGGCACGTCGAAGCGTTACAGCCTGACGCGGCGACGGCGTAGAGATTGTCATCGGAGGAACCCACGTAGACGACGCCGTCCGCGACAGCGGGAGAGGAGGTGATCACCCCTCCCGTAGGCATCGTCCACAGGACGGTCCCAGTCCGATCGTCAATGGCGTAGAGGTTGTCGTCCTGGGAGCCGACGTAGACCGTCGTCCCATCGACTGCAGGCGCGGAGACGACCGGGCCTCCCGTCGTGACGGTCCACAGCGGTGCGCACGTTCCGCGACACTCCACGGAGACCCCGTACACGTTGCCGTCGTTTGATCCGACGTAGGCCACATCGCCCACAATCGCCGGCGACGAGCGCACCGGACCATTGGTCGGGACCGTGAAGAGCACGGCACCGGTCGCGGCGTCAAGCCCGTAGATACTGCCGTCGTCCGAACCGACGACGATCACCCCTCGGGCGATGGCGGGGGACGATCGGACGGGCCCCCCGAGTGACGTCTTCCATTCCACCTGCATCGTTATGGCGTTGATCGCGTACAGGTTTCCGTCGTCGGATCCTACGTAGACGACCTTGCCGTGCACGACCGGCGACGACTCGACCGCTCCGCCGGTCACCGTCTGCCCGAGGACCCGGCAACCACCGTCGAAGATGCCGGCGGGGCAGTCTGCCGGGACCTTGTAGACATCCCCATTCCCGGAGCCGACGTAGACCTTCTGACCGGAGACGGTCGGAGAGGACGTGATCGAGTCTCCCAGTGGCCACGACTTCCGGACCTGGTCCTCGTGGGCGTCAAAGTCGTAGAGCGTCCCGTTGGTGGATCCCACGAAGAGGTTGTTGTCCCAGACGGCCGGCGACGAGCTGATGGCGGCTCCCGTCTGGCCCAACAGCCCCGCCTGCACCAGATTCCCGACGTTGGCCGCGGTGATCTCGTACTCGTAGGGGTTGCGACTCCCGCCAGCAACGGCGTAGCGGTACCCGAGCCAGTCGGCCGAGACCACGAACGGCACGCTTGCCACCACACCGCTGGTCTGCCCGGTGGCGGTCACGTGATAGGAACCCTCCGGGAGTTCGGGGACTACCAAACCCGCGACGTCGAACGATCCGTTCGATGCCGCTGTGGCATTGCCCAAGGCCGCACCCTTGACTGTCAACGACACATCCTCGTTGGCTGCAAATCCGCTGCCCCTCGCGGTCACGGTCGACCCTTGAGCTGCCGCCGCCGTGCTCAGGGTCAACGACGGTCGGACTTGTACGGAGAAACTGGCATTGGCCGACACACCACTCGCCGTGTACACCGTCAGTTCCGCGACGTGATCTCCTGCGGTGGTGTACTCGTGCATCGCAGTGGGTGAAGGTGGTGGTCCCGTCCCCGAGACGCTGGCGGTGCCGTCACCAAAATTCAGGGTCCACGACGTGAGAGGAGAGCTGCCGGGTACTGAGGCCGAGCCGTCGAATGTCACGGTCGTCGGGCCGACGCCCCCGGGCGGCGTTGCCGTCAGCGCTGCAGTCGGCGGAGTCGCTTGCGCAACGATCGAGATCGTCGTGCTGGCGGTCTGTCCGTCGTCTTGGGTGACCGTCAACGTCGCCTGGTACGTACCGGGCTTCAGGTACGTGTGCCACGCCGTGGAACGAGGAGGGGGGCCAGTGCCCGTGGCGTCCGCGCTCCCGTCGCCGAAGGCGAGGTCCCATGACCGAACAGCGCTGGACGAAGAACTGTCGGAGCCGTCGAAGTTGACTTTGAGTGGGGCGCTACCGGACACTCCTGTCACAGCCCGGTCTACCGCCGGTTCTTCACCCCAGGGAGGTCCGCTGTTCAATATGAACGGAGGTGTCGGCAGCTGGTCGAAATCGAAGTCGGCGGTCATGTCACCCAACTGCGGTTCGTCCTCCCGCACGTCCGGCCTTGAATCGGGCCGACCGTCGGTCGCCGGGTCAAGTCGTTGCCCCCCGAGGAAGTCGTCCTCAATGAACTTGGCGATGGCGTCAAAGCTGAGCGTCTGATGATCGACGAAGCCTTGTCGTGCATATGGGCTTATGACCATGGCCGGCACCCGGAACCCGTAGCCGAGCGAGTCGACGGTGGGCGGTACGACTCCGTCGTAGAGGCCGCCCCAATCGTCCCACGCCAAGACGATCGCTGTGCTGTCCCAATCGGGACCCTCCATGACCGCATTGATCAGGCCCGTCACGTACGCCATTCCCAGATCGATCGGCGCCGGGGGGTGCTCGCTCACCGCGTACGAGGGGACGACCCACGAGACGGCCGGGAGGGTGCCGTTCCGGGCCGCGGGATAGAACTGTGACGCGTTGACGATGTCGTTCCGCTGCCCGTCTTGCTCGACGTCCTCGAAGTCCTCGAGAGGGTTCCAGAACCCTTGCTCAATGGCACCCGACGGCTCCGCGGTGCACGTTGCTGCATCATCTGCACAGTCGGGCGCCCGGCCGCTCCCAACGTAGTAGCGCCAGCTGACGTTCTGCGTGTGGAGGAGGTACGTGAGATCGGTCCACGAGTAGTCGGCGTCTGGCGGCTTGTCCGGATTGTTCGACGAAACGCAACTCTCCGGACTCGAGCTCGAGCATTTTGCAGACCAGAGCGACACCATTGACAGGTGCGCTGGGAGGCTGTAGCCCGATTCCGATTCGAACATGTGATCGAGCAGGGTGTAGTGCTCTGCGTACGACCAGTAATTCGGTAGCTCCGCTGCTGTGTGGTACCCCATGACGTCGGTGAAGCCCGCGGGACTCGGAGGGGTGCAGGGCTGCGAGCACGCTGGGAGGTCCGTCTCGGCGCGAGCGACGAACCCATCCATCTTGCCGCCGTCGAGGTCAGCGTCGAAGTCGCCGGATCCGTGTGGTCCGCCATTGTTGACTTGACTCGTGTCGTGATATGGCTTCACGCAGATGTGCGCCCGCGGATCGGGCACACACACCGTCGGTGTGCCGTTCTTCATCGGGATCCCGTCGGCCCCAGGAAAGGTGCCGAAGTAACTGTCGAAACTTCGGTTCTCTTGCATGATCACTATGACGTGCTTGATCTTGTGAATGCCGGATTCCTGCGAGCCCTCTACAGCGGCGAGCGACGCCACTGGTGGTGGGTCGAGTACCTGGAGCTGCTCGGTGGCCGTAGCGGAGGAGCCGTCGCTGTCGTGCACCGTGAGGACGGCTGAGTAATCCCCTGGGTGAGCGTAGGTGTGGGACGCGGTCGGCGAAGGAGGTTGACCTGTCCCGCTGACGAAGGCACTCCCGTCGCCGAACGACAGCCTCCACGAGGCGATCGATCCGCTGGCGACCGTGCTCGACGACCCGTTGAAACGGGTGGTCAGCGAGCCGACGGCCGAACACGACGAAGCGGCCAAGACGGCAGTCACGTCGTCCGACCCGTCGGCGCTCGCCACGATGGAGCATGTCGCCGTCGCCGTCTTGCCGCTCGCACCTTTGACGGTGAGCGTCGCCGCATAGGTGCCGGCTGAGGTGTACGTGTGGGTCGCGGTGGGCGGTGGCGGTGCCCCCCTTCCAGTGGCATCGGGAGTGCCGTCACCGAACGAGAGATCCCACGACGTGATGGAGCCGCCTGCGTTGGGGTCCGAGCTCCCCGATCCGTCGAAGCTCACGGTGAGCGGCACTTCGCCCGAACCCGTACGGATGCCGAGCGACGAGACCGGTGGCTGGGGGGGTGGGCTGTTGACCGTGACCGTCTGTGTGCTCGGGTTCGTCAAGCCGGCTGCGTCGGTGACGGTCAAGGTGGCAGTGAAGGTTCCGGCGGTCGTATACGTGTGGGAAGCCGTCAGCTCCGGCGGTTGGCCCTGCCCGGTCGCGTCCGGAGTGCCATCGCCGAAGTTCAGCTGCCACGACGTGATCGAACCACCCGGGTTCGGGTCCGAGCTGGTAGAGCCATCGAAGCTGACTGTCAGCGGCGCGGAACCTGAGCTTGGAATCACCCCGAAGTCCGACACCGGAGGGTTATTCGTGGTCGCCGTGGCCTTGCTCGGGGCGAGCGCCGCGGCCACCGGCAGGGCGGCCAACAGCACCAAAGCCCCAAAGATCCTGTAGTTCCTGCCACGCGTGGCGGAGCGGCGCTCTCTCATCTGGTCGAGCCCGAGTCCGGTCGTCCAGCATTCTCAGCACCGACTCCATTGGGTCCACCGTTTTTCGACGCTGTGGTCGCGGGGAGCCACAGAGTGCGACCTCCACGTGGGACCGGGATGGAATCGAACACGGAAGGGACGAGATCGATCACGGTCGGCTTCTGGCGGTGTTCCGCCGAGCAAGTCATGATCGCTCCCTCCGCGACACTTGGCGAGCTTATCGAGGCTGTCCTGCGGATGTGTTGGGTGCCCGTGAACGTTTCTGCTGAATGATCCACCGTGGGCGACGGGGACCCTGGGCCGCCAGAGTTCGAGGGCTCGACGTAGCGTGGGACCCAGCCGCTGCCCAGAGGCGTTTGGCTCGAATACTCCGGCGATCGTCAGCGACCGGGTCCTACCTCGACGTCCAACGCTTGGTTCGCGGATCGACGCGTCTCCTCGCGGATCGAATGATGTGACCGCCGACCGAAAAGGTCCGTGACCTAACCTCGATCATTCATCCGACCTCAGGCCCGACGATGCTGATTCGGTCGATGGAGGCGGAGAATCGCTGATTGGCCTCTGAGCGTCGCCGGGGCGTGAAGGGTCAGGGTCCCTCGGTTCAGTCTCGTGATGTCACGCCCTGCGGAATCGCTTCGGGGTCGGGCGCCGGGACCCAATGCGCTATGGAAAGGCGGCGCGTAGGCGGGTGAAGGCGGCGGCCAGCTCGCTGGCCCAGGGCCAGGTCTCGTCGAGATGCACGATGAGGTCACGGCCGCGGTGAGCGAGCACGGCGGCTACATGCAGGACGCGGTAGCGAATCGTCTTGGGCTCGGCCTTGGCCAGCGCGCCGTCGAAACATGTCATCTGGCTCCAGGCCAGGAGTGACCCGGCGATGAGCGAGACCGCCACCCAGGCCTCGTTGGCGCAAAAGCCGTCGAAGGGCAGGTTGGCCAGTCCACACGCCTTCCAACACCGCACCCGGTCCTCGACGCGGGCGTGGCCGCGGTGGCGCAACTCCAAAGCGGCGATGTCGTCACCTTTGGTGTTGGTAATGAAGCAGGTGTGGCGCCAACCAGCATGGGTGTCGAAGAGCGAGAGCTGGGCGCCCGGGTGCGGGCGTTCACGCCGACAGATCATTCGCATGTCGGCCGGCCATCCCTTGAGCTCGATGATCTCGGTCAGCTCGATCACCTCGGCACCGTCACGGATCCCCCCGTCGAGCTCTGTGGCGGCCACCCAGTCCTCTTCTTGGGCGAGCAGGAGGGCGTCACGCACAGAACCCCTGATAGGAAAGCCAATCGAGTAGTCGAAGTTGGCATCGGTGAGCGATTGGACGAAGCGATGCGAGGCCCCGGCTGAGTCGGCCCGGACCAAGATGGGATGAACGACCAAGGCGGGGTCGTCACCTTCTTCGTGGCCGAGTGCGTACTCGGGCGGCACGGAGCGCACCACCTGCTCGAGCAGCTCGAGGTGGTCGTCGGTGTCCCCCGGGGCGGCGTTGCCCGGGCGCAAGATCGCGCCCAGAGGCTCTTTGGTGTTGTCGCACCACGCACCCAAGGGGTTGAACCCGAAGCCGCGCTTATACGTGGCGGCGGCGTCCTCTTTCTCGGCGTGCACGTCGAGCAAGGTGGAGTCGAAGTCCCAGATCATCGGGCCGACCGGTGGCTGCGCCGCCCAGACGCGCGCCCGGGCGCTGGCGATGGCCACTGGGATGGCCCGCAGTTCGACCGAAGCCGTCTTGTGCACGGTCCGCCAGGCCGTGGCCACAGAGGCCACCGGGCCGAAGAGCTCCTCTTGTTCTTTGAGCGCCGCGATGTCGGCCAGGCAGTCCGCGCCATCGGCGATCGCGATGGCCAGGTGGGTGAGGACGACACCAGGATCATGGGTGTGCCAGTTGATCCCGCACTCGGCCATGGCCTCCGACATCGCCTCGGTCAACCCAGCGCGATCGGCCAGTTCGGCCAACAGGGCGGCACCGGCATGGGACACGAGGTTCTTGCCGTCGGGTATCACTTTGGCGCGACGGACAGAGCGAGTACTGTGCACTTTCAAGGAGCCCTCCGGTTCTGGTGAGGATGTGTGTTCAGCGACAAACATTCTTCCAGGCGGGAGGGCTTTTTACGCGGACGCGCACACCGCGTGTTCAGAAGCCGGACGAATTATCGAGGCTAAGCGACCAAGGTACTCGAGCACGCTCCTGTCCACCGTTGGAGATGGAACGAATGTGGCCGATGGCGGGCGTGTCGGCATTCCGGTGGAGCGTGCCGTCGGGTCGGCGAGCCACTCGCCGTTGGATCCTCCGAACCCGTCGGGCTTGGCGCCGAACGCCACGACCTTGGAGCAACGCGAGGAACACGAGGACCCTGAGACGCCGTCGCCGGGATGGCGACGTGCCCAGCCGGACACCGACCGCTAGCTTCTTCCCACGTGGAGCGGCGTACTCGTCGGGCATTGGCCCTCGGAGGGGTCGTCGTCGTTGCTGCCGTAGCGGTCGTCGTGGCCCTGCTCGCTACCGGCGGGCCGTCGCCGAAGTCGCCGGCTTCCTCGGCGTCGTCGACGTCGTCGAGCTCACTCGCGCCCCAATCGACGACATCCACCACGTCATCGACCGTGCCACCGCCGAAGGGCTCCGTCGTTCCAGTGGACTGCACGAACAATCCGGCCACCGACACCACCGCGCTGGACCAGGCGATCGCGCAAGCCGCGGCGGACCAGGGGACCGTCTCTATCGGCCCCGGCACGTGCGCCCTGGACAACCGGCTCCTGGTGGCGGCGGCTCCGATCACCATCGACGGCGCCGGACCGACCGCGACGACCCTGGTCCAGCACGCCAGAAAGTCAATCCTGCGAATCACTGCGAGCGGGGTCACCGTCGAGAACCTCAATCTCGACACTGCAACGTACAACGCCGGTCCGCCGCAGCTCAAGGACCCTGATCCACTCGCGTTGATCTCGAACGCGGATCGGACCACTGTTTCGAACCTCAAGGTGGAGACGGGGTCAGGCTTCGGGATCCGTTTCGTCGGACCCCAACCGTGCAGCTCCGACCAGCGGACCGGTGACGTGGTCGCCAACGTCGACGCAACGACGACCGGCAGAGGAGGTTTCGCCTCGGTCGACGTGGACTGCCAGAACGGGGCGACGCTGCGCAACATCGCGATTCATGGAGGAATTCTCGCCCTCTACCAGGACCAGAACGTGACCCTCAGCGGCGAGACGTTCACGCCGGGACCGTATGCCGTCGCCTGCGCCGAACCCTGGTTTGTCACCGGCCCGTCACAGAACATCTCCATCGACGACGTCGTGTCGGCGGGCGGACCCGGCAAGATCACCGAGCTCGCGGGGACGAAGCAGCTCCGTCCCAATACGCCAGCTGCCCTTCAGGTCCAGTCGTCCCAGCACGTCGTGGTGACAAACCAGAGTGTCACCAATCCTCGCTGCACCTCAGTGACCGGTTAGTTCTCAGTCCTGCCTGGCCGTCTTGATGTCTCCCTTGAGGCGCGCCGCGATGTCGGGGGTGCCCGGGGGCAGCGAGGCGAGCGCGGCGTTGTAGTCGGCGATGGCGCGGGCTCGTTGATGCATTTCCAGATGGAGCCGCCCGCGTGCCTCGTACAGATTCGACAACCCGAATCCGTCGACTCCGGCCGGCTGTGCGTTGGGACCCACGTTGCCCTCGAAGGCACCGATCGCACTGGACAGGTCGGTGATCGCAGCGTTGGGCTGCCCGAGAGCGGCCTGCGCCGCGCTCGAAATTGTCGAAGGCGCCCGAGCTGTCCTCCCCCATGACCGCGGCGCTCCCACAGGTTTGGACGGCCGGAAGGTACTGGTGATTCACCACATCGAGTCCGCATTTCCGGCTGAGCACTGAGAGCAGCTCTGACGGGTTCTGTGGGGCGAGTCTCACCGCCCTGGCCATGGCCGTCGCGACCACGGCGTCGTTCCCCTGGGCCAAGGCGAGGTCCGCCACCGCGAGTTGCGCCAGTGCATCGGATGGATACCGGCTGATCACGAGGCGCATCGTCGTCGTGGCATCGTCGAGCGAGCCCATGGCGATGAGCCCGTCGGTGGCGACCAGTGCCTGGCTCGGAGTCGAGGTCGGAGCCGAGACTGCGGCTTGGTAGTCCTCGGCCGCGCTGGTGACGTCACCCACGGCTCGCTCCGCCTGCGCTCGCGCCAGGAACAGCCGCGGGTCGTCCGGTGAGAGGGCGAGCGCCTTGTCGAGGTCCTTGACCGATGCTGCGGGGTCGAAGCTCTGATAGCACGCCGCCCGGCCGGCGTAGGCCGACGCGAGGTTGGGAAACGACTTGAGGGCACTCGTGTAGTTGACCACGCACTGATAGGGATGCTTCGCTTGGAACTGGACCCTCGCCTCGTCGAGCGACGCTCCCGTGACGTCCCTCGACGCCACTCCTTGCGCGCGGGCCGTCGCCAACGTCTGGTTTGCGCTTTGACTGCTCCCTCCGCCGCCACAGCCCGCCAGAACGAGGGACGCCGAGACAACGCCCCCGGCGGCTATCCGGTGCCAGTTCTTCGTGGTGCGCGTCTCCAGGGTGCGCGGCACCTGTTCGCGCGCGGAGCGGCGTTCGGTCAGGTGCTCGACGACTCGAACCGCGATGGAAACGAGGAAGAGGCCGATCGCCATGCTTCCCAGGACGATGTCGAGGCTGTACGGATCGGGAAAGAAGGAGAGCGTCGGGTACTTCGAGGGCAACCCCAACCAGTCGGACACCGTGGCCAGCGCCATGAGACCCAGGAAGACCATGCCGACCCACGCGACGAGGGGAGCCCTCGTGCCCTCGATGAACGACGGATTGGGCGTCTCCACCACTCTGTCGGGCCTTCGCCGGCCGACTCTCCAAATGAGGAACAGCGCGAAGCAGACCGACAGGAACGCCAATATCCGCCCGATCCACTCCCACTTGAGCGTCGAGAAAGTGAAGGTGATGCCATGGCCTGCTGGAATCTGATGCGCGGTGACGTGGTAGAGGTTGAAGAGCCCATTACCGACTGCCGCCGGCTTGTGGCCGTTCAGACGCCAGCCCAGGTCGTAGAAGCGGAGCAGTTGGATCCACGGACCCGCGGCGCCGGCGGTGGTCGCCTTGACCACCTCACCGTTCTGTTGCAGTCGCGTCGGGCCGACGGCCGATCCGTGGGCCCCGAAGGCGCGCTGCGTCAAGTTGGACCACCCGACGCACGGCCCCAGTGTCACCCCTGGAGCCGCCCCGATGGTGACCGTGCCGTCCGGGACGCTGATCGGACCGTAGAGGCTCCACCCTGGCGTCCTGCCCGACATGGCGAGTCGGCTCAACGGGCGAGTCGAACCGTCGACGGACAGGTCGACCGCTGTTTGCGTTGATTCCGCCATCACGCCGACCGCCTGCGCGCTGCTGCTCTGACACGCGCCGTCGACCCTCGGAAGCACGGTGATGCTCTGTGGCAACGTCGCCGGCGCAGAGGGGAATTGCGCGCTGTCGAGCGACTGTTGGTACGCGGCCGGGACGCCCATGGCCTGGAGCGCGGGCATGACGCTGCTCAGCGACCATGGACCGGAGTCGACCAAGGCGACGGCCGGATAGCTGCCGGCCGCCTGCCCGCGGTGGTGAATCTGCCAGACGAGCAACTGGGCGCCCGGTGCACCAACCCGGCGGGGCGGTCCGAGCATCGGCGTGAGCTGCTGGCGGAGCCAGTCCGGCGTCACGCCGTTCGGCAATATCCCCATGTCCATGTCAGCCGGAGCGATCACGTAGGACGCCCCGACCATGTTCGTCAGATATGGAAAGAGCGGCGACGAGACGTAGCAATAGGCCTGGTTGATGACCGGGCAGAAGTACTGGAAGTAGTCACGCCGATTGAGCTCGGTGGTCGTCACGTTCCCGCTGAGGTTCGCCAACGGATGAGTAGACGACGCGATGACGTAGCGATGGGACTTCTGGTCGCTGGTGGTGTACACCGGTTGACCGAACCAGAGCACGCTGCCGGATGTGTGGTCGGCGTCGAGGATGTCGGACACGGCCGTGAAGGCGGCGGGCTTGGCCAGGGGCGTGGTCGTGGAGCCGAGCTTCCGCCCCTCGATCGCGCTGATGCCCCAGGCCGACAGCCCGAGGACCACGACGAGCGCAACCGACACCAGGACCTCGACCGACTGCCGTTTGCTTCGCGAGAGGCGCCTCGACACCTCAACCAGCGAGCGGAGTGAGGCCGGGATGAGGATTGCGTACGCGACCGTGACGATGAAGAGGAACTTCGACCCTTCCCGGAACAGGTTGAACCCGGGAAGGTGCCGGTACATCCAGTCGTAGAGCGCCCCGAAGGGAGCGGTGTCGGTCTTTGCCAGGAAGGCGGCAACGAGGGCGGCCAGGGACAGCCAGACGAGCTCAGGCGACGGGCGGCGCCGGAGCAACGGGACCAGGGCGACGATGGGCAGGACCATGAACAACGGGTTCAGAGGGGCCTCGACCAGGTTGGCCGGGTTGCCACCGGTCCAAAACGCCGAGACGCCGGTGAGTCCGTGCTCCAGGGTGATGACGTTGAAGTCCGGCGTTTGGGGGATCGGAAGCTGCACCCGGCCGCCATACGTGAGGTACGGCACGATCCAGTAGGCCTGGCTGCCGACAAAGGTCGCGGCCGCCACCGCGGCGATGATCAGCCGCCGGCGGAAGAGCGGCGATCCCTTCTCGGCGATCGTGAGGATCACGAGGTAGCCGACCATCAGGAGCACCACGAGATAGGCAGGCCGGATGTCCATGGTCGCGGTCACTCCGACGAGGAGGCCGGTGACGAGCCCCCAGCGCAAGGAGACCCGTCGCATCGATCTGATGAACGTCACCAACGCCAGGCATCCGAGAGCCTCCGCCAGGGCGAGCGGGATCTCCGAGTTCGCCTCTATGACGAAGTAGGTGCTGCCGAGCAGGAGCAACGGGGTCAGCAGGGTCCACTTCGTGTTGCCGAGGATCTCGCGCGCCAATAACCAACCGGCGACCGGGAGCACGACGGCGAAGGGGAGGAAGTAGATCAACTTCTCCACGACGGACCACGATGCGCCGAGCGTGCTGAAGAACCCCCCGAGTGCGTAGACCGGGAAGCGGAAGACATTGAGGAAGACGTTCTCGCCGTTGAGGCCGAGCGTCGTATTCCAAATGGATGGCCAAGGAAACCATGCCGCGGCCGCCCCGTGCGACTCCCAGTTCCAGTCACCTGACGTGAGTGGTACCGAAGTGAGCCACACCCTCCACACCAGAAGACCGACGACGCCGAGGGCGACGGCGACGCGACGCGGGCTCCGGACGCCTCGGTCCGCCCAGCTAAAAGCCCTGGTTAAGACGCCGGGAGGACCGGAATCCGGCGACTCGGTGCTCGGCGACCAGTTCGGCGAGAGGACGGCGACCGGCTCATCCTCGGCCGTGACCCCACCCAGCCGGGACGGCAGCGAACCCAAGGCCAAAGACAGCAGTCGCGTGTCCTCGGGGTCGGAGACGACGTGGCCGGGAGCCCGGAGCCGAGCTCGTTCGTGGTGGACGTAGACCGCCGCCATGACGAGCGTCGACCCGAGCACGGTGAGGTCGCTGACGATGACGACGGTGAGGAGCGTCCCGTGGAACAGGAGCAGCAGAGCCGGTCTCATGAGTGTGATGGGAATGAGGACCCACAAGATGGAGAGCCGGTTCAGAGACTGCTGGGTGTTCACCAGGATGGCGAGGCAACCCAAGATGGCCATGCCGACGGAGTAGAGCCCGAGAAGATGGGCACCACCCACGTAGGCCGGACCCGCGAAGTGGTAGAGGATCTGGCGCGAGAACACCTGGAGCACCAGGGCTCCTGCGAGGCCGGCGGCCGCACAGAGCGAGAGCGAGGCGCCCATGACGCCGAGGGTGCTTCGATCGGTCGCATGGCGAGCGGCCACCATCGGGAAGACGACGCTCGCAAAGCCGCCCGTCAGGAAGAACACCGCGTTGCCGATCACCGCGACGGCGGCATATTGACCGCTCTGGACCCTGCCGAAGAAGTGCTCGACGATGATCACGTCGACGCTGACGAACACCCCCACCGCAAGGGTGGCGACGAGTCCGATCACGATGAACGGGACGACCGGCCGCCATGGATAGGTCCCCTTGAAAGCAGTGAACTCCTTCCACAGAAAGATGAGGCACGCCAAGAAGGTGACGGCCGCACCGATCGTGGTCCCGCTGATGACACCGAACGCGCCCAGTCGGAACACCAGCAGCGCGACGAAGACCAGCTTGCTCAGTGCGACGACCACGGTCAGCGTGCTCCACGACTCGAATCGCTGCTCTCCTTGCAAGTAGCCAAGGAGTGGCTGGGCGGCGAGAACGAAGGGCACCGCGATCGAGCCGACGATGATGAAGGAGATCGGGACGTGCATGAACGAGCTCAGGAGAGGGGCCAACGCGCTCGCCACGAGCACGACTGCTCCGCCGATGACAAGAAGCCGGATGGTCAGCGCGCGCAGGAGGATGCCGCTCATCTCCATGTCGCCCTTGGCCTTCGACAGGTCGTGGCTGGTTTGCCAGGCCACGAGCCGGCCCAATGCGGTCCCGGGCGTGATCAGCGTGAAGAAGCTGACGACCGCCGCCGCCTTGGCGTATTGGCCGGGATGCAGCGCGTGACCGGCGATCGACTGGAGGACAAATCCGAGCAACCCGGCGAGCAGGGCCGCGCCCGTCGCCATCGCATTGTCCTGGAGGAATTTCTTGCCGTAGCGTTGGAGTTGCCATCGTCGCCCGGAGCCGGATCCGGTCGTGGGCAGTGTCTCGGTACCGGATCCCATCTCCCCATTTTGGCCGACGGATACCCTCCCCGAGGCGTCGGCCACCGCCTTCAGTCCGGGTGCTCCGGTGTCCGCGAACGCGTCAAATCATGCCGCGTTTCGTGTTCCCGGCCCCTCGAGCGAGGCTGACTGCCGTTCGTGGCGCTGCTCCGATTTGGAAAAGACCCTTTGCTCGAGGAACACCTGAAGGACGCCAAGAAGTTCGACGAACTTTAACAAAAACATGCCCACAGCCAGCATCGGATGACGGACCAGGTCGCGCCAGTGGCGGAGAAATGCAGGACGGAGGACGGAGTTACCCTGCGAGATGGCGTCGTTCCGGTGTTTCGAGAGATAGCGCAGATAGCCGGGCGCGTAGTATCGACGCTTCACGAAACTCCCGTAGAGGCTGATCCTCCCCTCGTCGTGATGGATGAACGATGCGGTCCTCTGGAGGTTCTTGCGGCCCACGATCCGGGCGGAAAGATCCCAGTCCTCGGCACCGTTGAGCTCGAGATCGAAACCGCCCACGGCCAGGAAATCGCACCGTCGGAACATCCGCGCCGCCTCGACGTCGTCGTCACCGACGTAGCACTGACGTTCCAGCATCCGGCATTTGGTCCAGTACCCCTCGCCGAAGGACAGCTCCGGTATCACGACGCCCCGGACCTCGGTGCCCCGCAGTGCGTTGAACCCATCCGCGATCACCTCTGGCTCGAGCACCATGTCAGAGTCGATCAGGGCGACGTACGCTCCGTGCGCGTGATCCACACCGAAGTTGCGCTGCGCGCTCCGTTCCGGTCCCTGTGACAGGAAGATGTCGCTGTGACCGCGCGCGATTTCAGGCGTGCGGTCCGTCGACCCGTTGTCCACGACGATCAACTCGACCTGGGGGTGGGTCTGGTTTCGGATGCTCTTCAAACACGCCTCGAGCGTCCTCTCGGAGTTCCGCGTCGGCACGATGACCGACACGACAAGGTTTGACTCCGGGTCTGGAAGTGCTGGTTCTGCGTCGGGAAGATTGGAATCCTGCTCAGGAATCGCGGTGGTGTCCTGACTAGTTGGGCGCAAGCGCGCTCACCGTGTTCGCCGGAGGGGCCGGCGACCGACCGAGCGAAATGAGGAGGTCGCCGAAGCCGGCCGCGCTTCCGTCCCACGTGTGGCGGTCGGCCCACGCTCGGCCCGCTTGACCCATCCTCATCCGCAACTCTGGATTCTTCAACAGGGTCACCGCCGCCGACGCCAGTTCCTTCTCGTTGCCGTACTCGAAGAGGAGGCCGGTTTCACCATCCCGGATCGATTCGCGCAACCCGGGGACGCGCGAACCCACGACAGGCAGGCCGCGCGCACTCGCCTCCATGCAGACAACGCCCCATCCCTCGAATGAGGATGCACATACAGCGATCCAGGCCGAGGCGCTCAGCTGGTCCCGGACTTCGCCTCGCACATAGCCGTGGAACCGGATGTGCCTGGTCAGGCCCATGGACCAGGCCAGGCGCTCCAGGCGGGTGCGGTCGGGGCCCTGACCCACGATGTCGACCTGGAGGTCGGGAAAGTCCTCCAGCATGAGTGGAATGGATCGGATCAGGACGTCGACCGATTTCTGCGGCGTGAGTCGCCCCATGCACAGGAGGGTCGGGACCTGCGAGCGCTCCCGTGGCTCCGACTCCGACAGGAAGACCCCGTTCGTCACGACGGCAACGCGGTCCTTGTCGAACCCCAAGCCGACGAGGTCGGACCGGGTGTCCTCGGACACCGCGACCACCTGACCGTTCCGGTACAGCTTCGGCATGAGCGTGCCCTCGAGCCAGAGAGCGATCCACCGCAATTGTCGGGGGACCTGCTGGCGGAAGATCTCCTGGTGAACATGGTGGATGACCAGCACCTTCGGCCGCCGGCTGTAGAGAGGGCTGAAGAACGGAATGCCGTTCTCGCAGTCGATGATGATGTCGTAGCGGCCGCGGAGACGGGTCAGGTAGTAGAGGCCGGCGAGCGGGTACTGGGTGAGCCGCCCGCCGACGCGATAGAACCGGATGTGGTCCAGGACCTCGGAGCGACGGCTCCCGCTGTGTCGTTGCGTCAGCCACCCGACGTCCATGCCGTTGGCCGCCCAACGCCGTGCGATTTGGTGCATGTACGTCTCCGCGCCTCCGGCATAGGGGTGCGTGACGTCTCTCCAATTCAGGATCAGGACGCGCGGTGAGGTGGCTCGGCGCTCGCGAGGCGGCGAAATCTCCTCCAGGCTGTGCCCGACGTACCCTCTGAGGAAGTTTGCCCCGTAGGCCAGGACCACGATCGGCAACACGAACCCGGCGAGCAGCCCGTTCATCAGCGATCTGTGGTCGCGCAGGGTGCGAACGGAGTGGTTCCCCGAGTAGAGGAGAAGCACCCCGGCCGCGACGGCAGCCGCAATGAGGAGGTAGCCCGCGGCCGTCACCGCCAGTAGTGCGGCACCGGCACAGCAAAGGAGCAGGATCGCCGAGGGGAGGGCGAAGGGGAACAGAGGGGCGGCTTCGGGCAGACGGCGAGCCATGTTCCCGCGGGACCGCCCGTACGTGGACACATCGCCGAGCAGCTTGAAGGGAAACCGCGGTGCGGGCGCCGTGACGGCCAGACCCGGGACGGTGACGATCTTCCCACCGAGCAACTGCCGCACCTTGTAGCAGAGCCGAACGGACTCGCCCCCTCCTCCCGGAGGGGTCTGGAACCCGCCGACGGCCCGGAACGCCTCGGTTCGGATGATGAGGTTCGTGGACCCGACCTCGCGCACCGGACGAGAGGACCTCGGCCGGGCGTTGTGGGCTACCGGCGTCCCCCCGAGGTAGTGCGTCATCACCTCGGCGCTGATCCGCTCGCTCCGGTGATCGCCCAGTGGGATCACTGGACCACCCGCGACCATGACGCTCGCGTCCTCGTCGAATGTGCGGACCACTTCAGCGGCCCACTTCGGGCCGAACGTCACGCGGCTGCTCACGAATGCGAGCAGATTGCCTCTGGCTTGCCGCGCCGCTGCGTCGTACCGGTCCCCCTGACCCGCCGAGGGGAACACCACGACCTCGACGTCGTCAGGAGCGTCACCCCACGCTTCCTGACACGTCGCGATCACTTGGGTGTTGGTCCCGGTCCCAGCCAGCCATTGCTGGAGGGTCCGGACCCGCGAGGACGCCCCGGGGTCCTGATGATCCGCGACATCGACGATGACCGAAAGAGCACAGGCTCTGTCCCCGGACCTCTCATCCTCCAGGAACACGGTGGAGCTTGTGGTCACGACGAACCGCCTTCGTCCTAGTCGCTGGGATTATTGAGCCCGCCGGGGCACCACGTTTCGTTTCGCCTGTTCGTTTCTCCCCTCGACTACGGCACCGTCATTCCGACCATCGGCTGGTTCAAGGTGAGCCCACCCATCGAGCCGTAGAACCCTGCGTCACCGAAGCTGAAGATGCCACCGTCGGTGGCCACCAGCCAGTAGCCACCACCGTCGAATGTCGCTGACATGCCGACCACGGGCTTGTTCAAGGTGATCGCACCCGTCGAGCCGTGGAAGACGGCGTCGCCGAAGCTGAAGATGCCACCGTCGGAGGCATCGGTCCAGTAGCCACCGTGGTCGATCGTCGAAGCGATGCCGACCATGGGCTTGTTCAAGGGGAGCCCACCCATCGAGCCGTGGAAGACGGCGTCGCCGAAGCTGAAGACACCACCGTCGGAGGCCACCTCCCAGTAGCCGCCACCGCTGAGCGTCGAGGCAATGCCGACCATGGGCTTGTTCAGGGTCATCCCACCCATTGAGCCGTAGAAGTGCGCGTCGCCGAAGCTGAAGAGGCCGCCGTCGGAGGCCACCAGCCAGTAGCCACCACCGTCGGGCGTCGACGCCATGCCCACCACGGGCTTGTTCAACGGGATAGCGCCCATTGAGCCGAAGAAGTGCGCGTCGCCGAAGCTGAAGATGCCGCCGTCGGCGGCCACCAGCCAGTAGCCATGACCGGAGGGCGTCTGCGCCATGCCGACCACGGGCTTGTTCAAGGGGATGCTGCCCATCGAGCCGTAGAACTGCGCGGAGCCGAAGCTGAAGACCCCGCCGTCCGAAGCGACCGTCCAATACCCGTTATGGATGGTCGAAGGACCCGCGGTCACCACGACCTGGTTGAGGACGGGCGAGGTGGATGCCCCGAAGGCGGCGTCGCCGGAGTACGACGCGGTGATGGGGAACGTACCGGTCAAGTTGAAGGTCGTCGAGCACGTCACGACGCCGGCACTCAGCGGGAGCGCGCTACAGCCGGGAATGGTTGTCGCCCCGTTCTTGAAGGTGACGGTCCCGCCGTCGGGCGTCGGGGTCACCGTCGCCGGGAAGTTGACGATGGAGCCAGCCGTCGAAGGGTTCACGGATGAACTGATCGCGGTCGTCGTAGGCGTGGGCGCCGCAGCGGTGATCACTTGGTCCAGCACGGGGGACGTCGAGCCGGCGAAGTCGGCATCGCCGGAGTAGACCGCAGTGATGGGGAACGTCCCTGTTGCGGGGAAGGTTGTCGTGCACGTTGCGGTGCCATCAGTGACGATGGCTGCCCCGCAGCCGGTGATCGTCGTCGCCCCGTTCTTGAAGTTGACGGTTCCGCCGTCAGGTGTCGGAGCGACGGTGGCCGTGAAGGTCACCGACTGATTGACAGCCTGGGGGTTGGCCGAGGAGGCCAGCGAGGTCGTCGTGGGCGTCGGTGTGACGGTGGAAACGAAGTCCCAGGTGTCGTTGAGGACGCCATCCGCTCCGCCGAAGAGGAGCAGGTCGCCGCTCGCCTCGTCATAGGCCATGCCCTGGGCGTGGCGACCCGAAGGCATGCCGGGCGGCGTGAGCGTCGGCTGCGTCCAGTCGGTGCCGTTCCAGATCCAGGTGTCTTGCTGCTGGTTGCCCTGGAAGTCCCAACCTCCGAAGAGGACGGGCTGGTTCACCGGGGTGGCCGTGTCCGTGGCCATCACGGCGGCGGAACGTGCGCTCGGCGAGCTCGTTGGGGTGAGCTGCGTCCAGGTGCTGCCGTCGAACGACCATGTGTCGCCCAGGGTGGCGGCGACGCCCGAATTTGCGCACGGTTGGTTGAAGATGTGAAGCGTGCAGCCGCCGAACAGGATCATGTCGGTGCTGGTCGGGTCGAAGGCAAAGGCCGCCGAGTGGCGTGCCGGGGGAGCGGTCCCCGTGATCTGTGTCCACGACGTGCCGTTCCATGCCCACGTGTCGTTCAGGGGCTTACCGGCGGTGTCGCCACCGAAGAGCACCACCTCGCTGATGCTCGGGTCATAGGCCATGGAGGCGCCGAAGCGGGCGGGCGGGCTGCCGTCAGGCGTCAGCTGAGTCCACGACGTCCCGTTCCACGTCCACGTGTCGTTCAGGGCTGTCCCGTTCGCCGCGCGGCCGCCGAACAGCAGCAGCTGGTTGCTCTCGGAGTCGTAGGCCATGGAGGCGCCTGAGCGGGCGGACGGGCCGGTGGTGTCCTGAGCGGCCCAGTCGCTCCCGTTCCACGTCCAGGTGTCGCTCTGGGGTGCCCCCGCTGAGTCGAGGCCGCCGAACAGGACGACGGTCCCGTTGGCGCCGTCTGTGGCCATGGCCGCATTGCTCCGCGCCGTCGGAGAGGTGTCCGGGGTGAGTTGGTTCCAATTGAGAGTGCCCGCGGCTGAGGCCACGGTGGAGAAGCCGGCCGTGAGGCCAACGGTGCAGATCAGTACCAATGACGCCGTGAGCGCGATCAGCTTCGCCGTCCACGGGCCTCGTACCGCCCTTTTGTTCATGGCCATGTGATCCCTGTCCTTTGTCATGTGGTTGCTCCTCCAGCCCTGCAGCCCTGCAGCCCTGCAGCCAATCAGTCAGCCGTCGCCAATGTCCACTCTTGCAACTTGTCGCCATCTCCGGGAACTTCATGCCACCCGCCCGGGATGAACGCTGTTGTGTAAACGTTGCTGTGCAGTGTCTTAGCCCAGCCAGGAAGTGGTCGTCAACTGATTGAGGAACTCAATCACCATCTGTGCCTGTTCGAAGACCGGTCCGGATTCGGGAGTCAGCTCGAGGTCGGGATGCTGGGGCGCTTCGTAGACGGCGCTCACCCCCGTGAAGTCGGTCAGCTCGCCCGATCGGGCCCGGGCGTAGAGGCCCTTGGGGTCGCGCCCCTCGCACACCTCGAGCGGCGTGTTGACGTACACCTCGACGAACGGCAATCCGGTGTCGGAGTGGATCTCACGCAGCTTGCGGCGCTCCTCGGCGTGCGGCGCAATGAGCGAGACGAGGGCGACGGTGCCCGCTTCGGCGAAGAGTCGCGCCAGCTCACCCGCCCTCCGCAGGTTCTCCGCCCGGTCCTCCGGCGAGAACCCGAGGTCGCTGCACAGGGTGTGGCGCAGGTTGTCCCCGTCGAGCATGAACGCCGGTTGACCCCGCTTCACCAGCTGCTCCTCCACCGCCGCTGACAGCGTCGACTTGCCCGATCCCGAAAGACCGGTGAAGAGCACGGTGGCGCCGTGGAGGCCCAGGTGCTCCCGGCGCTCGTCGAGGGTGAGCGTTCCGGTCTGGCGCACCACGTTGGGGCTCGGTGCGCGCTGGGCCGCGAACTTGACCGTGCCGGCCCCGACGGTGATGTTCGTGCGCGGGCTGATGAGGATGAAGCTCCCCGTGGCGCGGTTGACCTGGTAGTCGTCGATGGCCAGCGGCTCGGTCGTGTGCAGGCGGATGCGCCCGATGTCGTTCAGCTTCAGCTCGGTCGCTGACTCGTCCCGGTGCAGCCCGTTGACGTCCATGCGATAGTGCAACGCCCGTACCGTCGCCCGCACCACCTTGGTGGTGTGCTTGAGCAGGAAGGGGCTGCCGACCTTCAGCGTGTGCTGGGAGTCCATCCAGCTCACGGTGGCCTCTATCTCCTGGGACATGCTCGGCTGGTTGTTCGGGCGGCAGACGAGGTCGCCCCGCGCCACGCCGACCGGGTCGGTCAGCGTCATGGTGACGGCCATCGGCGGGAATGCCTCGTCGACCGATCCGTCGGCCGTCTCGAGCGACTTGATGGTGGTCGTCACGCCCGACGGCATGATCGTCACCGCGTCGCCGGGCCGGAAGACGCCGCTGGCCACCGTGCCGGCGTAGCCTCGGAAGTCCTCCCCCTCGGACCCGTGCGACCTGATCACGTACTGGACCGGGAAACGGGGGTCGATGAAGTTCTCGTCACTCGCGATGTAGACCGACTCGAGGTGCTGGAGCAGCGGGATCCCGTCGTACCACCACGAGTGGTCCGAGCCGTTCACCACGTTGTCGCCGTAGAGGGCCGACATGGGGATGAACGCCACGTCCCGGACGTCGAGGCGACTGGCGAACTTCATGAAGTCGTCCTTGATCTCCTCGAACCGGTCGCGGTCCCAGTCGATCAGGTCCATCTTGTTGATGCAGACGACCATGTGGGGGATCCCGAGCAGGTGGGAGAGGAAGGCGTGGCGCCGGCTCTGCTCCACCATGCCGTTCCGGGCGTCCACCAGGATCATGGCCAGGTGCGCGTTGGAGGCACCGGTGACCATGTTGCGGGTGTACTCGGCGTGGCCCGGCGTGTCGGCGATGATGAACTTGCGTTTGGGCGTCGAGAAGTAGCGGTAGGCGACGTCGATCGTGATGCCCTGTTCGCGCTCGGCCCGCAGGCCGTCGGTGAGCAGCGAGAGGTCCGTCTCCGCGTTGCCACGCCGCAGGCTGGTGCGGCGGATGGCGTCGAGCTGGTCCTCGTAGATCGCCTTCGAGTCGTAGAGCAGGCGGCCGATCAGCGTGGACTTGCCGTCGTCGACGGAGCCGGCCGTGGCCAAGCGCAGGAGCTCGGTCACTAGAAGTAGCCCTCCCGCTTGCGATCCTCCATCCCGCTCTCCGAGATTCGGTCGTCGGCCCGGGTCGCGCCCCGCTCGGTGAGGCGGGTCGCCCCGACCTCTTCGATGATGCCCTCAATGGTGTCCGCCGGCGACTCCACGCAGCCCGTGCAATCGGCGTCGCCGACGGTGCGGAAGCGAACCCGCGCCTCGAACACCTCAGCCCCTGGGTCCGCTTCGAGGTGCTCGTTGACCGACATCAGCATGCCGTCGCGCTCGAAGACCTGGCGCGGGTGTGCGAAGTAGATCGATGGCACCTCGATCCGCTCGTCGGCGATGTACTGCCACACGTCGAGCTCCGTCCAGTTAGAGAGCGGAAAGACGCGGATGTGCTCGCCCTTGTGGTGCCGCCCGTTGAAGAGGTTCCACAACTCGGGACGCTGGTTCTTCGGGTCCCACTGCCCGAACTGGTCTCGGAAGCTGTAGATCCGCTCCTTGGCGCGCGCCTTCTCCTCGTCGCGCCGAGCGCCCCCGAAGAGTGCGTCGAACTCGTGCTCGCGGATCGTCCGCAGCAACGTCGGGGTCTGCAGTCGGTTGCGCGTCGCGCGGGCGCCTATTTCGTCGGAGATGTCGCCGGCGTCGATGTCGTCCTGCACCGAGCCCACGACGAGGCGCACCCCGTGGGCGGCCACGGTGCGGTCACGGAAGTCGATCACCTCGGAGAAGTTGCGCCCGGTGTCGATGTGCACCACCGGGAAGGGCGGGCGCGCCGGGTGGAACGCCTTGCGGGCGACGTGCAGCATGACGATGGAGTCCTTGCCACCCGAGAACAGCAGCGCGGGCCGCTCGAACTCGGCGGCCACCTCGCGCATGATGTGGATCGACTGCGCCTCCAGGGCACGCAGATGGCTCAGCTTGTACGTGCCGGCCAGCTCCTGGGCGTTCACGGGCAGCTCTCCTGGTGCATCCTCCATTGAGGGTGCGTCATACCACGAGAACTCCTGATCTACCGCCGTCTTACTGCTGTCCACTCTGAGGAGCCTCCGACCAACTCTTTCGCCAACAGCGTCGTCAGAGCGGCGGCCTCTCGACCGCAGCTCACCTCCCCCGGGCGCCATCGTAGAGCGCCTTCACTGCGAATGAAAGTGTGAAACCTGCTTCGGCGGGCGGATTTTCCCCTAATTCACGTCCGAATTCACGTCCGCGACAACCGGGGGCACCGGCATGGGCACGGCGCCCTTCGTCAGGCGCCGGCCCCCGCTTCGCCGCCCTTCGTCAGGCGCCGGCCCCCGCTTCGGTGGCCTCGGCGGGCGGCTCGCCCCCGTTCGTGATCGGGTTGCCGTAGGCGTCCTCGGCCGTCGGCGCCGCCCCCAGCCAACTGGCGTCGATTGAGGAGTCGAACGGGTCCTCGTTCCCGCCTTCTCCCATGTCGCGCAGCCAATTGGCCAGGTCCTCGGTGTCCGACTCGCCGCCGCCGACCGCCCAGAAGGGCATGGCCTCGGCGTCGGGCATGTCGAGGTGGATGTTGCGGTAGTGCTGCATGCCCGAGCCGGCGGGGATGAGCTTGCCGATGATGATGTTCTCCTTCAGGCCGAACAGCTGGTCGCTGCGCCCCTCGATCGCCGCCTCGGTCAGCACGCGTGTCGTCTCCTGGAACGACGCGGCCGACAGCCAGCTCTCGGTGGCGAGCGACGCCTTGGTGATCCCCATGAGCTCGGGGCGCCCCTCGGCCGCCGTCTTGCCGTCCTCGACGAGCGTCCGATTGACCTCGGCGTAGATCTGGTTGTCGACCCGCTCGCCCGGGAGGAACGGCGCGTCGCCGGGCTCGGCCACGAGCACGCGGCGCAACATCTGGCGCACGATCAGCTCGATGTGCTTGTCGTGGATCGACACACCCTGGTCGCGGTACACCTTCTGCACCTCTTCGACGAGGTACTGCTGCGTCTCGCGGATGCCCTTGACCTCGAGCAGCTCCTTGGGGTCCTTCGGCCCCTCGACCAGCGCGTCGCCCGCGGCGACCTCCTGGCCGTCGCCCACCTCGAGGTGGGCGCGCGCCGCCACGAGGGTGGAATCCTCGGTGCCGTCGTCCGCGACCACCGTGATGCGGCGGCCGGTCTCGTCGTCGTCCACCCGGACGGTTCCCGAGTGGTGGGCCAGCACGGCCGCACCCTTGGGGGTGCGGGCCTCGAAGAGCTCGACCACGCGCGGCAGGCCGTGGGTGATGTCCTCGCCTACGACGCCACCGGTGTGGAACGTCCGCATCGTCAGCTGCGTGCCAGGCTCGCCGATCGACTGGGCGGCGATCACGCCGACCGCCTCGCCGAGCTCGATCATCGACCCGGTCGCCAGCGACAGGCCGTAGCAGGCCGCGCAGACACCCTGGGGTGACTCGCAGGTGAGCACCGAGCGCACCCGGATGCGGTCGATGGCCTCGTCGTCGCGCATGGCGGCGAGGATCACGTCGTCGAGCAGCGTGCCCGTGGGGTACACGGTGCCGTCGGACAGCTTCACGTCCTCGGTGAGGAGGCGGCCGAAGGCGCGCGTCTCGAGGTAGTTGCGGTGGCCCGGCCCGTCGGGGGCCACGCCCTCGATCCAGATGCCACGGGTCGTCTCGCAGTCCGCGATCCGGATGATGAGCTCCTGGGCCACGTCGACCAGGCGCCGCGTCAGGTAGCCCGAGTCGGCCGTGCGCAGCGCCGTGTCGGCCAGGCCCTTGCGGGCGCCGTGGGTGGAGATGAAGTACTCCAGGACCGAGAGGCCCTCGCGGAACGAGGACTTGATCGGCCGGGGGATCATCTCACCGCGAGGGTTGGAGACCAGGCCCTTCATGCCGGCGATCTGGCGGATCTGCTGGCTGTTCCCGCGCGCGCCCGAGTCGACCATCATGTCGAGCGGGTTGAACGCGATCGTGGCCAGCTGGGCCTCCATGGCCCGGCCGACCTCGGAGTTGGCCGAGGTCCAGATCTCGATCTCCTTCTGGCGCCGCTCGTCGTCGGTGATGATGCCGCGCTTGAACTGCGTCTCGGCCTTCTCGGCCTCCTTCTCGTAGCGGTCGAGGATGGCCATCTTGTCCGGCGGCGTCTGCACGTCGTCGATCGAGATGGTCAGGCCCGACTGGGCGGCGAAGCGGAAGCCGAGCGCCTTGATCCGGTCGAGGCTGGCCGCCACCACGTTCTTGGGGTAGTTGGCCGAGAGCTCCTCGACGATCTGTCCGATCGGGGTGTTGCGCTTGCCCACCACGTCGTTCACGAAGGCGAAGCCCTCGGGCAGCGCCTCGTTGAAGAAGACACGCCCGGGCGTGGTCTCGAAGCTGAGCACGCCCTCGTCGTCGGGGGTGGTTCCGGCCGCGGCCAGCCGCCCCGCCAGCGTCGAACCCGGCGCCGGGCGCAGCGTGATCGGAACCTGCAACTCCACGTCCCCCGCGTCGAACGCGGCCTCCAGCTCGTGGATGTGGCGGAAGGTGCGGCCCGCGCCGGTGCCCTCCTCGACGCGCAGCGTGAGGTAGTAGGCGCCGAAGACCATATCCTGGGTGGGCACGGTGATCGGGCGGCCGGTGGCCGGCGAGAGGATGTTGTTGGCCGACAGCATGAGCACCCGGGCCTCGGCCTGGGCCTCGGCCGACAGCGGCAGGTGGACCGCCATCTGGTCGCCGTCGAAGTCGGCGTTGAAGGCCGTGCACACGAGCGGGTGCACCTGGATCGCCTTGCCCTCGACCAGCACCGGCTCGAAGGCCTGGATCCCCAGGCGGTGCAGCGTCGGCGCCCGGTTGAGCAGGACCGGGTGCTCGCGGATCACGCCCTCGAGCACGTCCCACACCTGGGGCCGGCGCCGCTCGACCATGCGCTTGGCCGACTTGATGTTCTGGGCCAGCTCGGCGTCGACGAGCCGCTTCATGACGAAGGGCTTGAAGAGCTCGAGCGCCATCAGCTTGGGCAGTCCGCACTGGTGAAGCTTGAGGTTGGGTCCGATCACGATGACCGAGCGGCCCGAGTAGTCGACGCGCTTGCCGAGCAGGTTCTGGCGGAACCGGCCCTGCTTGCCCTTCAGCATGTCCGAGAGCGACTTGAGCGGCCGGTTGCCCGGGCCGGTGACGGGACGCCCACGGCGGCCGTTGTCGAACAGGGCGTCGACGGCCTCCTGGAGCATGCGCTTCTCGTTGTTGATGATGATCTCGGGCGCGCCGAGGTCGAGCAGCCGCTTGAGGCGGTTGTTCCGGTTGATGACCCGTCGGTACAGGTCGTTGAGGTCCGAGGTGGCGAAGCGGCCACCGTCGAGCTGCACCATGGGGCGCAGGTCGGGCGGGATCACCGGCACGGCCTCGAGGATCATGGCGCGCGGGTCGTTGATGCGCCGGCCGTGGTCGTCACGCCGGTTGAAGGCGGTGACGATCTTCAGCCGCTTGATCGTCTTCTGGCGGCGCTGGGCCGACAGGGGACGGCGGCCGTCCTTGGCGTCGATCATGTCGCGCAGCTTGATCTCTTCGGCGTCGAGGTCGATGCGGTCGATGAGCTTGAGGATGTACTCGGCGCCCATGCCGCCCTCGAAGTACTCGTCGTAGCGCAGCCGCAGCTCGCGCCAGAGCATCTCGTCCTCAATGATCTTGCGACCGTGCAGGCTCCGGAACTCGTCGAGGGACCGCTGGGCGATCTCGATGTCCTCCTGGCCTCGCTCGCGGGCCGACTGGATCTCCTTCTCGACGGCGCGCTGGCGCGCCTTGATCTCGGCGTCGCGGGCGCCCTCGCCCTCGAGCTGCTTCAGCTCCTCCTCGAGCGCCTTGAAACGGCGGTCGATGTCGAGGTCGCGCTTCTTCTCAATGTCGGCGATCTCCTCGGCCATCTCGTTCTCGAGCGAGGGCAGGTCCTGGTGCCGCTTGTCCTCGTCGACCCAGGTGACCAGGTTGGCCGCGAAGTAGATGACCTTCTCGAGCTGCTTGGCCTTGAGCTCCTCGCGGGGCTCGGTGCCCATGAGCAGGTACGCCAGCCACGAGCGGGTGCCGCGCAGGTACCAGATGTGCACCACCGGCGCCGCCAGCTCAATGTGGCCCATGCGGTCGCGCCGGACCTTCGAGCGCGTGACCTCGACGCCGCAGCGCTCACAGATGATGCCCTTGAAGCGGACGCGCTTGTACTTGCCGCAGTAGCACTCCCAGTCCTTGGTCGGGCCGAAGATCTTCTCGCAGAAGAGGCCGTCCTTCTCCGGGCGCAGGGTGCGGTAGTTGATGGTCTCGGGCTTCTTGACCTCGCCGTTGGACCAGCCCCGGATCGAATCGCCCGTGGCGAGCCCGATGCGCAGCTGATCGAATGTGTTGACGTCGAGCGCCATTAGCTGAAGCTCCTCTCTGCGGCGCGCCGCTCGTCTTCCTCGTCGGACCCGCGTTCGTTGCGGCTGATGTCGATGCCCAGCTCCTCGGCGGTCCGGAATACGTCCTCGTCCAATTCGTGCATTTCGATCTCGCGGCCGTCCACCGCCAGCACCTCGACGTCGAGGCACAGCGACTGCATCTCCTTGATGAGGACCTTGAAGCTCTCGGGGATGCCCGGCTCGGGGATGTTCTCGCCCTTGACGATCGCCTCGTAGACCTTGACCCGGCCCAGAACGTCGTCGGACTTGATGGTCAGCAGCTCCTGCAGCGCGTAGGCGGCGCCGAAGGCCTCGAGGGCCCATACCTCCATTTCGCCGAAGCGCTGGCCGCCGAACTGTGCTTTCCCGCCCAGTGGCTGCTGGGTGATCATGGAGTACGGGCCGGTCGAGCGGGCGTGGATCTTGTCGTCGACCAGGTGGGCCAGCTTCAGGATGTAGACGTAGCCGACCGAGATCGGGTTGTCGTACTCCTCGCCGGTCCGCCCGTTGAAGAGCGTGACCTTGCCGTCGGTCCCGATCAGCACGTTGCCGTTGGCCGAGTCCGAGTTCAGCTGCCCGAAGACCTGCTTGATCGTCGGGTGCGACCCGGCGTCCTCGGCCTCGTCCCAATGGGCGCCGTCGAACACGGGGGTGGAGACCCAGGCCGCCGGCTCCGTCCGCGGCCGCGTCTTGCGCGCCGCGCCGTCGCCCTTGGCCGAGGTGCCGACACCCTCGTTGGTCTCGACGCCGTCCCAGCCGTGGCGGGCGGCGTAGCCCAGGTGCGACTCGAGCACCTGGCCCACGTTCATCCGGCTCGGCACGCCGAGGGGGTTCAAGATGATGTCGACGGGGGTGCCGTCGGCCAGGTACGGCATGTCCTCGACCGGGAGGATCTTGGAGATGACGCCCTTGTTGCCGTGGCGGCCGGCCAGCTTGTCGCCCTCGGAGATCTTGCGCTTCTGGGCCACGTAGACGCGCACCAGCTGGTTGACGCCGGGCGGCAACTCGTGGGACTCCTCGCGCGAGAAGACGCGCACGTCAATGACCTTGCCGTACTCGCCGTGGGGCACCTTGAGCGAGGTGTCGCGCACCTCGCGGGCCTTCTCGCCGAAGATGGCGCGCAACAGGCGCTCTTCTGGCGTCTGCTCGGTCTCACCCTTGGGGGTGACCTTGCCCACCAGCACGTCGCCGGGCTCGACCTCGGCACCGACGCGGATGATGCCGCGGTCGTCGAGGTCAGCCAGGATCTCCTCGGAGAGGTTCGGAATGTCCCGGGTGATCTCCTCGGCGCCCAGCTTGGTGTCGCGGGCGTCGACCTCGTGCTCCTCGATGTGGATCGACGTCAGGACGTCGTCGCGCACCAGGCGCTCCGAGAGGATGATGGCGTCCTCGTAGTTGTAGCCCTCCCAGGGCATGAAGGCGACGAGCAGGTTCTTGCCCAGCGCCAGCTCGCCGTTGTGCGTCGAGGGGCCGTCGGCCAGCAGGTCGCCGGACGCGACGCTCTGCCCCTCGGTCACCAGCGTGCGGTGGTTGATACACGTGTTCTGGTTGGAGCGGCGGAACTTGGACAGGCGGTAGACCTTGCGCCCGAGGGACGTGCCGAGGCGGTCCTTCTGGCCCGAGGAGTACTCGACGGTGATGGAGTCGCCGCTGATCTCGCTGACCGTCCCGTTGCCCTCGGCCAGCAGGACGTCACCGGCGTCGCGGGCGGCCCGGGCCTCGACCCCGGTGCCGATGTACGGCGCCTCGGGGACGACGAGCGGCACGGCCTGCTTCTGCATGTTGGCGCCCATGAGGGCGCGGTTGGCGTCGTCGTGCTCGACGAAGGGGATGAGGGCGGTCGAGACCGAGACGATCTGCTTCGGCGACACGTCCATGAGGTCCACCTCGGACGGCGGGACGAAGTCGATCTCCGAGGTCGTGCCGTACGAGCCCGTGGCCGAGCCGACGCGCACGCCGGTGCCCTGCGGGCCGCGGCGTACGAGCACGCGGTCCTCGGTCAGGCGGCCGTCGGCGTCGGTCGACGCGTTGGCCTGCGCGATGACGTGCTCTTCCTCCTCGTCGGCGGCCAGGTAGGACACCTCGTCGGTGACCTTGCCGTTGACCACGGTGCGGTAGGGCGTCTCGATGAAGCCGTACTCGTTGACCCGGGCGTAGGTGGCCAGGGCGCCGATCAGGCCGATGTTCGGGCCCTCGGGGGTTTCGATGGGGCACATGCGCCCGTAGTGCGACGTGTGCACGTCACGGACCTCGAAGCCGGCGCGCTCGCGCGACAGGCCGCCTGGGCCGAGCGCCGAGAGGCGCCGCTTGTGGGCCAGGCCCGACAGCGGGTTGTTCTGGTCCATGAACTGTGACAGCTGCGAGGTCCCGAAGAACTCCTTCACCGCGGCGACGACCGGGCGGATGTTGATGAGCGTCTGCGGCGTGATGGCCTCGACGTCCTGGGTGGTCATGCGCTCGCGCACGACCCGTTCCATGCGCGACAGGCCCACGCGCACCTGGTTCTGGATGAGCTCGCCGACCGAGCGGATGCGCCGGTTGGCGAAGTGGTCCTGGTCGTCGATGCGGTAGGTGGAGTCGCCGTCGGCCATGTGCAGGGCCAGGTGCAGCATGTAGGTGGCCGAGGCCAGGATCTCCGACGGGCTGAGCACCGACTGGCCCGGCGTCGGCTTCTCGACGTCGATCCCGAAGAGCTCGTGGAGCCGGTCGATCTCGGGGCCGAGCTTGCGGTTGAGCTTGTAGCGCCCGACCCGCGTCAGGTCGTAGCGCTTGGGGTTGAAGAAGGCGTTCTCGAAGTAGACGCGGGCGGCCTCGGCCGACAGTGGCTCGCCGGGGCGGGCGCGCTTGTAGATCTCGAGGAGGGCCTCCTCGCGCGTGGGCGCCAGGTTGCGCTCCTTCTCCCACTGGCCCTCGAGGAAGTCGAAGTGGCGCACGAAGCGGTCGAGGAAGGCCTCGTCGCCGTAGCCGAGGGCGCGCAGGAGCACGAAGAGGGACAAGCGGCGCTTGCGCGCCACGCGGCAGCCGGCGGTGACGTCCTTGCCCGGCTTGGCCTCGATGTCGAGTTCGATCCACTCACCCCGGTACGGGTGGATGGTCCCGGTGAAGACGGTCTTGGCGTCGCGGCCGGGCTGGAAGATGACGCCCGGCGAGCGCACCAGCTGGGACACGACGACGCGCTCGGTGCCGTTGACGATGAAGGTGCCGCGGTCGGTCATCATCGGGAAGTCCCCCATGAAGACCGTCTGCTCCTTGATCTCACCGGTGGTGGCGTTCAGGAAGCGGGCGCGCACGAAGACGGGCGCCGCATAGGTCATGTCCTTTTCCTTGCACTCCTCCACCGAGAACTTCGGTGGCGGGCGCAGGTCGGCGTCGGTCGGATCGAACTCGAGCTCCAGGCTGAGCTGGCCGGTGAAGTCCTCGATCGGGCTGATGTCGTTGAATGCTTCGGCGAGGCCTTTGTCGAGGAACCACTGGAACGAGTCGCGCTGGATGGCGATCAGGTCAGGCAGCGGCAAAGCCTCGTTGATGTTGGCAAAGGAGACGCGTTCGGGACTACGGGACCGTGAAGACAACGGTCAACACCTCCAAGGTGAAAAGACGGCCGGGTGAGGACGGACTACGGGGACTGCGAAGGGACGACGGGGCTGGGACGGACGAGGGTGAGTGGACGAGCAACTAGGGCTGCCAGGGCGCGCGCCGACGCCGCAGAATTACGGAATCGAAGACACGGAGACGCACGGCAACCGTGCATCTTACCGTGAGACGCGCCGGCTTACAACCCCTTCGGCCGCGACAGCCTAACGGGCCACCGCCCGGGGTCCCAGACAGGGTAAAGATGCCAGCCCCGCCAGTCAAGGATCCTGGTTCGGGGGCCGGGCGACCCCGAGCGGGCGACCCAGGCCGGGCGACCCAGCCCCGGCCCGGAATCGGCGCCCGACCGGGGACTACTGGACCTCGACGGTGGCGCCGGCCCCCTCGAGGGCGGCCTTGGCCTTGTCGGCGTCTTCCTTGTTGACCTTCTCCAGCACCGGCTTCGGCGCCGCCTCGACGAGGTCCTTGGCCTCCTTGAGGCCCAGGCTGGTGAGGGCGCGCACCTCCTTGATGACCTGGATCTTCTTGTCGCCGGCGCCGGTGAGGATGACGTCGAACTCCGACTTCTCCTCCTCGGCCGCGCCGCCGTCGCCGGCCGCCGGGGCCGCCGCAGCCGCCACGGCCACGGGAGCGGCTGCGGTCACGCCGAAGCGCTCCTCGAAGTCCTTCAGCAGCTCGCTCAGCTGGATCACCGAGAGCTCGGCGATCCCGTCGAGGATCTCTTCCTTGGTCAGGGTTGCCATCTTCCTGGCCTTCCTTTCTTTCCTTCGGTCTTGTTGGGTTCTCGAATGTCTGTCGCGGCTCGCCCCTCGGGCGCGCCGGTCCTACTCCGACGCCTCTGCCGGCGCCGCGTCGTCGGAGGGCGCCGCCTCAGGGTCGCCGGCCGCCTCGGCCTCTGCCCCCGCGTCCCCGGCGGCCTCCACCTGCTCCGCTGCCTGCGCCGAGTCCGGCGCAGCGGCCTCCGCCTCTGGTGCGGCCTCCGCGACCGGCGCGGCCTCCGCCTCCGGCGCGGCCTCCGCCACCGCCGCGGCCTCCGCGACCGGTGCGGCCTCCGCCTCCGGCGCGGCGTCCGCCGCCGGCAGTGTCTCGCCGTTCGCCTCGCGCTGCTCGATCAGCGCCTTCACGCCGTAGGCCAGGTTGCGCGGCAGCGCCTGGAGGAGGCCGGCCATCTGCTGCATCGGCGCGGCGAGGGCACCGGCCAGCTGGGCCAGCAGCACGTCGCGCGGCGGCAGGTCGGCCAGCGCAGCCAGGTCGGCGGGCGAAAGGAGTGAGCCGTCGGCCAGCCCGCCCTTGATCACCAGGTGCGGATTCGCCCGCGAGAAGTCGCGCAACGCCTTGGCCACCGCGCTGACGTCGCCCTGCACGAAGGTCAGCGCGCTCGGCCCGCTCAGGTACTCCGACAGTGGCTGGTACTCCCCGCCGTCGATGGCCCGGCGAACGAGCGTGTTCTTGAAGATCTTGTAGTCGCCGCCCACGGCGGCCAGGGCGCCGCGCAGGTCGGCCAGCTCGGCCACGGTCAGCCCGCGGTACTCGCTGACGATCTGGGCGGTGGCCGTGCTCAGGCGCGACTGCACCTCCTCGACCACCTCGACCTTCCTGGCCATCTGTGCGTTCTGCGTTGCCATCGGTTCCTCCATCGGGCTCGACCGCCCGGGAGCGGGCCAGGAGTCTCCGGTGTGCGACGGCGCAGGCCGGATCGGGCCGGCTGCACAATGTCGCCTCGTCAGGCCGGCCCGTCTGGCCGTTTCAGCACCCAAGGGTGCACCGGAGGTCTCTGGCGTACGGATTCAGTGCCCGTCGACCGGCGCCGAGCGGCGGCGGTGGTGGGCTGTGCGGGACAGCGTAGTGGAACTCGGGGACCGGCTTACGCCGGGACCGCCAGCTCCTCGTCGCTGTAGCGGGCCTTGACCGGGTCGATGTGGACCCCGGGGCCCATGGTCGTCGACACGGTGATCGACAGGAAGTACCGACCCTTGGCCGCCGCCGGCTTGGCCCGCTGCAGCTCGTCGACGACGGCCCGGATGTTGTTGACCAGCTGGTCGCGGGTGAACGAGGCCTTGCCGACCCGGATGTGGATGTTGCCCACCTTGTCGGTGCGGTACTCGACCCGGCCGCCCTTGAACTCGGTCACCGCCCTGCCCACGTCGGTCGTGACCGTGCCCGTCTTCGGGTTGGGCATGAGGCCACGCGGCCCGAGCACGCGGCCGAGCGACCCGACCTGGCCCATCAGGTCCGGCGTGGCGATGGCGACGTCGAAGTCGAGGAAGCCGGCGTTGATCTTGGCGACGAGGTCGTCCGCGCCCACCTCGTCGGCCCCGGCGGCCCTGGCCTCGGTGGCCGCATCACCCGAGGCGAACACGGCCACGCGGTTCGTCTTCCCGGTGCCCTCGGGCAGCGAGAGCGTGCCGCGCACGATCTGGTCCGCCTTGCGGGGGTCGACGCCCAGGCGCACGGCCAGCTCGACCGTCTCGTCGAACTTCGCGCTCGAGAGTTCCTTGACCAGGTCGACGGCGTCGGCGGCGCTGTAGAGCTGCTCGCGGTCGACCTTCTCCAGGCTCTCCTTGTACTTCTTCCCGTGCTGGGACATGACGTTCTCCTCCGCGTCCTGGGGCCGCCTAGCCGGCGACTTTGATCCCCATCGACCGCGCCGTGCCGGCCACCTGCTTCTTGGCCGCCTCGAGGTCGTTGGTGTTGAGGTCCTTGAGCTTGGTCGTCGCGATCTCGCCCAGCTGGGCGTCGGTGATCGTGCCGACCTGCTCGCGCCCGGTCGTCGCGGCGCCCTTGTCGAGGCCCGCCGCCTGGCGCAGCAGCACCGGGGTGGGCGAGGTCTTGAGGATGAATGTGAACGACCGGTCCTCGTAGATGGTGATCTCCACGGGGATGACCTGGCCGCGCATGCTCTCGGTCTGCTGGTTGTACTGCTTGCAGAACTCCATGGTCTGGACGCCGTGGGGGCCCAGGGCCGTGCCCACCGGCGGCGCCGGAGTGGCCGAGCCGGCCTCGAGCTGGATCTTGACCACGGCGAGCACCTTCTTCTTGGGTGCCATCGTCTGTACTCCTTTTACTTTCTTGTTCTCGTTCTCGTTCTCGTACTGTGACTCGGGTTCGTGGGCCGGTCGCCTCGCGCTGAGAGCTTGGCGCTCAGAGCTTGGCCACCTGGCTGAACTCGAGCTCGACCGGCGTCTCCCGGCCGAAGATGTTGACCAGCACCTTGAGCTTGAGCTGGTCCTCGTTGATCTCGGCGATCTGGCCGGAGAAGTCGGCGAAGGGGCCTTCCTTGACCCGCACCGTCTCGTCGACCTCGTACTCGAGCCGCGGGCGGCTGCGCTTGGCTGGCGCCTCGCCGCCCTCGACCTTGACCTGGAGGATGTTCTCGACCTCTCGGCGCGACAGCGGCGTCGGCTTGGTGCCCGGCCCGACGAAGCCCGTGACGCCCGGCGTGTTGCGGATGGCGCCCCAGGTGTCGTCATCGAGGTCGCAGCGCACGAGCAGGTAGCCCGGGAACACCTTCTTCTGGACCGTGACCTTCTTGCCACCCTTGAACTCGACGACGTCCTCCATCGGGATGACGACCTCGTAGACGCGGTCCTCGATGCCGCGCGACGCGACCACGTTGCCCATGTTCGAGCGCACCTTGTTCTCGTAGCCCGAGTAGGTGTGCACGACGTACCAACGGCCGGGACGGTCGTAGGGGCTCTCGACCGGAAGGACCTCTTCCTCCTCGTCGTCTTCGCCCCATCCGCCGGGCTCGGTCGTCGCGTCCTGGTCGGCCGTGGCGTCAACGACGAGGTCGGGCTCGTCGTGGGATGTCGAGCGCGTCGGCGCTGCCGTTGCCGTTCTCGGCGGCTGTGGGCGCGAGTTCTGGCTCGGGCTCGGGCGCCTCGTCGATCGTCTCGAGCACGGCCTCCTCGAGGATCTCTTCCACGACCTCCTCGGCCAGCTCCTCGTTCTCGGCCTCGGCGACGACCTCTTCGATCTCATCGGAGACCGCCTCGACCACCGCGTCGTCGGCGATGGCCTCGAGCTCGGTCTCATCCTCGGCCGCGAGGTCATCGAGCACGTCGTCGGTGGAGGCGGTGCTCATGGCCGCCTCCTCGGGGGCGGCGTCGGTCTCCTCGCGCTCGGCCTCGATCGCTTCGGCGACGTCCTCCTCGTCTCCGGTCGCGAGGGCTTCTTCTGCTTGTGTATGCGTCATATCCGTCATGGGTTCCTACTTGGTGAAGAGAAGGGTGACTAGCTTCCCGAAGGCGAGGTTCAGCACGAAGATCAAGCTGATCATGATCGCCAGTGTCGTGAACACGACCGCGGTGTAGTTGATGAGCTCGGCACGCGACGGCCAGGCGACCTGGCGCATTTCGTCACGGACCTCGCGAACGAATTGGGCGGGCGTCGCCCGCTTGCGGACCGGGGCGCCACCCTTCTGCTGACGGGTGGTCCGGGTCGGGGTCTTGTCGGGCGCGCGCCGCGTCGACGGAGACCCATCGGCCTCCATCTGCCCTTGGCGCTGCATCAAGCGCTTGGTTTCGCGGTTCACGCCTCTTGCCTCACAAACTTGGTACTCGGGTGATTCACATGTCCGGGGCAGGGCAGGAGGGACTCGAACCCCCAACCGCCGGTTTTGGAGACCGGTGCTCTTCCAGTTGAGCTACTGCCCTCGGTGGGGTGCTCTCGGTTGCCCTCAAGCAGGTGGTTCTTCCCCCTGACCTGGGGATCGACCTGCCAGGGTAGCACCGGCAGGTTCGGATCGGCTCAGCGGGTCTCCTTGTGCAGCGTGTGCTGGCGGTCCCAGCGGCAGAACTTCTTCATCTCGATCCGCTCACGGTCGTTGAGCTTGTTCTTTGTCGTGATGTAGTTGCGCCGCTTGCACACCTCGCAGGCCAGCGTGACCTGGACCCTCTTCTCGTTCTTGGGCATCTCAAATCCTTCCTGGTCGCGGCCCGGAGACTCGCCCCGGGCCCTGGTAGCGGCGGCGGGACTCGAACCCGCGACAACACGATTATGAGCCGTGTGCTCTGACCAACTGAGCTACGCCGCCATGGGCGAGCCCCCTGTCGGAATCGAACCGACGACACCAGCCTTACCATGGCTGTGCTCTGCCGACTGAGCTAAGGGGGCGCCGCGGCTACCGTCTTCCGTTTCCGTCCGCGAGCGGACAATGATAGCCAGGGCGCGGTGTGAGGTGCCTCCGCTCCCCCGGTTTTGCCAGGTCAATTATACCATCCGGTGATGCGGATCCGACTGGCCGAGGTGGCTGACGCCGAGGCCATCCGGACCATCTACAACGTCGAAGTCAGCGATTCGACGAACACCTTCGACATGGTCCCGCGGTCCCCGGCCGAGCAGGAGGCGTGGATCCTCGAGCACAGCGGGGTGCACCCGGCGATCGTGGCCGTGGAGCCGACCTCCGGCGGCCGGGGCGCAGGCCGGGCCAGGGGCGGAGGCCCGGGCCGGGGTCTCACGGGGGCGAACGGAGAGATCGTCTTGGGCTTCGGCTCGCTGTCGCCGTTCCGGGAGCGCTCGGGCTACTCGGCCACGGCCGAGAACTCCGTCTACGTCGACCGGGCCCAGCGCGGCAAGGGCGTGGGTCGGGCCTTGCTGGCCGAGCTCATCGTCCTGGCCGCGGCGCACGGCTTCCACTCCGTCATCGCCCGCATCGCCGGGCACAACGAGACCTCCATCGGGCTGCACACGTCGGCCGGCTTCGAGCTGGTGGGCGTGGAGCGCGAGGTGGGGCGCAAGCACCGCCAATGGCTCGACGTGGTGGAGCTGCAGCGGCTGTTGTAGCTCGGGTGGTCGTTTTTTTTGGACCGGAACTGATCCGTGGGAGGTCGGGGTGCCCGGGCCGAGCCCCGCTGATGTCTCGAAAAACTATAAACTGATTCGTGTATAGTTTCTGGAGAGGGATGGCGATCCACGGGGCTCTACGCCGGTGACGGCGACGAAAACCGTAAACCGGTCGGTGCATGGTTTCTGGAGGGATCCACAGCGCTCTGCGCCGCTCGGAACACTCGACTTCAGAACCTCACTCGGCCGTGACCAAGGCCGCCAGAGGTTCCCTTCCGGCTCGGCTCAGTCAGTCGAGGACTGCGCCGGCGCTCTGTGAGGCTCGGGCCGGCAACGAGGGTATCCGGGTCCGGTCGAAACGCCACGAGCTCGTCCAGCTCCCGAGCGGGACGATGGCCACTGCCCACAGGACCATCACCGCGAGGACCATGGACGCCGGGTCGGTGTGGACGAGCTGATTGAGCAGATCGGCGCCGCCCGTCAGGCCGATGAACGGCGCCACTGTCGACACGCCCAAAATGAAGTAGAGCGACCGTCCGGTCGCCACCGGCGCCAGCAGGATGATCCCCCACGTGAGATACCAGGGTTGGACGACGGGCCCGAGGAGCACGAAGGCGACCATTGTGATCCCGAGCGCGGAGAGCAGCCCGATGCGCTCGCGGTGACGCAGGCACCACAGGGCGATGGCCGCCGCGCCGACGAGGCCGATGGCGCGGGTGAGCGTGAGCACGCCGGCCAGGCTCACCCCGATGCCGAGGACGTGGCCCGTACCGCTGATGAGGAGGCCGACCGCGGTGGCGGGCGCCATCCACGAACGCACGGTGCCGGGGGTGCCGAGGTTGGCGATCCAGCCCCAGCCAAGGCCCGAGACGAACGAGAGCACGCCCATGACGGCCACCGTGACGAGGCCGGCGCGCACCAACATGCGCGCGCGTTGGCGCCATTGCGCGCCGGCTCCGGCCCAGTCCCACGCGACGTAGACGATGCCGATGGCGGCAGGGACCTTGATGGACGCGGCCAGCGCGCAGAGCACCACGCCCCAGACCGGGTGCCGGCGCCGGGCCGCGGTGACGCCAGCCAGCAACAGCCCGACCATGATGGCGTCGTTGTGGGCGCCCCCGACGAGGGCGAGCAACGTCAGGGGATTGAGCACTGCGAGCACGAAGGCCGGCCCCGGCTCCTTGCCGAAAGACACGGCGAGCTTCGGGATGCAGTAGGCGATGAGCGCGACGCCGGCGACGGACTGGAGTCGTAGCAGCACCACCGTCACCAGCGCGTGGTGGAGGCTGAGCGAGGCCGACCACCCCGCCAGCATGAGGAAGAGCGGGCCGTAGGGGGCGGCTGTATTGAGCCACAGCGAGTTGACCCCCGACACGTAGGGGCCCGACCCGAGCGTCCCCGGCCCGTAGTTGTAAGGGTTGATGTGGTGGCTCATCATCTCGCCCTGGGCCGCGTAGGAGAAGACGTCCTGGCTGAAGAGCGGCGCCACGAAGAGCAGCGGCACCAACCACAGGGCGAGCATGTACGCCAGCGACTTGATGGGCACGCCCGGCCGGGCACGCAGCGTCTTGTAGAGCCCGAACCAGACGCGCACGAAGAGGACCATCCCGCCGTAGACGGCGACGACGCCCGGCAGCATCAGGCTGGTGGTCGGCCAGGCGGCCTCGCCGAAGAACCACGTGCCGCCCATCTCGAGCTTGAAGGGCGAGCTGGGCAGCGAGGCGCCCAGGCAGATGGACACTACGGCGATGAAGCCGAGCAGCGCCGGCCGCCGCAGGAACGACCAGTCGTCGGGCTCGCCGGCGTTGGCCTCCACGCGCTCGGTCAGGAGGACGCGCGGAGTCAGCCGGAGGCGGACCGCGTCGGCCCGCATCCACAGGCGGCGGAGGCGCGCGCCGGACTCGTCGAGAACCGGCGCTGTTGGGGTCGCGCTGTCGTCCACTGAGCTCTCAGTCTCGCTTGTCGTGACCGGGCGCTGGACCCGGGGGAGGTGCTGGCCGACGCCTGGGAAGCATTGAGCCGCAATCGATCTGAAACAGCATTGTAACGGCAGGCCAAGGTGCGGCAAAGGCTCCCCGCCCCGGTGGGCAAACCTGCAGTTGCGTGGGCCGGGAAGGATTTGAACCTCCGTAGGTGTTAACCGGCAGGTTTACAGCCTGCTTCCTTTGGCCACTCGGACACCGACCCGCAGCCGGTGAGATTAGCCGGGCGCCGGACCTCGGGAAGACCAGGTGACGCCGGTAACCTGAGGCCATGCCCACGTTTGACATCGTCTCGGAAGTCGACATGCAAGAAGTGCGCAACGCGGTGGACCAGGCGAACCGCGAGGCGGCGACGCGCTTCGACTTCAAGAACACCGATTCACAGATTGAGCTGGGCGACTCCGAGCTGGTGCTGCGCTCTTCGACAGAAGACCGCCTGCGTGCGCTGCACCAGGTCCTCGACGAGAAGCTGGTCAAGCGCCAGGTCTCACTGAAGGCGTTCGAGGACGGCAAGTTGGAAGAGGCGCAGAAGGGCACCGCTCGCCAGCGCGTCGCCATCCGGGCCGGCATCTCGCAGGATCACGCCAAGCGGCTCAACAAGTTCATCAAGGACCTCGGCCTGAAGGGAGTGTCCTCGCAGACCCAGGGCGAGCAGCTGCGCATCTCGGGCAAGAAGCGCGACGATCTGCAGGAGGTGATCGCCAAGGTCAAGGCCGAGGACTTCGGCATCCCGCTGCAGTTCGACAACTTCCGGGACTGAAGTCTCCGTCGCTTACTCGATCGGGCCGGTGATGGTGACCGAACCGGTGCCCTCGCCCGCGGCGGCCACCTTCTCTGCGTGGTGCTCCTCGTACTCGACGGGATCGACGTGGAAGAGCTTGTTGTAGATGACGAACTTCCCGATCCACAGGATGGCGAAGGACGCCAGGTTGGCCGCGTTCACCAGCAGCGAGGTGGCGGCGTGACTCAGGCCGTGCGAGCGGGCGAAGTCACCGGCCAGCCAGACGGCCAGGCTCGAGAAGCCCAACCCGATGAAGGAGAGCACCCAGAAGGGCACGACCTCGCGCCACAGGTGCGACTTGCCCGACTTGCCCCACACCCAGCGCCGATTGAGGGTGTACGAGGGAACGGTCGCGACCACGTTCGCCAAGATGTTCGCCGGCACCTCGGACATCGCATGGAACACGCCGAAGGTCAGCAGCAACGTGACCTGTGACACGGCGGTCGAGATGGCGGAGACGCCCGCGTACTTGAACAGCTTGACGCTCGACGGGTGAGCCATGATCTGGCGGACCCGGTCCTTGAGCGCCTGCTCGGACGCCCAGATGTGCATGATGGGCGGGTGCCCGTCGGGCTCGGTCACCGGGCCCTCGCGATCCGCAGCGTCAGATCCCGAAGGCGAAAACGGCATCACGCCACCCTAGCCGGGCCGTCATTTCGGCCCCTGTCGGCGGGCTAGGTGCCGGCTGTGACGAGCCGGTTGGAACGGGCCACGTCGCCGAACCAGTGGGCGCTCGGCTTGGGCCGCCGCTCGAAGGTGCCCGGGGCCACGCCCACCAGCCCGAACTTGGGCCCGTACCCGAGGTGCCACTCGAAGTTGTCGAGCAGGCTCCAGACGAAATAGCCCCGCAGGTCGATGCCCTCGTCGAGGCAGCGATGGGCGCTCTGCAGCGCCTCGGTCAAGAATGCGATGCGCTCGGTGTCGTCGGCGGTGGCGATGCCGTTCTCCGTGACCACGACCGGCCGCCCGCTCACGGCGGCGGCCCGGCGCACCGTGTGCTCGACGGCCTGGGGCCACCGCTCGTCGCCCATCTGGGTGACCGGGACGTTCGGATCGTTCGGTGCGAGCCCGTCCGGTCCGAAGTGCATCCGGGTGTAGCACTGCACGCCCACGAAGTCGTCCCCCTCCGCGGCGCGGAGGAACACGTTCTCGAGCATCTCCTCGGCCCCGTCGCGCAGGGCCTCGCCGCCCTCCTCGGCGGTGATCTCCGCCATGGACAGCGTGAGCCCGACGGGGAAGTCGCCGGGCCCGGCGCGCAAGGCGTCGACGGCCAGGCGATGGGCCCGGACCATCGTCTCGTTGACGGCGCCGAAGCGCATGAAGTCCTCCTTGACGCCCGGCGGGTACTCGCCTTGGAAGTAGCCCATGACCGAGACGACGTTGGGCTCGTTGATGGTGCACGCCCAGCCCACGAGGTCGCCGAGGTGCGCGACGGCTCGGCTCACGTAGCGGGCGAAGCGGTCGGCGGCGTCGGGGGCCTCCCAGCCGCCGCGAGCGGCCAGCCACAGCGGCGTCGTGAAGTGGTGGAAGGTGACCACGGGGACGATCCCGTGCCCGTGGCAGGCGGCGCACATGCGCCGGTAGTGCTCGAGCGCCGCGATCGAGAACTCGCCCTCGGCGGGCTCGATGCGGCTCCATTCGAGCGAGAACCGGTACGCGCCGAGCCCCATGTCCGCCACTAGTCCGATGTCCTCGCGCCAACGGTGAAGGGAGTCGCACGCGTCCCCGCTGGGCTCGAGGGTGCCCGAGGTGGGATCGTGCTCCCAGGCCCACCAGTCGTTGTTGACGTTGCCGCCCTCGATCTGGTGCGCCGCGGTGGCGACGCCCCAGGTGAATCCGGGCGGGAACACGAGCTCGCCGTTGTCCGATGGCGTCGCGGCAGGGGTCACGCCGCCGCAGGGTAGTGGTGCGCGCGGCGCCCCGCTTCGCCGCGGACGCGACGGACGCCTGCGAACATGGGCGGATGAGCGCGTCCTTGGAGTTCCTCGTCCACCTCCTCGACCTCGACCCGATCGAGGTCAACATCTTCCGGGGGACGCAGCCGAAGGAGGAGCGCCAGCGCGTGTTCGGCGGGCAGGTGGCGGCCCAGGCGCTGATGGCGGCCGGCCGCACCGTCGAGCACGGCCTCGTGCACTCGCTGCACTCGTACTTCCTACGGCCCGGCGACCCCAACGTGCCGATCCTCTACGAGGTCGATCGGATCCGCGACGGGCGGTCGTTTACGACCCGCCGCGTCGTCGCCATCCAGCACGGCCGCGCCATCTTCAACCTGGAGGCGTCGTTCCACGACCGCGAGGAGGGGCTCGACCACCAGTTCCCGATGCCCGACGTGCCCCCTCCCGAATCCCTGGCCCCGCTCTTCGAGCGCCTCGAGCCGTGGAAGGACGAGCTGGCCGACTGGTTCGACCGCCCCCACCCCATCGACCAGCGCCAGATCGGCGAGCTGCCCTGGCACCATCAGGGGGTGGGCGAGCCCTGCCAGCGGCTCTGGATCCGGGCGGACGGCGAGTTGCCCGACGACCCGTTGCTCCACGCCTGCGTCGTCACCTACGCCTCCGACATGTCGCTCTTCGACGTCATCCTCGCCCCGCACGACGTGCGCTGGGACGACGCCGACTTCATGGGCGCCAGCCTCGACCACTGCATGTGGTTCCACCGGCCCTTCCGGGCCGACGAGTGGCTGCTCTACGACACTGACTCGCCCGTCGCGGCCGGCGGGCGCGGCCTGGCGCGGGGCTTCCTCTTCGACCGGGCCGGCCGGCTGTGCGTCTCCGTGGTCCAGGAGGGCCTGGCCCGGGTGATCCGTCGCGCCAGTTAGCGGGCGTCGATCGGCGTGTAGTCGCGGGCCTCGGATCCGATGTAGAGCTGGCGCGGGCGCGCGATCTTCGAGTCCTGGTCGAGCATCTCCTGCCAGTGGGAGAGCCAGCCGGAGGTCCGCGGGATGGCGAAGAGGACCGGGAACATCTCGAGCGGGAAGCCCATGGCCTGGTAGATGAGGCCGGAGTAGAAGTCGACGTTGGGGTAGAGACGGCGCGACGTGAAGTACTCGTCGTTGAGCGCGATCTCCTCGAGCTTGAGGGCGATGTCGAGCAACGGGTTCTTGCCCGTCACCTCGAAGACCTCGTCTGCCGTCCGCTTGATGATCTTGGCCCGGGGGTCGTAGCTCTTGTAGACCCGGTGCCCGAAGCCCTGGAGCCGCTGGCCGCCGTGGCCCGCCTTGACCGTCGCGATGAAGTCGGGCACGTTCTCGATGCTGCCGATGTCGGTCAACATCCGGATGACGGCCTCGTTGGCGCCGCCGTGGCGCGGGCCGTACAACGCAGCCGCCGCGGCGGCCGTGGCCGAGTAGGGGTCCGAATGCGACGAGCCCACTACCCGCATGGCCGTCGTCGAGCAGTTCTGCTCGTGGTCGGCGTGCAAAATGAAGAGGACGTCGAGCGCGCGGGAGAGGACGGGGTCTGCCTCGAAACGCGGCTCGGCGACCTTCCAGAGCATGGACAGGAAGTTCGGGCAGAAATCGAGGGAGTTGTCCGGGTAGACGAAGGGCATGCCGACGCTGAAGCGGTGGGCGGCCGCCGCCAGGGTCGGCATCTTGGCGATGAGCCGGATGATCTGCTTGTTGCGCGAATCGAGGTCGAAGATGTCCTTGGCGTCGAGGTAGAAGGTCGACAGGGCCGCCACGGCGGAGACGAGCATGCCCATGGGGTGCGCGTCGTAGTGGAACCCCTCGAGGAAGCGCTTGCGGACGTTCTCGTGGATGAACGTGTGGTAGGTGACGTCGTGCTTCCAGGTGGCGAATTGCTCCTCGGTGGGCAGCTCGCCGTTCAGCAGCAGGTACGCCACCTCCAGGTAGGTCGAGCTCTCCGCCAGCTGCTCTATCGGGTAGCCGCGGTAGCGCAGGATGCCGGCGTCCCCGTCGAGGTAGGTGATGGCGCTCTCGCACGCCGCCGTCGACATGAAGCCCGGATCGAAGAACCACACGCCGGGCAGGAGCTTCGCCCACTCCTCGGCCGAGACCCCGCCGTTGACGATCGGGATCTCCATGGACTCGCCATTGCGATTGTCCGTGATCGTGATGCTCTCGGGCACGAGAAGCGCCTCCAATTCCTGAATTCGGTGCGGGTCCGATCCTATGGCCAGGACCCGAGCGTGGTCGACACGCGGTGGGCCCGCCCGCTCACGTGGCCGGGGCGACCTGCACCTCCTGATGGAGCGCGGCGGGCACCACCGTCTGACCGGCGGGGAGCACCACCGAGACCGTCACGAGGTACGTCGTCCCCGGCTTCACGCGGAAGCTGGCCGTTGGCAGCGTCGCCGAGGCGCCCGCCGCCAGCGCCACGGACTCGGTCTGCGTCGAGCTGTCCCCCGAGGTCTGGTTCGCCAAGGTGAAGCGGACGGTCGCCCGCGGCTCGGTGACCGAACCGTTGTTGGCCAGCACGACCGTCGCGCCGAGCTCGCCGGTGGGGCTGATCACCGAGAGCGCGGGCGACGCGCCCGGCGCCGTCGGCAGCGCGGGCGGGCTGAGGCGCACGGTGCGCAGCTCGAGGTAGTGCGTCTCGGCCAGAGTCGACGACGTCGCCAGCAGGTCGACCTGGGCCGCAATCGTTCCCAAGCCCCACGACTGCGGGTCGGTCACCCAGGCCGACTTGGGGAGGCGGCCGTGCCCGGCCGCGGCGGCCAGGTTGCGCCGCACCGACCGGTAGAGGCTGTCGGCGCGGGTCAACAAACCCCCGGCGGCGGCGATGCGGTTGGTGGCCTCCGTGGCCGAGAGCGGCGTCCCCGGGTCGCTCGGCGTGAACGAGCCGGCGACGCCGGAGCCGGCGGGCGGCGTCGGCTCCATCCCGAGGAACCCGTCGATCGCCGCGCGCAACTGGGACATGGAGTCGGCGCGGTCCGCGAACACCGCGGCGAAGTCGGCCCCGACCGAACCGAGCGTCGTGGAGCTGGCCGCCACGCTGGCTCGCGTCGACTCGGTCGCCGTCTGTTGCACCGCGTTGTCGAGCGCGACCTGGAGGCCCTGCCGCGTCTCCGTTTGGATCCCGGCCATGAGGTGGTTGAGCTGGGCCGAGGTGGCGTTCGACTGCTCAGCCACGATGCTGCCCTGCGCCGCCAGCGACCGGTTGGACGCGGCGTCGTAGCCCTGCGACTGCCGCGACACCACGGCGAGGCCCCCGACGAGCAGCGCGATCACGATCAACGCCCCGAACGCCAGGACGTACGGCCGGGCCCGTGATCGACGGCGCGCGCGGCGGCGGGGCCTGCGTGGCGACATCGCCACGAGAAGCTACAGCGGGAGTTGGGTGCTCAGAGCGCGAGGAACGAGGCGTCGCCTGCCTCGCCCCCCGTGCTGAGCGTGCTGGCGCTCGATCGCCATTGCACGGTGGGGGCGATGGCCCGGACGTCCACCCGGTCCCGGTGGCGCTCGACGAGGTCGAGGATCGCCCGGATCACGTCGTCGTCGAGCAGGTGGGGTTCGAGGCCGAGGTCGAGGAGTTTCGTGTTGGCCGCGTGGAAGTAGTGCTCCTCGTTCTCGACCCGCGGGTTCGACAGGCCCTCCGCGATGTCGACTCGGGTGGGACAGACCCGCTGGACCCTCTGCGCCATGTCGCGGACGGAGAAGGACTCGGTGAACTGATTGAAAACCCGGAACTCGCCGCGCTCGGCCGGGCTCTCGATCGCCAGCGTGACGCACGCGAGCGTGTCGCGGATGTTGAGCATGCCGCGGGTCTGACCGCCGGCCCCGTACACGGTGAGCGGGTGACCCGTGACCGCCTGGACGCAGAAACGGTTCAGGACGGTCCCGAACACGCCGTCGTAGTCGAAGCGCGTCGCCAACACCGGGTCGAGGTCGGTCTCGTCGGTCGACTGGCCGTAGACGATGCCCTGGTTCAGGTCGGTGGCCCGCAGTCCCCAGATCCGGCAGCCGAACATGATGTTGTGGCTGTCGTGCACCTTGGACAAGTGGTAGAAGGAGCCCGGTTGCTTGGGATAGGGCAAGACGTCGGTGCGACCCTTGTGGGTGATCTCGATGAAGCCTTCTTCGATGTCGATGTTGGGGTAGCCGTACTCCCCCATCGTCCCGAGCTTCACGAGGTGGATCTCGGGGTCGAGCTCTTGAATCGCGTACATCACGTTCAGGTTGCCGACGACGTTGTTCACCTGTGTGTAGACCGCGTGCTCCCGGTCGATCATGGAGTACGGCGCCGAGCGTTGCTCGCCGAAGTGCACAATGACGTCGGGCATGGCCTCGGCCACCACTCCGTACGTGAAGGTGGCGTCGGTGAGGTTGCCGATCCGGACGTTGACCGCGTGGCCGGAGATCTGCTCCCAGCGCGTCACGCGGTCGTCGAGTGAGGCGATGGGTACGAGGCTGTCGACCCCCATCTCGCGGTCGTACTCGCGGCGCACGAGGTTGTCGACCACGGTGACCTCGTGACCACGGGCGGACAGGTGCAAGGCGGTCGGCCAGCCGAGATATCCGTCTCCGCCCAGAACCAGAATCTTCATCCTCACCCTTTGTCCTCGCTCAGGCTCCGCCAATTGTTACGGAGTGATGTCAGCCTCATCATGGGACAGCACCCTGAATCCAGGCTGAGTAACGGCTGTCACCCGCGTGAGACCAGGGGTTTCCCGCGATGGGGGCAGCCTAGGAGAGCGAGAAAGCTGCGTTCGCGGATACCCGCCGGCCGCTCAGTGGGACTCGCCCCAGAGGGCCCGCCGCAAGCCCGAGGCCCGGGTGATGGGCCGCTCGATGGCGGCACGGATCGGCTCTTCGGTCCCGACCAGGACCAGCTCGTCCTCGGCCCGGGTGACCGCGGTGTAGAGCAGCTCGCGGGTGAGGACCCGCGAGCCCACCGTGGGGAGGAGGAAGGCGACCGTGCGGAACTGGGACCCCTGGCTCTTGTGGACGGTCATGGCGTAGACGGTGTCGACCGCGGCCAGCCGCGTCGGGGAGACCTCGGCCACGGTGCCGCCCCGCTCGAAGGCGGCCACGAGGCGGCGGCCCTCGCCGGTTTCGATCACGACGCCGGTGTCGCCGTTGTAGAGCTGGAGCGCGTAGTCGTTCTCGGTGACGATGAGAGGGCGGCCGACGTACCAGTCGCTGCCGGTGGCGAAGCCCTCGACCTCGGCGCGCAGCCAGGTCTCGACGTGGTGCATCCAGGTGGCGACGCCCTCGGGACCGCGGCGGTGCGCGCACAGAAGCCGGAATTGCCCGAGCGCCGCAATGGCCTCTGCCGCCCGCCCGGCGCGTGCGGCCTCGATCACGGAGCGACCGGAGGCCACCGCCCGCGCGCGCACCTCGCCCAGCGCGTCGGTCGCCGCCGCGTCACCCGCGTCGACGGGGATCCACCGCAGGTTCGAGCCGCCGTCGCGGAGCACCGACACGGCGCCGTCGGCGTCGCCCCGCCGGATCGCCTCCGCCAGCGTCGCGATCGCTCCCCCGAAGCGGTGCACCCGCCGCAGCACCACGATGCCGTCGCCGATGGCGCGTCCCGCCGTCGGGTCCGCGTCGGGCACGCGCTGCCTCGTCACCGCGGCCAGGCGGTCGCGGGCGGCCAAACCCAAGGCGGGCCGGTCGGCGGCCGGGCCGACGATGTCGCCCAGCACCGCACCCGCCTCCACCGAGGCCAACTGCTCGGGATCGCCGACGAGGATCAGCCGGGCGTCGGGGCGGACCGCTTCGACCAGGCGCGCCATCATGGAGAGCGACACCATCGAGGTCTCGTCGACCACGACGACGTCGTGCGGAAGCCGGTTCATGCGGTCGTGGCGGAAGCGCGTGCGATTGCCCGGGTTGAATCCGAGCAGCCGGTGGAGCGTCGTCCCTCCGAGTGCCTCGAGGTGCTCCCGGACGGTCCCGTCCAGGTCCATCCGCCGAGCCTCGGCCCGCACCGACTCTTCCAGGCGTGCGGCGGCCTTCCCGGTCGGGGCGGCCAGCGCGATCAAGGGGGGGCGCCGGCCCGAGGCCTGGGCGTGCAGCAGGGCGAGCGCCCGGGCCACCGTGGTGGTCTTTCCCGTGCCGGGGCCGCCCGCGATCACCGACAGACGGCGCAGCACGCACGTCGCCGCGGCCAGACGCTGCAGGTCGGGGTCGTCGTCTCCCGGGAACAGGCGCGCCAGGCCGGCACCCAGCAGCTCGTCGTCGACGCCGCCGGCCGGCTGGGCCCCCCGCGTCTCGAGATCGGACGCGACCAGGCGCTCGTCGGCCCACAGCCGGTCGAGATAGAGATTGGAACCCTCCAGGTGGAGAGGCCGGTCGGCGCCGACGAGCCGGCTGGCGGACAGGCGCCCGAGCCACGCGGGCGACTCCGGCCACGGCAGTGCGCCGACGTCGACCGGCGAGTCCGAGTCGGAGCTGGCGGTGTGCCGGATCGACCCCAGGTCGACGCAGACGTGACCCAGGCGCGGCGCCCGGGCCGCGAAGGCGGTGCCCAGCACCACCAGGTCGTCGTCCGTCGCGCTGAGCCGCGCCAGCCGGTCCGCCACGTGGATGTCCGACGGGGAGAGGATGCCGGCCAGGTTGAACTCGTGCAGCAGGCCCCGCGCGCCGCGGGCGACGGACGCGTCGAACCGCTCCAACCCTTCGACGGCGGTCACGGCGTGGCCCCTCGGTCGAAGAGGTCGCTCACCGCCTCGACGAGGTCGGCCGCCGGGTGCCAGGACCAGACGCCGCAGGGATGCCCGTCGACGGTCGGGTGCTCTGCCGCGCTCATGCCGCGCACGAAGAGATAGAGGACGGCGCCGAGATGGCGCGACGGCTCGTAGTCCCGCAGTCGCCAGCGGAGGTAGCGGTGCAAGGCGACCGAATAGAGCAACGCCTGCAGCGGGTAGTGCGCCGTCTCCATCTCGTCGTCGAGGGCGTCGGGCCGGTAGTGCCAGGCGGTGAGGGTCTCTTCGGGCGAGCCGAGCCTGTTCGTCTTGTAGTCGGCCAGCACGAAGCGGCCGGCGGGGTCGCGGAACACCAGGTCGAGGCTTCCGGTGAGGTAGCCGCGCAGGACCCCGCTGAGGGCCGGGTCGCGCAGCCGGCGCGCGTAGCGCGCCACCGGATCCCCGGCGGGCAGCCGCTGCTCCAACAGGTCGGCCAGCTGGCCGACGTGCAGCGAGGTCGTCGGGTCGTCGCCGCCCACGAGCGGGATCTCGAACCCCAACTCGTCGAGCCGGCTGCGCCGGGCGACGTCGCGCAGCGCCAGGCCGCCCACCCCCGCGCCGAGCGGGCATTCGATGGCCGCGCAGAGGCCCGTGACGACCTCGTCGTGGCTCCCGAGGTCGACGTTGCGCCAGGCGGTCTCACGGTCGAGCGCCTCGCCGACCTCGGTGAAGAGGTCCGGCGCGTCGAACTCGATCCGCTCCATGACGCTGTGCACCACCGTCCCCACCAACGCGCCGCCCGGCATGTCGGCCAGGCCCAGCCCCAAGGCGCGCATGCCCTCCCAGGGGTCCCCGTCCACTGCCGGCGCGGGCGCCGGGACATAGGGCAGGTCCTCGTCGGACGTCAGCGGTCGTTCGGGCTCGCTGCCGATGGCAGGCTGTTCGTGGAGGGCGCGGGTGATGCCCGAGTACGACACGCGCCGCCAGCCGAGATCGAGCCGCCGGTCGAAGATCGCGGCGTCCAGCTGGGGTGGCGCCTCCTCGTCTCGGTGCCATCGGACGGCCGCCGGCTCGGCGACCCGCTCCACCGAGACCTCCGGGCCGAGGGCGCGGAAGGCCGCTTCCATTTCGTCGTCGGTGTGCGTCCCCGAGCCGTACGCGTGCACGAGGCCCTGCGGGTCGCGCTCGAAGAGCAAGCGCGCCAGCGGGGAGTGCTGGCAGTCCTGGACGCCGGCCCACCAGAGCACCGCCTGATGCCGGGCCCGGGTCAACGCGACGTACAGGAGCCGCAGGTCTTCGCCCCGCCCCTCGTCGAGCTCCATCTTCTGGTGGATCGCGAAGTCGTTGCCCTCGTGCCCGACGTCGATGGTGCGCGTGTTGCCGTGAGCCGGGTCGTGGAACACCGGGACCTCGTTCGTGTTGGGGCGCCCGTCCCACATGTAGGGGCACAGGACGACCGGGAACTCGAGTCCCTTGCTGCGGTGGATGGTGATGACCTGCACGGCGTCCGCATCGGACTCGAGGCGCCGCGCCCGCTCCTCGTTGTCCGAGTCGCGCGCCGCGTCGCGGATGCGGCGACCCAGCCACGTCGCCATCGCGGTCGGGCCGAGGCCCTCCGAGACGCCGGTCTCGTGGAGCAGCTGCGCAATGTGGCGCAGGTCGGTCAGGAAGCGCTCGCCCGAGTCCTGGGTGAGCACGCGCCCCGGCACGCCGTGGGACCGGCTGACGGCCTCGTAGAGCGACGCGATCCCCTCGTCGCGCAGGAGGGCCGCCCAGCGGTGCAAGGACCAGTGCAGGTCCTCCCAGTCGTCCTCGCTGGCCCCGGCCACGTCCTCGGCGCTCCAGCCGATGAAGCAGGTCAGGGCGGCCAGGGCGGCGCGGTCGCGGGCCGTCGGCCGCTCCAGCGCCTTGAGCAGCCGGAGCCACTCCATGGCGGGCCGCGTCCCGAAGACCGAGCCGCTCCCGCCGATGACCGCCGGGACGCCGGCCCGGTGCAACGCGTCGCGGACGATGACGGCATGGCTGTTGACCCGGACCAGCACGGCGATGTTTCCCGGGTGCAGCGTCGTGCGCGCCAGCTCGGAGCCGTCGCGTCGGCGGGTCACCACCTCGGGTCGCGCCTCGAGCAACCTGACGACCTCGGCCGCCAGGTCCCGGGCGATGAGGTTCCGGGCGTCGCCGGCCTGAGGTTGGCCCTTGGTCTGGGTGAGCGCGACCAGTCCGTCCGCCGCGCGCACCACCCGGACGCGCAGCGGGGAGGAGACCGGGGCGCCGACGAGCCGAGGGGCTCGGTTGGGTGGCGCCGCCGAGATGCTCCGGTAGATGATCCCGGCGAAGCCGAGCTGGGCGTCTGCGAACAGCGCGTCGTAGGCCTCGAGGAGCCCTTGGTCGCTGCGCCAGTTGACGTCGAGGGTCCACTCCGACCGCACCACCTCGCTGGCTTCGAGGTACGCGTGGACGTCAGCCCCGCGGAACGCGTAGATGGCCTGCTTCGGGTCACCGATGAGGACCAGGGTGGCCCCGCCCTGGCCGAAGGCGCGGTGCATGATGTCCCACTGCACCGGGTCCGTGTCCTGGAACTCGTCGACGAGCACGACGTCGTAGCGCTCCCGCAGGCGCGCACAGGCCGCCCGTCCCCGCTCGGGGTCGCGCAGCGTGCGCTGCAGCCTCATCAAGATGTCGTCGTAGGTGAGGATCTTCAGGTTGCGCTTCCGGCGTTCCATCTCGTTGCGCACCGCGTCGGCGAAGCGGCGCCGGATGGCCGGGGTGTCGGACGCATCGGACCGGGGCGGGACGATCACCGCGTCCGGGTGGTTCAGCACATGCTTCGCGATCTCCATGGCCTGGGGTCGCGAGAACCCCAGTGGGTTCGGCTGGCCCGCGAACTTGCGCAGGTAGAGGTCGTCGACGACCTCCTCCATCAGGTCACGGACGTCCTCGACGAGCGTCACTTCCCGGTCGACGTCGCCCGCCGTGCCCAGTCCGTAGAGCACCTGGAGGCAGAAGCCGTGGGTCGTCTCGATGGTGGCCGCGTCGAAGTCGGCCACGGCCTTGCCCAGCCGGTCGCGGCGTGCTTCCACCTCGCCCCGCGGCGCATCGGCCAGCAGCCGGACGACCTCGTCGTCCTCATGGCCGGCCGTTCCCTCGAGGACGTCCACGAGCCCGTCGTAGGTCCGCACCAGGCGCTCGCGCACGCGCTCGCGCAATTCGCCCGTGGCCATCCGGGTGAAGGTGATGACGAGCAGCCGGTCGATGGGCAGCACCCCTTCGGCCACGTACCGCGTCGTGAGCGCGGCGATCGTGAAGGTCTTGCCCGTGCCTGCGCTCGCCTGGAGGAGGGTCATGCCGCGTGGCAACGGCCCGCACACGTCGAACGGCTGGGGCTCCAGCTTCACGGTCCGCTCCGTCGCGTTCGTCGTCACTGCTCCACGACCTGCTCCCGCGCCAGGAGCCCGGACCACAGCCGGCACGCGTAGCGCCCGAAACGAGAGGGTTCGGACTCGTCCCACCCCGGCCCGGTTTCGTCGGGACGCGGCGAGCCCGAACGCTCGACCATCATCGCGAAGGTGAGACCCTGCCCGAGGACGAGCTCGTGCTCGGCGTCCTTGTCCTCGTTGGTGCCGCCGTAGCCCGATTCCCAGGCCCTGGCGGCGGAACGCTCGGGGCTGCCGCCGCGGCGCGGGACGTCGGCCCAGGCGCCCGACGTCTTGCAGTAGAGGGGGAGGGGCTCACTCATTCCGCGCCGGAACAGATCGACGAGCGTGCGCAGTTCCCGTACGGCCTCGTCCCTTCTGCTTTCCTCGTCGGGGCCGAGTGGCTCGATCGTCGCCGTCGACGTGATCATGCCCTTGGTGGCGGCACGGCCGATGGTGCGGGCCTCGAACGGGCGCTCGGGCGAGGACGCGGTGACCGCGAGCAGACGCAGCCAGGCGATGAGCCGGGCCGCCGGGCCGAGCTTCGAATACGTGACCGTCAAGAGCGTGTCGCCGTGGATGCCCGCGACCGTGCCGACCAGGCTCAGGGCGTCGTCGAGGTCGACGCGGACGTCGATCGAGGCCGGCGTCGACGTGCGGTGTCCGGCGCGGACGAGCTCGTCGAGCGGTCCGGTCAGCTTCTGGAGCACCGGATCAGCCAGCATGCCCGGCGGCAGCGCCCCTCGGGCCACCTCCGCGGCCACGCACGACTCCTCACTGGCACCGCCGAGTCTCGCCGTGAGCACTCTGTCCGCGATCTGCCACTGCTCGAGCGCATCGAGGTCGATGGGGATCGCATCGTCGAAGTCGCGCGTCTTGTCTCGCAACGACACGCGGAGCCGCTCGCGCAGGAACTCCCGCACGGGGTGCCGCACGAAGCGCTCGAGCTGGTCGAGGCCGACGACACCGAGGTCCAGCGGTGGCAGCGGGCGCGCCAGGAACGGCGGCGCGTCACGACGCGGGTCCAGGGCGGCCCGGGCCCCGGCCAGGTGGAGCGAGTCGAAGCTCCACGGGCCCCGGTGCTCGAGCGCATCGGGCTCGTAGTTGCGCACGTCGAAGGGCTGCAGCGGGTGGGCGGTCACGATCGCGTCGCGCGGGCGGCCCTCGGCGGTGCGGACCGTGTGGTCGATCACGTCGAGCAACTCGCCGACGGGCACGGCCGGTGGGCGGTGATGGTTGGAGCGCTCGTCGCGGCCCGAGTACGTCACCACCAGGTGCTCACGCGCCGCCAGCAGCGCGTCGAGAAGGAGTTGGCGGTCCTCGCTGCGGGCGTCGCGGTCGCCCACCAGCGGGGTGCGGGCGGTCAGGTCGTCGCCGTCCTTCTCAATGTGGCGCGGGAAGCTGCCGTCGTCGAGGCCGAGCAGGCAGACGACCCGGTGCGGGATGGAGCGCATCGGGACGAGGGTGCACACGGTCAGGTGGCCGGTGCAGAAGTTGGCCCGCGTCGGCCGGCCCTTGAGGCGGTCCGCCAGGATGGAGCGCACGTCGTCGCAGCTGAGCGCGACCTGGCTCACCGCGGCGTTGCTGGTCGCCTCGTCGACGAGCTCTTCCAACAGCGCGGTCAGCTGGGCGCGCTGCCAGGCGTCGCGCTCGGACGTGGCCGTCAACGAGTCGGAGACATCGGCCAAGGTGTCCGCCCAGGCGTCGATCGGGCGCGAGCCGTCGAGCGCGTCGAGCGCGTCCTGCAGCCGGTGGACGAACTCGGCCAAGCGGCCGGCCAGGTCGATGTCGGCGCTGTCGACGTCGTCGAGCGGCAGCGTGTCGCAGAACAGGCGCTGGCGTTCGTCGGCCATCGCAACGCCGAGCAGGATCCGGTCCAGGCCCGACCGCCAGGTGTTGTTCGCGATCCCCTCGAGCTGGAACGCGTTCCGGTGGTCGGCGTCGAACCCCCATCGCACGCCGGCGCCCTCCACCCACTCCTCCAGCCGGAAGATGTCCTCGTCGCCGAAGGAGAAGCGACGTCGGACGGGGTCGCGGCCGGCGAGGTCGAGCACCTCGGTCGCGCTGACCCTCGAGGTGGCCAGATCGAGCACCTCGGCCAGGACGCCCATCACCGGGTTGGTCTGGCGCAGCGAGCGGTCGGCCAGCCTGATCTCCAGGGTCCGGGTCGGGTCCCCGGATCCGGCGCTGAGGTCCTGTCCGCCGAACGTGGCCTGGATGAGCGGCGCAAACGTCTCGATGTCAGGACACAGGACAATGACGTCGCGCGGTTCGAGCGTCGGATCGTCCTCGAGCAGGTGCAAAATGGCGTCGCGCAGGACCTCGACCTGGCGCCCGCGCCCGTGACAGGAGTGGACGCGGACGCTGTCGTCGTCGGCGTCGAGAAGCGGTCGCTCATCGTCTGAGCCGCCGCCGCCGCCGCCGGCGGCACCGGCCGGCGCTCGGTCCGCCCGGATGTCGCGTTGTATCAGCTGGAGCAAGGTCGGCGGCCCGTCCTCGACCGGCGCCGGCGCCGGCGGCTGCGGGCCGGCGTCGACGGCTCCGCCCAGGACGAGCTGCATCTCCCGGGCGTCGCGGCCCCAAGACGCCAGCAGAGGGTGGCGTGGCTCGCTCGCCGTGGGGTCCTCGCTGCGCAGCACGTAGCGGGAGGCCGGCCCGACCGAGCCCGCCAAGCGGTCCCAGAGCACGGGTGAGGGGTGCAGGAGGAAGAGATGGACGTCGCGGCGAGCGCCCATCGCCGCCAGCACGTCGAGGTAGCTCGCCGGCAGCCTCGTCAGCCCGAACAGCGAGAGGCGCGGGGGCAGGTCGAGCAGCCCCGGCTCGGCCCGGAGGCGGGTGCAGGCGTCGCGGAGCCGCTCCGCCGGGCTCGGGTGTCCGATGCGATCCCGCAGGAGCCGCCAGAGCTCGACCTGCCAGGAGGTCTCGTCCAGCTGCGGGGAACCGGCGGCCCAGCGCTGCAGCATGTCGGGCCGGTGGACGGCGTAGCGGTCGAAGAGGTCGGCGACGTGCCGGATGCTCGAGAAGCGCCTCGACGCGTCCGCGGTGGTCGAGTTGCGCATGTGCTCGGCGAGCGGAGCCAGCCAGGGCTCGTCGAAATGTGCCTCGACCACCTCGATGAGCGGCCACACCGCTCGCTCCGGCCTCCACGGGTCGTCCTTGGGGTCGGTGCCGGCGGCCCGGGCCAGGGCGCCCCCGACCAGGGTGCCGGGGAACGGGAAGTCGATGTTGGCGCAGACGCCGTCCTGGCGGCCGTCCTGCGCGCCGAGCCGGGTCGACAAGCGTTGGGTCAGCCACCGCTCGATGCCCCGCGTCGGGACGGAGACCACCTCGGCGGTCATCGGGTCCTCGAGTGGCTCGGCCACCAGGTCGGCCAGCAGAGCGACCAGGTCGCCGGCGCGATCGGAGCGGTGGACGTGCAGCACCCCGGCAGAGTACGTCGCCGTTGTTCCCGATCCTCCGGGATCCCGCGCCCGAGACGTCGGCCGAGCCGCCCACGGCTCAGCGCGTCAGTGCGCTCAGGTCCCGGTGCCCCTGCTGGCGCCGCCGTCCGGCAGCGTCACGATGTTCGGCTGTCCCACCTCGTCGTCGTCGTCCGTCTCGACCGCTTGGAGATGGCGCGGTGCGGCCTCCATCAGCGGCAGCTCCCCGATCTCGTCCGACTCGGCGCCGACGACTCCCAAGGCCGGGAACTTCCTCGCCGTCACGAGCACGCGCGCCTCGAGGGACCCGACCGCCTTGTTGTAGGCGTCGACGCTCGAGGTGAGACTGCGCTGCAGCGCCTGCATGTGACCGGTCCAGGTGCGCAGGCGCTCGTAGAGCTCAGCACCGAGCTGCTTCACCTCACGGGCGTTCTCGGCCAGCGTCTCTTGCTGCCACGACAGCGCGATCGTCCGGAGCGCGGCGACGAGGGTGTTGGGGGTGGCCAGGATGACTCGCCTGGTCAAGGCGTGATCCTGGAGGGACGGATCGGCCTCGAGGGCAGCCGCCAGCAGCGACTCGCCCGGGATGAAGGCCACGACGAACTCGGGGGAGCGCTCGAACTGCTTCCAGTACTCCTTCTTGGCCAGCTGGTCGACGTGCGTGCGCAGCTGCTTGGCGTGCTTGTCGAGGAGCGCCCGGCGCGCCTCGTCGTCATCCGCCTCCGTGAACTGCAGGAACGCCTCGAGGGGCACCTTCGCGTCGATGACGACCTCGCCCCCGCCCGGAAGGTGGACGACCATGTCCGGTCGGACGTACCCGTCGTCGGTCGCCGTCGTCCTCTGCTGCTCGAAGTCGCAGTGCTCGAGCATCCCGGCCGCCTCGACCGTTCGCCGCAGGGTCATCTCGCCCCATCGACCCCGCGTGTGCGGCGAGCGGAGCGCCGTCACCAGGTTGCGGGTTTCCTTCTGCAGCTGTTGGTGGCCCGCGTGCAGGGCGGCGACCCGCTCGTTCAGCCCGGCGTAGGCGCCCTTGCGTTCGGCTTCCATCTGCTGGATACCTCGTTCGTAGCGCGCCAGCGTGTCGCCGAACGGGCTCAACATCTCCTCGATGGCCTGCTGGCGCTGGGCGAGGTCACCCTGGGCCGCGGTGCGCGTCTCGTTGAACCGGGTGTCGGCCAAAGCCAGGAACTGTTCGTTGTTCCGGGCCAGCGCCTGAGCGGACAATTCGGCGAACGTGCCGGTCAAACGAGCGCGCTCATCCTCCGCGCGTGCCGCCGCCTCTTCCTCGGATCGCCGGATCAGCTCGAGCTCGGTCAGCGCAACGGCCCGCGCCTGCTGCGCCGAGTTCGCCAACTCGGAGGCCGCCACCAGTTGCTCGGCCTGCTGGGCGACCACTGCCTGTGCGTCGGCCAATCGTCCTTCCGCTAGGCGTGTTGCCGTCGCCGCGCGCATGCTGCGCCCCAGGTAGAAGGCGGTGCCGACGAGCAACCCCACGACCAGGCCGAGGACCACACCGATGATCATGAGGCCAATGTAACGACGGGGTGTCTCAATTTCGGGGACCGGCACCGTCGCCAGAGTGCGTCGACACAGAGTGGGTCGACACAGAGTCGATACAGAGTGGGCCGACAGCGTTGAGAGTCAGGTGCGTCGAATCGCCGTCGCGGTCGTCCGCGCCGGAGGAAGCCGGTAGCGTTGCCAAGATGCCGTTCAAGCTCGGTGGGAGCACGAAGAAGGCAGAGGACTACGAGGGCGACGACCGTTCGTCCCAGAGCGGACCGCTGGCCGCGGAGCAGCCGCTGTGGCCGCGCACGATGCCCGAACCGAACGAGTTGGACCGGCTCTTCGCGCAGGCGTTCGCGCTCGTGGGAGAGGGCATTGCCGGCGCGACGCACGCCCTCCTGGCCGGTGACCGCGATGCGGCCAAGGAACTGGTCAAGCGCGACGAGGTCATCGACAAGCTGATCGCGCAGATCTCGACGACGGTGCAGCAACAGCTCGTGCACGGCGAGACGACGGCGTCGGAGCGTCGCGAGTACGTGGCCATCCTGCGCATGCTCCCCGACATGGAGCGCAACGGAGACCTGGCCGAGCACATCGCCCGGCGGGCCGCCCGCGGTCTGGGCGCCGAGATGTCGGCCCGCAGCCGCGGCCTCGTCGAGCGCATGGGAGAGGTGGCCGCCACGATCTGGCGTGAGACGGCGGACGCCTTCGCGGAACGCTCCGCCGAGGCCGCCACCTCGATCGACGACCTGGACGACGAGCTCGACGACCTGCACGTGAGCCTGACGGCCGAGCTGGTGGCGGGCACGATGCCCCTCCCGGTGGCGATCGAGCTGGCCATGGTGGCCCGCTTCTACGAACGCTTCGGCGACCACGCCGTCAACCTGGCTCGGCGCATGACCACGCTGGTAGTGGGTGGCCCCGAGCCGGTCTCAGCCGGCCCCGACTGATCCGCCGGACCCCTCCCGGGGGCCGGGATCAGCGCCCTTCGGGCGCCGCGATCAGCCGCCGAGGGCGACCAGCTCCTCGGCGATCTGGACCACGTTGAGTGCAGCCCCTTTGCGCAGGTTGTCGCCCGACACGAAGAGCGCCAGTGCGTTGGGCGCACCGAGCGCCGTCCGGATCCGTCCGACGTAGGACACGTCGCGTCCGGCCGCCATGAGCGGGGTCGGAATCTCGGCCAGCTCCACGCCGGGCGCCCGGAGCAGGATCTCGGTGGCGCGCTCGGGGGTGATCGGCCGCTCGAACTCGCAGACGATCGCAGCCGAATGACCGGTGAACACGGGCACCCGCACACAGGTGGCGGTCACGGCGAGGTCGGGAAGGCCGAGGATCTTGCGTGCCTCGTTGCGATACTTCTGCTCCTCGTCAGTTTCGAACGAGCCGTCGTCGATGATCTTGAACTGCAGCGGGATCACGTTGTGTGCGATCGGCACCGGATAGACGCTGCGAGGGGGGAAGTCGACGGCGGCCCCGTCGTAGGTGAGATCGGACGCCCGATCAACCGTTTTGGCGAGCTGCTCTGCCAGCTCCCGGACGGCGTCGACGCCGCCGCCCGACACCGCCTGGTACGACGACACGACCAGCCGGGTCAGTCCGGCCTCGTCGTGCAGTGGCTTGAGCACCGGGATGGCCACCATGGTCGTGCAGTTGGGGTTGGCCACAATCCCCTTGGGGATGCTGCGGAGCGCCTCGGCGTTGGCCTCGGGGACCACGAGCGGCACCTCGGGGTCGAGGCGCCAGGCGGAGGAGTTGTCGACGACCGTTGCACCGGCCGCGGCGAGCCGGGGCGCCAAGGTGCGCGACACCGACGCGGGCGCCGAGCAGAGCGCCAGGTCGATGCCGGACAGATCGGCCGTCTCGGCGTCCTCGACCACGACGTCGGCATTGCCCCAGGGCAGCGTGGAGCCGGCGGAGCGGGCCGAGGCCAGGTAGCGCATGGAGTCCACGGGGAAGTGGCGCTCGGCCAGGATCGAGCGCAACACGACCCCGACCTGGCCGGTCGCTCCCACGATGGCGATGCGCATGGCAACAGATTGTACGGGCCTGCCCGGGGCCCACCGTGCCGTGCGCCGGACCCCACGAGCCGGCGAATCGTCCTACTAAACAAGATCGTTGGCAGTTTTTGGAGACAAGCGGCCACCTTGTGAAACATCGCCCGGCTCCGTGGAACATCGCCCGGCCGCCTCGTGAAACATCGCCCCGCCGCCTTGCGGAACATCGGACGGGCTCGGGCGGCTCAGACCTCCAGCGGTCTCCGTCCCTCGAGCGCCCGCCCGAGCGTCAGCTCGTCGGCGTACTCCAAGTCGCCGCCGACCGGGAGCCCGCTGGCCAGCCGCGAGACAGTGACGCCCAGCGGGGCGAGCTCCTTGGCCACGAGCATCGCCGTCGCCTCACCCTCGATGGTCGGGTTCGTGCACACGATCGCCTCGCGGATCACCCCGTCGTTGATCCGGTTGAGCAGCTCCTGGAGCCGCAGCTGCTCACGCCCGATCCCGTCGAGCGGGCTCAGCGCGCCGCCGAGCACGTGGTAGCGACCCTTGAAGCCGGTCCGCTCCACCGCGACGATGTCGCGCGGGTCTTCGACGACGCACAGGACCTCGGGGTCGCGCCGGTCGTCGCTACACACCGCGCACAGAGCTCCCGACTCGGCCACGTTGAAGCAGATCCCGCACAGCGTCGTCTTCTCTTTCACCGCGATGATGGCGTCGGACAGGCGGCGGGCGTCCTCGTTCGGGACCTTCAAGACGTGAAAGGCGATGCGTTGCGCGGACTTTGGCCCGATGCCGGGGAGACGGCCGAGTTCGTCGATGAGGGAGCGGAGGGGACCCGTGTACATCTACTTGGGGACCTCGCTGGCCCCGGGGAAGGCCTGCAGCAATCGGGCCTCCGCCTCCTGCGCTTGGTCGCCGGCGTCGGCGTCGCCGCCCTCCACGTACTCGGAGTAGTCGGCCGGGTCGTCGTCGGTGTGCGCCGCGCGGCCAGGACTGCCGGCGTTCGGCGCTTCCGGCTTCCGCACCGGTGTGCCCCCACCGGGAGGCGACGCGTCGTCCACGTCGAGGATCAGCGTGATCGGCGTGCCGAAGTGGGCGCTGAGTTTCTCCTCCACCGTCCCCACCATTTCGGCACAGCGGTCGCGATGCGCTGCGTTCGGCAGCGCGAAATGCACGCCTTTCTCGTCGACCGAGACGAAGCGGCCGGCACTGAAGAGCGCCTTCGCCCGCGCCGGCAGCCCGCGCAAGATGTTGTCGCCCCAAGCTTCGGTCAGGCTGTCGCGATCAACGGCTCCACCCGCGGGTCGCGCCAGCCGGTCGGCCTTTCCCGTCTTTTCTGTGTCCTCGCCTGACGGAGCGGCCACGGGCGCGTCCGGACGTCGGGCCGGGGAAGCCTCGGGCTCACTCTCAGCGGGGGCAGGAGCTCCAGCCGCGTCCGGAGCGGGAGCAGGAGCGGGCGCGGGCGCCGCCGCCGCCTTCTTCCGCTGCACGGCGCCGAGCGACGGCCTCCTGCCGACCTCCTCGGGCGCGCCACCGACCGGCCGGGTGACCGGCGCCGGAGCCGGAGCCGGAGCGCTCGCCTGGGCCGCCGGCGCCGCCAGCGCCGCCGACGCGACCGACGCGGCCGACCCGGGACGCGGAAACGCCGCGGCGCCCGTCATCGAACGCTCCAGCGTGCTCACCCGGTCCGACAACGCCTCGACGCCCGAGTCCAGGTCCGGCCGCACGGCCCGCACCGTCGCGATCTCCAGGACCACTTGCGCGTCGGGTGCGTCGCGCATGTCCACCAATGCGTGCCCCAGGATCTCGATGCTCCGTACGACCCGCGGCAACCCCATCGCCTCGGCCAGCGACACGAAGCGGTCGAGCGACGGGCCCGACACCGTGCACAGCTGCGGCGCCAGCGCGGCGAGGAACACCTGGCGGAGGTCGTCGATGAGCTCGGTCGCCAGCTGTTGGGGGCCCCAGCCACCGGCGAGCATGGCGCTCAGCGCGACCAGGACCTGGCTGACGTCGCCCGCGGCCAGCGCGTCCACGACCGAGGCCAGCTCCGGGCGGGCGGCGTCGGGCGACCCGGCCGCCACCACCTGGTCCAGCGCGGACAGGGCGTCGCGAGCCGAGCCCCGCCCGCGACGCACCGCCGCCCCGAGCGCCTCCTCGTCGAGGTCCAGACCGGCCTCGGTGTTGACCGACTCGAGCAGGTCGTGCAGGGTCTCCGCGCCCAAGAGCCGGAATTCCAGGTGCTGGGTGCGGCTGCGGATCGTGGGCGGGACCTTCTGCGGGTCGGTCGTGGCGAGGACGAACACGACGTGGCTCGGGGGCTCCTCGAGCGTCTTCAAGAGCGCGTTGGCCGCCGCCGTCGAGAGCATGTGCACCTCGTCGACGATGTAGACCTTCCAGCGCCCGGGCGTGCCCAACCCCGCGTGGGCCACCAGGTCGCGCATGGCGTCCACGCCGTTGTTGGAGGCGGCGTCGAGCTCGTGCACGTTGAGGGAGTTCCCCCGGGTGATCTCGATGCACGACGTGCACGTCCCGCACGGCTCACCGTCGACCGGCGCCTCGCAGTTGAGCGCCTTGGCCAAGATCCGCGCCGAGGACGTCTTGCCCGTTCCCCGCGGCCCGCTGAAGAGGTAGGCGTGCGACACCCGCTCGGCGCGCACCGCGCTGCGGAGGGCGCGCACGACATGGTCCTGGCCTCTGATCTCGTCGAATCGCCCCGGGCGAAAGCGCCGGTAGAGGGAGACGAAGGGGGTATCGGCCATGTCGGCCGAGCCTACCCATGCGATACGACACCGCCGCCCGGTGCTCGGTACGGCGGCCAGGTTGACTACGGCGCCCAACCAAACCCGCTGAGAGCTGCTGCCTTCCGACCCTGACTCGATTCACGAGCGGTCGTCGCGTAGGACCCGGCCGCCGCACCCAACATCGGGACGACGGTGCGAGGGACCAGGTTAGCGGGCGCCTCCGGAGGGGTCCCGACGCCCGACAAGGTCCAAGAGGGCGTCTCTCGCGTACGAGTACGTCCCTAGACGACCAGGACGGCGCAGGACACCCGGTCCATCACCGCCTTGGGCACGTGGGAGAGTTGTCGCGACCCGTGCGCCGAGCCGCTCCCGACGACCACCAGGTCGGCGTGCTCCTGAAACGCGACCCGGGCGATGGCCTCGGCCGGGTCGGCGAGCACCGGGTGGGCGGCCACCGCGACGTGAGCCCGGGTGGCCCGGGCCTGCAGCTGTCCGAGGAGCCAACCCGCCCCGTCGGCGCCCGCATCGGTGTAGCGGAACTCCTCGGGCACGTAAGGGGGCTTCTCGCCCTTGCGCGAGACGGCGGCGACGACGTGCAGCGTCCCGCCGGTCGCACTCGTGAGTTCCAACGCACGGTCGAAGGCCCGCCGTGCGCCCGCCGAGTCGGTGGCGCCGACCACCACGGTGTCAAACATGGGCGTGGCGCCGCGCCTCGGTCGAGCCGGCCTCCTCGCTCCGGGCCGGCCCGACCACGCGGAACCGGGCCGGGGACGATGCGCCCGGTACCACCAGCACGGGCAGATCGGTCGCCCTCGTCAGCCGCTCGCGCAGGCTGTGGGACAGGCGATGGCGGGCCAGTCGACGGTGGTCGCACCCGAGCACGATCACATCGGCCCCGAACGCCGCGGCGGCGTCGGCGACCTGCCGCACGACCTCGGCGTTGCGCGCCCCCGGCAGCTCGATCCGCTCGACCGCCGCCCCGAACCGCTCGGCCCATTCGCGGGCCACGCCGTCGGCGCCCGCCGCGGCCTCCGTGCCGTCGACCGCCACCAGCAGGCGGTGGAACGGCATCTCCGGCACCGCGGTTGCGGGTGCGTCGCCGCCCCGCTGTTCAGTCCCCTTCGACGTCCCCATGGGCTCGCTCATCGGCTCGCTCCCCTCTCGACCGCCTCGTCTGTCTGGCGTCGAGGTTACATGAAGATGAACTAAAAGCGAACTTTATGTGGCAGTTAGGTTATCTACGTGCGACGACGCGCCCCCGTGGGGCCCACCACGCGCCGCGTCCCGGTGGCCCGCACCGGCCCGCCGTCCGGCCGGCCTGGGACGAGACGGTGGGCCCAGCCAGGGCCGTTAGCCTGACCAGGCTGCAGTCCCAGGAGGAGTGCGAGAGCGGCCGAATCGGCACGACTGGAAATCGTGTGTTGGGCAACCAACCGTGGGTTCAAATCCCACCTCCTCCGCTCGCCGACACATTCGGTCTTGACGCAACTAGACCTGCCCCGTCGAAGATGGGGGCGTACCAAGGCGGAACCTTCTCGTGTTGGGAAGGATCGAGATCGAATCCCCTCTGTCGGAAAAGGCTCCCCTCCCCTCTTGCTCCCGCCCGAGAACGACAATCCGGACCAGGCGCCTCATCGGGTGCCCCACCTCGTTGCGCTCTTCGCCACGGTCGTGGCCCGAGCCCGCGACCTCGGGCGCGCCACCAGGCGCACGCTCGCCGGCCACCGCGTCGCCGTGGTCGCCACGTGCCTCGTGCTCGTCATGGGGTTGGCTGCCACCGGCCTGCTGAGCCACCGCGGCCCGTCGGCCAACGCCGCACCGTCGCGGAGCGACCCCTACGGGCGGATGGAACTGTCGGCCCTCGCCCGGGCCGCCATCGCGCAGCACCGTGCCGCCAAGCTTCCGCCCGCCACCACCGCACCGGCCCCGGCGCCGCCGAGCGTCGCCGACGCGCCGCCACTCAAGCCCCACGAGGTCTTCGGTTTCGCACCGTATTGGACGCTCGCGCAGAGCAGTGGCTTCAACGTCGCCGGCATCTCGACGCTGGCCTACTTCTCCCTCGACGTGAACCCGGACGGCACCGTCGCCAAGTCCGGTTCGGGATGGAACGGCTATCAGAGTCAGGCACTGGTCGACCTCGTCGACCGGGCCCATGCGGCGGGCGATCGCGTCGTGCTCACCGTGGAGAACTTCGATCAGTCCCAGCTCGATCAGTTGACGTCGTCGCCAACCGCCGCCGCCGTGCTGGCCAAACAGCTGCTCTCGCTCGTGGCCGACAAGCACCTCGATGGCGTCAACCTCGACCTCGAGGGCGCGGGCAGTGCCGACCAGGCGGGGCTGACCCGCTTGGTCACGACGGTGTCTGACTCCTTACACCGGTCGAACCCGCACTATCAGGTGACGATGGACACCTACTCGAGCTCGGCCTCGGGAACCAACAGCTTCTTCAACATCCCGGCGCTCGCATCCGTCGTCGACGCCTTCTTCGTCATGGAGTACAACCCCAACGTCGACGCGACGCAATCGGCCAACTCCCCGCTCACCAGCGGGATGTTCTCCGACGTGACCACGGCGAACGAGTATGCGTCGGCGGTGCCGCCGTCCAAGGTGATCCTGGGCCTGCCGTTCTTCGGCATCGACTGGCCCACCTCCGACGGCACCCTCACCGCGCAGGCCACCGGTCCCGCGTCGACGGTCTCACTCGGTGACGTCCTCTCCAGCGGCCACCCCCTCTACTGGGACCCGGTGACCGACAGCGGTTGGACCGCGTACCAGGTGGGGACGCAGTGGCACGAGACGTTCTTCGAAGCGCCGACGTCGTTCTACGCCGCGGCGCAACTGGCCCAGGACGCCGGCCTCGCGGGCGTCGGCATCTGGGCCCTGGGCATGGACGGCAACGACCCGGCCGACCTCTCGGCGCTTCTCGGCTTCGCGCCGGCAGTCAAGGGTGGCCCCGTCGGTCCAGCGCCCCCCAGCACTCCGACCTCGACCTCCACGTCGACCTCCACCTCGACCTCGACCTCCACCAGCCTCCCGACCACCTCGGGTGGCGGCGCCTCGACGCCGATGTCGAGCACCTCCGGACCGTCGACGACCCCGACGACCGCGCCTGGCTCGACCACCACCACCACGTCGTCAACGACCACCACCACGACCACGGCGCCCACCTATACGAACACGGGCCAGTGGAACGGAGCGCTCGTCGCCCTCACGGAGGTCAGCGGCTCGGAGATCCCCAAGGTGAGCGGAGCCAGCCCCGTGGGCAAGCTGACCGGGTTCACCACCAGCGATCCCGCCACCTCCTGCCTGGCCACCGAGCCGTCGCTGAACGTCTGGGCGATCGAGGGCAGCTCGACCGAGTTCCTCGTCGCCGCCACCACCCCCGCTGACTGCGCCACCGCCGACTTCGTCTTTGCGACTGCAACGGCCGGAGACAGATCGGCTCCCCGCCGCTGAGCCGGCACCCGGACTTCCCCCGCGCCCGGCACACCTCGCATACTGGGGCATCGCCCGCCCCAACCCTCCGACGTCCACCAGCGACGACGACGCCATGGCGCTCGCCCTGGTCGAGGCGCGGGCTGCGGCCGTGCAGGGCGAGGTACCGGTCGGCGCCGTCAGCCTGGTCGAGGGCCGGGTGGTCGCCGCCCGCCACAACGAGCGCGAGGCCACCGGCGACCCGACCGCCCACGCCGAGATGCTCACCCTGCGCGACACCGCCGCTGCCCTGGGCGGATGGCGGCTCAGCGAAGTCACCTTGGTCGTGACACTTGAGCCCTGCCCCATGTGCGCCGGAGCGCTCGTGGCGGCCCGGGTCGGGAGGCTCGTTTTCGGCGCGACCGACCCCAGGGCCGGGGCTTGCGGCACGCTCTACAACCTGTGTGTGGACCCCCGCCTGAACCACGAGCTCGCTGTCACCGAAGGCGTGCGCGCGGAGGAATGCAGTGCGCTCCTGACCACCTTTTTTGCCGAACGGCGCAACGATCGAGCGCGGACCGCAACCTCTGGAGCAGGTCAGAACGACTAGGATCGGGCCCGGAGGAGTGCGAGAGCGGCCGAATCGGACGGTCTCGAAAACCGTTGTGCCTCATGGGTACCGTGGGTTCAAATCCCACCTCCTCCGCTCGGAGCCGAAGCGGCCCCGCCGCATGGGCGAATGCGGCGAGCACAGCGGCAGGGCGCTGCCTTGTCGTGTCAGTACCTGGTCGTCCTTGGGGCGGCCGGAAAGGAGCGAACCGTGGCACGCGCACGTTCGACATTTGGAAAGTTGCAGCGCGACCAGGCCAAGAAGGATCGGGCCAAGGCGAAGATGGACGACCGGCTGTCGCGCCGCGAGGACAAGGCGGCCGCCAGCGAGCGGGCCGCCGACACTCCCGACCCCGATCAGGTCGACCAGACACAGCTGCTCGAGCAGTTCGCGGCGTTGCACGAGGATCTGGCGGAGGGGCGAATCTCCCTCGATGACTTCGAGGTGCGCCAAGAGGAGCTGCGCGCCAAGCTCGTCGTCTGAGCGACGCTCACCCGAGCGCCACGGGATGCTCGGCGGGCCGGCCAGCCCTCCTTAATTGGAGGTTGTCTTGTCGCGGCCCTCGAGCCACCGGCGGAAACCAGCAGCATTGGAGTGGACGCCGTTCATGACGTCGAGCTTCTCCTTCTGGGCCGCGTCGATGTCGCCTAGCAACGGGTCGAACCGGGCGGCCAGGGCAACGGCGATGTCGGTGCCCTCCCGATAGGCCTTCTCCGCCGTCTCGGCCCACAGTCGCAGCGTCTCCTCCGCCTCGGCGAGGAGCTCGTCGGGGTGCTCGAGTAGCCCGTAGTGGGCGAGGGCGATCGCCGAGGGCCGGCGGGCGGCGAACTTGCCCAGCGAGGTGATGGCCTGGTCCAGGTCGAAGTCCGGCGGCGGCGTCGAAGGCCGCAGGACGCCCCCGTCGGGCAGTTTGACGCCGACCGCGTCGCCGGCGAAGAGCACCCCCGACTGCGAGTCGTGCAGGCCGACATGGTGCTTGGCGTGGCCGGGCGAGTCGACTGCCACCAGGGTCCGTCCCGGAGCGACCTCGATCTCCTCTCCGTCGTCGAGCACATGCAGGCGCTCGGGTGGCGTCGGGTCGAGCCGGCCGTAGAGGGAGTCGAGCAGAGGCCCGTACACCCGGGCCGCCGAGTCGATGAGCCGCGTCGGGTCGGCCAGGTGCCGGGCCCCCTTCTCGTGGACGTAGACGGTGGCGGCCGGAAAGGCGCGGGCGACGTCGCCGACGCCTCCGGCGTGGTCGAGATGGATGTGCGTCACCGCGACCCCGGCGAGCTCCGCCGGGCCGACGCCGATCTGGGCCAGGGCGGCCAAGAGCACGGGCACCGAGGTCTGGCTCCCGGTCTCGATCAAGACGGGCGCCGACCCCTCGATCAGGTAGCACGCCGTCACGCGCTCCCACCCGCCGAGCATGGTGTCGATCTCGAGCACGCCCGATGCGATGGGCCGGGGTGGCGGCACGGCGGGGAGGGCGTCACCGCTCTGAGGGTCGTGCACGTGGAGGCCCGCGTCGGCGTGGCGGTGGGTGTGACCGCCGTGCGAATGCCGGCCGCTCACCGCGCCGCGCGGGCGAGTGCGGCGGGGGCCACCTCCGCCGCCGGCACATGGTCGTGGGCCGGCGTCACCGGTTGGCGCCCGTCCTCCGCTTGACCGTCACCCGACCCAGCTTCTTCATGCGTTGCATCGTCGTCTCCGCAGTCAACGGCTTGTCCATCAGCGTGGTCGTGCCGTCGTAGACCGGCACCAGCGGGTCCTTGCCGCTCAGCCGGAAGGCCGAGTTGATGAGCGACACGTGGGAGAACGCTTGGGGGAAGTTGCCGACCAGGCGCCCGGCCAGCGGGTCGTACTCCTCGGAGAGGAGCCCGAGGTCGTTGCTGACCGCGAGGAGCCGCTCGAAGAGCTCGACGGCCTGGTCCTCGCGTCCGATCATGTGCAGGCAGTCGACGAGCCAGAACGAGCAGGCCAAGAACGCGCCCTCGCGCCCGGTGAGCCCGTCGACCGCGCCGTCATCGGCCGTGCGGTAGCGCAGCACGAACCCGTGGTCCATGAGCTCGCGCTGGACCGCCTCGATGGTGCTCACGACCCGCGGGTCGGACGCGGGCAGGAATCCGACCAGCGGGATCATCAGCACGCTGGCGTCGAGGAGGTCAGAGCCGTAGTACTGGGTGAACGCGCCGACGTCCTGGTTGTAGCCCTTCTCGCACGCCTCGGTGTGGATGTCGTCGCGCAGGGTGCGCCACTTCGCGATCGGCCCCTTGAGCGCGGGGAATTCCTCGAGGGTGCGCACGGCGCGGTCGACGGCCACCCAGGCCATGACTTTGGAGTGCGTGAAATGCCGCCGCGGGCCACGCACCTCCCAGATGCCGTCGTCGGGTTGCGTCCACCCCTTCTCGATGAACTTGATGAGCTCGACCTGCAGGTCCCAGGCCGCCTCGGACTCGACGCCCGCAGTCCGCGCCGAGGAGTAGAGCGCCGACATGACCTCGCCGTACACGTCGAGCTGGTACTGCTCGGAGGCCGCGTTCCCGACTCGGACCGGAGCCGAGTTCTCGTAGCCGGGGAGCCAGGACGCCTCCCACTCGTCGAGGCGCCGCTCGCCGCCGGGCCCGTACATGATCTGCAGCTTGGACACGTCGCCCGCGACGGCGCGGAGCAGCCAGTCGCGCCACGCCATGGCCTCGTTGTAGTACCCGCCGCGCATGAGCGCTTCGAGCGTCAGCGTTGCGTCGCGCAGCCAGCAATAGCGATAGTCCCAGTTCCTGTTCCCGCCGAGCGCCTCGGGCAGCGAGGTGGTGGCCGCCGCCACGATGCCCCCCGTCGGCTCGTAGGTCAGCGCCTTGAGCGTGATGAGCGAGCGCATGACGGCGTCGTGGTAGGGCCCCTCGTAGCAGCAGTTCGTGGCCCACTCCGTCCAGAAGGCCTCGGTCAGGTGTACCGAGTAGTAGCTGTCCAGCGGCGGTGGTGGCTGCTCGTGCGAGGGGTGCCACACCAAGGTGAAGGGGTAGCGCTGACGCTCGGTGACGGTGAAGTCGGCGGTCGAGCGGAGGTCCTTGCCGACGATCTCGACCCGGTGCCAAAGGGCAACGGAATCGGGGCCGGCAGTCAGCCGGGTGAGACCTTCGTTGGTCGTCGCCCACGGGACCACCTCGCCGTAGTCGAAGCGGACGACGAGCTCCATGTGCATGTCGACGGTGCCGCTGACTCCTTCGACGGTGCGAACCAGATGTGGGTAGTTGTCCCGGTTGGGCATGCAGTCGGTGATGCGCACCGTGCCCGTTCGGGTGTCGAACTCGGTCTCGAGCACCAAGGAATCGGGCCGGTACCAGCGACGCGTGGCCAGGATCGATTTCGGCGCGCCCACAGGGGCGAGCTGCCAGAAGCCGTGATTCTTGTTGCCGAGCAACCGGGCGAAGCAGGCGGGTGAATCGAAGTGGGGCAGGCACAGCCAGTCGATGGAGCCGTCCCGCCCGACGAGGGCGGCGGTGTGCATGTCGCCGACGACGGCGTAGTCCTCGATGCGCTGGCTCATGTCCTCATCTTGGCCGGGATCATCCTGCGATGCAGGGTCCGGTGCCGACGGCCGAGTGATGGGTCGCAGCAGCCTGCACCCGGGAGAGGACGCCGGGCGACGTGAGCGCGTAGCCGACGTTGGGATACACGGTCGAACGGGAGAACACGACGCCGATCACCTGGCCGCCGGGGCCCATCAGTGGACCGCCCGAATTCCCCGGCAGGACGTCCGCGTCGAGGGCGTACACGCCGCGGGTGACCGTGCCGTTGTTGTAGATGTCCTTCCCGATCGCCGTGACCTCTTCGGTCACCCCGGCCGGATCGATGGTGAGGGGGCCGTCCTCGGGATAGCCGAGCAGCGCGGCCTGGGTTCCCCGGTTGACGAGGCCCGAGCTGATGGTGAGGGCGGGCCCGAGTGGCGCGTCCGTGCGCAGCACGGCCAGGTCGAAGGAGGGGTCGAAGAGCACGGGGGTCGCGCCGTAGGAGTTGCCGCCGACGACCACCTGGGTGTCGCCGGCGCTCTCGCCGGCGACCACATGCGCGTTGGTGGCGACAAGGCCCGGTCCGACCACGAAGCCCGAGCCCTCCTGCTCGTTGGTGCACGCCGTGCCGAGGATCTTGACGGTCGAGAACACCGCCGGGTCGGCCAGTGCCCTCGTCGCCGCGTTCGACGGTGTGACCACCGACGGCGTCGACGGCGGGGTGAGCGAGGAGAAGACCTGAGGGAAACCCTGGTCGTTGAGGAAGTTCTGGAGGTCACCGAAGATCGAGGGCGCCTGGGGGAGCAGCGAGTCGATGGAGTGGAGGATGTCCGAGCGCGCCACCGCGGCGTCGAGCGAGGTGAAGCGGCTGTTGGGCGACGAGATCACGGCAGCGACCAGCCAGACGGACAGCAGCACGGCCACGACCGCCACACCGACCCCGAGGACCGCATCGACGTTGCCCAGGTGGTGCCGGCGCAGCGCGATGTTGCTGTACGTGCCCCCGATCCGGCCGACGTAACCGAAGATGCAGGCCGTTCCGAGCACCAGCGCCACGATGACGATGGAGCGGGTGACGCTGTCGTGCGACGTGTGGAGCAGGGGTACCCAGACCACCGTGCCGAGAAGGAAGCCGATCCAGAAGCCGCCGAAGGTCAGGATCTGGACCAGCGCGCCGAGCCGGAGCCCGTGGACCGCGGCGAGCAGAAGGAGCCCGATTATCAGCAGGTCCACCCAGTCCACCCATTGAGCGTAGACAAAGGTGCCGCCAGAAATACGCCTCCCACCGCTATTCTCGTGCCGCCGTGGTCCCATCCTCCGTGCCTCGACACCGGGGTGCCGGGCAACCTCGTGGCGGCCTCATCTTCCTGGTGGCAGCGGTGGCCGTCATCGCCGCCGGTTGCTCGCTGAGCAGACACCCGAGCGCGTCGCATGCCCCGCGCGTCCTCGGCGAGCCGAAGGGCTCGACGCTCGTCGTGGGTCAGCCGGCACCAGCCGGGACCGGGGACCTCGGGGCAGTGTCGTGCGCCAACGCGAAACGATGCTGGGCGGTCGGCGTCGCCGGGCCGGACATCTCGCCACCGCCGGGCGGCGCGACCGTCATCGCGGCGACGAAGAACGGCGGCATCTCCTGGAAGGCCGAGCACGTCTCAGGCGGGAGCACGCCCGAGCTCAGCGGCGTCTCCTGCCCGACGGTCACCGACTGCATGGCCGTCGGCTCCAACGGCGCTTCCTTGCCGGGCAGTGGCGTCGTCGTCACGACGAGCGATGCAGGCGCTACCTGGACGACGGCGACCGCGCCGGCCGGTGCGCTGACCATCACCAGCGTCTCGTGCGCCAACCCCGCCGACTGCATCGTCGTCGAGAATGACGGCACGCTGTTGTCGACCGCCCAGAGCACGAACTTCGGACAGACATGGCAGCAGCTCGGCGACCTGCCCGCCTCGTTCCTCGCCGACGACGACTTGTCGTGCATGGTCGGTGGCGTTTGCTTGGTGGCGGGGTACATCCCCACCGGCACCGGCACCGGCCAAGGGCAAGGCGCCGTTGCGCTCAGCGCGGACGGCGGGCAGTCCTGGGCGTTGGCCACCGTACCCAGTGGGACGGGCATCCTCCAGAGTGCGGCCTGCCTCAACGTCAGCGTGTGCCTCGCCGCAGGGACGACGTCGACCACGGTCAGCGACATCACGCCGGCTCACGGCGAGATCCTCCGCAGCGACGACGGCGGACACACGTGGACGGCGGCGATCGGCCCACCACCGGTCGACGACGTCTACGGCCTCGAGTGCCCGACGGCCGAGGTCTGCGCCATGGTCGGCACCAAGTGGGTGGGTAACCCGGCCGTCGGCACCGGCGCGGTGGCCCAGAGTGTGGACGGCGGGGTGACGTTCAAGCCGTCTTCGGCGGCCTACGTCCCGATCACCCTCACTGCGCTGTCGTGCCCCACGCCCGCCGGTTGCGTCGCCGTGGGTGGCGACACCGTCGCCCGCATGACGATGGTCGCTCCGAAGCCGACACACCCGCGGACGTAGGGCTTCGTGGCGGGACGCCGAGTCGCCAGAGAACCGGGCCGCACGCAGGCCCCCCGGGCGTCGCCCGGCGGAAGATCCCTACTATCCGCTGGTCCACCCCCGGTAAATTGGTTTGCCGGACCTGGAGGGTCTGGGAAGCGTGCCGGGGGGCCGCGCGGACTCCCGTCGCCTGATCGATGGAAGGACCGCCATGCCGCAGACCTGTCCGCAGTGTCAGAGCGAAGCCGCCGACGAGGCCACCAGCTGCCCGAGCTGTGGGGCCTCACTCGCCCGGGGCGTGGCGGCCGCTGCCACGACACCGGCCATGGGGGCGCCCGCTGGGGCCGGCGCGCCGGCCGCGGCTGCGCCGCACCCGTCCTCGCTCCCGGCCTACCGGTTCGACGCCGCCCGCTGGTCCCTCGCCGACCGGATCGCGGGCGTCGCCACGATCGTCCTCTTCGTCTCGCTGTTCTTGTCGTGGTTCGGCCTGACCGTCATCGGTATCACGGTGACGGCAAGCGGGCTCTCGGCCCACGGCTGGCTCTACATCGTGATGGTCCTGTCCATCCTCATCGTCGCCTATCTGGCGCTGCGCGCCGGATGGGACCAGCTGCCGATCAGCACAAACATCCCGCACCTCACGGTCATGTTGGCGGCGACGATCGTGAACCTGGTGCTCGTGTTCATCGCGTTCATCGACAAGCCTGGCGGCTCGGGCGTCGGCTGGGAATTCGGTGCGTTCCTCGCGCTGATCGCCGCGTTCGTCGCGGCCGCACCCTACGCGATCCCGCCGCTGCGCGCGAAGACGATGTGAGCTCTCTCCCTGCGGCGGGCGACCGCAGGGGAGGAAGGTGAGAGGCCGTCGGAGGGGACTCTTCGCTCGTCAGTGCCGCATCGCGGACAGCAGAAGCCCCGGGATCTTCGCCGCCGACGGTTCGGCCTCGAACCCGACGAATCTACGCATGACGTCGTAGGACTCCGAGGCTGTGGCGAACCACGGCGGCTTGGGCCGTGATCGGAACGGCGCCCGCACGACGGACTTCTGCGGACGGTCGAACATCAGTGCATTGCCGACGACACCTGTGCCCGACTGAATGTCGGTACGCGCGTGCCCGGGGTAGGCGCCCCACGTCGTCGAACCCATGGCGAAGGACAGCCCGTGCCACACGTTCACGCCGATGGAGCCGTAGCGCAACTCGGCCACGGCGCGATCGACCGCGTCGGCCACGGCGTGATCCTTCAGTGACGACGGGCTCACAATGATGGTGGCGCCGAGCGTGCCCCACACGACGTCGTTGCAGAAGGCGGTGGCGGCGTCGGTGAAGGCCGCCGCGTCCGGGGCGGTGAGCGCAGTCTCGGCCATCTCCGCGCAGAACGACTCCACGTTGAACGAGATGTCGTCGACCTGCCCTGGGGCCACGTCGCGGATGAACGTCCAGGGCAGCGCGTCGGCCGGCCCGCTGCCGTACTCCTCCGCCTCGGGGTGGGCGGCCACGAACGCCGCGCAGCGGTCGGCCGCTCCCGGGTAGTAGGCGCGCCGCGTCCGGATGCCCGCCAGCGTCTGCGTCAGTGCACCGAGGAACGCGTCGCGTTGGGGCCAGGCAGCATGGGTGACGACGACCCGGGCCGAGATGCAGTTGAAGCCCGCGTTGTTCACAAGCATCGTGGCGATGTGCTCGGCCTGGTAGCGCAGCTCGGGTATCGACCACTTGCCCGGCACCACGATGATCGGCGACACGTTGCCCAGCTCGGCCGAGACCGGCTTATGGAGGACGGGCTCGTCGGCTGCCTTCCGGCGCGCGCCTTCCTCGCCGGTTCCGAACACGACGGCGTCGTAGGTCTTGTCCGAGCCCGTGATGTGCACCTCGGCGATCAGCGCGTGACCGGTCAGGTACTGCCCGACTGCGGCGCCGCCCTCGACGATCCTCAGCACGCCGGCGTCAATCAGTGGCGCCATTGCCCTGCTCCAGTGCGGGACGAGGTAGTCGTTGACCGGGTTGGCCTTCATGACCACGACCTTGCCCTCGATGAACAGCTTGGAGAGCACGTCGCGGGGGCCGAGCGAGGCCACGTTGCCGGCGGCGAGCACCAGCGCCGTGCCGGCGTGGCCGGCCGGGTCGGCGTAGGCCGCGGCCTGGCCGTTGGCGAGGGAGTCCTTGGTGACGCCGGGCTGCATCCAGACCTCGGCGGTTGTCTGGGGGAACGTGATGCGGTCGAAGGCGGTGGCGGGGAAGACCTGCACGCGGAGCCGGCCGTCGGGCGCCTCGCGCATGGGACCCGGGATGCGGGGCTTGCCGTGCTTAGCGATGTCGCGCAGCGAGTCGCGGTAGAGCCGCGCCATCCTGACGAACGTCCCGACGCCGGCGAAGAGCTCTTCGCCCGCCTCGGCCGAGCCCGGCTCGAGGCCCTTGCCCGCGACGGCGGCGGCCAGCCAGTCGTCCTCGGCGGCCATGGTGGCCGTGATCACCTGCTGGAGGAGGTCGGCGCGGTCGGCTGCGCTCGTCTTGGCCCAGCCGGGGGCGTGATCGGCGACGAGGTTGACGATCGCATCGAGCGCGGTCGTGTCGACCGGCGCCGCGACACCCGTCGTGGTGTTGGTGCCGGTGCTTGTCCTGGGGCCGGTGTCGGCCTGCTCGGCGGTTGGGGCCACCGCCCCGCGGCTCGTCACGGTCATGAGTCGTCCTCCCCGCTCTTGCTGCGTCGGCCGTTGCCACTCGCGTGGGTGGGGAGCGGAGAGGCCGGGGTCACTGGGCCCAGCGTACCGAGGGTCTCCGTCCGTCGAGTCCGTCGAGTCTCGCCAGCCTTGTGGATGACTCCCAAAACGACTCTCGTGGATGACTCCCAAAACTGTAACGGTGCTTGTTTACAGTTTTCCGAGCCATTCACGGGTGAGCAGGCTTGCTGTTGCCGCTGCCCTCCTGACGGTTCCGTGCGCTTGGTTCTCATTGACCACGGTCGGTGTCCCCATTAGGGATTTGTCAGGGTTCGCCCGGAACCGTTGACGCCCGTCGTTGCGCTGTCGATAGTGCAGGGATGCATCAGGTCCTGTCCGGCGGACGGGCGCGCCCGGGAGGGTGGCGCCCGGCGCTGATCGCCATCGCATCGAGCGTCGCCGTTCTTGCCATCGCTCTCAGCGCGTGCAGTAGCTCGCCGTCACAGCCGGCCGCCCAGGAGCGGGTGACCGGCGGCTCGACCGGGCACTACGTCGTCGCGGCCGGCATTCACAAGATCAAGCACGTGATCATCATCGAGCAGGAGAACCGTTCGTTCGACAGTTACTTCGGCACGTACCCGGGCGCCGACGGCATCCCGATGAAGAACGGCGCCCCGACGGTGTGTGTGCCCCTCCCGGCGGGCGGGTGCCAGGCGCCCTATCACGACACGGCCGACGTAAACGGCGGCGGCCCGCACGGCGAGGCGGCCGCGGAGAGAGACGTCAACGGTGGACAGATGAACGGGTTCATCGCATCGGCGACCAAGGCCAAGAAAGGGTGCGCCAACGTCAACGACCCCCAGTGCTCCAGCACAGCAACGCCTGACGTCATGGGCTACCACACGGCCGCCGAGATCCCGAACTACTGGACCTACGCCAAGGACTTCGTCCTCAACGACCAGATGTTCGAGCCCGTCAGGTCGTGGTCCCTCCCCGACCACCTGTACCTCGTGTCCGGCTGGTCGGCCAAGTGCTCGAGCCCCGCCCCCTCGAGCTGCGTCAACCAGATCAAGGGCCCCTACACGCCGGCACAGATGCAGGAGTACGTCGATCAGGCCCTGAAGACGGGGACGGCCGCGGTCACGAACGCGTGGACGGACATCACCTGGCTCCTCTACAACAAGCACGTCCCATGGGCCTACTACATACAGACCGGGGACCAGCCCGACTGCGAGAACGACAACGACGTCGTCTGCCCGCCGGTCAAGCAGAACTATCTGACGCCAGGCATTTGGAACCCGCTCCCCATCTTCGAGGACGTGCAGAAGGACCGTCAGCTGCGCAACATTCAGCCGCTGAACAACTACTTCGCGTCGGCCAAGGCCGGCACGCTGCCCTCGGTGACGTGGATCACGCCGTCCCAGGCCGACAGCGAGCACCCCCCGGCGAGCGTCCACCAGGGCCAGGCCTATGTCACCTCGATCATCAACGCCGCCATGAAGAGTCCCGACTGGGATTCGACCGCCATCTTCTTGCAGTGGGACGACTGGGGCGGCTTTTACGACGGCGTCGTGCCGCCCCCGGTCGACCAGAACGGCTACGGGCTGCGGGTGCCGGCGATGGTGATCTCGCCCTACGCCAAGACGGACTACATCGATCACCAGACGCTGAGCAGCGACGCCTACCTCAAGTTCATCGAAGACGACTTCCTTGGAGGCTCTCGGCTGAACCCGAAGACGGACGGGCGGCCCGACCCGCGGCCCGACGTGCGCGAGGACGTCTCGATCCTCGGCAACATGACCAACGACTTCGACTTCAACCAGTCTCCCCGGCCGCCGGTGCTGTTGCCGACCAACCCGCCGACCGATTCGCCGTCGGTCCCCGCCTACTTCAGCGGCATGGGGCCGTGTGACGGCTGCACCGCGACGCCGCCGAGCACGTCGGGCCGGTAGCGCACCACGACGGCGGTCGGTTCCGGACTCGGGGACCCCGTATATGTCTCGGGAAACTACGCATGGTCCCGTTGATAAACGGGCTTGTTGGCAGTTCTCAGCGACATCGGCGGCACTCTTCCGACGCCGCATCTCCACGGCCCGACCACGCCGGCCAGGCCAAAGGACAGCTCAGGCGAGCGCCGGCATCACTTCTTTGGCCAAAAGCTCGATGTGCTCCAAGTCGTCGAGGTCCAGCACCTGGAGGTAGATCCGCTCGGCCCCGATGGCGGCGAACTCCTGGAGCCGTTCAATAACCTCGTGGGGCGTACCCGCCGCGCCGTGGTTCCGCAGCTCATCCGCCTTGCGCCCTATTTTGCCGGCACGACGCTCGACCTCGACCTCGTCGACGCCGCAGCACACGACCTGGGCCGCCGAGAAGCGGATCGACTGGGGGTCGCGACCCCTGGCCTCACACGCGGCGCGCACGCGGCCGAACTGCTCCTCGGTGGCTGCCACCGACGAGAAGGGAAGGTTGAACTCGTCGGCGTAGGTCGCGGCCAGACGGGGGGTGCGCTTGGCCCCACCGCCGCCCACGATGATCGGCGGGTGCGGGCGCTGCACCGGTTTGGGTAGCGCCGGGCTGTCAATCAACTGATAGTGCTTTCCGTCGAAGTCGAACGTCTTGCCCCGGGGCGTGCCCCAAAGACCGGTCAGGATGGCGAACTGCTCCTCGAGCCGCTCGAAGCGCTCGCCCACCGGCGGGAACGGCACCCCGTACGCGGTGTGCTCGGCGTCGTACCAGCCGGCGCCGAGGCCGATCTCGACGCGACCGCCGCTCATTGCGTCGACTTCCGCCACCTGGACGGCGAGGATGCCGGGCAGGCGGAAGGTGGCGGAGGTGACGAGCGTCCCCAGCCGGATGCGCTCGGTCTCGCGCGCCAGGCCGGCCAGGGTCACCCAGGCATCGGTCGGTCCGGGCAGGCCGTCCCCGCCCATGGTCAGGAAGTGGTCGGAACGGAAGAGGGCGTCGAACCCGTACGCCTCGGCGGCTTGCGCCATGCGCACCTGCTGGTCGTACGTCGCACCCTGCTGAGGCTCGATGAAGATGCGGAGTTGCATGCCGCCCAAGCTAACCGTCGGCGCCCGCGGATGAACGGGGCGGCCACGCCTTCCCTGCACCGCCGCACCCGTCGGGGCAGACTGCCCTGCATGGACATCGGCGTGATCTTTCCTCAGACCGAATTGGGCGGTGACCCGGGAGCCGTCCGCGCCATCGGGCAGGCCGTCTCGGACCTGGGTTACACCCACCTGGCGGCGTACGACCACGTGCTCGGCGCCGACCGATCCGTGTATCCGGACCTGGGCGGGCCGTACACGATCGACGACCCCTTCCGCGAGCCGCTTCTCATGTTCTCCTACCTCGCCGGCTTCACGAACCTGGCGTTCGCCACGTCGATTCTCATCGGACCGCAGCGCCAAACCGCACTGCTGGCCAAGCAAGCGGCTGAGCTCGACCTCCTCTGCGATGGCCGCTTCCGACTTGGTCTCGGCGTCGGATGGAACAAGGTCGAGTACGACGCGCTCGGGATGCCCTTCGAACAACGCGGCGACATCTTGGAGGAGCAAGTGGCGGTGCTGCGCGCCCTGTGGACCGAGAAGCGCGTCGACATCGACGGTCGCTTCCACCACATCCACGCCGCGGGGATCGCGCCGCTGCCGATTCAGCGGCCCATCCCGATCTGGATCGGGGCGTTCGCCCCGGCGGCGCTGCGCCGCGTCGGCCGCGTGGCCGACGGCTGGTTCCCCCAGGCCAGGCCAGGGGGTGGCCTGGAGAGCGCGCTCGAGATCATCCACGAGGCGGCGGCGGAGGCGGGGCGCGACATGTCCAACTTCGGCTTCGAGGGTCGGCTGGAGTACGCCACGAGAGACCTCGACAAGATCGCCGAGCACGCGCGCCGCTGGCGGGCGGCGGGCGCGAGCCATCTGTCGGTGATCACCATGCACGCCGATCTGCGAGGTACCGACGCGCACATCGCCGCGCTCGAAGAACTGGTGCCGGTCTTGTTGTAGCTGGGGACGCCGTCAACTGAGGGGACCGGCGGCCCGTGTCAACATGACCAAATGCCGGAGGAGCCGGAGGAGCCGGAGGAGCCGGAAGAGCCGGAGGAGCCGGAAGAGCCGGAGCAGCCGGACGAACCGGACGAGCCGGACGAGCCGGCTCTCCCAGAGCAGGCGCCCGACGCGCGTCCGGACGTGGCGTTGGCGACGATCGCCAAGGAGTGGGGCCGCATCGGCTGCATCGGCTTCGGCGGCCCTCCCACCCACATCGCCATGCTGCGGCGACTGACCGTCGAGCGCGAGCGCTGGCTCGACGAGGCCGAGTTCGAAGACGCCATCGCAGCGACGAACCTCCTGCCGGGGCCCGCCTCGACCCAGCTGGCCATCTTCTGCGCCTGGCGGCTCCGTGGCGTGCGCGGCGCGCTCGTCGGGGGCGCCTGTTTCATCTGCCCCGGGCTCGCCCTGATCATCGTGTTGGCGGCCGTCTTCTTGGCCTCCAACCCGCCAACTTGGATCAAGGGTGCCGCGCTCGGAGCGGGTGCGGCGGTGGCACCCGTGGCCGTCAATGCCGCTCTCGGGTTGATCCCGGCCAGCTGGCGCAGGTCAGGCAACGCCCGCGCCCGACAGGCGCGTTGGGTGGTCTACGCCGTCGCAGGCGGGGCGGCCGCGGCGACGCTCGGCACCTACCTGGTCGTGGTGCTGCTGGCGTGCGGGCTCGTCGAAGTGGCGATCTCCGGAAAGGTGCGTCCGCCCCGGAGCGCACAGAGTCTCCTCCTGGTGCCGCTTGGCGTGATTGTCACCGGCGGACTCGGTGCGCTGGCGTGGGTGGCGCTGAAGGTGGGCGCTCTGTCGTTCGGAGGCGGGTTCGTCATCATCCCGCTCATGCAGGCCGATGCGGTGCACCACTACCACTGGATGACGAACTCCCAGTTCCTCAACGGCGTGGCGCTCGGTCAGATCACGCCGGGGCCCGTCGTGCAGACTGTCTCGGTCGTCGGCTACGCCGCGGCCGGCGTCGGCGGGGCGCTCTTGGCGGCGCTGATCGCATTCGCGCCCTCGTTCGTGTTCATCCTGGCCGGGGCCCGGCACTTCGGCGCGCTCCGCACCAACGGTGTCGCGCAATCGTTCCTCAACGGGGCCGGTCCGGCCGCCATCGGCGCGATCGCCGGCGCCGCCATTCCGCTGGCGCTGGCCATCGCTCACGCCTGGCAGGTGGTCGTCCTGGTGGGCGCCCTCGTGGCCATCATCGGCCTCCGCCGCAGTGTCGTCATCACGCTCGTCGGCGCCGGCGCGATCGGGGCACTGGGGGCTGCGCTGGGGCTGCCGACCTGACGCGGCGCGGCGCGGCGCGCGTGGGTGCGCCGGCATCCCGGCGGTCACGTGCCAGCGAGCGCGGCCGGCAGCGCGATGTGCCAATCGGGATACCGCGGCGACCAGCCGAGCTCGGTGCGCGCCCGCTGGTTGGAGACCGCGGGCTGATCGCACATCAGGTAGGCCACGAACTTGCCCGCGCCGATGCGGACGACCCACTCGGGAATCCGGCGCGGCGGCTTGGCCCCGAGCAATCGGGCCGACAGGGCCATCCACTCCGCGGCCGGCGCGGGCACGTCGTCGACAACGTTGAAGATGCCGGCCGGACCATCGAGCGCGGCGACGGTGGCCGCGGCGGCGTCCTCGATGTGCACGAGCCCGAACAACCCGCCGCCCGCACCGGGAATGGGGAGCCGGCGCTTGGCGACCAGGGAGGTGTAGAGCCCGCCGGGCGCGAAGTAGGTGCCCGGGCCGTAGAAGGATCCGTAACGCAGCACGACACCCTCGACGCCCGTGTCGCCGAGGGTCGCGGTCTCGAGGGTGGCGACCGAGTTGATGAGCAGGCCGATCTGGCCCGCGGCGTCGGTCCACAACGGGTCCGGCTCCGTGCGCACGCCGGGACCGGGTCGGTAGGCGAAGGAGATGCTCTGGGCGATGACCCGGCGCGCTCCGGCGCTGCGTGCCGCCGCGACCAGGGTGCCCGACACCTCACGGCGCAACCGGCTCGTCGTGTCGAAGCCGCGCTTGGCCGCGAGGGGGTTGGCCGACTGGGGCAGGTTCGTCAGCTGGTTGATCACGACCTCGGGCCGGGCCGCCTGCACCGCGCGCATGACGGCGTCGGCGTTGAAGGCGTCGCCGACCGCCGCGACGATTCCGGGCACGCCCAGGGCGGCCACCCGCCCTTCGCGGCGGGAGAACACGGTGACGTCGTGTCCGGCGGCGGCGAGGCCGGTGACGAGCGGGCGGCCGATCGCGCCGGTGCCTCCCGCCACGAAGATCCGCATGGCTCCGAGGCTATGCAGCCCCGTGTGGGCAGGGCGAGCCCGGCGGTTTGGCAGGATGTCGTCGTGAGTGAGCAAAGCGGCGGCTACCCCGGTGCCCCTCCGGGGTGGTATTCGGACCCGGCGGGCGGACCCGGGCAGCGCTGGTGGGACGGCTACGCCTGGACCGAGGCGACGGTGTTGCCCCAGCAGCCCCCGCCGCCGCCGTGGGCCGAGGCCGAGCCGCCGCAGGGACCGCCGTTGCAGCCGGCGCCGTGGGCGGCCGCCACCGACCGGTTCAACGCGCACACCACGTCTCGCTTGGTGGACGAGGAGCTGCGCCTCGCGCCGACGGCGCGGCTGGCCGTGATCATGCCGGCCGTCTACATCATCGTGGGGCTGATCGTGCAGCGCATCAACGCTGCGCAGCTGCGCATGTTCGGCCACGAGTTCCGGGTCGTCTGGGACGACACGAGAAACCACATCACGCCGCCGACGTACAGAGGGCCAAACGGGTTCAGCCCGGCGGAGCTCGTTGTGGGCCTCGTCACTGTCGCGGCGATCATCGTCGCCTGTATCTGGCAGCACCGGGCCGCGTCGGCGGCGCGTGCGCTCGGGTTGCCGGCCGACAAGTCGCCAGCCTGGGGGGTGGGGTGCTGGTTCGTGCCGATCGTGAACCTCTGGATGCCCTACGGCGCCATCCGGGACTGCCTGCCGCCGGGCGACCCGCACCGGGCCCGGGTCCTGCGATGGTGGATCGCCCTGCTCGTCGCCATCAGCCTCTACGCCGCCGCCAACATCTGCTCGCTGATCTCCACCGGGCTCGCGCTGGCGCTGTCCATCCCGGCGGCGGTGGCTGCCCTGGCCTTCCTCGCGTGGTCACCGGGGATTGTGGTGGCGATCGCCGCCGCGCACCGGGCGGCCGTCGGCGGCGGTCCGCAGGGCGCAGGCGCGGCCGGCGCCTGAGGGTCGCGGCGGCGGCCTCGCGCCGCAACCGGAGCGACACGACGAGCCGTGTGACACCCACGTTGTTACGAGCACACCGGGTGGCGTGTGGGCGCTTCGGATCTGACCGCAGGCGGAACAAGGACTGGGAGTCGACTGGGCGCGCGGCATTTGTTACAAATCTCTTGCGAACAGTTCACCCTGAGATACCGCTGTTGTTGCCGATCGTTCATTTGGCCTCGCTACGTTCCTGATAGTGGCAGACGAAGAGCAGTCGGAGCGCCGTAACGATCCCGTTACGACGACGGAGAAGCAAGGCGAAATCGACGAGGCGATCAAGTCCCTCGATCCCGACGCCGCGCGCCCTGAGGACGTCATGGAGTCTCGGCAACTGACGCTCGGCTTCTCCGGGCGCACGGTGCTGGCGGACGTGAACGTGGCTCTCAAGCGCGGATCGATCACCGCCCTCATCGGCCCGACGGGCTCGGGCAAGTCCACCTTCCTGCGGACGCTGAACCGGATGAACGACCGGGTGCCCGGCTTCGAGCGCGCGGGCGACGTCACCTACGACAACGAGAGCCTGTGGGCCCGTGCCGTCGACGTGCTGACGCTGCGGCGCAAGGTCGGGATGCTCTTCCAGCGGCCCAACCCCTTCCCGATGTCGATCAGGGACAACGTGGTGGCGGGCGTCAAGGCCCACCGCATCGCCAAGGGGAAGCAGCTCGACGTGGTGTGCGAGCGCCGGCTCACCGAGGTCGGCCTCTGGGACGCGGTGAAGGACCGGCTGAACGACTCACCCTTCCGCCTCTCGGGAGGACAACAGCAGCTGCTCTGCCTGGCCCGCGCGCTGGCCGTCGGCCCCGACGTGCTGCTGCTCGACGAGCCCACGTCCTCGCTGGACCCGATCACCACGGAATCGATCGAGGCGTTGATCAAGACGCTGACGCCCGCACTCAGCGTGATCGTCGTGACGCACAACCTCGGCCAGGCCACGCGCATCTCCGATCACACGATCTTCTTCTACCAGGGGGCGCTGGTGGAGACCGGTCCCACCGAGCAGCTCTTCAACCACCCGTCGCATCCGGACACTGAGCGTTACGTCACGGGACGTATGGGGTAGGAGACGACCTCCGCCGGACGCGCGCAACTCCTACCGTGACCGGCCGCCGAATCATCGGATCATCGGATCATCGGATCATCGGATCATCGGATCGACCAGAGCAGCACCAACCAACCACCGCACAAGGAGAGAACCTGTGACCACATCGAAGGGAGCGACGCGATTGAGGCTGGGGGCGATCGCCGCCATCGTGGCGGGACTCGCACTGAGCTCGGTCGTGCTCGGCACTGCCGCATCGGCGAGCACCAAGCTGCCGAGCAGCGGCGTGGAGACGCCTCCCGGCGGCACCCTGACGGAGACGGGGAGCACCCTGCTCTACCCCCTCTTCAACCTGTGGGTCGGGGGCTACACGCAGAAGTACTCGAACGTCACGGTCCAGACGGCGGGGACGGGGTCGGGCACCGGGATTTCGTCGGCCGAGAACGGCACGATCGACATCGGCGCGTCGGACGCCTACCTGTCGCCCAGCGTCTCCACGTCGAACCCCGACCTGAAGAACATCCCGCTGGCGATCTCGGCGCAGATCGTGGCCTACAACGTGCCGGGCGTGCTCTCGCACCTGAAGCTGAGCGGCAAGCTGCTCTCGGAGATCTACCAGGGGCAGGTCACCAAGTGGAACGCCTCGCAGATCGCCAGCCTGAACCCGGGCGTGACCCTGCCCAGCATCCCGATCGTGACGCTGCACCGATCGGACAGCAGTGGTGACACGTTCCTGTTCACGACGTATCTGTCCAAGGCCGACCCGTCGGGGTGGGGCACCAAGATCGGCTACAACACCACGGTCCCGTGGCCGGCGGCGCCGGGTGCCCTCGGTGAGAACGGGAACTCGGGGATGGTGACCGGCTGCAAGGCCACGCCGGGGTGCATCGCCTACGTCGGCATCAGCTACCTGACCCAGACTCTCCAGGCCGGCCTCGGCTACGGCTCGCTGCAGAACGCCAAGGGCCAGTACGAGGTGCCGACCCAGGCGTCCATCGCCGCAGAGGCCAACTACTTCGTGAAGAAGACGCCCGCCAACGGCACCATCTCGCTGATCTACGGCGCCGCCAACAACGGCTACCCGATCATCAACTACGAGTACGCCATCGTCTCGAACCACCAGCAGAGCAGCAACACCGCGAAGGCCATCCGCTCGTTCCTCGAGTGGGCGGTCAACCCGAAGTACGGCGCCGCGACGTCGTACCTGGCCCAGGTGAACTTCCAGCCACTGCCCTCCAAGGTCGAGGCGCAGTCTGTGAAGCAGATCCTGACCATCAAATAGATGACGTCCGTCGACGGCACGGCGGGGAACCCCCTCGCCGCGCCGTCCGGGCCCTCAGCCGGCTCAGGCCCGTTCTACCGTCGGACCGGGAACTGGTTCCGGAACAACGAGAGCGGCTTCTGGCGCTGGAGCGCCCGCATCGCGGTCTACCTGCCGCTGGCCGCGCTCATCTTCGCCATCGCCATCCTCGCCCACAAGGCCTGGCCGGCCATCCGGGTCAACGGCTGGTACTTCCTCTACGGGAAGAACTGGACGTACGGCCAGAGCTACGGGGCGACCGTCCACACCGACGGCGTCGCCCACGCAGCGGGGTCGCAATTCGGCGCGTGGCCGATCATCCTCGGGACGATCCAGTCGTCCGTCATCGCCCTCATCGTGGCAGTGCCCCTCTCCATCGGCGCGGCCTTCGCCCTGACCGAGCGCATGCCGGGGTGGATCTCGCGGCCGCTCGGCTTCGCCATAGAGATCCTGGCCGGCGTCCCCAGCGTCGTCATCGGCCTGTGGGGCCTGCTGACCTTCGGGCCGTGGCTGGCCAGGAACATCTACCCGATCATCTCCGACATCGCGGGCTGGTTCCCCGACGTCAGGCCCTTCAATTACTTCCGCGGCCCGGTCGGCTCGGGCGAGGGCCTGCTGACGGCCGGCATCGTCCTCGGCATGATGATCATCCCGATCATCGCCTCGACCACGCGTGACCTCTTCACCCAGGTGCCGCCGCTGCCCAAGGAGGGCGGCGAGGCGCTCGGCTTCACGAACTGGGAGGTGGCCAACAAGATCACCCTGCCTTGGGTGTGCTCGGGGATCATCGGGGCCAGCGTGCTCGGCCTCGGTCGCGCCCTCGGCGAGACCATCGCCGTCGCGCTGGTCGGTGGCGCCTCCCTGCACATCGCGCCGAACATCTACCAGCCCTTCGGCACGATCGCGGCGACGATCCTCACCCAGCTGGAGGGCGCGCTGACCGACGGCACCGGCTTCGCCGTGGCCACCCTGGCCGAGCTGGCGCTCGTGCTCGCGGTGATTTCGGTGGCGGTCAACCTGATCGCCCGGGCGATCGTCTCCCGCACCTCGCGCATCGGCGCCCCGGTGGGTGGGATATGACGCTCATCGCGACCCGCCCGACCGGGGGCACGTCGCCGCTGGCGGCGGGGCACTCGACGCGCCGGCGACGGATGCGGTCGATCGGGTTCCGCGTTTTCACCTACGCGTGTCTGGTCCTGATCATCGCCCCCGCCGCCTGGATCCTCCTCGGCGTGCTGTTCAACGCCGCCGCGCACTGGCGGTGGGACGTGCTGTGGACCAAATTGACGCCCGAGGGCGGCGGGCTGCGCGACCAGATCCTCGGCACGCTCATCCTCATGTTCGGGACCCTGGTCATCGCCGGGTCGATCGGGGTGCTGGCCGGAATCCACCTCTCGGAGATGGCGCGGACGCGCAAGAGCGGCAAGCGCGCCGGCGGGCTCCTGCGGACGGCCTCCGACGTCCTCTCGGGCTTCCCGTCGATTGTGCTCGGCTTCGTGGGCTACAGCGCCTTCGTCGTCAGCCTGGGCTGGGGCTATTCCCTGTGGGCCGCGCTCATCATCCTGTCGATCATGGTGATCCCCTACATCGCCAAGACCACGGAGAACTCGTTGCGCCAGGTGCCGACGGGTTACCGCGAGGGAGCCGAGGCGCTCGGGATGACGATGGGTTACTCGCTGCGCAAGGTGGTGCTCAAGAGCGCGGCGCCGGGCATCGTGACCGGGCTTCTGCTCGCGATGGCGATCGCCTGCGGCGAGACGGCGCCGCTGATCTACACGGTCGGCTTCTCCAACACGCTCCCCCACTCGCTGACGCACGCCGAGTTCCCGTACCTGACCTACGTCGTCTTCACGTTCTACGACCAGCCGAACGTGCAGGACCACTACCTGGCCTACGACGCCGCGCTCATCCTGGTCGTGATCGTCCTCCTCCTCCTGGTGGCCAGCCGGATCCTCGTGGCGCGGACGCAGCGGCACGCCGAGGGGGCGCGCACGCGCCACCGGCTCCCGCGCCGGCCCAAGCAACCCGACACGCCCGACGAAGGGCTCGACGTCGCCGGAGTGGCCGCCAGGCGCTGAACAACCCGCGTGTCGTGGTTCACGACGGCGCGCCGAACGAGGGCGCCGCGGTGAGGCCTCGGTAAAGTGACGCCGACACCGGCGCCGACGCCGGGCCCGCCAAGAAGGAGGACCGTTGAGCGCAGGACCTGAGTGGGGCCCACTGGCACGCCTGGCGGGGGTCTGGGAAGGCGAGCAGGGCGAGGACATCGCCTACGCGAACGAGACCGGGAAGATCACGGTGACGCCGTTCCGCGAACACATCGACTTCAAGCCGTTCGGACCGGTGGAGAACGGAGCCCAGATCCTCTACGGCCTGGACTACCGCATGGCGGGGTGGCGCGGCACGGAGGAGAACCCGTTCCACACCGAGGTGGGCTATTGGCTCTGGGACGCGCTCGACAGCCAGGTCATCCGGTGCTTCCTCATCCCCCGGGGCTCGGCCATCATGGCCGGCGGAACCGTCGAGTCGAGCGCCACGGTCTTCAGCCTCGGAGCGGACGCCGGCGTCCAGACCTACGGCATCCTCTCCAACCACTTCTTGGACCAGAACGCCCGGACCGTGCGCTACGAGGTGACCATCGACACGAGCGTCGAGGGCGAGTTCACCTACAGCGAGACCTCGATCCTCCAGCACGCGAAGTGGCCCGACCCGGTGAGCCACACCGACCGCAACACGCTGAAGCGCATCGCCGACGCCTAGTCATTAGGCCCGCTTCGACCTCGGCGAGAGGCACCCTGTAGGGTCAGGCGGCGGCCCGGCGGGGGCCGCAGGGAGGCTCCCCATGTACCAATGGTCCGATGAGCAACTGGCCATCCAAGACGCGGTGCGCCGCTTCGTGGAGGAAGAGGTCAAGCCGAACGTCGAAGAGCTCGAGCACGGCGTCACCCCGCCGTACGAGGTCATCCGCAAGCTCTACCGGACGTTCGGGCTCGACGCGCTGGCCCGGGACTCGTTCAAGAAGGCGCTCGAACGCAAGACGTCGGATGCCCCGCCCTCTGCCGAGCGCAGTGAGGGTGGCGGTGGTGGTGGCAACGCGGCGCTGACCCTGATCCCGATCATTGAGCTGTGCCACTACTGCCCGGGCATCGTCACCGCGCTCGGCGTGAGCACCGGCCTGGCCGGCGGCACCATCATGAAGAGCGGCACGCCGGCGCAGATGGAGCGCTGGGGCCTCGACCTCCTCACGCTGGACAAGATCGGCGCCTGGGCCATCACGGAGCCCGACTCGGGCTCCGACGCCCTGGGGGGCATGAAGTCCACCGCGCGGCGCGACGGCGACGAGTACGTGCTCAACGGCAACAAGACGTTCATCACCAACGGCCCGTACGCCGACACGATCGTCTTCTACGCCAAGCTCGACGACGGCGGCGACGCGCCGCTCCGCCAGCGCCCGGTGCTGACGTTCATCCTCGACTCGGGCATGCCCGGCCTGGACCAGTCGAAGCCCTTCCGCAAGATGGGTCTGCACTCGTCGCCGACGGGCGAGCTGTTCCTCACCGACGTGCGGGTGACCAAGGACCGGCTCCTCGGGGAGACCGAGGGCGCTCCGGGGGGCAACGAGGGACGCGAGAGCGCCAAGGGCAACTTCGTGACGGAGCGGGCCGGCGTGGCCGCCATGTCGCTCGGCGTCATTGAGGAATGCCTGAAGCTGTCCGTGCAGTACGCGAACGACCGCCTGCTGTGGGAGCGGCCGATCGCCGAGTTCCAGCTGATCCAGCTCAAGCTGGCGAAGATGGAGATCGCACGCCTGAACGTGCAGAACCTGGTGTTCCGGCACATCGAGATGTCGGCGGCCGGCAAGAGCCTGACCCTCGCCGAAGCGTCGGCCATGAAGCTCTACTCGGCTCAGGCGGCCACCGAGGTGGCGATGGAGGCGGTGCAGCTCTTCGGCGGCAACGGGTACATGTCCGAATTCCGCGTCGAGCAGCTGGCCCGCGACGCCAAGGTCTTCCAGATTTACGCAGGGACGGACGAGATCCAGGTGACCCACATCGCTCGCGACCTGCTCGGGCGCTGACGCGCGATGAGGCGTGAAGGCGCTGAGGCGTAAAGGCGTCGAGGTGAGCGACCTGCTCGATCTGCTCGGACCGGCGCCGGGCGACGCCGTCTACGACGAGATGGTCGAGCTGCGCCGCGCCATCCATCGCAAGCCGGAGCTGGCTTTTGCCGAGCATGACACGACGGCGGTCATCCGCGACCACATGGGTGCGCTCGGGATCCAGGAGGCCACGCGGGTCACGGAGACCGGCGGGCTCTTCGTACTGGAGGGCGGCCGCCCGGGGCGCAGCGTCGGGTTGCGAGCCGACATCGACGCCCTGCCGGTCCAAGAGGACGCGGCGCGGGCCGGCCACTCGGAGGTCGAAGGGATCATGCACGCGTGCGGGCACGACGTCCACGCCGCGGCGCTCCTGGGGGCCGCCTCCGCGCTCGCGTCTCGACGCGAGGAACTGCCCGGGCGCTACGTGTTCGTGTTCCAGCCCGCTGAGGAGGCACTCTGCGGCGCCAAGACCATGCTCGAAAACGGCGCGCTCAACGTCTTGGAGGGGTCCCGGTTGATCGGCTTCCACGTCACGTCGGTGATCCCGACCGGCCTCCTCGCCTTGCGCAGCGGCATCACCATGTCCGAGGCCCACTCGTTCCGCATCACTCTCTCCGGGCCTGGCGGGCACGGCGCGGTGCCGAACGAGGAGGGGGACGTCGTCCGGGCGGCGGCCGAACTGGTGGGTCGGCTGGGCTCGGTAGCCGACGGCTTGCGCTACGAAGAAACGAATTGCGTGTGCAGCGCGGGCACTCTGGCGGCCGGCACGGCGGTCAACGTCGTCCCCACCTCAGCCCGGGTGACGGGCACGCTGCGGACCTTCACCGAGGCGCAGCGCGAGTCGGCCATCGGCCGTCTGGGTGACCTCTGCGCGTCGGTGGCCGAGGACCGGGGCGTGCAGGTCGAGTTGGAGCTGCCCGAGCACACGCGAGCCGTGGTGAACGACGCGGGCGTGACCGCGGTGGTGGAGGCCGAGGCGGCGGGTGTGCTCGGCAGCGACGCCGTGTTCCGGATGCCCCCGACTGCACCGAGCGACGACGTGAGCGAATTCCTCGACCACCTGCCGGGGTGCTACTTCTTTGTCGGCGGGGCGGCGGCCGACGGCTCGAGCGGCATGCACCACAGCCCGACGTTCCTGGTCGAGGACGCGTCGTTGCGGTTCGGCGCCAGTGTGATGGTGCGGAGCGCGGTGGCCCTGGCGGCGCCCTGAGCCCTGGCCGGTGGGTCGTGGCTCTCGCCGGTCGCCGAACCTCTGAGACCCGATGATGTCTCTGATGACTCCCGTGGATGTCTCTGAAAACTATCAACGGGTCTGTTGAGAGTTTGCGGGGACGCCTTGCCGCGCGCGCCCCTCGCAACGAGCAACCCGAAACCTACGCTGACGGTCGTGAGCGCACCCGGCACCGCGAGGGGAGGAACGGTCGGCGCGGTGTCTGTGCTGATGCTCGCCGCTGTCTTGTTGACTGCGTGCAGCAGCGGGCCCGGTGCAGGGCTGCGCACCGCCCCGTCGACTGCACCAACCACGACCACGACGACCGTCCCGCCCACGACCACGACCACCGTCCCGCCGGCGCTCCCCAGCCCGGCTCCGATCGCCGCCCCCGCGTCCGACTCTCCCGGAGCCGGCCAATGGGCCCCCGCCGGGCGCACCGTTGACGGCGTGCCCGTCGTATACGAGACACATCTCCTGCCGCCCGGCGGCTCCGAGGACGCGGGCGTCGCCTGGATGGACACCCGCCTGCTGGCTGCCCAGCTTTACTCGGGGTCGAAGAGCCCCGGGGGTGGGCCGTACCAATTCACCGCTCCGATTCAGCCGGCAGAGGCGGCGACGTTGGTGGCCGCCTTCAACGGCGGCTTTCTCATGAAGGACGCGGGCGGCGGCTACTTCACGGAGGGCCGCATGATCTACCCCCTCGTGAACGGCGCCGCCTCGCTGGTCATCAACGCCGACGGCTCGGCCACGGTGGGGGCGTGGGGCACCGACGTCTCCATGACGTCAAGCGTCGTCGCCGTCCGCCAGAACCTCGTGCCGCTCGTCGCGGCCGGACAACCGACGCCGCAGGCCGCCGGCCCCGACTGGCAAGCGTGGGGCGCGACCTGCGGCCCCACCTCGTGCTCAGGCGCCGGCATCGAGGACCAATGGCGCTCGGCGGTCGGTGTCACAGGCGACGGCGCGCTGGTCTACGCGGCCGGGCCCGCGCTCACGCCGCTCGCGCTGGCACAGCTGCTGGTGGAGGCGGGGGTCGTGCGCGGGATGCAACTCGACATCAACCCCTCCTGGCCGGTCTTCGCGACTTACGACCCGCCACTGCCGGGTGACTTGGCCAGTCCGTCGAACGGGACCAGCATGCCGCCGAGCAGCCTGCAGGGACCGGCGACGTTCTTCAACGCGGCGTGGGGGCGGGACTTCGTCACAATGTCGGTCCGCACACCGACGCCTTGAGAGGCGCCGACGCGCGTCGCGGGACAGAATGAGGCCATGAGCGCCTCCGACCTCTTCTCCATCGCTGGTAAGACGGCCCTCGTCACCGGGGGCAGCCGCGGCATCGGCAAGATGATCGCCGAGGGCTTCGTCGACGCTGGGGCGTCGGTGTACATCTCGTCGCGGAAGTCGGACGTGTGCGAGGAGGTGACGGCGGAGCTGTCGAAGAAGGGGACTTGCGTCGCCATCCCGGCCGACCTCTCCAAGGAGGACGAGTGCCGCCGTCTCGGCGACGAGATGGCCAGCCGGGTCGACCGTCTCGACATCCTGGTCAACAACGCTGGCGCCACCTGGGGCGCGCCCCTCAGCGACTACGACGAGGCGGCGTTCGAGCGGGTGCTGGCGCTGAACGTCAAAGGGGTCTTCCACGTGACCAAATTCCTCGTCCCGCTGCTGCAGAAGGCCGGCACCCAGGAAGAGCCTGCACGGGTCATCAACATCGGCTCGATCGACGGGATCGCGGTGCCGGTCATGGAGACCTACGCCTACTCCGCGTCGAAGGCGGCCGTGCACCAGCTGACCCGCCACCTGGCCAAGCGGCTCGCACCCGCCATCACGGTCAATGCCATCGCGCCGGGGCCCTTCGAGTCGAAGATGATGGCCGCCACGCTCGAGGCCTTCGGCGAGCAGATCGTGGCCAGCGCACCGCTGCGGCGCATTGGCCGGCCCGACGACATGGCTGGGGCCGCCATCTTCCTATCGTCACGGGCGGGGTCGTACGTGACGGGAGCCGTCCTTCCCGTCGACGGCGGCATTGCCACGACCCGTTAACCGTAAGGCGCAAGTCACCCGACCACTGGGGGTTCACCGTGCTGTTGCTCCATGAAGTGCACCAGGTTGCCGGCGCGAAGAAAAGGACTTCGACGCCGCCTACCGCGACGAGCTGTTGCCCCAGCTGGCCCAGTCCGACGGCTCCCGGCTGCTGTGGTTCCTGAGGCTCGCCCACGGCAGCGGTCAGGCCTACACCGTCGTCACGATCATCGGGTGCAACGACGCGGTCGCGTGGGCGGAGCTGGCCGAGCGCACCCGCAGCGGCGACTTGGCCGCGTGGTCATCGAAGGTCGACGCCATGCAGCACACCTGCCGCGCCAAGCTCCTCATGCCGGTGTCATGGTCGCCGCTGCAGGACATCGATTTCGGCGCGGTCCCGGCCGGGGCCGAGACCCACGAGCTGAGTCTCTTCATGGAGGACACGGCATGGCCCTATCCGGGCGGGCTGCAGGCCTACCTGGACAAGGCGGGCACGCTCTACGACCAGACCCTGGCGTCGCAGAAGGGTTCGGAGCACAGCATCCTCGACCTCGAGGCCGCTTTCCAGCCGGTGTTCGGCTCGCACCACACGACCGAGGTGGTTCTGTGGCAGCGCATCACCAACCACAAGGCGTTGCTCTACCTGCTGGGCCACGACCTCCCGCCCGAGGCGACGGCCCCGGGCACCTGGATGCACGATGCGCTCGCCGTGCGCGACCGCTGGGAGAGCCGGATCCTGCGCAGCGCGGCGTGGTCGCCGCTGTACTGACGCTCGCTTATTGCGGCTCGTTCCCGTTGGGCCGCTGCGACAGCAGCGTGCCCTGGATCCGCTGGCCGAGGTCGGCGGCCGCCGACTGCGCCGCGAACTCCTGGAATGCGCTGCGGTCGACCGCCATGACGACGGTCTTGCCGACGGCGACGTAGCTCGCGGTCTGCGGGGAGCCGGTGAGCGCGCCCACCTCCCCGAAGAGCTGGCCCGGTCCGTGGCGGGTGACGACAACGTCCTGGCCATGGCCCTCCCGCCGCACCTCGACGTCGCCGTCCACGATGATGAAGAAGCGGTCGGAGGTCTCGCCCTGGCGGACGATCACCTCGCCCGGCTCGAGCACCAGGTGCTGGAGCTGGGTGCTGAACGGCGCCGGGATGGAGGCCGAATCGGTGGAGGCGTAGACCGTGGTCGACTCCATGGGCACCGCGACACCCGCCGTGTACTCGTAGTCCACGAAGTGGAGCTCGAGGGGCCGGATGAGGTGCATGTTCTCCAAGGCCTCCTTGGGCATGCCCGGCATCTTGACGGCGAAGAGTCCTTGCGCCCGGTTTGCGTCCGGCTGGTCGACCCGCTCGCACCGGCCGACGCCTCGCAACTCCCGTACCTTGCGGAAGTCCGGCGTGTAGTCGTCGATGGTGAACGAGGCCCACTTGTTGGCGGCGATGTTCTTCACCGTGAGCTCGTTCGACGGCATGGAGAAATACACGCCGTTGCCGTCGCTCGTGTAGGCGATCGTGGCCGCGTGGGGCATGCCGGTGAACGAGGCGGTGCCCAGGGTGATGATGTGGTGGAGGTCCAGGTAGCCGAGGACCTCTGCCGGCATCTCGACGGTGGTCTGGCTGGGCATGGCGACCCCTCCCCTCTCGTGATCTCCGACTGATCAACGCAGGTGCGACAGCGTACGACGCGCCGGATTGGAGTGTCGACGATTACCAGGGAAGGGTTCCGAATCGTCACGGATTCGTCGCGTTCGGTTCATCCGAATTTGGGCGGGCGGAGGCCCGACCACGGTGGCACCATGTCTCGGTGAACGACGAAGCCTTCGACCTCTCCCAGACGTTCATCCACCTCGGCGTGGACCCCACCGCCACCCCCCTGCCCGACTTCGAGTGGTCGCCGGCCTACCTCGACGAGTACAGCCGGCGGTTCGCGGCCGATCGGGGCCGGGGCCGGCTGGTTTGCGTCCTGCCCCAGACGGAGAGCTGGGATTCGTGGGAGCGCCACCCCGCCGGTGAAGAGGTGGTCTTCTTGATCAGCGGCCGCGTCGACGTCGTCCAGGACCTCGACGGCGAGCAGCGCGTCGTGGAGCTCCGTCCGGGTCAGGCCCTCATCAATCCGCCGAACGTGTGGCACACCGCCCGCGTCCACGAGCCCGGCATGGCGCTGTTCATCACGCCGGGCGAAGGGACGGAGGCCCGGCCGCTGAGCTGAGCGGGATCAGCGCGGCGGGGCCAGCTCGTGCGGGCCTTGCGCCGGGTAGCCCCCGGCGGCGCGGATGGCCTCGCCCCACGGGGTCAGGATCCCGACCAGCTCGTCGAGATCGTCGCCCAACGCGTCGAGCATGGGGGCGCACTGGGCGTCGGTGGCCACCTCCACGGAGTCGCGCCGCGAGCGGCCGGCCTCGGTGAACGCGCCGTCGGCCACCAGTCCCCGAGCGGCGAGGCGGGCCTCCGCGGCGTCGAGCTGGTCGTCGGACCAGGCCCGGGTGCGGATGTAGGTGCGCAGGGGGAGACCCCAGTAGAGCTCGGTGAGCAACCCGATCTCGGTGGCGTCGAAGCCGGCGGCGGTCCAGGCGGCGGTGTGGGCGTCACCGCGGAACTCGCGCAGCAGGTCGGCGCGGCGCCACATGTCGCCCAACGGGTCCCCGGGCAGGCCGAGACTCAGCAGCCCCGCGTAGAGCGGCTTGCCCTCGGGGCGCAGCGGCGCCGCGGCGACGGCGAGGAGCTCGGTGGCGCGGGACACTCCCTCGGGCTCGGGGCCGAGCACGCGGGTGAGCTGCGCGAGCGCGCCAGCCGTCCTGGCCGCGCAGATCGTCGGCGCGTCCACCTTGGCCCAGCCGAACTCGACCGAGGGGATGACCGCCTCGGGATTGAAGACGGCGAAGGCGGCGGCCACCACCGCGCCCGGGACCTGGCCCATGACCGAACCCCGGCTGGTGAAGTACGCGGGGCCGTCAGGCAGCTCCACGCCGCTGGGCAGGGTGGCGGGGCTGGGCGAGAACCCGAGCCCGGCGTACGCGGCGTGGCACTCGGGTGAGAAGTACACCTGCGCGGCCACCGGTTCGAGCACCATGGCCAGTCGCCTGGCGGCCGCTGTGCGCGCCTCACCCACGGCGGTCACGCTACGACGTCGGGCGCGATCAGGAGGCCGCGGTGAAACGCATGGGGAAGTGCTCGATGGAGCGGATGCCCGGCGTGTACACCAGCGTGTGTCCGGACTCGACCTCGTAGTCGGGTATCCGCTTGTGCCACTCGCGCAGCGCGACGCGCAGCTCCATGCGGGCCAGGTGCGACCCGAGGCAGCGGTGGATGCCACCGCCGAACGCGATGTGCGGGTTCACCTCGCGGTCGAAGCGCACCACGTCGCCGTCGGGGAACTCGGCCTCGTCGGTGTTGGCCGACCCGATCATCACCATCACCTGGTCGCCCTGGTGGATCGGGCAGCCGGCCAGCTCGGTGTCCTGCACGGCCACCCGGGCGATCCCCATCACGGGCGTCTCCCAGCGCAGCAGCTCCTCAATGGCGTTGGGGATCAGCGCGGGGTCGGCGACGAGCTGGCGCCGGTGTTCGGGGTTCTGCGAGAGGAAGGAGAACATGCAGTCGAGCGTCGCCGTGACCGTGTCCAGCCCGGCGATGAGGAACAGGAAGCAGATGTCGAGGATGTCCTCGCGGGTGAGGCTATCGCCCTCGAGCTCGGCGTCGAGGAAGAGCGACAGCAGGTCGTCACGGCGCTCCAGCTCGCGTTGGTCGAGGGCTTCGTCGAAGTAGTCGTAGACGGAATCGGCGATCTTCTGCTGGTAGTCGCTGGCCTCCTTGGAGCCGTAGAGCTTGCCCGTGACGTGGTCGGGGCGGATGATGCCGTCCTTCATGCTCAGGAACCGCGGGAGCTCTTCGAGCGGCAGGCCCAGCAGCGTGATGAACACCTCGGAGGGGAACGGAATGGAGAACTCCTTGGCGAAGTCGACCTCGCCCCGATCGATGAACTTGTCGATCAGTTGGTTCACCAGCGCGGAGACCTGCTCGTCCATGGCCGCCATCTTGCGCGGGGCGAAGATGGGGTCGAGCAGCTTGCGGAACTTCTTGTGCTCGGGCGGGTCGATCTGCAGCGGGATCATGGGCCGCTTGTTCTTGAGGTCGACGGCGTCCATGTTCGACGAGAAGACGTCGGGCTGGCGCAGGGCGAGCATGATGTCCTCCTTGCGCGACAGGACGACCCCCGTTCCGTTGGGCATGTCGATCGACATGACGGGCATCTCGTCGCGCAAGACCTTGAACGTGGGCTGAGGATTCGCCGCCATCTCGGGGTCCATGCCCGAGAGCGGGTTCTCGCCGCCGGCGGCCGCGGCGGCCGCGGCCGCCTCGTCGGTCTGTGTTTGCGTCTCCATGTGTCCTCCCAGGACTATTCGGGGCTGATCTGCAGGATGCGACTGACGGATTGCACGAGCGAGGCTTCGTCGGGCTCGGGGATGATCCAGCTCGAGAGGAAGAGGCGGACGATGACGTCGGCCAGCTGTTCGCGGTCGAGGCCGCCGCCGGCGACGGCAGGCACCGTGTCGAGCGCGTCGCCGAGGCGCCCCAACAACTCGCTGCGCATGGCGGGCAGGTGGTCCAAGAGGTAGCTCAGGACGAACTCGGGCTCGGACCCGAAGAGGAAGCGCGCCGGGTGGGAACGGATGAAGTCGAATGCGTAGGCGACGAACGCGCCGATCCGATCCGCCGGCGCGGTCACGCTCGCCATCACCTTCTCCAGGCCGTCGCTGAATCGCCGCTCGTCGTAGTCGGCCGCGGCCGCCAGCACGTCGTCCTTGCTCGGGAAGTAGCGGTAGAGGGTGCCCCGCGAGACGCCCGCCGCCTCGCTGATCTCTCGCATGCCGAGGCGGCGCACGCCACGCCGGCCGATCAGGCCCAGCGCCGCGGTGAGGATGCGCTCCTCGGTCGCGGTGAAGGTCCGGCCGTGCGAAACGGGGATTCCGGTCACCGGCAACGTGGCGGTCACGGCAGACAGATTAGACACTTTCTGTCCTATGTGTCTTGTCAGGCCGGCTCTGGACGCCATGCCGCCGGGACCGTTACCCAGGGGTCATCGTGCGTTCATCCCCTGGTCACCTGCCATGGAACACCGATCGATGGTCGTTAGGATCCCCCCGGTGCGACGCCTTCTCCCCCTGGGCTGCGGCCTCCTGCTGACCCTCCTCGGACCGGTTTCGGGCTGGGCCGGCGCCTCGAGCTCGCCGAACGCAGGCCAGCTGCTCTCGGAGGCGCTCAGCGCAGCGGGCACGGCGCAGTCCGTGCACTTCGTCGACAAGACCACCGCGGGCAAGGTGACCCAGGTGCTGTTGGGTTCGCTCAGCGCCCCCACGGCGGGTGAGTGGCTCTCGGGAACCGAGCCGCTCGAAGTCGAGCTCATCAAGGGGCTCGTCTACGTGAGCGGCTCGGCGACCGCCCTCGAGTCCGCCCTGCAACTCTCGGCGAGCCAGGCCGGCGCCGCCGCCAACAAGTGGGTCGTCGTGCAATCGGGCGACGAGCCCTTCCAGTCGCTCACCCAGACGCTGACCGTGTCGGGCGCCATTGCCAACTTCGTGCCGAACCGCTCGACCGCCCAGCTGGGCAAGCGCACCAAGGTCCACGGCATCGCGGTCTACCCCATTTACGGCCGGCCGGTGCAGGCGCTTCCGAAGGGCAGCTCTGCGAGCGTCGCACTCTTCGTCCCCGTCAAGGCTCCGCACCGTCCGGTGGGGGCCACCGTGGTCATCGGCTCGTCGTCGAACACGACCCGGCTCCACGAGGTGGTGGCCTTCACCGCCTGGAACCGGTCGGTGAACCTCACCGCTCCGACAAACACCGTCGCTTACAGCACCGTCACCGGCTGAGGCGACCCGGTCGTCGCCGGCGGACTTCGGAAGCAACGAGGAGGCCCAGCGCGACGACCCCGATCAGCGTCGCCGCCAGCCCGAGGTCACCGGCGGTCGAACTGCCGTAGGTGAGCGTGACGTCGTGGCTCGTCGGCACCACGACCATGAGGTTGGGAGTGACCCGCCACGGGCCATCCGCCCCGCTGGCGTGCCAGTTGGGGAAGTAGGAGGCCTTGACGAGGACCGGCGTGCCCACGCGTGACACGTGGAAGCTGATGGAGGAATCGGTCTGGCTGATGGCGCTCACTCGGGTCGAGGCGACATGGCGTACCGCGGGCCGGATATCCGACACCTTCGTCCGGGGCCACGAGGCCGGCCCGTTCTGGGCGAGCTCGACGTCCCAGCGCGCCGGGTGGTCGTACCAGGCCAAGGACGGGGCGAGCCAACTGGAGGCCGCCGGGTTGACGCCGGAGAGCACGACGGGGTCGTTGCGCAGCGGCGTCACGAGCGCGGAGTCCTTGACGAGATAGATGTTCCACGTGGTGTGGCTGACCACGCCCTGGTAGGTGTAGGTCCACGGCCCCGTCTTGGCCACTAGCGCCAGCGCGGGGTCGGCGTTGGCCTCCTGCTCGACCGTCGGGGTCTCGGCCATGAAGTACTTCACGCCGAGCAGCTGCAGGTGCTGGACGCCGAGCGTCACGTCGACAGGCCCGTACGGCAGCCCGACCTCGGGCTCGGACGGGCCCTCGGAGAGCTCGGCCTGGTTGATGAAGTGGTACGGGGTGGTGGTCGAGGACTCGAAGAGCAACCCCTCCATGGAGTCGATGCAGCCGTTCGTCCAGTAGGGCAGGAGCATCAGCGCCTCGGGCGTGCCGAAGCGGTTCTCGGAGGAGGAGTACTCCCACATCTCGCGGCCGCACCCGTAGCGCTTGGCCACGGCCTCCGACGTCTGAATGACGGCGCGGTACTCGGAATACGAGGTCTGCCCCTCGTAGCCCCCGTAGTTATAGGACGACCAGTTGGTGACCTCGTTCGGGCCCTTGTGGATCGGCCCCACCGAATTGTCGACGAGGAAGGGCGGGACCACGGCGAGCATCACCGCCACCAGTCCCAGCACGGCGCCGCTCACGGCGGCCGGACCCCACAGGGGCGGCGGCGGGCGGCGCGGCGCGTAGCCCGTGTACGGCGTGGGGCACAGGGCATCGGCTCCTACCGCGTCGTCCTCCGGCGCCAGGTCCCAGGAGGGCTCCGAGAAGGTGGCCGCCCAGCGCTCCCAGCGCCGGTCCTGCGAGCGGTGCCACAGCCGCGCCGCCGCGATGCAGCCCACGCCGAAGGCCCAGCCCGCCATGAGGTAGACGGAGATGAACCACAGCGGCAACAGCCGCACGTTGTAGAGGCTGCCCTGCGGGTCGAACACCAGCGCCAGCGCCGAGGCCGTCCCGAGCACCGTGACGGTCAGGCCGAAGCGGCTGCGGACGAGGACCGCGGCGACGAGGCCAGCCCCCGCCAGGACCAGCGCCCACGTATCGGCTTCGGGGAAGAACAACGACCAGAACGTGTTCAGGTTCGTGTAGTTCATGGACGTCGAGTACGCCCGTTCCAGGCCGAAGGGCACCAGCCACCACGCGGAGAGCAAGAGACCCGGGCCGACGGTCGAGACGGCGCGCCAGAGCGTCTGGGTCCAGCGCGCTGCGCTCGCGTCGGGATCGTCTCGCCACAGCCGCAGGTGCGTGTCACCGATCCCCCAGCGGGCCGGCAGCAGCTCGATGACCGTGAGCACGGCGGCCCCTCCGAGCGCGTACATGGCCGGCACGATGTGCGAGAGGACGCAGGCGGCCAGGACGACGGCGGCCCAGGCGCGGTGACGGCCCTCGCGGACGGCGCAAGCAAACAGCCCGAGGAAGAGGATGGCGAGGGACAGGCTGAGGGAGAACGCGTACTCCCCGGCCAAGGTGGAGAAGAGGTTCCCGCCGTAGATCGTGAACGTGTAGTCGAAGAGGAACGGCAGGGTGGCGGCCGCCAGCAGCGTCGGGAGGGGCGGACGGAGGCGGAAGAAGCGGCCGCACGCCCAGGCGCAGATCGGGAGCATGACCGAGCCGAGGATCGTCCCGAGCTTGAACGCGATGTCGTAGGGGATGACCCAGCCGGCGACTGCGACGAAGAAGTCGGGGAGCGTGAAGTAGAAGGTGTAGAGGGGGAAACCGTCGTACCACCCGGGGTCCCACCCGGTGACGTGGCCGTGGCTGAGCAACGTCTCGAGGTACTTCGGCAGCGCAATGTGCGCGCCGGTGTCGCCGCCGGTCGTGGTGGTGTTCGTGACGAGCAGGCTCGGGTGCAGCTGCGAGAGCGTGACCACGATCACGCTGGCGATGGTGACGACCGTGATGGCCCCCGGGACCCACCACCACTGGCCGCGGGCGGGGGAGGCGGCCGCCGGCCGACCCGACGCGGCCACGGCCCGGTCCTGCGTCGTCACCACGGCGGAACCGGGCCTTTCAGGCGCACGCAGCCGAACACGAGCCCGTGGGGATGGAGGTGCCCTGCCCCCCAGATTCGCTCGGCCACATCGGGATTACGTTACCGGCCGAGCCTCCGAAAGCGGGATCGGGCCGTGGCGCGATGCGGTGGGGCGGCGAAGGGAAAGTGGGGCCCTCACCAGGGCGAACGATCCGACCTCCTGACCGCGACTGGCCGTGCACAAGGCTTTTATCTGAGAGCGCCGTGGACGTCTCCAAAAACTATGCACAGACCGGTTTACGGTTTTTGGGGACATCGCCATCGCCTCGCCCCAGGGGCCGAGGCTGGGCGGATATGGGCGGACTAGCCGGCCCCGACCCGTTGCTCGGGCCACCGGGCCTCGTAGTCGTCGCCGCCCAGTCCGCGCAGCAGCGGAGCGAAGGTAGGCGGGGGCTCCCGCGCCTGGAGCGACAGCGCCGAGTCGATGGTGCCCGCCGCGCGGCGCAGCGCGTCGCGCAACTGCGCACGCCGCGCGCCGCCGTTCTCCGTGTCGAAGTAGTAGGCCAGTCCGAAGCCCACGGCGGAGACGACGATTCTTCCCGAGGTCTTCTTCGCCCGCTGCGCCCGCCGGCTCGCCGACCGCATGATCCCCTGCCGATCGATGTGCATCTCGCCACCTTCCCGTCGATGCACTACCCGGAGTCGCGGCGAGAAAAACCGCCGGCGAGACCGTAACCGTGCAGGGTCGGTGTGCGCCTAGGGACAGCGGGTTTTCAGCCCCCGGACGAGGACCCCACATGTAGGGGTCTGGTCTGGAGCCGAATGTCGTGCCGCAGCGTCAGGACAGGATCTTGGTCTTCTGCGCCTCGAACTCGGCGTCGCTGATGACGCCCTGTGCCTTGAGGTCCGCCAGCTTGGACAACTGGTCGGCCGTGCTCTCGGTGCCGGCCGTCTCGCGCACGTATTGGTCGAAGGCCTGCTGTTGCTGCGCCGCCTGTTGGGCTGCCCGCTCCTGCATCTTGCTGCCCCGGGCGATCAGGTACACGAAGACACCGAGGAACGGCAGGATGATCACGAAGATCACCCAGAGCGCCTTGGCCCACCCACTGAGGTCGTGGCTGCGGAAGATGTCGACGAACACCATGATCAGCAGGTAGATCCAGATGATGAAGAGGAAGAAGTAGAGGATCGTCAGGAAGGCATCGAGTACCGGGTAGCTCGAAGCAAGCATTCAGACTCCTTGGGTCGTAGGCCGGGGGCCGCCTCTCGGGCGGCCCTGCTGCGGGTTGCACGGTAACCGTCGCGCGGTGCCAACGCGCGGACCAGGGGCAAAAGTCATATCGGTGACGCTTTCGAGCCCGGCAAGGGTCGGTACCGTTCGATTGCGCGCGTACGATGCGCTGAGTCCGCGGGGAATCGTGCGGGCCTTGGCCCTCAGATCCCCTCCTCGGCCTGCAACCGGCCACTCCGGCAGGCCTTGACGAAGGCCTCGTAGTCGCGCTCGTTCTGGTCGGCGTAGGACTCGGCGAAGCGGGCCAGCGCCTTCTCGAATGCGTTGCTGTTGCCGAGGTAGGCGGCGATGGCGATGCGATCGCCCGACCGGGCGTGCGCCCGGGCCAGCGTGTGCGCGCAGAGCTCGCCGTAGGTCTTCATGCCCTGGGGGATGGCCTCGTCGGGGTCGATGGACCCCTTCCAGTCCGAGAGCTGGCGGATGTAGTAGTCGCGGGACACGCCGTCGATGCCGTCGTTGCGTTGCCAGCCCAGCATGATGTCGCTGCTCGCCTGCATCAGGCGCTGCCCGGCCACCACCCGGGCGCCGTGGTTGGCGTACTGGCTCTTCTTGGTGAAGCGCTCGAGGACGGACGCCTCGGCCTCCTTGGCCTGCAGGAAGAGGACGTCGTCCTCCCTCGGTCCGTGCATCAGCACGATCCAGCACCGGGTGCCCACGCTGCCGACGCCGACGACCTTGCGCGCCAGCTGGCTGAATTTGTATTGCTCGAGCAGGTGACGGCGATCAGTGGGCAGGCTCTGGCGGTACTTGCGCAAGACGGCTTGGAAGATCTCCACCTGCTGCTCGGCCTCCATGGCGGGAAAGAGCTCCTGGACCGGCACGATGAGCGGGGGATCGCTGATGATCTGGCGCTTCCCGTCCACCACCGTGGTCAGCTTGTCGAGGGCCCGGATGGAGTCCTTGGTGCGGGCCTTGGCCGTCGCCTTCGTGGCGACGGCCGCCATGTGCGACTCCGCCTTCGATCCCGTAGCGGCGGCTTGCTGCTGCAGCGCGTCGACCAGGCCCTGGATGTCGACCTGGGAGTACCAGACCTCCAGGTTGCTCTGGCCCGCCATCGTCCGCATGGCCTGGCGGTACGCCTGCCCGAGGCCGAGTATCGCCTCCGCCCGCGCCGTCTTGGAGAAGCCGAGGTGGCGCGCCGCGACGACGATGCTCGCGGCGAGACGCTTGACGTCCCACTCCCACGGTCCGGGCAGCGTCTCGTCGAAGTCGTTGCAGTCGAATACGAGCTGGCGCTCCGCGGAGCCGAAGACCCCGAAGTTCGACAGGTGGGCATCGCCGCAGATCTGGGCGTTGAGGCCCGAGCGCGGCGTAGTCGAGAGGTCCGACGCCATGACCAGCGCGGCGCCCCGGTAGAAGGTGAACGGCGACACCATCATCCGCCCGTAGCGGATGGGCACCAACTCGGGGACCCGCGTCTCGCCCTGTCCTTCGAGGAGGGACACCGGATCGGGCCGGTCGGGCCGCGGCTCGAACGCCGCGTGGCTGTCGCGCGGCGCCTTGGCCCGGCATTCCTTGCCCTTGGCCTTGCTGTCGGCCTCGCTCAAGTGCGAGACGACACGTGGCATCTCGACGTCGGCCAACCGGATCGCCTCCTCAACCGCCATCGGCGACCACCTCCCCTGGACCCTCGCCGACGCGGCTCGCGCCGGCTCCGGCGTAGAGGCTAGGCCCGCCGGACGCGGTCCGAAAGCGGCGGGCGGTTTTCGTGCCTGGCGGAACGGCAGACGTTTGCCCCTTTTCAGCGTCGTCGACGCAGCGTCACAATGGCGGGGCTGGTCCCCGGAGCCGGCGCAGGTCCGGCGAAGGTAAGGGAACGACGGAGTGACGGTGGACTACGAAGGGCGGAGCACGCCAGGGGACGATGCCGCTGCGTCGGCCGCTGACGCGGCGCCTGGCCCTTCGGTGCGAGTGCCGAGGCGCCGGCGCGTGGGCGCAACGGTGCGCCGGCTCATCGAGGCCATCCGGCAGAGCGACGACGCCGCCGTCGAGCGCGCCGTCCTGCAGCTGAGCGCAACGCGCCGGTGGCTGGCACCCCTCGCCCTGATCGTCGGAGCCTTCCTCATGCTGTTCCAAGGGCTGAAGCTCCTGGTCACGAACTGGCGCCTCACCTTGGTCCAGATCATCCCGGCCATGTGGATCTGGGCCGCCATGCTCGACCTGAAGATCCACGTCCTCCACGGCAAGTCGTTCCACACCCTCTACGGGCCGATTCTCGTCCCGGCCATCGTCGTGGTGACGGGGCTCACCGCGGCCAGCTTCTACCTGAACGGTGTCTTCGCGTTCGCCATCTCGGTGCCGGGTCAGCCCGAGATCCGCCCCGCCTTCCGCAAGGCGCGGGGACACCTCCGTACCATCCTCGGGTGGGGCACCGGCATCGGCCTCGCGCTGTCGTTCTCGACGCTGATCGTGACGCGATGGGGTGATTGGCCGTTCACCATCTGCCAGAGCATCGTCGTCGGCATCATGATGCTCTGCTACCTCGCCGTCCCGGCCCGGATCGTGGGCGTCGACACCAAGAAGGACCGGTCCCGCCGCGACGCGCTGGCCGCGACCGCGGTCGGGGGTGCTGTCGGCGCCGTCATCTGCTCGCCGCCCTACCTGCTCGGGCGCTTCGGCATCTTGATGCTCGGCTGGGGCGGGCTCTTCTGGCTCGGCGTGGTCTTGATCGCCATCGGCGCCGCGCTCCAGACCGGAGTGACGAGCGCGGTGAAGGCGGTGAAGTTCTCGGCCAAGCTCGTCGGGCACCCCTCGGCCTCTGTGGAAGAGGGCGGGGCGGCTGCGTCGCCGACCGGGACGACTGCCGAAGCCGCCGTGGAGATATAGCGCGCTGGCCGAGTGTGCGGATCCCCGGTGTGCCCTACCGGGCAACGAGTGAGTCCGTCAGCCCGTTGACCCCTTCGAGCACCGCAGCCTGGTCGGGCGCGAGGCCGTATCGGGCCGCCACCACCGCCGGGTCGGCGTAGCTGACCTGGGTGCCGCGGTCGCCATCGGCCCAGATCAGGACTTTGAGCGGGAGCTCCAGCGCAGCGAGGGGAGCGGCCTCCATCACCGGGGTCCCGGCGACCGGGTTGCCGAAGACCACCAGCACGGTCTCGCGGAGGTCCAGCCCGACCGCCCGGGCCTCGGCCCGCTGGTCGATCAGGGTGAAGACCTTGATCCCCTTGGCCCCCAGCAGCTCCTTCAGCCGGGCGACGGTCTGTGCGACCGAGCGCGGGCTGGCCTTGGTGATGGCCCCCGAGTCAGCAGCTGGAGTCGCCGTCGCAGCCATCGGAATGTCCCCGCCCGTTTCGCCCTACGAGGCCACGCGGGTCGACCGCAAGGCGTTGTTCTCGCGCAGCCGCTCGGCGGTTTCCCGGTCACGCAGCGGCATGCCGATCCCGATGGGCAGGTCCGACTGGGTGTCGTTCCGGCACTCCATGCATTCGACCACCCAGGTCCGATCGGGACCCCGGACGATCTTGGGATGGTGGGTTTGCACTTCGACTCCTACGCACAGCCGCCAGCCGGCCGTCACCATAGTGAGCAAAAGCAGGAGAATCGAGTCCCATTGCGATGTTCGCTCCACCGAGGAGCCTCGCTAGCGTCGTGCCGTGACCCCGCTCCGCTCCCTGGAGGCGTACCTGGACCGGATCGGCCTCGGCGGGGACGGCACCACCGGCCTCGGCGAGATCCACCGGGCGCACGCCACCACCATCGCCTTCGAGAACTTCGACTCGTACTCGGGTACTCCCGTGTCGCTCGACCTGGCGGACCTCGAGGACAAGATGGTCACCCGGCACCGAGGCGGCTACTGCTTCGAGCACAACCGGCTGCTCCAGGCCGCGCTCGAGTCCCTCGGCGGGTACGAGGTCACCCCCATGCTGGCCCGCGTCCGCATCGGCCCCGAGGGCTCGCCCCGCCCGCTCAACCACCTCCTGCTCCGGGTGACGGGGCCGGACGGCACCTGGCTGGCCGACGTCGGCTTCGGAGGCGGCGGCCTGCTCGACCCGCTCCCATTCGCGACCGGTACCGAGACCGACCAGGCGGGCTGGCGCTACCGCCTCGTCGAGGACGGCGCCGAGCTCGTGCTCCAGGTGTTCCAGGACGGGGCGTGGAGCGACATGTACGGGTTCGTCCCCGAGCCCGCCGAGCCCGTCGACATAGAGGTCAACAATTGGTTCACGGCGACGTACCCGGACTCGGACTTCGTGAAGGGGATCATTGCGGGCCTGCGCAGCCCGGACGCGTGCCTCTCGCTGTTCGCCTTCGAACAGGCCGTGCTCGTGGAGCGACCGGTGGGCGGGGCGTCCAAGGTGTCCGAGGTGCCGCTGACCGAGGTGCCGGCGCTCCTAGCGGCCCGCTTCGACATCGACGGGGTATCGGTGGCGGAGGACGGCCGCCTCACACTCGAGGACGCCCGCGCGCCGCACTGAGAGGTCAGGTCTGAAGCAGCGCGTCGGCCGGCCGGGCGACGATGTAGGCGATCGCTCCGATGAAGGGGATGAGGAGGATCAGCAACGTCCAGCCCGCCTTGGCCCACCCGTGGTGGTCACGCCGACGGAAGTTGTCGACGAAGCACCAGATGACGAAGAACAGCAGCAAGAAGATGCCGGCCGCCATGAGCAGCGTCCAGAACAGGCTCAGTAGCGGCCAGGTGTAGGCGACCATCGGTACGACCTCCTCGGTACGGGGCCCGGGCCCTCACTCCGAGACTGTAAGTCTGCGGTGCAGAAATTTGGGAGATAGCCGCGCCCTCATGAGCTCACCAACCCGTAGATGCTCTTGGCGGTCAGGTAGAGGCCGAGCGCCAGGGAGAGGAGCGCGATGGCTTGGTCGGTGTTGGCGTTGATCCACGCCAAGATCGCGCTGAGCCGTGACTTGACGGCGTCGGGACGCACAATGGCGTAGCCCTCGAGGACGAAGTAGCTCGCCGTGCACCACAGGCAGAAGGCGAACACCGCGAAGTACTGCAGTCCCGTCGCCAGCTTGGCCTCGACGATTGTGGCCACCCCGGCCGCGACGAGTACCCAGGGCTGCAACACGAAGGCCAGCCCCGCGGCGACCAACGGGTTGACGCGGTCGATGCGGGCCATCCAGCGCGGTTGCTTTTTCGGCGCCTGCTCTGACTTGCGCGCCACCCGCCTCTGTCGTCGCACGGCGACGGCGACGAGGGCCACTCCCGCGGCGAGCTTCACCGCCAGGGCGGCGGTCGACCCCGAGCTCTTGGGCATGACCGGTTTGCCGCCGGTCAGCAACACCGTGACGGCGACGATGACGACCAGGGTGAGCAGCCAACCGAGCACGTAGCCGAGGCCCTTGAGCACCCCGCGTTCGGAAGCCAGCAACAGGATCATCGCCGTGAGCGGAAGCGGCTCGACCGTGACGACGAGGCCGATGAGAAAAAGGTCGAGGATCAACGTGTCTCCCGGCGGGTCGCCAAGCACCGCCGAACGTACTCTCCGCCGGGAGCCACATTGATTGATGCCCCCCGAATCGCGGGAGGCCATGGTTGACGCTCACCGCTTAGGGCGAGCTGAATAACCCCCGGTTCCAATAGGCCGTGCCACGTGGCCGTTCCATGGGGTGATCTACCGCGAAAGTGGACGACGTGCCGGGGGATGGGATCCCCAATCCGTCAACGAAACGACTCTTCTCGAGGAGAGATCGTGCCGGATCTGTTGTTGGCGGTCTGCAGCGCCTCCGACCGTCGTCCATGCGCACCATCATGAGGGACGGACGCGGACACGCCTAGAGTCCATGGTCCTTGGCCGAACACGATTTGTGCGTGAATTTGTGCATGAAGGGATGCGTACGTCCCGGCTACTTGGCTGTAAGTCCGGACATCCGGTCGGTAACCCCCCGCTGATGGCCGATCAGCCACCTGTGTCGACGACGGCGCCCACGTCAGCGAGCGACACGATGCGCGACCTCATGCCGTTCGCAGGGAGCATCGGCGCAACGTTCGTTGCTGCCACGAAAGAAGAGGTCAGGGCGCGGTTGGAATGGGCCCCCGAGCTCTGCACCGCGGGCGGCCTTCTGCACGGCGGGGCGCTGATGGCCCTGGCCGACAGCACCGGCGCGGCGTGTGCCTTCTTGAACCTCCCCGAGGGCGCGCCGGGAACGACGACCGTGGAGTCGAAGACCAACTTCTTGCGCGGGGTGCGCGAAGGGTTCATCGAGGCAGTGTCCCGGCCGTTGCACGTGGGCCGCACCGTGATCGTGGTCGAGACCGACGTGCGCGACGCCGGCGAGCGCCTGGTGGCGCGCGTCCTCCAGACCCAGCTCGTGCTCGGCGGCTGAGGAGCGGGGCGCAGTCTCGGGTCCGCGCGGGCGGCAAAACCGACGCCGCCGCTCATTACGACATCCGGGCCCGCACCCCCGGCCCGAGGTCGAGGGCGGTCACCGCGCTGAGGGGCAACCGCTCGGGCAGGGTCACGGCCAGGCCACCCCCGTCCTGCGACCACTCCACCAGCTCGTCCGTCCCGACTACCCGGACCCGGCGTACGCATGAGCTGTCGATGCCCCGTAGCGTCACCCGCCGCCCCGAGGGCTTGCCGAGCACCAGCGCGTAGACGCCCTCGCCGCTCTTGGTGAACCGCACGGGCGTGCCCTCGAGGGTCGAGGACGCAGGCAGGACCCAGGGCCGGCTGCCGTACAGGGCCTCTCCGTTGGCGGCCAGCCATGCCCCCAGCCCTAACAGCGGCGCCTGCTGGGTCTCGGGGATGGTCCCATCCGGGCGCGGTCCGACGCCGATGAGCAGGTTCCCGTTCTTCGACACCACGTCGCAGAACATCTGGATGAGCTCGGTGTCCGAGATGACGTCCTCGGGCAGCTCGTGGCGGTTCGCGCCGAAGGAGTGCCCGACGCCGCGGGCCAACTCCCACTTGCGCTCCGAGATCGTGTGCAGAACGTCGTACTCGGGCGTGCGGAAGTCGAAGTGCGCAGGGGTGGAGAAGGTGAGGCGCTTACGGCGCTCGGGGATCAACCGCCAACCCAGCTCCAACAGAGCGCCGGCCGCGCGCACCAGGCTCACGCCCACCACGTTGCGCGGCAGCTCGGCCTCCCGCCAGCGGTCGTTGATCACCCCCTCGTCGACGGCGTTGTAGTAGTAGGCGAAGAGTTCGGCGAGCTTCGCCCCGCTCGGCCACCCGATGTCGTTCCAGAGCACCGATGGTGCGTACCGATCGATCAGCTCCCGCACGTGCGCGGTCACGTAGTCGACGTAGCCGCGCCCGAAAGGGACGGCGAGGACCGCGTCGGACGCGTGCCGTAACAGCGCGCCGTTGTACGGCCAGTCGTAGCCGCCCGAGTAGTACAGGCCCATCCGCATGCGGCGGCTGCGCACCGCCTGAGACAGGTCGCCCACCAGGTCGCGGCGCGCGTGATAGGCGCCCTTGACCGGATGCGGCACCGTCGAGGGCCACAGCGCGAACCCGTCGTGGTGCTTCGTCGTCAGGACGACGTAACGCGCGCCGGCGCGCTGGCAGAGCGCGGCGATGGCATCGAGGTTCGCGCCCTCCGACGCGTCATTGAATACCTTGATGAAGTTGTCGTAGTCGTACCCGTCCCCGTACACCTCGGCGTGGTGACGCCGGGTCGGGCTGCCTTTGATGCGCATGGAGTTGAGGTACCACTCCGCGTAGGGATTCTCCCGGAGCATGCGCCGGGGCCCCGCCTTGACCAGCAGTCGTTGGATGTCCGGCACCCGCGGTGCCCAGCCCGGCACCGAGTAGAGGCCCCAGTGCACGAAGACCCCGAGCTTGGCGTCGTCGTACCAGGCGGGAACCCGATGGGTACGTACGGAATCCCATGTCCCCTCATACATGGTGGATGGCACTCTTGCATCTTTCGGCCTGTCCGCGGTTCGAGTTGAGCGTCCGTTGATAATTCGCGCCTCGGGACGCTACGCCCGACTTTCAGTGACTTCTGAACAGTCGGGTGCGCCGACGCCGTGGACCCGGTCAGCCAGGGGCCAGCGCCGGCCCGTCGCTCCGCCCGCCACCGCCGTGTCCGGGAGCGCCGTAGCGCAGCCGGAAGGCAAAGTACGCGAACGGCCCGACGACGATCGGAAGCCAGTACGAGATGATGCGGTAGGCGAGCGTGGCCACCACGGCGTCGCCGCCGGGCACCCCGGCCAGGATGAGCAGCGCGCTCAAGCCGGCCTCGACGATGCCGAGGCCCCCCGGGGTGATCGGAATCAGCGCGAGGAGCCCAGCCACCGCGTAGGCCAGGAGCACGACTGAGGGGTTCGGGTTGGCCCCCGTGGCGCGGATCGTTGCCAGCAGGCACGAGAAGTCGAAGAACAACCGACCGGTGCTCAGCAGCGTGGCCGCCTTCCAACGCTGCCCCAGCACGTCGCGGATGCGGTCGCGTTCGCGCACCAACCGATCCGGGAGGTCGGTCCACGGCGCTGCCTTGCGCTTCCACCGGTTGCGCGCCGCCTGCACGACCTGGCCCGCCCACCGCAGAGGGCCGTCCAACGTGAGCACCGCGGCAGCGAATCCGGCAAAGAGGACGAAGGCCACCAACCCGAGGAGGGCGGCGTGCTCGAGGCCGTTGTTGATCGGGGTGCCGGCCAGGATGGCGGGGAGCACGAAGATAGGAAGGAGCAGCAGCCCGCCGATGCCGAGCAGCGAGAAGGCGGTCAACCCGCCGATCGCCTCCGTCGTGTCGTTACCCGCCGTGGCCAGCATCCGGAACTGTGTCGCCGCGCCTACCGCTGCCCCGCCAGGCAACACGAGGCTGATCGCGTTCCCCGCCAGCTGCGACGTCGCCACGGAGAACCAGGCCTTGGTGCGCAGCGCAATCCGTTGCAGCGCGATCGTGCAGGCGAAGTGCGCCACCTCTAGGAGGACGGCGAACGAGAACCAAATCGGGTCGAGGGATGTGAGCTTGGGCCAGGAGGAGAAGACCTCGGTCAGGCTCGGGAACACGAGATAGATCGTCACCCCGGCCACCACCAGTGCCACCGACCTCTTGGCGATGGACCGCCACGGCGGCGGCGCCTCGACGTCCTGCTCGATGCGCGTCGCCAGCCGCTCCGACGCGTCGCCCTTGCCGCCACCCGCTGGCGGTGCCGTGGGCGCAGCCGGACGATCCTCCGGCGGCCCGCCCGAGGGGGCCGGATCGGCCCCGGGTTCGGGGTTCTCGTGCGTGGCCACCGGCGCGCTCTCCTCCGCGACGAACGCTGTCCCGCCTAGGCCAGGAGCTTGGCCTTCTGCCCCTCGAACTCCTGTTCGGTGAGCACGCCCTGATTCTTGAGGTCGGCCAGCTTCGCCAGCTGGGTGGCCGTGTCCTCACCGGGGCCTCCGGCCGTCTGGCGGACGTAATCGTCAAACGCCTTCTGCCGGCGCGCCACGTCCTGCGCCTGGCGTTCGTGCAGGGAGCCACCACGTGCGATCAGGTACACCAGGACGCCGAGGATGGGGAGGATGATGATGAAGAGCACCCAGAGGGCCTTGGCGAAACCGCCCAGATCGTGGCTGCGGAAGATGTCGAAGATCACCATCACGAACAACCAGATCCAGATGAAGAAGAGGAAGAAGTAGAGGATCGTCAGGAAGACGTCGAGTAGCGCATATTGGGTCGCCAGCATCAAAGCTCTCTCCTTGTGGTCCGTGGTCCGTGGTCCGTGGTCCCTGGTGGGCAAGTGCCTCGCCTATTCCACGCCTTGTTCTAGTGCCGCCGCCCAGGTCAGCGCTCGGATGGCACCCTGCCGCGGAGCCAGGGCCACCGACCCCGGTGATGTCTCTGAAAACTATGCACGGACCTGTTTACGGTTTTCGGGGACATCGCCGTCGTTGTCGCGATCGCCGCCGTTGTCGCGATCGCCATCGCCAACTACGGGCCGCGCCCGACGTCTGCCGGTCGGACGTTCCGCTCAGGCCCCTAGTAGTGCCAGGGGAAGGGTGACCAGTCCGGCCGCCGTTTCTCCAAGAAGGCGTCGCGCCCCTCGGCCGCCTCTTCCGAACCGTACGCGAGGCGGGTCGCCTCTCCGGCGAAGAGCTGCTGGCCGACCAGACCGTCGTCGATGAGGTTGAATCCGTACTTCAACATGCGGATCGCGGTCGGGCTCTTGTCGTTGATGGCGGCGCCCCATTCGAGCGCCACCCGCTCGAGGTCCTCGTGCGGGACGACCGCGTTGACCGCGCCCATGCGATGGGCGTCCTCGGCCGAGTAGGCCCGAGCGAGGAAGAAGATCTCGCGGGCGAACTTCTGCCCGACCTGGCGGGCCAGGTACGCCGACCCGAACCCGCTGTCGAAGCTCGCCACGTCGGCGTCCGTCTGCTTGAAGCGGGCGTGCTCCGCGCTGGCCAGCGTCAGGTCACACACGACGTGCAGGCTGTGTCCCCCACCGGCGGCCCAGCCCGGAACGACACAGATCACCACCTTGGGCATGAATCGGATGAGGCGCTGCGCCTCCAAGACGTGCAGGCGACCGGCGCGGCCGGTCTCCGCGGAACCCTCGTACTCGTAGCCGGCGGCGCCGCGGATGCGCTGATCGCCCCCGGAGCAGAAGGCCCACACGCCGTCGACCGGCGAGGGGCCGTTCCCCGTCAGCAACACGCAGCCCACATCGGGCGAACAGCGCGCGTGGTCGAGCGCGGTGATCAGCTCGTCGACGGTTTGCGGCCGGAACGCATTGCGCACCTCGGGCCGATCGAAGGCGATGCGCACCGTGCCGTGCTCGACGGCGCGGTGATACGTGATGTCGGTGAACTCGAACCCGTCGACCTGCTTCCAGGCGGCAGCGTCGAACAGCTCTGAAACCATCGGATCGAGCATAGGGGTGCGAAGCGCGGGTGCTCCAAACGACGGTGGGAATCCGCGATGTCCCCTCGGCCACCCGGGGTCGGCTGCCGTGTCTGACCTCGACTCCGCCGAACACCCGTGTAAAAAGGGGCGGTTCGGCCGCGACGACGTGTGCTCGATACCGGCCGGCCACCCCACGGACAGGAGCACCACAGATGCGACGACAGCTGAGCGTCCGAGCCGCAGTGGTGGCGACCGCAGCGCTGACCGTCCTCGGCGCGCTCACCCTCGCAGCGGCGCCCGCCCAGGCGGCCACGACATCTCCGACCTATTACGTGTCGCTCGGGGACTCCTATTCGGTCGGGTACCAGCCGGCCCTCGGTGCCACACCGGGCTACACCACCTACGTCGCCACCCACACGCATCTGAAGCTGGTCAACTTCGGCTGCGCCGGCGCCACCACCACGTCCCTGCTCGATACGGTCGGCTGCCCCGCCATCCTGCCAGGCACGGCCGGCGGCCAGGACTATCCGACCACCACGCAGGCTGCCGCCGCCCTCGCTTTCATCACCGCGCACCGCGGCCACATCGGCCTAATCACCGTCACGATCGGCGGCAACGACGTCGTGCCCTGCGCCACCAAGGCGAACCCCGCCACGTGCGTCCTCGCCGCCGCGGGTGGCATCTCGACCAACGTCACCGCCCTCGCCAGACAGCTCCGGGCCGCGGCCGGCCCCAGGGCCCCGATCATCGGCTCCACCTACCCCGACGTCATCCTCGGCACCTACGTCTGGCCGACCCACCCGCCGTCGGCGTCAGCGGTGAGCCTGGCCAAGATCTCGGTGATCGCGTTCAAGTCCATCGTCAACCCCACCCTCGCCAAGGCTTATGCCAAGTCCGCCGGTGCGTTCGTCGACGTCACCAAGGCGAGCGGCTCCTACATCTCGCTCACCCGCACCGTCCACACGGCGACCTACGGCACGATCCCGGTCTCCGTCGCCGGCGTCTGCTCACTCACCTGGTTCTGCGCCAAGGGCAACATCCACCCCCGCAACGCCGGCTACACGCTCATCGGCAAGCTCATCGTCGCCCGCTACGACGCGATCACACACAAGTAGCGCGACCGACGGCGCCGCCCCATCGGGGCAGCGGCCGCGCCCGACGTCCACGCGTCGTGTCCGTTTCATCGTCGACAAATGATTGACGCGCCCGGTCTCGACCTGTTAGCCAGGCGGAAACCGAAACAGGAGGGCGATCCAATGTCAGTACTCGTGACGCGCGGCCGTGCGCGCGCCAAGGCGGTCGGGGCCGGATTCGTATTGGTCGTTGGCATCTTGGCCGGAGCGACGTTCGCGTCTGCACCGGCCGGTGCAGTTGGCGCCACCCTCTGGGTCGCCCCAAGCGGCTCGGGCGGCGGGAGCTGCACCACCCCGGACTACAACACCATCTCGGCCGCCGTCGCCGCGGCGACCGGGGGCGACACCATCAACGTCTGCCCTGGCACCTACAACGAGATGGTCACGGTGTCCACCGCCCCCTTGACGCTCAACGGCGCCGCGGGTGCCTCGCCGGCCACCATCAACGCCACTGGCCAGCCCGAGGGAATCGTCGTCAAGGGAGCGGCGGGCGCCGGCACGGTCGTCGAGGGCTTCACCGTCAACCACGCACAGGGCGAAGGGATCCTGGTCGAAGGGACGAGCGGCGTCACCGTCATGAACAACACGGTGAGCGGCAACGACCTGGCCTGCATACCCCAGACCGGCGCCAACGATTGCGGAGAAGGCATCCACCTCGAGGCGGTCGTCGACTCCACGGTCAGCCGGAACACGAGCGAGAACAACACAGGTGGCATCCTGCTGGACGACGGGGTGCCCCCGAACAGCATCGGCGTGGCGGCCTTCGGCGGCGCGACGGCGTACTACGGCCCGACGTCCGCCAACCAGATCCTCAACAACATCGTCGTCAACAACGTGTGGGATTGCGGCATCACGATGCCGTCCCACAATTCATTCGCCGCGCCGGGCGGAAACCCCGACCCCAACACCGGCGGCGTGTTCAACAACACCGTGCAGGGCAACGTGACCCAGAACAACGGCACGCAGGGTGGCGGCGGGTCGGGGATCCTGCTGGCCGCGCCGTTCCCGGGGGCCGCGGCGTACAACAACGTGATCCAGGGCAACACGGTGTCGGGCAACGGCCAGGCCGGGATCACGATCCACAGCCACGCGCCCGCCCAGGACGTCAACGGCAACCAGATCCTCAACAACGTCGTCGGTCAGAACGCCGTGGGCGAGACGTCACCGGGTGCGGGAGTGTTCACCACCGGCAGCACGAGCGCCGGTGACGTCGATGCGGGTGACCCCGCCACCACGGGCGTCCTCGTGTACAGCGCTGTCGACCACGTGACGGGGACGACCATCACGGGCAACTCGATCTCGAACAACTACTACGGGATCTGGACCCAGAACGTCGCCACGACCGGCATCAGCAACAACGTCTTCACCAACGTGAACGTGCCCACGTACGCCGTGCCCCCGCCTGGCTCCGGCTACCTGATGGCCGGTGCCGACGGCGGCATCTTCAACTTCGGCCAGCTCGGATTCTGGGGCTCGGCCGCCGGTTCGTCCACGACGGCGGGTTCGCCCGTGGTGGGCATGGCGGCGACGCCGGACTCGGGGGGCTACTGGCTCACCACGGCCGCCGGCGGCATCGCCGCCTTCGGTGACGCCGCCAACGCCGGTTCCATGGCCGGCACCAAGCTGGTCGCCCCGGTGGTCGGGATCGCGGCCACCGCCGACGGTCACGGGTACTGGCTGGCCGCCAGCGACGGCGGCATCTTCAGCTTCGGTGACGCGACCTACATGGGCGGCATGGGCGGCAAGCCGCTGAACAAGCCGATCGTCGGTATCGCGGCGACCCCCGACGGCGGCGGCTACTGGCTGGTGGCGAGCGACGGCGGCGTGTTCAGTTTCGGGGACGCCAAGTTCTACGGATCGACCGGCGCCATCCACCTCAACAAGCCTGTGGTCGGCATGGCGTCGGCCCCCAACGGCACCGGCTACTGGCTCGTCGCCAGCGACGGCGGCGTGTTCAGCTACGGGACCGCGACCTTCAAGGGCTCGACCGGCGCGCTGAAGCTGAACAAGCCCGTGATCGGCATGGCGGGGACGCCGGACGGTGGTGGTTACTGGCTGGTGGCCAGCGACGGGGGACTCTTCAACTACGGCGACGCCGCGTTCCTCGGCTCCATGGGCGGCACCAAGCTCGTGGCACCGGTGGCCGCCACCACGGCACAGATGCCGTTCAACACCGCGGGAGCCCCCGGGGGCTGAACTGCCCACGAACGACACAACAGTGAAGAGCTGAAGAGCGGGGGCCTTCGAAACCGGAGGCCCCCGCTTGCTGTCCGAGGAGACCACGCACCGCACCCTTACGGCTCGTGGTCCTCCAACGCCTTGATCAGCAAGCGACGCAGCTCGGCCCGTTCGGACATGCTCAGCCCCCCGAGGATCTCGTCCTCGATGCTCCCCTGTGCCAACTCCGCCCGCTCCAGCGCCTCGATGCCGGCGTCCGTGATGTCGACGAGGTGGCGCCGCCGGTCGGCCGGGTCCCGCCGTCGCTCCGCGTACTCGAGGTCCTCGAGGTCGTTGAGCACGAGGACCCCGGTGTTCGAGTCCATGGAGAGGTCCTCGGCCATCTTCTGCTGCGAGACGCCGGGGTGGTCGCCCAGGTAGGCGAGCACGACCATGTTGCGCAGGTTCATGCCGACCAGGTCGACCGAGCTGCGCAGGAAGACGGCCCGTGCCAACCGGGTCAACAGCACGATCGTCCCGGTGGCTCGCCGGGCACCGGCGCGGGCGTTCACGACCCCGCACCCCCGGCCCGAGCCCGAGCCCCGGACCACATCCCCGACACCGAGCCCAACCCGGCCCGGACTGCGACATCCATCATTGCCTCTATGATAGTCCCGAAATCATGACTATCCCCGGATCCCGGACCATCTCCGTGCCCGAGCCCCAGCACGAGATTCAGACCGACGCCGGCGACCGCCGGCGCTGGATAGCCCTCGTCGTCGTCTGCCTGGCCATGTTCATGAACGCGCTCGACGGCTCCATCGTCAACGTGGCGCTCCCGGACATCCAGAAGAGCCTGCACTTCAGCCAATCGGGGCTGACCTGGGTGGTCGACGCCTACCTCATCTCCTTCGGCAGCTTCCTGCTCATGGCCGGGCGCCTGGGCGACCTCATCGGGCGCAAGAAGGTGTTCTTGGCCGGCGTGACCCTCTTCACGCTCTCCTCCATCGCCTGCGGGTCGGCCGGCAGCCAGGAGATGCTGGTGGCGGCGCGCTTCGTCCAGGGCATCGGCGGGGCGCTGTCCTCCTCGGTCATCGTCGCCATCATCGTCACGGAGTTCCCGAGCGCGGTCGAGCGGGCCAAGGCGATGAGCGCCTACGTGTTCGTGGCGGTCGGCGGTGGCTCGGTCGGGCTCCTCGCCGGCGGCGTCCTGACCCAGGCCCTGTCCTGGCACTGGATCTTCTTCGTGAACGTCCCCGTGGGCGTCGCCACGGCCATTGCCGGTTCCATCCTCCTGGTGGACAACGTCGGCCTCGGCATCCGAAACGGCGTCGACTGGGTCGGCTCCGTCCTCGTGACGGCGTCGGTGATGGTGGTGATCTACGGCATCATCACGGCGTCGACGTACGGCTGGGGCTCGGTCCACACGCTCGGCTTCCTCAGCCTCGCCGTGGTGCTCATGGTCGCGTTCATCGTCCTCGAGTCGCGCCTCTCGAACCCGATCATGCCGCTGCGGATCCTGAAGCTGCGCACGTTGACCGGCTCGGGCGTGGTCCGAGGCCTCCTGGTGATCGGGATGTTCTCCACCTTCTTCATCGGCGCCCTCTACTTCGAGCACGTGCTCGGGTACAGCCCGGTCAAGACCGGTCTCGCCTTCCTGCCCCAGGCCGTGGCCATGGCGGCGATGTCGGCCGGCATCACGGCCCGGCTGGTCGGTCGCTTCGGCAACAAGCCGGTGATGTACCCCGCCATGGTCCTGGCCGCCGCCGGGCTGCTCCTGTTCGCCAGCGCGGGCCCGCATGCCGCCTACTTCCCCCGCATCTTCTTCGCCTTCCTCTTGATGGGCATCGGTGCCGGCGCGTCGTTCATGCCGCTGCTGCAGATCGGCATGTCCGAGATCCCGAACGCCGACGCCGGGCTCGGCTCGGGCATCGTGAACGTGTCCCAGCAGCTGGCCGGCGCCGTCGGGCTCGCCGCCCTCGGGACCATCGCCGAGAACCGGTCCAAGTCCCTGCTCGCCTCCGGTCACGACGTGATCACCGCCTTGGCCGATGGCTACCGGCTGGCCCTCCTCATTGCGGCGGCCTGTGTCATCTTCGGCCTCGTCGTGGCACCGATCCTCCTGCGTACGAAGGAATCAGCGGAGGAGCAGCAGGCCCACATCGACGAGAACATGCAGAACCCGGAGGCCTACGAACACCTCGTGCTTTAGGAGAGCTCAGTCCTCGGTCGCGGGCGGTGCTCCGGCCCAGTGGGCGCGCAGGTCAGCGAGCCAGGCGGGGAATTCGAGGGGCGGGTCGGGCAGCGTCTCGGCACCCCGCGCCGCCAGCGCGGCTTCGAAGGCCTCGGGATCGTCGCCCCAGCTGCGCGGGTCGCCCATCATCACCTCGAACAGCACGGCACCCTCGCGACCAGCAACGATGGGACCGAAGGCAGCGCCGAGAGGGAGTTCCACGTGGGTCCCCGCCGGGCAGCGGCGGTCACCGAACGCGACCTCGCCCTCGAGCACGAAGACGACGTGCGGCGAGAAGTGACCGTGTCGGCGAACCACCATCCCCGGGTCGTAGCGCGCGTAGATCGTCAGGTACTGGGGGTCGGGCGAGAAGGCCAGCCATTTCTCCCACACGTGCGAGACCGAGCCGTCGGGGTTGCGCTGGGCCTTGACGGCCTGCCAGGGGACGTCGGGGTCATCGAGATGGCGGAACGTGGGCCCGAGGCCCTTGCGCTTGGGTGACGGCGGGGCTGGCTCGGGCATCAGGGATCAGATTAGAGGGCGCAACGCCCGGTCCCCGGAGCCGGCGGTGTGCCCATCACGCCTGCTCGAGGGGGATTTCCGCTCTTCATCTCCGTCGACCAAATTCTCCTCAAGTCCTTGTCGGCACCTGCCGATAGCAAGGTCGCAGGCAAGAACGCCATTCCTGCGGGCGGAAACCCCGGTGCGCTCCATGGATCTGAAACATGACGAGAACAACGAGTCCTTGGAGTCGTTCCAGCTGCCCCTGACCGCGGCTGGTCCAGAGGACACGATCCCGACTCGAAAACTCAAAGGCTGGGTGGCCCCGGCGGCCATCAACAGCTACTCCGCGGCGCTCGTCGTGGCGACCGCGGTCCTGCTCTGGCGCGGTCCGCTCCACGGTGCTGGCCCGCTCAAAATCCTGATACCCGAGCCACAGATGTTCGCGGTGCTCTGCGTGCTCTGGGCGGCTGCCGTGTGGGCACCGGTTTCCTTGCACTATCGCGGGAACACGTACCTCTTCGTCCTCGAAGAGGTACCGATGCTCTTGGGGCTGGTGTTCTTGTCCCCCCGGCTGCTCGTGGCGAGCTGTGTCTGCGCGGAGGCCTTCGTCCTCGCGGTGGGACGGAGGCAGGTTCTGACCAAGCTGATGTTCAACGTCGCATCAGGCGCCCTGAGCACAGCGCTCGCTGCAGTCGTGTTCCGGGAGATCCTGAGCGTCGGCAGTCCCGTCAGCATCAGAGGCTGGGTGGCCGCCGCCGCGGCCCTCTGCACGGCGGCCGTCTCGACCACATTGATGGTGCGGGTCGCGATGAGGCTGAACGGTCAGACAACCGAGCGCCGGAGCGGCCTTCGCTTCACGACCGAGGCCATGCTCATGGCCGCAAGTCTGTGCCTCTCGTTCGTGGTGCTTGACGCCGCCTGGTTCGATCCCTGGGCAACCGTGCCGCTGTTGCTCGTTGCGGTCCTGATCATCGTGGCCTACCGGGGCTACGCACGGCTCTCGCTGCGCTTTGCGTCGTTGCAGCGGCTCTACGACTTCAGCCGTACCCTCGGCACCGCGAGCCTGGATCCATCGTCGATGAGCCTCGACGTGTTGAGCCAGGTCTGCACCGTCATGCGCGCGAGGCGCGCCGAGCTGATCCTCGCTGAGCCGACAGGGATCCCCCGCCGGGTGTCGCTCGATGACCGTGGCGTCCCGCGAGTCGAGCCGATCAGGCTCGTGCGTGCCTCGATCGTCACCCAGGCCATCGTCTCGGGCGAGGCGGCTCTCCACAGCGTGTCCGAGCGCGGGAAGAGCAACCACGACCCGATCGTCGGCGAGTACCGCGACGCGGTCGTCGCGCCGCTCATGAACGGGGTGGCAGCGATCGGGGCGATCGTCGCGCTCGATCGCGACGAAGAGTTGGACAGCTTCGACGAGGACGAGCTCCGCCTCTTCGAGACCCTGGCCGCGCACGCGGGCACGAGCCTCGAACGCGCCCGTCTCGTCGAGGAGCTTCGCTTTGAGGTTGACAGCAAGTCACACCAGGCGACGCACGACACGCTGACCGGGCTTCCCAACCGGATGCTCTTCCTCAGCCGCGCCGCCGCGGCGCTCAACGACAGCCCAGGGGTTGCGATCGTCCTGCTCGATATCGACCGGTTCAAGGACGTGAACGACACCCTGGGCCACGCCATCGGGGACCGCCTTCTGTGCGAGATCTCGGAACGGCTTCTCCGCGCCGCCGGCGGACGCGCCACCGTGGCGAGGCTGGGCGGCGACGAGTTCGCCCTGGTCATTTCGGGAATCAGCGAACCAGAGCAGGCGTCCGCAATCGTGCACCACCTGAACAGCGAGATATCGCGTCCGTTGGAGATGGACGGACTGACGCTCGCGGTGACCGCCAGCGCAGGCATCACCGTCGCCCCCGAGCACGGCGACAGCGTGGCCTTGCTCCTGCAAAGGGCCGACATCGCGATGTACCTGGCCAAGGAGCGCCGCAGCGGCGTCGAGTTGTACTCGGTCCAACAGGACCAGAGCATGCGCCGGTGCCTTACCCTCGGCGGCCTCCTGGCACACGCCATGGAGGAGCCGTGTGAGCTGAGCGTGGTGTTCCAGCCCATCGCCGACGTGCAATCGCGTCGGGTGTTCCGGGTCGAAGCGCTTGCCCGCTGGCACCACCCGGTCCACGGGTCGATCCCGCCAGAAGAGTTCATCGGGATCGCTGAGCAGATGGACCTGATGAGCCAAATCAGCGAGTTCGTTTTGTCAGAGGCGTGCGCTCAGCTGGCCGGCTGGCGTCGAGCCGGGCTTCGCCTCGGGCTTGCCGTCAACGTCTCGGGCCGCGAGTTCTCTGACGGCAGCCTCGTCGAACGCGTGGCGAGGAACCTGCGAGCGCACGACCTGCCGCCCGAAGTCCTGACGCTCGAGGTGACCGAGACCGAGGTCTTGGCGGATCTCGCTCAAGCGACCACCGTCTTGAACGAGCTCTGTGATCTGGGTGTCAGGGTCGCGATCGACGACTACGGCACCGGATACTCGTCGTTGGCCTACCTGCATCACCTGCCGTTCCAAGAGCTGAAGATCGACCGGTCCTTCGTGACGAACCTTCCCAACGAAATGAGCAATGCGATCATCGTGAACTCGTCCATCGCGATGGCCCACTCACTCGGACTTACCGTCGTTGCCGAAGGTGCGGAGGACGAAGTGACGTGCGCGATGTTGGCCGACGCCGAGTGCGACTCGATCCAGGGCTACTACTTGGCAAAGCCGATGCGGTCGTCAGACTTGCGGGCGTGGCTCCAGGAGGGCGCGGAGCTCGAATTCACTCCGACCGATCCCGAAGCTCGCGTCACCTGGGATGCCACTCCGCGCGTTCCGGTGTCCATCAACTGACCGAAGGCTGTCTCGCCTAGCGGGCATCGCCGGGGCGGTACTCCGCTCGGGCAGGCACAAATGAGGTAGGGCGGCGAGGCCCGGCCCGTTCCCGGAGCATCCACCCCGAGCATCGACCCGGAGCGTCAAAGGGCCTGGCCGGCCCTCCTCGGGGCCGTACTCAGCGAACGAACCAAACCGCTGACCAGGCGTCGGCGCGCCCGTCCCTCACCAAACGCCCGTTTAATGAGGACCGAAAGTTGTTGCTTTTCGGTTGCCGGTGGGGTGAAACTTTGCACGGGGAATGGAGGGCACCGTGGGTGCGGTGTCTCAGCCCTCTCATACCCCGCCTGTGCCAGCTTGCGGAAAGGGGGATGGAAATGAGCGACTTCACCACGAAGTGGGGCTGACTCTCGGCGGCAGCCGAGAGCAGCAATAGCCCAAATATCCGCACCTCATCCGCAAGGGTTCAGAGGTGTTGCAAGGACAAGTATCGGCACGTCGGGTGGCCGCCTTTAGCGTTTCCGGATGAGTTGTTCCTGGAGCACGCCGGGGCGGCGCCCGCCGGTGTCGTACTGAGGGCAAAGAATGACCGGGCGGTGCCGGCGCACTGAGCGTTGGTCCGTGGGGGGGTAGGGGGAGATTTCAAGCAAGCGTCGTAGACCGACGATTGGAAGCCGGTTCGGGCGTCCGTTTGTCCGGCTGTGGTTGGGCTCGGCCTTTGCGAGTTCAGGTGACGGGCTTGCGTACGGCGCCGTCCCGCTGCTTGCGGTCGCGGTCGATCCGCATCCATTCGCAGTGTCCGCCGTGGCGGCTTCGGACAGTCTTCCCTGGCTTCTGGTGGCGCTCCATGCCGGCGCCTTTGCGGACAAATACGAACGTGGTCCGCTCATGGCACTGATGAACGTTCTGCGGGCCGCGGTGATCTTGATCGCGGTGGGCCTGATCATCACCCACCAGATCACCCTCGGATTGTTGATCGTCATCGTCCTGGCCAACGCGGCCGGGCGCGCGATCTACTACTCCTCGCTCCAAGCCATGACCTCGGACCTGGTCGAGCCGCTCGCGCTGGAACAGGCGAATGGTGTGCTCAGCGGCACCGAGGCCGCCACGGAGCATCTCGCCGGTCCGGTCGTCGGCACCTCGCTGTTTGCCGCGGGCCCTTCGATTCCGTTCCTCGCGGACGCCATCGCGCTCTTGTCGTCGTGCCTCCCGTTCGTCCGCTTCCGGTTCAACGTGCGCCAGGCGCGCCACGCGCCTCCCAAGCCCTCCTTCTCCATGTGGGAAGGAGTGAAGCACCTGTGGTCGGACCGGCGTCTCCGCGTGCTGGTCCTGATGGTGGGTTCGCTCGCCGGACTCCAAGGAATGGAGACCGGCGTGCTCGTGCTGCTCGCCACCAAAGTGTGGGGCATCCATCCGGCCGCCTACGGCGTGTTCCTGGCGGTCGGGGCGGTCGGCAACCTGCTCGGCAGCGTGGTCGCGGCTCGTCTCGTCCGGCGCTTCGGCAGCGCACCGGCGCTCATCGCCACCGCCGTCGTTTCCGGCCTGGGATACCTGATCATGGCCACGGCGGGGAGTTGGCATCTGGCCGGACCGGCCTTCTTCGTCGTCGGAGTGGCGGTCGGCGCGGGTTCGGTCGTGGCCATCTCCCTTCGACAGCGGTTGACCCCGCCCGACCTCATGGGCCGGGTCGGCGGCGCGTGGCGTGGGCTGGTGTGGGGCGCCGCCCCGGTGGGAGCGATCGCCGCCGGCAGCCTGGCCGCCATCGGTGGATTGCGGGTGCCGATCGTGGTGGCGGGAGTACTCCAGTGCGCCGTGGCCGCCGCGCTGGCCCGTCCGCTCTTCCGCAGCATCCGCGCCGGCGCCCCGGGTCGGTCGCCCGTCACCGGGTCGGACGCGACAGGCTCTTCGCCGCCGGAACGGGTCGCCGGGGGTGAGGTCTAGCGCTGCCATCCCGTTCGCGTCGGGCGCCTGTCGCCACGCGACCGCAACCTGATGGCAACCACGATCCGTTGAGAAACCGCCGACAATAAAGTCAGGGTTGTCCGAGGGGGGGCTCGATGCTGAGGGAGCGGCTGCTGCGCGGCGCGGGCGCGGCCGCGCCACCAGGTCCGAAGTCGGCGGGTGGGCGCACCCGGGCGCGAACGCAACCTCACGTCGGACCCTCGGCAGATGAGCATGACTCCATGGTCGGCGCCTTCTTGAACCTGCCCGATGCCGTCGTGCTCATTGACGCCGCGGCGAACGTCGTGTGGGGGAACCGCTCCGCCGAGCGCTTGTTCGAGCGCACGCTGGAGGACTGGGCCGGCCAGTCGGGGCTCGAGCTCGTACACCCCGCGGACCAGGAATTCGTCCTGCGCTCGCTCTCGACCATTCAGGACAAGGAGGTCGGCACACCCATAGAGATCCGGATCAAGGCGACATCGGGTTGGCGCCTGGTCGAGTTGATCGGAGCCACCACGGAGTGGTTCGGAAACAAGGTCGTCCTGCTCTGTATGCGCGACCTGACCGAGCGGCGGAGGTTCGAGGTCGCGAGCGGACGCGAAGACCGATTCCGGTCGCTGGTCCACAACGCCGGATCCGTCCTCATGCTGGTGTCGTCGGAAGGCGTCGTCGAGTCGGTCTCCAGCGTCGTCACCCGGCTCCTGGGTCACGACCCTGAGCTGCTCGAGGGTCGACGCTTGACCGAAATCGTCGACAGACGCGACCGTCGGGAGTTCCGTGCGGCACTTGCCGCCGCCCGGCGCCGCGGGGCGTCGGCCACTCCGGTCACGGCCCGGGTCGGCCTGCTGCACCACGACCGCAGCGTCGTGGCCTTCGAGCTGAACATCGTGAATCTGCTCGACGATCCGACCGTCGAAGGGATCGTCATCACGGCCCACGACGCCACCGCGCGGGTCTCCGCCGAACGCGACCTCGGGGAGGCGCTCTCCCGCCTGACCGCGACGTTGGACTCCACGGCGGACGGGATCCTCGCCGTCGACATGGAGGGCCGGATCACCGACTTCAACCGCCGCTTCGTCGAGATCTGGTGCATCCCCGAAGACAGCGTGGCCAGGCAGGACGATGTTAACGCGCTCGCCTTCGCCCTCGATCAGCTGGCCCACCCCGAAGCGTTCGTGGCCAGGTTGAAGGAGCTCGACGTCAGCCACGAGAGCGAGAGCTCCGAGCTCTTGGAATTCAAGGACGGCCGCGTGATCGAGAGCTTCTCGAGGTCGCAGCGAATCGGCGGAAAGGTCGTGGGGCGGGTCCACAGCTTCCGGGACGTCACGGATCGCAAGCTTCTGGAGGATGAGCTCGCCTACCGGGCGTTCCATGACTCGCTGACCAGGCTCGCGAACAAGGCCCTTTTCCAGGATCGTTTGGAGCACGCCCTGACTCGCATGGCGCGCGCCGACTCCCACCTCGCCGTGTTGTTCCTCGACCTCGACGACTTCAAGACGGTGAACGACAGCCTGGGGCACGGAGAGGGTGACCAGCTGCTGCGGACGGTGGCGACGAACCTCATTCAGGTGCTGCGACCTTCTGACACGGCGGCGCGTATGGGTGGGGACGAGTTCGCCGTCCTCATCGAGGACGTGGGCTCATGCGAGGCCATCACTGAGCTGGCCCAACGGATCCTCGATTCGTTGCGGCCCCCGGTCCGCTTGGGGACCAAGTCCGTCAGCGCGGCATGCAGCATGGGCATCGCCTTCGACGAGGAGGGCATCAGCAGTGAGCAGCTCCTCCGCAACGCCGACATCGCGATGTACCAGGCGAAGAAGAAGGGCAAGGACAGGTTCGAGGTCTACCGCGAGGAGATGCACACGTTCGTGCTGGCCCGCATAGAGCTGGAAGAGGAGCTGAGGGCAGCGATCTCCAGCGGTCAACTGGTGGCGTACTACCAGCCCATGATGGATCTGCGGACGTCCCGGCTGGTCGGATTCGAGACCCTGGTGCGCTGGCCCCATCCCGAGGGGGCGCTGGTCGAGCCGCGGCATTTCGTACCCCTCGCACAAGAGATCGGTCTCATCGGCGAGATCGACGCGTTGATCCTCCGGACGGCGTGCCGGCAGGTCCACGAGTGGCACGAGGCGGGCCTGTGCGGCCCCGACCTCGAGATCGGGGTCAACCTCTCCGCCGGTCAGCTCGCCGACCCGTTGCTGTCGGACCGCATTGCGGCACAGATCGCGGAGTGTCGCTTCGATCCGCGGTTGCTGGTCCTCGAGATCACCGAAAGTGAGGTGATCACCGATGACGAAGCCACGTTGCGAAACCTGGCGGCGCTGCGCAGCCGCGGCGTCCGCATCGCCCTCGACGATTTCGGCACCGGGTACTCGACCTTCCTGCATCTCGACCGGCTGCCCATCGACATCGTCAAGATCGACAAGTCTTTCGTCGACCCTCTGGGTTCCGGCGACGACGCACGGAGCATGGCCGCCGCCCTGATCCAACTGGCACGGACTCTCGGCTACGCGACGATTGCCGAAGGGGTCGAAACGTCAGCCCAAGAGGAGAGCCTGCGCAAGCTGGGCTGTGAGCGGGCGCAGGGGTACCACCTTGGCCGTCCACTCGATGCCGACGCGGCGCGGTGGCTGCTCGCTGCGCAGGGCGTTCCCGAGCCGGCAGGAGGCGAGACGCTCAGCGCCTGATCGGCGGCGAAGTTCCGGCCGCCGCCCCGGGCCGGGCGGAACCGGCCCGGCGGGCGGACCCGAATCCAGGTCAGCTGCTGGGGCTCCTCACGCAGGAGGGCGACGTCGTGAGCGTGTTGCTCTGTTCGGACACGATGCCTGGAGTCGACCCGGCAGCCGTCGCAGGGGTCTTGACGAGGTTGAGGTTGTTCGTCTCGCCCGTGAATCCTTCGTGTCTGCACGACGGGGCCAGCGCGGTTCCGTCGTTCGTGGCCGTCATGACTTGCAGAGTGGTGCCGGCACCGAAGATCGCCTGGGAGCCGTCCCCGTCGCCGAAGACGCCGAATTCGGCCGTCTTCCACTTCGAGGCCAGGTTGACCTGGCTGTCGGAGTGGGACACGGCGTAGACCTTGGAACCCGTCGAGAGCTCGACCTTGTCGAGCCCTCCAGCGGCGGCTGACCCCTCCAACGAGACACTGCCGAGGCCCGACGCCTTCACGACCGGCACCGACGTGGCATTGCTGTTCGTGTAACAGTCCGGGCCGTAGGTATACCAACCCGCCGGGCACGACGCGTTGTAGTTGATGAGCCAGTACTGCATGAACAGGAGGGGCCGGGCCGCTGAGTCAGGGCTCGTCGAGAGGACGAACTGCTGCCAGGCCAGGCAGCTCTTCGGCGTCGAGGACCCCGAACAGACGCTCGTCGAGGATCCGGCGGACTTGGACGGCACGAAGAAGCTCGTGTTCAGTTGAAGGCTGTACGTGTTCGGCTTCGTGGGGGTGCCCGCCACGGGCACGGCGCCCTTTTCGGTCACCCCGGCGCTCACGGAGGGGAAGGAACCCGTGACGCTGCTGAGCAGACCGGAGGACACCGCCGAATAGTCGATTCCGTTTCCGATGGTGGACGGAGCTTCCCCGGGGGCTGGAGCAAAGGGAACGACGGGCGCCGCTTGGCACGGCGCGTCCTGCCACTGCACGGCGGGGAACGTGGCGGTGAAACATCCCTCGCTCGACAGTGGCAGTGCGCCGATCGCCTGTTGCCAGGACGCGACGGTGGGCGTCGCCGCCGCACCAGCCGGTGCGAGGGCCAACGCGGACACGCCCGTTCCTACGACGAACGCTGCGGCCGCCATCGCCACGAGAAGTCCTCGACACCGCCTGATCATGGTCGTCACCTTTCGCCAATAAAGGTCGAGCCGGATCATAGACCCGGGTTGCAGCGCGCCGGGGAGCGCGCGACCGTTGATCCTTGACCCTTGTGGGGGCTCCACTTAGGCTCGATCTCGCTGCTTGGCGACAGCAGTCACTCGGGGGATGCGGGCCCAATGGTTGAAACCGCGGATTCGACGACAGGTTCGACGGTCACGCCGGACGACTCGGCGGCCGCGCTCCGCATGGGATGGGTCCTCGCCGAGGTTCGGGGCCGTTTGGACCCGGCGGCGGACCAAACCGACACACCCAACCCCGCCCCACCCGTCATGTTGCTGGACGCGGCCAACGAGCGGTCGGCCGTGGAACGACAGGTGGAGGCCGTCAAGGTGCTCGCCGCGCTGTCCACGGGCGGCACGGCCGACATGAAGCTCGGCGTGTTGACGTTCGGCACCGACTGGGCGAAGGGCGACACCGCCGTCACCGGGCTCACGGCCAGCGGGATGCTGCGCTACCTGGCCTCTCGGCTCATCTGGTCCCGAACCGGGAAGGACCTTTCGGGCACGCTGGGAGCACTCTCGCCTATCGACGCCACGTCCACGGAACGGTCGTCGGGGACGTGGTGGGGGCTGCTCGCGTCGTTCCTCTGGGCGTGGGACGAAGCCATTCAGGACCAGTTCGCCACGCAAGGCTTCGGCACCGCCAGCTCCTACGAGCTCGGACGCGGGCTCGCCGAGAGCTATTGGGCTCTCTTTCCGTCGAAGGGTGGCGGATCGAGTTGGGGATTCCTCCTCGGGAAGAACCGCGTCGATGCGCTGGTCGAGAATTGCCGCCGGCTCGCACCGATCATCGGGACGCTGACGGCGGGAGCGGTCGAAGCCACCATCCGCAGTTGGGGGGACGTGGCGGCCAAGCTGGCGGCCGATCCGGGTGCAGATACCGACCCCGAGAAGGCGGCCCTGCTGCAACAGATCACGGTATGGCGCGATCTCCTCGTGACCGGGCGAGATCCGTTGACGATGGTCGACCCCCACGATCTCGCCAAGGTGGCGCGACGGCCGTGGCCTCTCCTACGCGCCTTCGGATGGGAGCTCGGGCTGATCTTCGTGGGTGCCTTGCTCATCGGCCTCGCGGCCGCGTATTTCTCCAAAATCGGAGCCGTGTTCCTCTCCGCGCTCGGTGCGGTCGGTATCACGACGAGCGCCGTCGTCGGCTGGGCCAAGAGCAACGTGCAGAAGGTGGGCGACCGCGTGCGGGCCGCCGTCAACCTCGATGCCGTCGTGCAAGCCGTCACGAGGCTTCCCGAGCCGGCGGGCCAGCCGGCCCCGGCGACGAGACCGGGTGCGCCGCCGTCAACTCCGGACCAGAAGGCGGCGTAGCCCGGCGGTCCGGGTCCGGCCGCCGCCCCGGGACGGGCGGAATTGGCGCGGCGGCACCCGAATGGTCCGAGGCGCGGCCGGTGCACCATGATCCCGACGGCACAGGCCGCGGGCAAAGAGGGAGTGGCATGGAGAGGTCGCAGGGCGAGGCGGACACCGACGCGTTCCGTGCCCAACTGCGGGCCTGGCTGTCGGCGCACCTCACCCCCGAGGTGGTGGAGGCGGGCGAGCGCCCGATAGAGGGGGGCACGCTCGAGGTGCTGCGGGCCTGGAACCGGACGCTCGCCGACGGCGGGTGGGCGGCACCGGCGTGGCCGGTCGAGCACGGCGGGCGCGGCGCCGGTGTCGACGAGCAGCTCGCCTACCTCGAGGAGACCAACCGAGTGCGAGCTCCGGGGCCGGTGAACGTCATCGGTGTCTCCAACATCGCGCCGGCCATCATGCGCTTCGGCACCCCCGAGCAGCAGGCGCGGTTCCTCCAGCCGATGCTGCGGGGCGACGAGATCTGGTCGCAGGGCATGTCCGAGCCCGACGCCGGCTCGGATCTCGCCTCGCTGCGCACTGCGGCGGTCGAGGACGGCGACCACTTCGTGATCAACGGGCAGAAGACGTGGAACTCCCTCGGGCACCTGGCGGATTGGTGCCAGCTCTACGTGCGGACGGACCCTGCGGCCAAGAAGCACGCCGGGATCACGTGCGTGTTGGTCGACCTGCGCACGCCGGGTATCGAGGCGCGGCCGCTCACCACCATCACGGGCGGGCACACCTTCGCCGAGCTCTTCTTCACCGACGCCCGCGTCCCGCGCGCCGCCATGCTCGGGCCGCTGCACGGCGGCTGGACCGTGGCCATGACGACGCTCGGCCACGAGCGCGCCGGCGTGGCGCGCCTGCACCTCTCGCTGGCCCGCCGGCTCGACGACCTGCTGGCCGACCCGCGGGCGCGCGCCGGGCGGCGCGACCCGGTGCTGCGGGAGCGCCTGGCCCGGATTTATGCCTCGATCCGTTGCATGCGCTACCTGACCGAGCGCTCGCTGTCGGACCCGGCCGCGGCCGAGGGGGCGGGCGGCAGCCTGGCCAAGCTGTCCTGGGCCCACTGCGACCAGGAGCTGGCCGACCTGGCGGTGGACCTCATCGGCCTCGACGCGCTCGGAGGGGAGGACCGCTGGGCCGACAACCTGCTCGCGGTGCGCCAGGCCTCGATCGCCGGCGGCACGACCGAGATCAACAAGAACATCGTCGGCGAGCACGCGCTCGGGCTGCCCCGGTGAGGCCGCGGCGCCACGACCGGCGCGTGGAGTCGTATGCCAGACTCCTCGGGCGCCCGGGCGGTGGAGCGGTCACGGTGCAGCGGACGACAGCGACGTGGAAGCGGTGAAGCGAGGAGAGCATGGCCCGAGTCCCCATTGAGAAAGGGTTCTTCCGGATCCCTGACGACCCGGCCGAGCCGCCGCGGCTGCTCGGGAGCCGCTGCCCCGACTGCGCCGAGGTGTTCTTCCCGCGCCGGCTGGTGTGCGCCAAGTGCCTGCACGAGGGCACCGAGGACGTGGAGCTGTCGACCCAGGGCACGATCCACACCTGGACCTACTGCCACGTCCCGCTCTTCGGCAAGAAGGACGCCCAGGTCGCCGGGTACGGGGTGGCGCAGGTCGACCTGCCGGAGGGGCCGCGGGTGCAGTCGATCCTCTCGGGCGGACGCGACGACTTCGCCATCGGGATGGAGGTGGAGATCGACCTCGAGACGCTGCGCCAGAACGCCGACGGCGACGACGTGGTGATCTACCGCTTCCGCCCCGCCCGGGCCGGCGCGGCGGCTGGGGCCGGCGCCGGGGCCGGGGGTGCGTCGTGAAGCACGGCCTGCGCTTCGAGGGCGTCGCCGTGGCCGGCGTCGGCATGGTGCGCTTCGGCATGTTCCACGACATCCCCGGTGCGCACCTGGCGCGCGACGCCGGCCTGCTGGCGCTGCACGACGCCGGCCTGACGCTGGCCGACGTCGATGAGGCGTACGTGGGCTACATCCAGCCGGCGTCAATGCTCGGGATCAAGGCGATGAAGGAGCTCGGGCTGACGGGGTTGCCGGTCACCCACATCGAGAACGCGTCCGCCACGGGGCTGGTGGCCTTCCGCGAGGCGGCGTGGGCGGTCTCGTCGGGTCGGGCCGACGTGGCCATGGCGCTGTGCTTCGACAAGTTCACCGACATGACGGGCACCGGCGGGCGCGGGGCGGGGCGGGACCAGATTGACGCGCCGATCCTGCCCGCCGCCTACTTCGCGCTGTGGGCCCAGCGCCGCATGCACGAGCGCGGCACGACGCCCGAGCACTTCGCCACCATCGCGGCGAAGAACTGGAACTACGGCGCGGCGTGCCCGTTCGCGCACCGCCGCTCCGACCACGTCGTCACCCCCGAAGAGGTGCTCGCGGCCCGGATGGTGGCCGAGCCGCTCACCACCATGATGTGCTGCCCGCCCGACGACGGGGCGGCGTGCATCATCGTGGCGCGCGAGGACCTCGTGCGGTCGCGTCACCCCGGCCGACCCCTGGTGCGGGCCCTGGCCTCGGCGCTGACATCGGAGACCTACTCGCCGGGCCACACCTTCGTCGGCCCCGTCGTCGGGCCCTCGACCATGACGAAGGCGACGGCGCTCGAGTGCTACGAGGCGGCGGGGCTCGGACCGGAGGACGTGAGCGTGGCCTACTGCCACGACGCCTTCGTGAACGAGGAGCTCGAGTACTACGAACTGCTGGGCTTCTGCGCCGAGGGCGAGGCCGAGAAGCTGGTGGTCGAGGGCGAGACGGGGCCGGGCGGGCGCATCCCGTTCAACACCGACGGCGGGCTGCTCGCGCGCGGCCACCCCGGCGGGCCGACCGGGACGGCCATGCTCCACGAGGCGGTTCTGCAGCTGCGGGGCGAGGCGGAGGGCCGCCAGGTGCAGGACGCCCGGGTGGCGCTGACGCATTTGGTCGGTGGCGGCAGCATCGCGACGGTCAACCTTCTGGGTGTCGAGAGGAGCTGAGCATGACGACGAGTGACGAGCGGCGGGCGGCGGGCCGGGGAATTCAGGGCCAGCTCTGGCCGGCCATGCTCAAGGGCCCGGGCGGGCAGTTCCCGGCGGCCAAGCTGGCGCCGGACTACTTCGACCACGTGCAGCAGAGCGCGTTCGGCGACATCTGGTCGCGCCCGGGGCTCCCCGTGCGCGACCGCTCGATGATCACGGTCGCGCTGTTGGCGGCGCTCGGGCACCCCGAGGAGCTGCGGTCGCACCTGGCCGGGGCACTGAGCGTGGGGATCTCGCGCGAGGAGATCGTCGAGATCCTCATGCACGTCTCGGTCTACGCCGGCGTCCCCGCCGCGGGCTCGGCCCTGCGGGTCGCGGCCGACGTGCTCGGCACGGACTGAGGGCCGGGCCTCGGCCGGTGCGCGCTCGCTCCGTCCCCACCGCGCCGGCGGTGTCGTCCTACTGCGAGTCCCAGTGCAGCGTCACGCTGGCCTGCTGCTCGGCGACCGCGACGAGCTCGCTCCAGTCGGCACCGCCGAGGCCGCCAGCGACCGCGCCGTCGAGGACGCCCTTCACGGCAGCGGCCACCGGGGTGGGGGCGCCGAGCGCGCTGGCCCACTCCACAATGAGGCCGGCGTCCTTGGCGGCCAACTCGAGGGCGAACTGGGTGGGGCGTCCGCGACCGTCGATCGTCTCGACCTGACGGTCGATGTAGAAGTTCGACGCGCCCGCGGTACGTAGGATCTCGACCGCCTTTTGGACCTCGATCCCCGCCTTGGTGGCCATCGCCAGGCCCTCGAGACTCACCCATGTGGTGGTGAAGGCGATGAGGCTGTTGAGCAGCTTCATGGTGTTGCCGAGACCCAGCGCGCCGACGTGAAACGAGGCCCGCCCGAGCGGTTCGAGCACGGGTAGGACCCGCGCCACGGGCTCGTCGTCGCCCCCGATCATGAACACGAGCATCCGCTTCTCGGCCCCGATGGCCCCGCCGGTGAGCGGCGCCTCGACCAGGTGATGCCCCGAGCCGGCCAGACGCTCCCCCAGCTCGCGCACGACGGCGGGGCTGTTGGTGGACAGGTCGACGAGGATGGCGCCCGGCGCGGCGGCGCCGGCCCAGGCGGCAGCGACGTCCGCCACGACGTCGGGCGTCGGCAACGACAGCAGCGTGACCTCGGCCTGGCGGGCCACCGACGCGACATCTGGCGCCGCCGTTGCTCCCGCGATCGCCGCCATGGCCGCGGCATCGACGTCGTGAACGACCACCTCGTTGTCGTCGGCCACGAGGTTGGCCGCGATGGCTCCGCCGATGTTCCCGAGCCCGATCACACCTGTCGCCATCGACCCTCCCCGAGTCCCGAACACGCTGGCCACCGCCCCCAGAGGGCGTGCGGGGCGAGAGCGTATAGTGAATCCTGACTCGAGCGTCAGGGATCCCGGGGGGTCGACATTTCATGGGTCTTCGCGACCACGTCATCTGTGACAGTGACCTCCACGTGATGGAGCCGCCCGACCTGTGGGAGCGCTACATCGACCCGGCCTACGCCCACGCCGCGCCCCGCGGGCTCTCCGAGATCACGCGCGACATGCGGGTGCGGGTGAAGAACCACGTGATGCTGCGGATGGGCGCGACCCGGCCGATGCGCGTGGAAGGCCGCAAGACGGGCTGGCAGAAGGAGCACGACACCGTCTACGCGGCGTCCGAAGCCCGGGGGTGGGACGCGCAGTCCCAGGTCGACGCGATGGACGCCGAGGGGCTCGACCTGGCCGTGCTGTTCCCCTCACGGGGGCTGTTCGTGCTCGGCCTCGACTCCTCCGAGCAGATCGGCGCCGACGGGCTCGAGCCCGAGTTCGCGACGGCGATCGCGCGCGCCTACAACGACTGGCTCAAGGACTTCTGTGACCACGCCCCCGACCGCATGTTCGGGGCCGGGATGGTGGCGGCGCACGACGTCGCCGGTGCGGTCGTCGAGGCACGGCGCTGCGTGGAAGAGCTCGGCTTCAAGGCGATCTTCTTGCCGCCAGGCGCGGTCAACCGGCGGCCGTGGCACCACCGCTCGTACGACCCTCTGTGGGCGGAGATCGAGCGCCTCGGCGTGCCGCTGGCTTTCCACGGCGGCGGCCAGACGTACCTGACGCCCGACTTCGGGCTCGAGGTGCTGGACAAGCTGATGCTGTGGCACACCTTCAGCCAGCCGCTCGGGATCCAGTTCGTCACGGCGTGCCTCTGCGGCGGCGGGGTGCTCGAGCGCTTCCCCGACCTGAAGGTGGCGCTGCTGGAAGGCAACTGCTCGTGGGCGCCGTGGTTCCTCTACCGCCTCGACGAGCACTGGGAGTGGACCGGCTGGTACGAGGGCCCCGACCTCACGATGCCACCGTCGGAATACTTCAAGCGCAACTGCTGGGTCTCGGTCGAGGCCGACGAGGTGACAGTGCCCCACTTCGTCGAGACCTTCGGCGACGAACGGCTCATCTTCTCCACCGACTACCCCCACGGCGACTCCAAGTACCCGCACGCCGTGGACAGCTTCGACAAGCTGCCGCTCTCCGACGAGAGCAAGGCCCGGATCGTGAGTACCAACTGGTCCGCGCTCTACGACATTCCGCTCGTCACCAAGACCTGATCGTCCGAGTCCACCAGCCGCAGCCGCTCGGGCCCAGCGCGTTCGCACCGTCGTCGACGATGCGTGCCTAAAGAGGCGGCGCCAGACCCGGCGGCGGTCCGGCGTGTGTGCCGCCATCGGCCCTCTGGGCTCGTTTCCGAGTCAGGTGGCCGCCGACGACACGACGGAGCTCGCGCTCACGCCGTCGGAGATGTGGATCCGTTGGAGGCGCTCACCGCAGGGGCGTCCCCAGTCGAGTTCGTCAGTTCCCGCCGATCCGGCCGGTTGACCGGTGACGCCGTCGGCAGGTGGTGCCCGAGGCCGCGAGGCTCAGCGCCGCCCCGTACGTTGCACCCGGCGACGCGGCCGACGCCTGGGCGTGGCCGGGATCTCGTGGGTGTGGACCCGACCGTGCTTGGTTGGCGCGGCGGAAGCGTGCGCGCCATCGGCCCTTGCCTCGGGGGGTCGGGAGACGCGACTGCCGTCCACGAGGGAGAGGGAAGCCACGTCCGGCGCGCCGATCCCGTCGGGGAGCCCCAACTTTCGCGTGAGGAGCTTCGTGGCGCGGAGGTGTTCATTCCCGATCAGTGAGACAACCAGCCCATCGGCGCCGGCCCGGCCGGTGCGACCCGAGCGGTGCACGTAGTCGGTGGGATCGGCCGGTGGGTCGAAGTGGACCACGAGGGGCACCTCGTCGACGTGGATTCCCCGCGCCGCGATGTCCGTCGCCACCAGCACGTCGAGCCGGCCAGCGCGAAAGGCGGCCAGCGCCCGGTCGCGTTGGCCCTGGTTGCGGTCGCCGTGGATGGCGGCCGACTTGAGGCCGGACCGGCCGAGCCGGTTCGCGAGCCGATCCGCGCCGCGCTTGGTCCGGCAGAACACCAGCGCCGGCCCGTTGGCCCGAACGACCTCTGCGGTGATGGCCGTCCGATCGACGCCTTCGACCCGCCAGAAGTGGTGGTGGACCTCTCCCTGATCGGCGGTGGAGGGCACGACCTCGTGAAAGACCGGCTCGTGCTGGTAGTCGCGAACCAGCCTGTCGACCGGCCCGTCGAGCGTGGCGGAGAAGAGCAGCGTCTGACGCGAGGTGCTCGTCTTGTCAATGAGACGGCGGACGGCGGGCAAGAAGCCCATGTCCGCCATGCGGTCGGCCTCGTCGACCACCACCATGTCCACGTGGGAGAGGTTCACCGCACCCTGTTCGATCAGGTCGGTGAGACGCCCGGGGCACGCAACGAGGATGTCGGTGCCGTTGCGCAAAGCGGCGCGCTGCTTGCCGTACCCGACGCCGCCGTAGATGGAGTCCACCCGAGCACCGATGGCGGCGGCGAGGGGACGGACGACCTCCTCGATCTGGGCGGCCAGCTCCCGGGTCGGGACCAGGACGAGCGCCGAGGGATGACGGCGGCCGCGGGGGCGGGCGCCGGGCTTGGCCGACAACCGGGACAGGATCGCCAGCCCGAAGGCCAACGTCTTCCCGGAGCCTGTCGGGGCCATGCCGCAGACGTCACGTCCGGCGAGACAGTCGGGCAAGGTGGCGGCCTGGATCGGGAACGGACGGTCGATCCCTCTCTCTTCGAGGGCCATCCAGAGCTCCCGAGGCACGCCGAGGTCCGAGAAACGGACAGGCGCGAGAGTAGGGGCAGAGGTGTTCACAAGACTCCAATCGGTCCAAAGCGAAGATGGCCGACTCGATGAGATGTCTCGTGGGCCTGGCCGGCATCAAATGCGCCAACCGCCGCGACGCGAATGCCCGCGGTATCGGTTGCAGCATAGCGGAACCACCATGTGCGACGGGACCGCGCCCATCTGACGGCTAGCCTGGCGCGGCCGCACATCGTCGGCGAAACGCCCGGACACGTTGGCGAAGGCAGAGGCACCGCGAGCGTAGCGATCGTCTGCCGGTCTTTGATCCGGGCACCAGAAACGGGGGGCAGTGCCCAGCACTCACGTGCAAACGCCCGAGGAGGACCTGGTCCGCCAGTACCTCCGCGAGATCGGCCGCCACCCGCTGCTGACGCGAGGCGACGAGATCCATTTGGCCCAGGTGGCCGCGGCCGGACGCGAGGCGAGCAGCGAGCTGGCCGCAGGCGGGAAGAACAGCCCGGCCCGGGTGCGCGAGCTCCGTCAGACCGTGCGGGCGGGAGAAAGGGCGGCGGAGAGCTTTACCAACGCCAATCTCCGCCTGGTGGTGTCGATCGCCAAGAAGTACCAGGCCTCCGGTCTGCCGCTGCTCGACCTGGTGCAGGAGGGCAACCTCGGGCTCATCCATGCCGTCGAGAAGTTCGACTGGCGCAAGGGGTTCAAGTTCTCCACGTACGCCACCTGGTGGATCCGCCAGGCCATCACCCGCGGCATCGCCAACAACAGTCGCACTATCCGACTCCCCCCACAGGTCGGTGAGCTCCTCAACCAGATCACCAAGGCACGGACCCGCCTCGAGGTCGAGCATGGGCGGCACGTCACCCTCGACGAGATCGCCGTCGACCTCGACCTCAGCCGGGACAGGGTCGCCGAGATCCTTCGCCACGCGATTCCACCAGCGTCACTGTCCGAACCGGTGGGCCACGAAAGTAAGGCCGAGCTGGGCGACGTGGTGGAAGACCACGGCGCAGTGTCACCGTTCGATTCCGCCGCGACCTCCCTGCTGCCGGCCGAGGTGGCCAAGATGCTGGCGGGACTCGACGAGCGCGAGCGCGAGATCCTCCAGCTGAGATTCGGCATCGACCGCGGCTCGCCGCGCACGCTCGAAGAGGTCGGTGTGTGCTTCGGCCTCACGCGCGAGCGCATCCGTCAGATCGAGGCGAAGGCCATGGCCAAGCTGCGTCACCCGACGGCGGGCCTCGACGCGCTCTACTGATCGGCGCGATCGGCGCGACCTCGTGCTTCGTCGGTTCAGGTGGTATGATGGCCTTGTCGCCAGCATGTCGCTGGTGTGGCCTGGTCGAGAACTCCCGAGTTGGCCCGATTTGAACGGAGCCAAGCATCTCCCAGCGCCCGCACCAAGCCCTTAGGGGCTTAGTCGCCGTGAGGTCGTCCGGCTCAAACCCTGGCAGCAGGGACAACCGGCGATTCGAGCACGACCACCACTTTCCAGGAATCGTCCGTGCCTAGGCACACTCACAGCAAGCAGTCGCAGCGCCGTTCGACGCCGACATCCGAGCGAGGTGGCGGGTCGCGGGGGCGTCGCACGCCGACCGGGGACATCGACGCCCAGGCCCTGGCGCTCCGTGAGTCCGGAAAATCCTTTTCGGCGATCGCTCGCACGCTGGGGATGGACCGCGCCACGGAGGCACACACCAGTTTCGTCCGCGCCCTGGGAAAAACTGAGGGCGACGAGCACCGTCAACTGATCAAGAACGAGGAAGCGCGGCTCGACCAGCTCGAGCAGCGGATCCGCCAGAGGGACGCTGCTGATGTCCCGAAGCTCGAACGCCGATTGGTGGCGGTCACGAAGCTCCGCGACGCCATCAAGAAATGACCACCCTGGCGCCGTCACCGTGTGCCTTGTGCGGCCGGATCCCGACGACGCTGACAAAGCCGCCCCGCCGGACGCTGGATCGGGGGCCTGACCCCGACGACACCTCGTACTCCATAACCGTGATCCTGCCCGACGTCCCGCTGTGTGACGAGCACACCCGAGAAGTAGGTCAGGGTGACCTCCGCCTCGGCTGGTGTGACGAGGAGCAGTGCCGCACGTACGGCGAGGTCGGCGAGCCCTCTGCCTGCGGCGCGCCGTACGGGCAGCTCGCCTCGGGCAGCCGGTCTCGGTCCACCCCCAAAAGTCATTAGCTCAAAACAGCAACAAAAAAGAGAAAGAGAATAGATAGATGGCAACTGGAACTGTGAAGTTCTTCAACAACGACCGGGGCTTCGGCTTCATCACGCCCGCCACCGGGGAGAAGGACGTGTTCGTCCACTTCTCCAACATCACGGGCACGGGACACAAGAGCCTCGAGGACGGCCAGCAGGTCGAATTCGATGTGGCCCAGGGCCCCAAGGGGCCAGAAGCTCAGAACGTCCGTCCCGTCTGAGCGACCGTTCCGTCCGGCGGCGCGACCGCACAAGCGGTCGCCGAGTCCACCGACTTTGGGGACGCAGCCATTCCGGTTGCGCCCCATCGAATTCCAGAAGGAGGACGTGTGGAGACGGCCACCCTGCCCATTGCAGGACCTCGCGACTTTCACAACCTGACCATGGACGTCCGGGCGGCCGGGCTCTTCAAGCGCCGGCTCGGCTACTACTGGGTCAAGGTCGTCCTCACCGTCGGCGCGTTCGTGGCCGGATGGGTCGGGTTCTTCCTCCTCGGTGACTCGTGGGCCACCCTCGGGATCGCAGTGTTCCTGGGGGTGGTCGCCACCCAACTCGGCTTCATCGGTCACGATGCGGGCCACCGGCAGATCTTCGAGTCCCGACGCGCCAATCGCGTGCTCGGGCTGGGGATCGGCAACGGGCTGATCGGAATGAGCTTCGGCTGGTGGGTACCCAAGCACGGTGCCCATCACGCCCACCCCAACGAGTTGGGGCGCGACCCGGACATCGGGCTCGGCGTCGCCGTCCCCGGGGGCGCCGACCAGCGCGGCCTCGCGGGATGGCTCGACCGGTACCAGGCCGAGCTCTTCTTCCCACTGATGCTGCTGCGCAGCACGGGGCTGTACGTCTCGGGCTTCCAAGACCTGTACCGCCGGCGGGATCGATCGGTCGTCACCGAGGGCGTGCTCCTCGCGCTGAATGCCGCCTTCTACTTCACGGTGGTGTTCTGGGTGCTCTCCCCGCTCAAGGCGATCGCGTTCATTGCGGTGCATCAGGCCGCGTTCTCGCTCTATCTCGGTTGTAGCTTCGCCCCGAACCACAAGGGCATGCCGGTCATAGAGCACGACGCCGAGATGAGCTTCGCCCGACGCCAGGTCGTCACGGCCCGCAACCTCTCGGGAGGTCGCTGGCTCGGGTTCGTCTTCGGCGGCCTGAACTATCAGATTGAGCACCACCTCTTTCCGACGATGCCCCGACCGAACCTGGCACGGGCCCAGGAGCTGGTTCGTGCCTTCTGTACCGAACACAACCTGGGGTACGCCGAGGCGCCCACGATCGCGTCGTTCGGTCAGATCGTCCGCAGCCTCCAACTCGCGACCGCTTAGGGAACACGCCGCCCGCTGCCGCCCACGCGACTGCGGCGGACGGGCTCGTGGTTCGCTACCCCAACCGCGCCAGGACGTTCCGGGTGATCCGTTCGATTTGGGGGTCTCGTGCGGCCAGCCCGTGCGCCCAGTCGGTCGACCCCGAGGTCATCACGGTGGCACCCGCGGCGTTGGTAGAGGCGCCCAGCACGGCGTGGCCGTGGCGGATCCGTTCCATGGCCTCGGGCTCGCGCGTCCTGAACACGCGTGATGCGATGTACTCCAACTCGCTCGGCTCGTGCGGCTTGGGCGGCCGAGGCGCTGTCTCACGCGTGAAGTGTTGGGTCGGGCACGTACCGAGGATCTCGAAGCCCGACGGCGTCCCGTCCTCGCCGGTGGGGTACGGCAGCCCGTCGCGGTAGGTGAAGACGCACCCGTCGCACTCGTAGCCAACGACCGTCGCGCCGGCACCGAGCACGTCGCCGTAGCCGAGTCCGGTGCCCTCGAACATCCAGTGACCGGGTCGGTGCAAGGTGTAGCCACCGAGGCCGGCGGTGACGTTGCGACCGATGCGGTGATAACCGCCACGGGTGAACGAGACGCCGGTCATTTCGTTCTCGGGGCGACCGACGACCACGTCGGACCAGAACGTCGTCACCTCGTCCTGGCGGTCGGTTCCCATGAGCGGATCGTTCTTGAAGAAACCCTTGTACCCGACCATCACGTCGTAGTCCTCCCCCTCGAGGCGCACCTGCCACAGCGAGGTGTTACCGGAGAAGAACGCCGCATTGCCACCGCGCGCGATGAAGGCTTCGACGGTGTCGCGCATCCCACGAGACCAGTACTCGTCGTGACCGACCGAGAGGTACAAACTCGCGCCGTCCAACACCTCTGGATGCTGCTCGAGGTCGGCGTTCGTGCACACACCGATGTCGAAGCCCTCGCGTTCGGCCCACTCGATGAACGGCAGCTCCCAGTCGGGCCAGCCCGCCGACCCGGCCCAGCCGGATAGATGGTTGAGCTGGATGTAGCCGACGTGAGCGGCATTCTGCGGGTCAGGCGCACCCGTCCCCGTCACGCGGCGCCCCTTGCCCGGCGGCTTGTAGAGGTAGCCCGCCGCCATCGGCCGCTGCATGGACACCTGGGTGCCCCCGGTATAGAGGTTCGGTCCGCCAAAGTCGTTGTAGGCGTGCCACGTATTGGTCGTCAGCGCCAGCACGATGCGCATCCTGGGGGCGGGACGCACCACGAAGAAGGCGTAGTCGCGCCGGACCTTCTCGCCGACGCTGATCTCCATGACGACCTCGTAGTAGCCCGACCTCCAGGTCGGCCCGACGTCCAGCGCGAGTGCGACGGGCCACCCACACCCCTTCGACGAAGCGTCCTTCGGCGTCTGGTGCCCATCGACCGCTGTGGCGTCGGAACGAAACACGACCTCGCGTCGGCCGCCGACCCGTGCCACTTCGACGCGCACAGGCCGCCCCCCTGAAGACGACATGTGCAGGCCGACCTGTTCGCCTGCGCTCACCGATTGCGGCCAGCAGTACCCCGTCACTACTTCGCGTGCCATCTCACGAAGTTAACTGGATGTCCCGCTTAAGGCCTTCCGGGCAGCGAGGGCCCCGACCTTCTGATCCGTAGCGCTCATTTGATCAAATGACGAGCGGTGACAAAGGTTGTCTACGGGTGCCATTTATTACCTCTGAGCTGGACTAATGACTGCTGCGCAGTGGCCGCCATATGACACATGATGACAGCCATTTCCAGCCTTTCATAGTCCTATGGTTCTCACGACGGTTCTCAAAAAAGCGCATCTGCGCCTTATAACTCTGTGGTCAGAAGTCACCACTACAACGTCGGAGTCGAGCCTCCCTCGATTACGCAACACCGGGAGATCGGCGAGACGTCGCTGCCCAGCAGCGTACGGATTAGGAGGAGGAGAACTGATAAGGATCGGGATGCCCGACTCCTCCTTCGCACTCGAACAGCCATCTATCCCCGTCGGGTCCTAAGAGCCGGACCTCATCGTCATTAACGCAGAGCGGACAGATCGTTATAGTCGGCCTCTTGTTTTGCTTTGGCGGTGTTCTCGCCTTCTTGGTTTGCTCCTTGCGGATCGTGGATGGAACCTTCACGAACGCGTCAAGTTCCCCCCATTCCTCATGACTCAAGTCGTAGGGTCCTCTCTCGCCGCCGCCGGCAATGACCCACATCACCCCCTGCGCGTCGAGGCGGTCATGCACGGGCACTCCGCGAGTGCTCGCCTCCTCGATCATCGCGTCGAAGAACGACAGGGCATGGCCATAATGCTCTCCCGGAGAGCTCTTCTTTGGGACGGCCGGGTATCTGGCGAGCTCGTACGCGAGGTCGAGGACGGTAACTCTGAAATTTGGCCACCTGATTGGATCCTTTGCCCCTAGGAGGTACGCCGCCAGATTGCAAAGCACCCCCGGTCGGGACAGGACCTCAGCCGGCAGGAGTTCGTTGAAGGCGTCGACCCGCTCGGATCCATGCGCGGCGTCTTCGGACCAGAGTACCGCCAGCGCCTCTGCGGCAGACGACCTATCTATCTTGGCCCAGTCGAGGAACCTCTGGGCTGCCCGCCAGTCAACGATATTGTTGTCCTTGTTCTGGAAACCGCGACGTAGGGGCTCATCCCAGGTTCCATCGCTTAGTCGGAACATCGCTTCCGTGAATGGCTCGACGGCTCTGATTTTGTAGGTGCGCTCATCTTCCTCGAAGCTGGGTTGCGAGACGAACTTCGCCGCCCAGTACAGGAACTCGTCCCATCCTGTCTTCAACTCACGGTCGGTCACGCGCTTCTCCCTTCATCAAGATGGGCCACTGGCGGGCACTCGGAAGCCGGTGCTGACGAGTGGCGAGGTCCTTCTCCGCTTTGCGAAGAGCCCCCATCTACCAAACTGGCCCCCTTCTGCTGGTTGCATTGAGCGCAGAGCACCTGCACATTTTCAGCCGTACCTGATCCGCCCCATGAACGCGGGATCACATGGTCGAAATGAAGATTCTGCTTAGCCCCACAGTTCCGACACCTGCCTCGGTCGCGCTGCCAGACGAAGATTCGCGTATCAGTGCTAATGGGCGTTGTATCGGTGTGAATGCTTGGGGAGGAACTGCGGACACTCGAGCCCGACCTAAGGCGGACGGTTCGATTCAGGCGCGCGAACGGGGCGCTCACAGTTCGACCTCCGCCAAGGTCGCGAGGTCATCGATTGCCCTACGGAGATTCCGGAGCATCAGAAGTTTCTGTTTATTTGTTCCGAGATCGCGGATCTCATCGGCGGGAGCCTTGGCCAACCTATCCGTGGCTCTCTTCACGGCGTCGTAGATATCGCTCCCTAGCGATGGATCCTCGCGGATCAATACAGCGGCGGCAGCTGCGTAGCCCTGTTCGGCAAGGATCATGGTCGCCTGGTTGTTGGCGAGAATGCTATTGAGATTTCGGACCTGCCGCGCATCGGTGAGCCGTCCATCCTCGAGCCACTGCTTGAACTCTTGTTGGAATTCGAGGTCCTCCGAGTAACGTTCGGCGAGGTCCTTCTTCTTGGCGATCTCCTCGAAAAAACTGAACTTGTCCAGGTTGCGCTGGTCCGGCCTTCCTTCGAGATAGTCCGTCGTCCACTTGTACGCCTTCAGTTGCTGGGTAATTCTTGATTTGCTAAGACGAAGATGGTTGGCGAGCCAGTCATAGGTCTTCCCGTGAACCTCATAGAGCGTGGCGACGTGTTTGGCCTGTTCGTACGCGTCCCAGCGGATCTTCCCTGCGACGTGCATGTCGGCGAGGAGAACTGCGAGATCATCGTCGTTCAATGCCTCGTCGAAGACCATCGCCGGAATTGTGAAGAACCGTTCATCGTTGGGGTGCTGTTCGGAGAGATGCCTTGTCGCAACCGTTCGGCTATTGCCCTCACGGACCAGATACCGGCCGTCGAGCTTCTGCACGATGATTGGGTCATAGACACCGCCATTTTGTTTGATCGACTGTGAGAGCGCCTTGACTTGGTCCTTGGCCCACAGGAGTTCGTCGAGTCGCTTATCGGTAATGGGCTCGGCCTGTCGGCCGATCAAGTACTGGATTCTTGGGTTCTTCGGGTCCAGGGTCAGTTGGTTGACTGCAAGTCGTGACCTTTCAAACGGCACGTCCCGGTCTTGGATCCGAATGTGTTCTGTCATTTCGGTCTGTTCGCTCATGGTGGATCTCCTCTCCCCAGCGACTGTAGCAGAACTACATGATACTGTCTAGTACTAGTGAGTACTGACAGGTACAATTCGATACTTTCTGGTGGAAGACAGGGACGGAGTTGACCTGAGATGGTTGTTTATTATTCCAAGGTTGGTACAATAAATGCCATGCCAGGAGACCTGCTCACCCTCGAGGAAGCAGCGGTGCGTCTCGGCGTCTCCCGACGCCGGGCTCAAGCGATGGTCCTCAAAGGACAGCTTCCAGCTGAGCGCATCGGGCATCAGTGGGCGGTCCCGGCCCCCAGCGTGCGAGCGGTTGACCGCAACATGTGGCGCGAGCCCGGCCGACCCATGGCGCAGGCATCGGCGTGGAAGCTCTTCGATCACGGGAAGATGCTGGGCGCCTTCAGCGACCCTGCGGATCTCGATCGGCTCCGTCGACGGCTCCGGTCGAGAGCCAGGCATCTCGAACTCTACGTTCACCCCAGTCTGCTTCGCCGGCTGCAGGAGGATCCCCGCGCTGTCATTGGGGGTCGACCCGCAGCGGGCCATCTCGGCGTACCTGTCGATGAGGGCAGCGTCGTTGATGCCTATGTTCGAGCCAGCGAAAAACACAACCTCCTACGCGAACTCACTGCGAGAGAAGTGGTCGAAGGTGCGAACCTGCACCTTCACATCGTCGATGATGCGGCCTGGCCCTTTGCCGAAGACCGGCGATATGTCGATGGATGGGTGGCGTGGCTTGATCTGGCTGACGCCCAGGACCGGGCCGCCGACACTTTGCTCGACCGACTCAAGGGCGGTCGCGTTTTTGCGTGAGATTGACCTCACTCAGTCACTTCTGCCTCGGCACCACGGCGTCTTGCGGGCGATCGGCGCCATTTCGACACACCTAAGCACTGACAGTTGGTGTCTGGTGGGCGGAATGATGGTGCTCATCGCTTGTCGCATGACGGGTCGCACGGTCGATCGGGCTGAGGAGACCAAAGACGCTGACATCCTCGTCGACATCTGCTCAAGCCCATCCCTTCTCGCCAAAGTCATCAACGAGCTGAGGAGCTTCGGCTTCCAACCGATCGAGTCGTTCGGGGGTGAGGAGTTTGCCCGCTGCACATTCACCAACTCGACAGGTCAGGGACAGATCGACGTGCTTTGCCCCGAGGACGCCACTGACGACGAATTGAAGTCGGTCAACGGAGTTCAGAGCTTGGCCATCCCTGGCGGCCGCCGCGCTCTGCAGGTGTCCGAGGAGGTGTTGATCACCTATGACGTCGATGCATATGACGTTAGGATCCGAGTGCCCTTGCTGCCAGGAGCCATCGTGGTCAAGGCGGCTGCCGCCATTGACCAGAGGACGGTCAACCAACCTCGCCACGTACAAGACCTCGTGGACATGTTGTCGGTGCTCGAGGATCCGGTCGATGCCCGTCCGCAGCTGAACGACGCTGATCTTGAGCTGCTGTCGTCATTACGTCCACGGCTCGAGGATGATGGCGACGTGGCCTGGGAGCGCTTCGGTGAGCAAGCGCGACTGGAAGCCCGCGCTGCCTTCGACATCTTGGTCGGTCCCCCGAGGTAATGGGTCCATCACTCGGTGGTTCAGGCCGACCCGAAATTCGGTGTGTCCGAAGCTGAGGGGTACGTGATAAAGATCTCACTTAAGAGTCAGAACTATTCAGGGTTCCGAGGGTAGGTAGGCGCCCGCGATCCAGAGCCCAACGGATCATTACCCGGGGTCATATCGTGAAATCATGGCCGCCATCCCCGACGTCGGCCTCGAACGGATCAGGCGGTTCTGCGCCGAGGAGTCACCTGCCGAATTTGCAGAGCAATGCGGTCGTCCACAAAATCCGCGGCACATTCGGTGACGCTCGCCCAGAGCCGTCCATCCTGGGACGGCCGGGGCGCCGAGTGGATCGACGTCCCGTTCGCCCAGCTCCGCTACTCGGCCGAGACGTCGAGATGGTCTCTGTACTGGGCGCGGACCGTAACGGCAAATGGCACCCGTACGAGGACATCCGACCGAGGTCCCTTGCCAAGCTGCTCCTCGAAATCGACGAAGACCCCACCGGTATCTTCAACGGCTGAGGTCATCCCCCAGATCTCTTTCGCCCTCTCCTTCGCTACCTTGTGCCGCAGTAATGGAACCAGAACTCGACCAGCTCATCCGCCGGACCGCCTTCACCCACCTACATGACCTCGTCGAGCGCTATGGAGAGCTCGTCCCCTACGCCATCCTGACGAAGGGCTTTGCCTTCAGAGGGAGGACGGTGCACCTCGTCTCCCAGCAGGGCATCTTCATCCCTGCAGGCATGGACATTCCTCTTTCCATCCGGACCACGCCGGAACGGCCAGATCGGGCCCGACCCTACGAGGACGAAGTCGGCCCAGATGGGCTCCTTCGCTATCGCTACCGCGGCGATGACGTGATGCACCGAGAGAACCGCGGACTCCGGCGAGCCTGGTCGGAGGGGATTCCCCTCATCTGGTTCTCGGGGGTGGCCAAGGGGCTCTACGAACCGTTCTGGCCCGTCTTCGTGCACGACGATGATCGTGACTCGCTCACGTTCACCATCGCGTTCGAGAACGCCGACGTCCTCGGACCCGATCTGCGCCCCCTCGTCGTCGATGAGGCCAGGCGCGCCTACATAACCCAGGAGGTACGCAAGCGACTCCACCAGTCCCGCTTCCGGAACCGAGTCATCGCCGCCTACCGCACGAGATGCGCCATCTGCCGTCTCCACGAAGGCGAGCTGCTTGACGCGGCCCACATCGTCCCGGACACCGACCCGCTCGGCGATCCGGTGGTGCCGAATGGCTTGTCGCTGTGCAAGATCCACCACGCTGCGTTCGATCGCAATATCCTCGGCATCCGTCCCGATTTGGTCGTCGAGGTGCGCGGTGACATCCTCACCAAGAAGGACGGCCCGATGCTCCGCCACGGGTTACAGGAGTGCCATGGCTCGGCGCTCCTAGTCCCGCGTCTCCAGGAGGACCGCCCCAGTGCGGACCTGGTCGAGATCCGCTACGAGCGATTCCGACAGGCAAGTTGAGCTCTAACCTCAGTTAGTCGGTCCTGACATCCGGTGCGCCTTACTGCCCGCGAGTCCCAGGGGTATCGGAGACTGTTTCGGCCCGCGCGTTTGGACTCCTGACCTTTCTATATGAACAGATCTGATCTCAATAGCGCGGATTTTCAGTTGTTTCCATTCCCAGGGGAAGCCGTCTCTGATGTGCTCGTCAACCGATCGGAAGCTACCCAAACGACCCAATTTTACGAAACTATGCAACTGGTTCGTCCGCAAACTGCAGACGTTGCTTGAGGTTGTTACGTTGATTCCAGTTGAGAATCCCTTCCTTCTGTAGCCGGCCCACAACGATCCCCGGCGCAATCCCAACTTCCTTTGCGAAAGTACGAATCGATTCATCACTGTCTAGCGTCAACAGCTCCGCTTCGAAGCTCCTTGGGATCAGGGCAATGCGGGAGAACTCATCTGCCTCGTCCTCCGCCAAGTCGCCCGTTCGGTCATCGCTCACAAACGTCTGCTTCTTGCTATGAAGCACTATGTGGCCAGCTTCATGAAAGAAGGAAAACCAGAGATGATCATCCGACTTGTGTCTAAGACTCAGTTGAATTAATGCCTTGGAGGGATTGAGCCAGCGTGCGGCTCCGCTAGCTCGAGCTCCCTTGATCTCAGGCACAAAGACGACGGCGACTCCAGATTGAGCACAGATTTCGACGACGCTCGATACCCACTTGTTAACAGGAGTCCTCGTGATCGCTCGTACTTCTCGAAGCGCGTCACGGAACCTTCGCACATCAAAGGGCTCGCACTCGATATCGGCAGCCTCAAGCTCTCCGATCCGCAACCAAGCCGCAAGCGCTGCCGTATCACTCTCGAAGGCCTTTGACTTCCGAAAGGAGGCAAGAGGTTGGCTCCACACCTTCTCCCAGGCAGACCTATTGGCAACGCCAAAAAATCGGCAAACCTCTTCGAGCGCGGATCCAGCATCGGTCTTCCCGCTTAAGTAGCCTCGCCGTCGGAGTTCCTTAATTGGGAGGGTACCCAGCCACTCGCGTTCCTTAGCCAATCCCTCACGGTCTTCTGTTCGAGCCAATCGATCGCGATAGTTGCTTTCAAGACTGTTCCAAAATCGCGCGCGAACCCCGGTCACCTTCTCTAGGGCTAGAGATGTTTCGTGTGTGATTGGAGCGGCACCCTGAATAATCTGATTTATGTGCTTCAGCGACAACCCTGAACGCGTGGCCAGATCGGATTGGGTCATCCCCAAAACTGTCAACGTGGACCGTAATGACTCACCGGGAGGGACGGCGTAATCGGGGTTATATGTCAAGTCTGGAGGTGAAGTCGTAGTCATCATCAATCTGCTTCTCCTTGATGATCGTGGGCGAGTGCAATCACGTTGGAGATCGTTAGATAAGTGAGGTCACGCCAGGATCCATCGAGGTCAGTGTTGTTGTCGCGGTCGCCTGCGCTGCATTCGACGACAAGTCCCGCAGAGTCCCGGATCTCAATTGTTGAATTCGCGCCGTTGGGGGTAACGACGAGATAGGGCAAGTCAGTGAGATCGCCGAGACAATCGGCGCCGTCAAGCTCTTGCAACCGCTGGGCGACGGCATCTGCCCGGTCCTCGCCCCATCGTCGGACCATCGCCGCCCGGCTGTTGCAGAGCGCTCTAAGACCGCTGGTCACGAAGCTCAGATCCATGTCGCCAATGGTGTAGAATTGTTATACCTAACAGGTGCAACGAAATGGTGTAACCTCCTAGGTAGAGGATAACGGATCCTCCCAGCTGCTGGGGGGACGGCCTATGACCCCAAGGAGGTCACCATGGTTGAGCAGGCAGAACAGTCCACAGGCGAGGGCGAAGCGGCCCGGAAGGAACTCGTCGTCACAGTGCACGACGAGGACGCTGGCGGAGAGCCATTCAAGATCCCAGGCGAGCCCAGCACCAAGGTCGAGGTCATCATCGAGACTTTCTACAAGGAGTTGGGCAGCGGCCAGCAGGAAGGCGACCGTCTCACCTGCCTGGCCAACGGCAGCGACGTCTTCTCCTTTGCCCAAGAGCGGCTGTCAGAGTACGCCCACCGCGAGTGCGAAACACTGGAGTGGGGCTTCTCCCGGAATACCGGAGGGGCATGAATCGTCCCGATCCGGTTGATCCCGAGATAGCCGCCGCCACCTTCGACCAGCACACCACCCAGTTCTTCGAATATGGCCGTGGAACGGGGGACGGTTGGGAACGCATCAATCTCGATCCGCTTCACGCAGTGATCCGAGTCCCCGCGGTACGCGCTGACGGCACGAGAGACCACTACTTCGTGCACCTTGGAGCTGAGTGGTACGACGTGTGGCCGCCGACAGCTGCGTTCGTGAAATCCGAAGGTGACGGTGGATGGACCCAATCGGCCCCCGGAGGCCGGTGGTGGCCCAACCAGCAGAACAGCCCCGGTTTTGAATTTGGTCTCCACCACAATCGCTCCTTTTCAGACGGCACTGTTGGCCAGCTCTTGTGTTTTTCGCACACCTTTGAGTACTACATCAGCGACCACAATGCGACTGAGGCTCAGGCATGGCGGCAAGGTACGCATACGGTTTCCGCGACGCTAAATCGAATTGCACGTGTTCTGACTGCGCCCAATTACTTAGGTCCTAGCGGTGATAGTGATTCCTGACGCATCGTGGGAACGGCTACTCGACGAATTCTCCCGCACCGTGCCTTCCGTCGAGCGCGTCGCCTACCTGGACGGATTTCGGCTCGAGGAAAAGGGGGTCGTGACCACTGTCACCATCCCCGACGCTGAACTCAATCCTGGGTTCTTTACCGTGAGCGCCGAAGCTATGAGCCAAGCGGGTAAGCATTTCCGAAAATACGGGATGGCAAGACTCGCTCAGGTCCATACGCATGGAGGAGCCGGCTGTCACCACTCTGACTATGACGACCTGCACGCGTATTCTCAAAGAGTCGGCGCTGTTTCGATCGTTCTCCCGCATCACGCCGCCCAACGCCCAACCCCGCTCGATGGTCTCATTCACGTACGTGGAGAGGAGGGATGGATTCCCTTAGAACCCACCGAGGCGGCACACCTAATCCGCGTTGTTCCTTCCCTCCTCGACTATCGGAGTTCACAATGGATCCAATCTCCGACCGGCACGCTGGAACGCTTGGTGGTCAACTGCTCCCGTTGGATCAAGCATCTCCTGTCTCGGTCTCGATCGTACTTCCGAAAGATGTAGCGACGCGTCCCGCCTGCCAGCACACGCTTTGGATGCTGGTCAATCTGTTGGCGCGTGCCGATGGAATCGTCGACCGGGTTTTCGTAACTATTCCAGAGGCCGTGCCCCTGGCATCACGTGTCGTTCCATTGGCTCCCCGCACTCTCGACCTGTGCAAAGCAATACTCGCCGGGGCTGACGCCATCAATGCGGTTTCTGTCTCTGTTTCCGATGTCGAGGTTGAAACCGCATCGTTCAGATTGGTCGTTGGACCCGGAGCTACCGCACCCGGTGTCATTCGCGTGCATGGCGAGAACTGGTGGGGCGGCTTCTCTCGAGGAATGATGCCAGGGGACAGCATCTCTGCCATTCCGCTGGGACCGTACGCTGCCGCGGCTCTGGTATCCGCCGAGATCTTTAAGGCGGTGCGCCTCGCGTCGTACACGCCGCTTGCATCAGTCTTCTACTCGCTGTGGGCACTGACTGTTTCAGACTTTCCGAAGGATGATCCAGATTGGGTTGGTCCTCCCGAGGTCGGATCGGCTCGCCTTGACGCCGTCGTTGGTGGTGTCGGGGCTGTAGGCAGCACCTGGGTACACACAGTCTGGGCGACGCCGGGGTTGACAGGAAGCGTCCTTCTCGCCGACTCCGACGAGTTCGGGGTGGACACGACGAACTTGAACCGATGCCCAATCTTCGGTCGGCAGTCTGTCGGCCATCGAAAGGCATCAGAGGCGGCCACCATCTGTCACGACGCGGAGGTCACCTTCGAATCTCACGACGGCACCGTCGGGACGATTGAACCGCGACGGCCAATGACAATGATGGTTTCGGCCGTCGACACGAACCGGTCAAGACAGGCGGTCCAGAGTCTGTATCCCGCACGGCTGGTGTCGGGATCAACCAACGGGCTTAGGGCCGAGGTTCTGCGGTGCGATCCAACCGCCGAGACTGCATGCCTGTTCTGCTTCAATCCGCTCGAAGCAGAGGGCGAGAGCGATTCAGAAATCAGGCGTCGCTTCCTCTCCATGAGCGAAGCGGAGCGCCTCGGGATCGCCAAAGATCGCGGGGTCGATATAGATGAGGCGATTCAGTGGGCGACCGAAGGCACGTGTGGATATGCCGGGGAACTCATCTCTGCCTTCCTACGCCCTGGTGCGACTCGACCCGAGGAGTTTGCTGTCGGCTTCGTCTCCGCAATGGCTGGCACCATGCTTGCCGCCATCAGTATTCAGGAGGCGCTCGGCACCGGTGCGCTCAGGGGGCGAAATTGTCGGGCGCTGTTTCAGTTCTTCGATCCCCTTAATCGGCTGACCAACTCTCCGCGACAATTTGGCCGCCAACAGACCTGTCCCATGTGCGACCCTGCGTCCTTGGCAGCCCAAATTTGGGAGAAGAGGTTCTCCGAATACGCGCCGAATTCCTGACGGCCTAACGTGCTGGGCTCTGAACGGAGTAGTCGGGCAAGCGTTGGGGTCCAGTTTCCATGTCACCAATGACAGCGACCGAAGCGCTGGATGCTGGCATCGCATTCTGGCACAGCAGACGAGTATCGCCCGCCGACTTCCATAACAGCGACTATGAGAAGTGGAGTCGCGAATCCCGCGAGGGCACTTCAATACTGCTTGGTGGGGACCCTTTCTCAAGACCCTCCAGGCGTGGATTGCTACAAGGCCATCGAGCGGAGCTGAACTTACTGAGCGATCAACCCGCCCCGATCCGAATCTGCTCGAGATTCGAAGCACCAGATTTCAAGTCGCCTGTTGAATGAAGCCAGCCGTATATGCCATAGCGTTTTCCGGCTGACTCGAGACCACTCGTCGTCTCAACTGGGCCGATGATCAACACCACAAGCGGCTATCGCACGGTTCCCGGCAGCACCTGGCCGCTCTAGCCTAGGAGCGATGGACGGGTTACCAACAGCCACCCCGGCAACATCCAGTTGGGGCGTCCCCGTGGTTCCATCGCCGGAAATCCGGGACGAGCTCGCGTCAGCCCTCCTAGTCGACGAGACGCTTTTGGGAGAGATCTACCGTCGTCTCCAAGATGGGGAATCGCCGGCCGAGATTCAAGTTGCTCGCGGTGCCGATCGACCCAATTTCGTGTGGAGCTATAACCGTGCCATTCGGGCCTGGCGGGACGGGGACCTGCCGACAGCGCCGAGCGTGTCCCAGGGTGTGGCGAGATCCTTCCGGCGTCTGCTGCGCACAGCCGCCTTGTCTCCGGAGGCAGAGCGGGTCGCCAGAGAGAACCTAGCCATATTGAACTTGCGAGCAGCGGATCAGACAGCGCGCATTGTCGAGGACCAGGAAGCGCGCGAAAAGACGGCGCAGGCGGAGGCTCAGGCGGTACCTGGGATCTATGTGTATGCGTTGCCGCACTACCTCAACTTTCCGTTCGACCCCGACTCGGGGCACACGCTCTTCAAGGTGGGGCGAAGCGATCGAAGTGTCATCCAGCGATTTCGTGACCAAACTCGAACGACGGCACTTCCTGAGGACCCTGTCCTGCTTCGCGTCTATGAAGCTGCCGGTGACGACGCTCTGCGAATGGAGCGAGAGTTCCACGATTTCTTGGAGGCGGCGGACCATACGCGTAGCGCTGCGAGAACCGGTGGCACCGAGTGGTTTCTGACGAGTCTTCGATTCCTTGACAAAATCGCCGCGTCACTGGGACTGAAGGCCAATCTGGTCTACGACTCTGAGGCAGTGGAGTAGGCCACACGCTGTGACCGACCCCGCAGAGCACCACCTTTTAGAAGAGTTGAAGGTCGGCACCGACCGGTTGAAACGAGAGATCGGCTACAACCCCACCTACTTCAACCGCATGGTGGGCGACTATGGGCCCGTCGAGGCCTGTCGGCGCCTCATTCAGTCGGACGGGGTGTCGGACGGATTTGCCAAGCTCTGGGAACACCAGAAACTGGACATGACCGTGGAGGCGATTTCGTTGCTTCCTTGGTATCAAGAACTGTTCGATGATGGGGTGCGACAAGACGCGCATCGAAAGCTCAGTGCGCACGGCTTCGATGTGGACGGATTTCTGGCCGCACATACGGCGAACCCGCCGGCATGGACCCGGCCCGAAGCTCGCGGGAGCTAGCACGCCGACTTCGTGGACGACCATGTGGCCGCCAGCAATTTCTGATCAGGCGGCGACGGTAGCTCCAACCGCATCGAGGTGTTCGAGGAGCGCGGCGTGCGCCAGCCAGCCGCCGAGCAGACCATCGCGGCGACCCGGCCATGGTGCCTCGGGTGACAGCGGTGGATCGGCGAGCAAGCGCCGGATGCCGCTACGGCCGACCACCACCACGGCGTGGCGATGGCGGGTCACTCCCACGCACAGGCGCCCCAGGTCGAGGTAGAAGCCATCGGCTTCGGCCACTCCGCTCAGAGGGTGCCAGAGGACACTCACCGCGTATTCGAGGCCTTGGTGGCGGTTGTAGGTGCGCACCTCGATGTTCGTGAGGCCAGCGGCGGCCAGAGACGCGTCGACCAGACCCAGCTGGGCATCGGTTGAGACCGCGACCCCGATGTCACGAGGGCCGAGCAGCCGCAGCCCGTCGCGCTCGCAGCGGGCCTGGGCGCCCCGGCCGAGCAGTGACTCCACCACGGCTGCCACCCCCTCTGCGCTCCCGGCGTCGGCGGGATCGATGGCTTCACCCGGTAGTTCCAAGAACCCCCACCCAATGGCCGACGCCCGGTCGACGCTGCGGTCAGCCGCATTGGCCAGACCGCGCCGGGCCCTGCGCGGTCCCAAGAGGAGCTGGCGGTCACCGGACAACGCCGCCGGCCGAACGGCGGTACCGTAGAAAGGCTCGAGGACCTCCGCGCCGTGGGCGGGGAGCCGCCAGGTCCAATCGAAGGGCAATAGGCCGAAGTCGGCCCCCTCAGCGCGAGCGGAGTCGATGATGGAGGCCACTGGGTCATCGGGCCCAATGAATGGGGAACTGCCAAGGCGGGTGAACACCTCGATCTGTCCAGGGTCCCCGATAAAGGCCCATCGCGGCGCCAGCGTGAGTGCCCACAGGGCCGTGGTATCTGTGCGTACCTGGTAGGCCTCGTCCACGAATCCCAGGTCAAAGAGGCCGATGTCGCTGGGAGAGCGCTTGGCCGCCTTCCCGGCTTGGTAGATCGTCGCGACAACGCAACGAGCACGGCTGGTCACGGTCACGTCGGTGGTCGTGACCAGCCGTCGATGGCTCAGGGGGTGCTCTCTGCCAGCTGCGGCCAGATGCACGACGTCCACCCCTTCTTGTGCCAGGCGCTCGGCCAGCAGGTGCACCTGCTCGTTTGTAAAGGCGACCACCAAGACCCGATGCCCTCGGGCCAGCGCTCGACGGACCGCTCGCGTCAACCAGTGGGTCTTACCGGCGCCGGCGAAGGCACGGACTTCGGCGTGGGAATGCCCGGCCAATGGTCCACCCCGGACGGGGTCTTCGGCCCAGTCGCCGAGCAGGGCACCGGCGGCGCCAGCAGCGGCGGTCACAGTGACATCAGGCATGACGGGTTCTCCAGTTCCTCATTCGAAACGTCAGTCAGCGTCGTCAGCGTCGTCGGCCATGGGCGGAGGCGGTGTGCCCAACGCACCGGGGTGGGTGGCTGGAGGTGCCGGGGGGCGACCGACTGCAGGCGGACCTGATCGGGGGACGACGACAAACCAGTATGAGCCGTCGGCGAGACGTTTGGCCGTGTTGATGCCGTTGGTCCCGTCGATCTGCCTACCGATCTCGAGGGTCATATGCCACCGACTGGCTATGTGCGCCACCGAAGTGAGCCGGGCCCGAACGTTCGTCCCCGCGATGCCGCACAAAGCCCCCGCGCTCGGTACGAGGGGTTGTGCCGCATCAGCGTTGATGGTCACGGTGGTCCTGCGGTTGACGGTGACCGAAGTGAACCTGCACCGGGCGTACATCCCCTTGCCATCGGCGGCGCGCTCAGCGGCCACCATGGGATCTTCAAGTGCGATGGCCGCAGCGAAGGCGTCGGCGGCGCGCTCAATGCGGTCGAGATCCCCGGCGGCAGTTGCCAGCGCTGGCATGGCCCTGCGGCGGCGGAAGCCCTGCCCCGTACGGGTGGGCCCAATGCGCCAGGCCCAGGTGTTGGTGAGCGCGACCGCCTGGCTGAGAGCGGCGTTCGCCTCGGGGATGGCCTGCAGGTGCCCCCACGCCCGATTGCAGCGCTGCCAGGTGGTACCGAGCACTTGGCGCACCTGCGCTGGCACGCGGCCGCGCCCCCTCTGCGCGGCTCGCCAGACCGGCTCATCGAGCTCGTCGGGGCTCCCGAGCGGACCTGACTCGGCCGCCTCGGCGGCCGCCAGCTCAGCGGCCGAGAGCCGAGCGCCCATGGCGTCGCAGTACGCCACGCCGACTGCCAACTTGGCTGATTCGAGCGGGCTGATGCCGAAGTCGAAGTGCTCGGCCAAAGTCTCGGCCAGTGGCACGAAGGCGCACTGGGCCGGCCAATGTCGAAGCCCGGCGAGCACCCAGAGCTCCTCGCCCAGAGCCGCCCACTCGGTCGCCAAACGGGGGTTGTAGCGCCAGTCATAAGCGAGGTCGTCGATGGCGCCGATGACACCCCGTCCGGCCACCACCAGCTGGGGCATGGAGACGGCGTCGAACTCCACTCGTCCACTAGCGTCGGTCGATGCAGTCACTGGATACGACGCGAGCCAGGCCAGCAGATCGTCGCGCACGGGCTCGAGGCGAGCGGCGACATCATCTCGGTCGAGCGGGTCGGGACAGCCGATGACATGGTCGGGAGCAGCACCGGGCCGGCCGAAGGCCACCCCGATGACCGAGAACGGGTTGCCGGCGTACTGGAACACCACGAGCTGACGAGCGTCACTCGACAGGTGCACAGTCCGGCGCGACCGGGCCGGGACCGCCTGGTGCAGGCGAATGGCATCGAGGGTGTTGACCTCGCGCAGCGCGCTCATGACGCGGCTCGACCCTGGCTGGTTCGGTTGGTGGGCCGGGCGCGCCGACGCGGCGGGGCCACCGGGGCCAGGCCGGCATCGGCACGTGCTGTTTGGAGGAGCCCTCGCACCGAGACCAGACGCTCAGCCACCTGGACGTCGGCCGGGTCGTCGACGGGTTGACCGTGCGACCACCCATCAGCTTGTCGCAGGCTCCCCGCCGGGTCGAGAAGGCGGGTCTGGCCCAGGCGAGCCGGGTCGTCTGCTGCGGCCTCTCGGCAGTAGGCGGCGGCCCCGCACACTTCCAGGCACTTGGGGCAGTACGACGTGCCGTGGGTATCTGCCAGCTCTTCGAACGCGGCCAAGCGGTCAGCCGGGCTTGATTCCTTGGTCAGCCCGGCGAGCACCGGTCCTGATGCCGGGGCGGCCTGTACGGCGTCTGCGGCGCGGCGTAGGCGCAACTCCAAGGTGGCCACCCGCTGCGCGTTGTTGTGCACGGTCGCAATCGGGGTCATGCCGCGGTTCTTGGCGCATACCACGACGACCTCGTCGGCCACGAGCCTCTCGTCGAAGCCGAGGTCGGCCACGATCCGCCGCAGCGCGATCTGGTAGACCGCGGTCTGTTCGAGCGCACCGGCGATCTTGTCAGCCGGGTATTTTCCGCTCCGCATGCGAAAGCCCTTCAGCTCCACCACGTGCAGTCGACCGTTCACGGGCACGATCACCACAGCGTCGGGGCGGATGAGGCTGCGCAGACCGGCAAAGGTGAACTCCAGCGCGGCCTGGTAGAGCAGAACCACGCTGGTGTCGCCCTCGCAGATGCGCTTGATCCGCTTGCGGGTCCGAGCGGCGCGCGTGTTGTCGCCGAGAGTGTCGGGGAACACCTCGATGCCACCTCGGCCGGTATCGAGCCCTACGTCAGCCAGCGCCCCGAGGAGCGGCGCGAACGACTGGGTGGGTCCTGCGCAGCGCGACTCGAAGACCCGCCCCATGGCGAAGGCGGCGGGGGACTGTCCGTAGCGTGGGTCGTAGGCGGTCCCGGCGAGGAGGCGGTCGAAGCTAACCGGCAGCCTGCCTGTAGGACAGCGCGGGACCGCACCGACCCGGCCTACCCAACGGGCGTCGACGGGAGCGGCGAAAGGTTCTCGAGGCATATGTGCTCCCTCTACCGGGCTCCGGCGCGGCGCGATGGAGCAGAGCTGGTGGTTCGGGGGCTATGGCCCCAAACACGGTCGACCTCGTTGGGGAGCATCTGTGCTCGTGCCGCAGCTTGGGCCCGCTCTTCCTCGGCGAGTCCACCGAACCGGTTGATCTCCTCGTCCGCTACCCGGAACAGGTGTGAGACGTCGTCGCCTGGTGCTCCACCGGCGCCGGGCAGCCCTACAGCGAGACGGGCCGCCAGCTTGATGAGGCGCGCCGACGCCGCCTGGTCGATCTCGGACAGCCGCTCGGCCTCGTGTAGTACTGCCAGCAGCGTCCGGGGGTGATCGGCGCGCGGCGAGTGCGGTGTCACGAACCGCGATTCGAGCGGCCAGTTCGAGACCGTCACCAACGCCCGTACGGGCTCGCAGCGCTCATGATGCAGCGCCGGAGCCAGCTTGGGCGTCGGCGTGCGCCCTGCCGCCACCTCTCGCTCCCAAGCATTGCGATCGTCCCGACGTCCAGCCGTGAGGCTCTTGGCGTCGAACGGAGAGCCCGAACGGGCTTCCACGAGCCATGTGACGAGGCGGGGAGTGGACGGGACTTCAAGCACCGACAGGGCGTCGAGGGCGAGTGCCCGCTGGGGGAGCCGAGGGGCGCGGGGCTTGGCGTTTCGCCGGCGGGCGGTCCGCACGGCATCGGCCAAGTCGGCAAGCTCGTCATCGGTCAGGTCGTCGAGGCTCCGCGCCTTGTTGAGCGTGGCAAAGAGCCGGGTGTGCTCGTCGCCTCCGTATTCGTCAGTGGAATCAGTCACGGCTTCCAGACTAGCAGACATCTCCACTCTTCTCTACTTTGCTCGACTATCTTCTGCCGGCAGGCCACAACACCCCCGCACGATGGAGCTATCGTAGCACATGACATGATATCTGTGACTCACGACCTATGTGACTTGACGTCACATCCATTGTGGATTACAGTTTCGCCATGACCAAAACGAGCCGTAGGATCCATCTGGTGGACATCGAGAACATTTGCGGTGCCCCTCGTCCCAAGCGAGGCGACGTCGAGACCGCTCGGACGCTCTACGAGGAACGCGTCAATCCCGGTCCCGATGATCTCGTCGTCCTTGCCTGCAACCATGGGGCGTGCCTCGAGGTTGGTCTCGGGTGGCCGCACGCTCGCCTCGTCGTTCGGTCCGGTGAGGACGGCGCGGATCGCGCGCTTCTTGACGTCATCGACCACGAGGGCATCAACTCGCGATTCAACGCGGTCGTCATTGCGTCGGGTGATGGGATCTTTGCCGGCGTTGTCGCTGGCCTTGCCGGACGTGGACTCGACGTCACCGTTGCCTCCCGTGAACGGGCGTTGTCTCGCCGGCTGCGCCTGGCAGCGGGTCGAGTGTGTTACTTGGCCGACCCAGCGTTCGACGAGGACGCGGCGTGACCCTGAGCGGACAAACCGAAGGTGCGCTTGTCGGAATCGCTGAGATCGCCGAAATCGCCGGTGTGCAGCGCACAGCAGTCAGCAATTGGCGCAAACGCAACCTCGACTTCCCGGTGCCGGTGGTTGATACCCCGTCCGGGCTCCTGTTCGATCTCGGCGAAGTCGAGCGCTGGTTGATCGAAAAAGGCAAAATTGCACAGCGTGTCCCCATCGCACCCATCCTTTGGCGTGTCCTTGACGCCATTCGTGGTGATCTCTCGGTGCCGGACCATGCCAGGTTCATCAGTTCCGCACTCGTGTATCTCGAGGTAAGTGATCGCATCAGTGTCGGTCGCCTACCGGATTTGGACCTCCGGTTCGCTTGGGCCGAGATTCGTGAAACCGGTCTCGACGAGGCAGTCATTGCACTTCGGGACGCAGCGACCCAAATCGAGGCCAAGTATCCCAAAGTGCGAGGACTGATCCTCGATGGCCTCTTCCCTCATCCGCATCCGACACCCCACTCGGTGGTTCAAGCGCTCGATCTTCTGGATCGCGTGACTCGCGATGACGAAGTGCCTCGCTTTGACCTGTTCGAACAGATCCGTGATCGCATACGCGAGCGCGATCGATTCTCCGAGGAATGGGCCACCCCTCACTCCCTTGAGTTCTTACTGGCCCGTTTGACTACAACGGCAGAATCGATCTTCGACCCTGCGTGTGGAGAGGGAGGAGTGCTTCTCATGGCAGGGCTGATCGACGGTCGATCGGTGTCGCCGAGCATTCACGGCTGGGATCTCAACCAGGCTGCCTGCCAACTGGCCCGAACGCGGTTCTTCCTCTATGACGTTGATGCGGAGATCGATTCCCGTGACAGCCTGCGGGAGCGAAGTTTTCCAACCGGGATCGAGGCCGTAGTCCTCGACCCCCCCTACGGGATGCAGAAATGGGGTGATGCCACCACCTACATGTCTGACCGTTGGCGATTCGGAGCGCCCTCACCCAACTCTGCCGACATGGCTTGGCTGCAGCTCGCTATCGAACCTTTGGCTCGTGAAGGCCGTGCTTTCGTGATCCTTCCCTGGTCATCGCTCTATCGTGGCGGTCGGGACGAAGAGATCCGAAACGAGATGCTCTCCGCGCACGTGGTGGATGCGCTGGTCGTTTTGCCCGCTCGGCTGCGACGCAACACATCGATCCAAGTCGTCCTCTGGTGTTTGCGTTCCGAACGAGCGGCCAGACCGGACGACGACGTCCTTCTCATTGACGCTTCTCAGCTTGGTACCGCCGGGCGTTCTACAGTCAGCCTGGAAGAGGACGAGATCGAATCGATCGTCAACATCCTTGGTGTCTGGTGGTCCAGAGGCGATCTCGATTGGGAAGATTCCCGGCTTAGAGACGAGTCACCGCTTACAGCGGTTCAAGTGCCGTCCGAGTTGCTGGCTGCTGAGGGCGATCTCACTCCGATGGCCTGGTACACGCCGACGCCACCGGATCGTTCGACTTGGTGGACGGAGTACGAAGAGGCCCTGAGGGATCTTTTTGAGTCGAAACGAAACGCCGACGCCGCAATGGTGTCACTCTTGGCCGATCTCCAGGTTCCTCGATGACCAGCGACCTGACCGTACACGATGTTGCCGAAGTGCTTCGCGGCGTGACCCCGGCGAAGACGGTCGATGGCGAAGGTGATGAGCCCAAGGGTCCGCCCTTCTTTGGCTTGCATGAGATCACCGACGGGGGTACTACCTCTCGGTTCTTAGAGCAATCAGTCAGCACGGATCGCGCGGTCTTGCTCCGGCAGGGCGACGTTGTGGTGGCGTTGCTCGGAGCGATTGGCGCCGTGGCGATCGTGAACGAAGAGACGGACGGCGCAGTGCTCGGTCGAGAGTGCGCTGCCCTCCGTCTGCGTTCAGGTGAAGACCGCCTGACCTCCGAATGGTTGGAACTGGTCTTCGAGTCGTGGCCGGTGCGCGAGCGAGCTCGGGCGATGGCCACGGGTCAGACGATGCCGCGGCTCACACCTAAGGCATTGGGAGAACTGGCGCTTCCGGTTCCACGACGTGAGGTCCAAGACACACTCGTTGAACGGATTGCCAAGTTCGACGAGGCAATCATGCGGCAAGAGGTCCTTCTCGTCACCCTCAGGGAACTCCGGGGATGGGAAATCGAGCTTGCAGTGAGCGGACTAGTTCCCTCGGAGTCTCAGTTTGTTCGCCGGGACGCTGCCCTCGCCAGCCTCGTAGAAGGTTCATCAAGAGAAGATGGGGAGTTGGAGCTCACATGATCAAGCACGGCGAGAAGGTCAACTTCATCTGGTCGGTGAAGGAAGTCCTCAGAGACCACTACAAGAGGCACCAGTACGGCGAGGTCATCTTGCCTTTTTGCGTGCTGCGCCGGCTGGACTGTGTGTTGGAGCCGACCAAGGACAAGGTCTTGGCAAAAGCGGCGGGGATTAAGGGAGACCTCGACGCCCAGGCAGACCTCTTGGCGCACACCGCAGGGCAGCCGTTCTACAACACCTCGAAGTTCACCATCTCGACTCTGTTAGACGACCAGCACAACATCACAGCCAACGTCCACGACTACATCAACGGGTTCTCGCCCAACACCCGCGACGCACTCGAGAAGTTTGGTCTGGCCCGCCACATCGAGAAGATGGGTGCGGCCGGCATCCTCTACATGGTCGTCCAGCGCTTCGCCGACATCGACCTGCATCCTGCCAACGTCTCGAACCTCGAGATGGGCTACATCTACGAAGAGCTGGTCCGGGTCACCGCCGACCTCTCCAACGAGGAGGCAGGCGAGCACTTCACCCCGCGCGAAGTGATCCAGCTCATGGTGAACCTCCTCTTTTCCGATGAAAGCCGGCTGCTCACTCCCGGCCGGATCGCCAAGGTCTACGACCCGGCCGCCGGTACAGGCGGCATGCTCTCTGAGGCTGAGGCGCACCTGCGCGTCATCAATCCAAAGGCCAAGCTTCACCTTTACGGTCAAGAAATCCAGCCCGAGTCCTACGCTGTCTGCCGCTGCGACATGTTGCTCAAGGGCCAGGACGCATCAAAGATCGTTTTCGGTGACTCCTTCACCCAAGACGGGTTCCCGAGCGAGCGCTTTGACTACATGCTGGCGAATCCGCCCTATGGTAAAGACTGGAAGACGATCGAAAAGGCGATCAAGATCGAGCACGAAACTCTCGGCATGGCCGGGCGCTTTGGTGCCGGGCTTCCCCCCACCTCCGACGGTCAAATCCTGTTCCTCCAACAGATGATCTCCAAGATGCGCCATGTTGACGAAGGTGGGAGCCGTATAGCGGTGGTCTTCAACGGCTCACCGTTGTTCTCGGGCGACGCCGGCTCGGGCATGAGCGAGATACGCCGGTGGATCATTGAGAACGACTGGCTCGAAGCCATTGTTGGTCTGCCTGACCAGATGTTCTACAACACCGGGATCAATACGTACGTCTGGGTTGTCACCAACCGCAAGAGAGCCGAGCGGGCCGGATACGTCCAGCTCATCGACGCCAGGGATCTCTATACCAAGATGGGCAAGAGCCTCGGCAACAAGCGCAACGAGCTCACCGACACCCATATCGCGCAGATCACCCAGATCTATGAGGACTTCGTCGAGGATCAGCGTTCGAAGATCATGCCCAATGAGGCCTTCGGGTACTACAAAGTCACGGTCGAACGACCGCTGCGGGTCCGTTTCGAGATCAACAACGACGCCGTCGATGGTCTCGCTGGCTCCAAGGCGCTCGCAGCTCTGGACGCCGCCGACGCGGAGGTACTTTTCGATGCTCTCGGTGCACTCGCGGGTATGAAGTTCGCTGCACAGAGCGACCTCGAGCAGGCGCTCAAACCCGTCTACGACAAGGTCGCAAAGCTCTCGGCCTCGGCCAAAAAAGCAATCATTGCGGCATGCACTGTACGCGACCCCGGAGCGCCGCCCCTAAAAAGCTCGAAGGGCGTTGTTGCACCGGACTCAGAGCTACGTGACACGGAGAACATCCCATTTGGCGAAGAGATCGATGAGTTCATCCACCGCGAAGTCCTTCCGTTCGCTGCAGACGCTTGGGTCGACGCCAGCAAGACCAAGGTCGGATACGACATACCCTTCACGCGCGAGTTCTACAGGTACATGCCACCCCGCCCCCTCGCAGAAATCGATGCCGAGATCAAGGCTAGCCAGCAACACATCCTTGCGCTCCTCGAAGAGGTCACCGAGTGACCCGCCTCAAGGCGTACGCAAGTAACCCAGTCGAGCGAGCCGACGACCCAGACCTGCCATACGTGGCCTTAGAGCACATTGAGTCCGGGACGGGCAGGCTCCTTCCCGGTGTAGAGCTCGAAACCAAGGACGCCGATGACTCGGTAGCCCATCGGGCGGGCGACGTGCGCTTTGGCAAGCTACGCCCGTACTTGTCGAAGTCCATTCTGGCGGCCGAACCTGGACACGGGTCGGGAGAACTCCTCGTACTTCGGCCCGACACAGAAAGGCTGGACTCTCGGTACCTCCTCTACATCACGCTCAGTCGGCCATTTGCTGGGTGGGCCACGGCCACTTCATATGGCGTAAAGATGCCAAGGACGAGTTGGGAAGCGCTCGCGTCGTTTGAAGTGAATGTACCGTCGCTTACTGACCAGAGCCGCATCGTCGAGTTCCTCGATACCGAAACAGGTCGAATCGATGATCTGATCGCCGCAGAGGAGAAACTAGCTGGGCTCTTGCGCGAGCGAGAACTGTCGCGCCTCGATGATGTGATTGCCGAATTGGTTGCTGCGCGAGGAGTGATCCGATTCGGACACCTCGTACGGGAGGTGGATGAGCGAATTGGGGATGACAACCTTCCACCCCTGCTCTCTGTGTCCATCCACCACGGAGTCATTCCACGCGAAGATGCGACCGACAAGCCCCCAAGGGCCGATGACTTTGCTCACTACAAGTGCTGCCGGGAGGGGGACCTCATCCTCAACCGATTGCGCGCCTTCCAGGGCGGCGTTGGGCGGTCGTCTCTTCGCGGCATTGTGAGCCCGGATTACACTGTGTTGCGGCCGACACCTCTTGCCGATGGTCACTTTTTGCACTTCCTCATGCGATCAGCCTGGTTCATCGGTCAGATGACCTTCCGCGTTCGCGGAATCGGACAACCAGGACAAGGCAACGTCCGTACTCCCCGAGTCAACTGGTCAGATCTGCGACTCATTCCAGTGCCCGACGTCAGCGTCGAAGAGCAGCACCGGTTAGTTGATCAACTTAATGACATCCGAGACCGGACCCTGATCACATCTCGGGAGTTGGATCACCAAGTTCAGCTCCTGCGCGAACACCGCCAGGCGCTCATCACCGCAGCCGTGACCGAAGGCCTCGACGCCTTGCGGAAGGCGGCCTAATGCCTGAGCACGTGAAGGAGAAGGAGTTCGAGTCCAACATCGTCGAGTGGCTGACGACGCATGGCGGCTACACGCAGGGGATCGACTCGCACTACGACAAGGCAACCGGCCTAGACACTGCCGAGCTCTTCGCCTTTATCGGCGCGACTCAGGGCGAGAAGTGGAACCAATTGGTCGACTGCCATGGGGGCGACCCCGACAGGGCACAGGTGAAATTCATCGCCCGGGTCGTGTCAGCGCTCGATCAGCGCGGCACAGTCGATGTCTTGCGCAACGGCATCGATGACCAGGGCGTCTCTTTCGAGCTGGCGTACTTCAAGCCGGCATCATCCAAGAACCCCAACCTGATGGCGCTCTACGAGAAGAACCGCTTGACCGTGACTCGCCAGCTCCACTACTCCATGGCAAATGCGAACTCGCTCGACTTGTGCTTCTTCGTGAACGGCCTCCCGGTCGCCACCTCTGAGCTCAAGAACCCGCTCAACGGCCAGAGCGTCGATGACGCAATCGCGCAGTACAAGAACGACCGCGACCCCAAAGAGCTCATGTTGGGTCAGCGGGCCCTGGTTCACTTCGCGCTCGACCCGCATCTCGCCTACATGACAACGCGCCTCGCCAAGAACGCCACAGAGTTCCTCCCCTTCAACCAGGGGAGCGCCCCGGGCCAACTGTCGTGCGGCGAGGGAAACCCGACCAACCCGAACGGGTATGCGACCTCCTATGTCTGGGAACGGGTCTGGACCTACGACGCCTGGCTCGACATCTTGGGTCGCTTCGTGGAGTCCTTCGACGAGGGCAAGGGCAAACCGCGCCACGTCGTCTTCCCGCGCTTTCACCAGTGGGACGTGGTCACCAAGCTAGCGGCCCAGACCCTCGCCCTCGGCCCCGGCCACTCATTCCTAGTCCAGCACTCGGCCGGCTCGGGCAAGTCGAACTCGATCGGCTGGCTGGGCCACCGGCTTTCTTTGCTCCACGACGCCCACGACAAGAAGGTATTCGACAAAGTCATCGTGGTCACCGATCGGCGCGTGCTCGACGACCAGCTCCGAGCCACCGTCCAGCAGTTCGAGAGCGTGAAGGGCACAATCGTCACCGTCGAGGGAAAGAAGGACTCCAAATCGAACGAGTTGGCCAAGGCCTTGACCGGTCCCGCGCAGATCATCACCGTGACTCTCGAGACGTTCCCTCACGTCATCAAGAAGATCGAAGAGGTGGACCTGGCCCAAAACAACTACGCCATCATTGTCGATGAGGCCCATTCCTCGCAGACCGGCGACGCGGCCACCTCGCTGAAGCAGGCGCTCGGGACCGGAATCTCGGCCGGGGCAGGATCGGCCGGAGAGGGAGAGACCGGGGACGAGGAGGAGATGGACTCAGAGGCGGCCCTCGCCGCGATCGTTGCCGCTCGAGGGCACCAGCCAAACCTCAGCTTCTTTGCCTTCACCGCCACCCCCAAGGACCGCACCGTCGAGCTGTTCGGGAAGGCTGACTCCGCTGGCCACAAGCGTCCATTTCACCTCTACACCATGCGCCAGGCCATCGAGGAGGGGTTCATTCTCGATGTGTTGAAGAACTACGTCACCTATGAGACGTACTTCAAGCTGGCGGCCGTCTCAGAGGATGCAGCGCACGAGGAGGTCGACGTTCGCAAGGCGGCGTCGGCCATGCGGGCCTACGTGCGCAAGAACCCGGCCCTCATCGCACAGAAGGCCGCCATAATCGTCGAGCATTTCCGGGCGCATACCGCGCACGAGATCGGTGGCCGAGCTAAGGCCATGGTGGTGACTTCGTCCCGACCCTCAGCGGTCAAGTACAAGCAGGCCATCGATGCCCACATTGCCGAGCATCACATCACCGATGTTAAGGCCCTTGTGGCGTTCTCGGGCACGGTGCACGACGACATCGCCGGCGAGGTCACCGAGCGCTCAATGAACGGCTTCCCGGAGGCGCAGACCTCCCTGCGGTTCAAGGGGGAGCCACCGTACAAGCCGGGGGACTACCAGATCCTCATCGTGGCCGAAAAGTTCCAGACCGGCTTTGACTATCCATACCTGCACACCATGTTCGTTGACAAGCCCCTTAAAGGCCTCAACGCCGTTCAGACGCTGTCGCGACTCAACCGGACAGTCCGGGGCAAGGACTCGACCTTCATATTGGACTTCGTCAATAAGCCCGACGATATTGAAGCCGCCTTCCAGCGCTACTACGAGGGCGTCATCATTGAGCCGACCGACGTCAACGTGCTCTACGACCTGGCGAAGAGGATTAAGGCGGTCGGGATCCTCGAAGTCGCGGAGATCATCGCGGCGAGTGACGCCTACTTCGGGATCGACCCCGCTAAGCGGAGTCTCAATGCGATCTACGCGGCGGTGGACCCAGCCGTCGCGCGATTCAAGGATTTGGACGCCGACGACCAAGCCGAGTTCCGAGATGCCACGGATCGCTTCATCCGGGCCTACGCCTTCCTTTCTCAGGTTATGGTCGCCCCCGACGCCGAACTCGAACGGCTCTATGTCTATTCAAAGGCGCTGAGTGCCTGCCTGCCTAACCAAGTCTCGGGTGGCCTCGACCTCGGCAGTGACATCGTGCTTACACACCTACGGCTCGTCGACACCGGTATGACCGACATCGACTTGAAGGAAGGGGAGATCGAGCCGGGGAAACCCTTCCCCGGTGAGGGCCATCCTGGGGCGCCGGGCGAGTCGCTCTTCGACTCTCTGTCGGCCGTGCTGGAGGAAATCAATGAGGTCTTCGGCGCCGATCTGGACGATCGGGACCGCCTCGAGGTTGAGAAGATCAAGATTGCACTGCTCGAGCGTGAAGACCTCAAGTCCTATGCCGAGGCAAACACAGAGGAGAACTACGCGCTTGAGTTCGGTCCCGTCTTCAAGGGCGCCCTCCTCGACCAAGAGGAGCGCAATCGACAGCTTTACGAGCTCATGCTCTCGAAGCCGGATCTGGCCGCGATGATCGAGCAAGTCATGATGCGTGAGACGTATAACCAGCTTCGAGCCGAAGGCGGAGCCGACACCCAGGAGACCCAGGACCCGTCGTCACCGAATCCCTGACTTCAGATGCGTAGAACAGCTCATAGACAACCCGGCCGCCGAACCCGTGGCGAAGCCGCCGTACGAGGCAAGGGCGGCTTGAAGTAGAGAAATATGATCGAGTGCCGGACCTCTTCGTTTGTCTTCTTCGTTCCAATGCTTCAGCGCCTTGACCTGCCTGCGTTTGCTCATAGTCCGACTCCCCGAACGACGTCGATCTCCACGTCGTGAGTCATACTTGTGTGCTTCGCCCCGACCTCATGGGTAATAGCCCGAGCGTGCACTGCGGCCTTAAGTGCGCGCTGAAACTCCACCATCTGTTCGGTGCTCTTCACGTCCTTCCGATCGGCAAAAGTCCCCGATTTGGTGATCTGCCAGCGATCCCGGTAGGCAGCGATTGTCGAGACCTCGCGCAGCCAGCGCGCTCGGCGACCCGGATGACTCGGAGCGGGCCCGAGGCTCTGCACCCAACCGTGTCCAGCCTCGATCGCTTGGTTGCCCAGCGTGCGAGCCCGCATTTCCATGGCCCGCTCTCGCTCGGATAATGCGCGGGCCATTTCGGGATCGGTGACTCCCCGTACCCTCGGGATCAGCCCGGCGATAAGGCTGTCGGTCCCACGGCGCCTGCCACTGGCCCCCCGCGTCCATCGATCAACCCGGGCATGGAGCACCACGGCGATGTCGATGGCGTCGGTCAAGGATCGGCGGGCGACCAGTCGCGGGAAGGCGGCTTCGACGTCCAGGCCGCGGGCCTCGGCCTCGCGGAACGCAGCGACCAACGGGCCGTGCGCCTCGCTTGCACGGACGGCGTCGATGTCTTTCTGCGTGAACCCAGAACGCATCAGCAAGGCGTCCCACCGTTGTGCTTGGGCATCGGTGGCCAGCGTCAGGTATTCGACTGAGAGGCGTTCCATGCTCTCGGCCTCACCTTGTTCACGACGGATCATGTCGTGCGCCGCCACATCGGCACCTTCGTTGCGCAGGACTCCTGCCAGCACTGCCTTGGCGGTCGCCGGTTCGGTCGCCTCGTCATGAGAGGTCTGCGGATCAGGGTCGTAGTGGGTGTCCACGTAGAGCCAGTTGCCCTCCCTGCCCCTGGTTCCCGAGACGTAGAGCACTTCGCGATTGGTCGTGGGCGAGACGATGACGTGCGCCGTGTCGACGGTCCGACCCTGTGCCCTATGCGCAGTCGAGGCGTACGCCAGCTCGACGTGCTCTCGCACGTACTCGGCCGACAGAAGCACCTCTCCGACACCGTTCGCCCGCTTCACCGTCATGCCGCCATCCTCGAAGATCGCTAGGACGGTCCAGCGGTCCCCGTTGCGGACCCACGTCCGCCCGCTCGTCAAACGGCGGTTGTTCTGGCGGGTAAGCACCTGGTCACCCACACCCGCCGTCCCGCCACCGGCGACCCTGACGCCCTCGTCGATCACCTGCGCGGCGGAGATCCGGTCGGCCCGGGCCCGGGCGTTGAGCTCACTGACGGTGCCCAGATCGCCCGCGATCATCAGGCTCGTGCGTCCCGATTCGCTGTCGCGCTTCCACGCCGCGAAGATAGCGTCGAGCATCTCAGCACGGTCCCCGGAGACGATGCGGTCGTGGGCCTCATAGGCGTCGATCGCATCCTCGAAGCCGGCCCGCAGCTCGACGCTGGCTCTTTGTTCCCATACGTTATGGAACCGGCGAACGTCGCTCAGCTGGGGGGCCAGACCGTTGCGGTCGCGCACTAGGGCTGCGAACATACCGCCTGCTTCGACCGCGCTGAGCTGGGCCTGGTCACCGACCAGGAGCACCTTTGCCCCGGCTTCCCTAGCCGCGGTGACCAATTCATCGAGAGCGAATGTGCCCGCCAAGGTGGCTTCTTCCACGATGACGAGTTGGCTTCTGCGGAGCCGCCACCGCGCCACCTCAGCCTCGCCCGCGACGATGCGCCGTCGTACCGGCGAACGGCGGCGCTCCGAAGCGCCGGCCGACCTGAGTTCGCGGCGAAGAGCCGCCAGCCTGCTCTGCCGCTCGCCCTCCTGACGGTGCTCATGGAGCCATTTCGCCGTGTTCTCGGTGTCGATGCCGAGTTCGCCGGCCAGGACCTCGGCGGCTGCCGCCGAAGGGGCCAGCCCGAGCACCGATCCCGTCCCGTGCTCGGCTTCCCAGACGGCGCGGAGCCCAGCCATCGTGGTGGATTTGCCCGTCCCCGCCGGGCCGACCAGAACGTCGAGTGAACGACCCGAGATGGCGATCTGCTCGACGGCAAGGGCCTGGTCGACGCTGAGCGGGTGGTCCCGACCGGGCAGGTCGGCCGCGGTTGAGATGGTCACGATGCCCTTTGAGACAGCCGGTCCGCACACCTGACGTCCGGCCTCGAGCAGCCGGCCCTCCGCCTCCAAGAGGGTGGCCGTGGTGTAGATCTCGAAACCCTTCGCACAGAATCGACTCGTTCCGTCGCTTCGGCGCAGGTGCTCTGGTGTGTGGTGCAGTTCTGGGGCGGAGAGTAAAAGTGACCGGCCGGTGGCCAAGTCAGTGGTCCGTTCGGCCACCGCGATCCGGTCATCAGGCGAGGCGAAGCGAACTCCGTGCAGCTGGCGGTGGACCTCTGCCAGGAGATTCGCCCGTGAGAAGGTGGCGCGGCGTTCGGCCACGGTCTGCACCGCAACGCCGGCCGCATCGGCGAGGATTGCGTCCGCCAAATCGCCTGCGTTCAACAGGGGCAGATCATTGCGTTCAGCCAGCCCGGCTACCCAGGACCGCTGGTCGCTTCCGACGTAGGGCTTCGCCCGTTCGCGCCACCGGCCGGTCATGTGGGCCAGGCTGCGATGTTCTTTGGCCGGACGGGTCTCGAGCGTGGCTCGGCGGCGCATATCGAGCACCTCCGTGCTTGTCGGTTGGCGACCTCGAGCCGTGGCGAACTCGACCACCAGAGCATTCTTGCGCTCCTCGATGGCCACCGAGCGCTGAGAGAATTCGGCCATGAGGGCCTCGGGCACGCCGGTCACTTCGAAACGGATCTGCTCGGAGTGGCGGCGAGCCCGACCGTCCCAGCCCCACCCAAACTCCAGGGTCAACAGGTCGCTGAGCACGCCCTGGTGCAGCTCGGAGAGAGCGACGACGGACTTGAACAGACCCCTCGAATCGAGCGTCCGCCAGGTGCCGTCGGAGACCGAACGGGCGCGGTTAGCCAGCACCACATGGTCGTGGAGCTGAGGATCCCCGGCCCGCGAATCCCAGTGGGTGAAGGCGGCGGCCACGACTCCTTCAACGTCTTCTTGGACCACGCCGTTGGTGCCCGAACGCGAGTGAAATACCTCGCGCTCGGCGTAGGTGAGCACGACCTCGATCGCGCGGCGATGGCAGGCGTAGATCCGGTCCTTGGTCTCCCGGTCGGCCAAGGCCCAGGCGACAGAGACCGACTTGGACGGCGAGAAGGTCAGGTCGAACCCGGCGACGGGCGTACGGAAGGTCCCTCCCTTCGCCCGTTCCTCGGCCTCGATGCGGGCCCTCTCCTCGGCCCGTTCGGCGCCGGTGTGGGCGGCCGGGATCGCGGCAACGCGCTCCGCTACCCGCTTTGCCAGGGAGAGGTGCGTGCGGTTGGGCTGGCGACCGAGTGCCTTGCCGGTGACCGGGTCGGCGCACATCCCGAGCAGGTTGAACAGGTGCTGCTCGGTCACCGGCGAACCTGGCTCGAGCCCGCGGCCGTCGTCGAGGCCGGCCAATCCTGCGCCCAGGAACACGCCGGGTGGTGTCCCCGACGTCGCGTAGTAGCGGGTCAGGTTGGAAATGTGACCAGGAGCGCCGTCACCTACCGCGACAGACTCCATCAGGTAGCGATATCCCGACCCGAGGGTCATCCGGCGTAGCGAGATCACGGCCTGCTCCCCTCGCCGGGACGACCCTCGTCCCGCACCTTTCAGAAGGGTGGAGGACCACCATCGGCCCCCTCGGACACGCCCGACCCCCCTCGAATGCCACACGTGTGGAGCAATTTGATGGGGCGATGATGGAGGGGACGAGTGAGCGGGGTGCGTGAATGCGAGGAGGGAGGCGAGGTGTGAGGTTGCGGAGGTAGTCGGTTGGTTGGGGATTGGAGGGGATGTCTTCGGGGTACTCGGTAGAACGGTTTACGGCTGCGCACTACCAGCAGACACCGGAACGCATGAACTCGGCCAACTCGGCACCGGGGCCCGGACGCGCAGCAACCCCGGCTACAGGAGGCCGGGGCTACTGGCTCTGAAGGTCGGGACACCAACCTCAGGTCGGGGCCACCTCGTCGTCGTCAGACCCGGATGTCGCAGCACCCTTGCGACGCTCGATCCTGTGCACGTCGGCCGTGGCGAAGCGCAGGGATGGGCCGATCTCATCGGCCACGATCTCGACCTTGGATCGATGCTCGCCGTCTTCGGTCTCCCAGCTGCGCTGCTCGATGCGGCCGGTCACCACGACGCGCATGCCTTTGGTGAGGCTGAGCGCGACGTTCTCGGCCAGGTCGCGCCAGCACGCGACGTCGAAGAACGAGGTCGCCTCCTGCCATTCCTGGGTGGTCCGGTCCTGCCAGCGCCGGCTGACGGCGATGCCCAGCTGGGTCGTGGCCTGACCTTCGGGCGTGTAGCGGATCTCAGGCTCCCGAGTCAGATTCCCGGTGATGGTGGTCGTGTTGCTCATGGTTTGCTCCTTCTGCTGTTGGCATCGTTCCTTGCGAACGACGCCGCTGCGTCCTTCGACGAACGGCCACCTCCCCCGGCAGCGAAGCGGGGTCAAGTCCCGGCGAGGGGAGCCCTTGGGCCGAACAAGAAGTTCTGGCGGGTTCGCCCGCAGGGCGAACTTGAACGATCGGGAAGCCGCCAGAAGTTGTTGTGAGCCGAGCCGGCGACTTGACGGCGTGAAGCGCCGGTGGTCCTGGCAGAGGGGGGATCATGGTCATGCCGTAGCCAAATTCCGAGCCCAAGTGAGGCCAAGAGAGGACGTGAGTGATGTTGCACTCTGGTACCCCGGCGTCGATTACCCCGAGCTACCCGGAGCACCACGACGAGGACGGCTCTAACGGAATCCTCAGTGGGCTCGGCACAGTTCGGGATTCGGGCAGCGATGAAGGACGCTGCGTGGCCCAGACCACCGCCGAACAGCATTCCAGGGACTCGAATGCCGATGTCCATCCTGAGACCAGCACGGTGCGACGAAACCGATCAAAACAAGGGACGGATCAGCGCGGCATACCCACCCTTCTCGACATTGAGGTTCTGGCTAAGTCCTTGGGAATCTCAATGCGACAGGTGCGCCGATTCGTGGCGGAGGGTCAGATCCCTTTCATCCGGATCGGGCACCTGATCCGCTTCGACCCTAAAGAGATCAATAAATGGATCGAGGGTCGCCGGTGCGGCACCCAGTCAAAAGCTTGAAGGCCGTCCAGTGCGGCTGTATCCGTCAAGGGCTATTCGACGCGCGTCACTGCTCGTCGAACGGGACGAACCAGTTCTCGAACTTCAAGGCGTCTCCGATGCCAGCAATGGTCATGAGCTCCTTGTCGTCTTCGATCCCGTCGTCCTCCCAATCCCAGAGGTACAGGACGTCGGAATCAGCGACGAGCAGGCTGTGGAACTCGGACAAGCTCGCTTCGTCGCCAGGAGAAGCGAAAGGGAAGGCACCCGGCGTGTCTTCAGCCATTTCGACAGCGGCGGCCGCCCAGGCTGTGGCCAGCTGCACCAGGACCTCGAGTGCGATCTCGTCGGCCGTGCAAGTGCACATCACCATCTCGTTGGGGGCAGTGGTGGCTGCCTCATGCACCCGTCGCATGGAGGGGACGAATCTCTCGAAGAAGGCGTCGTCGTAGCGACTGACAAAGCGCGCTGGGAGGGCCTCGAAGAACTCGGACTCTTCTCCCGCGGTGTCGAGGCCGTCGAGTCCGGCATCGAGCGCGATCTCCAACGCGATTGCGGCACCGGGTGTGAGGGGACTGCCGTTTCTGTCCCATCCATTAGCGGCATACCACTCCGGAGGGGTGGCGCTGGAGGTTTTCGGATTCAACGTCGAACCGTGACGCTTCTGTGGCGTCCCTCAGCGCGTTTGATCAGCGCAAAAGTGGTGGGCTGGCTGACCATTTAACAGGATGAAGGTGCCCGTTATCGGCGTTCTGCACACCGAGCAACGCTCGGGGATCTGTGCAGTCGTCCTGCGTTTTGACGATCGCTTTAGCGTCACTAAAGCCCGGCGTCGCTGACAGCCTGGACCACCGGGGCATCGAGCATGTCGTGCAGCATGATGCCGGCAACTGCCAAGACCACCGTTGCCGATCTTGAGGGCTTAAGGAACTGGGCCGCCAGCAGAGCAACCACTACCCCGACAATGGCGTGACCAACAATCGTCGCAGCCATGTCGGGTGGCTTCTCTCCTTGGGCCATGGTCAATCCTCCTCGTTGTCCGAGCTGTACGGATCGATGCCTTCCTCAGCAAGAAGCTTTGCGAAGTAGCCGGGGTCATGCCGGGTGACTCGGCCGGCCTTGACCTCGGCGATCCCCTTGCGGATGCTCTCCACGAGCTCGGGCCGAGCCAAGACGGCCAGTTCCCGCTCGGTCAGGGAGACCACCGGCGTCATCACGATGGTCCCGTCCTCGAGCCGCTGGACGCGGTAGCGGTTGTTGGCACCGTTCGGCAGGACCTTCGCCAGCGGCGCGCGCTGCCGCGAGTCCAATTCCACTTCGGTGATCGGCATGATGGCTCCTTGTGCTGCACCCCGACACCAGCCGGGGCTACCTCCTACGTAATACGTATCCCATTGTATCCCATTGTTTCATTGTGTCAATCGGGGATTTGACGCGAGTGGTGCATTTGCACTAGTGTGCCATATGTGAGTTTCGAGGTCCAGACGGCAGAGAGCGTCGACGAGACGATCGCCCACCTAAGGGCCCACGATCAGCGACGATGGAAGAAGGTGATCAAGGCCCTCAATCTGTTATCTGAGAACCCCCGTCATCCTGGCCTCAATAGCCACCCGTTCGACTCCCTGGACGCGGTATTCGGCGAGCGGATCTGGGAGAGCTACGTCGAAAACAACACACCTTCAGCCTGGCGAATCTGGTGGTACTACGGTCCCGAGGACGGCCAAATCATGGTCGTTCACCTCGCCCAACATCCGTAGAGGCCCAGCGCCGCCCCCATACCAGTGAGTCATAGCCACCACGTCGATCATCGCCAGATGGCTGGCTGCCGGGCTACGGCATAAATCGAGTCGATCTCAACGCGGTCGAGATGCCGCGGCCGGGACATCAACCAGGCAGCGATGTTCTTACGACCCACGACGGGGGTCTCTGGCGGCATCTCCCTAATGTCCAGACGCTCGGCAATCACAACTAGGACTCCGGTTACCTCAACCGGTAGGCCCAATGCCGCACCCAGGAGGCGACTCGCCTTCTGAGCCTCGGCCCGACTCGCTCGCAGGTAGTCGTTGTGCGGTGAACCGTTCACTTTGAAGGCATGAGTGTGGACCCAGACTCTCTGACCGGAATGGTTCTTTGTGTTAAAGGTGAAAACACCTCCGGGGCCAATCACCAGGTGGTCGATATCGGTACCCTTGTCACCGATCGGAATCGAGTGCAGCACTCGCCACTCGTCACTGAGCTTCGCCAAGCGTTTCCCGACCAACACCTCGCCTTTGCCGCCCTTGCGGTAGGTGCCATCGCCCGCCGTGACACCGAGAACACGCCGAAGCGCGCTGCGGAACGGTGCGGTCCTGCGCAGTTCCTCAGCTTTCTCGGAGACACCTTGGCCGGGACGGCGGACGGCGAGATCGTCCATCGAGGACGCCAGCGCTGCAGACACTTCATCGAATGCGGGTGAGTCGCCGGAGGAACTCATTGCTGCTCCGACGAGTCCTCGCCGAAGAGCAGAGAGCCGATCTTCTCCGCTGCCTCACGCTGCATCGTAGGCGTGACGTGGCTGTAGAGGTTCGTGAACAGCGTCGCGTCAGCATGCCCGAGGCGTTCGGCCGCCACTTTCGGCGGGACGCCGCTGGCGAGCATGAGGGTGGCGCTGGTATGACGAAGTCCGTGAGCGGTCAGCCGCGGGACGTCCAGCTCCGTGGTGTACGTGGCCAAGAGCCGGGACAGGTTCATCGGGTGGTACTGACCGCCGCCGGGCCTAGTGAAGACGAAATCGGACTCAATCCATTCTGGTGCCGCCTGACGCTCGGTCTTCTGCAACACCTTCTGCTTGCGCAGGACGTCGGCAAGTCCGTCGTCGAGATCGACAGTCCGGACCGAATCACGGCTCTTGCCGATGGAGGGCATCATGTCGTACCCGAGGGTCGAGACGAAGTCGACGATTCGCACCCGGCCGTTTTTGAGATCCACGCTGGGCCAGCGCAACGAGACGAGTTCGCCGATGCGCAGACCCGAACCCAGCAGGAAGGCCCATATTGGCCAGCTTCGATCACCCTCCATCAATGCGAGGAATTTCCGGGCTTCCTCGGGTGACCAGTACTTGGGGATCTTGCGCTGTGGCTTCGGCCGGGGCGCCTGCAGGAGCGGGTTGATCGGGATCATGCCGGCCCGCACCGCCAACTTGAAGGTGGCAGAGAGCGGGGCTCGGATCCGGTTGACCGTGTTCGGCGACAGCGGCTTCCCCGGTCCGGGCTTGCCGTCCTTGCCTTTCTTCCGCTTGGCGCCCCCTTCCTTAAGGAGCTTGCGCTGCCAGGCCAGGATGACGTCGGGCGTGATGTCGCGGACCCGCCGATCGCCGATGTAGGGCCGGATGTAGTCGTCCGCGTACTGGCGATAATCGAAGCGGGTCTTCAGCGCAAGGTTCTGGTCGGCGTCCATCCCGTCGAGGTAGAGATCGAGGAGCTCGTTGACCTTGAGGCCGGCCGACGAGGGGGCGAGCTGGCCGCGGTCGATCTGGTTCAGGACCTCCCGGCGTTCCTTCGAGGCTTCGGCCATGGTGGCGAAGCCACGCCGGGTGACCTGATCCCGCTTGCCGGTCAGCGGGTCCTGGCCGACGGTGACCTTGAAGTACCACTTGCCCCGCGAGTCTTGGTACACACCCGGTGGTCTGGCCGGCACGGCGACCCCTTCCGCCATCTTTGAGAACCGCTTTGGTTCTCACGATGTTCTCACGGGGCTGTTTGCAACACAACCGCTCTGTGGAAACCCTTGCTGAGCTGGTCTTATACTGCGCGCTCGGAGGGATTCGAACCCCCAACCTTCTGATCCGTAGTCAGATGCTCTAGTCCGTTGAGCTACGAGCGCTGGTGAGTTGACCAGTGTAACGGACGCCTGCTCGAACCTCGGAGCGGACGGATGCCCTGTTCAGATGCAGATCGGGAGCTTCGTGTACCCCCGGACCGTGCTCGTATAAAGAGGTACGGCCGCTGCCATGTCGACCGACCATTCGGGGAAACGCTTGAAGGTCTCCTCCAGGGCGATCCGCCCCTCGGCGCGGGCGAGCGCCGCGCCGAGGCAGAAGTGGATCCCGTAGCCGAAGGAGAGGTGGTGATCGAGCTTGCGGTGGATGTCGAAGCGGTCCGCGTCCGGGAAGGCTCGCTCGTCCCGTCCCGCCGAGCCCGTGATCATCACGACCTTCGAGTGGGCCGGGATCGCCTGCCCGTGCACCTCGTAGTGGGCGGTGCACCAGCGGCTCTGCACCGGCGACGGCGCCTCGTAGCGGAGGAGCTCCTCGACGGCGTTCGGGATGAGGTTCGGGTCGGCGGCCAGCTCGGCCCGTTGGTCAGGGTTGTGGTCGAGCGTCAACGCCGCCCAGCCGAGGAGCCGGGCCACCGTCTCCGTCCCGGCGTTGCCGATCAGAAGGGCGAAGTTCACCGCCTGCTCGGTGGTCAGGCGGCGGGTCTCGCCGTCGTCGTCCACGATCTCGCCGTGCAACAGGTCGGTGAACATGTCATCGCGCGGGGTCGAGCGGCGGTCGGTCAACACCGACGCCGTGTAGTCCTGCAGCTTGCCCATGGCTGCGAACGAGATGTCGTTGTACATGCCCTTCTCGGGGTCGAGGTGGAACGTCTGGTCGATCAAGCCGCGGAACATGTCGCGGTCCTCGGAGGGCACGCCGAGGAGGGCGGCGATCACGTAGGCCGGCACCCTGGCGCCGAAGTCCTGGACGTAGTCGAACGAGCTCTGGCCGACCTGCTCGTCGAGCAGCCGGGCGCACAGGCGGCGGATGTCGTCCTCGAGCTCGGCCATGCGGCGGGGCGTGAACGCCTTCGAGACCAGCCGGCGGTAGCGGGTGTGCTCCGGCGGGTCCATGAAGATCATCATCTCGATGTCGGACTTGTCGGCCGTGATCATCTCGAGCACAGTGCCGTGCGAGGAGCAGAACGTCTTGGGGTCGCGACTGAAGGCATCGACGTCGGCGAACCGGCTCACGGCGTAGAAGTCGAGCTCCTCGTTGTAGTAGAGCGGCGCCTCGTCGCGCAGGCGCTTCCAGATGGGGTGCGGGTCCGCCTTGTACTTCTCGTTCAGCGGGTCCCAGGGCAGCGGTTCGGCGTCAACTGCCGTCATGTCCGAGGCGTGCCATGCTCGCGGTGCCTACCCAATCCGACGTGGTCTCCCTGCCACAGCATGATGCCGCCGAGGATGCCGGCGCTGTTGTCGACCACGGTGATCTTCTCGAGGATGGAGCCGAGGTCGCGGCGATTGATCCGCTGTCCGTTGCCGCCGCCGATGTAGAGGTGGTCGAACATGGTCAGCGTCACGAGGTAGGCGATCATCTCGCGCACCCGCTTGTTCCACTTCTTGTCGCCGATCTTCTTGCGCGCCGGCTCGCCCAGCCGCTCGTTGAACGTCTGGTCCTTGGCGAAGTCGATGTGGGCGAACTCCATGTGGGGCATGAGGCGCCCGTCCATGAAGAACGCCGTGCCGAACCCGGTGCCGAGCGTTATCACAACCTCGTAGCCGTTCCCCTTGACGACGGCGGCGCCCTGGACGTCGGCGTCGTTGGCCACCCGGCAGGGCTTGCCACCGAGCGCCTTGGACAGGGCCGACTCCAGGTCGAAGCCGGACCACTCCCGCTCGAGCTTGGGGTCGGCGCCGGTGGCGGGGCCGGCCGGGCAGACGAAGTGCGGCGCGGTCAGGACGATGCCGCGGCGGACCATGCCCGGGAAGCCGGCCGAGATGCGGTCGGCCTCGGGCAGCTTCTTGGCGAGCGTGACCAGCTTTTCGATCAGGAGATCGGGCGTCATCGGGTAGGTCGTCGGGATCTTGACCCGGTCGGCCACGAACGTGCCCCCGGCACCCAGGACGTTGGCCTTCAGCCCGGTGCCGCCGATGTCGAAGGACAAGGTGAAGGGATGCGCGTGATGGCCGGAGGCGGTGGGGGTCTTGGTCGGAGTAGCGGTGGTAGTGCCAGTTGGAGTGGGAATTGCCTCCATGGAGGGCGACACTAGCGAAGAAGGTCCGGCGGAACCGGTCCCGTCATCCGCCGAGGACGTCGTGGAGGATCCGGCGGAGCAGGCTGCCCAATTCCTCGTTCGTCGTCGACGAGAACGCCTCGCCGGCGAGGAAGAGGCTCGAGAACAGGACGCCAAAGGACGCCGCCATGCGGACCCGGTCCTCGAGCGGGATCCTCGGGTCGGCCAGCACCCGGCGCAACTGGTTCTGCAGGTCCTCGTGCTCGGCGTCGTGCTCCTCGCGGTGCAGCTTCTCGAGCGCGGCCTGGTTGCGCTCGTGCATGAGAAACAGCGGGCGCTGGGCCAGGGTGGCGTCGACGATCTCATCGAGCAGCTCGCCCCACTGCTGGAGCGTGACCGGCCCGTCCCCCATCTTGAGCAGAGCCCCCCGGCCGAACTCGTGCAGGCGCATGTGCAGCGCCAGCAAGATGTCGTCCTTCGATTCGAAGTGGTAGTAGAGGGCCGCCTTGGTGACGCCCAGCTGTTCGGCGATCTGCCGCAGGCTGGTGCCGTCGAAGCCCTGGCGGGTGAAGAGGTCGAGGGCCACATCGAGGATCCGGTCCCGGGTGTCGGGTTTGATCGCGGCGGCGGGCGGGGGCTGGTTGTCGGGGTCGGGTTCGTCGGGGTGGGGGTCGGGGCCGGGCTCCGTCACGCTGTCGATGAGGCTCTGTTCTTCTGGTCCCGGTGCGCCTGCACCCGGAGCGGTGGTCTGTGCCATTTCTTTCCCGAGTTTACTTGACGGCAGGTAAGTGGGACACTTAACCTGCTTTGTGGAGGCAGTCTACTTAACGACCGGTAAGGAAGTCGAGAAGGTTTGATGGCATCGGAGCTGATGATTCAGGCGGAGGGGCTGAAGAAGGCGTACGGCGAGACCCAGGCGTTGGACGGCGTCGACCTTTCCGTCCCGGCCGGGACGATCCTCGGGCTGTTGGGTCCGAACGGCGCCGGCAAGACGACGGCGGTGCGGATCCTGACCACGCTGGCCCTGCCCGATGCCGGATCGGCGAGCGTGGCGGGGATCGACGTGGTGAAGCACCCGGGCGAGGTGCGGCGGCACATCGGCGTCGCCGCCCAGGACGCCACGCTGGACCCGCTGCTGACCGGGCGCCAGAATCTGGCGCTCGTCGGCGAGCTCTCGGACCTGGGCCGCGCAGCGTCTCGGGCGCGGGCGGCCGAGCTGCTCGAGGAGTTCCAGCTGACCGACGCCGCGGACCGGGTGCTGAAGGGCTACTCGGGCGGCATGCGCCGGCGGCTCGACCTGGCGGCGTCGTTGATGACCCGCCCGCCGGTGCTCTTCCTCGACGAGCCGACGACCGGTCTCGACCCGGTCAGCCGCCAGCGCGTGTGGGACGCCATCCGGGTGCTGCTGGGCGACGGGGTGACCGTGCTGCTGACGACCCAGTATCTCGAAGAAGCCGACGCGCTGGCGTCGCGGATCGTCGTGGTCGACCACGGCCGCGTCATCGCGGACGGGACGCCGATGGAACTGAAGCAGGCCTCGCGGTCGGCACGCCTGGAGGTGATGCTCTCGGCGCCGTCGGAGTCGGCCGTGCCGGCGATCGCGTCGCTGGTGGCGGGGAAGGTGCACGTGAGCGACGACGGGCGGCGGCTGTCGGCCGGGGTCGACGAGTCGCCGGGGTTGGCCACCGAGGTCGTCCGGGCGCTCGACGCGGCGGGAGTGCTCGTGGACACCATCGAGGTGCGCCAGCCGTCGCTGGACGACGTGTTCTTCTCGCTCACGGGTGGGCACATCGAGGAGGGCGTCGTCGAGGGCGAAGGCGACGGTGGTGTTGGTGGTGGCGGCGGTGACGGTGGTGGTGCCGCCGGGCCGGCGTCCGAGGGTCCTTCAATGGACGACACCGGGAGCCACGAGCTGGAGGGAGTGCGGGCATGACCACGACGACCTTGACCCCCGCCGGCCTCCGCCGGCCCGCCGCATCCGGCGCGCTGGTCGGCCGGCTCTCCGACGTGTGGGCGATGACGCGGCGCAACCTCGTGCACATTTCGCGGGAGCCGATGCAGCTCTCCGACGTGACGATCCAGCCGGTCCTCTTCACCGTGCTGTTCGTGTACATCTTCGGCGGGGCGATCCCGATCCCGGGCGGGGGCAGCTACGTCAACTACCTGATCGCCGGCCTGCTGGCGCTGAACCTCGTGACCTCGACCATGGGCACCGCGGTGGGGCTCAGCACCGACCTGCACGAGGGGATGATCGACCGCTTCCGCACCCTGCCCATGTGGCGTTCGGCTGTGCTCGTCGGGCGCTCCATGGCCGACCTGCTCACGTCGTGCCTGTGCGCCTTGATCGTCGGTCTGACCGCGCTGGTCGTGGGATGGCGGCCGGGGGCCAACTACATCTCGATCGTCGGCGGCTTCGCGCTCGTGCTCCTGTTCGCCTACTCGCTGACCTGGATCGCCGCCATCGTCGGGTTGAACGCCAAGAGCCCCGAGTCGGCGGCATCGTTCGGGTTCATCGTGCTGTTCCCGCTGTCGTTCGTGTCCAACTCCCTGGTGCCGACCCAGCACATGCCGGGCTGGATGCAGGCCATCGCCGACTGGAACCCGGTGAGCGCCGTGGTCGCCGGGGCCCGCGTGCTGTGGGACAACCCGAACCCGTCAGGGAGGATTCAGGCCTGGCCGATGCAGCACCCGATTGAGGCGTCGCTCATCTGGTCGGTGGTGATCCTGGCGGTGGCCGCGCCGCTGGCGGCGCACTTCTTCAAGAAGCGGACGACGGAGTAGGCGGGAAGCCTTCGGGTCAGCCGGCCACTGTGCCGGTGAACGTGTCATCCTGCAGCTCAAAGCTGTACCCGTCTCCCACCTGCATCGCCGTGACGCCCGGATAGAAGCTGCCGAACGAGAGCACGACCTGGGTCGGGCTCCACGAGGTCACGACCAGACCGAGGCAATCGCCGCCGCTGCCCGCACCCCAACTGGCCGTCGTGTCGCTCAGGTTGAGACCCACACCGCCGAAGACGTCGCCCGTGTACGTGCCCCCGCAGCCCCATTCCGGCGAGCCAGGAGGCGGCTCGGACCCGAAGTTCGTGCCGGTGACGGTGATCGCCGGTGCGCCGGCGGAGCCGGTCATCGTCAGGCCGGTCACGGTGGGCGCAGCGACCTTCCTCACCTTGAACGCCCCGATCCCGTCGGGCGTCCCCAGCCCGGTCGGTCCGTTGTAGCCCCGCCCGGCGGTGCAGAGGTAGGTGGGGGTGCAGGTGCCCGTCGACCCCGTCGTGATCTTGTAGAAGTCGCCGGCCCGGGCGCTGTACGCCGTGGAGACCGGAACGGCGATGGAGACCGGGTTCTCGTCGAGGCCGTAGACGCCTGCGACGAGCGGGGACGCGACGCTCGTGCCGAACTCGTAGTACCAACCGCCGGCGTCATAGCTGTCGTACCCCAGCACGTTGGCGGCCACCGCGCTCACGTCCGCGTCGGTGCGCATGGCGCACCCCGAGTCGTGCTGCCAGGCCGGTTTGCCTTCGGAGGCCGAGCAGCCGCTGCCAGACCCCTGCGTCGGCGGATTCGAGGACGTGTTGACCCAGGTGGTCTCGTCCCAGCCCCGGGTCACCGAGGTGTCGGGGGTGAGCTCCGTGCCCCCGACGGAGGTCACGTAGTTCGACGACGACGGGTACTGCACGCCGCCCGCGTACGCACCGTCGCCCGAGCTGAACGTGATGGCGACACCCGGCGCATCGAGCGTCGGGTCCTGACTGGCCTCGCCGCTGAACTCCCCGCTGCCCCAGCTGTCGCTGATGACCCGAGCGTGCAGCTTCTCCGCCTCCGCGATGGCGGTGAACAGGTCACTGAACCCGTTGCTGTTCGCCTCGACGAGCGTGATGTGGCACAGCGGGCAGGCGGCCGAGACCATCTCGATGTCGAGTGCGGTCTCCTGGGCGAAGCTCGCGTTCGGCGTGGGGTAGGCCCTGGCCTGACCCAACTGGTTGAGCTTCTTGAAGCACTTGTCGGCGACCGTGCACGTGGGCAGGCCGAAGTTGGCGCGGTAGGTGGCCAGGTCGGCCGCCGCGTTCGGATCGTCGTAGGCATCGACGACAGCGACGGTCGATCCCTTGGTCGCAGCGGCAGTCGTCAGGCTGTACGCGCCCTGAAGGTTGCATGGGGTGTACCCCGCGGCTTCGTCGACGGCGCAGGTCGTCGGGGGCGGCGGGGCGCTCGGCGCCTGCGGGACGGTGGCCGGGTTCGCGGGCTCAGAGGACAGGAAGCAGCGCGCGTATCCGGGCGGCTGCGGCTGGTCACAACCGGCGGGGACCGAACCGACACCCGCCTCGGCGGCCGGGCTGCGGACGGCAGAGCCCGTATCGCCGAAGGCGGCTGGGGTCCCGAACCCCAGGACGAGCGCGAGTGCGCCGACGACACCGATCATCGTGGACCATCGAGTACTTCGACCCATGACGCTCTCCCACCTTGTTCGTTTCGCCGAGCCGATTCTTGCAGCCCGACGCCCCGATCAAGGGTCGTGAAGGCCGGCCGAGGCGGGCCGGGCGGCCGGGCGGCCGGGCAGCCAGGCGGTGAGTTTCGGTAGCCTGCGCCCCGTGACGGGAGAACCATGGATGGGAGACGCCTGCGCGCTCGTCGATGCCTTCCGGTCGGGGACGATCTCGCCGACCGAGGCGCTCGAGGGGTCGCTGGCTGCGGTCGAATCGTCGTCGCTGAACGCGGTGTGCTTCGTCGACGAGGAGGGCGCACGGGCGACGGCCGCGACGGCAGATGTGAACTTGCCGTTCGGCGGGGTGCCGATCGGCGTCAAGGAGCTCGACCCGGTGACGGGCTGGCCCCAGACCGAGGCCTCGCTGGTCTTCAAGGACCGGATCTCCGACTACGACGGCACCATGACGGCTCGCCTGAAGGCCGCAGGTGCCGTGCTGGCGGCGCAGACGACGGCCTCGGAGTTCGGCGGGATCAACTGCACCTACACCCGGCTCCACGGCGCGACGTCGAATCCCTACGACTTGGAACGCACGCCCGGCGGGTCCTCGGGAGGCTCGGCGGCGTCGGTGTCCGGCGGGCTGTTTCCCCTGTGCACGGGCGGCGATGGGGGCGGATCGATCCGAATCCCGGCAGGCTTCACCGGTCTCTTCGGGCTCAAGTCGACCTTCGGGCGCATCCCGAAGGGGCCGCACACCGAGATCGAGCCGCTGACCGCGGTCCTCGGGTGCGTCTCGCGGTCGGTGCGCGACACGGCCCGGTGGTTCGACGTCTGCAACGGCTACGACGAATACGACCCTTTCTCATTGCCCCGGGTCGAGGGCTGGGAAGCCGGGCTGGGCCAGCAGGACGTGCGCGGCCGGCGGGTGGCCGTATCGATCGACCTCGGCGCGGCGGTGGTCGCGTCGGCGGTACGCCAGAAGGTCGATGAGGCGGCCGACCTCCTGATCAAGGACGCCGGACTGGAGCGGGTGGACGTGCCGATCTCGTTGCCGCGGGGCGGCCTGGAGTGGGCGATGGCGGGGACGGCGAGCCTGTTGGTCGGGCTCGGCGACCTCTACCCCGCCTGCGAGAGCGAGTTCACCCCCGAGATCATGCTGGCCGCGAACATCGCGACCAATCACTTCACCGTCGACACCGCCAAGAACATCGAGGCGTTCCGGCGCCAGGTCATCGTCGCCATGGCGGACATCTTCGAGCAGGTCGACTTCGTCGTCTGCGCCACGAACCCCGACGTGGCCTTCGGCGCGCAGGGGCCCATGCCCACGACGATCGACGGCCGGGACCTGATCACCGAGCTCGGCTTCGAGGCGGCGCTCGGGAACAACGGCGCGCTGACGATCCCCGCCAACACCACGGGCCACCCGGCGGTGGCGATCCCGGCCGGCCTGGTCGACGGCCTGCCCGTGTCGATGCAGATCATCGGGCGCCGCCACACCGAGCCGCTGCTGCTCGACTTGGCCCGGGTGGTGGAGGTCGAGCGGCCTTGGCCGCTGGTGGCGCCGGGGGCGCCGATCTGAGTACGCGACGGGGCACGGCGGGCCGATGTTCCACAAGGTTCCACGACTCGGTGTGATGTCCCCCAAAACTGTAAACGACCTTGTGGATAGTTTTTGGAGACACCCGGCGATTTCAGGTGGCTCGCCGGCCCCCCACCCGGTCCGGGAGTCGCGTCGAGAGATGGACCCCGGCTCCGCCGATCTCATCAGTAGTCAGAGGCAGATGGCACCGGCCATACGGCGACCTGCATAACGGTTGACGTTATTAACGTGATCCGTTACTATTGGTGAGTGCTGAGCGATGCCTCCTTCAAGGACGGCGACACCACGAGGGTCTGGCACCGACTGGCGGTCCGGAAATTCGGGCCAGATGTGCAAAAGGTTGCCTGGCGAAAGCTGGCGTACCTGAATGCTGCCGAGAGGATCGGTGACCTTGCGGTTCCGCCGGGCAACAAGCTCGAAAAGCTCAAGGGTGACCGGGCCGGGCAGTACAGCATTCGCGTCAACGATCAATACCGGATCTGCTTCACATGGGCCGACACCGGCCCCAAAGACGTTGAGCTGGTCGACTATCACTAAGGAGGAAGATGCCGAAAACGACCGAGACACCGACGATGGCTCCCGTGCACCCCGGGGCGATGCTCAAGGAAGACTTCTTGGACCCGCTCGGGGTCAGCCAGTATCGACTGGCTCAGGCCATCGGTGTTCCGCCCCGCCGCATCAACGAGATCGTGCACGGAACTCGTCGGATCAGCGCTGACACGGCCCTGCGACTCTCGCGGTTCTTCGGCATGAGCGACGGGTTCTGGATGAACCTTCAGGGGCACTACGACATCGAGGTCGAAAAGGACAGGCTCCGTTCGACCCTTGCCGAGATAGAACCGCTGGCAGCGGCGAGCTGATTCGACGTTGGACGAGGCGTTGGTCGTCGCCGCGCCGTTCACGGGGAAAGTTCGCCCTCAGGTCAGGACCGTTTCGACGCGAGACCGAGCGAGGTCACTGTGCCGCGCCAGTATTGGCAAGTGATCGTCCTGCACGCCGCCTGGCTGACAGATTCAGCTCGTCTGGCCGTTTGGGCGGAGAACGGTAAATGGCCGCCAACAACGCCAGCAGGCCGAGCCCGTCCGACGCGTCGGCCAAGGCCCCACCCCGGCGCGCTCGATCCTGACGGGCTGCGACTGGCCGTGGCGGAGATTGCGGGGATGCCGGCGGCGGACCTGCTCGGAGAGGGACATGTCCAGCTCACACTGCAACTCCCAGACGCCGGCGGAGGTCCGATCGGCTACACGCTCGACGACGAACCTCCGGCCAAGGCACTCGCCGGATCCCACCCGTCATCGGGCGCCGAGGACCACCTCTTGTTCTGGACCGCCCCGGGGTTTGTCCTCGACGCCCCCGCTGCGGCGAAGTTCCTTTGGACGCTGCCGTCGGCGCGGGGCGGCGATCAGTCCTTCACCGACACGGGCCCCTCGGGCGTCGGTCTCGGGCCCGATATCCGCTTCGCTGCCCAAGCCGTCGCAATGGTGGTTGAGCTACTCGCCCGGGGTCGGGTACTGCCCGACCTCGAGTTCGTCGCTGAGCGTTGGAGGGCGTGCTGGCGCCCGCTCATCGCCGGGCATGACCGCGGACGGATCCAGGCGCTGGTGTGGGCTCTTCCGGCCTCGTTCATGGCGGTGCGCGAGCCTCAGTCGAACGCGAAACAGAAGCTCGGTGCACGGGAGTCGGCGCCCAGCGACGAGGTCTTGCGCTCGCTGATGTGGACGGTGACGGACGCCCTTGCCCGGGAGCTGGTCACCCCGGCAACGCCAACGGCTGGGCGGCGGGGCGCCAGGGCGAACGTGGTTGATGCCTGGGTGCGCGCTCTCGCCTCATCCGACGGTGCCCTGCGTGCGGGCGACGGGGACGAGTGTCTGCAACTGGCCGGCCGGCTTGCTGTGTGGCACGCGACGAGGAGCCCGGATGCCGAAGCGGTACGGACGTGCTTTCGGATCGTCCCTCCCTCCGACGACGGCGAGGATCGACCGCTCGACACGGCCGGCGCCCCCCGACGACCTGGAAGGCGGAACAAGCACGGCTCGGATGATTCGGAGCAGAGCTGGCACATCGAATTCGCTCTCCAGGCGGTCGACGATCCCAGCCTGGTGGTCTCAGCGGAGGATGTCTGGTCGGACGGTCCCGAGCTGACCGCCATCGCGCGCCATGTCACTCACCCCGACGAGCACCTGCTGCGCGGCCTCGGTCAGGCAGCCCGTCTTGTCCCCGCACTCGGACGTGCCCTCGCCTCAGCGACTCCCTGCGAGTCGACGATGGACGCTGCGGGTATCGTGTCGTTTCTTCGCGATGGCGCGCCCGTATTGGAAGAAGCCGGTTTCGGGGTCGTCGCGCCCCCATGGTGGCGTTCGTCGAGGAGGAGGCTCGGAGTACGGCTCAAGGCCCGGACCAGTTCGAGGGGTGGGACCTCCACCGGCGCCATCGGTCTCGACGGGCTGTGTGACATCCGCTGGGAGGCAGTGCTGGGCGATGACACGCTGGGGCTGACCGAGCTCCGTCAGCTGGCTCGTTTGAAGCAGCCGCTCGTGCGTGTCCGCGGCCAGTGGGTGGAGCTGCATCACGAGGAACTCTCTGCCGCCATCACCGCGGTCGGGAAGCGCGGAGTCACCGGCGACGTCATGTCGGCCGGAGAGGTCCTGCGATCCGCCCTAGGACTCGAGCCGGGCCCCGACGAACTTCCGGTCGTGGAGGTGGCGGCAGACGGCTGGCTCGGCAACCTGCTCTCCGGTGCCGAAGACCGGAGGCTCGAACCCACCCCGACACCCGATGGATTCGCCGGTGAGCTCCGCCCGTATCAAGAACGTGGACTCGGATGGCTCACTTTTCTGGGCGAGCTGGGCCTCGGGGCGTGCCTGGCCGATGACATGGGCTTGGGGAAAACAGCACAGCTTCTCGCCTTGCTGGTCGATGAGCGTGCCCGCGCCCCTCTCCCACCGGTGAGCCGGCGCCGGCCGGCCTCCACCACCGCAACGGCCCGTCGCACCGGCCGACCCAGATTGGGCCCGACGCTGGTGCTGTGTCCGATGTCGTTGGTGGGAAACTGGCAGCGCGAGGCCGCTCGCTTCGCTCCGAAATTGGCGGTGTACGTCCACCATGGGCCGGACCGACTCGCAGGAAAGGCATTCACCCGACACGCCGGGAAGATGGACCTGGTCTTGTCGACTTACGGCCTCGCCACCCGCGACGTGGAGTTGCTGGCCGGCGTCCGCTGGCGCCGCTTCGTTCTGGACGAAGCACAACAGATCAAGAACAGCGCAGCACGCACGACCCAGAGCGTCCGGTCGATTCCGGCCGATCGGCGGATCGCCCTGACGGGCACCCCGGTCGAGAACCGCCTGAGCGAGCTCTGGTCGATCATGGAGTTCCTCAACCCCGGGATCCTCGGGTCCGAGCGGAGCTTCCGAGAGCGCTTCGCCGATCCGATCGAGCGCAAGGGCGACGATGAGGTGGCGACCAAGCTGCGCCAGATCACCGGGCCGTTCCTGCTCCGCCGCCTCAAGACCGATCGGACGATCATCGCCGACCTTCCCGAAAAGCTCGAGATGAAGGAGTTCTGCAACCTGACCCGAGAGCAGGCCACTCTCTACCAGGCAGTCGTCGACGACATGCTGGCCCGGATCGACGAAGCAGAAGGAATCGAGCGCCGTGGTCTGGTTCTCGCCACCATGATGAAGCTCAAGCAGGTCTGTAACCATCCGGCTCATTTCCTGGCCGACGGCTCGTCCCTGTCCGGCCGGTCGGGCAAGCTGACGCGCCTGGTCGACGTCCTCGGCGAAGCGATGGCCGAGGGAGACCGATCACTCGTCTTCACGCAGTTCACGGAGATGGGCAGCATGCTCGAGCGGCACCTGCGTCATCGACTGCGCTGCGATGTCCTGTGGCTGCACGGCGGAGTGACCAAGCTGAAGCGCGACTCGATGGTCGAGCGTTTCCAAGACGCGGACGGACCACCGGTGTTCCTCCTCTCGTTGAAGGCCGGTGGAACCGGCCTCAACCTCACGGCGGCGACCCAGGTCGTGCACTTCGATCGGTGGTGGAACCCAGCCGTGGAGGACCAGGCGACCGACCGCGCCTATCGGATCGGTCAGAAACACAATGTCCAAGTCCGCAAGTTCGTATGTGGGGGAACTCTCGAGGAGCGTATTGATGCCATGATCGAGGCGAAGCGAGCGTTAGCGGAGCGGATCGTTGGAGCCGGTGAGGGCTGGCTCACCGAGCTGTCGACCGATCAGCTGCGCGAAGTGATTGCACTGTCCACCGACGCCGTCGAGGACGACTGATGCCGACACGTCGTCCATCGGGCCGATCCGGTCGGCCTCCCGATGGCTGGTGGCCACCAGCCTCGAAGCCGATCAGGGTCGAGGGTGGCGTCGCGGCCCGCAGCAAGCGCGGACACATCGGTGACACCTGGTGGTCTCGGCGGTTCATCGCCGTGCTGGAGTCATTTGGCATCGGGAGCCGACTTCAAAGGGGCAAGCGGTATGCCCGCGCCGGTCAGGTTCTGACTCTCGAGATCGTCCCTGGTCAGGTCCAGGCGTCGGTTCAAGGCTCACGGTCCAAGCCGTACCGAGTGTTCATCGAGACCGAGGTCTTGACCGATTCGGAGTGGGGCGGCATCGAGGACGTCATGGCGTCGCGGGCTGTCTTCTTGGCCAAACTCTTGTCCGGAGAGATGCCCGAGGAGATCGAAGAGGCCTTCGTCGAATCTTCGACCACCCTGTTCCCCTCCTCGGGCGACGACCTCGTCTCCGCGTGTTCGTGCCCCGATTGGGAGAACCCGTGCAAGCACGTAGCCGCGGTCTTCTACTTGATGGCAGAAGCGTTCGATGACGACCCTTTCTTCATCTTTGCCTGGCGCGGCCGAGACAAGGAGAGGTTGCTCGCCGACCTGAGGGCGCGGCGGCGCCGTCCCGGCGCGGCTCAGTCCAGGTCGCAAGAATCGAGCGACGTTGCCGAAGCCGGCAAGTTTGGATGGCCCACGTTCGACGAGGAACGAAGGAACACAATTCGGTCAGCACTAGCGGTGTCATTTTGGGGTGGCCCGGACGACGTGTCGACCATCGAGGTCCGACCACGTTTGGCCGTCTCAGCCGACCTGATCCTTCGCCAGCTCGACCCATCACCGCTCGGCGACGCTGCCGGCGCCATTGACGAGCTCCGTCAGCTGTACGAGGGCATCGCTTCCAATGCCATCGCGTTGGCATTCGGTGAAGAGTCGACGTCGTCTCGCCTGTGAGCGGCTCTGCCACAGCCAAGCACGAGCTGTTGCTCACCAACGGGCTCGGGCCTGGAGCCCGTAGGTTTGGTTGGTGATCTGTAAACCGGTCTGTGCATAGTTTTTGGAGACATTCACGGCGGCGACTTCAAGGCGTCAGCCGGCCCGTCAGCTCCTAGCCGGTGCGGTCGACGACCCCGGCCTCGCGTCGGGAAAATGGAGCCCTGGCTCAGCCTTCGGCTGCGTCCGCTGGCTGGTCGTCCGCCGCCCCGACCTCCTGTTCACCGGCGTGCGGCGGACCCAGACCACCGGCACGCCTCCGCTTGACCCACCCCGCCGCCGGCAGGACCACGAACACCACACCGAACGCGGTGATCACGTAGTTCCCCAACAAGACGCCGACGGCGATCACGACGAGGCCGAGGACCATGCGCTGCCACGGCTTGGCCGTGACCAAGAACTGCCGGATCGGCGCCCACATCCCGTGCACGGACCCCGGCCTACCACGCCCGCCGAAGGGCGAGATCGCGAGCAGGTCCGTGCCCACGACCCCGCCCTCGCCCCCCGCCTTGAACGGGCCTACGAATTCTTCAACTTCCACACCGCCAGCGGCGCGAACACCACGACCAGCCCCAACGACCACAGCAGCGACGGCCACAGGTAGTACGACACCGGGTGCCCCAGCAGCGCCTGCGCCTGCGGCCCGCCCGTCAACACCCGCACCGTGTTGACCATCCACGTTAGCGGTTGGTTGGTGGCGAAGCCCTGCATCCAGCCCGGCATCGTCGACACCGGCACGTAGGCCGACGAGACGAAGCTCAGCGGGAAGACCAGGAACGAGAGCCCCTGGGCCGCCTGCGGGCTGCCCGCCACCAGCCCCATGGCGATGAAGAGCCAGACGAACGCGAACCCGTACAGCACGGTCAGCCCGAACGCGGCCAGCCCGGCGAGCGCGGTGCCACCGAGGCGGAAGCCCACGGCGAAGCCGATCACGGTCATGACGAACGCGCCCCACGCGACCAGCACGCTGTCCGCGCTCACCCGCCCCGTCACAATGGACATCAGGCGGATGGGCAGGCTGCGCAACCGGTCGAACAGGCCGCTCTGCAGGTCGTCGGCCACGCCGGTGCTCGCGCCCATCCCCTGGAAGAGCACGCCGGTCACGACGAAGCCCGGCACCAGGAAGTCGACGTAGTTCAGCGACCCCGTGTGGGCCACCGCGCCGCCGAAGACGTAGCGGAAGATGAGCAGGAACAGGGCGCCTTGCGCGGTCCCGGCGATGATGAGCGCCGGGGTGCGCACGAACTGTTTGAGCGTCCGTTCGGCCACCTGGCCGGACGCGACGAGATACGAGGCCCCCCTGTGCGAAGCCGCCCCGGCCCTGATTGACGGGCCGGGCGGCGCCTCGAGTGTGATGTCCACGGTCATGCTGCATCCTCCTTGTTGTCCTTGTCGGTGGTGTGCCCGGTCAGGGCCAGGAACACCTCGTCGAGGGTCGGGCGCCGCAGCGAGATGTCCTCGACCGGCACCGCCGCGTCGTCCAGCGCCCGCACGACGATCGGCAGCAGCCGCGCCCCGGCCGGCGCCGCGAGCGAACATCGGCGCATCGCCGGGTCGCTCGACGGCTCGGCCGTGCCGAGTGCACCGAGCACCTCGGCCGCGCGCTGCATGGTCGCCACGTCGATCGTGTGCAGCTCGATCATGTCTGCGCCCACCCGCGACTTCAGCTCGTCGGGTGTGCCCTCGGCGATGACCCGGCCCCCGTCGATGATGACGATGTACGCCGCCAGGTGGTCGGCCTCGTCGAGATACTGCGTCGTCAACACGATGTCGGTCCCGCCCACACCCATCTCGCGCACGGCGTCCCACACCTCGTTGCGACTCCCCGGATCGAGCCCGGTCGTCGGCTCGTCGAGCAGGAGCAGCTGCGGCGCGCCGGTCAGGCTCGCCCCGAGGTCGAGCCGGCGGCGCATGCCACCCGAGTACGTCTTCACCCGCCGGTCCGCCGCGTCCTCGAGCTCCATCAATTCGAGGATTCGATTGGAAGAGGCGACCGCCTCGTCCCGGCCCTGGCCGTACAGGCGAGCCACCATCACCAGGTTCTCCCGCCCCGTCATCATCTCCTCGACGGCGGCCGACTGCCCGGCGAGCCCGATCATGCGGCGCACCGCCATCGGGTCGCGGACGACGTCCCTGCCGCCGACACGCAACGTGCCGGCGTCGGGCCGGATGAGCGTAGCCACCATGCGGATGAAGGTGGTCTTGCCGGCACCGTTCGGCCCGAGGATGGCGACCGGCTGTCCGCCCGGCAGCTCCAGGGTCAGGTCCGAGAGGGCGGTCACTTTCCCGAACTTCTTGCTGAGGCTCTCGGCCTCGATGAGCGCGTCCATGCGCGCCTCCTTTCGTCGTGCGTGTGTGTGCTCGTGTGCAGCCCGGCGTGGTGGCGCGCGCTGTTGCGTGCACCAGCTGCCGTGCTGCCGAGCCCGCTCGGCGGAGGTCGCCTACGCTCTCGAGTGCTGCCTCGGGCGAAGGATCCCTTTGTGGACCGGGCTCGTGGTGTGTGGGCCCGAGGCCGCGTGATGCAACACGCGGCCTCGGCTCATTCCGGGTTCGTGTCGAAGGTGAAGTGCACCTCCTCGGGGTTGAAGCCTTCGGTGTGGAACATCCGCCACATCTCGAGACCCTCGAGCGTCCCGGCCTCCATCTCCTTGACGAGGGCGTTCACGAACTTCAGCTCGGCAGTGAGCTGTGCGTCCTCGTACTCGGACTCGAGCTCGAAGATGCGCGGGAGCCCGGCCTTCTTGGCCGCGCCCATGGCGCCTCGGATTTGGGCCAGTTTCACGGAGATGCCCTCGGCCCGGGAGCGGAGCGCCATGAGGGCGTCGTCCGGACCGAGCGCGGGCAGGAAGGAGAGGCCGGCCATGAACGCCGGGTACTCCTTGGTCGGGACGCTGATGAGCTCGGTGAGCCAGTCGTCCATCTCTCGTGCCCCGTCGTCGGTGATCTCGTAGACGGTTCTCTCGGGACGCTTGCCCTCCCGGACCGTGCCGGTCGCCTTGACGAAGCCGTTCTTTTCCAGGGTCTCGACCACGGCGTAGAGCGAGCCGTAATTCAGCCGGACGCTCTCCTGTTTGGCCCGGCTGCGCAGGGTCTGGGCGACCTCGTAGGGGTGCATCGGCTTCTCGTAGAGGGAGACCAGGACCGCCAGGGCCAGGGGATTCGATCGTGACCATCTGGGCATCTGTTCAGAGTACTCTGAACAGAGTATTCGGTCAAGTATGTTCCAGGAGGATTATTTGAATCCGCCTACCGGGGAGAAACGGAGGCCGTGCCACTCGCCCGGAAGCACCTCTCTCCCGCGGTACGCAGAACAAGGTGATCCCTTCTCCTCGAACTCGATCGCGCCGGGCGCACGCGCGATGCCCCGGGCACTTGACGTCCACATCTGAATGGCAAGAACCGCGTGTGCATCCAAGTGCCGTGTGAGGCCGGGGGATCCCGCGTTGTCCTCCTTGCGGAGCGGATACTTGCACCGACCAAATCCCCTACTCCACGCGCAACCGGCCGAGTACCGTGCCCTCTGAAGGGCACATTGGCGAATGAGGTGACCTATGGCGGTCAGCACTCGACGGCGAAGCCGTGGGGCACGTCGAGACTGGCGTGGCGGCGCAACGATTGTCCCAATCGCGCTCGGCGGCATTGCCCTGCTCGGTGCGCCGGCAGCCGCGAGCTCTCACCCCGGAGATACGCCCAGCTCCACAGCGGCCGCCATTACTTGGACACAGGAGACCTCCCCGATTCCGTCCGGGTCGGTGTCCAGTGAGCTGCAAGCGGTGTCCTGCGTCTCCTCCACCCACTGTGAAGCCGTCGGATCGTACGAGAAGGCCTCGGGTGCCCAGTTCGCGTTCGCGGCGCTCTGGAACGCAACGGCCTGGATCGTCCAGCCGACGCCCAAGGTCGTTGGCGGCAAGACGATCAGCCTCGACGGGGTGTCGTGCTTTGCGGCGACCACGTGCGAAGCCGTCGGCGACTACATCAGCAGTGCCGGCCACACGGTGCCGCTCGCCGAGGCGTGGAACGGTACGGCCTGGGCGATCCAGCGAGCCCCCATTCCTTCGGGAAGTACCGACACCGCGTTCTCGGCCGTGTCGTGCACGTCAGCCGGTCCTTGCGAGGCCGTCGGCAATGCGGGGTCGCAGGCCCTCGCAGAGAAATGGACCGGCTCGGCCTGGGACCTGCAGACCACACCCGTGCCGTCAGGGTCTCTGGGGGGCAATTCCTTGTTCGGCGTCTCGTGTTCTTCGCCGAAATTCTGTGAAGCGGTCGGCTACTACGACAGCAACCTCCACGTGACCGTGCTGGCCGAGCGGTGGACTGGCGCCGCGTGGGCCGTGCAGACCACACCAAACCCGCTCAAGGGCACGGATCGAGCCCTCGTCAGCGTCTCCTGCGCGTCCAGGTCCGTGTGTGAAGCCGAGGGCAGCGCCGCCGCCTCGACCCTCGCAGAAGACTGGAACGGCGCTTCCTGGGGTGACCAATCGATTTCGGGTCCGGGCTCTCCCGCCCGATCCTTCGCGCTGGACCACGTCTCGTGCAGCTCGGCCACCTCGTGCGTGGCGGTCGGCAACTACGTCACCAGTTCGTCGGCGAACGAACCTTTCGCGGACAGCTTCAACGGGGAGCTCTGGTCCTCGCAGACCACTCCGAGCCCAACCGGTGGCCTGCTGAACAGCGTTTCCTGCCCACCGAACGGTGCGTGTCAAGCCGTGGGTTCGCGGGTGCCGGGTCCCGGCAGCGCCTCGGAGCCACTCGTCATGGGTGGGCGGTAGACGCCGAGCGCACCACCTTGTTCGTCACGGAACCGGCGGAATCGAGTGTCCGGGTCGGCAGGGCCTCGATTGTCCCTGGGCGGCGGGTTAGGTTCGGGCAGAGTTCCGCGAGCGAGGACAGGGAGGCGTGATGTTGAAGGTGGTAGGGGCCGGGGTCGGCCGGACGGGGACCCATTCGTTGAAGGTCGCACTCGAGCAGCTCTTGGGCGGGACGTGCCACCACATGATCGAGGTGTTCGCCCATCCCGATGAGGTGCCGGTCTGGACCGCGGCCATCGACGGGAAGCCCATCGACTGGGGCGAGCTGATGAATCCCTACACCGCGCAGGTGGACTGGCCCGGAGCCAGCTTCTGGCCCGAGCTCTCTGAGACCAATCCCGACGCCCTGGTGATCCTGTCGGTGCGCGAGCCGGACTCGTGGTTCAAGAGCTGCAGTAACACCATCTTCGGCGGGATTCGCATGCTGGCGGAACAGGGCGACGAATGGATGGCCGCCATGGTGCGACTCCTCGGCGAGCGCTTCAGCAACGACGTCGAGAACCGCGACGCGATGGTCAACGCCTTCGAGAAGCACAATGCCGCCGTGCGGGCGGCCGTCCCGAAGGAGCGACTGCTCGAGTGGACGACTGGCGATGGGTGGGCGCCGATTTGCGAGCGCCTCGGCGTACCCGTGCCGGCCGACCCCTTCCCGGTGACGAACACCACGGACGAGTTCCGCGCCAACGTCGGCATGCCACCGATGGCGACCTGACCGGGCGGCCGTACCATCGCCTCGAGGCGGTTGCTCGGACACGCCCACGGACCGGTGGCCCGTCGCTCTCAGGAGTAGGGCGTCGGGATCTCTCGGAGCAACGGCTCCGCGAGGTCGCTGTGGATCTCCTTCTGGCGTTTGGGCAGCGTGATGTCGCGGTGCTCCAGCGGCTGGTACGGGACGAGGCTCAACAGGTGGCTGATGATGTTCAGCCGGCCCCGCTTCTTGTCGTCGGTGTGGGCCACGTACCATGGCGCGAAATCGGAGTCGCTGGCCCGGAACATGTCGTCCCGCGCCACCTCGTAGTCCCACCACCGGCTGTAGGACTTGAGGTCCATGTCCGAGAGCTTCCAGATCTTGCGCGGGTCATCGATGCGGCTCTGCAGCCGTCGCGTCTGCTCGTCGGCGCTGACCTCGAGCCAGTACTTGATGAGCAGGATCCCCGACTCGACCATGGTGCGTTCGACGAAGAGCACCCCGTCGAGGAAGCGCTGCACCTCCTTGGGGCTGGCGAAGCCCATGACCCGCTCGATGCCGGCGCGGTTGTACCAGCTCCGGTCGAAGATCACGACCTCGCCGCCAGCAGGGAGGTGCGGGACGTAGCGCTGGATGAACATCTGGGTGCGCTCGCGCTCGGTGGGGGCCGGCAGAGCCACCACCCGGAAGACCCGAGGGCTGACCCGCTCGGTGATGGCCTTGATCGTCCCTCCCTTGCCGGCCGTGTCGCGTCCCTCGAACACGATGCAGATCTTGGCTCCCGAGGCTTTGACCCACTCCTGCATGGCCACCAGCTCACCTTGGAGGGGGCGGAGATCGTGCTCATACTCTTTTCGCTTCATGAGGGAGGCGCCGTCTCGGCAGCGTGCTCGTGGACGACCTTGGTGGCCCCGTTCTTGTCGTTCTTGCCGTCCTTGCCGTCCTTGCTCACGACGCCGCTCCCGCCGACGAGCCGGTGACCGCGCTGCGGACGTCGAGCGGGCCGGGCGCGGGAAGCCGCCGGCGCTCCAACCACTTGTTCCCTTCGATCACGACCGGCACGAAGAGGGCGAGGCCGAAGCAGGCCAGCCACTCTCGGCCGCTGAGCGACTGCGTCAACAGCCCGCTCTGCAACGACGGCAGCTGGGTGGCCAGCACGAGCATCACCAGCGGCACCACCGAGATCGCGATCGCCTTGAAGACCGGGGCCTCCAGCCCGCTGGCCGGGTCGCGTCGGTTGGTCAGCGCGTTGAAGATGGTGGCGAGTCCCACCACGACGAACGTCATGGTGAGCGACGCGCTGGGCTTGTTGGGGTGGGGCGTGTCCGGTCCGGCCACCAGCGGGATCAGCGCCGCCACGAAGAACGCAACGGCGTAGACAACCCAGGTGACGATAGCGCTGCGGTTGGTGATGGGGACCTTGGGGTCGCGCGGCCGCCGATGCATGACGTAGGGGTCGCCGGGGTCGATGGCGATCACCACCACGCCGGCCACCGTGACGAAAAACAGCAAGTACAGGATCATCGACGGCGTGAGTGCGACGCCGCTGTTGATGTTGAAGGCGGTGGCGACGACGAACAGCAGCACCATGCCGAGCAGCTGCGTCATCTGGAAGCGGACGTAGGAGACGATTTTGTCGTAGACCCGCCGCCCGATCTCTATGGCGTGCACCAGCGTGCCGAAGTTGTCGTCGGTGAGGATCATGCGCCCCGCCTGCTTGGTGACCTCGCTGCCGCTGCCCATGGCGACGCCGATGTCGGCCTGCTTGAGGGCGGCGGCGTCGTTCACCGCGTCACCGGTCATGGCCACGATGAGCCCCTCGTGCTGCATGGCGCGGGCGAGTCGCAGCTTGTCCTCCGGCGAGACGCGTCCGAAGACGTGCAACTCGGGCATCCGGCGGACCAGCTCGTCGTCGGAGAGCTCCTCCAGCTCGCTGCCGCTGATCGAGCCCGGCCCGAGCCCGAGCTGCTCCCCGATCGCCCGCGCCGTCACGGCGTGGTCGCCCGTGATCATCCGCACGTCGATGCCGGCGCCCAGCGCCGTGTGCACGGCGCCGGTGGCCTCGGCCCGCAGCGGGTCGATGATGCCGACCATCCCGACGAAGGAGAGGTCCCGGGTGAGCGACATGGGGTCGTTGTGCATGATCGTCCGCTCGGCCGTGTTCAGCAGGCGGGCGGCGAAGGCCAGGACGCGCAGCCCCTGCTCGCCCATCCGCTCGTTGGCGGCGTTGATGTCGGCCCGGACCTCGGCGATCCGGATCTGCGCCCCGCTCAGCGGTCCGCCGGTCTGGCTACAGCGGGCCAGAACTACGTCGGGCGCCCCCTTGACCAGCTCGATCAGTAGGGGCTCCCCGTCGACCGTCGCCTCGTGGAACGTGGCCATGAACTTGTACTCGGAGTCGAACGGGACCTCGGCGAGGCGCGGGTAGGCCCGCCGCGTCTCCTCGGCATCCACGCCCAGCTTGGCGGCGAGGACCACCAGGGCGGCCTCCGTGGGGTCCCCGATGACGTTCCCCTCGTCGTCGACGGTGGCGTCGCTGTCGAGGCAGAGGCCGAGCGCGAGCCGCGTGAAGTCGGGGACCGGCGCGCCGGCCACGGCGCGGATCTCGCCGGTCTTGCGGTAGCCCTCGCCCTCCACGGTGAACCACGAGCCGCCCGCGTAGAGGTCGGACACCATCATTTGGTTCATCGTCAGCGTGCCGGTCTTGTCAGTGTTGATGGCGCTGGTCGCCCCCAGCGTCTCGACGTCGGTGAGGTTCTTCACCACCGCCTTGGACTCGGCCAGCTGCTTGGCCCCGGAAGAGAGCAGCCCCGAGACGAAGGCCGGAAGGCCGGTGGGGATGGCCGAGATGGCCATCGCCGTGCCGAGGAGGAGCAGTTGCTTGGCGGGCAGGCCACGGGCGGCGCCCACCGCGAAGATGAAGGCGACGGCCGTCCAAGCGATGACGGCCAGCACCTTGGTCAGCGAGTCGAGCTCCTTCTGCAGCGGCGAGCGCGTCCGGGTGACCGAGGTCAGCATCGTGGCGATCTGGCCCATCTGCGTCTCCATGCCGGTCGCCGTGACCACGACGGTGGCGGTGCCCCGCGTCACCGAGGTGTTCTGGAACGCCATGTTCGTGCGGTCGCCCAGCGGCACGTCGCCGCCGTGCAGGGTCTCGGCGTCCTTCGAGACCGGCGCGCTCTCCCCGGTGAGCGCGGCCTCCTGGGTCTCGAGGGTGGCCGAACGCACGATGCGGCCGTCGGCCGGGACGATGTCGCCCGCCTCGAGCATCACGAGGTCGCCGGGCACGAGGTTCACCGCCGGTATGAGCACGATCTCGCCGTCGCGCAAGGTCTTGGCCTGGGGCACCTGCAGCTTGGAGAGGGCGTCGACACTGGCCCGTGCCTTGAGCTCCTGACGCGATCCGAGCGTGACGTTGAGCAGGATGAGCAAGGCCACGATGACCGCCGTGGAGAACTGGCTGATGACGAGGCTGACCACGGCCACCGCGACGAGCATGAGGTTCATCGGGTCGCGCAGCTGACCGAGGGCCACTTCTATCATCGACGGCGGTTTCTCGGCGGCGATCTCATTCGGCCCGTAGCGGGAAAGGCGGCTGGCGGCGTCGCCCGACGTGAGGCCCCGCTGGAGGTCGCTGCCCACCGCGGCGACGACGGCGTCCACATCGAGGGCGAACCACGCCGCGGCCCCCGGCGGGGAGGCGGTGGAGGCGTCGCTCAAGGTGGTCATGGGGGTCATCATGCTCGCGCCGGGGACGGCGCGCTCGGGCCAGGAGGGTTGGCGGCGGCTCCGTGACAGGGCCCGGCGGGCCGACGGATCCCCTCGCTAACCTGCAGATTCGTGCCGACCGTTCTTCACGTCGCCCCCCACCCCGACGACGAGGCCGTCGGTTGTCCCGGCGCGTTGCTCCACCTGCTCGACCGGCGGTGGACGGTGGTCAGCCTGATCGCGAGCCTCGGCTTCGAGGGGCAGCGGGACCGCCGGCGCGCCGAGGCGGAGGAGGCGTCGAAGCGGGCCGGCTTCGAGCCCGTCTTCCTCGACCCCCCGTTGGACCTCGACCTCGACGGCGACCTCGCCCTCGCCACCCGGCGTCTGGCCACCGAGCTCCCGGCGCTGGTCGAGCAGCACGGCGCGCAGATCGTCGTGTCCCCGTCGCCCCACGACGTCCACCACGGCCACGAGGCCGTCGGCCGGGGCGTCCAGCGCGCCATGGCCGCGCTGCCGCCGAGCATGCGTTGGTGGATGTGGGGCGTGTGGGGCGACCTGCCGTCGCCCAACGTCTTCTACGCGTTCGACCAACGCGTCCTCGACCGCGCCCTGCACGTCCTCGACGCGTACGAGGGCGAGCTCGAGCGCAACGACTACCGGTCCTTCCTCGGCGGCCGCGCCGCCGCCAACGCCGTGATGGGCTGCGAGCGCGTCTTCGGCTTCGGCTCCCCCGCCGTCACCACGCTGCCCTATGCCGACCTGATCACCGAGGTGCGCCTGCTCGACGGAAAGTTCATGGCCTCGGAGCCCCATCAGCTCGACCAAGGCCCGGAGCCGACGTCCCAGTACGACTGCGACCTCACGCCGTGGCTCGACTCGCCGAGCGTCCACGAGCTGATCGGCTACAACCGAGAGGTGCGCGAGGACGACACGTGACGACGCTGGCCACCGTGACGACGCAACTCGTCGAGGACTTCCGGCGCGACGGGTTCGTGGTGGTCCCCGGGCTGTTGTCGGCCGACGAGCTCCGCCGGCACGGGTCGGCGGTGGACGAGGCGGTGGCCCGGCGCAGCCGGCACGACACGCGGACGCTGGCGCAGAAGTCGCGTTACGAACAGAGCTTCGTCCAGTGCCAGAACCTGTGGGAGGACAGCGCGGGGGTGCGGCCGCTGACCTTCCATCCCCGCCTCGCCGAGACGGCGGCCCGTCTTCTCGGCGTCGACGCGGTGCGGCTCTGGCACGACCAGGCCCTCTATAAGGAGCCGGGCGGGCGGGAGACCGACCCGCACCAGGACCACCCGTACTGGCCGATCGTCGAGACGAACACCATCACGGCGTGGATCCCCTTCGAGGGCTCGACGCTATCGAGCGGCGCCATGGGCTACCTGCCCGGGAGCCACCGGCTCGGCCTACACGAGTTCGTCGACATCTTCAGCGGGAGCGGAGAGGACCCGCTGGGGCGAGGGGAGTTGGCGCGGATCGAGCCGGTGTGGGTCGAGGTGCCGCCGGGCGGCGTCGCCTATCACCACGGCCTCACCTTCCACTTGGCGCGGCCCAACACCACCGGTACCGTCCGTCGGGTGCACACGGTCATCTACTTCGCCGACGGTTCGACGCGGGGCGTGGGACGCTTCCCGCATCCGTCGGTGGAGCGGGCCGGCATCGAGCTGGGCGCTGTCATCGCGAGCGACGTCACGCCCTTGGCCTGGCCCCGCCCGGCCGGCGACCTGCCCGACCCGCCGGCGGAGCCGCTCGGGTGATCGGGTGAGTGGCGTGGGCGTGGGCGTGGGCACGCTGACCGGCGAACAGCGGGGGTCGTGGGACGAGCGCGGCTTTTTCCGCGTGGCCGGCTTCGCCTCCGTTGCGACGTGCGAGGCGATGCTCGACCGGGTCGTGCGGATTGTGCGCGAGCCGGAGCTGGCGGCCCGGGTCGGTGCCCGTGTGACGCCCGAGAACAACAAGGCCGGGGTCGAGGTGGCGCACCCCGAGGAGGGCGTGTCGAAGGTGTTCAAGCTGCATCGAGACACGGTGTTCGCCGAGTTCGCTCACTCGGCCGCCGTGGTCGACCCCGTCTCGGAGCTGATAGGCCCCGACATCGACGTCTTCTTGTCGCAGTTCATCTTCAAGACCCCCGGCGCCTGGGGCCAGCCCTGGCACCAGGACTCCTTCTACTTCCCCTTCGAGCCGGCCAGGCCCGTGGTGGGCGTGTGGCTGGCCGTGACCGAGGCCACGCTCTTGAACGGCTGCCTCCACGCCCTGCCCGGCTCGCAGGCCGAGCCGGTGCACACACACGTGCCGGACCGGCGCCCCGGCGCCAAACACGGCTACTTCGAGATCGCCGACCACGACATGTCGGCCTCGGAGCCGGTGCTGATGTCGCCGGGTGACCTCTTGGTCTTCGACAGCCACCTCATGCACCGCTCGACGGACAACGAGTCCGACGGCATCCGCGCCGCCATGGTGTACCACTACGCCACCGCCGGCACGGTCGATCACACCGAGGAGTACTTCCCGGGACTCAACGACTGGGTGCCGGCCCGGCGGGGTGGGCTCGCCGTCGCACCGCCGGCGGCGTGAGCGCACTGAAGTTCGACGCCATGGTGGCGGCGCAGCCGCTGCGGAAGGCGGGGGCGCTGGGGCTGCGGGCCGCCGAGGCCGGGCTGTCCGGCCTCGTCGTGACCGAGGCCGGCCGGACGGCGTACCTCACCTGCGGCGCCATCGCGGTGGCGGCGGAGATCGACGTGCTGACCGGCATCGCGGTCGCGTTCCCGCGCAGCCCGATGGTGACCGCGTCGACGGCGTGGGAGCTGGCCGAGGCGAGCGGGGGCCGGTTCCGGCTGGGCCTGGGGGCACAGGTGCGGGCGCACATCGAGCGGCGGTACGGGTCCGAGTTCGACCCACCGGGGCCGCGCCTGCGCGAGTACGTCCGCGCGGTCAAGCAGATCTTCCACTCGTTCCGGACAGGTGAGCCGCTGGCGGTCGAGGGAGAGTTCTATGCGCTCTCGTTGCTGCCCCCCATGTGGGCTCCGGGGCCGATCGACTACCCCGACCCGCCGATCGACGTCGCGGCGGTCAACCCCTGGATGCTGCGCATGGCGGGGCAGGTGGCCGACGGCGTGCACGTCCACCCCTTGAACACGCCGACCTACCTGCGCGAGACGGTGCTGCCCGAGCTGCGAGCCGGCGCGGCGCGGGCGGGGCGGGGTGTCGAGGACCTCGAGGTGATTGTGCCCGCGTTCCTGTGCGTGGGCGACACCGAGGATGAGCAGAACCGGTGGCGCGAGATGGCGCGGGTGCAGGTGGCCTTCTACGGGTCGACGCCCAACTACTCGTTCATCTTCGAGCAGCTCGACCGCGAGGGGACGACCGACCAGATCCGGGAACGACAGCGCGCCGGAGACGTGCCCGGGATGGCGGCCGTTATCGACGACGACCTGCTCAAGGAGTTCACGACCGTGGGGACGTGGGATTCCATCGCGGACGAGGTCATGGCCAAGTACGGGGGGATTGCGACCCGGGTGGTCAGCTACTTCACGGGCTCGGACGTGGTGCGGGACCCGTCGGCCTTCGAGCGCTGGGGTGAGGTGGCCCGGCAGGTGACGACGGCGGAGGCGTAATTCCGGGTCTGGGGGTCTCCGAGAGTCTCCTGGATGGAGTCCCGTGGATGGAGTCCCGTGGATGGAGTCCCGTGGATGGAGTCCCGTGGATGGCTCCAGAAACTATGCACGAAGTGGTTTATGGTTTCTGGAGACATCGCCCGATTCGATGACCGGCTCGGGGTTACCCCCAGTTCCCGGGTTCAGATGGCGTTCCCGCCGCCCGTGTTCCCAGAGTCGCCCGTGTTGGGGAGCAGCCCTGTGTTACCCGTGTTGCCCGTGCCGCCCGTGTTGCCGGTGCCGCCCGTGTTGCCCGTGCCGCCCGTGTTGCCCGTGCCGCCCGTGTTGCCCGTGCCGCCCGTGTTGCCGAGGCTCCCCGTGTTGCCGCTGTTACCGAGGTTCCCCAAGCCACTGCCGCTGTTGCCGAGCACTCCGCCGGCGAACTGCGAGAACGGGATGACCTCGCTGGCCGGGGGCGGCGTCACCGAGACGGGCGTGCCGAAGTTCGAGAAGCTCATCGTCATGTCCTCGGACATCGTCACCCCCGTGAAGGTGAAGGAGATGGGGAGGTCGATCGCCTTCAGCAGGTTCCCGTTCGCGACGTAGACCTTGGCCTCGATGCTGGGTGGAGTCACCCCCGACAGCGCATGCTGCATCGACGACGGCAGCTGGCCGAGCCCCTTCTCAATGTCCGAGGGCGGCAACGCCACCGAGTACTCGGTGACCGCGGTCCCTTCGTACGTCGTCGAGCCGAGCGAGGTCACAGTGCCCCCCTCGGACTGGAGCTGCTGCAACATGGCAGCCGGGTTGCCGAAGGTATCGAGGCCGCCGCCCAGCGCGCTGGCGCTCCCCGAGCCGAACTGGCTGGTGTCGACCGATACCCACTGCTTGCCTTGGGTGAGCTCGCTCCCAACCCCGCCCAGGCTGCCCAGCAGGCTGCCCACGTTGACGTAGACCGTCTGGCCGTCGTAGAGGACCTGTTCGCTCAACTGCTTGCCTGCCTCCGGCAGGTTGACCGTGAACGTCCCCGTCTGGTTCGCGAAGTCGAAAGCCCCGCTGCCCGTGATCGACTCGTCGTGGCCGAGGACCGAGATGTTCATCGTCATCGACATGTCGGCCGACTGCGCGGCGAGCGTCTTGCTGGCGGCGGTCGTGATGGCTTCCGTCGCCGCCGCGTTGTCGTGCTGGCCGAAGACGAACGTCGCGCCCAACCCCGCCAGCGCACCCACCACGAGGATCCCCGCAGCGATGCTGCCGACGACGACCCCGCGCCGATGACGCTGCCGCGGCGGGATGGGCGGCGGCGCGACGGCGGTCGGCGCAACCCACGCCATCTGCGCCCCGAGCGGAGAGCCCATCGGGTCTGGCTGCGGCGACAACCATGGAGGCGGCGGAGGGGGAGGCGGCTGCGCTGCCGCCGCTGCCTCCGCCACGGGACCTTCCGCACCGGCCGGCCGCACGCCCTGCGTCCAGACCCGGCCGTCGAAGTAGCGATCCTGGTCGCGAGAGAACGGATCGCGGTACCACCCCGGTGCCTGGCTCACCTGACCACTCCTCCCCCTCGAGCGACCCGCCCCGCGCGCGTTCTCAATTGTGCCATGAGATCGGCAGATCCGATAGCAGGGCTTAGCCCGGATTCGCGCGCTTGCGGGAGCGGAACTTGAAGCGAGATGGCTTCTCGGAAGCCAGGGCGGCGTCAAGCTCCGCGAACGCACCGTCCTCGTCTTCGCTCTCGGCCGGAGCGCCCTCGTCGTTGTCCGCCCGTTGTTCGTCGGCCGCGACCACCGGTGCGTCCGGCGTCTCCGTCTCCGTCTCCGTCTCCGTCTCCGTCTCCGTCTCCGTCTCCGTCTCCGTCTCCGTCTCCGTCTCCGCCTCTGCCTCTGCCTCTGCCTCTGCCTCCACGCCCTCGGCGTGTGCCTCCACCGCTTCGGGCTCCGCCTCCTCGGGCTCCGCCTCCTCGGGTTCGGCCTCCGCCTCCTCCGCTGCCGCGACCGGGGCGGCCGGGGCCTTGCGCTCGGCTGCCGGCGGCACCTTGCCCTCGGAGCGGTCGAAGAGCACAGAGAGGCGTTCCTCTACCGAGTCGATGTCCTTGGCGGCAGCGGCCAGGGCGCGCTGCAGCTCGGGCACGTGCTCGGGCAGGTGGAGCGAACCGGCGGCGATGGCCGGGCGGACCAGGTCGGTCCAGGCCGACCCGTCCCAGTAGCGCTCCTGGCCCTCGTGGTCGGGGTCCGCCAGCCACCCCGGGCCGTTCTCCATCGTTTTTCCTCCGCGTGCCCTCCCGCCTGTCACTCAAGCGGGTGCCCCGGTGGCCCATCTTTCCACGCATGCCCACCGCCCCGGATTCGCTCCGCGCTCCGGCGGCGGGCTCCCGACCCCCCGCCGGACCCTGATTCGTGCCCTCAATTCGCTGGGCCGTAGGCTGGAGAGACGCTGGGGGGCCGACGGAGCGACGCCCGGTGAGCGAAGGAAGGACGGCAGTGGGGATCCAATTGAAGGCCGGGACGAGGCTGCGCAGCGCGACTGATGCCTGCGAAGTCGTGGTCGTGAAGGCCCCGTCCGAGCCGGTCGACCTGCGGTGCGGAGGGCACGCCCTCCTGCCCATCGACGCCGAGGTCGTGACCCAGAGCCTCGAGGCCGGCTTCGACCAGGGCACCCAGCTCGGCAAGCGCTACAGCGACGACGGGCTCGGGCTCGAGCTCCTCTGCACGAAGGCCGGCGAGGGGTCGATCTCGGTGGGCGAGGCGATCCTCGAAGTCAAAGGCGCCAAGCCGCTTCCCGCCTCCGACTGAGCCTGGAGACCCCGCGGTGAACATCGCGATGCTGCTGGAGATGGTCGCGGAGGGCGATCCCGACCGGGTCGTAGTCGGCTCCCGCGACGGCGGCCTCAGGGCCGCCGCAATGCTGGAACAGGCGCGGCGGGCCGCCATCTTCTTCGAGAAGAGCGGCGCTGACGTCGCCGGGTACTTCGGCCTCAACTCCGAAGTGTTGCCGGTGGCCCTGTTCGGTGCGGCCCTGGCTGGCCTGCCTTTTGCCCCGCTCAACTACCGGGCCCCCGACGAGCAGCTCCGGGGCATCCTGGCCCGCGTGCCCGGCGGGTTGCTCATCGCCGACGACGGCGAGGTGGCGCGGCTCGGCGACGTCGGCGCCCAGCGGGTGATCACCAAGGGCGAATTCGCGGCAGCCATTGCCGAGCCCGAATCGGGCGAGCATCCCTTCGTCGACCCCGAGGAGATCGCGGTGCTGTTGTTCACCAGCGGCACCACCTCCGAGCCCAAGGCTGCGGTGCTGCGCCACCGGCATCTTGTCTCCTACATCATCTCCAGCGTCGAGTTCCTGGGCTGTGCCCCCGACGAGGCGCAACTGGTCTGCGTGCCGCCGTATCACATCGCCGGGATCGCGGCTGTGTTGAGCTCGCTGTACTCAGGGCGCCGGGTCATGTACCTGCCCACGTTCGACGCGGCCGACTGGGTGCGCGTGGCCTCAGACGAGGGGATCACGCACGCCATGGTCGTGCCGACAATGCTCGGGCGCATCCTCCAGGCGGTCGAGGACGCGGGCACACCGCCGCCCGCGCTGCGCCATCTGTCCTACGGCGGCGGGCGCATGCCGCTCGAGTTGGTGGAGCGAACGCTGCGTGACCTGCCGCAGGTGGATCTCGTCAACGCGTACGGCCTCACCGAGACGTCGTCGACCATCGCCATGCTCACGCCCGACGACCACCGCGAGGCCTTTGCGTCGCCGGAGCCGGCCGTGCGGGCGCGGCTGGGCTCGGTCGGGCGTCCGCTGCCCTCGCTCGAGGTCGAGGTGCGCGGCGAGGACGACACGGCCCTTCCGCCCGGCGAGAAGGGTGAGATCTGGGTGCGGGGCGAACAGGTGGCCGGCGAATACGTCGGGCGGTCGGTGCTCGACGACTACGGCTGGTTCCGGACTCGCGACGCCGGTTGGTTCGACGCCGACGGCTTCCTCTACGTCGACGGCCGGCTCGACGACGTGATCGTGCGTGGCGCCGAGAACATCTCGCCGGGCGAGGTCGAAGAGGTGCTCCATGCGCACGCCGCCGTGGCCGAGGCGGCCGTCATCGGCATCCCCGACCCCGAATGGGGCGAGGCCGTGGCCGCCGTCGTGGTGCTCCGCCCGGGCGTGGCGCCGGTGAGCGAGGAGGAGCTGCAGGCCTGGGTACGCGAGCGCCTGCGCTCGACCAAGACGCCGACGGTGGTGGACTTCCGCCCCGAGTTGCCCTACTCGGCCACCGGCAAGCTCCTCCGCCGGGTCCTCCGGGACGAGCTCTCCGCCAACTCCGGGCGCGGCTGATCCACCAAGACGCAGCTGACCTGCACAACGGATGAGACTAAGAGGACAAATCGCCGGTCGGAGTCACTATTTCGGCCGAACGACCCTTTACTTTCCCTGGGGTTGACCTACTATTCCAAGCACTTGGCAAAGGCGGTTGCGTAGACCCGGGAGGTCTCGATGTCCATACTCAGGCGTACCCACGTGTTGGCGTTCGCGCTCGTTCCCCTCATGGGACTGGGCCTCTTGGCCGTTCCGGGCGTCGGCACGACCGCCGCCGCAGCCGCATCGGCGCCCCCGGCGTCCCTCGGGGCCCCGATGATTCCGGCGCCCACGCCGGCGCCGGGCAGCCCGGCCGCGGCGGCCGCGGCCGCCGACGGTGCCAGCAACACAGCGGCCGACTCGTACAACTGGTCGGGCTACGCCGCGAGCGGGTCCACCTACAAGAGCGTGTCTTCCAGCTGGGTCGAGCCGGGCGTCACCTGCCCCACGACGACGACGTCGGTGGCGGGCTTCTGGGTCGGGCTCGACGGAGACGGCGACTCCACGGTGGAGCAGACGGGCACCGCAGCGGAGTGTTATGAGGGTTCCGCCGTCTATTACGCGTGGTATGAGATGTACCCGGCCGGCTCGGTTGCCTATTCGAACACGGTGGCGCCGGGCGACGTCATGAGCGCGTCGGTGACGGCAAAGTCCGCGACCACGTTCGTGCTCAAGATCTCCGACGCCACGCAGGGCTGGTCGCATACAACGACGAAGACGGCGACCACCGCGCCGCCGCGGTCGTCCGCCGAGGTCATCACCGAGGCTCCCTGCTGCACTTCGAAGGGCGGCATTCTGCCCCTGGCCGACTTCGCCACGATCCACTACACCAAGGCGCACGTCGACGGCGCCTCGCTCGGCAGCACCTCACCGACCGAGATCGACATAGTGAGGATGGCTGCACCCCACGCCCTTGAGGACAAGACGTCCGGGCTCTCCGCCGGGGGCACCGCCTTCACGAACACCTGGATCCGCTCTTAGTCCGCCACTGCGGCCCTGGCGGATCCACCAAGCCGCCGCTGACCCACAAAAGGACAAAGGACAACCACCGAGAGGACAAATCCCCGCCCGGGAGTCATTTTGGGCGCTGCGACCCTTGACTTTCCCGGGGGTTGCCCTACTCTCGCATGAGCTTGGCAAATGGCGGTTCCGAGAACCCGGGAGGGCTCGATGTCCATTCTTTGGCGTACCCGACTCTTGGGGCTCGCGCTCGTTCCCCTCATGGGACTGGGCCTTTTGGCTGCTCCGGGCGCCGGCGCCGCCGCTGGCGCGGCCGTGCCGGTCCCGGGTGTCTCGCCCGGGTCCCCGATGGTGCCGGCGCCACCGACCACGCCAGGCGCCCTAACGGGTGCAGTCGGCAACACAATCGCGCACTCAACGAACTGGTCGGGCTACGCCGCCGGGGGGTCCACCTACACCAGCGTCTCTTCCAGCTGGGTCGAGCCGGCAGTCACCTGCACCTCGACGACGTCGGTGGCGGGCTTCTGGGTCGGCCTCGACGGCTACGGCTCCGGCTCGGTGGAGCAGACGGGCACCGCGGCGCAGTGCGTCGGCGGTTCCGCTGGCTATTACGCGTGGTACGAGATGTATCCCAACCCCTCGGTCGCCTTCCCGAAGCCGGTGGCGCCGGGCGACGCCATGACCGCCTCGGTGACCTCCACCTCGCCGACGACGTTCGTGATCAAGATCTCCGACGCCACGCAGGGCTGGAGCGAGAAGACGGTGCAGACGGCGGCGACGGCGGCGGCACTGGCGTCGGCCGAGGTCATCACCGAGGCCCCCAGCTCGTCGGGCGGCATTCTGCCGCTGGCCGACTTCGCCACGATCAGCTACACCAAGGCGCACGTGGACGGCCTCGCCATCGGCAAAAGCGCGCCGATCCGGATCGAGATCGTCAACTCTAAGGGCGCCCTGGAGGACACCACGTCCAAGCTCGCCGCGGACGGCTTCATGAACACTTGGATCCGCTCTTAGCTCGTTGAATACCGGGCGGGGCTCGGTCCAAGCGGACCGGCTCGTCCGCGACGACGATGCGACGCCGCGGTGACGGGACGCGGCCAGCCCGTCCGGTTGACAGTCGCCCGGCGATCCGACGTACTGTGCGTGGTGGCTGCCACAGTGGCTGCCACCGGAGGGGCTCGGAGCCGGAGTCAGCGGGAGGTGACGATGTCAGTCGTCAAGCAAAGCAAGTTGGTGGCCCTGGCCCTCGTTTCGGGGACGGCGATGCTTTGGGCGCTGGCCCCGACCCCGAGCGGCGCCAGCGCCGCACCCTCACGACCCGGCGGGCACACCCACGCACCGATGCAGCTGACGCCTCCGGGCGGACCCCAACTTCTCCCCGCCGACACGGTGGACTCGACCAACTGGTCCGGGTACGCCGTGACCGGCTCGGGCCTCTCCAGCGTGTCGGCGAGTTGGGTCGAGCCCGCAGCCACCTGTACGGCCAAGAGGGCCTACTCCTCGGCCTGGGTCGGTCTGGACGGCTACAACTCCACGACGGTGGAACAGACCGGCACCGACTCGGACTGCGCCGGCGGAACGGGGAGGTACTACGCCTGGTACGAGATGTATCCGGCTGGGTCGGTGAACATCTCCGAGCCCGTGGCGCCTGGTGATGCGATGTCGGCGTCGGTCACCGGTGCCGCGACCGGTTCGTTCCACTTGACCATCAGCGACACCACCAAGGGCTGGACCAAGACGTTCACGAAGACGCTCGCCGGTGCCAAGCGCAGCTCGGCCGAGGTGATCGAGGAGGCGCCCTGTTGCACGTCGGGGGGCGGGATCCTACCTCTGGCCGATTTCGGCAAGATCCACTTCACCGACTCGCTCGTCGACGGTGCAGTGATCGGCGGGCAGAGCCCGAAGCGCATCGACATGGTCTCGGCAGGTGGCGTCGTGAAGGACACGACCACTCCGCTCTCGAACGGAGAGAACTTCACGGACACCTGGGACCACAGCTAAAAGGCAGCTGATCCTGACGGCGTCGGACCACCGGCTGCCGTGGTCAGGATGCCCGAGCCGCCCATCCGGTGAGGGACTTGACGTCGAAGACCAGCACGTCGGCGAAGTCGACCCCGCGGTACTGGTAGTACCGCTCGCGCAGCGCCGCTTCACACTCTTCGAGCAGCGCCACCTTCACGTCGTGGCCGGAGCGGCGCACCAGTTGGGCGCGCACCCACCACAACTTCGACCAGTCGTTCCGGCTCCAGTTCTCAGAGAGCAGCGTGGCCGTGGCCTCGGCATCGAGGTTCTTGAGCCGTGCCAGCTCGGTCGTATCCTTCGGCTTGACCAGGTCGACGGGTGACGCGATCACCTTGCCGACGACCACGAAGCACACCGGGACCGCATCGATGGCGGCTCGGGTGCCCATCGTGCACAACACCGCGTGATCCGCCTGTCCGAGAAGATCCCAGCACTGGTCGGTCGTGAGGCGCATCGGGTGAGTATCCCAGCCGCGCGCCGTACAACGGCTACTCCTTTGCCGCGAACCTCTCCCAGGCGGACTGGCGGGTCATGCCCAGTGCGTCGCCCACCTGGGCCCACGTCGCCCCGAGGGTGCGCGAGCGCCGGACCCATCCGAGCAGGCTCTCCTCCACCTGGGCCTCGGCCCGGACCACGTTCGGCAGCATGGCGAGTGCGACGTCGAGCGAATCGGTCTGTTCCCAGGCCCGTAGCCGGTTCCCGGTCCCGCCCTCGGGCACGTCCTTGATGATCTGGCAACACAGGTCCACGCACTCGTTGCAGACGTAGACAGCCGGCCCGGCCACAAGCGCCTTGACCTCGGTGTTCGGCTTCAGGCAGAACGAGCAGCAGGCAAAGACGGCTGGGTCGGCACTGGGCACGACGTCCTCCTTGGTGTCAGGCAAGGACTTACGGTGTCAGGAATGACCTTACAAAGTCAGGTCCTACCTGACAAATGCCCATGGGGACGGCCGGAACAATTGGAGGCTCGGGACGGTCGCCCCCGACGATCGTCGAGAACTATTCACCGACGTGTTTACGGTTTCCAGAGACATCGGGCGAAGCCATCGCCATCAACGGCGCTCCGTTCCGCCGGCGGGCACCCGAAAGCCGCCGTGCGCCGTCAACTAGAACAACGGCGACGGGTCGTAGGACACCACGTGGCTGACCGTGTAGCCGCTGCCCAAGACGCCGATTGCCGTTGTCGACGAGCACACGGACTTCAGAATTGAAATCGCCGTGCCGTTACAGGTGACCTTGACCACACCCCCCGACATCGGGAGCACCACGTTCTCTGCCGTCTCGGTCCGCTGCAGAATCCCCGCCGCGCTCACCGGCGCCCCTGAGTCCTTCATCAGGGCGGCGAGGGAGAGGACCGGAAGCAGCCCCGCGAAGTCGTCGGTGCTCACGTTGGGGTTGGGATTCACGCCCGGCGCGTACTTGTCCACGATGGCCGCGTACAACGCGTCGTTGGTCGCGCTCGCCGTGCCGGCCCCCGCGAGCCAAGAGCCCTTGAGCACCTCGTCCAGGGAGGAGTGCAGAATGCTCGGATCCAGGCACGTGGCGATCACGTACTTGGGCAAGTGGACATGGAGTGCGGAGTAGGCGCGCAGGAATGCGCTGCAGAAGGCCACGTTGCCGCCGACACCGACCGCCGACGCCCCTCCCGCCACGGCTTCTTGCAGCTCAGGCCGCAGGTCCGTCGTCCCGGCGCCGGCCGTCAGCACCTGGAGCCCTACCCCCGCCGCTTTGAAGACGATGCCGCCGAGCACCTCCGTGCCCCGCACGACGGTGGGTTGGTTGACCACGATCAACGTCACCTTCTTGTAGCGGTGCTGCGCGGCGTGTTGGGCCACCGCGCCGATGATGGCCGGGACCCCGCCTTGCAGCACGAACGCACCGGGCGTCGTCAACTCGGTACCCGAAGCACCCGACATGGTGATGTAAGGGATACCCGCCCGCGCGATCGTCGGCACCTCGGACGGCCCCTGGCCCGTGAAGGGCTCGATCACGGCGGCCACGCCGTCGTGGACGAGCTGTTGGGCGCAGGCCAGCCCACCCTGCGCCGTGTCCTGGTTCAGGCAGAACGAGAGGTCGATCTTGTGGCCTTCGAGGCCGGAGCGGTGGGCGTTCTCGTAGGCGACCGCCATGCGTGCACCTTGCTCGATCATGCGTGCCGTACCCGTGGTTCCCGTCGTGACCGAGACGCCGTCGACGATCATGCCGACGGACACCGCCACATCCTTCGCCGCGTCCGGCGCGCCGAGCGGGTCGGGCGCCGCGGCGATCGTGGCGAACGAGAGGAACGTCGTCGCGGCGAGCGCGGCCGCGACCACGGCTCCGAGCACCGGCGCGCGGCCGGTCCGGAGAGTGCGGCCCGTCACGCGCACACTTCCTCGCTTCCTGAACGGGACCGGAACGACGTCGGAGAGATCCGCCCCCCGCACTGCCCGAGATCCCGCCACCAAAGTGGGGCACCTTTTGGCTTTTGGCCACAACGTACAGCAACCGACGATGGCCGCGACGGGGGGGAATGAGGGAGTTAGTCCCGCAGCTCCTTGCCGGTGAGGCTCAAGAACACGTCCTCGAGGTTGGGCGAACGCACCTCCACCCCCGTCAGCTCGACGCCGTGGCGGGTGGCGACGCCGACCACGGCCGGCAGCACCGCGGGCCCGTGCTCGGTCGTCAGTTCGAGATGGCCGTCGATCTCACGCACGTCGTGCACTGCGGACACGCCGCGACAGGCGTCGGCCAGCGTGTCGAGGTCGGCCTCCTCGCACGCCAGGTGCACCTTGTCCTGCCCGCCGTGGGCGTGGATGAGCTCGTCCGCCGTCCCCTCGGCGATCAGGTGGCCGTCGTCGATGATGCCGATGCGGTCGCACAGCTTGGCCGCCTCTTCCATGTAGTGCGTCGTGTAGAGGACCGCAATGCCGAGTCGCCCGACCGTCTCGAGGATGGCGTTGCGGCTCTGCGGGTCGACGCCCACCGTCGGTTCGTCGAGGACCAGCAGCTTGGGCCGGTGCAACAGGCCAGCGGCCATGTTGGCGCGCCGCTTCATGCCCCCCGAGTAGGTGCCGATACGGTCCTTGCCGCGGTCCGCCAGGCCGACGAGCTCCAGGGTCTCGGCGATCCGCGCCTGGAGCTCCTGCCCCCCCAGGCCGTAGAGCTGGCCGAAGAAGGTGAGGTTCTCCGTCGCCGAGAGGTCGGGATAGAGCGCCAGGTCCTGCGGGACGTACCCGACGGCCGCCTTGGCCTCGAGCGTCCCGCCCGCGTGCCCGTCGATCCTCACCTCGCCCCCGTCGGACGGCACCAACCCGCACAGCATCGAGATGGTCGTCGTCTTCCCTGCGCCGTTGGGCCCGAGCAGGCCGTAACACTCGCTCGTACCGATGGCGAACGACACGCCGTCCACGGCGACCCGCTCTCCGTAGCGCTTGCGCAACCCGGCGCACCACAACATCGCCGCCCCGGGAGCGGGCTCCGATCCGCGGGGCGTCGCCGGCGACGGCGCGGGCGCGTTTGCGTCCTCCGCCTTCTCCGCTGGGCTTCCAACCGCCTGTTGCTGCATGCGCCCCCCGGGGAGCAGTCCCTCGTGGCTGCAACGTAGCAAGGGGATTAGCCTCGATAATTCGTCCGGCTTCTGAACACGCGGTGTGCGCGTCCGCGTAAAAAGCCCTCCCGCCTGGAAGAATGTTTGTCGCTGAACACACATCCTCACCAGAACCGGAGGGCTCCTTGAAAGTGCACAGTACTCGCTCTGTCCGTCGCGCCAAAGTGATACCCGACGGCAAGAACCTCGTGTCCCATGCCGGTGCCGCCCTGTTGGCCGAACTGGCCGATCGCGCTGGGTTGACCGAGGCGATGTCGGAGGCCATGGCCGAGTGCGGGATCAACTGGCACACCCATGATCCTGGTGTCGTCCTCACCCACCTGGCCATCGCGATCGCCGATGGCGCGGACTGCCTGGCCGACATCGCGGCGCTCAAAGAACAAGAGGAGCTCTTCGGCCCGGTGGCCTCTGTGGCCACGGCCTGGCGGACCGTGCACAAGACGGCTTCGGTCGAACTGCGGGCCATCCCAGTGGCCATCGCCAGCGCCCGGGCGCGCGTCTGGGCGGCGCAGCCACCGGTCGGCCCGATGATCTGGGACTTCGACTCCACCTTGCTCGACGTGCACGCCGAGAAAGAGGACGCCGCCGCCACGTATAAGCGCGGCTTCGGGTTCAACCCCTTGGGTGCGTGGTGCGACAACACCAAAGAGCCTCTGGGCGCGATCTTGCGCCCGGGCAACGCCGCCCCGGGGGACACCGACGACCACCTCGAGCTGCTCGAGCAGGTGGTGCGCTCCGTGCCGCCCGAGTACGCACTCGGCCACGAAGAAGGTGACGACCCCGCCTTGGTCGTTCATCCCATCTTGGTCCGGGCCGACTCAGCCGGGGCCTCGCATCGCTTCGTCCAATCGCTCACCGATGCCAACTTCGACTACTCGATTGGCTTTCCTATCAGGGGTTCTGTGCGTGACGCCCTCCTGCTCGCCCAAGAAGAGGACTGGGTGGCCGCCACAGAGCTCGACGGGGGGATCCGTGACGGTGCCGAGGTGATCGAGCTGACCGAGATCATCGAGCTCAAGGGATGGCCGGCCGACATGCGAATGATCTGTCGGCGTGAACGCCCGCACCCGGGCGCCCAGCTCTCGCTCTTCGACACCCATGCTGGTTGGCGCCACACCTGCTTCATTACCAACACCAAAGGTGACGACATCGCCGCTTTGGAGTTGCGCCACCGCGGCCACGCCCGCGTCGAGGACCGGGTGCGGTGTTGGAAGGCGTGTGGACTGGCCAACCTGCCCTTCGACGGCTTTTGCGCCAACGAGGCCTGGGTGGCGGTCTCGCTCATCGCCGGGTCACTCCTGGCCTGGAGCCAGATGACATGTTTCGACGGCGCGCTGGCCAAGGCCGAGCCCAAGACGATTCGCTACCGCGTCCTGCATGTAGCCGCCGTGCTCGCTCACCGCGGCCGTGACCTCATCGTGCATCTCGACGAGACCTGGCCCTGGGCCAGCGAGCTGGCCGCCGCCTTCACCCGCCTACGCGCCGCCTTTCCATAGCGCATTGGGTCCCGGCGCCCGACCCCGAAGCGATTCCGCAGGGCGTGACATCACGAGACTGAACCGAGGGACCCTGACCCTTCACGCCCCGGCGACGCTCAGAGGCCAATCAGCGATTCTCCGCCTCCATCGACCGAATCAGCATCGTCGGGCCTGAGGTCGGATGAATGATCGAGGTTAGGGCTACCCGGCCACCTCGAGTGGGAAGGATTCCGCCGCGATCCCGAGGATCTCGGCCCGGTCCTCGGCCAGGAGGAACCCGGCGGCAATGGTGGCGTCGAGAGACGCGGCGAAGCGCTCGAGGTACTCGGGCCGCCCGCCCGGGTAGAGCGCCGACAGCGTGGCCTGGTCGAAGGGCACGGTCCGGCCGAAGAGCACGGCGAAGTCCTCACCGACCTGGCCCAGGCCGGACAGCATCGCCACCGGGACATCGACCCAGGGCGTGCGGATGCCACCCCGTGCATTGCCCCGCTCGTCCAGGCCGAGCCCGCTGAAGGCGTCGTCGGCCTCGAGCCAGGCCGTCGTCGGGGGCGGCGTGCCCTCACGCACCCAGCGCTCGAGGTGGCCGAGCGCGGCCTGGGCCACGTAGTGCTGTTGCGGCCCAGCATTGATCGGCGTCTCCGTCCGGCCGATGAGCAGGTCCGTGGTCGGTCGCAGCAGTCTGGCGAGCCGCGCCGCGTCGAGGGTGCCGTCGTCGTAGCGGCCCGCGCTCACCGTGTAGGTGTCGGCGTGGGCGGCGCCGGCGAGCTCCCACACCCGCACGCGCGCCGAGTCCGGTTGCCGGGCCCGACCGCCGCCGAGGAGGATGACGTCGGTCTCACTCTGGAAGACGAGCACCGGGACCCGTGCGTCCTCGCGGATCCGCTCGCCCCGCGAGGCGAGCTCGCGCGTCGTCTCCTCGAAGCCGCCCCGCACCCTCGAGATGAACACGCCGTCGATCGCCACGCCCGTGCCGGCCCGGCCGTGGACGAAGAACCCGTCGAAGACCCGGGCCTGCGCGTCGACCGCGTTCACGTAGGTCACGAGGCAGCCTGCGGACTGCGACTCGCCGGCCGCGAGCAGGTGGCGCGCCGTCAGCCCGCCCAGTGGGTTCTCGTCCGGTGGCAGGCGCAGCAGCTCGCCGACCTGGGTGAAGAGGTCGAACGACCAGGCGTCGCCGGGGTGCTCCAGCTCGGCGTAGCGGTCGGGGGCCAGCACCTTGAGGTGGATGCCCTCGCTGATCCCGCCGCCGTCGATGCCGGCCTTTTGCGCCGACACCCCGACCCAGGCGTGCCCGTGCGCCGCCAGGTGGCGGTGGAAGAACCCCCAATCGGGCGCGGCGTCGATGCCGGCCGAGACGTTGTGCCACTCCGCCACCACGGTCCCGCTGAAGCGCTCGGGCGCTATCGGGCGGCGCACCACAATGCGGGTCCGGAACGGCGCCAGCGCGGCCGGCTCGCTCTCCCAGCGGCCGTCCTCGCCGCGCTCGCCCACCAGCTCGTAGGAACATGCGGTCCCCTCGACGCGGTACTCGGTCTCGGTGTAGCCGAGTGTCGCCAGGTCGTAGTCCCGCATCACGTCCGGCGCCACCCCTGGCATCTCCTCGAAGGTCGCGCTCCGCCGCGTGCTGGTCATGGCATCCTCCCTCTCTGGCTGCGGGCACAATGGCACAGGGCGCCCTTCCGGCGCCGCGCTCACGCAGCCGGGCCGGCGTCGGGCGAAGAGGAAGCCTGGGTCTGGACCTGGGCCTGCACCAATCCGCCGTCCACCAGCACGTCGATGCCCGACACGAACGACGCGTCGTCCGAGAGCAGGAACGCCGCCACCGCGGCCACCTCGTCCGCCCCGCCGAGGCGGGCCAGCGGCACCGCGTCGAGCATGTCGCGCATGATCGGCTGCTGCGCCAGCTCCTGGCGGCCCATCGGGGTGTCGATGATGCCCGGAGCGATCGAGGTCACCCGCCCGCCGCGGGGGCCCCACCGCACGGCGGCCCGGGCGCAGGCCCGGATCACGCCGCGCTTGGCCAGCGCGTAGGCCAGCCCGCTGTCGGGCACAGCCGCCGCGGCGCGGTCGAGGAAGTCGGGCGCCAACGGCTCGTCGACCAGCGCGTCGAGCGCGGCGTCGGCGAACGGCGCGATCTGGTGGGCCGCCATCGACGAGAAGCAGACCGCCGCCGAGCCCGGCACCACCAGCTCCTCGAAGGCGCGCAGCAGCCGCTCGGTCCCGACGAGGTCGACGTCGAACATGCGCCGGGCGTCGCCCATGGTGGGTGAGACGCCGGCCGCGTGGACCAGCGCCCGGAAACTCCCCTCGGCGCGCACACGCTCGACCAAGCCGGCCACCGCCGCGGCGTCGGCCACGTCGCAGGCCACGCCGGCGGCGCCGTCCACCGCCGGCGGCTCGAGGTCGACGGCGATGAGGACCTCGGCCAGGCCGCGCACCCGCTCCACGCAGCGCCGGCCCATGCCGCTGGCCGCACCCGTGACCACGGCCACGGTCGGGGGACCTGAGGGGGAAGGAGCGCTCATGGCCACCAACCTAGGGAGCAACGCGCACCCATGGGGGCCGGCCGGCCTAAGCGAAGGCCGGCAGGATCTCGTGCTCGAACAGGCGAAGGCTCGACCACGCCAGCTCGACCGGCATGCCGCCGACCATCGGGTGAAGCAGGGCGAACGGGAACGGCCCCTCCTTGAGCTCGCGCACGTACTCGTCGGGCGTGAGGACGGCGTACTGGCTGCCCCGGCGCAGCTCGGCTTCGTCGGACACCGGCCGGAAGGGCGAGGCGATCTGCTCCTGGGCCTGCCACTCGCCGTAGGCGTTCGTCTCGTGCAGGAAGAACGGCGCCATCTGGTGCCAGCCGTCCTCCACGTCGCGCGCTAACGCCACGACCCGGTTCTCCCCGACGACCGAGGGGCCGGGATCGGGCCGGCCGAGACGCTGGACCTCCTCGCGGTAGAACTCCCAGACCTCGGGCACCGAGGGGATGAACCCGTCGCCGATGCGCGCCGCCGCGCCGGGCGGCCGCCGCGCTGCTGCCGCCCATCGTGATGCTGATCCCGTCGCTGCGATACGGCCCCGGCGTCAGGTGCACCGTCCGGCCGCGGTACTCGAAGGGTTCGCCGGTGAAGGCGGCGCGCACGGTCGACACCACCTCGGTGACCCGCGCCCCCCGCTCGCCCGGCGGCACGCCATAGAGCTCGAACTCCTGGCGCACGTAGCCCCCGGCCACGATCAGGTCCACCCGCCCCCGAGACAGGTGGTCGAGGACGAGCAGGTCCTCGGCCAGGCGGATGGGGTCGTAGAACGGCGCGATCAGCGCGGCCACGCCGAAGCGGACGTTGGTGGTGCGCGCCGCCATGGCGGCGATGATGGGGAGCGGGCTGGGCAGATAGCCGTCGGCGGAGCCGTGGTGCTCCGAAATGGCGATGCTGACGCAGCCGAGCCGGTCGGCCCACTCGGCCATCTCGAGCGCGGCCGCATAGCGGTCGGCCAGGGCGGTGCCGGCGAAGTCCGGGTTGCGGAAGTCGAACCGCATCGCGAACAGCATGCTGTCTCCCCCCTCCGGGTCCGGGCGGTGGCGGCAGGCCGGCCCCGCCTCGATGCAGGCGATGGTAGGCGGCGCCCTGCCCTCGCGCTCTATCGGTACTGCGTCTCCGACTTGTCGCGCCGCGCCGGGCGGTTGACCGGGAAGTTCCCGATGAGCGTGTAGGAGACGCCGGTGCTGAGCGCGGACGTGCGCGTCTGGTCCAGCGACTCCCAGATGGCGCGGATCGTTCCCTGGATCGCCTTGGGGTTGCGCCGGGCGATGGACAGCGCGATCTCCCGGGCCCGCTCGCGCAGCGCATCGCGGCCCACCACCTCGGTGACCAGGCCGAGGCGCAGCGCCGTCTCCGCCGTGATGCGCTCCTCGTTGCCCATGAGCGCCCAGCGCAGCACGTCGCCCAGCGGCACGCCGCGGTGCAGCATGCCGATCGGCTCGAGCGCGCTGACAATCCCGACGTTCGCATGCGGGTCGAAGAACACCGCGTCGTCCGAGCAGATGACGATGTCGGACTCGTTCAAGAAGTACTGCGCGCCGCCGGCGCACAGGCCGTGCACCGCTGTCACCACGGGCTTCCACACCTTGTGGCGCAGCTTCGGCCCCAGGGTGTCGCCGGGGTCGAAGGTGTTCCAGGTGTTCTCCTTCATGAACCACGGGATCTCGCTCGAGATGTCGATCCCGGTGCAGAAGGCGCGCTCGCCGTTGGCCTGCAGTACGACGCAGTGGATGTCCTCGGTGTCGCGCGCGGTCTCCCATGCCCACGCCATGTCGGCGGCCATGGCGTCGTTGAACGCGTTCATGGCGTCGGGCCGGTTCAGCGTGATGGTGGCCACGTTTTCGGCCACGTCGAACAGGATCGTTTCGCGCTCCATCGGCCCTCCTGACCCGGACGAGCAGCCGGGTAAATGGGATACTCTTTCACTCGGCTTGCGGCCGGGCACGCAGGGCCGACAGCATCACACACGGCGCACGCGCCGATCGCCGAGGTGCGCCGGCCGCGAAGACGTCGCACCACTCGAGAGAAGACGCGAGAGAAAAGAGGACCAACGCCGTGGAGATCAAGGGGAAGAAGGCCGTCATCGTGGGCGGGGCGTCGGGGATGGCCAAGGCCACGGCCGAGATGCTCCGCCAGAAGGGCGCCGACATCGCCATCCTCGACCTGCCGACCTCGGCCGGTGCTGCCGTGGCCAAGGAGCTCGACGGCACGTTCCACGAGGTCGACGTGCTCGACGAGAATCAGGTCGAGGCCGCCCTGGCAGATGCCGTCAGCGCTCTCGGCGGCCTGCACATCGCGGTGAACACCGCGGGAGGCGGCACCGGGAAGCGCACGCTGACCAAGGAGGGACCGCACCCGCTCGACGAGTTCCGGCGCAGCATCGAGCTGAACCTCATCGGCACGTTCAACCTGAACCGCCTCCAGGCCTGGCACATGTCGACGAACGAGCCCGAGGACGAGGAGCGCGGCGTGATCATCGACACCGCGTCCATCGCCGCCTTCGAGGGGCAGATCGGCCAGGTCGCCTACACCGCCGCCAAGGCCGGCATCGCCGGCATGATGCTGACCATGGCCCGCGACCTCGGCAGCCTGGGGATCCGCACCGTGGCCATCGCACCGAGCCTGTTCAGCACCGGGCTGACCGAGGGCATCCCCGACGAGTTCGCGTCGGTGCTCACCAAGGACGCCGCGTTCCCCAAGCGCATGGGCCGGCCCGAGGAGTACGGGAAGCTCGCCGTTGCGATCGTGGAGAACCCGATGCTCAATGGCCTGTGCATCCGCCTCGACGGCGGCCAACGCTTCGCCCCGAAGTAAGCAAGGGGCCGCGGGAGGATCGGGCCGGTCAGGACGCCCGTGCGGTCGATCGACCTGCGCATCGACGTGACCGACGCGGCCGGCCTGGGCGAGCCCGCGCACGTCGCTCTCACGGTCACGGCGCCCGACACGCTCCCGGCGGACCCGATCGTCTGCTTCGCCAAGCCGGGCGCCGGCTACGGCCGGGGCTACTTCACCGCCGATCTGCCCGGCCCGGGCCACGGCCTGGGCGGCCAGGCCGGCTGGCACGCGGCCCGCGGCTGGATCGTGGTGGCGGTCGACCCCCTCGGCGTCGGCGACAGCTCCCAGCACGACTCCGAGGCGCTCGCCTTCTCGCCGGTCGTGGCGGCGAGTCAGGCCGCCGAGACCGACGTGCGGCAGAAGCTGGCGGCCGGCAACCTGATGGAGGGGCTCGGCCCTGTCAGCGACCCGGTGACGATCGGCCTCGGGCAGTCGATGGGCGGGTCGTTGACGATCGTGCAGCAGGGACGCCACCACTGCTACGACGGCATCGGCGTGCTCGGCTACAGCGCGCTGCACACGCATCCGCCGACGGCGCCGGGGGCGCCGCCGCTCGCCCTGCCCTGGATGCCTCGCGACACGCTGCCCTCCGACGGCGTGATCCCGAACGCGCCGGCGCTGGCCGACGCGGCGCAAGGCGAACCGCAGGCGTCGGCCGACATCCACCCCATGGCGTGGGGCTTCCACTACGACGACGTGGGCGCCGACGTCGTGCGGCGGGACCTCGACGACTACCCGGCCCGGCACGGCGACCTTCCCGCGTGGGGATCGGCCACCATCCCGATGACGGTGGCGCTGTGGTGCCTCTCGCCCGGCTCGGTCCTCACCGAGGCGGCGGCCATCAGGAGCCCCGTCCTCGTCGCGCTGGGCGAGCGCGACGTCCTGGTCGACCCGCGGGGCGAGGTGCGGGCGTACGAGTCGGCCGACAGCGTCGACTATTTCGTCTGCCCGAAGATGGCGCACATGCACAACTTCGCCGGGACCCGCGAGCTGTTCTGGCGGCGGATCGAGACGTGGGCGGAATGGGTGCGGGCACAACGCATCGTGGTGGCGGGGGGATCGGGAGCCCCGTGACCGACCTCGAGCTGGCGGGGGATCTGGCTTCGCTCCTCACCTTGGAGCGGGTCGACCGCGACCTGTTCCGTGGGAGCAATGCCAACTACGGCCCGCGCCAGACGCTCTTCGGGGGCCAGGTGGCCGCGCAGTGCCTGCTGGCCGCCGCGGCGACGGTCGAGCCCGACCGTCTGCCCCATTCGCTGCACGGCTACTTCCTCCGCACCGGCCGGGTCGACCTCCCGGTGATCCTCGAGGTCGACCGTGACCGCGACGGGCGCTCCTTCTCGGCGCGGCACGTCGTCGCCGTGCAGGAGGGCGAGGTCATCTTCTCCATGGTCACGTCGTTCCACGCGGAGCGCGCCAGCCCCACGTTCGACGACGCGCCGCGACGCGACGCACCGGCGCCGGAGGAGACGCCGCGGCAGCCCTGGAGCACCCTCCTCGAGGTGCGCGAGGTGACGCCCACCGACTTCTTGAAGGGCGTGTTCAGCGACTGCATGTGGGTCCGCTCGACCGCCTCGCTCGGCGACGACCCGCTGATGCACCGGGCCGGGCTGACCTTCCTGTCGGATCTCGGCACCGGCTTCGGCCAGCAGGACCGATCGCTGGTCGGCCGGGGTGGGCCGTCGGTCGACCACTCCGTGTGGTTCCAAGACGACATCCGGGCCGACGACTGGGTCCTCGTGGACCTCCGGCCGGTGAAGGCGCGGAGCGCCCGCGGCACGTACCACGGCTCCCTGCGCGATCACCGCGGCCGGTTGGGCGCCACCCTCTACCAAGAGCAGTTGCTGCTGCCGGGCGCCGCCTCCGACACGCTGCGGGCCGAGGACGAACACGAGAGCGCCCGGTCCGAGCCGGCCCGTCCCGCCGGCGACGAGCCGGGGCGGGGCGAGGCCGAGGACCATCACCCGGCCGGGCACTGAGGTCAGCTCGTTCCCGACGCGGCCACCGTTTGACCAGGTGAGGGCCCCGGGGATTACGCCGGAGCAGTGAGTGGTAGGAATTGATGTGGGGCGCGGCACCGGGGGCAACCCCAGTCCCAGGCGGTAGCGACCGGGAGCGGACATGCGAGAGCCATCCGGAAAGGCCAGGACGTTCGGTCACCAGACGTACCGAGCGCGGCATGCCTATGGATGATCCGCGCGGCTTCCCGATCACCATGACCCGCCTGCGGTGGGTGCACGTCGGTGCGCTCGTAGCGGCCGCCGCGGGCCTCTTCCTGCCCTGGGTGGACGCCGGCACGCTCAGCGTGCGCGCGCTCGGCACCACACCGGGTCGGGTCTTCATCGTCGTGCTCGTCCTGACCGTGCTGTTCGCCTACTGGCACGGAGTGCGGACGAGCAATTACTGGTACTCCATGGACACCAACCGGCTGACGGGCACGCTGGTCTCGCTGTCCTGGCTGGTCCTGCTCGCGCTCGCCGTCTACGAATCGGTCCATGTCGCCTCGGCGCACTCTCCGACGGGCAAGGCGCAGGTCGTCGGCTTCGGCTTGGCCCTCGACGCCGTCGCGACCGTGATCGGCTTCGTGGTGGCCACCGTCGACGCCGTGCAGAACTGGTCGCAGTCCCGGGTCATCGAGCGCAGCGAGCGAGAAGAGCAGGCGGAGTCGGCGGCGCGGATCAGGCTCCTGCGACCCATCGGTGCCTGGGCCCTCGCTGCGGTCGGGATTCTCGCCGTGGCCGGCGCTGGGCTGGCCGGCCACAACGCCGGCTGGACGCCGATTGTGACCGCGAAGCCGGTGAGCCACACCACGCACCGCTCGAGCCTCCATACCGGCAGCACCACGCGCCAGCCCGGTACCAGCGGGTCGGGAGCGCCCACCACGGGCGCAGCCGGGACCCCTGGCGGTGCCACGACCACCCCGACCACCGCGCCCCCCAGCGGCAATACGGGAGGGACCGGCAACACCGGCAACACCGGTGCCGCCTTCCCGGACGGCGCCGCCGGCACCCCGCCCGTGGACGGCGTGGTGCCGCCCGCCGGGATCGGGAACACCCCGCCCTATTACGGGATCACGCCGACGCCGCCGGTGACGAGCGGAGGGAACACCGGCACCACGGGCGACACCGGGGGCACGGGGAACACGGGCGACACGGGGGACACCGGCAACACGGGCTGAGCCCCTGTCGTCTGGCCCGCTCCGAGCAATAGAGGGTACTTTTTCGGGATGTCCATCGCGATCACGGAAGACCACCGTGCCCTCGGCCAGACGGCCTCCGACTTCCTCGCCAAGCACGACGCTCGCGGCGCCGCCCGCAGCCTGCTCGAGTCGTCCGAGGAGGCGTTGCCGACGTTCTGGGGCGACCTGGCTGCGCTCGGCTGGCTGGGCCTCCACCTGCCCGAGGAGCTCGGAGGCTCCGGTTTCGGCCTGCCCGAGCTGGTCGTGGTGGTCGAGGAGCTGGGCCGTGCCGTCGCGCCCGGGCCGTTCGTGCCCACCGTGATCGCGAGCGCGGTCATGAACGCCGCCGGCTCCGACGCGTTACGCCGGCGGCTGCTGCCGGGCATGGCCGAGGGGTCGATCCGCGCCGGCGTGGCGCTGGCCGCGGACGTCGTGGTGTCGGGCGATGCCGGCGCCGCGACGGGCACGGGCACGGCGCCGGCGGTGTTGGGTGGCGGCCTGGCTCACGTCCTGGTGCTCCCGGCGGGCGACGATGCGATCGTCGTCGACACCACCGCCGCCGGCGTGACCGTCGCCGTACCGGCCAACCTGGATCCGACGCGGCGCTCGGCGCGGGTCACGCTCGACGGCGCCGCGGTCGAGGTGATCCCAGGTGGACGCCGGGCCCTCGTCGACCTGGGGCGTCTCCTGTTCGCGGCCGAGGCGACCGGCGTGGCCACCGAGTGCACCCAGCAGGCGGCGGCCTACGCCAAGGTGCGCGAGCAGTTCGGCCGGCCCATCGCCATGTTCCAGGCGGTCAAGCACCATTGCGCCAACATGCTGGTGGCGTCCGAGCTGGCCACGGCGACGGTGTGGGACGCGGCGCGGGCCGCGGCCGAGGGCGGTACGCAACTTTCGTACACCGCGGCGGTGGCGGCCGTCCTGGCGCTGGCGGCTGCCGACGAGTGTGCGCAGCTCAACACCCAGGTGCACGGCGGCATCGGATTCACCTGGGAACACGACTGCCACCTCTACCTGCGGCGCGCCACTGCGCTCGAGGCCGTCGTCGACGCCGAGGAGGCGGCACGGGACCTCACCGACCTGGCGCGGGACGGCGTCACGCGGGCCCGCACCATCGACCTGCCGCCCGAGGCTGAGCCGCTGCGCGCCGAGGTGCAGGCGTTCGCGGCCGGCCTCGAGGGCAAGGACGCGGCGGCGCAACGCGACGCCCTGATCGAGACCGGTTACGTCATGCCGCACTGGCCCCGGCCGTGGGGGCGGGACGCCGGGGCCGTCGAGCAGCTGGTGATTGAGCAGGAGTTCGCGGCCGCCGGGGTGACGCGACCGCAGTACTCCATCACCGGCTGGGTCATCTTGACGCTGATTCAGTACGCGACCGAGGACCAGGTGGCGCGCTGGGTCCTTCCGGCCTTGCGGCAGGACGTGATCTGGTGCCAGCTGTTCAGCGAGCCCGACGCCGGGAGCGACGCCGCCGGGGTCAAGACTCGAGCCACCCGGGTCGAGGGTGGCTGGCTCGTCAGCGGACAGAAGGTCTGGACGAGCGGCGCGCACTATGCCTCTTACGGGCTGGCGACCATCAGGACCGACCCCGAGGCGCCGAAGCACGAGGGCATCACCACCATGGTCATCGACATGCACGCCGAGGGCGTCGAGGTGCGCCCGCTGCGGATGGTGACAGGGCAGTCGGAGTTCAACGAGGTCTTCTTCAACGACGTCTTGGTGCCCGACGACGACGTCGTCGGGCCGGTGAACGCCGGCTGGACCGTGGCGCGGGCGACGCTCGGCAACGAGAGCGTGTCCATCGGCGGCGGCCAGGGCGGTGCCTCCATGCAGGGGGCCACGGTCATCCCGTGGTTGGACGCCCATCCCGAGCGCCTGGCAGGCGGGGCCGGGAGGATCGGCCGCTACATTTCGCGCACCGAAGCCATGGCCGTCCTCAACATGCGCTCGGCGCTCCGCGCGGTGATCGGCCGTGGGCCTGGGCCGGAGGGCAACGTCACGAAGCTCGTGCTCTCCGAGATCGGGCACGAGGCGTCGGCCATCTTCGCCGCGCTGGGCGGGCCCGAGACCGCCTACGCGGACGGCGCCACGACGATGACGGCGTTCATGGTGCTCATGCACCGGGGCATGTCGATCGCGGGCGGCACGTCGGAGATCAAGCGCAACCAGATCGGCGAGCGCCTTCTCGGGCTGCCGCGGGACCCGCTCATCAACTAGTCCGCTACGGGCCCGGCGCGGCGCGATTCGCCGCCACCACGGTGGGGAAGGCCTGCTCGAGCCCCGAGAGCCCCGCGGTGGAGGAGTCGAAGCCGAACGCGTGGCGCAACTGTGCGGTGACCGCCTGCCAGATGGCCGGCCACGCGTCGGGAGGGGGGAGGTCGGGGGGCAGGCAGCCGTCGGTGGCCAGCGGCACCAAGGAGGCCGGCAACGGCACCTTGAGCGCACGCGCAATGGAGAGGAGCCCACCCTGTGAGGTCCCCACCTCGCAGACGTCGGCGAACACGAGGTGACCGGCGTTGCGCAGGAGCACGAGCCGCTTGGGCTCGTTCAGCCGGGCGTAGGCGGCGATCATGGAGGTGTCGCTCACCACCTGGTCCGCCGTGCCCGACATGAGCAGCCCGGGCTGCTTCGGCACCTTGCTCGCCGGTCCGGACTTGGTCTGGCCGAAGGCGCCCACCGTCGCGCCGGCCAGGCCGATGAACGTCGTCACCCGCGGATCCGACGCCGCCAGGGCCTCGACGGCGGCGCCGCCCGCGGAGTGCCCGACGGCACCGACGAGGGAGGTGTCGACGTGCCCGGAGAAGGGACTCGAGCTCGATGCGTTCTCCGAGCTGAGCAGGCTGATGGTCGCCCGCAGATCACCCACGTCGGTGGTCTTCGCCTTGGCTCCGGTCGGACCGCCCAGCACCTCGGTCAGGTCGCGGCTGTCGTGATCGGGTGCCGCCACCACGAAGCCCCACATGGCGAGGTGCGCCGTCAGGAAGGTGGACTGGTCGCGAAAGCCGGCGTCACCGTGGCTGAACACGACGAGCGGATAGCGCCCCGGGGCGACCGGGACGCCGCGGACGCCACCGCTCGGATACGTGACCGAGAAGCCGGCGGGCACGAGCTTCTTCAGCGGCGCCGGCAGCCACGCGGCCACGTTGTAGGAGGCCTCCGGCTTGTGGGCGACGCTCGCCTTGGTGGCCGGGTACCAGACCTCGACGGGTGCTCCGTCGGTCGGCAACGTGAGCGTCGTCTCGCCGACCCCGAACGGCGCGACCCCGATGAAGCTCGTCGAATCGAGGTCGGCCACCGTCGGCACGGTGTCACCCTTGACGATGTGGGTCCCGGCGACCGTGCCGGTTTGCGCGGTGCCGCTCTGTGGCGTGGACGAGCAGGCGGCGAGCACGGTGGCTGCTGCGGCGAGGACGAGGGCGTGGGCGCGGGTGCGGGTGCGTGTGCGTGTGCGTGACGTGGCGTTTCGCTCGGTCCTGCGCCCCGGCGGCATGACTCCAGAAACTATCAACGTTATCGTTGACACTTCGGAGAAGGCTGCTGCCACCTGCGTCGACTCGTGGGCGCGTGGGGGCGTGGGGACGACAGCCCGGAGCGCGTCAGTCCCGGCCGGGTTGCGCCGCCTGTGCGCCGGAGCGGAAGACCGAGTCGGGGGCGTGCCAGTCCACCGAGACGAAGCGGTGCGCGATCAGCCAGCGCGCATCCACAGGCACCAGCCGGTCGCGATAGCGACCCATGTGATCCACACCCACCTCGGTGAAGACAGTGAAGTAGCTCGCGACCGTGGCCTCGCTCGGCGACACCGATTCGAAGCGGATGTTGGCGACGTTGTGGCGAACGATTCGTCGCGGGCCGGCGTCGTCCGCCGCTGCTTTGCTCGCGGCCTGCCTCGCCTGGAGCGCCGTCGTCGCTCCCCCGAAGCGCTCCATGATGGCGCCACGTCCACACAAGGGAGGTTGGCCGCGGATCTCGAGCACGCCGTCCTCGCAGAACGCCGCGGCGAACTCTTCGAGCAGGTACCGGTCTCCGGCATGCGAGTACTGCGCCAAGGTGTCACGGCAGCACTCCCGGGCCACCAGCTCCCACAGTTCCATCGGCAGGCACGCTAACCCGCGCCGCGCGCCGGACCGCGTGCGGGACAACCCTTTCGCGTCCGGGCGCGGCTCGTAGAGTGCCCTCCATGGCAGAGCAGCACCCTGGCCGGGCGACCGCCCTCTGGCAGATAGTGGTCGGACCACCACGGTCGTCGCGGGGCACCGGCAAGGAGCGGATCACCCCGGTGGAGGGGCTCTCGGCCCTCTCTCTCGATGCGCTGACGTCGGTCGCCTACGGACCCGAGGCGATCATCCTCGTGCTGGCGGTGGCCGGGGGCGGGGCCCTGCACCTGATCCTGCCCATCACGATTGCCATCGTCGCCCTGCTCGCCATCCTGGTCTTCTCCTATCGCCAGGTCATCGACGCCTATCCGGAAGGGGGCGGTGCCTACGCCGTTTCGCGTGCCAACCTCGGCGCCCACACCAGTCTCGTGGCGGCAGCTTCACTAGTCGTCGACTACACGCTGACGGTCGCCGTGTCCATCGCCGCCGGCGTGGCGTCGCTCCAGTCGGCCTTTCCCGGTCTCGACGGGGCGACGATCCCGCTCTGCCTCGGCATCCTGCTGATGATCACGCTCCTGAACCTGCGCGGTCTCGGCGAAACAGCCCGTGCGTTCCTGCTGCCCACGCTGGTCTTCATCGTCGGTCTACTCGCCATCATCGCCGTCGGGCTGATCCATCCCCTGGGCCTCAATGAAGCGCAGCAAGGTACGTCCCAGCTCCCCACGACCGGGCTCAAGGCCGTGACGATCCTCCTCGTGCTCAAAGCCTTCTCGGCCGGCTGCAGCGCGCTGACCGGCGTCGAGGCGATCGCCAACGGCGTGCCGCTCTTCCGTGAACCCCGGGTCGTGCGGGCCAAGCGCACCGAGATGCTGCTCGGGTTTCTCCTCGGGGTGATGCTGCTCGGCCTCGCCGTGCTGGCGAAGCGCTGGCAGATCGGACCCCGGTCCGGACAGACCGTGCTCAGCCAGATCATGGCGATGGCGGTCGGCCGGGGCTGGGCCTATTACATCGTCTCCATCACGATCACCATCGTGCTGGCGCTGGCGGCGAACACCTCCTTCGGCGGGCTCCCCGTCCTGGCCAGCCTGGTTGCGCGCGACAACTACCTGCCACACCTGTTCACGATCCGGGGGGATCGTCAGACCTTCGCCAACGGCATCGTCGTGCTCGCCGTCTTGTCGGGAGCGCTCCTCATCGCCGTCGACGGCAACACCAACACGCTGATTCCGTTGTTCGCCATCGGTGTGTTCATCGGCTTCACGCTCTCCCAGACGGGCCTGGTCGTGCACTGGCGACGAACACGTCCCCCGCATTGGATCCGCCGCGCCTCCATCAACGCCCTGGGCGCGTGCATCACCGCGATCGCGACGGTCGTCTTCCTGATCAGCAAGTTCACCGAGGGCGCTTGGGTCGTGGTGATCGCCATCCCCTCTTTCATCTGGCTGTTCCTCCGCATCCACGCCTACTACGACCGCGCCCGCAAGGAACTGCGCATCGACGAGACCCCCCACCTGCCCGTCCGTAAACGCACGATCGTCATTGTGCCGGTGAACGCACTCTCGCGCCTCACCGAACATGCCATCGGCGAGGCCGAGTCACTCGGTCAAGAGGTCATCGCAGTGACAGTCGTCCTGCGCACCGGCGACGAGGCGACCCACTGGGCCGACAGCCTGCAGCACCAGTGGAGGCGTTGGGACTGCGGGGTGCCCCTCAAGGTCCTCCACACCGACTACGCCTCCGTCGTCGACCCGATCGTCACCTTCATCGACCGCGTCATTGCGGACCACCCCCACGACCAGATCGTCGTGCTCATCCCGGTCATCCGGCCCGACAAGTTCCGCTACCGGATCCTCCACAACCAGTTGGACCTGGTCCTTTCGGCCGCGCTGCGGACCCGGGACGACGTGATCGTGGCGCGGGTCTCGGTGCCACTCGAGCCCCCGGCGGGCGACGAGACGCCGGACGCGAAAGCCAAGACCACGCCGGCTCCGGTCACGGACCCTTCCACACCGGGTCCGGTCACCGACCCTTCCCCACCGGGTCCGGCCACCGACCCTTCCCCACCGGGTCCGGTCATCGACCCTTCCACACCGCGTCCCGCTTCTCGATGAACGCGGTGGCGCCTTCCTTGGCGTCCTCGCTGCCGAACACCTTGGGCTGCCACTCCGTGGCCAGCGCACGCGCCTTGTCGAGGTCGGTCGAGGCAGTGCGCACGAGCTCCTTGGTCGCCTGCAGGGCCAACGGCCCGTTGCGCGCAATGCGCTCGGCGAAAGCGACCGCGGCGTCGAGCACCTCGGCCGGTGGCACGACCTGATTGATCAACCCGAGCGACTGGGCGCGTCCGGCGTCGATGGGGTCGCCCGTCAGGGTCAGCTCCAGGGCGACCGCGAGCGGGATGCGCGTGCTCACGAACACCCCACCACCCGCAGCGAACAGCCCGCGCTTCACCTCGGGCAAGCCGAAGGACGCCGTCTCGGACGCCACGACGACGTCGCACCCGAGCAGTAGCTCGAAGCCTCCCGCTACCGCCGTCGCGTTGGCGGCGCCGACGATGGGAACCCCGATCTCGCCCTGCGTGAAGCGGGCGAAGCCCTGCATCCCTTCGGGCGAGCCACCGAGCGCACCCCCCTCTGCGAACGCCCGCAGGTCCATGCCGGCGCAGAACGCCTTGTCGCCCGTCCCCGTGAGCACCACCGCCCTGATGTCGGGGTCGGTCTCCGCCTCGACCATGCCCAGGCCGATCGCCGTGAGCAGCTCGGGGTTCAGCGAGTTCCGCGCTTGCGGGCGGTTCAACCGCAGAATGCTCACCGCCCCGCGGCGTTCGGTCACCAACACGGGCTCGGACTGCGTCTCGGTCTGTGTCATCACGCCACATTTCCCCCCGACGCGTGACTTGCACAAGTCGTGCGAACAAGGAGACCGGGCTGGCGCCGGCCCGGCGCGCTTAGCGGCCGGAGTGGCTGGTCACGTGAACCGCCTGCGCAGGGCCGGACGAGTGCAGCGCCCCCGAGGCGGAGGACAAGGCGCCGCTCCACAGCGTGACGGTCGCCGCCACCGCGCACAGGATCCCGACTGCCAACGCCCTGCCCTTGTGAATCTGCATGGGGGGACTATCGACGGGAAATGTCAGGAAAGTGACAGGGCGCCATAAGAATCGCCTGTGAATGTCCGGACGAGTACGGAGGTCCAGGTGACAGCACCCGAGGTCGAGTTCGAGCAGATGACCGGCGACGTCCTCGCGTCGTGGCTGGAGCGCTCCCGAGAGGGCTACGTGGCCGAGCGGATGGCGTCGGGCGATTCGAAGGCCGAGGCCGTGGCCAACGCCACGGCCGCCTTCGAACGCCTCGTGCCCCGGGGGGTTCCGGCTCCCGGTCAGCTGATCGGACACGTCGTCGCCGCCGAGGGAGTCGTGGGGCACCTCTGGGTAGGACCGGTCGGTACCGATCCCGCACGGTGGTGGGTCTGGGACGTGGCGATCGAGCCGGAGTTCCGAGGGCGGGGCTTCGGGCGTGCCGCCATGGAGCTGGCCGACGAGTTGGCGCGAGGACGCGGGGCGACGACGATCGGGCTCAACGTGTTCGCCCACAACACGGTCGCCCGGACCCTGTACGCGAGGCTCGGGTATCACGAGGCAGCAGTGGTGATGCGAAAGGACCTCTGACGAGGCTCGGCGTCCCCCTCAGCGCATCAATGCGCCGAGCGCGTCGAGGTGGACGCGCATGCGACGGCGCGCCTCGTCGGGATCCCTCGCCTCGATGGCCCGGGCGATGCCGACGTGCGCGGAGCGCAACTCGAGGCGGATCTCGCGTTGGGCGCGCGGCGCCAGCCGCTCGATCTGGTGCAGCCGGCTGAGGCGGATCAACACGAGCGCCACGAGGTGGAGCGACCGATTCTGCGCCGCCAGGGCGACCGCTGCGTGCAGGTCGTGCATCGCCTCGGCCCTTTCGGCATCGGTCGCGGTCTCCTCCCGGGTCAGAACGTCCTGCAGTGCGGCGGCGCCATCCTCGTCGATGCGGGCGGCCGCTAGGCCAGTCAAGGCGACCTCGACGCCAACCCGTAGCTCGGCCAGTTCGGCCAGGTTCATGCCGCGCCGAGCCAGGTAGATCGCGGCCATATCGGTCACAGCGTGCGCGCTGGGGGCCACGACGAAGAGGCCGCCTCCCGGTCCGCGCCGCATCCGGGCGATCTGGTGGTACTCGAGCAGGCGCACCGCCTCGCGGAGCAAGGCCCGGCTGACGCCTTCGTGCTCGATCAGTTGAGGCTCGGTCCCGACCAGGTCGCCCGGCTGCAGACCTTCGGCCACGATGGTGCGCGTGATGTTGCGGGCGACGACTTCGGCCCCCTTCGCATGGCTCGACTCCGTGAGGACGACCGAGTCGGGCAGCAGCTGTCGCGTCGAGCGCCGAGCCTTGAGGAAGGCGGCCTCGGCCTCCAGGTGGGCGCGCATGCGCCGCTCCGCCCGGATGGTGTCACGGGCGATGAGTGCGTCGGCGATCATGGCGTGGGCGTGCACCGTCTTTTTCGCGACGGCGGTCCCGAGGCGCTGCCAGTCGGGTGAGTAGAGCTGGGCGACCCGGTTGAACACGTACACGAACAGCTCGAGCCCCGGGTTCCCGCTGATGGAGGCGATCAGGGCGTGGAGCGCGCGCGGATCATCCTTCGGATCCACCGGCGCGCTGGCCGCGAACTCCCGGAGTTGCGCCACGTCGTCCTCATCCATCCGGGCGATGGCCAGCTGGCAGGCGAGCTCCTCCAGGAGGACGCGAGCCTCGAAGATCTCGTCGAGCCGGGCGTCCACGCGATGCAGATAGAGAACGACGGCATCGACCACCGCGCTGACCGTCGGCTCGGTGACGACCAACCCCCCGCCGGGGCCGCGCCGCGTCCGCGCCACCTGCTCGTGCTCCACGAGACGGACCGCCTCCCGGAACACCGCACGACTGACCTGGTAGCGCTCGAGCAGATCCGCCTCCGAACCCAGGACATGGCCCACCGGCCAGCCCAAGGCCATGACGTCCTCGACGATCAGGTCGGCCACCTTCGCCGCCCGCTTGGCGCTCGAATCCGCCCCGGGGCGCGGCAGCTCACCGGAGGCCGCTGGGGTCGGCACGGAACAAGCGTAACCCGTGCCCGCCGCTCTATCGGCGTCTGACCTGCGCATTCGAGAAAAGAGTGGTCCGAAAATAGGCGCGGCGGGGCGACGTCGCTAGCCTGAAAACATGGTTTTCGAAGAGGGGGACATCCCGGTGTCGATCGCGGCCACACCTCCGGCCCAGCCGGTCGAGGCACAACCTGCCCGCCGCCCGGCTTCGGTCCGGCGGACCTCGACCATGCTGATGTTCTGGCCCGACGGGTTCGGGGCCGAGCTTCATCTGAAGGGTCGGGCGCGCGATCTGCTCACGCCCGAGCACGGGGATGCCTCGGTGGTCGCCGCCTCGGACCTGAACGTCGTGACCGGGCCCGAGCGCGACGTCCAGCGGATCGAGGCGGACCCGAGCGTGCCCGGTCTCGACGCGCTGGTCGGGTGTCGCGCCGGCGGAAACCTGCGCCGGGCCATCTCCGAACAGCTCTCGCAAGAGGTCAGCGGCACGCCGCTCCACCTGCTGCTCGACGACGTGGCCGGGGCCACGCTGATCGCCGGCTTCACGTTCTTCAAGTGGGCAGACGAGTTCCCCGGGATGCGCGATCGCCTCGAAACCTCACAGCACCGTGACATGCGCGGTATCTGCTCGGGATTTCGCGACGGCTCCAGCGCATTGCGGTCGGACGGCACGCTCCGCGGCGTCAGCGAAAACACGCCGGTGGCTCCCCCGCTGGCGGACGCGGCCGACCCCCTGAGCTGGCACGAGCTGGACGAACCTCCTCGGATCGCGATGCGCCGGGCCCGGCGGATCGACGTGTGGCAGGTGGACGAACGCATGGAGTTCGACGCCATGTTCCGGGACAGCTGCTGGACACCGGCCGGGCGCGAGGAGGTCCTGCACGAGTACCAGATCCTCGGGTCCGCCGACCGGGTGAGTGGCGAGCTGCTCACGGTCACCGCCGTCCCCCGGGTGCTCCCCTACGTCGAGTGCCCGGGTGCGGCGCCGCACGCGGCGCGGATGGCGGGCACCGCGCTCTCGGACATGCGGCGGGAGGTTCTCGAGCGCCTGCGGTCCACCGACTGCTGTACCCATCTCAACGACGGCCTGCGGTCGCTCGCCGAGGTGCCCGTGCTGGCGCGGTCGCTGGCGCCATGACTCCGGCAAAGGCCCAGCCGGTGGCCCGGGCGGGGCGGCCCCGGCGCTTCGAGGCCCAGGACGAACTGCGCATCCTCCTCGACGCGGCTCTGGTCGTGATGGAGCGCAATGGGTACGTCGACGCCAGCGTGGCTGAGATTCTGCGCGAGGCGGACCTTTCGACGCGCTCCTTCTACCGTCACTTCGATTCGAAGGACCAGCTGCTCTGCGCGCTGTGCCGACGGGAGGCACAAGAGGCCGCGGCGCGCCTGTGCGCCAAAGTGGACGCCGCCGGCACGCCACGCGCCGCGCTCGAGGCCTGGATCGACGAGATCCTGAGCTTCGGGCACGACCGGGTCAAGGTGGCCCGGGTGACGGTGCTCACCTCGCGGGGCGCCATGAAGGCCGAGGGCTACGCCGAGGAGACGCGTCACGCGTCGCAACTCCTGCTGGCCCCGCTCGCGGCGTTGCTCGCCGAGGGCAAGGCGGACGGCTCGTTCCCGCTGGCCGACCCGGCGGCCGACGCGCCGCTCATCCAGTCCGTGGTCTGGGCCGCCGCCGGGCTGAACCCGGCGCGCGTGCGACCAGCGTCGCCGGCGGACTCGGCACGGCAGGTGCGCTCCTTCTGCGAACGTGCACTCGGCGTGGACCTCCACGCCTGAGGTGGTGGACTGACCCGACGGCGTCTGCGGCGCGTTCAGCGAAGGCCGTCGCCGAACGAAGTGGTGGCGTCCCGAGCGAGGTCGCGGATCCAGGTCGAGGCGCAGCCGTAGCCGGCCGCGGACAGCGTCGCACCCTGGCTGAAGTCAAAGGGCGACGGCGCGTCAGGGAAGGGCGAGGGTACGAGATGGAACGCACCGCCGCGGGCGCGGGCGTTCCGCCCGGCCTCCTCGAGCCGCGACGACTGCATCTTGGACGTGACCAGCGACACGCTGCTCATTGCCGCGGCCACCGCACCTCGGGGAGGGCGTTGCCGCGGCGCCGTCGTCGTCATGAACGCGTAGACCTCCTCGGCACCGAGCTCGAGGGCCTCGGCGGCGGGACATCCGGCGGAGAGGGACCCGTCGACGAGCCAACGTCCCTCTCGCCGCACGGGCGGGAACACACCCGGGATGGCGGCGCTGGCCAAGAGCGCAGACGCCACCTCTCCACTCGTCATGACCACGACCTCACCGGTGAGCGCGTCGGTCGCGACGGCCGCGAAGGGGAGGCGCGCCTCCTCGATGCGTTCGATCCCGAGCCACTCGTGGATGATCCGCTCCAGGCGCTTCGTCGTCACCAGGTGGTCGCGCAACCCGAGGAAGCCCACAATCGCGCGCGACAGCTCGAAGCGGAACACGTCCTGGCGCCGGAGGTCGCTCCACGCAGCCTGGAGCGTCGCGCAGCCGGTGGCTCCGGGGTGGGTGGCGTAGAACGCCGCGTTCAGCGCGCCGATGGACGCCCCGGCCAGGACTTCGGGCTCGATCCCCGCCTCGACCAGCGCCCGCATGGCGCCCGCCTGCATGGCGCCAAGGTTGCCGCCGCCCGAGAGCGCAAACGCCACCGTCATGTCACCGGCCACCTCATCTGCTCTGCCCCTTTGGGAGGCTAGGCGACGGCCGGCCCGGTCGCCCGCCCGAACGCCGCTGCCTCGACTCCGCCGTTCAGGTTCCGGTCCGCTGGGAGGCCGCCCGTTCGGTGAGCGACCACAGCGCCGGCTCGCCGTCGTCGACCTGGACCATGCCCTCGATCTCGAGCGCCCGCACGTGGGAGACGGCCTCCCCCACGGCGGCGCGGCGCATGAAGCCCGCGATGTCGTCCCACGAGCGCGACCATCGCATGTGCGAGGCGATGTCCCATGCGCTCCGCGGCCCTTCCGAGAGGATCGCGATCACCTCCGAGAACCGGTCCCGGTGGTGCTGGCGGAGCTCCTCGAGACGCATGTGCAGGTCGTCAAAGCGGTACTCGTGGGCCGGCAGGACCTCGTCCACGGCGTACGGCTCGAGCTTGTCCAGCGACGCCAGGTAGTCGCCGAGCGGGTTGGCCCCGGCCTGGGGGTGGTACGGGATGTTGGGCGTGATGCGCGGCAGCACGTGGTCACCCGAGAGCATGAGCTCCTGCTTCGACTCGTAGAAACAGAGGTGTCCGGGCGAGTGGCCGGGCGTCCAGATCGCCGTGAGGTCCCAGCCGGGCACCTCGGGCCGCGCCCCGTCTTCGAGCAGGACGTCAGGGAAGACCGGGTCCACCAGCGGACGCACCGGCATGGCCGCATTCTTCAGTGGCGCCAGCTCCTCGGCCGGTGCACCCATCTTCCGCAAGGCGAGCGCCACCTGTTCGATCAGTTCGTCGGGCTCGTCGTAGCGGTCGTGGATGAGCTCGGCGTCGGCCGGATGCAGGGCCACCCAGGCGCCGGAGGCCTCGCGGATGCGCCCCGCCAGCCCGTAGTGGTCCGGATGGATGTGGGTGACCAACACTCCCTGCACGTCACCGACCGCGCAGCCGACCTCGTCCAGGCCGGCGCTCAGTGCGCCGAAGGCCTCGTCGGTGTTCCAGCCCGCGTCGACCAGGTAGGGGCCGCGATCGGTTTCGAAGACATAGACCAACACGTAGCGCAGCGAGTTGTTCGGGAGCGGGACGGGGATGCTCCACAGCCCGGGCCGGACCTTCTCGACGTTCGGAAACGGGTCGTTGGCGGCCGCCGCGCCGCGGGCGCGCTGCGCGTGCGGCGGGTGCACGTTGTGGGCGTGGCTCTGGCGGGACGTCGACGACACTTGCTCCTCCGGCGATGATTTCAGCTGGAGCGTAGAGGCCGGGCGGACGGGGCGTGGCCCGCCGCGCCGGCGTGGGCGCGACCGAGGGCGGCCGGCCCGCCAGGGAAACCCCAGCCCAACAGGTAAAGCGGCCGGCGGCCGGGCGCGTGAGGCTCCAGAGGCGCGCTCAGGGCGCGAGCTCGTCGACCAGACCCCACGCCCGCGCCGTCGTGGCGTCGATGGTGCACCCGGAGAACGCGAGCCAGGCCGTGTGCAGGCGGCCGATGCGGCGCGGCAGGCTGACGGTCCCGCCCGCGCCGGGGACGAGGCCGAGGCCGATCTCGGGCAGCGCGATCTGCGTGTCCTCGGCCGCGACGACCGTGGTGGTGAACGCGGCGAGCTCGATGCCCGACCCCATGCAGGCGCCGTGCAGGTAGCTGACCGTGGGCGTCTCCAGCCAGGCCAGGGCGCGGGCGACGCTGCGCTCGAGCCTCACGAGGTGGGCGGTCGCGGGATCGGGGCGGCTGCCGAATTCGTCCAGGTCGCCGCCGGCGCAGAAGGCGCGGCCCTCGCCGCGAAGCTCGACGCGGGTGATGCCCGGATCGGCAGCCGCGAGCGCCAGGGCGTCGACGAGCTCGTCACGCATCTGCGCATCGAGCGCGTTCAGTCGGCGCGGGCGGGCCAGGGTGACCACCAGCGTCGCGTCGCGCCGGTCGGTGCGCACCCGGGGGCCCGGGTCGCGATCGGCCCGGGCGGGGTGGGCCGTCCTCCAGGCGGCATACTCCGGCCCCGACTGGAGGACCGAGTAGGTGGCCGACTCCGCCACCAGCCCGTCCTCGACCGAGCGCCGGGACGCGCCACGGAGCAACAGGGCGAGCGCCCGGGCCGTGACCGGGTGGTCAGTCAGGTTCTGCTCGATGTGGGCGAGGGCCGGGTCGTCTTCGGCCGCTACGACGTCGCACAGCTCGAGCCAGGCCTCGCCGACGGCGCCGCGGGTCACGCCGAGCACGACGAAGGGGAGGCTGGCCAGCCGCTCGGGCGACACGCTGGGCGTATTGGGCAGGGACGCGTCGAGCACGAGCCGCACCGGGGCGTCGCGCTCGGGCGTGACGTCGCTGCGCAACTCGGCGACGAGTTCCTCGGCCCTGAGGTCTTCGAGAATCGCCAGACGTTACCCTGCGGCGATGGACGACCCCCGCGTGCGGCACTGGGCGCGCAGCGGCGCGATGGCGCTGACTGGGCTGCCCGAGGTGCCGCTCGGGCCGCCGGCGGGACTCGTCGACGGCGTGGAGCATCTTGGGCGGCCGTTCCCCGGGCTGGACGCGCTCGCACTGCTGGGCGAGCGCGCCGCCCTCATGGGCCTGTGGCGCCGGGGTGCGACGAGCTGCGGAGGGAGCTGCCGCATTTTGCCGGCGGCCGGCGGCTGGATGGCGGTGTCGCTCCCCCGGGCCGAGGACATCGAGACCGTTCCGGCGTGGCTCGAGCTCGACGATGTGCCGGCGACGACCCCGGCCACCTGGTCGGCCGTCGCCCGGTCGGTGGCGGCGCGTGATCCCGACGAGCTCGTCGACCGCGCCGTGCTCCTGGGCCTCCCCGTGGCGCGGGTGGGGCAGGCGGCCGGGACGGTGGGGGTGACGCGAGTAGCGCTCGGTCCGGCCGGCGCGCGCGATCCGGCCGGGCTGCTCGTCGCCGACCTGTCGGCGCTGTGGGCCGGGCCGCTCTGTGGCGACCTGCTCGCCGGGGCCGGCGCAACCGTCGTAAAGGTGGAGTCCACCGGGAGGCCCGACGGGGCGCGGCGGGGACCGGCCGCGTTCTTCGACCTTCTCAACGGGCGCAAACGCTCCGTCGCCCTCGACTTCCGCACCGAGCGGGGCGCGGGGACGCTGCGGGAGCTCGTGCAACGCGCCGACGTGGTCATCGAGGCGAGCCGGCCACGCGCCCTGGCCCAGCTCGGGATCGAGGCCGGCGAGGCGGTGCGGTCGGGCGGGCCCCAGGTGTGGGTCTCCATCACCGGCTACGGGCGTACCGGCGGCGCGGGCGCCGACCGCGTGGCCTTCGGCGACGACGCGGCCGCGGCCGGGGGGCTCGTGGTCTGGCACGACGACGCGCCGATGTTCTGCGCCGACGCCGTCGCCGACCCCCTGACGGGGCTGACGGCGGCGGGTGCGTGCCTCGAGGCGCTGGCGGGCGGAGGACGGTGGCTGCTCGACGTGTCGATGGCGGGCGTGTGCGGCGGCCTGGCGGGGCGCACCCTGCCGGCGTCGCCCGACGTCCCGGTCGATCCGCCGGTGGCGCGGCCCGTCGCGCGACCGGCACCGGAGCTCGGCGCGGACACCAAGGCGGCCCTGTCCGAGCTCGGCCTTCGAATGTGAGGCCCCCTCAGGGGTCTGCTTGAATCAACGGCCGAAACCACGTCACGGGCGCCGGCGCCTAGGGGCGCCCAGGGGAGGGACTGAGTTGCCAGACATCATGGAAGGTGTTCGCATCCTCGAGGTGGCCGAACAGACCTTCGTCCCGGCCGCCTCGGCCGTCCTGGCCGACTGGGGCGCGGAGGTCATCAAGATCGAGCACCCCGAGCGCGGCGATGCCATGCGCGGACTGGCCGCCAGCGGGGTCATGCCGTCGATGGGCGCCGTGCACGTGCTCTTGGAACACTCCAACCGCGGCAAGAAGAGCATCGGGATCGACATCGCGACCCCCCAGGGCCTCGACTTGGTCTACCGGCTGGCGGCGACGTGCGATGTGTTCTTGACGAACAAGCTGCCCCCGGTCCGCGAGAAGCTCCGCATTGAGGTCGACGACATCCGCGCCCACAACCCCAACATCATCTACGTGGCGGGCACCGGCGGCGGCGAGCGCGGCCCCGAGGCGGACCGCGGCGGCTACGACTTCTTGAGCTACTGGTGCCGCGCCGGCAGCGCCATGGGCAGCACGCCAACCGACGTCGACTATCTGATCGGGCAGCCGGGCCCGGGCTACGGCGACTCCATCGGCGGCATGACCATCGCCGGCGGGATCCTCGGGGCGCTCTTCCATCGCGAGCGCACCGGCGAGGCCCTCACCGTCGACGTGTCGCTCCTCGGCGTCGGCATGTGGGCCATGAGCGCCGCCATCGCACTGTCGCTCCAGTTGGACATGCCCTGGCGCCCCGGTCCGAGCAAGGGCAGCGGGGCGGGGCCGTCCAATCCTCTCGTCGGCACCTACCAGACCGAGGACGGCAAGTTCCTCGCCTTCACCTGCCTGCAGGGCTTCAAGTACTGGCCCAGCGCGTGCCGGGTCCTCGGACGCGAGGAGCTCGTCACCGACGCGCGGTTCAACTCGGCGGAGCAGCTCGCCGCCAACGCCAAGGAGGCCCGCGCCATCCTGACCGAGATCTTCCGGTCGGCCCCGCTCAGCGAGTGGCGGGCGCGCCTGGACTCTTTCGACGGGCAGTGGGCCTTCGCCCAGGACAGCCTCGAGCTGGTGGGCGATCCCCAAGTCGAGGCGAACGGCTACCTCGGCGACACGGCGACACGCGACGGCACGGCGTTCCAGTTGGTGACCGCCCCGGTGCAGTACGCCGGCGAGCCGGCACCGCCCAAGCGGGCGCCCGAGTTCAACGAGCACTGCGAGGAGATCCTCGCCGACATCGGCTGCGACACCGACGAGGTGTTGGAGCTCAAGGTCTCGGGGGTGGTGGCGTAGCAGTCCCCGCGGGCGTCCGCGGGTGGCGATTCATGCCTGACCATGAGTGATCCCCGCCGATGCGCCGTCCTCTTCGTCGAATGCCAGCGCGGCGTGATCGGCGACCTCTCCGTGCTCCCCGCGCTGGCCGAAGCGGCGCAGCCGGCCCGGAAGGCGATGGGAAGGCTGGCCGCCGGGGCCCGGGCCGCCGGCGCACGCGTGGTGCACCTGACCTATCTCCCGCTCGCGGGCGGGCGGTCGGCGAGCCGCCGGGCGCCTCTGATGCGCGTCACCGAACGGAACGCCCACTGGAGCGAGGGGCACCCCGCCATGGAGGTGATCGCCGAGATCGGCGTGGGCCCCGACGACGTGCTCCTGCCGCGGCATCAGGGCATCTCGCCCGTGCACCGCACCGAGGTGCTCGCCATACTGCGCAACCTCGGAATCGACGAGGTCGTCCTCGCCGGGGTCTCGACGAATCTGGCCATTCTGCTCACGGCGGTGGGCGCGGCCGACGAGGACTTCGGCGTGATCGTGGCGACCGACGCGTCGGTGGGCACGCCCGCGGCGCACCACGCGTCGATGCTGCAGCACAGCCTCGCCTACGTGGCGCGTCTGGCCACGGTGGACGAGCTGCTGGGCGAGTGGTCGCCCTGAGGGTGAGGGCGCGGGGACCGGGCCGGGGTCAGCCGGGCCAGGCGATGGCCTTGGTCTCGAGGTACTGCTCGAAGCCCTCGATGCCGCACTGGCGCCCGATGCCGCTCGCCTTGTAGCCGCCGTAGGGCGAGTCGGCGCCGTACCAGAGGCCGCCGTTGACCCCGATGGACCCGGTGCGGATGCGCCGCGCGATGGAGGTGGCGCGCTCCTCCGACGCCGAGTAGACCCCGCCCGAGAGCCCGTACGCGCTCTCGTTGGCGATGCGGACGGCGTCATCGTCGTCCTCGTAGGGGATCACCACCAGCACCGGGCCGAAGATCTCCTCCTGGGCGATGGTCATGGAATTGTCGACGTCGACGAAGAGCGTGGGCTCGACGAACCAGCCCTTGGGCAGGTGGGCGGGGCGCCCTCCGCCGACCACGAGCTTGGCCCCCTCCTGCTGCCCCTTCTCGATGTAGCCCAGGACGCGGTCGCGCTGGCGCGCGCTGACCACGGGGCCCATCAGCACGCCGTCGTCGGTCGGGTCGCCGTAGGGAACGCCCGCCATGGCCGTGCTCACGAGCTCGACCCCCTCGTCGTAGCGGGACCGCGGCAGCAGCATGCGGGTCTGCATGGCACAGCCCTGGCCGGCGTGGACGCAGACCATGGCCCCGCCGGGGACGACCGAGGCGAAGTCGGCATCGTCGCACACGAGCATCGCCGACTTGCCCCCCAATTCGAGGAACACCTTCTTGAGCGTCGGCGCGCCCTTCTCCATGATCCGCGTGCCGGTCGCGGTCGAGCCGGTGAACGAGATCATGTCGACCTCCGGCGAGACCGTCAGCTCCTCGCCCACCAGGTGGTCCGACGAGGTCACGACGTTGACCACTCCGGCCGGGATGTCGGTCTTCTCCGCGATCAGCCGCCCGAGACGCGTGGCGTTCCACGGTGTGTCCGGCGCCGGCTTGATGATCACCGTGTTGCCCGTGGCCAGGATCGGCCCCAGCTTGTTCAGCGTGACCTCGACCGGGTAGTTCCACGGAATGATGGCGCCGATCACACCGATCGGCTCCTTGTAGACGGCGCGGCGGCTGGCCATGCCCATCATGTCCGCGTCGGGCAGCGAACGCTCCCAGGGGAACTCCTCGATCATCTTGGCCGGGTACTTCAGCGCTTCGGCCAGGGGCCAGTCGACCTGCGCCGCGTACGTCATCAGGCGTGGCGACCCGACCTCGGCGATGATCTCTTCGCGCAGCTCCTCGCGCTCGGACTCGAGCGCCTCCTGGAGCTGCTCGAGACCGCGCTTGCGCAGCGCGCGGTTGGTCGACCAGTCGGTTTGGTCGAAGGCCCGGCGCGCCGAGCCGATGGCCCGCTGCATGTCCTCGGCCGACCCGTCGGCCACCTGGCCGAGCACCTCCTCGGTCGCCGGGTTGACGTTGTCGAACCGCTTTCCCGAGGACGCTTCGACGAGCTCGCCCCCGATCAGCATGCGGAGCTCTCCGGTCCCTCCCTGATTGGACATCGCACCCCCTGGCATCGACGGGTCAGTGGCAGGAGAGTACGAACCACCCGCGCGATCGGTCAAGGCGGGGGTCCAGGCGGTGCCGAGCCCCGTGGGGCGGGTGCGAGCCTGGCGTCCGAGAATTCTCGGGCGGGTTGTCGATTCGGCGCCTCCCCGTTCGACGCTCTGCCAGAGTGAGGCGAACGGCGCCGCACCGAGACAAGGAGCACGACCATGCGATTCCTGGGTTACACCCTGGCCAACGAGGCCGAGATGCCCACCGAGCCTCCCGGTCCCGAGGTGTACGAGGAGATGGGAAAGTTCATGCAGGAGGCTCTCGCAGCCGGCGTCATCGTCGCCACCGGCGGCATCGCCCCTACGTCCGAAGGCGTCAAGATCAGCCTGAAGGAGGGCGAGTTCAGCGTCGTCGACGGGCCCTTCGCCGAGGCGAAGGAGATCGTCGGTGGCTGGGCCCTCATGGAGTGTCGCGACCTCGACGAGGCCGTCGAGTGGTCGAAGCGCTTCCTCGGTGTGCTGGGCGAGGGCGAGGTCCGGGTCCGCCCCGTCTTTTCAGGCGAATAGGCCCTGCCTCCGCAGGCGATGCGGTGCCACGACGCGGTGGTTGAATCGGTGGCGTGCCGGCCACCGATTCGACTGCCGCGGTGGAGGCGGTCTTCCGGATTGAGTTCCCCCGGGTCGTGGCGGCGCTGGCGCGCGCCACCGGCGGGGACCTCGGCCTGGCCGAGGAGCTGGCGCAGGACGCGCTCGTCGACGCGCTGCGGCAATGGCCCCGTGACGGCACGCCCAAGAACCCCGGCGCCTGGCTCACCACGGTGGGCAGGCGCAAGGCGGTGGACCGGTTCCGCCGGGACCGGACCCTCGCGTCCAAGTACGCCCACGTCGGGCGCGCCCTGGAGAGCTCGGTCGGCGGGGACGACGCCGGCGGCGGGGCCGGCGGCGGAGAGCCCGACGGGATAGAGGACGACCGCCTCCGCCTCATCTTCGTGGCGTGCCACCCGGTCGTGCCGTTGCCGGCGCGGGTCGCCCTCACCCTGCGGCTCGTCGGGGGCCTGACCGTGCCCGAGATCGCCCGGGCCTACGTCGTGCCGGAGCCGACCATCGCCCAGCGCATCGTCCGCGCCAAGAAGACGATCGCCCGGGCGGGCGTGCCCTTCGAGGTGCCCGTCGGTGCGGACCGGGCCGCGCGGCTCGAGGCCGTGCTCGAGGTCGTCTACCTCATCTACAACGAGGGCTACGCGGCCACCGCCGGCGAGGACTGGCTACGTCCCGAGCTCTGCGCGGAGGCGCTGCGGCTGGGGCGGGTCCTGGCCGCCCTCGATCCCGAGGACGCCGAAGTGCACGGTCTCGTCGCGCTGATGGAGTTCCAGTCCTCCCGCCTCCGGGCCCGCACCGCGCCGTCGGGTGCGCCCATCCTCCTGTTGGAACAGGACCGGCGCCGCTGGGACCGTTTGCACATCGCCGCGGAGAGTCAGCCCTCGCCCTGGCCGGGGCGCTCGGCGACCAGCGCGGGCCCTACACGCTGCAGGCGGCGATCGCAGCCTGCCATGCCCGCTCGTTGGCTCCCGAGGAGACGGACTGGGCGGAGGTCGTCGGGCTCTACGGCGAGCTGGCGGGCCTGGTGTCCTCACCGATCATCGAGCTGAACCGGGCCGTCGCCGTCTCGTACCTGGCCGGACCCGAGGCCGCGCTCCCCTACGTGGACCTGCTGGTGGCGACCGAGGTCCTGGCCCGGTACCACCTGCTCTTCAGCGTGCGCGGGGACCTCCTGGAGCGGATGGGCCGCCATGACGAGGCGGCCGCGGAGTTCGAACACGCCCTGGGGTTGGCGACCAACGAGCCGGAGCGGGCACTGCTGGCGGGGCGGGCCACGGCCAGCCGCAACCTGGCGGCCCAGGTCAGAGAGGCGTAACGCTGGCAGCCCGGCGGGCGTTCGGTGCAAGTGCGTAAGTATGTAATCTCGTAACCATGTCTGAGACGATACGAGAGTTCTTCGAGGAAAGGCTGCCCGCCGGGTGGTTCGTGGGCTCCCCGAGCATCGAGTCCGACGAGGACGAGATCCTCTGTGTCGGGGTTCTTCCGCCCGGAGGTGGCGCCGACGCGTTCCGCGAGTCGACCCGCCAGCAACGAGTGGCGATCGCCCGCGAGGCCGAATCGCGTTTCAATCGCGCCGTCTCGTGGGGCGTCGAGCATGACGGCGCCACCACCCTGTTCACGACGCACAGCTCGCCGGTCATGACCCGCCTCAAGCTGCGCGAACGCGCCGTGCTCGAGACGCTGATTGACGCGGGCATCGCTCGCAGCAGGAGCGAGGCACTGGCCTGGTGCGTGAAGCTGGTGGAGCGGCATCAGGCGGACTGGCTGGCCGAGCTCCGCGAGGCGTTGGCCGGAGTCGAGCAGGTCCGCGTGGGAGGGCCAAGCCTGATATGACCGACCTCCTCACAGAAGCGCTGCCCGTCGACGACGAGGCGCTCGACGCCTATTCCGCGACCGTGGTCGCGGTGGCCGAGCGGATCGTGCCTTCCGTCGTGTCCCTGCGCGTCGCGGCGCGCGGCCGCGAGGGCGCCGGCAGCGCAGTCATACTCGCCGCGGACGGCTACCTCCTCACGTCGGCCCACGTGGTGGCCGGCGCCGACAGCGGCACCGCTGTCTTCGCCGATTGGCACGAAACGTCCTTCGAGCTGGTCGGGCGCGACCCGTTGTCCGACCTGGCCGTGCTCCGGGCCCGGGCTTCGGGGCTGCCCCAGGTCGAGCTCGGGAACGCCGACGCGCTCCGCGTCGGCCAGCTGGTGGTCGCGGTGGGCAACCCGCACGGCTTCGCGGGCTCCGTCACGGCCGGTGTGGTGAGCGCGCTCGGCCGCGCGCTGCCTTCGGGCGGACGCGTCGTCGAGAACGTGATCCAGACCGACGCTGCGCTGAACCCGGGCAACTCGGGCGGCGCCCTGGTCGACTCCCGGGCCCGCTTGGTGGGCGTGAACACCGCGTTGGCCGGCGTCGGGCTCGGGCTCGCCGTCCCCGTCAACGCAACCACCCTCGACATCGTCGCCACACTGATGCGTGACGGGCGGGTGCGGCGCGCCTACCTCGGCGTGGTCGGTGGCAGCCGGCCCTTGTCGCCGCGCCGAGCCGAGGAGCTCGGCCAGAAGAGCGGCGTGGGTGTGATCGACGTGCCGTCGGGGAGCCCCGCTGAGCAGGCCGGGCTGCGGCCGGCCGACACGATCCTCGGCGTGGACGGATCACCCACCGAGGGCACCGGCGACCTGCAGCGGCTGATGACGGCCGCATCGATCGGACGCACCCTGCGCCTGCTGGTGTTGCGCGACGACCGGGTGCTGAGCGTGGACGTGGTGCCGACGGAGCTGACGTAGCCCGGCGGGCGGACCTAACACATTCGGCCCGGCGTGCCGGCGGGTCCGGCCGCCGTTCGGCGCTTCGACCCCGCCCACCACGGCCGCAGCGACAACCGGACGGGCGGCAGCGTGCCGTAGACCAAGACGGCCCGGCCTCGAGGCAGGCAGCGCAGACCCTCGGGCGGCAGGAGCCTGCGCGGCCCCGTCGTCGAGGTCGTCGAATGGCGTCCGGTGGCGTCGCGGGTGACCGACGGCTGGGTAACCTCCTCGTCACCCACCAGGCGGCTCGCATACTCGAGCGTGTCGGGGTCGGCGATGCCCGGCAGGAACAGCTTGGCCCGGTGGTTGTTCAGCACCGTGGCGGCCCTCGCCCCGTACCGAGCGCGCACCTGGGCCACGTCCTGCCAAACGGTGACGATCTGGATGCCGTGTGACGCGCAAGTGGCGGCCAACGCGTCCAGTTCGGCGAGCGGTGCGATGTGCGCCGCCTCGTCGAGCACGACCAGAAGCGGCGGACTCAGCGGCCGCCCCGATTTCGTCGCGCACTCGAACGCGTACGTGAGCACCTGCTGGGTGAGCGCGGTGAAATAGCCGCGCAGCCGCCGCTGATCGTGTGCGGGTGCACAGAGGTACACCGTGTGGGCTCCGCCGAGCAGGTCGGTCGGTTGGAACCGCGCCGAAGTGAGCGCGTCCGGCGCCGTGTGGGCGAACGGAGCGAGCACGGTCTCCGCCGTCGTGTACACCGAGCTGCGGGTGCGGTCGTCCCGGCACCAGGTGGCTCGTGCGGCGTCCAGCGCCTCCACGGGGCCACGGCCTTCGAGGACGTCGGCCACCTCGCCGACCTCCTGCGTGTCGACCCAGCGCACGACGTCGGCCATGGTGCGCCGGTCGATCGCCGCCGCCAACAACAGCGGGGCCAGGAGCTTCGCCGCCGTGGCAAACCAGAAGTCGCTCTCGGCGGTCGTCCCCTCCGACTTGGCCCCGTGGCAGAGGTCTGCCGCCAGGCGAGAGGCGTCACGCCAGCCCCGGCAGCCGTCCAAGGGCGACCAGGGGTCCGCCGGGCCCCCGGTGCACCCGGTCGGATCGATCCGCCAGACCCGGCCGGCCGCGGTCCGGGTGTTGACGGTGGCCCGCAGCAGGTCGCCCTTGACGCTGGTGGCCACGACCGGTCCGGGCCATCCGAGGATGGCGGGGACGGCAAGCGACGTCGTCTTCCCGCTCTGCGTGGGGCCGATCACGACGAGCGACTGGCCGGCTTCCGCCGCCAGACCGGCCGCGCCGACGACTCCGGGCATCGTCCCGAGCAGCAAGCGGCCCGGCGGCGACGCGCCCGGCTTCACCCGCAACGGCCGGAGGTCACGCCGCGTGGCCCAGCGCGCGCCGCGCCGCGAGTCCCGTCGGCCCGGCGAGAGCCGGGCCAGGTCGCGACCCGAGATCCCGGCCCACAAGGCGGCGCCCACGGCCACCGGCACGATGTGGCCGGCCAGGCTCGACACGGCTACCCCGCCGTCATCGCCGCGTCGGTGTCGACGATGCGCCCCTCGAGCGCGCTGAGGCGGTGCTGCACCAGGAACGAGCGTTGGCCGACTTTCCACAGCGCAATGCCGCGCCGGAGCTGCGGCAACAGGTCCCTCTCGGTTTCGGAGAGGGAAAGAAGCTCGCGTGCTGCCTGGAGCTCCCCGGGCGACTGCGCGTAGACCACCCGCGTCTCGGAGTCGGACAACAAACCCTGGGCGAGCGCTACCTGCTCGGAGTCGGACGCCCCGACGGAGCGAAGGTCCGAGACCCGGTGCAGGATCGCGACGTTGGAGATGCCGAAGGCGCGGGAGAGCTTCCAGGACGACTGCAGCCAGCGGGCCACACCGAGGTTCGAGAGGATCGCCCAGGCCTCGTCGACCACGATGAAGAGCCGGCCAGGCGACAGCGAGTCCACCCGGGCCGTCGCACTCCGGGCCAGGGCCGCCTGCAGCCAGGCCGTGGCGCAGGCCATCAGGACTCCGAGCGCGGCCGACGTGTACAGCGCCGACAGGTCGAGGACGACGAGCGGGGCAGAGAGGTCGAGGCCCGAGGTCGTGGGCCCGTCGAACATGCCACAGAGGTCGCCGTGCACCAGACGCCGCAACTCCAACGCGACGTCGCGACCGTCCTCGAGCAGGTCGCGCTGCTCGGTGCGCAGGGAGCGCGCCGCCTCGACGCTCGGCGACAGCAGCGCGTCCACGACGAGGGGGACAGTCGGAACGTGCCCCGTACGCGTCGTCTCGGCGAGCGCCACCCCCAGGGCCGCTCGCTCGCGCGGGGCCAGGCTGCGCCCCAGGCAGGCACTGCCGAGCGACGCCAAGAGGTCCACCTGGCGCCGCGCCGTCGCGTCGGAGCCATCTCCTTGGCCGCCGTCGGCGTCGGGGCCCGGGTCGAGCGGGTTGAGCCGGACCGAGCCGCCCGGTCGCAGCGCCACCGGGCGCACCCCCCAAGCCTCGGCCAGGTCGGCGTACTCCCCCTTGGGGTCGACCACCCATGCCCGCCGCCCGAAGACGGCCTGGCGCCACAAGAACGTCTTGACGAAAGCGCTCTTGCCGCGTCCGATCTGCCCGAACACGACCATGTTGGGGTTCGAGACCACACCGGCCGCGTAGAGCTCGAAGGGGTCGAAGACGAACGTGCCGCCCAACAGGTCGTCGCCGATCATCACGCCGCGCTGCCCGAGACCGGCTTCGGCCACGAACGGGTACGCCGCCCCCAGGTTGCGCGTGGTGACTTGATGAGCAGGGACCCTCGGTGTGCGCTCTCTCACGGCGACGGAACGGTCGCGCCGCCACGCGCCTCCGTTACGTTGGCGGTCTCTCGATCCCGCAGGACGCGAAGAAGGTGGTAGCCCATGAGCGAGCCCGATCGTCCGCCCCAGTCCCTCGTGGTGACACTCGCCGCCCTCACCGTGGTGAGCGGGATCGTCGACGCCGTCAGCTTCCTCGCCCTCGGCCACGTCTTCACCGCCAACATGACGGGCAACGTGGCCTTGGTCGGATTCGGGATCGCCGGCGCGCCCGGATTCTCGGTCACGGCCAGCCTGTGCGCCCTCGGGCTCTTCCTCGCCGGGGCGGTTGTCGGGGGACGCATCTCCCTGCGGGTGCAGCCGCAGCGCTCTCTCTTGCTGGTGGTGATCGTGATCGAGACGGGCCTGACGGTGGCGGCGGCCGTCATCGCCCGGACCCAGGCCGACATCGGCACCGGGTGGACGCGTTACACCCTCATCGCGCTGCTGGCATTCGGCATGGGCGCCCGCAACATGGCCGTGCGGCGCGTCCACGTTCCCTACATGACGACGACCGTGCTGACCACGACCCTTACCGGGATCGCGTCCGGGTCCCGCCTCGCCGGCGGCCACGACCCGGATGCAGCCAAAGGCATCACGTCGGCGTTGTGCATGTTCGGCGGCGCGCTCGTCGGCGCGCTCCTGGTCGAGAACCTCCACCCGGGATGGGCGCTGGTCACCGCGTGCGTCATTCTCGCCTTGACGGCGGTTTACTTCTACCGGGAGGTGCCGCTGGCGTTGGGGACGACCTAAGGGGCGTCCCTAGGACCGCGGCCGGCGTCCGGACGGCACCGCGCGGATCGGCTGTCCGTCTTCGAGGTACACACACTCGGAGGCGCCCAGGGCCGCCCCGACACGACGGCGCAGCGGGCCACTCAACAGTTCGAAGGCCCGGGCCGGGTCCACGAGCAGATGCTCGGAGAGCTCCTCCTGCTGCAGCGTGACGGTCGCGAGCACCGCGTCGTCGAACGCACCGCAGTCGAAGAGGAAGCGCATGCCACCCGGCGCGGAGCGCTTCGGGCGCAGGAAGTCGACGGCCGCCAGCCTGGCGCGTTCGACGTCGAGACCGACCTCTTCGCGCACCTCCCGGCGGCACGCCTCCCACGGCGTCTCGCCGTCAGCCTCCATGATGCCGCCGGGGATCGTCCAGTGCTTCTTGTAGGTCGGGTTGACGATGAGCAACCGACCCGTCTCGTCGAAGATCAGCGCGCCGGACGACGCCGGGATCCGGGGGAGGACGAAGGGTACGTCGTCGTCCGGACGTGGCGGTGCGGGGGTGGGTGCCACCGGCTCATGGTACGGGCCGGCCCGCTCGCCGCCGGCCGCTCAGCGCATGCCGCGGCACAAGGGCAGCGTGCACGTGTAGCCCGAGGCCTGGTCGCCGTAGAGCCGCCGCAGCAGCAGGCGGCTCTGCCCCGCGGCTTGCCGCACCGTGTCACACGCCGCCGTCAGCTCCTCCTCGCTCGGGGCGGAGACGGTCACGAAGCCGGCGTAGCGGAAGGACGCGTGACCCTCCGCCAACTCCGCCTCGCGCCGGGCGAGGACTTCGGACTCCCGGGCGTGGCGGGCCGTCGAGACGAAGCCGCCGCGGCGGCGCAACTCGGCATCGGCCAGGTCCGCTGTGCGCGACGCCTCCACCTTGCGCACGGCGGCGTCGGGGCCGAGCGGTGCCATGACCACCGAAAAGGTCGAACGGGCGGTGCCCAAAAGAAGCGGGGCCAGGAAATCGCTGCGCACCTCGACGCGGGGCCACTCGGCCACCCAGAAGGTGGCGTGCACCATGCCATCGACCCGCACGCTCGACCAGTTCTCCTCCATCGCCATCGGCCAGGGGTCACCGGCGGACGGCACGTCTGACGCGCCGTGTCCCGGCTCGTAGCTGCGCACGAGCTGGTGTGCGAGTTCGTCGGCCGTGAGGACCGAGACGACCTGGACGTCAGCGTCGCCGAGGAGGCGCACGAGCGAGCCCAGCTCGCGGGCCAAGGCCGCACACCCGACCTCGACCGAGCGGGTCACGCGGACCTGGACCGCGAGCACGACGTCGTGCGCGCAGGCGTGCGAGTCCATGTCCCCGAGCAACGCGTCGTACGAGGCGGTGCAGGCCGACGACTCTGCCACGGCCCCGGCCGCCAGGTACGCGCGCACGCCCTGCCCGTCGTCGGGGAACGACGACGCCACCCACTGAACGCGGTGCACCGGGGAGCCCTCGCGGGCGAGCGACGCCAGGACCGACGCCCAGGCCCCGACCCGACGGTCCTGTTCGTCGGGGCCCAGGAGCGCAAAGCTCCCACCGCGCAGGGAGAGGGCGGCGGTGAGCGTCCGGGCGCCACGGTCGTGCACGACGCCCATCTCCTGCCAGTCGGCGCGGAGGAGGCGCAACCCGCGGACGGCGCCCATCCGCCCCGCTCCGCCTCCGCCGAGGCCGGTACGTCGGGCGGCCCAGCACACCACGACCGGCATCCACTCGTCTCCGGTGCGCCCGGCCAGCGGCACCGTCGCCAACGCCGCGTAGAGCACGAACACACCGATCGCCGCGCCGACCCCCGCGGCGTTGGGCGCCGCACGCAGAACGAGGACGCCGAACGCAAGGCCCACCGCCACCGTGATGATCTGGCCGGACCGCCAGCCGGCGAGCGTGCCGCCGCGTTCACGCGGGCCGAACCGGTAGCGCGCTCCGCCCTCCTGGGTCACTCGTCACCACCCTGTCCAGGCGGCCACGCGGGCGGCAGCCACTTGATGCACGGTCCATGCCCGTCGTCCCCCATGTAGTGGCGCGTCTTCCCGGGCTCGACCGGGGGGATCAGGCTGCGTCCCGGGGGCACGCCTTCCCACTTCCAGGCGTCCTCCGGCGTCGCCGGGCCGGTGGGCGCCCGAGTGGGCGTGGACACGGGGACGCGACGCGGCGGGAACTTGGTGAGGTGCACCGTGCCGTTCTCGTCGACCACCATGCCGTCGTCGGCGGCGGCCGGCGACTTGATCGGCTTGGGCCCCTTCGGCGGGGACTCCACGCCGCGAGCGACGGCGTCGTCATAAATCTGCTGGGACTCCGGGTTGCCGACGGCGAGGCCGTCGGGACCGGTGACCAGCCCGCCGTTCTCAGGAGTCACGCGGGCCAGCAGGTCGCCAGCGTCCTCGGACGACGCGGCGTCCGAGCCCGAGGGGTCGGTGGAGGTCCTCGAACCCTTCGCGCCCTCGGCGGCGCCCGATGCCCCGCCCGGCTTGGCCGCGCCACCCGACGTCGGCCGGCCGGACGCCGCCGTCATCGCCATCAGCCGCGCGTCCCCGAGTGCACCCAGACCCTCGTGCAGCACGTGGTTGGCCGCGCTCCGGGCCGGCTGTGTGAGCGCAGCCGTCCCGCGCGAGTGCAGTCCCTCGAGATGCCCGACCGCGCCGGCCTCCACGGCCGGGATGAGCCGCAGGATGGCGAACGGCGTGAACGTCGCCATCAAGAGCAGCGCGCCACCCGCCAGCACGGCCGAGAACCCCAAGCCGTGTGAGCCCGAGCCCGCCGTTCCCGACGAGACGGCCCCCGCGGCCAGGCTCAGCGTGGCCACGATGACGAACTTGGAGAGGATCAGGGCGGCGAGCGTCTCGATCAGGCGGCGGCACCAGTGCGACACCGCCGGCCAGACCAGGGTCGCCAGCGCGAGCGGCAAGAACAGCACCGCGACATAGACCGCAGCCGAGCGGATCAACAGCTCGAGCCACAGCACGAACGCCGACACGGCGACGAGGAGGGCGATCAGCAGGAGCACGAAGCTGGCGATCGTCTGGTCGGCCGATGCCGCCACCAAACCCTTTGTCACGCCGGAGAGCAGCGACGCCACGTCGGCTCCCGAGCCGCCGGCCACCGCATCGCTCATGGCATCGGTCGCCGCCAGGCTCATGATCACGACCTGGATCGCCACCACGGCGAGCAACAGCGCGAGCGGCAGCTGCACCAGATACGTCCGGATCAGCTGCCCGGGGTTCTGGCGCACGATCGCCTGCACCGTGGAGACGAGCAACATCGGGAGGATGACCACTCCGGCCAGCGCCGTCATCTGGCCGTAGTGGGTGCGGAACCAGCTCGCCCCGACGTCGAGCGTGGTGGTCGCCACCAGCACGTCGCCGATCTGACCCAACAGCCACTCGGCGCCGCTCGCCACCCACTGGCTGATGGAGTTCAGGACGGACTGGAAACCCGACGCGGCCACGGACCCGCCGAGGCTGCCGATCTGGCAGACCGGGTTGAGAGCGTCGAGCCCCGTACATCCGGCGGCGAGCACGGTTTCGGTGGTGACCGGGACGGCTCAGTGAAGGTTGGTGCCGGTGTGGAAGAAGAAGTTGATGATCGGAGGGGCCGCACCGATGAGGAGCGCGGCCAACCCCGAGACCAGCACCGCCCGGCGCCCGACGAGCGACTGCTGGAAGTTCTGCGAATGCACGCCGAGGGCCCAGGCGGCGGCGCCGACGAGCAACCCGGCGAGTGCCGCGATCAGCGCCCAGGCGCCGAGGCCGTTCGTCAGGTCCTGCAGCGTCCCGCCGCCGGGGAGCGCGTTGACGCTCGGGTTGAGCGAGACATCGGCCAGATGCCACACGACCATGGGTGCCCTCCGTCATGCCTGCGGCACCGGGCTGTCCGGGCCGACTGACCTCAGAACGGTTGGCCGGCAGGGTCGTTTTCCCCGCGCGCGGCGGAACCGGTCGCATCCCGGGTGTGGCCGGGATGGGCTCGGAGGTGACCGGGCGTGCCCGGTCGACGTCACCCCAGCTCAGCGAAACGACCGGTTGGACCAATGGCGGTAGCAGCAACTCGGACTGGCGCGGCGCGAGCGGCCGAAATGACCGTTCGCAGCACGGGGCCAAGCCCTGTCATATTGGGGGCGTGCCGTTCGCTGGGCCGGGGGAAGTCAATCTGAGCCAGACCCAGGAGATTCTCTTCATCGCCGTGGCGGTCGCCGTCTGCGTCCTGGTCGGCGTCGTGGCCGCCCTGCTGGGACGCCGCTCCGGGCGCCGGGCCATCTCCCAACGCTTGGCCGCCCTGGGCACCCGGCTTGGCCTCGACCCTCCGGAGAACGAGTACAACATCGAGACTTCGCTCTCCTACCTGGAGCAGGTGACCGGCGGCGCCGCCCAGGCGGTCACCGAGTCGAGCTCGGACGCCATCCGCCTGCGGCGCTCGCTCGACACCCTCACCCAGGGCGTCGTGCTGTGCGACGAGAACGGCACGGTGATCTACCGCAACGGGCGCGCCAACGCGCTGATGGTCAGCCGCCACGGCGACGCCCTGGCCGCACAGGCGGTGACCGAGGTGCTCGAAGACGCCTGGCACGAGGGCTCGGCCGAGCGCACGCTCGACCTCTACGGGCCACCTCGCCGCACGCTGCAGGTGCGGGCGCAACAGATCGACGACGGGCGCCGGCCCCTCGGCGTGATCGCGCTGATCGAGGACGTCTCGGAGCGACGTCGGCTCGAGGAAATCCGGCGCGACTTCGTGGCCAACGTCAGCCACGAGCTCAAGACCCCGATGGGCGCGCTCGGCCTGCTGGCGGAGACCCTGGTGTCCGAGCCCGATCCCCAGGTGGCCCAGCGGCTGGCCGGCCGGATCCACAACGAGGCGTTCCGGGTCAGCCGCATCATCGACGACCTGCTCGACCTCTCGCGCATCGAGTCCGAGGAGGCCCCGCCGCGCGAGCCGGTGCTGGTCAACCTGGTCATGGCCGACGCGATCGAGCGGGTGCGGGCCACCGCCGAGCAGCGCGGCATCGAGATCGTGCTGCACGAGCCGTCACCCCCCGTCGCCATCATGGGTGACCGGCGTCAGCTCGTCTCGGCGATGCACGCCCTCTTGGAGAACGCCATCACCTACTCCTACGACAATTCCAAGGTCGTCGTGACCGGCACCGTGCAGCGCATGAACCCCAGCCTGAAGCACCCGGCCGTCGCCGGGGCAGGCGGGCCACCCGACGCCGGCGGGCCCGATCCCACCACCGACGAGACCCCCGTCGTCGGGGATACCCCGGCCGAGCCCGAGAAGGAAGAGCAGGGGCCGGTCGAACCGGTGTTCACCCCCGAGATCCTCGAGCAGTACACGCCCACGGAAGGTGACGCGCTCGCCGCGCCCGCCACCGGGACCACTGCGCCGCCGCCGCCGCCGGCCCCGGCGCCGGTGCCGGTGCCCGCGGCCCACGAGACCGAGAAGGGTGACGAGGCCGGGACGGCTCCGATGGAGACCACCTCCGCGGGCTCTCCTAATTGGCGGATCGAGGGGCGGGACAACGTTCGGCTCTCGGTGCAGGACCACGGTGTCGGCATCCCGGCCCGCGACCTCGACCGCATCTTCGAGCGCTTCTACCGCGTCGACCACGGCCGCAGCCGTGACACGGGCGGGACCGGACTCGGCCTCTCCATCGTGCGCCACGTCGCGAACAACCACCAGGGCTGGGTCGACGTCGAGTCACGTGAGGGCGAGGGCTCCACCTTCACGCTCGTGCTCCCGATCCAGGCTGAGCGCATCGCATGAGCAAGGCGTCGGGCAAGGGTAAGAAGGGAGCGCGGTCGTCGCCGGGAGACGGACCGGTCAAGGTGCTGCTGGCCGAGGACGAGGAATCCTTCATTGAGGCGTTGGTCATCGGACTGACCAACGAGGGCTTCCGCGTCACGGTGGCCCGCGACGGCCAAGAGGCGCTCGCACTCTTCGACGAGATCGGCCCCGACCTGTTGCTGCTCGACCTGATGCTGCCCAAGCTGTCGGGTATCGACGTGTGCCGCACCATCCGCACGCGCTCACAGGTGCCCATCATCATGGTGACGGCCAAGGGCACGGAGATCGACACCGTCGTCGCCCTGGAAGTGGGGGCTGACGACTACGTCACCAAGCCCTACCGCCTGCGCGAGCTGGTAGCGCGTATGCGCGCCGTGCTGCGCCGGGCACCCGGCGGGCCCGAGTCCTCCGATAACGGCAATCTCGAGTTCACCAACGACGGCATCTGGGAGTCGAACGGGATCAAGGTCGACTTCGACCAGCGCCGAGTGTTCGTGCGCGGCGACGAGGTGCACCTGCGCCGCAAGGAGTTCGAGCTGCTCAGGTTGTTGGTGGAGAACTCGGGCCGGGTCCTGACCCGTGACGTCTTGATCGACCGAGTGTGGGGGACCGACTACATCGGGGACACGAAGACGCTCGACGTGCACATCAAGCGCCTGCGCTCGCGGATCGAGGCCGATCCCTCCGAGCCCGTCCTCATCACGACGGTGCGCGGCGTCGGCTACCGCTTCGCCGCCGCAACTCCGTAAAGGCCCGCGCAAACCGGACCGGGCGGGTCCGGCTCAGAGGGGTCAGACGGCCAGGCGCTCGAAGTCGTCGGGGATCGTCACTCCCGGCATGGACCTCGTGTCCACCTGCTCGCCGAGATGCGTGAGGATCAGCTGCACGTCGGGATGCGCCGCCTGCAGCTCCCGCACCGAGGCTTCGTCCATGTGGGTCCGCGGCCCGTCGTGGCTGCCGTTGCACTCGAGCACCAGGACGTCCGCCTCGCGGGCCAGTTCGTCGAGGCCGTCGCACGGCCGGACGTCGCCGCTGTAGGCGACCGTCTGCGTCCCCCGGTCGAAGAGGTAACCGAAGCAGCGCAGGTAGGGGACGTGCTCCACCTCGACCGCCCGGAAGCGAAGCGGGCCGGACTCCTGCCACGAGCCGTCGACCTCGACGTAGCGGAGGTCGACCCGGGCCTCAGCCATCTCGAGCACCAAGCGCACGGCGCCGGCGTCCATCATGTGAGCGAGGTGCTGCTCGAGTCCGGGCGGGCCCACGACGTGCACGGTGCGCCCACCACCGGCCTCGGCCAGCGCCTGGACGAGGAACGGCCACCCGAAACAGTGGTCGGCGTGGAAGTGCGAGATCACTACCACGTCGATCGCGTCGACGGCGAAGCCGCACCGGCGCAGGTGGGGCAGCGCGGTCGGACAGGGCTCGACCAACACGCTGGCGTCGACGACGAAGCTGTTCCAGTAGCGGCCCGGCGGGGCCACGAAGTTGCCGGTCCCGAGGAACGTGAGCTCGGTCACGAAGTGTCGCCGAGCGCAAGCATGAAGGCGACGAGGATGGGGTCGCCGTCGACGTCCGAGTCGGGGACGGGCAGGCGGCGGTAGAGCATCAGGACCAACTCGGACGCGGTCGCACGGAGTTCGGCCTTCCGACTCTTCGAGGCGGACGCGCGGCTCTCGTTCGCCCCGCCCTCGGAGCCGGACACCTGCCAGTGTCGGCCGGTGTCGGTCGCGGCCAGCGTGACCGTCCCGGGCAGCGCGTCGGCGTCGCGGCCGATGAGGATCTCGATGAACTCGGGGACTCCATCCTCCGCCAGGTCCGCCGGAAGCGGTGCGGGGTCCGTCGGAAGTGTTGCTCGCGCCTCCTCGGCCGCCGCGGCGGACCGGGCCGCCAGTTGGGCGTCCCAACGGTGCACGGCGGCCTCCTGCGCCTGGTGGCGACCGACGGCGCCGGCGGTGTGCGGTCCGGGCCACCAGGCCCAGCACGGCGCGTCGGGTCCGCTGTCGCGCAGGTTGGCGACGAGCGTCTCGGTGCAATCGTGCAGCCACGCGACGAGATCTTCGTCGGGCGGGAAGAGGTACATCACCGTCTCCCAGCCGACGTCGCCGTCCCGCTTGCGGACATTGGCGGCCCAGTAGGTCTGGACCTGACCGATGTGATGGGCCAGGTCACGTACGGACCATTCCGGGCACGACGGGACCTGGACCTCGAGGTCGGCGGAAGCCACGGCCTCGGCGAGCTGCCGGCTCTGCGTGGTGATGGCGTCGAGGACCTGGTCGAACCCGAATGTCCCGGCACCCGCTTGGCGGCTGCTGGAGGTTCGCGTCACGGCCGCTCGCTCGGGTGCGGGCCGGCGGCGTGACCTCTGTAAAAACCGTAAACGGGTCTGTGCATGGTTTTCGGGGACATCACCGGCGCCGTCTTCTCGGCACCATCGCAGGCACCGGCGTGATGGCGATGTCTCCAAAAACCGTAAACCGGTCTGTGCATGGTTTTCAGCGACATCACCGACGCTCTGTCTGCGAGAACCGATCCGGGCATCCACCGACGAGCACACCCACACCCACACCCACGATCACCATCAGACCCTTTCCCCATCCGGTTGCCGTACGAACGCAACACCGCCGGCGCGCCCGAGGGGCTCACGGCGCCTTGATCAGCAGCTCGCCACCCAGGTAGGGCGCCAGGGACTCCGGGAGCATCACGGTCCCGTCGGGCTGGCGCCCGTTCTCCATCAGCGCGGCCCAAATGCGCGGCCAGGCCAGCGCGGAGCCGTTCACCGTGTGCACCAGTTGGAGCCCCCCACCCCCGGCCCGCCGGTACCGGACGTTGGCCCGACGGGCCTGGTAGTCGCGGAACCAGCTCACCGACGACACCTCCAACCAGCGGTCCACCCCCGGCGAGTACACCTCGAGGTCGAAAGTACGAGCCGACGACCCGCCCAGGTCGCCGACGCACAGATCAAGCACCCGATAGCGCAATTCCAACTGCTGCAACATCAACTCCGCCCGCTGCAAGATGTCGGCCTGGGCTGACAGCGCGCCCTCCGGCGTCGCGTACGCAAACAGTTCCACCTTGTCGAACTCGTGCACCCGCAGCAGGCCCCGGGTGTCGCGCCCGGCGGAACCGGCCTCCCGCCGGTAGCAGGCCGTCGATGCGGTGAAGCGCAGCGGCAATTGCGACTCCTCCAGGATCTCGCCCCGGTGCATCGACGTGAGCGGCACCTCGGCCGTCGGGATCAGCCACAGGTCGTCGCGCTCGATGTGGTAGGCGTCGTCGGCGAACTTCGGCAGGTGCCCGGTCGAGACCATGGTCTCGGTGAGGACGACAGTGGGCGGGCGGATCTCCTCGTACTCGGGCGAGTGGCGGTCGATGGCGAACGCCGTCAGCGCACGCAGCAGGCGGGCGCCCGGTCCGCGGTACAGCGGGAACATCGAGCCGGCGAGGCGAGTCCCGCGCTCCATGTCGAGGAGCTGCAGCGCCTCGCCGATCTCCCAGTGCGGCACGTGTTGGAAGTCGAGCCGTTCCGGCTCCGGCCGCCCCACATCCTGGCCCGGCCACCAGCGGCGGACCTCGACGTTGTCCTCTTCACCCGTCCCGTCCGGGGCGTCCTCCGCCGGGATGTTCGGCAGGTAGAGCAGTCCGGTCCGCACGAGTTCCCCCAGGGCGTCCGCCTCGGCCGCCGCAGCTCGCTCCTCCTCGCCCAGGGCGCGACTCCGCGCCGAGAGGTCGTCGGCTCGGGCGGCGTCGCCTTCCCTCCTGGCCTGGCCAACCTGGCGTGACAGCTCCTTCACCTCGGCCCGCATCGCTTCGGCGCCCGCGACCCTGGCTCGGTGTGCCACGTCCGCCTCAATCACGGCGTCGACCTCGGCCGGTTCGACCCCGCGCCGGGCCAGCGCCGCCTTGACCGCGTCGGGGTCGTCGCGCAGCGCTCGGATATCGATCATTCCTGCTCACGGTAGCCTGCGACGCCATGCCAGCCGTCAGGGTCAGGGGCCTCACGGTGCGCTACGGGCCGCCGGGAACGGCGCCCGCAGTCGACGACATCGACCTCTCCGCGGAACGGGGCGAGGTGCTCGTCGTGCTCGGACCCAACGGTGCAGGCAAGACAAGCACCGTGGAAACGCTCGAGGGCTACCGACGGCCGGTGGCGGGTGACGTGGCGGTGCTCGGCCTGAACCCAGCCAGCGATCACGCCGCGTTGACCGGCCGCGTCGGGGTCATGCTGCAGCGCGGCGGCCTCTACCCCATGCTCGGGCCACGGCACGCGCTCGACCTTTTTGGGAGCTATTACGGCAACCCGATCCCGACCGCCGAATTGCTCGACGTGGTCGGCCTGCGCGCCGTCGCGCAGACGCCGTGGCGCCACCTCTCCGGCGGCGAGCAGCAACGCCTCTCGCTCGCACTGGCGCTGATCGGCCGCCCCGAGGTCGCGTTCCTCGACGAACCGACCGCCGGAGTCGACCCCGAGGGGCGTCTCGCCATCCGCGCCGTCGTGGCCGGGCTCAAGGAGCAGGGGGTCTGTGTGCTCATGACCACCCACGAGCTCACCGAGGCCGAGCGGATGGCCGATCGCATCGTGATCCTCTCGTCGGGACGCATCGTGCTCGAAGGGACACCCTCGGAACTGACCGAGCGCGCCGGCGCCGGCGCCGGCCTCGGCGCCCAAGGCGCTCGTGTCCAGACGACCACCGTCACCTTCGGCGCGCCACCGCTTCTCGATACGGCGGCGCTCGGCGCGGCACTCGCGACGACACCCACGGCAGCCGCCGCGCTCGAGGTCGTCGCCATCGAGACTGCGCCGGGCCGCTACCGCGTCGAGGCAGCCGCCCCCGGCCCGGCCCTCACGGCAGCGATCGCCACCTACCTGGCCGACCACGGCGCGGCCCTCACCGACCTCGTCGTCGGCCAGACCCTCGAAGACGTCTACTTTGCCGCGGTCGGCGCCGCCGCGACCACGATGACGGGCGACGACCAACCGCCCGGCGACCCCGGACCGGGGCGAAGGCGCCGTGGCCGCGACCGCACGCGGAGAGTCCGCCCGTGAGCCAGACGGCCAGCTCTGTCCCCGCCAGCCCGCACCCTGGCAGCCTCACGCCGAGAACGACTGCCGGCGCACTGCGCCCCCTTACCGTGCAAACCGGCGCCGAGATCTACATGACGCTGCGCCGCGGCGAGACGCTCCTCCTCACCATCGGCATCCCCGTCGTGTTCCTCCTGTTCTTCTCCAAGGTCTCGGTCATTTCGACGCCGACAGCCACGCCGGCCGACTTCTTCGTGCCCGGCATCCTCGCGCTGGCGGTCATGTCCACCGCCATGGTCTCGCTCGGGATCGCGACGGGGTTCGAACGCGGCTACGGCGTGCTCAAGCGCCTGGGCTCGACCCCTCTCGGCCGCCCCCGCCTGCTCGGCGCCAAGATCATCACGATCGTGGCCGTCGAGCTCCTGCAGGCGGCGGTGCTGCTCCCGGTCGGGCTCGGCCTCGGCTGGAACCCGGGCGGCTCGGGCGCCGCGGCGGTCCCAGGCGCGATCGGCGCCATCCTGCTCGGCTCCGCCGCCTTCGCCGGCATCGGGCTCCTCATGGCCGGCACCCTGCGCGCCGAGGTCAACCTCGCCGCGGCGAACGGGCTCTACCTCGTGCTGCTCCTCCTCGGGGGCATGATCGTCCCCATCTCCAAGCTCGGGAGCGGGCTGGCCGACTTCGCCAAGCTGCTGCCGGCCGAGGCGCTCTCCGCCGCGCTGCACGCGACGCTGGGAAGCGGAACCACCGTCCCGACCGAGTCGTGGATCGTGCTTGGCGTGTGGGCAGTGGCGGCGCCAGTGGCCGCCGCCCTCACGTTCCGTTGGGAATGAGCGCGCGCTCGTCCGCGGTAAACGACGCCGGGGTCAACTCGGCACCGGCCACGACCTTGCTGATCTTTCCGTTCCCCTTGACGAACACGGTGTACGGGTCGCCGTGGAAGTCGAAGGTCCCCTCCGTGATGGAGACGTTGGGGTCGTTGGCCACCGGGAAGGTCACCCCGGAGCTCTTGATGAATGCTTTGGCGTCCGACGTCGTGTCCTCGCTGTCGACGCCGATGACCCGGATCTTTGACAGCGCCCCGCCCGCCTGGTCCTGCTGGCGCACCGCCGCGGCGAGGGGCGGCAGCTCCTGGTGGCAGCTGGCGCACCAGTTCCCGAAGAACAGCAGAACCGCCGGCCGACCCTCGCTGCCCCCGTCCGAGGGGACCGAGACCTCGGACGACCCGACCGGCCCGATGTTGGCGGCGCCGAAGGCGGGCACCAGGTCTCCCGCCTGGGGCTGACCGCCGGACCCGCCCCCCGATCCGGTGCTCCCCGGCGACCCCCCGCTGCCGACACTGGTGAAGAGCCCCACTCCCACCAGCACGGCGACCACCACACCGATGAGAAGGAAGATCTTGCGCGGCTTGCGTGGCGCCGCGTCGCCTCCGTCACCCGCGCCATTCGAGGGAGCCGACGGTGCGGCCGGTGCTGCGTCAGTCATCGTGAGTAGGCGTCAGTGAATGTGGACGTGGTTGGAGATCAGGACGTCGCCCGCCATGGCCACGAACAACACGGTGAGGTAGGTGATGGAATACCCGAAGACCCGCATGGCGTCGCGCCCGCTCACCTGTCCGTTCTGCGCCAACCCCCACAGCCGGGTGACGAGGTAGAGGAACCCGGCGCCCAGCACCGCGGCCGTGATCATGTAGATCCAGCCGAGGTGCGCCACCGGCCCGAGCAGGAACGAGACGGCGACCAGCGCCACCGTGTAATACACGATCTCGCTCGCGGTCCGTTTCATGGACGCGACGACGGGCAGCATCGGGACGTCCGCCGCCGCGTAGTCCTCCTTGTACCGGACGGCCAGCGACCAGAAGTGAGGCGGCGTCCAGATGAAGATGATGGCGAACATCACCACCGGCGCCCACGCCAGGGAGTTCGTCACAGCCGCCCAGCCCACCAAGACGGGCACTGCGCCCGCCGCGCCCCCGATGACGATGTTCTGCGAGGAGCGGCGCTTGAGCCACAGCGTGTAGACGAAGACATAGAACAGCGTCGCGGAGATCGCCAGCACCGCCGACAGCAGGTTGACGGCCAGCCACAGCTCGACGAACGCGGCCACCTCGAGCGAGAGGGCGAAGACCAGCGCCGCGGTGGGCGTCACGGCCCCGGTGACGAGCGGGCGATTCTTCGTCCGCTTCATCAGCCGGTCGATGTCGCGGTCGACGTACATGTTGATGGCGTTCGCCCCGCCCGCCGCCAGCGCGCCGCCTGCGAGGGTAGCCGCCATCAGCCAGAGTGGTGGCAGGCCGCGCTGCGCCACCACCATGGTGGGCAACGTCGTGACCAGCAGCAGCTCGATGATGCGTGGCTTGGTCAAGGCGACGTAGGCCCCGACTGTCTGCCACGACCATCGCGCTCGCCGGCCCTGGAGGGCGGGCGCCTCAATGGACATGTGGGCTCAGCCTACGCACCGGGGCTCGCCCGTGACCAGGCAACAGGCCCCGGTACGCTGAGCCGGCGTGTCCAGACGCCGCCTGCCCACCGTCTCGCCCGCGCTGAGCCACCGGCTCAACGTGCTGGCCTTGGTTCTCACGGCCCTGATCGTGGTGACCGGGGGAGCCGTGCGCCTGACCGGGTCCGGGCTGGGCTGCAGTAACTGGCCCGATTGCACGGCGGGCCACCTCACCCCGGCGTTGCAATTCCACGGCCTGGTCGAGTTCGGGAACCGCTTGGTCACGGTCGTCCTCACGATCGCGGTGGCGGCCGCCTTCCTGGGCTCGGTGTTCCGATCTCCCCGCCGCCGCGACCTGATCTGGCTGAGCGGCGGGTTGGTGGCGGGGGTTCTGGCGCAGGCCGTGCTGGGGGGGATCGTCGTCTACACGAAGCTCAACCCCTACGTCGTGATGGTGCACTTCTACGCCACCATGCTCCTCCTGGTGGACGCGATCGTGCTCGTGCACCGCTCCACTCGTGACTACACGCCGGGCTCTGCCCACCTCATCGTGCCGCGACCGGTCATCCGTCTCTACTACGGCCTGTTGGCACTGCTCGCCGTGGTGATCGGGGCGGGCACCGCCACCTCGGGCGCTGGGCCGCACGCGGGAGACAGTTCGGGCCAGCAGGTGGCCAAGCGCATCCCGATCGCGCTGCGCGACATGGCCGAATTGCATTCGAGCCTCGCGCTGCTGCTGATCGGGCTCACGATCGGCCTCGTCGTGGCGCTACACATGGGCGACGTGCCCGAGCGGGTCCGGCGCTCGGCCCGGATCCTCATGGCCGTGATGGTGGCCCAGGCGGCGGTCGGCTACACCCAGTACTTCACCCACCTCCCGGCGCTGCTCGTCGAGATCCATCTCGTCGGCGCCACCGCGCTCGTGATCGGGGCGACGCAGACCTTCCTTGCCTGCACCTACCACGCCCCCGAGGCATTGGTTGCCCCGCTGGTCCCCGATGCCTCGGCAGCGGGCGTGCCCGTCGGTGCCCATTAGGCTCTTTTCTCCCGTGCCCACCACACGGTCCCGCCCCCATCGTCTAGCGGCCTAGGACACCGCCCTTTCACGGCGGCAGCACCGGTTCGAATCCGGTTGGGGGTGCTGATGTCACGGTTGGGGGTGCTGACTCCTTCCCAACTTGTTCGATCGCGTGGTTCGAATGCCGGGCCGCGACATGGATCTGCTCGAGCAGTCTCACGAGGAGAACGCGGCTTTTACCCTCCCGCGTATCGCCGAGAGACCGGACCAGCGCTTACACCCTGGCCGCCGAACAGGATCAGTTGGCCGGTGCCCGGGTCGAAGGTAGCTGGGCCACTGGCCCACCTGGCCGCGCTGGCCTCGCTCAATTCTCGATCACCCGAACACGAGCCATGCCTTGCTCTTGTCGGGCGTGCAATACCAGGTCACCTCCCAATAGTGGCTATCGGTGGTGTCGACGTTGTGGATCGTGATGATCATGGATGTCACCGCACGCGAACCGAAGGCATTGGGAACGGTGTCCCACGCGATGATTGGGCCTACAAAAGTATTCGCCTGCACGAACACCTTGAGGCGCGGAACTGTTTGATTGGCGCCCCTCTCGACATACCCGTCATCGACACACGAGGCGAAGCGGGTGGTGCTCGTCCCCGGTGGCAGCCGGCCGTTCAAGGACGTGTGTGACACTTGGCCGCTGGGCGCTGCCGACGCCGTCACCCCTCCACCGCTCAACGCTCCACCGAGTCCGAGCAAGGCACTCATCATTGCCCCAACAGCAATGGCCCGCTTCGTTCTTCTCACCGTCCACCCTTCTCTTTCGTGCGCTCGCCCATGACCGTCTTCACCGCCCAGTCTACGAACCTCGCGAAGCAAAATCTTCGCGCGACTGAGCGCTTTCACACCATTCCCGACTACCCGTTGGGACCGCGGTGGACTGCCGACGTCGAAGGCAGGCACGACCACTGTCATCACGAGGCGCGGCGCCAGCTCGAACTGCTCCATGGCACCTTTTGCCCGGCGCAGTGCGTCTTACGGCTAGAACGCGTTCCTGTTCGAATGCAGATTCGTGAGGACCATGCCAGACCGCCTCTGCTCCTCGTCGGCGTTCTTGGAGCCGGACGGGACCCACTGCGGACCTGTGCTCGAGACACCACTTGGCCCCTGGGTGCCCGACGCTGACGATTATCGTTCCGTTCATGACCGCTCCCGAGGCAATTGACATTCCGCCGGATCAGCAGATGCCGACGCAAGAACCCGGTACGCCGAAACAACGTTGAGCCGTGACGTCATGAGGCCATCACTTCTGTGCGCAACACACTTCTTCCTTCAAGTGAAGTCGGCGATGATTCGTGCCGCGTAGTAACTCTCCCATGGCTCTGTCGGCTGGTTTTGGACGTACTCCTTGTCGAGCATGACCAGCACGTGAGTCAACTCGCTTCGCACCGGCGCCTTTCCGAGGAGCGAGGGCAGCTCCGAGAGCTTCACCAGCCAATCGGAATACCAAGACGCCCAGTCATCGTCGGTACCATCGGTTATGCGAAAGACCCTGTGGTGGGTTTCCGATGCCTCGTGAAGGAGCGTGCTCACACTTTCTACCCGCTGGTTGGACATAACGCCTCCTGGCCTGACGGACGAACTTCTTTACCCCAGTTGTGCTAGCTACCGCGGTCTCTGTCAAGACAAGAACGCGTCCCTGTTCGAATGCAGTTCCCTCAGGAGTGCTCTTTGACCTGAACCCCGTTTCGGAGACCAGTGTTGCAAGAGTTTGGTCGCGAGCTACGAGGAGGTAGTCATGCCCAAGCGATATGCGAGAGACTTCCGTCGGGCCGTCTGTACTCGACCGGTCGCGACGCCAGGGTGAGCTCGCTTTCGAAAGTGTTGAGGTGTCCAAGGCCACCCTCAACAGCTGAAAGCGCCAAGCCCTGATCGATGCCGGCAGCGGATGCGGGCTAGCCGACCTCGTCGGTTTCGTGCCGCCGCCGGTCGACTCGGTGTTTCGCAGGCGCACCGTTGCTCAAGTTCAACGCGCGGCCGGAGGACCTGCCAGGATGTCGAGCAAGAAAGGGCCTGCTGTTCGCCGTGCGGTCCGGGGAGGAACTCATGCGGGACATTCATCCGGAGCAAGCGCCGTACTGGCTCGGTGGACTACTCGAGGCCATCTCCGTCGACGGCGGACCGACGGACGAGCAACTGCGGCTGATACAGGCCTTGCTTCGCGGCTACTTCGGCTTCGAAGAGACGATCGACCTGGTCCCGCTCTCGCCCGACGAACTCGCACGCCGGATTCCTGATCCGAGCTCGCGCCTCCGCCTCGTGCAGGCGATGATCGTGCTCGAGTTCATGCGGCATCCGGCCAGCGAGGTCCTGACCGAGTCGGTCGAACGCTTTGCCGCCGAGCTGGGGGTGAACGAGCCCATGCTCAAGGTGGTCCGGCGGGCCGCCGAACATTCCCGGGAATTGGTCATGGCCGACTGGAGCCGCTTCAGGCGCGGCACCCCACCCGAGCCGCGTTTGACGGGGGTCGAGGACGATGAGTTCTCGCGCCGAATCGGCGCCTTGCAGCAATGTTCGCCTGGCAGCCTGGGACGGGCCTTCCTCGAGTTCTACGACCGCTGGAGCCTTCCGTTGCCGACGAGCGACGATGCTCACGGCATCAGCCTGGTCAACCACGACTTTGCGCACGTCCTTGCGAACTACCTGCCGAACAGCGCGGTGGACGAGACGTCGCTGTCGGCACTCATCACCAGTTGTACGAATGGCGACGAGCACTTCAGTGCGTTGGTGGGAAGCCTCGCCCTCTACGAAGTCGACCTCCTCGACTTCGAGGGCATCGATGGGACCAAGGGCGTGCTCGGCCGCCCCGGTGCCCCCGATGTCTTCGCGGAGGCGATGCGCCGGGGCGCCGCGTGTACCCATGACATCGTCGCCTTCGACCATTTCGCAGTCATCGACTGGCCCCTGCAAGACGTTCGCCAGACGTTGGGTCTGAGCCCGCGGAGGGTCTGGGCCGACGAATAGCCTGCGCAGTCCGGTAGCTCTCTTGTACCGGGTGTGGCCCAAAGCCCGGATGGTGGCGTAGTTAGGCCTTGACCGAGCCGGCTGGACCCAGCTGGGTTCACGACGACGGACAATCTGAGTCAAGACTCCAGGGTTCTGACGATCGGGGGCGGCCAGATGACGCGATAGTCCGGCGACCTCGGTCATTCCGAAGTTTTGCGAGTTCGAATAACGTCCCGTTGGGGTGCTGTGAGGGCCGGTCGGAGGCTCCCGAGCCTCTCCACTGACCGTTTTTGAGGGGTTCTCACGGCCGGCGTCACCCGAACGACACCTGACTACCGGAGTGAGGTGATGTTCGCGTTCGACCGAGCGGCCGCCGTCCGGCTCGCCGGATCCCATCGCGCCTCGACAACGGCCCCCCGGTGGCGGTCGGCCTGGCGGATTGGCGGCCCAGGCGCACACACCTCGAGATTGGTAGCTTTAACGCGGGTTTCGCGTGGTCTCTTTGTGGCATTCCTGCTTCCGCTTCGGGCGGAACCTCGGAGCAAGAGGCCGCGTCATCGAATGTCAGGAGCGCGGGATGAGGCGAGTGATTTGCTTGGCGAGCGTCTGTACTGCTCTGGCCGTGGGAGGAATCGGAGCCGCAGGCAACGCAGGGGCGTTGCCGGCCGCACCAGCCAATCCGACGGTGCAGACACTGACACTCATGAACCACTGGGTGTCGAAGAACGCGAGGTACACGACTGGTCGTCCGGGTGTGGCCGTCGACGGCGACGGTATCGTGAACCTGAGCGGTGCCATCGGAGGCGGAAGCTCGAATACCCAAGCGTTCACGCTGCCAGCTGGCGACGCACCAGCGAGCGTCATCTATATCGACGTGTACACGCTTGACAACACGCTGGGTTACCTGGTCATTTCGACATCCGGTGCTGTCTTCCCGGAGGGGCCGGACGTGACCGGCTTCACGGAACTGGCCGGAATCTCGTTCCCCTCGGCCGGATCGGCCCTCACAAACTCGTACCCTCCACTCGAGAACGGATGGGTCTCCGCCGATCACACCTACGGGACGGGTGCTCCGGCCGCAGCCATAGATGCCGAGGGCATCGTTCACTTGAGCGGCTCCCTGGAGAGCGGGACCGACGGCCATATCGCCTTCGTGCTTCCCGCAGCCGACCGGCCGCCGTCTGCCACGTATATCGAGACCTACACCGATGCTGGCACCACCGGATATGTGTACGTCACCCCGGCTGGCGACGTGATACCCACAGGTCCGGACGTAAGCGGCTACACCAATCTGGCCGGCATCACCTTCCGGGCCAAGAGCTCCATCCTGGCCGTCGTGAGCCCGAAGCTGCAGAACGGCTGGATGGGCAACGCGTTCAGCGCCGGCAAAGTCACCGTCGCTCGTGACCAGTACGGCGTGGTCCACCTCGCGGGTGGACTCGATGCCGCCTCGGGCGACGGGCCCGCATTCGTGCTGCCCGCCGACGACCGCCCAGCGCATTATCTGTACGAGCCCCTGTACACGTACGGCGGAACCCCCGGCTCCATCGACATATATCCGAACGGTTCGGTCTACCTCGAGGGCCAGTCGACTGGTACCGCGGGGGTCACCGTCGCCGACACGTTCACCTCGCTGGCGTCGATCACCTTCCAGGTCAAGGTGTAAGCCTCCTCCTGGCCACCTCCGGGCTCGAGCAGAGCGGCTGTTCTGATTTTCGTCGATCTTTTCTGGCGTTGGGAGTTCGTGCCTGCTGTCTTTCCTCACTTCAGTTGGCCGACGTCCCTGTCGAGTGCCCAGTGCCAATTTGAATGCCAATCCTCGACACCGAGGACCCGGAGTTCTCGCTTCGCGATGCGCCAGCCCTCCGAAGTTCGAGCGACGGAGTCGTGGTAGTAACCCCATAGCGTTGGCGTCACTGCATCATTCCGCTCGTGCCAGGCATACACCGACGTCAGCACCGTGGCATTGTCGTCATCGCCGAACGTCACCAGGACATTGGCATTGTGATGACTGGTGGCCTTGAACGCCCCTTCGGGATGTCCGATCAACTGACGGAGGGCGACTCGGGAGCGCACTGGGGGGCTCCCGTCATACCCGTAGTCGACGATGCAGTCTTCTGTAAACAGCTCCACGACGTCGTCGTACAGTCGATGATCGATGCAGTAGGAGTACCTGTGGACGAGGTCGATGATCTTGTCCTTGTCCACAAGTCTCCGAAGCGCATTCAACTCCTCAGCGGTCATCAATCCTCCAAAATGTCTGACGTCCGAACGAGGTGGCGGAGTTGGACATCTGGGGCGGACGTACCGTCAAAATATCGACATCTGCGACCGGCCGTGTTACAACGCATGTGAAGGGTTTTTTTGGGCGGTGTTCCTCGGCGGGGCCGTCCGACAGATCGGGTCGAGGTCGAACCATTGGTCTCGGTTCTGCGTTGCGGGAGGTTCTCATGTCCCGATTCTTCCGGTTCACCGCCATAAAGGTGGTCCTCGGCCTTGCCTTTGCTCTGACCCTGTCGGTCGCTGCTGTCGCTGCCGGACCGGGCATAGAAGGAGCGTCGGGTGCCCCTCCAACCTCTGCGGTCACCTACCCGCCCGTCGACCACCAGCTCTGCTATGTCGCGGCGGCGTCGCCTCCGGGCTTCACCCTTCCGGCCGCCGGGACCGTCAGGCTGATAAACCAATTCGCTCCGAACGGGTTCGTCCCCACGATCGGCCGGCTGACGAAGAATTGCAATCCTGTGCAGAAGACGGTCACGACGTCGTCCGGCCCGAAGGTGACAAAGATCACGAATCCCGCAGCCCACCTGGCCTGCTTCAAGATCGCGGCACCTACACAAGCGACACACGAGGTGGTGGTGACCAACCAGTTCGGATCGGGGACTCTCGATGTCGGCCAACCCCAAGTGCTGTGCCTGCCGACATGGAAGAGCCTGACCGGGCCGCCAAACGAACAAGCCGCGCAACCGCCGAACCTGAATCATTTCACCTGCTACGCGGTGAGCTACGTGGCGGGAACGGTTCGCTACAAGGTCCCGGGACAGGTGTCCTTGAAGGACGAATTCGGCTCCGCTCAGGTCGGCATCGGCAGCCCGAAGCTTCTCTGCCTGCCGACCGAAAAGATCGTCGACAAGCCAGCGGGACCGATGACGTACCCGATCATCAACCCGATTCTGCACCTGTTGTGCTTCCAAGTGACCAAGACGCCGTTCCCTCCGGATGTCTTTGATCAGAACCAGTTCGGATCGGCGAAAGTGGACATCACGGGGACGAACCTGCTCTGTCTGCCGTCAAAGAAGACCGTCATCAGCGGAGACTGAGAGTTCACCGCAATCGCGACGCGTGCTCTCTACCTCAAGGTTGAGCGAACTTCCCCTCTTCCGGGCCGGTGCCTCAAGGGACGCCATTCAACGCGCCTTCCCGATAGGCGACAGAATCAGCTTAAAAGGAGCAACCTTCTTGAGACTCGTTCAAATGCAGCTCCGTGAGGAGTACTGAGTGGCCAGCACAAAAGAGCCCGGATCCGCCTAGGGCCGGTGCGGACTGTTGCGGCTTTCGGCAAAACTGGGGGATGAAGACACAAAGGAGCGAACAGGCGATGCGATTCAACCACATGGAAATGACCTTCCCGATCGGAAGTCTCACCCGGTCATTTCGAGAGGAAATCGATGCCTTCTACGGTTCGGTATTCGGCTGGACTGCACTCGACACCAAAGTGGTGAGTCAGTCTTGTCATTTGTTGATGCCCGACCAGGACCAGTTCATCCTTCTCGCCGAGAGCGACAAGCCAATGAGCTCGCCCGGTTACGACCACCTTGGGTTGTTACAAGACTCTCGTGAGGAGGTCGATGATTTGCTGATTGCGTGTGAGCGCTACGCCGAGAAGGACGATCGCGTGCAAGTCAAGCGATACGAAGATCTCGTCTATCCGGAACTCACCGTTCACGCCTTCTACGTCAAGTACCTGTTGCCGCTTTACTTCGACGTGCAGAGCATGGAGCGTTCAGCCGGCAATTACCCTAAGTAGCCGTGGACCCTCTAGAGACGGTTTCCGCTTTTGGGGCGGCCTGGGCGGACCACGAGCTCGAGAGAGCGCTCTCGTGGATCAGCGACGATTGCGTGTTCGAGAGCACCGGTCCGGCTCCCGACGGCACTCGAAGCGTGGGCATCACCGAAATTCGAAAGGCGTGGCAATCGATCTTCGACGATGCCGACAGCGTCTTCGAGACGGAGGAGATCCTGGTGGTCGGCGACCGGGTCGCGCAGCGCTGGCGCTATTCGTGGAGCGACGGGCACGTGCGCGGCATCGATCTCTTCGCCGTCAAAGACGGCAAGGTCACAGAAAAGCTCTCCTACGTGAAGGGATAATTGGCGGGCGCGAAGAGCGTCCGCACTCCGAGAAAGGGAGGAACGTGGCACGAAAGATGATTGACTGCCGGGACATGCCCAGTGACAGCGGCTGCACGCTGACGATCGCAGGAGAGGAAGAGGAGGTCGTACGCGCCGCCGCCATGCACGCCGCTGACGTCCACGGGCACGCCGACAGCCCGGAGTTGCGCAACGAGATTAGGACGATGCTCAAGGCTGAGTGATCGAAACGACCCCGCTGCGTCCGTTTCGGCGTGTAGCTACCACTTGGTCCTCAAACCCAAAAAAGGCCCTCGGGCCGATCTCGCCCAGAGGGCGCGCCCGCATCGGCACGAAGGAGAACCAGGCAATGGAGCAGTTGGCACTCTCGGACGGTCGAAAACTCGACTACCGCGTCAGCCGTCCAGAGGGCATGGCCCTCGTCTTCCACCACGGGACGCCGGGTGCGGCCACCCCGATCGGCGCCATCGACCGGGCCGCCCACGAGCGGGGCCTCAGGGTGATCTCGTTCTCGCGTGCGGGTTACGGCAGGTCGAGCCGGCGGCGAGGCCGGTCGGTGGCCGACGTCGTGGCCGACACGACGGAGATCCTGTCTGCGCTCGGTGTCGAGGATTGCCTGGTGGCGGGCTGGTCCGGGGGCGGGCCTCACGCGCTGGCCTGTGCGGCACGGCTCCAAGGCGTTCGTGGCGCGCTGGTCATCGCCGGGGTGGGCCCCTACGGCGTCGACGGTCTCGACTTCGTGGCCGGGATGGGCGAAGACAATGTCGTGGAATTCGGAGCGGCACTCGAAGGCGGGGACGCCCTCGCTGCGCTCCTCATCCAGCTCCGCGCCGACCTGAAGGACATCACGCCCCAGGGCGTCGTCGAGTCGCTCCACACGCTGCTGCCGGATGTCGACCGGGCTGTGCTCACAGATGAGTTCGGCGAGGACATAGCGGCGAGCTTCCGTGAGGGTTTGCGGGATGGCACCGACGGGTGGTTCGACGACGACATGGCCTTCGTCCTCCCTTGGGGCTTCGATCTGGACGAGGTGCGCATCCCGACCAGCCTGTGGCAGGGCGACCTCGACCTCATGGTCCCCTTTGCCCACGGCGAGTGGCTGGCGACGCACGTGCCAGGGGTGTCCGCACATCTCGTGCCTGGCGAGGGCCACCTGTCCATCGGGCTGGGCGCGCTCGACGCCATGCTCGATGAATTGGTGTCGGCAGGAGCTCACTGATGAGGCTCGCGTCCGTGGGCTGGCGTCACTCCCCGTTTACCTGCGAGCGGCCCGAAGCCCTCCGCGTGCGCTTTTGAGCCTCCGTGGCAATCCCTCCACGGCTCGTCGCCGTAGCTCCTTATGGCTTCAGGCGGTGCGGATCTGCCTGTCGTCCGGCAGCTCGATCATCGACAGGCGCGAGAGCAAAAGGGGTGCACATGAAGACTCGATCCATCAAGGGTGATGACACACGGGCGCGAGGTCTCGGCTCGGTCCGCTCGTCGGACCGGCCGGGCCGCCTCGGCCGAGCCGGTGCCCTCGCTGCGGGAGTGGTCGTGGCCGCCGCACTCACGCCCGCGGCGGTCGCGGCAGCCGCGGGCGCCCCGACTCTGGCCAACAAGTTCGCCCAGACCAACCTCGTCGCGAACAAGGCGTCGTTCGGAGCGAAGCTGGTCGACCCGAACCTCACCAATGCTTGGGGTCTGGCCACGTCCTCCGGCGGGCCCATCTGGGTCTCCGACAACAACTCGGGCGACGCCTCTGTCTACAGCGGGGGCGTCAAGGGAGGCGCGGTCTCGCTCGACCTGACCGTTCCAGTGCCCGGAGGCAATCCCACGGGGCAGGTGGCCAACCCGACGACCGCCTTCCCGGTAGGGGGCACGACCGGCCGGGCCGCCATATTCATCGTCGACTCCGATTCCATCGGGGCCACGCAATCACCAGGTGAGATCGCAGCGTGGGACGGCGGCTCGACCTTCGTGGTCGAGGACAGCCCGACCGGCGGCCCGGGTGGCACCACGCCAGCCGGAGCGGTATTCAAAGGTTTGGCCATCTCGGCGGCGCCCACCGCGGGTCCCGAGCTCTTCGCAGCCGATGTGGCCAATGCCCGCGTCGACATCTTCAACGAAGACTTCGTCCCGGTCAGCGCGCCCAGCGAGTTCGTCGACCCGGCCATCCCGAAGGGCTACGCGCCGTTCAACGTCCAGGTGCTGAGAGGCCACGTCTTTGTGACCTACGGCAAGCAAAACGCGGCCAAGACCAACGTCGTCCCGGGCGCTGGATTGGGATACGTCGACGAGTACAGCCCGAACGGCGTCCTCTTGAAGCACCTTGTCAGTGGCGGCAGCAGCAGCTCGCTCGACGAGCCCTGGGGTCTCGCCTTCGCCCCGAAGGGTTTCGGGCCGTTCGCCGGGATGTTGCTGGTCGGAAACCTTGGCAACGGGTGGATCAACGCCTTCGACCCGGCCACCGGCGCCTACCTCGGGGCGTTGGACAACACGAGCGGTGCCCCGATCGTGATCCCAGGGCTCTGGGCCTTGCGAGTGGGCGACGCCTCCTTCGGCGGCGGCCATGCCCTCGTGTTCAGCTCCGGGCCGAACGGCTACGCCAATGGGCTCCTGGGCATCTTGACCCCCGCGGGCTGAACATGACGGGCAGGCGGCGGCGGTGAGGGTAGTGATCTGACGCCGCTGATCTCGTGACGCCACGCGCGTCGACCGTCGTGGAACTCAGAACGAAAGAACCTTCATTAGATCAGCATGCCGCGGCGCTTGTGGATGAACAGGTCCGCCGAGGCCAAGAGGTCGCCCCGCATTTGCTCCTGGTTCTCCAAGAGCTCGTCTGCCCACAGCATCTGCAGGGTCGTCTGGACGCGATCGGCGCGATGTTGCTTTCGCACGTCCTCGACGGCCGTCTGCAGGGCATCGTGCAGGACTTCGCTGTGGGGAGGTAGTGGGTCGACTGCCGTCCGCTGATCGGCCAAGAGCTCGGCGAACTGCTGGTACCAGCGGAGGCTGGACGCGAACGAGTCACGAACGACGGCCTCGGCGACGGCGACCGACTCGATCTCTGCCCGGCCCCGGTCGGGTGGGCGGACGGCCAGCGTGGTGAGGACGTACGCGCCCATGCGAATGCGGTTGGAGCCCGTGAACAAGCGGGCGATCGTCTCCACCGGCACGACCTTCGCCCCGCGCTCGGTCAGGAACTGTCGGAAGGCGTCATCGAGCAGCAAGTAGGCCCGGTGCGACGCCCGCTCGTCCGGTTCGGTGTCGATGTGTTGCGACGTCTCGGTGAGCCGGTCCACGGCCGTCGCCAAGTAGGCGGAGCTGGCCACGAACGCGGCCGAGAGGGCGCGGCCGAGTGCCGCGGTCGCGCCGCGAGGCCAGAAAAACAGGCCCACCACGATGCTGACACCACACCCGAGGGCGACGTCCTCGAACCGGGTGATGCCGACCATCCACCCGACGGGCGACAGGATGTTGAAGAGGATGATCACCACCAGGGTGAAGGCCGCCTGGCCGGCTGCGAACCCGACCAACGAGGGTGCCATCCCCGCGACGAAGACGGCCAGCGGCAGCAGCACCCACAGGAGGATGACGTGGTCCGCGACACCGAACGTGATGGCGGAACCGACGACGACCCCGATCGCCGTGCCACCCACAGCCCGGAGCGCCGAGGTGCCGGTCGCCAGCGCGTTGGAACGCAGGACCGACAGGGTGCCCAAGACCACCCAGAACCCGTGCTGCACGTCGGTGACCTCGACGACAGAGACGGCGAGCGCGAGGCCGATCGCGCCGCGGAGAGCGTTGCGGAACCAGACTGAATCGAGGGACAGGTGGGTCAGCGCGCGACGTCCCACCGATCTGTGGGTCTCCCGCAGTCTCGCCTCGATCTGTCGTTCCACGACACCCTCGGCACCCGCCGCTTCGAGTGCGGCGTCGGCCACCATTTCGGTCGCGATCCCGAGCACCCGGGCGTGGAAGCCGGGGTCCAAGGTGGAGGTAATGGCCCCGTCCCGGACGGTCGGGACGTCGGAGTCCGACGACGCCAGGTCGTTGAAGTCGGCGCGCACCTCCGCCTTGATCAAATCGTCCAATCGCCCGGTGGAGCGCTGGAGTTCCTCAATCAGCGCAGAGTCGCTGACCGCCTTGGCCTCACCGTCGCAGATCACCGAGGCCGTTCGGCGCAGCGTGTCGGCCACCTGCTCGGTGACCCGGCGCGCCGACGCCGGCTCGTTCGACCAGTTCCCGTCGCCCGGCGGGCCAGTGTTGTCCGCGACCCATTCGACCCGGCCGACTAACTTGGAAAGTGCGACCGCAGCGGCCGCGGCCCCGGTCGGAGGGTACGGGGTCGCGGAGAACTGGGCGCGTAGTCCCACCAGATCACGGTCGACGGCGGCCTGCCACTTAGGATCGCGATCGTCCTGGGCCCGGGCCTCGGCCAGACCTGCCACCGAAACGATTGACGCGGAGAGCTGCCGGCGCAGATTGTCCTGGGTGGGAGGCGGCCAGAGCACCACGCAGACGGTCATGGACACCACACCGCCGATGGTCCAACCCAGCAGGCGCCAGCCGATCTGTGACGCAGGCTCGGCGACGGCCACCGGCAGGATGAAGAGGAGGAGCACCGCCGTCGACGCCGTCGCCGCCGCCGGCGTGATGATGCCGGCGAAGAGGACACAGAACACGACAACCGCCGTCACCACGACCGCGGCCACCTCGATGGTCGATACGACCGTGCCCAGCGCGATGAGCCCGCTGCCCGCCACGAAGAGGCCCGCGTACGAGATAACTCGGCTGCGCCGGCTCCCCGTGAACTCGACGAGCAGGAGGACGGCGAACGATCCGAACGCCGCGAACAGCCCGACCTGGGGGTTCGACCACACACTGTGGGCGATGGCGAACACGCTGGGTATGACGATCGCCGCGCGCACCGAGCGCTTGAGGATGCGGAAACCCGGGTCCTTGGACCGCAGCCAGCCGAGAGCCCTCGGGAAGGGTGCCTCCAGAGCTGGCACCGGAGGTGCGGCGGCGTCGGTCATATGGTCGGCTCATCATCTCGGAGCACGAATGCGCAGGCAAGCGGACCACCCGCGCTGGGGACGCTCCGGTGCCCGGCCGCTGCCAGCCTCACAGGAGGCGGCGATAGTGTCGGCCGCGATGCCCGCAGCGCCCGTGTGGCTCACCCAGGGAGGCAAATAACCCCATGCCCGGCATGGGCCGCTCGTTGCAGACGGGCAACTCGCTGATCGTCTCCGCGTTCCACACCGCTCTGTTTCACCAGCTGCTCGTCGTGTTCCTCGTGGTCGCCGTGTGTGGCATCGGGTTCAACATCGTCCGGACGGTGCAGTACCGGCGGCTGCGCGAGCAGGGGCTGACCGCCTTTCCCTCGGCGCGAGTCACGACGCCTGAGCCGCTGGCGCGCCGGGTGGTGCGGATCGGGTTCGGATGCCTGTGGATCTTCGACGGTCTATTGCAGCTGCAGTCGTCGATGCCTCTGGGGCTGCCGTCCGCAGTGACCCAACCGTCAGCGAGCACGTCGCCGCAGTGGGTCCAGCACGTTGTGAACAGCGGGGCCACGATCTGGTCGAACCACCCCGTCGAGGCAGCAGCCGCGACGGTCTGGATCCAGCTCGGGCTCGGGATCTGGCTCCTCGTCGCGCCGCGCGGACGGTGGTCCCGCCTGGGAGGCCTGGCCAGCGCGGGCTGGGGCCTCGTCGTGTGGGTATTCGGCGAGGCCTTCGGCGGGATCTTCGCCCCGGGCCTCACCTGGCTCTTCGGCGCCCCCGGCGCGGTCCTCTTCTATTGCGCCGGCGGCGTTCTCGTCGCGCTGCCCGAACGCGCCTACTTCTCGAAGCGGCTGGGGCGCGCGGTCCTCGCCCTGGGCGGCCTCTTCCTCATCGGCATGGCGGTGCTCCAAGCTTGGCCCGGCCGTGGCTACTGGCAGGGCCGCGACGGCACCCTGACCACGATGGTCCAAGCGATGGCAAAGACGCCGCAGCCGGGCTTCCTCTCGTCCTGGCTCGGGTCGTTTGGCTCCTTCGTTGGGGCCCACGGGTGGGGCGTGAACCTGTTCGTCGTGCTCTCGCTGGCCGGTATCGGCATCCTGCTGGTGAGCGGTCGGCCCAAGCCTGTCCTCATCGGACTGGCTGCCCTGGTGGTGCTGTGCCTCGCCGACTGGGTGCTCGTCGAGGACCTCGGGTTCCTGGGAGGGGTCGGCACGGACCCCAACTCGATGCTTCCGCTGGCACTGGTCTTGGTGTCGGGCTACGTGGCGCTGGTGCGGGTACCGGCGATGGCCGAGGTCAGCGCGCCCGTCCCGGCGCCCGCTGACGCGGCCGCGCCGGCAGAGCCCGCCGCGCCAGGTCCGGCGGCACCGGTGCGGTGGTGGGAACGCGCGTCGCTTTCTTACGTAGTTCGTACCGCCGCGGTGGTGGCGGCACTGGGTATCGTGCTGGTCGGTACGGCCCCCATGGCGCTCGCCGCGGTCAACGGCCAAGCCGACCCGATCCTCACCGAGGCGCTCGACGGCACACCCAACGCCCTCGACTCGCCCGCCCCGCCGTTCCAGCTCATCGATCAGCACGGCCGGGCCGTCAGCCTGGCCGACCTGCACGGTCATGTCGTGGCGCTGACCTTCCTCGACCCCGTCTGCACCTCGGACTGCCCCCTGATCGCGCAGGAATTCCGTCAGGCCGACCAGCAGCTGTCCGGGCAGTCCGCGCGGGTCGACTTCGTCGCCGTCGTCGCCAACCCGATCTACCGGTCGGTGTCGTTCACGAACGCGTTCGACCGCCAGGAGGACCTCACCCACCTGCCCAACTGGTACTACCTGACCGGTTCGGTCTCGGCGCTCCAGCGGGTCTGGGACTCCTATGGCGTGCAGGTGCAGACCGTCGCCAACGGGGCCATGGTGGCGCACAGCGATCTGGCCTACGTGATCGACGCACACGGGCGCGAGCGCGACGCGCTCATCACCGATCCCGGCCCCACCCAGGTGTTCGCTTCGTCGTTCTCCTCATTGCTCTCGAGCCGGATCGACCAAGTCCTCAATTCGTGAGGTTCCGCAGACCGCGCCTGACGGCGCTGCCCACGCTGGCAGCGTGCCTCGTCGTCTGCGTCGCCGGCCTCGCCGTGGGCGTCCCGCCCGCATCGGGTGCCGCCCCCGCGGTCGCGCCCTTGTCGAGTGCCATCGAGACAGCCGGCGGCTCGTGGGCGGTCCTGCCCATGGGCCAGTTGTCCGATCCTTCCAACACGTTCTGGCAGGTACTTCACGCCGGGCCGGGGTCCTCGCACTGGTCCGTGGTCACACCGCAGGGCGTCGCGGACAACGGAGGCGAGGTCGTCGGCGTCTCCCCTGGGACGACGTTGGTCGGCACGCTGCCGAGCCAGCTTCTCCGGTTCTCTCCCCTGTCGCTCAGCGTCGACGGCGGGACGACCTGGCGCCCGGTCTTCCTGCCTGGCGGCCTGGCGGCGCGCCCCGACTCGCTGGCCGGTGGAGGGAGCGCGACGGGTGGCGCCCTCGCCATCGTCGGCAACACCGTGCTGCGCGCCCGGCCCGGCTTCGCGTCGTGGTCGCCCCTGGTTTCCGTACGCCGTTTGGATCAGGCGTCCCGGCGCTGTGACATCACGGCGCTCGATGCCGTGGCGGTGGGGCCGACAGGCGCTCCCCTGGTCGCCACCGGGTGCCGGCGCGGTGGGGTGGTCGCCATCTTCACGACGTCGAGTGGATCGTGGAGGCAGGTCGGCACGACCTTGCCCCGGACCCGGACCGGAGGGAGCACCAGCGTGCTCCGCCTCGAGTCCGGCGGACCGGTCACCACGGCACTCGTCGCGGCGAGCCACGGGAGCTCCTCGGTGCTCGCCGCCGTTTGGCAGAAGGGCGGAGGCTGGACCGCGTCGGCCCCGCTCGCGCTGCCATCGCACCGGCCCCTGCTGGCGTCGTCCGTCGGCGTCGCGGGGACGGTGGCCGTCATGGTGGGACCCAAGAGCGCGCCCGTCGCCTACGACCTGGTGCCCGGTGGCCCGTGGACGCGTCTCCCCGCACTCCCCCCGGCCACCAGCGCGCTCGGTCCACTCGAGCCAGGCATCAGCCTGGGCGGCCCCTCCCTCGACGCGTTCACCGTCGCCGGCGCCGAGCTCGACGTGTACGCGTTGAGCCCCTCGGGTACGGCGTGGGTCAAGGTTCAGTCCGGCCAGGTCCCCTTGGCCTACGGGTCCTCGTCGTAGCGGCACCATGCGGGTGCCCGGGTCGGGGGCTACCGTGACGAACGACCCGAACCTGCCGGAAGGGCCCAGTGAGCTACATCGTCGACAACTGGAGCTTCGACCCCTTCGTCATCGTGGTGGCCTTCGTCGTGGTGCTCAACGAGGTGGGCCTCGCCAACCTGCGCCGGCGTTCGGTCCCGGCGCGGACGCGCAAACGACGCCTCAGCTCGCTCTTCTTCTACGGGGGCCTCGCCCTGCTCCTGCTGACGGTGACGTCGCCAATCGACTACTGGTCCGACGACTACTTCTTCGTGCACATGATCGAGCACATCCTCCTTGCGTTCTTCGCCCCGATCCTCATCGTGGCCGGCGCCCCCTGGCTCCCGCTGCTGCACGGCCTGCCGGTGGGCGTGCGACGGCGCCTCGTGCGGTTCCTCTTGCTCGGCCGCTTCTCACACGGTCTGCGCGCCGTCGGGCGCTTCGTCGTCAACCCGTGGACCGCGTTGGTCTCGTTCAACGTCGTGATGGTGGTCTGGCACGTGCCCGCCCTCTTCGACGCCGCCGAGGAGAACCAGGCCGTCCACATCGGGCTCATGCACGCGAGCCTCTTCATTACCGGGGTCTTGTTCTGGCTGCAGATCATCCCGTCGTACCCCTTCCGCATGAAGGCGTCCCCGCTCTGGCAGATCGGGGCGATCATCTCGACCAACGTCGTCATGTTCGTCCTGGCCATGACCATGTCGCTCTTCTCTCCGACCAGCTGGTACTCGGTCTACGCCCACGTGCCGGGCGTCAGCCTGTCGCCGTACGCCGACCAGCAGATCGGAGCCGCCATCTTGTGGGTCTGCGGCGACTTCTGGGCCGTTCCCGCGCTGATCGTGACGATCCGACGCGCCATGGACAACAAGGAAGAGTTCTCCATGGGGGTGGACCGTCTCTTCCACCGCGATCCGGGGCCACCGCTCGAGGCGTTCCGCCCACCCCCCGAACGCGTGCCCCCAGGCTGAGCCCTCCGCAGCCGCACCCCGGTCGTCAGATCGGATTTCGTCGTCGGCAGCCAGCGTTGCAACGATTTTCGGCCAGCAGCGAAGAATAGTTGACGGCGCAGTAAAGGAATCGTAACGTCCCAGCAGAGCCGTTTTTGAGTCTCTGCTGAGCGTGCCGCAGCTTCGGGAGGGGTCCATGAGCATGGCGTGGAAGGTGAGCGTGACGGTCGTGTTGTTCGCGATCTGCGCCGTGGCCGCGGTCATCCTCATCGTCAACCTCCTCGGCACGCCCCCCGTGGTCGACTACACGTCGGGGTCCCCGGGGCAGCCGGTCAGCGTCACGCTGCAGGCCGTCGGCAGCTACGGGTCGGCGCCCCACCCGACCTGGGTGTCCTACCTGGTCCGTTCACCCCAGGGTCAGTGGGTGCACACCACGGTGTTCCAGGTGCCCCAGCACACGCGCATCAACGTCACCATCTACAACTACGACTCGGGCAGCCCACTGCGGAACCAGCAGCTCGGCCAGGTGACGGGTACCTACGGCAACGTCGCCACCCTCAACGGCAGGCTGTTCAAGGTCATCAACTCGAACGCAGGCAACGGCGTCGGCCACACGTTCTCCCTCCCGAATCTCGGCATCAGCGTGCCGCTGTACGGCAACAACTCGAACGCCAACCTGTGCGCGGCGGCGCCCTGCACCACGAAGTCCCCGAACAAAATCATCCGCTTCTCCTTCAACAGCCCGGGGCCCGGCAGCTACCGCTGGCAGTGCTTCGTGCCCTGCGGGCTCGGCTTCCTCTACGGCAACGGTGGCCCGATGTCGACGCTCGGGTACATGGGCGGGTTCATGAAGGTGGTGGCGTGAGCGAAACGCAAGCGGCGGGCGCCGCTCCGACGCCCGCCCCGACCGACTCGACGGCCGCCCCCGATCAGACGCACCACTGGTGGCGCCTGATCGCCATCTGGGTCGTGCTGTCGGCCATCGCCGACCCGTTGTTCTATTACCTGGCCGGACCACACATGCCGCCCGGCACCATGACCGACGTCGCCCAGGGCGCGCAGTTCGACTTCAACGTGCTGATGGTCTGCGCGATTCCGGTCGTCCTGGCCGTATGGATCTATCTCCTCTACGCGTTGATCACGTGGCGGGCGTCGCGCGGCGGGCCCGAGCCCGTCGGCGGCTCTGCGGCCCGCGGACATCTCGGCATCCAGGTCGGCTGGATCGTCGCCAGCACGGTCCTGGTCATGTTCCTGTTCGGCTTCGGCACCTACGAGCTCGTGCAACCGGAGGGCGCAGGCGGTGGCGAGGGCGCGAGCCCCATCTGGACGCCGGCCTCCAAGACGATCCTGCCGATTCAGGTCATCGGACAGCAGTGGAAATTCACCTACCGCTATCCGACCTTCGGCGGTTTCGAGACCAACGAGCTCGTCGTCCCCAACGACACCACCGTTCAGTTCAACGTCACGTCATTGGACGTGATCCACAGCTTCTGGGCCTACCAGCTCGGCGTGAAGGCCGACGCCAACCCCGACTACAACAACGTCGCGTATGCGACCCCCCAGCAGCTCGGCTCATTCATCGTCCGTTGTGCCGAGCTGTGCGGCATCTGGCACGGCGCCATGTACAACTCCGGGGTCGTGGTCACGAAGCAGCAGTTCGAGGGCTGGGCCACGCTCACCGCGATCCGGCTGCGCAAGAACACTGCGCTGCTCCCGCCGTACCGGCTCACCTACACGCCCGACGCCAACGGTTCCGACGGCGGCTACTACCCCGACAACGTCGACCCTTACTCGAAGATGGAGCAGTACGGCGCTCCACAGAACCAAGGGTCCGGTTGACATGAATGCCGAGCGCTGCGGGCAACAAGAACATCCATCCCCCAAGACGAGGGTGCACAGGCATGGCGATTGACACCACCCAGGCCGAAGAGTTCGAGTACCCCGGCGAGGAGCAGGTCGGAGACCAGCCGCCACCGCAGCCGGCGTGGCGCCGCTCGGGCTGGCTACGCCCTCACATCCTGTGGGCCATGGCCGGGGCCGTCGGCGGCTACCTGATCGGGCACTGGCTCGGCAACGTCATCGGCAGCGGGTACACCCAGGTCGCGGACACCGGGCAGAACGACCTGGCCATCGTCCTCGGACTCGTGTTCGGGGTGGTCGGCTGGATGGCGGGCATCGGTGGGCTCACCTATCCGCTGGCCAAGATCCTCGGCCACGAGCCCATCCCCATGCCGCCCGAAAAGTCCTGGGTGCGCTACTTCCGCATGACCGACGACCACAAGGTGGTGGGATACCAGTACGCCGTCGGCGTGCTCACCTTCCTCTTCACCGGCGGGCTCCTCGCCATGCTCATCCGCACCGAGCTCTTGAGCCCGACCAGCCACGTGTTCGGGCCCGGGGTCTACATCGCCATCGTGAGCGAGCACGGCACGATCATGATGATGATGGCCTCCTCCGCCGTGGTGGGGCCGCTCGGCAACTGGCTCGTCCCGCTGATGATCGGTGCGCGACGCATGGCCTACCCACGCGTCGAGTCCTTCTCCTTCTGGATCTTCTCGGCGGGCTACCTCGTGATCGTGAGCGCGCTCCTCTTCGGTGGGTTCCCGACCGGCTGGACCGGCTACGCGCCGTTGCAGACGCAGGCGGGGGGCGGCATGGATTCCTATCTCGTCGGCTTCGGCGTGATCGGTATCGGGATGATCCTGGCCGGGTTCAACCTCGCGGCGACGATCATCAATTACCGGGCGCCCGGCATGACCTGGGGCCGCGTGCCCATCTTCGTCTGGGGCATTCTGGCGACCACGGCCCTGCTCACGCTGGCCACGCCGACGCTCGTGGTGGCGTGTCTCACCGGAATCCTCGACCGCACGGCGGAGACCGCCTTCTTCGTGAACGAGCACGGCGGCAGCAATTTCTTGTGGCAGAACCTCTTCTGGTTCTTCGGCCATCCTGAGGTCTACATCATGGCCCTGCCCGGGTTCGGGATCGTGATGGAGATCATCCCGGTCTTCACACGCAAACCGCTCTTCGCCTACCGGGTCGCGGCCGCTGGGATTCTCGGGGTCGCGCTGTTGTCCTTCTTCGTCTGGCAGCACCACCTGTTCCAGAGCGGCATCAATCCCGACATGCGGCCACTGTTCATGCTGACGACGGAGCTCATCTCCATACCGACCGGCTTCCTGTTTCTCGTCACCTTGGGCACGCTCTGGAAGGCGAAAATCAGATTCGACACGCCGATGCTGTTCTGCCTCGCCATGTTGTTCAACTTCTTGATAGGCGGCGTCACCGGTGTGTTCCTCTCCGACGTCCCCGTCAACGTGACCGTGCACGGCAGTTTCTTCGTGCTGGCCCACTTCCACTACACGATCATGGGCGGGCTCATCTTCGCCCTGTTCGCCGGGTTCTACTTCTGGTTCCCCAAGATCACGGGAAAGACCATGAACCGCAAATTGAGCAAGTGGCACTTCTGGACCATGTTCATCTTCTTCAACCTCACCTTCTTCCCCATGTTCTTGATCGGGATCCTGGGCCAGCCCCGGCGCGTCTTCGAGTACGCCACGAACCTGCAGACGCTGAACGACATCGCCAGCGTCAGCGCCTACTTCCTGGGGGCGTCGTTCCTCTTGTTCATCGTCAACTTCATCTGGTCGATCTACCTGAACCCGCACCCGGCGCCGCAGAACCCCTGGAACTCGCTCGGCCTGGAATGGCAGACGGCCACGCCGGTGCCCTGGTACAACTTCGAACACATCCCGGTCGTCACGAACGACCCGTACCATTACGGGGAGCCGGACGCGCTGCCCGTGGCTGATCTGGGCAAGGTGATGGCCTCCGTCGGGGGAGCGCCGGGGTGGTCCGGCGAGCCTCGGCCGAACGAGCCCGAGAGCGGCGGCGACGGCGGGACCGCGCCGCCGACTGCGTGAGCGAGGAGGCCATGGCACACCAACCGGTCGAGAACGAGCAGTTCGAGAGCTTCCCCGAGCTCCACGAGACGCCCGAAGAGGTCGCGTTCGAACTCCGCGCCCAGGAGGGTGCGCTCTGGACCGGCGGCCGCCTGCTCATCGGCATCGTTGCGTTCGCCTTCGCGGCCCTGGCCTTTGCCTACTTCTACCTCCGCTCCGCAAACAACGAGGACCTGTGGCGACCCGGAGGGATCACCGCACCCACCGCCATCGGTGCCGCCATCTTCGCCGTCACCGTGGCCAGCGCGCTGCTGGTCCAATTCGGTGAGCGACGCTTCCGGGTCAACGAGACGCTGGACTGGCAGGTCGCCGGCTGGACGGCCGTCGCCGGTGGCCTCCTCGTCGTGGGGCTCCAGATCTGGCAGCTCACCGACCTGCCGTTCTTCCCGGGCTCGAGTGGCTATGCCTCGTGCTTCGTCGCGTGGGGGGCGATGAACATCGCACTCGTGCTGAGCGGAACCTATTGGATCGAGACGATCCTGGCCCGTGAGCTCCGCCTGCGCCGGGCCATGATGCAGGACGGCGGCGCCGCGAGCTCGACCTTGCCCACGGCCCGGCTGTTTCGGGTCAACCTGAACGGTTGCACCTACTTCTGGGGCTTCATCGCGCTGCTGGCGACGTTCTTCTGGGTACTCTTCTATGTCATCTGAGCCGAGAGGAGGGTGCCCGTGATCATCGCTGACCTGGCTGGTACCCAGGCTCTGACGTTCGCCATCCCCATCGGGACACTCACCGTGGTCTGTCTCTGGGGATTCTTCGTGCGTCGGCCGACGAAGCGCCGCTCGACGCAATGAGCGAGGGGGCTGCCGACGGGCGGCCCCACCCACGCCGCCCGAGCTGGCGCACCGCATGCCTGGTGGCTGCCCTCGTGGTCGCGGTGCTCGCTCTCGTCCCTCCGCTCGCCTCCGAGGCGCGCCGGGCCGAGTATGCGGCGGCGCTGCAGTTTTCGCTCTTCGCCATCGCCATCCCCGCCCTCGTCGCTCTCGGCGCTCCCTGGCGGCTGGTCGGGCTGACCAACGCGGGTGCGCCCGGGCAGCGTCCACTCCTGGTCGACCGGCTGACCGACCGGCGGCGGCGTCACCGCGAGCTGCCGTGGTCCGTGGCCTTCATTGCCTGCGACCTCGGCGTGGCGATCGCGTGGCACACCCCGGGCGCGGTGAGCACGGTCGCCGCCCACGGTTGGCTCGTCATCGTCGAGGGGGCGGTCCTGCTGGTTTTCGGGCTCGGATTGTGGCTCGAGCTGGTCTCCTCCCCCCCGCTCGAACCCCGCTCGGGACACTTGCGCCGGGCGGTGCTGGGGGCCCTCTCCATGTGGGTGTTCTGGATCCTCGCCTACGTCACCGGCTTGTCGAGCCGCGGCTTCTACCACAACTTCCCCCACGTGCCCGGTGGACTGAGCGCCGCCGCCGACCAGCAGATCGCCGCCGGGGTGCTCTGGGCGGTGGCTGCGGCCTCGTTCGTCCCGGTCATCTTCTGGAACGCGCTCACGTGGCTGCAGTCGGAGGAGGATCCCGACGCAGAGCTCCAAACGGTGGCCCGCGCCGAACGCCGCCGCGGCACCGCCCCGTTCACCCCGAAGCGGGGCGGCGCCTCGCCGGCGCCCTGAACTCAGTCCCCAGACGAGTCTCCGACGAGGCCGTCGTCGTCGTGGCCACCGAGGGCAGGTCCACGGGTTGGAGCTGGGTGTCGAGGTCGCGATCCGCCGCGTTCTCCTCGGCCAGGGCCGTGTGCCGGTCCGACGCCAGCTGGGCCTCCTCTTTCGAGAGATTGCTCGCCGCGGCGTGGTCGTGCGGGTCGCCCAACAGCCTCTGCACGTCCTCGATCGCCGCGAGCGCGTCCGACGTGACCCACAGCGTGGCCGTCGCCACAAGGTTGCCCAGCTGCTTGCCGGCGGCTGTCCCGGGGGTGTCGATGTTGTTCGTCAGGTCGTAGATGCCCTCGTTGGTGAACGAGCACGCCGACTGGTCGTCGCTCAAGAGGCCCGGCGTCGGCGCACGGTCGGCCGCGCTCAGCTGGTGCTTCGCTTGCAGCGACCAGATGCCGAGGGCCTGCTTGACCGAATAGGCACAGGGCTGGAGGTCCGAGTTGACCTCGGACATCACGGCGCGCTCCGCGCCGATGTCACTCGCCCGCGTCGTCGGGGTGGGCAGGTCGGTGATGACCGTGATCAAGGCGATCACGAGCACCGCCACGCCGATGGCCAGCGCCCGGTGACGCTCCCAGATCGGCTTCTTCTTCGCGGCGCGAGCGGCGTCCGTCGTCGTCATTGCCCGACCAGCCTCGCGGCGTACGTGGCTATGCCCTGGGCCCAGCGGGATTCGCTGGGCCCGGCCAGGGTGAAGGCCCCCGAAGAGCTCTCGTCGGCGAACGGCGTGGCCCGGTAGCGCACGAAGCCCTGCGGGTCCACGAAGTCCATGACGTCGTTGTGCACCACTTGGCCGGTCTTGGGGTCGAGCGAGATCGAGACGCCGTATGCCTTCCACAGTGGGTTGAGGGACGTGAGCGGCCCCGTGACCATGTGCCAGTTGGAAAGCGTGCCGAGGGTGGTCCCGCTCACCACCGGCGCCTCCGCGGACGACGAGAGCGCAGCCGGGTCGGTGTTGACCGTGACGAACTCGACGCCGGCGGCACGCGTCCCGAGGTCCGTATCCGCCTGCGCGATCTCCGAGGCCAGGACGGGGCAGATGTCGTTGCACGGTGCGTTGAAGAAGGTCACGACCACCACTTTCGCCGGTTGCGATGGCACCGAGACCGGCTGCCCGTCCTGGTCGGTGAGGGTGAAGGCGGTGGCGAGCCGCGGGATCGGCGTGCTCAGGCCCATGAACGACGCGAGCGGTGCGTCGAGGGTGCGGTCGGGGGCGGGTGGTGCGGGCGTGTCCCCCGGCGATGTGCGCACGGGGTTCGGCTCTGTGGTCGTGGTGGTCGCCGACGAAGGGTTGAGGCCGACGGCGGAGAGGACGTGCTCGCTGACCAGACCGGCCACGGCTATCACCAGGACCGCGCCGAGCACCCACCAAATGAAGCGCGACGGAACGGCGGGCGCGCCCTCCGCCAGCGCCGCCGCCCGGTCGATCGGCGGCGCATCGGGTGACGCGCCTGCGTCGTGCTTGCTTCCCGGGGGTACGACGTGCGCACCTCCCGTCTCGACGGGGCCGCTCACCGGCTCATCCGCCTCCCTCGAGACGCCGGACCCAGCGTTCGAGCGACGTGACGGTCTGGGGGCCGAGTGCGGCACCCACCACCCGGCCGTCGGCGTCGACGAAGTAGCTCACCGGCAGCGCTTCGATGAGGTACTGCGTCGCCACCTTGGCGCTGTTGTCCAGCGCGACCGGGTAGGTGGCGTGCGCGGCGGCGAGCAGTTGCGTGGCCGTGGCGTCCGAGCTCTCGTTGGAGTCGACGCCGACGACGGCGACGTGGCCGGCGCTCTGCCGTGCCACCGTCGCCATCGCGTCGAGCTCGGCCCGGCAGTCCCGGCACCACGAGGCGAAGAAGTTGACGATGACCGGGGTGCCCCGGAACGCAGAAAGGGTCACCGCGTCGCCGCTCCCGAGCGCCGGCAACGAGAACGCCGGGGCGGTTGTGCCAGGTTTCAACGTGGAGGGCGGCGGCGACTCCAACGCGGCGCTGCTCGGACCCGAGGGCTGCGATGGCCCGCGCACGATCACGAACACCACGAATCCGACGAGGCCGGCGGCGGCCACCGCGGCCACCCACTTGAACACCCGGTCCGGGGGCAGTGGGCGACGGCGGGCCCTTGGCGTCCCGTCGTCCTCGAGCTCGTCTCCCTGCACCCCCCGGGGATCCACCCTGGTCACGCTAGTCAGGCAGCCCGTTTCCATCGGGTCGAGCCAACGGCCCGGCTCGTCACCATTCCGCCTGTCGATCGGCTGGATCGACCTCCTCGCGCTTGCGCAACCGCGCCGCCCTCGCCTCGGGGTCCTCGTGGATCAGGTGCCACCAGGCGGCCAGGGCGATCCCGGCGAAGATCGGCCACTCGAAGGTGTAGAACCAGCTGAGGCCGTTGCCGCCGAGGGCCCGCCTGGCCTGCCACACGGTCGCCGCCGCGCAGGCCACCACCACCACCATGACCTCGAAGTGCAGGAGGACGGCCCGCGGGGAGAACCAACGGTGTCGCACGCGAGCATCGTAGGACCCACCGACGGTACTGTTCCTGGTGTCAAAGCGCAGAATTTCACCGTGCGACCAGGCTCCCGATGGCGGTCGCCGGGTCCGAAGCGTGGGGTAGCGGCGCGGGCGCGCACGCTCGTGGGCGTGACGCTCGGCTGCCTGGCCGCCTACGGTGCTCTCGCCGGGGCGTCGGCACCGGCGGACGCCGCAACCGCGGTGGCCACCCCTGCGGCGACACCGTCGGCCGTGCCCAGCCCCAAGGTCGAGGCCGCCGAGACCTACGGCGCCCTGCAGCGGAACTTCTACGTCGCCTCGGAGCACCTGTACAAGGGCACCCCCGCGAACTCCTGTGCCACCTACTCCTGCCTGTGGCCCTTCACCAACGCCACCGCCGGCACGGCGTTCCTCGCCGGGACCCCGGGTGAGTCTCTGTTCGTGAGCGGCGTGAACGCGCGGGTCGCGGGGCTCGCCCACTACGCCGACGATACCGAGGTCTCGCCGGGAGGGGCGCCGCAGCCGCCCGCCTACGAGTCGGCGGTCGCCCCGCCGCTCGGGCCGGGCGGGGCGACCTATTACGACGACAACGCGTGGGTCGGCCTCAATCTGGTTCACGCCTACCAGGAGACGTCGCGCACCAAGGATCTGACGTTGGCCCAAGACGAGTTCGACTTCGCCGTCGCGGGGTGGGACGCCAGCAGCACCGACGGGTGCCCCGGCGGCATCTTCTGGGAGGACGTCGCCGGCAGCCAGCGCAACGCGACGGCCAACGGAGCGAACGCCGAGCTCGGCGCCGAGCTGGCCCTGCTGACCAACGACAGCTCCGACCTGACGTGGGCGGAGCGCATCTACCAATGGGCCGTCACCTGCCTCGGCACCTCGAGCGGCCTCTACGACGACCACGTGGAGCCGAACGGTTCCGTCGACAGCACGGTCTGGAGCTACAACCAGGGGGTCATGGTCGGCGCGGGGGTGCTGCTCGACAAGGCGACCGGCACCGGCGCGTACCTCACCCAGGCCGAGCAGACCGCGAGCGCCGCCGTGGCGCACTTCGGCACGGGGTCGGTGCTCGTCAACCAGGGCACCGCCTTCAACGCCATCTACTTCCGCGACCTGTACCTGCTCAACCAGGTTGCGCCGGACAGCGCCTACGCCGCCGAGGCCCAGAGCTTCGCAACGACCATGTGGTCGCAGCGCCAGCCGACAGGGCTGATCAACCCGCAGTACGGGGTCAACGGAACCGCGCCGATGATCGAGATCTTCGGCCTGCTCGCCGGGAGCCCGCCAACCCCCTGAGAAAGCTCAGTCGAGCTCGGCCAGGAGCTCCCGGCAGCGCTTGGCGTCGCCCGCCAGCTTGGCCCGGAAGGAGTCCATGCGCGCCAGCTTGTCGGCCAGCTGCTTGGCGAGCGACTCGTTGAGCTGCAGGGCCTCCTGCAGGGTCGCTTTCTGCGCCGCGCGCGCCTTGTTGCTCGTGGCGCCCTTGGTGGCCCGGTAGGCGACGCGCAGCTCGTCGAGCCTCGTCTCGAGGGCCAGGAAGTCGCGGATCTCGTCGAGGTTCATGCCCAGGACCTCGCGCAGCTCCAAGATGCGCTCGAGGTGGGCCAGGTCCTCGAGGGTGTAGCGACGCTCGCCGCCCGCCGTGTAGAGCGACGGCGCCAGCAGGCCGAGCTCCTCGTAGTAGCGCAGGGTGCGGGCCGAGACCCCGGCCCGGGTCGCGGCGTCGCTGATGCGGATCCCCACCTCGGCGGTGCCCGTCGCAGGCGACCCGACCGCCGGGCCGAGCCCGTCGTCCGTGCCCGCCTCTTCGGGCGCCAACGCCGGCTGTCGCGGTGCGGCGGCCATGTCAGTCCTCCCCCAGCAGCGGCTCGGTCTCGGCCACGGCCTCTTGGGCCGGGACCCAGTCCTCGCCCTTCCCGTTCACGTGGTGCGCGGGCACGCGCCTCCCGTTCGCGCGGTGCGCGTCCGTTCCGACCGCGAGCGAGACGAGCTCGGGCGTCCCGCCGTGCTCGGTCGCCTCGTCCTCCTCCTCGACGTAGTGGTACTTGCCGCCCCTGAGCAGAGAGGCGAAGGCGCCGAGGATGCACACCGCCGCCGCGAACGCGAAGGCCTCGGTGAGGCCGTCCGAGAAGGCCGGGGCGATGAGGTGCGGGAAGAACGAGTGGCTGGTCAGGTAGGCCGACGTGGCGTGCGGGAGGCGGGCGAGCTCGGCCGGGCCGAGGAGCGTCTGCATCGGGTTGTAGCCGAGGAAGGCGGCGAAGAGGCTTCCGACGGGCGGCAGGTGCGAGACCCGGGTCGCGACCGACGGGCTGACGCCCTGGGCGGTCAGGCCGTGGAACAGGGCGGAAGGCAGCGTCGAGGCGAGCCCGAGGATGATCAGCGTGAAGAAGATGCCGATGGAGAGCACCTGCGCCGACGAGTTGAAGGTACCGGCCATGCCCGCGCCGGCGCCGCGTTGGGAGGCGGGGAGGCTGTTCATGATGCCGGTCTGGTTCGGCGCGATGAACATGCCCATGCCCACCGAGTTCAAGAAGATCAGCGCGGCGAAGGCGAAATAGGAGAAGTCCACCGGCAGCATGATCAGCAAGACGAAGGTGAGCGCGACGAGCACGAGCCCGCCGGTCGCGAAGGGGCGCGCGCCGTAGCGGTCGGCGAGGACACCGCTGATCGGCCCGGCCAGCAGCAGCCCGACCGTGAGCGGGATCATGTAGATGCCGGCCCACAGCGGGGTCTGGGTGAAGCTGTAGCCGTGCAGCGGGAGCCAGATGCCCTGCAGCCAGATGATCAGCATGAACATCAGCCCGCCCCGGCTGAGCGACGCGAGGAAGCTGGCCACGTTGCCCGCGGTGAAGGCGCGGATGCGGAACAGCGTGAGGCGGAACATCGGCTGCGCCACCCTCGTCTCGATGTAGCCGAAGAGGATCAGGATGGCGATGCCGCCGAAGATCTCAGCCATCACCACCGGGCTGGTCCAGCCCATGGTGTGCCCACCGTAGGGCAGGAGGCCGTAGGTGATGCCGACGAGGATGAGGATGAGCCCGGCCGCAAAGGTGAAGTTGCCGAGCCAGTCGATCTTGGCCGCGGTGCGCACGCTGCGCTCCTCGAGCTTCAGGTAGGCCCACACCGTGCCGAAGAGGCCGACCGGCACCGAGATCAAGAAGACGAGGCGCCACTCGACGGGGGCGAGCAGCCCGCCCAGGACCAGCCCGACGAAGGAGCCGCCGACCGCGGCGACGTTGTTGATGCCGAGGCCGAGGCCGCGCTTGTCCGGCGGGAAGGCGTCGGTGATGATGGCCGACGAGTTGGCGAACAACATGGCGCCGCCGACTCCCTGGCCGATCCGCATGGCGATGAGCCAGATGGCACCGGCCGAGCCGGTGAGCGGGGTCACCGCCAACAAGATGGAGAACGTGGTGAACACCGCGAAGCCGAGGTTGAAGATCTTGACGCGCCCGAAGATGTCGCCCACCCGTCCCAGGGTGACCACGAGCACGGCCAGGACGACCATGAAGCCCATCAGCATCCAGAGCAGGTAGCCGGTGTTGCCAGGCGTGAGCGGGTTCAGGCCGATGCCGCGGAAGATGTCCGGTAGCGAGATGAGCACGATCGACTGGTTGATGAAGACCATGAGCGTGCCGAGCGTGACCGTCGACAACGCGATCCAGCGGTAACGGGAGCGCTCGAGGGTCGGCAACATGGCGTCGGGCGCGTGCCCGTTGCCGCCGACCAGGGGGGAGATGCTCACCCCCAGAAGTTTAACGTTAACGTCAGGGTCATGGACCGCGCGGTCCGGCGGGAAAGGGGGTGAGGCCGCCGCCTCAGGCTCGGGCGGACCCCCGCCCGGCGGGCACCGTCAGGGCCGCCTCGAAGACGGCCGCCACGTCGTGCGAGTAGGCGATCGCGGCCTGGCTGCCCAGCTGGGTGACCGACATGAGGACCGAGAGCATCAGGGCGATGATGCCGTTGCCCACCACGACGGGGTCGATGTCGGAGCGCACCGTGCCCGCCGCCTGCCCGCTGCGCAGCAGCTCGGTACAGGCCTTGCGCAGCTCTGTCAGCGCCGGCATCTCGAGCACGCGCACCGTCACCTCGGGCTCCAGGCCGGCCAGGAGCCGGCGGGCCAGGGGATGGCGCCCGACGGACCCGACCAGGGTGAAGATCAAGGTGTCGTGCCAGCGCCGGATGTCGGAGGCCTCGGTGACCGTCGCCAGCCCCTCCTCGATCACTCCCGCCGCATCCTCGTCGACCGCGGCGAGGAAGAGGGCCTCTTTGTTCGGGAAGTAGGCGTAGGCCACGGTGCCGCCCACCTGGGCGTCCCGGGCGATGTCGGCGACCGAGGTGGAACGGTAACCGTCCCGGCCGAATCGAGCGATGGCGGCATCGAGGATGGCCCGCCGGGTCTGGGCGCCCTTCGTCTCGGGGCCCTGGTCGAGTCCCCGGTCGGGATCGTTGTCGTGCCGCCGGTCCTCTGCTGCCTCCACCTCGCCCTTTCCCGAAAATCTGAGGATTTGAGAATATCTCTCAAATAGTCTATCATGGCTCGGGTCAGCCGAGCGGGAGGCAGGAGAGACATGACCCAGGCCGCGACGGTCACCCAGACCCAGTCGAGCAACCCGGACAAATTGGTCCCCACACGCCGCATGACCTTCGAAGAGTCCATGCGCGAACTGCCCAAGCACTTCGCCCAGGACGGCGACCTGATCTCGAGCCACGTGATCATGGCCCTCTCCTCGGTCTTCCCCGACGGCGAGGACTTCTTCGTGCGTTCGGTGCGCCACTACCGCGACACGGTCTCCGACCCCGCCCTCAAGCGGCAGGTGGCGGGCTTCATCGGGCAGGAGGCCGTGCACGGGCGCGAGCACCGGGTCTTCAACGACCGCCTCGACGAGCTCGGCTACCCGGCCAAGGAGTACGAGCGCGTGACCAAGTTCGGCCTGCGCATCCGCGAGCGCATCCTGCCGGCCAAGTCCAACCTGGCCGCCACGGCCGCACTCGAGCACTTCACGGCCACGCTGGCCGAGCTCGTGCTCACGAACGAGGAGATCCGCGACCTCATGGGTGCCGACGCCGTGCGCGACCTCTTCGTCTGGCACGCGCTCGAGGAGTCCGAGCACAAGGCGGTCGCCTTCGACGTGTACAAGGCGGTCGGGGGCGGGGAGCGCCTCCGCGTGTTCACGATGAACTTCTTCCGCTTCGGGTTCGTCCTGGGCATGGGCCTGGCCGTCGTCCTCTCCTTGCTGCGCGACCGTGAGACCTACCGCCGGGGCAAGCTGCGCCAGAGCTGGCGGCGGGTCAAGCGCTCGCCGATCATGGACCCGGCCCTGTGGCGCCAGCTCAAGGACTACAACCGGCCCGACTTCCACCCCGACGACAGCGACACGACCGCCCTGGTGGAGTCCTGGCGAGCCGAGCTCTTCGGGGAGCACGGCACACTGAACGACAAGCTGATGACCGGAAAGGCCGCTTGATGACGCAGACCGCAGACGAGACCCGCGCCGGATCCGACACCGGAGCCGACGCCGGGCCGACCGGAGGCGGGGGTGGTGGCGGCGACGGGGGCGGGGTTGTCCACTTCGACGTCCTGATCGTGGGCGCCGGCCTCTCGGGAGTCGGGGCGGGCTGCTACCTGGAGAAGGAGTGCCCCTGGGCCAGCTACGCCATCTTCGAGGCCCGCGAGGCCATCGGCGGGACCTGGGACCTGTTTCGCTACCCCGGGATCCGCTCGGACTCGGACATGCACACGCTCGGGTACTCCTTCCGGCCCTGGGACGGGGAGAAGTCGATCGCGGACGGGGACTCCATCCTGCAGTACATCAAGGACACGGCAGCCGAAGCGGGGGTCGACCGCCACATCCGCTACAACCACCGGGTCACCGCATCCAACTGGTCGAGCGAGGACGCGCGCTGGCACGTCACGGCCGAGCGCGCCGACACGGGCGAGACGCTCTCGCTGACGGCCGGGTTCGTGTTCGGCTGCAGCGGCTACTACCGCTACGACCACGGCTACCTGCCCGACTTCGCCGGCATGGAGGACTTCGCCGGCACGATCGTGCACCCACAAGCCTGGCCCGAGGATCTCGACTGCACGGGCAAGCGCGTCGTCGTCATCGGCAGCGGCGCCACCGCGGTGACGCTGGTGCCGGCCCTGGCCCGCTCGGCGGTGCACGTGACGATGCTGCAGCGCTCCCCGACCTACATCGCGTCGCTGCCGCAAAAGAGCCCGGCGGCGACGGTGTTCCGGACGTTGCTCCCGGCCAAGAAGGCGGGCACGGCGACCAAGTGGTTCCACGCGTTGATGACGCAGGCCTTCTACCAGGTGTGCCGGCGCCACCCGAAGCTGATGCGCCGCCTGCTGCTGGCCGGGCTGAAGCGGCAGCTGCCCGAGGGCTACGACGTCGCCACCCACTTCACGCCGAAGTACAACCCGTGGGACCAGCGCTTCTGCGCCGTGCCCAACGGCGACCTGTTCAAGTCGCTCAGCGACGGCTCGGCGTCGGTGGAGACCGACACCATCGAGCGCTTCACGCCGAAGGGCCTGTTGCTCACGTCGGGGACCGAGCTCGAGGCGGACATCGTCGTGACGGCCACCGGCCTGGAGCTGTTGTTCCTGGGCGGCATTGCACTGACGGTCGACGGTGCCGCCGTGGATCCGGCGAGCCGCCTGACCTACAAGGGCATGATGCTCGAGGGCGTGCCGAACCTCGCCATCGCCATCGGGTACACGAACGCGTCGTGGACGCTGAAGTGCGACCTCACGTGCGACTACGTGTGCCGCCTGCTCGACCACATGCACGCCGAGGGGTTGACCGAGTGCGTGCCGCGCAACACCGACGGGTCGGTGGAGGAGGGGACGCTGCTCGGGCTGACGTCGGGGTACATCCAGCGCTCGGCCCACCTGCTGCCGAAGCAGGGCTCGAAGTACCCCTGGCGCGTCCACCAGAGCTACCTGCGCGACTACCGGGCGCTGAAGATCACGCCGGTCGACGACGGGTACATGACGTTCAGCCGTGGCGGCGTCCGGTCGGAGCCGGCCGTGGCCGCCTCGCTGGCGTCCTAGGCAGATCTCGAGAAAGAAGGACGGGCGCATGAAGGACTTCACGGGCCGGGTGGCCGCCATCACGGGTGCGGGGTCGGGCATCGGCCGCGCCCTCGCCGTCAACCTGGCCCGCCGGGGTGCCCACCCGGCGCTCTGCGACATCGATGAGGCCGGCCTGGCCGAGACCGTCAGCCAGTGCGAAGGCTTCGGGGTCAAGATCACCTCGCAGCGCGTGGACGTGGCGGACCGCGCCGCCGTCGAGGCGTGGGCCGAGCGGGTGGTGGCCGACCACGGCAAGGTCAACCTCATCATCAACAACGCTGGCGTCGCGCTCGGGGCGACGATCGAGTCGATGTCCTATGAGGACTTCGAATGGCTCATGAACATCAACTTCTGGGGCGTCGTCTACGGGACCAAGGCCTTCCTGCCCCACCTCAAGGCCTCCGGCGAGGGGCACGTCGTCAACCTGTCCAGCGTCTTCGGCCTCATCAGCGTCCCGTCGCAGTCGGCCTACAACGCGGCGAAGTTCGCCGTGCGCGGCTTCACCGACACACTGCGCATGGAGCTCGAGATCGAGGGTGCGCCGGTCTCGGTGACCACGATCCACCCCGGCGGGATCAAGACCAACATCGCCAACAACGCCCGCATTGATGCCAGCCTGACCGAGATGACCGGCGACGCCGAGAAGGCCCGGCGCGAGTTCGAGCGCGCCTTCATCACCAGCCCCGACAAGGCGGCCCGTCAGATCCTGGCGGCCGTGCAGCGGGACCGGCGGCGCGCCCTCATCGGTCCCGACGCCAAGGTGATCGACTTCGTCTCGCGGCTGCCGGCCGGTCTGTACCAGACGGTGCTGGAAAAGGGCGCCCGGGCGGCCCGGCGCTAGGGACTTCGTTCGGCGTCGACTGGGGCTCGGTCGGTTCTCTCGCGGCCTTTTCTCTGGAAATCTCTCCCGGCATTGTCTCCAGAAATCTCTCCCGACATTGTCTCCAGAAATCTCTCCCTGCATTGTCCCCAGAAACCATAAACCGATTGGTTTAGAGTTTCTCGGCGACAGACGGCGGGCGGCTCAAGGCGCGTCGGTCATCGCCCTACTGGACACCTCGGTGCACCTCGGCCCATGATCGTGACGTGGAATCGCCATCGCTGGTAGAGACGCTGATCCGGCTTCCCGGCGCCTTGCTCCGCCTCCCTGGTTCAACACTGGTCGCGCTCGACGCGGTCAACGACCTGGCCGAGCGGCTGGACCGCCTGACGACGCTGCTCGAGCGGCTCGAGGGCGGCGTGAACAAGGCCGGGACCGGCATCGACCTGGCCGCACTCGGGATCTCGAACGCCGTCGTGGGACTCCAGCAGGCGGTGGGCACGCTCGACACGTCGCTTCCGTCACTGTCGGACTCGGCGTCCGCGCTGCGCAGCCTGACCGAGCGGCTGAGCGGCGTCGCGGTCGAACTCGCGACGGAGCTGCCCAAGGCGACCCAGAGCCTGCAAGAGGTGTCCCCTCAGCTGGCCGTCGTCGTCGGGTCGCTCGACGAACGCTTCACGCATCTCGACGATGTCGTGACCGAGCTGGCCCGACTGATGGAGGCCGTCATCGGCACCATCCCCGGCATGCGCCGTGTGATCCGCGCCGCCACTACTCCCGTCTGACCCGGCAACACCCGGAACGACAGACTGAGACAAGGAGGGCCCATGAGCACCACCGATCAGGACGCGGCGCTCGCCGTCGTCAGATCCACCTCCGAGCCGATCCACGACATCGGCACCGCCATCTATCTCAGCCCCGAGGTGTTCGGGTGGGCGGCCGAGTGGGGGTGGTCGAACCCCTTCGCGTTCTACTTCGCCGGGCGCGGCGCCATGCTCGGTGACGTCGGCGCCGACGTCGTCCACTCCGCCTTCGGCTGGTTCGCGCCGGACGCGGTGCGGGCCATGTACACCGAGGGCGTCGGCGTCGCGGGCGCGCAGGGGGCGGCCGACCGCATGGCCGAGGCCCACGCCAAGTGGGGCGACATCCACTTCGCCGAGGTGGACGGCCTCGACGATCATGTCGCCATCACCGAGAAGGTCGTGGACGGCCTGGGGGGATCGGCCATCCCGCTGTTCGCCGGCTGGCGCGACGCCCCTCGCAGCGACACACCGGCTGGACGCGCCGCGCAACTCATGCAGATGCTGCGCGAGTGGCGCGGCGGGCTGCACCTGGTGGGCACGACGGCGGTGGGTCTGTCGCCGCTCGAGGCGATCCTGACCAACGAGGGTGAGGGCCAGGCCAAGCTGTTCGGCTGGCCCGAGCCGTTTCCCGACATCGCCTCGCTCAAGGCCAAGCACGACAAGGCCGAGGCGATCACCGACCAGCTCTGTGCCGTCGGCCTGGCGCAGGCGCTCGACACCGGAGAGCTGCCGGCCTTCGAGGCCGCCGTGCGGGCACTGCGAGCGGCCACCCCGTAGGCCGAGCCCCGCAACGGCCCCCCGAAGGGGTCCTCCGAGGTGGGACCGAAGCCGGGAACGGCTACAGTGAAGGGCCGCTCACCGGCGGGAAATTCCCGGTCCGGAGGGTACGGCGGTCATTACCGTCATGGACCTGTGGTGCAGCTCGGAGTGCACGCCGCCCTGTCAAGGCGGAGGTCGCGGGTTCAAATCCCGTCAGGTCCGCCACCAAGTTCCGAACCCGCCCGGCGGGTCGAACCTGGTACCCGGTCGGGTAGCTCAGTTGGTAGAGCGCGCGCCTGAAAAGCGTGAGGTCACCGGATCGACGCCGGTCCCGACCACCGGGAAATCGCTGCCTACTCCACGTGCGCGCGCAGAGTGCGGCTACCTCACGAAGGTGACCTGGTCGGCCGGCGCGTTGACCGGGCTCTCGTCGGTTCCCACCTCGACCCGCACATCGAGCGTGTAGCTGGGATGGACCCCGAAGGACTTCTTGAGCTCGGGCCCAACAGGGCCCGGCTCGGGGAAGGTGATCTGGGTGCCGGCATCATTGACGGTGATGCCCGGGCCCGAGATGTGGAAGCCTTTCTTACCCACCAGGAACTCGACCTTGGTCAAGCCGGTGAAGCCGGAGCCGGTGACGGTGACCGTCGGGGGCGAGGTCCCGGGGTTGATCGGCAGCTGGGTGGGTGAGACGCCGTCGACCCACACCGGATAGAAGGTGACCTGGTCGGCGGGCGCGTTGACCGGGCTCTCGTCGGTTCCCACCGTGACCCGTACATCGAGCGTGTAGCTGGGCTGGACCCCGAAGGACTTCTTGAGCTCGGGCCCGACAGGGCCCGGCTCGGGAAAGGTGATGTCGGTGCCGGCATCATTGACGGTGAATTGCGAGGCTGAGATGTAGAACCCCTTCGTGCCCACCACGAAATGGACCTTGGTCGCACCGGTGAAGCCCGTGCCGGAGACATTCACCGTCGGGGTCGAAGTCCCGATGCTGACCGGGAGCTGGGTGGGTGAGACGCCGTCGACCCACACCGGATAGAAGGTGACCTGGTCGGCCGGCGCGTTGACCGGGCTCTCGTCGGTTCCCACCGTGACCCGTACATCGAGCGTGTAGCTGGGCTGGACCCCGAAGGACTGCTTGAGCTCGGGCCCGACAGGGCCCGGCTCGGGAAAGGTGATGTCGGTGCCGGCATCATTGACGGTGAATTGCGAGGCTGAGATGTAGAACCCCTTCTTGCCCACCACGAAATGGACCTTGGTCGCACCGGTGAAGCCCGAGCCGGTGACATTCACCGTCGGGGTCGAAGTCCCGATGCTGACCGGGAGCTGGGTGGGTGAGACGCCGTCGACGAACGGCCGGCCGCTCTGCTCGACGAGGGTCTGGTAGATGCTTCCACTGACCTGGTACCCGACGGCGGCGCAGGCCATCGTTTCAAGGCAACTGACCGAGATCAGATTGCCGTGCACCGTCGCGCTGTCGGGCCGGGGCGAGTCGACCGACCAACTTGTGCCGTCCCACGACTCGGTGAGGCGTCCGTACCCGACCGCGTTGCACTTCGAGACCGAGGCGCAAGAGACGCCATAGAGCACGGCTCCGACGGGTGGGGTGACCGCGGTGACCCACCGGGTCCCGTCCCACGACTCGACGAGCGGCTGGTTGTTGGAGCCGTTGTAGAACGATCCGACTGCAGTGCACGCGGTCGAAGAAGGGCACGAGACGTCGTAGAGATCGTTTGCTTGGGCGGAACTGCTGTTCGGAGTCGGAACGATCGACCACGCCCTCCCATCCCACGCCGCCGCCAGTGTCTGGTCGAAACCCCCCTGAGTTCGTTGATCGCCTACGGCCGTGCAGGCAGAGGCCGAGGTGCATGCCACCTTGTCAAGGTTGTTGATATATGAAGCGGTACTAGGAATCGGCACGATCGACCAGTTGAGACCGTCCCAGGACTCGGCCAGATTCAGGTCCGCTTGGCCCGTCAGGTAGGTCCCGATCGCCATGCAAGACGTCGCGGAGGTGCACGACACGCCGTGAAGGTAGTTGTCCTGGGTGCTGCTTGTGTTTGGGCTGGCGACCATCGACCAACCCGCGCCGTCCCAGGATTCGACCAGGGTTTGCCAGGTGCCGTCCGCGACGTACTCTCCAACTGCTGTGCAGCTGGTCAGGGATGCGCACGACACGCCGTTCAGTACGTTGGAGTTGCTGTTGGCATTTGGGCTCGGGACGACCGACCACTCGCTGCCGTCCCAAACCTCGCTCAACGTTTGGTCAGATGACTCGCTCGCGTACCATCCGACGGCCAGGCAGACGTTGTCCGAGACACACGAAACCGATCGGAGCTCGTTGGTCTGTGAGCTGCTCGTGTCGGGGCTCGGCACGACTTCCCAGTTGGGACCTTGTGCACCTTGGGCCTCCTTCAATCCTGCCGCGAAGATCGGTGTGGGTATCGGCAGCGCGATGGTCGCAACGATGGTCAGCAAGACAACGATGCATGCACCAACAGATATATCTCTGTGCCGATCCCGCCCGGGCGAAGCTAACGTCGCTCCTCCTCTACCTCTCCGCGCCATGCCGTCGACCCTGTCGCCGCGCGTTCGTGGCAGCGCTCAATTCGCCTCCTCGCTCGGGGTGACCTTGACCGCCTGGCATCGGCAAATCGATGCACGAGGGTGAGCCTATCCAGTCAAGGGAACCGTCGCAGGACCGAGAACGCGGAGCAAGAGCGGCGTCCCTGCAGCGGCCATACCGGCGCCTCGGATCGAAGGGGAAGGAGCCGCGATCCGTCGAGAGGACGCTGCCAGCCTGACGGTGTGAGAGCTCCGAGTCTTGAGCACGTCGGTCGTGCAGGATCTGATGACCGATTGGCCCGAATGACAACGACGTGGCGTGGCGTCCTCGATCTCCGCCCTTCTTCAGCGGCAATACGGACGCGTTTTGCCCGTCGCTGGATATCCCGAGGGCTAATCCGACGCGCGGGTTACCTCACAGGAGGGAACGCAACCGGACTGCACCTCCGGTGCAACCCGATTTTGTTAGCTTGCGGGCCTCCGGATACGGATCGATGCACCTCAGGGTGGAGGCCACGTATCTGGAGTACGAGGGGGGATCAATGGAGGAGGGCAGGACCTCAGCCGCGGGCACGATGTCCCGAGGTCCCGGCTCTTTCCAAGCGCAATCTGTGACTTCGACCCAACGCGTGTCGAGCCCAACTTCTGACGGCGGCCCTCGACCACGGCAGCACCACACTTCCTTGCTCGCAGATGTTGAGCCGTCCTCCGGGCTGCACCCGTTCGAACGTCAGCGGCTCCTGTTCCGCGTCCTCCCGTTCGCCTTTGTGTTGGCGCTCGCGCAGGCGAGCCTCCTTCTCTCACGGAGCTCGAATTCGACCTTCTATTCGTATTTGAGCCTCGCTCTGCTGGGCGTCTTGGCAGGAATGCTCTTCCTGCCGTGGAATCGACTTCCTCCCTCCGTGACGGTGCTGGTGCCCATCGTTGGCGTCGCCTACGTCCTCATGCTGACACTGGCGACGACCAGCAGCGCCTCTGGTGTCGGGATCATCATCTTGGTCCCGCTCATCTGGACCACTCTCTTTCAACGTCGGTGGGAGTCGTTCGTGGTGGCAGCAGCGATCGTCTTGACCGAAATCTTCCTCTCGTTCACCCCAGTCCAGGTTTCAGATCTGGTGCTGCTACGCCGGATCGTGTTCTGGTCATCCCTGTCTTGCGTCATCGTCATCGCAACCCACTCGCTCCGGGACCGCCTTCGGGATTCCATGGAGCTTCGCGAGGCAAGGTTGCAACAAGCCGTCGCCTTTTCTGCGGCCGCGGCAGAGCTCACTCGGCTTCTCGACCCCAAAGACGTGCTTGTTGTTGCGACCCGGCTCGCTGCCGAGCTCATTTGTCCCTCGGGCAATGGCCCCCGGCGAGCGCAGTACAACTACATCGAGGGAGACATGATCGATGTCCTCTCGGAGTATGACGAAACGGGTCTGTCCTGTGCGAGGCGCTTCCCCATCTCAGAATCACCGAACCTCGTGGAAGCACTGCGGCTTGACACGACCATCCAACGGCCCATCCACCCCGACCAGTGTGGACCGATCGCCCGAGACTTCGTTGCATCGTCGGGCGTGACCAACAGCGTCTATATCCCGATCCATCTCCATGGACGCATCGACGCGATCCTCTCGGTGCCGATGAGAGGCGCGTCAGTAGGGATCGAGTCGTTAGACCACTGCAGCGTATTAGGGAATCTCGTCGAACTCGCTCTGAAAAATGCATACCTGCACTCGGCCCTGGAGAAGCAGGCGATTTCCGATGATCTGACCGGTCTGCCCAACAGGCGCGCCTTCGACCGGCTGATCACGAATCGGCCCGAGGAATTGGATTTCTCGATCATTTCGATCGACCTCGACGGTCTAAAGAGCATCAATGACACGCATGGGCATGGGGTGGGAGACGAGATCCTCTCTCTTGCAGCACAAGCATTTACCCGGTCTCTTCGGCCAGGCGACATCGTTGCCCGCGTTGGAGGGGACGAGTTTGCCGTGTTCCTCCTTGGCGCCACCACCGAAGACGCGACTCAGGTGGGCCATCGCATTTTGGCGTCGGTTGGCGCACTGCACTCCACCCCTCTTCTGAGCGTGAGCATAGGAATCGCGAGTGGTGGTCCCAGTACCGATCCTCGAGAAATCCTCGCCGAATCCGATCGAGCGATGTACAGGGCAAAGCGGAAGGGCGGCGCGCAATTCGCCCATGCGGCTTCTCGCGCAGCGCCACTTCTGTTCGAACATTGAGTCTGGCGGCGAGATCGTCCTGAGAAATCGAGGACCACACTCCTGGACGCTCAGCTGGTCTCGGGTTTGCGGCTCACCCATCGGTTGAAGCTTCCTAGGTGGTCGACAATCGTGAGGACCCAGCGCACAAACTGTTCAACCTCGATGGATGGGCCGTTCCTAATACTTCGAAACGCTGAGGTTTCGTGCCGACAGCGTGTGGTTCCGCAGAACTGGGCGGTGCCGAAGTCGATTCCTGTCGACCCGCCCCCATCACAAAGGATCCGCGTGTCTCAAATGAGTTGAGCACTCAACGCAGATACGATCCTTCGGTGGCCGAGCCCTACCGTCCGAGTGTGCCCGACGCACGTGCGGCGAAGAGTTCCCAGAATGCACCAACCAGTCTGCCGACGTCTGCCTCGATCCTCGTGCGCTCTCTCTTCGACAGCCACCCCGAAATCACAGGGCTGCCTGAACCCAATCTGTCAGCTCTGATCCGGCACACGGCCGACGTCTCGATCCGTACCAACGAGGCCCTCGGCACGGGACCGGAACCTGCCGGGGACGGTACGAAGCCTTCAGGTCTCACGCCGGATGTCTGTCGACGCACCCTGATGACCGCATCGGGCCAGGCGACTGGGTTGAGCGGTGCTCGCTACGACGGCGCCTCGACGTCAAGGCTTGGGGAGAGAACATGACCGACTCCGCCACCACACCGGAGCAAGCACAAGCGCCTCCTGACCCTGCGGCGATCCTGAAATCACGACGCTTTCTCGCTCTTCTGGCCCTCGGAGCCATCGTCGGCATCCCGGTGGCGACCGTGGCCTATTTTTTCTTGGTCGCGGTGGCCAAAGTTCAGACCGGGATCTTCTCTGATCTGCCAAAGACTGTTGGGTTCCACACAGAACCGCTGTGGTGGCCCCTGCCCTGGCTGGCGCTGAGTGGCCTGTTGGTGGCACTCGCTATTCGTTGGCTGCCCGGCACGGGCGGCCATGAGCCCTCGGAGGGCTTCAAGTCCGGCGCGCCGGTCCAGCCGGTCGAACTCTTCGGGATCGTCGCGGCCGCCTTCGCCACGCTCTGTCTCGGGGTGGTGCTCGGGCCCGAAGCACCGCTGATTGCAATCGGGAGTGGGCTGGGCGTGCTGGCGGTGCACCTGGCCAAGCGGGACGCGCCACCGATGACGGCTGTGGTCATCGGCGCCGCCGGGAGCTTCGCTGCCATCGCCACGTTGCTGGGCTCGCCCCTTGTTGGCGCGTTCTTGCTCATGGAAATGGTCGGACTTGGGGGCCCGACCATGGAGATCGTGTTGGTCCCGGGTCTCCTCGCTGCCGGTGTGGGCTCATTGATCTTCGTTGGCCTCGACCACATCACCGGATTCGGGACGTTCTCGCTCACCGTGTCCTCCATCCCCCACGTGGGGTCACCCACCGGGAGCGAGTTCCTTTGGGCTTTGGTCATCGGACTGGCGGCGGCCGTGATCGCCGCCGGCATCTTCCGGCTGGCCCAATGGCTCCGGCCGATTACCGAGCGAGCGCGGATGCTGGTGACCCCGGTCATGGGCCTGGCGGTGGCCGGACTGGCCATCGCTTTCGCGGCGGGCACGGGTCGGAGCTCGTCCGATGTGCTGTTCTCAGGACAGAGTGCCCTTCCTCCGCTGGTCCAGCACGCCGCCACCTGGACGGTGGGTGCCCTCCTCCTTCTCCTCGTGTGCAAGGGATTGGCCTACGCGATCTCGCTCAGCAGTTTCCGCGGGGGCCCGATCTTCCCGAGCATGTTCATCGGGGCGGCCGGCGGAATCGCGCTCTCCCACGTCGGTGGGCTCCCCATGATCGCCGGTGCCGCCATGGGGGTCGGCGCAATGACGGCAGGGGCGCTGAAGATGCCTTTGACGGCAGTGCTACTGCCGAGCTTGCTTTTCGCATCAGACGCGGTGGACCTGATGCCGGTCGTGATCGTGGCCGTGGTGGTGTCGTTTGTGGTCGCCGTCAGGCTCAACCCAAACCCACAACCGAAGGACGCTCCGGCCGCACCTACCCCCGGCGCCGCCTAGCGATCTTTGCGGGTCAGCAACCGCAGCGATCCCATCAAGTGGACTGACCGAGCTCGATTCCCAACCAAGACCGGTGGGGCCGTCTATGGCTAACCGTCGCCTCCGCAACCACGGTCATGATTGACGAAGACATCGCCACCGAAGTCGTGCGCTGTCGCCGCAAAGCCGAGGTGCCCTTCACCGTCGCTCCCTCCCCAACGGATCCCGAGGAGGTCCTCGAAGGTACGGAGTGCCGAGTAATGGTTGTACGAAGCCGCCGTGTCCACCGTGTTTGCGGGCACGTAGCACGGGTCGAGGAGGAGCGCTCCCACCTGGCCTCCGCCCGGCATGGTGCCGGCGGGCGGGGGGACGTTCGGCGTCAGGCCGGTGACACCGAGGAGGTCGTAGTACGTCTCGCCTCCGTAGGCGGGGATTGGCACATTGAGCTCTGGGCTGTACCCAGGGTTGGCGTTGTTCGGGCCGGCTTGCTCATTGTCACCGGCGGAGGTGTCGGGGATACTCCCCTCATCGGCGGTGATCATCACGAGCATGTGACCACTCTGGTAAGCGGGAGACCCGAGGATCAGGGGCATCCAGTGCGCGAGCCAGAGGTTCGCCGCCGTGAGGCCACCGGTGGTGCCGCCCGTGGTGTTCGTACCTGCGCAGGTCGCGTCGTGCCCGTCGTTGCACAGGTTCGGTACCACAAACGAGAACCGCGGTGTGGTGAGGGGCCGCGCGAGGTCCTCGGCGAGGTGGCCTGAGAAGGTGTCATGGGCGCCGTTCGATCCCACTGTGACCGTGCCGAGCGGCACGACGTCGTGGTCGCACAGCCAGGGGTCGCCGGTCACCGCGTGGAAGAAAACAAAGGGCTCGTGACGGTCTGCGTACTGGTCGGAGATGGAGGACTTGACCTGACTCCCTGTGGCGTTGGGGCCTTCCGCGTTCTCGGTGGTGTCCACTCCCGTGGCATTCGTCTGCGCCGGGTGCGCGCAGTCGGTGCCGCCGAGCGGGTCGGGCGCGCCACCGTCCCGTGCCGGGTCGTTGCCCATGTCCTGCGCGTAGACGCGCCAGTTGGTTCCGATGGTGAACGGATACGCGGCATCGAGCTGGTTCCCGATCGTCTGGACGCTCGACGGATAGACGCAGCCTTGGCCGTCGACCTGTCCGGGGTACGCGGCCTGGTTGGGGTCGAGCGTTCCGGGCACCAGGTCGTTGTAGGCACCTTGCCCGTTGGAGCCGAGGCAGTCCGAGTTCGTGACGTAGTTCGGGGACTGGCCCGAGACCTGGGCGATGTAGTTGTCCAGGCTTACGTGACCGACCGCGTAATAGTTCTGGAGCAGTTCACCCTGGGGAAGCAGCGACTGTGTGATGTAAGTGCCGGGCGTGCCAAACGTTGCTGCGTAGTCCTCGTTCTCGAGGTCGATCACCATGATGTGGCGAATCGCGCCAGGCGGCAGGACCCCGCGGGCCGGCGAATTGTGGGCGCCCGCAGGCATCGCTTGCAGCCCAAGGATTGCCATCCCGGACAGGAAACATGCCGTGAGGACAGAGATCACGGATCGGCGCAAGGGGGTTCCTCCTCTATGATTCCCGCCCTACAGACGGGTCTCGTGAATGAGCATGCGCAGTATCGAAGAGTTTCCTGGTGAGATCAACGGCCCTATAGGACATAGATCCTATGCCTTGAAGGCATGAATCTCCAGCAGCTTCGTTACCTGGTCGCCGCAGCAGACCTGGGCTCCGTAAGTGCCGCGGCGCGTCAACTCGGCGTGTCGCAGCCAGTGGTCTCCAGAGCACTACACGGTCTCGAACGAGAGTTCGGTTTGACCCTGTTCGCGCAAGCCGGCCGTTGCCTGACACCGACCGACGCCGGGTACTCGGTGCTGCGAGACGCCCGGATGGCGCTCGATGCATTTGACGACGTGGAGCGCACAGCACGTCGAATCGCGCTCAGCGGGGAGCTCGCTGTCGTTGCAACACCGACCAACAGCGCGCTCTTGAGTCCCATCCTGACTGCATTCGTCAGCCACCGTCCGACCGCGGCACTGCGCTTGCAGCGCGCCTCATCGCTCGAAGAGGTTGTTCGAATGCTCCGCGCGCGCGAAGTCGAGCTCGGTTTCGTTGACCTGTCCCCGGACTTCGATGGCAACGAGCTCGCGGCGAATGCCGTTTGGAGTGCTGAAGTCGTCGTCGTGTCGCCACCTGGAACGAAGCTCTCGCTCACGGTGCCCGTCGACGAGCTCGCCACCTTGAGGCTGGTCCTGCCGCAGGAGGGAACGCCGCGGCGCATGAGTATCGACGGCATGCTCACTTCGGCTTCGGGTCGCAAGCCGAGTCCTGCGCTCGCTACCGACGAGCGTTCGGCGTGGATCACCTCCGCGAAGCAGGGAATCGGGTCATTCCTTTGCTACCGGGCAGTGGCATCCGAGCTCGAGGGTGTCGAGATCCGGGCTCTCGATCCGCCTCACTGGATTGACGTTGGTTTTGTCCACAGAGCAGAACCCCTCTCGGAGGAGGGTCGCGACATGCTGCAATTGGCAGCGGAGTGTCCGCTGCCTTCAGGTTGCCGGGCGCCCTCCGACGTCTGAGCCGTGGACCATTGCGCTGGTCACGCGGTCTCGCGCACCCAGGCCTGTGCCCCACCTTGCATCACGTCCCACGGGCTGCCCAGCGGCGGCGTGTAGGACAGGTCGAGGTCGCTCACCTGGTCGACGCTCAGGCCGGCGAAGATTGCGGCGGCGACGATGTCGACGCGCTTGGCCACCTCGGCGTGACGGTGCCCAAAGAGCTGGACGCCGAGGAGCCGACCCGTTCCCCGGTCCCCGGTGAAACGGGTGCGCACACGGTGGCTGCCGGGGTAGTACGCCTTGTGGTCGTCACCCTCGAACTCCACCGTGCCCGGGTCGAAGCCGGCCGAACGGGCCTCGTGGTCGCGCAAGCCGGTGCGGCAAGCGGCCATGTCGAAGACCTTCACCACCTGTGTCCCAAGGCTGCCGGCAAACTGGCGGCTCCCGCCGAGAGCGTTCTCACCGGCGACGCGGCCCTGCTTATGGGCGGTCGTGCCGAGCGGTAGGTACGTCTCTCCCAAGAGGCGATGGTGGGTGACGACACAGTCGCCTGCTGCGAAAATGTGAGGGAGGGTGGTGCGCATGCTGGTGTCGACTGCGATGGCCCCCCTGAAGCCCAGCTTGGCCCCGGCGTCGGCGGCCAGATCGGTGTCCGGTCGCACGCCCACGACGACCAGGACAAGGTCGGTGGTGCACTCCACGACAGAACCGTCAGCGGCGGTCGCGAAGACTTCGAGGCACTCCCCGTCGTCCGCGCGGGCAATGCGGTGCACGGTCGTGCGGGTGCGCACGTCCACCCCGTGCTCGGCCAACTGCGCGTGGACGAGGGCCCCCAGCTCAGGGTCGACCGTCGGAAGGACCTCTTCGAGCTGCTCCATCTGCGTCACGGACAAGCCTCGCGTCACAAGGGCCTCGGCCATCTCCAAGCCGATGTAGCCCGCCCCGACGATGACGGCGCGCTGGGGTGAGCGCTCGTCGAAGGTGCGCATGACGGCGAACGTGTCGCCCATGGAGTGCAGCAAATGGACGCCGTCCTCGGGTCCGAGGGCGTCGGGACCGCTCAGGCCGTCGATGGGCGGCCGGACTGGGACAGCCCCGGTGCCCACGACCAGCGCGTCGTATGACAGCAGGTCTTCGGACCCGTCGGGCCGCTCGACGGCCAACTTGTGTGCCTCGACGTCGATCCGGCGGGCGAAAGTGTCGAGGTGCAGCTGCATGCCGGTCGCCTCCAGGTCGGCGACGGTTCGGTGCGCGAGGTTGCGCCAGTGCGTCACCTCGCCCGACACGTAGTAGGGGATGCCGCAGATGGAGAAGTTGGGGTACGCGTCGGCGACGATGACCGAGACCTCAACGGAGGGGTCGAGCTCCCGGGCCCGCAGGGCGGCACTGATGCCGGCGTCGCTCCCACCGATCGCAACGAGATGCATGGGGGACCTTTCTTCAGTTCGGATCGAATGGGCCGGTGGACGAGAACGCCGGGGCCGGTCGCCTCACGAGGCGGCGGGTTCTTGCAGCTGACTCCCCCGCGCTCCGCCGGCTCAGCGCCGTCTTCCGTGTATCCGTGTGGGAACAGGATGTTGGCCGCCTCGTCGGGAGTGACCCCGGGATAGAGCGTCCGGATCACGACGATCGCAAGGATTCCGCCGACGACCTGAGCGCCGATGAAGCTCGGCGCCGACGAGGGTGCGATGCCGGCGAACGTGTTCGAGAACATGCGCCCCACCGTGATGGCGGGGTTGGCAAAGCTCGTCGAGCTGGTGAAGAAATAGGCCGCGCCGATGTACGCGCCAACAGCTGCCGGGGTCGTCCTCGAGCGCCCGGACCGGGCAAGGGCGAAGATCACCAGGAGCAGCCCCAACGTCGCCACGATCTCGGAGAGGAAGTGAGCCGGAGACGCCCGGTGCTTGGTGGAGATCTCGAAGGCTGCCTTGGAGAACATGACGTTGGCCACCACGGCGCCGAAGATGCAGCCCGCGACCTGCGCCGGCAGATAGGCGGCGGCGTCCCGCCAGCTCACCCCCCCAAAGGACGCGTCGACGAACGACACCACCGGGTTGAAGTGGCCGCCCGAGACGGCTCCGAACATCAAGATGATGGCAAAGAGGCCGGCTGCCGTCGCGGCGGCGTTCTCGAAGAGCTGGAGCCCGGTGTTGCCCGGCGAGAGGTGCTGGGCTGCGATGCCCGAGCCGATCACCACCGTGGCCAGGAACGCGCTGCCCAGGAATTCCGCGGTCAGCCGACGCCACAGCGCTGCCTCCGTCACGGGCAGGCTTCCATCGGGTCGTGACGCGACGTACGCGTCAGCAACAGGACGAAGCCGCGGTGCCGGAGCTCGCGGCCTGCTGGTCCTCGGCGGCGCAGCAGGTCCCGTCCCCCGCGATGCCCGACTCGACGGATGCGTCGGCCAGCACGGTGTAGACCTCCCACGGGGCGCCATCAGGATCCTCGACCCACACCTTGTCCTGCACGGCGAAACAGCACGTGGTCTGCACCTGGTCGACCGTGGCCATTCCCTCGCCCGACAGACGCCCGCTGGCGTCGGCCACCTCCGCGGGGCTCATGACCTCCACGCCGAGGTGGTTCAGCGCCCCCACGACCCCGCTGCCCCGGGTCCCGGGGTGCTCCATCAGCACCAGCTTGAGGGGCGGGTCGGCGATCGCGAAGTTGGCGTAGCCGGGCCGGACCTTCGCCGGGCTCGTGGCGAACAGCTTCGAGTAGAAGTCGATCGCCTCGTCGAGGTCATTGACATTGAGGGCGAGCTGGACGCGTGCCATGTGATCTCCAACTAGATTGATTGATGTCGATGTGTTGCAGTCTGTACGACACATTGATGTCTGTCAATAGGAGAGAGGCACATGGTCCCTCGAATCGCCACCAAGGGGTCGCCGGCCCGCTCGGCGACGTGTTGCGCGGCAATCACCGATGCGGCACTGAGCAGTACCGAGGCGGCGGAGCTCGCCGGCATCTTCGCCGCGCTCAGCGACCCGGTGCGCCTGCGCCTCTTCTCCATCGTCGCGAGCGAGGGTGAGGTGTGCAGCTGCAACCTCGAGGGTCCGCTCGGAAAGAGCCAGCCGACCGTCTCGCACCACACGAAGGTCCTGGCCGAGGCCGGTCTCGTCGAGGGTGAGAAGAGGGGCCGTTGGACCTGGTGGCGCGTCGTCCCCGCGCAGATGGAGCGCCTGGGAGATCTGCTCCGCGGTTGAGGCGGTGCCAGCCCCTCAATCAGGCCATCACCACCGAGCTCGCTGGTTCGGTTCCCGCGACAGCGCTCGTGACGGTACGTGACCTTCTCCAAGCCGCCCACGCCCGTCCAACCCCGTAGTCGAAAGCTCCGATGACACCGACATAGAACCCGATGGGCCAGTTGGTCTGGTACGAGCTCGCGATGGCGACCCACACCGAGAGGAGGGCGATACACACCGCGAGGACGATCGCCAAAGGCGGGCGATCGGTCAACGCTCGGGCGGCCGCCGGCGGACCGATCATGAGCGAGAAGATCAGGAGGGCGCCGACGACGGGCACCGTCATGGCCGTGGCGGCTGCGAGCACCAGCAGGAACGCCAGCTCCATGCCGTAGCGCGACACGCCCCGGGCTTCGGCGACATCGGGCACGGTCGAGGAAAGCAGGAGCGGTCGGTAGAGCACCATCGTGGCCAAGATGCAGCCCACTGCGAGCCCTGCCACGGGCCAGAGTTCAGTGGTGGAGACCCCAAGGACCTCGCCGAAGAGCAGCGAGTAAAGCTGTGGCTCGTACTGGCTCGAACTGCTGAGAAAGACAGCTCCGATCGCGAGACCGAGAACGAGGATAAGTGCGGTGACGACATCGTTGCGGCCCCGGCGACCCAGCGTGGCGATGCCGAATGCGGCGGCCGCGGCAGCGGCCCCTAAGCCGAGGAGAGCGCTGAAGCCGAAGACATTGGCGGCCGCGGCGCCGGCGAAGGCGCTGTTGGGAATGGCATGGGCGGGGAAGGCTGCGCCGCGGAGCACCACGAAGAACCCGACGACGCCGGCAACCGGGGCGACGATCGTGGCCACGATCCAGGCGTTGGTCATGAAACTAGAGAACACGCTGGCTCCTGCGCCTGTCGGCGGCGGGTCGTACCGCCGCTGGGTTCGGGAGACGCCGCCCGGTCACCGCGTCGCCTTGGCTGCAGCGTTGACCATCTCGCTCCGGCGACCGACGCGCCGGCGGATGGCGGGCAGGCCAGAGAGGAGATAGGCGGCAAAGACGAGGCCGACGATGAGGGAGCTCACCGGAATACCTTGGCTGGAACCCCAGTAATAGCTGTCGTAGGACAGGAGCACCCCGAGCCAGGTGACGCCGACGCCGATGGCCACGGCGGCGACCAGGGCCGCACCGATCCGGTTCGTCACCCGCAGGGCCGTCGCGGCGGGGCCGATCAGCAGGGCTGTCGAGAGAATGGCCCCGATGGCGAGCGCAGAGAGGCCGACGGCGACGGCCAGCGCGGCCATGAATCCCAACGCGACGAGCCGAACTGGGACCCCGCGGGCGGCGGCCAAGTCGGTGTTGGTCGAGGCCAGCAGCAGGGGGCGGTACAGCGCGGCGATCATGCCGACCGCCACGATGCTGAACACGACGACGATGGGGATCTCCGAGGGATCGAGAGTGAAGATCGATCCGAACAGGATCTGCTGAGTGGCCCCGGTCGTCGCGCCCGAGGTCGTGTCGAGAAAGAGAAACAGTGCGGCGAGACCGGTGGCCGCGCCGAGGACGATCCCGGTGGCCAAGTCCCGGCCCCGTACCCGCTGCACACCGATGGCATCCATGGCCCCGGCGCCGAGAAGCCCGAATCCGACGAACCCGAGGAGCGGGTTGATCCCGATCAAAAGGGCGCCCGACCCGCCCGCCGTCGACACATCGGTGAGGGCATGGCCGGCGAAGGACTGTCCGCGCAGCACGGTGAACACGCCGACGACGGCAGAGACCACGGCCGCGATCCCTCCGATGACCAACGCCACGTGGACCGGTTGGCTGGAGAAGAACCCCGGCTCGAAGACCCGGTGCACGCTCAGCTCACGTGAATGATGGGACCAGCACCGTCCGCGGGCCCGGTGGCGTCATCTGATTCGTACCGGGGCCCGGCAACGACGATGACGCGACCATGCACATGGAGTACGTCGACATGATGGCCGTAGAGCCCCGTCAGAACGTCGGTGCGGATGACCTCTTCGGTCGTCCCCGCCGCCGCCCGTCCCCCCGCCAGGTACACGACGCGATCCATGACCGGCAGAAGCGGGTTCATCTCATGGGCCGAGAGCAAGATGCCGATCCGATGCTCCACTGCGATGCTATGCAACAACGCGATGATCTCTTGACCTGAGATCAGGTCAAGGTTCGCCAACGGCTCATCGAGGAGAAGCAGCCGGGGCCGGGCGATGAGAGCATGGGCGATCAGCACTCGCTGCTGTTCGCCGCCCGAGAGGTTCCCGACTCTGCCGTCGGCGAAGCTTTCGGCGCCGACCGCCTGCAACATCTCGTCCACCTTCGCTCGGCGCTTGGCTGAAGGGAGCGGCATTCCGAATCGCTGTCCGTCAAGACCAAGGCCGACGAGGTCTCGGGCGCGTATCGGAGTGTCGGGGTCGAGCAACACCTTCTGGGGGACATAGCCGATTCGACGCGGTCCGGCGCCGGCGCGGCCGACCGGAGAGACGGACTTGCCCGGCGCCGGGGGGCTGCAGGCCGAGGATGACCCGCAGCAGCGTCGTCTTGCCGGCTCCGTTCGAACCGATCAAGCCGGTGAACTCACCGGCGCCCACCGTGAAGCTGACGTGGTCGAGGATCTGACGGCCACCCAGCGACACGCTCACACCGTCGACCTCGAGGACCTCGGCGGCGTCCGCACGACTGTCGGGCGTTCGTGCCGCTGAGATATGGGGCATCGTCGTGGTCACAGCTTCTGGGTTGAAGTGCCCGTGGTAATCGCCTTCTCAATAGCATTCACCTCGGCGAGCATCCAGCTCTGGAAGTTATAGCCCGGGGTGGGCATGGTCTCGTAGACCCCCACCACGGGCACGCCGGCGTGGAGGGCCGTCTGACGAATCGAGGTGGTCAGCGCATCGACGACCTGCTGGTTGTAGCAGAAGACCTTCACCGAGTGGTTCGTGAAGAATCCGTTCTCCAACGTGATGTCCTGAGGTGCAGGGTCGACGCCGTTCATGATGTCGGCCTGGAACCGGAACGGTGTGAGGTTGTTCATCCCCATCGCCGTGAGGAGGTAGTCGGCGACCGGCTCGGTCGTGGCCACGGTCGTCCCCGCGTACTTGTCCTTGAAGGCGGCGATGGCGTTGTGCAGCGGCGCCAACGAGGCATTGAACTTGGCCAGGTTGCTCTGGAAGTACGACGCGTGCGCCGGCTGAAGTGCCGAGAGGTCGGACGCGATTGCTGCTGCGACCGCCGGCATCGTCCTCGGGTCGTACCACAGGTGTGGGTTCGGCGTGTTCGTCGGCAGGCCGAGGACGTTCTGGGCCACGATCACCTTGCGATGCGAGTTCGGCGACGCCGACTCGATCCGGTTCATGAAGCTGTCGTAACCGACCCCGTTCTGCACGATGAGCTGGGCGGCGCTCACCTCCCGGGCCACGCTCGGGCTCGACTCGAAGGTATGGGGATCGGTGTTGGGGTTGTTCAGGATCGACGAGACGTGCACGTAGTGCCCGCCGATCTGGCCGAGCACGTTGGCGTACTCGTTCTCCGCCCCGATGGCGTTGATGACCTTCGATGTGCTGGCTCCGGCCTGTGTGGCGGCCAAAGAGCCGGCTGCCACCAACGCCACCAGCCCGAAGGTGGCGAGCGCCACTTTTGCCGCGCGCGTCCGGAGGCTCGCGATACTCCTTGTCCAGGTCTCTCCCGTGATGAGCTTCCCTGCGGTGTCCATGCCAGGAATCTAGTCCTAGACTGAGTCTCAACACAAGTTTGGAGGAGTACTGGTCGTATTGAGTTGTATAAGTACATCTGCATGTGTTTATGTGCACGGCGTGTCAGTCACGACGCAGAGCTTCGTGGCAGCCGGGGACTTGCTGCGGGTGCTGGCCGCGCCGGCCCGCCTGGCCATCGTCGTCCAGCTCGCCGAGCGGCCTCGCTTCGTCCACGAGCTGGTCGAGCAGCTGGGGATGAGCCAGCCGCTGGTGTCACAGCATCTTCGGGTGCTGCGCGGCGCCCGGCTCGTGGGCGTAGAGCGCCAAGGTCGAGAGGCCGTGTACTCGCTGATCGATCACCACGTGGCGCACATCGTCGCTGACGCCGTCAACCATGCAAAGGAGGCCACATGAGCACGACCGACCACGCCATCCACGATGAGCACCGCCACGTCCACGGTCCCGATTGCGGGCACGCGGCGGTCGACCACGAAGGTCACACCGACTACATCCACGACGGTCACGCCCACAGCGAGCATGGCGGTCATTACGACGAGCATCCCCTCCCGCACGTCGAGCACGCCGAGCATGCCCACGAACACAGTGCCAATTGCGGGCATGAGGCGGTGGAGCACGAGGGACATCTCGACTACCTCCACGACGGACATCGCCACGCTGCCCACGAAGGCCACTACGACGAACACTGAACCGGTCGGGCCAGGCAACCCTCCTATGAGGTCCCGCCCCCTCTCAGAAAGGACATGCATTGACGGCTCCTGATTCCGCGAGCGACCTCCACGTCGTGGTCGAGGACCGCCTCCGCCGAGCCGACCAGCGCTACACCACCGGACGGAGGGCCATCATCGAGCTCCTCGTGGGCGCTGGACAGCCGGTCAGTATCGGAGACATCGCTGACCGATTACCCGACTTGCCACGGAGCTCCGCCTACCGACACCTGGTCGACCTCCAAGTCGCCGGCGTGGTGCGCCGCGTCGCGGCCAACGACGAGTTCGCCCGCTACGAGCTCGAAGAGGAATTCACCGAGCACCACCATCACCTCCTCTGCACCGACTGCGGCGCGGTGATCGACGTCACCCCGTCCCCTGCCTTCGAGCGCACCGTCGCGGCGGCGGTGAACCGACTCGCCGAGGCACAAGGCTTCGAGCCGGAAGGTCACCGCCTCGACATCCTCGGGCTCTGCGAGGATTGTCGTTAGCAGTCTCACCTCGAGCCCACGGGATCGCCGTCGTTACTGCGTTGAATCACGTAAATCTCGTGACGCCTTGCCGAGAGCTTTTGCGCTTTGAACAGGGCTTTCGGTCAGTCGGCTGTCGTCCTCCCGAGGGTTCCCAGTGCCGCCGCGAGCTGCTGCGCCTCAATCCGCTCCCTCGCGCTCGCCGACCGGACAGCCTCCATCCACCCGGCGCGCAGGAGTCGCTTGACCGACGCCACCGCGTGGGCGGGCTGCTGCGCCACCCGTTCGGCCAGGGCGCGCGCTTCTGCGTCGAGCTGGGCGCGTGGGCACGAGGAAAGGGCAAGCCCGATGTCCACGGCCTCTAGCGCGCCGATCCAACGCGAGGTGAACAGCAGCTCGGCCGCGCGCTGCGGGCCGACCGCCGCGGGCAGCAACGCACTGCTCCCGGCCTCGGGCGCCGTGCGCAGTGAGGTGAACGGGAACCGGAGCCGGGCGTCGTCCGCCAAGAGGACGAGGTCACAGTGCAACAGGATGGTGGCGCCAAAGCCGACGGCCGGTCCCTGCACGGCCGCGACCAACGGCTTCGACAACCGGACCAGCTCCTCGACGAGCTCGTCGAAGGCGTCACGCAGGGCGGAACCGTTCCCGTCGTGGAGCGACAGCTCTTCGAGGTCGACGCCGCTCGAGAACGCCCTCCCCTCGCCGCGCAACAGCACGACTGACACCGCCGGGTCCGCGGATGCGCCGTTGAGCAGATCGGCCAGGCGGCGGTAGGACGCGGCGGTGAACGCGTTCAGCCGGTTGGGGCGATTGAAGCTGAGGACCCGGACGGCACCGACGTCGTCGGCGAGCACCAGCTGGTCGGGTCCTGACGGCCCTTGACCGGTGGTCGTCACGCGAGGACCTCGCCCCGGGCCGAGAGAATGGCGAGAAGACGACGCTCGACCTCCGCCGTGCCCTGGTTGTCGGTGAACACGTAGGGGCGGTCGCCTCGCATGGCGTCGACGACGTTGGCGGCCACCACCGAAGGTTCAAGCGTGCCGATCGGGTTCATGGCCGTCCGGACCATGCCGGGCATCACGACGCTCGCGCCGACCGGAACCCCGAGCGCTCGGAGCTCGGCGCGCAAGACGTCAGTGAGTCCGAGCACTCCGTGCTTGGCCACCGTGTAGGGAGCCAGGTTCTCGAGAGTCAGCACCGCCGCCATGGACGCGACGTTGACCACGTGACCCTCCTCGCCGGTCTCCAAAATGAGTGGAACAAAGGTGCGGACGCCGTGGATCACTCCCCAGAGATCAACGTCGATGACCCGCCGCCACTCGTCGAGCGGGATCTCCCACGAGTGACCCCCGTTCACGACCCCCGCGTTGTTGACGGCGACGTGCAGGGCACCGAACTGCTCCATGACCGCACGGCCGGCACGGTCGACAGCGGCAGGATCGGTGACGTTGACACCGAGGGGGAGGATCTCGCCACCGGCTGAGCGCAGCCGCTCGGCCTGCTCCTGGAGCTCGTTCTCGTGGTTGTCCGCCATGGCGACTCGCATGCCTTCGCCGGCGAACGCCTCGGCGACCGCGAGGCCGATCCCGCTCGCCGCACCCGTTACCACCGCCACCCGCTCGCGCAGCCGTTGCACCGTGCGATTGTGGCACCCGCCTACTCAGCGCGGGCGCCAGGCCGGATACCAGCCAGGATGGTCTCGATCACCGCCTGGGCGAAGCGATCACTCACGGGCGCGTAGTGCTGCAGGAGCCGGTAGTACATCGGTCCGTACACGAGGTCGAGCACGACGTCCGGATCGGTGCGTTGCGAGACTTCACCGCGGGCGATGGCGCGCTCGACAATGGTCCGGTAGGCCGCACGCACGGGCCGGATGAAGTGGTCGCGCCAGACCGCGGCCAGCTCCTCGTCCCTCTGCACCTCTGCGATGAGCGACACCAGCGTGTGGCCGGTGACGGTGCCCCGCACCGTGCGGATCCATTTCCGGAGCGCGAGCTCGAGGTCCCCGCGCAGCGTCCCGGTGTCAGGCGTCGGCTGCCGGGCGAGAAAGTCGGCGGTGAAAGCCTCGAACACCAGCGTGCCTTTGGTGGGCCACCTCCGGTAGATGGTGGCCTTGCTCACACCCGCCCGTTGGGCGATCTCGTCCATGGTGAGGTCGCCGAAACCGCGCTCCTCCAAGAGCTCGTTGGTGGCCTCGATGATCGCCAGATGCGACTGTTCGCTCCGGGGCCGGCCCCGGCTCCGGCCTGCCGTCGCCGCGTTCGCACGTTCCGAATTGAGGGGTTGCGCCATCGGGTCTGAGTATATCACAATATCGATACGGAACGTTTCGTTTCGATAAGCAGAGGTGAACCCCTGTTCCGGGTAAGTCCCAGGCGGCCGACCCGCACAGGTCGTTCACCGACACCCGACAAGGAGGACATCATGAAGCGCACCATCTTGGGAAGAAGCGGGCTCGAGGTCTCCCGCATCGCGTTCGGCACCTGGCAGCTCGGCGGCCAGTGGGGGCCGACCGACACCGCCGCCGCCACTGCCGCCATCCGGCGAGCCGCCGAGGACGGGGTCACCTTCTTCGACACCGCGCAGGCGTATGGCTTCGGAGCCTCCGAACGGCTCCTGGCGGATGCCCTGCGCGGCATCCCGCGCCAGGACGTCGTCATCGCCACCAAGGGAGGGCTCAGGTCGGTCGGCTCAGGGGTCGTGCGTGACTCGAGCCCGGAATGGATCCGCTCCGGCGTGGACGCCAGCCTCACGGCCCTCAACACCGACTACATCGACCTCTACCAGGTGCACTGGCCCGACCTGGCCACCCCGTTCGAGGAGACCGCGGAGACGCTGGCGAAGCTGGTGGCCGAGGGCAAGGTGCGCCACGTCGGAGTGTCGAACTTCGATGCGGCTCAGATGGCCAGCTTCAGCGAGACGCTCCCGGTCGAGACGCTGCAGCCGCCCTACCACCTGTTTCGCCGCGACATCGAGGCCGAGATCCTGCCCTATGCGGCCGCCCACGACATCGGCGTGTTGGTCTACGGGCCGCTGGCCCACGGGTTGTTGAGTGGGCAGCTGCGCTCCGACACCCACTTCTCCCATGATGACTGGCGCGCCAAGAGCCCCATGTTCACCGGCGAGCCGTACCGGGCCAACCTCGAGGTCGTGGCCCAGTTGCAGCACGTGGCCGACGACCTCGCGATCACGCTGCCTCAGCTCGCGATCGCCTGGACGCTCGCCAACCCGGCGGTGCAGATCGCCATCGTGGGGACGCGCAACCAGGCCCACATCGACGAGGTGCTTGCGGCGGCCGATCTCACCCTCGACGACGCGAGCCTGCGCCGCATCGACGAGATCGCCGCGACGTCGGTGCCGGTCCAAGGTCCGCCCGTCCCAGGCCCCTCACCCGAAGCGGTCTCAGCGACTCTCGCTGGAACACGCTTGAAAGGAGACGAAGTGATGCGTGTCAGACCCGCAATCGACGGCGAGGGAGGACCGTCGTGACTTCAGGAACCGACCTGGACGACGGTCCCGTCGGCGCGCCGCCCGCCCGGCGCGCGCCGCACGGCCTGGCCGTGGGCGGGTGGTACGGGCTGCGGTCGAGATCACGCACCCGCCCTCACCGCCACGAAGGCGACAAGGACTGGCTGCGCGACGTGATCCTCGGCGGCCAAGACGGGCTCGTCAACATCCTGGGCATCATCCTCGGGGTGCTGGCCGGCGGTGGCAGCGAGACGGTGCTGGTGGCCGCGGGCTTTGCGGCTGCGGTGACCGAGTCCCTCTCAATGGGCGCCGTGGGCTACACCTCGACCATCGCCGACCGCGACTACTACCTGGCGCAGCAGGGCGTGGAACGTTCGGCCATCCGGCAAGAACCGGGCATGGAGGAGCACGAGCTGCGTGCGCTCTACGAGCAGAAGGGCTTCTCGGGTCCGCTCCTCGACGAGGTGGTGGCCACCATCACCGCCGATCGCGACCGCTGGCTCAGCGCCATCATGGGCGAGGAGCGCCACCTCGAACCGGTCGGGAATGGCGAAGTGATGCGGGTCTCGGTCGTGATCACGCTGGCGACGCTCATCGGCCACCTGATCCCCCTGGCGCCCTTCCTTTTCCTGAGTCGCTCGGCCGCGCTCGTCACGGCCATCGTGCTCAGCGCCCTGGTGCTCTTCGGCGTCGGCGTCTACTCCGCCGTGACCCGGGTGGGTTCGTGGTGGCGCAACGGAGTGAAGATGGTTGCCATCGGGCTCGGCGCGGCCGGCATCGGCTTCGTCATCGGGCACCTCTTCCACGCGGCGGGTGCGTGATGGCGCGCCCCGTCACGCCGTGGTCACTCGAGGCCGTCCTGTATGGCCTGACCGCTGCCACGGCCATCGTGGATGCCGCGTGCTACCTCGGCATCGGTCACGTCCTGGTCGCGAACATGACCGGCAACATCGTCTTCTTGGGCTTCGCCATCGCCGGTGCATCCGGGTTCTCGGTGACGGCCTTCCTGGTGGCGATCGCGTCGTTCTTCGTGGGCGCAGTCCTCGGTGGCCGCCTCGGTTCGCTCCTCGACAAGCGCCGCCGCCGATGGCTGACGACGACATCGGCGATCCAGAGCACGCTGGCCCTGGTGGCCGCGATCACCGTTGCTGCGGGTCTTCTCGGCGCGACCGGCGCCGCCCGATTCGGCGTGATCGCGCTCTTGGGCGTGGGAACGGGCGTCCAGAACGCGACGATCCGGCGCCTGGCCATCCCCGATCTCACCACCACGGTCCTGACCCTCACGTTCACCGGGCTCGCCGCCGACTCCTCTTTGGCCGGTGGCAACCATCCACGCCGTGGTCGCAGGGTCGCCTCAATCACGTCGATGCTCGCCGGGGCAATCCTGGGCGGTGCGGTGATGGTGCACGTGGGCTTCGCCACGACCCTGTGGGTGCTGGCCGGGGTCCTCTGTTTGGTCACGATCGGCTTCGCGCTGGTCACCGAGGAACCGGCCACTGAGCCGGTCACCGTGCCGACCGGCACGTAAGCCCGGCACGTCCGAGACCATGTCTGACTATGTTGGGCACGTCCTGTCGGGGTGCACGGGTAAGGAGAATGAGCCATGGCGAGCGAGGGGCTGCACGAGCCGGCTGAGCTGCTCGACGAGGCGACGATCGACCGCCACCGGGCGTTCACGTCGCTGGTCGAGGAGCTGCAAGCGGTCGACTGGTACGACCAACGGGTGAAGGCGACGAAGGACTCGAGCCTGGCCGACATCCTGGCCCATAACCGCGACGAGGAAAAGGAGCACGCCTCCATGGTCCTCGAGTGGTTGCGACGCCGCGACGCCGCCCTCGACGGCCACCTGCGGACGTACCTGTTCACCACCGAACCGGTCACCGAGGTCGAGGCCGAGGCCGAAGGCGACGACGCCCCGGCGTCGGGTTCGCTCGGCATCGGCAGCCTGCGGGGGTCGGAGTGATGGACCACCTCTATCGCGACCTCGCCCCCGTCACCGACAGCGCCTGGGCGCAGATCGAGTCGGAGGCCAAGGGCCGCCTCGTCACCCACCTGGCGGCGCGCAAGCTCGTCGACCTGGCCGGTCCGCACGGCTGGGACTACTCGGCCACCAACCTCGGCCGGGTTGACGAGGCCGAGAGCCCCGGCGAAGGCGTGGCGGCGGCGAAGCGCCGCGTGCTCCCCCTCGTCGAGCTGCGCGCCGGGTTCTCGGTCAGTCGCGAGGAGCTGGACGACGCGGACCGCGGTGCTGACAACATCGAACTGCCCGAGCTCGATGAGGCCGTGCGCCAGATCGCGGTGGCCGAGAACACCGCGATCTTCCACGGCTACGTGGCCGGGGGGATCCTGGGCCTCACCGAGGCCAGCTCGCATTCGCCCATCGCCATCGATGCCGACATGGAGCAGTTTCCGAAGGCGGTGGCCCGCGCCACCGACGTGTTGCGACGAGTGGGCATCGGCGGGCCCTATGGCCTCGCCATCGACCCCGAGACCTACACCGTGATCGTCGAGACCACCGAGCACGGCGGCTACCTGCTCCTCGACCACCTGCGCCAGATCCTCGACGGCCCGGTGGTGTGGGCCCCGGGCGTCGACTGCGGCGTGGTGCTCAGCCTGCGCGGCGGCGACTTCGTGATGGACAGCGGCCAGGACCTCTCCATCGGCTACCGCGACCACGACGCGGCGGTCGTGCGCCTCTACGTCGAGGAGAGTTTCAGCTTCCGGGTCGTCGAACCGGACGCGGCGGTCGCGCTCCGGCGAGAGTGACCATGAGCGCGGAAGAGGGGACCGAGCCCGACGGCGAGAGCGAGCGAGGCAACGGCGACGTGGACGAGCAGGAAGAGGAGTCCTTCCCGGCTTCCGATCCGCACTCGGACTGGGCCGGGCCCGCGTCGGAGGACGACTGATCGACGGGGTCAGCGCGCCAGGGCGCGCTCCAGCTCTGACTTCGTCATGTTGGAGCGACCGCTGACACCCTTGCGTCGGGCCTCCTCGTACAGCTGCTCCTTGGTCCGACCACCCGCACCACGATGTGAGCGCAGGCCACCGCGGCGCGAGGACGAGATGTCATCGAGGGATGCCCGGCTCGCCTCCCTGCTCTCTCCCGCGCGCGCCCGTGCCTTGTTCACGGTCCTTGCTGCGATCTCCTCCGCCAACTGTTCGGAGTCGCCTCGCTTGAGCAAGCCTTCCTTGATGTCCTCGTACTGCCGTTCTCGCTTCGGACTCCACGCTTGTCGTGGCATTTCGACACCTCGTTGAACCTCGTCGTCTCTTCCGCGCGTACCCGCGCCCGCGGTGTTGAAACCGCGGGCGCCAAACGGGAACCGTTTCCCGCCTACACAGGCGTCACCGGTTGCCGACGCCAGCGCCGGGTATGGCTGAGGTCTCCCGCAACCGAGAGGAGTCGCATGTCACTCAAGGACAAAGCAAAGAACACCGCCGACGCCGCAAAGGGAACGGCCAAAGAGGCGGTCGGCCGTATCGAAGGCGACGACGACCGCGAGGAAGAGGGCAGGGTAGACCGCGCGGTCGCCGACTTGAAGCAGGCCGGCGAGAAAGTGAAGGACGCCTTCCGGCGCTAGCGGATCGCCACCATCCGTCGAGACCGACTGGCCTGGGTCGCCCCGGGCCGGTCGGTCTCGACCGCGGGCAGATCACTTCGGCGGCGCATCGGGGTCCCGCACCGCACCGCACGAGGCGCCGCCGGCGCTCAGGCCCCCGCCCGCTCCTCCCGCGACGGGTCACCGCTGACGTGGTGCGCCCGATCGGCGTCGCTGGTCGGCCGGGCCGGCCCGGCCCAGTGCGACAAGGGGTCGCTGGCGGGGAAGGAGTCACGGATCTCGGCGTCGAGCCACCCCACCTCGGTGTGCTCCTGAGACTCGCCGTCCGGCTGCTCCATGACCCGATCATGGGTCGCCGCCGGCGCCAGATCCACCCCTCGCCGGACACCCCGGCCGCACGGGCCGGAAACGGCGGCCCCCCGCTCCGCCCGAAGCACGCCGTCACCCGCCTCCGGTCCCTACCGTGGGCCATGATGGCCACCATGGCGACCGCCGCCGGGAAGACCACCGTGCCGCTGGCCGGAGCCGTCAACCGCTGGACGTGACGCCCGACGACCACGCCGTGACCAGGCCCGGAGGGGCCGGCGACCCGCCGCTCGTCGAGACCGGTGCGGAGGAGGGGCTGGTCCTGCGCTCGGCGCGCGGCAGGTGGGTCCTGGCCGCGACGGTCCTCGGCTCGGGGATCGCCGGGCTCGATGCGACCGTCGTCTCCATCGCACTGCCCTCCATCAACCGGACCTTCGGCGGCGGCGTCGGGGCGCTGCAGTGGGTGGTCACCGGGTACTCGCTGACGCTCGCCGCCTTCCTCCTCCTGGGCGGCGCGCTCGGCGATCGCTACGGCCGTCGCCGCATCTTCTCCATCGGCATCGCGTGGTTCGCCGTCTGCTCGGCGCTTTGCGGCCTGGCCCCCACCGGCGCGCTGCTCACGGGGGCGCGCGTCCTCCAAGGCGTGGGCGGCGCCCTCCTCACCCCGGGCAGCCTCGCCATCCTGCAGGCCTCGTTCCGTCCCGACGACCGGTCGCGCGCCATCGGCGCCTGGTCCGGCCTCGGCGGCGTGGCGACGGCCGCCGGCCCGCTGATCGGCGGCTACCTCCTCGCCGTGGCGTCGTGGCGCTGGGTGTTCTTCATCAACGTGCCGGTGTCCGCCTTCGTCCTGCTGATCACGGCGCGCCACGTGCCCGAGACGAGCGACCCCGCCAGCACCGGCCGTATCGACACGCCGGGCGCGGCGCTCGGGGCCGCCTTCCTCGCCGGCATCACGTACGGACTGATCGAGGGCCCGAACCACGGCTGGTCCGACCCGGTGGTCATCGCCGCCCTCGTCATCGCCGCGGTCGCCGGCCCTGCGTTCTTCCTCCGGGAGCGCCGGACGGCCCATCCGATGCTTCCCCTCGACCTCTTCCGCTCCAGCCAGTTCAGCGGCGCCAACGCCGTCACGTTCGTCGTCTACGGCGCACTCGGCGGCGCGCTCTTCCTCCTCCCGGTGGTGCTGCAGCTCGTGGCCCACTACAGCCCGACGGAATCCGGGCTGGCCCTGCTGCCGGTAACCGTGATCATGCTGGTCTTCTCGGCCCGCTCCGGCCAGCTCTCGGCCCGCATCGGCCCCCGGCTCCAAATGAGCGTCGGCCCGGTCGTCGTCGGCATCGGGCTCGCCATGCTCGCGACGGCCACCACGCCCGGGAGCTACTGGACCCAGGTGTTCCCGGCCGTCGTCGTCTTCGGGTTCGGCCTGGCCATTACCGTGGCCCCGCTCACCGCCACCGCCCTGGGCGCCGCGCCGGCCGAGCGTTCGGGCATCGCCTCGGCCGTCAACAACACCGTCGCCCGCGCCGCCGGGCTGTTCGCCGTGGCGGTCCTTCCGCTGCTGGCGGGCCTGACGGGCGCCGCCGCGCTGCAGCCCACTGAGTTGGCCGCCGGGTTCCAGACGGCGATCTTCATCGCGGCCGCCACCAGCGCCGCCGGCGGGGTGCTCGCCGTGTTCACGATCCACAACCCGCGTCGCACCGTCCCCGCCGCCCGCCCACCGAGGACCTACTTCTGCGCCGTAGGGGCCCCGCCACTGCGCCCGGGCCTCGCCGCGCCGGCCAAGCAGGCCTGAGCGCCCCCGCCCCGCCCCGCCCTCGCCGACCCCGCACGCCGATCGCACCACCGACGTGCGGGCTGAGCCCCGGGTCGGCAAAGGTAGGCCCATGCCCCCCACGCCGCGCCCGTCGGTGCCCGAGGTCTTCGCACCGGCCCCGCTCGGACCGCTCACCCTGCGCAACCGCATCGTGAAGGCGGCCACCTTCGAAGGCGTCATGCCGGGCGGCACGGTCTCGGACCAGCTGATCGAATTCCACCGCCGCGTCGCGGCCGGCGGGGCAGCCATGTCGACGGTGGCCTACCTCGCCGTCTCGCCCGAGGGCCGCACAGACCGGCACTGCCTGCTCCTCAACGAGGACAACCTGCCCGGTCTGCGCCGGCTGACCGACGCCATCCACGCCCAGGGCGCGGCGGCGGCCGCGCAGATCGGCCACGCCGGGCCGGTCGCCAACGCGCGCTCCAACCGGGCGCCCGCGCTCTCTCCCTCGGGCGGCTTCACGCCGATGGGCTCGCGGCTGCGCGCCATCGATGCGGCCGGCATCGAACGGGTGACCGAGGACTACCGGCGCGCCGCCGCGCTGGCGGTCGAAGCGGGGTTCGACAGCGTCGAGATACACGTCGGGCACAACTACCTCCTCAGCGCGTTCTTGAGCCCGAAGCTGAACAGACGGGACGACCTGTTCGGCGGGAGCGTCGAGAACCGGGCGCGCTTCGCCCGTAACGTGCTGCGCACCGTGCGCGACACGGCCGGTCCCAAGACGGCGGTCACCGCGAAGCTCAACATGGCCGACGGCGTCGAAGGCGGCCTGTGGCTCGACGAGAGCGTCGAGGTCGCCTCCCTCTTCGAGGCCGACGGCGCGCTCGATGCGCTGGAGCTCACCGGCGGCAGCTCCCTCGCCAACCCGATGTACCTCTTCCGCGGCGACGCGCCGTTGCACGAGTTCGCCGCCACCCTGCCGGGCCCGGTCCGCCTGGGCTTCCGGGTGGTCGGGCACCGCTTCCTGCGCACCTACCCGTACGAGGAGGCCTACTTCCTCCCCTTCGCGCGTCAGTTCCTGCGTGCGCTGTCGACGCCGCTCATCCTCCTCGGCGGCATCACCGAGCTGGCGACGGTCGAGGCGGCGCTGGCCGAGGGTTTCGCGTTCGTGGCCATGGCCCGCGCCCTCTTCCGCGAGCCCGACCTCCCCGCCCGCATGCAGGCCGGCAGCTCGACGGCGTCGCTCTGCATCCACTGCAACAAGTGCATGCCGACCATCTACTCGGGCACGCGCTGCGTCCTGGTGTCCGACCCGTCCGGGTCGGCCGGCCGCCCCCGTACCGCCCACACCGTCCCGGCGGAACCCGCCGGCTAAGCCGCCACCACCGGCCGGCGGTCCGCCCACGGGGCCGCCTGCTCGAGCTGTCCGGCCAGCGACAACAGCGTCTCCTCGTCGCCGAACCGCCCCACGAACTGCACGCCGATCGGCAACTCGCTCGGCAGGTCGGCGTCGTGCCAGTGCAGCGGCAGCGAGATGGCCGGTTGGCCCGTGACGTTGAACGGAGGAGTGAAGGGGACGTAGTCGGCGGCGCGGAACAGGCCGGCCAGCGGCTCGCCGGGGGGCGAGTCGAACCAGCCCAGCGGGACAGGCGCCCAGCCGAGTGTCGGGGTGAGCAGGACGTCGATGCTCTCGAAGTACTCGGCCACCTGGCGCGAGATCTTCTGCAGCTCCTGGATCGACGTCAGGTACTGGGCCCCGTTGATCGACCGTCCCAGTTCAATGAGAGCCCAGCTCAAAGGCTCCACGTCGGGCTCGGTGACGGCGCGCCCGAGCCGTGCCTCCCAGTCGGCGATGGCCCAGGCGTTGGCGCAGGCCCACTGGTTGACGAAATGGGTCGTAAAAGCGGTGCCGTCGACGTCGAGGGTGGCGCCGTCGACCTGGTGACCGAGCGACTCGCAGAGCTTGGCCGTTTTTCCCACGGCGTCCACACAGGCCTGGTCGACCCTGCTGCCCGTCGGTGACGCCGTCATGACTGCGATGCGCAGCCGGGGGGGCGGGCTGGCGGCCGCCGCGGCGAAGGAGGGCCCGCGTCGCGGCGGCGCCCAGTAAGGGTCCCCGGGAACGGGGCCGGACGTGACGTCGAGGAGAGCCGCCGAATCGCGTACCGAGCGCGTCACGACGTGCTCGGCGACGAGGCCGCCCATCATGTCGCCGTACTGCGGGGCCAACGAGTTGCGCCCTCGGGTGGGCTTCAGTCCCACCAGGCCGCAGCACGATGCGGGTATGCGAATGGAGCCTCCGCCGTCGTTGGCGTGCGCCACCGGCACCATGCCCGATGCCACCGCGGCGGCCGAGCCACCGGAGGACCCGCCTGTCGAGTAGTCGGTGTTCCACGGGTTACGCGACGGGCCGAAGCGCCGGGGCTCAGCCGTCGGCAGAATGCCAAGCTCGGGCGTGTTCGTCTTTCCGCAGATGACGAGGCCGGCGTCGAGATAGCGCTGCGTCAGCTCCTGGGTCACGGTGGACACGTAGTCGCCCGAGAAGGCGAGGCCCTCGTTGAAGGGTGTGCCGGCGAGCTCGGCGCCGAGGTCCTTGAGGAGGAACGGCACGCCACGGAACGGCCCGTCGGGCAGGTCGCCGGCCGCCTCGGCCCGGGCGCGGTCGAACAGCTCGTGGATGACCGCGTTCAGATGAGGGTTGAGCTTCTCGATGCGCGTGATCGCCGCACTCACCAGTTCGGCTGGCGAGACCTCCTTCGTGCGCACCAACTCCGCCTGGGCGGTTGCGTCCAGCCATGCCACGTCGTCGCTCATGCGGTGCACGGTAGCCACGCACGCGGGCCGGCGCTCAGGCCGTCTCAGCCGGGACGGCGACCCCCGTGTCCCCGCCGGGCACCATGTCCGGGCGCCGCGCCCCGGTGCGGATGGCGATGGCCTCGGTCACCGAGATGTCCGCGCCGCACTCGGTGCAGCGCCGACGGTCGTCCAGCTCGCCGCCGCACCCGCGGTGCTGCAGGATCATCGGGCGCTCGCCCTCCAGTCCGTAGCGGTCGCCCCACTGGAGCAGCGCCACGAGCACCGGCCACAGATCGGCGCCCTTCTCGGTCAGCCGGTACTCGCAGCGCAGCGGGCGCTCCTGGTACGGGCGCTTCACCAAGATCCCCTCGTCGACCAGCCGCTCCAGTCGGCTCTGCAGCACGTTGCGCGCGACGCCGAGGTCCCGCTGGAAGTCCTCGAAGCGCCGGATCCCCAAGAAGACGTCACGCAGGATGAGGAGCGTCCACCGCTCGCCCACCACCTCGAGGGTCGAGGCCACGGGGCAGTACTGGCCGGGGTAGTCACGCTTCAGCATCACCCCAGAATATCGTGCCATTCTCGTCAGAGCGTTGTTTTATGCAACTTTCTTCGTTAGCGTACGTTGCATGACAGAACTGGCTCGTGGTCCCCGTCTTGTTCCGCCGCCCGACGCGCCCGGGAACGCTCGCCCGACGGTGACGGCCCTCATCGTCTTGATCGGGGTCTTTCTCTCCTCGTTGGACCTGTTCATCGTCAACATCGCCTTCCCGAGCATCTCGGCCAGCTTCCACGGCGAGAGCCTGAGCTCGCTGTCGTGGGTCCTCAGCGCCTACACGATCGTCTTCGCCGCCGCCCTGGTCCCGGCCGGGCGCTGGGCCGACCGGACCGGCCGCAAGCGCGCCTTCCTCATAGGGCTGGCCATCTTCACGGCCTCGTCCGCGGTCTGTGCGATCGCCCCTTCGCTCGGCGTCCTCGTCGGCGCACGTGTGGTGCAGGCGACGGGCGGTGCGTTGATGCTCCCCACCTCCCTGGGCCTCTTGCTGCCGGCGTTCGGCCCGGCCCGGAAGGGCGCGGCCATCGGTCTGTGGTCGGCCGTGGGCGGGGCGGCCGCCGCCTTCGGCCCCCCGGTCGGCGGGCTGCTCGTCCAGCTCAGCTGGCGCTGGGTCTTCCTGGTGAACCTGCCGTTCAGCGTGCTCGCGCTGGTCTTCGGGGTCCGGCTGCTGCGCGAGGTGCGCGACCCGGTGGCGCACAAGTCCGACTTGCTGGGCGCCGCCCTGCTGTCCGTCGCGGTGGCCAGTCTGGTCGCCGCCATCGTCGAGGGCTCCGACTGGGGCTGGGGCAGCCCGCGCATCGTGGGCGCCTTCGCGCTCGCGGCGGTCTCCGGCGCCTGGCTCGTGGTGCGCTCGTTCCGCCACCCCTACCCGATCGTCGAGCCCGCGGTGATCCGCCACCGCGCCGTTGCGCTCGCCGACGTGAGCTCGCTCATCTTCTTCGGCGGCTTCGGGGCCCTGGTGCTCGGCGGCGTGCTCTTCCTGACGGGCGTCTGGCACGAGTCGGTCCTCCGGGCCGGCTTCATGATCGCCCCGGGCCCCTTGCTGGCCGGCCTCACCGCGTTCCCCGCCGGCGTCCTCGGCGCCAAGCTCGGTCACCGCGCCGTCGGCACCGCCGGTGCGCTCTTCTTCGCGGGCGGCGGTGCGTGGTGGCTGACCCACGTCGGTGCCACCCCGGACTGGGCAGGCGCCTACCTGCCCGGCAGCCTCCTCAGCGGCTTCGGCGTCGGGCTCGTGCTGCCGTCGCTCGGGGGCGCCGCCACCGCGCCCCTCCCGCCGCAGCGCTTCGCCACCGGCTCGGCGCTCTACGCCATGACCCGCCAGATCGGCGTCGCGCTCGGCGTCGCCTGCCTCGTCGCCATTCTGGGCACGGCGAGCGGCGCGTCGGCCGTTACCGCGTTCCACCACGCCTGGGCCTTCATGATCGGCTGCGGCCTGGTGGCCGGCGCGGTGCTCCAGGGGATCGGGGCGCGCGCGGTGGAGACGGCCGACGTCAAGCCGCTCGTCGAGGGACCATTGGGCGAAGCCGGGCCGTCGCCGGCCGTGGCGGACGTCGCCGAGCCGGTGCCCTACTTGCTGGCCGGCGGCAAGTAGGCGGGGTTCGCCACCAGCAGCTGGTCGCGCGCCGACGCCGCGAGCGCGGGGGCCACCTGCCCAAAGTCGCCGTCGAGCTTGCCGGCACGCAGCGCCGCCGCTAGCGCAGCGTCGTCGGCGTAGCCGAGCGCACGGAGCCGTGCCGCGTGCGCGGCCGCGATCGAGGAGCCCAGACGCACCTCGCGCTCGACCACGCTGAGCGCGTTGCGCGCCACCCGGGCCTCGAAGCGGGCGGCGCCCTCGCCGCGCTCCATGACGCCGTCGAGATACTCGCGCACGGCCTCTACCAGCTCGGCCGCCGTCGGGCGGCCGAAGGGCGGTACCGGTCCGTCCGCCGCGACCGGCTCGGAGTAGTCGGCGGGCGGTGTCACCCCGAGGAGCGCGAAGAGGTCCCACTCGCTCTCGCACACCCGGCGCCCGATGGCGGCGAGCTCGACCGAGCGGGTGGCGCCGCTCAGGTGCGCCGACGCCTGCAGCGCGCAGATGGTGGCCCACTTGACCGTCGCATAGACCTCCCACCAGTGCACCCGGACCGGGTCGATCGGTGCGCCACCGGCCGCCGCGTACGCGGCCAGCAGCTCGTCGAGCGAGCCCACGCCGGCCACCTCGCCCTCGCCGCCGAAGCGCCAGGCCGGCGCGCACAGCCACCCGATGTCCTCGGCCGGGTCACCGCCGTGCGCCAGCTCCCAGTCGAGCACGCCGCGCAGGCCCTCGGGCCCGACGAGCAGATTCCCCAGGCGGAAGTCGCCGTGCACCGTGACGCGCGCGCCGTCGTCGGGCCGGTGCGCGGCCAGCCAGCGCGCGCCGAGCTCGAGCGCGGGACGGATCTCGTGCAGCGCATCGAGCAGCGGGAGGGGGTCGCGCAGCGGGTCGGCGCGCGGCAGGCCCTCCACCGCGTCGGGGTCGATGGTGTGGATGGCCGCAAGCGCGGACCCGCACTGCTGGGTGAGGGCGCGGCGGGCGCCGGCCCACTCGGGGTCGCGCAGGATCTTGCGCGGGATCGTCTCGCCCTCGAAGCGCTCGACCACCAGCCACGCCGAGCCCACCGCGTCGCCCTGGCCCATGGCGACCACCGCCGGCACGGGGACGGCGGCGGCCCCCGCCGCCTCGAGCAGGGCGCGCTCGAGGCGCACCTTCCCGGCCCCCGCGGCGGGGTCGCCCCGGTCGACCTGGAGGATCAGCGGCCGGACGCCGGCGTCCGGGCCCGCCCCGGTTTCCAGGTCGAACGCGCTGGTCACCCGCGACGCGCCGCCCGAGAGCCGGTGCAGGTCGCGGACGCGGCCGCCCAGGCGCTCACCGATCGTGGCGGCCCAATCGTCACCGCTCAGCCGCGGCGTCATCGGAATGCGGGTGCTCGAGCGCGCAACTACTCGACGGGGACGACCGGCCTCCCGGCGTCGTCGAGCTGATGGAGGTACTCGGCGATGCCGTAGCCCGTGCGGGCCGCGCCGCCGCCGTCGCCGTCATAGGTCCAGCGGGCCAGTCCCTCGTTGACCAGCGTGCCGCCGGCCTGCCCGATCGGCGCCACGCGGAGCACGTCGCCGCGCAGGGGGAAGGTGCGGCCCGACTTGTCGACCACGTCGAGGTGGACGACGCGGTGCGTGACGCCGTCGTCCTCCATCTCGGTGCGCACCCGCCACTCGGCGACCGAGGTGGCGCGCTCGCCGTCCCAGACCCAGCCGCGGTGCAGGTCCCCCGCCCCGGTGCCGAGGCGGATGCCACCGAAGTGCATGTCCTCGCCCACGTTGATGGAGAACCACCGCCACATTTTGGGGCCGCCCCAGCGGCGCGGGCCCCACGACCGGTCGCGGTTGCCGTGGGCGCCCGTCCACTCGTGCGTCACGCCGTCGACGGTGAGCCTGCCCGTCCAGCGCCCCGCCTGCTCCAGGTGGCCCTTGCCCACGGTGCTCGATGCCGCCGCGGCCTCAGCCGACTTCGGTCCGCCACCCGGCTGGCCGTCGGTGCCCACCGCGGGCGTGATGGCGTCGAAGCGCACGTCGAGCGCGACCTTCACCGGATGCGCCTCGGCCTCGGCCTCGGCCCGGCTCTTCCCGCACGGCCGCGCCTGCACGGCGTCGTCCATGGTGAGGCGCCACGACTGGAGCGCCCCGAGCATCTCGTAGCGGACGGCGCCCACGTCGAGCACCGAGTCCACCATGTCGTGTTGCTCCTTGACCCAGCGGTACTCGCCCAGCTCGCCGCCCGGGAGCCACACCGACATGCCCACGTCCATGGTGCCCTCGTTGGGCCGGATGCCGATGCGGGTGAACAGCCCCGAGTCGGTGTCGGGGTCGTAGGCGTTGAAGTAGTACGACTCGCTCCAGGCGCTGTCGCCTTCGACGGGGTGGGCGAGGTCGTGGCGGGCATCGAGGATCGGCATGGCCTAAACCATTGTCTGTCCGGCGCTCACATTCAACGCCTCGCCGGTGACGCCCCGGGCGGCGTCGGAGAGCAGCCAGCAGATGGCGGCCGCGATCTCCTCCGCGCTCTGGAGCCGGCCGAGCGGGATCTCCCGGGTGATGAAGTCGGCCAGCCCCTCGGGGCCGCCCACCAGGCCCTCGAACATGGCGTCCTTGTTGATGAGGTCGGTGTCCACGGTGCCCGGGCACACGGCGTTGACGGCGATGCCCTGGGGCCCGAGCTCGAGGGCCATCGTCTGGGTGAGCAGGATCACGCCGGCCTTGGCGGCGCAGTAGGCACCGAGGAACGGGAAGGCCCGCTTGCCGGCCTGGCTCGAGACGTTGCAGATGCGCCCGCCGGCGCCGCCCGTCACCATGCGCGTCGCACACGCCTTGGAGACGAGCCACGTGCCGACGAGGTTCACGTCGAGCACGCGGCGGAACTCGTCGGCGTTCACGTTGAGCAGAGGGCCGAGCCCGAAGCCCGGACCGCTGCCCCCAGCCACGTTCGCCACCAGCGTGACGATCCCCAGCTCCGCGCTCACCGCCTCGACGGCGGACTCCACCGCCGCCTCGTCCGACACGTCGGCCACGGCCGTCGCGGCCCGGACGCCGAGCGACTCGATCTCGGCTGCGACCGACGCCAGGTCGTCGCCCGTCCCGGTGGCGTGGAACGGCGCGTCGTCGTAGGCCCGGGCGATGTCGAGGCACGCCACGTCGGCCCCGCCGCGGGCCAGTCCGAGGGCGGTGGCCCGGCCGATGCCGCGCGGGCGGGCCGCGCCGGTGACCAGGGCCACCTGGCCCGCGAACGGGCGCTCCGGAGATGCGTGTGTGAGACTCATCGCGCAAAACGTACGACGAATGCGGGCGGGCGCGCCGTCCCGGGGGGTCGAGCTGACGTGCGAGCCGCAGTGACGCGGGGCGGGCAACTGGTCGTGGGCGAGGTCCCCGATCCCGTGCCGTCGTCGGGCCACGTCGTCGCCACGTCGCTGGCTGCGGGCATCTGCGGTTCCGACCTGCACGCGCTGGCTGACTTCTCCCACTTCACGGGGCTGATGGACTCGGTCGGCGTGCCGGCGCTCGACCCGGCCGCGGACTGTGTCTTCGGCCACGAGTTCTGCGCGGAAGTCGTCGAGCACGGCCCCGACACCGTCGGCACGCTGCCGGTGGGCACGCGGGTCTGCTCGGTACCGATCATCGTGGGCCCGACGGGCGTGGAGCAGATCGGGTACTCGAACACCTATCCGGGCGCGCTCGGCGAGCACCTGGTGCTCCAGGAGATGTTGCTACTTCCCGTGCCCGACGGGCTCGCCACCGACCTCGCCGCGCTCACCGAGCCGCTCGCCGTGGGAGAGCACGCCGTCGGGCTGGCCGGCCTCACCGAGGGCCAACCCTGCCTCGTCGTCGGCTGCGGACCGGTGGGCCTCGCGGTGATCGCCGCCCTCAAGGGCCGCGGCCACGGGCCGGTGCTGGCGGCCGACTTCTCGCCCACCCGGCGGCGGCTGGCCGAGGCGTTCGGCGCGGACGAGGTCATCGACCCGGCCGCCGAGTCCCCGCACGAGCGCTGGGCGGCCTTCGGGGTCGCCAAGACGGTGATGGAGCGGGCGGGCGCGTCGATGCTCGGCGGGGTGGTCACGGACCCGGTGATCTTCGAGGCCGTCGGCGTGCCCGGCATGCTGCAGTCGCTCATCGCCGACGCCCCTCCGCACAGCCGCATCGTCGTGGTGGGGGTCTGCATGCATACCGACGCCATTGAGCCGTTCATGGCGGTGACCAAGGAGATGGAGCTGCGCTTCTCCTTCGGGTACACGCCGGCCGAGTTCGCGGCGACGCTGACCCGCCTGGGCGCGGGGGTGCCGGGCGCCGAGCTGCTCGTCACCTCGTCGGTCGACCTCGCCGGGGCGCCGGGCGCGTTCGAGACGCTGCGCGCGCCGGGCGAGCAGGGCAAGATCCTCGTAAAGCCGTGACCACCACACGCGCCGACCACCCGCACAGAGACGGAGACGCATGACCACCATCGCCGCCGACGGCCGCCTGAAGTTCGGCATCTTCCTCGCCCCGTTCCACCCGGTCGGCCAGAACCCCACGCTGGCGCTCGAGCGCGACCTGCAGCTGATCGAGCACCTCGATGAGCTCGGCTTCGACGAGGCCTGGTTCGGCGAGCACCACTCGGCGGGCTACGAGATCATTGCCTCACCGGAGGTCTTCATCGCGGCCGCGGCGCCGCGCACCCGCCACATCCGCTTGGGCACCGGCGTGTCGTCGCTGCCCTACCACCATCCGTTCATGCTGGCCGACCGCATGGTGCTCCTCGACCACCTCACGCGCGGCCGCGTCATGCTCGGCGTCGGTCCGGGCGCCCTGCCGTCGGACGCCTTCATGATGGGCATCGACCCGGCCAAGCAGCGCGACATGATGGAGGAGTCGCTCGGCGCCATCCTCCAGCTGCTGGCGGGCGAGACGGTCTCCCTGGAGACCGAGTGGTTCAAGCTGGTCAAGGCGCGGCTGCAGCTCCGCCCCTACCAGCACCCCTTCCCCGAGGTCGCAGTGGCGGCGCAGGTCTCGCCCGCCGGGCCGCGGGCGGCGGGCCGGTTCGGCACCAGCCTGCTCTCCATCGGCGCCACCTCGGCCGGCGGCTTCGACGTGCTCGGCATCCACTGGGACGTCATGGAGGAGCGCTCCCAGGAGTTCTCCACCACCGTCGACCGCAACAAGTGGCGCCTGGTCGGCCCGATGCACATCGCCGACACCAAGGAGCAGGCGGTGGCCGACGTCGCCTTCGGGCTCGAGGAGTGGGTCGACTACTTCCAGCGGGTGGCCGCGCTGCCGTTGGCGCCGAACACCGAGAATTTCGAGTCGCTCGTCGACGCGCTCAACGCGTCGGGCTTTGCGGTGATCGGCACGGTGGACGACGCCATCACGCAGATCGAGCGCCTCCAGGTCCAGTCCGGTGGCTTCGGCACGTTCCTGCTCATGGGCCACGAGTGGGCGGACACGGCGGCCACCCGGCACTCCTACGAGCTGATCGCCCGCTACGTCGCCCCGCGCTTCCAGGGCTCGTCCGAGTCGCTCACCTCGAGCCGCGACTGGGCGGCCGAGAACCGCCCGGAGTTCATCGGCGCGGCGGGCAACGCCGTCATGTCGGCCATCCAGAAGCACCATGGGGAGAAGGCGGAGAAGGCCGGGCGGGCGGCCGCCGAGGCCGGGAGCGAGAACGAGGGCGAGAAGGTGACGCCCCATGGCTGAGGTCACGCACGAGCAGATCCCGGCGAACGGGATCGAGCTGCACGTTGCGGTGGCAGGACCGCCCGACGGCCCGCCGGTCGTGCTCTGCCACGGCTTCCCTGAGCTGTGGTACTCCTGGCGCCACCAACTGGGCGCCCTCGGCGACGCCGGGTACCGGGTGTTCGCCCCCGACCTGCGCGGCTACGGCGGCAGCTCGGCCCCGACCGAGGTGTCCGCCTACGGGTCGGACCAGCTGACAGGCGACCTGTGCGGGCTGCTCGACCACTACGGCTACGAGCAGGCGGCCTTCTCCGGGCACGACTGGGGCGCCATGGTGGTGTGGGAGGTGGGACGCCTGCGCCCCGAGCGGGTCTCGTCCATCTACAACATGAGCGTCCCGTACTCGAACGCGTCGGGACCGCCGACCGAGATCTTCAAGCACATTTTCGGTGACAAGTTCTTCTACATGCTCTACTTCCAACAGGTCGGGCCGCCGGAGGCGGAGTTCGACGCCGACCCGCGCCGCTTCGTGCGCACGATGCTCTACTCCGCCGGCGGCGAAGGCATGGCCAACGCGCGGGCCCTGCTGGCCGACACGCCCGCCGAGGGCACGGGCTTCCTGGACATCTTGACGCCGGCGCCCGACGCGCTCCCGGCCTGGCTGACCGAGCACGACGTCGACGTCTACACCGAGGGCCTGACCCGGAGCGGGCTCTTCGGGCCCGTCAGCTTCTACCGCAACCTCGATGCCAACTGGCAACGTTCCAAGGACCTGCCGGCCTCGCTCTACGACATGCCGACGGGGTTCCTCACCGGTTCGCTCGACCCGGTTGTCTTCATGCAGCCCGGGGCCGTCGACACCATGACCGAGCTGCTGCCCGACTTCCGGGGCGGCACGGTGGTGGAGGGCGCGGGCCACTGGATCCAACAGGAGCGCCCCGCCGAGACGAACGCCGCGTTGATGGAGTTCCTCGCCGCCACCCGATGAGCGGTCTCGTCGCGCTGCCCGCCCAGCCCGACGGATTGTCGTGGCCGACCGAGGTCTGGCCCACCGGACCCGTACCGGCGGGCGTCGACCTGGAGCCACTGCTCGACGAGGCCTTCGACGACGAGGGCCCCATCGCCGTCACCTACGCCGTCCTCGTGGTGCACGGCGGGCGGCTGGTGCTGGAGCGCTACCACGGGGCGCTCGAGCACTTCGACCGCGAGCCCACCCCGGTCTCGGCGGAGACGCCGCTGCTCAGCTGGTCGATGGCCAAGTCGATGCTCCACGCGGTCGTCGGCCTGCTCGTCGGCGACGGACGGCTCGACCTGGACGCACCGGCGGCGGTGCCCGAGTGGGCGGACACCGGCGACCCGCGCCACGCCATCACGTTGCGCCAGCTGCTGGCCATGCGCGACGGGCTCGACTTCACGGAGGACTACATCGACGACCGGGTGTCGGACACCATCAAGATGCTCTTCGGCGACGGCCAGCCCGACATGGCGCACTTCGCCGCCGATCGCCCGCTGGCCGTCCCCCCGAACACGCGCTTCAACTACTCCTCGGGCACCTCGAACATCGTCTCGGGCGTCGTCGCCCGGACCGTCGGCCCGGGCGAGCCGTACGCCCGCTTCTTGCACGCGCGGCTGTTCGGGCCGATCGGCATGCAGAGCGCCGATCCCGAGTTCGACGAGGCCGGCACGTGGGTGGCCTCGTCCTACGTACGGGCCACGGCGCGCGACTTCGCCCGTTTCGGCCTGCTCTACCTGCGCGACGGCATGTGGGACGGCACGCGCCTGTTGCCGCGGGGCTGGGTCGACTACGCCCGCACCATGGTGACGGAGGACCCCGACGGGACGCCTTACGGCGCCCACTGGTGGGGGCAGATCGGCGACACGCTCGAGACGCTCAACCCGTTGGGGGTGTTCCGCGCCTCGGGCTACGGGGGACAGACCATCACGCTCTGCCCGGCGCTCGACCTCATGCTCGTGCGCCTCGGCCAGACGCCCCTCGAGCGCGAAGCAACGCTGCCGCCGTGGCGGGCCGCGGTGGTTGATACGTTCGTCCGCGCCCGCGCCCGCGCCCGCTGAACGCTCAGGCCGCGACGGGCGTGGCGACGAGGAGCGGGATCGGCCGGGTCGTCTTCGCCTGGTACTCGGCGTAGGGCGGGTAGGCCTCGACGGCCCGCTCCCACCACGGCGCCTTCTCCTCTCCGGTGAACTGGCGCACGGTGACCGCAAAGGGCTGCGGCCCGTCCTGGATCAAGACCTCGGCCGGGTGAGCGACCAGGTTGTAGTACCACTCGGGGTTCTCGGGCGCACCGCCCTTGGACGCGACAAGGGCGTACTCGCCGTCATGCTCGACGCGCATGAGGGCGGTCTTGCGCACCTTGCCGCTCTTGGCTCCCCTGGTCGTCACGACGACGATGGGCAATCCGGTGTCCAACAACGTGTTGGCCCGCTGCCCTCCCGAGGCCTCGTACTCGGCCACCTGGTCCCGCACCCACTGGGACGGGCTGGGCTCGTAGTCACCTGGCAGTGTTGTCATGGAGGCGAGAGTACGGGCGCGCCGCTATGGTCCGTGCGTGCCCCGCGACCCTCTCTCGGCGGCGGAGGTTCTGGCCTTCCACGACACGCTCTCCAACTGGGGGCGCTGGGGCGACGACGACCAACTCGGCGCGCTCAACCTGATCACGCCGGACATCACGGCCGCGGCTGCGGCGACGGTGCGGGCGGGCCGGACCGTCTCGTGCGCTCGGGCCCTCAACACGGTGCCGGCGCCGGACAACCCCTCGCCGGTGGCCCACCACATGATCGGCACCGCCACCGAGGGCTGGGGGGCGGACTACTTCGCCATCGCGCCCCACGGCTTCGCCACCAGCCACATCGACGCCCTGTGCCACATCTTCCACGAGGGGAAGATCTTCAACGGCTACTCGGCCGAGACGGTGACCGCCCACGGCGCGACGCGCCTGGGCATCCACCACCTCCAGTCGGGCATCGTGACCCGGGGCGTCCTGCTCGACCTGCCCGCGCTGCATGGCCTCGACGCGCTCGAGCCGGGCGAGCCCATCTTCCCTGACGACCTCGAGGCGGCCGAGGCGCGCGCCGGCCTGCGGGTGCATGCCGGCGATGCGCTGTTGGTGCGCACCGGGCGCTGGCGCTGGCGCGACGACCACGGCCCGTGGGAGTTGGGGAGCCGGGCGGCGGGACTCGACGCGTCGTGCCTGCCGTGGCTCCGCGAGCGCGACGTGGCGACGCTCGGCAGCGACGGCGTGTCCGACGTCATGCCGTCGCGGGTCGAGGGCGTCGCCATGCCCATCCACACTGTGACCCTGGTCGTCATGGGCGTGCACCTGATGGACAACCTCGACTTCGAGGCGCTGGCGGTGGCATGCGCGGAAGAGGCGCGCTGGGAGTTCCTCTTCACGGTGGCGCCGCTCGTGCTCCGGCGGGGCACCGCCTCGCCGGTCAACCCGATCGCGGTGTTCTGAGGTTGCTCGGTCGACCTCCAAACGAGCTATCCACCGAGGCGAGGCCCCTGTATATGGCTTACCCCTATGCAATCGGGGCACTTTGCCTAGAGGTAGACCCAATACAGCCAGACTCTCTGTGTCGTCAGGCCCCCAACCCTCTGTCTTCGGGACGAGGATCCTTCGCGCCTGAAGGCTTGGCTCAGGCCCCCTCGTAGGGAAAGCCCAGGTCGGGCGCGGTGAGCAGAGCCCGGAACGGCAGTCCCTCCGCGGCCGCCATCGCCTCGACCGTGCCACCCCGGTCGACGACGGCCACCAGGAGTACGACTTCGCCGCCCGCCTCTTGCACGGCGTGCGCCGCCTCGAGGAGTGACGTGCCGCGGGTGACCGTGTCCTCGGTGACCACCACCTGGTCGCCGGGGTCGAGCGCGCCGGCGATGCGCCCTCCCGTCCCGTGGTCCTTGGCCTCCTTGCGCACGCTGAAGGCCTTGAGCGGACGGCCCCGCGTCGCCGCCACCCCCGCGGCGACGAACGCCACCGGGTCCGCCCCCATGGTCAGGCCGCCGATGGCCGTCGCGTCGGCCGGCAGCACCGACAACACCGCGTCCGCGACCAGGAGCATGGCCTCGGGCCGGCACACCGTCTGCTTCGAGTCGATGAACCAGGAGCTCTTGCGGCCCGACTTCAACGTGAAGTCCCCGCGCTTGACCGAGTGCTCGAGCAGGTGCGCACGAAGTTCTGGGAACGGGCCTGCCCCCACTCCCGCCCCCGCCCCCACCCCGTCCGGGCTCATGCGAAGCGCACGCCCGTGCCGGGCACCACCTCGCCGATCGCGACGGCGTGCTGTCCGGCCGCCACCAGGGCCGCCACCGCGGCGTCGAGGCTCCCCGCCTCGACCACGAGCGTCATGCCGATGCCCCGGTTGAACACCCGGTCCATTTCGGCCTCGTCGACCGCGCCCAGGCGCATGATCTCGGAGAAGATGCGCGGCTCCTCCCACGATCCCCGCCGCACCAGCGCACCGAGACCCTCGGGCAGCACGCGCGGCAGGTTCCCGACGAGGCCGCCGCCCGTGATGTGCGCGCAGGCGTGGAACGCGTCACCCAGCGCGGCCCGTGCCGCCAGGACGGCCGGCGCGTAAAGCACCGATGGCCGCAACAGCTCGTCCGCCACGGTGTGCGCCGCGCCCGCCCAGGCGGGATCGCCCAGCTCGAGGCCGGCCCGCTCGAGCAACACGTGGCGGGCCAGGGTGTACCCGTTGGAGCGCAGCCCGGGCGAGGGCAGGCCGAGCACCACGTCGCCGGCGCGCACCAGCTCGGGCCCGAGCTGGGTCCCTTGCTCGACTGCGCCGAGCGCGAAGCCGGCCAGGTCGAGGTCGTCGGGCGCCATGACCCCCGCGTGCTCCGCCGTCTCGCCCCCGATCAGCGCGCAGCGCGCCTGGCGGCAGCCCTCGCGGACGCCGCCCACCACGGTGGCGATGCGGTCGGGATCGAGCTTGCCGGTCGCGATGTAGTCGAGCATGAACAGGGGCTCCGCCCCGACGCACACGATGTCGTCGACGCACATGGCGACCAGGTCGATGCCGACGGTGTCGTAGCGGCCGGTGGCCCGGGCCACGGCGAGCTTGGTCCCGACGCCGTCGGTCGAGGCGACCAGGACGGGGTGGGCGTAGCGCTCGAGGTCGAGAGGGAACTGCCCCCCGAACCCGCCGATACCCGGGACCATGGCGCGCAGCCGCTCCACGGCGGCGTCGCCGGCGGCGATATCCACGCCGGCGGCCGCGTACGAGGCGCCGCCCTCACCCATCGGTGCTCAGATCCCGGGCAGCGCGGCCTGGTGCGCCGTGGCGGGAACCGGCTCGGGCCGGCCAAGCGAGACGGGCGTCGCCGTGGTGGGCACGGCCGTCGGGTAGTCCCCGCTGAAGCAGGCGTCGCAGAACCCGCCGTCCGCGCCGATCGCCTTCTTCAGGTTCTCGATGGTGATGAAGGCCAGCGAGTCCGCGCCGAGCACCTCGGCCATCTCGTCGACCGAGCGCCCCGTCGCCAGCAACTCCTCGTACGACGGCGTGTCGATCCCGTAGTGGCACGGGAAGCGCCACGGCGGCGACGAGATACGTAGGTGCACCTCGGCCGCCCCCGCCTCGCGCAGCATCCGGATGACCGAGCGCTGGGTCGTGCCGCGCACGATGGAGTCGTCCACGACCACGAGCCGCTTGCCCGCGATGGCGTCGGCAAGCGGGTTGAGCTTGCGGCGCACGGCGGCGGCGCGCTCCTGCTGGTCCGGCGCAATGAACGACCGGCCGATGTAGCGGTTCTTGACCAGGCCCTGGCCGTAGGGGATGCCGCTGGCGCGGGCGAAGCCCTCCGCCGCCGGCACACCCGACTCGGGCACCCCCATGACCATGTCGGCGTCCGCGGGCGCCTGCGCGGCCAGCAGCTCACCCATGCGGCAGCGCGTCTCGTGCACCTCTGTGCCGTAGAGCCGGCTGTCGGGCCGCGCGATGTAGGCGAACTCGAAGATGCACAGCCGCGGCTCGACCTCGCGCAGCCACGGCACCTCCAGGCTCCGGGGCCCGTCCGCGTCGATGACGATCAGCTCGCCCGGCGCCACCTCGCGCACGAACGTCGCGCCGATGACGCTGAGCGCCGGCGTCTCCGACGCCAGGACCCAGCCCTCCGGGGCGTCGGCCGGGCCGAGCCGCCCGAGACACAGGGGACGGAAGCCGAACGGGTCGCGTACGCCGAAGAGGCGTTCGGAGCTCAGCAGGACGAACGAGAACGCGCCCTCCAAAATGGGGAGGACCGCCTGGAGCGCACTGGCCAAGTTCTCGGTCTCGGGGAACGAGCGGTCCAGCAGCTCGGCCACGACGTCGCTGTCGGTGCAGATCGAGCCGGGGAGCATCCCGACCTTCTCGGCCAGGGCGCTGGTGTTGGTGAGGTTGCCGTTGTGCCCGAGGGCGAAGCCGGCCCGGCCGACCGGGCGGTAGACGGGCTGGGCGCCGTCCCAGTCCGACCTGCCGTGGGTCGAGTACCGGGTGTGGCCGATGGCCAGATGGCCGTCGAGGCCCGACAGGGTGCGCTCATCGAAGACGGTGGCGACGAGGCCCATGTCCTTGACGACGGTGACGGTGTCGCCGTCGCTGACCGCCATGCCGGCCGATTCCTGCCCCCGGTGTTGGAGGGCGAAGAGGCCGTCGAAGGTGAGGTTCGCCACCTTCTTTCCGGGCGCGTAGACGCCGAAGACACCGCACGCTTCTTTCACGCGCTGCCCATTCTCGCACAGGCCCGCATCAGGCCGAGTCGCCCAGCGCCGTGGTCAGATTGCCCTCGAAGGCCGCTCGCACCTCGTCGAGCGGCAGGTCGACCGCGTCGCCGAGCACCAGGTGGGCGCCCCCGGCCCGGCCGAGGACGGTAGCGGGCACCCCGGCGCCGGCCGCCCGGGCGCACAGCTCGTCGGGGGCCGCGGTGGCCACGACGAAGCGCGACGGCAGCTCGGTGAACAACTCGGCGGCACCACCCGCCACGTCCAACCGGCAGCCGGTGCCCGACTCCGCCGCCATCTCGGCCACGGCGACGGCGAGGCCGCCGCCCGACACGTCGTGCACCGCGTGCAACAGGCCGGAGCCCGAGCCGCTCCCGGCCACCGCGTCGGCCACCAGGCCGGCCACGAACGCGCACACCGCGCGGTGCCCCGCGAAGTCGACGGCGGGCAGGACACCGGTGCGGTGGTCGCGGCGTTCGGTGGCCCAGCGCGTGCCGCCGAGCGGGTACGACCCGTCCGCCGCGGCGCGCGGCCCGAGCAACACGATCCCGTCGCCGTCCCGCCACGCCGACCCGGGCGGCGGCGCGTGCACCGCGTCGACGAGGCCGAGGACGCCGAGCACGGGCGTCGGGTCGATGTCGGCCCCCCCGCTCTCGTTGTAGAGGCTGACGTTGCCCCCGATGACGGGGAGCGCGAGCGCGCGGCAGGCCTCGGCCAGCCCGTCGATGCACTCCGAGAGCTGCCACATCACCTCGGCGTGCTCCGGGTTGCCGAAGTTGAGGCAGTTCACGACCGCGACCGGCGTCGCGCCGACGCAGGCCAGGTTGGCCACGCTCTCGGCGAGCACAAGGGCGGTGCCCGTCCGTGGATCGAGCGCGCAGGCGCGGGGGTTGGAGTCCGTGGTCACCGCCACGCCGCGGGCCGAGGGCGGCAGCCCGGGCCCGGCCAGGCGGAGGAGGGCCGCGTCGGACCCCGGTCCGGCCACCGTGTTCAAGAAGAGCTGGTGGTCGTACTGGCGGTAGACCCAGCGCGGTGAGCGGACCAACGCGAGCAGGTCGCCGGCGCACTCGGCATCATCGGGCGCCGGCGCCTCCACGCCGGCCGTCGCTCCCGCCGCCGGCGCCTGGCGGGGCCGGTCGTAGAGCGGCGCGTCGTCGGCGAGCGACGCGGCCGGGACGTCGGCCAGGACCGGCCCGTCGAAGCCGTCGCGGATGCGCAGCCGCCCGCCGCCGTCGGGGTCGGGCGCCGTCACCGTGCCGACGACGGTGGCACGCACCTCCCACTTGGCGCAGATGGCGGCGACGGCGGGCCACGCCTCGGGGGTGACGATGGCGAGCATGCGCTCCTGGCTCTCGCTCGTCATCACCTCCCACGGTTCCATGCCCTCCTCGCGCCGCGGCACCGCGGACACGTCGACGTCCATGCCGACGCCGCCGCGGCCGGCCGTCTCGCTGGTCGCGCACGCCAGCCCGGCGCCACCGAGGTCCTGGATCCCGACCACGAGCTTCGTGTCGAGCAGCTCCAGGCACGCCTCGATCAACCGCTTCTCCTCGAAGGGGTCGCCCACCTGGACGCTCGGCCGCTTGGTGTCGTCGGCCGCCCCGGCCTCGTCGCCGCTGAACCCGGCCGAGGCGAGCACGCTCACCCCGCCGATGCCGTCGCGCCCCGTGGAGGAGCCGAGCAGGACGGCCAGGTTCCCCGGCCCCGACGCGATGCCGAGCACGAGGCGCTCCGTCGGCAGCGCGCCCATGCAGAGCACGTTCACGAGCGGGTTCTGCGCGTAGCAGGGGTCGAAGGTGAGCTCGCCGCCGACGGTCGGCACGCCGACCGAGTTGCCGTAGCCCGAGATCCCGCTCACGACCCCTTCGACCAGCCAGCGCTGGCGGGCGTCGTCGGGCGGCCCGAAGAACAGCGGGTCCATGACGGCGAGCGGGCGGGCGCCCATGGTGAAGATGTCCCGCAGGATGCCGCCCACTCCCGTGGCCGCGCCCTGGTACGGCTCGATCGCCGAGGGGTGGTTGTGGCTCTCGATCCGGATGGCCACCGCGATCCCGTCGCCCGCGTCGATCACCCCGGCGTTCTCGCCCGGACCGACGAGCACCCGCGGCCCCTCGGTGGGCAGCCGGCGCAGGTGCAGGCGCGACGACTTGTAGGAGCAGTGCTCGCTCCACATCACCGCGTAGAGCGCCAGCTCGAGGTGGTTGGGCAGGCGCCCCAAGATTTTGCCGACCGCCTCGAACTCGTCGTCGGTCAAGCCGAGCGCCCGGTGCAGCGACTCCTCGTCGGGTGCGCGGTCGAGCGGCGCCGTCGCCTCGGCCGGGGAAGTCATGACAGCGTCCAGATTAAAGGCCGCAGCGGGCGTTTCCGCACGTCAGCCCCGCCGGTCGGCCCGCAGCACCGCCAGGTCGCGCTCGGACCACGCCACCGTGGCGTCGAAGCCGGCGTCGTCGAGCCAGGCCAGCTGGTCGGCCGCGCTCGAGGGGCGGTCGTAGCCGTCGCTGAGGGGCGTCACCGCGTCGGCCGCGTCCTGGGGGACGACCAGGTCGCCCAGCACGAACCGTCCCGGTGGGGCCACGACGGCGGCCACCCGGCCGAACAGCGCCGCCTTGGCCGGACCGTCGAGGTGGTGGACTGCCAGCGCGGAGACGACGAGGTCGAACGGGCCCGGTGGGAGCGGGTCGGTCAGGCCGGCCACCCGCAGGTCGACCTCCCGCGCGCCGACGCCGGGCGAAGCGAGATGCGAACGGGCGGCCTCGAGCATCGCCTGGTTCTCGTCGATCCCGACGGCGCGGGCGCCGCGGTGGCGCGCCAGGACGGCGGCCAGCGTCACGCCGGTCCCGGTGCCGAGGTCGAGCACGCGCGACACGGCGATCCCTCGGTGGCCGCCGCGACGGCGTCCTGCAGGCGCTCGTAGCCCGGGATTTCGGCGCGCATGAGATCCATGAAGGTGTTCGGGCGGAAGTGGAACTGGCTCATCGCGCCGGCCGCTTAGCGGCCCAGCAGGGCGTCGCGGCGCACCCATGTCCAGCGCAACACGAAGAGCGATAGGGCCAACGTCACCACGTTGATCACGAGCTCCATCAGCCCGTTCCCGCCCTTGCCCCACACGCCGTGTTGGAGGTCGTAGAGCACGTCCATGCCGAAGAGATAGAGGCCGGCGCCGCCGCCGGCCAGCAGCCAGAACAGGGCCGCCCGCCGGGACGTCACGAGGCAGTACGAGGCGGCGACCAGACACAGGGCGAGCCAGCCGTCCGCCAAGGGGAACGCGTCCTCGAACTGCGTGTAGGCGACCGTGGTCTCCGAGGCTACGAGCGAACGACGGGTCAACCAGGCCAGCCAGTAGGCCACGATGAGCAGGGCGACCACCGCCAGCAAGGTCGCCATGGCGCGCCGGCTGCGCTCGTCGACCGTGGCGGGGGCGGTGGTGGCCACGGGTGCAGGGTACCGCCCGGCCTCGGCAAATGCCGCCCGACGGTCTCCTTCAATACGGCGTGCGCAACCCCCTTATATTTTCTCGATGAACGTGCATTTTGAGTCAAAATAGAGCCGGGAAAAGTCCGGAAATGGGCAATATGCCTCCGCCCAATGCGGCAGAATGGGGACATGGCAACAAAGGGAAAGACTTCTGGTCCACGCAAACCCATGAGCACCGGCCACAAGGCCGCACTCGCTCGGGGGCGTGCGGAGAGTGCATCGGTCCGCCACTATCTCGAGGCGCTCGAGACGTCCAAGCCCAAGCGGGGCCGCAAGCGCACGCCGGCCTCCATCGACAAGCGCCTGGGCACGATCGAGAACCAGCTGGCCACCGCCGACGCCCTCACCCGGCTCCACCTGCTCCAGGAGCAGAAGGACCTGATGGAGGAGCGCTCCCGGGTCCACCAGGTGAAGGACCTGTCCGCGCTCGAGAAGCAGTTCATCAAGGTGGCCAAGGACTACGGAGAGCGCAAGGGCATCACGTACGCCACCTGGCGCGCCGCCGGCGTCGAGCGCGGCGGTCTTGCAGAAGGCCGAGATCTCGCGGGCACGGAGCTGACCCTCCCTCGGGCTCAGGCGGCGGGCCGCACCTGGACCGAGGCCTCCGCGTGATGTGACGCGGTGCCCGCCTCGGTGTTGTGGCCCGACGGCCCGGCCCCGAAGTACTGCTCGACGGCCAGGGCGAGGCCGCCCGCGATGACCTGCTGGCCCGACGGGCTCTCGGCCAGGCTGGCCTCGAACGGGTCGGTGATGAAGAGCGGCTCAGTCAAGGCCCCGGGCATCCCGCTCGGCATCGAGAACCAGCCCGGGTCGGCCGGACCGAGCAGGAGGAGATGGCCGTAGTCGCCCGCCGACGTGGTCAGCGCGGGCCCACCCAGCTGGCTGTCGTCCGACACGCCCAGGTTCGGGATCCCCCACCCCTGCGCGTTCATGGCGTTCAAGGCGTCGTTCTGGACCAGCGTGGCCAGCTTGAGGTTCTGCGCCGAGAACGGCCGCGCCGTGTCGTAGCCGGTGACACTGCCGGCGTCGTAGCTCGAGTCGCCGGCATCGAAGTAGATGCCCACCAGCACGTTCGCCTTCGCCATGTTGGCGCAGGCGTCGCGCGCCGCCACGTCGTCGTGCACCCCCTGCGCGCTGAACAAGCCTTGGTCGAGGTCGTCGGGTTGGGGGCGGCTCACCGTCTCGTTCCCCGTGCGCGACACGACCACCGTGAAGCCCCGGGCGCGCAGCAACGCCATGGTGTCGAGCTCCACCGGCAGCGTCTCGTTCGCCTCGTAGACGGTGTTGCCGTTCTCGTCCTGTCCCACGCCGCCGGGATCGATGCCCCCGTGACCCGCATCGAGGAAGACGGTCAGGTGCCGGTTGCCACTGGTCGGCGCGTACGCCATGCAGGCGCCGGGTTCGAAGCGACGCGCGTCGACGGGCCGGCCGGCCATGCCCGTCCGCCGCAACGCGGCCCGGGCCCGCGCCGCCGAGGCGGGCGGCGACGGCCCGGCGAGGGCAAGGATGAGGACGACGACGGCGAGCACCTCAATGCCCAGAGCGCCGCGTCGGCGGTGCCACCCCGGGAGACCGGTGAACCGGCGGTCACGGTGCACCGGAGCGTCGGCCATGGGCTCACCCTATGGACCGCCGACCGGAAAGTGATGGCACCTCCCCGCGCTGCCGGCCTTCAGGCGGCGGCGCGGGTGGCGGCAGCGTCGACGAGCGCGCGCAGGAGCACGAGCCCGTCGGTCGACCCGAGGAGCGCATTGCTGGCGCGCTCGGGGTGAGGCATGAGGCCGACCACGTTGCCCGTCTCGTTGGCGATGCCGGCGATGGCATCCACCGATCCGTTGGGGTTGTCCGCGTAACGGAGCACGATCCGGCCTTCGTCTTGCAGCTGGCGCAGCGTCTCGCCGTCGCAGGTGTAATTGCCCGAGAAATGGTTGATCGGGATGACCAGCCGGTCCCCGACGCCGGAGCCGGCCGTCAGCACGGATGCGCTCGACGCCACGACGAGCCGGGCCGGCTCGCACAGGAAGCGCAGCCGCCCGTTCTTCTGGAGCGCGCCCGGGAGCAGGCCCGCCTCGGTCAGGACCTGGAACCCGTTGCAGATGCCCACGACCGGGCCGCCGGCCCGGGCGAACGCGGCCACCGCATCCATGACGGGCGAGAAGCGGGCCAGGGCGCCCGGGCGCAGGTAGTCGCCGTGCGCGAAACCGCCGGGCAGCACCACCGCGTCGACGGCGCCGAGCTGCGGATCGCCGTGCCAGAGCAGCACGCCGTCGGCGCCGGCGGCCTCGACCGCCTGGACCACGTCGTGCTCACAGTTGGTCCCCGGGAAGACGACCACGCCGATGCGAGCGGTCACTCAGATCGCCTCGAGCTCGAGCCGGCTCTCCTCGATCACCGGGTTGGCCAGCAACCGATCGGCGAGCTCGGTGGCGGTGCTGCGCGCCGCGCCCTCGTCGGGCGCGTCGACCTCGAAGCTGAAGGACCGGCCGGCCCGCACGTGCTCGACGCCGCCGAACCCGAGCGCCGGCAGCGCGCGCTCAATGGTCGCGCCCTCGGGATCGGCGATCCCGGGCCGCAGTTGCACCTCGACGCGGGCGCGAAACCTCATGCCGCCGCACCGTACCAGTCGCTCAACGAGCGCCCGCTCAGGCGTTCGTAGGCCGCCACGTAGCGCTCCGACATTGCGGTCGTCACTTCCGCCGGCAGCGGAGGCGGGGGCGGACGGCGGTCCCAGGGCTGCGCCGCCAGCCAGTCTCGCAGCGGCTGCTTGTCGAAGGCCGGCGGCGTCGTCCCCGGCACCACCTGGTCGGCCGGCCAAAGCCGCGACGAGTCGGGCGTGCACACCTCGTCGCACAGGCACAGTGCGCCGTCGACGTAGCCGAGCTCGAATTTGGTGTCCGCCAGCACGAAGCCCGCGGCCGCGGCGCGCGCCGCGGCGCGCGTGTAGAGCTCGAGGGAGACGAACCGCGCCGCCTCCGCCGCCTCCCGGCCCACCAGGTCGACGGCGGCGTCGAAGTCGATGTTCAGGTCGTGGCCCTCGGTCGCCTTCGTCGAGGGGGTGAAGATGGGCTCGGGCAGCCGGCTGGCCAGCTGCAACCCCTTCGGCATGGGGGTGCCGTGCACGGTGCCCGACTTCTCGTACTCCTGATAGGCCTGCCCGGCCAGGTAGCCGCGCACGATGCACTCGAGCGGGAGCATGTCGGCCCGGCGCACCAGGGTGGCCCGGCCGGCCCAGCCGGCGGGCAGCGCCCGCCCCCCCAGCGCCGCCTCGATCTCGACGGGGTCTGCGGTCAGGACGCTGCCGGGCACCACGTCGGCCAGCTCCTCGCACCAGAACCACGTCATCGCGGTCAGGACGCGGCCCTTGTCGGCGATGGGCTCAGCCATGATCACGTCGAACGCGCTGACGCGGTCCGAGGCGACCATGAGTAGGCGGCGCTCGCCAGCGTCGAAGAGCTCGCGGACCTTGCCCGAGTGGAGGCGGGGCAGTTCGAGGGCGTCGGTCACAGGGGGGGCAGCGCGTCAGCGAAACGGTCGACGTGTCGCAGCGTGCGTGAGAGGTCGAAAGCGGCATCGAGCTGCGCCGGGTCGAGCGTCACCTCCGGGTCGTCCTCGAGCACGGCGCGCAGGTGGCGCTGCTCGGACCAGGCCTGGCGCCCGTCGCGCTGCACGATCCGGTAGGCCTCGTCGCGCGTGAGCCCCGCCGAGACGAGCGCCAACAGGACCGACTGGGAGAACACGAGCCCGAGGGTGCCCTCAGTGAGGTTGCGCAGCGCCCGGTCGGGATGGATGACAAGACCCTCCGCCAACCCCGTTGCCTTGCGCAGGACGTAGCAGGCCAGCAGCGAGGCGTCGGGCAGGGCCACCCGCTCCACCGAGCTGTGCGAGATGTCGCGCTCGTGCCACAGCGCCACGTCCTCCAGCCCGGCGCCGAGGTAGCCGCGCAGGAGCCGGGCCAGCCCGCAGAGTCGCTCGGAGAGGATCGGGTTGCGCTTGTGCGGCATGGAGGAGCTGCCCTTCTGGCCGGCGCCGAAGGGCTCCTCCACCTCCCCCAGCTCGCTGCGCGCCAGATGCCGGATCTCGGTGCACATGAGCTCGACGGTCGAACCCACGGCCGCGCAGGCGTAGAGGTACTCGGCGTGGCGGTCCCGGGAGATCACCTGGGTGGCCGGCACCGGGGTCAGGCCGAGCGCCGCGCACACCCGCGCCTCGACCTCGGGGTCGATGTTCGAGTACGTGCCCACGGCGCCCGACAGCTTGCCCACGGCGACGGCGTCGCGGGCGGCCCGCAGGCGCCTCCGGTCGCGGTCGGCCTGCAGCGCCCACAGCGCGAACTTGGCCCCGAACGTCGTGGGCTCGGCGTGCATGCCGTGGGTGCGGCCGGTGACCGGCACGTGCAGCAGCTCGAGGGCCCGGGCCTTCGAGCGCGGCGACGAACGCGTCCAGATCGGTCAGGAGCAGGTCGGCGGCGCGGGTGAGCGTGGCGCACAGCGCGGTGTCCACGACGTCGGAGGAGGTCAGCCCGTAGTGGATGTGCGAGCCGGCGGGCGCGCCGATGCGTTCCTGCACGACGTCGACGAACGCGGCGACGTCGTGGTCGGTCACGTTCTCACGCTCGAAGACCTCGGCCACGAAGACGTCGTCGACCGTGGGGGCCTTGGCCCGGCACGCGGCGGCCTCGTCGGCCGGGACGACGCCGAGCGCGGCCTGGGCCTCGGTGGCCAGCAGCTCGACCTCGAGCCAGAGCGCGAAGCGGGCGGCGTCGCTGAAGAGCGCGGCCATGTCGGGCGGCGAGTAGCGCGGGATCACGAGACTCCCTCACGCCCGGCCAGCGCGCTGTCGGCGGCGCGCGCCGCGATGTCGCGGCGCATCTGCAGCCCGTCCCACTCGATCGGTGCCGCCGCCGCGTAGGCGTTGACCCGCGCCTCCTCGAGCGTAGGGGCCACGGCGGTGACGCCGAGGACCCGACCGCCGGCCGTATGGAACGGGCCCTCACTGCTGTGGCGGCCGGTGCCGGCGTGGAAGACGACCGTCCCGTCGACCTCCGCGACCGACTGCCCCGACGGCAGCAGGCCCTCGATCGTGTCGCCGAGGCGGGGATGCTCGGGATACCCCGGCGAGGCGAGGACCACGCAGACGGCGGCGTCGCCCGAGAACGACGGCGCGGCCACCTCGTCGAGTGCGCCGTTCGCCACGGCGAGGAAGAGCTCGGCCGGGTCCGACGTGAGCAGCGGGAGCACGACCTGGGTCTCGGGATCCCCGAAACGAACGTTGTACTCGATCACCTTGGGCCCCTCGGGAGCGAGCATGAGGCCGGCGTAGAGCACGCCGCGGTACTCGATGCCGCGCCGCTGCAGCTCCTCCACCAGCGGCAGGACGGCGGCGTCCATCAGCCGGGCCACCACGTGGGGGGTGACGTCGGGCATGGGCGCGTAGGCGCCCATGCCGCCGGTGTTGGGCCCGGCGTCCCCGTCGCCGATCCGCTTGAAGTCCTGGGCCGGCAGCAGCGGCACGGCGCGGGTGCCGTCGCAGAGGACGAGCAGCGAGCACTCCTCGCCGGCCAGCCCCTCCTCAACCACCACGTTGCGCCCGGCGTCGCCGAACGACGCGCCGGACAGCTTGGCCGTGACGTCGGCCCGGGCTTCGTCGAGCGTCCGGGCCACGAGCACGCCCTTTCCGGCGGCCAGGCCGTCCGTCTTGATCACCCAGGGACCCGGCAGCGTCTCGAGGTAGGCGAGAGCTTCGGCCGCCTGGAGCGCGTCGAAGGTGGCGAAGCGGGCCGTGGGGACCCCGGCGTCCCGGAGGACCTCCTTCATGAAGGCCTTCGACCCCTCCAGCAAGGCGCCGTCCGCGCCGGGCCCGAGGACGGCCTTGCCCCGGGCGCGCAGGGTGTCGGCCAGGCCGGCGACGAGCGGCGCCTCGGGCCCCACCACGTAGAGGTCGGCCTCGACCTCGTCGACCGGGGCGTCGGTGACCGTGATGGGCGGGGCCATGCCGGGGTTGCCCGGTGTGACGACCACGTCGGCCGTGCGCGCCAACGTGTGGGCGAGCGCGTGCTCGCGGCCTCCGCTCCCGACGACGCAGACCCTCACGCGGTGGCGAAGGAGACGGTCTGCTCGCGCCCCGGCCCCACCCCGACGAGGCGGACGGGAACGCCGATCTGCTCGGAGAGGAAACTGACGTAGTCGCGCGCCGCCGGCGGCATCTGGTCCGGCGACGTGGTGGCCGAGAGGTCCGTACGCCATCCGGGCAGCTCCTCGTAGACGGGGGCCGCCTTGTGGAACGTCGACTGGTGATAGGGCAGGTGGGTGTAGCGGATGCCGTCGGCCTCGTAGGCGACGCACACCTTGACCGACTCGAAGGTGTCGAGGACGTCGAGCTTGGTGAGCGCCACCTCGGTGAGCGAATTGAGGCGCACGGCCTGGCGCAGCATGACGGCGTCGAACCAGCCGCACCGCCGCTTGCGGCCCGTGTTGGTGCCGAACTCGTGGCCGCGCTCGACGAGCAGCTCGCCGACGTCGTTCTCCTGCTCGGTGGGGAACGGCCCGGCGCCCACCCGCGTCACGTAGGCCTTGGCGATGCCGATCACCCGCTCGATGTCGCGCGGCCCGAGCCCCGAGCCGGTGCAGGCGCCCCCGGCCACCGGGTTCGAGGAGGTCACGAAGGGATAGGTCCCGTGGTCGAGGTCCAAGAACGTGGCCTGGGCCCCCTCGAGCAGGACCTGGCGCCCCTTGTCCATGGCGTCATGGACCATCCCGACCGTGTCGCCCACCATGGGCTCGATCCGCGGCGCGTACTCCCCCAGGTAGCGCTCGGCGATGTCCGCGGCCGACAGCGGGAGGCGGTTGTAGACCTTGGCGAGGACGGCGTTCTTCTCCTTCAGGGCCACGTCGAGCTTCTGCCGGAAGATCTTGGGGTCGAAGAGGTCCTGCACCCTGATGCCGACCCGGGTCGCCTTGTCGGCGTACGCGGGGCCGATGCCGCGCTTGGTGGTGCCCAGTGCGTTCTTCCCGAGGAAGCGCTCGGTCACGCGGTCGAGCTCCTGGTGGTACGGCATGATCAGGTGCGCGTTCCCACTGACGACCAGACGGCCCGTGTCGACGCCCTTGGCGGCCAGGGAATCGAGCTCCTCCAGGAGGACGGCCGGGTCGACGACCACGCCGTTGCCGATGATCGGGGTGATGTGGTCGTAGAGGATCCCGCTCGGAACGAGCTGCAGCGCGAAGGCCTCGCCGTTGACGACGATCCGGTGGCCGGCATTGTGGCCACCCTGGTAGCGCACCACCATGTCCATTTCGCGCGCAAGGAGATCTGTGAGCTTGCCCTTCCCCTCGTCGCCCCACTGGGTCCCGACCACAACCGTTGCGGGCACGCGTCTCTCCGTTCGCTCCATCGCTTCGGATTACGAACCAGTGTACCCCTCCCCGAAATGGGGGGTCGCGATCAAGCCGGTTTGGGGGGCGCGCGCTGGGGGTATCGCCCGCTCGGGACGCCGAGGAAATGGCGGGACGGCCACGGGTAACGGGAAGAGGCTCCCTCAGGGGAAGAGGGAGAGAGGGACCACAAAAGGGAGGAAAGGAGCGGCCTCGTGGGACACGAGCTGCTGAGTACAAGGGTCGCCTTCGTGGTGGCCAACGAGGGGGTCGAGCAGTCCGAGCTGCTGCAGCCCTGGCACGCCGTGGCCGACGCCGCGGGCACACCCGAGCTGGTGGCCCCCGAGGCAGGCAAGGTCGAGACGATGTGCGGCCTCGACCGGGCCAATTGGTTCTCGGTGGACCAGGTGACCGACCAGGCGCGTGCGGCCGACTACGACGCCGCCGTCGTGCCCGGCGGGCTGGCGAACTCGGACCACCTCCGGATGGACGCGGCCGCGGTGGACTTCCTGATGGCGATGTTCGAGGCGGGCAAGCCAGTCGCCGCCATCTGCCACGGTCAGTGGGCGCTCATTGAGGGGGACCTGGTGGCCGGGCGCACCGTGACCTCGTCGCCCAGCCTGCAGTCGGACTTGCGCAATGCCGGGGCCTACTGGGTCGACCGCGACGTGGTCGTGTGCCGGCAGGGCATCAACACGCTTCTCACCGTCCGTGGGCCGGGCGACCTTGGCGCGTTCTGCGAAAAACTCGTCGACGTGTTCACGCCGGCGGGGGTTCCGGCCTGACGGTTCAGGCGGCGGCGCGGCTCGCGAGCGCGCCCGTTCGTGCAACCGCGCGCACCGCGCGAGACGGTTAGTGTGCGCTGCGTCCGGGGGACGGCCCCGGGCTGGAGCGATCGGGGGGGGGGACGATGAAGCCGCGACTCGGTGGGTGGACCACCATCATTTCGGCGTGCGTCGCCCTGGGTGCGGCGCCCATCGCGCTTCTCGGGGTGACGGCGAGCGCGAGCCCGGCGGGCGCCGCCCCGCCTGCGTTGTCCTTGTCGGTGAGCACCCTGAGCTTCTCCGAGACCACCCTCGGCGATCTCAGGGTCATGGACTTCACCGTGACCAACACCTCCACCAAAACCGTCGCCGACATCACCCCTGCGCTGTCGGGTGTCAATCCCTATGACTTCGCCGCGTCTCCGGGAACCGACTGTCCTCCCCTCAACAGCACCGGGGCCCTTCCCTTGGCTGCCGGAGCTCACTGCAGCATCGACGCCCTGTTCTTTCCGGGCGCGCTCGGTGCGCGCAGCGCCACGCTGACCCTCGACGTCTCGGGCACCCCGGCGGGGTCCGTGAGCCTCACCGGTAGCGGCGGTATCGGCTACTACCAGGTCAGCAGCAACGGCGCGGTAGCCGCGTTCGGCGACGCCATTTTGTCTGGCGACGCGTCGAAGACGCCGCTCAACCACCCGATCGTGGGCATGGCACAGACCGGAGACGACGCCGGCTACTGGCTGGTGGCCTCCGACGGCGGCATCTTCTCGTACGGTGACGCCTCCTTCCACGGCTCGACGGGCGCCATCCACCTCAACAAGCCGATCGTCGGCATGGCGCCGACGGTGGACTCGGCCGGCTATTGGCTGGTCGCCTCCGACGGCGGCATCTTCTCGTACGGCGACGCGCCCTTCCACGGCTCGACGGGAGCGATCCACCTCAACCAGCCCATCGTCGGCATGGCGGCGACCCCGGACGGCGGGGGGTACTGGCTGGTGGCCGCCGACGGTGGCATCTTCTCGTACGGCGACGCGCAGTTCTACGGCTCAACAGGAGCGATGCACCTGAACCAGCCGATCGTCGGGATGGCCTCGACCCCGGACGGCGGGGGGTATTGGCTCGTGGCCGCGGACGGGGGCGTCTTCTCCTACGGCGACGCGGCGTTCCACGGTTCCACGGGCGCCATCCACCTCAACAAGCCGATCGTGGGCACGGCACCCATGCCCACCGGCAACGGCTATTGGTTCACTGCGTCCGACGGCGGACTGTTCAACTTCGGCGATGCGCCGTTCTCGGGTGCCGCGGCAAGCAAGCCCATCGGCACGGTGGTCGGCATGGCGACCGACGGCGCGCCGACGGTCCAGGCGGCGAGTGACCAACCGGCACTCCGTCACCTCGTCCCGGCGGGTGCTAGGGGCGGTTGGAGCCACGTCGCAGCCGGGGCGCACGTCGAGCGCGGCTAGCCCGGCGATGTCGCTGGAAACCGTAAACCAGTCGGTGCATAGTTTCTGGCGACATACACAGGGCTCTCGATTGAGCCTCGTCCTCGACTTCGACGGTGACCGTCGAGCCCTCGAGGGAGTTGTAGCCCGGCGATGTCCCTGGAAACCGTAAACCAATCGGTGCATAGTTTCTGGCGACATGCACAGCGCTCTCGATTGAGCCTAGTCCTCGACGTCGACGGTGACCGTCGAGCCCTCGAGGGCGTTGTAGCCCGATGTCCTTGGAAACCGTAAACCAATCGGTGCATAGTTTCTGGCGACATGCACCGGGCTCTCGATTGAACCTTGTCCCGAGCCGAAACGGCGGAACGGGCCGGAACAGGCTGGCGCGGGCGCGCCGTTCTAGCGCAGGACGATCTTGTCGTCCTCGACTTCGACGGTGACCGTCGAGCCCTCGAGGTAGCGGCCCTCGAGCAGCGCCAACGCCAGCGGGTCCTCGATGTTGCGCTGCAGCACCCGCCGCAGGGGCCGGGCCCCGTAATCGGGGTCGTAGCCGGTCCGGGCGAGCCACTCCTCGGCCTCCTTCGTCACGACCAAGGAGAGCCGGCGCTCGGCCAGGCGCGCCCGCAACTTGTCGAGCTGGATCCCCACGATGGTGGCCAGGTCCTCCATGCTCAGCGGCTTGAAGCGAACGATCTCGTCGATGCGGTTGATGAACTCGGGCTTGAAGTAGTCCTCCGGGTCACCCCGAAGGTTCGACGTCATGATCAGCACGGTGTTGGTGAAGTCGACCGTGCGCCCCTGCCCGTCGGTCAGGCGCCCGTCCTCGAGCACCTGCAACAAAATGTTGAACACGTCGGGGTGCGCCTTCTCCAGCTCGTCGAGCAGCACGACCGAGTACGGCCGACGCCGGACGGCTTCGGTGAGCTGGCCGCCCTCCTCGTACCCGACGTAGCCGGGCGGAGCGCCGACCAGGCGCGACACGGCGAACTTCTCCATGTACTCGCTCATGTCGATGCGGACCATGGCCCGCTCGTCGTCGAAGAGGAACTCGGCCAGCGCCCGCGCCAGCTCCGTCTTGCCGACGCCCGTCGGCCCGAGGAACAGGAAGGACCCGATGGGACGGTTGGGATCGCTGAGGCCGGCCCGGCTGCGCCGGATGGCGTTGGAGACGGCGGCCACCGCCTCGTCCTGCCCGACCACCCGCTCGTGCAGGGTGGACTCGAGCCGCACCAGCTTCTGGACCTCGCCCTCCATGAGGCGTGACACCGGCACACCGGTCCAGCGCGACACCACCTCGGCGATGTCCTCGGCGTCGACCTCCTCCTTCAGGAAGCGGGTGCCGGTCTGCAGCTTGGACAGGACATCGGTCGCTTCCTCGACCCGGCGCTCCAGGTCGGGCAGCTCGCCGTAGCGGATGGCCGCGGCGCCGGCGAGATCGCCGTCGCGCTCGAGCCGCGCCGCCTCCTCGGTCCGCGTCGTCTGCTCCTCCTTGAGCTGGCGGATGGTGTCGATGGCCGCCTTCTCCTGCTGCCAGTGCGCCGCCATGCCGTCGCGCTGCTCGCCCAGGTCGGCCAGCTCGCGCTCCAGCCGCTCGAGGCGCTCCTTCGACGCGTCGTCGGTCTCCTTCTCGAGCGCGACCTTCTCGATCTCGAGCTGGCGGATGCGCCGCGTGATCTGGTCGAGCTCGGTCGGCAGCGAGTCGATCTCGATGCGCAGCTTTGACGCGGCCTCGTCGACCAGGTCGATGGCCTTGTCGGGCAGGAAGCGCCCGGTCACGTAACGGTCGGACAGCACGGCCGCCGCCACGAGCGCCGCGTCCTGAATCCGCACGCCGTGGTGCACCTCGTAGCGCTCCTTGAGCCCCCGCAGAATGGCGATCGTGTCCTCGACGGAGGGCTCGCCCACGAACACCGGCTGGAAGCGGCGCTCCAGCGCGGCGTCTTTCTCGATCGACTTCCGGTACTCGTCGAGGGTCGTCGCCCCGATCAGGCGCAGCTCGCCGCGCGCCAGCATCGGCTTGATCATCTGCCCGGCGTCCATGGCCCCCTCGGCGGCGCCGGCGCCCACGATCGTGTGCAGCTCGTCGATGAACGTGATGATCTCGCCCTCGGCGTCGGTGATCTCCTTCAGGACGGCCTTCAGCCGCTCCTCGAACTCGCCGCGGTACTTGGCCCCGGCCACCATGGAGCCGAGGTCGAGCGCCACCACCCGCTTGCCCTTCAGGCCCTCGGGCACGTCACCCTCGATGATGCGGTTGGCCAGCCCCTCGACGATCGCCGTCTTGCCGACGCCCGGCTCCCCGATCAGCACCGGGTTGTTCTTGGTCCGCCGCGACAGGACCTGGATCACCCGGCGGATCTCCTCGTCGCGCCCGATGACCGGGTCGAGCTTGCCCTCGCGCGCCGCCTCGGTGAGGTCGCGCCCGTACTTGGCCAGCGCCTGGTAGGTCTGCTCGGGGTCGGGGGTGGTGACGCGGTGGTTGCCGCGCACGGTCCGCAGGGCGGCGAGCAGCGCGTCCTTGGTGACGCCGATCTGATCGGCCAGCGCCAGGATGAGGTGCTCGACCGAGACGTAGTCGTCGCCCAGGTCGCGCCGGTTCTGATCGGCCGCCTCGAGCACGGCGCGTGCGTCGCGCGACAGCCCGGGCTCTGCGCCACCCTGGGCCTGGGGCAGGCGCAGCAGCTGGTCGTGCACCTTGCCGGCCAGCACGTCGGGGTCGACCCCGACTTGGGAGAGCAGCGGGCGCGTCATCGTGTCCTGCTGCTGCAGGAGCGCGTCGAGCAGGTGGGCCGGCGTCAGCTCGGGGTGGTTCGACGACGCGGCATGGCCCGTCGCCGCGCTGAAGGCGGCCTTCGTGTTGTTGGTCCAGCGTTCTGGGTCTATCGGCATGGCGCAGTCCTCGTCGTGATCGTCGTGGTCCTGGTCGTCTGCGTCTGGTCTCGTGTGTCGCTTCTCGTTCTCATGCCCCGCCGAGCGGTGATCCTCACGACTCGCCCCGGCGCACCTTCCGAAAGGCCGTCAGCGCCTGGCGTACGGGCACCAGGTCCCGCCGGTACTGGCGGTGGGTGGCGGCCACGGCGTCGAGCGCCTGCGCCCGCACCTCGTCGAGCTCGTTGCGCAGGCGCGTGACCTCTGACTCCAGCTGGAGCACCCGGCGCACGCCTTCGAGGTTGAGCCCGGTTCCGGTCAGTTCCTGGATGTGGCGCAGGCGCTCGAGGTCGCTCTCGGAGAAGCGCCTGCTCCCGCCGCTGGTCCGCGACGGGTCGAGCAGGCCCTTGCGTTCGTAGATGCGCAGCGTCTGGGGGTGCATGCCCGTGAGCTCGGCCGCCACCGAGATCACGTACACCGCCTGGTTGGCGTCGCGTACCCGCTCGTGCCCGCCGTCGCGAACACGCGTGCGCTCAGCCTCGGCCATCGGTGCTCACCGCCTCTCCACGAGCCGCGTCATCCCTCACCGGTCACGAGTCCACCGTCAGGCGCGGCGCCGCCTCGGTCACGTCGGCCAGCGTCTCCACCGCCGCCCGCTGCTCGTCGCTCAACTCGGTCGGCACCAGCACGTCGATCTTCACCAAGAGGTCGCCCGGCTTGCCGCCGTTGCGTCCTCCGCCCGCGGGCACCCCGCGGCCGCGCACGCGCAGCGTGCGCCCGGACTGGGTCCCGGCCGGGACCTTGAGCGTCACCTTGCTGTCGAGGGTGGGCACCGTGATGGTGGTGCCGAGCGCCGCCTCGGGAAAGGTGACCGGCACGGTGATGGTCAGGTTGCGCCCGGTGCGCCCGAAGATCGGGTGCTTGCCGACGTGCACGACCACGTAGAGGTCGCCGGGAGGGGCCATGCCCTGTCCGGGTGCGCCACGGCCGCGCACCCTGATGCGTTGGCCGTCGACCACCCCGGGCGGGATGCGCACTTTGACCGAGCGCACCTTCTGCTCGGACCCGGTGCCGTGGCAGACCGGGCACGGCGTGTCGAACAACGTCCCCCGTCCCATGCAGTCGGGGCAGACGGTGCTGAGGGAGAACAGGCCCTGGTTGTCGTTCAGGCTCCCGGTCCCGCCGCAGCGCGGGCAGGTGTGGGTCGAGGTTCCCGGGGCCGCCCCCGAGCCGCGGCAGTTGGAGCAGCGCACCTCTTGGGGGACGTTGACCGAGGTGGTGACGCCGTGCACCGCGTCCTGGAAGGACAGGTGCAGCTGCGCCTCCATGTCGGCGCCGCGCTGCGGGCCGCGCTGGGGCCGCGTCCGGCCGCCGCCGCCGAACAACCCCCCGAAGAGGTCGCTCAGGTCGCCCATGTCCTCCATGCGGAAGGTGCCGCCGCCCGGCGTGCCGAACCCGCCGACCGGCCCGTGCGCGCGGACCTCGTCGTACTCCTTGCGCTTCTCGGTGTCGCCGAGCACGTCGTAGGCCGCGGTGATCTCCTTGAAGCGCTCCTCCGAGCCCGGGTTGGCGTCGGGGTGGTGCTCCTTGGCCAACTTCCGGTAGGCGCGCGTGATCTCCTTGTCGGTCGCCGTCGGGACGACGCCGAGCACCTTGTAGTAGTCCTTCTCGAACCATTCGCGTTGTGCCGCCATGGCTCAGTTCACCCCCGCACGCGGACCATCGTCGGCCGCAGCACCTGCCCCTTCCAGCGGTACCCGGAGCGGAGCACCTCGTCCACCATGGTCCGACCGGCGTCGCCGAGACGGCCCTCGGTGTGGGCGACCGCGTCGTGCACCGACGGGTCGAAGGGGACGTCGCGCTGGTCGACCCGCTCGAGGCCTTCCTTCTCCAAGATGTCCATCAACATGGAGCGGGCCGCCCGCAGGGCCTTGCCGTCCTCGGTGAGGTCAAGCGTCTCGCTCATGTGCGCCTCCGCCAGGTCGAGCGTGTCGAGCACAGGCAGCAGCTTGGCGACGAGGTCGGCCGCGGCGCGCGCGGACTGCTCGCTCTGCTGGCGTGCGATCCGCTTGCGGTAGTTCTCGAAGTCGGCCTGGGTGCGCTGGAGCGCGAGCAGGTACTCGTCCCGCTCGCGCGCCAACATCTCCCGGGGGTCGGCCTCCTCGGCCAGTGCGCTGCCGCCCTCGACGGCGTCCGCATCGGCCGGCTCCGGGCTCGGCCCGGTGTGCTCAGGACCTTGACCCTCGACGGACTCCTCCTGGTGAAGGTGCTCGTCGAAGAGGCTCATTGCTCATCGACGATCTCGGCGTCGACGACGTCGTCGTCCGAGGCTCCCTCAGTGCCGCCGGCGGCGCCGTCACCCGACGGGCCGGCCGTGTCGGCGGAACCGGCCGAAGCCGAAGCCGAGGCCTGCTCGTACAGGCGCTGGCTGAAGCTCTGCGACACGCCGACCAGCTTCTCGGTGGCGTCCTTGATGGCCTCCACCGACGTACCGGCCAGGGCGTCCTTCAGGCCCTTGAGGGCGGTCTCGACGTCCTCCTTCTCGGAGCCCTCGAATTTGTCGCCCTGGTCCTTGAGGAGCTTCTCCGTCTGGTACACGAGCGTGTCCGCGGAGTTGCGCACCTCGGCCTCCTCGCGCCGCTGGCGGTCGTCCTCGGCGTGGGACTCGGCGTCGCGCACCATGCGCTCGATGTCGTCCTTGGCCAGCGACGACTGGCCGGTGATCGTCATCGACTGCTCCTTGCCCGTCGCCTTGTCCTGGGCGGCCACGTGGACGATCCCGTTGGCGTCGATGTCGAAGGTGACCTCAATCTGCGGGATCCCCCGTGGCGCCGGCGGCAGGTCGACCAGCTGGAACTTGCCGAGCGTCTTGTTGTACATCGCCATCTCGCGCTCGCCTTGGAGCACGTGGATCTCGACCGACGGCTGGTTGTCCTCGGCCGTCGTGAATATCTCCGACCGCTTGGTCGGGATGGTGGTGTTGCGCTCGATGAGGCGGTGCATGACCTGCCCCTTGGTCTCGATGCCGAGCGACAGCGGCGTGACGTCCAACAGCAGGACGTCCTTCACCTCGCCCTTGAGGACACCGGCCTGCACGGCGGCGCCGATCGCCACGACCTCGTCGGGGTTGACGCCCTTGTGGGGCTCCTTGCCGGTGAGGTTCTGCACCAGGTCCTGGATCGCCGGGATGCGCGTCGAGCCGCCGACCATGACCACGTGGTCGATGTCGGAGGTCTTGAGGTTGGCGTCCTTGATGGCGGCGTCGAACGGCCCGCGGCAGGCGTCCACGAGGTCGGACGTGAGCTCGTTGAACTTGGCCCGCGTCAGCTTGAAGTCAAGGTGCTTGGGGCCCTCGCTGGTGGCGGTGATGAAGGGCAGGTTGATCTGGGTGTCCTGCACCGAGGACAGCTCGATCTTGGCCTTCTCGGCCGCCTCCTTGAGGCGCTGCATGGCCATCTTGTCGGTGGAGAGGTCGACGCCCTCGGTGTTCTTGAACTCGGTGACCAGCCACTCGATGATCTTGTCGTCCCAGTCGTCGCCGCCCAGCTTCGTGTTGCCCGACGTGGACTTCACCTCGAAGACGCCCTCGCCGATGTCGAGGATGGAGACGTCGAAGGTCCCGCCGCCGAGGTCGAAGACGAGCACGGTCTGGTCCGCCTCCTCCTTGTCCAGCCCGTAGGCCAGCGCGGCGGCGGTGGGCTCGTTGATGATCCGGAGCACCTCGAGGCCGGCGATGGCCCCGGCCTCCTTGGTGGCCGTGCGCTGAGCGTCGTCGAAGTACGCGGGCACGGTGATGACGGCCTGGGTCACGGAGTCACCGAGATACGACTCGGCGTCCCTCTTCAGCTTCCCGAGGATGCGCGCCGAGATCTCCTGCGCCGTGTACGCCTTGCCGTCGATGTCGATCGTCCACTTGGTGCCCATGTGGCGCTTGACCGAGCGGACGGTCCGGTCGGGGTTGGTGATGGCCTGGCGCTTGGCCACCTCGCCGACGAGCACCTCGCCGGTCTTGGAGAACGCCACCACCGACGGGGTGGTGCGCCCGCCCTCTGCGTTGGGGATCACGACGGGCTCGCCCGCCTCCAACGTGCTGACCACCGAGTTGGTGGTTCCCAGGTCGATTCCTACGGCCTTGGCCATGTCTGCCGTCCTTCCGGTCGTCTTGTCTCGCGGCTGTCGCCCGCTTGGTCTGTGCTTGCTGCCTCTGCGGCTGCGGGCTGCCGGCCCCATCGGCCGATACCTGTTCGTCTACCAGCCGTCCGGCTATTGCTGTGCACCAGTGTAGCAAAGTTGAGTGCATCTTTGTCAAGATTTCTGATGTGGACTGCCACCCCGGTTCCACACCGGCCCTGACCAGGTGGACTACCGCCTTCACGCCGGGCCCACGTACGATCCAATGCGTGCTCGACCTGGTCCTTCTGCGCCACGGGCAGTCCACTTGGAACGCCGAGAACCTGTTCACGGGTTGGGTCGACGTGGACCTGACCCCGGCGGGCGAGGCCGAGGCCCGGGCCGGGGGCCTCCTCCTGGCCGAGGCCGCCGAGACCGCCGGCCCCCCCGGCCAGCCGCTGGACCTGCGGGTCCTGCACACCTCGGTCCTGACCCGGGCCATCCGCACGGCCGAGATCGCCCTGGCGGGCGCCCGCCGGAGCTGGCTGCCGGTGCGCCGGGATTGGCGCCTGAACGAGCGGCACTACGGCGACCTCCAGGGGAAGAACAAGGCGCAGATCAAGCAGGAGTTCGGCGAGGACCTCTTCATGCTCTGGCGCCGCAGCTACGACACCCCGCCCCCGCCGCTGGCCGCGGACAACCCCTACGACGTAGCGGGCGACCCCCGCTACCGCGACGTCGAGCCGGCACAGGTGCCGCGCACCGAGTGCCTGGCCGACGTCGTGCGCCGCGCCGTGCCCTACTGGGAGTCGGCCATCGTGCCGGACCTCCGCGCCACGGCGACCCAGGGAGGCGCCGTCCTCGTGGCGGCGCACGGCAATTCCATCCGCGCCCTGCGCAAGCACCTCGAGCACATCGCCGACGACGCCATCACCGGGCTCGAGATCCCGACGGGCATCCCCTACCGCATGATCCTCGACGACGACCTCTCGGTGCGCTCGGCCGAGTACCTCGGCGACCCTGACGCAGCCGCCGCGGCGGCCGCCGCCGTCGCCCGCCAGGGCGACACGCCCGCCTGACGGCGTCTCGGTCGTGTCGCTGGTGCTCCGTGCTCCCGACGTCGACGACGAGAGCGCCTCCGTGGCCGCCGCCGGCGAGTTCGAGGACTTCCCCTTCCTTCTTTTGTGGAAGCCGGGCACGCCGTGGTCGGACTACCTCGACCTCCTGGCCGGCCTCAGTGACGGGTCGCGCGTGCCCGAGGGGCTCGTCCACTCCCTGTTCCTGTTGGCCGAGGTGGACGGCGAGCTCGTCGGCCGGGTCTCGGTCCGCCTCGAGCTGAACGAGTACCTCGCCGCCCGCGGCGGCCACATCGGGTACGGGGTGCGCCCTGCCTTCCGCCGCCGCGGCTACGCGACCGACATCCTGCGTCGGGCGGTGCGGCTCGCCCACCAGGAGGGCGTCGGTCCGATCCTCGTCGTGTGCGACGACGACAACGTGGCTTCGGCGACCGTCATCGAGCGCTGCGGCGGTGTGCTCGAGGCCGTCGTGGCACCCGACGACGGGGATGCGCCGTTCCGCCGCTACTGGATCAACTGAATACCTCGAAGACGGCGGATGGCCGGGGCACCTCGCCGCACCCCGGCCATTCCGACCGCACACAGGACCTGACGCGTCGGGTTACAACGCGTCGGCCCCGCGTTCTCCGGTGCGCACGCGCACCACGGTGTCGACGGGCACGACCCACACCTTGCCGTCACCGATCTTGCCGGTGGCGGCCGAGCCGACGATGGCGTCGACCACGTCGTCGACCTGGCTGTCGTCGACGAGCACCTCGATGCGGATCTTGGGGACGAAGTCCACCTCGTATTCCGCACCGCGGTACACCTCGGTGTGCCCACGTTGCCGCCCGAAGCCCTGAGCCTCGGTGAGCGTCATGCCCTGGACACCCTTGCCCTTGAGTACCTCCTTGACGTCATCGAGCTTGAACGGCTTGAGCACTGCCACGATCAGCTTCATGGTTGATCTCCTTTCGTCCTGAGTGTCCGCTGGCCTAGGAATCCCCGCCCGAAGACGTTGATTCGGGATCTCGCGACCCACCCTTGTCGATGCCGGCCATGGCGAACGCACCATCGCTGCGGACAGCGAACTCATCTTCGGGGAACGCCTCCTCGCCGTGGATGGCGAGGTCTCCGACCTCGAGGATCTCGTCCTTGTAGCGGGCGCCACGCAGGACCCAGCCGATGATCTTCATGAGAATGAAGGTGATCAGAGCGGACCAGAAGATGACGAAGATGGCCGCGCGGAACTGTTCCCACAGCTGGTGCGCCGAGCCCGTGTACAACAGTCCGTTGACGCCGAAGGGCACGCAGGTCCCGTGCGCCGTCAGGTAGGTGGCGTTGGTGGTCGCTACGACTTGCCCGCTCGCATTGAGGTGGCCGCAGCCGTACTCAATCATGTTCGGGTCACCGAAGATGCCGAGCAGCAGGCCGCCGAACAGGCCGGCGATGCCGTGGGTATAGACGACACCAAGGGCGTCGTCGACCTTCGCGAACGGTGGCACCTTGGACAGGAAGTTCCAGCACACCCACACGATGGCGCAGCAGATGGCGCCGACGTAAATGGCGCCCCGGCCGTTGACCCAGCCGGCACACGGTGTGATCCCGACCAGGCCGCAGATCATGCCGTTCACGCCGCCGAGGAAGGTCGGCTTCTTCTCCTTGGTGAACAGCGCGTCCAAGATCATCCAGACGATGACGCCGGTGCCGGTGGCCAGGTTGGTGTTGACCACCGCGCCCGCCGCGCTCGCCCCGGCGTAGTAGGGGTCTCCACCGTTGAAGCCGTTCCAACCGAGCCACAGGATGCCGGCGCCCACCGCCGCCATGACCAGGTTGTTGGGCAAGGCATGCTGCCTATCTCGTAGGAGCCGCGGTCCGAGCACCCAGGCCGCCACGAAGCCGGAGACACCCGCCGACATGTGGATGACGAAACCACCGGAGAAGTCCAGCGCCCCCTCCTGGGCGAAGTAGCCGCCGCCCCAGAGCAGGAAGGCGTCGACGCCATAGACGAAGGTCGACCACAGCGGGACGAGCAGGCACCAGGCCAGGAACTTGATGCGCCCGAGCACGCTCCCCAGGAACAGCAGGGGGGTAATGGCGGCGAACACGAACTGGAAGTAGGCCAGGCTCGACGTCGGGAAGTGGAACGGGATGATGGTGTTCGCCGCCGACACGGCTTGGCCCTGTTCACCGACGCTGTCCGTGATGCCACCGGGTTTCCCGACGAAGTTCTCGAAGAAGTGTTGCCACGTTCCCGTCGTCCCGCTGATCTGGGTTTGCACCCCGTCGCGGACACCCCCTCCAATCGAGGTCGCCCCGAATCCCATCTTGTAGGACCAGAGGACCCACGCGATGAGGACTAGCGAAAACCCGGCGAACATCATGGCCAACACGTTGACCGCCCACTTCTTCGGGACGATCGACGCGTAGAGCACGGCCAGACCGGGGAGGCTCATCAAGCCGACGAACGTCGCGGCCGTGATCTGCCACGTGTTGTCGGCAGGATTCAGCCAACTCGGATACGGGACGGGAACCGTAGCTCCTAATAGATGGATCACTAAAAGCTCTCCTCACTGTCGTTGCCGACCCTTTGCTCCGCCTGTTCACTGGGCACAGAACTCGGGGTGCGGCAAAGCCACTTCAGACGGGTCTCTCCGCCGCAGACAGGATGCAGGGCAGGAGTTTCCGCATCGTCACCGCTGTGTTTCGAGTGCGTTAATCCAACGGACAGGACGTTCGGCCCCAGGCGGCTACTACGATTTCGACTTTTGGCCCATCATGGCGAAACCTTGACCGATCCCGAACAAACGTCCGCTTCGCGTCGCGTCCCCGAGCAGGACCTGGGGCTCTCGCGGCGGACACAGCAACCGCCAGAGCCCCACACCGAAGAGACGGAAGGACCAGTCTCAACCCTGCGGGGCGCCGGGGCGCAGGTCGACGCACGCACCATCGCCAAGGTCGCGATCGGTCTGGTGCTGGCGACCTTGGTCGTCCTCGTGGTCGTGTTCGCAGTCGCCGGCGCCGACAAGAACCGGCAGATCGACGAGCTCCGAGGGCAGGGCGTCCCCGTCACCTTCACGGTGACGAATTGTCGGGGCCTGCTCGGCGGGAGCGGGAGCAACGGCGCCGGCTACGCCTGCCGGGGGACGTACCGCCTCGACGGGCACACCTACAGCGCGGCGCTTCCAGGCACAGCGCTCTTCGCGCCCGGAGCCACCACGCGCGCCATCGCCGTCCCGAGCGACCCGGGCCTGGTCTCGCCGGTCACCATCGTCAGTTCAGAGCACGCGTCGTGGAAGGTCTACGTGCTGCCCGCGATCCTGTTCGCCGTGCTCGTGCTCATCGTCGTGGTCATCGTGCTCCGACGACGTTCCACACGCGAAGGCCTGGGCTCCTCCTGAGGAGCTCAGGTGGGAGGCGTGTAGCGCTTGTTCGGCCGCGGGCGGGACCCGTTGGTGGTGCCGGTGGAGCGTGGAGCGTCGCTCTCGGCCCGTTTGAGCTCCTGCTGGAAACGGTAAGAGCGCACGAGATACCAGGCGCCGGCCAGGACGAAGGGGGCGGCGAACCCCACGTAGGAATACTTCAGCTGGAAGACGGCCACACCAAAAAGCGCGATGGTGATCCCCTGAAAGAGCCGCTTGCGAAAGAGCGATGACACCAGAATGAGGACGGCCAACCCGAGCAGGACGTAGGTGAGCTTGTCGTACACCCCCACGTTCTGGCCGTGGCTCCTGGCGTAGTCGATCGATGCCGAGCTGATGACGATGCCAACGATGGCCGCGATCGGAGCGATAACGAGGCCTATCGCCCGTTCCTTGTCGTTGGAACGCCGAACATCGGCCTCGATCTCATCGACGGAGCGGTCATCGGCGGAGGTGGCGTCGTCCCGATCCTGGTCCGGGGTGACCATGGAGTACTTGAGTCGCTCCCACCGGGTCATCGGAGGCGCGTCGTCCCTGCCATAACTGCCGGAATTCCTGGGCGAGGGCATCGTCGAAGGCTACCCCCGGCCTGAGAACGCCTTGTTTTCGCCAGGTTACGGCGGTGTGAATTCGCCGTCCCGGAGAAGCGTTCGGCCTGCTGAGCGGCCAGACGACGCCGGCCGGACGGGAAGCAGGGCCTCTCACTAGGGTGCTCGGTGTGGGCAGCGAGGCCCGGCTGATCAGAGGAGCGCACCGATGAAGCTCGTGGTGGCGGTGGTCAAGCCGTTCAAGCTCGACGACGTGAAGAACGTCCTGAAGAACATGGGGATCCAGGGCATGACCCTCACCGAGGCGCAGGGGTTCGGTCGCCAGCGGGGCCACACCGAGAATTACCGGGGCGCCGAGTACCAGGTCGACTTCGTGCCGAAGATCCGGGTCGAGGTGCTCGTGGAGGACGACCGCGCCGAGGCCGTCGTCGACGCCATCGTCTCCTCGGCCGCCACCGGCAAGATCGGCGACGGCAAGGTGTGGGTCGTGCCGGCCGAGACGGTGGTACGCGTGCGCACCGGCGAGCGCGGGCCCGACGCGGTCTGATCCGTCGGGAGCTGCCGCACCGACGAGCGGCGGGCCGGCGCAGCGGCCGCCCGCAAGGGCGGGCGAACGGGGCCCGTTGGACTCGTGCGGGCGCGCGAAGCGCCAGGCCAAGCGGCCGTGAAACCGGCACGTGGCGCGGGCAGCGGGCTACTGTTTGCGGCCATGGCTCATGACCTGGACCTCTCGAAGATCTGGCTGTTCTCCACCTCGTCTGCGAAGGACCTGCGGACGATCCGCCGGGCGCTCGAAGAGGTGACGGTGCCGCCGGGGCGGATGCTCACCGAGCAGGGCACCATCGGGCGGGAGTTCTTCCTCATCGTCAAGGGCCAGGCGGCGGTGCGCCGCAACAACCGCAAGGTGGCGACGCTCGGCCCCGGCCAGTACTTCGGCGAGATGGCGCTTCTCGACCGGCGCCCGCGCTCGGCCACGGTCACCTCGGAGACCGACATGACCCTGCTCGTCCTGGGCCAACGCCAGTTCAACGGCGTGCTCGACGCCGTGCCGGCGCTGGCCCGCAAGATGCTGGCGGCCATGGCCACGCGTCTGCGGGAGGCGGACGAGAAGGCGATGGCCAACATCTAGGACGGCCTCCCGCCTCGACGGCCTCCGCCCATCGAGGTCAGGCATCCGCGACCTCGCAAGAGCGCGCTGCGAAACTTCCCGTGTCCGTATCCCTCGCCTGGACACTGGAGGTCACATGCCTTTCGTGAGGAAGCTGGTGGCGGAATTCCTCGGCACGATGGTGCTCGTCGTCGTCGCAGTCGGAGTCGCCACAGAGACGTTCGGCTTCAAGCTCTTCGGCTTGAGCTACGCCGCGGGCGTGGTCGCGACTGCGCTCGCCTTCGGGCTCGTGCTGGTCGCGCTCGTCTACGCGATCGGACCAATCTCGGGGTGCCACGTCAACCCGGCCGTGACGCTTGGCTTCGTCGCCTCCGGGCGCATGAAGGTGGAGGAGGGCATCGCGTACTGGGTGGCCCAATTCGCCGGCGGCATCGTCGGGGCCTACCTGCTCTATTGGATGTTCACGACCTCGCCGCTGTACCACAAGAGCATCCAGGGTCTGGGTACCGACGGCTACGGGGCCGCGTCACACCTGTTCGTGAGCCAGTGGGGAGCCTTCCTTGTCGAGGTCGTGCTGACGGCCATCTTCGTCCTCATCGTTCTCTTTGCGACGCACAAAGCCGCGATTCAGGGTGCGGCGGGCGTGGCCATCGGCTTCGGGCTGCTCATGGTGCACCTGATCGGCATCCCCCTCACCGGAACCTCGGTGAACCCGGCCCGGAGCCTCGGTCCGGCGCTGGTCGTCGGGGGCACCGCGTTGAGCCAGGTCTGGGTCTTCATCGTGGCCCCTCTGTGCGGCGCCATCGTGGCGGCGCTGATCCACATGGTGCTGGCGGACATGTCCAAGGACGAGCTGGTCGAGTCGGCGGTGTAGCCCGGTACGGTCGGGTCCATGGATCTGACCGATGCACTCGCGTTCGCCCGGGACCGCCGGCAGGGGACTCTGGCCACCATCCGGGCCAACGGGCGGCCGCAACTGTCCAACATCCTGTTCGTGCCGGGCGAGGGGGACACGCTCGTGATCTCGCTCACGGACGACCGGGCCAAGACGAAGAACCTGCGGCGCGACCCGCGGGCCTCGCTCTACGTGGTGGGCGACTCCTTTTACCAGTACGCGGTGATAGAGACCGCGGCGGAGCTGTCGCCGGTGGCTTCCGACCCCCACGACGAGACGGTCGAGGCGCTCATCGCGTACTACCGCGCCGGCCAGGGTGAGCACCCCGACTGGGACGAGTACAGGGCCGCGATGGTGTCGGACCACCGGCTGGTGCTGACGCTGTGGCCCGAGCGGGCCTACGGCATCGGGGTGCCGGCGGGGTAGTCCGGCTCCGGTCGGCGAGGTTCAGCCGGCGGGCTGGGGCTCGGGCTCGGGCTCGGGGGCCGTGGTGCTCTTACCCTCGCCGCCCGTCTGACCCAGCGACTCCTCCACCAATTGGGAGAGGTCGAGGACGCGGACGTCGTCTTCCTTGTTGTGGGCGCGCACGGCGTCATCGAGCATGATCATGCAGTACGGGCACGCCGTGGACACCACGTCGGCGCCCGTCGAGAGCGCCTCGTCGGTGCGCTCCATGTTGATCCGCTTCCCGATGTTCTCCTCGAGCCACATGCGGGCGCCACCGGCGCCGCAGCAGAAGCCGCGCTCCTTGCAGCGACGCATCTCGACCTGCTCCACACCGGGTATGGCGCTCAGCACCGTGCGCGGCTCCTCGATGATGCGATTGTGACGCCCGAGGTAGCACGGGTCGTGGTACGTGACCTTGCCCGAATAGCCCGAGCCGGGGGTCAGGCGGCCCGTCTTCACCAGGTGCTCGAGCAGCTGGGCGTGGTGGATGACCTCGTAGTTGCCGCCCAGCGTCGGGTACTCGTTCTTGATCGTGTTGAAGCAGTGCGGGCAGCTGGCGATGATCTTCTTCGCACCGACCCCGTCGAGTGTCGCGATGTTGAGCTTGGACTGCTCCTGGTAGAGGTACTCGTTGCCCAGGCGTCGCACGGGATCGCCGGTGCAGGACTCCTTGGTACCGAGGATGGCGAAGGTGACGCCGGCGCGGTGCAGCATGCGCGCCGTGGCCTGCACGCCCTTGCGGGCCCGCTCGTCGAGGGCACCTGCGCAGCCCACCCAGTAGAGGTACTCGACGTCGTCGGGGATGGTGTCGCCGACGACCGGGATCTCGAAGTCCAGGCTCTGTGTCCACTCGGTGCGCTTCCCCTGACCGAGCCCCCAGGGGTCGCCCTGGTTCTCGACGTTGCGCAGCATGAGCCCGCCCTCGGAGGGGAACTCCGATTCCATGAGGACTTGGTACCGCCGCATGTCGACGATGGCGTCGATGTGCTCGATGTCGACCGGGCACTCGTTGACGCACGCCCCGCAGGTCGTGCACGCCCACAGCACGTCGGGGTCGATGATGTTGGGCACGAGCGCGGTCTGCTCGCCTTCACCATTCATGAGGGTCGCGGCGGAGGAGAACATGTTGTCGCGCAGGTTCATGATGAGGAGCTTGGGCGAGAGCGGCTTGTCGGTCGTCCAGGCCGGGCAGGCCGACTGGCAGCGCCCGCACTCGGTGCAGGTGGCGAAGTCCAGCATCTGCTTCCAGGTGAACTGGCCCACCTCGCCGACGCCGAACACCGTGTCCTCGGTCACGTTCTCCATGTCCATGTCCGGCGTGGTGCCGAGGGCGCCGAGCGCCCGAGGCCGGCGTGAGAAGGCCACGTTGATGGGGGCTATGAAGATGTGGAGGTGCTTCGAGTAGGCGATGAAGACGATGAAGCCCGAGATGACGGCGATGTTGAGGATGAGGAAAACAGTGGCGAGCACCGAGTTGACACCCGAGCCGAGCGGGTGCAGCCACGACGCCACCGCGTGGGAGGCGAACGCGCCCTCGCCGTAGGGGAACTGGCTGGGGACGGTGTTGACCTGCGCGCCCCGGTAGAGGAGGAGGGTGATGATGACGCCGGCGATCATGAGGAGGACAAGCCAGGCCGCGCCGGTGTGCGAGCCATAGAACCGCGACTTGCGCTCGAGCCGCTGGGGCGCCTGCTGCAGGCGGATGATGGAGAAGACGATCAGGGCCAGGAGGACGGCACAGGCGAAGAAGTCCTCGATGAAGCCGACCCAGTTCCAGGTCCCGATGCCCGGGATGTGAAAGTCCGTGTCGAAGAGGTCGCCGTAGGCCTCGATGATGGTCAGCAGCAGGATGGTGAAGCCCCACATGGTGAAGAAGTGAGCCAAGCCGGGCACCGTCCACTGCAGGAGCTTGCGCTGGCCGGCCACTTCGGTGACCTCGGCCTCGGCCTTGGGCACGATGCTGCCCCGGGTCCGGGACGGGTCTGGTTTGCCGGAGCCGATGAGCCGCGACAACCAGTGGAACCGCCGGGCCGCGATCCCGAACCCGATCACGGTGACGCCAATGCCCAGAATGATCCTGACCGGCACGAATGCTCCTCGCCTTTAGGGTACGTCGAACAAAGGGTGGCGGAGTGCGAGCGCCACCTGGGAAAACTCAAGCGGGGTCAGAGGATAGTGTGGACGCCACCCGCGGGCGTAGTTCAGAGGCAGAACATCAGCTTCCCAAGCTGAGAACGCGGGTTCGATTCCCGTCGCCCGCTCTCATCTCATCTCTTCCGACTTCCCAGGTCAGGGCCGGTGTCGACGAGACTGCGAGTGCACCAACGACTGACCAAATTCGCTGTCGTGCAACAAACCTGCACCGCCGTGCAACACGAAGGGTCGCGTTCTCAGGTATGCAGGCTGAGCACGGGCGTCAATCTCGACCTCCCGTCGAAGCTCACCCCCTGCCGGCGACGGGGCACGCCGACTGCCGCTGCAGCTTCCAGTCGTTGGCGTCCATGTGTTCCGCTACCGCCCGGTTTGCCTCCTCGGCAGTCTCGGCCTCGCATGACCAAACCCATTCGGTTGGCGCTCCGTTGGCCTGCACTTTGAGCATGCGCTGCTTGTGCTCGTCGTTTTGCGACATAGGCGTAGTGGACATATCCATCGCCCTGCGTCACTCGGTACAGGTCGTATTTCATGATCGGGGCAATCGTACGAACGCCCGACAGCCCCGGTGTGGACGAACCCCGATGTGCCGAAGTGTCCGACTGTCCCGGCAGCGAGGATTGAACGAGGGCAGCATTGCATCTTTTGTTCCATCGTGGAGGGAGCGACACCGTCATGGCGCGTGCACGAGGACGAGGTCACTGTGGCCTTTCTCGACATCGGACAGGTAACGCCCGGACACACGTTGGTGGTACCGAGGCAACATGCGCCTGACATATGGTCGCTGACAGAAGACGACGCGGCTGCCATCATGCGATCCGTTCATCGCGTGGCCGCCCAACTCCGAGAGAGGCTGCGGCCTCTCGGTCTGAACGTGACTCAGTCCAATGGGGCTGCCGCTTGGCAAGAGGTATTTCACTACCACGTCCACCTTGTCCCCCGGTATGGCAACGATGGTCTCGCACCTCCTTGGCAACAGACCTGGCCATCTCAAGAGGAGTTGGCCGACATTCATCGCAAGGCGATCACGGGCTGATGGCACGGTGAAGCCCATGACCGGCTCGCCGCATCCCGAGTTGGGGCACGTCGGCGACCGCAGCAAGCATCCGGGCAGACCGATAGCGAGACGTATCTCGAGAGAAAAGCGGGCCTGACGCCTACGAGGCTGGGAACTGCACCTGCTCCGCCTGCGCGAGCAGTGAGGCCTTGTCGGCGCTGAGGACGTATCCCGAGGCAATGGCTTTGTTCAGGCTCTTGGTGTACTGGGCGACGTAGTTGCTGTGCGTGCCGTAGCGGCTGGCCAACTGGGCCGGCGCGAAAGCGATCGTGGACCCGAAAAGAGAGCAGATCGCGCTGGCGCCGGCGGGTGGTGCACCGCTGAGAGCGGACACCGGCACGTCGACCGCAGGCGTGCGGACCCCTCCGATCACGTTGCCGTGCGGATCGAGGGCCAACGTCGCCGGCTTGGTGCTCAAGAAGCGAAACGGCTGCGGGCTCGGGGGCGGGGTCCCGTTGTCGACCCACTTGTCGAAGGCGTTGAAGGCGGCCTGGACCACGACGTGCTGGGGGCCGCTATTTACCGGTGTGGTGCAGCCGAGGATGCTTGCGGCCGCGCCGACGGTATAGGCGTCGGCGTGGGACGTGCCGGCGATCTCCCAGGTGCGGATCTTGTCCGTGTTGGGCTGCTGCGCAGGGGCGTACCCGAGCTGGATCAGGTCGGTTTGGGTTTCGGACATGAAGACAGGAACCTTGAGGTCGGTGCGGATCCGCAAGTTATTGGGCCCGTTGCTCGTCGTGATCGATGCTCCGCTCAACGAAGCACCAGAGCCGCCCCTGCTGTGGATGAAGATGCCGTCGTAGACATTCGTCCTGGGTTGAAGCGCGTCGGCGAAGGTCGTCAGGTAGAAGGCAGACTGGGACTCACCGATGGCCAGGATGTGCTTGGGCTCTACGCCGCCGAGTGCCGCCGGATGCGAGGCGTCCAGGGCCTGGCCGATCTGGGCGTAGATGTCCAGCGCGTACTGGTCGCCGGGGTGGTGCAGCGACCCGTAGCGATCCGGCTCAGCGGCGACGAGGCCGCCCGATCCGCCGGTGCTGCCAGGCGTGCCAAGGAGGGAGTGACCACCGTCCACACCCAGGGACTGCGCCGAGACGCCAACGTAGGCGTAACCGTCGCGCATCAGCATCGGATTGAGAAAGTCCCAATCAGGAGCCGATTCACCGGCGGATACGTTCATCCACTCGACGATCACCGTGCCGTTGAAGTGGGCTGGGTTCGTCGGCCGGCGCACCAGGATCCTGGTCTTGTAGCCAGCGGTCGTTATCGGTGTGACGCTCCACTTCCCGTCGCTCGGCATGGCGTCGGCCTTGAAGGCCATGGCCGTCCCTGACGCGAAGTACTCCTGCTCCTCGTAGCCGTTTGCGGCCAGATCCAGTGGGTGGGCGGACTCTGGCTCGACGATATGTCCCACGGTGATCGGGCCGGTCAGGGTGGCTGCTGAATGGAACCCCACGTCTGAGGTGGAGGCGCCTGTGACCTGCGGCACGAGCATCAAAGGAACCAGAGCGACGAGCATAAACAGACCGACATGTGCGAGGCCCGTGGTGGGCCCGATCTGACGGCGCCTGTTCAGTTTTGACATGGACCCCCCTGGATGCGGTGGCCGGTGACTATATCGACACAGGGGCGCTTATCATCCAGCGGGCACCAAGTGGACCGTCCCCGAAGTGTCTGCTTCGTACGAGGGCACCCTCTCGGCCGATTCAGGCAGCCGCGTCACACCCGAAGAGCAGTACGTCGGCCGTTGACAAATTCGTCCTCGGCTTTTACAGCTGAGACCCAACCCAGGCGGTCAGGTTCGACCAGCTGTGATCCACTGCGCCCCGGTCGGAGAGTGATCACTGATGGTGACCAGTCGTCCGTCCCTCAGGAGCGCCGTTTCTGCACCACTTATCCGTGATAATCCCACAAGCACATGCCCTGAGGGATCGACAGAAAGGGATCGAAAATTGGCTCCTAGCGGTGCCTTCACTGCAAGGGCAAGTGCTCGGCCGGTCTTTGCGCCGTAGATCACGACAGCACTCGATCCCTCGCCACTGCTCGCTGCAAAGCAGGTACGAATGACGGCCAGCTGATCGCGGTCTGACACGAAAGCTGGATTCGTAACGACGCACCCCGGCCGAACGGTGAGTAGCTGCGCAGGCTTACTGAGGTCGCGTGCATCAAGCACCTTCACTGTGGGTGCAGCCTCAATGGCGAGGAGTGACCCATCATGGTTCCAAGCAAGGCCTTCGTCGTTTGTTCGGCCCGTGTACGGCCCCAAGTCGGATCGTTGACCCGTTGCTTGATTGCTGAGATACACGGTTGACTGCGCAGCCCCAGATCCGCACATCGATCCCACCCAGGCAAGAAGTTCCGAGTTCGGACTGGGCGCAGGGTCAAGGGCGATCGTTCCAGGTACCGAGACGGCCGGCACCGATTGTTGGGATCCGCTGATGGGAATCGTCTGGATGCTCGATGCACAAGCACCTTCAGGCTGGACGAAGTAGACGGACCTCCCCAGGGCCGACGGAGAGGGCTGTTGATCCGGACCACCGCGAGTCTGTGCGCTGAGCTCGCGAGTGAGCTTGCCGCTCGCAGTCGAGTACATCCCGATCCCGCCCTTGTTGTCGCCGGTTACGAATTCACCCGGTGGTGCGCTCCTCGATCCCGGTGGAGGGCTCCAGTCTTGAAGGCCGCTTTGTCGATGAGCTGGACGCGGCGAATGACTCCAGTTGAAAGAGATCGCCAAGGTCGCGGCGACGACTGCCATCACGAGGAGCAACGACCCGAGCCCTACTATCCACCGCCGGCGTCGCCGCTGGCGAGCCTCGCGAAAGAGAACCTCGATCTCACCGGCAACATCGGGCGCGGTGTCGAGTGCGCTCACAAAGCCTCTTCCTCCCAGTGGGCCATTGTCCTACTATGAATAGGACTATGTTCGATGTCAACATCGACCGCGCCGAGCCGGTCGCCCTCCACGACCAGGTGGCGGCCGAGATCCGCAGAGCTATCGCCGAAGGTGAAGCTGGACCCGGTGATCGCCTTCCCCTTGCCAAGGACCTTGCCGCGGTGCTTGGTGTCAACAAGAACACAGTGCTGCGCGCCATGCACATTCTGCGTGACGAGGGTTTGCTCGAGCTCACCCGGGGGCGGGGTATCACCGTCTCGGGCACCGCCCAGAAGGGAGCGGTCCTCACTCGTGTCCACGAGCTCATGGAGTTCGCACGCGCTCATGGCTACCGACGCGAGGACGTGATCGACATGATCACGTCGCTGTCATGACCAAGGTGCCGGTGCTCGAACCACAAGTCCATGAAATGCACTCTGGCACCACACCAGCGGCCAACGATGCCGAGGCACTTTTCAAAGAGGCTCGCCAGCGGCGGCGGCGACGACGCATTGCAGCTTTCGCTGGCAATGTCCTGCTTGTCGCCATCGTCGTGGGATCCGTGCTCGCGGCCGGTGACAGCTCGAATGGACCGCGAAGTGCTGCGACGCGGCATCAGGGACCTTTGCACGCCACGGGCCAATCCAAGCAGCGGACGCAGACGGCCGCCCCAATACCCGTGTACCCACCCGCACAGAAGATCGGCGTGGCCGACAGCGAGCTTGACTGGGTCGCCACGGGCGACTCCTTGGACGTGACCTCCGACGGAGGGCAGAGCTGGCAAACGATCACGCCGCCCACGCTGCACGGAGTCACGGTTTCCATTGACATCACTACCGTCGCCGCAATCGGAACCAACGACCTGTGGGTCGGGATATATGACGTGCCCGGGCTGGTATCGCAACCCAATAATGGTTCAAGCAGGGGTGAGGGCATCGAGCATTCCACCGACGGCGGACGGAGTTGGTCCTTTGTCTCTCCACCTGGCTGTCTGCAAACCTGCGGCCCGCTCTCATTGAGCATGGTGGACGCGCAGAACGGCTTTGCCGTCGCCAGCGCGACGCAAGGCCAAGGCTCCCCGGTCTTTTCGACGCGGGACGGCGGAGCGACCTGGAAGCAGATTGCAACCATGCCCAGCCTCGGTGGCGTCGATGTCGGTGGGCCTCTGACAGGATCGCAGCTGGTCTTCACCAGCAATCTCGACGGATGGGCTGTTCGCGGGACATACCCCGCGTATAACCGGCCGCAGCAGACTCCAGGTGGGGTCATTTATCGCACCACGGACGGCGGTCTCACCTGGTCGACGGCTGCTGGTCTTCCGAGCGGCCTCCAGTACACGCTTCCGGCATTCTTCGGTACCCAAGACGCGGTGACCTTGGCGACGAAGGGGACCACCTACGACAAGGATCCCGTGGCCTTCGTCACCCAAGATGCTGGAACGACTTGGACGGGGTACCTCATCCCCGCAGTTGAAGGTGCCCAGTTCCAACCTGGAAGTGTGGCGACTCGTTTTGCGGCCGTAGGTCCTCTGGAATGGAGGATCGACGTCGGTTCGAGGTTGTACGAGACGGCCGATGGCGGGACAACCTGGCAGTCCTTCAAACCGACACCGGCCGTGGGTGTGGGTGACGTACAGGGAATCACATTCGCATCTCCGAGCTTCGGCCTGGCGGTCGAGCAGAACCCCGTCTGCTTCACCAAGGCCATCGCCGACACGCCCTCCTACAACTGCTACCCCGTCCTAACCACCACTTCCGATGGCGGTCGCCGCTGGATGCCTGCCAAGTTGTGAATGACTGTTCCGTTCTCAGCGTTCACGGCTGCGAACCTTCGCTCCCTTCCGTGCAACAGCGTGCAACACGCCGTTTCGGACCCATTTCGTGCAACACGCAACGACAAACAGGGCGCAATAGCGAACTGCAGCGCTCCAGGTGCGAAATGCCTTCAGCTGGACCTTTCGGCAATTTCGCAGGTAGCGGAACACCACCCGATGGGCTTCCCAAGCTGAGAACGCGGGTTCGATTCCCGTCGCCCGCTCACTTCACTCTCGACTCGACCAACATCGCAGGCCAGACTCGGGATTGGCGAGTCCCACTCTCGAGTGCGCATCGGCCGAATTGGTCGTCATGCAACAAGCGTGCGACAAACAAGCCGCTCTCTCAGGCAAAGAGAGCTGCGAACGCGCGTCTCGCGGCGCGCATTGCTCGAACCATTCTTCCCAAACATGAGGAGAAGGCTGATCTGCGGGTGTCGAGAGCGATCAAGCACCGAGCGAGGCTGCCGACTGTTGCTGTTTCAAGTACTCGGCGAGTGCTGCCGCGAAAAGTGATTTTTTGGGGTGGCGCCACACCAGCCGTAAGGGACAAGTGCGATTGGCGAAGGCCACGAGCGTCTTGCGATGGCGGATTTCTTGGAGGATCTGACGCGCACGACAGCAAGAACGCGCCTGAGTAGGTTTTGGCCATGGCCTACCCTGGCGACGGTCCCGCCGCAGTGCTCCTCGACGCTGGCGGCGTGTTCGTGCTCCCCGATTCCGCGCGCATTCTGGCGGCGTTCACGCGAGCCGAATGCTCCGTCTCTCGAGAGGTGCTGGCCGACGCGCATTACCGCGCCGCAGCAAGGTTCGGGACGCACCTCGACGTCGAGACCTACTGGACCGAAGCCTGGCTCGAGTACCTCAAGACGTACGTCGACGAGTGCGGCGTACCACAGGACCTGCGTGACGAGGCGCATCGCCACCTGGACAGCGAGTTCGCTGATGCGGCGCTGTGGGTCGAACCGGTGCCGGGCAGCCGCGAAGGACTGCAGGCCCTCGCGGACACCGGGGTCCGGCTCGGGATCGTGTCCAACGCCGATGGGATGATGGGTCCTCGGCTCGCCCAACTTGAACTGTGCCAAGTGGGTCCCGGCATCGGCGTGGAGATCGAGTGCGTCGTCGACTCCGGAAACGTCGGCGTCATGAAGCCCGATCCACGGATATTCGAGGTTGCCATCGACCTCCTCGGCCTCGAAGCGGACCAGACTTGGTATGTCGGTGATATGCCCGCCATCGATGTTGTCGGCGCCCGCCGAGCCGGGATCAGACCAATTCTCATGGATCCACTCGGCCTCCACTTGGACGCCGGTTACGAACGGACCTCCTCGTTGGTCGGGCTCGCTGAGCTGATCGCGACGGCGTCTGGGTGAGCGACGAGGAGAAGTTCTCACTCGCCTCGGCCCAGCACGCCGCGGACGAAGGCCGGCTTGCTGAGTGGGTCACCGACTTTCTCGCTAGCCCGGGCAGTAGCAACTCGGTACTGGCCGCGGCCTTCGCCTTGAGTGGCGCGACCTACCTGGGTCCGATCCGATTCGAGCTCGACCGACTTACGCCGATGGCCGGTCCAATCGGAGACGAAGTGGTTGTCCCCGTCGCCGAGGGGAACTGGGAGTCCGATGTCGAGGCGATGGAGCACAGCATCGAGCAGGGGTGGCACCCCCCGCCCCTCGTGGTGTCGCATCACGACGGCAAGTACTTCCTCGAAGACGGAAACCATCGTTACGAGACATTGCGGCGAACGGGCGCCACTCACGCCTGGGTCGTTCTCCTCTTTGCGGGTGAGGTGGAACGAGACAGATACCTGAAGGAGCACGGAGATCGGCTGACCGGGTCATAATCGACGACATGACGACGATTTACTACGAAGCGGATGCAGATATTTCGGTTCTCAATGGCGCAACCGTTGCCGTTGTCGGATACGGCAACCAGGGAAGGTCATGGGCCCTCAACTTGCGGGATAGCGGGTGCACCCCGCTTGTCTGCGTCCGTCACGACGCCACTCGTGAACAGGCGGAAGCCGATGGTTTCGCTGTCGAAGACATTGAAGGAGCCAACGACGTTTGCTCGTGGTGCTGGCACTGAGTGTCGGAGAGGAGGATCCAGCCGACGTCGCAGGACCACAGGCGAAACCCGCCACCATCGCGACCATCGCGACCATCAAGACTGCGATTGAGTTCAGACGACTGCACCACTTCGCGCTCGTTTTCAGACGCATGGCGCTCCGTCCCGGTGTCAAAGTCGTCTCTCCGCCGCCAAACATCGTGGCCGGACCTCCCAAACCGACTACGGTCGCCAATGCAAGTCGGCTCTTCGAAGAACCAACTCGCATGACAGGGTAACGGAGGATTCCTTCTGTTCCTAATAGCCAGCTTGTCGGGATGGACCCAGCCGAGGCTCCTACCCAACAGCAAGTACGGTCCACCGGCTCCCGCGGCGCGTTCGGGCCCGAGTTCGTCGTCGTCCACTGCTCCTTGGCGTGTGAGATATCCGACAACGTTTTCGATCCCACGGCTTTAGCGGCACCACGAGAACCCCTCGCTGGCCTGGGCCGCGAATTTTCACGTGTCTACCTGGTGGACATTCGCGACGAGTTTGCCGACAGCCTCAGCCCGGTCCACGGTGTGGAGCGCGTCGGGCAACGCGTCAAACGGAACCACCAGCGTGGCGCCGCCAAGTTTGCCCTCGGCCACCAGAGTCAGCAATGACTCGTGATCGGCTTCGGCCTCCGCACGTGTCTGACCTCCGGCATAGACACCGACGATGGACGCGTTGCGCTGGACGAACTCCGAAATGTCCGCGTCTAGCCATTTACCGCTCGCGAACCCCATTGCGAGGAGTCGTCCGCCAGTCGCTAGGCACCGCGCCATCGACCCCGCGAAGGCACCACCGACTGGGTCGTAGACGGCCTCGACCCCGTAGCCGCCCGTCGCCTCCAACACTGCATCATGGACCGAACCCGCGGTGCGATCGACGACGAAGTCCGCGCCCGACCGTGCGCACAGTTCCCGCTTCGCATCACTCGAGACGACCGCAATAACGCGCGCGCCGAGCGCCGCCCCGAGCTGCACCGCGGCGAGGCCCGACCCGCCCGCGGCTCCGAGGACGAGTAACCACTCGCCAGGCTGTAACGCGCCCCGCCGCACGAGTCCGATCCAGGCCGTCGAGTAGCCGATCCGAAACGCAGCCGCATCCTCGTCGCGCATGCCATCAAGCACGCGGAATACGCTGTCCGACCGAGCGATCGTTGCTTCGGCGAACCCGCCGCGACCGTCGAAAAAGTTCGTCACTCCCATGAGCCGCTCGCCAAGGGACACTTCGACCCCCGACCCAATCGCATCGACCGTGCCGCACACCTCCTGACCGGGCACGAAGGGGAGCGCGGGAGAGAACGCGTACGAGCCGCGGCACATCAGCGCGTCGGGGAGCCCGATGCCCGCAGCACGCACGCGCAACCGCAGCTCACCCGGACCCGGAACGGGCTCGTCAACGACGACACGCCGGAGCGCGTCGCTCGGTGGGCCGTACCTTTGGACCTGCCAGGCGCGCACGCCACACACTACGCGGCCGCATTGTGACAAGCGCGGTCGCAGCATTCACCTGCGAGTGCACTGCTCTGACATAGCGAGTGTCCTTGCTGACCGTTCGAGCCATCGACGCTGTCGGCGGCGGGCTGCACTGCACACGCGACCGATGTCGTTGGGACAAGATGGAGGCGATGGGCTCAACGGACAGGATCATGGGAAACCGCGATGACGCGGCCTTCGCTGGTGGAGTTCAACGTTTCGCCGGTCGGGTGGCCATAGTCACAGGCTCGACGGCCGTTCCGAGCATTGGCAGATCTTGTGCTCACCGCCTGGCCCAAGAGGGCGCTTCGGTCGTCGTCAACGGCCGGGATAAGGACCGGGTTGCGTCGACAGAGTCTTCCTTCCGCGAGGAGGGGCTCAGAATCGTGGGTGTCGTCGGATCTATGGACACCGAAGCAGCCGTGGAAAGGTTGACGGATCAGGCTGTTGAGGTGTTCGGCCGAATCGACCTTATCGTCAGCACCCTAGGCGGAGCCCCTTACCCGCTCTCCTTCGACGCCATCACTGAAGAACAGCTTCTCGAGACGTTCCGACTCAATACCTGGCCTGCCGTTGCACTTATCCGTGCCGCGATGGACCGAGGCCTCGCGGAGAATGGTGGTTCCGTGGTCACCATCTCGAGCGGCTCACCCCACAAGACGACGTCGGCGATGGTGGCTTACGCGTCAGCCAAGGCGGCGCTGAACGCGATGACGCGCACCATTGCCGCGGATCTGGCTCATCTCGGCGTGCGGGTGAACGGTGTGAGTCCTGGGCTCGTGCGTACCACGGCGACTCGCTCCGTCTGGAAGACCGACGCTGGTGCGGCCGCTGGTTCCGCTGTCCCCCTCGGCAGGATGACCGAAGCAGACGATGTCGCCGCGGCCGTCTGCTTTCTGCTATCCGACGACGCTCGACAGGTCACCGGGATCACACTGGACGTCGATGGTGGGAACCACCTGGCGAGGGGGGGCTGGACACCGATCCGGTAGTTACCGGATCTTCTGTCCCGGAGAAGTCCAGATCCTCTTCAGCGGCGCCACGACGGTGAACCCGATGCGTGCAATCTGTTCCCGAACCAGCTCAGGCGCCATGCCGGGAAGATGCACCCGCAGGTTGAGCGCGTCGGCACCGACTTCTGTCACGGTTGCCGCCAGCCGCTCTATCACTTCGTCCCCATCATCGGACGCGATCGTCTGATCCTCCCCGAAGGAGCTCGGGCCCGCGGCGTAGCTCTCATAGACCGCCCGCTGGCCCTGGATCAGTTCGGAGGGCGCGTGGCCCAGCCACACCCGACGGATCAGAACCTTGGATCCCTTCCCTTCGGCCTCTTCGAAGGCCCGGGTCAGAAGGGCGAGTCTTTGCGGTGCGGACATTCCTTCCATGAGGATCCCGGCGCCGCACCGGGCCGCTCGAACGGCGGCGGCAACGGACACGGCCGCGCTGACCACTGGGACTGGAGCTTGCCGGCAGGCCAGGAGCGCCGGGTCCCCCTCGAGCGCGCCCAGATCTTCGCCGCGGAGCATCGCGACGAGCCGAGGCAGCTCCGATTTGAAGCGATCGACGGAGTCAGCCTGGCTCACGCCAGCCGCCTCGAAGTCCAGTGGCAGGGCGCCTGCGGCCACCCCAAGTCCGACCCGACCTCGAAATCGAGCCTGGAGCCAGGCCACTTCCTCGGCGACGAGCGCCGTCGATCGCAGGGGAAGCAAGAGCGGGGCCGCCGCAGCCCACCCCGTCGCGTGCTCGGCCAAGACGAAGGAGGCCATCTGCAACGGCAGCGCCATGTACCCAGCAAAACCGCCGTGATGTTCGCTGGTCATGACGCCGTCGAATCCGCTGTCGAAGGCGATGCCGGCTTGCGCGCACAGCTCACTGACGATGGCGTCGGCGGGAAGTTCGTTGTGGGGGTACAGCCGGATGGAGACCGATCCCGGCGCGAACGGCACCGACAGCTGGACAGGCGATGACGTGACCGTCACGTTGCGCACGGAAGAGGGTCTTATTCGCACTCCCGGGATGCTCAGCGGATGGTCCCCGCCCCCGGGATGAGGGACAGGTCCAGGGCGGTGGCCGACCCTGGTGGAAGCTCGTTGACGGCGACCCCGACCAGCTCGGAGTTCGGACGACGCAGCACCTCGGGAATCACCATCTCCCCACGAACCCGTTCTCCAGTCGACGACCTCCTTTTTCTCTGTCATGGGCGCATGATCGCAAACGAGGGTCGTGCCCTCGCGAATTACCTACTCGACTCGGTCGAGAATCGGTTCGGGATGCTCGCCGAGATACTCGACCCACGCTTTTTTTGCACACGGATAGTGTTTCGACGCCTCGACCAGATTCATGAACCCGATCAGCATGACGTCGAAGCGTTTCTGCAATTCGGGATCCGCAAGTTGCCCGTCTTCTTGAAACGCCTTATGCGCCTGTGCGAGAGAGAACATGTCGGGATACACACGGGCACCGAGGTGCTCGAAAGGAACCCTCAGCGCCCAGAGGCCACGGTTTCCTCCTGCCATTGAAGGAGAGGCTGACATGAGTAGGGCGTGCAGCTCATTGAACGGTTGAGGTGAGAATCGGGATACCCAGTCAACGGCATTCTTGAGAGAACCAGGCATCGAGGCGTTGAACTCGGGGGATGCGATGGCAAAGGCGTCACACTTTTCCAGTCGGTCTTGAAAGCGGATGGCTCCCTTGGGCCAGTCGCCCATCTCTTGCAAGTCTGCGTTGTACGAGGGAACGTCGAACTCTGACATCGAGACTAGATCAACCTGTCCCCCGTTGTGTTCGATGCATCTTGCGGCGAGATTCGCCAGCTTCGTGTTGAGCGAGCCGGTACGTAGCGAAGCCGAGAAGACCAGGAGTCGGATTGGTGCTCGCTCAGCGTCCGGTACCACTTTCGCCTCCCACTGGTTCACTGCTCTTGAGAGCGACTCTGGAACAAATCCCGCGGCGGCATCGGCCTAGCCTCTCACGGAAGTCCGCCGAGTGCCGATGAAAGGCCGGCTCCGGATGCCCTGCGACATCCTCGTACGCAGGGATCGTCTTGTGTCGGAACCAGCGACGATTCGGTGACCTCGCGCTTTTCAGGTCCAACAAGCGAATGGAAAGTGGCAATAACCTTCTTCGGAGTCGGGGCCGTAGCTCAGTGGTCGGAGCAGGGGACTCGTAGTCCCTCGGTCGCAGGTTCGATCCCTGCTGGCCCCACGAATGGTTGAAGATGCTCCATCCCCGACCCTCCGAGAGCCGCGTTGGCTCCTCATCGGTGTGGTCGCCGTGCTCATCCTGGCAGCCGTCGCGATCTACTTCGGGCAACAGAACCTGAACGGGAGTTCGTCCGGGGCGCTCGTCACGTCGGTCGAACCGCCCAGCTCTGACAACTCCGCCGTCTCTCTCAAGGTGACGATCGAAGCCATAAACCCGACTTCGGGCTTCGCATCACTGCGGCTGTCGGCCTACCAGGGTCCGGCCATGCCCAAGGAAGGAGCGGTCATATTCTCGTCTCTCGGAAACGCTCCGTCTATCGTCGTCCGACCGGATCAGCTCGTCGCCGATGCGACGTCCCAGGTCCCTTTCTCTTCTGGCACCGTGGTCGACTATCCGTTCGATAAGTACGAACTGACGATGGCGTTCGTCGTCTTTGCCGGCACTGACACCACTTTGGCGAACTCCGAGCACGCGACTGCGTTGCCCTTCCATCTGGTCGCAACGGACGATGTGGCGGGTATCGATGCGACGGCAACCCACAAGGTCGAAGATCAACAGGTCGAGCTCGTTGCGGCACTGACCCGAGCCGGAAGCACGGTCGGCTGGGTGTTGGCCATGATGGCCATCTATTGGTTGCTCGCCTTGGGGGCATTGGCCGTGACCCTCTCGATCGTGCTCAAGCTCCGGCCCTTCGAGACCCGTCAGCTCGCGTGGCTAAGCGCCCTCCTCTTCGCCCTGATCACCTTCCGCACTACGGCACCGGGTTCGCCGCCGATCGGAACCTTCTTCGACTTCTACGCCATGTTCGAGGGGGTCGCCATCGTCGCCGCAGCACTCCTGTCGCTGATGGTGGTCTATTTGGTGCGTTCCCGGAGGCGTCTTGGGCTCTGAAGCAGATTCGGCCTGACAGCCGCGACGGTGCTCGTCGTTACCCGCCGGGTCCACCCGGCCCCGGCGGTCCCGGAGCAGTGGTCGGCGGCGTACTGGCCGCGCTGAGGCCGAGAGCGGCGGCCAACGCAGCAAGGTCGTGCTGCAGGGCCGAGGCGGTCGACTGGCTGATCTTCCCCCTCTGTTGCCCGGACTGAATGGCGGTCGCCGCCTGCTGGAGGTCCATGGCTGCCTGGCTCGGCTTCGCCGCCCCTTCGTCGCTCACTGCCTGCTCGGCCTGGCTGGAGATTGCTTGAGCCGATCCTTGGTCGATGGTCCCCGCAGACTGAAAAGAGGCGACGTCGCCGAGCAGCGCGGCGAGCGCGCTCGAAGAGCTGGGCACTGTGGTCGTCGGCGGGGTCGTGGTGGTGGTGGTCGTCGTAGTGGTCGGCGGGATCGTCGTGGTCGGGGCGACGGATGTCGAGGTGCGCGGCCGATCCGTGCTTCCGCTCGCTCCGGTGTGGTGGTGAGTGTTCGGAGGGTTGGATCCGAAGGCGAGCAGGAGGGCTGCCACGAGTGCCGCGAGCGCGAGTCCCACGAGCAGGGCCAGCCACCGGCCGGTGATTCGCGTCGGCCTGAGGACAGATCGGGGCAGAACCGCGTTGGCGACCGGGCCTTCGAGCAGTGCCGTCGCTGCAGATCCGGGTGCGAGCGCGGTGAGGTCGAGTGCTGCGGTTGGGGTCACAGGGCCGCTCACGTCCCGGTCGACGGGCACCCAGGGCTGGCGGAACGGCGCGGTCGCCAAAAAGGCTGCCACCTCCTCGGCGTTGAGGCGCTCGTCCGGTCGGTGATCGAGCATCCCGCTCAGCAGGAGCTTCCAGGGGACGGGAAGGTCACCAGGAAGGGGAACCGGTCCGGCGAGACGCCGAGCCACGATCTCGCTTGGTGAGCCTTCGTACACCCGTCGGCCCGTGAGGCACTCGAGCAGGACAATGCCGAGTGACCACACATCGGCGCCTGGCCCCACTTGGTGATCCTCGAGTTGCTCGGGGGCCATGTAGGCGGCGGTTCCGAGTGTCGTCCCGGCGAGCGTCAGCGTCGAGGAGTCGGCTAACCGGGCGATGCCGAAGTCACCGAGCTTCGCCTTTCCGTCCGCATGCACCAAGATGTTCGACGGCTTGACATCGCGGTGCACAATGCCCTGGCCGTGCACGTACGCCAGCGCCCGCGCCAGCTCGACTCCGATGTCCGCGGTTTGCGCCGGCCCATACGCCCTCCTGCGCAACGACTCCCCGAGTGTGGGGCCCGTGACGAGCTCCATGACAAGGTAGGCGTGCCCGTCGGCCGCGCCGGTATCGAGCAGTCGGACCAAACCGGGATGTTCGAGCCGGGAGAGAGCCCGCACTTCCTGGGCCAGGCGTCGCGCCAGCCCGGCGTCGGTCGAACGGACGATCTTGACCGCGACCGTCGTGTGGCTCTCCTCGTCGGTGGCCTCGAAGACGTCGGACATCCCACCTTGCCCGAGGATGCGGATCAGGCGGTATCGCCCGCCAATGACTTCAGCCCGCCCTGCGGCGCCTGCGCTTGCCGGATCCCCGGAACCCGTTGTGGAGGCCACGTGGACGTGACCCGTTGCCCTGCCGACCCTATTGCTCACCTCTCCTCAATACCCAGGAACAGCCGTTCCCCGCGGCGAACTTCCCTCCTCATCACCGGTAATCCGAGATCACCCCCGGAGGTGGGTTCCCGAAGTCCCGGCAAGCGTTCCAAACAGCTTTCGGTCAGGGCGCCTGCAACTGCAACGGTTAGGTCACGGCCGGTCAGACCAACAAAGGCCACGGCGAGCCCGATTTCTCCCCAGCGATCGCTCAACCGCTTCCGGCAGGTGCTGCCTTCACAGTGATGGCGGCGATCACGGCCGGCAGGGCCATATGTGAAGCGGTCTGCATTTGGAATATGACGTGGTAGTGGCCTACCGGCGTGGCGGAGGGAACCTCGACAGTGACCGGCTCGGAGCTCTGGTCTTCGGCTCCGACGGTGATCGTATCGCTGGCCGGCTCGACGATAAGTCCTGATCCGACCGGTGTGGTCGCGGTCCAGGTCACCGACTGGGCCAGGCCGGTCGTGTTCATGACTCCGACGACGAGGGCGTCCTGTGAACCGGAGTCGACAGTGGTGTTGTTCGTTGCATTGGCGAGGTAGCCGAGAGCGGGATCAAGGCTGTCGGTGTCCGAGGGCGGTCGCGCTGAGCTCGAAGTGGCCCAATTCGTATTGGGGCTCGTGGACAAGGTCCAATTGATGGTGCCGCCGTTAGAAAACAGAGTGGCCGGAAGGTAGGCGTTCGTCCAAGCCTTGCGGTTGATGCTCATCGCTTGGACGTACGGGGCGTTGTCCGCTGCGGTGGGTGCCTCCTCGACGATGGTGGTGCCATTGACGAGGTGGATGGCGGTCCTGGTGAACAGCGGGCTGCCGAGTGCCAGTGTCGCTGAACCGGGGGTTTCGGGATAAGCCCCCAGAGCGGAAAACACATACCACGAGCTCATCGAACCGAGATCATCGTTGCCCGGCAGCCCCTCAGGGTTGTCGGAGAACAGGCTGTCTTGGATCTCGCGTACCACCTGCTGGGTCTGGTACGGGGCGCCCGCGTAATCGTATTCCCACGGGATGTTGAACGACGGCTCATTTCCCATCTGGATCTGCGTGGGTCCCATGGAAGTGACACTCGACGTCATCTGATTGAGGTAGCTGATCCACTTCTGGGGCCCGCCCTCGGCGGCTATGAGGCCCGCCAGGTCAAAAGGAACGAAAGCGGTGTAGGCGTAAGCGTCGCCCTCGAAGAACCCCTTTCCCGATGTCGGCACGAAGCTGGGCGTGAACTGGCCAGCCTCTTGCCTCCCCTGCATGAACCCGGTCGCCGGATTGAACACGTTCTGCCAATTTTGAGCGCGGGCCACAAAGGGAGTCGATGGTTGGCCCAGGGCCTGTGCGAGCTCAGCTATGGCGTAGTCGTCGACGTTGTAATCGAGTTGGGTCGAGACCGGACCTCGGCAGCCGATGCAGGTGTTGGGAGCGGCGTCAGCTGGGATGTAGCCGTCCTGCTCGTAATAGCTGAGCCCGGGCCTGACCGGACCAGGGTTGTTCGCCTCGGATTCCATATCGGTGAGAGCGGTCAGCGCGTCAAAGGCGGTTGCGCCAAACGCGTAGGCGTCGGCGATGATCGCATCGGAGGGGTCGCCGATCGTGGAGTACGTCTCGCTGTTGTTCTCGGACCATTTCGGCAGCTGGCCGCTCTGAGCGTAGTCATTCAGCATCGAGGTAACGATGTCGTCGGTTTGGCCAGGCGCCAGAATGGCCTCGAGGGGAACCTCGCTGCGGTAGATGTCCCAACCCGAATAGTTGGCATACTGCGCCCCTTGGCCAACGGACAGTTGATGCACTTGTCCGTCGAAGCCGATGTACTGGCCGTCTACGTCGCTGAAGACGTTCGGGTTTAAGAGGGAGTGGTACATCGCTGTATAGAACACTGCCTGCTGCGTCGACGTGCCACCAGCAATCTCGATCCGGTCGAGGACGGCGTTCCACGATTTGTGCGCAGCCTGCCGCAACGTGTTCAAGCTTGAGTTGCCATCCTCAACCTCGCGGTTTTGCGCGGCGTTTGCAGTGCTCACATATGAGAGGCCGACCTCAGCCCTGACCGTCAGGTTGGTGGTCGTCGGAAAGCTCACATAGTCGCCTGTACCGCCCTGGGTCCAACCCCCCGAGACGTTAAAGGGGCGATCGAAGGCCATGTCGAAATACACCGTGTAGGAGTTGGAGGCATGACAGAACCCGCCGGTAGTGACCGAACCAGCCACCTCTTTATTGTTGATGACCTGAAAAGTCTCACCGGTGACGGCGCCGGCACTGTCCGACATCTTGAACAACAGATTCCCGGTGCCTGATCCGGCCGGGAAGCTGAACAAACCCACTCCCGACCTCGTAGTGGTCGTCAGTTGCGTGGTGACGTCCCCAGCGGTGACTTGGTAGTAACCGGGCGTAGCGACCTCACCAAGATGACTGAATGGCTCGGTCATCGTCGCCGGGCTGGGACCCAAGACGCCGGTCGTAGGCAAAATCGGAATGTCACCCGCGCTGGGACAGCCGACCCCCGACAGGTGCGTCAGGCTGTATCCGATGATGGCGTTGTCCGAGTATGAGTAGCCGCCACCTGGCGGTCGGCTGGGGGTATCGGGGCTCCATTGCACCATGCCGAAAGGGCTCACCGCGCCCGGGTAGGTGTGACCGTTGGCGTCCGTTCCGATAAACGGGTTGACCAGTGAAGCCGGGTCACTGACGTAACGGGTCTGGTTGGCGGCCATGAGGAGCGGGTTCGACGTTGCCCCCGTCGTACCGCTAGCAAGTGCGGGCGGAGTCGAGACCGAAATCGCCACCGCCATCGCCATTACCAAGCCGCCGCACGTGAAAAGACTGCCCGGAAGAGAGAATCCCAATAACCAAGTCCTCTGTGATTTGCTGAGGAGCCGCAGTTGCAGACGCTAGCTCAAGGCTCTATTCCCCGCCGAGCTGCCTGCGCACACCACACCGATCCTCTTGGCCCAGCGCTCGAAGAAGGAGGATCGTGGTTGTACTTTCCACGGCGGGTCAACGATCCAAACGACCCTCAAATCCTTCCAAGGCCTCCTCTCGACCGCTGCCTGCTGGGGTGACGGGAAGATCGTCCCGTTCTACGACAACGTCTCATTCATGAAGCGGGTCGATCTTGCTTCGAGTGACGAAGCGGTGATGTGGTCCTCCGACTGAGGACTGAGTGACTGAGGAGCGACCCCAATGGGTCATTGCAGCTCCCGCGATTCGACAGCCCGCCTCGCTCCCCTTCTCGCCGTGTCACAACTGACTGACCGAGCCGAGAGGGCATCGCCACACGGGGCGTTGCAAGGGGCCGGGCGCGGAGTTGCCCAGCTGGGATCCATGGAGGACCGAGCCTTTGAGCCCCCGCCGCGTGGTGCCTGCCAGGGAAATTCGGCTCTCGCGCACGTCACCGTGGGACTTTTCCGGCGACTGGGCAAATAATGAGAAGTGCACCCACGTAGAGAGAGCAAGGAGGTGCCCTGATGAGCACTCAGCCATCATCCCGACCACCCACGACGACGGACTCCGGCATCCCTGTTGCCAGCCAGGAGCACTCACTCACGGTGGGTCCGGATGGACCGATCGTCCTGCATGACTTCTACCTCATCGAGCAGATGGCGAACTTCAACCGGGAGCGCATTCCGGAACGCCAACCGCATGCGAAGGGCGGCGGTGCCTTCGGCACCTTCGTGGTCACCCACGATGTGAGTCGGTACACCAAAGCGGCGGTCTTCCAACCCGGCACGGAAACCGACGTGGTCGCGCGGTTCTCGACGGTGGCGGGCGAGAGAGGGTCGCCGGATACGTGGCGCGACCCCCGCGGCTTCGCCCTCAGGTTCTACACGAGCGAGGGCAACTTCGACATGGTCGGAAACGACACGCCGGTCTTCTTTATGCGCGACCCGCTCAAATTCCAGCACTTCATTCGTTCCCAGAAACGATTGGCCTCCAACAATTTGCGGGACGCCGACATGCAGTGGGACTTTTGGACGCTCTCGCCGGAATCGGCCCACCAGGTGACGTGGCTGATGGGTGACCGTGGCATTCCGCGGAGTTGGCGCCACATGAACGGCTACTCGTCCCACACGTACATGTGGGTCAACACCGCGGGCGAACGCTTCTGGGTCAAGTACCACTTCAAGACGGATCAGGGGATTGAGTGTCTGACCCAGTCTGAAGCAGACCGGATCGCAGGCGAGGATGCCGACTACCACCAGCGCGACCTGTACGAGGCGATCGTTCGTGGGGAGTTCCCGAGCTGGTCGCTCAAGATGCAGATCATGCCCTTCGAGGAAGCAAAGACCTACCGCTACAACCCTTTCGACCTCACTCAGGTGTGGCCGCACGGCGACTACCCGTTGGTGGACGTCGGCCGGCTCACGCTTGACCGCAACGTCACCGACTACCACACCGAAATAGAGCAGGCCGCGTTCCAACCGAACAACACAGTGCCCGGTACGGGACTCTCGCCGGACAAGATGCTCCTGGCCCGCGGTTTCTCCTATGCGGACGCGCATAGAGCCCGTCTCGGCGTCAACTACCAGCAGATCCCGGTCAACCGCCCCAAGGCCCCCGTGCACAACTACTCGAAAGACGGCGTCATGCGAGTCGACAACGTGACCGACCCCGTCTACTACCCCAACTCGATGGAAGGCTCGCCCGCGGCCGACACCACGAAATACGCCGAGCAGGCCGTGTGGGCAGCAGACGGGGAATTGGTGCGGGCTGCCTACAGCCTTCACCCGGACGACGACGACTTCGGTCAACCCAACACCTTGGTCAACCAGGTGATGAACGAGGAGCAGCGGGAGCGCTTTATCGACACCGTCTCCGGAATCCTCGCCGGTCTCCGGCGCCCCGAGGTGCTCCAACGGGCCTTCGAGTACTTGCGCAACATCGACAAGACGGTGGGTGACGCCATCGAGGCATCGGTGCTCGAGAGACGAAAGAGCTGAGCTCCATTCTCTCGGGCCTGGCCGACTCGAACTCCATGGGTACGGGTGCCGCCGAAACCCGCCTACTCGTTGCCCGCCGCGACGTAAGGCCGGCACGGCTCGCCCCGCAGGGACCCGCAGGCCGGCAGGCTCGTCGTGGCATCCACCCCTGACACCACGTTGACGATCAGTTCCGACAACGTCGCGTGACCCAGGCCGACCGTGGCCCGTTGGCCGTGGTCGATGGTCCCGAAGGCCCAGACGGGCCGATCGCCGCCCGGAGCGGAGATGATCACCCTCAGCTCGGTGCCGGGCCGGAACGTGTGGGCGATCGGGTCGATCGGGATCTTCACGAGCGAGTACCGGTGCGCCGAGAGATCTCGGGCCTGCGTGCCCAAATAGCCGGGGTCGGTGAACAGTTCCGTCGAATTGCTCGCATCGAGCTGGTACGAACTGCGCAGGAATCCCGACGTCACATATTCCTCTTCGCCGGCCGCTGGACGCACCTCGCTGACCGTCGCCTGGAAATCCTCGACCGGTGCGTCCGCCTTGACCCATAGGTCGAGCGTGGCCGGCCCGACGATGGTGGTAGCCGCGGTGAACGGCGCTGTCTGGAACGCGATTGCGTTTGCCGCCGGCACAGGAGCCCAGTCCCAGCCCGGATCGGCGGCCCAAGCGTTCCCGCTCGCCGGCAGGCTGGTGCGGGGGCGCACGGCGGGATCCAGCGTCAAGGTCGCGCTGCTCGATCCCGCGACCGGATGGGGCGTGAGCGACCCATGTGGCCCGAGGCTCAGGGTCGTCACGGTGCCAGCCGGAGGCCAGCTGGAGAAGGTTGCGTCGTACGTCGACTCGATGTCCCCCGGACCGGCAGAACCAGCGCCATTGTCGAAGAGCACGCGCACCAATGGCGTTCGGGCCGCGAACTCTTTGCGCGCTGCAGCCAGGTCCCGTGCAGCAGTGAAGCGGATGCGCGGGAGCGAGGCCTCGGCCGAGACGGGCGACGCGGTTGCCGCGAACTTGTCCAGGACGAGAGCGTCGAGCGGGTTGGGCTCCGTAGGCACCTTGTCGGCCACGTAGATGTCCAGGAACTCGAGCCATCGGCTGATCGTCTGTGGATCGAGCGAGTCGATGTGGTCGCCGTTGACCATGTTGGCGAACACTGGCGTCGTCTTCGGTATCGCATCTATCAGCGCCGGCCATTGCGGCCCTGTCTGCTCGTCCTCCAACGCGCCCGACACGAAGACAGGGACCCTCACGTGGGCCGCCCAGTCCACCATGGAACGGCGGTCGAACAACGAGGGCTCACGACCCGGGCCGGAACCCGGGGCGACCATCTGTGGGCCCACGAGACCGGCCAGATCTTGGGACTGGTCGTGGAGGGCCTGGTTGGCGAGGCAGGCGGAGGACGCTCCATCGCTACCAGCCAGTTCCTGGTCGATCTCGTAGTAGGTCCACGGCTGACCGACGTTGGCGATCGGTGCCGTCGACGCGCGCACCAACTTCCCGTCCTGGTACGCCGCCGTCGCCTTCGCATCGTCAATGCGCGAGTCGATCCACTCGGCCGCGAAGCCGTCGTTGTAGATGCCGCCCGGATATCCGGTCGAAAAGAGGTCGTCCGTCGGGCTCATCGGTGTGATGGCAGCCAACCCGGGAGGATCGGTACCCGCAGCAGGGAACTGCGACAACCCGGAGAAGCTGATACCCACCATGCCGACCTTGTGATGGGCGACCCATGGTTGATGCGCCACAATCTCGATGGCGTCATAGGCGTCGTAGTCGGAGGGGTAACCAAAGAGATCGAAGGCGCCACCAGAGCAACCGATTCCTCGCATCTCCAGGCTCACCGTGGCAAAGCCCGAGAACCGCGCCACGACCGCCCCGACGTCGGTCGACGTGTCGGGGAGGAGGTTGGGGTCTCCGCAGTTGGTGCACGCCCTTCCGAGCGTGCTGGCGATCAACGGTGGGATCGGGTCGGTCGGCCCCGCCACGTTGTAGCCCGAATACTCGATGACGGTGGGGCACGGCCTGGCCGCCGCGCAGGTCTCGCCGTACGGGTCTCGCACCGTGGCAGCCAACTGGATCCCATCACGCATCGTGATGTAGTTGAGTCCTACGTGCATCGGTTGGTCGTCATAAAGAGCTGAGCTCACCGGTGGATTCGTTCCGGGCGCGAGCACCTCGAATGACGACGTGTGCTGATCGGATGTGTGGTCGAGCCACGAGTACCCGGTCCCAGGCACCAGGTTCCGGATGATGAGCGAACCGAGCGCATCGGCCTTGCCAGGATTTGCAGGGTTCTTGACGGCCCCGCCGTGCTCCAAGAGCGTGACCCGATCTCCGGGATGGGCCCCGGTCAACCAGGCCTCCTCGATCGAGCCGTCGCCCCGCAGTGTCGCCGCCGGCGCGCCCGTCGCCGGTGTGGTCGGAACGACGGCGAGGAAGATCCATGCACTCGAGACGGCGAGAACGGTCGCCGCCAGGCGTGACCTCATGAGGCGGGTCGTCCCCTGCCCCGGCTCTGTGCTGGGCCGTTTCCCATTCGATCTCCCCTCTGTTCTCACCGGCGCAGCTCACCTCGAGGATTGAGCGCCGCCGGTGCTGGGAACCTATCCCTCAGCCCGCCATATCCCCGTAGCAGGAGCGAACCCGTCTGCGCAGCGGCAACGGCAGTTGGAGGTATGGCGGTCGACATGTTTCGGTCGGCTTTGGTGACAAGGTTTGGGGCTCTCGAAGGTTCCCCAAGGCAGCAGCGGGTTGCGCAACGTCCAGGCTCGGGAGGACAGCGGGTGGCAATACGAGGAGGGAGCCGGCCAAGGCGCGGGCCGTTCCTCGCCAGCATTCTCGGTGGCGCGGTGGTGGTCCTGGTTCTGTCGGTGGCCGTCGTGAGCACCCCGGCCTCGAAGCCGGCACATCTGGATGCCTTGCCGCACCAGGACTTTCCCAACACCCGGTCCGCCTTGCCCGGAACGTGCACCCAATTCGCACACATGATCGGCGAGTGCACGGGTCCGACGTCCACGACGACCACCACCACCTCGGCTCCCGCCCCTTCGTCGGAACCCGGGGGCGAGACGTACACCTACTCTTCCGGTGGCAGCGACCCGGCGGGGCCACCTGCGGCACCCGCCGACAGGTCGTCGGCGGCGCTCCCGCCGGCCGCCAACCCCTCAACCGCCCTCACCTCCGGTCCGTGCGCCGGCACCACTCCACCTGTGGCCCCCCCCGCCGGCGCCTGGACCTGCACGCTCGACGACGAGTTCAACAGCACGTCGCTCGATCCGAGCAAGTGGTCGCCGATGCTGACCTATGGCAGTGCCTATATGACGGGAACGCCCGGGTCAGCGGTCTGCTACGTCGACAATCCCGACACGATCTCGGAGTCCGGGGGCACGCTGAACCTCAGCGTGGACCAGGCCTCGGAGCCGTTTGCCTGCCGGGGCACCATAAGTAGTGACCACACGTCGTACGAGGGGGGCATGGTCATCTCGTACCAGAAGTTCAGCCAGGACTACGGCTACTTCGAGGTGCGCGCCGCTATGCCGGCCACGTCGGTTCCCGGGCTCCAGGAGACTCTCTGGCTGTACCCCGAGCAGGAGGGCCTCTACGGCCCCGGGGAAGACAGCGGCGAGATCGACTTCGGCGAGTTCTACTCGCTCTACCCCAACCTCGATATCCCGGTCATCCATTACCCCGGGTCGCAGAACGACCCGAACGCCACGACGGATACGTGCAGCATCGCCGGGGACACCCCGGCCGGACAGTTCAACACGTACGCGTTGCTGTGGACGCCCACCTCGATGACGACCTATTACAACGGCGTGGCCTGCATGACGGACGTCTACGCGCCGTATGTGACGAACCCTGACACCGCGCCGGAGCCGTTCAACCAACCCTTCTTCCTCGCCTTCACTGCTGCATTCGGGTCCGGGATCACCGGCGCACAATTCCACCCTGGGGAGACCCCGCTTCCCGCCACCACGCAGATCGATTACGTGCGCGTCTGGCAATACGGTTCCTAGCGCCGACGACGTCGATCACGGGGACGCAGCCGGGCAGCCCACTGAGCCCGCCGTCACGTCAGCGATGTGAGGAGCGGGATGGGTGGACTTGATCTCGTTCGTCAAGTAGCCGGCCAGGGTCCCGTTCGACGTGACCACGGACCAGCTCCCGCCCTGCGAGTACGAGGTCCTGATGTCGCCCGCATAGAGCTGTTCGGCGCGGGCGAGGGTGTCGCCGACGCGCAGACCTGCGGCAGTCGCGGCGTCGGGGAGGACGTTCGCGCCTTGTTCGCCAAGGAGCGAAGCGGTGGCGTAGCCCACAAACTCGCCGTGCAGGAAGTACACGGTGATCGTCGACCACTGCATGGCGGCGTCAACGGTGCAGTTGCCCGCCATGGCGATGGGCCCTTTCGACCTGGCCGGCCCGAGGAGCGCCTGAAGCGCGGTGATGGCGGCGGCCTCGGGCTGACCGAAGTTGGCGGACCCCAACCCGTTCCCTCTCAAGACGATCGGGCGCGCGCCCGGAGTTCCCCCCCTTGTCGAGGCGGATCGGTGGCCCGCCGACGCAAGCGTGAGTCCAATCGCTCCACCCGCGAGCGCGAGAACGACGACCACGATCAGGATGAGCCCTCGACGTGTCACGGCGGTCGGCCTGGCGCTATGACGGTACCCAGCTCGTTGTGGACGAGGCGAGCCAGTCCAGGACCTGACGGCGGGTGGTCGGCCCGTTCGGCTTCCAGGCCGATCGAAGTGCCCCTTCTTCCCGCAACAGCGCTGTCTCTTGGATGTTCTCGCTGAGGGGATCCCCTGTCAGCGCGCACCGGGTGGCGGTCGGGTCGATGCCGAAGAGCTCGGCCCCGTTGAGGCCGAAGAGGGCCGCTCTCACCTCGTCGGTGATCGCCGGGTATCCATACACATCCTGGAACTCGCTCGTGATCTCGAAGGTCCGCATGGCCATGATCTGTGGTTCGGGACTCCCGTACCAGATGGCGTCGGTGCCCCAGAGGACCCTGCGCTCGCCGACCCGGCTGAGCACCTTCCCCAGCGCGTGCGCTGCCTGGTCCGGTTGGGTCAAGAGCTGTCGCCACAGGGTGGCCACGTCGACCCAGACGTTGTCGTTCGGCGGGACGCCGTGGCGGTCGAGTGCGCTGAGAAGCGTGTCGATCCCGATCGTCGCCGCCGGGTTGTAGGGCCCTTCGACATGGGAGGGATCCCATGCAGCGTGGTACACGACGAATTGCATGTCGGGAAATTGCCGTGAGACGGCCACGATGTCCTCGGGACCGTTGAAGGCGGGATCGAAGTTCACGAGCGGGAGGCCCTTGTGCGCCACGAACACCTTGACGCCCAGGTCGTGGGCGTGTTGCACGGTGGGGAGACCGATCGTCGGGTCTTCCAGCGAGTAGCCCTGACCGCTCGGGCTCCACGCCGTGTAGACCTTGAACGCGGCGGGCGGGCCTGCTGCCACAGCGCCCGACATCTCCTCCAGCGTCGCCTCGATTGGTCCGACGTTGGGCGCCAGGATGTTCTCGACCAGCACCCTGCTCGCGCCGCCGTGGGTCAGGCCCGCCATGATCTCTTGCGTGCTCAGCGCCTCGGGAAATGGGATCGGCGCGTTCGACGGGCCCGAATTGGGTACGTCGGTCAAGACGGCGACGGTCGTGTCGCTGGCCAGGAACAGGTCGTGGAGATAGTTGGCGCGGTCGACGCAGTCGAGCCGCTGGGTGTCGGTGCAGTCCGGAGGCAACATGGAGAGCACCAACGACGTCGTCTCGGGCGCATCGTCGACCCACGGTCCGGCCGGGATCACGTGGTGTGTATGAGCGTCGAAGATGAACTCGGAGCCGGTCAAGGCCTGCTGGCACGCGGCGGTGTCCTCTGGCGGTGGCGTCTTGAAACGACCACCGTGCCCTCTTCCGCCGGCCGCGGCCTGACCGCCGCCGCCCGGGTTCGACGAGCAGCCCGCCAGCTCGAAGACGGCGAGCGAGGCCGCTACGGCCCCGGCACCTTGGAGAAAGCGTCGCCGGTCCACTCCGAGGCGTCGAGCCGCGTCGTCGATCGTCGACCGGATCAGGGCGTTGACAGCGTGGTCGCGTTGTGCAGGCGGGGCCGGCACGAACTCGCCGTTGGAAACCGGACCAGCAGCGAGTGGTAGGACGTCGTCCTGCCGATCTCGTAGTCGGCGAGCAAATCTTCCGAGCCCAGCCATGTGCCGAAGAATACGTTCAGCCACCAGGCGGAAAACGCCGCGCTGGCCAGGTCCACTGCGTCAACCCGGCGGTACAGCCCGAACAGGCCCCTGGAAACCGTTGTTGACCGCGTACGAGCTGATCAGGCGCGGGTGGGCCTCGCCCCGATGATCGACGCCCGCTCCATCGTGCGGCGGTGCGGCCAGTAGTCGCTCGAGGCGTAGTGCTGGACGGCCCGGTTGTCCCAGAACGCGACCGCGTCCTTCGACCAGCTGAAGCGGCACTGGTGCTCGGCCGCGTCGGCCTGCCGGCACAGCCGGTCGAGCAGCTCGCGGCTCGCCGCCGGATCGAGCCCCTCGAGGTGGCTCACGAAGGGCCGGTTCACATAGAGGTGCAACTTTCCCGTGCCCGGGTGCGTGCACACGACGGGGTGTTCCACCTGTGGGTACTGTTCCTGCGCCTTCGTGCGTTCGTCCTTCGTCATCTGATGGCCGAAGGTCTGGGTGAAGTCGTGCACCGCCGTCATCCCGTCGATCTCCGCCTTGGTCGCCTCGTCGAGGGCGTCATAGGCCGCGTACATGTCGGCGAACAGCGTGTCGCCCCCATGGTCAGGAACCGAGGACGCGTGCAGGATCGCGCCCATGGAGGGGCGGGCCCGCCAGGTCACGTCGTGATGCCACGAGTTCTCGTAGCCGCTCACCTCAGCCGTCTTCTCGAAGCGGACCAGCTCGGCCTCGCCGGTGTTGGACGGCAGGAACGGGTGCACTTCCAGCTCGCCGAAGCGGCGGGCGAACGCGACATGCTGGGCGGGCGTGAGGGGCTGGTCCCGGAAGAAGATGACCTTGTAGTCGTAGAGGGCCTGTCGCAGCTCGTCGATCACCTCGTCGGGTTGCTCGACGGTCAGGTCGACGCCGGTGATCTCCCCGCCGACTGTCGCCCCCAGCTGGTGGGCGTCGAAGTGGCGCCAGCGCAGCGCCGCCAGCCGGTCCCGCTCCGCCGCCAGGTGGGTGAAGGGGCCGACGGCGATCGGGTAACCGGGGAGGCGGAACGCGCTCGGCGTGCGGTCGGTCGCCCTCGTGGTCGTGGCCATGACGGCAACTGTAGTGAGGGGCGCCCTCGCCGTCCGGGGGCGACGCGCGTCACTCGGCGGCGATCGCCGCCAGCACGTCCAGGCGCGCCGCCCGCCGGGCCGGCCAGCCCGCAGCGATGAGGCCGAGCACCGCCGCGAGCACGAGGAAGATGATCAGGCTCTGCGCCGGGACCTCCGTCGACGTGATGCCCTGCGAGTGCAGCGAGGACACCAGGGCGATGCCGAGCAGCGTCCCGACGATGATGCCGATGACCGCGCCGAAGATGGCCAGGATGACCGACTCCGAGCGGATCATCGCCCGGATCTGCCGCCGCTTCATGCCGACGGCCCGCAGCAGGCCGATCTCGTGGGTGCGTTCGAACACCGAGAGCATCAGGGTGTTCACGATCCCGATCATCGCGATCAGCACCGCCAGGGCGAGCAGCGCGTAGACCAGCCCGAGCAGCTGGTTGACCTGCGCGGACTGCGACTGCTCGAACTGGGCCCGGCTCTGGACCTGCACGTTGGGGTACGCCGCGAGCGCGTGCTGCACCGCCTGCTGCACCGACGCACGCCCGTCCGTCTTCAAGAGCACGGCTCCGGGGAGCGGGTTCTGGAAGTGGAACTGATAGAAGTTCTGGCCCACGAGGTAGCTGCCGATGAGCGAGTTGGCCTGGAAGATCCCGCCGATGCGCATCCGGGAGTTGCCGGTGAGCGCGAACTTCACCGGGACGGTGTCGCCCACGCTGAGGTGGTCGGAGCTGGCCGTCGTGGTGTCGATCAACAGGTCGCCGGCGTTGAGCGATTGCGGACTCCCCGAGGCCATGTTCAAGATCACGGTGTCCGAGAGACCCTGCGTCGAGAGCGCCCGCAGCGACTGGATCGAGCCCCGCACCTCGAACTGTCCGCCGAACACGGTGGACGAGGCCGTCACGCCGGGCACCGACGAGGCCACCTTCGGCACCGTCGTGCTGAACCCTCCCGGCCCGTTGGTGTTGGAGTTCGTGACGATCAGGTCGGCGCTGATCGCGTTGTCGATGCTGCTCGTGGCCGACCGTGAGATCGATGCGCCGAACACCGCGATGGCCGACACCGAGCGCGAGTCCCACCATCAGCGCCGACGCCGTCTGGGCCGTCCGCCGCGGGCTGCGCATGGAGTTCTCCCGGCCGAGCCGGCCCGACATCCCGAGGATCCAGGCGAGCGGGCGCCCGATGACGCTCGACATCGGGCGGGCCACGGCGGGCGCCAGGCGGGCCACGCCGACGAAGATCAGGATGGCCCCGAGCCCGACGAGCTGGATCGCCGGCTGCGTCAGGCCGACCGTGAGCGCCAGCACCCCGGCCAGGGTCACGCCCAGGCCCCAGGTGAACCGGCGCCGCATGGAGATGTCGTGCTCTGCCTGCTGCTCGGAGACGGCTTCGACGGGTGCGATGCGCACGGCGCGCCGCGCCGGCCCGATGGCAGAGACCAGCGTCACCCCGACACCCACGATGAGACAGACGACGACCGTGCGCGCCTCGAACGCCAGGGGGCCCGACGGGAGCGTGACGCCGAACCCGCTGAGCAGCGCCTCCAGTCCGAGCGCCGCGAGGACCCCGAGCCCGAGGCCGACGAGCGAGGAGATCAGTCCCACGATCCCCGCTTCGAGGAGCACCGACCGAAAGACCTGTCTTCGACTGGCGCCCACGATCCGGAGCAAGGCCAATTCCTTGGTGCGCTGGCCCACGATGATGGAGAAGGTGTTCACGATGGTGAAGCCGCCGACGAACAGGGCGATGAAAGCGAAGACGAGCAGCGCGGTATTGAAGAACGACAGGGCGGAGCTGATCGCGCTCGTCTGCTCGTTTACGACGGTCTGACCGGTCACGACCTCGACGCCCCGCGGCAGCGCGTGAGCGAGGGCGCGCTGGACCGTCGCCTTGTCCGCCCCCGGCGTGGTCACGACGTTGATGGCGTCGAACTGGGCCACCTCGCCGAACAGCGCCTGGGCCGTCGGGACGTCGAACGCGGCCAACGTGGCGCCCGCCAGGTTGTCGGCTGTCCCGAATTTGGCGATGCCGGTGATGGTGAAGGTCCCGGTGGGTTCCTGCGGCAGCAGGATCCGCACCTGCTGGCCGACCGAGAAGTGGTATTTCTGCGCGGTGCCGAGGTCCATGACGACCTGGTTGGGCGCCGTGGGCGCCCTGCCCTCGACCAGCCGCAGCGCAGAGAGCTGCTGGTCGGTGTCGAAGGACAACCCAATCGTCGGCGCCCCGCCCGAGGAGATGGCCTTGCCGTCGTGGCCGATGTACTGCGCCGGCCCCGTGACCGACCCTTCGGCCGCCTCGACCCCTGGCACGGCCCGCACGGTCGAGAGGAGCGACTCGGGGATGGGGTTGCGGGTCGCGTTGCCGCCGCTGCCGAACTGCGCCACCCCGCGGACCTGGAAGTCGATGTTCTGGTAGATGTTCCCGAACAGCGTGTCGAACGTGTTGTGCAAGGTGTCGGTCAAGACGAACGTCCCGGCGATGAACGTCACCCCCAACACGATCGCCAGCCCCGTCAGGGCCAGCCGCAGCTTGTGGGCGAGCAGCCCCTTGATGGTGACGTTCCACATCTCAGGCGCCCAGTCTCCGCACCCGCTCGAGCACCGAATCCGCCGTCGGCTCGGCCAGCTCGTCCACCACCTTGCCGTCGGCCAGGAAGATGACGCGGTCGGCGAAGGCCGCCCCGTGAGCGTCGTGGGTCACCATGACGATCGACTGGCCGAACTCGGTCACGGAGCGCTGCAGGAAGGTGAGCATCTCGTTCGACGAGTTGGAGTCCAAGTTTCCTGTCGGTTCGTCGGCGAAGATCAGGTCGGGCCGGTTGATCAGCGCCCGGGCGCAGGCGCACCGTTGCTGCTGGCCACCGGACATCTCGGTGGGGCGATGGGTGAGGCGGTCGGTGATGCCGAGTTGCTTCACCAGGTAGTCGAACCACTCCCGGTCTACCTTGCGTCCGGCCAGGTCGACGGGCAGGGTGATGTTCTCGGCGGCCGTGAGTGTGGGGACCAGGTTGAAGGACTGGAACACAAAACCGATCCTGTCCCGGCGCATCTGGGTGAGGCCGCCGTCGTCCAGGCTGCCGACGTCCAGGTCGCCGACGTAGGTCTTGCCTGACGTCGGCCGGTCGAGGCCCGCCATGCAGTGCATCAGGGTGGACTTCCCGGAACCCGACGGGCCCATGACCGCGGTAAAGTGGGCGCGGGCGAAGGTGACGTCGATGCCGGCCAGCGCGTGCACGGTGGCGTCCCCCGTTCCGTACGTCTTGCGCAGGTCGACCGCGTGCGCCGCCGGAGTGTCCTCGCGCTGGGGGGTCGACGCCTCGTCTGTGAGCGTCACGATGCCTCGATTCGTCAAACCAGGGGTCGTCCCCACTCTGTCCCGCCCCGGTCGCATCACACAAGGCAGGCTGGGACGAGGACGTCGGCAAAGGGCTTTGGCCCCTTGGCGGGCGCGATGCGGGCCGGTACCCTGAGGCCGCTCACGATCGAGTGGGCTGACCCGGGGGGCGAGTTCGCCATGACGAGGGCGTGAGGCGCTGAGCACGGACCTGTGGCGCCCGGCGGTTACGGCTGCGGCGTCGGTCGCGGCGGTGCTGGCGGTGCAACTCGCGCTCTTTCCCGTTCCGCTCGGCGTCTTCGTCCAGGGTCTCGTCCTGGGCCTCCTCGGCTCGCTGATGGCCGTCGGGCTCGGGCTCGTCTACCGCCTGAACAAGGTGGTCAACTTCGCCCAGGGCGACCTGGGCACGGCCCCCGCCGTCCTCGCCGTCGGGCTGATCTCCTTCTCCGGCGTCAATTACTTCGTGGGTCTCGCCACCGGGCTCGTCGCGTCCGCCCTCCTCACGGCGGTGGTGGAGATCCTGGTGATCCGGCGCTTCCGGCGATCGCCGCGTCTCATCCTCACGGTGGCGACGATCGGCCTGTCCCAACTGCTCGTGGTCGTCAGCCTCCTGATCCCGCGGATCTGGGGTCAGACGCCGATCGCGAGCGCCGTCATCAGCTTCCCCTGGCACTTCACCTGGCACATCGCGCCCATCGTCTTCGACTCGAACGACCTGGTGGCCGTCATCGTGTCGGTGGCCTGCTTGCTCGGCGTCTCGCTCTGGTTCACCCGGACCGACATCGGTATCGCCGTGCAGGCCACCGGGGACCGGCGCGATCGCGCGTCCATGCTCGGCATCCCGGTCGGGCGGCTGCAATCGGTCACCTGGGTCGTGGCCGGAACGCTGTCGTTCGTCAGCATCTTCTTCCAGGCCGCCATCCTCGGCCTCCCTCTCGATCCGACCTACGGCCTCACCGCGCTCGTCACGGCCCTCGCCGCGCTGGCCCTGGGCAACTTCACCGAGCTCCCGGTCATCGCCGCGTCCGCTGTCGCGCTCGGCGTCCTGCAACAGGGCGTGGCGTGGAACGAGCCGGCCAACCCGGCGCTGGGGCTGGCGGTGCTGGCGGCCGTCGTGTTCGCCGCCATCCTCGTGCGGCAGCTGTTCGCCCGGCGCAGCGACCGCGAGGTCGAGTCGACCCTTTCGTTGGCCGGCAGCGTGCGCGACCTGCCGGCCGCCGCCCGCGACCTCACCGAGGTGCGCGTCGCGAGGCCGACCGGCACGCTCATCGCCTTCGTCGCCGCCTGCACGCTTCCCCTCTGGATGGGCCCGGGCGAGCTCATCCGCGTCTCTGCGCTCGTGGCGCTCGCCGTCGTCGGCTGCTCCGTCGTGGTGCTTACCGGCTGGTCGGGCCAGGTGGGCCTCGGGCAGATGTCGTTCGCGGCCGTCGGCGGGGTGATCGGCGCCGTCGCGCTCATCGACTGGCACTGGGACCTCAGCCTCACCTTGTTGCTGGCCGGGGCGGTCGCGGCGGCGGTCGCGATGGTCGTCGGGCTCCCCACACTCCGGCTCGACGGGATGTTCGCGGCCGTGACGACGCTCGCCTTCGCGCTGGCCGCGTCGGGCTACTTGCTCGTGCCCGCCGAGTTCTCCTGGATCCCCCAGGGCCAGCTCGGCGTCCCTTCTCTCTTCGGGGTCTCGATCACGTCGCAGACCTCGGTCTTCGAGCTGTGCCTGGGCGTACTGGTGCTGGTCCTCGTCGCGATGCAGGGGCTGCGCCACAGCAGGATCGGGCGGGTCCTGCGCGCGCTCCCGTCCAACCAGCGGGCGGCGTCGGGCTACGGCGTCCGCGTCGCCTGGGCCAAGCTGACCGCGTTCGCCATCTCGGGGTTCGTCGCCGGGCTGGCCGGGTGTCTCTTCCTCGTGGTGAACCAGCAGTACCAAGTGACGTCCTTCCTGGGGTCGGCCAGCCTCGTCGTGTTCACCTCGACCGCCGTCGGAGGGCTCGGGTCGGCTCTCGGCGCCGTCCTCGGCGCCGCCATCGTCGAGGGCAGCGCGATCTACCTGCCACCCAGCTGGCAACTCTTCCCGGCCGCGCTCGGCGTGATCGTCGTGCTCATCCTGTTTCCGAGCGGTCTGGCCGGCCTCTGCTACGACCTGCGTGACTGGGCCGTCGACGCCCTCCTCCGGCGCCACCGCGGCGGCGTCGCGCCCGCACCGGCCGCGCCCATCGGTCCGGCGGTCACCCCGTGAGCCGGCTCTCCGGTTGGCGCCAGCTGGGGGCCGGCGCGTCACTGTTCCCCCTGGGGGTGCTCTTCGGGATCGAGCTGCTCGACCAAGCCACCCAGAGCGCGTTCAACGTGCTCACGCCGAACATCCGCGACGCGTTCCACCTCACGAACGCCGGCATCCTGCTGATCGTCGCCATCGCCGGCGCGGCGGCGCTCGTGTGCACGCTGCCCATCGCGGTTCTCGCCGACCGCACCAATCGGGTGCGCATCGCGCTGATCGGCGCGCTGGTGGGCGCCGGCTTCTCCATCGGCCTCGGCCTGTCGACGACCGCGGTGCTGGCGACGGTGACGCTGGTCGGGGTCTCGATGGGGCAAGCCGTGATCTTCCCCACGCACAACTCGCTGCTGGCCGACTACTACTCAGTTCCTTCCCGGCCGCGCATCTACTCGGCGCACCGATCGGGCATCAGCATCGGTGCCATCGCCGGTGTGCTGATCGGGGCCGGGCTCGCGGACGCGTTCTCGTGGCGGGCACCTTTCCTCGTCTTCGCCGTGCCGATCGTCGTGGTCGTCCTCATCGGACTGCGGCTGCGCGAGCCGCCGCGGGGGCGGCACGAACAGCTCGAGCTCTCCGAGCAGATGCTGGCGTCGGAGCTCGGCCAGCCCGCGCCGCTCGACGACGAGCCGGTGGGTCGCTCGGTCCCCGCCGTCGCCGCGACGGCGCCCTCGCCCCCGCCCGGGGCCCACGAGCCCGACCTCGAGATCCCGACCGAGCCCCCGCCGTCGCTCGGGGAGGCCTGGCGCACGGTCTGGAAGATCGGGGCGCTCCGGCGGATCTTCATCGCCTTGCCGTTCCTCGCCGCCGCCATCGCCGGGTTCACCTCGTTGGCCTCACTCCAGTACCAGGAGACGTTCCATCTCGACGTGGTCGAGCGGGCGTATCTCATCGCCCCGGTCCAGGTCTTCGACCTCCTCGGCCTCGTCGCCGGCGCCATCATCGCCACCCGATTGGCCGCCCGCGACATCGGCCTCGTCTTTCGCATGCTCGCGGTGGCGTCGGTCGTCGCCGCGGGCTTCGCGGTCCTCTTCGCGCTCGCCCCCTCGGTCCCGGTGGCCTTCATCGGCAACGCGGGGATCGACGCGTCGCTCGCCATCGTCGGGCCGGGCGTGCTGGCCTCGCTCTCCCTGGCCATCCCAGCCCGCGTCCGGGCGGTGGGCTTTTCCATCGGCGCCCTGTTCGTCCTGCCCGGTCTGCTCGTTCTCCCCGTCGTCGGCGCCATCGGCGACGCGGTGGGCTTCCGGTACGGGCTGCTCATGCTGGTTCCCATCTTCACGATCGGGGGTCTCATTGTGGCGAGCGCCGGCACGCTGATCGGCCGCGACGTCCAAGACGTGTGGACCTCCATGCGGACGCGGGCGCAGATGCTCGCCGACCGGCGCGCCGGCCGGCTGCCGCTCCTGGCGGTGCGCGAGCTCAGCGTCGGCTACGACGGCGTGACGGTCCTCTCGGACGTGGCCATCGAGGTCGGCGAGGGCGAGATCGTCGCCATCGTCGGCACGAACGGCGCCGGCAAGTCGACGCTGTTGCGCGCCATCGGTGGGGTGGTCGAAGCCGACCACGGCGCCATCGTCTTCGACGGGCGCGACATCACGCACCTGCCGCCGGACGAGATCGCGCGGCTCGGTGTGGCCCAGGTGCCCGGCGGCGAGGGGATCTTCGCCAGCCTGCGCGTGGAGGACAACCTACGAGCCGCGGCCTGGCAGGGGCGGCGGCGGGGCGAGCGCGACGCGGCGATGATCGACGAGGCCCTCACCGAGTTCCCGGCGCTCACTTCGCGACGCGCCGAGCGGGCGGGGAACCTCTCCGGCGGCCAGCAGCAGATGCTGGCGCTCGCCATGGCGACGATCACCCGGCCCAAGCTCTTCCTGATTGACGAGCTCTCGCTCGGACTTTCACCGATCGTCGTGGAGCAGCTGCTCGGCGTCATCGAGTCGATGCGGCAGGCCGGGACGGCGATCCTGCTGGTCGAGCAGTCGATGAACGTGGCGGTGGCCGTCGCCGACCGCGTCTACGTGATGGACACCGGCGCGGTCCGCTTCTCGGGCACGGCCGAGGAGCTGGTCGCCCATCCCGAGCTGCTGTGGTCCGTGTACGTGCAGAAGGCATCGGACACGATTGCCGCGCAGGCGGCCCGTTCCCAGCCCGGCGCCGCGGGCGACGGACGCGACCGACACGACCTGGAGGTGCACGGCGTCTCGCTCCACTTCGGCGGCAATACCGCGCTCGACGGCGTGTCGCTCCACGCGGGCCACGGCGAGCTCGTCGGCATCATCGGCCCCAATGGCGCGGGCAAGACGACGCTCTTCGACGTCATCTCGGGCTTCTTGCAGCCCGATGCCGGCTGGGTCGAGCTCGGGGGAGTGGTCGTGACCGGTCGCACGGCGGCGACGCGGGCACGGCTGGGTCTCGGGCGCTCGTTCCAGGACTCGCGGCTCTTCTCCGGGCTCACGGTGCGCGACGCGCTGGCTGTCTCGCTCGAGCGCTTCACCGACGTCGGCGACCCGTTCAACGCGATCCTGCGCCTGCCGCTGCAGGTCCGGACCGAGGCCGCCGTCGGCAGGAGGGTGGACGAGCTCATGGAGATGTTCGGCCTCGAGCGGTTCGCGGACAACCTGGTGAGCGAGCTGTCGACGGGGTCGCGCCGCCTGGTCGACCTGGCCGCGGTCGTCGCCCACCAGCCCACCGTCGTCCTGCTCGACGAGCCGTCCTCGGGCGTCGCACAACGCGAGGTGGAGGCCATGCTCGGCCTGCTCCGCCGCGTCCGGGACCAGCTCGACGCCACCATGCTCATCGTCGAGCATGACATCGGCTTCATTGCCGAGCTGGCCGACCGGCTGATCGCCCTGGACCGCGGCGCGGTCATCGCCAGTGGCGCGCCGTCTGCCGTCCTCGAGCTTCCCGCCGTGGGCGAGGCGTTCCTGGGGTCTGATCCCCTCGCGGTGTCACGATCGGGACGCGCATGAGCGAGACCGAGACCAGTCGGCCGCCCGAGCCGGGCCAACCGGACGGTGGCCCGCTGCCGCCGCCGGGTCCGGCGGACCGGGCGCAGTCAGCCGAACGACCATGGCCCAAAGTCAGCCGCTGGCGTGTCGCCGGTCCGATCGTCCTGATCGTCGCCGCGCTCGTCGCCGCCGGCGCGGTTGCGACGGTGCACGAGACGAGCGGCACGACGACCGCATCGAGCACCGGGCCCACTTCGTCGACCCACTCGTCCGTGCCGATCACGTACGCCGAGGCGGCCAAGGAGGGAAGGACGGCCGACTACGACTGGGGTCAACAATGCGACCACCACACCGGGCGGTTGAAGGTGCCCAGCGTCTACGCGGCGCCCTGCGTCCCGGTGACCAAGGGCGACAACGGAGGCGGCACCTGGGGCGGGGTCACCGGTTCCGTGATCAACCTCGTGTACTACCAGGCCGAGCCGGGCGGGCTCACCTCGGCGGTCTCGAGCGCGGCCGGCACGCCCGCGCAGGCGCTCGCCACCGTGCGGTCCTACGTGAACATGTTCAACAAGATCTTCGAGATGTACGGGCGCCACGTGGACCTCATCCCGTTCCAGGCCACCGGTGCCGACGGCGACCCGGTCGCCGCGCACGCGGACGCCGTGACGGTGGCGCAACAGCTGCACGCGTTCGCCTCCATCGGCGGTCCCGCCGAGACGACGGCCTACCAAGACGAGCTGGCCCGGCTCCACGTGCTGTGCATGGGGTGCGGCGACTCCTCGTCGTACGGCGAGATCACCAAGAACGCCCCTTACCAGTGGGCCAACCTGCCGACCGCCGACACCTCGCTGACCGAGACGCTCGACTACGTCGTCGCCAAGCTCAACGGCAAGGACGCCATCTGGGCCGGGGACCCCTCGCTGCACACCAAGAAGCGCTCGTTCATCGTGGTGAGCGAGACCTCGGTGCCACCGACCGCCGGCTTCAGCGAGCTGGAGGCCCTGGTGGCCAAGAAGATCCGAGACGGCCACGTCAACATGGCCTCGCCGCCCGGGCTCACGTACAACCTCAACCTCACCACCCTCCCCACCCAGGCCGCCACGCTGGCCGAGAAGCTGAAGACATCGGGCGCGACGAGCATCGTGTTCGCGGGCGATCCGATCATGCCGATCTACCTGACGCGGGCGTGCGCCACCATCGGGTACTTCCCGGAGTGGATCATCACGGGGATCGTGCTGACCGACACCTCGGCCCTGGGGCGCTACTACAACCAGAGCGAGTGGTCCCATGCCTTCGGCGTCTCGAGCCTCGCGGTCCCGACCCCGGTCGCGGTGGGCGACGCGTACCACCTCTACCGCTGGTGGTACGGGGCCTCTGCGGGCCCGGCCTCGTTGGCGGCGCCGGCCATCATCCCGCCGATCGAGCAGTTCTTCGAGGGGGTCCAGCTGGCCGGGCCCCGCCTCACGCCCCAGACATTCGCGACGGGCCTGTTCCGCTCGCCGCCCACGGGGGGCGGGCCCACCACGCCGCTGACCGCGTACGGCGACCAGGGCGCCTCGCCGGTGCCGAGCTACTCCTCGCCCGCCGACTACACCTTCTTGTGGTACGACGCCTCGGCGAAGGGCCCGGACGAGGAAGGGGTGAACGGCAGCGGCCTCATGGAGCACGTGAACGGCGGCGCGCGGTACAAGGCGGGCGTGGTGCCGAGCGGCAACGTGCCGATGTTCACGAAGGCCGGCGCGGTCACCAGCTACTCGTCGCCGCCCGACCGGGCGCCGTCGTACCCGCCGTGGCCAGGCTCGCCTGCAGCCGGTACGGGGCAGGGGGGTTAGCACCAGCACGAGACGCCCGGTAGCGGCATTCTCAGCAAGGCGACGACGCTTCATTGTGTGAGGGCGGAGCCCCGGCACCCCCGCCGGGATGAAGAAGGAGCCCTCAATGATCGTCACCCGCGGTTTGACGAAGCGCTACGGGAAGACCCTTGCGGTCGACGACCTCAGTTTCACGGTCACCCCTGGCGTCGTCACCGGTTTCCTCGGCCCGAACGGCTCGGGCAAGTCCACCACCATGCGCATGATCATGGGCCTGGACGTGCCCGATGCCGGCACCGCGACCATCGGCGGCCTGCTCTTCGACGAGCTGAGGTGGCCGGTGCGCGAGGTCGGCGCCCTGCTCGACGCCAAGGCGTTCCACCCGGGGCGGACGGCTCGCGACCACCTGCGCTGGATCGCACGGACCAACGACATCCCCGCTCGGCGCATCGACGAGGTGCTCGACATCGTCGGGCTGACCTCGGTGGCCGATCAGCGGGCCGGCAAGTTCTCCCTCGGCATGGGCCAGCGCCTCGGCATCGCCGGCGCGCTGCTCGGAGACCCTGGCGTGCTGCTCTTCGACGAGCCGGTCAACGGCCTCGATCCCGAAGGGATCCGCTGGGCGCGCCACCTGCTGCGCGGCCTCGCCGAGGAGGGGCGCACCGTGCTCGTCTCGAGCCACCTCATCAGCGAGATGGCGCTGACGGCCGAGCGGCTCGTCGTCATCGGACGCGGCACGCTGATCGCAGAGACGAGCGTCGAGGAGTTCACGGCCCATAACCGGGCCGAGTCGGTCCGCATCGTGACGCCGACCCCACAACTCATGGTCACAGCCTTGACGCGTGCGGGCGCCCGCCCGAGCGTGGCCGACGACGGTGCCATCATCGTGACCGGCCTGCGTTCGGCGGAGGTCGGCAACCTCGCGTCGCAGGCCTCGCTCACGGTGCACGAGCTGACGCCCCAGCGCGTCTCGCTCGAGGACGCCTTCATGGAGCTCACCAGCGATGCCGTCGAGTACCGCTCGCACGACCACGTCCACGCGTTGTCGGACCAGCTGGAGCCGGCGACGACCGGCGCCTCCCGTTGAAAGCCCCGTTGAAAGAGGAGCAACAGCCATGACGATCGCACTGACCACGACGACACCGCCGGGACGGGCCGGCTTCCGCCAGGCCGTCGGCGCCGAGTGGATCAAGCTCACGTCGCTCCGCTCGACGAAGCTGATCCTCGCCATCACCACGATCGGCACCCTGCTCGTGACCTACCTGTCGACACGCAGCGCCCTGCACCACTCACCCGGGTGGTACCAAGGCTTCGACCCGACCAACCAGTCGCTGGCCGGTCTCTCCATCGGCTCGCTCGCGCTCGGTGTGCTCGGCGTCCTGACCATCACGGGCGAGTACGGCACCGGCACCATCCGTTCCTCCCTCGCCGCAGTCGGACGACGGGAGAGGCTGCTCAACGCGAAGCTGGTGGTGGTGGCTGCGCTCACTCTGGTCGTGGGCGAGGTACTGAGCTTCGCCGCCTTCTTCCTCGGCCAGGCCGTGCTCTCCGGTGGCGGCGCTCCCACGGCCAGCCTCGGGCAGCCGGGCGTCCTGCGGGCGGTCGTGCTGACCGGGGCGTTCCTGAGCCTGTTCGCTCTGCTCGGCTTCGGCCTCGGCGTGGTGATCCGCCACACCGCCGGTGCCATCGCGACCTTCGCCGGCGTGACGCTGCTGGCCCCGATCTTGTTGAAGACGCTCGCCGGCGACCCCTCCCGGTTCACGCCGGCCATCATCTTCGCCAACTCGGTGGCTGCCGTCGTCACGCAGCCCGGGCTGCTATCGGCCACAATCGGGTTCATGCTGATGGTGGTGTACTGCGCCGTGGTGCTGGTCGCCGGCGCCGTACTGCTCATCAAGCGCGATGCATGACCACTGCGGCTGAGGAAAGCGAGGCGCCGGTGCGCCAAGAGGGGACGCGAGCGTCTCTCATCATCACGGACGAGCAGGTGGCCCGGATGAAGGAGCTGGGCCGGCGGATCGTGCGGGAGCCCTTCACCAAGCGGCCCTGGACGGAACTGGCGTTCTTCATCGTCAGCGGCGGCCTGGCGGGACTGGGGTTCGCGTTCGTGGGCGCGACGATGGCCATCGGAATCGTGCTGGCGATCACCTTCTTCGGCCTCGCCGTCCTCGCGCTCTCCATCCGGAGCGCCCGGGGGATCGGGCGCTGGCAGCGTGACCTCGTCCACAACCTGCTCGGCGAGACGATCGCCGAACCCGGTCCGTTCACCAGCCGGCCCGGGTTCTTCGGCTGGCTGCAGTCGGCGCTGCGCGACCGGGTCGGCTGGCGCGCCGTCGGCTACCTCGCGATCAAAGTGCCGTGGACGGTGCTCGGCGTCTACGTCGCGTTCAGCCTGTGGTGGGACGCCTTCGCCTGTCTGCTCCAGCCGCTGTTTGGCGGCGGGGGGCCACCCGTGTGGGGGGCGGTCCAGAACGTCTTCTTCCGCGGCGACATCACGGGGCAGCCCGTGGGCTTCGGGCACAGACTGGCGCTCTTCCTCCTCGGGGCGATCTTCCTCCTCGCCGCGCCGTGGGTCATGCGGGCGTTCGTCAACGTCGACCGGCTCCTCATCCGCACCCTGCTCGGGCCGGACCCCGTGGCCGCGCGGGTGCGCACGCTGGAGCAGGCGAGGACGCAGACGGTGGACGCGTCGGCGGCGACGCTGCGGCGGATCGAGCGGGACCTGCACGACGGCACGCAGGCGCAGCTGGTCGCGTTGGCCATGCGGCTCGGCATGGCCAAGGAGAAGCTAGACGACCCCCAGCACGTCGACCTCGACCGGGTGCGCGAGCTGGTCGAGGAGGCACACCGGGGTGCCAAGGAGGCCATCGCCGAGCTGCGGGACATCGCGCGGGGCATCCACCCGCCGGCGTTGGACATCGGCCTGGAGGGAGCGCTGGCCACGCTCGCCTCCCGCAGCGCAGTCCCGACCGAGGTGTCCGTGGCCTTGGGCGCGCGCCCGACGCCGGCCATTGAGGCCATCGCCTACTACTGCGTGGCCGAGCTGCTGGCGAATGTGGCACAGCACGCCCACGCCTCCCGGGCCACGGTGTCGTGCGCGCAGCACGGGAGTTGGCTGCGGCTGGTGGTGCGCGACGACGGGCGGGGCGGGGCGCAGCTCTCCACGGTCGGCTCCTCGTCGAGCGGCCTCGCGGGCCTTACCGAACGCGTGCGCGCCGTGGACGGCCAGCTCAACCTGGTGAGCCCGCCCGGGGGGCCGACGGTCGTCACCGTCGACCTGCCTCTGTCCCCATGACGGCCACGGATTCGCTCCGCGTCGCCATCGCCGAGGACTCGGCCATCCTCCGGGACGGCCTGGTGCAGCTCCTCGTCGACCGTGGCTTCACCATCACCGGCGCCGTCGCGGAGCCGGCCGCGCTGCGCAGTTCCATCGCCCAGAACCCGCCCGACGTGGCGGTCATCGACATCCGCATGCCACCGACCTACACCGACGAGGGCCTGCGTGTCGCCCTGGAGCTGCGAGCCCGGTACGAGGGTCTCGGCATCCTTCTCTTCTCGCAGTACATCGAGACCCGGTATGCGGCCGACCTGCTCGCCGACGACGCGGCGGGCATCGGCTACCTGCTGAAGGACCGGGTGGCCGACGTCAGCGACTTCGTGGAGGCGCTGGAACGTGTCGCCATAGGAGGTACGGCCTTGGATCCCGAAGTAGTCACCCAGCTGATGGGCGCGACGCGCCGCACCGACTCCCTCTCCGTGCTCACAACACGCGAGCGCGAGGTGCTCGCGCTGATGGCGGAGGGACGCTCGAACGGGGCCATCGCCAACTCCCTCGTCGTCAGCGAGGGCGCGGTCGAGAAGCATGTGGCCAACATCTTCGCCAAGCTCGATCTCCCCGTGTCGGACCAGGACCACCGGCGCGTGCTGGCGGTCTTGCGCTTCCTCGAGTCGTGACGATCAGGACGCGACGCAGGCGCCGTGCGAGTTGTACGGGCGGCCACGGGCCTCAGCCAGGGCGCGACCGGACTTCATCTGGAACGGGCTGATCCCGCCCGGCTCCCAGGGCCCGAATGACTTGGCGTCCACCGCGCCGGGCGACTTCGGGACGAGGTGGAAGCGGGCTCGAAGGTCGTCACACGACTCGTCGGCCACGGCGAACCAGTCCATCTGCAGGAAGTCGATGCTGTCCGAGCCCGTCTCGTCGTCGTGGCAGAGCGCGCCCCGCCGCAGGGCGTCGGCGAGCCGGACCGCCATGTCCGAACTGCTCGAGAAGTGGCCGGGCGAGGCCTCGAAGAGCCCGGCGCCACGCGCCAGGTACCCGGTCTCGAACAGCGAGATCACCATGGCCAGCAACGAGAAGGCGTGCGGGTCGTCGTTGGCCCGGGCGATCAGCCCGAACACCTCCACTTCGGACTCGACGGTGGTGCCGTAGTCGCCGAGCACGTGGACCCAGTCGTGCTGCGCGAGCAGGGGTGGCGCCGAACCGGGCGTCCCCGGGTAGGTGAAGCCGCGCGCCTCGTACATCTCCCACACTTTGCGCCCGATGGAGTCGGACGGGAGCCGCTCGAGGGAGGCCCACCGCTCCGCCAGCAGCGGGTCGTCGGCGGAGGACTCCCAGGCCTGGTGCAGCGGGCGCGACGAGTGCACGGCAGCGTCGGACGTCTCCTCGTTCCACGTCCCCTCGTAGCCGTTGCGGACGAAGTCCTGCGCCGCGAGGTCGAGCGAGCCGGCGGCGAACTCCCGCGCCACGCCGACCATCCCCTCCTCCACCCCGAGCTCGCACGCGAACGCGGCGACATTCTGCGCCACGTCGTCGGGGATGGGATGCCGGACGAGCGCGCACAGCACCATGGTCTGGACCACGCGGGAACGGAACGGGAGGTTGCGGCGTGCGAGCGCGGCCGCGAATTCGGCCGGCGTCAGAGCCGGGCGGTCGTCGAGCGAGACGGCGTGTTCCGTCATGGCCGGGACGAGCGCCAGCATCAGCGACCGCTGGACAGGGAGAAGGCCCTCGCGTCCGGCCACCGCGGATGCGATCCCGTCCACCATGACTTGCGACTCGGCCGCGTCCGGCCGGTTCAGATTGATGGTCTCGTCGGTGGGGAACGGCACGGGCATGGCGTTATTCCTTCTCCGGGTCTGTGATGGTGCCGGTGCTCCCGAGGCGGTCGAGGCCGTCGCGCAGGAACGCCGCGCACGCCCGTTCGTGTGGCGCCTGAGCCTGGGTGCGCAGAGCCCCGAACGGCGCGTTCCAGAACGCCGCTTCGCCGGGTCGCCCGGGCTGCCACGGCGTCACGTAGACGTAGGGGTCCTCGGAGAACGCGTCGCCGGCCGAGAAGCCCAGGGTCGCTCCGGCGCCGGCGACGTCGGCGCGGAAGTCCAGGTCTGTGCCGACGTCGAAGTGCTCGGGCCACAGCTGCACCGTGGACTGCGTCCACGAATCGGGAAGGCCCGACGTGACGGTGTCGAGCACACGCCACCCGAGATCGAACCAGTCGAAGATGCGCAACAGCTCGTCGGGATCGAGGTCCAGCGGCTCGGCGGTCGGGCCGAGGTCGGGCGTCTGGGCGCCGGCGGAGAAGTCCGAGGCCAGATCGGTCCCGGCGAAGGCCGCCAGCTCGGCGAGCGTCGCCCCACCGAGTGGCAAGCCGGACGAGCGCGTCCCGACCTCGCGGATGAGGCGGGTCGCAGTGAGGCGCAGCGCCTCGGGCTCGGGGCCGAACGCCGGCGTGGCCAGGCCGCCGGGGCTCGACCGCAGACCGAAGTGGCCGCTGACGGCGGCTCGTCGGCGCCCGAGCACGTGCGCCGCGAGCCGGTGCAGGTCGCCACGGGTCCTCCCCATTTCAAACGGGAGAGTAACGGCGCCTCTTCGGCGACCACGCCAGCGGCCTGCGCCAGCTCCCCGGCCACCCTGTCCGTCCTCCCCAGCCGGCGGGATGCGGCACACCTGAGGGAGCCGCCACCGCGCACCAACCGCTCCGTCTGAGCGTGCATCCCCGTTGCTTGCCATCGTGTGGCAGAATTGAGATAACTCTTTTCACGCGCTCGTCACTCAGAGTGGCGAATCGGACGAGCGCCGGGGCGGGTAAGAAGAAGGGGTGATGAGGGTGATCCGTGGCGGTTTCGGGAGCCGGAGATCACCGTCCATTGGCCTGGTGCTGGGCGCGGGCGGCGTCGTCGGGCAGGCCTACCAGGCCGGGGTGCTCGCCGGCCTCCAGCGCGAGGCGGGCTGGGATCCCCGCCAGGCCAGCGTGATCGTCGGAACCTCGGCCGGTTCCGTCACCGGCGCGGCTCTCAAGGTCGGCGTGCCGGCCACCGACCTGGCGGCCTCGCTCTACGGGGTGCCGCCGTCGCGCCGTGGCGGCGTCATCCTCCGTCGGATCCTCCCGTCGGACGCCGGACCGCTGCCGACGCCGGGCGTCCAGTCGTTGCTCCGTCCCTGGAGCCTCCCCTCCCCGGCCCTCCTCGCCCGCCTCGCCCGGCGCCCGTTGGAGTTCCGGCCCGACGTGGCCGCCATGACGCTCGTCCCGCGCGGCCAGCTCGACATCTCCGAGCGGGCGCGGGGCCTGGACGAGCTCATCGGCGACCAGTGGCCCGACGGCCTCCGCATCTGCGCCGTCCGCCGGTGCGACGGGGCGCGCGTCGTGTTCGGGGGTGACGGTGCACCGCCGGCCCGCCTGGCCCCCGCGGTCCTCGCCTCGTGCGCCATCCCCGGCTACTTCCGGCCCGTGACGATCGACGGCGCCGAGTACATCGACGGGGGCGTGCACTCGGTGACCAACGCCGACGTCCTGCAGGCGGAGGGTCTCGACCTCGTCGTGGTCATCTCCTCACTGTCCGCCGCCCACGGCAATGCGAACGGCTTCGACGGACTCTTGCGCCGCACGGTGCACAGCCGGATGGAACGTGAGATCGCCCGGCTGGAGCGTGCCGGGACCGCGGTCGTCAGCCTCGAGCCCGACGCCGACGCACGACGGGTCATGGGGCTGAAGGCCATGGCCGAGGACAGGAGCCCGCGGGTGATCGAGGCGGCCTACGAGGAGACCCGCCAGCGCATCCGCTCCACTCCGTTCCTGGCCACGCTCGGCGACCCTCTTCCCGCCGCCACCGCAGGCTGACGACGTCGCCGGTAGTAGCGTTCCGCGGGAGCACCCTGAAGGGAGGTTCCGCGATGTGTCCCGATCGTTTGAGCCCACTGGACGCCTCGTTCCTCCACCTCGAGGACAGCGTGTCGCACATGCACATCGCGTCGATCGCCATCTTCGAGGGCCCACCCCCGCGGTTCGCCGACGTTGTCGACATGGTGGAGGCCAAGCTCGATCTCGTGCCCCGCTACCGCCAGCGGGTCAGGTTCGTGCCCCTGGAGCTCGGACGCCCGGTGTGGGTGGACGACCCGCACTTCAACATTGAGTACCACCTGCGCCACACCGCGCTGCCGGCGCCCGGGGGCGAGGACGAGCTGCGCAAGCTGGTGGGCCGGGTCATGGCCCAGCAGCTCGACCGCACCAAGCCCCTCTGGGAGATCTGGGTGGTCGAGGGCCTCGAGGACAACCGGTGGGCCATGCTGTCCAAGACGCACCACGCGCTGGTCGACGGCGTGGCGGGCACCGACCTCCTCGCCGTGATCATGGACCTCAGTCCCGACGCGCCGCGTCCTGAGCGCACGGAGTGGGTCCCCCAGCCCGAGCCCTCGGGCCTCCAGCTCGTCGTGGACGCGCTGGAGAACATCGTGAGCTCCCCCTACGAGCAGCTGCGGGCGGCGCGCGCGCAGACCCGCGTCCTGCGGCGCGCCCTCGACTACGGGCGGGAGGTGGCCGGCGGCGTGATCGCCTTGAGCGGCCTCGTCCGGCCGAGCGCGCCCTCCAGTCTCAACGGGCCCATCGGGCCGCACCGGCGTTACGCCTGGACGACGACGACCGTGCAGGACATCAAGCAGGTGCGCCAGGCGCTCGGCGGCACCTTCAACGACGTGGTGCTGGCATCGATCACGACCGGGTTCCGCGAGCTGCTCGCCTCGCGGGGTGAGACCACCGAACGCGTCGTGCGCACGCTGGTGCCCGTCTCGGTCCGCCCCCGCGACGAGTCCGGCAAGGCGGTCGGGGACGGCACCTATGAGAACAAGGTCTCGGCGATGTTCGCCGAGCTGCCCGTCGAGATCGACGACCCCGTCCTGCGGCTGCACGCCATCAGCGACCAGATGAAGGACCTCAAGGAGTCCAATCAGGCGGTGGCGGCCGAGGCGCTGACCTCCATGTCGGGGTTCGCGCCGCCGATGCTGCTGGCTCTCGGGATGCGCCTGGCCACGCGGGCGGGACAGCACACCGTCAACACCGTGACGACCAACGTCCCGGGGCCGCAGTTCCCGCTCTACGCCGCCGGCCGGCGCATGATCCGCGCCTTCCCCTACGTGCCGCTCGGCGGGCAGATCCGCATCGGGATCGCCATCTTCTCCTACAACGGTCAGGTCAACTTCGGGATCACCGGCGACTACGACTCGACGGAGGACATCGACGTCCTCGCCGCCGGGATCGAGGACGGGATGACCCAGCTGCTCAAGGTGAGCGAGTAGGCGACCCGACCGTCACCCCGTCCGGGAAATGGTCGTCGCCTCGTCCTCGAGGTACGAGCGCAGGCCGGACACGATCACCCGTTCGACCGAACGCCCGACGACCGGCACGTTGACCTTGAGCTCCCCGTCGATCGTGACGAGCGTGTTGTCGGGGCCGTCCGGCCCCGGCTCGAACCGGAACGCGCCGTGGGCGCTGAGCCGGTCCGCGTAGTGGTCGGGCAGCACCACCCAACTCGCCCGCGCCTCGGCCGGCACCACCTCGGTGCGCGTGACCCACGACATCTTGTCCGGACGGATGACGGCCCGGACCGCCGGCGACACCGACCCGGTGAACGAGTATCGGACTTCGATGCGGACCCGGGCCCCGTCGTCCTCGTGCCCGACGACCTCGAGCACGGCCACGCCGTCACGCTCGGGACGGCCCTCGTAGAAGGCGGGCGAGCCGTACGCGGCCATCGCCCGGGCCGGCGGTACCCCGACCGCCTGCCGGACGGCGAATTTCACGCGGTCGTCGGACGGGTGCTCGGCAGCCCGAGCTTGCGGTGGTCCCAGCTGACCGTCCGCTCCACGTGCAGCTTGACCGCCACCCGCTTGTGCAGCATCGTCTCGAGGAACGGCTTGAGCTCGTCGCTGTACGGGCCGTAGTAGCGCTCGAACACGCTGAGGCCGAGCTTCCACAGCTGGTCCGCGTCCTCGACGATCTCGGCGCGCCCCACCAACTCGACGCCGCGCAGTTCCTCGTAGTAGTCACCGTCCTCGACGAGCACCGTGAGCCGCGGGTCGCGCCGCAGGTTCTGCACCTTCTGCGACTTGGCCTTCGTCTCGACCGTCACGCACCCGTCCAGGAAGCCGTACCACATGGCCACGGCGTGGATCGACCCGTCGCGGGAGAGGGAGCACATGGTCATGGCCCGGCGCTCGGTCAGGAACGCGTCGACCTCCTCGGGGGTCATCTGGATCGCCTTGCGCTGGTTCACGCCGTGGCCCATGGCCTCGGTCATCTGGCACCTCCCGGGTCGCGTCGGCTGGAGCGTACTGCCGTTGCCTGAACACGAGCGCAACGAAAAGAGTTCATCTGGAGAACACTTGCCGGTTGCAACCGTTTCACTGCACGTTCACCTCAGTTTTCTAGCGTGACAGCAGATGGCGACCGTGGAGCAGCACATGGGCCACACCGGTGGGGGCCACCGTTCCGGTCTCGCCGTGTCTCGTCATCACGGCCGGGACACCCTGGCCGAGGTCATCATGATCCGCCCGGAGCGCTCACACCGCACACGGATCCTCGGATCGTTGGTCACCATGGCGCGGGAGCTCGCCTCCCCGCGCCCCCAGGCGACGCCGGTGCGATCGACCCCCCGTCCGCCGTCGTCGCCTGCCCCTCGCCCCCTCGCACCCCGGTTCCCGAACGACGCTGCCTGACGCGGAGCAGGACGTGTCCATCACGAACGTGCCGGCGACCTCGGGTCGCTCCCCACTCAACGGGCCCACGCGGGACAACCGTCCGCTCGTCCTCGTGGTCGACGACGAGGAGTCGTACCGCCAGGCGCTGGCTTCCGGGCTGACCCGCGAGGGCTTCACCGTCGAGGCGGCGGGGGACGGCCACGAGGCGCTCCGCCTCTTCCACCGGGTGCACCCGGACCTGGTCCTGCTCGACGTGATGCTGCCCGACCAGTCGGGGATCGAGATCTGCCAGCAGATGCGGGCCCTCAAGCCGGTGCCGATCATCATGGTCACGGCGCGCGACTCTGAGGTCGACATCGTCCTGGGCCTCGAGCTCGGGGCCAGCGACTACGTGGCCAAGCCGTTCCGCCTGCGCGAGCTGGTGGCGCGGATGCGCGCCGTCCTCCGCCGCGGCGTCGCCGTGGCCGAGCACCACGAGGAGGTGCTGACGGTCGGTCCGGTCCGCCTCGACGCGGGCCGTCGCGAGGTCACGGTCGACGAGGTGCCCGTTGACCTGTCCCGCAAGGAGTTCGACCTCCTGGCCCTGCTCATGTCGCACAGCGGCCAGGTCGTCACGCGCGACTGGTGCATCGACCGGCTCTGGTGGGACCAGGAGCTGACCGACACCCGGACGCTCGATACGCACATCAAGCGTCTCCGCCGCAAGATCGAGCCCGATCCGGCCAACCCCCGCCACCTGGTGACGGTGCGGGGCGTCGGTTTCCGGTTCGAAGCGTAAGGCGCCGCCACCCCGAGCAGACGAAGCGCCGTCGCTCTACATTGAGCGCATGCACAAAGGCGATGTCGTCCCCGATTTCGAGCTCCCCGACCAGACGGGCACGCCGCGCAAGCTGAGCGAGTTCCTGGCCGACGGCCCCGTGGTCCTCTTCTTCTATCCCGCCGCCATGACCACCGGCTGCACCAAGGAGAGCTGCCACTTCCGCGACCTCGCCGCCGAGTTCGCCGGCGTGGGCGCCCACGTCGTGGGCATCAGCGCCGACCAGGTCGAGAAGCAGAAGCGCTTCGACGAGAAGGAGTCCCTCGGCTTCCCCCTGCTCGCCGACCCCGACCGCGTCGTGGCCGCGCAGCTCGGCGCCAAGCGCGGGATCAGCTTCCTCCCGAACAAGCGGGTGACCTTCGTCATCGACACCGACCGCTCCATCCTCGACGTGTTCCACAGCGAGGTCTCGATGGGCTCGCACGCCGACAAGGCGCTCGCCCTGCTGAAGGCGCGCCGCGCTGCCTGACCGCGTCGTCGTCGTCACGGGCGCCGCGTCGGGCATCGGCGCCGCCACGGCCACCCGCCTGGCCGCGGGAGGCTGGCGCGTCGTCGGCGTCGACAAGGACGCCGCCGCGAACGTCGACGTCGTCGCCGACCTCGGGACCGCCGACGGCCGCCGGCGCGTCGTCGCCGAGGCCACCGAGCGCAGCGGGGGCTCGCTGGGCGGCGTCGTCACCTGCGCCGGCCTGGCCGGGAGCCCGAACCGCGCCGGGTCGCTGCTGGCGGCGGTGAACTACTTCGGCACCGTCGACGTGCTCGAGGGGTTGCGCCCCCTGCTCGCCCCCGGCAGCGCCGCGGTCGCCATCAGCTCCAACTCGACCACGGTGCAGCCGGCCATCCCGGCCGAACTGGTGGAGACCTGCCTCGCCCACGACGAGGAGCGCAGCGCCCGCATCGCCGACGAGCACGGCTCGCTGGCCGCCTACCCCGCCACCAAGCTGGCCGTGGCGCACTGGGTCCGCACCATGGCAACCGGTCCGGACTGGGCGGGCGCCGCCATCCGGCTCAACGCCATCGCCCCCGGCATGATCGACACGCCCATGGTGGCGGCCATGCGCGCCGACGCCGAGACCGGCCCCCTCCTCGACATGCTGCCCATCCCGCTCGGGCGCCCGGGCCGGGCCGAGGAGATCGCCGCGCTGGTCGACTTCCTGCTCGGCCCCGACAGCTCGTTCTTCTGCGGCTCGGTGCTGTTCTGCGACGGGGGCAGCGACGCGCTCCTGCGCACGCGGGACTGGCCCGCGGCGTGGGACATCTCGGTGCGCGCCCTCGGCCGCCAGCTCTCCTGACGCCGGGGCGCCGCTCGTAGTGCCGGGCCGGATCCTCGTCGACACGACCCCGCTGCGCGAGAGCCGCGACTTCCGGCTCCTCTTCACCGGCCAGGTCGTGTCCACGCTGGGGACCCAGCTCACGGTCGTGGCCATCCCGTACCAGGTGTACTCCATGACCCACTCGTCGCTGCAGGTCGGCGCGATCAGCCTGGCCCAGCTCTTCCCGTTCCTCGCGGGCGCGCTGGCGGCCGGACCCATCGGCGACGCCGTCGACAAGCGCCCGATCATGGTGTGGACGAGCGTGGCCTTGATGCTCACGAGCGCCGGCCTGGCGCTCAACGCGGCCGCCGACCACCCCTCCCTCGTCGCGCTCTATCTGATCAGCTCGGTCGCGGCCGGCTTCCAGGGGTTCTCGAACACGGCGCGCATGGCCTCGGTCCCGGGCCTGGTCGAGCGGCGGCACCTCACCGCGGCGTTCGCCATGGTCCAGATCTCGTTCCAGTTGGGCACCGTGGTCGGGCCGGCGCTGTCGGGGGTCGTGCTGGGCATCGGCCTCCCCCTCGCCTACTCGCTCGATGCGGGCACCTTCGTCGCCGCCGCCCTCGCCGCCTTCCTCTTGCACCCCATCCCGCCCCACCCCGATGCGGGCGGCCTGTCGATCTGGGACTCGACCAAGGAGGGCCTCCGCTACCTGCGCACCCGCCAGGCCCTCCAGGGCGTCTATCTCATCGACATCAACGCCATGGTGTTCGGAATGCCCCGCGCGCTGTTCCCCGCCATGGCCGGCTCGGTCTTCGGCGGCGGCACCATCACGCTCGGCCTGCTCTACGCCGCACCCGGCGCCGGCGCGCTGGCGGGCGCGCTGACCACGGGCTGGGTGGCCAACTTGCGCCGCCAGGGGTGGGCGGTCGTCGTCGCCGTCACCGTCTGGGGCGCCGCCATCGCCGTCTTCGGCCTCGTCGACACGTTGTGGATCGCCCTCGTGTTGCTCGCCGTCGCAGGATGGGCGGACGTCATCTCGGCCGTCCTCCGCAACACGATCCTCCAGTCCACCATCCCCGAGCGCTTCCGCAGCCGCATGTCGTCGATCCAGATGGCGGTCGTCCAGGGCGGCCCGCGCCTCGGCGACCTCGAGTCCGGCGCCGTGGCGACGGTGACCAGCGTCGAGTTCGCCGTCGTCTCCGGTGGGCTCGCCTGTATCGCCGGCGCCGCGCTCATCAGCGCGCTGATGCCGGTCTTCCGCCGCCATGTCGCCAGTGACGTCCCCGTATGATCCGACCGTGCCCGACGACGCGTATGCCGCGCCGACCTGGGGTGAGGTCGACCCCGCTGCGTTCACCCGGATCGTGGTCGTCTCGCCCCACTTCGACGACGCCGCCATGGGCGCCGGCCACCTGCTCGGGAGCTACGACGAGACCACGGTGGTCACCGTGCTGGGCGGTCGCCCGCCGGCGTATCCCGACGTGCCGACGGAGTGGGACGCGCTCGGCGGCTTCGTGCCGGGCGACGACGTCGTCGCCCTCCGCCGCCGCGAGGACGTGGCCGCGATGGCGGTGCTGGAGTCGGGCTACCGCTGGCTCGACTTCGCCGACCACCAGTACCTCGCCCCCGACCTCCGCCCGACGCCCACCGACGTCGCGCCCGCCCTCGCCGCCGCCCTCGCCGAGCTCGACCCCACGTCGGTGTTCTTCCCGATGGGCCTCGCCAACCCCGACCACGTCATGGTGCACGACGCCTGCCTCCTCGTGCGCGCCGAGCAGCCGGACCGCGAGTGGTTCTGCTACGAGGACCACGGGTACAAACACCTCCCGGGCCTCCTCGCCTGGCGCGTGGCCAAGATGCTCCGGGCCCACCCCTGGCCCACTCCCGCCATCGTGCCGCACGTCCCCGACGAGGAGCGCAAGCGCCGGGCCGTCTGGTGCTACACGTCGCAGATCCCTCCGCTCGAGCGCGACCACGCGCTCACCGCGCGCATTGCCGGTCGCGTGCCCGAGCAATTCTGGCGGCTGGCCGCCCCACCTCCGGGCTGGGAGCTCCTGGCGGACTTCATCTGACGCGCCGGACACCCGTCACGCCATGACCGGCTGCGCCGACAGCTCGGGGATCTCGACCTCCTCTTCTTCCACGGGCTCGGGACCGCGCTCCAAATCGGCCTCGATGTCAGCCAGGATGCCCGGTTGCCGCCGGTTCACGAAGAACAGCCAGCCGCCGCCGACCGCCATCCACGCCAGATAGATGTAAGGGAACAAGTCCACCGGCCACGCCGGCATCGGGTAGAAACTGCCCACGGTCGGGACGAGCAGACAGGCCACCGCCACGCAGGCGGTCACGACATCACGCGTCCGCAGCTGCTGCTGCTTCTTCAGATACACCGGTGCCGCCACCGTGATCAGGTAGTAGGCCACCAGGAAGCCGAACGCCGCCAGCGTGCCGGCGTCACCGAACGCGGTCAGCGGGTTCGTGAAGATCATGAGGAAGGCCGGCAGGGCGAAGATCATCGCGATGTACACGGTCACGGCCACGTGCGGCGTGCGGTTGGTGGCGTGCGCCCGGCCGAGATGCCCCGAGAAGATGCCGTGCCTCGCCATCGGGAACATGATCCGTGAGCCCGAGTTGAGGCACGAGAGCGACAGCGAGAAGAAGCTCACCATGGCGCCGATGGAGACCGGGATCTTGAACCAGCTCACGCCGTAGGCCTGGGCCAGGAAGTTGAGCGGGGCCGAGGTCCAGGCGGCGCCGTAGTTGGAAGTGCCCGAAACCTCGACGTAGGCCATGAAGACCATGAAGGCCCCGGTGATGAGGAGGCTGGCGATCACGGCCCGGGGCAGATTCTTCCTGGGGTTCTTCGCTTCGGAGCCCATGGTCGTGGCGGCCTCGAAGCCGACCAGCGAGAAGATGCAGGCCACAACGGCCAGGCCCATGCCCCTGACGTTCACCCCGCTCAGCGAAAGCTCGTTCGTGTCCACGTGAAAACCGTGTTTGAAAAGGATCACGCAGGCCAGGGCGGTGATGCAGGCCACCGAGGCGCACTCGAGGACCAGAGTGAGGATGGTGGAGACCCGGATGTCCTTGTAGGCGATGACCCAGCAGGCCACCGCGCTGATGGCGAAGAAGATGATCGGGTGCACCGATCCGTGGTACCCGAGCGCCGAGAGCAACTGGGCGCAGAAGACGGCGAACCCGCACATCCCCGCCACGGCGATGAAGAAATACGACCAGATGAGCGTCCAGCCGGAGAAGACGCCGGCGCTGGGCCCGAGACCCTTGGCGGTGTAGGCGTACATGGAGCCGGCGAAGGCCGACCGCTTGGCGAACTTGTTCAGGCAGAACACGACGAAGAGCAACATGACGGTCCCGAACGCGTACGCCAGCCACGTCCCCTGGCCGGCGCTGGCGAACGCGAGCGGGATGATGAGCACCGCCGTCATGGTCGGTGAGATCAGGGCGACCGACTGGGCGAAGAGCGACGGCAAGCCCAGGACATTGGTGCGAAGCCCGTGCATCTTCTTCATAGCCGAGGCGTCCTTCGTGCCGGCCGTCGTTGTCATCGTTGCTCCTTGTGTTGTATGTGGGACTGCCTCAGGCGGGGAACGACTGGTCCTCGAGCAACAGGTCCTCGTAGAACGCGCCGAACATCCGCTCCGGGTGGGCGATGGCGATCTCGAGCACCCAGAGATTGGGGTTCGGGCGGAACGCCACCTCGGCCAACGGACCGTCGTAGTGGGCGGAGTGCGGAAAGTCGGAGAGCCGGTGGCCCGACAGGTCCAGGTTCAGCTTCCATCCGAATCCTGCCGCCACATCGATCGCGTAGTCGTAGAGCTCCTTGCCGGTGACGCCGTCGGCGAACCACTTGTCGCGCACCTCGTCCCAGATGAGCCGGACCTCACGCTTCGCCCTCAGATGATCGGGATCGGATCCGAAGACGAAGGTGTCGCCTGCGTCGCCCTCGGTGTCCCCGTAAATCGGTCCGATATCGACGAAGAAGAGGTCGTTCTCCCCGAGGACCACCCCCGGCTCGGACTTCTCCATGAAGTCCTTCGTGGTGTTGGGGCCACAGCGCACGATGACTTGGTGCCAACCCCGTCGCATGCCCAGGCCCTTGAGCGTGTCGCGGGCGATCGCCTTGGCCTCCTCCTCGGCCATGCCCGGCCTGATCTGCTCGGCGATCAGGTGCACCGCCGTGCGGGTGCGTGTCCGCATGTCCATCAGTGCGTCGAGGGAGAACTTCTCCCCGGTGCCTTCGAGGTCGGCCAACATCGTCATGGTTCGTGCTCCTTCGTGTTCGGTGGTCTGCGTCAGTGGTCGGCGATCGACGCGCTGAACAGCGGATGGTTCCGGAAGTCGTTGGGTGCGTCGGCCGCGACGACGAGGACGTCGCACACACCTCCCTCCGCGCCGAGGCGGTGCGGCCGGCCGGCGTCGAAGTGGGCGGTCGTGCCCGGCTCCAGGACGTGGGCCTGCCCGTCGAATTCGAGCCGGAGTCGACCCGCGGCGACGTAGATCCACTCCTCGCCGCGGTGGCGGGCCGGCTCCGGCGGCTCCCGGTCGGGACAGATCGTGATCTGGAGGGCCTCGAGGGTGGACGAACCGGGGAAGCCACTGATCGGGACGATCGTGAGGCCGTTGGCCTCGTGCCCCGGGGCTCCCGGCGGGTACGTCGCCATGGCCGGTGCCCCACGTCGCTCCCCGAGCAACGTGCTCATGGAGACCCCGAGTGCCCGCGACAAGGCGATCAACGCGGCGACCGACGGCTGCCGCTCGCCCGACTCCAGCCGGGACAGGTGGGCCGAGGAGAGTTCGGCGCGCTGCGCCAGCTGGTCCAGGGTCAGCCCGGCACGGGTGCGCTCCTCCCGCAGGCTCTCGGCGATGGTTGACAGAGCTTCATTGAGCTGCATCGGCCGATTGTCGGCTGGACTTGTCTCAGAGGCAAGAGCTCTTGTCAGTGTTCACGGGTCAGAAACATCCGCGAAACGGTGCCGAGATCCGTCCACCACCTCGTCGGTTGCCTCCGGGAGGAATCGGATCCCCCAGGCGAGGTCGGCTCCCCATACGAACCTGAGTCCGTCCGTTAACATGCCGGAAACAGACCTTCGGCCGGTCCGAAGGTGCTCAGCGCCGGGAATCCCACCGCATGTTCGATCGCATCCTGCTCGCACTCGACGACTCGCCCGCCGGCGAGGTGGCGACCCTCTTCGCCGGTGCCCTGGCGCAGCGGACGGGGGCGTCCGTGCACGTGCTGCACGTCAACGAGCGCATCATCGGCGGCAAGGGCGTCACGCTGCGGCTGCGCCAGGAAGCGACCGACCTGGTCCTCGCCTCCGTGGAGCAACTCGCCGACACCGGGGTGCGCGCCGGCGGCTCGGTGCGCGTGGCGTCGTATCGAGGAGTCCCCGCTCGGATCGTGGCGGCCGCCCACGAGCGATCGGCCGACGCCATCGTCCTCGGGTCCAACCGCAACCGACGGCTCGGCCGCCTCTTCGCCTCCGAGGTCCGCGAGCGCACGACCCGGCTGACCTCCCTGCCTGTCCTCACCGCCCCCCCTCCGCTCAAGGTGACCTCGGTGTCAGGGTCAGGGTCCGGATCCTGGGAGGGCCGGGTGGACCAGGCGCTCGACTCGCTGCTCCACTGACGTCCGCCCGCTGCCGGGCGACGGAGTACTCCCGCCGAGCAGAGTGGCACTACTCACGCCGAAGAGAGTCCGTTGTGCCCTAGCGCTGGGCCTCGACGTGCCGTCACCATCCAACGGTGGTCGCGAGATAGACCGCGACACACGGGCCCTTGGCAACGGAGGGGTCGGAAGACGTTGCCCAGCGACGAGAACCCGGCCCCAGCTCGTGCGCTCCCGGGCCGGTTCTGCGCCAGCCTCGCCCTCCGGCAACGGGATGGCCTCGGCAACGCTGGCCCGGGAGCTCACCAGGTCGTACGCGCCCGCAGCGCATGACCAACGTCCCACAGCGACGGGATCGGACGGGGCGCCATCGAGCTGGGCCTTTCGGACAGCCCCTTCGCTTAGAGTCGACCCCGTGCCTGGTGACGACGAGCTCACGATGCAGGTCGACGGGCACGACCTCCGTATTGCGAGACCGGACAAGGTGTACTTCCCGGCGCTCGCCGCCACCAAGCTCGAATTGGTCTCGTACTACCTCGAGATCGGGACCCACCTCCTCAACACGGCGGGAGGCCGGCCCGCCATGCTGCAACGGTTCCCCGAGGGAGCGACGGGCAAGTCCTTCTACCAAAAGCGGATCCCGGCGGGCGCACCCGACTGGCTGCAGTCGACCATCGTCTCGACGCCGAACGGAACCACCTCCAACGCCCTCGTCGTGGCGGACATCGCCCACGTCGTCTGGGCGGTGAACATCGGCTGTATCGGCCTGCATCTGTGGCCGTATCTCGCCGCCGACCCGTCACACGCCGACGAGCTCCGCATCGACCTCGACCCGACCACCGGCATCGGGTTCGACGAGGTACGTGCTGCCGCCTTGAAGTGCCGGGACCTGCTCGACGAGCTCGGGCTGCGCAGCTATCCCAAGACCACCGGGAACCAGGGGCTCCACATCTACCTCCGCCTCGAGCCCCGATGGGACTCGATCGCAGTGCGGGCGGCGGCGGTGGCCCTGGCCCGCGAGCTCGAACGCCGATACCCCGAGGAGATCACTGCCAACTGGTGGAAGGAAGAGCGCGGGACGCGGGTCTTCGTCGACTTCAACCAGAACGCGCCCCACAAAACGGTGTTCGGCGCGTGGTTCGCCCGTCCCCGCACGGGGGGCCAGGTCTCCACACCTCTCGCGTGGGACGAAGTCGAGTCGGTGAAACCAGACGAGCTGACCATCCGCTCGGTACCCGAGCTGGTCCGCCGGCGGGGCGACCCGTGGGCGGACATCGCCGATTCGCCGCAGTCCCTCGAGCCGCTGCTGGCCCTGGCCGAGCGGGACCGCGAGGCGGGCTTGCACGACGCGCCCTGGCCGCCTCAGTACCCGAAAATGCCCGACGAGCCCCCACGCGTCGCACCCAGCCGGGCCAAGAAAGACAAGGCGTAGGACCGTTGTGCAACCGCTCGACGCGCTGAACCAGATCGCCTTCCGCCTCGAACGCAACGGGGCAGACACCTACAAGGTGCGGGCCTTCCGCCACGCTGCCCGGGCGATCAAGGACATGCCCGACGACGAGCTCGAACGGCTGGCGAAAGCGGGCCGGCTTCAGAGCATCGAGGGCGTGGGCAAGTCGACCGCTGCGGTCATCGCCGAGGCGCTCGACGGCAAGGTCCCCGCCTACCTCACCAAGATCGACAAGGACCTGACCAAGGATGACCTCGTCGTCGAAGGCCCGGCCGCCGACCTCCTCAAGTCGCTCAAGGGCGACTGCCACTCCCACTCCGACTGGTCCGACGGAGGCAGCCCCATTGCCGAGATGGCCGGGGCCGCCCGTGACCTGGGTCGCGAGTATCTCGTCCTGACCGACCACAGTGCCCGCCTGACCGTGGCCCACGGACTCAACGAGGAGCGGCTCCGCGAGCAGCTCGAGATCCTCCGCACCCTGAACGAGCAGCTGGCGCCGTTCCGCATCCTCACCGGCATGGAGGTGGACATCCTGGAGGACGGCTCACTCGACCTGAACCTGGACCTCTTGGGGCAGCTCGACGTCGTGGTGGCCAGCGTGCATTCCAAGCTGCGCATGGACGCCAGGGACATGACGGCTCGGATGCTCGCCGCGATCGAGAGCCCACACACCGACATCCTCGGTCATTGCACGGGGCGCATCATCGTCGGCCGCGGCCGCCCGCAGTCAACCTTCGACGCGGAGGCGGTGTTCTCCGCCTGCGCTCGCACCGGGACTGCGGTCGAGATCAACTCCCGGCCCGAACGGCAGGACCCGCCCGAGGACCTGCTCCGACTGGCGGTCGGGCTCGGGTGCTCGTTCGCGATCGACACGGACGCGCACGCGCCCGGACAACTGGAGTGGTTGGGTCGCGGCTGCCGGAACGCCGTGATGGCCGACGTGCCCTTCGAGCGCGTCGTCAACCGCGGCACGGCCGACGAGATCTTGGGCTGGACCGCCAGTCACGGGGAGGCGGCATGAGCCTCCCGGTCCGGCCCCCGGTTGCGCCCATGCTCGCGAAGCTCACCCGGGAGCTGCCCCGCGACCCCGGCTTGTACTACGAACCAAAGTGGGACGGGTTCCGCTGCATCGTCTTTCGCGACGGTGACGACGTCGAACTGGGTAGCCGGAACGAAAAACCGTTGACCCGGTACTTCCCCGAATTGGTTGAGGCGCTGGTGCGCGAGCTCCCGGACCGGTGCGTGCTCGACGGGGAGATTGTCATCGCGGGGCCGAACGGCCTCGACTTTGACGCCCTGTCCCAGCGGATACACCCGGCAGACAAGCGGGTGCGCCAGCTGGCCGAAGCCACGCCCGCCTCGTTCGTCGCCTTCGACCTGCTGGCCCACGACGACACCTCATACATGGAGACGCCGTACGCGCAGCGGCGCACGGCGCTCGAGAAGCTCCTCAAGAAGGCCAGGCCCCCGGTGCACGTCACGCCGGCCACTCAGGACCCGGACGTGGCGTCCGACTGGTTCTCACGCTTCGAGGGCGCCGGCCTCGACGGTGTGGTCGCAAAGCCCGCCGACCTGCACTACCTGCCCGACAAGCGGGCCATGCTCAAGGTCAAGCACCAACGGACGGCGGACTGCGTCGTCGCCGGGTTCCGGACCCACAAGGACGGGGCGGGCGTCGGCTCTCTGCTCCTCGGGCTTTACGACGACGCCGGCACGCTCCACCACGTCGGCGTGGCATCGGGCTTCAGCGTTGCGCGTCGCGGTGAGCTCGTCGACGAGGTGAAGCCGTATCGGAAGGACGCGCTCAAGGGCCATCCCTGGGCCGGGTGGGCGGAGGCGCAGGCCGAAGGGCGCGCCCCCGGCGCCATGAACCGGTGGAACGCTGGCAAGGACATGACCTGGGAGCCCCTCCGGCCCGAGGCCGTCTGCGAGGTGTCGTACGACCACCTGCAGGAGAACCGCTTCCGCCATGCCACCTCGTTCGTGCGCTGGCGCCCCGACCGCGAACCGGCCTCCTGCACGTACGCGCAACTCGACACCCCCGTTCCCATGGAGCTCGAGGACGTCTTCGGCACGTAACGCTTTGTCAGTCCACGGACTGGTCTTTTAAATCCCGTCCACCTCGCCTCGCTGCGACCGTTCTGTCGTCGATGCCCGCCAGGGACGCGACAGCCACGACCACCACAGCGCACGCCATCGGCATTGCAGAGGCACAATCCATGGGAAGCCCTGAAGTGGCGAAGCTGTCGACCGACAGGCTCATGGAGCTGGCCGCCGAGTCGGCCCGTCACATGGCCTCCCTGGCGGGCCTCCTCGCCCTCCTCACGAACGAGCTCGACCGTCGAGAGGGTTGGCGAAACGACGGCGCCACGTCACTCGAGGCCTGGATGGTCGAGCGATTCGGGATTTCGGTCCCCACGGCCCGTGCCTTCGCGCACGTCGGGCAGCGTCTCTTCGACCTGCCCCACCTGGCCTCGGCGCTCGCGGAGGGCGGGCTCAGCTTCGACAAAGTGCGAGCAGTCGTCGACGCGGCCACCCCGGAGACCGACGCCGCCCTCCGCGAGCGCGCCGAGGCGTGCTCGGTCGTTGAGCTGACCCAGTTGGCCCGCCGCCAGAAGGCCCAATCCTCCGACGGATCCCGTTCGGATCACGACACCCGGTCATTGCGCTTCAACGACAGCTTCCGGACGGTCACCGCCCAGCTCCCGGCGGAGACCTACGCCGAGGTGCGTACGACGCTCGAAGCGGCGGCCAAGCAGCTTCCCACCGACGGAGAGACCCGCTGGGACCAGAGGCTCTGCGACGCTTTCCTTGGGATGCTCCGCTCGGCGACCAGACCACAGAACGCCGACTCGAGGTACACGGTCGTCGTTCATGCCCCCCTCGAGGTCCTCCTCGAAGACGACTCCGAGCTCGCCGGTGAGCTCGAACGCCACGGACTGATCAGCGCAGACACGGTTCGGCGCGTGGCGTGCGACGCGACCGTGATCTTGGCGGTTGACGACGACGTCGGCCACACCATGTACGAGGGGCGGGCCTACCGGTACCCGACACAAAGCCAGCGTCGGGAGATCATGCGCCGTGACCGAAATTGCCGGTTCCCTGGCTGCACGAACGCCACGTTCGTGAACCCCCACCACATCAAGTGGTGGAAGCCCCACCAGGGCCCGACCGACCTGCCCAACCTGGCCCTGCTCTGCGAGCACCACCACCATCTGGTGCATTCGAAAGGCTGGACCATGTCGGGCGACGCCAACAACGAACTGACGTTCGTCGGCCCGACCGGCCGAGCCATGACGTCGCGCCCCTCTCCACTGTGGACGTCGGTTACCGCGCGTGACCCGCTCTCGACGACGAGGGACGTAGGGTCCCCGTCCGAGCCGGAGCCCGAGCCCGAGCTGAGCGACTAATCGTCGAGTAGCCCAGGGTCGGCCTTCAGTTCGGCTCGCACCGCCGCCTCCCAGAAGCCGAGGAAGCCTTCTCCGTCGCTCCGCGCGACGAGGTCGACGAACGCCTTTGGAACACGGGACGTGTCCGTGCCCCCGGCGGCCCGCGCGTACCAGGCGTGCTGACAGCGCTGTTCGAGTGCCACGGCCCGCTGGTGCACGGCTCGCGCCGACCCGCCGAGCACGAAGACCCCGTGGCCGGCGAGCAGCGCCATGGCGGCGTCACCCATTTGGTCAACAGCACGCCGGGCACTGTTCGGATCGTTGACCGGCCCGTCGTACTCGTCCACTACGGCCAGCGTCCCGCCACCCAGTGCCGAGCTCTGGTCCAAAATCGGTGGCAGCTCGGCCAAGTCCGCCCACACGGTGCCGAAGAGCGGATGGTTGTGCAGCGCCCAGGCCACGTCGGACCGGGCCTTGTGCAGCTCCAAGTGGAGAGGGATACCGAGCGGAACGGGCCAATCGCCTTCGACCACCCGCCCGGCGAGATCGATCCGCAGCACCTGGGACGGCCGCAGCTCGGCCCATGTCAGCAGCCAGGGATTGCAGAGCAGAGTCCCGTCGCCGAGGTTGACGGTGATGTGGCCCGCCAAATGGTCGTTGTAGCCCTCCCGCCACAGGGCCCGGGCCAGCACGACCAGTTCCTCCCGGGGCGTCAGGTCGGGCATCAACTTCTCCGCGGTCGGAGTAAACACAAAAACTCCCTTCAACTCAGGCCGGCAGGACCCGGTCTGGCAGCGGATGGCGGTAGAGCGAAGCCGCATTGAGGCTGCACATCGCCCGAAGCTCATCGGGCGGGATGTGTCCCCAGCACTCCTCGATCACCCGTTGCGTGTCCGGCCAGGTCCCGTCGCCGTGCGGATAGTCCACCTCGACCATGATGTTCTCGACACCGATCGCGTAGCGCGTGTCGATCGTCGACGGGTCGTCGAGCGTGCAGAACCAGAAGTTCCGCCGCAGCACGTCCGCCGGCCGGACCTCCCAGCCCTGTCCATAGCCCGATCGGTCGACCATGTTCTCAAGGCGGTCGATCAGCATGGCAACCCACCCGATACCTCCCTCACTCATCGCGACCTTCAGCGACGGGTGCTTCAGCGGGTACTCGGACCACAGCCACTCGGCGCAGGCCGTCAACGAGAGTTGGCCGAACAACGTCGCGCCGATCTGCAGCGGGGCGCCGCCGGGCGGCCCGATTTCCAACCCCGAGCTCCCCACATGCAGCGACACCACGCTGTCGGTCTCGAGCACGGCGTCGATAATCGGGTCCCAGTGCTCGCGCACCCACAACGAGGGAAGTCCGATCGCGTGCGGACGCTCTGGGAACGTCACCGACGTGAAGCCACGTGCCGCGTTGCGGCGGATCTCCGCCGCCGCCAGGTCCGGATCTGACAGGTACGTGATCCCCAACGGCACGATCCGCTCCGGATACCGCGAGTGCCACTCCTCGAAGAGCCAGTCGTTCCAGGCGCGCACACACGCCACGCCGAGGTCACGGTCGGGGCACGAGAAGAAGACCCGGCCGCAAAAGCCCGTGATCTGTGACGGGAAGTTCACCGACGCCCAAACCCCGTTGATGTCCATATCCCGCACCCGGGCCTCGACGTCGTAGCACCCTGGGCGCATCTGGTCGAAGCGGAACGGCTCAAGGCCATATGTCTCCGGTCGCCGCCCCGCCACGGCGTTCATCCCGACCTGGGTGTAGCGCTCGCCCTCGAACTCCCAGACCTGGTGACCCTTGGGCGTCTCGACGATCCGAGGGGCCCGGTCCTGCAGCGCCTTGGGCAGGCGTCCCTCGAATGTGTGGGCCGGCTCGACGACGTGGTCGTCGACCGAAATCACGGTGTAGCTCTGGGCCCGCGGCTCGGGCTCGGGGAGAAAGAGGTCGCTGACTGAGGGTGTGGCTGCGGTCATCTCTCATCCCCGTTCTGTGCGCGCACGCCCTGCACGCGCTGCAACCCACGGGCAAGGATACGCAGCGCTCCAGCGCAAAGGAAGCTGACCGGGGGACCGCCCGCTCACGGCGGCCTCGACCTCCCGCGGGCTCACCGCCCTTCCGGTTCCGGCCCATCGTGTACGTCAGCTCTTGGCAGTGCCTCTACGCCGGGGCACAACAGGTAGATACTGGGTTCCAGCGAGAGAGGAGGCGCCGATGATCGCTCTTGTCGTTGTTGCAACCTTCGTGGTGTTGGTGCTGGGCCTGTTGGTCGCAGGGCTCCTGCGCAGTCATGCCGACATCTTGCGCTCGCTGCACGAGCTCGGTGTCGGAGTCGGGGATCCCGTCACAGCCACCGGTTCACCACCCATGGTGAGCGCCGACGATCCTCCGGCCCCGTCGTCTGCCCCAGGGCTCGGCCCGGCGCCGACGGTGGCCGGCGTGACCCCGTCCGGCGACGCCCGAGCCATCGCAGTCGACAACAACGACGGGCTCACGCTGCTGGGCTTTCTGTCATCTGGTTGCGCGACGTGCGCCGGGTTTTGGGACGCGCTCCAAGCGCCCGGCGCACTCGACCTGCCCGAAGGAACACGCGTCGCGATCGTCACCAAGGGGCCGGACCGCGAAGTTCCGGGCGAGGTGCGCGCCCTCACCACCGGACGCGTGCCGGTCGTCATGTCCACCGAGGCGTGGATCGATTACCAGATCCCTGGGTCACCGTTCTTCGTGCTGGTCGACGGCACCACCGGCCACATGGTCGGTCAAGGCGTCGCGCGCCACGTCGGCCAACTGGCCGAGCTCATCCGCCGGGCGGAGCACGACCGGTCACCCGCAGCACGCCGCGGGCGCGGGAAACGTCGTCTGGATGGACCGGCTCGTGCGGCAGCAGCCGATGACGTCCTGCAGGCAGCCGGGATTCACCCGAGCGACCCGAGCCTGTACCCGAGTTCGCTCGACGACGTCTTCCCCTTCGGCACCGCGACCGAGTCGAGTGGCGGGACGGAGCAGCGGGCATCGGAGTCGGCCGGCATGCCGTCGGCACGCGGGGACTAGTGGCCACGATCGGCGCCCACGGGATCGTGGCGCGCCTGCCCGCGGGCTTCGAGGGCCGCATCTTCGTGCGGCAGTCCACGGTGGGCACGACGTACCCGGTGGCCCAGTTCGCGACGTTCCCGCTGCCTGACAACATCGGAGACTTCGGCAGCGGCGCCGTCACCCTCATGGGCCCGCGGGACGTGTTTGCGTGCTTGTTCGAATACGGCCCCGAGAGCGTCGGGACGGCCCTGTTCGCCCCGCAGGGGCGGCCCGCCGTCTTCTCACCCAACGACTTCTCACCGTTCAGGCTGCGCCGAGGGCTCGTCGGTCAATCGGGCACACAGTGGTTCTTCACCGAGGCGGGACGACCCTTCTCGTTCTACGCCGTCCTCGGTAGCCACGCGCTCCGTGACTCACTCGTCCCAAAGGTCAATTCGCTCATCTCGTCGCTGACGTTGAGCCAGACCGCACCCGATGTACCCGACTCGAAGCCCCAATGGAACTGATCGGCCTCTTTCTGATCGCGTCGGGGCTGCTCGTCCTTGCCGGTGTCGCCAAGGCGCTCCGACCCCAGGACACCGCACGTGCCCTCTTCGATCTCCTACCTGCTCGCGTCTCACGCTTCGCCACACTGCGGTCGACTCGTGCACTCGTGCGCACCACCGCAACGGCCGAGGCCGCGTTGGGGGTGTGGGCGCTCGCGATGCCTCGCCCGCTGTGCGCGGCGCTCGTCGCGTGCTCGTATGCGCTCTTCGGCCTCGTCGTGATCTATGTGCGCCAACGTGGGGGCGCACTGTCGACGTGCGGATGTTTCGGTCGCCCCGACACGCCCGCCACCTGGCTCCACCTCGTCCTCGACCTGCTCTTTGCCGGTGCGGCCGTCACGGTGGCATTGCGGGCACCGAGCGCCGGGTCCACCGTCACCCTGCTCTCGCACCAGCCATGGGCGGGCGTGCCCCTGCTCTTCGTGAGCGGGGTTGGCCTGTATCTCTCGTATCTCACGCTCTCGTCTCTTGCCGCACTCGAAGGCGCCCGCCGGCTGGTCCGGCCGCGCGCCACAGGAGCCGCGAGCCCATGACCGTGACCTCCGCCCTCGTCGAACGAACAGCGGGCTTCCTGGGGAACCGGCTGTCGCGTCGCAGCCTGATCAACCGGTCCGCCTTCGTGGGGAGCGCTGTCGCCGTCGGTGGCGGGCTCGACCTCGCGCTCAAGCCTGGGACCGCCTACGGCCAGATCTGTGAGTGTGGGAACGCCGGCTGCGGATGTGGCAGCACATGCTGCTCGGGGTTCTCAGAGTTCTGCTGCGCCGTCACCGGATACAACTACTGCCCCGGGAACACCGTCATGGGCGGCTGGTGGCTGGCGGACAACTCCTCTTACTGCAACGGACCTAGGTACTACATGGACTGCAACTCGACCTGTGTCTGTGACTCCGGCTGCGGAGGCGCCGGGTCGTTTTGCGACCCCGGGTGTGACCAGACCAATTGCGGATGCGGGTCCCAAGGTTGCAATTCCTTCCTCACCGGCTGCCTGCAGTTCCGTTATGGCCAGTGCAACCAGAACGTCGCCTGCGTCGGCCGCATCGTGTGCCGGGTCGTCGCGTGCGTGCCGCCTTGGCAGGTCGATCCCTCCTGCACCACCGCCGTTGCGGTGGACGACAGCACGGCCGAGCAGAACGAGCCCTGCTGGACCCCGGCGCCGCCGATGCCGCCGTGTGCCAACCCGGCGACGCAATGTGAGGTCGTCGGAATGGCCTCGACGGCGAATGGAGCCGGGTACGCGCTCGTCACGGCCTTCGGAAAACTGTTCGAGTTCGGGACCTTCCCGAATGACGGCGACGCGTCCGCTCTGCCGCTCGACGCGCCGATCGTCGCCCTCGCCACGTGTCCCACGGGTGGGTACTTCCTTGCGGCCGCCGACGGCGGCATCTTCGATTACGGAGGCGCTCCGTTTCTCGGGTCGATGGGGGGGATCCGCCTCAACAAGCCGATCGTCGGCATGGCCGCGACCCCGTCCGGCAAGGGGTATTGGCAAGTGGCGTCCGATGGCGGCATCTTCGCGTTCGGGGATGCGCAGTTCTACGGGTCCACCGGGGCGATCACACTCAACAAGCCGGTCGTCGGCATGGCCGCAACGCCGTCCGGCCAGGGTTACTGGCTCGTGGCGTCCGACGGCGGCATCTTCGCGTTCGGGGACGCGCCGTTCCTCGGCTCCATGGGCGGGATTCCCCTCAACCAGCCCGTGGTCGGGATGGCATCGACGCCGACGGGGGCCGGCTACTGGCTCGTGGCCTCCGACGGCGGCATCTTCACGTTCGGTGACGGCAACTTCTTCGGTTCCGCCGGCGCCATCCAACTGAACCAGCCCGTGGTCGGCATGGCCGCCTTCGGCAACGATGCGGGCTATTGGTTTGTCGCCAAGGACGGCGGGATCTTCACCTACGGCCAGGCTCCCTTCCTCGGATCGCCGGCATGACCGCTCCCCACCGAATCGAAAAGGAGCTCGTATGACGACTCTGCTCACGATCCTGGCCGCGCTGACCGCCGTCGTCGCGGGGGCCCGCTCGACGTGGTCCCCCTGCGGGCTGTCCATGCTGTCCACCATCACGCCGCTCGCCGAGCAGGCCCGTGGCCACCGGTACAGCACGACGGCGTGTTGGTTCGTCCTGGGCAGTCTCGTCGGGGGTGCGTCCCTCGGCCTTGTCATGGCAGCCTTGGCGGCCGGCCTCGGTGCGGCCGGCCTGTCGTCGACCACCCTCGCCGCGTTCGCCGCCACCGCGTGCCTCGTTGCCGCAATGTCTGATGATCAACGCGTCAAGTTCCGCCTTCCTGTCCACCACCGCCAGGTCAACGAGCGGTGGCTCGACCAGTTCCGTCCGTGGGTTTACGGAACCGGATTTGGATGGCAGATCGGGGCGGGAGTCGTGACCTACATCAAGACGAGTGCGGTCTACCTGCTAATCGTCCTGGCTGCGTTGACGGGCGACCCTTGGGTCTCTCTAGGCATCGGGGTGCTCTTCGGACTCGCCCGAGGCCTTGCAGTCTTCCTCGGTCGACGGATAACCAGTCCGATCGCACTGGCGGACTTTCATCGTCACTTCATGGCGTTGGACTCAAACGCCAGACGAGCCATCGTGGCCTGGGACCTCGCCGTCGCCCTCGTGGTTTCGTTCGAGCTGTCGCCATGGGTGGGCCTCCTCATCGCCACGCTGATCTGCCTCTTCAGCGCCTTCCGATGGATCCTCGTCCGCCGGCAGGCCGAAACCACGCCGTTCGCTCACCGCCCGATCACCCCGTCGTCACCGAAGCGACGGACGAAGGCTGTCTCGACCTAGCATCGAGCAATCGACGCGCTACCCACGCCCGAAACCGGGACGTCGCCCCCGAAACCAATCCGGCTGTTCTTGGCGGACGTCGACGGCACCCTCGTCACCCAAGACAAGGTGCTCACCGATGACACAGTCACGGCCGTGCACCATCTCCACGACGCCGGCATCCTCTTCGCCATCACCAGCGGCCGTCCGCCAAAGGGCATGGAGATGCTTATCGATCCGCTCAATCTGCGTACGCCCATTGCGGCGTTCAACGGTGGACTCATCGTAGACAGGGACCTGCATGTCCTCGAGCAGCAGGTGATCCCCGAAGAGATCGTCGTCCCCATGGCCGAGCTGATGGGGTCGTTCCAGCTCGACGTCTGGATCTACCGCGGCTCCGCCTGGTACGTGCCCGACCCCAAAGGCGCTCACGTCGATCGGGAAGCGTGGACAGTGAAGTTCCAACCCGAGGTGATGCAAGACGGGCTCCACGGACTCACCGACAATGTCATCAAGATCGTCGGCGTCAGCGACGACCACGATGCCATGGAGCGGGCCGTAGCAGCAGCCCATGACCAGTTCGGCCACCGCGTCACGGCGGCCCTCTCGCAGCCCTATTACCTCGACGTGACTCACCCCCAGGCAAACAAGGGGTTCGTCGCCCAGTACCTCGCCCAGCACTACGACCTGGAGCCGGCCCAGATCGCAACCATCGGTGACCAGCCGAATGACATCCTCATGTTCAACCACTCCGGTCTCAGCATCGCGATGGGCAACGCCGATCCCGAGGCGAAGCGAGCAGCGGACAAAATCACGACGTCGAACGAAGAGGAGGGCTTCGCCCAAGCGGTCGAGCGTTTCGTTCTCCCGACCTTGCCATCGCAACAGGAATAAACCCGCAAACCCTCGCTCCAATGGGAGTCCGCCTCGTCCGCCTCTCAGTGGATGCAAGTCCGCCGCGCCCGATCGGAAGGGGGGCTGGCCCCCGACGTGGGCCACGTCGCCCTGCAGGAGAATCCAAGGTAAGGAGTGCTACCGTCGCCCTCGGTTTTGGAGCGGATAGAGCGGTCCGCCCAGGTCACAGGATCAGGGGGTAAGGCGTGAGGAGCGGGCGTTGGTGCAATAGGACTCTCGTTTGCGCGCTCAGCCTCGTTTTGACGCTTTCGGTCCTAACCCTCTCCTCGGCAACGACCGCGAAACCGGCGGCCGCGGCCCAGACCTCGCACCAGGACTATCCCGGGAACAAGTCTCACTCCGACCAGATCTATGTCGCCGGAACGACCCAGGCGCTGAGCTCCGCCGCGCAATTATTCAGCACCAACTTCAAGACGACCTGGCCCAGTCTTGCCAAGGGATTGAGCAGTGCGGCGTATGGCCTCGGCTTCCTCGGCGCCATCGTGGGACCGCTCCTCTCCTACTTCTTGGGCGGTGAGTCCGGTCCGACGACGCAGGACCTGATGGACAAGCTCAACTCGATGTCCAAGCAGCTCGATGCGATTCAATCTCAGCTGAACGGAATCCAGAGCCAGCTCGACCAGCTCAAGCAGCAGCTCACTAGCAGCACCTGCAGCATCCTGCAGAACGGGCTGACCAACGACGTCGCGACCATCGATTCCGCAGAATCCAAGTATGGGGACGTGCTGCGTGCCAGCGAATACCTGGCCAAGGCTGCGCGGCCCGGATCCGGAGTCAACGTGAATCAGGCCGCAAAGACGGTCCAGGACCAATTTCAGGCAGTTCGCCCATCAGGTCCTCGGTAACTCGACGACGGCAACGGAGGGACTGAGTCAGGACATCTTGGCCATCCATCTCGCGCTGATGCAACCGCAGAGCGGCTCGGGGTCGGGCATCATCGACCAGTGCTCCCATAGCGCCATCGACAGCTACAGGACGCTCAGCAACCAACCCGGCAGCAACCATCTGAAATTCCTCGACGACACCACGTACTACGACGAGATCACGAACCTCGTCGAGTACTACCAGAGCATCGAAATCGAAGGTCTTAGCCTGATCCAGGAAGCAGGCTACTTCGACGCCACCCAGGACCTCATCAAGTCGGGGACGGTCATTGCTGCCGACGAGGGGGCGGCCACGTGTGTCCTCGCCGAGGGGGAAGACACGAACACTGACGCCGCGGTCACCTGCGACAGCATGAAGCAGTACACGCAGACGGTCCATGACGACCTCGTCGCCGAATGGGCGCTCGCGGGCCGTCCGTACACGGACGAAGCGACGGTGTTGGAGATCCCCTCGACCGCCTCGAACCAGCCCGGGAACTATCCCGCCATCTTGTGGGCACACGATCCCGCCGCGGTCACTTCGATGAACAAGGGCACATGGTCAAGCACCAACGCGACCACCACGTACGACGGCCTCTCCGGCTGGCAACCCGCCACCCTCGCCGACTGGCAGTCCCTCTCAACCCTGGCGAAAACCGCGTACGGCACTTGCATCATCGACAAATTCCCGCACTACGGGAACAACTTCTTCTGCTATCTCGAACAAGCGAAAGACCAGTTCGTGCTCCATAACGGGTCCTTCTACTGGATCCCCGGACAGTCCTCCGATTCGGTCAAGCTGCCGACCACGTCAGCAGATGGGCAGCAGATGACCGTGCTCGGCAACGGAGGGCGTACATATCCGTATAGCTACACGAAGCCGACGCTGACCTTGCGCTGCTTCGTCGAGGTCCTGCCATCAAACGACGGGTCGTCGCCGCTTGCCTGTGGCCAGGACTGGATCGACAACCATGTGGTCGGTACGGAGACCGCAAACGACCCGGGCACCATTTCCGATCCCTTCTACAAAATCGACTGGACCTTCAAATCTGGTTCTTTCCCCGGGAATGTGAATACGAAGTTCGGGTATGCCTACTTTTCGCCGTACTACGACACCGACGGTGATTACGCATACAACAGTGACGCTGGTACGTACCCTGCTCTCATCAACACGGCGGTCGGAGGTGACTATCCCGCCTTCCTGAATCCAATCACGTTCTCAGTCGTGACCAAGTGGGAGAGCTGCTATGCGGCCACCCACTCCTGTCCAGCCGCGACGGACTCCAAAACCGTGTCCCCGCCCGACGCCGAGCTCGGCCTCTGGCCCGTCCTGCACGTCCCAACGACGGCCCAATGCGTGACGACGACGGGCGTGCCCAAGCTCTGTACCGCCAACACGACTGCGGCGCCGCATCAGAGCGACAGGTTCGACGCATGGGTTGCAGACAACATCCCGGACCCCAACATCCAAGTGCCCGTGCCGAAGGCGCAGCCCGGGGTCGCAGTGAACGGCAACACCGCGACCTGCAACTCAGCCGGCTGGGATGCGCCCCCAACCGCAAACTGGCAGTGGGGCGGCGTCACCGATCTGGCGACCACCTGGACCGGCAGCGACGGTCCAGGTGGGACGATCTCGAAGACGGTGACGACCGACAACCCGTCGCTGGACCTGGCCAAATTCGCCAAGGACGCCAACTTCCCGGCCAACAGCTCGTACCAGCTCACCTGCGTCCTCAGCGCCCGTTGGAAGCTGCTCGCCAACGCCGGCACCGTTTCGAGCCCGACCGTCGACATCACGCAGACGTCGGGTTCACCCGTCGCCACGAGATTGCAAGATGCACCGGCCAACGTCTCGGCCACTGCCGGCGACAGTAGCGCCACCGTCCACTGGACCGTCCCGGACTCGCACGGCGCCACCATCGTGTCGTTCACCATCTCCCCCTACATCGACGGGATCGCGGAGAAGTCCCTCACACCGACTCCCGTCAACGGCTCGAACGTGAAGGACAAGGCAGGGTCGGTCGACACGGTGGAGGTCTCCAAGCTCGACAACGGGAAGGGCTACCGCTTCACGGTGACGGCGAACGTCTATGCCGTGGGGACCGGTCACCTGGTCCAGGGTCACCCGTCTGCGCTCACGGCGACCGTGACACCGGGCCTCCCACTGACGCCCCTCACCCCGGGAGCGACCACCACGACGACCACAACGGTGCCGCTCACTCCGCTTAAGCCCGGAACGACGACCACGGTCCCCCTCAGCCCCCTGTCGACGACCACCACAACCAAGCCGACTGGACCGTTCCAACAGTCGATCACGGCGACCGGGAACTCCCGGGCGCTGGTGAAGTTCACCCCGTCGTCGGCCATGAGCTTCGTGGATCTCCACTACCTCGTAACCGGGTCGTCCGATCAGCAGGACTTCCGGATGGACCAATCGGGTGGGTCCTGGACCCACGAGGTCGACCAGCTGCAGCCGGGAGCCAAGCTCGCCTACTGGTTCAGTTACCAAACCACCCAGAGTGGCGCCCCCGTCAAGACCTCGGACCGGTTCAGTTACACCCAGTCAGGCACCTGACGCGCCCGCTGTTCGGGCGGATCAAAAGCGCAGCGGTCGACAAACCGAGCCGGGTGGGACCCCGCCCCCTACACGCCCCGGTGGTTCTCGAAGCGCGCGTACTGCTTCAAGAACAGCAGGTTCGCCTTCCCCGTGGGCCCGTTCCGGTGCTTGGCCACTTCGATCAACGCGTCGTCGGCTCGGTCGATCGGCACTTCGTCGTTGTATTCGGACTCCCGGTAGATGAACAGCACCACATCCGCGTCCTGCTCCAACGACCCGGACTCCCGCAGGTCCGACAGCTGGGGTGTCTTGTCCTGCCGGGACTCGAGGTTCCGTGAGAGCTGCGACAACGCCACCACGGGTACTTCCAGCTCGCGAGCCAGGATCTTCAGACCACGGCTGATCTCGGCCACCTCCGTCTGCCGGTTCTCGGCCCGCCCCCGCCCCGTCATCAGCTGCAGATAGTCGACGACGACGAGCCCCAGGTCCCCCTCCGACTTCTTCAGCCGCCGGGCGCGGGCCCGGATGTCCATCACCGTCACGTTCGGGTTGTCGTCGATGAAGATCGGGGCGCTCGACAACCGCGTCACGGCCATGCCGATCTTGCTCCAGTCCTGGGTGCGGATGCGGCCGGTCTGCAACGACTGGCCGTTCACTTCCGCCTCGGACGCCAACAGGCGCTGGGTCAACTCCAGATGTCCCATCTCCAAAGAGAACAGCAACGCCGGCCGCTGAACTGACAACCCGACGTTGGCCAACACCCCCAGGGCGAAGCTCGTTTTGCCCATGCCGGGGCGGGCGCCGACGATGTTCAACGACGAAGGCTGGAAGCCGAGCAGGATCTTGTCGAGCTCGTGGTACCCCGTCGCCACACCCGTGATGTGCGAGCCCCGCTGGCCCAGCTCTTCTATCCGGTCCAGCCCCGCACCCAGCAGCTCGTGCAGCGGCCGCATCGTGTCCGCCGTCCGCCGCTCGCCGACGTCGAACACCAGCTGCTCGGCCACGTCGACCGCGGCCTTCACGTCCTCGGGGACCGAGTAGCCGATGTCGGCGATCTCGCCGGCCACGCCGATGAGCTTGCGCAGCAAGGCGTGCTCCTCGACTATGGCGGCGTAGTGCCGGGCGTTCGCGATCGACGGCGTGTTGGCCTGCAGCGAGATGAAGATGGAGGGGTCCCCCACCTGCTCCAGCAGCCCCGAGCGCTTGAGCTCGTCGGTCACCGTCACCGCGTCGATGGCCTCGCCCCGCTCCATGAGCGCCTGGATGGCAGCGAAGATGTGCCCGTGCGCCGGCTTGTAGAAGTCGGCGGCCGAGCACTTCTCGATCCCAACCGATGCGGCATCGTTCGAGAGCAGCATCGCTCCCAACAGCGACTCCTCCGCTTCGATGTCATGAGGCGGCACCCGTGCCCCACTCGGGGCGGCGGCTGGGGCCGCCCGGAGCGGCCGGGGACGGGTGTCTTCGAAGGCTTGGACCACGGCCCCCCTACTCTGACCTTCGGGCGCTGGGGACGGTAAGGCCCGAATTCGTGTGGATAACCCGTGAACGAACGGTCTGCACCTGTGGAACGCTGCTGATCGCGATCTTCCGCGCTAACTGCACCGCAGCATGATGCCTTGCGGTCGTCACAGGGGCTGTGGATACCGCCCCGGCCCGCCGCCAGACTTAACCGGCGGGCTTCACCTCTACCGTGACGACGGTCGAGACCTCTGGGAACAGCTCGATGGTGACCTCGTACGTGCCCGTCTCCTTGATCTGCTCGGGCAAGAGCACGTGCTTGCGGTCGACCTCGACGCCCCTGGCCGCCCGGATCGCGTCGACCACGTCGGCTGGGCCGATGGAGCCGAACAGCCTGCCACCGCCGGCCGCCCGCGCACTGACCGGGATCACCGCGCTCTGCAGCAGCGCCACCTGCGCCTCCGCCGCACTGCGGTCCTGCGCCTCGCGCAGGTCGCGACCGCGGCGCATCTGCTCGGCCTGCCCGGTGACCCCCTCGGTCGCCACGATGGCGCGTCCCTCGGGGAGCAGGTAGTTCCGTGCGAACCCGCCGGCCACTTTCACGATGTCGCCCCGACGCCCCACGCCGGCGACGTCATCACGCAGCAGGACCTTCATGAATCGTCTCCGCCGCCCGTCGCGGCCTCCTCGACGAGTTCCTCGACGAGCTCGGACGCCTCTTCGACCACCGCAGCCTCCGTCTCCGGGTCGCCCTGGGCGTCGGTGTCATCGATGACCTCCACCGACACCGACGGTGGTGCGGGCGTCGGCTCGCTCAGCCCGCGGTCACGGTCGCGGTCGCCACGATCCCGGCGACCGCCCGGACGCTCAGTCACCGTGCGCTGCGTGTAGGGCAACAGCACAAGCTCCCGCGCCGTCTTGATCGCCATCGCCAGGGCCCGCTGGTGCTGCGCACAGTTCCCTGTCACCCGGCGCGAACGGATCTTGCCGCGGTCGCTCATGTACTTGCGCAGCATGGGAACGTCCTTGTAGTCCACCCACTCGACCTTGTCGCGGCAGAGCGCGCACGGCTTCTTCTTGACTCGCCGGCCCAGGTCCTTCGGCGCACGGCGAGCCGCCGACCCGCTTCGTTGATTGTTGCGTGCCATCAGAAGGGCTCCTCGTCGAATCCGTAGCCGCCACCGGTCTCGGCGGCCGGCTGTGGCGCCGGCGCCGGCGCCCGCCCGCCGCCTCCTCCACCACCGCGGCCCGAGTCCCCGCCGCCGCGGCGTTCGTTCTTCACGATCTGCGCGGTGGCCCACCGCAGCGACGGCCCGATCTCGTCCGCCACGACCTCGACCTTCGATCGCCGCTCGCCCTCCTGGGTTTCCCAGCTGCGCTGCTCGAGCCGACCGGCGACCATCACCCGCGCGCCCCGTGTGATCGTCTCACTCACGTTCTCTGCCATCTCGCGCCAGCAGACGACGTCGAAGAAAGAGGTCGCTTCCTCCCACTCCTGGGTCTGGCGGTTCTGCCAGCGCCGGTTGACGGCCAACCCGAACGTCACGTTTGCCTGGCCGGTGTTGGTGAATCGGAGCTCGGGGTCACGGGTCACGTTGCCCACGAGCGTCACGCTGTTGTCTGTCGCCATCTCTGCTCCTCTCCTGCCGTCAGCTCGCCGCTGCTTCGGAAGCCGCGGCGGCGCGCGCTCCCTCGGGCAGGCGGATCACCTTGTGGCGCACGACCTCGTCGGCCAGGCCGAGCATGCGATCGAGCGCGGCCACTGTCTCTGGCTCGGCCGTGAACTCAACCACGACGTAGTAACCCTCGCGCTTGTGGTTCACCTCGTAGGCGAAGGTGCGCTTCCCCCAGCGGTCGATCGCACCTGGGTTGCCTCCCGTGGTACGAATGACCTCGAGCGCACGGTCGAGGACACCCTGGATCACGCTCGGTTCGGTGGTGGCCTCGAAGATGGCCATGACTTCGTAAGGCCGCATGTGCGGCGTACCTCCCTCTGGACCGGGTGTCACCCCGGGCTCCTGACGGTCAGGAGCAGGGTCTCTTGCGGACGACCATGGTAGCCCGGCTCAGGCCAGGGCGTCCCCCAGGCCCTCCGGGCCGTGGTAGGTCTCGGCATCGCTCGGGAACCGCCCGCTGCGGACATCCTCGGCGAAGGCCGCGATCGCCTCGGTGGCGATTCGCCCCACCTCGGCGTACCGCCGCACGAACTTGGGCGGGGTTCCCGACCCCAACCCGAGCAGGTCGTGGAACACCAACACCTGTCCGTCGCAGGAGGGCCCGGCCCCGATACCGATCGTCGGCACGTCCAGGGCCTCGGTGACGGCTGCCCCGACCACGTCGGGCACGCCCTCGATCACGAAGCCGAAGCAGCCAGCCACGCTGAGGGCCTTCGCCGCGTCGAGCAGCGCAGTCGCGGCGTCGACGCTCTTGCCTTGCACCCGGAAGCCGCCCATGGCGAGGACCGATTGGGGGGTCAGTCCCAGGTGGCCCATGACCGGGATCTCCGCCTTGATGATGGCCTCGACCACCGGCAGCCGGGCCCGCCCCCCCTCGAGCTTCACGGCTTGTGCGCCGGCGCGGATCAGGGTCGCCGCGTTGCGCACGGCGTCGTCGGGCGACAGGTGGTAGCTCATCCACGGCATGTCGCCCAGGATCAGGGAGTGCGGCTTCGCCCGGGCCACCGCCGCGGTGTGGTGCGCCATGACCCCGATGTCAACGTGCAGCGTGTCGGGATAGCCGAGGACGTTGTTGGCGACCGAGTCACCCACCAGGATGATGTCGGCGCCTCCGTCCGAAACGATGCGCGCCCCCGGCTCGTCGTAGGCCGTCACCATCACGATCGGGGTGTCGCCGTTGTGTCGCTTCCGGGCCCGCAGTGAAGGGACGGTGACGGGCCCGTGTGTCACTTCGGCGTCCCCTTGTCGGGCTGCATGGGCGTCCGGCTCCGACGACGCCCGCCCCCGGCCGGGTACTTGCGCATCAGGTGATGCCAGGCGCACGCGGGGCATACCTCGACCTCGTAACAGAGGACGGGCTCCGGTCGCCGGCACAGCGCCTTGAGTTCGGCGGCCGTCCCGGGACACCGTCCACCGGGCGGCAGCTTCGCCCCGAACACGAAAGTGACGGTCACGACCCGCCCTTCGTCGCAGATCGGGCAAACCTCCTTGGTCGGACGGCCAACGTTGCGTGCCGCCCGCAGGAGTTCGGGGTGGGCGTCGCATACGTCGGTGCGGAGCACCCGGCCGCGTTCGACGTCTCTGACCAAGCCGTTGCGGACGATCCGGTATTCCACCTGGGCCGTGACGTCGGGGCTGACCGCCCGGGAAGATGACCTCGGCTCCGAGGTGACTGACACGGCGGCCAGGCTACCTCTCGGCTCTTCGGAGCCCACCCACCCCGAGCCCAAATTCCAACGCCCTCGTGCCTGATTCGGGCATCGTCGTGACGCCTCTGTGACGAATCCCTGTACAACGCTATATCGATTCGATATACTGCTTCGCAATGTTGGACATGGCCATTCTGGGCCTCCTCGAGGAGCGTGACCTCCACGGCTACGAGATCCGCCGGCGGCTGCGTGAGCACCTGGGGATCCTCGCCAACGTCTCCTTCGGCTCCATCTACCCGGCGCTGACCCGGCTTGAGAAGGCGGGTGCCGTGGTCGCCACCGAGGGCGCCTCGTCCGAGAGCGCCCCACCCGCGCCGGCCCCCCCCACCGGATCGCTCAGCGGGGAACTCGCTGTGCTGCGCGCCCGGCGTCACTCCCCCGCCCGCGGTCGCCGAGGCCGCAAGGTGTACCGGATCACCGACGCCGGTCGGCAGCTCTTCACTGAGCTACTGGCGGGCAGCGGAGCGGCCGACGACGCCCGCAGTTTCGGGCTCCGCCTGGCCTTCGCCCGGCACCTCGCACCGCAGGCCCGCCTGGCCCTGCTGGAGCGCCGGCGCGCCCTTCTGGTCCAACGCCTCGGTGAGACGCAGAACGCCGGCGAGGATCTCGACGTCTACGCCCGCTCGGTCGTGCAGCACACGGCCGACGGCGTCGCTCGCGACATCAGCTGGCTCGACACGCTGATCGCTTCCGAGCGCGCCTCGCTCGCCACCGCAGGAGTCGCTGGAGCCCCCGAGGCCGGAGCCGGGGTCGCCAACCCCGAGCCGGTCCTTTGAGGACCACGACTCGCACCACCGGATAACAGAAGGAGACCCGTCAATGTCCAGCCCCATCCGCCTCGCGATTGCCGGCGTCGGCAATTGCGCCAGTTCGCTCGTCCAGGGGATCACGTACTACCGCGCCGCCCATCCCGACGACGTCGTACCCGGGCTGATGCACGTGGAGCTCGGCGGGTACCACGTCCATGACCTGGTGCCCGTGGCGGCGTTCGACGTGGACCAGACCAAGGTCGGCACCGACCTCGGCAAGGCGATCCATGCCGGCCACAACAACACGGTCCGCTTCGCCGAGGTGGGCGAGCTCGGGGTCACTGTCCAGCGCGGGCCGACGCTCGACGGCCTCGGGAAGTACTACAAGGAGATCGTCGAGGAGTCCCCGGTCGAAGCGGTGGACGTCGCACAGGCATTGCGGGACGCCCGGGCGGACGTGCTGGTCTCGTACCTGCCCGTCGGCTCCGAGCAGGCCCAGCGCCACTACGCCCAGGCCTGCCTCGACGCCGGGGTGGCCTTCGTCAACGCCATCCCGGTCTTCATCGCGTCGGACCCCGAGTGGGCCCGCAAATTCCGTGACGCCGGCGTGCCCATCGTGGGTGACGACATCAAGAGCCAGGTGGGCTCCACCATCGTCCACCGCATCCTCACCCGCTTGTTCGAGGACCGTGGTCTCGCCCTCGACCACACCTACCAGCTCAACTTCGGCGGGAACATGGACTTCAAGAACATGCTCGAGCGTGAGCGTCTCGAGTCGAAGAAGGTCTCGAAGACCCAGGCCGTCACCAGCCAGATCGAGGACAACGTGCTCGACGCGGACGACATCCACGTCGGGCCGTCCGACCACGTGCCGTGGCTGAAGGACCGCAAGTGGGCCTACATCCGCATGGAGGGCCGCAACTTCGGCGATGTGCCGCTGAACCTGGAGCTCAAGCTCGAGGTGTGGGACTCACCCAACTCAGCGGGCGTGATCATCGACGCCGTCCGCTGCGCCAAGCTGGCACTCGACCGCGGTATCGGCGGCCCACTGCTCGGCCCTTCCGCCTACTTCATGAAGTCGCCGCCGGTGCAGTACCACGACGACGTCGCCCACGCCATGGTCGAGGCCTTCGAGGCCGGCGAGACGCAAGGGACCTGGCCGGCCGACTGACCCGCGGAGGCCCCAGCCGAACCGCCGGAACCGTACAAGCGGTTCAGACGAGAATGCGCTCGTCGGGCGCCCGCGCCCCGACGACGGCGAGCGTCCGGCCCATCCCGAGGAAGCAGCCGCAGCAGATCGTGAGGTCGGCCAGCTCGGCGTCGGAGTAGGCGGCGTGCAGGCGACCCCACAAGTCCTCGTCCATGGCCAGGTGGTCAATGGCGAACCGCTCCGCGAACTCGGCCGCCAGCCGCTCCCGCTCGCTCAATCCCGTCGCGGCGCGCCAGTCGGTGACTTCGGCGTAGAAGGGCTCGCCCGCGCCGACCTGCTCGCCGTCACGGGCCCGGGTGTCACGGCACACGGCGCAGTCGTTGATCAGCGCGATCGTCCACCGCGCCGCCTCGCGCTCGCGCACGGACAGCTGTGAGTTGCCGTAGACGGCCGCCGAGAGCTTTCCCATGCCCGCCGCCATCTCCGGGCGCAGGAGCGCCCAGTCGATGTGCTCCCCCATGCCGCTGTCCGGTGCCTGAATGCGCGTCATGGTGCCGACGGTAGCCCGGTCCGCCGCCCCGCTGCTCAGCCGTCGCCCTGCCCGCGACCCGAGCCCGCCCGCTCCTCGTCCCACCACGACTGCAAGCGGACGGCCGCCTCCTCCTCGCCAAGCGGCCCCTCGTCGAGCCGCAGGTCCATCAGGAAGGCCAGCGCCCGGCCCACGGCCGGCCCCGGCCCGATGCCGAGCAGCTCCATGACCTGGTTGCCCGACAGATCGGGCCGCAACGCATCGAGCTCCTCTTGTGCCCGCAGCTCGGCGATCCGCGCCTGGAGCTCGTCCATGCGCCGCGCCAGGGCGCGCGCCTTCGCCGCGTTCCGCGTCGTGCAGTCGCAGCGCGTCAGCTCGTTCAGCATGTCGAGATACTGCCCGGCGTCTCGGACGTAGCGCCGGACGGCCTTGTCCGTCCATCCCAGCCGGTAGGTGTGGAAGCGCAGGTGCAACTCGACGAGGCGGACGACGGTGTCCACGTCGGCGCTCGGATAGCGCAGCGCTTCCATGCGGGCTCGCGTCATGCGCGCCCCCACCACCTCGTGGTGGTGGAAGCTCACTCCGCCGTCGGTAATCGCGCGCGTCCGCGGCTTGCCGACGTCGTGGAAGAGCGCCGCCAGTCGCAGCAGCCGGTTCTTCGACGTCTTGTCGACGACGGCGAGCGTGTGCGCCAGCACATCCTTGTGCCGGTGGATCGGGTCTTGCTCGAGCGCCATCGCCGGCAGCTCGGGCAAGAACTCGTCCGCCAAGCCGGTGCGGACGACGAACCACAACGCCGTCGAGGGCACGTCGAGCATGATCATCTTGTCGAGCTCGTCCCGGATGCGCTCGGCGGAGACGATCGACAGCCGACCGTGGAGGCGGACGACGGCATCGGTCAGCGCCGGGTCAGGCTCGAGGGAGAACCGAGCCTTGAACCGCGCCGCCCGCAGCATGCGCAGCGGGTCATCGCCGAAGGACACCTCCGGATCGAGTGGGGTGCGCAGCCGCCCTGCGGCCAGGTCGGCCAGGCCGTCGAAGGGATCGATCAGCTCCATGTCGGGCAGGCGCAGCGCAAGCGCGTTGATGGTGAAGTCCCGCCGCGACAGGTCCACGGTGATGTCGTCGCCGAACGTCACCTCGGGCTTCCTCGACTCGGGCACGTAGACCTCGGCCCGATGGGTGGTGATCTCGTAGACGTGGGACCCCTTGCGGCACCCGATCGTGCCGAAGCGCGCACCCTGGGTCCACACGTCGTCCGCCCAGCCGCGCACCAATCGCTCGATCTCGTCCGGCCTGGCGTCGGTGGTCAGGTCCAGGTCCGAGCCCACGGGCCCCTCCGCGGCGCCCGCTCCGCCCGCTCCAGGGAAGAGCGCGTCCCGTACGGATCCACCCACCAAATACAACGTTCGGCCCGCCGCCGTGAACCGGCGCGCGAGCTCCTCGGTGGCCTCGACATAGGGGCGGAACCGTTCGGGAACCGACGTGGACTGCACCCGCCCACGGTAGTGCGCCCTCTAGCCTCTCCCTGTGCCGATGCGCTGGGCCAAGACTGCCCTCTGCACGCTCGCCGTGGCTCTATCCCTTCTCCTGGGCACCGTTCCGGCTGCCGCCACCGCCCCCGGACATTCCGGCCATCGGGCGGCGGCCGCGCGCGCCTCGTCCCCCGACGCGCCCCCGCTCGCCTTGGTGAGCCAGACGCCCTGGGTCATGGCGACCCAGCCCTGGTTCAACGCCTCCTTTGCCGTCGGCCCCCGTGCGGGCCCGGCGTCCGAGCTGCACGTGAGCGTCACGTTCTACGGGCGCATGGACAGCGGCTCGCAGTTGCAGCAGTCGATCAACGGCACCCCGACGAGCGACGCGCTGCTGCACCTGAACGACATCCCGGTCACCGCGGGGACCACCGGCTTGGGCGCGTCCATTTGCGTGACCGTCCTGCCCGACGACAGCGTCACCCCGCCGGCGACCGGTCCGGGGGTCTGCGCGCCCGGTGGCCCCACCCTTGATCTCGGCTGCACGCCGCTGACCGGTCGCTGCGGCGATGTCTACCCGGTCAACGTCGCGCTCGAGCGCCAGGGGACGAGCTCGCCCATCGCGCGCTTCACCACGTTCCTCACGTATGAAGAGCCGAGTGCGGTCGGCGAGGGCGGCGCGTTGCGTGTCGGCGTGGTCGTCCCGGTCGGGACGAACGGCACCGAGACCGTGGCGACGGCGCTGTCGGACCACCGCGACGTGCCCACGACACTGGCGGTGAGCCCCGCTGCCGTCGACCGGATCGCCCAGACCCAGTCCCGGGACGGCGTGCACGCCCTCCAGGAGCTCGCCACGCTCGACGCCGAAGAGGTGCTCAGCGAGCCATACGTGCCGATCAACGTCGCGGCGCTCTCCGAGGCGGGGATCTCGGGCGAGATCGGCACTCAGGTGGCGCGGGGGGACGCGCTCTTGCGGGCGGCGGGCCTGCGCCCGTCCGGCGGGGCCTGGGTCGACACGAGCTCTTCGTTCTCCCAGGGCGACGCCAACGGGCTGGCGACAGGCATGAACAAGGCCGGGGCGTCGCAGCTCGTCCTCAACGACAATGACCTGTCCAACGGCGGGCTGAGCAACTACACCTTCGCCCAGCCCTTCAACCTCGACCTCGGTCACGGCACGACGGTCACCGCCGTCGCGTCCGACTCCACCTTGAGCTCCCGCTTCACGGCCAATCCGGCCAACCCGGTGCTCGACGCGGAGCAGCTCCTCGCCGGGCTGTCGTTCGTGCACTTCGAGAACGCGTTCCTCGCCGAGCCGCGCGGAGTCGTCGTCACGCCCACCCCGAGGTGGACGGTGTCCGGGCCGTTCCTCGAGACGCTGCTCGGGGGCTTGAGCGGCAACCCGGCACTGACGGCGGTGACGCTGAGCCAGCTCTACGCGCAGGTCCCGGTCGGGGGCAACCGCGAGCCCGACTCGCGCCAGCTGCAATCGGGCGCGGCCAGCCGTGGCGTCTCGCACAGCGCCGCCGACCGGATCGCGCTGGCCCGCCAACAGCTCTCGTCCTACGCCAAGGCCATCATGGGGCGCCCGCCGCCGGAGCTCACGTCGCTGTCGGACCTCTTGTTGGCGACGGAGGCCAAGGGACTGAGCCCGACCCATCGGGCGGCCGCCCTGAACGTCTACGAGCGCGCCTTCTCCGGCCAGACCGGAAAGATCACCCTCGCCACCGAACGGACCGTGACGTTCACGGCGCGACAGGCGTCCATCCCGATCACCGTGCTGTCGGCGGCGCCGTATCCGGTGCGGGTCCTCGTGACCCTCTCGAGCGACAAGTTCACGTTCCCCGACGGCAACACGCAGTCGTTCACGCTCTACCACCCGACCACCTCGGTGCGGGTGACCGCCCAGGCCCGGACGTCGGGTGACCGCCTGCCCATCGACGTCACCCTGCACACCGCGAACGGGCAGCTGGTCCTCGCCGCACCGTGCTCACGGTCCACTCGACGGCCATCTCGTTTGTCGGGATCGCCCTGACCATCCTGGCCGGTGCCGTCCTCCTGGCCTGGTGGGCGCGCACGTGGCGGCGCTCGCGCCGCCACCGCCCCCGGGCCCACTGACCGTGGCCTCCCCCCGCCGCGCTCGCACCCTCCCGCTGCGGACCGCTGCGGTCTACGTCTCCGTCGGCACCGGCATGTCGAGGGTCACCGGCCTGCTGCGCTTCGTTGCCCTCGCCTGGGCGCTGGGGCAGACGCCGCTGGCCGACTCCTACAACCTCGCCAACACGACGCCCAACATGCTCTACGACGTCGTGCTGGGCGGCGTGCTCTCCGCCACCTTCATCCCCGTCTTTGTCGAACGTCTGGCCAACCGTTCCGAGGAGGAGGCCTTCGAGTCGATCTCGGCCGTCCTGACCGTGTCGGTCGTCGTCCTCCTCACCACGACGGTGGCGGCGCTCCTGGCGGCGCCCTACCTGATCGACGCCCTGACCGCTCTCGACACGCACGCCCACCCGAACCAGATCCACCGGGTGCTCCTCGAGCGGGAGGTCGCCACGACGTTCCTGCGGTGGTTCGTCATCCAGATCGCGGCCTACGGCCTGTTCGCGCTCGGCGCCGCCTTGCTCAACACCCGCCGCCGCTTCGTCGCCGTGGCGTGGGCTCCCATCGTCAACAACGTCGTCTGCATCACGATCCTCATCTGGTTCGGGCTGTGGGCCGGACACTCTGCCTCGCTCGCCAGCGTCGAGCAGCACCGGGCGCAGCTCGTCCTGCTGGGCCTGGGGACCTCGCTCGGCGTGGTGCTCCAGGGCGTTGCGCTGATCCCGAGCCTGCGCCAGGCCAACCTCCGCCGGTTGCGCTGGCGCTGGGACCTCCATGACGAGGCGCTGGCTGCGGTCGCCCGGCTCGGCGCCTGGACGTTCGGCTTCGTCGTGGCCAACCAGATCGCGCTCTTCGTCGTCACCGTGCTGGCCGGCGAGGTGCCAGGACCCGACCCGGTGTCGTCCTATACGTATGCCTACGCGTTCTTCCAGCTCCCCTACGGGGTGATCGCGGTCACCGTCATGTCGGTCGTCGCTCCCGACCTGGCGGAGAAGTGGTCGACCGGCCGGAGGGACGCGTTCTTGCACCGGATGACCGGCGGCCTCCGGGCCGTGCTCGCCCTCGTCATCCCCTCCGCAGTCGGGATGCTGCTGCTCGCCAAGCCCGCCGTCGCCCTGCTGCTCGGCATCGGCCACAGCACGCCGGCCCAGACCGCGACGACCGGCGCGGCCTTGGCCCTGTTCGCCCTCGGACTGCCCGGCTTCTGCGCCTATCTCTATTTCGTCCGGGTGCTCCAGACGATGCAGCGGACGAAAGTGGCCTTCTACCTCTACCTCGTCGAGAACGGTCTCAACATCGTCCTCGCCCTCGCGCTCGTCCACCCGCTCGGCGTCCGCGGCCTGGCGCTCTCGCTCTCGATCGCCTACACCGTGGCCGCGCTCCTCGCCCTGGGCGTCTTCCACCAGTGGTTCGGCCGGCTGGCCCCGGCGGAGACGTGGGCCCCGTTGTGGCGGGTGATCATCGCGTCCGTCCCGATGGCCGTCGTGGTCCTCATCGTCTCGAACCTCTCGGCCTCGACCAGCGTGGCCGCACTGCTCGCCCGTGTCGGCGGCGCGGTGATCGCCGGCGGCGCCACCTTCGCCGCCGTCGTGATCTGGCTGGGCAGGCTCCACGACGCCCGGCGGCGGCGGCCGCCATCACCTCCTCCCCCGCCTCCGCCTGCGCCGCCGAACCCACCCGGGCCGACCCGCCGCGTCGGCCCGACCCGGACCGTCGGCCCGCCTCGTCCCCTCGGCGTCGCCCGTATCTCGCCCCGACCGGCCTGACCCGACGCCCAACCTCCCCGTCACGCCGGTTTCAACCTGCTGACGCCCGTCCCATCCGTGGCAGACTCGATCCCATGCCCGGCGTCCGCATCGTCACCGACAGCGCGTGCGACCTCACCGACCAGCTCGTCAAGGAGCACAACGTCACGGTCGTCCCGCTGACCATCCGCTTCGGCGACGCCGAGTTCGAAGACCGGCGCCAGCTGACCCCGACCGAGTTCTGGGAGCGCTGCCGGGGCAAGGGCGCCCTGCCCGAAACCTCCGCACCGTCCCCGGGCGCCTTCCAGGCGGCGTACCAACACGCCGTCGACGACGGCGCCGACGCCGTCCTCTGCCTCACCATCTCCTCGAAGGTGTCGGGCACCTACGACTCGGCCCGTACGGCGGCCGAGACCTTCGACGCCAAGCCGGTACAGGTCATCGACACGTACTCCTTGACCATGGGGCAGGGCCTGCTCGTCATCGCCGCCGCCGAGGAGGCCGCCAGCGGCTCGGGACTGGACGATCTCGTCGCTGCCACCCGGGATCGCATCGGGCGGACTCGTATCTACGGGGTCCTGGGCGGGCTGGAACACCTGCAGCGCGGCGGGCGGATCGGCGGGGCCCGTGCCCTCGTCGGGTCGCTCCTCAACATCAAGCCGGTGATCCAGCTCAAGGACGGCGAGGTGGCCGAGGAGTCCAAGCAGCGCACCCGGGCCCGGGCGCTCGCCTACCTGACCGAAAAGGTCAGGGCGGACGCGCCGGTCGAGCGCATCGCCGTGGCGGACGGCGCCTGCGACGACTTCGCCGAGGTCATGACGAGCCTCCAGGACATCGCCACCGAGCATCCGATCTTCTCGGTCGACCTGGGCCCGGTGGTCGGCACCCACGCCGGGCCCAACACCGTGGGCGTCTGCTACATCGTCCCAGCCAGGACGGCCGGGACCGCCGGGTAGTCTCACGCCGTGGCTGAGAACGACATCGGGGACGCACTGTCCACCCGTGCCCTCGACACCATCGACACGGTGGTGGCGACTGTCAACGACCGCGCCGTGCGGCCGGCCATCGTGGCCGCCCGCAGCGTCGTCTTCGGCGTCATCATCGCCGTGGTCGGCCTTACCGTCATCGTCATGTTCTGCATCGGCTTCATCCGGCTGACGACCATCGCCGGCCACCGCATCTGGGCCTCGTACATCGTCCTCGGGCTGATCTTCAGCGCCGTCGGCGCCGTGCTCTACGCGCGCCGCGGCCTCCCCCCCGATGCCTGAGCGTCGCGAGGTCGTCATCATCGGAAGCGGGCCGGCCGGGCTGACGGCCGCCCTCTACACCGCGCGGGCCCAGCTCCAGCCCCTGGTCATAGAGGGGGAGCCGTCGTCGACGAGTGACCAACCGGGCGGCCAGCTGATGCTGACCACCGACGTCGAGAACTACCCGGGCTTCGTCGACGGGATCATGGGCCCCGAGCTCATGGGCATCATGCGCGCCCAGGCGCTCCGCTTCGAGGCCGAGATCCGCACCGCCAAGGTGAGCCGTGTCGACCTGACCCCCTGGCCCTTCGAGGTCTGGGTGGGCGACCCTGGCGCCGACGAGCCGACGGTGGTCGCGGACGTGCTCATTGTCGCCACCGGCGCCCGCTCCCTCATGCTCGGCGTCTCCAACGAGGAACGCCTGCTCGGCTACGGGGTCTCGACCTGCGCCACCTGTGACGGTTTCTTCTTCCGGGAGCAGCACATCGCAGTGGTCGGCGGTGGGGACTCGGCCATGGAGGAGGCGATCTTCTTGGCCAGGTTCGGCTCCAAGGTCAGCGTCATCGTCCGGCGCGACGAGCTGCGGGCCTCCAAGATCCTGCAGAAGCGGGCCTACGCCAACGAGAAGATCGAGTTCAAGTGGAACTCGGTGGTCGCCGACGTGTGCGGGGACACCAAGGTGAGCGGTCTCCGCCTTCGCGACACGGTCACGGGCGCGGAGTCGGAGCTCGACGCCACCGGCCTCTTCGTCGCCATCGGCCATGAGCCCAACACCGTCCTCGTGAAGGGTCAGCTCGAGCTCGACCAAAACGGGTACGTCAAGACGCTCGACGGCACCACGCGCACCAGCGTGGACGGCGTCTTTGCGTGTGGCGACGTGCAGGACCACTACTACCGCCAGGCCGTGACCTCGGCCGGTTCGGGCTGCATGGCGGCCATCGACGCCGAGCGCTGGCTCGAAATGAGAGGCGAGTAGGGAACAGAACCAGGTCACCCGGCGTTACACCCGCTGACAAGGAGATGTGATGAGCGAGAAGATCGAGACCCTCACCGACGCTACGTTTGACGAGAATGTCAAAAGTTCTGACGTCCCCGTCCTGGTGGACTTCTGGGCCGAGTGGTGTGGCCCATGCAAGATGATCGCCCCGGTCCTCGAGGAGATCGCCGAGGAGCAGGCGGGCAAGGTCCGGATCGCGAAGCTGAACATCGACGACAACCTGGACGTGACGCGCCGCTTCGACGTGATGAGCATCCCGACGCTGATCCTGTTCAAGGACGGCGAGCCCGCGGTACGCCTGATCGGGGCGAAGCCCAAGGGCGCGCTGCTCGAGGAGATCTCGGCCTACCTGTAGGCCTGCCGCTTGCCATCGGAGACCGCGGCCCCGCGGTGTCCGACGTCCAACACCGCCTCACCGCTATCCTCCCGGGCGCGCCCGTCGACGCCGACGGCATCTTCGGCCTCGCCACCCGTGCCGCCGTGCAGGCCTTCCAGCGCCTGCGCGGGCTCCGGGTCGACGGGGTGTGTGGCGCCCAGACTTGGAACACCCTGGTGGAAGCCGGTTTTCGGCTCGGCGACCGCTTCTTGTACCGCCGGACCCCCATGCTGCGAGGTGACGACGTCGCCGAGCTCCAACAGCGCCTCTGCACGTTGGGCTTCGACACGACACGGGTCGACGGGATCTTCGGGGACGCCACCACCAGGGCGCTGGGCGAATTCCAACGCAACGCCGGCGTGCCCGTCGACGGCATCGTCGGCGGGGCGACGCTGCGTGAGCTGCTGCGCCTCGAGAGCCGCCACCGCGACCCGCGGCCGGTGTCCTCGGTGCGTGAGCGGGCCGCCCTGCGTGACGCCCCCCCGACCTTGCGGGGGCGTCACGTCGCCGTCGGCGAGAGCGGCGGGCTGGGCAGCGTCACGGGCGCCCTGCGCCGGCGCCTGACCCTGGCCGGGACCCGGGTCAGCGAGCTGCACCACCCCGACGCCAGCGTCCAGGCCAAGGAGGCCAACGAGCTCGGCGTCGACGTCTTCGTCGGGCTGCGCCTCAACCCGTCGGCCTCGGCGTGCCGGACGGCGTTCTGGTCCGGCGCCCACGACGAATCCCCCGGCGGGCGCCGGCTGGCCGAGCTCGTGCAGGGCACTGTGCCCGGAGCGCTCGGTGTCACCGACGGCGGTGTCCACGGCATGTCGGTGCCCATCCTGCGCGAGACGCGCATGCCTGCGGTGCTCGTCGAGGTTGGCCCGGCCAGCACGGTCGTCGAGCAGGCACCGGCGTTGGCGGCCGCCCTCTCGGTCGCTCTCGGGTACTGGGCCGACGCTTCCTGGGACTGATTACCAGTAATTATGCGTCAGCGTGCCACTGGCGTTTGAAATCCCGGTGCCCCAGGCGACGGTTCTGTGATCAAACCTTCGGGCACGTGACCGACGTGACAATCCACAACATCATGCACAGGTTGTGGATGAAGCTGAACCGACCCTTGACAGTTACGCGAACTATGCGACGCCTGCGTCACCGACCATGGCGCGGTAGATGCGCTCGAGATCCTCGAGCGTGGCGAACTCGACCATCAGGCGCCCCCTGCGGTTCTGGATGTCGACCTTGACCCTGGTGTTGAGGTAGGTCGACAGCAGCTCCTCGAGCTCGAGGACGCCGGGCTCGGGCAGCTTGCGCTCGGCCGGCCGGCGGGCCGCCGGCTCGGTCGTACCTTTGGTCGTACCCTTTTCGGGAGGGGTCTGAGCGGCGGCCGGCTCGCCGCCCGGCTCGGGGACGACGTGGAGCTCCGAACCACCGCCCCGTACGAGATCCTCCACGGCGCGCACGGTCAGGCCCTCGTCCACGATCCGCTCGACCAGCTTCTCCTGGAGCGCCCGGTCCGGGGTGCCGAGCAGGGCCCGGGCATGGCCGGCCGAGATGGTGCGCTCCGCCAACGCCTGCTGGGCGCCCGCGGGCAGCTGCAACAAGCGCAGTGTGTTGGTGATGGTCGCCCGGCCCTTGCCCATGCGGCTGGCCACCTGCTCATGGGTCAAGCCGAACTCGTCGATCAGTTGCTGGTAGGCCGCGGCCTCCTCGAGGGCGTTGAGGTCGACCCGGTGGAGGTTCTCGACCAGGGCCTGCTCGAGGCTGGCCACGTCGTCGGCCACCTGCACGAGGACCGGGATCGTCTGGAGCCCGGCCCGCCGGGCCGCCCGCCAGCGTCGCTCCCCCGCGATCAGCTCATAGGACTCGTTCTCGTCGTGGATCTCCCGCACCAAGACCGGCTGAAGCAGGCCCACCGCCTTGATGGACGCGGCCAGGGCGGCCATCGACTCGTCGTCGAAGTGGCTGCGGGGCTGGAACGAGTTGGGTCGGATGTGCGAGATCGGCACCACCCGGAGCAGGGAGTCGGACTCCCCGACGGCTTCGCTCGGAATCAGGGCGCTGAGGCCCTTACCGAGTCCGCTGCGGCGCGCCATTGCTCACCTCCTTGGCCAGCTCGCGGTAGGCCACGGCGCCTCGCGAGGAAGGATCGAAAACCGTGATGGGCTGCCCGAACGAGGGGGCTTCGGAGAGGCGGACGGTGCGGGGGATCACCACCCGGCAGACCCGCTCGGAGAAGTGCTCCCGGACCTCGTTGGCCACGTCGACCGACAGCCGGGTCCTCGAGTCGTACATGGTCAGGACGATGGTCGTGACCTCGAGGGTCTCGTTCAGGTTGGTCGAGACCAGGTTCACGTTGCGGAGCAGCTGGCTCAAGCCCTCGAGGGCGTAGTACTCGCACTGGATCGGCACGAGCACTTCGTCCGCCGCCGCCAGGCCGTTGACGGTGATGAGCCCGAGGGAGGGCGGGCAGTCGATGAGCACGAAGTCGAAGTCGTCCACGATGGTGTCGATAGCCCGCTTGAGCTTGAGCTCTCGGCTGAAGGCGGGGACGAGCTCGATCTCGACCCCGGCCAGGTCGATCGTCGCCGGGGCCACGAAGAGGTTCTTGACGCTGGTGGGCTCGATGCAGTCCTCCAGCGGTTGTTCCCGCATGATGACGTCGTACATGGAGAGCTCGAAGTTGCGAGCCTCCACGCCGAGCCCGGTGGTGGCGTTTCCCTGCGGATCAAGGTCGATCACCAGCACCCGATAGCCCTGCTCGGCCAGTGCAGCGCCCAGGTTGACCGTGGTCGTGGTCTTGCCCACACCACCCTTCTGGTTCGCGATGGCGATGACCCGGGGGAGGTCCCGCGCCGCAGGCTTCGAGCCGTTCAAGAGCTCGTTGGCCTCGCTCCCGATGGTGGGTGCACGCATGACCGGCTCGGCGGCGGCGGACGCCTCCGCCGCCCTGGGCTTTTTGTCGGGCTTCGGCTTCTTGGCCATGTCCGCCTCTGGCTCCTCGGCTGCTGTCGGGGGGGTGGGACCTACATCCTGCTCTACGGCCGCCAGCGGGCCGTCAGGCTCCGGTACGACGGAATCTGAAGCATCCGCCCCGGCACCAGGGGAGTGGGGCTCTTCAGCAATCTCGGAAGTCTTGTCCGGTTCGGGAGCGGTTGTCGCTTTTGCCACGTCAGGTGCCAGGTCGGCGGCTTTCTCCCGTCCCATCTGTGGATCGGGCTCATGCTCCAACTCCTGCGCCGGCTCCTGCGCCGGCTCCTGGGGGGCCACGACGGCCTGGTCGAAGACCGGGGGCTGGGCCGGAGAGGGCTGGGCCGGCGATGATTCCGTCGGTGCCGGAGCCTCCGAAATCAGGCTCTTGACGGGGTCCATCGACGTCGGGCCTTCTGGGTCGGAAGCGGGCGTCTGTTGGGCGGGGGCTGGTGTCAGTGGTGATTGCTTGTCTCTGCGCCGGATGCGCATCAGGCAGGCATTCCGAATCGCCACATTACGCCGCCTATCCTGGCTCCCCGCTCAGCGAAGGTCAAGGCTTGAGGTTTTGTTCCACGTGAAACGTCACGTTGCGGAGCGGAAAGGCCCTCGAGAATGTTTCACGTGGAACAGGACCCCGAGGCATGCCGTTGGAATAGCTCTCAAGCTATCGGCCTGGGATCCCGTGACCGCTCAGCTACCGGACACTTGGGACGCACGGTCCACAAAGGACCCGGAGGGCCATCAGAAAAGGGGTCTCTTGGCGGGAACGCCGTTGCGACGCGGAAACCGGCTGGGGCAGGGTTTGATCTGGCGCAGCACCTGGTACGAAGCCCCCTCCCGGACGACCTGGGCCGGCTCGAGCCCGAACTCGGCCAGAGCGCTCGCCGGCCATCGAGACGGCGTCTCGGTGAGTTCCCGAGCCTCGCCTTCTCGGACGTCCTCGGCCGGCGGCTCGGAGACGACGATCCAGCCGCCAACCTTCAGAAACGGCGCCCCGCATTCGGCGACGACCGCCGGCCGGCCGAACGACCGCGCCAGGACCCCGTCGAACGCGCCACGGTTGGCGGGATCTCGCCCTGCGGCCTCGGCGCGCGCTTCTAACACCGTGACCCGTGGCTCCAGACCGAGTCGAGGAACCGCACGCCGGAGAAACCCGGCGCGACGGCCGTTCGCCTCGAGCAACACCAAGGTGGTCTCGGGCCACGCAGCGGCCACGACCAGTCCGGGGATTCCGCCTCCGGAGCCGAGGTCCACGATCCGCAGCGGGGGAGACACCTCGGCCTCGAGGGCCAGACGGCGGGCGACGGCGACGAACCCTTCTGCGTGTCGCAGTTGCGTTTCGACAGGCCCTGGGCCCAGGAATCCAGCCTCTCGGGCCTCGCTTAGGACGTCGAACATCGCCGTAGGGGAGTCCGGTGACTTTCCCGCGCCCGACTAGACCCGGCCCCCGCCCCCGGCCCGGCGCTCGGCACCGACCAGGGCGTCAGCCCGCCGGCGCAATGACGATGTAGCGGTTCGGGTCCTCGCCCTCGGAACGGGTGACGACCCCGGCCACCTCATTGATGGCATCGTGCACGGACTTGCGATCGGCCGGGCTCATGGCCTCCAGGGCCTTCTCGTTGCCCGACGCCAGGACCTCCTCGGCGATCTGGACACTGAAGCGCTTGAGGGCGGCGGAGCGGCGCTCGCGGTACCCCGCGACGTCCACCAGGATCCGGTCGGTACGCGAGGGGCACTGCCGCTGCACCACGGCGCGCGTCAGGTCCTGCAGCGCACTCAGGGTCGACCCGCGCGGGCCGACGAGCATGCCGAGGTCGTCACCCATCGCAGCGATCTCCACGGTGTCCTCGTCGAGGAGGCGGGTCTCGACCGAGCCCTCCATCCCGTACTCACTCAGCAGCCCGGCCAAGAACGCCCGACCTACCTCACCTTGCTCTTCGAGCGTCATGCCCTCTGCCATGTCCACAGTCTCCTTCAACTCCGAGCTCGCTTGGGAAGTCTTCGCCACGGTGCGCGCGGTCGTCGACCCGTTCGGGGAGCCCTCTCGGGTCCCCGTCCCCGCCGAAGCCCGACCCTTATTGCGGCGCCGCCGGGCCGATCGGCTGGTCCCGGTCCCGCTCCCGGCCGTCGCCGACCCGTTGGCATTGGCCCCTGAGGTGGAATCGCCCGCGGAATCGCCCGCAGAACGGCTGGCGCCTTCGGCGGACCGGTGTTCCGACCTCTGACCCGACGTCTCCTTGGGGCCTCGTCCGGTGCCCTGGCGCCCGCCCTGCGCGCCCGATCGCCCGCCCCCGCGGCGAGACCGCTCGCGCTTCGGCCGGGCGCCTACCGGGCGCACCCGGGCCCGCACCCGGGCCTCTTCCCGCACTCGACCGAACAACCCCATCTTCGGCTCGGTGACCACGATCACCTCGGCATCACCGGCCGCAACCCCGAGGCGGTCGAGGGCCTGCTCGGTTGCTTCGTCCACAGTCTTGCCCGTGACCTCTACCCACTCCACGGGTCAGCGCGCCTTTCTGCTTCGTTTCGAGCGCGACCGCGGGTGCGCCTTGGGGGCCGGCGGCTCCGGCTCGCTCCCCGTCGCCTTGCCGTTGGCCTTCCCCGTCGGCTTGCGCCCGTTCGTGTTGGACCGACCGTTCGCCCCAGCGCCCGTCTTCGGCGGCACGGTGCCCTTGCCGGCCGACGTGCCGTCGGTGGCACTCGAGCGCCGGGTGGGGGTGGTTGGGGGGGGTTTCGCGATGGCTTTCGGGTCGGCCTTGGGGGAGGGTTTCGGTGGTGGCTTGTCCTCCTTGCCCTCCTTGGCCGAACCGATCTCGCGTTCGGCCGCCACGGGTTGGACCATCCCGCTCCGGAACATCACCTCTTGTGTCCCGATGCGCATGGCGGACGACACAACCATGTAAATCGTTGCTCCGGCCGGGACTCTCAGGTAAATAAGGCCGAAAATAAGCGGGAAAAACTTCTGCATGGTTTGCATCTGTGGATTCGCCGCCGCGGCCTGCGGATTACGACTGTTCATCTGCTTCATTTGGTAGTACTGCAGGAACATCGCAGCGACAATCAGCACCAGATACGGAATGACCAAAACGGCCTGACTGACCGACGTGGTCACGACATGCGTGAATGGATTCGTCGTGTGATTTGAGAATGGCAGGGAGGACAAATCCATCCCAAACCACCAGTGCATTTGCCCCTGACTGAGGACCAATGCCTGGTGCATTTGAGAATTTGTTGGGATATACCTTGGCGCTCCGACGATGATTTTGTGCCCGTTGACAACCTTGGTCGCCGTCGTCGACAAACCCCGGATCAACGTGTACAGCACGATCAGGAACGGCATCTGCAAGAGGCTCGGGAGGCAGGCGCCGAACGGGCTGGTCCCGTTCTCCTTGTAGAGACGCATCATCTCCTGGTTGAGCATCTCCCGGTTCTCCGGGCCCTTGTACTTGGCCTGGAGCTTCTTCATCTCGGGCTGCAGCCGCTGCATGGCCAGCATCGACTTGGTGCTCTTCACCGTGACCGGCGTCAGGGCCAGCATGATGATGACGGTCAGCCCGGTGATGGCGAAGCCGTAGTTCGGCCAGACCGCGTAGAGGCCCGCCAGGATGTAGCCGAACAGTTCGAAGAGGGGGTGGAAGATCTCGCCCACCAGCTTGAACAGGGCGTTCTCGGCCAGGATGGGATGGTTCAGCACGGACGGCTCCGTTCGTGGGTGTGGACCAGCACCGGGACCAGGTCCACGCCGTGGGGCCCGAAGGGCCGGCAGCGCACCAGCCGTCTGGCGGTGAGGGCCAGTCCGCGCCAGAAGCCGTGCACCGTGAACGCCTCGACGGCGTAGTTCGAGCAGCTCGGGTAGAAGCGGCACGGTGACACCCGCCCGGAGGCGGCGCCCTGATACGCCGTGACCACGGCCACGGCGGCGCGGGCGGACCGGCTCGTGGGGGCTTCGGTCGGCGTCATCGGCCCACCGGTACCCGTCCGGCCCGCCGGAGCGCCGTCGCCACGTCCGCCCGGAACTCCGCCGGGCTCAGCGTGGCCGCCTCCGGCCCGACGCGCACGAGGAACGTGCCCCGCGGCAGCGCCGGGGCCTCGGCGCGGACCACCTCACGGGCACGCCGGCGCAGGCGGTTCCGGACCACGGCCGTGCCGCTCTGACGCCCAATTGCATATCCGACCTGCGGAAACAAACCAGCGTCGCTCACGTCGGCCGGCGCGAACGCGGCACGGACCGGCCCACTCGAGCCGCGCCAGCGAGAGCGCTGCAGCTCCACGAAGGCAGCGCGACTCGTGATCCGTCCAACCGTCCGGGTAGGCACGAGACCTTCAGACGGTGAGACGGTGGCGCCCCTTGAGCCGGCGCGACTTCAAGATGGCCCGACCTGCCCGCGTCGACATCCGCTTGCGGAAACCGTGGGTCTTGGCCCGCTTGCGGGTGTTGGGTTGGTAAGTGCGCTTCACGTGAATTCAGCCTTTCGCGGCGTCCAGGCAGCAACCGGGAACGGGTCCGTCGCAACGTTCTTGCCTCGGCCGTTCCCGGGAATCGGCCGTCGGCGACGAGTCCTCCCATGTTAGGCGCGATTTGTGGGCCGGCTCTAGTCGCATCCGCCCTCGGGGTGTACGTTCATCCAATTACCCGTACCGAGGATCGTTCCGAACATGGTGGCTGGACGCCGAGGGGGGAGAAGGGGCGTTCAGCGAGAGCGGTGATGCAGGCTGGGGATCTCTGGACAAGGTGCAGCGGGTCGCTGCGCGACCAGGTGTCGGAGAGCACGTGGCAGCTCTGGCTGTCGGGTATCGAGCCCGTGGCCTTCGCCGACGGCGTGTTCGTACTCTCCGTCCCGAACGGGCTGATCCGCGAGCGGGTGGAGTCGCGCTACCTCCCGATGATCGAGGACACCCTGGCCAACGAGGTCGGGGCGCCGGTGCGCGGGCGCCTGGAGGTCCAAGACCCCGGGCCGGCCGAGGTGCCGGTGTCCTTCGACGAGGTGCTCGGGCTGCCGGCGGAACTGGACCCGGAACCGGAACGTGAGCCCGCCGGGGTGGCGGCAAAGCCCGGCCGGGAGTCTCCGGCCGTCCAGCTGGACTCGAAGTTCACGTTCGAGACGTTCGTCGCCGCATCGTCGAACCGGTTGGCCCACGCCGCCGCGCAGGCGGTGGCGGAGACGCCCGGCCGTTCCTATAACCCCCTGTTCATCTACGGCGACTCGGGACTGGGCAAGACGCACCTCCTCCACGCCATCGGGAACTACGTCACCGAGAACTATTCGCGGCGCAAGGTCCTCTACGTGACCACCGAGACCTTCATGAACGACTTCGTCGACTCGTTGCGCACCTCGACGACCTTGGCCTTCAAGCGCCGCTACCGCGACTGCGACGTGCTCCTCATCGACGACGTCCAGTTCATGGAGCGCAAAGAGGGACTGCAGGAAGAGTTCTTCCACACCTACAACGACCTCAAGGGCGCCTCCAAGCAGATCGTCCTCACGTCGGACCGCCCGCCCAAGTCGATCGAGACGCTCGAGGACCGGCTGCGCAGCCGCTTCCTCTCGGGGCTCATCACCGAGATCGACCCGCCCGACCTCGAGACGCGGCTGGCCATCCTCCGCTCGAAGTGCTTGAGCGAACACCAGGACGTGCCCGATGACGTGTTGGAGTTCATCGCGTCGCACGTCAAGAACAACATCCGTGAGCTCGAGGGCGCGCTCATCCGCATCTGTGCCTTCGCCAAGCTGAACAAAGAGCCGCTCTCGCTCACCCAGGCCGAGCACGTGCTCTCGGATCTCGTGCTCGCCGGCGAGCCCCGGCGCATCTCGCCCCAGATGATCCTCGAGGCCACCTCAGCGAGCTACGGCTTTCCCGTCGAGGCGCTGTGCGGGCCCAGCCGGACCCGGCCCCTGGTCACCGCCCGGCAGGTCGCCATGTACCTGACCAGGGAGCTCACGGACTACAGCTATCCCGCCATCGGGCGCGTCTTCGGCAAGCGCGACCACACCACGGTCATCCACGCCGTCGACAAGATCGCCGGCCAGATGCAAGAACGACGCCAGATCTACGAACAAGTCACCGAATTGATCCAGAAGATCCGTGCCGGCTCGGCCTGACACCAGGCCCCCGAGCATGCAGCGCACACTCTCCTGTGCTTTGCCGACGGCAAAGGCTGTGGACGGTCGCCTCGCACTTGGGGATCAACGGCGCCACCGTCCCCAGGCCCGGCCGTCATCAGACCCTCGCCCGCGCCTTCCCCGAAACCTCCCACAACACCATGGGGACACTGCGATGGGCGTCACGCAGGGGCCAGACCATGTCATCCACAGTCCACAGGCCTTATTACCTTTACTGACTACATATCTCCCCCTTCTTGTCATCAGCTCTGGGGACACCACTCGAAAGGACTCTTCTCGGTGAAGTTCAGATCCGAACGTGATGCGCTCGTGGACATGCTCGCCACGGCCAGCCGGGCGGTCGGAGGACGTGGCGGCTCCTCACCCGTCCTCATGGGCCTGCTCTTGTCATGCTCGGGCAACTCGCTGTGCGTCACCGGAACGGACCTGGACCTCACGATCCAGGTCACCGACGAGGTGATCGGCATCGACGACGGGAATTGTGTGATTCCGGCCCGCCTGTCGACCGACATCGTGCGGCGACTGGAGCCAGGGGCCGTGACCTTCGAGGACGACGGGGATCACATCACGATCTCGGCGGCGCGCTCGACCTTCAAGTTGCACACCTATCCGGTCGTGGAGTTTCCCCCGGTCGGCAAGACGAGCGAGCCCACGACCCAGCTGGCCGAGACGACGCTGGCCGAGGCGGTGCGCCAGGTGGTGCGGGCGGCCTCGCACGACGACGGCCGGCCGTTGCTCACCGGGGTGCTCCTGTCCCGGGTCGATGGCTCGCTCCGCATGGTGGCGACCGACTCGTATCGCATGGCCATGCGGGATCTGCCGGGGTCGAACACCATCCCCGGCGAAGAAGACCTGCTGGTGCCGGCGCGCGCCCTGTCGGAACTCCAGCGCCTGCCAACCGGCACGATCTCGGAGCAGGCCGAGACCAACCGCGTGGGCGTCGCCGCCAGCAGCAACGAGATCACCTTCTGGCAGGGCAACGTGCAGATCAGCACACGCCTGCTCGAGGGGCGCTATCCGGACTACAAACAATTGATCCCGGACCACTACCCGAACCAGCTGCACCTCGGGAAGGAGAATTTCCTGGCCGCCCTGCGTCGCGTGCAGCTCCTCGTGCGGGACAACACCACACCGGTGCGCCTGGCCATGCGCCCGGGAGGCGTCGACCTGAGCGTGCAGAGCCAAGAGGTGGGTGACGCGGCCGAGGCGGTCGACGGCGACTACAGCGGCGAGGAACTCGTCATCGCGTTCAACCCGGCATACCTCATCGACGGCGTCGAGGCGGTGGCCGGCGACGAGGTCATCGTCGAGACGGCGGACGCGTCGCGTGCCGCCACCGTGCGCGCGGCCGAGAACGACGACTTCCGCTACCTCCTGATGCCCGTCCGCGTTTCCTGAGGGACCACGACGGCGGTGGGGATCCGGCACCTCGAACTGGCCGACTTCCGCGTGTTCCACGCGGCCGCCGTCACACCCGAGCCAGAGGGGACCACGGTGATCACGGGCCCGAACGGCACCGGAAAGACGAGCGTGCTCGAGGCGCTCGCCTATCTCGCGACCCGGCGCTCGTTCCGGGGCGCACCCCTCGAGGCCCTGGTCCGCAGCGGCAGCGAGCGGGCGATCATCCGGAGCGAGATGGAGGCGGCGAACAGCCCCACCCTGGTGGAGGCCGAGATCGTGCCCGCCGGCCGCAGCCGCACCCAGGTGAACAAGAAAGTGGCGACGAGCCGCAAGGCGCTGGCGGGTGCTGCGCCGTGCACCGTCTTCTCGCCCGAAGACCTCGTGCTCATCAGCGGCGGGCCGCGCGGGAGGCGGGAGCTCCTCGACGACGCCCTGGCCCAGCTCGACCCGGAGGGGGCCCGCGCGGCCGACGACACCGAGCGTGTGCTTCGTCAGCGGGCGGCCTTGCTTCGACAGGCCGGCGGACGCGCCAAATCTGAGGTCGTGACGACGCTCGAGGTGTGGGACCAGCGACTCGCCGACGCCGGGAAGGTGCTCGTCTCCGCGCGCGAGCGCCTCGTCGGCGAAATGGAGTCGCCCGTCAGCGTGACCTACGGCCGGCTCGCCGGCGCCGGCGCCGGCGAGCCGGCCGCCTTGCATCTGGAGTACCGGCGCAGCTGGGACGGTGACCTGCTCGACGCGCTCACGGCGTGCCGGGCGGACGACCTGCGGCGCGGTGTCAACACCATCGGGCCGCACCGGGACGATCTCGTCCTCACCCTCGACGGCCGGGAGGCGCGGACGCACGCTTCCCAGGGCGAGCAACGGTGCTGCGCACTCGCTCTGCGCCTCGGCGTGCACCAGCTCGTCCGGACGAAGACGGACCTGGTCCCCACGCTTCTCCTCGACGACGTCTTCTCCGAGCTCGACCCCGGCCGCTCGCGCGCCCTGGTGGCCGAGCTGCCCGCCGGCCAGGCCATCCTCACCACGGCGGCGCCGCTGCCCCAGGGGATCGAGATCGCCCGGGTCCTCGCCGTCGAGACCCTGGAACGCCGGTGAGGAGGAGGTCCGCCCGCGACGGCCCCCGGCGCATCGGGGAGGCGATGCCGCACGTGCTCGGGCGTCTGGGCGCGTCGGCCTCGCCCGCCACCATGGAGGCCGTCTTCTCGCGGTGGACGGAGATCGTCGGCGCCGAGCTGGCCGGGCACGTCCGTCCGGTCCGTGTCGACGGGCGCACACTCGTGGTGTCGGTCGAGCACCCCGCGTGGGCGACCCGGGCCCGAATGCAAGCGGGACCGATTTTGGCGCGTGTGGAGGCCCTCGGACAGACTGCGTTGGAGCGGCTCGAGGTGGTGGTCGAGCGGTCGTGACCGGCGCGGCCAGGACCTCGCCGGAGACCGTTCTTAGGTGCCGAATTGCGACGCTCTTCCGGGTAGAATGGTTTGTTCGCATCGAAAGGCCGGAGGGCATCGTTCGGGGATTCGATTCGCACCGCGAAGATCGTTGTTTTGAAAGGGCGCGCCTGTGGCAGTAAAGGTGGACGACACGGTGGGCGGGGCTTCCGCCTCCTATGGCGAGGCCGATATCACCATCCTCGAAGGCCTCGAGGCGGTCCGGAAGCGACCGGGGATGTACATCGGCTCCACCGGCCCGACCGGGCTGCACCACCTGGTGTGGGAGGTCGTCGACAACTCCGTCGACGAGGCGATGGCCGGCCGCGCCTCCAGGATCGACGTGACGCTGCTGGCCGACGGGGGCGTACGGGTCAGCGACGACGGCGCAGGCATCCCGGTGGGCCCGCACCCCAAATACCCCAAGCAGTCGGCGGCCGAGATCGTGCTCACGACCCTGCACGCCGGCGGCAAGTTCGGGGGCAAGGGCTATCAGGTCTCGGGCGGGCTCCACGGGGTCGGCGTGTCGGTCGTGAACGCCCTCTCGGTCCGGCTCGTCCTGGAGGTGGACCGCGACGGCCAGCACTGGGAGGCGGAGTTCGAAAAGGGGGGCAGGGTCAAGCGCAAGATCACGGCCACCGGGCCCGCCCCGAAGGATCGCAGCACCGGCCTGCCGCGCACCGGCACCACGGTGACGTTCTGGCCCGACGCCTCCATCTTCGACGAGACGGAGTTCCGCGCCCAGACGGTGATTGAGCGGATGCAGATCATGGCCTTCTTGAACAAGGGCCTCGAGATGCGCTTCGCGGACGAGCGGACCGATCCGGTCACCAAGACCACCTTCAAGTACAACGGCGGCATCGTCGATTTCGTCAAGCATCTGAACGCGTCGAAGGAGTCGCTGTTCCGCAAGGTCGCGTCGTTCGAGCAGAGCGAGGAGGGCCAGGAGGTCGAGATCGCCCTCCAGTGGAACACGGGCTACCACGAGTCCATCCACTCGTTCGCCAACGGGATCTCCACCATTGAGGGCGGCATGCACGTCGAGGGGTTCTCCAAGGCCCTGACGAACGTGGTCAACCGCTACGCCCGGGCGCGGAACCTGTTGAAGGAGAAGGAAGAGAACCTCAAGGGCGAGGACATCCGCGAGGGCCTCACGGCGATCATCTCGGTCCGCCTGCGCGACCCGCAGTTCGAGGGGCAGACCAAGGCCAAGCTGGGCAATCAGTCCATCCGCTCGCTGACCGAGCGGACGATGAACCAGAAGCTGACCGAATGGCTCGAGGAGAACCCCCGCGAGGCGAGCCAGATCGTGCAGAAGTCGCTGCAGGCGGCGCGGGCGCGCCTCGCCGCGCAGGGGCGCGCGACCTGACGCGGCGCAAGTCGGCGCTCGACGGCGCCGGCCTCCCCGGCAAGCTGGCCGACTGCTCGTCGCGTGACCCGCGCGAGTCCGAGCTCTTCATCGTCGAGGGGAACTCCGCGGGCGGCTCGGCCAAGGACGCGCGCAACCCGGTGACCCAGGCGATCCTCCCCATCCGGGGCAAGATCCTCAACGTCGAGCGGGCGCGCATCGACAAGATGCTGAAGAACGTGGAGATCCAGGCGCTGATCTCGGCCATCGGGGCGGGCCTGCTCGAGGAGTTCGACGTCGACAAGATCCGCTACCACAAGGTGATCCTGCTGGCGGACGCCGACGTCGATGGCAGCCACATCCGCACGTTGCTGCTGACGTTCTTCTTCCGCCAGATGAAGCCGCTCGTCGAGGGCGGGTTCGTCTACGTGGCGCAGCCGCCGCTGTACTCGACGTTGGTCGGCAAGGAAAAGATCTACCTGAAGGACGACGCGGCGAAGGCGGCCTTCCTAGCCGAGCACCCCGACCACAAGCACGACTTCAACCGGCTGAAGGGCCTCGGCGAAATGGACTTCGGCGAGCTGCGCGACACGACGATGGACCCCGCCAAGCGGTCGCTCCTCCAGGTCAACGTCGAGCAGGCGGCGCTGGCGGACGAGGTCTGCTCCATCCTGATGGGCGACGACGTCGAGCTGCGCCGCCACTTCATCCAGACCAATGCCAAAGACGTCCGCTTCCTCGACATCTGAGCGAACGGACGAGGAGTAAATAGACATGCCACGTCAGTCGACGCGCGGCCCGAGCCGCGGCAGCGCCGGATCCGGCGGGGGGAACGACACCCCGCCCGCCCCCCCGGGAGGCGAGGAGCCGGGCGCGGGGGGCTCGGTCGAGCCCATCGAAATCCAGGAGGAGATGGAGCGCTCGTTCCTCGAGTACTCCATGTCCGTCATCGTCGCCCGGGCCCTGCCCGACGTGCGCGACGGCCTCAAGCCGGTGCACCGGCGGATCCTCTACTCCATGTTCGACAACGGGCTGCGCCCCGACCGACCGCACAACAAGTGCGCCAAGGTCGTGGGCGAGGTCATGGGGACCTACCACCCGCACGGTGACTCCGCGATCTACGAGGCGCTGGCCCGCATGGTTCAGGAGTTCTCGCTGCGGTACCCGCTGATCGACGGGCACGGCAGCTTCGGCGGCCGCGGGCCCGACGACGGGGCCGCCGCCATGCGCTACACGGAGTGCCGGCTGGCGCCGCTCGCCCTGGAGCTCATGGCGGACATCGACGAGGAAACCGTCGACATGGTCACCAACTACGACGGGTCGGCGCTCGAGCCCATCGTGCTCCCCGGTCGGTTCCCGAACCTCTTGGTGAACGGGTCGCAGGGCATCGCGGTCGGCATGGCCACCAACGTCCCGCCGCACAACATGACCGAGGTCATTGACGCGGCCATCCACGTGCTCCACCACCCCGAGGCGACGCCCGACGAGTTGATGCAGTTCGTCAAGGGCCCCGACTTCCCGACCGGCGCGCTCATCCTCGGTCGCCAGGGGATCCTCGACGCCTACCGGACCGGCCGGGGCTCCATCAAGATGCGGGCGGTCGCGGAGATCGAAGAGGGGCGGGTCGGCGAGCGCATCGTCGTCACGGAGCTGCCGTACCAGACCTCGGTGGAGTCGATTGAGCAGAAGATCAGCGACCTGGTCAAGGCGGGGGAGCTGGACGGCATCAGTGCGGTGTTGAACGCGTCGGCCAACCAACAGCCTCGCCTCGTCATCGACCTGAAGCGCGACGCCAACGCCAACGTGGTGCTGAACAACCTCTACAAACAGACGCCGATGCAGACGAGCTTCGGCGTCAACATGCTCGCGCTGGTCGACGGCGTTCCCCGCACGCTCAACCTGGCGCAGGCGCTCTCGCACTACGTCGACCACCAGATCGAGGTGATCCGGCGGCGTTCCCAGTTCCGGCTCGACAAGGCGCGGAATCGGGCTCACATCGTCGAAGGCCTCCTGCGGGCGATCGACATGCTCGATGCGGTCATCGCCACCATCCGCGCCTCGGACGACCGGCCGGCGGCGCGCGCAGCGCTCATGGCCGAGCCGTTCTCCTTCACCGAGGTGCAGGCGACGCACATCCTCGACATGACGCTCGGGCGCCTGACGCGATTGGGCCGCTCGGAGCTCGAGGAGGAGATGACGCAGCTGCGGGCCACCATCGCCGAGCTGGAGGCCATCCTCGCCGACGACGGCAAGCTGCGCGGTGTCATCGAGACCGAGATGACCGAGATCCGCGACAAGCACACCAATGCCCGTCGCAGCGTCATCACCCACGATCCCGGCGAGATGGGTGTCGAGGACCTCATCGACGACGAGGAGATCGTGGTGACCATGACCCGCGCCGGCTACATCAAGTCGGTGGCGGCCGCCGCCTTCCGCACCCAGGGCCGCGGGGGCCGGGGCGTCCAGGGGGCCCGGCTCAAGGAAGAGGACCTGGTCAGCCAGGTGGTGCACACGACGGCACACACCTACCTGCTGCTCTTCTCGAACCAGGGCAAGGTGTACCGGCTGCGCGGCCACGAGATCCCAGTGAAGGACCGCACGGCGCGCGGGACGGCCGCGGTGAACCTGGTCCCGCTGGCGCCGAACGAGTCGATCACGGCGATCATCGCGACCCGTGAATTCTCGCCCGAGCAGTATCTCGTCTTCGCCACGGCACACGGGCAGGTCAAGAAGACCGCGATGAGCGAATACGACAAGTCCCGGCGCGAGGGCTTCATCGCCATCAACCTCAAGGACGGCGACGAGCTGGTCAAGGTGGTGGCCACCTCGGGTGAGGACGACATCTTCGAGGTGACGCGCAACGGCATGACCATCCGCTTCAACGAGCAGGACGTGCGCCCGATGGGCCGCGACGCCGCCGGCGTCCGCGGCATCCGCCTGCGCCAGGGCGACGTGGTGGTGTCCTGCGACGTCGCCGCCGACGACACGGACATCCTCATCGTCACGGACGCCGGCTACGGGAAGCGGACGAAGCTCGAGCGGTTCAACCGTCAGGCTCGCGGCGGCCAGGGCGTGCGCGGCATCCGGCTGACCAGTGCACGCGGCCACGTCGTGGGCGCCTTCATGATCGCCCTGGACGAAGAGATCCTGTTGGTCTCGTCCGGAGGCGTGGTCATCCGCACCGCCGCCCGTGAGATCGCGTCCCAGGGTCGAGACGCCACCGGGGTCCGGGTCATGAACCTCGACGAGGGGCAGACGCTGGCTGCGGTCGCCCGGGTCGCGGCCGAGGCCGACGAGGGCTGAGGCCGGCCGCTCCCGACGCGGGGCGACGTCAGAAAAGCTTGATCGCCGAGACGGGCCAGACCCGCAGCTCGACCTTGCCCACGATGAGCGAGCCGGGGATGGGGCCCCACCATCGGCTGTCGCACGAGTCGCCCCGGTTGTCGCCCATCACGAAGTAGTCGTTGGCCGGCACCCGGTACGGCTGGTTGAGGCTGTACGCGGTGCCGCTCGGGCCTGGTGTCGTCGTCCCCTGCTCCGACGCCGGCAGCCAGCTCTCGTCGAGGCGGTGCCCGTTGATGGACACGTAGCCCCCGGAGACCGAGATGAGCTCGCCGGGCAACCCGATGACCCTTTTGACCAGGTCGTTCACCTCGGGCCCGCCACAGTCTTCACGCGGCGGCCGGGAGAAGACGACGATGTCGCCCCGGTTGACGCCATGGATCTCGTAGCTGAGCTTGTTGACGACGATGCGGTCGCCGACCTGGAGGGTCGGCTCCATGGAGCCCGAGGGGATGTAGAAGGTCTGCACGACGAACGCGCGCAGCAGGACGGCCGCGACGATGGCGACGAGCACGATGATGATCCCCTCGCGCAACCACCGCGAGGGCGGCGAAGGGGGAGGGTCGGAGGGCAGCTCGTCGACGTCGGAATCGATGACCCCTCCACCTCCGGCCGGGGGCTCGTCGACGGCGAGCGCCGGGTCGTTTCGTTCGGGGGTCACCGGAGGGCAGGCTAGACGGGCCAGCCGGCCCCCAGAGTTCAGGAGCGCTCAGGCGCGGGGACAGGGACCACCGAGGCCGTGTCGCGGCCCGAGCGGAGGAGGGTGCCGGGCAGGCCCCCGGTGGGCGCGCCGTCGCGCACGGTCTCGACGCCGTTCACCAGGACGCGCACGACGCCGTGGGAGCCGGCGTAGAGCCGGGGCGTGTCGCCCGGCAGGTCGTGGACGAGGCGCGCCGGCTCGGAGCCGACCGTGGCCGGGTCGAAGACGAAGAGGTCCGCTGCGTAGCCTTCGCGCACCAACCCGCGGTCGCGCAGGCCGAACAGCTGGGCCGGCTGCGCCGTCATCATGTGCACCGCCTGCTCCACGGGAACGAGCTGGCGCCCGCGCAGGCAGTCCCCGAGGAAGGCGGTCGGATAGTTCGAGCCGCACATGCGGTCGAGGTGGGCGCCGGCGTCGGACCCACCGACCATGGCGCGAGGGTCGCTCCATATCGCGGCCCGCATGACCCACGAGTTGTCGTCACCGTCGTCGGTGTTGGGCCACAGCACGGTGCGCAACCCGTCGGCCAGGACGACGTCGAGCAGGGTGTCGAAGGGTGCCGTGCCACGCTCGGCGGCGATGTCCGCCACGCTGCGGAAGGCGCACCCCTCGTTGGCCGGGGCGTAGGTGTCACCGATGACGTACGTGCCCCAGTGGGAGAGACCGCGGAAGACCCCGGCCTCCTTGCTGCGGGCCCGCTCGTCGAGCATCGCACGCACCGCAGGGTCGGCCAGCTTGGCCATGCGCTCTGGTTCGGGAAGCCCCATGACCTCGCCCCATCCGGGAATAAGGAACAGGGCGCAATGTGTGCGGAAGCTCATGTTCATCGGGACGAGCGTGGGCATGGTCAGGGCGACGATCCGCCCACCGGCCGCGGCGGCGGCCGACGAGGCCGAGAGCTGATGCTCGATCCGTTCGGCCGAGCGGGCGTCGACCGTGAGGACGTTCCAGTTGAGCGGCCGGCGCGCCGTCACGCTCATGGCGGTCATGAGGTCGACCTCCTCGGGACTGAAGGAGTCCAGGCAGCCGTTGGTGATGTACTCGAGGGTCGTGCCCTCGTGGGCGGCCACCTCCTCGCAGAACGCGAGCATCTCGCGGCGGTCGGCATGGCGCGAGCTGATGGGCCGTCCCTCACCGTCGGAGTGTGTGCGCGACTGAGAGGACGAGAAACCGAGGCCGCCGGCGGCCAGGGATTCGGCGAGCAGCGCGCGCATGGCCGTGATCTCCTCGTCGGTCGCCACCTCCTCGCCGTGCGCCGCGCCCATCACCTTGCGCCGGAGCGCGCAGTGGCCGACCAGGAAGCCGGCGTTCACGCCCAGGTTGCCCTCGAGCGCGTCGAGGTACTCGGCGAAGGTGGACCAGTTCCACGGCACGCCGTTCTCCAGCGCTGCGAGCGGCATCCCTTCGACCTTCGCCATCATGCGCCGGATGTAGTCGGCGTCCTCCGCGTTGATGGGGGCGAGGGTGAAGCCGCAATTCCCGCCGATCACCGTGGTCACCCCGTGCACGTTGGACGGAGAGGCAGACGGGTCCCAAAAGAGTTGTGCGTCGTAGTGCGTGTGCGGATCGACGACGCCCGGGGCGACCATGAGCCCGGTGGCGTCGAGCTCCACCGCCGCCTCCTCCTCGACCGGCCCGACGGCGACGATCCGCCCGTCCCGCACGCCGACGTCCGCCGGCCGACCTGGTTCGCCGGAGCCGTCGATGAGCGTGCCGGATCGGATGACGTAGTCGAGCATGGGACCTCCGGGAGGGTCGCCACGCCGAGCTCAGGCGGCGCGACACCGAAATCTGACGACCCGTCAGCTTACAGGGAGGCCCGGACGGGGGCCGGGGCCCCGTCTTCTGGCGGTCAGCGCCGCCGAGGGCTGTGGACAACCCGTTGGCTCCTGCCACACCCCTGTGTCGCCCCAGGTCGTCCCCAAGTCATCCACAGCCTGTGCCCGACGCCGTCCCCACGCCGGGCCTTTCGTGCGGCCGCGCCACGTGCTTTGCTCTGCACGTGCAGCCAACGAGACCCCGCGTCGCCCGGCTCCGAGGGTGCTGAGCCTCCACTCGTCGGCTGAGGGCGTCCTGCCAGGGCAGCTGCTCGAGCGGGCCATCCGTGCGGGGTACGTCGACGCCGGGCGATTCAAGATCCCCGAGGCCAACATTCAGCCGGCGAGCCTGGACCTGCGCCTCGGCGAACGTGCCCTGCGCATCCGGTGCAGCTTCCTGCCGGGGTCCGACTCGGTCGGGAACAAGCTCAAGGACTACGTCCTCGACGAGATCGACCTCCGGGGGAGCGGCGCCATGCTCGAGTCGGGGCGGCCGTACCTCATTGAGCTCAAGGAGCGCCTCGACCTGCCCGCCGGCCTTCGGGGCAGGGCCAACCCCAAGAGCTCGACGGGTCGGATCGACGTCTTCACCCGCGTCATCACCGACTGCAGCGACCGGTTCGACGAGGTGGCGCCGGGCTACAACGGGCCGCTCTACCTCGAAGTCGTGCCTCTGTCCTTCGCCATCCGGGTGAAGGAGGACCTGACCCTGAACCAACTGCGCTTGTCGATGGGTCGCCCGTGGTTGAGTGACGACGAGGTCCGCCAGACGCACCTCCTCGATCCGATTCTCTTCCGGGACGGCCGGCCCGTCCCGGTCGACGACCTCGTCCTGTCGAACGGCCTCTTCCTCGGTCTGGACCTCCACGGCGACGAGCGCGGCCAAGTGGGCTACAGCGCGCGCGACATCGCACCGGTGCTCGACCTCACCACGGGAGGGGAGGTGGACCCGGGCCCGTTCTGGGACGCCGTACACCGCGAGGAGGGTGACCGGGTTGTTCTGTCGCCGAAGCGTTTCTACCTCTTGATGTCCGACGAGGCGGTGAGCATCCCCCCCAATTTGGCCGCCGAGATGACAGCGTACGACCCGACCAGTGGCGAGCTCCGGACGCACTATGCCGGCTTCTTCGACCCGGGGTTCGGTTTCGATCCCTCGGGAGATTTCCGCGGGTCGCGCGCCGCGCTCGAGGTGCGCGCCCACGACGTGCCCTTCATGGTCGAGAACGGCCAGGCCGTCTGCAAGCTGACGTTCGAACGGATGTTGGAGGAGCCAACGGCCCTGTACGGGGCGGGTATCGGGTCTTCGTACCAACAACAGATCGAGACGCTGAGCCGGTACTTCCGGAGATCGGCCGGCTGACGATCCGCTGCGGTGTGCGGCAGTTGCACCGTCGCGAATGTGTGCCGAGAACCTTCTGCGGCGAGAACGATCGCATCCGCACTTCTTCAGTTGCACCGCACGTGTAAGCAGAAAAAGTTCGAGATTTTCGGGCCGAGAGCGAGAGGGCGCGGCGTTTTCGTCGTTTCCCCAGTGGGTATAACCCGCGACGTCGTGGGCTCAGAGCGGGTCTGTGTAGCCCCTACACAGAAGGAGCAACACCTTGAGGCGGAATTCTCTTACGTCAGCTGCTGTGATCACATGCGGTCTCATGTTGGCCGCCGCAAGTGTCGTCGCGGGCGTCGCGCCGGTGGGCGCAGCGTCCACGGCGTCAACCGTCGCGGGCGCGGAACAGAAGGCCCAAACCGCAACTTCGGAACTCAAAGCCGCCACGACCGCGACGGCCCCGGCGCAACCGACCGCCCCGGCACAGCCGTCGGCTCCGGCCACCCACACGACCTCGACGCCGGCCAAGGCGCCCAGCAATCCGTTGGCGCCGCTGACCGCGTTGCCGCTGTCGTTGTCCCTCCCGATCTCGCTCGTGGCGAACGAGATCGGCAGCACGCTCCTGCCCGGGCAGAACGCGCTGAGTGGGACGAACACGACGCACCAGATCTCGCCGCTGATCAACGTCAACGCGCCGGTCAACGCCTGCTCGCTGTCCCTGGGACTGTTGGCGGGAGCGTCGAGCACGTGCTCGACGACCTCGGTCGGCCTGAACCAGCTGGGCATGCTCGGGAACATCAACGTCCCGATCACGGCCGACTTCAACGCGATCGGACTGCTCGGGCAGGCGGCGTCGTCGCTCGGGCCGCTCACCGGCCAGTCGTCGGCCTCGACGACTCAGAACGCCGCGATCAACGTGGCCGCCCCGGTCAGCATCTGCTCCGTCAACGTCGGGCTCGCCGGGAACACGGCGAGTGGTTGCAACCTGACCGGGACGAACGGGACGACGTCGCAGACCGGCGTCGTTGACGCCGACGTGCCGGTGACCGTCTGCGACGTGATCGCGGAGATCGACGGCAACAGCGTCGCCGGCTGCCCACAGTTCCCGGACACCATCACGCAGAAGGGCCAACTGGCCGACCTCTACGTCCCGGCCACCGTGTGTGGTGTGGTGGCCGAGGTCTACGGCACGGCGGTGGGGTCGTGCATGCCGGCGGCCGGCTTCCCGCTCGTGAAGGACCTGCCGACGAACGACGTCAGTCAGAGCGCGCCCATCGAGGGCGTCATCCCGGTGAACGCGTGCAGCATCGTGGTGGCGGTCGCCGGCAGCGCGTCGAACACCTGCGAACCGACCCACCTGGCGACCACGACGACGGTCGGCAGCGTGACGGCGAGCGTCCCGGTCACCGTGTGTGCGGTGGCCGTGGCGATATCGGGCAACGCGTCGGGCACCTGCGTGGGCTCCGCCACCTCGATCGGCGGCGGTGGCGGTACGACTGGCACCGGCGTGTCGGTGCCCATCACGATCTGCGGTATTCAGGCGGCGCTGGGTGGGACGGCCGCCGCCCCGTGCCCCCAGCCGGCGGTGACCACCTCGGCCTCGTCGCCACCTTCGACGGCACCGACGACCGTTCCGGTGAAGCTGGCCGCGGCGACGCCGACCCCCGTCAAGACGGCCGCCGCCGCCGCTCCGGCGTCGGGCCCGCTGGCCTTCACCGGTGCCCCGCTCGTGGTCGAGCTGTTCATCGGGGCCGCGGCGCTGCTGCTGGGTCTGCTCATCAGCCGGCTCAGCCGTCGGCGGGAGGCTGACCAGCTGGAGCCGCTGCCGCCCTTCGAAGAGTAGGAGGGAGACGCCACCGGCGTTACCCACAGAGGACGGATCCGATGGAGGAAGGAGGGATCGATGTCCGACCAGCAGGAGGCGGGTGCTGCGGTCACCAGTCTCGAGGAAGTCTTCTTGTCGCGAGAGTTCGGACGCGCTGCCTCGCCAGGGATCTACGTCGTTGGCGAGCCTGGGGAGGCATTGGACCCGCTTCAGCTCGAAGAGGTCTTCTTGTCGAGTGCGTTCGGCCGACCTCAGCCGGCGGCGCGGCCCCCGCGGATCGTCCCGCTGCGCGAGGTCCCGGTCGGCGTCGCCCTGTCGGAGCGTGAGACGGTCCGGTACCGGGCCATCGCCGCAGTCAGTGGCGTCGCCGCGGCAGCACTCGCGATCGCAGGGATTACCTCGGGCACGGGTCAGTCGGCGCGTCCGACGGTCTCCGCACGGGGACCGGGCCCGGGCTCCCACCCGTCGGATCAGAACGGGGGCAGACCGGGCGCTCTTTCCGGTGCCACCCCCGGCGTCCCCGCGGCCACGGTGCCGGCCACGGCGGTCGCAGCGACGGAAGGAAGCGGAACCGTGCCGTCGGGGTCCGAGGTGGTGCTCGAGGTACCCCCTGGCACCAGCGTCGCCGTGGTCCCCGCTTCCCCCCAAGCGCCGTCGGGCGCAGGAGGCGGCGCGGGAGCTCTAGCGCCGGGTTCGTCGACAGCGCCCGGCCCGACGGGCGGCGGTGGCAGCGTTCTCTCTCCGGTATTGGTCCTGGTCGGCAACACCGCCGTCACGGTCGGCACGACGGTCACGACGGCGTCGGAACAGCTCGGGACCGCGCTCCCCGTGGTGTCCCCGGTGACCGGCGTCCTCGCTGGCTTGGGTGCGACGGTGGCCAACTTCGGGCATGGGGTGTCCGCGGCGGTCTGACAACACGAGCCCAAGGCTGCAGGTTTGGTGCGCCGATTCCGCCTGCGTCTCGGAAATGTCGAGGCCAAACAACCGTTTGGACCTTTTCTGTGCCGGATTTTCTTCTCTTTCTACCCTGGTCGGGCCGACAGATATAAGGTGATTTTGAGGGGGTAGCACCTAATTCCGGAGGTCAGGGCTCCGGGAAGGCCCCTACACACGGACGGTTCCCGCGGAGGAGAACAAGGGAGGGGCAGTGTCCGACTGGGCCGAGGCTCATGACTACGCGACCCTGGAAGACGTCTTTGCGTCGCCAGGCTTCGGGCACCTGCCCGACGAGGTGGCACCGCCGGCGGCTGCTGCTGCTGCTGCCGCTGCCGCCACAGCGGGCCTCTCCCGGGCGCATTCGCTCCGGGACCGCGCCATCGCCTCCCTGAGCGCCGCCGCGGCGGCAGTATCGATCGTGGCGGCCCTCGTCGCGGTCGGCGCCGGGCCCTCGGGGCTGCCGTTGAGCACGGCACAACCTGCCGCGGCGCCCTCGAGCGTCCCGTACTTCCCCATTCCGGCCGCACCGTCGGTCTCGGGAATCGGTTCGGCCAGCGCGGGGGCACCGGCGAGTGAGCCTCCCGCCGTGACGACGGCCTCGACCGGCGTCTTGACCGCGACGGCCCGTCCCAGCGTGCCTGCGGCAGGGGCGGGCGTGATCGCCCCGGCCACGCTGACCAACCTCAGCGTCAGCACGCCCACCACGGCGCCGCCTCCAAGCATCACACCACCGCCCGGGCCGATCGCCACGACCACGACCCAGCCGGGCCCCATCTCTTCGGGCGGGGGGACCGGAGGCGGCGGCCGCTCCGGTGGCAACGGGAACGGCAACGGGAACGGCAACGGGAACGGCAACGGCGGCCATGACAACGGGAACGGGAACGGCGGCCACGACAACGGCTACGGGGGCGGCGGCGCCGGTGGCGCCGGTGGCGACGGTGGCAACGGTGGCAACGACGGGAACGGCGGCCAAGGCGACAACGGGTACGGCAACGGTGGGGGCGGTCACGGCGGCGGCCACGACGACGCGCCCTCCTCGGGCGGCCACACGCTCTGAGCCAACTCCGCCGCACCGGCCTGCACCAACTGCGGGTGCCGGCCACATCGCGGGCGGCGACCTCTCCTCCCGGGCGAACAGCCACGGGCCGCCATCTGATAAGCCGTGCGGGAAAGCAGCCAGAGCGAGGTCAACCATGAACTACACGAACCTGGGATCGTCCGGCCTGCGCGTGTCGAGGATCTGTCTCGGCATGATGGGATTCGGCAACGACAGCGAGCGACCGTGGGTGATCGACGAGGACGCCGCCGAGCCCATCGTCCGGGCGGCCGTCGAGGGCGGCGTCATCTTCTTCGACACCGCCGACACCTACTCAGGCGGGGCGAGCGAAGTCGCCACGGGCCGCCTGGTGCCGAAGTACCTGACCCGGGACGAGGCGGTGATCGCCACCAAGGTGTTCATGCCGGTCACGCCCGGTGAGAACGGGAGCGGACTGGGGCGCAAGCACGTGATGTCGGCCATCGACGCCTCGCTGCACCGACTCAAGATGGACTACGTCGACCTCTACCAGATCCACCGTTGGGACCCCCGGACGCCTATTGAGGAGACGATGGAGGCGCTGCACGAGGTCGTCCGGTCGGGCAAGGCGCGCTACATCGGTGCCAGCAGCATGTTCTCCTGGCAGTTCGCCAAGGCGCAGTACGTCGCGGAGATGCACGGGTGGACGAAGTTCGTCTCCATGCAGAACCACTACAACCTCGTCTACCGCGAGGAGGAGCGCGAGATGATCCCGCTCTGCCTGGACCAGGGCGTCGGGTGTATCCCCTGGAGCCCGTTGGCCCGGGGCATGCTGGCCGGGAACCGGACGCGCGACGGCGGCCGGCATACCACCCGTTCGGGCACTGACCCCTTCGCCGACTACCTCTACGACCAGCCGACCGACTTCGACGTGGTCGACGCCGCCAACGCGGTCGCCGCGGCGCGGGGGGTGTCCACGCCCCAGGTCGCGCTGGCCTGGTTGCTCTCCAAACCCGGCGTTACCGCCCCCATTGTGGGCGCGACCAAGAAGAAGCACCTGAAGGACGCGCTCGAGGCCGAGAAGCTGACCCTGTCGGCCGACGAGGTCGAGCAACTCGAGAAGCCCTACGTGCCCCACCCGGTCCTCGGCCACTTCTGACTCGCCGCCGGTCGGTCCCATCCGGGCGGCGCCGGCGCGGTCCGATAGGGTCGCCCCGAGGGGGCAGGACAAGCAGCAGAGATCGGGGGTGGCATGCGGGTCGCGCTGACGGTGGCCGACTTTCTTGACCGCGCCGCGCTCGTCTACGGGCAACGGCCGGCGGTGGTGGACGAACCGGGGGTCGCGGGGTCGACCGGCACGTTGACGTACGCGGAGGTGGCGTCCCGGGCCCGGGGCATGGCGCTCGCACTGGACGACCTCGGCGTCGAGCACGGCGAGCGTGTGGCGATCGTCAGCCCCAACTCGGGCCGCTTCCTCACGTCGTTCTTCGGGGTCAGCGGGTACGGCCGCATCCTGGTGCCGATCAACTTCCGCCTCACGAGCGACGAGATCGCGTACGTGGTTGAGCACTCCGGAGCGTCCGTCCTCCTGTACGACCCGGATCTCACCGACGAGGTGGAGCGCATCAAGGTCGCCCACACCTTCCGCCTGGACGGACAAGCTGACGCCGCGCTGTTCGCGCCGGCCCCGGAGGACGCGGTCCCGGCGGCCTGGGAGGCGGACGAGGACGCGACGTGCTCGGTCAACTACACCTCGGGCACCACCGCCCGCCCCAAGGGCGTGCAGCTGACGCACCGCAACTGCTGGCTCAACGCGGCCATGTTCGGCTGGCACACCGGAGTGAGCGACTGCGACGTGCTGCTGCACACGTTGCCGATGTTCCACTGCAACGGGTGGGGGATGCCCTACGCCGTCACCGGCATGGGCGGCACCCACGTCGTGCTGCGCAAGGTGGACGGGGAGGAGATCCTGTCGCGCATCGAGCGGCACGGGGTCACCCTGCTGTGCGGCGCGCCCGCGGTGGTCGCCGCCATCCTCGGCGCGGCCGAGGCGCGGGCGGCCGAGGGGCGCGCCGTGCCCGGGCGCGGGACCGTGCGCATGGTCGTCGCCGGCGCGCCGCCTCCCTCCAAGACGATCGAGCGCGTCGAGACCGAGCTGGGGTGGGAGTTCATCCAGATCTACGGCCTCACCGAGACGGCGCCGCTCCTCACCGTCAACCGGGCGCCGGCGGACTGGGACGACCTGGCGGCGGGGGAGCGCGCCCAGTTGCTCAGCCGGGCCGGAGTGCCTGCCCTGGGCGTGCGCATCGCCATCGACACCGACGGCGAGGTGCTGGCGCAGTCCAACCACGTGTTCGCCGGCTACTGGGAGCAGCCCGACGAGACCGCCAAGGCGCTCGAGGGCGGCTGGTTCCACACCGGCGACGGCGGCTACCTCGACGGCGCCTACACCGTGATCGCGGACCGCAAGAAGGACGTCATCATCACCGGCGGCGAGAACGTCTCGTCGATCGAGGTGGAGGACTGCCTGTACCAGCACGCGGCGGTGGCCGAGGTGGCCGTCATCGGCGTGCCCGACGAGAAGTGGGGCGAGACGATCAAGGCACTCGTCGTGGTGCGCGAGGGCACGACGACGAACGCGGCCGAGCTCATCGCGCACTGCCGCGACCGTCTGGCGCACTTCAAGGCACCGACGAGCGTCGAGTTCCGCGACGCCCTGGATCGCACGGCGACAGGGAAGCTGCAGAAGTACAAGCTGCGCCAGCCCTACTGGGCGGGCCGCCAGAAGTCGGTGAACTAAGCCCGGCTCGTCCCGGCCGGGCCGGAACGTTCCTCGACGACGAGGTGGCCCCTGCGGTCGAACGCCACCGCGACCTGGCCGGCGATGAGGCGGCGCAGCGGGTCGCCCACAATGGTGCGGCGCCAACCCGTATCGAGCCGGCTCGGATCGTCGCACAGGAGCTGGCCGATGTCGGCTCGCGTGGCGAGGAGGCCCTGGTCGAAGTCCAGGTCGTCGGCGATCTGGCGCACCACGCCGGTACACACGGCGACGGCGGCCGCCGGCGCCTGGGCCTCGCGCCCCGCCGACGGCATGCGGATCTGGTCCGCCGGCAGGTCGAGCCCGCGGCGGATGGCCCGGAGGATCTCGGCCGCCCGCCCCTGAGCCAGGTGGCGGCCGTCGACGCCGCGGGTGCGCCGCAGCTCGTCCGCGCTCTGTGGCGGGCGCTGGGAGATGGCGAGCAGCCCGAGGTCCGAGAGGACCTGGCGCCGCGGCCGGTTCGTCGCCGCAGCGGTGCGCTCGCGCCAGGCCGCCACCTCCTGCGCCACGGCGCGCGAGCGGCGCGACATGCCACGGATGTCGCCGAGCTTCCACCACGCCTCTTCGGGGACGCGCACCGGGGTGCGGTCGCCGAGCACCTGGTCGCACTCGCTCAGCGCCCACTCGAGCCGGCCCAGCGCGCGCAGCCGGTCGGTCAGGGTGGACCGGAGCTGGAGCAGGTGGGCCACGTCGCTCACCGCGTAGTCGACCTGGCGCTCCGAGATCGGCCGCTCCAGCCAATCGGACAGGCGGTCGGCCTTCGGGAGCGACATGCCCAAGACCGCGTCGACGAGGCGCGCCAGCGACGGTGTCGACATCCCGAGGAACCCCGCCACGATCTGGGTGTCGAAGACAGTGGCGGGCACGGCGCCGCACGCCGCCATGAGCACGTCGAGATCCTGCGATGCCGCGTGCGCCACCGCAATGCCCGGTCCGCCGAACACCTCGGCCAGTGGCGCGGGGTCCACGGCCAAGGGGTCGACGAGCGCGACCTGGTCGGCCCAGGCGATCTGGATCAGCGCCAGGTCCGGGACGTAGGTCCGCTCGGTGTGGAACTCGGTGTCGAAGCCGTAGTACTCCTCGCCCGCGACCTCGGCCACCAGCGCCACCATCGCATCCCCGTCGACCACCATGCGCGCCGTGGGCGCGGGCGCGCTCACCGACGGGGGGCGGGCGGGTACCCGGGCTCGTGCCTGCTGGTGCTCCTGCTGGCGTGACGTGAGATGGCTGGTATCCGGACTCGTAGGCGTGGCCGAAGTGCAAGGCGCAGAGCCCTGACGGCCCAGCGGCCCAGCAGAGGTCCCCAGCGAGATGGAGGGGCTCTGGGCTCGCAGGTTGCAAAACCGACGTTAGCGCGCGGCCCCTCTGCCCCTTCGAGGGGGTCGGTCGCATCGTGGCGCGCCGTGGGTGACGAGGGCGCGCACGCCCCGGTGCAAGCTGGTGGCGGGACGGTGGCGGAGCACCCGCCACCAGGGCTCTCCGGGCACCGCAGGAGTAAGCTCTTGCCTACCGTGGCCTGCGGGTATGTGCGCCAGTCGGGTGGCGCCATCCGCCCAGAGGCCTACGTCATGACTTATTGCTCTGTTAGCTCGGGCAGCGATCCGGTAACAGTGGGAATGAAAGGTATTGGAGGGGGGCAGTGAAGAAGGCCAAGAAGAAGCTGTTCGGCAAGGACGCGTTCGGCGAGGGCACCGCCCGAGGCCGCGCCCGCGACGACGCCGGCGGCGGCCAGCACGGCTCCGAGATCTCACCGGGCGACGCCAAGACCGGGGGCACCCCGAGGAGCGTGGAGTCGATGCTCCAGGAGTTCAGTTCTGGAGGCGCCGACGCGCAGCCGCCCGGGCGCACGCCGCGCGCCGGCAAGTACGACCAGCTGTGGCAGCTCTCCATGTCGGATCCGCACACCGGCCTGGCCAACCAGTTGCTCCTGCTCGACCGCCTCACCCAGGCGCTGGCGCGCCGGCGCCGGCACGGCGGCGAGGTGGTCGTCTGCCACATCGATCTCGACAACCTGGGCGAGATCAACCTCGAGCTCGGCTACACCACCGGCAACACCGTCCTGTGCGAGATGGCGCGGCGTCTGACTTCGGTCCTGCGCACCGAGGACACCGTCGGGCGCGTCGGCGGCGGTGAGCTCGTTGTCGTGGTCGCGGTGAACGACGAGCAGGCGGTAGGCCCGCTGACGCGGCGCCTCCAGCACACGCTCGACGATCCCGTCGTCGTCGGAGGCCGGCCGGTGCGCTTGCACGCGGCGATCGGTGTCGCGCAGGCCGTGGACTCCGAGTCGGCCGAGGACGTCCTCACACGCGCCGACCGCTCGACCCGGGTCGGCAACCGCTGACCGCATGTTCCGCCTCATCCGCTGGGTCGTGATCGTCGGGGTGACTGCGCTCGCCGTGCGGTCACTCCCCGACGTCGCGCGCTACCTCAGGATTCGGTCCCTGTAGCGCCCCGCTGCACGATGTCCCGGGCCCGCCCGAGGATCGTGCTCATCGACACGGGCTCGCCCGAGGAGGGGTCGATGCGCTGGCCCACCTCCTGGAGCACGTGCCCCACGTGGGCCCGCAGCGCCTTGACCAGGTCCTCGAACTCCTGGGAGGCGGCAACGGCCTTCGCCGCGTCGATCACCTCGTCAAGAGCCTCGCTGCCGTCACGTGCGCCGATGACGTAGCCGGCGATGAACGCCAGGACCAGTCCCACGCTCCTCCTCCCTGTCGTGCTCGTCGGGTCCGCCGGTCGCGGCTGTCACCGGGCCCGGGCCTCGATGTGCATCTCGATCGTGACCTCGGGGTAGATCTTCAACGCCAGTGTCGTGGGCACGTCGAGGTCGAACTCCCTGATGTCGAGCGTCTGGTGGCCCCGGATCACCATCATGTCGCGTTCGAGCCCCTCCACGGAGACCTCGCCGCGCAAGGACCGGGAGACGGCGTGGAGCGTGATGCGGCCGGTGAGCTCGAACTGGTTCGACTCGTCCAGGAGGGTGACCCGCTCGAGCTCGAGGATCGCCTCGGGGTAGCGCCGGATATCGATGCGCCGCTTGAGCTCGGTGTCGTAGAGCGAGTTGCCCGACGTGAGTCCGCGGAGCGAGACCGTGAGGCGGGCGTCGATCGGTGCGCTCAGGTCGATGGCGCCGCCCGTGACCTCGGCCGCGATGTCGCCGCTCACCTCACTGGTGGCGAAGGAGATCGGGCCGACGTTGGAGCGAGCCTTCACAAGGACGGCCGATCGTCCCGGCAGCACCTCGAAAGTCGTCTTCGCTACGGGTCTGGCATCCACTGAGGCCCCCATGTCGTCCCGTGACGTCCCGACGCGGTGCGGGGCATCCCCAGCGACCAACGGCACTGTACTCGTGGCCCGGGACCCGGACCGGGGGCGGATCCCGCCTCCGCCGTGGTCGGCGCTCCCGTCGCTCGGGCCGACGTCCTCACGAGTCCGCGGCTGCGCCCCGCCGGCCGCCGGCCGGCTCGGCGCCCAGGCCCTGCAGCCACGCCGTGACGACGTCGGCAGCCTGGGGCACACGCGCTCGAGGAGGCGCGCTTCGTGCTCCAGACGCAGGTAGACGTTGGTCGGCATGCTCGTCGTCTCGATCGCCTTGACGATCACGTCGGACGCTTGCAGGTGGTCGATGCCGGCGTAGGTGTCGATGCCGTTGCCGCGCTTGATGCGCGTCACGAGCTCGAAGCGCCCGTCGACGAGTTCGATCACGGGGTCGGCAGCGGGTCGACGGCGCGGCGTCCGGCACGGCCGCCCAACTCTCGTCGTACTTTCGTACGGCGCCCCTCCAGGCCGTCTTACGTTCCCCCGAATCCTGCGGCTTCCCGTTCTGCACGGGTCTCGGCAGTTTATCCCCCGCCGTTGAGCTTTCTTCCCAGTTCACACGGCCCGTGCGCGCGCTCCCGGACGGGTTGCGGAGATCACCTCGCCCAACGTTCGTTCGGGGGGCGTGACGCGAGTAGGGAGTAATTACCCGAGTGAATTCAGGAGTATCGGCTCTGGTCGGACGCGCCCCGACGCGCGCACGCTGTGAGTGCCATGTCGATGTACAGCGAGTTGCTCAGCGGTTTGTGCGCGGACATGGATCCCGTAGAACTGCCCACGTCGCGTGACGAGCTCGTCGTGATCTTGCTCCAGTGCCGGCGCAGGCTGCACGGCCACGGAGTGGACCAGGGCCATGTCATGGCCGAGGACCTGGCGCTGGAGCTCGATCACGACCGGATGCTGATCCGGCTCTGCGTGGCGATGGGGATCGACAGCGACCCGACGCGGTTCGTCAACCCCTTGATCGAGCGCGCCCGCCTCGAGCGACTCCTCCGCCAGCGCGGGATCGACTTCCGGACGCTCGACGACAACCGCCGGGTCGGGGCGGGCTGAAAACGCTGTTGCGCGTGGCGCGAGCCGGCTCAGTACCGGGGGACGGTCGACTTCCGCTCGGCCAGCACGGCGGCGTACACGGCCGCCTCGGTGCGCCGGCGCATGCCCAGCTTCGAGAGCAGGCTCGACACGTAGTTCTTCACCGTCGCCTCGGCGAGGAACAGGTGCTCGGCGATCTGGCGGTTGGACTGCCCCTGCGCGATCAGCTCGAGGACCCGGCGCTCCTGCGGCGTGAGCACGGTGAGGCGCGACTCCGCCTCCTGGTCCTTGCGCAGGCGCTCGAACAGCTCCTGGGTCAGGGCCGGATCGAGCAGGGAGAGGCCCTGGCTCACGCGCCGGATGTCGCCGAGGAGGTCGCCGCTGCCGACCTCCTTCAAGACGTAGCCCGACGCCCCCGCCATGATGGAGGAGAACAGCGCGTCGTCGTCGGAGTACGACGTGAGCATCAGGCAGCGCACCTGGGGCATGCTCGACTGGACCTCGCGGCAGACTTCGATCCCCGAGCCGTCCGGCAGGCGGATGTCGAGGATGGCCACGTCCGGCTCGGCCGCCTCGATCAGCCGCAGACCCTCCGTGGCCGTCCCGGCCTCGCCGACGACCTCGAAGTCCTCTTCGGCTTCGAGCAACGTGCGCAAGCCTGTCCGGACGAGCTCATGGTCGTCCAAGACGAACACTCGTATCCCCATCCCCTCGATCTTGCCACGGTGCCGACGGGCTTGGCGGCGCGCGACACCCCATTGTCCGGCTCGGGCGAGGCCAAAAGCCCGCAAACTCGCAGATAGCCTTGCGCCCCGTGCAGCCGTTCGATCAGATCGACGACCCCGCCAAGCTGCGCCGGCTGGTCCAGGCGATCCTGATCCTCGACGCGGAACTGAACCTGCCGGTGGTGCTCCGCCGGATGATCGAGGAGGCGTGCGACCTCGTCGACGCACAATTCGGCGCTCTGGGCGTGCTCTCCGCCAACGGGCGGACCTTGGACCAGTTCCTTACCGTCGGCCTCGGCAGCGAAGAGGAACACGCGATCGGGCCGCGTCCGACGGGGCGGGGCGTGCTGGGCACCCTGATCGCCGACGACAAGCCTCTCCGGCTGGCGAACATCGCGGACAGCCCGGACAGTTTCGGCTTCCCCGCTGACCATCCGACGATGACATCGTTCCTCGGCGTGCCCGTGCGCGTGCACGGTGAGGTCTACGGGAACCTGTATCTCACCAACAAGCGGCACGCCAAGGAGTTTTCCGAGGACGACGAGGAGCTCGTGCTCGCGCTCGCCATGGCGGCCGGCATCGCGATCGAGAACGCACGGCTCCACTCGCTGGTGCGCGACCTCGCGCTCACCGAGGACCGCGACCGCATCGCGCGTGACCTGCACGACTCGGTGATCCAGCGCCTCTTCGCCATCGGGCTGTCCTTGCAGGGCACGGCGCGGCTCGTGGAACGCCCCGACGCTGTGATGCGGATCAGCGAGGCGATCGACAAGCTCGACGAGACGATCCGCCAGTTGCGCAAGGCCATCTTCGACATCGAGATGACCATCAACAAGGAAGGCCTCCAGCCCAAGGTTCTCGACCTCGTGCACGAGCTACGTCCGGTCCTCGGGCTCCACCCCCACGTGTCCTTGAGCGGCCCGGTGGACCACGTCGTCACCGGGCAGCTGACCGACGAGTTGCTGGCCGTGCTCCGTGAGGCACTCACCAACGTGGGCAAGCACGCAAGAGCCACCAACGTGGTCATCACAGTTGCCGTCGGTGACGAACTTCGTATGGTGGTGGCCGACGACGGGATCGGCATGAGCAGCAGGGAGGAGTCGCCCGGCTCCCTCGGGCTCAAGAACATGCGGCAACGGGCCGAGCGCAGGGGGGGCAGCATGGAGATCGGCACCTCGCGGGAGGGCGGCACCCGTCTCACCTGGCACGTGCCCCTGGAGCCCACCGTTGCCGCCGAGGTCTTCGGCACCACGGCCCCGGCCTGACGATCGGGACCTCTCGGCCGGCGGTCAGGCGCGGACCGAGCAGACCTCGGCAAAGCCGTCGTCGACGCAGCCGGCCAGCTTCGCACTGTCGGGTACCGCAGCGGTGTCCGCCGTGATGGTGACGCAGGCGCGGTCGGCCGCGGACACCAGCGACACGTTGAAAGCGGCGCCGGACGGCGGCGAGACGGCGTAGATGCCCTCGACAGCGGCTCCGGCTACAGAGACCTCGAACGGTGGCCCCGGAACGTTCGTGATGCAGAAGTCGTTGCCCAGCAGCATCGATCCCCACACGCTGCGTGCCATCGGCGCGGGCAGTGCGCTCAGACCATTGGCGAGCACGTCGCTCAACACGAGTCCGGGTGCGTTCTTCCACGACCCCGTGAGCCGGCGCACCTCGGCGACGCACTCGGCCAGATCGGCCCGAACCGGGATGACGAAGCGAGCTGGGACGAAGTGGTTGCCGGCGGCTCGGTCGCCGGGGTGGCGCACGCTGACGGGCATCAGGACGCGGAAGCCCGTGCTCGGCGCACCGTGCTGCTCGTGGTAGAGCGCGAGGCCCCGGACGACCGACGCAACGAAGACGTCGTTGACCGTGCCGCCCCAGGCGTGCGCAGCCTGTTGTAACGAGGTGAGCGAGAAGTCGAGGGCTTCCACGTGGCGCCGGAAGCCGCGGTCGTGCAGGATCGGCGAGATGGGCCGGCCTGCCGGCGCCATCAGCCGAGCCACCGACGCGCCGACCGCCGCCATCCGGCCCAGCGTCCGGATGGGATGCCGGACGGAGTCGAGGGCGTCGTCGACGAACCGCACCGCCGCCGGGAGGTCGCCCGGGTGGAGCCGGGTGATGACCCCGGCCCCCGTGGCCCCCTCCACCTCGTCCACCGAGTCGGTTCCGCCCACGTTCATCGCCGGAGACGCCGCCTCGGTCGCGTCGCCGCCGGCCGCGGGGTCGAAGAGTGCGCCCAGCGCCGCCAGACCGCCGACCCCGTCGATCAGTGCGTGATGGACCTTCATGACGATGGCGGCTCCACCGCCCACCAGGCCCTCCACCATGGTCGCCTCCCACAGGGGCAACGCCGGGTCGAAGCCACTGGTGGCCATGGTCTGGGCCAGATCGAGCACCCAGCGCCGGCCGCCGGGCTCCGCCAGGCGCACGCGACGGAGGTGGACGTCGAGGTCGAAGGACTCGTCCGGCACGAAACGCGCCCTCGCCCTGCCGGGGCCGCGCGCTTGTGCTCGCGAGCGCAAGCGCGGCAATGACTCCGTGAGGCCGTCGATCCGCGTGCGGACCTCCCGCCAGGGAGGGGTCTCAGCCAGCATCAACACGGCCACGATCGTCGGGCGCATGACCGGATCCGTGCTGATGGTCCAGAGCAGCGCGTCCGAGCCGCTCATAATGTCCACGGTCCGCGAGGCCCTTCCGTTGTCTCCCATGCGGCCTCCCTTTGCCGCAAGTCTGAGCGGAGGCGGCCGTCGTTTCCAGTGCCGGAAGGTCCCGATTCCATCACCGCCGCCGCCAGAGGCGAAAGTCCCTTCAGCCCGGACGGGCCCTGGCCCTAGCATCGGGAACGGGAATGAGCGGGAAAGGGGATCGAGGATGACCACGACGGCGGCGACAGCGCCGGTCCCGACGCGCGGGGGGTTGGGGAACGCGCTCTGGCGGCGACAGCTGTACCGCTACCCGGACACGCTGCCGCGGCTCGGGTACCTGGCGATCGTCGTGCTCACGACGATCATGCTCTATTACCTCTACTACGTGGAGGGGGCGGTGACGCCGCTGCTGCTGCCCTACTACCACATGTCGTTCCAATACTTCCTCTACCTGCTCGTCGTCTCCAACGCGATCGGGGCGTTCAGCGCGTTCATCGGCGGTCTCTCCGACAAGATCGGCCGGGCCAACCTGACGATCTACGGCACCTTGCTCGTCGCGCTGATCCAGCTCTTCGCCATACCCCACATCTCTGACAAATTCTGGTTCGCCGCCTCGTACTGCGTCATCGGCTTCGTCGAAGGCGTGATCCTGGTCTCGACCCCGGCACTGATGCGCGACTTCTCTCCGCAGATGGGGCGTGGGGCCGCGATGGGTTTCTGGGCCCTCGGCCCCACGATGGGGGCCCTGTGCGCGAGCGTGGTGGCGACGCACACGCTCACCCATCTCGCGCCGTGGCAGGACCAATTCATCATCTCCGGTCTCGTTTGCCTGGGCGTCGTCGTCATCGCTTTCTTTTTCCTGCGCGAGTTGTCCCCGCAACTGCGCGACCAGCTCATGGTGACCGAGCGCGAGCGCGCACTTGTCGAGGCCCGCGCCAAGGGCATCGACGTGGAGCGTGCAACGAGGCATCCGATCCGTTCCATGATGAAGATCGACCTGGTTTCGTCGTCGATCGCCATCTCGGTGTTCCTGCTCTTCTACTACGCATCGGTCAGCGTGCTCACCATCTACTGGGTCGTCATCTTCAACCGGTCCACTCCCGATGCCAATGGCATCAACGTGTGGCTGGCCGCATCCCTCTCCATCGGACTCGTCGTGGCGGGTGTCCTGTCGGACTGGGCGCGGGTACGCAAACCATTCATGTTGTTCGGGGCGGCCTGCGCCATCGTGATGATGTTGTTCCTCATAAGGCAGACCGATAATCCCCACACCGGGTACTACTCCAACGTCCTGGTGATCGTGCTTTTGGCGGTCTCGATCTCGCTGGCCTACGCCCCCTGGATGGCCAACTACACCGAGCAGGTCGAGTCGCACAACCCCGCCCTCACCGCGTCGGGCCTGGCGGTGTGGGGGTGGATCCTGCGCATCACCGTCGCACTGTCGTTCCTGGTCCTGCCGTACGTGATCACCACTTCGACCGTCCTGGTGGACAACCAGACATCGGCGACCGCGCTGCAGGCGATCCAGGCCGCCCAGCCCTACGCGCCGAACACGACCGCGTTGAAGTGCAGTCCGACACCCGCGCCGACGACCGTCATCACCAATCTGCAGAAGACGGGTCAACCGGGCCCGCAGACTTTGGCCACGATCCTGAGCGCGTGCAACAGCACCGGCAACCTGTTGAAGGCGATCACCGCCGCCGGCGGCCTGTCGAATCCCCAGGTCCAGGGCCTGGAAGCTTTCAACCCGCTCGCGCTCGACATACAAAACGGCAAGCCGGTGACACAGGCCCAGATCGCCGGGGTGGCGACGCACTCCCCGGACCTGGCCAACCTGCTGGTGGTGGAGCAGAAGCTGGTGCCGGCGCAGAAGACCGCTCCGGGGGAGTGGAAGCGCTGGTGGACGGTCTGCCTCATCGGGATGGTGATCTTCGCCATCCTCGTCTTCACCATGCGCGGCCGCTGGAGCCCACGTGCGGCCCGCCGCGACCTCGACGAGCACGAGCGCATGGTCACCGAGGAGCTGGCGAAGCTAATCCACGAGCCGGAACCCGTCAGCTGATCCGCCGCCAGCCTGATCTTGGTCGGGATCGCCGAGTGTCCCCGGAAACCATGCACCAACCTGTTTACGGTTTCCAGAGACATCACGCCGGCTCTCTCCGACGGTGGGAGGATCGAGCCCATGCGTGACCTGGAGCACTTCATAGGGGGGAAGTCCGTCCCCGGCACCTCGGGGCGCGTCGGCCCTGTCTACGACCCGGCCCGCGGCATCCAGACGGCGCAGGTCCCCCTGGCCTCGGCGGAGGAGGTCGCCACCGCCGTCGACGTCGCCACCGAGGCCGCGGCCGAGTGGGGCGCCGGCTCGCTCAGCGCGCGGGCGGCGGTTCTCTTCCGCTTTCGCGACCTGGTCGCACGGGCCTCGGCCGACCTGGCCGCCGCCGTCACGTCCGAGCACGGGAAGGTGCGCAGCGATGCGGCAGGCGAGGTGGCCCGCGGGCTCGAGAACATCGAGTTCGCCTGCGGGATCCCGCACCTGTTGAAGGGCGCGCACTCGACCGAGGTCTCGACCGGCGTCGATGTGCACACCGTCTTGGAGCCGCTCGGCGTGGTGGCGGGTATTACGCCGTTCAATTTCCCGGTCATGGTCCCCCTCTGGATGCTGGCCAACGCCCTCGCCTGCGGCAACGCCTTCGTGCTCAAGCCCTCGGAGAAGGATCCCTCGGCCTCGCTCCTCGTGGCCGAACTGGCCCGCGAAGCCGGCGTGCCTGACGGGGTGCTCAACGTCGTCAACGGTGACGCCGAGGCCGTCGAGGCGCTCCTGGCCCATCCGGGTGTCGCCGCTGTGTCCTTCGTCGGCAGCACGCCGATCGCGCGGCACATCTACGAGACCGGGGCCAAGCACGGCAAGCGCGTCCAAGCCCTCGGTGGGGCGAAGAACCACATGGTGGTACTCCCCGACGCCGACGTCGGCGCCGCCGCCGATGCCGCCATCTCCGCCGGCTACGGCTCGGCGGGCGAACGATGCATGGCGGTCTCGGTGGTCGTCGCCGTCGGGTCCGTGGCCGATCCCCTCGTCGAGGCCATCGCGGCGCGGGTGCCGAGCGTCGTCATCGGCCCGGGCGATGACCCCGAGTCCCAGATGGGGCCGCTCGTCACGGCGGAGCACCGGGACCGGGTCCGTGCCTACGTTGAGGGGGCAGAAGCGGCAGGCGCCCGCCTGGTCGTCGACGGCAGGGGCGAATGGCCCGAGGGCTTCTTCTTGGGTTGCACCCTGCTCGACGAGGTCCGGCCCGGCATGGCGGCCTACGACGACGAGATCTTCGGCCCGGTGCTCAGCGTGGTCCGCGTGCCGACCTACGACGAGGCCGTGGCACTGCTCAACGCCAACCCCTACGGCAACGGGACCGCGCTGTTCACAAGGGACGGCGGAGCCGCCCGGCGCTTCCAGCGCGACGTGTCGGCGGGCATGGTGGGCATCAACGTCGCCATCCCGGTGCCCGTCGGCTTCCACTCCTTCGGGGGCTGGAAGGCGTCGCTCTTCGGCGACAGCGCGATGTACGGGCCCGAGGGCATCCGCTTCTACACGCGGCCCAAGGTGGTGACGACGCGCTGGCCCGACCCCGCCACCAGCGAGATCGACCTCGGCTTTCCGCGCACCCGCTAGACATCCCGCGCCGCACCCCGCCATCCACCCCGCCGACAAGGGCGTAGCCCAGGCCGTAGGGTGTATTCGACATCAACGTCGAAATCGAGAACGAGATCGACTGGTTGGATGTCTTAGCTCGGGGAGGCACAGATGGCTCTAGCACTCGACGGGTTGCGGGTGATCGACGCGGACACCCACCTGACCGAGGCCCACGACCTCTGGACCAAGCGGGCCCCGGCCAAGTACAAGGACCGCGTGCCCCACGTCGTCGAGGTCGAGGGCAAGCCGATGTGGTACGTCGACGGCGCCGAGCTCGGTTTCGCCGGTGGCGGCGGGGTGATCGATCGCGAGGGCGGCAAGGGCCGCGCCGCCGAGGCGCTCTTCGAGTGGACCCAGGACCAGATCCACCTCGGCGCCTTCGACATCAAGGCACGCATCGACGTCATGGACGACTCGGGCATCTACGCCCAGGTGTGCTTTCCCAGCTCCATCGGCCTCGGCGGCCAGGGCATCTCCGACGTGGTGAAGGACCCCGAGCTCCGCCTGGCGTGCGTGCAGATCTACAACGACGCCATGGCCGACGTGCAGGCCGCGTCGGGCGGCCGCCTCATGCCCATGCCGGTGCTCCCGGCCTGGGACGTCGAGGCCGCCGTGGCCGAGGCGACGCGCGTCGCATCGATGGACATGCGCGGCGTCAACATCACCTCGGACCCCAACGACGTCGGCGGCCCCGACCTGGCCAGCCGGGCCTGGGACCCGCTCTGGGAGGTGTGCGCCGACCAGCAGCTGCCGGTCCACTTCCACATCGGTGCCAGCCTCACCACCATGACCTACTTCGGCACCTACCCCTGGGAGTCCCAGGACGAGGACACGAAGCTGGCCATCGGGGGGACGTTGCTGTTCATCGGCAACGCCCGCGTCGTGACCAACATCATCTTGAGCGGCATGCTCGACCGGTACCCCGCGCTCAAGATGGTCTCGGTCGAGAGCGGCGTCGGCTGGGTCCCCTTCATCCTCGAGGCGCTCGACTACGAGATGTCGGAGAACGCCCCGAAGCAACTCGAAAAGCTCTCGATGCTCCCGTCCGAGTACTTCCGCCGGAACCTCTACGCCACCTTCTGGTTCGAGAAGAACAACGTGCCCGCCCTGGTCGAGTCGGTCGGCGCGGACAGCATCCTCTTCGAGACGGACTTCCCCCACCCGACTTGCCTGTACCCCAAGCCGTTGGACACGGTGGCCGAGAAGATGTCCACGCTGACCCCCGAGAACCAGCGCAAGATCCTCGGCGAGAACGCCGCCAAGCTCTACCGCCTCTGATCGAACTTCCGAGCCTCGCTCCCGCGGCGGAGATATGGTCTGCCAAAAGGGCTGGCAGTCCCTTCGGCGACAGGAGGTAGAGCGGTGAAGCCTTGGCCCAAGAAGGTACACATCGGGTTCATCGCGCTGGCGAGCTTGGTGTTGTCCATCATTGTTCTCCCCCAAGCTGCCTCCGGCGACGCGGTCCACGTCTTGCGCGATCAGCCCGCGTCCCCGGCGACCTGCGGGAGCTCGGCGAGCACCGTCGGCGCCTCGTCCTCGCCGTGCGGGCCCGGCACCGTCACGGGGAGCGTGACGGTCACCAACGCCCCGAGCGGCTTCCAGCCCGCCTACCTCGGAGCGGGAGTGTGCCCCGACACCGGAGCAGCGGGCCAGTTGTGCGCCAATCCGCAGTACGCCTTGAGCGAGGACGGGACTTACACGCTCACCCTCGATGCGGGCAAGTACAAGGCTGCCGGCTTTTACGAGAACAACGCCTTCGGCGGCGCCTTCCTGGGCGGGACCCACGTGGTCACGGTCACCACGGGTAAGACGGTCACCTTGAATCTCTCCGTTCCCTACCGGAAGCCCGCCGCGATCACCGGCACCATCACGGTCACGGGAGTACCGACGTCAGAAACCATCTCCCAGTTCGAGGTCCTCCTCTGCCCGTCCTTCGCTCCCTACACCGGGGGCACCATCCCGATCGCGTGCGTCAGCGGGTACGCGGCGCCGTCGACCCCCGGCGCGACCGTCGGCACCTACTCGGTGAGCGGCCTGCCGCCGGGTGCCTGGACGGCGTACCCGAGCTTCTGCACCGAGTCCACGTGCAACACACCGAACCCGAACGACGGCACCGCCGCCACGCTGGTGGGAGGGCAAACCACCACTTTGAACCTGACCACGAAGTTCCTCCAGCCCGGTCAGGCGTTCCTGAGCGGTACCGTGACCGTGACGGATGCGCCGGCCGGGTTCTCCGACGATCTGGGCGTCTCGGCGTGCCCGAAAGGCGGAACCCCGTGCCAGGTGGTCTACGGCGTCCCGAATGGTGAGTACGGCCTGATCCTCCCCGCGGGGACCTGGTTCGTGAAGGGCTTCTACCTGGCGGCTCCCTACGACAATGCGGTCGATGGGCCGGCGGTGACCGTGGCCCTGACTTCGGGTCACTCCGCTGAGCAAGACCTCACGGACCGGTACCGCGTGCCCGGCACGGCGACGGGCACCATCACGGTCAGCGGGCTCCCCGCCGGCGTGAGCATCACGAGCTACACCGTGCTTGCCTGCCCGAAGTCGGAACCCTGGAGCGGGGCGATCGCCGCGCCCGAATGCGTGAGCGAGTACTCGGGGCCGGGTGGGTACGGATACGGGCCCGCGGACCGCACCCAGGTCAACACCAGGCATCCGGCCGAGAAACCGCCGGCCGGCTACGCCGGGCCCCCCCAGGCCACAGCCACGTTCAACCTCTATTCGCTGCCGACCCTGACTGCGGGTTCATGGCTGCTCTATCCCGGCTACCAGGATGTCTTTGGCTCGGTGGTCAGCCATACGTCAACTTCGGTGACCATCGTCTCGGCCAAGACGGCGACCAAGAACCTGACCGTGGCCTACGCAACGCCGACCCAGGGCGCCGTGATCGGGACGGTCGACGTCATCGGGGCCCCGACCGGCGGTGCCGAGGCAGGTGTCCAGGCCTGCACGACACTCCCGAGCGGCACGACGTGCCAGGGTGAGCAGGACGCCTACGCGGAGTCGGGCGGCGCCTACACGCTGTTGCTGGCGCCGGGGACCTGGTGGGTGCGGGGCTTCGTCGACGTCTACGGTTCGACCGAGTTGACCCAGTCCACCTCGTCATCCGTGGAGATTCACTTGTCGGCCGGGCACGAGGCCAAGGAGGATTTCACCGTCACGTACTGATCGGCTCCTCGGCCCGGTGAGACCGGATCCTCACGAGTGCGGCGCCGCTCAGGGGTGCGCTCGCGTCGGTGGGCGAGGCGGGACTTGAACCCGCACATCCTTTCGGACACAGGAACCTGAATCCTGCGCGTCTGCCAATTCCGCCACTCGCCCGAGTGACCCGACAACAGTAGTCGGTGCCGAGGGCGACCCAGATCAGCCCTGAGGCTGATTTTGAATGCAGGTGACCAGGTCAGACGCCTGCCGAGTCCCTCTCCAGCGCACGGGGCCGGTATTGTTTCAAGGACCATGGGACTCCAGCAGTTTGAGGAGCGCCTCGAGCGGCTCGTGGAGGGAACGTTGGCCAAGCCATTTCGAAGCAACCTCCAACCGGTCGAGATCGGCCGGAGGTTGACGCGCGAGATGGACCTGCACCGACGGGTGGGGGTACGAGGGCTCATCGCGCCGAATGCATTCGCCGTGACCCTGTCGCCGGCGGACGTCAGCCGTTTTGCCAACTTCATCGATGCCCTCTCCCGGGAGCTGTCCGACGCCGCCCGGGAGCACGCTCGGATCGAGGGCTACTCGTTCGTCGGGCCTGTGGAGGTCGAGATCTTCGAGGGGTCCAACCTCAAGCCGGGCCGTTTTACGGTGACCGCCGACGTCCACCAGAGCGAGGACGGGGGCTTCTTGGCCGAGCTCGTCCTTCCGGACGGGCGCCGGGTCGCCGTCGGCTCGGACCACGCCCTGGTCATCGGCCGCCTGCCCGAGTGCGATGTCGTCCTGCCCGACTCGAACGTGAGCCGGCGCCATGCCGAACTGCGCCGGAAGGGCGACGGCGTCTTCGTCACCGACCTGGGATCCACGAACGGGACCAGGGTCAACGGGGCCCCGGTCCGCGAGCAGCTCCTCGCGAGCGGCGACGAGGTCACCGTGGGTTCGACGAGGCTCATCTTCGAAATGTCGTGACCACACCGGGTGCGGTGGCCGTCCTGGTCGCCACGCAGAATCTGAACGCGGTGCTCCGCGTCCTGCAATGGGGTGTCATCGCTCTCATCTTCCTCTTCTTCCTGCGGGTCATCCGTGCCGTGTGGGTCGAGATGAGCCCGGCCACCATCCGCAAGGCGCGCTGGCAGAAGCGACAGGAGCGGCGCGAGGAGCGGGCAGCGTCGCGTCCGGCCGAGCAGCCGAAGCCGAGCCGGCGCAAGCAGCTGTATCTCACCGTCGTGCAGCCGCCGGATCACGCGGGGCGCAGCTACGACCTCGACGACGAGCTCACCATCGGTCGCTCGCCGGGCTGCGGCGTCGCCATGCCGCAAGACATCTACACCTCCACGCTCCACGCGCGCCTCTTCCGGCGCAACGACCAGCTCTGGATCGAGGACCTCGGCTCGACCAACGGCACCTTTGTCAACTCCGAGCAGATCACTCAGGCGATGCGGCTCGGCAAGGGTGATCTGCTGCAGATCGGCTCGACCGTGTTCGAGGTGTCGAAGTGACCGTCCTGCGCTCGGGCTCGGCATCCGACGTCGGGCGGGTGCGGCCGATCAACCAGGACCTCCCGCTGGAACGCCCCAACCTCTACGCGGTTGCGGATGGCATGGGTGGCCACGTCGGCGGCGAGGTGGCGGCCCGGGTCGCCATCGAGACGCTCGAACACGCCTTCGAGAAGACGCCGACCGTCAGCGGACTGCGACACGCGTTCTCCGAGGCGAACGCCGCGGTCTGGTACGAGAGCCAGGCCAACACCGACCTCCGGGGCATGGGGACCACGCTCACTGCGGTGGCGCTGGTCGGTGACGACGACGGTCGCGACGTGCTGGCCCTGGCCAACGTCGGGGACTCCCGGGCCTACGTCTTCTCCGAGGGAGAGCTCGTCCAGATCACCGACGACCACAGCCTGGCCGAGGAGCGGATGCGCCATGGCGAGATGACCGAGGCCGAGGCGGCCGTCCACCCGCAGCGGCACATCCTCACCCGAGCCCTCGGGGTCTCCTCCGAGGTGCAGGCCGACATGTGGGAGCTCCACCTGCGTAGTGGGGATCGTGTCCTGCTGTGCTCCGACGGCCTGTCCAACGAGGTCGAGATGGACGAAATGGCCGACGTGCTCGGCGCGGTCGCCGACCCCGAGGAAGCGGCGCATCGACTGGTCGACGTGGCGAACGAGCACGGCGGCGCGGACAACATCACCGTCGTCATCGTCGACGTGCAGATCGGGGAGGACGGATCCGGCACCGCATCCAAGGTCTCGGCCATGGGCGCGGCCGCCGCCCCTGCCGTCGCGTCGGCGGCTGCCGGCGCAGCGAACGGAGCCTCCACGGGTACCGAGACCGCGGACGCTGTTGCTTCGGACCCCTCGGACGGCACCAACCTGACGCAGGCACTTCCCGCCACCCAGAGCGCGCAGATGGGCGCGCGTTCGTTGTCGGACACCCTAGCCCCGGGGGCGCGGCTGGGTTTCGGCGACGAGACGACGACGTTGGCCGAGGAGGGGCCGCGGAGCGACGAGTTCTTCTTGGGCGCGGCCGCCGCGGTCCCCGTGGCGCGCGCGACCACACGGGTGCCCCCGGAAAGGGTCCCGGTCGCGGAAAAGCCCGAGAAGGAGAGTCGGCGGGCCCGCCGGCGCCGGCTCGGTATTCCACATCGGATCACGTTCCGGGTCCTCGGATTCGTCCTTCTCGTGGCCGCGGTGCCCGTCGCTGCGTACTTCGTGCTTCGCTGGTACGCCTACGACAACTGGATCGTCACGACCCAGGGCGACCAGATCGTGGTCAAGCAGGGCCAGCTCGGCGGCGTGTTGTGGTTCCACCCGAAGATCGTGGACCACACCGGCAAGACCACCGGCCAGATTCCGCCCGCTGCCGTCGGACCGGTCACTGCGGGTGTCCAGAAGTCCTCGCTCAAGGACGCCAAGAACTATGTGAACAGCCTCGTCGCCTCGGTGACGACGACCACCACCACCACGACGACGACGACCAGCACGACCGCACCGGGCGCCAACGGGGCGAACGGCAGCACGACCACGACGACCACCGCCACACCGGGAGGCGGCCTGTGATGCCGATCCTCCCTTCGGCCCGCCACGCCGGCAAGGGGCGCACGAACCCCGGAGGACCCGCCCGGTACGCTGCCCTTTCCTGCTCGGACAGACCCCGCCCCTCGGGGCCTCCAGCGTAGGCTCAGGACGCCATGCAACCGGTCGACACGCCTCGGATCTACTCCGGCCGTTACGAGCTGACCCATCTGGTCGCCCGGGGCGGGATGGCGCAGGTCTACCGCGCCGTTGACCGTCAATTGGACCGACCGGTCGCGCTGAAGGTCCTGTTCCCCGAGCTCTCGGTCGACAAGACCTTCGTCGAGCGCTTCCGGCGGGAAGCGCAGGCGGCGGCCAACCTGTCACACCCCAACATCGTCCCTGTCTTCGACTGGGGCGAGGACGACGGTGCCTACTTCATCGTGATGGAGTACATCGACGGGCGCGCGCTCTCGGCGGTGCTGCGCGACCCGCAACGACTCGACCCGCGCCAGGTCGCCATGATCGGGGCCGGGGTCGCGGCCGCGCTCGCGTTCGCCCATCGGCACGGCGTGGTCCACCGCGACGTGAAGCCCGGCAACGTGCTCATCACCCCCGAGGGCGAGGTCAAGGTCACGGACTTCGGCATCGCCCGCGCCATCAATACCGAGGAGAGTCTCACGCAGACAGGCGCGGTGATGGGCACGGCGGCCTACTTCTCGCCCGAACAGGCCGAAGGCAAGGGGGTCGACGCCCGCAGCGACATCTACTCCCTCGGAGTGGTCCTCTACGAGATGGCGGTGGGACGTCCGCCCTTCACCGGTGACTCACCGGTGGCCGTGGCGTCCAAGCACGTGCGCGACGAACCCGACCTGCCCCGTCAAGTCAACCCCGCGGTGCCGGTCGCGCTCGAGGCCGTGATCATGAAAGCGATGGCCAAGAACCCGGCGGACCGGTACGGATCGGCCGAGGAGTTGCGCGCCGACCTGCTTCGCTTCGCCGACGGGCGGCCGGTCGAGGCCAGCGACGTCGGCCTGACGTCGGTAATGGCAGCAGTGGGGGCGGGGGCAGGACCGGCTACTGCCACCACAATGATGAGCCCCGCCACCGGCCGCACGATGGCCGTGCCGGCCGGCACCCGCCCGTCGACCGCCGACCGCGACGACGAGGAACGCAAGAAGCGCACCCGCCGCCTCGTACTCGTGTTGATCGTGCTGCTCGTGGCGCTCGGCGTGATCGCGTTCTTCCTCTTCCGCTCGTTGGGCGGCAACGTGGACGTGCCCAATGTGGTCGGAGAGACGCAGAGCGTGGCGACGCAGACCCTGATGAACGAGGGCCTGGCCGTGGGGACGGTGACCCACCAGCAGAGCACCACGGCAAGCGGTCTCGTGCTGTCGATCAATCCCAAGGCGGGGACCTCGGTCGGGAAGAACTCCGAGGTCAACCTCGTGGTGAGCTCAGGGCCCAACATCCCGACGGTCCAGGTGCCCACGGTGACCGGCGAGCAACTTGCGCCAGCCATCCAGAAGCTGACCGCGGCCAATCTGACCTACACCGTGAAATACACCGAGAGCAGTCAGCCGAGCGGCGTCGTGGTCAGTCAGAACCCCTCCGGTGGCTCGAACATCAAGGCCAACATCCCGGTGCAACTGACCGTGGTGGGCACCCAGACGTCGGTGTCGGTGCCGAGCGTCCTCGGGCAGTCGCCGACCAACGCAGGGGCCATCCTCACGCGGGCCGGCCTGAACGTCGGAAGCCAGACGAGCGCGTGCTCCAGCCAGTTCTCCACCGGGCTGGTGGCCCAGCAGAGCCCGTCAGGCGGGCAGAGCGTCCAGCCCAACGCGGCGGTGAACATCGTGATCTCGAGCGGGAGCTGCGTGTCGGTGCCCGGCGTGGTGGGTCAGACCCAGTCGTCGGCGCAGAGCGCGCTCATGACCGCCGGCCTCGTCCCGAACGCGATGTTCGACACCACCTGCCCCGGCAACGCCCAACCCGGCAACGTGGACAGCCAGAACCCGGCCGCCGGCGCGCAGGTGAACAACGGCACGACGGTCAACATCTCGGTGTGCCAGTCCGCCACCACGACGACCACGACCACGTCGCCGAGCTCGAGCTCGACGACCACGTCGACCACCGCCGGCGTCGGCGGCAACAGCGGCCCGGGTTTCCACCACCGTCGTCCCTAGCCGAGCAATCTTCCTCGCTCAGAGTTCAGGCTCCGGCGACGGCCTTCCCGGAGGACAACTGTCCGAGAAAGTTGGCCAGCAGCGCCGGTCCCGACGCGGTGAGCACCGACTCGGGATGGAACTGCACGCCCTCCACCGGCAGCGACCGGTGGCGCAGTCCCATGACGACGCCGTCGCTCGAGGTCGCCGTGACCTCGAGTTCCGCCGGCACCGAGTCCGGTCGCACGACGAGGGAGTGGTAGCGGGTCGCTACGAAGGGGTTAGGGAGTCCCGCGAAGAGGCCTTCCCCGTTGTGGTGGATCTCCGATGTCTTGCCGTGCATGAGGTGTGGGGCGGCCACGATCTCCCCCCCGTAGGCCTGGCCGACGCACTGGTGCCCGAGACACACGCCGAGCAGCGGGATCGCCCCGGCCAGTCGGCGGATGGCCTCGAGGCTCACGCCCCCGTCCTCGGGCCGCCCCGGTCCGGGCGAAATGAGCACAGCGTCGGGCCGCTCGGCGCGGATGCCATCGACGTCGATGGCATCGTTGCGGTACACGACCGGGTCCGCTCCGATCTCACCGAGTTCTTGGACCAGGTTGTAGACGAAGGAGTCGTAGTTGTCGACGACGAGCACCCGGGGTCCCATGGGCGGACCATCGTACCCAAGCCCTGCGGTGGGCCGGCCCGCCGGGAAGGACCCCGCTCTGCTGGCTAACCTCTGACGCCGTGGCAGCAACCAGCACCAAAGGGCCAGGCGGCGCGTCCCGCAAGGGCAAGTCCTCCCAAGGACGGACGACCTCGAAGGTCGGGCGCTACAAGACGCCCGAGGAGAGCGGCCGGTACACCGCGCCCATCCCCAAGAGTGTGCGGCACAGCCCGCCCTGGTTCGGTGTGCTCATCCTCGTGTTGCTCATCGGCGGGGTGGCGATCATCACCGTCAACTACCTGGCAAGGCTCCCCGGCTTGGCGCACGGCTCGCCCTGGGGGCTGGTGATCGGCCTGGTCATGATTTTCGCCGGCTTCCTGGCGGCCACCCGCTACCACTGACCTCGGCGGGGCCGCGACCGCGTCGTCGCGCCACGTGAGAGAGCGCCGAAGGTCTAAGCCAACCGGTTTACGGTTTCTGGAGACACCACCGGGTCTCTGAGGGTCGCCGGGCCTCAAGGCCTCAGGGCGACCCGACCCGACCCGAACCCGAACCCGGACCTAGCCCAGGCGCTCGATGATCGTGGCGTTCGCCAGCCCGCCGCCCTCGCACATCGTGAGCAGCCCGTAGCGGCCGCCGGTGCGCTCCAGCTCGTTGAGCAGCGTGCCGAGGAGCTTGCCGCCCGAGGCACCGAGCGGGTGCCCGAGGGCGATGGCACCACCGTTGGGGTTCACCGTCTCCATGTTCGGGTGGTGCTCCTTCTCCCACGCCAGCACCACGGAGGCGAAGGCCTCGTTGATCTCGACCGCGTCGATGTCGTCCATCGTGAGCTTGGCCCGCTCGAGCACGGACGTGGTCGCCGGGATGGGGCCGGTCAACATCGTCACCGGGTCGACGCCCGCCAGGGCGAAGGCGTGGAAGCGGGCCCGCGGGCGCAGGCCGAGCGCGTTGGCCTTCTCCTCGCTCATGATGAGCACGGCCGAAGAGCCATCCGTGATCTGCGACGAGTTGCCCGCCGTGACCTTGCCGTCCTCCTTGAAGGCGGGCTTGAGGCCGGCGAGCTTCTCCAGGGTCGTGTCAGGGCGGATGCCCTCGTCCTTCGTCAGCAGCTCGTCGGTTTCGTTGCCCTCCTCGTCCTTGACGACGACGGGGATGATCTCGTTCTCGAAGCGGCCTTCCTCGGTGGCCCGCGCCGCCCTCTGGTGGCTCTGCAGCGAGAAGGCGTCGAGGTCGTCGCGCGAGATGCCCCACTGGTCGGCGATCATCTCGGCCCCGATGCCCTGCCCCTTCAGGCCGCCCTTCTCGGCGTAACGCGCCATCATGCGCGGGCCGAACGGGAACCCGAAGTCGCGCACGACCGAGGCGCCCATCGGCGTGTGGGTCATGCTCTCGACGCCGGCGGCAATCGCCACGTCGTAGGCGCCCGCCATGACACCCTGGGCCGCGAAGTGCACGGCCTGCTGCGACGACCCGCACTGGCGGTCGATCGACGTGGCCGGCACCGACTCGGGCCAGCCGGCGGCCAGCACCGCGTTGCGACCGACGTTGAGCGACTGCTCGGAGACCTGCATGACGCAGCCCATGATGACGTCGTCCACCAGGGCCGGGTCCAGGTCGTTGCGCTCGGCGAGCGCCTTCAACGACTCGGAGGCCAGGTCCACGGCATGCCAGCCCCGGAGCTTCCCGTTGCGCTTGCCGCCTCCCGTCCGGACGGCGTCGACGACGACTGCGGTGGTCATGGTGTCTCCTCCCAAATCCGGTGGGCACCTGACGCCCTGCCGGTCCAGATCGCCGCACATTCTACCCGGAGCGCCCCGGAGGGCCACTTGGGCGCCCGGTAGGGTCTGCCCCCGATGAACCGCACCGTGAAGGACATGGACCGTTGGCTGGGCGACGGCGGGATGCCGATCATCGACGCCGTCGGCGGCGCCTTCACCGGCTACGGCGTGGACGGCGAGGACCTGGGCTGGGCGGGCGGGACGTTCACCCCGACCGACCTGGCCTCCAACCCGCACGGGGTGACGCAGGCCGGCGTCCACTCCCTCCTGCTCGATGCGGCCATGAACTTCGCCATCAACGCCGCCCTGCCGGGCAAGGCCCGGACCCGGGGCACGCTCGAGATGAAGACGGAGTGCATGCGCCCGGCGCTCAAGGGCGAGACCTACTTCCTGCGGGGCGAGGTGGCGCGCATGGCCAAGCAGGTGGCCTACGGCGAGGCCACGGTGCGCGACGCGGACGGCGCGCTGGTCAGCCGGGCGACCGGGACCTTTCTGTTGCATCGACCCGATCCGCCGCCAGAACCCGACCCCACGTAGGACCCCTCGCCCACCCCACGATCGTTACGGCGTGCCGGCCCCCGGGCCGGGCGTCTGCCTCGTCTGCTGTGGGCCGGCGTCGTGCGGCCAGGCCGTGTGCTTCGCCTGCCGCGTGGTGAGCCGCCGGCTCGGTCTCCCGCTCGCCCCGGTCCTGCCGGTGCGACTCTGCCCGCTACCCGGCCCGCTCTACGCGGTGCTCATGGGCTACAAGGAGTCGCCGGTGGACGAGGCGCGCTGCCGCTTCACGGTGCTGGTCCGTGCGCTGCTCGACGGCTTCCTGAGCAACCACGCACCCTGCGTGACGGCACTCGGGGGCGGTCCCCCCGAGGTCGTCCTGCCCGTCCCCTCGTCGGCCCGGCCGGCCGGCTCCCCGCTCATCGGCGTGGCCGGACTCGATGCGGACGTCCGCCGCCACCTCCACGGCGCCCGCTGGTCCCCGGGACTGCTCGGCCGGGGCCAGGCCAAGGTCGGGCACATGCGGCCGGACGGCGCCGCCTTCATCGTGAATCCGGCGACCCCGGCCGAGGTGGTGGCGCGGCGCGCCCTCCTGCTCGATGACACCTACGTCAGCGGCGCCCGCGCCCAGAGCGCCGCCGCCGCATTGCGCCGCGCCGGAGCCCGCTCGGTCGTCATCGTCGCCGTCGGGCGCGTGCTCCGTCCCGACCGCGTGCCCGCGCACGCCGCGTTCCTGCGCCGGGCGGCGCGCGACGAGACACGAGACGGCGGCGGAGACGACGCCGGGAGCGGGCGGCCGTGCGCCCGTTGCGTTCAGGCGGACACCCCCACCGAGTAACGCACCCCGGTCAGCTCCTCCGAGGCGTCCCACAGCGCGGCGGCCGACGCGCCGTCGCGCGCCCGTTTCGACGGGCGCACCACCCGGGGCGGGCCGAAGAGCTCGAATGCCCCCGCCGGGCCGATGTACTGCCCGGGCCGAATAGTCGTCGCCGTGGCGGCGCAGAGCACCGGCAGGGCGCCGGCCGCCGTGGACTGCCCGAGCGTCGTCCCGGCGGTGCGGCCCAGCTTGCGCCGGACCCGGCTGTTCCCCAATGCCACCCCGTTGCCCGCGAGGTTGCTGCGGGTCCAGCCGGGGTGCGCGGCCACCGCCAGGGTGGCAAAGCCGCCCGCCTCGAGGCGCCGGCTCAACTCGGCGATGAAGAGCAGGTTCGCCAACTTCGAGGTGCTGTAGGTGATCCACGTGTTATGCGGTGTCGTGCCGGCGACGTCGTCGAGGCGCAGCCGCCCGAGCCGGTGCATGTTGGAGCTGACCGCGACCACCCGCGAGCGCTCGGTGGTGACCAGACGGTCGAGCAACAGGCCAGTGAGCGCGAAAGGGCCGAGGTGGTTGGTGGCCATCTGCAACTCGAAGCCGTCGTCCGTCCGGCGGTAGGGCGTCCCCATGACGCCGGCGTTGTTCACCAGGAGGTCGAGCCGAGCGTGGTCGGTCAGGACCACGTCGGCGGCACGGCGCACCGAGCCGAGGTCGGCCAGGTCGAGGTCGAGCAGCTCGAGTGAGCTGCGCTCGAGCTGGCTTTCCATCTTGTCCCGGGCCCGGCGCGCCTTCTCCCCGTTGCGGCAGCCCAGGATCACGTGCGCGCCGTGCTCGGCCAACGTGCGCGCCGTCTCGTACCCGATGCCGCTGTTGGCCCCGGTCACCAGCGCGACGCGCCCGGTCAGGTCACCGACGTCGGCGGTGCTCCAGGTGTCGCCGCCCGTGGCTTCGCTGCCCGGGACGCGGCTCACGCGTTGCCGATGTGGTCGGCCGGGACGGTGCCGAGCTTGCCCGCCTCGAAGTCCTCGAAGGCCTGGACGATCTCGGCCCGCGTGTTCATGACGAACGGCCCGTGCGCGTAGACGGGCTCGCCGATGGGCCGGCCGCCCAGGACCAGGACGTCGAGGGCCAGGTGACGCGATTCCTGCGACGCGTCGGCTCGCAGCACGAGGGCGTCGCCGGGTCCCTGCACCGCCAGTTGCCCGGTGTGGAACGGCCGCGCGTCGGACCCGACGGTGCCACGTCCGGCGAGCACGTAGACCAGGGCGTTGAAGTCTCGTGGCCAGGGAAGCACGAGCTCGGCCCCCGGCTCGATCGTGGCGTGGACCAACGAGATCGGCGTGTGGGTCGACCCCGGACCGCGGTGACCGGCCACGTCGCCGGCGATGACGCGCACGAGTGTCCCGCCGTCGGGGGTCGTGAGCAGCAGGACGTTGTCGCCCTCGATGCCTTGGTAGCGCGGGTCGAGCCACTTGTCGGCCGCCGGCAGGTTGACCCACAGCTGGATCCCGTGGAACAGGCCTCCGCTGGCGATCAGCTGCTCGGGCGGTCGCTCGATGTGCAAGATGCCCGAGCCCGCCGTCATCCACTGGGTCGACCCGTTGGTGATCAGTCCGCCACCACCGATGGAGTCCTGGTGCTGGAACGTGCCGTCGATCATGTAGGTCACGGTTTCGAAGCCGCGGTGGGGGTGCCACGGCGTCCCCTTGGGCTCGCCCGGGGCGTACTCCACCTCTCCCATCTGATCCATGTGGACGAACGGGTCGAGGTCGGCCAGCGGGACGCCGGCGAAGGCGCGCCGGACCGGGAAGCCCTCGCCCTCGTAGCCCGACGGGGCGTCCGTGATCGTCTTCACGGCGCGGATCGTGCCCGGCTCGGCCGGGGCCTCGATCCGGGGAAGGACAAGGTTGTCGGGAACGGTCACTGCTGGCATGGCGGTCTCACTCTCTTCCTGTGCCGGTGTCCCGATCGTCGACGACCCACGTCGAACGACCGTTTCCGGCGGACGGGAGTCCAACACGCCGGGGACGCGTTCTGTTCCACCGGGGCGGTCGCCCGCCCACCACTAGGAGGCGTCGAGGCGGGCCACCTGCTCGGCCGTCAGCTCCAGGTCGGCCGCGGCGGCGGACGCGATGGCCGTCTCGGGACGGCTGCTCCCGGGGATGGGGATGACCCGGGACCCCTTGGCCAGTATCCAGGCCAAGGTGACCTGCTGGGGGCTGGCGCCGACCTCGTTGGCCACTTGGGAGAAGGCGGGGTGGGCTCCTTCGATCCGGTCGCTGCGCCCGATGCCCCCGAGGGGGCTCCAGGGGATGAACACGATGCCCAACTGCTCGCAGTGCTCGAGCTCGCCTTCCGACGAGCGGAAGCGGGGCGAGAACTGGTTCTGCACGCTGACGAGCCGGCCGCTGAGCACGCGCTGTGCCTCGTCGATCTGCGCCACGGTGGCGTTGGAGACGCCCGCCATGAGGATCTTGCCCTCGTCGAGCAGGTCGGCCAGCGCGCCGATCGACTCGGCCCAGGGCACCTTGGCGTCGGGCCGGTGGTACTGGTAGAGCCCGATGGCGTCGACGCCGAGCGCCTTGAGCGACGCTTCGCAGGCTTGCTTGATGTACGCCGGGTCGCCGTGCACCGTCCAGCTACCGTCGCCGGGCCGGCGGTGACCGCCCTTGGTCGCGACCAGCACGTCGTCGGTGGCGCCGCCGTAGGTTGCCAGCGCTTCGGCGACCAGCCTCTCGCCGTGGCCGTGCTCGCGCACGCTGAGCGAGTAGGCGTCGGCGGTGTCGATGATGGTGACCCCCGCACCGAGGGACGCGTGGATGGTCGCGATGGCCTGGGGGCGATCGGGCCGGCCCTCGATCGAGAGCGGCATCTCGCCGAGCCCGATCGCGCTCACGGTGCGGTTGCCGATAGGGCGCTGCTTCATGGGGGACCTCCTCGTGGGGCACGAAGGGCGGAGCTCCGTGGCCGGCATCTCCGCAACACCCCCGACGATACCGGCGGGCACCGCCAGGACGCACAGGAAGCTTTGTGAACTACTCGGCCACCACGTGGAAGGCGATGCGGTACAGGATCGTGTCGTCCGCGATCGGGCCCGCGTGCGCGGCGCGTCGCCGCAGGGTCTCCCGGTCGGGCTCGCCGGCGCGCCGGACGTCGGACGCCGAAATGGAGGCGTAGGGCACCAGCTCGATGCGGTCGACCACTATCTCGACGCGCCCTACCCCGTAGCGTCCGCCAACCTTGGCGTGGGGCCGCCGCCAGAGCCGGAACGACACGGTGATGTCGCCCGCCGCGATGTCGTCGTGCAGCTCCTTGCTGAACTCCACCGCGCCCGACCCTAAAACGGGACGGGCGAGCCCATCAGGAGTACTGCCAGACCCTGACCCAGTCGATCTTCGTCGTGGCCGGCATCGGCGTGCTGTTCTCGACACTGTTCTTGGTGCCCATGCCGAGCGCTGCCGTGAAGGCGAGGAAGAACGGCTGGGTGAATGGCTCGGGCGCGGTGTCCGGGCTCGACACGTACGGCGCGTAGACGTCGGTGATGCAGGGTACGCCGTTGAAGTAGGCGGTCATGGTGGTCGGCGTCCACGAGAGGGCGTAGGTGTTGAACTGACCCGCCGGCGACGCGCCCGGAGACGTGCAGCCCGCCGAAGTCTGCGCGTTGGGATCGTTGGTCGACCCGGGGTAGTGGATCACCGGAAAATCGGCATTCGCAAGGTAGGAATAGAACTCGCCATAGTCGATCTCGCCGCTGTCTCCGTTCTTCCCATAGAGCGTTTGGTCCTCTGGGTACAGCCAGAGCGTCTCCTGGAGTCCCCGGACCGTCGTCGGCGGCATCTCGGCGCTCACCTCGAAGTAGCCGTACTCCTGACTGAATCGCTGGTACGACGAGACCATGCCGCCCTCGTAGTGGCTCGAGGCACTGAGGCCGCCGAGGCCCTTGCAAGAGGTGTTCCTGCTGAGCCGTACGACCGAGAGGTTGAGCGTGCCACCCGACTCGGAGATCGTCTCCGGGTTGTCGACGTAACACACCCTGTTGGTCCCGCTGGTCCCTGTCGTGTATCCGCTGTCAGCGGTGAGCTGTGGCTGCCACATCGTCGTGGCGAGCGACGTACCGTTGAACTCGTCGTCAAACGTGCACGTCCATGATCCGCTCGGTGGCGCGACGGGCGGTGTGGTGCCGGCGCAGTCACCGGCGGGAACGGGAGTGGACCACGATGCCGGCGCGAAGCCCGAGGCCCTCGACTCCGGGAACTTGGCGGTGGCGGTGGCGGTGGAAGGGGTCGAAGGGGTCGCCGCGAACGCGGGTGTCTCCACGAATGCCATCGTCAGTCCGAGCAGGAGAAGAGACCCGCCGAATGCGCCGAGAGAATTGGCGCCCAAACCTTTTCGGGCCCGCGGCCGCGTTCGGTTCGATTTCCGTCCCGGCTCCGCCATCTTCCTGTTCTCCCTCCGGCGTCGGGCATGGGACTACCCGCTCTACCTGGGACGGAAACCGATATTTGCCCGCAGACTTGTTGAAAATTTGGTCTCTGCAACGCTCCTGCTACCCGAAAACAACCGACAAATCGAGGAAATCGTGAGGACCGATCGGCCGTTCGGGCCGTCGGGTATCAAACGACGGGTGGACCAGGTCACAACGCAGTGTCAACGGAGCACAAATGCGTGTCGCAGAGGTGTCAGGTCAACAGCGCCGTGCGTCGAGTTTCTTTCACTGGGAATGACTATTGGCGCACCGCCGTCCAGAGCGCCGTCGCGTACGGCACGTCGAGCGCTCCGCCCACGAAGTCCGCGCCCATCGCGTCGGCCACCTCGCCCAGGACCGCTTCTCGACGCGCCGTGTCGAGAACGGCGAGGTAGCTATGGCTCCGCAGCTCTGTCAGCCACGTGGTGAGGTCGACCCGTCGCGTCCATGGCACTGCCACCACGCGGGCCCGGCCGAAGAGCCCCGATGGCGCGAGATCGCCGCCCCATTTGGTGTCGCGTTGGTCCCGGTGTATACCCGGGCAAGCGGCTTCGAGGATCTGCCACTGCCGATCGAACCACCCCGCGCCGTCGGCGCGGGCGTGTGACCACCACGACGCCCAGGTGCCCCCCGGTCGAAGGACGCGGGCCACCTCTCGCACGCGCGCGCCTTCTGGCATCCAGTGCCAGGACTGCGCGAAGCACACGAGATCCACGGACTCACCGCGCAACGGGAGGATGCCGCCGTCCGCCACAACCGCGCTGAGCGTGCGGTCCCGCACTCGCGCGCGAGCCAGCATTTCGTAGCTGATGTCCACGGCGATCACCTGGGCGCCGCGACCGCGCAAGCCCCGGGTCGCGAGGCCTGTGCCCGCACCGACGTCGAGCACGTCTCGGCCGTCCAGCGGCCCCAGTTGAGCGAACAGCTCCGGTGGGTAGCCCGGACGTCCCGCGTCATAGGCATCGACGACGGACCCAAAGATGGACACGTCCCCATTGTCCCCTCGCTGCACGGTGCGTGGCGATCCCGACGGGACCTCGCCGCGGACCGTCTTGGCTCCCTCGGACTCCTGTGCAACGCCAGGGAGGCTGCTCCAAGGCTTGTGCCTCGGAGCACGAGCCGCATCCGGACCCGTTGCCATGACGCGGAGCCGGCCGTAATGTCGCCATGACTCGCAAAGAGGAAGAACTTCGCAGCTCGATGCGGAGTCGAGACAAGGGAGCTGCCGACGTGAGAACTCGCTTCGTCCGTACTCGCCTAATTGCCGCCGCCGTGATCGGAACGCTCGGAGTGGGCGTGACCGGCGCGTCGATGCTCGGTCAATCGTCGGTTCCGGCCGGTGCATCGACGAGCTCCTCGGTCGTCGCGGCACCGACCTTCACGCCGACCTTGTCGATCGTGGGGCAGGTGAACCTGTCGTCGCTGGCTGCAGCGCCGGTAGGCAGCCCCGTGGCCGAGAGCCCGCAAGGCGCGGCTGTCTCGCCTTCATCGGGCGCGTATCGCGCCGTGGACAACAGCATCCTGGCGCACGCCCCGACCGGGACGGCGAGCGTGCCGAGTGCGCCGGCGACCCCGATCACCAACACCAATGTTCCGGGCGAGACCGGGTTCAGCGCCATGGGGGGCGTCCAACAGGCGGGCGCCAAGGGCGGCGTCGACCTCGAGCCCCCGGACCAGGGCCTGTGCGCGGGCGGTGGTTACGTCATGGAGTTCATCAACAACGCTCTGGCCATCTACAACCAAAGCGGTGCGCAGCTCATGGCTCCCGTCGGCTCGACGTCTGCCTTCCTGCAACCGAAGACGGCGTTCATGTCCGATCCGAGGTGCTACTACGACGCCCCGACGCAGCACTGGTTCTTCCAGGAGTTCGTCGTCGGCGCGCTGAACTCGGAGGGTCAGGTGGTGACTCCGAGCACCCAGTTCCTCGCGGTGAGCACGACAGCCGACCCCACCGGTTCCTACACCGTCTACTCGTTCCGGACGACGGACGCCTCGACGACCGGGTGCCCCTGCTTTGGCGACTACGACGAGCTTGGAGCCGACAACAACGGCATCTACATCACAACCGACGAGTTCGGCATTTCCTCGGGCGCGTACAACGGCGTGATCGTCTACGCCGTGTCCAAGGAGACGCTCGAACTGGCGGCCGGCGGCAACGTGCCGCTTCCGACCCTCTTCGGCTACCGGCTGACGAAGGATCCGTTCGGGCAGCCGTACATCGTCGCACCCACCAGCACGCCGCCGGGAGCCAAATTCGCCACCAATACTGAGTATTTTGTGGAATCCAATTCGAACCTGTTCAGCGATCACAGGTTGCTGGTTTACGCGCTCAACGACACGTCCACTCTGGCGGCGCTCCCGGCGACCGCGCCCATTCTGTACCGGAAGACCATCTTCACGGAGGGCTACGCGTTCCCCAACGACGCCGCGCAGAAGGCGGGGTCGCGGCCGCTCGGTAAGGCAGTGCAGGATCCCGCCGGCGGGATCGAGGCCGACTTCAACGCCGAGATGGAGCCGACCTACGTCGATGGACAGATCTATGCACAACTCGACACGGCGACGGCCAGCGGCAGCGACGCGGTGGACTGGTTCATCATTGCCCCCACGCTGTCGGGCACGACGCTGTCGGCCACCCTGGTCCACCAGGGCGTCGTGGCGGTGAAGGGGACGTCCCTGCTCTATCCGTACACCGCGGTCAATTCGTCGGGGGTGGGGTACCTGCTCTTCTCGCTCAGCGGACCCAACAACTACCCGAGCCCGGCCTACATCTCGTACAACATCGACGGGCCGACGGGATCGGTCATGGTGGCGACGCCCGGTGCCGCCCCCGAGGACGGATTCACGTGCTACGCGGCCTTCGTCGGTCCTACTTACGGAGGATGCCGATGGGGTGATTACTCCATGGGCGTCGTCATGAATAACCGCATCTTCATGGCTGCGGAGATGGTTCCCCCGGGCTTCCGGGACACCTACACGAACTGGGGCACGTACATCTGGAGCGCGCCGCCACCGGTGCCCGCCGGTTGAAAGGCCCTTCGAGGGGGCCGCGCCGTCGTCGTGCCCGCCGATCGGGTTCGCAGTAAGACTGTGGCCGTGCAGTGGTCAGGCGACTGTCGTGTCCGTCGCGTCGGATTCCGTGCGGGGACGGATGATGAGCTCATGGCGCTCCATGCCGTGGAGTCGACGATCGATGCCGAGCGCGGATCGCACCGGATGCCGCAGCCAGTCGCGTCGTACATGGCCTTCGCTCGCAATCTGCCCTCGCAGTTCGACGATCACGCGTGGCTGGTCGAGACACCTGCAGGCACGGCGGTCGCCTGCGGATTCTGCTGGTCCAACTCTGCAGGCGACGGGCGAGTGATGGAGTGTGACCTGTTGGTGCAGCGAGAGCGCCGGCGGCAAGGCATCGGGACCCGGCTGCTCGCCACGATCGCCGAGGAGACTGTCCACGAGGGTCGGTCCCTGCTCACGTGGTCGACCTTCGACGCGGTGCCTGCGGGAGACGCTTTCTCGCGCCGGTTCGCGGCCCACAAGGCCAGGGAGAACCGAACGAGCGAGCTCGTGCTGGCCGACCTCGACGCGACGTTCCTGGAGAGCTGGAGCCGCGCCGAACAGGCGCGAGGTCGCGGCTATCACCTGGAAATGGTCGACGGCGCGTTCCCACCGCATCTACGAGGCGACGTTGCCACGCTGCACCACATTATGCAGACCGCCCCGAGGGAAGATCTCGACGCCGGCGAGGTGCTCATCGATGCCGAGTTCGTCGCCGAACTCGACCGTGCGCTGGCTGAGGCGGGTCGAACGCGATGGACACTCCTGGTGCGCGATGGGGAGGGCGCATGCGTGGGCGGGACCGAAATCACCTTCGAACCATCGGATCCGAGCACCGTCTTTCAGCAGAACACCGGAATAGACGTGTCTCATCGCGGGCTCGGGCTCGCCAAGTGGGCGAAGTCTGCAATGCTCGAACGTCTGCGACAGCACCCGGCCGCCCGGCGGGTCCGCACGGACAATGCGTCCTCCAACGCCTCCATGCTCGCGATCAACGACGCTCTGGGGTTCAAGCTCGTCAACACCCGCACCGAGTGGCAGGTAGATGTTGCCGACCTTCTGCAGGCACTCCGCGCACCCGGCGGCTCGGGCTGAACCGCCACTCCGGTGGGGCTCGCTGGGATCGAACCAGCGACCTCAGCAGTATCAAGAGCGATCAGCAGCCAGCAGTACGAGAGTGACAGCCAGGTCAGTGAATCTCGAATAGATCCGGCGGCTAGTTGGGAGGCGTCGGACCGACTACTCGCGAGGATTGGACGGTCCGCCCGGCGGATCTCGGTCTGGCCTAGGTTGCAGCGGCGACATCGCGTCGGGCGGCCGATCAGGAGAGGGAACGGTGGTCTCGATGACCTTGTCATATCGTCACACAGGTGCTCCACGCCGGAGCCGGGGGATCGGGTTCTTGGGTCGGCGGCTGAGTCGTCTCGCCACCATGGGCCTGGCCGCGGCGTGCGTTGGCGTCCTTGTCGGCGGCATCGGGTTTGCCGCCGGGACCAGTGGGACCTCCTCCGTCTACACACCGGTCGCACCGGTCAAGATCTTCGACCAGGTGTTCGCGACGAGCGTCCACAAGAACGTGCTTGTTGCGGGGGCCAATGGCGTCCCCTCCACAGCGACCGCCGTCCAGCTCAGCGTGACCGCGCTCGACGAGTCGACGGCCGGCTCCCTCGATGTCTACGCCAATGGCAGCCCGACGCCCGCCTCGTCCAACCTGAACTGGGAGCAAGGCCAGCTTGTCACCTCCCTGGTCACACCCGAGGTGGGTACCAACGGCAAGGTCGAGCTCGACAACTTGGGCTCGGGCTCGGCCGTGATCGAGATCACCGTGGAGGGGTACTACTCGCCGCAGGGGTCTGGTGGGCCGGCCGGTGGAGCGCTGACGGGCAGCTACCCCGATCCGGGCCTCGCCTCGGGGTCCGTGCTCCCGACCAACATCAGTACGTCGGGATCGACTGCCGGACAGGTCCTGACCTCCGGGACAAGTGGCGTCACCTGGCAGACCCCCGCGACACCGACCACCTACAGCGTGTCGCTGACCAGCAGCCAGTTCGGCTGGAACAGCCAATACTCGTACGCCACGGACCCCAGCTCCTACACCGAGTACTTCACCCGGTACTACGACTTCAGCATTCCAGCCCTCACCCAGAGCGTGCTGACCAACGGAAGCGTGCAGGTGTACTTCACGCCCAATCTGGCAAATCAGCCCAACCTCTGGCAACCGCTCCCGTACTCGTTTGAGGACGGATCGAACAACTTCAATTACAGCTACGCCTACGTCACGTCGGTGGGCCAGGTGGAGCTGGAATTCTACTTCACCCAGATCAATCCCTCGGCGACGCTGCCCACGCTTTCCACCTACGACATGGCCACGGCCGACTACAAGGTCGTCGTCACGCCGTGAGCCGCACGGTGGGCCCCAACATTTTTTTTGCGGCTGTCCCGCCGACTGTGTTGAGGCTGGATGGGACGCTGTCGTAACCCGGGACCGACGTACGGGATCGAAAAAGCGCAGGGTTCACAGACAGCCTTCAACGGTGGTGCGCCACCTCGGTGTCGCGACCTCTCAGCCGAGCCGATCGCTAGTCCCCACAAGTCATAGATTTGTGACAGGCCGTAGGTCATCTGGACATGGCCTGACGTTTCAAAACGGGAGGCGGGATGAGTGAGTTGACGCGTCGGCAGGTGCTCAAGGCCTTCGCTTCGGCCTGCGGTCTGGGCATCGTCGCACGCGGCGTCTCTGCTTCGGACACCGCAGCCGCCGCGGTATCGGGTGTGCATGCGGCGACCGGCTCGAACTCCGGCTCCACGGTCTGGCTGGTAGGAGGCCATTTCGTCAACACGGCCGGCGGTGGCGGAGGGACCGGCAGCGACATTCCTGACTCGCTGATCGAGTTGAAGAGCGATCGCTTCGGCTTCGTCGGCCGTCGCGGGCAGACGGCCATTCCCAAGGGTGCCAGTCAAATCGACCTTCGGGGGAAGTTCGTGGTCCCCGGTTTCGTGGACAACCTGGGTTCGTTCGGCAACCAGAGCCAGGCTTCGGCCTATTTGTACTTCGGGGTGACCACGGTCGCCACCGCCAGCACCCTTGGCAACCCGCTCAGGCCCCCGACCGATACCAGCGCCTCTCCTTCGCCGCGGCCGTTTCCGGTGGGAATCCTGTTCGGCAATGACCCGGCTGGGCACGTCTTCGATCCGAAAGAGCTACGCACGGAGGTCGCCAGCCGCCTCGCCAATGGCTTCAAGGTCCTGGACGTCCACTACTCGATCACTGACCCTCAGCTGCGAGTTCTCGATGGGATCCCTCGGAAGGGCTTCGGCTACGCGGCCGAGCTGGCATCGGCGCACTATGCGCAGGCGGTCACCATGGTCAACGGCTTGCTGCACACGGTGAGGTACTTCCTCGGCCTGGCGCCAGCACCGCTCTCCAAGAAGAGATCGCCCGAGATCCGTTCAACTCGGCGCTCACTGCTGAGCTCGTCACCTTTTACGAGGGGCTCGATCTGGAGTCCCCGGCCGTGCAGGCCTACTCGAAAATGCTGGCGACCGGTAAAGCGTTCCTGGTGCCCTCCATGGTGCTCGACTACGACTCCAGCTTTGCTTCCAAGGCAGCCTTCAGCACTTGGTGGGACCACCAAGCACTCGAATACACCATTACGGGCATCCCGAATCCAAGCGACGGGGTGAAGGACGACCCTGCGCCGCCGTTAGTGCCGAACCCGGCCAGAATGGCCGCCCTCAACGGTCTCGAGCATGTCAACGCCCAAAACGGAGCGAAGTACCTCGTGGCTTCTGCCGCTTCGCGCTTTGGGACTCTTCCCGGGGTCTCGTATCCCATAGAGATGAATCTCATGGCCGACAAGCTCGGGCTCACCCCTCGACAGGCTCTGGCGGCCGCCACGACCAACTTCGGCGAGGCCTTCGGCTTCCATTCCGTGGGAGCGATCAAGCCGGGTTACCGGTCCGATGCGGTCGTCCTCGCCGAGGACCCGACGTCTCACGTGCAGAATGCTCAAGTCATCCATGCGGTGATCAGCGGCGGCCGGTACATGCCACGCGACGAGATCCTCGTTCCGAGTTGAATCTTTGCCCGACCGGAGCAGCGGCACGTGTGGTTGCCCAAAAGCAGATGCATGTCCCAGGAGTTGAGTCCCAGGCTCGACTTTCGTGAGTGCACGAGGGGTACCAAGCGGCCCGCTCCACAGCCCTCAGCGTCGTCTGTCAGCCTTTGCAGCCTCGACCAACGCCACAAAGTGCGCCCGGGGTGTGCTGTATGTGTCGGAGGGCCTGAATACGCAAACCCCGACTGCAGGATCCGACCACTGGACCGGAGGGGATCGGACGGAGGACTGGCAGCGAGTTGACATTCCGCCAAATCCGTCACCGAAACGGTGGACGAGCCCCCCGCCTCAAGCTAACTTCACAAAACCGCTTCTGCCGTTTTCGGCCATCACGTGCTGCTGTTTTCGATCGTGATTCACAGGGAGGTACCGATGCAGGTACGTCGACCGTTTCGTCTCGCGGGAGCGGGAGCGGGAGCTGGCGCAGCGATACTCATAGGGTCGCTCGTCGCGGCAGTGCCACACGCTGCCTCCGCGGCGCTGGACGTCAAGGTCCCGTGCAGCGGCACCGGTGGCGGTGCCGAAGGCCTAGTGGCCGCGATCAACGCGGCAAATGCCGGCGGAGGGGCCACCATCGAGCTGGCAATGGGTTGTACTTACACACTCACACAGCCGGTCGACGGCAACCAGGACGGGCTTCCCGTCGTCAACACGCCCATCAAGATCCAAGGTGGGGGCTCAACGGTGGAGAGGAGCGCTCAGAGCAGCGACCTCTTCCGGATCTTCGGGGTGGACACGAGCGGCAGCCTGACCATCTCGGACCTATCGGTCGAGGGTGGGCGAGCCAACGGTGCCGCCGGCATCCTAAACCTGGGCACGACCGACCTCAGCGAGGTGAAGGTCATGGGTAACACAGCGACTACGGGCGACGGCGGTGGAATCAAGAACGTCGGAACGATGAATATCGATTCGAGCCTGGTCATCGGCAATTCTGCCACCGCCGCCCAAGGAGCCGGAGGCGGGATCTCGAATGGCGGATCGCTCCAAATGGATCAGAGCGTGATTGCACGCAACTCTTCCTTGCGCGCTGGTGGCTTGTTCAGCACAAAGGGATCGAGCGCGATGATCGACCGAAGCCAGATCGTGACCAATACGGGCGTGATCACCGGCGGCATCATCAACGACGGCTCATTGGAGCTGGATTCCAGCACCCTGCGAGGGAACTCGACCGAATTTGGTGGTGGCGGACTGACCAACCGGGGAACCGCCGTGGTGACGAACACTTGGATCGTCGGGAACCTTGCCGGTACAGCCGGCGGGGGCATCTACAACGACGAGGGCGTGGGTACCACGTCCCGTTTGGAGATGAGCGCCAGCGTCGTCGCGGACAACTCGGCGAGCGCAGTTCCCGGAGGCAGCACCGGGGGCGGGGGGATCTACAATTTCGACGGAACCATGACGTTCGACAGCAGCAAGATCACCGGCAACACCGTCGATGCGGCCGAAGGAGAAGCCGATGGAGGCGGGGTACTCAACCGGGCCGGCTCGGCCACCTTCACCAACACGTCGGTCGCTGCGAACAGCGCGAAGGCGCAATCCGGCGAGCAGGCCCGGGGCGGGGGCATCTTCGCCGGTCCCAACGGGCCGTCGCCGCCGGCCGAACCGGCGACCACGCAGCTCACCAACAGCAGCATCAACGGCAATGCCGCCTCTGGCGGCCAGACGTTCGGCGGCGGCGTGTTCAATGACTCGAACGAGCAGCTAACCCTGGGCACGACCTCGGTGAACTTCAACAAATCGGAAGGTCTGACCACATCTGACGGCGGCGCGATCGTGAACTTCGGCCAGGCCACGGTGAAGGCTGGGACCGTGAGCAACAACACCTCGGCCGCCGGCCACTCCACTGGCGGCGGCATCCGCTCGGACGGGTCGCTCGTCTTGAACGGCGTGCTGCTCGACAACAACACGGTCACCGGACTCGGTGGCGGCGCAGCCCACGGGGGTGGTGTGGAGAACCTCGGGACGCTCGACGCTCGCTCGTCGCGGATCTCGGGGAATACCGCCACCTCGCCGAACGGCGGACCGGTCAGCGGCGGCGGCATAGACAGTGACATCGGGAGGTCCCTGATCAGTGGCTCCATTATCGCCAGTAATAGCGCGTTGAGCGGGGCGACACCGAAGTTTCCCGGTTCGAACGAGGCGCGTGGCGGTGGGATCAGCAATGGCGCAGCTCTGACCGTCACTGCCACCAAAGTCGTGATGAATACGGTGAGCGCTCCAGGCGGAGGTGTGGCCCGTGGTGGCGGCATCTGGCAGTCCCCGGGAGCCACCGCCACGACCAATGCGATCTTCGTAAGCGGGAACACGCCCGGCAACTGCGCACCTGCCGGGTCTGTCCCGGGCTGCGCCGGATAGGGTCAGAACACGCCGCCGAGAGGATTGCGCTGTTATCGGCGTCGTCGAGAGTGGACAGAGGCCTTGACATCGCCAGGCTGCCATGGGCCTGCAGCCGACCCGGCTTGGCACGCGCGTGTGCATGAGTGTTGGCGAAAGTTGGCTGTCCCGCAACGCGTTTCTGCCACACCGCTGAAGACAAGCGACGGCGCGTCAGTGGCACTGCCACCGACCTCGTCCCGTGTGTGCCAAAGATCTGAATTGGGCGCAATCGACGACGGCCGCCAGCGCCTTGGGGATTCGGACATGAGGAACCTGCAATCGGTCGGGGATCTGGAGAGCCTGGTGTAGCCGGCCGATCGAAAACGCAGGGCGTAGCGACTGCGTTACGGAACAGCCCACTTGACTTGCGGCGTTTGCCGGGAGCGGGCGACGGTGTGAACTGGGAGTCTATTGGTGGGGCTAGCTGGAATCGAACCAGCGACCTCAGCATTATCAGGGAGATCTGGAGAATCTCTGTCGGTCCCGACGCGGCCCGTGGAGTCCCGTTTTCGCTGCTCATCAACCTCGCGCGATTTTGAAGGTGAGACGCGCTGGGATCCCGCGGGACGCGCTGGGACCCAATTGTTGGGACAAGAGTTGGGACAGATCGACGGCCGCGGCGATGACGTTTGGCGACCGCGAAGTCGCGATCCGCGGCGATGGGATTTCAGATCCGCGGACGTAGCATCGAAATTGCGCCGGCCCGAGATGCCGTCGATCGATCCCAACATGTATCCCAGCTTTGGGCGTAGCAATGGAATTTCCACGTCTATGGCGACGAATGGCGCGCCTGTCCCAACAATTATGCGCCTGTCCCACCATCGAATGCCTGAGGCTCGACGAGGCGCGACTCAAAATGACGAGGCTTGTCAAGGGCCAGCCGGAGGCTCAGGGAGGACAGGGAGCGAAGCGGCGTCCCGCACCGGGCAGCGCCCCGGCCTCGGGCAGCGGCACCAACGGCACCATGATCACCCTGGCCGCCAACACCTTCACCAACCCGGGCTACACCTTCGCCGGCTGGAGCGACGGCACCTCGACCTACGGCGCCGGTGCGAGCTACACCCTGTCGAGCGACGGCGCCGCCATCGTCTTCACCGCCCAGTGGACCGCCGACACCGACGCCTACTCCTACGCCGGCGGGGGCAGCGGCAGCGCCCCGGCCTCGGGCAGCGGCGCCAACGGCACCATGATCACCCTGGCCGCCAACACCTTCACCAACCCGGGCTACACCTTCGCCGGCTGGAGCGACGGCACCTCCACCTACGGCGCCGGTGCGAGCTACACCCTCTCGAGCGACGGCGCCGCCATCGTCTTCACCGCCCAGTGGACCGCCGACACCGACGCCTACTCCTACGCCGGCGGCGGGGGCAGCGGCAGCGCCCCGGCCTCGGGCAGCGGCGCCAACGGCACCATGATCACCCTGGCCGCCAACACCTTCACCAACCCGGGCTACACCTTCGCCGGCTGGAGCGACGGCACCTCCACCTACGGCGCCGGTGCGAGCTACACCCTCTCGAGCGACGGCGCCGCCATCGTCTTCACCGCCCAGTGGACCGCCGACACCGACGCCTACTCCTACGCCGGCGGCGGGGGCAGCGGCAGCGCCCCGGCCTCGGGCAGCGGCGCCAACGGCACCATGATCACCCTGGCCGCCAACACCTTCACCAACCCGGGCTACACCTTCGCCGGCTGGAGCGACGGCACCTCGACCTACGGCGCCGGTGCGAGCTACACCCTCTCGAGCGACGGCGCCGCCATCGTCTTCACCGCCCAGTGGACCGCCGTGTCAAAGGGCAACCAGGCGCCGCTCTACATCAATTCCACTTCAGGCACCTACGGTACGCCCATCACCTTGACCACAACCGGTGGCTCGGGCACCGGGGGGGTTACCTATGTCGTGGACTCCGGCGGCACCGCAGAGGGCTGCTCGATCTCGTCGGGTCAGCTCCGCTCCACCTCGGCCGGTACTTGCGTCGTTACCGCCACGAAGACCGGCGACACCAACTACAACGCCACCTCCTCGCCCCGGACGACCATCACCTTCGCCAAAGCAACTCCGAGAGCCCCCACGACCACCGACATCCCTACCTCTGCCAGTTACGGCGACAGCTTCACCGCGGTCGTCTCCACCAACAGCAACGGCAAAACCTCGGTGGTTTCCTCGACGCCCGGCGTGTGCACCGTGTCGGGCTCGAAGGTGACCTTCGTCGGCGTGGGCATCTGCACCCTGACCCCATCCGTGGCGGCCGCGACTAACTACACCGCCGCCACCGGATCCCCACGGAGCTTCACTGTGGCGAAGGCGTCCACCACGCTGAGCGCCGCCAAGGCGACGGTCCAGAAGGGAACGCACAGCTGGAGGGTGACCTTCACGGCGACGCTCACCTCCCAGACTACGGCCGACGAATCAGCGGGCAGTCGATCACCTTCACCATGAGCGGCAAATCATGCACGGCTACCACCGACAGCATGGGTGTGGCGAGCTGCTCGGTTTCAGGGTCCCTCCCCTTCCCCGCAGCGGTGACCTATACCGCCAGTTACGCCGGTAACAGCGACTACGGCCCGAGCAGTGCCACTGCGGCAATCAAGCAATAGGTCATCCAGTTCTCGTCCTTCTGGCTGCCGCACGGCACGGACCGCCCGCTATTAGCGATGTGCATTCCAACTGGGCGGCGCGTAACATGCCAATAGCGGGCGGGTGCACTAGATATCCCCTATCGGTTCGGAGATGGTCAAGTGAATGACGGGCTCCCACTGCGTGAGCGCGTTCTCAGGTTTGGTAGCTGAGAACGCGCACCTCTCAAGGGCACACCGGGCCACGTGGAGGGCACGAGGGCTGTTGCTGGCGATTCACGATCGGCGACTGCGTTACGGAACAACCCACTTGACTTGCGGCGTTTGCCGGGAGCGGGCGACGGTGTCTGATTTCAGGACATAGCGGACACCTGTCGGGCATGGGCATCGTTGTTACTCGGATGGTCCTCCCAGTCCGTCGACAGCAACGCGACCACAGGTTCAGGGGAACCTTGTCAGGGATTAGGTAAGCATGAAGTTCGAGAGGACCCGCGGCCGTCAGTTCCTGTTGCCCACCGGTCGGCGGTGCCGACCAACTCGGGAAAGTTCCGGGCGTGCGCCTCGAAGTTCATGGGGGATTGGCTTTCAAACCAAATGAGCGGACCTTCGGGGTCCGCCGGCTCTCGCTCCGGTCTTACGAACAGGTCGACCCCTATACGACCCCTCCTGAGGCTCGGCCGCTGTCTCGGCTGAGGCCGGCGGCCACCGCCGATGCATTTTGGCACTGCACGGGGTGGCCCGGCACCGAGACCGAAGGTGGTCGCCAGCGCCTCACGCTGCGGCGCTGGGACCGCGTCTGCGCCGGCGGCGGGCTCTTCCTGGACCGAGCTCTGAGTGCGATAATGCGCGAAAAGGAGGAGTGGCCATGGCCGAACTTGTTTCGCGCGGATTCCTCGGACGTAAGCGGCCAGCGGAGGTGGAGCAGCGCCTCCCGCCGGGGCAGTACCTGGTCACCGATTTCCCGGTTCTGTCAGCAGGACCAACGCCCCATACCCCGCTCGATCGATGGTCGTTCAGTGTAGAGGGCCTGGTTCGAGCTCCGGCCAGTTGGAGTTGGCAGGAGTTTCTCAACCTCCCCACTGAGACATTCACAGTTGACATCAGCTGTGTCACCAAGTGGACCAAGCTCGATACGAAGTGGCGGGGCGTCACCGTCGACACGCTGCTGCGGGCGGTCGAGCTTGATCCCACCGCCAGATATGTGACGGCCTACAGCGATGGCGGCTATACCACCAACGTCCCGCTCGACGAAATGGTGAACGGGCAAGCCTTCGTCGCCTACGAGTTCGACGACAAGCCGCTCGCTCCCGAGCATGGCGGCCCGGCGCGACTAGTCGTGCCGCACCTGTACTTCTGGAAGAGTGCCAAGTGGATTCGCGGGCTGCGATTGATGGATCGCGACACACCTGGATTCTGGGAGATGCTTGGGTACCACATCCATGGCGACCCCTGGAAGGAGGAACGCTACAGTGGCGACTGACGCGCCGCCATTGCTTGAATGGCAAGCCGGGACGGTCACGGCAATCACACCCGAGACGGAGCAGACCAAAACGTTCACGCTGGCGCTCCCGAAGTGGATGCCCAACCTCCCGGGCCAGCATTATGACGTCCGCTTGACCGCTCCCGACGGGTATCAGGCGGAGCGGAGCTATTCCGCCGCCTCGCCCCCAGAGCGCGTTGGGGAGTTGGACCTGACTGTAGAGCGAATCCCTGATGGCGAGGTTTCGACCTACCTCCACGACGTCCTCATACCGGGCGACCAGCTGGAAGTCCGGGGCCCGATCGCCCGATACTTTGTGTGGGAAGTGTCTCTGGGCGGCCCCTTGGTGCTGATCGGCGGCGGTTCGGGGGTTGTGCCGCTCATGGCGATGCTGCGCCACCGCGCTTCCCAGGAATCCACGGTGCCGACGCTTCTGCTCTACAGCAGCCGAACGGCCGACGACGTGATCTACCGCGAGGAGCTCGACCAGCTGGCCGACGGCGACAGCAACTTGGAGGTGGTCTTCACCTTCACCCGCGCGGCTCCGGCTGGTTGGACCGGATATCAGCGCCGAATCGACGAGACCATGTTGGGCGAGGTCATAAGACCCTTTGGAACGTCCGCTCGGACCTACGTGTGCGGACCCACGTTGCTGGTGGAGAGCGTTGCCAATGGGCTGGTCCAGATGGGCTTCAAAACCGACCGGATCCGGACCGAACGCTTCGGACCGACGGGACCCTAAGGAGGCACCACGATGGATGACTTCAACGAGGACATGAATACGTCGTTGATGCTGGACGGGAACGCGGTCGGCGGCAAGTTGCAAGAGATGTTCGGTCATGACATGACGATGGCCGTCGCCCGTTGCGCAAGCTGCGCCCGCGACACCGAGATGGGGGCCATGTTGGCGTTCACCCGGGCGCCGGGCGTGGTGCTCCGCTGCCCGACGTGTCAGAATCCGATCGCTCGGATTGTGGAGACACCGGCAGCCATCTATCTGGAGCTGCGCGGCGCCCAGTACCTGCGGCTGTCCGTTCAGTCCTGACCTGCTGCAGCAGGTCCATCTGCTTGGCGTCCTAGTTCGAGACGCCACAGTGACGGATCTTGGGTCGGCGACCAGCTCCTCGAGGATCCTCGGCGGAGTGGCTCATCGGCGACATCAGACCTGCAACAAGATTCGGATACCCGCCTACGGCGAGAAGGTACTCGGCCACCGTGTCGCTCGCTGCAGGCGAACCCTGCAACAAAGCCTTCGGGAACGGGCGCACCTCAGCAACAGCGCGACCAGCTAGTCAGCTATTCGGCACCCCGTCCCATAAGGCCGACAGCAACGGGCGAAACGGAGTGGTTGGCAGCGAGGACGGAGGCGAGGTGGAGAAATAGAAATTGGCACTGCATCCTGGCATGGCAGCCATCGTCCCTGCGGGCGTATGGCATCGAATCGAGGTGGCCGAACGAACCGAGCTTCTGTTCGCCACCCTACGGGTTACGGAAATACACGACCTGCTCAGCCTTTATCGGAAAGGTTCGATCGACGGACTAGCACGGCTCCGAATGGCGGGGCGCCGGTTGGCCGGCACGTGCCGCCGTTCTCGCCGGCTAGGAGCCGTGCAGGCGTCCTCACTCGGTGGGCGTCTGTCGGTGTCTCAGAGCTTCACGTACGACGCGCAAGATTTCGTCGGAGAGCGTGTCGTCGTCGATCGCGCGCGCAAGGGCGAGCGATCCGACGAGCGTGCTGAGGGCGAGGACGGCCTGGCGTCGTCCGTCGTCGCCGCCGCCGTCGCCGCCGTCGCCAAGCATGCCCTCGAGGCTGCCGATGTATCGCTCGACCAGAGCGTCGTAGCCGCCGCGGATGTGATCGTTTCCGCGGTCGACGTCCCCGGCCAACGCTGCGACGGGACAGCCCGTAGCGCGGTCCTCGCGGTGTTCTGTTGATAGGTACCAATCGACCCAGGCCGCCAGCGGATCCCGGTCGTCGCGGGCGTACTTGTCGAGAGTTCGTTCCGCGTGTGCAAAGGCATCGTCCGCGGCTTCGGCGACGAGGTCCTCCTTCGACCCGAAGTGCTTGTAGAAGCCGCCATGGGTGAGGCCTGCCTCACGCATGATCTCGACGACGCCGGGTCCTTCGATCCCGTCCTCACGGATCCGAGCTGACGCGATCTCGACGATCCGCTCGTGAGTCCTTGCCTTCTCTTCAGCCGACTGTCTCATTGACATGGATGATACCCATCATCTAAGATGCACCACACCCATCATCTGAATGATTTGGCTCTTAAGGTCAGAGCTGCCTGGAGGAAGGAGGCACAAGCGCCATGTCCTCGATCCTGATTACCGGCGCCTCCAAGGGAATCGGCCGAGCCACCGCTGCCGAGCTCGCTCGGCGCGGCCACCGCGTCGTAGCCACTGCACGGGATCCGCGCACCCTGGATGACCTCGACGTGGACCAGCGACTGCGCCTGGACGTGACCGATCAGGCCAGCGTCGATGGCGCCATCGCCCAGGCTGGCGAGATCGACGTCCTCATCTCGAACGCCGGCGCCATCTTTGCGGCGGCGGTCGAGGCCAGCCCGATCGCGGAAATCGAGCGCCTGTACGCCCAGAACACCGCCGGGGCGATCCGCGTCACCCAGGCGATCCTCCCGCAGATGCGCCAGAGGCGGAAGGGGCGACTGCTGTTCGTGTCCAGTATCGCCGGGCGCATCGCACCACCGCGCCAGGCGGCCTACGCGGCCACGAAGTGGGCAATCGAAGCCTTCGCGGAAGCACTGGCCATCGAGCTCGGCAGCTTCGGTATCGACGTCGGCCTCGTCGAACCCGGGCCGGTCAGCTCGGGCTCACTGGACAATGTGCGCTCGTACAACCTGCCCGACGACCCGTACGCCGCGCTGTTCGCGCAAGATGGCGTCCCCAGAGAAATAATGATCAGCCCGGAGCAGGTCGCTGCGACTCTCGCGGATCTCGTGGAGGAGCTCGCCGTTCCGTTGCGAGTACCAGTTGGGCGCGCCGCTGAACACGTCCTCGCCGCTCGGAACGCGGCGCCCTACGACCAGCCGTTCGTGCCTGCTTAGTCTCGGTCGACCAACCCTCTCGAGACAAGCCCGCCTAAAACGTGTCGCCTCGTTCTGGTGATCCGCTAGACCGAAGGAGCGCATAACGCGGAGATCTGCTCATTATCGAGCCCCGTCGGAACGTGCCGATACCGATCAGGTCGCGACTTGCCCCCGGCTGCGGGGTCGGTACAGCATTTTGGGCGAAACCCATGGGGAGGGCTAAAAATGGCAACACCTCAGCCGATGCAAGTCGGCATGATTGGACTCGGCCGGATGGGCGCCAACCTCGTGCGCCGGCTGATGCGCGACGGCCATCGTTGCGTGGCGTACAACCGAAGCCCCAACCCCGTCAGGGAGCTCGAAACGGAGGGAGCGGAGGGTGCCTACTCTCTCGAGGAACTCGTCGCCAAGCTCGAGAAGCCCCGTGCCGCGTGGATCATGCTGCCGGCCGCGGCCGTGCAATCCACTCTGGACCAACTCGGCCCCCTAATGGATGCAGGGGACATCTTGATCGACGGTGGCAACTCCTACTACCGCGATGACGTCGCCCGCGCCCAACAGCTATCGGCGAAGGGCATCCGATACGTGGACGTGGGCACGAGCGGCGGTGTTTTCGGTCTCGACCGAGGGTTTTGCCTCATGATCGGAGGTGAGAATGAGACGGTGCAGCACCTCGATCCTCTCTTCAGGACCCTCGCGCCCGGCCAGAGCTCCGCGCCGGCAACCCCCAGCCGGACCGAGACCGACGGTACCGCCCAGGACGGCTATTTGCACTGTGGGCCGCACGGGGCCGGCCACTTCGTCAAGATGGTCCATAACGGGGTCGAGTACGGCATTATGGCTGCGTACGGAGAGGGCCTGAATATCCTGGCCCACGCCAATGCAGGCATAAAGGGCCAAGAGATCGACGCGGAGACCACGCCGATACGCGATCCGGGGGCCTACCAGTACGACTTCGACCTTCCCGAGGTGGCTGAAGTCTGGCGTCGCGGTTCGGTCGTAGCATCCTGGCTCCTCGACCTCACAGCGGATGCTCTAGCCCGCTCCCCGCAGCTCGACGAATTCGCAGGCAGAGTGTCCGATTCCGGGGAGGGTCGCTGGACGGTGTTGGCGGCGGTCGACACTGGGGCACCAGCGCCGGTGCTCGCCAACGCCCTCTTCAATCGTTTCGCCTCACGTGGCGAAGCGGACTTCGCGGACAAGCTGCTGTCCGCCCTGCGTTCCGAGTTCGGCGGCCATCAAGAGAGGATGGTCTAGTCCTTCCGGTCCGCGAGATGAGGTTGCACATCCACCCCTTTGAGGGGTCCGGCGATGGACTCTGTGGTTCCTTCCACAGAACCAAGGAGCCCATCACCGTGACCCCAACAGAGATCATCTATCGCCGACGCATTGCCGTGTTGGACTACGCCCAGCGAACGGGCAACGTGGCCGGCGCCTGCCGGGTCTTCGGCGTCTCGAGGACCCGCTACTACGAATGGAAGAACGTGGCCGACCGCTACGGACTCGAGGCCCTGGTGCCCAAGGGTCGCCGTGCTCCCCAGATGCCCGAAGCCACTCCCACCCACGTCATCGAGGCCTTGTTGACCCTGGCCGTGACCCAACCGACCATCGGCTGTCGCCAGTACGCCGACCGCCTCGGTGACCAGGGGTTCGCCATCGCCAAGTCCACGGTGCAAAAGCACCTCGTCGCCCACGGGTTGGGCCGGCGCGCCCAGCGCCTGGCCCGGGTGGCCGCCATTGCGGCTGCGACGACCGGACTGGTGGTGCCCGACGCCGAGCGCAAGGACGAGCCGTTCGGGTTCTGCCTGGCGACGGGCGGTCCGGGCGAGCTGGTCTGCCTCGACAGCTTCTACGTCGGCAAGCTCAAGGGGGTGGGCAAGGTGTACCAACTCACCGCCATCGACGTCTTCACCCGTTTCGCCGTGGTGGCCATCGTGCTCGGCACCCCCAACGGCGAAATGTCGGCGCGGTTCATTCACCAGGCCCTGCGTCTCTATCGCCGTCACGGCGTCAAGGTCCGGGCGATCCTCACCGACAACGGGCCCGAGTACATCGCTGGCACCTTCATCAACGCCCTGGCCGCCAAGGGGATCAGGCACCACCGCATCCCGGCCCGCTCGCCCAACCACAACGCCGTCTGCGAGCGGTTCCAAGGCACCATGCTCCAAGAGTGCTGGCGCCCGGCCTTCCATCGCCGGCACTTCACCTCCATCCGCCAGCTCCAAGCTGAGGCAGATGCTTGGCTCATCACCTACAACCGCCGCCGCCGCAATCACAGCGACTACATGCGGGGACGTACCCCTCAAGAAATCCTCGACAACCACAAGCGAAACCAGGCAGCATGACAACCATCAACCGCAGAGCCCATCTGTCACCTCGACTCTCGGTCCGGAAGCTCTAGTCCGATCCCACCATGGTCCGAGGCATGGCCCGGTGCTCCGCCGTTTTCAGTCCGATTGGCGACCGTGGGACCGACGGTCCCGCCGGAACCTCTCAGGTCGAGAGGGCATCGGACCATCGTGATTTCGACTCTGGCGTCCGAGTAGCAGCTCCGCTGCGCCCTTTGCCATGTGCCCACGGGAGGCAAAGAGATCACGGCCTCGCAGTGCGGACTCGATCCGCTCCAGCTCCTCGAGTGATCCCACGTTGATAGCAATCGACCGGAGATCCAGGGGCTGTTGGCCATGGCGCATGGGATGAAACCCCCGCGTTTCACGCAGGATCAGGACGATGGATGCGGGCGACTCACCGAGCACCGCGACCGCGTCCTCGCGAGCGATCTCGTCGAAAGGACCGAGTTCCCTGTGGAAGGCAACGGATCGATCTAGGTCGGCTGTGGCGACGGGTATGGAACGAATAGCCCGCGGCTGTGCGTTGTGATCGGTGGGGCATGGTGCTACCTCCCGTGAATCTGTCAAGTCCCGGTACCCCTTTGACACAAGTCCGTCGTGACACAAGGCCGTCGCCGTCAACTCCCGGTCCCCCTTGACACAAGTCCGTCGCGATTGTTGGGATGCCTGTTGGGACTGTCTGGACGGAGTTCAGCGAGCCATGCGACATACGGCTTCTGATCAGGCTAAACGAGTGGGGCTAGCTGGAATCGAACCAGCGACCTCAGCATTATCAGTGCTGCGCTCTAACCGGCTGAGCTATAGCCCCCGACGTGCTCCGCCCTCGCGGAGGAGCATTGAGGCTACACCACCGCCGAGCGGATCTTCCCCCGTGGGGAGCGGATTGATCACCCCGGGGCGAGCGCGGCCGCGACCAGTGATGCCAGGGCGGTCGCACCGGGACCGTTGATCGCGAGGTGTGTGCCATCGGGCCCGAACCACTCCGGGTTCTGTGCGGCGAGCGATGCCCAGTCGGCCACGACCACGTTTGGGTACCGAGTGGCGCCACTGGCAAGTACGGCGTTGTTGGAGTCCTGCCAGGGCCGGTCGACGTGTGTGTTCACGAAGACCACGCGGGAGGCCCCGCTCAATATGGACATCATTGCGTCGAAGTCGGCGTCGGTGATCGGACCGTTGGTGCCGAGCCCGACGACGACTTCGGCGCCCAACGCCCCGCTTGCCTTCAGTTCGCCGAGAATGGTCTCACCGTCCCCCCATTGGCGGCTCACCGCAGCCTCGACTGCGATACCGGGGATGTCTGTTTCGAGCGCGCCCTGGTAGTCGAGCATCACCGAATCGCCGACCGCCGTGACGTGACCGGGCACGAATCCGGGCCCGGGTGGCGGCAGCGTGGGGGCGGTCGTGGTCGTCGGGGCGGGTGCCGTCGAGGTGGTCGTAGTGGCATCGTGTCGAATCGGCGGGGTACCGAGTCCGGAACGCGGCGGCGACGTTCCGGTCGTGCCGATCAGGAGCGGCGCGCTGATGCCGGCCAACGCAACCAGCAGGGTGAGGTCGGCGAGGATCAACCAGCGCAGGGAGCGCGGCCGCGGGGACATGTTCTGGTCAGGCATCTCTCCCAGTCTTGTGGCTGTCGAGGCTCGCCGGGGCCGCGTCTATTCGGGAAGCGTGGCGTCCTCGGGCCACAGCCGAACGGCGATGGACTGGCTCGCGGTCGCGAGCAACTCGCCTTCCTCGGACCAGAGGAAGGCGGTGCCCTGTCCGTACCCGCCGACCACCGCATGAATGCGGATGTCGCAGAGCACCCACTCCGTCTGTTTCAGCTGCACCATCCGAAGCGTGTTGTCGAGACTCCGACCCATGGCCCTCCGACCGAGGGGTTGTGACACTGCACCCGATACGTAGTCGCCGAAGATCGCCAGCGTGGCTGCCGACGGGGTGAGATGGCCGGGGACCCGCGCCCACAACGCTGAGTCCGGGCTGGCCGGTGTCCCGTCCATCTCTTCGAAGTTGCGTCCCTTGGCGGTTCTGACCTCGACGCTGTCCATGATGGTGTTGCGGAAGAACGCGGGCAGGAACCTCGGCGGGCAGCCGTCGGGTGGTGGGACGACGGGAGGTTTCTCCCACACTCCGCCCACTTCGAGGTCGTCCCGGCCGAGGGCGGCGTTCACCGTCAGGATCTCGCGCCCGTCGACCCGGCCGACCGCTCGGCCCTGGGTCACGTGACCGCCGACTGCAGCGAGCGTGACCTCCCAGTGCAGCTCGGCGCGAGTGAGCGCGTACGACAGATATTGCGCCGTGGCCCACACGGTGGGGCGACCGGATGCTGCTTCGAGCGCAACGAGCGCGGCGCCGAGCCCGGCCCCTCCGAACAGGAAATTGCCGGGTGTCGTCAGCTGAGGTGTGACCATCATGCGCCAGTGCAGTTCGTCGGCGTCAGGCGTCATCCCCAAGAAGGTCCGTGCGTCCACGGGGCCGCACCCTACTGGGACCGGTCAGCGTGCCGACAACCACACCAAGCGGTGGCGTGAGGACACATGCGGAGCCGATTGCCTAAAATCAAACCTCCCGGACTGTGGAGTCGCGGTCTTTGGCATCGACACCGGTCAGCGGGGGTGTAGCTCAGCTGGAAGAGCAACGGCTTTGCAAGCCGTAGGTCGAGGGTTCGAGTCCCTTCACCTCCACCGCTTGGGCATGACCTATCGCGCCCACACTGTGCGCCTGTCACGTGGAACGCCGCTCGCAGCGGTCAGCGTACCGGCGAGGTGGAGGCCTTTGTTCGAGGTGCCTGAGGCCGAGACGTCGGCGGAAGGACGGCGTCGACGAGCGCCTCGACATCGGATGGACTGAGGGGGTTTGGAGTCATCAATCGGCAATAGAACATCGACCCGAGCATCGTCATCGCAGCTGACTCGGGGTCGGCGCGGGAGGGAAACTCACCGCGCTCAACACCCTCTGCGATCACCGTAGCGAGCTCCCCTCGCCGCACCGCGGCGTAGCGATGATGAAAGTCCCGGAGTCGGGCATCCCGCTCGGCGCCTTCGATGAGCGCCGGGACACAGCGAGAGAACAGCGAATCGGTGAGGACTTCGGCGACGTGACTGACCAGGCGGGTCACCCGCTCTCGGGCCGTGCCGGTGTCGTCGTTTGGCACCATCTGCTCGTGCGCATGCTCGAACGCATCGGCGATGAGATCGACCCTGTCCTGCCAGTGGCGGTAGATCGTCGACTTCCCGACACCGGCGCGCCGTGCGACTGCCTCGATGGTCAGTGCGCCGTACCCGACTTCGGCCAGTTCTTCGAGGACGGCTCGACGGACGACGGTGCGTGAATGTCCGACCCGCGGGTCTTCATCAGCAGTTCGTGAGAGAGCACCCATCAGAAGTTATGATACGTTATCGTATCGAAGCAGTACGTTCGCGTCTCATAGAACGATGAGGAGGAGGCAACGATGGCCACGGTCAGCGTCCGCTACATCGTGAACGATGTCGATGAGGCGATCGGCTTCTACACGGGACTGCTCGGATTCGGAGAAGTGATGCATCCCGCGCCCACCTTCGCCATGCTGTCGCGCGGCGATCTCAGGCTGGTGCTCTCGGCTCCTGGAGGTGGTCCAGGGGGTGGACAAGCCCTGCCGGACGGAACCCTCCCCACGCCTGGTGGCTGGAACAGGTTCGCCATCGAAGTGAGCGACATCGAGACCTTCGTCGAGGTACTGCGCAGCGCCGGCGTCCATTTCCGCAACGAAGTTGCGACAGGTGTCGGAGGGAAGCAGACGATCGCCGACGACCCGTCCGGCAACCCGGTCGAGATTTTCGAGCCGCTCATTCCCGAGGCAAAACTGTGAGTTGGGATCCGGTCTCCGATGCGACTGTTCGGGTTGGTCGGGACCTCTCGTCGTATCGGTGCTCCGGGTGCTGGCAGCAAGCCAGCCTTGGTTGCACCTGAGGAGGGCCGATGGCCTACGCCGCGCTTGTCCAGGTGAAGATCGAGCCCCGCTCCGACGTCGGCCACCGACGCTCCATCCTCACCGAATTCGTCGTCCCCGAAGTCAGCACCTTGCGCGGGTTCAAGTCAGCAATTTGGCTCAACGACGGTGCCGGAACCGGTACCTGCGTCGCACAATTCGAGACGCAGGAAGATGCTGAGCGCGCCCTCGAAGTCCTGGCCCCCAGCAACGGCCCGGACGTCATCCACGTCGGGACGTGCGAGGTCGAGCTCGAGGCGTAGAAGCGAGTGCCAGCCCGGACCGGCCCCTGCGGCAGCTTCTCGAAACGGCGACGATGCCGAACGGAAACGCGGGTTAGATCGCTCCCTCGGCGGACAGCGCAGCAATGTCGTCCCAGCTGAAGCCCGCCTCGACGAGCACCTCCTCGGTGTGCTGGCCCAGTTCGGGCACGCGGACCGCGGCCGGCGCCGGGGGGTCCGAGAACCTCACCGGCGCTGTGACCAGCTCCACGTCGGATCCGGGGCTGTCGGGGTCCGGCACCGTCGCGATGTAGCCGTTCGCGCGTACCCCGGGATCCTTCGCGACCTCGGCGTGGTCCCGCACGGGGGCGAAGCGCAGCCCCGCGGCGCCGAGCACGTCGCACCATTCGGCGGTCGTCTTGGTCGCGAACGCCTCTTCGAGGATCGGCCACAGTGCCCCCTTCTCCTCCTGGAAGTAGAGGAGCTGGCTGAAGCGCTCAATGAGGTCGGGCCGCCCGATGGTCTCGTAGAAGCGATCGCGCAGGGCGCCCGCCACGCCGACGATGGCGATCCAGCCGTCGGAGGTGGGGAACATGCCGTAGAGACCGGGAACCATCGAATGTCCCCCGGCGCTCGGGCCGGAGGTCTCGCCTGACATGAGGTACTGGGTGTATTCGCCGGCCTGCGCCCAGATCTGGCCCCCCAACAGTGAGGTCTCGACCAGCTGACCCTTCCCGGTCCGTTCGCAGGCAAAGAGCGCAGCGAGGATCCCGGCCAAGAGGTTTTGTCCCGCAATGTGGTCGGCGATCGTGGCACCGACGGGGCTCGGGTCGACGCCCTTGCCGCCGATGGTGCTGATCAACCCTCCCGCCGCCTGCGCGCTGAGATCGGCGCCCTCACGCCCGGCGTCGGGTCCCTCCCGCCCGAACGACGAGCTCGCGGCGTAGACGATGCGCTCGTTGCGTCGAGCAACGTCGGAGTACCCCAGTCCCCATCCCTCCATGGTCCCGGGTTTGAAGTTCGTGATCACGACGTCGGAACGTTCGGCGAGGCGCAAGAAGACCTCTCGTCCTGCGGCCTTGTGCAGGTCGATCGTTACGCTGCGCTTGCCCCGGTTGTACGCGGTGAAGAATGCGGACCGGCGATCCTGCCGGCTGACCGGCAGCCAGCGGGCCTGGTCGCCGAAGTTGGGCAACTCCACCTTCACCACCTCGGCTCCCCACTCGAGCATGGTCAGTGCCGCCTGTGGGCCTTGGACGAGGAGTCCCGCCTCGAGCACCCGAACGCCGTCGAGAGGTCCCATCGCCGCGCGCCGTCAACCGGCCGCTGGGACGAGGAGACGTTGCACGGACACCACACTGGTGAGTCATCAGGCGAAGGTCAAGCGGGCCGCTCCTCCCGGCGCTCCGGGAAACCGTCCGGCTCGGCCTGGCCGCTGATCACCGCGAAGCCCTGCTGCACCAAGCGCACGATCATTCCCACCACTTCTTCTTGTGACGGCTCGCGGACCGACTGCCACGACTCGACCATGGCGAAGATGAAACCGAACATGCCATCGGTGATGACCGACACCATCGCCTTGTCGGCTTGTGGCGCGAGGAGGGAGATGAGGATTTCCACCCGTTCGTGCAACGTGCGCACCAGCGGATTGTCCAGGATCCCCCGATCACTCGTCCGCATGGACCGGACGATGAAGCCGTAGATCTCGGGCTCGTCGACCACGAGTCCGATCAGGGCGTTGGCCCCCAAGCGGACCGCCATGGCCGTGTCGAGGGGATGGCGGCCGGCGAGCTCGTCGATCCACGTTCGCTCCACGTGCTGGGCGCGCTCGAGGGCGAGTGCGTCGGCGATGCCCGCCTTGTCCCCGAATTCGGCGTAGATGACCGGTTTGCTGACGCCCGCCGCCGCCGCGATGTTGTCGACCGAGACCGACGGGCCATGGAGGCGGATTGCCGCCATGGTGTCCTCGAGCAGACGCTGGCGCTGGTGCGAGCGCTCCGACTCCGTGCGGCTCGGCCGCCCGCGGGATTTCGACTTGGTGCTCACGCCGCCCACCCCAATTGTCTACTCTTGGTATGCAAATACAGGGACCAATAGACACACATCATGACCACCGTCACCATAACAAGGCACTAGTAAATCTACTAGGGGTAGATTAATGTGCCCTTCCGTGGTGGGCCACGGGGCGGCCGTGAGGCCGTGGGGGCGGAATGACGGGCCGAGGACCGGTCGCCGGCCCGCCGTGGTCCGGGCGCACCGGTGGGACGGGCTCGGTGGCTAGCGGCCTGTCCACCGACGAGATCGTCGACGGGTACGTCACCCCGCTCGAGGAGTTGCTAGGCACCTTCGGCTCGGTGACGGGAGGGGCGCGCAACGCCGCCGAGTCGCTGGGCGCGCTGTACGCCATGGTGCTCGACACCGTCGCGGCAACCGTGCGGGAGCTCCTGCACGGGCGGTTCGCCTGGCGCGAATTCGTCGACCAGTCGTGGTTCCTCGCGTCGGTCTCGGTCCTGCCGGCGATTCTCATCGCGATTCCGTTCGGCCTGGTGATCGTCCTCGAAGTCGGCAGCCTGGCCGGGCAGATCGGCGCGGCGTCGTTCGTCGGGGCGGTCGACGCCATCGGGACGGTGCGCGAGGCCTCACCGATCGTGACGGCGCTCCTCCTGGCCGGCGCCGGTGGATCCGCCATCTGCTCGGAGCTCGGTGCCCGCACCATCCGCGACGAGATCGCGGCCATGGAGGTGATGGGGATCAACCCCCTGGAGCGCCTGGTGGCCCCACGCATGTTGGCCACCGTGGTGGTCGCGGTGCTGCTCAATGGGATCGTGTCCTTCGCCGCCATTGCCAGCGGGTACTTCGCCGATCTCACCATCCTGCACGGCTCGGCCGGCGGGTTCCTCAACTCGTTCGCGACGTTCGCGCAGCCCGCCGACCTGATTGAGTCCACGCTGAAGGCGGCGATCTTCGGCCTCATCGCGGCCGTGGTCGCTTCGTACAAGGGCATGACGGCCAAGCGCGGGCCCGCCGGTGTCGGCGAGGCCGTGACCCAGTCGGTGGTCATCACCGGGATCGCACTGTTCTTCGTCGACATCATCCTGACCGAGATCTTCCTGGTGCTGGTTCCGCCGAGGATCCCGTGACGGTCGCGGCCGAGCTGCGGAAGCAGATCCGGTCCGCCCCGACGGAGGAGCAGACCCGGCGTCCCTCGGTGCTCAGCCGGACCACGGCGCAGCTGGCCTGGCTGGGGGGCCTCGTCGTCTTCGCCGTGAAGACCTTCGCCGCCATCCCGTACGTGCTGGCGCGCCACCGCGACGAGGTGTACCGGCTGCTCGCCGACGTGACCTTCGGAGGGGGCTTGCTGGCCGTGGCCGCCAGCACCGTGCTCGTCGTCTTCGTGATCTCCGCCTTCGTCGGGGTCACCATCGGCCTGGAGGGTTACCAAGGCCTCCAGATCATCGGGCTGGCGCCACTCGCCGGCTACCTCTCCTCCTACGCCAACACGCGGGAGATCGCACCGCTCATTGTCGCGTTCGGCCTGGCGGCGCAGATGGGGTGCAAGTTCACGACCCAGCTCGGCGCCATGCGCATCAACGACGAGATCGATGCGCTCGACGTCATGAGCATCCGTTCGTTGCCCTACCTGGTGACCTCGCGGCTCATCGCCGCCCTGGTGGTGGTGACGCCGCTCTACCTCATCGCGCTCTCCGGTGCCTACCTGGCGACGCAGATCACCGTGCTCCTCGTGGCCCACCAGGGGAGCGGCACCTACGCGCACTACTTCCACGCGTTCCTGACCGGGCGGGACGTGTTCCTCTCCATGACCAAGGTGTGGGTGTTCGTCGTCCTGGTGACGGTGACGCACTGTTACTACGGCTACACGGTGCGGGGCGGCCCCGAGGAGGTAGGCCGGGCGGCCGGACGGGCCATCCGAGCCAGCATCGTGGTGATCGCCCTCTCGGACATGTTGATGACCCTGGCGTTCTGGGGGACGTCGAGCGGGATCAAGTTCTCAGGATGATCCCGTGACCTCGGCGAGGCGCGGCCTGGCCGCACTTGGACTAGCGCTCCTCCTCGTCATCGCGGGCGTGGTGTACCTGGTCCTCAGCGCCTTCACCGGGCACTTCTCCACCTACGACGTGGTCTATGCGGACGTGCCGGCATCGGGCACCGGGATCTCCTCCGGGTCCGTCGTGATCTTCCGGGACATCACCGTCGGATCGGTCGGCAGCCTGGGCCGTGAGCTCCCGAACGGGTTGTTGCGGGTGCAACTGAACATGACGCCGGGGGATCTGGTCTCCATCCCCTCGGGCGTCCAGGCCGACGTCGAGATCGCGACCATCTTCGGCACGCAGGGCATCAACCTCGTGCCGAGGGCGCACGTGGCGGGCCGACACCTCCGCGTCGGCGAGACGATCGGCTCGGTCGGGATCTCCAAGACCACGACCCTGCAGGGCGACGCCACCGACCTCGACAACGTGCTCAACGCGCTCCACCCGGCGGCGCTCGACGAGACGCTCACGGCGATCGCCACGGCGCTGAAGGACCAAGGCCCTCAACTCGGGACCACTCTCGGCCAGGTCGCGCGGTATCTCGACGAGATGCTGCCCGAGTTGCCCGACATCATCAACGACGCCGGGCAGCTGACGCCGGTGGCGAACGCGCTCGGGCAGGCGACGCCGTCGATCCTCTCCACCCTTTCCAACGGCTCGGTCCTGGCCACGACGATAACGGACGACGCGCAGCAGCTTCACACGCTGTTGGCCGGAGGAACGCCGACGGCGAACGCCATTACCGGCGTGCTGCGGGGAAGCCAGAGCGCGTTCGAGGACCTGGTCGCCAATTCGGCCGCGCTGCTGGGAGACGTCGCGTCGAACCCGAAGTTCGTGGCCGAGACGCTGACGGGCTTCGACAACTGGTCCAAGGCCTTTGCGGCGGCGGAGTCGCACGGGCCGTATCTCTCCTTTGCCGGCGACATCACCATCGCCGGCTCGGTGCAGGCGGTGGCCGCCGCCCTCGGCGTCCCCGGGTCGAACACCTTGGTCGAGCAGGGTCTCGGGCCGCAGAACTTCAACCCGCCCACCTACTCCGCCGCCAACTGCCCGACCTACCAGGGGGAGTCCGGCCCGAACTGCACCGGGACGGCCCCGGCCGCGTCCCAGCCGAGCGAGGTCACGACCACCCAGGCGGCCGAGCTCGCCTCCGTCAAGATCGCCACCGGCCTGGACCACGGCCACGCCCCTTCGTCACCGGCGGTGGCGACCCTGCTGCTGGAACCGGTCCTGGTCCAGATGTCGCAGGCCCCGTGAGCCGCCAGCCCTTCCCGTGGCGGACGTTGACGAAGCTGGCGGTCTTCGTCGCCGTGGCCGTGTTGGCGACGATTGTGGTGACAGCCAGCCTCTTGAACCTCAGCTCGCAGCCGCAGACGGGGTACGCCGCCCTCTTCACTGACGCCTCGGGGTTGCAGCCCGGCGACTTCGTGGACATCGCAGGCGTGCAGGTGGGCTCGGTCACAGGCGTCGAGTTGCAGGGCCGGGATGCCCTCGTGCACTTCACCGCCGACAGCGATCAAGCGCTGACGACGACGACGCATGCCGACGTCGACTACGCCAACCTGCTCGGCCAGCAGCTGATCTCCCTGGAGCCGGGCTCGCGCCCGGGCCAGCCTCTGCCCGCCGGCGCGCTCATCCCCTCCTCCCGGACGGCGCCCGCTCTCGATCTGACCGGGATCTTCAACGGCTTCCAACCACTGTTCGCCGCGCTCACGCCGCAGCAAGTCAACGAACTGACCGCGTCCATCATCGAGGTGTTCCAGGGCGAGTCGGGCAACGTCTCGAACCTGGTCACGCAGACGGCCGCGCTGACCGAGAACCTGGCTCAGCGCCAGCAGCTCATCGGCCAGGTCATCGACAACCTCAGCGCCGTCGCCGGCACGCTCGACGCGCACGACCAGCAACTGGTCACGATGATCGACCAGTTCGACGGGCTCGTGAACGGGCTGGTGAACGAACGCGGCCAGCTGGGGACGACGATCGACAGCCTGAGCGGCCTCACCCACGCGGTCTCGACCCTGCTCGGCCAGAGCCAGCCCACACTCGACCAGGCGATCAACGGCGTGGTGAGCGCGAGCCACACGGCGGCGGAGGACCAGAGCGGGATCGACGGCGTGCTGGCGAACCTCCCCGCGTTCATCGAGACGCTGGACAAGGTGGCGAACACCGGGAGCTGGCTCAACGTCTACATCTGCAACCTGACCATCAACGTCCAGGGGAAGATCGACCTCAACGTGCTGACCGGCCAGCCCAGCTTGCCGCTCACGCTTCCGTCAGGACCCGTCGGTAACCAGAGCGTGCACACGGCGAACTGCGCATGAAGCGGTTCAGTGAACGCAACCGCCTGGTCATTGCGGCCGTGGGTAGCGCCGTGCTGGTGGTCGTCGCGCTGGGCGCCATCAACTTCTCGAAACTGCCGCTCATCAACGACCACACGTCCTACGGCGCCGCCTTTGCCGACTCGGCGGGGCTGGCGCAGGGCGACCCGGTGAGCATCGCCGGCGTCGACGTGGGCACGGTGTCGGGCCTCAGCCTGAGCGGTTCGCACGTGCTCGTCAGCTTCACCGTGCAGGACGGGGTGCGGCTCGGCGGCGACACCGCGGCGGCGGCCAAGGTGCTCACGCCCCTGGGCCAGGAGTACCTCGACGTGGAGCCCGCCGGGACGGGCCAGATGGCAGCCGGGGCGGTCATCCCCGAAGGCAGGACGCAGGAGACGCAGACCGTCGTCAGCACGATCAGGACGGGGGCCAGCATCGTGCAGGGCATCAACCTGCACCAGCTCGAGCAGGCGCTGAACGCCACCAACCAGGACCTCGAGGCGGTGCCGCCCGGTGCGACGGCCGCGCTCCTCAAGGGGGTATCCCAGCTCTCCGACGTGGTGGCGTCACGCTCGGGCGAGCTGGCCGAGCTCGTCCAGAACGTGTCGCAGCTGTCGAGCACCCTGGCCCAGCACGGCCACGAGCTCTTCTCGCTCATCGGACAGGGCGACCTCGTCCTGCAGGTGCTGAACCAGCGTCACGCCGCCATTGAGCAGCTGCTGACCTCGACCGCGTCGCTGACCCAGCAGATCGAGTCCTTGCTGGCGGCCCACCAGGCCCAGGTCGGCCCGGTGCTCAGCGACCTGCAGACGGTGAGCGGCGTGCTGTCCAAGGACGCCAACGACCTGGCGGGCGCCATCCCGCTCCTTGCGGCCGCCAATCGGTATCTCGCCAACGTGACCGGGTCAGGTGCGTTCGGCGACTTCGTGCTGCCGGCCGCGCTCATCCCCGACAACGTGATCGCCCAGTGCACCAAGCCGGGGGCGACCAACCCGATCACCGGGTGCAACCCATGAGGGCGCGGAGCGGGCGGTTGCTGCTGGCCGGGGTCGTGGTGGCCGCCGTGGCGATCGTGGCGGTCGTGTTCGTGGTGGTGCGCACCGCGCTGGCCACGCCGACCGACACCATCACGGCGGACTTCCCCGAGGCGCCCGGGGTCTACGTGGGCAACCACGTCGACGTCCTCGGCATCCCGGTCGGGTCGGTCACCGCCGTCACGCCACACCCCGCGTACGTCTCAGTGGTGATGCAGGTCGACTCAGACGTGAAGCTCCCGGCCCGCGCGATCGCCGCGCTGATGGCGCCCGATCTCGTCAACGACCGCTACATCCAGCTCGATCCGGTCTACCGCCGTGGCGCCGTACTTTCCGACCACGCCGTGATACCGATGAGCCGGACCGCGCTCCCCCAGTCGGTCGACCAGACGATCTCAGAGCTGGACCAGCTGATCCAGGCGCTCGGCCCGACGGGGGCCAACAAGAGCGGCGCGCTCAGCCGCTTCGTGCACGACGTGGCGCAGACGGTCGGGAACAACGGACCGAGCTTCCACACGACGGTCCTCGCCCTGGGCCAGGCGCTCAAGGCGCTGTCCAACGACGGTCCCACCATCACCAGCCTGTTGGACAACGCCGCGACCTTCACCAGCGAAGCCGCGGCCAACGACCATGAGTTCCAGTCCTTCGCCAACGACCTGGCCTCGGTGAGCGGCCTCCTCGCCTCGGACAGCTCCGACATCGGGACGACCCTGTCCTCCCTGAAACAGGTCCTGACCGAGGTGAGCGCATACGTGAACGGCAACGTCGGCGCAATCGGCACCGTGATCCAGGACGTGAACTCGTTCACGGCGCGGGTGCTGACCCAGCAACAGCAGCTGAGCCAGGCCTTCGCGTCCGGGGGCCTCGTCCTGCAGAACCTCAACAACGCGATCGTGAGCGGGCCCAACGGGTCGGCCTCGTTGCGCATCCGCTACGACCCCTCGCTCGACACGAAGTCGTTCGTCCAGCAGATCTGCGGCGCCGAGCTCCCCAGGATCCTCGACCTCGGAGCCCAGCAGGCCAAGAGCCCCGAGCTCAACCTGGCCTGCGCCGCCAGTGCCGCCCTCTCGCAGATGGACGCGCCGCCGGATGCCCAGCAGGGTCCGGACCTCTCGCTCAACGCGTTGATGGGGGCCGAGCCATGAGGGGGCTTCGGCGCTGGCTCCGGTGCCGCGCCGGCGTGACCGTCCTCGCGTTCGCCGCCGGCGTGGCCGGGACCGGGTGCGGCCTGTCGTTCCAGGCGCTGCCCAAGCCCGGCGGCGTCAGCGGACCCAGCTACAACCTGACGGCGGTCTTCGCCAACGTGCTCAACCTGCCGGTACAGGCGCGCGTCCTGATCGGGGCCGACCAGGTGGGCGACGTGAGCGCGATCAGCACGGCGCGCTTCAAGGCTGACCTCACCCTCACCATCCGCCAGGCGATCCACATCCCCCGCGGCACCACGGCGCAGCTCCTCTTCGTCGACCCGCTCGGGGACCAGTTCATTGAGCTGCACCCGCCCGCCGGCGCCTCCCACGGCCCCTACCTGACGGGCGGGTCGGTGGTCCCCGAGTCCGACACCTCGAGCGCCCCGTCCATCGCCGACACGCTCGCCGCCCTGGGCGCACTGCTCAACGGCGGGGGGCTCAACCAGTTGCAGACGATCGTCACCAACCTGAACCAGGCGCTGAGCGGGCACCAGCAGCAAATCCGCCACATCATCGGCGACCTGTCCTTCACCGTGACCGCTCTGAACGCCAACAAGGGGGCCGTCGACAACGCGCTCGCCGCGCTGGCCGCGCTGAGCGCGCAGCTGGCGCAGGGCGACGCCGCCATCGCCAACGGCATCGACGCCATCGGCCCCGCGGTGGGCGTGCTCTCCTCGGAGAACACCGACTTCTCCAACCTGCTCACCGCGACCAACCAGCTGTCGAACGTCGCGGACTCGATCGTCACCGAGAGCAGCAGCTCCATCCTCGGGACGATCGACCAGCTCGACGCAGTCGTGAACCAAATGGTCGGGGTGGAGTCCCACCTTGGCCCGACGCTGAGCGACCTGGCGAAGTTCGAGACGATGACCAAGTCGATCGCGCCGGGCAACTACCTCCAGCTCTCCCTGGACGGGTCCGCCATCGTCAACTCCACGCCGCTCCTCGGCCCGAACGCAGGCGCCGCCACCCCGGCGGGTCCAGCCACCCCGGACGCTCAGGCGGGCACACCGGCGAGCCGTTCCAACGCGCAGGCCGTCAACGGCCTCCTCGGAGCGGGGCTGCCGTGAGCAGGACGCAGGTCTGGGTGCGCATCGGCGCCCTGGTCGTGGTTGCGGCGATTGGCGTCGCCTACATCGCGTTCGGCGTCGTCGGGTGGCGCATCGGCGCCCAGGCCTACGAGGTCACGGTCGACCTGCCTCGCGGCGGCGGCCTCTATTCGGACGGCTTCGTGACGTACCGGGGTGTCGACGTCGGGCGCATCTCGTCGCTCTCGCTGAGCCCGGGGGGAGCGGTGGCGACGCTCGCCATCGACCCGGGGACCACGATCCCTGTCGACTCGGTCGCCTACGTGCACGACCTCTCCGTCGCCGGAGAGCAATACCTCGACCTGGTGCCCACCTCGGCCCGCGGCCCGGACCTGCACGCCGGGAGCGTGATCCCGCGCGACCAGACCGTGGTGCCGGTCAGCGTGTTCCAGCTGCTCTCGGACGCCGGCCAGCTCATCGGCAGCGTGAAGTCGAGCGAGGTCCGGACGATCACCGACGCGCTCGGCTCTGGTTTCGCCGGCACGGGCCCGGACCTGCGGGCCATCACGGTGGCCGCCCAGCACCTCATCGGCGCGCTGCAGGCCGCTCAGTCGGCCACGGTGACCCTGATCAACGCGGGTGGCTCCGTACTCTCGACGGCGCAGGCCTCGAGCGCGGCGATCGTCTCGTTCAGCCAGTCGCTGGCCACGGTCACGGGCCAGCTGACCGCCTCGAACGGCGACATCGCGGCCGTCCTGCAGAACGGCGTGCCGACCGAACAGGCGGTGCAGCAGGTCGTGCAGTCCGACGGCGCGGCGGTGATCCAACTCGTCAAGGAGCTGGACGGCCTCTCGGATGTCGCCATCGCGCAACAGCCCGCCATCGTCTCGCTGTTGCAGCAGCTGCCGACGTTCGTGAACAAGATCGCGGACACGGCGTCGGGCGGCTCGGTGGCGGTGAACATCTTCTACAACTCGCAGAACACGGTGTGTCCCTACGTGTCGGGGGCGCAGACGCCCGAGCCGACGGCGGCGACCGGGGCGCCCGACCTCATGCGGATGTGCACGCTGGAAGCGCCCGACCTGCTCCAACGAGGGGCGGCCGAGACGCCGGTAGCCTCGGGGGGCTCGCCATGATGGAAGAGACGGTGATGGACTCTGCACCGGAGGCTGCCGCTCCCGAGGGCGCGGATCCGGAACCCGAGGAGAAGGGCACGACACCGCCGGGCCGGCCGTCCCGGCGCATCGGCGTGGTCGAGGTCGCCGCGCTGGTCGTGATCGTCGGCCTCGCCGTGGCGCTGATCGTCTCGAGGGTGCAGCTGTCCAACCAGGACGCCCTGAACGGCGATCGCACCAGCGCGGTGGCGGCGGCCCGGGTGGACGCCACGGACGTCTCGACCTACGACTACCGCCACCTGCACGAGGACTTCGGCCGGGTGAAGAGCGAGTCCACACCCTCGTTCGCGCGCAGCTTCACCCAGTCGAGCGACAGCCTGTCCAAAGTGCTCCTCCAGTACAAGGCGGTCGCCACGGGCAAGGTGCTCTCCGCCGGAGTCGTGTCGATCACCTCGACGAGGGCGGTGGTGATCCTGTTCGTCAACCAGGCCGTGACCAACTCCGCGCAGAAGGGCGTGACCACCGACGACAGCCGGATCCTGGTGACGTTGGAGTGGAACAGCGACCGCTGGCTGCTGCAGGACCTGAAACTGCTTTGACGGCACGCCCGGCGCAGCGCATGGCGCCGGCGTGGCCCCGGATCCCAACCCCTTTCCGGACGCGAAGAGTTAATTGCCTCGTCACGGCAGCGTCACCGGTCTGTAAGGAAAACGTATTTGAGTGACGCAGGGGTCGCCGGCTCCGGCGCGTCGCGCCGTTCGCCACCGCCCCTGACCGCACAGACGTGCAGACGAACCCGGGAGGACGGAATGCAACGAACGCGTACCCGCTGGCGTCATGTCGCATCGGGGGTACTCGCCCTCGGCACGCTGCCGCTGCTCACGTCGGTCGCCCTGGGCGGGAGCTCGCCCACCGGCGCCGCCGTCCGGGCCGGCGGCTCGACCCCGACCCAGCAGGTCGTCGTGGGCGACACCGGGAACACCGCTCCGGCCGCTGCGCCGACCAGCTGTGATCTGGGGAACGGGGTGCAGCACGTGATCGAGATCACGTTCGACAACGTGCACTTCTTCCGGGACAACCCCAACGTGCCGTCCGACCTCGAGATGATGCCTGACTTGATGAACTTCATTGAGCAGAACGGGACCATGCTCTCCAACAACCACACTCCGCTGATCGCCCACACGGCGGACGACATCCTGACCACCCTGACCGGCCTGTACGGCGACCGCCAGGGCATGCCGATCGCCAACGACTACCAGGCTTACAACAAGGACGGCACGACCGATCCCGCCGGCTCCTTCGCCTACTGGACGGACCCGGTGTACGACACGGCCTCGACGCCGAACCCGGGCCACGACACCGACCCCAACATGGTGTACTCGGCCACCCCGCCTGCGACCACCTCCCCGAAGCCCACGCCGGACACCACCACACCGGCGCCGTGGGTCCCCTTCACCCGCGCCGGCTGCAACGTCGGTGCGGTCGCCACGGCCAACATGGAGCTCGAGAACGACGCGGTGGACATCCCCAAGGTGTTCGGGCCGAATTCCCCCGAGGCGAAACAGCTGGCGGCCGACTCCGACCCCTACAAAGACCCCGAGACGGCCGACTACGTCGGCGTCTCGGTCCATTGCGCCCACGTCAGTGCCTTCTGTACCAAGGCGCAGGCCGTCAAGTACGGCCAGACCGCGCCGTCGCACACGGCCGTGCCCGATCTGCTGCCCAACGAGGCCGGCGGCTACAACGGGTTCGAGGCGCTCTTCGGCCACCGCTACGTGGCGCCCCAGCTCGGCGCGGGCACGCCCAACGTCACGCATAACGGGTACCAAGTCACCAACGCGGCCGGCAACCTGGTCGACCTCGACGGCAACCAGCTCAACGGCGCCTACCTGACCAACCACCCCGGCTTCCCCGGCTTCGGCAGCATCAACGCCGCGCAGAGCCTGGCCTACGTGGCCGACCTCCAAGAGTCGGGTGTCCCCGTGACGTACGACTACATGGCGGACATCCACGGCAACGAGGACATCCCCGCCCTCTCGAGTGTGTGCGCCCACGCCCCGAGCGCGCTCGGCAGCGGCTCGCCGTGCTACGTCGCCCAGGCCAAGTACTACGACGCCGCGTTCGAGACCTTCTTCCAACGCCTGGCGGCGGACGGGATCACGCCACAGAACTCGCTCTTCATCTTCAGCTCCGACGAGGGCGACCACGAGGCCGGCGCCAACGTCGGCCGGGCGATCGAGCCGACGCCGGCCAATTGCGACGGCGCTACCGTCTCCGGGACCAAGGTCACACCGGACGTCTACTGCACCTACCCCGCCGGCAGCTTCGGCGAGCTCGACGGGAACCTGACCGGCCTCCTCGCGACGGAGATGAACGACAAGACGCCGCTGAGCATGGAGGACGACACCGCGCCCGAGCTCTACGTGACGGGCGACCCGTCACCCTCGTCGCCGCAGGTGCGCACACTCGACCACGATGTCGCGGGCCTCACGGCGGACAACCCGTATTCGGGCAATCCCGACGAGAAGATCGTCAACTACCTGGCCGACCCGGCCGAAGAGGCGATTCTGCACATGGTCAACGCCGATCCGGCGCGAACGCCGACGTTGTCCGTGTTCGCCAAGCCCGACTACTACCTGTACGACGGGGGCACCACCTGTTCGCGCTCGTGCGTCGTCCAGGACACCGGGTACGCGTGGGACCACGGCGACTACGCGGCCGAGATCAACACCAACTGGGTCGGCTTCGCCGGCCCCGGGGTGAAGAACCTCGGCCTCGACGGCTCGGCGCCCGACGCCGGCCCCAACTCGGCCGGGCCGAACAGCGGCCAGGTCACGGTCCCCGACGAGGGCACTGCGGGCACTTGGGTCGACGAGACCGACATCCGGCCCACGCTGATGTACCTGACCGGACTGCGGGACGACTACGAGCACGACGGCCGCGCCATCAGCGAAATCTTGGCCCAGCCCAACGCCGCCCTGTCCGCACCGGGCGTCGAGGAGCTCGGCGCCTGCTACAAGCAGCTGAACTCGAGCGTGGGCATCTTCGGGACGGACACGCTCATGGCGTCGACGACAGGGCTCGAGAGCACGAGCCCGAGCGACCTCACGTACCACCAGACAGAGCACACGCTGAGTGTGCTGGACCACGACCGCGACGCGATCGCGGGCTCCATCAAGCTGGCGCTCGACGCGGCGGCCTTCACCGACAACCCCGTCGACGGTGTTTCCGCCAAGACGTCGCAGTGCACGAACCTGCTGGAGAACGTCCAGCAGTTGGTGCCGCACGGCTGAGCTGGGCATCCCCCTGACCCGCGGGCGCCGCGGGGGACGCGTCGGCGTCCCCCGTTGGCCCGCAAGGCTCCGGGAGGCCTGACCGCCCTCAGCTCCAGCCGACCCGCCGCAGTTCGTGTGACCGGCAACGGGCCGTCCGTGTGCCGGCGTGCGCGCCGTCGAGCTCGTCGAAGCAGCCGCAGCCGATCGCCTGGCCGTGGCAGGCCGGGCAGCGCTCGACGCAGCACCCGAGATGGTGCACCCCGCCGATGGGGGTGCCGCAGTCACGGCACTCTTCGGGTTCGTAGCGGTGGCGGGGCCGCGGCTCCTGCCCCCAGCGGATGCGGGCGTAGGGCTTGCCGTCGATGACGACGGGGTCGGTCAGGCAGCTGATGCCCTCGGTCATTTCGCCCCCACAGTGCGAGCAAGTTGCCATGACCCTCCTCGGCTCGTCCCTGTGGCCGATCATCTCAGGCCGTCGCGACGGCGGCGCGGATGGCCCGGTCCTGCGCAGAGCAACGGTGCCCTACGCTGCGCCCAATGACCAGTGCTGAGAACCCGGCCGGGAACGGGCACACGGCGGGTGGACTGCTCGCCGGAAAAGTGTGCGTCGTGTCAGGGGTGGGCCCGGGACTCGGGCGGCAAGCGGCCCGGGCCCTGGCCGGGCACGGGGCCGACCTCGTGTTGGCGGCGCGCCGCCAGGCCAACCTCGACGAGGTGCGGGCCGAGGTGACGGCTCTCGGCGCCCGGGCCATCGCGGTGCCGACCAACATCGTCGACCCCGACGCGTGCGCCCAACTGATGGCGGCCGCGGCCGACGAGTTCGGCGGTGTCGACGTCCTGGTCAACAACGCCTTCCGACCCGATGTCTTCCAGAGCTTCGAGGACGTCGACCTCACGGTGTGGCGCAAGATCTTGGACGTCAACGTCTTCGGCTCGTTGCAGATGACCCGCGCCGCGCTCCCCTTCATGCGCAAGCGAGGCGGCGGCTCGGTGGTGATGGTGGCGTCAATGGTGGCGCGCCAGCCCCAGCCCGGACAGGGCGGCTACGCGATCTCGAAGGGCGCGTTGCTCACCGCCACCCGCGTCCTGGCCGACGAGCTCGGTCCGTCGAACATCCGTGTGAATGCCGTCGTCCCCGGCTGGATGGCCGGCCCGTCGGTGGACATCTACATCGAGATGGCGTCGACCGGGCGCGGGGTGCCCGCCCAGGTCGTGGTCGACGAGCTCAACGCGCGGGTCCCCCTCGGGCGCATCCCGAGCGACGAGGACGTGGCCGGCTCCATCGTGTACCTGGCCTCGGACCTGTCCCGCGCCATGACCGGGCAGGCGCTCGACACCAACGGCGGCGAGATCTTCGCCTGACTGTTCTCGGGCGGCGCTCGACTGCCTCAGCTGCCTTCACCCCCGCTCGGCGTGCACGAGCGGGGGTCCCAGGGTGCGAGCGGCTCCACCGTCGCTGTCGGCGGGGCGAAGGCGCCGCTGTTCGAGGACGACGAAGAAGTCGTCGTCGTGGTGGTGGTGGTGGTGGGCGGCAGGGTCGTGGATGCTCCCGCCCCCGTGTTCGCGGCGCCGGAGCCCGTGCTCCCGGGGCTCGAGGGCGACGGCGGCGGGTTGACGCTGAATTGGGTCCCGGTGACGACGGTCACCTGGGCCCCGGGGCTCACCTGGGACGAGTCCTCGGCCATGACCACCGACCCGGTCATGGAGTTGGCAACGGCCTGAGCCGCCGCCAGCTCGGCGGGGGACTTCGACGAGTAGTAGACGACCGTCTCGGCCTCTTCCCCCACGGGGGTGGTGTCGCCGACCGTCCCGATGTTGAAGCCGAGCGCCTTGAGGCTCTGGGCTGTGTCGGTGGCCTGGTTGTAGGCCCCCGAGCCGTTCATCACCGAGACCGTCACCGAGGAGGCAGACGGCAGCGCGCCGCCCGAGTAGGTGTCGGCGTCCGGCTTCAGTCCGAGGAACTGGTCGATCGCGGTGTGGTCCTGCGGCTCGGCGGGGAACTCGATGTCTCCGTAGCTGCCTCCCTGGTACACGTAGCTCCCGAACTGGTCGACCTGCACCGGCAGCGTCAGCTGCGGTGCCGAGTTCACGTTGGCGCCGTGGTAGGTGAGGACGAGGCCGATCATGTCGGAGGCCGAGAACCCCGAGTCGACCGTGAGGTCCCCGACCACGCCCGCGACGATCGACTGGTCGGTGATCGGGTTGCCGAGGCCCTTGGCCTTGACGGCGGACGCGAGCACACGGAGGAACTCGTGGTCTCGGCGGATGCGGGCGATGTCGCTCTGCGCCTCCTGGGGCCAGTAATTGGGGTCGTCCGTCGTCACGCCGGGGCCCTTGTATTGCACGTGCCGGGCGCGGACGACCTGGAGGGCCTGGGTCCCGTTGAGCGAGAGGCAGCCCGTGGTCTGGATGTTGAGGCCGGAGTACGAGTCGAACACCGGCTCGGGGAAGTACATCTTGACGCCGCCCAAGGCATTGACCACATTGATGAAGCTGTCGAAGTTGAGTTCGACGAAGTGCTGAATGGGGATCCCGAAGTCCTCTTCGATGGCGTCGATCAGCTGGTCCGGCCCTTGATACAGCGCCGCATCGATCTTGTTGGCCCCGTCGGACCGTGCGTTGGGGACGAACAGGTCACGGGGGATGGAGAGGATCGACAGGGTGCTGTTGGCCGGGTTCAGGTGCAGGATCATCACGACGTCGCTGTTGACCCCGTTGACACCCTGGGAGCACAGGCCGTAGGCGGGGTTCTGCACCGTCAGGGCGCAGCGCGAGGTGGAGCCGATCATGAGGATGTTCTCGGTCCCCGCGTCGGCCCCTTTCACCGGGGCCGAGGTGAGGTTGTGCAGGTCGATCCGGTGGATCTCGTGGTTCAGGTACCAGGCGTAGCCGGCGCCCGCGCCGGCGATCAGCACGACCACCAGCAACAGGGTGCCGCCGACCCAGGCCACCGTCCGGCGCGCCGAGCGCTTCTTCTTGGGCGCGGCGTGCGCCCCTTTGCCGCCGCGCCTCCCGTTGCCGGTGCGCTCGGCTTCCTCAATCTGGCGCCCGAGCTGGTGCAGGCCCCGCTCGACCGGGTTGTCGGCGGGGTTGACCGCGGGAGACGCAGCCGGAGCCGGACCTCCCTCGTCTCCGGCCGGCGCGGACGTCGCCGCCGGCGTCGGCACATCAGAGGGCTCCGGCGACGAAGGCCCCGGTGACACCTGGGGACCGGGCACCGCCTCGGGCTCGCCGCCGCCGCTACCCGTACCAGGCTCCCGGCTGATCTGGCGTCCGAGCTGGTGCAGGCCCCGCCGGACCGGGTCTTTGTCGGGATTCGAGGGGCTCATGGTCGAGTGTTCTAAATGACGTGCGACCCCTTGACCTGGTCGACGCCCGCGCCCCCGAGACGGTTCCGGTCAGGATGGCCGGAACGGGGCGCCAGCCTAGCGACGGGGGCCGTGAAATGGCAGTCGGGACACGTTACGACCCTTCGGACCTGGCGCGTTGCCTTCACCCTCGACGTGACGCCGGCAAGCCCGAAAGGTGGCGCCTGGCGCGGGGTCGCCACGGCGCCGACCAACGAGGGGACGGGTACCATGCGGTCACATCGGGCGCTCGGCCGGCGAAAACCACCCGGGCGGGCGCCCCTCGCCGCAGCACGACCTCGACGGTGGCCCCGCATGGCGACTGAGCTCATTCACCTCTCTGGAATCATCAACCGCCCTCTGGTCGACGCAAAGACCGGCGACCGGTTGGGCCGCGTGCGCGACCTGATCGTGCGGATGGGCGACAGCCCGCACCCCCCGGTGACCGGGCTCGTCGTGAAGATCGGCGGGCGCGACCTCTTCGTCCCGGCGAGCAAGATTGCCGACATCGAGCCGGGCCGCCGGGTCACTTTCGACGGGGCGAAGGTCGACCTCCGCCGTTTCGAGCGGCGCGAGGGCGAGCTGCTCCTGGCGCGTGACCTCAAGGCGCGCCACCTCATCAACCTGGTTGGGGGCCGCCTCATCAAGGCCAACGAGATCGAGCTGACCAAGGTGGACGACGGCTGGGAGGTCGTCGGCGTGGACCCGACCGCCCGCGGGGTGCTGCGACGTCTCCTGCCCGGACGGCTGGGCCAGAACTCCGACGCCCGGGCCCTCGTGGACTGGGACAGCATCCAACCCTTCGTCTCCCACGTGCCGAGCGCACGGTTGCACATTCCCTACCGCAAACTGGCCAAGCTCCATCCCGCCCGGATCGCGGACCTGGTGGAGGCGGCGTCGCACGAAGAGGGCGAGGAGATCATCGAGGCGGTGGGCGAGAACCCGGCCCTCGAGGCCGACGTCTTCGAAGAGCTCGACCCCGAGCACCAGATCGAATTCATCGAAGCCCGCTCCGACGCCGACGCCGCACAGGTCCTCGGGTCCATGGCAGCTGACGACGCGGCCGACTTGATCTCCGAGATCGATCAGGACCGGCGCGCCCCCATTTTGGAGCTGCTCCCCGAACCCCAGCGGCGCAAGGTCCGTTCCCTCCTGGCCTACAACCCCGAGACGGCGGGTGGGCTCATGAGCCCCGACTTCTTGCTTCTGCCCGACTCGACCACCGTGGAGTCCGCCCTGGCGGCCATCCGGACCAGCTCGGTGCCCCGCGAGGCGTTGTCCGTGGTCTTCGTCACCGGCGAGGACGGCCGGCCCGCCGGGTCGGTCTCGGTGGTCCAGCTCATTCAGAGCTCCCGCGACAGGCCGCTGGCGGAGGTGGCCAGCAGCGACCTGGGGCACGTGCATCCCGACTGGGACCTCGGCGCCACGGTGCGGAAAATGTCGGACTACAACCTGACCGTGTGCCCCGTCCTTGATCCCGACCACCGCAGCATTCTCGGCGTGGTCACGGTCGACGACGTGCTCGAGCTGTTGCTGCCGACGGGCTTCCGGCGCGACTACGGCATGACGGCCGCCGAGGAGTAACGGTGTTCCGCCGACGAAGACCCGCCCCGAGGGTGCGCCCGTAGCCGTTCCCCGGCTGCTCGCGCGGCCTCGGCGTGGCTCCCACGTCCTGATCCATCGGGGCCGCTTGATGGCCGGCCCGCAGTTCCACCGTGGGTGCGCCACTGCGCCCGCTCGCGTGCCCCGCAAGCTGACGCACGAGACCGCGACCGCACGAAGGAGGTGAATGCATGGAGGAGCCGCGGGACCCCGACAGCGCCACGGCCGTCCTCGACGAGGCGCACGTCGGCGACATCCAGGGCGCGTTCGGCACCATCCGCGAGCACGACACGGAGGCCCGCCGCTCGTGGCGAGCGAGGCTCCTCACGTTGCTCGCCATCATGGGCCCCGGCCTCATCGTGATGGTCGGCGACAACGACGCCGGCGGCGTCTCCACCTACGCCCAGGCGGGGCAGAATTACGGCCTCACGCTGCTGTGGACGCTCCCGCTCCTCATTCCAGTCCTCATCGTGAACCAGGAGATGGTCGTCCGGCTGGGCGCCGTCACCGGTGTCGGGCACGCTCGGCTGATCAACGAGCGGTTCGGCAGGTTCTGGGGCGCCTTTTCCGTGGGCGACCTCTTCATCTTGAACTTCCTGACCATCGCCACCGAGTTCATCGGGATCAGCCTGGCCCTCGGCTACTTCGGAGTCAGCGAGTACATCTCGGTACCCATCGCCGCAGTGGCGCTCATCGTGATGACCGCAACGGGCAGCTTCCGCCGCTGGGAGCGGTTCATGTTCGTGTTCATTTTCGCCAACTTCCTGATCATCCCCCTGGCGGTCCTGAGCCACCCCTCCGCCCCGGCCTTCTTCCACGGGCTCGCCGTGCCGGGGGTGCAGGGCGGGTTCGACTCGACGTCCGTGCTCTTGGTCATCGCCATCGTCGGCACGACGGTCGCACCGTGGCAGCTCTTCTTCCAGCAGTCCAACATCGTCGACAAGCGCATCACCCCCCGCTGGATCAACTACGAGCGGGTCGACACCGTCCTGGGCTCCATCGTGACGGTCTTCGCCGCCTCCCTGTTGATGGCGGTCGTCGCCGCGGCGTTCGAACACACGCAACTGGCGGGGAACTTCACCAACGCGAAGGGCGTCGCCACCGGCCTACAGCACTACGTCGGCAGCGTCGCCGGCACCATGTTCGCCCTCATCCTCCTCAATGCCTCGCTCATCGGGGCGGCCTCGGTGACCCTCTCCACCTCGTACGCGTTCGGTGACGTGTTCGGGGCGCGCCATTCGCTGCACCGCTCGTGGCGGGAGGCCAAGTTCTTCTACGGGGTGTTTTCGGCGATGGTGGTCCTGGCCGCCGTCATCGTGATCATCCCCGGTGCTCCGCTGGGCCTGATCACGACCGGGGTCCAGGCGCTGGCCGGCATCCTTCTCCCGAGTGCGACCGTGTTCCTGCTGCTGCTGTGCAACGACAAGGACGTGTTGGGGCCGTGGGTCAACCGGCCGTGGCTGAACGTCTTGGCCGCCGTGATCGTGTCCATCCTCTTGATGATGTCCCTGATCCTGATGGCGACGACGCTGATCAGCCAGATCAATGTCACCGACCTTGCGCTGGCCCTCGGGGCGGTGCTCGTCGTCGCCTACGTGGTCGTTGGCGTCATCATGCTCCGCGCCCGGCGCACCCGTCCGCCGATCGAGCCCATCTCGAAGGAGCGCCGCGCCAACTGGCGCATGCCCCCGCTCAACCTGCTCAGCCGTCCGACCTGGTCCCGGGGCCGTCTGATCGGCATGTACGCCCTGCGTGTCTATCTGGTCGTGGCGGTCGTTCTCCTGCTGGTCAAGGCGATCGAGCTCGGGGTCAGCGGAAAAGGTTGATCCCGTGGTCGCGAGGAGTGCGGGGCTGTTGCTGTACCGGGTGACGCAGGCGGGGGGCGTCGAGGTGCTCATCGCCCATCCGGGCGGCCCGTTCTGGGCGCGCCGGGACGACGGCGTGTGGTCTGTCCCGAAGGGTGAGTACGGCCCGGACGAGGATGCGCTGGCCACCGCCTACCGCGAGTTCCGCGAGGAGACGGGCCACGACCCGCCGGGCGGCGAGCCGATTCCCCTGGGCGAGGTGCGCCAGCCGAGCGGCAAGCGGGTCACGGCGTGGGCCCTCGAAGGGGACCTCGACGTCTCCACAGCCACCAGCAACACCTTCGAGATCGAATGGCCACGCGGCTCGGGCACCCTCCGGGAATTCCCGGAGGTCGACCGGCTCGAGTGGGCGTCCCTCGACGGGGCACGCTTGAAACTTCTGAAGGGACAGCTGCCGTTCCTCGACCACCTGTTGGAGTCGATCGGAGAGCAGCAGGAGACGCGCGACGGCAAAGGACGCACCCCCAGGTGAACGCCCGATGAAGTCGGGTTGGCAAATTTGCGAGGTCACCGATCCCATCGCGTAGGCTGTAGCGCGTGCCCGCGGTCTTCGAGGCCGTGATCATCGGTCTGATAACGGCCCAAGTGGCGTTCGTCGTCACCACGGTGTACCTGCATCGTTCGCTCGCTCATCGGGCGGTGAAGCTGAAGGCCCCTGTGGCCTTTGCTTGCCGGATCGTCATCTGGATTGCGACCGGGACCCGGCCCCGCCAATGGGTCGCAGTGCACCGGAAGCACCACGCCTTCACCGACAAGGACGGTGATCCCCACTCGCCGGTCGTGTTCGGCTTCTCGGCCGTGCAATTCGGCAACGCAGTTCTCTACCGAAGGGTCGCACGCAACCGCGACGCCGTCGCCCGCTACGCGCGTGATCTCCCCGGCGATCGCTGGGACAGATTGCTGTTCGATCACGCACTGTTGGGCCTTGCTCTCGGCATAGGGCTCCTGGTCGGGGTCTTCGGATGGGAGGTCGGGCTGATCGCAGCTGCCGTCCACGCCACGGCCTACATACTCGGCGGCGGCGCCATCAATGCCATCGGGCACACGTGGGGGAAGCGGCCCCACGACAACCTGGCCACGAACAACCAATGGCTGGCCTGGCTGGTGGCCGGTGAAGGACTGCACAACAACCACCATGCGGCCACGACGTCGGGCAGGTTGTCGATGGCCGAGGGTGAGATCGACCCGGGCTGGTGGGCCGTGCGGGTACTCGTCCTCCTGCATCTGGCGACCCTGCGGCACAGCCCGCGGGTAGCCGCTCGATCGGCTGCGTGACCACGGCCCTTTGTAGAGGGCTTCTGTCTGGGGCCCGCAGCTCCATGGATGGGGACGACCGGGCCCGAGCCAGCGTCTTTGGCACGCCCCGAAGGCCAGGGCTCCCGCCCGTTGAAGTAGGTTGGACGGCATGGGCGAAGGCCACAGTTCAGACGCCGACCTCGACATCACCGATGAGGAGCTCACCGAACTCGCGCTGACGGCCGACCCCGACGCCCCCCTCCCCGCGGACGCGGTTCCGATTGGCGTCTATCTGTCGAAGTTCGCCGCCCCGCTCCCGCTCTGGTACATGCCCCCCGTCGTGAGGTCGGGCGGCCGCCGATGGAAGATGCCGGTTGTCCTCGCCGTGGTCGCAGCCTTCGTCTTGATCGACGCGATGGGGCTTTGCAACACGTACGGCATCCTGAGCCTGGCGTAGGCCATCCCCTAGAGCAGCCCGACTCGTCCCCAATGGGTTCTTCGACCGACCTGGCTATGCCGTGCCGGCTTCCCGGCCTCGCCTCTCCAGGTTCGGCCACGACTCCTCTATCTCGCGATCGAGTTCGTCGTCTCGGAGCGCCTCGATGCGAATGTAGGGCCAGTCGGGCATGGCAGCAGTTTGAGCGGCGATCTCGACGACGTTCACGGCGAGTTGCACGGCTGAGGCAGGCGTGCTGGCTTCTACCATGATTCTCGCCGACCAGACCGACCCCCCGGCCGAGACAACCCCAAAGTGCGAATGAAGACCATCGGTCAGGTCGACGACACACGTATCGTCAGCCTCGATCGTTGCAGCTCTGCCTCTGGCTTCGACCAGAACGCTCCATTCGCGCATGGCGACCTTCGTTCTCCTAGGTGGCCATTCAACCACCATTTCCGGGTGCTCGGCTTCTCGACCGACTGAAGGGCCTTGAGGCTGCCTTGATCGTCCGCCTGCCCTTGTGGTGCGAAGTGCCTGACGGACCGGGTTTGGCGTATTGCGCAGAGGCCCAGGGTCGACCTGGGCGGCCCCGTCTGCGCTAAGCGCGATTCCGAGAACCGGTCTCGTGCGATCCGACTCGTTGGGAGATGATGTCCCCATGGAAGGCCAAATCAAGCGCGTCTCGATCCACGGTCACGACATGGCGTACCGCATGGAGGGAAGAGGGCCCTGTCTCCTACTTCTCCACGGCATCGCCGGCAGCTCTCGGACCTGGCGTGACGTGATTCCCCTCCTCACGGATCGGTTCACAGTGATCGCGCCGGACCTCATGGGTCATGGCCTGTCCGAAAAGCCCGTCGGGGACTACTCACTCGGTGCCTTCGCCAGTGGGATGCGCGATCTTCTCGAAGTCCTCGACATCGACCGGACATCCGTCGTCGGCCAGTCGTTTGGCGGCGGGGTGGCCATGCAGCTCGCTTACCAGCATCCGGAGGTTTGCGATCGTCTCGTGCTCGTAAGCAGTGGCGGGCTCGGGCGAGAAGTGAACTGGATGCTTCGATTCATGACGCTGCCGGGGAGCGAGTACGTGATGCCCTTGATCTTCCCAGGGTTCATTCGCGACTGGGGAGACAGCCTGTTGCGGTCGATCAACGAGCGCGGCATCCGCCTAGGTCGGATCGGCGAGATGTGGAGCGCCTACGCGTCGCTGGCCGAGGCGGAGAACCGTCAGGCATTCGCCCGCACCATCAGGTCCGTCGTCGATCCCGGCGGTCAAACGGTGAGCGCGATGGATCGCCTCTACCTCGCCTCGTCGATGCCGACGTTGATCATCTGGGGGGACCGGGACGACATCATCCCGGTCAGCCATGCCCATGGTGCACACCAAGCCATTCCTGGCTCCCGACTGGTCATCATTGAGGGCGTGGGCCACTTTCCTCAGATCGAGGCGCCCGAACAGTTCGTCACGGCTCTGGTCGACTTCGTGGGCTCAACCGAACCCGCCCGCCTCGGCGCCGAGGACCGCCAGCGGATGCTCAAAGAGCGATCGGACCTCTCCAAGCACTGAGAGACAAGCCAGTCTGCACGCTCGGCCCAGCTCCGTTCCGGGCCCACCGTCCCGACAACGTGCGAGGGCAGCTCTCCGGCCGCCGGCGGACATCGTCGGGTTGCCACTCCTCGTCGTTATGGGACAGGGCCAGCCGGCGCGGCGTTGAGTCGCTCAATGACCCGAAAGCGCTCCAGAATCACGGGGGTGTCGTCGGTAACGGTAAAGGTGGGTTCAGCGAGCTCCCGCCTCATCTCATCGCAGTGCCAGAACCGCTCGTGTCCGGTTCGCCACTCGGCGACCGAGTTGAACCCTTCCCCCTCGTCCATCGCATGCGACAGATCGACATCGCCGAGCCGGACGACCCTGACACTTGTGGTCTCGATGACCGCCACGGGCTGGTTACTGGAGTCGACGACCACCAAACGGTGGCCCGGTACCGGGAGCGGACATCCCTCCAGTTCGTATTCACGTTGAAGACTCGTCGTCGACACCTTGAGGCCACCGAGGACAGCAGCTACCAATGCGTCTCGAAGTGGTCCCGGAAAGGCAAATTCCATCCGTGAGAGGCCCTCGTGGGTCATGACGCCCACGGTACTGCTGGACGTGGCGGATACTCGCCCGCGCATGCCCGCGAGCAGTGAGCGCTTGGGCCGACTCCAGGCGTCCCGCGCCGAGCGCCTTGCCGAGCTCGATCCTGAGCTCCTGGTCACGTATGGCCAGTCATTGGTGGAAGTCTGAGTCGGATGCACGCGATCGAGCTTGTGTTCGCCATCGGATGGGCGGCGTTCTGGATCTACTGGCTCGTGGCAGCCTTCTCCATGAAAAGGGGCCGCGTCCCTTGGTCCCGCGAGCTGCGTATCAGGGCCGTGATCGTCGTCGGCGCGATCGTCTTGCTCCGCTTGGGAGCCTTCCGAGGCGAAGACCTCAACTCGGATCCATGGCGCGCTGGACTCGGGCTCTTCCTCTTCGCGCTCGGCTTGGGGTTCGCGATCTGGGCCCGCGTGCACATCGGACGGAACTGGGGCACACCGATGTCGCAAAAGGACGAACCGGAGCTGGTGACCAGCGGCCCCTACCGCCTGGTCCGCCATCCCATCTACTCGGGCATCCTGCTCGCGAGTGTCGGCACCGCGGTGGCGCTGAGCTGGCTCTGGCTGATCGCCGTGCTCCTCGCCGGGGTCTACTTCGTCTACAGCGCGACCGTCGAGGAGCGCTACCTGACCGAGCAGTTCCCCGACACCTACCCGGCCTACAAGCAGTCGACCAAGATGCTCGTGCCGTTCATTTTCTGAGCGGACTCGGTCGGCTGTGTCCCAGCCAGGTACCGGGTCGGTCTGTCAAAGTCCGGCAAGCCCGGACGGCACCGGCACGCAGAATGGCGGTTGGCCGGGAAGTGGCCCGAGGCTGCTTTGGACGTCCCACACGAGCCAACCGACATCGCATTCGACGTCTGCGACGAGCTCCTGAACGCTGACCGCGCTGCTTCCGGAGCTCGCCGCTGCACTCGGCTCCGCGAACGCGCAAATTCCAACCGGGATGGCTGCGGCACCAATCCTTAGCGGGAGGGGGGCAGGCCCCCCTCCCGGCCTCCTCCCGGCGCGACCTGGTGCACGTTGAGATTGTCGGGCCGGCAAAGCCGTCCCTCGGGCGGCCACGATGTGTCGATGACCAGTGTGGTGAATATCAATGACGTGCTCGACGGCCATGTAGGTCTCGACCTCGCCTGTATCGATCGGCTCTTCTTGAACGCCTACGTTCCCAACCTCCAGGTGAGCGGACAGGTGGTGACCTTCTTGACCGCGCACCTGGGCTTTCCGATCCCCTCACCCGCACTGCTCCAAAGGATTGGGAATCGCTTCCGCCGTGACGTGAAGGCCTTCGCCGCCGAGCATGACATCCCAATCCTCTCGCTCAAGAAGCCTGACCGGACCCGGTGGGACGACCGCAAGCTCGACCACGTCGGGCCCTACCTCGAGGCGGCCGAGGCCCAAGGGCGCTTCGGGATCGTCGCCATCGTGGCGGCCCAGGAGTTCGCCTGGGTCTTTAGCGCCAAGAACCGCTCGTCCACTCCCGACATGGTCAGTTTCGACTTCGTCAAGGAGGAGCGACGGGTCGGGATGTACTACTTCTACGTGCTCGACCCCGAGTTCGGGCCCGGCTTCATCAAGGTCTGCACCTACTTTCCCTATCCCTCGCGGTGTGGGTCAATGGCCACGAATGGGCCAAGCGCCAGGCCGCCCGAGCGGGCATCGACTTCACCGAGCTGGCCAACGGTTTCGCCTCTTGTGCTGATCCCGCCCGTCTTCAGGCCATCTGCGACCGCTTCGGCCCCGCCGACGTCCAGGGCTTCTTCGACCGCTGGACCGAGGTGATCCCAACCCCCTTCACCGAGGCCGACCGAGAAGCTGGTTACTTCTGGGAGCTCTCCATGCGCCAGGTCGAGGTCTCGCGCACCTTGGTCTTCGACGATCCGCGCCGGGCCCGTGGCTTCTTCGAGTCCTTGGTCCAAGACAACATCGGGGTCGGTCGTCCCGAGCAGGTCGCCGCCGTCTTCGACGCCCAGATCCGCACCCGCGGCTCGCGCCCCACCAAAGGACCCTTCCGCACCCGGGTGTTCTCCCCCGGCACCGAGGTGAGGGTCGACTTCTCCTTCAAGCACAGCCGGGTCAAGCAATATCTCAAGGAAGGGAGGGCCTTGCGTATCGAGACCGTCATCAACAAGCCCAAAGACATCGGGATCCTGGCCCGGCTCGAGCACCTGCCCGAGCTGGTCGAGCGGGCCCGCGCGGTCAACGACCGTCTGCTTATCATCGAACGTGCCGGCCAGGGTTGTGCCATCGGCTCTGCGCTCTTCGAGCGCATCCACCAGCCCTACGTACGGGAGGGCCAACGAACCGGGGCCTTGCGCTTCGGGGATCAACGCGCCATGGCCCTGGCCGGTGCACTCTGCCTCGTCGTCCACGCCGTCACCGGCTTCACCAACAAGAGCCTTCGCGGGCGTGTTGCCGGACTCCTCGGCTGTGACTACAGCTCTTCGCAGATGAGTTATGACCTGCGCCGTCTTCGTCTCCACGGCCTGATCGAGCGAGTAGCGGGAACGAACACCTACACCCTCACGCCCGAGGGCATTCGCGTCGCCGTCTTCTACACGAAGGTCCGAGCGCGTCTCCTCGGCCCGCTCCTCGAGGCCGACCAACCCCCGGCCCCAATCGAGCTCCGCCAGGCTCTCGGGACTATCGAGCACCTCCTGCGCGACTACCTCACCAACGCTCGACTCGGGATCGCAGCCTGAAACTTGTCACAAGATCCAGAGACCGGCAGACCAAGAAGATCTAGAGCGACGGCAATGCGTCCGACGCTCCGTTGACTCCGCCGCAACACGCTTCGTCCCATGAGGTTCCTCCCGTCAGGATCTCCGGCACAAGTGCCGCCTCCGCCCCAGCGCAAACAATCGTTTCAGATCGACCGGGCAGGGGACAAGCTGACTTCAACGGCACAGCCGGAATCCATCAATGGAACTTTTCGAGGCCCAGCGGACACAATCCACCGTGAACTACGACGCGCTACCCGACCCCGACCTATGGGGGTTGGCGGCGACTGATCCAGAGGCCTTCGGTGAGATATTTAGGCGGCACGTTCGCGCGGTTCATGGCTTTTGTGTTCGTCGAACGGCCAGCGTGGCGGATGCTGATGATCTCACGAGCGTGGTCTTCATGGAGCCCTGGGTTCGACGACGTGGTGTCAAGCTGATTGGTACGTCCAGCCGTCCGTGGCTGCTCGGCGTTGCAAACAACGTCGCGCGGAACTCGCATCGTTCACTTCGCCGGTACCGCTCCGCACTCAACCGCCTCTCGGCGCCACGTTATGGACGCAGCGCCGAAGATGAGGCGATGGATGTGTTTGAGGGTGAACGCAATCTGCAGGAGACGACGACCACCCTCAGGACGCTATCCCGTGCCGAGCGAGAGGTACTGATCTTGGTGCTGTGGACGGGCCTGTCGTACGAAGAGGCGGCCATTGCGCTCAACATTCCCATCGGCACGGTGCGATCGCGCCTCTCACGCGCCAAGAAGAAACTGCAATCACACCTCACACCAGCCCTACCAATCCTCAAGGAGGCTCTCCCATGACCGATGTACTGCCGCCGAGCGTGCCCGACCTGGACGATGCCTGGATCGCCGCGCGCTGGTCGCATCTTGCTGGCGTGCTCCCCGATCTTCCGGTCCGCAGCAGGACGAGGCGCCGGGTCCTCGCGGCGTCAGGAGCCGTTGGCGTTTCGGGAGTGGCCGCTGCGATCGGGCTTTTCGGTATCGGTTCCACCCCAGCGTTCGCGGGCTGGACCTCTGCTCCGACCGCGCCCGCTGCTGGTCAGACCGCGTCAGCGGAGGCGGCCTGCCAGAACACGCTCGCGGCCGCAAGCCAAGGGCAGCCCTTAAAGCCAGGGGTGGGTGCCGTATCGGCCGCCTCACCCCAACTCGTAGACACCCGTGGGCCCTTTACGGTTCTGCTGCTCACAGGTACCAACGACGCGATTGTGTGCATAACCGGGCCTTCGTTCGCGTCGATCGGGGGTACCTCGAGTGTTGCCACCGCGGCTCCTGGCTCGATTTCCCTTGGCCGCGTGTCCTTCACCGCTCGCCAGCGACAGGCCTACACGCTTGCTGAGGGCACCGTTGGAGCGGGGGTAACGGGCGTGACGCTCGAACTCTCGGATGGTTCTCAGGTGGTGACCACTACCAGCAACGGAGAATTTGCTGCCTGGTGGCCGGGTTCGATCGGCATCGCCTCGGCACAGGTCACGTCCGTGAACGGCACTGTCACGCAGCCGTTGAATGTTTCCGGTCCTCAAGGAGGAACCTCGCTGACGAAGTGAGCCTTTCCTAGATTGACGCGGGTGCCTCGCGGCCGGTGCGGGGGCACTACCCGAGAAGGCGTCAGGACCCTGGCGGGCCGGCGCCGGTGCCGAGGTGGCGGACGAAGAACGACTCCGCGGCATCGTTCTCGAACACCGGTACCTGAACATGACCGCCCGGGTTGACGTGCAGGGTCTTGTCGGGCGAACCGATGGCGTCGAATAGCGCGAGGCCGGAGTCGCGGTTGATCAACTCGTCGTCCCACTGGAACAGGAACAGGATCGGGACTTTCAGCGAGCGGGCCGTCGCCTCGAAGTCGGCCCCACCCATGCCGGCACCCAGCCCGGCCAGGCCGAGCACAGCGGCCTTGATCCGGGGCTCGGAGGCGACGAACCGAAGCCCAATCCCGGTACCCATCGACATGCCCCAGTAGCCCAGCCGGTCGTCGATGAACCCCGTCGAGACGAGATCGTCGACCAGAGCCCTCAGCTCTCCAACGTGGGCGGTCATTCGGTCGGGGAATCCAAACGGCTGGTTGGTCTGCGTCACCTCGGGCAGGCCGCCGCCAGGGCCTTGGTCAATACGAGCCTGGACGGAACGGCGCCTGGCCCGGGCCGCCTCCTTGTCGGTGATGCGCTCGCCGTGCTCGGGGGCGTCGAGGGCGACAGCCGCGTAGCCCTGATGCCGCACGAGGCGCCGGGCGAGCCCGAGCACCTCGGGGGCGCGCTTGTGGACCACACCTCCGTGACCGAGGATCACGGTCGGTCGAGGACCGCTGGCGGCTTCCGGGAGCCAGACGATGCCCGGGACGATCTCACCGCCGTCCACCTTGAGGTCGACCCGTCGCTCGATGACACCGCGCTCGCAGACTTCCTGAACTATCTCCATGGCCCTAGCCTTCCCCAATATCGCTGGGTCGCGTTTGCATAGACGGCCACAGGGTCGCCGGTTAGGTGTCACGTCACCTTGCTCGCTGAACATCGCTTTCCGCAGGATCGGTGGACATCCACCGTGGTCTGATTGAAACTCTTCTCTGTGGCCACAGCGGTTCGGAGCAAGCTCGAAGATCGGGTGGTCAAGGCGGCCGAAGCAGCCCTTGTCGATCGCCATTTCGTGACAGCGATCGACGTGCTGGTAAGCATCGGATGGCTGACGACATCCCAGGTCGAACGGTGGCGTCATGGTCGGGTCGACTATCTGGAAACCGAGTCTGGAGGGTCCGGGGCTGGCGGGGCTGTAAGCCGAATAGGAGGTACTCCCGGCGTACGGGGCTAGTGGGCATCCTCATCGACAAATCGCTTGAGCGCACGTAGATAGCCAGCGGTGCCACCCTTTTGAATACCTCGGCCGATGGGGCCCGCTACCCGGACTAGCGGATCACCGGGCCGGGAGAACGCTTCAACGTCGAACCGTACGGTCTGGTCAGGGGACATGGAAACGACGAAGGCCTCCTCGCCCTGTTCGGCGTGGCCCGGCAATGTCCCGTAAGCAAAGCCCCATCGCGTCTGTCGAACCATCACCATCACAATCCGGCAAGGTGCCGCCAGGGCCAGTACGGGCGTCCCCCGGGTTATGACAACGGTCGCACCAGCACGGATCTCCTGATCATCGGGGAAGACTCGGACACCAGGCAGATGGTGTGCTTCCCAGGTCTTCAGGCCTCTCACGGCACGCTGAAAGGTCTCAGGTCCGCTCCCGAGAACGGTCTCGTAGTGGTCGTGGTGAAACCCTTCGGGCTGACGTCCAGCGAGTGTGGCGCCGATGTCGCTGTAAGTGGGCTCTGCACCCTCGAGGTCCTCCACCAATCGTTTCATTGCAGCGGAGTCCGTTGGGTGGACGAACCTCATGGTCCGTTGTTATCAGGTGCAGCGCCCACAGCCGGCGATCTGGGCACGCGCCATCCATCGTGTCACTCAGATCCCGACGGCGTGGCGGCCGCCCTCGAGCCAGGTTCGTAGTGCCGGATCGAGAGTCGACGCTGAGGCCTCATACAGCGCGAGATCGTCGGAGTTCAACACGCCGCGCCACCGACCGCTGTCGCCCTTGTAGAAAAAGCTGTCTGCGCCGCCCTTCCACACCATCGCCATGCGATCGTCGAAGTGGCGTGCTTCATCGCGCATGGCGTCGAATCCGACTGTTGCCAACAAAGCAGGCCAGGAATCCTCGCTGACATCCATGGCGCAGAAATCGGCGATCCGCCGCATCTCAGTCTCGGGGCTGGCTTTGAGATCACCGAAGTGGACAAGCAACACGTTGGGAAGCTCTCGTACCGCCCACCAGGTCGATAAATGGTGGTGATGTGACCAGAACGGCCAGCCGTCGGTTTCCCACTCGAACCATCCCTCGCTCACCCACCGAGGCCACAACTCGCGTGGCGTCGCCGGGCAACGAGGGAACTCCGGTCCCGGCCGGTCAGGGTCGTTGAAGAGTTCGAACATCACGTCGGTATAGGACGAATAGTGGTTGAACAACGACATGAAGACGTCGCGGGTGTCACGGCCCACGACGATGTACTTGGACCTTGGGAAGAACCGCAGACCATCGGCGGCCAGATGGCTCTTAATGAACCTTCGATGACGCTGTCCCTCGAGACGATCGAGGATCGGTTGGAGAGGTCCCATGAAGCGAGAGTCGATCCACGGCGAAATTTCGCTCAATCTCGCAGGTAGGGGCTCTGGTCCAAGGATAAGGGCAGCGAGGATGCGCTGCGTCCAGGTCGTCCCGGCCTTGTACGCCGTTGTGACGAAGATGTCGTCGTCACGTGGCACGAAGTCGTCCCAACGAGTGCTGTCGAGATGGTGGTTACGGTACTCCCGGGTTCGCTCGGGTGCTTCGAGCCTCATGGGAGCACATCATCTCACGAGGCAATTTTTGGAGCTGAGCCGAGCGAGCCTGATTGGCATCGTCCTCGTCCCGACGGTCGGGGGCAGGTGGATCACCCGTACAACCCGCGCCCGGGGACACAGCATCATCCGAGTGAGGCCTAACGTCCATCCATTCCCCCGTCAGAAACGTCCGCTCGGACCCGTCTTCCAGGGCGACCACCAATTGCCCGTCTGCATGGAGCGTGTAGACGGTCGCCGTCAGGTTCCAGATCTGTCTGGCGTCCGGCGCCAGAACGTCGATGACCATCGTTTCCACGGTCGTCATTCTCTCAACCCATAGCCCCATCCAGTCACCAGCCCGGCGACTGTTCGGGGGCACGGCTCCGACATGGCCCTCTGACCCCAGTTGCTTGTCACCCAAAACCCTCGGTTGCGGGATCGTATAGGTGTGGTCGGAGAGGACGAGCTGTATCGAAAGCATGCAGACGACCTGACGAGGTTGGCCACAGGCCTGGTCGGACCCTCCGATGCCCCAGACGTGGTGTCGGCAGCCGTTATCGGCTGCGTGAGCAGCCGTCGATGGCCGGGCATTGAAGACCGAAGGGCATACCTGTTCAAAAGCGTGGTGAACGAGGCGGCCAAGTGGCACCGCGCCAACTCACGTCGTCGGCTCCGTGAGGAAGCTGCGGCCTCCGAAGACGGGTCAGACATGGCCGTACCGAGGCCTGAAGTGCTTGCGGCCATTCAGCAGCTGAGCGTTCGACAGCGTGCGGTGATCGTCCTGACCTATTGGGGGGATCTCACTCCCCGCGCAGTCGCAGCGACCCTGGGCATCAGCGAGGGTGCCGTCAAGCGGCATTTGGCACGGGCCCGACACCGACTCAGAGAGGTGCTTCATGACGACTGATCGCTCCTTGGAGGAGAAAATTCGCTCCTGCGTTCTCCAGATCGTCGACGCAGCCCCGCCTGCGCCGGTCCTCGAACTCGACCAGCTGGGTCCGAGTGGGCATCCTCGGTGGACGCAACGCCGAACGGTCGTCGTTCTTGGAGGACTGGTCGTCGCCATCTCGGTCATCGTGGCGGCGGCGCTCCTGGTGGCGCGGAGCGGCTCTTCACAGGAGGTCTCTGAGGCCCAACTCGGTCTGCAACTCATGAGCCGGGTCACCGTTACTCAACCCGTCCAGGCCGGACAGGAGCCCGTTGCGACCGGGAATTTCTCCGGCCATCCCTGGCTCGTGAGCGGAACCAACACGTTCCACACGCCTGGAGGGGAGATCTGCCTGGGCTTTTCGTACCGCGGGTCGGTGCTCTCCTGGATATGCGAGACGAATTCGCCCGGACTCCAGACTCCGCCGCCACTGTGGGAACGTTCTGTCTGGCTTTCGGTCCTTCACACAGCCGGCGACGGCCAACGATTCTTCGTCGCCATGACGAACTCGACCGTCACAAAAGTGACCGTACGAGCACCAGGTGGAACTTTTGTCAGCGCCTCGGCCCTGCCGGAACACCTGGACAACGCCAGCTTCTTCGTGCTCTCGCTCGGACGCGAACGAGGGCCTTGCTACGGACTGTGTCTCGGCAGCGTGACGTACAGCCTGTCGACGCGTTCGGGACCGGCATTGATCGACGGCGGGCCATCAATGACGATCCAGGACAAAGGGGGCGACGTGTTCCCGCTGAGTGCGCCTGTGCGGGGCTAACACTGATTTCTTTACAACAGCCTTCGGATTCTTTTCGTCATGCCTCCTTCCCCGGGGACGCCCGCTGCAGCCATGCGTTCGGTCATTTTGGGCAGCTTCGAGCGCACGTCCGTTAGGTGATGCGACCGCACTGATCGTTGCGCCCGAAGTGGAAGGTTCAGCTAGCCCATTGACTTTGCTCCGTCGATGGTCTCGCGGATGATGTCGGCGTGACCGGCGTGTTGGGCCGTCTCAGCCACGATGTGGATGAGGGCGCGGCGGGCTGACCAACGCGCGCCAGGCTCAAACCACGGGGCCTGGGGAAGTGGGTGGGATGCATCGAGCGAAGGTAGGGCGACTATCAGCGCGTCGGTGAGTTGAACAACGGCCTCGTAGCGAGCGATCAGGTCCGCCAGCGTCTCCTCGTCCGCCATGCGAAAGCCGGCGGCATGAGCCTCGTAGGCGGCCTCGTCGGTCGGGCGTTGAGATTCCGGACCCTCAGCGATGAAGCGGACCCAGCCCTCTTCGACGAGCGCGACGTGCTTGATGATGCCTCCCAGGCAGAGCTGGCTGGTGGTGGGAGTCAGCCGAGCCTGGGCATCCGTCAAGCCCGAGACGGTGCGGAGCAGGAGATTCCGATGTTCCCGCAATGCGTTCACAAGGTCGTTCCGCTCTAGGTCAGTGGTGATGGTGGACGTCATGAGCTGGTCCTTTCATTTGGGCTGATTTCGGCACCCTAAGACCATTAGCGGCCAGCGATTGACCTAAATACCGCGATACTGGGCACATGACCACTCCCGGCACACGCACGCTCCGGCTGCTGTCCCTGCTCCAGTCCCGGCGCTACTGGCCTGGGACCGACCTGGCTGCTCGCCTCGAGGTCTCGCCGCGGACGCTCCGTCGTGACATCGACCGCCTGCGAGACCTGGGCTACCCCGTCCAGGCGCGTCGGGGCGTAGATGGTGGCTACCAGCTCGCGGCCGGCGCCGTGCTTCCTCCGCTGTTGCTCGACAACGACGAAGCCGTCGCCATCGGCGTAGGGCTGCACTCGGCGATCCAAGCGGGCTCGGTTGTGGGTATCGAGGAGTCCTCGCTGCGGGCCCTGAGCAAGGTGATCCAAGTCATGCCGACTTCGCTCCGGCGCCGAATCGACGCACTTGCAGCGATGACCGTTTCTCTTCCATGGCAGGAGTCCGTCGCCAGTGTCGATGCAGGTGTCCTGGTCTCGGTGGCCCAGGCCTGCCGGGACGGCGAGCGCCTGGAGTTCGACTACACCGATAGCGGCGGTGTACCCAGCACTCGGGCGGTGGACCCGCACCGGCTCGTCCTCCTGGGAAGGCGCTGGTATCTCGTCGCATGGGATCTGACCCGGTTCGATTGGCGAACCTTTCGTCTCGACCGACTGACGGAGCCAAGGGTCACAGGGGCTCACGCCATCCCGCGCCAACTTCCTGCTGAGAACGCTGCGGAGTTCGTCCGGTCCAGTATCGAGAGCGTCCCGTCGGGCTACCAGGTGGACGTGCTCATCGACGCGCCCACGGCCGTCGTCCGGGAGCGAGTTGGCCCGTGGGGCAATCTCGAAGATGCGGGCCCTGCGCGGTGTCGATTCACCATGACATCGGATTCACTCGATTGGCCAACGCTGGCCCTGGGAAACGCTGCCGCCGAGTTCGAGGTGTTGTCCCCGTTGGAGCTGCTGGACCACCTCAGAGAACGTGGAAATCTTTTCGAACGCGCCATAGACCGAGACGGTAGGTCTCAGAAGGGCGATCCTGGGAAGGACTGAGCGCGTCATCGCGTTCCACTCTTTAGCAAACCGGCGTGAGGGGGCATCCTCCGACCGCCTCGCTACTCCGGACACGATTTGGGCCAACGTGTGCCCTTGTGGCGCTGACTAGGCCTGGTGACCGTCCGGCCACTGTTGCAGGGCCCACATGTTTCCGTCGGGATCGCTGAAATACGAGTAAAGGACTCCACCCATGTCATCGACATCGCTCAGCTCGATGCCACGCGCCATCAAAGCGGCCCGGGTCGCAACCATGTCCTCTACGACAAGATGAAGACCCTTGAGCAAGCCCGGGGTCATGTCGGTGATGGGGCCCATTCCCGTGCCGAAGACGATGGCGCAGCTCGAACCCGGCGGCGTGAGCTGAACTACCCGCATCGTGTCCGTGACCTGGGTATCGTGCAGATTCTCGAATCCAGCCTGTTCGTAGAATGCCTTTGCTCGATCGACATCGGATACAGGGATTGGCACGAGCTCAAGCCGCATGTTCGGCACCGCTGGTACAGCTGCCATCGATTCAGCCTCCATGAATATGAGTTTCGGTTGCCGCTCCACCCGGTATTGCTGAGGTCAAAATGCCTCCTCGCAGCATCCCACGGCCGGCATTATGAGATGGCAGGCCGCCTCTACCAGCAGTGATGTTGTGAGTGCATTGGTCAGATCTCCAATATGACGTGGAGTTCAGCTCCGCCACATTGGCGCCACGAGTCGTTGAGGCCCTTCAGCGTCTGTTCACGACGGAGAATCGGGCCGGGCACATGTGGGAAACGGTGACTCTTATTAGCGCTGACCTTGGGTCGTCGAGGAGGTCGACGTGAAGAGGGCGCAGACTCGTCTTGGCCACGCCGACCCGAGGGTAACGCTCGCCATCTATGCGTCGGCCCCCGCATCGGTCGACCGGGCCGCCGCCGACGCCATCGGTGAGCGGTTCTTCGGATCTGGCGGCAAGTCTGCCGAGCCCGCCAAGCAGGCGGCCTTGTCAAACGCGCACAGTCAAACGCGCGCCGACCCGAAATAAGTTCCGCGCCATTTGCGTCCGAACGACTAACTGTCTCAGCCAGTTCCGCTGCCCTGACCAGGGATTTCGAGTCGGGCTGCCCGGATTTGAACCGGGGACCTCTGCGTCCCGAACAGAGCCCGAGCGAAATTTGGGGGTCCAAGTCACATGACTGCGACTTGGTGTTATCGCAGGTCAGAAATCAGAAAATCGTAGTCTTTCAATGACCGCCCACTACCGCCAAATACCGCTGTTCGGCATCGTTCCGCGCCATTTCCGCGCCAATTCGTGCGAGCCGGAATTGACTATTTGTCCAACTATTGCGTCGCTCGACCGAAGCGCTTCCGCCCGGGCCAGATCGATCGCGTAGCGACGTCAGTCGCGCTGTTCCTGTCAGCGATCCTGCGGCGCGCCGGCCCCAAGACAAGCGGCAGTCAAGGGCGGCCAGAGGCCGGCGAAGCGAACACTTGACGGCCGTGTCCCGACCCCACCAGGAGGTCCACAATGGAAACGGTCGGGCGCTCAGCGCCCGACCTGGATGCCATCAGGGGTCGCCCCGTACGAAGCAGGCACTTTCGGGCTAGGGCACCCAGCCTCTACGTGGGCGACTTCTTGGATCGAGGGCGGAGCATAAGAAGGATCCAGGCGATGATCATGTTAGGAAGCTCGTACATAGCCAGACCGACCTGGTTGTACTTGCCGGGCGCGATCTTGGTGCTGAAGGACAGATAGGAATCGTCTCCTTCCGCGACCATGCCACCGAGGCGGCAGACGGAAAGGCCGCTCAGCGCGAGGACAAAGAACCCGAGAGCCGAGTCTCGATGCTTCTTTTGCGTGGCACCCACGAGAGCAGCCGTCCCGATCGCCATCTGGAGGCCGCCGTACATGGCTCGGACCTCGGTGCGGGCGACCGGGCTCGACAGGTCGTATACGTCCATTCCGGGGATGACCTCACCGGACCACGACTGGGGTTTGATGAGGTTGAGCAGTCCCCAGGGGAGCCAGAACAGCGAGTTCGCGACCAGGAATGTCTGGGTGAGCCTGCCGTGTCGTGTCGCGTTCATCGGACCTTCCTTCGGGAGATTGGCCGCGCCGGCTGGTGCCGGCGATGGGGAGGACTCGTGTGGGTGGACTTCAGGCCAGCAGCGTGCTTCAGCTCGGCGTAGAAGAGGGCGGGGTCGTCGTCGGGGATTAGCGCGTGGCTGAGCGCGATTCGGGTCACGACCGAGGCGACGACACGACCGTCGGGGCCCGGGAAGTGCACGAGGAGCCGGTCACGCATGATCGGCATGACACGGGTCATCTGATGGACGACATGCTCGGGCTCGACATCGACGATGCGCCGGAGAGAGTACGTGTGCTGGAACTCCACGATGAAGCGCAGCACCGCCTCGAGCCGAGCGTCGCCTTCGAGCCCGGCGACCGCCTGGGCGATCCCGGTGTCGTAGCGCTCCTGCTCGTAGCGGCCGAAGGCCTCGAGCAGGTCCTCTTTGGATGGGAACCAGCGATAGAGGGTTGGTCGGGAGACTCCGGCCATGGCCGCCACCTCCGAGAGGGACAATCGCCGCACACCGGATCGGGCCAGCACTTCGAGTGTGGCGTCGAGGATGCGCTCGCTCGTCGTGGCGGGATCGGGCAGTTCCATCGCCTTTACATTCTGGCACAACATTGTAAAGCTGGGCCGAATGACAGGGCTGACGGTCCGGAACATCCGCTTCCCGATCGACGACACCGTGGCCTTCCAGTGGCAGCCGGCGAACCCGAGCTTCGGGCTGTTCGGCAACACGTTCACCTTCCTCGCCATCGCCTTCGAGCGCTACATCGTCTCGGCCACCCGCGAGGCGTTGCCACGCTTCACTGACGGGGACATGGCCGAAGAGGCCGACCTGTTCGTGCGCCAAGAGGCTCAGCACGCCCGGGCGCATCGCGCCCACGCCAAGGCCATGATCGAGCGCTACCCGGGGCTCCAGGAGACCTATGCGGCGGCCAACGCGGCCTATGACGAACTGCTCGAGCGCGAGAGCACGGAGTTCCACCTGGCCTACATCGCCAACCTCGAGGCCACCTTCACGCCTTTGTTCAAGATGGTGTTCGACAACCGCCAGGATCTGTTCGAAGGCAGTGACGAACGCGTGGGCACGATGCTGCTGTGGCACTTCGTCGAAGAGATCGAACATCGCAGTTCGGCCTTGCGAATCCACCATCACGTGACACCCGACCTGTGGTACCGCGTCCTCAAGGCCCCCAAGGTGTTCGACCACGTGGCCGGCATCTACAAACTCGTGCTCGCCGGCTTCGAGGAGCATGTGCCACTCGAGGACCGGCACATCTCGACCAAGGTGGTTGGTCCGGGGGGCCTGTACCTCTCAGAGATGCGCGATCGCTTCGTCCCACGACGGCCTCGGGACCGCCGATCCATGTTGAGCCACGTGCCGGGCAAGGACCTGCGGACGATGCTCTGGCACGAGACCAAGGCCCAAACGCCCCGACACGATCCAGCTCGAGAACCCCTGCCAGCGTGGGCCGATGTCTGGCACTCGGCGTACGACTCCGGCGCCGACGTCACGACCTACGACGGTGTCCGGCTGTCGCCCGACGAGGGCACGGAGGACTCAACGGTCAACTCCCATGGGGTGCCCCCTATCGCATCAGGAGCAAGGCAGCCATGGGGTACTGGTCGTCATTGGTGGCTGGCACGCAGTCGTGATTGACGGTCCTCGTGATGGTTGGCAAACTCGCTCGGCGCAAGCTCCATACAGAGGCCGGGGGATCGACACGTGAACAGCGAGCAACACGTCTTCACTCGCATCTTGCGGATCGGGCCGGGATCAGGCGAAGCCCGAGTCGGATGAGGCGCTCACGAGTTCGTCAGTGGATCCCGCAGCCGGCCGTGTTCGTCGCTGTAGTTTTGTCGATGCTCTGCGGGGTCGCTACGACCACCTCGGCCCAAGGCGCGGCGACTGGCGGCGGCCAGTTGCAATTGAATCTGACTCGAAATGGCTCCTCGACAACCATGGGGGAACCTGAGATAGCGGTCAATCCGCAGAGCTCCAACGAACTCTTCGTCTACTGGACGACCTTCCCGCACCCACTCACAATCAGCGGTGCGGGAGCCAACATCAAGCGGCCGTGCGGGGGGTTGGCTTCACTCAATAGTGGAAAGAGTTGGCACATTGTTCAGGTGCCCACGAATCATGTCCCCAATACAAAGGGATGCGGAGATGCGGTCGCGGTTGCAGGTCCGGACGGCACCTTGTACGCGGGAGGCATAGAACCTACGTTCACGGCCACAGGGGGTTCTGGTCCTTTTGGTCTGACGATCCACGGCCAGGACTACGTCACCAGCTCGTCGAACTGGGGTCGCACCTGGAGTCGTCCCGTCGAGACCATGGGCTCAGACGGCCAACGCTTCGTAACAGGTCATCCCGTCGACACCTTCGACCGGCCCTGGCTCGCTGTCGATCAGTCGACGGGCACCGTGTACGCCGCTGGTCACAATCTCGCCGACCACGAGGCATACGTCACCGCGTCAACCAACAAAGCGCGATCCTTCGGTCCGATCTATCCGATCGACTCGCCAACCTCTCCGAGCGTGGGGTTCAGCAGTTCGAACATCGTCGCCGCTCATGGAGTGCTGGCCGAGGCGTATGAATCCTCGCAGGCGCCCGGCCAGGCATGCCCGTGTCTCATATTCGAGACGAGCACAGACCACGGAGCGACATTCACACGCCGCATCGTGCCGACGGTCAACGGATCAAGCTCTCCTGAGCCTTTTCTGGCGGCCGACCCGAAAGTGAACGGGCGCTTCGCGTTGACCATCTTCGACTCGACCGGCACGGAGAACCAGATCTACGTAACAGACGACTCGGGTGCCACATGGCATGGACCAACGCTCGTCGGAGAGAGCCCCCCGAACCCTCGCTTCAAGCCCTGGATCACATTTGGCACGTCGGGCAACCTCGCACTCGTCTGGAGGACGCAGTACGCCAACGGCGGGTATGACGTCTGGGCGGCTCTCGGTCAAGCTGCAAGCAACGGCAACGCAGTCTTCGGCACGCCGATCCGCGTCAGCAGTGTCGCTGCGCCATATCCGTCGGGCTACGCCGCTGGAGACGACTTCTCTTGGATCATCACGGATGCGCGCTACGCGCACGTCGGATGGGGTGACTCCAGAAATGGACCCGTTCAGGTGTGGTATGGACGCATACCCCTCTCGACTTCTGAGGGCTGACAGCGATCGCAAGGTCCAACAAGGCGAGAAGAACGATCACGGGGTTTCGGAGCCTCCAGGAGTGCCCCAGTTCGCCGGGAAGAAGTCACAGCGCGGGGAAGCGCTCTTGGTGACCTTGCCCCGAAGCCGGCCCTTTTACGACGACGTGTGCCATCTTGACCATATGTCGGCCAGCGCCGTCGCCCGCGGCAACAGCCAGAGCGCGGAAGGACCTGCGGTCCATGTTCCCTTGTCGCTCTGAATGAGGTCGAGCCCCACCAGAGTGGACTGCAGTCGGTACAACTCCTGACGGACCCGACCGGCATCCAGCCCCTGTCCTTCGCTGGTGGCCCAACGATCGCCAAGCACCGGTAGTAGCCGAGCGGCCAGCTTGTCGGGTCGGCAGGAGCCGTCGACGACGAGGTTGGCAAGGGCGTCGCTGACGAGAATGGGCACGAAGCCGTCGCCAGGGCTGAACCACGACCTCAGCCGTCGGATCACCTCGAGGTCGTCGACGGCGGCCCGAGTAGGACCGAGGGTTCCCTTGTACAAGCGGAGGAGCCCGACGTGGCGCAACAGATCGTGCAGGGCAGTCAGAGGCGGTAGGTCCTCTTCTATGGACGCGGGCCGTTTCGACAGGTTCCAGCTCGGATAGAGCTCCTGGACTTCTCGCACCAAGGCACGCGGCAGGCGACCGCCTGCAGTCAATTTCACTCCATCGGCGGCCAGCCCGAGTAGGAGTCGAACCGGCGCCGGCACCGCACCGACGGTTTGGCGGACGAGCAGGTCGGTGGCGTCCAGGTCGAAGCCCTCGTTCCAGCTTCCCGCCCAGGTCCGGAAGTGTTCGTACTCAGGCTCGTCGGGGTCAGCGATCACCCTGCGGAACTCGACGTAGCCGTGCGGCCCGCCGACGTCTTCGGGGGGGCATGCGCCCTCCCCGGACACGACGCCCGGCCAGTCACCTCCGGGCCCGACTACCACCACCTCGTGCTCCCAGCCGTCGCCGAAGTCGTAGAGGTAGGCGAAGCGATTGGGCAGCGCCCGGAGCGCCACGGCCGACTCGTCGCGCTCGTCGTCAGGCCCGTCGAGGTCGGGAACTCCGTAGCAGATGTCGCCCGCTACGAACTGGTGCAGATGCGAGTCGGTCCAACCGAGGGCCGCCTGCAGAAGATCGTGCAGCTCGGGAAGGAGAACCCCCGCCGGGACATCGAGGACCCGCACTACGGCTGGCAGTACCTCGCTCATCGTGACTTCGAGACGAGTCGTCTTCATGCCGCAGACCTTAAGGGTCGCAAACAGTCGATTTGCCTGACCGAGGCGACGGACTTGGACTGCCGATCGACCACGAGCCCTCGCCCTAACGTTCAGCTGAGCTGGCCCCCGAACACACACCCCCTACAGCGGGCCGACGCCCCCGCCCATGCCGGCCTGGTGGCGATTGTCGTGCTGATGTCAACACGATCTGGTCATACCCAGCGTTTACGGTTTGCGTCGCCGGGCACTGACGGACAGAGTGTGGACGCTGCTGGAAGGCAGATCGAATTGCCCAATGGCGACGGTGGGTGGTCGGGCTCAACTTTCGGCGGTTGGGGGCGGCAATGGCTGTGTTCGGCCTGCTCAGCGAGACCGTGCCGGTTCTAGCCACCAGCTCCACGGGTCAGACCGAAGGAAGGGGCGGAGCGGGAGACGGAATTCGAGTGGCATCTGCAAACGCATGGAACCAGTTTCTCGGGTGCAGGTTGACAGCACCGATGAGCGGAGACTCGGCAGTTTCGCCGCTCTCTATTCCGTCGAGTTCGGGATCCCATAGCCATTCGACGTCGTAGTCCCAGCAGACAATCGTCTCGATATGGTTGAGATCGAAGTCGAAGTCGTCGCCGTGGCCGGGCCACTCGTCAAAGTCCGGTGGAACTGCGAGTCCGTCGTTGAGCACCCGTGCGCAGTCGATCAGGAGAATCCGGAAGGCTACTTCTTCGCCCGTGCACGCGAGCTCGAGATGACCGCTCGCAACACCTGCGGCGAGGTCGTCGAAGGAAGCCGCAAAGCGGGAGAGCCAAGCTGTCGTCCCGAGGCGGCGGGCGATAGGGGGGAGGTCGTCGAACCAGGGATCGAGCGCCGGACGATCAGAACTGGACAGGCTCGGCATCGCGAGACGCTCGCGCCAATGATCGGCGAGGACCTCGGCGCTGGACCACAGGGCATACGCCCCGCGGGGCGCTAGGCCTTTGTGACGTTGGCGATCACACCGGTTGGGTTCACATGGCCAAGCAGTGACCAGGTCGGGTACGTCAGAGAAGTCAAGAAGCGAATCAACCACGTCGCTCACTCGGTCAGTCTCGCACCCCGGCGGGCACGGTCCTCTTCGCTCCGCGCGGATTGGTGGACATCCACCGTTGTCTGATCGAGACTTCTTACCCTATGGCCACAACGACTCCGACCAAGCTCGAAGACCGGGTGGTCAAGGCGGCCGAAGCGGCCCTTGCCGACCGCCACTACGTGACGGCGATCGACGTGCTGGTAGGCGTCGGATGGCTGACGACACCCCAGGTCGATCGGTGGCGTCAGGGTCGGGTCGACTACCTGGAGCGCCAGGTCATGGCCAATCTCTCGAAGATCTCGACCGCAATGGCCGCCTTCCGCCGTTGGGCTCAGAAGCAGGGGCTCAACCCCAGCGAGACCGCCTACCTGTCGCGGTCGAGGGATCGTCGACCATTGCGGTTCTCGAAGAGCGGTGATCCCGCAATCGAAGCCGCCTACAGAACCCATTGGGTCTCCCCGGAGCTCTCCGAGGCCAAGAAGGCACGGATGTCCGAGAAGCAGGGGCGGGCTCCAGATCTGGTCGTCATCTCAGCACTGAAGGAGTGGATCTGCACCGAATGCGCCGGCACCGGCGACCTGCTGTTCATGGAGGGCGACGGACCCCTGTGCCTCGTGTGTTCCGATCTCGACCAACTGGTCTTCTTACCCGCCGGCGACGCCGCACTCACCCGGCGAGCGAAGAAGGCGAGTGGACTCGCCGCAGTCGTCGTGCGATTCAGCCGCTCGAGGGGCCGCTACGAGCGCCAGGGGCTTCTTGTCGAGGAGGAGGCACTCGCCCAGGCCGAAGCGGCCTGCCTGGCGGACGAGGAGGCGCGGGCCAGGCGCCGCATGCGCGAAGCCGAACACCGATCGGTGGAGGACAAGTCGTTCAAGGAATCTCTAGGCAAAGAGATCATTCGGCTCTTCCCGGGCTGTCCGCCGGAGAGGGCCGAGGTCATCGCCGCCCATGCCGGAACTCGGGGGAGCGGACGCGTGGGCCGGAGTGCGGCTGGTCGGGCGCTCAACCCTGAGGCCGTCACGCTTGCCGTCGTGGCCTCGGTGCGTCACATCGATACGGGCTATGACCAACTCCTGATGTCCGGGGTACCACGTGCAGAGGCTCGCGATCGGGTGCGAACTGACATCCAAGGTGTTCTCGAAGCGTGGCGCAGGCCTACAGACGCAACTGATCGACCTTGCGACCACCGCGGACTCAAGAAGATAGCCAAGGCACCCTAACCGCCGGCGACGAACGCCACGACGACGTAGGCGGCGTGACGGTCGAAGTTCTCCCGCCGACGGTCATAGATCGTCGTGGTCCTCGGGTCGGCGTGGCGGGCGGCCAACTGGACGTCACGCAGCGGCACGCCGGCGTCGAGGGCGGCCATGATGAAGGCGGCCCGGAGCATGTGGGGATGGACGATCCCGAGCCCAGCCCTCTTGCCGATGGACCGCACCCAGCGGTGGGCGGTACGTCGGTCGAGGCGCTTGCCGTCGCGCCGACGGAGGATCGGGCCCGCACAGTGCTCGCCGAGGACCAGGTCGATCGTGCGGGCCACCCGTGGGACGAGGGGGATGACTGCCGGCTTGTTGCCCTTGCCGATGATGCGCAGCGTGCGGTGACCCCTGTCAAACCCGAGATCCTCCGCATCGGTGGCGCAGGCTTCGCTCACCCGGAGCCCGTTTAGACCGAGGAGTACGGCCAGGGCGGCATGGTCATGGTCGTAGCGCTCGGCCGTGAAGAGGAAGGTACCGAGCTCGCCCCGGTCGAGACCGCGGCCCTCGCTCGGGAAAACCTTGGGGCGTCGGACGTATTGGGCGGGGTTGGCACTGATCCGCCCGTCGATGTGGGCAAAGCGGTAGAAGCCGCAGATGGTCGACAGCCGCCGGTCGATGGTCGACGCGGCCAGCCCTCGCTCCTCGCTGGCCGCTCGCCATAGCTCGATGTGCGGTCGCTTAGCCTCGAGGACAGCCAATCCGACGCCGGTGCACCACTCGAAGTAGCTGCGCAGGTCAAAGCGGTAGGTCTCGAGCGTCCGGCCGCTGTAGCGGGCCAAGAAGGCCGCTGCCGCCATGTGTGCTTCCTCGAATGGGCTTTCGGTGGCGCTCACCAGTACGGTGCGGTTCAGGTTCACTGTGGACATCGTCTTCCTCCTTGTCGCGAAGAAGACAGCGAACACCTCATTGGCGCCCATTGCTTTCGGGCAGAATGAGATGGTGAAGCTCGTGCCCGCAGAGCCCGCTTGCTCGAATTGTCGAGAACCCCGCGCCGGGGGCACTTTCAGCGACGGCGGAGACGTCTACCTGTGTCCGAAGTGCCTGGCGTTCCATGCTGAGTACATGAGGATCATGGCCAAAACCGACAGTGACATGAAGGCGCTCAGCGAGAACGACGGCCTGGGGGACGGAACACCCGCATAACCGGCGATCGGGGATAGGGGCGCTCACCTCGCTATTCGGCGGCCGAAAGGCTCCAGAATGACGACATAATGTTCTAGGCGAAATGTCTGAAGAGGACTCCGAAGCGCTTCGTCATCACCTGGAGGAAATGACCGATGAGGAACTGCTGGCTTCGGTGACTGCGGGAACTTTGCCGACGGGGCTGGGTGTCTCTAGCACGACCACCATCGGTGTCGAGAAGGTGTTCGTGAAGCGGTTACCACTGACCGACGTTGAGGCCGCTCGCCCCTATTCCACCCGCAACCACTTCGAGCTGCCCACGTTCTACTCCTATGGCGTCGGATCGGCCGGCTTCGGTGCCTGGCGGGAGCTAGCCGCCTTGCAAGCCGTGAGCGGTGTGCGTGGGTTGCCAGTTCACCTCCATCATCGGGTGATGCCCCGCAGTTCTCCGCCGCAATCGCTTGGCTGGAGCCAAGAGGCGTACGTCCGGTACTGGGGGGGAAGCCCATCGGTCTGTCGTTATCTTCAGGCCCGCAACTCGGGAACGCAGGAGTTGTGGATTGTGCTGCTTGAGCACGCTGGGTCTCGAGCCGATCTGTGGTTGGCCGAGAACCCCGAGGACGTGAACGATGTCCTTGACCAAATCTTCGACGCAATCACAGAGATGCGGGCCCGCCACATGGTTCATTTTGACGCCCACTGGGGAAACGTCATCTTCGACGGCACTCGCTGCCGACTCGTCGACTTAGGCCTGGCGATGTCGGCAGACATGGAATTGACCAATGTTGAACAGATCTTCCTCAATCGCCATCTCCACTACGACTACGGCGTCATGCTTGGGTACCTCGGGCTGATGCTGGCAGTCACGCTTGGAGAAGAGCCGTCCAGTCGGATGCTCCGTCATCACCTCGTCGAACTCGGAGCGCTCGAGGGCAGATGTCCGCCGGCGCTGCTCTGCGCCATCGACCGGTATCGCCAACCAATCCTTTACATGGTTGAATTCTTTGAGCGAATCCGCCAACCGGACAAGCACAGCACCTATGACAATCAGGTGCTCGCCGACATGCTCCTTGAATGTGGAGTGACTACCGCTTAGTCCAGCTCCTGAACATCCCTGGCGTTATGGGGCAGGCTGAGTGCCGCAGGCGGAGTCGGCCCGCCGGTAGTCCGCGAGCGAGCTCTTTTCCTTCTCGAACTTGGGGAAGAAGAAGAAGACGAGGATCCCACCGAGCGCGACTGCGATGACCCCGGATGCGAAGGCCCAGTGGTCGCCGTGAACGAAGGACTGCTTGGCCCCGGCAATGATCTGCTGGGAGTACTGCGGATACTGCTTGGCGATGGCTGCGGCGCCGTCGTAAGACTTGGTGAGTTCGCTCTGAACGTTGTTGGTGACCTGCGAGGAGTTCGGGGAACTGCTGATCGCCGCGGCCGCCGCGGCGGCATACCCGGCGGTCAGCAGGGCACCCATGATCGACTGCATGATGGCCCCACCAAGGTCACGCTGCAGGTCGGCAGTACCCGAGGCCATGCCGACCCGAGTGACCGGCACCGAGCCGGTGAGCGAATTACAGGCCGGCGTGCCAGCAAACCCGACCCCGGCACCGAGCAAAGCGAGACCAAGGCCCACCACCCAGTAAGAGGCGCCCTCTTTCCAGAGCAGCAGCATGACGAGAAAGGCGAGGAAGATGCACGCGTCTCCGGCCAGCAAGACGAGTCGGGAGCCGTGGGAGTCAACGAGCTTGGCTGAGCGGGGGGCGATGAGCACCATGAGCACCGCGGCCGGAAGGATGGCCAGCCCGGCGTCGATGGTGGAGTAGCCCAGCACGTTCTGGAAGTACTGCTCGCCGATGAAGATGGCCCCCATCAGTGACCCGAACACGATGATCCCGGAGCAGGCGGCGACCCAAAAGGTGGGGCGCCCGGCGATGTGCAGGTCAAACAGCGGATTGGTCGCGCGGTGCTGGCGGATGACGAACGCCCCGAGCGCCGCCGCGGCGATGATCGCCGTGCTCAGCACAATCGTCCCGGAGTTGGGCACCGTCGCGAAGTTGATGGACAGGACGAGCCCTCCCATCAGCAACAGCGACAACACGCCGCCTAGGTGGTCTACCGGGTCGGTGGTCTCGTTCACGTGGCTAGGGATCAGCTTCCACGCCAGCGGGAAGGCCACCACCGCCAACGGCAGCGGGCACAGGAACACCGACCCCCACCACGCGACTGACAGCAGCAGACCCGCGACCAGCACGCCCAGGACCAAAATCGACCCGCCGACAGCCGACCACAACGCGATCGACTTGGTCCGTGCCGCGCCCGGGCGCCACAGCGCGGTAATGAGCGACAGGGTGGTCGGATAAGCCATGCCCGCGCCCAGGCCGCCCACGAACCTGGCCCCGATCAGAACCTGGATCGTCGGCGACCAGGCGGCCACCGTGGACGCCGCTACCGCCACCAAGATGCCGATCAGCATCATTTGCTTGCGCCCGTATCGGTCGCCAACCGCGCCGAACCACAGCACCGAGACCGCCAGCCCGAGTGAATAGCAAACCGCTACCAGGTTGAGTTGGGTCTGCGAGGCGTTGAAGTGCAAGCCGATATCCGGCAGGGCCACGTTCGCCACCGCCAACGGCAAGTTCACGAGCGCAGCCACCAAAATAAGGGTCGTCAGGAGCAGCCCCGCCCGCTCCGGCACCTCAGATCGTGCAGGAGCTTGCGTCGGTGAGGAGTCAGCCGTTTTGGTAGCGGCTAGTTGCCTGTTCTTGGCCACTCGGCCTCCGATCAACAGGGGGGTCCCGCCAGCCCGCAAAGGGCCTTGCCCATTTCAGCTAAATCCTCGGTGCCAGCTTCGTCAAGGGTGGACATCCGCCCCCGAGGTTTCGTACGGCCGTACCCCTACCCGGCGCATGGGGATACCTCCGGTCCCATAATCAAGAGTCGTCAGAGTCGTGGGCCGACATGAGGCACCGCTAATCAGTGCGGCCACTATGGTGGTCCGAAATGGACCATAAGTGGATACAATGGCACCAGTGGTCAGTATTGAACTGGAACGAATCGAGGCACTCGAACTCCTCGCGATGACCTTGGCTCACCTCAACGACGCCGAGGCGAAGGCCGACATGTCACCTCGAGTACCGCTCCTGATGACGATCCGGGACAAACTCGCCAGAGGGCTCAGGGAGGAAGAATGAGTTACACCAGTGCCGATGTACATGCGGCGACGACGGCCATGGACAAGTATCGAGGTGGAGACGAGGGCGAGACGGGTTCAGCCCTTGTCGTTGTCGGCCTCAGCGCAGAACGGGTCGAAAAGGAAGCAGCAATCCGCGACGACATGATTCGCGTGGCCCACCGGGCGGGCGCGTCGATCCGCCAAATCGCTGAGGTGTCGGGACTCGGCCGAAAGTCTGTGACGGCCATCATTTCCTCCGGCCAGCCTTAACCAGCAGACAACAGGTTGGAGCGGGGATAGCGCCAAGTGAATCGCACCGGGAATTTTGGAGGCTCTAACCCTCGGAGAGAGGATGGAGCCGATGCCAACCCACAAGAGGTACCCACCTGAGCTGAAGGAGCGGGCGGCGCGAATGGTGCTCGAGTGGCGTCGGGAGCGTGATCGCACCGACGGCGGTTTCGAGGAAGTAGCCGCCAAGCTCGGCGTGCACCCAGAATCGGTCCGCAACTGGCTCAAGACCCAGCAGGTCGACGCCGGCGAGCGGCCGGGGATCACCACCGACGAGCGCAAGCGGATCCAAGAGCTGGAACGGGAGGTCCGCGAGTTGCGGCGGGCCAACGCAATTCTGAAGTCGGCCTCGGCTTTCTTCGCGGCGGAGCTCGACCGCCAACCCAACAAGTAGTGGCCTACGTGGAGGCGCACAAGGCGTCTTTCGGGGTCGAGCCGATCTGCGAGGTTCTCGAGGTCGCCCCCTCCACCTACTACGCCGCTTTGAACCGTCAGCCCTGCGCCCGGGCGCTCCGCGACGCCGAGCTGAAGCCCGAGATCGAGCGGGTGTACGCCCACAACCGCTTCGTCTATGGGCCCCGCAAGGTCTGGCGCCAGCTGAACCGGGAAGGCATAGCAATCTCACGGTGTCGCACCGAGCGCCTCATGCGACAGATGGGAATCCAGGGGCGCTCGCGGGCCCGGAAGCGCCGCACGACCATCCCAGCCGACGTGGGGCTGCGCCCGGCCGACCTGGTCGATCGCAAGTTCGTGGCGAGCCGTCCCAACCAGCTCTGGGTGGCCGACATCACCTATTCGGCTCAGTTGTCATTTATGTGCAGTCGCCCAGGTGCAACGGAACCATGGGGCCGGATGAGGGCGATGAATGTCAGTCTGAGGGCGACCAGCAGCTGCACATAACGGCAGGCTCCTTGCCGGTCCGGCCGTCGGGTCGGAGGACAAGGAGGAGCTCATGTCGGTCGACTCAGCTTGGACGAAGGAAGCGGCGCTTGCCGCCTTCGATGACCATCTGCGGCGAGCCCGCGGTGTCTGTGCAGGCACCCGCGCCAATTACACCCGGTGGGTCCGGGCGTTCTTGGAGGAGCGCTTCCCTGATGGGCGCGTGCAGGTCGAGGGGCTTGGCGCTCAAGAGGTCATTGCGTTCATCAGCGCGGCGTCGTGTCGCTATCAGCCAAGGACGTTGGAGTTGGTGGCGACCTCGTTGCGTTCTTTCTTCCGATTCCTTCGCACCCAGGGCCTGGGTGCGGTCGGTCTGGAGGACGCTGTGCCGATGGTGCCCCGCCGTCGCAAGGATCTCGTCCGGCACCTCAACTCGCAGGCCTTCAGCGAGCTCATCGCCTCATTGGACGCGTCATCGGCCCGCGACCTGCGTGACCGGGCGATCATCTTGTGCATGGCCCGCTTGGGCCTCCGGGTCAGCGAGGTCTGCCGGCTCGAGCTCGACGACATCGACTGGCGCCAGGGAGTGGTTTCGGTGCGCACTCGCAAGACTGGCCATGGCGCACGCCTTCCCATCCCTGTCGAGGTGGGACACGCGCTGGCCGAGTACCTCGAGCATGGCCGGCCCGACAGCACGGTGCGCGAAGTGTTCGTGCTGCTTCGCCTGCGCCGAGGTGCTCCGATCAGTGCCAGCATCGTGGGACGAGCGGTGCAAAGGGCGCTCGAGCGGGCTGGGATCGACGCGCCCACCCGTGGCGGGAACCTGCTGCGCCACTCGATGGCCACCGAGCTCCAAGCCCGGGGCGTCCGTCTGGTCGAGATCGCCGGTCTGCTCGGGCACAGCGAACTTGCCACCACTCGGATCTACGCAGCGGTCAACGTCGATGCCCTTCGTGAGGTGGCGCTGCCGTGGCCGGGGAGGGCGTCATGACCGGGGCCATTGGCCGCGTCATCGAGAGATACATAGAGATGCGTCGTGGTCTGGGCTATCGCTCGGTCACCCACGAGCGCTCATTGCGCGAGTTCGCTCGCTACCTCGACGGCCATGAGGGGCCGATCCCCTTGGAGACGACGCTGGAATGGGCCACCTCGACGTCCTCGACCAACCCCCGCAATGCAGCGCATCGGCTGGGCAGGGTGCGGGGCCTGCTACGCCACCTCCATGCGATGGACGGTGAGACCGACGTGCCCGCCCCCGGGCTGCTCGGCCCGACGGGTCATCGCACTCCGCCCCACGTCTACTCCGACGCCGAGATCGCCGCCCTTCTGGCCGAGGCAGCTCGGCTGGATCCCCCCGGCGGGCTGCGGCCCAGCTGTTACGTCACCTTGTTCGGGTTGTTGGCCTGCACCGGGTTGCGCATCAGCGAAGCCCTTGCCCTCTCGTGTGCAGACGTCGACCTCAACGGCGCGCTGATCACGGTCCGAGCGGGCAAACGTGGCCTGACCAGGCTGGTTCCCCTGCACCCGAGTGCAGTGGCGGCCCTGGCCGACTACGTCGCTGAGCGGGAACGTCGCTACAGCGCTCCGGGGCCGGGCGAGGCCTTCTTCCGCACCGAGGCGAGCGAGCGGATCAGCTACAGCGTCGCCCATCATGCCTTTTGCGTGGTGCGCCGCCGGCTGGGTTGGACCGCCGATGGCCGGACCCGTGCCCCTCGGGTGCACGATCTGCGCCATCGCATGGTGGTGCGCCGCATCGAGGCCTGGCACGCCCAGGGCGTCGACGTGGACGCCAAGATCCCCGTGCTGGCCACCTACGTGGGCCACGTCGAGGTGCGCGACGTCTATTGGTATCTCTCCGCCGTTCCCGAACTGATGGACATCGTGGGTCAGCGATTCGAGGCGTTCGCCGGACAGCCGCCGGAGGGTGCGTCATGAGAGCGCCTGAGATCGGGTTCGACCAGTTGGTCCAGGACTTCTTCGTGCGTCGCCTGATCGACCAACGTGGGGCGAGTGCCCGGACGGTCGAGAGCTATCGCGACGCCTTCGAACTGCTCTTCGCCTACTTGGAGGACCACTGCGGCAGGCCACCCAGTGCTCTGACGCTCGCCGATCTCGATGCGCCGGTGATCTTGGACTTCCTCGAGCACCTCGAGTGTGTCCGAGGCAACAGCGCTCGCACCCGCAACGCTCGCCTGGCGGCGATCCACTCCTTCATGCGATACGTCGCCGTGCGCGATCCGGCGTCCCTGCCGATCACGACACGGGTGCTGGCCATCCCGGCCAAGCGCTTCGACCGGCCGGTGCTTGGCTACCTCACGAAGGAGCAGATCGCCGCCATCTTGGCCGCGCCCGATCGGACCACCTGGAGCGGGCGACGCGACGCCATCTTGCTGGCTGTCGCCTACAACACCGGCGCCCGGGTCTCCGAGTTGACCGCCCTGCGAGTCAGAGACGTGCTTCTCGAAAGCCGGAGCGCCCTCCAACTCCACGGCAAGGGCCGCAAGCAGCGGGTCATCCCGTTGTGGGCCAGCACCGCCAGAGAACTGCGCACCTGGTTGCACGACACGCAGCAGGCACCGGGGTCTCCGGTCTTCCCGAACCGCAGCGGGTCGTCAATGTCGCGATCGGGAGTGCGCGACCGGCTCGACCGTGCCGTGGCTACGGCTTCCCAATCCTGCCCGACGCTTCGCGGTCAACGTGTCTCGCCGCACACGATTCGGCATTCGACGGCAGTTCACCTCCTGGAGTCGGGCACGGATCTGGCCGTGATCGCACTGTGGCTCGGTCATTCCAGCCCGGCAGTCACCCATCAGTATTTGGAAGCCGACCTCGCCACCAAGGAGGCAACGCTCAGCCGCCTGAGCGACCCGAACCCAGGCCCCGCTCGGTTCCGACCGCGTGACCGACTTCTCGCCTTCCTCGAGGGTCTGTGATTATGTGCTGTTCTTCCTCTCGCAAACCCCCGTGAGCACGGCGCGGACGCGCTGCGACTGCACATAAATGACAACTGAGCCGAATACGTGTTATGTGGAGCTGCACATAACACGTATGTGCCGACCTGGTCGGGCTTCGCCTACACCGCCTTCGTCATCGACGTCTTCGCCCGACGCATCGTGGGCTGGCGGGTGGCGGGGACGCTCCGCAGTGACCTCGCCCTCGACGCGCTCGAGATGGCCGTGTGGACCCGCCAGCACGAGGACCTCAGCGGAGTCATTCATCATTCGGACCGCGGCGTGCAATATCTCTCCATCCGTTACACCGAGCGCCTGGAGGAGGCAGAGGCCGTCGCCTCGGTCGGTTCCAAAGGCGACAGCTACGACAACGCCCTGGCCGAAACGATCAATGGCCTCTATAAGTCAGAGCTCATCTACAACGAGCACGAGGGACCCTGGAAGACGGTCGAAGACGTCGAACTGGCCACCCTCGGCTGGGTCCACTGGTGGAACCACGAACGCCTGCTCGAACCCATCGGCTACATCCCGCCGGCCGAGTTCGAGACCAACTGGCGAGAAGCGATCGAAAACGGGACCCTCAGCTCCCCCGAGAGCCCCGGACTCGAGACGGGTGGCACCAACCACCCGGGCAGTGAGACGCTTAGCGAGCACACATTCGCCAACGTCAGTTCATAATGGAAAAGCCTCCATCAAACCCGGTGCGATTCAAGTGGGCGTGGGAAGCTTGGAACAGATGACTTGGACGCAGGACGACTGGGAAAAAGCGGTTGCATCCCCTGACTGGGGTCAGCGCGTCGCACAAGCGCTTGAGGACTACTTCAGTAGCGGGAAACCATTGGATTTCTATCAGGCAACGCTCATTGGCGTCACCACGGAAACTGATCCGGACCGCGTCGAAGTATTGAAGGCGATCTATGACCACCCGCTGTACAAACCACGACGCATCGGGTACAGACGACGTCTTGATCGATGCCCATTCTCCTCCAACGACGAGGGCACGCCAGAAGCCTCTCTCGCTGCCGAATTAGCGATCTACGACATTTCGGAGCCGATGGGTCGGTATTACGACCTACTCGTCAAAGACGAGAATGATGTCTGGTGGTGGGGCGATGGCTACCCGCCGTTGAGTTCTCATCCCGAGGTCCCGTCATAACGTCACGGACCCGGCGTTTGGAGGCAGGGGCTGCGGCCATAATGACTACGTGAGCCGGGAGAGGGCCCGCAGAGCCAGGATGAGGGCCAGGTTCCGGCACTGGCCAACTCTTTCCGGAGCGTCTGGACGCTCCCTTGTCCGGACACCGGACTCAGAACCGAGGTCCACAATCCGGATCCGGAGGGGGTCAAAGGCGGATCATTCGACTTCGACTGTCCGTGCGGTCATCGTCACAGCGTTCCGTTGTTGTGGGCATCAGGAAACCGCCACGACGCTCCTTGACCCGGCGTACTGGAAGTTGTCGATCAGGGGCCAAGTACCCTGAGACTCGTGTTCGAGCGCTTCACCGACAGGGCGCGAAGGGTGCTCGTCCTCGCGCAAGAAGAAGCTCGTCTCCTCAATCACAGCTTCATCGGCACCGAACACATCCTGCTTGGACTGATCCAAGAGGGTGAAGGTGTGGCAGCCCAGGCTCTGAGAGCGCTCGACGTCTCGTTCGAAGAGGTGCACCTGGAGGTCGAAGAGACGGTGGGCATGGCGGGGTGGCCACCAAGCGGCTCGCCCCCGTTCACCCCGCGGGTCAAAAGAGTCCTCGAGCTTTCATTGCGCGAAGCGATGCAGCTCGGCCATGCGTACATCGGGACCGAGCACTTACTCTTGGCCCTTCTCCGCGAGGGCGATGGCGTCGCTGCCACAGTGTTGCGGAGCCTCGGGGTTGAACTTGGCAGCGCGCGAAGAGAAGTAATCAGACTCATGTCGGGCGGGAGTGACCCGGGTGAATCTCAACAGCTTCTCGCTTCCCGGATGCCTGGCATCGGTCCCGCGTGGGGGCCGCCGGCTTGGGATCGGCCCTCTGAGGGGACGATTCCGGCGGTGGTCGCTGTCGATGAGCTCGTGGCCGAGAACGATCTCATGGCGGTCGCCCTCGACTATCTGGAGGTCTATCCGAACGGTTTCACGATCAGCGTGGTTGCGCGTGTCAATCCGCGCAAGGTGGCCAACATGATGGAAACGAACCGCTCCGTGGGGCAGTATCGCTGGCCACGGGTCGGCGTGCGATTTTCCGACGGGACAAGCGCCCATGGGGCTGCTGCCACGGGGTTGACCCCAGAGATCCCCAAAGACGAGGAGGGACTTCCGACGGAACCCATCGTCCGGTTCGTCGGTGGGAGTAGCGCACCGGGTGGGTGGCGGGCGTGGGCATGGGTCTATCCGCTCCCTCCGGACGGGCCGCTCGAAGTCCTCGTCGCAGTCGAAGCTGCGGGGTTGAGCGAAGCGGCCGTGACCATCGATGGAGCCATGGTGCGATCGGCAGCTCCGCGGGCCCGGGTCATCTGGAGCTGACTCAGGCCCCTGCGACCCGATTGGCGAACTGGGGGCAGGTGAAGTGACGGAGCTTAGGACACGTGCCTAGCGATGACGTGGGCGCATTCCAGCGATTCGGTCGAGGTGGTATCGACCTCCAGGCCGTAGGAGACTCCTTCATGAACCTGGTCGCCTGCGTGGCAGCCCCGCCAACCACACGGTTACCGCGAGCAAACTCACGGCCAGCAGCGACCTCAGCATCGCAGTGCACGCCGAGCCACAACACAGAGAGGTCGTCGAGATGTGCCCGCAGTCGCGCCTGCGATTCGGCTCCGGAGAGAAAGACATCGTCGTAGATGATCCGCACACCGGCTCGAGCCATTGCTCCAATTCCCGCCATCCAGGCGGACGCCATCTCACGGAATCCCTCTCCGATAGTGACCTCACCGTGTTCCCCGAAGGCCACGCCGGCGTCAGTGTCCATCAGTGACGGCGGCAACGCGTGGAGAAGATCGTCGATGCTCAGACTCATCCACGGTGTGGGGAGGATCGCTTTCAGGCAACGAGCGATAGTGGTCTTGCCCGAGCTCGACGAGCCGTTGAGGACGATGACCTGGGTTGTCATCGCACGACCGACAGGTCGGACCTGGTCGCCTCGGAGACTCTACCGATGACCATCTGTGTCCCATCGCCCGGCGAAGTGGGACACGATGATCCCTTCGGGTCCGTCCCCATGGTGCCGGAGTGCCCAACTGTCCCGGCGATCTGGGACGCTCGGGTCACGAGGGTCAGCACTTGGCGCAAGGATGTGGCGGCCGATGCGTTGGTCATGTCGGGGGGGCCGGACGGAAGGAACCCCATGGTACGCAGTTCGTTGCGGCTGAGACAGCGGCACGTGGCACACCTCGCAGTCGCTCTCGCGATAAGCGTGACAACCATTCCTGTCGTGTTGGGCGCACTGACGGAGTCCGCCGAAGCCGCAACGACTTCGGTAAACAGCCCGATCAGCACTCAGCAGGTCATCGCTGACGTCGAATGCGACATCGCCTGGGCGGATTATGACGCCGCGTACCTCGAAGGGAGCTTGAAGACTCCTCCATCGTGCACGCCTGTTCCTGTGGGGATTCAGCAATCGTTCGCGACTGTTGAATATGACCTCTGCATCTTCGAGCTCTACACGAATGGCGGGCATGGATTTTGCATCCCGCCAGCGAGTTGAGGGACCCTGGAGGACAACTCATAGCCGATGGCGTACGGGGATAACACCTGGACCGGTGCGGCTCGCTGGTTTGTAAGACTCAGGGCATGGAGCCTGTAGCCGTGACCCAAGAGATCGCTCGACTGCGTCGCCAATTCGCCGACCGGATCGAAACGCTGGACGAGGCGGCGTGGAACTCAGCCTCGTGGTGCTCGGGGTGGAAGGTGCGCGACGTGCTTGCCCACCTTGTGCGAGGTGCCGAGGGGACGCTTTGGTCGATGATGGGCGACGTGCTTCGAGGAGGGCTGAAACCAGACCGAGCCGTGGGCGAGGCGGCGAAGCGCCTCGGTGACGTGCCGGTCTCGGAGCTGGCTGATCGACTCCGCAATGCGGGCGAGGGAGGCTTCCGTCCTCCTGGATTCCCCGAGGCGATGGGTTTGGCTGATGTCCTCGTGCACAGCGCGGATGCCTTCCGGCCGCTCGGTCTCGATGTCGATGCGCCGCCAGCCGACGCGATCCCTGTGCTGGACGCCTTCTGGCAGCGAGGTCGAATGGTCGTCCATGCCGAACCTCAACGGGGTCGCCGCTTGGTCGCAACCGATCTTGATTGGGTGAAAGGAGACGGACCGGAGGTGAGAGGGAAGGCCATCGACCTCGTGCTTCTGGTGGCCAATCGACGCCAGGTTCTACCGAGTCTGGAGGGTCCGGGGCTGGCGGGGCTGTAAGCCGAATAGGAGGTACTCCCGGCGTACGGGGCTAGCCGGAGATCGCCCTCGACAGGTGGGTCAGTCTCGAAGCGACTGACCGTCGACCGTTACCTCGGTGCGGTCGGGGTAGAAAGACAACATCCCTTTCACTTCGGCGGCCTGAGCTATCGGCGTCTCGTAGCTCCACGCGATGCCGTCGTGGATCTCTCCGTCGATATCGAGAGACCAGTATGACGCCTCACCCTTGAACGGACATTTGGTATGGAACGTCGTAGGCGTCAGGAGATCCATCTGAACGTCGTCTGGCGGCAGGTAGTAGCGAGGGGACAGCCCGGTCTCGTCGAGCTTCATGGCTCGGTCGGTGGTGGCGAGCAACCGGCCGCCAAGTCGGACTTCCACATGAGAGGCGGTTGGAGCGATGTTGATCGTGTGGCCTGGCGTCATCAAGCGACAGGCTACCGGTGGGTCCCTGCTCCTGGTGACGCCCACAGCCGGCGAACGGGGGCAGATTGTCGAAACAGTTGAACATCCGAGCGTAGCCTTGGATCGTGTCGCCACAACCTGAGCGCAGAGACGTCACTTCATATTGTGAGTCCGGTGCACATGAAAAGTGCGGCCACAAGCGGGGAGGCGGCACCAACATCTTCAGGTCTGGTCACGCAACTGCGCTCCTGTGCCAGTGCGAGTGCCATTCCAGATGTCCGGTGGCGTCGACAGCGCCGATCGCTAACAGTGAGTGGGAGGCGAGGTGCACGTGTCCAGGTGCCACTGAGCAGCGACTTCGTGAGCAGGACGTAAGGCACGAGAGTGCGCAGCGTAGGTCCCTCATCAAAGAAGTCATGGGGACTGTCGATGTCCCGCCTGGCAGGAATGAAACCGATCTTCGGGCGGACCTGGAAATCGCCTTCCGAGAACGAGGGGTCGAGATGTCGCCCCAAGAACTCAACATGCACGCCAAGACCTTGGCCGTTCTCACCGGCCCAAAGCATCTTCAATCACTCCGTGTCGCAGGACTCTTCGCAAGCATGATCAGAGGAGTCATCGAAATCATTCACAGCGATGACGGAGGCGAAAGCCGACCCGGATAGACAATCCATTGGTCGGAACGCCGCCCAGCAGCGGTCGTGGACACGCCCCAGGCGTGCCGCCAGGTGACACCCCAGTGAACTGGGATAGGACCCGGCCGCTAGGTGGCTGGCTGCGAGGAGCTGTTGAAGAGCCCGGTTGTGGGTGATCCATCGGGGTCCAGGGCTCCGACACCGAGCTTCCCTAGCAAACAAGCGATGAACGGATATACCTCTGTCGGATCGTCGGCATGGATCAACAGCGTGAAGGAGCGCAGCGGCGACTCGTCCGGCACGATGACCTCGATGTCGCCTCCCCGAAGCTCGATTAGTGCCCATTCTGAATCTGAATAGGTGACTGAGGGGTCCAACTCGGTGAGTACTTCCATCAGCTCTTCGGGGCCGAACCGAAGCGGTGACAACTCCGAAGGCAGGTCGGCTACCGAGCGGACCGTGGGTGGGATCTGTTGCACACCGATGATGCGATCCACGGTCAGAAACTCTATGCCTCGCTGCTTGATGAGCCTTCTCGGGGCGTGCTCAAAGCCCGAGACCGCGTGAACCTGGGGTGCCCCACTCGTGTCGAACTGCCCACCGTCCCGGCGGTAGGGGTCACCCCGTGCCTTCCAGGGGCAATACGCTCATACGGTGCCTTGGTTTGCCGTGGCGTTCGGAGTGATTGTGGTCGGGGGGCTGACTTACGGGCTTGTTCGAGCATGGCGGCAAGAGCACAGGAACCACGCTCTCGAAGCCTGGGTCCGTGGGCAACCTGTGACCTTTACGACAGAGGCATTCGTTCGACAGCACAGGGAGCGAATGTCATGGGTGAACTGGAACGACCGCCTCGGGGGTGGTCCTCAGCTCGTAGTCCACACCCACGGCATCGAGATAACCGCACCTCAAGGAATGATGTTGGAGAGCCGGACGCTTTTCTTGGATGCACGGAATGCGACCATGTGGATAGATGAAGTTGGATTCGGCGGCACTCCCCTGCGTCGCAAGAAGTGCATACGACTCGTTGGCGGAACCCCGCAGGATGCTCAGATCGAAGTCGCCCTGTCTCCAGATGCCGACTTCCAGCAAACATGGCAAGCACTCATCGACGCAGGGGTTCGACCCAGAACGCCAGCGACGTAATCCGAGGGACAGGGTGCCCCCATGATGCCGGTCAGCCAGGCCCAATCCCGGCGAAGTGGTTCACCCCGGCATCAGAGCCGTGTGGCAGGGTTAATCGGTGATCTCCGTGTCCCTACAATCGGGTGGACTTGATGTTCGACTGAGCGGGACCGAGCGGTTTCTTGGTTGGCCAGAGCCTGAGGAGATCCTCCTACCACTGCAAGTGGTCACATCGGCGGTCTCGTACCCCAAGTTGACGGATCTCCCGAATCTTAAGCAGATCTATTGGAGCTGGGGACGAGGATTTCGAACTCTCCCAGTCCTTCCGGGTCGCTGGGTCTTTGGTCGTCGCAAGATCCTGGGGGCGAGGTTCTACTGTGCGCTGCGGGGGTCTGAGACGCCCGTGCTGGTGGTGTCCACGGAGAACTGGGAACTTGATGGGATCATGGCGTCGACGGGCGATGCCGCATCTCTTGCAGAGGCGTTGTCATGCGGCAGGACTGCATAACGGGGTATCCCCAGCAGGGTGCCGCCTGGCAGCAGGTGAACATCAGCAAGCACCACCGGTGTTCAGAGTGACCTCAGCCCGGCGGACGGGGGCACTTTAGAGACGCTCTCGCTGCGCTCATAATGGTGTGGTGCCTGGGCCGCCTTCTCCCAACCCCGATCAACCCATTGCCCAAGGGAGGGTGAAGTTCTGGAAGCCGAACGGGATGGGTGGCATCGAATCGGGTGAAGCTCCCTCTGATGTCTACGTCGGCCTGTCGGCGATCGACATGCCCGGTTACCGAGAGCTTGTTCAAGGTGAACTGGTCGAGTTTCAATACATAGAAGCTGCGCATGACAATTGGAACTATCGGGCCACCTGGGTGCGTCCCATGAGATTCAAAGACGCCCCGTAGCGGCACAGTCCCGGCGGTATGTGATACCCCCCAAAGTTGAGCCGAACCCGCTCGGTATCGGCACGTATGCGCTCTCTGGACCGGCGGTCGGGGCGCTTCGGTCGCGACAATTGGACGTTGTTGGGTGACGGTGCTGGGTCGCGACTCGGGGGGCGGATAAATTGCTGGGTTGCGTGCTCAAGCGACTCTGGGAGGCGACCATGAAGACGAGGACGACGGTGTCGGGGCTCGGGCAGTCGGCGCCTGAGGTTGCGTAGCTCGTAGCTCTTGGCCGGTGAGCCGGCCGACGTCGACTGCTGTTCGGTACATCACGCGCCGCTGGTCGCGGCGCGTCTTCCGATCCGCGCCTCGTCGAAAGGCCCACCTTGCTCTCCGTCCACCGCCATAGCTCGACTCAGATCCGCGCCATCGTCGGTGGGGAAGTGGTGTCGTCCGTCGGTTCGTCGATGACGGTGTTGGCGCTGCCCTGGTTCGTCCTCGTGACGACTGGGTCGCCGACGAAGCTGGGGCTCGTTCTCGGCATCGGGAGTATCCCGTTCGTGACGCTCCCCGTGCCGGCGGGCTCGCTGATCGCCCGGATTGGCGCAAGGCAGACGATGGTGATCGCGGACGCGGCGCGACTCCCGCTGCTTGCCGCAATCCCTGCGCTCTACAGCGTCGACGCGCTGTCGTTCCCGCTGCTGGTGGCCCTGGTCGCCCTCACGAGCGTCTGCACGGCGGCACACATGCCCGCGCAGCGTCTGATCCTGGCCGAGGTGGTCGGCGACGAGGAGAGCGCCGTGGCTCGTGTGAACGCGTATCTCGATGGTGCCCAAACGACTGCGCCCCTCGTAGGGCCGGCCCTGGCAGGCGTTCTGATCGCTGTAGTCGGCGCGCAGAACGTGCTGTTCGTCGATGCCGCGACCTTCGGAGTCGCCGCGATCGTGGTCGCCTTGTTCGTGCCACGGACGAGACCGACGGCCGCGGCCGAGGAGCGCGGGCTGCTCGCCGGCGTCAAGTACATCCGTCGAAGCAGGCTATTCGTCATGCTGTGCGTCAGCACCTTGACGATGGAGATCTTCTTTACGCTGTTCATGACGACGCTGCCCGTGTTCGCGTATTCCGACTACGACCAGAACGCCCGGACGGCAGGTGTCTTCTACGCCGCGATGGGTGCGGGAGCGCTGCTCGGGATGCCCGTCGTCGCCGTGGTCGTGCGTCGGTTCGGGGCACTCGAGGTCGCCGCAGCAGGATTCGTGCTCGCGTCGATCCCAAAGCTGTTGCTCGGAATCCCTCTGCCTGCGGTAGCGGTCGCCACGGTGCTGGTCTTGCAGGGGTTCGTCGCACCCCTGACCGGCGCGCCGATCTTCACCGTCATCACGACGCGCACACCCGCGGCGCTCCGCGCCAAGGTGCTTTCTGCCGCAGTCGGGCTGATGTTCCTGACGGGGCCGCTCGGCCCGATTGCCGCCGGTCCACTGATCAACGCGGTCGGGGCAAGAATGGTCTTGGCCATCGCCGCAGCCGGATACCTGGTTGGGACCGCGCCGTTCGCCATCTACGTCGCCCGAAACCGGAGCTTGGGCGATTCCGCGCTCGCGTCCGACGATGAACTTCCAGACGAATCGAGCACCGTGTAGCCGTCCGTGCAAGCGCCTGGTTGGCGGAGGAAACACGCAGCCGCGCGGGGCGCGGTAATGCCGGATACCGGACGACCAGGGAGCGCTGATAACCGCCACCGAGCCGGCGAAGTGGGGCACCCCGGCCGGTCGGGTTCCACTTCGGATCGACGATCCCACCCCAATGTTCCAACTAGAGGCGCCTCGCCATCGTCGTGTGCGAACCTGTGGTTCGTGTCGCTCGATCGCGGAGAAGTTCCACGACTCTCGCCAAGATCGGTGGGGTGGCTCCGATACCTCTATCGAAAGGCGACTACGGCAGACAGCTGGGAGCGAGACGGCCATCCCCATCCCCATTGGGACGACCGTAGCGATGCACCGATGCTCTGCTTCCCCCGCTTCGACTTGATCGACTCGACCTACGCAGTGGCGCTGATGGCTGACCAGACACCCGCGTGGCGGGAGGTCTATCACCGCATTCTTGATGAACTCGTCTTTCGCCACACCGGTTGGTGGTCGGCCAATGACTGGCTCACCCAGTTCGGTCATGACCCCGACCGGGCCAACTATGACGACTTCTCCAAGCTCCTCATTCCCCAACACCTCATCGGTGAGTACGACGTTCCTGGATGGACGGCAAACGGCATCGAACCTTGGGGTCTGCAGTTCGACCCCATCGCCGCCGACGGCATGCTCTTCTACAAGGGATGGTTCTTGGTCATGCTCGGGCTGCACCAAAGAGCGACGGATGACCGCAGTTGGAATCGGCCCTTCGACATGATCCGCGATGGTGAGCACACCTTCACCTGGACCTACTCAGGGATTGCCGACCACCTCGCTCGGCAGTGGAAGGACCGGCCCGAAGGCTGTCACTGCGAGAATACGAAGATCTGGCCTCTCTGCATCACCGCAGCCGGCCTCGGCCTTCAGATTCACGACATCCTCCATGGAACCGAGCACCATCGGATCTTTGAGCAGTGGTGGGAGGAAAAAGCCAAGCCCGACTATCTCGGCTGGACTGACCAGGGACCCGCGGGCCAGGTCACCTTCTACTACGACCCGATCATCGACTATCACCACCAGCTTCCCCTCTTCGTGAGTGGCCCGCTCGTGGCCTACTACCTCGCCGGCCAACGGGCAGAGGACGCTCGGACCCTCTTTGACGCATCGTGGGCGCAAATGGGGCTCGATGCTGCGGGCGGGCCGGTTGAGTCCCCGGGACCGAGGCCCAATGGCGTTGCCCTCCTGCTGGCAAAGGAGTGGGGCATGGACCAGGTTGCCGGTGGCCTGTTCGATGCAGCGAACCGGTCGTTTGAGCCCAGATGGGACGTAGCGCGTGGGGAGTTCACTTGGGGACTCGGCCTGGGCGAAGAGCACCCCCGGGGGCAGTACAACGCCGTCCTCGCCGCCGCAGAAGCTGCGACCCCGGGTGCATGGAGTCGTCTGGCGACCACGACTGGGGGCACGCGCTTCAACGAGCCGACAGTGATCGGAGTGGACTTCCCACGGGTCGCTCTGGAGCGAGCTTGGTGGAATGCTGAGCGAGGCACGCTGTCGTTGCAGACAGTCAGTCAAAACCAATCAATTGACGGGACCAAGACCTCGTTCCGTGTCTCGGTGCCCGGTGATCCGACGAGATGGGAGATCAAAGTGCCGAGTGATGGACCCGTCGTATTGCGGGTCACCGGCCCTGAACTCGAAGTCACATGCACAGCGGGGTCGGCTGCCTTTGCCCTCGGGCCCCGAAGATGAGTCCGAGATCTATGCAAAAGTCGATCGGATCGCGAGCCAACGTGTCTCGCTCCCGGCGAACTGAGACAGTCTGACGCTCTGTACGATTTAGCCAGAATCCGTCAGGATGCGTGCGGAATGTCCCAAAGTAAGCGGAGCAAGCGGGCCGGAGTTGTCTACAAGTCCGTGGATGCCGAACCACGGCCCAGGCGGGCGTGGCTGGAGGAAGGATGGAGGCGACCAGGCCCCCCGAAGATTCCACTTCGTGTCGGGTTCGGTCCTGACTACATGGGCGATCTGCCGGTCTGGGGAATCGATTGGCAGAATCCGCCGCTGAGCCGAACGCTTCTGCAGGCATTGGTGGATTGGCAAAATGAGTTTGATGATCACGGAATCAATGAGTGGCCGGAATCCGACTGGGTGGCGTGGCAAGCCGAAGGCGAAAGACTTCTGCCTTTGCTCCGACGTGAGCTTGGGCCGAATGTCACCATTGACGCAATCTTCCGAGAGAAGTAACGACTAGCCCGAAAGTGCCGCTCGGCCGTACCCCTACCCGGCGGACCGGGGCAGGGCCTTAGCCGCCTGCTGACCATGTGGCCATTGCTTCGCGGTGCCCTAGGAGCTTGTGCTGGATATCCGCAACGTGGAAATCGATTCGATCCATGAACTCAGCGTCGTCAGCCCTCCACTCGCTGCGAACGATCAGTTGGGCCAGCCTGGCGCAAGCGTCGACTTGGCCCTTGACGTGGCGGTCGAGGTCGGGATCGGGGCACGGGTTGGAGTCAAGCCAAGAGGAGGCCTCCTCAGCGGAGCGGGACAACTGCGCGCACGCGCCAGTTATGTCAGCTCTTTTGCGATGCTTGTAGGCGACTTGGAATCGGGCCTCCGAATCTCCGAGGGGACGGAAGACTTCAACTACGGCTCGCCGATACCAATCCGCTGCCGTACCCACGCTTACAGCCTATTTTGCGACTGTGAGGTGGCGACGCCAGCCCGGCGAACCGGGGCACATCTCGGGGCCGCTACGAGCAGACCTCGAAACCCACCTCTTGTAGGGCTCCGAGTGTCCGACCGGGATGCAGCGTCCGGAAATGGTGGAGTGTGACGGAGGTCTTGAACGTCACGCTTGGCAGCCACCCGTGCCGGACCCGGACGCAAGCGGTCGTTGGTGTAAGTACGAGTGGCAACGGAAGGTCACGTGGCAACGTGCCCAGGCTTTTGACCCAAAGGGATGCCTGTCCTTCTGCGATCTGCAATCGTCCGAACGGGTACGTGGCCCTCAGACGTCTTATCCCGTGGTATCTGCGTCCTAAGTCGATGTTCACGCCACCATGCAGCACGGCTGATGAGTCCGGCGAAACTGTCATCGTCGGGACCTACGGCATCTCATAGATTCATCTTGCCGCTTCCGGCTGGTGGAGTTATCCACACGCCCATATGTGCCTGCTTGAGACTTGACCCCGAGCGCTAGCGCGATTTCCTAGCGTTAAGGGGTCCCGGTGGGGTCGCTCTCGTAGTGCCTGCCCCCGGCTTCTGTCGGGTGGCTTTCTTGCGAAGAGCGTCCCGCCGGGGCTTCGCCCACGGAGTGGCTCAAAAGAGGATCGAGCACGAACATCCGCAAGCAGGAGTGCCCCCGTGGTTCACGTCAACCAAAGGAGGTAGTCATGAATGTGGTGATCGGGGTCGACCCGCACAAGGCATCGCACACGGCGGTGGCCATCGACGAGGCTGAAGCTGAGGTCTCCCACGTCAAGGTGCGTGCGACCCGTCGTCAGGTCGAACAGCTCATGCGCTGGGCCGAGCCTTTCGAGAAGCGGAGGTGGGCCATCGAGTCGGCGGGCGGGACGGGCTACCTCTTGGCCCAACAGCTCGTCGCACAGGGCGAAGAGGTGCTCGACGTCCCCGCCACCTTGGCCTCTCGCATCCGGGTGCTCGCCACCGGTCGTTCCAACAAGAACGACCCCAACGACGCCCACTCGATCGCTGTCGCCGCCTTTCGGGCCCCGAGTCTGCGCAGCGTGGAGGTGGCTGACCACTCCCAGGTCCTACGGATCTTGGCCAAGCGCAATGTTGACCTCGGCAGTCATCGGACTCGTGTGGTGTGTCGACTCCATGCCCTCTTGGCCGAGCTCGCTCCGGGCGGAATCGCCAAGGAATTGTACGTTTCTGACGGCGAGAGGTTCTTGGCCAACATCACGCCTCAGACCCCCGCCGAGCAGGTCCGCCACGACATGGCCCTCGAGCTCCTCGACGATGTCCGCCGTCTCGACGAGCAGACCAAGGTGTCGCACCGCCGGATCCGCCTCGCCATCAAGGCGTCAGGCACCTCGCTCACCGAGGTCTATGGAATCGGTCCGATCGTCGCCGCGCAGCTCATCGGCTATGCCGGCGACGTCCGCCGTTTCGCGAACCGAGACGCCTTCGCCTCCTACAACGGGACGGCACCGGTCGAATTCGCCTCGGGTGGCCGAGTCGTCCACCGCGTCTCCCAACGCGGGAATCGCCGGCTCAACCACGCGCTGCACATGGCCGCCGTCACCCAGATCCGTAACCCTGGAACAGACGGACGTATCTATTTCGAGCGCAAGGTCGCCGAGGGCAAGACCAAGAAGGAAGCGCTCCGTTCACTCAAGCGCCAGATCAGCAACGCCGTCTACCGCCAGATGCTCGTCGACGCACGATAAGGGGTCCGGGAGGACACCCAGGGACGACTCGCTGCCTGCGTGACCGGCTCTTCACCCTGCGCGACCGGTTCTTCGGCGAAGTCACTCCCGAACCCATAGAAACCCTACGCCGTCGCGCCCTTCGACGGCGGCTCGATTCGTCGCGCCTGGGAGTACCCGAAATTGGGGTCTTGACTCAAAGAGGATTCGTACGGGGACGGTTTGTAATCGGGTCGTTCACCCGCCCGCCGAGGCGGCGGCGGAGCCGCCGGCCGAGGCGAAGGCGGCCTGGATCTATGGAGTCTGTGCAGAGCTGCAGCGTTAGAACGGGATAGTCGAGTTCAGAATCAGTGAGTCCGGGTCAATCATTGGTCGTCACACAAGCGGGTGCGTGCCCTGTAACACAGCACCCGCAAAATACATTTCAGGTCAATGGCGTCACTGGAGCCAGTGCACCCAGTCTTGTTCTGCGACGGATGGAGCGACGAGGAACGTCGTCAGTGCGACGATGAGACTCTCCGGATAGGCCGTGCTCCCACGGTGGAATCGTCGGGGCGACGTGAAAATCACTCCTGCATGGTGCTCACCGGTGGCCGTCCATGACCGGACGATACGGTCGAAGTCCTTGGCATTTTCGGTCACGACGGCGCTGTCGTCGGCGCTGGCCTTACGGAGCAGTTCCTCGTCCGAGAGTTCTGCTAACTCGGCGACATCGGCTGCCGCCACTACGTCATAGCCGTCAGCCGTGAGTCGCTGGGCCGCCAGGCGGGAATGGTGCACATCGAGCAGCAGCTTCACCCCGCCAGGAGACCCTGACGCCGCCGCCACGCCGCCTCGAGCTCGTCGGCTGCAGCGACATTCTCAGCGATTTCTTCGTCGATCTCGATGGTGAAGTCGGAGTAGTAATCCAACACCGCGTCGATCTGGCGGCGGGACAGTCCCAGATGTTCGGCTGCACGGTTGATGCGCTCCTCCGAAGGGACATCCCCGCCGGCGAGCCCGCCAGCCACCTCCCAGACGTCAGGGCCACCGACGAGTCCGGCTCGACGACCAGACGCACCGTCACGGAAGACGATCATCGGGTGGCGCCGCACCCGCAGCCCCTCCTCGATGAGCTCCTCGGCCAGGGCTGAGGCGGAGACGTTGCGTGCTCCGGCCTCAGCTTTGAGCCGTTCGGCCACTTCGGCTCGGCGGAAGCGGATGGATACTGGAGTCACCATGACTACATTGTAGTCACTTTGTTGCCTTGCACCTCACCGTCGGCGAGCGTGCGCCAGCGGGGCCGGCTCTACGAGGCCAGCTACTGGCACAACGGCCGCCGGCACGTCGCACCGACCAGCTTCAAGGCAAAGGGTGACGCCCGGGCCTTCCTCGCCACCGTGGAGACCGACATCCGCCGGGGCGTGTGGATCGACCCGTGGGCCGGCCGCCTCCGGGTGTTCGAACTGGCCGAGGAGTGGACCGCCTCCAACTCGAACAAACGAGAGTCAACCACCGCCCGGGAGGAGCTCACCCTCCGCCTCCACGTGCTGCCGAGCATCGGCGAGATTCGCATCGAGCGGGTCGGGCCCCGGGACATCCAGCGGCTGGTCAACTCCTGGCGGGCCGAGCACGCCCCTCGGACGGTCAAGCGCAACTACGAGGTGGTGCGGGCCATGTTCGGGTACGCCGTGCGTAACGACTGGCTCGCCCGGAACCCGTGCCGCTTCGTCAACCTGCCGCCGGTCGAGGGCACCCGACGCTTCGAGCTGACCCCCGAGGACGTGGCCGCCATCGCCGTCGACGTGCCTGACGAGTACCGGCCGATGATCTGGATCGGTGCGGCCTTGGGTCTGCGCTGGTCCGAAGTGGCTGCCCTGCGGGTCGGCCGGCTCGACCTCGATACCGGACGGATCACGGTGGCCGAGGGGCTCACCCGGGGGACCGGTGGCCGCAACGTCTTTGGGCCGCCCAAGTCCAAGTTGGGGACACGGACCATGTTCATGCCCGAGGCCATCGTCGCCGGGCTGTCGGCCCATCTCGAGCGGGCCGGGTTCAGCGACGACGACGCCGATGCGCTCATGTTCACCGACGATGAAGGCGGCGCGCTGCGCTACTCGAACTGGCGCTGCCGGGTCTGGCTCGCCGCCGTCGCTGCGGCCGGCTGTGCCGGCGCCGGCCTCCACGACCTGCGCCGGCTCAACGCCACCACGCTCGTCGTCGGGGGGATCGACGTGAAGACGGCGCAGACCCGACTGGGCCACGCTGATCCCAGGACGACACGCGCGATCTACGCCTCGGCCCCGGCGTCCATAGATCGGGCCGCAGCGGACGTCATTGGCAAGCGCTTCTTCGGCAAAAAACCTCAAAAAGCCTCAGGCACGAAATCTCCGCGCCACTTCCGCGCCATCCCTTCCGACGAGCCGGGCGCCCCAGAATCTTGAGGCCCTGACCAGGGGTTTTGAGTCGGGCTGCCCGGATTTGAACCGGGGACCTCTGCGTCCCGAACGCAGCGCGCTAACCAAGCTGCGCCACAGCCCGTCCACCCCCCGGGGGGAGCAGGGACGAACACTACCGCGGCGTCAGCCGGTCGCTTCCCCGCTGCTGTTCGCCGCTGCATCGCCTGCTTGGTCGGGTTCGACGCTCGGGCCAGGCCCGGGTCCGTTCGGTGCGTTCCCGGCGTAGGTGGCGACGACCTGGGCCACTCGCCGCTTGTCCATCTCCACCACCCGCAGGTCCCAGTCGCCGACGCGCACCTGCTCGCCCTCCTTGGGGATGTGCCCGAAACGTTCGAAGAGAAGTCCGCCCAAGGTGACGTAGTCGCCGTCGGGGATCTCGATGCCAAGCCGCTCCCGCACGTCGTCCACGTTGGTCTGTCCGTCGAGCAACCACCTCGTGTTGTCGACCCGGACGATCGGTGCCTCCTCGTCCTCGTCGAACTCGTCGTGCAGGTCGCCGACGAGCGGCTCCAGCAGGTCCTTCATCGTGAGGAGGCCGGCCACGCCGCCGTACTCGTCTACCACGACCGCAACGGCCCTGCGATGCTTGCGCATGTCGGCCAGCGCCTCGAGCACCCCGAGGGACTCCGGCAGCAGGTAGGGCTGGCGGACCTTGCGGGAGATCTCGAGCGGGCTCGGGTCGGTGGTGTCGCGGTCGCGCGACCCGTCGGCCGCACCACCATTGCGCGTGCCGGGGCGGTTCCCGGTCCGGAAGATGTCGTTGACGAAGAGAATGCCGATCAGGTCGTCGAGATCGTCGTGAACCACCGGGAAGCAGCTGTGCCCCGTCGTGCGCACCGCCTGCGCGATGTCCTCGGCGTGCACCGGGATGGTCAGATACGTGACGTCGACCCGGGGCGTCATCACCTCGCGCACGTCCATGTCGCGGAGGTCGGCCAGTGCCTCGATGATGATGCGCTCCTGTTCCGACCCCTCGGCGTCCAGCGACGCCCGGCTTGGAACGGAGCCGTCGGCATCGCCCCCGAATCGGCGCCACAAGCGGCGCCGACGGCTCGGGGGCTCGGCGTCAGGCGGTTCGCGGCGATGCGACACGGCGGCGCCGGGTCAGGGTGCGGGGTCTTGTCCCGCCTGCAGCTGGGGTCCGGCGCCCACCAGCACGGGCACGGGGGTGAAGGAATCGTCGTGGAAGGTGCCGTCGTTCAGCAGCGCGCTGACGGCGCGCCGCAGCCGGAGCGGGTCGAGCGGCTTCACGAGCCACCCCTCGGCGCCGGAGCGCCGGGCGAGGAAGACGTCGGGGCGGCGGTCCAGGAGCATCAGCACCGCGATGTGGTCGATGGCGTCGTAGGACTCCTGGAGCCGAAGCTCGAGGCACACGGCCATGCCGCCCATGTTGCCCATCTGCATGTCGACGATGACGAGATCGGGTGACTCCTCGGCCACGAACGCCACGACCTCGGGTCCCGACGTGACGGCCCGCACCTCGACGTCGGGGCCGCTGATGACCGCCTCGACCTCCTTGCGGAGCGTGGGCGCGTCGCTCGCGACCAGGATGGTCTGCACCGACGGGACACTATCGGACGTACCCACGAGGCCGGCAACCCGGTCGATCCGCCCCGACGCGTCCGCCCAGGGAAACTCTCATCAAGTCGGTTTACGGTTTCTGGAGACACCACCGGGAGAGCTTCAGCGACATCGACCCGAGGGAAGGCCGCGCCGTCTGCGCAATTCGGGTACAGCCGGCCGCTTCTGCATCGCCCGAATCCGGCGGCGTGCCTCGGGCGGCGTTACGCGAAGAGCGAGTCCGCCGCCCGCTGCAGCCCCACCAGCTCGTGGACGTCCTGCCCGAACAAGGGGATTCGACCGACCGGCGCCGGCGCCACCTGCGCCGCCAGCCCCGCGTACGCAGCACTCTCCAAGGCCGCCACCTTGTTGAGCTCGGCCAGGTTGGCCTCCAGGGCCTCGAGTCCGGGCACCGCCCCACCCGCACCACCCGCTCCACCACTACCACCACCATCTCCGCCGAACGACGGCGCCAGCCGGTTCACCACCAGCGCTGCCACCGCGACGTCGCGTTCCCCCAGCTCCTCCGCGAAGAAGCTCGCCTCGGTGACGGCGTCGGGCCGCGCCGAGGTCACCAACACGTAAGCCGTCTCGGGGTCGGCCAGGAGTTGGTGGACGGCTGACGCCCGGGTGCGGAAGCCGTCCTCCATGCCCTCGAACGCCTGGAAGAACGCGACGGCGTCCTGCACGATCTCGGCGCCCGCCACTTTGGCCACGGTGCGGAGCAGCGCCTGGGTGGCCATGCCGACGGCGCGCAGCGACATGCGGGTCGGCACCAAGATGGCCCGGAAGAGGCGGTTCTCCAAGAACCGCGTGAGCCGACGGGGCGCGTCGAGGAGGTCCAACGCGTTGCGCGTGGGCGGGGTGTCGACGACGACGACGTCGAACTCGTTGGACTGGACGAGCTCGTAGAGCTTCTCCATCGCCATGTACTCCTGGGTCCCCGACAGGGCGCCGGCGAGGTTCTGATAGATCCGGTTGGCCAGGATCGACTCGGCCTGCTCGGGCGTCCGGGCGTAGCGCTCGACCAGGTCGTCGAACGTGCCCTTCGAGTCGAGCATGAGCGCGTGGAGGCGGCCCGGCCACGGCCCCTGCACCTCGGTCGGGGTGTTGGGCAGCGACTCCACGCCCAGCGCGTCGGCCAGACGACGGGCCGGGTCGACCGTGACCACGCAGGCGCGTCGGCCCGCCCGGGCGGCCTCCAGGGCGAAGGTGGCCGAGACCGTGGTCTTCCCGACCCCGCCTGAGCCGCAGCACACGATGACCGAGCGGTCGGCCACCAGCTCGGGCAGCGTCGAGGCGACCCGCTCCGCCGGGATCGCGCCCGGGGCCCAGCCCAATCCGTCGTCGACACCGTCAGAGTCGCCGCCGCCCGCCCCGTTGAACCCGTCCGAATCTCCGACCTCCGCCGGCCCCGCTCGGGTGGACGCCGGGCTCACCCCGCCCCCTCGGGCACCAACAATCCCACTGCGCCGGCCAACGCCTCCGCCAGCACGGCGGTCTCGGCCGGCCCGATGGTCGGGGCGTCGAGCACGGGGACGATCAGGTGCGGCAACGGCAGCTCGCGCAGCAGGCGCTCGACCTGCTCGGCCGACACCGCGTGGCGGGCCAGCCGGAACAGCCGCGCCTTCTCCAGCGCGGCCAGGTGCTCGGGCGACACGGACACGGAGACGGACCCCGCCGCCCCTGCCCCTGCCCCGGCTTCGGCCTCAGCGGCCGCCACCACCTCGGCCGCCGGCCGGTCCAGGCCGACGGGCTCGGGATCGCTGGCGTTCACGATGACCGGGCCCAGCTGGACGCCCGCCTTGTCCTCGAGGGTGTAGGCGGACTCGATCGTCTCGGAGACCGGCAGCTCCTCGGGCAGCGTCACCAGGAGGACCCGGCACCGCGTCGGGTCGCTCAGCATCTCGACGACGTCTTCGGCCTGGGTCCGGAGCGGGCCGCCCCGGGCGGCGTCGACCATCCCGCTGGCGGAGGTGAGGAACGTGATGGCGTGCCCCGTGGCCGGGGCGTCGACCACGATCAGGTCGGCCACCTCGGCCCGCTCCAGCTGCTTGACCTTGCCCAGGACCAGGACGTCCCGGATGCCGGGGATGGCGGTGGACACCACGTCGAGGACCCCCGAGCGAGCCAGCCGCTTGGACACCCGCTTCAGGCCGTGGTCCTCGAGGTACTCGATCAGCGCGTCGTCCGGCGTCAGCCGCCGGGCCCGCACCGACCCCACCCCCGGCCCGACCGCACGGGGCGCCGCCCACAGCTCTTCCTCCTCGTAGTCCAGGTCATCGGGCCGGCCGAAGGCGGCGGCGATCCCCGACTTGCCCTCGAGCTCGATGATGAGCACCGATTTGCCGGCCTCCGCCGCCATCCGCGCCAACGCCGCGCTCATCGTGGTCTTGCCGACGCCCCCCTTGCCGGCGATGACGAGAACGTGGCTCTGTGCGCAGAAGGTCCCCACGTCCATGCGGGGCCGAGCGTAGTTGCCGGCCTCGCGGCGGAGATCGATCGCCCCTCAAAGATCCTGGTCACGACCCCTTGAAAGCGGGAAACCCCGGCGATAGCTTGACCTGTAGGGGGTCTTGAGGTGCCCGTTCGGGGGGTTTGATGCGCCAGGGTTCAGAGATATGGCAGATGAAGGCAGCGTGCCGGGGGCCGCAAGCAGCGGTGTTTTTCCCCCCTTCTCACGCCGAGCGGAAAGAAGAGAAGGCCTCCCGGGAGATAAGAGCGAAGGCGATCTGCGAGCAATGCCGGGTGCGCGGCGAGTGCCTCGACTACGCCATCCGGATCCGCGAGCCGCACGGCATCTGGGGCGGCCTCAACGAGGTCGAGCGCAAGATGATGCTCGACCGCCGCGCCAGCTGATCTCGGCAACCTCGTGCGTCGGCGTCACGCCGGCGTCTTGATCTTCAGCGCGTCGTCCGCCGCTTCCACGCCGCGGCTGTCACACACCGTGGCCGGCTTCTGTCCGTCGACCGCGCAGATGCTGGCCGTGATCTCGTTCGCGGCGGAGACGACGGCCTGCGTCAGGGGGCTGAGCGGTGACGTGAGGTCGCCGGCGATCTGGTCCTGCGAGAGGCCGACGAGGACGCCCGGTGTGAAGCTCGCGCCGTTCAGCACGTAGCGGTTGCCCACGTCGAGCAGCGGGAAGGAGTTGGCGTTCTGTCCGTAGCTGGCCACCGCCGCGGACTGCCGGGCGTCGGGGACCTGGAGGCTGAGATACCGGGCACCGGTCGGGTTCAACGAGCTGTACCGCTCCACCGACTCGAGGATCACGTACTTGCTCGTGTAGTAGGTGTCGTAGAACGTGAAGGTCGAGAGATCCGAGAAGGCCGTCGTCGAGCTCGATTGCATCAGGCCGAGTTGACGGAAGGTGCCGAAGCGTGACAGCGCGAGGATGAGCGGCCAGCGCTGCGCCGCGGCGTAGGGCGCGAATTCCGCGCCGTAGAAGAAGACGACCGGCTCCGGCGTGCCGCCGTTCACCGTCGCCAGCCAGACCGGCGCGTTGCCACCCCCCGTGGTCGCCCGCAGCGGCGTGATCGGGGCGGCGGGCGAGCTCACCCCGACCGTGTCGTAGACGGACGACGGCAACGACGCCAGCGAGCTCACGAGCGACGAGGGTGCGGGGCTGAAGGTCTCGGTGGTCGGGGAGCTGGTCGGGGTGTAGTTGTCGCGCACGAGCACGAGCGTCCCCAGCAAGAAGATGGCCACGATGATGAGACCGAAAGCGACGTAGCGACGCGGCAACTGGCGCAGGGAGGGCGCCGACGCGGTCTCGATGTCGGTGCTGCTCATGAGTTGGGTCAGGTTAGCCAAGGGGTGCCCCCTTTCCGGGGGCGCCGCCTCGTCCTGCCGATACCCTCATGGCGTGCCTCCATCGGCTCCACCACCGTCCCCCCCGCCGCCGGACGCCGCAGCCGTCACCATCCGCCCGGCGGCCACGGTCATGCTCGTGCGTGACGCGCCCGCGTCCGCCGGAGGCACCCAGCTCGAGGTGCTCATGGTGCGCCGCAACCTGCGCTCCGACTTCGTCGGGGGCGCCTACGTCTTCCCGGGCGGCGCGGTCGACCCGCATGACGGCGGGGGCGAGGCCGAGGAGTTGTGCACCGGGCGGAGCGATGCCGGAGCCAGCGCGCTGCTCGGGTTCGAGTCGGGCGGCCTGGCCTACTGGGTGGCGGTGGTCCGCGAGACCTTCGAGGAGGCTGGCCTCTTGCTGGCCCGGCGAGAGGGCGGTCCCGGCCTCCTGGCGGGCGACAGCGAGGAGGAGGCTCGATTCGCCGCGGAGCGCAAGGCGGTCAACGAGGGCACGCGCCGTTTCCTCGATCTCTGCCGCGCGGAACGACTGCGCCTCACCGTCGGCGACATCCACTACTTCGCTCACTGGATCACGCCGCGCGGTGCGCCGCGGCGTTACGACACCCGCTTCTTCGTGGCCGCGGCGCCGCCGGGACAGGTCGCTGCGCACGATGCGGGCGAGACGATCGACGATGTGTGGATCTCGCCGCACGACGCACTCACCCGGCACCGGGCGGGCGAGATCGAGATCATCTTCCCGACCATCCGCAACCTTCAGGCCATCGGCCGCTTCGCCACCAGCGCCGAGCTGCTCGATGCGGCGGCCGCGGCATCGAGCTCGGTGCCCGCGATCGAGCCCCGGGTTGTCCCGGACGGCAACGGCATGCGCATCGTCCTTCCCGGCGACCCGGCCTACGAGCGGGCGCCGGTCCCCGACCCCGAGGGAAACGAATCTCTCGGCGACTTCAACGAAGCGGTGCGCGCCGTGTCCATGAAGGCGAACGAGGAGGGCTCCGAGACGGCGCCCGGCCCCCGGCCCGGGCGTCCCGCCGTGCCATGATCCCGGCCGTCCCGGACTTCGGCCTCGGCCTCGCGCCCGAGCCGGGCCGGGTGGACGAAGTGGCGGCGGGGGTGCGCCGGTTGACCGCGCCGAACCCCGGGCTCATGACCGGCCCGGGCACGAACACCTACCTCGTGGGGTCCGCCGAGCCCGTGGTTGTCGACCCCGGTCCCGCCGACGAGTCGCACACGGCCGCCATCGTCGCGGCGGCCGCACCTCTGGGGCCGATCCGCACGATCGTCGTGACCCACACCCACGTCGACCACGCCCCCGGCGCGGCGGCCCTCGCCGCCGCCACCGGTGCCCGGGTCGTCGCCTTTGGCCCGGCCGAGGCCTTCGAGCCCGACGAGCGGGTCGGCGAGGGATGGACGCTGCCCGTGCCGGGACCGGTCCGGTCCGGCTCCCTCACCCTCCGCGCCCTCCACACCCCCGGGCACGCCTCGGACCATCTCTGCTGGTTGGTCGAGGAGCACGCCATGCTGCTCACCGGCGACCACGTGATGCACGGCTCGACCGTCGTCATCCGCCCGCCCGACGGCGACCTGCACCAGTACCTGGCCAGCCTGGTCCGCGTGCGCGACGCCGATCCCCCCGTCCGCCTCTTGGCTCCCGGCCACGGCCGGGTGATGGACCACGTCAGCGAGGTCATCGACGCCCTCGTGGCTCATCGCCTCGCTCGGCACGAGCGCGTGGCGTCGGTGCTGGCGCAGAGGGGCGAGGGAAGCGTCGACGAGTTGCTGGCCGAGGTCTACGGCGACGTCACCGAGCGCCAATTGCCCGTCGCCCGCTTCTCCTTGTGGGCGCACCTGCGCGCGCTGACCCAGGAGGACCGGGCGACGCTCATCGGCCCGGCGAAACCAGAAGACGAGAAGGAGGACGCGATCGAGAGCCGCTGGGCCGCCGCCTGAGCCCGCCCTCGCGCCTGGGTCAGCCGGTGCCGGCCTCGCCCTGGGCGACCGCCGCCTCCACGCGCTCGAGCATGCGGGCGGTGCAACCGTCGGCATCGACGAGGGGCGCCACCTCTTGGGCGATTACCCGGGCCAGCTCGCCGAACACGCCGGCGAGCTCGCTGCCCTCCTGAAGGGCGATGGGCGTCCCCGCGTCGCCGCCCGTGGCCAGGTCGGGGTGTAACGGGATGGATCCGACCAGCGGCACGCCCAGTCCGTGGGCCAGCCGCTCGCCGCCCCCGGATCCGAAGAGCGCGTAGGTGGTCCCGTGCTCGCAGGTGAAGTCGCTCATGTTCTCGATCACGCCGGCGACGCGCAGGTAGCCGCGCCGGGCCATGTCGGCCGCCCGCGCCGCCACCTTCTGGGCCGCCACCGGTGGGGTGGTCACCACCAAGAGCTCCGTGCGCGGCAACAACCGTGCCAGGCCCATTTGGATGTCCCCGGTGCCCGGCGGAAGATCGATGAGCAGGTAGTCGAGGTCGCCCCAGTGCGCGTCCTGCAGGAATTGCTGGACGGCGCGGTTCAGGACCAGGCCGCGCCACATGATCGCCTGCTCCTCGTCGGCCAGGAAGCCCATGGAGAGCACCCGCACTGTCCCCGACCCGATCCGGCGCTCCAGCGGGACCATCTTTCCCTGCCGGGCTTCGACGTCACCCTCCATCCCGAGCAACCGCGGCACCGAGAATCCCCATATGTCGGCGTCGAGGATGCCCACGACGAATCCGCGTGCCGCCAGGGCGACGCCGAGGTTGACCGTGACCGAGGACTTGCCCACGCCGCCCTTGCCCGAGGCGATGGCGAGCACCCGCGTCCGCGCCGGCACCGAGGTCTCGGGGGCGTCCTCCCGCGCCTTCCACCGAGCCCGCGCCATCACGGCGGCCCGCTCGTCAGCGTCCATCGCCGCCACCCGCACCTCGACGGAGCGCACCCAATCCAGCGCCTGCACGTGTCCCACGACGTCGCGCTCGATCTGGGACCGCAGGGGGCAGGCCGCAATGGTCAGTGCGACGTCCACCGTGACGTCGCCACGCTCCACCGCGATGTCCCGGACCATTCCGAGGTCGACGATGGTGTCGCCCAATTCGGGGTCGATGACCGCGCGGAGGCAGTCGCGGACCTCCTCGGTGCGCCCGCCCGAAGGCGGCTCTTCCGGCGCTGCCGGCTCCTCCGACGGTGCCGTCGGGTCGGATTGGGCGGTCACGTTGGAATTCTACCTGCGTGACCCCGGTTTCCGGCCCGTCCACGCCTGGGTGCGGCCGCCGAGACCGCCCCGGTAACATGGGCGTCGCGCGCAGGGTGCGCCGCAAAGGGCCGTCGCCAGGGAGCACGGCAACGAGGAGGAACCTGTGACGACCATCTCGACTTCCGTCAACATCGCGAAGAAGCCGGCACCGGTGACCCTCAGCGACGCGGCCACGACCAAGGTGGCCGAGCTGCTGGCTCAGGAAGAGGGCGAGGACCTGGCCCTGCGGGTCGCGGTGAAGCCTGGGGGCTGCTCGGGCTACAGCTACGAGATGTTCTTCGACACCGAGGTCATGACCGACGACGTCGTGCGCGAGTTCGGAACGGTCAGGGTCGTGGTGGACGCGGCGAGCGCGGAGCTGTTGACGGGATCGACGCTGGACTTCAGTGACGGCCTCCAGGGCGCGGGCTTCCACATCACCAACCCCAACGCCACCCGCACCTGCGGCTGTGGCTCCTCCTTCAGCTGATCATCGGCCCTACCGGGCACCCGGGTCCCTGAGCGCCACCCCCCAACGGGGTTCTGACGCGCCTCGGCCCGCCTCGTGGGCCCGCGAACCGGGTGAGGCGCCGACCGTCTCGTTCGTCCTCAACGGTGAGCCGGTAGCCGTCGCCGACGGGACCTCTCTGCTCGATGCCTTGCGCGAGGAGCTGGCCTGCCGCTCGCTGAAAGACGGGTGCAGCCCCCAGGGCCAGTGCGGCTGCTGCACCGTCTGGGTCGACGAAACGCCCCGGGTCGCCTGCGTCACGCCGGTGCGCCGCGTGGCCGGGCGCCGGGTCACGACGCTCGAGGGCCTGAGTGTCGACGAGCGCGCGCGCTGGGCTTCCGCCTTCGTCGCCCGCGGGGCGAGCCAGTGCGGGTTCTGCACCCCAGGCATCGTGATGCGGCTCGCCGCATTGGGCGCAGGCGGGGCGGCGCGCGGCGGCACGACGCGCCAGGACATCGAATCCAGCCTGCGTGCTCACCTGTGCCGCTGCACCGGGTGGCAGTCGATCGTCGATGCCGCCGCGGACGTCCTCGTACCGGATCCCTTGACACCCTTCAGCGCCGTTCAACGTGATCCGGTGCTCGCGGCCTGGCGCGCCCAGCTGGAGGGGCCGGCCTTCCAGACCTCAGGCCCCGACGTCGTACTCGGGGGCGGCGGATTTGCCGACGACGCCGCGCCGCCCGACGCGCTCGTCCAGTTGGGAGCGGATGCGCCGCCGGCCCGCGGATTGCGCGCGGCGCGGGCGGGAACGGGTCGCGTGCAAGGCCGCAACAGCACCGTGCCGCTATCGCATCCCGTCGAGGTGCCGCCAGGGGAGTGGGCGTTCACGCTGCAGACCACCTGGGTCGAGCCGGCCTACGTGGAGCCCGACGCAAGTTGGAGCAGGCCGGCCGGTCCGGCCGCGTCGCCGTTGGCCAACGGCGGCGCGTTCGGCGGGAAGCGACGCAGCCCCGTCCCTGCTCGCGCCCTCGCGCTGGCCGACGAGGCAGGCGAGACGGTGCGGGTCCTGTGGCGACGCGAGGACGTCGTGCGCCGTGGGCCGAAACGACCTCCGCTCGCCATCGCCCTGCGCGCCGACGGAAGCGGCGAGGTCCGCGTCGGTACGACACCGGGCTCGCCCGACCTCAACCCGCTGCTGGATCGCGTGCGAAGCCTCGCACCTGAGCTGTCCGTGCAGCTGGCCGACGTCGTCGGGCCTGTCGTCGCCCCCGAGCTACGGGGCGCCGGCTGGGCCGAGGTGCTGGCTGCCCTGAGTGCCCTGGGCGCCGCGCCCGGCGACGAAGGGGCTGGTCGAGCCGACGTGACGGTGCCGGGCGCCGGGCGCGCCGCCGTCGAGCTGCGCCTGGGCGACGGGGAGCGCGGCCGCGTCGACGTCGAGGTGTGGGCCGGCGAAGTGTTGTGCCCCGTGACGCTGCGTTCTTATGCCTTGGGCGCCGTCCACCAGGCGCTCGGACTCGTCTGGAGCGAGGGCATTGCGGTCGACGGCGCCGGCGAGCCGGTCGACCTCACCATTCGCTCGTTCGGCATCCTCTCGGCGCGCGACATGCCTGAGGTCACCGTCCGCTTACACGAGGACGACGGCTGGCCGGTCAACGGGTCCGATGCGGTGTTCGTTGCCACGCTCGCCGCCGCATGGGTCGCCGAAGGTCGGCCGCCGCGCTGGCCGACACGCCGCGGCGCCATGCGGGCGCCCTTCCGCGACGTGGCAGCATCGGGCCGTCGAGAGGAGCAGTCGTGAGCCCAGTCGTTGGACCGTATTCCCCGGTCCGCCGCGTGGGCGACTGGGTCGTGACGTCCGGCCAGGTCGGGTTGGCCACCGACGACGGCGGCAAGGCCGCCCTGGTACCGGGCGGGACGGTCCCCCAGCTCCGGCAGGCGTTGCAGAACATGGCCGACCTTCTCGCCACCGAAGGAGCGACCGTCGCCGACGTGTGCAAAACGACGCTCTTTCTCGTGGACATGGGCGACTACACCGCGGTGAACGAGGTGTGGGTCGAGTTCTTCACCGACAACCGGCCGACGCGTTCTGCCGTCGCAGTGGCCGCACTGCCGATCGGGGCTCGTGTCGAGGTGGAGGCCTGGGCCTACGCTCCGGTCGCCTGAGGGCTGGGGGCCGACACCGGCGTGTCCGGCGCGCCGGACGCCTGTCCCGCGGTGGTGCCGTTTCGCTGTCCCACGCCGGGGTGCCACGCCACTTGTCCGAAGCGGTAGCCGACAGAACGGACGGTCTGGATCAGATGAGCGTGCTCCTCACCGAGCTTGGCCCGCAGTCGTCGGATGTGGACGTCGACCGTCCGGGCGCCGCCGTAGTACTCGTAGCCCCAGACCCGGCTGAGCAACGTCTCGCGGGTGAACACCTTGGCCGGGTGCCCGGCCAGGAAGCGCAGCAGCTCGTACTCCATGTAGGTGAGGTCCAAGACGCGGCCCGACACGGCGGCCTGGTAGGTCTCGAGGTTGAGCATCAGGGGCCCGTACTCGATGATGTCGGGCCGCATGCTCTGGCCGGTGCGCCAGAAGAGGTGCTGCAACCGCGCCACGAGCTCTTCAGGACGCGCCGGCAACACGCAGAAATCGTCGTAGAGGTCGTCGCGCAGCAGGAGCTCGCCGACCTGCTCGGCCCCGATCGCCAGGAGCAGCGGCGTCATCGGCACCTCGCGCCGGCGCAGGTGGCGACAGAACGCGACGGCCGCGGTCATGTCGCCGCCGGTGATCACGAGGGCGCCGGAGTAACCCACGATGCGCCCGTCGGGACCGGCCGCGGACACGTCGTCGGGGCCCGCCACGCCGTGCTGACCCAGCCCGGCGCTCTGCAGCGCGAGGGTCACCTCGGCGGGCAAGTCGGCGGGGAAGCAGAGGAGCGGGTCCATCGGCTCAGAGCAGCGGCAGGTAGCGGTCCAGCTCGAACTGGGTCACCTGCGCCTGGTAGGCACCCCACTCCTCACGCTTGTTGCGGATGAACCATTCGAAGACGTGGTCACCCAGCGTCTCCGCCAGGAGCTCGGAGCCCTCCATCTCGTTGACCGCGTCGTGCAGGCTGGAGGGCAGCGGCTCGATCCCCTTCTTGGCCAGTTCCTTGGCGGTGAGGGTGAACAGGTTCTCGTCCGCCTCGGGCGGCAGCGGATAGCTCTCGGCGATGCCGCGGAGCCCGGCAGCCAGGATCACCGCGAACGTGAGGTACGGGTTGCAGGCGCTGTCCGGCGCGCGGTACTCGATCCGGGTCGACTCCGTCTTGCCCATCTTGACCACGGGCACCCGCACGAGCGCGGAGCGGTTGTTCCGGGCCCAGCTGACGTGGACGGGAGCCTCGTAGCCGCCGATGAGGCGCTTGTAGGAATTGACCCATTGGTTGGTGACCGCGGTGATCTCCCGCGCGTGATGCAACAGGCCGGCGATGAAGCGGCGCGCCACTTCGGAGAGCCCGTAGCGATCGCCCTCGTCGACGAAGGCGTTGCGCTCGCCCTCCCACAAAGAGAGGTGGGTGTGCATGCCCGAGCCCTGCACCCCCGCCATGGGCTTCGGCATGAAGGAGGCGAAGACCCCCTCCTGGCGCGCCATCTCCTTGATCACCATCCGCGTCGTCATGACCGTGTCGGCCATGGTGAGGGCGTCGGTGTAGCGCAGGTCGATCTCGTGCTGGCTCCGCGCGTCCTCGTGCTGGGTGTGCTCGACGGGGATCCCCATCTCCTCGAGGACGAGCACGGAGTCGCGGCGCAGGTCGCTCGTGAGGCCGGCCACGGTCAGGTCGAAGTAGGACCCGGAGTCGAGGGGCTTCGGCCCGCTCTCGGAGTCGTCGTCGGCGAAGTAGAAGTACTCCACTTCCGGCGACGCGAAGAACGTGTAGCCGGCTGCTCGGGCGCGCTCGAGCGTGCGCCGCAGCGCATGACGCGGGTCACCCTCGAACGGCGTGCCGTTCAGATTGGCGATGTCGCAGAAGACGCGAGCGACCTGGGCGTCGTCGTGGTGCCAGGGCAGGAGCTGAAAGGTGGTCGGGTCGGGTCGGGCCAGCACGTCGGCCTCCTGCACCCGGCTGAACCCGTCGATCGCCGAGCCGTCGAACGTCATCCCCTCATCGATCGCGTTTTCCAGTTCCGCCGGGGTGATGTTGAACCCCTTGGGGGTCCCGAGCACGTCGGTGAACCACAACTGGACGAAGCGAATACCGCGCTCTTCGACCGTCCGGAGCACATAGTCCCGCTGGCTTTGCACGGCACCAGCTTCGCAGGTGCTGGATCGCGCCCGGAAATTGACCGTGGGAGGCCGGGAATAGCCCGTCGGTAGATTGAGGCCGTGGATGACGAGCGCTCCGAGCCTCAAGACCTCAGAATTCGGTCGGGCCGGGCCGAGCTGGCCGGCGTGCGACTTGGCGACGGCGGTGATCCCACCCTGGTCTTCTTGCACGAAGGGATCGCCGATCACCGCGGCTGGCTCGGCGTGATGCACCGGCTGGCGCCCCGGATGGACGTCGTGGCGTACGACCGGCGCGGCTTCGGGAGCACGCACTACGAGCCGGAGCCACACGACCAGTCGACGGACCTCTTGGCCGTGTTGGACGCGGTCGGTTTCGAGCGGGCTGTCCTGGTCGGCGGTTCACGCGGCGGGCAGATCGCGCTGGACTTTGCGCTCCTGCACCCCGACCGGGTGGCAGCGCTGGTCCTCGTTGCGCCGGGCGTCTCGGGCGTACCCCCCGTCACAGAGTCCGACGTAGAACCGGAGGAGGCTGCCTTCTGGAAGACGCTGGAGGCGGCCGAGTCGGCGGGCGATCTCGAGGCGTTGAACGCGGGGGAGCTGAGGCTGTGGCTCGACGGCCTGGGGGCGCCCGAAGGTCGTGTCGGTGACCCGGCGCGCCAGCTCGCTCGCGACATGAACCGAATCGCGTTGTCGGCCGAGAGCCCGGGTCACGAGTCCCAGCCGCTGGACGCCTGGAGCCGGCTGGGTGAGGTCGGCTGCCCGTGTCTCGTGGTCATCGGCGATCTCGACATGGGGCACGTCCAGGCTCGTGCCCGCGAGCTGGCGACGCGCCTCCCCGGCGCACGACATGACGTGCTGCACGGCGCCGCGCACATGCCTGGGCTCGAAGACCCCGAGACGGTCGCCGCACTCGTGGCGGGCTTCGTCGACAGCTCGGTATCGCATCGATTGGCCCACGGGGACCGAAAAACGCCCCGGTAGGATTGGGATTGTGCCGCACCTCCGCCTGGCTGGCGCGCAGCTCAACACAGTGGTCGGGGATCTGTCCGGCAACGTCGAACGGATCCTCACCGCATTGGCCGCCGCGGAGTCGGCGGCCGCCGACGTCTGCGTGGTGCCCGAGCTGGCCATCCCGGGCTACCCGCCCGAGGACCTCCTGCTCAAGCCGGGCTTCGTCGCCGACAACGTGACCGCGCTCGAGAAGGTGGCGGCCGCAACCGGCCAGTGCGCCGTCGTGGTCGGTTTCGTCGGCGCCGCGCCTGGCGGCTTCGGCCTGGCCAATGCGGCGGCGGTGTGTGCCGGCGGCCGGGTGGTCGGCGTCTACCGCAAGCGCTTCCTCCCCAACTACGGGGTGTTCGACGAGCAGCGGTGGTTCGTCCCGAGCACCGAAACCCCGTCGCTCTACGGCATCGCGGGTGCGTGGGTCGGCGTGTCGATCTGCGAGGACGTGTGGTTCGACGACGGGCCGGTGGGCCACGAGGGCCGCGCCGGCGCGGACGTCGTGGTGAACCTCAATTCGTCCCCCTATAACCGCGGGCGGCGGAACGAGCGCCTCGCCGTGTTGCGCCGCCGGGTGGCCGAAGCCCGATGTCCCATCGCGTACGTGAACCAGGTCGGGGGGCAGGACGAGCTGGTCTTCGATGGTGACTCGCTCGTCATAGCGGCCGACGGCACCCTCGTCGCCGAGGGCGAACCGTTCTCGACCGACCTGGTCGTCGTCGACCTCCCGATCGGCCTGCACCAGCCCCACGCCGTGACCGAGTTGGTGCCGAGGATCGTGGTGACCGACCCGCGGCGCGGGGACCGGCCGGCTCTGCCCCTGGCGTCGCCGCGGCCGCCGCTGAGCGATCACGCCGAGGTCTACAGCGCACTCGTCCTCGGTACCCGGGACTACCTGGCCAAGAACGGCTTTTCCGAGGCCATCATCGGCCTCTCGGGCGGGATCGACTCGTCGTTGGTGGCGACGGTCGCGGTCGACGCCCTGGGCGCCGACCGCGTCCATGGCATCTCCATGCCGTCGCGCTACTCGAGCGAGGGATCGCGTAGCGATGCCGAGGAGCTGGCGGAGCGCTTGGGCATCGACCTCAAGGTGGTCCCGATCGAGGAGGCGCACGTTGCCTTCGCCTCCATGCTGTCCCCCGTGCTCGGGCGAGAGCCTTCGGGGCTGACCGACGAGAACCTGCAGTCACGCCTGCGCGGCGTCCTCTTGATGTCGGTATCCAACGAGCGGGGCTGGATCGTCCTGACGACGGGGAACAAGTCCGAGATGGCCACCGGCTACTCCACCCTCTACGGCGACTCGGCGGGCGGTTTCGCGGTGATCAAGGACGTGCCGAAGACGTTGGTCTACGAGCTGTGCCGGTACCGCAACACGCAGGCGGTCCTCGAGGGGCTGCCCGGACCGATCCCCGACAGCGTCCTCGACAAGCCGCCCTCGGCCGAGCTGCGGCCCGACCAGCGCGACGACCAGTCGCTCCCGCCGTACGAGGAGCTGGACCCGGTGCTCCAGGGCTACGTCGAGCGCGACCTCACGGCGGCGGACCTCGTAGCCGAGGGCTTCGACCCGGCGGTGGTGGACCAGGTGGTGCGGCTGGTCGACGGGTCCGAGTACAAGCGGCGCCAGATGCCGCCCGGTGTGCGCATCACGACCAAGGCCTTCGGCAAGGACCGGCGCATGCCGATCACCAACCATTACCGCTCCTCGGCCATCGAGGAGTCCGGGGGTGCCTGAGGCTGCGGACCACATCTCGCCGTCCGCCGTGGCGACGTGGCGGAGCATCGACGAGCTGGCCGAGCTGGTCGGCGTCTATTGCTGGCTCGAACACCGTATCTTCGAGTTGACCGGGGCCTGGGCGTCCGGGCCGGAGGGCGGCGGGCCCCCCCTAGGCCCCGAGGCTGAACGCCGGGTCTGGTGCGCGGCCGCCTCGCGGCGGCACGGGGCGCTGGCCGGACGCTGGGCCGATCACCTCCCGGTGCGGGCCGGCGTGGATCCGGCCGCACTGGTGACCGCGCCCGTGGGACCGCTGGCGGCGGCCATCGAGGAACTGGCCGCGTCTGACCCGACGGACGCCTTCGGCGTCCTCGTCGAGACGTTTCTCCCTTGGGTGGGCGGGGTGTACGCCTCGCACCAGGGGCGTGCCAGCGTGGTGAGGGAGGCTCCGGTCCTGGAGGTCCTGGTGGAAGCCCGCCGCGCTGCGGCCGCGGAGGCCCGGAGCGGCCGGTCCCTCCTGGGGCGCCTGGCCGAGGGGCGGAAACCCTCCCGTCACCTGGAGGAGTGCCTCAAACGGGCGTTTACCGGATCGCGCGTTTTCCCTGCTGTTCGGCCATCTTGACAGTGCCCTTACACTGTGTGCGCAGCCCACGTGCGCCAGGAACGGGCGGCGACTGCGTTGTACGAGCGCCCGGTTAGGTTCCCCTGCCGAGGTCCGATTGAGGGAAGGTTCGGCGAAGATCTTGGCCAAAGAACGAATTGAGCGTGACGACGAAGACCTCGTAAGGCTCTACCTGACAGATATCGGTCAGTACCCGCTGCTGACCAAGGACGACGAGGTCCGACTGGCCCAGGCCATCGAGGCCGGCCGTGCCGCCGAGGCCGACGTCGCCAAGGCGCCGAAGGGCCTGACCACTGCCAAGAAGCGTGAGTTGCGCCGCTCTGTGATGGAGGGGGAGCAGGCCCAGCAGACCTTCGTGCAGTCGAACCTGCGCCTCGTGGTGTCGATCGCCAAGAAGTATCAAGCCTCGGGGCTGCCGCTGCTCGACCTCATCCAGGAGGGCAACCTCGGCCTCATGCACGCCGTCGAGAAGTTCGACTGGCGCAAGGGCTTCAAGTTCTCGACCTACGCCACCTGGTGGATCCGCCAGGCCATCACGCGTGGCATCGCCAACACCGGGCGCACCATCCGACTGCCGGTGCACGCCGGCGACACCCTCGCCCGCGTCCAGAAGGCCCAGGCGCGCCTGGAGCTCAAGCTCGGGCGCCCGGCCACGCTGGCCGAGTTGGGCATCGAGGTCGAGATGCCCGAGGACAAGCTCGTCGAGGCGCTGCGCTTCCGGGCCGAGCCGCTGTCGCTCTCCGAGCCGCTGCGCGAGGACGGCGACGCCGAGCTGGGCGACGTCGTCGAGGACCGCTCGGCCGAGTCACCCTTCGAGGTGGCGGCGGTGTCGCTGCTGCCCGACGAGATCGGTCGCCTGCTCTCGCCGCTCGACGAGCGCGAGCGCGAGATCCTGCGGCTGCGCTTCGGCCTCGACCGGGGCGAGCCGCGCACCCTCGAAGAGGTCGGCGAGCACTTCAACCTGACCCGTGAGCGCATCCGGCAGATCGAGGCGCGGGCCATGTCCAAGCTGCGCCACCCTTCGTCGGACACCGGCGCCCGAGACCTGCTCACCGTCTGAGCTCGGAATCTCTGAACCGCTGTTGGGCACGGCGTCGGTTGGCGCCGTCGAGCGCCCGCCTAGACCCCCGTTAGGATCGCCGCCATGAAGAAGCTCATCGTCCTCGCCCTGTTGGTCGCCCTCGGCGTCGTCGCCGCCCGTCGCCTGCGCGAGGCGTAAGCCGCCGAGTCGCGCGCCGCTCTAGGCGGCGCGCCGTCCGGACGGACCGTGCGCGTTGCGGCTGCGCAGGCCGCGACGCCACAAGATGAGCGCGGCGCCCGCCACCGCGAGGCTCGTCGTCACCACCGGCGTGGTGCGCCCGACGCGGTCGCGCAGGCGGATGGGCTTGGTGAAGTTCCGCACCTCCCAGCCGCGGTCGCGCGCGATCTTGGCGAGCGGCCGGTCGGGGTTGACCGCCACGGGGCGGCCGACCGCCTCGAGCATGGGGAGGTCGGTGGCGGAATCGGAGTACGCGCTGCTCGCTTCGAGGTCGATGCCGGCGCGCGCCGCCAGCTCGCGCATGGCGGTGGCTTTGGAGTCGCCGTAGGCGTAGAAGGCCATGCGCCCGGTGTAGCGGCCCTGTTCGTCGACTTCCCCCCGCGAACAGATGGCCCCGTCCACGCCCAGCATGTCGGCCAGCGGCAGGACAATCTCCTCGGGCGAGGCCGAGACGAGGTAGACGCGGTGCCCGGCGGCGCGGTGCAACTCCATGAGCTCGAGCGCCTCGGCGTACATGATCGGCTCGATCGTCTGCAGCATGGTCTCGCGCACGATCTGGCGGACCTGGGCCCGGTCCCACCCCTTGGTCACCGCCAGCATCGATTCGCGCACGCGCGCCAGGCGCTCCTCGTCCGCGCCGAAGTAGAGGTAGATCAGCTGCGAGATGGCGGCGCGGGCGACGAGGCGGCGGTTGATGAGCCCGCCCTTGAGGAACGGCCGGCCGAACGCAGCGATGGAGGCGCGGTCGATGACCGTCTTGTCAAGGTCGAAGAAGGCCGCCTCCATGCCCCTAATGGTACGGGTGGTCGCACCCTCACCCTGAGCAACTGTGACAGTTCGTGGATCGGGGCGCGAACACTCGGGGCCTCTGACCAGGGACGACGAACGTGCGTGTTGGGGGTTGCGGTTCGGCGCCCTCACGCCTGTTGTTCGGCGATGAAGAGCGCGTGCACGGCGTCCTCGGCTTCGGCCGTGACCAACACGAGCACCTCGTCGCCCGACTGCAGGGTCGTGTCGCCCCGGGGCACGATCAGCCGATCGACGCGTACGACCGCCACCACGACCGCGTCGCGCGGGAAGTCGAGGTCGGCCAGGGCGCTGTCGTTGGCCGGTGAGTCCTCCGCCAGCGTGATCTCGACCAGGTGGGCGGCACCGCCCTGGAATTGGAGCAGCCGGACCAGGGAGCCCACCGAGACGGCCTCCTCGACCAGCGCGGTGAGCAGCTGGGGCGTCGACACCGAGACGTCGACCCCCCAGCTCTCGTTGAAGAGCCACTGGTTCTTCGGATGGTTGACGCGGGCGACGACGCGGGGCACCGCGAACTCCTGCTTGGCCAGCAGTGAGATCACGAGGTTGTCCTCGTCGTCACCTGTCGCCGCGACGACGACGTCGACCGTGGCGAGGCCGGCCGCATCGAGCGACGAGACTTCGCACGCGTCGGCGGCCACCCAGGTGATGTCGATCGTCGGCCGCAGCCGCTCCACCAGATCGGGGTCCCTCTCGATGACGAGCACGTCGTGGCCGTTCTTCTGGAGGTCGGAGGCGATGGCGGTCCCGACGTTCCCCGCGCCGGCGATGGCGACCTTCACGAGCTCGTGTCCCGGCCCGGGCGTGGATTCATCGCCCGGTCGAGCTCGTGCAGGGCCTCGTCGAGCACGGCGAGGTGCAACACGTCACCCTCCTGGCCGACGAGGTCGCGCGCGTTGAGCCGCGGTTGGCCGGCGCGGCTCACGGCGACCACGGTGAGGCGACCCGGCTCCTCGAGTTCGCCGAGGAGCCGGCCCGCCCAGGAGTCCGGCAGCGTGCGGTCGACCAGCGAGAGCCGTCCGGTCGGGTCGGACCAGCCACGCACGTCCTCTCCGGGGAGGAGCCGGCGGCGCACCTGATCGATCGTCCACGTGACGGTGGCCACGGTCGGGATGCCGAGCCGCTGGTAGATCTCCGCGCGGCGGGGATCGTAGATCCGGGCCACCACGTTGGGGATCTTGTAGGTCTCGCGGGCGATGCGCACGGTCAGGATGTTGGTGTTGTCGCCGCTCGTTACCGCGGCCAAGGCGTCGGCGCGGAGCGCGCCGGCTTTCTCGAGGTCGTCGCGGTCGAACCCCGAGCCCACGATGCGCTCGCCGTCCCAGTCCTTGAGCCGGCGGAACGCCCGCGGCGACTTGTCGAGCACGGCCACCGAGTGGCCCTCGCCGCTCAGCGACACGGCGAGCCCGGAGCCGACGCGGCCACAACCGACGACGATGACGTGCACGCCACAGTGCAACACGCCTGGTCCGGCCGTGCAAAGGCGTCCTGGTCGGCCAGCGGATTCCCTCTACTGTGTGGCCGTGGCGACGCCGACTAGCACCACCGAGGCCACGAGCGCGGTTGCGCGTCCACCGGTCCCGCTGCCGGGCATGGCCGCCGGGGAGATCCCCGAGACCCGGCGCTACCGTCTCAAGAACAAGCTGCTCGGGCCGCCGCTCGTCACCGAACAGCTGGCGTCGGAGCGGCTGGGACGGCCCACCGCGTTGGGCGTGCTCGCACCCGACTGCATTTCGTCGTCGGCCTACGGCACCGAGGAGATGCTGACCCAGCTGGTGCCGTACATCGGGCTCGCCGCGTTCACGCTCGTCGTGCCCATCACGCTCGCCATCCTGGGTGTCCTCTTCTTCGTGACGGTGTCGTACCTGGACGTGATCCGGCTCTACACGAAGGCCGGGGGCTCCTACGTCGTGGCCCGGGACAACTTCGGGCCCAAGGTTGCGCAAATAGCCGCGGTGGCGCTGCTCATCGACTACACGGTCACCGTCGCCGTGCAGACCTCAGCGGGCACCGCCGCGCTGACCAGTGCCGTCCCCAGCCTCGCCAACACGACCGACACCGTGGTCATCACGGTTGGCGTGGTGCTCCTGCTGCTCTACGGCAACCTGCGGGGCATCCGCGAGGCGGGGCGCTACTTCGCCGTCCCGACCTATTTCTTCATCTTCTCCCTGGCCACCCTGATCATCCTGGGGTTCGTCAAGGAGGCGCTCGGGATGCTGCACTACATTCCGCTGCCGCCGCAGAACGAGCTCTACGGGGGCCGGCTCGGCACGTCGGGCGAAGGCTGGCTCATGGGCCTCGCGTTCATCAGCCTGCTGCGCTCATTCGCCAACGGCGGGTCCTCGCTCACCGGGCTCGAGGCCATCTCCAACGGAGTGAGCAGCTTCCGGCGTCCCGAGGCGAAGCACGCCCGCCAGGTGCTCGTGGTCATGAGCTCGACCCTGGCCTTCCTGGTGCTCGGGGTGACGCTGCTGGCCCGCTGGACCCACGCCGTGCCCTACGCCATCGGCTCGCCGACCGTGGTCTCACAGGAGGCGAAGGCGGTCTTCGGCTCCAGCCCGGCCGGGCACCTCGCGTTCTACGTGGTGCAGCTGGCCACCATGCTGATCCTCTACACCGGGGGCAACACGAGCTTCAACGGCTTCCCCTACCTGGCCAGCTTCGTCGCCGGCGACGCCTTCTTGCCCCGCCAGCTGACCCGGCGCGGCCACCGGCTGGCCTTCTCGAACGGGATCATCGTGCTGACGGCGGTCGCCCTCGCGCTCGTTGTCGCGTACAAGGCACAGGTCAACGGGCTGGTGGCGCTCTACGCCATCGGGGTGTTCACCGGGTTCACCATGGCCGGCGCGGGGATGGTCAAACACCACCTGGTGGCGAAAGAGGGGCACTGGAAACGCAGCGTCTTGGTGAACGGCTTCTCCGCCCTGCTGTCGTTCAGCGTCGTCCTGATTTTCGCGGTGGCGAAGTTCAAGGAGGGCGCCTGGCTGATCGTGGTGGTGGGACCGCTCCTCTATCTGGGGCTGATCCGGCTGCACGCGCAGTACCAGAGCGAGGCGGAGTGGCTCGAGACCGGCGCGGCCGAGGCCTCCGAGGCCCCCGTGCTGCGCCGCCACGTGGTGGTGGTCCTGGTCGACCGGCTCGACATGGCGACGGCCCGGGCGCTGCAGTACGCGCGGACGCTGGCCCCCGACGACCTCCGCGCCGTGCACTTCGACATCGACACCAAGGCCGCCCGGGAGCTGGAGTCGGAGTGGGGCCGTCTCGGCCTGGCCCGTCTGCCGCTCGACATCATCGAGGTCCCGGACCGCCGCCTCGGGCGCGCCGCCATCGAACTGGTCGCCGACGCCACGCTCGACGGCGACACCGAGTGCACGGTGCTCCTGCCGCGGCGCAGCTACGCCCGGGGCTGGGAGCGCTTCCTGCACGACCGCACCGCCGACAAGATCGCGGCCGTCCTGGGCCAGGTTCCCCACGTGAGCGCCACCATCGTCCCCTTCGCCGTGGGCGGCGGGCGCTTCGGCGACCGGGTCCGCTCCTACGGGCGCTCGGTGCAGCGGGCGCGCCTCGGGCGCACCAACGGCGACGGGAACGCGCCGGTCGACACCGAGGGCCGCACCGGCGTCGACCGCGTCGGGCGCAAGGACGGGCCACGGCGCCCGGGCGCGGTGCTGGCCGCCGACCAGACGCTGGCCCAGCTGGCCGGGGCGACCACGCCGATCGCCTCGGTGCGGCCCCGCCAGCGCGTGCGCGTGGCGGGCCGGGTCAAGTCGATCCGGATTCAGCCGCGGGCGGGGACGTCGAACCTCGAGTGCGTGCTGAGCGACGGCACCGGCGGACTCCTCCTCGTCTTCCAGGGCCGGCCGAAGATCGCGGGCATCGACCCCGGGGCCCGGCTGGTGGCCGAGGGAATGGTCGGGACGTGGGGCCGCCGCCCGGCCATGCTCAACCCCTCCTTCGAGCTGGTCCAGGGCGCGGTGAGCGATCCCACCGAGGGCTGAGCGTCGTCCCTGAACAGGGCGCAGAAGCTCTGGCTGAAATTGCCCACGGTTGCAGCACTGACTATCGTGCCCCCCGGCCCGGCGTCGGGTGCGACCTCCTCGGCGCGTCCTCGCACCGGGATCAGACATCGACCGCCGCGGTGCCGAGCGCTGCCGCACCGCACTGACGAGGGCGCGGCCGCCCTCTCTCCACAAGGCGTACTCGAACAGAAAGGGCACACCGGGAATGATCAATCTCCTCGCCTCCGAGGGTGGGTACCAGGCCTTCCACCTGGGCGGGGCGGATAAGGCCTGGCTGTACATCTGCCTGGCCGCCGGACTTGTCGGTATCGCCGCCGGATTGCTGCTTGCCCGCAACGTGTTGGCGGCCGACCAGGGCACCGTCAAGATGAAGGAGATCGCCCAGGCGGTCCAGGAGGGCGCGGAGGCGTTCTTGGCCCGGCAGTTCCGGGCCATCGTGATGATCATCATCCCGCTGGCCATCCTCATCTTCTTCACGGCGACCAAGGTGGTGAGGCCAGACGGCGGGATCGCCTTGAGCTTCCAGCAGGACGGCCTCTACCGGGTGATCTGCTTCCTGTTCGGGGCGGCCTTCTCCGGCCTCACCGGGTTCATCGGCATGAGCATCGCCGTACGGGGCAATGTGCGCACCGCGGCCGCAGCGTCACAGGGGGGCGGCATGGCGGGTGCCCTGCGGGTCGCCTTTCGCACCGGTGCCGTCACCGGCATGCTCTGTGTCGGCCTGGGCCTGGTCGGCGCCACCGCCATCGTCCTCATCTTCCAGAACTCGGCGACAGCCGTGCTGATCGGCTTCGCCTTCGGCGCGTCGTTGCTCGCCCTCTTCATGCGTGTCGGCGGCGGCATCTTCACCAAGGCGGCCGACGTGGGCGCCGACCTGGTGGGCAAGGTGGAGGCCGGGATTCCCGAGGACGACCCGCGCAACGCTGCGACCATCGCCGACAACGTGGGCGACAACGTGGGCGACTGCGCCGGCATGGCGGCGGACCTCTTCGAGTCCTACGAGATCACGATCATCGCGGCACTGATCCTTGGCTACTCGGCCTTCAGGACGATCGGGCACAACCCCACCGCGGCTGTCCTGTACCCCCTCATCGTCCCCGCGATGGGGATCATCGCCTCGGTGATCGGCGTCGTCGTGGTGCGGGCGCGCAAGAGCGACCGCAACGCGCTGACTCCCATCAACCGTGGCTTCTGGCTGGCCGCGCTCTTGACGGTGGTGGGTGCGTTCCTGGTGGCCCAGTACTACGTGCACGACCTCAAGGTCTTCTACGCGGTCCTGACCGGAGTCGTCCTCTCGCTGGTGGCCAGCCAGATCACCGAGCAGTTCACCTCGACCGAACGCGGTCCCGTGAAAGAGATCGCGGCGGCGGCCCGCACCGGTCCGGCGACCACCGTGCTGGCGGGCTTCTCCATCGGCTTGGAGTCGTCCGTGTGGGCCATCATGGCGATCGCCATCGCCATCGGTGTCGCCATCGGGCTCGGGGACGGCAACATCGAGTTGACCTTCTACCTGGTGGCGCTGATCGGCATCGGGCTCCTGGCCACGGCGGGCATGATCGTCTCCGAGGACAGCTTCGGTCCCGTGTCGGACAACGCGGCGGGCATCGCCGAGATGTCCGGCGAGTTCACCGGCGACGCGGAGCGCATCATGGTCAGCCTCGACGCAGTCGGCAACACGACCAAGGCCATCACCAAGGGCGTCGCCATCGGCTCGGCGGTGATTGCAGCCGTCGCCCTGTTCGCGTCGTTCATCGAGACGATCGGCGAGCAGATACCGAGCCTCCACGCCACGGGCTCGAAAGTCTTCAGCGTGATTCAGATCAATGTGGCCAACCCGACCACGTTCATCGGTCTCCTCATCGGTGGCTCCATTGCCTTCCTGTTCTCGTCGCTGGCCATCCGCGCCGTCGGCCGCTCGGCGGGCACCGTCGTGCTCGAAGTGCGGCGCCAGTTCCGCGAGCATCCGGGCATCATGGACTACACCGAGAAGCCGGAGTACGGGCGGGTGATCAGCATCTGCACCGCGGCCGCCCAGCGCGAACTGGCCACGCCTGCGCTGCTGGCCATCCTGGCCCCGGTCATCGTGGGCTTTGGCATCAATTACCTGGCGCTGGGGGCCTTCCTCGCCGGCACCATCCTCACCGGGCAGCTCATGGCCAACACTCTGTCGAACTCCGGTGGTGCGTGGGACAACGCGAAGAAGTACATCGAGGACGGTAACGAGGGCGGCAAGGGCTCGGAGGCGCACAAGGCCGCCGTCATCGGGGACACGGTGGGTGACCCGTTCAAGGACACGGCCGGCCCGGCGCTCAATCCCATGATCAAGGTGATGAACCTGGTCTCGCTGCTGATTTTGCCGGCCGTGATCACACTGCGCCACCACACGGGGGCGCGTCTCGCCATCGCCGGCGTGGCCTTGGTCGTCCTGCTGGGCGCGCTCGCCTTCTCGAAGCGATCGACCCAGCCGATGGATACCGACGCCGAAGGCGCCGCGCCCGCCCCACCGGCCGCAGTGCCGGCTGCCGGACCATCCGACCTGCCTCCGCTGGCGTCCGAACCGGTCGACGCGGCGGCCGCGAACCCCGCCCAGTCGAGCGGCGGCGGCTGACGCCGAGGTTCACCATTCTTCCTGCTCCGGCGCATCGGCGACCGTTCGGTGGTGGTGGTTGCGTCGTGGCCCGCTCTTGACAGGCGGGTCGGCGGACCCCACTCTGATTTGATCATGCCCTCCGATTCGTTGTTCCGTCTCGTGCCCCGCGGGGTGCGACGTGGGTAAGGCGCTCGTCATCGTCGAGTCGCCGGCCAAGGCGCGCACCATCGGCGGCATGCTCGGCCCCGATTTCATCGTGGAGTCCTCTGTCGGTCACGTGCGCGACCTGCCGCGCGGTGCCGACGAGGTGCCCGCGGCGTACAAGGGAGAGTCGTGGGCGCGGCTCGGGGTCGACGTGGACAACGGCTTCAAGCCGCTCTACGTGATCTCGTCGCCGAAGAAATCCGTCGTGGCGAACCTCAAGAGGCTCCTCAAGACGGCCGACGAGCTCTACCTCGCCACTGACGAGGACCGCGAGGGCGAATCGATCGCGTGGCACCTCTCGGAGGTGCTGGCGCCGACCGTGCCGGTCAAGCGGATGGTGTTCCACGAGATCACCCCGGCAGCGATCGCGCGTGCCGTCGACGAGTGGCGCGACCTCGACCGCCGCCTGGTGGACGCGCAGGAGGCGCGCCGCATCCTCGACCGCCTCTACGGCTACGAGGTGTCGCCGGTGCTGTGGCGCAAGGTCATGCCGCGGCTCTCGGCTGGACGGGTGCAGAGCGTCGCCACCCGGATGGTGGTCGAGCGAGAGAGGGCGCGCATGCGCTTCCGTTCGGCCACGTGGTGGGGGATCGAGGGCACCTTTGCCCACGAGACCGCCGCGAACGGCTTCGGGGCCTCCCTCGTTTCGCTCGGCGGGACGGCGGTCGCCACCGGCAGGGACTTCGACGAGCAGGGGGAGCAGCGAGCGAAGGGCGAGGTGCGGGTGCTCGCCGAGGAGGAGGCCACCTCGGTCGCCGCCGCCCTGGCCGGGGAGACCTTCACGGTGAAGTCCGTGACGGAACGGCCGTTCCGCCGCTCGCCGGCGGCGCCGTTCATGACGTCGACCTTGCAACAGGAGGCGGGTCGCAAGCTCCGCTTCAGCGCCCAGCGGGCCATGCAGGTGGCCCAGCGCCTCTACGAGCAGGGATTCATCACCTACATGCGCACGGACTCGACCACGCTGTCCGACGAGGCGCTGACCGCCGCCCGGACCCAGGCCAGCGAGCGGTACGGCGACGCGTCGGTGCCAGAACGGCCCCGCCGGTACGAGCGCAAGGTGAAGAACGCGCAGGAGGCGCACGAGGCCATCCGCCCCTCCGGCGAGACGTTCCGCACCCCCGAGCAGGTCGGGCGCCAGCTCTCGGGGGACGAGCTCCGTCTCTACGAGATGATCTGGAAGCGCACGGTGGCCTCCCAGATGAACGACGCCACCGGGACCAGCGCGCAGGTCCGCCTGACGGCCCCGGTGCCCGAGGGACGGGCAGCGGGCGAGGAGGCCGAGTTCTCGGCGAGCGGACGTGTCATCACCTTCAAGGGATTCCTCGAGGTGTACGAGGAGGGCCGGGACGACGACGAGCAGGAGGCCGAGAGCGCCGAGGAGCGGCTGCTGCCGGCGCTGGCCGAGGGCGACCGCGTGCAGGGCACTGCGTTCGAGCCGGGTGCGCACACCACCCAGCCGCCGGCCCGCTTCACGGAGGCGTCGCTGGTGAAGGCGATGGAGGAGCTGGGGGTCGGCCGCCCGTCGACCTACGCCAGCGTCATCGCCACCATCCTCGACCGCGGGTACGTCTGGAAGAAGGGGACGGCGCTCGTGCCGAGCTTCACCGCCTTCGCCGTCGTGGGACTGCTCGAGCGCTACTTCGGGAACCTGGTCGACTACGGCTTCACGGCGGCCATGGAGGACGACCTGGACGACATCGCGGCCGGGACCGAGGAAGTGCTGCCCTGGCTGACCCGGTTCTACTTCGGCAGCGACGCGCCGGGCGCCATGGCGAGCGACGGGACCGAGGTCGACACGCTCGGTCTGAAGGCGACGGTGGCCGCGCATCTGGCCGAGATCGACGCGCGCGAGATCAACTCCATCCCGCTCGGCGAGGGGAGCGACGGCGAGCCGATCGTCGCCCGCGTCGGCCGTTACGGGCCCTACCTGCAGAAGGGCGAGGCGCGCGCCTCGATCCCCGACGATCTCGCGCCCGACGAACTGACCATCGACCGGGCCGAGGAGATCCTCGCGGCGCCTTCGAATGATCGCGTGCTCGGCACCGAACCCGAGAGCGGGCTCGACGTGCAGCTCAAGGCGGGCCGGTTCGGGCCTTACATACAGGTGGGCGAGATGGCCGACGGCGGCGAGAGGCCGCGCACGGCGTCGCTGTTCTCGGCGATGGATCCGGCCACGCTGACGCTCGAGCAGGCGCTCGAGCTCCTGGGGATCCCGCGCATCGTCGGCACGGACCCTGACACGGGCGAGGAGGTCGTGGCGCACAACGGCCGCTTCGGGCCGTACTTGAAGCGCGGCTCCGACACGCGCAGCCTGTCCAGCGAGGAGCAGCTGCTCACCGTCACGCTCGACGAGGCGCGTGCGCTGTTCGCGCAGCCGAAGCAGCGCCGGGGCCGCACGGCGGCCCCACCACTGCGCGAACTCGGGACCGACGCCACGACGAACCTGCCGGTCGTCGTGAAGGAGGGCCGCTTCGGACCCTACGTCACCGACGGCACCACCAACGCGAGCCTGCGCAAGGGCGACTCGGTCGAGGCCATCGACATCGAACGGGCCTCCGAGCTCCTGGCGGAGCGACGCGCTGCCGGTCCGTCGACTCGCAAGAAGAAGGCCGCTGGCAAGAAGGCCCCGGCCAAGAAGAAGGCGACGGCCAAGAAGTCTCCGGCCAAGAAGGCCACGAAGACCGCGGCGTCGAAGAAGGCGGCGGCCACGAAGGCCTCACCGACCGCCGGGTCCGAGCCCGAGCCTGAGCCCGCCGATCCCGCCATGAGGGCAGCGTCGACCGAGCCGTTCTGACATGCCGGCCCGGGGCCGCCTCATCGCGCTCGAGGGCATCGACGGAAGCGGCAAGTCGACCCAGGCGCGGACACTGGCTGAGGCGCTGGGCGCACAGCTGACCCATGAGCCGGGGGCGTCCCCGCTCGGGGTGCTCTTGCGGCGGCTGCTGCTGGCACCGGAGGCCGCGGCGCCGACGCCGCGGGCAGAAGCGCTGTTGATGACGGCCGACCGGGCCGAGCACGTGGCCCTCGTCGTGGAGCCGGCGCTGGCTGCGGGCGAGTGGGTGGTGAGCGACCGGTACGCCGGCTCGACGATCGCCTATCAGGGCTACGGCCGCGGACTGCCGGTGCCCGAGCTGGCGCAGCTGAGCGCGTGGGCGACCGGGGGGTTGGCGGCCGACCTCTCGATCCTCGTCGAGGTGCCGGTGGAGGTGGCGGCGGCCCGCCTGGCCGCCGGACCTGGCGGGGCGGACCGCATGGAGCGCCTCGGGGAGGAGTTCGCGGCGCGGGTGCGCGACGGGTTCCTGGCCCAGGCGGCGGACGACCCCGCGCACTGGGTCGTGGTCGATGGCGCCCGCGCGGTGGCCGAGGTCACGGCGCATATCGTCGAGGCCGTGCAGGAGCGGTTGGGAACAGCGCCCGGAGGTCTGTCGGCGGCCCCGCCATCCCGGTGAGCGAACGCGAGGATCTGCGCGGGACCTCGGGCCGCCCGGCGCCTCAGCTCTTTGCGGGCGTGGTGGGCCAGGAGGAGGCGGTCGCTGGATTGCGGGCTGCCGCAGCCAACCCCGTGCACGCGTACCTCTTCCTCGGGCCCGAGGGCAACGGTGGGCAGGCCGCCGCGTACGGCTTCGCGGCGGCCCTGCTGTGCCCCGATGGTGGCTGCGGGACGTGTGCGACGTGCCGGGCGGCCCTGGCCGGGACGGACCCCGACCTGCACGTCGTTCGACGCAGCGGGGCGTCGCTGTCGAAGGAGACGATGCGCCAGGTGGTGTCGCTGGCTCAGCGCCGGCCCTTGGCCGCGGCACGCCAGGTGATCGTCGTCCCCGAGATGCATCTGGTGCTGGAGCGGGCGCCGGTGCTCCTCAAGACGCTCGAGGAGCCCCCGGGCCAGACCGTCTTCATCCTTTTGGCCGACGAGGTGACGCCCGACCTCACGACCATCGCCAGTCGCAGCGTCGAGGTGCCGTTCCCCCCGCTCCCTCGGGACGTGATCGCGCGGTGGCTCACGGCGGCCGGCGCCGCGCCGGACGTGGCAGCGGTGGTAGCCGAGAGCAGCGGCGGCAACATCGAGCGGGCCAGGGTGATGCTGGACGACCCGGATGTCGCGGCGCGGGTCGCGCTCTGGTCGTCGGTCCCTGACGATCTCAACACGTCGGGGATGACCGTGGCCCTGCTGACGCGCCGGGTGCTCGAATCGTCCGAGCGTGCGGTGGAGCCGCTGCGGGCGTCCCACGCGCGGCAGATCGAGACCCTGACCCAGGCGGCCAAGGAGATGGGGGAGCGCGGGTTGCCCGGGCGCAAGGAGATCGTCGAGCAACACCAACGCGAGGAGCGCCGGTTCCGCACCGACGCGCTGAGGGCCGGTCTCGGGGTGCTGGCGCGGACCTACCGGGGGCGGGTGGTGCGTTCGGTCGGCGTCGGGACCGGCGCAGGGGGCGCGGGCGCGGGCGTGACATCGAGCGACGAGGACGTGCGTGTTGCCGCGGCGGCGGTGGGCCTCATCACCGAGGCGGCCGAGTCCCTGCCCCGCAACCCGAACGAGTCCCTGTTGCTGCAGTCGCTCTTCTCCCGCCTGGCCGCGCTGGCCGCCTAAGACGCTCGCCTGGCGCAGCGCCCGGCGCAGTTGGCGCGCCGAGAGGGTGCCTGAGACTGCGCCGAGCGCCGGTGATGTCTCCAGAAACTGTAAGCGAAATCGTTTAGTGCCATTCGCCGGACGCGTCGCCCAGGGCACGCTCGATCGTGCTCGATGCCGCGAGACTTCGTTCACCTCGCCAACTTCTCAACCTACATTGCAAGCACGGCATAGCATCTGGCGTCTGGAGAGATCGTGAGAGGCGACATGTCGGGGAGTGGTGCCGAGGCGGAGGCGAACTCTCTTCCCTCCGACCCGCCTCACGTCGAGATCCGGGTTCTCGGCCCTGTCCAGGTCGTGTGCAACGGAGAGGTCGTCGACATCGGCGGCGTCAAGGCCCGCGCTCTGATCGCGCGACTTCTCATCGACCGCGACCTCGTTGTTTCGGTCGACCGGCTGGTCGATTCCCTGTGGGGCGAGAGCGACGGGCAGGGAGCTGAGATCGCGCTGCGTTCCACCATCTCGCGCCTGCGCAAACGACTGCGCGCAGCCGGGGCATCGGAGGACCTGATCGTGACGCGGGCACCGGGGTACGCGCTGGAGATCGCGGCGGAGGCCACCGATGTCTTTGCCTTCGAACGGCTGGTAACAGATGGTCGGCGGCAGCTGGCGCGACGCCGTCCGACCGAGTCGATGCGAAGGATCGTCGAAGCTCAGGATCTCTGGCGTGGCACCGCGTACAGCGAAGTACGGGACGAACCCTTTGCCCGGGCCGAAGCTCGTCGCCTGGAGGAGCTCCTGCTCGCGGCGATCGAGATCCGGATCGACGCCGGTTTGACGAAGGGCGCTCACGCGGCCCTGGTAGGGGAGCTCGAGACGCTCACCAACAGCCACCCGTTGCGGGAGCGGTTGTGGTCGCAGCGGATCCTGGCGCTGTATCGCTCCGGTCGTCAGGCGGAGGCTCTGCGCGTTTTCCAAGACCTGCGGTCCATCCTGGTTGCCGACCTCGGGATCGAGCCCGGCCATGACGTGGCCTGGCTCGAGCACGCCATCCTCACCCAGGATCCAGCGCTCGACTTTCCGGCCCCGGAAGAGCCCACCGGCGAGCCGAGCGCGATCGTCGTCGACACCCCCGCGACCGTGTCACCGCCCGGGTACCGGGTGCGCGTGCCGACGTCTCCCGTCGAAGCTGTCCTCATCGGTCGCGACCATGAGTCGGCCTTGCTGCGCGACTGGTGGGCGTCAGTGACACGGGGCGAGGGCCCACTCCTCATGGTGGATGGTGACTCCGGAATTGGCAAGACGCGCCTCGTCGCGGATTTGGTCCACGCCGTCGAAGACGAAGGGTTCCTCGTCCTGTGGGGCCGCTGCGACGAGGACCCGGTGGCGCCGTTCCAGCCCTTCGCGGAGGCGCTCGGTCACTACTTCCAGGCGGTCTCCGCCGACCAGATTTCACAGATGCCCGACTGGCAGCTCACCGAACTCTCGCGACTCGTCGTCCGGCTGCGGGAGTACGTGCCGTCGCTCGACGAGGAGGTGGCCGACCCGGACAGTGAACGGTTCCGCTTCTTCGAAGCCGTGACCGCCACCCTGAGCGAATTGTCGGCGGGCGGCTCAGTGCTGCTCGTTGTCGACGACTTGCACTGGGCAGACGAGCCGACGCTGTTGCTCCTGCGTCACGTGCTCCGCAACATCGATCGCCCGCGGCTCGGCGTCGTCGGGATGTACATCGACACAGAGATCGCATCGGAGCACCGGCTTCGTTCTCTTCTGGCTGACTTCAGATCGGACCGCTCACTCGAGACGGTGCACCTTCTCGGTCTGAGCCAAGCCAGCGTCGAGGAGCTCATCGGGCGTTGGCCCGAGCCGCCCTCTAACTTGGCCCCCCAGCTCTTCAAGTTGACCAATGGCAACCCGCTGTTTCTCGACGAAATGCTCCGGCAGCTCAGCGAGCGGGACGACCCGGCCGGTGGGGAGGGCGACCAGGTAGTGCCGCCCGATCTCACCCCGCCGGAGGCGATTCGTGAGCTGGTCGCGCGGCGCGTCTCGCGGCTGCCTCAAGACGTGATCTACCTCCTCCATGCCGCCGCGGTCTCCGGTCTGGAGTGCGAGGCGGGCGTTGTTGCCGACGCGGCGGAGCTCACCGCGGAGCAGCAGCTTGACGCATTCGACCGTGCCGAGGAATCGCGCCTGCTCCGCCGGATCGGTGGTGAAGTCAAGGATCGCTATGCGTTCACGCACGCGTTAGTGCGCGACGCAATCTATGGAGAACTTCTGCGGGGACGGAAAGTGCGGTATCACCACAAGATCGCAGTCGCGACCGAGCGAGCACATAGGGATTCGCTCGACGAATACGTCAACGAACTCGCCCACCACTACTACATGGGAGCCGCGCTGGCCGACGCCGACAAGGCCATCCACTACGGCATGGCCGCGGGCGAGCGGTCACTCCGTCTCCTGGCGTTCGAGGACGCCGTGGGGCACCTGACCCGCGCCCTGGAGGTGGCAGAAAGGTTCGCCCCACCCGACCAGGCGACGCGCTGCGACGCGTTGATCGCCCTCGCAGAAGCACAGAACCGTGCGGGTGATTCGGTTCAGGCATACGCCAATTTCGAACGCGCGGCCACGCTGGCCCGCACTCTCGGTGATGCGGAGCGATTGGCGACCACGGCGCTGCGGGCCGGCCCGATGAGCTATCTCGGCATCGTCGGCGCCAACGAGGACCAGGTCCACCTCTTGGAGGAGGCGCGATCGATGCTGCCTGAGAAGGACTCGCACCTTCGTGCCATGGTGACGGCGCGACTCGGACTGGTCATTGTGTACTCGGCCGGCGTGCCGGCGCCCGGAGTGCTCCAGCGTTCGCTTACTCTCAGCTCCGAGGCGGTCGAAATGGCCAGGCGCCTCGGCGATCGTGCGGCACTGGGGTATGCGCTCAATGCTCGGATGCACGCGCTCTGGGGTATCGAGCCGGCTCCCGAGCGGCTGGCCGCCGGAACCGAGCTCGGCGAGATCGCCGACGACGTCGGCGACGAGCTGTTGGCCTTGCACGGGCACATGTGGCGGATCCGGGAGTTTTTGGCCCAAGGCGATATGGACGGGGTCAACGACGAGGTGGCACGTTTCGAAGCACGCGACACCGGACCGGTCCACCCGCTGGCCTCCTCATATGGGTTCAACGTGGGAGCCATGTTGGCGCTGGTCTCGGGAGATTTCGAGCGCGCCGAATGGATGGGACAACAAGCCATGTCGGTGGCGGAGGGCTACAACGACATGGCGTTGAGCTTTTACGGCGCGCTCATGATCTGGACCTGGTGGCAGCGAGGCGAGCTTGCGACCTTGGAAAGCACCTTCAACGACGTCGTTGCCCAGGCTCCACCTGACTACCCCATGGTGCAGGCGGCGCTCGCCCTCTCGTACGCGGAAGGCGGTCAACAAGACGCCGCGCTCGAAGGTCTGCAGGCGCTGTCGGACATTGGCTGGGAGGCGGTAGCGGACGACCAGACAGAGGGCGTTGCCTTAGCGTTGACCGCTGCGACGTGCGGCGTGCTGGGCGCCCGGGCGCGCGAGCACGCCGTCCTTGTCTACGAGCAGATGCGGCCGTACGCGGGGTCCGCCGTGGTCATCCGCGCCCCGGCCGCAGCATGTCTCGGACCAGCAGACCACTACCTCGGCCTCCTCGCGATGTCGATGGGCGATTTGGCGCTGGCAGAGGTGCATTTCGAGGCGGCTATCCGTGTGGCACGCCGTATGCGGTCTGACCCATTCGTCGCGGTGGCGGAGGTGGAGCTGGCGAGGGCGTTACGGCAGCGTGGTCGTGCGGGCGAAGAGGAGCGGGTCGCCGTACTTCTCCGAAACGCCGAGGAGTCTGCGCGCAGGATGCGCCTGCACCGCGTGGCGCGCCTGGCGGCCCAGCCGGATTGACCAGACGGGCAAGCCCGGTCAGGAGGTGGCCGTGCCCTCCTGGCGCCCGCGGGCGCGATCTTCCCGATCGGCGTAGGCGGCCAGCTTGTCGTCGGCCTCGCGAATCCGTCGCACCATGCCCACCAGTAACGAGTTGCGGAACCCTGGGATGTCCATCATGGCGTCGAGCTCGCGTGGCCCGACGATCAAGACGTCCAGATCCGTTGTCGCCGTCACGGTCGCACTACGCGGCGCCGCCTCGATCGCCGCGAGCTCACCGAAGTAGTCACCCGCCCCCCACTCATTGACGACGCGCCCCTCACGCGTGACGACCACGGACCCCTCGAGGATCACGAAGAGCTCGCGTCCGAGGCGGCCTTCGCGCAGAATGACCTCGCCTGCGTCAATGCGGAGGCGTTCTGCCAGCTGCACCACCTGGACGAGTTGCTCATCGGTGCACGCGGCAAACCATGGGACGCTGTGCAAGCGACCGATCGAACTGGTCTCGCCACCATTGCTCAGGACGCTCATCAAAACCCTCGGTTCCAACTCCACCTCAGGCTAACGCGGGTACCGTCACGGAGCGGGGGTCGCCGACGAGCGTCGATACGGCGTGATGCCCATCACGGAACGACCGGGGGACGAGAAGCCAGCGAGTCCTCGGCGCGGTGGTCCTCAAGGGCCGCCGCCAGTTGCGCATCGGTATCCCGAAGCCGGGTAGCCATGCTCTTGAACAACGCGTCCCGAAAGCCGGGGATCTCGACCATGGAGGCAAACTCGCGCGGGCCGACGATGAGCACCTCCACATCGGACGCAGCGGTCACCGTCGCGTTGCGCGGCCCAGGGTTCATGGCGGCCAACTCCCCGAAGAAGTCCCCCGCGCCGAGAGTGTTGACCCGACGTCCCTGCTGGGTCACGGTCACGCTGCCGGAGAGGATCAAGAAGAACTCGCGGCCGATTCGTCCCTCGCGGGCGAGCACCTCGCCCTGACCCACCTGGACCCGTTCCGCCAGTCGGGCCACCTGCTTGAGCTGGGTCCTCGAGCAATTCCGCAACTGCTCGACCATCTTCAGCCGGTCGACGGTCGCCTCTCTGCTCAGCGTGGATCCCACGGCCCACTTCCTTCTCGATCCGGCGATGCATTCCCGCTGTCGCGCCCAACCCGGTAATGGTCACTATGGAGGGAGGGCCTTGCAGGAGAGTTGCACAGTTGTTGCATCCACCGGCCTGCCGCTGGGTGTCCGAAAGGCCTTCTGACCTCGGGAATCGAACGTCGTGGTCCCAAGTCATCGATTGTTGACGCCGTCACAGGACCCGGGCTGCCGTCGACCGGGCCTGGCCTACACTGATCCACCGTCGTCGGGCCGACGACACCAGGAAATTGGCCCGGCGGTCGCTATTGCCTGGGTAGCTCAGTCGGTAGAGCAGCGCACTCGTAATGCGCAGGTCGTCGGTTCGAGTCCGACCTCAGGCTCCAGAGGTGCTGGTCAGACGGCCCTTTTCGCGGCGGCCTTCGCGAGCTGCGCACCGTCCCAACAGCTGTCCCAACAATTTCCAGCAGGACATACCCATTGTTGTTGCGGTCGCGCTCTAGGAACTACCAGCCGTCGCGACGACGTTCACGCCGTTGATTCGAAAAGGGCCATCCCGCGCTCGACCTTGACCGGCAGCGGTGCCACGAGATGACGCGAGACGTGAGCGACAGGCCCCATCACGACCTCGTCACTCGGCCCGCAGCAGTGCTGCGGTAGACGTACGGGCCGCACTTAGTCCGGGTAACGCTGCCACAACGTTGGCGAATACCAGAGCGCCCACTGCGACGAGGAGCACCGACAGCACCGGCACCGTCGGGTGGGGGACGGCGTAGATCTGGCGGGCGAACAGCGTCCACAGCCACCGACCGACGGCGATGCCGAGCGGAAGGCCCACCACGATCCCGATCACCGCGGCGACCGATGACTGGCACGCCACCGTGGCCGCCAATTGTCGTTGGGTGAAGCCGAGCGTCTTCAACAGGGCCAGGTCTCGTCGCCTCCGCCGCACCGACGCCGTCAGCGTGACTCCGAGGGCGACGATGGCACCCACGGCCAGCGCAGCGGCGAGCAGGGCCGGCGTGTCCCCGATGGTGCGGTAGTTGACGATCTCCGCGGGTCGTTGCACGCCCACCACCGACACCGAGTTTCCCTGGCCGCCTCCGTCCGGCACTGCCGCGAAGGCTTGATTGGCGACCGCCGCGATGTGCCGCAGGCCGGTGAGGCCGGCCGAGGAGGGCACTCCGCTGCGGAGGCGCACGAAGACCAGGCCCGCCTGACCGTTGAGGGTGGGATTCGGGCTGAGGGTCGCTTGCGTCCACGCCGTGGGCACGATCGCATTGGAGACGAGCGCCCCAGTACCCATGGAAGTGTGGTCGTCGACGACGCTGGAGAATCCCACGGCAGGCAGGGTGGCGGTGCCGACGATCACCGCCGGGGTCGGTGACATATAGACGGCGGGGCCGTCGGCCGGAACCCCGTTGCTGACCTCGACGGTGTCACCGATGTGCTTGTGCAGCTGCGCCATCGTCGCCGCGCCCAGGACGATCTGGTTTTTGTCGTCGACCTGGTGGCCGGTCAGGATCGGCGGCAGGACCGCCGCCCGACCCGCCGGATGGTTGGCCTCGTACAGGAAGGGGAAGTACTGCCCGTCGATCTCTTGAACGTTGTAGTTGTACCCGGTCCAAGTGGCGACGTCGGGATCGTGGTTGAGAAGCGAGACGGCCTGGGGGGGGACGTTGTTGGTGGCGTCGAGCATGTAGTTCCAGTCCCATCCGTACAGAGCCGGATGCGACACCAGGGACTGCAGGCCGCTTCCGAAGGTGAGGGTCGCCGTCACCATGGCGACGGCGAGCACCGACCCCAGTAGCGCCGAGCGCACCGGCACGGCGGTGGGACCCCGCCCTGGCTCGAGGGCGAGGCGAACTCCGACGACAGCGGGAGCTGGCAGCCCCGCCGAACCGAACGCCTCAATGACCCGGGAGGTGTGGGGGGGCGCCAGTCGGGAGCGCCGTGCCTCACGGTGCGGCGCTCCGCGGTAGGCCAGGGCAATGGCCATCGCCCCGAGCCCGACCATGAGGACCGCGATCCCAATGCCGAGCACCGTCCAGTCGAAGGCAATGCCTAAGTGGGGATAGACAGGACGTACCGGGCCCAGCGGTGAAAGCGGTGACAGGGCGACGCACACCACCCCGGCGAAGAGCGACCCTGCGACGACGGCGCCCAGGATGCCGACCAGGCTGTCGGCGGCGATGACGGTCGGCCCTCCCCCCAGCGCCCGCAGCACCGAAGACTCCTGGGCAGCATCCCGGAGCTGGCGGGAGATGACCTGCAGGCCGATGAGCAGCGCAGCCAGCGCGGCCACTGCGGCGAACACGCCGAGGGCTATTGCCACGGGCTTGACGGTGCGGTCGACCTTGGCCTCCACGGGGGCGATCGCGTGGAAGGCAAGGTTGGTACCCGGCGGCGCCACGGAGGCGAACTCGCGCTCCACGGCGCCCACGCCGCTGTTCCCACGATCGAGCTGGAGCCCGTAGTAGATGATTTCTTCGGTGCCTTGCCCGCCGGCGGCCACGACCGCCTTTCCCACGGCCGGTGTGAAGAAGATGAAGGTGGGGAAGCGGTCGATATCGTCCTGAACCACAGCGTTGCTCACCTGCGCGATGCCGACGAGATGGGCGTCGATGCGGCGAAGGGGCGGCACGCTGGGTGTCCCAAAGCCCGGAAGGGTCTCCTGCTCCTGGGAGTAGATGCCGACGGGGATGACTTCTCCGACGTGGTACCCGAGCAGGTTGGCTGCCGTTGCCGTCATCATGATCTCGTCGGCCCGGGCCGGGTCGGCCATGCGGCCCTCGGTGACCGCCACACGGTCCTGGTCGAAGAACTCCCCGGTCACGCTGGCAATAGAGAAGACCGACGAAGCTGTGTGGGCGTCGACGCGGGGGGCGCCGTCGGCCAGCAACGGGGCGACAATCAGAGGGACGGCAGACTCCACGTGTTTGACGCCGGGCAGGCGGGCGATCTGCGCCTCGGCGGCCGACGAATAGTTGGCGCTGCCGCCCCCCTCGGGCGCACCGCCGATGACGGTCACGGTCAGGTTGGACGGGTCGGTGCTGGCCAGGTACGTGGCGAAGGACGACTCGGTGCGCCGGGCAGCGGACAACGCCCCCAGGGCCAGACCCCCCGCGAGGCCGACCAGGAGGACCAGGGTGAGGTATCCACCCCGGCGATGACCGAAGGTGGCCCGGAACCGGTACCAGGCGACCGGGAGCACCTGTCGGCTCATGGCGACGGACCACCGAGCATCTCGGGGCGCACCTCCAAAACGAGTTTCGACGGGACACCCGTCCCTGTCGCTAGAAGTCTGACCGGCCCATCCAGTCGACTCCAAGGTGGTTAGCCGGAAAATCGGTCGTGGTACTAGCACCCCATCGGGTCGGCCGCCGTCGAGCCAGACTGTCTCGGTGCGAGTCCACGTCTCAAGGGTGCGGGATCCACTCCAGCGCTCGGAGCGGACTTCGTCCGACACGGCGGCACAGTTCCAGTGTGGCCGTGGCCCGCGCCGGGGCGGCCGCCGAGCTTGATCCTACGTTCGCGGGCTGGGCTAAACGGGGTGGCGAAGGAGCGTCCCCAACCACGCACGTCGAGCGCCCCAACATCCCAACAGCGCGGCGAGCACAAGTCCGTTAAGAGGCGCGGCTGGGTCGTCACCTTCCCAGTCGGCCTCGGTCAACTGACGCCGTGTCTGAACGCGATGCTCATCCGGGGGCCCGATTTCTTCACCTTCGGGACGCTGTGCTCGAAACGGCGTTGCGTCTGACCACCGGTCACGAGCAGGTCACCATGGCCGAGCTTGAATGCACGCGACCTCCCACCTCCGTGGGGGCGGAGCAGGAACGTGCGTGGCTCACCCAGGGACACGAGGGCCACTACGGGTTCCATGATCTCGGGGGGTATGCGGTCGCGGTGCCAAGCGACGCTGTCGGCGCCGTCGCGGTAGAGATTGAGCCCAAGCGAGTCGAAACGGACTTCGTAGTGCGCGGACAGTGACGACCGAGCGTCCTCCAGCCAAGGGAACGCAACAGCGGTCTGCTCGTCGATCTTCTGCCAGGATGTGAGCCGAGGTTCGTCGACCTCCCGGTCGTACATCCAACGACGCCTCTGGCTCCATGCGACGTCACGGAGCAGTTCCTCAAAAGCCCGATCGGAGCCCGACACCCAGCCTGGGCAGTGGTCCACCCAGGAGTCCGCGTCGAGCTGGGTTCGTTCGAGGCCACAGAAGGACACGTTGACGACGGTGTACTGGTCTGCCCACAACGACGGCTGCCAAGCGACTGCTGGTGTGCTCGTAGAACTGCCCACACCGACAGTTGTACCGGGAGGTTTCGCTCAGCCGATCCCCCGACCTCAGGCCCCAAGAGCGCAGTTCGGACGCTCATTCGCATCTCCCGATGGTGCCGATGTTCCCGGCGAGCCCAGCCCGTGGGCAAGAGAAGGTTCCTCAGCCAGTGGCACCAGCCGGTGGCGAACCCGTCTCTTTGATCTCAACAATCACTTCGAGGTACGGCTGCGATCCGACGTTGCGGGCCCGCTCGACGCCCCCTCGACGTACGTGGACCACCGCGCCCGGGACGACGTCGGCTTCGAGCACCTCGGTGAAGGGACCCTGGGTGTCGGGCTCGGGGATGACGGCAATCCGGTCCCCCCTCACCTGAACGAGCAGGTGGTCCAGCTCGTGCCGGTGGATCGGGCTCTCCTCCTCCGGATCCAGCTTGAGTCGCCACACCCGCACCGCGTCGTCCTCGTAAACGACGTTGGTGCCGATGTCACCGAAGACCCGCTCGGTGCCCATGGCCGGCTGCGCAGCCGGTCCGTCCGGCGAACTCGTCATGTCGAGACCCCACGCAGGCAGAAGCGGACGAGGGCCTCGCGCTCTTCGGAATCGGGCTTCGTTCCTGCGACCATGTGCGTGCGTAAGGTGGCAAACGTGAGCTGATACACCATCGTCGCCGCAACGGCGGCATCGTCGGCCTTCGGCCGCTTGTTCGGCCCCTCAAGGCGCGTGATCGGTTCGCGTAACAGCACAACCAGCAGCTCGACCGACGCCTGCTGCTCGCGAGGGAAGAGCTCGGCCAGTCGAGGTTCGCTGAGCACCCATGGTCGGGTCCGAGCCGCCGCGGCCGCGTTGCTTGCTTGGGCGATGACCCCCTCGATCCAGGCTCGGACTTGTTCGCCCGGATCGGCGGAGCGCGACATGCGCCGCACCAGGGTCTCGACGAGCCTCCGACGGCCTTCGTCGAGAAGGGCGAGCATCAGCTCGTCCTTGGAAGCGAAGTAACGGTAGAACGCCTGGGTGGACAAACCGGCTTCGGCCAGGATCTCCCGCATGGAGGGGTCCAAGGATCCGGTGCGCTCGATGAGCGAAAACGTCGCATCGACGATTCGGCGCATCTCCTGGCCGTATTCGTTGCGGCGCCCCGCAATCGCGCGCTCAACGGCTCGGTCGGCGAGGTGGTCGATTGTCGAAGCCTCCACGGCGACCTCCAGAGCGGCTGGTCCGGATCGGCTACTTACCGATCCAGCACGACGTTCTCTCATTCTAAGATCAATGATCTCGGGGCGGCGTCAAACCACGTGTGGAGGTGAGCTGGATGACCGAGCCGCTGGTCATCGGGGACGTTTTCCGCAATGCAGCCCGGGCCGTGCCGCACCGCGCGGCGGCAGTGCTCGGCGGGCAGTCGCTCACCTTTGCGGAGGTGGACACGCTGGGTAATCGCGCCGCTCAGGCGTTGGCGCCCAGGGGCGTCATGACGGGCGGGCGGGTGGCGATGTGGGCGTCGACGACCTTGACTGCCGTCCCCGTTTTCGCAGGCCTGGCCAAACTGGGCGCGGTCTACGCACCCCTCAACGGCGTCTGGCGGGATCACGAAGTGGCAGATGTGTTGGATCGTCTCGATCCGACGCTGTTGTTGGTCGACGCCGAGCATTTCGGACCTGCTCAGGTCTTGGCCGGGCGGGGGTTCGACATCATGTCCCTCGATTCGCTGGAGTCCGCCGCCGCCTCGTCATCGGACGTCGACCCCGGACGTGCGGTCGGCGAGCTGGATCCCCACGTCGTCTTCTTCACCAGCGGGTCGTCCGGTTCGCCCAAGGGGGCGGTGCTCTCGCATCGGGCCAATGTCTTGCGGTCTCTTCCGGGCGCCCTGCTCGAACCCCGCGGTGCGATGGTCTGCCCGTACCCGCTCTTCCACATGGGTGCGTGGACCATCGCGCTCCAGCAGTGGCAGGCGCGTGACACCGTGGTCTTCGTTGCGAATGCCTCAGCATCTGAGATCGGCGCAGCGGTGCTGGGCCACCGCGCCACCCGGCTCAACGCCATTCCGGCGGTGTGGCGCCGTCTGCTCGACGCGCTCGACGCCCCGGACCCGCCGGACCTGTCCTCCATACGGTTCGCGGACACGGGCACGTCGGCCACCCCGCCCGACCTGTTCGCGCGCGCTCGCCACTGCCCTCCCTGACGCTCAGGTCCGGGTGTTCTACGGCTCGACCGAGGCGGGAGGCGTCTGCCTCCTTGAGCACGCCGATATTGAGCGCAAGCCGTGGAGCTGTGGGGTGCCCGGTCCACTGGTGTCTCTCCGCACCGATGCTGCCGGCCAATTGCTCGTCCGTGGCCCACTGCTCTTTGACGGTTACCTCAATGACCACCACGCCACCGAGGCGGTGCTGACCGACGGCTGGTATGCAACGGGCGACCTGGCCGACGTGGACGACGACGGGTATGTGACGATCGTCGGGCGCCTGGGCGAGGTGATCCGTACCGGCGGTGAGGCTCTGACCCCCGGCGAGGTGGAGCACGTGCTCGGGGCGCACCCACGAGTGGCGGACGTGGCGGTCCTCGGGTTGCCCGACCAGCAGTGGGGCGAGCTGGTCTGTGCCGTCGTCGTTGCGGCGCCGGGTGGGCCGCCGCCCGAGTTGGTGGAACTTCGAGCCCAGTGCGAGGGCATGTTGGCCTCCTACAAACACCCTCGACGGCTGATCCTGGTCGACCGGATCCCCCGCACGGTCGCAACGGGACAGGTGCAACGGCGGCTGCTGCTCGAACAGCTGGGCTAAGGGCGGTTGCAAAACAGCGTTCTCACTGTTTAGGATCATTGATCTGGACAGGCGATCCAGGTGGTCTGCCGACAACGGATCCGTCGGACCAAAGGGATGGCATGGAACGAGAGATCCTCCTCACCGGCATCGGCGGCCAGGGCGTGCAGCTGGCGGCCAACATCCTCGCCCATGCTGCGCTGGCCGAAGGCCATGACGCCCAACTGTTCGGGTCGTACGGCGGGATGATGCGCGGCGGCAACACGGATGCCGAGCTCGTCGTGAGCGACGTACGGATTGAGTCGCCTCCGACGGTGGGATCGGCCTGGGCGGCCGTCGCGATGCATCCTGACTACGCCGACCCGGTTCTCGCCAGGGTCCGTCCCGGTGGCCTGGTGCTGCGCAACTCGGTGCTTTGGGACGGGCCACTCGAGCGGGATGACCTCGAGGTCATCGACGTCGCTTCGGTCGATCTGGCCGTCGAAGCGGGCAACGTCATGGCCGCCTCGATGGTGATGATCGGCGCGCTCAGCACCCTCACCAACTTGGTAGGGCTCGACGCGCTCCGCGCCGGCGTGCGGGCCTGTGTCCCGCCGTACCGGCAGCAATACCTCGAAGTCGAATTTCCGCGCGCTGCAGGCCGGTGCCGCGGCCGTGCTCCCGATGCCCGCGCACGGGGCATGGCTCTTCGCCGCACCTGCGGGCGGGGAGCGATGACCGTGGGCCGCCAGCCCCGAGAGAGACCGGGCCACGACCCTCGGGAGACCGGCGTGGCGACCACCGTGCGCACGCGTGGCACAGTGGTCATCGACGTCGAGGCCTGCAAGGGGTGCGAGCTCTGCATTGACGCCTGTCCGCCCGGGGTCCTGGAAATGGGCTCTGAGGTGAACGCTCGTGGTTACAGCTATCCGTGGCTCCGGCCCGGCTGCACTGGGTGCAAGGCGTGTTCGCAGATCTGCCCGGACTTCGTCTTCCAGGTCTACAAGTACGACCTCCCCCTCGAGCTGTCCGTCGACTCGCCGAGCCAAGGCATCGCACCGTGAACGTCTCTCCCGTTGCGATCTCGCCTGTTCACGCGTCGCCGCGGCGACTCCTGCAGGGGAGCGAGGCCATCGCCGAGGCGATGATCGCAGCGGGCTGCCGGTTCTTCGCCGGTTATCCGATGACGCCGTTCACCGAGGTCCTCGAGGAGATGGGCAAGAAGCTCCCACCCGTGGGCGGGGTGTGCATGAACGCGGAGAGCGAGCTGGAGGCCGTCGGCATGGCCTGGGGCGCGGCCGCCACCGGCACGCCGGCCGCGACCGGCTCGACGGGGCAGGGCCTGTCGCTCATGCAGGAGTCGTTGGCCGAGATCACCCTGGCCCGGCTCCCGCTGGTCGTCCTGAACATGGCCCGGGCGCAAGGCGACTACTGGCAGACCACCCGGGGCGGCGGTCATGGGGACTACCGCCACCTCGTCCTCGCACCGGTGGACGTGGTCGAAGCCGTCGAGCTGGTCCAGCGCGCGTTCGGACTCGCGGCAGCCTGGCGCAGTCCGGTGGTGATCCTGGGCGACTACTACCTGGCGCACACGGCCCGGGCGGTCGACGTCACACCATTGGACCTCGGACCGCAACCGACGAGGGAGTGGGCCCTCACCGGCGAGAGCGGAGGCTCGGGGCGAGCGAAGTTGGTTTCGTTCCTCGGATCGACCAAGCAACGCGACGGCGCAGGCTACGACCTCGCCGTCCACTACGCGGCGTGCGCGGAGCACACGGCCAGGATGCTGTGCGAGGTGCCAGCGGAAGCGGAAGAGGGGTTCACTGACGACGCAGATGTGGTCGTGGTGGCGTTCGGCACGCCGGCCGCCTATGTCCGGTCGGCGGTGCGGAGTCTGCGGAGCGAGGGTGTGCGCGTCGGCTGGATCCGACCCGTGACCTTGGTGCCGTTCCCCTCGGCTGCCATCGCCGCGGCGGCGCGGCGGGCCACGGCAGTCGCGGTCTACGAGAACAACGCCGGCCAGATGCTCGACGACGTCCGCCTGGCCGTACTGGGCGCCGCTCCGGTCGAATTCATCGGGGGCCTGAGCCTCGATGCGTCCGGTTTCGGTATCGCGCCCGATCTCGACGTGAGTGTGTTGCGGCGCCGGATCCTCGACGTCGTGGAGCGTCAGCGGTGACCGAACACACTCGGATCGAGCGGGTTCCTACCGACGCGCCGCCCAGCGCGCCGGCTCGCCTGGTCGACGACTTCACGCCGACACTCGTCGACGTCGGATTGCATCACTTGTGTCCCGGCTGTGGCGAGCCGATCGCGGTCCGGAGCCTCGTCGAGGCAATTGAAGAGTTAGAGCTGGCTCAGCGGACGATCGCGGTATTCGGCATCGGCTGCTACACCGCGTTCTCCAACAATCTCGACGTCGAGGTGTTGCAGGCACTCCACGGGCGGGCGCCGTCGGTGGCCACCGGCGTCAAGCGCGCGCGGCCCGAGACCGTGGTCGTCACGGTCCAGGGCGATGGCGACATGGTGAGCGAGGGACTGCAAGAGGTGCTCCATGCGGCCGCCCGCGGCGAGAACATCACCTGCGTCATGCTCAACAACGGCGTCTTCGGCGAGACCGGCGGACACATGACGGCCACGACGGTCCTCGGCCAGCGCACCAAGACGAGCCTCGAGGGCCGCGATCCCGCAGCCCACGGCCGCCCCATCCTCCTGGCGGACCTCGTCTCCCGCCTGGACGGGGCCGCCTACGTGGCCCGCTGTGCGGTGAACTCGGCCGGAGAACTGGCGCGGACCCACCGGGCGCTTCGCCGGGCCCTCGACACCCAGCTGTCCGGGGCGGGGTTCTCGTTCGTCGAGATCCTGACGATGTGCCCGACAGGGTGGTTCGTCGAGACGACCGAGGCTCCCGACTACCTGGCCAAGAACTTAGGAGTGGTACACCGGGCGGGCATCCTGAAAGACGTGCGCGCAGACGAGGAGCCGGAGCATCCGTGAGCTCGGACAGGCCCGGGCGCCCGCCGGGGTCGATCATCGTCCATGCGCGGCCATTTGGCGAAGCTCTGGCCGAGGGACTACGCGCCCTTCTGCCGGCCGACGAGACGATCGTGGTGTGCGAAGTGGGCAGCAGCGTCCCGTCCGACGCGCAGGTACTGGTGACCTTGCTCGACGATCAGCGCAATATCCTCGAGATGCTCGTGCCATCGATTGCGTGGACGCACGTGCTCGCAGCCGGCGTCGACGGGTTCCCCTTCGAGGCCCTGGATGATCGTCTGCTCACCTGCTCGCGGGGTGCGGCCGCCGTGGCCATCGCGGAGTGGACGCTGGCCGTGATACTGGCCTTCGAGAAGTCGCTCCCCGAATCCTGGGTCGAGGCACCGCCGAGTCGCTGGAACGCCGCATCGCTCGGCACGCTGGCCGGACGGACCGTCGGACTGGTAGGGATCGGTGCCATCGGCACCGAAGTGGCGCGTCGAGCTCTGGCCTTCGACGCGCACGTCGTTGCCTTTCGACGCACGACCATCCCTGCGTCTCTGCCCGATGTCGAGGTCGTCGGCGAGCTGCGTGAGCTCTTGGCCCGGGCCGACCATGTCGTGATCGCAGCGCCGGCGACGGAGGACACGCACCACCTCTTCGACGCGGCGGCATTCGCCGCCTTCAAGCCTGGTGCCCACTTGGTGAACGTGGCGCGAGGCAGCCTGGTCGACCAGTCCGCGCTCCGTGTCGCGCTCGACGAGGGTCGCGGGCCAGCCTGGACACGGTGGAACCCGAACCCCTTCCCGCCGGCCATTGGCTCTACCAACATCCGGCGGTCCGCCTGAGCCCCCACATCAGCTGGAGTGCGCCGGGTACCTTGGCCAAGACGCTGGATCTCTTCGTGCAAAATCTGCGCCGGTTCCGCGCCGGCAGCGCGTTGAGTGGACTGGTCAACCCCGTCACCCGGTACTGAGAGGATCGAGACGTGTCCCAGGCTGACGCCCTCCTGCTCGCCGAGGAGCGATCCCTCCCAGAAAGGGCCGGGCGATGACGCTCGGTCCCGCCGATCTCGTGCTCTGCTCGGGCACCGTTGCCCGTCAGACACCGTTCCGCGCGCGGCTCGAAGCGGCGGCTGCGGCGGGCTACACCGCCGTGTCCCTTTGGGGACGCGACTACCAGGCGGCGCGCGACGAGGGGTTCGGCGACGCCGATCTCGTCGCCATGCTCGATGACCACGGCCTGCAGGTGGCGGAGCTTGACCCCGTCTGGTGGTGGACGCCCGGAGCCGAGTCGTTTTCGATCCCACCCGAGCTCGATCCGATCGACGTCTTCCGCTTCGGAGAAGCGGACTTGTTTCGAATCGCGGAGGTGCTCGGGGCGCGGTCGGTCAACGTGGCGGACGTCCTCGGGGGCGACTGGGGTGTCGAGGACGCAGCCGCCTCGTTCGCGGCGCTGTGCGACCGGGCGGCCGAACACGGGCTGCTGGCCCATCTGGAATGGCTGGCGTGGTCGAGGATCCCCGACCTGGCCACCGCCCTCGAGGTCGTGACGTTGGCCGACCGACCCAACGGTGGCATGAACATCGACATGTGGCACTGCGCCCGCACCGGAACCGCCGCGGCGGACCTGCTCGAAGTTCCCGCAGCGCGCGTCCTCGCCGTCCAGGTCGACGACGGGCCGGCGGAAGCCGAGGAGAATCTGATCGAGGCAACGCTGCATCGTCGCCTCCTCCCGGGCGATGGGGCGTTCGACCTGCTCGGCTATCTGGGTGCGCTCCGCCAAATCGGGGCGGGCGCGCCGATCGGTGTCGAGGTTTTCTCGGACGACCTCCACGCGCTCGGGCCGACCGAGGCGGCTCAGCGCGCCGCACGGGCGACGCTTGATCTGCTGGCTCAGGTGACACAGGGCGAGAGAGAGGAGCGCGGAGCGAAATGACCGGTGTTGCGGTGGTCGGAACGGGCTTCGGCTGCTACACCCATGTGCGCGCCCTGCGTGCGTCCGGATTCGAGGTGCTGGCGCTCGTGGGACGAGACGCGGAGAAGACGGCCCGCCGGGCGCGTCTCTTCGAGGTGCCGCGGGCGCTCACCTCGCTCCAAGACGCGCTGGCTGTGCCCGGGGTGGAGACCGTCACGATCGCCACTCCGCCGCAGACTCATGCGGCGTTGGCGCTCGAAGCCATTGCCGCCGGCCGCCATCTCATCTGCGAGAAGCCGTTCACCGCCACGTTGGAAGAGGCCCGCACCGTCCTCGCCGCTGCCGAAGCGGCCGGAGTGGTCCATGTGCTCGGTACCGAGTTCCGTTGGGACCCCGGGCAGGCGAGCTTGGCGCAAGCCGTGCAGCAAGGCGAGATCGGCGAGCCGCGGATGGCGACCTGGGTCATGCATGTCCCCGTGCTCGCAGAGCCCGACGCCGTCGTTCCGAGCTGGTGGGCCGACGCCGCGTCGAGGGGTGGCTGGCTGTGGGCGCACGGGTCACAGCTCATCGACCAGATCCGTATGACCTTGGGGGAGTTCGAGGGGGTGAGTGCCCACCTGGTCCACGTCGTCGACCGGCCGGCCATGAGTGCGGACGATGGGTTTGTGGTGCACTTTCGGATGTGCAACGGCACGGTGGGCGTGATGGAGTCGACCGCAGGGGACTGGGGGGTGTTGGTTGAAACCCGCGTCACCGGTTCGCGGGGTGCCGCCTGGATCGAGGGCGTCGGCGCGACGGTCAAGGTAGCCGGCCCGAACGGGGTCACGGCGAGGATTGCCCCAGAGGGCACCGGAGTGGAGGTGGCACCTCGGCTTCCCGACGGTGCGGTCACGACGACCTATGAACGCATGATCACCTTCGGAGTCGAGTACTCGCCCTACACACACCTGACCGCGGCGTTCCGCGACCTGATCGCAGGGAAGGATGTCGCCGGTCCGCCACCGGCGACGTTCGTCGACGGAGTGGCCCAAATGGCGGTGCTCGAGGCGATCATGGAGTCTGCGGGGGCCGGCGGGCGCTGGACCTCGGTGACCGAACGACTGGAATCGACGATGGCGACGGCGCCCCCAGGGGCGGTGTAGGCGTGGAGGACCGGTGCAGCACGCTCCTCTACCTCGAGTTGGGCGATGCCGCGAGCGAAGCCTGCGGAGCGCGCGCCGACGAACTCATTCGGGTGCCCGGTGCGGACCGCGTCACCTGGTGGGAGAACTGCGCGCTCGGACGCACCGACTTGCCGATGCGGGTGCGCGACGGCCGATCGCTCGTCGTGGCCGAAGCCGGGGACCCCTTCGCCGCCCCTTCCACGCCGCCCGAGGTCTCGGAGGGCCACTGCTTCCGACGCCATCCTCGTCCGAGCCAAGGTGTCCTCACCGGCCGACCCACGTTGGGGCTGCTGATCGTGTGGATCAGTCCCAAGGCACCGGACCTGTCCCGCAGCCTGCGCGATTGGGGAGACTTCGTCCACATCCGGCACATTGCGGACGCCGGCATCCCCGGGTTCACGCAGATCTCCGTATACGAGAACGTCGCCGAGGCGGACCCGCGTTACATGCACTACTACGAATTCGACAATCTCGATGCTGAAGCGACCTTTTCGACCATGATCGACCACGTCGCCCCTCGCCTGGGTGGTACGTCAAGCGAGGCGTTCACGGAGTGGGCGGACTGGCGCGCACCGGGCGGCCGCCTCTTCTATTGCAACACCTTCCGACGCGTGGGTGAGGTGACCAAGACGAGCATCTGAAGCGGACGCGTGTCGCCGCCGAAGTCCGAGGACGGTCCGGTCTATACTTGGTGTTACGAATCGCACACGACCCAGGAGGTGAGCCAGATGAAATCCGAACCCCCCAGTACCTGGCTGCTCCGGCGTGCGAACTGAGCTGAACCTCTTCGGCTCTCGCTGAACATCCGGCTCCGCTTCGACGCGGGCCGTGACCCGCCGGAATCCGTCGTGGGGTGCGTCGCGCCCCCAATTGACCCTTGCGACCCCGCGCCTGGGTGTGGGGTGCCATTCGCGCCGTGGACCTGCCCATTGAGGCGTCCACTCCGAGGCAAAAGGAGATTCCAATGTCCCTCAACCCCGTTCTTCCGCGCCGCCACGTCGCTGCCCGTTCGGTCAGCCTCTCGGACCGCACGCCCCGCCATGTGATGGGGGGTGCCGTGAGATGACAACGACTACCTTCGACGACGGCGCCGTCCTCGACACCCAGCACGTCGGCGACATCCGCGGTGCCCTGGGCACCATTCCCCACGGCGACGTCGCGTCGCGCCCCAAGCTCTCGCGCAAGGTCAAGACGCTGCTCGCGATCGTCGGGCCCGGGCTCATCGTGATGGTGGGCGACAACGATGCCGGCGCGTTCGGCACCTACACCCAGGCCGGGCAGAACTACGGCCTCCACCTCATGTGGACGATCCTCCTGCTCGTGCCGGTCGTCTATGTCAATCAGGAGATGGTCCTGCGGCTCGGCGCCGTGACCGGCGTGGGGCACGCGCGGCTGATCCTCGAGCGGTTCGGCAAGTTCTGGGGCGCCTTCAGCGTCATCGATCTGTTCATCTTGAACGCGTTGACCATCGTGACCGAGTTCATCGGCGTGACGCTCGCCGTGGGCTACCTCGGCCTGCCCAAGATCCCCTCGGTGATCCTGGCCGGTGCCGTCATCGTTGGCGCCGCCAGCACAGGGAGCTTCCGCCGATTCGAGCGGATCTGCCTCACCCTGGTCGCCGGCTCGTTGATTTTGATCCCGATCTACCTGATGGTGCACCCGCCCATCGGCGAGGTGGCCCAGAGCTTCGTGGTCCCGGGCCTGCCCCACCACGCGCAGCTGTCCACCGTGATGCTGTTGATCATCGCGATCGTCGGCACGACGGTGGCGCCCTGGCAGCTCTTCTTCCAGCAGTCCTACATCATCGACAAGCGAATCACGCCCAGGTTCATCAACTACGAGCGGGCCGATCTCTGGATCGGCATCGTGATCGTGGTCGTCGGCGCCGCCGCCATGTTCGGCTTCTCCTCCGCCGTGTTCGTCGGCCACCCCGGCTACGGCAACTTCACCAGCGCGGCCGGAGTGGCCCAAGGTCTGGGTACCTACGTCTCTCGGTTGGCCGGCGACCTCTTCGCCATCGCCCTGTTGGACGCCAGCATCATCGGGGCCGCCGCGGTGGGACTCGCCACCGCCTACGCGAGCGCCGACGTCCTCGGCGTGAATCACTCCTTGCACCGTTCGGTGCGCGGCGCCAAGGGTTTCTACGCCTGTTACGGGGGGCTGATGGGCTTGGCCGCCACGCTCGTGTTGATCCCGCACGTTCCACTTGGGCTGTTGACCGAGGGCGTGCAGACGTTGGCCGGTGTGCTCCTCCCGAGCGCCACGGTGTTCTTGCTGCTGCTCTGCAACGACCGCGACGTCCTCGGGCCGTGGGTCAACTCGACGAGGCTCAACGTCTTCACCTCCGCCGTCGTCTGGGTGCTCGTGCTGCTTTCGGTGATCCTCACCGCCAGCGTCCTGTTCCCGAACATCAGCAGTGGAGCCATCGTGACGATTCTCCTCGGGGGCGCGGTCGCCGGTCTCGTCGTCGGCGTGTTCCTCACCCTGCGCGGCCGGAGCCGGAAGGCGGCGCGGCTCACCGTGCCGGTCGAGTGGGAGGACCGCCAGACGTGGCGCATGCCCGCGCTCAACCGTCTGGCCCGGCCCCCGGTCTCCCTCCAGCGCAAGATCGGCCTCGTGACCCTGCGGGGTTATCTGTTGGTCGCCTTCGCGCTGGTCGTGGTCAAGGTCGTCGAGATCGCCGTTCACTAACGGGGTCCCGTCGCGGTCGTATTCCGTGGTGCCACGGCCCGGCCGGGTCCGCGACCGGACAGAGGATCACTGCATGGTCGAGCGCTATTCGGCGCGGGGTTCCAACGACGCCAGCGCGGCGACGAGTTCGCGACGCAGCCGACCCGGTTCGCTCTTTCGGTACAGCGGACCGGTGCCGTCGGCGAGGAGCGACCTCACCCGGGCCACCCCGCCCACATTGACCGGTTCGGGCGCCGCGAGGCGGCTCGCCAGCGTCTCGAGCTCGTGGCGGGCCCGGCGGACTTCGTCGCGGTCGATCGGAACGCCGAAGCGCCGAGCGCTCCGAGGTTGGGAGGCGGCGCCCACGCGCCGAAGACTCTGCGCCAGAACTCGGCGTTGCGACGCGGCATGAAGGTGCTCAGCGTGGATTGCCAGCGCAACGCTCGATTCGGGAGACGCTCCGGCCGCCAGCTGGCTATCGAGTGCCGACGCTTGAAGCCGGGCGGCGACTCGGTCGCGCAACCGGACCCGCTCTACGCGGAGCCCGTCCGGCCGCTCGAGCAGGACGATCATTCCCGGTTCTGCCGGGGTTGCGGCGCTTGGCTCGTCAGAGTGACCACCAAACACCATTATGGGCGTCATGCAAAGACCAGTCAAGGGTGTTTTACAGGTCACTCCGTCTAACATGGGCTGTATGGCGTTGCCGAGCTGGGTGCCTGAGATCGAGAGCAAGCCCGCCCCCATGCCGCTGCTGGTGGTCCAGAGCTTCGTCAACACATGGGAGGGCGATACCGGCGTCGACCTCCTCGGCGACGTGCCCTCGGCGGAGCAGTGGCTGCACGACGCCGGGCTGCTCGAAGGCTCGCTTGGCGAGGACGACCTCGCCGAGGCGCGGCGGGTGCGCGAGTCCATTCGGACGCTCTTGATTCACAACGCTGGTGGCCCACTACCCGGAAGCTCCGAGCTCGAGGCGCTCTCAACCTTCGCAGCCCGCTGCCGGTTCGAGTCCCTGATCGCTCACGAAGGCCGGGTGGAGTTCCAACCGGTCACCGAGACGCCCCAGTCACCTCTGGCCAACCTTCTCCTTGTGATCCGCGACGCCCAACGGGAGGGGACATGGTCCCGGTTGAAGGCCTGTGGCAACCCCGACTGCCGTTGGGCGTACTTCGACCGGTCCCACTCGGCTCGGGGCGTCTGGTGCGACATGGCGGTCTGCGGGAACCGGATGAAGAACCGGAGCCTTCGCTCCCGGCGTTCGGTCGGGCGGACCGCCGATCCAGACGACGGGGCCGGCCGGGACGCTTCGCGCTGAGATGAGGGTCGCGGACGTGACGAGAATCTGAACCCGCCAGACAACAGGCCAGACTCTGCTGTTGCACAGTGGGCCCACGCTGGGACGTAGCCCAGGCCAAGAGCCCGCCCACCGCGAGACGGAACAGGCTGCGCACGCCTCAATTGCGCCTGACCTGCTCGGCTGAGCTCCCAAGGTGGCTGGGAGCGAGAGAAGATAAGGTGCCCGGATGCACACTCAACGGATTCACGAGGTGCTAGCGGAGGCGATTGTCGGGCGTCACTTGCTAACGCACCCCTTCTATCGTCGCTGGGAAGCCGGTGAGCTCACCGAGGGCGAGCTGGCGGCGTACGCGGAGCAATATCGGCACATCGAGCGCGAGCTGCCGGTCACATTGTCGGCCATTGCGTCGGCGCTGCCGGACGGACGCGCGCGTGAGTTGGTGGAGGCGAACCTTTCCGACGAGCTCGGATCGCCGGAACCACACGTGCATCTCTTCGAGTCCTTTGCCGAGGCTGCAGGCGCGGCCCCGAACGCGCCGGCGACCCCTTCGACGGCGGCGTTGTTGGCCCTGGTGCGGACCGCGGCGGCGACCGACCCGGCGGCGGCCCTGGCCATGGTGGCCGCCTACGAGATCCAGGCGTCGGATATCGCCGCGTCGAAATCGGACGGGCTGCGCCGGCACTACGGCCTGGGCAAGAAGGCGACCCGCTTCTGGGACGTGCACCGCACCCAGGAGGTCGACCACGCGGGATGGTCCATGGAGGCGCTGACCGAGCTGGGGGCCGATCCCGACGTCGTGCAGGCTGCGGCCACGGTCTCGGCCGACTCGTGGTGGCTCTTCCTCAGCGAGCGCGAGGAGCTGGCACCCGCCACCGCTCCCTGCTGAGTACGTCGCTGGGCGCGCTCAGGTAAGGGAGCCACAGCGCGCCGCTGCGGCGGCGAAGGCCGCCGACCGTTCCTTGTAGTCGGCGAAACGGCCAAAGCTCGGGGCGGCCGGCGACAACAACACCACTGACCCTGCGGGCGCCCAGCGGAACGCGACCTCGACCGCTTCGTCGAGCGAGGAGGCGTCGACGACCTCGGCCCGTCCGCCGCCGACCTCGCGCACCGCGGCACCGATGCGCGAACCGTTGTCCGGCATCGTGACGACGAGAGTGGGCGCCTGGCGGGCTGCCACGGTCTGTCCGAGCGGCGCATAGTCCACGCCGCGGTCGTGCCCACCCACCAGCAAGGCTACGGGCCGGTCGGCGAAGGCGCCGAGCGCGGCCTGGGCCGGCAGCACGTTCGTCGAGAGGCCGTCGTCGACGAACTCGACCGATCCGACCCGGCCGAGCGTGTGACACCGGCTCGGGAGCCCGTCGAACCCCGCCGCCGCCGAGGCCAGGGCCTGGTCGTCCGAGGCCTCGGCGATGCCGAGGCCCACGAGGACCGAGCGGGCAATGGAGGCGTTGCGCGCGTTGTGCGGACCCGGGAGCCCGAGCGACCCCGACCAGGCGCGGTCCCGCTCGACGTCTGAGGCGCTCACCCAGCGCAGGTGCGGGCCGAGCAGCGCCGCGTGCGCCCGCAGCCGGTCGTCGTCACCATCCGCAAGAACCAGCGCGACCCCTGGCTTGGTGCACAGCGAGAGCTTGTCCGCGTAATACCGCTCGAGCGTGCCGTGCCAGTCCAGGTGGTCGGGCGAGAGCGAGGTCACGGCGACGACGTGGGGCGCCACGGCCAGGTCGGGCACCTGGAAACTCGACGTCTCGATGATCCAGAACTCGGGGTCCCCTTCGTTGTCGGGATCCCAGGGCGGCCGGCCGATGTTCCCCCCGGCGCGGGCATCGTGGCCGAGATTGGAAAGGAGGTGCACGGCGAGCGCGGTCGTCGTGCTCTTGCCCTTGGTCCCGGTGATGCAGGCGACGCGGGCCGGGTCTGCCTCCGCGATGAACAGCCCGAGGCCACCACAGACGGCGACACCCGCCGCCTCGAGTTGGGCGACCTCGGGCCGGTACCGGCTGATGCCGGGGCTCTTGACGACGACGTCGCAACCGAGCAACGCGGCGAGTCCGTCCGAGCTCGTGGCGAGCACATCGAGCCCCTCGACGGGCGCCGGGGCGGGTGCATCGTCGACGAGCACCGGCACCGTTCCCATGGTGACGAGCCGCCGGACACTCGCCTGGCCCTCGACGCCGAGGCCCCAGACGCCGACGGACGCGTCAGCGAGCGCGGACCAGGAGATCGGCTGGCGCATAGCGCTCCGGGATGTGATGGTCCCCCTTGGGCGCCCTCCAGGCCGCCAAGCCGGTGCGTGCCGAAGGCGCCACGCGCATGACCTCGTCGCGCAAGCGCTCGAGCAGCTCTTCGCCCGATCGGTCCGCCCGCTCCGACGCGAGCAGCGTGGCGGCGCGGCACTCGTCGACATCGCCCACGCACTCGAACGGCTTGGCCTCCGGCCCGAGATCCAAGAGGGCTCGGAAGCGATCTTCGTTCGCGGCGTTCTGCAGCGGTTCGTGGCCCCCGAACACGGCGCTGAGCTCGGCGCGCTCCATGAACGGGGCGAGGACGAGATCGATGAAGCAGCACTTGTCGCACGTGCCGCACCAGTGGTCGAGGCGACGCGCCGGGTCCTGGTGGAAGGCGCGGTTACAGCTGCGGAAGGAGCGGTGGTACTCGGCCAGCCGGGCAAACTGCTCGGCCACCCACAGCTCGCTGCGGGGGCGCAAGTAGGAGAACACCGAGAGTCCCGGGCCGACCGCGTCGCGCACGCGTTCTTGGAAGGCGCGTTCGAACTCGTCGCCCTTGGACCATTGATGGTTCACCGCAGCACCGTCGACCACCAACGTGGGGACCGAGGCGGACCATTCGTTGGAGAGCACCACGGCATCGCGCCGCTCGAGCGTCGCCGCGACGGTCGCGGCCGCAGTGACGATGGCCGTGACGGGCACGTGACCGTTGAGGAAGCCGAGCTCCTCTGACCGCCGCACGAGCGGATCGAGCGCGCGCGCCACGTGCACGACGGGGAGGCCGGTGACGGCCGCGGCGTCCTCGATCGCGGCGAAGCGGTCCCCCGGGGGGTGGAGGACGCACAGCGTCGCCCCGGGATGATCGGCTGCCAGTGCGGCCACGGTCACGATGGAGTCGATGCCCCCACCGAACGGGATGAGGGGTCGGCCGGGCTGGGGGTCGTACGCGGCGGGAGCATGCCCCGGGGCGTCGGGGCCGACGATGCGCAGGTCAGCGAGGTCGATGGCGTTGCGATGGGCGAACTCGCCCAGGCCGTGGCGGTAGTAGCCGGCGAGGAAGGCGCGCTCGGGCGCCGTGGTCGGGTGGTCGCCCAGGTCGATGACCGGGGCCGCCGTCGTCTTGTAGTACGAGACGCCGGCCAGCAGGAAGAGCAGGCGTACGGTCGCTGCCACGGCAGGGTCGTCCCAGGCCCGGCCCGGTCCGAACGTGAAGCGCTCGGCGAAGGCGTGGGTGGCCGTCGAGTACCGGCACGTCACGGTCCCCGTCGCCGGATCGACGGCGAACCCGTCGTAGCGGAATTGGTCGTGAGCAGGCATAAAGGTGGGGTGCGGCCGGTCGGGGACGGCTCCCCATGCTACGGCCGGGCCCGCGGCCGACCGGTCGCGTTCACCTCGAGAGCCGCGCCAGAAGCCCGAACCGGCCACACGGCCGGGCCGCCCGGTCGCTGAAGAAGGCCTCGTCGGCCGTGGTGACCCCGCTGTCGAAGATGTGCTCGGCCGCCACCCCGGCGGCGCGCAGCTGGTCGCGGTTCGCGGCGACGAGGTCGACCCGCCAGTGGCCCGGACCGTCCGGTTGCGCCACCCCGGGCCCCAGCCCGGCGGGCCCGGCGGCGCGGGCCAACGCGTCGCGCACCTCGTCGCTGACCTGGTAGCGCTCGGGTGCGACCGCGGGGCCGACGAACGCGTGGACGCGCTCCGGCCGGCCGCCGGCCGCGGACATGGCGCGCAGGGCGGCGCCGACGGCACCGGCGGCGGTGCCGCGCCAGCCGGCGTGCACGGCGGAGAGGACGGGGGCTGCCGGATCGACGAGGGCGAGCGGGACGCAGTCGGCCACCAGGATCACCAGCGTCACGTCGGGGGCCGTGGTCACCACGATGTCGGTGTCGGGGAGGGCATCGTCCTCGGCGGTGGTGCCGCGGCCGGCGTCGCCAGGCGTCACCCGGGTCGGCGACGCCCCGTGGACCTGATGGGCGAAGACGAGCTCGTCGAGCCCGACGCCGAACGCCGCCGCGGCGCGGGCGCGGTTGGACACGACGGCCGTGGCGTCGTCACCGACGTGCAGCCCGAGGTTGAGGGTGTCGTAGGGCGTCTCCGAGACGCCGCCGTGGCGGGTGGTCACGGCGACGGAGATGCCGGCGGCCTCGGCTTCGGGCTCGGCCCAGCGCAGGAGTGAGACGGCCGGGGCGTCGGGCACGGGCCCGACCATATCGAGGGGGTTGGCGAGTTGGCGGCGCTAGACGAATCATTCAAGGGTCCCTGATGAGCCACGGACCCGTATGGGACATCTTCGTGACCGCACGTCGTGACGATCGACGCTTTGCGCCCGTCCTGAACTGCGCCAATGGGCGTCGCCGACAGAGGCGCTGCTGGTCCCGAGGCTCGGCCTGCATCGGGCTGACCTCTATGAAGTCGGGGGACTTTTGCATAGGGAGCCTCTATGCGGTCGGGACGCTTTTGCCGAGAGGTAGCCCCAATACGGAGCGACCGAAGTGCCGCCGCTGCGGCCTCATCAGGCCCGGTCGCGTCAGGCGAGGATCACCGTTGAGGCGGGGGCGCAGGAATCAAACGTCTAGGAGGCTTCGCTCTCGTCCCACATGGTTGTGGGCACGACCGAGAGCAGGGGCCGGCCGCCCGGCTGGCGGCCGCTCGCCGAGGGCTGGAGCTCGGCGAAGCCGTAGAGCTCGGCGGTGTCGCCGCCCTCGCCCGCCGCGGCTGGCATGTCGGCGGGTGCTGTGTCGAGGCCGAGGACGGAGGCGAGGGTCTGGCCCTCATGGAGGGCGGTGAAGAGGACACCGAGCGACTCGAGCGAGAAGCCCCGGGCCTGGAGCCGCAGGATCGCCTCGAGGCGGGTCCGGTGCGCGGGGCCGTAGAGGCCGGTGCGGCCGCGTAGCTCGGGGTGTGCCAGCAGGCCCAGGGTCTGGAAGGACCGGACGCGCCGTGTCGTGGTGCCGGCGGCGAGGGCCAGCTCGTCGATGGTCAGGCCGGGGGCTTCGTTCGACGGCACTTGACAAGTATGCCACATATCTATGTAACATCAAATACTGCTAATGATGAACGGGCCAATGACGTACGGGCCAATGATGTACAGGCGAGTGATGTGCAGGCGAGCGAGTCGGCAACCAAACGAAACGAGGTGCAAGCGATGGGACTGAATCCCGATGCAGTGGGCTCCAAGTCCGAGCCGGTGGAGCGGTCGTGGACCCACAAGGACGCGTTGCTCTATGCGCTGGGGGTCGGGGCGGGCGCCCTCGACCCGACCGGCTTCGAGCTGGACCTGACGACCGAGAACTCGGTTGGCGTGCCGCAGCGGGTGCTGCCGACGTTCACCACCATCGTGGGCCAGGGCGGAGGCGGCATACGCTCCATCGGCGACTTCGACCCGGCGATGCTGGTGCACGGCGAGCAGGCCATCCGGCTGCACGGCGAGATCCCGACCGAGGGGACCGTCTCCATCACCACAACGGTGGCCGGCATGTACGACAAGGGGTCGGCCGGCCTCGTGGTCCTCGAGAGCGAGTCGCGCCACGCCGGCAGCGGCGACCCTGCCTTCACCAGCCGCAGCGCGCTCTTCATCCGCGGCGCGGGCGGGTTCGGCGGGCCGCGCAATCCCGAGGGCGACGAGGAGAGCGCGTTGGCCGGCGAGCCTCTGCCGACGCGCGAGCCCGACGAGGTGGTCTCCTACGCCACGCGTCCCGACCAGGCGCTGCTCTACCGGCTGAACGGCGACCGCAACCCGCTGCACTCCGATCCCACCTTCGCCAAGCGGGCCGGCTTCGACCGCCCCATCCTGCACGGGCTCTGCACCTATGGCTTCACCGGGCGCGCGCTGCTGCACACCGTGTGCGGGTCGGACCCGGCGCGCTTCGGGTCGATGCGTTCGCGCTTTTCCAAGCCCACCATGCCCGGCGACACCCTGACCATCTCGGTGTGGGACGTCGCACCTTCGGCCAAAGGCGCCTATCGGTTCCGCACCGAGACCCAACGCGGCGAGACCGTGATCGACGCCGGGTTGTTCCAGCTCGCCTGAGCACGCCGCTGCCGCCGTTCGGCTGGTTCCCTTAGCGGAGGCCGAGCAGGCGCTCCATGACTTCGACGCGCTGACGCAGCCGGTCCACCTCGGCGGCGAGCGAACGACCCTGCTCGATCTGTCGGCGCAGCCGGGTCGAGCGCAGGGCGCGGTCGAGCACCGCATCGAGCGGGACCATGCGCTGGGGGCCGTGGGGACCGAGCACCATGCGTGAGGGGACGTTCCCGGCCCGGTACCACGAGCGCAGGGTGGAACGCGCCACGCCGGCCGCGCTCGACGCCTCTTCGAGCGTGACCCACCCGGGCTCGGGGGGCTGGCTGGTCAGCTGATCGAGCATGTCGTCCCAGTCGACCCCGCTTCCGGCCGGCTCGTCGCCGGGCAGGTGGTCTGCCACGGTGGGCGACCCTATCATTTAACAGAGTCTTGACAGGGTCCGTATAATTCCAACCATGTTCGAGCGCTTCACCGACAGGGCCAGGCGCGTCATCGTCGTGGCCCAGGACGAGGCACGCGAGCTGGGCCACCCCTTGATCAGGCCCGAGCACCTCGCCCTCGGCCTGTTACAGGGAAAGGGCGTGGCGGCCCGGGCCCTGAGCGAGTTCGGCATCACCTACGCCGGGACGCGTGAGCGGATCTTGGCGGCCACTCCCGCCGGGGTGTCGCTGGCCGGCGAGCGGCTGCCCTTCACGCCCGAGGCCAAGAAGGTGCTGGAGCTCTCGCTGCGCGAGGCGTTGCGACTCGGCCACAGCTACATCGGCACCGAGCACCTGCTGCTCGGCCTGATCCGGATGGACGAGGAGCACGCCGCCGACTTGTTCCCGGTGAACCTCGGGCTGCTGCGGGCCCGCGTCATCGAGTCCGCCACCGGGACCCCGGGCGAGCGCGCCTCACGCTCTCCCGCGCTGCACGCCGCCCTCGGTCGCGCCCAGGGCGCCGCGGGCGACGACCCGGTGACGACGGGTCAGGTGCTGCTCGCGCTGGTGGGCGATGCGAACTCTCAGGGCGCGCAGGCGCTGGCGCGTCTCGGGGTCTCCGAGCGCACGTTGGCCGACGCGTTGCGAGACGTACCGGTCGAGGAGACGAGCGACGCCCCGGGCGCGCCGCGCTGGTTCGAGATCCGCCTCGGTGGCCGCACCACGACGGTCCAGGACGCCGAGCTGACCAGGCTGTTGGCCAGCTTCACCCCCGAACAGATCCGCGAGCTGTTGCGCAAAGGGCTCGGCGAGCCCGGAGAGCCAGGTGAGCCCGGCGAGGAGGAGGCGGGCTGAACCGGGTCCTCCTGGGACGCGCGCAGGCGCCCGACAACAAGCGCTCAGGGGCCGAACAACAAGGAGTAGTCGGCGCCGCGGCGCAGGTGGTGCCCGCCGTCCACCCCCAGCGTCTCTCCGGTCACGAAGGAGGATCCGGGGCCCATCAGGTAGCGGACGGCCGCCGCGACGTCCCCGACCGTGCCGACCCGGCCGAGCGGCATTTGGGCCAGGTAGTCGTCGAGCAGCGGGCCGCCCGCCGTGATGAACGACATCAGCTCGTCGTCGATGATCCCCGGCGCCACGGCGTTCACCCGGATGCCCAGGGTCCCCAGCTCCTCGGCCGCCGTCTCGGCCAGGAAGCAGATGCCTGCCTTGGACACCCCGTAGGCCCACAAGTGAGGGTGCGGGAAGCGGCCCGCCCCCGAGGACATGAGCACGATCGACCCCCGTCCGCCGTGGCCGTCGGGGTCCTGCGTCTGCATGACCGTCGCACCCTGCTTCACGCAGATCACCGAGCCCATCAGGTTGAGGTCGATGGTGGCGCGCACCGCCGCCACGTCTGCGGTCAGCACCGAGCCCAGGTGCAGCGACCCGCCCGCGGACGCGAACAGGCCGTCGACGCGACCGGTGGTCTCCGCCGTCGCCGCGACCGCTGCAGCCACCTCTTCTTCCACCGTGACGTCGGCCACGACGTAGCGCGCCGTCGCGCCGTCGCACGCCGCCTTGGTGATGCGCTCGGTGGCGTCCACCAGCTTCTGCTCGGTGCGACCGCAGATGGTGACGTGCGCGCCGTCGGCCGCCAACCGTTCGGCCGTCGCCAGCCCGATGCCGCTGCCGCCGCCCGTGACGAGAACGGACCAGCCGGCGACGCCCCCCGTGACCGGCCCGGCCATCAGACGGGTCCGGCTCCCAGAGGGGCCGACGGAGTGAATTCGACTGGCATCTCTTCGATCCCGGAGATGAAGTTCGCCGCCCGGCGCGGCAGCGCGGTCCGGTCGACAGCCAGGTGCAGGTCGGGCAGCCGGGCCAGCAGGCGTTCGACCATGACCCGCAGCTCCAGCCGGGCCAGCTGGTTGCCGAGGCAGAAGTGGGCACCGAAGCCGAACGCGATGTGCGGGTTGGGGCTCCGGGTGATGTCGAAGGTGTCCGCGTTCTCGAACACAGCGTCGTCACGGTTGGCCGAGGGATAGAGGAGGAGGAGCTCCTGGCCCTCTCGGATCTGGGCGCCGCACAGCTCGACGTCGCGCGTCGCCGTGCGCGTCATGTTCTTGATCGGCGACACCCAGCGCAACATCTCCTCCACCGCGCCCGGCATGAGCCCGGCCGGGTCGGCGGCCAGCGCCGCCTGCTGGTCCGGGTGGGCGAGGAGTTCCTCCACGCCGCCGCTGATCACGTGGCGCGTCGTCTCGTCGCCACCGATGAGGATGAGCAGCGTCTCGTGCACCAGCGAGTCGTCGTCCAGCGAGTCGCCGTCGATGTCGGCATGGCACAGCACGCCGACGAGGTCGTCAGTGTTGCGCGTGGCGCGGCGGTCGGCGAAGACCGGATGGATGTACTGGGTGTACTCCACGAACGCGTTGGCCGCGTGTTCCATCGCGGCCGGGTCGGGCGAGCCCTGGCCCTTCAGCATGTCGTCGGACCACCGGAGCAAGTCGTCGCGATCTTGGGGTGCGACGCCGAGCATGTCGCCGATCATGATGATCGGCAGCGGTGCCGCGATGTCCCGGACGAATTCGCAGCTGCCGTGTGCGGAGACGCGGTCGATGATGGAGTCGCAGACCAGGCGCAGCTTGTCCTCCATCGCCCGGACCCGCTTAGGCGTGAACCCCTCGGACACGAGGCGGCGCCGGCGGACGTGCTCGGGCGCGTCGAAGTCGATCATCATCGGCAGCGGAGGGAACTTGGGCCGGATGCCCCCCGCACTGGAGAAGGACTCGGTGTCGACCGAGGCGTGCTTGACGGCGGCGTAGCTGGCCGCCGCCCACAGGTCATTGGCCTGGTCGTAGTAGACGGGGGCGTTCTCCCGCATCCAGGCGTAGGCGTCGTGGGGCTCCCGGCCGTAGAACGCCCCGTCGAGCAGGTCGATGCCCAGGTGCTCGGGGGCCATGGTCACGGCCGCCACCATATCTGTGGGTGGGTAGGGTGGACCCGTGGCAGACCAGGCGACTTTCACTGATGTCGCGATGGAGTTCATGCCGGGCCTCTACTCGGCGGCGCTCCGCATGACCCGGAACCCGGCTGACGCCGAGGACCTGGTCCAGGAGACCTACCTGAAGGCCTACCGGTCCTTCGACTCCTTCACCGAGGGCACCAACCTGCGGGCCTGGCTCTACCGGATCCTCACGAACACCTACATCAACTCCTACCGAGCGGCGCAGCGCCGCCCCGAGACCGCCGACGTCGAGGACGTCGAGGACCTCTACCTCTACAAGCGCCTGGCCGGCTCGGGCGGCAGCGAGCCCGGCCGCAGCGCCGAGGACGAGGCCCTCGAGCGCTTCACCGACGACGACGTGAAGGCGGCGCTCGAGACCCTGCCCGAGGCGTTCCGCATGGCGGTCCTCCTCGCCGACGTGGAGGGATTCAGCTACAAGGAGATCGCCGAGATCACCGACGTGCCGATTGGGACCGTCATGAGCCGGATCCACCGGGGAAGAAGGTCGTTGCAGAAGGCGTTGCACGATGTGGCTGAAGCGCGAGGCCTCGTCGGCAGCGTGCCGGGGGGTTGAGGGAATGAGCGATGACGTGAGCAGGAGCAACGAGACGGACACGGGCGGCGGCATGGATGCGGCCGGACTGTTCGGCGTCACCGTCGACTGCCAGGAGGCGGTGCACGAGCTCTACCACTATCTCGACGGCGAGCTCACCGAGGTGCGCCGCGAGGAGATCCGCGTCCACCTCGACTGGTGCGGCCCGTGCAGCGGAGCCGCCGAGTTCGAGGCCGAACTGCGCCGGGTGATCGCCAACCGCTGCAAGGAACGGGTGCCCGAGAGCCTGATCGAGCGGGTCGCTGCAGCGATCGACGAAGAAAGCCGCCAGCACCACGGCGAGCACTGACGTCACTCCCGTCGCCCCCGAGGCGCCGGCGGACGTCCCGGTCATGGTCGACTGGGCGCTGGCGCAGCGCGTGTCGGCCGGCGCCCTGATTTTGAAGCCGGCGCCGGCGACGTACCGCTCGTCGCGTCTCCAGGCCCAGTTCGACGAGCTGACGGCGCGGGCCGAGACCCTCGTCAGCGAGTCCACCGGCTTGCACTCCGCGCACGGCTCCGCCCGGGCCAAGGTCACCGACCGCCCCGGGTGGGCGGCGGCCAACGTCCGCTCCATCGAGCGCCTCGTCGGGCCCGCCCTGCTCGAGCTGCAGCGCAAGCGGGGCGCCAAGCTCGGCGGCCCGTCGTTGGTGGTGGGCCGCACCGTGGCGGGGACCCAGCTCGGGTTGATGCTGGCCTACATGGCCACGCGGGTCCTCGGCCAGTACGACCTCCTCATCGACGACGAGTCGCCCGAGGACCAGGACCTTGTCTCCTACGTCGGTCCCAACATCGTGGCGGTGGAAGAGCAGTACGGCTTCGCGCCGAGCCAGTTCCGGTTGTGGCTTGCCCTCCACGAGGTCACGCACCGCCTGCAGTTCACCGCGGTCCCGTGGCTGCGTGACCACTTCGTCGGCCTCGTCTCCGAGTTGCTCGGCCCCTTGTCGGGTGACCCCGCGGGCCTCGCCGACGTCCTGCGCCGGGTGGCCAACGAGGTGCGGGCCGGACACAACCCGTCGCGGGAGGCGGGCGTCATCGGCATGCTGGCCACGCCCGAGCAACGGGCCGCGCTGTCGAAGATCTCGGGGATGATGAGCCTGCTCGAGGGGCACGGCGACGTCACCATGGACCGGGCCGGCGCGTCCGAGGTGCCCGGCGCCGCGCACTTCTCCCAGGTCCTGGCCCAGCGCCGCACCCAGGCCCGGGGGCTGACCAAGCTCGTGTCCAAGCTGCTCGGGCTCGACGCCAAGATGCGCCAGTACGCCGAGGGCGAGCGCTTCGTCGAATCGGTGGAGGCGACCGGGGGACCCGCGCTGCTCGCCCGCGTCTGGGAGGGCCCCGAGTGGCTGCCCTCGCTGGAGGAGATCCGTGACCCGGCCGCGTGGGTGGCGCGCGCCGGTGGATGAGGCGCAAGCCGCCGCCCTCGCCCCGCTCGTCGACGACCTCCTGACCCGCTGTACGTTCCCGGCCCGCGGCAGCGCCCTGCCCTGCGCCGTGTCGGGCGGTGCGGACTCGCTCGCGCTGCTCGTCCTCGCGGTGGCCGCTGGCAGCGACGTGACCGCCATTCACGTCGACCACGGGTTGCGCGCCCCGTCGGCGGACGAGGGTGACGTCGTCGCCGCCGCCGCCGCCCGCTTCGGGGCGCGCGTCGAGCGCCGCCGGGTGCACGTCGATCCGGGACCGAATCTCGAGGCCCGGGCCCGCGCGGCGCGGTTTGCCGCCTTGCCGTCCGACGTGGCCACCGGCCACACCATGGACGACCAGGCCGAGACCATCCTCGTGAACCTCCTGCGCGGAGCGGGCGCGGACGGGCTGGCGGGCATGGCGCCTGGCTTCCGCCATCCGCTGCTCGGGCTGCGCCGCCGCGAGACCCACGCCCTGTGCGCCGCGGCCGGACTGGTGCCGGTGTGCGACGCCACCAACGACGACCCGGCGTTCGTGCGCAACCGCGTCCGCCACGAGCTCCTGCCGCTGTGCGCATCGGTGGCGGGGCGCGACCCCGTGCCCGTGCTGGCCCGGCAGGCCGGGGTGTTGCGCGACGAGTCGGCGCTCCTCGACGCGTTGGCCGCCGAGGAGGTGCCCGACCCGGCCGACGCCCGCGCCGTGGCCGGCGCGTCCCGGCCGCTGGCCCGGCGCGCTCTGCGCCAGTGGCTGCGGCCGGCGGACCCGACCGGCGAGGACCACCCGCCGTCGCTGGCCGAGGTCGACCGTGTGCTCGGGGTCGCCGCTGGTGCGGCGGTCGGCACCGAGCTCTCCGGCGGCCGGCGCGTGCGACGCTCGCGGGGCCGGCTCCAGGTGGTGCCCGACGCCTCCGGTAGTGTCACGGCGGTGACCGACGGGGCCGGAGCGGGCGTGGGCGTCCCGACCTGGGCCCAGCCCGACGTTGGCCCCGTGCTCGTCGAGGCCGACCGCCTGGCGGCTCGGGTGGCCGAGCTGGGCGCCGAGATCACGGTCGACTACGCGGACGAGCCTCCGCTTCTGGTCGCGGTCCTGAAGGGCGCCATGCTCTTCATGAGTGACCTGTGCCGGGCCATTGAGCTGCCGGTCGACGTGGACTTCATGGCCGTGTCCTCGTACGGGAGCGCGACAAGGACCTCGGGAGTGGTGCGCATCGTGAAGGACCTCGACTCCGAGCTCGATGACCGCCACGTCTTGGTCGTCGAAGACATCATCGACAGCGGGCTCACGCTCAACTACCTGCGGCGCTACCTGAACGCGCGCCAGCCCAAGAGCGTTGAGGTGTGCGCCCTGCTGGTGAAGGAGGGCGAACAGCGGGTCGAGCTCGACCTGCGCTACGTCGGCTTCATGATCCCGCCCGACTTCGTCGTGGGGTACGGCCTCGACGTGGGGGAGCGGTACCGCAACCTGCGCGGCGTGCACTGCTACAAGGGGACGGACCAGTGAAGGCCGGCCGTGCGGCCCATCCTGCGCCCAAGTCCGCGAAGCCAGCGGAGGCCGCGGAGTCAGCGGAGTCAGCCGTCCCGGTGATGTCTCGAAAAACTATGCACAGACCCGTTTGTAGTTTCTCGAGGGACACGCCCGGCGCCGTCCCGGTGATGTCTCGAAAAACTATGCACAGATCCGTTTGTAGTTTCTGGAGGGACACGCCCGGCGCCGTCCCGGTGATGTCTCGAAAAACTATGCACAGACCCGTTTGTAGTTTCTGGAGGGACACGCCCGGCGCCGTCCCGGTGATGTCTCGAAAAACTATGCACAGATCCGTTTGTAGTTTCTGGAGACGCACGCCCGGCGCTTCGCCGAGCGACACGCTGCGCGACCCCGCGCCGACAACAGGACCCGTCGAGTGAGCGTCGACGTCGACCGCGTGCGCAAGGCGGTGCACGAGCTGCTCTCGGCCATCGGCGAGGATCCCGACCGCGACGGCTTGATGGCCACGCCGGACCGCGTGGCCGCCATGTACGAGGAGCTCTTCTCCGGCCTGCACGACGATCCGGCGCGCCACCTGGAAGTGACGTTCGCTGCCGAGCACGACGAAATGGTCATGGTGCGGGACATCCCCTTCGCGTCGCTGTGCGAGCACCACCTGGTGCCCTTCCTCGGCAAGGCCCACGTCGCCTATATCCCCGCCGAGGATGGCCGCATCACCGGCCTGTCCAAGCTGGCCCGGCTCGTCGACGGCTACGCCCGCCGGCTCCAGGTCCAGGAGCGAATGACGACCGAGATCGCCGACGCCATCGCCACGGTGCTGTCCCCCCGCGGCGTGCTCGTGGTGATCGAGGCCGAGCACCTCTGCATGTCGATGCGTGGCGTGAAGAAGCCCGGGACGCTCACCGTGACCTCGTCGGTGCGCGGGCTGTTCCGCTCCGACGTCGCGACGCGGGCCGAGGCCATGCAGTTCATCCGAGGCCGCTGACTCTGACCGCCGCGGACGACCGGAACGACCGGAACGACCGGAACGACCCGGACCACCGCCGGCCGCGCCCCCTCGTCATGGGCGTCCTCAACGTGACCCCCGACTCGTTCTCTGACGGGGGCCTCTACGACTCGTTCGAGCGCGCCGTCGCCCACGGGCTCGAAATGGTGGCGCAAGGGGCCGACGTGCTCGACGTCGGTGGCGAGTCTTCTCGACCCGGCGCGGAGCCCGTGCCGCTGGAGGTCGAGCTGGCGCGCGTCGTCCCCGTGGTCGAGGCTCTCGTCGCGGCGCCCGCCGTCGTGGCTCGCGGCGTCCGGCTGTCCGTCGACACGGTCAAGCCCGACGTCGCCCGGGCCGCCGTGGCTGCTGGGGCCAGCCTCGTCAACGACATCAGTGCGTCGCTGTGGGAGGTGGCGGCCACGTCGGGGGCGGGGTGGGTGGCCATGCACAAGCAGGGGGAGCCGCGCACCATGCAGGACGACCCCCACTACGGCGACGTGGTGGCCGAGGTGCGCGCCTTCGTCCTGGCGCGCGCGACCCGGGCCCGCGACGCCGGCGTCGGGGAGGTGTGGGTCGATCCCGGGATCGGGTTCGGCAAGACCATGGCCCACAACCTCTCGCTGCTCCGGCATCTGCCCGAGCTGGTGCGCGCCGCCGACGACGCGGGGTGTGCCGGGGTGGTCGTCGGCACCAGCCGCAAGCGCTTCCTGGGCTTGCTCGCCGCGGCGGGGGGGGCCGGCGCGGGCTCGCAGCCTGCCCCCGTGGCCGACCGTCTGGAGGGGTCGTTGGCCACGGCGGCGGCTGCAATGGTGGCCGGGGCGGGCATGGTCCGGGTCCACGACGTGGCGGCGACGGTGCAGGTGGCCCGGCTGTATGGTCCTGCCGCATGAAGGGCAAGTGGGCGGCGGGCATCCCGCCCCGCAACTTCACGTGGGTGATCAAGGACCACCTGGCCGTGAGCGAGCGGCCCGGGGGGTTCTCCGTCAACCACCGCCGGGTGCGCCGGCAGGAGGAGATCATCTGGCTGCGCGTCCAGGGCTTCGGACGTGTCATCTCGTTGCTGCCCTCGCCGCACAACCTGGCCGCCTACGACGAGGAAGGGCTGGCCTGGGCGCACTACCCGCTCGAGCGCTCCGGCGACCCGCGTCCCGTGCTCTCCGCCTGCTACCAGGACGTCGACGACTCGCTGGCCGCCGGCCTGCGCATCCTCATGCACCAGGACGAGTTGGGGGACCGGCTCATGGGTGTCGTCGCCGGGTACCTGGTGTGGTCGAAGCGCATCGCCAACCTGCCCCAGGCGGTCGCCCTGGTCGAGCACGTGGTGGGTCACGCCATGGGCGAGCCGGGCCGCGAGCTGCTGGCGGAGCTGGAGGGCATGCCGACGCGCGGCGCGGCCAATTAGGCGCCGGAACCCGTGACGGACCGCATCGAGATCCGTGACCTGCGGGTCATGGGCATGCACGGAGCGCTCCCCGAGGAGCGGGAGCGTGCCCAGCCGTTCTCCCTCGACGTCGTGGCCTGGGTCGACATGACCGCGGCCCAGCAGAGCGACGAGCTGGCCGACACCGTCGACTACGGGGCGCTGGCCCACGCGGCAGCGGACGTGGTCGGCGGGCGCTCCTATCGCCTGCTCGAGGCGCTGGCCGGCCGGCTGGCCAGCGCCCTGCTGATCGTTGACCCCCGCTTGGAGGCAGTGGAGGTGACCGTGCGCAAGCTGCGGCCGCCGCTGGCCCTCGACGTCGGCTCCACCGGGGTGCGGGTGCGCCGCGCCCGTTGATGCCGGCCCCGGACCCGCCCGCTCGGCGCGCCTTCATCGGACTGGGCTCGAACCTTGGTGACCGGCGCGCCCGCCTCACCGCGGCGGTGGAGGCCCTCCGTCAGGAAGGCGACGTGGTCGCCGTCTCCTCCCTGTACGAGACCGCCCCGGTCGGGGGACCCGAGGAGCAGGGACCCTACTTCAACGTCGTGGTCGAGCTCGTGACGACCGACACGCCCCGCCGGCTCCTCGCGCGCTGTCGCGCCCTGGAGGCGGCGGCGCAGCGGGAGCGGACGGTGCGCTGGGGTCCGCGCACGCTCGATGCCGACGTGCTCTGGGTCGACGGCGAGCGGGTCGATGACCCAGACCTGACCGTGCCCCACCCCCGCCTGTGGGAGCGGCGGTTCGTGCTGGCACCCCTGGCCGACCTCGCCCCCGACCTGGTGACGCCGGCGCAGGTCGAGGCGTCTGGTGGGCACGTCGCCCGTATGGGTAGGCTGTAGGCGACGTTTCTCAGATCGTCTGTAGGCGACCGGCACCCGGGAGGGGCTGGAGCGCCGAAGGAGGTCAGATGCACACGATCCGCATCATCGGTCCGGGCCGGGCCGGCACGTCCCTGGCCGCCGCGCTCTCGGCGCGCGGCTGGGCATTCGCCGGGTTCCTCGGCCGCGGCGACGACCTGTCCGGTGCCGCGCGCGGCGTCGACGTGCTCGTGATCGCCACCCCCGACGACGCCATCGCCGAGGTGGCGGCCGCCGTGGTGCCGGTGGACACGACGACGGTCGTGCACCTCTCGGGGTCGCTCGGCCTCGACGCCCTCGCCCCCCATCGCCGACGCGCTGGCCTGCACCCGCTCGTGCCGCTCCCGAACGGCGAGGTGGGTGCGGCCCGGCTCGGCTCGGGCGTCACCTTCGCCGTGGTCGGCGCGCCGGCCGCGCACGAGATGGCGGCCGCTCTCGGCGGGCGCACCGTCGAGGTCGCCGACGAGGACCGGGCCGCATACCACGCTGCCGCCTGCATCGCGGCCAACCACGTGGTCGCCTTGCTGGGCCAGGTCGAGCGAGTGGCCGGCTCCGTCGGCCTCGACCTCGAGTCCTTCCTCCCGCTCACCCGTGCCGCGGTCGACGACGTCGCCGACCTGGGGGCGCAGGCCGCGCTGACCGGCCCCGCCCGCCGCGGCGACTGGGCCACGTTGAGCCGGCACCTCGATGCCCTGCCCGAGTCCGAGCGCGCCGGCTACCAGGCCGGCGCCGCCCTGGCCACCAAGCTCGCCGGCGCGGCCGACACCGCGTCCGTGCCGGCGGTCGTCTGAGGCCGGGGCGATCGGCATGGAAGTCGTCCAGACCGCCGCCGGCTGCAGCGAACTGTTGCAAGCGACCCGGGCCGCGGGGCAACGCGTCGGGCTGGTGCCCACCATGGGCGCGCTGCACGAGGGGCACGTCTCGCTCATCGCCCGGGCCCGCGCCGAGTGCGACACCGTCGCCGTGAGCATCTTCGTCAACCCGCTGCAGTTCGGCGACCCCGGGGACATCGACCACTACCCGCGCCCGCTCGAGCGCGACCTCTTTGTCAGCGCCGAGGCCGGCGCCGACGTCGTCTTCGCCCCGACCGTCCGCGAGATGTACCCGTCGTGGCCCGAGCCGCCTGCGACCAGCGTCACGGTGCGCGGGGTGAGCGACCGATGGGAGGGCGCGTCGCGTCCCGGCCACTTCGACGGCGTGGCGACCGTCGTGGCCAAGCTGTTCGCGGTGGCCGGCCCGTGCCGTGCCTACTTCGGACTGAAGGATTTCCAGCAGCTGGCCGTCGTGCGCGCCATGACCGCCGACCTGGGGCTGCCGGTCGAAGTGGTCGGCTGTCCGATTGTGCGCGAGCCAGACGGGCTGGGGCTCTCAAGCCGCAACGTCCGTCTCTCGGGCGACGAGCGCGCCGCCGCGACGGCACTCTCGCGGGCGCTGGCCGCCGGCCGCGCCGCCGTGGTGGCCGGCGAGCGCTCGGGCGAGGCCTTGGCCCGGCTGATGGGGGCCGTCGCCGGCGCCGAAGACCTCGTGCACCTCGACTACGCCGTGGCCGTCGATGCGCACACGCTCCGCCCGGTGGCCGGTATCGAGGACCCCGCCACCGTGCGTCTGCTCATCGCGGCGCAGGTGGGCCCCGTCCGTCTCATCGACAACAGTGCGGCGCTCGACGAGGCCGCCCCGACCGCCCACGTCCCTCTGAGCGCCGACACTCCAGCCGTCCACGACGCGACCGCTCAGGACCGCCAATTCGAAAGGATCGGGTGAGCCGATGCGCCGCCGCATGATGAAGTCCAAGATCCACCGGGCCACCGTGACCGGTGCCAACCTCAACTACGTGGGCTCGGTGTCCATCGACACCGAGCTGATGGCGCTGGCCGACATCCTCCCCTACGAGCAGGTCGCCGTCCTCGATATCGACAACGGCGCCCGCTTCGAGACTTACGCCATTGAGGGCGAGCAAGGCCAGATCTGCCTCAATGGCGCGGCGGCCCGCCTGGTCGCCGCGGGGGACAAGGTGATCATCATCACCTACGGCGACTATGAGCGCGCCGAGCTCGAGAGCTACGTGCCGCGCGTCGTGCACGTGGACGGGCGCAACCGGGTGATCGACGAGGCGTCAGCCCGCCTCGATGCCGAGCTCTTGGCGCCCCTGACCGAACCCGCGTGAGCCCCGAGGCCCGCCCCGGACCCTTCGACGTCCTGGTCCTGGGCAGCGGCGTCGCCGGGCTCACGGCCGCCGTCCGCCTCGCCGGCACCGTCACGCAGCGCGGCTTCGCGCTCTCCCTGGGCGTCCTCACCAAGGGCACGCTGTCACAGTCGGCCACCCGCTGGGCCCAGGGTGGCGTCGCCGCGGTGCTCGGCGGCGACGAGGACTCGACCGACCTGCACCTGGCCGACACGCTGCGCGCCGGCGCCGGGCTGTGCGACGAGGAGGCGGTGCGGATCCTGGTCGACGAGGGACCGGGCCGGGTCCATGAGCTCATCACGCTCGGTGTCGAATTCGACCGCGAAGCGACCGGCTCCCTCTCGCTCGCGCGCGAGGGGGGCCATTCGCGGCCCCGTGTCGTGCACGCCGGCGGGGCGGCGACGGGCGCCGAGGTCGAGCGCGCGCTCGTCGATGCCACCTTCCGTTCGGCCAGCGCCGTGCTCGAGGGCTGGTTCGCGCTCGACCTCCTGGTGGAGGGCGGGCGCTGTGTCGGCGTGACCGCGCTGCCGCCCGCCGGCGCCGGCGACGGACCGGTCGAGGTGCGGGCGGCGCACGTCGTGCTGGCCACGGGCGGCGCGGGCCAGCTGTTCTCGGTCACCACCAACCCGGCCGAGTCCACCGGCGACGGCGTCGCCATGGCGCTGCGTGGCGGCGTGGCGACGGCCGACGTGGAGTTCGTGCAGTTCCACCCCACGGCGTTGCACCACCCGGCCATGCCGCGGCCGCTCCTCTCCGAGGCGCTGCGCGGCCACGGCGCCCTCCTGCGCGACCGCGACGGCGAGCGCTTCGTCGACGAGCTGGCACCGCGCGACGTCGTGAGCCGCGCCATGGCGGCTCGCATGGTCGCCCAGGGCGTCGACCACCTCTGGCTCGATGCGACCGGGCTCGAGCGCTTCTCCCAGCGCTTCCCGACCATCGCGGCGTCGCTCGCGTCCATCGGCCTCGACCCGCAGAAGGACTGGCTGCCCATTGCGCCGGCGGCCCACCACCTCTCGGGCGGCGTCGTCACCGACCTGTGGGGCGCCACCGCGTTGCCGGGCCTGTGGGCGGTAGGCGAGGTCGCCTGCACCGGTGTGCACGGGGCCAACCGCCTCGCCTCCAACTCGCTGCTCGAGGGCATGGTCTTCGGGGCGCGCCTGGCCGAGCGGATCCCGGGCGGCACCGACCGCGCCGAGCCCAGCGGGGCGCTGCGCTCCGTGCTCGGTGAGCCGCCCCTCGACGGCATCGGCTGCACGCCCCTGCCGGCGCGAGAGCGTGTCACCACCGACGGGTCGCACCACGCGTACGCCGGCCCCGATGCGGGAGCGGGCGCGGGCGGACCCGACGTCACCAAGCTGCGGGACACGCTGCAGCGGGCGATGACGCTCGGGGCGGGCGTGGTGCGCAGCGCCGAATCGTTGGCCGGGGCGCGTGCGGTGCTCGAGGAGACGGCCGACGCGCTGGGTGACCCCGCGGGCTCGGTGCGCGCAGGCGAGCTGGCCAACCTGTTGCAGGTGGCCGACGCGCTGTTGGTCTCGGCCGAGCGGCGCGCCGAGAGCCGGGGCGCGCACGCGCGGCGCGAGTACCCCGACACCGACGCCACCTGGCGCCGCCGGCTGGTCCATGGTGCCGAAGGCACGCCCGTCACCGGACGCACACCGTGAGCGCACGGTCCGTACACGAAGCCGCCGGCACGAGCCCCGGCCCGGACGACAGCGCCGACGCGCGCGCCGTCGCCGAGGCGGTGGACCGGGCGCTGGCCGAGGACCTCGGCCCCGACGGCGACCTGACCGCCGCGCTGGTGCCCGAGCGCGCCACCGCACACTTCGCGCTGCGCGCCCGCCAGGCCGGGGTGCTCGCAGGGCGCGCCAGTGCCACCGAGGCGTTCCGGCGCCTCGATCCGGGCTTGACCCTCGAGTGGCACGCCGCCGACGGCGACGAGCTGAAGCCGGATGACACTGTGCTCGAGGTGACCGGGCGCCTCCGCTCCATCCTCACGGCGGAGCGCACCGCGCTGAACTTCCTCGGCCACCTCTCGGGCGTCGCGACGCTCACGGCGCGCTTCGTGGCCGCCGCACACGAGCGCAACCCGTCGGTCCAAGTCCTCGATACGCGCAAGACCACCCCGGGCCTCCGCGCACTCGAGAAGGCCGCCGTGCGCGCCGGCGGCGGTACCAACCACCGCCGCGGCCTGTCCGACGCGGTGCTGGTCAAGGACAACCATCTCGCCGGCACGACCATCACCGACGCGGTGCGGCGAGCCCGGGAGCTGTGGCCGGGGCGCATGGTCGAGATCGAGTGCGACGACCTGGCGCAGGTGGCCGAGGCGGCGCGGGCCGGTGCCGACGCCGTGCTGCTCGACAACATGGAACCGCCGACGGTGGCCGAGGCCGTGAGGGTGGCCCACCTCGACGCGCCGGGACCCATCCTCACCGAGGTGTCCGGCGGGGTGACCCTCGGCACCATCGGTGCCTACGCGGCGGCCGGGCCGGACCGGATCTCGGTCGGTGCGCTCACCCACTCGGCGACCGTGCTCGACCTCGGGCTCGATCTCATCTGGACGGACGAAGGGAACGACTGACCGTGCTCCTTGTCATCGACGTCGGCAACACCGAGACGGTGATCGGCCTCTACACGCGCGACGACACCGACACCGTGCCGGTGATCGAGGACGGCGTCGGCGTGGGGATCGGGACCGAGCGGGACCTGACGGCGCCCGCCGGCCTTACGCACCACTGGCGCCTCTCGACCGTGCCCACGCGGACCCCGGACGAGCACGCGGTGCTCCTCACCCAGCTGCTCGACCTCGAAGGACTCGACATCGCGGCCTCCGTCAGCGGCATCGCGATCAGCTCGTCCGTCCCGCACGTCACCCAGGAACTGCGCCAAATGGCGAGCCGCTGGTTCTCCGACGTGCCCTGCGTCGTGCTCGGTCCGGGCACCAAGAGCGGCATGTCCATCCTCTACGACAATCCGAAGGAAGTCGGGGCGGACCGCATCGCCGACGCCGTCGGCGCCTACGACCTCTACGGCGGCCCGTGCGTCGTCGTCGACATGGGCACGGCCACCACGGTGGAGGCGATCAGTGCCAAGGGCGAGTACCTGGGCGGGGCCATCACGCCGGGTGTGTCCATCAGCCTCGACGCCCTCTACCAGCAGGCGGCCGCGTTGCGTCGCGTCGAGTTGGTCGAACCGCGCAGTGTGATCGGACGTTCGACGGTGGAGTCGATCGAGTCGGGGACGCTCTACGGATTCGCCGGGCTGGTCGACGCGCTGGCCCGGCGGTTCATGGAAGAGCTCGGGCCCTCCACCGTCGTCGCCACCGGGGGTTTCAGTTCGCTCATCGCCCCGTATTCGGACACGATTGAGCACGTGGAGCCCTGGCTGACCCTGCACGGACTGCGCATCGTCTACGAGCGCAACGTCAATTCATGACGGAACCTTCATGACGGAACCGAACCCTGCGCCGGCGAGCGAGCCACCACCCGAGCTCCCGTACCGCTTCGACCGGACGCACGAGGCCGCCGAGATCGTCGAGCAGTGGTCGGGGCTGGCCCCCGGCGAGGAGTCCGGCGTCACCGTCGGGGTCGCCGGCCGCATCATGCTCTCGCGGCCGCAGGGCAAACTCGCCTTCTCCGAGCTACGCGACAACTCGGGATCGATCCAGCTGTTCGCACTCGCCGCGGTGACCGAGCGTTTCGACGAGTTCGTGAAGCTCAACCTCGGCGACTGGATCGGGGTGCGGGGCGAGGTCGTCCGGACCAAGCGGGGCGAGCTCTCGGTCAAGGTCTCCGAGTGGGTCCTGTTGGCTCGGGCCCGGCGCAACTTCGGCGACAAGTGGCGCGGGGTGACGGACACCGAGATCCGCTACCGCCAACGCGAGGTCGACCTGTGGGCCAACGAGCGCAGCCGCCAGATCCTGCAGCTGCGCAGCGACATCGTGCGCCATCTGCGCCAGCGCCTGTGGGACATGGGCTTCGTCGAGGTGGAGACGCCGGTGCTGCACGCCGTCGCCGGCGGCGCGACAGCGCGCCCGTTCGTCACGCACCACAACGCGCTCGACAGCGACTTCTACTTGCGCATCGCGCCGGAGCTGTTCTTGAAGCGCCTCGTGGTCGGCGGGTTCGACAAGGTGTTCGAGATCGCGCGCGTGTTCCGCAACGAGGGCATCTCGCCGCGCCATAACCCCGAGTTCACGATGCTCGAGCTGTACCAGGCCTACGCGGACTACACCGACACCATGGTCGTCTTCGAGGAGCTCGTCGCCGGTCTGGCGACGGACCTGCTGGGCACGACGGCGCTCACCTACGGCGGGCGCGACCTCGACCTGGCGACCCCGTGGCGGCGCGCGCCGATGACCGAGCTCATCACCGACGCGATCGGGATCACGCTCGACGTGCGCGCGCCGCGGAGCGAGCTGGTCAAGGTGGCCGACGAGGTCGGGATCGAGGTGGACGACGAGTGGGGGCCGGGCAAGATCGTGCTCGAGGTCTACGAAAAGACGACCGAGACCGACCTGTGGGGGCCGGTGTTCGTCACCGACTACCCGGCGGAGGTGTCGCCGCTGGCGCGCCGGCACCGCGACGGCCCCGAGCTCGTCGAGCGCTACGAGCCCGTCGTCGCCGGGCGAGAGCTCGGCAACGGCTTCACCGAGCTGACCGATCCCGACGACCAGCGCGCCCGCTTCGAGCAGCAGGCGGCGCGGGCCCGGGCCGGTGACGAAGAGGAGTCCGTCGAAATCGACGAGGACTATCTCCGCGCGCTCGAGTACGGGCTGCCCCCGACGTCGGGCTTCGGGCTCGGCATCGACCGGCTCGTGATGCTCTTCGCCGACGTGCCCAACATCCGCGAGGTCATCGCGTTCCCGACGTTGCGGCCGGAGCGCCCGGAGCGGAGCTGAAGAGGCTTCAGAAGGCGCCCTCCGGCGCCGATTCTTCGGCCGATCTTAGGGAGCGGGCCCATCCTTCACATCGCCCTTACAGGTTGCTCACATCTGAGCGCCAGAGTGCACGGTGCCGTCGAGGTGGCGGCCGGTGTGCAACGCAGCACACGCAGGTCCAAGGAGGACACATGTTTCGCAAGATCATCGCAGGGACGGCAGTGGCCGGAGCGCTGACGGTGGGAGTGGCCGGAGTCGCCGGTGCGGCGACCACCAGCAACTCGACCGCCAGTGGCACCCCGTCGGCCGCCGTGTGCGCCAAGGTGGCCAAGGTCGAGAACCGCGTCCACACCTGGGAGGCCAAGGTGGCCCAGCGCCTGCCCAAGGCCCAGGCCCGGGAGGCCACGGCGAAGACGGACGGCAACACCAAGCTGGCCGACTACATCGCCAAGCGCATCACCAGGGTGCAGGACCGCGAGACCAAGGTCAACGCCCGGCTGGCCAAGATCGAGGCCAAGTGCCGGACCACCTCGAGCGGCACCACCGGCTCGACGGCGTCCTAGCCGAGGCCGGCCGCAGCTCCCGATTCAGTCCGGGAGATCGCTGAGCAACTCGGCCACCAGCCGGGAAAGCCCCGCTTGCAGTTCGGGTTGGGTGACCCCGGCGGTGGCCGTTTGCGCGTCCGCCACGTAGGAGCGGGCCGCGTCCACCGCAGCGCCGATCCCGTTCGACTCCATCACGATGGCGCGGGCCTTGTCGCGCTCGGGCTGGGCCAGCGGCTGCCCGAGCAGCGCCCGCAAGTCCGGACCGGCGTCGGCGTCGGCCAGGGCGACGAGCGCCGGCAGCGTGTAGATGCCCTCGGCCAGGTCCTGGCCGGCCGGCTTCTGCAGCTGGCCGTCGGTCGCGATGATGTCCAAGATGTCGTCGCGGATCTGAAACACCATGCCGAAGCAGCGCCCGAACTCCGTGCACGCCTCGACCTCGGGGCCCGGCAGCGCACCGGTGAGTGCGCCGATGCGGCACGACGCCGCCGTGAGCGCGGCCGTCTTGCCACTGATGGAATTGAAATAGTCATCGTGGCTGCGCCCGATTTGGTACGAGGAACGGACCTCGGTCACCTGGCCCTGGCACAGGCGACCCAGCGTCTGGGCGAGGAGCGCAGCGATCTCGGTGCCAAGGCTGGCGGCGATGGCGGCGCTGCGGGCCAGGAGGTAGTCGCCGGCCACGATGGCCACGAGGTTCCCGAAGCGGCTGTTGACGCTTTCCACGTTCCGGCGGATCGTCGCCTCGTCGATGACGTCGTCGTGGTAGAGGGAGGCGAGGTGGACCAGCTCCACCGCAACGCCTCCCATCAGGTCGTCTTCGCTGGGATCCCGCCGACCGGCCGTCGCCGTGGCCAGGGCCAGCAGGGGCCGCAACCGTTTGCCGCCAGCGGCAATGAGGTGCGTCGTCACCTCGTCCAGGAAGCCGTCGCCCGTGACAACGGAGGCGGTGAGCAGGGGTTCCAGACGCTGCAGTCCCTCTTGCAGGCGGGGCAGGCCGAGGGCCTCCGTCGGGTTCACTGCCAGCAACGTTAGGCCAACGACCTGCAAAGACGACAACCGCCTGGTCGAGAGGGGGCGCAGGAAAATCGGATGCTGGAGGTTCCTCCTGAACGAGCGATGGGTCTCGTGCCTGCGGCCTGTTTGGACTAAGGCCCCAGATACACTGATCCGAGAAGCAAGAGAGGCAAGGAGAGGCGGTCAGGGTGTTCGAACGTTTCACCGACCGGGCACGGAGGGTACTGGTGCTGGCGCAAGAGGAAGCGCGCCTGCTCAACCACTCCTTCATCGGGACAGAACACATCCTGCTCGGGCTCATCCACGAGGGGGAAGGGGTCGCGGCGAAGGCTCTCGAGTCGCTCGGGATCTCGCTCGAGGCAGTGCGCGAGAAGGTGGAGGAGACCATTGGCATGGCCGGGACCGCGCCAAGCGGTTCGCCGCCCTTCACGCCGCGGGCCAAGAAGGTCCTCGAGCTGTCGCTGCGCGAGGCGCTGCAGCTCGGCCACAGCTACATCGGCACCGAGCACATGCTGCTCGGACTCGTCCGCGAAGGCGAGGGCGTGGCAGCCACGGTGCTCGTCAGCCTCGGCGCCGACCTCGGACGGGTGCGCCAGCAAGTCATCCAGCTCATGTCGGGCAACCAGGGCAAGGAGTCGGTGGGTGCCAGCCAGGGCGCCAGCTCGGGCGACAGCCCCTCGGGCTCGCCGGTGCTCGACCAGTTCGGCCGCAACCTCACCCAGCTCGCCCGCGACGGCAAGCTCGATCCGGTCATCGGGCGCCATAAAGAGATCGAACGCGTCATGCAGGTCCTGTCGCGTCGGACCAAGAACAACCCGGTCCTCATCGGGGAGCCCGGTGTCGGCAAGACGGCGATCGTCGAGGGCCTGGCGCAGCGCATCGTGGCCAACGACGTGCCTGAGACGCTGACCGGCAAGCAGCTCTACACGCTCGACCTGGGCGCGCTGGTCGCGGGCAGCCGCTACCGCGGCGACTTCGAAGAGCGCCTCAAGAAGGTCCTCAAGGAGATCCGCACGCGCGGCGACATCGTCCTCTTCATCGACGAGATCCACACGCTCGTCGGTGCGGGTGCGGCAGAGGGGGCCATCGACGCGGCCTCCATCCTCAAGCCGATGCTCGCCCGCGGCGAGCTGCAGACCGTCGGCGCCACGACGATCGACGAGTACCGCAAGCACCTCGAGAAGGACGCCGCGCTCGAGCGCCGGTTCCAGCCGGTGAAGGTCGAGCAGCCGTCGGTTGCACTGACCATCGACATCCTCAAGGGCCTGCGCGATCGTTACGAGTCGCACCACGCGGTGAGCATCACCGACCAGGCGCTCGTCGCCGCGGCCAACCTGGCCGACCGGTACCTGGCCGACCGCTATCTGCCGGACAAGGCGATCGACCTCATCGACGAGGCCGGTAGCCGGCTCCGCATCCGCCGCATGAGCACGCCGCCGAACGCGAAGAAGCTCGACGAGGAGATCGCGCGGCTGCGCACCGACAAGGAGGCCGCCATTGAGAAAGGCGCCTTCGAGCAGGCCAAGAAGCTGGCCGAGCAGGAGAAGGAGCGCCTGGACCTCAAGGAGAGTCAGGAGGCCGAGCTGCGTGCCGAGGGCGTGGATCTCTTCGACGTGGTCGACGAGGAGGTCATCGCCGAGGTGCTGGCCGCCTGGACCGGCATCCCGGTCTACCGGCTCACCGAGGAGGAGACGGCCAAGCTCCTGCGCATGGAGGAGGAGCTCCACAAGCGGGTCATCGGCCAGGAGGAGGCGCTGAAGGCGCTGTCCCGTGCCATCCGCCGCACCCGCGCCGGCCTGAAGGACCCCAAGCGGCCGAGCGGCTCGTTCATCTTCTTGGGCCCGACGGGCGTCGGGAAGACCGAGCTGGCCAAGACGCTGGCCGAGTTCCTCTTCGACGACGAGGACGCGCTGATCCAGCTGGACATGTCCGAGTACATGGAGAAGCACACGGTGAGCCGGCTCGTCGGCTCGCCTCCGGGCTACGTCGGCTACGAGGAGGGAGGTCAGCTCACCGAGGCAGTGCGTCGCAAGCCGTTCTCCGTCGTCCTCTTCGACGAGGTCGAGAAGGCCCACCCCGACGTGTTCAACACGCTGCTCCAGATCCTGGAGGACGGGCGCCTCACCGACGCCCAGGGCCGCTCGGTGGACTTCAAGAACACCGTGCTCATCATGACGTCGAACCTCGGCACGGCCGACCTGCGCAAGTCGAACATGGGCTTCGCCAAGACGTCGGAGGCCGTGACCTACGAACGCATGAAGGCCAAGGTCGACGAGGCGCTCAAGGCGCACTTCCGCCCCGAGTTCTTGAACCGGATCGACGAGGTCATCGTGTTCCACGAGCTCTCGCGGGCCGAGGTGGTCGAGATCGTCGACCTGCTCATGGCGCGCACGGTCAAGCAGCTCTCGGACCAGGGCATCGGGCTGGAGCTGACGCCGGCCGCACGCACGCTCCTGGCCGAGAAGGGGTACGACCCCCAGCTCGGGGCACGGCCGCTGCGCCGGGCCATCCAGCAGCTGGTCGAGGACCCGCTGTCCGAGCGCATCCTGTGGAAGGAGTTCCGGGTCGGCGAGACGATCGTCGTGGACGTCGAGCAGGCGCCCATCGACGGCGAGAGCCCGCAGCTGAGCTTCACCGCCGTCCAGGGCGTGGAGCCCCCGCCGCTCGAGCTGGCCGGCGCCGGAGCCGACGCCGAATAGGGCGGCGCCGGGCTCCCGGCGTCACTCCTCCCAGCAGTAGCTGAAATCACCTCGGCGCAAACCGCCGTCCCCGTCCGCGGTGAGTCGGCGCGCCTGGAAGGGTCGCCGCGCCCGACGGGCGCGTAGTGGAGTCCGAGCGGACCCGCCGGCTCGAAGCCGAAGCGGCCGTAGTAGGCCGGGTCGCCCAGCAGCACGAGCAGCGGCCAGCCTCGCTCGGTGGCGAGGCGGAGCAGTGCACGCATCAGCGCGCTGCCGACGCCGTGGCCCTGGTGCGCCGGCGCCACACACACCGGCGCCACGCCCGCCACGTCGCTCGGGCGCCCATCGAGCCGCCCCGGCGCGGCAGCCAGGTGGCCGATCACCGCGCCCGTGTCGGTGGCGACCAGCTCGAGCCGGCGGTCGGGTGCGCCGGACGCCCAAGTGCGGCGCACGATGTCGACCTCCTCGCCGCCGTCGTGATCGGCACTGGTGAACGCCGCGCCCACGACGGCGAGGACCGTGTCCTCGTCGCCCGGGCGGAGCGGACGGACCGTGGCGGTCATGGCGCGAGCCTGGCATCTCGGGCCGGGTCATGTGACATCCCTCCCCTAGCGTGCCGCCATGGCCACGGCGACCGGTTCACGCGCCCGCGCCGAGGCCTTCTTCCTCTGCGCGCTCTGTGCGGCGTCCTCGCCGCGCTGGGTCGGGCGATGCCCGTCGTGCGGCGAGTGGAACACCTTCGAGCCGGCGCGGGCGCCGAGACCGCCAGGCGCACCCGCCGCACCCGCCGCGGTGCCCCTGTGCGACGTCTCCACGGACGCGGCGCGCCCGCTGCCGACCGGCGTGGCGGAGCTCGACCGGGTCATGGGCGGTGGCGTCGTCGCGGGATCGGTCACGTTGCTGTTCGGGCCGCCGGGCATCGGCAAGTCGACCCTCCTCTTCCAGGTGCTCGCCTCGTTGGCCTCGACAGGCGTCGACGTGATGCTGGCGTCGGCCGAAGAGTCGCTGGCGCAGGTGCGCGGGCGCGCCGGCCGCATCGGGCCGGTGCCGTCGCACCTGCTGGCGCTCGAGGGCCACGACGTCGAAGCGATCGGGGCGGCCGTCGGGCAGCACCGCCCTGCCATCGTCGTGGTGGACTCGCTCCAGTCGATCTCGGATCCTGCCCTGCCGCAGCCTTCGGGCAGCCTGGCCCAGGTGCGCGCCTGCGTGGAGCGCCTCACCCGCCTGGCCAAGGCGAGCGGCGTACCCTTGCTGCTGGTCGGGCACGTGACCAAGGACGGCGACCCCGCCGGGCCCCGCGCCGTGGAGCACCTCGTCGACACCGTCCTCTCCTTCGACGGCGACCGCCACCACGCGTTGCGCGTCCTCACCTCGGTCAAACACCGTTTCGGGCCGACCGGCGAGGTCGGCATCTTCGAGATGCGCGACGACGGCCTGCGTGCGGTGTCCGACCCCGGCCCACTGCTGCTGGCGGACAGGATGGCGGGGGTCCCGGGCAGCGTCGTGGTGCCGGTCCTCCAGGGCCGCCGCCCGCTCCTGGTCGAGGTCCAGGCCCTGCTGGGCATGGGCGCCGGCGCGTCGTCGCGTCCGCACTGCCTCGGCATCGACAGCGCGCGGGCGAACCTGTTGGTCGCCGTCCTGGCCTGCCGCACCGGCGTCGAGGTCCCGCCGAGCGCCGACTTCTTCGTCGCCGCCGTCGGCGGCATTACCGTCACCGAGCCCGCCGCCGACCTGGCTGTCGCGCTCGCCCTCGCCTCAGTCGTCGACGGCCGGCCGGTGCCGCCCGACCTGGTCGCCTTCGGAGAGCTCGGACTTGCGGGGGAGGTGCGGACCGTCGCGGGCGCCGACCGCCGCCTCGCCGAGGCGCAGCGGGCAGGGTTCCACCGCGCGCTCGTGCCCGCGTCCGTGGCCGAGGGCATCGCGTCGTCGGCGCCGCCGGGCCTGGCGGTCCACGGCGTGCGCACGTTGGCAGAGGCGCTGGTGATGGTGCACGACCCGGCCAGAACGCAGGGCGAGCCGGGTACGATGCCCAAGTGGTCGACGGTGCCGGCGGCAGCCAGTCGCTGAACGACGCGCTGGCCTTGATCGCGCCGGGCACCGCGCTGCGAGAGGGCCTGGACCGCATCTTGCAGGCAAAACACGGGGCCTTGATCATCGTCGGTGACGATCCCGCTGTGCTGTCGGTCTGCACCGGCGGTTTCCTCCTCGACGCGGAGTACACACCGCAGCGGCTGTCCGAACTGGCCAAGATGGACGGCGCCATCATTTTGGCGGCGGACGCCTCCCGCATCGCTCGCGCCAACGTCCATCTCGTCCCGAAGGCGACCATTGCCACTTCGGAGACGGGGACCCGTCACCGCACGGCCGAGCGCGTGGCGCGCTCCATCGACGTCCCCGTGATCGCCGTGTCCGAGGCCATGGCGACGATCACCGTCTACCGCAGGGACCGCAAGCACACGACCCAGACGGCCGGGTGGCTGATCGACCGCTCGAGTCAGGCCCTCTCGACCCTGCAACGCTTCCGCTCCCGCTACGACGACGCCCTGACCGTGCTGACCCGGCTCGAGATGGAGGACTCGGTCTCGGTCCGCGACGTCGTCTCCGTCCTCCAGCCGGGCGAGATGGTGCGCCGGATCGCCGACGAGATCGAGGGCCACCTGGTCGAGCTGGGCTCGGACGGCCGGCTCATCCACCTCCAGACCGAGGAGCTCAGCGCCGGCGTGGAGGAGAGCCTGAACCTGGTGCTGCGCGACTACACCGACGAGAAGGGGATGGCCCGCCTCCATGGGCTGGAAGCCGACTCCCTAATGGACCTGCCCAGCGTCGTGGCCGCGCTCAACGTGCCCGCGTCGAACGAGCAGCTGCATTCGGAGTTGGCGCCGCACGGCTACCGGCTCCTGCACCGCCTGCCCCAGCAGCTCTCGGAGGTCCTGATCACGCGTTTGGTCGAGCGGTTCGGCTCGCTGCCCGAGATCCTCTCGGCCTCGGCGGCCGAACTCGAATCGGTTGACGGCATCGGCGCTGCCACGGCGCGCCACATCCGCGACGGCCTGGCCCGCCTCGTCGAGGCCAGCATCTTCGAGCGATACGAGTGAGCGAACGGTTCAGGCAAAGCGTCTGGTAAAATGGTTGGTCGCCATTGGACGGCCCGGGTCCGTTTCGGCAACCTTTCTGCAACCACCCCATACGTGCGCCCTTTTTGGGGCACCCGGTGCACCCACACCCGATTCACCCAAGGAGTCCTGAGCCTGTGTCCTTCAAGGTCGGAGACAAAGTCGTCTATCCCCACCACGGCGCCGCCGTCATCGAGAAGCGGGAGACCAAGGTCGCCTTCGGTGAGAAGCGGGAGTACCTGGTCCTCCGCCTGGCCTACGGCGACCTGATCCTCAACGTCCCGGCCGACAACACCGAGGGGGTCGGGTTGCGCGAGGTCATCAACGACGAGGAGGTCGAGGAGGTGTTCGCCGTGCTGCGCAAGAAGGAGGCGCGCATGCCGACGAACTGGTCCCGCCGCTACAAGAACCACTCCGAGAAGCTGCGCTCGGGCGACATCTATCAGGTGGCCGAGGTCGTCCGGAACCTGTCCATCCGCGACAAGGACAAGGGCCTGTCCGCCGGCGAGAAGCGCATGTTGCAGCGGGCCCGCCAGATTCTCGTCTCGGAGCTGACCTTCGCGCTCAACGTGGACGAGGAGACCGCCGAAGAGCGTCTGAACGAGGCCCTGACCTGATCGTCCGGTCTGGTCGCACCGTGGCGCAGGTGTGGTCGATCGTAGTGGCGGGTGGCACGGGCCGGCGATTCGGCGAGCCGAAGCAGTTCTCGACGTTGGGCGGGCGTCCGGTTCTCGAGTGGGCCGTCGAAGCGTGCCGCCCCGTCTCGGCCGGCGTGGTGCTGGTGCTTCCGGCCGGCGCGGATGCGGGGGATGCGGGGTACGCCCACGGCGCCGACACCGTCGTCACCGGGGGGCCGACGCGGGCGGACTCGGTGCGCTCCGGCCTCGCCGCAGTCCCGGACGACGCCGAGGTGATCGTGGTGCACGATGCGGCGCGTCCCTTGGCGACGGCCGAGCTCTTTCTCTCGGTGGTGCGAGTGTTAGACGAGGAAGCGGTGGACGGGGCCGTGCCGGGCGTTGCGCCGAGTGACACCATCAAGGCGGTGGATAACGCCGGCAACGTGACAGGCACGCTCGACCGCAGCATGCTCATGGCGGTCCAGACGCCGCAGGCCTTCCGGGCGGGCGTGCTGCGCTCGGCCCACGCAGCCGCCGCCAGTGCCGCCGGCGACGCCATCGTCGCTACCGACGACGCCATGCTGGTCGAGGCGCGCGGAGGTCGCGTCCGGGTGGTGCCCGGCCGTCCCGACAACCTCAAGATCACCACGCCCGACGACCTGGCCGCCGCCGAACGGCTGCTCGCGGTGCGGGAGGCATGACCATGTCGAGCGTCCGCGTCGGCCAGGGCATCGACGTTCACCGGTTTTCCGAGGACCCGCACCGGCCGCTGGTGCTCGGGGGCGTGGTGATCGAGGGTGCGCGCGGGCTCGGAGGGCACAGCGACGCCGATGCCGTGAGCCACGCGTTGGCCGACGCGGTCTTGGGCGCCGTGGGACTCGGCGACCTCGGGCGGCATTTCCCCGACACCGGCGCGGTCTGGGAGGGCGCCAACAGCGTCGCCCTGCTGACCGAGGTGGTGCGCATGGCGGCCGAGCACGGGTACACGTGCGCCAACGCCGACTGCACGATCATCGCCGACACGCCGCGGCTGGCGCCGCACACCGCGGCGATGGTGTCGCTTTTGAGCGGTGTGCTCGGGGCACCGGTGTCGGTCAAGGCGACCAGGGCCGAGGGGCTGGGCGCCTTGGGGCGGGCCGAGGGGATCGCCTGCATGGCGATCGTCTTGATGTCTCAGGTGTCGTAGAGAGCGCCGTGGACGTCTCCAAAAACTATGCACAGACCGGTTTACGGTTTTTGGTGACATCGCCATCGCCATCGCCATCGCCATTGCCATCGCCATCGCCATCGCCACGGGCGGGGTCTGCGGGTGGGGACTTCGTCGGCTCGGTTCGGGGTTCGAACGCACCGTCGATGTCGCTGAAAACCATGCACAAACCGGTTGATAGTTTTTGGAGACATCACCGGTACTGGCACAGGTACAGGTACAAGTACAGGTACAAGTACAGGTACAGGTACAGGTACAGGTACAGGTACAGGTACGGGTACGGGTACGGGTACGGGTACTGGCGGCGGAGCGCCGGGCCTCGATCGAGGGCCCGATGACCCCGCCTCGCAGGCCCGGGGGGCCACGCCGACGACCACCGGCCAGACAAAAGTCGCCCGGGCGCACCACAGGCCAGCGCCACGGCCACGGCCAGGGCCGCGGTCAGGCCCGCGACCAGGGTCGCAGCGACGACCAGCGCCAAAAGCCCCGGGCCACACCCTCGGGCGAGCTCGGCGGCGACCAGGTCGAGGGGCGCCACGCGGTGCTCGAGCTGCTCAGCGTCGGGCGCCGCACCGTGCGTCGCATCTTGCTGGCCGAGGACCAGGACCCCTCACCGCAGCTGGATCGGATCGAGGAGCTGGCGGCCCGCCTGCGGGTGCCGGTCGAGACCGTGCCCAGGGCCCGCCTCGACAAGCAGGCCCGCACCGACGCCCCCCAGGGCGTCCTCGCCCTGGCCCGGCCCCTCGACCCCGTCCCGCTCGAAGACCTGGCCAAGCCGGGCCGCAAAAGAGGGACCACGGGGGCACCGGCTCCCGCGCCCTTCTTGCTGGTGGCTGCGGGGATCACCGACCCGCGCAACCTGGGCGCGTTGTTGCGCAGCGCGGAGTGCGCCGGCGTCACCGGCGTCGTGCTGCCGCGTCATCGCTCGGCGCGGGTCTCACCGACAGTCGCCAAGAGCGCGGCGGGGGCGATCGAGCACCTGCCCTTTGCGGTCGTCGGGGGAGTGCCCGCCGCGCTGAGCGAGCTGCGTGACCTCGGCGTGTGGTCGATCGGGCTGGCCGGCGAGGCGGAGCAGTCGCTCTACGACCTCCCTCTGGGCGAGGGCCCGGTCGCGCTCGTGGTCGGGAGCGAGGAGAAGGGCCTGGCCCCGCTCGTCCGCCGGCGTTGCGACGCGCTCGCCGCCATCCCCCAGCACGGGGCGCTGCCGTCCCTCAACGTGGGCGTGGCGGGCGCCGTGGCTTGCTTCGAGGTTGCCCGCCAGCGCGTCGTCGCCCAAGCGGCAGCGACGCGACGCGACTAAGCCGCCGTCGTCAATTCCGAGGTGCAGAACGCGCACCGGCGCGCCTCCACCGGGATCTCGCTGAGGCACTCCGGGCACGCGTGCGTCTCGGGCTCGGGCTCTTCCTTGGGCAGCAAGTTGAGGCGGCGCATCGAGCGCGGTGAGCGGCACGACGACCGCGAAGAAGACGACGGTCGCGACGACCAGGAAGGACATGGCCGCGTTGATGAACGAGCCGTAACGGAATTCCGAGTGGTTGACCGTGAAGTACAGGTTCGAGAACTTGGTCTTGCCGAAGATGGCGGCGATCAGCGGGGTGATGAAGTCGGCCACGAACGCGGTGACGACCGCGGCGAAGGCCACGCCGACGACCACCGCCACGGCCAGGTCGACCACGTTCCCGCGCAACACGAACTTCTTGAAGTCAGACAGCATGGTGGCCTCCCAGCTTGCGTTTCACGGCGGAACGCCTACCCGGGAGGAAGGCGCCCCACACACCTGCCAAACCGACCGACCGAGGGTCAGCGACAAAACTCGCTAACCAGGTGCGACGGCAGCTCTGCGCTGGTCACTTCCCGGCTTTGCGCTTTGGCTTTCCCACGGCAGTGGATGCGTCGAGTCCCTCGTTGGCCAGTTCGGTCACCGTCAAGGACTCGAGCTCGGCGACCAGTGCACGTAGACGGCGATCGGCGGCCAGCATGGGACGCAGATGCTGCGCTTCTTGGGCGCTGAGGGTCTTGGTCACCTGACGGCCGCTCTCTTGGTGCATCCAGGTGGCATAGGGACCGTGCAGCTGGGGCGGCTCGGCGCGGCAGTGGCACCCTGAGCGCTGGCAACGCGTCGAGCGTTCGACGATGGAACCGGGGAGCACCGGGCCGAGAGCCTCGATTTCGGCCAGGATCGCCGCCCGGCGCCCTTCGCTGGTGCCTTTCATCTCCATAGCATCCCCGATCGATGGACTTGACGTAGATACTATTCAAGTCCATGCCCCCCGAGCGTCGGGTCAGCCGGGAGCGTTCGGTGCTCGCCGGACTCGAGCGCTTCTGTGCGAACCAGGGACTGGGCTCACCCGCGCTGGCCGATCTTTTGATCGCGGCGTACTTGTGCACCGGGCTCGAGGGCCGCGCTCCTTCGACGAAGGGCACCTACCACTCGGTGCTGCGCTCAGTCGGGGGCGTCGAGACGCCCAAGGGCGCGCCGCGTTTCGCCGGCTCGTCCGCCCCGGCCCCCTATAGCGCGGCCGAACGGGCCGAGCTCTTCGCCATCGCCCGGGCCCAGCGCCGCGCCTGGCGGGTGCGCTCGGCCCTCGCCCTCTTGGCTCTGTGCCTCGGGGCCGGAGTGCGCTCAGGAGAGCTGGTGGCTCTCAGAGGGAGCGACGTCGAGGCGGGACATGACCGAGTCCTCATAAGTGTCGGCCCTCCCGCGGCCCGCGTGATCGAGATGCGCCCTCACGAAGCGCGTCTTGTAGAAGAACTCGGCGTCGCCCATGACGCCTATGTCTTTCGCCCCGGAGAGGCGGATCGCTCCTATCCCAACTTCGTCAACGACTTTTGCCGGACCCTGGTGGCCGACCCGGGCGCGCCGAGGCTCTCGGTGGCGCGGGCGCGTTCGAGCTTCATCTGCGACCATCTCGTGGCGCGGGCGCCATTGCGGCGGCTGCTCGAGATGACCGGCATTGCCGAGGTCGAGTCGCTCTTGCGCTATGCCCGCCATGTCGACGGTGCCGCTCGGTCCAAGGCCGCCCTGCGCGCCGCTCTGGCTGCGGAGCACCTATGAGCTCGGGCCGGGCGATCCCGGCGGTCTCCTCGCACATGAGCGACGAAGCCGTTGGCTTCGCCATCGACGTGATCGATGCGTCGGGGATCCCCGATCGCCTCGAGGCCCTGCTCGTGCGTCAGACCGGTCGACCGCGGACCCTGCCGGTGCGCGCCCTGTTGGTCGCGCTGCTCTGCTTGGCCATCGACGATCGGGCGCTGCATCTGAGCGCGGCGACCAAGCTGCTCTATCGCACCCTCTCGGCGCACCGGCGCGCCGAGCTGGGCGTGCGCGGCGAGGCCAACACCAAGAAGAGCCTGCTCGCCCGCTATCGCTGTGTGCGCTACTTGTTCCACCTGATGGTGGGCGTCATGGACCCCTCGCGCCAGGTGAAGAACCGCGTCATCGACCAAGACGTCCTCGACGCGTTGGCCGTCGAGCTCACCGAGGCCGAGGTCGCGTTGCGACGAGCACGCCTCGAGTCGGTCGTGAACGATCTGATCGAGGCCTCGCTCATGGCGTGCTCGAGTGCCGAGCTCGGGACCTTCGACGGCTCGGCCGGTCTCGACGCCACCGTCGTCCCGCTCTTCAGCCGCGGCCCTTCGGCACGGGCGGGCACGTCTGCGAGTGATCCCGACGGAGGCTGGTATGTGCGCGAGGGCGACCACCGCGAGATGGTCGGCCCGACAGGAAAGAAGCTGCGCAAGCTGTTCTGGGCCCAAGAAGCCACCATCGTGACCATGGGACGTCCACCTGGCGCGGTGCCCACGCATCCCAACTTGGTGCTCGGCGCCTGCCTCGGGCGCCCCGGCGAGGATCCCGGCGGCACCGCCGTGCGCCTGCTCACGTCTGTGCGCGAGAGGGGCTACCCGGCGGGCTTCTTGGGGGCCGACCGTGGTTATAGCCAAGCCCGTCCCGAGTCCTTCCACCTGCCGGTGCGCGCGCTCGGGTACTCACTCGTCATGGACTACAAGGAGACCGAGCTCGGGCGCGGGGCCAATAGCGCGGGCGCGGTCATGGTCGAGGGGACCTTCTACTGCCCCGCCATGCCCACCGACTTGGTCCAGGCCAGCACGCAGTTACGCGCGGGGACCATCGACGCGCCCACCTATGCGGCACGCATCGAGGCCAGGAGATCATGGCGCTTGGTGCGCAAGGAGGGACCCGACGACGACGGTTATGAGCGCTTCGCCTGTCCGGCCCGCGGCGAGCACCCGCGCCTGTGCTGTGCGCTTCGTCCGGAGGCGGCGCCCCTGGCCCTCGGCAAGGTCCCCGTGCTCGACCCTCCGGCGGATCCGCCCAAGGTGTGCACCCAAAGCGCGGTCACCATCGCCCCTGACGTCGGAGCCCGGCACCGCCAGGACCTCGCCTTCGGATCGCCCGAATGGGCTGGTGTCTATGCCACCTACCGCAACACCATCGAGGGCACGAACGGCTACGTGAAGGACCCCGCGCACGAGTCCCTCCAAACACCGGGACGCCGCCGTGTCCGCGGCATCGCCGCCCAGAGTCTCTTTGTGGGCCTGCTCCTCATGGCGGCCAACTTCCGCAAGATCGCCGCCTTCCGGAACCTCGTGGGGGCTGGCGAAGAGCCCAAGGTGGCCGAGCGGGCTCGACGACGGCGCATGAGCATCACCGACTACCGACCACCCCCAGCTGTGGCCGACTGAACCTGACCGCCGCGCACACGAGCCCTAACAGGCGCGTCCGCGACCGCTCCATCGCACCCCCGCTTCAGCTCAGTGACCCTTCGCAGCACCGCATCGGGGATGTGAGACACCCTTGCTGCAAAATGGTGATGCCTTATGGCGAGTTCTGTCGCTGCGGAGGGGTCAGTTTTGTCACTGACCCACCGAGCCCGAGGCAGGAATCGAACCCGCGACATCTTCATTACAAGTGAAGTGCTCTACCGACTGAGCTACTCGGGCGCTGTGCTCAGACTACCGCTCGGCCCGGCCACCCCCCGTTCCTACCAGCGGAAAGGCTTGCTTCGGTCCGGGTGGCACGGCAGGCTGGGCGCCACATGACTGACGACCGGCCGCAGCACTCGGGGGGATTCTCCGGCTCGCTGTCCGCCGTCCGAGCCGCCGTCGTCCTCGTCGCCTTCATCGCCGCCGTGGCCGTCCTCGTCGCCGTCGGGACCCGCCCGACCGTGACCTCGCCGGCCAGCAGCGCGCAGACCACCGTGCCCCCGGCATCCTCGAGCACCACCACCACGTCCGCCCCCGGCGGTTCCACGACCTCGAGCAGCGCCGCCGGCGGGGCGTCGCACACCACGACCACGGCGGCGTCCAGCCACCATCATGGGGGCAAGACCACGACCACGACGACGCAGCCGCACAGCGCGGTGGCTGTGACCGTGGCCAACGCGACGAACACCAACGGCTTGGCCGAGCATTACACGACGGTCATCGGCGCCGGCGGCTGGGCCATGCAGACCCCGATCGACGCCTCCACCACCGAGGCCACCTCGGCCGTCTACTACGCGCCGGGAAAGCAGGAGGCGGCGGCCTCGATCGCGACGGCGATCGGGGTCAAGCCGGCTCAGGTGCTGCCCTTCACGTCCTCGGTGCCGGTCTCGGGGGTGACGGGCACCCAAGTCGTCGTCCTCATCGGCGAGGACCTGGCCTCGGGGGCGGCCGCCTCCTGACGCCGCCCGGCGCCGGCGGGCAAGCCGGGGACGCAGAGCCGGCGACCCTCCCGCACCTCCTCCGGCCGCTGGCCGAGCACCCGGCCCGCGGCGCGCTGTTCCTCGATTTCGACGGGACGCTCGCCGCCATCGTCAAGGACCCACGCGACGCGCGCCCGCTGCCCGGGGTCCCGGCACTGCTGGCCGACCTGGCCGTTCCGTTCGCGCTTGTGGCCGTGGTCTCGGGGCGGCCCACCGCGTTCCTCGATGAGGTGCTGGGCTCGGCCAAGGGCGTGCTGCTCGTCGGCCTCTACGGGCTCGAGCGCGCGCTACGCGGCCCCGAGCACGACAGGTGGGCCGCCGTCATAAATGCGGTGGTGGCCGAAGCGACGGCGACGGCACCGCCCGGCGTGTACGTCGAGCCCAAGGGCCTGACCGTCACCTTGCACTGGCGCCATGCACTGGACCAGAAGGACTGGGTCGTGGCGTTCGTCGAGCGCGAGCACGCGGCCCGCGGCCTCGCCATACACGAGGGCCGCCACGAACGCGAGCTGCGCCCGCCGATCGAGGTCGACAAGGGGACGGTGGTGCGCTCGCTGGCCGACGAGTACGCCAGGCGGCTCAGTGCGGTGGCCGCGTTCGGCGACGACAAGGGCGACCTGCCCGCCTTCGACGCGCTCGAAGCGCTCAGGGCGCCGGACGGCCGACCCCTCCATGCCGTCCGCGTTGCCGCCGTCGACCCCGAGAGCCCCCCCGAGGTGGCCGCGCACGCCGACCTCACCGTGGCCGGCGCTGCCGGCGCCGTCGCCCTCCTGCGCACCCTGGCCGAGGCGGCGCGCGCGAGCGCGAACGCTCAGGCCTGATCGGCGGCGGCCAGCTGGTCCGCCCACCAGTCGGCCGAGGTGCGCGCCCGCACCGCTGCCCGCAGCGCGGCGGCCCGCTCGGCCCGCGCTGCCGGCGCCATGGAGAGCGCGGTGTGCAGCGCCTCGGCCGTGGCGGACACGTCGAAGGGGTTGACCCCGAGCGCGCCGCGGCCGTCGAGGGACAGCTCCTCCCACGCCCCGGCCTGGCGCGAGAGCACCAGCACCCCGTCGGACGTGTTGAGGAGCGGGCCCTCCTTGGCCACCAGGTTGAGCCCGTCGCGCACCGGGTTCACCAACAGCGCGTCGGACAGCTGCAGCGCAGCGAGCGAACGGGCGCGGTCGTCCTCGACCGACAGCACGATCGGCGTCCACGCGCCGCGACCCCCACCCCTCGACGTCGCGGCGCCGGCGAAGGCGTGGTTGATCCGCTCGGCCGTGTGCACCACGTCGGCGCCGTAGGCGAGATACTCGGCCAGCCCCTGCCGCGACGGATACGCGAACGCGACGTGCACCACCTCGCCGCGCCACTCCGGGTGCGCGCCGAGGAGCTCTTCGAACGCGAGCATCCCGCGCACGATGTTCTTCGAGGGCTCCATGCGGTCCGTCCGCGCCACAATGCGGCGCCCGCCCACCTCGGACCGCAGCGCCGTCGCGGCGGCCGCGCACGCCGGCGACGCCGCCTCGGCCTCGAGGACGTCGGCGTCGGGCCCGAGCGGCGCCACGAACGTCGGCGGTGCGGCGCGCCCGGCCGCGGCGTAGCAGGCGAGGAAGTCGGCCTCCCACTGGTGGCAGTGGAAGCCGCAGGCGCCATAGCCGGCCATGCCGTCGAGCACCTCGGCCGCCACGTCGTCGGGCAGCACGCCGAACATGGCCGGGTCGGCGAACGGCGTGTGCAGGAAGTGCACCGAGCGCAGGTCCGGCCGGCGCTCGGCCAGCAGCCGCCCGAGCAGCGAGAAGTGGTAGTCCTGCACGAGCACGACGTCGCCCTCGCCGGCCCGCGCCGCGACGGCGTCGGCCATGGCGCGGTTGTACGCCCCGTAGCCGTCCCACGCCGTCCGCCACACCCGGTCGAAGCGGGGCCGGTGCGGCAGGTCGAAGAGGTGGTGGTGGACGTACCACAAGGTCGTGTTGGCTACGACGTCGTAGGCCTGCCGGTACGTCTCGTCGTCCACCTCGACGGGGACCAGGTCGAGCCCGTCGAGGTGCATGAGCCCTTCGGCGACCGCCTCGCGGTCCGCCGCCCCCATCGTCACCGAGGCCCACGTCGTCCCGGTCCCCTCGAGGAGCCGGTGCAGTGACGACGCCAGCCCGCCGCCCGCGGGCACCGGGACCAGCTCGCCGTCGGGGCCGGCGCGGAAGGTGAGCGGGCCTCGGTTGGAGACGACGATCGTCCGGTTCACGCCGGCCGCGGGATCGAGGAGATCGGGGTGCGCTCGAGGGCGGCCCGCAGCACGTCGACCGCCTGCGGGCGCAGCTCGTGGAGCGGCCGGTTGCGGTGGATCCGCTCGCCCAGGTCGACCTGGGCCAGGCGGTCGGCGCCGAGATGCTGGGCCACGTCGATGAGCAGACCGAGCTCGACGCCGTAGCCGTCGGCGAACCCCAGCTTCTCGAACACCCAGCGATGGCCCGCCGTCTCTCCCGCCAGCGGCTGGCGCACGTCGGAGAGCTCGGGGAACAGCAACTCCAGCACCGGGCGCGCCACCAGTTCGGTGACCCGGCCGCCCCCGGTGGGCTCCCCGTGCAGGGGACGGGTGTAGAAGCCCTTGACCAGGGCGACGTCGTCGCGGATGAGCAGCGGGCCGAGCAGCCCGCTCACGAAGGCCGGCGTCGTGTTGGCCACGTCGGCGTCGAGATACGCGATCACCTCGCCCGCAGCGGCGTCGAGCGCGACCGCCATGGCCTGGCCCTTGCCGCCGGCGCCGCCCGGACCGGCGACCACTTGCGCCCCGGCGCCGCGGGCCTGCTCGGCGGTGTCGTCGAGCGACCCGTCGTCGATCACGATCACCTCGTCCACCAGGCCGTTGCCGCCGTGGCCGCTCAGGAACGGCTGGACGACCGCCCGCACGACCGAGCCCACCGTCGACGCCTCGTCGCGGGCGGGGATGCACACCGACACGGACCGTCCCGTGCGGGCCTTGGCCTCCAGGACCGTCCCGAGGGGGAAATCCCCGTGGTGGTAGGTACGAGCCACGCCACGATTCAAGCAGCCGTGGTGCGTTGAGGTGGCGGCCCCGGGGGGGCTACCATGGTGGCCATCATCCAGAGCGACTGAGGGACGGGCCCGTTGATGTCGCGGCAACCAGTGCTTTCCCGGACACGGGGCACCTGGTGCCAATGCCCGATCGATGAGGAGGACCTATGGTCGATTTCGTCACTGGGCTGCGCTGTCGTGAGTGCCAGCGCGCCTTCCCCGCCGAGGCGCTGCACGTCTGCGACTACTGCTTCGGGCCGCTCGAGGTGGCCTACGACTACGAGCGGATCGCGGCGACAGTCACCCGGGCGCGCATCGAGGCCGGTCCCCGCACCATCTGGCGCTATCGCGACCTGCTCCCCGTCGTCGACGACGCGCCCGTCGACCTGGGCGCCGGTTTCACGCCGCTCGTGCGCGCCGACCGCCTCGCCGCCGAGCTCGGGCTCGGCGAATTGTGGATCAAGGACGACACCGCCAACCCCACCGGTTCGTTCAAGGACCGGGTCGTCTCCGTCGCCCTCACCAAGGCCCGCCAGCTGGGCTTCAAGGTGGCCGCCTGCGCGTCCACCGGCAACCTGGCCAACTCGGTGGCGGCGCACGCCGCCCGGGCCGGGATGGACTCCGTTGTCCTGATCCCCCACGACCTCGAGGCGGCCAAGGTCACGATGACCTCGGTCTACGGTGGGACGGTCATCGCCGTCGAGGGGACCTACGACGACGTGAACCGCTTGTGTGCCGAGCTGACCAGCGAGCGCCCGAGCTGGGCCTTCGTCAACGTCAACGTCCGCACGTACTACTCCGAAGGCTCCAAGACGCTGGCCTTCGAGATCGCCGAGCAGCTGGGCTGGCAGGCGCCCGACCACGTCGTCGTGCCTATCGGCTCGGGCAGCCAGCTGACCAAGGTGGCGAAGGGGTTCGCCGAGCTGGGCAAGGTGGGGCTCCTGCCCGAAGAACCGGCCGTCCGGGTTTCGGGCGCCCAGGCCGAGGGCTGCTCGCCCGTCGCCACTGCCTTCTTGCAGGGCACCGACGCCATCCGGCCGGTCAAGCCCAAGACGATCGCCAAGTCGCTCGCCATCGGCAACCCGGCCGACGGCTGGTACGCGCTCGAGGTCATGCGCAACTCGGGCGGGTCCTGCGCCGCGGTGACCGACGACGAGGTCATCGAGGCCATCGGCCTGTTGGCCCGCACCGAGGGCATCTTCGCCGAGACCGCCGGAGGGGTCACCATCGCCACGCTGTGCAAGCTGGCCGCCTCCGGCGCCATCCGGCCCGACGAGCGGGTGGTGGCCCTGGTCACCGGCCATGGGCTCAAGACGGTCGAGGCCTTGACCGGGACCGTGCGGAGCGGGCCGTCGGCGACCATCGCACCCACCCTGGCGGCCTTCGACGCCGCCCTCGACTTCGACGAGGAGGCCCCCGCCCGATGAGCGTGACCGTCCGCATCCCAACCCAGCTGCGCACCTTGACCGGCGGCGCCGGCGAGGTCCAGATCGAGGGGGCCTCGGTGGGCGAGGTCCTCAAGGCCCTCGACGCCGCCCATCCGGGCCTGGCCGACCGCCTCTTCGACGAGGCGGGCAACCTGCGCCGCTTCGTCAACGTGTTCCTGGCCGACGAGGACGTCCGCTTCCTCGACGGCCTGGCGACGCCGGTCGCCGACGGCCAGACGCTCTCGATCGTCCCCGCCGTCGCCGGCGGCTGAGGCCGGCAGGCTCGCGCGGCGGCTCGCCTCCGGCGCCTCCTGACCGCTGACCGCGTCGCCCTTGCGCCCGGCGCCGTAGAGTGGTTGTATTGGCACTCACGTGACGAGAGTGCTAACGAGACTGCTGACGGAGGCATAGAACCAGATGGCCAAGATCATCTCCTTCCACGAGGACGCCCGCCGGGGCCTGGAGACCGGCATGAACAAGCTGGCCGACGCGGTGCGCGTCACCCTCGGCCCCAAGGGCCGCAACGTGGTCCTCGACAAGAAGTGGGGCGCCCCGACCATCACCAACGACGGCGTCTCCATCGCCAAGGAGATCGAGCTCGAGGACCCCTTCGAGAAGATCGGCGCCGAGCTGGTCAAGGAGGTCGCCAAGAAGACCGACGACGTCGCCGGCGACGGCACGACGACCGCCACCGTCCTGGCCTGGGCCATGGTCCACGAGGGCTTGCGCAACGTGGCCGCCGGGGCCAACCCGATGTCGCTCAAGCGGGGGATTGAGGCTGCGGTCGAGACCGCGGTGAGCTCCATCCACGGCCTGGCCAAGGAGACGATGTCCAAGGAGCAGATCGCCCAGGTGGCCTCCATTTCGGCCGCCGACACCGAGATCGGCGAGATGATCTCCGAGGCGATCGACAAGGTCGGCCGCGACGGGGTCATCACCGTCGAGGAGTCCCAGACCTTCGGCATGGACATGGACCTGGTCGAGGGCATGCGCTTCGACAAGGGCTACATCGCCCCGTACTTCGTGACCGATCCCGAGCGCATGGAGGCCGTGCTCGAGGACGCCTCCGTCCTGCTGGTCGGGACCAAGATCTCGGCGGTGCGCGACCTGCTGCCGGTGCTCGAGAAGGTCATCCAGAGCGGCAAGCCGCTGCTGATCATCGCCGAGGACGTCGAGGGCGAGGCCCTGGCCACGCTCGTCGTGAACAAGATCCGCGGCACCTTCCGCTCGGTGGCCGTCAAGGCCCCCGGCTTCGGTGAGCGCCGCAAGGCCATGCTCCAGGACATCGCCATCCTGACCGGCGGCCAGGTGATCACCGAGGAGGTCGGCCTCAAGCTCGAGAACGTGACGCTCGACTTGCTCGGCACGGCCCGCAAGGTGGTCGTGACCAAGGACGAGACGACGATCGTCGAGGGCGCGGGCTCCGAGTCCGACATCAAGGGCCGGATCAACCAGATCAAGACCGAGATCGAGAACACCGACTCGGACTACGACCGGGAGAAGCTCCAGGAGCGCCTGGCGAAGTTGTCGGGCGGGGTGGCCGTGATCAAGGTCGGGGCCGCAACCGAGGTCGAGCTCAAGGAGAAGAAGCACCGGATCGAGGACGCGGTGTCGACGACCAAGGCCGCCATTGAGGAGGGCGTCGTGCCCGGTGGTGGCGTGGCCCTGCTCCGGGCCCAGACCGCGGTGCTCGAGTCGGCCGAGAAGCTCGAAGGCGACGAGGCCACCGGTGCCCGCATCGTGGCGCGCGCCGTCGAGGAGCCGCTCAAGCAGATCGCGGTCAACGCCGGCCTCGAGGGCGGCGTCGTGGTCGAGAAGGTGCGCGGTCTGAAGGGTGCCCACGGGCTCAACGCAGCGACCGGCGAGTACACCGACCTGTTCAAGGCCGGCGTGATCGACGCGGCCAAGGTGACCCGCTCCGCTCTGCAGAACGCCGCTTCCATCGCGGCGCTGTTCCTGACCACCGAAGCGGTGATCGTGGACAAGCCCGAGGAAGACGCGCCGGCCATGCCCGGGGGCATGGACGACTACTAAACCCATACACCGGGCTCCGGCTGAATCGGTTCCGACCCGGGTCGGGGCGCCAAGCCGGACCCGGTGGCACCGTCGGGGCGTGCTGTCGGTGACGGCAGTGATGTCACCCGGATGCCACAGCGTTGCAACAGCACGGTGTGACACTGACCTTCGCCTCACCCCCAACCCGAGGCTGACCAGTGCGCCCGGCCGAAAGGCCGGGCGCACTGCGCATTCTCTACACTGAGCCCGTGGTTCTCTCCCCGACGACCGGGTGGGCCGTCCTCCACCTGTTCTGCCGGCTGGGGCCCGATTTCGACGCAAACGCGCTGCGCAAGGCGGTCAGCGCCGCGGAAGCGGACGAGTACCAGGTGGTCCCCGTCGCCTTGCTCGGCCACAAGGCTGACCTCGGCCTCGTGGCGCTCGGCCCCGATGTCTGGCGACTGCGTCGACTCCAGACGGAGGTCACGGCGGCCGGCCTGGCCGCGGAGGCCTCGTACGTCTCGCTGACCGAGGTCTCGGAGTATGCGGCCGGCGTCCCTGAGGAGCTGCGACAAGCCCGGCTCTTCCCCCAGCTGCCGCCGGAGGGCAAGGCGGCCTTCTGCTTCTATCCCATGAGCAAACGGCGAGGCGAGACGCACAACTGGTACGGGCTCGGGTTCGACGCCCGCAAAGAGCTGATGCTCGGACACGGCAAGGTGGGCCGGACCTTCCACGGCCGCGTCCTCCAGGTCATCACCGGCTCGACCGGTCTCGACGACTACGAGTGGGGCGTGACGCTCTTCGGGGTGCATCCCGACGACCTCAAGGATTGCGTCTACGAGATGCGCTTCGACGAGGCCTCCGCGCTCTACGCCGAGTTCGGACCCTTCTACACCGGCATGGTCGGCACCCTCGACGAGGTGCTCGCGGTGCTCGGCGCATGAGCGCAGCGGGCGTGCGATCGACCGAGAAGGCGGCGTCGCCGGGGACGGCGTCGCTCGACGACCTGCGCGCCGAGCTGCATCGCCTGAAGAGGGTCGTCGTGGCCTTCAGCGGCGGCGCCGACTCCTCTTTGCTGGCCAAGGTGGCCCACGACACGTTGGGCCGTGCGTCGGTGTTGTGCGCGACGGCGCTGTCGCCGTCGCTAGCGGGGGAGGAAGAACGGGAGTGCCGGTCGCTGGCCCGCGAGTGGGATTTGCGCTGGGTGGGCGTGCCGACGAACGAGATGGAGGACGCGGCCTACCGGGAGAACGGGCCCGACCGCTGCGCCCACTGCAAGACGGCGCTGATGGACGCACTCGGCCCGCTGGCCGGCGCCGAGCACGCCACCGTCGTCCTCGGGGTGAACGTGAGCGACCTGGGTGATCACCGCCCCGGCCAGGCTGCCGCGGCGGCGGCCGGCGCGCGGTTCCCGCTCGTCGAGGCGGGTTTCACCAAGGACGACATCCGGTGGTGGTCCCGCTCGCTCGGTCTGCGCACCTGGGACAAGCCGGCGGCGGCCTGCCTCGCCTCCCGGTTGCCCTACGGGACGCCGGTGACCCTGGGCCGGCTGTCCGAGATCGAGGCCGCGGAGTCGGCGCTGCGGGCGCTCGGGTTCGGACAACTGCGCGTGCGCCACCACGGCGACACCGCCCGACTGGAGGTGGAGCCGGGCGTGCTGGCCTCGGTCGTCGAGCGACGAGACGAGGTGGTGGCCGCGGTGCACGCCGCCGGCTTCACGTTCGTGGCGCTCGACCTCGAGGGCTTCCGCTCGGGCAGCCTGAACCGTGTGCTCGACGCGGATCTGGACAGGGAAGAGGTGCGGTGAGCGAGGTCCGGGTCAAGGTGAGGCTGACGTTCCCTGAGTCCGAGGTTCGAAGACCCGTCCTGGCCACCATGGTGCGGCAGTTCGACGTGGAGCCGAACATCCGGCGGGCCGACGTCGAGGAGCACCGGGGCTGGATCCTCTGCGAAATCGACGGCGAAGCGGCCCAGGTGGAGGCGGCACTCGACTGGCTGCGAGGAGAGGGGATCACGGTCGACCTGCTGGGCGACGTCTTGGAGGGCTGAACACCTTTCGAGGAGGCCTTCCGTGGCTGGCGGGTCCGAACCCTCCGGTGATGAGTCTCCGGGAACCCTCCGGTGACGTCTCCAGAAACCCTCCGGTGATGTCTCCAGAAACCCTCCGGTGATGTCTCCAGAAACCATCAACCGGTCTGTTGAGAGTTTCGGGCCGGACGTGCAGGTCGCCGACCCGTTCGGAGTTGTGGCCGCTGAGCAGCCTTGGGCGTCGTGGTTCAGCCCTGGTCAGGACGGCGCGGTACGTGCCAGCCGGCCGAGGACACCTTCCGGGGCTCGTAGAAGACGCAGCCGTCCGGGCAGGCGAACGGGAGGGGCTCGTTGGCGTCGACCTTGCAACGTTCCAGTCGTTCCCCGCGAGCCGTCGTCCGCATCACGTAGTGGCGGCAATCCTCGTTGACCGACATGCTCCATTCTGGCCCAGCGGACCGACCGCGGTAGCGTCACCGCCCGTGGACCCCACCGACGACCGCGACGTCCCCCTCAAGACGCTGCTTCGATGGAGCGAGGCGCTCTCGGCCATCGCCCGCACCGGATTGGGGTTCACCGAGAGCCTGTACGAGCGTGAACGCTTCGAAGAGATCCTCAAGGTGGCCGGGGACATCCGCGCCCAGGCCGACGGCGAGCCGGATTCCGAATACGCCACGGGCCTGGTCCAGGAGTGGCTGGACTCAGTCGGCAAGGGCGTGCCGGGTTACGTCACCCCCAAGGTCGCCGTTGGTGCGGCGGTCGGGAACGACAAGGGTGAGTTACTGCTGATCCAGCGGGCGGACTCGGGCATCTGGCTCTATCCGACCGGGTGGTGTGACGTGGGCTACTCGGCGGCCGAGGTCGTGGTGAAGGAAGTCGAGGAGGAGACGGGCATCATTGCCGAGCCGGTCCGCCTCATCGCCGTGCTCGACGGGCTTCGCCTCGGCTTTACGCGTGTGCCCCTCTACTCGCTGCTCTTCTACTGCCGCGCCGTGGGCGGTGAGCTGTCGCCCCATCCGCTCGAGACCCGCGACGTGGGCTGGTTCACGCGGGAGACGTTGCCGTACCCGTTGGTCGGGTCCGAACGCTGGGGCGACCACGTCTTCGCTGCGCTGAACGGTGAGCGCCGTGACGTCCTCTACGACAGCGTGCGCCAACCGATGTGGCGGGGCGACTCGGCGAAATCGTGATCGCGGTCGAGGCGGCCGCCTGGGTCGATGCCGACCTCGTCGCGGCGGTCGGCGCGCTCGTTCCCCAACTCTCGTCGTCGTCTCCTCCGCCGAGCGCCGAGACACTGGCGCGCATCGTGGAGAGCCCAGGGGCAACCTTGTTCGTGGCGCATGATGGGGGTCGCGTCGTGGGCATGCTCACGCTCGTCACCTTCGAGATCCCGACCGCGGTGCGAGCGTGGATCGAGGACGTTGTCGTCGACGAGAACGCGCGGGGGAAGGGCGTCGCGGCGGCGCTGGTGCAGGCGGCGCTGCACCGCTCGTCCGAGGTCGGGGCCCGCACCGTCGACCTCACGTCACGCCCCGACCGGGAGGCCGCCAATCGGCTCTACGTGCGCATGGGGTTCGAACGGCGCGCCACGAACGTGTATCGCCGGACCCTCGACGCCGTGGGCTGACCGGCGTCGCCGGCTCGCCGCCCCTCCCTCTTACTCGTCGAGTGGGAAGGCGGCGGGCAGCAGGCGCATCAGCGTCGCGAACATCGAGTGAACCGGCCCTCACCACGCGGAAGTTCCGGCTCGTTGCGGCGACCGTGGACTCCTCGTGGTTGCCCAAGGTGGACCGGGCGGCGTTCGCCTCGGAGCTCGACCGCATCCGCGCCTCTCGAACACACCATGGTCCTGAGCAACCATCTGCCGGCGGCTCAGGGCTCGTCGCTGCAGCGGCATCTGGGTGCGCTGGCAGCGGTCCCCGACGCGCCCGCGTTCGTCGGCCCGACCAGGCTGCGCTGGAGCAGATGCTCGCTGAGATGACCGGGGGTCGCCGTGGTGGCTGGCTAAGTCCGACCTAACCCATGTTGTCGAGGTCTTCGGGGGCCTCACTCCCGGTGAGCTGCCGGTAGAAGCCGGGGCCCGCCGTGATCACCCACGTCTCTGCGATTTTGCCGTCCTCAATCCGGTTGAACATCATCTCGTCGACGCTTACCCGTGTGCCCGTTGGCTCGAGCTCGAAGTAGCGACCGCGCTGGATGGCCGAGGTCGTGCACTGACATGCGACCAGGCCGTCGTCGGCCACCATGCGGAGAATCTCGGTGTGCTTGTCGGGGAACGCGATCCGGTGCGCCGCCATGGTCTTCCGCTCGTCCTCGAGAGTGGCGATCTCACCGGTGGGCGTGTGCTCGCGCCAGTTGTCGGTGAGACACGCCGAGAATCCGTCCTCGTCACCGCGGTCGTAAGCGGCCCAGGCCCGGCGTAGCAAGGCAGCGTTCTCTTCGTTCACGAGTGCTCCCTTCGACGGGATCCAGCCTTGCAGAACGGAGGGCTCGAACGGCGTATGGCCGACACGAGTGGAAGGGTGGCGCGGCGCACGGGATGGCACCGCCTGCGGGCGCGACTGCCGCCTCGGAGAGAGAGAGAATGTTCGTGCCGTGTGCAGGGGGTTCGCAGTAGGGTCGCTTCAGGCGGCCACATCGGTTGGCAAGGTGAACGGGGCAGGTTTCCAGGGGCGCAACTGGGTTCTGGCAGCGATGATCTTCGCGGTCGCGATGACCTTCATCGATCAAACGATCGTCTCCATCGCCGTGCCGAGCATCCAACGCGAACTTGGCCTGTCGTCTACCGGCGTCCAGTGGGTGGTGAACGGCTACCTGCTTGCGCTGGCGGCCTTCTTTGCGCTCGGCGGCCGCCTCTCGGACATCTTCGGGCATACCAAGATGTGCGTGATCGGGGTGATCGTCTTCGTCACGGCCTCGGCCCTGTGCGGGTTGACGCCCGCCGGGTCCGTGGCCGAGGCATGGATCATCACCTTCCGGGTCGTGCAGGGCATCGGCGGTGCGCTCATGTTCCCGGCCGCGCTGGCCATCGTCGTCAACACCTTTCCGCTCCGCGAGCGGGGCAGGACGCTGGCTCTCTTCTTCGGGATCGCAGGGGGCCTGACGTCGATCGGCCCGATCCTGGGTGGCTACCTCACCGAGTGGACGTGGCGTGCCATCTTCTGGGTGAACATCCCGGTGGCTTTGATTGCCCTCGTCCTGATCGCGCTGTCCAAACCCAAGACGCAATACCAACGGGTCCCGATCGACTACCGGGGGGCCGTCCTCCTCGCCACCGGCGTCGCCCTGAGCATCCTCGGACTGCAACAGTCTGCGGTGTGGGGCTGGAGCAACGCCGCCACGTGGGCCTGCATCGTCGTCGGCGTCGCCATTATCATCGTGTTCGGCTACCTCGAGCTGCGCACGGACTCGCCACTCATTGCGATCGGCATCTTCCGCATCCGTGCCTTCTTCGTCGAGAACGTCATCCTGTTGATCACGATGGCCGCTTTCATCCCGATGTTCTTCTTCGTCAGCGAATACGCCCAGATCTCGTTGCGCGACAAGGCGTCCCAGGCCGGAATCTTCCTCCTCCTCTTCTTCTTCATCGGCTTCGTGGTGGCGGCGCAGATCGGCGGCCGCATGCTCGACCGGGCCGGCGCGAAACGGCCCGTCGTCCTCGGCGCCGCGATTGCCGCAGCGGGCTACGGCGTCTGGGCCTCGAAGGCCACCACGTTGAGCTTCTCCAAGCAGGAGATCTGGGTCGTCGTTGCCGGCTTCGGCATGGGTATGCTGATCGGTCCAGCGAACACCGACGCAGTGAACCGAGCGTCGCGCCTTTCGTACGGCGAGGCGACAGGTATCACGCAGACGATCCGCAACTTCGGTGCCAGTCTCGGCCTGGCTGCGCTGGGCACCATCCTTCTGTTCAACCTCCGGTCGCACCTGACGGCGTCACTTCGGTCCAAGGGTGACCCGCATGCCGCGTCCGACGCCGCTCGGTTGACGCAGTCCCACGGGACTGGCTCGGTGACCTCCATCCCGCACTACTTCTCGGCGGACTTCGCCCAGGCCACTTCGGTCGTGCTCTACGTCATGTGCGGCATCCTGGCGTTCACGGCGCTCGTCGCCCTCTTCGGGCTCGAACGGGGGCGGCAAGAGGAGTTGGAATTCGAGATCGCGGACTCCGCGACGATGGCGCGCGAGGTGGCCCCGTAAGCGAGACAGAAGCGCTCCTCACGCTCCCTCGACCGGTCCGGATGGCATCGAGGAGCCGGTGAGCAGCGTCCTGCGCGTCGGCCTGGAGGACGGGAAGACCTGGTGCTTCGCATCGGCTGTCGACTGGCCCGGGTGGTGCCAACGGGGCAAGGGAGAGGACGCCGCCGTCGCAGCGTTGCTCTCGTACGCCGAGCGCTACGAGGCGGTGGCCGGGCCGCGCTTCGAAGTGGGCACGCCGACGATCATTGGCCGGGTCGGGGGGAACGCCACGACTGACTTCGGGGCGCCGGGCTTGCCGGGTCCCTGGGACGACGAGCCGCTCGACGCCCGGGAGGCCCTCCGCCAGGTCGGGCTCCAGCGGTCGTCGTGGCGGGCGTTCGACGAGGCGGCCAAGGCGGCGCCGGCCGTGCTCCCCAAGGGCCCGCGCGGCGGCGGGCGTGACCGCGCCGGGATCGTCGAGCACGTGCGCGAGGCGGAGCGCACCTACGCCCGCAAGATCGGGGTTCGGCTGCCGCCGCGCACGCCCTGGGACGAACAGCGAGCGGGCATCGTTGAGAGCCTCAGCCAAGGGGTGCCTCAAAGCACCTCCAGCTGTTCGGCCCGCTACTTTTTGCGTCGGACGGCGTGGCACATCCTCGACCACGCGTGGGAGCTGCAGGATAAGAGCGCTATATGAGCACGTTCATCACTCGTTACGACACGTCAGGTCCCGGGGTGCGCCTAGCCGTCAAGGACCTGATCGACATGGAGGGCGAGCCCACGACCGCCGGCTGCCGAGCCGTGGCGACGCGGGCGCGACCGGCCGAGCGCGACGCCGAGTGCCTGGCTGGGGCGCGCGCCGCGGGGGCGAGGATCGTGGGTCGCACGAACCTGCACGAACTGGCGCTCGGCGTCACCGGTATCAATCCCTGGTACGGCACGCCGGTGAACCCTCTGGACCCGGCGCTTGTGCCTGGTGGCTCGTCGAGCGGTTCGGCCGTGGCGGTCGCGACCGGCGAGGCGGACGTCGCCTACGGCAGCGACACGGGCGGGTCGGTGCGGATCCCCGCCGCCTGCTGCGGCACCACCGGACTGAAGACGACGTGGGGCAGGATTCCGCTCGCTGGCGTCTGGCCGCTCGCACCAAGCTTCGACACCGTGGGACCGATGGCGCGCGACGTCGCGGGCCTCGTGACCGGCATGGAGTTGCTCGAACCCGGTTTCGCCGTCGCCGACGTCGGTGACGAGAGCGGGATCTCGGTGGCGCGCCTGCCCGTCGAGGCGGACCCTGCGATCAGCGCGGCCATCGACCGCGCCGTCCGGCTCGCTGGTTGGCACTGCCCTGAGCTGGTCGTGCCCGGGTGGGACGACGCGCTCGTCCAGACCGGCCTGTTGCTCGTCGTCGAGGCGTGGCACTCGGATCACGTGCTCGCGCAGGAGGATCCCGGAGGCATCGGCGAGGGTGTGCGGGAGCGCCTGCTGTTGGGCTCGACGTTCGACGATGCCACGGTGCGCGCCGCCTGGGAGACCCAGCGGGAGTGGAAGGCGACGCTCGAACGCGTGTTTACCCAGGTCGACTACCTGGTCACGCCCACCTTGTCCATCTTCCCGCCACCGCTCGAGGACGGCGACGAACTCCTAGTCTCTCGGTACACGCTCCCCGTCAACCTCGCCGGAGTCCCCGCGCTCTCGTTGCCGGTCCCGACGACCGGACCGTTGCCCGCCAGCCTGCAATTGATCGGGCCGGCGGGGAGCGAGGAGCGCCTGCTCGGGGCGGGCGCCCTGCTCGAAGCGGCCGTCGCTGCCGGTTGACGCCGGAGGGGCGTCCCGTACGGCATGATGCCCGGCAAAGGTTCCTCGCGACATCGGGGCTGGAAGGCAGGTTCTCAGTCATGATGGAATTGATGCGGACACGTCGCGTGCACAGAGTGTTGGCGCTGTGCGGTGCGGCCGCGCTGCCGCTGGCGGCGGCACTTGCCGTGGGCGCGGACCCCGCAGCGGCCCAGGCGATCCCGACCACCGCCACCGCCAGCGTGAACCCGACCGTTGTCAACTACGGCGCCAGCGTGACCTACACGCTCACCGTGACGGCCGACGGCTCGCCCGCAACCGGCGGGCAGGTTCGGTTCCAGACCGGAACGACAATTCTGTGCTTCGCAACCGTGAGCAATGGCACTGCCTCCTGCTCGAGCACGGCCGCGCCGGCTGGCGCCAGTCAGATCCTCGGTATTTACTTTGCCAACGCGGCCTACGGCGCCTCGTCGGCCACAACGACCCTGACTGTGAACGTGCCGCCGCCGCAGGCGCCGGCTGGGTCCACGGCCTCGGCGAGCAACGCCGGCACCGATCAACTCGGCTCGTTCGAGACCAGCGTCGGCAACCTCCACGTTCAAGCCAACGGCGCGGGGGCGGTGACAGCGGCCACCTACGGCGGCAACCCGACGTCGGATCAGCCGTCGGCTCCGACCGGGACCTACGTCGACGTGGCCCTCGGGCAGGGCTCTGGATTCTCGAGTGTTGTCATCGGCGTTTGCGACTACGGCGCCGGCTCGTCCCTGGAGTGGTTCGACGGCGCCACGTCTTCGTGGGTCGAGTTCTCGGTGCAGGAAAAGCAGATCTCCTGCCTGTTTGCCACGGTCACCCGGGACACCACGCCGTCACTGTCCCAATTGAGCGGCACACCCATCGCCGTCTCCATCCTCACCGCGCCGAGCGCGCCCCAGGGGTACTGGCTCGTGGCGAGAGACGGCGGCATCTTCTCGTTCCACCGCCCGTTCTACGGCTCGACCGGGGCCATCCGGCTCAATCGACCCATCGTCGGCATGGCCGCCAGCAACGACGAGGGCGGTTATTGGATGGTCGGGGCGGACGGCGGCATCTTCGGTTTTGGTGACGCCATCTACCAGGGGTCTTTGCCGTCGCGGGGGATGCTCGTCTCCAATGTGGTGGCCATCGTCAGCGATCCCTCGACCAACGGCTACTACATCATCGCCTCGAACGGTTCAGTCTGGAACTTCAATGCGCCGCAGCTCGGCGATCTCCCCTTCTTCGGGTTCCATGTCAACAACATCGTGGGCGGCGCCATGACACCCGACGACAAGGGCCTCTACCTCGTGGGGGCAGACGGCAAGGTGTACAACTTGCAGGGCGACGGCCAGCTCCAGGGCGACGCCTCGAACCTGCACCTCAACGCCCCCATGGTCGGCATGGCCGTGGATCCGCTCACCGGCGGCTACTGGCTCTTGGGCCAGGACGGCGGGGTGTTCAGCTACAACGCCCCCTTCTACGGTTCGACGGGCAACCTCAAGCTCAACCAACCGGTGATCGCAATGTCGTCGACCGGAGACGGCGGGGGTTACTGGTTCACCGCCCTCGACGGCGGGGTGTTCTCGTACGGCAATGCCCAGTTCTGGGGTTCGACCGGCGCCATCCGGCTCAACCAACCGGTCATCGGGATCCTAGGATCCTGAGGTCGTCCTCCGGCCGTGGCGCCGCACGAGGCGCCGCCCGATTTCGGCCACGTGGTCGCGCCCGGCCGCCGGTGAGGTGACCTGGTGCCGTGGATCCCGGGCGGCATCGTCTGGACGCCGCGTCGGGTGTTGCTGCACCTGATCGAAGAGACGGCCCGCCACGCTGGTGCCGCCGACATCATCCGCGAGTCCATCGGCGCGGCCACCTGCTGGACAGTGATGGCGGCGGCCGAAGGCTGGCCCGCCCAGGACCGGGCCTAGCCCGAAGGTCAGGGACTTCGGACTCTAAGGTGGCCCGGCGTGGACGTCGAGATCTGGTCGGACTTCGCCTGCCCCTGGTGCGCCCTCGGGTTCGCCCGCCTCGACCTGGCGCTCCGAGACTTCGAGCATGGAGGCGACGTGCGGGTGCTGCACCGCTCGTTCGAGCTTGACCCTCAGGCACCGGCGCGCCGCGAGCGGACGATGGAAGAGGCCGTGGCCGCGAAGTACGGCATCAGCGTCCAGCGCGTGCACGCGGGCCACGCTCAGCTCATGGCTCTCGGGGCTGAGGTCGGCCTGGCGTTCGACTTCGAGCGGGTGCAGCTCGGCAGCACGTCCAACGCTCACCGGCTGGCCCAGGCGTCCCGCGAGGCACCGGGTCACCACGCCCTCGTGCGAGGATTGTTCTCCGCGTATTTCACCGAGGGGCGCCTGCTCTCGGACCCCGACGTGCTGCGGAGCGTGGCCGCCGCAGCGGGGCTCGACGAGCATCTGGCCGAGAAGGTCCTCCGCAGCGACGCCTACGCAGGCGACGTCCGGGCCGACGAGGCGGCGGCGGCCGAGCTCGAGGTGACCGGAGTGCCCTTCTTCTTGATCAACGGCGCCTGGCCGGTGCCGGGCGCGCAGGACATCGAGACGATGGGCATCATCCTCCGACGCGCCTGGTCACGGCTCGGCCATTGAGGCGAGGATCTCGTCGATCATCTCGACCGTCGTGTCGGGGTGCAGGAACGCGAAGCGCGCCACCGTCTCGCCCTCCCAGGCGGTCGGGGTGACGAACCCGACCTGATCAGCCAGCAGCCGGGCCGACCAGGTCTCGTAGTCGGCCTTGTCCCAGCCGGGCCGCCGGAACAACACGATGGAGAGCCCGGGCTTGCGCACGAGCTCCACGTGGGGCGAACTGTCGATGCGCTCCGCAGCCCGCAGCGCGATGGCGAGGCCCGCTTCGACGGCGTCGCAGTAGGCGTCCAAGCCGTTCACCGCCATCGAGAACCACAGGGGTAGGCCCCTGGCTCTCCGGGTCAGGTGGAAGGCGTAGTCGCTCGGGTTCCATTCCTCGGGATTCTCGGTGTGCAGCACCTCGAGGTACTGCGCGTCCTGCGTATGCACCGCCTTGGCCAGGTTGGGCTGGCGGTAGATCAAGGCAGCGCAATCGAAAGGGGCGAACAGCCACTTGTGGGGATCGACGATGAAGGAGTCGGCTCGCCCGAACCCGACGAACCGATCATGCACCGACGGTGCGAAGAGAGCGGCGGCGCCGCCGTAGGCGCCGTCGATGTGGAACCAGAGGGAAAACTCGTCGGCTACGTCCGCCACGCCGTCGAGATCGTCGACGATGCCGGCGTTCGTGGTCCCGGCCGTGGCGACCACGCCGATGACGTCTGCCGCCCGCCGCGGATCGTCCCGCAGCGCGGCCCGGAGTACGTCGCCGGTGAGCCGGTGATCCCGGGTCCGCACGCTGAACACCTCGACACCCAGGACATGGAGGGCCTTGCCCACCGAGGAGTGGGCATCCTCGCTGATGGCGACCAGGGGGCGTGCCGGCGCGGGCGCGTGACGCCGGAACGCGGCCGTGTCCCGGGCGACCATCAGCGCGGAGAGGTTGCCAGCCGACCCACCCGAGACGAAGCATCCGCCTGCACCCTTTGGGAAGCCGGCCCGGGCCGACAGGACCCCGAGCGCCTGGTTCTCAGCCACCACGGCACCCGCGGCCTCGAGCCACGAGGTCCCGTGCAGCGACGAGCACGAGACGAACATGTCGAAGAGCAGGGAGGCCTTGGTGGGCGCCGCGGGGATGAACGACAGAAAGCGGGGGCTGTCGCACGAGACCACGGCGGTGGCGAGCTTGTCGACGAACACCTTCAGGACGTCGGCCGCGTCGTTGCCCTCCGGCCGCATCAGGCCGGCCAGCTCCGCGTCGAGAGACTCGACCAGCCCACCGAAGTCGAGCGCGACGGGATCGAGCGAGAGCCGCTCGCGACAGGCCTCGACGATGAGGTCCGTCATGGCGTCGTCGTAATGGAACATGGCGCTCGCCATCAGGCCGGAGACGCATCGGGGCCGGGACGGCGCCGGGTCGCAGCCCGCCACGCTTCCTCGGCGCGGCTGGCAATCTCGTGGAGCGGGGACCCCGTCTTCGCTGCCACGAGCACCACGTCGTCGAACTCGGGCTTGGCGCGCCCGCTCGTCACTTTCATCCGGATGGTCATGCCGTCGACGGCGACCTGGCCCAGCTCCCGGGCGGCTGGCCATCGCTCGACCGGCAGTGCACGGATGCCCATGGTGCCGGTCGCCCGTGCCATCTCCTGCCGAAGCGCCTCGACGTGGATCGCGTCGGTCAGCACGTGCAGCACGTGTCCTGGCCTCCCCTTCTTCATGGTGACCGGGGTCACCCACGCGTCGTGGGCGCCGGACTCGAGGGCGGAGGCGAGCGCGAACCCGAGCTGTTCGCCGGTGGCGTCGTCAAGATTGGTCTCGAGCACCAGCGCGGGCTGTCCCGGTCCGACGTCGGCCGTCTCCGTACGCCGCCCGACCACGACCTGGGTGCAGTTCGGCAGGTCGGGCAGCTCACCGGCACCGCCCCCGAACCCCGACGCCGTGACGCTCATGGCCGGCATAGGCCCGAACGCCGAACAGAGCGTCGCCAGAAGCGCGGCGCCGGTCGGCGTGGTGAGCTCCAACCGCACATCGCGTCCGTAGGTGGGGACGCCTTCGAGGAGCCGTACCGTCGCCGGGGAAGGGTTGGGCAGCCAGCCATGGGCGCTTCGGATCGTCCCCGTGCCCGTGGCCACCGTCGACGCCATGACCCTGTCGACCCCCAGCACCTCGAGTGCGGCCGCCGTGCCGACGATGTCGATGATGGAGTCGTGGCCGCCGACCTCGTGGAAGTGCACCTGGTCGAGCGGACGCCGGTGCAGCGCGGACTCGACCACCGCGAGCGAGTGGAACACCGCGAGGGCGCGCTCGGTCACGCGGGCAGGCAGGGTGGCATCGCTGATGAGCGCGCTGATGGCCCCGTGTGTACGGACCACCACGTCGTCGCCGCTGATGAGCGCCCGGGTGCAGGCGATCCCGCCCCGCATGCCTTCTTCGACACGCAGGTCCCAGGCCGGGAGGGCGAGGCGGTGGAGCAGCATTCGCACCTCATCGACGTCGGCGCCGGCGTCGATGAGCGAGCCCAACGCCATGTCCCCGGCGATGCCGGCGAAGCAGTGAAACCAGGCAAGCGTCTCGGGGACGGTGGGCTCGTTCACGGGAGAAGGCGAGCGACCGCACACCCGGCGCCGTATCCGTTGTCGATGCCGACCACGGCGATGCCCGACGAACACGCCGACAGCATGCTCAGCAAGGCCGTGACGCCCTCGAGTGCAGCGCCGTAGCCGGTGCTGGTAGGCACGGCGACGACCGGCGCCGGGGTGAGCCCGCCCACGACGCTGGCCAATGCGCCTTCCATCCCCGCGATCACGACGACGGCGTCGGCCATGGCGACGGTGTCGACCTCGGCCAGCAAACGGTGCAGGCCCGCGACGCCACAATCGGCGAGCAGCGTCGGCGTGATCCCGAGCGCGCCGAGGACCGCCGTGCACTCCATGGCCACGGGGAGATCGGCCGTCCCGGCGGTGACCACGACGACGTCCCCAGACCTGGGTGCGGCCGGACGGAATGCCAGGGTCGAGAAGGCACCGCTCTGAGTGACCAGGCCGGGGCCGACGCCGACGGCTGAGCCCACCGCCGACCCGGCCTTCACCTGAGCGTCGTTCGCCCGCGTGAGGAGCACGGGGCCGTCGCTTCCTCCCAGCAGCTCCTCCAGGATTGCGGCACAGTTCTCGGGCGTCTTACCGGGCCCGTAGACGGCTTCGGGCATGCCGAGCCGCAGGTCACGGTGGTGATCGACCCGGGCAAACCCGAGGTCGGCAAAGGGCAGCCGGCGCAGTTGGCGCACGGCGTCGTCGGGCGCGCACTGGCCCGAGGCGACCTGTTCCAGCAGTGCACGCAGCGAAGAGGCGTCCATGACCTGCTCTATCCTGCCCAACCGTGAACCCCCCTGCGACCTCGGTCGCGTACTTCGGGCCCGAGGCCACCTTCACCCAGGAGGCCCTGCTGACCGAACCCGACCTGGCGGCGACGAAGGCGACGCCGCTTCCCTCCATCACCGCGGTCCTCGCCGCCGTTGCCCGCGGTGAGGCGGAATGCGGCTTCGTCCCCATTGAGAACGCGATCGAAGGGACAGTCAGCGCCACCATCGACGGGCTCATCCACGACGTGGACCTGCACATCCAGCGTGAGGTCGTCATGGACATCCACCTCCACCTCATGGCCCGTCCCGGCACGAAGCTGTCTGAGATCCGCACGGTGTCGTCGTATCCGCACGCGCTGGCCCAGTGCCAGAAGTTCCTGGCCGAGGCGTTACCAGAGGCGGAACAGCGAGCGGCCAACTCCACGGCCGATGCGGCGCGGACGCTGGGGGAGTCGGGCTCGCCCGGCGGCGCCGCGATCGCGCCAAAGGTGGCCGCCGAGAGGTACGGCCTGAGCATCCTGGCCGAGGATGTCGAGGACCACCCCGACAACCAGACCCGATTCGTGCTGGTGGCCCGGACGAAGGTTCCGAAGCCGACCGGACACGACAAGACGAGCATCGTCTGCTTCCAACGCGCCGATCACCCGGGCAGCCTGCACGGAATCCTGGGACAGTTCGCAGCCCGCAACATCAACCTGACCAAGCTCGAGTCGCGCCCGACCAAGCAGGGCCTCGGCGACTACTGCTTCGTCATCGACCTCTCCGGCCACGTCGGGGACGAGGTCGTCGCCGATTGCCTCCGCGACCTCCACGCCTCACTCGCCGGTGTGAAGTTTCTCGGCTCCTATCCGGCCGCCGGGGAGCACGGTGCCGAGCAGCGGCGGCAGGCCGACGCGGCCTGGCAGGCCGCCGACGACTGGCTGCGCGGCCTGCGAGATGGCATCGGGTAGGGCCGGGAGACTCCAGGACGACGCACTGGTACTGTGCCGCTAGGAGGGCCCATCGCGTTGCCGATCATCGACGTCGACCAACATCTCTTCGAGTCGAGGACGACCTGGTCCGAGCACATCGAGCCGGCGCACCGGGACGACGCACTCTCGATCACCGACGACGAGACCGGATGGCCCTGGTTGACCTGGAGGGGCGCCCGTCTCACTCCGCTCGAGGTCCCGATCCCGGAACGTTCTTCGTTCATCGGCGCGGATCGACTCCGCCGCCTGCGGGGCGAACGGGCGCCGGCCTCGTTCGAGGAACTCGTCCCCGATTCCTACCGGCTGGCCGGCGCACGCCTGGCGTCGTTGGACGCGTTCGGCCTCGACGCCGCCGTCCTCTTTCCCAATTACGGACTGCTGTGGGAGCAGCGGCTCGCCTCGGACCGTTCGGCCCAACGGGCCAACGCCCGCGCCTACAACCGCTTCACGGCCGGCGTCTGCGACGAAGGAGACGGCCGCCTCTTCGGCGTGGCGCACGTCCTCCTGCACGATCCCGAGTGGGCCGTCGAAGAGATCGAGAGGGTGCGGGCCGACGGGCTGCGCCTGGCCATGGTCGCCCCGGCTCCCGTCGACAACAAGCCGCTGTCGCATCCGGACTTCGATCGCGTGTGGGCCGCCTTCAGCGACCAGGGCGTCGCCCCCGTGTTCCACGTCTCGGAGTTCGAGAGCCCACTTCACCCGGCCTGGCGGCAGGGTGAGCCGGAAGACGGGGAACGCCTCTTCGACTCCATCTTTTTGTACCTAGCCCCCGCGGTTGCGCTGGCCGACCTGATCCTGAACGGCGTCCTCGACCGATTCACGGCCCTGCGCGTCGGCGTGGTCGAGCTCACGGCGAGTTGGGTCCCGGGGTTCCTGCTGCATATCGACGGCGCGTCGGACTTCTACGCTCAAAGGCACGGTGAGCCCTACCACCGGCTGTCGGCACGTCCCTCGGAGTACTTCCTGCGACAAGTGCGTGTGGCGGCCTTGCCCTACGAGATGCCCAATCGGCTCGTACCCAAGGTCGGTGAGAACACCTACATGATCGGGAGCGACTGGCCCCACGCCGAGGGCGTGGCCGACCCCATGGCGGCAGCAGAGCGCGCCGTCGCCGGCTTGGAGGGGACGGCGCGGACGAACATCTTGGGAGCCAACGCTGAGTGGCTGCTCGGGGTATGACGATCGATCTCGAGGCAGCCGCTGCAGAGCGCGAACGTCTCCGCGACAAGTACCTTCGGGAGCCGTCCTCTCGGCCAAAGTCGACGGCCAGAGGCGTGCACCACCTAGCGCTCCTGTGCTCGGACGTGGAGCGCACGATTCACTTCTACCAGGAACTCCTCGGCTTCCCGCTCGCGGAGTTGTTCGAGAACCGGGACTACAGCGGCTCGACGCACCTCTTCTTCGATCTCGGTCACGACAACACACTCGCCTTCTTCGACTTCCCTGGCCTCGGGCTGGGCCCGTACACAGAAGTGCTGGGTGGCTTCCACCATCTCGCCATCTCGGTGGACACGTCGCAGTGGGAATCGGCTCGTGCCCGCCTGGAGGAGGCGGGAGTGGCGACGCACGTGGAGAGTGGTGTCTCGCTCTACTTCTCGGATCCGGACGGTGTCAGGCTCGAGCTCATCGCCGAGGACCTCGGATCGCTCTACGGCACACCGCTGCACTGATGGTCGTCACCGGCCTGGCCAACTTGGCCGTCAAGGTGTCGGACCTCGAGGCCGCGTGCACCTGGTACCGCGCCGCGGGAGCGGAGGTGTCCGAGCCGGTGGCCTGGGAAAACGGGCGCCGGTCCGACGTGCAGCTCGGCGCGCTGGCGCTCACCCTCTTCACCCGTGCGATCTATGAGGACGCATGTCCGCTCCCCGACGAAGGCTTCTTGCACCCCGCGCTCTTCGTTGACGATCTCGACGCAGAGCTGGCCCGCCACGAGGTCCTGTGGGGCCCGCGCACGGTGAGCGGCGCGTTCGGCACTCGCCGCATCGCTTTCGTCGAGGCCCCCGGGGGGATCCGCCTCGAATTCATGGAACAGGTCGCACCGCCTCCCGGGTGATCAAACCTCTTGCGCCCTACCAACGCCAAGGGCGTTCCGAGTGGGGCCAGCGCCTCACGAATCTCCAGGCTCACGTGGTCTCGAGCGCCCGGTCCATTTCCAGCGCCCCGACGTCGGGCGCCGGTGCTTCGCGGCGGGCGTCTTCTGGCTGGCCGAGCACTCGGAGGGACGGCAGGGTCGTCACGGCGACCGCCGCCGTGACGAGCAGGATCACGGCCGCCACGCTGAAGGCCAAGGCGTAGCCCCCGGTGAGGGCCGCCGCGGTGTGGGCGGGCGTCGCGGCGACCCCAGCGAGCAGGCCGGATGTGCGGCCTGCCGCGATCGTCGCCAAGGCCGCCAAGCCGATGGATGCGCCGACCGTCCGCGACGTGTTGAGCAGGCCCGAGGCCAGTCCGGCGTCACCCCGGGCCACGCCGGCTGTCCCCGCTACGGCGATGGGCGTGACGGCCAGGCCCATGCCGAGGCCGATCAGCACGTACGGGCCGAGAAGGTCGGCGACGAAGGTTGACGACACCGAGATCTGCGCAAGCCAGCCCAGTCCGGCCGCAGCGACGAGGGTCCCCAGGACGATGAGCGGGCGTGGCCCGAATCGCGGCACCAAACGTGAGGTCACCTGGGCGCCGGCTGCGATCAGCACCGTCTGAGGGAGGAAGGCGAGGCCGGCGCGCAACGGGCTGTAACCGAGGACGTGCTGCATGTAGAGCGTTTCGAAGTACCACGATCCGAACAGGGCCCCGAACAGCAAGAGCATCACCGCGTTGCCGCCTGCGACGAATCGAGAGCGGAAAATTCGTAACGGAACCAGCGGTGCCTTCGAGAACCGGGCCTGCAGGACGACGAAGACCGCGAGGAGGACCACGCCGAGCGCGAGCGGGATGAGCACTTCGGCTGAGCCCCACGAGTAGGACTCGGTGCGCACGAGCGCGTACACCACGGCGACCAAACCGCCCGTCACCGTCACGGCGCCGGCAAGGTCGAGATGCCGGTGCACCACGTCCGCCCGCGACTCGGGCACGTAGCGACGGGCGGCGATCAAAGCGATCACGCCGACAGGCACGTTGACGAAGAGGATCCAGCGCCACGTGAGGAACTCGGTCAAGATACCGCCGAGCAGCGCGCCCGCGGACGCTCCCGCCGAAGAGACGGCGCTCCAGGCGCCCAGTGCCCACGCTCGCGCCTGGCCTTCGGGAAAGGTCGCGGTGACGATGGTGAGGGTGGCCGGGGCCAGGATGGCGGCACCGAGGCCCTGGAGCGCCCGAGCGGTGATCAGCCAGGCCTGGTCCGGGGCCAGGCCACCTATGAGACTCGACGCGGTGAACACGGTGAGGCCGACGAGGAAGACCTTGCGGCGGCCGTAGAGGTCGGCGGCGCGGCCTCCGAGCAGGAGAAACCCCGCGAACGTAAGCGTGTAGGCGTTGACGATCCATTGCAGACCCGACGAGCTGAAGTGCAGATCATGCTGGATCGACGGCAGCGCGAACGTTGACGATCGACGCGTCGAGCACGACCATGAACTGGCCGATGAGGACGAGGCTGAGCACCAGCCACGACGGGGCGGTCCTACCTGGTGCGACTTCGATGGAGGTGGCGTGGTTGCCGCGCATGAGGCTCCTTGTACGGGTACCTGGTCCATGCAACCGCTGTCTCGTACGCCAACGCAGATAGGAAGCGGGCTATTCCACCCTATGGGTCGTGCACCGAGTCTTCTGGCGGATATCGGACCTGACGATGCTTTCGGGTTGGAAGACCCGGCTTAGCGCCCGGGTGTGACAAGCGAGACGCCCACTCGCAAAAAACCTTTGAGAAAGTTGGTATGGGTGTCGAATTCGACACGCGCCGTTCGTATGAGGAGTGCCACCGGTACGGGACCGGGGATAGTGGACGTGGAGACAGGGACATGGGAAGGGTTGTGGTGAGCGAGTTCGTCTCGCTCGACGGTGTCATGGAGGACCCTGGCGGCTCGGAGGGCACTCGCAACGCGGGGTGGACGTTTCGCTTCGGCCGCGGGGCTGGGGGCGACCGTTTCAAACTGGACGAGGTGCTGGAGGCCGAGGCCCTGCTCCTCGGCCGGGTGACGTATCAAGCCTTTGCTGGGGCGTGGCCGACAATGGAGGACCCCGTCGGCTTCGCTGCCAAGATGAACGCCATGCCCAAGTACGTCGTGTCCACCACGCTGCGCGACGGCGACGCGACCTGGAACAACAGCACGGTGCTCCGAGGTGACGCGGCCGCCGACGTGCGTGCGCTGAAGGAGACGGTCCGCGGCGACCTGCTGGTGGCGGGGAGCGCCTCACTTGTCCAGAGCCTCGTGGAACACGGGCTCGTCGACGAATTTCGGATCATGGTCTTCCCGATCGTCCTCGGGAGCGGCAAAAGGCTCTTCGGTGATGTGAGCGAGGCCGCAGTCCTCGCCCTCGATGAGGTCACGACCGTCGGCGACGGAATTGTCATCCTTACCTACCGACCGGCCCATGCCGTACGTGCCGGCCGCGACCCTGCGTGAGAACCGGTACACCAGCCGAGACCAAAGAGAGAAGGTTCTACCCATGAAGCAGTACCTGCTTAGCGTGTCGATGATCGATGGCGCACCGCCTCGGCCTGCCGCGGAGACGCAGAGGGCGTACGCCCAGGTGGACCAGCTCAACGCCGAGTTGCAGTCCGCCGGGGCCTGGGTGTTCGCCGGGGGACTGCTCCCGTCAGCGTCGGCCACGGTGGTCCGGGCCGACGGGGACGACATCTTGATGACCGACGGACCTTTCACTGAGTCCAAGGAACACATCGGTGGCTTCTGGATCATTGAGGTGGACGACCTCGATGCGGCACTGAGCTGGGCCGCCAAGGCCACTCGCGCCTGTGGGGAACCGGTCGAGGTGCGACCGTTCCAGGAGAGCCCGCCGGGCTGAGGCCCCTCGGGTCCCGAGGTGGAGCGCGGTCTCGTCGATGTCGAAGGAGTCTTCCGTCGCGAGTACGGCCGCGCCGTCTCGGTTCTGGTCCGGGCGTTCCGGGACATCGACCTCGCCGAGGAGGGCGTGCAGGAGGCGTTCGTCGTGGCGACTCAGCGCTGGCCGGCCGACGGACTGCCGCCCAGCCCCGCCGGTTGGATCATCACGACGGCGCGTCACAAGGTCCTCGACCGCCTCCGCCGTGAGTCGACCCGAGACGATCGGGAGGCCCGGGCCGCTTTGTTCGGCCAGGACGAGGCGCCGGACGAGGAGCTGGCGGTGCACGACGAGCGTCTCCGTCTGATCTTCACGTGTTGTCATCCGGCGCTTGCACCGACCGCCCGAGTTGCGCTCACCCTGCGGCTGCTCGGAGGGCTCACGACATCAGAGATCGCGCGCGCCTTCGTTGTGCCGGAACCGACGATGGCGCAGCGCATCTCACGGGCCAAGGCGAAGATCCGCGACGCAGGGATTCCGTACCGCGTACCCAGCAGCGCCGAATTGCCGGACCGTCTGCACTCCGTGCTCGCCGTGATCTACCTGGTGTTCAACGAGGGGTACGCCGCCACCTCAGGGGAGCATTTGGCGCGGGCGGAGCTCTCCCGCCAGGCGATCCGGCTCGCCCGCGTCCTCGCCGAGCTGATGCCCGACGAGCCCGACGTGCTGGGCCTGCTCGCACTGCTGTTGTTGATCGAGGCGCGGAGGCCGGCGCGTACCCGTGGCGACGGTGCGCTCGTTCCCCTGCACGAACAAGACCGCGGTCTCTGGGACCGAACGCTGATCGCCGAGGGCCAGGAGATGGTGCGATCACTGTTGCGGCGCAATCTCCCCGGCCCGTATCAGATCCAAGCCGCCATCAATGCGGTCCATGCTGACGCGCCGACCGCCGCGTCCACGTCGTGGGACCAGATCCTCACCCTCTACGACCAGCTCGTCGTCTTCGACCACAGCCCGGTGGTGCAGCTCAACCGTGCCGTCGCCCTGGCCGAGGTCGAGGGCGCCGAGCCGGCTCTCGCGACGATCGCCGCCCTGCCCCTCGAGGGCTATTACCCGTACCACGCGGTCCGCGCCGAGTTGCTGCGACGCCTCGGCCGGATTGAAGAAAGCGCCGCCGCGTACACGGCTGCGGTCACCCTGACGGACAACGACGCTGAGCGCCGGTTCCTCGAGCGAGCCCGCTCCTCCTTGGCCGAATCGACGACAGACGCCGCGCCTGAATGAAGGAGCACCCGGTCACGACCCTGGGGTCGAGTGTCCACCTGTCTCACGCTGCGCTGGATCCGGCGGGTGTAAGGAGTGCACCGACCCGAACTTGTGCCCGTTTGTGCCACGAACGACCAATTCCCGCGTGTGAGAGGCTCGTGGCATGAAGGTCTACCTCGTTGACGGGACCTACGAACTGTTCCGACATTTCTTCGGAGCTCCCCCGCATCGCAACGCGGCGGGCCAGGAGGTCGCCGCCGTGCGGGGCGTGCTGAGCTCGGTCCTCCAGCTGATCGACGAGGGCGTGACGCACGTCGGCGTGGCCACCGATCACGTGATCGAATCGTTCCGCAACGAGCTCTGGAGCGGCTACAAGACCGGTGACGGCGTCGACCCAGATCTGTCGTCACAGTTCTGGCCGCTCGAGGACGCCCTCACCGCGCTCGGGGTGTTCGTATGGCCCATGGTCGACCTCGAGGCGGACGATGCCTTGGCGAGCGCAGCGGCGGTCGCCGGCGACGAGACGCGGGTGGACCAGGTCGTCATTTGCACACCCGACAAGGATCTCGGGCAGTGCGTGCGCGAGCGGCACATCGTCCAGCTCGACCGGCGCAAGAACCTGTTGATTGACGAGGCGGGCGTGGTCGCAAAGTTCGGCGTCCCGCCCGCCTCTATCCCCGACTACTTGGCCCTCGTCGGCGACAGTGCCGACGGGTTCCCGGGGCTCGCTGGGTGGGGGGCCAAGTCTGCGGCCGCCGTGCTGGCGCGGTGGGCGCACCTCGAGGACATCCCACAGAATCCGGACGACTGGCAGGTAACAGTACGAGGCGCGCCGAAGTTGGCGGCAACGCTCCGGGAAGACTTCGATCACGCGGAGTTGTTCAAGGACCTCGCGACGTTGCGCGTCGAACGGGACCTGTTGCGCGACGTCGACGCGCTGTGTTGGACGGGTCCGACCAAAGAGTTCGGCGCCGTGTGCGCGACGCTCGACGCTCCTGGGCTGGGCAAACGCGCCGACGCGTTGGCCGCGCAAAGAACGCGCTGAGCTGCACGAACGACGACAGAACACCAGGTGCCTCGCGCGCTGCACTCGTTTCGCGCTTCTGGGATACGGGTAATTCCGGTGTCGGCGGTAACGAAACGGAGGTCGACAAATGGTTGGTGGCGCGATCGTCAGCATCCTTGTCGCCGCAGTCGGCGCAATCCTCGACTATGCGGTGGTCGAAAGCCCGTACCAGCACGGGTTCAACATCAACACGATCGGCGTGATCCTCATGATCGTGGGCATCGTCGGGCTCGTCGTCTCGCTGCTCTTCGGCCTGGTCTCGGGTGGCTCGGGGTACCGGCGGCACCGCACCGTTGTCGACGACGGGAGCGGAAACGTGGTCCGACGCGAGGACAGTTTCATCTGAGCTCCGTCCGGCCTCGTCGGCTTTCCCGGCGTCACCCCGAGGCGGCTGCTCCGACCACCGGCACCGGGCCCGAGAGGTCCAGCCGGCGCAGATAGAGGTCGCGGCTGTTGGGGAAGCCGACGGCGCCCGGGACCCAGGCGTGGAAGGCCACCCAGTACGACCCGGAGGTGTCGGTGAACACGGACTCGCCGCCCGGGCCGGCCACGCCGGGGCCGCTGGAGAGGATGGGGCCCGTCGTGGCATCGCTGCATGGCCCGGTCGGGCCGCTGCATGTGGCGACACTCACGGCGTAATTGGCACTGTTCCAATTGTTGCCCGAGAAGAAGAGGAAGTAGCGCCCGTTCGCCACGACCATGTCGGGCGCCTCGACCGTCCCCGCCTCCCAGGCCTGGTCGGCTGACAGTAATGCCGACGGATTCGCGCCGGGAGCGAAGCCGGTGCCAGCGGGGTCGAGTTGCTCGGCCCAGATCTTCGACGGATTGGCATCGTTGGACTTCCAGACCAGGTACATCGCACCGTTGGCGTCAGTGAACGAGGAGGGGTCGATGGAGCCACCAAGCGGCGTCTGGCACTCCAGCGGTGACGTCGAGTTGTCGACGAACGGCCCGGCCGGACTGTTCGCTGTCGCCACCGAGATGCACTCGGTCGCGCTACTGGCGACGTCGACGGCGTAGTAAAGGAGGAACTGCCCGTTGACCTCGGCCACCGAAGGGGCCCACGTGTCGTCTGGGGTCGCCCACGCCGGGAGCGTCGGGAGCGCGTTGCCGACGGCGGTCCATTGGGTGAGATCGTTCGAGGCGATGATCTGGATGTTTCCCGCCACTGAATTGGTGGCGTAGGCGTAGTAGGTCTGCCCCACGAGGATCACGTCCGGATCGGGGAAGTCGAAGGGATACACGAGCCCGTCGGCGGCGGTGCCGTCCAGTGACGCGCACGGGCCGGAGACCGCCGAAATGTCCTTGGCCGCTTGATCGTTGTTGTTCGCCGTGATCTCGTTCAGGGCACCCTGAACGCCGCCGAGGCAGGTGTGCACCGTGGTGATGCCCTGATTCTCGAGCGAGACGCCGACGTTCGTACTGCTCAAGGAGGAGTTGACGCTGGTCGTCTGGCTGAGTGTCGTGGCGATGGAGGCTTGCAGCCCGTTGCGCTTCGCGGTCGTGAGCGTGTTGGCGAAATTGGTGAGGTTCAGATTGTGGTGGAGCCGGGCCAGGTGGTGGTCGGCGGCCGCCAGTTCCGACTCCTCGTTGCGCATTCGAGTTCGGGCGTGGACGTCGTACCACGTGGCCGCCGTCAGCCCCGCCACGGCGAGCGCCGCGCCGACCGCAACGACCCACCGTCGCCGGCGCACGCGCGCGCTAACCACTGGCGGCTACCGCGGCCGAGCAGCTCTGCGACACGCCATGGAGGGCTGCGATCGCACTGGGCTGGTTCCCGACCGCCAGCGCGTTGAGGGCTTGCTCCACGCCCCCGAGGCACGTGTTGAGTGAGCTGAGCAGCGTCGCCTGCTGCGACTCGTGCGCCTCGGCCGCCGTCAACGCGCCCTGCGCGCCCTGGAGGGCGGAGGTGTCCTGGGAGAGGGCCGCCGTGTCGCTGCCCACCTGGTGGGTGAGCAACTCGAGGTCGGCACGCGCCGCATCCAGCTCTCGCGACACGATGGTCGTGTGGTGCCGGGTGGTGGACAGAGACGCCCGCGCCCGGTCGTAGCGGTGGTTGGCCTGCACGGCGTCGTGAAGCAGGTACCCGACGGCGCAGCCCACCAGCGCCGCGCAGGCGAAGGTGAGGACCCAGGCCCAGGGGTGCCAGCGCCGCCGCGGGACCGGCGGAACCGCAGTCGGGACCGGCGTGTGAGACCTGCGGTCCCGGTCCAGCAGCTCTGTCATCACGATTCACCGCCTGCGCCTGATCCCCGTCGGAGAAGGCGGGGAGCCTGAGACTTATTTCAATTCCTCGGTCGTAACTCCGGAGAGTGTTCGATCTTGTTACCTGACCCATCCGGCGCGTGACCGCTCAGGATCATTGTCCCAGTTCAACGCCGTGTTCACAACGATCGCCGGGAGACCGAGCCGTTCCGTCGGTTCGCTGCGGCTGACCGCCGAGCGGAGGAAGCTCTCTGAGCGGAGGGAGTGGGATTCGAACCCACGGAGGCTTGCACCTCGCAGCTTTTCAAGAGCTGTGCATTCGTCCGCTCTGCCATCCCTCCGGGCATGGCGACGGTTCATGCTACGTGACGTCTTCGGTGCCGGGACCCCGGAGCCACTGCGCCAGCTCGACGACGATGCCGGGTCCGTTGAGGAACACGAGCCGCCGGTCGTGGAAGTCCATGACTTCGTTGCGCGGCTCGATGCCGTGCGCGGCCAGGTGCGCCAACGTCGCGTCGAGGTCGTCCACCCGGAAGCAGACGTGGTTGAAGCCGATACGAGCCAACGTCCCGGCGCCCTCGTCGGGCGCCGGCGCAGGGTGGTGGAAGCGGAGCAGCTGCACCTCTTGGTGGGTCGTTGCCCCTTCGAGAGCGAGGGTCACGTGGTCGGCCTCCCAGCCCTCGATGCCCATGTAGCGGGCGATCTCCTCGCCCTGGGCCATCACGGCCAGACGTTCGGTAAAGCCGAGCAGACCGAAGAATCGCCGAGCCTCGTCCAGGTCCGGGACGACGACCGTCATGTGGTCGAATCCGATGTTGCGCACTTTCGCTGCGCACATGGCGCCTCCCTGCTCGTTGTCCCTTCGGAGCCTGTTAACGATCCCGGGCCCGGCTCCGCAGCCGTCCCCGCGTCGCTTGATCCAGTATCACCTTGCGCAGCCGGACGACCTTGGGCGTCACCTCGACGCATTCGTCCTCGGCAATGAACTCCAACGCGTGCTCGAGGGAGAAGGCCATGGCCGGGGTGAGTCGTTCGAACTCCTCGGCCGTCGATGAACGCATGTTGGTGAGCTTCTTCTCCTTGGTCGGGTTGACGTCCATCTCCTCGGCTCGAGCGTTCTCGCCCACGATCATCCCCTCGTAGACCTCTGCCGCCGGCCCGACGATGAGCGTCCCGCGCTCTTGGAGGTTCATCAGGGCGAAGGTCGTGGTAAGCCCCCGGCGGTCGGCCACCATGGACCCGTTGCGCCGTGTGCGCAGCTCGCCGTGCCAAGGTTCCCACCCGTCGAAGACGTGGTGCAGGATCCCTGTCCCGCGCGTCTCGGTCAGAAACTCCGTCCGGAAGCCAATGAGCCCCCGCGCCGGAACCCGGTAGTCGAGCCGCACCCAGCCTGTGCCGTGGTTGACCATTTCGAGCATGTTTCCCTTGCGCAGCGCCAGGAGCTGCGTTACCACACCGAGATACTCGTCCGGCACGTCGACGCTCACCAGTTCGACCGGCTCGTGCACCTTGCCGTCGATCTGGCGCGTCACGACCTGCGGTTTCCCCACCGTCAGCTCGAAGCCCTCGCGCCGCATGGTCTCCACCAGGACGGCCAGCTGCAGTTCGCCCCGGCCCTGCACCTCCCACATGTCGGGACGGTCGGAGGGACCGACCCGAATGGCGACGTTGCCGATCAGCTCCGCGTCGAGGCGACCCTTCAGCAGGCGAGCCGTCAGCTTCGTTCCGTCCTGACCGGAGAGTGGCGAAGTGTTGATGCCGATCGTCATGGCCAGGCTCGGCTCGTCGACCGTGATAGCCGGGAGAGCCACCGGGTCGTCCGGATCCGCGAGCGTCTCACCGATCGTCACCTCGGCCAGGCCCGCCACGGAGACGATCTCGCCCGGGCCGGCCGACTCGGCGGGCACCTGATCGAGCGCTTCGGTCACATAGAGCTCGGTCAGCTTGGCGCGCTCCACCGTGCCGTCGAGCCGGCACCAGCCGACGACGCCTCCCTTGACCAGCGTGCCGTTGTGCACGCGGCAGATGGCCAGGCGGCCAACGTAGGGAGACGCCGACAGGTTGCACACCAGGGCCTGGGTCGGCGCGCCGTCGTCGAAAGAGGGGGCAGGGACACGCTCGACGATGGTTTGGAAGAGAGGTTCGACGTTCGTCCCCTCGACTCCGGGCACGGTACTCACCCAGCCCGCCCTGGCGTTGGCGTAGAGGATGGGGAAGTCGATCTGGTCCTCATCGGCATCGAGGTCCAAGAAAAGTTCCTCGACCTGGTGCACCACCTCCGCGATGCGGGCGTCGGCCCGGTCCACCTTGTTCACCACGAGCACCACGGGGAGGCGCGCCTCGAGCGCCTTGCGGAGCACGAAGCGGGTCTGGGGCAACGGGCCCTCCGAGGCGTCGACCAGGAGGAGGACCCCGTCGACCATGGTGAGCCCGCGCTCGACCTCGCCCCCGAAGTCAGCGTGCCCGGGGGTGTCGACAATGTTGATCTTCACGCCGTTCCAACGCACGGCAGTGTTCTTCGCCAGGATCGTGATGCCCTTCTCGCGCTCGAGGTCGCCCGAGTCCATGACCCGGTCGGTCAGCTGCTCGTGCGCGCCGAAGGCGCCGGTCTGGCGGAGTAGCGCGTCGACCAGGGTGGTCTTGCCGTGATCGACGTGCGCCACGATGGCCACGTTGCGGATGTCGTCGCGGGTTCCCATGGGGGATCCAACGATAGAGGACCTCAGGGCCTCCTCAGGCGGCAGAACGCTCCGGAGCGGTGCTTCCCCCTGCGAGGACCAGGCCGACGGCGTCGGCGGCGACGGTGAGGACGGTGGGATGGGGCTCGACCCGGACGAGATGCCCGGAGTCCGGCCACCAGCCCACCACCCGGGCCGGCGTGGCGCCGCCCCGGGCCCGGAGCGCGTCGACGAGCGTCACCAGCGCGAGCTCCGACCGGACCGAGCGCCGGCGAGGTCCCGAAAGGACGACGAGGTGGGCGCGGCCTGTGCGGACGTCGGCCCGGCCCCGGAGCGCGAGGAGGGCGGAGTGAGGGCTGTCCCACCAGTGGTCGCGCCCGATTACGGGTGGCGTGCCGAGCGCGCCCAGGGCGGGCCAGTCGAGCGCGCACCAGAGCCGGGTCGTCCAGGTGATCGCATCGGCCGCCACCGCGACACGGCCCGCCGGCCCGAGTCCCGCCACCCATCGGTCAAGGGGCGTGACGCCCGGGCTGCCGTCAAGCACCCAGCGCGCCGACTCCGCCACCCGAGACCGCACGGCCTCCACTGGCGAGCGGGCCACGCCCACCGCGAGCGCGCGCACCGCCGCCAGCCCGAGTGCGCGTCGCGCGGTGCGAGCCGACCAGGCGAATGGCCGCTCTTCGCCGGTCTCACCTGTGCGACCCAGTGCGACGCGAACCTCGTGGTCGGTGACGCGGAAAGGCCCGGCGCCGGCGCGCCGGACGGCCAGTCCGGCCAGCGCCGCCTCCGCGTCTTTCAGTGCGGCACGCCACGCGGCGGCGTCGACGGGCTCGACGGGCTCGACGAGCGCGGCGGTCAGAGGCTCAGGCATCGGCACGTCGGAAGCCTCGTGATGCCGCGGTGGACAACCAGGCGGTCAGATGGGACGCGATGGCCCGAAGGTGGTCCTCGCGCACATCCTCGACGCCGTAGCGACCCGTCGCCGACTCGATCAGGGCGAGCCGGAACGGGGGAACCCCGCTTCGGAGCGTCTCGAGCAGGGCGAGATAGTGCAGCGACCGCCGCTCCCGTGCCCACGGCCCGCCGGTCGTCAGCCCGAGCGCGCACAGCGACGCTGTCCCCGGGCGCGGCACGCCGACGAGCAGATCGAAGACGCCTTGCAGCACGACCTGGCCCCCGGCGAGCGGGATCGCGACTCGGTCGTCCGTCCTCGGCATCCAGCCTGAGGCCAGCCGGGGCAATAGGTCGACGAGATGGGTGGCGTGCGCAGCGACCGTTTCGGCCAACGCCGCCTTGGCCGGCGTGCCCAGCATTCCGCACTGGCGCACGACGTCGGACGATCCCTCCGCCGCCAACGCCTCGAGCGCGACGTGCAACGGGTCGCCAATCGTGGCGCCGGTCACCGAGAGGCGGAAGAGCACATGGATCAGGCGGCTGAGAAGCGCCTCGTGGCTGAGCTCGGTCACCCTCGGCTCACCCTCACAAGCTCTAAACGACTCGGTGGATAGTTTTTGGAGACTATCGGCCGGCCCGTCCAACACCGCCCCGTCGACGACCGCCCCGTCGACCACCGCCCTGTCGACCACCGCCCCGTCGACCACCGCCCTGTCGACCACCGCCCTGTCGACCACCGCCCCGACCACCGCCGGGGGGTCCACCACCGGCCCGAGCACGTCCCACGGACCCAACACGAGCGGCGGAACGAGGTCCCCCCGAGATGCCACCACGCCGTACGCCGCGTCCTCGAGCCAGGCCCGCAACCCGCCCGCCAGGCCCGGGTCGAAGCGCGGACGCGCCGACGCGTCGCCACGCAACAGAGCGAGGAGCTCAGCGCCACCGGGGGCCGCGACCTGGCCTCCGCCCCCGACGGAGCGCTGCAGCGGATGTGGCGCCACGAGGACCATCGGGGGAGTGTGCCCAGGAGGTGTGACACTCCTCTACCCTGGCGAGTACATGGCACCCGCCTCGCTCTTGCTGGCGCCGGCGGCCGCGTCGAACACTGCGTTCTTCGTGATCTTCGGCGTCTTCGTCGCCGCCATGCTGGCGCTCGTCGTGATCATCGTCATGTGGGCGGTGCGCCACGACATCGCCGGGCGCCGGGCCTGGCAGGAGCGCCGCGAGCGCGCGGCCCAGCAGAACCCGCCCCGAGCCGCTCCGTGACGAGCGCGGACAACACCGGGAACGGCCGCGACGTGGACGGAGGCGCCGCGGGCGCCGGCGAGGGCTTCCCCGCCGATCATGACGACGAGCCCCAACCCCAACCCCAACCCCAATCCGCCGCCGACTCTGGCCCCGACCGCCTCCCTCTCGCCGACCGCCTCTCCCTCGCCGAGCGCTTCCGCACCCGCTGGGCCCGCCGCCGCGTCGCCGACGGCCGCCACGCTGCCGGTCACGTCCACACTCCAGAGCGCACGGCGTTCGTGCTGGCGGGGGGCGGCAGCCGCGGTGCCGTGCAGGTCGGGATGCTCGAGGAGCTCATCCGCCGCGGCATCCGGGCCGACTGCGTCTTCGGCGCCTCGGTCGGCGCCATCAACGGGTCCGCCTACGCCGGGGACCCGACGCTCGATGGGGTCGAGCGCATGGCCACCGTCTGGCGCGGGGTGAGGGGGACCGACATCTTTCCCCGCGGGACCTTCGACGGGCCGTGGGCCTTCTTTCAGAAGCGCGCCGCGGTGCACGCCAACACCGGGCTGCGCGCCATCATCGAGGCCGGCATCGACTACGAGGACCTCCAGGACGCGACGATCCCCATCGAGGTGGTGACCACATCGCTCACCGACGGGCGCGAGCGCTGGATCACCCGTGGCCCCGCCGTCGAGGCCATCCTCGCCTCCTCGGCCATCCCCTCTATCTTCCCGCCGGTCACGATCGACGGCGACGTGCTCATCGACGGCGGCGTGGTGAACAACGTGCCCATCAGCCGGGCGCTGAGCGCGGGGTGCGACCGCATCTACGTGCTGCTCTGTGGGCCGTTGCACTATCACCCCAAGCCGCCGCGCCGGCCCGCCGAGGCTGTGCTCACGGCCTTCTTCGTCGCCGTCCAAGCTCGATTCGTGCGCGAGTTGGCCCTGCTGCCCCCCGGCGTCGAGGTCATCGTCTTCAGCGGCGGGGGCGATCCCTCGGGCCAGTACCGCGACTTCTCAGCCACGGCCGCGCTCATCGAAGAGGGACGCGCCGAGGTGGCGGACGTCCTCGAGCGCTACGTCGGGACCTCGCACGACCTCGGCCTGGCTCCGGTCGGCCCGCCGCCCGCGGCCGCCGAAACCGGCGCGGCGGCCGGCCCCGCTCCCGAGACGGCCCCCTCGACATGACCCCCGCCCGCCCCTCCCCGGCGGGGCGCTACCTCCTCACCAACGACGCCCCCGAGTCGATGGACCGCTTCACCGCGTTCGCGACGCTCTTCGACCCGCCGACCTTCCGGCACCTCGACGGCCTCGGGCTGGCCGCCGGCTGGCGCTGCTGGGAGGTGGGCGCGGGCGGCACCACCGTGGTCGCGCAACTCGCCGAGCGGGTCGGCCCCACTGGGCACGTGCTGGCCACCGACGTCAACGTCTCCTGGGCGGCCGAGGCCGCGGCACCCAACGTCGAGGTCCGCCAGCACGACGTCGCCCTCGACCCGGCCCCCGAGGGGACCTTCGACCTCGTGCACGCCCGGCTCGTCCTCGTCCACGTGCCCGAGCGCGACCGGGCGCTGGCCAACATGGTGGCGTCGCTCCGGCCCGGGGGCGTGGCGCTCGTCGAGGACGCCGACCCCGCCCTCCAGCCGCGGAGCTGTCTCGAGGAGACCGGCCCCGACCAGGTGCTGGCCAACCGCCTGCGCCGGGGCTTTCGCCACCTGCTGAGCGAGCGCGGCGTCGACCTCGCCTACGGCCGCACCCTGCCCCGCCGCCTCCGCGACGCCGGCCTGGTGGACGTGGGGGCCGACGCCGCCTTCCCCGTCCGCCACCCCGCCTGCATCCCTCTCGAGGTCGCCACGATCAACCTGGTGCGCGACCAGCTGGTCGAACGCGAGATCGCCACCCAGGAAGAGATCGAGCAGCACCTGGCCAACGTCGTGGCCGGGAGGCTGGACCTGACGCAGCCGCCGATGATCTCGTGCTGGGGGCGCCGCCCTTCGGGCTGACCCAGCCCACGGCCCGCCCGTCGCGAAGGTCACAGCTTCCTGGTGGAATAGGACGATGCCCGAAGCCGCGCCCGAGTCGTTGTTCCACCCGGCCGTGGCGAGCTGGTTCGCCCGGCGCTTCCCGGCCGGGCCCACCCCGCCGCAGACCGCGGCCTGGCCCCACATCGCCGCCGGCCACGACGTCCTCGTCGCCTCGCCGACCGGCTCGGGCAAGACCCTGACCGGGTTCCTGGTCGCCATCGACGCCGCCTACCGGGCCGCCGAGGCGGGCACCCGTTCGCCGGGGACCCCGGAAGTCCTCTACATCTCGCCGCTGCGCGCCCTGGCCGTCGACGTGCACGAGAACCTGCACGTCCCTCTGGCCGAGATCCGGGAGGAGGCCGCCCGCCTCGGCTGCCCCGATCCCGGGTTGCGGGTGGCGGTCCGCACCGGCGACACCCCGCCGGCCGAGCGCGCCGCCATGAAGAAGCGGGCGCCCGACCTCCTCGTCACGACGCCCGAATCGCTCTATCTCCTCTTGACCGCGCCGTCGTCGCGGGCCCTGCTGCGTGGTGTGCGCACGGTGATCGTCGACGAGGTGCACACCCTGGCCCGCGACAAGCGCGGCAGCCATCTCTCGCTCAGCCTCGAGCGGCTCGACGCGCTCGTCACCGAGGCCGGCGGCCACCTCCAGCGCATCGGGCTCTCCGCCACCCAGCGCCCGCTGAATCTCGTCGCCCGCCTCCTCTCGGGCGTGCACCCCGAGCGCGACCCCACCGTCATCGTCGACTGCGGCCACGCCCGCGACCTCGAGGTGGCGATCGAACTGCCCACCACCGAGCTCGAGGCGGTGATGAGCGGGGGCCAGCTCTCCGACATTCTCGATTCCATCGCCGAGCACACGCGCCACCACCGCACGACGCTCGTCTTCGTGAACACGCGGAAAATGGCCGAGCGCGTCGCCCACCTCCTGACCGAGCGCCTGGCCGAGGACGAGCCGGGGCGTGGCGGCGACGACGTCGACGCGTCGCTCCTCGTGGCCGCGCACCACGGGAGCCTGTCCGCCGCCCGGCGGCGCATCGTCGAGACGCGCCTGCGCGCCGGCGACCTGCGCGCGCTGGTGGCCACTGCGTCGCTCGAGCTCGGCATCGACGTCGGGCCGGTCGAGCTCGTCTGCCAGATCGGCTCGCCACGCGCCATCGGCACCTTCTTGCAGCGCGTCGGCCGCGCCAACCACCACCGCGACGGCACGCCGGCGGGAAGGCTCTACCCGACGACGCGTGACGAGCTCGTCGAGTGCACCGCGCTCCTCGGCGCGGTGCGCGACGGCCGTCTTGACCTGTTGCAGCCGCCGGTGGCCCCACTCGACGTGCTGGCCCAGCAGTTGGTCGCCGAGGTGGCCGCGGCCGGCGAGCGCGACGTCGAGTCCATGTGGCTGCTCACGCGGTGCGCCGCCCCCTACGCCGAGCTGTCCCGCCAGGACTTCGACGAGGTCGTGGCGCTGGCCAGCTGGGGGATCGAGACCGGACGCGGCCGGCGTGGGGCGCACCTGCACCACGACGCGGTCAACGGCCGGCTGCGCGCCCGGCGCGGGGCGCGGCTGGCCGCACTGACCGGCGGGGGCGCCATCCCCGAGACGGGCGACTATCGCGTCGTGCTCGATCCCGACGGAGTGACCGTGGGAGCGGTGCACGAGGACTTCGCGGTCGAGGCGACTGCCGGCGACATCTTCCTGCTGGGCACCCACTCGTGGCGCGTCGCCAAGGTCGAGGTGGGCACGGTGCGGGTGCACGACGCCGGGGACCTGCCGCCGACGATCCCGTTCTGGCTGGGCGAGGCACCGGCGCGCACGGCCGAGCTGTCCGAAGCGGTGAGCGAACTCCGCGCTGCGCTCGAGCCCGTGCTCCTGGCCAAGGACGGCGACGCGGCTCGCCGGCTGGTGCGCGAGCGCGCCGGGGTCTCGTCGGAGGTGGCCCAGCAGGTCGTCGCCTACTGCGCCGCCGGCCTCAGTGCGCTCGGGCACCTGCCCACCCAAGAGCACATCGTTGTCGAGCGTTGCTTCGACGACAGCGAGGGCTCGCAGCTCATCATCCACGCCCCCTTCGGCGGGCGCGTGAACCGGGCACTCGGCCTCGCGCTGCGCAAGCGATTCTGCGTCTCGTTCGACTTCGAGCTGCAGGCGGCGGCGGACGACGACACCGTCGTCCTGTCGCTCGGGCCCCAGCACAGCTTCCCCCTCACCCGCGTCGAGTCCTTGCTGTCCAGCGCCCAGGCGGCCCAGGTGCTGACCCAGGCCGTGTTGTTGCACCCGATGCTCGGCGCGCGCTGGCGCTGGAACCTGACCCGCGCCCTTGTCATGCCGCGCATGAACGGCGGCAAGCGCCGCCCCATCCACCTTCAGCGCATGGAGGCGGACGACCTGCTGGCCGCCGTATGGCCGGGCCTGGCGGCGTGTCAGGAGAACGCGCCCGCCGGGCCAGTGGCGGTGCCCGACCATGTCTTGGCTCGCCAGACAGTCGACGACTGCCTGCACGAAGGCCTCTCGGTCGAGGGACTGGTCGAGGTCTGGGCTCGGATCGAGTCGGGCGGCATCGCCGTGCACACCGTGGAGTCGGCCGAGCCCTCCCCGTTCTCGCACGCCATCCTGAGCGGTCGTCCGTACACCTATCTCGACGATGCACCCCTGGAAGAGCGGCGCACGCGGGCCCTCTCGCTCCGGCGCGGCCTCGGCGAGCTCGGGCCCGACGGCCTGCCCGTGCCGGCGAAGGAGCTGGCGGCACTCGACCCCGCGGCGGTCGCTGCCGTGCTCGAGCAGGTTTGTCCCCAACCCCGCGACCCCGACGAGCTGCACGACCTCTTCCTCTCCCTCGTCGCCTGCCGCCCGCACGCGCCGTGGGCCGACTGGTATGAAGCGCTGGCCGCCGACGGGCGCGCGGGCGAGCTCGACGGCTGCTGGGTGGCCACCGAACGCCGCGACGCCGCGGCCGCGTTGGCGTCCGACGACGACGCCGCGGCCGCGTGCCTCGCCGGGCACTTGCAGCTGGCCGGGCCGGTGACGGTCGAGCAGCTGGTGGCCGACGCCCCGTTGCCGCCCGGCGTCCCGCTGGGTGCGCCCCTCTCGGAGGCCCGCGCGCGCACGGCGCTGGCCCGGCTCGAGGGCAAGGGCATCGCCATCGAGTTGCCCGACGGACGCTGGTGCGCGCGCCACCTCCTGGTTCGCCTGCACGGCGCCAGCCGCAACCGTCGGCGCGGCCTGGTCGAGGCGGTGCCCATTGCGGACTACGTGCGGTTCTTGACCCACTGGCAGCACGCGACCCCCGAGTCCCGGCTCGAGGGCCGGGCCGGGCTCGTGGAGGTGCTGGAACAGCTGGCTGGGATCGAGGCACCGGCGGCGGAATGGGAGGAGCAGATCCTGCCGGCCCGGGTCCGGGACTACGACCCGCGCTGGCTGGACGAGCTCTGCCTCTCCGGGGAGGTGGTGTGGGCGCGGCTCACCCCGCAGGCCGAGCGGAGCGGTCGGACCGGCGCGCCCTCGCCGGCCACGCCGCTCGCCTTCGTCCGCCGCGACGACCTCGTCACGATGCTGCGCGCCGTGCGCTCCGGTTCCGCCGCGCCGGAACCCGACGTGGGCGCGGCCGCGGACGTGCTGGGCGCGCTGCGACTCCGCGGCGCCTGCTTCCGGCCCGAGCTGGCGCCGGTCACCGGACGTCTCCCGGCCGAGGTGGACGAGGGGCTGTGGGACCTCGTGGCGCGGGGCCTGGTCACGGCCGACGCCTTCTCGGCTGTGCGGTCCCTGCTCTCGCCGCGCGACCGCTGGCGGACCCGCACCGTGCGGCGCCCCTCTAGCCGGCTGGCACGACGCCGGGCTCCGGTGGGCTCGGGCGTCGGTGAGGGCCGCTGGTCGCTGCTGCCCGGAGTCGAGGTGCTGGGCGCGCCGGCGGCCGACGACAGCGCGCTCTTGCCCGGCAACGAGGAGCTGGCCGAGGCGGTGGCGCACCAACTCTTGCTGCGCTGGGGCGTCGTCGCCTGGGAGCTGTGGGGTCGCGAGTCCTTCAAGGTGCCGTGGCGCGAGGTCGTGTGGGCGTTGCGCCGCCTGGAAGCGCGGGGCCTGGCGCTCGGTGGTCGGTTCGTCGCCGGGCTCTCGGGGGAGCAGTACGCCCTGCCCGAGGCCGTTGATGACCTGCAGGCGGTCCATCGCCGTGCCGGCGATGGCGAGCAGGTCGTCGTGGCCGGGGCCGACCCCTTGAACATGACCGGTTCCATCCTCGGTGGCACCAGGGTGCCGACGCGCCGCCATCAGCGCGTCGTCTACCGCGACGGGGTCGTGGTCGACCGGCTCGCCGCCGGCTGACGGTGTCGCGCCACATCGACCTCAACGCCGACGTGGGCGAGGCGACCGATCCCGAGGGGATCGACACCGAAGGCGCGCTCCTCGGCCTGGTCACCACCGCGCACATCGCGTGCGGGGGGCACGCGGGCGACGACACCTCCATGGCGCGGACGGTCGCCGCTGCGCACGAGCATTCGGTCCGCATCGGTGCCCACCCGTCGTATCCCGACGTCGCGGGGTTCGGGCGCCAGCCGATGGAGATCGACCGCGACGCGCTGGGCCGTTCTCTGTGCGACCAGCTACATGCGCTCAGCCGCGTCACTGCCGCCGCCGGCACGGCCATCGCCTCGGTCAAGCCCCACGGTGCGCTCTACGGGGAGGTGGCCAAGGGCGGGGCCATCTACGAGTCGCTGCGCGACGCGGTGCGGGCCACGTGCCCAGCCGGCACCACCCTCGTGCTCCCCTCGGGCTGCCGCGCCATCGCGATGGCCCTGCGCGACGACGTGGGCGCGTGCGAGGAGGGGTTCTGCGACCGGGCCTACCGTCCCGACGGTGGCCTGGTCGACCGCGCCGCGCCGGGCGCGGTGCTCGCCGACCCTGACGAGGCGGCCGCGCAGGCCCTGAGCCTGGCCCGCGGTGCAGTCGTGGCATCCGGCGGTTCGCTCTTGACACTGTGGGTGGACACGCTGTGCGTCCATGGCGACTCTCCGGGCGCCGTCGCCATCGCGACGGCGGTGCGCCGGGTCATGGCCGAGGCGGGCTTCGAGGTGACGGCGCCGGCTGGTGCATGACGCAGTCGGTACCGGTGGGGGAGGTGCGCTTCCTCGGTGACCGAGCCCTCCTGATCGGCGCCGCCGACCCGGCGGCGGGCCGCGCCCTCGCGTCCGCGTTGGAAGGTCCGTTGCGCGGGATCGACGCCGAGGTCGTGTGCGGCTTCGCCTCCGTCGCCGTCGTGCTCAACGACCCCGATGGCGAGCTGGACGCCGTCCGCGCCGCGGTGCGCGACGCGCTCGCCGTCGCGTCGGACCGCGACGCTGCGGTGCCGGACGGTCGACTCGTGACGATCCCGTGCGTCTTCGACGGCCCCGACGTGGCCGAGGTGGCCGCGCTGGCCGGCTGCCGCGACGACGAGATCGTCGCCTTGTTCACGAAGCAGCCGTTGTCGGTCGCGGTCGTGGGCTTCTCGCCCGGCTTCGCCTATCTCGACGGGCTCCCCGCCGCGCTGCGGTCGGTCCCCCGGCGCGCGCGCCCGCGTCCCGTGGTGCCGGCGGGCGCCGTCGCGCTGGCCAACGGCCACGCCGCGGTGTACCCCACCGCTTCGCCCGGGGGGTGGCACCTGGTCGGCCGCACCGGCTTTCCCCTCTTCTCGGTCACGGGCCCGCCCTACGCCGTGCTCGCCCCCGGCGACCGCGTGCGCTTCACGGTGGCGGCCGCGCGCGATCCGGTCGAGCCCACCGCACCTCGCACGCCGGACTGGGCCCCGCCGCCGGGCGCCCGCCCGGTGTGGGAGGTCGTCGCGCCGGGGCTGCGCGCCGTGGTGCAGGACGGCGGTCGTCGCGCCGTGGCGGCGTCGGGGGTCCCGGCAGCCGGCCCGGCCGATCCGGTCTCCTTTGCCCTGGCCAACCGGCTGGCGGGCAACCCGGTCGGGGCCGGCACCCTCGAAATCACCGGCGGCGGCACCCGCTTGCGCTGCCTCGGTCCTTGTCACGTGGCGGCCGTCGGCGCGGCGCCGGAGCTGCGCGTCGACGGCACCGACGCCGTGGCGGGCCGGCTGGTGCCGCTGAGCCCTGGTCAGGTGCTCGAGGTCGGGCGGTTGCGTGGCGGGTGCCGGACCTATCTCGCCGTGGCCGGAGGTGTGCTCGGGCCCGAGGTCTTCGCCAGCCTGGCCACCGACGAGCTGTCCGGGCTCGGGCCTGGCTTCCTCGCACCCGGAGCGCTCGTCTTCGCCGGACACTGGGCGCCTCCGCTCGGCGACCATCTGTCCGACGGCGCGGCGACGGAGCTCGCCACCGGCGACCACCCAATGCCGCTGCCGCTGCGCGTGCTTCCCGGACCGCACCCCGAGCACTTCGGCGACGACGCGCTGGCGCGGCTGGGAGATTCGGTGTTCACCGTGCAGCGCGACAGCAACCGCGTGGGGATGCGTCTCGGAGCCGACCCCGGGACGTCGTGGCCGGTGGCCGGGGCGAGCTCGGGCGAGTTGGACTCTCAGGGTGTCGTGACCGGTGCCGTCCAGGTCCCGCCCGAGGGTGCCCCGGTCATCTTGGGGCCAGATCACGCGACCCTCGGCGGCTACCCGGTGGTCGCCGTCGTGATCTCCGCCGATCACGGGCTGCTGGGCCAGTGCGCGCCGGGCACCCGGGTCCGCCTGGTGCCGGTCGACCTCCGCGAGGCCGAGATGGCGCGGGAGGCGCAGGCGCGCCGCCTCTCCGGGGCCGTCGTCGGTACGTATCCCGTGCGGGCGGGCTGAGCGCGGCGGTGCACCCTGTCCTCATGGGAGGGAATCAGACGAGCAGCTTGACCGCCGTGCCGACGCCGATGACGACGACCACGACCCGCAGCGCCGTCGCCGGCAACGCCAAGGCGAGGCGCGCGCCGATGTAGCCGCCGACCAGGCTGCCGAGAGCGAGCCAGCCGACCGCCGCCCAGGCCAGTCCGCCGTGGATCAAGAAGACCACCGCGGCGACGCCGTTGACGATCATCGACAGCACCGCGCGCAGGCCGCTCGTGTGCGCGAGCGAGACGGGCAGCGCCAGCCCGAGGATGGCCAGGAACATCACGCCCATGGCGGCACCGAAGTAACCGCCGTAGAGCGAGGCGGCGAAGACCCCCGCCACCAGGAGCACCGGGCGCGTGCGCGGGTGGGCCTCACCCCGGTCCAGGGCACGCCGCAGGAGGGGCTGGGCGGCGAACAGGGCGGCCGCCCCCAACACCAGCCACGGCACCACGTCGTCGAAGGTGGCCGGAGACGTCGTGAGCAGGAGTAGCGCCCCGCCCGCCCCGCCGGCCAGGGCCACCGGGGTCAGCCGGGCCAGGCGGCGGGACTGGTCTCCGATCTCGCTGCGGTAGCCGGCCGCCGAGGCCAGGTAGCCGGGCCAGATCCCGATCGTGTTGGTGATGTTGGCGGTGAGGGCGGGGTAGCCGAGCCCGAGCAGGATCGGGAAGGAGATCAGGCTGCCTCCCCCGGCGACCCCGTTGAAGATGCCGGCGCCCACCCCGGCCAGCACGATCACCAGGGCGTGCGTGGCGGGCATCACGCGCCACAGTACGAGACAGCCGCCGTTTCCACGGTCAAACAGGCAGGCGTTGTGCACGTCATGCGCCATCAACGGGGGTGTCGACCTCCGAATTATTTCACCACCGTGCGAAAGGTTCGCCGAACTCCCCCGTTTCAAACGCAGGTACGAGGAGTCGCGCTCGAGCGCAGACGGCAAGGGGTAACCAGATGAAGGGTCGTATCCGGATCGCCGCAGCAGGGCTCGCGGTCCTGGCGGTCCTGACTGCGATGACCTCCACCGCAGGAGCGGCCACGACGGTGACCAAGTGGAACGTCACAGCCAACGGTGGCTTCGTGTCGCTTGACCTCCTCAACGCGTTGCAGCTCGCGGGTGGCGGCTCGGAGGCGGACGCGAGCAGCGCGCCGGTGGCCGAGGCCGAGGGCACCGGCTTGTGCGTCGACTCCTCGGTGACGACGAACCCGTGCCCCACGAGCGCGACGTCATCGACGACCGGCAACGCCCTGCCCTCCACACAAGAGGCCGTGGCGTCGGGCGCCGGCGTGACCGCGACGCCGACGGGCGCGAAGGGCTGCACCATTCCGATCGACGTCCCGAATCTCATCGACGTCAACGTCTCGTGCGGCACGGCGTCGGCCGCCGAGGACGCCAGCAGCAACCCGACCGCGTCGGGGACCGGCAGCCTGGCCGGCACGTCGGTGAGCCTCAGCCTGACGCAGGTCCTCCAGAGCATCCTCGGCGGCTCCCTGCCAACCGCGTCCAACGTGTGCGGCGGCGCCCCGGCCGCGAGCACTTCGCCCGGCTCGAACACGGGCCTCGACTCGGTCCTCACCGGCATCCTCGGCACGGCCAACGGGCTGCTCGGCGGCGCTGGGGCCCTCAACCCGACCAGCGTGGCGAGTGGCAGCGACCTCACCGGTGAGTGCTCAATCCTTGGCGGCCTGCTGAACCAGCTCACCGCAGCGGGCGGCGGCGCCTCCTCGGTCACCGGCATCGTCACCGCCATCCTCGACGAGCTGCTCGGCCTCGCCGGCGGCGCCGGCGTCGCCGTGAGCCCGCTCACAATCGACCTGGGCGGCTCGACCACGGCCGTGAGCAGCAACGGCAGCGTGGTCACCGACTCGGTGACCCAGCACGCAGTCGATGTGAACCTCTTCGGGCTGGCCGACCTCCAGGTCGCCCCGACGACGGCGGCGGTCGCCCTGGACCGCAGCACGGGCACCGTGACCCCGAGCTGCAACGCCGGCGTGATCTCGTACTCGATCGCCGGAGGCGTGCAGCAGTTCCTCCAGCTGGGGTCCGTCACGCAGCTCGTCAACAACATCCTCGCCCAGCTGAGCACCACGCTCAACGGGCTGACCTCGGCCCTGTCGACGCTGATCGGGGACCTCTTGCAGTACAACCCGAAGGGGAACCTGCTCAACTGCAGCGTGTCAGCCCCGGGGACCACCGCCAACGCCACAGTGAGCGTGGCCAACGTCGCCCTGCTGACCGGGCTCATGGGCGGCGTCGGCCTCAACGTCGGCGACGTCAGCGTCTCGGGCAGCTCGACGGTGTCCACGCCGGCCGTGACCACCGCGGCCGCCACGCCGGCTCCGGCCGCCGCGCCGGCTGCGGCCGCTCCGGCCGCCGCCGCCGTGCCCAACGTGACCAGCGTGCACACGGGCGAGTTCTGGGCCGGTGACCTGCCGATCATCCTTCTGGCGGGGATGGGCCTCGCCGGCATGATGCTGATTGGCCGCCGACGCATCCTCTCGGCGGCCCGCTCGATCAACCCCATCGCCCGTCGCCGGGGCAGCCAATGAGCCGCCCCTGCCGATCCACACCCTCGGATCGGGCGGCGGACCGCCACCGGGCCCGGCCTTCGGGACCTCCTCCGTTCCCCCTCCGGTCTCGGGGGCCGGCCCGGCGGCAGCCCAATCGATCCACGACCCTCGGCGGGCGGTAGCGCCGCCGACCCAGCGCCGGGGTGATCCGCCACTCCGGACGGCAACACGACCAGACGACAGATCTCGGAGGATCTGGAGAGGGAGAAGCAGATGCAGCGGGAACCGGTGCTGCGAGCTGCTCGGAACGGGAAGGCGGAATCCCGTTCCGAGCAGATGCAGCCGGCAGCAGACGAACGGGGACGATGAAGTCCCTCCGAGACGTCCGCCGCCTGAGCGTCACGCTGATCGGCGTGGTGCTGCTCTTCACGGCCGTCTTCGCGGCGAGTTACGCCATCGCTCACCAAGCGCACCAGCACCACGCCCAGGGCGTGCTGCTCAGGAGCGAGCACGCCGCCATGGCCAAGATCGCGAAGGACAGCCACGGGGCGTCGTGCCAGGTGACCGGCGTCCAGCCGGGACAGCTCTCAGGCATCCTCAGCATCCCGGCGCTCAACCTGCAGGCGCCGGTCGAGGAGGGCACCGACGACCAGGAGCTCAACGTGGCGGTCGGCCACGACCCCCAGTCGGTATGGCCCGGGATCACCGGTGCGGCGGTCTTCCTGGCCCATGACGTCAGCTACTTCGTGCACCTCAACGCACTGAAGCCGGGCGACGAGATCACGTACGCCACCGCGTGCAACACCGTGAAGTTCTCGGTGAGCGGCCAGCAGGTCGTGCCCGCCGGGTCGCCGGTGTCGAACACGACGGCCCCCAGTCTCGTGCTCGACACGTGCTGGCCACCCAACGCCCTGTTCTTCACCCCGGACCGCCTGCTCATTCGGGCCACCGAGGTGGGGGCGGTGACCAAGGGCGGCAACCTGAGCCCGGGCCAGGAGTTCATCAAGACGGTGCAGGCCACCAACTACACGACCTCGGCGCCGGCCTCGCTGCAGGCGCAAGGGCTCACGCTCGAGCAGAACGAGGCGCCGATGGGGACGATGAACCTGGTCAACGCGTCGGTCGCGTTCTCCCAGTCGCCCGGCCCGCTCTCGCTCGAGGCGGCCGCGCTCGAGACGTACTTCGGAGGCCTGCACGCCTCGGGCCAGCAACAGGCCCAGTGGTGGGGCGCCATCGCTCCGGGGGTGGCGATGCCGCCCCAGTTGGCTGGAGCGACGGTGACCGGCCACGACGCCCCCCTCGACGTCGAGATCGACTCGAGCGGGGGCACGCCGACCCAGGTCGTGCTGCGCACCGCGGTGACCCTGGAGGGGGGCTCGGCTCCCGGCGAGCACGCCATGACGGTCGTCCTCCCAGTTCAGGACGCCCAAGTGTTCATCGGGAGCTGGAGCTTCAGTTGAGGCCCCGGCCCCGACGGCCTGCTCACGACCGCAAGAGAGGTTGGACAGGCCCGTTTCCGCAGTGAGAATCCGGTAGAGGGTCACGGAGGAGGGTGGATTTCCCATGAGCTTCGACGAGATGTACGACGAGATGCTCCACGACGAATTCCGCTTGCGCGGCAGCGACGACGTCGTACGTCCGCGGGGAAAGCACGCGGCCCCCGAAGAGCCATCGACCGACTTCGAACGCCCGACCGGCTTCCAGCGGTACCGCACGGCAGGCCTGGTGGGTGCCGGTGGCCTCGCCTGTGCTGCCGCCGGCGCCTTCCTCGGCGGGCTCGGCGGCTACTTCACGGTGGCACCTGCGGCGGCCCACTCGGTCGCCTCCTCTACGGCCCAGGACCTCCCCGTCGCGGCGGCGGTCGACCACGCGGCGGCCTCGCACACCTCGGCGGGCGGCTCCCACGCGACCGCGGGTGCGACTGCCTCCTTCTCCAAGCCGTCCGGCGCCCTCGCCGAAGGCATCGCGCCGTTCCAGTCGCTGACGGCGGACCCGCCGCTGAACCTTCCCAGCTCGTCGGCGCTGGCGACCCTGCCGGTCGTCACGTCGACCGGCACCGGGTCGGGCACCGGCGGCACGGGTACCGGTGGCGGAGGCACGACCCCGGGCGGTGGCGGCACCGGCACGGGGTGCGCTTCGACATCGAGCGACCTCGGGCTGGGCTGCATCCTCACGAACCTGACCAGCATGCTGAGCAACCTCGGCTCGCTCGGAGGCGGCAACCCCAGCACGATGCTCACCGGGCTGGTGCCCACGCTCACCGGCGTGGTGACCGACGTCACCGGCACGCTGACGGACCTCAGCTCGCTGCTGCCGATCGCCTCGGTGCCCCTCCCGGGCGGCACGCCGACGTCGGTGCTGGCCGGCACGACAGGCCCGGTCACGTCGGCCCCGGCGACCACCGGGGCGAAGGGCGGCGCGTCGGCCCTGACGGGCGGGCTCGCCGCCGCGGGGAGCGGCGCAGCCGGTTCGATCCTCCCGTCGATCCCCTCGCTCCCGTTGACCTCTGGCGGCACGCCCAGCCTCCCGGTGACCACGCCCGGGGGTTCGCCGCCCCCGCCCTCGGTGACGACGCCGTCGGGCTCATCGAGTGGTGGCGGCACCACGATCACGCTTCCCATCGGGCCGGTGACCATCCCCACCGTCTCCATCGGCGGGCTCACCGTCGGCAACTCGAGCGACTCGGGTGGAGGCATCTCGATCCACCTGCCGTCGTTGTAGCCGGAGCGCCCCCGGCGCCGGCGGGCGCCCACTAGGGTGCGCCTGCGCCGCACGTGGGCAGCGTGCCCGTCGGGTTCCACGCGGCGTTCCCGAGGAGGTCCAGGCCCCATGGTCCGGCTGACGTGCCTGCTGCGTCGCAAGGACGGTCTCACGCCCGCCGAGTTCCACGCGCACTGGCGCGAGGTACACGGCCCGCTGATCGCGTCGAGCGCCAGCGGGAGCCACGTCCTGCGGTACGAGCAGCACCCTCGGCCGCTCGATGACTACGCCGGCGAGGACGATCCGGGCTACGACGGCGTCACGGTGCAGTGGTTCGAGAGCATGAACTCGTACCGCGCCCACATGGCGGAGCCGGACTTTGGTGACATCTGGGCCGATATCGAGCAATTCCTCGACACCGACCGGCTGCACTTCGTCCTCACCGAGCATCCGTGCCTCGTCATGGGAGACGAGGCGGGCTCATTCCCGCTGGCCTGACTGGGGCGGCGCGAGGGCGGTGAGCCCCGGTCCCGCGCGGGGTGGCCCGGCGGCTCGCCGTCCGCCCCGGGGACAGTCGCCTCCGCAGCGGGCGCCGGCGGCGGGACGGCGCGCAGGGTGCGACGCACCGGAGGCTGTGCGGCTTCCACCTCGGAGCGTTGCCTCTCCATGTGCTCGAGAAGCTCGCGCCATACCCGCCCGTCCACGCGCCGGGCGTGCTTGGGCAGGCGGAGCAGGAGACGATCGACCTCCTGGCGGTCGTGCTCGGCCAGGCCGCCCATGACGAAGACGGTCGCCGCGGGCAGGTGCGCCTCGCCGGTGGCCAACTCGGCCAGGCGGAGCGACGCCACCTCGGCGTCCTGCATGAGGCCCAGCTCGTCTTGGACCGCGGTCAACTCGCGGACGTAGCGGGCGGCCCGTCCTTCGTAGACCTCCGAACCGAACTCGAGGGCATAGCGGAGGCGCTTGCACCGGATGCGCAGACGGTGAAAGTCCGCGACCTCGCCGCTCTTGCGCGCCCGCTTGGCTGCCTTGGCCACGGCGTCGTGGCGCGCCACCACCAGATCGGGCAGGCCGACCAGCGCCGGGACCCGCGAGGCGACGGAACGGCGCGCCGGGCCCTGCTGCGCCATCGCGCCCAGACCCCGGGCCAGGCGCTCCCAGCGGACGGAGTCGAGCCCGTTGAGCATGGCGGTCCGGGCCGCCTCGCGCTCTCGTTCGAGCAACGCCGAGAGCTCGTCCAGCGGGTCGTGACCGTCGGCGCGCAGGCCGGCGCTCCAGTGGCCGGAGGCTTCGGCCATGGCCGCCAACCCTTCTTGTTGCACGTCCAGGTCGCGCACCGCGCCCAGCAGCCGTCCCAGCCACCCCAGCTCCTCGCGGAACACCTGGGCGCGGACGGGGAGCACCTCGGAGAACAGCGAGAGCCCGGCGCGCAGGCGGCGCGTCGCGACCCGCATGTCGTGCAGCTCTTCGGGGTCCTCACCCAGTCGCGTGCCCGGCTCCTTGGCCCGCAGCACCGCGAGCTGGCGGCGCACCACGGCGAAGGCGAGCTCCCCCATGGTCGAGGCCGGCGTGACGGTGGTGGGCCCGAGGTCGGGCGAGGTCGGGATCTCCTGGCCCACGGCGAGCAGCCCGGCCTCGAACTTCGACAGGTGGGCGGGTTGGAGCCCGCACGAGGCGCGGAGCTGTTGCACAATCGGCTCCAGCGCGTCGAGCCACTCGGGGCGCACCTCGACCTCCACGCGCCGCAGCTGCATGGGGCGCTCGCCGTCACCCACGACGATCACGGTGTCGTCCAGGGCGACCTCCGCCGCGTCGACCCCGCCCACGCGCAGCGCGAAGGGCCGGCGACGGGTGCGGACCTGGAGCACCTCGTGCATGACGCGGGCGCCGACAACGGCGCGCAGGCGACGACCGACAGGCCCGGTGGGCGCGAGCTCGGAGATGCCGCCGGCTGGGAGCACCTCGGTCACCTCGAGGCGCTGGCGCAGTCCGCTGCGCTCGGCGGGCCGCATGTCCTTCAACGTGACCTCTTCGTGACGGCCGCGATGGCGGATGCGCACGACGAACCCGGCGCGCGCCATGCGCCAGTCCTCGGTGTCCAGATACGAGTCGACGAGCCGCCGCGGGGTGCGCGCCAGCGCGGTGACGGTCCCGCCGTCACCGGCCTCAACCGCCAGCGTGGGCAGCGTCGCGAGCCAGCGCTCGACGGGCCGCAGGTCGAGGGCGTCGAACTGCCACTCGATCTCGACGGGCTCTTGGTCCCCCGGCCCTTCGCCCCTCGCATCGGACATTCAGATCAGGCTACTGCCGGGATCCGCGTCGGCCGCGCTGACCCAAAACTCGCGACGCGAAAGCCGCCCTTCACGCCGGAGGTGCGGGTAGTCTGCGAAGACAGTGGCGCGACGAGCGATGACCGCGGAGCTCCCTTCACCAACCGATGTGGTCCAAGCGGCCGGTGGGCTCGTCGTCCGGCGGCGGGCGGGACTTCTCGAGATCGCCGTGGTGCACCGTCCCGTGCACCAGGACTGGTCGTTCCCCAAGGGGAAGCTCGAGCCCGGCGAGACGTTCGAGCTCGCAGCGCGGCGAGAGGTGGAGGAGGAGACCGGCATGGCCTGCCACCTCCTGCGCTTCATCGGGCATACCGAGTACGTGGACCGCAAGGGCAGGCCGAAGGCCGTCGCCTACTGGGTCATGTCGCCCGAGTCGGGCGTCTTCCGGCCCAACGCCGAGGTCGACGAGCTGCGCTGGGTCAGCCTCGACGGCGCCACCAGGTTGCTCTCCTACCCCCGCGACAGGGAGCTGGTGGCCGTCCTGATGGCAGCCGACCAGGTCGAGCCCCTCATTTGAGCCGCTTCAAGTTTTTCTGAAATTTTGTGTTTATGGGGTGCTGGATCGGGAATAATGGATCCCAGCGATCTACCGCCTGATCGCACTGCCGGCGTGCGTGCCCCAGTCGAGAGCTCCAGGACCTATCGCCAAGGGCCCTGTGACAACGCTTTGACGTCAATCGACTGGGGCACCGTCGGCGCTTTCTCTTTTCGCTGAAAGCCCTGGTCGGAGTTCCGCGCGCCCCGAGGCGCCACCCGCCCGGCGACTCAGGCGACCAGCACGGCGGCCCCGTTCACCCGGTCATGACTGAGGTCGCGCAGCGCCTGGTCCGCTTCCCCCATGGGGTAGGAGGTGGTGGCGACACGAACCGGGATCCGGGCCGCCTCGGCCAAGAAGGCCTCCCCGTTCCGGCGGGTGTTGGCGGTCACGCTCTGGAGTGTGCGCTCCTCGAAGAGGTGGTGCTCGTAATTGAGGGCCGGCACGTCGGTCAGGTGGATCCCCGCGATGGCCAGCGTCCCGCCGCGGTCGAGCGCCGCGAGTGCGGGCGGGACGAGCGTGCCGACCGGCGCAAACAAGATGGCCGAGTCGAGCGGCTCGGGTGGCGGACGATCTGCCTCGCCCGCGCTCGTTGCGCCGAGCTCGAGCGCGAGGGCGCGGGCTTCGGGTGCGCGCGTCATCACGTGGACGCGCGCGCCGCGGGCCAGTGCGACCTGAGCGGTGATGTGCGCCGAACCGCCATAGTCGTAGATCCCGAGCCGCCCGCCTTCGGGCAGGTTCGCCCGCAGCAGCGCGCGGTAGCCGATGATGCCGGCACAGAGAAGGGGAGCGACCTCTTCGTCGCCGAACGCGTCGGGCAACGCGTAGGCGTAGGCCTCCTCGACCACTGCGTACTCGGCGTAGCCCCCGTCGACGTCCCATCCGGTGAACAGCGGCGCGACGCACAGATTCTCCCGGTCCGAGATGCAGAAGCGGCACACACCATCCGTGTGGCCCAGCCACGGCACGCCGATGCGGTCGCCCACGCGCCAACGCGTCGCGCCCGCACCCAGACGGTCGACGGTACCGACGATCTCGTGCCCAGGGGTCACGCGCGCGCGATGCGGCGCGAGGTCGCCCTCGGTGATGTGGAGGTCCGTCCGGCAAACGCCACACACGCGCACGCGCACGCGGACCTGACCCGCCGCCGGCTCGGGGACTTCCTTCTCGACGCGGATCAGGGGATGTCCGTCGACCGGGCCCGGCCGGTCGACGGCCCACGCGTGCATGGTGGCGGTCGCCATCACGTGCAGCGTAGGCGCACGTCCGCGCCGGTCCTTCTAGCATGAGTCCAGCGAGGTGAGACAGCGATGCCGGCAGTGTCCGCGCCCGAGAACACAGAGCCGTCTGCCGATCCGGCCGGCTACCCGTCCGAGCTGACACGCGAGGTGGCTGACGACGGGTTGCGCTACTCCGTCCGGGGCATCCGGCCCGCCGACGGAGCGCGCCTGGTGGAGTTCCACCGCCACCTCTCCCCCCATTCGGTGTACCTGCGCTTCTTCAGCCCCCACCCCGTGCTCAGCGAGGCTGAGGTGCAACGCTTCACCTCCGTCGACTACGTGGACCGCCTCGCCCTGGTGGCCGCAGTCGGCGACCGCCTCATCGGGGTGGGCCGCTTCGACCGTGCGCCGGGCACGACCGACGCCGAGGTCGCCTTCGTCGTGGCGGACGAGTACCAACACCGTGGCGTGGGCACGGTGCTCCTCGACGAGCTGGCCGGCGCGGCGCGCCGCCGGGGCGTGCAGACCTTCAGGGCAGAGACGCTGGCCGAGAACCGCGCCATGCTCGACGTCTTCCGCCACGCCGGCTTCGCGCTGACCACCAGCTCGGCGTTCGACACCGTCACCCTGCGGTTCCCCATCGCCGCCACCGACCATTACCGGGAGGCGCTGGCGGCGCGCGAGGAGCGCCGCCAGCGCCGGGACGGCCCGGCGTGACCACCCTGGTCCTGGCCGGACCGTCGGGGCTCACCGACCACGACGGTGGCCCGCACCACCCCGAGCAACCGGCCCGTCTGCTCGCGGTCATGGAAGGGGTCCGGGCCCTGCGCACCGACGACGAGGTGGTGTCCCCGGAGGTGACCGAGGCCCCACTCGAGGCGCTGACCCGGGTGCACGCCCCGTCGTACCTGGCCGAGCTCGAGGCCTTCTGTCGCCGGGGCGGCGGGAATCTCGACGCTGACACGTACGCGCGCCCCGACTCGTGGCTGGCGGCGCGGCGAGCCGCCGGGGCCGGGCTCGCCGCGCTCGACGAGCTGGAGCACCGGGGCGAGGGCGTCGCCTTCGTCGCCGTCCGCCCACCCGGGCACCACGCGTTGGGGGACCGGGCCATGGGATTCTGCCTCTTGAACAACGTCGCCGTGGCTGCCGCCGCCCGTACGGCGCGCGGCGAGCGGGTGCTGGTGGTCGACTGGGACGTCCACCACGGCAACGGCACTCAGGAGATGTTCTGGGACGATCCCCGGGTGCTCTACGTCTCCACGCACCAGCACCCTCTCTACCCCGGTACGGGCCGCGCCGACGAGGTCGGTGGCCCGGGCGCGCCGGGCTTGACCGTCAACCTGCCCGTGCCTCCGGGGGCGACGGGCGACGTGGTCCGCACCGCTCTGGACCGCGTAGCGCGCGGGACCATCGAGGACTTCGCGCCCGACTGGGTGCTGGTGTCGTGTGGCTTCGACGCACACGCCGCCGACCCACTGAGCGAGCTCGAGCTTTCGAGCGGGGACTTCGCCGAGCTGGCGCGGGTGGTGCGCGAGTTCGTGCCGCGGCCGGGACGTCTCGCCCTCTTCCTGGAGGGCGGCTACCACCCTGACGCATTACGGGCGTCGGTGCAGGCGACGCTCGGCGCGCTGGTCGGCGCCCGGACCGACGGCGCCGCGCCGACCACCGGGGGCCCAGGCCTGTCCCAACTGCGTGAGGAGGACGAGGTGCGCCGGCGCGCCATCGACCGGGCGCAGGCCGACGCGCGCCGCTGACGTCAGGCCGCAGGCCGACGGCCCGTTCCTGGTGCGCCCTATTTGCCGGTCGGCCGGTGGATGAGGACCGGGCAATGGGCGTTGGCGGCGCAGTACTCGCTCACGGAGCCGATCACCATCCCTACGAACTCGCCGTGGCCGCGGCTGCCCACGACGAGGAGATCGGCATTCCTCGAGGCCTCGACCAGGATCGGGGCGGGATGACCCCTCAGGATGCGGCCGTCGACCGGGAGGCCGGGGTGGCCCGCCCGCACGGGCTCGACGACCGACTCGAGGGTCGTGCGGACGTCGCCTTCGGGGTCGAAGTCCTCGGGGACCGGGACGGCCCAGCCGTAACTGGGCGGCCACTCCCAGGTCATGATCACCTCCAGGCGGGTGCCGGTGAGCTCGGCCTGGCGGGCGGCCCAGGCCAAGGCCTCGAGCGACGGCGGGGAACCGTCGACCCCGACGACGACCCTCCCCGGGACGGGGGCCTCGGCGGATGTCATGGGCGTGTCTCCTTCTCACTCGATGGTGCGGTCGGCCGGGTCCCGCGGGAGGGGTCGGGCACGCGGGCGAGCTTATGCTTCGTTCCTCCCCAACGGTCCCGGGCTCGGTGCCGCGGCAAGCGCCCGAGCATGGGAAAATAAGCAGGTGAAGATGGGGGTGTTCCTGCTCGACGACCACGAGGTCGTGCGGACCGGCCTCAAGGCCCTCCTCGAAGCGAGCGACGACATCGAGGTGGTGGGAGAGGCTGCCACCGTGGCCGACGCGCTCACTCGCATCCCGGCGACCAGACCCGACGTCGCCATCCTCGACGTGCGGCTGCCCGACGGCAGCGGGGTCGAGGTGTGCCGCGAGATCAGGTCCGCCGAGCTCGGCATCGCCTGCGTCATGCTCACGTCGTACGCCGACGACGAAGCGCTGATCGCGTCGATCATGGCCGGCGCCGCGGGCTACGTCCTGAAACAGGTGGGGAGCCTGGACCTGCTCGACACCATCCGTCGTGCCGGTGCCGGCCAGTCCCTCCTCGACCCGGCGTTGACCGAACGGGTGCTCGAGCGCCTGCGCGACGGCCCGAGGGTGGACCCTCGTCTCGCCAGCCTCACGCCGCAGGAACGGCGCATCCTCGACCTCATCGCGGAGGGCTACACGAACCGCCAGATCGCCGACAGCATGTTCCTGGCGGAGAAGACGGTCAAGAACTACGTGTCGAACCTCCTGGCCAAGCTGGGCATGGAGCGCCGGACCCAGGCGGCGACGTTCGCAGCGAGGCTCAACGAACGTTCGGCGCAGGACGCCCGGACGGACGCCAGCGGCACCTGAACGCTCGGGTCAGGGGCCGTTCCCGTTGCCCTTCTGCTCCTCGCTGACCGGTTCCAGGCTCACGCCCAATTCGCTGAACGCTTCCTCGAGGCGGGCGCGCTCACTCTGCGGCTGTTCGAACCGGCTCGGGTCGGTCTCGACGCCGAGAACAGCCGCCAGCTGGAGCAGCGCGACGTCATAGCCGATCTGGAGCGCGAGGACGATGGGCACGGTGTCGGGATCCATGCCAGAGGGGATGCCCTCGTCGAGCTGTTCCCGGCATCTGCGCACCTTGGCCACGGCGCGGTGTTTGGGCGCGTCCGGCTCGGGGGCGAGGCGCTGTCCCAACGCCGCATCGAGTAGCTGGGTGTACATGGACATGGCGACTCCAGAGTGACCGGGCGGGCTTCCTTCGGCGGATTCCGGCGGGGCGGCCGACGATCGCCCGTGGCGAACCGGTCAGTGGCCGGGCTGTACCTCTCTTGCGCGACGAACAGTGGGATCGAACACGACCTGGCCCGCGACGGGAGGAAGGAGGTACGACGGAAGCACGTCCGGGTACAGCGCACGACTCCGACGCCGCCACCGTCTCCTGATCCTCACGACGTCCTCCCTTCGTTCCCTCCGCAGGCCCCGTGGCCACCGATGGCCGTCCTCTCGGGATGAACTCAGCTTGTGCCATCGTCGGCGGCCGCGGCAGGGCCGGAGGTCACAACGATTCGGCGCCGGACCCGGGCGCGCAGCCCCCGTGTGACCTTCGCCTCTGGCGGACAGGGCGCGTGCCGGCGGCCCTCCGGCGAGCGACCCATGCCGGGACCGGACCTCTCGAAACGCGGCGCGACAGCGATGCGTCGAGGGCCGCCCAGGTGGCGAAGGAGGCGCGCCGCCTCGCGGTTGCCGAAAAGGGGCGCACCCGTCACACTGCGTCTCGTTCAGAAGTCGGTGGGCGGTCGCGCCTGCAATTGGAAAATGGCGACCGAGGGGGGTGGCCGCCATTCTCCAAGCACCGTTGTCTGGGAAGAGGAGGGTGTCCTGAGAATTGTGGCTGCCGGGCACTCCGGGTTGATAGAGCCGAAAGTCATGGATTCAAGGTCACCGGCCCCCGGGGAGGCAGACAAATGAACGCTGGTCCGAGCGACGTCCGGCTGCAAAGGTTGACACCGTGACCAGGTTTCTCTCGGTCGAAGACGCCGTCGCGCTCGTTCGACCCGTGGACACCATCGGGTTCGGCCTCGGACCGGCCAATCCCGACACCTTCCTCGCCGCCCTCGGTGCGCGCGCCGACTGGGAGGACCTGCAACTCGGTGGCGCGTTGTGCCTCAACTTCTATGACGTCTTCACCAAACCCAACGTCGCGTACCGGTGCGGGTTCTTCGGGCCCGCCGAGCGCCTGCTGCACTCGATGGGGCACCGGGTGGAGCTGGTGCCGGGCGGCTTTCGTCAGTTCGCGCCGATCCTGTCCAAGTTCGCGCCCCGGATCATGGTGGCGCAGGCCGCGCCGCCCGACGACGCCGGCCGGGTGAACCTCTCCTTGCACATGGGGGCGACGCGACCCGAGCTGCTGCGCGCCGGGAACGACCCGGACCGTTTGTTGATCGTCGAGGTCAACGAGAACCTGCCGCGGACCAAGAGCCTGCCGCCCGAGTACGACAACACCGTCCCTCTCGAGCTGATCGACGTGGTCGTGGAGACGAACGCCATTCCCTTCGCACTCTCCGATGGGCCGACGGACGAGACCGACGCGGCGATCGCGCGCCACGCCCTGGCGTACGTGCACGAGGGCTCGACGCTCCAGACCGGGATCGGCGCCATCCCCAACGTGGTCGCGACCGAATTGGCCAAGGGGTCGCTCGGCGGCTTCGGGATCCACTCGGAGATGTTCACCAGCGGCCTGATGCGCCTGCACCAGGCGGGCAAGGTCACCAACGGGGCCAAGGGCATCTTCGACGGCGTGTCGGTCACGACGTTCGCCCTCGGGACCTCCGAGTTGTACGCCTGGCTGGACGACAACGAGGAGGTCGCGTTCCTCCCCGTCGAGACCGTCAACGATCCCACGGTGATCGCCCGGAACGCCGGCCTCGTGTCCATCAACGGGGCGCTCTCGGTGGACCTCTACGGGCAGGTGGTTGCGGACAACATCGACGGGCGGCAGATCTCGGGGGTCGGAGGCCACGAAGACTTCGTCGCCGGCGCCGAGCTCCACCTCGACGCCCACTCGCTGATCTGCCTCCACTCGACGGTGACTCGGGACGGCGAGGTCGTCTCGCGCATCAGCGGCCTGCTGCCTGAGGGATCGGTGGTCTCGACACCACGCCACCACACCGGCGTGGTGATCACCGAGTACGGCGCCGCCGAGCTCACCGGCCTCACCGTGCGCGAAAGGGCCCACCTGCTGGTCGACATCGCCCACCCGGACTTCCGTGACGAGCTGCGCAAGGTGGCGGACGGGCTCGGCCGGGACTGACCGCCGGCGCGGGTTGCCGGGTGGACCGCGGTCAGCAGCCCAGGGTCCGCGCCAGGTCACAGCCGAGCGGCGGCGCGTCCGCGACGATGTCGTGGATGAAGTGGCGGACGAGTTGGAACACGTCGCGGCTGTCGTCCGCCCAGGGCATCAGGATCTGGAAGACGTGGAACATGCCCTCGTACTCCTTGGCCTTGGTGGGCACCCCGGCCGCCCGGAGTCGCTGGACGTAGCGCCGGATCGGGTCACGGAACATCTCGGCGCCGCCCCAGGTGACGCAGGTGGGCGGGAAGTGGCTCAGGTCGCCCGTCAGGGGCGAGACGGTGTCGCTCGACGCGTCGATCCCGTGCAGGTACGAAGACGTCGGGATGTTCCACGGCAGGATGTCGTGATCGGCGTTCTCGGTGACCGACGGCTCGTCCAGCTCGAGGTCCACCTCCGGGGAGTAGAGCACCAACCCGGCCGGCCGCATCGGGGCAATGCGCTCGGGATCCAAGAGGAGGGTGTTGGCCAGGCCACCGCCCCCGGAGTCGCCCGCGAGGAAGATCCGACCCGCGGGCACGCCCGCGGCGATGAGTCCGGCGTAGACGGACGACGCGTCGTCGGCCCCGGCGGGGTAGGGGAACTCCGGCGCCAACCGGTAGTCGGCGACAAAGACGGCGCAGTCGGTCTCCTTGCACACCCGGCTCGTGAAGAAGGCGTACATGGCGGGGGAGGTGCCGATGTACCCGCCACCGTGGAGGTAGAGGATCACTCCGACCGGTTGCTGGTGGCGCGGGACGTAGAGGATGCCCGGGACGCCGCCGAACTCGGTCTCGTGGGCGTGGACGTCGAGGGCGCGCACATACGGGGGCATGATCGTCATGCACAAGTCGTCGAGGAACAGCTCGACCGAGCGGAATTCCGGGATCCTCAGTGCCGAGCAATACCCCATGAACGAGCGGATCACCTCCCGTGTGACGGTCATGCCCAGGTTGGAAAGCAGCGTGGACTCACCCGTGAAGGGCTTGCGAAAGGGGACCCGGGCCAACGCGGTCGCCATCTGGCCGGCACCCAGGGCGAGGTCCAACGCCAGGATGGGCGCGGGTGCCGTCTTCACCTCGGGACGATTGCCCATGACCATCCGTCACACCTCCTGTCTGCCGACCCGCGCCAGCAGGCGTGTCCGCCTTTCAGCGTGCGCTGACCCTATTCGCCGCCTCGGTGCGCTGAGTCGGCCTCGGGGGCATACGGACTTGCGATGTCCTCGCCGAGCGTCAGCTGCTCCAGGCCCGAGGGCTCGACCCGTTGCGCGGTGAACCCGCCGTCGTCCCGCAGGTCCAGCTCCAGGACCCCGCACCGCTTGGCCCCGACGCGGGGTTGGAGCCAGTCGGGCAGCACCGCCCACGTGGTGGGGGCCCAGAGATGGGTCATGCCCGCCGCATGGAGCCGGCGGGACTGGTGGACGTGGCCACTCACCACCATCTCGACACCGGCCTGCCGGCAGAGCGCGGTCACCCGTTCCCGCGCCGGTGACGGGACGAACCGGTACGACGGGGCGCCCGCGAGCTCGTCGTCGGAGGCGGTCAAGGGCTTGTGGGTGACGAGCACGGTCGGCCCGCGGGGCTCGGCGAGCTCGGCCTCCAAGAAGGCCCACTGCTCCACCGCGGCCTCCGACTCTGACCCGAACAGCTGGGCGTTGATTCCCACCAGCCGCCAACCCCCGACCCTGATCGCCCAGTGGTCCTCGCGGACCTCGTCACGCCACCGAGCGAGGCGGCGGGCGGTGATGGTGTCGTCGGGATCGGCGCCGAGGCCGGGGTTGTCGCCGATGTCGTGGTTTCCCGGCACGGCGCACCACGGGACGGCGATGCCGTCGAGCTGCGCCCGGGCGAAGGACAAGTCCGCGCCGTCGTGGGTGCCGTCCAACGACAGGTCCCCGGCGTGCAAGACGAGATCGGGCGGGACCGTCTCGAGGTGCCGTAGCACCGACGACCAGTTGTGCCGGGCCTCGGGCGTGCGCTCCGAGAAGTGGGTGTCGGCCACCACGACCACCCGGAACGAAGTCACGGGCTCAGGCTAGAGGGCGGGAGCCGAAGGCCTTCGGGCCCGGCGTGATGGCGGTCGCCTGCCGACGACGTCCTGAGCGCGCCGTCGGGCTGCCGAGAGCGGACACCGTGGATCCGCCGCCCGCCGCCGGCGGCTCGCCATGATGTTTCCGCCGAGTTCAGCAGCAGGAGCGGGACGGCACGGGAAGAGGGAATGGTCACCTTCGATTTCACCGGATTACTCGTCGTGGCGGCGGTGGCCTTCGTCGCACCCATTCTCGCCTCCGTGATCCCCGGCCGGCTGGTCCCGGCGGTCGTGCTCGAGGTCCTCTTGGGCCTCGCGGTCGGACCGGAGGGTCTCGGGTGGGTCCAGCCTCAGGGCGCCGTCGAGCTGCTCTACCTGATGGGCTTCGGGTTCTTGCTCTTCCTGGCCGGTCAGGATATCGACCCGGCACACTTTCGCGACCCGATGCTGCGCGTCACCGGGTCCGCGTATCTGATCTCGCTTGCCCTTGCGTTCCCGGTCGCGCTCGGCCTCATTGCACTGGCACCCGGCGCCGACCTTCGCCTCGTCGCGCTGGCTCTGACCTCGAGCACGCTCGGGATCCTCGTGCCGGTCGTGCGCGACTCGGGCGACCTCAAGTCCGACTTCGGGCAGCTGACGGTCCTGGCGGGCACGGTGGGGGAGTTCGGGTCGCTCCTCCTCCTCACCGTCATGTTCTCGGCCGACGCCAAGTCCACCCCCGAGCAGATCCTCTATGTCGGCATCATGGCGGTGGCGGCGGCCGCCGCCGGACTGGGGCTGTACGCGCTGTGGAGGACCCGCCGTATGGGCACGATCCTCAGTGCGCTCGACGACACGGCGTCCCAGCTCCGGGTGCGCGGCGCCTTCGTGGTTTTGCTGATCTTCGCAGGCCTGGCCCACGGGTTCGGGGTGGACTCGCTGCTCGGTGCCTTCGTCGCCGGCGTGGTGCTCCGGCTGGCGGACGGCGACGAGCGGCCCAACATCGAGGTCTTCAAGGCCAAGCTGGATGCGATCGGGTTCGGGTTCCTCATTCCGGTGTTCTTCGTCGTGACCGGGGTCCATTTCAACGTCGAAGCGCTGTTCTCCCACGCGGCGTCACTCGAGCTCGTGCCTCTGCTCGTCTTGGCGATCGCCTTCGTGCGCGGCGCTCCGGCGTTTCTCTACCGTTCCCGCCTCGGGACCCGGCCCGCGGTCGCGGTGGCCTTCCTGCAATCGGCCACGCTGACCTTCCCGGTGGTGGTCGCCGAGATCGGCCTCTCCCTCAATTTGCTCACTCAGTCGACGGCGGCGGCACTGATCGGCGCGGCACTAGTCACCGTCATCGTCTTCCCGGCCATCGCGCTCGCCCTGCGGCCTTGGACGGTGGCGACCGAACCGGCGACGAGCCCACTGATTGTGGAGTAGCCGGTACCGGCGCTGCCGCCTACGGGTGCAAGACCTGGGCGCCCGAGGGAACCGCGTCTGGCCGCGACGGGTGGAGCAGCTCGGCCAGCAGCTCGACGCCGTCGACGACGCGTGGACCGGGGCGCGAGAAATACGCATTGGCGTCCACCGCGACGATCCGCCCGAGACCGGTGACCTCAGGTCGCCCGAGGAACGAGCCGGCTTGCTCGACGGCGCCGGGAAGATCGAAGCCGCAAGGGCTGAAGATCGTGACGTCGATCGCCTCGGTGGCGATCTCCTCCCAGGTCAGCCGGTGCGAACTCTCGCGGGCCACAGCGAGGACCGGCACGCCGCCGGCGGTCTCCACCATTTCGGGCACCCAGTGCCCGGCGTTGAACGGAGGATCGGGCCACTCGAGGACGAGCACGCGCCGGCGCGGAAGGCCTATGACGTGCTCACGCGCTGCCGCCAAACGCTTTCGCAGCTCGGCCATGAGATCCGCGGCGACGCGCTCGGTCCCCGTGGCGCGGCCCACTCGGGCGATGCACTCGACGACATCGTCGAGGCCTTCCGGATCGAGCGAGACCACCTCGGCATGGCAGCCGATGACATTGAGCGCTTCCTCGACTTGTCCCGACGGCACGGCACACACCTGGCACAGGTCCTGGGCCAGGATGACGTCGGGGTCGATCGCCCGGATCCGGGTGTCGTCCAGCGTGTAGATCGACTCGCCGGCGGCCACCTTGGCGCTGACCTCCGCATCGACCGCGGCGGCACGGCGCGGACCTTCGAGGTCGAGCGAGGTACCCGACACCACCTGGACCTTCCTCGCCTCCTCGGGAAAGTCGCATTCGAAGCTGACGCCGGCCAGCTGGTCGCCGATGCCGAGGGCGTACACGATCTCGGTGGCCGACGGAAGGAGCGACACGATCCTCATGAGTGCATCATCCCGCACAAGGGTGCTCGGCGCCTGGCCTGTGGGCCGATCGGGAAGGGGGGCGATCGAACCCGGCGGTTTTGCCACGAGTACGTGGCGGGTACGGGTCCATCGATGGCCCTGTGCGCAAGAACCGCATGGGCAAAACAGGAGGGCACGAATGGCCGACTCGACTCCCTATATCGATTTCGAGAACTTGCCCAATCCCAAGGAGGGTTTCTTGATGACCCTCTTCATCACGGTGCGAAAAGTCGCCGAGTCTCGGAGGTTCTACTCGGAGGTGCTCGGCGGCAAAGTCGTGCTGGAAGAGAATCCGTGCATGGTCCAGCTCGCCAACTCGTGGATCATCATGAACCCCGGAGGCGGTCCCACACCCGACAAGCCAGACATCTCGGTGGTCGACTACGAGCCCACCGATTCGACGTCCATCTTCCTCAATCTGCGGGTCGCCGACATCCAGGCCTGCTACGAAGAGTGGAAGGGGCGCGGGGCTGAATTCGTCACTCCTCCCATCGACCGGGGGCCGGAGATCCGCTGCTACATGAGAGACCCGGACGGGTACATGATCGAGGTCGGTCAATCGACCGGTCTGCTCTCGGGCCATCTGGCCAAGAAACGGCCGGAGGATCTGCCTGGCTGAGCAGGACCTGATGAACCTGATGCGCGTCAGGACGAACGCTTCGGGGGGTCGTTGTCCACGACGTCTTCCTTGGTGACGAGCCGGTGCGATGCCGGGCTTCTGGTTTAGCCTGCGGCGATGAGTGCACCCAACATCTTGCTGATCCTGACGGATGAGGAGCGTTACCCTCCCCCGTACGAGTCGGACGCCGTCAAATCATTTCGCAGGACGCAGTTGACGGCGCGTGAGTCGATCAGAGGCTCCGGAGTTGAGTTCCATCGACACTACGCCGGGTCCACGGCATGTACCCCGAGTCGGGCGACGCTGTTCACCGGCCAGTACCCCTCCCTCCACGGCGTCTCCTCCACGGCCGGCACGGCGAAGCAGAGCACCGATCCGGCCATGCACTGGCTCGATCCCAACTCGGTTCCGACGCTCGGCGACTGGTTCCGTGCCGGGGGATACCAAACTCACTACCGAGGCAAGTGGCACGTCTCGCATGCCGATCTGGAGATTCCGGGCACACACGAGGGATTGATGGCGTCCGACGACAACGGCAAACTGCTTTTCGAAGCGATTGATGCCTACAAGCGGGCCGATCGGCTCGACCCGTTCGGCTTCTCGGGCTGGATCGGCCGTGAGCCACACGGCGCGGCCAAGTCCGACTGCGGCATCGTTCGAGACGGCGTCTTCGCCGAGCAGGTGGTCGAGCTGTTCGATGATCTCGTTCGGGCTCGACGCGAGGGCCCGTGGCTCGCCGTGGCATCGTTCGTCAACCCTCACGACATTGCCTTCAGCGGCTTTGGTTGGGCACAGCTCCTCGGCTTCGGCCCTCCGGACGACAGCGTGCCCGAGATCGCCGAAGCCCCTTCTCAAGGAGACAGCTTCGCGGGACGCCCGCCGTGCCAGGAGGCGTTCAAGGCGCTGTGGCCGAAGATGATCTTCGAATCGGCGGCTGACCTCGCCTACAGGCGGCTCTACTACTACTTGCAGAAGGTCGTCGACGAGTCCATAGGACGGATCCTCGAAGCATTGCAAACCTCAGGGATGTTTGACGACACGATCGTCGCATTCACCTCCGACCACGGTGACCTGATCGGCGCCCACGGGGGTCTGATGCAAAAGTGGTTCAACTGCTTTGACGAGGCCACGCGTGTCCCGTTGTTTGTCTCGGGTCCGGGCGTCAGCCAGATCGAAGGCGGCGTCGCGGTGCCGACGAGCCACGTTGACCTCATTCCCACGTTGCTCGGCCTGGCCGGAATCGACCCCGAACAGGCGACTGCCGGCGTCAGTGCCCACCACGAGGAAGTGCACGCCCTACCCGGGCGCGACCTGAGTGGCGTGCTGACCGGAAAGGTGAGCGCAGCGTCGGTGGCCACGCCCGTCTACTTCATGACCGAGGACAATCCGTCGAGTGGTTCGAGCCAGGTCAACATCCTGAGTGGGACACCGTTCGAGGCGATCGGTGGGCCGTCGAACATCGAGTCGGTTCTGGCCTCACTACCCACCGGCTCCGGTGGGACCGAGGAGCTGTGGAAGCTCAACCACTACTACGAACGGCTCGATGAATGGTATGAGGACAAGGGCGTCGCCACGAATCCGTTCCTGGCTCCCCCAGCAGAGCCCATGTACGAGTTGCACAACCTCACGACCGATCCCGAGGAGCGACTGAATTGTGCTGCGGATGCCAATGGCACGCTGAGACAGCTCATGACCGTACTCGGCAGCCAACGTGACGAGAAGAGACTCATACCATCGCGTCGCAACCCGGTGCCGTAGGGCATCAGGAGTCTTCGCACGGTCCGCAGGCTGTCCCGCGGATCACTCACCGTGCAGGTCGCGCCTCTTGAAGGCCAAGGTGCCAGCCAACGCGCTCAGCGCGCCAAGGCCGAGCATGACTCCATTGGCTCCCCAGTTCGGATGGACCGCCGGAGCCGACGCCATGTGGTGGAAGACGGACGTGTCCAACACCCAGTGGTTGACGGCGCCAATGCCTCCGACGATGACGAGGAGCAGCGACCAGCCCAGCACGCCGTAGACGGCGATGGATGTGAGCCGTGGCCGTAACCCGAAGACAAGGGTGCCGATGCCCAAAATGATGATCGCCGGCGGCACGAGGTTCAATCCCGCGCCGAGGAGGGAGACGAAACTCACCCCCGCCCGTTGGCTGGCGGCACCGATCCACGTGAAGATGGCCGCCGCGACCCCGCTCAGCACCACCACGACGATCGCCACGAGCAGCCTCCCGCCGAGCCACGACGGGCGCGAGACCGGGCGGCTCAGGATTTGGTCGAGCATGCCTCCGGACTCCTCGGCCCGGCCGGCGGTAATTTGGCCGGCGGCAACGAATCCAACAAGCACCGCGAGGATGAGGAAGCACGCACCGAGCACGGCGCCGCTCCCGGCTCCTGAGGCACCGAGCTTGGAGAAGATTTCTTTGGCCGAGCCCGAGATGGTGGCGCCCGCCGACTTTGTGATGAGCCCGAAGAGGAGAGCGGACCCGGCGATCGAGACCCACCAGCCGATCACCCTGCCTCGCAGCAAACGGACCGCCAGACCCGTCGGACTCGAGAGCAGCCTCAGACGGGGCTGTGCGCGCACCCGGTCCGGCACGATGCTCTTCCCGACGTCGCGCCGGCCGGCGAAGTACACGGCGGTGCCGGCGAGCAGCACGGTGAAGCCAGCGATGGGGAGAAAAGCGAGGGGTTGGGGCGTCGTGAGGGGCTGGAGCTCCTCTACCCAGCCGAACGGGGAAGCCCAGATCAGCCCGTGGAGGCCGACGCCTGCGTCAGCGATGAGGCGGATGGCGTAACTCACCCCGAGGACGATGGCGCCGAAGGAGGCGGCCTGGCGGCGGGTCGCGCCGAGCTGGCTCGTGGCGGCCCCGACGGCCAGGAACATCACTGCAGTGGCCACCGAGGCCAGGGCGAAATAGAGCGAAGGCGCTGCCGCGATCCGCACGTTCTGGACCCGGCCCGAGAGGACGGTGATGATCGCGGTGACCGACCACAGCGTGAGGACGCCGGCGCCGAAGCCCGCGATGGCTTGGGCGGTGGCGCGCCGACGCGTGGTCAGGCCCACCAGAAGGAGGTCCCAGCGGCCGGAGTCCTCCTCGCCGCGCAGGAGCCTCGTGCTGATCAGGAGTCCCCATACGGCGCCGAGGACCATGAGCGTCATGGAAATCTTGAAAACCGTGAAGCCGCCGACGGTCTGAAGCTGGGGAGCAGGTCCGAAGAGCGCGCTCATGGCCTTGTTCGAGCCGTAAGTGGCGGCCAGGGCGTGGCGCTGGGACGAGGTCGCGTAGATCTTGACGTAGCTGACCTCCGACGACGCGATTGCGATGCCGAAGATCAGCCCCCACAGGAGACCCGAGCGAACCGCCTTGCGCGCACTCACCAGGGCGACGACGGCGCCGGCTGATCGTTCTCTTCGCAGGGCCGACTCCACCGGCGCCCGGACGGCGAGGTCAGGGAGCACGGTCGTCGTCGCCGTAGAGCGCGAGGAACAGCTCCTCGAGCGAGGGCTCGTGGCTCACGAGTTGCGTGACGCCGACGTCGGTGAGAACTCGCAGCAGGGGCTCCATGGGACCCCTCACCTGGCAGCGAACCGTTGGACCTTCGATCTTCACGGAGCTCACGCCGGGTATTGCCGAGAGATCTGGGACCGGGCCGTCGAGAGTTGCCTCGACGTTCAGCGCGCTCGAAATGGCGCATCTCGGCCAGGGTGCCCATCTCGATCAATTTTCCGGCCCGGAGGATGCCAACCCGGTCGCAAAGGACCTCGACCTCGCTCATGATGTGGGACGACAAGAAGACGGTCTGACCGCGATCGCGGGCTTCGCCGATGCAGTGGCGGAATGCCTGCTCCATCAGGGGATCGAGCCCACTGGTCGGTTCGTCGAGGATGAGCAGATCGGGGCGAACCATGAGGGCGGCGATCAGGATGACCTTCTGATGGTTCCCTTTGGAGTACGCACGCACCTTCTTGCTCGGATCGAGATCGAACCGGTCGATCAGCTCGTCCCGGTAGGCGACGTCCGCTCGCCCGTGGACGCGTCCGAGAAGGACGAGAGTCTCGAGGCCGGTGAGCGACGGCCAGAGGTTCGCCTCGCCGGCCACGAAGGCCAGCCGTCGATGCGTCGCAACGGGATGGCGCTGGCTGTCGAGCCCGAAAATCCGGCAATGCCCGCTCGTGGGTTGGCTGAGCGCAAGCAGGAGGCGGATGGTGGTCGTCTTGCCTGCACCGTTGGGTCCGAGGTAGCCGACCACCTCGCCCGTCGCCACCTCGAGATCGAGATGGTCGAGGGCAACTGAGTCGCCGTAACGCTTGGTCAGGCCCTCGGTGTGTATGGCCGCATCTGCCATCGCCAACCGCCTTCGTTCCGCATTCGAAGGCCCATTTGGATGGAGGGCCTCTTCGTCATTGTTGGGACAGACCAGCCGGCCCGCTTGCGCGGGCCGGCTGGTCGTCTCCTGGCGGGAGAGGGTAGGTCAATGGTTTACGCCCCGATCACCACCGCCTTGGGAGTGTGCCTCGGAAGCAGTTCCTCGGTCTCGCTGACCCGGCGGGCGTGGGCGAAGCCGAGAAGCACCAGCACGGCCATGGCCCCGGCGAGGCAGAACGCTGCGATGGCGCACCAGAACGCGATTTCGGCGATCAGGCTGAATCCGTAGGCCTCCAGCAGCAGGCCGCGGAGCGTGGTGCCCTGGAAGACGGTCTGGACCTTCGCCTCGGCTGCCGCGTAGGCCGGCGAACCCTTGGGCAGGTTCATGGCCGCCGCACTCAGCTGTGAGTAGGTCTTGCCGCCCCCGATGTTGTGCAGGTGCACTGCGATGAAGTCGTTGGCGTAGACCTCAGCTTGCTGACCCGTCAAGAGTTGCTGTCCGGCGTACTGGGACACCGAAGGGATCATCGACTTGGTGATCTCCTGGCCATCGGGGTGGGCGAAGGCCGCCGCTGAGGGGAACGTGATCTGCTGCTCGGCGAGCTGAGTGTGCACGTAGTCGTTGGCGAAGTTGTAGCCCACCAACAGCAGCGCGCCGGCCAACGCCAACACCATGACGACGACGATGCCACCCACACTGGCCAGCTTGTCGAAAACCTTGCGTCGCATTTTGCTCTCCTTGTTCGGTCGTGATCCCTCCCGTGAGGAGATCCGACTCCATCGTCCGGCTACTGACGTGCTGAGGAAGGAGCGCAAAGGTCACTCGCACTACGGAGGAAGGTCCCGACGCCGCGCCACGCCATCGGGTACAGGCCAAATGGGAAGAATCTCCCTATATAAGAGCGTGTCCCGTGGCGCACAATCGCCGGGTGAGCATGTATGTGGAGGTCCTCTCCGGAGCCATCGATAGCTGGGACACGGGGTTGTCCGGCGACGCTCTTGTCGACTATGCGCTCAGTTGCCGGGCCGCGCTGCCCGCTCAGGATCTCGGGGCCGGCGTGTGGTCAGAGTCGACCCTGGTTGCCGAGGTCGCATACGACCGAGCCCTCATCAGCCTTGCGGTCGAATATGGCATCGACGTGACCCCCACGAACTTCGTGCATCCGAAAATCGAGCGCTACCGGCTCGAGGTGGCTTTGGCGGAAAGGGGCTTGGACGTCGCGTCGCCGGTTCCCCGGCCAAGCGATCACGAGGAAGAGGCGGAACCCTGACCCTTGACTTTGGTCGCGTAGATGGCCGCCTCGGTTCGGCTGGTCATCTTCAGCTTGCGGAGGAGCCCGGTGACGTAGTTCTTGACGGTGTTCTCCGAGAGGAACATGGCGTCGGCGATCTGCTTGTTCGTCTTGCCGTCGGCGATGAGATCAAGGATCTTGCTTTCTTGCGGCGACAGGGAGGAGAGCGCGGGATCGAGCTTGGGCGGGTTGGCGATGCGATCCACGACTCTTGCGATCGCCCGGGGATCCATCAGCGATGCTCCCGCGGCAACCTTCTTGACGTCCTCGATGAGGTCGCGCGCCCTGATTTGCTTGAGGACGTAGCCGGCCGCCCCGGCCATCACGCTCGCGTACATAGCCTCGTCGTCGGCAAAGCTCGTGAGCATCAGGCAGGCGAGGTCCGGCATGGCTGAGCGCAGGTCACGGCAGACCTCGATCCCGTTTCCGCTCTGGAGACGGACGTCCAAGATCGCCACGTCAGGCCGGGCCAGTGGGGCGCGGGTGAGTGCTTCTTCGCCCGTCGATGCCTCGCCCACGACTTCGATCTCGTCGTCGCTCTCCAGGAGGCTGCGGATGCCCTCGCGTACCAACTCGTGGTCGTCGAGAAGGAACACGCGGATGGCCACGCGTCCATCTTGCCAGCTGGACACGGCGCCCTCCGACTCGCCGTTCCGGGACACCTACGATTCACCGGGGTGCCCTACATGCGAGTGAACGATCCGGAGAAGCTGCGCCGGCTGATGGGGGCGGTGCTGATGATCACCGCCGACGTCGAGCCGACCGATCTGCTCCGCCACCTGGTCGATGAGGCCAGGACGCTGGTCGGCGCCCGCTACGCCGCCCTTGGGGTGCTCAACCCCGCCCGGACCGGGCTCGAACAGTTCCTCACGGTCGGTCTGAGCGAGGCCGAGGAGGCCCAGATCGGCGATCGGCCCACCGGGCGCGGCGTCCTCGGCCTGCTCATCACGGAGCCCGCTCCCCTGCGGCTCTCCCACCTCGAGGAACACCCGGGCCGCTACGGATTCCCGGCCAATCACCCGCCGATGACGTCGTTCCTCGGTGTCCCGGTGCGGGTGCGCGACGAGGTCTACGGCAACCTCTACCTGACGGACAAGCAGGGCGAAGCGGGCTTTACCGACGAAGACGAAGCCCTCGCCGAGGCGCTGGCGTTCGCAGCGGGAATCGCCATCGAGAACAACCGGCTGCACGATCGCGTCCTTGTGATGTCGGTGCTCGACGATCGGGACCGGATCGCTCGTGACCTCCACGATCGGGTGATCCAACGTGTCTACGCCGTCGGCATGAACCTCCAGGGGGCAACGCGGCTGCCCGAGCGGGATCAGATGATTGACCGGGTCAGCCGGGCGATCGACGACCTCGACCTCACCATCAGCGAGATTCGATCGGCCATCTTCGAGCTCAGCGAGGCCGCGCTTCCCGGCGGGCTCCGTCAGGCCGTGCTGCAACTGGCCGAAGAGTTGTCGGACACCTTGGGGGTCCGGCCCGAGGTCCGGTTCGAAGGGGTCGTGGACAACTCGGTGCCCCAGCACATGGGCGACCATGTCCTCGCCGTCGTTCGGGAGGGTCTGACCAACGCGGGCAAGCACGCTCAGGCCTCGCGCTACGAGGTGACCCTCGGCGTGACCGACCGGGTCGTGCTCGAACTGGTCGACGACGGCGTGGGGATCGAGATGCCGCTGACGAAGCCCGGGCTTGGGCTGATCAACCTCCGCGATCGGGCCGAGAAGCTCGGCGGGACGTTCGAAATCCACCCGAGGGATGGCGGGGGCACCCGACTGGTGTGGGCCGTTCCGCTCGGCTGACGACTCGGGCGTCGCCGTCGCCCGCGCCGCCCGAACAGTTCAAGTCAGTCGGTCGTCACTCGCCCGTTGCTGCCGGCACGCATCGCCTTTTCGGGCGGCTCGGTCCGCGAGGGCGAGCTCACGGAACGCTTCGTCCATGCCGTCGCAGAACGCGTCGACGTCGGGGCAGACGCTGGGATCGACGAGCATGCCCAGGTTCAGCTGGTCCAGGTACGAGAGAGCGGCAACGCCGAGGGCCTGGTTCCCTACGAGCGGCACCAGGGGAAAGGCCTCCAACATCCGTGCCCCGAGCGCATAGAGCGGAATGCTCGGCCCGGGTACGTTCGTTACGATCAGGTTGAAGAAAGGCTGGTGCTCGACCAGCCAGCCCAAAGCGGATAACGCCGTACGGGGCAGCGGTTCGAGGATCCGTAGGGCTGCATCGGCGACCAGCTCCTGGTGCTGTTCTTTCTGCCGCCTGGTCTGTGCGCAGATGGTGGCGAGGGAGTCCTCGGCATCGCCTGAGCCGACCGGGAGTTTGACGAGCAGAGCCGAGACCTTGTTGGCCATTCCCCGTGTGGGCCCGGCGTCAAGGCCAACGGGGACCAACGCGTTGAAGGTCTCACGTTGGGCCCGATCGGCCCGACCGACCATCCTGTGAAGGCCTTGGGTGACGAGGGTCAGAACGACGTCGTTCACAGTGCCGCCACGGGCGTGGGCGATACTGCGGACTTCCTCGAGCGGGAATCGAGCGAGTCGAATCTGTCGCTCGGTACCAATCTGGTGATTGAGAGGCGACGAAGGAGCGAGCGGTCCGGCGTGCACCATCCCTGCCGCCGCGCCGAGTTTCGTGGACCACATCCGGGCCCGCCGGAGCGGGTGCAACGCTGTCCATCCAGCCCACGCGCCCAGCCGAACGCCGATCTCGCCAAGGCGCCAGAGGTCTCGGGCGGCCTCGAACACGAATGGCACCGGAGCGTCGGGCTGCCACACGGTTCCCGGCGGCTCGACGGGGGACACCGGCGTGACATCGAGCAACACCATCGCGAGCTCAGCCGCGGCTATACCGTCCGCCATCGAGTGGTGCAGCTTCTCGATCAAGGCGATCTGGCCGTTCTCGAGTCCTTCAACGAATGTCAACTCCCACAAGGGCCGACCCTGGGTGAGTGGAGAAGACACCACCTCGGCGCAGAGTGTGAGGAACTGTGCGTCAGTGCCGGGGGTTGACAACCGCCGCCGCGTGACATGGTTGGCGATATCGAAGTCGGGCTGGTCACACCACGCGGGAGGCGCCTCGATCAAGGCGCCCGGCCGTGCGACCTGCCGCAGCTTTGGAACCAGTTCGAGTCGGGAGGAGATCAGCCGGCGGAGGGTCTCGATACGAAGCTCACCTCGATCATCGAGCAGCGGCCCTGCTTCGAAGAACGCAATCGAGACCATGTGCATAGGGGTTCGGTCGGATTCGATCTGGAGGAACATGGCATCGAGTGGCGACAGTCCCAGGGCGGGCCTCACGACGACCACTCCTCGTGAGTCTGTCGGGGGCAAAGCAGGCAGGGTATCGGTGTCCCTAGGTCATGACGCATGACCAGAGTCTGAGCCTCCCGCAGTGAGTCCACTACCGACTTAGCTCCCTGGCCGATGGGAGGTTCCTCCCTACCCACATCGGTGATCCTCAGTGCACACTCGGCGCATGGAGACCGCCCCGGAAACTGAGGCAGGAGACCTCGCCCGGCGGATCACCCGACGTCGCTATGAGCTTGGTCTGACAGTCGAGGTCCTGGCGCGGCAAGCGGGCGTGGACCCCACCTTCTTCGAGTACTTCGAACAGCACTCCGATGTGCAGTTGAGCAAAGAGACGCTCAGCACGATCGCTCGCGTCCTTCAGACTTCTCCGGCGAGCCTTCTCGGCGGTGACAGGAACCGAGCACCGGGGAGTACACACGCGCTGCCCGGTGCCATTCTCGAGCCCCTGACACCGGCACAGTGTCGGGCCCACCTGGCGGCCGGTGGCGTGGGAAGGGTCATCTTCCATGCTTCCCGCGGCCCCGTAGCGCATCCAGTGAACTTCCGGTTCTCGAACGGCGAGGTGTTCTTCAACACGACGGTGAACATGGCGACGGAGCTCGAGTCCCAATCCACGGTGGGTTTTGAGATCGATCACATCGACGACCTGTTCACTGAGGGGTGGAGTGTGCTGATGACCGGATCGGCTCGCCGGGTGGACCATCCGGACCAGCTCGTCGAACATGCCACGCACGGAGTCGTCCCGTGGGCGGGGGGAGTTCGCGGAGCCGTCGTTGCGATCACTGCTGCGGAGGTCACAGGACGGGTCATCCTTCACGACTGTTCGGATAACCGGGCAGCCGGGCCGGGCCGCTAGGGCTCATCCGGACTGTTCTTCAATACGACATCAACCATTCACGACAAAGGCGCGGAGAAAGATGAGCCACGGGCCGCCGAGCGAAAACAAAGACCTGGATGTCCACGGCGGTTACCCCTCCGAGTTGGAGTTCGATGCGGTCTCGATCGAGCAGTTTCGTTTCGGCGTGCGGCCCATTCGTCCGGACGATGCCAACGCTTTGGTCCAGTTCCACGAGCATCTGTCCGACCGTTCGTGTTATCTCAGGTTTTTCTCGCTCCATCCGCATCTCTCGCCCAATGAGGTCGAGCGATTCACACGGGTGGACTACCGAGATCGCCTCGCTCTCGTGGCCGAGCACGACGGTCGGCTCATCGCCGTCGGACGCTTCGACAGGCACCCGGACTCCACCGAGGCCGAGGTCGCCTTCGTGGTCGCCGACGACTTCCAGCATCATGGCATCGGGTCGCTCCTGCTGGACGAGCTCGCGGCAGCGGCTCGTGACCGTGGTATCACCACCTTCGTGGCGGACACGCTCGAAGAGAATCTCACGATGCTCCAGGTGTTCATCCACTCGGGGTTCCCGGTCACGCGGTGCTGCGAGTACGGCACCGTCTCCTTGCGCTTTCCCATCGCGCTGACTCCGGCCTACGAGGAATCTCGGGAGCGACGCCGAGCTGGTTGGCAGATCGCTCACACCAAGTCCGCTTTGTCCCACGAGGTGACTCCGTCAACGTCGAGGGATGAGACCTATCACCGTCCCGAGCACCATTGAAATGGCGAAGGTCTGACCGGAACAGGACCTTGCTCCGTAGTCGAGGTCGAGGTCGAAGTCGCACAATTGGTCAGGACAGAAGTGGAGGTAGGACCATGAAAGCACTCGTGTACGAGGGACCTGGCCGGAAGAGCTGGAGCGAGGTCGCGGATCCGCTGATTGAGCAGGACGGCGACGTCATCGTGCGAGTGGACGCGACGACGATCTGCGGAACGGATCTCCACATCTTGAAGGGCGACGTTCCGGAGACGACACCGGGGCGCGTTCTCGGGCACGAGGCCGTCGGCACCATCGTCGAGGTGGGCCCCGGCGTGAAGACGCGAGAGGTCGGTCAGCCCGTACTGGTGTCCTGCATCTCGGCGTGTGGGTTTTGTCGTTTCTGCCGGGATGGCCGGTACGGGCAGTGCCTGGGAGGCGGCGGATGGATCCTCGGCCACCTCATCGACGGGACCCAGGCCGAGTTCGTACGGGTGCCCTTCGCCGACACGTCGACCTACCTCGTCCCGCCCGGGGTCAAAGACGAGGACGTCTTGATGCTGGCTGACATTCTCCCGACGTCCTACGAGGTCGGGGTGATGAACGGTCAGGTCCAGCCAGGCGACACGGTTGTCGTCGTCGGCGCCGGACCGATCGGACTGTCCGCCATCATGGGGGCGCAGCTGTTCTCGCCGAGCCACATCGTGGCCATCGACCTGGCCGACGCGCGATTGGACGCCGCCAAGCGTTTCGGGGCCGACGTGACCGTCAACAACGGGTCCGAGGATCCCATCACCGTGGTTCAGGGCTTGACCGATGGCCTCGGCGCCGACGTCGCCATCGAGGCGGTGGGCGTGCCGGCCAGCTTCGAGTTGTGCACCGCACTCGTCAGGCCGGGCGGCCGCGTGGCCAACATCGGGGTGCACGGAAAGCCAGCAACGCTGCACCTCGAAACGCTCTGGATCCGCGATATCACAGTGACCACCGGATTGGTCGACACGTGCTCGACACCCACCCTGCTCCGACTGCTGACGTCAGGCCAGTTGGACGGGGGTCAGTTCGTCACCCACCACTTCGAGCTGGACCAGATGCTCGAGGCCTACGACGCCTTCGGACGCGCGGCGGACACGGGAGCGCTGAAGGTCGTGATCAGCAGGTAGCGCGCCGTCGAGCTTCATGGCGAGGGGGCCGGTTCAGGTAGGGGGAACTCGGTCACGCGAGGAGCGAGTGCACCTCCGATGCGATCTGCAGATCCTCTCTCGCGTGGACCACGAAGATCCTTACGTGAGAACGGTGGCCCGTGATCTCTGCGTCAAGCGACGACGAACCATTCGCCTCGTGGTCGAGCGAGAGACCGAGAAAACCCATCGTCGAAAGTGCGGCGGCCCGCAGTTCGGCCGCATTCTCTCCGACACCTCCCGTAAAGGTCACGGCGTCGAGGCCGCCCAGGGCGCTCGCCATGGCGGCGATCCCTGCCCGGAGCCGGTGCACGTACACGTCGAGCGCGAGCCTGGCCGCGGCGTGACCCTCCGCCGCCATTGTTTCGATCTCGACCATGTCGAACGAGCCAGCCAGGCCGTACAGCCCCGATTCGTGCTCGAGCGTGCGGGCGATCTCGCTGACCGGGATCCCTTGTTCCTGGGCCAGCCACAGGATCAGTCCGGGGTCGATCGTGCCCGAACGCGTGGCCATGACGAGGCCTTCCAGTGGGGTGAAGCCCATGGTGGTGTCGATCGAACGACCCTCGGCGACGGCGGCCAGGGAGGCCCCCGCGCCGAGGTGACAGGTGACCAGGCGAACACCCGCGCCGGAGTGTCCCATGAGCTCGATCGTGCGCCGCCACGCATAACCGTGGCTCAGGCCGTGGAAGCCGAAGCGCCGCACACCCCAACGGGTCCTCCATTCGAGTGGGACGGCATAGGTCGCGGCCGCCTCTGGGAGGCCCGCGTGAAATGCGGTGTCGAAGCAGCCCACGGCCGGCACCTCGCCCAACACCTGGCCGACGATCTCCGCGGCCCGGAGGCAGGTGGCCTGGTGAAGAGGCGCCAGCGGAATGAGTCCACGAAGGATCTCCATGGTTGCGGGGTCGAGCCGTGCCGGGCCGGCGAAACGTGTCCCGCCGTGCACAATGCGGTGACCGACCGCATCGATGGAGTCGGAGTGCTGCGCGACAAAACGCCGCAGCGCTGAGGGATCGAACTCTCCGCCGACAGCCGGCAGGCTCTCCGCTTGCAGCAGATTGTCGCCGGCGTCGAGGACACACAGTTTGAGACTGGAAGAGCCAGCGTTGACGACCAACAGGTTCACGGGGCGTAGTCGCTCCACACCCAGTCAGTGATCTCGGGAGAGTCCTCCCCGTGCGTGCGGGTGTAGGCGCGGGCCCTGAGGCGTGCGTCCTGCATCTCCTGACGGAGGCCCGCCGCCCGCTCCCCGAGGCCGGGAACCCGGTCGATGACGTCCATGACCAAGTGAAAGCGGTCGAGGTCGTTGAGCATCGTCATGTCGAAGGGGGTCGTGGTGGTGCCCTCTTCTCGATAACCCCGTACATGCAGGTTGGAGTGGTTGGCGCGGCGGTACGTGAGGCGGTGGATCAGCCATGGATAGCCGTGGTAGGCGAAGATGACAGGGCGGTCGCTCGTGAAGAGCTCGTCGAATTCACGGTCGGAAAGACCGTGCGGGTGCGCAGCTTGGTCGCTGAGGCGCATGAGGTCGACCACGTTGACGACCCGTACCCGGAGTGACGGAAGGTGCCGTCGCAGCAGGTGGGCCGCGGCGAGCGTCTCGAGCGTCGGTACGTCCCCGGCGCAGGCCAGGACGACGTCGGGGACGACCTCTGCGTCGTTGCTTGCCCACTCGAAGATGCCAAGACCCCTGGTGCAGTGGGCCACCGCATCCTCCATGGACAGATACGTGAGGGCGGGCTGCTTGCCGACGACGATCAGGTTGACGTAGTCCCGGCTTCTCAGGCAGTGGTTGGCCACCGAGAGCAAGGTGTTGGCGTCGGGCGGGAGGTAGATGCGCACCCGATCCGAGTTCTTGTCGACCAGATGGTCGATGAAGCCCGTGTCTTGGTGCGAGAACCCATTGTGGTCCTGGCGCCAGACGTGGCTGGTAAGGAGGTAGTTCAATGACGCAATCGGGCGTCGCCAAGGGATGCCCTGGCAGGTCTTGAGCCACTTGGCGTGTTGGTTGACCATGGAGTCGATGATCGGGACGAACGCCTCGTAGCAGTTGAAGAGACCGTGGCGGCCGGTAAGGAGGTAGCCCTCCAGCCATCCCTCACAGAGGTGCTCGCTCAGTACCTCCATGACCCGACCCTGCCGAGCGAGGTGCTCGTCGGTCGGGTGGAGGTCGGCCTCCCAGACGCGCTCTGTGGCCTCGAATACGGCCCCGAGCCGATTCGAAACCGTTTCGTCGGGTCCGACCAGGCGGAACGTGGTGGGATTCGCCTTGATGACGTCGCGGAGCAATTCACCGAGCACGCTCGTCGGTTCCACCCAGGCCGTACCCGGTCGCTCGACGGGCACGGCGTAGTCGGTGAAGTCCGGCACGGTGAGGTCCTTGAGCAGGAGCCCGCCGTTGGCGTGGGGGTTCGCGCCCATGCGGCGCGTGCCTGACGGCGCGAGCGCAGCCAGCTCGGGGCGGAGGGTCCCGGCCTCGTCGAAGAGCTCTTCAACCCGGTAGCTGCGCATCCAAGCTTCGAGAATGGCCAGATGCTCCGGGTTCGTGCGGACGTCGCCGACGGGCACCTGGTGGGACCGGAACGTGCCCTCCACTGGCAGTCCGTCCACCGTCTTGGGTCCCGTCCAGCCCTTGGGCGTCCGCAGGACGATCATGGGCCACGCAGGACGGCCATTGGCGTTGTGGCGCCGGGCCGTGGTCTGGATGTCAGCGATCTCATCGAGAGCTCGATCGAGCGCGGCGGCCAGCTGCTCGTGCACATCGAAGGGGTCATCGCCCGCGACGAAGATCGGGCGGTAGCCGTAGCCCTCGAGCAGCCACCGCAATTCGTCATCGCCGATCCGAGCCAGTACGGCCGGGTTGGCGATCTTGTAACCGTTCAGATGGAGGATGGGCAGCACCGCGCCGTCTCCGACCGGGTCGAGGAATTTGTTGGAGTGCCAGGACGCCGCCAACGGTCCCGTCTCGGCCTCTCCATCGCCGATGACACACGCCACGATGAGATCCGGATTGTCGAAGGCCGCCCCATAGGCGTGGACGAGGGAGTAGCCGAGTTCGCCCCCCTCGTGGATCGAGCCAGGGGTCCCGGGCGACACGTGGCTGGGGATGCCGCCCGGGAACGAGAATTGGCGAAAGAGTCGCCGGAGACCCTCTTCGTCCCGGGTGATGTGGGGGTAGAACTCGCTGTAGGTGCCCTCGAGATACGAGTTGGCGACGATGCCTGGTCCGCCGTGTCCGGGCCCGATGACGTACATCATGTCGAGGTCCCGGGCCACGATGACGCGGTTCAGGTGGGCGTAGATCAGGTTGAGCCCCGGCGTCGTGCCGAAATGACCCATCAAACGTGGCTTCGTGTGCTCCGCCCGGAGCGGTTCTCTCAGCAAGGGGTTGTCGAGCAGGTAGATCTGACCAACCGAGCAGTAGTTCGCGGCGCGCCAGTAGGCGTCGATGGACCGGAGATCGCTCGTTCCCAACACGGCCTCAGTTTCCTCATCTGGTTGGAACATCGATGGCGCTGCCACCAGCGCGGGTCGGGGCGTCATCGGGCACCCGGGAGGACGTTATCCGCGACCGGCGCGGCCACGTCCGCGAACTCACCTAACTGCCGCACGAGTAGATCGCCGTCGCAACCGTCAGGTGACGTCAGCGGTCGCCAACTGCAACGCGACCGTGTCGAGCAGACGGCGGCGCTCGAGTAGTGCCCTTCGGAAGGCCGCATTGTCCGTGTTGGCGATCTCCGAGCTCAGATCACCGAGGACCGAACTCAACACGGAGGCGAGCTCCTCGGCGGCGTCGTGGCCGAGGTGCAGGTCCCTCGTTTGCTTCTCGGCTGGTTCGGCTGATCCCGTCACCGAGTCGTGCTGCTCGCCTCGGAGGTCGGGCTCAACGGCGCGACCCGTCACCTTGAACGGGATGATCTCGAACACTCGGACACCCGGTGCGCTCACCATGGGGGTCGGGAGGTTGACACCGACCCGTGCGACTTCGTCGTACGGGACCAGGCGGGCAATACCCTCGACCACGACACTCCAACCAGAACGTCGAGACACCGTCGCCTGGTCGGTCTCGAAGGTCACGGCGGCGCCGTCCAGGTGGAAGGCGGCCCAGCCCGTCCCGAGCCTGATCATGATCCCACCTTCGGCCGCAGTGAAGTTCACCGGTATGACGTAGGGCGATCGAGGCCCGTTGACGGCGATTCGCCCCACGCTCGATGAGGCCGCCGCGTGCTCCAGCCTCCGCCGGCACGCGTCCTCGCTGAGCACGGCGGAACCTCGCGGATCGAACTTCATGAGACCTCCTCTCGGACCACGACGCCGTGGCTGACGGTTCGGTGGAGAATGCTGATGGCCCTTTGGGTTGTGGCCTCCGTCGTGAGCTCCCCCAGGGTGAACGGTTCGGTCAGCCGACTGGATCCCACGTCGTGCCACATGTCGCCCTCCCAGACCGCGACTCGCCGGCCCAGGACGTCGACGTCGAGCCGGAGGTAGGGGTAACGATCGGTCCGGGGAGTAACGACCGGTCCCTCGAGGGACATCCACAGAACCACTCGCTGGCCATGGTGGCCGGCCGCGGCGCGCTCCTCGAGGAGGCCACCCCCACCGTGACTGTTCAGTCGCGTCGCAACGTCCCCGAGAGCTGGCTTCACGACCCGTTCGATCGTGCGGGCGGCCGCGTCCATAAAGCGAGAGCGTTCGAGGAGCACCGCCCGCGTCTGTGCCGCTTGCGTCTCCTCTTGGCCGGCGTAGGCCGCCAAGAGATCATCGATGGCGTTGAGGCTCGCACTGCCGTGGGCGTCCTCCATCACCGCCGTCGGTTGTGGCGACTCGGAGCTCACGCGTGGGGGACTCGTATCGCAGGGGGGCGCGGTCATGGTCGGTCAGCGCACGACGATCGTGGTGCAGGTCGCGTGGTGCAGCACGTACTCCGACACGGACCCCAAAAGAAGGCCGGTCAGTCCGCTGTGGCCGCGCGTCCCGACCACGAGTGCAACCGCTCCCTTACTCAGTCGAGTAACCGCCGGTCCAGGGGCGTCGAACACGGTCTCGCCCTTGACGACGACGGTGGGCTCGAGCTCTTCGGCCTGGCGCAGAGCGTCGGAGACGATGGCCTCGGCCGATTCTTGGAAGACACAGAGTGGCACGACGAGGCCCCCTTCGGTTGGCGTCTCGTGGTACGCACTCACCACATGAAGGAGAGCGCCCCACCGGGAGGCCTCCTTCGCGGCGAACTCGACAGCACGCTGGGAGCACGCCGAAGCGTCGACGCCAACGACGATTCGAACTTCGTCCGTGTCCTGAGCGTTCGGGTCGTTCGTTTCCATTGCGGTCTCCTCCGGATCGCTGCCAGGTCTCTTGTCATGGTCCTCGCATTCCACCCCGCCCGCGTAGGGAGGAACGTCCCAAGGAACAGGGATAACAGTCCCGGATGCCGCCGGGGTGTGACGTCGAAGCTGCATCTCTGCCGTGAGGGACCTTGGTCCCATCGCGTCATGACGATCGTCCGTAGTGATCTCGCCCCGAGGATCCGTAGCCTTCGAACTACCTGGCCTGCGCACCGTCGGCACCGGAGAAAGGAAGTGGGTCGTGACGAGCACAGACACCGAACGCACGAGCGCGAAGATCGTGGTCGGCATCGACGGCTCCCCCGCCTCGATCAGTGCCTTGCGGTGGGCCGCCAAATACGCGTCCTTGGCCGGCGAGACGCTCGAGGTGGTCGTCGTCTGGGATTGGTACAGAAGCCCGGGTTGGTACACGCCGATCCTGGCCGGCCTCGATCCGGAGGGTGACGCCAAGCACGTCCTCGAGAAGGCCCTGATCGACCTCGAGTGCGAGTGGCCCCACCTGTCGATGACGAGCCGGGTGGTGGAGGGAAACCCATCGCCGATCCTTGTCGACGTTTCGAAAGGCGCGTCCTTGTTGGTCGTCGGCAGCCGAGGACACGGCGAGTTCACCGGGATGCTCCTGGGTTCGGTCAGTGAACGCTGCGCCACGCATGCCCACTGCCCGGTCCTCGTCTTTCGCGATCACTAGCGAAAGGGAGCCCGGCCGGACCCCGAGGGGTCGCCGCACAAGGAACGCCGCACCACGATGAGGGGTAGGCGCGAACCCGCCCGTCAAGCCTCGCCCATCGGCACGATGGCGAGCGGTGCTTCTGCCGTCTCGGCCAACTCCAGACTGGTGCTGCCCAAAATCGATCCCGAGTGCTTCCCAGCGCCTCTGGTGCCGACAACGACCAGGTCCGCCGAAGTCGGCGGACTGGCCACGCGTAGCAACACCGAATAGGGGTCGCCGTCGAGGACGAGCCATTGCGCGCGCCCAGGCTCTATGCCCACCGAAGAAGCGATTTCTAACGCAACGGTGCCGTCCGGCCGACGCTCCGAAATGCCGGCTCCCTCCAGAAGTCCAATCGCATCCACAACCACAAGTTGGGCGCCGACCGAGACCGCGAGTTCCGCCGCCCACCGGACGGCCACTTCGGAGTCGGGAGATCCGTCGTAGCCGACGGCAATCGTCTTCAACGCAGCCATTTCCACCTCCGGTCGTTCTTCCGTAGAGCTAATCGAAGTCGCGCCTCAGGCCAAGGCGTCCCGCCGACGCGGCGAGGTGTGGGCGAGCCCGGGGGTCGGCCACCTCATCGATGATCAACTGCGCCTGCGCGTGCTGGGAACGGCCGAAGAGCTCGGCGCACCCGTGTTCGCTCACGATGGCCGAGTGCTGGAACGAGGTGACCGGGTTGGTGAGGATCGGCACGACGGTGGAGGTGTCGGTCTTCTGGTGCCAGGCGTGCAACCCGACGATCGCGTGCCCTCCGCTCGAGTGCAGAGCCCCGGTGACGAAGTCGGGCTGGCCGCCGAATCCCGAGTGGATCCGGTTGTCGACGAAGCTCGCGTTGGCCTGGGCGAAGAGGTCGACCTGCATGGCGGCGTTGATGGAGAGCATCGCCCTTTGCTCGGCGATGCGCGACGGGTCGTTGACGGTCTCGGTCCGCCGCATCCGGAGCCCCTCGTTCCAGTCGGCCCAGCCGTAGAGGTCGGGTGAGCCGATGAGAAAGGAGCTCGTCACCGGGCGGTCGGGATCGAGAGCGCCGGCTCGGTGCAGCGTGAGCACTCCGTCGCTGATCATTTCCGACCAGACGCGCAGGTTCCTCAGGTCGGACATCATCGTGGCGGCGACGGTGGGGATCAGCCCGATGCCCAATTGCAGCGTGGTCCCGTCTTCGGCGAAGCGGGCGACACGCTCACCGATCAGGTGCGCGGCGTCGTCGGCCGGCCCGACGCTGGGCGATTCGAGGGGCGTGTCGACCTCGATGGCCCCGTCGATGAGCTCGAGCGGGATCTCTCCGTCGCCGAAGGTGTACGGCATGCGCGCGTTCATCTGGGCGATCACGAGGCCGTCGCGGGCCCGGGCCTGCTCAATGGCCGCAGGGAGGATGTTGACCTCGATCCCGAGCGACACCTTGCCCCCACGCGGCAACGACGTGTGGACCAGCACCGCGTCCACCGGTCGCACGGTGGCGAACAGCCGCGGCACCAGCGACAGCCGCACCGGCAGGTAGTCGAGCATGGGATCGTGGCGCATGCCCGGCCCCACGAAGGGGGTCTCGGCGACGAACGCCGGGTTGGCGGAGAACCCGTCGTGGGCGTTGAGTTGGAAGACTCGGCACCGCTCCCGGGCGGCGAGCAGAGCGTCAATCAGAGTGAGCGGGTTGGCCGAGTTGCCCGAGATCACGACGCGTGGCTCCTCGCGGCCGAGTCCGCGCAGCCGCGCCACGACGTCGTCGAAGGCCAGCGCCTGCACGGGCCCAGTCTCACAAATGCACCGCGCCGCGAACAGGGGACCTTGGTCCTGTCGAAAGCGAAGTTGGTCCCTATCGAATGCACGATTGAGCAGGGAAGATCGGAGTACACGGCATTGCCGGTCAGGCCGGAAAGGGGCGAGGCATGCAGACAGTTCGATGGTTCGAGGACATCCGTCTCGGCGACACCGGATCGGTGGGCGGCAAGGGCGCCAACCTGGGGGAGCTGACGGCGGGCGGGCTCCCGGTCCCGCCGGGGTTCGTCGTCACCGGAGAGGCCTATCTCGACGCCATGGCCCGGGCGGGTGTCCGCGAGCGGTTGGTGGCGATCCTGGCCGAGGCCCGCACGGCGTCCCAGGACGGCCTCGACCACCTGGCCGGAGAGGCGAAGGACCTCGTGCACTCGGTGCGCGTCCCCGATGACCTCGCCACGGCCGTGCTCTCCGCCTATGAGCGCCTCGGGGACCAGGTGCGTGTGGCCGTGCGGTCCTCCGGCATCGGCGAGGATGCCGAGGGCACGTCGTTCGCCGGCATGAACGAGACTTTCACCAACGTGGCGGGCAAGGACGAGGTGCTGGGACGCCTCGTGGATTGTTGGGCCTCCCTCTGGGGCGCCCGGTCGATCTTCTACCGCGGCGACAAGAGCCTGACGGCCGAGCCGGCCATCGCCGTGGTGGTGCAGGAGATGGTCCCCTCCGAGCGCTCGGGCGTCATGTTCACGCTCGACCCCTCGAGTGGTGAGACCGACCACATCGTGATTGAGGCCGCCTTCGGGCAGGGTGAGGTCGTCGTGAGCGGGATGGTCGAGCCCGACACCTACGTCGTCGACAAGGACGGGCCTCGTCTCCTCCACGTCCGGGTCGGCACGCAGAACTTCAAAATCGTGCGCGGGCCCGACGGCGAGGACCAGCGCATCGACCTCGACCCGTCCGAGGGCAGCCTCCGGGTGCTCGCCGACGCCGAGGTGCTCGAGGTCGCCCGCCTGGGGCTGGCCGTCGAGCAGCACTACCGGTCCCCCCAGGACACCGAGTGGGCCATGGCGGGCGGCCGCACCTACCTCGTGCAGTCCCGTCCCGTCACCGCCGTCGGGGGTGCGCCGGTCACTCCCGCCGACCAGGGTGCCGTTCTGGTCCAGGGCCTGGCCGCGTCGGCGGGACGGGCGTCGGGCGTCGTGCGGGTGCTGCAGACGCCGGACGAGGGTCACCGCCTGCAGGCCGGCGAGGTCCTCGTCGCCCCCATGACCAGTCCGGACTGGGTGCCCACCATGCGGCGGGCGGCGGCCGTGGTGACCGACGGTGGGGGGATGACCTGCCACGCCGCCATCGTCTCGCGTGAGCTCGGCGTGCCCGCGGTGGTCGGTGCCCGCACCGCCACCACCGTGTTCCGCGACGGCGAGCTGGTGACGGTCGACGGGGCCCAGGGCCTGGTGACCGAGGGGGCCGAGGCCCCCGTGGTCGCCGTGTCCGAGCCCGGCTCGAGCCGCGTCGAGAGCGGACCGGGGGCGCTCGCCACCCGGATTTACGTGAACCTGGCCTTCGCCGAGCACGCGCAGGAGGTGGCGGCCCTCCCGGTGGACGGCGTCGGCCTGCTCCGGGCGGAGTTCATGGTCACCGACGCGCTGGGCGGGGTGCACCCCCGGCGGCTGCTCGAGCGGGGCGAGCAGAAGACATTCGTCGAGAGCATGGCCAAGTCGCTCGTGCACATCACGCGGGCGTTCGAGCCGCGTCCGGTCGTCTACCGGAGCATCGACTTCCGGTCCAACGAGTTCTCGAACCTCGAGGGGGGTGACAAGTTCGAACCCAAAGAGGAGAACCCCATGATCGGCTACCGCGGCTGCTACCGCTACGTCCGCGAGCCCGACCTCTTCCGGCTCGAGCTCGACGTCCTGTCCCGGGTGCTCGAGGAGACCGCCAACGTCGTGCTCATGATCCCCTTCGTCCGCACCGCCTGGGAGCTCGAGGCCTGCCTCGAGGTGGTCGACTCCAGTCCTGTCGGCGGCTCCCTGCCGGTATGGGTGATGGCCGAGGTGCCATCGGTGGCGTACTGGATCCCGACTTACGCCTCCATGGGGATCAGCGGGGTGTCCATCGGCAGCAACGACCTGACCCAACTGATGCTCGGTGTCGACCGGGACTCCCAGATCTGCGCCGACGTCTTCGACGAGGCCGACCCGGCCGTGCTCGATGCCATCGGGCGCATCATCGGGGGTGCCAAGGAGGCCGGCATCACGTCGTCTTTGTGCGGACAGGCTCCGTCGAACCGGCCCGCCTTTGCCGAGCACCTGGTGCGCCAGGGCATCACCTCCATTTCGGTGAACCCCGATGCCGTCGAGGCGGTGCGCCAGACGGTCGCCGAGGCCGAGTGGCGGATGCTCCTGGAGGCCACCGTGCCGGGGCGTCCCCAGGGCGGTGGGGTCGCGCCCCGCAGGTCGATCGGGCGGCGCGGCCGGCGCTAGCCGGCGACCGGCCGCGACCGGAGCGGCTCCGCGGTCGCTGCCCCCGGCCTCAGATCTCCTCAGGCACCATCTCGATGGCGCCGCACGGGCACTCCTGCACACACAGCCCGCATCCCTTGCAGAAGTCGAAGTCGAAGGCGTACCCGTGCGCCTCGTCGACCTTTCGCACGGCGTTGTCCGGGCACACCCCGAAGCAGTTGTCGCACTGGAAGCAGTTGCCGCACGACATGCACCGCCGGGCCTCGTAGAGGGCGGTCGATTCGTCGAGGCCCCCGACGACCTCGTCGAAGGTCGACGTGCGCCGGGCCGCTTCGAGGCGGGGCCGCACCGACTTGGGCGCGTCGGCGTAGTACCAGGTGTTCAGGTGCGCCGCCGTGGCCAGGGCGTGGCGGGCCGGACGCTCCAAGGGGCGGCCGTCCAACCAGGCGTCGATGGCCCGGGCCGCCAACTTGCCGTGGCCGATGGCGTCGGTGAGCGTGCGGGCTCCCGCCACCACGTCCCCGCCCGCGAACACACCGGGACGTTCCGACATGAGGTCCCGTCCGACCGGGACCAGGCCGCCCTGCGGGTGGACGTCGGGCATCGACCGCAGCAGCGAGAGGTCGGCTTCCTGACCCAGCGCCAGCACCAGCGCGTCCGCCCGCAGCTCCTCGAGCTCGCCGGTGGGCCGGGGGAAGCCCGTCTCGTCGAGCTCCATCCGCTCAATGGTGAGCACGCCGCCTTCGTCCCCCACGACCGTAGAGAGCCACTGGAGGCGGACCCCTTCGTCGACGGCGTCCATGACCTCCTCGAGGTTGGCCGGCATTCGCTCCCGGGTGCGCCGGTAGACGACGACGGCCTCTTCAGCGCCCAGACGACGGGCCGTCCGTGCAGCATCCATCGCGGTGTCGCCGCCGCCGTAGACCACCACCCGGCGGCCCAGGGCGGGTGCGTCGGGGCCCTCGGTGTCCCGCAGCAGCGAGACCGCATCGAGGATGCGGGCCGAGTCCCCGGCGGGGATGTCGGCATGCCGCCCGCGCTGAGCCCCGACCGCCAGGAAGGCGGCGTCGAAGTCCCCTTCCTTGAGGGCGGCGTCGAGGTCCTCGACCGGCTTCCCGCATTCGATCCGTACGCCCATGGCCACGATGCGGTCGATCTCTGCGGCCACCACGTCCCGGGGAAGGCGGTAGGCGGGGATCCCGTAGCGCATCATTCCGCCCGGGAGCGGTGACGACTCGTACACGACCACCTCGTGGCCGAGCAGGCGCAGGTGATACGCGGCCGTCATGCCGCCGGGTCCGGACCCGACCACCAGGACGCGGCGGCCGGTGGGGGCGCACACGGGGTCGGGAAGCCAGCCCCCCTCGAGGGCCCGGTCGCCCAAGAAGCGCTCGATGGCGTTGATGCCGACCGCCTCGTCGACCGTGGCCCGGTTGCAGGCGGTCTGGCACGGGTGGAAGCAAGCCCGTCCCATGACGGCGGGGAACGGGTTGGCCCGCATGATCTCGCGCCAGGCCGCTTCGTACGAGCCGTCCTCGGCCAGATACAGCCACTGCTGGATGTTCTCGCCCGCCGGACAGGCGTCGTTGCACGGGGGCAGTCGGTCCACGTAGACGGGCCGCTCGGTGCGCCAGCTGCCGGTTTTGTTGGCCAGGCTCGACCCGACCTCGAGGGTGATGGCGAAGGGTTTCTCCATCAGGCACGCACCTCCAGAGAATCCTCCGTGAGCCCGTACCGGCGGATGTTGTCGTCGGCCATCGCCTGGAGCGCGTCGAGGATGTCGGGCCGGGCGGGGTTGCCTTCCGGGTCGAAGAGGTGGGCGAAGCGACCCTGCAGACGCAGGTACTCGGTGACCGGTGCCCGCCGCCGGATCGTCGTCACGGCGGTCACCTCGCCGTGCTCCGCCTCGAAGACGGGGAACAGACCGGTCTGGGTGGCCAGGCGGGCGATCCGCACCGTGTCGCTCGAGGCGCTCGCCCATCCGAGCGGGCACGGCACGAGGATGTGGATGTAGCGGGCCCCCCGGATCGACATGGCGCGGGTCACTTTGGCCTCGAGGTCGTGCAGGTCGGCCACCGTCGCCGTGGCGACGTAGGGGATGCCGTGCGCCATGGCCAGGACGGGCATGTTCTTGCCCTGGCCGAACGCGTTCCCCGGATGGGGGCCGACCGCCTCGGTCGTCGCCGTGCGCGCCGCCGGCGGGGTCGCCCCCGACCGCTGCACGCCGGTGTTCATGTAGGCCTCGTTGTCGTAACAGATGAACAGGACGTCGTCGTTGCGCTCGAACATTCCCGAGAGGCACCCGAACCCGATGTCGACCGTTCCGCCGTCGCCGGCCTGACCGATCACCCTCGTCTCGGTGCGGCCCTTGACCCGAAGCGCAGCGGCCACGCCGGTCGCCACCGCCGGTGCGTTCCCGAACAACGAGTGCAGCCACGCGATCTGCCACGAAGTCTCGGGGTAGGGGGTGGAGAACACCTCGAGGCACCCGGTGGCGTTGACGGCCACCATCCGGCCGCCGGTGGCCCGCATGGCCGCGTCGAGGGCGTAGCGCGCCCCGAGCGCCTCGCCGCAGCCCTGGCAGGCCCGGTGGCCCGAAGTGAGCGAATTGGAGCGCCCCGCGTCCGACTGGACGGTGCGATCGGCCCGGTTCACCAGCCGGTTCCCGACAGCGAAGCTGCCGACCTGGTAGAAGCGGACCGCCATCAGCCGATCCCCGAAGCCACAGTGCCCAGGTCGCGCAGGACGTTCTCGGCCGTCGGGCCCGATCGGCGATGCTGCGCGATGCGCGCGAGCTCGCGCTCGACGAGCTTCTCGTTGAGGTCGAGGAAGGTCAGTCGCGGCACCTCGCCGCGGGCGGCCGCCTCGAAGACCCCTTGCAGGGACGCTTTCGTGATCATGCGGCCCCCCAGGCCGGCCACCACCGTGGCCACGGGCACGGGGAGCCCGCTCAGGGCCATGGCCACGTCGGTCGAGAGCACGCCGCCGAAACCGACGCTGAAGGCCTTTTCCACCACGACGACCTGACGGGCTCCTTGCAGGGCTCCTCGGACGGCGTCGATCGGGAAGGGCCGGAACGACGTGATGCCGAGCGCACCGATGCGCACCCCGGCACCGCGTTGGGTGTCGACGACGTCCTTGATGGTGCCCAGGACAGAGCCCATGGCGACAACGACGACCTCCGCGTCGGCGCTGCGGTACGGATGGACGAGCCCCCCAGAGTCGCGGCCGAAGGCTTCTGCGAACTCGGCGCCCAGCTCGAGCAGCCGGCCCATGGCCTGCTGCTGGTGCGCGTGGGCCAGGTAGCGCACCTCCTCGAAGGCTTCGGGCCCGACCATCGCACCGATGGAGTAGGGATCGTCGGGACTGAGCACCTGGCGAGGCTCGTATGGGGGCAAAAAGGCGTCCACCTGGGCCTGGTCGGGCGTCTCCACCTGTTCGGTGGCGTGGGTGAGGATGAATCCGTCCATGCACACCATCACGGGGAGCGACAGCTCCTCGGCCAGCCGGAAGGCCTGGATGTGCAGGTCCGCCGCCTCCTGGTTGGTCTCTGCGAAAAGCTGTACCCATCCGGCGTCGCGGGCGGCCATGGCGTCGCTGTGGTCGTTCCAGATGTTGATGGGCGCGCCCACGGCGCGGTTGGCCAGCGTCATGACGATGGGCAAACCGAGCCCGCCGGCGTTGTAGAGCGCCTCCATCATGAAGAGAAGGCCCTGGCTGGCCGTGGCGGTGTAGGCCCGGGCGCCGGCCGCTGAGGCGCCGATGGCCACGGACATGGCGGCGAACTCCGACTCGACATTGATGAATTCGCACGGGTCCAGCTCGCCGGTCTTCACCAGCGCGCCGATCGCCTCGATGATGTGGGTCTGTGGGGAGATGGGGTAGGCGCACACGACCTCTGGGCGACAGAGGGCGACCGTCTCTGCCACGGCCCGGGAGCCCTCAATCTGCCGGAGCACCGAGCACCTCGCGTTCATTGGGCAGCATGGCCTGGCGGGCGTAGCGGTAGATCTCGGCAGCCGCGGCGACGTTGCCCTCCGCGACCTTGGGATCCTTGCGGAACCTTTCCCGGATGGCCGTGGCCACCGCCCCGATGGTCACGCGGGCCGTCAAGGCGGCAAACCCGCCGAGCAGCGCCGCGTTCGGCAACGGCTTGCCGACGTGGCGCAGGGCCGCTTCGGTCGCGGGCGTGGTCAAGAGGTGGGATCCTTCGAGCTCGTCCCTCAGAGACTCCAGCCCGAGCTGGTCCAACGTCTGCGTCGAGTTGACCAGGACGTAGCCGTTCGGGCCGAGTCCTGAGAAGAGGTCCACCTGGTGGACCAGCGTGGGATCGATCACGATGACGCAGTCCGGTGCGACCACGGGCTCCCGGGTGCGGATGGCTCGATCGCTCAGACGGCAGTAGGCCACCACTGGGGCACCTGTGCGCTCGGAACCGAAGCTGGGGAACGACTGCGCGTGCCGACCTTCCTCGAAGGCCGCGAGCGCCAGCAGGTCTGCCGCCGTGACGACGCCTTGCCCGCCCCGACCGTGGAGTCGCACTTCGAACATAGCTCCAGGCTGGCGCAATGATGGCGCTGGGAACTACTGCCAAAGGTCCCCCCACGCACGGGACCAATTGGCACTATGCGCATGTCCGACCCGGTGGGATCATCGAGGCAAAGGACCCTTGTTTGGTCCCTGAAAGGTGTGAAGGGAGTGCGATGTCGGTGAGGGTCGCTATCAACGGATTTGGTCGTACGGGACGGGCGGTGCTCCGGGCCGCGAGGAAGGCACCGCGTGACATCGAGGTGGCCGCGGTGAACGACCTCGGTGATCCCGAGGCACTGGTGCGGCTCCTCGCACGCGACTCCGTGCACGGGCGATATCCCGAGCCGGTGACCCTCGAACGCGACAAGATGATGGTGGGCGCCTTGGCCGTCACGATGCTGATGGAGCCGGATGGTGAGGCTCTGCCGTGGCGTGAGCTGGGCATCGATGTGGTGCTCGAGTGCACCGGCAGGCTCACAAACCGTGACAAAGCCGCCGCCCACCTTCGTGCGGGGGCCCGGCGAGTGATCATCTCGGCTCCCGCCCACGACGTCGACGCGACGTTCGTCGTCGGCGTCAACGAGGACACGTTCGACCCGGCGCGGGACTTCGTCGTCTCCAACGCGTCGTGCACGACGAATTGCCTCGCCGTGCTGGCCAAAGTGCTGGACGATGCCTTTGGCCTTCAAGAAGGCTTCATGACGACCGTGCACGCGTACACCGACGACCAACATTTGGTCGACGCCCTCCACAAGGACCCCCGTCGGGCTCGTGGCGGCGCCATCAACGTCATCCCGACGACCACCGGTGCGGCTCGAGCCACCGGCCTGGTGCTGCCTTCGGTCGCGGGCCGGCTCGACGGACTCTCGCTCCGGGTGCCGGTGCCCGACGGCTCTGTCACCGATCTCGTGGCCATCCTCCGCGAGGCCCCCTCGGTGGAGGACGTCTCCGAGGCCTATCGCGCGGCCGCTGGTAGCGGTCGACTGGCCGGACTGCTGGAGTACTCCGAGGACGATCTCGTTTCGAGCGACATCATTGGATCAGCCGCCTCCTGCATCTTCGATTCACAGCTGACCATGGCCAATGGGCACTTGGTCAAGGTGCTCGGCTGGTACGACAACGAGACTGGATACTCGACCCGCCTGCTCGACCTGGCGACCGTCATCGGCGGCACGACGACGCGCTGACCGCTCCTCGGAGTGGAACGGCGGTTCGACCCTGTCCGCACCAGATGGCGCAGCAGTAGCGTTGGCGCGGTGGGCGTCGGAGACGATGCGATCATTTCCGCCGAGGGCCTCGACCGCCTGATCGGCGTACTGGGCGAGCGCGGGTACAGAGTCACCGGGCCCGTCGTACGTGACGGTGCCATCGTGCCTGGCAACCTGTCCGGCGTTGACGATCTTCCGGTCGGGTGCCACGACACGCAGGCGCCGGGTCGCTATCGACTCGAGGACGCCGGTGATCCCGAGATCTTCGGCTGGGCGGTCGGTCCCGGGTCCTGGAAGGCCGAGTTTTTCAAGCCCGAGGAGACCGTCTGGCGGGCGTCCCGGCGGGAAGGCGGGGTCACGATTGAAACCCCGGCGCGGCGGGACCGGCGAGTCGCGATCGTCGGAGCCCGTCCGTGCGAGCTCGCCGCAATGGACGTGTTGGACTCGGTCCTCGTCGGCGGGCCGGTTCGGGACGATGCCTATGCGGCTCGGCGCGATGGGGCACTCGTCATCGCGGTGGAGTGCGGCCGGCCGTCCGGCACCTGTTTCTGCACGTCCATGGGCACCGGCCCGGCCGCCAACGCAGCGTTCGATCTTGCTCTCACCGAGCTTCTCGACGGCGCGCACCGCTTCTACGTCAGAGTCGGGACCGAGGCGGGGGCCGATCTCCTGGACGCGGTCGCGAACTCGCCCGCGTCCGAAGACGACCGCCGGGCACGGCAGCGTGTGGTGGAGGGAGCGGAACGGAGGATGGGTCGGTCCCTCCAGACCGAGGGCCTGGCGGAGCTCCTCGCCCGCAACCTCGAGCATCCCCGATGGGACCAGGTGGCGGAGCGGTGCCTGGCGTGCGGGAACTGCACCCTCGTCTGCCCCACCTGCTTCTGCAGCGACGTCAAGGACACGAGTGACGTCGACGGAACGTTCGAGCGGCGGCGGTCGTGGGCTTCGTGCTTCGATGTCGACCATTCGTATCTCCATGGAGGTGCCGTCCGGCCCAGCACGTCGTCCCGATACCGCCAATGGATGACGCACAAGTTGTCGACGTGGTGGGATCAGTTCGATACCTCGGGGTGTGTTGGCTGTGGCCGTTGCCTGACTTGGTGCCCGGTGGGGATCGACATCACCGAGGAGGCAGCCGCCATCCGAGCCACCGATGGGGCCACGGCGGGGGAGCGGCCATGAACGGGACCGCCAGAGCCCTGCTGGAGGGGCACGCCTTCTTTGCCGGACTGCCGGAGAGGGCCATCGACCTCGCGGCCCAGCATGCCGATCCGAGGAAGTTCGGGCCGGGTGAGGTCCTGTTCGAAGAGGGAGGCTCGGCGGAGCTGATGTTCCTGATCACGCGCGGCCACGTGGCGATCGAGATCCACGCGCCGAATCGGGGCCCCATAGTCGTCGAGACGCTGTCGCCGGGCCACGTCGTGGGGCTCTCCTGGGTCGCTGAGCCGTTCCGCTACCGGTTCGATGCCCGCGCCATCGACGAAGTCGAGGGTGTGGTCGTCGACAGCGCGCCGCTCCGTGTCGCACTCGCCGCCGACCCCGAGATCGGATACCCCTTCTTGGAGAGACTGAGTGCCGTCATCTTGGAGCGGCTCCAGGCAACCCGAGTCCGCCTGCTCGACCTTTACGGCAGCACCGGTGCCCACTGACGTGGCCGCGCGGTCCGAGGCGGTCGGCGTGCTCACGCCGGCGCCGTATCGAGTGGTGGCACGCCGCCAGGAACTGGCCGACGTGGTCACGCTCTCACTCGAGCCCATTGACGGCTCGCTGCAGCCGTTCCGGCACGGGCAGTTCAACATGCTGACCTCCTTCGGCCAAGGTGAGATCGCGATCTCCGTCTCCAGCGCGCCGAGCGCACATGGACCCATCGAGCACTCGGTGCGTGCCGTGGGTGCAGTGAGCGACGCCCTCTGTCGGACCCCGGTTGGGTCGGTGATCGGAGTGCGGGGGCCCTTCGGGACATCGTGGGGGATCGACCAAGTTGACGACGGCGTGGACGTGGTGGTCATGGCGGGCGGTATCGGCCTCGCCCCGCTACGTGGCGCCGTTCGCGATCTGGTGTCGAGGCAAGAGGCAGGCCGCGGCCGCGTCTTCGTGTTGGCCGGCGCTCGGTCGCCCGACCAGATCCTGTTCGCCGAGGAGCTCGACGCGTGGCGACGAAGCGGTGTACACGTCGGCATTTCCGTGGACGTCGGGGCAACCGGCTGGAACGGAGTCGTCGGAGTCGTCACCGCGTTGTTGCCGGACGCACCCTTTGCCGCCTCGGAGTCGATCGCCCTCCTCTGCGGGCCGGAGATCATGATGCGGTTCGGTGGGCGTGCCCTGGCCGACCAAGGGGTCGACCCGAGCCGCATCCGGGTCTCCTTGGAGCGCAACATGCAATGCGGCATTGGACTGTGCGGGCACTGCCAGCTCGGCCCCCTCCTCGTCTGCCGGGACGGCCCGATCGTCCGTTACGGCGGGCTCGCCGACCGGCTGTTCATGGAGCGCAACCGGTGAGCACCGAAACCGTTCCGTCACTCGCGGTGTGGAAGTTCGCATCGTGTGACGGCTGCCAGTTGAGCCTGCTGGACTGCGAGGACGAGCTGCTGGCGCTGGCGGGCGCAGTCCGGATCGCCCACTTCACAGAGATGTCCCGGGCCAGCGTCGACGGGCCGTACGACGTCTCGTTGGTCGAGGGCTCCGTGACCACACCGGAGGATGCGGCGCGGATCCTCGAGATCAGGGCGACGTCGCGTCGGCTCATCACGATCGGCGCGTGCGCCACATCTGGCGGTGTCCAAGCCCTCAGGAATTTTGCCGCCGAAGGTGAGTACGCGGGCATCGTCTACGCCCATCCCGAGTACGTGTCCTCCCTCTCCACTTCCACACCGATCTCGGCTCACGTACAGGTCGACTTCGAGTTGAACGGCTGCCCGATCGACCGGCACCAGCTGCTCGAGGTGATCACCGCCGGGCTGGTGGGTCGCCGGCCGGTGATCCCGGACCACACGGTGTGCCAGCAGTGCAAGGGCCGGGGGGCCGTCTGTGTGCTGGTGGCGCACGGCACGGCGTGCCTGGGGCCTGTGACACGGGCCGGATGTGGCGCGCTCTGCCCGTCCGTCGGTCGCGGCTGTTACGGCTGCTTCGGGCCGGTCTCGGGCGCGAACACCGACGCGTTGGCCGGCTACCTGCTCGAGCAAGGCACCGACCCCGCCGACATGGCTCGGTCGTTCTCCACCTTTTACGCAGGCAACGAAGTCTTCGCACGCCAGGCAGTGACGCTTCGAACCCGGGCCGCCGAACGTCCGCCGGGTGGTTCGTCCTAGTGCCGCCGCGGGAGCGACGCCGCACCATCTCCGTCGAGGGCATCGCCCGCGTGGAGGGCGAGGGCTCCCTGCACGTCGTGTTCCGCGACGGTCGAGTGCAGGAGGTCGAGCTACAGATCTTCGAGCCGCCCCGCTTCTTCGAGGCGTTCCTGCGGGGGCGCCGGGCCACGGAGGCCCCCGACCTCACGGCACGCATCTGCGGCATCTGCCCGGTCGCCTACCAGATGAGCGCCTGCGCCGCCGTCGAGGATGCGCTGGGGATCGACGTCGGGCCTGCGGTGCGCGATCTCCGCCGACTCCTCTACTGCGGCGAGTGGATGCAGAGCCACTCGCTGCACATCCACATGCTGCACGCACCCGATTTTCTGGGGTGTCAGGACGCCGTCGAAATGGCGCAGCTGCACCGGCACGCGTTCGAGCGCGGTCTTGCGCTCAAGAAGATGGGAAACCGGATCATGGAAACCATCGGGGGCCGGCCCATTCATCCGGTGAACGTCAAGGTCGGCGGCTTCTACCGGGCCCCGAACCGAACGGACATCGCAGCACTGGCGGGGCCCCTGACCGACGCGCTCGACCATGCCTTGCAGACGGTCGCGTGGGTCGGCGGGTTCGAGTTTCCCGATGTCGAGGGCGAGTACCTCTTCGTCTCGCTAGGCCACCCGACGGCCTACCCACTCGAGTCCGGCCGTGTCGTTTCGTCCGACGGGTTGGACGTCACACCGGCGCAGTTCGCAGAGCTGGTCGTCGAGGACCAGGTGGCGCGTTCCACCGCACTGCAGGCCAGGTTGGAGGGCCGGTTCGAATACCTGACCGGTCCGCTGGCGCGCTACGCCCTCAACGCCACGTTGCTCCCCGACGTGGCCCGGCAGGCCGCGCGGAGCGCCGGTCTCGCTTCCCCCTGCACCAACCCCTTCCGAAGCATCGTGGTGCGGGCCGTGGAGGTGGTCTTCGCCTGTCACGAAGCCTTGCGTATCGTCGAAAGCTACGAACCGCCCGATCCGCCGGCCGCCTCCGTGCCTACCGGAGGCGGTGTCGGGACCGGGGCAACGGAAGCACCGCGGGGCCTCCTTTTTCACCGCTACCGTGTCGATCCCGGGGGCCTGATCACGGAGGCACGGATCGTGCCCCCCACCTCACAGAACCAGATCGCGATCGAGTCTGACATCCGTCGCGCCGTCGAGGCGGAGCCCGACCTGGCGGATGAGGACCTGACTTGGCGCAGCGAGCAAGCGGTGCGCAACCACGACCCGTGCATCTCCTGCGCGACCCACTTCCTCGACGTGACGGTTGACCGCACATGAGCGATCAGGGCCGCGCGCGCATCGTCGTGGTGGCGCTGGGCAACCAGTGGCGGCGTGACGACGGCGTCGGCTCCGCCGTCCTCGAACTGCTGACGCACCTGGAGGGGGTGGCGACGCTGGCCGCGGTGCGCGAGCCTCTCGATCTCATCGATCTCTGGGCCGGCGCAGACGTGGCGGTGGTCATCGACGCCCTCAGCTCGAAGGACGATCCGGGCACCGTGCAGGCGGTGGAGTTGCAACTGGGGTCGGACCCCGGCGCCGCGGGATTTTCCCGTCCGTGCGTGAGCGGTCACGGGATCGGCATGGTGGAGGTGATCCGTTTGGCGCAGCAGCTGGGCACGGCGCCGTCGCGTGCAGTCGTCGTCGGCGTGGTGGTCGAGGACATCGGGCACGGCACCGGCCTGAGTGGCAGAGTTGCCGATGCCGCGCCGGATGCGGCGCGCCTGGTCGACCAGGTGGTGCGGTCGATCCGGCCCGACGCGGCGCCCTGACCCCTCTCGGCTCGGGCGGGGCGGGGAGCGGGCCCGAATGGAGCCATGCCCGTGAACCGGATGGGTGTGTGTGCCACCGCCTGAAGACCAAAGTCTCGGTCGGAAGGGACCTTCCTCCCTACGCAGCCGCCGAGAGGCGGCTCAGACTGCGGGTATGACGATGACCTCTGGGCCCGTTTCAAGCAAGACCGGCCGTGCAACTGGCCGACGCGATGTTGCCGGTGCCGGGATGACGGGCGGCGACTTGGCTCGCCGTGTTGCGCACCGCCGCACCGAGCTGGGAATGACGGTCGAAGAACTGGCAGAGCGCGCCGGTATCGATCCGGCGTACATGAGGTACTTCGAGCAGAACGCTGAGGCTCGCCTCAGTTTCGGCAGCCTGAATCTTGTTGCGCTCGCCTTGGACACCGACCCGGCCGACCTGATGGGCGGCCAAGTCGATCGTCCTCCGGGGCGAGGCCGGGCCGGCCGTCACCCTTCACTCGAGACTCTCACGATGGAGCAGTGTGAAGCTCACCTCGGAGCGGGCGGAGTAGGCAGGGTCGTCTTCAACGCGGAACGGCGACCCGTCGCCCTACCGGTGAACTTCGAGTTCACCGACGGTCAGATCGTGTTGAGCACGGACGTGACGAAGGCAGCTCTGCTGGAGACGCTGCCCGTGGTCGCGTTCGAAGTCGATCGAGTTGATGACGCCATGAGTGAGGGTTGGAGCGTCTTGGTCAGTGGACGGGCGCGATTGGTCGACGACCCCGAAGAGTTGCTTCGGCTCTCTTCCCTTGATCTCGAAGCATGGGCCGGTGGTGACCGCCACTCCCTGATCTGCATTACGCCCAGCGAGATCACGGGGCGCGTGATCGTTCACTACTCCGACCCAGAGGAAGACTGAGCATCGTCACTGCGGAACTCGAATGGTAGAAAGGTCCGACATCGGGACCGAGTTCTGACCGACTTCCAATGTGGCGACCCAAAACGCTGCTTCTCTCCTACACCTAGGCCTGCGGCGACAGGGCCGACGCTGTTGTCGCTGAAATGACCGCCGTCCGTGGGGTTTGGGTGGCCCAACCCGGATCTGTGGGGCAAGATAGGGCATGGCGTCACCTCGGGAGGTCGAGGTGACCGCCGTTGCTCCGCAGCTACTTTCTCGTCTCATCGGAACCTCGCGTCTGTCCATCCTCATGGACGCGGCGCGTGAGGCGCGAGCAGCTTTGGGCGAGGCCAGAGTCTGGAACATCAGCTCGACGTGCGTCGGCGGTGGCGTTGCCGAGATGTTGCACCGCCTCCTTGGCTACTCCCTCGGCTGCGGTATCGATACGCGATGGGCCGTCGTCGACGGAGACGAGGAATTCTTCACGATCACCAAGCGCATCCACAATCGGATCCATGGGTTTGCAGGCGACGGCGGAGCCTTGGGACCGAGCGAAGCCGCCCACTACGAAAGGGTCATGGACGACAACGCAGCCGCCCTTGTGGGCCGAGTGAACGAAGGTGACGTCGTCATCTTGCACGACCCGCAGACCGTAGGCCTCGGCGATGCGTTTGCTCAGCGTGGAGCTCGGGTCGTGTGGCGTTGTCACATCGGTGCGGAGCGAACGAATGGCTACACCGAGGAGGCCTGGAGCTTTCTCGAGCCGTACCTGGGTCACTGTTGTGCCTACGTCTTCTCACATCGAGGCTTCGTCCCCGACCTGATCGCTAGCGCTGACGTCTCCATAATCGCGCCCTCGATCGATCCTTTGTCCGCGAAGAACCGACCTTTGCCACATGCCCAGGTCGACAGACTCTTGGTCAGGGTGGGCTTGCTCGATGGCGTCGCTGACTCAGGTACGCCCTCCGAGGCGATTCTTGGAGGAGCGGGTCCCGTGTCACGAGACGATCGTGTGGTTGTGCAGGTGTCACGCTGGGACCATCTCAAGGACATGCAGGGTGTCCTCGAAGGGTTTGCCGCCATCGTCGAAGGACATGAAGACCTCAGGCTCGCACTTGTTGGCCCGGAGGTGAACTCGGTTTCGGACGATCCTGAAGGGGCGATGGTGCTCGCCGAGTGCCTGACCCGGTGGGAGAGTTTGCCCCAGAAACAACGGAGAGCGATCCGGATCGTCACCTTGCCCATGGACGACATTGAACTCAACGCGCTGATGGTCAATGCGATTCAGCGTCATGCCGCGGTAGTCGTCCAGAAGAGCCTGCACGAGGGGTTCGGGCTCACGGTTGCCGAGGCGATGTGGAAGTCTCGTCCGGTCGTGGCTTCGGCGGTTGGTGGCATCACCGACCAGGTGGCGCCCGGAACGGGAATCTTGCTCAGCGACCCTTTGGACCTGGACGCGTTCGGGAAGACGTTGGCTGATCTCGTGATGAAGCCAAATGAGATGGCGGCCATGGGTCGCCGCGCCCGAAGACGCATCCGGGCCGAGTTCCTCATCGACCGCCATCTGGTCGACTACGCGCGACTGATCGAGAGTCTGGCCACGCGATAACGCGACCTCTCCAAGGCAGCGCCCGACGATGCCGTTGGCAGTGAGGGCGCCAGTGCCCCCATCCGCTGGAGTGCGTCAACGAGCGATAGAGAGCGGTGCTCAGGCTTCCGAGACTGCGTCGAGAGCGGCCATTGCGGCTCCGCGGGCACCGGCCATGTCGAGCTCGGGCACGAGCACGAAATCAGCAACAGCCGCCTGCTCTTCGCGGAGGGTCGTGCTCTCGCGGACGCGTTGCAAGAACCATGTTTTGAATGCGTCCCCTGTCTCCACGACGCCACCACCGATGAAATAAGCATCGGGGTCCATGAAGTTCGCTGCAATTGTGAAAAGCTGGCCCAACGCCGTCGCTTGTTGTTCGAATATCCGGGTGGCCATCGGATCCCCGGCCTCTCCGTAAGACCGCACGGATCGAGCCGCCTCAGAAAGCGGCAGCGATCCAAGCTCGTGCTCCGGGTACCGTGACAACCAGTAGGGCAGAAGGTTGAGCTCGATGCCCGTCAGTGACGCGACGCTTTCGGCATCTCCTGAGAATCCGCAGTTGCATCGTGGAATCGGCTGATCAGGCTCCAGGAGCCCGGCCATCTGAATGTGCACGTGGCCAAGCTCACCTGCTGCGCCGGTCGCCCCCTTGATGACACGGCCCTGATGCACGATCCCACCGCCGAGTCCCGTACCGACGATGGCAGAGACCGACGAACGCGAATCGCCATAGGCACCGAAATGCAGGCGGTGAGCATAGAGGGCTGCCGCGTTGCCGTCATTGTTGTAGATGACCGGGAGACCTAGCCTGCGCTCCAGATGACCACGCAGGTCGAAACCGTTCCAGCTCGGATGTCCGAAGTTGGTCGAACCTCGCCGGAAGATCACGCCTTCGGCACTCGCAGGGCCCGGGCTGTCGAGTCCGACGGCGCGCACCCGAGCGCGCTCGATCCCGCTCAATGCGAGGATCTGAGCTAACGACTCTTCCAGCGCATCCAGGGCTGCCTCGGTGCCCTCTTTGACCCGGCTCGGGGACTCGACCATCTCAACGACCAGGAACCGGCCCGAGTCCTCGAGAACGGTCGCGTTGTTGGATGTTGCCCCGTTATCGATGCCGACGACGACGGATCCAACGGGCAAAGTCATCGAGCTTCGATCTTACGAGTTGGGGTACGGGTCCAACGTGGCGCCCAACCATCCACCACGCTTCCGCGTCGGTTGCTCCCGAAGCCACCACCTGAACCTGCGCGCCGATCCATTGTCTTGGGACGACTAACGCTGCGCCCCGATGTTCTTTAGGATGTGTTTAAGTCAACTGCGGCCCGACGATCGACCGCCAAGGCTCTGACCGCGGAGAACATGCTGCTATCGACCGGGCCTCTTCGAGCACGTTTCGGGGTCGCCGTACCCCAGACGCCGTTGATGAACACGACGCGCGGGATCACCCCGCCTTCTCGGTCCGCGTCGTGGCGTCCACGAGCAACTCCAGCACCTCGCCAATCGTCCGTTCTCGACCAATAACTTCTCCCAGCGGCAACTCGGTCTGGATGGAGTAGCGGTTGCGGCGGCCCTCCTTGTCCTTCACGACGTAGCCGGCGGTAATGAGATCGTCGACGATGGCGAAGGCAGTGCGCTCCGTGATGCCCAACGTGATGGCGATGTCGCGTAGCCGCATTCCAGGGTCATGAGCGATGCACAGGAGGACGCGGGAGTGTTTGGTCAGGAAGCTCCACTCCGCCATAACAACGCAGCCTAGTCGCCCTATTCTAGAAATCTATTGCATGTATTTGAGAACAGGCCTACCCTGGTTGCAACGGGTCGAGGCTCGGCCGCCGGACGGTGGCCAAGCACTCGGGTCCACGAAAGGATCCTGCAATGGGCGAGGACCATGTCCACGTCGTGTTCGGGACCGGCCAGGTCGGCAACGCGCTCTCGGCTCACCTGCTCAGCTTGGGCCTTCCCGTCCGCTCAGTGTCCAGGCACCGACCGTCCACGCTGATCGAGGGTGTTGATTGGCGGGCTGCTGATGTCACGGATCCCGAAGCCGCTATCGACGCGGCCAAAGGTGCATCGGTCGTCTACCAATGCCTCAACGCCCCGTACACCGAGTGGCCAAAACGCTTCCCACCCCTGCAGCAGGGCGTCTTGACTGCTGCGGAACGCAATGACGCGCTGATGGTGACGCTGGAAAATGTGTACGCCTACGGTCCGACTCAGGGCATGCCGATGGCAGAGGGCCTCCCGCTTGCCGCGACGACCGTCAAGGGCCGTGCCCGCGCCGCCATGACCCAAGAACTGCTTGCCGCCGCCGACGCTGGTCGAGTGCAGATCGCCATCGGACGCGCATCGGACTTCTTTGGCGCTGGTGCCACCGAGACGACGCTCGGTGCACGAGTCTTCGCCAACGCCGTGGCCGACAAGCGCGCCGACTTCCTCGGAAACCCCGACCTCCTTCACACCTACAGCTATGTCCCCGACATCGCCGTCGGCTTGGCCACCCTGGGTACCGACGCCAGAGCGGTCGGCCAGGTATGGCACCTGCCCGGACCCGAGACCGTGACCACTCGGGCCCTACTCGATCTCGTTGGCAGCGAGGTGGGTCATCCGGTCGCCGTGCGCTCGGTCCCCAAGCTGATGATGCGCGCCCTCGGGGTGTTCAACCCCACCATGCGCGAGTTGGTGGAGATGACCTATGAGTTCGACGAGCCCTTCGTGCTCGACACCACCAAATACGAGTCCACATTCGGTGCGACCGGTACCGCTCTGACCGCAGCGGTCACCGCGACGGTCCGGTGGTACCAAGCGCAAAAGAGCGCCAAATGACCGATCTACGGACGCCGGTAGGCGATCTGAGTCCAAAGGTCGCCTGGTCGAGACGAGTACTTCGTGTCGGAGGTTTCATCCAGCTGGCCTTCGCAGCTCTTTGGCTCGTGCGAGGCAGCCTCAACGTGCACAAGCCCGCCGGGATCGCACTGACCGGTGCCTTCAGCGTCGTAGTTCTTGCCGTCCTGGCCTACGGCGTCCGTGTGACTGCGGGCTCCGGCGGGCGTCCCAATGGGCAAGAAGCGAAGCGCATCGAGCGATCCGTCACCATCTCGACCGTGATCGAGCTCGTCGCTGCCTTCGTCCTTCCGGTCATCGTCATTGCTGCTGGCCATTCGGACTGGGTGCTCCCGTCCATCGCCATTACGATTGGACCACTTCTTCTGTGGCTCGACCATCTGGTCCACATTCCCCGGTATCGCCCGGTGGGTTGGGCACTGACGGTCGGTCCGGTGATCCTGGTGGCCACGATGTCGGGGACTGCCCTCGTTGCCACGACGGGCATTGCCTCCGGCGTGCTGCTCTTGACGACGGCCGCCGCCGGTTTCCACGATCTTGCGGGCCTTCGACCGCGCAGCCGGTCAGGCTCCGTCCGGTTGAGTCCGCAGGCTCCGTGACCGCCGACGAGGCTCAGGCACGGTGACCGACTTTCGTTCCTTCTTCAACCCCGCCACCGGGGAATGGATTGAGTACACGGCGCTGGCTGAGGACAGCAACGGAGCCCTCGTGCGGTTCAACTGGCGAAGCGTGCCCGGCGGTGTGATCACGGAGCACATCCACCCCCACCAAGAAGAGCGCTTCACGATCAAGGAAGGGGAGGCGCACTTCACCCTGAACGGTCAGGAGTTGGTGGCCCGGTCGGGCGAGACGATCGTCGTGCCCGCCGGGGCCCCTCACTCGGAGGGGAACGCCGGATCGGCGGATATCGAAGGGACGGTTGAGCTCCGGCCGGCCCTGCAGACCAAGGAGTTCCACGAGGCGTTGGCCGGCCTGGTCAACGACGGCAGCACCACGCCCAGGGGCGCACCCAAGAACCCCCTTCAGCTCGGGGCCACGTTCTGGCATTTCCGACACGAGAGCAGGGCGACGTCGCCACCCATTTGGGCACAGAACGTCTTTCTGCCTCCCTTGGCGCTCCTGGCGAAAGTCTTTGGAGTCCACCCCTACTACGAGCGCTGGGACAGTCGCCTCGGCTGATCCCTGCACCTCTCGCCGGCTGACCGAAATCAACGGCACGACCGGCGATCGATCGACGATGGGAGACGAGATGGCGATTGACGAGCGTGCAAAAGTCCACTTGAGTGGAACGACTCAGTGGATCCGCATCCGCGGGGTGGACGCGTCGAACCCGGTGCTCCTGCTGATCCAGCAAGGCCCGGGCCTGCCGATGATGAACGAAGCTCGCCGCTTCGAGCGCCTGCTCAGGCTCGAACAGGAGTTCACCGTTGTCTATTGGGACCAGCGCGGTTGCGGACGTTCGTTGCGGGGACCAGAGGCGCGAGACGGCATCAGCATCGAGGCAATGGTGGCCGACACCGTCTCCCTCCTCGAGCGTCTGCGAGACCGCTTCGGGATGGAGGTCTTTGTGATTGGCTTCTCTTTCGGGGGTGCCATCGGGGCCATCGGGGCCTTCGCCGCCGCTCGGCGACCGGACCTGGTCGAGACGCTGGTAGCCGTCGGCATGGATGTCGACGGTGTGGCCGCCGGCAACATTGCTTACGACTTCGCCCTCAGGACGGCCGCCAAGCGCGGCAAGCGACGCGCCATCCGGCAGCTCGAGGCCATCGGACCGCCCCCGCACCTCAAGCTCAAACAGTTCTCGACCCGCGTGCGCTGGGCGAGCAACTTCGGTGGCGTCACGACCCACGAGACGTATAGCACCCTTGCCCGTGGATTACTCGCCAGTCTGGCGAGTTCACCCGACTACTCGGTTGCAGACATCATTCGAACGCTGCGACGGATGGGAGCGACCCAGGCGGCGCTCCTGTCTGAGCTGGCGCGGATGGACCTGACTCGCTCGGTGACCCGACTCGAGGTTCCCGTCGTCATGGTGCAGGGACGCCTCGATCAGGTCGCGCCCGGCGAGGCGACTGAGCGGTTCGCCCGCTCGCTCCATGCACCCAGCAAGCACCTGGTGTGGTTCGAGCAGTCAGCGCACACGCCTCATCTCGAGCAGCCCGACAAGTTTCGCGACCTCCTCATGCGAATCCGAGCCAAGGAGCCCGCAACGACGTAACGCTCGACGAAACGGCCCCGGCGAACCGCCGGATCCCGTCCGGGGCGATTACGTCGCGCCCTTCGCCAGGTGGACGAGGTCGTGGACGTGCACCCCGCGGGACTCACGCCTGAGCGCGATCTCGACGTTGCCCTCCGGGACGAGCATGCGCAGGCCCCGTGGGTGGGTGCGGAAGGTCATCGGCGTCTCCAGCTCGAGGGCCTCGCCATCGACGCCGGCGTACGCCTTGCCGGAGCGGGAGCTGATCTCGAACGTCTCACAGGTGAACTCGAAGGCGTGGCCGCTGCGGGACCCCCGGCCGGCCAGGGCGAGGGTGACGACCTCGGCAGCCTGTGCGCCCGTCGCCGCGGTCACGGCAAACACGCCGAGCTGCCCCGCGTCGAGACGGAGCCGCTGGGACGTGCTGGGCGACGCTGCGAGCACGTAGGGATCGTTCGACACCATGACGAGGTAGGACCCCTCGACCTCCGTGCCGTCGGGCGTCACGAACGACAGATCGAATGGTTCCTGAGTATCGCCCAGCAGCTCGGGGAGCAGTTGCCGCGTCGTGGCCGCCTTGGCCTCTCGATAGCCCTCTTGCTGGACGATGGTCGCGTAGACGCCCAGCGAGACGTTATTGACGAAGAACCGGTCGTTCACCGTCCCATAGTCGACTCGGCGCTCGATCGCATCGCGGAAGGCGTACACGCTCTGGCGCGGGTCGCGGCGATCCAGCCCGAGGTCGAGGGCGAAGTGGTTACGCGTCCCCGCCGCGACGCATACAAAGGGAAGATCGTGCTCCACCGCGAGCGAGGCGACCAATGCCTGCGAGCCGTCTCCCCCGGCCATGCCGAGGCAGTCGGCGCCCCGGGAGATCGCTTCTCGAGCGAGCTCGGCGAGGTCGAGCCCGTGGTCGAGCAACACGGTCTCGACTCCGAGCGAGGAGGCCAATTCCACCAATCCGAACCTCTCGACCTTGCCGCCACCCGACCATGGGTTGCACAACAGCACCGGATGCGCGGGCCGTCTCACGGGGCGCATCCGTCCGGCGACAGCACTGCGGAGGCTGGCGGCCAACGCTGCTCGCCCCGCCACAATGGCTATGGCGAGAAGCGCGAGGCAGATGAGCGCTCGGACGAAGGATTCCCAATCCTCACTTCCGGCCGCAATCAGAGCCGAGACCAGCGCAGCCGCACCCACGACCATCCCGATGATCCCAAACCCGCGGCGCGGTGGCCGTTTCGTGATGGCCCACCACCCTCCGGCGATGCCAAGCGCGAAGCCGATCGCTCCGACGATGACATACACGCCGTTGCGAACGAGGAAGCTGAGCAGCGCGACTGCCAGCAGCAAGACCGTGACGAGCGAGAGGATGGCGAGAACCCGCGGTCGGGCGGGAGAGGTGCGAATCGGGTCAGCCACGTGGTGCCGCCGTCCTCACACCCAGGCGCACAGCACGCGACCCTCTCGTCCTCGCGCTACAAGGACGGCGGGCCCTCCGATGCCGCTGGGCTGTGGTGATCACGGGCACCCCTCCCTGGTCTTCCAATTGACCGCATTGTAGGTTCGGGTCGAACGCGTGATGGCTGATGTGGTCACAAGTGGATCGGGGGCGCGGTGGACGAAGGCCCTTCGGGCATAGCAAAGTGGATACCGGGTCTTTGGACCGTGAGGACCTACGACCGGAGATGGGTACGGTCCGATGTTGTCGCGGGCGTCGTGCTTGCCGCCATCCTCGTGCCGCAAGGATTGGCGTACGCCGAGTTGGCTGGGCTCCCCCCGGTGACCGGCTTGTACACGTCCATCGGATGTCTTGTCGGCTATGCGGTCTTTGGACCGTCCCGGATCCTCGTCCTCGGTCCGGATTCTTCGATCTCGCCCATGATCTTCGCCGCCCTTATGCCACTGCTGGCAGGTGGCGACGTGCATCGTGCCATCGCGCTGGCCGGGATGCTCGCCGTCATCGTCGCACTCATCGAGATCGGGTTGGGGATCGGACGCCTCGGCTTCGTCGCCGACCTGCTCTCGAGTGAGGTGCAGGTCGGCTACATGAACGGTCTCGCCCTCATCATCATTGTGGGCCAGCTGCCCAAACTCTTCGGGTTCTCGACGGACGCCGAGGGTTTCGGTCCCGAGCTCAAGGCCTTCGTGCTCGGGCTCGACGGGACTGTCGGGGCGGCGCTTCTCATCGGCCTTCTGGTGTTGGCCATCTTGTTGGTGCTGTCCCGATTCACGAAGGTCGTCCCCGCCGTCCTCGTGGGCATCGTCGTCGCCACCGTCCTTTCCGCCATCTTCGACCTGCACGCGCATGGAGTGTCGACCGTGGGAACGCTCCCCAAGGGGGTCCCGAGGCCGTCGCTCCCCTGGACGAAGGTCGCTGATGTCGGACCCTTAATGGTCGCAGCCTTGGGCATCACGCTCGTCTCGCTGGCGGACACGATCGCCACGTCCTCGAGCTTCGGAGCCCGCCGTGGCGAGGAGGTGGATCCCAACCAGGAGATGATCGGCATCGGAGCGGCCAACGTTGCGGCGGGTCTCCTTCAGGGCTTCGCAGTGTCGACCAGCGGGTCTCGCACCGCGGTCGTGGAGCAGGCGGGGGCAAAGTCCCAACTCTCGTCGTTGGTCGGAGCCGGCATCGTCGTGTCGCTCCTGCTTTTCTTCAACTCCCTGCTCGCCGACCTTCCGCAGTCCGCCCTGGCCGCCGTGCTGATTGCCGCCGCGCTCTCCTTGCTCGACCTTGAGGCCCTCGTGCGCTACTACCGGGTCCGCAAGAGCGCGCTCGCCCTGTCGGTCGTCGCCAGCCTGGGTGTGATCGTGCTCGGGGTCCTGCCTGGGATCGTCCTCGCCGTGGTGCTCGCGGTGCTCCTGTTCTTCCGGCGCAGCTGGCAACCCCACGGTGCGGTCCTAGGTGAGGTGGAGGGCCTGGAAGGGTGGCACAACGTCGAGCGGTATCCCGGTGCGCGTCAGGTCCCGGGGATCGTGATCTACCGCTGGGAGGCCCCGCTGTTCTTTGCGAACAGTTCAGCGTTCCGGACCCAGATCCGTCACCTTGTCCGCGACCGACACCCGTCGTGGGTGGTCGTCCAGTGCGAGGCGATGACCGACGTGGACGTGTCAGCAGCGAGGATGCTCGAGCAACTCGACCGTGAACTCAATGCCACGGGCGTCCACATGGCCTTCGTGGAGATGCGCACCCGCCTCCAAGATCTGGTCCGTCGCTACGGTCTCTTCGAGACGCTCGATCGTGACCGCTTCTATCCCACGCTTGACGCCGCCATCGCGGCCGTCGGGGAGGCTTGACGCTGAAGGGCGCCTGGCCCACCCCAGGCTTATTGGAACAGCGGCGCGGGTCGTGGCCCGGCGGTTCAGGGCGACAGGATCTTCGACTTCTGCGCCTCGAACTCGGCGTCGGTGATGACGCCCTGCGACTTGAGGTCCGCCAGCTTGGAGAGCTGGTCGGCGGCGGTGTCGCCGCTCGCTCCCGCCGTTTGGCGGACGTACTGATCGAATGCTTTCTGCTGTTGCGCGGCATCACGAGCCCCCCGCTCGTGCATCTTGCCGCCCCGCGCGATCAAGTACACAAACACGCCGAGGAAGGGCAGGATGATCACAAAGATGAGCCACAGCGCTTTCGCCCACCCACCCATGTCCTGACTGCGGAAGATGTCGATAAACACCGTGATCAGCAGCCAGATCCAGATGACGAAGAGGAAGAAGTACAGCATCGTCAGGAAGAAGTCGAGGATCGGGTATTGGTAGCTGGCGACAAGCATTTGTTCTCCTTCTGTCACTATGTGATTTGCGACTGGCGTACCACAGCGCTAGAGGCGGCGCCTCGTTCTCATCCACTTGATGTTCATGAGTGTCGTGATGATACCGAGCACGGCGCCCGAGGCTCCGAGAAGCAACCCCCTGCCGGGTTGCTCCGAGTCGCTCGCCTGACGTGCCGCCACAAGACCGAACACGGTGCCGGTCATTGTGGCAATCGAAGTTATGAAAAACAGGCCGAGTGCGCTCGCCGGAGCCCGGTATCTCCTGTCGGCCAATCGAAGCAGGGTGAGGAATCCCATTCCGGACAATGCGATCGAGGCAACCGCCAGCACGTTCACGGAGTCTTCGTGTTCTTCAAAAGTCGGAGGATCTCGATCGATGGCGCCCGACGAGTCACCTTCATCAACCGTGGTCATGTCTAAGCCACCTTTAATTCGGACCAAAGCCATGTCCGATGCGGGATTGGTTCAGGACTCGAGAACCTTCGTCCGGACGAAAGGTACCCCAATGACGTGGTGAATGCCATCGGCATTCCCGTCCCTTCGTTCCCGCCTCTTTCCAGCGTCCGGACTGCGTCGAGGGATCTTCAGTTCAAGCAGTGATGATGCTGGAGGACCGACTCGAAGATCACGATCGCCATTCCCAGTAGCTCATCGCGACGCAGCTGCGGACTCTGGATTGCGGAGGAACATCGTGACCCCAAGGCCGACAAAACCGACAACTGCGACCACAATCATGGCAAGGGCATACGACCGCGTCGGGTCAGTCAGTCCAGATATGAGAATGGTGCCGGCGATGGCTGTGCCCAACGACGAGCCCAGGTTCGACACACAGCGGGACAGCCCCGAAATTTCGCTTTGCTGATCCTCTGGAAAGGCCGACTGGACCACATTCACCGAGGGAGTGAGCATCACCCCAAGGCCCAACCCGATGAGGAGCAGCCCGGGTGCGAAGGCCCATTCGCTCGGCGAGTGCTTGACGATCAGCAGAAGGAAAACGACTCCGGCAATGGTGGTGACAAAGCCGATCAGGATCAACGTTCGCTGCTGGAAGCGCTTCGCCAGTGCGCCGGCAGCAAGCGAGGACACCAAGATGCCCAAAGTGGCAGCGGTGAAGATCACGCCGGTCTTGATGGCACTGTACCCCCGTACCACTTGGAGATAAGCGGAAACGACGAAGGACGTTCCCATGAGCATCAGCCACTGCACGTTCTGCGTCACGAGCCCGAGGTTCGACGTGCGGTTACGGAAGAGCTTGGTCGAGAGCAGCGCCTCTTTACCGGCACGCTCACGGCTCCGAATCCAGGCGAAGAAGCCGAAGATGACGAGCGCCCCGGCAAGGATGAGGAGCGCGCACACAAGAAGGTTGTTGTCGGCCGCCATGATTCCCACGACCAGTGTCACCAGTCCAGTCGCCGACAGGATCGCCCCTACCGTGTCAAACGGGCGAGTGGGATCGGCTGGCAGCGGATCGTGGATGCGTCGACTGAGGAAGACGATAAGGACGACCACGATGGCTTGAAAGACGAAGGCAGCGCGCCAAGTGATGGTCGTGGTAATGAATCCTCCGATAAGGGGACCGGTGGCGGCGCCGATTCCGCCCATTCCGCTGATGATGCCGAACGCCTGGGCCCGAGACCTGAGGTCGTGGAAGAGCATGGTCGTGAGGATGTACACGGGGGGAATGAGCAATGCCGTCCCCACTCCTTCGAGGATCGAGTTCCCAAGGATCAAGACGCCCAAGCCGGGGGCGACTGCACTGAGCACCGCGCCTACCGCGTAGATGGAGAGTCCCATCGTGAAGCAGCGCTTTCGGCCCCATCGATCGGTCAGCTTGCCGCCAGGGATCATGAGGGCCGCCATGACAAGCAAGAAGAGAGTGATCGCGATCTGGACGCCTTGGACCGTGGTGTGCAGATCCCGGCTGATGTCATTGATCATGACGTTCATGTTGGAGCCGGCAAAGCTGCAGATGAACTGGGCCAGCGCAAGTGGGAGCAGCATGCGCCGCAGTGACGGAGCCATCCTTCCGGTCTCAACGGGGTTCGTCATGGCTCAGCTCTTCCCCATCTTTCTCACTACCGACCCAGTGGGGCTTCTGAGTTGCGCGAGATCGCCCGATCGACCATCGAGTTGTCGATCGAGGTTCAGCGCAGCGGGGATGAGCGCCAGGTGGGTGAACGCCTCGGGAAAGTTCCCGATCGGCTCACCGGTGGAGTCGACCTCCTGTGAATAGTGGCCCAGGTGATTCGCGTAGGTGAGCATCTTCGAGAAGTCAGCCCGGCGTCCTCGAGGCGACCCGATTGTGGAGCATCGCTCCCGCTCGGCCCCACTCGGAAAGTTGCACGGCCAATTTGGGCGCGGCTGCATCCGTGTCCTCAGCAAGTGGGAGAAAGTCCGCTCGTTCCCCATACGTCGGCGTGGCAGCAACGACGCTCGATCCCATGGCCTTCTCCTTCCAGTTCTGTCCATATTGACGCTCACGGTGCTCGGCGTCCCGGTGCTCGTATCTGTCGGTCGGCATGCTCCGTCGGCCCAACTCCAACTCCTGCTGTCTATCCAACGCTGGATGTCGTCAGCAGAGCCAGGGTCGTCTGTCATTTCACCTCCTTGCCGGGACGGCCTACAAACCCCCACCAGGGCGGTCGCCCCGCCAGCCCCAAATCGGTAGCGGTGCGTGGCCGTGTCCTGCCCGGGGACAGCCAGACCCGCCCGACCCCTGGCGAGCGTTCACGTAGGATTTCTGGACGGAGCTAGTCGGCGACTATGGCCGGAATATGGACAACGGTCCAGGTTTGCTGGCGAAACTCCTACTGGAGAGGTGCGAGAGCGGCCGAATCGGACTCACTGCTAACCCGGGCAAGCGGGTCCGCCTCGACATCCGCGCTCTGCCGAGACCGTTCTGATCTGGGAGCACGTCCAGTGCGTCCACGTGGCCCGGAACGTTCCGGCTGAGTTTCTGGACAGGATTATGGACAACCATTTGGGACAATGGACCGCATGACCCTCGTCGAGGTGATGTCAAAGCGCAGCAGGATCCTCGAGCTGGCGCATGCCAGGAAGGCGAAGCGCGTCCGGATCTTCGGCTCGGTCGCTGGTGGCAGCTCGAGTCCTGAGAGCGACGTCGACTTCCTCGTCGACTTCGAGCCCGACGCCTCGGCGCTCGATCAGGTCGGCCTCGTCCTCGACCTCGAACGCCTCCTGGGCGTCGGGGTGGACGTGATCTCGGCCGGTGGGTTGCAGCCGAGGCACGAGGGCATCGTCCGCCAAGCCATAGAACTCTGATGGCGCCGCGGAGGCTGCCGGACCTCCTCGCCGACCTGAACGAGGCGGTCGATGCCGGTGCAGAAATCGTCGGGTGCGGACACGACCGGTGGGAGACCGAACGACCTCTGAGGTCGCGGGTGAAGCCGTCATCGGCCGGATCGGCGACGTGGCTTCGAAGTTGCCGGAGGAGGTCATCCGGGAGACACCCGACATTCCATGGGACGAGGTCCGCGGCATGCGCATCGTCGTCGATCACGTCTATCACGCAGTCGACTACCGCATCGTCTGGCAGACCCTGCAGCACGACGTGCCGAAGCTCGGGCTGGCCATCGAGCGGTGGCGATCGCAGCACCCAGAGATCGGCATCGAGATGGAAGGTCCGGGGCTCGGTCTTTAGCGAAGCCGGTCCGGCATCTGAGTTCCCGAACGTCCAGAGGGTCGGTGCGCCGGTGCCTGCCCCAATGGGCGCGAACCCGAGCGGGACCTTTGCCCGAGCTGTTGCCGCCCAACCTCGACCCGAGCGTCACGTAGGCTTGTCCGGCACAGGATTTTCGCCGGCGAATTATGGACAAGACTCCGGACGGCGCTCGCGAAAGCCCTGGGAGAGGTGCGAGAGCGGCCGAATCGGACTCACTGCTAATGAGTTGACCTGGGTAACCGGGTCCGAGGGTTCAAATCCCTCCCTCTCCGCTCGGAGCTGGGCACGAGGTGCCGGAGGTTCCGGAACGTGGGCCCGCCACGGCGGGCCCGCCGTGTCCCGTCGCCCTGGCGTCGGCGGGCTTCGGCCTTGGTGCGAGGAGTGTGTGCAAAGTCGTGGGTCGCTACTACATGCAGACCCTGGGATGCCCGAAGAACCAGGTGGACTCCGACAAGCTCGAGGGGTACCTCGATGCGCAGGGGTACGGCTGCGTCACGGATCCCGGCGATGCCGACCTCGTGGTCGTGAACACCTGCGCCTTCATAGAGGCGGCGCGTCAGGAGTCGATCGAGACCATTCTCAGCCTGGCTGAGCGGCGCCGCCCCGGCGCCCGTCTGGTCGTTACCGGGTGCCTGGCCGAGCGCTACGGCGACGAGCTTCGCGACGAGTTGCCCGAAGTCGATCTGGTCGCGGGCTTCGGTCATGACCTCATCCCCCTTCCGGAGTCGCCTGCCGTCCCCGTGGCCCTGGGCGCGACCAGGACGATCAGTGTCCCCGGGCGTGATGTCTCCCAAAACTCTAAGCAGGTTCGTTTACAGTTTTCAGAGACATCAACGGGGGGCTCTTCAGAGACATCAACGGGGCGCTCTTCAGAGACATCAACGGGGCGCTCTTCAGAGACATCAACGGGGCGCTCCTCAGAGACATCAACGGGGCGCTCCTCAGAGACATCACCGGGACCCTCGGCCGGCTTCGACCTCCTCGAGTTGCCCCGCCCCGCCGCCCGCGCGCCCTGGGCTTACGTGAAAGTCGCCGAGGGCTGTGACCGAATTTGCGGCTTCTGCGCCATTCCCTCGTTCCGGGGCAAGCAGCGTTCGCGGACTTCCGGCGAGATCCTGGCCGAGGTCGACGCCCTGTGCGCGCACCACAGCGATCGCTCCGGCAACGAGGCCGCCCCTCCCCTCCGCGAGAATCGTCCTGGTCGCGCAGGACCTCGCCTCGTACGGGCGCGACCGCACGGGACCAGCGGCCAAGACGGGCGCCGCTCGCGCCGACACCGCCGCCAATGACAACGCGAACACCCGCACCTTCCACTCACCCATCGCCGCCCTCACCCGAGCCGTCTCGGCCCGGGTCGACCGCACCCGCCTCCTCTACCTCTACCCCTCGGGGCTTACCGACGAGCTCATCGACGCGGTGCTGCAGACCGGCGTCCCCTACTTCGATCTGTCGCTCCAGCACGTCTCGCGTCCCCACCTGGTCCGCATGCGGCGCTGGGGCGACGGCGAGAAGTTCCTCCGGCGCATCGACGACATCCGCAGAGCCGCTCCCGATGCCACCTTCCGCTCCTCCTTCATCCTCGGTTACCCGGGCGAGACCGAGCGCGACCACGACCTCCTCCTCCAGTTCATCGATGGAGCCCAACTCGACTGGGCCGGCTTCTTCACCTTCTCCAATGAGGAAGGCACGTACGCGGCGGGCCTGACCGACCAGGTCGTACCCGAGCTCGCGCTCGAGCGCTTGCGCGAGTGCGCCGAGCTACAGGACTCCATCACGGCGGCGAAGCGCGACGCCCTCGTCGGGACGACGCAACAGGTCCTCGTCGACGCGCCCGGCATAGGCCGCACTGTGCACGAGGCTCCTGAGATCGACGGCATCGTGCACCTCCCACCCCACCTCGAGGCGGGCAGCCTGGTCGAGGTGACCATCACCGGCGCCGAAGGGCCTGACCTCACCGCCGCAGACACCCACAGCCCAATCCCATGAGCGACGCCACGCAGGACCATCCCGCCGGCCACCCTGGCTTCACCTTCGGCCCCAGCGCGCTCGTCACCCCGGCCAACGCCGTCACGGTGGCGCGCCTGCTCGCCGCGCCCGTCTACGTCGTGATGCTGGTGGTCTGGGGCGCGTCGTGGATCAACGTCGTGGTCGGATTCATCTTGGCGGCGAGCGACGGCCTCGATGGCTACATGGCCCGCCGCCAGGGCACGACCCGCTCGGGCGCCTTCCTCGACCCTCTGGCCGACAAGGCCGTCGTGCTCGGCGCCCTCATCACGCTCGCCGCCCAGGGCCACCTGCCCTGGCTGCCCGTGCTCCTCATCACCGCCCGCGAGGTCGGCATGCAGGCCTACCGCACCTGGGTGGGCCGGCGCGGTGTGTCCATTCCGGCCCGCCCGACGGCGAAGCTCAAGACGCTGGTACAGGACCTCGCCGTCGGCACGTGCATCATCCCGCCGCTGGCCCACCAACACGGCCTGCAGCTGGCGGTGATCTGGCTGGCCTGCGCGCTCACCCTCTACACCGGCGCCGAGTACCTGCTCGATGGGCGCAGGGCGCTGCACCATCCGGGACCCGCCGCCCCGTAAGCGTTCTGCCCCGAGGCCCTAAGGTCAGGCCCGTGAGGATCGAGATCGTGGCGGTGGGCACCGAGCTCCTGCTCGGCCAGATCGCCGACACCAACTCGGCCTGGTTGGGCGAGCACTTGGCGGCGAACGGCGTCACCTCTCAGTTCCATCAGGCGGTTGGCGACAACCACGACCGCATCGTGCTCGCGCTGCGCACCGCGCTCGCCCGCAGCGACGGCGTCATCGTGTGCGGCGGCCTCGGCCCGACCCAGGACGACATCACCCGCGAGGCCATTGCCGAGGTGATGAACGTCGGGCTGGTCCGCGACCAGGAGGTCCTGGCCTACATCGCCGGCTTCTTCAAAGCCCGAGGCAGGGATATGTCGGGCAACAACGCTCGGCAGGCGGACGTCCCGCGGGGCGCGGCGGTGATCCCGCAGGCCGGAGGCACCGCACCCGGCCTCATCTGTCCGGTGGGGAACAAGGTGGTCTACGCCGTCCCCGGCGTCCCCTACGAGATGACCGAGATGTTCGAGCGGGCCATCCTGACCGACCTGCGCGCCCGCATGGCCGAGTCCGGCGAGGAGGCCGTCATCGCCAGCCGCGTGCTGCGCACGTGGGGATCGAGCGAGTCCGCTCTGGCCGAGGCCCTCTCCGAGCGTGTCGACGCGCTGGACGATGCGGGCGACGTCACCCTCGCCTTCCTCGCCTCGGGCATCGAGGGGATCAAAGTGCGCATCACCGCCCGCGCCCGCACGCTGAATGACGTCATCGACCTTCTCGACAAGGAGGAGGCCGAGGTGCGCCGCGCCATCGAGGAACGGCTGGGCGACATCGTCTTCGGAGTCGACGACGAGACCATGGAGGTCGCGGTCGCCCAGCGGCTCGTCGCCCGCGGGCTGACCTTCGGCGTGGCCGAGTCGCTTACCGGCGGCCTGATTGCGTCCCGGCTCGTCAATGTGCCGGGGGCGTCGGCCTGGTTCAAGGGCGGCGTCGTTGCGTACGACTCCCAGGTCAAGTTCGACGTGCTGGGGGTGCCGGCCGGGCGGGTGGTGACCGAGCCGGCCGCGGCGGCCATGGCCGAGGGGGCCCGCTCCGTCACCCACGCCGATGTCGGCCTGGGTATCACCGGGGTCGCCGGTCCGGAGGACCAGGAAGGGGTGGCGCCGGGGACGGTCTTCGTCGGGCTGGCCCTGCCCGGCCGCCCAAGCGAGAGCCGGCAGCTGCGCCTTCCCGGTGACCGCGAGCGCGTGCGCCAGTACGGGGCGATTTCGGCTCTTGACCTGCTGCGACGCGCCCTCGACGCCGAGCCCGCCTGACCCCTGCGTTCACAGCAGGTCCACAGCGGAGCCACACTGGAAGGGCAGTCGCGGGCGCGAGCCTGTTCGCCAGGAGGTATGGCCAAGTGAAGTTCGACAGCGGACCGCGGGTCCTGGTGGTTGACGACGAGCCCTCCATCGTCGATGCGGTGGCGACGTCGCTCCGCTACGAAGGGTTCACCGTCGACGAGGCGATGACCGGGCGCAAGGCGCTGGCGCAGGCCCAGGAAGACCCGCCCGATCTCGTCATCCTCGACGTGATGCTCCCCGACCTCGACGGGCTCGAGGTGACGCGTCGCCTGCGGGCCGACGGCGTGCGCGTCCCCGTCCTCTTCCTGACGGCCCGCGACACGCTGTCGGACAAGCTCGCCGGGCTGACCATCGGCGGCGACGACTACGTGACCAAGCCCTTCGCATTGGCCGAGGTGATCGCGCGCGTGCACGCGATCCTCCGGCGCACCGGCTACGAGCCCGAGGACGACGGGATCCTGCGCTTCTCGGATCTCGAACTGGACGAGAGCGCGCACGAGGTCCGGCGCGACGGCAACCCCATCAACCTGACGGCGACCGAGTTCAACCTGCTGCGCTACTTCATGCTCAATCCGCGGCACGTCCTCTCCAAGGCTCAGATCCTCGATCACGTGTGGCACTACGACTTCGGCGGGGACGGCAACGTCGTCGAGACGTACGTCAGCTACCTGCGCAAGAAGCTCGAGAAGTTCGGACCACCCCTCATCCACACCATCCGCCTCGTCGGGTACACGCTGCGCGAGCCCGAGAGCGCCAACGGGAGCAGCTGAGTGTCCCTCCGGCTGCGCCTGCTCGCCGCGGTCGGGCTCATCGCCATCGTGGCGCTGGTGGTGGCGGACTTTGCCACCTACTCGGCGCTGCGTAATTCGCTCTACGGCCAGGTCGACCAGCAGCTCGCGCACCAGATCCCGCACGAGAGCGTCCTGGTTGATCCGGTCACGGGGTCGGTCACGAGGTTCACCAACTGCCCCTCGCCGTACCAATCCAACTTGGGCGCGGGCGCCGGGCCCGTCGACAACGGCAACGGCGGCGCGGCCGGGAACAGCGGGCCGGGGCCGGGGCCGGGCGGGCAGGCCTTTCCGAACGTCTTCGGCATCAGTTACCTCTCGATTGTCAAGCCGAACAGCGGAGTCGTGAGCGGGCTCGAGTGCCCCGCCTACGTCGGCGACCACTCGTACCGTCCGCAGCTCCCGTCACAGATCACGGGGTTCACGACCAAGTCCAACGGGTCACAAGTCGCCTACTTCACCACCGGCTCGATGTCGCCCCAGGGGCCGCCGTTCCGCGTGCAGGCCACCAAGATCCAAGACGGCGGACCATTGAACGGCGACATCATCGTGCAGGCTCAGGCGATCGCCGACCAGACGAGCACGCTCCACACCCTCTTCCTCACCGAGCTGGCCGTGACGGCGGCCGCCCTCGTGCTGGCGCTGGTGGGCGGCTGGTGGCTCGTCCGTCTCGGCCTGCGCCCGCTCGCGGACGTCGAGCGTACGGCCGACTCCATCGCCGCCGGCAACCTCGACCAGCGCGTGCCGGGCGCCGAGGAGCCCACCGAGGTGGGCCGCCTCGCCCGCGCCCTCAACGTCATGCTCGAGCGGATCCAGGGCGCGTTCGACGCCCGGCTCCGCTCCGAGGCCAAGCTGAAGGACAACGAGCAGCACTTGCGCCAGTTCGTGGCCGACGCGTCCCACGAGCTCCGCACGCCCATCGCCGCCGTCTCGGCCTACGCCGAGCTGTTCGAACGCGGCGGGGCCGAGCACTCCGACGACCTGCCGCGCATCGTGGCCGGCATCCGGACCGAGACGGCGCGCATGGATCGCTTGGTCACCGACCTGCTCACACTCGCCCGCCTCGACGAGGGCGTCTCCGTGGAGATGGCGCCGGTCGAGCTGGTGGCGCTGGTGTCCGAGTCGGTGCGCACGGCCACCGCGGTCGGACCTGAGTGGCCCGTGCGCTTCTGGGCGGCACAGCCCCTCGAGGTGACCGGCGACAAGGACCGGCTGCGCCAGGTCATCGACAACTTGCTGGCCAACGTCCGCGCCCACACGCCCGAGGGCACCCAGACGATGGTGCGGGTCGAACAGATCGGTGACGACGCCGAAATCGAGGTGCGGGACGACGGACCGGGCATGCCGGCCGAGGACGCCCGCCGCGTCTTCGAGCGGTTCTACCGGGCCGACCCCGCGCGGTCGCGGACCAGGGGTGGCAGCGGCCTCGGCCTCTCGATCGTCTCCGCCATCGTGGTGGCCCACCACGGCACGGTCTCGGCCAGCTCGGCACCGGGCGACGGCATGACCGTCACCGTGCGCCTCCCGATCCGCGCCGACCGTCCTGAGCCCGTGCCCGCGGAGGGCGAGTCCCAGCCTGTCGCTTAGGCACGACCGCCTCGGGGTCGCCGCCGTCCGCCCGACGCCGCGATTCACACCCGATGCACAGCTGGGTTTCACCGAGGCCGGAGTCCGGGTCCGCACCATGCGGGCATGACAGCTCTGGCCCAGCACGAGGCGGACACGGACACGGACACGGACACGGACACGGGCGTCGATCCCCGGCGCGTCCCCGTCGACGTCGAGATCGTGGTCCCGGTCTACAACGAGGCGGCCCAGCTCGCCGAACGGATCATCGCGCTGCGCGCGTTCCTCGACGAGTCCTTCCCGTTCCGGGCCCTCGTCACGGTGGTGGACAACGCGAGCACCGATGACACGTCCGCCATCGCCGGCGAGCTGGCGACGCGGCTCCCTGGCGTGGCCTCGATGCGTCTGGAGAGCAAGGGCCGCGGCTACGCCCTGCGCGCGGCGTGGTCGACCAGCGACGCGCCGGTCGTCGCGTACATGGACGTGGACCTGTCGACCTCTCTGCCCGCGTTGTTGCCGCTGGTGGCGCCGTTGCTGTCAGGCCACCGCGACGTGGCCATCGGGTCGCGCCTGGCCCGCGGCGCCCACGTCGTGCGCGGACCGAAGCGTGAGTTGATCTCGCGGGCCTACAACCTGTTGCTCAAGTGCGCCCTGCGCGGCCGCTTCAGCGACGCCCAATGCGGGTTCAAGGCCCTCCGGCGCGACGCCGCGCTGCGCCTGCTTCCGCTCGTCGAGGACAACGAGTGGTTCTTCGACACCGAGTTGCTCGTCACCGCCGAGCGGTTGGGCCTGCGGATCGGCGAGGTCCCCGTCGACTGGGTGGACGACCCCGACTCCCGGGTGCAGATCGTCTCGACCGCGCTCAGTGACCTCCGTGGCATCTGGCGCCTCCTGGTGCGCCGGCCCAAGGGCGACGCCCGCCCGGTGCGCGTCGACGAGGTGGCCGCGGACGAGCTCCTACGGTTCGCCGGCGTCGGCGTCCTTTCCACGCTCGGCTACCTGTTCCTGTTCGTCGCCTGGCGGCCCTTGTTGGGTCCGCTCGGGGCGAATGCCGTGGCCATGGCGATCGCCACGCTCTTCAACACGGCCGTCCACCGCGAGCTCTCCTACGGACGGGACGGGCAGGCGCGCCGCGGCCAGCTGGTCGTCGTGGCCGGCGGGCTCTACGCCGTCAGCCTCGGGCTCACCACGCTCGCCCTCGTCGTGGCCGGCTGGGCGGCCCCTGGTGCGCTCGTCCCCGAGCTCATTGCCCTCACCGCGGCCAACGGGCTCGCGGCCGTGTTCCGCTTCACCGCGCTGCGCTCGTGGATCTTCCGCCCCCGCCACGTCGCGCCCACGCACCTCATGGAGGTGTCCCGATGACGGACCTCACACCCCCCGACGCCCCCGTGGCGGTGCTCGACCCGCCCGCCGTGACGGGCGCGCCGCAGGCCGACAGCTGGCCGTCCGCGCCGGCCACCCCGGCCTGGCCGCCCGGGCCGCGTCCCGGGCGCGTCGCCCGGTTCTTCCGCGGCAAGGAGAGCGACGCCCCCTGGGTTCGTCCGGTCCTCCTGGCGCTGCTCGTGGCGACGGCCGTCCTGTACCTCTGGGACCTCGGAGCCAACGGCTGGGCCAACTCCTTCTATTCGGCGGCCGTCCAGGCGGGCTCGAAGAGCTGGAAGGCCTTCTTCTTCGGCTCCTCCGACTCATCGAACTTCATCACGGTCGACAAGCCACCCGCGTTCCTGTGGCCGATGGAGATCTCGGCCCGCCTCTTCGGGGTCAACTCGTGGAGCATCTTGGTGCCCCAGGCCCTCGAGGGCGTGGCCACCGTCGGCTTGGTCTACCTGTCCGTGCGTCGCTGGTTCAGTGCGCAGGCCGCGCTGCTGGGCGCCGCCGTGGTCGCGCTGACCCCGGTGGCCGCCATCATGTTCCGCTACAACAACCCCGACGCCCTGCTGGCGCTGCTGCTCACCGCCGCAACCTACGCGACCATGCGCGGCCTGGAGCGGGCACAGACGAAGTGGCTCGTCCTGGCCGGCGCACTCGTGGGCTTCGGCTTCATCACCAAGATGATGCAGGCCCTCCTCATCCTCCCGGTCATGGCCGTCGTCTACCTGCTCGCCGCGCCGACCGGTTGGTGGCGCCGGGTCTGGCAGGTCGTCGTGATGGGTCTGTCTGTCCTCGTGGCGGCCGGCTGGTGGGTGGCCGCGGTGGCGCTGACGCCGGCCGCCGACCGCCCCTACGTCGGGGGCTCCCAGGACAACAGCATCTTGAACCTCATCTTCGGCTACAACGGCCTCGGCCGCCTCACCGGGAACGAGTCGGGGAGCGTCGGCGGCGGGAACGTCGGCGGCGCCATGTGGGGCCCGACCGGCTGGACCCGCCTGTTCAACGACTCGTTCGGGAACATGATGTCGTGGCTGCTCCCCGGCGCCTTGGTCATGGGCGCCGTGTTGCTCCTCATCACGATCCGGGCCCGCCGTACCGACCGTGAGCGCGCCGCGCTGTTGTTGTGGGGCGGTTCGCTCGTCTGCATCGGGCTCACCATCTCCATGGCCCAGGGCATCATCCACCCCTACTACCTCGTCGCCCTGGCGGCGCCGCTCGGCGGGCTGGTCGGGATCGCCACCATGGGTCTGTGGGAGCGCCGCGCGTGGTGGGCGGGGCGCCTCGGCCTCGCCGCGGCACTGGCGGCCACCGTCATCTGGACCGTCGTCCTGTTGGGCCGCACCTCCGAGTGGTTCCCTGCGCTCCGACCATTCGTCGCCGTGGTGGGCACGCTCGGCGTCGTCGCCATTTTGGCGCTGCCGCTCCTCCGCTCCGTCCCCAAGCTGGCCGTCGGCCTCGTTGCCGCGCTCGGCCTCGGGGCCGCGCTGGCGGCGCCGCTGTTCTCGACCGTGGCCACGGCGGCCACCCCCCACACCGGCGCCATCCCCTCGGCCACGCCGACCCCGGCCGGCGGGCAGGGGGGACCTGGCGGCACCTTCCCCGGCCGCGGCTTCCCGGGGGGTGGTGCCCGCGCCTTCGCCGGCGGCGCGCCCGGCGGCGCGTTTCAGGGTCGCGGCTTCCCGGGGGGCGGCTTCCCCGGCGGTGCCGGTGGCGGCGCGGTCCCAGGAGGCGCGAGCCCGGGCACCGGGACGGGCGGCAACGGGTTCGGGGGCGGCTTCCCCGGCGGTGCGTCCGCTGGTGGTGGGTCGCAACGCACCTTCGGCGGGGGCGGGCCCCGAGGAGGAGGGCCCGGGGGCGGGTTCTTGAACGCCAGCCAGTCGAACCCGGCATTGACCAAGCTGCTCGAGGCGGATGCCGCCGCCTACACCTGGGTGGCCGCGACCGTGAACTCGAACAACGCGGCGGGCTACCAACTGGCCAGCGGGGAGCCCGTGATGGCCATCGGCGGGTTCAACGGGACCGACCCGGCGCCGACGCTCGCGCAGTTCGAGAATTACGTCGCCGAGGGCAAGATCCACTACTTCATCGCCGGGAGCGGTGGCTTCGCCGGCCCCGGCGGCAGCTCCGCCGACGACGCGTCGCAGATCACCTCGTGGGTCGAGTCGCACTTCACGGCCCAGACCGCGGGCGGGACCACGGTCTACGACCTCACGTCCCCGGGCGACTGACCGCCGGGGCGGGGCTTCAGCCCAGCAGCCGCGTGTAGTGCTCGAGCGTGGCGCCGTCGAAGGCGACGAAGCGCACCAGGGCCACCTCGGTGTCGGCCGCGCGCACGGCCGTCACGGCCACCTCGGCCGCCTGCTCGGGCGGGTAGCCGTAGACGCCGGTGGAGATGGCCGGGAACGCGACGGAACGGGCCCCGACGGCGTCGGCCTCGGCCAGGCTGGTGCGATAGCACGAGGCCAGGGTCTCGGGCTCGCCCGATGTCCCGCCGTGCCAGACGGGTCCGACCGTGTGGATGATGAAGCGGGCGTGCAGGTCGAAGCCGGCGGTGACGAACGCCTGACCAGGAGGGCATTCGCCGTGGGCGCGGCAGGCTGCCTGCAGACGCTCGGCGCCCGCGGCTCGATGGATGGCGCCGTCGACCCCGCCCCCGCCGCGGAGCTGGCGGTTCGCCGCATTGACAACGGCGTCGACGCGTTCGCTCGTAATGTCGCCCGCCGCGGCCTCCAGGCGGGGCGCCACGGGTTAGCCCGCCGTGGTCGAGGTGGTGCCCGACGTGGACGGCGGGGCCACCTTGAGGAGCGAGACGGTGTGAGACGGTGCCTTCTCCGAGGTCTTCTCGCCCCAATTGGCGAAGGTCACGGTGCCGTGGATAGAGGAGGTTTTCGACGAGGCCCCGGGGTTGGTCACCTCTTCGATCGGCCTGGGCTTGCCCGAGGACGGGACGTAGAGGATGACCGGCACCTTGGTCCCACTGCTGGTGCTCACATTCCCGCGAATCGCAATGACGTGCTGCCCGCCGATCGTCGTGGCGCTGCCGAAGCTGTAGGGACCGCTCATCTCGAGCTCGGTGGAGATCTGCGAGTTCAGCAGCCCGCTCACCAGCTCGTCGAGGCCCGTGTTCGAGGTGGGGAAGGAGAGCCACTTGTTGGCGTACTTGTTCGATTGGCTCGAGGTCAGCCCGATGACGTCGTGGAGGGCCGTCGAATTTCGCGTTCACGTACCCGGTCGAGCCGACCACCGTCGAGGAGACGTGCTCGGTGAGCTTGCCGTTCGTCACGGTGAGCGTCTGCGCGCCCGAGGTGGCGCCGGTGTCACCGACGACGCGAATGCTGACGCCGCCCTGGCTCGCCTTCGAGACGAAGTGCACCCCCTGGCTTCCGGTGGCCTTGATGGCGGCCTGGTACTCGGACTGGGCGCTGCTCTGGGCCGGCGTCGACGCGGCTCCGGCCGGGGAAGATCCGGCCACCGCCAAGGCGAGCGGGCTGAGCGCGGCCAGGCCGATGGAGGCCGCGGCGCTGCGAACGAAAAGGGGGCGCATGGTGTTCACTCTCCTGGGGGCCCGGCGACGCGTGAGGCGATCAGCGGGCTCGTATGAGGGGCGAGACATCCTCGCACGTCTGGGGCCGCATGGGGCCTCGGCATCCGGGGGTATGGGCACACAGCGCGCTCACACCGCATGCTCACACGGCGCTGACGGGCCCGAGCGGCAGCGCCCCCGACGGGGCCTGCGGACGCACCGTCTCGCCCCAATGGGAGTAGATCACGTGCAGGGCCGAGGTGGTCTTTCCCTGGGCGTCAACTGAGTCTTCCTCTACCGGCACGTGGGTCCCGTTGGCCCGGACGTAGAGGACGACGTGCACCGACCGGTGCTTGGCGCCGGTCTGGGTGCCCTCGATGGCGTCCACGGTGACCCCGTCGAGCGTGCGGGAGTGGCCGAGGCTGAGCGGCCCCTTGAGTTCGAGCTCGCTCGCCACGTCGTGCGAGCGGACCCCGGTGACCACCGCCGCGAACGCGGAGCTGTCAGTCGAGAAGTCGATCCAGCGATTCGACGCGACGACGGCCTGGGCCGCGTTGAGCCCGGCCAGGACCTCGAGCCCACCGACGTTTCCCTTCACGAAGGTGATGCCGCCGATCACGTAGATGGTGATCGCGTCGTCGAGGTTCCCCTTTCCGGTCAGCACCGTCTGCGTGCCCGACGCCGGACCGGCGTCGCCGGTCTCGTACAGCGACACCTGGGACTCGGTCGAGGACGAGACGTAGTGCACCGACCACGAGTGGGTGGTGACGATCGCGTCGTGGTACAGCGTCGCTGCGTCGAGGCTGGGGTGGGAGGCCGCCGCGGCCGGGGTGACCGAGGACAGCGCGGCGGCCGCCGCGGCAGCCAGGGTGCCAACGGCCAGCCTTCGTGCGAACTCCACCCTTCTCCTCTTTCCACAACCCGCCGGGGGACCCGCCAGCATCGCACGCTGCGGGCGCGACCCGGTCGCGTGGGATCCGATTCGGTGGCGGCGCGCGGGCTCGGCCGACCGTTCTGAGACGACCGGTCGCGGACACGAGGAGGGTCCACCGCATACGAACACGTGTTCGTTATGCTGACGAACAGGGCCAGCTGGTGGGCCCGTCACACCTCCGCCGTAGGGTCGCTGACACAGCGACGATCGAGCTGGCCGCAGGTCGGAGAGCACACAGAGGAGAGAGAGGAATGGGCGAGACGGAACGGGACAAGGCGCTCGACGCGGCGCTGGGCCAGATCGAGAAGCAGTTCGGCAAGGGGTCGGTCATGCGCATGGGCGACAACCTGAACATGAACATCGAGTCCATCCCCACGGGGGCGCTCTCCTTGGACCTGGCGCTCGGGATCGGGGGCCTGCCCCGGGGCCGCATCGTCGAGATCTACGGGCCCGAATCGTCGGGAAAGTCGACCCTGGCCATGCACGCGGTGGCCGAGGCGCAACGCAACGGCGGCATCTGCGCCTACATCGACGCCGAGCACGCCATGGACCCGGTGTACGCGCGGGCTATCGGGGTGAACGTGGACGACCTCCTCATCTCGCAGCCCGACACCGGTGAGCAGGCGCTCGAGATCGCCGACATGCTCATCCGCTCGGGTGCGCTCGACATCCTCGTCATCGACTCGGTGGCCGCGCTCACGCCGCGGGCCGAGATCGAGGGCGAGATGGGCGACACGCACGTCGGCCTCCAGGCGCGCCTCATGTCCCAGGCGCTGCGCAAGCTGACCGGGACGCTGTCGAAGTCCGACACGATCGCGATCTTCATCAACCAGCTGCGCGAAAAAATCGGCGTCATGTTCGGATGCTTTCATTACAACTCCCGTGTCGTTCTCGCCGACGGGAGCACCGAGAAGATCGGCAAGATCGTCAACCAGCGCCTGCCCGTCGAGGTGCTCTCCTTCGACGCCAAGTCCGGCGCGATCGTTCCCAAGAAGGTCGTCAACTGGTTCGACAACGGGAAGACCGACCAGTTCCTGCAGATCACCGTGGCGAAGCCGGCGAAGAACGGGCGGGCCCAACTGGCCTGCACGTCGAACCATCTGATCCGCACGCCCAGCGGCTGGCGTGAGGCCGGGGAGTTGAAGGTCGGCGACCGGGTTCTGGAAGCGCTGCCGCACTACCTCTCGGAGTTCCAGTGGGAGGCGCTGCGGGGGACGCTCATGGGCGACGGCGCCCTGTCGCCCACGCGCAATGGCCATGGGGCGAGGTTCCGCTATGGCCACGGCGCGAAGCAGCAGGCCTACGCCGACTGGAAGGCGTCCCTGTTCTCCAATCTGGAGTCCAGCCATTACGTCCGTGAGGACGGCGTCGTCAACTACGACTTCCTGCCGCTGCCTGAGTTGGCACCGCTGCGCTCCGAGGTCTATGTCGGGAAGAAGAAGGTCTTCGGCGACGAGTACCTGAAGCGCCTCTCGCCGCTGTCGCTCGCCCTCTGGTACATGGACGACGCCAACTTCACCATCCGGTCGAAGGGTGTGCAGAAGCGCACCGAGGGCCAGACCGGGCGAGCGACCATCTGCGTCGAGGCCATGGAGCCGGCGACCCGCGAGCGGCTGGTGGCGTACCTGGCCGACACCTGGGACATCAGAGCCAAGCTCATCGCCTCCGGAGCTGCGAAGAAGGCCGTCCTGGTGTTCAACAACGCGGAGACGGCGAAGCTCCACGCGCTGATCGCTCCGTTCGTGCACCCGAGTATGGACTACAAGCTGCTGCCGGTTTACCGGGGCCGTTTCGCAGTGGAGCCGGTGCTCGCGGCGATGCGCTACGAGCTCGTGGCGCTTCCCGTGACGGACATCCACGCGAAGCCGCCGACCCGGTCGATGCACCGGTTCGACATCGAGGTCGAGGACAGCCACAACTACCTCGTCGACGGTGTGGTCGTGCACAACTCGCCGGAAACCACCCCCGGCGGCCGGGCGCTGAAGTTCTACTCGTCGATCCGGTTGGACATACGCCGGATCGAGGCGATCAAGGACGGGACCGACGTGATCGGCAACCGCACCCGGGTCAAGGTCGCGAAGAACAAGTGCGCCGCCCCCTTCAAGCAGGCCGAGTTCGACATCATGTACGGCAAGGGGATCAGCCGCGAGGGCTCGCTCCTCGATGTCGGGCTCGACCTCGGGTTCGTCAAGAAGTCCGGCGCCTGGTTCACCTACGAGGGTGAGCAGCTCGGCCAGGGCCGGGAGAACGTGAAGACGTTCCTCTCGGAGAACCCCCAGTTGATGGCCGAGATCGACGAGCGGGTGCGCGAGCACCTGGCGCCCAAGGACGACGACGGCGGCCTCGGCGAGGACGCCGTCCACCCGGACGACCTGCCCATCTCCCTCGACTCCTAACCACCCCGCCCTCACGGCATCGAAGCCTCCGGACGGTCCCCGCGACTCCCTCGGGTGACCGGTCCGGAGCGCTTCGCGTCCGGGCCCAGGCGTCGGGGCGGTGCGACGCCACCGGCCAGAATGGTGCGATGCCAACCAGTGGATGGAAGCGACGGGCGTACCGCGTCTTCGACCGTTTCGTGCCGACCGTGCCCTTCCGCTACCTGCCGCCCAAGCAGTCGGTGCGCCTGGCCTTCAACGTGATCCTCGATCGGGAGCCCGACGGCGCGGGAGCGGACGACTACACGCGCAAGCTGGCCAGCGGGGACCTGTCCCGGCGTGGGGTCGCCGAGGCGTTGGCGCATTCTGAGGAGTTCCGGCGCGAGGTGCCGATTGAGAACGTGCTTCTCTCCATGCACGTGAGCCGAAGCGACTTCGTCACGGGGCTGCCGCCGGCAGCCCGCATCCTCGACCTCGGTGGCACGCACCAGGGACTGCCCGACGGCGCCCTGGTGCACCTGGGCTATCCGTACCCCTTCGAGCGGCTCGTCGTGGTGGACCTGCCCGTCGGCGAGCGCGACGAGATCTACCAGGGTGGATCGAGCGGCGAGCCGGTGATGTCCGAGCTAGGCCCGGTCGAGTTCGCGTTCCACTCCATGGTCGACCTCGGCCGCTATGACGACGCGTCGTTCGACCTCGTGTACAGCGGGCAGTCGATTGAGCACGTCACCGAGGCCGACGGCGACACCGTCGTGCGCGAGGCGTTCCGAGTGCTCACTCCCGGAGGGTGGTTCTGCCTGGACACACCGAATGGGCCGGCGTGGCGTCTGCGCTCGGATGCACCGATGAACCACGACCACAAGATCGAGTACTCGGCGGAGGAGCTCGTGCGCAAGTTGGAGCGGGCCGGCTTCGAGGTGACCGAGTGCAAGGGGCTCAACCTCATGCGCGCCGGCGTGGAGTCGAAGACGTTCGACGAGGCCGAGGCGAGCGCGCATCCGGGGGTGTTCGCCGCGGCGGAGCAGTGCCTGCTGCTGGCGGTGATGGCGCGCAAGCCCGCGGGCTGACGCGCCCGGGACTGCGCCCTCATTCCCGGTGACGCGACGACAGCCGGCCTGCGACGGTTACCCAGTGGGCAAGGACGGTGGCGACCAAGTGCGCCGAGTCCCGACTCGGACGAGAAAGCCATTCCGAGCGCGGATCACGTGCTTCACCTATCGGGCGCCCTCGTACCGGCGATGGTCGCCATGGGATCCTCCTCGACGATGAAGTGAAAGATGGCGTCACCGATCTCGATCTGGTCTCCACTCCGCAGAATACTGTCGGTGATCCGCTCCCCGTTGAGGAGCGTGCCATTGCGGCTGCGAAGGTCTCTAAGGACCCACTCGCTCTCGCGCTCCTGAATCATGGCGTGATGCCGCGAGACTCGCATGTCAGCCTGCAGAACTACGTCATTATCGGCCTGTCGACCGATGGTGAGGTGCCCGTCTTGGAGCGAAAACTGGGTGTCTGCGGGCTCGGTCTGCTTGAGCGTAGGGATGTAAGCCACTGGGATGACGATCGAATTCCGCCGCCCACTGCCGTGGTCGGCATCCGGTCCAACCGCGAGGAGCGCCGGATCCTGGAGCAGGATGGCATGTTCAAGCCGTGCAAGTTCGGCCGAGGGTTCGATCCCCAGCTCAAGGGCCAGGTGCTCTTGGAGGCGACGAAACGCACGCAGAGAGTCGGCTTGACGGCCGCTGCGATAGAGCGCCGTCATCAGTTGAGCCCAGCGCCGCTCCCGCAGCGGCTGCTCTGAAACCGCAAGCTCCATGTCCGCGACCAGTTCGTTATCGACACCCATCTCCATTCGGATGGCATGAAGATCCTCAACTGCCACACGACGGAGCTCATCGAGGCGTTCTCCGGCCGTCAGTCGGTTGAGCTCTCTCGTTATGTCGCCCAAAGCGGGTCCTCGCCAGAGTGCCAAACCCTTTTCGAGGAGTTCCCTCGCAGTCGTCTGTTCGCCAGCCTCCCGCGCCCGTCGAGCGAACTTCAGGTGCGTCTCGGTCAAGCCCCAACGAGTGGTGTACGAGGCTCGTGATGCGCGGCCATCCGCGTCAATCCTCGCGGCCGGTTGATTGCCGACCTTTGCACCAATTCTACTCGACGGTCAATGGCTCCCTCCTCTCGCCATCGACGCTCGGCGCGTCGATGGCTGGCCTCGGATCGAACTCGCTTCGATCCTCGTAGCGCGGCGCGCGCAACGACTCGGGCCCGATATAGCGCTTGCCGAGGGCCCACTCGTCGGACTGCTCGGCCAAGATGGCGCCGACGAGGCGGATGACCGCTTGGCGATTCGGGAAGATGCCCACGACGTCGGTGCGCCGGCGGATCTCTTTGTTGAGCCGCTCTTGTGGATTATTGGATCGGATCTTGGGCCAGTGCTCGACGGGGAAGGCACTGAAGGCCAAGATGTCATCCGCCGCGTCGAGGAGGTAGGTCGCCGCGTCGACGAACCCGGTCTCGGTGAGCTTGGAGACGACGTCGCCGAGCCGCTCCCACACGGCGTCGCGCTCGGGCTGTTCGAACACCGAACGCACCAGGGTCGCCACCATCGGCCACGAGGTCTTGGGCACGCGGCCGGCGAAGTTCGCCATGAAGTGCGTGCGGCAGCGCTGCCACGACGAGCCCGAGAGCACGGTCTCGATGGCGGCCTTGATGCCCCCGTGGGCGTCGGAGATGACGAGCTCGACCCCGCTGAGCCCCCGGGCGACGAGCGAGCGCAAGAAGGCCGTCCAGGCGGCGGTGTCCTCGGTGGTGACGATGTCGAAACCGACGACCTCGCGCCGGCCCTCGGCGTTGACGGCGGTGGCGATCACGGCCGAGACGTTCACCACCCGGCCGCCCTCGCGGACCTTTTGGGTCAGCGCGTCGATCCACAGGTAGCGATAGGGGCCGTCCTCGAGCGGGCGCTCTCGGAACTCGGCGACCACGGTGTCGAGCTCGGCCGCGATCCTCGAGACCTCGGACTTGGAGATCCCCTCGATCCCGAGCGCCTTGACCAAGTCGTCGACCCGGCGCGTCGAGACCCCGCTCACATAGGCCTGGCAGATCACCGCCACGAGGGCCTGCTCGGCGCGCCGGCGCGGCTGGAGCAAGAACTCGGGCGAGTACACGCCCTGCCGGAGCTTGGGGACCGCCAGGTCCTCGATCGTGCCCGCCCGGGTGTCCCAGGGCCGCACCCGGTAGCCGTTGCGCCGGTTCGTCCGCTCGTCGCTGCGCTCGCCATAGGCGGCGTTGCACTGCATCGAGGCCTCGGCACTCATGAGCGCCTCGGCGAAGGCCTTGAGCATCGCCCGCAGCAGGTCGGGGTCATCGGACTCCAGGTGCTTGCTAAGCCATGCGCCCGCGTCGATAGTGGTAGGGACAGTCACCGTGATCCTCCTCAAGTTGTTGTGTTGGAACTTCTTCTTGAGGTTGACGCGGTGACCGTCGCGTCTGGGGGATGGTCCCTCAGCTCACCTGCTCATACACCACTGGCTGGGACTCAACTTGCGTCTCGAAAACATCCGCGTCAAAGTCCTCTGGTGCGAGGCCCAACTCGTAGCCCCCAGGCACCGTTCGAAGGGTCTCCTGGGGAAGAATCCGGCGAAGGTCGGAGATGTAGGTCTGGAGGGTTTTGGTGGCTGAGCGGGGCGGGTCATCGCCCCACAAGGTGTCAATAATTTGGTCAACCCCGACCGAATGGGCTCGGTGGAGCGCCAAGATGGCCAGCAGTGCACGCTGCTTCGGCGCACTGATCCGGAGCGGCCCGTCGTCCGTCTCCACCTGGAGCGGACCAAGGATCCGAACACGGATTCTGCTCCTGGTCACGACGCTCCTCCCGATCGCCCCGTTTATGGATCGCGAACGCTATATGCAGCAAACGCTACGGAAGGTAACTCGCACGGAGATCGTCTGCCGAGAGGTGAGCAGCGCGAGTCATCCGTCGAATTCGATAGCCGGCGACTGGGCTTCGCAGGACGTGGCAGGGATGTGCTGCAACGGATTCCGAAGGAACTTGAGGCGTAGCGACGATAGGCACGAAGGAGGTGGGACCTCCCCCTCGGAGACGTTCAAGCTGCCGTCGGTGAGGGTGGGGAAGGTCAGGACGACGCTATGAGTCAACCCACTTGCGAGCTGCGTCGCCCAAGCCGGGAAATCGACGCTGCTCACGACACCGCCGGTTGCGATAAAGGTAGGGATAGTGCTGCTGACGGGCCGAAAGTCGTTGGGGTTGTCCGAGTCAACGCCCCATGCCCGACACTCGGCTGCATCGAGTTCATTGCTGTCGGCACCAGCGAAGGCAGGAAACGACGCGTCTGCCGCCGTGTCGTTCAGAAGGTCGTTTGTGTTGTCGTCGGGGAACTGGTCTTTGCAGTATTCGGACTCGGCGGCGCCGGACATATGCATGCTGCTGCCGGAGCCGAGTGAAGATGCCTCAGCGACAGCTCCTCCGGCGATGTCGGGATCGGGTTTGTAGATCTGCGACGCGATAGGTGGAAGAATCCCTGCACCAAACGCCGCTACCAGCGCGCCGTCAACTCGGTTCCCGTCGATCACGATCGGAATAGGTGCCTTGCTACCAGCGACCGTTGCGTCAACGGTCACTGGGTGATCCTGAAATTCGGTGAAGTCGGCTATTACGTGGCGCTCCAGATCGGGGAAAGACGTCGCGCAAGTCGGGCTGAGGTTACAAAGGGATTGGTACATCTCGAGGGCGGCGACCAAACCGTGTGTCGCGTTCATATCCAGGTCGACGTTCGGCGAAAATGGGTTATCGAGGATGACACTGCGGATCGTCGTCGGTTCTTCGCGCATGACCTCGTAGGCCACACGGCTCTCCTGATTCCCGGCCAACACGTTGACCTGGGAGAGGTGGAGGGCAGACAGAAGATCTCGGACATCGGCGGCGCGGGCATCGTCACCGTAGTCATTTGGGTCGATTCCAAGCCTCATCAACCGCTTACGACACGCTGCGTAAGCGGAGACTTCGCCAGCTGACCCCTGGGGATCGGAACTCGGGAGAGCCAAGGCAGACACGATCGCGGCTTCCTCTTCGGGGCAGGTCAAGTCTGGGGAGGAGCCGACTCCTCCCCTTTGACCCAGAGCGATGTAGTTCGAATAGAGACGGGTGGTGCTCGACGGGCCCTCGAAGGCGGCACTCAATGGTGGTGCGAACCCATACGATCCGAGGTCGAGGACAGGGTCAGCAGCCGGGTGCGGCGTGCGGGCGGCCGCGCTGACGACAAGCAGCCGGACCTGGCGGCCCCTGGGATGGCTCCGATCCTGCGGCACGATGAGTGTCTCGCAGCTCACCCCGGTTCCGGCAACGTCTGACGGGCACTTCGCCGCCACGAGCCTGGGCGTATAGCCCGAACTCGCGGGCGACGGGATCCCCGGTGTATTTGTGTTGGCACCTCGAGGGAGTACCAGAACAGCCACGGTGGCCAGTGCACCGAGAAGAATGACCCCCGCCGCGAGCCCTGAAAGTGGCCGCCGCCACGATGACTTCTTTTCGGGTCGAACACCCGTCACGTTCAATGATGACGGAGGATCTGTGGCGACTTTGCTTGGTCTAGACCCTGCGTGTGCTGCAGCGGTCCGTTTTGCGCCATATCTCGACCGACCTACGCGATCTGGCGACCCGACGATTGCACGTTCCATCTCGTCCGCCGTGGCGAACCGCTGATCGGGGTCCTTCGCCAAACCCTGAAGGATCGTGTCGGCAAGGTCCCTCGGAACTGAAGGGGCGAGTTCACGGAGCGGTATCGGCGCCTCATTCTGCTGGCGTGCAATGAGGGTGACGAAGTTGTCTGCGACAAAGGGAGGCCTCCCCGCAAGGCACTCATAGAGAACGCAACAGAGCGAGTAGAGGTCCGACGCGGGGGAGAGAGGGTCACCGTTCAGCTGTTCGGGCGAAGCGTAGGAGACCGAGCCCAAGATGGCACCACTGTCGGTGAGGCCGATGGTCTCGTCTATCGACTTCGCGATGCCGAAGTCGGCGAGTTTGGCGCTGCCGGACTCCGTGAGGAGGATATTGCCCGGCTTGATGTCGCGATGGAGGATGCCGGCTTCATGGGCGTGACCGAGCCCCGAAAGGATCCCGAGGGCCAGGCTGCGCGTCGTCTCCGGGGTCAATCGAGACGAGAGAAGCGCTCGGCGCAGTGGCATACCCCGTACCAGCTCCATCACGATGAAGAGGGAGTCCCCGTCTACGCCAAAATCGTGAACGACCACGATGTTCGGATGTGAGAGCGAGGCCACGCGACGGGCCTCACGCTCGAATCGCTCACGGAACCGCTCGTCACCGGCCAGGGTGTCGGAGAGGATCTTGACCGCCACTTCCCGTTCGAGCCGGCGGTCTAGGGCCATCCACACCGTCGCCATGCCACCTGCTCCAACACGTCGCTGGAGCTCATAGCGATCGACGAGCACTGCCGCCACGATCCCCTCCCATCGGGCCCGGTTGACCTCACAGTAGGGCAAGTTGTGGAGCCACCCACCTCGGTCGACGCTGTTCATGATGGGTGTGGGCCAATTCCACCTCCACGCCGGGTTACTGAAACGAACCCAGGAGCGCGACCCCCAACTTTCCGACGCCCGGTTTCCCCACTTCCACCCGCCTCGACTGGTCCTCGACCGAGCCTCCACCGCAGGTCATCAGAGTCTACGGAGGACCCCGCAATCGGGCAGGGGTCGACGAAGGGAGCGGACAATGACTGTCAACCTGGGCGATCGGAAGGAATTCTCCACGGCAAGCGGGTCTGGCGGCCGAACGGCGAGGATGCGGAGAGCGGTTCTCAGCCTCGCTGCTGCCGCCTCAATCTGCGGTGGCCTTTTGATCGCAACGTCGCAGGGGGCGGGTGCCTCAACGCCGGCAACGACCTACAACACGTTCAACTGGGGATGTACGGGCATCGCGGGATACTACGGAACGCTGGACTTCGGCCGGCCTACTGCAGTCGCGAACTACACCGGAACAAGCCGCCTGACATGGGTCGCCATGATCGAGGTCGTTCAAAACGGTCGCTGGGTGAACTACGAGTACATCTCGAGTTACTCGACCATTTGGGGCCACAGCGGAACACAGCTCACGCCCATCTACTGGAACAACACGGCCAATAACTACGCGACGGGCGTCAATGTGCCAACCGGACACACGTACCGGGTCGTCGCAGCCACAGGTTGGACGATTGGAGCCACAAACTACGACGTATCCCAGGTGTTGCTCAGCTGCAGCGTGTAACCAAGTTTGACGAATGCCCGAAGAGAATCCCGTGCGAGGCCCGGTCCATTTCGACCGGGCCTCGCCGCGTTTCAGGATGAAGTGGCTCCGCCGATCCTGACGCCGGTTTGGCGCACGGCTGCATGGAAGTTCGCTTAGGGCGTCGTGGTCGCCATGATCGTGTTCGGCACCAGCTCGACCCACGTCGGCCCGGGCATCATGGAGATGGGCGCGCCCGCCGCGTTGACGAACTGTGTCGGCGACCCGAGCGTGGTGCGATGCCAGCTGCCCTGGATCTGCTGCCCGTTGCGGAAGACGATCGCCGTGCCGCTCGCGTTCGGGTAGAGGTCGGCCTGGACCTCGAGCCCGCCCTCCGAGTTTTCGAGCCACGGCCCGTAGCTGATCGAGACGTACTGCACGATCACGTTGGACGCCTGGTTCTGGACGCCGTTGGCCAGCATGTCGGGCGTCGTCCCGTTGTAGTAGCGCTGGAAGGTGCCGGTGGTCGCGTTCCACTTCCAGGTGACGTTCGAGGTGCCGGAGAAGTCGATGTTCACCGCGGACACGGGCGATCCGCCGACCGGCGCCGCCGAATAGGTGAACAACGGCTGCGGAGGGGTGGTGTTGGTCGGATGGGTCCCGTAGACGAGCGCAGTCGACGTGAAGTCGGCGTCCGGGGACACACGGCCCGCCGGGTGGATCATGAGCGAGTCGCTGGAACCGAGGTCGACGTTCACGATGGGTGAGGCGTCGATGTTGGCGATGACCGGGTCGATCCCGCCGACGTGCGCCTCGAGCGGGTTGCCCAGCTGTCCGAGGATGCCGATGTCGATGTTGCGCGCCGAGCGGGCCGGACCGATGAGCGCCGCGTTCTGGCACTGGAAGACGGCGGCGTAGCGGGTGATGCCGCCCTCGACCGGCTCCTCGAACACGATGTCGGCCTGGTCCAAACCCGCCTGGGGTCGACCCGCCGGGTAGTTGTCGATCTTCACCGCCATGGCCGGACGCTGGGGCACCGCGCCGCCCGGGGCCGGCACGCCGGTGAGCGGGCACGCCGGGGCCGGGGCATCGGTCGTCGTCGTGGTGGTGGTCGGCTTGGTCGTGGGCGGCGCGGCGTCCTTGGCGGGTGAGGAGGAGCAGGCGCTCAAAAGCAGCCCGGCGAACCCTGCGGAGGCCAGCACGCCCCACGCGAGCGGTCGCCGCGCCCGCGAGCGGTGTACGGAAGTGTCGGTCATCTCTGCGGGACGATCGTAGGGGGGCGGGAGCCACAAGTGGTGGCACCTGGGCTCGGCCGGCGAGGCTCAGACGCCGTCGGGGCTGGTCCGGGCACTCGATCGCGAGGGCGCCGACCGGCGCGATCCATGTCAGGCCGGCGGCGAGGGCTCCCGTTCTGGTCCGGTATGGCTCATGCCGCGTTCGTGCCCGCGGCGGTCCCCGCAGTCGCAGCCTTGCCGGAATAGACCGCGCTCCAGTTCCCGCCCGAGCCGCCGTAGGAGGTGGCCGGACCGAGCCCGAAGCGGCCGTACACGTTCTCCATGGCGCGCCGGAAGATCTCGGTTATGCCGGGGTAGGGGCCGGGGATGACGAGCGACGGGATGGTACCGGTCGTCGAGATCTGCTCGATGAAGGTCGCCGACCCCGTCGCCAGCACCCCGCCGCCGTTCCCCGGGGCGGTGTAGTAGGTGATGTCGGACCAGTTGGATTGATGCGGAACCGGAGAGTGCGCGAGCACGTCGACGTTGCGCGGGCCGGGCAGGGACGGGACGTACCTGTCGTATTCCCCTTGGATCACCTTGGTGAACGTGTGCCCGTCGGTGAGGTTGCAGCCGTCATAGAACCAGGACGACGCGTCAGTGACGACCATGTCGGCTACCGCGCCGACCGACTGGTACATGGAGCCGATGAGGGTCGACTCGGGATTGTCCACCGGTGCCTGGTCCCAGTTGACAGTGGTGAGCGCCGGGTTCTCGTGGGCCATGGGGTCCTCGGTCGCGTCCTTGTAGCAGACCTGCAGCCGGTTGGGCCCAACCGACGACGGCTCGAGACGGATCTGGCGGTAGCAGGCGTTGGCGCCCAAGAAGGCCAGGTTCACTCCCGCGCCGTTCGCGGTCGAGACACCCTCGCGCATCGGCGTGGACCAGTACTCGTCGTGACCAAGGCTGAACAAGCAGCGATGGTTCATGAGGAGCTGCGGACGCTCGTGCAGATCGACGTCGGTCCAGTACGTGAGGTCGAGGCCGAGGCTCTCGAGGTGGAACAGCATCGGCAGCTCGTTGCCGACGAAGTCCGCCGCGCCCGAGGCCCACGTCTGGGGGTACGGGCGATCGAAGGACACGATGCGGGCCCGGCCGGCGAAGGATTGGCCGCCGGTCCCGGTGGGACCGAAGTAGAGGCTGTAGTTGCCCCAGAGGTTGTAGGCCTGCCAGGTCGTCACGCTGTTCTGGATCACGTACGACGCCATGGAGGCGTCGTCGCGGACGGTGATCGGGACGAATTGCTGCTCGCCCCCGGTGCCCACCAGCTTGAGCAGGTAGCAGCCGGGGGGCCAGTCCCTCGTCACGCTGATGTTCATGGTCGGCTTCCAGGGGCAGCTGATCGTGCCGGCGAAGGGCGTGAACACCGGAGCCGGCTGTGCGTTCGCCGGCACGAAGTCGCTCTGCCACACCAGGCGTCCGCCGAGGCCCTGGTAGTAGCCCATCCGGTAGGCCTGCACCTGCACGGCCCGGGCCGTCGTGTTGACGAAGAGCGCGACGTCGTCGCCCTGCACCGCGCTCACCTGGCTGGCGTACCCCTCGATCGCGTGGTTGGGCTGGACGTGGTTGCAGATCCAGTTGAGCGTGCCCGGGCGCGCGTTCTCGGCGATGAGCCACGGCGCCGTCGGCACGGTGATCCCGCTCGGCAGCACCGTGTCGACGACGGCCGGTCCACTGGCCGCCTCCGGCTTGCGCGCCCGCGCGTGCACTCGCCCCTTGCCCCGCTGGCGCGACACGGCGGCGAAGCCGGTGGCGCCCAGCGCGGAGAGCTGCAGAAACTCGCGGCGGCTCAGCGAGCGACGTTCCGGTCGAGCCGGGAACCCCGCGACGTCGGAGCCGCCGTCCGGGGGTCGGGGCCGCACGGCCCGAGTGTACTCATCCGCCGATTTGCCACGGCTGGCATGCCGTGTTCTGGGCCCCGCGGTCTGACCCCCTACCATTCCGGAGTGACCTGGGCCCGCTCCCTCCCTCGACCAGTGCGCGGGGCGCTCTCGCGTCTCGTCCGCGGCGCCTGGGACGCGGCGGGTGAGCTCGGGGCCGTCGGGCCCGACGACGACCGGGGCCGCCGCTTCGGCGCGATGGGGCGCGGCGCCTGCCTGCTCTTCCCCCAGGGCGCCGTGTACAACGAGCACCTGATCCGCATCGGGGCCGAGACCATCGTCGGACCTGGCGTCTCCCTCTCGGCAGGGATGGCGCCCGGTCAGGCCATGGTGACCGACCCCGTCGTCTCCATCGGCAGCCGCTGCCTCATCGGACGCGGCTCGCACATCGTGGGCCACTGGGAGATCGTGCTCGGCGACGACATCCAGACCGGTCCCTACGTGTACATCACGGACCAGAACCACACGTACCTCGACCCGCTCGAGCCCATCGGGCGGCAGTGGCCGACAGAAGCGGCGGTACGCGTCGGCTCGGGGAGTTGGTTGGGGGCGAACGTGGTCGTCCTCCCGGGCGCACAGATCGGCGAGCACGTCGTGGTCGCCGCCGGAGCGGTGGTGCGCGGCGAGGTGCCAGACCGTTGCGTCGTGGCCGGGGTCCCGGCCCGGATCGTGCGGCGCTGGGTCGAGGGCACGGGGTGGGTGGACGAGAAGGACCTCTCGCTCTCGTGAGCGCGGGGCAGACGGCCACTGCACATGTGGTGACGGTGCGCGGGCAGGACGGGCCCGGCCTTGCGGCGCGGCTCTTCGCGGCGTTGGCCGGCCTGGGCGTCAAAGTCGAGGACGTGGAGCAGGTGCGCGTCCACGGTCGACTGCTGCTCTGCGTCGAGGTGGCGCTGGCACCCGGCGCCGTCGACACCGCGCGGGACGCGCTGGCCCACGGGCTCTCGGGGACGGGGGCCGAGGTCACCGTGGAGCCGCTGACCGAGGCCGAGGTCGGCGAGTCGGCGGAGCGCCATCTGGTCACGGTCCTGGCGCCCGAGATCGACGCCGGCGTGCTGGCCAGCGTGACCGCCGCGGTGGCCGGGAGCGGCGGCAACATCGAGCGCATCGTCCGGCTGTCCGCCTATCCGGTGCACAGCTACGAGCTCTCGGTGGCCGGCGCCGACCTCGACGCGTTGCGCCGCGCCCTGGCCCGGGAGGCAGCGCAGCACGAGGTCGACGTCGCGGTGCAAGCGGCCGGGCTGCACCGCCGGGCCAAGCACCTGATCGTGCTGGACGCGGACTCCACCCTCTTGCAGGGAGAGGTGATCGACCTTCTCGCCCAACGCTGCGGGTGCGGAGCCGAGGTCGCGGCGGTGACCGAGGCGGCCATGGCGGGCGAGATCGACTTCGAGGAAGCGCTGCGCCGGAGGGTGCGGCTCCTCGGCGGGCTGAAGGAGGCCGACCTCGAGGCCGTGCGCGACGAAATGGTGTTCGCGCCGGGGGCCCGCACACTGGTGCGGACGCTCAAGCGTCTCGGCTACGAGCTGGCCGTCGTCAGCGGCGGCTTCACCGCGGTAATCGAGAGCCTCGTGCGAGACCTCGGCATCGACCACCTGGCGGCCAACGAACTGGTGCTCGATGGCGGCGTCCTCACCGGCGAGCTGCGCGGCCCCATCGTGGACCGTGCGGGCAAGGCGGAAGCGCTGGTGCGCTTCGCGGGGGCGGCCGGCGTCCCGGTGTCGCGGACGATCGCGGTGGGTGACGGGGCCAACGACATCGACATGCTGGCGGCGGCCGGACTCGGCATCGCCTTCAACGCGAAGCCCGTCGTGCGCGCGGCGGCCGACACCGCGCTCAGCGTGCCCTACCTCGACGCCATCCTCTTCCTGCTCGGCATCTCGCGGCGCGAGGTGGAGGAGGCGGATCGCCTGGGGGAGCGCACCGCGCCATGACCGTGCTGGCGCAGGGCGAGCAGGGCCGGCAGGCCGACAACCGCGGACAGCGGCCGCTGCTGCGGGGCTGGCTGCACGTCGCGGCCTTCGCCGGATGGCTCGTGGGTGGGCCTTTCCTCATCGCGGCGGGGCCCAACGCCGGGACGACAGCGGCATTGGCGGTGTACGTGGCCGGGATGCTGGTGATGTTCGGCACGAGCGCGGCCTTCCACCGGCTGCACTGGTCGGCGCCGGCCTGGCGCCGCATGCGCCGGGCGGACCACAGCACGATCTTCGTCGGCATCGCCGGGACGACCACGGCGGTGGCGGCACTGGCGCTGACCGGATGGGCCCAGGTCTTGGTGCTCGCGCTCGTCTGGGGCGGTGCCGCCGCCGGCATCGTGCTGCGCCAGGTGTGGCTCGACGCGCCCCAGTGGGTGGTGGCCATCCCCTACGTCGTCGTGGGCTGGGCCCCACCGGTCGTGGTGGCGCCGCAGCTGGTGCACCGCCTGGGCTGGGCCGGCTTCGCGCTCATGATCGCCGGCGGCTGCGCCTACACGGCCGGGGCGCTCGTCTACGCGCGCAAGCGGCCCGACCCCTGGCCCCGCGTCTTCGGCTTCCACGAGGTGTTCCATGCCTGCACCCTCGTCGGCTCGGCGCTGTTCGCCTGCCTCATCGCCTTCATCGCCCTTCCCGCGTACTGAGTTATGAGGCCGGCCGCACGGCGGAGGGTCTGACGACGTCGCTCAGCCTCACGCGCGGTCGAGCCCGAGCATTTCGATGGCGTTGCCCCGCATGATGCGGTACACCTCGTCGTCGCTCAGGTGCTGGACCATCTGCTCGGCCACGGCCCGGGTGTCGGGCCAGGTCGAGTCGGTGTGGGGGTAGTCCGTCTCGAACGTGATGCGATCGGCGCCGATGACCCCCAGCGAGTCGAGGCCGTGCTGGTCTCGGAAGAAGCAGCCGTAGACCTGACGGTGGAAGTAGATGGAAGGGGGTTCGGGCACGATGTCCTTCACGCCCCCCCAGGCCCGGTGCTCGCGCCACACGTCGTCGGCCCGCTCGAGGATGTAGGGAAGCCACCCGATCTGGCCCTCGGAGTAGGCGAGCACGAGGCGTGGGAAGCGGATGAGCACGCCCGAGAACAGGAAGTCACACAGCGAGGACATGGCGTTGCCGAAGCTGAGCGTCGCTGCGACGGCAACCGGCGCGTCCGCCGACGTTGCCGGCATCTTGGACGACGACCCGATGTGCATGCAGACCACGGTTCCCGTCTCCTCGCAGGCGGCGAAGAAGGGGTCCCAGGCGCCGCTGTGGATGCTGGGCAGGCCGAGATGGGCCGGGATCTCGCTGAAGCACACGGCGCGCACGCCGCGGGCCGCATTGCGCCGCACCTCGGCCGCCGCCTTGCCGGCGTCCCACAGCGGGATGATGCACAGCGGGATGAGCTTGCCCGCGCTGTCGCCGCACCACTCCTCGACCATGAAGTCGTTGTAGGCGACGACGCAGGCCTCGGCGAGCTCCCTGTCCTTGGCCTCGAGGAATGTCTGGCCGCAAAAGCGCGGGAAGCTGGGGAAGCACAAGCTCGCCTCGACCCAGTTCGCCTCGTTGTCGGCGATACGCGCCGTGGGCTCGTAGCAGCCGGGTCGCATCTCGTCGTAGGTGATGGGGGACATCGTCATGTCGTCGCGGTCGAAGCCGACGGCGGCCACGTGGCGCTTGTTGATGTAGACGAGGTCTTCGTAGACCCAGCAGTCGGCCGGCGCGCCGTCGGGGTCGAAGGATTGGCGGTAGGTGCCGCCACCAATGTGCTCCATCTCACCGATGCCGCGCCGCTCGGACTTGGGGCCGCGCGCGCGGAAGCGCGTCGGGAGCCAGGTGTCCCACAGGTGGGCGGGCTCGACGAGGTGGTCGTCGACGCTGATGATCTTGGGCAGCGGCGTGGTGCTGCCGAGGCGGGCGGCGGTGTGGTCGATCAGGTGGGTCATGGTTGCTCCAGTGTGGCCGCGAACGGCACGAGCGAAGCGAGCGCGTCCAGCTCGGCCCGCACGTCGGTCTCGGCGCCGGCGTGGATGCGCAGGACGACCTCGTGGACGCCGAGGCCGGCGTAGTGCTCGAGCTTGGACTCGCCGGCGATGCTCCCGAACGGGATCACGCTGAGGGCGGCGGGGTCCCGTCCAACCGCCGCGACGCGGGCCCGGAGCCGGGGCAGCGCCTCGGTCAGGCCGCGGCCGCCGATGGGGATCCAGCCGTCGGCCCGTTCGGCCACCGCGGCGAAGACGGCCTCGGTGGCCCCGCCGCCGACGAGCGTGCGCACCCGCGGCTGCTGCACCGGCTTGGGCCACGACCAGGTGGGGTCGAAGTCGACGAAATCGCCGTGGAACTCGGCCTGGTCGCTCGACCAGATGGCCTCCATGGCGCCGAGGTGCTCGCCGACCATGGCGTGGCGGCGAGCGAAGTCGACGCCGTGGTCCTCCGCCTCGGCGCGGTTCCAGCCGAAACCGACGCCGAGGGTGACCCGCCCGCCCGAAAGGTGGTCGAGGGTGGCCACCTGTTTCGCCAGGACGATGGGGTCGTGTTGCGCGGCCAGGAGGATGCCGGTGCCCAGCCCGATGCGCTCCGTCACCGCGGCCGCCGTGGCCAGGGCGACGAGCGGGTCGAGGCAGCGCTTGTAGTCGTCGAGGCGCACGCCCTCGACCAGCGCGGGCGGTGTGTCCTCGCGCACGGGCAAGTGAGTGTGCTCGGGCAGCCAGAGGGAGTCGAAGCCGCGCTCCTCGACGGCGACCGCGAGCGCGGCCGGTGCCAGGTCGCGGTCGGTAAGGGCGGCGGTGATGCCGAGCCGCACGGTCAGGGCGTCTTGGCGGCGAAGTCGGCCAGGGTGCCCGACTCGACCGCGCCGCTCAGCAGGTGGGCGAATGCCGCCTGCTCGCGGCGGTTGGCCTCGAGCACGGCGTCGCGCCGGGCGGCGCGCATCAGACCGGTGATGGCCCGCGTCGCCGTGCGGGGGTGCGCCGCGACGCGGGCCGCCAGCGCGACGGTCTCGTCGACCACGGTGCCCGGCGCGCAGACCTGCAAGGCGAGCCCGAGCGCCACCAACTCATCGGCGCCGACCCAGTCCGAGGTGAGCAGGATGCGCGCCGCCTGCTGCCACCCCATGACGGCCGGGAAGAGGTAGCTGCTCGCCGCCTCGGGCGGCACCCCGAGCTCGGCAAAGGGCACGCGCAGGCGGGCGCCGGCGTCGACCAGGGCGAGGTCGCAGTGCGCCAGCACGGTGAAACCGAGCCCGACGGCCACGCCGTTGACCGCAGCGAGCAGGGGGACCGACACCTCGCCGATGCAGTCGAGCAACCCCATGAAGCCCTGGCCCGCGCCCTCGACCGCAGTGCCGGTCGCGATGGCCGCCATCTCGGCCAGGTCCTGGCCGGAGGTGAACGCGCTGCCGCGACCGGTGAGGACGACGGCGCCGACATCGGTATCGGCGTTTGCGGCGCGCAGCGCGGCCGTGACCTCGAGGTACATTTCCGTGTCGAAGGCGTTGCGGACCTCGGGCCGATTGAAAGCGATGATCCGGACGCCCGGGGTGACGTCCTCCGTCTCGATCCGGCTCACGGGCACCAGGCCCGGCCGCCGCCGACGGGGGTCATGTGTCGCCCTGCTCCGCTGTGGCCTTGGCCCGCCGGGCGATGACCTTCTCGGCCGTCTCGTTCAGGCCCGTCGACATCGGCCACCCGATGTAGTGGGTGAGGTGCACCACGACCTCGCGCAGCTGGTCGACCGTGAGCTCGTCGCGCTGGAGGGCGCAATCGAATTGGAGGTCGAGCAGGTCGCTGTTGCCCAAGGCGGCCAGCACGCCGATCGTCATGAGGCGGCGGTCGCGCACGTCGAGCTCCTCACTCGTCCACACCGAGCCGAACAGGTGGTCCACCGTCATGGCGGTGTAGCGGCCCGGGATGGTGTCGGGGTCGACGCTGAAGCCGTAGACCTCCCGCATCTTGGCCATGCCGGCCTGGCGTGCCTCGTCCGTCCCGGTCATCGCTCGCTCCACGTCGTCAAGGGACCTCCCTCTGGCCGCCCGACCCTACCGAGGGTCCGGCCCGGTGCCCTCCTCTCGGATCGTTCGGAATGTGCGAAGCACTCTGGAACTGGACAGCTGTCCAAACTATAGTCCGAACACATGACGGAACGCCAAGCGGAGGACGACGCCGAGCGGGCGGACTACGCAGGCCCCTTCGACCCGGGCTTCGACTACGAGGACCTGTCCAAGGAGGCCCTGGTCCGGCTCGTCCGCGAATACGCGCTCATCGTCCACCTGCTCGACCGCTCCATGTGCGCCGCCATCGGCCTGCGCTACGGGGCCGAAGCGGTCAAGGAGCTCGCGATCGAGGAGTGGGCCGGGTCCAGCCCGGTCTACGGGGAGCGGCTGCGCCGGATCATGAACATCGAAGGGGACGGCGTCTCGGCCATCTTCAAGGTGCTCCAGCTCGACCCCGGCTTCCCGCACCACTACCTCGACGTCCACTACGAGCTCGTCGACGAGCGCCACGGATACTTCGAGCTGGCCTACTGCGGCGCGCTGATGGACGCCGAGCCGTTCGGCGAGTCCATGGTGACGAACATGTGCCACCACATCGAGGACGGCACGTTCGACGTGACGGCGCAAGCGGTCAACCCGAAGGCGCACATCCGCCACGTGCACCGGCCGCCGCGCGTGCCCTCGGACCGGTCCCCACACTGCCGCTGGGAGGTGGTGATCGAGGACGAGACCCAGACGCTGCCCGAGAAGGACATCACGAAGATCACGCGCATGACCACCGCGGCGACGTTCGCCTTCCCCGACATGAAGGACGGCACGCCGCACGTGCCGGCTCGCGCCGAGCCGCCAACATGAGCCTGTTCGACACGGCGGACGACGTCGACGCGTCCGCGCTGCCGGGACGGCGTCACCTCTCCGAGCGCCAGGCCGAGGTGATGGAGCGGCTCGTGGCCGCCGCGGCGGAGGAGTCCGAGGTGCGCCCGTACGCCGGCATCTCGGTGCGGACGATCGCCAGGCGGGCCGGCGTCGCCCCAGCTACCGCGTACACCTATTTCTCAGGGAAGGACCATCTGCTGGCCGAGGTGCTGTGGCGGCGCATGCAGGCCTCACCCCACCTGGTGGACGTCAACCTGCCCCTCGGCGAGCGGGTGGCCGCCACGGTGCGCACCATGGGCTTCGGGACGATGGAGACACCATCGGTGTCCGTGTGCACGAGGGCGCTCCTGGCCGACGGCCCCGACGTCAAGCGGGTCCGGACGCGCATCGGGGTCGAGATCGGCCGCCGTCTGGCCGCGGCGCTCGGCCCCGGCGCCGACCCGTCGGTGCTCGGCGTCCTGCAGGTGACCTACACCGGGGCCATCCTGAGCGCGGGCATGGGCCACCTCTCCTTCGACGCCGTGCCGACCCTCATGGCCGAGGCGGTGGCGCTGATGGCGGGCGAGGCGGGCGAGGCGTCGTGACGACGCTCGTCCCGCTCACCTACAGCCCGTACGACTACGCCATCCACGAGGACCCCTATCCCACCTACGCGCGCCTGCGGGCGGAGGCGCCCGTCTTCTACAACGAAGAGCTCGACTTCTTCGCCTTCTCGCGCCACGCCGACGTGCTCGCCGCGTTCCGCGACGTCGACCGCTACTCGAACTCCTACGGGGTGAGCCTCGACCCCGCTGCGTACGGACCCGACGCCCACCGCGCCATGTCGCTGCTCGCCATGGACCCGCCGCGCCACACCCGCATGCGCTCGATCGTGGGCAAGAGCTTCACCCCCCGGCGCGTGGCCGAGATGGAGGAGCACATCCGGCGGGTAGCGGTGCACCATCTCGGGCCGGCGCTCGAGTCGGGCAGCTTCGACTTCGTCGGCGACTTCGCCGGCCGGCTCCCGATGGACGTGATCTCCGAGCTGGTGGGCGTCCCGTCCTCCGACCGGGCCGAAGTACGGCGCCTCGCCGACCTGCTCGTGCACCGCGAGGAGGGGGTGCACGACGTCCCGCCCGAGGGCGTGGAGGCCGCACTCGTGCTGGCCGGCTACTACGCGGACATGGTGGCGGACCGCCGCCGTCACGAACGCGACGACTTGACCTGGTCGCTGCTGCAGCAGGAGATCGACGGCGTCGGGCTGACCGACGAGGAGGTGATCTCGTTCCTGTTCCTTCTCGTCGTCGCCGGCAACGAGACGACGACGAAGCTCCTGTCCAACGCATGGCTGTGGGGATACCGCAACCCGGACCAGCTGGCCAAGCCGCTGGCCGACCCCCAGCGGGTGCCCGACTGGGTGGAGGAGACGCTGCGCTACGACACGTCGACGCAGATGCTCCTGCGGGTGACGCGCCAGCCCGTGCGGGTGCAGGGTGTCGACATCGACGAGGGGCGCCGGGTCCTGTTGCTCGTCGGCTCGGCGAACCGCGACGAGGACGTATTCGAGGATCCCGACGCCTACGACCTCGACCGCGACACGCAGAGCCCCATCAGCTTCGGTGGGGGGCGCCACTTCTGCATGGGGGCGGCGCTGGCGCGCATGGAAGCGCGCCTCGCGCTGCACGAGCTGGTGACGCGGGTCAGGGGCTACGACGTTGACGAGGACGGGCTGGTGCGGGTGCACTCCATCAACGTGCGGGGCCTGGCCGTCCTGCCGACGACCGTGACCCCGCGCTGATGGCGCGCTTCGGGCCGCAGCCCGACCGCCGCCCCACCGTCGTCACCGGGGCCTCCTCGGGCATCGGGGCCGAGACGGCGCGGACCCTCGCCAGGGCAGGCCTCCCGGTCGTGCTGGGGGCGCGGCGGGTGGACGCCTGCGAGTCGCTGGCCCGGCAGATCCGCGACGACGGCGGTGAAGCGGCCGCCTTCTACCTGGACCTGGCCGACCCGGCGGCGATCACCCGCTTCGCCAAGGAGGCGGAGGACGCCTTCGGCCCGGTCGAGGTGCTGGTGTCCAACGCCGCGCGCATCATGCCGGGATCGGGCCTCGAGACGGCGCCGGAGGACTTCGAGGAGGTGCTCCGGGTCAACGTCGGCGGTGCGCATCGGCTCGTCCGCGCGTTCGGGGCCGGCATGGTGGAGCGCCAGCGGGGCGACCTCATTTTCGTGACCTCCGACGTGGTGGCCCACCCGCGGCCGCGCATGTCCGCCTACGTGTCCTCGAAATGGGGCCTGGAGGGCTTCGTCACCGCCCTGCAGATGGAGCTCGAGGGGACGGGGGTGCGCGCAGTCATCGTGCGCCCGGGACCCACGCAGACCGGCATGGGCATGGACTGGGACCCCGAGGTCACGGGCGAGCTGCTCGCCGAGTGGAGCCGCTGGGGCCTGGCCCGGCATTCGGCCCTTCTCCGGCCCGAAGGCGTGGCGCTGGCCATCGCCCACGCCGTGGTGGCGCTGCGGGGGACGCACCTGAGCATCGTGGAGGTGCAGCCGGAGGCGCCCCTCGGCGAACCAGAGGGTACGACGAAGGGAGCCGCAGAGGCATGACGGCGCAGACAGGACGGCGCGAGCCGCCGCGGGTGTCGGGCGGCGAGGGTGAGAACGCGCACCTCGACGAGCTGAGCCGCGACCCCATCGGCCTGATGGCGCGCGTGCGCGCCGAGTGCGGCGACGTCGGGGAGTTCACCATCGGCGACCGCGACGTCGTGCTGCTCACGGGCGCCGGCGCCAACGAGTTCTACTTCCGGGCGCCCGAGGAACAGCTGGACCAGGCCGAGGCCTACCCCTTCATGACGCCGATCTTCGGCAAGGGCGTCGTGTTCGACGCGCCGCCCGAGCGCCGGCGCGAGATGCTGCACAACCAGGCCCTGCGGGACAAGTTCATGCGGGGCCACGCAGCCACCATCTCGCGCGAGGTCGAGCAGATGGTGGCGGGCTGGGACGAGGAGGGCGAGATCGACCTGCTGGCCTGGTTCGCCGAGCTGACCATCTATACGTCGTCGGCCTGCCTCATCGGGAGGCGCTTCCGCCAGGAGCTCGACGGACGATTCGCCCGTCTCTACCACGACCTGGAACGGGGGACCGACCCCATCGCCTACGTCGACCCCTATGCCGACATCGAGAGCTTTCGCCGCCGCGAACGCGGCGCGGCTGGAACTGGTCGCTCTGGTCCAGGGGATCATGGACCGGCGGGCGGCCGGGCCGCCGCCTCCCGAGGGCGAAGGCGACCTGCTCGACATCCTGATGTCGATCAAGGAGCCGGACGGGTCGCTGCGCTTCAGCGCCGACACCGTCACCGGCATGTTCATCTCCATGATGTTCGCCGGGCACCACACGACGTCGGGGACGGCAGCCTGGACGCTGATAGAGCTGCTGCGGCACCCCGAGGAGATGGAGGCGGTGCGGTCCGAGCTGGACATCTTGTACGCCGACGGCTCGGAGGTGAGCTTCCAGGCGCTGCGCGAGATCCCGCGGCTGGAGTCGTCGCTCAAGGAGGCGCTCCGGTTGCACCCGCCGCTCATCCTCCTGCTCCGCGTCGCCATGGAGGACCTCGATTTCGGCGACTACCGGATCCGCGCCGGGAAGTTCGTGGCGGCGAGCCCGGCCATCTGCGACCGCATCCCCGAGGACTTCCCCGACCCCGACGCCTTTGTGCCCGCCCGCTACCTCGCGCCTCGGGAGGAGGACCGGGCCAACCCGTGGACCTGGATCCCCTTCGGGGCGGGCCGCCACCGCTGCGTGGGCGCGGCCTTCGCCATGATGCAGCTCAAGGCGATCTTCTCGGTGCTGCTGCAGGGCTGGGAGTTCTCCGCCGCGCAACCGCTCGACAGCTACCGCAACGACCACTCCAAGATGGTCGTGCAGCTCGAGCAACCGTGCCGGGTGCGCTACCGGCGCCGGGCCTTGGCGTCGGCGCCGGCGCCGGCGCCGGCGGGTGGCGAAAAGGCAGGGTCGTGAAGGTCGTCGTGGACCGCGACCTGTGCCAGGGCCACGCCGCTTGCGAGGGTGAGGCGCCCGACGTGTTCTCGGTGTCGAAGAAGGGGGACCTCACGATCCTCCAGCCCGAGCCGCCCGAGGATCTGCGCGGGGCGGTCGAGCTGGCGGTGAGGTACTGCCCCACGCATGCGCTGTCGATCGTCGAAGACGTCGAAAGGAAGGGGTGACCGAGATGCCTGCGTACCCACGCGCTGAGCTCGAGGAGATGGTGTCGCGCTGGCTGGCGGCGAACAAAGCGGGCGAGGCCGACCGCGACTGGCGCCACATGGCAGACCTGTTCACCGAGGACGCCACCTACGGTTGGAACGTCGGCCCCAACGACGAGTTCATGGCCGTCGGGCGCGAGGAGATCCGCGAGGTCGCGCTCGGCCTGGAGATGGCGGGGCTCGAGGGGTGGACCTACCCGTACCAGAAGATGCTCATCGACGACGCCCAGGGTGAGGTGCTCGGTCTGTGGAAGCAGGTGGCCGACGCCAACAAGTCCGACGGGACGCCCTACGAGATAGCGGGGCTCGGCGGCAGCTGGTTCCGCTACGGCGGCAACTTCCGGTGGTCCTGGCAACGCGACTTCTTCGACGTGGGCAACGCCGGCGCCGTCTTCATGGCGATGATCGGAGACGGGACGCTGTTGCCCGGGATGCAGCAGCGCATTGAGCGGGCGATGTCCGGAGAGCGCCTGCCCGGCCATTACCCGCTTGGGGCTGCTCCTGTGGGCTTGTGGGAGGTGCCGGAGGGGGCATAGTCCCGTCGCGGGTGCGATGTTGGTTGTGTTCCGGCTGGTTGTGCTCCTCCGATCGGCCTTGGCTCGGCGAGATCCCCGTTGATGGCTCTAAAAACCGTAAACTGCCTTGTGCATAGTTTTTGGAGAGAGCCCGCCAGACGACATCACCGAGAACGTCTGGGCGCACACGCGTAGGGCGGGAAGGCGCGCGCCAACGTCGTCGCCAGCGCAGCCCTCCGCTCGACGCCCAGCGGGCCGGGCGCGCGGAGCGCCCGCGCCAAGCTTCGGGGGCGGGTCACGGTGACACCACCGACTTTGAACGCGCGAGTCCGCACCTGCCAGTCCGCACCGGTGAAGCACAGCACGGCGCACACGGGGACTCGGGGTCCGACCGCAGCTTGCACCACCGCGCGCTGCTCCCGCGCGGCAACGAGAAGCTGGCTGAGGTCGTAGCCGTTGACCACCAGGGTCCTCCGGAGGGAGAGCCGGCCCGGCGGACGCGCCCGCCGCAGTGGCCCTCGATAGCACTTCGTGTCAACGACCCAAATGCCCCTCGGGACCACCGCGATGTGGTCGATGTTGGCGCGCCGGCCCGGGATGGAACGATCGTGGAGCACGACGCCGGTACGACCGACCGCCTCGCTGAGGTAAAGGCCGACTCGCTCCTCGGCTTGCCCACCGATGCGCCACCGGGCGGTGGACGGACGCACGCCGGCGACAAGGGCGACGATCGGTGCCAGGAGACGTCCGAACCGCTGGCGGCGGCGCTGAGCGTCCCGGCGGAGCCGCCGTTCGAACTCGTCTCGGGCCGACGCACCGGGCAAACCGGTGTCGACATGAAGTTCCCATCGATCCGGTTGGTCCACCCGGTCGGCCATCTGCCCTCCTCGCAGGGTGAACGGTCGCGCCGATTGGTTCGTGTCACTGTGAGCCGGTGACCAGGCGGGCCCTGTTGGCAACGCGTCCCCTCGCTCTGTTCGCAGCCGCGCTCGTCGTGGCGGGATGCGCGGGCGTCGCGAGACCATCGGCGCAATCCCCGAGCGGCGGCCGGCCTCACCGCCCGACGACCACCACCTCGTCCTCGACGACCACCACGACGACGAACGTGAACGACCCGCCCGTCACGCCTATCCCCTGGTCAGCCTGCAACGGCGACCTGCAGTGCGGCTCCTTGGTGGTGCCGCTGGACTACTCCCAGCCGGACAGCCCGACGATCTCCATCGCGGTGGCGCGCCACCCGGCCGACGTGCCGGCGGATCGGATCGGCTCGCTCGTCATCAACCCCGGCGGGCCCGGCGTGTCGGGCATAGACGACATGGCGAACGAGCTCAGTGTGCTGACCCCGCAGCTGATCGACGACTTCGACATCGTGATGTTCGACCCCCGCGGCGTCGAACGGAGCGACCCTGTCACCTGCGGCGAGACGCCAGGCAGCCCGCCCGTCACCTTGCCCGACCCCGCGCCCACCACCTCGAGCGCGGAGGCGTCGACGATCGCCAGTCTCAAGCTGTACGCGGCCGCCTGCGAGAAGGCGAGCGGCGCCGTGCTCGCGCATGTGGGGACGATCGACACAGCGCGAGACATGGAGCGGCTCCGGATCGCGTTGGGAGACCCCGGCCTCACCTACATGGGCCAGTCCTACGGCACCTTGCTCGGGCTGACGTACGCCTCACTCTTCCCGACGCACGTGCGGGCCATGGTGCTCGACAGTGTGATCGACCCGGCACTGACCTTCACGCAGCTCTCGACCGGGCAGGCCGAGGGGTTCGAATCGGAGCTGCAGTCCTTCCTTGCCTGGTGCACTGGGACCAGCGCGTGTCCCTGGCGCCCAGCTGGCGATCCGACCCAGGGACTGCTGGCCCTGCTCGCCGCCAGCGCGACGACGCCGGTACCTGCGGGCAACGGCCGGCAGGCGGGTGCGGGTGAGCTGTACGACGCGCTGCTCGACGGCCTCTACGCACAGTCGGACTGGCCGCAGCTGGGGGACGCCCTGGCGGCCGACGCCGCGGGCAACGGCGGGCCGATAGTGGCGATGTCAGACCACTACAACGAGAACGGTTCGACGAACGGTGACGACGCCGCACTGGCGATCGACTGTCTCGACCATCCGACGTCCCTGAACCTGTCCGCCTACGGCTACCTGGCCGATGTCCTCGGGGCGTCCGCTCCCGTGTTCGGACCGCTGCTGGCATGGGCGCAGGCGGCCTGCGCGGTCTGGCCCACGCCTCCGACCCGGACGGTCGGGCCCGTCGTCGCCTCCGGCACCCCACCCATCTTGGTGATCGGCACGACGAACGATCCGGCCACGCCCTACGCCTGGGCGGTCAACGTGTCACACGAGCTCAACCGGGCTGCCCTGCTCACCGTCGACGGGGACAACCACGTCTCGTACTTCTACAGCGCCTGCGTCAGGTCCTACGTCCAGACTTACGTGGTGAGCGGGGCGACGCCCCCCGCCGGGACAACGTGTGACGAGTAGCGCTCTCGCCTCAGGGACGTAATGAGAACCGCGTTGCTGGCCGTGCCGGGCGATGTGCTCGTGGGCCGGGACGGCCAAGAAGATTGTGAGGTCAGCTGATGGTCAAGGCGCCGTGGAGACCCACGACGCGCCGCCCGCGCTCGCCGTCTGCCAGGTGGGACCGGCGGCAGCGGGGGCGACGACCCCCAGCGGACTCGCTGGGGCGGCGACGACCTTGGCGGTCAGCGTGCCGGCCGTGTCGTTGTAGCTCAGCTTGAGGTACGGCGCCGCCGTCGACGGGTTGCACGAACTGTCGTCGGCCTTCTGGGCTTGGACCACCGAGCCGTTGGCGGCGTTGCCGAAGGTCCCGGTGAGGCCACCCTTGGCCGCGATCAGGGTGTAGACGGTCCCGACCTTTTGCCCGCAGTCGGCAAAGAAGTCGCCCAGGGTGGCACCGTTCAGGGCGGCGGCGCCCGTCGCGGTGATCTGGGTGTAGGTGGTGCCAGGCACCGGCTTCGTGCCGGTGCCCGGGGTCAGCCCCTCGACCTCGAAGGTGGACTTGCTGTCGAGCGTCAGCGCGCCGTCGACGGCGAAGATGCCGTACGGCCCGGTGCCTAAACCGTTCCCTATTTGAATGGCGTCGCCCGCAGTGGTCAACGGGCCGACGGTCGCGTCCTGCGAGACGAAGAAGCCGACATCGGTCAAGCCGACCGGGTTGCCGTTGGTATTGATCGACCCGTACAGGGCGACGACGCCGCTCTGATATGGGCTGGTCGCGTTGGCACCGACTATCCCTAGGGGCCCGACATTGTCGGTCGACTCGAAGTCCGCGAAGCCATCCGGCGAGTTCATCGTCACCGCGAGCGAACCCGTCCCCGTGATCGGCTTGAGGAACACAGGCTGACCGCCGCTGTTGGTCTCCATCTTCCAGGTGTCGTTGTGGTTGACATGGATCGGGACGTTGATATCGCTGTAGTTGCCGACGTCGCCGCTCACGACCGGAGGCGACTCGACCGTCAGGTTTCCCAGCGCAACCGCGTCACCCGTGAAGTCGTATTCGCCGGGTGTCGAACCCTCCGCAGAGTTCTCGAGACTTATGGTCCACTTGGAGACTTTCAACCCGGTCACGTCGTTGGTGCTCATCGAGCCGCAGTTGGTCACGGTCGTGCACTTCAGAGCCGGGAAGTTGAGGTTGACGGTCGATGCAGCCGCCGGGGCCGCTCCTCCCTTCCAGTTGCCTGCCACCGACCAGTCGGTGCTGGTGCCGGCCGCCGAAGCCGCCCCGGACCACGTGTAGGTCGTGGCGGTGGCGGGGACGACGGCAGCTCCGGAGGTGACGGCGCCGGCGAGCAATGCGCCAGCGGCCGCCATGATCCCGGCGGCGGCCGCACCACAGGTTCGGGCCGTCGCACGTCGCGGCGGCGCTGCACGGAGGGGTCGCGATCTCATGGGTGCTCCTTTCCGGCGGGATACCGCCTCTTGCCTGATCGACGTCCCGCACGCCAAATCGCCTCGGAGGGACCGGCCCTCGCACACGCAGCCTACGCCGGGAGCCGACGCGATCTGAAGGGCTAAAGGCCCAAATTGCTCGCGCCTGGGACGAGGCCGGATCAGTCCACGACGGCCTGGTCGCGGCAGGAAGCTCCCCGGGCTCAGGCCACGGTGAATCGGTAGGTCCCGCTGCCCACGGAGAAGACGATCAATCCACTGGAGTCGGACAGGACCTGTATGCCCGGCGAGGAGGTGGCAGGCACGCCGCCTTCGCGCACGGCCGAGGCGGACGGGGCGGGCATCGAGATGTGAGCGGACGCGTTCGGCGGCACCGACAGATCCAGGCTGAGCCGGGTCCCCGAGCGTCGCCACTGGGCCGACACCGGCCCCGCGACGGTCGGGACGGACCCCGATGCGGCGGCGATGCCGTTGCTCGGCGGGTTCACCAGGACCCGAACCGTCCCGCCCGCCCCCGGCTCGAGGGGCGACACACCGAGCAGCGTCTCCTGCATCGCCACCAGCGCGGACGATCCCCAGCCGTGCGACATCGAGTCGCCGATGAGATCGCTCGGGGTCCAGGTCTCCCAGGTGAAGGTGCCACCGGCGGCCAGGATGTGCGCCCATCCCGGCACGGATGCGTCGGTGAGCGTTCGCACCATCGCCGCCGGCATGCCCGCCGCCGCCAGCGCCCGCATCAGCTCGAGGCCATGGTTCGGGCCCACGTCGATCCCGAGCGACGCCACATACGCCCCCACCTGCGCCACCTTCGCCTGGGGCACCACGCCGTAGGCCAGCGCGAGCGCGTTCGCCTCCTGGGAGGCGTGCGCGCTCTGCGCTCCGTTGGTGTCGACACCATCGACATACGTCCCGTCCGCACGGGTCAGCAGCGCATTGATCGCGGCGGCGAGCTGGGCCGACCGCTGGCGCTGGGTGGCGGCGCCGGCCGCGTCCCCGGCGAGCTCGGCCAGTTGCGCCACGCGGTTGAACGCGTTGACACCGAGCACGTTGCTCGCAGTGTCCGCGGCCACGGCGGTGTCGTACCCATAGGTCGGGTCGCCCTCGGGCACGTCGGCGAGCCCGTAGAGCAGGCCGGTGCCGGGTTGGCGCGCCGACCACAGGTAGTCGGACACCCGGGCGGTGCTCGGGTAGAGCAGCACCGCCGTGTCGAGGTCGCCCGTCGAGAGGTAGTAGCGCCAGAGCCACTCGGGGTAGCGCTCGGTGAAGGTCGGAATGTCGCGGGCACCGAAGCCGTAGGGGTAGACGACGTTGACGCGCCCGTCGGGGTGGAACCTCGCCTGGCCCCGCGCCACGTCTCGCAGGCCCTGCCAGCTCATGTTCTGGTCGCCGTAGGTGCGCATGACGGCCTCGGACTCGTTGGCGGCATCCCAGAGGAACTGGGCCTTCTCCCGCGTGGGCGTATCGACGAATTGCTCGTGGCAGCAGTACAGGCAGGACCGCGCGTTCAATTTCCAGACGGCGTCGAGTATGCGGTTGCCCGTCGAGAACGTCGCCATCGCGACGCCGGGCATTTTTGCGTGGCGCGCGATGGCCGTGACCTGCCCGGGTCCGATCGGCTCGCCCGCCCCGTCGATCTGCAGGTAGCGGAAGCCGAGGAAGCAGAGCGCCTCGAAGACCTGGGCACCCTCACGCTGGATGTAGGAGAAGCTCAGGTTGGTGACCTGTGTGCCGTGTGTCGTGGACACCTGGCCGTCGGGATCGAGGAGGTAGCCGACGCGCATGGGGATCGTCCGTCCGGCCTGTCCGGATCGGAAGGCCACTTGCGGCCGGGCGGCGTACACGGCGCCGAAGTCGACCACCACCGAGCCCGAACGCAGCGAGCGCACACGGACGGGTGCGAGGGCTCGCTCGGTGATCTGGGTGCGTTGGGCGTAGGTGCGGGTGAAGGGCGCCGTGCCGGCCGGCCCGAGGACCGTCACCTGGCCCCAGGCGCTGTCGTCGTAGTGCGCGCCGGACCAACCCGCGGGATGGCGACGGCCGTCGATCCACTCGACGAAGTCGCAGGCGTCGTTGTTGCGCTGGGGCGAGGGGAGCCACTCGGCCGTCTGCTCGCGCCAGTTCTCGTCGGTGCCCACGACCACGTTGCGGCCATCGCGGTACCACACCGACAACTGGACGATGAGGCCGGGCGCTGACTCGGGTCGGCCTTTTCCAGCGCCGTACCAACGGTGCAGCACGCCGACGGCGCTGGGCCGGCCCCCGGTGATCCGGCCGGTCAGGTCGATGGAGCGGAGGTATTGCTCGTCGGGGTACGAGAAGCTGGGCCAGGCGTCGACCCGGTCGCCGTCGACGTAGAGCTGGTACGTGTGCGCTGCCGAGATGTACGCCGTGGCTCGCGCGATGGCGCCGTCCGGAAGCGTGATGTCGGTCCGGACGTAGGTGATGCGGTCGGGTTGGGGCGAGGCCGCGGCGGGTTGGAGCCACCGCGCCGTCCAGTCAGCCTCCCGGAGGGCAGTGGTGAAGTGCGCCGGGCCGGAGACGGGCCCCCATCGTCCCCCGGGGCCCCGGGCCTGGACCGTCCATCGGTAGGAGGCGTCGCTGGCCAGCGTGGGGCCGCCGTAGGTGACGAACGCCTGCCGGGCAGTGGCCACCACGCCGCTGTCCCAGGTCAGTCCGCGATGACCGGGATCGGCGCGCCGCACCACGAGGCGGTAGCCCGTCTGCACCACCGCGCGCCCCGGTGCGGTGAGCGTCCACGCGAAGGAGCAGTCGTCCGGGTCGACGCCGACAGGGTCGGTGAGCCCGTTGACGCTCACCGAGCCGGCGCGGAGCGACCCCGTTGACCCTGCCGCGGCCGCCCGGCCCGCTGCGCGCTGCGCGGCCGCCGCCCCTTCCGGCGCTCGCTGACCGACCGCGCTCGCCACCACGGCGCCGGCGGAGACCCCGACGCCCGAAGCCAGGAAGGTCCGGCGGCCGAACGACGGACCCCGTCCGCTCACCCGATGCCCCGGATCATGCCCAAAGCGGCGTCGCTGTAGAGGACCGCGCCCGACGCTGTCACCGCGACGCCGGCGGGCACACCCACGTGCGTCAGCACCCAACGCGTCCCGTCGCCAGCTCCGGCGGCCGTCGTGACCGGCAGCGCACCGGCGAGCGTGTAGAGGTCGCCCGCGGTCACGGTGCGCCCGAATTCGGTTCCCGACCGGGCGGGCACGAAGCGGATCACGTGCATGAAACCGTCGGTCACCACGAGCGATCCGGTCGGCGACAGCGCCAGGCCCCGCGGGTCGTTCAATTCGGCGGCGATTCCGGTTGCCGAGAGGCCGTCGGCCAGGTACGGCCCGTAGCTCCCGGTCCCGCCGACGATCACGCCGAGGTCGTCCGCCCCCACCGTGGCGCCGTAGTAGGTCCCGCTGTGGGTGGGTGCGATGAGGACCGATTGGTCCCCGGCGTCCGCCACCAGCAGGTCGCCGGCGAAGTCGACCGCCACCGCGACCGGGTCGAACATCTGGGCACCGCTCAGAGGACCGCCCTGCCCGGCGCTGCCGCAGACGCCGGTGCCCGCCACGGTGTAGAGGTGGTCGCGCGCGACCGCCTGTCCGAACATCTCGCCGCTCGCCGCGGGCACGAGCTCGATCCTGCAGTTGGCGGTGTCCGCAATGAAGAGGTCGCCGCTGCGGTCGACCGCCACGCCGGTCGGCTCGTCCAGCTGGCCCGCCGTCGCCATGCCGCCGTCGCCGCCCGAGCCCGGCCGCCCGGTGCCGGTGACGGTCGTGACGCCGCCGCTCGAGGGCTGGACCACCTGGACCCGCTGCTCGTTCGCCTCGGAGAAGTAGACGTCACCGGTCGCGTCCACGGCTAACCCTGTCGGATGCCCGATGGAGCCGGCCCCGCAGTGGCCGCCCGCGATGGCCGCGGCTCGTCCACGTCGCAGCGTGACGCCGTAGGAGCGGCGGCCGTGCGAGGGGATGACGAGCACTCGGCAGTGGCCCGTGTCAGCCACGAACACGTCGCCGGCCGCGTCGAGGGCCAAGGCAGACGGCGCGGTCAGTGTGCCGGGACCGAGGACGGTGTGGACGGTCGGCCCGGATCCGGACGCCGGCGCGGCGACTGCGGCGCACCACGCGACGCCGAGCACGCCCGCCAGCACTGCTCCGCAACGACGCACGGCGTCATCATGCCCGGGCGACGCCCGTTGCCGCCGGTCACACCCGCTCCGGGACGCGCGTAGGGTTCGTTCGACTCCACGACAGCGACGAGAAAGGGGCTCCCCCGTGGCAGCACCACCCGAAGAAGCGCTCACTGCCGGCAACGTGATGCTCACCGGCACCGACGGCGCAACCATTAACGCGTACCAGGCTCGACCGGCGGGTGACGGCCCCTTCGGGGGGGTTCTCGTCATCCATCACCTCCCCGGGTGGGACTCAGGCACGAAGGAGATCACGCGGCGCTTCGCGGCCACCGGCTACAACGCCATCTGCCCCAACCTGTACGCACGCCAGGGGCTCGATGTGGATCCCGACGACGCCGCCGCCGCGACCCGTGAGGCCGGGGGCATCCCCGACGACCAGTTCGTGGGCGACGCCCAAGTGGCGATCGAGGCCTTGCGCGCCCTGCCCACCGCCAACGGGAAAGTCGGTGTCATCGGCTACTGCTCGGGCGGCCGGCACGCCTTCCTCACCGCAGTCAGCCTGCCCGTCGACGCCGCCGTCGACTGCTACGGGGCCTTCGTGACCGGCACGGTGCCCGAAGGCTTCCCCCTGAAGGTCAAGCCGCTCATCGACCGCACCCCGCAGCTCAATTGCCCGCTACTCGGACTGTTCGGCAACGACGACCAGTTCCCGAGCCCCGAGCAGGTCGACGAGCTCGAGGCGGCGCTGAAGGAAGCCGGCAAGTCCTTCGAGTTCGTCCGTTACGACGGCGCCGGCCACGCATTCTTTTCCGTCGAGCGCCCGGCGTACCGGCCCGAGGCCGCCGTGGACGGCTGGCAGCGGATCTTCGACTTCTACGGCGTTCTCTTGGGGGCCTGATCATGTGCTCCTACCTCACCGTGCCCACCGACGTCGCGGGCAGCGCCAAGGGCTCTCAGGGCTGGTTCTCCGTGACCTCGGCGCAGGTGTATTTCGACCACCCGTTCCACGCGCCGTTCGACCACACGTTGAACATCGACTTCCTGGACCCGTCCCGCGGCCCGGGTGCGCGTGTCGCCGTCGAACTCAGCGCCGAGTCGGCGCGTCGTTTGGTGCAAAGCATCGAGGAGGCACTCGCCGCGGCAGGGCCCGCCGCCTCTTGAGCACCTCCGTGCGCTCCGGCGGCCGGCACCGGAGGTCCACAACGAGAAAGGTGGTGAGTCCCGCGACGCCGTGGCCGGAACAGCGGTAGGTTTCCGCACCATGCGATTCGGCCTGCAGATCCCGAACTTCAGCGATGACGCATCCCCCGGAGCCCTCTTCGACGGTGTGGTGCAGATGGCGGCCGCCGCGGAGCAGACCGGTTTCGACTCCGTGTGGGTGATGGACCACTTCTTTCAGCTGCCGCCGATGGGCGGACCGTCTGCGCCCATGATGGAGTCCTACACCTTGCTGGGCGCGATGGCGGCGAGGACGTCGAAGGTGCGGCTCGGGGCGATGGTGACCGGCGTGACATATCGCAACCCGGCCCACCTGGCCAAGATCGTCACCACCCTCGACGTGATCAGTGGGGGCCGCGCCATCCTCGGCATCGGCGCCGCCTGGTACGACGTCGAGCACGAGGGTCTGGGATTCGACTTCCCGCCCGCCGCGGAGCGCCTCGACCGCCTCGAAGAGGCACTGCAGATCTGCCGGGCCATGTTCCGAGAAGAAGCTCCGAGTTTCGACGGCCGGTACTACCGGATCCGCGAGGCGCACAATGTGCCGCGGCCCGTGCAGCCGGGTGGTCCGCCCATTTTGGTCGGTGGTGGCGGTGAGAGGCGCACCCTCCAGCTCGTTGCTCGGTACGCCGACATGTGCAACATCTTCGGCGATCCCGCCACGGTGGCCCACAAGGTCGATGTGCTGCGCGGCCACTGCCGGGCCGTGGGACGCGATCCGTCCGAAGTCACCGTCAGCCGGCTGAGCACACTGGTCCTCACGTCGAACGAGGACGAGACCGCCGCGACCAAGGACTTCTTGCGCCAGGTGACCGGTGAGGAACCGACCGGGTCCGACGTCGGAACGCCTGCGGAGCTGGTCGCCCGGGTCGAAGAACTCGCCGCCGTTGGGGTTGACTACTTCGTCTTCAACGTCCCGACCGGCAAGCCGGACACGGTGCGCCGGCTGGGCGAAGTGCTCGTCGGGCGATTCGCCGACTGAGCCGTCGCGCTCAGTCCGGCTCGGCTGTGGCGACGACGGAGAACGTCCCCCCGTAGCCGCGCAGTCCGTTGCCGGTGCCGATGGTCGCCGGGTTGAGCGGGTTGCCGTTGGCGGGGTTCAGCTGCGGCACCTCTTCGGAGTAGAAGTACAGCGGCTTGCCGTCGAAGGTCAGCTGCTCCGTCCCGTCCGATCGCCGGGCCTCACCGAGCGAGCTCTTGGCCACCCCGGTCCCCGCTTGTGGTGCTGCCGTCGTCAGCACCGGCATCCACGTCAGCGCGCACGCACCGGTGCAGGCGCTGTGGTCCTTCGTGTCCCTGCTGTGGCTGTAGACGATGACCGGGGTCGTGCCCTGTCCCTGGAACATGGCCGCAGCGAGCACCGTTGAGCCGTTGGGCTGCTTCTGCGTCGTCATGGGGATCGCACCGACGGCGGGCCGGCCGTCGTTCGGCGACACGAGCGACCACACACCGTGCCAGGGCGGCAGGGGCAGCGTTGTTTCCATGAAGTTGGCCCCGGTGAACGTGTCTGGCTTCTGGTCGAAGAGGTAGAGCAACTTGCCGGCGTAGGTCACCTGGTCCGCGCCGATGTCGTTGCGGTACACCATGCCCAGCAGATGCTTGTCCACCCCGGGCCCGGCCACCGGCTTGCCGACGGTGGTGAGTGCGGGCCAGTCGGCCGTCGTGTCGGTCTCGATCCCGGTGCACGTCAAGGACATGTGTTGCACGTCGGTCGGGATCGTCGTGCACGCGCTCGGCGTGTTCCGGTCGAACTGGTAGAGCGAGTAGCCGGCGAACTGACCCGACCCCACCATGAGCACCTTGCCGTAGGAGCTGGACTCGGAGGAGACGACCGTGCCGCCCGATGGTGTGGCAGCCGCCGAAGCACCCGCGATCGGGATGGCCACCGCGGTCACCGCAGCCACGACGATCGCCGCCACGATCGTCGTGGTCCGCGGGACAGTGCGCCCCCTGCTCTGGGGTCGGAGTGTTCGCCAAGGGCCATGTGTCAACGTAAGCATGGGACCATTGACCCAGATCCGAACCTCGCCGGACAGGGTGCAGACACACCGAGGTCGTGTGGTGCCACCACACCGCGGCTCGGCGGCCAGCGCGACCTGGTTAGTCGTTCGGTGCGGCCATGCCGAGGTCGTGGAGCGCGGTGCGAGCCGCGCCGAGCCCGCACATGCCGTGCACGCCACCTCCTGGCGGTGTAGCGGCCGAGCACAGGTAGACGCCCTTGAGCGCCGTGCGGCACGGGTTCCACCGCACCGTCGGACGGAACACCATCTGGGTCAGGGTGGCGGCGCCCGCGTTGATGTCCCCGCCGACGTAGCTGGGATTGTGCGCTTCGGTGGCCACCGCCGTGCGCGTGGCGCGGCCGATCACCAGGTCACGGAACCCCGGCGCGAACCGCTCGATCTGTGCCTCCATCCGATCGGTCATGTCGACATCCGAACCGTTGGGGACGTGGCAGTACGCCCACAGGGTGTGCCCGCCCGTTGGCGCACGGGTCGCGTCCAGCACGCTCGGCTGGGTGACGAGCACATAGGGCCGGTCGGGGTGCCTGCCCGCGTTCACGTCCGCCTCGCTGGCCGCGATCTCCTCGAAGGTCCCGCCCAGGTGCAACGTGACGGTGCGCCGGCAGCCCGCCGCGCGCCAGGGCACCGGTCCGCTCAGCGCCCAGTCGACCTTGCACACGCCCGGGCCGTACCGGTAGCGGGCGAGAGCCCGCCGGGCGCCACTCGGCAGCGAGTCGCCGGCGAGATCGATGAGCTGGCGCGGCGTCACGTCGAGCAGCACCGCCCTCGCCGGCGGCAGGTCCCCGAGGCTCTTCACCAGGCAGCCGGACTCAATCCGGCCACCGAGGCCCTCGAATTCTCCGACGAGGGCCCGGACGATTTCGCCGCTCCCACGCTCGACCACCGGCCATCCGTAGCGGTGAGCCAGCGCGGTGAAGAGTCGGGGGAACACACCCGAAAGAGGCGCGGTGAGCGGCAGCATGGAGTGGGCGGCGGTGCCCGCGACGAGGGCTCGTGCCTCTTCGGTCTCGAACCGGTCGGCGAGTCGGCGGGCGGACGAGAGCCCGCGCACGCCGAACGAAGCGGCCGCGAACGGGTGATGGGGGACGGAGCGCATGGAGCCCAAGAAGGCCGGAAGCGCGTGGTCCAGGTCCTCGGTGAGGCGCCCGAAGATGCGCCTGTAGGCCGGGCCGTCTGCACCGAGGGTCGCAGCGACGTCGTCGACCCGACCACCGACGCACACGGCCCGCTCGCCCTCGAGGGGATGCGCGAACGCGGTCTCAGCCGACAGCAGCCGAACGCCGTGGCCGGCGAGATCGATGTCGCGGAAGGCCGGCGAGGCCACCAGCAGGGGATGGACGGCCGAGCAGACGTCGTGGTGGAACCCGGGCGCCGTGAGCTCGGACGTCCGGCACCCGCCACCGGGCTCGTCGGCCGCTTCGTAGACGTCGACGAGCAGGCCGGCGCGCGCCAGCAGGAGTGCAGCGACGAGCCCGTTGGGCCCCGATCCGACGACGACGGCGTCCGCCCGTCTCATGACGACGTCACAACGCGAGCGTGGTCCCTTCCTGGGCCCCGAAGACGGGCAGCGCGCTGTCCGCGAAGCGGTGCACCGTCTCGTCGATCTCCTCGTCGACCCGGCTGGGCTTGTGGTGGAAGAGCGCGACCTGCCCAACCCCGGCCTTGATGGCGAGCTCGACCGCGTACTCCGCCGCCGCGTGGCCGAACGACGCCTCGGCCTCCACCTCCTCGGCCCGGAGCTGGGAGTCGTGGATCAGCAGATCGGCGCCTCGCGCCAGCTGGAGGATGGCCTCGTGGCATTCGCCGGTCCCGTCCGGCCCGGGCCCGACCGCCGTGGGGCAGTGGTCGGGGACATACGTCACCGTGTTGCGGCCGTCGCTCACCCGGTACCCGAAGGTGCGCCCGCCCTTGTGCGGCACCTCGAGGGCGACGACGTCGAAGCCCCCGGCGCGGAGGCCGCCGGACGACACGACCTGGAACCGCCAGTCGCCGCGGAGCTGCCGGGGGCCGATGGGGAAGAACGGTGGCGACATCATGCGCTCCAAGAGCCCGACCGGGTCCGTCCCCTCGTCGTCGGCGGGCACCGACAGGGTCACTCGCGACCCCTCCCGGTCCCCCGCGGAGAAGAACGGCAACCCCTGGACGTGATCCCAGTGCAGGTGGGTGAGCAGGATCGAGCCGTCGAAGGCCCGGCCCCCGAGCAGTTCCGTCACCCGCCGGATGCCCGTCCCTGCATCGAGCACCAGCGTCGGCGGCGCGTGGTCGTCGAGGGAGAGGGCGACGCACGACGTGTGCCCGCCGTAGCGGACGTAGTCGGGACCGGGTGCGGGCGTGGACCCCCGAGTGCCACAGAAGGTCACGCGCACGAGCTCAGTCTCGCACCGAGTCCTCGCGGCGATGTCCCGCTGACAGCTCCTCCAGATGGGCGCGGTCGACGAGATCCGCCTCGAACAGGGCGACCCGGCAGGGCGTCACCGCGATGTTGCTCGACGTGCGGATGCCTCCTTCGAGGTGCGCCCGTTCTCCGAGCAGCGCGCCCGGTCCGTACTCGGCGAGCCTTTCCCCGCCCCGCTCGACCAGGACGATGCCGTCGAGAATGAGCAGGACCTCGCTGCCGGGCTCGCCCTCCTTCACGAGGACGGCACCGGCGGGGAAGCGCTCGATGCGTCGCGTGGCCCCGCCTTGCATCAATTGCGCCGACAGCTGTGTCTCGAGCGCGGACTCGACCGCCGACACCAGCGCCTCCGAGTCCTCGTCCCCCCACGGGCTGTGCTTGCCGAACGACTTGCGGTACCAATCCTTGAAGTCGGTCAGGCCGGACTTGTGCGAGAGCCGCTGGTCGGCGCCGTAGACCCAGTGGCGCGGGAACCTGCTCGCACCGGTCAGCGTGTGCGCGGAACGACCGTCGGCGTAGAGCGTCAGCGTCAGCGTGGTCCAGACCAGCGGCGCCTGCCACTGCACGAAGGGTCGCCGGCGCACGCGTCGCGGCGCCGGGACACCGGTGCGGCCGCCGCACGTCTGGACGAAGCGCACCCATCCGTCGCCCCGTTCCGGTTCGTGCTGGATGTCCGGCAGCTGGACGGCCTGGAAGCGGTGCTTGACCGCACCCAGGTTCACCAGCGTCGTGCCCATCAGCCCGCCACCCGAATACCCGCAGTCGACGATCCGGCCCGCGCCGTCGACCGAGATGAAGGCGCGCAGCTCGTTGGCGAAGCGAAACCGGTCCTCGTCGCGCAGCCTTTCCACCTCCATGCCTTCCGTGGGGGGCGGCGGGTCGTAGTGCGTGATCCCCGAGTCGAAGGCCAGCCGTTGTGCGCCCTCGATCGCCTCCGTCGGGATCCACGACAGCGAGGTGACGAGTCCCTCGTACGTGGTTGGTGTCTCCGTGGTCATGGTGCAAGCTTCTGCCGGTCGACCAGGGAGAGCGAGTGTGGTGACAGGCGTCTGAGGGTGTGCCTAGCACCACCGTTGCCGGGAAGGTCCCTCCCTGTTCTCCCGAGGCGGAGTATGGGACAAATACTGCAATGGGCGACGATGCAGGTGGATCCGGCACGATCTCGGTGCTCCTGGCCGACGACAATCTCATCGTCCGCGAGGGGGTGCGGGCGTTGATCGAACGCCACAAGGACCTGCGCATCGTCGGGGTCGCCGCCGACTACGACGAGGTGGTCCAAGAGGCGGCGGCGCTCGAGCCGCATGTGCTCGTCACCGACATCCGCATGCCGCCCGCCTTCAACCGCGAGGGTATCGATGCGGCCAAAGAGGTTCGCAAGCGCCATCCGGGCACGGGCGTCGTGATCCTCTCGCAGTACGACGATCCGGAGTATGCGGTGTCATTGCTGGCGGAGGGATCCGCCGGCTACGGCTATCTCCTCAAGGACCACATCGCGCAGGGCGACCAGCTCGTCGACGCGATCCGCGCCGTCGCCACCGGCGGGAACGCACTCGATCCCGCCATCGTGGATGCGCTCGTTCGCCCGGTCAGGTCGCACGGAGGTCTGTCGCCGACCGAAGAAGAGCTCCTCGGCATGGTGGCGGAAGGCAAGCCCATCAAGGCCATCGCAGTGGCCAAGGGGGTTCCACCCGAGGCGATCGATGCCGAGGTCGAGGCGGTCTTCGTCAAGCTGGCGGAAGGGGTCTCGGCCCGGACCGACGGCGCGCTCCAGCGCCTGCGGCTGCTGCACAAGGCGATCGTCGATCGCGAGGAGCAGGGCGAGACGCTGTCCCGCCTGCTCCCAGGAGGCCTCGCGGAGAAGCTCCGACGCGACGGCCGTCATATCGGCGAGACCGAACGCGTCGTCGTGACCGTACTGATGAGCGACATCCGCTCGTACTCGACGATCGCCGAGCACGCCGATCCGAGCCAGCTGGCCGGACAGCTCAATGTGCACCGCGCCGCCATGAACGGGGCGATCCTCGGCGAGAATGGCACCGTCATGCAGTTCGTGGGGGACGCCGTGATGGCCGTCTTCGGCGCTCCCTTCGCACAGGAGGACCACGCCGACCGGGCGGTCGCAGCGGCGGAGGCCATGCACGAGAAGCAACGCACCATCAATGAGCGATGGACCGGCGAGGGCCTGCCGCCCTTCGGCCTTGGGCTCGGCCTGTCGACCGGCGAGGCCGCTGCCGCCCTCCTGGGCTCCGAGGAGCGCCTGGAGTACACCCTCGTCGGGGACACGGTGAACATGTCGCAGCGACTGCAGCAACTGGCCGACGCCGGCGAGACCGTGGTGTCCCAGGCCACGGTGGACGCATGGCGGAGCGGCCGTGCGACGGTCGCCCTCCCACCTCAATTGGTCAAAGGACGCGAGACTCCGGTCGTTGCGTACAAATTGGTGAATGATGCATGTGGGCCCGGCGGTGACCCGGCGAAAGAAGGTCGATGACATGGACGCCTTGGTCGTAGACAGGGTTCGCAAGACCTTCGAGGCAGAGAACGCACCCGTCCGGGCTCTGCGTGGCGCCAATCTGGTGGTCCCGGCCGGAGAGTTCGTGGCCTTGATGGGTCCCTCGGGTTGTGGCAAGTCGACCCTGCTCAACCTCGTCGCGGGTCTCGACGTCGCCGACGAGGGCACCATCACGGTGGCCGGCGAGCTCGTCACCGGCCGGTCTGAGGACGAGCTGTCGCAGTTGCGCCGCCGCCACATCGGGATCGTCTTCCAATTCTTCAACTTGTTGGAGGGAATGACCGTCCTCGAGAACGTTGCGCTGCCGGCCGTGATCGCCGGCCGCAAGCGGAAGATCGCCGAAACCCGCGCCCGCGACCTCCTCGACCTGCTCGGCATCAGCGACAAGGCGGGAACGGTTCCCGGCATGCTCTCCGGCGGCCAGCGCCAACGCCTGGCCCTGGCGCGGGCGTTGGCGAACGAGCCCACGCTCCTCTTGGCCGACGAACCGACGGGCGCGTTGGACTCGGAGGGAGGGCAAGAGGTGATCGAGCTGTTGAGCCGGTTGCACGCGGGTGGCCAGACGATCGTGCTCGTGACCCACGATGCCGGCGTGGCGTCGGCGGCCGGTCGGATCGTCCGTATGCGCGACGGACGGATCACCGCCGAAGAGGTCTCCGAGCTTCCCATCGTGCTCCAATCCTGAGCGACGTCGTCCGGTGACCGTGCCCAGCGACGTGAAGATCGAGCTGGCCGAGGACCGCTCGCCACACGTGGTCACGTCGGCGCCGAGCACGACCGCGTTCAGCTCCTTCCGCCTGCTGCAGTTGCTGCTGCTGGGTCTTACGATCGCCGGCGTCGTGGTCGGCGCGCGCATAAAGGTGCACGGTGGGCTCGCGGCGGTCAACGCGGTCGCGTTCGGTCTCACTCTGGTCTGGGCCCTCGTCGGCTTCGTCGACACCCACGCGCGGGAGCGGACGGGCTCGCGCGTGTCGCCCTTCCATCTCCTCGTAGCCGTCGATGCGCTGGTGGCGATGGTCGCGCTCACGGCCGGACGTCAGGCGGCGGCGCACGCGTCGGGTGCGGCGCGCGATATCGCCACCATCGCGGCCGTCATGGTCACTGCGATCTCGTTCCATGTCCTGCTCGCCCTCCCGGACGGGCGCTTGCGCGACACTCTCCGGCGCAGCGCCGTCGGGGCGGCCTATGTGGCGGCGCTCGGCGTGGCGGTGACGCTCAACGTGGCGCACGAGCCCTTCACGGTCGTGGACGGCGCAGTGAGTTGGTCGATCGCGGCCCTGCTCGCAGTCGGACCGATGCGGCTGCGCTATGCGACCTCCATCGGTTTCCACCGCGAGCGGATGCAGTGGTTCGGCGTCGGGGTGACGCTCGCCGCCACCGTGGCGCTGGTCGCCACGGTCCTCCACGTCTTGATCGGCTGGCCCGGTCCTCTCGGGGCCGTGGTGGCAGGGGGCACGGTCTTGGTCCCACTCGGGCTCCTGGCCAGCGAGAATCGCCGGGCGACGCCGCACGGCAGCAGGCTGCTGGTGCAGAGCCTGGCGGTTCTGGGATTCGTCGTCGTGGTGTCCGCCATCTTCCTCGTCTTGGTCCTGGGCCTGGGGCACGCACCGAAGACGGCGGGCGACAAAGAGGTGCTGGCGCTCGCCATGGTGGCGTCCGGGGTCGCCGCGGTCATCTTCGTGCCGGTGCGAGCGAGGTTCCTCGAATCGTCCACCCGCTTCGTCTACGGGGCGCGTGAGGCACCCGACGAGGTGCTCCGGACGTTCGGGAACAGACTGACGAGGGCGATCCCGATGGACGAGCTCTTGCTGCAGCTGGCCGAGTCGCTGCGCAAGACGATGAGCCTGGCCAGCGCCGAGGTCTACACGGGTTCGGGAGAGGTCCTCGAGCGGACCGCGTCGGTCCCCGACCTCGGGCCCGGCTCGCTCGTCGTTTCGCCGCGTGAACGTCCGGTCGTGACGAGGGCCGGGGTGTCCGGAACGGCCTGGGCATCCGTTTGGCTCCCTTCGCTGCTCCAGGACCGGCTGACCGAGCAGATCCGGGTCGCGCCGGTGAGTCACGCCGGAGAGCTCCTGGGGCTGATCGTCGTCGAGCGCCCGTCCATGGCGAGCGGGTTCTCCGAAGACGACGACCGGGTGCTGGCGGACCTGGCCCGTCAGGTCGGGCTCGCACTGCACAACTCCCAGCTCGACACCGCCCTCCAGACCACCCTGGACGAGGTGCGCAAGCAGGCGGACGCCCTGCGCGAGTCACGGGCGCGCATCGTCGCCAGTGGGGACGCAGAGCGGAGAAGGATCGAGCGGAACCTGCACGACGGGGCGCAGCAACACCTGGTCGCGCTGGCGGTCAACCTCCGGTTGGCCCGGGACATCATTGTCGACGACCCGGACGCCGGATTGGAGATGCTCGACGAACTGGCCGGCGAGGTCCAGGAGACCATCCAGGAGCTCCGCCAGTTGGCACACGGCATCTATCCACCCCTGCTGGTGGACAGCGGGCTCGTCGAGGCCCTCCGGGCGGCGGCCAACCGGAACCCCCTCCCCGTCGACGTCCTGGTGGACGGGATCGGTCGGTACCCCTCGGAGACCGAGGCAGCCGTCTACTTCTGCTGTCTCGAAGCCCTGCAGAACGCGGCCAAGCACGCGCCGGACGCTCGCGTCGATCTCCACCTATGGGAGGAGTCGGGCGGGTTGCTCTTCACCGTGACCGACGACGGGCCTGGGTTCGACCCCGAGACCGCTCAGCGGGGGCACGGGTACGTCAACATGGCCGACCGGCTGGGCGCCATCGGCGGCACTGTCCGGTGGGAGTCAGAGATCGGTAGAGGGTCGGTCGTGCGCGGCTCGGTCCCGCTGGTCTGAGACGCCCGGTCAAGCCGAGATGAACTCTTGCGCGTCCCGCTCGTCCCAGAGACGGCGGAGCGTGTCCGCGCCGAGGTGCTCCTTGTTGAGATAGGCCCGAGCCCCGCTCGTGGCCACCTCGGGCGGCAGGTCTCCGGCGTCGTAAGTGGAGCAGAGGATGACCACGACTCCGGGTTGGCGCGACACCAACGTCCGGGTGGCCTCGATCCCATTCATCTCCGGCATGTTGATGTCCATCAGGACCAACGCCGGGTTGAGCTCCTCGGCCAAGGTCACCGCTTCGGCTCCGTTCACCGCCTCGCCGACCAGCTCGAACTCGGTAGCCCGACGCAGGACCGCCTTCATGGCCGCTCGAAACGGCGCCTGGTCGTCGACGATCAGGACGGGAAGCCGGTCACCCACCCCCGTATTCTCTCATGGCATCGTCCGCCTGACCCTGGTGGTGCCACACCCCCGAGGTAGTGGTGTCACCCGCTCCCGGGGTCGCTGAGGTAGACGAGGACCGCCTTGACGCGCCGGTTCACATCACGTTCCTCGGTGAGGGCCAGCTTCGAAAAGATCGAGTTGGTGTGCTTCTCGACGGCACGCTCCGAGACCTGGAGTGCCGATGCGATGGCGGCGTTGCTCTTCCCTTTCGCCATCTCCCCGAGGATCTCCGATTCCCTCGGTGTCAACCACGAAAGATCCGACTTCCGGCGCGAGGACTTGGCCTCGATCAGCTCGTCGACGATCTGCGGGTCGATCATGGAACCGGCCTGCGCCACGGTTCGGATGGCCTGGGCGAGCTCGTCGGCCCCGGCGACCTGTTCTTTCAGCAGGTAGGCCCGACCGGCGGATCCCGTCTCGAGCAGGGCCAGGGCGTACGAGGGCGTCTTGTACTGACTGAGGACCACCACCCCCACATCGGGCTGGTGTTCGCGAAGCCACGAGGCGGCCTGGATGCCCTCGTCGGTGCCGGTCGGAGGCATCCGGATGTCGGTGACCACCACCTCCGGCGACGTGGTCTCGATGAGCTCCAGAAGTTCGGGAAGATCGGCGGCGCGGCCCACAAGCTCGAGGTCGGGCTCTCCGTCGATGATGCGCGAGATCCCCTCTCGCAGCAGGGCGTTGTCCTCCGCCAGCACCACCCGGATCGTCGCCATGCGTGCGTACGGTAGCGCGCCGGTCTGGGGATTCAGAGGTGGGCTGGAGCGTGGTGCCGACACCCTGCTCCAGGGGCGAGGTGCCACCCTTGGAGTCATGCCACCCCTTCGTCACGATGAGCGTGGTGCAGCCGCCCGCGATTGCCGCAGACCGTCCGACTGAATGCCCTCTTCCACGTAGGCGACGACCTCCCGTACGGATGCGGCGATCGTGTCGGGGTCGCTGCGGATGACCCAGTGGCCGCCGTCGACCCGACGCCGCCACATCAGCGAGGTCCAATCCTCGAGCCCATCGAGAAGGGCAGGCGTCACGTAGCGATCCCGTAGGGGAATGATGAGCTGCACGGGGACGTCGGTGTGCCGAACCTCCGGGCGGCGCATGCGACTCCGGACGTTGGCACGGTACAGCTCGACACCATGACCGAAATCCGCGCCGAGAGTAGAGGCCGGCCATTCGCCGTCGGTTGGCGCGCCTTCGATCCGGTGCAGGGCCGCGGCCCACAAGGCGACCGACCAGCGGCTGCGGAACATGAGCTCGGGCAGCAGGGGCAGGTGGAAGTACGCGATGTACCAGGAGTGGAGGGCCTGTCGGAGGGCCAGCTTCAGATCGGAGGGATTCCGCGTGCGGTGCCGGCGTGCCCAGAGTGCCGCATGGTCGAGAGGAGGGCCCGAGAGAGAGGTGTAACTGGCGACCCGATCCGCCACGTTCTTCGTCGTCACGGCTTCCCAGCCCTGGATCGAGCCCCAGTCGTGCGCCACCAGGTGAACAGGCGCGTCCGGGCTCGTGGCGTCGATCACCGCAGCCAGATCCTCGACCAGCAGGGGGAGCGAGTAGCCGCGGCGCGAAGGCGGAACGTCCGAACGGCCCGCGCCGCGGACGTCGTAGGTGACGACGTGCAGATCCGTGGCGAGGCGCCCGGCGACGGGTCCCCACACGGCGCTGGTGTCGGGAAAGCCGTGGACCAGGACGACGGTGGGATGGGCGCGGTCGCCCTGCTCAGAGACGAAGAGGGAGAGCCCGGCCCCCTCGACCCGCCGGCCGGTGGTCACTCCGCTCAGTCAATCACAGTCAACAAAATGTCTAACTGTCGCTTCGCAGTACCCCGCGGGCCCCACCCCGCCTGGGGACGATCGCGTTACGTCGCGGGGGCGACGGCTGCCTTCAGCTCCCGGAGCGCCATGTCAAGCTCGGCGGAACGGTTCCGCTGGGCGGCGTCGGCGGCCGCAAGCTGCTCGCCCGTCGGATGCTCGCCGCCCGATCGCAGCAGGTGGTCGGCCTCCACGGCGAAGGCGAGGCCGCGCAAGCCCTCCGCACTGCGGGTGGCCAGGGCGGCGCTGGCGTCGTCGGGCGCGGTGGCGGCCACACGTTCGAGGCCCGCCACCGCCTCGTCGACTTGCACGCCGACGCTGGCACGACGTTGCTGGTCGTCGGTGGGCGCCTGTGACAGCACCAGTTCCCGGGCGAGCTCGGCCGCCGTGATGGCGGGTTCGACGGAGCGCCTCCAGTTGGCAACCTTGCCCTGCCGCCTGGTGCGCGCGATCAGTAGGACCACCAGCAGGACGGCGAGGACGATGACCGCCGCCAGGAGCACCCAGCCCCACGGCGACGAGCTCGAGGACGCGGTCGCCTTGGTCGTCGTCGTGACGGCGTGCGTCGTCGACGTCGTCGTCGCGTGCGGGCGGGTTGTCGTGGTCGGGGCCAGGGTCGTTGAGGTGGTGGTCGAGGTGGTGGGCGGCACGGTGGTGGTCGTCGGCGGAGCCGTGGTGGTCGTGGTGGCCGGCGACGAGGTCGTGGTGGTCCCCTGCGCGGCGGCGCCACCGCCGGATACCCCGAGAGCCAGCGGGGCAGCGGCGAGGATTGCCAAGAGGCCGGCCAAGGTCCATCTACGTCGGAGCACGGTGGACCAGCCTAGGGACAGCGGTCAGACCGAGAGGGGACCGTCACGACCGGTGGCGCCCGGACATACCGAAATCTGGCCATTCGGCCCGGTCGGCCCACAGTGCTACTCCTCCGGCCTGGGCAGACGTAGATTGCTTCCGTGCGACGCCCTGTGGGGCCAGGCGGTACGGTGCGTCACGTTGCGAGTGACGCGCCATGACCTCGGCTTCTGACGCGTCCGAGCGCCGCCAGCTGACGGTCATGTTCACCGACCTGGTGGGTTCGACGGACCTGGCCTCGGCCCTCGATCCGGAGGACTGGCACGACGTCCTGAACGCGTACCAGCACCGGGTGGCGGCGATCGTGACCGCCAACGGCGGGGTCATCGCCCAATTCCAGGGCGACGGCGCCGTGGCCTACTTCGGCTACCCCGAGGCTTCGGAGTCGGCCAGCCGCGATGCGCTCTCGGCCGGGATCGAGGTCCTCGAGGACATCGTGGCACTGGGGGCGGGCCTCCCGCCCGAGCTCGGCGTCGGCGAACTGCGAGCCCGGGCCGGAGTCCACACCGGGGAAGTGGTGGTTGCGGCGATCACGGCGGGAGGGCAAGAACGGCTCCCCGACCTGTGGGGCCAGCTCCCCAACCTGGCGGCCCGACTGCAGGCGGCGGCCGAACCGGGTCAGATCGTGATCAGCAACGACACGGCACAGTTGGTCGCCGGTTACTTCGAGCTCGAATCGCTCGGCCCGTTGACGCTGAAAGGGATCGGACGTCCCGTGCCGGCGTTTCGGGTGTTGCGGCGCAGCAGCGCCCGCCATCGTCTCGAGGCGCGTCCGCTGACGCCCTTCGTGCCGCGCCCGCGAGCCACGTCATGGCTCGCCGAGCACTGGGAGGCGGTACGTCAAGGGTCGTGCCGCTTGGTGCTGGTGACCGGTGAGCCCGGCATCGGCAAGTCGCGGCTGTTGTTCGAGTTCACTGCAGACCTCAATCAGGATGGCCACACGGCGTTCACTGTCTTCTGCAGCCGACGCGAGTCGTTGAGCCCGCTCCAGCCGTTCGCCGAGCTGCTGGGCGAAGTGCCGGCGACCCCACAAGAAGTCGTCGCCTGGGTCGAAGAGCGCGCCCGGGCCGGGCCTGTTCTGCTTGTCGTGGAGGACGCGCACTGGGCGGATCCGAGCACCCTCGAGGCGGCTCATATGGCCGGCCGCGGCAGCGCGCCAGTCCTGGTCGTGATCAGCGCGCGGCCCGAGATCGCCGACGATGCGCAGGTCCAACCCCATGCCCACTTCACTCTTGACGGGCTGACCGTCGACGAGGCGCGGGAGTTGGTCGAGCTGTTGCCCGAGTCGGCCGGGATCGACGCCTCCATGGTCAAGACGCTGGTGGCGCGATCGGACGGCGTCCCGCTGTTCCTCGAAGAGCTCGCCCGCGGGCTCGTCGACACCTCCGGCGTCCCCGACGCCGCGCTGCCGACGACTCTGGCCGAGGTGATCACGACACGTCTCGACCGGGTGGGGGAAGCCAAGCACGTCGCGCAGGCGGCTGCGGTCATCGGGCGCACCTTCGACCGTCCGCTGCTCATCGCCGCCACGGGCCTCGACGCCCCCGTGCTCGACGACCACCTGCGCCGGCTCCAGGAGCACGCCATCATCGAGCCGACGACCAGGCCCGACGAACTGCAGTTTCGGCACGCGCTGTTCCACGAGGCGTCCTACCGCTCGGTGCTGCGCGCCGACCGCGTGCGGGTGCACGGTGCGGTGGGTGAGGTCCTGGTCGTCTCCGGCCGCGCCGAAGCCAGGCCGGAGATCGCCGCCTTCCACCTCAGCGCGGCCGGCCGCGCCGCACAGGCGGTCCCGCTGTGGAAACAGGCCGCGCGCACGGCACGACAGAACGCTCGGTTTCGCGAGGCGGCCGGCCACGAGCGGGAGCTGCTCTCGCTGGTCGCCCACCTTCCCGAAGACGAGCAGGACTCGGCGGAGATGAAATCGCGCAGCCGGCTCGTCATGTGCCTGACCGCGGTGGACCAGAGTGCGCCCGAGGCACTCGACGAATCCCGGCGGGTCGAGGAACTGGCGCGTCGCCTGGGCGACCGCGAGATCCTGTTACGCAACTACATGGTCCTCGTCCCGTGGTGGCAGGCGAGCGCCGAGTACCAGACGATCAATGCGATCCTGATCGAGGCGAGGCGGGAGGCGGAGGGGCTCGATGACGACTGGACGCTCCAGCTGATCACGACGTACGAGGCGACGACCCGCATTTGGCAGGGGATGCTCAGGCGGGGCCTCGAGCAGATCAGTGCGGCGTACGACGCCAGCGGGTTGCCACTCAGCGAGAACTTTCGCGAGCTCCCGGCGATGAGCTCGGTCGAGTTGATGGCGCTGGCCGCCCCGCGCAGCGCCACCGCGTTGGCGTGCTGGTTGTGCGGTCGGGCCGGCCCGGCCTGGCAGATCGCGAACGACGTGCTCCAGTGCACGACCGAGCGTCAAGTCCCGCAGGCGCAGGCGGTCGCCGCCGTGACCACAGCCATCATGGCGCAGCTCGACGGGGAGCGGGAGACGGTGGTCAAGCTCGCGAGCGAGGCCCTCCACGTCGCCGACGAGGTCAGCACGAGGCAGTGGCGTCAGTGGGCGCGATCGCTGCAGTGGTGGGCCGGCGAAGGCATCGAGGAACCCGAGCTTCCCGGACCGCTGCTCGGTCCGTATTTTCAAATGCTGTTGGCGGATGATGCCCACGTCGACGACGACCGGGCGTTCCGTCTGCTCGACGACGCGCTGGGGACCTGCCGAGTGACCGGCGAGCGGTTCTGCGAGGCGGAGATCCTGAGGGTGCGGGCGGGACGACACGTCCAGGCCGGTGCGTTCGACGCCGCGGCCCTGGACTATGGCGACGCGGTCGAGATCGCGCGGCAACAAGGAGCCGTCATGCTCGAGCTCAAAGCGTTGACGGACTGGGTGGACCTCCCGGGTGTGCCCGATCGGGTGCGTGCCGAGCTCGACGTGTGCGCCGCTGAAGTCGGATCCGGAGGGGCCTGCCGGAGCCTCGATCGGGCCCGCAGGGTGTTGGAGCCCGAATGAGCGTCGACGACTGGAGCGACGCGTTTCTTGACGGATTGCGATCGCACGGCGATCCGGACGCGGACGCAGTGGTGAGTGACCTGTTCGAGGGGACGGCCGACGCAACGACCGCCTTCCGGACCTTGGTGGTGCAGCACCGAGAGGCCTCTGACGCTTCCTTTGCCGAGTATCTCGACGCGCGGGTTGAGCCACCGGCCTGGGTCGACCCCGAGCGGGTGGCGGCAGGCCAGGATCGGTTCGCCCATTGGGGATCGCACGTGTTCACCGCGCTCTACGCGGCGGCGCTGCCTTCGGCGTACGCGTGTTGGCGCGGTGTCCAGGTGCTCGGATTGACGGCCCGCCTCGAGACGGACGCCAAGCGACGGTTGAACGAGACCGCTCAGTTCCACCTCGATGTCATGGAGCCGGGAGGCTTGAAGGTCGGCGCACCCGGCTACTCGGACGTGCGACACGTCCGGCTCATGCACGCCGCCGTGAGATGGATGACTCAGCACGATCCCCGAGTGCACTGGGATCCTGCTTGGGGAATACCCATCAACCAGGAGGACCTCCTCGAGACCCTCCTCACCTTCACCGAGATCGTGTTCGAGGTGTTCGACCGCACGGGCATCGCATGCTCGGAACGGGACGCCGACGACTATCTCCACGTGTGGTCGCTCGTCGGCTACTACCTCGGGATCCGTCCCGACCTGCTCCCGCTGACTCGGGCCCAGACGTCGGTCCTCATGCCTATCGTCCGTCGACGCCAGTTCGGGCGGAGCGAGCCCGGTCGCGCCCTCACCGGTGCTCTGCTCGCGCAGGGCTCGCGCCTCGCCCCACCGGGCCTCCATGGCCTGCCGGCCTCGACCGTGCGGTACTACGTCGGAGACGACACGGCGGACCTCATCGGCGTGCCCCCGGCCGACTGGACCCGGTTCATGTTCGCCCCGATGGCCGACATGAGCCGCCTGTTGTCGGTTGGTTGGCTCCACCAGCGCTTCCTGCGGGTCCTGTCAGGCCGCATTGGCTTCGGCATGCTCTCGCTCGCCGTGCGGGCGGAGCGCTACGGCGGCCGGCCGGCCTTCGCCGTACCGATCGGGTTGGCGGCGCGGTGGAATCTCCCGCCCGCTCTGCCCCGGCAGCCCCCCTCCAACGAGGTGATCGCCGCCATGCCCGACCCGGTGCTGCGCAACCTTTGGATCACCCAGCGCTATCACGAGCTGGCCGTCGAGCTGCGTGACGCCGGCGCCGGCGAGGACGCCACGTGGTGCGCGTTTGCGGTCTGGGCCTCGAAGACCGCCGGGGCGACCATCCGCATGGAGCTGCTGCCGGCCAAGGCCCAGCGGCTGCTCTTCGACAACGAAGCGACCCAGACGACCCTGCACGCGTTGCGCGCGGGTGCGGCCGGACACGTCTGGGCGCTTCTCTTCGCGCACAACCCCTTGGCGCGGGCCGTCGAGAAGGTGACGGCCGACGTCTCCGCCGCCATCGCGGAGGGGAACGTGCTGGTCTTCGCCGAGCTGGCGCCGTTGTTCAGCGCCCTGGTGAAGGAGCGCCGTGGCGCACACCCCTCGACGGCGGACAACCTGGCGCAACCTCTGATCCCACTCTTCGCGAAGCTCGACGCCTCGGGGGTCGACACGTCAGCCGTGAAGATGGCCTTCAGTGCCTACGGGCAGGCACTGCTGTCCCCGAAGGACCGCGCCACCCTGGTGCTGCAGGCCAACACGCTCGCCGTGTCCCACGAACAGCAGCGGCTGCAGGAGGCCATTGTCCGGGCGCTCAACGCCCCGATCTCCGACACCGTGAAGGAGATCCTCGAGGAGGACTTGGTGCGGCACGTGCCCGACGCCCAGGTGCGTGGCGTGCTCGACCACCTGACCGACGACATCTGCGCCACCCTGGACCGGGCCTGGGAGGTGGCGCTCACGGAGGCGATCATGCACCTGGTCACTGCGGCCGAGAGCTTCGACCTGAGCCGCGACGTCCCGTCGCTCGACGGAGTCCTCTTTCCCCAGGTCCTGCTGGACCTGTCTGGCACGCCGGCCGGGGACGCCGTGCGCGCCTGGGACCGGACGAATGGGACCGGCAAGCCATCGGGCGCCGACGACTGGTGTGAGCTGAAGGACAGGATGAACTACATCGTCAACCTGTTCCGCTCCCGCCAGCGAGATCCCACCTTGTTCGATCCTCCGTTCAGCGATCAGCAGCTCGTCGCGATGGCGCGGGGACAGGTTCCGCCCCCGCCCCTGTAGAAACCTGGCGCGCTACCCTGCGACCAATAACGATCGGAGGAGGGCATGCACGTCGACGTCCACGTCCCGCGTTTCACATGGCCCGGTGGGCCTGCGGCCATCGCGCCCACCTTTGCCGCGCTGGCCCAGACTGCGGAGGCCATCGGGGTCCGGACACTGTCGGTCATGGACCACTGGTTCCAGATGGACATGATGTGGCCGGCCGACGAGCCGATGCTCGAGGGGTATACCACGCTGTCCTTCGCGGCTGCGAAGACCGAGCGCCTGCGTTTCCGCATGCTGGTGGGTGGCGTGACCTACCGGCACCCGGGACTGTTGGCCAAGACGGTCACGACGCTCGACGTGCTCTCGGGTGGGCGGGCCGAGCTCGGCCTGGGCGCGGCCTGGTACGAACGTGAGCACCGGGGGCTCGGCGTACCGTTCCCACCCCTGCGCGAGCGCTACGAACGGCTGGTCGAGACCCTTCAGATCTGTCTCCAGATGTGGAGCGACGACGACGGGCCCTACGAGGGAACCCACTACACCTTGGCCGAGACACTGTGTTCACCGCCGCCGGTCAGCTCTCCGAGGCCACGGATCCTCGTGGGCGGCGGCGGCGAGCGCAAGACCCTCCGCATCGTCGCCGAGTACGCGGACGCCTGCAATTTCATCGGCACCGCCGACGTGGTGGCGCACAAGGTCGACGTGTTGCGTCGTCACTGTGACGAGGTCGGGAGAGACCCCTCGCAGATCGAGGTGACGGCCCTCGTCACGGTGCCTGAGGACGCGGAGGCCGACACCATCGTGCGCGAGGCCGAGTCGATGGCGAAAGCGGGTGCCCACACCATAGTGATCAGGTCGACCGGTCCCGAGCCGCGGCGCTGGCTCGAAGAGACCTGGGGGCCTGTCGTCCCGGTGTTGACGACGATCGGATGATCCGATCCCGGGCTCAGTTCGGGCGCCGGAACTTGCGGGTCGGACGGGTCACCGAGGCGGCGGGTCGTCCGGTTGACTGCCAACCGCGGGTCAGGGCGGAGCGTCCCCTCCAGCCGACCGTCACCGGCCTGTCTCCAGGAGCAGTGATCCTCTAAATCGCTGGAACCCGAGTCCACGCCGTCGAAGCGTCGCGGCCATTCGACCCCGCGCTGACCACGGCTTCTTCGTGGGCCGCCCGGGTCTCGATCCCGGCACCTTGGGATTAAAAGCGCCCGTAACAGTGTCTCGGGCGGTTGCACCGTGTCGCAGGACGTCCTGTTATTGCAGGTCGAAGGCCGCGAGACGACGGCATCAAGAGACGTGCTGCTCCGTTCTGAAGCGAGCTGCAACCGAATTGTTGGGATGAAAGTTGGGAATTTTGGAGCAAGTCAGGACCCTAAGTGGGCCCCACGCTGTCATTGCGCGACGTCTCTTGACGTTGGGCTGGTCCCTTGTGTTTCCGTCGAGAACATCACGAGTTACCGCCTCTGGTCAAGCCCGAGAAGTTCTCTGCCGTTGCGATCGATGATCTCGCACGCCTCCTTGGCAGACGCCACTCTGTAGATCCTCGCCTTGGGGAGAAAGCTCAAACCTTCGGCTACTCCCTCAAATCCATCGAGCATGTAGGCGTGTTCGACCTTCTTGTCCATGAAGATCGTTACCTTGGCTTTTCTCCCTAGGGCGATCCCCAGCTCGATGAGGGAGCTGGAGGGATGAATGATTCGGCCCAACTGGATATAGACGAGCGCCTGGCACTGCGCAAGAATTCGCATATTGCGTTCGGTGGCGAGGTCCGCGGCCTTTAGGTGTGTCGAATCCCGAATGTCCTCCCCCGGCCAGTACAACAAGGGAACGTGCTTCCGAAGGGAAGCGACTACTGGAGCGATCGCATCGTGATGTTCTCGCAGGTGCTGCTTGCCCAATCCCGTGATGGGAGCTGACACGTATAGCTCGTACGAAACGTCGGTCGCTGAGAGTGCCGAGGAGAAATCGCACTTCAGAAATTCCTCAAGTTCCTGCACCCTGGCGGGTTGGGGTGTTTGCAGGTTCCTCGCCCACCGACTGACCTGTCCTGGATCAACGTTGATCTGACGAGCAACCTCGGCTTGCGTTGTCGCGGCAGTACGGATTGCCTCCTTGAGAATCTCTCCGAACGACCTCTCACCTTGCGGGGTCATGCGGCGCATTGTAGAGCATTGCGCCGCGATTCGCGCAAGGGCGCAATGACAGACCTGTAGTTCGAGACAGCCTTGCGGGCCGTGGCCTCGAGGCCAAACATGTTGGCAATGCCAGGCCCTTCAAAGTGTTGCGCTGGTTCTTTACCGTGATGGTTGACGGGACGTACAGGGCGCCTCGCCAACAAACAAAGGTAGGAACAATGGCAGAACACCAGGGAAACCCAGTGAAGGCGATCTTCAACCCCGAAACCGGGGTCACGGAGAACCTCATCGCCTCACGCCCGGACATCCCGGTGCCGGACACGAAGCATGACCCCCAGCACGGTCACATCAACGTGAACGAGCAGGGCCAGCAGGGGTACACCCGGGAGCCCGGGGCTCGCCGCTGACATCCGACACCGCTGCACAGTGATAGGGGCGGCCCAAACGGTCGCCCCTATCACCCCTGTCGCGCCTCTACGGGGTGCTTCTTTCGGTCCCCGAAAATCGACCGAGACGAGGTAGGTCGCCCCGTCACTTCAACTCACCGGATTTCCGACTCGACTCCAAGGTCACAGGTCTGGCACAGGGGGTCATTAGGCTTCGTAAATGGCTTCAGTTCTCGACGCCGTACTCCTGTGGTCAGCGTCGCGGCCGCTCTGGCAGAGAGACGCCCTGCGCCGTTTGGCCACAGAGGGTGCCGTTGGAGATGCCCAGATCTCAGCCTATGCCGCCGCCTGTTTGAGGCAGGATCCAGGAACCTTGGAGCCCCTCGCTCAGGATCACGTCCCCACCTCTCCGTCTGAGGAGCAGCCGGTGACCGTCCTCGGCATCCACTCAACCACCAACGTGAATTCCTTGGCTCCGGGTGAACACCTGACCTTCGCAGAGAACGGCCTGACAATCGTATACGGCGATAACGGGAGCGGGAAGTCTGGGTACGCCCGCATTCTCAAGGCGGTCACACGAACACGGGCCTCAGAGCGCGTTCACAACGACATTTTCAAAGACCCGTCGCTAATTCCAGCGGCCACGATCGACTTTGCAGTGGCCGGAGCGGAGCGGAGCTTCGATTGGTCCCCGGCAACCGTGGGGAGTGACCCGCTCTCTCAGGCGAGCTTCTTCGACCGATCGTGCAGCGGCATCTACCTCTCACGCGACACTGAGGTCGCGTTTCGCCCGTTCGGACTTGGCTTGTTCGACGAACTGGTTGATGTGTGTGAGCGGGTACGCACCGAGTTAGATCGTCGTGCCACCGACGCTGGGCGACGTACTCCTGGACTTCCGGCCCTTGACGATACGACGCAAGCTGGAACCTTCCTGAGGGGGCTCTCCGCGGCAACAAAGGACACTGACATCGCCGGGGAGTGCGTGTTCAGTAGTGAATCGCAGGAGCGGTTGGACTTGCTCACGCAGGCCGAAGCACTCGCACGACAGGGCACGACCCGAGCGGAAGCACAAAGATTACAACGACTCGCATCTCGCGTTGAGCGATTGAAGGAGTCATTGACAACGGTCACGGCATCGATATCTCAGCACACGCTGGAAACGTTGATTAAGTTGCGCGACGCGGATAAGACGGCCGCGACAGCAGCCCGTATCGCGCGAGAGCAGGCCATGCAGGACGTGACGTTGGACGGCGTTGGTGAAGCGGTGTGGCGGAATCTTTGGGAGGCTGCCCGCACCTACTCCGACAACGTTGCGTATCCGGAACAGAGTTTTCCGGTAGTCGAGGATGCGTCCTGCGTACTTTGTCAGCAACCACTCACGGCCGATGCCTCAGAACGATTGACGAGATTCGAAGCCTTCGTTCGAGATACGACACAAGAAGCAGCGCGCACGGCTACAGCGGCCTTCGCCGCTGCTCGTGATGCCCTCACCCGCATCATTATCATCGACAACTCTTTGTCCGACGTGATCGATGATCTGCGCAATGAGGACGTAGATCTGGGCACAGCGATCGATGAATACCGAGAACAAGCCGAAGCATTGTTGTCGGTACTGAAGTCGATCGGCACCGATGACGAGCGGGCGTGGGACTCGGCGTTTCCTGTACCACCGGCTGACAGCCTTGATGTCGTGATTGCGGCACTGAAGAATCGTTCAGAAGAACTCAATAGCACGATCAGCACGGAGGGAGCCGCGCAGCTCGCCGCCGAACTGGCCGAGCTGCGTGCGCGCAGGGCACTCGGCAACGCCGTTGACACCGTGACGGCAGAGCGGGACCGGCTGCAGCTCGTCGGTGCCATTACGACGGCCAAATCGGAAGCGAGTACAAACGCCATCACAGCAAAGGGGTCAGAGCTGACCAAGGCCACGTTGACAGAAGTTCTGATCGATGGATTCTCGCGAGAGACCGATAGGCTGGGCGTGGAGCGGGTGGTGCTGCGTGAGGTCGGCGGACGCCGGGGTGTGCTGAGGTGTCGCGCGGGATTCATAGGCGCAGAACGCGATGTACCAATGCCCGAAGTTCTCAGCGAAGGTGAGCAAACAGCATTGGGGATGGCGGGATTTCTGGCCGAGGTGCGCACAGATCCATCAAAGTCTGCGCTCATCTTCGATGATCCTGTAAGTTCGCTCGACCACGAACGACGCGACAAGGTTGCGAAGACGCTCGTCACTCTCGCCAGTGAACGCCAAACCATCGTCTTTACGCATGACCTCGCATTCGTTCTTGCGCTTAAAAAGCACGCCGTGCACGACTCAGTAAAGGTCACGGAGCGTTCTATTGAGCGGCTGAACAGGATTCCCGGACACTGTGATAATGACCACAAGTTCAGCGCCAAACTGGTCAGGGAGAGATTGCAGGAACTCGACGGCGCATTGGCTTCGCTGCGAGGCGGACGGGACTCCATGGCGGACTCCGAATATCGCGATGCGAGTAGCAAGTGGTATCGATTGCTACGTCGCACGTGGGAGCGTGCGATTGAAGAGAATCTCGTTGGCGGCGTTCTCACCCGGGACGACTTTCAGGTGCATCCGACAATGGTGCGCACGCTGGTCTTGTTCACGGCGGAGGATAACAAGGAGTTGCAGTACGGGTATGGCAGGGCAACAGAATGCAGCGAGTCGCACGATGAGAGCGCCGCAATCAATTCTCCGGCTCCGACACTCGACGAAATGGCAGCCGACCTCGAATCAATACGGACATGGTCGAAGCGACTCACAACGAGACAGAGTCTCTCCGAAGAAACGATCTACGACATGACCGCGAGCCAGTGATCGTAACGTGCAGAGTCTGGATCGTTAATTGGACCCAAAGGATGTGTCCTCAGTAACCTCGAAGATTGCATCGTGTCCACGGAGCTGGGCGGCGACTGTCTAGTGGTCACTCGGTTCCTGAGACACAAGGACCACGCCGTCGAGGACTGACGGCAGCCCACCGCACTCTTCGGCAGCCGACACAGCTGTCGCATAGCCTTGACCTCGATATGAGGCGGTCGGGCGATCTTCTCGCCCCCGGGACTCTAAGAGGGCAAGATGGTCGAGTGGTTCCGGAGGTTTGGAGACATACCCGGTATCACCTACACCACGCCGGATGACCTGGATCCGAGGACCCTCGAGGGGTACGGCGCGGAACCCGAGACCATCGCATTCGAAATGGACGGCAAACGCCGCGAGTCGCTCAACTGGTCCCACGGTGACATGGTCGGGAGTTCGTCGCCTGCGCACAGCCGCGCCTTCAGATCCGACCCAGATGCTTCGAGCTCTGAGGTGATCCAGAACTGTTGCGAAGGCCTCGAGCTGCCCGGGGAGCCGAGCAACTACCACTTCTTGATCCAGCACACGGGAACCGAGCTATGGCGTCGCCGTCGCGAAGAGCCCGCGCTGATAGGGGAGGCCGAGCGGTTTTTCCGGCTCGACATCGATCTCGTCGACGCCCGACCCGACGCCGTCTCCGACGAGTACGAGGGTGAGCGTCGCTTCTACGCTATGGCTGCATTTTCGACTCTCGTCGATCTTTTCGAGCGTGAGGGTGCACTCCATGAGGCACTCGAGGTTGCGGAGCACGGTGCTCGATACGGCCAGTGCGAACGCCAGCGCGACGAACTGCGCGAGCGCATCGCCGCGGTGAACGCCGAGGGCCGTGAGTGACTCGGGCGGTCTGCCGATCTGGAGCGCGATCTCTTCGACGTCCTTCCTCGAGTACGCCTTCGTGCGCTGGGTTCTCGCCCCAGCGGTGGATCCCAAGATGGCGACTTGCGTCACCCCTCAAGCCGAGGCTGGCGTTGAAGGGCGTAACTATGCCATTGACTACGAGATTCGTGGCTCCCAGAACATCGTGGCCCTCGAGCTCGACGGATTTGCGTACCACGGGAGCCGCCAGGCCTTCACCTACGACAGGTTGCGCCAGAACGACCTCATCGCGACCGGACGCAGCATCGTCCGCTTCTCCTACGACTCGATCCGCACCGACACGGCTCGCTGCGTCGAACAACTCCAGGCGGTGCTGCGTCTTGATCCGTTGTTGGCGACAATGCTCGTCACCAGCCCTCACATCGAGGTTCCCGACATGGACCCGGATCCGTTGATGGCACTGGGTCCTTCACCGGCCAAACCCCAGAGCGATGTCCACGATGGAGGCAGCGTGAGTGTGTACTTCGAGTCCGTTGCCGGCAAGCTGAACCTCTCGACGCTGCGCCAGTGCCAGTCAGAGGCATTCGCCGCGTTGGCCAACTACTACGGGTCCGGCGGGGCTGGGGCGGCTTGCGTCATGTCGGTCGGTGCCGGCAAGACGGCCCTTGGGGTCGTGGCCTGCCTCGCCTTCGCCCGGCGCAGGGCCATGGTGGTTACTCCGGGGAGCGTGATCCGGGGAACCTTCGACCAGGCTTTCGACCACGAGGCGCTGCGCAACGTTCTCTATGGGCTCCCGGGCGGTCCCCTCATCCCGGGTATGCCACCTCCCAAGGTGCTGACGCTCGATCGAGATGATGGCCCCATCAAGGGAGTCACCAGAGAGCAACTGCTCAGCGCCGACGTCATCGTGACGAACTTTCACTCGCTCGGCACTAGCGACGACCCTGACGATCTCCTGGCCAAACTTGGACCCGACGACATCGACTTCATCGTGGTTGATGAGGCTCATATCGCCGCCGCCGAGTCGTACCAGCGGCTCTTCAAGCATTTCTCCAGAGCGCGCACCCTCTTGATGTCAGCCTGCTTCCAGCGCATGGACGGCAAACCGATCGAGGCCGACGTGGTGTACCGCTACCGGCTCATCGACTCGATCGCCGACGGCAACGCCAAGAATCTCCGCGTTCAGCGTTTCGCACCTCACCCCGAACAGACCACCTACGAGATGGTCTGGCCCGACGGCCTGCGCGAGGAGATCGTCGGGCGCGAAGCCATCCTCGAGATGATCAAGGACGAGCGCAAGCTGGCCCGCATCACGGCCAAGTCCAATGAGCCCATTCGCCAGGTGATGCGTGCAGTGAAGGAGGCCCTCGACCTTCAGGCCAACCTTCTCCACCCAGTCAAGCCCCGGGTCCTGTTCTCTGCGCTCGGAGAGCGCCATGCCGAGCAGATCGCTCAGATCGCCGAAGAGCACGGGATCCCTTGTGCACACCTGCACCACTCGATGACCGAGTCACACATCAAGTCGGTGAGAGCGCGCTTTGAGAAGGAGTCGGGCGACCTGCAGGGCATCGTGCAGCTCAGGATGCTCGGGCAGGGTTACGACTTTCCGCCGATCAGCGTGGTCGTGCCGATGCGTCCCTACGCCAGCTTCGGCGAGTTCTACCAGTTCGTTGGCCGGGGCATTCGGGTCATCACTCATCCCGCCCTAACGGGCCGAGTCGGGCCCGGGGAGCAATTCCTCGACCTGATCTACCACGTCGAACTCGGGCTCGACGAGCACATCAACACCATCTATCTCGAAAACGACATGGACCCGATTGGCGAACACGATCTGCCCGAGACGTGGCAGCCGGCCGGGAGCGGAGAGCCGCTGCCGGGCACGACCGGGACCGACACGGCCGGGAAGCCCGAGGCCTTCGTGCTCTTCGAGAAGGGTGCCATCGAGAGTCGGGTGGTCCACGACCAAGAGCGCGTCGATCAGCGGCGCGAAGAGCGCGCTCTAGAGGCGCTCGCCCAGCGGTACGCAAAGTACGCCGCGACTAGCGAGAACCCGCTCACCTTCGAGCAGTACGTTGACGTGTTCAAGTCACTCAGCGACACACCATGACAGAGGAGTCCAGCTTTGGCTCTCGTGCCGCCACCCTCAGCGGTGCACGCGAACTGTTGGACCTCGAGCGTTCCGAAGGAAGGGCCGAGCGATTCGCTGCGCTCGATGCCCTGGTCGGCGATGTCGTGACGAGAACGCTGCATGCTGAGCGCGTTGTCGAATCGGAGCGCGGGCGCAACACGGCGACCGTCTCCCTCGCCGGCCTGGCACCCGAAGCCCAAAAAACCCTGCTGTCGGAGTTCTCTCTCGAGGCTCAGCACGCCAAGGGATCGTGGTTCATACCCGAGAAGGTGAGCCTCAAGACGGGGCTGGCAAACCTCCCATGGAGCTTCGCCAACTACCCCCGCTACGCCTCGGGCATTGTCTGGGAGGAAAAGGCGAGCGTGCTGCCCCTGTTGTGTCCGGACTCGGTTGCCTTCTGGGCTGTGTTCCAGCCGTTGTTCGAGCAGCTTTTCGCCCCCTTCGAGCTCCGTGGTCGGCTTTCGGGCACCAGGAGCGCTGAGGACCAGCTTGCGATCTGGGCGGCTGTGGACGCGATCGTGGATGCCCTCGGTTTTGAAGTGGACGACGAGTTGGCAGTCATGCGCTACGGAGCTGGGTGGTGGTCGCTTCGCGCACCTGAGCAGCTGGCCGCCAAGCAACGACTACTCGAGCAGCTGGCCGCCCAGGCGAGCGTCGACCTAGGAGCGCGCTACCGGGCCGCACGGCTGGCGTCCCTGGTCGAGCGGTACTACTCCAGGGCCAAGGGCGGGACGGCTCGCCGCAAGTCCGTCCTGACCAAGCCGCTGGAGAGGACCCTGAGCGGGTTCTTTGGAGGCGACTGGCTGGCCTTCTTGCACTACATCGGTGAAGCGCCTCACCCAGACGAAGAGATTGCCACCGCCATCCCAGCCCCCGAGATCTTCGTCGGGGGCGCCAAAGACGCCACCGCGGTAGCGGCCGACCTGGGCCTGCCGGCCGACGAGGTGCAGCGAGCCCTGGCGACGTTCTGGGCCACCACCGAGGGCAGCCCTCCTACTGCCATCTCGCCGGTCGAGGAGCGCGTGGTGACCCTCAAGGCCTACTGGTCCGAGTTCGACGCGGTGCACGCGCACCAGGCGCCTGGGATGAAGCCGCTCTATGGGCTGGTTGAACTCACTGGCTCGAGCATGGAATCGGACTGGGTGCTCCAGGACGGCCGCTACAGCCCGCGGTGTTACCTTGACCTGCTGAGTCCCGCGTTGCTCGATGACATCGAGCGGATGTGGGGGTCGACCATGCTGGCCCGGTGGCCTGACCGCATAGTCACGGAGATCTCACCTCATGCAGGGCTCGCCGGGACATTCGGGAGGGCGCTGCGGTTCTGGCATGAAGTGGCGCTCACGACCTGGTACCTGGCTGAGGGCCCTTACGCGGTTACGGACACAGCGGGCCTGGCGGAGCGTCATGCCGTCGATCTCGAAGACCTGGCGGCACTCGGCTGCCCTGTGGACTCAATCCTATTCCCCGAGCTGATCGAGGGAGAGGCCAAGCTCGGGCCCGAAGAGCCCGTGAACGAACAGCAGGTGTCTCCTGCCTTCTCGCTGTACTCCCTCACGCGCCGACCAGGTTTCGAGATCTTGCGTGACATCGTCACCCGGCATCGCCGTGCGTGGGCTGAGCGCTACCTCGACCCCTACATCAAGTCCCGATGGGACAGCGAGCTTCGAGAGGCAGCCCGCCATCATGCCGAGGCCATCGCCGCCAAGGGGAAGCCGCCGACGCCAAAGCAATTCGCCCGCTTTGCGCTCACAGCCACGAACCATTGGCTGGGTGGCGACATCAGCGCCTTCTATGCGGCTATCGGTGAGAAATCGGCCGTCCATCCAGAGCGGATTTCTCTCATGCCGCTGGACCGCACCGGGTTCGCTCATCGAGTATTCGACACCCTGGGCGGACGACACTTCGTCCGCCAGATCGTCGTAGCGAATCGTGATGAGGGACTCGCACAGGCGGCCGAGCAGGATCGGCACAACAAGTCCGTGTGGCTGGCTTCGCAAAGCTTGCGCGTCGTCCAACTCGAGGAAGCGATGGGCAGAGCACCCGAACTCAAGGAGTTCGGGACACCGGCGTTCGCAGGTCACGCCGACGTGATCGACTTTGACGTCGATCACGCGTGGCAGCGGTACGTTTCTACTATCGACGCCGTGCGCGGAGACCCTGGTGCGGCGGCGCCGGTAACAGCGGAGGACCGAATGCCTTTGGCGGCACCCGAAGCTCCAGTGCTGCAGACCGCGGCTACCCCGCCTCCAGCGCGAGCGGAGTCGTCTCCACCTCCAAGACCCTCGGTGTCCCCGTTCCAGCCCCCATCTCCACCCCGTCCGCCGGCCGAGGAGCACCATTCATGGTTCCGAAGGCGGCAAGGACGCTGACGAGCGGCCCCTCGCGAGTGGATCGAGGAGGGCATTGACCTGGGCTTTCGACGATCCTCCCAACTGCGAAAGTCAACAAGGGCCAGATCGTGTGATGGGTGCGGGACATACAGCGGGCCATGGTTCTGTGCCCTGGACCTCAGGAGTTTCGTAACCACCTACTGCGGTGAGGTCGTTACCCGATCGGCCGCTCGTCCCAAGCGCGGAAGGTCTGTGCGCGGAAGCGACAACCTGCCGAGCAGGCATGGGTGCGGGCAATGCTCAGGTTGGAGAGCATTCAGTAAACCCATGTCTTGTGAACGGTTACCCAACGTGGTCTCAGGGCGTGAAACCGCAGTTCAGAGAGTCAACATGCCCGTTCTGCTCCCGGTCACAGCTTCGGACAACCGCCGGTCTGGCGAACTCAAAGCCGCTGCCATAAACGGCATTTGACCAGAATGTGGAAGCCGATCACGCCGCGCTTTCCAACCCATCAGGAAACGGCGTTTCCATGTCGGTGATTTGTGATGCGGCCGCCGGTCCGGCGAGGGCGGGCCGGCGTGCACCATCGGCCACCATGGCGCGCTGCGATTTGTGCTCGCGCACCGAGAGCCAAAGAAGCGGAACGACAGCGAGTCCGATTGCCACGAGCATGAGCGGGATAGTGAGATAGAAGATGACCATTATGTCCCGGCAACCTCTAAGCGGAAGCCGTACCAAATCCTTTCCTGTTTCGAGTCACCGGTTGTTCGGCAACAGGAGCAGCATGACGATCCCGTCCGAAGCCCCCCAGAGAGATTGCTGAAAGTCAGCGGAAAAAGCGGGTGCTCGATGACGGTCGGCTCATCGGCCATGCGGCGGAGGTCATCCGCCGTGAACCGGACACCCAGCACACTGCGGAGCACTTCCTTCTGGGACCCGAAAAGGCAACGTCCAATGTGACGCGCACTGGCGTCGGATCGAGAATCTTCACATCGCTTGGTTCTGCTCCTTGTGGTTGTCATGGCGGCACCATCGCACTACTCCTTTCAGTCGGATCCCTTCGATCGCAACTGCGTTCGAGCCACCGATTGCTCGGTGGCTCTAGGCAGCATGCGATTCCCTCCGAAGCTCCGCAGACAGTTGACGGAGAGCCAGCGGAGGTCTTTCTCGCTTGTCACCACCGCACTCTTAGGGGGCAGTCTCGCCGCTCGGACAGTGGCCACTACTCGGGATCGAGTCAGGAGATTCGAAGATCGGCGGCGGCGGTCCGATTCGAACGCTGCGCAAAGAGCACCCTATTGCACACCGCGTACTGGACGACCCAGAGCACTCCAAAGGTGGCGATGTTGGCGCTCTCGACCGCCACGGTATGCACCAGATGGCTCGAGGCCACGGTCCAGTCAGAGGCGAAGTGGACGGCGATCGACGAGGCAGCGAGCCCGGTGAAGGACAGCGCGCAGAACGGCACGACTTGTCGCAGTGTGGGCTTGCTGCCGCCCAGCGCCCATACCCAGCGGCGGTTCAGTTCGAAGGACGGAATGGTCCCCACGGCCGTCGCCACCATGTTGGACCACACGCTGGGCAGGTCGAACATACCCACGAGGACGGCTAGAATCGTCAGGCTCGTTCCGGTGGCAATCAGCGATACGGACGCATACTTCACCAGTTTGAGCCAGCTCTTTGGCACGATACGGACGAGACAGGCTGCCATAGAGTCATCTTGGAGACCCGGCCTGAGCGGTAGCGGGGCACGGACGCGGTCTGAGCTGAAGATTCGTGACTCTCAATCGCTCGGAGCAGACGTGCGCCGGGGCGGGTTCACGGTGAATGTCTCGGGGAGCCTGGGGCAGGAACGAAAGATCTCTACGCGTCGCGGGTCGCGATGATCGGCTCGGCGTCATCACGGAGGTCAGGCTCCTTCGCCGGCACCCGTACCGTGAACGTGGCTCCCCCCCTCGGGCCAGGGCGAGCGTCGACGCTGCCGCCATGTGCCGCGACGATGGCCGCCACGATGGAGAGTCCCAGTCCCGAGCCGCCGCCATTTCCTCGGGCTCGCGATGAATCGACGCGAAAGAATCGTTCGAAGAGGTGGGCCGATTGTTCGGCCGTGAAGCCGGGTCCGTCGTCGCTGATCTCAATGATCGCGTCCTCGCCCCTCCGTTCGACCGTGACGGTGGCCGTGGTGCCAGCAGGCGTGTGGGAGCGGACGTTGGACAGAAGGTTGTCGACGACCTGACGCAGCGCACTGCGATCTCCCATGAGCTCGACCGCATCGTCCGCCCTCACGCCGATGGGCCACGTCGGCCCGACCGCTCGTGCGGTGTCGACTGATTCAAGGACAAGGCCAACCAACTCGATCGGGTCCGAGGCAAGCGGTCGGTGCTCATCGAGCTTGGCCAGGACCAGAAGATCCTCAATTAACTGCGCCATCCGCGCCGATTCACGCTCGATGCCGGTCATCACCCGGGCCAGCTCTTCGGGACGTGACGCGATGCCGTGGTTGAACAGCTGGGCATAGGCCGATACCGCGGCCGTCGGAGTGCGCAGCTCGTGGGAGGCGTCGCCGACGAAGCGCCGCAGTCGTTCTTCTGACGCCGTGAGTTCGTTCACCGTTTTTCGAATGCGCTCCAACATGACATTGAAGGCCGTAGCCAGATGACCGACCTCGGTGGGCGAGTCCGCGTGCGGCGCGCGGTGCTCGAGGTCACCCTCCGCGATGGCATCGGCCGTGCGCTCAATGTCGACGAGTGGTCGAAGCCCGAGGCGGACGAGCCACAGACCCAACAGACTGGCCGCGATCAGAGCGCCGGCGGTGACCAGTACCTCGACCAGGAGAAGCTGTGACAGCGTGTTGGTGATGCCGTCGATCGGCTCGGCGACGATCAGCACATCTCCATTCGTGAGAATGGACGCCCGGACCCGGAAAGCGGGTCCACCGGCGCTCGATGACGAGGCGGTGAAATAGACGGTCGGCTCGTTCTCTCCGCCGGCGCCGGTGCTGGCCTGGAAGCCCGTGATCACCTTTGGCAGTTGTGGCGTCGAGGCCTTGCTCCCGGGCTGGAACGCCGCACATTCTTCGAGGCCGGCGGCCGACGTGACGGCTTTGTGCTCCTTGTCCAGCACCTCGAGGAACAGGCCCGGAGCAGTCTCGCGCCCAACGGCACAGAAGCTTGAAGAGCTGCTCGGCGCGGAGCCGCCCGAAGGCGGCGGAGCAGGGGCGCCAGAAGTCGCGCCGTTTGCGTTGGCCGACTGCGGATTGTCCGCGGTCATCTCCACCGATCGGTGCGACGCCTCCAATGTGGCGTCGACCTGCTGATAGAGGTAGGAGCGAATCGACGTATAGACCACGACATCCGCGATGACGAGAGCGACGAGGGTGACAGCCGCCACAGCGATCAGGAGGCGAGACCGAAGCGACAGTCTCTTTCTCACGGTTCTTCGCGCAAGACATAACCCACGAGGCGGATCGTCTGGATGAGAGGTGGCCCGTAGGCGTCGATCTTGTTGCGCACGTAGCGCACGTAGGTCTCGACGATGTTCATGTTGCCGTCGAAGTCATAGTTCCACACATGGTCGATGATCTGGTTCTTCGACAGGACCCGCCGCGGGTTCAACAAGAAGAGGCGGAGCACGTTGAACTCGGTAGCTGTCAGCTTTATCGGGTGATCGCCTCGCCAGACCTCATGACTCTCCTCGTCCATGACGAGGTCGGCAAAGCGGAGGCGGTTGTCCGTCCCGGTCGGAAGGCGACGACGCAAGATGGCCCGGACCCGAGCAACGACCTCCATGAGGGAGAAGGGCTTCGTCACGTAGTCGTCGGCGCCGATGGAGAGTCCCACGATGCGGTCCTCAACCTCTGCCTTGGCGGTCAGGAACAGGATCGGGATGTCCAGGCCGTCGGCGCGGATGCGTCGGGTCACGTCCATGCCGTCGAGATCCGGAAGCATCACATCGAGAACGATCAGATCGAAGGAGCCAGAGGAGACCATCTCAATCGCTCGCCTCCCGGTGTGGGCCACCTCCACCTCGAAATCCTCGTAGCGCAGGACGGTCGCCACCGAGTCGACGATCGACGCTTCGTCGTCGACGACGAGGATCCGCGTGTGTGACACCTGCTCAACCACGGGTTTCTCCTTCTCCTTGGGCTCTCGGGCTCCATCGTCGCAGGACCAGCGGGTTGCCCGCCGAAGGCCGGCTGAAAGCCCGCTGAGAAGCTCGAGGGCGCCCACTGGTGGCCGGGGTCCGAGCAGTCGGCGAGCTCACTCTTCTTCTCAGGGAGGTTTCGGCGGGCGTTCCGTCCATTCCGAGCAGGCCTCCCCAGCATGTCGCCATGGCCACCACGATCGAACTTCCCGATCTCGCCGTTTCACAACCAACCTCGCCCTCGCCACCCCCGTCCACGCACCACACATTCGGCGAAGACAAGGGTGCGGGGCGAGAAGCGCCGTGGGTCCGGCCGGCGCTCATCGCGCTGCTGGTCGTCACGGCATTCGCATATTTATGGGACCTGAGCGCCTCGGGCTACGCCAACAGCTTCTACGCGGCCGCCGTGCAGGCGGGCACGAAGAGCTGGAAGGCGTTCTTCTTCGGCTCGATCGATTCATCGAACTTCATCACCGTCGACAAACCGCCGGCGTCGCTGTGGGTCATGGAGCTTTCCGGACGGATCTTCGGCTTCTCGAGCTGGAGCATGCTCGCACCCCAAGCCCTGGCCGGTGTCGCCTCGGTCGGGATCCTCTACGCGACGGTCAAGCGCTGGTTCGGCGCGCCGGCGGGCCTGCTGGCCGGCGCGGTCTTGGCGTTGACACCGGCGGCGGCGCTGATGTTCCGGTACAACAATCCCGACGCGCTGCTCGTGCTCCTTCTCGTCGCGAGCGCCTACACCCTCACCCGTGCGCTCGAGAAGGCCGGAACCCGCTGGCTCGTGGCTACCGGAGCGCTGCTCGGTTTTGCCTTCTTGACCAAGATGATGCAGGCCTTCACCGTGGTTCCGGCGTTCTACTTCGTGTACCTTCTCGCGGCGCCCACGTCGCTGGCTCGGCGCATCAAGCAGCTCGTGGTGTGCACCGGAGCCCTGGCCGTGTCCGCCGGCTGGTGGGTGATGACAGTCGCGCTTTGGCCGGTCGGGTCGCGGCCGATGATCGACGGCTCGCCCGACAACAGCATCTGGAACCTGATCTTCGACTACAACGGATTCGGCCGGCTCGTGAGCAGCGGTGCGGGCGGAAGCGGAGGCGGATTCAGCGGAGCGACCGGCGTCTTCCGGCTGTTCAACGACCTTATGGGTGGCCAAGCATCATGGTTGTTGCCCGCCGCGCTGCTCGCGCTCGTGACGGGGTTGGTCCTGCGCTTCGGGGCGCCGCGCACCGATCGTACGAGGGCGGCGGTCCTGCTGTGGGGCGGGTGGCTGGTCGTGACCGGTGCGGTGTTCAGCTTCGGACAGGGAGTCATCCACACCTACTACACCGTTGCGCTTGCCCCAGCCGTTGCCGCGCTGGTGGCCATCGGCGCGGTCCAGCTCTGGCAGTACCGCCAGCACATACAGGCCCGGGTCATCGGAGCGCTGGGAATCGTGGGCACAGCGGCATGGAGCTACGAGTTGCTCAGTCGATCGCCCAGCTATGTCCCGTGGCTGCGCATCGTGGTGCTTGCCGGCGGCGCCATGTCGGCCGTCGCTCTCGTGCTCGCCCCCCTCGTCACACGGTACGACCGCCACTTGACCCGTGCATGGATCGGCCTCGGCCTGATCGCCTGCTTAGCCGGGCCGGCCGCATTCGTCGGCACAACGGTGACGACCGCCTACACCGGGAGCGTGCCGTCGGCGGGGCCGGCCGTGACGTCCGCCGTCACCGGCGTTGGGGCCCCAGGGGGCGGTGACGGCGGCGGCGGGGGTGCGAGCTCAGGTTCGGCATCCAGTGGTGCCCCTACGGGCTCGGCGTCTTCGGGAGCGTCGTTGGGAACCCGTCCAAGCGGGACCAGCAGGACCCGTCCGAGCGAATACAGCGGGACCCGTCCCACTGCGAGCTCAGGTAGGACAACACCCGCCACCGACGCCAAAAGCGGAACTCCGGCCGCCGGAGGTGCGGCGGACGGAGGAGATCCGGGGGGCGGGGGCGGTGGCCTCAGCACCTCCAGCGCACTCGTCCGCACGTTGGAGAAGGATGCTGGCTCGTATCGCTGGGTCGCCGCCACCTTCGGCTCCCAGAGCGCCGCCAACCTCGAGCTCGCCACCAGCGGCGACCCCGTCATGGCCATCGGCGGGTTCAACAACAACGGCGGCAACCTGACGCTCGCCCAGTTCAAGGCATACGTCGCTGCTGGCGACATCCACTACTTCATCGCCTCGGGCGGTGGTGGTGCCGGTGGGGGCACGAGCGGCTCCGAGACTGCGATCTCGAAGTGGGTTGCCCAGCACTACACGTCGACCACCATCGGCGGTCAGACCGTCTACGACCTCACTGCCAACCGCTGACATGGAGACTTCGCACCGCAGTCAGAGCTCCGAAAGCATTGTCCACCCCGCGGGGGCGACTCCCAACTCTCTGGCGACGGTTGGTGGCGGCCATGACGACTGAGGGGCCGGAGGACACATGCGAGTCCCGCTGCTTCGACTTGAACGATTGGAGCCTGTGAACGAGTTGGTGGACCTCTGCCAAGGGGTACTTCGGGGTGCCTTCGGAGACGCCACTGCTGAGGGCATGCTCGCCAACCCAAATCTCGCCATTGCATTCTCATTGGGACCCATTACCCGGACATGAGGCTCGATCGAACGGACGAACTATTGACTGGGCGACCCCTCGACCACGAGCCAAGGTGTCCAGTAGCTGTCCGTGTAAGCGCCCCGGTTCGGGCGCGAATCCGACCGTCGCCGGGCTCTCGGCGCCCCGCGCACTTCTTGACGCCCGAGGAGTCGTGCAAAAAGGCGCCTTCGGCGGCTCAGGGGACAGCTGGAGCGACGGGACTGACCGACGAGATCTGGACCACCATCGGGAGGCCGACAGTCTGCGACCACCTGCAGTTGCACCTAGTGCAGCCAGGACGGCCGCCCAACGGTTCCATGCTCGCCAGCCGCAGCTCGGGTTCCAGGTGGTGCCCAGAAGGGTCCTCGATTCTCAGCGGAGTTTCGGCTCTCCTTCGGCGGAGGTTCTTTCGACCGGTGTCCAATACCTCCATCAGGTGGTGCGTATCGCCACAAACCCTACGAAAGGACCCGAAATGGCAGGTCAAGAGAGCGCTGCGAGATCCCAGCACCCCCAGTCCGGGCTCGCACGAGACCGGGCGCTGACACGGGTCCGCCACCTCACCGCCGCGACCGGGGTTACCGCAGCCGTTGCCGCAGCGGGACTCGGTTTGCTGGTCGCATCCGAGACGAAGACGGCGGCCACCACGAAGGCAGCCTCGTCAGCAACGACGTCGAAGTCGTCTACGTCGCCCGCGACAAACTCGTCCACCTCCACGTCGACAACCAACTCGTCCACGTCGACGTCGACAGCCACCAACTCGTCCACGTCGGACGCGGCATCGTCGGACTCGAGTTCGACTACCACGACGACGCCGAGCACGACGACCACCACCACGACCCCAGCAGCGTCTTCGACCAAGTCGAGCGCAAGCACCACCTCGGGCCAGACGTGACCACGATGACCAGCGAGCGACGCATCATCGGCGAAATGTCGATCCACGACGAACCGGCGTTGGCGAGTCGATCGATGCGGGCCATCGGCACCACTGCCACGGTGCTCGTCACCCGCCCCGATCGGGTCGATACGGCACTGCACTTGCTCAACGACGACCTGGCAGCCCTCGACATGGCCTGCAGCCGCTTCCGGGACGACTCAGAGATCAGGCGGGTCGAGGGATACAGCCTTGGGCGCCCCGTCACCGTCAGCCCCCTCCTCTTCGAAGCTCTCGAAGTGGCATGCAACGTTGCCGTCCGGACCGCCGGCATCGTCGATCCGACGATCGGCTCCGCACTCGTCGAGCTTGGCTACGACCGCGACTTCGATGCGCTCGTCGATCGGCACCCGGCCGACGACCACTTCGAACCCGCACCGGGGTGGTGGCAGATCCGCCTGGACCGCGGCGCCCGCACGGTTGTCATCCCTGCCGGCGTGCACGTCGATCTGGGTTCGACGGCGAAGGCCTTCGCGGCCGATCGGTCCGCACAGCGCATTGCCGCCGCGCTCGACTGCGGTGTCCTGGTCAACTTGGGTGGCGACGTCGCCATCGCCGGCCCGGCCCCGATTGACGGATGGGCCGTCGGGATCGCATCGCACTGCACAACGCCGACCGACGATGCCGACGTCGTCCTCGCGGTGCACGCGGGAGGCGTCGCCACCTCGGGCACGACGGCGCGGACGTGGACCCGAAACGGACGCCGGATGCACCACATCGTCGACCCGTGGACAGGTGAGCCGGCGTCTCCGGTCTGGTCGTTGGTGTCGACGCTCGCTCCGAGCTGCGTAGAGGCCAACGCGTGGAGCACGGCCGCCATCGTGTGGGGCGACGACGCGGTCGGCAACCTCGGCGAACACGGCGTTTCCGCCCGACTGGTCGATCGCCTCGGCGACGTCACCCATGTCGGTCAGTGGCCCGTGGAGCCATCCGAAAGCGAAGGGCAGGTTCTGTGATGTCGTCCACCACGATCTGGTACACCATGAGAGCCTCGGGTGTCGTCGCCCTCGTCCTGCTCAGCGCGACGATGACACTGGGCATCCTCACCGCGGGGCGCGCGAAGTCCCGCACCTGGCCGGCGTTCGCGCAAGCCGATCTGCACAAGCGGATCTCCATCATTGCGATGGTGTTCCTGACGCTGCACGTGGTCACCGCCGTGCTGGACACGTACGTGCACGTCGGATGGGCGGCCCTCGTCGTGCCGTTCGCCTCCGGGTACCGACCGTTCTGGGTCGCCCTGGGAACGGTCAGCGTCGACCTCATCCTTGCACTGGCGATCTCAGGGGCTCTGCGCCAGCGCATCAGCGCCCGGACGTGGCGAGCCATCCACTGGGTCGCCTACGCCAGCTGGCCGGTGGCGATGGCCCACTCGCTCGGGATGGGCACCGATGCCGCCCAGCTGTGGATGGACGCCCTGGCGGGGATCTGCGCCTTCGGTGTCGTCTCTTCGCTGGCCTGGAGGATCCATGCGGCCCGCACGGTCCGAAGGGTCATGACGACCAACGGAGCCGGGGCCCGGGTCAGGGCCCGGACGAGCGCATCCAGCGATCGCCGCATGGTGGTCAGCACACCACACGCAGCGCTGGCTCGGCCGACTCCTACTTCCCCGGCATTGGCCCCGACGCACCACGCCTCTCTCCGCACACAACCTGAAAGGACGCAGATATGACCACCCTCACCGCTACCCGCACGGGTCGGCTGCTCACCACAGACGGCGCCCAGACCACGCTGGGCGACCACCTTGCGATCCACGGACCATTGTCGCTGGCGGGGCCCACGGACCACGCATCGCGGTCCCGGTTCTTCGAGGAGATCGCCGCGTCGGGCCTCTTCGGACGCGGCGGCGCCGCGTTCCCCACGTCGCGCAAATGGGAGACGATGTCGCGCTCGACACGGCGGCCGGTGGTCGTCGTCAACGCGATGGAGGGTGAACCCGCCAGCTCGAAGGACCATGTGCTGTTGACCCGAGCGCCCCACCTCGTCCTTGACGGGGCCGAGGTGACGGCCAACGCGCTCAATGCCTCCGAGATCAAGATTTGCGTCACGACGGACAACGCGGTCGCCGCGGCGTCCATGGAACGCGCCGTCGCGGAACGCAGGAGATCCGGACTCGTGCGATGCCCTGTCACGGTGCATCGCCCGCCCGGTCGCTATGTGGCCGGCGAGGAATCGGCCTTGGTGAGTTGGCTCGACAAGGGCCGGGCGCTGCCCGCCTTCCGGCCCGACAAGTCGGTGCCGCTCGAGGTGTCGCGCCGACCGGCCCTCGTGCACAACGCCGAGACGATGTCCCAAATCGCCTTGATCGCACGCAACGGCGCCGCATGGTTCCGCCAACGGGGAACAGCGGAGGCGCCGGGGTCGTCGCTCGTGACCATCAGCGGGGCGGTGGACGCACCCGGCGTGTTCGAAGTGGAGCTGGGTACGCCCCTCTCCGAGATGCTCGGGCGGGCCGGCGTCAACGCAGAGCTCTCGGGTGTGCTCCTCGGCGGCTACGGAGGAGCCTGGCTCGAGACGTCACTACTCGACGTGCCCTACACCCCCGCCGCCCTGTCCGCCGCCGGCGCGGCGCTGGGCGTAGGCATCGTGATCGCGCTCCCCGCAACGTCGTGCGGGCTCTGCGAGACCGCTCGCATCGCGGCATACATGGCCGGGCAGAGCGCAGGGCAGTGCGGTCCCTGTGTCTTCGGGCTGCCGGCACTCGCCTCGGACCTCGAACAGCTGGCGCTCGGCCACGCCGAGCCCGACCTGGTCGAACGGATCTGGGCCCGGGCCGACGCCATAGAAGGCCGAGGTGCCTGCCGGCACCCCGATGGTGTCGTCCGTCTCGTGCGCAGCGCTCTCGACGTGTTCGCGGACGATGTCCTGGCCCACGCCCAAGGCCGACCCTGCGTCGGCGTCAAGGCGCGCAGCGTCCTTCCCGAAGGAACCACGCAGGCAAGGAGGATCTCATGAGCAGGTCGAGAGGAAGCACCGTTCGTCTCCGGGTCGATCCGGTAGCTTGCGACGCGTTTGGCTACTGCGCCGAGCTGTTGCCCGAGCACGTGACGCTCGACGAATGGGGCTATCCCGTCGTGAACGGAGCACCGGTCGATGCTGAGCTGGTCGCCTTGGCCACCCGTGCCGTCAGCGAGTGTCCACGTCGGGCGCTGCGGCTCGAGCGGCTCGCTGCCCCGCAGTGAAGAACGGATCCCCCGTCGCTCATGCCAACCCGGTACGCCCGGCGGGGGCTGCACGCGCTTGCCGGTCAACGGATCGATACCCAGGTCGACCCGCAGCTCCCACACCCCGTCCTTCAGTCTGCCTCCCGGCAAGCGCCGGTGACCTGAAGGCGATTGCCGACGCAAATGCAGAGCGAACCACACTCGATCGCGTTGTCGCTCGCTGTGGTGCGGTCGTTGGTCGAGGCGCATGTGGTCATCCAGACGGCGTGGTGCACCTCGTGCGAAGTGCCCTTGCGGTCTTCTCCAGTGACTTTGACAGGCATCTGAGTGGCGAGCCGTGCGCAGGAGGTGTTCGGGCGAGCGTCCTCACCGGTCTACCCTCGACTTCAGAACGGAGTTTTGACGTGAAGATGGCTCTCGACCTTGCGGCATCCGATGGCTTTGGCTATTGCGCCGAGCTCCTGCCCGAGGTGCTGACCCGAAACGAATGGGGCTTTCCCATTGTTGGCGAAGACGAAGTTCCCTCCCACGCTTCTGGGCGCCGCCAGACGAGCCGTGAAGTTCTGCCCGCGAGCACTGACCTTGACCCAATCGAACAGCGTCGAGATCACGAAACGAACCCAGCCGAGTGGCGTGTCCGCCTGACTCGGCAAAATCGATGATGGCAAGGGGAGCGATGCACGTTCAGCGGTATATTTCGCGCCGGCAGGCGCTCGGGGTCCTGGGAGCCGGTATCGCCTCCCTGGCGCTTCCCAAGTTCGGATTATTGGCCCACGTCGAGCCTGCGCTCGCTGCCAGTGGCTCGAAGCTCACCCCCGAGCTCACCGAGGGCCCGTATTGGGTCAATACAATGCTTCATCGCTCCGATGTTCGGGCGAACACCGGAAGTGCCACGACCTTGCCGGGTGCGGTACAGCCTGGCGTGCCGCTTCTCCTCGCGATCAGGGTGCTCGATGCAAGCAGAAGCTCTTCACCCCTGGACGGGGTCGCTGTCGACATCTGGCATGCGAATGCCCTAGGGCTGTACTCAGACGAGAGCTTGCAGCAGGTCGGTGGTGGAACAACCGCCCAGAGCACGAATGGGGAGAACTTCCTTCGCGGTTATCAGATCACCGGAGAAGACCCTGGCATCTATCGGAAGGCGACAGCGGGTCAGGTGAGCTTCCGGACTATCTGGCCCGGCTGGTACTCAGGTCGAGCGATCCACATCCACGTCCGCGTGCGGAAGCTTTCTGGAAGCGGAGCGACCACCGCCGGATACACGACCCAGATCTTTTTCTCCGATGCGGACAACAACCGGGTTTTGAGTGGCGCAGCCCCGTACAACACCCGCTCGCCACAACGCGACCCCACGACGGACGAGAGCGACACCGTACTTCAAACCTCCGAATTCACGACAAACGTGGTCCCCGTGCGTGGCACCGTCACGAGCGGCTTCAGAACCACCTTCACCATTCGTCTCGATGCTTCAGAGACGACCGTGACGGGCAGCCTGGCCAGACCCTCCAGCGGAGGTTTCGGCGGCCCACCGCCGTAGGCGGTCGGGCGCCAATCAATCGTCGTGTCGCATCAGGAAAGTCACTATCCCGGACCAGCCTGAGTCCGCGCGTCAAGTGGGGCTTCTGTTGGAGAGTCAAAGTCCCTTGGCAACGTCTCGAGGTCCATCAACCGCTCAGGCGAGGGGGCATGCAAGCATGGTCGCTTCATCAAGATCGTTCGGTGACCGGGGACTCGGCGACGTCTGTGCCTTGATCGCAGCCGCCACACGGGTGCGGATTTAGTGACCCAATCTCGCCCTGGCAGGCTGCCACAAATGGGCTCCAGAAGCAGACCGGGCGAAGTCGAGACGCGTTCGGCGAGCTCTTCAGGCGCCAGCCGGCGTTGCCCGGGGCGGACTCCGCCGGCAACCCCTGACCGACGGGAGCGCTGGATTCGCGAAGTCTCGACGGTCGCCGCCCGCCGGGACCTCTGGTACATCACCGGCCAGAGCACCCTCGACAAGCAGTGCGATGTAAGCAGCAGGGACCAGATGGGTCAGCGCTAGCGGGCCCAAGCCACGGCGACGCGGGCGATGCCTCTCAGCCGCACGAGAATAGAGCAGCACAGCCTTCCTAACCCAGAGGTGGCGGTCAAGGTGCAAAGAGGAGTCGAACGATGAGCAAGCGCCAGGAAGCCAGCGCCCTGGCCCTATGCGACAACGAAGCCCGCCGGTGGGCAACGGCCACTGTAGGGAACCTCGCCCTCGACCTGACTACGACCGGGAAACTTCCACGCAGCCGTACGGTGTCGGGATCGTGCTTGACTCCGGCGAGAAGGTGGTGGGCCGAAGTGGGCGTCCCTTTCGGGGGCGCCTTTCGTCGTATATGCCACCCGTCGATACAACTACCCGATCGTAGTGCTAGAGGAGCTGGAACCGATGTTCGAGTGGTTCGGACACGGCGTTGTGGTGGGAGTTGTTGTCGAGGGAGTGGTTGTACTGGAGCTTGCCGGAGTGGTAGTCGTGCTTGTGGAAGCCGCGCCGGATATCACGGTGCCAAGGCCAAGCCCGAGCCCGAGGGTGCTACCAGCGATGCCTGCACCCAATAGAAACTTTTTGAGAGACGATGCCACGATGTGCTCCTTTGGTGTCGTCCGTCCGCCGACCGAGGGGTCTATGGCGAGACCTTGTCGGGCGAATTTGCTCGACCCCGACACTCGAACACACGAATGTTCGGCCCAGCTGAGAGTCAGGCGAGTATTTTTGTGAATCACGATCGAAAACGGCGGCCGCTAACAGGCCCCTGAGCGTGTAAAAGGGGCCTCACTGGGGCACCTCGTCACCCGGCTTGGTCTCGCCCAGCGAACCGCTGTCCACCCACGTGAGGTCGCTCTGAACCAGGTGACAACGAATCGGGAAGTGTGGGACGAACTCACTCACTTCTACCGGTGCCGGATCTTCGCGGGGTGGTTCCTGGCACAAGACAACAAGATGGTCCAACTCGATCAGGAACGCGTTGGCGAACTGGCTGATCGCCACCTATGTCTCACCTTCGACGTCTACGGGCCTTGTGCCGACAGCGACACTCCCACGCTGAACCGAGCTGAGGGTACTAACCCCACCTGGGAGCTGGCGGTGCAAAGCGCTGGCTCGGCGTCGCGAACGCGTCCGACCGAGCCGGCGTAGGGTTAGGCATCTGCCGACTCCCCGGGCGAGCCTGGCAGGGTCCCCGCTCGTCGTCGACGTCAGAGTTGGATGCCTCAGCCGTATTCATCAGAGATCTCCTGACGGAGAACGGACATTTTCAATCGTCTCGTCCTGCTCTTCGAGAAGTGCCACAAACAAATGCTCAGTGTCGACACCACCCTCTGCTCGATCCCAAGGAATTTGGACCGACCTCTCGATGATTCTCATGGTGGCCGTAGAGAACGGCCGGCTTCCCGAACTCACCTCAGCTCGTTATGCGTCGTCGTCGTGTTCGATGATTTCACGAGTTAGGTAGTAATCAGCGCCGGCGCTCGATAGCGCGCAACGCTCTCGCCTTCTCGCACCATGCCCAAGACGAGATACACCGGGTCGATTGAGCTGGCGCGGAGGTGCCGCGCTTCTTCCTGCGCCAGAACGGGACCACTCGGTCATGGGCACCCGAGCCAGTTCGGGCCGGCTGGCAATCGCCGGATGGGCGGTCGCTGTGGTCGTCGGTGGTTTTGGGCTGCTCGTCGCCGTCTGAGTTATATGGGCATCTATCACCGCATCAGCAGACCGCCACCGATGTGCCTGGGCGCATGTAAGGTTCGCGATTGCCGGTGCCGTACGGCATGAAGCATTGATCCCAGCGGTACGGAACGGGCACTGAACCGTGGGCCATCCTCCGTCGCCATCCCTTCTGTCCGGAGGTTGGAAAGCATTCAGTAAACCCATGTCTCGTGGCGCCGTCCGAAGCGAGTATTCGGAACGTAAACCCGCAGTTCAGAGACCCAGTCCTGCTTCGGTGGCGCCCATTCAGTCATCATCCGCCCGGCCCGGCGACACCGACCGTGGTGCTCGGGACGGCAACCACAGGACAGTGGTCGTCAGCCGTGGGGTTGGTGGAGGAGCCGACTCGAACCGCCGACTTCTACGTTGCGAATGTCTGGTTCTCGGTGTTTTGACCAGGGTCTTTCCGATGACTTTCCTGGTAGCAGGGTTTCGGTTCCCTCAGGTTGCCTCATGATCCCTCTCCTTCCCTCTCGATAAAGACACGTAAAGACACGCTCGGACAAGCCACGTGAGGCGCATCGACGGACTGGTACCCAGGTCCGATCGACAGGCTCTCTCCATGCGCAGCGGATGGCGCTCGTGTCCTCTTGGCGACAGTCACATTCCTCGGTGAGCGAGCCGACATCACCGGCCCCTCAAGCGGCGACGCTTATTGCCGGGCCGGACGACGGAACGCCGATGTTCAATCCGCCGAGGAGCGCTGGGTCGGCCCTGTTGCTGCGCAGGTTCGCCCGCCCACGAGGAAGCCAGTCCCATAAATCGCCATTTGGGGTAACTGGCTGCGAAATGGCGACGCGTGTACCAGAGGATCGTCCTCACGTCTCTCCGCCGAAAGACAGGCGGCGTGAAACGCCTGTCGGCTCGCCAGATCAACGGCTGCCTCAACGGACGGGGCCGCCGAGACCTCTACGCGATTCGGCGGCGATACGGGCGGATGAGACACCTTCATGCACCGGGCAGCGTTGAGGGAAGAGGTGCGAGTCGCTCGGGGTCCATGAGCGCATCGATCTGGACGATCTTTCCGTCGCTCACGGTGAAGGCCATCACCGACAGGACTCTCTCGTGGGTCGCCACGATCGCTCCGGCCGCCCCGTTGACGAGGGCCGGTCGCACGAACGGGGACCACTTCGAGTACGTCGCCGTGTGGGCGGCGACCGCATTGGCGCCTCGCAGAACGAGCGAGGACTCCTTGCGGAGCACCCCGCCATCGATCCTCAGCTCGACCTCAGGATCGAGAACCTCTAGGAGAGCCTCGAAGTCGCCGTCGCGTGAGGCGGTGAAGAACGCGTCTACTACAGCCTTTTGTCGTTCAAGATCGACGTCGGGTTCGGGCACGCCGCGAACCCGACGCCGTGCTCGGCTGGCGAGCTGCTGCGTGGCGGCTTCGGATCGGTCGAGTACACCGGCGATCTCCGAGAAGGGCACACCGAAGACGTCATGGAGCACAAAGGCGAGTCGCTCGGCAGGGCTCAGTGAGTCGAGCACGACTTGAAGGGCAAGTCCGATCGAATCAGCGATCAGGATATCCTGCTCGGGGTCTACTGTGCCCTCGAGTACCACGAGGGGGTCTGGCACATGCACGTCCCACGGGGTGTCTCGTCGTAGACGTCGGGAGCGAAGCATGTTGAGGCATACGCGACCAACCACCGTGGTCAGCCAAGCCTCCATGTTCTGGACACTTTCCGGATCCTGGTCTCGAATCCGAAGCCACGCTTCCTGGAGGGCGTCGTCGGCGTCGCTGACTGAGCCGAGCATCCGATACGCCACACTCCGTAGATGCGAGCGGTGTTGCTCGAAACGCGCCGACAGCCAATCCTTCTCATCCATCATTAGCAGGCCTCCCGCAGGTCGGCGATCCGGACACTTGTAGCTTTAACCCGAGAGCAGCGTGGGTGGCGGCACTCCCCCGACGAGCCTTGGATGCCTTTACAAGCCCTGGTTCCATGGGTGTTCTCAATCATTAGTAGTGGTACTCGACGCCGACGACGAGAGCCGCCACGGCCAACAGCAGGAAAGTAATGGCACCTCCGACGTTGCGGTCGTGCGCTCTGATGTGAGTACTGAGAGCGCAGATGAAGTAGGCGACGAGACCGGAGGCGGCGGCAATGCCTATTGGTGGTACGGCCAATCCGATCATGAGCCCGAGCGCGCCGGATGCCAAGAGAACCCCGAAAGGAATCATCCACCTTTGGGACACCTGTACCTGGTCGGCGACCACCTTGACCGATTCTGCACCCACGAAGTTCAGTGTCGCGGCATAGCCGTTCGCGAACGCTGTCAGGATCGTAACGACGAGGTATGCGATGTGCATATTCCATAGACACGTGGGAACGGCAAAACCTGACAGTCAGGCCGCAACGAGGCCTGTGACAACGACCATCGAGCGCTTCGGAGTTACGACCGCACCATTCCTGCGAATTCGCCCAGATCTCGGGCGCCGAATCGTTTGTGACGTGACACGTAACGACACGTCATGACACGCATTGACACGCCGGAGGATCTGATCTTCTGAAGAATCCCACCTTGGGACTCTGACCTGGGCCTTTGGTGATCTTGGGGTGGCGTCCGACGAATTACCCTGGACCCAATGCGCGAGGGCGGCAAGAGCCTCGTCGAGGGAACTGCCAAGGTCGGTCACGGAGGGTGGCGGTTTCGACTCGCCCTGGGTCGAGGTGGCGGGTTACGAGACCGTCTCGTTCGGCTCGTCGCAGCGTGTCAGTGAGCACTTTGTAGAGATGCCGTCCAGAGCGTCATCGAGGTCCTAGTAACGGAGGCCGCCCTCGCTGAACTGGGCGAAGTGAACCTCCCTGGGTTCGATTCAAAGACAGCAAAAGTCCATCGACCATCCACCAGCCCAACGAGGAGATGGGCTCCCTCTGAACAATTCATATCGACCACAACGCCTGGGTGGGTGACATGCGTGCAGCCCTCAGGGCGGGCAAGAGACCGGCGACCGCACCAATGAGAATCGCGGCTCCGAATCCGCCGCCCCAAGCGAGCACGGGCACAACGACGGACCACCCTTTGATCGAGGCGTAGACGGTGGTGGAAAGCACGCCCAGTCCGACTCCTGCCGCACCACCTAATAGAGCCAAGAGGACGGCTTCGGACAAGAACTGAATGCGGATATGCCCTTTGGTAGCACCCAGTGCCCTACGCAAACCGATCTCGCTTCGACGCTCCAGTACCGAGATGACCATGATGTTGGCAACACCCACGGCGCCGACCAACAGGGCGACGGCGCCCAAGCCCAAGAAGAGAGCGTCGAAGGCGCCCTGGGCGTCTGCCTGGGCCACGAGCGCGGCGGAAGGTTGGCTTACATCGACTTCGCCCGCGTCCTCGGGGTTGGCGGTAGCGGCGAGGACGGAGTCGACGGCGGTCACCTGGTCGGTCTGGGTGCGCACGTAGATGGTGGACGGGTGACCGTCGAAGCCGAGATAGTCCTGGGCCGCGGGGAATCCGACGAGCACAGAGCTGTCGAGTTCGGGCGCCAACACAGCTGGCTTCAAGATGCCGGTGACGTAAAACCACTGATTGTCGAGCCATATCCGTTCGCCTCGAAAAATGACATCGATACCAAGCCGCTGAGCTGCGACTGCTCCTAGCACCGCCACTGGTTCTCTCTCAGTGGCAGAATTGAGATAGCGCCCCTGCGCCACGGAGGTGCTTACGGCAGGCAACAGACCAAGACTGGCTGCTTGGACGGAAAGCGCATTGGTCTCGATGCTGGGGACGAGGGGCGAACGGTAGACGTTCGCGGTGACCGAACCGGTCTCTTGAACCCGAGTGACGGGACCGATGCGCGCGACCATTGTTGGGGCCACCGCCGGCAACTCGGCGGTACCGCCGGTAAGACTCTGGCCGTTGGTAACGGTGAGCAGGTTGGTCCCGAGTTGGGCGATCTCATCGCGCAAGGCCGCTGAAGACGACTGCGATAGGCCGAGTACCGCCACGATGGCCGCCACGCCGATGGCGATCCCAAGAGCGGATAACCCGGCCCGAAGCTTGCGAGTACGGAGCCCCACCACGGCGAGGCGGGCGAGGTCCGACAGCCGCAGCCGTTCGGGAACGAGGCCCGAAGTCGCGGTCACGGCCGCCGACTCTTGGGAAGCCTGGGTTCGCGTGCGCGATCGATCTCCGGCTCGCCGCGCCCGTCGGTGCTCTCCCGGGTGGCGGCCGATGCTTGTTGGGTGTCGTCGGCTGCGATGCGGCCGTCGAGCATCTCGATGTGGCGGGGCAGCCGCTCGGCGATGGTTCGGTCGTGGGTGATGACGACGATCGTGATTCCAGAGTCGTTTAGATCGTGAAAAAGAGAGAGGATGGAATGGCCGGTCGCCTGATCGAGGTTGCCGGTGGGTTCGTCGGCAAGAACGACGGCCGGGCGCCGCACGATGGCCCGGGCGATGGCCACCCGCTGGCGCTGGCCACCCGACATCTCGGTCGGTCGAGCTGACGGGCGACCGGCAAGGTCCACGAGATCGAGGGCGCGGAGGGCTTGTCGGCGGCGTTCGGCGAGACCGACACCGGCATAGAGAAGGCCATCGGCCACGTTGTCGAAAACGCTCTGGTGCTCGGCCAAAAAGAACTGCTGGAAGACAAAGCCGATTCGGGTGGCCCGCAGGGCCGCCAGCTCGCGATCGGCCATGCTGGCGACGTCCAGCCCCGTGAGCCGAACAGCACCGGTGGTGGGCCGGTCGAGAGTGCCCATCAAGTGCAACAGGGTGGTCTTACCCGAACCCGACGGCCCGACGATGGCGGCCAGTTCGCCCTGGGCCAGTGCAAAGCTCACCCCTCGCAACGCCGTTACGGGGGGTTCACTCTGATAAATCTTGGTCACAGCCTCGACTTCGAGGACCGGCCCACGTCCGCTTCCCGCTAGGCATACCGCGGTCTGCTTGCTCAGAGTGGGCTTGGGCGTTCTGACGGTCATGACGCCGGGACCACGACATGCTGGCCGGCAGCCAGCCCCGACCCGGTCACTTGCACCAGCCCGTCGGCGTCGTCGAAGAGCCCCAAAGAGACGGGGACCAGATGGTGGACACCGTCGGTGCTGACAACCTCTACCGAGTACCCACCACCGGCGAGAGCGAGCAAGGCCGCGACGGGCACCACCAGAACGCTGCTCACACTCGCAGTCGTTATTGTGACGTCCACAGGGGCCTGATCCCAGTTGCCCGTCGCGGCCGGGTCAGTTGGTGTGACCAAGACCGTGATCGTCGGCGACGTCGATCCTGAGCCGCCGCCCCCCGAGGCGGCAGATGGCGCCGTCGCCACGGCGCCCACCGAGGCGATCACGCCCGGCGTGGTCCGATTGTCCGGCAAGGTGATGATCACCTTGTCGCCAGTCTTCACCTCGGACTGCTGGGAGGCATCCAAGTCGATACTTACCTGGCGAGCAGTCGAGGTCGCTGCGAGAACGGTTGCGCCCGGCTGTGCCGGGCCGCCCAGAGGCGCAGTGACCGAGGTGACCAGCGCGGCGGTGGGCAAGAACACCGCCTGCCCAAGTGGAAGCGTTCCTGTGTCAGTGACACCCAAGGCCGCTTGTAGCTTCTTCAGCGCGTCCATCGTCTCGAAGCTGAAGTAGTCCGGGGTCGGGCTGATCTCGCTGCTCGTGGCGTCGCCGAGCGTCACCAGGTCAGCATTGAGCTCAGCTACATCCGGGCCAGTCATTCCTTCCGACAGCGAGCGGTAAGAAGGGGTCGAGCCGTAGAGCAGTACCACCGGATCGCCGTCTACCGCGTAGAGCGCCTGGGCCTGGTGAACCAGCTGGCCTACTGCCGGCAACGAAGTGAACGTCCCTGACGACCCGACACTTGGTGCGCCCGCAGTACTGGACGGCGCGGCGCCTCCAGCTTGGTTGACCACCGTGTAACTGCCGGCATATCCCAAGGTGGCGCTCACTTGGGTCTGCGACGTGAGATCTTGGTATGCGACCATCGCCAGCGACGTCGGGTCAGCATTGTCCGCCACGCAAGCCTTTGTCGGCGCACTCTTTCCGAAAGGGTTAGTGAGGCCAATCGCGAGGGTGGCTGCGATCACTACGACGACAGCTCCGACGAGGAGCCGGCGACGGCGACGGCTGGTCGACCTGCCGCCTGGTGAGCAAGGGGAGTCTGAGCGAACGTGTTCGGCAGTCGCCGATAGAGATGATGCAGTACCTGTCATGGCGATCAGGTTCCCCCGAGCAAGTCCAGCGCAGCTCGGCAGTTCCTAATGGCCGCGTGAAACTGCGGGCGCCGTAGTGTCTCGGCAAAGAGCGACGGAGAAACGAACAGGACGGTCATGCCTGAGGGGGTGCGATCTTCAGGCACACCTTCATGGCGGTCTGAAACTGCGGGGTGTTGTGGTCGATACTCTCATTGCCCCCCAAGTTCCATCGAACGCCTGGGCCGGGATCCGGGAAGTTCAGGACCCCGTGCGCACGCATGCACTTGGCGTATTTCAAGTCTGCGGCCTGGGCCGACGGTCCAGCCTGGCCTGCTGAAGGTTGTCCGCCGTTCTGAAGCAAGTGCTCGCAAGCCTGGGTAGCCGAGTGGAACTCGGGAGAGTGGGATGGGTTGGAACTCCCGCTGCCCGAAATAATGAAGCCTCCATCGCTCTGTGGATCGGGGAAGTTCGCCACGCCGTGGGCTCGCATGCATTTGGCATCTGCAAGGGCGTCCTCGTACGCCGATGAACCACTGCCGCCTGTAGATCCCGTGGCGGTCGTGGTCGAGGTCGTCGAGCCAACACTGGCCACCCCGGGTGAGGCCGACCCGCGGCCACACGCGGCAAGAGTTATGGAGATCGCGATCAGGGCGGTGATTGGGAGCCCGGCCCTTCGGACCCAGCATCTATGCCTAACTCGATCGCGTGGGGGCGGGGCTGTGGCAACCATGAGGTCGCGTCCTTCCTTCGGAAATGAGGTCCGGAGTGGTTGTACGACATCGTCGGTAACACGGGGTAAACGGGCGCTGTTGCTTCCTTGTTACCTGGCATGAGGCATCCTGGTAGCCCGTGTACATGGGTGGTCCGGACGCCTGATCCCGGTCTCCCAAGCAATAGTCGGGGGTGAGCAGGGACGAAGGAGGGCAGATGACGGTGTCGTCGACACGAAGGTCCCGGGGCTTCCCGAGAACCTCAGATGGAGACACACCGTGCAAGCCCACCCCGTCGCCTGGCCCGGGGCACCTGCTGACCGAGCCAGCTCGGCGAGTCTTTGGACGAGGCCTGCCGCGCCGCACGGCGCGACTCCGTCTTGCCGTCCTCTATGGGGCGCTATTCCTGGTGTCGGGTGCAGTCTTGCTAGGCATTATCTATGGGCTCGTTGACGGGTTGTTGCCTTCACCGCCGCGGCCTGCCAACCCTTCGTCGGTCTCCCAGAAAGTGGAGGGTGCAATTGCCTACCAGCGCGCCGCTATTCTGCACGCGCTCCTGCTCCGGTCGACCCTTGTTCTCGCCATCATGTTGGTCGTCTCTGTCGGGTTCGGCTGGCTTATCGCCGGTCGTGTCCTCCGGCCGCTCCGGACGATTACGGCGGCGACCCGACAAATCTCCGAGGAGAACCTGCACGAACGGCTGGCGCTTGCTGGACCAGACGACGAGCTGAAGGAACTGGGCGACACGATCGACGGTCTCCTGGGTCGCCTCGAAGGCGCATTCGATGCCCAGCGCAGCGCGTTTGAAGCCCAACGAGCTTTTGTGGCGAACGCGTCCCATGAATTGCGAACTCCGCTCACCATGATGCGTACTTCGATCGACGTGGCGACCCGAAGATGGCGAGCGCTGTCTCCCGACGATTCCGCGCTCGCGGCAAAGGTTCGCAAGGGGCTCGACCAGGCCGACCGCCTCGTGGAGAGCTTTCTCGCTTTGGCTCGGGCTCAACGAGGGGTGATGACCGATCTCACGGCCGTCCCGCTCTCATTGATCGCGTCTCAGGCGCTCGATGCCCAATCGGTCGCGGTAGGGGATCGAGAACTTCAACTACGCGTGAAGCTTGGCGACGTTGAGGTGTATGGAAACGAGACGCTCCTCACTCGCATGGCGGCAAACGTCATTGACAACGCCGTCCTTTACAACGAACCGGGCGGCTTCATAGAAGTCACGACCGAGGCCGATGGACCCACCGCCCGACTGGTGGTGGAAAGCGGAGGGCCGCTCCTAGACCAGGACAATGTGCAACAGCTCGTGCAACCGTTTCGACGCCTCGGTGCGGAACGGACGGGTTCGGACGCCGGCGTCGGCCTCGGTCTCTCGATTGTCGCCGCCATCGCAAGCGCGCACGGTGGCGCGACCACCCTCTGGGCCAGAGATCAGGGGGGGCTTCGGGTAACCGTTGAACTACCTCGCTGGAGACCGCGGGCCGAAGTTGGAATCCCCGGATGAGGGTGCTCGTTGTCGAAGACGTCCCGAGCCTCGCAGATGACATCGCCGAAGGCTTGCGCGGTGAAGCCATGGCGGTCGACGTCGTATATGATGGGCTTGAAGCCATCATCAAGCTTGACGTGAACCGTTACGACGTCGTGGTCCTCGATCGCGATCTTCCGGGCCTGCACGGTGACGCAGTGTGTCGGAAAATTACCGAAGGGACCGATCCGGCCATGGTGCTGATGCTTACGGCGGCTGATGCTCCGGTCGACCGTGTAGCGGGGCTCCGGCTAGGCGCTGATGACTACCTACCCAAGCCGTTCAACTTTGATGAGCTGGTCCTGCGCATTCGCGGGTTGGCTCGACGCAAGCCCACGGCGCACGTCCGCCTCTTCCGCTCAGCAGATGTCACGCTCGATCCCCTCCAGCGGGTCGTAACCAGAGATGGAAACCGACGCGACCTCTCGGCCAAGGAGTTCGCTCTCTTAGAAGCTCTGATGAGAGCGGCGCCAGCATCGTTAAGCGCAGAGAAGCTTCTCGAACAGGTGTGGGACGAGCACAGCGACCCATTCACCAAGACGGTCCAGGTCACCTTAGGAAGGCTTCGGCGGAAGCTCGGGGAGCCCGACATCATCGAGACCATCCCAGGAGTTGGCTACCGGATCGCGAACCCGCTCTGAGTAGGGTCGAGGTCCGACTGCCTGATCGTTCTCAACTCCGCCTGCGATGCCTTTCGACGAACTGCATGTCATATGCTTAACGAGCTATTCGTCACGGTGGCGAACTCCCACTGATGTCCCTCCGGGTCGAGGGCGGCGTAGCTGCGCACCCCCCACGGTTGGTCCCTCGGTGAGCGGAGCACGGCAGCGCCCTCCCGCTCGGCCTGTTCGAAGTGGGCGTCGACGTTGTCGACCATGACAGTGATGGTATGGGTCAACAGTGGCCAGGACCGCCCAGTCGCCTCTTCGAAGCGCGGTGCCCGTTCGCGCATCCATACCTTGAAGTCGTCCTCGCGGCCCGAGATCATCACGACCCCGCCGTTCGGCCCTCTGAGCCGCGCCGTGAGGTTGTCTCCGCCCCGGTCGAAGCGCTTTGCCTCGGTCAATCCGAACACCCGACACAACCAGAGGAGCGCGGCAAAGGGATCCTCGTAGGACAGATGGGGCACTATTTTCTGCCGGACGCGTCGAACCATGCTCACAAGGCTATGCCCGCTGGTCGGCATTCCTCTGGCCCGCGAGGCTGCTTGTCGGTTGATCAGTGCAGGTGCATAGGGCTGCAAGGTGGTGCCCCATGCAGCGCCTCGCCGCACGAACCTTCAGCCAAAAAGCCGCAGCGTACGGGCCGCGTGCGCGGCGGCCACCTGCATAGGGCAGCGTAGGGCACGGCTGAGTAGGTCCCAATAAAAAAGCCCCGAGAAACGGCATCTCCGCACGCTCGTCTGAACGCGAAAAGGCTGGCCAGGCGCTTGTGCCCAATGCACGAGACGCGCCGACCAGCGTTTCAATGGTGGCGGGGGTTCCGTTGGTTCGCAGGCCGCCCGGACCTCGGTAAGCGCGAAGGTGCTGGTAGTGGTGCCGTGCATACGCAGCCGCCTGCGCGTTGCACTACTCAATGTTGGCGGTCCGCGGTCGGAGTCCCCATATAACACGACACCCTCCGGACGGGGCCGACCTTCGGGCAGAGACCCGAAGCTTGGTCCGCCGTTCGGAGTCGTGGAGGACGCCGGCACTCCCGGCCTGCCGGCTGGCCCAGGACTTGGCGATCGAGAAGATCCTGGCGATGGCCGCGACTCGCGACGGGCTGGGCAACCCCCGACTCCCGGACCCACGGGCCGCGCCAGGTGCCGACCGCTTATTCCCGCGGCGGTCGCCGCGGGAATCAGCCCTGGAGCGTGATCACCACTCCGGTGTCCGCATAGGGGAAGGGGCCCTTGCCCAGGTGTCGCACACTGTCTACCAGCCGCATGATTGGCACCATCAGGCCGTACTTGGCCTTCACCTTGGACGTGATCACCTCGAAGTCCGGACCGGAGGTCACCAGCTCGACGGTGCCGGTCACAGGCGTGGTGCCGACTTTGACCCGGCCTTTGACGTCGCTCGGCTGCAGTGTCACGCTCGGGTTGTTCCGTAGCCGCTTTGCCTTCCCGGAGGCCGAGGAGGTCAAGAGGCCGAGCCGTTCGTCGTCGAGCGGGACGATCCAGGTCGCCGTCTCGACCGCCACCCCGGTCTTCCGGAAGGTGGCAACGGACACGTACTTCTCCTGCGAAATCGTCTCTTCGGCGTTGCTGCCAGTCATCTGCTTCTCCTCTCTAATGTGATATCCCAGATCGGGATCTGCGTTTGGTAAGAGGACGAACGGCGAAACCAAAGGAGGACATCAGTAGCCCTGGAATCGGTCAGCCTTGCAATCTGTCAGCCGGGATCCGGCCTCATGTCGAGGAGACGGGAGAGAAGCAGACGTCGTTCGCCCTCGGTGGGCGCCAGCGAGGCGGCGGTTTCCAGCTCCCCGGCAGCCTCTGCCGTCCGGCCAAGCCGTCGGAGATTGTCGGCCAGAGCGGCGTGCCAGAGATGGGAACGTTCCAGCCCGACGATGGCCTCCACTGCGGCCAACCCGTGCTCAGGCCCGTCGCGCTCAGTCACTGCAACGGCCCGGTTGAGCGCCACCACCGGGTTGGCTGCGACCGACCCGAGCAGGTCATAGACCTCGATGATCCGGTCCCAGTTCGTCTCGGACCAGCTCGTCGCGGTGGAGTGGGCCGCGGCAAGGTGAGCCTGAAGCTGGTAAGGGCCGGCCTTACCGCCCGACCAGTCGACAGCTTTGTGCAACCACCTTGATCCCTCCGCAATGGCCTCCGGGTTCCATCGACCGCGGTCTTGGTCGGCCAGGGTCACGACGTGGCCCTCGGCGTCGCTTCGCGCCGGGGTGCGCGCTGAGGTGAACAACAACAGAGCCAGCAAAGACAGCACCTCGGGCTCGTCGGGCATCAACTCCACCAACAAGCGAGCTAGGCGGACGGCCTCGGCCTCCAGATCCACCCGGGCCACCGCATTCCCGCCGGTCGGGGCGTGGGCCTCCGTGGCGATGAGGTACACCACGACCAGCACCGCGGCCAGACGATCGGGGAGCTCCGCGTCGGAAGGAATTGCATAGGGGATGTGGGCGGTGGCGATCTTGGACCTCGCCCGCACCAGGCGCTTGGCCATGGTGGGCTCGGGCACCAAGAAGGCTCGAGCGATGCCATCGACCTCGAGACGGGCCAGCGTGCGCAAGGCCAAGGCCACCTGGGCCTCTCGGCTGAGAGCGGGGTGGCAACAGGTGAAGATCAGGCGCAGCATGTCGTCTCGCAATTGGCTCTCGGTCTCCATGGCGTCGATCACCTCCTCGATCTGGTCTTTTACGCGCGCCGTTCCCCATCGGAACGCCGCCGTCTCCTTGTCGGTCCTGGCCGACTCCCGTCGCATGAGATCGAGCGCCTTGCGCCGGGCCACCACGGTCAGCCACGCCCGGGGGTTCTCCGGGATCCCCGACGCGGGCCAGGCGCCCAGAGCAGCGATAGTGGCTTCGGAGAGAGCGTCCTCGGCCACCGACAGGTCCCCGAACTGGCGCACCAGGGTGCCGAGCACTCTCGGGCCTTCCTCCCTCAGCACCGTGACCAGGGCGGCGCTGGCGTCCACAGCCGGACGCCTAGGCGTGGTGTGGCGCGATCGGGCGGAGCTCGATCTTGCCCCTCCACGCGGCTGGGATCTGGACCGCCCAGGAGATCGCCTCGTCAAGATCGGCCGTCTCCAGCACGAAGTAGCCGGCCAGGACTTCTTTTGCCTCCGCGTACGGACCGTCTGTCAACATCACGTCGCCGCCCTTGCCGCCCGCAACGGTGAGGGTGGTCGACATGGTCGCCGGGTGAAGGGCCTCACCGCTGCGCATCACCCCCGCTTCGGTGGCCCGCCGGGCGAACTCCGTATATTCGGGAGAGAACTCGGTCTCGGGAGGCTCGTCCCAGTACCGGCCTCGGTCGTAGTAACACAAAGCCACATAGAGCGCCATCGTCAGCACTTCCTTTCTGTATTTCGCGGACATCTAACGTCTACTAGACGATCAAGGCTGCGCCAGGAGGACAGGGCATTTCGGGCCGAAGCCCACTGGCGACCGTAACTCGATCCGGCCAGCCCCGCCGGGGGTACGAGGCGGCTTCCCACAGAACCAGGGAAGCCGCCTCAAACCCCAATCACTAGTTCGCAGCGCTGTAGTGGTACGCCACGACAAGCCAGCGGCCGTCGCGCTTGGCCAGCACCCAGGTGGCCCGGACCATGCCCTCGCTCGGCACGGAGTTCTGTCCGGGAAAAACGATCCCGCCCTCGCTGATCACGATGGCCGTGTCCTCATTGGGGAAGCGGACGTCTTGGGGTTGGTCGATCACCCGCGATCCCTTGAGCGGACCCGCGAACGCACCGCCCATGGTGGCCCGGATCTCTTGCCGGTTCTTCAGGTAGACCCCGGGTTGGACCACGCTGGCATCGTCGAGGTATTCGGCCACGAACGCCTCGGCGTCGTTGGCCTCCCACGCTTTGTACACGCCCTTGAGGACGTCGAGCACCGCCTGCTCATCTGCCTTTGATCCAATTGTCTTGGTCGTCATGGATTTCCTCGTTTCTCTCCTCGGAGTGGCGATCGCCGCTCGTCTGATAGACGGACAGACCCGGCGGTAAAGGACACCAGCCTCGAAGGAATCTTCGGAGACCTCGACTTTGTGTCCAGGATCCTCCGCTTGACGGGCGTCGTCGGCCGGGGGCGAGTGACGACGTGGGGAGCCATTGCGGTCGTTCGACGGCCTCGCCAAGTGCATTGCGAAGGCTCTGCTAGTCGGGCCGAGCGCATGCAGCCGCACAGGCGCTGCACTGTTCAAGATCCGTCGCTCTGCCTGCGGAGTCAGAAGAAACGCGCCACAGGCGTGGAACTTCTCGACCTTGGGGTTGGGGGTCCGAAGGTGGTCCCGGTCACAGCGACGGGCACCTGCACCGCGATCGACCGCCTGTCAGGTGCCCAGGTGGGCCAGCACGGCCAGGACGGCCAGGACGGCCAGGACGGCCAGGACGGCCAGGACGGCCAGGACGCGGCGATTGTACGAAAAGATAGGCATTCTCGCGCAGTGAGGCCAACAGCGGCCTAGACACGAGCTTCCTGCAGAACGAGAACGCCGAGCTATCTAAGTTCCGTTGGTTCGCTGGCCGGCCGGGGTTATCCTGTGGGAACCCTACGGCACCGAGCCTCATGATCTCCGTAGTCGATTAACGAGGTCCTACTCGCTCCGTCGGCTCCAGTGCCTCCGTGCCGCCTCAACGGAGGGCCAGTTGTTCTCGCTCCATTGTTCGAATGCGGCGAGGGGCTCTTCGAGGGCACGACCGAGGTCGGTCAACTGGTAGAGGGTGGCGGTGTCGACTCGGCCTGGATCGAGGTGACGTACGACCAAGCCGTCGCGTTCCGCTCGTCGAAGCGTGTCGGTCAGCACTTTGTGTGAGATACCGTCGAGGGCTTCGTCGAGTTCTTGGTAGCGGCGACCGCCGTCCTGGAGTTCGGCGAGTACGGCGAGACTCCAGCGGCCGTCGATGAGGCTGACGACGCGCTGCGGTGACGCCCATCGGTTCGGCACGGTCTCACATGCTCCACAGGTCTTGGGTGAGTGACATGCGTTCCAGGGCCTCGTCGATGTCTTGGTAACGACGACCGGCGTCCTCAAGTTCAGCCAACAAGCCGACGGTTCAACGCCCTGCCAACATTCTGAATGGATTGATGTGACGGCGCGTACCTCATACGGTCCACAGCGCTTGCGTGGGTGACATGCGGGCGGCCCGTAACGCGGGGAGGAGACCGGCGACGGCGCCAATGACGAGGGTGGCTGCGAAGCCGCCGACCCAGGCTTCGGTGGGGATGACCGTGGCCCAGCCTTTGGTGTGGGCGTAGACGGCGGTGGAGAGGACACCAAGGATCACTCCGACGGCGCCTCCGAGGAGGGAGAGGAGGATGGCTTCTGAAAGGAACTGGACCCTGATGTGGCCTTTGGTGGCACCGAGGGCGCGCCGCAGTCCGATCTCTGATCGCCGTTCGAGGACGGAGATGATCATGATATTGGCGACGCCAACAGCACCGACGAGCAGAGCTACGGCGCCCAGACCGAGAAAGAGGTCGTTGAGGGCGCTTTGTGCGTCGGCCCGGGCCACGAGGGCTTGGGATGGTTGGCTCACGTTGACCTGGCTCGGAGCTTCTGGGTTTGCCGTGGATGCAAGGAGCGCCTGGACGGCGTCGACGCTGTCGGTCTGGGCCCGCACGTAGATCGTGGAGGGATGACCGTCTGAACCGAGGTAGGTCGCGGCCGCCTGGTAGCCGACGAGAACGGACGTGTCGATGTCGGGGGCGAGGATAACCGGGTTGAGGATTCCGGCCACGTAGAACCATTGGCTACCGACCCAGATGCGCTCGCCCGGGAAGACGCGGTCGATCCCGAGCCGTTGCGCGGCAACGGCCCCAAGCACCGCGACTGGCTGGGTGGCGGTAGCGGCATTGAGGAAGCTGCCCTGCGCGAGGGTGTCTCCCGTGGCGTGGAGCAGGCCAAGGCTTGCTGCTTGGACGCTGAGCGCGTTGGTGTCGATGGATGGGATGAGTTCGCTGCGGAAGACGTCGATGTTGGGGACATACGCGGTGTCTTGGACCGCGGTGACGCCCGCGATGCGTCCGATCATGGCCGGGGCGGTCTTGGGCAATTCCGCTGGTTGGCCAAAGAGCGTCTGGCCGTTTTGGACGGTGAGCATGTTGGTGCCGAGTTGGTCGATCTCGGCCAGGAGACCCGCTTGGGACGACGAAGACAAGCCCAGCACGGCGACGATGGCTGCTACTCCGATGGCGATACCGAGTGCGGACATGGCGGCCCTGAGCTTGCGGGTGCGCAAGCCGACCGAGGCCAGCCGGCCGAGATCTGCTGGCGGCAGCTTCCGTCGAGCGATGACTGGCATGGCAGTCATCACATGCGCCCAGGGGGGATCTGCTCCGGATGGCCGGTCAGGGCGCTCCCGTCGAGGGGTGCGGGGCCGTGGGATGTCGCAGTCGGGGTGTCAGAGACGATCCGCCCGTCGAGCATCTCGACCCGGCGCGGCATGCGCTCAGCGATTGCCCGGTCATGAGTGATCACGAGAATCGTGACGCCGCGTTCGTGGAGCTGAGCAAGGAGGGAGAGGATTGCCTGGCCCGTGATCTGGTCCAGGTTGCCCGTGGGCTCGTCCGCCAAGACGATGGCCGGATCGCCGACGAGGGCTCGGGCGATAGCCACACGTTGGCGTTGTCCTCCCGATAGCTGCGTCGGTCGTGACCACAGGCGAGAACCGAGGTCTACGAGGTCGAGCGCTTCGCAGGCCCGCTCCCGACGCTCGCCCTGACGGACACCGGCGTAGAGGAGTCCGTCGGCCACATTGTCCAGGATGGTCTGGTGTTCAGCTAGGAAGAACTGTTGGAACACGAAGCCGATCCGGGTGGCTCGCAACGCGGCGAGATCGGCGTCGGCCATCGTGGCGACGTCGAGACCCGTGAGGCGCACCGTTCCCGAACTGGGACGATCGAGGGTGCCCATGAGGTGCAGCAGGGTGGTCTTGCCCGAACCTGAAGGTCCGACGATGCCGACGAGTTCGCCGCGCTGCACCGTCAAGCTCACACCCCGCAGCGCTTGGACCGGCGGAACGGTCGGGTAAACCTTGGTTACCTGGTCGAGCTGAAGCACCGGGCGAACGCCCCCGCCGTCGGAAAAGATCACCTCCGGGTGGTCCGTGCCTGTGGCGAAGGAGGCGGTCTCGTTCACCGAGGTCATAGCTTCGGCACCACCACACGGTCACCGGCCGACAGCCCCGAAGCGGTCACTTGGACCAATCCGTCGGCGTCGTCAAACAAACCGAGCGTGACCGGCACCAGATGATGGACGCCTGCAACACCGACGACTTCCACGGCGAAACGGCCGGCCGACAGAGCGAGTAGCGCGTCCACGGGGACGACGAGCACGTCATTCACAGTGGCGGTCGTAATGGTGACGGACACCGGGGCCTGATCGAGGGCTCCTGTCGACGATGGATCGTTGGGAGTGATGTCCACCTCGATGGTCGGCGTGCCGCCCGAGCCACCCGACGATCCACTCGCTGACCCGCCGCTGTTAGATCCTCCGGTTGATGGTGTCGTCGCCACCGTGCCGACTTTGCTCACTACGCCAGGCGTCGTCTGATTACTAGGGAGCGTGATCATCACCTTGTCGCCGACCTTGACCTCAGACTGCTGGTCGGCGTCGAGCTGGGCGATGACCGCTCGCGTGGTGGAAGTGGCTTGCACGACAGTCGAGCCGGGCTGAGCGGGAGCCCCGAGCGTGGCCGAAACACTGGTCACTCTCGTGGCGCTGGGGAGAAAGACTGCCTGTCCGAGAGTTAGGGTGCCCGTCTGGGTCACCCCAAGGTTGGATTGGAGTTTCTCGACTCCGGCCGCCGTAGCGGCGGAGAAGTAGTCCGAGCTCGGGTCGAGATCTGACTTCGATGCGTCACCGAGCGAGACCAAGTCTGCGTTGAGTTGCGCGACGTCGGCACCGCTGAGGCCCTCTGACAATGTCCGCGAGACCGGGGTTGCGCCGTACAGGAGCGCGACCGGGGTGAGGCTCACCGAGTAGAGCGGCTGCCCCTGGACAACCACCTGCCCGGCCACCGGCAAGGCCGTGAAGGTCCCTGCCGCCTGGCCCGACGCCTGCTGACCACCGCCGCCACCCCCCTGGCTCGAACCGCCCAGAGAGCCGGCTCCAGCCGAAGGGACGACAACGGTGAACGTGCCGCTGTAGCCCAATGTGGCGTTCACCTGGGTCTGCGACGACAGCGACTGGCGGGCGACCGTCGCCAGCGAGGTCGGATCGGACGCGATCGGCGCGGCGGCTTTTGGGCCGGCGAAAGGATCGGTGACCCACAGCCCTGCCGCGATCGCGACCAGCGCAACGACCACGCCGATCGCCATCACCCCGCGGCGTCGCCCGGGTTGGTTGCTTGGACGCAGTGCTTCGGAAGCAACTTCGTCCGTCGTCTCGGAGAGGGTGTCGCTCAAGGTTCAGCCTCCGAGGCCGGCGCCGTTATTGGGGAGCAGCGAGTCGCACGCCTGGAACGCCGACTTGAACTGCGGGGAGTTCGCATCCACCCCCGAGGGAATCCCGATCGCTCCGCTGCTCGACGGGTCTGGGAAGCTCGGGACGCCATGGGTCTGCATGCAATGGGCGAATGCCAGCTCAGCCGAGCCGTTCGATCCCCCGCCACCACCGTTCGTCCCAGAGCCTCCCGACAGCGATCCGCCGGGCAAAAGATGCTCACAGGCTTGGGTAGCCGACTGGAAGTTCGGGTTGCTCTGATCGCTCCCGTTGATCAGAAAGTGCCCGTTCTGGGGGTCGGGAAAGTCCGGCACCCCGTGCGAGCGGACGCATTGGGCGAACGCGACCTCGCCACTTTGCGAGGAGTTCGACGAGCTCGACGACCCACTCGACGTTGAGGTCGACGTGGGCGGGGATGAGCTCGGATCGGAGCTACCGCCACAGGCGGCGAGGGTGACGGCCAGGCCGACAAGCACTGCGCCGAGGAGGCCCGTTACCTGTAGCCGTCTGCGTCGCCGCGACCTCGGGGTTTTATGTGGTCCAATTTCCATGTCGTTGCGACCTCCTCTGGGGCGATGTTGGTCCATGGAGGCGTTTTACGACGAGCGCGGTAACGGGGCCGTAACGCTGTTACCCACTTGTTACCGATCAACGGGCATCCTGGGACCCACGAATTCCCATCTCAGCTCACCACCGCGCCATGCTCGTCCCGGTTGCGAGCGACAATCGACGACGCGCAAGTTGACGGAAGGGTCCACATGAGGGTGCTGCTGGTCGAAGACCACGCCAAGCTCGCCACGACGGTAGCGAAGGGGCTCCGTCGGGCAGGTATGGCGGTCGACGTGGCCTTCGACGGCGAGGACGCCCTTGGTCATGTTGCCGGTACCGACTACGACGTAATCGTGCTCGACCGAGATCTCCCTCGCGTCCATGGCGACGACGTGTGCCGGACCCTCGTTGCCGAGCGACGTCAGAGCCGCGTGCTCATGTTCACGGCCGCGGGAACCGTCGACGACCGAGTCGAGGGCCTCGCCCTCGGCGCCGACGACTACCTACCCAAACCTTTCGCCTTCGCCGAGCTCGTCGCCCGCATCCAGGCGCTCGGGAGGCGATCCACACCGGCCATTCCGCCCACGCTCGTCCACGGCGACCTCACTGTCGACACGGCACGACGAGTCGCCACCCGTGCGGGCCAAGACCTCAAGCTCAGTCCGAAAGAGCTCGGCGTACTCGAGCGCCTCCTCGCCGCCCAAGGGAGCGTTCTCACCATCGGCGAGCTCCTCGAAGGAGTCTGGGACGAGATGGCCGACCCGTTCACCCAGACCGTCAAGATGACCGTCAGTCGGTTGCGGGCCAAGCTCGGAGACCCACCAGTGATCGAGACGGTTCCCGACGGCGGATATCGGATCTGAGCCACGATGCGTGTGATCGACCGGTTCACCATGGTCCGCTCCCGGCTCCTGCTGTCGGGGCGCAGCATGCGGTTCCGCCTCACCGTGCTCTATGGCGGCCTGTTCCTCGTAGCGGGCATCGGTTTGCTCGCCATCACCTACGTGCTGGTCGATCACTCCACGACGACCGCTCTGTTCGTCGACAACAAGAACGGAGAGCGCGTCGCGGTCAGAGGTGGGCAGCTCGGCTCGTCGACGCGCAGGCCGCAGCTCAAGACCGGCACTCCCTCGCCCGAACAGCTGCAGGTCGCCCGCCAGCTCGCCGCGCAAGCGACCGCCCAGCACACCCACGACCTCCACCAGCTCGTCACGCAGTCCGCCATCGCGCTCGGTGTCATGGCGGTGCTGGCTGTCGTTCTCGGCTGGCTCGTGGCGGGCCGGGTACTGCGCCCATTGCGGACGATGGCGGCCGCTACCCAACAGATCACCGAACGGAACCTGCACGAAAGGCTTGCCCTCTCCGGACCGAATGACGAGGTGAAGCACCTCGCCGACACCATCGACGGACTGCTGGCCCGACTCGACAACGCCTTCCAAGCCCAACGGCGCTTCGTCGCCAATGCCTCCCACGAGCTGCGGACCCCGCTCACCTTCGACCGAGCGCTCCTTGAAGTCGCCCTCGCCGACCCTGACGCGTCCTCCGAGGAACTCCGTGCCACGCTCGAAGAACTCCTGGCATCGGGCGAACAGCAAGAGCGCCTCATGGAAGCTCTGCTGACTCTCGCAAGTAGTGAACGTGGCCTCGACCGGCGCGAACCTGTCGATCTGGCCGCAGCCGCCGAGCAGGCACTCTCGTCGATTGGCTCTGAAGCCGCTCGACAAGGATTGCAAGTGACGTCCTCGATCGAAGCGGCCCCCCTCACCGGCAATCGCGCACTCGTCGAACGGATGATCGCCAACCTGATGGAAAACGCCGTTCACTACAACGTCCCCGAAGGATCCATCGACCTTCGCACCGAGTGCCGCGACGGATCAGCTGTGCTCACCGTTGCCAACTCCGGCCTCTCGGTGTCACGAGACGACGTCGACCGGCTCTTCCAGCCATTCCAGCGCCTAGGCAACGACCGCACCACGCACCCTGGCGGGCACGGACTAGGGCTCTCCATCGTCCGGGCGGTCGTCACCGCCCACGACGCCGGCCTGAAGATACAACTCCGTCCGAGCGGTGGGCTCATCGTGCAGATCTTCTTTCCGCTTTCACCCGTCGACGGGAACAATCACAGAGACGTTGCCGTGCCGCCCACGGCAGACATTCAGCGAGTTCGAAGGGCCGGATCACCGATCGAACAATGAGGACAGCCGGAGCCGGTCTTCGCGCAAGGCGCTGGCACAAGAGGCGACTGCGTTGACATCGAAACCGACCGCATCCACGACGCAGTGTGGCGAACGCAAACGGCCACCCAGGCAACTCATACGGTGCGCAACGCCTCAGTCGGCGACAGCCGGGCCGCCCGCATCGACGGGTACAAACCGGCGATGCCACCAATAATGAGAGCGGCGCCAACACCGCCATAGAGGGCCACCGAGGGAATCTGTAGCGACCAATCCTGGCTCCGCGCGTAAATGGCGGTGGCCGCCAACCCGAGGAGCGTGCCGGCCACACCGCCGATGACAGCGAGCAGCACCGCCTCAACGAGGAACTGCTCCGCGACGTGGCGCCGGGTGGCGCCGAGCGCCCGGCGCAGTCCGATCTCGGAACGGCGTTCGAGGACCGAGATGACCATGACGTTGGCGATACCGACGCCGCCGACGAGGAGGGCCACGGCGCCGAGAGCGAGGAACAACCCGTTGTACGCCCCTTTGGCGGCTACTTCGGCCTTCAAGATATCCGATGGCAGGTTCCACGCCACGGTCGAGGGGTCTGCCGGGTCCACCGTGGCGTCCAGCACGCCGGCCACGGCGGTGACCTGGCTCGGCACCGTGCGCAGGAACAGCTCGGTGGGGTGACCATCGAAACCGAAGTACTGCTCGGCGATGGGGAACCCGATGAAGGCCATAGAGTCCATCTGGGAGACCAGCTGCACGGGGTTCAAGATGCCGACCACTGTGAACCAGTGCCCGCCGATCCAGACCTCGGTCGGGTTGGCCAGGTTCTCGATGCCGAGCAGGCTGGCCGCCTCGGCGCCGAGCACAACCGCCGGGAAATGAGCGGTAGCCGCGTTCAAGAAGGCGCCGTGGGCAATGGTGGCGCCGAGGGTGGCCGGCAGGGCGGCGTCGGTCGCGGTGAGCGAGATGCCGTTGGTGTCGATGCTCGGAACAAGAGCGGTCCGGAACACGTAGGTGTTCGAAACGGTACCGATCTTGGTCACGTCGGTGACCGGTCCGATACGTGCCACCATGCCTTCGGATGTGGTGGGCAGCTCGGTCTGCTGGCCGGAGGCGGTGTTGCTGGCTTGGGCGGTGATGAGGTTCCCGAGCTGCCCTAGCTCGTTCAGCAGGCCTGTCTTCGAGGACTGGGAGATGCCGAGCACGCCCACGATGGCCGCGATGCCAATGCTGATCCCGAGGGCGGACAGCGCCGCCCGCACCCGTCGGCTGCGCAGCCCCAGGCTCCCGACCCGCAACAGGTCGCGGCCGCTTAGCCGCGAGCCGCCGGCGTCACGAACGGGTCGGCGTATCACCGATGATCCTCCCGTCTTTGATCTCGATGCGCCGCTCCGTGGCGGCGGCCACCTCGAGGTCGTGCGTGATGACCACGATCGTCGTGCCCTCTTGGTGCAACTCGCGCAGCAGTTCGAGAATGGACGCCCCCGTGGCGGAATCGAGATTCCCGGTGGGCTCGTCGGCCATGACCAGCGCGGGTCGGCCGGCAAGGGCCCGGGCGATGGCGGTGCGCTGCTGCTCGCCGCCCGAAAGCTGGTTCGGCCGGTGACCCATGCGGTGGCCGAGCCCGACTCGCTCGATGGCCGCACGCGCCAATTCGCGGCGATCGGCCAACTTTGCGCCACGGTACATCAATCCGTCGGCGACATTGTCGAGGACACTCAGGCCGTCGAGAAGAAAGAACTGCTGAAAGACGAAGCCGAGACGCCTGGCGCGCAGTCCCGAGAGCTCGGTGTCGGACATGGTCGAGGTGTCCTCACCGGCGATGCGGACCACGCCGCGGCTGCACCGCTCGAGGGTGCCCATGACGTGGAGCATGGTGGTCTTGCCCGACCCCGACGGACCGACGATGGCGACCAGCTCACCCTGGTCGATCCGCAGGTCGACGCCACCCAGGGCCACGACCGGGGGGTCGCCGGGATACTCCTTCTGCACGTCGATCAGCTCGAGGACCGGCGCGGGGGCATGCGGCTGGACCGGGAGGGGCAGCGTTGGGTCCGAGACGATCAGGGTCATGACGACGGCACCTGGACCCGCATGCCCACGCTGATACCCAAGCCGCTGACCTGGACCAGGTTGCTGTTTGAAGAATAGAGGCCGGTCGTGACCCCGACGAGGTGGCCGGTGCTGCCCGTCACCACTTCTACGCCGTAGCCACCACCTTGGAGAGCCAGCAGCGCGTTCACCGGCACGGCCAAGACGTTGGGCGCCCGTTGCGTCGTGATGTCGACGTTGACCGGAGCCTGGTCCAAGGTGGCCAACTCCGGCGTGCTGTCCAACGTGATGGTGACCGGCACCGTCGGGGTGGAGCTGTTGCCGCTGCCGCCCGACGAGCAGGTCGATTGGGCGGCCGTGCTGCTGCCGTTGGTGGCACCGGTGCCGGACCCGGTGCCGCCACCACCCGCGCAGGTGGCCACGTTGCCGACCGTCTCGATGTGCCCGCCAACGCTCGAGCTGCCGTTGGGCAGGACGATCGACACCGCGTCGCCTGGCTTGACCAGATACTCCTGACTCACGTCAAGGTCGAGTGTGACGATGGGGGTGGTGCTCGTGGCCGTGAGAACCGTGCCACCCCCGCCGCCCCCGCCCCCGGCGCTGGCACTCCCGCCGCCGCCGACGGCCGAACCGACCGAAGGCGTGACCGAAGTGACCCGGATGGGGCCGGGCTCGAAGACCACTTGGCCGAGCAGGATCTCGCCGGTCGCAGGCAGGCCGAGCGCGCTTTGCCAGCGCTTCACAGCGGTGGCCATGGCGGACGAGTAGTGGTTGCTCTGAGAGAGGCCGGCGCCGTAGCCCAGCCCGATCAGGTCCTGGGTCAGCTCACCCACGTCGGCGGCGTCGGACATGCCGACAGAGAACGCCCTGTAGGCAGCGATGGAGCCGTAGAGGAGCGGCACCGGCTCGTTGCTGACCGAGTAGACGGACTGGCCCTGGCGGATGACGTCGCCCACCTTCGGCAAGGCGGTGTAGGTCGTGCCCGGGTTCACAGCGTTGGCTTGCAGCAATGCCAAGGTGGCTTGATCGCCCGCCAGCGTCGTCTGGTCGGACGCGACCTTGGCCAGGTTCTGATCGTGGTCACGGGTTGCGGTCGACTGAGCCGTAGCCAGTTGCTGCTGGACTTGGCTGAGTTGGGTCTGGTCCTGGATGACCTTCTCGGCGTCGGAGCTGCAGGCCGGCGTCGAAGCCCCCGACGCGGCGCAGTCCTGGGCCTGGGTGGCCTGGTCTGCGCTCAGGATGGACTGTTCGGCGCCGACGCCGCTCTGGGCCGCAGCGATCGCCTGGTTATCGGCAGTCGACGCGTCGGATTCGGCCTGCTCGTCGGCGGACAGGCTCTGTTGGTCTTTGGTCACGGTCTGCTGATCCTGGTCGACCTCCTGAGCACTGGACCCTGAAGGAGCACCGATGGTGTAGGAGCCCTCGTAGCCAATGGAACCGCCTACTTGCACCGACGTGGAGATCGTCGTACGCACCACCGCCGCAGTGGTCAGCGCACCGCTGCTATCTGGCGACGAGCTGGGGCTGCCGTGGTTGCCGCCGGTGGACGCTACGGCCACGCCGCCCGCCACCGCCCCCCCGACCAGGGCGCCGGCAACAGCAGCGATCGCCGCCACCCGTCTAGCCGAGAACTCAGCCACCGGCACCGCCCGGGCTGTCGCCGTTGAACTCGACCGACCCCGGCTGGGGCGAGCCGAGGCTGGCGAAGCCTGGCACGCCGGTCTTGTGGGAGCACAACGTCGAAGCGTTCTGGAAGACCGGGTTGCTCGGGTTCAAGTCACCCCCCGCGCCGCGATTGAACGACAGACCGCCATTCGACGGGTCAGGAAAATCCGGTATCCCGTTGGCCCGCATGCACTGCGAGAACTTCAGCAGCTGGGCCTGGCTTGGTTGCTGCTGATTCTGCCCACCCTGCAAATCGGTTTCCGCCGTGTCTATGTACGTCCGGCAGTACTGGCCCGGCCCGGCGTCGCCCTGCCCGCCCTTGTTAGTCCCGTAGATCCCTCCAGGAATGGCGTCATTCCAGGTCAGGTGGATCACCTTGCTGGCGTCGATGGTCGGATCGGCCTGGCCCGGATCGCCGTGGGCGCGCATGCACGCGGCCCACTCGTCCAGCAGCTGGGTCGGGTTGCTGCTGGGCAGCGCGGTCGACGAACTCCCGCTGCCTCCGCGGTTGCCGCTGCTGGTCGCCAAGGTGGTGCTGGTTCCCAGGTTGGCGACATGCGGCGAGCCTGACCCGCCGCCGCACGCGGCCAACCCGATGGCGGCCGCCGCAGCGATGGGAGCCAGCCCGCCCGCTCGCCGGATGGTCGCTTTCATAGTGCGCCTTTCTGGGTCGGGCCGCCGATTCGTCTTCTGGGCAGCTCTGTCTGTGTCCATGTCGTGGCCGTTCATCCGGCTGCCCCGCCGTTGCCAGCCGGCACGGGCGGTCGTAGCGGGGGACCGCCGGCGGCCGGAGCGACGCTGACGTCTCCCGGCGGACCCCAGCCATTGATCCACCACGCCGGCGCGTCTATCTGCTTGCCGCAGACATCGTTGACCTTCTCGACGAACGGGCTATTCGGGTCCACGCCGGTACCGTTGAATTGGTGGTGGTCCCCGTGGGGTAGGGGTAGTTGGGGACCCCGTTCGCCCGCATGCAGTTGACGTACTGCACGAGCACTGCCTGGTCGGGATCAAAGGGGGGGACAGGGTCTTCGGCGCGCAAAATATTCTGGGCCTCGGTCAGGTACTGGCTGCACTGACCTGTGACGTTGTGGGCAGCGGCAGACGGACCCCCTCCCGGGCCATTGAGCAGCGGACTAGTGATGTTGATGACCCCGTGGGAGTCAATGATCGGGTCCGCCTGGTTGGGATCGCCGTTACTGCGCATGCAGGTGGCCCACTCGTCGGTCAGCGCAGTCGCGCTGCTCCTTGGCACCGTGGTCGTAGTACTCCCGTCGTCGGTACCACGGCTGGTCCCCACGCTGGTGGTAGTCCCCAAGCTGGCGACGCGTGGGGAGCTGGAGCCGCCGCCGTTGCACGCCGCAAGCGCCGAGGCGACCGCCACAGCAACGACGACGAGTCCGCCCAACCGCCGGTAAGTCGCAGTCCTGTTTCGCCAACTTCGATGCGGCGTCCAAAGGCCTGTATCAGAGCTCTCGTAGCCTTCGTTATCTCTCATGTGCTCTCTCTTCACTGTCCGAAGCGGTGTTCAGAGCAGTTGTACGAAACGCAAGGTCACAGCCCGGTCACAGTTGTTACCTGGCTGTGACCTTGGAACTGGCATCTTGAACTAAGAGGGGAACTGCCCCCGAGGTACCACCCAATCGGCCACGGCCGCTGCCACGCTTGTGGCCAGGAGGAGACGATGAGAGTCCTGGTCGCTGAAGATCACGAACGATTGGCCAAGGCAGTGGCCGCTGGGCTCCGCCGCTACGGCATGGTCGTCGATGTGGCGCTGGACGGCGACGATGCTCTCGCTCGTCTGGGCGCCAACCGCTACGACGTGGTGGTGCTCGACCGCGACCTCCCTGGGACTCACGGCGATGAGATCTGCCGCATGCTCGCAGCCGAGCGCTGTGAGAGCCGGGTCCTGATGCTCACCGCGGCCAGCTCGGTGCAGGACCGGGTCGAAGGCCTCGGCTTGGGCGCCGACGACTACTTGCCCAAGCCGTTCGACTTCACCGAGATGGTCGCCCGGATTCAGGCACTGGGCCGACGGCCCGGCGCTCCAAGACCCGAGCACCTGGGCTACGCCAACCTCAGCTTGGATCCCGAACGACGTCTAGCGACGCGTGCCGGACGACGTCTGGCACTCAGCCCGAAGGAGATCGCGGTGTTGGAATGCCTACTCGCTGCCGAAGGTAAGCCGGTGTCCGCGGAAGAACTCCTCGAACGAGTGTGGGACCAGGCGACCGACATGTTCACTACGACTGTCAAGACCACCATTAACCGGCTACGGGCCAAGCTCGGCGATCCACCGATGATCGAGACCGTCCGCGAGCACGGCTATCGCATCGGAGGCCAGTGATGGGCGTCATACACCCCCAGCAGACACCCCCTCCGTGGCTACGATTGCCCCGGCGCACCGCCCGTCGCCGGCTCACCACTCTCTACAGCGGCCTCTTCCTCGTCTCCGGCGCCGCATTGGTCGCCATCACCTACGGCCTGTTTGAACGGGCAACCCAATACAGGACACCGCACCTCCCGACAGTCCCACAGACTCCCGCTATCCAGAATCTCCAGCTCTCACCTTCGCCGGCCAAAGCTCTAGCTCAACTGACACAGGTCCAGAACCAGCTGACACAGGATCAGCATCAGTTGACACTCCCTTCAGGTGTGTCGGTGGTGCCCGGGGGTCCGCAGGCGCAGCAAATAGCACAAGTCCAGCAGCAGCTGACGAGGGACCAACATCAACTGGCGCAGGCCCAACATCAGCTGGCCCTGGCTGTGCATCAGGTGGCACAGACAGGGACCATCCAAGCTGCGCAGCGCGCCACCGACTCGCACCAGCTTCTGGTCAACTCGGGAATCGCGCTGGTCATCGTGGCCGTACTCGCGCTGCTTGCCGGCTGGTTCGTTGCCGGCAGGATGCTGCGACCGATCCGGACCATCACCCGTACGGCCCGAAGGATCTCCTCGACCAGCCTGCACGAGCGCCTGGCGCTCGACGGGCCGCAAGACGAGCTCAAGGAACTCGGGGACACCCTCGATGATCTGTTTGGACGGCTCGATGCAGCGTTCGAGGCGCAACGTCACTTCGTCGCCAACGCCTCTCACGAACTGCGTACCCCCGTTACCGCTGAGCGAACCCTCCTGCAAGTCGCGCTCGACAACCCCGGCACTACGGCGGCCGCGTGGCGCTCCACCGCGCAAGAGGTGCTCGCGTCCACCGACGAGCAAGCGCACCTGATCGAGGCTCTCCTCACCCTCGCCAGCAGCGAGAGCGGGCTGAACGAACGCGAACCAGTTGACCTCGCTGTCACCGTCACCGAGACCCTTGTCGATCTCCAGCCCGATATCGACCGCCTCGGGATCCGTGTCGACAAGGTGACGACTCCGACACTCCTAGAGGGAGATCCCCTACTCGTCGAACGCCTCGTCGCCAACCTGCTCACCAACGCTGTACGCCACAACGTGGTCGACGGCCGCATCGAGATCGTGACCCGGGTAGAACAAGGCAAGGCCGTGATATCGGTGACCAACACCGGGCCACTCATCCCACCAGCTGAAGTCGACCGCCTCTTCCAGCCTTTCCAACGGCTCGATCCGCGCCGGGCGCACTACAAGGACGGACACGGGCTCGGACTCTCCATCGTCCGAGCAATCGCTACCGCGCATCAAGCCGGCATCAGTGCCCATTCCATGCCCAACGGCGGGCTCTCAGTCAGCGTCATCTTTCCGAAGCCCACGAACCTGCGCCTCGGCGCCGCAAGATCCATCCAAAGCGACGGGTGCAACACCGACCTCGAGGTCGCGACCCCATGACTCGCTCCTACGTTGATTAGTGCACGTGCATGGGGCATGCCCTATGCAGCCCCATGCACGGCCTCTTCTATCAATGGTTCGACCGCGAAGGCGCAGCGTGAGGGCCGCGTGCGCGGTGCCAGCCTGCACGGTGCTGCATAGGGCAAGGCTGAGTAGGTCCCGAGAAAAAGCCCCGAGAAACCCCGATCTTCGACCTCGGGCCAAACGCGAAAGCGCTGGTCAGGCGCCTCTGCACTATGCAGGAGACGCGCCGACCAGCGTTTCGATAGTGGCGGGGGCGGACTTTGAACGACCGACCACCCAGTTATGAGTCAATCGATGCGGCGGCATCCTGCAGATGCCGAAAACCAGCGCTTGTCTCGACGCCAAACGACCGCGCCCGGACAGTCCAGCGCCGGTGAAGCTGGGCTCTAGCGAAGCAGACGAACTCGCCCGAACGACCTCTACGCAGAGTCTCGACTGAGCAGTGCGTTTGGGACTTCACGCCTGCGCAGCGCCAGGTACACGCAGAAAGCGACTACAAATCCCACGTAGAAGGACAGGTCCGCTCCGTCGAGCCGTGTGGCAACCGGGCCGGCGAATAGTCCGGTGTTCATGAAGGGCACCATGGCGCCGAAGCCGACGACCAGGCTTACGAGTGCGGTCCACCCGATGTTCAGGTTCTTCGGATCCATCAGGGAACACAGGCCATCAAAGGTGACATTGCCCCTGCGGGCGAGCCAGTCGATGAGGACGATTGCAAGAAATGGAGCGATCCAGTACGCGCTAAAGAGCAGGACGGATTGGAATCGTGCTGATGTGTTTCCTCCGTGGAGCCAAAGGATCACGCCGAAGGCGATCACCGTGCCACTTGCTGCACTCCAGTTCCGCTTTAGCCTTACTCCCGAAGCCTGCAGAGCGAGGGATCCTGAATAGTCGTTCATGGCGTTGCTCGTGATCGCCCCGAAGACGACGATGACCAGTGCCAACGTGCCAACCGTGCCCCCGCCCACTAGGGATTGCACACCCGCCGCTGTTTGGTTGCTCAGCAGCCTTGCGCCGGCTAGGCCAATCGAATAGGTCCAGATGTAGGAGGCGCACAAGCCGCCGAGCGTCCACCAAAAGATCGGCGACGGCGGCGTCTCCTTCTCCTGGTAGCGGCTGTAGTCAGCGGCGTAGCTGGCCCAGCTGAACGAACCGCTGAAGGCAATCGTTGTCATCAAGACGAAGGCGCCGATGGCAGCTCCCCCGTGAACGGTGCTGTGGAAAGGAATCTGGCCGCGCTCGAGGATGCGCACCGACAGGACTAGGAACAGGACGGCCAGGATGGCGCTCCCCCACATCTCGAGCTGGTGGATCACCTCGTAACCCAAGAAACCGATCAGCCCTTCGAGCGCGAGGACTACCAGCACCCCCACGGCGAAGGGCACGTGGAACAAGAGCTGGACTCCTTGGGCACCGAAGAGTCCGACCAGGCCGTCCCAGGCCAGAGCGCTCAGCCATTGCACGGCCGCGGGGAGAGCGACACTCTTACCGAACGGGAGGCGCGCGAGCGGCAACTGCCCCATGCCGGTCTTGGGCCCCAACGTGGCAAGGAGCCCGACGGGCAGCGCACCGAGGACCACGCCTATCACGATGGCCACGAAGCCTGGCCAAAATCCCAGCCCGAGCGTAAAGGCCAAGGTGCCGGTGAAGACACCGGAAAGTTCCATATTCGGCGCGAACCACACCGTAAAGTTCCGGCGCGACGAGCCGTAGCGCTGGTCCTCGGGAATCGGAGCCACGCCATGGCTCTCTACAACGAGGTCACCGCGGTGCGTGGGGCGAGCACCTGCAAAGACCTCCGCTCGATCACGCCGACCGCTCACCAATGCCTCCTCCCTTCGCCGGCATTACCCGGAGCAGGTTCAACGGTCGACACCAGCGAGGTGCCCTCTCAGCCCGGTCTGTCCGAGCTCCCGTGAGCTAAGTCTCGCGCATCGGATCTCCCCGCTGCGCGGGTTCAGCCATGGCAAGCCCGACAAGCGCACCCCAGGGGAAGGGAGTCCAATCAATTGGGGACCATGGGTCTGCCGAGACTTCGGTTGACTCCGAGACGCAAAGGGGAGCCAAATGGGGAGCCACGGACGACCGCACACGTATCAGCGGCAATGGGCGCGGGTGCATGGCCGAACCATTAACAGTGCCTACATGGGCACACGTACAGACGCGCACGGAAAGTCAGGTCGACTCCGGAGGCCACGATCTCTACAATCCATCGTAGCGCTCCTCGTTGGAAAACCACCCCTGACCAGGGATTTCGGACCGGTGGAGGTGAAGGGATTCGAACCCTCGGCCTCTGCGTTGCGAATGTCTGGTTCTCGGTGTTTTGACCAGGGCCTTTCCGAGGACTTTCCTGGTGGCGGCGTTTCGATCTCCTCAGGTTCCCTCACGATCCCTCCCCTTCCATCTCCGTAAAGACACGTAAAGACACGCCCGGACACAGCTCGTGGGGCCTGTCCACGGATCGGTTCTCGCGTCCGTCTGGCTGGCTCTGCAAAGCGGAGCGAATGGCGCGGGTTCCCATTTGGCAACGATCACGTTCCTCGGCCAGCGAGCCGACATCATCGGCCCTGAAGCAGCGATGCTTGTTGCCGAGTTGACCCACCTACTGGGCCGTCGCCACCACGACCTGGGATAGGAATCCCCAAGATTGAACGACGACTGTGGACAAGTCGGTCCACTCGCTGTTCTCGAGCAGCAGCTCGAGGTCGATCGGTCGGCATCCTCCGACAACGCGAGGGGCGACCCGCCAGAGCGCATGCCAACAGGTAGAGACGATCCTTGCGAGCGAGGAGTCGCCCCGGGTGAGACTGGTGAGGCAGAGCAGGCCGCCCGGCTTGAGGATTCGGTGAGTGTCGCGGATCACCTGCAGGGCGTAGTCGTGAGGGAGCAGGTCGAAGACGTACGCCGCAATGAACCGGTCGACCGATGCGTCGTCGATCGGCAGCGGTAGGCGTCCATCCGTGTGGATCACGCGGGCTCGTGCGGGCCAGGGTGCGAGCCGCTGCCGGGTGAGCTCTGCCATCCGTTGGCTGACCTCGAGGCCGAGGTAGGTGGCGTCCGACGGCAGATGGTGGTCCAGGAGTCGTTGGGCGAGGGTTCCGGTTCCGCATCCGAGCTCGAACACCGCGATGGCGGTGTCGAATCGCCCCTGGGCGACCAGGCGATCGACGGCACCTCGCTCGATGGGTGCTTGGGTGTCTTGGAGCTTCCCGATGCGGTCGTAGACACGGGCGGCGACCTCGGGCCGGAGCCCGCCCTCGTGCGCCGAGCCGGGTAGGTGGTCGGGCGACACGCCGATGGGGGGTCCTGGCGCTCAGCCGGCGGCGGTCGCCCGTTGCGGCGTAGCCAGGAAGCTCAAGATGTGCTGGGCGACGTCTTCGGGGCGCTCTTCCATGAGCAGGTGACCCGTGTCGGGGAGCACCTCGAGATCCACGACGCCGGGGATGTCACTGCGGAGACGCTCGGCCCACTGTGGTCCGAAGTGCGGGTCGTCTCCTCCCCACAACAGCAACGTCGGCTGGTTGAAGTGCCGCAGGTCCTCGAGCACGGCAGTGGTCCAGTGGTTGTTGGCTGGGTCGACTTGACCTGCGATGAAGCGCGCCGTCTTGGCACGTTTGTGCGGGTCGCTGAGGTTGGCCCGCACGTAACCGGAAACCAGCTCGTCGTCGAGGACGTCCTTGTTCTTGACGGCGTGGGCCAGTCCGAGGACCAGTCGCAGCACGATGGGCGTCCCGTAGAGACGCATCACGGCGCGCCCGACGACAGGGAGCTGGGTGACCCGCACGAACGGGCGCTCGTCGGCCGAAGGCCAGTTGTCGTAGGCCTCGACATTGCAGAGGACCAGGCGCTCGATCCGCTCGGGGTGGTGAGCCGCCAGGAGCTGGGCGACCGCACCGCCGTGGTCGTGGCCGACGATCGAGACCTTGTCGAGCCCGAGCGCGTCGAGCAGGCCGATCACCATCACCTCTTGGGCGGGAAGTGACCAGTCCGCGTCCGCCGGCGTCTCGGTGTCGCCCAGGCCGAGGAGGTCGGGGGCAACGCAACGATGATCTTCGGAGAGAGCGGGAAGGACCTTGCGCCACACGAACGAGGAGAACGGGCACCCGTGGAGGAGGAGCAGCGGGGTGCCCTCGCCCCGGTCGATGTACGCGATCCGGGTGTCACCGACGTCAACGAAGCGCTTGTTTTGGGAGAAGGCGTCGAGCTCCATCACAGCGGGGCCGATGGGGTCGGGCGAGTCGCCCGCACGAGGACGGACGTGAACCCGTCCGCCACCGCGTGGCTGTCAGTGATCGTGATCTCGGCGAAACCAGCAACTTCGAGCGCCGAGCGGTAGTCGGCCCTCGAGAGCGCGCCGGCCAGGCAGCCGGCCCAGGCTCCGAGATCGTCGCTGACCACGGCGCTCTCGCCGTCGGTGACGACGTCGGCGACGCAAAGGCGGCCGCCTGGTCGTAGTACCCGGCAAGCCTCTTCGAATACGGCGGGCTTGTCGGTGGACAAGTTGATGACACAGTTGGAGACGACCACATCGACAGAGGTGTCTGGGAGCGGTATCGCTTCGATATGGCCCTTGAGGAACTCGACCCGGCAAGTGCGGAGCGAAGGTCCTCGACCGAGGACTTCAGGAATTTGCCGATGACGATGTGGCCCGTGAAGGCCGCGGCCGCATCGATACGCCCGAAGCGGTCGATGGCCGCGCTCACGAGCCGTTGGGATGCTTCGGGCTCCGCCAGGTTGCCGGCTCCCGTGACCACCTCAACTGCCGCCCCGCGGGACTCGAGATCCTCGACCAGGCCGGGCGCCGGATCACCGACGATGAGATCATGCCCTCGGTCGGCCAGCAGACGGCTGAGGTTGGGGCCGACATAGAACCTTGCGTCGCTGACGATCGCTACCCGCCGGGTCATCCGTTCTTCAACTCACCGTGCACGACGCTGAATGGTACCCCTCGGTTCGTACCCGTCTTGCGCCTCTGGTGAGAAGAGAGTGACACGGACGGAGAGAGCTCGCCGCCGACGGATAGAAGTTGCAGTCGTAGCCGCCGTAGTAGAGGCGCCCGTCACCGAACGGTAGCCGGTCCGTCAGCTCATAGTCGGGACACTTATTGCCGAGTACAACGTCCGCGCGCATAACCTCCTCCTCTTGGTATGCCCTTCAAAAAGCGGCCTGGCCGGTTGCGCTCTCAGAGTTGCACGCCAGACCTCCTCTATCGCCAGTGAAAGTCCCTAGTCCCTGGCTGGCGCACGCGGGTTTGCAATCACAAAATGCGAGCAAGAACCAGTCTCATTGGTGATCCAGTTCCAGGGAAAACCGTCCACTGCTCTCCTCTAATGCGGGAAATCAACTAGGGATTTTCACTGGTGCATCGACGCTGCCGTCAGGCGAGTCTTGTAGTCGGAACAACTGTGAGGGTTACATGGCGAGCATTGATTTCCTCGAAACGGAGTGCCGCTCGGAGGAACTCATTGCTTTCAGAATTGGAGGAAGCCGAGGTGTCTTCACCCGACGATTTTGCCCGACTGGTCGACCTTTCCGAGGACCTAGAGCGTTGGCATCTTCGACGACACACCCATCACCGAGACATTCGGGCGGAGGTTGCCGTTTCTAAAGACGCTCAGAAGGATAAGGAAATGGAGGCCGCGACTGCATCTGCGTCATGTCTCAGCCAGCGTCAACCCGAACTGCTCGGCCAAACCGTTGTGGTGATCGGCGGTAGCTCCGGCATCGGACTCGAAACCGCTCGACGAACACACTTCGAAGGAGCCAACGTCGTACTCACCGGTCGGGATCCCGAGCGCTTGCAGCAAGCCGGGAACGAGGTCGACGCGCTCTGCACGGCGGCCTTTGACGCCACCGATCCGGATCAACTCGAGCAGTTCTTTCAGGATCTACCGCACCCAATCGACCACATAATGGTCACGGCTGGCGGTTCCTACTACGCGCCACTAGCTGAAATGGACTTCTCGAAAGTGCGCCGCTCATTGGACGAACATTTGTTGTTGGCGCTCCAGGTAGCTCGCAAAGGCGTCGCCAGGGTGCGTCCCGGAGGCACGCTTGTGTTCATGACCGGTACCCGTGCCCGCCGACCAGAGGTCGGCCTCGCGATTGCCTCCATTCTTTCCGCAGCACTCCCGGCTCTCACGGCAAACTTGGCGCTCGAACTGGCGCCAGTCCGAGTCAACCTCATCGCCGCCGGCTTCGTCGACACGCCCCTATCCGCGTCCCTGCTCGGCGACGACCTCAAACAGCGGCGCAACCAGCTACGCACCGTGCTTCCCATCCGGCGGGTCGTCGAACCTGTGGACGTCGCCGCCCTCGCCGTGCACCTGATGGCGAACACGGCCCTGACGGGAGCGACCTACGACGTCGACGGTGGCGAGCAGCTCGTCTTCGGAGCATGACCGAAGGATTCCCGTGGGCTTGAACGAGATGTGGGCGCGGTTGGAACACGGACTGCTCGCGTGTGGTCGCCCGAGTTCGGTCTAGGAGGCGCTCACGATGGGTATCTCATCACAGATGATCACCCGCTTTCCGGATGGAATATCAGAGGGAGGCGTCCAAGCTATCCGCACCCACGACCTCAGGCTGTGAGGTGGCGGACGACATTTGTCTTGGCGAGGTCGATGAGTTCGTCACCACGTCCGGACAACACGGTCCGCGTCGCATACAGCGTAAAGTTCCGGACTTGCTCAAATGTGATGGTCGGCGGGAGGGAAAGCTCCTGTCGAGCCGTCATGACCTCGATCAGTGCTGGTCCGTCGTGATCAAACGCTTTCTCAAGAGCGGCTGCCAAATCCGCGGGCCGTTCCACTCGCGTGCCGTACAACCCGAGGGCAGACGCGACCGCCCCGAAATTCGGGTCTTCGAGCTCCGTGCCGAAATTGACCAACCCAGCCGCCTTCATCTCCAGCTCGACGAAGCTCAGCGCTCCGTTGTTGAAGACTACGATCTTCACGGGGAGTTTCAATTGGCGAAGCGTGATCAATTCTCCGAACATCATGGCCAACCCGCCGTCGCCAGAAAAGGTCACCACCTGTCGGTGAGGTTGCGCCGCTTGGACGCCGATAGCTTGAAGGAGGGCATTAGCCATGGATCCATGGCTAAACGAACCGACGAGTCGACGTCTGCCATTCATGCGGAGATAGCGAGCAGCCCACACCACGGGCGTTCCGACATCTGCGAGAAATACCGCATCGTCGGATGCGACTTCATCGACGGTCTTGGCGACGAACTGGGGGTGGAGCGGAGTGCGGTTGTGGTCATCTACCGCCAACTCGTCGAGACTCTCACGGGCCTTTGCGTAATGGTTTCGCATCCGCTCCAAATGACGGCGGTCAGTCTTCACTCGCAACCGTGGAATGATCGCCGTGAGCGTATCTTTAACAGTCCCTACGAGGGGTATGTCAACCTTTACCCGTCGACCGATGTGCTCACCGCGTAAGTCGACCTGAAGAACCGTCGCGCCCTGGGGATAGAACTCCCGATAGGGGAAGTCCGTGCCGAGCATCAGCAAGGTCCCGCATTGCTCCATAGCATGGTAACCCGAACTGAACCCCAGGAGCCCAGTCATACCGACGTCGTAGGGATTGTCATACTCGATGATCTCCTTGCCGCGGAGGGCATGGACGATGGGTGCTTGAAGGACTTTGGCCACAGCCAGAACCTCGTCGCGAGCCCCCACGCAGCCCGACCCGGCCAGGATGGTGACCCGGCGAGCCGAATTGAGGGAATCAGCTGCAACATTCAGTTCGTCATCGCTCGGACGTATCACCGGCATAGTGGGCCGGATGGTGGACGTTTCTTCATGGCGGTCGATCTCGCTGAGTAGCACGTCGCCGGGGACGACCAACACGGCGACGTCCTTCTGCTCGACTGCGGAACGGATGGCGATGTCTAGAACGTACGGGAGCTGCGCCGGCGACGAAACGAGCTCACAGTAGACGCTGCATTCCTGGAACAGTTCCTGAGGGTGCGTCTCTTGGAAGTAGAAACCGCCGATCTCCTTCGAAGGGATATGGGCGGCAATCGCCACGACCGGAACGCGGGAACGATGCGCGTCATAGAGCCCGTTGATGAGGTGCAGGTTTCCCGGTCCGCAGCTCGCGGCGCACACGGCCACCTCTCCCGTGATTGTCGCCTCGCCGGCGGCGGCGAACGCCGCTGCCTCTTCGTGACGAACGTGTTGCCATGTGATCGTCCCGTCGTGGTAGAGCGCGTCGGTGAAACCGTTAAGTGAATCGCCGGGTATTCCGTAAATGCGACGGACCCCTGCGTTCTTCAGAGTCTCGACTATGAGGTCCGACACCGTAAACGACACGATCAGGCTCCTTTGTATCGCCTTGGCTCTGGGGGGAAATCGTTCACATCACAGGTAGCGCTAAACATGCCGGCTGGTCAGACTTTCTGGCCGGATGCGATCTTTTCCAGTTCGGCGATCCTGTCCTCGATCGGAGGGTGGGTGTCATACAGGCGGTGATACCAGCCCTCATGGTGCTGCAGCGGATCGTCAATGCACATGGCAGCGGTGGCATGGTTCATCTTCTTGAACGGCTTATCATTCTGCTGGAGCTTTTTCAGTGCGTTCAACAGGCCGACCGGATTCCGGGTGAGCTCCACCCCGCTTACGTCGGCCAGTGACTCGCGACGGCGTGAAAGGGCCAGTCTGATGAGCGGACCGAAGAATACGCCGAGGACCGCGAGCAGGGCAGCAGCGACGAAAAGCGCTAACGCGAATTGTCCGCCATTGTTCTCGTCGCCGATGCTGCCCCAAAAGGCGGTTCGCCACAAGACGCTCGCCAGTAGGGCAGCCAAACCGATCATGGTGCTCACCACAAGAAGGAGCCGGATGTCGTGATTCTTGATGTGGCTCATTTCATGGCTGGTGACGCCCTCGAGCTCTTCACGATTCATGATGGTGAATAGCCCTGTTGTGTAAGTGATAGCCGCCTTGTCCGGACTGACCCCCGTAGCAAAGGCGTTGGGTGAGGGATCGTCTATGACGTAGACGGCCGGCTTGGGTATCCCCTCCCCGATGGCCAGGGCCTCCACCACGTCGTGGAGCTGCTGATACTGGGCAGAGTCGGCGGGCACTGCCCCCGAAGTTCGTAGCACCAACTTCGCTCCAGCCGTGAGGGAGTAGAGAATCCCGACGAGAGCCAAGATGCCGCCAATCACGATTCCGATGACAACTGGGGTCCAGCCTGAGTTGGTTGGCTGTGCCGAGCCCAGGCTGGTGGTGACGGAAGGGTAGGTGACAGCTCGGAACAGGAGGCCGAGGACGCCGCCGATGGCGAGCCAGATCACGAAGAACAGACCAACAAAGATGATGCTCCGCCGCTTATTGCTTGCGATCTCGCTGTACATGGGAAGTCTCCGAGCCGGCTCGCTGGCTCAGCTGGCCAGCGGGGGGTTCTCTGGACCGGCCGTGGGTAACGGCGCCCCCCCGCCGGAACTGGAGAAATCGAGCTGGGGCACGGCGCGGTCATCGTCATCGGCGGTGAAGAACGCCACCGCCTTGAACCCAAAGGGACCTGCAATCAAGTTGTGCGGAAATGTCTGAAGCGAGATGTCGTAATCCCGGGTGCTGGTGTTGTAGTACCGGCGGGCATACTCAATCTTGTCCTCGGTGGACGTCAGCTCCTCTTGCAACTGAAGGAAGCTCTCAACCGCCCGTAGCTGCGGGTAGTTCTCGGCTTCCGCAAACAACGACCGTAGCGCCGCGGACAGGACATTCTCCGTGGAGGCGATCTTCGCCGGGTCGCCCGTCGCCCCAGCACTGACCGCATTGGCCCTGGCCCGAGTGACAGCCTCTAACGTCCCCTGCTCGTGTGAAGCATAGCCCTTCACTGTTGTCACGAGGTTGGGAATGAGGTCGTGGCGACGCTTGAGCTCAACGTCGATCTCGGACCATGCTTCTCGGGTGCGATTGCGCTTCTTGATTAGGCCGTTGAAAGCCAACCATAGAGCGACGACCAGCAGAACGATGACGACAACTACGACGATGAGCGCAACCATAATGAAGTCGACCCCTTTGCTCCCTCGAGAGTTTCGATTGTGAGATGTTTAGAACTTCCGATTGGGCACTTTCGATGCCGTGCCGTGATTGTGATCCATCGAAAGGTTCATCACACCCATGGAAGACCCCGGTCCGAATGTGACAAACAACAGCTGTTCAAGTTCGAACGTCCGATTTGACTGACCTCGTCGCCGTACCATCCGGATACGTCGCGAATGGTCAAGGAACGAAACGGTCACAACCACGGCCGTTTTCCAAGATTCAAGTTCCCCCAACGCAAGCTGTGTACTGGGCAAGTGTTGCCGACGATGTCGATTGGACAATTGAAGGTACACCCCCCGGGGGCCGAGGACTTCGTGATCCGGAGAGTCCCTCTCAAAGCGAACCAGGAGGGCGTATCCATGGCAACCAAGATCGTGCTGCTTGGAACGGCGGGCGTACCAATGCCAGTTGGCGGTCGAGCGGTAATTCTCCCGCTCAGGTAAGTCTGGCCGACCTAGGTGCGTTCAACACAACGTCAACATTAGGAACGACCGAGCCAAGCCAGGGATGCCGCGACAAGAGTCTTTGTCCCAGTGTCAAGCGTCGGCTGAATAACCGGGGCAAACAGCGCAGAGTGATTGACTGGAATATCCTGCGCAATGCGCCCGGCCGCCTTCGCCTTCTCGTAGAGGTCGGGGGCAATACACCCAAGTCCCCAGTAGCTATACGGAGCGCCGAAGGCATCAGGGATAGCGCTGAAATCCTCGCTCACGGTCTGCAGGGGGAGATCCTTCGACTGTTGGCCGAACACCGCGTCGAAGGCCGATCGAACGCGAGCCGTTGTCGCCACGTCATTGGACGTGATCGGGAAATGCTCGTACATCTCGAACTCAGGGTCTTTTGGCGACTCGGACGCCACGCACTCGGCCTTCACGATCCGGTGCACCTCGTCAAGGACCTTGGTGCGAACATCCTCGCTGTAGGTGCGGATGTTCAAGAGCAGAACGGCGTGATCGCTTATGACGTTGCTTTTGGTGCCGGCCTGGATACTGCCGACAGATACCACGGCGGACTCGGTCGGCGCGATCTCGCGAGCGACTATGGTCTGAAGCCGCATCACGATACTGGCGGCGAGGACGACCGGATCGACTGAGTCTTGCGGCATTGAACCGTGACCTCCGTGGCCATAGACCGTCACCTTCATGCTGTCGGCTGTGGACATTGTGGTGCCGGGGCGGCTCGCTACCTGGCCGGCAGGAAACGGCAAGGCGTGCTGTGTGAGGGCCACATTCACTTTTCCGACCAGATCGACGAGGCCGTCATCAACCATGCTACGGGCTCCGCTTCCGAGCTCCTCGGCAGGTTGGAACACGGTCACCAGTGTTCCGTTCCAGTGCTCACGTGCGACGGCGAGCAGCTCGGCCGCACCGAGCAGGCAGGTCATATGCGCGTCATGACCGCACGCGTGCATGACAGGTACGTTATTACCGGCCGCGTCGGTTTCCCGAACCGTACTCGCGTAGGGGAGCCCGGTCTTTTCCTCCACCGGTAAGGCATCGATCTCGGACCGCAATAGTACGGCAGGGCCATCTCCGTTGCGCAGTATGCCCACCACCCCCGTTTTTCCAATTCCGCTGTGGACCTCGTAGCCCCAACTTTGAAGGTGATCCGCCATGATCGCCGCCGTCCGGTGCTCCTGGTAGGACAGCTCAGGGTTGCGATGGAGATCACGGTAGAGGTCCTCCTGCCAGCCACGAATCTGGTCAAGGCCCGACAGTACGGCCTTCGCCACCGAGCCGGGCGGAGGAGACTTCGAGTCCAGCGCGTGACCACGCTTGGAATTGCTTTCTGAGTGAGGTGATCTCGTGATCGTCTTCTGTGTAGGCATGGTTCAGGATCCTCCAGTCATGACGCTCGATGTCTGTTCTTGTCACGTCGATAAGCTCGTGGCCCCGCCCTCACAACACGGTCCTTCGACCAAGCTCAGTGAGCGGTTGTTGAACACCACGATCTTCCCGAGACATATGGTTGCCGTTCGGCGTGGATACTGGCGCCAGGGCAAATCCCTGGTTGTTCTGGTGGTCCCATTCGGAGAACGGCTTCGATATGACAATCGCGGCAGTGTTGACGAGGGTGCCGATCCGTCTGAAGTGTTCGAGCGCCTAGGGGGACGATGCGGTCTGCTGTTGCGGGTACTGAGTTGTGACCGTCAACGACCACTACCTGGTGAGACCGCCCCAGGCTCGACGAACTGCCTCGTTCAGGACACGCGTGCCCTCCAGGAGGACCTCATTGGACTCCTGCCTCATCCAGCGACAGCCGCACCAGATCCCTAACTACGCGCGTAGCTTGTGTCACCAGCTCAGTCGAACACGACATCTCGAACCTCCATGTCGATCAGAACGGAGTTGAGCCGTGGGGTCCCATCGGGATTGCTCACATAGACCTTTCGCCGAGGAGGTTCAGTCCTCACCACAGTCTCAATAGTGCTCCGCCCACACCGTGGCACCCGCAGAAGACCCGGTCACATTGGATCGAGCCCTCCAGGCTGAGCCCTGTTGTATCGGCTGTTGTATCGGCTCCGTACGCTCAACACGCCTGCGGTGCCGCAGCCAGCTGCTTCCGGGAGTTCACGCCGAGCTTGGTGAAAACCTTGTGCAGATGCCATTCGACTGTTCGGGGACTGATGAACAGCTGGGTCGCGATCTCCGCATTCGAGAGGCGCCTTCCGGCCAATTGGGCGATCTGCCACTCCTGCGCGGTGAGCTGGAAGCGGTCCTCCTCCGTTCGTTTGCGTGCCGTCTCTCCGGTGGCGATGAGCTCACGGAGGGATCGCTCGGCAAAGACCCGTGCACCGGACGCCTCGAATGTGGCTCGAGCACTGTGCAGCGCTTGCCTGGCGTCGACTCGCCGGTTCTCTCGACGCAGCCATTCACCATAGAGAAGTTGGGCTCGGGCCAAATGCACTCGAGCTCTGGTGCGGCTGAGCCGACCGATCGACTCGCAATACAGTTCCTCCGCCGCCTTCCCTTTGTGCAGAAGAGCCCGTGACCGAGCTTCCATTCCGAGCGCCCACTCGGTCGCGCTGCTCTGGGTCATCCGGGACAGCTCGGTCAGAGCGTCGGCTGCGCTGTCCTCGCGATCAGCGCGGGCGCTCGCCTCCACCAGCTCACAGAGAACCCAACCATGAAGGCCGACGTCCTCGTACGTGAGCGCGCGCTGCGCAGCGGAGTACGCGTACTCGTAGCAACCCAAGCCGTTGCACACCACGGATTGTGAGTACTCAACCAGGAACTTCGAGACGCCTTCAATCTGTGGCTCTCCGTCTTGAATCCCCGCATCGTTCAGTCGATGGCCATTCAATCCCACCAAGAGGGACCTCAGTTCGATCAGACCTTCCTCATACCTGTCGACTCCGGTGTTCTCACGGGAGTGATTTTCGGCTGAGTATCCGAATGGCGCTTCCCCGAGATGACGTCCTGCGGCGTGTCGTTCATCTCTCAGGCAGCCTCGATACGACGGAGCGGATGATGCAAACCTGTCCACCACGTGTTGCCATCCTTCGTCATCCCACAATTCCATCGCGATACGGAACGCCAACCGCAGCCACCGGAGGTCCTCGACGGCGTATTCGGCTTCGCCGAACGCCCGCAGCGCACACCCGAGGCTGGAGACGCCCGATCGATAGCCCTCCGACACGCGGGTTATCAGGCCCTCGAGGAGGAGGTCGACGGCTCGTGGCGGCGTGTTTGCTGATGGGCCGCGTCGGGCCGCGTCGGCCACCAGCACCAGGCCGCCACGGCTGCCATTGCGCCGGGCCGAAAGGGCCGCGTCAAGTGCTTCGAGGAACGCCTCGCGGGCCAACTCCCCGTCGAATGATGCGAGCCGGTCGGCGATGCGGAGAAGCAACGACGGGCTGTTGATGACCTCATCGGGAGGACGCAGCTCCGTGCGGTGGTGTCGTATGGCGAGTGGTCGGGCGCTTCGAGGCGACATGACTGACGACGACCTCATCATTCAGATACCTCCACAAGAGTCTGCACTCCATGTTGAGGAGATCCGCCGAGCTGGTCAATCACGCCTGCTTCAGAATGTCCCTCGGACGCTCCTCGCCTGACAGTGGGGTTTACCCAATGGCGTGGCATAGGGACCACACGATTGCGGCCTCAAAGCAGCCATATACCCTGGAATCTGTGGGAAGTGCTGTTCTTGTCGTGGACGATGACCCATCATTTCGGGACTTGATCAGCGGGTTGCTGCGAGCAAGAGGATTCGATATTGCTGGTCATGCGGCAAATGAAGCCGAGGCGATCGAGGCGGTCCGGCAGTTGCATCCTGATGCCGTCCTCCTCGACGTCAACCTGGCGTCGTCCGATGGGTTCGCTCTACTGACTCGACTGTCGGGCTTGGGCGTGGAGATCCCGGTGCTCCTCACATCGTCAGATCCCGATGCTGCGACCGAGAAGCTCGCGCAGGAATGCGGCGCAGTGGGATTCGTTCCCAAAACGCAATTGGCGACGACAAATCTGCGCCAGTATCTCTGTCCCCGCTGAGCGCAGCCAGCTCCGCGTCGGGCCTAGTTGCTGTGGAGGTAGGTCAGAACAGCCAGCACTCGTCGATGGTCTTCGGACGTCGGCTTAAGTCCCAGCTTGACGAAAATGCTGGTGACATGACGTTCGACTGCCGCCACACCGACGACCAGACGGTCCGCGATCCCCTGATTGGAGAGTCCCTCTGCCATCAAAGTGAGCACATCGCGCTCACGAGATGTCAACCGAGCAATCGGGCTGTCTTGGCGGAGTCGCTCAACCATGCGGCGGACCACTTGGGGGTCCAGAGCAGAGCCACCGTTGGCGACCCGCCTGACGGCATCCGTGAACACAGCGAGATCGCCGACGCGATCCTTGAGCAGGTACCCGAGACCCTCCGCACCTTCGCTCACCAGCGCCACCGCATACTGAGCTTCGAGGAATTGAGAGAGGACGACCACTCCGATGTGCGGCCAGGCGGCTTTGATGGCCAACGCCGCCTCGAGTCCATCATCAGTCGAGGTGGGAGGCATCTGGATATCGGTGACAACGACGTCAGGCTGCTGAGCCTCGGTGAGTTGCACCAGCTCTTCAGCGTCCTCGACTACTCCGACGACCTGGAAGCCGGCGCCCTCCAAAACGCTCACGATGCCGGCGCGCACGATTGGGTGATCCTCGCCAACGACGACTCGGATGCCGCCGTCAGCGACCACTGGGCAGCCCCGCGCCCGCGTCGAGGCTCAGGACCTCCATGAACGAGATCGATTGCCAGGCGGAGCGTTTAGCGGTCACAATTTGGGGGTAATTGGGCATTGTTCTGCCGGATGGAACCATTATGACGCGTCGTATCGGCCCTGCCAAAGCGCCTCACAGCGAGAACATGAACCTTGACGGTCGTTTCAGGCATCGGACATGAGATGGACGCCGAGCCCAGCAGCATCGGTGAACATGCCGGCCGGACCTCGGATGATGAGGCTCAGGAGCGAGGCTACCTAGAGGCTGCACTTGACTGCGTCATCGTGATCGACGGCGAGGGCCGGGTAGTTGAGTTCAATCCCTCGGCGGAGAGGACCTTCGGCTACGCACGTAGCAAGGTCCTCGGGCATTTGCTGGGCGATCTGATCGTTCCACCGTCTCTTCGAGATCTTCACCGACAAGCTCTCGCTCGATTCGTCGAAACCCGCGAACCCCGACTATTCGGCAAGCGGCTTGAGTTGGTTGCCATGCGAAGCGACGGGACCGAGTTTCCAGTTGAGCTCTCACTCTCGCGGGTCGACGGCGAGCCGCTCCTCATCTACGGCGCTGTGCGGGACCTCTCAGAAGAAGTGCTGCTCAAAGAGGAACTGCACAGACTGGCCGATGAACAAACGGCCCTGCGAGAGGTTGCGACATTGGTCGCCAAAGGGGCAGACACGCTCGAGGTCTTCTCTGCGGTGGCTGGCGGCGTTGCCAAGGTCTTAGGTGTACCTGGGATCAACATGATCCGATTCGATCAAGACTCGGTCGCGACAAAGATTGCGGGATGGGGCATCGCGCCTCTCGAGGTCGGTAGTCATTGGAGTCTTGACGATCCGAGCGTGATGGCCGTGGTGGCCCACACTGGCAGGCCCGCCCGAATTGAGGACTACGCAGATACTGCTGGCGCGTTTGCGATGTTGGCTCTCGGTGTCGGAATCCGATCTGGTATCGGCGCCCCCATCAACGTCGATGGCCGCACGTGGGGAGTGGTCATCGCCTATTGGGAAGGTTCCGATCAACCCCCCAGCGAAGCGGAGGATCGACTCTCGCGTTTTACTGAGCTCGTAGCCACAGCGATAGCGAACACGCAATCGCTCGATCGACTCAACAAGCTCATTGATGAACAGTCGGCCCTCAGTCGTGTTGCCACGATGGTCGCGGGTGGGGCGAGCGGGGACGACATCGTCGCCGCGGTCTGTTCCGCAGTCGGCCCACTGCTCGCTGCGCGCCAGGTGAGGGTAGTGGAGTTCACGGACGACGAAGGATCCCGTGCGGTTCAGGCATGGCGAGGAGATGGTCGGGCACCGCACCGCCGGGACGCGCCCGATCCGGACACGGACCTCGGCACTCTCAGGCATCGCATCCAGACCCTGCAGGCTGGCTATCGAGTTGTGGAATCGGCAGGATTCGGGGGGTCCTCAGGATCTGAAGTCGGTGCCCCCGTCATCGTGCAGGACGAACTCTGGGGAGCCCTCGTCGTGGAGTCTGATGAGATTCTTCCGTCCAGCGCTGAAGTGTGCGTCGTCAGGTTCGCCGAGATGATCGCCACCGCACTCACGAACGAGTTTGCCCGTACCCAGCTTTTACAATCACGCGTGAGAATCGTGACCGCAGCCGACGAAGCCCGCCGACACCTGCAACGGAACATCCACGATGGTGCGCAGCAGCGGATCGTGGCATCGGTCATCGACCTTCAAATGGCGGAAGAGCGATTCGACGGCGACCCTCCGGCGGCCCGGGCCGCACTGCGCTCCGCTATCGAAACGACACAAGCCGGCCTCGAGGAGCTCCGTGAGCTTGCGGCGGGTCTCCATCCGAGGATCCTCTCGAGGGGGGGTCTCCTCGCTGCCCTGGATTCCATCGCGTCACGGTCCCGGATACCCGTCACTGTGGTGGCACCGGCCGGTCGATATGCATCCCATGTCGAGGCAGCCGCCTATTTCGTGGTGGCGGAGGGATTGGCTAACGTGGCGAAGCATTCGCGGGCCACGTCTGGTCGAGTGCACGTGCGAGAGTCGACGTCACAGCTCCTGGTGACCGTCGAGGACGATGGCATCGGCGGGGTGGACATCGACGGTGGAACCGGCCTGCGTGGGCTGGAGGACAGAGCGGAGGCGCTCGGTGGCCACCTCGTGGTCGAGAGTGTCCCCGGCCATGGGACGTCGCTCTTCGTCTCCATTCCCATGCAGGGCTGAGCGCCGGAACCGCTTCCGCCGGAGACCGAACACCGAACCGTTCGGAGTGAAGGCCACTATTCCGTCCTGGGTGAGCCACCCGAACTCGCGGCACTCCCGTTCGGTATCAGGACCTCCGTCGGACTCTCACTACGCCGACACCAGCGCCGGCTGCGGCAGATTCACGAGGCCGAGCTGCGTCAGGATCCCGAGGATGTCCGTCGATCCCCACCGCTCGACCATCAGCCCATCTTCGAACCGTCCCACCTGCACTGAGCGGACCTCAAAATGCTTGCCGGTCGGATCGAACCCCATGTACTCACCTATGTGAGTCCCGGACAGGCGATAGGCCAACGTGATGTAGTCGTCGTCGGCCTCGAACAGATCGACATCGAGCTTGAAGTCTGGGAACGACTCTCCGAGACTCCGCCAGTACTGCTTAGTCCCCTCGACGCCAGGGGCCTGGCCCTCAGCCGCATCGTGGTCGATCAAATTCTCGGCCATCACTTCGCTGAAGCGTTCGTAGTCGTGAGAGACCCCGATTTCACCACCGATTTGCTGGGCGGCAATATTCTGCTGCTTGGACATGGACAAACCTCCAGGATAGAAATCGACGTACTGAACTTCACCAGTCGTAACCACCGACGATCTGCTTACCACCATCGCAATCCAGGTCTGACGTACGTTCACCCGAAGAGAGTCTGCGCCTGACGGCGATCCGTGGAACCCGTCGTAGACCCTGGTCGGTCAGCTTCGCACTCGCCGTCAATGTCCGTGGCCCTGCCACCTGGAGACCAACTCCGAGAGCCAGCATCAACGCGACCGGTCACGGTGTCGTTTTGAATCAGGTCGGCAGTTTGTGGCCTGCCCGCTCGGCCACCATGTACTTCGCATACCAATCGGACCAATCCGGATCGGCTACGCCCATCTGCTTCTCGTGCTTCCTGTGGGCCCGTGCGGCACGCCGAAGCGCCTCCGCCAGGTCGCTCTCCGATGCGTAGATCGTCGCACCCGGGTCAATGCGGCCGGGAAGCCGCGTCGTGACCTCCTGGATCAGCCACCCGTTGGCGTCCGGATCGCTGAACGAAGCAAACGAGCCATAACTGCTGCGGTCGGGCGAGGGTCCGAGCAGACGACCGGCATCGTGGAAGCGACTGCCTGGCCGCCCCTCGTGGAATACCTCGCTCACCTCCACGCCCCGGGCTATCAGGTCGTTGCGCGCCACCTCGACGTCCGAGACGACCAGGTATGGAATTTGGCCGAAGCCGGGTGTGGCCGAGATGAGGTTGATCCCGAATTGCACCGAGCACCCAGAACCCGGAGGAGTGAACTGGATCAGGCGGAAGTCCTCACCACCATCGACGTCGGCGTCGAGCCTCCAGCCAAGGTTTTCGTAGAAACGCTTCGCCCGGTCAACATCTCCAACTGCGATGACGATCACTTCGAGGTTCACCTCCACAACCCCTGGGGTCGGAATCTTCCTCTTGGTTTCACTGCTTACGTCGGCACTATTCATCGGGTCACCTCCAAAAATTCTGGTCTGTTCAATTACGGTGACGGCTCCAGTGACCCCTCGCACCCGAAGAAACCCCTTGTTGCCGATCGTTACCCTGCCCCTTCGTCCGTAGTCAAAAGAGCCCACTGAGTTCGCCTACTCGGCGATTCCGTCAAGAAATCATCGAGTGTTCTCCAGCCGTCCTCGATAATCCGCCCCCGGCAGGGGTGCCGGGCTTAAACCACGGGCCACCTAATCCGGATCTCGGCCTACCAGTGCATTTCACTCGCTGTGATGACTCCGGCTGACGAGGAGTCTCCCAGAGTCCAAATCGCTTGCGATTAGCGCGCGTTGATCAGTTGAATCGACTTCCAACCGGAGGTTGGCGCGATTCCAATGCAAATGCTCGCAGGATTCGTCGGAATGAAGGCGGTCCGGGGACCGAGGTGAAATTGCGGTTGCCGCGCTGCTCCGCACACACCCATCTTGCACCGGGTATTACATAAGGAGTGTCATGCGACGAGGTAGGTCTCGTAGATCACGCCACCAGGCTGCCGACCACCGACGCTGATGAAGATGCCCTTGTTGAGCCAGTCGAGCTCGGGGACTGCTGTCTGGATCTGAGTCGAAGTCCTAAACATGTATTCGCTTGCTTCCACGTCCTCGCCGCGCCCGAGCCGTGCCAGGACCTCGGCGCTGCCGTGGCGGATACTTCGCGACTGGACATAGAGGAGATCGCCACCGTTGGTCTGGAGCGTGGAGCGGATGTCTCCGAGAGCAGTCCCGTCGGGCAGGATTATCTGCCAATCGGCGCTTGCGCCTGGTAGCAGTATTCCCCTGACTTCAGGGCCGCTGAACGTCCCGCTGGTCTGAGGCACGATCCGGCGATGACCCCACGCTGTCTGCCCGAGCTCAAGAGGCTCTCCGAGAGTGGCCTCGAGGCGGAAGATCATTGTCAAACGAGGGACGGGAAGCTCGTTGCTCATGGCTGGCTCCTTCTCCCCGCGGACGGAAGCACCAGTGCCGCGGGATCATGGGATGACGCTGGTCCAGTTCTCTTCCGATTTCGCTCTTCGTCCCGCACAGCCCCCGACTCCGAAACGCTTCTGAGTCGAAAGGAACGGTCCCGACTACGTGTCAGCATGCCCTCGAGTCGCCCTTCTCGCACCCGTGAAACACCCAAGTGTGTGCAGCCTCTGCGGCGCCGGACTAGAGCGCTTGGCAACTTCGATTGCCGCGGCTGAGTCGAGCGGGCGGAGCGGCCCCATTGCTTCGTGAATTCGTATTCGAAGGTCCCGACCAGTACCTGTCACGGGTTCGAATGATCTGTTCAGGTGGAAACCTCGCACCAAGACGAAGAGTATTCGCAGGCCAGAACGGGGTGACAACGTGAAGAACCTCGAATCATCGCCAAAAGTGCCGGAAGTAGTTCAAACCCTTCTCCATGGATTCGCTTTCTTGATCGATGCAGCCCGGGCTCCCGCACTCCTTCTGCAGCCTAGAAATGTTGCACAACAAATCCGAAGTTCATCGTCCGAGGCGCTGCTCAAATGCCGGCGTCTTCCTGAAGCAACAGGACGTATTCGGAACAATCAGCCGCGGCAGCATCGACCTTGACTGAATAGACATGGCCATCTCCAACCAAACCAATCATCGAGGGATACGGGGAGACAATGTTGCAATCGGTCTGCGATCTTTTCGGATACGTTCCAAGAAAGCAACATTCTGGTTCAGCGCGGGAGTGATTTTCCTCTTGATCTCTTCCTCTGCCGTACCCGCTCCTCTCTACGGACTGTATCGATCCGAATGGCGATTCTCGACCTTCACGCTGACGGTGATCTTCGCTATCTACGCAATCTTTACATTGGGTGCGCTTCTTATCTTCGGTTCCGTCTCCGATTTCGTAGGTCGAAGGCCGGTCATTGCAGTTGGTCTTGTCACCGGTCTCGTCGCGTGCGTCGTTTTCCTGACGGCAAATGGAGTTGTATCGCTCTTGATCGGCCGCGCCCTACAGGGAATCGCGGTGGGGATAACGACGGGAGCGGCAGGCGCATTGCTCGTCGATTTGGACGTGGATGGGGAGAGAGCTCCGTTTGTTGCGAGCACTATGCCCGGCGTTGGACTTGCGTTGGGCGCCCTCGGCGCGAGCGTTATCGTTGAGTATGGTCCGGCACCAACGCGATTCATCTGGTGGATTCTCGTGGTCGTCTTCGCCATGGCTACAACATTGCTGATCTGGATTCCCGAGACCGGAGTAGTCCGCTCTGGAGTTCTCTCGTCTCTTCGTCCGGAGCTTCGAATTCCATCGGGGGCCCGCCAGACATTTCTGATTGCGGTTCCCTGCTTCATTGGTGTTTGGGCACTCAGCGGATTTTATTTGTCACTCGGACCGTCTCTGGTGAGCCATCTATTTAAATCGGGGAACTTAGTCTGGGGTGGAGTTTCCATCTTCCTTCTAACTGGTCTCGGATCCATAGCTGCCTTTTTCCTCCGTCACTCGAATGCGTCCAGCGTCATGTTGAGGGGCTGTCTGACGCTGCTCGCAGGCACGGTACTGACGTGCATCGCTGTCATTTGTGATGTGTCCGCAATTTTCCTTCTGGCGGCAGCTATTGCTGGACTTGGTTGGGGACCTGCTTTTCTGGGAGCGTTTCGAACTGTCGTCGCACTCGCTCCTTCCGATGATCGGGCAGGACTCATCGCATCAATCTTTACCGTCACTTACTCGGCATTCGGGGTGCCGGCTGTAATTGCCGGTTCGGTGGTCTCCGTCTTTGGTTTGCGCGCTACCGCCGTGGTGTATTCCCTGGGTATCGGGGGTCTCATGGTATTGGCCGTTGTTTCCCTGGTATCGCGGAGAAGCCAGGAGGCGGCCTCTCGTAGGTCCTTCCTCACAGCGTTCCTGCGCGAGCGGAGGCTCAAGGCGCCTACCCTGCCGCCCAGCTAGGTCTGGCGATCATGCGCGTCTGTTTGCGCGGCACCGGCACTCGTCGTGCTCATCCCGGTCTCCTAGGCAACCAATTGCGCAGGTCGTCCACAGCGAGCATTTCACTGAGCACGCAGTGGCATGGTGATGGCTTGATTGACATGCGCCAACGCCACCACGGCGGCTCGATTGGCGAGTGCCAAAACTGCCTACAAGGCGATGAGGATTCCAGGGCTTGTTCCCGAGCCCATACCCTGCAGCGGACTTCTCAAGCCGCCTGCGTGAGATCGAGCAACTCATGGGGCCGGCGCGACCTGGCCTCGTGATTCACACCCCGGCGGCCGAAGTCGCAGCACCGGTAAACCGCTCGGGCCGAGGAACCCCACACTTGATCCTTCGGCGATCTACCCGGGTTCGCGAGATCCTAGGAGGCACCTGTATCGACAAGGGGTCACCACAGGCTCGACGCATGACGTCAGTCGTCAGTGTGAAACATGTCCAGATGATGGAGGAGTTGAGCGTGTTCTTTTCGATGCCGAGCGGTGTGACTCGCGAAGGGTCTCCAGCATGAACACCGCTTCGCTTGTGGTCGTCGTCACCGGGTTGCATACACCATTGTGGAAGTTGATTTTCTTCACGGCTGTACTCGGGTCGCTAGTACTGGGGCTGCTTCTGTTTCCCCATATAGGCATGCTGCTCGAGGATAGGAGGCAGGCGCGATCCGCTCAACAAGGACACCCTGAGGATGCACCCTTGGCAGCGCCCTTGACGTCGCCCGAACCACCATTGGACGTCGTTCTGTCCAACAAGGAGAACGATGACGTCCTCACACATTCATGAGGGCGATCGTGCGAATCACCACCATAAACCCCTTCCCGGGAGGCGGGCCCTCATTGTGCACATCCGATGAGGACAAAGACTTTAATCGCCGCTCTCACATTCCGGACACCAATGCGGGTTCTCCAGATCACCTTTACCCACAGACGCCACTAGGAGGATCTGAAATGGCGAGTCCGCAAAAGAAGCACAGAGTCATCATTATCGGGGCTGGTTTCGCCGGCTTCAACGCCGCCCGTGAACTCGCTCGCTTGTGTGATGCGACAACCGAGATCGTCGTGATCAATACGACTGACTATTTCCTGTACCTCCCGCTGATGCCGCAGGTCGCCGGTGGACTGGTCGAACCACGTCATATCCGCGTGTCCCTGCCAGGCCGCTTGCCCAAGACGCGGTTTGTGCTCGGAACCGTGAGGCATGTCGATCCTGCGCGAAAAATCGTCAGCTGGGACGGACCTGAGGGCGCATCAGGCCAGGTCGGTTACGACCATCTCATCCTGAGCGCTGGGAGTGTCGACAAGTTGCTGCCGATCCCAGGCGTGGCCGACTATGCACATGGGTTCCGCAGCCTGAAGGAGGCCATGTACTTGCACGACCACATCGTTCGTCAGCTCGAACTAGCGGCTGTTGCTAGTGATCCTGAAGAACGCATGGCGCGCTGCACATTCGTCGTTGTTGGCGGGGGCTACACCGGCACGGAGGTCACTGCACACGGTCAGCTGATGACATTGCGGTTGGTCAAGACAATGCCCGGATTGGATGGGCATCAGATCCGCTGGATGTTGCTGGACAACGGGACCCGGCTGCTCCAGGGCCTCGATCAGCGTCTGTCCGAAACCGCGGAGCGGGTGCTTCGTCGCCGCGGCGTTGAGGTGCTAACTGGTGAGTCTGTCGCCCAAGCGACCGATGGTTACGTCAAGCTGACGACCGGTGAAAAAGTGCAGACGCGATCACTGATCTGGTGCGTCGGGGTTCGTGCCGACCCGTTCGTCGACGGTCTCGCGCTCGCAACGAACAGAGGACGATTGGTGGTGGATGAGTGCATGGGTGTGCCGGGCGCCGATGGAATCTATGCATGTGGAGATTGCGCGGCTGTCCCGGATCTCACCCGCCCGGGACAGATCTGCGGCATGACGGCGCAGCACGCTCAGCGGCAGGGGAAGCAAGTAGCTCGGAATGTGGCCGCCTCCATCGGAACCGGAAAGACCAAGCCCTACCGGCACCGCGACCTTGGCTTTCTTGTCGACTTGGGGGGACTCGCCGGAGCCGCCAACCCGCTCCACATCCCCTTGTCTGGGGCGGCAGCGAATGCCGTGACACGGGGATACCACCTATCGGCAATGTCTGGAAATCGGATGCGGGTGCTGACTGACTGGGCGCTGAACGCCGTCACGCCTCAAGAAGAGTCGTCGGTCACAGCGATCAGCGCTGATTCGATCCCGCTCGATGTGGACCACCCGCCAGTGTAAGCAGTTTCTCTGCCGCGCCGACCAAGGAGCTGGAGCCCAGAGGGGAAGCAATGCCCCAAGGATCGAGGACTACGGCTACGCCTTCTAGGCGTGTGTGCGGACCATTTCCGTGCTCCGAGACGGCACCCATTGCCCTCTCGATAGCGGCATCGGATGTTCGACAGATAGGCCCGTAAAGACACGTAACCCCTTTTTCGGGACCATGTCTTTACGGGGGGCTTCCACCTTCAGTCCGTTGAGCTGGACCTTCGTGTTGTGGAGGTGAGCGGACTCGAACCGCCGACTTCTACGATGCGAAAGTACTGTTCTCAGCCTTTTGACCAGGTCCTTTCCGATGACCTTCCTGGTGGTGGCGTTTCGATCCCCTCAGGTTCCCTCACAATCCCTCTCCTTCCCTCTCGATAAAGACACGTAAAGACACGTCCGAACACGAGTTGGGGCGGGTCCACAAATCGGTAGTCACGTCCGATCGGCATGCGCTCGCAATGCGCAGCGAATGGCACTCGTTCCATATGGGCGGCGATCACGTTCCTCGGCGAGCAACAGGTCACCACCGACCCTCAAGTGGCGATGCCTATGTCGGACAGACGACGGCACGCCAATGTTCTGTCGGCCAGCAGCCGGTCGACGACAGCCCTCCCCGATCAGGAGGAAGAGCTGCCCAACTGGCGGAGCAGCGTGCTTGTTGCCGGGTAGACGACGGGATGCCCAATGTTCTGTCCGCCAGCAGCCGGTTGACGACCTGTCGGGTCACGCCCGCCTAGTCCTCAACGGGGTAGCCGACCATTACCTTGGCAACGTGGTGGTTTTCGTACGTTTAGGTGGCGGGTCTTCTGAGGTGACCTCTGTCCACCCAGCTTCCAGTCCGTCCACTGGTTCCGCCGCTGTAGTAGAGCGTTCTACCGTCGTTCCGCTAGGCGATGGGCTAGTCCATCCTTTCTCGACCTCCCGCCCACGAAGCCGCTATTTCGTCTGTCGGCTACCAGGGGTTGACACCACTAGCGCTACCTTGCCCATGGCCCGACGCCCGTGATCCGGTCGACGGTGATGTGGGTGATGTAACCGGGTAGGGCAGCCTCAGGCGGTGGGAACTGAACCTCAGGCCCAAGGTAAGTGTGAGCGAGCCGCTGGAGAAGAGCGGGAGCGCCCCCTGCGGAGATACGAGCTATCCCGTGGATGACGAGGTACTCAACGAGGCCGCGCTCGTTGTAGCCGCTCGTCTCGAACGACACGGCAACCCGAGGGTCGTCGCGGATGTTGCGGACCTTGCGGCGCTCTGCCAAGTGTCCGGCGACAATCTCGTCACCATCGAGGCCGACCCATACAATCGACACTTGGGGGCTGCCATCGGGTTCCAGGGTAACGAGGTGCGCGAGCGCCGAGGACTCGAGTACCGCCCGAACGCTCTCAGGGATCGTGCTCATGCGAAAAGATACCGAGATCGAGAAAAAAGCCTCAAGACCGTCATCGAGATCGAACAACCGGAAGTTCCTGGATCTCTGCTGCCGGATTCCTGAGCCGGCACCTTACCGTCGAGTCACCGTTCAGAACTCTGAGGTAGATGGTCGCAGCGCACACACCACCGAAAATTGGCGCAATCAGATAGATCCACCAGTCCGTGAACTTGCCGGCGACAATCATCGGACCCAGGGCCCGTGCGGGATTCACCCCAGCGCCAGTGATCGGGCCACTGATGAAGATGGCCGTAGCCAATGCGAAACCGATGGCCACCGCTGCGACTCCCTGCGGCACGCGTGCGTCGGTAGCCACGGCGAGCACGACAAGCACCAGGAGAAACGTCACGATCGCTTCTGCAGCGAAGACACGCCCGATGCCCACCCCGGCCGCTGGGACTGTCGCACCCAGGCCGGCCAGTGATCGTGCTTTGCTCCCAAACAGTAACCACGCGAAGAGCGCGGCCAAGATGGATCCGGCAAATTGGGCGATCATATAAAGGGCGACCGATCTCGCGGGAAACTGTCGGTTTAGGGCGAGACCAATCGTCACAGCAGGATTGACATGGGCGCCAGAGATGTGGCCAAAACTCGCCACAACTACGACAAGTGCGAATCCCCCGGCAATCGGAATGGCCAGCGAGTTGAAGGGGGCGCCGGCGACGGGCTCAGCCAATGTGGCACCGATCGCGGTGCTGATAATGGCGAGTACCAGGACGAAGGTTCCGATCAGTTCAGCCGTAAACGAGCGAACCGCATCGTCACCGATCCTGTGCCCATGCAGACCCGAGGCAACCCGGACGCGACTCTCACGCCCGGTTACTAACCGCTTCGATGTTGTAAGCGTCACAATCGCCTGCTTTCGATGTGGTGCAACCATAAGATCTGCAAAATCCACTGCCTTCAGCTTCGCTGATTCCTAACGACAGCCGAAACGCCGTTTCGTCGCAAAGAGAACGGTCGACGGAACCTCATTCCCTCCGATTCACAACCGCCTCCGTCCCTGTAGTAGGTCGCTCCACTACAGGGACGGAATGCCTACCGTGTTCGCTCTGCCGAACCGAGCTTGCGGCTCGATGATGAGGGCGCGTCGGCGGTTACGACTTGATGAAGTCCAGGAGCTCTGCGTTGATGACCTCGGCGTGAACCGTAGGCATGCCGTGCGGAAACCCCGGGTACGTCTTCAGTGTCCCATTCTGCAGAAGCTTGACGCTGAGAGGAGCCGAGTCCGCGTACGGGACGATCTGGTCGTCGTCACCGTGCATGACGTGCACTGGAACGCTGATCTTCTGGAGATCCTCGGTGAAGTCGGTCTGAGAGAAGGCAACGATTCCCTCATAGTGCGCATTGGCAGCTCCCATCATCCCCTGTCGCCACCAGTTCTGAATGATAGCGTCCGAAGGCTCGGCGCCGGGCCGGTTGTAGCCATAGAACGGTCCTGACGCCACTGCCCGGTAGAACTCGGAGCGATTTGCGGCCAGCTGAGCCTGAAGATCATCGAACACACTCTTGGGCTCGCCGCCAGGATTGGCATCTGTCTTGACCATGAGCGGCGGAATCGCGCTCATTATGGCGGCCTTAGCGACGCGACCCTCGCCATGCCTGGCGATGTAGCGGATGACTTCGCCGCCCCCTGTTGAGTGCCCGATGTGAACAGCCTCCTCGAGATTGAGATGTGCAGTCACCGCGGCCAGGTCATCGGCATAGTGGTCCATGTCGTGACCTCCGCTGACCTGTGAGGAGCGACCGTGTCCACGCCGGTCGTGAGCAATTACCCGGAACCCATGATCCAAGAAAAACAGCATCTGGGTATCCCAGTCGTCTGCTGACAGCGGCCAACCGTGACTAAACACGATCGGCTGACCAGATCCCCAGTCCTTGTAATAGATTTCCACACCATCGGTGGTGGTAACAGTGCCCATCGTCATATCCTCCTCTTTCGCATGTAGTCGTTCTGACTTGCGTTCATTGTGAGCAACGGACGGCACGCTCGCACCACGAACTCCGCGTAGTTCCACGGCTCGGTACCCCAACGAGGGTGAGCACCAGAGCAGTACAGCAGTTGATGTGACGCGGCTGATCCCTCACCATGGCGCAGGCTTTCAACGACCACGAACAATCAGACCTACAGGCGAGGACTCCAAGCAATATTTTCCTCCACGTCACGTCGAGCTTGGAAGATTGGAGGCGACACCCCTAGCAATCAATGCGTCGGTGTGCGAGCCTGCCAGAAACGTTCGCTCGGTGGCGTAGGTGAAACGACGACCGGGCCGCCCTCACCGAGGATCGAGCTCGCATTGTTGCGCCTTACCCTCCTCCGCCTGGGGGTCACCAGCGAGGTCGGGCGCTCTTCATTCAGACGCCACGCGACTAGTCAAGACTTCCGGCGCCAAAAGGAGCTGCATCAACTCTGAAGGGAGTTCGTATCGCTGTACCAACCATTCGGCGGCAAGGTATGACATCCACACGTCGCCATGATCGTCAACCCAAATGAGGATCTTCAGCGGGAGATCGAGGGCGCTGAGCGGAGCAGCGTGCATGACCTGGGTACCGAGGGCTGGGTCACCGAAGATCATGAGCACAGTGTCACGTAGCCGCAACATCACGTCCTCTGCCTCAGCACCTTGGTCAATTACCGTGAATATCTTGGCTCCAACCGCTTCGATGGCCTCGCTCAACCGATCCAGGGTTTCATCGACTGAATACAAACTACGTCGATGACGGATGCCATCGGCCAGTACCAAGTCCCTTGAAAGCGTGAATGGAAGGTGGGTCATTGGAATCCTCATCCGTTGCGAGAGCCATTGGTACGACCTCCAACTGCCCTTTGTCTCATGTTGCAACACTGCAAAATGCTTCGCATCCATCGATTCGCGTAGTCCTCAGAGCGTGCATGGCGCGAACTCCCATGCCGGGATGCAAGGCCACTCAGCGTTATCCAGAGAAAGGGCTTGACCTGGCCTTTTCCTGATGCAGTGAACCACGAACTACTCCGACTATCCCCACCGCGTCATGCCGTGCCGGTTTCTACGGGCCTCAAGCTGACCGCTTGAGGAGTGAAGACGTCAGGACTACGCGGAACCCAGGAGGCGAGCACCGGCGGCGATCGTCATCATCGGAGCGATGGACTGGAGGGAGAAGCCCGTGCGAAACATGAGAGTGACCGACGCCTCGCAAGTGATGACCAAGTCGAGCCCCTATTCGGTGGCCGAAACGTTGGCGCGCTTCAATGCTGTGATCGCCGCCAAGTACATGAAGGTGTTCGCGGTCATCAACCACTCCGATACGGCTCACGAAGCCGGGTTGGAGCTACCCGAAACCAGTGTCATCATCTTTGGCAAGCCCGAAGCCGGTACGCCGGTGATGAAGGCAGCCCCCCTTATGGCGCTCGAACTCCCTCTCAAGGTCCTCATCTGGGAAGACGAGGGCCGCACCAGAGTGAGTTACACGACTCCAGGAGCACTGGCTGAGCGTTATGGCCTCAGCGTCGATCTGGCCCACGTGCTCGAGGGAATCGAGTCGCTGACCGACGCCGTCATCTTCTACGACACCTGCGCGACGAGCGCGACGGTGGCGTCATGATGGTAACCAATACAGGGGTTGGTCGGTCGAGGAACCTGGTCCTCGCCGCCATGATTTTCGCCGTTTCGATGACGTTCATTGATCAGACGATTGTCGCCATCGCGGCTCCCCAGATCCAGCGAGAGCTCGGGCTCTCGAGCACGGGTATGCAGTGGGCTATCAATGCCTATCTGCTGTCTTTGGCCTCGTTCTTCGCGTTTGGGGGGCGGCTGGCTGACACCGTCGGCCACAAGAAGATGGTGGTGCTCGGTGTCATCGTGTTCGCCGGGTCCTCAGCGCTTTGCGGTCTGACTCCCGCCGGTGGGGCGGCGGAGGCCTGGATCGTCATATTCCGACTCACCCAGGGCATCGGCGGCGCGTTCATGTTCCCGGCCGCGCTGGCCATCGTGGTCCAGACATTTGACCTGCATCAACGGGGTAGGGCTCTGGCCCTGTTCTTCGGCATCGCCGGCGGCCTGACCGCCATCGGGCCTATCCTCGGCGGCTACCTCACCCAGTGGACCTGGCGGGCCATCTTCTGGGTCAACATCCCCGTCGCCCTCATCGCTCTGCTCCTCATCGCGATCTCCAAACCGGAGACTTCGTACCAAAGGGCGAAGATTGACTATCGAGGTCTGGTCCTCATCGTGAGCGGGGTCGGCTTGAGTGTCCTGGGCTTCCAACAGTCGTCCATCTGGGGCTGGGGCAACAAGGCCACCGGGACCTGCATAGCCGCGGGCGTGATCCTGCTCATCGTGTTCTACTTCGTCGAGCTGCGTACGCCGTCGCCGCTTATGGAGGTGCGGATCTTCCGGATCCGTGCTTTCCGTGTGGAGAACCTCGTGCTCGGCATCGCCATGCTGGCCTTCGTTCCGCTCTTCTTCTTTGCCAGCGAATATGCAGAGATCGCGCTCGGTGAGTCGGCCTCCCAGACCGGACTCTACATCTTGTACTTCTTTCTCGGGTTCGCCGGGGCCTCCCAGATCGGAGGACGGATGCTCGACCGCATCGGCGCCCGGCGGCCGGTGGTACTCGGGTGTGCCATCGCGGCCGTAGGGTTCTATCTCTGGGCCGGCCGCCTCACCGAGCTCCATTTGGGTTCGCAGATCTGGTTCATCGTCCTCTCCGGGGCGGGCATGGGCCTAATGTTGACGCCCGCCAGCACCGACGCGGTCAACCGTGCTGGTCGACTTTCCTATGGCGAGGCCACGGGAATCACCCAGACGGTCAGGAACTATGCGGCCAGCCTCGGCCTAGCTATTCTGGGCACGATCCTGGTCTCCGAGCTGCGCTCACGGGTGACCAGTTCCCTCCTCGCCAAGGGTTTGCCTCAGCGACAAGCCGTGGCAGAAGCGCGCCGCATCGCCGAATCCCAAGCCGGTGGGGCGACCACCGCGATCCCCCACTTCATCCGGCTCGACTTTGCCTACGCCACCCGCTCGGTGCTCCTGGTCATGGCCGGGGTCATGGCTGCTGCCACGCTGGTTTCGTTCCTTGGACTCCGGCGCGGTGTGCAGCAGGAGGTCGTGGCGCCAAGAGAACAAGGCGGAGAAGTAGTGCAACCGACGGCGATGATTCCTTCAACTGCCGCAGTCCAGGATTCCCGATAGTCCGGAGATGCACGACGGTCATCACGTCAGCTCTCTCGAGTCCTATCCGTGACGCGAAATCAATCGGGGTGTCCCGCTGACTGCGCCGCGGGCCATAAGCGGTTCGGATCCTCTCCACCATTTGCCACGGCGATTTCCGAGACTTCGGCCGGACTAGCGAGAGCGACCGCGGACGAACTCCTACCGATCTCGTACCTTTGGCATCGCCGATCTGCCCTGAGTCGACCCGCAAGAACCTAGGTCAGCTCGCTCGCGTCGGGAGCCACTCGCGTCGACCGCAGCGAGCGGCCAACGGGCGTCGTATCCCAGTTGGCCTAACCTCGATCATTCATCCGACCTCAGGCCCGACGATGCTGATTCGGTCGATGGAGGCGGAGAATCGCTGATTGGCCTCTGAGCGTCGCCGGGGCGTGAAGGGTCAGGGTCCCTCGGTTCAGTCTCGTGATGTCACGCCCTGCGGAATCGCTTCGGGGTCGGGCGCCGGGACCCAATGCGCTATGGAAAGGCGGCGCGTAGGCGGGTGAAGGCGGCGGCCAGCTCGCTGGCCCAGGGCCAGGTCTCGTCGAGATGCACGATGAGGTCACGGCCGCGGTGAGCGAGCACGGCGGCTACATGCAGGACGCGGTAGCGAATCGTCTTGGGCTCGGCCTTGGCCAGCGCGCCGTCGAAACATGTCATCTGGCTCCAGGCCAGGAGTGACCCGGCGATGAGCGAGACCGCCACCCAGGCCTCGTTGGCGCAAAAGCCGTCGAAGGGCAGGTTGGCCAGTCCACACGCCTTCCAACACCGCACCCGGTCCTCGACGCGGGCGTGGCCGCGGTGGCGCAACTCCAAAGCGGCGATGTCGTCACCTTTGGTGTTGGTAATGAAGCAGGTGTGGCGCCAACCAGCATGGGTGTCGAAGAGCGAGAGCTGGGCGCCCGGGTGCGGGCGTTCACGCCGACAGATCATTCGCATGTCGGCCGGCCATCCCTTGAGCTCGATGATCTCGGTCAGCTCGATCACCTCGGCACCGTCACGGATCCCCCCGTCGAGCTCTGTGGCGGCCACCCAGTCCTCTTCTTGGGCGAGCAGGAGGGCGTCACGCACAGAACCCCTGATAGGAAAGCCAATCGAGTAGTCGAAGTTGGCATCGGTGAGCGATTGGACGAAGCGATGCGAGGCCCCGGCTGAGTCGGCCCGGACCAAGATGGGATGAACGACCAAGGCGGGGTCGTCACCTTCTTCGTGGCCGAGTGCGTACTCGGGCGGCACGGAGCGCACCACCTGCTCGAGCAGCTCGAGGTGGTCGTCGGTGTCCCCCGGGGCGGCGTTGCCCGGGCGCAAGATCGCGCCCAGAGGCTCTTTGGTGTTGTCGCACCACGCACCCAAGGGGTTGAACCCGAAGCCGCGCTTATACGTGGCGGCGGCGTCCTCTTTCTCGGCGTGCACGTCGAGCAAGGTGGAGTCGAAGTCCCAGATCATCGGGCCGACCGGTGGCTGCGCCGCCCAGACGCGCGCCCGGGCGCTGGCGATGGCCACTGGGATGGCCCGCAGTTCGACCGAAGCCGTCTTGTGCACGGTCCGCCAGGCCGTGGCCACAGAGGCCACCGGGCCGAAGAGCTCCTCTTGTTCTTTGAGCGCCGCGATGTCGGCCAGGCAGTCCGCGCCATCGGCGATCGCGATGGCCAGGTGGGTGAGGACGACACCAGGATCATGGGTGTGCCAGTTGATCCCGCACTCGGCCATGGCCTCCGACATCGCCTCGGTCAACCCAGCGCGATCGGCCAGTTCGGCCAACAGGGCGGCACCGGCATGGGACACGAGGTTCTTGCCGTCGGGTATCACTTTGGCGCGACGGACAGAGCGAGTACTGTGCACTTTCAAGGAGCCCTCCGGTTCTGGTGAGGATGTGTGTTCAGCGACAAACATTCTTCCAGGCGGGAGGGCTTTTTACGCGGACGCGCACACCGCGTGTTCAGAAGCCGGACGAATTATCGAGGCTAAGGGCACTGTGGCGTGAGCCACTGACCGTCCTAGGAATCAAAATATCCGCTTTTCGATTTACGGTCAGTTCAGTAGGATCGGGGATTTCACCAGGGGTGACGGCCTCAGCCGAGGCCCGACCTGATCTTCAGCTCCACCGGGGTAGACCGTGGATACGAGCACCGTGTTCCTAGATCGCACACGAGAGCGGAGTGTCCTTGACGACCTTCTTAACGGGGCTCTCGAAGGGCGAAGTGGGGCCCTAGTCATCTACGGCGACGCCGGTATGGGAAAGACCGCAATGCTCGAATATGCGACCAGAACGAGCGACTTGTCCGTGGCACGAATCTCTGGCGTGGAGACGGAGAGCTCCTTTGGCTTTGCGGCGCTCCACCGACTTGCTGTTCCTTTCCTTCATGAAATCGATCGGCTACCCTCACCCCAGCGAACGGCCCTCGAATCGGCTTTTGGGCTCGTTGACGCACCAACGCCCGACCGATTCATGGTCGCCTTAGCCGCTCTGAACCTTCTTTCCTCGGAGAGCGGCCGATCGGGCCTCCTCTGCATCGTGGACGACGGTCAGTGGATCGACGTCGAATCGCTCCAAACTTTGGCGTTTGTCGGCCGTCGTCTGCGCGCTGAGGGAATCGTTCTCCTTTTCGGGCTTAGGACCTATTTGGATGTTCCGTCCGACTTGGCTGGCCTGCCCTCGCTTGAGGTCTCTGGGCTACCAGACGATGCCGTCTCTGAAATTCTCAACATCGCAGCCGATCGCCCCGTTCCCGCGCAGCTTGCGAAAGATATCGCCGCTGAGACCAACGGATGTCCGCTCGCCCTGTGGGAAATGGGGTCAACGCTGACTGAATCTCGGTCAGCCTTCGCTGGCTTGCTGGACAAACCAGTTGCCGTGACGCGGCAGCTGGAAAACCACTTCAACCAAGAAGTTGCATCGCTTTCTTACGATGGTCAGCTGTTTCTCCTCGCGGCGGCGGCGGATACTTCGGGTGATCGAGCACTTGTGCGTGCAGTAGCCAACCGTCTGGGCTGTACCAGGGAGGCGGAGGCAGAGACCGAACGTCGCCAGTTCATTCTTCCTGGACCGGTCGTCAGATTTCGTCATCCACTGATTCGCTCGGCAAGCTACGTGAGCGCCGACCCGGACATTCGAGTCACTGTTCATCGTACGTACGCAAGCCTGATTTCAAAAGCGACTTACCCCGATCGGTGGGCCCGCCATGTCGTCCTGGGAACGACAGGTCCCGATTCTGTGCTGGCCTCGGAACTCGAGGAGACATCGCAGATTGCGAAGGCGCGTGGAGGCTACACAGCAGAATGCGCCTTGTTGGTGCAGGCCAGTGAACTGACAGATTCTCTTGAACTGAGAGCAAAGCGACTGGTGCGCGCCGCAGAAGCCGCCATGAATGCTGGCGACCACAACCAGGCGAACGCTCTCCTGGACCAAGCACAATCGCACATCTCGGAGCCACTTACCGTTGCGGAAGCCGAGCAGCTACGTGGCCAACTCAGCATTCGCAATTCGCAGCCAGCTGAAGCAGCACGGCAGCTCCTTGCAGCGGCGCGCCTATTCAAGGACAGCAGGAACCTCGGACGGGCTCGGGAGACTCTGCTGGAAGCATTTGCAGGTTATGGAATCTCTTTGCACCTTACCCAGGGTCTTCAGGCTCACGAGATTGCCGAGACCGTCCAGATGACTCGCCGTGAGAATGCTTTCCCCGCCAGTCTCGAGGATCATCTTCTTGATGGGACTGCCCTTTTGTTCACGGACGGTCCGCAGGCCGCATTCGAAGACTATCGACAAGCGGCGCTTGCTTTCACGCAGGGAGAGGTCTCGCATGACCAGATCGCTCGGTGGTTTGTATTCTGTCTCATTACCGCGAATGAGCGCCTCGATGATCGGGCCTACAAAGCCTGGGCTGAGCGGACTGATAAGTCAGCTCGGGAGAATGGTGCGCTTCTTGTACTGCTCTTCAACCTGGTCGGAATGGCCGAACTCGACCTACGCGCAGGTGATCTGCAATCAGCGACTGCACGATTTGACGAAACACTGGACGTTGCGGCAGCGATCGGCCTGCCCGCTGTGCACTTCGGACCCACGAGCGCCGAAATCTCGGCCTGGGCGGGAGACGAGGAGTCGACAAAGCAATCCGCGTCAATACTTATCGATTTCATGTCGGCAGTCGGTTCCGGCGTTGCCGTAATGCTGGGCTACCGCGCTCTTGCGGTCCTGCATCTAGGCGCCGGTCGGTATAGGGAGGCTCTTGAGGCGACCGCCTGTGTCCATACGAGTAGCCCACTCGGTTGGACATCGCAAACGCTTCCACTCGCCGTTGAGGCGGCCATCCGTTCCGGAGAACCGGAGCTCGCCGAGTCCCTCCTGGAGCGACTCGCCGTGCGCGCTGAAGCAAGCAGGACTCCCTGGGCTCTCGGTCTCTTGGCTCAATCGAGAGCCCTGGTGTCGAGCGGATCCGAAGCCGAAGCGTTCTTTGAGTCCGCCCTTGGGTATCTCGCCGAAACACTGGTTCCGCGAGATCTCGCCTATGCCAATCTTCTCTACGGAGAGTGGCTTAGACGAGAGAATCGGCGATTAGATGCCCGGAAGCACTTGCGGCACGCTCACGAGTTCTTTGTAGCGATGGGCGCAAAAGACTTCGCAAAGCGCGCGCAAGCAGAACTTCTTGCCACAGGAGAGAGGGCTCGATCGCGAACTGTCGAAAGGCGTGCCGACTTGACTCCCCAAGAACGCCGAGTTGCGCAGTTGGCCTCGGAACGGCTGACGAACCCTGAAATTGCCGCACAGCTCTTCATTAGTTCGGCGACCGTCGACTATCACTTGCGAAAGGTTTTCCGGAAGTTGGACGTCACGTCTCGACGCCAGCTTGGCGAGGTCCTGCGCTCGCAGGCGCCTGCTTGATCAGGGCACGGGCATAGGGCATGCACTGGGCAGCCCCATGCAGCGACACGCCGACCGAAGACTCCACCACGAAACCGCAGCGTCAGGAGCGCGTGCGCGGCGCCACCCTGCATAGGGCTGCAGACTCAAGGGTGAGTAGGTCTCGAGAAAGGCCGAGAAACGGCATCTTCGCCCACTCCGCCGAACGCGAAATCGCTGGTCGAGCGCGCCTGTGCCCTCGGATCGGTATGCAGGTCCGATCGGCAGGCTCTCGTAATGCGCAGCGAATGGTGCTCGTTCCCGCTTCGCGTGGATCACGTTCCTGGGCGAGCGACAGGTCATGTTCGACCCTGCCGCGGCGGGTACCTCCCGTCGAGACGTCACACTTGTCCGTCATGGAACGGCTGTGGCCTCAGCCCGATTGGGTCACTGCTGCGCCGGAGCGCCCGCAGGCCGAGGCGGCATCGTGACGGATCAGCTGGAATCGTCGATTGGCAAAGCGCGAATGGCGATCCGGGCGACGGCCGCCAGTTCTTCTGTGCTGGCACCTGCGCGGGCTCTCGCCGACATGCCAGTGATCACGGCGCACACGTAGGCGGCAAGCGCCTCGACGTCGGCGTCGGCCGGCACATCGCCCTCAGCTACACCACGCTTCAGACGAGCGAGGATGGCGGCGTCGGACGCGCCTCGACGCTCCGCAAGGCGGGGCTCGTTCACGATCAGGCAGCCGGGCGGACGGTCGGCTGCGGCATAAAGGCGCGCCGCGTCGCAGAGCGACCGCTCCATGGCCTCGCGGGCTGTGGGCTCAGCCAGCGCGGTGGCGACCACAGCTCCAGGCCCCGTCGCGTAGCGCTCTACCGCTTCGTCGAAGAGCCGCTGCTTGTCGCCGAAGGCGGCGTACAGACTCGGTGAGGCGATGCTCATGGCTGTCGTGAGGTCGCTGATCGACGTGTCCTCGTAGCCGCGCTCCCAGAAGAGTCGCATCGCTGTTTCGAGCGCTTGGTCTCGGTCAAAGCCGCGTGGACGAGCCATGGCCCCAGAATTCTATAGCGGTCGGCACAGAACCGTGGTACAGTCCGGCGAGGGGTTCTGTAACGGATACTACAGAACGGGTAAGTAACCCCAGCCAGGCAGGAGCATCTTCACTGAGATCGAGGTCAGAACCGATTCGGTACCGATTTACGGAGGTCGTCGTGGTCAATGATGTGAGGTCGCTCCTGGGGCGGGTGGGTGTGTGGAGCATGGAGCTCCGCGACGCGGGACGCCCCCAGGTGCAGGACGCTGCCGCTGAACTGGATGCGCTTGGGTTGCGGGCGTTGTGGTTCCCAGGCTTGGACGGTCATGGTGTCTTCGACGATGTCGGCCACTTGCTGCGGTCGGCACCGAACTCGGCTGTCGTCGTGGGTGTGCTGGGGATCTGGGGACAGGACCCGACGGCCATAGGTGATCGGCTCCACCAATTGGACACAGAGTTCGGGCCGCGAACGATCACCGGGTTCGGGGTGAGCAACATGCAGGCGGCGGTGAACGCCGGCCAAGTCTATGGAAACCCGATCGCCGCGGTCGGGGCGTTCCTCGACCGCCTGGACGAGACCGCACACCCAGTCCGGCCAGAGCGGCGACTGCTCGGGGCGAACGGTCCGAAGATGGCCGAGCTGGCAGCGTCGCGCACGGCAGGGATACACCCGTTTCTCGTCACACCGCAGTACAGCGTGACCACTCGGCGCCGGATCGGCCACGACCCCCTCATCGCTCCCCATCTGGCAGTGGTGTTCGAGACCGACCCCGCCCGGGCTCGCGCCATCGCCCGCGACGGAATCGGCATGTTCATCGGCTTACCGGCCTATCAGCAAAACCTGCGCCGAATCGGTTTCACCGATGCCGATGTCGTGCCGGGTGGTAGTGACCGGCTCATCGACGCCGTCGTCGCCTGGGGCTCGCCCGAGGACATCCGGTCGCGCATTCAAACCCATCTCGACGCGGGAGCCGACCATGTCGCGGTCCACGTCTTGGGCGCCCAGGACGGCGAGCCGAGACCGCAGTGGCGGGAACTGGCCGAACTGGTCCGGGCACTCGCCTGATCGACTCCGCGTGAGCAACACCGCAGACATGACCATACCGCGCTAACACCCAACAGAAGGAGCAGAACGATGGGGATACTCGAAGGTAAGACGGCGCTCGTCACCGGCGGCACTGCCGGGATTGGTCTGGCCGCTGCTCGTCGATTCGCCGCCGAAGGCGCCCACGTATTCATCACCGGGAGGCGCAGGCTTGAACTCGAAGTCGCCGTCGCTTCGATCGGCGAGGACGCTACGGGATTCCCGAGTGACGTCGCCGATCTCGATGACCTCGACAGGCTCATGGAGACCATCTTCCAACGCGGGCGGGGTTTGGATGTGCTGTTCGCCAACGCGGGCGGCGGCGGGTTCGTACCGCTGGGCCAGATCACGCCCAGGCAGTTCGACGAGACCTTCGGCATCAACGTTCGTGGAACCCTGTTCACGGTACAGAAGGCGCTACCGCTTCTGAACGACGGCGCCTCCATCGTGCTCTCCGGCTCATCGGCGGCGACCAACGGCACTTCGGCGTTCAGCGTCTACGCCGCATCCAAAGCAGCCATCCGGTCCTTCGGTCGCACCTGGGCGGCCGAACTCGCTGGCCGGGGTATCCGGGTGAACACCATTGTGCCCGGCCCGACCAATACTCCTGGACTCAGTGCCCTGGCACCGGATACCGAACAGGCTCAAAGCCTCTTGCAGGCCATCGCCAGCCAGGTCCCGCTGGGACGCCTGGGCCAGCCAGAGGAGATCGCCAACGCGGTGCTGTTCCTGGCCTCATCGGAAAGCAGCTTCATGACCGGAGGCGAGATATTCGTCGATGGTGGAAGCGAACAGATCTGAACTTGACCCCACCATTCCATTCCAACCGACCGCCCGTCTCAACGTCTGGGAGGACCGCCCATGCCCAAATCGTCCGTTCTCACTGGCTATGGCCCGCCCGACGTGCTCGTCTGGAAGGAGACCGCCATGCCCCAGCCCAGGGCGGGGCAGGTGCGAATCCGGGTGCGCGCCGCTGGCGTGGGCCCCACCGATGCCAAGATCCGCCGAGGTGACCTTCAGGCTGTATTCCCGCTGCCACCTGACGCCGTCTTGGGCTTCGAGGCGGCCGGCGTGGTCGACTCGCTGGGACCTTCCGTAACCGGCGTGAAGGAGGGCGACGAGGTCACGTCGCTGCTGGCCAGCCTCGGCGGCTACGCCCAGTATGTGCTGGCGTCGACATGGACCCACAAACCCTCGAACGTCACTTGGAGCGATGCGGCCGCCTTCCCGGCGTCCGCCGAGGCAGCGGTTGGCGTCTTGCGCCAACTCCACGTCGCCCGCGGCGAAACCCTGCTGATTTTGGGCGGGGCCGGTTCCGTTGGCGTGATCGCCACCCAGCTGGCGATTGCACAAGGCCTGACCGTCATCAGCGCCGCCGGTCCTCAAGACCAAGACTTCGTCGGTGAGCTCGGCGCGGTACCGGTTCGTTACGGAACGGACCTCATCGAGCAGGTGCATGCCCATACGCCATCGGTCGACGCCGTATTCGACGCCGCCGGAAGGGGTGGCAGCTTGAGCGCCGCCGTCGAGCTGGCGGGCGGTCCCTCTCGGGTCATCACTCTCGCCGACGAACACCCCGCCGATCTCGGCGTGGCGCTGTCCGCGCCGACTCCGGACCGGCTCCCGATGCGCTCGATCACACCATGGCGCTCCTGGCCTCCGGCGTCCTTCGCCTCCGGGCGCAGCGCCAGATACCGATCGAGCGAGCACCCGAAGCGCACGCTCTGCTCGACAACGGCGCAGCACGCGAGAAGCTCATCCTGACCGTCGCATGAGAGCGGCGAGGATCCTTTTTCCGATCCGCGTCGGTCTCATTCGCCAGGCCCACCGGCAGCCCTTGGGCATCCGGGATCGTTCGCGAGCTGAACCTTTCTATCGACCCAGCCGGACTCGACGTTGACCGAGGTGATACTCCAACGTCGACCCGCAGCGGCCCAGCTGGCCGACCGGATGAGTTGTCACAACCCCCAGCAAACCAGCAGCGGTGACCGGTGGTTCGCCGTCTGGTCGATCGCCCTGGGATCGTTCGCGCTCGTCTTCTCCGAGGTGATTCCCGTCGGCCTCCTCCCCCATCTCAGCCAAGCCTTCGGCGTCTCCATCGGGTTGGCCGGACTTATGGTCGTCGTCCCCGCCGTCGCCGCAGCCATCGCCGGTCCGATCCTGACGCTGGGCTCGGCTCGTATCGAGCGCCGTGTCTTGCTGTGGACCTTGAGTGCCTTGGTGTTGACCTCCGATGTGGTCGCCGCCGCCGCCCCGAACTTCGAGATCATGCTCGTGGCCAGGGCTCTCCTCGGCGTGTGCATCGGAGGGTTCTGGGTCTTCGGTGCCGGAGCGGCAATGTCGCTCGTCCGCGAAGAGGCGCGTGGTACTGCGATCGCGTTGGTCAGCAGCGGGATCTTCCTGGCAACTGTGGCAGCGCTACCAACCGCCGCGCTCATAGGGAACCTCACCAGTTGGCGGGTCGCCTTCGCGATCGCCGCCGGCTTGGCAGGAGCCGCCATCGTTCTACAGATGGCGGCATTACCGTGCCTCGGGACCGGGATACCCGTCCATCCGCAGACGTTGCTGACCATACTCAAGGTCAGTACGGCACGGATTGGCCTTATCGCCGCCGCTGCCATCTTCTTCGCCTACTTCGCCGCCTACACCTACATCAACCCACTCCTACAGAGTCGGGCCGGGCTGACCGGCGAGCAGGTCACGGTCGTCCTGCTCGGATTCGGGTTGGCCGGCGGGGCAACGAATTTTACCGCTGGAGTCACCGTGCGCCGCCATCTGCGCGCAACCCTCTTCGGAGCCGGATTGCTCATTGCGATGGCTACTCTCTTGATCGCTGTCATCAGCGGAATGCACCCGGTCGTCATCGCCCTCGTACTTGTGTGGGGCGCCGGGTTCGGTGCGGTCCCCGTAGCCGCGCAAACTTGGATGGCTCGGACAATGCCGGCCAGCGTAGAAGGCGGTCTGGCCCTGTTCGTCTCCGCGCTACAAGGTTCGCTGGCCGCCGGGTCAGTGGCCGGCGGCCTGCTTTTCAACACCTACGGCACGACCGGTCCACTGATTCTGGCTGCTGTCATAGCGGCAAGCGGCTCGCTCGTGCTCGTCAGCCGAACCGCAAAGGAAGTCGACGTGCCCGCCAACCAGCGAGGTCATTCGCCAAAATAGAGAGGGCGGTGAGTCCGACCAGGCGCAGAAAGGGCCCGTCCGCAACACGATCGAATTAGGGACTGAAGCGCGAAGGTTGCCTAAAGAAACGGTGTTCTCCGCGACCCTTTTTAACCGCACGCTGACCGAAAAGCGACGCATGACCCCTGGCTCTCATTCAGCCCTTTGAACTGCAAGTTTGGACTGAAGTACCGGAGACACACCACAACCTCTACGAAGCTCACGTAGCGCTCTGGGCGCTTCGTGACCTTGGCGGGATCCCACTTTAGGCCCTTGACCTGGCCCTTTGTGGAGGTGAAGGGACTCGAACCCTCTGCCTCTACGTTGCGAATGTCTGGTTCTCGGTGTTTTGACCAGGTCCTTTCCGAGGACTTTCCTGGTAGCAGGGTTGCGATCCCCTCAGGTTCCCTCACGATCCCTCTACTTCCCGCACGGTAAAGACACGTAAAGACACTGAACCGCCCCGGGTTCCATGACTGCTCGGGTTATTGGGTAGCGGCCTCTGCGGCCGGTTGCATTTGACGGTAGTAGGTCGCTTCGAACTCTGCTGGGGTGACGTAGGAGTTGTCATCGGTGATCTCGCCGTGCAGCCGGCGGTGGTTGAACCAGTCGATATAGCTGAGGGTGGCGAACTCGACGTCGTCGAGGCCCCTCCACGGTCCCTGGGGGTAGATGAGCTCCCACTTGTAGAGGCTGTTGAAGGCCTCGGCCATGGCATTGTCATAGCTGTCACCGCGCGAGCCGACGGAGGCGACGATGTCGTTCTCGTCGAGGCGCTCGGAGTAGCGAATCGATAAATACTGGACGCCCCTGTCGCTGTGATGGACCAGGCCGTCGAGGACCTGGCCGTTGCGGGACCGGTTCCACACCGCCATCTCGAGGGCGTCGATGGCGAGGTCAGATCGCAAGGACTCGGAGATCTGCCAGCCCACCACCATGCGGGAGAACACGTCGATGATGAAGGCGGCGTAGACCCAGCCGGCGTGGGTCTTCACGTAGGTCAGATCGGCCACCCAGAGCCGGTTGGGTTCATCCGCGCTGAAGCGGCGCTCGACGAGGTCAGCCGGGCGGTGCTGGCGCTCGTCGAAGCGGGTGGTGACCTTGTAGGCCCGGCCCCGGCGGGCCCCCGAGAGGCCCAACTCACGCATCAGGCGCTCGACGGTGCAACGCGCCACGCGGATGCCCTCGCGGTTGAGCTGAGTCCAAACCTTGTCGGCCCCATAGACCTCGAGGTTGTCGCCCCAGACGCGCAAGATCTCGTCCTTCAGCTCCTCGTCGCGCACGGCTCGTGGTGACGGTGGACGTTTTCTGGCCACCCAATAGGTATTCGGGGCGATCTTGCACCCGTGCTCTGAGAGCACCCGGCAGATCGGCTCGACCCCGAACCTGTGTCGGTGTTCGTCGATGAAGGCGACTATTTGGGCGGTCGCGGGTCGAGCTCCCGCGCGAAGAAAGCCGAGGCCGCCTTCAAGATCTCATTGGCCCGGCGCAGCTCGAAGTTCTCCTTTTCCAGCTCTTTCATCCGGGCCCGCTCGTCGGTGCTCAGCCCGGGCCGCTCGCCGGCATCGGTCTCGGCCCGCCTCACCCACTGTCGCAGGGTCTCGTGGTTGATCGCCAGCTTCGCCGCGATCGATTCGATGGCTTTCCACTGCGACGGGTACTCGCTCTGGTGATCGAAGACCATCCGCACGGCCCGCTCCCGGACCTCAGGCGGATAGGGACCCCGTCCCGCCTTGCTCTTCTCTGGCATTGCTCCATCCTCTCAAGGGAAGGAGCAGTCACCAATCCCGGGGCGATTCACACGCTCGGACAGACGCTCGTTGGACCTGTCCAGTGATCAGTGCTCATGCCCGAGCGGCAGTGTGTCACAACGCCGAGCGAATCGCTCCGGTGCCCTGTTGGCGATGACCACGTTCCTCGGCGAGCACGCCGACATCATCGGCCCTGACGCGCCGGTACCCGCACCTGGGCAGACGACGGAACGCCAGTGGCACGTTCGCCGAAAGTCAGTCGACGACATGTGGGATGAGCCCACAAGATCACCCGCCGGCACGTGTCCTGATCCTGGGGTCGACGGCAGTGCCTCCACTTTCGGGTTATGAGCCCCATCCGAAGCGTCCAGTCACTATTGCCCAGTGCCGCATCCTCTCGGAACAAGCCTCTGACGTGGATAAAGCTTAACGGAGTAGACGGTAAACGAACTGGGGACAACTACAAGGACTGGGCATTTGTAGGGATTTTGTAGGGACGACGCTTTGTGACACCTTGAACTGGTGGCAGCGACCGCCGACCTTCGATCCGCTCCCGCTGAGGGCTTACCAATACGACGGCCAGTGAATGATTGCGTGACCCCCGCTTGTTCCGATCGCATCATTAGTACTTGGCCGCGGCTGTAGTCGGCCGCGGCTGGTTCGCTCAACCCAGTTGCCGGACTATCCGGGTGCCAGGCCGTGGTCGTAGGCGTAGCGGACAGCTTCGGCCCGGCTGCGGACATGGATCTTGGCAAAAAGGTGATTGATGTGGCTCTTTACCGTCACTGCTGAGATGAACATCTCCGCCGCAATCTCGGCGTTGCTGTGTCCGGCAGCGATGCCACGTAGCACGTCGGCCTCTCGTGGCGTCAGGCCATCCGGCAGCGATGTGGGCTCGGACTTTACGGGCGGGGAGGCCGTCCCCGCTGGTGATGCTGCCCGCAGGAGACTGGCCTGGACGCTCGGGTCGAGGACTGCTTGCCCTGCTGCGGCCGAACGGACCGCCAGAGCAATCTGGTCCCGCCCGGCATCTTTAGTAAGAAAGCCCAGGGCACCGGCTTCGAGTGCAGCCAGCACGCTGCTGTCGTCGGCGAAGGTGGTGAGAACCACCACCTTGACGTCGGGCAGTTCGGTCGCCAATCGTTGGGTGGCCACCACGCCGTCCACGTTGGGCATGCGCAGGTCCATCAGGACCACATCGGGAGAGAACCGGTGGGCCAGCTCGACCGCTTCCTCGCCGTCCGCCACCAGGCCCGCGACCTCTAGGCCTGGCTCGGCATCGAGCAGGGTGGCCAGAGCCTCGCGTACCGCCCGTTGGTCATCCGCCACCACGATCCGGAGCGGCGGTGCGTCATCGTTCACCGAGTATCCCCTTCGGCAGGCAGTCGCAGCATGACTTGCCAACCAACGCCGTCTGGGCCCGCTGTCAAGGTGCCGCCGAGCAGCTCTGCCCGTTCCCGCAGCCCCTCGATCCCGTAGCCGCCACCGATCTGTGCCAGTGACCCCGGCGCGGCATTGCGAGCGCCCCCGGCATCGGACACCGTCAGCACGACCTGGTCGGGCCGAAAGTCGAGTCGTACCTTGGCGACCGATCCGGGCGCATGTTTCGCCGCATTGGTGAGACCTTCCTGAGCGGTACGTCGTAGCGCCACCGCGCCCTTGGCCGATAAATCAGTCGGGGCTCCGGTGATCTCAAGACTGCCGCCCGGCGTGGCATCGACCAGCCGCCGGAGCCCTTCAATGAGGGGCGGCGCATCACTGCGCAAAGTCCCGACAGCCTGCCTGGCTTCGTCGAGGCCTCCGACTGCCAGCGCTCGGGCCCGGGCTAGGAGCTGGGTGGCGCGAGCGCGGTCCGGTTGCTCGGTGCCGAGCACCGCATCCAGGGCGTCGAGCTGGAGGATCAATGCACCCAGGCTGTGGGCGAGGATGTCGTGGATTTCCCGGGCCGCATTGGCCCGCTCGGCCAGGGTGGCGGCGAGGGCGTGCTCCTCGCGAGCCCGCTCGGCATCGGCCAGTCGTAACTCCGCCTCCTCAGCGCGCAGGGCATATTGCTTCCGGCCGGCCGCGGCCAGGAAACCCACCACGGCCACCACCCCCACCGTGATGTTGCCGGTTCCCTGGCCGGAGATCAGGACGCTGAGCGCGGTGATCAATACAGCCAGAGCCGTCACGGCGCCGCCCGTACAGAGGCTGAAATTGGCCCCCGCACTGAGCCCTACAAAGACCATCAGAATGGCCGTACCCACCGTCGGGTCGAAACCGGCCAGCACGCTGCAACTCGCTGCGCTGGCCACGATAAACGGAAGCGCCCACCTTCCCGTCACTTGCAGGGTGATCACCAGCTGGGTGATGGCGGCCACGATCAGGCTGATCAGGATCACCAGCCCGTGGCCAGACAACGAGGCGTGAGGCTGACCAATGAACGTCGTGCCGACGATGACCGCCAACGCGGACAGTCGCACCGCTCGGGCGGCGCGACTGTCGTAGAGGAACAGTGAATTGGTTCCCTGGGTCCCGCTCACCGGATCGGTGGCCATTGGGTGGGCCGCTCGGCTTGCTGCACGGGCGTACGGTACCGGGCCTCTGGGGCACCACCCGAGGTCAGCGACTGCGCCCGCACCCAGATGACGGCGGCCTCACCGAGGAGCGTGAGTCCGAGGCTAAGCAGAATGGAATCGGTCAAGGCTGCCTTGGTGCCCCCGGCGGCGACGCCACCGGCGTCGAGCGCCAGCTTCAAGAGAACATTGACGACGAGGATCGCTACGGAGCCAGCGGTCCAGGCCATGTAGGGGGCACCGTTGACTACGGACAACCGGTCAAAGCGGCCTCGCAGAGCGCCGAGTCCCAGCGACAGTGCGCTCCCGGTGACGATCACGCCGAGGGCGATGGCGTTCCGCTTGGCGCGGGAAATGTTCTCCAGGCCGATAGCCCCCACGATGACCGGGAGGACCAACAGCTTCTTGGGCGCCGGCACCGCTTCGCCTTGCAGACGAAGGAAGAGGAGGAAGCCGATGGTGGCAATGGCAATGGAGGTGAAGGTCATCTCAGACCGCCAGAGCGTGATCGGACTGGCGGCGCGCCTGGTTCCGGCCGATGGCCAGGCGAAGGCTGCGGGCGACGGCCATGGCGACGGCCATGAAGATCAGAGCGTCGGTCAGCGCATTCAAGGAGATCTCGTTGGTGATCATCCAGTGGGTCAGCGGCGCGGTGTACCAATGGTTGGCACCGTAGGTAAAGAGGAGCCGGGCTCCGATGATGAACACCCAGAAGGCCGCGTAAGCGGCACCGGCGCTGCTCAGGCACTTCTGCGACACGTCGTCGAAGCTGACCTTCATGAGACCACTGGCGGCGACCACACCGAGGAGCACACCGAGGCCGGCGAGCACGAACTCGAGGATCTCGCCGTTGCCGGCTGTGGCCGGGTGGACGATGAAGAGCGGGACGAGGCCAGCGGCCAGGAGCACTGGCCGGAGAATGCGGAAGGTACTGACCTTCCTGCGTCCAAGGTCTGCTTCGAGCACTGCGAACAGCACCGCAAGATTCACAATAAGAACGTCTCTTGGCATGACAACCACTTTCTTTGGGGACAGCTCCACCGTCACAGTTCGGACCACAGAATGGATCGGCCCCCGGGTGGCTCCATGGGTGGAAATGAGGCGCCACGTCTCCACCCGAGGGTGGAAGCGGTCATCGATCATTAGGCCAGACATCAAGGGATAGTGCCGCCTGTAGAGGAAGCGCGCCGTGCGGGCGTGGAAGATCAGGCGCGCGTCGGGGGCAGACCAGGTCCCTCTGTCCCTTCGGCGACATTGGCCACCAGAGCGTGGGTGTGACGGCCTGCCGCCTACCTAGCCGGGACGAGGGTTCGCTCCACGTCATCGGTTACAGGAGCTGACGGTGGCGGTGGCGACTCGACTTCGACTCGCGGCAGCCAGTTGAGCCAGCGAGGCAGGTACCAGCTGTGGTCTCCCAGCAAGCGCAGCGTGCATGGCAACGCGATCGAGCGGATAAGGGTGGCGTCGAGAAGAAGTGCCACGGCCACTCCGAATCCCATCTGCTGAAACATGTCGAGTTGGCCGCGAGCGAACCCGGAAAACACCACCACGATGATCAGTGCGGCCCCCGTGATGATCTTGGCCGTCGACGCCACACCGCCAACGACGGCCTCGGTCGTCGAGCCCGTCTCGTCGTAGCGTTCTTTGATCCGGCTCATCAGGAAGACCTGGTAGTCCATCGAAAGGGCAAAGAGCACCGAGAACAAGAACAGCGGCACCCAGGCGTCGATGGCGGTGACCTTCTGGAAACCGAAGAAGCTTGCACCAATCCCATGGATGAAGACCAGGGTCAGGAGACCGTAGGCAGCCCCAACCGACAGAAGATTGAGCACGATCGAGACAAGGGCGACCACGAGCGACCGGAAGGCCAGCAACAGCAGAACGAAGCTGAGGCCCAACACGAACAGCAACACGTAGGGCGTGGGCGACGAGACGGCGCTGAAGTAGTCGGCGGTCTCGGCAGTTTTGCCCCCAACGTAGACGCGGGCGTGAGAGCCGGCGAAGACCGACGGAATGACCGCATTGCGCAGTTGGCGCACCGCGGCCACGTCCGGGCTCGAGACGACGTCACCTCGGATCGGAACGGTGAGGGTCAAGAGCTTTCCGTTGGCCGATGGGGCGATGGTGCCAGGCCCAAACCGGGGATCGCCGGCGAGCACCGCTTCTAGCTTCGACAGGTCCCCCTGGCTTCGGGAACCCCCACCGTCGACGACAATCTCGACTGGGTAGGGATCCTGATGGGGGAAATAGCGCTGCACGGCCAAGTAACCCTCCTTAGACGGGAGATTGTCGGGAAGGGTGGCCACGCCGCTTTGCCCGATATGGAGCCCGAGGAGCGGCACCGCCAAAGCGACCAGCACCCCGACGGTCAGGGTCAGCATGACGACACGGTGGCGCAGAACTCCTTCGATGAACCTTCGCCAGATCCGAGACTCGCCCGAATCCGCGCTCCCGAGACGCTTCCCGACAACGGGCAGGCGCAAGGAGTTCACGCGATCGCCGAGTAGATGCAGCATGGCCGGAAGCAGGGTGAGGGCGGCGGCGACCGAGACGACCCCGACGATTATCGCCCCGGCGGCCATGCTGCGCAGGAGGTTCGTGGGAACCAAGAACATGCCCAAGAGGGCGATCACGAACGTGGCGCCGCTGAACAGCACGGCTCGGCTGGCGGTAGCCGCCGTCCGCTGGATGGCTGCCTCCTTGTCGAGTCCGGCGGCCCGTTCCTCACGGAAGCGTGAGACGATGAACAAGGAGTAGTCAATCCCGAGCGCCAGGCCCATGCCGGTCATCATGTTGATGATGAAGGTCGACAGGTGGAACTCCTCACCGACGAGTGTCGCAATCCCAAGCCCGACGACGATCGAGAGCAGGGCCATGAGCATCGGCATCAGCCCAGCCACCACTGTTCCGAACACCAGCAAGAGGACAACGATCGAAATCGGCAAGCCGAAGTCCAGTTCCCCGTTTCGCAGGTCGCTTGTCGACAAGCTGGTGAAGTCGTTGCCCACCGTGTGGACGCCGGTGACGGCCACGGAGAACCCGCCGCTGCCATTTGCCGACTCGACCGCACTCACGACAGGCTTTATGTCGGCGTCAGTCGCCGCTTTCAGTGAAATCAAAGCAGCATGGCGATTGGGTGACTGCGGGCTGTCCGAGCCGAGATCGGCAACGACTTCTGTGATGCCGGGGCTGGTTCCTACCTTCGCCTGGAGCCTGCCTACCAATGCCTTGAAGGCCGGATCGGCGGCCGTCGAACTCTTGGAGCTGACCACGATGACATCAGTCGGCTTGTGGCCGGCGGACCGGACAACCTCGTTGTAGAGGGCTTCGGCCTTGCTGGACTGAGTGGTGCCCACCACATTGACAGTTGTTGTCAGACCCTTTAGCGACGTTCCGACGAGCACCAGGGCCACCAGGACCAAGAGTCCCCAGATGGCGAGTGTGCGGCGAGGGCGTCGTGAGCTGGCCGCCGCCATCCTCTGCGTGAGGCCAAAAGCCTCTGAGGTGAACGTCACGGTATCGGTGTCCTTTCGGGGTGTTGGGATATTGGCAGTTCGCGCCGGTTGCGCGTCGGAACGATTTTGATGGCGAGGAACTGATCACAGCCTGGTTGTAGGACCGAGTCGAGTCGTCGGTTGTGCGAATCCCTATCCGGATGCTGCGGACCTGACTATTGCTGCAAACAGTGTTGGATCGTCCAGCATCAGGTTGTGCCGCGCGTTGGGAAAGATGATGAGCGTGCTATTCGTAATCTCTTGATGCAGGGCTTCGGCGACGCTGAGATTGAGGTTGGGATCCTTGGCGCCCCAGACGATGTGAACAGGAACAGCGAGGGACTTGAGGCTGGGGACGCGCGCAGCATCCTTCGTCACCGCCGAGAAGAGATCGCCGGCGAACGAGCGAAGGGGGCCCAGAGTGCTGGGTTTGGCGAGGAACTGCCGGGTGAAGAGGGGGATGAACTTCCGAGCGGTTGAGCGGTTGGAAATGAAGGTCGACTCCTGCCAAGTGAGCAATTCATCGAGGAGACGTGGATCGTTTGGCAATCCGTTCATCAGACTGTTCAGTCCGTAGGCGGTGCCTGGGGGAAGCGGTCCGAGCGAAGCCGTGATCGGCCACTGACCTAGCGCGAAGATGCCGGCAAGAGTGGGCGGCCCCGATCCCGCCACGGGGGCGTAGAAGCCGTTTGAGAGGATGATTGAAGCGACGTGACCGGGGTGATCAAGGGACCAGTTGAGCACCGCCGGCACGCTGGCGTCGTGTGCCACGAGGACAACGCGGCCGAGGTGGAGGCCTTGGATCACCGCGTTGAGATCCTGTTCCTGGCCAGCAAATGTGTAGGAGTAGTGAGTCGGCTTGCTCGACCGTCCCCAGCCGAGAAAATCAAAGGTCACGACTTCACGCCCTCTGAGCAACGGCACAACGCTGTCATACAGATGGTGGTTGTCCGGGAAGCCATGGCTGAGCACGATCGCGGGACCGCGACCGGGCTGCACGTAAGCGGCAATCCGGTACCCCGCACGCGGGATCCACACCAACCTTGAGTGTGACGGTGCTGCGGCGGCTGGCTGGCCGCCGATTGCGGTTGCCGGTACGGCGGCAACGACGCTCGCCGCGACAATCACCATGCTCGTGAGAGCCGCGACCACCACCGCGGCGACCCGCCAGCGCCGTTTGGGAGTCCCTCTGTGAGGATCGACGGCATCACGATGTCGTCCAGCGATCGGCGCGCTTTGGCGCTCATCTCCTGTTTTGATCAAATCGGATGGAGTGTTCATTGCGTGTCTCCTCTTTCAAAAATCGCCATTTGATTCGTTTGTGATCCGACCGTCAGTCGCGTGAGGGCCGAAACGGCGAACCGGGACGCCCGTGCGCGTGAGAAAGCAGTGATGGTCGCTGAGCGTCGTTCTCACCGGCAAGACGTCCCCGCTGAGTTTCGAGTCTTCTCGTCGAGTTCACGAGCGATCGCGTCGATCGCGTCGGAACCGAACGACGCGAATACGCTCGAAGGTTGGTCGTAGGCGACGTGCGCGCCCATGGCGTCTCGGTAGACCGCTACGCGGAACGGTGCATACAGTCCCGCCGCCGGCTCGACCGCGAGGACCGAGCGTGCAATCACCGGGTTCCCGACGAGATACAGCGTCGCCTGTACCGGATCGCCGCCCAGGCTGAACAGAGCTCCCTGATCGATTCGCGTAAGGGCGACGAAGCCTGTTGGGCCGACCGCGCGATCCACGTGAGCCTCGACGTCATGCCACGCTGCTTGATCGACGACGAGTCGGAGAGTCAGTAGCGGGTCGAGCATCGGCACCTGTTCGTCGAACCGATGGCGTGTCTCTTCAAAATCGACGGCGCTGTCGTGGATCATGCGGGTTGCCAGATAATTAATGGTGGTCACGTTCCTCCAGGGAGATCGCGTGCTTGCTGGTCCGAGCTAGCGGCCGGATAAATGCGTCAAGAGGGTGACGGCGAGCATCGGAGCAGTATCGAAATGGCGGGCCCACACGGCCACCCGAAGTGGACTGACAAACCGGGGCCTTTTTGGACACGCAACCGTTCTACCACGAACCTTGAGAAAGTCAAGTTCTTACTGTTGATTCTCAAGTCAACGTCTGGCATACTGGTGGCATGAAGTCGTACAACCACTACTGCGCCGTGGCCAAGGCACTCGATGCTGTCGGTGATCGTTGGACCCTGCTCATCATCAGAGAGCTCGTGAGCCAAGGTCCGTGTCGCTACACCGACCTGATGAGTGGGTTACCTGGAATTGCGACCAACCTCTTGGCCGACCGCTTGGCCTCTTTAGAAGAAGCCGGCATCGTTTGGCGTGAGGCCGTTCCGCCGCCCGTCGCAGCCACGCTGTACCACCTGACCGATGCCGGAGCCGACCTCAAGCCGGTACTCGACGCACTCGGGATATGGGGTGCTCGTTTCATGTCTGAAAAAGACAAGACAGATCAATTCCGCAGTCACTGGTTCAAGCGTCCCGTCGCGATGTTTCTAAAAGACCGGGCGCCAGACGGGCCTCCGGTCTCCATACAGCTCAGTCCGGAGGACTACCCGGCCGTCATCGAGGCCTCCCAAGACGGAATCCGCACGCGACCTGGCATCGTTGAATCACCTGATCTTGAACTGGCTGGGCCCCCAGATGTCATTTTGGGAACCCTCTCTGGTCGTTTGAGCGTCAAAGAAGCCAAGGCTGCGGGTCTGACGCTGACAGGAAGGGTCGCTGTGTTGACTCGGTTGCGCCGAGACCGCGCAGATGCCTCTGTCGCCAGCGCTGACTGTGCTCAGGAATCCGGCGAGGTTGTGCAAAGCGGAGGTGCCGAAGCCGTGAGAACCAGTACTGGCGGAATAGCGTGAAGCTCGACCCCGGTCGCCGCGATGGGGTGGCGCATACCCGCGGGTGCTCTTGGTCATGACCGCCTGGCTAGATTTCGGCTTGGCCGGACTCGCCCTGACGGTCGCTGGGGTCTCGCTGGGGTTGACCGTCTATCAACTGCGGGGTCAGCGAGACCGTGACACTCCTGACTCGTAATTGGCTGGACCAGTAACGATTCTCGTCACTGGGGGCTACGGACAGATGATCGTGACCGCTGGACCGGACACCATGACATCTGGCGAGCTGGCGGGCCCTGAATGGGAACGAACCTCAACCCGGCAAAGAAGAACAACCACGACATCCAGACCACCTTGGCCGCCGGGTCGTGGCCCGCCCTCTTAAAGGAGGTAACTGTGAAAACTGGTTCAACCCGCGAATTCGAATCATTCCCCGGAGACTGGATTGCCTACGTGGCCGCGGTCTCCGCCGGACTCTTCTGCGCCGTCAGCCTCTACTGGGCCTCGGGAGGGACCGCCGGCCTCCAAACAGTGGGTGGGTTCGCCGAGCGGATGGCCCGGGCCGGCGGCAGCCGATCTGCGACGCTGATCTGGGTGACCGTGGTCGTCAAGGCCGTTGGCGTCATTCTTCCGCTCTCTTTGGTACGACCATGGGGTCGGATCGTATCCCGACGTTGGCGGGCGGCCGCTTGCGGCGCTGCGTCGGTGATTCTGGTCCTCTACGGAGGCATCCAGGTGATCTCGGAAGCGCTGGTCGAGCTCGGCGTGATTCGACCTGCCGGCGCGGTGGACTGGGTAGCCCTGCGTTGGCACCTGGAGCTGTGGGACTCCTGGTTCCTGCTCTGGGGCCTACTCCTCGGGACGGCCACCTGGTGTTTTCATTGCAGCATTCGTGTTAGGCCCACGAGTCAGTCGCTGCCGCCCCGACCAACCGAGACCCCTGACGTCGTCGGAGCAGATCTTCCGCATGGCCATGTACCACCCCGGCCATCCGAATGGGAAGTACCAGATGGCCAATCTTTTGCGTGATGCCCAGCGAGCCGCGATGGGCGAGCCAGAGGACTCCCCGGCGGCGCCGTTACTGGAAGGGATCGTGCGGCGCGTGCAAGCCGATCTTCGATGGCTGGAAGCCTGTAAACGGGCTTGGATGCACAGGAGAGGCCGATGACGCGCCCAAGTTCCTCACTTTTGAGCGCCCGACATCTTCGCAAGGAGTATGGCAGCGGGGCCGGCCTCGTCCGCGCCGTAGACGACGTCGACATGCGAGTCGACGTCGGTGAGACGGTGGCGGTGATGGGTCCGAGCGGCTGCGGGAAGTCGACGCTTCTGCATCTGCTCGGGGGTCTCGACCGGCCCACCTCAGGCGAGCTGTTCTTCCGCGACCGCCGAGTGGATCAGCTCTCGGAGCGTGCCCTGGCCGAGCTACGGCGAAAGGAGACCGGGTTCGTCTTCCAGGCATCTTGATGTTCTCCCAACAACTAATCGAGAGTTGCCGGAGTGAGTAGGCGGCCGAGCGCCGTTCCAGATATTCGATCCCTTGCGAGCGCACGTCAAGTTCGACGATTGGCTGAGTCATCGGTGCTGCGGACGTGCGCGGCGAGGGTCTCGAGGAGCGCAGCAAGTTGACTGCGGACGTACTCGTCGGCGATCAGCCCGTCGTCGTCGACCATCGGGTGGGTGACGGATACCTCTGCGCAGGCCTCTTCGATGATCTCAGCGGTGGCGTAGCCAAGGACCTTGCGCAATGACTCGTGAGCGTTGACGGCACCATGGGCGGAGACGTTGACCCATGCGACGGGCTTCTGGTAGATCGAGCCGGGCTTGTCATCGCCGATGGTCCAGTCCAAGAGGTTCTTGAACGACCCGGGGAGCGCTCCCGCATATTCCGGGGTCGACAAGAGGACCGCGTCGGCGGTCCTGATCTGGGATCGCAGGTCGGCGACGGCACCGGGGAGCGGATCGCTGTCGTCGTCGGGGTTGAAGTGAGGCAAACCACTGACGCCCTCGTAGAGCACGGCCTCCACTCCTGGGAGGACGGCGGCGGCGGCGGTACGAAGCGCCGCCGTGTTGGTCGACCGGCCCCTTAGGCTTCCCGACACCAGCAGTACTCGAACGGTCCGATCCATGCTGGGTTCAACGTCCACGCCGGGGACGAACTTCCCCGCCGTGGGCGATTTGTCGATGAGGGATCGACGAAGTGGCCCGATTACCGATCCAGCTACGAGGACGGTTCACTGAGCCAGTCGGGTTGACGCGGTTGCGCAACCTGCACGAAGTCACCGAGGATGCTCACACCTTCTTCAACCGCGGCATCTTCATCGAGTCGACCGGCCAAGAGACCGATGATCGTGTCCGCTGGGCCGGTCACCACGACATCTGGCGAGTCGGCGGGCCCTGAACGGCAATGAACCTCGCCGTTTCTCGACACGAGCGTCACCGCTTCCTGACCCCCGGCTCGGACCTCGACCTCGAGGTCAGGTCGGTTCGGGTCGGATCCGCCGAACATTAAGTCCAACGGAATCTCCAGCCAACGGCTCCGAAAGGAATCGCCACTTTGCTTCTCCGTCATCAGCGGAGCGGCCCAACCAACGAACTCGCGCACGGGGGTGGCGAGTCCTTTCCCCGCGCCGTCAATTCGTAGCGGCCCTGCTCGTCGCGGGTAACCACGCCGCTCTCCTCGAGATGGCGCAGGCGATCGGCCAACAGGTTGGTGGCTACGCCGGGAAGCCCTTCCTGCAACTCGCGGTAGCGACAGGGCCGTAGGAGCAGCTCGCGGCGATGAGCAGGGTCCAGCGGTCACCCACGACGTCGAGCGCTCTGGCCACTGCGCAGTACTGGTCATGGGACCGCATCCCCCTGATCATGATAAGTGCTTGACTATTTCAAGATATACTTTAGAATCTAAAGCACCGTCACCCTCAGAGGAGATGTGATGCACAACTACAGCCAACTCGAGCCCCTGGTCGCGGAGCGGATCCGTAGCCGGTTGGGAGAAGCCGAAGAATCCCGACTCGCACACCGCGCTCGGGTCGATTCCAGGGCAGAGCGGAAGACCAGAGGAGAGGCCGGATCAAAGAAGTTACGGCTCCCTCTACTGGACCGGTCGCTGACGCGCATTCGCTGCGGCACCCCCGGCATTCGACTCCACGGGAGAGCATGATGACCATCCCTTCTCATGCACCTGCGCAGCAAAGCCGGGTGGCCATCCTTGTGGCGCTGTGTCTCGCAGCCTTCATCATCAGCGTGGACGTGACGATCGTCAACGTTGCCTTGCCGACGCTGGTGCGGAGGCTGGGGGCATCCACCACGCAGCTCCAGTGGGTCGTCGATGCCTACAGCCTGGTGTTCGCCGCCTTCGTCTTGGCGGCAGGAAGTCTGAGCGACCGTCTAGGACGTAAGGGGGTTCTGCTGATCGGGCTGGCCCTCTTCGCCGCCGGCAGCCTGGCCGGAGCATTTTCCGGGACCGTCGGCGAACTCATTGCTTCCCGCGCCTTCATGGGCCTCGGAGCAGCTCTGATGTTCCCCTCGACGCTGTCCTTGCTCGTCAATGTCTTCACGGAACGCGGAGAGCGCGCCATGGCGATCGGGCTGTGGGGTGCCACGACCGGGGTCGGCATAGCGACTGGCCCAATTGTCGGTGGGTGGCTTCTGGAGCGCTACTGGTGGGGCAGCATCTTCGCCTTCATGGCCATCGTCGCCGCCGGGGTGGCGGTCCTCGTCGCAGTTTCGGTGCCGAGTTCTCGGGATCCGAGTACACCGCCGATCGACTGGCGGGGTCTTTCGTTGTCAGCGGCGGGAATGACGGTTCTGATTTTCGGCGTCATCGAGGCGCCGGACTGGGGATGGACATCTCCCTCCGCCTTGGCCGGTATCGCCGGCGGCTTGGCGCTCCTCATCATCTTCGTCCTGGTAGAGCAGCGTACCGAGTACCCCATGCTCGATGTGGCCCTCTTTCGCAATCCCCGGTTCACTGCGGCCAGTGGCTCAGTCGCGATCTCGTTCTTCGCTCTCTCGGGTTTCATCTTCCTCGTTGTCCAGTACTTCCAAATTGTGAAGGGATACACCCCCCTGGGTACCGGGGTCCGTCTTCTACCAGTGGCCGCTTCTGTGGCTGTGACGTCGGTGCTGGGCACGAAACTCGCCGTTCGGGTGGGGAACAAGGCAATCGTCGGAACTGGGTTGTTGCTGTTTGCGACTGGGCTTCTCTGGGCTTCGACCGCATCTGGATCCACGACCTATCTCGTCATCGTCGGTCAGATGCTGTTCCTCGGCTCAGGGATGGGTCTCACCAGCGCGCCGGCCACCGAAGCGATCATGGGCGCGGTACCAGCGGCAAAGGCGGGAGTGGGATCTGCCGTCAACGATGCCACCCGCCTCTTCGGCGGCACGCTCGGGGTGGCGGTTATTGGCAGTGTCGCCACGTCCCTGTACACGAGTCGACTGGTGTCGGAGTTGCCGTCTGGAGTACCTGAGCGAGCCGTAGCGGGCGCAAAGGGCTCGGTCGGAGGAGCGATCATCGCCTCTCACCAGCTCTCGAAGGTCGGGCTCGACCATGCCGCACAAGACCTGGCCAACACCGCTACGCACGCGTTCCTCTACAGCCTGGCGGGCGGTTGCCGGGTGGTCGGAGCCGTCACCATCGTCGGGGCAGTCGTCGCAATCGCGTTCCTTCCCGCCCGTCCGAAGCAACTGGAGGACATAGCGGACCAAACTGATCGACCTGGAGCGTTGAGCTCTCCTTCGGGAGCCGAACCAGCACTGGGAAGCGCGACACCAGCGGCCGCCGGTTCGAATTCGTGACTATGCACCGTTTGATCGTAATGAGGTTCCACCGATCGCCATGTTCGACGGGCCACCACTGGCTCCGTCGCTCCGGGCAGCCGTCGAATTGGCCGGCGGCGACCGCTCCGAACCGACTGCCTGCGGACCACCACGGCGAATACGCGCCAAATAACACCCCGACCATCCAGGAGTGACATGACTTATACCGAGAAGGATCTGATCACCACTATCGACCGACTCGTGCCGGGAGGTGCGACGGCAGATGGAATGACGGCTGAAGCATTGCAATACCTCGACCAGTACCACGTGGGAGGTGCCCAGGCCGTCGAGCGCTTGCTTGTCACCCTGATGCCGTCGCCGTCGGACACCGTCCTCGACATCGGGTCCGGTCTCGGCGGTCCGGCCCGCCAGGTGGCCATGGCCTCGGGCTGCCGGGTGACGGGCGTGGACATCACCGAGGCCTACGTGAAGGCGGCCGCCGAACTGACCGACCGTTGCGGGCTGTCGGACCGTGTCCGGTTCGTCCACGGCGACATCGCCGACCTCGTGCCCGAGCGGCCGTTTGACGCCGGATTCACCATGCACGTCCAGATGAATATCGAGGCAAAGCGGGAGTGGTTCGCCGAGATCGCGCAACGGTTCGCGCCTCGAGCCAAGTTCGCCGTGTGGGAGGTCTGCCGCACATCGGACGCGGAACTCTCATGGCCCTTGCCGTGGTCGATGGATGGGAGTGACAGCCACCTGGCCACCTCTGACGACCTGCGTGACGCCGTTCTCGGAGCGGGCTTCGAGCTGGTCGAGTGGGTCGACGAGTCGGCTTGGGCCAGTTCTTGGTTCGACACGACCTTCGCCGGTGGCCTTCCCTCGGGCCCCACCTTGCCGATGCTCCTGGAGGACGGTTTCGCTCCGGGTCCTCAACCTCGCCGGAGCGCTCGCCGACGGCACCCTGGGAGTGCGGCGCGGTGCATTCGTCCGATCGGCCAGTTGATGCACTTCTCCGGGTTCGACGACGCGGCGACCGAGTCACTGATGACCGAGGGCACCGCCGGCGACCGGTTGTGGGACTTGCTCCCCCCGAGTGGCGACGATCCGACGTCGTACTACAGATGGAGGGCTGACAGGTCGAATGACCATCCTCGGGTTATTCGTGGTCACGCTCTTGCTGCCGTCCCCTCCTTGGAAGTCGGAGGACGCCCGACAGCAAACCTAGCTGTCCGTCGGAACAGTGCGTGCAGATGTGCCAGTGCCGATGGTCAAGGAAATCAGCGTTCACCGAATCGAAGAAGAGCAGGCACAGTTTCATCGACATGAAAGAGGAGACACCAATGACAACGCGGGATGAATCGATAGTAGTTTTGACTGATCCGGATGTGTCCATCAACGAGCGCCGAGTCGCCACCCCCCACGGCAGCGTCTTCGTGCGCGACATACCCGGTGAGGATCCGCCGATCGTTTTGATGCACGGTTTTCCCGACGATCACCGGATCTACGACAAGCTTCTTCCGCTGCTTTCCCCGAGGCGGGCCGTGGCCTTCGATTGGCTCGGATACGGTCGGTCCGATCGCCCTAAAGCGGTCGGATTTTCTCCCGAAGAACATGGGTCCCTACTCGCGGCTGTGCTTGACGATCTCGGCATCGGCCGCGCCGTACTTGTCGGTCACGACGCTTCCGGGCCGGACGCGGTTGCGTTCGCCGTCGCCCATCCCCAGCGGCTAGCCCATCTGGTTCTGCTCAACACCATGTTTGGGCACCAGCCCGCACTGCACCTTCCTGAGATGATCCGACTGCTCGCCGATCCGGCACTCACACCGCTCGCCGACGCCATGTTCAATGACGAGGGTCAGCGTCTCTGGCTGCTGCAGCACACCGCCGACCAATGGGGGTTGGAAGCCGTCGACCCCGACAGCCTGGCCGTTCAGTCGATCCTCCCGCAGTTCTTCGGCGACGCCAACCAGCCCGATGCCCTCATAGCTATCCGTGCCTGGACCGGGGGTCTGTTCGACGAATTATTCAGACAAGACGAGTTGATCGACAGTGGTGCAATCGGACGCCTCGAGGTTCCGGTCTCGATCATCTTTGGCGTGGCGGATCGCTATCTGAACCCGACCCTTGCGGCCGAGATAGCCGGGCTGTTCAGGGAACCGTCGCTTCACCTGGTGCAAAACGCCTCACATTGGCCCCAGTGGAACCAGCCCGAAACCGTGGCTGAACTGATCAGAAAGGCAACTGGCAATGAGTAACGGCCCAACCCCCCTCAAGCACGCGGACCTGCCGGCTCAGACGGCAACGCCAATGCACACCGACACCGAGCAGTACTCCCTCCGAATTACGTACCAGAGCAGCCACGACTTTGTGACCACCAGGGCTCGCCTCGACGAGCAGATCCCGCTTCTCGACCCCCTCGTGTCTCTCGACCTTGTCATGCGACACGCCTCGTGGGCTGAAGTGGAATCTACGGTTGCTACGTACTTCGGGCCGACCGGGTTCGTGGCACTGGCACGGCTAGATCAAGGTGCTCTTTTGAGCCTGAACGGCGAACCACTCGGAGCGACCCGCTACCTGGTTGGCAATCCGCTTCTCGCACGGCGGGTCCTCAAGGCCGATCCGGCAGCTGCACTCTACGCGCCCTTCGGGGTGGCGGTGTTCGCCGACAATGTCGGCGGCGCCCACATCTCCTATGACCGTCCTTCGAGTCTCTTTGCTTCATTGGGATCGAAAGAGATCGACGAGATTGGTGAGGATCTTGACGACAAGATCGGCCAGGCCGTGGTGTCAGCATGCTCCGCTTGACCACGACCTCGGACTTGGCGGCTCGCCCCGGCGAACCAGACAACTGACTCCGAACGGACCCATAGCCATCGCGACCGTTCACGACCCAGACGGCGTGTTGATCCTGCTCACTCCCGGCTCCATCACCCAGGCCAACAGCTGAAATCCACGGCATGTGCGTACAGGTCGCCGCCCTGACGCCCAACCTGCCGGCGGTCACTTCTGCCGAAGTCGAGATCGCAACGCTCGGGCCGGGCTCGGTTGATCAGGGCAACTGCAAGGGCACAGTGTGCTTGCCCGCAAGTGCAGCCACGCTCAGATCGACGTTCCGACCATCGACACCATCCGCACGTCTCCGTTTCGAGAGGAGATCGAAGTCGAGTGGGAGAACATGCTCGGCCACCAACTCCCCCAACCGCTGCCGCCCTTCGCCGACTTCTGGTCGACTCTCGACGATGTCTTCGGCTGGCTCGCAGGCACGCTGCGCATCGTCGAGCTCCCCCGAGCCTCGCTCGGCACATTGGACCCCGACCGGGAGGCACCCAAGGCCATCACCTCGTGGAGGCGCGGCGTCCCACTCGAGTTACTCCGCTATGCCGGAGTCAACCGCCTGAAGGTCGACATCGACTACCGAGCCGAGAACGGGCGATGGGGATCACGGCGAGTCGAGCCGTACTCACTGCGCTACACCCAAGACGGCAACTTGATCTTCTTCGTCGTCAACGACCATGGAGCGCTTCGGAGCTACCGAGTCGACCGCATCGCAGGCATTCGTCCAACGACGGCGACCTTCCAGCCCAAGTTCCGAGTCGAATTCTGAGTATCTGCCCCGAGAATCGACCGCACTATTCCTGCGAATGTGCCCACTGCACGGGGCCCCGAATTCGCGTGCGGCGTGACCCGTAAAGACACGTAAAGACACGCCGGAGAATCTGATTTTCTGGGGGATCCCACTTCAGGCCTCTGACCTGGACCTTTCGTGGAGGTGAAGGGACTCGAACCCTCGGCCTCTACATTGCGAATGTCTAGTTCGCGGCCTTTTGACCAGGGTGTTTCTAGGATCTTCCTGGTCGAGGGCTTTCGATCCCCTCAGTTTCCCTCATGGTCCCTCCCCTTTCCTCTCGATAGGGTCACGTAAGGTCACGCCCGAACGGAGTTGGTGGGTGACCACGGATCAGTACTCACGTCTGATCGGCAGCCTCTCGCAATGCGCAGCGATTGGCGTTTGCTTCACCTGGGCGACGATCACGTTACTTGGCGAGTACCAGGACATCACCGACCTGAATCGGCGGTGCTCACCCACGACGATCCAGCCGATTGTGGCGGCTTCCAAGGTGCGACCTCGAGTGTCGTCGTGCTGTTTCGTTTGCCACGCACAACACGGATTGCCACGGCGAGAGCGGCAACGCGATCGACCCTTCGGCCGCCAGCTTGGCTCAATCGTGCTGCAGGGAGATCAGATGCGCGAAACTGGGAGTACGGGAGCTCGGATAGACCGGGCTGAGAGGGCACTTGCTTGTGCCGACCGTTGAACCTGCTCCGGGTAATGCCGGCGAAGGGAGGAGGCACAGATGGTCGATCTGCCTGATGCAGCGTTGCTCTTCAACGGCCGTGGCCGAACCGGCGTCTTTGCTGGTGCTCGACCCACACACTGCGGTGATCTCGTTGTTGAGAGCCATGGCATGGCTCCGGTTCCCGAGGACCATCGTTACGGATCGTCGTGGCGAAATTTCACGGTGTGGTTCGCGCCGAATATGGAACTCTCCAGCGTCTTCACCGGCACCTTGGCCTTTGCGCTCGGACTGGGATTCTGGCCAGGCTTCGTGGCCATCGTGCTCGGGGTCGTCCTCGGCGCGGTGCCCGTCGCCCTCCTGTCCACCTTGGGGCCCAAGACCGGCATGGGGCAGCTCCCACTCGCCCGCCTCCCATTCGGCCGGAGCGTCACGCTGCCCGCGGCCGTCCAATGGCTGAGCGCGTTGGCCTGGGACGGCCTGGTCGGACTCTTCGGTGCCCAAGGAGTCCAGCTCTTGTTCCACGTGCCCTTCGCCGTGGGGGTGCTCATCGTCCTGGCGCTCGAAGGACTGGTCGGATTCTTAGGCTACGAGGTGATCCACCAGCTCGAGACATGGGCCAGCGCCATCTTGGCCGTCCTCTTCGTGGTCTTGTCGGTGCGTATCCTCGAGCGCGGCCACATCCCCGTGCACAGCACGGTGCACGGCGGAGCATCCGTCGGCGCCTTCGTCTTGATGACAACGATCGCCTTCAGCGGGGCCTTCAGTTGGGCCAGCTACGCCGCTGACTACAGCCGCTACCAGGCGAAGGAGACGTCGCCGTCGCCGATATTTTGGTGGACGCTGGGCGGCTTGAGCGCCTCGTACATCTGGACTTATGCGATTGGACTCGCCGGCGCGAGGGTGTTGAGCAACCAAACGGCGGCAGGGGTGCGCTCCCTCGTGGGCGGGGGCACGGTTGGCACATTGGCACTCGTCATCGTCGTCTTCGGGGCGATCACGAGCAACGCCATGAATGACTATTCGGGGTCCCTCGCGCTTCAGACTTCAGGAGTAAGGCTGAAGCGGAACTGGAGTGCAGCAGGTGGCACGGTAATCGCGTTCGGTGTGATCCTTTGGCTCCACGGAGGGAGCACGTCGGCTCGATTCCAATCCATCCTCCTCTTTAGCGCGTACTGGATCGCCCCATTCCTCGCCATCGTCCTCATCGACTGGCTGGATCGCAAGGGAACTGTCACCCATGAGGGGCTCTGTTCCCTCATGGATCCGAAGAATCTGAATGTCGGCTGGACCGCGCTCGTGAGCCTGGTCATCGGCTTCGGCGCCATGGTGCCATTCATGAACACCGGACTGCTCGTCGGACCGGTTGCCACGTGGCTCGACGGGGCGGACCTGTCTTTCTACGTGGGTTTTGTCGTGGCCTTCTGCGCGTACCTGGCGTTGCGCAGGTGTGAAGTCCCAAACGCAATGCCCAGCCGAGATCGGCTTAAAAACCGCTCGGCGAAGGCGAGAGGAGGTTCCCCGGTTTGACCAATGTCGCTCGGGTTGCCGCCTGAGGCCGGCGGCGTCCGACGGACTGAGTGAAGCAGTTCGACTGGGGTACGCTGGTGCCCGGAGAGCCGGGAAGTCTGGTCGGCACATCGACGGTCCACGTTCGGGAGCTGACGCGTGTCACCTTGCTTGATTCAATTTGCGCATCTTGGCGGGGTCATTTCGTGCCGGCTCATCATCGACCATGAACTTGGGATTGTCCACTCTGACCTTCGTCCTCGGCGCGGTCGTGAGCTTAGCGACAAGCTGGGTTCTCGTCTCGCGTCTCGAGCGGGTCGGCGAGCGCCTCGGACTATCCGAAGCTCTGCTTGGGATGGTGGCCGCCTCGGCCGCCGACGCTCCTGAGATCACGGCCTCGATCACCGCATTGGTGCACCATCAGGCCACCGTTGGTGCCGGGGTCGTCCTCGGCTCGAACGTCTTCAACCTGGCCGCGTTGCTGGGGCTGGGCGCGGTCGTATCGGGACGTATCCGGCTGCACCGAAAGGTTGTGGTGTTCAGCGGGACGGTGGCCCTGTTGGTCGGCGCTGCCTGCCTTTTGAGTGTGGGAGGCCAAGTCTCGGCAGGGGGTGGCCTGGGCATCGTCCTCGCCGTGTTGATTCCCTATGTGGCGCTACTTGGGGCTCATCAAAAGATCCTCGGGCGACTCAAGCTGCCGGCTCGATGGACGACGTGGGTCACCGCCGCCATCGTGGAGGAAGAGAGTGAACTCGAAGAGGCCGTCCACCCACGGCGCGGGACCCCCCGCGACGGCCTGATGGCCGGTGGCGCACTGGTCGTGGTGATTGTGGCGAGCGTGGCCATGGAACGCGGTGCCACCTCGCTCGGCGTGCACTTCGGTGTCCCTGAGATCATCGTGGGCGGACTTGTCCTCGCTGCCGTCACCAGCCTGCCCAATGCAGTCTCGGCCATCTACTTGGCCCGGCGAGGACGCGGCGCGGCCACCCTGAGCACCGCACTCAACTCAAACTCACTCAATGTGACGGCTGGGCTACTCATACCCGCCGTCGTCATAGGCTTGGCCAGGCCCTCAGGATCAAGCCTGCTCGTTGCCGGCTGGTACGTGGGACTAACCGCACTGACGTTGGCGCTGGCCTACGCCGGGCACGGCCTGCGCCGCGCCGCTGGCGGGTTGATCATCGCGGCCTATATTGCCTTCGTGCTGGCGCTCCTCGCCGTCAGCTGACGGACCGCAGTTGGGGATGGCTCACACAGGGTGCAGCTGAGGCGGCTGCGTAGCGCCGGCCTGATCAGCCAAGGCGACCGCCACCACCCGACGTTCGTACGAAATCGGATACCCAGGGGCCGGCGTCAGCACGAAGCGGCACAGCATTTCGCCACGGCTCTGGACGAGGAGTTCGATCTCGCGGCCCGGGAGTCCCATACGTTCGACACCCCAGAGCCGTCCACCCAGGAGCACTTGAGCGTCGTGGCCGAGGCGCATCATGGGACGCTCGGCCTCTGCTGGGTCGAAGCGGGCAGCCCGCAGGTGGAGCAGATCGACGAGCGCGCCGCGCACTCGTTCGACCACCTCGATGGCGGATGCACCCGACGCGGCGAGTTCTGACACGTCGTAGAGCAAGTCGACGTAGTTCGACTCTTGGGCGGCGGTCGCGTGATGATGGCGATTGCGGGCAGCCAGTTCGGTCACGATGATGCCGACCACGAAGAGGCTCACCGCCGTCTCGATGTCGGGCCGATGGGTGATGGCGAGCTTCTCGTAGGGCTGGGTCAAGAAGAAGTCGAACCACAAGGTCGCCGAGACCGTGGCCACGAAGCCAGAGACGCGGTTGCCCAATACGGCTATGGCCACGATGACGGCGACCAAGATCAACGCCGATGCGGTATTGACGAAGTTCGATCGGAATGCCACGAGGAGGGCAGGCACGCCAAGCGGCAGAACGACCGCAGCGACGAGGGCTATCTGGTCCCGGTAGGTCCGAATCGTGTCCATGGGCTCTTCGCTTCGATCGATTGTCCTCATTTTCTCACGGCGCGCTGCCGCAAGCTCAGGGTCGTATCGCCGATTCGATGATCCCGGCCGCCCAGGTGCAGGCGATGGCAACAAGCAAGATGGCACCGGTGAAGGCGAATTGAGCGACGCTGCCCCAGATTCCGTCAGGCAAGGCCAGTACCAGCGCAAGCCCGACCGCCACTGCCCCGGCTTGGGCGGTCGAGACTCGCCGGGCGCTGAAGAGCGCACAGCAGGGGCCGAGCATGAGCAGAGCGATCAAGATGATCCGGGGCCCGAGGAGAGCGTCCACGATAGCGATGACGAACATCGTGGCAACGCTCAGCCTCAAGAAGAAGCGATGCGTCCTCTCAGTCACGAGTGTGAACTTAGCGGCGGGACCACAGTGATGCTCGATCGTAAGGTGCACCCAGGTGGACTTGGAGTTTAAGCTGCCGGGACTATTGGCTGGATCGAACGTCGATCTGACGGGAGCGGCGTTCGGCGACTACTGGTCAGGCCGGCGTGACATTCCCGAGTCGAGAGAGATCGAGATCTCGACCGATGACCGTCAGGTGGTCGCCGATGTCGAGCGTGTCGTCGCCCGTGGGGAAGAACACGTTGTCCCCCCGTGAGATCGAGGTGATGAGGAGACCAGCCGGGAGGCGTGCGTCGCGAAGCCTTCTACCCGATAGGGGTGATCCAGCATTGACCGTCACCTGAGTGGCGCCTGTCTGAGCACCGAGCTCGCTGATCCGTTCCGCGCTCGTGACGAGTTCTTGACGATATGCACGCACCACGTCGGAGATCGACAACGTCCCCACCACCCGACGGTCATAGTCGAGGACGGGGACCCATGACTGCGGTGCGGCGGTAAGGCTCTCGAGCGCCACGTCGAGCCGGCTCGAATCCGAGACGGTCGGCGCCCCCGCATCGACGTGGTCACCGATCGGTCGGTTGCCCTTGCCGGGATCCGCGAGCCTGGACCGGGCGATGGTCCCTTCGAGTCGCCCGGCCTCGTCGACCACGGGCGCACCGTTGAGGCCCATCTGGTCCAGCGCACGTCTCGCGTTGTCGGTGCTGCTCACGGCGGACACCACCAATTTCGGCTCGGCCATGGCTCGGGTAACCGGTATGGCGGCCAGGAGCGGGAGCCCGGCCAGGAGTCTTTGCGAGGCGGCGTCAGACCTGCTCTTCAGCTGGCTTCGGTACATGGTGTCGTCCCCTCGACGGACGATGAGCCACGAGATGCCGACGGCAATCATGGCCGGAGTGAGGATGGACAGACTCCCGGTCATCTCGGCCACCATCAACATGACGGCCAACGGCGCCCGCGAGATCCCGCCGAAGCAGCTCATCATGCCGACGATCACGTAGGGGGCTGGATCGTGTCCCATGGACGGGAACACCGGGTCGAAGACCCGCCACACCGCAGCACCGAGAAAGGCGCCGATCACGATTCCGGGGCCGAAGATCCCGCCCGACCCGCCAGAGCCGATGGAGAGGCCGGTGGCCAGGATCCGGGCGAAGGGGACGATGAGCACGATCCACAACGGGATGGATTCCAGCGCGTTGTGGGCCAGCACTGCTGCACCCAGCCGTAGCCGGTGCCGATGACCTGAGGGATGGCGATGGCGATGGCACCGACCACAAGCCCACCGATGGCCGGGCCGACCCAGCGGGGCAGACGGAGAGCGCCTGAACAGGTCGGCCAGACCGTAGAAGCCCTTGGCGTAGAGGAGCCCGATCAGGCCGGCGAGCAGGCCGATGAGGGCGAACCAAAGCAGCTGGGCCGGGTCGGTGAAGCGGTAGGTCGCCACGTAGCCGAAGAGCGGCGAGAAACCCTCGACCGCGCCGAACACCACGAAGCTCACCACCGAGGCGATGAAGCTGGGCAAGAGTGCGGCCGGGTCGAAGTCGTCGCGGTAGAGGATCTCCGAGGCCAGCACCGCCCCGCCCAGGGGGGCGCCGAAGATGGCCCCGATGCCCGAGCCGATCCCCGTCGCCACCGCGATCCGTCCATCGGCGGGTTCGAGGTCGAGCACGCGGGCGAGAAGCGACCCGAAGCCGGCGCTGATCTGACCCGTCGGGCCCTCTCGCCCGCCAGAGCCACCCGAGCCGATAGTGAGGGCCGACGCCACGATCTTGACGATCACAGCACGGAAGCGCACACCGCGGGGATTGTGATGCACCGCAGAGATGGCGGCATCGGTGCCGTGCCCTTCAGCCTCGGGAGCGAAGCGATAGACGAGGAGCGCGCCGAGAAGTGCGCCCACCCCCGCGACAAGAGGGAGCGCCCAGGGCCGGGCTGCCGAGGATGAGGCCGCCAGGCCGCCTTCGCCGGCCGGAGTTGGCACCTGGTACCCGGCGCACACGTTCAAGAAGAAGTGGGTGCAGAGACGCAGTGCTTCGTAGAACACGATGGCACCGCAGGCCGGCCACCGCCCCGATCACGACACCGAGGACGCTCCACTTCTTGAGGTAGGAGGCCGAGGACACCCAACGTCCCGCTCGGGTGCTGAGCGCCCGGGCCCACATGGCCCTGGTCGGGTGAGGCGGCGGGCTCGGGCTCGCTCACAGGTCCCACCCTGCGCTCCAGTCCTGTTCGGGCACCTCACCTGCGGCCTGCGGCCAATTGCGTCAGAGCGACCACGACCGAACGCTGGGTCTCGATCGGGATCGGCGGCCAGCAGGTCGGCGATCTCCTGGCGTCGACGAGCGGTCACAGCGTCGACGAGGTCTCGGCCCATCTGTGTGAGGGCTATGTGCACCTGGCGGCGGTCGTGGCGATCGGTCCGTCGACGAACCAATCCCTTCTTGACCAGTCGATCGCAAAGGCGCGACGCGGTGGGCGGGGTGACCGCGACGGCATCGGCCAGCTCGGCCATGCTCTGCGGCCCGCGCGAGGCCAGGACGACAAGCGAGCGGTACTGGGTGAGGGTGACCTCCTCGCCGGCATCAGCCAGCGAGCGGGCTGCGATGGCCACGAGGACCCGGCTGGCACTGAGCACGGCGTCGACAACGGACTCCTGGCTGGCGTCGGTGGGCTTGGGCATTACATGCCTATACTAATGATTGCGGAGAGCAACTGATTTCGATTCCAGATGGTTCCTCACGGGCGAAGACCCAAGGACCCACGTCGGCGGCCATGGAGGCCGCTACTTACCTTCGGCGAACCGAGTGACGCTCAACGCCCATGCAAGAGGAGCTGTGCCAGCAAGTCCGCACCCTAAGTGGAGGGCCAAGCGATGCCCTCATCAGCGTCGGAGCTGGTGCCAGCGATCGAGAATCTCCCGGTTCCCAAGTACTTCGATGGTGTCCAGGGGTCCTCGGTTCGTCAGCCAGAGCAGGAGGTCCGACCGGGTGGCGCGAACAGCGGTATCGGCCTTGGCCCGCTCGGGGACAACCGAGGCCTGGGCGTCGAGGTCGATCCACCACTCCGCCGGCCGGTCAGTGGCGTGGAGCTGGAGGGTGCCGCCGAGGCCCTCGACCCCCTCTTGAGCCGGGAGACCGGGAAGGAACTCGACGACGAACTCCTCGATCCCTGCGGCGGCCACCTCTCCGTCCACGGGCCGCTGTCCGCCGCCTCCGTCAGCAACCACGGCGGCGTGCTGGGCATCCCAGCGATGGATCGCCACCTCGACCGCGAGACGCCTGCGCCACCAGCGCACTCTTCGGTCACCGGTGGACGAGAACGTCCAGGTAAGGGAGTCCGGATCGGCGACTCCGAGCACAGCGAGAGTCCGGTCCAGGGACCTGAGGTACCACGCTGCAAGCTCGGCGGGATCCTCAGGCGCCGGGTCGAGGGTACGCCGGCTGACGCGCTCACCCGACTTGACGATGGCCGCCATCCACAAGAAGATGCCGCCGGTGTGGCGAACCAACCCGGCAGCGTCCCAGCCGGGGCAGTGCGGCACCGGTCGTTCCCAGTCGGTCTGGGCAGCGGTCAAGAAGGCACGGGCGTCATCCTCGGCCGCAGACAACAGCGTTGAAGTCTCCACCAGAGCGAGTCTGACACGGCACCAACGGAGGAAACGACGTCTCGGCGGCTCGAAGTCACAGACTTTTACTCGGGACCACCCCACTCGTTTCGACGACATACATGGCCTGGGCTCGCCTTCGATTACGTCGCAGTACCCAGCAGCACCCGATGGAGAGGCAAGAAGCATCTCAGGTAATCGGCAACGAACTTCGGCTAAGCGGATTCCGGTCATGTTCAGCTCGCGAGGCGAGCAGGGCCTTCGTGAGGGCTGTCGGAGTTGCACTGAAACGACCTCTACGACGACTTACGTAGCGCTCATGGGCGCTTTCCTCACCAATAAGGTCACGTAAGGTCACCGCCGACGAAGGACGCGACCTTGAGGTAATCCACCCCTGTTCCTCTGACCTGGACTTTTCCGGTGGACCTTTGGGGACGGCTTTCAAACCCTCCTGACACCCTAGAAGTAGCTCCTGAACAGGGGTTCCTTGTACAACCACCGGCTGGTCGGGGGCCGCAGGAGGCCCCAAAATGGTCCGCGAATCGCCGGGGAGCCGCCGGTCCGGACAATAGGGGACGGCATTCAAACCCCGCCTCCAGGGCGCTCAGCGCCAACGTCGATGAGGTCGACTCCCCCACCGCAGATGGTGCTGCTCGACGACCGACAAAGCCCGTCCAGCGTCGACTCACCCCCTCTGAGGTTGAGGCCGCGGCTGCCGCGTACCAGCACGGTCATTCGTTGGACCAGCTCGCTCGGGAGTTCGGTGTCCACCGCCGAACGGTGGCCGACCGTCTTGAACACCTCGGCGTCGCCCGGAGGGTGAACCTACCCAAGCTGACGCCAACGGACATCGAGCGAGCGGTCAGTCAGTACCAAGCCGGCGATTCCCTTGCCACTGTCGGGAATATCTTGAATGTCGATGCGTCAACGGTACAGCGAGCTCTCAAGCGGGCCGGCGTGGCCATTCGCCCGCGACCCGGATACTGAAGTCCTTGGAGCCAATAACGCGACCCGCTCCCGGTTGTGAGGCACGCTTCATGTTGACCCTACGAGGGGCGACCTTCGCTCAGGTACCGTGATCTGGTGGAACTCGGACAAATAGGCGTCTGGTGGAGCGGTGCTTGGCGGGTCGCTGAGGAGGCCTCGGTTGGCGTCGCGGCCGAATTGGAAGAACTTGGCTACGCGGCATTGTGGTCCTCCGGCGGATTCCAACCAGGCCTCTCGCCGCATTTTGAGCGACTTCTGGCCGCAACGACTCGGATGACGGTCTTCAGCGGCATCGTGAGCATCTGGTCCACGTCTCCTGAGGAGATCGCTCTGGCTGTCGCTGACCTCGATCTCCGTCATCCGGGCCGGTTCGTCCTCGGACTTGGTGCCAGTCACGCAGCAATCGTCGAGGACTACAGCCGTCCATACAGCCATATGGTTGCCTACCTCGATGCACTGGATGTTGCCGGGCCTGCCGCAGCGAAAGAGCGGAGGGTACTGGCCGCTCTCGGTCATCGAATGCTGGGCCTAGCGGTTGACCGAGCCGCGGGTGCTCACCCATACTTCGTACCGGTTGACCATACGGCTCGTGCTCGTGAGGTCCTGGGAGCCGATGCGTTGCTAGCCCCCGAGGTCACCGTTGTGCTGGAGAAGGACGCAAGTTCGGCTCGACAGGCGGCGCGGGCATTTTCGGCTGGATACCTCTCCCTCCCGAACTACGCCAACAATCTCCGGTCACTGGGCTTCGCAGATGACGATTTGGACGGGGGTGGAAGCGACCGACTCATCGACGCCTTGGTTGCCTGGGGAAATACGGACGACGTGGCCAATCGCGTACGTGAACACCTCGAGGCCGGCGCGAACCATGTCTGCATCCAGGTCCTCGCCCCTCTCGAGTCGTTCCCGCTGAATGCCTATCGCGAGTTGGCCCCTGCGCTCATGGAACTCTGAGCAACTGACCGCTCTGAGCCGGCATTGTGGGATAGACATCTTCGTTGCTCGACGTTGAGCGACGCCCTAACATCGGCGCGACGGCAACGGAGAGGGGCGGGAGATGCTGACGCCGCCTTCGTCGCCGGTCAGGCCAGCGCCGTCGATGGCGGAGTCACCGCGGTGGATCGAATCTTCGGCTCGTGAGGACCGTTCCGAACGGGCGTCGCTGCACCTAGGTGAGCTGACGGGCGCGGGCGTCGAGGACCGCCCCGTAGTTGCTCTCAGCCCATGCTTTTACGGCGGCGATCGGTTCGAGCAGGGACCGGCCGAGGTCGGTGAGCTGATATTCGACCTTGGGCGGTACGACGGCGTAGACGGTGCGCTCGACGATCCCGTCGCGCTCGAGGGAGCGCAGCGACTGCGTGAGGACCTTCGGGGTGACCTCGCCGATGCGGTCTCGAAGCTCCGAGAACCGGAGGACGCCGGAGCTCAGGGCAATGACGATCAGCATCGTCCACTTGTTGCCGAGGCGGCTGATCACTAGTCGGGACGGGCACTCCCGATCGAACACGTCGCCAGGCAGCTCATTCCCTTTAGTTCCCACAAGGTAAGTATAGCACGTTTAAGTACCCAGTATCTATTGGATATTGTTATACCGACGGCGCGCCACTCGGGCGCCTATCGGCAGGGAAGGAAGACGCATGAAGACCAGAGGCAATACCATCTACCCGCGCGGTCCCAGAGTCCCACTGTCGGTAGGACGGGATCAGCATTGGTCGCACCGTGGGGGGAATCCGACACGCGAAAGATGCGTCATTCCAGCTCAGCAGTCTGGATGACGTTATCGGCACCCACAGGCCGGTGGATGCTGTCGCGCGAAGCCAGACGCACACGAGCACCGGATGTGTCGATGCGCGACCTTCTGCAGATCGCGGACTCGATCGTTATTGTGTTCGATGGTGGCGGTTGAGTCCGAAGGTCACGACGCCGTGATCAGCTCGACTGTGGCATAGTCCACGTCTCCGCCAACACACGCCGGACCATCGGTTCGAACGTTGCAAGGGGCTCCGAGTCGTACGTAGGATCGAAGGACACCTCGTCCCAGTCCGTCGTGAAAATTAACGCAGGCATTGTAGTAAGGGCTCCCTCGGTACTGCTCCCGTGCATTTGGGTCGAGTCCAAGATGGCGGGCGTAGAAGTACGTTTGAAAGATTGGGTGATGGGCGAGGACCCAATGGTTCTGTTCGGATATGAAAGGCTTCAGGATGGCGGCTGCTACCTCACCATGATTCAGCGGGCCGAGGGTCTCGCCCACGTCATGGAGCAAGGCGCAGACGATCGTTTCTTCATCGGCGTCTGCCCGTAAGGCGCGGGTCGCCGTCTGGAGACTGTGCTGGAGGCGGTCGATGGGATAGGCGGCGTCTCCCTTCAGATTGCTCAACGTTGAAAGGAGCAAGTCAGGAAGTCTCGCGAGGTTGCGCTCGTGGACCCGCCGCATTACCTGGAAATCTTCGTCGGTCCCATCGTCGAGCCTGTCGAAGTGCATCTTGCCAAGGTCCGGATCACCGGCGGATGCTTTCATCATCTACCTCCGAGCATCACGAAAATCTTACAGAGGTTCGCCTTGGGCGACCTGTGGGTGCCGAAAACCTCATCCGCGAACCGACCAGGAACGATGTACCAGAAAGAACATCGGTACTTGCCGACCGAACTATCTCCCATGATTCGGTAGCACCCGCGGTGAGACAACATTTGGGATGGAGACCTAGAAAATCCTGGTCACTAATCCAATCGGAGTTTTCGGCATCTACAGGCGTCGATCGATGAGCTCGGACGGAGGTACGGCGTCCACCGGACCACGATCATCGCTCAACTCGATCGGCGAGGCGTGCTCCGCCGCCGCGTCGTCCGGAAAATGACCGACTCCGTGGTTGCCCGAGCCGCCGAACGCTACGCCGAGGGGCTGTCGGTCGCCGATGTCGCCTCCGAGTTCGGTGTACACGCAAGAACGCTCGTCCGGGAGTTCCGGAGGGCTGGGACTCCCATCCGAGCGCGGCGAGGTTGGAATCGCTGATTCCCAGCCCTTGCAGGCCGAGAGGGATCACATTCGAACCCAGTTCTACTAGGGATGATCGCTAAAATTGTTGCATTTGTGAACGCCATTTTGGGGTGACCAGGTGCCAATGAGATGAACCACCTCATTGGGTGGCTGCTGAGGCCGTACTCACGATCCACCCCGCCGACTGTAGAGTCACGGCTAACGAGATGGAGCGAACCGCTTAAGGCGCTTGTCAAGCTCAACCTCGAGTTCGCCATCTGCGACGACGAGTGCGTCGATGACTTCAAGTTGGAGGGCCCCGGCGCTCGACATGGGGCTCCGATCTCCAAGGAGGGCGTTCCGCGATGGTTCCTGATTGGGCATGACCTTCTTAAGAGCAACTGCGTGGACCGGGGTGCGGCTTTGGATCAGGCTGGTATCGGCGAAGGTTGCGTCAGCCGTCGCTACGACGACGTCAGCTTCTCCGATTAGTTCCAAAACTTCATTACAGGCGGGCCCCTGATGCCGATACCAAATGGCCTCAGGAGCGCGTTGGTTTTGGGAACAAGACTACCTCGCTCTGGCCCGCCCTTCGTACCGCCCCGGAGCGGACGCCGGGACGGATGTCTCGGTAACATTCATGCCGATCCAATTGGAAGCCAGATCGTGGGAGGGTCGGGGAAACATATGCTCACAGGAGTACGGGTCGTGGACTGCACCACCGATATCGCCGGCCCATACTGCACCAAGATCTTGGCCGATGCGGGGGCCGACGTCGTTAAAGTGGAGCCGCGCAGTGGAGATCCGCTGCGCTTATGGGGTTCCGGAGCGTTGTTCGAGTACCTGAACGCCTCCAAGCGGTCGGTGCACGGGAGCGCGGGGCCACTGGTCGCAACGGCGGATATCGTCGTAACCGACAGCGCTCCCGACAGCGAGGCACTGTGGGCCGCAAACCCTTCTCTTGTCGTCGTCACGATCACGCCATTCGGTTGCCATGGTCCTTGGGCCGACCGCCCCAGTACCGAATTCACACTTCAGGCAGCGTGTGGCTCGACCGGTGGGCGGGGCCTCCCACTGGAACCACCGCTGTCAGCCGGAGGGCGGATCGGCGAGTGGCTGACTGGCACCTACGCCGCACTCGGCGGAATCGCTGCCTACCGCGCGGCGGTTCGGTCGGGGCTGGGCGAGCACGTGGACGTGGCCATGCTCGACTGTATGGCCGTAACAATGGTCACCTGCCCATCGGTGTTCGCATCATTTCTGGGATGGCCGCCGCTCACCGGTACTGGGCGGACGGTCGAGGTGCCGTCGGTTGAGCCCACCTCAGACGGATTCGCCGTCTTCACCACTAACAGCGCCCAGCAGTTTCAGGATTTCCTCATCATGATCGGGCGACCGGACCTCCTCGACGATCCCGACCTGCCCTCCGCCGTCAAGCGCTTCGCCCGCCGCGATGAATTTCTCGAACGCGGTCCACGACTACACCATCAAGCACACCGCCGCCGAAGTGCTGGAAGACGCTTCGCTCTTTCGCATCCCGGCTGGCCCTGTATTGAACGGATCGACGATCCTCGACTTTGAGCAATTCGTAGAGCGCGGGGTTTTCGTGCCCAGTCCCTCCGGCCGTTTCGTCCAGCCCCGTGTCCCATTCGCCATCTCGGGCACCTCGCCTCGGCCGTTCGGTGACGCCCCCGGCAACGGTGAGCACACCGAGTCCTTCGTGTGGGCGGAACCGACGCGCCCGAAGGCCGAACCCGAAGACGGCCGTAGCTGGCAGCTTCCGCTGGCCGGACTGCGCGTCGTGGACTGCACTGCGTGGTGGGCTGGCCCGGCGGCCACCAGCGTACTGGCCAACCTCGGTGCCGACGTGATCAAGGTCGAGTCGGTGACGCGGCCGGATCAAATGCGGTTCGCCAGCACCCGACCCCCTACCGAGGAGCGGTGGTGGGAGTGGGGCCCTGTCTTCCACACCGCCAACGTCGGCAAGCGGGCGGTTACCCTCGACCTCACCCGGGCCGAGGGCAAGCGCGCCTTCGAACGCCTGGTTGACACGGCTGATGTCCTGGTGGAGAACTACACGCCGCGCGTAATCGAAGGGTTCGGGTTGGGTTGGGAGCAACTCCACGCACTCAATCCCGAGCTGATCATGGTGCGTATGCCTGCCTTCGGACTCAGTGGTCCTTGGCGGGACCGCACCGGATTCGCCCAGACCATGGAGTGCCTCACCGGAATGGCCTGGTTGACCGGTGGCGCCGACGGGCCGCCGGTCCTGCTCCGGGGAGCATGCGATCCACTGGCCGGCATGCACGCGGTAATCGGCACACTCCTCGCCGTCCTCGAACGGGACCGATCGGGCGGAGGACGTCACGTAGAGACAGTGATGGTGGAGGCCGCCCTTAACGCCGCCGCGGAACAGGTTGTGGAGTACGGGGCGTCCGGTTCGATCCTCCGGCGGGACGGGAATCGGGGACCGGTCTCCGCCCCCCAGGGGATCTACCAGTGCGTCGGCGAGGACCAGTGGGTGGCCATCGCCGTGGCCACTGACGACCAGTGGAAGCGGCTCTGCAGCGTCCTGGGCGAACCGGCCTGGAGCGACGACCCTGACCTCGCCACAGCGCCGGGGCGGCGGCGCGCCCAGGATCTGATCGACGAAGAATTGGCCAGGTGGACGTCGGCGACCGGTGCTGAGGAGATCGCCCAACTACTGAGTGGACACGGCGTCCCGGCCGAGGTGGTCATTTCTTCCCGCGATATTGTTGCAAATCCCCAGCTTCGGGCAAGGGGCCTCTTCGAGGTCGAAAACCACAAGATCACCGGGGAGCACGAACTACCCACACTGCCCTTCCGGTACAGCCGGGTATCTAGCTGGTTGCACTCCCCATCCCCTACTCTGGGCGAGCACAACGAGGAGGTCCTCTCCGAAGTCGGACTCACCTCCGATGAACTTGCTAGCCTGCGGGACTCTGGGATACTCGGGGAGCGCGTCGCCGGCACCGAATGAGCCGACCGGGTCACCTACTGGTGGTGGACGTCGAAAGATCCACTGTCACGGTTTGTATCCAGTCCCAAAGGCCAGGGCCTGGGCACGAAAAAAAGCGGACACGACCGGTACGCCATAACGCTGTTGAAGAGCAACGCCATGCTCTCCGCTCCTCCGTGTCGTTATCGGGGGCCTCTTCCGGAACGGGCTTATTTGGTTCTCGACGTGTGCTGACACCACGACAGTGGATGTGTGTCCGGCGACGATCCTCGATTAGCAGGGCTCCTTCCCGCCCGTTGGTAGCGGGCAGATATCTTTGTATATCGGCTGCGCTCCGCTTCGGCTCGCTGCTAGGGCGACCTTCGAGTCGGGGTGATCCATCATTCGGGCTGTCAGCCCTTGTTCGAGTTCGTAGCCTCGGCGAATGTCGACGAATTCGATGTCGTTTAGTCCCTGCTTCCCGAGTCGAACGGCAACCGGGCTGTAGGCGGCGATCCGACGAGCCTGCTCTCGAGCCGCATCGAGGAGCTCGTCGCGAGGTACGACGTCGATGATGGCACCAAGCGCATACATCCGTTCTGCGGAGAGCCGTTCCCCAGTGAAGAACATCCATCGCGCCATTGGTTGACCGACCAAACGCCCGAGGTGACGCGCTCCACCGTGCACCCCGACGCTCAGCTCGGGTAGGCCGAACACCGCGTCCGGGCTGGCGAGCACGAAGTCGCACGCCGCCGCGAGGCACAGGCCGGTGCCGAGCGCGGCGCCAGCGACAGCTCCGACAACAGGCACGGCGCAATCCTGGAGCGCGAAGAATGCTTCACGGACGTGGTACATCCGTTCTCGAACGTTGTCGCTGTCCATGCTGGCAAAGTCATCGAGGTCGTTGCCAGCACAGAAGTGCTTGCCGGCACCGGTGAGGACAATGGCGCGCACGCCTTTTCCGATCTGGTCGATGTCGACGAAGAGGCTCCAAATCTCCCTATACATTGCGAGATCGACGGCGTTCACCGGGGGGCGCGTCATCGTGACGGTGGCAACACCATCGTCGGCAAGGTCAATCTCAAAACGGGTGAAGTCCCGGCCCATGGCGTGCGCCCTTCCGTTGATATCAGGTCGTCGTTGCCGCTGATACCCAGGTTCGTTGGGTCCTTGTTCAGACTCGTGCGCCTGTGGGCTCATGCGGCGATCCTCAGCAGATTCTCGGCTCTGTCGCTACAAGCACGCTCTCCGCGACCGGTTCTCGACAGATTCTGCGAACCGGACCCAGAACGCTGCGCGGCGGCGGGCCTCATCCGCGACCTCGTAGACGCGGCTGAGCGGGATCGCCCGCGCGTGCTGCTCCGGGTCAACTCCTGAAATGTCGGTCCGGGCAAAGAAGTCGGCGACCTCCGCCGCGTCGTCGCGAGACATGAATGCTTGGTCCGCCTCCCAGGTCGGCTCTCGCATGCGGACAAGCACCGACCGCAGCGCATCAGAGTCACTGAGCTGTTCCTGATCAGGTGCTCCCTGGTCAATGACGGCGGCGCGAACTCGGCGCACCGTCTCAGGTGAGGCTCCGATAGGACCGGCGATGCCCCGAAGTGATGCCCCCGGGTGAGCTTTGATCGCCTCAGCGATCCGGATCCGTTGCGCTTGTGGATGGAGCGGCCGCACTCGCCCGTCTCTCCCGACCCGGGCTTCAGTCCCGTTCAGACCCGGACTGTCCACCATCCGCTCGAGGACTGAGCGAACCTGCGCCACGTTCTTCGGTGAGACTTTACACGTCTCACCGATACGGCGATCCGACCACTCGGGGTGCGCCCGAAGTATCCGCTTTGCTGCCTCTTGACGCTCGGCGCGGCTCAGCCCGCTGTCTTCTCGGGTGTTCAATCGTACGAACTCGGCAATCGCGTCGGTCTCATCCCCGACGAACCATCGAACTCCGAGTTCCGTTGCGCCGAGTGCCAGAGCCGCGTGGACACGCCGATGACCATCGACGACCTCGCACCCGGAGTAGGACACGACGATGGGCTCCCAGGTCTCAGGATCAGTAGTGGGGAGCGGGTCAAGGTCGCCCGACGAATCCTCCTCACGGATCGATCGGCCGACGTGCAGCGATGCCAGTTCGACGGTGCCGGTCTCGTCTAAGCGCAGGTCAACGGGCGTGGGCGCTGGCCGATAGGTCACAGACATGCAATTTCCCTCCCAGTGCAATTCTATCTAATAACAGTTTGACAAATAAGGTTAGAAAATGCAATCTAACCCACCGACGGGTGTGCGGGGGGTCAACCCGACCTGAGGATCGCCGGGACTAGGGCACCCTCGAGGCTCCGTCCGATCAAGGGCCGGAGAAGGTGCCGTCGAAGTGACCAACATGCGGGAGCTCTTGGACGCCGACGTTGACCGGTTCGGTGGTGTCGGATGGGGCGAGCGATCGGATGGCCGTGCCAAAAATTGCAACGGCCGCCGAGGGAGGCAGCGAGGGCAGGCAGATCAAAGCCGAGATCCCAAGAGAGCCAGAGAGCTACATGCCGCTCGACCCGCGTTGTCGGATTGTGAACATGTCCTCGTGAGCATCGTCAGGCAAGCCTGTAACCAAGGCGTCTAGAACTACAATCGGCGTAGGTCATGCCTCAGAATCAGTTGGTCGAGACATGCCGCGGTGACCGTCGTGGTCCCCCTAGAGTGACGTTAGGACGAAAGGTCTCGGGTGCCGAAACACCGACGAAACGGCGCGGAGCCGAACGATCTAAGGACGAAGCCCGGCATCCGTAACGAGGAGCGTTGGGATGAGATCCTTCGCGCTGCCGGGAGTGAGTTCAATGACCGGGGTTATCACGCGAGCCGCCTGCAGGATATCGCGGCTCGAGTCGGCCTACTGACCGGCAGCCTCTACTACTACATTGACTCTAAAGAAGATCTGCTTTTCTCCCTCGCGGAATCGAGCATGCAGCTCGCGCTTGATGCGACAATCGAGGACGAGGCAACCGCCCAATCCGATGCCATTACACGACTTCATATATTCATCCAACGCCAAATGGACGTGTACCACTCATTACAGAGCCCGTCGGGCGGGATTTGGCGCGAAGTCGCCTGGCTTTCCGATGAGCACCAGGGGAAGATCGAATCGATGCGGAGAACCCTCAACGGGTTTGTCCGCCAGATCATTCAGCAGGGCTTAGACCAGGGCGCCTTCGACCCCGAGCTTGACGCTGGACTCGCTGCCAGCTCGTTGTTCGCCTTGTTGAGCACAACGCGGGGGTGGGCAACGAACGGCCGTCGGTCATTGTCTGATATTGGCGACTGGTACGCCCGGCTGCTGGTGCGCGGGCTTACGCGGCGCGACCACCTCGACACCCTCCCCCCTTCGCTCTGAGCAAGAATCCCGGATTCATCGCCTGCCGCAATTGCGTAGCGTCTCATCGAAGGGCAAGTGCTGGTCCGGCGCCGGCTCTCGGGGCAGCTCAAGGAGACGCTCACTGATGATGTTCCGCTGGATCTCGTTCGTTCCCCCGGCGATCGTGCCACCTCGGGATTCGAGCCAGGTAGTACCGACGTTGTCAGTTCGGACCTCTTCGCCGTCCCAGATGACACCGTCAGCACCTTGCGCCGCCATGGCCGTCCGCACCGACGCTTGGGCGGCCACAGTGGCCTGCAACTTCGCGAGCGAACCCCATTGGCCCTTGTACGCTCCCGCGTGGAGCCCAGCCATTACCCGGGCGCTTGTGAGCGGAACGACCACAGATTGGATGTACGCGTCGACGACCATGGTTCCGACGGCGTCAAGTCGCCTGCGCGCAATGGCCGCTGTCGCGGATGCGGCGGCCGGTTCGCCGCCGAAAACCCGCTTCGGGCCGCGCTCACGTCGGCCGACCAGTCGTCCGTAGCCAACGTTCCCCACCGTGTTGCGCTCGTGCAGCAGCAGCGTCCGTGCGACTGCCCACCCTTCGTTCTCTGCTCCGATGAGGTTCTGTGCGGGAAGCATGACATCATCAAAGAACTCTTCGCAATGGTCGCTCATCAGGCCGCTAGCTCCTCTCGTTGGAACGATGGTGATCCCAGACGTTCCTTTGAGGGGTACAGCGATCATCGACAGGCCCCGATGCTTTGGCAGCCCCCAGTTCGATCGGCACAGGCAGAGGCCGTAGTCTGCATCGAGGGCACCGCTGCTCCACATCTTCGAACCGTTCAAGACGTAGGTGACGCCGTCGCGAGTCAGCCGGGTCATGGTGGCGGCCATATCGGACCCGCCTTGGGGCTCAGAGAGCAGCTGAATCCAGAGTGCGTCACCTCGAAGCAGCGGTGGTAGGAACCGTGCCTTCGCCTCATCGGAACCGTGTTGGAGGATCGTCGGCCCCACCATCCCAATCGATACACGATTGGCGATGGGTAGTTGTCGGTCCTGGACCGCCGTCTCTTCGACGAAGGCTCTCTGGTGCTCGAGGGTCAAGCCTGCTCCTCCATAGCGTCGGGGAAACGCGATCCCGGCGAACCCGTGATCGAACAGCAGGTTCTGCAGCTCACGCTCACTCATGAGTTCGTCGTCCCAGCGAGGTAGGTGGCCTTGCATCCAGTGCGCGGCCCGGGCTCCGAACGCCTCCACCGGTTCCAGATTCTCAGCGCTCATGCGGACACCTCATCGAGCGCGGCGACCTCAACGAGCAGCTTCTGCTTGTGATCTTCGGGAGTACCGAAAACGGCGCGGTTCACGGCGGCGCGCCGGCTATACAGGTGAATATTGTGCTCCCATGTGACTCCGATTCCTCCAGTGATTTGGACGCAGTCATCGACGATGTCGAGCGCATGGGTGCCGACGTAGGCTTTCGCGACGCTGGCGAGTCCACTCGCGGTGGCCGCTCTCTCGTCGATAGCGGCCGCAAGTGCATCGGTGATTGCCTTCGAACCTTCAAGTAAGACCGCCATGTCCGCGATCCGGTGCTTCAAAGCTTGGTACGACATGATCGAGCGCCCAAACGCTGATCGTTCTCGCCCATACTGCAACGTGAACTCGAGGGTCCGGTCCGCCACGCCGACAAGCTCGGCACATTGCAAAGCGATCGCTAACTCCATCTGGCAACCCACTTGCTCAGACGCCCCTGCAAACTCGCCAACGACAGCACTCTGTGGCAAGACCACCTCGTCGAATCGGATGGAGCCGAACCGGCGGGTCATGTCGATGCTGCGCCCAAGGGTCGTCGTCGCTCCGGGCGTTTCGACCGGCACGAGCCCCTCGGTCAGGCCGCCGTCCGTCGGGCTGTCGCCAGGCATCGTTTTCGCCCCCCAGCGCCTCGACGTACGCCGTTCCGTCGAGCACGATGTTGCGACCCTGCCGGGTAGCCGTCGTTTCGATGTCCTGCAGCTCCCAGCGACCCTGCGGTTCACAAATCGCCCACGTGGCGACGGTCACTCCCGAGAGCAGCCCGGGAAGCGCCGCCGCGCGCTGCTGCTCTGACCCTGCCCGTGCGATCGCAGCCGCTACGACGTTCACCGGCAGGAACGGACCTGGCGAGACAAGGCGCCCCATCTCTTCCGCGACCATGACTGCGTCGCAAGTTGGCCGGCCAGAGAGGACTCCTCCGCCCAGCTGTTCGGGGACGAACAGGGATGTCCAGCCGAGTTCCGCTGCTTTGCGCCACCATCCAAGATCAAACCCGTCTCGCGTGTCATACAAATCACGTACAACGCCGAGCGGTGTCTCTACTTTGATGAACCGGCGGGTCGATGCCCGGAAACTCCTGCTCTTCGCTGAGGTCAATTTGCATGTCGTCCTCCGACTGCTCGCACCGGCGTGGCCGGATCCGGTTGAGTGCCGGCCGCTCCCGCCCCGTCTCGCCGTCTCCAATGTCGCCGTAGGACTCGGCGGGGCTGACTGTTTCGTCGCTGACCACGATATGACCCCTTCGCACCACGTCCGCACCAGCGCCCTGTCGGCAGCATCCCCTACACGTTCTGCTCGAGCAAAATTGCTCGAGATTGGGGTCAGCGGCTCCACGGTTGGCTTGGAAAGAACTCGGCTTGA